>OZ245849.1:0-4800000 GCA_965228965.1 Bythopirellula sp.
GTGCAGCCATACATATCCACTATGTGTTTTGGCTCGCCTGACAGGTCCGTGAGTTCCGGAATCGAAGCCTGCATCCGAAAAGCCAACTCGTAGGCGTTGACTCGAGTTGCGATTTCAGCGTCCCTTAGTTGCTGGTTTCGAATTTGATTGATCTCGTTGATCGCAGAGATCACATCACCTTGCAGTTCTCGTTGGACGCCGGGTGGATTCGATACATAATGAACGGGATCTCCAGAAGAGTTCATCTGAACGCCTTGGAAACGACTTGGCAGAAAACCAGAATGCCACTGGCGCGAGCTAATCGGTTGGCTCTGTCCGCCGCCTTCGCTGGTAAGCACAATGAAGCCCGGCAGTTCCTGAGTTTCTGCACCAAGCCCGTACAGCACCCATGAACCCATCGAAGGGCGGCCACTAATCGCGGTGCCTGTGTTGAAGAACGTGTGAGCCGGATCATGATTGATCTGCTCGGTGTGCATCGAGTTGACCACACACATCTCGTCGGCAATCTCCGCCATGTGACGAAACACTTTTGTCATCGGCAAGCCACTCTGACCACATTTCACAAAGTCGTGTTGTGGGCCTAGCACCTTCAATGCCTGGCCTTGCAATTGAGCGATCGGCTGTCCTTCGGTCAGGTCAGCGGGCATACTTTGCCCGTTCAACTTAGCCAACTCGGGCTTGTAGTCGAACGTCTCGAGGTGACTTGGTCCGCCCGCCATGCAGAGATGGATCACTCGCTTCACCCGAGGGCGATGATGGATTGCTGGCTGCATCCGATCGGATGCAGCTTCAGACCAACTCGATTTCAGCAGTCCTGCGAGTGCAATCGAGCCGATGCCGGTCCGATGGAGGAAAGTGCGGCGAGCGATTTGTTGATGGTTGTTCATTACTGCAAGATCTAATGATTGAGACTTAATTACAACACACTAATAGCGAACGATTGCCTCATTCAGGTTTAGCAGCGTCCGGGCGACATTTGTCCAGGCGGCCAGTTCCGCCTGATCAAGATCTGTCGCCTGGGGAGCGTAGCCAACAGAAACCAGCTTGCTCGCCTCATCGGCGTTCTCTCGATAGTAGGCGAGATGCGAGTTGAACAAGCCCTGCAGAGGTTCGATGATTTCTTGCTCCGGCCCTCGAGATACCGCGGCGCGGTATGCCCAAACGATGCGATCTTCTGCCGTACCACCTCCCTCACGCATCATCCGTGCCGCCAACACGCGAGCAGCTTCCACGAAGGTGGGATCGTTTAGCAGTGTCAGTGCCATCAGCGGAGTGTTTGACCTCGCGCGGGCGGCGGTGCACTCTTCGCGACTCGGAGCATCAAAGACCTTAAGCATCGGATGCAAGAACGTTCGTTGCCAATGCGTGTACACACCTCGACGATACTGAGATTCGTCTCGGTCGGCGACGTAGGTCCGTTTCGGAAAGTTCAGCTGGGCGTAGTATCCGGCTGGTTGGTAAGGTTTTGCACTTGTGCCGCCGATTCGTTCGACCAACAGCCCACTCACAAACAGCGTGTTGTCGCGCACCATTTCCGCGGAGAGAGGAAAACGACCTTGCCTCGCCAGCAAGCTGTTATCTGGGTCGCTTTCCATTAGTTGTTGGGACGACTCCGAAGTTCGACGATATGCTTCTGTGTTGACAATCGTTCGCAGCAGATGTTTGACGTCCCAACCCGATGCAACAAACTCCATCGCCAACCAGTCGAGCAACTCAGGGTGAGTTGGAAACACGCCCTGACCACCCAAGTCATCAACGCTGGTCGAAAGCCCACGACCGAACATGAGATACCATAGCCGATTAGCCATCGTCCGAGACGTCAAAACGTTATCAGGCTCGCCGAGCCAATTTGCAAGATCAAGCCGCGTGGCGCGGCGGCCACCAAGTTCCAGCTTGCCCAAAAAAGTCGGTATCGCGGGCTGAACGACTTCGCCAGAGTCGTCCATCCAGTTTCCCCGGGGCAGGATGCGAATCACTCGCGGTTCGACTGCCTCAGAGACGACGGTCGTGAGGACGGCCTCTTCGATCTTCTTTTTCTTTTCTTGTAGTTCTTTGATTTGCGGATCTTCTTTGTCTGCTTGTTGCAGTTTGGTGATACTGCTAGCGACTTCGGCTAGCTGTTCCTCCTGTTCCTCACTTGGTAACCGAAGCTCAGGTGGACGCTTCCTCGCGCCATAGACTCCTTTCTCATTGATGTCTGCGAAGAACGCACCAATCGAGTAGAAATCTCTCATCGTGAACGGGTCGTACTTGTGGTCATGACACTGGGCACAGCCCATCGTGGCGCCCATGTACACCTGCGATAAATTACGAACGCGATCGGCGAAGTAAATTGCCAGGTACTCTTTGGCCTGGGAGCCACCTTCCTCCGTCGTTTGGTTGAGCCGGTTGTAGCCCGAGGCGATTCGCTGTTCGAGTGTGGCATCGGGCAGCAAATCACCGGCCAGTTGTTCTCGAATGAATTGGTCGTATGGCATGTTTTCGTTGAATGCTCGAATCACATAGTCGCGATAGGGCGATTGTGACACGTTCTGATCGCCGTGATATCCAACGGTGTCAGCATAACGAACCAGATCGAGCCAATAGACTGCCATGCGTTCGCCGTAGCGCGGAGAAGCCAGCAATCGGTCGACCAACTTCTTGTAAGCATCGTCGGAACGGTCGTTCACGAAAGCGTCCACTTCTGCAGTGGTCGGTGGCATGCCGGTCAAATCGAAAGAAAGTCTTCGGATGAGGGTGATAGGGTCCGCCTCGGGCATTGCCTCGATGCCTTGCTCTTTGTGCTGTGCGTCAATAAAGGCATCGATGGGATTGGCCTTAGCTTTCGCAGTTGGCACTTGGGGCCTCTCTAGCGGCCTGTATGCCCAATGCGATTCGTACTCCGCTCCCTCGGCAATCCATTGCCGCAGCAGCGCACGTTCCCCGTCACTCAGAGGCTTATGCACTTCAGGCGGAGGCATCAACTCGCCGTCATCCTTTGATTCGATGCGGCGGACGAGTTCGCTGTCGTCCGGCTTGCCGGGAATAATGGCTTGCCAGTCAGTCACGGCTGAATCTCGCGAGTCGAGACGCAATTCAGTTCCCTCTGCCCGTGCCGCTGGTCCATGGCACGCGAAGCATTTGTCGGAAAGGATGGGCTTGATATCACGGTTGAATAACAGATCGTCTGCTGCGGCGAAGGAAACGACCCACAAACAGACAAGAACAATAGCTAGTGTTGCGGTACGGAGCATGATCACAAACAGGGTTATCCAAACGCGAATGGTGACGTGCACGCCTCTGATGCGGCAAAGTGCATTATATTCAAATCTTGGTGCAACTGAATAAGCTGTAGGTTCCTAACGGCGTGCATGACCTCAGCGTCTGATGACCTATCCCTCTGAAATCGAGGATGCTTCGAAGAGTCTGGTTCCCTACGACACCAGCTGCAAATAGACCCCAGCATTAGCTTATCGAACCGGTTCGACCCCGATTTTGGTCGGAGTTTCGCAGTTGCAACCTAACCAGCCTGTCGACGACCGCACCAGTGCTAGTAGTTCGCTCTGAGTTCTGCTGCAGACACTCGCTAATGTGATCGCAAGTTTGCCTGCCGCTGCCGGCCTATCGCAGGGCGCACGATCGAGTCCTGGAAATCCGTCGTTTCTATGTAACGCGACAGATCTAGCAACGCTTTTCAGAGTGAGAGGATTGCCACCCGTCGGAAAGCTTCAGACGGGTCACCTGGAAAGACTCCTCTCCTCACTGAATTCCCAAACCATGAGTTCATCCTGCTGGAGGATCGCCTGATGAAACGCCGTCATACACGCCGCAAGACAAACTCGTCCCCAAAGTCTGCCAATCACCGTTTCTATTCCAAGTTGAAACTGTGGGCCTCACGTCGCACCAGCAGCAAGAAACGACACAGCCCGCAAACTCGCTGGCAGAAGTCATTCTCAATGGAATCACTCGAAGATCGCCGACTGATGGCCGTCCTCTCTGGAGGGAGTGCGGACCTTGGCAACGCAGACCTCATTTCGTTGCCAGCAAACGTCTCGGTTCTTTCAACCGACGTCGACAATGGTGGTTTGGAAAGCTTGGACCTCACCGCTGCCACGGCAATCGTGATGGATGATGCTGGTAACGCGGTGGCGGATCTCGGGCCAGACACCGAACGGGCGATGGCTAGCACCACGAAAATCATGACCGTGATGTTTACGATCGAGCGTTCGCTTTCAGGAGAGTTCAGTCTTGACGACATCGTGAAAGTTGGATCGTACGCGAAAGATGCTGGCGGGTCGGGCTTCAATGACTTTCAGACAGGCCAAGAATTTGTTCTGGAAGATCTCCTCTATTTCGTCATGCTCCGCTCCGACAATTCTGCGGCTCAGACGGTTGCCGAATACGTGGCGCTCAACACCGACTTAGGTCGCTCTTACATCGAGGATGCAACGGCAGAATACAACGCCGCGAATGACACCAATATCGACGCGAATTCGATCCTCAATGCAGACGCAAGTTTCGACGAGGCGTCCGGAATAATTCTCAATACGGTGTTCGTCAAGCTCATGAATCTGCGAGCCCAGCAAATGGGTCTAACTCACACACAATACATAAATCCTCACGGGCGCGACCCCAACAAGCATCCTGAACAAGGTTTTGGTGACGGCCCCAACGACGGCCACTACTCCAGTGCCCGCGACTTGGCGGAGCTGAGCCGACACGCGATGGACTACGAGAAGTTTGCCGAAATCGCCGGTGAAACTTTCTGGTCAGCAAGCTCAACACTGCCCGATAGCTCATCGCGCGTTTATAGTGCTTCCACGCTGGTGGGCATCATGCCCAACTACGCGTCGCACTATCCTGGCGCCACTGGAGTCAAAGGCGGTGGGACGGGGGCTGCTGGCTCGGTACTTGTTTCGCAAGCGACCATTCTCGGCCGCACGCTCAATGCCGCGGTGATGGACTCCGATAACTCGTCCACCAGAACCGTGGATACCCACAAGATTCTCAACTACGGCTTTGAGGAGGCCTTCGGTTTTATCGTTGACAGTGATGCCCACATAGTCGAAACACGCACCTCAAGTTACGACGTCGCCGCACAGACGCTAAGCATCAATGGCACCGAAGAGGATGACATCATCAGCATCTACCGATTTGCCAACGACATGTGGATTACGGTCAACGGGGTTTCCGAGTACCTGCCAATCGCCGATATCCATCAGCTTGTCGTGCAGGCTGGGGGTGGTGACGACACAATCATCATTTCAGGAATGCCGGAAGAGATCGCTGGCGGCGCGTTTGTGTTTGCGGGTGCAGGGAGCGATACGGTCCGGCTTGGCACTGGCGTCGGACTAGGCATTTTCGACGCCCCCGTCACCGTGATTGGCGGCGGTGGTGTCAACGACCAAGTGATCCTGCGAGACGACGGCACCGACAGCGGCCAACGTTACGCTCTTGCTGGCGACCAATTCCAACGCGAGGATGAGACGATCCTCGTCTATCAAGACATCGATACCTTGTCGGTCAACGGCTCCGGTTACGCCGACACACTGGAAGTGATCGGGCACGAAACTGGGCATGACGATCTCACCATTCTTGCCGAGCGTCTGGTCCTCAACAACCAGCGAGTGCAGTTCAACAGTATCGAGAACATCACCTCCAAGCTGGGCGATGGAACTTCCACGGTAGTCATCGAGGCTTTCCCAGAAGCGGGCCTCAGGTTCTTTGGCGGTGAAGACGCCGATCTGTTCGTGCTGAACGCCGCTGGAAATTCGACGCGGGTCTTCAACGTAGAAGGCGGCAATGGCGAGGATGAACTGAAGATAAATCGAGATGCTGCCGAAGACCTGATGCTCGTCGACGAGAAAGTTCTAATCATCAACAATCGAACCTACCGATTCGAAGAAGTTGAGACCCTTGAGGTCAATCTCGGCGAAGGCACGTCGACCACCGTCGTGGGCAGATTTCCGGAGGTTGACTCGTTCATCGTCCATGGCGGGACCGCCGATGATGTGTTCTCAATCATACCCAGCGAACTGTATCCGTTAGGTGCCGATCCTAACGACCAACCGCAGGGCACGGTTTCGTTCCACGGTCGAGGAGGCCTCAACTCGCTTCATGGTGCTGAGCGAGAAAATGCTTGGAAGATGACCGATGCCACCTCTGGCAACCTGAACGGTGACATCATGTTTTCAAACATGGCTCAGCTGGTTGGTTCTTCCGAACGTGACTCACTTGAGGGGGCAGATATCGACAACGTGTGGTCGATCTTCGGAAGCGATTCTGGAGAACTGAATGGTGCCCAATTCTCCGGGATGGAAAGTCTCACAGGCGGGGCGAGGGGCGATACCTTCCACTTCGCTGCTGATGCAAACTTTACAGGGGACATTAATGGCGGGGCCGGCAACCGCGATTGGCTCAAGTACGATGATTATGGTCGGGCAGTGAACGTCGATTTGCTGAAGGATACCGCCACAGCAGTCGGTGGCGCCGTTGTAGGGATCGAGATGGTTAGCGGGTCGGAGCACGATGACTTCATTCGCGGCAATGAGAACTCCCACTTCTACAGCGGACAAGATGGCAACGACATCCTCATCGACCTGGCCAACAATGGCACTCTGCTTGGTGGCAATGGCAGAGACATCATGGTCGCTGGTGAGGGAGCCGATCGAGCCGATGGTGGCAACGGCGATGATTTGTTTATCGGTGGATCAACTGTTTGGGATACCGATGATCATGCTGACCGTTACTTTGATTCAATCCGAGACGCATGGTCACGAACGGATCAGACCTTCGAGGAGCGAACCGAAAGGCTCCGTAACGGAGTCTTGGCAGCGATTCCAAGTGGGATCTTGGGTTACTCGAAGCAGCGGGTTGCTCTCGATGCTGAAAGCGTTCTCAGTGATGACACCAGAGACCGACTCGTTGATCCGGCTGGTCACGATTGGTACTTCTCTACCCTTTCCGAGACAGAAGACCTCGACAACCGTTATCTGGTCGAAGATTTGAGGCTTGCCTATTGGAAGGCCAACTATGGCCGTCGCGGGGCACCTGCTCGTCGAGGCGACTTCGACCGTAACGGTTTCGTCAATGGGCTCGATTTCCTGAAGTGGCAGAGGGAAGCAAGGAGCTAGATTCTGGTTCAATTGGTTCGAGCGCTACAAGACCCACCACGCGCCGCTACGGCCTCCAGCGCATCACCGTGTTAGTGCGGGCTGAAGGCCGGCGTAAACGACGGTGGCTCAATGATGGCTCTGGAGCGCGCCGCCGACTGATGCTCGCGATACCACAGGCGTACTGCTTGCGAACGAATAAGAAACTATGCTGATTACCGGCAGCGATGCGAGGAAGCTGCGTGTGAACGCCGGTGGCAAGTTGTGAATGAGCACGTCACGAGTGACCACTCCTGGGCCTGCGAGCGGGTCGCCGGAATAGAGTAGTTCTTACCTGCGGCCCATCTCACGATGAATGGAATCGCTCTGCGGGAGAACGACGTCGGCCATTCTCACCGACAGCAGTTAGCCAACTGTGTTTTGAGACGGCGGTCGATGAAACCGCCAGGAATTGGCCTAAAAGACTCGCTTGCCCAGTCGAACCTTCGCACGTTGTCGCACTCGTTCATCTGAGTCGTTTAGTGCTCGGTCCAAATAGGCAGTGGCTTCATCGTTGCCGCTGATATCCAATCCCACCACAGCAGCGAATCGGATACGTGGGTCTGCGTGCTCAACGGCGGAAACGAGCACTTCAAATCCTGGCTGACCGCAGCGCGCCAAGGCCTGTGCGGCAGTACCAAAGTTTTGGTCGAACTCGTTGTCGGCATCCAATAACACACCAGCAAGAGTTGACACGGCATCCTCGCTCGCTATCTCGCCTAAGTAGCTCATGGCATTTTCGTTAACAAGAGCGTTCTTTCGCGTTTCAATGAAATCACAGAGTGGTTTAATTGCACGGTCATCAGGGAAATACGTTAGGGCGAAAATTCCTGCTAGTACAACATATGGGTCGGGGTCAAGGAGTGCCTCAAATAGCGGGGGTGGTGGCTTGTTTTTCTCCGCCAACTCGGTCAAGGCTTGCACGCATACCGAGCGAACTTCAGCATCATCGGAAGTGCTAAAGAGCTCGACGAGCGGTGGGACAAGCTCAGGTTGTTGTTCAGCCGAAGGTCGGCCCACAAGACTTCCAGCTAATGTCCTGACGGCTTTCGTTCTGACTCTCTTGTCTGATGAGCCCATATCATCGAAAAGCTCTTCGAAGTAAGAGGTTAATTCATCAACCTCGCTTTCAGGTGCAACACTTGAACGTGCTTGCTCAGGTGGAACAGTTTCAAGCTGTGGTAGCTTCCGAGGGTCTATTTCAATCTTCTCCAAATCTGCGAACGTTCGATACTCGCGTAACATCAAGTGTGCGAATGATGGGAATCTTGTAGCTCCGGGAACCCAATTTGCGAAAAACCACGCCTCCCATTCTCCATCTGGTGTCACAGCTCGGGGATTCAGTAGATAGACCCCGTCGTCAACATCAGATATCTGCAAGAGCGAAGTCATGTGTTCGGAGCGGTGGTCAGCTGCACCGTCTGGGCTGTAGGCGTAATACTCAGTGTCTGACAGTTCGGAACCATCTTGAGAATATATCTCTACCCATTGCTTATTCTCGATTCGAAACCAGTCAACGTCTTCAACAGGCCGCACTCGAGCAATAAACGGTGTAGTTCGCCGCCATCCGTTGCTCAGTTCTAGAAAAACCCGATACGAAGGAGGAAGGTCAATTCCAAGTCGCGTTTCTACATTCTTGATGGTTTGATTTGTTGCACCCTTGAATCCGAGCCAGTCAGCAGAATCAACAGGTGGATGAAGGTCAGTCGCTAAGGAACTCTGCAACAACTGCTTGGACCACTGTGTTAGAAAGGGCTTCCAGTCGAGCATTTCTTTAGTCAATGTGTGGGCAATGAAGAGCCGTCCAAGATAAAGGAATTAAACCAGTATCTGTTTCTAACCCATTGTTACCCATATGGCTGAAAATGCCAAATCATCTCATACGGCAGCACTGCTACGGCAAGAAAGTGCGTACAATTTCTGCTTTGCTTACTGCAGGCAGTGGGGCCCACCACCAGCTCGAGCCGATTGAAGCTAATTGCGGTCAGTGAATCCCGCGGCAAAACAAGGACTCTCCAAACATGCTGTTTTCTGACCAAAGACAAGGCAGTGCAGCTTTCGTCCAGAGTTTGGTTCGCTAAGACTTCAAAATTGTTGGGACTCTTCTCCGCTGGAATCTGCTGCTCACTAAGTGCGTGCGGCTAATCCAGCCAAGCCGTGCAACGGGAAGGACATTTCTGCTGCCGCTGCGTCACACAGACACTCGATCGCTAGGCATGCTGGCCTCGCCATTTGCCTTGGGGAACTTGGACTTCGTATAATCAAACCGTGGGGGTCCAAGGAGCGCATGAGCGATGAACTGGACCTGCGAGAACTGTGGCGTTTCCGTTGCGAGAGATTCTGATGCCTGCTGGAATTGTGGTGAACAGCAGTGGCGCTCGCAGTTGTTACGCGATGCAAAAGCCCAAGTTCAAATAACCTTAGAGCCACCTCGAGTCGACCTAAAGTCTACCTTCTTCGACATGGCGACCGTGTTCTCTTGGGTGTTTAGCTTTGCCGCGTACGGCGCGATGCTCTACTCGGTAGCTCTATGCATGGCCGAGTTTTCAAGCAACATTTTCCGGTTCGGCATTGGCGGCCGGTTGGACCGAATCGTCCTGATCATGCTCTCTTGCCTTGGACTTGCCCTACTTAGTCGACCATTCTCGCGTTCGTCGGCAATTCGGTTCGCCGTTGCCGGTTGCCTCCCAATCGTGCTGTTCATCTGCCTCCATACTTGGTGGGGATGGTATGTGAGTATTCCAGCATCGAAGTGAGTCGCCAAACGGCTGAACTTCGATTGTTGTAACGCTGCCACTCGAACCTCTGGTTCGCAGAGAGCTAGCGTTGCGCAACCTGACGGGATAAGGCAGCGGCTCGCAACGACGTGCGATGTCAAGCTGAAGCTCACGATTACCAGGCCGCCCGTCGGCCAAAAATCATTGTGGAATGGACCGCGGCGAAATGGATAATGGAGCGGCAGCAGTCGAGGTTTCGTCCAGGCGAGAGTGAGCGCCGAGCGGTTTTGCACCGGCACGAAACCCTGAGTTTTGCTTGCGCTTATTGACGGCCAGAAGCGGAAAAACAAGGGGTTCGCCGCACCCTTTTGCTCGACGAAAAAGAGTTCCCTTGGCTAGTGTTTAGCAAAGTAGTCCGGGAGGGACTCGAACAAGTGGCTTGTTCTCCGGAGGAAACTGCCATTTTGGGTTCGCGCGACGTAAAATCCGACGCATTCGACGGAGCGCTTGCCGATCTGCTCGCCAACTGGGGTTCACTTCCCGAATCAACCCGCGCAGCTATTGAGACACTGGTTGAAGCGTCGCGGCTCGTGCCGATCGAGTGACACGGGGCCCGGTTGGATCGTCTTGCGACCAACTATTTCGGATTTCTTGTTTCCAGCTATTGAAATTGGGCGTTCGCCTGAAGCATAGTGCTAACGGAGGGGCATGTCGCACGCAGAGGAGCGTAAGCAATTGCATGATGCGTGCAACTATTTGGGATTTCTGTTTTTCAGCTATTGAAATCTCGGCTCCACCCCAAGCATAGTGAAGCGGGAGAGATGGCCGGAGCATCGATAGAGCACTAACCAAAAACCTGAAAACTGACATTAGACAGTCCGCCAGTGTGAGCCCCGGCTTGCATTGGCTTTTTTTTACCCCTGTTTTTCACCCCGGAGATACTGCCGAATGACGACATCGACTGAAAACCTCATGCGTACCGACATGGTTCAGCACCAAATGGTGCGACCGGTACTTCTGACGCGGCGCCAGGTCGCGGAAATGCTGGGGCTCTGCGAGCGCACCATCTTTACTCTGACGAAATCGGGCGAGCTGAAATGTCGCAAAGTCGGCACAAAAGCCGTTAGATACCGGCTAGCCGACGTTCAGGAATTCGCCGACCGCGACCCGTCTTAGTCAGCATCTTATCAATCGGAGTACGCCAACAGTGCCCACAAGAGACGAGCCGGCAAGCACCGATCTAACAACCTTGGCAGAGTGCGAGCGCGTTATCGCTCGCGGTCTCGAAACCTTCGTCGAAGTGGGTCGGGCGTTGCTCGCCATCCGCGACGAGAAACTCTATCGCGAGACGCACGACACGTTCGCGGCGTATTGCCAAGATCGGTGGAACTTGTCGAAGTCTCGTGCTTACCAACTTATCGAAGCGAGTGGCGTGGTCGAAAACGTCCAACATGTTGGACGAAAACCAAACGCTAGACAGGCTGCAGAACTTGCCAAAGTCTCTCCCGACCAGCAAGCCGAGATATGGGACGACGTCGTCGCGGGGCATGGCGATAAGGTGACGGCGGCGAAAGTGAAAGCGGCGGTAGAGGCTCATTGCAAAGTAAAACCTGCGAGAGACATAAGCGACGCCGTCGCGCCGTTTAACGAAGTGATGGAACGTTTGCGAGAAGCTAAGCGATCGATCACCGCGATCAAAAAGACTCCGCTACGCGAGTTCGTTACCCCGGCATTGGGTGCGAATATACGCGATGCGATGAAGTGCCTCAGAGAAGCGATGCCGTACGCAGCTTGCCCGTGGTGTGACGGCAAAAAGTGCTTCCACTGTAGCCGCACGGGCGTTGTAGAGAACCATTTTCACTCCGCGTCCGAGCGCGCCGCTAAGTTACGCAGCAAACACAACGAAAGCAAATAACCGCCTATGACCCGTCCCTGGAAACCTACTGACGAGCAACTCGCGCGCGAGGCCGAGGAAGCGAGCCGCCTAGCTCGAAACCTTGCCAATAACTTCGTCCGAATCGTGCTCGTGGTCCCGGCATCGCCCGAGCAACGCTACAACGTCTACTTCGTAGACACACTTGGCGTTGTCCGAAGCGTCAAGGTAGGGCTATCGCAGCTGGCCAAGCCGTGGCTGCTGAAGAAAGCCATTCAGAATCAACTCGGTATCATCGCGAGGCACATAACAGAATTCATTCCGCGCAGCCGAGTTACCCCCGCTTGGGTTGCCGAGATTGAGCAGGCACAATCTGAGGGTCGCCGCTTCGTTGAGCAGCACCCGCGCGAGTACCGGTTCGTGAGTCAACGAGACGGCGCGATTGCCGCGCACGAGAGTAGCGAAGAATGCGTGAAGATTTTCCTGGGCGAGGGGGATGAAAGTTGAGTCGCTTCGGAAAAGACATCGCCGCTTATGCTGGCAAAGGGCTAAAAGTCCTTCCACTGAACGGGAAGTCCCCATCTGGCAAAGAAGTATCTGGCTGGCCTAAGCGAGATTTCGACACGCAACAAGTTGTCTCAATACTCAACACTTACGCGCAACCGGCGATTGGGGTCCAAATGGGCCCCGCGTCTGGCCTGATTGATTTTGAGTACGACAGCGAGGCCCAACGGCAGCAGATCGTCAAGTTACTTGAAGGTTACGAATACCTACTCGATATCTGCCCCGCATTCACGAGTACCAACGGCGGTCACTATCTGTTCCGATACGACGAGCGACTAGAAGCGACTAACGCCGGCAATCTCTACATCCCGTGTGACAACGGCGAAAAGCTGATTGTGCGAATCGGCGCAGCCGGCAAGGGCTCACAGTCCGCGTTTCCGCCGTCGCCGGGCAAGACATGGCTGCCCGATCGGTCGATTCTCGAAGGAGCCGCGCCAGCGCTGCCCGACGACGTGATTGAGCGTCTGTTGCAATTCAAGCGACCGCCACAGTTTGAGATAGCCGACGACCCTGACACCGAAGCAACGCCCGCTCAAGTCGAGCACTGTCGAACCGAATTAGAGAAACTCCCCGATTCAATCGCAGGGGCGGGCGGTCACGACGCACTATTGCAAGCAACCTGCGAAATTCGTCGGCATCATATCTACCACGACCAGCTTAAAGAGCTACAGCACTGGTACAACGAGAACAAGTGTCGGCCGTGTTGGGATGAGGACGAACTGGCACATAAGCGAGAGGAAGCTAAGAAATTCGTGCCGTCTGCGGAGGCTGAGTTCGACGCCGTCGCCGTCGTCGGCGATGTTTCCAAGGTGGTCCATGCAGCCGAACGCCGCATCAAAGTTCTGCGCTCGGCAGAACTAGCGAGCAGCAACTACGAGAACCGTTTTATGATTGAGCGGGTACTCGTTGAAAAACAACCATTGGTCTTGGTGGCAAAATCGAAAGTCGGCAAAACGACGCTCGCTGTTGCGTCGGCTGTCTCCGTAGCTACTGGCAAGCCGTTCCTGGGATATGAACAGTTCACAGTATTGGAAGCCCAGCCGACGCTGGTAATGAGTGGCGAGTCTGGTCTGGCCACACTCAAAGAGACCGGACACCGAATCGCGAAGTCGTACGGTCTTAGCCTTGGTGAGCTGGACAACTTGTTTTGGTCTGAGCAGCTGCCGCAGTTCGATTCGCGTGCGTTGCTGGGGGAACTAAACGCCTACATCAGTGAATTAGGAATCAAGCTCCTTATTGTTGATCCGGTGTACTTGGCGATGCCGGGCGCTGACGCGCACAACGTCATCGTCATGGGTCGCCTACTTCGGAACATTGGCGAAATCTGCCAAGAGGCGGGCGTCACGCTCGTCTTGGTGCATCACCTAAAGAAGACCACCAACGGCAGCCCATCGCTGAATGACATCGCGTGGAGTGGATTCAGTGAATTCGCTCGGCAATGGTGGATATTGGAACGTCGGTCCAGATTCGCGCACGGCATCCACGACCTAAAGCTCTCGGTCGGGGGCTCTGCGGGGCACCACGGCGAGTGGTTCGTACAGATTGACGAAGGTCAGCCCGACCATATTTTGACGCACCGAAAATGGGAGGTAACCGTTATGCCAGTATGCGACGAGATAGACACCAATGAGCGGACGGAAACGACCGAGCGAGCGAATCGCATCGTCGCCGTTTTGGGTGCTTCTGATGCCCCGCTCGCCAAGTCGACACTGATGCGATTGGCCAAAATGAACTACGCGACAGGGTGCGAAATCCTCAAAGAGCTTGTCGCATCCGAAACCGTGCGACAAGAGGGCGACAAGTACGCACTCGCCCAAGCACCAGAAATTGAGTTTTAGCCTACAAATCCTGCGATGCGACAACGCGACGCGACAGTGCGACAGCTCTTGTCGCAACAGAAATTTGGAGCCAAATGCGACATGCGACACGTGCAACACACCCCATAGGGGTGTTGCCGTCGCAGCGTCGCACTCCCGGATTGATTTGTTGAAACACTCCCCGTGGCAATAACCGACCCCGCACTGGAGACCGAAACGATGAACACCGAGAGCACGCCACTTGGCAACAACGATCACGCAGCCTTCCGCGAGGCCTTAAATCGGCTCGCAGCTGATGCGGAGCGGGAATACCAGGATTGGCTCAATCAGCAGTCAGACGCCACATCCGCCGTTGATGAGGAAGTGTCAGCATCGTGGGACGCTTGGGCCAAACGCGAATGCGAGCGACTCGAGGCGGATGCAGGTTAACGACTACTGGCAAATGAGCGGGTCCTAATCGCAGAGAAGATCGCATTGGACCAAACGGAAGTGGCCCTAGATAACACAAACTTTCTTTCACGCAACTCAAACACACGACCAAGTCGAACGCATGAAACTATCACACGCGCAAGAACTAGTTCTCATCCAAACGCTTGAACGCTCCAAAGCCCACGCAGCTAGTGAGCGCCCGCCCGAGTGGCAGAAGCTGCAGCGAGCCGAATGGGACGACGTCGACGAGTGCGGCCCGATCTACAGCCACACTGGCTGGTTTGGAAAGCTCACCGCTGGCGAGCGAATGCGACTGTATCGCGCGGTGCGTGCGCTGGAAGATCACGAGCTGGTTGAGCCGACCCGATTCATTGCGGCCCATTGCCGCCCCGTCCTCCACTTGAAACTTACGCCCGAGGGCGCTCGCTTGGCGAAGCAACTTCGCGACGATCAGCCCCACAACACCTAAGAACACCCATGCCCAACGTATCAAAACTTGAACCGACAATCCTGAAGCCATCGTCGACCGACGGCAAGGGGAAATCTGAAGCCGTCCCTAGTCACTGCCAAGTACAAGGGCGGCACACCCCAACAGCCCGAAGAGATCGCGCCGAAATTGCTAGACGCCTCAGGCAACCTTCGACCATCGTTGGTTGATCGCGCTGGCAACCTAAAACCGGGATTGATTAAGAGCTACTGCTTTTGCGCGTCAAGCGAGTGGACCAAACGGAAGAGGCCAGCGTCATGACGAGTTCGTGCAAACGTCAGGCGAAAGGAATCCGTCGCTGCTGGGCGATCTGATCTAGAGCGTCGCGAGCGCGAAACACCAAAAGCAAGTGCGATGAACTCGGTTTACCCGGTTCCCCAACCCACCTAGCAACTCAACCGATCTTTGACAATTCGAATATCTCCCTCGCGCGTCAGAGCGTAAACGGCCGGCGCGGGGGCATGCTGCCGGAAAGAAGTGGATAGCGTGCTGGCGATCGCGTATCCCTGCGCTGCACACAACCTTGCTACATCCGTTGCTTGATTTTTCATCGACTCGACGTTCGGATCTGCAACGCATCAACTCGGGGCGATTGTTCTTGGTAGCCTAAATATTGCTCGATCTGCGAGTCCGTAGCTAAGCATTGGCGGCAAGGGCCGAGAATCGACGAACGACTACAAGATCGCATCTAGCTGCCAGGCCAGCGCAATCTTTCTCACGTCCGCGGCTTCGTCCACGCCGAGCTTTATCTTGATGCGATTGAGGACCGTCCGCACGGTACTGTTTGAGGTGCCCAGCTGCTGGGCGATCGTTGCCGTTTTCGTACCAGCTCCCAGGAGTTCAAAGACCTCGAACTCGCGTTCCGACAGCTCTTGAATTCTCGCCAGGTACTGGTAAGAAACCGCCTCCTCCGGGGCTTCGCTGGGGCTGACGTAGGTCTCCCCACGGAGCAGCAGACGGATCACGTCAACGACTCCTAAATCATCGGGAGACTTTTGCTTGTAGCCGTGCGCTCCGGCTGCCAGGACTCGATCTGCCATCACCCAAGCGGGACGCTGGGAGAACACCAAGATGCGAACGGCGGGCCAGTGTTCCGCCAGATAACTCACAAACTGCATGCCGCGTGAACCAACCAGCGAAAGATCAACCACCGCCAAGTCGGGTCGTTCGCGTTCGACTTCCGCAATCGCGTCGGCAACGTTGTGGGCCTCTCCGCAAACCTCCAGGTCCTCGTGCGATGCAAGGAGAGACTTCAAGCCTTCTAGCAGCAGCTTGTGATCCTCCACCAGGAGGATTTTTTTGTGGGGAGAGGAACGCATGGGAAGGCACCGCCAAGAAAAACACTTGGACTGAATCTCAGCATACCTTCTAGCTGTAGATCGCAATAGCCGTGAGCAAACCTAATCTCGTCACGCGCCGCTCAAGCGCTCAGCTGTTGCGGCCTCGCCTTCGCTCTGCGTGTGGAGATTGGCACAACACAAATCACGGCAGTCCCTCGGCCCGGTTGGGACTGGATGGTTAACTTCCCACCGATGGCGGTGGCACGCTGCCCCATGGACCGAATTCCTAGTTGCTTTTGCGAATTTAGGAGTCTTGTTGCATTGAATCCGCAACCGTTGTCCTGAACTTGCAGCTTGATCGCGCGTTCGGTACCCAATAGTGCCAGACTGATCCGATCCGCTTGTGAGTGTCTGACCGCATTGTGAAGTGCTTCTTGGCTAATCCGATAGAGTTGGAGCGCCACGTGCTGCGAAGGTAGCTGTATCGCTGTTGGAACATCGCAGAGGCAGCGAATTCCGTTAGTGTTGTGCCATTGTCGAGTCAGTTTCGATAAGGCCGATGGCAAGCCATGCTTAGCCAATTCCGGGGGCATGAGATCTTGGACGGCGGCTCGGACCTCGGTGCGAATCTTGCTCAGTATCTCGACAAGTTCCGTCGTTTGCGCAACGGCACGCCCGTTCGCGGGGGAGAGACCTGCCAACAGCTCTTCTGCCTTGGTCAAAGCCACAGTTTGAAGCTGGCAGATACCATCGTGGAGCTCCCGGCCGATCCGCAGCTGCTCCTGCGTGGTCGCAACCAACAAGTCTTCGCGTGCTTCTTGTCGCTCCTGTATTAAGGTATTTCTCTCGACCGCGTAACGAATGGTACGCGCAAGATGGTTCTCTCCCAAGTGGTCTTTGCACAAGTAGTCGTGCGCTCCGCAGCTGATTGCAGCTGCCCCTAGCTCCTCGTCATTACTGCCGGTCAACACAATCACGATTGCCTCGCCCGCGACCTCTACCAGCTGCTTGACCGTCTCAACGCCATGACTGTCGGGGAGATTCAAATCTGTTAGCACAACGTCGAATTCTGCGGATTCAAGTTGGTCGATCGCGTCTTTCAACGAGGTGAACACGCAGACCACGGCCGGATCCGGCAATCTACCGAACAGCTCGCGACGGACGCGGCTAGCATCGGCTTGGTCGTCTTCGAGAAGCAGCAAGCGCATAGGTGGACCTCGGGCGCTACTAGACCGTGGTAACGGGGGATACGGCTATGGGGTATTCGAAGGTGGGGTTTTAGGCTGTTCCTGAGGAATTTGGTTCTATCGCGCTAAGCGGCTGATTTCAATCGGTTTTGGCCAGCGGAATTCCCCTTCTAATCGCGAAGCACTAGAAAATCTCGAAAACCGGGGGTTTAACCACTAACTTTTTCAACCCACGCACTGCTGCTCGATCATGATGAGGCCACAAGCTTGCCCAGATTAACAGCAAACTATTTGTCGAAATCCGGAAATTTTGTGCCCGTTTGTGGACAAACCGATGACAAGGCTTTTTTCAACCACGGGTAGAATCCGCCAAGGCGGGTCGGTGCCGCAGCGTCGGCACTAGTCGGTTTTCGCTACAACAACCGCGGAAATGAGGATTTGAGTCATGCGTAGTCATCCCTCTTGCTGGAACAAGACTCTTGCTCAACTGGGTTTCAGGCGGAAGCGACGCAAGGCTCCCAAACACGACCAGTTTCGACGCCGCTCGCTATTCGAGGCACTTGAACAGCGCCAGATGCTCTCGGGCGATCCGCTGCTCGATCCTGCGACAGAGGAGCCGATTCAGTTCGTTGCCAGCGATCCAGAGTACCATCTTTACCAGCCAGAGATGCCAATAGAGGACTTCCTCAGCCTGACGGAAGAGGAGCGTGCTGAGGTTGAGACGGTCTTCCTCATTGAGACCGTGCAGACGGAATCAGGTCCCAAGGCGATAATCTCGTTCAATCCCGATAGCGCCGTTGGCCCACCGGCTGGCTTGCAGCGACTGCAGCTTGAGCTCCAGCAAAACGGTCGAGTCATCGACACGTACGAAATCCTCATCGACATCGCCGAAGAGAGTTTTAGAGAGCAGTTTTTGGAGGATCGGATTGCGAATATCGAGGTCAGTTCCGACGTCAGAAGCTTAAGTGAGGCCACGGATGCCACTACCAGACCACTTACGACCGAAGAACTCGCCCAAGAAGTCGCGTTCTGGGATGCCTTCATTGGTCCTAAGACACTGGAACAACAGCAGCGCTTTAATGCTGCTGTGGATGGAACGCTCAAAGTGGAGTTGGAACGTGCCGATCTGTCGGCGGATGATCTGGTGTCCATTGCAAAGAGTGATTCGTTACAGCGTGCGCGTGTTCTGGGCAATGCACCGCAGACCAATCTTGAGCGCAAGCAGATCTACACCGAGGTTGAAAAGCAAACGGAACAGCTCAAGCAAGATCGCCTCTCCGCTACCACGGATACTGAGCGAGAGGCTATCACTCGACAGGAAAAATCTCTCAGCAATCTTACTTTGGCACTCGCCAAGAATTTGAGGGAGGATCTCAACAGCACCGACGCGACTCTAGCCCAATCCGCCCAGAAGGTGCGAGATGAACTGGTCGCCATCAGCGACCCAATGGATATCCTGTTCGCAGGACTGAATGTAGACAACGAAGTGGAGCGCACCACAAACATCCAGGGCGACGAAAAAGCGCTCAGTTTCGTGGAGACGGGGCGATACGTCTTTGACAACCAACTGGAAATCGACTTGGGTGAGCACCAGGCGATGGTGCAAGTAACGCGACTGGGCAGCTTGCGACTGGCTGCCGCTACTTCGATCAGCGAATCACCGGCGGTAGAGGATGGTTTCTTCCGGGAATCGACTCCCACGGCGATGAACGCTGGGGGGAATCGCTTGCGCGCGATTGGTACGGCCAACGACAATCAAGAATCGCTGATCCGCTTTGACCTCAATCAACTTGCCGGGCTGAGCGACCCCACGACGATTGCTTCCGCCGTGCTGGAATTGACTGAGCTTGGGACGGGCGTTGGCAACGCCGAAGTCTATGCTTGGAATGGTCTGCTCGATGGCGGCACGGGCAGTGTGACCGATTGGGACGAGACCAATCTGCGCTGGGATCGGATTCACGGCTCTCATGATTTCGATAGCAAACTGGGTGAGTTTACCCGCCTGAACAACTGGGAAGGTGGCACCACCACCTCGATTGATGTCACGTCCCACGTACAACGAGCGCTGCTGTTCGGCGATGCCAACGGTGACGGCGTGTTCGGCGCAGCCGGCTCCGACGGAGACATTGAAGCGTTTCATCTGGCGGTCACCAATTGGGACGCCTACGTGGCCGAGTACGGTCCACGCGCGAATTCAGCTTCGGATTTGCTGGCCCGCACGGACGGTGGTTTGGGTGACGGGGCGATCGATACCGGCGACATCGCCGACTTCTTCCGCCGACACGGTTATTCTCAAGGCGACTATAACCTAGACGGCACCGTCCAGGACAATGAAGATTCCGGCCTCGACGGTCTCGACTGGGCAACGTGGCACGCCAACTACGGCCTCGAGAATGCCCGCTTCACCCAAGGGGATGGTAACTTCGATGGTGTGATTGACAACTTGGACTATAACGTTTGGCTCAGCCGTAAGAGCGAAGACATTCTCACCGCTGAAGAACCAGAGATCATCGTCTGGGTACGTCCGGAAGATTCTACAACGAACATCAAATTTGCGTCGCAGGAGCACGCCACACAGGATGGACCCACGCTGGTCGTCACCGAACAACCTGATCTGGCGCTCAACAAGTTTAGCGTCGATGGCAGCAACCTGGTGGTCGACTACGCCGTACTGGGCGACACGTTTACTGACGTGAAAGTCCAACTCTACAAAGTTGGAAGTCCCGACACCCTGTTGCATGAGACGGCTGTGCAATCGGGATCGCTAGGTACGCATGAAGTGCTCATCGCCACCAGCGTGTTAAGTTCCATCGTCGAAGGCGATTCCATCTACGCCAAAGTCGTCGGCACGCCCGCTTCTGGCACCCAATCCAACCTGCTCAACGACCAACTCGATTTTGAGTTCAGCACAGATGGCACGCAAACAGTGAACTCGCTCGACGACGCAGGCATGGACACACTACTGCGCGACAAATACACCTTGCGTGAGCTGATCGAAGCCGATGAGTCCCTCGGCTGGTTCGACACGCTGGCGTTGGACGACAGCCTATTTGGGCAAGGACAAAAGACAATCGTCCTTGGTGATCATAGTGGCGATCTCGTTGCCGACCGGCTGGACATTTACAACGACCTGACAATTAGCGGGCCGGGGTCAAAGCGCCTAGCCATCGACGCTCGTAACCAGTCGATGGGCATTGTCGTGCAAACTGCCGCTCAAGTCACGTTCAGCGATTTAACGATCACTGGGGGATACTCCCTCGGTCACGGGGCAGGCATCTACAATAAGGGAGATCTCACGATCAACGGCGTGACGGTCTCCGATAGCAGCGCCCAAAGCCACGGCGGTGGTATCTACAATCTAACGGGCAGTACTCTCGATATCCAGCGGAGTACGATCGATGGGAACACTGCCAGTTACGGTGGCGGCATCTCCGGGGTCTTTCACGCTGGCCAGTCGCTGACCGTTAACCAGAGTACGATTTCCAACAACACAGGCAGCGGCCACACCGGTGGCCTGAATATCTTCGGGACAGCAGGTGGAGCGGAAACCCAGGCACTTATCACCAACAGCACATTTTCCGGAAATTCATCCGATACAGTCGGCGGAGCCCTGCGTGCGCAAACCAATACCGACCTTAGAATTGTCAATTCCACGATTACCAGGAATGACGCCGTGACGAATGCCGGCGGCATCTTTTCGCACACTGGCGCTACCACGACCCTGCACAACACGATCCTGGCCGACAATTCCATTGATGGCACCGCCGTCTGGGCCACCGACGCCTCTGGCGATATCGGTGGTACCCCAGCAGAACCGAGCACGGGCAACCTGATCGGAATTGGACAAAGTGGTCATCAGATGGATGACACAATCAATCAGGTTGGCACAACGACAACGCCAATTGACCCAATGCTTGACGAACTAAAAAGCTACGGTCTGCATGCCGCAGCGCATGTGCCGTTGCCGGGGAGTCCGGCGATCGATCGGGGCGACGACTCACTCACGATGTCATATGGTGCGCAACAAAGTCAGTCTGGCGTTTCACAATGGACGGATACCCCTGGTACTGGCCCGCCCCTTAAATATAGCGACATTGGCTCAGCAGCTGTCTATGCCGGGTACATGACCGAAGTGGTCACGATCGAGGGGCAAGAAGTCCCTGCTGTCACTGAACTTACAGCCACGCCCACGCAGATTCGCGTCGACCTGAGTAACGATGAACTCGATAGCGATCTGGTCGACTATCAGGACTACAACGCTGGAGACCCGGACATAAGCTTGCGGGAGGCGCTTGAGATCGCCAAGCAACCCGGTAACCACATCATTACATTCGACGCGAGCTTAACTGGTGAGACCTTCACGCTCAACCGCGATTCAGAAGAACTGGTGATTTCCCAAGATACGAACATTATTGGTTTGGGAGTTGACCAACAGACGATTGATGCCAACGCGAGCGCGGACGACATGCGAAGTGTCTTCCGAGTCGAACCAGGCGTCACCGCCAGCATCGAAGGACTTACGATCACGGGTGGCAATTCGCGTCGAGGGGGCGGCATCAATAACGCGGGTAGTTTGATGCTCGATCATGTCAAAATCGAAGGTAACACTGCTGACATTGGTGGCGGCATCTATCTGGCAGACGCCGGCCCCGTGAGCCTGAACCTCACCAATAGTACGATCGACGACAATTCGGCCAGACTAGGCGGCGGCCTTTATTCTGCCGCTTCCTCGGGTAGTATCGACATCGACATTGTTGGCTCGACCTTCTCCAAAAACCGCGCGGAGTCTGAGGGGGGCGCGATGTATTTGGCCAACGCTCCCACGTTCAACCTGGACGTCAGCAACTCCACGTTTTCCGGGAACGAAGCTGAGTACGCGGGCGGTGGTATTCACCTTACCCTGGCTGCCCTCCCCACAGGCAGTGATGCTGTGGTTGCGTTTACTAATGTCACTGTCGCCGAGAACGAACTGACTGGCAGCGGCGGCGGCGGTGGTGCCGGTATCCACCTCTACGGCTTCAATTCGAATCCCGAAGGCGACCCTGCGAACCTCGACAGCGTAGAGTTGCACAACTCGATTGTCGCTCGCAACACCAAGAACAATGGGGCCGTTCAAGACGACATCTTCGAGAGCGGCGGCGTTCTCGCTCAAACTAGTTCTTACAACCTCATCGGCGACGCTGATACCGCTGGCGGGCTTGAAGATGAATTACATAAACCCGCCTACCACAACATCGTCGGGATGGACGGCAACGGCACAATTGATCCCAAACTGTCCGCACTCGGCAATTATGGAGGTCCCACGGCGACGCACGCGCTATTACCGGATAGCCGCGCAATTGACGCCGGTGGCAGTGCACTTGTTTCTTCTACAGTTGGTGACCAGCGCGGCCCGGCATTCTGGCGTTTACGCGGAACTTCTGCAGACATCGGTGCCTATGAAGCGGAGGTGCGTCGAGGCTTGGACAGCCAAAGCGTCGACTCACTGTTCATTGTGGGTAGTGCTGACAATGATGAGATTGTCGTTACGCCGAATGAAATCTACATGCTTGGCATCGACGGAGCTTCGATCCCATTCGATCCAGCTGGCTTGCGCGTCTATGTCAATGGCAATGAAGGTGATGACTCGATCACGCTCTTACCGGGCATTAGCGACATTCATTTGCACGGCGACGAAGGTAATGACACGCTCATCGGTTCTTCCGGCGACGAAGTCTTGGAGGGTGGTGACGACGATGATGAGCTATTCGGCCGCGGAGGTAACGACACCTTACGGGGGGGCCGTGGCAGCGATACGCTCCATGGCGGTGACGATGACGATTTTCTATATGGCGGCGATGATCAAGATGCCCTATTTGGCGGTGCCGGAACTGACAGACTTTGGGGCGATGACGGAAATGACCACCTCGACGGTGGTTATGGTGGCGACTTTATCGAAGGTGGGAATGACAACGACACCTTGGTGAGTGGTGGAGGGACCTCTGGCGAAGACGACACACTAGACGGCCAAGAAGGTGATGATCGGCTAATTGTTTCGCAGGCTCCAGGCATAAAGAGGCTTCATGCGCAAGGTGTGGACGAAGGGTACGATACGATTGATTTCTCAGAATGGTCTCAGGGAATCACGATCGATCTTGCTCAGCTTGGCACCGAACAGTGGCTAGAACCATCATCAACAATCGGTATATTCCTAGCCGATCCAGGCGCATCGAACCAAGGTTTCGAGCGAATTGTAGGCTCCCAGTTCGATGACAATATCACGGGTGACTCAAGAGCAAATCTGCTGGAGGGCCGGGGGGGCAATGACACAATACTGGGTGGTGGGGGAGACGATCAGTTACTTGGTGGTGCTGGCAATGACAGACTACTCGGCCATAGCGGATCGATCATTTCCGATGGTGGTTACGGAAACGATCGTTATTGGTTAACTAACGCTGCCGCAGCTTCGACCATCTCAATCCGTGACGCCGAAGGGGTCGATACGATTGAAGCGTACACTGATTGGGTTGGTTCTGTCGGACTTGCACTAGATCTTGGCGAAAGTCAGATGCAAAACGTTACGCTCGACAATGCGAGCGTCGAAATCGATCTGCCATCCGGCTCAACAATTGAAAATGCGATCGGTAGCATCGGTACCGATCGACTCACCGGCAACAGTTTAGCCAACCGACTAGAAGGAACTGCGGGCGACGATGAGATCGTCGGAGATATCGACGATGTCATCCTCGGTGGAGCTGGCCTCGATTCTGTCGAGGCGCGCAGCGGAGCTGACGCGGTTATCAGCGGCGGGACAGCAACGACCGCAGGGGTTGGTTTCAACGACGAACAGCGAGAGTTCTCAGCCGGCCAAGCAGACTGGACTTTTGAGTCGCTCCCGCCGGGCGAGTATCAGGTATTCGCGACCTGGGAAACGTCTTCTGCAGCGTCGGGAATGGCAGCAGACTACAGTTTCACAAGCAATGGAGGCTCAAGCTACGAGTCACTTGAGAGTGACGTCGATCAGAACGTTTCCCCCGTCGGCACCATCGCTGCGGGTCGTCAGTGGCTCCCAGTCGGCGATACCATCCGCCTTGATGCTGGTGGAAACCTTGGCGTACGCCTTGAAGTCGCTTCGGCGGCATCGGCGGCGTTGGTTGATGCCGTTCGCGTCGTCAAGATCGAATACCTGCTGGATGCCACGCTTGAGGACGGCGGTGCGCCGGTTTCGACATGGATTGACGATGGTTCCGATAACTCACCAATCTTGGATATCACCGCTGCGCGCGCAAGCGACGGTTCGGCCGTGACAATCGATGACGTTCAGGTCGAGGGCCCAATGTCGGCCTATGTTACGGTTGCTGATTCATCAGGTAGCTGGACTGCTGACTTCACACCGCCGATAGTCCCGACCGATTTGCCTGCAGGTACCTATCCGGTCACCTTCAGGATTGCTGACGGCAAGGGTGGCGTTGGGGTTGCGACTTTGCTGTTTCAATATTCAACACAGAACACCCCGCCGGAGATAAACATCGCGGGACTGCTTCCGGTAGATCCGCTAGAGGACATGGAGCTTTCGTTTGATTTCACTGTCACTGATCCTGACCATACTGCTGCCGAAATATCGATCGACCTAGCTGGTGATGTACCGGAAAGTTTGCGCGCCGCGTACGAAACCAACGCGGGAGGAGTGATCGAACACACAGGAAGTAATGCCGGTGTGCACAGCTACACTTTCCGCTGGACACCAACGGAAGCCGACGACGGCGAACAGAGTTTTGAATTACGTGCAACAGATTCCGGTGCAACACCAATTCGGCATTCAGTTACTATCGATCTCAACGTCGTCGAAGACAATACTCAGGCGGATATCTTAAATGGCATCGTGAACTTCGTCTATGCCGAGACAGCATCCGGCGAACGGGCAAATCCTACCATTAGCACGACCATCACAAACGACGGCAATTTTCGCGATGTTCGACTTGCTATTGACTGGACGTACAATGACACGACTTTCTCTCCCGACCAGTATGTCCAAGCCGAACTGTCGGATGGCTCTAATGGACAATGGGCGCTTGAAGTCACACCCGATACTTATCGGCATTTCTGGGGTGAACTCGACTCGACGACGAAGGTCGCTATTCGCGCTGAGGAATTCGATACTAGCACCAACAGTTATGGCAAATCGGCCGTTTACACGTCCACAACTTACAAACCTGTCGACACATCTAATCTGACGATCAACACGTACGGCTTGGTAAACGATACAGGCACCTCAGACACTGACAATCGATCTTCGGATATTACACTCGAAGGTACCGTCCTCAACCCAGATGGACCTGTCAGTGATTTAGTTGTGAACTTTTATTCAGGGGGAGATGGAACACCCGAATCAGGACTCTGGCTCGGCACAACACGAACTGATGACACCGGTGCATTTGAATTTGCGCCCAGGTTCGCCTTCGATTTAGATGACTTTGCCGATCAAGATGCCACAATCAGAGCCGAAGTGCTTGACTCGGTTCCCACGCTATCAACGGGACGTTTCAGCGATAGCATTTCACCCGCAACTGCTAGTGATACGTTCACATTAATTGCTCCGTCGTTACCAGACATCGATTCTCTAGTCTATTCCGACGCACCTGTACTTGCCGGTTTTGGATTCTTACGTCAGCCGAAGTTTTCTGGGCAATTGGATCCTAGCCATTCTGAAATCGCTAATGTCACGATTGAGTTTGATCACGATAATGACGGCTCATTTGACGGAATTGCAGTCACTGATGATACCGGCGCATTTGATTATTATCCCGATGCTTCATTAGGCAGTGGTTCCGTAACTGCCTCATCTTTCGTGCATGACAATTTCCGCCGAAATGATCAGAACGGCACCGACTACCCGCTCACGTTCGTAGTCGATGGTGATGTGGCCGTAGCTCCTGATATTGTCGGCTTTGATTTGACGTATGGAGACGGTGGCACAGTCGTTTATTTGCCCACCGTCGGAGGCCGCGTTGAAGATGACGGTGGCTTAGGCATCGAGGCAGTGATTGTTGAGTTCTCTGCCGTCGCAGTGGGGTCTGGTGACTTACCATTTGACGTCATTGCTGGTAGAGTCATGACCGATGAAAACGGCGACTTTGATTTCACGCCATATGGGCTCTCTCGCGACGAAACGTACACAATTTACGCACGGACTGTCGGATGGGACCATATTCGCGCCGCTGGTGATGAGCGCGTATTCGGAGCCACGTCAAGTATTGCGAACGTCCAACTCAGCGACACGGCGCCCGTTGTCATCTTGCAGAGTTTCGACGTGGCCTATGACACTGGTCTAGACACGAACGACAACGCAACTGCATACCCGACTTTGACCGGCCAGGTCGGTTTCGACGGCGATATGCGCGACGTCGAAGTGGAGATTGATTTTGACGGAGATGGCGAAGCGGAAGTGGCAGTGCTGCCGGACGAAAATGGCATGTTCAGCTACACGCCAGATGACCTTGTTGAGGGACAAACGGCCATCTTCACTGCTTGGGCAATCGTACCGCATTTCGTAACGGGGCACGATCTTGATCCCGTTTTCGACGAACAAATTGCGCTCGGCGAAAGCCTTTATGACGACATTGATAACTCCGATGCAACGGCTCAGGCATGGCTTGACTCACTTTTCGTCAATGATCACGAGTTTGGCGGCGACTGGATCAACGCTGAGTTTAAGCCCAACTGGGACGACATTTCGACATCCGACCCGCTCACTACGGATGTGACTCTGGAGTTTGAGACAGATCCGACGTATCTGGCAAATCGCCTTTCGGTCATCGGGCTCCAACGACCAAATCCCGGTGGAGTTGATCCGACACTCGTGGGAACTGTGCAAAGTGACGCGGACGTCAGTGATCTGCTACTCGAGTTCTTTTTCGTTGAGGGGGGTGACGAGCATTATGACGGCGAGGTGCGAACTGCCTTAGACGGTTCCTTTGTCTATACACCGCAGGATCATTCAACCGCTGGCAATCATCTTCGAGTCAGGGTCCATGAGTCTGTCTATGGCAGCGATGACACAACAACAACCGACCTAGATTTTACTGATGCGTATGCGGGAGATCCCATCGTGCTCGATACTGAGTTGGCATCGATGTCGATCTCTATACAGTCGGACGATGTGATTCAACCAATTTTTAGCGGCGAATTAACAGCGCCCGCTGGTGTTTCAGTTGTGGGTCGGATACTCCAGTTTGATGTCAATGGAGATGATCGTGTCGACGATTTCGTGGTTACCGATGGGCTTGGTCACTTCGAACATGCGTTCACCCAGTGGGCCGGACCAGCCAACGGTACACAAACGATTAAAGTGCGCGTCACTGAGGAACACTGGAGTGACGATACCAACTCAGGCTACTTGTCGTTCGGTGGATGGCAAACACTCACGTGGAACCCTGCGACTAACGATCCTCCGACGGTAGATCGGTTTGAGCTGCTAATTGATACCGGCTATTTCAATCTCGATGGTGACGCGGGTGTTGATCCTGATGATTATCGATTCACAGTCCTCGACCGTGTGACTACAGATCCGACAGTTGTTGGCGTCGTTGCCGATGCTCCACCTTACAGCGAGGTGGAATTCTCGCATCAAGGCGATGGAATTGTCGATGGCAGTGCGACGACTGACGAATTTGGTCGCTTCGAGTACCGTCCCCTCAATCTCGATTACGGCCACTGGGATATTCACGTGCGTTTGACTGAGAAGAACGTACTATCCGGAACCGATCAGACGACCGGCTGGCAGCCCCTCACCGAAAGTGGCGATCCTAGCGCGTCGGCGGCCATGACTGGCTTCACGCTGGTGCCAATTTCGCTGGCACAAGTGACGAGTGTTGTCTTTACCAATCCCGCTACGGGCGGCGCGGATCAGCGTGATCCGCGAATGACTGTCACGGTGACGGATGCGGACTCAATCAAGAATGTAGTCGTTGACTTCTACGAAGGTGCAACGCTGAAGTACCTCGGTTCGACAACGTTGGAGGACGATGGCACGGCAGTATTCATGCCAATCGGTATCTCACTGGACCAACCGGTCACAATAACTGCCATCCCCAGCGAGCCCGATCCGAAGTTAGGTTCAAAGGCTATTGGTACAGCGCTAGAAGTACCGTTGGGCACAGTTGTCGAAACAGATCGAGCGGATGATTCCACCGATAGCGGTACTTTCCGCGTCACCGGCCCTCATGTGCTCCGTAGTGGGCTGCTCAGTGAGCTTGACGCAACGGTATTCGGAGAGGTGCAAGTTTCCACGCGAACGGAGCAGTATCGGGACAGCTCCAATGCGACCACGGGTGAATCGGCCACATTGGATACTGTAACGCCGCTCTACGTCGAATTGAGAGTTACGCATTTTGTTGACAACGTGGAAGTAGAGAAGCTTTACGATACCTCCACAGTGATTGTCCAATCGAAGGCGACGAGCACGTCCGTTGGGGAAGACTATCGCTTCACGTATCAGCCTGATATGTCACGATGGTCGAATGGCATGCAGTCGAACGATCGAGTCGAAATAGAGGCTCGTCCGGTTGGCGTCACTCAGGACGGTGAGTACGTCTTGCATGATTGGGGTGACACACAAACCATCACCAGTATTGACTATCGAGTCCACAATCGCACGGAAATTGATTTCGAATTCGAATTGACTCTACCGCTGTCGGAGATCGATGAAGGCACGCTTGACGGCACGACGACCAACGAAACCATTGCGCCAAGCCTGACCGGCAGCCTGACCGCAAGCTTTTTCGACGAGGATGACGACGACACGGAGAATTGGCGTGAGGCAGTAGGAGTTACGTCATGGTATGTAGAGATAGACTATGCGGGAGGACTATTTGACGGCACGGCAGATTTGGTTTTGCCGATCGACAACCCTGATTCATTTGATGTGGAAATCGAAGAGTTAGGTTTTGGTGACACACTCATTAAGGCACGGTTAGTAGAAGAACTTCACATTGATGAAGACTTTGCTGCGACTGAATCGGATGCGTACAAGGACGAATTAGAATCTTCTACCGCAACTATTCGTGTATCGAGCTCGTGGAAAGACATTCGATTCACACTTTTGAATCCGGCACCGACGGTCGACCAAGCTTCAATGGCACTAGGCGAACCCGAACCAGATACGGGTGGCAATCCCGCGACAATCGACCCGATTGTCACGGGATCGATTTTTTCGGACGTGTCCGACAATCTTGGTGGATTTACTATTGAATTCGACCATGATGGAAATTCGATCGCCGATGGTACTACGCTAACGTTCGAAGATGGAACATTTGAATATCTTCCGCTCGATTTGCAGCACGGTGAAATTACACTCCGGGCAAGAGCGGTTGACTACTATGGTGACGACGGAACTGCATACGGCGATTGGGTAGAGTTTGTCTTTGACTACTTGCCTGTGCCAGCTCCGACGCTTCCAGTTGATCCTAGTCTCGAAGCCAATGAGGGAACGACGGTTGACGGCAAGCCTCGTACGCTTTCACCGGTTATTCAAGGGTCCATCGAAGCACATCCGACCCTGACCAATGTCGAAGTCGAATTCGATTTTGAGGGCGGCGGTTTTGACGCTGACGGTCTTCCTGACTGGAGCGAGTCAGTCGATTTGAACGACGACTATCGTTTCGTCGGTACAACATTGCCGTTTGGTGACGTCAGCGTCCGAGTCCGGGCAGTCGGACTTCATGGTGGTCAGCGTATTGAAGGTGCGTGGAGCGACCCCCTTGAGTTTTTCCATTCGAACTTGGACGCGCCAGCAGTCTCCCTCGCGCTTGAAGATGTGACAACAGGAGTATTCAACGGACGTGCGACCGTTGGCGGATATGGAGCAGACGCGTTAATCGAAATCATCGTGGAGAATCCGGGGGACGTTGAATTCCAGAGCTTTGTTCGCACGGATCGATTCGGTGAGTTTACGGTGCGACCGCCGCAACTCAGTAATTCGACGATTGCCGTTCGTGTTCGTGGCATCGTAGACAGTAGCGCATCTGCTACGTCGCTTGTAGGCGAGTGGAATGAGCTACTGGTAAGCGGGCTTAATCTACCTGCCCCCGGATCCGTGAGTTTCGTATCCCTCGATATCGCTAATCCTGATACAGGAAATGCGGCGACCGGCTATGCCGATCCGACCTTGAAAGGTAAGTTGACGGGTGATTATTCAACAGTGATTGTAGAATTTGACTACGACTATAATTCGGTCGTCGATGCCCAAGTACCGGTACGCGAGGATGGAACGTTCGAGCATACGCCGACGGGACTATTTCATGATGTTTCGTACCCCATTCTCGCGCGTTGGAAGCAGTGGCATCCCGTTCTGGGAGACTATGCCTACAGTGTATTTGGAGGGCCAGGTGCGGAAGCAACTCTAACTATTGACCCCGATGCCGTATCAGCTCCTACGGTTGACGTATTGGAACTCGCATCGCTCATCGGTAGCCAAGGTCCGATTGCCACAACCTCAGTAGCAACCTTCCAGGGATCAGTGAATGCTGTGGGTAACCTCAGTGGTCTTACGGTTTGGTTTGACCACAATGGGGACGGTGTCGCAGATGGTAGAACCGCTACCGATGATGAAGGAAAATTCGTCTATCACGCACTCGGTATCGAGCCGAGCGTTTCGACGCAGACAGTCGACGCGTGGGTAGAGCCACCGCAGTATATGAGCTTGCCGGCAGGGCCTTCGTACTCGTTGGAATTTTTACTCACCGACGCACCCGAGATTTCCTTCCTCAGCTTCAACGGCAGTACCAGCAACGAAGTAGTTGGATCTGTCGATTCGTCCGAAACGAGTGGACTTGTTGTTGAGTATCAATTCCTCGGACAGCTAGACGGCTCGTCGGCACCTACGTCGCCAGTTCTGCAGGACCTGTCCGACGCTGAGGTTGCATACAACTTCGAATCAGTACTCAGCACCGGCGTCAATTCGCAAGGGCAGTTCCAAATAGACGTCTCTTCACTAGAAGCTGGCGTCGTGACACTTTTTGCCCGAGCTCGAATTGGCGACGTCGTTGGTCGATGGGAACGAATCGATTTAGCGATTCCTGGGCCCAATGGTGTCGCATCAACGCTTGTGCCGCTAATTCAAGGAGAAGCGCTGGCGTATGATACAGGAACCCTTGGCGACGATGTGACAAACGATCCGACAGTTGTCGGTCGAGTCGGTGAGTTAGGGCAAGGCGCGTTCTCTATCATCGAAGTCAACTATACGGGAAGTCAGGAAAGCAGCGAATACATTGCCGAAGGCCGGCTAACCGCTGACGCCTTTGGCGAATTCCACTATACACCTCCCGTAGCACTTGGTCCCAACACACTCAGATTCCGGTCGGTCGCTTGGGATACCAGTCTCAATCAAGAGGTGTACTCAGCATGGACGGCTGGCTTCCAGTTCACGTTAGTAGACGAAGCAAATCCTGCAGCACTCACAATCGATTGGCAAGAAACTCCCAATGGGAATGGCGAGATAAACGATCCCACCGTCACTGGTACGGTTGCCGGACTTGGGCGGCACGCTGGCGTTCGGGTTGAGTTTAATCATGGAGATGGCCTGAGTGTCGATGGAATTGCCTACACGGATGCTAATGGAGAGTTCACCTATACACCGCTCGGTTTAATGAGCAACCTGACTTCGCAGCAAACACTTATCGCCAGAGTCGTTGCCTGGAATGAGCAGAATCAAAGCTACGAACGGGCCGATTTTGCAGATGCTGCAACAGCGTCATCCGTTGGCAGTGTGAGTGCGTTCTTAACCGCTGATTCACCGCCCGCCGTGGCGTTTGGAGATCAAGGGCTAGCCGACCTGAGTAACGATGCACTGGCTCTCTCAGGCTACGAAGATGCGATCTTCTCCGTCATTGAAAGTGCGGGATTGGTAGGGAACGCCGCGCGCACAATCGATGTGGCAATTGGTGAACTGCTATTACTTCATGGTGGAGGTGGTGAGGATGAAGATGAGCTTGGTACCCCAGTCTTCGCTGCAAGTAGTGCGCAACCGTCAGATCAGTCCTCCGATTCCGGAACGGTCCCATTGGTGGATTATGTGACGGCAGAAGGCGCAATCCTCAACGGCTCCTACCAAGTCATCGTCGACGTCTCCACCAACGGCGCAACGACTCTGGTTGATGAGATTTCGTTTCGTCTGGTCATTGACAGCTATGAGATTCAAGCCAGCCAATTCGAGGAGGAATCAGCTACCGCCGATCGCGATACGTCAACTCGCCTCGAACTCAGTGGCGACTACACCTTTGAATTTGTTACCGCAGGATCGCATGCCACCTACGCCGGAAGCGTGTTGACACTTGCAGAGCATCTGGTGGTTGAGGATATCGACTACGACTACCTGATCACCGAAACCGTCGCTTCAGATGACGAAGATTCGTCTTCCGGCGAGCCAATCGTTTCAACGTACGTTGCTTCCGGTGGCGCTGAGTATCAATTGCATGTGGGTAATGCCGGCGGGCAGGGACAAGCCGCTGAGTACGCCACGTATAGCTCAACTACTGGCTATACTGCACCAATAAGTCAAACGGAAGTGACGCGAATCGATGACTGGGGGGACGGTGAAGGCGGAGCTGCAATCTACAGCGGAGGTACGGCGGGAACCAATCCGAGTCAAGAGAACGTTGATCACAACGGCGACGGCGGCATCCGCACTACTTACGTTGAAACGGTTACCAAGGACGGCGATTTCGTCGATGCGAGTACAGCGACCGGTACTATTACAGTCACAATCGAAGAGTCCCGTGAAGAGACGTTCAATGATACCCGTGTCGTTTCCACTGAGTCGGAACGCAGCACCGAAGCTACTCGTCGCGTTGAGCGTTACTCGCTTTATTATCACGGTACTGCAACGTATACCACGGGGGCTTCTATTGAGGGTTCAGCCACGTTGACTGAAAGCCGCAGCACGACGATCAGTGTCAGTGGTGGCGGCTCTCTCTCAACAGACGGCCGTAGTGAGTCGTGGAGCTACATTGGCACTGGAGACTACTCATCGACCTTAGTCGTCAGCGGCACGTGGTTCGAATCGCTGGACGCAGCCAATCCGTCCTCGCGGTCGAGCATTTCCGGTACATACAACTCTAGTTTCAGTGGTCACTCCAATGGCGGTGGTGGCAGCCAGTATTCAGGCCAGAATAACAGCCGATCATTTTCGGGGCAGTTCACGCAATCAAGTACCGGTTCGCTCAGCGCGTCGTTTAGCGCGTCGGAAGACAATGGGCTGCGGCAAGCTTCTGGAACTTACACTCTTAACGCGAGCGGAAGCCGGAGTGACTTTGGTAGCGGATCTTCCTCGCGCTCCAGCGACGGCGACTATGATCGATTCAGCGGAAGAATCAGTTCGACGGGTTCGTCGAGCTCTACTGCCACCACGACTTACGCAACGACCACCAGCCCATCCGACGGCCCAAGCCATCAAGGGACAACTACGTATACAGTCAGCGCAACCGGCTACAGCAATCAGGCAGGTCAATTCACAAGCCGCGAGACAAACTCGGACGGAGTAACGTCTACCACCAGTCGCGGCGCCGACACAGCAACAGTTTCCGCTGCGGCCAACGGCACGGTTCGTTCCGGCTATGGCATGTTCGGTAGTGAATCGTCTCGCTCTGGGACAGTCAGGACCTCTGTGAGAAGCAGTAGCAATTCTTCCTCAACAGTCCACACCCCCGACGGTTCTGGTTCGGGCTCGCAGTCGTCGAACTCAAGTGTTTCGCACATTTATAGCTATGACGGCAGTCGGCGAGACGGTGTCGTAATCCGCAACTCAAGCGGTGGTGGGGGCACCGGTACTGGAAGGCCGAGGCCGGGTGGTGGCGTTGTCATTGCCGCTGGCTCCGGCAGCGGTTCCAGCAGCAATGCCAGCCGATCCTCTGCGACGAGCTATTCGATCAACTCTGATGGTCGATCCTCCGACAGTACTTCAAAAAGCAGCGATTCCGGGAGAACCGCCGAAAGCAACTCGACAAGTGAATCGTCTAACGGTCAATCGAGTTCGGGCAGCTACTCTGCTCGCACCAGCAATTCCGAACGCTCTGCAAGCAGCCTGTCGACGGGTAGTGGCGGCGATGCAAATTCGCGCGGCCAGTCCAGTATACGGCGGAGTGCGTCGTTGCGTACCTCAGGGAACCAATCGACCTCTGGCGATGGCTATTCCACGCAATCAAGTGGGTCGACAAGTGTAACTGAGCGGGGCAGTGGATCCGGCACCACGAACAACGACTCAAGTGAAACTTCAGGGGATTCACGAACTAGCGGTAGTCGAAACGGCCGTGGTTCTTCTTCGTCGACAAGCCAAGATGGCGGCCAAACGGTGAGCCGCTGGTCGCGAGGGTCAAGTAACGGTAGAGGTAGCTCCAATGCTTCAGACACTCGAACTCGTGCTCCCTTTGCAACAACCCATGCGACGAATTTCGACATCGACAGCAGCGGTGACGGCAGAACCAGTGGCGGTTACGTCGTCGTTGGCAACGGTAGCGGCGCAAGCATCGAAAGCTCGGCTTCAAGTGACGGAAACTCCGGCTCTTCTGGCGAGCGAACCTATTCGTCCGACGGGGATGGCTCGACATCTTCGGAATGGAATGAGCGAAACAATGGTAGCTCACGTGCCGATTTCGAAGAATGGTCAAACGCCGGCAAATCGCAACGACGTTTCTCAGGTAGCTCAAGCTCAAAAGGTTCCACAGACGGTTCCGGCAGCTACGATCGCGATGGCAGCGATGGCAACGCCAACGAGCGCATCAGTGGCAGCTCGAAGTCCGACGGCGAGACCACAACACATTCCAGACTGGGGGATACTAGTACTCGCACGGTCACAACCACCGAATCCAGTTCCAACGGAACGACGCGACGCGGTGTATCTGCCAAGGACGGAGAAGTGAGCGGTGGCAGCGATTCAGAGCATAGTGGTGGCGACTTTACCAGAACCACAACCACTACGAAGAACGGCCCAACTAGTGAATCAGAAACGAAGACCACTTACACCAGCACAAGCAGCACTCGAGATGGAAAAACGACCGGCACCGAGAAGAACGAGTGGGATCGATCTTCAGAAAGCGAAAGTAACACTCACACCGATATTGCAGGAACCGAAACAACGATTCGCAACTATTCCATAAGTACTGCCGATGGATACAACACAGAGACAGTCACGGATAGTGAAGAATCATCCTCGGCTAAGACAGCCAGTTTCTCAGACACATGGAACTACACTGAGAATGAGACTAGAGAGATAACAGCTACGAGTGATGAATCTAAGTTTGAATCGACGAACATTTCGGTCATCAGCAAATCCAACTATAGCTCAGGGCACCGCAATGGTAAGTATGGAGCAGTAGGTGGCAGCTTTAACTCCTCCAGCGACACGAAACGAGAACGCGATACAGAATACGAAAATAGACTCAAAGGATTTGATGCCGAAAGTCACCCTACCACAACCGATGAAACGGGGGGAGATTCTTCGAAGTCAGGATCAACCAGCGAAGAGAGTGGATCGTACTACGATACTCGGGAGGGTAGGCAGCAATCGGGAAGGTATGAAACTACCAAGTACAATGAATCAAAGCAGAAATCAGATTCCAAAAAAGAAGGGCGCGACCCTGACACCTCGGAGGTTGATTACCATGATCACATTGTGAAAAGCAATAAGACAGACTTCAATTCGACGACTACGGGTAGTTACAATCCCAGTTCCTCGACCTCCAAGAGAGAATTTGAGAGCTCAAGCGAGGTGAGTGATGTCCAAAAAGGTTTGAGCGCCGCTGGCGTAGAGTATGAGTATTCCAATTCGAAGAACGTCAAAAACGACAACGGAAGAATCACTGGCGGCGGACACGATAAAGAACACCGTTTCTACCCACCTGACCCGAACTTTCCTTACCACAATTACGATATCCCGTTCGAGCTTACACCTTCCGGTGAAAAAATCGATCGACCTCGAAAAGGTTCCCCTGGCAGACCTGGTTCGGTGAGTTTGGCCGTACCTAGCTCCAGTCCGCCCACGGAAGGCGAGCTCTACGTGCACTACCTCTTTAACCCATCGCAAATGGACTCCGACCTGCAAACCGCGCAAAAAGTTTCCCTCGGTGTTGCGGCGGGAGCCGCGGTCGGAGCAGCAGGAGCGGCTGCGGTTGGGACCTACGGCGCCAAGGCCGTCGCAAGTGCCATCGGCAGAGAAATCATCGAAACCGGAGTCGAAGCAGGTATTACTGCCGTGACAGGTGTAGAAATCCCGCTTCCGAGCAGCCCGACCGATCTGCTGAAGGATACGGCAAAATCGTTGCTGAAGCGTGGCGGGAAGAAACTCGCCAAGGAGACCGCCGAAAAATCGGCGAAGAAATCTAGTTATGCGGCAACGAAAACGGCCGGTCCGACCAAGGTCGACGGAGGTTTCTGTTTCGTAGCTGGCACGCCGGTCTTGAAGCACCCTTCATCTGCCACTCGTCCAGAAACACATCTGGTGCGAGCTGAGTCTGTTGAAGAAGCCTCCGAAAGTTCCGATAATTCTTTCTTGATGCTAGCAGGGTCGGCAGTCGTGTTTGCATTTGCCGGCTACCATGTCCCTGTGAAGCAGACCAGAAAGAAACAAACCACAGTTGCCGATAAGCAACGACGCCGAAAAGAGATGGCCTCTTCTGATGCAAATGATGCGCTCTACTCCGAAAACAACGACAGTCAAGAAAGTGAAGCTGCCATGTCGAATCCAATCGGTAAACAAGAGCGTGACAGTCACGAGCGCGAATTGGCATTTTCAGAGTGGGGCACTGCCTCAACCAACAAGTCCTCCTGCAAGACAGTGGGAATTGAGAGTTGCTCGAAGTTCCTGCAGTCGACCTGGCTCATCTGTTGGCTTACGCTGGCTAGCGTTTTAGGCATCGCGGGGCTGAACGGTTTCCGGCCTTCAGCGCCGACGATTGAAGCCACGCCTGTTGCTGCTCAGGTCTCAGAGCCCACGGCGACTGCTCCATCGGTTGCGATTGAACAGCTACGTCCGGGCCATCGGGTGGCTGGTTCTTATTCGACCGGCGAGATGGCCGGAACAACTGAGGTTGATCCTGCCACTTGGCGACTTCTGCGGCTTCGTGCTACGAACCTATGGGAGGATGGTACGCTCGACGTGATCGATGTCGAGACTCTTCAGCACCCCGACTGGGTGACAGCGCATCGGGCTGAAGCTGGCGCAAAAGTTCCGCTGCCGCTTGATCTCTTGGACATGGGCTTGCCAGAGGAGATGCGGGCAACCGTTGTCGCCAACGAGTCCTGTCCAGAGATTGAAGAAGGACCAGGCCGTGTCGTACTGACCACGGTTAATCATCTCAACCGAGATGTTTACGAATTGACGTTTGGCACCTCCAGGGGGGAGACCGAGTCGGTCCGTACGACAGGTTTACACAAATTCTACCGTGCGACGGATGGCACTTGGGTTTCTGCCCACGACCTGAAGAGAGGCGATCAACTCGAAGGGCCAGATGGCCTGCTAATTGTCCAGTCGCTCGCTAAGGTCCCCGGTACTCAGCGTGTCTACAACATGACTGTCGAGGGGGAACACGTTTACCGTGTTTCCACTCTCGGGGCGCTGGTGCATAATAATGGATGTACCGAGTCAGATCCAGAAAAATACCGTGCGCCTTTTGGTCAGAGTACCTATTGGCACTACACCGACGCCCCACCGGAAAAGTTTGCTGACGGCTTTATTCCGGGCAGTTGGGTAACCGACAATCCGCATCTGACGAAGGAACAGATCAAGAGTTTGGGAGTTACCGTCGATGCAGATAAGGTTTATCCGGTACACGTCCCGGGCGAAGCTCTTGAATATGTCCCAGACCCGTTGCTGCCTGCAAACCAATGGCGGACTAAAGTGCCTCTCACCGTTGGCGCACCGTTTGAGGTACGCTGATGTTTGAATCTAGAGCTATAAATGGTAGCGAGTTCGAGATCGTCCCCAGCCAGCCTGGTGTCGTGATGCAGCACATGCAATTCGTTCATCGATTTACAAAAGCGATAGACAAGTGCATTCAGTTGTGCCAACTAGAATCTGGTGCAGCTGCACCGGAACGCAATCACTTCTTCGCTTTAGATCAGTTTTCATTCAACGGAACTCAACTATTTGCTGACGAAGTTGTAGTAGCGCCAAATGAGTGTAAGTTTCTAGGAGATGGATTCTCACTGCAATCCATATTAGACACATTGTGGATATCCGATCGATTCCCACGATATGTGCACCTGGGGATTGAGGAGTATGATAATTCGGCTATTCAATTCATTGTTCAGTTCAGTTGCTGCTACCATCGCGTTTACGACCCCGACCATCCAAATTCCCTGTTTCCAGTAAGAGTTCTAGGCAAAATGAAGTCCTCCTTCCGTGGATCTCCTGACGATTTTGCCGCTCCCGAAGAGCCCACGTGAGCGAACTAACTGATGCTTTAAAAGCAATCGCACATGGTGATCCGTTGTCAGCAGCTGCGCAAAACGCTGCCATTTCTCAGGAACAATGAATACGCCGAGGATTCATGAAGAGGACAACAAGCCAGGCCACTGTCATCGGGCACGCAGTAAATCCGGTAATTTTGAACTCCCGAAACAGTTCTTTTTCAGCCTCACTAGTGTTGATTTGTTCATGGCTCTGGCGCGGTTGTTTGCAGAAAGCCAGAATGACATGCTGCAGTTTAGGCGATCAGTAGCTCGCTCCAGAGAACCGAGGTCAAGACATGCCTAATGGCGGTAGCAGTGAATTTGACAAACTTGAACGACACAATCTCTCAGTAGTTCCAGAGTACGATAGTCGACTCACGGTTCACGAGAATCGGATCAACGCTGCTGCGGCAGACGCAATCCGGCAGGAGGTTTACAAGGACCTCATACGAACTTATTGTATCGACCCCATTAACTTTGTTTCAGCCCGCCGATCCGCAGGATACTACGGCTAATCGAGAAGCTCCGTAAGCGAAGGACGACCTCGTTGCAAATCGGACGTTAAAGGACTCGCCAACAACCATCGTCTGATTTGCTCTAAGCGTTTCTAGCTCCTCTCCCGGTCCATTAGCTGACAGCTGACCTGCACAATTGCAGTTTTCTGTGACCCGGGATTGTGTGCGTAAGTTGTTTTAAAGTAATGATTTAGGGTGCCTTGCAGGGCGTGATCGAGCGTATCGCTCGGGAGAAAGCCGAACGAATCGTACAGCTCGTGCAGGGAACGCGCCTACGACTCGTCGGGCGGGATGGACGGGACACATAGCGATTCGCGTCTGGAAACACGACGCCAAGCGGCACTATGTGGATGCGGGATTTCGATCTTTCTAACTTGGTCAAGCAGAATCCGGCGCGACGACTACCCGTCGTCGTCGCTGAGGGGTCTGCGATCGTTTGGTGGCCCGAAAGTCATGCCGCCAAGTGATACCAATTTCTGATCGGTATTGCTAAGCTGACGATATCTTTGGTATACGGCCACCCGAGTTTCGCTTCGTGGTGTTGCAGAGAGACGCGGATGTTTAAGCTCGAATCTGAAATGAAGGAACCCGTGCAGCGATGGCTCCTCGCACAAGGGCTCCAAACTAAATCCGAATTTCAAAACCCGTGGGGAATCTGCGATCTCGTTGGCTGTGCGTTTGACGAAGATCGGACCCGTCATAGGCTCGCGCAGAAGCAGGGTAAACCCGTTGGTCCGCCGTTTCGGGTCCAACTTCTGCTACGTATACCTGATCAAGACACCGGAAGGTCAGTCTCTGTCAAAAGAATCCATCAAGGGTACTCTGAGCTGTTCGATTACAATGAGGTGTGCGGCGAGATAGATGAACTCGTGGCCCGACGATTTGTTGTGAGGACCAAGAGGGGCAATCTTCAAAAGGTTAATGGCTGGATGCCGCTTCAAACGGACTTAGTCGCCGTTGAATTGAAGATGGGCAGAATCAACGAAGTGATTTCACAAGCGCGAAACAATCGACAACTCACGCCAAACTCATACATGGCGTTGCCGCTCGGTAAGGCATTGAATGTAGCCAGCACCAAACGCGAAGTTGTCACCGAAGCAGGGGTGGGGCTATTAGCTGTAACGAAAGCAAACTGCGAGGTGCTGATTTCGCCGTCGAAGAGTCGAAAGCAAGTGAATCAAGTCGCCGAGTGCCATTGTGTTGAGCGATTTTGGCAAAGCTACCTAAAGACAGCTTAGCATTAAATACTCGGCGACTCGCTCTGGTCTCCGCGCCGTCCTCTCATCCGACGGCAAGTCAGGCAGCGTCTTACCGAGAACGTATGCGGATGATAAGTCTTGGTAGAGAGCGAGTGCTCGCCCTGCAGTATCGGTAGAGGCGATTTCATCAATCCACTTTTTGTAGAACTCAGCTATCTGGCGTCGAGAAGCGTCCTGCGTCTGCAAGCGTGAGTACTTTTTGGATAGGTTTGCAAGCTCCTTATAAGCAGCCGTGTCTTCGCCGAGCAGATTCTCACATTCGGCCAGCCAGTCGACGAATGCGGCACTCGTTTGAACCCATCTTCGCAGCGAAGGTATTGCAATGCGCACTTTGGGTTGATTGCCCCTGCCTCCGGAAAGAAAGTACCGGAAGCTTCTCCCAATACTTATCGCAGGAGAGTCAACTAAGTTGCGAGCCCACAAAACCAGATTCATACCCCAATACGGTCCTCCGATGCGTGTCACGCAGGTTGGGATTGCTTCGTTGATTTCAGTGTGGAAGTCAATCAATGCCGGGAATCTCTTCTTCAGAAATGTTGGAGACCCAGACTGGTCAGGCAAACTGCTGTCGACTATCCAATATGCGTTCGCGTTTGAGTTGCTGTAGGATTTCTCGATGGCCGCTATTCTCTTTCTTCTTGCCGTATTGATCTGATCTTGGTTAGTAAAAATTATCGGTAGAACGAGCTGCCCTTCGAATTTGACTCGCTCGCGCCAATCGCCGCAGCAATTTGCGAGTTCCCAATTGAGTTTGTTTCGAGTAACGTCTTTGACGACGGGCAATTGCGGAACTGTTATCGCAGATGGCTTAAACGTAAGGCACCCATCTAGAAAATAGTCGACGATTGCTTTGACTTTCGCTTTGTCAGGCTTTGCGACGAAACTGGGATTCCAAAGCTCCCGATAATCGGGACAACCTTTTACATGGCTATCCCACCAATCCCATTTATTGCCAGGTCCATCGTGAAATCCGTCGAAAAGAGGATCGACCCATAGCTTGGTGTCTTTGGGTAACAGCGTTGTGAACTTTGCGGCCTTGACGACGGGGACTCTAACGAGCTTCGCGTCCTGGTAGGTACTTGATACGATTCGGCAATCATTGTCAGTAAACACAAATGGAATGTACTCTGCCATTTGGTACTTTCTACGTGAGATTTGATTTGCGGACTAGATGGCTACATAGGTGCTCCAACTCCGGAAAAATAGTCTGCTCGGAAACTCCGATTCGTTCCAGCTCCGTCAGAATCTGAGCTTTGTACTCACCGAGAATCGGAATCTTGACCAGCGAAGTCGCTTGGCTTGCGTCCAACCCATTGGAGTTAGTGCCGTGCAGAGTGAAAGTGCCTTTCTGAAGCACAATTCTCTCTGAGTTCCAGACTGGGTGAATAGCAATTGTTGGTTTTCTGCCGCGACCACTAAGAGCTCCGTTGAGCTTCAAGTAAGGCTCGATAAATCTGAAGTCAACTTGAGCATCAAAAACGCGCGGATTCTTGGGGTCCAAATCGGTATTAAGGTCGATTGGATTTACGATAAACACGCTGCCGTCTGTGGGTGTTTTTGATCGCCCCGGCTGGCACGCGAAGTAGAGAGCTACTGCCGCATTCTCTGACCAGTCAAGCATTCTCGTGCCAAGCCCATAATGTTGAGCGAGTTGCAACCACTTCAGTGAATCGTTAGCGGCTGGTGGCTGTGGCAATTTGAACTCTGCAAGACGCCGAAAGTCGGCGACCAACTCGATCGCCTTCGTTCGGCTGCGTTCGCTATCGTAGCGAAGCGCTGATGGCATCAATTGGTACTTGAAGTTACTATGGCCACGAAACCAAAACTGGGCGTTACCCTTCAGGAGAGTATCAAAAACCCCAAAGAAATCTGCGAGGCACTTCACTTGAACCGCGTAAACTGGGCACTTTGGCCCGTTGCTGCGGTGGCGACGCATTGTTGATTTGCTGTGAGTTTGCAATTTTCTAACTGGATGCAAGGTCGATTTGCACAGAGAATAGGGCGTAGTTATCGATTGTGATTCTAGCCACTTTCAGAGACTCCGAAAACTCTACATTTTGGTGGCACGCGAGTTTTCGATCCCGCTTCTGTAAGGAATCCCAATGAGCACGGAAACACCCCAAGTCGATAAAGCCAAGATCAACGAAGCCCTCTACTACTTCGCGATGGCAAGTCGTTGTCTGGTCAAAGCCGCCGGCGGATTGGACGCAACATCACACGCGCCGGCCGTCGTCAAGATCAAAGACGCGGCCCGCTATCTGGCCTGCTCACCACGCGACCTAATGCGGATGCGCGCCACGGGCGATCTAGAACCGCTAGAGACAGAGTGGGGCCCGCGTTGGACCAAGGCGAGCCTGGACGCGTTCATCGATCAGTGCGTTGCGGATAGTCAGGCTGGGCGACGTGAGGAATGCGATACGGTTGGCGTGTCGCAATGAACTTCACAGCTTTCGCCTTGAAAATGCACAACCCATGGGATCCTTATCTCCGTTTGGCCTCAGCTTCTCGTGTAGAAGTGTCCAGGACAATTCTCTATTCAATTATGCTCTTCGTGACCGACGCCAACGATTTTCTTCGCGGCTGATCCCGCTGGCAATGTAGTTAAGATATAGAGTGAAAGCCAAGTTGAGATGCCCAGTCCGATGCCGGCAAACAAATGTAAGAAGGACATGTATCCAAAGAGGAAGTCTGTAGACAACAACGCTGACCGTACCGCTGCGGCGAAGAATAAGTGAAATAGCGTTACTAAACAACTTAGGCCGAGTATCGGCAGGAACATTCTCTTGAGTTGCCCGCGACTAATTGGCCGACTAGAAAAAATATACCTACCAGGCAAAGCGACAATCAGTACCGCAATGATGAAGCTTGACAACGCGGCGACGCATTGGGCGGCGCTAGCGTGTAGGCCCCATTCCTGGATAAGCGCTCGTCCTAGATACCACCACCCGAACAGCGAAAACAAAGAAGCACACAGGAACCCGCTAATCCAGAATGCCTCCGTTGCGTTATGGTGTGGCTCATTCTGTCGTCGTTTGTCCGCAGCTACTCCTCGGCCTACCACAATGCCGAGCAACATTGCCATGTAAGTCCCAATGGTCGAAGTGTCAAAGAGGACATACCCGTGCAAGCTTTCACTTGAAAACAGATACTGCACAGCTTCATCGAGATAGTGATTGATTAGATTGATAGAGTTGCAAATAAACCAACCAACGAGTGTAAAAAGCACCACTGGAAACATTGCTGCCAACCACTTTTGCGACATATTTGAGTCGGAGGTCCATACGGCCGGGCACAGCGACACTGCCAGCAATACAGCTAGTACCAGCTCCGAATCGTCTCGCGTTGGGAGGCTTGCTGCATAAACGGCTAGGCCGACAGCCGCTGCGAACAGCCAGTTCGGTCGCTCCTCTGGGTCGTCGGTGAATTGCGTGAATGACCATAGGTGCAGCAAGATAAGCGGCACGCCCAACCAGAATAGGGACAGGCCCTCGGGGTGCAGAATAAACTCGGCAAACTTGCCCATAAGCGGCTTTGTCAATACAAAGACGCCGACAAGCGCAGTCCAAAGCAATCTCAAGCGAGAATCCCAACGTTTTAATGCCGAACGGCGACTTTGTTTACCGCACATGATTCGTTCTCGCCAGTTGACCAACGCACACTGATTCTAGCCGGTCGATCTCCGCGTAGTCACGTGACATCTTGAAAACCGCCTCAAATATGCGATACTTTGGGTGCTAAAGCTCTTCGGAGCAACCAAGGAAAACACGCTAAATCCCCAAGGAAACTTGAGTGTAGCCGCCGGCACGAGTGTCAGTGTCCGGTGACGGCCTGGGGTGGCTCCTTGGCCACCTAGCAACAGTCGGTCGGCGGTTACACTTTCTTTACGCCGATGCCCTGCTAGGCATGGCGTGGAAAGGGCAATACTATGCTCTCTCGAATCTTCGGGCGATCCGCCCCGCAGCCAACGTGTCCGCACTGCGAAGCCGACTTGATCAAACAGGCGAAGCAGCAGCTAGTCGACGGTTGCCATGTGGCGGCGATCGCGTCGGCTCGCTGCTACGTGGCGAAACGGCTTCGCGAAGTGTGCGTCGAATTGGGACTATTCAAAAAGAGTCGTCAGAAGAAACACCCCAACTTGGCGAGCATGGCTTGGCGAGTCTGTGACGTAGGCGTCATTGACCAGAAAACGTACGACAAGTTCACCAACTTTGGCAAATACACCGCGACGACTCTGGACGGCGGGTCCGTCGGTGGCGGTGCTCGGGCTTGGAAGACGATCAGCCACGCCAATGCGCTAGTTCAGAAATTGAACGCCGCGTTATGCAACTTTCAGCAGACGGCGATACTCGCAGCCAATGCCAAGCGCGATCCAGCTGAGCCGGATCAAGACGCGATGCTTTGATTCTCCCCCAACGCCTAGGCGGCGATCTAACGCATCGCCCGGACGCGCGACTCCAGAGTCGCCGCCGGGCGTTTGCGCGTCGCTGAGGCGATTCTGTGCGATTGTTTTTTTGACTAACTGTGATTCTTCACCCCGATTGGAGCTTTTGAACTATGGCATCCCTCAACCCCGGCGCATCAGCGAAGAAAGCCAAGCGGCGAATCCAATTCAAACTTGACGGAAAACGGAAGACGCTACGACTGCCTGCCATGACCTGGGGGCAGGCTTGCGCGGTCAAGAATCGAGTCGAGCAATTGGTCAACTGTCGTCTCACCGATTCGGCGCCTAGTGACGACGTGTCGCGTTGGCTCACTAGCCGACCCGACGAGTTTTACGCGCGACTTGCTGCCACCGGGTTAGTCGCCGCCCGCAGCCAAGATATGTTAGGGCCGTTCCTGCGCGGATACATGGAAACCCGCTCCGACATCAGCGAGAACACCCGAAAGAACTGGAAGACTACTATCAATTCGCTAGTTACATTCTTCGGCGATGATCGGTCGCTACGGAGCATAAGCGCTGGCGACGCAGAGCAATGGCGACGGCAACTTGGCACGCAGACGAAAGCCGAGCTCGCGGAACGAAAGAAGCGAAAACTCGGGCCCAAGAAACCGATCTCGGAGAACACGAGGCGTAAGTACACAAAAGTAGTGAAGGTCTTCTTTAACGCCGCCGTAGACAAAGGCCTGATCGGCCACAATCCGTTCCGCAAGCTCGTCGGCACGGTAGTCGCGAACAATTCGCGTCACCACTTCATTAAGCGTGAGGATATCGCGAAAGTAATCGACGCGTGCCCTGACGCGGAGTGGCGTTTGCTGGTCGCTCTGAGCCGCTACGGCGGTCTACGATGCCCTTCCGAACATTTGGCGCTCCGCTGGTCCGATATCGACTGGGCGGGCGGGAAAATGCGCGTCAGAAGCCCCAAGACTGAACACTTGGTCGGGCGAGAATCGCGGTTCGTTCCGATCTTCGCCGAGCTACGGCCTTACTTGGAGGAAGCGTTCGATCTAGCAGTCGATGGCACCGAGTTCGTGATAAACAGATACCGCGACTCCAATGTAAATCTCCGTACCCAGCTCTGCCGCATAATTGACCGAGCGGGTCTCGACCCATGGCCGCGGTTGTTTCACAACCTACGGAGCACCCGCCAGACGGAGCTTGAAGAGTCATACCCGTCACACGTGGCTTGCGCTTGGATTGGCAACTCCGAGAGCGTCGCGCGCGAGCATTACCTCCAAGTAACGGACGACCACTTTGCCCGCGCAGCCGGCCTTGTTGAGACTGGTGAAGACAACTCGAGCGCCGGCGGAAAGTCAAACGCGCGACGTAAAATCCGACGCACGCACTACGATGAACCACGTCGCAACACTGAGAGTCGCGGGAAGCAAGACCCTACAATTGCAGGGTCTTGCGACGTGGTGCGTAACTATACAAATGTACATGTAGTCCGGGAGGGACTCGAACCCCCGACCAAGGGATTATGAGTCCCCTGCTCTAACCAACTGAGCTACCGGACCAAGTTGTTTATTGCCGTCAACTTACGTCGACGAGCGAGTGATGGCCAGGGGCCTGACACTCCACAGAACCTCGATTTTAGCCTGTGTCGCGCGATAGTACATCGGGGGCGTGCGATTGGTTTTCCACTACTCACAAGGAGTTCACGGAGCGAGACCGGGTCATTCAAAGCTGTCCGGTTACCCTAATGACGAAGCACACAAACAATAAAGATGACTCGCCGTTCATCGAATTGAGGCGTCGAAGCCCTTCGGGCAAATATGAGCGGAACATGTCCGGTCGGCGACGGCACCCTAATGCGTGCAAAGCTCTGCGAAGCGGCTGCGGGGCTCGTCCCACTGAGAGTCCCCGGTCGGTGTGAGGGTCTCGACCTCGAACGAATTCGACACGACTTGCCTGAGCTCAGCCAGATTGGCCAGTTCACCGCAACCCATAGCTTGGACGAGGACGTTGCCGATTGCAGTCGCCTCGACTGGGCCGGTCACGACGGAGCGATCGATGGCTTCGGTAGTCAATTCGTTCAGGAGCGAGTTTTGGATGCCTCCCCCAACGATATGCAATACGTCGATTGGGCGAGCAATGACGCTCTCCAATTGCGCTAGCGTGTGGCTGTAACGTAATGCGAGGCTCTCTAGACAGCATCGAGTGAGTTGACCGATTGACTCTGGCTCAGCCTGGCCACTCTCGCGCGCGAAAGCTCTAAGCTTCTCTTGCATGTTTCCTGGCTGTGCAAATTCCGCATGATCAGGATCAACGAGTGTTCTGAACGCATCCGCCTGCCTAGCTTCCTCCACAAGTTCCGCAAATCCGATATCGTGCCCCCCGTGTTGGAGGTCTCGCCGGAGTTCCTGAATGAGCCATAGACCAGCAATGTTCTTCAGCAATCGAATCGAGCCATCGACACCGCGCTCGTTAGTCAGCGGTGCCTGCCGCGACTGCTCAGTCGCCACCGGCTCAGTGAGTTCTGCCCCCAGCAGCGACCATGTGCCGCTGGACAGATAGGCCCAGTTAGTGTTTGCACCCACTGGCACTGCGGCAACCGCGGAAGCCGTGTCGTGCGATGCTGGCGTCACGATTTGCACAGTGTTTGGAGTGCCTGTGTCTTCCGCGACTTCTGCCCGCACGCACCCAAGGACCGTGCCTGGGTCCACAATCGGACCGAAGATATCCGTCGGTAGTCCAAGTTGCCCTAGTAGCTCTGTATCCCACTCTCCCGACTCGACGTTCAGCATACCGCTGGTCGAAGCGATCGACCGTTCTGTAGTCAGCACACCTGAGAGCCAAAAGTGAAACAGGTCGGGCAGAAACAAGAATCTTGCCGTCGCGTCAAAGAGCTTGGGCTCTCTTCCGAAACGTGCCGCGACTTGGAAGATCGTGTTGATCGACATCAGCTGAATGCCGGTACGCGCGTAGAGATTCTCGAAGCCACCGAGTCGCTGCAGCACCTTCTCGCACGCGGCATCATTCTGTGGATCACGGTAACAATGCGGCAGCGCCAGAAGCTCTCCGCTGGGGCCTAGCAACGCCCAATCGAGCCCCCATGTATCAACACCGATCGTCTTGAGTTCGACTTGGTTCTGCTCACAGTATGTCGAAGCCTTGCGAAGACCGGTGAGGATGTGTTGCCAGATGCCAGTCAGATCCCAGACGGGCCCCGCTGGTGTTGGGCAAGCAAGATGTTCAAATCGATGTACCTCTTCCAGTGTTACCTTTCCTGCGCTACTGTCGAGCAATCCAAGGATCGCGCGACCAGAGCTGGCACCGAGGTCGATCGCAAGGTGGGCGTTGGGCATGAAAAGCTCATTTCTTACAAGTAGCGTTGAAGTAAGACTCGAATCCCAGGGGCAAATCATGCGGATCTGTGATTGGAGTTCCCTCAGCGTTCGTCTTGCGTGGATTAGTCGCCTAACGTGATAACATCCGTCCGAAGCCGAGTCCAGCTAGTCGACGCTCGCTTTCAAGGAAGACGAACTCAAACTGCGAACGTAAGGCCCCTGGCGTCGCCTATTCGCCTCACGAGGTAATCACCAGCGGATCGATAGCGAGGATCCTAACGGTTATTTGGCAATCTTGTCGGTGTTCACAAGCACTGAGGCCTAAAGGGCTTGCGCACTATTGACGGATTTAAATCATTATCATGCAATAATTCCATCAAAAATACTTGTTGACTGACTGCAATAATGGGCTATTCTGGCTGTAAATAGTCATAATTGGAGTATCCAACTAGCATGCTAACTACGGAACGCCGCAATCGATTGCTGGAAATTATTCAGCGGCAGGGGTTTGCGTCGCTGTTGGATCTGGCTGAGGAATTGCAGGTATCAGAGTCAACCGTCCGCAGAGACTTAGCTCATTTGGAGAAACAGGGCGGAGCGAAGCGGACTCATGGCGGAGCCTTTTACGCGGGGCCGTCACCTCATTTGGCACATTTCACGCACGGACAGGCAGCGCAGTGGGATGAAAAAAGAGCCATTGCCAGTGCCGCTGCCGCGATGATCACCGACGGTGACACGATTCTGCTTGATGGAGGAAGCACCACTTACGAGTTGGCCCAACTGCTGACCGGGAGGCCGTTGCAAGTCGTGACGAATTCGTTGCCGGTGGCGAATTTGTTCAGCGGCGCGACTAACGTCGAGTTGCTTGTCATCGGCGGCTATGTCCATCCGAGATCTGGAGCGATCCATGGACCGTACGCAGACGAGATGCTTAAATCGCTCCGCGTCAGAATGGCGATGTTGAGTGCCGCTGCCATTGATCAGCAAGGGCTCTACAACAGCAACCACATGCTCGCCAGTACGCAAGCCGCCATGATCGAGTCCGGCGAGAAGGCGATCTTCCTCGCCGACAGTACCAAGTTCGGCCGCCAAAGCCTCGCCCCTATCTGTGAACTCGGAAAAATCGATTGCCTGGTAGTCGATGAGCGTCTCGATTCGACCTGGCAGGAAGAACTCACGAAACGTGGAGTCGACTACGTCCTAGCTCCGGTGATTGATTCCACTAAGTCCGAAAGAAAAACTGCCACCTAAGCCGACAGCCATACATTACCGCCTTTTTTAGCCTGCGAACTTGATCAACTTCCATGAGTGCAAACGCTACCCTCAGCCGCCAAGCCGTTGAACGCATCGTACGCGAAGTGGTCGCCAAGCAGTTCACCTTCGCAGGAACACCGTCAAACGACGAGTCGCTGCCACCGGCACCGCATCTGGTCGTGAGTGTATCGGCACGCCATGTTCACCTCACCGACCACCACGTCGAAACGCTGTTTGGGCCCGGACACGTGCTGACACCGGGGAAGGACCTTTATCAAGACGGGTTCTACGCCGCGGAAGAGACTGTCATGGTCGTCGGTCCACGGCGAAGAATGCTGCCCAACGTTCGTGTGCTTGGCCCCACTCGTCCCCACAGCCAAGTCGAGTTGGCATTCACTGACGGGATTTCGTTGGGAATTGACCTACCGGTCCGTGCTAGTGGCAAGATCCAAGGTACACCGGGGTGCGTGCTTGTGGGACCAGCGGGCGTCGTGGAACTCAATGAAGGTGTCATCCGCGCGGAGCGCCATGTGCACATGAGCCTGCAGGACGCAGAACACTACGGGGTAAGGAACGGCGATCGTATGAATCTCAAGATCGAGTCGTCTTGCTCGATGCTGTTGGAAGACCTGTTGGTCCGAGCAGACCAGACGAGCAAGCTTGAGGTACACATCGACACTGACGAAGGCAATGCCGCCGACTTAGACAACGCGACCCAAGTGGTCTTGGAAAAGCAAGTTGCTTGCGCCTGTCAGTCGCATTGATGCAGGACAACTAGGAATCGACCGGAGTGGGGAGTTCCTGCTCGGTGAGAGGGAACGTAACACTTTTTTGATAGCGAGGTATAGGAAATGGCAAAGGCAATTGAAGCGCTCGGCATGATCGAGACCAAGGGATTTGTGCCGTTGGTCGAGGCTACCGATGCGATGCTCAAGGCAGCGAACGTCGATTTTATGGCGTGGGACAAAGTCGGCGCAGGCTTGGCAGCGGCATTCGTCACTGGTGATGTCGCGGCAGTAAAGGCAGCAACCGATGCGGGTGCGGCTGCTGCCGGTCGGATCGGCGAGGTGATCAGTGTACAAGTCATCCCCCGGCCGCACGAAGACGTCGATGTCGTCCTGAAGAAGAAGAAAGCGGGCAGCTAACGCAGTCGATTTCGCAAACTCCTTCAATACACACCATGATTCGAAGATGAAAGGTTAGTCACATGCAACAAGCTATTGGATTGGTAGAGACGAAAGGGATTGTGCCGTTGGTCGAGGCCACGGACGCGATGGTTAAGGCAGCGAGCGTAAAGATTGAGCGCCGTGTGGACTTAGGAGGTGGATTAGTAACCACCGTCGTCAGTGGTGACGTGGGGAGCGTTCGTGCTGCTGTCGAGGCAGGCGCCGCGGCTGCGAGTCAAATCGGTGATCTGATTTCCAGCCACATCATTGCACGGCCTTCGGAAGGCGTTGTGAAAGCCTACTTCAGTTAGTCGTTTGCTCCCCTCCCCAAACTTCTCGCATCGAATGCCATGAAGGTTCTAGTCGCCAATCTCGGCTCCACAAGTTTTAAGTACCGCTTGTTCGACATGACGGATGAACGACAGCTCGCGCGCGGTGGGGTCGAGCGGATCGGAGACCAACAGAGTCACGCGTTCGTCGAGGTCGGTGGCCAGCGCAGTGAGCTGACTGTGGCCGCGCCTAATCATGCGGCAGCGGTGGAGCAGTGCTTCGCACAGCTCACAGACGCTGAGACTGGATGCCTGGAAACGGCCGGAGAGATTGCCGCGATCGGATTCAAGGCGGTCCACGGGGGCCGCGCGGGTGGAGTTGTCCAAGTGGACGACGAAGTGCTGACTGCCATGGACGAAATGGCGAGCGTCGCTCCGGCTCACAATCCGCCGTACGTCGCCGCAATGCGTCAGCTCCGCGAGCAGCTTCCACACGTCCCGCTGGTCGCAGCGTTTGAGACGGGGTTTCACCAGTCGGTCCCCCGCCGTCTGAAACACTACGCGGTCCCAATGAAGTGGGCGGAAGATTTTGGCGTTCGACGTTGGGGCTTCCACGGTGCCAGCCATCGCTATGTCGCGCAGCGAACAGCCCAGTTGTTGAACAACGACGGACTGCGTGTAATCTCGTGCCACCTGGGTGGTTCAAGTAGCGTGTGCGCGATCCGCGACGGGCACAGTGTCGCAACGTCGATGGGAATGAGCCCTCAATCGGGGTTGCCGCAAAACAATCGAGTCGGCGATTTCGATCCGTTTTCGCTACCGGTCGTTATGGAACGAACAGGCAAAACCCTGGAAGCCGTGCTCGAGATGCTCGCAGAAGAATGTGGGCTGCTCGGCTTGAGTGGAATCAGCGGCGATGTTCGCGATCTTGCTGAAGCCGCGGATGCAGGGAACGAACAAGCTGAATTGGCATTGGATGTCTATGTCAGCAGCATCCGTCACTACCTGGGGGCGTACCTCGTCGAGTTAGGCGGAGTCGACGTAATTGCATTTGCCGGAGGCATCGGCGAAAACCGCGCCGCGATTCGTCAAGCCATTTGTGACGGCCTCGACGGATTGGGCATCGTGCTCGATCGAGAGAAGAATGCCACAGCGGGAGGAGAGTCCACGGTGCATGCGGAGAGCAGCACGACCCAGATTTGGATCATTCCGACCAACGAAGAAATTATCGTCGCCAGACAAACTCAGCAGTTGCTGCAGCAGGCATAATCAAAGACTTCCCATGTTGAGGTGGTTCCGTGTTTCTCGCCAAAGTTATCGGTGCACTCGTGTCAACACAAAAAGCAGAAGTGATGTGCGGACACAAGCTGCTGATGGTCGAGCCGTATCGGCTCGACAACAAGAATCGCAAGCAGTTGGTTACTACTGGTCGCTCCTTTGTAGCCGTCGACACGCTAGGTGCCGGGGAAGGCGAGATGGTCCTCATCACCCAAGGCTCCAGTGCAAGGCTAACTCCAGAGACCAAAGAGCTGCCGATCGACACGGTCGTGATCGGTCTGGTCGATCGTGTTGATGTCGAAGGGAATTGTGTTTTCGACAACGAGTAGCAAGTGCGAACCGCGCCATCGAACCATAAGTGATACATCGAGAATTCATCATGCAATTTGACGAAACGACGATTCGCAACGTTGTCCAACAAGTGTTAGCCGAAGTCGGCAAGATCCCGCCTGTCGAATCCAATGGCATGGCGAGCCACACCGGTGCTCACGGCATTTTCACATGCGTCGACCAGGCCGTCGCCGCCGCTAACGAAGCATTCGAACAGCTAAGTCGGCGGACCATGGAGGATCGCAAGCGGATCATTGATCATATTCGTCGGATTTCGATCGAACAGGCCGTGGAACTTGGCACGATGGAGATGGAAGAAACGAAGATCGGCCGCTTAGATCACAAAATTGAGAAGCTTCGCACGTTGGGGGAGCGGACACCTGGCGTGGAATTCATGAAGTCGGATGTATTCAGCGGCGACCACGGTCTGGCCGTCATCGAACGAGCCCCATTCGGCGTTATTGGCGCTATCACTCCGGTAACGCATTCTTTGCCAACGATCACAGGGAACGCCGTCAACATGATTGCCGGCGGCAACACACTGGTCGTAAACCCTCATCCCAGTGGCAAACTTGTAGCGGCTGAGGGCGTACGTCGATTCAATGAGGCAATTGCCAACGACGTAGGCATCGACAACCTGATATGCGTGATTGCCGAGCCAACTCTTGAGACAGCTAACGCGTTGTTCGCTCATCGTGGCATTGCCTGCATTTGTGTCACGGGCGGGCCTGCTGTCGCACGCGCGGCATTGAACAGCGGCAAACGGGCAATTGTCGCGGGTCCCGGCAACCCACCGGTCGTCGTGGATGAAACCGCTGACCTAGATCGTGCCGCAAAGGCAATCATTCAGGGAGCAGCGTACGACAACAATCTGCTGTGTATTGCTGAAAAAGAAGTCTTCTGTGTCGAGGCCGTATTTGACCAAATGATGGCTGCCATGGAACGCAACGGAGCAGTGCGTTTAACCTCGGAAGAAATTGATCGACTGACGGCTGTTGCGATCACAACCGTCGGTGAAGGAGAACACCGTCACGAAGTCGCGGCGAAAGATTTCATTGGCCAGGATGCAAGCGTACTGGCCCGCGCTGCAGGTCGGGAAGTGCCGGCCAGCACCGAACTGGTATTCGGAGAAACGACCGAAAGCAATCCCTTCGTACCAGTCGAACAGATGATGCCGTTCCTGCCCTTCGTGCGATGTCGCGATATCGACGAGGCGATCGCAAAGGCAAAGTACTACGAACACGGCTTCCGCCACACGGCCATTATTCACACGAACAATGTTCGTAATATGACCAAAATGGGCCGGGCGATGGATACCACCTTATTTGTGAAGAACGGTCCTTGCATGTCTTCACTCGGCTTGGAAGGGGAAGGATACCTATCCTTTTCTATCGCCACGCCCACCGGCGAGGGCGTGACCACGCCATTGACGTTCACCCGAGAGCGTCGCTGTTCATTGATTGACGATTTGCACATCCTGGGCCGCGACTAAGCAATCGAAGCGACAACACCACAGACTCAAGTCCAGTAAGCAATATTCGAAAGACTTCCAGGTCTCAGGACGCATGCTCAACGCCAAGGTCATCGCGAATGCGACCGCAACGCTCAAACATCCATCGCTGGATGGTCAGCGGATGTTAGTGGTGCAGGCGTACAGTCCTGACGGGTCAACTCCGGATGGCGAACCCATGCTTGCCATCGACAGGCTTGGTGCCGGATGCGGAGCGGAAGTGATTATCACAAGCGACGGACGTGCTACCAGGGCGGCCGTTGGCAGCGACAACACACCGGCTCGCTGGTTGGTATTAGGAATACGAGACGCGTGACACTCAGCCAAGAACAACTCGAATGGATCGTCCGCGAGGTCGTTCGTCGTTTGCAGACACCACATACGAATGGTGCGGGCACGGTGGCCTCAACGCGATTGTCGCTTGCCGAGCGACTGGTGACGACTGAGACGTTGCGCGACAGGCTCGACGGAGTTACTGAGGTGCAGACAATTGCCGGCGCAATCGTCACACCTGCGGTCGTTGACTTACTGAAAGAACGACAAATAGCTCTGGTGCGAACTAGCAACGGCAAAGGAGCGCGACAATGAGAATAGCGAAGATCCTTGGCACGGTCGTCCTCGGGCGCAGCCATCCCAGCTACGCGAACGCACGGCTCCGACTGGCTGTCCCGATGACGCTGACTGAGCTCGAGGCGGACGAGCAGCCATCGGGTGAGTCGCTGGTGCTGTGGGATGAACTAGGTGCGGGCAATGGTTCGCTCGTTGCTCTCAGCGAGAGCAGTGAAGCTGCTCAACCGTTCCGACCGGAAATCAAACCGGTGGATGCCTACAACGCGGCAATCTTAGACAGCATTAGCTTTCCACCACCTAGCTAGCAAACCGATTCAACGAACAAAGACAACAACAGCTGAAACAAGAACTCAACATTGCTGAGGTAACCGACTATGCAAAATGTGCATCGCATGAAGCAAGAGATATGTGAGATTGGTGATCGCATCTACAAGAAGGGCTTCGCCGCCGCCAACGACGGCAACATCACGTATCGCATCAACGAACGCGAAGTGCTCTGCACGCCTACGATGCACTCTAAGGGATTCCTGAAGCCCGAAGACATCTGCACCGTAGACATGGACGGCAACCAAATTGCCGGCAGCAAGAAACGCTCCAGCGAGGCGCTGCTTCACATCGAGATCATGAAGGCACGGCCTGACGTGAAGAGTGTGGTCCATTGCCACCCGCCGCACGCGACGGCCTTTGCCGTCGCCCGCGAGCCGATTCCGCAGTGCGTTTTACCGGAGGTGGAGGTCTTCCTTGGGGATGTGCCCATCACCAAGTACGAAACGCCAGGAGGCAAAGCGTTCGCTGAGACCATCCTGCCGTTCGTGCAGAACACGAATGTCATCCTGCTGGCCAACCACGGCACAGTGAGTTACGGCGAAAACGTCGAGCGTGCGTACTGGTGGACCGAGATTCTCGACGCGTATTGCCGCATTTTGATCTTGGCGAAACAGGTCGGGAACGTCGAGTACCTTACCAAAGATAAAGCGCAAGAGTTATTAGAACTCAAAGGCAAATGGGGCTTTGCCGACCCGCGAACGTCCAAGGAGTTTGAGGACTGCGATATCTGTGCCAATGATATCTTCCGCGATAGTTGGCAAGAAGCTGGAGTTTCTCGACGCGGTTTTCCTGCTCCTCCGCCCATGCGAGATGGTGCCGAAGCAGCCGCGGCACCCGTTGATCAAGAAGCCTTGGTCGAGAATATCACAAACCAAGTCCTGGCAGCACTTCAGGGTCGATGATATCAAGGCTGCGTGATTCAGACTTCAATGCAACCCAAAGTAGCACGAAGTCTTGCCAGACATCGTCGCCGTCATCGAACAAATAACAACAGCAGAGAAAATACTGAGAACACACCATGAAAGTTAGCATCATTGGCGGTGGGGGGTTAGTGGGATCGTGTGCTGGGTTTGCACTGCAAACAGGCGGCATCGTGCGTGAGATCTCGCTCATTGACGTCAATGCCGAATTGGCGGCCGGACAGGCGCTCGACCTGTTGCACGGTGGTCCGAGTACGTCCGACCAGATCATTAACTCAGGCGGTTACGAGCATATTCCAGACAGTGACGTCATTTGCATCACCGCAGGCTTGCGTCGCAAACCGGATGAGAGTCGGCTTGACCTGATCAATCGCAACGTCGATTTATTCGTCAAGATCCTCGACGGTGTCCAACAAGCCGGCACCAAACAGTCGGCGATCGTCTTCGTCGTATCCAATCCTGTCGATGTGCTGACTTACCTAGCCGCCGACCGACTGTCGTTGCCGTCTAGCCAGGTCATCGGGTTGGGAACGCAGCTTGACACGATCCGATTTCGCAGTCTGATCGCTGCCGAACTCGATGCGCCTCCGACTCAGGTAAAGGCGACCATCCTCGGCGAACACGGCGACAGTATGGTGCCGGTTTGGTCAAGCGCAACGATCGCTGGCATGCCGATCGACAAATACCCTGGTTGGAATCCGAACTTGGCAAATCAGTTGTTTACGCGAACCAAAGGCAGCGGAGCCGAGGTGATTCGTGGGAAAGGCGGCGCGGGATTCGCCGTCGGAATCGCGATCCAGGATGTCATTGAGTCCATCGCACTCGACAATCGCCGTGTGCTGCCCATCTCGAGCGTGCAGGCTGGCTGCTACGGAATACGGGACGTGGCGTTGTCCGTGCCTACGGTCGTTGGCCGTGCCGGTGTGGTCGACCGCTTGGAAATCGAACTATGGCCCAAGGAAATGCAGGGACTTCGTAACAGCGGTAATGTCTTGCGCCAGACACTCGAAACCGTACTGGCGCGCATTGGACGCTGACCATCAATGTCCATTGAGAGGCCGGTTGTTAACTCGCCTACGTTCCGCATAATTACGGATTCGCGTTCTATATTTGGCCCGACGAGTCAATTCGAATCCTAGAGGTGGCGGTGAGCGACGCAACGGTTATTGATGATCCCGACATCGTGCTCGTCGGCAGCGGGATCATGTCGGCGAATCTCGGCGCACTGTTGAAGCGGCTCGACCCCAACCTTCGGATTCAACTCTACGAAGTCACCGACGAACTGGCTCAAGAGGCTTCCAATGCGTGGAACAACGCAGGCACGGGGCATGCCGGAATTTGTGAGCTGAGCTACACGCCCTTCGTTGGCGACGACGGTTCGGTCGACATTACCAAGGCCATTGAGGTCTTTCAGGAGTTCGAGCAGTCCAAGCAGTTTTGGGCGCACGCTGTCTCCTCCGGGATGGTTGATCAACCTCGCGATTTCATCAACCCTGTGCCGCACGTTAGTTTTGTTTACGGGCAGAATCAGGTTGACTTTCTTACTTCTCGTTACGAAGGACTGAAGCAGCACCATTTCTTCCGTGACATGGAGTTTAGTACTGATCCGGACGTAATCCGCCAGTGGGCACCGCTGCTGATTGAGGGCCGAGAGGAAATGCCTGTTGCCGCTACAAAGATGGATGCGGGAACGGACGTGAATTTTGGCGCGATTGCACGCAAGCTGATGCGGTGGTTGGATGAACAAGAAGGTTGCGACGTCGCGACCGGTCATCGGGTCGTTGACTTGAGTGAAACTCGATCTGGCAGCTGGGACGTCGAGGTGCATGACTTGGCTGCAAATCGAAAGTTCACCAGTCGCACAAAGTTCGTATTCGTTGGAGCAGGTGGAGGCAGCCTGCCCCTGCTGCAAAAGTCTGGCATCACAGAAAGTTTGGAATTCGGTGGATTCCCAATCGGCGGCCAGTGGCTTGTTTGTGACACTCCCGAAGTCGTAGCGCAACATCAAGCAAAAGTCTATGGGCAAGCTCAAGACGAAGCACCGACCATGGCAGTGCCTCACCTAGATACGCGCGTGATCGACGGCAACAAAGCCCTGCTCTTTGGTCCTTTCGCCGCGTGGACCACCAAGTTCTTGCACAAGGGCGGTAGCTGGACCGATCTCTTCCGTTCGTTGAGCCTCGGCAACGTCGGCCCTATGATTCGGGTTGGGCTGTCAGAAATTCCGCTGGTGAAGTACCTCATCGAGCAAGGTACCCAGAGCATGGAATCTCGTATCAAGCTGCTGCGGACCTACTATCCGCAAGCGAAGTACCGAGATTGGAAGTTGGTCGATGCTGGCATTCGGGTACAGGCAATCAAGAAAGAGGACGGCCAAGCGGGAATTGTTCACTACGGGACCGAGGTGGTGTCCAACACCGACAAGACGATCGCAGCCCTGTTGGGGGCCTCGCCGGGCGCGTCCGTCTCGGTATCAATCATGCTGGACGTGATCGAAACATGTATGCCGCACTTGCTCCATGAAGAGCCTGGGAAATCGATCATCAAGCAATTGGTTCCAACCTACGGCTTGGACCTGCTGCCTGACTCAGCCGCAGACGAGTACACCCGCCTTAGCAACGCAGCTACCGACGTGCTGGGGCTCTGCTAGCCTCAAGATTTTGTTCACCATCTCCTATGGTGCCCTTCTAGCTCTCGAAAAACGGGCAAAAACCACAGTATTTCGGGGTCTCGGCATCCTGGAACCAACACGAATTTGTCGTATAATGGGAGCCTACTTCCTTTTGGAGCTCTGCCCGATGGCGTGCCCTGGGGGATTCAATAGGCGTTCAGATCGAATTCTGCTTCACTCCATGTGATCAAGCCGTGTCAATTCGATTTGCGTTGCACCAAGCAAGCAATCGCCTCGCAATCGTTTCAAATCTCTTAGGAGCAAACATGAGATTTCATTCGAATTCTCTTATCTGTTCGGCGCTTGTGCTGTGTGTCTGGATGAGCGCTAGCGGCCGGGCGGAAGACGGAAAGTGGGTTTCGCTCTTCAATGGCAAAGACCTCACCGGATGGAAGGCTAACGAGAACAAAGACTGCTTTCGCGTCGAAGATGGCAAGATCATCGTGAATGGCAAACGCAGTCACTTGTTCTACGTCGGACCGGTGAATGACGCGAAGTTCAAGAACTTCGAGTGGAAGTGCGAGATCATGACCAAACCAAACTCCAACTCGGGCATGTACTTTCACACGGCTTACCAAGACGAGGGTTGGCCTAGCAAAGGCTACGAAGTACAAGTCAACAACACGCACGGCGACCCAAAAAAGACAGGCGGGCTATATGCGATCGCTGACGTCATGGATAAGTCGCCCGCCAAGGACGGCGAGTGGTTCACTCAGCACGTGATCGTCAAAGACAAAAATGTCGTGATCAAGGTCAACGACGAGGTCACGGTCGATTATACTGAGCCGAATAATCCGAAACGTAACGAAGGATTCAAGGAGCGTTTGTTGTCCGAGGGCACTATCGCCCTGCAAGGCCACGACCCGGGAAGCGAAGTGCATTTTAGAAAAATCATGATCAAAGTCCTGCCGTAGCTCAGCTACCGGTTATCAAATCAACGTCAAGAGATCAACATACTTACTCAAGCGAGGGAACTTCAGACATGTCCGAGAAAAAAAATAACGTTTCGCGCCGTCGATTTATTCAGACGTCCACGGCAGGTGCCACGTTGATGGCCACCGCCAGTAGCGCCGTCGCGGCCAGCACCAACGCCAACTCAAAGCTGCGTATCGGTTTCATTGGCGTTGGCGGGCGATGCCAAGCTCACGTGGACAGTGCACTGCAACTGCATTCCCGCGAAGGATCAGTTGAACTCGCCGCCGTGTGCGATGTCTACAACCGGAACAACACTCGCACGGCTGCCAAGATTGAATGGAAATCTGGCAAGCGTCCAACTATGACGGGCGACTATCGTGACATCATCAACGACAAGTCAATTGATGCGGTAGTGATCGCAACGCCCGACCACTGGCATGCCCGGCAGACGATCGACGCGCTGAAGGCTGGCAAGCATGTTTACTGCGAAAAGCCAATGACTCACACCGTCGAAGAGGCCCTCGCCGTGCACAAGGCATGGAAGGAATCGGGCCTCGTCATGCAAGTGGGCGTGCAGTCGACATCGCTGCCGGTGTGGGGCAAGGTCAACGAAGCGATTCGCGCCGGTGAGCTTGGCAAGGTGCTGCAGTACCAGACCGAGTTCTTCCGCAATTCCGACATGGGACAATGGCGTTATTATGGCCTTAGCAAGGATATGACGCCTAAGAATATCGACTGGAACATGTTCCTGGGTCGGGAGTTCGATTTGGCTCCTGACATGCCATTTGATCGCGCGAAATTTGCCCAATGGCGTTGCTACTGGGACTTCGGTTCTGGCATGTTCACCGACTTGTTTGTCCATCGCACGACGTCCATGCTGAAGGCGACCGGCTTGCGATTCCCGGGCCGCGTCGTCGGAGCGGGTGGAACCTACCTTGAGTACGATGGACGTGGCGTGCCCGATGTAGCCACCGTCGCAGCCGACTTCCCCGAAGGCGTCCAGGGTCTTGTCACGGCAACGATGTGCTGCGGCAATACACCGATCCGCCAACTTATCCGTGGGCATCACGCCTCGGTCGTGTTCGGCACGGGCGAAGAGTTCACTGGCTACGATGTCGTGGCCGAACGTCCGCAAGTGACCCACGACAGTTCGATCGTCGACAAGCGAGTTGAAGTTGGCAAAGTCGACAACACGTCGCTGACGCACTTCCAGAACTTCACGAAGGCCGTTGCTGCTGGCGACCCCGAGGCCGTGAACTGTTCGCCAGAGTTGGGTGCTGCCGCGATGACCATCGTGAAGCTTGGCGCTCGCAGTTATCGCGAAGGCAAGGTCTATCACTTCGATCGCGATTCGATGACGTTCTCCGATGGCAACAGTTCGTGGGCCGACGGATGGCAGAAGATGTCAGAAGCCCGTGCCAAACCAAAGCACGTCCCCGGCTGGCACGCCGGCGATAAGGGCAGTCTGCTGATTCCCAAGCCCTACCAGAAGCTGGCCGGTCCGTGGACCGACGGGAAAGATCCCGCAGCTACCTCATAAACGCTGCCAGTGCGCAATTTGCTAAGGAAAGGCCTAGGGTACGCCCATGGATCGACGTAGTTTTTCCAAGGTACTCGTGGTTGGTTCTGCAATCACGGGTACCTCGGTGCTGACGCAGGCTTCGGCGCAGGAAAAAGCTGCGCAGAGCAAGCCGAATTCTCCCCTGCGCCGCAACCCGATTGCCGTGTCGACGTATTCGTTCTGGCGTTTCAAGGACGATTCGAAGCTATCGATCGAGCGCTGCATTGACGAAGCGGCCCGCATGGGTTTCGACGGCGTCGAGATCCTGCACATCCAGATGGAAAGCGAAGAGCCGGGATACCTGCAAAAACTCAAGCAGCGGGCCTTTGTCAACGGCTTGGACTTGTGCGGTTTCAGTACCCATCAGGGATTCGTTTCGCCGGATGAAGAGAGACGCCAGCGCAATATTGATAAAACGATCAAGACGATCGAGTTGGCGTATCAGTTGGGCATCCCAACGATGCGCGTAAACACGGGGCGATGGGGTACCACGAGAAGCTTCGACGAGCTGATGGCCAATCGCGGAATCGAGCCGACGTTGCCGGGCTATACCGACGACGACGGGTTCAAGTGGGTGATTGACTCACTCGAAAAGTGTTTGCCAACTGCCGAGAAATGCGGTGTCACCCTTGGACTCGAGAATCACTGGGGTTTGGGACGCACTCCTGAGGGCGTGCTGCGGATCGTCAATGCGATCGATTCGCCCTGGCTACAGTGCACGCTCGATACGGGAAATTTCTTGGAAGACCCGTACGACAAGCTAGAACAGATGGCTCCGCAGACGGTCTTCGTGCAAGCAAAGACTTACTACGGTGGGGGCCTGTGGTACGAGCTCGAGTTAGACTATCCGCGAATCGCGAAGATGCTCAAGAAGCACAACTACGGCGGCTACGTCTCGCTGGAGTTCGAAGGAGAAGCCGACTGGCAAGAGGCGATTCCTCAGAGCTTGGCCCTATTGCGCGACGCGTTTGTGGCAAGCTAGTCGCGCTGAGTCTGAAGTTCGACTTCCGGTGCGTCTTCGGCGACCCTGTGGCATTGTTGCCCGTCGTGGTAGCTGAGCGCGTTTCCCCCGTCGGCAGTTGACGATTTCAGCGCCACTTCCACTCGCTGTAACGCGGATCCTGGATGCTCATCGCTCAGGACTTCCACCGCCCCGATACTCACTGCGTAGCTCAACGAAGCGTATTTCGCATCCGAGTATTGAGCCGCGTTTGCTCGTAAGCGGGTGAGTGGGACCAAAGCGTTCATCAAATCCGTAGCCGGTAGCAACACTGCCAGGCTGTTGGAATCGAAACGAGCGATCAGGTCGGTATCTCGGAGCACCGAACTCGCTAGCTTTGAGATCGTCGCGAGCAGGCTTTTGCGAGCGTGAGCGTCGTGAACCGTATCGTCAAGATCCTCATTAAACTCGACAATCGCCAGACTTAGCTCCGTGCCGTAGCGATTCCGCTCCGCGGCCCGCCGGCGTAGCTCTTCCAGAAACACTTTCTGCGACGGCAGCCCGGTCACCTCGTCGGTATAGGGATCTGAGCTACTACGGGAGTCGCCCTTCTTCTCTTGATCTGTGATTTCGGTGGCCATGCCATTGCCATATTGCTGGCATGTGCTCCCATCATGAAAGTGCACGCGGTTTCTGCCCGCTTCCTTCGAGCTATACAGTGCCGCGTCGGCACGTTGCACGAATGCGGTTGCATCTTCTCCTTCGCGAATCTGAGCAATGCCGACACTGACGGTCAGTCGCAAAATCAGTCCGTTGAACGGGAATCTTGAAGATTCGATCAACGCGCGAATCCGCTCCGCGACTTCTTTCGCGAGTTCAATGTTTGTCTCCGTTAGCACGACTGCGAATTCTTCGCCGCCGTATCGAGCGATCAGATCCGCTTCGCGAACGGTACTTGCGAGTTGGTCCGCCACGGCTCGGAGCACCGCGTCGCCTGCCTGGTGACCATAGCGGTCGTTGAACTTCTTGAAGTAATCGATGTCCAACAGCACCAGCGAGAGATCCTTGGCGTTTCGATTCCAATCGGCGATACGCCGAGCCAGCTCAAACTCGTAAGCGCGTCGATTGGCGACGCCGGTCAGCGAATCGGTGAGCACGTCTTTCTTGTGGGCTTCGGTCAAATGGGCCATGGCATCACGCCATCGATCGCTCAGCGCTCCGACGATCACTCCAATCAAAACCAACGTGGCCGCCCACAACAGAAACACGGTCAGGGTCATCAACGGAATTCCGTCGATTGCCTCAGCGTTGAGATTGGGCACGAAAATAATCAATGATGACAGAATACACAGAAGCGCCATCAGGCGTGCCCGCTTGCGGCCTTGCAGTGCTCCTGTCAACACGACCGGAACATAAAACAAGTGCAACAGCACGGGGGTCTCGACCGAGTAATAGCCCATCAACGCGCTGACGCCGAACACGAGCGCAATCAAGACCGTCTCGAGTAACGGGTAGCGAATTTGCGAATGATTCTGGACGTCTTCTGACACTTTAGATTTTGATCCAATTTCGTTTGCGAACGTTGCTTCGCGAATCAGAATCCAATTCGAATTCCGATGATCAGCAGCAGAGGGGTACGTTGTCCATCTTCTAGAACGTAGGTCGCGCACCGTGAGACGAAGGTAAAAAGCCCGTATTTTGATCGCTTTCTACGCTCTTACTGCGCTTGCCCGACTGTGGCAGATTGCTGGTCACGCGGCGAATCGACACGAGCCGCACAGACACACTCTCCCCCAGGTAGCGGTATGCGGCTCGCATCGATTATCCGTGTTCTGCCGCAGGAGCGCGGATGGACGTGCGAAGTCATAGCGTATTCCTGAAGAAATCGGTCTAGCTGGTACCACCGTTCCCGCGGTAAGTTGCTGAAGCTCAGTTGTGGCCGATTCACACACTTCGTCAGCTCGACTCAACGGAATCACTGAGGCGGAATGGCGTGGACTTACGGTCAACCTGATGGGAATCACTCATCTAGGAACTTTCCTTCGAGTTTTGTTTTGCCACGTGGTGTCCGGTCAATTACAATCACGGGCACTTATCGCATCTCTTCTTGATTCAGCCCAAAAGTCTCGATACTGAATTCTGATTATTCTCGATCTTTAGGCGGCCAGTTACTCTACCTTGGAGAAAACACATGAGTCTTTACCGACGCAGTAAAAGTCCTCGCACCAGTCAACAAACCAACTCCAGACGACTTCGCCTGGAGTGTCTCGAAAATAAGAATCTTCTCGCCGGCGACGTAGCGACCAGCTTCGATGGCGTTAACCTGGTGCTCACAGGCGATCTGAACGACAACAGCTTTCGAATCATCCGCAACGGAGCCGCAGTCGGTGCAGTGACCGTTGAGGGGTTAGCTGGCACGACGATCGACACGATGGGTGCGATGGACTTTACGGTCACCGGCGATATCGTCATCAATTTCAGTGACGGCGGTGACAACTCCGTAACCGTGGGCGAGAATCCGATCCCCCAGCCCGATCCAATCCAATTGGCTGGTAATGTGTCACTCACTGGTGGCGCTGGCACTGATAGTCTGCTGTTCACCAACGCTTCTGTGGATGGCAACGTGTCTGTCGACGATCTCGCCGGCGGACTGTTTTCGTTTCTGACAACATTGGAAAGCACGGTCATCGGTGGTGACCTGACGATGGATTCTGCAGCCGGCAAGCCGGAACTGAGTATCGATGACTCAACGGTCGACGGCAGTGTCACGATGGTTGGCAATTCGGTCTCGAATGAATCGTTCCTCGTCGTTTCCAGCTCCGCGGTTGGCGGTGACATCCGGCACTTCACCGAATCGATCACTTCGGTCACTCAACTGGAAAGTGTCGACGTCGGCGATGATGTCATTGTCGATGGTCAGGGAGGTGAGGATCGCGTCATCATTCAGCAAGCATCGGGGTCGACTGTCGCGACGACCATTGGTGACGATTTGCGCATCATCACCCGGGGTGGCGATGACGAAGTGACGCTTTCTAGCATTGATGTCGGCGACGATCTGCAATATCGCGGTGGTGACGGCAACGATTTATTCCTCATGGAGTCCGCCGACGTGACCAACATAATTGGCGATGATCTCTACGCCAGCGCCGGCGACGGAGTCGATGACATCGGTATTAATGACGTTGAAATCGGCGACAAGCTGCGAGTTAGCATGGGTGCCGGCGATGAAGAAGAACGTGAATTCTTAGCCATTGGCACCACAACCGTCGGGAGTTCCGCACTGATCAGCTTGGGCACCGGATTGAACGATGCGGCGGTGGAAGAGACCCACGCGGGTCGGTCGCTGACCATTGTTGGTCGGGGCACCAACGACATCTTTCTCTTTGACGTCACTTCGACGCATTTTGTCACAATCATTACTAGTAGCGGCGAAGACGACGTCAGCATGAATGCCGTAAATACGCATTCAGCGCTAGTCTCCACGCACGCGGGCAATGATACCGTGAGCATTTCCGATGACTCCATTTTCGACTACCTGTTCGTGCTGCTGGGTAGCGGCGATGACACACTGACGCTGGACGGAGTGACAGTCGAGCGGTTCGCCGTATTCAGCGGAGGCAGCGGCTGCGGCGATGAACTGATCGACACAGGAGACAACGACATCAACTTCGCCATCGACTTCGCTTTTGAAACTGTCACGGTTTAGTTCAGCAGAGATCACGCTCCTCCAGCCCGAAATCGGGTTGGAGGAGCTTTCTTGGCGCGCGGTTATGGGACCGCGACCCGCTGCCAACTTCCGGGACTGATGACAAATGGCCCCGTGCCGACCGTCGTAACGTAGGTGCCATAGACGCGGTACTGGAGGGAGTTGCTCGCTTCCGAGCTCCACCAACCCACACCGCCACGAATCAGGTGCGAGTTCGTTTGGGTTGCCCCTCCCTCATAGTGCACGATGGCACTATTGCCACCGCCCGTTTGCTCCATCACGAAGCAATATCCGCCACCCGGCGTCAGCCCGGTGGCGGTTGACAAGTTGAATGCGTGATAAGCAGGGCTACCGTTAGGCGGTAGCGCCGATTCCGGGATGGCCTGCGCTTCCAGCAGCGTTGCCGGCTCGCCATTGATATCACTGGAGTAGAGTTTGAAGTCCATCGTGGCGGAAACGGCTCCATGCCCTTCCAAGTAGACCTCGATGCGATCGATATTCCAACTCGTAGCTTCAGTCGGCATGTCGGGAACGAAGTATTGTCCGAGATATAGCGAAGAGTTTACGATCGCATTGGTGTTGTTCGTCGTAAAGCTCTTTAGTAGCTGCTGCGACGATTGGGTATCCGTGGTCTCACTATGTGCATAGGTCACGCTATAGCGATACTCCGCGTTGCCGTAACGCCCGATGCCCTGAACTTCGACCTCCTGGGTACTGTCGTTTCCTAAGTTGCTGTCGGTGTTGTCGAGGAAGCGAAAGATGATGTCTTCCGAAGCGCCCGCTGGGCTCCTGACATTCTCTATCCCGTGCGTATAGTTGGTGCGCCAGTTTGGATCGAGATCGATCGCGGCCATCGCCAGTTCCACGCCACTTTGAGCAAGCTGACGGGCATAGGCGCGTTCGTTCTGCGCGGTAGCCGATCTGAGTTCCAATCGCGAGAGATGGATCGAGGTGAGCCCAATTAATGACACGATCACGGCGGTCCCCAGCACGGCAACGTAAATCGAGCCCTGTCGTACGTCGATCTTTTTCTTGGAAGCGAACATCAATTGGGATCCTCCACGTGGTTGATCAAATTCGTGACCCCACGAGCCGTCTGCGTTGGTGTACCAATCGAAAGACTCGTCTCGATCAACGACACGACCGTCGTATCCACGGTCGGCGCTTGCTCAAGCGCACCAGCTTTGGAGCGTAAGCCGAACCGCGTCGTCACGGTGCCGTCCGGGGCCGTGACGGTAACCACGATTCGTTTCAGTCCCACATCGCTAGCCGAGGTATCCGCATCGGTCCGATCTGCCCAATGTACGGTTACACTGCGACTCCAACCGGCATAGTCTGGCAACGCATTGCCCGCTCGATCTTGGACCGTGGTCGTCGACCAGTTGTGATAGTCGCCCACGTCATCGAAGTCTTCCCGCGTGACGCTGGCTTCGCCGGTGTTGGTGCTGTTGGCGGCGCTGTCGTCCTCGGGATCGCGATATGGTAGCGCCATAATCTCGGCCAGCAATGCCTCGGCGAGCAGCGGACCGTCGACCAACGTGCTGCTCACCGATTTGGTGCGCACCGAGGCGCCCAGCAGCGACACCGCACCGACCACCAGCAGTCCTACGAGCAGCGTGGAGGACACCACTTCGACCAGCGAGGTGGCATTTCGATTCGTGATACGACGCATTCGATTCATACTTGGCCGACGTTAAGGGCTGGGATTCGGTTCGATCGCGACCGTTACGGTCCGAAACTCTTCGCTGCCGCTGAGACTGAAACTAGCGGTGCCGCTGCTGCCAGCGGCGGGTTGCATCACGTAGGCGGCTGCTCCGGAACACGACGACGACCCGCTGCTGCTCTCGTTCGCGACAATTGTCGTGTGTCCACTTACTTCCGCATCACCATTGGTCACATCGTCATCGTCAAAGCCACCGACCCGGACGATCATGCATTCGTCAACGGTCGTTGTGACTGAGGCAGCTGTCGGGCTGCTTGACCGACCTGTATCAGTCGCATCATCGTGGATCGGGTTGGCTGGGTTGTGACCCGTGAAACGCATGATCCATCCGAAAGCTCTCCTGGAATCGCTCCAGTTAAATGTATGACTCGATGGTTCACTTGCCGTCGCTATCCTCCAAAAGACCCCGAAGGTCATGCGTTGGTCGCCATCGGTACCAACGCTGATCGTATTCCAACCCGAACCCGAAGGACTCCCGGGATCGCTATCAATAGCGACCGCAGCAATCAACAAATCGCCCTCAACCGTGCCGGGCGGTGTGGTAATCGTAATGCTGGACGTGCTGCTGCCTGCTTGTTGTTCGGTGAACTCGTGATACTCAATGCCGCTTTCCGGGGTTTCGGTATCGTCGCCCGCACCAGCGCCCCATTCCAGCGCGCGTTGCATGATGGTGAGGCCATCGGTGTTGAGCGTCGTCACATCGAAGCCGCTCTCGCCCCAAGGAAGCTGGCACCGGCGCCCTGCAGCAGCGCTACTGTCGGCCAGTTCGTCGCCCGCGTCGAGAATTATGAGCGTCGGAAATGGTAGCCCGCTACTGAACTCCGCAATGATTGCTGCATCTGGTGCGAGGGTCGAGTTTGACCATTTGATCGTCACATTGGTAGTTGCGGTCGTGAGTTGTCCCAGCGTGAAGTTCTCGGTGATGTAGTGAGTATTGTTTTTAACTTCAATGGTCGCTTGTGATCCGGTGGAGGCTGAAAGGCCGCTGTAGAAGCCCAGGATTTCGGCATGCGCGTGCGATTCGGTGACGACTCCGATCGCGGCGTCGTTGAGCTTGTTGCTCAGCGTTCCCGCGTTACACTCGCCAGAGGCGTACACAACCGTCGCTTCGGCTAACTGCGTATCAATCTCCGCTTGCGTGGCTGCCTGCGAGATCACCGTCACGTCGTAGCCCCAACCTTCCATGAGATCGATGCGATCCTGTTCCGCAGCGCTCGGCGTGCTCAGTCCGCCATCGCCATCAGCAGCCTGCCCCGAGACGAACAAGATGATGGGCAACGAAGTCGTGCCCTCGATCAGGCGCGTTACCCAGGCAAGTGAAAACGATTCAACTTTTTTCGCCAAATTGGTCGTCGCGCCGTTGTAAGTGTACTGCAGATTTGAGTCGCCGATTCCCGACCAGTAGTAGCGAATCGTCTCGGGAACGTTGTCCCCATCGCGATCAGGAACGGTCATCGTGACTGCTGTGCTCGTGAGTTCCGAAATTGTCAGCGCCGAGTGCAGATCGTGGTTGATCTGCGCGATCACTTGATTGACCTCGTTTGCCTTCGCGAGTGAGCCCGACTCAACGTCAAGTGTCTCACCGGCGATGTAGATCACCGAAGCGAGCCCCGCAACGAGCACGGTTGACGCGGCGGACGCGATCACGACCTCCAGCAGAGAGAATCCCGCAGGCGTTCGCAGTCTAATTCGGAATGAATTCACTCAAACCTCGCGTATGCTAACATAACTACGATCAAGCCTCACAAGACGTCGGCTTCACCGTCATCACTGAGCTCAACCGTCCTCTGCACACTGCCGGCTTGCACAACAACCGTGCCATCCGAGTCGGGGCGACCGTACATGTCGAATACCACGACGGCGTCACCGCCGAGCGATGCACTCACCAGCGTCGCGGAGAAGGGGTTCTTAGAAAGACTGGTTACATACCCGTTGGCGCTGGCGTTGATATCGGCAACACCCTCGAGGGAGTAGGAGTTGGTCTCGGTGTCGAACCGCACTGTACGACTTTGACTGCTTCGCTGCGCCTCGCTACGGGCGAAATGCAGATCGTGCACAACACGTTTCGCGGCCATTTCCGCCTGGTAGCTGGCAATCGAGGTGAAGTAGCTAGGCGCGGCCATACCCGCCAAGATGCCCATCAGCAAAACCGTGATCACCACCTCAATGTAGGTGAATCCGCGCTGAAACTGCTTGTTCGATCGCATACGAATCCCACCGACGTGATGCTATTGCGAAGCTGACGACACTGCCTTCCGATTAGGTCTTTCGCGCGGTTGGTAGGCCTCGCGGATCGCCGTGATCTCAGCTTCGATCTGCATAAACGCATCGACCGCTTCGGGATCCCACTGCGTACCGGAGCCTTCTCGCAAAACGCTGATCGCCTTCGCATGCGGCATGCCTGTCCGGTAGGCGCGGTTGCTGGTCATCGCGTCATAGGCGTCCGCTACGGCGAGAATTCGCCCGTCCAGCGGAATGTCGGTCCCGGCAAGCCCGTCGGGATACCCTTTGCCGTCCATACGTTCGTGGTGATGCAGAACGCCGGGCAACACATAGCTGAGCTGCTCCAGCACTTGGAGGATCTGCCAACCTTCGTCCGGATGTCGTTGTATCTCCGCGAACTCTTCGTCCGTCAGATGCCCGGGCTTGTTGAGAATTGCATCGTTGATGGCGATTTTCCCGACGTCGTGCAGCAATCCCGTCAGATAGAGCAACTCGCAATCTTCGTCGCTGTACCCAACTTGCTGCGCTAAGCGTTTGGCGTACAACGCAACCCGCTCGCTATGACCACAGGTGTATTCATCTTTGGCTTCCACCGCGGACACGAGCGTCCGCACGACGTTCACCAGCAGTACTTCACGTTCCTGGAACAAGGCGAGATTATTCGCGTGCGACGCGATCATTGCTGCTGCTGTCGAGAGCAATGAGGCTTCACTCGTGCCGAACTCATGCTGATTGAGACGCCACTCCGGAACTGGGGTCTCATTTGATTCCCCTTCAGCAATTCGATTGATCGCCAGGAACCACCCCAGTGGGTCGGCTTCGTCCCCGACGGTCACAATCACGAAGTCTCGGACGCCGGGAAACTGGCTGGCGGCCTCCGTTTCGCCAAAAGCGTTCTTGATCACGGGCTGGTGCTGGGCAGCGGCTCGAAAGTGTTGTAGCAGCGAGTGGACAACTTCCGCTTCGTGTTCGTGACTATCGATTCCTTCTACCTGGCATGCGGCCAGGAGCCTTAAGTTGCCGTCGTAGTTGCCGACGTAGTACAGCTCTTCGGCATGGGTCGATTTGGCAAGTTCTTCAATCGAAGAATTGACAAGTTGATCAATGCTGTTGGCGTTAGTACGCAGCCCCAATCTTTGCGCCATCGATCGCAGAAACGTCAGTTCTTCGAAATCGTCACTGACTTGCTTGAGGAAGTAGTCGTTTTCTTCTCTAACTTGGGCTAGCTCGGCTTGCTGCTGAAAGAACTGACTGCCCAGCTCGGCAAGACCGAGCAGAAGTCCTGGACTCTCAGTCTTGACTTTGGTTGTTGCGGCGACCTTCTGGCCAAGAGGAATCACGAGTAGATACTCACCCGGCGATTGTTCTAATACCGTGCCGATGCCCGTGCTGGTCGTACTGTCCATCAGCGCAAGCAAATCGTCGCCGACACTTATCGTCGCGGGATCTGAGTGGCACAAGCCTTCACGGTTGGCGGAGAACTCGCTTAGCGTCCAACCGTCAAGCTCGCTGTACCATAGCTCCACCGCTTGCCCGAGCGCCTGCTCCAGTGCCGCTAGCGCTTTCGCGTGCCAAGTCTGAATCGGATCTTGACTGACTGTCAGGGTAGTGACCATTTCTTGCCCCAATATTTAACGATGCGAAGGTTTCGCACTCCGCGGAGTTCGAGCCTCACACGCCGCATCGCGGTTTCGGTACTTCGAACTCTGTTCCAAGCAAGCCTAGCTTACGCTAGGAGTCGCGTACCTACTCTAGACCGGTCGTGGCGTGAGAGTTCCTCACGTTGAGTATTGCAACGGTTGTAAGGATTAGTGGGCGAAGTTCCCGAAGGTTGAATCGATGCAGCCCCGAAACGTGAGCTAGTCTTACTTCCGCAGACCAGATTTTTTCTGGGCTAGATACCAATTCCAGATATGCAAGCTACGTTTGCTTAGATAGATCAGATTTTCTTTAGGGAGGCTGCAAGATGAAGGCCAGGTCAGGTTTCACACTCGTTGAATTGGTGGTGGTGATTCTAATTCTAGGAATCCTCGCCGGTGTCGCAGCTCCCAAGCTGTTCGACACGTCGGCCAAAGCTACTGACAACAGTGTGAGAACTTCGCTCGCGATTATCCGCGATGCGATTGAGCTGTACGCCGCAGAGACTGGATCGGTACCAACGTGGTCGAACGAAGCCACGTTCAAGAGCGATTTGGATCCGTACATCCGGGGTTCTGTGTTTCCCACTTGTCCTGTGGGCGCGAACGCCGGAGCCAGCACAATTTCAAACGCTGGTGCCACTGACGACGCGACCGCGTGGCGTTACAACGCTGGTGAGTTCTTTATCAACGATGGTGGCGCATCGGCCAGTGGGATTGGTAACTACGACACCTTTTGAACTTAGACTGCCGCACGTTGTTCGACTTTACGCTGAAGGTTTGGCACAGCAACTTCACGAATCATCTCTTAGAGAGACACACATTCTACTAATTGGAAGAATAGGCGATGGAAACAAGAGTTAAACGAGCACTGATCGTCGACGACAACGTCGCGCTAGCTCGGGTGACTCAGTTTGCCCTCGACGGGGCCGGCTACGAAACCGAGACCGCATTCAACGGCCGCTTGGCACTGGATGCCGCCTTGGAGAAGCAGTTCGACATTGTCATTACCGATCAGCAGATGCCGGAAATGACAGGCGTGGATCTGTGCCAAGAGCTGCGCAGCCGCCCAGAGTATGCGGACTGCCCAATTATCTTGTTGACAGCGAAAGGCTTAGAGCTGGAACTGCCGCGTCTGCGCGACGAACTTGGCATCGACGCGACGTTCGCCAAACCGTTTAGTCCTTCAGCGATCGTAAAAGCCTGTGGAGAACTACTGGCCGCCGCAACAGTTGAGCCGGAATGTGTTTCGTGACCGATATCTCAATCGATTGGCGCGACGCCCAATTTGAAATTACCGCGGTACCGACATGCTTCGTAGCAGCTCCAACTTGGGCCTTCCGAGAAAAGTAGTTGTCTTCTACCTGCTTTTCTCTTTGGTTGCCGTAAGCTGGCTGGCAGTCGGGCTACTCTTCACCTCTCACACCGTCGTGGAATCGCGCACCACGAGCACGAGTCTAGCAAGCTTGGGCAAAACTGCCGCAGCTCTAGAGTTGGACTACTTGCGAAATGGCACTACAAACCTGCAACAAATCCTCCAGTCCAACCAACGGTCTAGCGGCTTGCAGAGTTACGCAGTCGTCTCGCTGGAAGGCACGGTGCTTGCCCACTCGGAACCAAGCTTAATCGGAGAACCGGCAACCGAAACGCGTGGCGAACAGCTTCGCTGGGGCACCGTCTCGGGAATACGATACGAGAATGCTCGCGGCCAGACGGTTAACGAATATCGGGTTCCCCTGGTTGCGCACGAGGATCACTTTGGCACACTCAAATTCACAGTGAATCAGCTGAGTTTTTTGAGTACGCTTGCAGAGATCGCACGACTCGCACCGACGGTGATTCTTTTCCCAATTGGCCTGATCGCGGCCGGTGGATTGTATCTCGCTCGTCTCGCCAACCCCATCGCAAAGGTCGATGCGCAGCTGCGTCGAATCGCGCTCCAACGGCCGACGGTCGATGTAGAAATTGAACCGCTACCTGCCAACGATGCGGCTTCGATCGGCTGGAACCGTCTGGTGAAGGCCTATCAGTCGCTGAACGCGTCGAAAGACAGCGACGGGCTCGAAAGCCGACTCTCAAAGGTGATTGCCGCTCGCGGGCAAGGCCAGATGCAAGCCATCCTGCACAACCTCGCCGAGGGCATCGCCGTAACCGACTTAGAAGGTCGCATCACTTTCGCAAATCGCGCGATTTCCGCACTTCTAGGAACCGAAACGACCAATGAGGAACTGGCCGGCATCGAACTGGAGGGCTACATCCTGGCCGCCTCTGGAAAATCAGACGGTCGTCACTTGTTTGAGGAAGACAACACCCATCGGCCCATGATCACCGAGATCGAAAGCCAAGCCGAGACCGACCAGCGCACACTTCGGATTGCTCGCCTTCCGATGCAGGACGAGAACATGCACGGCCACGTCTGGTCGTTGCGAGACATCACGCAACAGAGGCTCACCGAAAAGACGCGTGACCAATTCATCGATGCGGCAACTCACGAACTCCGCACACCACTTTCGAACATCAAAGCGTACGCCGAGACGCTCGTGACGAGCGATTCCATTGAAGTGGAACAACAGAAGGAATTCTGCAACATCATCAATTCCGAGGTAACGCGCCTCGCTCGATTTGTCGACGACTTGCTTAGCATCAGCAGCATGGAAGCGGGGTCGATTGTGATCGAGCGGCAGCGCACGATTACAGCTAGGCTGTTCGAGGAGGTCCTAACGAAAGTCCGGCCATTGATGAAGCAGAAGAACCTCGAATTCGTCGTTCAACTGCCCGAGAAAATGGCAGACGTCGAAGTCGACAAGGACAAGATCGTGGCAGTAGTGGTGAATCTGCTGGGCAATGCCGCCAAGTACACGCCTGAAAATGGACGAGTCACGTTACGCGTGAAGATCGATGAGGCTCAATTGCACATTACCGTCGAAGACACGGGCATGGGCATCGCTCACGACGAAGTCTCCAAGGTTTTCGAGAAGTTCTTCCGCAGTGATGATCCTCGCGTACAAGGAGAGACCGGTACAGGCTTGGGCCTTGCCCTGGCACGCGAAGTCGTTCGCATGCATGGCGGAGAGATCACCGTGGAAAGCCAGATCGATCAAGGATCGACATTTGAGGCGACAATCCCGATCAATTAAGGACCACACGCCATGTTTCAATTCGAATCGCAAGGCGCCGTTGAGGTCCTGTCTCCTGAAACCGCGCTCAATCACGAAAACATCGACAAACTCACGGCAGCATTCGAGGGGAAGTCGTTCTCGGGTCAGCCGATGGTGGTGCTCGACATGAGTCGAGTGGCTCTGGTCGACAGCGCAGTGCTCGAGGCACTACTCGACATTCAGAAGCAGTTGCGCGAGTCGGCCGGCTCCCTGAAGCTCTCCGGACTAACTCAGCTGGTGGAAGACGTCTTTCGCATTACGGGTTTGGCCGAGCGATTTGAGACGTATCCCAACATCAAAGCGGCAGTGGGGAGCTTCGTGAAATGAGCGTCGTCGACGCCACGCCTGTCAACGAAGAGCACGTGCTCCCCTTGACCGTCCCGTTGGACGCCGAGGCAGACGGCGCGCCGCTCACCCGTGCGCCAGTGCGCGGGCCTCTCGGGCAGCAACTGCTGAGTGCTAACCTCATCGAATCTGATGAGTTAGAAGAGGCACTCAAGTTTCAGTCGCAAAACAACCAAAAGCTGGGCGAGGCGCTACTGGAATTGGGCTTCGCCAGCGAAGAACAACTGCTGCCGTTTATCGAGGCTCAGCTGGGTGTGACAGGGGCGCGTCTGAGAGAGGGCATGTTGGACCCGATCGCGGTGCGACTCTTACCTCGAACACTGGCCCAAAGCTTGATGTCACTCGCACTGTTCCGCATCAAGAACACTCTGATCGTCGCGACCGATGATCCGCTTGACCTGGACCGCATTGATCGCATCGAGCGATTTACGGGCTTGGATGTGCGACCCGTATTCGCGTTCAAGGTTGCCATTGAGCGCATGCTGCGCCGCGTGTACGACGAGGATTTTCGCGTTGACGCCGTGACCGCGGACCTCGACGACTCTGACGTGGAGTTGCAGCTTGAGTCCTCCGATGTCGACGTGGCATCCGTGCACGACTTGGTCGATGGCAGCCCGGTCGTCAACCTGATCAACTATCTGATTCTGCAAGCCATTCGCAAGAACGCGAGCGACGTTCACATTGAACCAAGTCGCAACTTCGCTTCCGTTCGCTTCCGTATCGATGGCCAGCTAGTTGAGATGTTGCGGCCGCGGCGCGATATCTATCCGGCCATGGTTTCGCGTATCAAGGTGATGGCCAAGCTCGACATCGCGGAACAGCGCGTACCTCAAGACGGTCGCTGCCAGGTGATTGCAGACTCGAAACAGGTCGACTTGCGTGTCTCCACGCTACCTACCGTCCTCGGCGAGAAGATCGTCATCCGTGTCCTGGATAAGCGACGACTAACATTCAATCTCGATCAACTAGGAATTTCACCGGACACTCTGACATTAGTCAAGCAGTTGCTCGCCAAGCCACATGGGCTGATGCTGGTTACGGGACCCACCGGCAGCGGAAAAACGACGACGCTCTACTCGGCACTGGAACTCATTAAATCAGTGCATCGAAACATCATCACGGTCGAGGATCCTGTTGAGTATCAGATCGAATTGGTCAATCAGGTACAAGTCGATTCGACGCGAGGCGTGAGTTTTCCCACAGCGCTACGATCTATACTGCGACAAGACCCCGACGTGATTATGGTCGGTGAAATACGCGATGCTGAGACTGCGCAAGTCGCGGTGCAGGCTGCCCTAACGGGCCACTTAGTGCTTAGTACGTTGCACACCAACGACAGCGTCAGCGCGATTACTCGCATGATGGACATGGGCATCGAAAGCTATAAGCTTGCCGCGGCGATGGTGGGAGTCGTCGCTCAGCGCCTCGTTCGCACGATTTGCCCGAGTTGTCGAACTTCGTACTACCCCACGGCCGAGTACCTGGAGGCGCTGCATTACCAGGGCGATAAGCGTCGAAGCTTCTCCAAGGGCGAAGGATGTCGGGAGTGTTTTGACACTGGCTTTCAAGGACGAATCGGCATTTACGAAGTGCTGCCTGCTGATGCGGATCTTCGTCGGCTGATCGCGAGAGAAGCGCATCTTGAAACCATTACCAACTGGGTTCGTGAACAAGAGTACCCGACCTTGCTCAAATGTGGCTTGGAACTCGCCGAACGCGAGGAAACGAGTCTTGAAGAAATCGCACGAGTAGCATTGTTCGACTAACTACTCGGCGTAATCAGAATCCAAACCCTTGACCACGTTTCATTAACACGACGATGCCAACCGCAACACTCGAAGATCCGAATCTCGCTCGCGGCTCAAGTTCCGACCAGATGCTCTCAGACTGGGAGTCAAACGGCGACGGAATGAGCACGGGCTTCGCACCGTCTGCGCAGGAGACGTCGACGATTCGCGGAAGCCGCCAGATCAGCAAGGTTGAGGTGGCGGAGGTCACTGCGCAACTTTCCATTATGGCCAAGTCGGGCGTTGACCTCGCGTCTTCGTTGTCGTCACTAGCATCCCAGTGTCAACGACCTGCGCTGGCGGGCGTGCTTACCGAAGTGCGTGAATCCGTGCTGTCAGGGAGTTCGTTCTCAGACGCATTGAGACTACATCCAGAAGTGTTTGATCCGACTTTTGTTGCCACGGTTGCCGCTGGTGAGGCATCCGGAAGAATGTCCGAAGTACTGCTGCAACTGGCAACTATGCAAAAGAACGAGATCCGACGTGGTCGAGAACTCAAAGCACTGCTTACCTACCCAGTACTCCTGTTGGTTGTCTCGAGTTCGGTACTGGCGGCTCTGGTAGTATTCGTTTTGCCTCGATTCGCTGGCATCTTTGAACAATATGAAATGCCACTGCCGGTACTCACACAGTTCTTTCTCGCCATCTCGGAGGAATTAATATCACGTTGGTGGCTGTGGGGCACACTCACACTTAGCGTGCTCGTCGGATTTTTCGCTTGGCGCAAATCCAATTCCGGCAGACGCAGCCTCGATCGATTCTGGATTCGCGGCCCCATGGTTGGAGAGATTTGCTGCGGAATGTGCATTGGCACGACTTGCCGTTTGCTCGGGCTGATGCTCAACAACGGTGTGACCTTGCTGGAGAGTCTAAGACTCACGCGGCAGGCCATCAAGAACTCACTTTACCAGGGTTTACTGTACGATCTGGAAGACGCTGTCATCAACGGGCAGGGCCTGGCTTCCGTGCTCACGGAAACAGATTTCGTTCCGCCTAGCGCAAAGGAGATGATCGTCACGGCCGAAAGCACGGGCAATCTGAACGAAGTAACCACTTTGCTAGGAGACTACTACGACGAAGAATCCGAAGCAAAACTCCGTCAGTTGGTGGGGGTGCTTGAGCCTGCTATCACCGTATTCATGGGGGCAATCGTTGCCGTGGTCGTGCTCTCGGTGATGCTGCCGGTGTTCAATCTCTCGACCTTTGCCGCGGGAGGCCACTGATGGGACTCTCGAAAAAAAAGCTCGGCTGGATCGGTGTCGACGTCGGCATCTCGACGGTTAAAGTCGCCCAGTTGGCAAAGACCAAGCAGGGGTATTGCCTTGAAGCGTCGGCAATCGTTCCCCGACAGTCACCCCTGCCACTTGTAGACACTCTACCGCGCGAGGTGGTTCCCTCACGTGACGAACTACAGGCAGCCAAGTCGCTGCAGGACGGCTATCGGGGACGCCGTGTTGCCGCCGCGCTACCGATGTCTCTATGCGACCTTCACCGTTTCGACCGCGACCTGAATCGAGAACCTAATGCGCAGAGCATTCTTCGACAGGCGATCGAAACCGCCACTCAACAGTCCGTGGAAGGATTGCAGTGCGACTACTGGTCCGCCCCGGCGACAGAATCGCAACCGGCATGGTCACAGGCTCTGACGATTCCAATCAGCTGGACCGATCAGGTATGCGAGGACATCGCGCACGTCGGCTGGAGGTGCGAGGCCATCGATGGTCAGCCGTTGGCGATCGCCAGAGCGCTGAATTTGATTCACCAAGGTGATCCAAGCAAACCTATTGCGGGGCTGGATTGGGGAAGCGGTCGTGCCACACTATGTTTCCTGGAACACCGACAACCGTCCTACGTTCGCACACTCAAGCTATGTGGCCTCGGAGACCTATTCGATAACCTGAGGAGGAACCTCGAAATCTCCGATGTTGACGCCCAGCGTCTGCTCGAGCAACACGGAATTGCAGGAGCTACCAGCGTGGGCTCCACCGAAGTTGCAACACTGCTGACAGAACTGGTTTCAGAGTACTTGACCACACTGGTGCAGGAACTCGAACGTTCGTTCTCTCACTTTCAGTACCTAAGGCGGCTCCCCAAGCCCAAACATCTCTATCTGCTTGGCGGCGGCGCGATGATCAAGGGATTGGACGCGGAACTATCCAGTCGCTTGAAAATAAAGACGCGGAACTGGCAATTGCCATCTCATGACGCTGGGCGGCAGTCTGTCGAATCCCGCGCAGAGTGTCTACTAGCCTCTGCGATCGCACTCTCCGCCCTCGCCTGGGAGGAGTCATGAAACGCTCGCTAAATCTCTTGTCAGAACGGAGTCGCAAACGCAACCTGCTGCGTCGCAGTCTGCACCTGTGGACGCGAGTTGTGTGCGTCGTGATGTTGATTACATCGATCATCGGGCTCGTCAAATGGCATGCCTGCAGTAGCGAACATGCTAAGCAACTGGCGGTCGAGGCCGAGTACGAACCAATTCGGCAATTGAAAATCGAAAACGGACGGCTCAAAAAACAGATCGCCGAGCTGGAGAAGGCGGAGATCATTCCGCTCAAACTTGCGGTGCACGAACCACTGTTGGCGCTCGTGGGAGTCACATCCCAAATCGTGCGCGGCCAGCAGCAAAGCGTCTACCTCAAACAGCTTGAAATCGAGCGGGAACCACTGGCACTGGGACCCAATGAACAATCCCTTGTGACAGTGCTCGTTGAGGGGGTCTCGGTGGATAAGAGTTCCGCCGAACAAATTGCAAGTTCAATTCGACAGCTTGGACCCTTCGTCAGAGTTGATCTCAAGACTCGCGACCTAGCCATCAACAACGCACAGCCACAGCTCGCCTTCTCGATCGAATGCACCAATCTTGTTCAAGCAGAATGAACCGACGACGATGAAAACCGGAACCCTACAACCCGATCAAGGCAGCCGATACTTCGGGCTCGCAATGCATGCCATTGGTGTTGCCATCACTGCGATGCTTGTTGGCTTGTTCTACATGTTTGTGTTCAAGCCGCTAGACAACAGTAAAGAGCAATACATAAGCCGGACGGAGCAACTGGGAGCGCTACTTCAGAGCAATGCTTCACAGGGCAGTGAGTACCGCAGGCTTCGCGCTCAACTGGACGAGATGAAGCAGTCGGTCGCCGAATTGCACGCGCAACTTGCCCAGGAGTTTACCGAGGAGTCGTTGCTAGCGAAACTTGGCGAAATCGCGACCGAGTCGGCCGTACAGATTCTCGATCATCAGATTGGACAGCCGCAGACGCTGTTAACGCATTCCCTAACCGAAGTCGAATTCAATTGCCATGGAAGCTATGACAGCATCTGCCGATTCCTGGAACAGGCTGAGCAGATCACCAAAATTGCCAGGCTTTCCAAGCTTGAGTTAGACCCGCGCGACAATTCGCGCAGCTATCCTATTCAGCTGACTTTTGTCCTCTACTCCGAAGGCAAGAGCAACGATAAAAGAGAGAAGCGAGGGGTGTTGTGAGCAAGCAGAAGCAAGCAGATAAAATCGGAGCTACACCTGCCAAGCTAGCCCTGGTGGCGTTGCTAGCCGTTGTGCTCATCGTGGTCATCGTTCGGCAACTGCCCAACGACACTCCTCCGGCAGCCAGAGCTCAAGTTGCAACGTCGGCTCCTTCGAAGGCCGAAGACGAAACAGGCACCGTGGCCGAGCTAACTACCGACCCGGAGACTACGCCAGTACAGCAAACCGAAAACACTCCGCCATGGCCCGAGACCGACTTAAGCGAGCTACTCGCTTACGATCCGTTCGCGACGCCCGCGTGGGCTATTGCTCCGGAAAGTGACTCCGACGCGAAGCAGGCCAGCAAGCTCGACGAATTGCAGAAGCAGGGAGTTTCGATCGTCATGATTGCCGAGGAAGCGAAGACAGCCACTATTGGCGAGCGGCGCGTTCGCATCGGCGATGTGCTGGAAGGATACCGGATCACCGACATCACGTCGAAAGGCGTACTACTCGATAAATTGGATTCCCAATAAGTGCCGCCTCAGAAGTAAGCATGGACTGTAGCAAACTAGCTCTGATCGGCGGAAATCTAGGGCGCTGGGCCACCGCGCTAACCTTGCTATTAGTCCTGCCTCAAGCAACGCGTGCGCAGTCACCGGGAAGTCTCCTCCAGGGCCTCTTACCTGCGCCGCCACGGCAGACCACAACCAACACGGAAGTCATCCCCTTGGCAGAGCCCGACGATGGCGGAGAAATTGTCGTCGAAGAGCAGGGCGAAGGGTTCATATCGTTAAAAGTGCGCGACGCGTCACTCAAGCAAGTCGTCGCGATGATCGCCGAGACACAGCGGATCAACGTCGTGTTCGCGGCGGCCGAAGACATCAAGATCACCGGCTCGCTGGTGAAGGTTCCCTGGCGCCAAGCACTTGAAACGGTGATCGCCTCATCCGGTCATACTTGGACCGACGACCAAGGCATTCTGGTCGTCACAGCGTTGGAAGCTGCCGAGACCATCGCGCCCCGCGCTGGTGGCAGGCACGTAGAGACCTTTGAACTCGACTTTGCCAAGGCAGTTGACGTCGATCAAGCAGTTCAGGGCCTTCTGTCACCGGCCGGCAAGTCATGGATCATTTCCAGTAGCACAACGGACAATCGCCAGTCGCGCGAGGTCGTCGCGGTCGTTGACTTTCCAGGCAACCTCGCCCAGATCGCCGGTTACATCTGCAAAGTCGATCAGCCGCCGCGTCAGGTCTTGATCAAGGCACATATTCTACAGGTCAATCTCAGGGACGATTGCCGAAGTGCGATCAATCTAAGGCAAATTGCTAGGTTCTCGGGCAATCAACTTGACTTCGCGACCGTGGGGCTCGCCAACCCGACTGCGGCCGCTGCTACTTTCTTACAGATCGATGGTGGTTCACTCGACGGACTCGTGGAAATCCTTAAAAACACCACCGATGCCAAGTCGCTTGCCTCGACCGAAATCCTCGCCGTCAGCGGCCAAGAGGCCCGACTGCAAAGCGGGCAGCAACTCGGTTTTCGCGTCACGACCACCACGCAAACCAGCACGCTTGAGAGCATCGAGTTCCTTGACGTCGGTGTCGTCCTGACCGTCACACCGCAAGTCACTCGCGATGGCCGCGTCCTGATGCGCATCAAACCCGAGGTTTCCGAAGGCCAAGTCGATCCCGAAACCGGACTTCCCGCGGAAGACACCGTCGAAGTGGAAACCGATGTGCTACTCAACAACGGGCAAGGCCTGGTGATTGGCGGACTGATTCAGGAGATCGATAGCAACGTGCAAAGCAAAGTTCCTTGGCTCGGCGACATTCCCTATGCCGGCATCCTGTTTCAGAAACGCCAGGTCGTCAAATCGCGGGCGGAGATCATCGTCACGTTGGTTCCCCACGTGATGCCCTACACGGCAATTGGTGTGGCACATAACGATCACCGCATGATGCGCACTCAACAGCCTCTGCTCTCGCCGCCGCTCAATCGGTTCCCGCGACCTTACGAACCCCAGCTTCCCGACACCTTCACCAATCCGAATCCAATCTGCATCCGGCGCCACCATCACCTCGCGACCTGTGAACCCGAATGCGAACCCGCCGTAACTCCTACTCCGCAACCGACGCAAGACGTTCCCCATCTGCAGTACGAGCAAGGCCCGTTGGTCTTTCCGCCAGAAGGCTCACAAATTCCCTCGCTCGTGCCGCAACAAGCTACTCGCCCCTATCCGGTCTATCGCTAACCTTTCTGTTACTCCAGGAGTCGATATGCCTAATCGTTTGGATCTGCCGCCAGAGCTAAACTCCTTGATCGAAAAACGCGGACAGGAGGATCGTCGTCAGCAAGACGCCGAAGCTCAGTCCGACTCGACCGACGCCTCCGAACAGACGGGGCAACCCTCGAACGAGCGTCGCTCTGGGCAGGACCGACGCGCTACCGAGCCGTGAGCGGTCGTGTGTGCGTGCGATGCGGCAACTGATGCCGCGTGCCTTGCGTCAACTCATCGGGGAAGAATCGTCCACCGCGTGTGAGCTGCAATCGATCTCGTACCGGGTTGAACTTCCTGATGAGCACCGGCACACTCACTTCGTAATTGCCTTGCCCGCGGACACTCAACCGCACATTGACCAACGCATCGGCGTGCAACCCAACGTCAAACTCCGGCCTCACGGTACGGAATCTTAGCCGATAAGTGGCCAACCCATCGGCGTCAAAGTCGCCCTTGTCGACTCGCTTGCTCCAGCGTTGCAAATCTTCGTATTCCACCAGCGAACCGTGCGGCTGGATGCGTTCGCCCCACAGCCTCGCGTAGAGACTTCCGCTCACTGGCACGGGCAAGCCATTCTCGTCGACCGCGGCGATCACTAGTTCCAAGCCGTCCGGCTCCACATCGCGATCGAGATTCACCAGGTAAGCTTCTATATCTATGCTTCGCACTTTCGCCGCTCGCGTGGGCGTCGCAAATTGCGCCGGCGATTCGGCTCCACAATTTCGGCAGTCAACCACACCTTGTTCGATCGTGCCTTGCAGGAGAAAGCCCTTTGGCTCGCTGGTCGCCTGCTTGCGCAATCGTTCTGGTAACTGATCGAGCGGCAGCGATGTCTCTCCTTCGTGCACCGCCACGATGTCTTTCCAACTGACGGACGTGGTCAGTTGGATCTGCTCCTGCTCCTGTCGGATCCACAGCAGCGAATCGTCGGTCTCCGCATCGACTTGGCCGGTAATCTCCCGTCCGTCGCGCGTATGCACTGTGACTGCCGCCGAAGCAAATACCGTCGACATCGAAAGTACGAGCGTTAAACAACTGCAGAACCAACGAACTGTACGATGAGTCGATCGCATGCTGACCTAGAAATCTGGAGGAGCGTCACGAAGTGAGCGCGGCGAACTCGAAGAATCGCCGCAGCCTCCATTTTCCCATGCCGCTGGATCGGTCGCCATCAAATTCGAGAGACTTCCTGCTGCCAATCACGTCAGTTATTCCGGTTCTGTCACCTCCTCTGTGCTACTTTCGGTCGATGCTGGACTGCCTACATCCAATTGACTGATGCATTCGGGCCAGCACTCCCAAGGTGAATGCGCGAACAGCCTCGTCCGTAGCACCGCCAAGGAAACCACCATGAACATCGGAAAGCCAAACACTACCGCCAGGTTCAGGAGCGTCCGCACCGGAGGCGGGATCTCGAGATGACTGAACACCGAAACCAAAACTGTTGGACCAATCAGGATCAGCGTAAACAACGCCGTCATCACGATCGGCTTCGCTTGGTTGCCGCTCAAGTGATCCGTCGGCAGGAACACGGGTGGCCAACGCTCGAGTCGGCGCGATACATGCAAGTTCGGATGCACCCAGACTCGCCATCGCGCGATCAGCGAGCACGTCACCGCGACCGACACCAGGAACACCAGTAGCGCCGCCGCGCATGTGCCGATGAACAGCGCCTTTTGCAACTGGACGGTCCCCGGATGTTGCGGTTGCATCGCTTTGGGAGAGTACAGCGCCCACGCGGTCGCGATCGTGCCGGCAACCAACAACGGCACCATCGCTGTTTTCCACACACCCGACGCGACATAAAACGCGGCGCAGGCGCGAGCCCGCGGACGGCGCGGATCGGTTTGCCATAGCCACCACGCTGTGCGCAGATCTTCGACACCGAAATTCACGCACGCCAATACGAGCGATAGCGTCGCGTTGGACGTCAACTCAAACGCCAGCCATGCCGACATCAGCAGCAGTGGCCAAATCAAGCGCTCCAGCGCTGTCTGCGGCAACGGTTCCGCCGGGTCATGGATTTCGAAAGTCTGTGACATAGTTTGCTATAATCGTGGTTGCTCTCTCGGCAACCAAGCGTTCCACGAATGCTCTCGCTTTCCATCCTTGTTTCCTCGCAAAGTGTGGAACACAGACAGGCATTCGCACTTTGCGGCTGGACAAGTTCATTATTGTCTCTTAGGCGCGGCAAAAGGCCGTTCCTGGCAACCGCGAAACCCTACGATTATCGTGTCAAAACATTTTGCTGTTTGCCGTGAAAACGAAACCACGACTCAAAAAATCAAAAGTCCCTCGCTTGTCTAGAGCCTCGACCGCGTAAACTCTTGCCACACAACAGCTTGCGACATCGCCGGTGATCGCAAACGGGTGACTTTTGCCTTCCAGACCTTGAGACTTGCCCTTCTCGGCGTCCAACGCATTGATGTAATCCCTTATTGCTAAACAGTTTGCGTGCTTCGCACGCATACGAATCGAAGTGGACAAAAAGTCGTGACATCAGGACAGCAGACCAACAACAACGACCGCGCCCAACGCCAACATTCTATCCGATTGGGTGGCCCAATTTCATCAAGAAAATCATTGTGCGGAAGACGTTATCAAGCGTGTCGCGACGCGTAGTTGATTGTTTGGAGTGCAGACTGTCTGGCGTCGGCATCAACTCATTCGTTTGCTGCGTTATCGCGCGAACCGACTTGTTTACTCGCTGTTCCCTCGCAACACTCCAGTCGATACGATGACGGCTAATTGCTGACCGAAACGAATACTTCGGAGAACTCCTCGATGGCGAAAAAGAAAGCGACCTCCTCGGCCGCAAGTCTCAATGACATCTACAACGAAGTTGCCCGTCGTGCGGACAAACAGAAGATTCAGATCAACGTCGCCGAAACCAAACGCGTGCTGGCGTGCTTCTTCGATGTGCTGGAAGACCAAAAGCCAGCCGTCGCGTTTGACCTGATCGCGAAAGGGCTGAAGCGAGCCGGAACGCGTAGACGTTAGTGGCAGCCTTCGATCCAGCCACTCCAGGGCACCCGCTGCGCGGCAGCCCAAGGCTGCAGCCTTCCTACGCGTTCGACGTTCCAATCTGCGCGCAACTGCAGCTTCTTCGACCTAACGACATCTACACAAGATCCGCGCGCCGCGCGGCTACTGTCGGCAGGCCCCAGCGCCGCGTTTACGCCTGTCGGCGACGTGATTGAATGTGGACTTGGGTCAAGCAGCCTCAGCTGAGGGAATTTCTCGAGCCGGGAGCTTGACGGCCTGCCTGACCACTGTTACACTACTGTAGTCACTTGGTCGGGAGGCACTGGTTTCATGCTCCTCAGAATCGAAAAAGGCTCAGCGGTGCCGATCTCGCGGCAGATCATCGGTCAGATCGCCATGCTCTGTGCGTCTGGAAAACTACGTGCAGGTGAGCGACTGCCTTCAGTCCGCGAGCTGGCCCGCGACCTGGCCGTCAACCAAAACACCGTGCTGCGTGTGTACGAGCGGCTCGTCGCGGACGGATTGCTGGAAATGCGGCACGGGCAGGGAACCTTTGTGGCTGACGGGGCGAAGTCGAGCAGCCTCGCCTCGCACCGCAAGCAGCTCGTCGAAGAGCTACGACAACTCGCGCAACAAGGATTGGCCCTAGGTTTGTCAGCCGATCAGATTCACGAACTACTGGCCAAGGCATTGGAACAGCTAAAGAAACAATTGCAAACACAACACTGAACTCGCGGGAAGAATGGAACGCGGCTGACGCGGATATGACGGACTAGCGCGGATGAGTCTCGCACTATCGATCCGCGACGATCCGTTCGATCCGTATCATCCACGTCCAATTCCGCGTCGCGAAACGGAGAGACCGTCATGCATGCTACGTCAACCACCGCACCGGCCATCGACATTCAGGGTGTGCACAAAGCGTTTCGTCGCAACAACGTGCTGCGCGGCATGAACCTGCAAGTGGAGCGTGGCAAGACGTTCGCGTTCCTCGGCCGCAACGGCGCCGGCAAGACGACGACCATCCAGTTGCTGTTGGGCTTGCTCAATCGCGACGAAGGGGCGATTCGCGTGCTCGGCCATGACCCGGAATGGCAGCCGCTGGAAGTGCGCGCGAAAGTCGGCTACTTGGCCGAAGACCAAACCATGTACGGCTGGATGAAGTGTGGCGACATCCTCCGCTTCCTCGCACCGTTCTATCCGACGTGGGACCACGATCTGGCGCTGACGTACGCCAAGGAATTCGAAGTGCCACTACAGACCAAGATCAAACATCTCTCGAAGGGCCAGAACGTCCGCCTGGGACTGGTGCTGGCACTGGCGCACCGTCCCGAGTTGGTGATCCTCGACGATCCAGCGCTGGGCTTGGATCCGATCATGCGCAAACAATTCAACCGCGATCTGATCACGCATTTGCAGGGGGAGGGCAGGACAGTCTTCTATAGCTCGCATTTGTTGTACGAAGTTGAGCCCGTGGCTGACGAAGTGGCGATCCTCAAGGACGGCCAGATCGTGCGACAAGCCGAGACCGACCAGCTTCGTGCCGACGTAAAGCAGATATTCGTCAACCGCCAGTCCTCGGCTGTGTTGCGTGAGCAGGTAACACTACTCGATCACCGCGAGGACGGCGACGACGTGGCGTTCACCGTCGAAGGTGCTGAAGCGGCCCTCGAAATGCTGCAACGCGAAGGCGTCGAACATCGGGTGGTCGATCTCAACTTAGACGAGATTTTTGAAGCGTATGTCACGGGCGATTCTAGCTTCTCGGCGCTGAATCAAGAAGTTCCTGTATAGCTCTGAGCGTTTACCTGGCCGGCGCGCTGTTTTCTCGCGGTGACGGTCGAATTGTGAGATTCAAAATGAGCACGAAAAACAAGCCCACGCGTTCGGTCTGGAGGAGCCTGTTGTGGAAGGAGTGGAGCGAGCAGAAGTGGAAGCTGTTGGCGCTGACCGCGCTGATCTTCGCCATGCCGATCTCGTTTCTGCTGCTGGGCGACGTGAACCCGACGATGCGATTGGAACTGGCCGCGATCACGATCATTCCTTACAGCATTTTGGCGGGTTTGTTTGTCGGCATGGGGACAGCAGCCAACGAGCAACAGCGTGGTACGTTGCAATTCCTGCGCAGCCAACCGATCTCGATGCGAAAAGTGGCAGCGACGAAACTGGCCATGTCCGCACTCACCGTGGTGGTACCCATCTTGGCACTAATGGGCGCTGTTTATCTGGCCTATCCGCCTGGAGCCGATCGCATGGAAGCCTTGTTGGAAAAGTCGACCGATAGTTTTCTGACGCTCGAAGAGCAAGCGGAAGTAACCGAATTTTACAAGCGCAACCCCAATTGGCGTAGCCTTCATTCGCCGTTCAGTGATTCGACAGCCGAGAGCTTCGCCGCTTGGTTATTTGAGAGCATAACGTGCGGCAGTTTGCTCGTCGGTAGTTTGCTAATTTGGATGGCCGCCGCAGGACTGAATCGTAGCGACGAGATTCGGGCGGGGGCGGTTGGCTTCCTGGTGATCGTTATGGTTTGGGGCGTTGTGGCGGGCAGTATGGAACTCGTCGATCGGCGAGGCTGGGAAGACGCTAAACCGTTGGTCGCCATACCGATGGCTGCGGCACCTGGTGCTTGCGCGTTTCTCCAACCTATCGCGAAAGACTTTGGAGTGTCTCTGAGCGGGCTCGTCGCTTCGTCTGCGATCATTCACGGTGTCTTGCTGTTTTGGTTTGTGACGCGCTATGGTCACGCTGGCACGCGACCACGCCGGTCTGGCGAAGTGACACTGACGTCCGCTTCGCGATTGAGCTACTTTCGTCCGCCGCTGCGCAGCACAATGGTTGCGATCGCGTGGAAGCAGGCGTGGGAGACCGGCCCGCTGGCATTGTTCGCGGCGGTGGCAACGCTGGGAATCACTGCCATCGGATTCTGGGCACAAGATGGCAGCCCAACTCTGCGAACAAGTTTCGGAGAAATCTTGATTCCCGTGACGCTGGCAATGGGCGCATTGGTGACGATCGTGGCGGGCATCGGCGTGTTCTTGGAGGATATGAAGCCGCGGGTCAACGTCTTCTGGCGATCGCGGCCGATCCGCTTTCCGCAATGGTTTTGGATCAAGTACGTGACTGGGCTGCTCGTGTTGGTCGCAAGCTTTGGCACACTACTGCTGCTGGCTTTCGGATTGGTCTCGCTATCGCACATCGATCTGCGGCTGCAAGCTGTCGAATTCAGCCAAGCTGCCGCTCTCGTCGTGTTGATCGTCGTGTTGTGGTACACGCTCGCGATCGCCATCTACTGTCGTACCGGACACCCCATCGCCGCGGCGATGGGCACGATCGTGCTGTTTCTGCTGGGGGCTCTCGCCGTCCAACTGATCTACGAGCATCGCATGCCGTCGGATTCGGGCCCAACCCTCGCGTATGTCGCGCTCGCAACGGCGCTAATCGCGGCTACCGTCGCCGCCTACCGATCAGTTCGCGGCAGCGGCGCTACATAGCAAGTGCTCCGGCAGCCAATTGAATCGCGCCGGCTGACGACCATTTCGTCGGCCCGCGGCCTTTCACCCTCCGCGGTCGCTGGCCCCTACAGCCACGCCAGCATGCCTGCTAGAATTGTGCCCAGCGCATGAAAAAGGGACCCTGCTCGCCGGAACAGGGGCCCTCGAATGTTAGGCTGACCGGCTTATTGCTAAGCCGGAGACCCACAGCCTATAAACCGTATCGACGGTGGTAGACCACCGGCTTAATGGGCAACCCACCCGCCAACCGCCGACCTTTTGATTAATCGTTGTTGCAAATGACACAATCCGCACAACCATACACACCACAAGGTAACCCTCCCCGCTTGGCCAAGCTCGCACTCGAAGACGGCACCGTCTACACCGGCACGTCAATCGGCGCCGACGGGGAAGTGGATGGCGAGGTTTGCTTCAACACCTCGATGACCGGCTATCAGGAGATTCTCACCGACCCCAGCTATCGCGGACAGATCGTGACGATGACCTATCCGCAGATCGGCAACTACGGCGTAAGCGACGAAGACCTGGAAAGCGAACGTCCGCACCTGTCGGGCTTCGTCGTGCGCGAGCATAGCCGCATCCGCAGTAACTTCCGCTCGGAAGCGTCCCTCAGCGAGTTTCTCCAAGAGTGGGGAGTCGTCGCGATCGAGTCGATCGACACCCGTGCGCTGGTCCGCCGGATTCGGTCGCAGGGAGCGATGCGCGGCATCCTCTCCACCCAAGACATGGACGACGAGAGCCTCGTTGCCAAAGCCAAAGCCAGCCCAGGGCTCGTCGGGCGCGATCTAGTTCGCGAAGTGATGCCGGACATGCCTTGTGATTGGCGCGAGCCGGTCAGCGAGTGGACACACTTGAGCAAGGCGGAAGGCGGAGGGGGGAAGGACGACGGGGGGCCGCATGTGGTGGCGCTCGACTTTGGGATGAAGTGGAACATTCCACGGCACTTGTACAACCACGGGTGTCAGGTGACGGTGTTGCCAGGGACCTCGTCCGCCGAAGAGGTCCTCGCCCAACAGCCCGACGGCGTGTTCCTTTCCAACGGCCCAGGCGATCCGGAGCCACTCGACTACGCTGCCGCAACGATCCGCGAGCTGCTTGGTAAGCAGCCGATTTTTGGCATCTGTTTGGGTCATCAGTTGCTCTCGCTCGCGTGTGGTGCGAAGACGTTTAAAATGAAGTTTGGCCACCGTGGCGCGAATCAGCCCGTCCACCAACTCGGCACAGGGACGGTCGAAATCACTTCGCAAAACCACGGCTTCGCCGTTGATGAAGACACATTGCCCAGTGAACTAGAAGTCACCCATCGCAGCCTCAACGATCAGACGATCGAAGGCGTTCGACACCGCGAAGTGGATGCCTTTAGCGTGCAATACCATCCCGAGGCGAGCGCCGGACCACACGACAGCCACTACCTGTTTCAGCAGTTCCTAGACCGCATCAAATCGCCAGCAGCGAAATAATCTCGATCGCTGCAATCGCGTGCTCATGTCGGCGGGACGTATCGCTCTCGAATCGTTTGGCCACGTCAATCGCGAAGCGCAAGTACTGTTCGCGTGACTCCTCGACGAGTTCCCAGCCAATCGCATCGACCACCTCGGGCCACAATGTATGCGCACGCTGCAGTGCTTCTTCGTCGCCGCGGATCGCGGAGAAGATCACATCGTCCAGATCTTCGAGCATCGCGCGGACGTACGCCGATTCGGAGTGTAGCAAGAAGGAAGGAAGTTCCTCGTCGGGCACGTCACCCAGGGTCAATTCCTGGCAGTGACTGCTGTGCGCCGCATGAGAGTGGAGATGTCGGTCGCTCATGACTCGTCGGATTCCTCCCGGTTGGGGGCGTCGTCTTGATCCTGTTGCTGCCGTCGCTTGGCCGCCAGTCGCAACTGCGCCCGACGACGTAGTTCTTGACTGCGTGCGGACGCTTCCACTCCCACTGCGGCCACCGCCGGACGATCCGGCTTTTCGCCCGGTTTGAGCTGCGTCGCCAGCAACGAACACTGTTTGTCCAGCAGATCGCGCATCCCTTTGAATTCCGCTTTCCACTGCACCTGTTCTTCGGCCGCGCGGGCGCGCTCGGCCTCGAGCGTTTCGGCAAGCTCAGCACTGCGCTGCTGGGCAAGTTTCAGCTCCGATTCCAGTTCGATGCAACGCCGTTCGAGCTGTTCCAACTGTTCTAGATGGTCCGTGTTCTCGTCACTCACTTGCTGCAGTTCAAGTTGGGCCGCCTCGAGTTCAGCTTTCCACTCGTCAACTTGGCTGCCGAGTTCGTCCTCGTTCTCCTGGTACTTTTCGAGTGCGTCTTCGCGCAGATCCAACTCGGTCTGCTTGCGAGCCAGCTCATTTTGCCACTCGGCCAGCTCGCCGTGCAGCTTCTCGAGCGCCTGGCACGAGTCGTTGACCCAGGCTTCGAGTTGGTTGTGCTGGCCGGTCAGCTCGGCGAGAGGTTGTAGAGACTCTTGAAACGAAACGGGAGTCTCGTTCGCGACGGTCGTGGTAGTCATGGCTAGGTTCCTGTCAATCCGCGCGATGCTTGCGCGACGAGCGACATCTTGCCGGTGTGGATAGGGAAAATTCGAACTGCCGACGGGTGTCGGGTCAGCGGATGCCTGGATTCTGGAGAAGAACTCGATAAGGTGGGAGCCAACAGTCGCGTTGTGAGCAACGAGACCTCAGCCAAGTGAAAAGTAGCTTACGAATCGGTGCGCGGCAAACGAACTTTGCCGGCAGGAACAAGAAGACCTCCTCTTTCGCAAACAATACGGATTGTTTCTATTGGGGATAGGTCCAATGTGGTGTTTGGACCACATGCTTTGCGGTTTAGGCAACATGAGCAAAGGTAAGCAGAAAAAAAACAACGCCAAGAAGACCACCCGATCCAGCGACGCCATGCCGGCGGAATCGCGAGTCAGCGAGTCGCTCACCGTGTTTTGGGCCCTGACCGTGATGATGGCGTTGGTCATGAACGTCCTCTGCATCGGGGCACACTACTACCTGGCGGCCAACCCCGCAGCGGAGAAAATGCAGCTGTTCCAAGGGATGCTTCTGTTCACCGGTTGCCTGGTCGGCGGCATATCACTCATTCTTCTACCCGTGCTGTATCGCATTAGGCAAGTACCACCGCCACCCGGCTTGGCCGTATTCGGCGCTTGCGTAGCGGCCGCGCCAATTCTGACCGTCTGCTTTCAGGCAATTCGCTGAAGAATAATAGCGCCGACATTCGTCTCAGGTCTCAACCCAAGGATGTATTTGAGAACCTGAGCTCGCCGTAGCTTTCGGCACTTTCAAGCTCGGACCGGTGTTTAGCAACCCATGACACTGAGACCTACGCGAGTCGCTATGGCGCAGAAGCGCCAAACTTTTTCGCATGAGGAGCTACGAAGTTGCCTCAGCGGATGAAGTCGAGGCAGTTTGGGAATTGGCAGAAATCGGTGTACATTACCGGCTGATGCAAAGCTTCACAATCACATCATATGGCAACGACTTCTTCACTGGCGTCACGAGCGACGGGCGTCAAGTGTTGATGGGGCTTCTTTGCCCAAACTTAGTTGCTGTTTTCTTCGATGCTGAAGGTTCTTACTTATCGCACGATGTCCTCGACCTAACGATGTTACCACCTAGAATGGGCGTTACGGGAGTATCGTGGCAGACTCCCACTGGCGTAGAATCAATCAATGGCATCCGTGAAGGACCATTCAAGATATCCGACCCGACATTCCAGAGTTCGCTTGCAAATGACATTGGCAGCCTAAAAGCGAAAGTTGGTTTTATCGAGCGACCAATACGACTCCGACAGTTCAAATTGGATGGCCAATCCATCGGAATCGAATTGCTCCCTCGGCACCTAGCGGAATTCAAAACCAATCCCGACGGCGTTGCCGAGGACCAGGAAGAACTGAATGAGCTCCAATCAGAGTTAGCGGATTGGGAGAGTTCCGGGAACTTTGTCTTCTACTGGGCAAAGGACTATTGGTTCGGCCCCAACGGTCAAATTGAATCAACTTGAGAATTCCACAACTTCAGACAACTACGGCGTCGTGCGCGTGGCAAACTGAGGCTAGAGCAGCAATGCGCAGCGTGAAGACCTCCCGCCTTTTGCAAACTCACAGAAATATTCGCGTTAGAAATCGAAGCCTCCGCAGATTCGCATTGGGTTCGCACAGGCAATGGTACGCCGCAGGCGTTATACCCCGTAGCCCAGGTTGCCGCCGAGCCGCTACCCTGGGCTGTGGTTGCGCGTCCCTGTTGCGATTTCGCCTGCAGCATCACACGGGGTTGGCTGTTTAGCGCATGTAACGCGGGCGTCAAACGCCGATTGCAGCAACTGGATTCCCGGAAGAACTGCTCCAGACAATGAGCTCCGTGTATCTTCAGCAGGATCCTTTTCGGCTGGCTTGGCTCAGCTTCGGCACTTGAGTGTCAAATAGCGCTATTCTCATTTTGCGACCTCGGAGCGGAGAGAGTAGAATCTCTTGCAGAGAATTACATACCGGTAGTAAATCAGCATGCGTCGAGATAACTGCTCACATGAGACTCCTCAACCGCGCAGAACATACGACCAATCCTCTGGGAAGCTTCGCTTTCCGCTGCTCGACTTGATTCTGATTCCGGCTGTTCTCGGATTGTTGTTTGTTAAGGATGGTGCGGAAGCTCTGCGAGTCGGTGTGCCTTGCGTCTTGGTGATGTGGGTTGCGATTCGACAGCGAGCCTCAGAAACAATAACACTCGTCAATCCCTACTCCGTCGGCATCGTTGCTGGTGCCATTTGCTACCCTTTGCGTCTGTTGGCAACTTCCGGACCTATCGGTGAGCTCAGCCTAACTAGCATCCTTAGGTCTGCCGGACTCGGAGCTTTGGCCGGCCTCGGGATAAGCATCATCGCGGTTTGCTATGTTGTCGTGGCCTTGTTCTTTGTCGACTACGCTCGCAAACGTTCGACTTAACCGACATGGTCGAGCGTTGTGACGCATCGGAGTCAGTCTCCGGCACGTTACAAACTTCCTGATGAAGTCGCGTCGAACAAACGAAGCCTCCGCAGATTTGTATTCGGTTCGCACAGGCAAAGGTACGCCGAAGTCGTTATCCACCATAGCCCAGGGCTGCGGCAGAGCCGCTACCCTGGGTTTGTGGCGGCGCATCCCCGTTGGGAATCAGCAAGCCTGTGACAATCAGGCAAGTACTTTCCATGATTGCGCCGGGTGCCACTGCTAGCTCGTCTAGCAGTGGGATGCTGTACGCGTCGGGCCCCACCATCTATAAGTGGTCGAGCTCTATCGATGCGCGTCAAATGCGTGAGGATATCACAGGAATACCGTCTTTGCCCCTGATGGCGCGGCGTCGGATTCCTGGCCTCAGGCAAGTGCAAACGGCAAGCACTGACCAGACGAGAACGCTGGATGCTTCAGGTATGGCGGCAATCCGCAAGTCGGCGGCAGCGTTGGTAAAGTCATCCCCAAGCCCTGAAAACACATGAGGGGCGCTTACGCTCCCTCCCAGATTCGTGTTGATCTCGTTTATCACTGCGTCGAAGTTATCATTCAGTCGAATGCTGAAGTCATTTAGTGTGACGGCAGCCGCATCAAAATCGTCCGCGGCGGCGCTCAAGAGCGAAATTCGTAAATCATCGGCGGCGCTGGCAACATCATCACCGAGCCCTGAAAACACATGGGGGGCGATTACACTCCCTCCCAGATTCGTGTTGATCTCGTTTATCACTGCGTCAAAGTTATCATTCAGTCGAATGCTGAAGTCATTTAGTGTGACGGCAGCCGCATCAAAATCGTCCGCAGCCGCACTCAAGAGCGAAATTCGTAAATCATCGGCGGCGCTGGCAACATCATCGCCGAGCCCTGAAAACACATGGGGGGCGATTACACTCCCTCCCAGATTCGTGTTGATCTCGTTTATCACTGCGTCGAAGTTATCATTCAGTCGAATGCTGAAGTCATTTAGTGTGACGGCAGCCGCATCAAAATCGTCCGCAGCATCTGCTAACGCGGCAGAGCCAACCGATGGCAGCGAAAGCACCAACACCAAGCTGAGCACGCCTGCTCCAGCGACCTTCGTTTTCAAGGATGACTTGTCGACGATACGCATATCAACCTACATTCTACTGGGAAAAACTATTTGAGTTCTCGAAGCGTCGCTGCCTAAGCTTGGCCTGACGAAAACGACGTTTCAGCGACTACTACGGCGTTCCTCTTACAAAGCGGTGGGAGCTAAAAAGTTGGGTGCCACGGCCTCCGACGGAGCTTCTTTGAGCATTGCAGGTAACGGCGGCAGACGAACACCTCGGCGAGCAGGCCAAGAACGAACATATGCATTAGTAATCCGACGAAGTCAACCGACTTCACCACATTGTAAGTTGGCGTGGATGTCATCTCAAGTATTTTCCAATGCCCCTACCTCTCATGCATTTTCGGCGACACCATCCAGTGTGCAGTTCTTCGATATCGATTCGTCTGATGGGGACCACAAGCTAACGCCAGAAGCGGTGAGATTCACCGGAGCGTGAGGCTGCTAGGTGCTTAACCGCACAGTTAGTGTCCTTCGCCGATCACCTGCTCGCCGAGTGCAACTGATACAACGGCCAGCAGTACGAAGCTGGTACACGCTGCCCACTGCTGGGCAAGCCAGACAGTGGCACCCTACGAGTTGATGGGCTTACGAAGCTTTCATTGGCGATGAAAGATGAAATAGAGAGGGCGACCCAGATGGGTCGCCCTGCACTGGTGCCTTGAGACGGTGCTCAGACTTGCAATCCTAAGTCGGTGAATGCGGCGTCGATTGCTTCGTACTCGCTGGTGGATTCGCCTTCGTCGTCGGCACTCGTCATTTCATGAGCCGCCGCGGCGATCGCCCACGTGTCGTCGGCGGGTTGAGCCTCAGCCGTTGGCCAGTCCCAAATCATCGCGTCGGATTCGGCCGTATCAGCGTCGTCCTGCTCAACGGCTGCGAGTCCCGTGACGAGCACGTCCGTCGGGGTTTCCTCGGCTGCGGCTTGATTCGAGAGTACTGCACGGCGGACGACTCCGTTGCCGAAGTGGCGTTGCCAAGTGAGGAAGTCCTTGCCGCTCAGGTCGTCGCCATAACGCTGATGCCAGCCCTTAATCTCATGCGTCAGATCGACGTGATCGACGTCACCGTCTTCGTCAAAGTCGCCGGGGCCTCCGTATAGTTGCTCCTGCAGGTCCATCGATTCGATGCTCACGTAGCTGACGGTCGCCGTGTCGATGGTGACTGCTCCAGCCCCGGGAGCGTAGATGCCAGGCACGTGGGCAGTTGCGTAGAGCCCATCTTCGTTGACGTGGAGTTCGTCGCCCAAGCCAAAGTAAGGACTATCGCCCGCGATGTTTATCTGAGCGAATGCCGGGCCCTTGACGCGGAACTCGTCGGCACCGAAGTTGCCATCGAGCGAGAGCGTGCCCACACCAGCGTCACCTTCGACGACGAATCGGTCGCCCAGGTTGCCGCTCGCGAGCGACACCGCTTCGACGTTGCCGAACTGGACGTCTATCGGCAGAGCCACGTCGTCGAAGATCACGTGCTCTTCGAATCGCCCAATGGTGTCAGGCGTAATCGTGTAGCGACCGCCGCCGGGCAACTCGTAGGGATTGTTTTGGTCGAACACGTTGAACTCGTCGTCACCGTCGCCGCCATCGACCTCTAGGCCGTCGACCAGTTCCATATTCTTATCGGAAGGACTGGCGTTGACCACGTCGTCGCCATCGCCGGTCTGAATCAACGCCTGCGTCCACGGCATGTTCTCTACGTTGACCGTGTCGCCCTGATTGCCCGTCGTCAGCGTGAGGTCTTCGACGCTGGAGAAGTCGACGTTGATGTTGGCAGGCGAGCCGGCGAGGTAAATCTGAGCTTCGCCACGGATCACTCGCGACCCAGAGACGTCGTAGTCGTCGCTCAGTCCGAAGCCATAAGGGTTGTTCTGATCGCTGATGATCAGCTTGTCAGCGCCAAGCTCGCCGTTGAAGACCAGATCGTCGACCATTTCCATGTTTTGGTCGTCTGGGCTTGCGAGCAATCGATCATTGCCGGCACCTGCGTTCACCGTGGTATCACCCACGGGGGTCGAATGCACGCGGATATTGTCCTTGATGTCCGTGGTGGTCAGCTCGAGATTTTCCATCTGATCGAAATTCACCGAGTAAGTCGTCGGTTGGGTGCCGTTGTTGAACCCGCCCAAATCGGTCTTGTATCGTTCGACCGTGTGAAAGTCGATGTCGTAGTTGTACGACGCGAGCGCGCCACCAGTCATGTTGTGGTCGAACACGCGAACCGTGTCGTTGCCTTCGTGCCCATTAACGTAGGTCTTGTCAAACTCCGACAGATCGCCCAGCGTCGAGCCCAGCGAAATCACGTCGTTACCTGCGCCGGTTCCCACGTTCATCACTCCCGAGAAGGCGTTCATCACGTTGACCACATCGTGTTGATCACCGGTGCGAATGCTACCGCCCTCGACTCCTGTGTAAGAAATTCCAACCGGCAGGAACAATCCCGGATTCAGTGGTTGAGCGGGATTGGCACGGAACCTCCACACGCCCGTTTCGCTGACCGTGTAGAGCTTACTCATGTTGACGTTACTGTAAGGATTGTTTTCGTCGTTGATGGTCACCGAGTCGGTGCCGAGACTGCCGTTGAACGTCATGCCACTGACCATCTCGATGTTGCCCTCACCCGGCAATACGTTCACGCGGTCGTTGCCCCAGCCCGCGTTGATCGTCAGATCGACGCTTGGATTCCAGCCCTCGATCGTGAACTGATCGTGGCCCAAGCCGCTGTTGATCGTCACCGAGTCGAGCGTACTGATCCAGTTGGTGAACTGAATCTCGCCGTTGAGTACAACTTCAACCGACGGCTGCAGTCCGCTGTTGTCCAGCCGCAACACGAAGTCGTCATCGCCAGACGTACCGCCGACGACCAAGTCGGTCCAGGCGTTGAGGTAGGCAGTCTTCAGCATGCCGCTTCTACCGCCGGGAAGATTCGTATCTTGCGAATTCATCAGGTAGGACGCCTGCACGTCACCAGGGAAGGAGACAATCCGCGAGCGGAAATTGCCCGAGCCGGAACCCGTGGAACCATTGTGCGAGTAGTACGAGCCAAACGTATCACTCGATTCAAACCAGCCCAGCTCTTGCTGATCTCGCATCGTCCGCGTCGCTGGCAAGAGAATACTGTTGTCGTGCTCAATCGCGTCGAGGAAGGTCGCCAACTCGCGTGCTGTGAGCTTCCACCCGAACGCGCCACCGGTGGCGGTCAGATCCCACTGCTCACGACCCGGGTTGGCACCGCCATCGCCAATGTTGTAGCCAATTCCTGGATTGGTCTGGTTGGTCTTCATGTCCGCGCCGGTGATGCCCATGGGGTCGAAGATGTTTTCTTTGACTTGGGCCTTGTAGATCAGTCCGCTGTAGACATCCCGTCCAAAGATGATTCCGTCGGTCAGGTCCAACGAGGGGGACACCAACTTCGGCAAGACGACTTTTGCCAATAAGGAGAAGTTGGCGTTGTTGTAGCTCTCGCCCCAGCGCGGCGTGTCGTATACACCGTCCGCCGCAACCGGAGGTGCGGGCAGGCCGGCTTCCACTAACGCTTGCAGGTTCGCGAAGTTGTTGTTGCTGTAGCTTTCGAAGTTGACACCGATCGAATTCCCCTCTTCCAGAAAACCACTGCGATGCGACAACAGATGCCTTAGCGTCACGTTCTCGACATTCGCACCTGGGTTCCAATCGCTGGGCAGGTAGTCCTCAAGCAGCGTGTTGAGCTGCGCGTCGAGCCCGCCGGGTCCGGATTGGAGCAAATTGAGAATTGCTGTAGCGGTCACGGTCTTGGACACGCTAGAGATTTCCAACTCCGTCGTGGAAAAAAAACTGCGAACTGGTTCGTCGGCAGCCGTGCGACGCAAGCCGCCACTGCCAATGGCTGCGTTGACCGTCCCGCCGTGGTTGATTGCGTAGCCATAGCCCACGGTGTTGCCGTCGGACATTAGCTCGATGTTGTCACCCATCAACTGCGGATCGAAAGTCGACGACCCCGTGAGCACCGCCATCAGCCGACGGTCTTCCAGTGATTCGAATCCACGACGCTTGCCGTTGAACTGATTCTGCTTGCGAGTGCCCTTGCGATTCTTCTTGAACAAGCCCATGACGGAGTTCCCTTAATGCGAAGTGAATGAGTGGAGGGCGAAGGACTTTGCTGCCCAGAAAGTCCCTCGGAGCGATTGCCAGCTGCCTCACTAGCTCGCTCGGTGGGGTAATCAGGAATCCGGCCCCCAACCCCACACGTGTGGGCGAAAAAAATGAGAAATGCCTGAAATTCAGGGATTCTGCTGCGATTCTGACGGACTTCGGCCGCGAGAATCGGGTGCTGAGGTGATCAGAAAGCGGTGCGCCGTTGAGGTTGTCACGTCGACGTGACGGTTGGCACACTACCAGCCGAAGCCGAGAAAGCCGCCGAGTGCGATCTCGACGCCGTCAAAATTTGACCCGATGGTAAAGCCACTGAGCCAATTCTCGTTCCACCAGTGGGCCAGGATCGATTCGAGGTAGAGATCCTCGTACGCCACTTCCTCCAAATCGAATTCTTCCAGAGAGCCGCCACTACGAATCAGAGCTTGAACCGCGGAACCCTCAGAAAAACGATACTCAAATCCCGCGGACCAGAAGATACCCGTATCATCGATCTCATCGCGCAGGAAGACGCCACCGCCCAAGTCGGCTTCCATTTCTGCCCTGACGTACCCAACTCCTAGTCGGGCGAACGGATCAAGTTGAGCCTGAGGACGAAAATGCTTAGTTACAAAGATATCGAATCTGCCGCCGTCAAAATCAAGCGGAAGTGGCCCACCCATGGTTGGAATTTGACCTGATGCCCATTCAAACCCGAAGCTGGTGCCAAGGTCCCAGCTTTCCCGAAACGGATGATTGCTTGTCGAAACATAGCGATGGGTCCAATCGATGTCGAAGGGGTTCGTCCCGAAGAGCGCTGCTTTATAGCCGAAGGTAAAGTAGCGCTCGCCAACTAGCCCTTGTGCGGTGGCGAGCGAACTGCCGTTGAAGGAAAGCAATAGGAGCAGAACCAGTGCACAACATTTTGAGGCAAATGACTGCTTGATACGATGCATAGCTGAGCCCCAGAGATGAAAGTAGCGCCATCCGACGGTGAACGCCCGATGAAGTCGTTCACCTTGCCTATCCCCTCGCGGAGGGTAGGGATTGCCGAAACGGGCCGCAAGCCCGATTGGCATGGATTTGGTAATAAATACCTATCTTCCGTGGGCAAGTTCACCGCAAAGCGAATTGTTGCGCATCTTCACGCGTCAATCTCTCGAAGCCCTGCCAGCATCGACTCATGAAGCCGCGCATTGGTCGCTAGCACACCACGATTGGTCGCGAGCGTGCGACCATGAGAGAAGTCGAGTGGCTTGCCGTCCAAGTCGCTGACGCGACCGCCAGCCTCCTCGACGACGATCGAACCGGCTGCCTGGTCCCAGATCATCTCGCGGTAGTCGGGCCGCTTCGGCGAGATCAGTCGCAGGTTCACATCGCCCACGCCGGCGGCGAGCACTGCGTATTTCGCCTGGCTGTCCATCGGCACCGGGTCCGCGGTGATGCCCAACGTCTTCACCAATGCGCCAATGCCGCCTGTGTCGGTGTGGGCCTTTTCTACCGAACACAGTAGCCGTGCTTCTTCGGCCACCGTTCGCTCAGAAACGCTGAGTCGCTGCCAATCGGATTCGTCGTCGGTTAGCGAGCCGACCCAACTGCCGTTGCCGCGTCGCGCCACCAGTAGTGAGCCCCCACCACCTTTGTCAACTTGCGAGGCATCGGCCAACTCCGGGCAGCCCAATGCGCCAACGTGAACTTTGCCGTTGCGGATGAAGGCTAGCGCCACCGCATATTGATCACCCCGCAGAAATCCCTTCGTTCCATCCACGGGATCGAGCGTCCAGAACTCGTCGGTCGCATCGCCGGCTCCGCGGTCGATCCACTCGCAGATTTGCTCAGGCGTCGCGTCGGGTTCGACCTGGCGGACGAAGTGCGTGATTTGCTCCAGCGTCTGCGCACCGTCCTCAGTGCGTAGTGCGTCGGAGCTTTCCTCGCCCACAAAACCCACATCGGGAAAACTCTCCAGCAGTCGCTTGCCGATGAGTGCCTGCGAAGCGAAATCCGCAACCGTCACCGGCGACTTGTCGCCTTTGGCCAATGCATCGACGACCATCTCGCGCTGCACTTTGCGGGCTAACAGAGCCGCTTCGCGGACTGCAGCAATCGCGAAGCGTACCTTAGAACATTCGATCGGGGAGGGCATATCCAGCCTGAAGCGTAGGCGCCGGGATCGGCGTGATCAGAGACTTTTCGGCGATTGATCCGGTCGCTTATGCTTCCGGCTGGCAGTTTCGCCGTAAAACTACCCCGCTAGGACTCGAACCTAGAATGAGGGAATCAAAATCCCTAGTGTTACCATTACACTACGGGGTATCAGGGTGTTCAGGTACTTTACGTGAATTGTTCCGCCAGCGAAAGTGCTATGTCGATGGCTGGACCGAGTACCTGTGCTGTGGTCCTAACCCTAAGACTCGTCCACCTTTAACCGGTTCGCTACAGAAAACGTAACCTGCTCCAGCTCACGCGCCAGATCAACACCGACCTTGCTGACGGTGCTTGGAACCGTGAGCGTCACCGGCGCGAAGTTGAGGATCCCGCCCACGCCAGCGGCGACCAGTTGATTCGCGACGTCTTGCGCGTCACTGGCTGGGACCGCTACCAGCCCCAACTCGACCTGTTCACCAGACACGATCTCAGCGAGCCGGAGGATGTCGTAAATCAGCACGTCCTCGATCTTAGTCCCGATCATCGCGGGATCGGTATCGAAGGCGGCCACCAATCGAAATCCCTGACGATGGAAACCCCGATAACCGAGCAGTGCTCGGCCCAGATTACCGACGCCGACTAGGGCCACTCGCCACTCGCGATCGGTACCCAGAATCCTACGGATTGCCCCAACCAGTTCATCACACCGGTAGCCGATTCCCGGATGCCCGAAATGGCCGAAATGCGCGAGATCCTTGCGAACCTGCGCATCGGTGAAGCCGAGCCTCCGCCCCAATTGGCTGCTGCTGGTCGTCTCCTGCCCGTCAGCGAGCAGGTGCTGCAACTCGCGCAGGTACATGCTGAGGCGGTTTACCACCGCAGCGGGCACCGAGCTGGGATCCTGGCGCGACGAACTGGGCTTAGAGCTACTCATTCACCGAAATAGAGCAGAATGACAAGGGATAAGGATTGCGGGCACCACAAGAGCATTTCCATTCTAGCACCGGCCCGCGGCCAGCAGCAAGATTGAGGTCGCCTTCGCTGATCGCTCGATCGTCAGACGTAGCAATGAGTTGCGTCAATTCATGGGCCCTCGTCGCTGGCCACGCGGCCGAAAATCCTCTGTCAGCGGCATTCCCGCTGATGTTGGCTTTTTGCCACAAGATCGCCAAGAGCGCCAACGCCGGACGATCCGCCAGTTCCGCAGCATCGTCACAGCCTGCAGAACTTCGGACGACCCCGCCGGTCCGGCAAATTGTGACGCACCAATCGTAGCGATTAGGGCCAGCTAGGAATCTGGAGGGTGTAGAAAAAACGCAACATCTAGCTAAGGGGCAATGCTTGCACGGGTCGAAGTCTTACATGGATGGGAAAGTTCCCATTTTGACCAAACCTTCCATTTTACCTATGTGAGCTACGAAGGAGACGAAACAATGAGAGCAAAGACTGCATTGCAGGCTCTCGCTGCCATCGCCATTGTAATGCTGCCGTCGGCGGCATGGGCGGGGTATTGCGGAGCTGCACGATACAACGGCTGTACGCCGTGCTGCCCACAACGGCAGTGCTGCACCGTCATGAAGACGGTCAAGTGCACGAAGTGGGTGAAAGTCCAAGAACAACGCTGTCGCACGGTATACGACCGCGTCTGCGAGGACAAAGTAGTTAACTGCACGAAGTACGTGCGTGAGCAACGACAGAAGGAAGTGTGCTACACCGTGTGCAAGCCTGTCTGGGAAACCAAGCAACGCACCTACACTGTGTGCAAGCCTGTTTGGGAAACCCGTCAACGCCAGGTGAATTACACCGTGTGCAAGCCTGTTTGGGAAACCAAGCAACGCACTTACACCGTGTGCAAGCCTGTCTGGGAAACCCGTCAACGTCAGGTGAACTACACCGTGTGCAAGCCTGTTTGGGAAACCAAGCAACGCACCTACACTGTGTGCAAGCCTGTCTGGGAAACCCGTCAGCGAACCTACACCGTGTGCAAGCCGGTTTGGGAAACTCGCACCAAGGAAGTTCCTTACACGGTCCAAAAGCCCGTCTGGGAAACTCGGACTCGCACCTACACCGTCAACAAGCCGGTTTGGGAAACTCGCCAACGTGAAGAAACCTATCACGTTCGCGTGAAGGTTCCTTACACCAAGACGATCCAGGTTCGCGGTCACCGTTGGGAAACCCAAACCTACACGGTTCCAGGCAAGACGTTCACCAAGACTGTTCGTGAGCCAGGTACTTACAGCTACGACACGTCGAAGTGCCGTTGCGTCTACTGCCCAGGTCCTTGCGTCACGCTGACCTGCCAAGCTCCGGATCGCACTTGCTGCAAGCGAGTTCGCATCCCGACTTGCACCGAGAAGACCATCAACTGCTGCCGTTACGAGTGCGAACCACGCACCCGTACCGTCTGCTACAAGGTCTGCAAGATGGTTCCCGAAACCAAGACTTGCAACTACAAGGTATGCCGCATGGAGTGTGAGCAACGCACTCGCACCTGCTGCTACAAGGTTTGCAAGATGGTTCCCGAGACCAAGACTTGCTGCTACAAGGTTTGCAAGATGGTTCCCGAAACCAAGACTTGCTGCTACAAAGTTTGCCGCATGGTTCCCGAGACTCGCACCAAGACCTGCTGCTACAAGGTTTGCAAGATGGTCCCAGAGACCAAGACTTGCTGCTACAAAGTTTGCCGCATGGTTCCTGAGACTCGCACCAAGACCTGCTGCTACAAAGTTTGCAAGATGGTCCCCGAGACCAAGACTTGCTGCTACAAGGTTTGCCGCATGGTGCCCGAGCAACGGACTAAGACCGTTTGCTACAGCGTCTGCAAGCCAGTTTGCACGCAGAAGACTGTGAAGGTATGGAAGTGTGTCCCACGGCAAGTGCCGTACACGGTCACCAAGTGTGTACCTCGCACCTACTGCAAGCAGGTTCCGGTATGTGTCTGCTGCCCTTGCAACTAGCTTGGAGCAGGCACTAACAAGCCCCGCCCGCTGAGAGCTGGCAGAAACAGCTCACACCAGGGAAACCGGGTTTGGTCAAAAACGCGACCGGCGGCTCGACGAGCGAAAGCAAGTCGAGCCGCCGTTTTTTATGCGCCGACCACACGGTTGCTCTTTACCTCACCTCCTCAGATTCTTTTATCTTCTATCGTGGTCCGCACGCAATCGTAGCCGCCACGGCACAGCGCCAGTTTTGCACAGCGGCGGAAAACCATTTTCGTCGAGCAAAACTACTCGCCACACCACGATTTTTATAGCTTCCGGCGGACAATAAGCGCAAGCAAAACTCACCGCCAACCAAGTACGAAGCACCAAGTACAACCCCTGAACCTCAATTCTACCTAACCCCCTGGCCCAATTTCAGCAACGTTTTTTGGGCCGTTAGACTTGAGCCGACAGCGCTAGCCGTAGGCACGGAGGAACCTTAGGGCCAGCTGTGCGGACCTTGAGAACATGGCAACGTGCACGTTCCAGACCCCACAGGAGTGCATAACTCGCCAGGTCGCAGGTCACCAATTGCACGCCAAGCCACACATTGAGGTTGCCCAGGTTGGCTCCAATGACCACCCGGGCAGCAAAGCCGCAAGCGCTATAGACGTGACACTGGTGCCTAGGGTGACTTCGTGGCGGTGATAGGCTATCGCCAACAAGTGACAACTAGTGTTAAAGTATGTAGCAAGGCAGTTCAACTACCCACGGGAACCAACCAGTCTACGGTCTCGAATTGAACGACGGCACTTTCGATTTCCGCCGAGAAGCTATCCTGGCATCGTCTGCGATCGCGACGATCGGCTCTGATCTACCACTCGACCGATCCGTTTGCATTGCTAATAGCCTGGGCTCCTCTGATCCCTTCAAATGGTTCGGGCGTTTCGTCCTGCTGCGGTTCGTCGTAGGGATCGGGCTACTTGTGGCAGGCGGGATGCTAGGTTTGCAGAGCAAGCATCAAGAAAACAGTACACCTCGGGCAGTCGGGGGATTCGCTTGCGCCGTCGGTGGAATCACGATCCTTATCTCTAGTTCGATCTTTCAACGACGATTCGCACGCCGCATGATTGCGCTTCGATACGATGATCTCGTCGGATTATCGGCAGGATTCGCGCCACTATGCGTTGAGGTGGAAGACGCAAGTACTTTTGACAAGCTGAAGTTGGTTTCCGAGGACGTCGGCTATTTGGGCCTGGACGATCGCAATCAGCGTGTGATCATCGAGGGCGTCCGCTGCCGCTATTCCATTCACGCTGCAGATGTGGTGGAAGTTAAGCAAATCGAAGGTGGCTCGGCATCGGCGACGAAACTGAGTTACGACATCGGAGATGTCACACACTCCATCGCGGTCAAGTCAGCAAGCATCTGGCACGAGGTCAAGAGACAGCTTGGCGTGTCCAAAGATCCATTGATCGACAGGATGCGCAAGACACTTGAGCTCTAGCTCGTTTGGTGCTTGCCGCGTTTACGGAACACACCATCCTGGGCTACGCACTCGCCACGCGGCATTGGCCTAAGTGGGTGCGCCTTAAGCTTGCACGTTTGCAGCCTAGTCTTTCATCTGTTTGAGGTACTCGGACACGGAACCGTCCCAGAAGCACTTGCGGCACCGGCCATCCGAAAACTCATGCCGGCAGTTGGGGTATCCATACAGCCAATGGGCACACTCCGGACAGAGTTGGTCCATCGTCGAGGTTTCAGCGCGGTACTCGCTTCCGCATTCGTCACAGCGGTGTTCGTGCTTTTCATTCATCCTTCTGTCCCGAGCGTACGCGAAACCCCGTCAGATTCATCGGAACGACTAGTAAAATCCGTTGTACAGGACGTTGCGGCCGCTGTGACTACGTGGTTGCTGTCTGTCATGTGGATTTCAAACGTCCCTTACGACGGGTGGCTGGGGTCGTAGCATAGCGAGCCCCCAGGTGAGCGTACTGGGGGCTACGCTTCGCTACGACCCCAGCCACCCCGCCAACACCAATCCAACCTTTTCCAACCACCAGGCTAGCAAGACCTTGCCTAGCCCACGCTGGGAAGTTACCTCCCCAAAATCCCGTTGCTTGCCTTGCGACACGCAACGCGCCGCCCGCGCAATGACAATTCGTGCAACCGGTGAGGGGCTTTGCAGCCGCGTTGCGGTATTGATCTGTAAGACCTAAGCAGGACTACTTTCAACGGACGCGAGGCAGATTGATGCGAGCTTTCTTGGCAGCGACACTTGTCACCCTTTGCTCGGCAATACCGGCAACAGGCGAGATCATTCTCGACGAATTCCTGGTCGACGCATCGACGGAGAGCCCGCTGATGGCAAACGACTTCGTCGATTCCCAGGACGTGGGAGAGCTTGACGCATTCCGCCAGATTCGGATCTTGGGCTCCACAACCGACCCTGCGGGCACGCTCGACATTGATGGGGCGACCAACTCCGTGCTGACCGCGGATCTGGCCACAACCAGTCCGAGAGACAGCGCAAGTATCGGCTTTCAGTCGTGGTACGATTTGGACAGCGTCGACCTCAGCGAAGGTGGCCAGAACGACGCAATTTTGATTGATTTTCTCAGCACGCGCACCAACGGCACGCAGCTGACGACGCGGACATTTATCGGCCGAGCCAACGCATCGGTCGCGACGCCGATCTCCGACCAGCCGTTTACTCTGGCGATTCCGTTTGTAGAAATCGGCGCCAACTTCAGCAATGTCTCCTCACTCAACTTCACCTTCTCGACGCCCGAACCTGGCGGCGGAGCCGACTTCGAACTGTTCGTAGAAATTGATCGCATCCGCATTGGGCGAATGATACCAGAGCCCGCTGGCCTGGGCCTGCTGGCGATTGCTGGCGTGTGCCTCGGGGGACTACGCCATCGACACCGTCGGGAATAGACCCACGCGTAGTCGGCTGGGTTGCATTAAAATTGACGGAAAACGACACGGAGGAAGTTGCTTTCTGCCGGGGCTGCGACAGCGTACAATCGCGGAACTCAATAGTTCCCAGCTCGATCGCTTGTGCTCGTCGACACTCCGCAATGAAAAACTCGCTTTCCCACCGCTGGGACGTGACGACCGCCGAAGCGCGTGAGATTCAGAATCGACTTCGTTCGCGTGTTCGTCAGCGCGGCAAGCCGCGTCGCGTCGACCACGTGGCGGGCGTCGACATCAGCATCCGCGGCGAGCGCGCGATCGCGGCAGTGCCGGTCTTGCGCTTCAACGACTTGGAGATCGTCGATCTGGCGATCGTCGAGCAGCAGGTGCCGTTTCCCTACGTGCCGGGGTACCTGTCATTCCGCGAATGTCCATCGATCTTGGCGGCGATCGAAGAACTGCAGGTGAAGCCTGATCTCATTCTGGTGGACGGGCAGGGCGTAGCGCATCCGCGGCGTTGTGGACTAGCTTCTCACTTGGGAGTGTTACTGGACACGCCGTCGATTGGCTGTGCGAAGACGCGGTTCATTGGCACGCATGATGAGCCCGCCGACCAGGCCGGATCGTACACCGACCTGTGGGACCACGATGAAGACGGGAACGACGAACTAATCGGCGCCGTTCTGCGCACCCGCGATAACGTGAAGCCACTGTACATTTCCGTCGGTCACAAGCTCGACCTCCCAACGGCGATCGACTTGGTGCTTGCTTGCGGTGGAGGCTATCGATTGCCAGAGCCAACACGACTGGCACATCAGGCAGCCGGCGGGACGTTGCAGTGGCCTGGGTAGATTGGTTTAGCCACCAAGAACACAAAAGAAACAAAGCGTAGATTGCATAAAGACTAGGAACAGGAGGAAACAGAGTAAACAGAGAATCGTTCGTTGATGATCCGTGCGCACGCCGTTATCTCTGTTTCCTCCTGTTTTACATCGTAGCTTCTTGTGTCTCTTGTGTTTTTCGTCGCTAAACTTGATCCTCGTCCCGTCGGGTGCCACTGCTGGTTTTACCCAGCAGTGAACGCTACTAAGCGATTCGCACTGCTGGGCAAGCCAGACAGTGGCACCCGCCATTCTCCCTGAATGCCCTCTAATCCAAGCTGACGCGCCAGCGGAAGAATAATATTGCCACGAAGTCGTAGACTGTGTGCGCGACGATGGGGGCGATCAGGTCGTCGTGATCCATTGCCAGCCAGCCAAAGTAGAAGCCGATCGCGGTGGCGATCAGAAAGTAGCCGGTCGACATTGCGTGGGCCAAGCCGAACAACAGACTCACGACCGCCAACGCGATCCAGGGGTTCGTCCAACTGGCGAACCACGGCTGCAGCGCGCCGCGAAACAGCACTTCCTCGCCTACTCCGGCCGCGATGCTCACCATCGCGATGTCCAGGACACTGCCGTCGGCGAATAGTTCCTTGACCATCAACTCGACCTGCTGCCTGATTTCCACGATCGGCGCCCACTGGCTCAGGCTCACCAACACGAGCATCAAGAACATCGGCAGCGTGGCCATCAGTCCCCGTTCTACGTCGGCCTGGGTCGGCTGCAACCGCTCGGCGAGCGAGATTCCCGCCAGCCAGGCGAAGCCAAGGCCGACGAATCCCAAGCCCGACTCGAACAGGACGCCGAAGGCGAAAGCTTGACCTTTTTGCTGCATTTTGGCTCTTTCGTGCGACTCGGGAGCGAATTGGTGGCCGGTGAGCACCTTGACGATCCGCCGGTGGACAACTACCTTGATTGGTTCGATTTCTCGCGCTGAGCCCCGTATGGGCAGATCTTTTCTCCACGAAGCCTGGCCAGCACGGATTCGACGAATCAATCAATCCGGTCCACAAGACGCATCACCATAACACAATAGTAAGAGGAACGTTTCAACGATGGCTAAGAAAGCTACCCGAGCTCCGAAGATGGTTTATTACTTCGGCCAGACGAAGACCGAAGGCAAAGACGGCCAAAAACAACTGCTGGGTGGCAAGGGAATGAACCTAGCCGGCATGACCCAAATCGGCCTGCCCGTACCTCCCGGCTTCACGATCACCACCGAAGTTTGCGACTTGTACTACAAGAACAAGAAGAAGCTTCCCGCCGGCTTGATGGACGCAGTGCACAAGAACGTCAAGATGCTAGAGAAAGAGCTAGGCAAAAAGTTTGGTGACAACAAGATGCCGCTGCTGGTCTCGGTGCGCTCTGGGGCGGCCGTCTCAATGCCCGGCATGATGAACACGATTCTGAACCTGGGCCTCAACGACGAGTCGGTCATCGGTCTGGCCAATGGCACTGGCAATGAGCGATTCGCTTACGACTCTTATCGCCGCTTGATCAACATGTTCGGCGACGTGGTCTGCGGAGTCGATCATGAGTACTTCGAGCACGCATTCGACAAAATCAAGGCCAAGTACCGAGCCGAAAGCGACAACGACGTACCGCTGGAAGGCATGATCGCGCTGTGTGACTCGTACAAGAAAGTGTTCAAGAAGCACTATGGCAAGCCATTCCCGCAAGATCCTCTCAAACAACTAGAGCTGGCGATCGAGGCGGTGTTCGCCAGCTGGATGCAAGCACGTGCCGTCCGGTATCGCCAGGTCGAGAATATTACCGGCCTGCTGGGTACCGCGGTGAACGTGCAGTCGATGGTGTTTGGCAACATGGGCGACGACTCGGGCACCGGCGTGGCGTTCACGCGCGACCCGTCCACCGGCACCAACAAGTTCTATGGTGAGTTCCTCATCAACGCCCAAGGCGAGGATGTGGTGGCGGGCATTCGCACGCCGCAGCCGGTCGCGCAGATGGCCAAGTGGAACAAGAAGGTCTACGACCAGCTGCTCAAGATCAAGGACAAGCTCGAAAAGCACTATCGCGACGTGCAAGACATCGAGTTCACGATCGAAAAAGGCCAGCTCTTCATGCTGCAAACGCGCAATGGCAAGCGTACGGGCGCGGCCGCGGTGAAAATCGCCTGCGACATGGTCAAGGAGAAGTTGATCACCGAGAAAGAAGGGGTCTTGCGAATCCCCGCTGGCGACCTCACACAACTGCTGCTGCCCAGCTTCAGCCCCGCCGCCAAGGGCAAGGCCAAAAAGGACGGCAATCTGCTGACCGTCGGTCTACCGGCATCGCCGGGCGCGGCGTTTGGCAAGCTGGCCTTCACTGCGGCGGAGGCAGTCGATCGCACCCACGAAGGCGAGCAGGTGCTCCTCGTCCGCAAGGAAACGAATCCCGAGGACATCGACGGCATGCACTCGGCCGCCGGAATTCTGACCAGCACTGGCGGCATGACCAGTCATGCGGCCGTGGTTGCCCGCGGATGGGGCCGTTGCTGCGTGGCCGGAGCCGGTGAGATCCAAATCGACGAAAAGGGCCGTAAGATCAAGGTGGGCGGCAAAACGTTCACGCACAAGGACGTCATCTCGATCGACGGCTCAACGGGTGAAGTGATGGCCGGCGAAATCGAAACCCAGACGCCGACACTGGGAGGTAACTTCGGTACCGTGATGAAGTGGGCCGACAAGCACGGCAAGATGGCCGTTCGCACCAACGCCGACACGCCCGAAGATGCCAAGCGTGCCCGCAAGTTCGGGGCCCAGGGCATCGGCCTGTGCCGCACCGAGCACATGTTCTTTGAAGGCGATCGCATTCTCGCAATGCGAGAAATGATCCTTGCCGAGAACGAAACGGACCGCAAAGCGGCACTGAAGAAGCTGCTGCCGGTTCAGCGCAAGGACTTCATCGGCATCTTCACTGCAATGAAGGGCCTGCCAGTGACGATTCGGTTGCTCGATCCGCCACTGCATGAGTTCCTGCCCCACGACGACAAGAGCCAGGCCGAGATGGCCAGCCGTCTGGGCGTGAAGCGCTCGGTGGTCAAGAATCGCGTACTCGCGTTGCACGAAGCCAATCCGATGCTCGGACATCGCGGCTGCCGATTGGCCGTCACCTATCCCGAGATCCTCGATATGCAAGCGACCGCGATCACCGAAGCCGTGATCGCCTGCAAGCAGAAAAAGGTCGACGCGCAGGCCGAGATCATGATTCCGCTAGTCGGCACGGCCAACGAGCTGAAGCTGCTGGGGGATCGTGTGCGAGCAGTGATCGAGGAAGTGAAGGCGGCCAAGAAGTTCACTGGCAAGCTCAACATCCTAGTTGGCACGATGATCGAGATTCCACGTGCCGCGCTCACCGCCGACCAGGTGGGCGAACACGCCGACTTCTTCAGCTTTGGTACCAACGACCTCACGCAGATGACGTTCGGCTACAGCCGCGACGACATCAACACCTTCCTGCCGGATTATCTCAACGAAGAGATCCTGCCGCGCGACCCGTTCCAGACGCTCGACTCGACGGGTGTTGGCCAGCTGGTCGAAATGGGCGTCAAGAAGGGCCGCTCGTCCAAGAGCAAGCTGAAGTGCGGCATCTGTGGCGAACACGGCGGCGACCCCGAGTCGATCCGTTTCTGCCACACCGTGGGCCTCGACTACGTCTCGTGCAGCCCGTTCCGCGTCCCGATCGCGAGATTGGCAGCCGCGCAAGCGGCGCTGAGCGCCTAGCCGCATCGCCGACCGACAACCATCAAAGCCTCGGGATTAATCCCGGGGCTTTTTTCGTGCGCGAGCGCTCGTGCCACCCTCTAGCGCGCTGCCCGCACGGTAGGTAACTGACTCAGTGGTAAGGACTTAGTGCGCATCGCGCTCCTCCATTGCGGGAGATGTGCGTACTGCCACAAAGCACATGCTCAGCATGCGCTTTGATCGGCGAATGCGCAAAAGCAAGTCGGGACTTCGACATCTTTGTGCCGCCTACGCACAGCGATCACCCCATTGCCTCCATCCGACGCATGTCACCCACATTACTTCAACGACCCATGTGTGATAAAACTAACATGTACCGCATTTGGTGATTCTTTACTTTTGGGATCGATGTCCGTCGAGTTTTTGCTGCTTGAAGCTTGGAGCATTTGAGTTGGGACCGCGACTTGAAAAAGGCCTTCTATGAGAACCCCGCAACACCGCGGCGAATTCGGGGAGTTGCCCAACGGTTGCGAGATCTTCGCGAGTCAGATCTCGATGCCTCCGGAGGCGATGGCGCGTGCGGAGCAATACGCATACGACTTTGGCGAGACCTACGATTCTTACCTTGCCACCGAGGACGACCGTCAGTACTTCTGGTCGCCGCAGCGTCGGGGGGTGATTGGCTTTGTCCGCTGGGGACGGGTGCTCAATGTCTTGGGTGGACTGCTCGCTCCGCCTGAACATCGCGAAGAGCTGCTCCGGAAGTTCCTCGAATTTGTCGACGGCAACGGCCTGACGGTCAACTTCTTCAACATTGGACGACTGGAAAAGCAGCTCTTCCAAGAGTTTGATTTCAAGATCAACAAGTGCGCAGAAGAGTTGATCGTGCGTCTCGACCGCGTCAACTGGCAAGGCAAGCCCTACCAGTGGCTCCGTCGGCAGGAGAACTACTGCGTGCGTCGTCAGCTCCGTGTCGAGGAAATCAAGCCAGATGACGATCCCAATCGCTATCGCGAGTGGATCGTGCCTCAGTTGGAGGAGGTGAATCGTGAGCACTTATCGGGGACGCTGCACGCGCGGGAACTGCAATTCTTTGAAGGCCGCTGGGACCCTTGGGCGTTACGACGACGACGGTTGTTTGTGACGCTGGAGGGCGATCGCATCGTTGCCTTCTTGGTATGCAATCCGGCGCTCGGTGGCGACCTGTGGGCGGTGGAAATCTACCGCCGTCGCGCGGATGCACCAAGGGGCGTGATCCCCTTCAGCATCCTCCAGATCATGCGGCAACTGAAAGACGAAGGTGTCCGCTACGCGTCACTGTCCAGCGTGCCGTTCATGCGTTGTGGACCGCCGATCAAGAACGACGACCTCCGTTTCCAAGGAGCCTGTCAAATCTTTTGGAACGCCATGAACTGGCTGTTTGACGTGCAGGGCATTTACCATTTCAAGAGCCGCTTTCGTCCCGACTATCGAGAGATGTCGGTGGCCGCTTATCCGCGTATGTCGATCCTATCGATGTATTCGATGGGTGCGGTCTGGGGAGTGTTTCGCGTTCCACCAATACGGCTCGCGAGACACGTCGCGCAGTTTTGGAGAAGTCGTGGCGAGCGCAAGAGCCTAGCGGCCCCCGAACCGCGACCGGAGCGAAAGATCCGCGATCTTCATCGCACGAACAGGCCGCTCGAAGCACCGCTGCCGGAGTACGACGTCAGCGGACTTGCGAATGGTTTCCCAGACGACGTCCCCGCGGACGAGGTCCCCGCACAGGCTATCCCGTTGCGAAACGTCGCCAGTCCGGCTTATCCGATCCGAACGGAGCCACATTGAACGTCTGCGGGTGGTCGGCGCTGAAGTCGGCCATGGCATGGATCAATTCCGCCTCCCGCTCGATGGCCGCTTGCCGGTCGACTTTGCCCGGGCCGCGCTTCGGGGGCCTGCCAGCAACGCAACCGACGGCTGATACCGTCATGTACTCCAAGGCGAAGTCACGACTGGCATCAGCCATCTGACGATGATCGGCTTCGATGGCGTCCAAGATCTGGCGGTGCACTTCGGCGTCGTCTGGATCGTGATTTCCCACATACGCGAGCGCACCAATGCCGCCGCGACCAGGCAACGCCGTGAAGACTACTGCTTCAGCGGTACGCTGCAAGTTTTGATAGCTGCCACTCAATTCAGCGAGCGAGACTTTCACGCCTTGCCCCGTGCTAAGAAAATCTTCCTCTCCGCGACCGACCCAGACCAGATCATCGCCAATCACACGAACCAAGTCGCCGGTTTCGAACCACTCTCCAAAGTCGGCCTGCCCCAAGTATCCGCGTGAGGCGAATGGCGCCGACACAAACAACCGCCCCACTTGTTGCTGAGTGTCGATGAATCGCACCGCGACAGCAACCCCCGGCAGAGGGCGGCCTAAGGCTCCGTGCGCGGATTGAGACTCGCAGAGCAACGTGTTGAGCACCTGTTGCAATTCGGTCATGCCAAAGGCATTGGCAACGCGAATTCCAGGTGGCAACAAGCGCTCAACGTCGACCGCTGCTGCGCCACTAGAAACAATCGTCTGCAGCGAACTTAGCGCCGCGCGCACGCGTTCGATCGAGGAGGCGAGCAAACCGAGGTCGCCCAGGTAGGCTGGGCCACATGTGATGTGCTGGGGCGTGCATCGCTGCAACAGCCGCACGTATTTCTTCGGTTTTTCTTCCAACAGTTCGGTCTGGGCGAGCAGCGTGGGCTGGCGGTTCCAGATGGCGTGCAGCACGTTGCGAAAACCCATCGAGTGCGACAGGGCCGGGCAGAGCGATCGGCCCCCAGTGACGGACTCAGCCATGAGGCCCGCGACATTCCAGGCCTCGGCGACCCGCAACAAGGCCAGGTCGGTGTAGCGGGCCAACTTGGGCTGCCCGGTGCTGCCGGACGTGCTGAGGACAAGCACTTCGCGCTCGGCGGCTGCCGTGTCTTCGTCGGCGAGCGACGATGGCGAGGCATCAGCACTCGGGGCGACGTGCCAATTGAGTTGTGCATCCAGCGAGAACGTGGGAATACCCACTTCGTCGGCCACCGCGCCGAACATAGCGTTCGCCCGGTGGACCTGCTGGTCGTTAGTGTGCGCCACGAGATCATCGCACTTGAGCAGTGCACGACAATCTGCTTCGCGTGCCATTTGTACGAGTGAGGCTCGGTCGAAACTCATCGGCAGAACCACGCGTAGCCCAACGCTCATCAGCGCTATCGCGGCTGTCGCGAGCGGCACTTCCGAACTGTGCGGCAATCGCACCAACAGCAGCGAATCTCCCGACGAATAGCCCGCTTCACTGCGCCAGTCGTTCGCCATTTCGGCGGCGCTGCGGAGGCCTGCCAAGGATACCTCTAGCGGTCCGTTGTGGTCGGCACCGATCAGCAGTGGACGACGGTCGACGTCGGCGTCGTCTTCGTTCAGCATGGCCGCCATCGACGGGAAACGCCACTCGGCGCGCGGAGGCAATTCCAGCCGCGAACGGAGCATCCAATCGAAGTCCTCTGTGGAATCCGTGGCGCGCTGCGCGTTTTGCTCGGTGTTCGCCAAATCCTCGCACCTTGAACCAAGAGAAGTCGAAAGGCACGTCGGCCGAGTGCCTGACTCAATTGTAGTCAAAGTTGAGCGAGCAAGTGCGGCCAAGCGGACACCGCGGCACCAATTCCCTGGCAGCAATAATCTTGTCGTGGGAGTCAGAAATCGACGCTGTTAGCGCCCAGCATTGCCATCGAGCGAGAATCTTGCACGTAGGCCACCACTCGCACATCTTGCGCAGACAGTCCGGCGGGGATGCCCAGGCGGACGGTGCCAGACGGCTCTTGTAGCGGAAGCACCTTGAAGGCCCGCACGACTTGCACGTGCGCCAACTCACGTCCCGCGTTTTCTCCACGCGGAATCTCGTTATGCGCATTTCGCTGTACCAGCGCGACACTGAGCACGCTGCCTGGCGGTCGGCCGGCCACGTGGAAGTCGACGGTCGCGGTGCCGTCATCCGCCGCATACGATGCCTTCAGATCGATAGTAGCAGTGGTGGTTGCGTCGAGCGCGGATTCGATGACTTCGCGTGCCTGCTTCGCTCGCGAACCGACGAACTCCGTCTCGCCGTTGACGATCATCTGTGGCGTATAGACGCGACCCGACTGAAAAGCCGCGGCATAATGGCGCTGCCGCTCAGTGAACTGCTTCGCACTGTAAGGATCTCGCCAGCCCAGCGAGTTCCAGTAGTCGACGTGGAACGACAAACAGTAGATGGGCAACTGATGCTTGGCGGCGATTTCGTTCAGACCCGCGAGCAACTGGTCGGCCGGTGGACAACTGCTGCAACCCTGCGAGGTGAACAACTCGACGACGACCGGACTGGCTGACCGTGCAGGTTCCTCCGCGCCAGCTGGCGGAGCGGTCGTTACGGCGAAATCGAGTATTGCAATAAGAAATACAGCGGCAATCAGCGTGCGCGTCATAGTGTCTCCGGTGGGGGTGCGGGTGGTCACGATCAATTATCGAACCACCACTTCCCTGAGACTGTATGTTAGCTCACGGAGCTAGCAAGAGATCACTGAGGAGCTACATACTGCTTAGCGCCTATCCCATAATCAATCGTGTAGGGCGATCCCCAGGGCCGTCCGCGCAAAGGAACCGCCAAATCGGACGGCCCTGGGGGACCGTCCTACGTTTTGGGTAGGGTCTTGGCTGCTAGCTGGCCTTGCGCCGTTGCTCGCGGGTAGGTGCAGCTTCGTCGACTTCGTCGACGGCTGGGTGCACTCGCAGCGCGACACGTGGCGGGCTGCGGCGTTCTTGCGTGAAGCCACGATTTCCGCCGTGGAAGAAATCGGCAAACTCAGCGGCCACGCCGGTGGGGAAGCGAGTTTCCAGCGCGCGGACGGTCTCGCGGAAGGTCAGTCCTTCGCGATAGATTACGCGATAGGCTGATTTGAGTTCGAGGATCTCTCGGCGCGAAAACTCCGCTCGTCGCAGTCCGACCTTGTTCAGGCCTACGATCATGGCGGTCGCCCCGTCGGTCAGCACGAATGGCGGGACGTCCTGCACGACCTTGGTGCAGCCTCCAACCATCGCCAGCCGTCCGATGCGACAGAATTGATGGACAGCGGAGTTCCCACCCAGGCACGCGCGATCACCAACTTCGACGTGTCCGCCCAGCATGGCTCCGTTGGTGAGAATCACGTTGTTGCCCACTCGACAATCGTGCGCCACGTGGGAACCTACCATTAGCAAACAGTTATCACCGATGGTGGTGAATTCACCGGCATGCAACGCTCGGTGCACCGTTACGTGCTCGCGAATCGTGTTGTCTGCGCCAATTCGCAGACCACCGAGTTGCTCGGGCGGATTGGTGTGCTGGGGCTGCCCGCCAAGTACCACGCCTTCGTGTACCGTTGTGTTGGGCCCCATATGGGTGCCGGTACAGATCGTGGCATGGGAAACGACTCGGCAACCCGCGTCGAGCTCGACTCCGGCCTCCACGACACAGAAGGGGCCAATTTCCACGTCCTCTGCCAGCGTGGCGGCGGGACTGACGATGGCGGATGGGTGTATCTTCACAGGTGGGTCCTCTCGGGGCCGGTGGTCGGCGACAGTAGGCACCAGCAGCGGGAGGAACGTCACGCCCGCGGCGGATGCTGAGGCGACTCGACAGGCGGGATGAGTCGCTAGCGGTAGTATCGGTTAATGCGATTCTGCGGTATGAGCGGATTCCCTGCGAATCGCGCCCTTCCACCACAGATTGCCGAGCTTTACATTTCGTAGATATGCAAGCACAGGCGGCAAGCCCAGCGTTTGACTGGCGTTACCGCCGACTGCGGCCCCTGGGAATGTCGGTGGAGGCAGCGTAGACTGATGACTCGCAGACTGCGCTGAGGATACTGAGCCCAATGCAATGCGAGGCTGACGCCGGCCGCGGTTAGGCTAGTTCACCGATACTGCTGCTAGCAACTCACCGAAGGCACGAACTTCGGCTGAAACTGAGCCCCGAACCGACCAACCAACGCACGATGAGGTAGGAGATATCAATTCGATGAGCGACGAGGTAGTAAAGCTCTACGACGAGGCGGATGCACTCAAGAACGAGGGCAAGCTCGACGAGGCGGCCAGCAAGCTGCAAGAAGTCATAGCAATCGATGAAGACTACGCGCTTGCGCATTCGGCGCTAGCCGTCGTGTTGCAGCGTCTGGGCCAGCATGAGCAGGCCGTCAAACATGCGGAGCGCGTATGTCAGCTGGAACCGGACGACCCGTTCAGCTTCACCGCGATGAGCGTCACCTACCAGCGGGCCTACGCCGGCACGAACAACATGTCCTATATCCAGCTTGCTGAAGACGCGATGGAGCGCAGCCGGCAGCTGAGCCAAGGCATGTAGGTGAAATGACGAATGACGAGATACCCAATGACGAACGGCTGTGAGTTGTTGTTTGTCGCCTTATTGATCGTCATTGGGTACTTGGGTATTTCGTCATTTCGAATCTAGCCCTGCGCCTTCGGCTGGGGCACGACACGCTTCTGAACGTCGGTCTCGAGTACGCCAAAAGCTTGCTCATGCCGTTGCACTGACAGGTGCAAGGCGTGCAGCATTCGCTTGGCGGTGTAGTAGTTGGTGACGATGCGCTGCGTGATCTGCACGGGCTCGGTCGGGACACCGAACGGTTGCGAGTTGAGACCGAAGTCGACGATCAGCTCTTCGGGCGTACCGGTAACGCGGCAAAAGTTTGCGTACGAGCACGCTGCACCGGAATCGTCGACTTGCACACGCTGCTGCTGCTGTTGTTGTTCTCCAGCCGGAGCTTCCGGTGTTTCAGCTGCTTCTTTGGTTTCGTCGGCCATGATCTGTTCTCCGAGTGAAATCGCTATGCTTGGTTAGAAGGATGCTCAGTACTAACGGCTTGAATTGGCCGCTGCGGAACCGAGCATTTTAAGGCATTGGCCGCGGCATTGCCATACCCTGAGCCCCATGCCGAGCGTGGCATTTGGGGCTTAGACCTCACGAATCTGCATCGTTCTCCTGCCCGCTCGCGCGTGTGAGGCTCAGAATCACACTAGCAGCGTCGTTCCCCCGTGTCTCGTAGCTGGCAACACGCCGCAGCTCAATCTCCTTCAGCAGTCCGCGGTGCCGGGCTTCCCCCCGCTCTTCCACCCAACGCTGACCCTTCACCAGTAGCAGCCGGTCAAAGGCCCCCCAATGAGGATTCAGCCAGTACAAGATTTTTGACAAGGCGGCGACCCCGCGCGCGACGAGTGTGCCGAACGTCTGCAATTGGAGCACCTCTTCCGCACGGCAGCTATAAACCCGCACGGGCAGTTGCAGTTCCTCCACGATTGCCTGCACGACGCGAGCTTTTTTCTGCGTCGAGTCGCACACGCTGACCCGCAGATCAGGCCGGCAGATTGCCAGCACCAGTCCAGGCACGCCACCGCCGGTGCCAATATCCAGCACACGCTCACCGTGGCCAAGTTGCACAGCCAGCTGCAAACTATCGACCAGATCGCGTCCGACGAACTTTTCCAGGGTCGTGTGACGCGTCAGGTTAAGTTGTTCGTTCCAGCGCCACAAGACGGTGCGGTAGCGATCGAGCAATTCGACCTGCTCCGCTGGCAGATCAATCGTGAAATCTGCGAGGGCTGTTTCAAGAGTTTGCGAAGGCTCGTCCGTCAAATTTGTCAGCTTTCATCATGGGTGAACTTCAGTACTGGAACTAGTATCTTGGAAGGCAAGGAAATCGGCAAGCGCGCTCGATAATCGAAGACTGGCTGCATCCAATGTTTGGCATCCTCAATATCCATAAACCGTCGGAATGGACATCGCGTGACGTGGTGAACCGTGTGCAGCGCCTCGTGCGGCCGGCCAAGGCGGGACACGCCGGTACGCTTGATCCGCTGGCAACGGGTGTGCTAGTGGTTTGCGTTGGACCGGCGACTCGGCTGATCTCATTCGTGCAACAGCAGCCGAAAACCTACGAGGCGACCTTTCTGCTGGGAAGATCTAGCCCGAGCGACGACATCGAGTCGGAGGTGACCGAGCTTACGGACGCCCCGCAGCCAACACTTCGCGAAATCGAGGCCGTACTGCCGCAGTTTCTGGGTTCGATTCAACAACGCCCCCCCGCATTCTCCGCCCTGAAAGTGAAAGGTCAGCGGGCGTATCAGCTTGCGAGACAAGGCCAACAGGTCGATTTGGCGCCGCGAACCGTGGAGATCTACGATCTGCAGATCACCAACTACGCCTACCCGGAGCTAAGGCTCTCCATGCACTGCGGCAGCGGCACCTATGTCCGCAGCGTCGGGCGCGACCTCGCCGAGGCGCTCGGCACCAAAGCAGTCATGTCGGCGCTTACACGATCGGCCATTGGCGAATTCAAACTTGCCGACGCGCTCGATGTCGAGCAGATCGACAAGGAAACGATCGAGCGAAATCTCAAACCACCCCTGGACGCCGTGCGGCATCTGCAACGACTGCAACTCAGCGAAACGCATATCCGCGAAATTCAAAACGGTCGGCTGGTGGCGATCAACGAACTCGATCAGCTGCCAATCGATGCTCCGGAAGTGGTCGCAGGAGTCAATAATGAGTCGCAGCTGGTCGCGTTGTTGCACGAGAAACGTCCCGGCCAAATCGGTGCCATGTGTAACTTCCCGCAGTCGGAATGACTGTTACAACCGCCCGCCGAGTTGCTCGCTTGTGACGTTTCTGCTGGTGGCGACCAATCCTATCTTTCATCGGGCTTCGGCAAAGGCTAGTGCGCCGCCGAACGAACCTGATAGTTTGATTCTCTGTCTGCCGATGTTAAGTACACGACTGTGTGCGCACTCGCCGCGCGCACGATGCGTAACGATACCCAGGATGGGCAACTAGGGAATTTGGATTTGGGCACGGATGGGCCCCACGATCGGTCCGCGAACCACTACGAAGGTGGCAGCGGGCAAAGTACTCCGGATCGTACGGACATCCATGTTCGAGAATCGCAACTTACGGTTTGATCTCTTCGCGCTCATCTTGCTCGCCGTGACCATCCTGTTAGGGATGGCCGTCGTGACGTACGACGCTGCGGATCCGCCGAGCAACGTCGTCTATCCGGCGCCAACGGTGTTTAACAACGCCTGTGGTCCGATTGGCGCGTATGTATCGCACTTTCTGCTGGAAAGCGCCGGCGTCGGCGCGTATTACGTCGTCGGTTCGCTTGGGATACTCGCCTTTGTGCTGCTGTGGAAAGGCAGCATCGATCAACCTGTGCTGCGTGCCGTCGGTTGGGCGGCATCGCTACTCGCGATCTCGACCTTGGCGACCATGGCGTTGCCGAACATAACACCTGGACCCGTTGTCGGTGCGGGAGGCTACCTGGGGGCGATGGGTCACGCCGTACTTGAATCGCACTTCGCCAATGCCGGCGCGTACATTCTCGCCTTCACCGTGCTGCTGGCGGGGATGCTGCTATGCACCGACTACCTCATGCTCAAGTTCGCTGCCGCCACGGCGGTGCTGTCCGGCCGTGGTGTGATGTCGCTAGGCCACATGGGCCCGACCCCGTCGCTACGGCGCAAGAGTCGCCCGAAGACCGATCTCGACGACGAGTTCGGAGACGAAGAGGAAGAAGACGAATATGAATACGACGACGAGGACGAGGAGTACGAGGAAGATGAGTATGAGGAGGAGGACGAAGGCGAGTATGAAGAAGACGAGGACGACGACGAGTCCGCTGCAGAGGATGATGAATGGGAAGAGGAAGAAGACGAGCCCGACGAGTCTGAGCTGAAGGTCGTAACGCCCGCCAGCAAACAGGAAGAAGAAGCCGAATCGACGACTGTCGGCGGAGGACTGAAAAAGCTGGCTTCCGCGTTGCGCATTGCTAAACCTGGCAAGCGCACCGAGCGCGACGAGATCATCGATCAACTTGAAGCGGCTGAGCAACAGCAACCAGACGCCAACTTCGATTACGAATTACCGCCGCTCGATTTGTTGCTCGAGTCGGAGGATGTGTCGTACGAGGATCACGAGAAGGAAGTTCGGCGCAACGCGAGGGTGTTGGAAAAGACCTTCAAGAACTTCGGCTTCAACGTCCGTGTGGTCGAAATCGAAACCGGTCCCGTGATTGCGCAGTACGAAATCGAATTGGAAGCCGGTCTGCGCCTGGCGAAGATCGTCAATTTGGCCGACGACTTGGCGATCGCCTTGCGCGTGCCGAGCGTGCGAATCGTCGCGCCGATCCCGGGCAAAAACACCGTCGGCATCGAAGTGCCCAACAAGAATCGCCAACTCGTGAGATTGCGGGATGTGATCGAGGAGACCAATGGCCGCGCCAAGCGTATGAAGATCCCCGTCTACCTGGGCAAGGACGTCTCGGGGAATCCGCTGGTGGTGGACCTAACCTCGATGCCACACTTATTGATCGCTGGACGCACCGGCACCGGTAAGTCAGTCTGCCTGAATACCATTATCGCCTCGATGCTGATGAGTCGCGGCCCCGACGAAGTACGCATGCTGATGATCGACCCCAAAATGGTCGAGCTGAGTGGCTATCGAAAGCTGCCCCACCTGATGCATCCGGTTGTGACGGACATGAAAAAGGCCGAAGCGATCCTCGGCTGGGCCGTCGACAAGATGGAGGAACGCTACCAACTGCTCGCCCGCGCAGGGGTACGCCACATGTCGGTCTACAATCAGCTCAGCGAGGAAGAACTACGCGAACGTGTGCAACCGAAGAGCGAAGTCGAGTGGGAGGCCATTCCCAAACAGCTACCGTTTGTGGTGATCGTTGCGGACGAAATGGCCGACCTGATGATGACCGCCGGCAAAGATGTCGAGCAGCATATCATTCGGCTCGCGCAAAAAAGCCGCGCCGTTGGGATTCACCTGATTCTCGCAACGCAAAAACCGACCGTCGACGTGATCACCGGTCTGATCAAATCGAACTTGCCGGCACGCATCGCGTTCCAGGTCGCCAGCCGTACCGACAGCCGCGTGGTGCTCGACGAGAACGGTGCCGACAAGCTGCTCGGCAACGGCGATATGCTGTTCCTCTCGCCTGGCACGAGCCAGCTTCTGCGCGGTCAAGGAACGTTCCTCTCCGACGACGAGATCACACGCGTGGTCGATTTCGTAGGCACTGAAACGCCGCAGTTCGCCAAGGAATTGATCGAGCTCAAGACCAAGGAGGAAGAGGAAGCGGCCGCTCCAGGCCCGCTCAAGAACCGCGATGAGCTTTACGAAGCTGCCGTCGACGTCGTGGTGCGCGAGCGCCGGGGGAGTGTCTCGTTGCTTCAGCGCTGTCTGGGAATCGGTTACGGTCGCGCGGCCCGACTGATCGACTTCATGGCCGAAGACGGCATTGTCGGCGAGTACAACGGCTCGCAAGCCCGTGAGGTGCAGATCACAATTGCCGACTGGGAAGCGATGAACGGCGAACCCGACGAAGAGCCCCAACCTGAAGCTCCGCTCACAGCTGCCAACGTGCAGCCCAAGCCCGTGCGCGCCAACAAAATCATTCCCGGCGTTGACGAGCCCAGCGACCTGGAAGATGAACCACCCACCGCGGCCGCCCCGTGGGAAGATGAAGAGGAGCTAGAGCAAGAAGACAACGCCAACGACGACGAGCCCGCTGCAGCTGGCGAACACTGGACCGAGGCTGACGAAGATGGCGAGTCCGCTTCAGCGGACGACGAATGGGACGAAGAGGAAGAGGACGAATGGGACGAGGACGAGGAAGACGAACTCGCCGAAGACGAAGAATGGGAAGAGGAAGATGAAGACGGCGAGTCCGCTTCAGCGGACGACGATTGGAACGAAGAAGAGGATGAAGAAGTGGCCGAAGATGATGAAGAATGGGACGATGAAGAAGACGAAGAGTGGGAAGACGAGGAAGAAGAAGCCGAGTCCGCCGCAGCGGACGACGACTGGGACGACGCCGAGGAAGAAGAAGCGGCCGAAGACGATGAAGAATGGGACGATGAAGAAGATGAAGAGTGGGAGGAGGAAGCTGAGTCCGAAGAAGAAGAGTATGTGGAGTGAACGGCGACGCCGACACCGTTTACTTGTGATCGCACAACCACGTCACTAGAATAAGAGAATAGCACTGCGTGATTTGGTTGGATTGTCCCGTTTTGGAGTGAACCGACATGAACTGGTCGGACGTGTTGGCCGATCCTTGTTTGCAAGATCTGCCATACAAGATCGAGCTCAATCAGCATGGAGCAATCGTGATGACTCCCGCTTCCAATCGCCATGCCCGCCAACAGAGTCGTATCTACGACATTCTCAACGAGCAGAAGACGTCTGGCGAAATGATTGTCGAATGTGCCGTAGGAACCGCCAAAGGCGTTCGCGTTCCCGACGTCGCTTGGATGTCGAACCAGTTCGTCGCCGCGCAAGGCGAAACCACACCGTTCGGGCAGGCGCCCGAGCTATGCGTCGAGGTCACGTCGCCTTCCAACTCACAAGCCGAGATGGAAGAGAAGATTGAGCTCTATTTCGAGCAAGGCGCGCAAGAAGTCTGGCTGTGTAACGAAGCAGGCCAGCTAGAGTTCTTCTCTCCAGCTGGCCCGTTGGAAAAATCAGCGATGTTTCCGGACTTCCCGCAGACGATCAAGTAGCGTCGGCTACTTCTTCTGCTGAGGCGCCTCCTGCAGCATCGTGTCGAGCATCGTGCCTATCAGTGCGGTCGTCTCACCGCTTTGGCCGCCCGTGCCGTTCTGCCCCACAACCATCACCTTGGGCGTGATCGAGATCTGCTGCTCGCCCACGATCCTCAGTAGCTCGACCAAAGCAGCGTTGCCGCCGCCAATCTGTTCGGCGATCAGTTCGTAGGCGTTCGCCTGGGCTTCGGCTTTGATCTTCACCGCTTCGGCGTCAGCGCCGGCGGCGATGATGACTTTCTCGCGTTCTTGCTCAGCGATTTGCACCTCGTAGGATGCTGTCGCGAGTCGCTTTTCTTCTTCAGCTTCTTGCTCGGTCTTGGTGAGCTGCTTCTTTTGCTCAGCGGCACGTTGCTGTTCTTGGAAGGTTTCCTGCTCCTGCACGGCGATCTCGCGGTCTTTCTGTGTTTTCAGCAAGGTACCGAGCGTTTCTTCGTCACCCACGTCGCCGATGCGGACATTGGTCACGGTAACACCGAGCTTGCTCATCGACTCCTGCAGCATCTGTGTCGACTGGTTTTCTTGTTGAGACCGTTGTTTGACATAATCAAGTGCCTTAACGCCTTCGGCGTTGTTACGGAAGATCGCGCGTACCGCGGAGTTCATCACGTTGAGCAAGCCGGTTTGGTCGTCGCCGACGGTGGCGACGACGAGTGGCGCGTTTTGCGGCTCGATTTCGAACTCCACGCGCACGTCGACTGGGAACGTAAAGCCGTCGGACGTCCGCACGATGATCTGACTTTCCTCGTGTTGACCCGTCTCGCGGACGGTCGCATCGGTGTAGCGGACGACGCGCTTCTTGGTTGAGATATCAGTGATCTGGTACGCCTCGGTGTTCATGTAGTACTGCCCAGGCAATAGCGGATCGCGCCAAATGCCGCGTTCACCTTTCGCAACCAATCGGCTCAGGCGGCCCGTCGGGCCCTCGGCGTCGCCTTCGGCAGGAATGGGTCGCTCACCGACATTCGACTTCACCACGCCAACGGACGCCTTCTCGATCGTCGTCGCCGGAACCTGACTGATCGTGAACAGTTTGGGATTAATGCGATAGCTACCCGGCTTCAGCACAGAGGTTTGCGGCCCCTTGTAGCCGCCGCCTTCGGTGAGGAAGTACGTCGCATCCTGCATATCGCGTTCTTTGCCCTCGGGCCATTCCGGCGCGTAGGTCGTGTCACGCGGGAGTGGCCGTCCGTCGGAGGCGTTGAGCAGGCCAACGCTGCCGGCGGGGATCACTTCGATATCGCGCATTTCGATGTCATAGATGAACGGCCAGTACCAGAGATGCCAGCCAGGCGGTAAGATATCCGCCTGCGGACCTTTCTCGCCTTCAGTGGCAATAATCTTGCCGGGCGCCAGCGAAAAGCCGAACTTCTTGTTGACCAATCCGACGGAGTTCTCGCCGACATTCCGGAAGGAGGCGAAGGTGAAGAAAATGGCCAACACGACGACTGCGAATCCTAGCGCAGCCAGGCGTAGCTGATACGAGCGCACTTGCGTAGCACTGGCAACGATCAGTCCGGCCAGAATCAATCCCGCGAGCAAAAAGATAGCAGACATCGTCTCGTTTCTCCCCTTGGATCAGTTGAAGCCGCCCTGCTGATCCGCTGAAAAATCGTTACAGACTCGATAGGCAAACCTAGCTTACGGCCGCGGCCTGCCGAGCCTGATCGCCCAGGCGGGCGAAGTTACCAGCTAGTTCGCTAAGAAACGGCCGATATTGCCCGTCAAAATGCGATTAATCGGCCCTCCGGCGGCTGTTGCCGGTCGAACCTGGGACGGGTAAACTTGGTCCTACCAGTTGCGAAATCAACACTATTGACCCCGAGCCTTGCGATGCCCGCCGCGCCCGACAACCCAACTCTTTCGTTCGTCAGCGTCATAGCTGTCGGGATCGTTGGTATTGTGATTATCGTGGCGTAGTTGCCTCGGGGCCGTTGATCGACCGATGAACACTTCAAGCCCTGAGGCCAGACGGCTTCTGGGCTTTTCTTGTATGAGCGACCCAGCGTTACGAAGCGACGCACCAATCTGTGACGAAACTCAATGACTCGAATCGAAACCTACGACACGACTTTGCGCGATGGCGCTCAGGGCGAAGGGGTGAACTTTTCGCTAGAGGACAAGCTGCTGATCGCGCGGCGGCTGGACGAGTTGGGGTTCGACTACGTCGAAGGTGGCTATCCGCTGTCCAATCCGAAGGATGCGGAGTTTTTCCAGAAGCTCGCCGAGAAACCGCTCACCAACGCCAAGGCCTGTGCCTTTGGCATGACGCGCCGCAAGGGGATCGCCGCAGCCGACGATCCCGGCATGAAGGCCTTGATGGATTCACAAGCGCCGGTGATTACGATCGTCGGCAAGACCTCTGACTTTCATGCGAAGGAAGTGCTGGGCGTGTCGCTCGACGAGAATCTGGCGATGATCGCCGACACGGTCGCCTTCTTCGTCGACAATGGCCGCGAGGTGATCTACGACGCGGAGCACTTCTTCGACGGTTGGAAGGCGAATTCCGACTACGCCGCCAAGACGATTCAAGCGGCCGCCCAGGCCGGCGCGAAAATGATCGTCATGTGCGACACCAACGGCGGCAGCCTGCCCGAAGAAGTCGCCGCGATCACGAAGGAAGCCAGCGGCAAGATCGATGCACCGCTGGGAATCCACACCCACAATGATTGTGAGCTGGCCGTTGCCAACTCGTTGGCGTCCATCGACGCGGGCGCGGTGCACGTGCAGGGGACGATCAACGGACTGGGCGAACGCTGTGGCAATGCCGATCTGATTTCTGTGATCGCAAACCTGGCACTTAAGAAGACTGACTACGAGGTCTTGGCTGCTGACTCAGGCGAACACAGCGGTGTGGAGCATCTCACCGAGCTGTCGCGCTACGTCTATGAGATTGCCAACATGCATTTCCGCACCGGTCAGCCCTTCGTCGGGCCCAGTGCCTTCGCTCACAAGGGCGGCATGCACGTGCATGCGGTCGCCAAGGTGGCATCCAGCTACGAGCACATCGACCCGGTGTCAGTCGGCAACGAGCGCCGCGTCCTGGTCAGCGAGCTGTCGGGGCGATCCAACATCATCGCGCTGGCAACCAAACACAACCTTGAGCACGACAAGCAGCTGATGAACACGATTCTCAAGCAGGTTGTCGACCTGGAGAATCAAGGCTATCAGTTCGAAGCCGCCGAGGCCTCGTTCGATCTGCTGGTCAAGCGCGCCGCAGGTAGCTACGAGCCGCATTTTGAATTGATCCATTATCATACCAGCGTTGTCAGCCGCGGCGGCGAGCCGACCACCGAGGCGACCGTCAAGCTGCTGGTCCACAGCGATTCGGGTGAGGATCAGTTGCGACACGAAGTGGCCGAAGGCGACGGACCGGTCAACGCGCTCGACGCGGCATTGCGAAAGGCGCTCAACGGTCATTTCCCCAGCTTGAACGACATGCACCTGGTCGACTACAAAGTGCGTGTGATCAATTCCGACGCCGCGACGGCCGCCAGCGTGCGGGTCGTGATCGAAAGCCGCGACGGCGACGACACCTGGGGCACCGTGGGCGTCCACGAAAACGTCATCGAAGCCAGCTGGGACGCGCTGGTCGACAGCATCGAGTACAAACTCTGTAAAAACGATTCCTAAATTGGGTGCCACTGCTGGCTTGTCCAGCAGTGTGAAGTGGGTACCCGGCATCCACTGCTGGACAAGCCAGCAGTGGCACCCCACATGCAAATTCGAGTTTCATAACGTAAACGAAAAAGACATGACCGCTGCCACGATCTCGAATATTAAAGAACTCCCCTCCCAGTATGACCATACCGCCGCGCAAGAGCGCTGGTATCCGTTCTGGGAAGCCCCTCATCCTGGATATCCTGGGGGTTACTTCCACGCCGATCCGAAATCGGACAAACCGCCCTTTTCGATCGTCATTCCGCCGCCCAATGTGACTGGCGCATTGCACCTAGGCCATGCGCTCAACAATACACTGCAAGACATTCTCTGCCGCATGAAGCGGATGCAGGGATTCAACGTGTTGTGGATGCCGGGCACCGATCACGCCGGCATCGCCACCCAGGCGGTCGTGGAAAAGCGGCTGCGAGAGGAGCAAAATCTCACGCGTCACGACCTGGGACGGGAGGGCCTGGTTGATCGCATTTGGCAGTGGAAGCAGCAATACGAAAAACGCATCCTGGGCCAGCTCAAGCAACTGGGGGCGAGCTGCGATTGGCAGCGTACGCGGTTCACGCTCGACGACCAATGTGCCCGCGCGGTCCGTGAAACGTTTTTCAAACTGTTTAAGGACGGCAACATTTATCGCGGCAAGCGGCTGGTCAACTGGGACACCTTCCTACAGACCGCCGTTAGCGACGACGAAGTGTTTCACGAGCAGGTCAAAGGCAGTTTTTGGCACTTTTCTTATCCGGTGATCGATTCGCAGCCGGGTGAGCCCGAGGCGGTCACGATCGCCACGACGCGTCCCGAGACGATGCTCGGCGATACTGCGGTCGCGGTGCATCCCGATCCCGCCAAGCAACTCGACAAGGTCGAAGTGGAACTGAAGGAAAAGCTGGCCGCCGCGCCCGACAAAGAAAAAGACGCGATCCAAGCGCAGATCGACGCGCTCGCAGACCGACGCGAGACGGTTCTGCCGCGTCTCGTTCAACTCCGTGACATGGCCCAGCGCGGCGTGATGCTTGAGCTGCCGCTCACCGGTCGCCAAATTCCGTTGATTGCTGACATCTGGGCGAAGCCCGAGCTGGGTTCCGGCTGCGTGAAGATCACACCGGCGCACGACGCGAATGACTACGACGTCTGGCAACGCAATCAAGCGATCGGTGCGATCAACATTCTCAACACCGACGGCACACTGAACGAAAACGTGCCCGAAAAGTATCGTGGACTGACGGTGAAGAAAGCCCGTCAGGCGGTGATCGACGATTTGGCCGCCGGCGGTTTCCACGATCCCGAGACCGATGTCGAAGCTCGCGAAATCGATCTGGCCCACAGCGACCGCAGCAAGACGCCGATCGAGCCGTACCTGGCCGACCAATGGTTCGTCAAAATGGACGAGCTTGCGCAAAGCGCGATGGACGCCGTGTCTGACGGCCGCGTGAAGATTACCCCCGACCGCTACATGAAGGGTTATCTCGATTGGCTTGGAGAAAAACGCGACTGGCCGATTGGAAGGCAGCTCTGGTGGGGCCACCAAATTCCGGTGTGGCTCAAAAACTGTGATGATGCTGACACCCGCGATGACTATATCGCCAAGGTCAAGAAACTACAAACAACTCTCGACCATCCAATCGAATTCGCGATTGACCATCCGTTAGAGAGAGCAGCACGTCAAAACCTAAAGACTACCAGCGAAGAACCGTTTGCAATTATTCAGGTTGCTATTCGTGGCGAAAATGATGGAGTCTTAAAAGCATTTGAGGACCTTGGCTTTAGGCAAGACGAAGAAGTCCTCGACACCTGGTTCAGCTCAGCACTTTGGCCTCACTCAACGCTCGGCTGGCCCGACGGAACTGAAGAACTCAAGACGTTCTACCCGACGAACACGCTCATCACGTCGCGGGACATCATCACGCTATGGGTTGCGCGGATGGTGCTGACCGGGTTGTACAACATGGACGACATTCCGTTTGACCAGGTGTACATCCATCCCAAGATTCTCGACGGCTACGGCGAGACGATGTCCAAGTCGAAGGGCAACGGCGTCGATCCGCTCGATGTGATTGATCAATTCGGCGCCGACGCGTTGCGATTCGGGCTGGCGTACCTAACGACCGAAACACAAGACGTGCGAATGCCCGTGGAGTTTGTGTGTCCGCACTGCAACGCGGTGTTCAAACAGACCAAAAAGAACCGCGTGCTGCCACGCGTCGGCTGCGACAAGTGCGGTCAGGAGTTCCACACGCAGTGGGCCCAAACCGAGGAAGACCTGGCCCTGCCCCGCGGCACGGTGACCAGCGAACGGTTTGAGTTGGGCCGCAACTTCTGCAACAAACTGTGGAACGCCTCGCGGTTCGCGCTAATGAACCTGGAAGGCTACGATCCCCAGCCGGAACCGTTAGCGCCCGGATCCCTGCTCCTAGAAGACCGCTGGCTACTCAGCCGCCTGGCCACGGTCACGAAGGCGGTAACCGAAGCGTTAGCTGAATTCCGCTATGCCGACGCAGCGCGGGCGCTTTACAGCTTCGCCTGGGACGATCTGTGCGACTTTTACGTTGAGATCACGAAGGCTCGCTTTGCCGTGCCTGAACAACGGGGCGTCGCCCAGCGTGTGCTCGCCCACGCGCTCGACTCGCTGATGCGGCTGCTGCATCCGATGATCCCGTTTTTGACCGAGGAAGTTTGGCAGCTACTGAATTCGGTGGCTCCGATCCGGGCGCTGACGCTTCCGTCTGAGGGTGCGGCTGAATCGGTTTGTATTGCTCCTTGGCCGGAGGTCGACGAAGCGCATATCGACGCGGACATCGAGCGGCAATTCGCCCAGTTCCAAGCAGTGATCTCGGCGGTTCGCAATCTTCGCACGGAGAACAACATCCCGCCGAAAGAAGCGGTCAGCTTCAGTGTGCGCTGTGACGCCGCGACGCAAGCGTTGCTGGAACCGATGGCTGCCTACTTCGAGTCGATGGCCCGTGCCACCGTGACTGCGATGGGACCAGACATCACACCGCCCGAGCGCGTAGCCAGCAAGCCGCTGGAAGGAATGGAAGTCCACCTGGACATCAGCGACTTCTTCGACGCTGACGCGGAGAAGAAGCGGCTCGAAGGCGAACAAGAAAAACTGACCAAGTTCGCCAAATCAATTCAAGGAAAGCTCGGCAACGAGAACTTCGTCAGCCGCGCCCCAGCCGAGGTCGTGCAAGCCGAGCGCGAAAAGCTGGCCGAGGTCGAAGAAAAGCTAGCGTCGGTCGAAGCGGCGCTGAAGAAACTGTAGGCCCCGATAACTGAATGACCAATGACCAAGTCCCAATGACCAATGTTGTTGCGCTAGTTGTCGGTCATTAGGCATTCATTCCTTGGTCATTGCCCAAGGCTAGCTTTCCTCTCCTCAGCCGTCGTATAATCTCGTAATTCAGCCGCCTTCGTCGAGGAAAATCCTTATGCCTGTGCAAATGGAACTGACGCGGATCATCATTCGCGAAACCCACGGCGAACAGGTCATTTTCCTTCGCGAGGTGGACGGCGAACGGACGTTCCCGATTTTGATCGGCTTTTTCGAGGCAACCAGCATCGACCGCCGCGTGAAGGATATCGAGACTCCGCGTCCGCTCACGCACGACTTGCTGGTCGGGGCCGTCGAAGCGATGGGCGGTGACTTTCAGGACGTGATGATCACGGAACTGAAGGAACACACCTACTATGCTGTGCTGCGTGTCCGTAGTGAGGGCGAATTAATCGAAATCGACGCCCGACCGAGCGATGCCATTGCCGTAGCGGTGAGCTGCGATCCAACGCTGCCGATCTACGTCAGCGAAGATGTGCTCAACGACGTGATGCGCGACGGGACTTGATGAATGTGGATTTGGGAATTCGGATTCCGAAATCCACAACCCCCTACTCGACGACGTCGGTAAACGCCTGTTGGAGCGCCTGCAGTCCTGCCTGGCCCTTGCCGTCAAGCACGACGACGTTGACCTTCACTTCGCTGGTGCTCACCAGTTCGACGTTGATACTCGCTTGTGAGAGTGCGCGGAACATGCGTAGGCCCACGCCCGTATGGCTGCGGATGCCCACGCCCGTGACCGACAGGATGGCGATACTTGGATTGCTCGCGACTTTGCCGCCGAGCGATTCGACGACCGTTCCGACTGCTTCAGCAGCTTCGCTAACGGCCGTTTGAGGCACGGTGAAACTGAGATTCGTTTTGTCATCGGCACCGATGCCCTGCACGATCATGTCGACGACGATTCCCTCGGCGGCTACAGCCTCAAAAATGTCGGCGGCGATGCCCGGACTGTCCGGCACGTCGGTAAGTGTGACAATCGCTTGCGAGTCATCGAGCGCCACTCCGTGGATCGTGAGATCCTCCATCGCCTGCAACCGGCTGACGACCGCCACGGCATCGGCTTCCTTCGCCTTGCGAGCGGCAGCCAGAGAATCGGCGAAAGTCACACGATTGTTCGGCGGTTGGCCGAGCTCAAACTCGTCGTGCACAGCGCGTAGCGCAGCCAAGCCCTGCTCGCGCGCGACCAAGCAAGAAACCTTGATCGCGCTGGTGGTGATTGCTTCGATGTTGATCTCCGCTTCGGCCAGCGCCCGGAACATGCGATCGGCCACGCCCGATTGGATGGCCATTCCCAGACCGACGACCGACACCTTGGAGGCGTTGGCAGCGTGTGCCACGCCCTCCGCACCGACGGCCGTGGCAGCAACCTCGACGGCAGTGAGCGATCTTTGCAAATCGCTTTCAAGCACGGTAAACGAAATATCCGCCCGCCCGTCCTGACCGGCGGTCTGCATAATCATGTCGACAGCCACATTCTCGGCGGCAAGCTTTTCAAAGATCGTCAGCGTCACGCCCGGCTTATCGGGCACACCGGAGACCGTTATCCGAGCTTCCTCTTTGGTCAGCGCACAACCGCTCACTGCGCGGTTCTCGGATTCGGCGATCGGTCCGATGATCGTCCCGGGCTCGTCGGTAAAGACGCCGCTGTTACGCACATGAATCGGCACGTTGAACTTCTTGCCGAACTCGATGGAGCGGCTGTGCATGACGCCTGCACCAAGGCTGGCGAGTTCGAGCATCTCATCATGTGAAACGTTCGCCATCTTCCGCGCATCGGCAACCTGACGGGGGTCGGTCGTAAACACGCCATCGACGTCGGTGTAGATTTCGCACATCTCAGCCCCCAGCACGGCCGCCAGGGCCACCGCCGAGGTATCGCTGCCGCCGCGACCTAACGTGGTGATGTTCAGATCCTCATCAACGCCCTGAAAACCGGCCGCGATGATGATGTTGCCATCGTCGAGCAACTTACGCATCCGATCCGTCGTGATCGACTGGATGCGCGCTTTCGTGTGGCTCGAGTCCGTGCGAATGCCCATTTGACCGCCGGTGAGGCTCACCGCCTTGCCGCCCAGGTCATGAATGGCCATCGCCATGACCGACATCGTGACCTGTTCGCCGGTCGACAACAGCACGTCCATCTCGCGCGCAGGCGGGTTATCGCAAACCTGCCCCGCCAAGTCGACCAACGCATCGGTGTTCTTGCCCATGGCGCTGACGACCATCACGACTTGATGGCCCTGTTGTTGCGCCCGCAGCGCTCGTCGCGCGGCCGCGCGAACCTTCTCCGCATCGGCCACGCTGGTGCCGCCAAATTTTTGTACGAGTAATGACATTGTTGACTTCCTGGGAGCAATAACCGCCAAGGACGCCATGAGCGCCAAGGCGGGTACTTATGTGAGAACGATTCTTTTAATTCCCGACTTGAGTTGAGTCACATTGAAATTGATCAGTAAACCTAGTTGGAAGTTGGTGGCTTTGAGGTAGTTAATGACTTGAGCCTGATGGACAGGATGTATGGCATCTACGGCTTTCAGTTCAACGACCAAACACTGGCCAACGAGGAAGTCCAACCTCGCGTCGCCTACGATTTGCCCTTTGTATTTCAGTTCAACTGGCTTTTGGCGCTCGAATGCGATGTTCCTTTCAGCTAACTCAATTGCCAGAGCCTGCTCGTAGACCGACTCAAGGAAACCTGCTCCCAAAACTCGATGAACCTCCAATGCCGCACCAATCACCTGACTTGCCAATTGGTCGACTTTCGCACTGGGCTCGTTCATCAATCCTTGCCTTGGCGCTCTTGGCGTCCATGGCGGTTCAATTCTGTCCGACGAAATACCGCATCGCTTGCCAACCCGCGTCGAATGCGAGGTCGGAGTTTGCCGCGTTGGTGTCGCCGTAGCTGTCGAAGCCGTCGGGGTCGATGCCGGTGCCTGCGATGATGACTGGCACGTTGCCGTGGGTGTGCGTCTTGGTGCTAAGGAACGTCGGATGATCGGGCGAGATCATCACGCGATAATCTCCATGGGACTTCAGCGCCTCGGCCAATGGGCCGACGACGTGCGTGTCGATCTCTTCGATTGCCTTCACCTTGGCGGCACAATCGCCTTCATGCGACGCTTCGTCGGGGGCTTCTACGTGAACGCAAATCAAGTCGACGTCGTCGAGCGCGTCAATCGCGTAGCGGCCTTTCGCCGCGTAATCGGTGTCGGTGTAGCCGGTGGCACCGGGGACTTCGATCCGTTTCCAGCCCACCAGCGACGCCAAGCCGCGAAGCAAATCCACCGCCGTAATCATCGCCCCCTGCGGTCCGTATGCTTCGGAAAACGGCGCGAGCTTGGGTGCCTTACCGATACCCCACAGCCAAACGTTGGTCGCAGGCAGCTTGCCGTCAGCAACTCGCTTCTTGTTGACGGGATGATCAGCGAACAGCTTGCCCGATTCGGTCATCAGATCGTTCAGTACATCGCTGCCCGGTCCCCGCGGAAAGTCGTCGAGCACGGACTTGTCAGTGAGATCGTGAGGCGGCGTCGCGCGCATGTCCATGGTAAACGGTGCCGGTCGCTCCGCTCCGCGCCAGATCAGCAGATTGCGATAGCTCACACCGGGCACAAACTCCAAACCGTTCCCGCCCAGTTCGGCTTGCGCAGTGGCAAGCAGCTCGGTCGCCTCTTCGGTCGAAATGTGATCGGCCGTGAAGTCCTTCATGGTCTGGTCTTGCACCGTGACCAAGTTGCAGCGAATCGCCCAATCACTCTCGGCGAGTTCGATGCCTTGCGCGGCCGCTTCGATCGGCGCACGGCCGGTGAAGTTCTCCAGCGGGTCGTAACCCAACAGGCTCATGTTGCCGACTTCTGAACCGGCTGGAAGAGACTTCGGCGTATGACAGGCGCGTGCGACGACTCCGACAGACGCTAGCGCGTCCATCGCCGGAGTGCTGGCGGCTTCGATGGGTGTCTTGCCATCGAGCTCGTCCTGCGGCTCATCGGCAGCACCGTCGGGGATGATGATTGCGTATTTCATACGGAACTTGCTGGAATTTTGCATCGGGAATGGGAATGGTAGAATATATGCGGAGTCGAACCTATCGACCAGATGGCCACCGGGAGAATCCTGATGAGTACCGCTGAACGATCAAGCCAGACGACGACCGCCCCGGTAGTCGTTGGCGACCAGACCGTTCCCAAACTGCAAAACGGCGATCGGCTTACGCGCGCGGAATTCGAACGTCGTTACGAAGCCATGCCGGAGGTCCAAAAGGCGCAACTCATTGAAGGAATCGTTTATATGCCATCGCCTGTCCGACATACTCAGCATGCCGGTCCTCACGCAATCGTCATCAGTTGGCTCGGCTACTACGTGAGCAAGACTCCGAACCTTATCATCAGCGACAACGGCACGAGTCGCCTCGACGAAGACAACGAGCCGCAACCCGATGCGATGCTGATGATGCCAAAAAACACGGGCGGCACTGCCTGGATCGACGACGATGGCTATGTGTCAGGAGCGCCTGATTTAGTGTGCGAGGTGGCCGCCAGCAGTGTTAGTATCGACATGCATGGCAAGCTCAATGCCTACCGCCGTAACGGTGTGCGTGAGTATTTGGTTGTCCGCACGGAAGACCAGGCCATCGATTGGTTTGAACTAATCGACGGTCATTACGTGCCGCAGCCCCCAGGCGAAGAGGGCCGACTTCGCAGCAAGGTGTTTCCCGGCCTGTGGCTTGATTCCCAAGCGATGCTTGACGCAGACCTCAAAAAATTGTTTGAAGTTGTCGATTTGGGGACCAATACGCCCGAGCACGCGGAGTTCATAAAGCGGCTTCAAGCAGCTAGCTGAGAGGAAATGAAATGGGCAGCGTTAGTCAAGCATGACAAACAGATGCGATTGCCCTGTATCTGGCACGGGGTCGAATCCGAGTCGGCTTGCCCACTCATCTGCCCATCGAAACACGCTAACACGTTCCTCCTGTTCACTGGGCAATTCCAAGACTAGCTTTCCGGTTCCCGCCAAGTCTTCGTCTTCATCGATTTCCACGGCCCATGCTATCGTTTGGCCTAACGCATACAACTCTTGAATCATGCCCAGAGATTCTTCGTTGGACATTTCCCCCAGGACATGCTCGCACTCCTCACTGGATGCTTTGAGCCAGGAAATGGCTTCTTGCTTATTGTTGTCAGACAGCAACTCGCCGATAAACTCATCCATAGCTGCTCCCATCGTTTGTGTTTCGAATGCTACGGAGCTAATCTCTCACCCACATTTTCACGGGCGTCGCGCGGCACGCCGCGAGGGCTTCGATGGTCGCGCACGCTCGGTCGATTGCGGCCTCGCTCGCGGCGTGTGTCATGATCACTAGTGGCAGGACTTCGTCGGCTTCCAAACGTTCGTGTTGCAAGACCGAGGCGATTGAGATTTCTTCGTCTCCAAAAGCCTTGGTTACCTTCGCCAAGACTCCTGGGTGGTCTTCGACCATCAGCCGCACGTAGCGGCGGCCGGTCGACTCGGCGAAGTCGGCCTGATCGACGCGTCCTTTGTCGCCCGACCACAGTTCCAGGGTCCTGAAGGTGATCGGCGTACGCCCCACGGCAATGTCGATCATGTCGGCCACCACCGCCGAGGCAGTCGGCATTTGCCCCGCGCCTTGTCCGTGGAAGAACAACGGCCCGACCGCGTCGCCGTTGATCAGCACGGCGTTAAAGGGTCCACCCACTTCGGCCAAGGGCGTCCCCGCGCGGACCATCGTCGGCGTCACTTCGCAGTCGAGTCGACCATTTCGCAAGTCCGTGGCCGCCAACAACTTGATTCGGTAGCCCATTTCCTTGGCGTATTGGATATCGAGTGGGTCGACCTGGTCGATGCCAATGCGCGGAATATCGCGCCAGTCGAGCCGTGCGCCAAATGCCAAATGTGCGAGAATGGCCAGCTTCTGTGCCGCATCTGTTCCATCAACATCCATCGTCGGGTCGGCCTCGGCGTAGCCGAGCCGCTGGGCATCAGCCACCGCAGTTGCATAATCGCCACCGCCCTCCTCGTGCATGCTGCTGAGGATGTAGTTGCTCGTACCGTTGAGAATTCCATGTAGCGAAGTCACTTGATTTGCCGATAGGCACTGGCTCACGTTGGCGATGATCGGGATGCCACCGGCAACCGACGCTTCAAACGCCACGCAGCGTCCCAACTCGCGGGCACGGTCGAAGATCTCAGGGCCATGCTCGGCCAGCAACGCCTTGTTCGCGGTGACGACGTCTTTGCCACTTTCAAGCAGCTGCAGCATGATCGACTTGGCGGGTTCCAGCCCACCGATCAGTTGGGCCACGACCTGAACCTCTGGGTCGTCGATGACGTCTTGCAATTGGTCGGTTAGCACGCCCGCGGGCAAATCGCAATCACGCGCCCGCGACAGGTCGCGAACGACGGCTTTTTCCAGCCATAGAATTCGTCCCGCATGCCGGGCGGTGCGGTCGCCATGATCGAGCAGTATGCGGGCCACGCCCGCGCCGACGGTACCCAACCCAATGATGGCGACTTTGGTTTTTTCCATGATCTTCGTGCTTGAAAGAAGGCGCTGAGCCGATGCTGACAAACTGGCTATCGTAGTTGCCCGTAGGCGGCAAAGTCAACGCCCGCAGTAGTTTACATAATCAGGCACGCGAACTAGTCTGTAGCTAAGCAACACTGCATGCCGTACAAACTATCCACATCTCTTTCCACGACGTCCCGCCGATGAAAGCCCTACTCCGCATCATACTGCTCATGCCCGCGGCAGCTGCTTTTTACTATGGCATTGCTGACGTTGCGGGCCTTTCCGATGCCAACCAACCGAAAGCAATCGAATATAGCGAGCTTTGGAATGAAGAGCCGTATCAGGGCTACTGTCAAATCGGACCTCACGTAGCAGACTACGACTCTTCAGTTTATTCAGAGAAACGAGAGAATGGGATGTTAACGGTCTTTTATCCGATCTTTCCGGTGGAACGGGTCCCTGAGTCGGCGGATGATGAAGAATCAGAAACCGAAAAACTGGTGAGATTGGAAACTCCTAAACAGCTAGTGGTCATTATGACGAAGCGATATCGGTCTGTGACGAAACTGCGTAGGACCCCAAGCTTCGCCGAGTCGATAGATGGCTATGTGGTTGGCGGCAAGGGCGATCTTTCCGGGAATGTAATGGAACTTGTTCATTGGAATATGCCCGGCGCGAGCAATAAGAAGGTGATCATTTTTCAGGAAGGCCCACCTTGGGGGACGTTTCCCTTCTGGACGCTCAAGCTTTTTGGTGGGCTTGTCGCTGCGCTCGTCGCGATGAGTATCCCGCTTGGCGGGGACGAATCTGAAGAAGAAGAAATAGTGCCAAGAGAACTCTGACCGCTCACTCGGTTGTTCTTTGGTCCGCGGTTTCTTCCGATTCCTCTCGCGACGTGACGCTATTGAATATGCGGGAAGCGTGGATAGCTGCGGTTTCTGCGTGGCGTGCAAGCGGCTAAAATCTCTGGCTTGACCTTTAATTCCGCTATCTCCGCTTCTTAGTTACACAGACCCCATGCCCCGCTACAACCCCGCCACGATCGAGCCCAAATGGCAAGCCTACTGGGACGAGCATCAAACCTTCGCCACTCCGCGCATGCCAAAGGGCGAAAAAGTCTACGCTCTGGACATGTTCCCCTACCCTAGCGGCGATGGCTTGCACGTCGGGCACCCAGAGGGATACACGGCGACCGACATTGTCAGTCGCGCGGCGCGGATGCAAGGTAAGACGGTCATGCACCCGATGGGGTTTGATTCGTTTGGCTTGCCCGCCGAGGAACACGCGATCAAAACCGGTGAGCACCCACGCGTGCAGACGGAGAAGAACATCGACACGTTTCGCCGTCAGCTCAAGATGCTCGGGTTCAGCTACGACTGGGCGCGCGAAGTGGCCACGACCGACGTCGCGTACTTCCGCTGGACACAGTGGATCTTTTTGCAGATCTACGATACGTGGTTTGATACCGCGCAACAAAAGGGGCGTCCGATCAGCGAGTTGCCAATCCCTGATGAAGTTCGTGCGCAGGGTGACGCGGCCGTCAGCGCTTATCAAGACGAACACCGCCTCGCCTACCAAAGCGAGGCCCCCGTCAATTGGTGCCCGGCGTTGGGGACCGTGCTGGCCAACGAAGAAGTGATCGACGGCAAGAGCGAGCGCGGTGGCCACCCCGTCGAGCGCCGCCCATTGCGCCAATGGATGATGCGCATCACCGCCTATGCCGACCGCTTGGAAAGAGACCTCGAAGGCCTCGATTGGTCCGAAGGTGTGAAGGCCTTGCAGCGCAACTGGATCGGGCGGAGTACGGGGGCGGAGGTCGATTTTCGATTGCAAGACGCCCCGATCGCCGAGCAAGGCACGACCGGCTTCCCCGCCAAGCCCGACGAACACACACTTCGCGTTTACACGACCCGCCCAGACACATTGTTTGGTGCGACTTACATGGTGATCGCGCCCGAGCATCCATACGTCGAGAAGCTTACGACCCCCGACAACAAGACAGCCGTTGACAAGTACGCTAATGAAGCCGCACTCAAAAGCGACCTCGATCGCACCGAACTTGCCAAGGAGAAAACGGGCGTCTTCACCGGTAGCTACGCGATCAACCCGGTAAACGGTGAGCCGATCCCGATCTGGATCGCCGACTACGTACTCATTAGCTACGGCACGGGTGCAATCATGGCCGTGCCGGCGCACGACGAGCGCGACTTTGAGTTCGCCCAGCAGTTCAACATTCCAATCAAAGCAGTCGTCGATCCCGGCGAATCCGTTTCTGCGGATGACCGCGCGAAGATTCTTGCGGGCGAGCAAGTCTTTTCCGACCACGGTACGGCCGTCAACTCTGGCGAGTTCGATGGACTTCCGACCGCGGAATTCAAAACCAAGATCACCGCATGGCTCACCGAAAAAGGTCTCGGCAAGCAGGCCGTCAATTACAAACTCCGCGATTGGTTGTTCAGCCGCCAACGATTCTGGGGTGAGCCGTTTCCAATCTTGCATGAACTTGACGCTGATGGGAACAAGACCGGCGTGGTACGCGCGGTGCCAGAGGACCAGTTGCCTGTCGACTTGCCGCATTTGGAAGACTTCAAGCCGCACGGACGGCCCGAGCCGCCGCTCGACAAGGCCCCCGATGAGTGGCTCTACCCGGTGATCGACGGAGTGCGCTACAAGCGCGAGACCAACACGATGCCGCAATGGGCCGGCTCGTGCTGGTACTACCTGCGATTCCTTGATCCCACGAACGATCAATCGGCCATCGACCCCGAAATCGAAAAGGCGTGGATGCCAATCGATTTGTACGTTGGCGGTGCTGAACACGCTGTGCTTCATCTCTTGTATTCCCGGTTCTGGCACAAGGTGCTCTACGATCGTGGCGTGGTGAGCACAGCCGAGCCATTCCAGAAGCTCGTCAACCAAGGCATGATTCTTGGCGAGCCAGAGCATAGGGCAATACAAAAAAATGGTGAATGGGTTTCGTTTCAGCACGCGCCGGAGTCACTTCGAGATGCGCTGGAGAAAGGGACAGTAACCGCAAAAGACGACGATGAAATCGAAACCCAAAGCAGAAAAGGCAAGGGTCGGTTCGTTGAAGCCGAAGAGGGAGACATTACAGAATGGGCTGTGTTTTGGTTGGGCGACGACGAGATCCGAAAGCAGGGCGACGTGTTCGTCCTGAAGGATGACCATGCAATCCGTGTTCACTCCAAAGCTTTTAAGATGTCCAAGAGTCGCTACAACGTCATTAACCCTGATGATGTCGTAACGGAATACGGTGCTGATTCGCTTCGGCTGTACGAAATGTTCATGGGGCCGCTGGAGCAAATGAAGCCCTGGAGCATGGACGGTGTGAACGGCATCTTTGCATTCTTGAATCGCGCCTGGCGGATGATCGTCGATGATCAACAGGATGAGTTGCAGCTCTCCTCTGCACTTTCCGATGCCCTGCCGACCGACGAGCAGAATCGCGTTTTGCACAAGACGATCAAAGCTGTCACCGACGACATCGCTAAGCTCTCGTTCAACACAGCCATCGCCCGCATGATGGAGTTTGTCAACTTCTTCACCAAGCAGGATACCCGTCCGCGCACGGCGATGGATGCGTTCACACTGCTGCTCTCACCCTTCGCCCCGCATATCGCCGAAGAGTTGTGGCAGATATTGGGCCACACGAACACACTCGCTTACGAGCCGTGGCCAGAATACGACGAAGCGATGCTCATCGAAGACGAAATCGAAATCCCTGTGCAGATCAAAGGCAAAGTGAAGACCAAGATTATGGTCCCTGCTGATGCCGATCAGGCAAAGATTGAGGAAATTGCTCGCGCCGACGGCAAGGTTAGCGAACTTTTGGCTGGCAAAGAGGTGATTAAAACTATTGTTGTGCCGGGACGTTTGGTAAACTTTGTGGTCAAAGGATGAGTAATACGACAGGCCTCACGCGGAGGCGCGGAGGCCGCAGAGACACCATCACCTCATCACTCTGCGATCGCCGCGCCCCAGTGTGAGGGATTTCACAGGGGCTCTTCAATGCGTAATGCTGTTGCGGTTGTTTTGGGCGGTGGCCAGGGTTCGCGGCTGATGCCGCTCACGAAGTACCGATCGAAGCCGGCGGTGCCATTGGCGGGAAAGTACCGGCTGATCGACATTCCGCTGTCTAATTGTATCCACAGCGAGCTCAAGCGTATTTACGTGCTGACGCAGTTTCTTTCGGTCAGCCTGCATCGACACATACGCGGCACGTACCGATTCGACAACTTCAGCGGTGGCTTTGTCGAAATCTTGGCGGCTCAGCAGACGATGACTGAGGGCACAGACTGGTACCAGGGCACGGCGGACGCTGTGCGCAAGAATCTTCGCTATCTCACCCAGCCGGATACCGACTACATCGTGATCCTCTCCGGCGATCAGCTCTACCGGATGGATTTCCGAGAGATGCTGAAGACTCACCAGGAGGCAGGAGCAGACGTCACGATTGCCGCCAAGCCAGTTCATGATGAAGAGGCGTCAGGCCTGGGCATCATGCAGCTAGACGATACGGGTCGCGTCAATGGCTTCATTGAAAAGCCAAAGACCGAAGAGGAACTGAACAAGGTCCGCATGGACTCGGCGTGGATCGACGCACACGGCATTCAGAGCGATGGCAGAACCTGCTTGGCGAGCATGGGCATCTATCTGTTCAACCGTAAGATGTTGGAACGTGCCTTGGACAACGCGGCGCATCACGACTTTGGCAGAGAGGTGTTTCCATCGCTGATCGACGACCATCGCGTGCAGACGCACCTGTTTGATGGCTACTGGGAAGACATTGGTACGATCGGCTCCTTCTTTAAGTCCAATCTCGAATTGGCTCAGTCCTCGGCACCATTCTCCCTGGCAAGTCAAACGTCGCCGATCTACTCACGACCAAGATTCCTGCCGTCCACACGGTTCGACGGCGCGACCATTGAGCGCAGCCTGATCGCCGACGGGTGCATTATCGAACCAGGGACTCAGATCGAAAACAGCATCATCGGGCTGCGCTGCAAAATCGGGCGCGATGTGACGGTTCGCAACTCGATTGTGATGGGGGCTGATTACTACGAAACTCCTGATTCGCTGCAATCGCACGGCGGCAGCGACGCCATTCCTTTGGGCATCGGTGCCGGAAGCCACATTCATGGAGCGATCGTGGACAAGAATTGCCGCATCGGCTTGGGTGCGCAAATCGTGAACCACGACCGGACCATCGAAGACGAGGTGTCGGAGGTCTGCGCAATCCGCGACGGGATTCTGGTCGTGGAAAAGAACGCCAGCCTGGCCGACGGGTGGAAAGCTTGAACGCCCTGCAGGCGTCACAACTGCCAGAATCCGTCTGAATTGCTCAGTTTCCGCAGACTCTTTGGCCGATATCGATTCTCTTGGTGGCCTAGCGGTTGGTTGAATGGCACAGCTGTGGCATACTGAGAGTTTCCCCATTGGCAGCGGTCCCAGATAAGGCAATTGCGGAGTAGGCGTCGATGAAATTCCCGTCACAGAAGTCCCCCGAACTTCTCACCCTGTTGTTGGTCCTACTGCTTTCGCTCAGCTGGAGCGCGGGCCAGGCCTACTCGCAGCAGGCCAAGGACGAGCCGATCTATCTCAAAGAGCCCATCCCCGAGCCGCCACCACGCGCCGGACGGCGTCAAACCGTTAAGGCCAACTACGACGACGAGTCGATCCGCAACGAGCGTCAAGTGGTCAAGCTCTCCGACAACCGCGTCCTCAACGACGGCAAGTATATTGAATACTACCGCGGGGGCCAAAAATATGCTGAAGGCTCATACAAAATGGGGGTCTTTGACGGCGAATGGACGTATTGGTATCCCAATGGTCAGCTCTGCAAGACCATCGCATACAAGGATGGGTTAGCTGACGGGCAGTGGGAGACCTTCAACAAAGAAGGCATCCGGACGGCGAGTCAAAGCTATCGCAAGGGTTTGCGACACGGACAGTGGGTACTCTACCACGCAGATGGACAGACCCCTGCGTCCGAACTTGCATACTCTGATGGCATTCCGGAAGGCGAGCGCGCTTTATACTATAAGAGTGGCCAAAAGCGACAAACCGTTCAGTTCAAAGACGGGAAGTTCCATGGCAAGATGGTCGAGTATAACGAGGCTGGGAAAAAGGTCGCTGAACTGGCATTCAAAGACGGCAAACGCGATGGCGAGGTCGTGCGGTTCAACGAATAGATTCGCAGATACACGGGCAGCGCCAATCGCCTCCGGACACCGACTCGGCAGACGACCTCAGACAGCGCCTAATAGCCTCAGATTGCTGGCCTGGCGCTGACATTCTTACGCTGCACGGCTCGAATTCCCAGCGTGTCATGTCTACAATGCCTAGTGTTCGAGTTGGCCGAGACGTTGCAATCTGCGTGGCTTCACGCGTCTGATTGTCGATCCGCTTGTCTCGCACTCTGTGCATGTTCCGTCGCATTGAATCACTGAGTCGCCCTCCATGACCGACCAGGAAAAAGAACCAAAATCCTCGGAAGAGGAAGCGCCAAAGCAGCGAAATCCACTGCAATGGTCCATTCTGGTTATTCTTGGCCTAGTAACTTTTCTGCTCCTGGCAAACGCATGGAATAGCGGCAAGACGATTACCTACAGCAAGTTTCAAGAGGAGCTCGCAAACGAGAATGTGGAGAAGGTGGTGATTCGGGGTCGAATCATCCAAGGTGAGTTCAAAAAGGCAATCGAACCGACTGACAAGAGCACGACGGAATCCGAGCGTCTTGACCCCGACAACCAAATCAAGCGGTTTAGTTGCACGCTGCCTTTGCAAGCGGGCGAGGACTGGTTGAAGGAACTCGAATCAAAGGGTGTGGAGATTCGGGCGGAAGATCCCAACTCTTATGAAAGCCTGTTTCTCCTGTTCTCGTTGGCTGGCCTGATCCTAATCATCGGCTTTGGCTGGACCATGCTCCGCCGCAGTCGCGATCAAATGATCGGCGGGGGCATGCTCGGCGGAGTCACCAAGAGCCCGGCGCGCCGCTACGATGATGACGAAAAACGCGTGACGTTCGACGATGTCGCTGGACTGGGCGGCGTGAAGAAGGACTTGGAGGAAATCGTCCTGTTCCTGAAAGACGCTGAGAAATTTCATCGGCTCGGCGCCCAAGTACCCAAGGGCGTACTGCTGATGGGCCCACCGGGAACGGGGAAGACCCTGCTAGCGAGGGCCGTTGCCGGCGAGGCCGGAGTGCCGTTTTTTTCGATTAACGGCTCAGAGTTCATTCAGTTGTTCGTTGGCGTCGGGGCAGGCCGCGTGCGTGATATGTTCAAAACGGCGCAAGAGAATTCGCCGGCGATTCTATTTATCGACGAAATCGACGCTGTTGGACGGCAGCGTGGTGCCGGCATGGGTGGCGGCCACGACGAACGCGAGCAGACGCTCAACCAGATTCTCTCGGAGATGGACGGGTTCAGCCCCACCTCGACCGTGATCGTATTGGCCGCGACGAACCGACCCGACGTGCTTGATCCGGCGCTGCTGCGGCCGGGCCGTTTCGACCGTCACATTACCGTTGATCGCCCGACGATTGAAGGTCGCGAAGAGCTATTTCAGCTGCACAGTCGCAAGGTACCGGTCGCCGAAGACGTTGACTTTACGCGGCTGGCCCGCGCGACAGTCGGGCTCACCGGTGCCGATATTCGCAATCTCGTGAACGAAGCGGCGCTATGGGCAACACGGCACGACAAAAACATGGTCTCGATGGACGATTTCGAGCACGCCCGCGACAAAGTCCTGATGGGTGCTCAGCGAGAAGACATTCTCACCGAAGACGAGCGCAACATCTGCGCGTATCACGAAGCGGGGCACGCGGTTTTGGCCTGGCTGGTCCCCGGTTGCGACGCGGTTCACAAGGTGACGATCGTGCCGCGAGGCAGGGCGTTGGGCGTCACCCAGCTCATTCCCGAAGAAGACCGACACAACATGGGGCAGCGCGATATGCTGGCACAGTTGGTCATGGGCTTGGGCGGACGCACCGCAGAGAAAATGCTCTTCGGCGAGTATAGTGCGGGCGCGGAAAGCGACCTCAAGAGTGTGACTGCCCTGGCGCGAAAGATGGTTACTCGCTGGGGGATGAGCGAGCGTCTGGGCCCGGTTGCCTTCAACACGCACGAGGACCATCCGTTCCTTGGTCGAGAGATGGCCCAAGAGCATCGCGCATTCAGCGAGCATACTGCGCAGGTCATCGACGAGGAGATCTCCAGGATCCTGCATTCCGCGTCCGACCGCGCTGAGCAAGTCCTCACCGCCAACCGCGGCAAGCTCGATGCGCTTGCCCAGGGTCTGCTGGAGCGTGAGATCCTCGACTTCGACGAGATCGAAACCCTCATCGGCCCGCCTGTTTCGCGCGATAAGAAGAGCGGCGGCGCTCAGGGCGCCAACGCGGCTCGCGACGACTCCAGCTCGGATCACCAAGACAAAGATTAGCGTTAGGAGAACTTCCCGAATGAGCGAGACAGAAAGCAAGGTTTTTGTTCACTGTGTCTACTTCACCCTGAAGGAGAAAACGGCAGATACTCAAGCACAGCTGGTTGCCGCCTGTCATGAGTTTCTCACCGATCATCCTGGCACGATTCACTTCAGCGCAGGTCCGCGCGCAATCGAGTACCAGCGACCCGTGAACGACCAGGAGTTCGACGTGGCGTTGGTTCTGGTTTTCGCCACGGAAGCCGATCATGACCGCTATCAGGTTTCGGAGCGCCACCAGCAGTTTCTCTCCAGCGCTAGCGAGTGCTGGTCCGCAGTGCGTGTTTTCGACGCTTTTGCGTAAGCCCAGCGGCGACCGGGTTGGCAAGCGGAACAACCGTCTTGATAGGTCTGACCCACCTGTTGGGGACTGTTTTCGTCGTGAGGTCGCTGCTCAAATGTTAAGTAAGTAACCGGCCCGAGCGAATTAGACTATAATATATGCTTGATTCAGGTCGAATTCGGCCTGGATTCTCGGTTGAAAGCACTCGAGGCATCAGCGTCTTTGTCATGGTCACCGCCAGCTCCTTCCAACCCGAACATTTCATCAACCGCGAGCTGAGCTGGTTGGAATTCAACGCTCGGGTCCTCGAAGAGGCGCAGGACCGCTCCACTCCGCTCCTGGAACGCGTCAAGTTCCTGTCGATCTTCAGCTCCAACCTGGACGAATTCTTTATGGTGCGGGTCGCCGGCTTGCGCGAGCAAGTCTTTGGCGGTGTCGCAGCACAAGACGTGCCCGCCGACGGCCTTCGTGCGATGAGGCAGCTACTCAAGATCTCGCAGCGCACGCGGCAACTGGTAGCCGAGCAGTACGCTTGTTTCAACGAAACGATTCTGCCCGAACTGGCGGCCGAAGACATTCGGTTGCTAACGGAGCAAGACTTAGACAAATCGCAAAAGAAGGCCGTCAATGATTTCTTTCGGCAACGGGCGTTTCCGATCCTGACCCCCATGGCGATCGACCCCAGCCATCCCAGCCCGCGATTTCATAACCGCGGTTTGTATCTGGTCGCGCTGCTACACCGCACAACAGGATTGGGTCCGGCAGACTTGTTCGCTGTGGTTCAGCTTCCTCAGGTGCTACCCCGCCTGGTACCGCTTGGTCCTCAGGGCGAGGACAACTTTATCCTGTTGGAAGACATTTTGGCCTCGAAGCTGCCAGAGTTGTTTGGTGGCTACGAAATCGCGCACCAGGCGCCCTTCCGCGTTACGCGAGATATGGACGTGGATCTGCTGGAGCAAGAAGGCGACGACCTACTGCACGTGATTGAGCAGCGTCTGCGCAAGCGTCAGCATTCTGAAGCGGTCCGCCTCGAGGTTGATGCTCGCATGCATCGCGGTCTGTTGGGGATGATCGTCGAAGAAGAGAACTTGCACACCAAGCTGGACGTCGATGGTGAAAAATACAGCGAGGTCTACCGCGTCAACGGCCTGCTCGACATGACCTGCCTGATGGAACTCACGCAAGCCTGCAAGAAAGAACAACTCGTCTTCAAGCCGTTCACACCCCGGCAACCACTGGGACTCCGCCCCAAGGATGACCTCTTCGAAGAAATCGCCGAGCGAGACATTCTGCTCCATCATCCGTTTGACGCCTTCGATCCGGTCGTCCAGTTCGTCGAGACCGCTGCCCGCGACGACGACGTCCTTGCGATCAAGCAAACACTCTACCGCACCAGCGGCGATAGCCCCATCGTCCGCGCCCTGATCAATGCCGCTGAGAACGGCAAACACGTGACGGCGTTGGTCGAGTTGAAAGCACGCTTCGACGAGGCGAACAACATCGTCTGGGCTCGCCAGATGGAAAACGCCGGGGTGCATGTCGTCTACGGTTTTATGGACATGAAAACCCACTGCAAGCTGGCGATGGTCGTCCGGCAGGAAGGCAAGAAAGTCCGCCGCTACGTACATTTGGGAACCGGCAATTACAATCCTAACACTGCGAAGCTCTACACCGACATGGGATTGTTCACCGCCAACAAGGATTTCGCGGAAGATGCGTCTGCGCTATTCAATTTCCTCACGGGTTACTCGCAGGGGCATCAATGGACCAAGCTGATCGTCGCCCCGCAAAACCTACGGCGCAAGACGATCGAATTGATTCGAGAGCAAACCGAACGCGCGCGCACCGGCAAGAATGCCCGGATTTTCGCCAAGCTTAATTCACTGGTTGATCAGGAAACGATCGAAGCGCTGTACGAGGCGAGCCAGGCAGGTGTACCGATCGAGTTGGTCGTCCGCGGCGTCTGCTGCCTCCGACCAGGGTTGCCGGGGATTTCCGAGAACATCCAAGTCCGCAGCATCGTCGATCGCTTCCTAGAGCACAGCCGCATCATGATTTTTGGCGCGGGTCAGAAAGCACGAGTCTTTCTCTCCAGCGCCGACTGGATGCCGCGCAACTTCGAACGTCGCGTGGAGGTGATGTTCCCCATCGAGGCACCAGAACTCATTCAAAAGATCTGCAAGGAAATCGCCCCCATCTACCTCAACGACAATCTTCGCGCACGAGTCCTAAAACCCGATGCAACCTACGAACGAGTGAAAGCATGGAACGGCGAAGCGGAACATCGCTCGCAATACGACCTACTCCAGGCCGCTCAGATGCGCGAAGCGACCACGTCGGTCCCACAGCTGGAATTGCCCAACGGCAAGTCTTCAGGCAAGAATCAGAAGTCTAAGTCAACGGGCGCCAACTAGCGGTTCTATCACTCGGCATTGGCTCGTTCGAGCAAATCGAGCCAGAAAGGCTCTGCCTGTTGGATAGCGGCCAACACCTCCGGCTTATCGGAGAATTCTCTTGCGGACTTTTCAAGCCAATCGATAAAAAACTGTACGCTGCTACGGCTAATGCGCGGGTGACCATTCGCCTCCACGTAGTAGGGACCGGTGGTCGCGTATTGGTAGTTCTTCGCGGAGTTGGTCATCGCACGAACCAAGAACCAGCCACTTTCGTCAAAGTTGAGCGGGGGCAGCCGACCTTCCTTCTCTGCGAACTCGTCGAGGCGGATGCCGTGCTCGACCCGGCCATCTTTGATGATTTCCAAATACTCCACACGGGCTTGCTCGTAGAACGCCAAGTCCAGCCCGATGAAGAACTCACGCGACTCGCCGTCGTCAAGTTCGAAGCGGTGACCCGGCGGATGCCCCGACACTCTCGTCCGCAGCAAAGGTCCGTTAGAGACCATCACCTTTCCCGCGCGCAGCGCGTTGAACCAAGCGTCACTCGTTAGCTGCTCACCACACAGCGCGTAAGTGCGGTTCACGCCAACCGGGTTTTTATTGAATCCGGCCCCGCTCCCCGCAGCCGGCGGAATGCGTAGGCCACAGTTTAGTACGTGGTGGTAGATCTGCTCGCTCCAACGACCGTTGCCTGCAGCGCCTGGAAAGAAGGCCCGATCGCGTTTGTATCCCCAGCCTTCGTCGTCCACTGCATCGTCGACCAACGCGTGACGGTGGATAATCTGAATCGCATCAAGTTTGCCGCTGGCGATCCAAATCGGCAGATCCCAGGCGAAGGGCGTCAGCGCGACGATTGTCGGCTCTTGCTCCGCAGCGTCTGGTGAAACTAAAAGAGATGGTGCGTCCGGCTTCAGCTTACAGAGGTCAGGCGACGCGTCCGTTCCAGGTTGCGCGAACACTAACAGGCCCCCGCCGCGGCGATGATCCAGGGCGTAGTTGGGCCCAAAAATCGTCGCGCCGAACTGTCGCTCCGGCATTTGTTTCGGTAGGCGCGCTTCCTTGCACTTTCCCCGCACGTTTTCTCGGGCGAAGATCGGTACGAAGTTCACACGTGCGGCCCGCATCATCAGTGGGAGGTCCTGCACGCGGTGCCTCACGTCCAGGTCTCCAGCCCACCAGCCCTCGCTCTGCATATTGACGCGACGCAGCAGCGTCACCTCGGCGCTGTCCTCCGCGTGACGCTCCATTGTGAAGCGCCCCGACCGCGTTTGGTACTCCGGACCCGCTTCGACCAGGAATTCGTACGCTCCCTTTCGCAATTCCAAGGTCACTTCCCCGTCAAACACGAGATACCCGTCAACGCTGATTGCTCCCTTGGGCCGCAAGCGGACCGGGCGGCCACGCTGGTTTCGCAGTTCCATGCGGGCGGGGATCGGCTGATTGGAGTCCTTGTCGAGTACGCGAATCGTCAACTTACCGTCGTAACGCGCCGCCTGTACCGCCTGCGTAGCACCTAGCAGCACTAGCAACAGTAGTGGAGCAACTAATCGAGACATGTCGGTCGAGCTTCCGAGCTGGATGAACTGTACGGTTTCGGCAAGAATCGCCGTGATCCTTCAAGTGTAGCACACGCCGATTCGCCCGTGTTTGGCGCATCATGCCAGCAATTCGAGCTCGCTCGATGGGAGCGCACGGACGCCCCAATCGCCAACAAATGCGGTCGTTATGGGCCGCTACACTTTGCCAAGATCGGCTGTAGAATAGGGGTTCAAGCAGGGACCACCCACCAAGCCTCCGAGCCGATTCACCGCGACGCATGGCAGACGATTATTACGAAACTCTGGGAGTTGGGCGGAAGGCCTCCGACGAGGAGATCCAGTCTGCCTATCGCCAACTCGCGCGCAAATATCATCCGGATCTCAATCCTGACGACGCGAAGGCGAAGCAGAAATTCCAGGAAGTCCAGAACGCCTTCGAGGTGCTCAACGATCCCAAGAAACGCGAGATGTACGACCGCTACGGCAGCGCCTACGAATCGGTCGGACCTGGGCCCGGGCCCGGACCAGGGCCGCATCCGTGGGCGAACGCCGGGGGTGGACCGAGTGTAGATATCAATCTTGATGATCTGTTTGGCGGCGGAGGCGGGGGTGGATTTGCCGATCTGTTCAAAAATTTGGGCGGGCGCGGCAAACGCGCTACGCGACCCACTCCACCCAAGGGTGGCACGAACATCAACTACGAGCTGACGGTGCCGTTCACGACGACCGTGCTGGGGGGCGAGGCACAAATTGCTGTTCAGCGCGCGAACGGTCGCACTGAGACGATCCAAGTGAAAGTGCCACAGGGAATCGAAGACGGCAAGAAAATCCGTCTGCGCGGTCAAGGCAACCCGAGCCCCGATGGTGGCCCCGATGGTGACCTGCTGATCAAAGTGAAAGCGGCACCCCATCCACATTTTCGCCGCCAAGGAAAACGGCTCGACATACGTGTACCGATCACGCTGTCCGAAGCCATCGGAGGAGCGAAAGTCGATGTGCCGACACCGCATGGGACGATTACCATCACTGTGCCGCCAGGCGCATCGAGTGGCGCGAAGTTGCGGCTGAAGGGCCAAGGGGTCAAGCCCGCCAAGGGCGAAGCGGGCGATCTGTTTGCAGAGTTGCAGATTCTGCTGCCAAAGGACCTGTCTGACGAAGATCGTGAACAACTGCAAACGATTGCGGCCAAGTATGCGGACAATCCGCGGGCGGACTTGAAATGGTAGGCGTCGTGCTGGCTCAATTCAGTGACTTAGTACTTGCAGCTAGCGAGCTGAACGAAACGGACACGCCCGCACCCGGCACTTTGCCGGAACCTGTGCGACAGATTGCTTACATGGCCTTGCTAGGCATCGCACTGCTGGGCTTGCTGATGATCGTGGCAACAATGCTGGGCGGACATTGGGTCCGTCGCTGGGGCGATCACGTTCGCCGCCCTTCCGTCCCGCAGGACGTGATCATGCCGAGGCCCACCGCTTCCACACCGTCGCCGATCTCTGACGATCGCCTCAACGATGGCGAGACACTCGGCGGCAACGATACCACAGTGGGCTGATCGCTCGCGGTAGCAACGCATGACTCGATTCGATTTCCCCAAGTCAGTTCGCTTGCTGAGATCCAGTGACTTCGACCGTGTGTTTGGTCGCAAGTGCTCGTTCAGCGACGGCATGATCGTCGCTTACTTCGACCGCTGCGAGCAAGAGCGGCCTCGTCTGGGGCTGGTAGTATCAAAAAAATGTGGCAACGCCGTCACGAGAAACCGCTGGAAGCGAGCCCTGCGCGAAGCGTTTCGACTGGTGCAGCACGAGTTGCCCAGCGGTCTTGACGTGGTGGTCCTGCCTCGACGAGGCGCGCAACCCAATGTTGCACGTCTGCAGGAGTCGCTACGCAAACTAGCAAATCGTGCAGCATCAAGACTGACGAACTGACGAGGATCAGATTGTGAGATGGTTCTGGCACGCGTTGCTCGGTTTGCCCGCGCTAGCAGTAATCGGGCTGGTAAAGTGCTATCAGTGGCTGATTAGCCCCTGGCTCGGACCAAGTTGTCGGTTTCAACCGTCCTGTAGCGCCTATTTCATCCAAGCTGTGCAAAAGTACGGTGTCGTCCGGGGCACTCTACGCGGCCTCGGTCGCATTGGTCGCTGCCACCCGTGGAATCCCGGCGGGTACGATCCACCCTAACCGCTCCGGTCGATGATCGCTGAGTAGGTTGCTGGCACTTTCGGATGGACCGTCTGGTTGTCTTGACCATCGCACTTACTATTCCTATTCTTCCGCACCGTTTTCTTGCGAGGACTGCGGGCAGGACCGCGCTTTGCCCTCGGCGCTTGCACAGACTTTTCTCTGCGGAGAGTTGGGACACATGACCAAGACCACTGCAATTCCCTGTTGGCTAGCCTGTTTTAGCGTTGCGCTTTCACTGGGTAGTGGTTGCACGACACCGCTGTTCCGACAACAAAGCCCTGAGTCGTCGGTCGAAGATCAGTTGAGTTCTACTTCTACGTTGATCAGCCATGTCGCACATCCTTATGGTCTGGGCTACATCAAGCTCGAAGCCGTCTCGATGGCCACGGGACTGGCGGGTACAGGCGAAGATCCACCACCGTCGCCGCAACGAGCAGCGTTAATGGACGAAATGAAGCGACGCGATATAGAAAACCCGAACGAAATCCTTGCCCGTCCTGAGACTTCTTTGGTATTGGTTCGCGGCTACTTGCGACCGGGCATCCAAGCAGGCGATCGGTTCGACATCGAGGTCCGTACTAGCTCGCGTAGTCAAACAACGAGCCTTCGCGGCGGTCATTTGTTAGAGACACGGATGAGTGAGACCGCAGTGCTCGGCGATCAGCTTCGCACGGGTCATGTGATGGCGGTCGCCAACGGTTCCATCCTGGTCGACCCCACAGCCGATTCACCGGACGAGGCTGCCCTCGCGACCAAGGGACGAGTCTTGGGCGGCGGGGTCGTCACCAAGTCTCGCAATCTGGGCCTGATACTCGATCACGATCGTCAATCGATACGCCTCAGCCAGAAACTCGGCAAAGCGATCAACAAACGCTTCCATAGCTTCATCGAGGGTCAGAAAAAGGGCGTCGCTACGCCGAAGACGGATGAATTCGTCGAACTCGTGCTCCATCCGCGATACAAGGACAACGTCGGTCGCTACATGCGTGTGGTACGAAACATCGCCGTCGACGAAACCGCCAGTCAACAGTTGGAACGCATCCAACTGCTGACTACGCAGCTACTCGAACCCGTCACTTCGGCGACTGCAGCGCTGCGTCTGGAGGCCATCGGCGGCGAAGCGGCCGTAGAAGTGCTAAACGAAGGCCTGCAGTCAGACGATCCTGAAGTCCGATTCTACTCCGCCGAGGCACTCGCCTACCTGGATGAGACCGAGGCCGTGGAGACCTTGACCCAGATCATTCGCGAGGAACCGGCATTCCGAGTCAACGCCTTGGCCGCGCTCAGTGCGATGGACGATGGCGCGGCTTACGACAATCTGCGGACGTTGCTGAGCGTCAAGAGTGCCGAGACGCGCTACGGAGCGTTCCGAGCGATCACGTCGATGGCACCTCAGGATAGTTTTACTCACGGCGAGGACATGCGTGGGATGTTCACCTACCACGTGCTCGACGTGAGTGGCCCACCAATGATTCACGCCACCAGCAGCCACCGCCCCGAAATCGTCATGTTTGGCACGCAGCACCAACTCAAGCTGCCGCTGGTGCTCGACGCGGGGCCGAATATTCTCGTCAACGGGCTCTCTGGTGGCGACATAAAAATCAGCCAATTCCGTGGTGCGACGCAACAGCGTACCGTCGCGAACAACGTCGAATCGGTGATTCGAGCAGTCGTCGAACTCGGTGGCACCTATCCCGATGTGGTGCAGATGCTACAACAAGCCAAAGAATCTGGCGCCCTATCAAGCCGTTTCCGCGTCAATGCTTTGCCTGAGGGAGGGCGTGAATTCCTGCGAGACGAGTTGAAAGTCGCCAGTAACTAATCGCAAACTCGCTACTGCGAACGACGATGACACCAAGGCACGTTCACATTCACCGCCGTTTCGCTCTCCGCACACCCATCATCTTCCACGACCATGCTCAAAGCGCTGGAACTCAACGGCTTTAAGAGCTTCGCAGACCGCACGCGGTTTGAGTTCCCCGAGGGCATTACCTCGGTCGTAGGGCCGAATGGGTCGGGCAAATCGAACGTCGTCGATGCGATCAAATGGGTTCTCGGCTCGCAGAGCGCCAAAGCGTTGCGCGGTAAGGAGATGACCGATGTCATCTTTAGCGGCGCTCATGGTCGAGCGCAAACCAATGCGGCCGAGGTAACCCTGGCCTTTGACAACGCGGGTGGCGTGCTGGAGTACGATGCAGACGAAGTGCATATCACTCGTCGCGTCTATCGCAGCGGAGAAGGCGAGTACCTGATCAACCGGCAGCCAGTCCGCCTCCGCGACATCCGCGAGGTATTCGCCGGTACCGGAGTTTCGACAGGGGCGTACAGCATCATCGAACAAGGCAAAGTGGACGCCTTGTTGCAGTCATCGCCCAAGGATCGCCGCCTGATTTTCGAAGAGGCCGCTGGTGTCAGTCGCTTCAAGCTTAAGCGGCAAGAAGCCATTCGACGTCTGGAACGCGTCGATCAGAACCTTCTCCGCCTGTCCGATATCGTCGAGGAACTCGACTCGCGGCTGCGTAGTGTACGCTCGCAGGCGGGAAGGGCACGCAAGTTCAAACAAGAGTCGGATCGCCTGAAGTTGCTGCGTACGCAAGTAGCACTGGTCGACTATCGCCAAATGACGACATCGCTGCGTGAGCAACAACAACGTTCAGCGGAGCTAACCGTCGGAAGGGACGACTTGCAGAAAGAGGTCTCAACCTGCGAACAGAAACTCGCCGCGGCCGAGGAAGCCGACTCAGCGATGCAGAATCAACTGCAAGAGGCGAACAGCCGCGCCGCTAACGTACGCGAGCAGATTGCTAAGGCGGAATCAACACGGCGAAGCCAAACCGCTCGAATCGACGAACTTCGTCAGGAGGCGACACGACTACAGAAGCAGTTGCTCACGATGACGTCGCGCGCGGGCAATGCCGAGCAGCTCGTCGCGGAAACCAATGCCGAACTTGAAACCGCGCAGCAGCATTACGATGAATACCACCGCAGCACCCAAGACAAGCAAACGGAACTAGAAGCCGCAACACGAGCTTTGCAGGATGTCCGTACGGCACTGACGGAAAATAGAGAGCGGCACGCCGCGGCAATCAAAGCCGCATCGCAGTTCGAAGCCCAGCAATACAATCTCCAGTCGCAGCGTACGACCGCCCAAGCACTGATCTCACGAGCCTGTGAGCAAGTCGAACACGCGGACGGCGTGCGGGCACAGCTGAATTCGCAGGTCGAAGCCGCCGAAAGCGAACTCCGCAGTGTGCAAGAGGAGCATCAGCAATCGCAGCAGGAGTTGTCGATCGTGGAGGACAGGTTGCGGGCTACCCGTGAGAAGCTCGCCCAACTAGCCCGCGAAAAAGCCGAATTGCAGGAACGGCTCAGTGAAGCACGAGCAAGGGCCACCGTGCTGGAAGAACTTGAGCGTCGGCTCGATGGACTAAGTGGCGGTGCGAAGGAAGTACTACGTCTCGCGCGCGAACAGCCACATGGTCCGTTTGGCAAGGTACGCGGAATCGTCGCTGACTTGTTGCACGTCGATGCCGACACGGCGACGCTCGTCGAAACCGCGCTGGGCCACTTCGCTAACGCGCTGGTCGTAGATCAGGTCGATCCGCAGATGATCGCAATGCCCGAAAATGAGTGGGCTGGACGCACGAGTTTCTTGCGGCTCGATGTGCCTGTCGCGGCCAGTGCCGTTGATCGCATCGACCTCTCGGGCGAGCCGGGAGTGGTTGGACGAGCGGATTCGTTCGTTGAAACCATCGCGGATCTGGCCAACCTCCCTCGTCGTTTGCTGGGTCGGCATTGGTTCGTCGATAATCTTAACACCGCTCTGCGACTTTCCAACGGCGTCGGACGTGGACTCAGCTACGTCACGGTCGTCGGCGAAGTCGTCGCGGCAGACGGCACGTTGACGGTCGGTCCTCGACAAGCCACGTCGGGGTTACTGTCGCGTCGCAGCGAATTGCGTGCACTGCTGGACGAAACCGACGATATGGAGCAGCGCAGCGCGGTCCTGGAAACGCAGCACTCCCAGTTTGAGCATGAGATCGAAACCGCCGATCTCCAGCAGCAGCAACTAGCAGACCGACACAAGCATCTCTCGCAGCGATTGAGCGACGCGAAACTGAAGTCCGTCTCACTGCGTCAACGTTTCGATGAAGCCACTCGGCAACTCGCCAGCGCCAACCAAGAACTGTCTGCCGCCGAGTCGCAGGCCTCCCAAGCCGACGATGAGAGCGCGGCAATCGAGCAGCAGTTACGTCAGCTGACCGCCGAGCAGACTGAGCTGGCAGAGCAGACCGAGATACGCGCCGACCAGGGCAAGCAGCTGGAAACCCAGGTCGACGGTCTGCAGAAGGAAGTGACTGACTTGCGCGTGAACCTGGCCCGCTGCGAGCAACGTCGCGACGGGCTCCGTCGGCAAACCAAGCAGCTATTGCACGATCACGAAGAACATGACCGCGCCCTTGAAGAAACTCGAGACCGAGAGTCCGAGTCTCGTCGGCACTGCTCCCGGCTCGAGCAATCGGTGTTGGCACTCAGCAGCGAGTTGGCGGAACTCTACCGCGAGAAGGACCAACTCACCGCTGCTCTCGCCAAGCTCAGTGAATCTCATGAACTGCGACGGCAACAACGTTCGGGTATCACACGCCAACTCGACGCGTTGCGTGAACAGTTGCTCGTCGTACAGAGCAAATTTCAGCAAGTTGAGCTTAGTTTACAACAACTCGCACACCAGCGTGGCGACCTGATTTCTCGAATGAAAGACGAGTACAACCTGGAGCTGGCCGTGCTCGCCTCGAATAAAGACCTCCACCCCGACTATGACAGCAACCGCGACCTTACCGACCGTCAGAGTGAGCAACGCCGAACTATCGACGCGGAAATCGAGCAGCTAAAGAGCCGTCTGCAAGGAATCGGGCCGGTCAATCTTGAGGCCCTTTCCGAACTGGAAGCAATCGAAGAACGACACTCGACGCTTTCGCAACAATACGAAGATCTACGCGCCGCCAAGACGAGGCTCCTGTCGCTGGTCACGCAGATCAACAACGAAAGCCGCCAGATCTTTATGGACTCGCTGGAGGTCATCCGCGGTCACTTTCGAGAGCTCTACGCCAGTCTATTTGGCGGCGGCGAGGCAGATATCCTCGTCGACGATGGCGCGCAGGGAGCTGAGGGCAAGGCCGATGTGCTAGAGTGCGGCATCGATATCGTCGCGCGTCCGCCAGGTAAGCAGCTGCGCAACATCTCGCTGCTCTCCGGTGGCGAGCGGACGATGACGTGCGTGGCGTTGTTGCTGGCTATCTTCCGCAGCCGTCCCAGCCCGTTTTGCGTGCTCGACGAGGTGGACGCCGCGTTGGATGAAGCCAACATCGATCGATTCGTGGAGGTGCTCAAGCAATTCATGAGCACCACGCAGTTTATCGTGATCACCCACTCCAAGCGCACCATGGCCTGCGCCGACACGCTCTATGGTGTCACGATGCAAGAGTCTGGCGTGTCGAAGCGCGTCTCGGTGAAATTCGAAGACGTGAGCGCTGACGGTAAGATCCGTCAGGCGGCCTGAATCGGAAGTTCGTCAGTACTCCCCACCGCCATACTCACCTCCGTATCCGCCACCGTACTCGCCTCCGTAGCCGCCGCCAGGCCCGCCGCCACGACGAGCGCGATTATTCTTATCGGCTTCCAGAATCTCGGTGTACTCCTCAGTCGTTTCGAGATCGTCCATCTCGTCTTGCACGAACAAATGTCCGGCGGCATCCATCATGAGCGACCTCGAAACCGAGTTCATGTCCCTCGACATTTTCTTGCCACCGTCAAAGTCGAGCACGGTGATCCCGGTGAACAATTTGAACTCTGGAAACTCGGTTTCGTTCAACTTGCTCGCCCAGATCACTTTCGCTTTGTCCTGCACGTTAATCACGTAGCCGCGTCCGAACTCTTCAGTACGAGCGATTTCAGCCGCGAATCTGCTGTTGAGCGCCTTGACCAGAATCTCGGCTTCCGGTTCAGCCGTGTACGATCCTTCCTTCGCGGGCTGCGTGCTGACAAGATAGATCCGCGCGGGCATCGGCACACTGGCGATCGGACTTGGTTCGCTCCAATCTGTCCAGCGGTGATTCTTGTTGCCGGTTTCCTCTCTACGTTTCCTGACAGTTTCGTCCAGTTGATGAGCTTCCACTTTGTGATTGACATCGGCCATCGCCAAGCGAACGCGATATCGATAGCTATGGCCTGGTTTGGCGGTATTGTCAAAGTAGCGGAACAAGACGAACTCCGTTTCGTGATCCCACACGAACGGCGGCAACTTAGTTTCGCTTCCCATACCGATGCTGCCACCCATTCCTCCAAAGCCACCACGGCCACCATAGCCGCCGCCAAACTCTCCTCCGCCACCATACCCGCCGTACTCGCCGCCGTAGCCGCCGCCAAACTCGCCACCATAACCGCCGCCACCGTACTCTCCACCGTAGCCGCCGCCAAACTCGCCACCGTAACCGCCGCCACCGTACTCTCCGCCGTACCCGCCGCCACCGTACTCGCCGCCGTAGCCGCCGCCACCATATTCGCCGCCATAGCCGCCGAATTCGCCACCATAACCACCACCGTACGCGCCTCGGCCACGTGCATCGCTTGCGGCTCGCTCGCGAGCGGTCACGACGTCAGCAAACAGGTCGTCCTCGCCGGGTTTCTTGTCGGTGGGCTCGTCTTCCTCCTCATCGTCCTGGGGGTTTTTCATCTCTTCCATCTGCAGACGGAGAACCTCCGCGGCCAATGGCATCGACGAATGGCTGACACGCTCGCCCCACTCCTGCAGAATCAGCGGTGGAAGTGGATGCGTGAGCAATGAGTGCTTGACCGCCGGATCAACCACGTCCGCTACGTTGACCGGGTAAGTCGAAATTTCATCTTCCAAGGTCGATTTCGAGTGAGCCTTGATCACTTGCCATTCCGATTGGCCACTGCTGGTGATCTCGGCCCGCTCAACTCGATAGCCGATATAACGCGGCATATCGACGTTCGGGTCGTAGCCACGGGAACTCGCGAGTGCGTCGGTATACAGTTCGTTCTGGGCCTTGATTGGCACCTTCGCTAGGATTGTCACCCACGACTTGGCCTCGATCTCCTCAAATCCTTGCAGCCGTGCTCCCTCTCGCGCTGGTTGCACAATCGGCGCATCGCGCGGGCGATTGTTGTCCGCCCCACGAAGTCCGCCGCCATAGTCGCCGCCATATCCGCCGCCACCATATCCTCCACCTTCTCCGTAACCGCCTCCTCCGTAGCCACCTCCTCCAGCCCCACCGCGCCGACCGCCCTCATTCTGTGCACGTTTGAGCTCCTCCTCCCGCTTCTTGCGCTCCTCTTCCATTTCCTTTTTGAAGTCGAGCATCTTCTGCTTGATCATGTCGGGATCGGCCGACGCCCAAAGTCCCGAATCGGAATTCACTTCCAAGTCCGAAAGCGCAAGCAGCACCGGGTCGGTTCGCGGAGTCACGGGAGCTGAAACCGGCGGGTTGAACACGTGTGGGAACGGTGGAAACGCGTCTCCATCAATCTTGACCATCGCCGAAGGCGGCAAAGGCTGGGCTTTTACCACTTCCTCTGGAGGTAAGGCATTCCAAGTGACCTCAGCCAGTTTTGTCTCGGTGCTCGAGGCCAACTGCTTCAACTCGGCGGGTTCCACTTGCAATCTTTCGCGCCCAATCGCCGACCAGATGATCAATCCGGTGCAGGTGATGATTGCCAGGATGCCAAGTTTCTCCCCATGTGCCAGTAGCAAACGAACGATGGCGTTTCCACTCTTCAAATTCGATTTCATGGTCTTGGTCTCCGGTATTGCGCTGTGCGACCGATTTAGTGTTGATTTAGGGATTCCGTGATACGACTTAACAACGCGTCAGGGGCTTGTCACTTGGGCGATTTCGTCACCTGGCTGGGCCAGGTCTTCACCTGGGATGGTCAGTCGATCGGTGTCGGGTTCGTTGTAGATATACACGGCCCCGCGAATGATGACTTCCGTCAAATCATCTAGCGACATTTGGTTCAATCCGCGAATACTCGACCTCGATGATCGATTGCCTCCAAAGCCAGCCCCCGATTTCGATGGATTGATGCGCACCTGCTTTACTTCAATGGGCAGCGTCGCGTTGGCACACTTCAGGAGCAACGTTGGGATGAACTTCTCGTCCATCATCAATCGCATGCGAATGGGCAACTGTCGAAACTCCGTCGAGACAACACTTTCGACTGATCCGCCTTCGTCCGGCTTTCCTTCCGCATCGAGATAACGTCGCATCAGCAGACTGCCTTCTCCGCCGCCGCCGCCTCGTCCTCCCATCCCGTATCCGCCGCCGGCACCAAATTCGCCTCCGCCGTAGCCGCCGGCACCGTACTCGCCACCCGCTCCATATCCGCCGGCGCCGTAGTCGCCACCAAATTCCCCTCCGCCATAGCCGCCGGCACCATAGTCGCCACCGTATTCACCTCCACCATAGCCGCCGTACCCACCATAGTCGCCAAATTCGCCGAATTCGCCCCCTCCGCCTTCGTCCTCGCTCGGCTGTGGGATGATGACTTGGCCGGTCGACGGGTTGGCCGCCATCGCACCGACCTGTAGTTGCACAATCGCGCGGACGGCTGTGTTGTCGGGCCGCTGGGCCCCTTTAGCCACGTTGGTTTCACTGATAACCTTCAGCAGAGTCTCATAAACCCATAGATCCTCCTGGGTTACCCACACCTGTATCGTCTTCGGCTTTTCGCGAAAGCTCAGCTTCCTCTGCAGTTCACCCTGATCCACCCACTCAACCAGGTAGTCTTCGTCCTCGTCTGTGCTTGCTGCTGTAACAGAAGGTCCGGCCTGACCGCCATAACCGCCGGCACGCGAACCCGCCTGTTTATTGACCATTTTTCTGGCCTTCACGACCTCAAGCAGCGAATCGAAACGAGTCTCAATGTAGTTATGGTAAAAGCCACGCATCTCCTCGGAGATATCATCGCCGAATTTGCGGCTTTCCATGTAGTCCACAAATTCCTTGCCAATAGTCTCCGGCCACTTCAGTACGTCCGCGCGCTGGGCGTCGTACAGTTCTTGCCAAACTTCTCTGACCATATCTCGCTGCACTTGTGCTTGCTTGGTATCGCCGGCAATCACATCGTCGTTGGGGTGAAATTGCTCTCCGTTGATGGATTTAACGTCTGAGTGCGCCTTGTTGATTTCTCCTTGACGCTTGGAGAAATCAGCCGAGAGATCGCTAGCCGCCATGTTCCAGCACAGCACCGCGATGATCGTTCCGACAACGCTGAGCACCCAGAATCTCTGAGCCCACACGACACTAAGAAATGCTTTTACTTGATCCATGGCATTGTTTCCTGTGGTGGATTGGAGCGTGATTCAAACTGCTCTTACGTCAACCTTGCCGCGCGCAATCGCGGACATAATCTTTGTGGACCTACAGCTCGCCCTCTTCATCAACTGCGGCTGTTTCCGAGAACGCTGCGGCTTCTTGTTGTTGCTGCTGTTGTTGTTGCCGGCGAAGCTCGGCCTTCTCAATTCGCGCACTCTTGGGCGTTGGGACCCAGACGAATTGTACGATGAATTCGTACTTGTCCAGTTCGACGATACTGGATTCCTCCTCTTCCTCGCCTTCTTCCGTGGTGGACGCTGTGGGACGACCACGGTAGCCGCCCATCTCCGCGCCGTAGCCGCCACCGTAAGGACTTGCGCCCCCCCTGCCCGCCACCGCGGCGCCACCCTGCGGAGCATCAAGGTCAATGACCTCTTTCTCAATCTGCTTGTCTTCGACCACCCACGGATGACTAATCCCCAAGTCGGCGAATGAGACCTTCACATTCGTGCCGTTGGGACCATCCGGCAACTCGACGAACCCCTCTTCGAGATTCTTTATGAGCGTATTGTTGACGAAGCGGCTCGTTTGGTTGCTCTTGTCTTTGTTGTGATAGTGATAACCGGTGAGCTGGATCACCCAGCCTGCGCCACTGGCCCCGCCACCGCCGTCTCCTCCAGACCCTGCATCCAAACCGCCGGAGTCATCCGCAGCACCGAAGTCTCCGCCCGCGTCTGCCTCCTCGCCGCCTTCAGCTTCCGCCATGCCACGCCGTTGGTTATACGTCGACTCGACGGTCGACAAATACTCGCTCTGCAGATCTTCAAACTGCTGTTGGTCGATCGCGACGATATGCAATTCTTGCCGTTTGCTGATGTCCTCAGCGGTTTCTTCACGCTCTTCGAAGGGGCGTGGGTCGCGAGGAATCGCCACCTCGATTGCTTTCAGCAATTCCAGCCACAACAGCCGCCCTTCTACGTTGCTGACCAGCCGTTCGCCCGTCTGTTTGATTTGATCGAAGGACGAGCGAATATCACTACTGGCTGTTTTGAAACCCTGCGATTTGGACTGCACGCCCTTTAGCGCCGTTTCCGCCCGCTTCATATCATCCGTCGCGGTGTCTTGCCACGCCGAGACATGCATTGCGTAATTGAAAGTCATCCCCATCATCAAGGCCGCGATCCCCGCGACAGCCCACGGTTTTTTCGCCCGCACCAAGCGCGAGCGAATAATCTCTTCGGGCAACAGGTTGGTTTTGATTTCTGATTTATCGAGGCCTTGCAGGCACAATCCGTAAGCGACGGCAAAGCTAAGAATGTTGTCCTTAAACTGGGACTGGCCGGCCGAGCTTCCTGCGGAAAGATTGTTAAACTCTTCGATCGGCAGCACGTCTTGTTCGAGGTTTTGCGACAGATAACGCTGCAGTCCCGGCAGTTTCATCGCGTTACCCAAGGCGATCACACTGCCAATCTTCGCAGCCTTGTCGATGCTGCTGAAATAGCCCAGCGAGCGTTGGATTTCGGCGAGCAAATCGCTGAACACCGGGCGCATCGCCTGAAACACCGCCTTCGGGTCGTCGGCTTGGGTCGCATTACGCTTGAGGTGCTCCGCCTTGACGAACGTGAGTTTCAACTCCTTGCTCAACGCGCGCGTAAAGTGGTTGCCGCCAATGGGAATGTTCCGCTGCCACACACGATAGCCGTTGGTCACCACCAAGTCGGTCGTGTCGGTACCCAGCGAAATCACCACCGTCGACTCCGGCGGATCGGCAGGGTCGTAACTGCGCGCTCGCAAATCTTCTAGTCGGTCGAAGCAGACAAAGTTGTAGATCGCCAGCGGCATCAGCTGGATGTACTCTACTTCGATGCCCGCATCTTCCAACGGCTGGAGCGCTCGCGCGACCTGGTCGCGCTTCATGGCGAACAGTCCTACTTCGGGCTCCAGCGCGAATCCGTCTTCTTCGCTACCGCCACTAAGTTGCTGGTAGTCCCACACCACATCTTCCAGCGCGAAGGGAATCTGCTGGCGCGCTTCGTACTTGACGATGTCGGGAATCTTCTTCGCCTCGACCGGTGGCAGCTTGATGAATCGCGCCAAGCCACTTTGCCCCGCCACCGAGATGGCTACGCTATCGCCGGTCAGATCGTTGCGTTCCAGGAACTGCTCGAGCGCCTCGCGTACCAACTCCTCAGGGTCAGCCTCAGGCTGTGAGAGAATCCGCGGATACTCGATATAGTCGAACGACTCGACGATGATTTGATTCGGATCTTTTTCGTGAGGACGACATTGCAGCGCCTTCAGTGCGCATTGTCCAATGTCGATCCCCCAAACGGCGTTGCTCTTTGCCATTCTAGAATCCTCTGTTCCTGCAACGGAAGTCTGTCGACGCGACGACGGCGTGCGACTCCCTCTGTGCTGCTATGGTCATTCCTGTCAACGAACTGATCCCGACGGCGGACGGAAACTACGATGAGTGATAAATCCGTGGGTGGTCCGCCAACGACACCCCGACAAGTCGGTTCGGCTGAGTTGACCTTCAGCAGTGCCTCTATGGTCAATCTATCGCCAACGGCCAGAAAAAGTCAAACTGAACTTCCAGCCCCGACCCGTCCGGCCGCCCGCAACGAAACTTAGCTACCGATTGCGCAGACCTTGCGGGCACGCCCCACGATTTCCCATTCTAGTCGAGAATCGACGTTTGTATAGAACGCAGCTGGACTTACGACATCGGTACACAGCCTCAAAACCGCCGAATATCGCGACAATCGCAACATCACCGCCCGAACGCGTCACTCCACGAGCGATACCTCCGGGCCCCCATCCGGCCCGAACGGCCGGTTCCAGCACCCGAGTTCATGGACTGCGGCCACTTCAGCACTGCATCTCAGCCACCGCCAGCTACTCCGCCGCTTTGGCCTTTAGCGTGAGGTTAATCTCATGTGCGCCGGGCTCGATGGTCTCAATCAGGTCGGTGGTGCGCACATTGCCATAGCGCGAGGGCGAGAGAGTTCTGGGAATTCTGGGGGTAGCTCCGGGGGGGCCCTCTTCGTAGGGCTCCGTCGCTTCCACCGTGATGTAGTACTTGCCAGGCACCAGACCGCGCTTGTCACCGGTCTTTATTTCGTATCGACCGCCCTCGGTCAACACACCGTAAGCAGACGCACCGCCGGCTGACGGATGGAAAGTAACCATGCCGGTCTCCAATGGCATGCCGTCCAAATCAGCGATGCCGAAGACTGTCGCCTCGTGACTGTTGCCACAACCGGCGACTGCCAGCATCAGCAGCAAGAACGGCAGTCGACCTGCGCCGCGGCAAGTTGGAATTGTCCTGGGCAACTGCCTATTGAACTCCACAGCCTCGCGCTCCATCAATATCGTCCTCGGCTTTGGTACTGGTCGCTCGATAGATGCAGTAGTCGATATCTTCCGATACAAACTGCACCGACGCATCCGCCATTGCGAAATGCGCGCCGCCCGGATGTTCGCTGCGAAAACTCATCACATCGGGCCAATGTTTGGGAATTGGCGGCTGGGGTTTGAAGTTGAGTGGCGCATGACAGCTGGAGTAGTCGCCGTTGGAGTAGAACGCCGCCGAGTGATAGTTGTGTGCTGGGATGTCCTCGCCCACCATGTAAGTATTTGACAAGCCGTCGGTCACTTGATGAAAGGATACCGGCTGCTGATAGGTATTGCGGTAGAAAATCCCATTGCAACCAACACCATTATGGCAATCGGGCTCCGCTCCCTGATGCTTGCTGTGCTGACCGCCCATCCGCGTATCGCCGATCACGCCTTTGTAGCTGGTGAGTGCAACAAACCGATCACCCCACTGCCATTGCGTGTCGGAAAGCTCCAACGCCGAAGGGTCTGATGGACAGGAAAATACCGGTAGCTGCGACTGCATCCCCGGGGAACCACTAAGCTCAGGTGATGAAATTCCAGTATTCGGACGGGGACGGCGATGAAGAAAATTCATGTCGCCCGAAGAGCCGTACTGCATGAATACTTCAAATAACGGCTGCTGCTCCATGTACGGCAAGATCCGCACCGGCCACCCCATGCCTGTGTTGCCATTCGGTGGTTGGGCGATACGCACTTCTTGAGGCCACGGACTAATACTTATCGGAAATTGCTCTTGGGCATCGTGGTGCATGTGCACCGCTAATGCGATCTGCTTCAGGTTGTTCACACACGACGATCGTCGCGCCGCTTCACGCGCCGCCTGTACGGCAGGCAGCAGTAGAGCAACGAGTACACCGATGATGGCGATCACGACTAGAAGTTCCACTAAGGTAAACGCACGTAGCGCAGTTCGACGCACTGGTGAGTTCGCAGCAGTTTTCAGCGAGGCGGTTTTCATCGGTTGGGCCACCAATGGTTGGAGGAGGAGGATACCTGTGCGGACATGCCGCACCGGTGACGAGTGACTTGATTCTACTTGTTGGCCGTGAAAGTTCTTCTGGTGATGAGATACGGTGGTGGAGCTTCGTGCAGGTGCTACCTAGGCATGCGCGGTCCACAGTACTGTATGGGGGCCTTCGCCGATTCCTGACGCGAATTACAACAAATAATTCCAGATTCTTCCGACGATCGCACGTTACCGTCGATTGAGGTTCCCAATTTCCCGGCTATTGATCAAGAAACCGGCGCTCGCTCGCAACGGAAGAATCTGCACAGCGAGCATTGTTTATGGAAGCGACGATGCCGCTCCACGAGTATGTTCGATAGCACAACCGGTATAAAGATTCACGCAACGTGATTCCGTTGACACTAGTTAACGGCTGAGAAGAAGCGCGTTTGCGATGATGGAATACAACCTAGTCGGCGAACACGACAGACTAGTGACCAACGAGTATCAAACAAGAATTGCAACGCAGTAGAGTACTTCGAACGGCGACGGTGAAACGCACCCGCTCACTCATTCACTCTGGGCCACAGCAACCGCTACTCTGAAGCATCTCAGCCACCGCCAGCTACTCCGCCGCTTTGGCCTTCAGCGTGAGGTTGATCTCATTTGCGCCGGGCTCGATGGTCTCAATCAGGTCGGTGGTGCGCACGTTGCCGTAGCGCGGGGGCGAGAGAGTTTTGGGAATTCTGGGGGTAGCTCCGGGGGGGCCTTCTTCGTAGGGCTCCGTCGCTTTCACCGTGATGTGGTACTTGCCAGGCACCAGACCGCGCTTGTCACCGGTCTTGATTTCGTACCGACCGCCCTCGGTCAGCATTCCGTAAGCAGACGCGCCGCCAGCTGCCGGATGAAAAGTGACCATACCGGTCTCCAGCGGCATGCCATCCAAATCAGCAACGCCACTGACGGTCGCTTCGTGGCTATTGCCGCAACCGACGACTGCCAGCATCAGCAGCAAGCATGGCAGCCGACGTGTGCTGCAGCGAGTTGGGATTGCAGTAGACAACCACTTATTGAATGCCACAATCGCGCGCTCCATCAATATCGTCCTCGGCTTTGGTGCTGGTTGCTCGATAAATGCAGTAGTCGATATCTTCCGACACAAACTGCGCCGAGGCGTCCGCCATCGCGAAATGCGCGCCGCCAGGATGCTCGCTGCGAAAACTCATCACGTTAGGCCACTGCACAGGATCCGGCGGCTGGGGCTTGAAGTTAAGCGGTGCGTGACAGCTGGCATAGTCGCCGTTGGAATAAAACGCTGCGGAGTGGAAGTTGTGAGCCGGGATATCCTCGCCAACCATGTACGTGTTCGAGAGACCATCGGTTACCTGTTTGAAAGAAACCGGCTCTAGAAAATTATTGCGGTAGAACATCCCATTACACCCAGTCGTATTATGGCAATCGGGAACCGATCCTTGGTGCACACTCGCGCCAGTGCCCATCCTCGTATCGCCGATCACGCCTTTGTAGCTCGTCACCGCGACTTCACGGCCGCGCCACTGCCACTGATCTATTGAGAGCTCCAACGCCGAGGGATCTGATGGACAGGAAACTACCGGTAACTGCGACTGCATCCCCGGGGAGCCACTTAGCTCAACCGATGAGATTCCTGTACCCGTGTTGGGACGGCGAACATTCATATTCATGTTGCCCGAAGAGCCATACTGCATAAACAGGTCGAATAATGGCTGCTGTTCAACGTAAGGCAGAATCCGTACGATCCAGCCCATGCCCGTATTCCCTTCCGCGGGGCGCTGGGAGGGGGGCGATTCGCCGGGCCAGGGACTGATGCTAATCGGCAAGTTTCCCATGGCCTCGTGGTGCAGGTGAACGGCCAACCCAATCTGCTTCAGATTGTTCACACACGACGATCGCCGCGCCGCTTCACGCGCCGCCTGTACGGCAGGCAGCAGTAGAGCAACGAGCACACCGATGATGGCGATCACGACTAGAAGTTCCACTAAGGTAAACGCACGTAGCGCAGTTCGACGCACTGGTGAGTTCGCAGCAGTTTTCAGCGAGGCGGTTTTCATCGGTAGGGCCACCAATGGTTGGAGGAGGAGGATACCTGTGCGGACATGCCGCACCGGTGACGAGTGACTTGATTCTACCCACGCGGGATAGTGGCGCACAAGATACTTTGGCAATCTCAACCGGGCACAACGACCTACTCTCGCTCCTATTTTCACCATCTTCTTGGCCGTGAGAGTTCTTCTGGTGATGAGATACGGAGTGGAGCGTCAAGTAACTTCAAAGCCGCGTTGCATACGATCGCACTCCGTCAGATCAGCTCGCCAGCCGAGCAAGCTCACACTGGCACGCTTCGTGCAGATGCTACCTAGGTATGCGCATTCCACAGTACTGTATGGGGGCCTTCGCCAATTCCTGACGCGAATTTCGACAAAAAATTCCGGATTCTTCCGACGATCGCACGTTACCGTCGATTGGGACGCTCAATTTCCCGTCGATGGACCATGACACCGGCGCTCGGTCTCAACAGAAGAATCTGCACAGCGAGCGTTGTTTTTGGAAGTGCCTCACTCAATGTGATTCCGTTGACATTAGCAGCAGTTCCAATATTCCTCTCCCCGCTGGGGAGAGGTTAAGTGTGGGGGCGAGTCTACCGAGATTCAACCCTCCCCTAGCCCCCTAGCCCCTCCCTGCAAAGGAGGGGAACTTATGAAACTGCTTCTCGATAACACCTGAGAAAAAGCACGTTTGCGATGATGGAATACAACCTAGTTGGCGAAAACTACAGACTGGTGACCGGCAATGAGTATCGTACAAGAATTGCAAAGCAGCAGAGTACCTCGAACCACGATGGTGACCCGCACGCGCTCACTTCTTCATTGATTTTGGGCCACCGCATCCGCTAAGCTTAAGAGTTCAGCCCACACCAACCGGAGCAGGCAACTGTGTCGCGGGAACGTTGGGCGCTGCGCTGAATTGAGAAGCGTGAGGTGGGAAGTGTGAATGATCGATGTGAGGTCGCGTGGGGTTTTGAAAGGTTCACGACCGCAGCCTTTCAAAACCTCGCTCGGCTTTCACAATGGAGATGACACAACCTCCAGTGCGACATGAACTTATAGATTTGACCCGGTTTCGCGGGGACAGGGTTTTGAAAACAGAAACGAAACACCTTTCAAAACCTCAGAACGCGCGAGTAGCCCTGGCGCAGGAGACGTCGGGACGTTAGACTAGCTCGTTTGGCCAATTTGCCCGACGACACGCTTTCGACCACCTATGATCATCACCATCGACGGACCAGCTGGGGCTGGCAAGAGTTTGGCGGCCCGTCGATTGGCCAAGCAGTTGGGATTTCGGTTTCTCGACACGGGGGCGCTGTACCGCGCGGTCACGCTCGCCGGATTGCGGCAAGAGATCGATTGGGCGGATACCGGCGCGCTGGCGAAGCTCGCCACGACCAGTCAGATCGAGCTCACCGACGAACAGGTCTTCCTCGATGGCGAAGACGTCACCAAGGCGATTCGCTCGTTCGAGGTCACCACGCTCACTCGGCACGCAGCGGACAACCTGGCGGTGCGCGAGCGGCTCACCGAGCTGCAGCGAGAATTCGCCAACGACCACGATGTCGTGACCGAGGGGCGCGACCAGGCGACGGAAGTCTTCCCGGCTGCCGAGCTCAAGATCTACCTGACGGCGAGCGATGAGGTGCGAGCCCAGCGCCGTTTCGAGGATCTGCGCTCGCGCGGCGAGCAGGTCACGCTGGATGAGGTCTTGGAAAAGCAGTTACAACGCGATGCCAGAGATCGCCAGCGGCAAGTGGGCGGATTGCGGATGGCAGAGGACTCGATCGAAGTCTCAACCGATGGGCTCACGGCGGACGAGGTGGTTGCCAAGCTGGCAAAACTCGCCAAATCAGCCCAAGCCGAACAGGGCTGATACTGCAGTTTTTCCGCTTTGCGCCCAAAATTGACCTGCCCGCCCAGCTACGCTTAGAATAGCTTAACTCAAGGATCGGGGCGGACGGCACTTAGCACTCACTTCCCAAACCACCGAGGCTCTTCTCATGTTCGCTAGACGACTTGCTCGTAGAAACATCCGATCGCACGGTTTCACGCTCGTCGAACTGCTGGTTGTCATTGCCATCATCGGCGTCTTGGTGGCGCTGCTGCTACCCGCCGTGCAAGCCGCGCGCGAGTCGGCTCGCCGAGCTCAGTGCACCAACAACATTCGCCAGCTGGGAATCGCGCTGCATAATCATCACGATTCCAATGATCGCTTCCCGATGAACGTCAACCACATTCACGGTCCCATTGGCGGTCGGAGAGATTTTGCATCGCACCTGATCAATCTCGCCCCGTTCTTCGAAGAAGTGAACCTGCACAACGCGATCGATTTTTGCGACCCCGCAGATCGAGCATGTGTGCGTCCAGGATCGCAGCTGGTTCAGGGCCTACCCATTCATCAATACGTCGTCGCTGGGTTGCAATGTCCCAGCGATCACAAGAACGGGCTGGTCGACCCGAATGATGGTGCGAGCGGTTGGGCAAACCTCGCCAGCACACACAATATCCAACAGGTCGCTACAACGAACTATGCGGGCAGTATAGGTTCACAGCTCATGCAATCATGGGCAGGATTCAGAATCAGTGAGATTATCGATGTCCCGCCTGGACGTGGGCTTGTAGAAAATGGTGAAGACTGGTTCGGCCAGAACTCGATCTCAGAACGTCGAAGCGCCGAATGTCCAGGAGCCCTCAACATTCGCAGCGACTGCGCGGTTCCCGACGCGGTGTCTGGCGTTTTTGCGCGCTCGACCTGGGCAGCGGCAATTCATGAGATCGAAGACGGCACGTCCAATACGATCGCGATGGGCGAGATCCTGCCTCGCAGCACCGCGTTTCAATGGGTGATGGGTTGGACTTATGCCGAGGGGCTCTGGTTTGCCACCACGGCACCGATCAACCATCCGACCGATCGAGATGTGTGGGAGCGCCGTGCACCACGAGGCGGCGATTGGGATCTAGATTTCAACGTTGCGAACGGCTTCAAATCGCGGCATCCCGGGGGGGCGAACTTCGTCATGTGCGACAGCTCGACGAAGTTCATTTCTGAGGACATCGACTACGAGACCTACCAGGCACTCGGCGCTCGTCGAGATGGCACAGTGGTGGGGAATTTCTAAGGTCTGAGATCGGAGCAGCGCACCCTAATGCCGTCAGTTGCACATGAATAACCCAAGCCCCAACTACTGTTTGCTCTATGCCTGCATGTTTAGCCTAGCCCTCCTAGGCTGCAACACTTCCAGCGGCCCCCCCACAGTACCGGTCACGGGTGTGGTGACCTATCAGGGCGAGGTGGTCGAGGGCGCACTGGTCTTGTTTCACCCCGCGACAAAGGGAAGTGGAGTGAAAACCGGCAGTGCTGAAACCGACACCGCGGGCAGTTTTGCCATGGAGACGCTCGTCGAGGGCAGCACATACAAGGACGGCCTCCAGCCGGCCAGCTATCAGGTGACGGTCGAAAAGCTCGACCACAGCCACAGGGCGAATAATCCCCACGCGCCTCCCAAGAACGTACTGCCCACGAAATACCGCGATCCCGACTCCTCGGGCCTCACCGCGGACGTCAGCGAGGGCAGCGATAACCGCTTCGAGTTCAAGCTAGAGTGAACCTGCTTTCACGACCGCGATCTCGCCCCGGCCCCGTGAGATCGTTGTGCTAGTGCACCGCGCTCTAACCCGTGAAATGACGGCGACTTACCGATTGAATCGGCCACCGTCATTTGCTACGATGAGCAGCTTCGACTCCGGGCTTTATCCTAGGCAGTGCCAGCGTTGGCGGCCGAGTCAGGAGAGTGGTTTCTTTCGCGTGGTCTTTGGGCGGTTTGCTAGTCCGTTTTCTTGGTAACCCAGCCGCAAGGCCAGTATGGTTTTAGTTTTTCATGGTCAACCGTAACTTAATTCGTGAATTCGACGTTTCAGAGGATGAATGGGAAGCAGAAGTCGGCCTGATGGCCGCAGACGACACCACTTGGCTGGAGGCCGAGTATGTCGACGTCAATCAAATTGTTGAAGGCACCATCATCCGCGTCGATGACGAATTTGTGCTCGTCGATGTTGGTTACAAGAGCGAAGGCACAATCGCTCGCGACGAGTGGGAAGAGGAAGAAGAGCAACCCGAAGCCGGACAGAAGATTCGCGTCCTGGTCGAAGACGTCGAAGATGCCCAAGGTCACAACGACGACCGCGGCATGATCGTCCTCAGCAAACGCAAGGCTGAGAAGATCGAAAAGTGGATGAAGGTCATGGAGACCGTCCACGAAGGCGACGTGGTCAGTGGCGAAGTCACCCGCAAAATCAAGGGCGGCCTGCTGGTCGACATCGGCGTCAACGTCTTTCTGCCTGCCAGCCAGGTCGACATTCGTCGTCCGCACGACATTGGCGAATACATCGGCAAGACCATCGAATGCATGGTGCTCAAGATCGACGACGCAAGACGCAACATCGTGGTCAGCCGCCGCAGCCTGATCGAAGCCCAGCGCAGCGAAAAGAAAGCCGAACTGCTCAAGGAGCTGGAAATCGGTCAGCTCCGCAAAGGTATCGTCAAGAACATCGCCGACTTCGGCGCCTTCGTCGACCTGGGCGGAATCGATGGCCTGCTGCACATCACCGACATGAGCTGGGGCCGCATCAACCACCCGTCCGAGATGGTCAAGATCGACGACGAGCTGGAAGTGCAAATCCTGCACATCGACTACGACAAAGAAAAGATCGCCCTGGGGCTGAAGCAAAAGAGCGAAAGCCCGTGGGAAAACGTGGGCGGCAAGTACCCCGTCAATTCGACGGTCAAGGGCACGGTCGTCAACGTGATGAGCTACGGAGCCTTCGTCAAACTGGAAGATGGCATCGAAGGTCTGGTTCACATCAGCGAGATGTCCTGGACCAAGCGCATCAGCCACCCCAGCGAACTGGTGAACATCGACGACGAGATCGAAGTCGTCGTGCTCCGAATCGACGAGCAGAAGCAAGAAATCTCGCTGGGTATGAAGCAGACGCAATCCAACCCGTGGGAGAAGGTCGCGGAGAAGTACCCCACCGACCAACTGGTCAAGGGTCGCGTTCGCAACCTGACCAACTACGGTGCCTTTATCGAAATCGAAGAAGGCATCGACGGTCTGCTGCATGTGAGCGATATGTCCTGGACCCGCAAGATCAGCCACCCCAGCGAGCTGGTCGAAAAGGGACAAGAAATCGAGTGCAAAGTGCTGTCGGTCGATCAGGAACGTCGGCGCATTGCGTTGGGTCTCAAGCAGATGGAAGAAGACCCCTGGGCCACCGACATCCCCAACCGCTACCAGCAAGGTCAGCTGGTCAAAGGTGCCGTCACGAAGATCACCAATTTCGGGGTCTTCGTCGGCCTGGAAGATGGACTGGAAGGCCTGCTGCACATCTCGGAACTCGCCGACCACAAGGTTGAAAACCCGCAGGACGTCGTCAACGTCGGCGACGAGCTGGAGGTGAAAATCTTGCGGGTCGATTCCGAAGAGCGGAAAATCGGCCTGTCCCGCAAACGCGTTGAATGGGCGGAAGAAGACGAAGCCGCTGCCGAGGCTGCAGAGGCCGCCGAAGCAAGCAGCCGCGAGGCGCCTGCCGACCTGAAGGGTGGCATCGGTTCTGACTCCGGCCCGTTGTTCAAGTCCGCCGCAGCCGAGGCAGAAACTGCCGTCGTCGAAGCGGAATCGCCCGCCGAACCGGAATCCGAGCCAGCTGCCGATTCGGAAGCTGCGGAAACCGCAGGCGAAGAGTCGGAAGAATCGGACAAGTAGGGATTTAAGGTTGAGGAGCTAGGGACGGGAAGTTACGAGCGTATATCGTGAAGGTCTCGCGGTGCGAGAGCTTGTTGATTGCCCAATCGTAACAGCCACGCCCTACCTCCTCACTATCTGCGGTGCCCTCTCGACCGGCATGGTCGGAACGTCGCGAACATTCGTCGCACGGTGTCGGCAACTACGCATTCTGTAGTGTGCGTTCTTTCTTCGTCGATACTTTTCTTGCAACGACAAGCAGCCCGCGCGGTCGGTCTTGCAGCCACCACCCGCGCCGGAGCGCCTCTCGCACTAGGCAGGGACTGGCCAGTTTGACCGAGAGCGGACGTTGCCCCACCCGCCTCCCACCCGCTACCGACGGTACCCGCACCATGCCCACGAAGACCAAACGCAGTTCCAGCTCCGCAGTCCAAACTCCGCTGGAAACCTACCTTCGCGAGATCAACGAGACCGCCCTACTCAGCGCGAAGGAAGAGAAAGAGTTGGCTTCCAGCATCGGCGAGGGTGACCTCGCCGCACGCGATCGCATGGTGCGTGCCAACCTGCGGCTGGTCGTCAATATCGCCCGCGGCTACTCCGGTAAGGGACTGAGCCTGCAAGATCTCATCGAAGAAGGCAATCTGGGCCTGCTCCGCGCTGTCGAAGGCTTCGACCCAGCGATGGGCACCCGTTTCAGCACCTACGCGAGCTATTGGATCAAACAGTCGATCAAGCGGGCGCTGATCAACACCGGCAAGACGATCCGCATCCCCGCCTACATGGTCGAGCTGCTATCAAAGTGGCGGCGGGCCACCGCTCGGCTTACCGAGGAGCTGGACCGCTCGCCGACGCCTGAAGAAGTCGCACGCATCCTGGGCCTGCCCAAGAAAAAGCTGCCGATTATCAAGAAGGCGATCAAGATCTACAACGCCACACCCCAGACCGATCAAACCGAGGCGGGTTGGACGCTGGGTGACATGGTGATGGACGAGCGGCAACTCAGCCCCGACGAAACGCTGGTCGAGAGCGACAGCCTGCGGCACGTCATGAGCATGCTACACACGATGGACGAACGCGAAGCCACCGTCCTCCGCATGCGATTCGGGCTCGACAACCACGAGCCACGCACGCTCAAGGAGATCGGCGAATCGCTCGGCCTCACGCGCGAGCGGGTCCGTCAAATCGAGACCGAAGCCCTCAACAAGATGGCCGAAAGCATGACCGATCCACGCGATCGCGTGTAAGGCGAGTCGTTTTCTTGACGGTCCGGAACGCATCTGCCTAGTATGGAAACGGTACCACTCCGCTTCCTTAGGCAACGTCCATGCGTGCAATCCTACTCTCACTCGCTCTCGTAGCAGCGCTAATCGGCAGCGTACTTGCAAGCGGCGCTACGGCTCAAAGCACGGTGGCGCCCGTCTATGCTCGCCAGCGTGCGACTGTCATGACTGCAAGCATGAGAGACCCCAACTATCGCCCGCCCCCGAGGCCGCCATTTGGCCAAGGTGGCTTTGGCCATGGGGGATTTGGTTTCTGGCCCTATCAGCCGACGATCGCTGGCAGTTGGTATGCGCGGCCCTATCCCTACCATTTCGATTACTATCGCTGGCGGTATAGCAGCGCTCCGCAGCCGGCAGCTGGATGCGTCTGCGCGGACGAGGCTGAGGGGTATTAGGGTGCGGTGGCCGGCGATGCGGTGGCATCGCGGTTATGGAGCTACGCTGGCGCTAACTTGCATGCCAGCCGTTGCTAGTTTCTGCCGAAGCCCATGCTGAAGCTGAAGACTTCTGTGTCGTCGGTATCGGCTTCGTTGATCGCCCACGCAAAGTCTAGCGCGATCGGGGCCGGGCCGAGTGCCGGAACGGTGACTCGCAAACCGACACCAGGTGCAACACGGAAGTGGTCAATCTCGACGCCCTCTTCCACGGTGCCGAAATCACAGAACACGACGCCGTGCAGCATCTCGTCAGCTGTCACGGGGAACAAGTACTGCACCGAGTTTAGCCACTGAAAATGACCTCCTTCTTCCACGTTCTGCACACCTACCGGCGAGGCCCCACGGAAATCAAATCCGCGGAAAGTCGAAAAGCCACCAGCGAAGAAGTGATCGTAAATCGGTGCATCGTCACCCAAGAAACCAACGTTCGACGAGACGCTCAGCACATGTCGGCCTGAATGATCGGGGCGCTCGCGTAGGAGAAAGAACCGACGAAAGTCGGCCGTGATGCGATGATACTGGAAAGATCCGATGACATATTCCCCCGACATCTCGAAGTAGCGCCCCTGTGTCGGCAGAAAAGCACTGTCACGTGTATCGTTAATAACAGTAAGCCGAAAACCATGCAGATCGTTACTGCCCAAAACTTCCTCTACATTTTCGTTGGCAGGGACGACGATCGTTCCTGGTGGAATCCCTGGGGTTAGCACGGGATCTGCTGGATCAAGGATGTCAAATGCGCCTGCTGCGTCGGTGATCTTCACCCCCTCGCCGCGGTACGAAATGTTGGCTGAAAGGTCCTTCTCCACCCATTGGTAGCCCAAGCCGACTCGACCGCCGAGGCGTTCTTCGTCCCAATCGCGAAAGCGGCGGTCGAAGAACGAGCCAGCCAGCGAGAGTGCGATCGGGCTATCAAACAAGTACGGTTCTTGAAAGCTCATCAAATAGCGATTCACCTCGCTACCAGGTGAGGCATCGATACGCAGCCGCTGACCCGCACCGCGAAATGCCGTGCCGTTACGGATATCTTCAAAGCTGCGCGGAGGTCGACGCCAGTCGAAGTTGCGCTCGTCGAGAACAATGTTACCGACCAGACCGGCGTCGGAATTCACCCCGATGCCAAACATCAGCCGACCTGTCTGCGTTTCGCTACCATTGAAGATGAGGTCGACGGTGCGGTCGGGAAACGGCACACCAGGTCCGCCGAAGCGACCGTCTGGGAACACCTGATATCCGGGCAAGGTACCCGGCACGGGTCCCGCATAGCCGGCAGGCGGCGCGACGATTTCGGAGTATTGGACTGGCTGCACGCCGTTCTGCGCGACCATTGGATTCGAGGCGGGCCCGGTTGCTCCCACAATCTGGCCGCCGTACGCCTGCTGCGGAACTCCGCCCGCCGGGAGCGTCGAATAGGCTGTCTGCGCCGGAGGATTGGGGCTTTGCCCGCGCAGATTCTGATAGGTAGGTTTGCGTGCCGTCTGCCTGCCGCGCGGTTGCAGCGAGGGACGATACCAGCTTGGCGGCTGAGCGCGCTGCTGCGGGCTCTGCCCACGGTAGGCGGAAGGTGGCGTCGCTGGGCGTTCGGTTTGCGGCTCTCTTTGCTCAGCGGGTTGCTGCTGCTGATAACCGGGTGGCGCCAGGACGGGTGGCCCCCAATCGTCGGGGCTCTGGCCACGAAAACCGCCCATCGTCGAGCCGCTGCCAAATCCTCGGCCGCCTGCTGCCGGTGGTGGACTGGAACGGTTGGGCGCGGGCCGACTTTGGGGACGCTTAGCGAACTCGTATTGGTTGTCGTCGTCGCTGATGCGGTAGGTCAGTTTAGGACGCACACCCCTGGCCGCGTCGGCTTCCAGAATATTACGAGCAATGATTCGGCGTTCGCTCGCCTTGATTTCACGAATGTCGGCAATGTCGCCGGGGCGAATACTCATCGGGTTCAAGATGGTTTGAATCCGCGTATGCGGGTTGTCTCCGCCGATGTTGACATAGATGTTGCCAATGCGAAATTGCTCGCCTTCGTCAATGTGATAGATCAGGTCGACCTCGCCCGGCTCTTCCAAAAACACCGGCTCGGGGCGAATATCAGCGAAGACGTAGCCGCGGCTACCATAGAGTTCCTGAATCCAGCGTTGATCTTGGGCCACTTTGGTTTGTTCAAACGGTTCGCCAGGTTTGAGCTTGCCAGCTTCTGCGAGTGCCGTGGGATCAAATTTTGTATTACCCAAGAAACGAACGTCGCGGATGTTGTAGCGAAGGCCTTCGTTTACCACGTAGGTCAGATGCACCCACTTCTTGCCGGGATAGTAATCGATCTTCCGACTCACGCGTGCCTGAAAGAACCCAAATGAGCGATAGTAGGTCGTCAAGCGAACGACATCGGCGTCGATTTCTTCACGATTCACGTAGCCCTTGAGGATCAAGAACTTAGGCGGTTTGCTTTGGATAATCGTCTTCAGTCGTCCGTCGCTGACGAATTCGTTTCCCACGAACTCGACATCCCAAACCTTCTCAAAATTGCCTTCGTTAATCAGGTAGACGATGCCCTTGTCGGTCGTTTTGGTGCCTTCGAAGATCGTCACCTGGACGTTGTTGTAGCCCTTGCTCTGGTAGTACTCGACAATCTTCCGTCTGCCCTCCTCGACGGAGTAGGGGTCGATTGCTCCGCCCGCCTTGAGGTTGGTTTCCTTGGCGAGTTTCTTGTCGTTGACTTTCTCATTGCCGATGTAGGTCACGTACCGATTGGTGGGCCGTTCAACGACCTTAAAGATCACAATGCGGCCTTGCGGTGTGGTTTCGTACAGTGGTTTCACGTCGACAAACCAACCCCGATTCGCCAATTGCCGCACGTCACTCTGGACGACGCTCGGATCGAAGGGTCGGCCAACACGGGTGCTGATCTGGCTTTCGATTTGGTTGAGTGGAATCGTGTCGTTGCCCAGCACACGAATTTCAATCACATCTGAGGACGTTGGTGTGATCGCTTCGGCCTGATTCGAAGCTTGCGGAGGTGGCGGCAGCAGCTCGCTCTGGCCCACAGCCGTGGAGATACCTGCGACGGCAACCCATAAGACACTCGATGCGACTAGGAACAACCGCTTCGGTGACCGGCTCCAAGCAGACTCAGGCAATGAATCGAGGATGTGCATAGGGATGTGCGTTAATGTTCGAGAGAAGCAATGATCCACCTCGATTATGGAGGTACTGCGGATTCGCGCAGCCGTACCGCTAATCGGGCCGCGAAGAAATAGCCGATCCAGAGCGGACCGGCAAGGTGAGTTTGTGCTGGCAGCGGCGTACACAGCCGGTCGGAACGACTGCTAGCTAGAATTCCGTCTCGCCGTAGGCTTCGAACTCTTCATACGGCTTTTGTGAGTGATTGCGGAAGCGAGTAAAGTCGTGGATCCAGGCGAGTTTCACATCCCCGACGGGGCCGTTGCGCTGCTTACGCACGATCAGGTCCGCCTCGCCGCGGAATCGCTCGCGGTCGTCTTCGTTCGTCTGATAATACTCCTCACGATGGACGAACATCACCACGTCGGCATCTTGTTCAATCGCCCCTGATTCACGCAAATGACTCAGTTGCGGTTTGTTGTCGCGGGTGGATTCGACCTGGCGGTTGAGCTGGGCCAGGCACAGGACGGGGACCTCCATCTCGCGAGCGAGCCCCTTCAGACGTCGTGCGATCTTCGCCACCTGCTCCTGACGCGGGTCGCGTGAGTTGTCGGGATCGATGAGCTGGAGGTAGTCGATGATTACCAAACCGAGCCCTTCGCGACGCTTCATGCGGCGTGCGTTGGCAGCGATTTCGGTCATCGTGCGACTGGGCGAGTCGTCGATGAAGAGCGGTGCCTGGCTGATCTCGGCGGCCGATTGCACAAGCTTCCGCCGTTCGTCTCCGGTGATGGTGCCGTTTCGCAATCGCTGCCCGTTGACCTCGGCAACCGAGCAAAGAAGCCGATCGCCCAGCTCGATGGCCGACATTTCCAAGCTTACGAACAGGACCGGCACCTGGGCGTGCATCGCGGCGTGTTCGGCAATGTTCATCGCCAGTGCGGTCTTACCCATACTCGGACGAGCTGCCAGCACAATCAACTCAGAGTTTTGCAGCCCACCGGTCAGTTGATCGAAGTCTTCAAAACCCGTTTCCAAGCCACCCGCCAGATTGCTCTGATCCATGCGCGCGTCGAGCCGATCGAGCGATTGCTGCAAGACATCGCTGATGGCGGAGAGTTCGGCGCCCCCTTTGGATTCCAAAATGCCGAAGACTTTCTCCTCGGCTTTGCTCAGCATTTCTCGCGTATCGGAGCTGGGATCATACGCGTCGTGCAGAATGTCCGTGCCGACATGGATCAGCGAGCGCAGCACGGACTTGTCGGCGACGATCTTGGCATAGTACTCGGCGTGCGCGGCCGTGGGCACGATGCCGCCAATTTCAGCGATGTAGGCGGCACCGCCGATTGATTCGTATTGCTCGGCACTGCGCAGTCGTTCTACAAGCAGCATTGGGTCAAGTTGCTGGCCGGTATCGTGCATCTGCAAGAGATGCTCGAACAGCGTTCGGTTGGCATCGTCGTAGAAATCGTCGGGCCGGATGATGAGCGCGACTTCGTCGAACACTTGCGGGAGCAGCAGGATGCTCCCCAGGACGGCCTTTTCGGCTTCGAGATTGCGAGGCAGCTGGCGCTCGATGAGCGGCGACGAAGAACTTCTAGTCCGCGCAGATGGGTTCCGATCGACGGTGGCCATGATTACCTTGCTCCCTCAAAGCTATCTGGATCAGCACCCTATTAGAACCAATCAGCGGCAAAAAAGAAGTGCTTGCGCAACGACCAGAAGGTTGGCGAAAACCGAACGCACTGTCCGGCAGACTGCGCATGCTGCCGCACAACTTTGCAGGCAAATTTCGCTGGGAAGGTTACTCGCCAACAGACGGGACAACCCAGACCTTTAGTTCGCCTTCGATCTCACTAGCCAATTTGAACTTGACGGTGTAGAGCCCCAACTCCTTGAGCAAGCCTTCCAGTCGGATCTGGTCGACTTTCATCTCAATGCCGTTCTTCTTCAGTGCGGCAACAATCTCAGGTGCTCCAACACTACCGTAGAGGTGACCTTCCTCCGTCGCGTTGGCCTCGATCGTGACGCTCTGCTTGGCGATTTCGGCCGCACGTTTGCGTAGGTCGGCCTGCTGAGCACGCTCGATCGCTTGTAGCTTCTCGCGATGCTTCTCCACCATCCGCTTGTGGTGTTCCGAGGCCATGGTCGCCAGGCCTTGCGGCAACAGATAGTTGTACGCGTAGCCGGGCTTCACCTCGACCACGTCGCCTTGATGACCAAGGTCGTCGACACTGTGAATGAGCAGCAACTCGATACCACCATGGGGTCCACGCGGAAGGCGTTTGCTGTGACTAGGTGTTCGCTTCTTCTTTTTGGCTTTAGTTGGCATGGCAAGTTTCTGTCTGTTCTGATTGTACTTCCCCCGGGCGCGGGCTCGGGGAGTTCGTTGTATTGGGTGGCCGCAGCTAGTTCTTTTTCTTTGTTCCTAAAGGACATCTCCCGGCGATGAGGAGAGTGACACGGTTTCGCTTTCGACTCAAAACGGAATCTCATCCGCCGGCGGCATGGATGGACCCGAGGACTGCTGAGCTTGGGGCGTCCCGCTTTCGTTTCCGCCACTGCCGCCACCCCCAGCTCGTCCGCCGACCATTTGCATCTTTTCGGCCACCACGCGGAGTTTGGAGTGCTTCTGGCCGTCCTTTTCCCATGTGTCGAACTTCAGTCGGCCTTCGATCAAAATGTTGGAACCCTTGCTGAGGTATTCGTTGGCGACTTCCGCGGTGCGTCCCCACAGCGTCACGTCGACGAATACCGGTTCATCCACCCACTGATCGTTCTTCTTCACGCGTTCATTTACAGCCATCCCGATATCGGAGACTGCTGTGCCTGAAGGGATGTAACGTAGCTCCGGGTCACGAGTCAGGTTCCCCATGATGATGACTCGGTTCAAATAGCTTGCCATCCGTCAGGCCTCCAAAATCCTCAGGTTTCTCGGGTCGCTAGCAGGCAGCGGTCCTACGAGGTCGCGGCAACTTCTTCTTCTACCGGAGCTTCTGCGGGTGCCTCCGCTTCCGGCTCCGGTTCGGTCGCCAAGCCTTTGGCATGATCCAGAATCGGCTGCACCAACGGATCGGGCAAGCGCACAAACAGCTGACGAAGGATGCCGTCGGCAAGCTCGCAACTGCGGGTCAGTTCGGTCACTTTCGCCGTAGGCAGCCGGAAGTACGTAATCCAATAGGCTCCTTTGCGTTGACCTTTGATCGGGTACGCAAGCCGACGCTCTTCCCATAGTCGGCTTACTTCGATTTCGCCACCTGCTGCCTCGATGAGACTATTCACCTCGCGAGGCAGGCCCTCGCGGTCGCGCGCCAACCGATTGGCGTCGAGAATGAAGAGGCCCTCGTATACGACTTTGTTGTCTGCCAAAACCTAAACTCCTAAAGTACTTGTTGACTACCCACCACTATTTCCTAAGTGGCTGAGCCGTTGAACCGATTCATCGCCGCCGTGATGCCTTCCGTCGCCCAGGCATCGACCGCGTCGCATAGCCGAATGATCTCACTTGTCAGTAACTTTATTTCTGCCGTGGCAAACTTGCCCAGGACAAAGTCCGCCGGATTCCAACGATCAGGAACCGGCCCTATACCAACTCGTAGGCGAGCGAATTGGTCGGTACCAAGCTGCCGGATCGTGTCGGCCAAGCCCTTCTGGCCGCCATCGGTGCCACGCGCTCTCAACCTTAATACTCCAAGGTCGAGATGAAAATCGTCGCACACGAGCAACACGTCTTCCAACTCAATCTTATAGAAGTCAACCGCCTGCCTCACGCTCCGCCCACTGAGGTTCATGAACGTGTGGGGTTTGAGCAGCAGCGCTCTCTGGCTGCCGATCAAACACTCTTGCAGTTGGCCTTCAAACTTCACTTTTCCTGAGTCCGCCTGGTGCCGTCGTGCCAACTCGTCGACGACTTCGAACCCGATGTTGTGTCTTGTACTTTCGTATTTGCCGCCCGGATTGCCGAGGCCGACGATCAATTTCATTCGATTGAATCTGCTGCGGCAAAGCCAACGTCAAGCCGTGCGGCTGGCGGTAGCTTACTCCGAGGCCCCTCCCTCGTCGTCGGCTTTCTGGCCAATCACCTCGGGCTCGGCACTGCCGGCAACCGCACCTTCCTCCTCGTCTGGCTCGACGGTCGGTTGGACGCAGTTGACGATGACCAATTCCTCGCCGCCAACGAACGTGGCCCCTTCCGGCAGATCCTCAATGTCGGATGCTCGCAGGGTTTCACCCAAATGCAATTCCTTCACGTTGACGTGCAACTCATCCGGGATATTCCCAGCGGGCACTTCGATCTCGATCGAATGCCGGACATGCTCCAAGATGCCGCCTTCGCGTTCGCCGGGTGCCTCGCCACGAAGTTGGACGGGTACTTCGACTTTCACGCGTTCCTTGGCATCAACTCGCAACAGATCGACGTGCAAAATGTGCTGCTGAAACGTGTCCCATTGGATGTCTTGTAGCAGTGCTTGGCCCTTGGCGGCGCCCTTCAGTTCGACCAAGTGGGCACCGTGGCGCAAACTCGCCCGCAGCTGACTTGCTGGTAGTTGCAGGCTGACCGAGCCCTCGCCATGACCGTAGAGCACCGCCGGCACAATGCCTTCGGCCCGCAGGCGACGATTGTTCAATTTGCCCAGCGCCTCACGCGCCACGACTTCTATCACGTCAACTTCTGACATGCTACTGAGGACCTCATGTGTCGTTGGCCCCGACCAAGGGTTAGCTGCCAGGCGTTCCTGGAATGAGCACGCACAAGGGTCGGGACATCGAAAATAAGCGAATCACTGATTGTCGCTGATTTGGGCGGAAATTCAACCCCGTGAGGATCGAGACGCCCAGAATTCTGGGCCGTTTTTACGCTCGCGGATGGCCTACCGGAACAGCCGGCTGACCGATTCGTTGCGGTGAATCCGTTTGATCGCCTCACCCAGCAGCGGGGCGATCGATATCACCTGCGTCTGTGGCAGCACCTGCTCGGGTGTCAACGGAATCGAGTCCGTACAGACAATGCTGGCCAAATTAGCCGCCTCTAGCCGCTCGACCGCCGGCCCACAGAGCACCGCGTGCGTCGTGGCGACGTGAATTTCACGCGCCCCCTTGTCGTGTAAGACTTTAGCGGCTCCGCAAATTGAGCCAGCAGTGCTGATCATGTCGTCGAACATCAGCACGATCTTGTCGTCGACCGGCCCGCCAATCACGTTTGCTTGCACGGTCTTTTCGGCGCTGGTGCGCCGCTTGTCGACGATCGCCAGCGTGCCGCCCAACCGTTTTGCGTGGCCTAAGGCGCGCTTGATGCTGCCTTCGTCAGGACTGGCAATCACCAGTTCGTCCGTGGGCAGATTTTGCTGGAGAAAGTGCTCATTCAGCACGGGCGCGGCGTACAGATGGTCCACCGGAACATCGAAAAAACCCTGAATCTGGGCCGCGTGCAGGTCCATCGTTAGCACACGATCGGCTCCAGCGCGAGTGATGAGATTCGCGACCAGTTTCGCGGTGATCGGCACACGGCCTTCGTCCTTGCGATCTTGGCGCGCGTAGCCAAAGTAAGGCATCACGGCCGTCACACGCTCGGCGCTTGCGCGTTTGCAGCTGTCGATCATCACCAGCAATTGCATGAGGTGATCGTTCGCCGGCGGGCACGTCGGCTGAATGAGATAAACATCGCGTCCGCGGATGTCTTCTTCAATTTTGCAGGAGGTCTCGCCGTCGGGGAACGCGCCCAGCGCGACCTGACCCAGCTCGACGCCAAGGTACTTGGCGATTGCGTTTCCTAGAACGGGGTTGGCGTTGCCGGTGAAGAGCATTAGGTCAGCCATGGCAGCTCCTTCGCAGTGAATGACGTATCACGAAATACCCAATGACGGACGGTGTCGACCGTTCTGCAATTCGAAGTTCGAACTCCTCTCGGCATTTGGTACCTCGTCATACCGTCATTTCCCCCCCGTCATGCTTTGCATTTCTGCTTCGACGATGGCCAACTCGGCCATGTTGTTGATGCTCATCGATTCACAGGGCTCGAGGACCTTGTGGGCACTCACGCGCTTGCCAGCTTCCAGAAGGATCGCGGGGCAATCGGTCAGATAGTACTCTTGCTGGGCGTTGTCTGAGGAAAGGTGATCCAACGTGGACAGGAGTTCCGCCGCGTCGAACACATAGGTGCTGACATTGACTTCTTGAATCGCCCGTTGTGCGTCGCTGGCGTCCTTCTCCTCAACGATGCCGACGAAGTCGTCAGCGTCGTCGCGCAATACGCGCCCATAGCCGGTCGGCTGATCCTTGTGGACGGTGCCCAACAGACAGGCAGGCCGCTCCTGGTCGAATATCTCGAACAGCTTGCGCACGGAACTGACCTGCACCATGCACTGATCGCCGGCGATCACGAGCACCGGACCATCATGCTGCTTCAGCTGCTCGCGACACATCATCACCGCGTGCCCGGTGCCTAGCTGTTCGGTCTGTTCGGCGAACACGACCCCCGGCTCATCGGCCAGCTCCTTCCGTACCAAGTCTGCCTGGTACCCGACCACCACCACCGTTTGACGGACGCCCGCTTCCCGCAGCGCGTCGGTCACATACCGCAACATCGGCCGTCCACACACGGGCACTAGCACCTTGGGCAAGTTGGACTCCATTCGAGTCCCTTTGCCAGCAGCCAGGACGATGGCCATGGTGGTGGGATTCTGAGCAGGTGGCATACTGTCTACGTTGAGTCGGGAAGCTTGAGTAAACCGCCATCTTCGCCGAACGCCGCCGCTCTGTCGAGGCTTCGAGCGTCGTTGCCTCTTTCGTTGGCTTCCCCCTCCGCCTAAAATGCTGGATTACCCAAATCCCGACCCACCAACCTGGGACCCACCACCTTGGAAGACGCGATCCAAAAAGCCGACGTATTGATCGAGGCGATGGGCTGGATCCGCCAGTTCCGCGACAAGATCACCGTCATCAAGCTCGGCGGGAGCGTAATGGAGGACCCCGAAGCGTTGCGGCACTTGCTGGTCGATATCGTCTTCATGGAGACGGTCGGCATGAAGCCGATCGTTGTGCACGGCGGCGGCGCGGCGATCAGCCGCGCGATGGCTGAAGCCAATATCGAGCCGCGGTTTATCCAGGGACGGCGTTACACCGATGCCGCGACGCTCGCGATCGTCGAGCGCGTGCTGGCAGGCGAAGTCAACGAACATATCGCCGCCCGCATTGAGGAGTTTGGCGGACGCGCGATGCCGCTGAACTTCACGGGCATGAACAACAACGTTCTGTTTGGCGAGAAGTTGCAGCTCACCGGCGACGATGGCCAGGCCGTGGACTTAGGCTCGGTCGGGCACGTGACGCGGGTAGATCGGATGGCGCTCGATAATCTCACTTACGCGAACCAAGTCCCAGTGATCCCCTCGATGTGCGAAACCGAGGCGGGCGAGCGGCTAAACGTCAATGCTGACACCGCAGCCACGGCGGTCGCGCAAGCAGTAGGGGCCGAGAAGCTTGTGTTCCTTAGCGACGTGAATGGCGTCCGCCGCGACAAGGAAGACCCTGAATCGCTGATCGCGACGCTCACAGCAAGCGAGGCTCGACAGCTAATTTCCGACGGCAGCATCGAAGCGGGCATGATCCCCAAAGTCGAAGCCTGCCTGGAGACGCTGAGCAAGGGGGTCCGCAAAATCCATATCATTGATGGGCGGCTTCGCCACTCGTTGCTCCTGGAAATCTTCACCAATCGCGGCGTCGGCACACAACTCGTTAGCGAACCCTAACTCCAGCAATTGCGTTCTGCAGGCTCCCACAAGAACTCTGCCGCCAACTCCCCAAATCCACTCTGTCCCATGTCCACTGCCGAAAAAACGACCATCTCGCCCGCCACGGCGGAACTCTTCCATCAGTACGTCATTCCGAATTATGGACGTTTTCCGGTCGCATTGGTCCGCGGCGAGGGATCGCAGGTATGGGACGACCAGGGAAACTGCTACCTCGATTTCTTTCCCGGCTGGGGATGCAATTTGCTTGGCCATTGTCCTGCTCCAATAGTAAAAGCCGTACAAGAACAAGTGGGACAGCTGATCCACGTGCCCAACACTTGGTATATGGAAGCCCAAGGACAATGGGCGAAGTTACTGAGCGAGCGCAGCTTTGGTGGCCAAGCGTTTTTCTGCAATTCAGGGGCCGAAGCGAACGAGGCCGCTATCAAGCTGGCTCGTCTGCACACTCCGAGTCAACGGTACAAGATCATCACGTTCCAAGGCGGATTTCACGGCCGCACCTACGCTGCCGTAACCGCCACGGCGCAGCCCAAGTATCACGAAGACCTGGGACCCATGTTGCCAGGCTTCGTTTACGCACCGTTCGGTGATCTGGAAGCGGTCAAAAGTAAGATCGACGACGAGACGGCGGCCATCATGGTCGAGCCGATTCAGGGCGAGGGCGGCATTCGCCTACCGCCTGATGGGTTCCTCAAGGGACTTCGTGAGTTGGCCGATGAACACGGTCTCGTGTTGATCTTCGATGAGGTCCAAGCCGGTTGCGGACGAACCGGCAAGTGGTTTGCCCATCAACACTTCGGCGTTGAGCCCGATATCATGACGCTGGCCAAAAGTCTGTGTGGTGGCGTCGCCGGTGCCGCGATGCTCGCTAGCAAGGAACTCGCGCCGAGCCTCCGACCTGGAATGCACGCAGCCACCTTCGGCGGTAACCCAATTGCCGCCCGCGCCGGTATCGCCGCGATCGAAATGATCGAGCAGGACAATCTGCTGGATCGTGCAGGCGAATTGGGTGAGGCGTTTCGTGCACAGTTACAGCCGTTGGTCGACGAGTTTGCGTTTATCACGGAGCTTCGTATCTGCGGCCTGATGATCGGGCTGGAGTTTAGCGTCGATGCCACGCCGCTGGTCCAGAGTTGCCTCGAGCAGGGCCTGTTGATCAACTGCACCCAAGGCAACGTGGTTCGTCTCCTGCCGGCGCTCACATTGACCGACGAAGAACTTGAGAAGGGATGCCACATCCTGATTGGCGCGATCCGACAATATGCCGAGGCATTGGCGGCGAATGCGTAAATCGCCTCGATGTTCGGCGCTGGACACCAGCCCCGCGACACACCCATGCGTCACCTAATCACCCTCGACGACGTTTCGCCCGACGAAATCCAGCGGATCTTCGCGCTCACGCAGGACATCAAAGCCAAATTCACGCAAGGCATTCGCGAGCCACTGCTCCCGGGCCGCGTGATGGCGCTACTGTTCGAGAAACAGTCGCTGCGCACACGGGTGAGCTTCGAAGCGGGAATCGCTCACATGGGCGGCAGCAGTATGATGCTCGGCGAAGATGCGGGCTTCGGCAAACGCGAACGGATCGACGACTTCACAAAGGTGCTTTGCCAGTTTGTCGACGTGATTGTGATGCGGTGCAAATCGCACGAAACGGTTGAGCAGGTCGCCCAGCACGCGACGTGTTCGATCATCAACGGCCTCACCGACGTGTCCCATCCCTGCCAAGCGCTGGCCGATCTATTCACGCTGAAGGAAAACCTGCCGTCGCTGGACAATGCCAAGCTCGCTTGGGTCGGCGACGCTAACAATGTGGCGCGCAGCGTGGCGGTCGCGTGCGGCAAACTGGGGGTGCACTTTGCCATCGCCTCGCCCGCAGGCTACGAGTTTTCTGCTGCGTTCCTGGACTCGCTCAAGCAGCAATGTCCCGAAATGCAGATGACCATCACCGCGGATCCGCACGAGGCAGTGTCCGACGCGTCCGCCGTTTACACCGACGTGTGGGCGAGCATGGGACAGGAGCAGGAACAGGAACAGCGAAAAAAGGACTTCGTCGACTATCAAGTCAACGGTCCGTTGATGGCCTCCGCCCCCAAGGACGCGCTGTTCATGCACTGTCTGCCGGCCCGCCGCGGCCAGGAGGTAACCGACGAGGTGCTCGACAGCCCAAATAGCATCGTCGTCGAGCAAGCGGGCAACCGCATGCATGCTCAAAAGGGCGTGCTCGCTTGGCTACTGGGCACCCAGGGGAGCTAGGCTTCCGACCGGTAAACGGTACTTTCTGTGCGGGACGTTTCGGCTTCCCACGTCGACTTCGTTCAATCGAATGCTCCTTAAACTTGCTGCAGAGCCGCGACCAGCTTATATTTACTGATGGTCAGCCATAGCCGGCTTACGGTTATTTAGTGACTCTTTTCATCAAGGCGGGAGAAGAGGATGAAGCGGTTCTCGAACGCCCGTTTTCAAGGAGTATTGCTGTGAGATACCCGGGACGAACAAATCCAATGTTGTTATCCAATCGTCGCTTGAGTTCATCGAAGGCATTTACACTTGTCGAGCTATTGGTCGTAATCGCGATCATTGGCGTATTGGTCGCGCTGCTGTTACCAGCGGTACAGTCAGCGCGTGAAGCGGCAAGGCGAACGCAGTGCACCAACCAAATGCGTCAGCTTGGTTTGGCGTTGCTCAATTACGAGAGTGCAAACGGCGCGTTTCCAAGCGGCTCCACAGGAACGATTGGCGGCACGGGAGCTGACCCATACTTTTCGCCTCAGGCGATGTTAATGCCGTACTACGAAGGGCAGAACATCTTTAGTCAGCTCGACCTTGACCAGTCTCCTTGGGATACCGAAAACTCAAACAACTTCGATGTTGCGAGGAACCAACCTGAAGTACTCCTTTGCCCGAGCGAGTATGTGCAGCGTGGCGAAGATACCCCGATGGGCTGGACCAACTATCATGCGAACGCTGGCAGTTGGGTGTACTACACAAAACGTTGGGATGGCGTGTTTGGGCCTGACGAAGACATCCAGTATAATCGCCGCTTGCCGCCATACGAGGCGATTCCCGAATTGGGATCACGGCGAATCACAGACGGGCTGAGCAACACTGCGGCGTTCGCCGAGATGCGTAACGGGCGTAGTAGCGACCCGCCGGCGATTGGCGTCGGCGATATCAAGACCGACTGCTACGATGCTGCGACCAGCGGCTTTGGCAGTGGCACCCTACAAGATCAATGGACGGCGTTCGCCGCGTTGACACCAAGAAGTGTTCCTTGGAGTGGAGGCTGGCGCTGGCGCGGCTATCCTTGGACGGAAGGAACCATGTGGCGGAGCTGGTACAACCACATGTTGCCGCCCGACTCGATCTGCTGGAAGGTCGGAGATTGGTGGGATCTGGTATCTCCCCCTTCAAGCTATCACAATGGTGGGGTCGTCAACGTGACGTTGTGCGACGCCAGCGTCCAGTCGATCAGCCCCGACATCGACCCGATAGTGTGGGTCGAAATGGGCACACGAGATGGTCCCCCTCAACCACCAGTGGAATGACAGGCTTCGTGCTCGTATCCCCTAGAATTTCTCTCGATTAGGCAAGTGATGAACTATAGCTCGATCTTCAAAGTGACGGTTTTGCTGTCGCTCGTGTTCGCTTCGACGGCACTAGTCGGTTGCTCGAAAGAGCGTGTCGTCTCGGACGATCCCGAAGTCATCGAAAAGCAGCGCAAGGCCCACGTCGAAATGACGAAGCGCGAACTGCAAGAGCGATAAACGCACCCGCGGCGGCGTTTTTAGTCCCACCACCAAACGAGTTCGGCCGGCTGGTCAGCTGCGTCGATCGACGGACCGGCTTTGACGGCCGCTAGTTCCTTCGTAGCTGCGCCCACTTCCATCGCCTGGCGTGAATCGATCCACACGCCTCCGCTGATGCCGGCGATGATGTGCTTTCGTCGCACGACGCGATGGTTGATGACCGATTCGACCTCAGCAGGCACATTCATTTTCGGCAGCGGCAACCAATCGGCATTCGCAAACAACGTCGGCTGCCAATTCGCGCGCTGAATCAATCCCTCTCGTTCGACGAGAGCCAACACCATCGACAGGTCGAACACGTTCCGCAACTCGGTGTAGAGCGGGTACTTCTGGCAGATTTCCGCGAACTGCTCCGTGAACGAGTCGGCGTATTGCTTATTGAGATCCTCCGACTGCCCCGTATGCACGCGCTTGCCCCGCGCGGCTAGCATCTCGTTCTCACTCAGCACCTTGGCCCCGGGGCCTCGCAACGCAAACACGGTTCGCTCCGCGTTGGTTTCCAGCGGCTCGTAGTTCATCGCGAACCACCACCTCAGCACGGTCATCGGCGGCACGCTTCCGTCGGCACCGACTTTCACGCTCTTGAGATAACTGACAACGCCGTCGACTCCCTCGGCCAGTCCCATGCCGATCAGTTTCATGTGGTAATCGGCCACCAACAGCACGCGGGCAACATGCGAGTCGGGCTCCAGTCCAAAGAACTCGACGTCCTGCTTACCCAAGCTGTCGCGCAAGCCTTCCAACCACCGACCGCGCTCGCCAGGTTCGAGCGGGCGCGTGCTCGTCGCGCGAACGTACTGCTGCACCTGCGCTAGATTCTCCTGTCGCGGATTGATCGACACTCCAAACGGTTTGCCGTCGCGCAGCATGTGACGACGCCACAGCGTGATCAGATCGTCCAGCCGCACAATCGGCTGACCGCTCTGCGTGCCGACAATCTTTCCATCAGGTCGTACCGTCCAGTCGCCGGCAGGGCCGGCAAGAATCAAGTCGCCCGCCTGTTCGGCAGTCGCGGGTAGGACAATCACGTACTGCACCCGTTGCAAGCCCGCGAGCGTGAGCATCGCTTCTTCTAGCGGCCGCTGCTGGACTTGCCGCTCACGAATGACCGCCTGCAATCTCGGCAGCGAAACATAACGCAGGGCAGACTCCTGTCGCACGTCTTGAGCGTTTTCCCGCGGAGCCGCCCGCGGAACTTGCGGCAAAGATACAGCCGAGCTCACCGCGGTCGCTGCGAATCGCAATGTCCCGGTCGCGTCTGCGTAAACGCCATTGGGAAACGGCTGAATCTCGCCATCGCCGGTACCGTTTTCCATCCAGCTGTCGGCGTCAACCGTCGAGGTGATCAGGTCGATCAGCGAATCGAAATCCGCAGCTGCCGCGCCGCCATCGTTACCGTTGGCTCCTTGATTGGGGCCGCCAGCTTGAATGCCCTGTCCTTGCCCTTGACCGATGCCAAACGGGATTGGTGCCGGCTGCTGTTGCGCGCTAAGAATGGAGGGCGCCGAGAAGTAGGTCCACGCTAGTAGACCAATCCACAAACCTAACGATCGTCGTTTCATCGCAAGTCCTCGCTCTGTTCCAGAAAAGGGAGGGTCCAACGCTGCCACGCGTATGACCACTATTCTCGTACGATCCGCCACGCATGTCCAGAGAAGCGAAACTTCCCGGCATTTTATGGCAGTACATACAATGGCTTTTCCAGGATTGGCACGGTTGGACCGCGCGGCCGAGTGTGGTAAAAGGGATGACACGTCATCCCTCCCACCGCCCTTCCCACCTTGATGCTCTCGCATCACCACCATGGAGCTCAGAAGAACCATGACCACTCGCGTCTTGCTGTCGTTTGCGTTGTTGATTGCCGCTGCTACCGAGTCGCACGCCAATTGGGGGCACTGGCGTGGCGAAGGAGGCAACGGCGTTTCCTCCACGGCGAAACCACCGACCACCTGGTCGGAGACCGAGAACGTCAAGTGGAAGGTCGCCGTGCCCGGCCAGGGCTCAGGCTCGCCGGTTGTGTGGGATCAACAAGTCTTCGTTGTCACGGCGGTCACCGAATCTGGCGGCGTCCCAAACACCTCCGGCAACGACAAACTGCGTTTCGATTTGCTGTGCTACGATCGCCAAAACGGGAAGCTGAATTGGCAAGAAACTGCCGTCGAAGCTGCGCCGCACGAAGGCACGCACTCGACCAACGGCTTTTCGTCGGGCTCGCCTTGCACCGACGGCAACCATGTTTACGCCTTCTTTGGTTCGCGAGGGATTCACTGCTACACGATGGACGGAAGCCACGTGTGGAGCCGGCAGCTCGGCAAAATGACGATGCGCCGTGGGTTTGGCGAAGGCAGTTCCCCCACCTTGGTCGGTGACAAACTCATCGTTCCCTGGGACCACGAAGGTCAGTCGTACCTGTTTGCGCTCGACAAGAAAACGGGCGATACCATTTGGCGTGTTCCACGCGACGAGCCGAGTTGCTGGGCGACGCCGCTAGTGATCGAACACGACGGACAACAACAGATTATCATGAACGGCCAAAACTCCGCGCGCGCCTACGACTTGGACAGCGGTTCGGAGCTCTGGCGTTGCGGCGGCCAAACGCAACGACCCGTCGCGTCGCCCGTCGCCTCAGACGGAATGGTGTTCATTGGCAGTGGCTATCGTGGCGCGTTCCTCGGTGCGTTTCGACCGGGAGGAAGCGGCGACATTCAGAGCACCGACAGTGTCGTTTGGACACAGTCGCGCGACACACCTGACATCGCTTCGCTGCTCCTCTCTGATGGACGGTTGTACTACAGCAAAGCGAAGACGGGCATCCTTTCCTGCTTCGATGCGGTCTCAGGGCAAGCGCACTACAAGACCAAGAGAACCAACCTCGGCATACTCTACGCCTCGCCAATCGCCGCGGGCGGCCACGTCTACATCACCGATCGTGACGGTCGGACCGTTGTCTTGGAAGACTCCAGTACGTTTAAGGTCGTCGCGGAGAACTCCGTCGACGAAACCGTGGACGCGACGCCAGCACCCGTGGATAACGAGTTGTTCATTCGCGGCGAGAAACACCTGTTCTGCATCGCGGAATGAGCAATCAGTTCACCCGCAGCGGTGTCTGGTGCCAGGCGTTGAACATGTAGCCTTTCAGGTTCCAAGCGACCGTCTCGGGTTGCATGTCGCCGGCCGAGTCGGTCGCGCGGACCGTCAGTTCAGTCGTCGCCGCGTTGATCGGCAGGTCCGCTGACCAGAGCCGCCAGCAATAGGCCGCTGCATCACGATCAAACTTCGCCGCAATCCAAGTCTGCCCCTCGTCTGGCGAGACTTCCACGCGCTCAATCGTTCGGTCTGGGCGTCCAGCCGCCAATGCGTAACCGCGCACTCGAAGCCGACCCGCGCGCACTTGCGCTCCTGCCGCGGGCACGCACGTGACCGAGTTCATGACGAACTCTTCCAGCGGTGCCGAGGTGGCCCATTCCTCGTCAGTCCCTTTTTCCACCAGCTTGTAGGCGGTTGCGACGTAGTGGTTGGGCGACGGTCGGTCGCTGACGACGATCCTGCCGAGCCACTTTACACTGCGGGCGCCAATATAGCCGGGGACAACTGTTCGCAATGGAAACCCATGATCGGGCGTCAGCGGCTCACCATTCATCTGGAAGGCTAGCAACGCCCCGGGCATCGAGGGCTCGTCAGCCATTGCCTTATCGATGGGAATAGATGCACCAAAGGGGATCACGCCCCCAGGCCGATTCACCTGGTCGAGCCCTTCAAACCAGACGTGCTTGGCTTCGGGCAACACACCGGCACGCCTGAGCAAGTCCGAAAGTCGCACGCCCCCCCAAGTGGCATTGCCAATGGCCCCCGACTGCCACTGCACACCGCTGACTTTGTTCACGAGACTATGTTCGCTGCGGCGGTTGCCCGCGCAGGTCATCGTCGCGGTGGTAGTGAATCGTGGCAACGACGATTTCAGTTCGGCCAGTGAAAGACTCGACGGACGCTCCACCAGACCTTCCACCGACAGCCGATACGATTCCGAATCGATTTCCGGATTGGGGGCGTGACTGCGGACATAGAACCGCTCGGTCGGAGTGATCCAATTATCGATCAAATTCTCGAGCCGCGGTTCGGCGTTGTGCGGCACTCGCGTGTGCACCAGCATTTCGGCAGCGTCTGCCGGCTGCGCCCACAACCGTCCACACTTCAACCACAGCGGTGCCGTCGTAGCACCAATCAACAAAGTCCGTCGATCCACGATTACAGGTCTCCACAGGGAATCACTTGAGTGTCGAACAAAGCGACCGTGATTATAGCGAACTCCCCGTCATCCGCAGAGACGACCATCTGCGAACAAGACTGCGCGCGCCCGACGGGAGCAGAAGTCGCAATTCGCGACCGCGTACGGCTCACTTCTGCCGATGCCCCACCCGCCGGCGCTGATTCGCAGTTTGGTACCTGCGCGATCGGTAGATACTTGGCTCGTTAAGCCTCGGAAGAATCTGTTTCCAAACAGCAACTTCCGTTCTGGCATCCACAACTCTTCCGGTGGTTGACCAAATGCCCGAATACGAGCATGACGCCGCCCAGCGGCGTCATGAATGGCAGCGCCCAAGCGGTGAATCCGCTTGTTGCTTGCTCCTCTGGTGGCGTGGCTTCACATTCTTCCTGAGCGCACAGCGGGCATTCCGCATCACTGCACGCAGACTGCGAGACCTCCGCCTCCGCGGGAGTTTCGCACGTCGGGCAACACTCACCCTCAAATGCGAACGCGGCAACCGACAGCAAGCTCACGCCAACGAGTCCTGCCGCAATCGGAATCAAACTGCCATGCCTCCTCCAACCTGGGACGAAGGCCAAAACCGCCAGACCGAAGCATACCACTGCCATCACTTGGTGAAAGGACTCGTCCGAGAGCCATTCCAAGCCTAGTAGCGGCAGGTAGCTAATCACCAAGGGCATTGCCGCACAGTGAATCGCGCAGGCAATCGAGGCAACCATGCCCACCGAGTCGGCCATCGAGTTACGTGGGAGAACTACGTCTGCTGTTGTCACTGTAGAATTACTTTCGATAAACAAGTTCGAGTGTTGAATTCATGCGTGTTGCTGAGCACGGGTCGCAGAGCTGCAAAGAAGCGTGCGGCCGATCCGACCGCACGCTCGCTTTACGAACTAGGATACACTAACTGCGTCGCAGAAACATGGCTCCCACGCCAAGCAACACCAACGCCATGGAAGTCGGCTCTGGCACGACCGTGAAGTCGAAGTGGAACGTGCCGCCTGACTCGTATGTGCCGCTATTATCGTTGAGCCGAAACGATGCGGAGTAGACGCCCAGCGGGGCATCGGCGGCCGTATAGAATGTCGGTGTGAAGCTGCCAGAGTTGACGAACAGCGGAGCAGCGTCACCGACTTCATCCATCAACGTGTTGCCATCAGAGTCGCCGACGGCGAGGCCTGGCGTGATGTCGACGAGTTCGAGTTCCAGTTGGAGGCCATCAAGTGGCAGCGTGAAGTCCTGGGTGTCGCGGGTGTACATGTAGTACGCCGCGTTACCGAGGGTGGTGGTGCCGCCCTGGCCGATCGGGCCGTAACCATCGGTATCGGGAATCGTCGTGTTCTGCCGAATTTCCAGATTGCCGTATACCGCGTCGCCGCTACCGGCACCCATGCCGCTGATGAGCATACCTTCGTATGGCGAACCCATAGGCGCTCTGGCAAGGGCCAGGCTCGTCCCGGTATAGGTTTCCGGCAGCCGATTGTTGGTGTTGGTTGGAACTTCAATCGGGTTGGTCGTATCGCCTGTGTAGCTGTAGTTGCCGATCGGGTGATAGTGGCTGCCTTCGACGTTGACCAAATTGTAGTGGTTGTAGAGCAGCGTCACGCGGTTTTGGTTCGGGTTGGGCTCATTGGTGAAGTCGCCAAAGCTCACCAAAGAGTTGTTGTCGATGCCGATGTAGTAATTCGAGAGATCGCTGGTGCTTTGCGCGCCGGCGTTTGTAGCCGCGACGCTTAAAGCGGCGCAGGCGAGGATGGCAAAGATGGTGTTGGTCCGAGTCATGAGATCGTCTCGCTTTCTTAGCAATGGGATGTGATGTTCAAAACATACGGCACTCTGGCTTACGACCGGGTGGCCGCACGTTGACTTGGTAAGTTTCAAAGGAACGTTCGTGGGGTCTATGGTGGGTGGATGTGCCTCCTACAACAGTCAGGCTAGTGAGAAATATGTATGTATGGATGGGATTAATGGATTTCCGGCTGCAGGCGTCGCCTTCTGGTTGCAATCCACACCAGGCCGACTCCTGAAACCATCGACAGCGTTGTTGGTTCTGGCACTTGGAAGGCACCGATTGGTGAAGTCGGTCCGCCGGCGTAGGTTGTTCTCCACTGCGCTAGAGCGTCTGCCCCGCCCAGGCCGACGTGATCTCGTTGCCAAGTAAGAAAGTCGCTGCCATCGACATCGCCATCTCCGTCAAAATCCCCAGGGACGCCCTCGACGAAAAGCGAATCGACCCGTGAGCGGACCCACGCGGCGGCAGGTTGAATGGCGGGCAGGATGGAGAGCTCCGGCGTCGTCCACACCAAAAAGAACGGCTCTGAATCTTCCAGACCCGATATCTTCATCCGCATTCCTAGTACGTAGATGCCTGCTGCCGGCAATGTGGTACTCGGCTCATCGCCGTTGTCGTCAAGCAAGTAGAAAGGATGCTCGTGCACATAACCATTGGGCGGCGTGGGAGCAATGATGCTGCCAGGCTCGATTTCGTCGCTGCCGAAAGCGGCCGCCGATCCATAGAACCCACTAATCGAGAATTCATAGTCATCGGTCGCGGTTGGTCCAAATTCTGGTGACTCGCCGGCCCCATCCCAATACAGCAATGTCGAGCGATAGCCCGCATGTGGGCCGGAGTCGACGGTCAGCGGCAAGAACTCCCATGTCAGCTCTTGGTTTCCCGGTAGCGAGTCTGGTCCGGTTGGTGCCGTAAAGCCTGGACTGTCAACCGTGTACTCTTCATTAAATCGTGCCAGGTGCACGCGTTTTTCGCTGGATGTCAGGGCGAAGAAATCGTATTCGCCGACGCCAATCTTGCCGCCGGAGTCGAATACTAGAATATCGACGTGTTGACCCCACGCGGGAGCCGCAGATAGCAACACGAATGCGAGTGCAATCTTCTTGCTGCATTGATTCAATATGGCTAAAGAACTCATTCCTTGGAACTCTACTGCGGAGGGATCACAAAGTTAAAACCTTCGTCGCACCACCGTGCGATTTGCTCGGCAGCAATTGGCCGCACACTTCCGTCGGCATAGAGATAGTTCGCCACCGAACCCTGATGTCGGTCGACAGCCAATTCACCTGGATGGCTGCCGTCTGGCACGCCTGCGACGCTTCGCCAAACGGCTCGCTCCGGTGGGGCGTTCCGCGCCAGGTTCGTTTCGCTAAACCAATCGTGGGTATGGGCGTGATCGTAGTTATTCACAACTGCCCACGTGGTGGCCTCAATGACCACGATCGTTTCGTGCGTTGACTTAAGCTTGTAGAAGCTATCGACAAGGCCCTCATTCCTTTTGGCCCAAGCGGCAAGCACAGCCGCCGGCGCACCCGGGAGACTGGGATCCGGCTCACGGAGATAGCCGCTCATCGCATAGCTGGTCGTCGCTACCGGACGATCGTCGCCATCGTCGATGATTGCGCCCGACGCGTCGATTTGGTACGGCCGGATCCGGTAAGTACCGTCCACCAGGTCGGCATGCTCTGGGCAGATGCGAATCGCGTCGACATCCTCGGCGTAGGGAGCAAGCGTTTCGATCCAGGAAACGTCCTGCGGGTTTACCCCCTCCGGCAGATCGTGAACGTGCCCGGACAAGTGCGGCCAGTGCCCACGATGTACGTCAACGAACTGTAGGATCGCTAAGCCAATTTGACGCAGATTGTTGGCGCATTGTGTACGACGTGCCGCGGCGCGGGCGGCTTGCACTGCCGGAAGTAGCAGCGCCACCAGCACTCCAATAATCGCGACGACTACCAGTAGCTCGACGAGCGTGAACCCGCCACTGGCACGTCGCGCCATCGACGACTGTTCGTGTGGCTGCAAGCTTATCGAAGGTGGCATGAGCAACATGACTGAGATCATTGGAACAACGTACTCAGCTGAAGCAGTCTCGAAACAAAGATGAAGCCACAGCCAATCGCAACGCATTTGCATTTATAACGCTCATGCAATACGATTGCAAGTACTCGCCAACCGGCATAAAGAGAAAAACGAGGAGGACACGCTGTAGGTGGGAAATTGCAAATGCATTGCATTTGCATAGACTTCTGTGCCGCGTTATACTACGGGATTGAATCCAACTCGGGCGAAGGAAGTCGTATGAAAGTCGAAAACCCAGACGCGACGTGGGCGAAGCAGGTGCTGCGAGATGTCGGCTTGCGCGCCACGGCCGCGCGCGTCGCGGTACTGAAGCTGCTGGCGAGTACCGACGGTCCACTCAGCCACGCCGAAGTTGTCGAAGCGCTCGCCGATTTCGGTTTCGATCAGTCGACCTTGTTTCGTTGTCTCAACGAAATCGCAGATGCTGGGCTAGTAACTCGTCTCGACCTCGGCGATCAGACTAGGCGTTTTGAACTACGGGAAGCGAGCAACGAGTCAGAGTTTACCCACCCGCACTTCATGTGCGTCGATTGCGGCGAACTGTCCTGTATGGACGATTTCAGCGTGCAAATCAGTCCTTCCCGCGGCCCACGACGTGACAAACTCGGCACCATCACCGAAATCATGATCCGCGGTCACTGCGGCCAATGCCAGACGAGCCAATAGCGTTGGGGGCATCACATCCTCAACAGCGGGACGTTCTTCCGCCGCAACCTGACCACGGCTGGTTACGTGCTCGGCGCACGGATGGTTTTGACACACGAATGCTGCGATGAGGCGACCAACAATCCGCAACCGGTGTCGTTTCGAACCGAAGTGCAACGGCTGTGTTGTTGCGGTGCCAGAGGTACTTTGCCAGTGGTAGACTTCCCCTGTGGACTTGGCTCAGGAGAAATCGCTGCGAATCGGCTGTTAAACTGCCTGGTAAGCATCGAAAAATGCGGCTGCAAGACAAGCCCTAGGACCATAGCACAGGCGAAAATTATTGACTGAGATTGGGACCGCAGTTAACCTGAAGCCAAAGATCACCTGTGCCCTTGCTTTTGAATTGCTCCCAGACTTCGAAAATCTCCTGAGCCATGGCCAAACAGACACTTACTGAACGCGCCCGTGCACTAGTCCAATCCCGACCGAAGTTGACGGCCGCCCTTGCTGCAACCGCGTTGGCCGATGCGTCGTCGGTCCAAGCTGTCATTGTGATTGGTAGTGGCACTGTTGATTTCCCAGATCCCTCTGACGCAACTTTCCCTCTCACTACGTCTGGTGGGCCGCTAACTACTTTCGGCGGTACCAACGGGACCAACTCGGTTTCGTTGGCTGGCTTTGCTGACGTGATTGAAAACGAGGATTCATCTGGCATTGGCGGCAATACAGCGGAGCTAGTCTTTGAGAACCTTGGCACAATCTCAGCGGATGCGGGGCAGTTTGTACGAGTTGATTTTGACTTTGACCAGTTCGCACAGGCGACTTCGGGCGGCACGTTCGACATTTCGTTTTCTCTGGATCTCGATATCGATAACGGCAACATCACGGCGGGAGATTCCGAGACCACAAACTTGGCTTTTGGTTCTGGCGCTTCGACTACTTTCGACCGCAGCGGGTCGTTTGTGACGCAGCCTTTTGCCACTGATTTGGAGAGTGAAGACCTTAGCCTCGTGCTGACAGGAACGTTCGACACGAATGGCGAAGACGCTTTCCGCCAGATATCGATCACCGTGCCGCAGAGTTCAATCACGATCAGTGTCATCCCAGAGCCATCGAGCTTTCTGATTTTCGCCGCCCTGGCGACGTTCATCGTTGGTCTGAAGACCCTTCGTCGGCGAAGGTCGTCAACGACGCCACAGGCTGCGTGGTTACCGTGGCGATGGCTCTCACTAGCAGACGGGTGACGCATCTGTGTCGCCCGCACGTATCTTGTTACTGCTGGATCAGATGCCACAAGATCCGGCCAGCGGCGCAGCACGCACTCCGAAGACGATCTGTGAGTTCCTCGCCTCGAGTGGTGAGTTCACGGTGCAGACTCTTGCCACCACCGCCAGCGAGAAGGGCGGAGACTTCGACGCGGTGCAGCATCTCCATACCCTAGGCATTCAGGTCACCAAGCACAAACTGCCCGATTCGCTCGCACCCGAATTGTGGCGGTTTGTCGATAATGGTGTCACCTATTCGTTGATGAATTCGAGGCACGCGCGCAACACCGAATGGGAATCCGACGAGGGCGTGCACTTCGACCGATACTTCGAGCAACTGCTGAACGAATTTGAGCCGGACTTGATCTTTACGCACGGAGGCCATGCGCGAATGATCTCGCGTTGGGCCCGCGCTCGCAAAGAACGAAATCTAAAGGTCGTGTTTGGCCTGTGGAACCACGGCTATTTCCATGCGCAGGCGATGTTTGCGCATGTCGATGCCGTGTTGACACCCAGCCAATTCTTGACGGATCGGTATCACGGTGAGATTGGACTACAATCGACGCCACTACCGTCGCCTATGAAGGTCGAGGATGTCGTCTCATCAGAGCGTGAGCCTGTGTTCTTTACCATCGTGAATCCATCGATCGAAAAAGGCCTGATGTTCACAGCCAGATTCGCGGACGAACTATCAAAGCATCGCCCCGATATTCCACTGATGATCATCGAGGCGCGAGGTACCGCTGGCACGCTCACGGCAGCTGGGTTGGCTGGCGGCTTTGATCTCCGCCAACACGAAAACATCATGGTTAGCCCCGGTGTGCCCAAGCCGCGCGATTATTTTGCCGTCACACGCGCGCTGCTGGTACCCTCGGTCTGGGAAGAACCATCAGGCCGTGTGGCATCAGAAGCGTTAGTGAACGGCGTGCCGCCCATTGTCTCTGATCGCGGCGGCTTGCCCGAGGAGTGTCGCGGGGCGGGAATCGTGCTACCATTGCCCGACGACCTGACCACCCAGACGCGATTCCCTGTTGAGGTCGAAGCCGTCCAACCGTGGATTGATGCCGTTGCGAAGCTGGCTGACGATGAGGAACATTACCAGCAAGAAAGCCTTCGCGCCAAAGCTGCAGGTGAGGTTTATTTGCCTGCTCAGCTCCAACCTCGGTATTGCGAGTTCTTTCGAAATGTGCTCACTTCAGGATCAAAGCAGACATGAGCGAACAGAAAGCAAAACTTGATTTCGTGACCGACATAAGCCGTCCAGACCTGGGGGGGAACTTGCGTCATGGCGACCCCGCTACGTTCAGCCCGAACGTCTGGCAGTACGTGCTCGAGCGACTCGCCATACGCTCGGTTCTCGACATCGGTAGTGGCGAAGGCCATGCGGCGCACTGGTTTCATCGGCAAGGAGTGGCTAGCTACGCCTGCGATGGTTTGGAACTCAATGTGCAGCGTGCCGTCTATCCGACGATTCTACTTGACCTAACGACAGAGTCGCTGCGGTGCCCGGTCGACCTTGTGCATTGCGTCGAAGTCCTCGAGCACATTGCTGAGCAACACGTTGATCACCTCATGCAGACCCTGACCAACGGCCGCTACGTACTGGTCACCCATGCCGTTCCTGGTCAAGACGGGCATCATCACGTGAACTGCCAACCCCCACAGTACTGGGTGCAGGTTTTCGCCCAACACGGCTACAAATTGCTCGAACCCCACACCGCTTGCATACGCAAACTGGCGGCCCAAGAGATGCCTCCGACCTTCTTCGCCCAGAGCGGGCTACTCTTTGGTAAAGCGGACGATAGCTAACGCTGGATTGCGGCGCACGCTAGTCAGCGAAGGCTGATTAACCTCGGATGTGATTTAGTCGCATGCTTCCGCGTACCGTTTGCATGGAATAGATACGTCACCATTTGCTGTGCGACGACATCAATGCACGATTCTTCACACGTTGCCCCCCACCGACAACGAGGTAAATGGCTATCGCGAGTGCGAGTATTGCAAAGAACAACACACATTTAATAGCTGCTTCCATTCATTCTACGCAGGGATTAACAAGGTGAAGGAGGCGATGAAATGAGATGAGCTTTTTCGGACAGTCTCGCGCCGCATTTTTTTGGGCAAGAAGTACCCAGGAAGGAATTCATGCTCTACTCAGTGCTCTCTGTGACTCCGTGGTGACTGCTCCCGTAGTTTCTACGTGGTTCGTATAGGCCGCGCACCAACGATTACCCATACTGACGGGGCGACCATTACGAGTTTAGTCTGATGCGAAGATTCCAGCAAACGACGTCTCTCCGGCGAACGTGCGGCGCAGAATTCCGGCATTGCCCTCCCGGCGGTGGGGGAACTGAGCTAGTGTTTTCACCGTCCCCCTCACTACAATAGCTTCGAAATTATTTGCGTCATGACTATTACTACTAATATTCTGGCTGCCACATGATTACGATGCTAAGGATTCTTGGAATCATCTGTGCAGTGTGCGTTATGCTCGCAGCGTTTTCGGTAAATGGCCTCAGTTACGCAGCCTTCATGGATATTCCGAGCTTCGTATTCGTGTTCATGGGGACGATCGGAATCCTGCTCATCGGTTGCCCGTGGACGGACTGGTCCAGCACATTCTCCGTTGTTTTCTTGGCACGTCAAAGCCACACCGACGAAGCCAAAGCTGCTGCTTCCAGATGGTTCACTCTCGCAAGCCGTGCTGCTATCTCGTGTGGGATACTTCACTTCCTTATTCTGTTAGTTCCAGCTTTAAGTGTACCGCCAGATAAGATGCGCGCTTGGATAGCTGTAGGGTTAGTCGCACCAATATATGGAGTAACGCTTTCTGAATTCTTGTTCCGTCCAATGGCCACCGCAGTCCAGTGCAAGTGAACATAGTGCTTCGAGTTGATGGTCTGAAGAGACAGCTCGATTCCAGCGTCGGTGAGCCTCTACTCCGCTGGAATCGAACTGCGGGACAACACCGTCGGGCGTTCTCGCCGACGGCGGGAGGACTCCGAAGGGATTCTCGTCCATCGATGTATACTTCGGGCGGCATCTAAGCCAGTCTACCGAACACGTAAGCCGATGGACTGGAAGCTTTGCCACCAAAACTCAGCGGCCGCAGACGAGACTGGCGGCGCGACGGCAACCGCAGAACAGGACCATGCAGCTAGTGAGCAGCAAGCTTGTTGGTTCCGGGACAGCGGTGGACGTTGCCAACGCTGGCGGCGTCATTCCGTAGTTAGTCTGCCAGTCGGCCAAGTTGCCCACGCTGGGGTTGCGTTGCCATTCAAGGAAGTCGAAGCCGTCGACATCAGCGTCAAAATCGAAGTCGCCCGAGGTGGGATCGACGAGCGTGACTGTCAGTGTTGCAGTCGGAGAAACGAAATCTCCAGTGCCGACGTTGGTTGAGTTGAGTGCGATGCTGAACGAAGTTCCGTCTCCGAATTCCCCGGAGAGCGTCATGTCGCGATCTCCGATCGTCATCGGCAACCCAACTTCAAGTGCGTCGAGCGGCACGCCATCGATCATGAACTCAGTGCCAAACAGATTGACTTGACTACCAGCGAAGCCGTTGAAATCGAGCACGGTGCCGCCGCGGATATTCACCGTGCTACCCGCCGCAGCGTCGAGTTGGGCAACAGTTCCCCCACTGATGTTCACGAGACTGCCATCTTGGGCGAATAGCTCATCGTTGACGTTGCCACCGCGCAGGTTGACCAAACTGCCACCTTCGGCTTCCAGGTCGCGATCGAAGACTCCGCCGGTAATGTTGACCACGCTGCCGTCATTCGCTTCAAAATCATCGCCGAGCACGCCGCCGCTGATATTGACGCGGCTACCGAAGAACGCGTCGAACTCCTCGCCGATAGTGCCGCCGCTGATGTTGATCACACTGCCACGGTGAGCCTGGAAGTGATCGCCGACGTTACCGCCGCTGATGTTGACAACGCTTCCGATCACTTCCGCCCATTCACCGACGGCCCCACCTAGCACGTTCAACGTGCCGTTGACGACGGCGAAATCATCGTTCAATTGTCCGCTGCCGCTGACGGTCAGTGTTTGGCCTTCGCGAAGGCCGGCAGGAAACGTTGCAGACGGGTTGTCGACAACGATCGGCGTGAGATCAATCGCTGGCACCGATACCGGCGTGAGCGTCACGTTATGAAGGAAATCTAACCGTGAGAAGATAAACGACGAGCCATCAGCAAGCGTACCCGACAGTGTGTCGTCTGCGTCGATTAGCGAGAACGTCGAACCAGTGGCCGGTACGCCATTGCGTCGAAACTGGCCACCCATGATTTGCAAATTGCTATCAGCCGAATTCGAAAAAGCGGGTCCCACGACCCCGCCACTGAGATTCACGGTGCTGCCGCCGAGAGCGTCAAAAGAATTTCTGATCCGACCACCGCTGATGTTCACCGTGCTGGATTCAAGAACCGCGAAAGAATCGCCGATTGATCCGCCGCTGATGTTGAGGGTGGAATTGCGGAGACTGCCCTCAGTTCCAATCATGCCATCAGACATGTTTACTTGTGCGAATGGACCAACGGAGAAACTACTGTTGCCTGCCGTGCCACCGGTAATATTGACCGTGGATCCATCTGCACTGAAACCATTCTGCAAGATGCCACCAACAAGATTCAATGCACCTCCAGCAGCGAGGTTGAAGTTATTGATTGTGGCCCCAGAAAACACATTGATTTCGTTACCCGCCTCCGGCAGCGTGCTGTTGTTCGTACTTACTGCGCCCGAGTTAAAGTTGATTTGCGTCGTTACACCGTCATTGGGGGTGTTAAGCACGACCCCCGGGTCAGGCCCCGGAAAGGTCTGCCCAAGGACGATCAACGGAAAGCTAATCACAGCGTCGAAGTCCGACGGGTCCGACTGCGCGTGAGCCGACTGGCTAATCAGGCAGCAGAGCACGACGATAAAGGGTAAGCGGCAAGTTCTCATGGCGGGCCTTCTCGGTGTCACGTCGTTCAACAGACTGTCCCCCGATATTAGTGCGGGCCAGTGCCTACCGCAAGCTTTGCGAAGTGATTGCGCGCACGTTGCACCAAGAGCAATCGCATACGGGATGGTGCCGTAAGGCTTCTCCGACGCAACTAGCGTCTTGTGACTTTCTTGTGGATCTTTACAAGGCTCTCAATGCCGCACTTATCCAATCACAGACCTCGATAGACTAGTCAATGTCCATTGCGATCTATTTGTTCGAGGCAGCAGCGTCAAACGAGCGGGTACTTTGGTTTGCAATCGATTAGCAGCCACTTAGCGCCAGTTCCAACTTGCGAAATCAAGCAGATTCCACAGGGGGACGAAATCGCTCAGCTAGAATCAGTTATAGTCCCAACGTGCCGTCGGTGAACCCAACCGACCGGAATTCCGGCACTTCGATTCCACACGAGGAGTGAACCTCGAATGGCACTTAGCTTTTCCTAAGCCCTTTCGCACTAGTCATTAAGCATCGCTATCGCAGCATTGCTTTCACGGCAGTTGCTTGGATTGGTGTGGTTAGAAGAGGCCTCGCTTGTTTTGATGGTTGTGTCAACCAACCCATCTGCAACAAGGAGGCCTTACGATGGTCCGTTCTAACTCGGCTCGAATTCGTGGACAAGTCCGGTTTCTCCAGCGACAGTTTTTGCAAGAAGGGGAGTTGCCTTTCTCCGACATCCTCTCCTTGGAGACGATCTCGCAAGCACTGAAGACCGCCGAGGTGACGTGGAACGATTGCATCTATACACCGCTGGTAACGCTCTGGGTCTTTCTGAGTCAGGTTCTTAGCCAGGATCATTCGTGCCGCAGCGCAGTCGCTCGCTTGATTGCCCATCGACTTGCTCATGACGAACAGGGATGCTCCCCCGTCACAGGCGCTTATTGCCAAGCCAGGACGCGATTGCCGGAGAAATTCTTTTCAGAAGTCGCCTGTCATGTCGGGCGATCTTTGGACTCGCAAGCCGATTCCAAATGGCTTTGGAAAGGTCGAGGTGTGTACATGTTCGATGGCACGACCGTCACGATGCCTGACACACCGGCGAACCAAGCCGCCTATCCTCAAATCCCCATCCAGCGTCCTGGTCTGGGAGCTCCGATCGCCAGAATCGGCGCGATCATTTCACTCTCTTGTGGAACCGTCATCAGCCTCGGCTTCAGTCGCTATGCGGGTAAAGGAGAGGGCGAAGTCAGTTTGCTGCGTCGGTTGTGGGGCGTGCTTTCTCCAGGGGATATCTTGCTAGGCGATCGGTTGGTTTCCAATTGGACCAACCTCGTCATGCTCCGTGAGCGTCGCCTGGAGTTGGTAAGTCGACTCAACAAGGCGCATCGTCAGGCGGACTTCCGAAAAGGTCAGCGACTGGGCAAAGGCGATCACATTGTTCGCTGGAAAAAACCGGCCTCGATTCGATCCCTGGATAAACAGACCTATCGCTCACTCCCGGACTCGATCATGGTTCGGGAAACACGTATTTGCGTCAAGCAACCAGGATATCGCTCTAGAAGTATCATCGTGGTGACGACGTTGCTCGATCACAAGAAAACGACCAAAGAAGATCTCTCTTCCTTGTATCTCCAGCGATGGCACAACGAGCTTGATCTACGTTCGATCAAATCCACGATGCAGATGCACGACTTGCGTTGCAAGACCCCCGAACTCGTTCGCAAAGAAGTATGGACGCACGTGCTGGCGTACAACCTCATTCGCACGATCATGGCGCAAGCGGCGAGCGAACATGACATCCAACCGCGCACGATTAGCTTCAAAGGGACGATGCAGACTCTGGAGGCATTTCAGCCCATTATTGAATGGCAAGGCAGCGGAAATTCACAACTTCGCCGAGAACTGTACGGCTGTCTGTTAGAGTGCATTGCCAGTCACCGAGTCGGTAACCGACCAGGCCGCTTCGAACCGCGAAAAGTCAAACGACGCATCCGATTCTACAACTTCATGAAAAAACCAAGGCAAGAATTAAAACTCCAAATGATCAAAGGAGTTAGAGAAACATAAGTGCCATTCGAGTGAACCTCCTGCCTTGGAAAGTATTGGCTGATTCCAAGCTCGGCGAATCCTTTCGCCTCCCTGTGAAATCGGCTGTCAAGCAATTACCTGCAAGTGAAGCGTGACCGGCCCTCTCTCCCAAGAAGCACGATTCGAGTATGCTTAATCGGACCCGTCGGATGCCTCGGGTGACTTGGGAGAGGGTTGGGGTGAGGGGACTACCATCTCATGGGTTCACAACAGAACCCGAACACCATCGAGAGAGCGCGAAAGCTGCGAGCCAGGCAGACAAGTGCCGAGTCTTTGCTATGGCAGCGACTTCGAGGACGGAAGCTTGGCGGTCTAGAATTTCGACGTCAGCATCCTCTCAAACCTTTCATCGTTGATTTCGCTTGCATCGAAAAACGCTTTATCGTGGAGTTCGATGGCGAGTACCACGAACACATCTACGAGCGTGACCAGCGGCGGCAGCAGCAGTTGGAAGCTGACGGCTGGCAAGTCGTTCGCCTTAGCAATGCAGATGTTCTTGGCGATGTCGAGTCGGTGGCATTTGCGATCGCACGGCTTCTGCAAATTGAAAGTGACTTGAACAGCTCATAGATTTCCCTCACCCCAACCCTCTCCCAAGTTGAATGGAGGGCTTCGGTTCAGCCAATGGCAAGGACCACCGTGCTTCTGGGAGAGGGGGCTATCAGCGCGGCGCTTCACGGGATACTCAGGTCTGAGTTACGCGCGGCGAAGTCAACTTTCTCTGATGGATTCGTCGACCAAGAGCCCGACTCCACACGAGGTGTGAACCGCGTGTGAACCGCCGCTTGTGGAAACTACGTGCTCGATTATCGTGATAACGAACGTATCTAAGGCAAGAATCCTCAGACGGAAGGGTTTGACAATCGGACAAAAATTCCTGCCGGATTAAGCCGCTGATTGCGTTTCATCGAATCCGACTGATCAGTGGGCCATGACGGATTTGGCACCTAGGTGCACTTTCAGCCATGATCGCTGAGACCTAGTTGGCCTCCTCGATGGCCCAAAAACGGTTGCTGAAATTGGGCCACGGCTTCGGGTAGAATCGGGCTGTGAACTAGGCCATCCGCTCTTTGACAAGTGAACTGAATCGACTTCGACGCGCTAAACGGTGTGCGTCCCCGGGCTGTTCCTGCAGCCACAGAATTTTCGGACATCGGTGCCCATCAGAGATGTGGTCACAAGCTGTTTCACAGCAGCGACTTACGGCCACCGAGTAAGAGCTGTTCTCGGACACATTTCCACGTGCGATTCCGAAAAATACGCTCGGTTTTCATGGTCGCCAAGTCGTAACTCCTTGCGGTGAAACAACTAGACGCGAGGAGCGGCGAAATAGCACGCGGAGTTTTAGGGCGCGCAGCGCGGTTTCAAACGTGTGTCAAAATCCCAATCGAGGGGGATGACGGAGAGTGAGTACGGAGCAATTATGAGCAACGAAGTTCCCTTTGCACGAACAAAAAAAGCGGCCCCTTGCACATTGCAAAGGGCCGCTTGGGGTTCTCACTTCAACTGTGGGGCAGTTAGCCTCTCGCCTCAGCCAGCGCAACCGCAGGAAGGCTCGCAGCAAGCGTCTGCACATCCGCAGCTCGCTTCGCAGCACGAGTCAGCGCAACCGCAGGAAGCTTCGCAGCACTTCTTAGCAGCGCGACGAGCACGGAGCTTGTCGAGCAGACCGCATCGCTTCTTCTTGGGGCAGCAGCAGCTGCAGGGATCGCAGCAGCTGTCAGCGCAACCGCAGCTTGGCTCGCAACCGCAACCGCTGTCGCAGCCACAGTCGCTCGCGCAACCGCAGGAAGGCTCGCAGCACGCGTCAGCGCAACCGCAGGAAGCTTCGCAGCAGCAGTTCTTCTTCGCTTTGCGAGCAGCCATTCGCTCACGCAACTTGGCGAAGCAGCCCTTCTTCTCGCAGCAGCAGCTGCATGGATCGCAGCAAGTAGGCTCACAGCAAGCGTCGGCACAGCCGCAGCTCGCTTCGCAACCACAATCGGTTGCACATCCACAGCTAGGCTCGCATCCACAGCCACCGAACATGCCGAAGAACGCGTTGGCGTTCGACGGACAGCTCGCAGCCAGAGCGACGACTAGCGCCGACAATAGTAGGTGGTTTCTCATCGGGAAGGCTCCTTTAAAGGGGGGAAACACGGTAACCGTCAAGCGTTGGAGTGCGTCTCGCCCGCACTCTCAATCGTGAGTGCCGGTGCGATAACAAAACGCTATCAACCATCGCGAGCGGTATACGCTCCATTGGTTATGAAAGCGTATCGACGATGCTTGCAAACAACCTTGATGCCTTTCGACAATTTGCCGACGCCGCAGAGCTTGCCCAGTCCACGTGTTGCGCTCGTAACGGTTGCGCAGCCTTAAGATGCAAACGGTCGAGTGCGAGGAGAATCGATGCGTTCGCCGCAGTGCGAGAAATGTAGGGTCTACGGTTCGTCCGTTTCGGCCGGATCGGTTTGCGCCGACTCTTCCGATTGTGACGATTCGAGACTGGCGAGCTCGCTTTGCTCGCTCGGCGTCGCCGCATCAGAGGGCTTTGAAGGCAGCTCAACCCGCCATGCGGTGAGCTGCTCGGCAGTCGAGACGAAGAGTAGCGTCTCATCGCCGAGAGTGTTCATCGACACGCCGGTGAGAATCTCACCGTAGTCAAACCGATCGATCAACTGGCCTGTATCGTCCAGCCAATGCAAAGAACCATTTGCCGCAACTACGAGCCAGGCATCAGTGCCAGCGGGCATTTGCACGCGGTGAAGACGCGAGAGCGGCTCCACGTATTCGCCGGGAGGTAACGAATACTCCCAAGCGACCTCGCCGCTATCGTTGAAGCCAACTGCCGTGTACTGGCCAGCCTGGTCGAGGGATAACCCGCAATGGCGATCCTCTGACGGGCTTGAGGCAAAATACATCAGGGCCTGGCCTTCGACGTAACGCTCTCGAATGTTCTTGCCGGTAGCGCCCATCTGCGTGAGCGTCCCGCGAGTACTCGTGCTCCAAGTTGTGCGTGCTTCGCGCTCGCCGTTGTCGTCGGTGGTCTTTACATTGGGCCCGTAGCCAATCTGCAGTACGTGATCCAAACGGCGATTCGACCACAGCCGCCGTGCGTCGAGCGTGCCGCCTTGGATGCCGAGACCGCCCCAATAGCCGATATACATCACCGGCGTGCCGGTCCCCGTGAGATCGTCAAACAACACGTCACCAATGCCTGAGTGGCGTTCGTCGGGGAATGAGAGCACGTGCTCCCAGCTGTTGTCCAAGACATAGACCTGCCGCCAACCGACGCCACTTACGAGATACCACGTCTCACCCTCGGCATTGGTCCAAGTCCGCAAGAACCCGCCTGCTTGCTCGTCGTGCTCGGGCAGTGAATGCCGTCCCAGCACTTCACCGGTGTGATGGTTAAGTTCGACGATCGCCTGCCCGCCGTCCAGCGCAATCGTCCTTGCAAAGGGGCCCCAACTTTCGTGTGCCAAGATCTGCAAATCGCCAGGCCGCGCGATCTGATCTGCCGAAGTCTGCCACAGCTGCTTCAATTGCAGACGCTTGGGAAGGCTTCGTGTTCCGACCTCCGGAGTAAACACCGCGACGTTAAGAATCGAGTCCTTGATCTCCGCCGCGTCGAGTGCGTGTTCGTACTTGACCAAGAACTCAGCATGCCTTGCCCGATCCGTGGCGACGATGTTCTCCCCATCGACGAGTCGCTGGACTACATCAATGAGCGGCTGCGACCGACGATGCGCGCCGACCTGAAAGCTCTGCAGCCTGCCTTCGCTATCCACGAGCATCAACGTCGGCGTTTCCCGCAGGTTAAGATCTTGATAGGCAGACGACTTAAGGTCTCGCACAAGAGTCATTTCCCCGCCCCAGTTGCGGAGCGTCTTCTCCACCGCGGCATCAGGCACAACTCGGCTGTCGGTGCTGACGGCCAGAAAGGCAACGTCCGCATTGGACTCGAAGTGTTGGTAGGCTTCGTTCAGAATCGGGGTTTGCAGACGGCAGGGTGGACAGTCGGTCGACCAGAAATCGAGGATGGTTACCTTGCCAGCGAGTGCCTTGGGGGTGACGTCTTCACCGCTAAGCGATGTGAAGGTGAATTGACCGACGGGCTTGCCTAAGAACTCAGGGGGGCCGGGTGGCGGCGGCGCGACAAACCTCCGTACGCGCCGGGCACCTTCGGGAACCGTCAGTGTGAACAACTTGTCGTTGAAATTTGGGTTAAGCGTCACGTCTTCGAAATCAACCCAAACCGCGATATCCGACCACGCATTTCCGACATTGAGTATCTCCTTCTGATTGTCGATAGGCAACTCCATGCGACGCAGCGTGAAGTTCTCAGGATCAATCCACAACACGCGTTTGCCGAGTGGAGTTGGTATTTCGACGCGATGATAGGTTACGCCGTCCAGCACAGCTGATGGTAATGACCGTGCTTCATCGGCGTACGGGAACACGGCGACTTGCTGATCGCCTTTACTCAGGAAGAAGGCCAACTGGGGAAGTGTGTTCTCAATTGAACTTTCAAGTATCGCGCTGCGCAGTTCTGGCTCGGGAATAAAGTTCTCCGCCGACAGCTGCTCCGGTGCGATCGCCTCGTGGATTTGGTCAGGAGTTTCGTTCGCAGTGGAACGAACAATCTGACCATCACAGGCGAGTTCGTAGCTTTCTTCGTCGGGACTGGAGATGTTCTTCTTGTACGTCAGATACAAACGATTGGGGCGTTGCAAAGCGACTGAAATACGCGTGAATGGGATCTCCTTTTCACTTCCGCTGGCACGCTGTACGGCGTAGAAGACCACCGACGAATTGTCGGAATACGACTTCGCGTTTTGATACGCCGCGTGCAACTTGCTCAGCAATTCCTGCGGATCGATGGACTCGGCGTCCGACTCGGCTGCATTTTCCGCTGACGGAGACTTCGCCCCAGGCGACCCACCGCATCCGGCCGATCCCAGCACCAAGAGGAGCAGGAACTTCACCTGGCGAGAGAAATCTGGTGTGCACCAACGCGTTCGGCTGTGGGGAAGGGCTGTCATTTATTTGAACTACGAAGGTTGCCGTGGGAGGGGAGGGCAGAGCACCAACAGGACCACTTGACCAATCCCGTTGGCAGTGCGCAAATGGTGGATTGATTCAAAATAACAGAAGCCCAAATATGGGCAAAGGCCGACCACGAACCGGCGAATCTTGCGGTTCACCAAACGAGAATGTTATGCCAACTACACTTACGTACGGCCGGGCCGAAACTTGCCTGCTAGAGAATACTGAGGCGACCCATCTGCGACCGCAGCCAGCCTCGCAGTTGTCGCACGACCAGATCGTGCAGCGGATCAAATCCTGCCTCGATGCGCCACTGGATTATCCGCCGCTCTCCCAGGCAACGATTCCTGGTGACGAAATTGTCGTTGCCGTCGAGCCGGGACTGCCGCAGCCGGTTGCCGTGATCGATGGAGTGTTACGGGCGTTGACGGCCGCCGGCGCACAATCAGATCAAGTGATGGTGCTTGTCACGGGTTCGCCGTCCCAGGCGGAGCAGCTTAAGGCTCAGTTGTCTGAACTTGGCCACAGCGATCACAGATTGCACGTTCACGATCCAGCGAACGACAAAGAGATGGCATTTTTGGGAGTATCTCAAGAGGGCCTGCCGCTGCGACTGAATCGTCATCTCTGCGATGCCGACTTTGTCTTGCCCGTCGGGCTCACGCGTTGTCATGCTCCAGTCAGCGCAAGCGAGGATCCAGCGCTTGGTCCGTTTCCCTCATTCTCAGACCGTGAGACGATCCAACGACTCGCCAATTCTGGGGCCGAGGAGTTTCCCGCGACCCCTCGAGCGAATCGTACGGAGGTCGAAGACTGCGATCGCCAGTTGGGGGCGCAGCTTCGTCTCCAAGTGGTGCCGCACTCCAATGGTCAGATTGCGGAGATTCTTGCTGGTGAGTCGAGGGCCGTACTCAAACAGTCGGCGGCGGCGTATCGCAAGATTTGGGAGCGGGATGCTACCCGCCCGGCCAAGCTCGTCATCGCGACCATTGCTGGCGACGAGGAGCTACAGAATTGGCAGAACCTCGCACGCGCGATTGCGACCGCCGAATCGCTGCTTGAGCCCGACGGATCGTTGGTCCTCTGTTCGGAACTCTCTGAGCCGCCGGGAGAAGCGACTTGCCATCTGGCAGCCAACGAAGATCCATTGGTAATCGAGCGCGAGATTCAAAGGACGCAAAGCGCTGACTGTGGACCGGCGATGGTGCTCAACCGCGTGTTGCAGCGAGGCTCCGTCTATCTGCGCAGCCGACTCAAGTCGTCGGTGGTTGAGAGTTTGGGCATCACTCCGCTGGAAACCGACAGCGAATTGGACCGCCTCACGCAGTTGATTCGGCCGTGCCTTGTGCTGGAAGAAGCACAGTACCTGTTGCCAACGCTGACAGAAGAAGAGGCGACTGATGAGTGATTCGAAATCCGTGGAGCAAGAGTATCACGCGCTCGTGTCTGGCCAAGGCTTTGTCGGACTGGACAACTGGACGACCATGCACGTTGCCGGCAAAGATCGGGCATCGTTCCTGCACAATCTGTGCACTAACGACATCAATGGCCTCGGCAAGGGAGAATGCTGCGAGGCGTTTTGCACCGATGTTAAAGGCAAGATTGTCGCTCACGTCCTTGTCACCAGCTGGGACGATCGGCTTGTCTTGCTGACCGTACCCGGTCAAGCGGAGACTTTGATTGCACACCTCGATCGCTATATCATTTGCGAAGACGTACAACTGGCCGACGAATCAAGTAACTCTGTCTGGTTCGCAGCTCTCGTGGGAGATGCTCGCTCTGCTTGGAGCGACGGTAATGTAATTCCTCACGTACGTTGAACGCGATGGGTGTACGCTCCGTTTCGCTGATCGGTGTTTCCATTTCCGACCGACAGCGAACACGCGAGTCCTTACTTGAGGATGGCTTTCAGGAGGGCTCGGCCGCAGCGTGGGGAGTGCTCCGCATCGAGGACCGGTTTCCGCTGTTCGGCACCGATTTCGACAGTTCGAATCTGCCGCAAGAGGTCAATCGCGACGACAACGCGATTAGCTTCACCAAAGGCTGTTATCTCGGGCAAGAGACAATCGCCCGCATCGATGCCTTGGGACATGTGAATCAGAAACTAGTCGCCTTGCAGTTCGCTGGCGATACGGTTCCACCTCCCGGCACCGAATTGCTGCTCAACGACAAAGCCGTGGGACGAGTTACCAGCAGTTGCTGGTCGCCCAAATGCGAGGCTCCTCTGGCGCTGGCGATGATTCGACGAGGTGCGAACGACGACGGGACTGAGTTGCGAAGCGAATTCGGAACGGCGACCGCAATTAGCGGCGATTAGGACGAAACTCGCGGTAAAGCAGCGATGCTAATCTCTCGCAATTCGTCGAGATACTTCATCACGCGGTCAACGACATCTTCGTCAGTCTCGTCTGTGATGCTTCCTTCAACGGTCGCTCGCCCCAGTTCCAGAGCCTCGCGGAGTTCGCCTAGCTGCTGCAATGCGTGCCGGCAGAATTGGGCCTGCTGTTCACCGGTCAGTGCCCGCGTGACCATCGCGACTTCGCCTCCCTCGCGCTCCCGCCGCATCGTGACCAGCTGACCAGAATCCGCCTTAATCAGCAATTCATCGACAAACGCGCGGCGCAGCTCGCCGGATCGGTTGAAGTGGTAAACCGGATCTTGGTCGAAGTAAAAGCTGGCGGCACCGTCTGAGCGGAAGCCTACAAACACCTCGACAGGGCTTCTGCTTGAAGGCAATTTCAGCTGCACGCGAGACACGAACGCAGTCGCGTCGCGTAATAGATCCTCTCGGTCGTGCGTTTCTCGCGCCATGCAAGAATTGTAGCGACGCATGTCGTGGGAGAGCCACCCCATCGGCGGCTTGCATTACGAACTCCTCTTCGCCGTCCTCTTGCTTAACTCAGTGAATCGTGCCACTCGAGCGAAGACTGGGTGGACGACACCTGCGTAGCGAAGCGAATCTCGTCGCGGATCTCGAAGAACGCGTCGATCACTTCCGGATCCCACTGCTTGCCGGCACCTGACCGCAGAATCGCGTCGAGCTTATCGTCGGACATGCCTTTGCGATAGGGACGGTCGCTCGACATCGCATCGAACGCGTCAGCGACCGCCATGATTCGCGCCATTTTGGGAATGGCGGTCTCTTTCAATCCGTGTGGGTACCCGCTGCCGTCCCAAGCTTCGTGATGATGTAGCACGATCGGGAGCACGCTGTCGAGTTGGCGAACGCCCTTGAGAATCTCGTAACCAAGTTGCGGATGCAGCTTGATCTGCTCGTATTCCGCGTCGGTGAGTTGGCCAGGTTTGTGGAGGACTTGGTCGTCGATGCCAATCTTGCCGATGTCGTGGAGCAAGCCCGCAAGGTAGAGGGTGTCGCGATCCGCCTTAGACATTCCCAACCGCTCGGCAAGCGACACCGAGTAGTAGGCCACCCGATTGCTATGGCCGGAAGTGTACTCATCTTTCGCGTCAATGGCGGAAGTCAGCGCTTGGACCGCACTTGCAAACAGTTCGGACTGATCCCGAAAGAGCTCCAAGTTGCTGTTGTGTGTTCCCAGGATCGTGCCAACACTGCTGAGGAGCTGTATTTCCACAGAGCCGAATTCGCTGAATCCCGCTTTTGAATCGCCGCGGTGATTGAGAGCCAGGAGCCAGCCGCGTGGGTGCGCGCTGCCTTCGATCGGCACACAGACTAGTTCACGAATCGTTGGGCAGTGCCACGTTGGTAGTGTCGTCTCGGCGCGGTTCAGCACGACCGGTTCACGCAGTGCAGCGGAGCCGAACCGACGGATCAATTCGCAAAGCTCGTCGCGCGACGTCGGCCTTTCTCCTTCAGTGATCAGTTCCCACTCCTTGTGGTTGTCATTCTCGATGTCCGCATCGTTGGACCTGCGCACGACCACCGAGAGACACTGTGCAGGAATTGTCTTCGAAAGCCATCCCAGCGCATTCTGCCACAGCTCATCCTCCTCGTCCGAGATATGCAACTGCCCGGTCAATCGGTGCAGCAAATCAAGTTCGGCATAGATGTCTTCGGCATGCGCGGCAGCTTCGGTAACCTCGGTCTGCAAGCGATCACATTTGGCACAGAGGCTGAGGTTCTCGAGCACCATGCTCGCCATTCGCTGCAACACCCCCATCGGCCAGATCGTCCGTTCACGGGTCCAGCGTAACGCACGACCTGCATCAATGCCGAAAGCCCGAGCGGCGGCGCTAATGTGTTCTTCTTCGGTGACTTCAGAATTCACAAAGACACCAACCGCTACCAAACTAGCCCCAACCCCAAGACCGCCCAGCGGAATCGCCAGCATCACGAGCGGGGCCACTTCTTCAATCACTTCCGCGGTACCGCGGCGGCTGACTTCCGCGAGAATCTCAACGTGCTGGTACAGATCGCAGCTTAGCCCCGCAAAGTCTGAGTGGACTAAATCGCCTGATTCGACATCGACGACCGTAAAGGGCTCGTCGAACGATTTCGCCAGCGCAGACAACGCTGTCTGCAGGGAATTTGAGACGCCGCCAACCGCGCGCGCACCAGTCTGCGATGCCGAGACGGCATCGGGGGCGACCTGTTCATCAAGTTCGGTTGTGACTTCCAAGTGCGGCTATTCCGTCACAGTGTTTGCGGAAATTGAGATTCGGCACTACAAACATAGGAGGCTGTGCCGCACTGCACAGAAAGTTGCGGAAGACTTCCGCCTCAGTGAGCTTGGGATGAGGGGAATATGCGTGTTGGAACGATTATGAGACGAGCATCACGAGGACTGACGTCTCGCTCATTCCTGCTCTTCGCGTCGCTCTCGATAGCGGCGGCTCGCTCGCTTGAGCGTCGCTCGATCTTGCTCGGAAAGCTCATCGAAGGTCACATTGCGCAAACGGCTGAGAATAGCGTCAACTTCCTTGTCTTCGTTTGCTTCGCGTTGACGCCGCTTTCGATCGATTGCCTCTTGTTGCTTGTCTTGCAGATGCTCAACCAACACCGCTTCTCGATCGTCGTCGTCCCACTCGCTGACGAGCCATTCCTCGTCGTCGGAATCGAACTCATCAATCGCCAAGCCAACATCGTACCGACGCGTATTGATTTGGCGATAGCCACCGTAAAGCAGGAATATCGAGGTCACTCCCAGAGGAAACCACACTGGGATACCACCGTCGGCCGCGTTCGCGTCATGGAGCCATACGGCCAGCACTGCGAACACAATGGAGCTGCCTAGCGCGATGCGCGAGGTCACGCTGGTGGCGGTCGACCGCCCAACGATCGGCCAGAGAATTCCACGCAACAACGATGCCCCATCACATGGGTCAATCGGCAGGAGGCTCACCAGGAGCAGGCACGAATTAATCCACACCGTCAACTGGGCGACAAGCTCCAACTCCGTGACCTCAGTGCCCACGCTCGGCCTAATAATCTGTTCGGGCTCAAACGGATTGAGCAGGCTGAGCACAAGTGTCGGCTCACCCGCCAACGCCAGGCCGAGACCCGCGAGCCCCAGCAACACGACGTACGTCATCGGGCCCGCCAGGGCGGTAACTAAGTGCGCCGGTGGATCGACGGGGAGATGGAGTTTTGTCAGTCCTCCGATCGGTCCGAGGACGACGGATGACGGATGACCGCCGACGCGTGTGGCCGCCATCGCGCGGATTAGTTCGTGGAGCGTCACACTACAAAAGAATATTGTCAGTGCCCACATTCCGACGCGGGCCATCGTGGCATCCGCCGCGATACCAAGCAAGAAAACCAAGACGACCAGTGGCCAGAGAATATGAACCCGCAGCTCGACCCCACCGGGCCTTCCCACGCACAAACTCCAGTTGTCTGTCGTGTGATTGATCATAACGCCCATTCCGAAGCCAAAACTAAGTTGGCCGCGCTAGTCTGATAAGCTCACCTACGTGCCGAATAGGCGAGGCAACTGCCGGAATTACCATCCTATCAGGGTCTGCGAAGCCGAGCAAATCATGTTCTGAGAAAGCTATCTGCGATTGCCGGCTGATTTTGCCCATTTTTACTATGCCAAGAGAAACCGCTGGATCAGCTGTGTGATTCCGTCTCAAAAGTGTATATTCTCGACGCGCTTTGGCATCCGGTTCTCCCTGCCCATGCTCCAGAAACGGCCATTTCAAGTTATGTCCAAAGATCCGAAGACCGTGCTGGTCACTGCGAAATTTTCTGTACTAGAGCATGCGTCAGCTGATGCATCCCCTTCGTCGGCCGCGGTGCAACACACGGTCGAGCACCCAGGGGCGGTCGCGATCATTCCGCTGCTAGAAAATGATCAAGTCTGCCTAATTCGTAACGAGCGCATCGCCGTGGGAAAAACGCTGATCGAACTTCCGGCTGGCACACTGGAGCCAGCCGAGTCCCCCAGAAAAACTGCAGAGCGCGAGCTTCGCGAGGAAACTGGCTACTCCGCAGCTCACTGGCATGAACTCTCGGGATTCTTCATGTCTCCGGGAATACTCAACGAGCGCATGCACCTATTTGTCGCCAGAGAACTCACGCCTGGTCCCCCCGCGCGTGAAGCCGATGAATCGATCGACAATCTGGTCGTCTCGTGGGACGAAGCGATCGCGATGACGCTTCGGGGCGAGATCGAAGACGCCAAATCGCTGGCTGGAATCCTGCTCTGGGACCGACTGCGTGATCTTCACTGAAGCGCTCCCGGGGAGCGTGATTCAGATACTATCCACGTCGCCCTTCCAGCGGACGAATCCCTCGATGGCTTCGTATTCGGCCAATCCAAGGCTGTCGTAAAGAGCTGCCGTCTTACGATTGCGATCTTCGGCACGCTGCCAGAATTCACGCGGGTCGGGGCCCGGAAACAACGCTCGATCTTTCTGAGATTCGTGCTTGAAGATAGCAGTGCGTTTCCGTAGCAACTCGCGCGGACTGAGTGGCACGGCCACCTCAATCTGGTGTGGACTCCACTCTTGCCAGGCACCGCGGTACAACCAAACGGTCGAATGCTGATACCACTGCTCGTCCTTCAGGCGGTTGCAGGCCTGCAGAATCGCGCTGAGGCAAGTGCGGTGCGTGCCGTGAGGGTCGGAAAGATCGCCAGCAGCGTAGATTTGGTGCGGCTGCAGTTCTTGCAACAAATCGACGGTCAGTTGGATGTCTTCCTCACTAAGCGGCTTTTTGCGTACACGGCCCGTTTCGTAGAACGGCATGTCCATGAAGTGCAATCTGTCGGCCGGGATCCCGCAACTCCGCGTAGCGGCGCGAGCTTCAACTCGGCGGATCATGCCTTTGATCTGCTGAACAGCATCGCTGTCGACTTGGCCAGCCTTCTTGTTATGGAGAAAATCGTCGATTTCCCCCTGCAATTCCGTACTCTGCTCGGCGGCGATGCTGAAGTGATGATTGAATTCGGTGGCGAACTCAGCGAACGAAGTGACGTCGTCGTCGAATACGGCGATATTGCCCGACGTTTGATACGCGACATGCACCTCGTGGCCCTGGTCAGCCAAGCGGATGAGTGTACCACCCATCGAAATCACGTCGTCGTCCGGATGGGGTGAGAAGATGAGCACGCGTTTCGGGAAAATGTCGTCACCCGGTTTGTCACGGTCACCAGGTTGTTTGGCGTGCGCCGGTTTTCCGCCGGGCCAGCCCGTGATCGTCGACTGCAGATAGCGGAACACTTGCAGATTGATATCGTAGGCCGAACCGTGAATGGCAAGCAGATCTTGCAGCCCTTCTTCGTTGTAGTCTTCCTCGGTCAGCTTCAAGATCGGTTTCTGCAGGTCTTCGGCGAGCCAAATCACCGCTTTGCGAATCGCGGCCTCATCCCAATCGACGTCCCCCAGAAGCCACGGGCACCGCGATCGCGTAAGATGCTCAGAGGCCGCCTCATCCAAGATAATCCGAGCGTTACGATGCTCCTGCAAGAAACTAGCCGCAATGACTGTCGAGATCTCTTCCTCGACCGCCTTGCGAACCACCGGAGCCTTGCCTTCGCCGAAGGCTAGCAAGAAGATTTGCCGAGCTTCGAGAATCGTTCCTACGCCCATGGTGATCGCACGACGCGGGACATTCTCCTCACCAAAAAAGTCACTCGCCGCATCACGACGCGTAACGCGATCGAGCGTGATGAGACGGGTGCGGCTATTGCGACCTGAGCCGGGTTCGTTGAAGCCGATGTGCCCCGTGCGACCGATGCCCAAAATCTGGATATCGATGCCGCCGACGCTGTTGATCTTCTCATCGTAGTCACGACAGGCCTGCAGCACGTCCTCTTCGGCCAGCTGTCCATCCGGAATATTGACATTCTCGTCGGGAATATCGACGTGGTCGAACAGATGCTCCCGCATGAACCGCACGTAGCTCTGCAGTTCCTCAGGTTGCATCGGATAGTATTCATCGAGGTTAAAGGTCACAACGTTCTGGAACGAAAGCCCTTCCTCGCGGTGCAGCCGTACCAATTCGTCGTAAATTGTCGTGGGCGTGCTACCGGTGGCGAGCCCTAGCACACACTGTTGTCCGGACTCTGCACGCTGGACGATTAGATCCGCAATTTGTCGGGCGACATGGACGCTCGCGTCGCGGGCGTGACGAAAGACCTGGCAGGGCACCCGCTCCAGCTGATCTGGGGATTCATTGACGCGATAGATGTCCGTGTTTTCCGCTTTCATCGACTTTGCCTTTAGGGGTTGGGAGTTGCCTGCGATTGTACTCGTCGAACGGTGCGTTTTGAAGGATTCCGAGTGAGATACCCCAGCAGATTCTCAAGCTTTCGGGCTAATTCTATTGGTTGGGGACCAAATTCGAGCAGGATTGCGCAACTTGCGGAAGCCGCTCCATAATTCACCAGTCGTTGGTGGGTTTAGATTTGGAACAGCTGGGCGGTTCAATCCCGCGCGGGGCTCCCGCGACGGCAGGGCCGCCGCCGGTTTCAGCGGCTGAGGAGTTCTTCTGAAGTCCGCCGCGGTTGAGGCCTTCGGGCCATGCCTCAGCCAGGTAGCGCGGCAGTGCAGACGGCCGGTGCTTGCTGGATTGGCAAATCGGACGCGCTACTGCAACTAAGTATCGGATCGATATCCACGGTGAGTTGCAGTCGGCCAATGAACCGTCTGACCGCGACGGTAATCCGCTGCAGCTTAAGTATTTGCCTCCTCAGTACATCCGCGGGCGGTTAGACTGAGGGCATGAGTAGTCAGGCTGCCGAAGAAATCGAATCTACCGGCAGCGCGCCCACTCAGCATCCCCCTGCTGAAGAGATCTTGCACGAAGATGATTCCGCCGAACCCGGTAATTTCGGGCTCTTGGCCCTCTATCAGATCATCGTGCGGACCGGGTGGATCTTTAAGACCGAGAGCATCATCATGCCAGCCGTGCTCGACACGATTGGCGGCCCTGGTTGGTTGCGTGGTTGCCTGCCGATGCTCAATCGGTTTGGGCAAAGTATCCCGCCGGTCTTGGCCTCGTCTCGGATTCACTCTACGCGTTGGAAGAAGCGATCGCTCGCCTGCAGCACCTTGGTGATGGGTTTGTCATTTCTGACACTCGCTATCATCTGGTGGGTCGCCGGCAATCAAGGTAGCGAAGGGACATCACCCGGGTGGATGCCGTATGTATTCCTGTTGCTTTACGCAGCGTTCTTTATGAGCGTAGGGATCAATCAACTCACGCTGGGAACTTTGACAGGCAAGCTGATTCCGGTGGCCCGACGTGGACGATTGATGCTGGTGGCGAGCACCATTGGTACGGCTAGTGCTGTGCTTTGCGCGGCGATACTGCTGCCGCTTTGGTTGACTAAGGACACTGGTAACTTCTTCGCGGTGTTTGCTTTTACGGGTGCGTTGTTTGTTGTCGCCGCTGGGACCGTCCTACTGCTCGATGAGCATCCAGATAGCTTCTCGAGCACGACTCACAAGCCGACCAGCTTGTTTCGCGCGGCCGTGAAGGGATTGAGCGAAGATCCCAACCTTCGTCACTTGGCGATCGTGAGTGCACTGTTTGGCATGTCGCTCACGTTGTTCCCCCACTACCAGGCACTGGGGCGACAAAGACTCGGTTTGGGGCTGGACGCGCTGATTCCCTGGGTCCTGGTCCAGAACATCGGTGTGGCACTATTTAGCGTGCCAGCCGGTTCGATCGCCGATCGCTCAGGTAATCGGCTCGTGCTTCAACTGTTGCTGGGTGTCGTCTGTGCCGTCCCAATACTTGCGCTGGGCTTAGCCCTTTTGGACGCACAGTACGGTTGGAGTTTTACGATCGTGTTCTTCCTGATTGGTGCGACGCCGGTCACGATTCGCACCGTGACCAACTACTGCTTGGAATTGGCGGATCGTCAGCACCAGCCGCGGTACTTAAGCACACTCAGCCTCTGCACCGCGGGACCAGCGATTCTGACGGCCCCTTTGGTTGGCCTGCTGGTGGATACGATTGGATTTGAGCTGGTGTTTCTGATGGTCGAAGCGTGCATGGTGCTCGCCTGGTTGATGACGTTTCGCATGGTCGAGCCGCGTACCGTTGGTGGTTAGCCCTTGTTTGAAGTGCTAGCACGCGAACCGATATTGCCCCATGTGGGGTATTGGGACATATTCACGCCTTGTCGGCTGCTCATCCGCCAGCCCGATTGCGCAATTCACGCTCACTCCCGTTCAGTGACCCAGCGACCCATATTTTATCCCAGTGCAAATGGAGGTGCACCCATGAAACGAGACCTCGATCTAGCGCGGCAACTGCTGCTCGACATTGAGAACCGTGGCACGGACTGCTCGGTAAGCGTCCTACGAACCGAAAGCAACCATCAGTCGGAAGAACAAGTTCGCTATCACCTGCGATTGTTGATCGATGCTGGTCTGCTGAAAGAAATCGACCGCACGAGTGCAGGCATTCCGTGTGTGCGTCTAACGCACGATGGTCACGAGTTGCTGGAATTAGCACGGAGCGAGAGTCGCTGGCGCGAAGCCAAGTATGCCTGCCAGGAGCGTCTGGGCGGGTTGTCGCTGTCGGTGATCCGAGGGATTCTACTCCGTTGGGCAGTGGCGGCAACTGCGAGGCTGCCACGCTACTATCGCCCCCCCGTAGCCCGGCGACTGCGCTACGAAACCGACTTGCCACGCGAACGAGCTGCGTATCGTGTTGAGCCCTATCGAACCGCGGACCGCCTGATCGAGCGTGACGATTGGGAAGACGAGCTGCGCTACGATCACGTGCGCTACGTCGATGTTCGGCCCGAATACGATGAATATCGCGGACGCCATCCACGATACGGAGTCGACTTGGACGGCGATGGTCGCGTCGACGTGGAATTCGGATCGACGTTGCCTGGCTACCTCATCTGACGAACAGCCGCAATCGAGGAGTTTCCAAGGGGCACCACCTGCAGGCGGTGCCCCTTGTCGATTATAGTGGCGATATGCCGAAGCGAATCGCAATTGTAGGCTCCGGGATCAGTGGCTCATTGTGCGCAAGACTCCTGGCGACCGAGCATCATGTCACGCTGTTTGAAGCCTCGAAGCAATTGGGCGGTCACACGCACACGATCGAAATCGATGCGTTTGGGAGCACTTGGCCCGTTGATACTGGGTTCATGGTGTTTAACGATCGGACCTACCCGAACTTCCTACGGATGCTAGATCTGCTCGGGATTGAGTCGCGAACCAGTGATATGAGTTTCAGTGTCCACTGTTCTCGAACCGGTCTGGAGTACCAAGGGAGTTCGCTCAACGGGTTGTTCGCCCAGCGCCGCAACCTGTTTCAACCGAGCTTCCTGCGGATGGTGCGCGGCATCTTGCGTTTCAACCGACAGGCTCAGAAGCTGCTGGATAAGCCGGACGACGGACTGACGCTGGGCGAGTGGATCGATCATTGCAACGCTGATCACACGAGGGCAAAGTCCATTACACCGGAAGTGATCACGCACTACCTGCTCCCGATGACCGCGGCCATTTGGTCGGCCCCGCCTCAAGCGATGCTGGAGTTTCCCGTCAAGTTTCTCGCCCACTTCCTACACAATCACGGACTCCTGCAGATATTTGACCGTCCACAGTGGAGGACGATTTGCGGCGGCGCCAAGCGATACCTCGATGCGCTGTTGCATCCACTGGGGGATGACGTGCGAACGGGTTCTACAGTAGCGTCAGTCACCCGCGCCAGCGAGGGAGTCCGGTTGCGAATGGCCAGCGGCGAAGAGCAAGAATTTGACGTGGCCGTCATTGCTGCTCACGCTCCCGACGCGCTGGCCATGGTTGAAGAGCCGTCCAGCAGGGAATCGGAAGTCCTCGGCACTTTCCGGTACCAGTCGAATGAGGCCTACCTGCACATAGACTCGCACGTGTTGCCCGATCGTAGACGAGCCTGGGCGAGTTGGAACTATCGGCTGGCGGCCGATCCGACGGAACCCGCCTCGGTCACCTACGACCTCAGCCGCCTGCAAGGCCACGACACGCCCAGCCCACTGTTGCAGTCGCTCAACCCAAACCAGCCGATCGATCAAACAAAAGTCCTGCGTAAATTGGAATTCAGCCATCCACTTTTCGATGCCAGCTCCTATAGTGCCCAAACTAGACACAATGAGCTCCACGACTGCGGAAGGGTTTACTATTGCGGCGCCTATTGGGGTTACGGCTTTCACGAGGACGGGGTCAATAGCGCGCTTGCGGTTTGTCGGCGATTTGGAATTCACCTTGAGCACTTAACGCGACCATGCATAGCTGCCTCTACGAAGGCCGAGTACACCACTTGAGACGCGCACCGGTTGAGCATCGGTTTAGCTATCGGCTCGCGATGGCGTTCCTCGATCTCGCGGAGTTGGACTCAACTGTCGGTTCGGGCGGCTATCTGTCCGCGCGACGATTCGGTGCGGCGAGTTTCCATGAACGAGATCACTTGGAATCGTTTCCCCAAACTTCGGAAGGCGACGCGCGACATTCTCTTGCGACGACAATCCGCGACTACGTTACTAGAAACGCAGAAAAGCAGCTCGAAGGGCCGATTCGACTGTTGACTCAATTGCGGTACTACGGTCACTATTTCAGCCCGCTGAACCTGTTTTACTGCTACGACGCAGACGGTAAGCAGATTGAATACGTCGTCGCTGAGGTAAGCAATACCCCTTGGAAGCAGCGGCACCTTTATCTGCTCCATCCCAAGAGTCAGGTGGCCTCGCATCGCGATCTACGCTATCAACATCCGAAAGCGTTTCATGTTTCGCCGTTCATGGGCATGGACGCGACGTACGATTGGCGCCTGAGCGAACCTGCTGACCAACTGACCGTCGGCATCGTCAGTCGTCGAGGAGACAATGCCTTCTTTCAGGCGAACATGGAACTCAAGCGGAGCGAGTTATCACGGCGTGGCGTATGTCGGATGCTGTTTCGGTATCCGTTGATGTCATCGCGGATTGTCACAGCGATTTATTGGCAAGCGTTTTTGCTTTGGAAAAAGAAATGTCCGTTCTTTCCTCATCCCCAATCCAACGTCCACCTGAAGGGCGAAAAACAGGCGTAGCGGAATCCTCGCAACGGATCGCTGACACGGCCACTTGGCTCGATCGCTGGTCGCGACGTGCCGTGCTTGCGATGCTGCGCCGGCTGACACACGGACAGCTCGTCTTGACCGAGCAGCAAGTACCGATGCATTTCGGCCAAGCCACCTCCAGCGAAGCTGTCGAATTTGAGGTGCTCCACCCTCGTTTCTATCGTGAGATTGCGCTGGGCAGTAGCCTTGGTGCTGGCGACGCGTACGTGAAGGGTTATTGGAGAACTGACGATCTGCTCGCCGTCATGCGGATGTTCGCCAAGAACCTCACTCAAAAGAATGACCTGAATACCTGGGCGCTACCGCTGCAAGCCATTGGTCGAAACTTGCTGCGCTGGAGCACGCGAAACAGCCGATCGGGCAGCCGCAAGAACATCCAACGCCATTACGACTTGAGCAACGAACTGTTTGCGCTGTTCCTCGATCCGACGATGACCTACTCGTGCGGAATCTTCTCCTCAGACGATTCAACGCTGGAAGCGGCCTCGCAGGAGAAGTACGAGCTCATCTGTCGCAAGATCGATCTGAAAGCGGAAGACCATGTGTTGGAAATCGGCTGTGGCTGGGGCGGATTCGCAGAATACGCGGCCTATAACTACGGCTGTCGGGTGACGGGAATCACCATTTCCGAGGAGCAACTCGAATTCGCTCAGCAACGGATCAAGCGAGCGCGGCTGCAAGATCAGGTTGATTTGCGGCTGTGCGACTATCGCGACTTGCAGGGTACCTACAACAAATTGGTGTCCATCGAGATGATCGAAGCGGTCGGACACGAATATCACGACAAATTCTTTGAGAAGTGCTGCTCCGTTCTGCAGCCAAACGGCAGTATGTTGTTGCAGGCAATCACCATCTCGGACGATAGATACGATTTCTACCGACGCAGCGTCGATTTCATTCAGAAGTACATCTTTCCCGGCGGCTGCTTGCCCTCACTGGGGCGGATTAGCGATGTCGTGAGTCGCAAAACCGATCTGAGAATCACGCATCTGGACGATTTCGCTGCTGACTACGCACGGACGCTGCAAGCCTGGCGAGAGAAGTTTCTAGCGGCAACTGACGAACTCGAACGGCTAGGATTCGACGAGGCCTTCCAACGCACCTGGGACTATTACTTCTGCTACTGCGCAGCGGGCTTCCTGGAGCGACAGATCGGGGTCGCGCAGATTCTGCTAAAACGCCCGGGAGCGGAATAATGGGCTTCTACGATACGCTGCTTCCGCTGATGATTGGCCTCGCGACGTCTTGCACCGTGATGGTCGTACTCTGGCAGGTGCAACGCAGCACAGGCAATGCAGGTATTGTCGATGTGGCCTGGTCGGCACTGGTGGGTGCGATCGGCGCGTTATATGCAATTTGGCCGGCCGGCATTGGTTGGCTCCGCGCGCTGGTGGGAGTCATGATTGGCGTGTGGTCGCTACGGCTGACCATCTATCTTTTTCGTCGTGTCGTTGGGCACCCGGAAGAAGGACGGTATGTGAAACTCCGCGAGACTTGGGGTGCTGAAGCAGATTGGGGATTCTTCCGGTTTTATCAGTTTCAAGCGATTGCCGCTTGGTTGTTCGCGCTTCCGATGCTGGTGATCGCACGCGGTTCGCAGGCGCCGGCAACGTGGTTGGTGGCACTAGCCGTCGCTCTGTGGGCAATCGGAATCTTGGGAGTCACACTCTCCGATCGGCAGTTGGAGAGATTCAAATCGAATCCGGACAATCGCGGTAAGACGTGCCGCGCCGGATTGTGGAGTTACTCGCGGCACCCCAATTACTTCTTTGAATGGGTTCACTGGTGCTCATACATCCCGCTCTCACTCGGTTCAAGCTATTGGTGGGTGTCTGCTTTGATGGCTACGCTCTTGCTGATGACCATCTTGTTTGTTACCGGCATTCCACCTACCGAAGCGCAGGCCATTGCCAGCCGTGGCGACGACTATCGACGCTACCAGCGCTCAACAAGCGCATTCGTCCCCTGGTTTCCAAAGCGAGCGGCAGACGAGCCATGCTAATCGACTTGGCTGAACGCCGACTGCTCCCTGATGCACTGGTGCGCTCCGGCATTCGCCGATTGTTGCGGGAACGTTTAGAGGAAGAGCGATCCCGCGACCAAAGCCAGCGTCAGGGGCGGCTCAATGCACTCTTCGCAACGGGACCGATCGCAATCGAGACCGATGCCGCCAACCAGCAGCATTACGAGGTTCCAACCGACTTGTTCGAAACGATGCTTGGGCCAAATCTCAAGTACAGTAGCTGCCTGTGGGAGCCCGGATGTGAGTCACTTGCTGCCGCCGAGGAGGCGATGCTCCGACTCACATGCGAGCGTGCCCAATGCGCCGATGGGCAGCACATCTTGGAATTGGGGTGCGGATGGGGTTCGCTCACCATGTGGCTCGCTGAGCACTATCCGGCAGCAAAGATCGTTGCGATCACCAATTCCCGCCTGCAAAAGGCGTACATTGAAGATCGCTGCCAGGTCCGAAATCTGGGCAACGTCGACGTACGACACGAGAACGTCGCCCAGCTCGAACTCCAGCAACGGTTCGACCGCGTGATGTCGATCGAGATGTTCGAGCACATGCGGAACTGGAAGCAACTACTCGAAAATGTTGCGGGCTGGCTCAATCCCGGTGCAATGGTGTTTCTGCACACTTTCTGTCACGAAGAGCTTTTTTATCCATTTGCAGACGAAGGCAAATCCGATTGGATGGCCAGGCATTTCTTCACCGGTGGCGTCATGCCCAGTTTCGACCTGCTCGAGCGACTCGACATCCCGCTTCAGATCCAGCAGCAATGGCGTGTCTCCGGTACTCACTATGCAGAGACTTGCAGGGCGTGGCTGGAAAACCTCGACGCGGCGCAGCAGCATCTTTCTCAGTTGTTTTCGTCTGACCCGGCGAAATACGGTGGAACTCGTCAGCTCGCACGCTGGCGAATGTTTGTCATGGCCTGCGAAGAACTGTTCGCTTTCGACGGCGGCGAGCAGTGGTTCGTCAACCATGTCTTGCTCGCCTCGGATTAAGCTTGTCGCCAGGAACCGAGACGCGATAGAATGCGCTGTAGCTAATTCAACGATTGGAGCGCGATTATGTTGCCGATCAAAAAGAGGCAGAGACTCGTCGTCTTGATGTCGTTTGTCGTCGTGCTTGCGATTGGCATCGATCAGATCACCCGACACCTCAGCGCCAAGGAGCCTTCGCCTCAGCAAGGTCACATCGAAGCCCTTCGCGACACCGAAGTCGTGAGCGACCGGTCATCGGAGGAAATGGCGCGCGAAATTCTCATGCTACAGCAACAGTTGGGTGGCTCGATCGTTCCCGCGGCTGAACCGCAGCGTTGGCTACGTTCTGGTGACCCGCTGGGTAAGGCACTGATCACGGACCGTGAAGTCATTCGGAGTCGGCACACGCATTCGCCGTCAGCAGCGGACTTGCCCTCGCATCAACTCAAGAAGATTGAGACCCTGCGTGAAGCTGCGTTCGATCTGGATCGCACAGCGCACGAGTTGGAACGGCTTGATTTGTACGAGCAGGCAGATGCACTGCGCAGCGTCGCGAGCCGATTGCGGCGCGACGCCCGTGGATTCAAGCAGCAATCCGCGCGTTCGGTGATCGAAGGCTCGATGCTCCTCACTCCCACACCCGCCGACGCGGTTCCGACGTCCGAGTAGTCCAAGACCTGCCCAGCTGCAGCGACGCGGTCCAGGTTCGGAACTCGACTTCCCCTGCGTAGGTCCCAATAATTGACAGACGGCCGACGCCTCAGTAGCCTAGAGTCGGTAGGATAGTCTGAGTTTTTTCGCGTAAACTCTATGTTCATTGGGACTTGCGACGCCGCTGGTGTCGAAGCGGGTCTCCGTTTGGACCACTATCCTTTTCGGACGATCCGGTCTCGGGAAGAGGCATTCCGCAAACGAGTACAGAGCCATGGCAGATCCTCTCGGCGATTATCTCATCAAGAAGGGCGTTATTGGGCCCGAGCAATTACAAGAAGCGGAGGCAGTCGCTGCCTCGAAAAAGGTCAAGCTTCAGGATGCCATCACGGAACTTGGCTATGCCACCAGCGAACAGGTGATGCGCTGTTTGGCGGAGCAACACGATTACGACTTCGTCGATTTGAACAACGTGCCGATTCCGCCGGCAATCGTCGAACTCGTGCCTGAGTCTGTCGCGCGCGAAAATGCGGTTATTCCGTTTTCGGAAGAAGACGGCAAGTTGAGGGTCGTGGTCAGCGACCCACTCGACTTCGAGACCTTCGACAAACTGCAGTTCATTTTGAATCGTAAGGTCGAGATCGCGCTGTCGACCAAAGAAGGCATCACCGAGGCGATCAACCGCAATTACGGTCAAGTTGACGGCGAATCAGCGGACTCGATGCTCCAAGAATTCACCGACACGGCCATCGATTTCACGGAGACCGAAGAAGACGGTACCGGCGACGACGACGACGTCGTCGATGAGACCAGTGCACCCATCGTGCGGCTGGTGCAGCTAATGATCACCGAGGCCGTTCAACTTCGCGCCTCGGATATTCACGTCGAGCCGTTTGAAGATCGCGTGCGCATTCGCTACCGCATCGACGGCGTGCTAGTCGAGCGCGACAGCCCCCCACGTCGTCTGCTGGGAGCGTTGCTCTCGAGAATCAAGATTCTCTCGAAAATGGACATCGCCGAACGGCGTCGTACGCAGGACGGACGAATCAAGATTACCGCGGGAGGTAAGGAACTCGACTTGCGCGTGAGCATGCTGCCCACCAACCACGGTCAGTCATGCGTGATGCGGTTGCTTGACAAAGACAACATCAAAGTTGGCGTACGGCAACTGGGACTCAACGAACGAGACTTTCGCATCTTCCGCAATCTGATCAAACGGCCCAACGGCATCTTCCTGGTCACGGGACCGACGGGATCCGGGAAGACAACCACTCTCTATGCCGCGCTGAACGAACTGAATCGACCCGACCGCAAGATCATCACCGCTGAGGATCCCGTCGAATACTACCTTCCAGGAATCAACCAAGTCGAGGTCAAGCACAGCATCGGACTCGATTTCGCGTTGATCATCCGCGCGATGCTACGTCAGGCGCCCAATGTGATTTTGGTGGGTGAAATGCGTGACAACGAGACAGCGTCGATGGGCATTCAAGCTTCGCTGACAGGTCACTTAGTGTTTAGCACCCTGCACACCAACGACGCGCCAGGTGCAGTTACACGAATGGTCGACATGGGCGTGCCCGCTTATTTGGTGGCAGGCAGCGTCATCGGCATCTTGGCTCAGCGGCTCGTGCGTGTGGTCTGCACGAAGTGCAAGCAACCAGATAGTCCTACCGACGCACAAATCGAAGCGGCTGGCATCACAGCGGAGGAAGCCGCTGCCGCGACGTTCATGCGGGGAGCAGGATGCTCGCACTGCGGCAAAAGCGGCTATCGCGGACGGTTGGGGATTTTCGAGCTAATGACGATGAACTCTAAGGTACGAGAGCTCGCATTTGCCGGGGCGTCGACGGTCGAAATCCGCAATGCCGCGATGAAACAAGGGATGACGTCCCTGTATCAAGATGGAATCCAGAAGGCCCTCAACGGCATCACCACTCTCGACGAAGTGTTCCGAGTCTCTAAAAAAACCGAATAATGCGATCCGAAAGCGATCCAACTGCCTGTTTTTTGCTCACGGTCAATTAGAATTGGAAGATGCATGATTCTTGAGTGAGCGGTGCTGATCCCCATAACCAATCAGCGCGCCGGGCGGAACGGCACATTCGTCGTCGGGTTGGCTAGCTTGAGTTTGCAGCGAATATTGGGAATAATTCTTTTCGCAAAGTCGGAACAACCAAGCCTATCGGAACCAAGGAATCGGACCGAAAAGAAGGACTGAGAAATCTAGATGGGAACGATCCTAATCGACAAGCTGCTCTCCGCGCAAGTGAAGCAGGGAGCGAGCGACTTGCACATCACGGTCGGCCAGCCGCCTGTGCTGCGACTGCACGGTCGGATGCAGAAGCTCAAAACCAAAGTGTTGGAGGCGGCCGACACCATGGGGCTGATGAAGAGTATCACGCCCGATCGTTGTCAGCAGGAATTCCAAGAGACTGGAAGTACCGACTTCGGCTTCGCCTTTGGTGATCAAGCGAGATTCCGCGTATCAGTATTCCGGCAACGCGGCAATGTGGCCATTGTGCTTCGTCAGATCCCCGTCGATTTGCTGACGATGGACCAGTTGAAGATTCCCACGATCTTCAAAGACATGATCATGCGTCCTCGTGGGCTGGTGCTCGTAACCGGACCGACCGGTTCGGGGAAATCGACCTCCTTGGCGGGCATGATCGACTACCTCAACGACACGGTGGATCACCATATCATCACCATTGAGGATCCGATCGAGTTCTATCACAACCATAAGAAGTCGACGATCAACCAACGCGAAGTGGGCGTCGACGTGACTTCGTTTGCCGAAGCGATTCGCCGCGCTCTGCGTCAAGACCCCGACGTGATTCTGGTTGGTGAGCTTCGCGACCTGGAAACGATCGAAGCGGCGATCACCGCGGCGGAAACCGGACACGTTGTGTTTGGCACATTGCATACCTCCAGCGCGGCCGGCACGATCAACCGTGTGATCGACGTGTTCCCGACGAATCAGCAGGATCAGATTCGCACGCAGCTGGCCACTTCGATTATTGGCATTCTCGCCCAGCAGCTCTGCCCCAAGATCGGTGGCGGTCGCGTCGCGGCATTTGAGAGTCTTGTGGTTACACCCGGTATCGCGAACTTGATTCGCGAGAACAAGATCTTCCGTATCACCTCCGCCATTCAGACGGGCTCGAAACACGGCATGAAACTGCTGGATGATCACCTGTTTGAGCATTGGAAAAACGAACTCGTGACTAAGGAAGACGTGCTTGCCAAAGCCAACACTCCCGACGAGCTTGCCAAACGCATCGCCAGCGCCGAGCGAGGCGCGTTCGACGACGAACTCGACCCCGATGCGGGGGAACTTTGATACGTTGAGTGACTCCCCGCTGTGAGAACTAATTCGTCGGCCACCAGCTTCCTATCCCTGACTTTTCGCAAACAATAAACGCAAACTATGGCACTTCGTCGCATCGGACAAATTCTCGTCGACCTCGGATACATCTCCGACGAACAGCTCGAACTGATCGTCGATGAGCAAGACCAACGTCCCGGCCAGCTGCTCGGCCAAGTGGCGATGGATCTGGGCTTGATCAACGACGACCAACTCGCCCAGGCACTGGGCGAGCAAATGTCGCTCCGCACCGTCGCGCTTGCCGATCTGACGATTGAGCCCGACGTGTTGGAAAAAGTCACCGAGCCGATGGCGCAGATGTATCGCATCATTCCCACCGAGTTTGACGGCGATACCCTGACCATCGCGATGTGCGATCCACAGAATCTGGGTGTGCAGGACGAGCTACGCACCTTTCTGGGCTACAACATCAACGTCGTCGTCGCGACGGAGCCCGCGATGATCGCCTCGCTCGATCGATATTACGGCGAAAACACCGAGAGCGTGGAAAGTATCGTCTCGGATCTGGAGGACGACGAGGAACTCGCAGCCGCGGTGGCCGCAGCCGAAGGCGAATCGGTCGACCTCACCAGCGTCGAAGCCCTCGCCGATAGTGCTCCGGTTCGCAAGCTGCTCAACATGGTGCTGCTGCTGGCCATCAAAGACCACGCGTCTGACTTGCACTTCGAGCCGTTTGAGGACGAGTTTCGCATTCGCATCAAGGCGGACGGTGTGTTGTACGAAATGGTGCCGCCGCCCCGTCACTTGGCATTCGCGATTACCACACGCATCAAGGTGATGGCCGATCTCGACATTGCGGAGCGCCGCATGCCGCAGGACGGACGCATCGAACTGAACGTCGGTGGGCACCCGGTCGATCTTCGCGTGAGCGTGCTGCCAACGATGTTCGGCGAGAGCGTGGTCATGCGGGTGCTAGACCGCTCGGTCGTGTCGCTCGATCTGCAGAATGTCGGCATGAATCAGGAACTCATTGAGGAGTTCCGCGCCGCGATCGCCAAACCCAACGGCATCGTGCTCGTCACCGGCCCGACCGGATCTGGCAAGACCACGACGCTCTACTCGGCGCTGAACGAACTGAACACGATCGAAGACAAGCTGATCACCACCGAAGATCCCGTCGAATACGACATGGAAGGCATCGTGCAGGTACCGATCGATGCATCAATCGGCAACACTTTTGCTCAATGCTTGCGTGCAATTTTGCGACAAGACCCCGACAAGATTCTGGTTGGTGAGATTCGCGATTTGGAAACTGCCGAGATTGCCGTGCAAGCATCGCTCACGGGCCACATGGTCTTCAGCACGCTGCACACCAATGACGCCCCCAGCACGATTACGCGGCTGAAAGACATGGGCGTCCCCACGTTTTTGATTACCGCCACCGTCGAGGCGATTTTGGCTCAGCGGCTGGTCCGTCGCGTCTGTGGTAAGTGCGCTGAGGAGTACCAGCCGTCGCAAGAAGTCCTCGACGATTTGGAGCTGACGGCCGAGGAATTGAAGGGAAAACAGTTTTTTCGTGGCTCAGGCTGTGAAAACTGCAATAATACAGGGTACAAAGGTCGGGTCGGCTTGTTCGAGCTGATGATCATGAACAACGACCTCCGCGACCTGATCATGACCAACGCCTCCGCTGACGATTTGCGGGAAGTCGCACAGAAGCACGGAATGTGTACGCTTCGCGAAGCTGGCATGAAAGCTGCATACGAAGGGATCACTACTCCCGAGGAAGTCATCCGAGAAACCATTATTGACGCGTGAGAAAGTCGCTACGCGCTAGTTGGCAGGCGCTAGCGATTAGAACAAGTTCCCACAGACTCTAGTAACTAGCGCCTAACGCTTAGTCACTAGCAACTAGGTTTTGCTATGCCTACTTTTCAATTCGAAGCGATGGATTCGACCGGCGCTGAGATCAAAGACGTGATCGATGCCGCTACCGAAGAGGATGCGCAAGCCACCATCCGGCAGATGGGATACTTCGTCACGAAGATCTCCGTCAAGAAGGTGCGCAAAAAGTCTGAGGCGGCTGCCGGTGGCAAGAAACGAGGCTTCGTTTTCGGTGGCGTGAAGTCCAAAGACCTCACGGCGTTCACGCGGCAGCTTTCCATCTTGCAAGACGCCGGTCTGCCGATCTTGCGCAGTCTGAGAATTCTCGCCGAACAAGCCAAACCCGGGCGACTCAAGTATTCGCTGGAAGACACCTGCGACGCGATCGAGTCGGGCGACACCTTGTCCGAAGCGATGGTCAAATCGCCCAAGGCATTCGACCGTCTTTACGTCAACATGATCAAAGCGGGTGAAGCAGGCGGTGCGTTGGAAATCATCCTGCAACGTCTGGCCGACTTTAAGGAACGCGCCGAATCGCTCAAACGCAAAGTCAAAGGCGCGATGATCTACCCGGTGGTCGTCGTCACGGTGGCCGTCGGTATTCTGACGTTCATCATGATCAAGATCGTGCCTTCCTTCCAAGCCATCTTCGACGATTTCGAGCTAGAATTACCGCCGATGACGGTCGCTCTGATCGCTGTTTCCGAGTGGTGCGTCAACTATTGGTATCTCATTCCCGGCATACCGATTACGATTTGGCTCACCATTAAACTCATACGCAAGTTCAAAGCGGGGCGCATGGGCTGGGATCAGTTTACGATCAAGATGCCCATCTTCGGACAGCTGGTCGAAAAGAACATCATGGCGCGCACGTCGCGTACCTTAGGCACGTTGATCTCGTCCGGTGTGCCGATTCTTGAAGCGCTGAACATCACCAAGGAAACCTGCGGCAACGCCGTCTTCGAAAAGCTCTACTCCCGCATTAGTGAACGTATTCGCGAGGGCGATGCGATCGCGCAACCGATGAAAGAATACTCCAAGCTCAGCTTCCATCCTGTGGCGGCATTCTTCTGGTTCTGTTTCATTGGCGGACCGATTGGGCTATTGATCTACATGATCAAGTATCGCCAACGCGTGGTCGACGATATCGTCGTGAATATGGTCGACGTCGGCGAGGAAACCGGCGAACTCGATACGATGCTCTACAAGGTGGCAGACACCTACGACGAAGAAGTCGCGGTGCTGACCGACGGGCTGACCAAGCTAATGGAGCCGCTGCTGATCATCTTCCTTGGGGGTGCCGTCGGCTTCATCGTGATCGCGCTGTTCATCCCACTCGTGGAACTAATCAACGGCCTAACGGGGTAAAAAGGTGCCAGTGGTCAGGGATCAGTGGCCTGGATCCGCAGTCGATCGCTGGCCACCGACGACTGGCCACTGACTACTTTGATGCATCAAAACCCCACGACTGAGTGTTCGATTGTGATACAATCGCCCTCGTCGATGAGGCCCTGGGACAACAAAAGTTCTTGGCAATTCGGAACTCCCCAATCGGGGGGATTTCTGCGAGACTACCCAAGAACCTCACTTTTCTGGGGAGCAGAACACCTAAACAGGCCAATGCGGCACTAGTGGGTTTGCGCAGACTGCCCACAAGCTCGATTGCGCACGGAATTTGCAAATATTATAGCTGCATACCACACAGGAGATACGCACATGGTTGCAACTCAAAATGAGACGCTCAGTAAGGCGGAACGCGGAAATCGGAAGACGGACGTATTGCAACGCCGTTCATCACTCCGCCCTCAGCCCTCCGCCTTCACACTCACTGAACTGCTGGTCGTGATCACGATCATCGCAATCCTATCAGCCTTACTGTTTGGGGCGGTGCAGAGCGCGATTAGAAATGCAAAGCAGGCGGAAATCATTTTGGAACTGCAAAACATGGCGGGGGAGATGGAGAATCTGAGTAACGATTTAGGCGCCTACCCGCCCAACGGGATGAACGGGATGAATGGCAACATCCGTGCGCTCAACACAATCGCACAGACCGATATCGAGCGGATGTTCAAAAAGGCGTTTCCACGCCACAAAGAGCCCATTGAACTGATACGAGCACTCGCCGCCGCGCCACCGTCACAGGTTTCGTTTAGTCCCGGCAATGCCCAAGTGCAACTGCCGACAAATGACAGCGGCGACACGGGTGGTGGTCTCACCGGTGCGGAAGCCATTGTGTTCTGGCTCGGTGGCTTCAGCGATGACTCGTCCTATCCGATCTCAGGCCCTGGTGGACCGTCGTTCGCCGATGGTCCCGACAGCGGCAGCGATCTCAACGCCAGCGACGAGGTACTCGAAGACCGAAACCTGCGCTACGAATTCGATCTGGCTAAACTCGGCCCTAAGACTGACGATGGACAGTTCAATCAGTCGGTCGGGCGGTACATTGAGTACCTCGATCCACGTCCCGGTGCCAACGGAGTGCGGCGCCGCATCAATCTCTGGACCTACAAACCAGGTGCCTCCGAGATACCGGCCTACTACTTCGATACTTCTCGCCACGACCCCGAGGATTACGACGTTGATATGACCGGCTTGGCTCAGCAAGGGATCTTCGCGCTCAAGCAGCTGCGCACGGGTGTTAGCGTTGCTCAAAGCAACAGCGATATTCGTTGGGTCGAAGACAGTAAGTTCCAGATTCTGCATCCCGGCGTTGACGATATCTGGGGCGATGCATTCGCCTCTTGTCGACTCAACGTGGAGGCCAATGGTGATAACGCGTTTCGAAACGTCTTACTCGCCCCCGAGGGTCCCTTCATCGGCGACATTGCCGATACGCTGGGGAACTTCATGACGGGCACCTTGGAGGACAAGGAATGATCGGGCTAAGAGTCACGAGTCGCGAGTCACGGGTCACCAGCCGCGATGCTGCGCATCGCCGGAGCACCGTGCGTCTGCTCGTAACTCGCAACTCGCGACGCGCGACTGCTCACGGTGTCACCCTGGTCGAGTTGCTGGTGACGATCACGATTATCAGTATCCTCAGCGGGCTGTTCCTGGGCACCAGTCGGCTGGCGATGGAAAGCTCACGCGAGTCACGTACCAAAACGCTCGTCAGCAAGATCAACGGCCTGCTGATGGAAAAATGGAACGAGTACGCCACGCGACGGGTTGATGTACATCCGGCTCTAATTCGGGCAGTACGAGATAAACTCGACCTCGTATACAACGAGAGCACACCCGAGACGCGACGGTATCGTGGACTGGCACTCGCCGACATGCGATTGTTAGCGACCCGCGAGTTGATGAAGCTGGAGATGCCCGATCGTTGGTCAGACGTCATGATCGCTGACATCACTGGCACTAACGTTAATTCCATCACTCCGGGCTATCAGTCGGTCTTGAGCTCCGTGCCGGCGATCACGAATGTCTATCGCAGAAGATTCCAATCCTTCCAACAGCAGGGGCTGTCGAGCGAGGTGGTATTGCAGAATCAAGGGGCCGAATGCTTGTACATGATCATCATGAACGCCACTGCCGATGGCGAAGCGCGCTCACTGTTTTCCGAGCAAAACATCGGCGACACCGACGGCGACGGAGCGTTCGAATTCCTGGACGGCTGGGGCAGACCGATCGATTTCATTCGCTGGCCCGCCGGGTTTTATGAGCGGTCCGACTTGATGTTGGGTCCCACCCTGTCGAATATGGCTACCGGTCCAATGGCCAACCTCGATCACGATCCGACCGACATGTTTCGCAGAGATGTCGCTAGTATGCAGATTCCCCCGCTGCCCGTTTATCCCGGTTCATTGAACGACGCGCGTCCGAGACTTGGTGATCGCCAAGTGGTGCTGACGATCCGTAGTATGCGACAACGGAGCAACGGCCAACAGCTTGAACTGGAAACCGGTGGCACGACTCAGGTCGGAGCTTTTCGTCTGCTGCCGCTGGTGTTTTCCTGGGGCCCCGACGGCGAGAGTGACATCGACGCCACCGTAGATGGTTCGGCTGGACAACGTACTTCACCCGACCCCTACGCGATCGATTATAAACTGAGCAAATTTGAGCTTGGACGACCGATCGACGTCAATCAAGACGGTGACGACAACTCGCTAGACAACATTCACAACCACTTGCTTGATAACAGATAAGATGAATTGTGACTTTCGAAGAGTGAAGAGTGAAAGGGTCGCTCGCCTCTCGGCGAATACCGATCACCGTACATTTTCACCCTTCACTCTTCACCCTTCCAATCTTCGGCAATCCGGGCTGACGCTCGTCGAGCTACTCGTGGTGATCATTATTCTCACCACCTTGGTGGGTGGGGTGATCCCGGTCTTGTCCCCCAATAACGATACGCGAAAGATCCGCGCCGCCGCGCGCGGTCTGCAAGGCTACATCACGCAAATCCAAGCCCGCGCCGCCCGCACCGGCAGGCCCCATGGGATTGCGTTTCGCGAATCTGCGGTTAACTCAGGCGTCGCGATTGAAGTGTTCGGGTGGGAAGTGCCGCCACCGTTCGCCGGCTTCAGCCAAGCGTCGCAGGTCCGCGTCATTCAAGAAGTCCCCCCGGGCGTCAATCCGTCCCCGCGTTACTACGTGCAGTTCGTGTTGGCAGATGCCAGAACCAACAAACCGCCCGAATTCCCATCGCGTGAGTACGACAACGACCGGATGCCACCGAATTTCATTCGGTTCTTGGACGAAATACACATCAGTGGCACAATCTACCGCTTCGTCGACTTCGATTTTAATGGCAACGGTACCCCTACTCCTAACAATATACCCCCGGAAGGATACTACTCGCTCGACCTTGGCAGTCACCGCCTTTCGACATTTGAGGTGTTGCCAGTTAACGCCAATGGGCAGATGCTTGCTTTCCAGCCTCCCTCTCCGTACCCACAGGGCAACAACACGTATTACATAACCGCCCCGCAACCCTACAAGTTGGTGCGGCAGCCCGCGACCTCCTCGGAAGCGCCGTACCAACTCCCCGCCGGTATCGCAATCGACATGCAGGGCTCGATACTGCAAGACGCCAACTTCAATGTGCAACTTCAAATCGGCGGTAATCTTCTCCCCCCGCTTCGGAATGCTGTGAATTTTCCGTTTGTGGGCACATCGCTTTCGGATCGAGATGATGAAAACCAAGACGTTGTCGGAATCATGTTTGCGCCAACTGGCGCCGTCAGCGAGATCTACCACAACAGCCTGCAAGTGACGGGCACGTCCCGCGCAGTGTTGCTGTTAGGTCGAATAGAGAACGGTAGCCTCACGTACACGCATGCTGATGTCAACGACGCGACCGCTACCGTCACTGACGGCGCTTGGACGATCGCCCGCAACGCCACCAAAAACGACCTGGAAGATCTGCAAGAGCGCGTCAATTGGCTCAACCTGGACAGTCGCTTCCTGAGCATCATTACCAACTCTGGCCGCGCCGTGGTCAGCGAACCAGCTTTCGTTGATGCCACAGTTTACGGTGACGAGAACGCTAACGTGCAGTTCCTTAGTCAACTCCAAACTGCACAAGGCTTCGCACAAGAGATGACGACCGTGGGGGGGAATTGATGATGGCACTCGGAAGGCGGAAGTCGGAAGGCGGAAGGCGGTGTCGGCGGGCGCCTAGCGCGAATAGGTTCCGCTATCTACAGTCCGCCGGCCGCAATGGTATTTCGCTCATCGAAGTGCTGATTTCGATGTTCGTGCTGTTGTTTGGGCTGATGGGCGTGGCGGCGATCTTTCCGGTCGGGAATCACTTCGTGGTCGAAGGCGAGAAGTTCGATCTCGGCTCGGCGCTGGCCCAAAATGCCTTCGAAGAACTCAAGGGGCGGGGGTTGTTGAGGCCTGAGGTTTGGCATTACGCCGACCCCAACAACAATGCAGGTGACGAGGTATCGCAGTCGACCGTCACTGAGAATCGTCCCGCTAGAGGCGAGTTTGACGCGTCGGTGATGCAGTCGGCAACGCTCTCGGGAAATCCCAATCCCAATGTCGGTCGGTTCAATATGGTGGGCGCTTTAGGGTCAGGACATGCCTTTGTGCTCGATCCTCTGGGAAATGCGGAGGAACCTTCACTGAGCGACCTGGATTTGTTTCCGCGTGCCACGGACTTTAGCGGCAACCTTGTTAAGGGTAATCCCTGGTTTCAGGATGGGTCCAACCGCCCTATCGGTTTTCGAATGCAACTGGGCGGCGAACGCTGGCCTGCCCGGCGGATCACCGTCTTGGACGCGGCCGGTCAGATTCGCACTGAAGTCGCGGAGACGATCTTTCGCCTGCGCGATGACCTGACGACCGAGCAGCCCGATGAGGCCGACATCCCCAGCCGACAATTGTGGCGAACCGTCGATGTTGATGGCACCATCGATGAGACTAGTGATGACCAGCTCCTGCTGCGGCAATACAAGGGCGATTACTCTTGGCTGGCCACGATTGTGCCGACCACCAACCGGGGCCTACAAGCGCTGCAACCAGCCGATGACCACTATGGCGAAATCGCCTGCGACGTGTCGGTCGTGGTGTTTCGCAAGCGCGACTTTGCTTCACAGGGCGGCGAGCGGATGCTCCTGGCCGAATTGCTGGTGGGCGGAGAGTTGCTCGTCTACTCGTTGCAAAGCGACAGCAACGACGCGCGCGACGAAGTCAACGACGCGCTCGACGACATTCGGGCCGGCGGTTGGATCTCGCTGATGGGTGTCGATCAAGCCACTGGCGACTTTGTGCTGAAGTGGTACCGCATTTTGTCGATGGGCTACAAGGAAGATACCGAAAACGTTGTCGTCCACACCCAAAATGGTGAACAGACGGCTGTCGGTCGTAGGATGATGGTCGCCGGTCCCGACTGGCCGGCAGTGCGGCTCAATGCGACCAGTTTTTTGCCTTACGTGCCAAACTTGCGTGCCGGGTTGCTCCCCGGTGCGATCAGCGTTGTGACCAAGCCGCTGCAAATGGAACAGAGTTCGTTGTGGAGTTTGGAGTGAAGTAGGCGCTAGTTAATTAGTTGTTAGGCGCTAGTTATTAGTTGTTAGGCGCTAGTACGCTACATACTAGCGCCTAACAACTAGCGCCTAACAACTAACAACTACGAGGGGCGTAGATGCTTTTTTGGAGCGGAACGATGAAAGTTCGAGTCACGAGTCACGAGTCACGAGCCAGGAGTATGAGGCTCACGAACCGACAGCATTCCCGCGCCTCGCGAGCCGCGACCCGCAACTCTCGCCGCGGCATTCTGCTGCTAGTCGTGCTCAGCATGCTGACGCTATTCTTGCTGATCGGCACAGCATTTATCGTCACCTCCAAGCAGTACCAGCAGGCCAACAAGACACGCGCGCGGCTGACCGAGACGTCCAACTCCTCGATTGATCAGCAAGACCTGCTCAACGAAGTACTCAATCAACTGCTCCGCGATACGAACAACCTCAATTCATCGATGCGGTTCCATAGCCTGCTCCGCGACATGTACGGGAGCGACGGGATTTACGCGAGTGTGAGTGACGTAGGTGCCGAATGGGCTCACAGTGGCGACGGCCGCAACGTAACTTCTGGACAAGTGCTCCAATTCCGCTTGAATCCGAACAACGTCACGGACCAAATCGGCTTACCGCTGCAAACGTTGAGCATGCACCGGAACGCTTACAACGGATTGGTACTGACCTTCCTGGACGGTCCGGCGCGAGGCCAGTCCGTGCGCATCATTGGGCACGTTCCAGTCCCATTGGGCACCAGTCCACAGACCTACAACGCGGTACTTCGGGTCATAACTCCCAGCCTTGCGAACGGCTCGACGCTGACTAATCCTGAGAACCTCAAGAACTCGCGTATCGCGATCAATGGCCGACCGTTTAACGGGACGGGTTTTGGCTACGATCAGACGCCGCAGCCACTTAGCCTTTCAACAACGATGGCGAAGTTAACGGCCAGCGAGGCACTTACAAGCTCGGTCGATCCCAGCGCGACAAGCCTCCACTTTCCAGTCGCCCTCATGCCGAACAGCCAGTTCTTCAATCCAGTCAATTTGTTGGCGGAGGATTACCTCGGTGGCAATTTCGTAGGCCAGTCGTCGCATCAAGCAGTTTGGGACAACCTTACGCCACTGCAGCAAGAGTTGCTCACTAAGTTGCATTTTGGTGGCATCGGCGGAAGCGATGAGTCCTACGACGCGGTGGACTTCCAAAACATGGCGTTGGGCTTACTGCAGCCTAGCGCGGGAGAGACCGTACTGCCCATCTTGACCGAGTTGAACGACACCACCATCTCGTCCGATCCGATCACTCTCGGCAATATGGTACTGCCGTCATTTCACCGTCCGGCGATGCTGAGTTACTGGAGGACCCAGCGGGCCTCGTCCGGCACTTCAACGCTGCAAGACGAGCCCCTGTTGCTGCGGAAAATTCTGTTACGCCCCAATTGGATTGACCACCCCAACTTCGACGGCAGTAATCCAGACTTCATCAACACAAGAAACAACGTCGACAGGCTGCGCCGCATGATCTACGGGCCGTGGGACGTGGACAACGATTCGGACGGTGTTCGCGACAGCGTGTGGATCGACGCGGGGCTGCCGGTGATGCAAGACGCCGACGGCCGCCTCGTCAAGCCGCTGGTTGCAATGCTCGTGCTCGACATGGACGGACGGCTGAATCTCAATGCCCATGGCAGTGAGGACATCGCGAATTCTGATTTCATAAATTTCAATCGACTCGATGGTGCCCTCGCGGGCAATCTCGACACCGACAGTCTTCCGCACGGTCAAGGCTACGGACCCGCTGAAGTCAGCCTCGACGTATTGATGCCGGGCACAACACGAATTGATCGCTGGGAATGGCAACGACGTATCTTCCAGGGAGAGAACGCCGGCCGGCCGATCGACGCGTTGAACGTCGCTGACTTACGTCGGTTCCGCCGTCGCGCGACTGGAAAATATGGCCAATGGGCAGACGCAAACACTAGTCCGCTGCCTGGGGTCGATCGAATCAACGTGTTCGACACCTCGGCACAACTCAAGATGCAGGGCGTACCTCGTTGGGCGGATGGAAACATCTTGAACAGTTCAAACACCGCGGTCCCAGTTCAAGGCGGCTATGGAACTCTACCTGATTTTCGGGGGCGATACGGACTGGGGTTGAACTCGCTTGGCCAGCCCGTTTACGAAGCAATCGCAGACCAGCGGACCGTCAGGTCGACCTTAGACACCAATACGCCGTATGAAGTCGATCTGTCGTTGAGAGCGAATCGCGGCGAGAGTTTGACCGCGCCCGATGGCCCTTACACGGTCGCGGAACTGGAACGCATTCTGCGCTCGTTCGATGCCGATGCGGGGGCGTTGCCCTCACGTATCTGGGAAATGGCAGGTGAATTCAAGGATACACCAACTGCTACCGTTCCCAATCTCGACCGGCTGAACCAATGGCGAACCTCCGTGACGACCGATAGCTACGACTTGCCAGTGCCCAGTGTCGTCGTGCCAGCTTGGATGTATGTCGGGCCGGACGGACTGCCTGGTGGCGCGGGCGACGACGACAACGACGGTTCCTCCGACTGGAATGACCCCGACGAAATCGGTTCCCTGAGAACCGACGACTATCAGGGCGTCATGGATCAGCCACCCACCCAGGCGACCTTTGCCGACTTGTTGGAGTATCGAATCCGCATCGGCCAAAGGGATACCGACCGCGTGTGGCGCAGGTCTGAGGATAACGCCGCCAGACGGCAAATGGTACAAGCGCGCGTGGCTTTGCTCCTCCCGCGCGAAATGGCCGAGGGACGACGGCTCGACATCAACCGTCCCTTGGGCAACGGCCGTGACGACAACAACAATGGCGTCGTCGACGAACCAGGGGAATTGGACGCAACCGGAGTCGCCGCGACTGGTGGCGATGGAGTTGAACCTGCCCTCTGGCAGCGCGATCTAGACACCCCGCTGCCGCGAAGTTTCCTTTCACCTGATACCGCGCAATATCGCGATGCGGTCGATCGCAATGGAGACGGCGTAATCAACAACATCGAACGCGGCGATCTTAACAACGACAATCGAATTGACTTAAGCGAAGCGGTGTACATTCACAACATGCGTCGTCAGGATTTGGCCCGCGACCTGTACGTGTTGGCGATGACACTGATTGAGCCGTTGCCGGTTCCGGCCGTGGGGCCAGCCGATGAGGACTACCAAGAGCGCAAGGCCCAGCGTGCCAGGAAGCTGGCTCAATGGGCGATCAACGTGGTGGACTATCGCGACCCGGACAACATCATGACGGCGTTTGAGTACGACATTAATCCGTTCGACGGCTGGGGCGGAACTGTTCCCATCGACGGCAGGCTGACCACGCGCAACGATATCTACGGGCAGGACCAGAAGCCAGGCGGCGCATTGGGCTCGCCCAATTTCGACGTCGGCGGAGTCGTATGGGGCGCCGAGGCCCCAGAACTACTGATGACCGAGACCTTGGCCTGGCACGATCGTAAGACGATCGACACCCAGCGTGAAGGAGAGCCCTCGTTGGAAGAGGCCGACAGCCAAGAAAAGGCTGACGTTGGTCCTCGTCCAAAGCAAGATCAGCAGCCCTTCGATGCGAGCCAAGATCAGCGCGAGCGGCCGCAGGGTGTTGCATTCGTCGAATTGTATTGCCCCCTGGCAGAGAATCCGGCCGCCAGCGCCGACACCCACCTAATCGACAATGGCGGTAACGACTTGGGGATTAATCTGGCCGCGATCGTCCGCGATCCGAACAACAATCAAATTGCCTCGCCAGTGTGGCGGATGACGGTCTACAAGCGGGGCGGCCCCGGATTGCATCCAGAAGACCCGGACGAAGACAACCAGCCGACGGACCTTAAGGGCGAGCCGAGAGCGGATCGTTCTGTGTACTTCGCTGGCTTCGATCCCGAAACTGTCGACCGCCCGAACCCTGCATTCAGTTGGGAGGACGACGGAGTCGCGTTCTTCAACGAATTTGACGAGCGCAACCCAGGCGCCAGCGCCAGGAATAAAGTTCCCCCGGTACGACCTGGCAGGTACATGGTGGTCGGTGCCGGCGAGGAAATGGGCCCGGGAGAGTATTTGGCAAAGTTTGGCGAAAACAATGCTTCGAATTCGCGTCGTGGCATTTGGCTCCGCACGGACACGGGTAACAATGCTGTGGAACTGACCAATTCTAGCGGCAACACGTCGATGGATTCGGATGGCTTCTCGGTAGCAGCGCCGTTAGATCCCACCAATTCGGCCGCAACACGTCCACTAAGCTTGTCTTCGGTTGCGATTATCAACCAGACAGCAAACAATCCGACTCCAGGCGCTGACCGGATCTTCAACGTCTCGGAGCCTGCGGGCGGCTACCCTCGTAGCGTTCGCGTGGAAAGCGAAAAGGGATTCAGCAACAGCGCATGGGACGAAACACAACAGCGGTACGTGCCGATTCTTGACATTCCGTTGGACCAACAGCGGCTGGACATCAGAGGCGGCGGTGGAATCAACGATCCGCAACGTCGACAGCGCGGCACACTGTTTGACGGCGATACCCGACTGGCTTTGCCAGCCGACGACCAGGGCGACCGCACGATTCCCAACTTCAGTTGGATCTATCTGCAGCGATTGGCCAACCCGCTATTGCAGTGGAACCCGCCCGCACGGCAAGCGGACGGATCGCTCGACCCCAATCACGATCCAAACCTCGAAGTAAACCCTTACATGACGGTCGACTCGATGGGCGTGAATGTCACGGTCTTCAACGGTCTTTCGGACCGTGAGTATGCTCTCCAAGGCGGCGACCACAAGAGCTATGCCAACAACTACTCGATGCGAAGCTTTGCCAGCCAGCAGAGAGGTCGTTGGAACGATGCGACCACCCCATACGATGCCAACGTGACGAACTTGCAAGAGCGCATTCGGAATGGAAGAACCATTCCCGTGAAAGACCCCGCGGCAACGCCTCCACCATTTGCAGCGAACCTGTATGGCATCGAACGCATCGAGGCCGATTCGTACTGGCGAAATAACGGTGGTCCCTCCGGCAATGGCAACGAAGGCGATACGAGCCATTTCTTTGAAGCGCTGCCCGATTGTACCTTGGGATTCCTGAATGAACCTTTCCGCGGCACAAGTCGCAATCCGAAAATCGAACCGGAACAGCCCTTCCCGTGGCTTACCTGGAACAACCGTCCGTTCGCCAATGCAGGTGAATTGCTGATGGTGCCTGCATTCAACGGGTTAGATCTGCTGCAAACGTTTTCCTACAGCAACAGCACAGCTAATCCTCGCTTGGAGAACTACCGTTCAGACATTAATCCGAACACCCTTGAGGACAACGTCACCGAGTTGCTGGAAGATCTCAAGCAAGCCAACAGCAATCTGACTGCCCAGCTTCAAGTTGATGGCCGCTACGGACATCTGCTCAACTTCTTCCGTACTGAGGAAGACAGCAGTGGCGTCGTCACCGATAATACCAACATCAAGGGCATTGCGGGACTGTACCGCATCCTCGATTACGTGCACGTTCCCAGCCCGTATGTGAGTACGGAAACTTGGCTGAATCCGAGAGATTTCGGCAGCGCGGCATTGACCAGCATCGACGACCCCCGCTACTCGCTTCAGCCACCGTTCAACCGAGTGAGCAGTTACCGCGAACCGGGGCGGATGAACATCAACACGATCACCAGTCCGGACGTGTGGGAGGGTGGCGTGTTGCATCGAGAACTGCTGGATCCGAGCCTGCCGTGGGGCGAGGATTTGGATCCCACTTTTTGGGCGTCTTTCATCCCACCTGGCAGAAATTTCTACCAGACAGAAAAGTTGGATAACCCGCTCGGCGCGGAGCGTCCCGGAAATCCGCGTCGTTTCTATCACACTGGCCCAAACACGTTTGAATTGACAGATTCTCGACGCGGCTACGGAGTTCCAACCAGCCCGGGCTTGCAGCTAAACAGCTTAATCCCGACGTTCTTTGGCAACCCGTTCCGCAGCGCAGATTCCGTTGATCATGTTCCAATACCAGCCATGCTGTTAGATCGTTCGGGTGAACCGCGTGAGAGTGTTCAAGCAACCATGCTGAGAAGAAACGAGTTCGCACAACCACCGAATCAGCCACCCCTGTTCGCGGCAAATACCGCTGACGACCCGACGACTCCGGCGAACCCGGGCGTCGATCCGCCCAACCACGAGAATTCATTCCGCGATTCGAATCGCAACCCACACTTCCGCTATCAGCCAATTTCTCGCCTGTCGAGTATGACGACACAGCGATCAAATGTGTATGCGGTGTGGATCACCATCGGATTCTTCGAGGTGCAAAAGGCGCCCGACATCGCGACGTTCCGCGCGCTGAATGATCCAAACTTGGATGACTTACAAGTACAAGCGCTGTACGACATGGTTTATCCCGAAGGCTATCAATTCGGCCAGGAAGCCGGAATCGACACGGGCAACGTGCGTCGTGTGCGCGAATTTGCCATGATCGATCGTACGATTCCCGTCGCCTTTGAGCCCGGCAAGAATCACAACGTCGACAAAGCGATTCGTTTGCGACGCCGACTGCAATGATACGAACGCGGATCAGAAATCTCCGTTCTCGAAACTCAGCGTTCGCAACTTGATGCGGGGTGGCCAATAATCGTTGGTGAATTCGCGGTGCGGATCAGATAGAGTGGGTTGGACCAGGATACTGTGCGGCGATACTGTGCGGCAAATCGAAGTGTGGCTCGGTAACAAACCGGTGACACGTACACAAAGCCGCAAATGACAAAAGTCACCTACTTTTGCGGCAGCAGGTTTACGGTTGAGGCTGTCAGGAAAGCCAACTATTGAATCGAAGCCGCGCAATAATCAAGACTTTTGCGGAAAAAAATCGCCTTTGGCGAACGCAGCAACACGGCAAAATTAAGCAAAACTCGCACCGGCAGATCAGTGCATCAGCGTTTGATCGTGTTTGGGTGTTCACCCCAAATTCGAGACCCGGACGCCGAATCCTGGAAAATTTGACATCCATAGATTCTGTTGGGACAATAGAAATACGTATAGATAGAACTGATTTTAGGGGCTAGAGGCATCATCTTTCGACAGGAACTCTCATGCATAATTCTTCCACTCCTCCTCGTTCGCACCACATGCGGGTGGTACTTGCGGCATTTTATTCGCTGTCCGCTTTCCTGTACTGTGGACTCCCGGACGTCAAGGCGGACTTGATTTTGGTGGGCGACACGAATCCCTCAAATGTCCCAGACAACGCCGGAGACGTCGGCGGCGATTTGATTATCGGTGAGACCGCAACCGGCGGACTGTTCATGGATCTTGCGCCGCCACTGGATGGCCCGCTGATGCCGTTGACATCTGACAACGGAATCCTCGGCGATCAACAGGATGCGATTGGTGCTGCCGTGTTTGACGATTTCGGCGTCGAATGGCGTGTGGGCTCGCAGTTGACGGTTGGCAACGAGGGTCAGGGATTCTTGGATATGTTCGATAGCGCACTCATCGTCGTCGGAGACGGCACCGGCACGACGGTCATCGGCGATGCGGCGACAGGCCGCGGCGACGTGACGGTCAACGGTGTTGGAACGCTCTTCAACGCGGGTGATCTCTCCGTCGGTCAGGGCGGCCTAGGCACGGTGAACGTCAACAGCCGAGCGACGCTTCGATCACAGGCCTCAATGATTGGTTCGGAAGACGACACAGGCGATGGGCTCGTCACACTGACCGACCGTGGCACACGCTGGTCGGTTCGAGGTGGCCTCACCGTCGGGGGATTGCCGGGGCTATCCCACGGTCGAATTGAGATCATTAACGAGGCATTGCTGCAAGTTGAAGGCAGTGGCTCGATGACGGTCAATCCGCGTGGCACCATCGACTTGCTTGGCGGAACGCTTCGTGTGTCGCCTCAGGCAACCAACGTGATCGCCAACGCCGGAGTGATCCGAGGTGATGGATTCATTGATGGCAGTCTGGTCATCGGGCCCACGGGCGAGTTACGAAATGCAGCGGGACTTGCCGACGACCGTGAGTATCTGTTGGTTTCTGAAGCGGTGATAAGCGACGGCCTCATCGAATCAAGCGGGGGCGAAATGGAGTTTGAGCAGCGAGTCACCAGCACGGGCGTCGTGCTGGCTCGTGATGCGATTATGCGATTTCGCGGTTCCGACGCGGGAACGAGTACGGTCCCCGACTTGGCGATTAACGCAGGCACGTTGCAAGTAGGTGGTGACACCACGATCCACGGCGACGTGAATATCGATGTCGGGGCTGGAGCTGGGATCATCGGCTTCGGCGGCGGTGTCGTGCACTTTGTTGACAATGTAACGTTCGCTGCCGCACCTGCTCCATTTCCACTTTCCGGGCTTGCGGCCAGCAGCGCGGCGCCAGCCGCCGCTTCGGCGCCCGCGACCTTTAGTGTCACCGTTGGCGAAACGCCACCAATCAGCATTGGCGGAATGTTAGACCTCGGTACCGAACTCTTGTTGGAAGTCATGTACGATGGCCTCGTCCCATCGATGGAGGACGATGTACTCACAGTCCTGACCGCGCAGGGCGGGGTTAGTGGGATGTTTAGCAACACGCAGATCATCGCAGACGGTCGGGTGTGGGACATTGGCTACGACGCCACCGAAGTCTTTATCACCGCGTTGGCAGAAGGTACGGAGTTGCCGGGTGATTTCAACATGGACGGTGAAATCACCGGTTCGGATTTCTTGTTGTGGCAACGTAATCCGAGCTCGTACAATCTCGGCGATTGGAGAGCCAACTACGGGGCGAATATTACCGGGCCGCTGGCCGAACTTGAAGTCGTTCCTGAACCCTCAACCTTGGTGCTGGCGATGCTAACGCTCGTCTATTGCCCACGGCGACGAGTAAGTGCTTAGCCCGATGCTTGAGGACGTTGCACGTACGCAGAGATAGGATGCCGATGCCAGTATGAGCAGCAACGGGCAGCGAGAACCGATGAACTGGGGTGAGATCGCAGGATTCGCCTTGCTCGGTGTGGTCGTGGTGCTGCTGGTTCTTTCCAGCCGCAGCGGCGAGAGTTTGGAGATTGTGCCGCAAGGAACGCCGCTGCCGCCGCTGATGGCTGAAGGCTGGCTGAACGTCGACGCATCGCCGTACGACGGGCAAATGTCGCGCAAGCAATTAGAGGGGAAGGTCGTTGTCGTGGATTGCTGGGCGACGTGGTGCCCGCCCTGCCGAGCGGCGATGCCCGAGTTGACGAAGCTATACGCGAAGTACAGGCCACTGGGCGTCGAATTCGTCGGCATCACCAGTGAGTCGGAACAAGACCTAACGCTGATCCGCAATTTCATCGACAAGGTCGAGGGATTCGATTGGCCCGTCGGCTACGGCACCATGCCGATGCAGGATATGCTCGGCATTCGAGCGCTACCGACGGTAATCGTGTTTGGCACCGATGGCACCGCTCAGTGGTCGGGCAATCACCTGTACGGCATTGAAGGGGCGCTGGATCAGGCGCTCGCTACAGGTGCTCGCGAATGAACTTGTGACTCGGCTTGCCACTGCCGGGCCCGGCAGGCACGCCGATCATGTAGTCGGACACATAACGAAGTGCCTTGCGTCGCTCGGGCACCTTGAAGTTGTCGCCCTTCTGCATGATGACCCGCGGCGTAGGCATTTCACCGAAGGCACGCATGCCAGACGATTCGCACGGGAACCAGTGCAGCTTGCCTTCCGCGTCGGCAAGACAGAATTCCGGATAGTTGTGCTGGTGTACCCAGACGAGTCGCGCCGGAATCTTGTTGGTACGGCACAGCGCGACAAACAACGCACTGATGTTCTGGCAGTCACCGTGCCCATCCTTCAGCGTAGTGAGCGCGGACTTATCGTCCTGCTCTTTGTAAGTGATGTTGTCCTGGACGTAGTCGTAGATCGCTTCCACGCGCTGCCAATCGGTGAGCTCCGCCGGGTTGCTCTCCGACGAGTCGGCATCGTCGTCGCTGTGGCTGGCTTCGTTGACGTCGGCGAAGATTTGGCGCGAGAGCTTCTTGAGCTTCGAGTCCTTGGTCTCGATCATTGGGCTCTTGCCCAGATACCGTTTGAGTTCTCGAGGCGTTCTCTTGGGGATCGTCAGTTGCGAAGTATCGTCCGGCGGCAGAATCGTCCGCGTACGAACCTCGAACGTCAGGATCGCGCGCGCTTCCGCCCTGTTAGGCAACTGGGGAATGCGAATGATCATCTGCTTGGCGCCTTTTCCCGGAAGCTCGCGGTAATCGTGAGACCTTACGTGGTCGGTCACGTCCTCGTTGATCAGTACGACCTCCTGCTCAGGGCAAGTCAACGGTACCGCCACGGTCGCGAGCACATTGCGAACTGCGCCGCGACTAGCTGTAATCGTGGCGCCAACGCGATACCGGGTAACCTGTTGGTCGCCGTAACGAACGAGTGAATCCTCGGTTTCACTTCGGATTTGCGCGAAGCCTAGGGCACTTGTACAGGCAAATAGCACGAGGACGCAGAAAGGCGTTTGCAGTGAGCGGGGCATTCGATTTAACTCCTGTGGGCACTCCTCCATTATAGGTCGGATCAGCACCGGAGTTGCGAATCATGTGCCAGGATCAAGGCCAAAAAATAAACCACCCGACCGCGTTCAGGATGGCGCGGCCGGGTGGCTAGCAAGATAGAAGTTGGCTGCTGGAGGGTTGGCGAGCCCGGTGGAGGGTAGCGCGAGGTAGGTGATTCCTCGCCAGTTGGCTCAGCAGCGCTTGTCTTGTGGGGGAGCTTAGTTGGTCGGTCGTGGAAAGTCTCCTGAATTCTGTGGTACTACGACACCCTCAGTGATCGGTGGTGCGGCTCCTTCGTAGCCGCCGAAGTACTCGCCTGGTGCCAAGTTCTCGCAACCACAATCGCCGCCGATGTAGCCTGATTCACAGGGCACACAGGGGGTGGGGCAGGGCTCGCAGCAAATCGGAGCGGGTTGCGGGCACACGCAACGAGGTGGGCAGACGCAGTTGGGTTGGCAGTTGTAGCTCGGCTGCGCGATCATCGCCGGCACCGGCTGCACGATCTGGGGAGGCTGTGGAGACGGTCGCACGGCAACCGGATTACCAAGCGGAATTGCTCCTCCCAGTGTGGGAGTTGCGGCGATGGCCGTACCCCCGCATGGAGCGCCGCGTCGAAACAGCCCTCGACAGCGACTGCAACCGGTGGAAGAAGCTACCAACGTAGCGACCGCCAGCAGAATCAGCATGTTCCTCATCGTCGTCACTCCGGGATCAGCTTCGCAATGCTGAGCTGATCCCAACATCAAGTAGGTAGGGAGGGTGTCTCGGCCGGGTGGGAGCGAGTGACGGCAATGCAACTGGTAGCGTTTGTGACAACTATCAGCACACAACCGCGCGACTCGAACGACCAAGACGGTAGGCTGAGCAACTCTACATCACTCCCGACGATGTGCAAATGCAACAGCGAAAAAAATTGTTGCGAATCGCCGACACGAGCGTGTAATAAGTGCTACACTTGCTTGGCCATATCGCGAGAAGGGTAGCGGTGCATTTCAACCGCAGTGCGCTCCAACGATGTGGTGTTGGGCGGAATTGCCTCTAACGGTAATGAGCACTTGGGCTGATCATTAGCAGTCCGAGGGTCACGGTTGACAGTCTTCGGAATTGATTCCCCGCTTGAGCTGATGAGAAGTCAAGAAAAGTTGTGTCGAATACCTGGGCGCCTTGCCGTCGTCAAGCGGGAACGCTACGCCTTCATCGGGCTCGTCCTCCTCACACTCACCGGTGCGCCTTGTCCTAAGTCCGTCGCAAGCGGCCAGCTCTTTGCTCCACCAGCACCCGTCGAGCCTCGGGACGAGATCTTGCTGATTAGCACACGTCCAATCGGGACGGCGTGCAACTCCAACAGGCTTCGCCAAGGTTTGACGTGTCAACGGTTTGTCAAGAACACCGCTGGGCAAGTGGATTGGACGCCATCGGACTGGCGGTTGCTCCTGCTGCCAGATCGTCGCCCTACGATCTTCTACGTGCACGGAAATCGCGTCTCACCTGGTCGCGACCTAGCCGAGGGCCGGATGGTCTACCAGTCGCTGAAAAGGCACAGCCCTCTGCGCGGGCCTGTGCGCTTCGTGATATTCTCGTGGCCATCCGAACAGATCCCAGGCCCAATTAAAGACTACCTCGTCAAAGCACAGAGGACCAATCCTGTCGCTTGGCAACTAGCATGGCTGCTTGACAAAATGCCGCTCGACACACCGATCGCGCTGGTCGGTTACAGCTACGGAACGCGAGTCGTCAGTGGCGCAAGCCATCTGTTGGGAGGCGGTAGCCTGGGTCCATTGCATCTGACCGAGAGAGCTTATCCGTCGCGTCCGCCGCTACGAGCCGGGCTACTCGCCGCCGCCTTCGACGCAGACTGGATCCAGCCCGGTAGGTTCTACACCAATACACTCGAAAAGACCGAGCGATTAGTGCTCGGAACCAACAAACTGGACCCCGCGATGCGTTTCTATCATCTCAGCAATGGTCGCGGCCGCATGCACGCACTAGGTCGTGCTGGAGTCGACGAGCCAGCGAGTATCGCAGCCTATGCTGGTCGAGTTCGACAGATCGACTTCACAGGCTCTGTTGGCCGCAGTCATGTGTTGTCTGACTACCTATCAGCGGAACATAAGATGAGCAGGCTTTGGCGAGAGTTGCTCACGCCAGGCCAACGGCCAATTGCGACGGCAGATCGAATTCACATCGATCTCGCTACCTGTAGCAACAACCTAACAATGTCACAGTGACCCAATAGTCAGGCCACGTCTTCGTTCTTAGGTTCGATTGCCGATTCTGCTTCCGCGACCTCCGAGTCTTTCGAATCGCCGACCAGCTTCGTGAGCGGCCCTTCTTCCGCTCGAAAGTCTACTGCTTTATCAAGCAGTCTGCGCCGACGGCGTCTCACGATCCAAATGCCCGCGAACAAGGCGACGGCAGCAACAACCAACGTGAGCGTTAGCTCGGCGTTACGAATCAAATCGGTGATTTGCTTGCCGTAGGCATACGAGAGTGCGAAAAAGGTACCTACCACGATGCTGGCGCAGATCAAATCCCACAGGATAAACCTGCGGAAAGGCATGCGGACAACCCCGGCCGCAAGATAAACGGGCCCCCGCACACCGATCATGAATCGAGCCAGCAGCATCACCTTGAAGCCGTGGCGGAGAATGGCTCGTTCGAAGTGCTCCTCGCGTTCGGCACCGACAAACTTTCCCAACTTCGGGTGCTCAGACATCAGGCTATGGCCAAAGTGATAACCAATCGCATACATGATGCTGTCACCCAGCAACGCTCCAAAAAGGCAGGACGCGATGGCCAATCGAGGTTCGAGATGCCCCTGCGAACTGCCCCAGCCAGCAAAGATTATCGCTACTTCTTCCGGAATGGGCATTCCGCAACCGGTGAGCACCAAGAACAGGATGATGCCGACATATCCGTACTGGAACAGAAAATCCACAGAAAAACTCAGTTCGATCAGTCAAATAGGCTCAACAAGTGTCGGTATCCGCCTAGGTGGGCAGTTAATTGTACTATCGGTACGCTGAGAAAGCCTCGCCAATTTGGGAAAGATCGAGCTAGCAATCTTCATCTGAAGATAGCAATGCCCATTCACTCTCACCCAATCCGTAACTGTTCAAGACGTAGCCAGCACGGTCCGGAACTGGACATACGAGCACCGCGCCGATCTCGGGATGGCGCTGGCAGTATTGCTCGACCTCGGTTGGGTGCATCACGAAGAATGCGGTGGCCAGCCCGTCGGCCAACGCAGCCGAGGGAGCGAGAACCGTCGCGGAGTAGACATTTGAGGCTGGCCAGCCAGTACGCGGGTCGAGAATGTGACCGTACCGCTGGCCCTCTTGCTCAAAAAACTGGGTCGCACCTCCCGCTGTACCTAACGCTCGATCAGTCAAATAGAACTCAGCCAGTCGGCGTTTGGAATCGAGCGGGTGCGCCAGCCCAACGGTCCAGCACGGCTTCTTGCTACTTCGGTTTTCGCCGCGCGCCAGGACGCTGCTGCCTCCGCCGTGCCACAAGTAATCGCTGTAGCCCGAATGATCCAATTGCCGGGCGACCAGATCCAATGCGTAGCCTTTGCCAATTGAATTAAAGTTGATCTCGGTACCCGCTTTGCGAAAGCTGACTGTCCGCGTTTCCGCGTCGAGTCGTACGGCGGCTCCATCCACTCGCGCTAAAGCGCGGTCGAGTTCAGTGGATTCAGGCACGTGCCCAGCACGTTTTAGGAATCCCCACACAGACGACAGGGGACCACTGGTGATATCAAACGCTCCATCGGTCTTAAGATGCAGCTGCTCACACAGCTGCAATAACTGAAAGAGATCGTCATCAACTTCGACCGGTTGCTGGGCAGCAATTCGGTTGATGTCGATGACTTCGCTTCGTTCACGGTAGATTGTCAGTTGCCCTTCAATCTGTTCTATCAAGTCGAACGCCGCTAGCACCGCTTCCCCGAGTTCGTTGTCCGTTTCGTGATACTGAACGGCAAACTCACATGCCATCGCGCGTCTGCTGGCATGAATGTGAGCCACTGGGCCCGTCGAACTGTGTTCGTGAAGCACTTGCGACGCGGAGTCGACGAGTTCCTGCGCTTTGCCAGCCGCCACGCGCAGGGCAGCCCTCCCCTGCAAAAAATCGCGTCGCGAGTGTTTATCCGGCTCGGCCATGCCGACATTATATGCAATCGCGCCTACTCGGTCAGGCACACGGTGTCGTCCACACGGTCATCTTGGTACGATTTGCAACATGAATGAACCGATTATTAGTGTCTCGGGATTGCGCGGCGTTATTGGCGAGACGCTCACTCCGGAAGTGGTCACGCGGTATATTGCGGCTTTCGCGGAGTCTCTGCCCGACGGCCCTGTCGTGATCACGCGCGACGGTCGACACACGGGGCCGATATTAGCGGCTGCAGTGCAGTCGGCATTGATGGCGACGGGACGCACTTGTCTAGACGCCGGCGTTGCCGCGACGCCGACCACCGGGATTATGGTTCGGCACCTCAGCGCGGTCGGCGGCATTCAAATCTCCGCCAGCCACAACCCGCCAGAATATAATGGCCTGAAGCTGTTTGATCGCAGCGGTCGCGTCATTCCAGCAGGTCCAGGTCAGCAAGTGCTCGATCGCTATCGCGAAGGCCCGCCCAGGTGGAAGCCCTTCGATCAGCTGGGAACTAGCCATACGATAGAAGATACCGTCACCGCCCACTTAGCAATGGTCGCAGCAACCTGCGATGTGGAGCGCATCCGTGAGCGCCGATTCAAGGTGCTGCTCGACTCGAACAACGGATCGGGCAGTGTGTTGGGAGTCCCGCTGCTGCAAGAACTTGGTTGCGAAGTCACACTGCTGGGAGGCGAGCCCAACGGACTCTTTGGGCATACGCCTGAGCCCACCGCCGAGAATCTCGCTGGGGTTTTGCAACTGGTCAAGGAATCAGGTGTCGAGGTTGGATTCTGCCAGGACCCTGACGCGGATCGACTGGCCGTGATTGACGAGCAAGCGAACTACATCGGCGAGGAGTACACGGTTTCATTGTGCATGGACCACGTGCTCCGTCACTCGCCTGGGCCGGTGGTGACCAACTGCTCAACAAGTCGCATGACGCAAGACTTGGCGGAAAAGTACTCCGTGCCGTTCTTTCGCAGTAAGGTTGGTGAAGCCAACGTCGTTGACCTCATGCACGAACAGAACGCGGTGCTTGGCGGCGAGGGCAACGGCGGCGTTATCGATCCCCGCGTGGGCTTCGTGCGCGATAGCTTCGTCGGGATGGCTCTGATTCTCGATGCGATGGCCGGCCGCGACTTAACGGTGGGAGCGCTCGTCGACGAGCTGCCTAGGTACGCGATTCACAAGGCTAAGATCGAACTTGCCGCCGATCAGGTATCCAGCGCACTCGACGCGCTCGAAAAACACTTCGACCAAGTTTCCGCCGACCGACTTGATGGTCTGCGTCTCGACTGGACCGACAAGTGGTTACTAATTCGCGCTAGCAACACCGAACCGATCGTGCGGGTGATCGCTGAAGCACCTAACCTCGACGAAGCGAAACGTCTGTGCGACGCAGCCGAGGCGGTGATCAAGTAGTCGACACTTTGACTATTCGGCCAACGCTTCTTCAGTTGCAGCCTCGGCGATATCGAGCGTGAAATCGGCGTCCGCTTCGATGGCTTCGGCCGTCTCGATTTCGGCGTTGGCGGGCTTGCTACGATCACTTCGACGCACGCCAAACGGATTCTTGTCGGTCGAACGATCGCCGAAGCAAACTCCCAGACCGCGAGCCGCCTGAACTGTCGATCCGTCTGGATTGACTTGGCGAATCTGGTTGACTGCTTCAATGATCGGTACGCTTTCGATTTCCGGTGGGTGATAGCAAACCATCTCGCCCACTCGCCCTTCCATAATCAGGCGAACTGCGTGTGCTCCGTACTGGGTGGCGAGCACTCGATCGAAAGTCGTCGGGGCTCCTCCTCGCTGCAAGTGGCCAAGTACGGCAGTACGTGTCTCGCGATGCAGGCGATTCTCAATCTCCGCTGCAACCACCGCTCCCAGACCACCCAATCTTGCTTGGGCCCCGGCTTGTTCTTTTCCGACGAGTCCACCATCAGGGAGTTCAGCACCTTCGGCGACCACCACCAGACTGTAGCGTTTACCCTGCGTCTCGCGATCTAGAATCTTGTGACAGACATTCTCGTACGACCATTTGATTTCGGGAATCAGAATCACATCGGCACCGCCGCCGATCCCCGCATGCAAGGCGATCCAGCCTGCGTGCCGACCCATGACCTCCAGCACCATGATGCGTTCGTGGCTAGCGGCCGTGGTTTGCAGGCGGTCAAGCGCGTTGGTGGCGCACTCAATTGCACTGTCGAAACCGAAAGTGAAGGCCGTCGCGGAGAGATCATTGTCGATCGTCTTGGGGACGCCGACGACCGGAATGCCGTATTCATGGAACTGCTGCGCGACCGCCAGCGAACCATCGCCGCCAACACAAACCAATCCATCGATGGCGAGTTGCTCGATCGTGGTCATCACCCCCGACAGCAGCATCGGGTCGAGTTCCACTCGATCTGCGACCCCAACGGTGGCCGCAAAGCGCCCCTTGTTCGTCGAACCGAGAATCGTACCACCGTCATTGAGAATGCCGACGGTGTTTTCTTCAGTGAGCGTGACGTAGCGGACTGGATCGTGGAGACCTTCGTAACCCTTGAGGAAGCCAACACAATCGTACCCGAGTTGTGCCGAAGTCGTAACGACCCCGCGAATCACAGCGTTCAGGCCTGGGCAGTCGCCCCCGCTGGTGAGAACTCCAATACGCTTCTTCCCCATCTCATCACCCCCGCGATCTCTGTTCGGTGCTTTGGTCAAAGTGAACGGTATGAGATAGCTTAGGTCGAAAAACCGAGGGGCAGCCGAGTCGAATCGCAGGCAACACGCCTTATTCCTACGATCGGTACAGGCGGAAGTCGATGTTCTCGCTCCGATTCAACGAAAGAAACCCCCAGGTAGTCGCATTAGCTACCTGGGGGCTGTGCCAGCCGCGGAGAGGCAGGACGGCGGCATCTGTCGTACGCGGATGTCTCTATCGCATCGCCAGCGTTGGCAAGGACTCACCACTCTCCACTAGCACGGGAGCGTATTTGAGACCGAGCAAGAAACGCTGCATGTCGGAGTACTCCTGACGGGTTGCGGGGTGATCGACTGCGGCATCTTCTTTCAACTGGTTACGGAAGTCGCGGCAGATACGGGCGATCTCGTCGCTGTCGTAGCCGTAGCGAGACGGGCCGCTCTGAACAACCCGCTGCATCAGCACTTCGAGACGTTGGCGATAAACCGAGTAGCGAGGGTTGGATACCAGAGCCGGCCAGTAGATTGCACCGGTCTCCCAATTCATTTGATATTCGTTGAGTCGGTAGGTGCGTGCCAGTTCCATGTACTTCTCTTGCCACAGCTGCTTGGATCGCTCTTTGCGTTGCAATCGACGCTGCAGTTCGTAGTCGCGGAAGTCGTTGAGCATCTTCTTGCGGTTCAGTGCCGTAGCGGTCTTTTTCAATTCGTTGTCGTAGGCCATCGATTCAGCGTGCTGCCAGAGAATCTCGGCCTGAGCATCATCGACCATGTATTCGCCGGCGGCGGTTACCAGAGCCGCTTGGCCTCGTAGGACGCCTTCAAATACGGTCGACGAATGGCGATGCGGAGCCTCGGGCGGCGCGAATCGACGGGATACGCCAATGCCGTAGCCCGTAGGGCTGCTGTCTTGGGCGACGCTTGCAGTGCTGATCATGGACACAATAGCAACGGCAATCATTGGAAGTGAATTACGCATGGTTCGGCTCTCCTTGTTTTGGCGGGTGGTATCGCTTGGCCACGTTTGATCGCGGCTCACCCTTACAAGCGTAAAACCGTCGCAAGTGAGACAAAGGTTTTTCATTTTTTCTCAGTTGCACCGCCAAACCCTGGAAAAAAAGGGGCTTGCCGGACCTTCCAAGATATTCAGAACTCAAATGCGCGGCTAAACTGTAAAGATTGACGGTACCCTGACCTACCCACCCCCTCTTCGGAGCTATGTGAATGGCTGACTCCTCTGCCGAGGTGACCGTTCTGCTCCAGCAGGCAAATCAGGGGGACGCATCAGCCGGAAGCAAGCTCTTCCGCCAGGTGCAGGCTCAGCTGCACAGCATGGCCGAGCAGAAGCTGAGTCAGGAGCAGGCGGGCGCAACCATTCAGGCAACGGTGTTAGTACACGACGCGTTTCTCCAACTCGTAGGCGAGGAGCACGACGTCGACTGTAACGACCGCAAGCATTTCTTCGTGCTGGCCGCGAAAGCAATGCGACGCATCTTGATTGACCGTGCACGCAAGCGACGCGCAATTAAGCGGGGCGGTCCCAACAAGAAACGAGCCGACGTCGGCCTGGAGAACATCGCCGGTCGGTCGGCGGACGACGAGTTGCTCGCCTTGCACGAAGCGCTCGATCAGCTTGCCGAGTTTGACCCACGGCAAGCAAAGATCGTCGAGCTAAGACACTTCGGCGGCTATGGCGTGGAAGAAACCGCCGAATTGCTGGAGGTTTCCCCGAGCACGATCAAACAAGAGTTCGCCGCCGCCAAAGCCTGGTTGTTCCGGCAGCTGAAGCATGGGTCATCGACCAGATTTTGATGAGCATCTAGCACATGTCTGCAGAACAATGGCAGCAAGCAAAAGAGGCGCTCGCGGAGGCGATGGCCTTAGCCGGCGAAGAGAGAGCCGCCTACCTTGCCGACTTGCAGCGGCACTCACCCGACTTGCATACCGAGGTCGCATCGCTGTTGGCCTCGCAGGATGAAGCCGAGCAGGCGGGTTTCCTTGCTGATGCCGAGACGCTGGATCAGTATCGTACCGAGACTTTCGATCCCGCGCGTACTCGTGACTACATTTCGACTGATGAACTGCCAGTTGCGCCGAAACCAGCGAAGAGCCAGCCCAGCGATCTGGTCGGGGATGACTACGAACTGGACGAGAAGATCGGACAAGGAGGCATGGGCGTTGTCTACAAAGCCTATCACCGATCGCTGCGGCGCACGGTCGCGTTAAAAATCATCACCGGTGGCGGGCTACGCGATGAAATCGACATCGCGCGTTTTCACATCGAGGCCGAAGCGGCCGCCCGCCTTGATCATCCAGGGATCATACCTGTCTACGATGTCGGCGAGCACAAAGGAAATCACTACTACGCGATGGCCTACGTGAATGGCCCACCGCTATCGAAGTTCGTCGGGCCGACGGCCAAGAAGCTGCCGCCACGGCGCGTGGCCGAAATCATGGAGCAGGTTTGTCGGGCTGTGCAATACGCCCATGATCGGGCAGTCATCCACCGCGACCTGAAGCCAGCCAACATCATGCTGGAAAACGACGAGATCCCTCGTCTCGCTGACTTCGGTCTGGCCAAGAACATGCACGAAGAAGAGGGCCTCACCATGACCGGCCAGGTGATGGGCACTCCCAGCTACATGGCTCCCGAGCAGGCGAGAGGCAAGCTCGACGAAATCTCCAACCGCACGGACGTTTACTCGCTGGGAGCAACTCTCTACGCCCTGCTCGCCGGCAAGCCGCCGTTCGCCGGTGGCACGATGCTCGAAACGATTCGCCAGGTCGTGCGGACTGACCCGGAGCCGTTGACGCAAATCCAGCATACGATTCCCCAAGACCTGCAGACGATTTGCGAGAAGTGTCTGGCCAAGGCCCCCCAAGATCGTTACGCCTCGGCCGACGAAGTGGCCGACGATTTGCGTCGATTCTTGGGCGGCTTTCCGATCAGCGCCCGTCCGTTGGGGTTCTGGGCCCGCGGCTACCGCCTGTGTCAGCGTCATCCCGTCGAGGCTTCGCTGCTCGCCCTGACGCTTGCCGCAATTGTGATCGGCTCGATCGTGTCAGTGAATTTCGGCATCCAGGCCAATCGCGCGTTGGCAGTCGCGAAAGAAAACGAGGACATTGCCAACCGCGAATTGGAGCGTGCCAACCAGAACGCGCGCAAGTTACGCGATGCGGTGAAGGACACGTTTATCTTTGCCAGCGAAGACGTGTTAGCTCAAGAACCGGGTATGCAGGCGGCCCGGGAAACACTGCTGGAAAGTGCTGAGGAGTACTATGCCGAACTGGTGAAGCAAGCTCCTGACGACAACGCATCACAACGCGACCTGGCTAACGCACAGTTTATGCTCGCCAAAGTACAAATGGCGCTGGGCAACGACGACAAGGCGAAGCAGACGCTGGAGCAGGCTCTTGCTTCACAGCGCTCGCTAGCCAAACAGCTTCCCAACGATGCGGAGATTCATGCGTCGATGGCGAAGACGCACAATCAGTTGGCTATCGTCGCTCAGAAGAAGTGGCAATCACTGACTCAGATGCAAGCGATGGGCAAGCTCAATGAACAGCGGGCCTCCGAAGTTCAGCAGCAGTTGGAGAGTTGGAAAGAGCACTCCGCAAAAGTGATCAGACTTCGCACCAAAGTTGTAGAACTCCAACCCGACGACATCGAATCGAAGCGGCTGCTGGCCAGCGCGCTGATGAATGAAGGCAATGCGATGAGCATTCGTGGATTCACCGCTCGAGAGTTGATTGAACAGGACCGCGCGCGGGCCAAACACCTCGAGGCCCAAGAAGTTCGCATGGAGGTCTTGAAAAGCTCACCGAAAGAAGTCCTCGTACGGCGAGACTTGGGACGGGGTTTTTTCAACATGGCAAACAACGAACTGACGGCGGCGGATCACGAATCGCAGGAGGAGGCAATCCAGAGTCGCTGGCAGCGTAGCACCGAGGACTTAACCAAGGCCATCAACTCCTACGAACGATTGCCCAACGAAGTACTCCAGTTGGACGTTCGACTGGAGCTGGCGCGATGCTACCGCTTGCGCGCGGATTCTAACTTCAGTTTGATGCTAAGCGCGACCAAAACTGAGGACTACCAACAGGCGGCGACGGAAGACTATCGCACTGCGGAATTGAATCTTCGACGCCTCACGGTTCGCAACCCCAGTGTTTATCGATATCGCATTGTTTTGGCGGAGACCCAATACAACTACTGCCTGTTCAACTTCACTATCGGGGAGAATGAGCGGGGAGCGGAGCAACTTGGAAGCTGTCGTGAGACGCTTTTGCAAGCGATTCGGGTCGACCCCAACAATAAGAATGCTGCCGAGCGATTCCTGAGTTTCACTCAAACGGTTGTGGAAGATCTGGTTTTGAACGACGAACCCAACTTCGACATGGCCGAACGATTAGCCCAGGAAGCCATCCAAGAAATGCAAGCACTGCAAGCCGAGTCGAACGAATATGCTAGCTTGGCGGCGATCCTGGACAAACTCTTAGAACTGGCCAGCAAGGTGCAAGAGCTGAGGTCTGACACCGAGCTTCCAAACACAGTCACGTAGGTCACAAGCGGCTTGTGCTTCACACAACTCAAGTGGCGACCCATAAAGATGGTTCAAGCCATATCACCCAGATTGCCGATACTACGCAAACGCAGGACGCGGTTCACTTTGCTAGCAGAGTGACGTTCTGACAATCAACGAATCACAGGAAGTGATAGGGCGGGACGATGGATACGACTTTTCGTGGCGTTCGGGCAGTTTTGTATGTTGGGCTTGTTGCCGTTGCAGCCGCCAGCTGGTGCAATCATGCCCAAGCACAACCGGCGGGAGCCACTGGCCAAGGCGCGATCACCACTCCGGCAGCCCCGACGCCCGAAGTGCCGACAACACCGACGCCTAATCTCACGCCGAGTCCCGCGGAGTCTCCGACGCAGCCTGGCGCTGCCAGTCCCAGTGTCTTGGCACCGCCTGCGTCGACCAGTCTACCTCCAGCCCCGCGAACGACGCCCGTATCGTCGTCGCGCAGCTCCCGTAGCAACAATTCGTTCTCGCCTCGCCTAGCGCGAGCCGCACCGATTATGGGCGATACCGTGGCACCTTCACTCGTGTTTCGCGACGAATTGGGCTCTGGCAACCGCCAGCTGCCTCAAGGCGGTGGCGCAACCCGTGCGAAGATCGCCGAGAACAGCTCTTCGCTGCCGCTGGATCGATTCATCTTCAACTACAATCACTTTCATAACGCCATTAACGAGAACATGCAGTTTGCCAGCAACATCGATCGCTTCACAGTCGGTGTGGAAAAGACGTTCCTCGATCAGATGGCCTCGATCGAAGTACGATTTCCGTTCGTTGTCGATAACGACTTCGCCATACCTGGAGACTTCTCGCGTAATGGATCCGATGTGGGTAACCTATCGGTGACCCTTAAGGGCGTGCTCACGTCCGACGCGGATAGCTTGCTGGCCGCTGGGCTGACAATCGACACGCCGACCGGCGGTGGTAGTTTGCTGGTCAATGAAGGCTTTACCGATCCGTTAACCGTCGACGTGAGCAATGACGCGGTGCACCTGGCACCGTTTCTCGGCTTCCTGGCCGCAACCAACAACACGAACACGCATCAGGGATTCATCCAAGTCGACGTGGCCACAAACCCCAATGCAATCCAATTCTCTGATAGTAGCGGCACAACGAATACTGAGTTACTGGAGCAAACGCTGCTTTATATCGATTATCAGTTCGCTACCGAACTCTATCATGCCGGCCGACGGTCGAGGAGTGCATGCGACATTTATCGCATTCTCGGCTTGGCAGAGTTGCACTATACGACAACGCTCGAAGATTCCGACATCGTTATCAGTGGCACACCGAGCAACCCGTTGTTCGAGGTCACCAGTTTCGGGAATCGACTCGACGTGGTCAACTTGACATTCGGTCTGCACACCGAATTTAGCAGTGGGACCCAACTAAGATTCGGCACCGTCGCTCCGATTACGTCAGACGATGATCGGTTCTTCGACTTCGAATTCCAAGCTCAGCTGAACGTACCGTTGTACTAGGCCGCTAGATTCCGATTGGAGCATCCATTGCTGCAGCGCACCGCGCGTTCCCGCTAGATGTAGTCGTTCCGGCTGAATCGCTTACTGATGCGACGCTCTGCTAGCACAAAGCATGCGGAAGTTCTGTCAAGCAATACCTGTCGTTAGCCGATAGGTGAATACGGCGGGAGCTCGCACTCCCGCCGGCTACTTTTCTAAAGCTAGTCTGATCCTACAATTCATTTGGCTTCCAAGGCGGCAGTCGCGGAAGTTACCCGGGGGGGAATTTCTTATGCGTTCGTGCATCTTTGCGCTTGCGGTGAGCATATGTGCTACCGTCCCGCCACACAGTCTTCAGGCTCAGGAAGACACGATTTTTGGTCCAGCGCCTCAAGACGAACTCGTCAATCCTGCTCAGCCAGACCCGGCAGGGCCTGCGGAAGAAGTCGTTCCGAATCCATTTCGAGAACTCAATGCGCCTGATCCACAGGCCGAACAGCCTACTTTCTCCGGGCCGGAGCCACAACTGGGGCAGCCGGGCTTTGCCGAGGCAACCGACCAGAGCGTGCTGAGTCCCAGCCCTCAATCCCTTCCACCTTCACTGAATCAACCACTACCAAGTCGCATCCCTGCTTCGACCGCAGCTTCGTCTGCAAGTACGGCGAGCAGCTCGCGCAACAATACGTCGTTTTCGCCTCGCCTGGCGCGTGCCGCGCCAATCATGGGCGACAGCCTTCCACCCTCGTTGCAGTTTACTGAGTCGTTCGATCACAGCTATGCCGAGATCCCCACCGGTGGTGGCGCGACGCGGCGCAAGATCGCAGAGAACAGCGGTGCGGTACCCATCGACCGTGTCTTCTTCAACTACAACCACTTTCATAATGGCATCAACTCGATGAGCGAGTCGAACAACATCGATCGCTACACCCTCGGGTTGGAGAAGACCTTCTTCGATGGCATTTGCTCAATTGACATTCGGCTGCCTTTGAGTGCCAACAACGACTTTGTCGATTCCTCAACGGCGTTTCGTCGCAATGGCTCTGAGTTGGGCAATGTTTCGGCCGCGCTGAAGGTACTACTCACCACCACGGACAATTGCGCTTGGGCTGCTGGACTTGTCGTCGATACGCCAACCGGCAGCGGCACGACGATGCGATTGTCAAATTTCGACACTTTGAAACTCAACAACAACGCAGTTTTTCTCGCTCCGTTTTTCGGGTTTCTATTCCTCCAGGATGGTGGCTTCACCCATCAGGGATTCCTGCAGGTTGACGTGGCGACCAACGCCAATTCGTTTATGTACGCCGAAGATCCGACGGCCTTCGTGAGCCCAGAGGTCGTCCACACCGAGTTTCAGGAGCAGACGCTGCTGTACTTTGACTACTCGCTGGCGAAGACACTCTTCACCAGTCGAGACACCGTTCAACGCGTTTCCGGCCTGTTGGAATTTCATTACACCACAACATTGGAAGACTCTGATGTGGTTGAAATCGATACGTCGAACGGAACCGACGTCGATTTTATCAGCCAAGGCAACCGCATCGACGTATTGAATCTCACCGCGGGAATCGACACGCTGCTTTCCAATGGAGCGAACCTGCGCGTGGGTACCGTCGTGCCGATCACCGACGGAGACGACCGCTTCTTCGACATTGAGTTCCTGGCTCAAGTGAATATTCCGCTGTAGTTCGGGTTCAATTCATGTGGCAACTCCTTCTGACCCCGCCAGCCGACTCCGCCGATGCTTTGGGCCGTCGCGGAGTCGGCTCTATGTCGGTATGAATCCGATGCCGCGCAGCATGCATGATCCTAACTGACTGAGTTACCAAATGCCGTCGCTATTTTTGGCCGGACCGCATGGTGAATAAGTCTGATTTCTCTGGCGGCGAAGTTGTATCGACCGTGCTGCAGACTCACTCCGGGCCATTACCCACGTGCGATGAACCGATTCTTAAGTTGCGGTTTTACTACACGTAGCTATCTCGCTAGAATTAGACGGCAATCCAATCCTCACGCAGGATACCAGCAGCATCGACGGACGGGTGGCAGAGTGGTCGAATGCACCGGTCTTGAAAACCGGCGTGCCGCAAGGTACCGGGGGTTCGAATCCCTCCCCGTCCGCTGATTCAACACTCGTTAGGGTAGCCGGTAACCCAGTGTTAGCCAGCCGTCGTCGCAGTCGAGCTGTTGTAGCAGCAGCTCTAGTTTCTTATTCTCGGCGACAGGTAGCTCGAGCGGTGGCAGCTCAATCTCGAGCGGAAAGCCTCCGCCATCGGCAACTCTTTTGTTGATGTTGTCTTCCAGGTTCTTGCGAACGCCGACTTCTCTCGCCGAGAGTTTCTCGCCCCAACGCGAGTCGCCGAACCACACTGGGTCGAAACCCGTCGGTAGCGCTTCGATCTTCCCTTCGCGTGTGAGCACGACGCGATTGTCCACCTGCTCGATGCGGTAGGTTACCAGGAAGTCCCAGTTCTTCTGCACCGATTCCTCACCGTCCTCAAACGTCTTCAGTTCCGCGATGCGGATTCTTAACGTGACCATTCCATCCTGGAAACTCACACTCACCGGGTGTTCGTTGTTGAGGACAAACGCCCACGGCTTGAAATCGGGCGTCTGTGCGTTCTTTTTCCTGGCAGCGAACTGCTCCTTCACTCTCGGGTCTTGGCCCAACTTCTTCAGCCAAGCTGGCACATCGCCCTCAATGGTCGGAGCTTTGTCTTCGCTCTCCTGCTGAATGGTCGCGCCGGCGATCAGGAACGGAACAAAGTTGTTCACGGCAGACTCGTGCACCTGAAACGCGAAGTCGTTATCAGTGCGCGTACCCGGTGGCTCGCGGTCGGTGGAGATTTGGCGGTAGGAGGCAAGTGTCGCCTCGATTCTCACACTCGACGTGGTGGATGACATGTGCAGCTGCTCGGGGAACATACCGATTCGCTGCAGTGGCGGACGGAGTTTGGTGTCGTAGTTTTGGCGAGCCTGATAGAGGGCATCAACCACCTGCTTGTCGAACTTCTCAATTACTTGTTGCTCGGCGTGTCGCGCGGCGATGTATTCCGCCTGAGGCTTGCTCTCGGCAACTTTCTTGCGGGCGATGCGTTCAATCAGTCGCGCCCCAAACTTGCCTCCCGTCTTCTTCACCGAGTGCGTTCGCGTCTTCGTACGCGCGGACGCAGCTGACGGTAGCAAGCGGAAGCGTTCGTCGCTGATTTCGAGTTGCTTGGTTGCCACATAGTTCGTCGAACCGGTGCTCGTCACTCGTACTGGTTTCTTGAAACTACGGGTATTCGACTGAATGTTGCCGACGAGCTGTAACTCGACGGCAATGTGATCGGCACCGGGTTTGGTTTGGACACTCAGCACTCCACACGAATTCGCAGTACCAGTCACACGCGCCCCGAGAATGCAATCTCGAACCGGCGAAGTCTCGGTAACTGGGCGCTGGGCCACTTGTTGCACAGCGTCCGAGGAGACGTTCAACAGGAGGTTGGACCGCCCATACTCTTGTTTCACCTGGCTGGCCAATCCCGAAGTATCGCCCAGCTGCCGGATCAGTCCGACCACCTTGCCAATTTGACGGGTCGATTCCACGGTCGGCGCTTCTTGGTTCCGTATCAGTTGCTTTTCCAGTTCCAGCAGGAAGGTGTTGTAGCGAGGTCGAGTATCACGTCGTTGGCTAAGTGCGTACCAAAATGCCAGTTCCCGGTACTGCTCCAACGAGTCCGCCGTCTCGGTGAACACCGGGTGCTCAAGCCCCGGCTTGTTGGAGCGCAACCGGCGCAGCACCGAGTCGAGGTCACGCAGCGACTGCCCCGTGATTCTTACGTCGTCGGTGAACTGCGGCTGCAGCAAGTCCCAGCGCAGGTACGTCTTCCAGCCCTCCGCGAATGCCGCATCCCCACCGATCCGCTGTTCTAGTCGCTGGGCGGCTGCGCGCAAGCGATCGCGTGCTTGTGCAAAGCGTTGCTCGTCGACGGGCACGTGATCGCCACGGGTTGCCCAGGCCAGCTTGGCGAGGTTCCCGACGTATTGGCTTTTCAGTGCACTGAGCCACGACTTCAGCTGTTGGCGCGTCGCTACGAATCGCCGCTTGTCGAGCCCCGAGGCGTCGGACTCGTACTGCTGCAGCACTCGCGTCACGATGGCAGGATCGGCCTCAGCTCCCTGAGCTAGCTGCTCACGAAGTTCAGACGACATCAAATAACTACGCCACTTCGCGCCGTTCTCGCCCTCACCCACCCATTGGTCCAGGTCGTCGAGCGCGGCGGTCACCTTCGACACGTCGGCTGGGGCAGCCGCGAGCGCTAAGGGTGAGAGGGCAAACCAGGCGAAAATCGTAGCCAACAACGAGGCGGCTATTCTGTGAAAATGACGCACGTCAGATAAACTCGGCAGGACTGCAGGGGCAGGCAATTAACCGCCAGTATATTGCCCCTATTTTATCCGTCCTACGTCAAATCACTAATATTTTTGGCCACCCCCAGAACCGCCATGTTCCGATTGTGCCGGAAACATGGCCTTTGGGGCGTCCGAGGGAGAAACCCGCAACTCAGCCGCATCACTCCCCGCGGAGCGAGTTGAAGTACTCCTCGGCGTGCTCCCGCCTGGATTTCGGCAGTTGTTCGACCACAAGCGGATCGGCCGGCTTGCTCGCGTCGGTGGCCATCTGTTCCTTGATCGATTCGACGACCAGACCGCGAATATTGGGCCCATCGGCCTCGCCGACGACCACCGCGGATCCTCTTCCTGGCTTCGCACGAACACGCGAGTCGCGGAAGCTTACATCGTTCTTTTCATCGGGCCGCGGCCCCAAGCCTCGACCGGCACCCATGCCGTTGCCGGCCTGCTCGCTGAACTGATCCCCCGTTCCCCCCATGCCCTGGCACGCCTGGCATCCTTCGCCATCACAGCCCTGGCAGCCCATCGCATCCTTTGCCATTTGCAACTGGTCCATCGCCATGTCGAGCATTTCGCCTTCGGCCATCTCCTGCTGCATTTGCTCCATCTGTTGCATCATATCGTCCAACGCCTGCGCGGCTCCCTTGGTGTCACCCTGCTGCATCTTCTGCTGCAGCTCGCCCATCTTCTGCGCAAGCTGATTCATCTTGTTCGCCTGGTTCTGTTGCTGCTGCATCTGGTCGAGTTTCTGCTGCAACTCGCCCGCCTTCGACAGGTTGCCTTGCTGTTTTTGCTGTTCGATTTGCTTCTTCAGATTCTCCATGGCCTGTTGGCGAGCTTCTTTGGCCTCGTTCATTTTTTGCTGCATCTGTTTGAGCTGCTGTTGCAGCTCTTGTTTGGCCTGCTTGTCGAGCTTGCCGTTTTGTAATTGCTGCTTCAGCTTTTCGAGTTCCTGCTTGGCCGCCTGGAAGTCACCCTTCTTCATCGCGTCGACCATCTTGTCGGCCGGGCCCTTGTTCAGATTATTGAGCTTTTCGAACTGCTTGCGGAGTTGGTCCTCTCCGCCCAGTTGCTGACGGCGTTTCTCCAGCTGCTTGGCCAAATCGTTGATCTTTACCAGGCTCTTCTTGCGATCAGCATCTTTGGCTTCCGCCATCTTTTCCGTCTGCTTTTCCAACTCGCGGAACAGGCCTTCGGCGTCCTTGAGTCCCTTCTTGGCGGCTTCCTTGCGACGCTTTTCGAGTCGTTCGCGAAGTTTCTTGGTCGCGTTGGCGTGCTGTTCTTTTGTCAGCTCCGGTGGCTTATTGTCGATGTTGCTCTTGGCATCTTGGTTGTCCACGAATGCTGCGAGCACAAATGCCAACAGAGCGGGAACGATGGGGAGCCACGCCCGTTGGTGAAAACGAATCTTGAACTTCTCGTCCACGTCGATTCTTCCGACCGCGCGCATGGCATCGGTGAGCAGAGCCTTACCGGCTGGCGTCTCGGCATCATCGGACGTCATCGACAAACTACTGGCGACCCGTTCCTTCAAGCCGTATCGCTGATCGATTTCCACCGCCGCTTCCAACTCACTTCGCCCGCGCAGCCACGTCCACAGCAACGCGACAACCACGCCTGAGATGAATCCCGTCGCGATGCAACCGACCGACCAATTCGCAGGCAGGCCGTTTTCGAACAGATGCCCTATCGACCAGATCTTGGGGACCGCCACTGCCACGACCGCCAGAATCAGCGTCACGAACCAGCACCGCAGCAGCCGATTCAAGAACAGCTCCAGCGACAATCGACGTTGGGCACGCTTCACCTGTTCGCGAATTTGGTCCATTTCGGCTGTTCCTTAATCTGTCGTTAAGTGTCTCGCTTCCGTACCAACGGGAGCGCAGAATGGAGATTTACGCCGTAAACTATCCCAGCAGGGGATACTCTCATATTCTATCGGCACGACGCTCTCCGGTCACGCCGAACCCCCTAATCCAGGTTAAAATGCAAGCTAAACTACGGTAAATCCGGTGGAATCATGACGCCCGACCATCTGCCCAGCCCCGACCAGCGACCCGACACCGACGTCGTGATCTTCGACGGCCAGTGCGGCATCTGCACCGCCCAAGTCAGCAAACTGCCCTGGTGGGACTGCCAGCAAAAGCTGTCCTACCTGTCGCTGCACGACCCGCAGGTGGCCCAGCGCTGGCCCGATCTCGGCCATGACCGACTGATGCAGGAAATGTGCATCGTCGACACCAACGGCAAGCGGCACTGGGGGGCTGCAGCTATTCGTTACCTCACACTTCGCCTCCGCCGCCTCTGGTGGGCGATGCCGGTGATGTATTTCCCCGGCAGCATGCTGCTGTGGCGCCCCATCTATCGCTGGATCGCCCGCAACCGCTATCGCCTGAGTGGTTGGCTGGGAGGCGACACCGACTGCGAAGACGGCACGTGCAGCCTGCATCGTTGACCCCACGGTCGGGGTACCGCGACTTTTGCCACTTTTAACATCGCTATCAAAAACGTCTTCCGTGTACGAATAATCAGGCACCGTTCGACCCGGTCAATGTGCGCAACTGGTTATCAACAAACGTCTTAATAAGATCACCCTGCATGAAGTTGGGTGTCTTATTCGGAATGCGGCCTCCCTAAGTGTCCGAATAATCCGCTGTGCGACGATGGTAAGTCGTTCCATCGCCACGAGTTATCAATTTCGCAACCAGTCCTAAAAGTCGTCGCCCAGTCCGAAATCACGCTCGCAAATTCACTCACCGCGCACGCGCGGCCGGTGCCAAACGGTGCACCGTCGGCAGGGAGAGGATATCTCAGTTGCTCCATCGTACGGGAAGCGGTGGCCCAATTGCAAGAAATTCGCGAAGACCTGGATCGGCGGAGCGCAGACGTGCGCGCCTAAGACTCCGTCGGCGTAAACTCGACACGCTGGTACAAGTCTCGTAGTGACAAAGTCGCGGAGATTTCCTCCAGCGGCACCACGCATTCCAGACCGGCGTAGAACTCGCTTTGAAAACCGTTGGTATCGTCGCGCCGGTAGGCGACCACTTGCGGTTTGTCGATCTCGATCAGCAGATACACCCGCAGCGAGGGAATCGACAGATACGCTTCGCGCTTCTCACCTTCGTCCGTCCGCCGCGTCGACTCGGAGATGACCTCCGCCACCACAACGGGCTGATCTTGATAAGGATCGTTGGGCGGATTCGGCGTGCAGACGACCATCCCGTCAGGGTAATAGAACCTGGTGTGGCTCGCCATTTGGATACGGACTTTCATATCCGAATTGAACGGCTCACACGGCTGGCCGCGCAGTTGAGAATGCACTGAACCAAGAAAACTCGTCGCAATTCGATTGTGGACCGTCTTGGCCCCCGCCATGGCGTAAAGATAGCCGCCTAGATACTCGTGGCGAACATCCCCTTCGGTCTCAAAAGACAGGTACTGCTCGACCGACATCAGTGGCATGGGTTCAGCGGAAGACATACCCCCATTTTAGGTCGTGCAGACCAGCAGAGCAATTGAATCTTCAGGCCTCCGAACCTTACCGACGTTCCAGTTCTAGATTGGGAAACTCCGTCAAAAGCTGATCGTACAGCGGTACCTGCCGCATCAGCGTTCTAGCATTCTTGCCGCTCTTTGTATTGTGGCCGGCAGAGACGCACGAATCACAAACCGGTAGCGAGATTTCGACCGAAGTGTGGCGCCCGAACTGCTGCACCGCCACATCTTCGTTCCTTCTCATCAGCAATAGTGCAAGTAACCTTGGCGCGGCGAAAACCAGTAAGAGCTTACTCATCAGGCTAGGGATATCGTTGCCTGCTGATGAGTCGGCTCCTTTCCTATACGTGGCCTCACAAATCGCGACAAAGTTTTGTTGCGGACACCTCGCTGCACCACAAACAAGACAATTGAGCCCGGCAGGAAGTTGACCTTGGTTTAGTCGCTTTCGTATCGCCTCAACAGCATTGGTCGTGTAAGCATCGTGTCCCGCAAGTTTCCTCAGTTTGCTGAGCGATGGCACCTTCACCACTCTTCCACAACCGCAGTCGAGCTGGCCGCCCGCATCCTGAAATCGAGCGTCTACTTTCGCACCGCACTCACACGTTAGCACAGCTTCATTCGTACTCATGTTTGCTGGCCGGGAAGGTTCCGTCGCGGACCTCGTCGCGGAATTGGCGGGCGGCGTTGGTCACCTCAGTTTTAAGGTCGGCGTAGGCTTTGACAAACCGTGGGACGTAGTCGCTCATCAGACCGAGCACGTCGTTAAGCACCAGTACTTGCCCATCGCAATCGGGACCGGCACCGATGCCTATTGTCGGGATGGGCACTTTCTCGGTGATCGACTTGGCGATCGCAGAGGGAACACATTCCAGCACGACGGCAAACGCGCCTGCCTCGGCGGCTGCGCGGGCATCGTGCAGCAGCGCCGACTCGTCGCGCTGCACGCGGTAGCCACCCAACTGATGCACGCTTTGCGGACGTAGCCCGACATGGGCCATCACGGGGATGCCCGCCGAGACCAACGCAGCGATCGTCTCGGCCTGGGCGGCGCCGCCTTCCAGCTTGACGGCCTGGCAGCGTGTTTCCTTGAGAATCCGCCCGGCGTTTTCGATCGCCTTGTGGGCACCCAAGTGGTAGCTGGGAAACGGCATGTCGACCACCACCAAGGCGTGATTCACGGCCCGTCCGACCATCTCGGCGTGATAGATCATCTCGTCGAGCGTCACTGGCAGCGTGTTCTCGTGCCCCTGCACGACCATCGACATGCTGTCGCCGACCAGAATGCCCTCGACCCCCGCTTCGTCCACCAACTGCGCCATGGCATAGTCGTACGCCGTGAGCATCGAGATCTTCCGCCCCGACGATTTCATGTCGGTGAACTGCGGGACACTGATCCGCCTAGTTTTCTTCGTGTCAGCCATCCCTCTAGGCTGACGGACCGAAGGGTTGGCGTCAATGACTCACGCGCCCGCGTTGCGGCCTGCCGAGCAAGCCAGCGGAACAGACGCAGCCGATCAGTAGCAGGCTCCGCGGTTCCGGCACAGCCAATATGGCCTCCAAGCGGCCGCCAGGTATGACATTCCCATCGCCATCGACCAGTACTACCACGGCCGAGCCAACCGCATGACTTGGCAGCATCAGATTGTTGAGGAGCAAGTCGTCCGCCGCTAGCCGGAAACCGAGCTTCGCTGCCGCATAGCCAATCCCATTGGGTCCAGAAGGTGGCGGAACTGCTTGAGAACCATCGATCGTTGTCCACGCCTGTCCACCAATAGCTTCCGGCCTCGTTAGCAGGGCATTGGTAAACGATGCGGTGTCACCGGCAACTCGAGGAACCGTCCCGTCCAGTCCATCTTCATCGTAGTTTTGAAACTGGGCCGGCCCCGGAAGCAACGAAACGCTGAGGGCCCATACGTCGTCGGCTTCGGTCAGCCCGTCCATAAACACCGCGTAAATCTGGCTGGCCCCCGCGTCGGTGCGTTCGATTCTCAGTGATGCTGCTTGCAAGCTGCAGGCGTTAGCAAAAGAAGCTACTGCCAACACACCGATCAATACTCGTTCCATTAGTTCATGCTCCAAGAGATTATCACTAAGAGTCAAATATGGCGCCGCTGCGCAATAAATCCAATCATGACGAGAATAGTCAACGCGAACGCATTCGGCTCGGGAATACACTCGCCGTAGGGACCGCTCGTCGAAAAGCAAAACTGCTGGACTGGCTTTCCATCACCCCCGATGAGATCGACCATCGCGACCACGTCGGCATTACGCGGGAGCATAATGTTATTGAGCAGCAGATTATCGGCCGTAAGGAAGCTGCCGGGGCTACTAGCTGCATAGCCGATGCCAGCGGGTCCCGAAGGAGGTGCGACTTCATCAGACCCGTCGATGATGGTCCAGAACTTGCCGTTGAACGGAACGGGAGGCAGTGACAGCACAGCGTTGGTGAAAGTGGCATCATCGTCCGCGTCCAACTGCCTGAAATCAGGGGCAGGCCCGAATCCGGTTTCACTGTAGTTCTCAAATGTACCGTCTTCCGGGAGGATCGAGACGCTCAAGGCCGCGACTTGTTCGGCTTCGGTGAGAAAGTCAAGATAAATCGAGTGTACCCAGCTAGAACCAGTGATGCGGGTTTCAACTCTAAAATAAGCAGCCTCAAGGCTCGTCGTGAAGGATGCTAGGGCAACGAGTAGGGCACACGTCGAAATCTTTTTCATCGCTGTGACTCCAATATTTATTGTTGTTCGTTGGCCAGAAACTGATTGCACTGCGCCGACGCATGCCATCAGTGCGGCCGTAACTCCCATCCCCGACAGCATCCTCATGTCGTCTTGCTCCGCTGAGTACTTGGGGCGTCGTTCAGTTACGCTTCCGAGCGGCTACCAGCGCGATGGTCACCAGACCGGCCAACGCCATGGACGTGGGCTCGGGAATGCACCGACGAGGACTGTTCGAAACGCATAGCTGCTGGACCAGGTTGCCATCGCCGCCGAAGAGATCGACCATCGCGACCACGACTGTTGCACGCTGAGGGAGCATAATGTTGTTCAGCAACACACCATCCGCCTCAAGGAATCTACCGGGAGCACTCGCTGCATAGCCGATTCCGGCGGGCCCCGAAGGTGGTGCGACTTCATCAGACCCGTCGATGATGGTCCATCCCATTCCGAAAAACGGCGCGCCAGCGGGGAGCGTCAGCGTAGCGCTGGTGAAGGAGGCGTCCGAATTCTCATCCAGTCGATCGAAGTCCGGGGCAGGGCCGAATCCGGTTTCACTGTAGTTTTCAAACGCACTGTTTATCGGCAGCATCGAAACGCTCAAGGCCGTGACTTGATCGGCCTCCGTGAGAGCGTCCAAGTAAATCGAGAACACGTTGCTGGCACCAGTGACGCGGGTTTCAACTCTCAACGAAGCAGCCTCAAGGCTCGACGTGAAGGATGCTAGGGCAACGACTAGGGCACATGTCGAAATCTTCTTCATAGTTGTGACTCCAATAAATGTTGTTGTTCGTTGGCCAGAAACTGATTGTACTTTGCCAACGTACACCATCATCGCGGCGGTAACTCCAATCCCTGACAGCATCCTCATGTCGTTCTGCTCCGCTGAGTACTTGGGTCGTCGTTCACTTACGCTTCCGAGTGGCTACCAGCGCGAAGGTCACCAGGCCGGCCAACGCCATCGAAGTAGGCTCGGGAATGCAGATCTGCGCCTGCACGAAAGGCTCCGGCATTGGGTTCCCATCTGCACCAATGAAGACAACACGTAAGAGTGCATCACTGCCGCTTTTTGGCAGCATAATGTTATTCAGCAACAGGTCATCGGCCTCTAGGAAGTTGCCGGGATCACTAGCAGCGTAGCCGATGCCATCGGGTCCCGAAGGTGGTGTGACGCCCGTCGAACCATCGATGATGTTCCATCCCTGTCCGAAAAACGGTGGGAAAGCGGGGAGCGTCAGCGCAGCGTTGGTGAAGGTGAAATCATCCTCAACGCCCAACTGCTTGAAATCTGGGCCAGGCCCGAATCCGGTTTCGCTATAGTTCTCAGACGTACCAGTTCCTGGCAGAAGCGTGACCTCCATGGCCGTGACTTGTTCGGCTGCGGTGAGGCCGTCCATGTAGATTGAGTACACCAAGCTGTCCCCAGACGCAGCGGGGCGGCATTCAACTCTCAACGACGCAGCCTCAAGTCTCGTCGCAACTGCTAGGGCAACAATTAAGGCACACGTTGAAATCTTTTTCATCGCTGTGACTCCAATAAGTGTTGTTGTTCGTTGGCTAGAAACTGATTGCCGGGTGTCATACATTCCCCGGGCTTACGCGCGGCGAAAACAATTCCGTCCAACACCAATGGCGGTGAGACTTGAGCGGAACCATCAATGATCGACGACGCCGTCCTGCGATCGCAATCGGTGGTAAGCTCGCCGGCACCAACGAAGTGGGACCGGCAGCGCGTTGAGGAGTGCCAATTCGCTGCCCGCGTGTTGGAACGTTGCCTGCGATCACGCCTTGGGGAAGCGGTGTTGAGACCACCAGCCTCGGTGGTGTTACACGAGGGCAATCGGCGCGCTGTCGGGAGAGCGAGCCTAAGACCAACGCGCAGCGCGAACATTCGTACCCCAGTTACTAGTTTCGCAGCATTCCAACTCGTCCACCGCCGATTCTCGATGCCCGTCGGGTCAGGCCAGGGAGATAAGGGGCGTAATGCCCATTATACAAATATCCCTAGCGTGGAGCCACCAACACGGAAAAGGTCGCGATAATCGCCGATTCAAGCCGTGCGGCGTCGCAGGGTGAGCACCCCTAGCAGTCCGACGCTGATCAGCGCGCTGGACGTCGGTTCGGGAAACGGCAGCGGATTGGGGTGCAGAACGACGCGCCGATGCGCCAGCACATCGAAGATCTCGCCTTCGCCATCGATCAACCAGACCGTCGTTTGCGCCGTTACACCATGGGGCAGGAACAGGTTATTTAAGAACACCGGGTGCGAGAAATTAAAGTACTGACCCACACGCGCGGCGCTATAGCTGATCTGTTCAGCGCTATCATTGCCGTGTCTCAGCAGCGTCAAACTATGTCCGCCCACCACGGGCGGCGCTGGCAGCAGCACATTGGTGAAGCTGGCCGCGTCGCCGGGTCGCAGGATAGCACCCTGGTCCACACCATCGGCATCGAAATTGAGAAACTCGCCCACTTCGGGCGTGAACTCCACCGAAAACGTGTTAAACGTGCCGTTGGCATCGCCCACGTCAAGAAAAACCGCCGTGGCAACGCCGTCGTCGTGACTGGTCTGCTCGATCACCAGCCGCGGCGTGGCGGACGCGACCGAGGCGAGCACACCGCACAAGCTCATCACAGCAATCCATTGCTTTCCCATCACCTATTCTCCTAGTACCGATCGTCCATGATCGCGGGTCTGCGCATGATAACGCCATGCGGCAGGCGGTGGAACAGCGATCAAGGGCCGTTAAATGTGCCCCAGTTGCCCGCAGGTGGCCTGCGGGTGGGAGGTTCATCCCCGCGTCAGGCTGCTGTAGTAGCGGTGACGAGTATTTGCGAGACTAGTCGCCACTCTAGGCCGGCTCGCGCGCGGAAAACACGGATTGCTACGCGCACGAAAAAAGCCTCCCTACCAGTCGGTAGAGAGGCTTTTCGTTAACTTCGAGTTAAGCTTGCGAAGCTTAGCTGCGGCGACGCAGACCGACAATGCCGATCATGCTCAGGCCGGCCAGAGCCAAAGTCGTTGGCTCGGGAATTGGCAAAGGGCTTGAGAGCGGTTCACCAATAGGATTACCATCGCCACCAATCAGTACAACCACTGCGGAACCAACCGCATCCCTTGGCAGCATGATGTTATTCAGCAACAGATCATCGGCATCAAGGAAGTTGCCTGGGAAACTAGCTGCGTAGCCGATTCCATCGGGTCCCGAAGGTGGTGCGACATCGTCGGAACCATCAATGATCGTCCAACCCTTGCCGTTAAACGGAACAGGCGGAAGCGAAAGCCCTGCATTGGTGAAGGAGAAATCATCAGCAGCACCCAGTTGCGTCGTCCCGTCGAAACCGGTGGCGTTGAAATTCTCAAAGGCGCTGTCACCAGGCAGGATCGAGACGCTCAAGGCAGTGGCTTCGTCGGCTGTAGTGAGTCCGTCCAAGTAGAGCGAGTGTACCAAGCTGTCTCCAGACTCGCGGGTTACAACTCTCAATTCTGCAGCTTCAAGACTGGTCGCAAATGCTAGGGCTACGATTAGGGCACATGTCGAAATCTTTTTCATAGTTGTGACTCCAGTAAAGGTATTTGTTAGTTGGGTTGGCGACATGTTGTCACCATTTCGAAAAAGTAGTGCGGATTCCGTTTCCGCCAGTTGAGTGCCAACGCTCCGGTTGGCAAGATGTCATGCAGCTCGGTTAGAATTTGAAGAAAGCAATTGCTTCGACTTCTAATGCTGCTGCCCCGTTTGCTGGAGTGTTTCGTCCTCAGCGAGAACGCAACAACCGGCAAACTTATCCAACCTTCATGAGACAAACCTCTCTAGTTTTGTCGTACTGATACTGACTAGGTGAAAGTGTAATGATTAGCGGGCTGGCGACCCGCGTGAGTTCGCTTGCAGCGACTCTTCTGCCGTCTCACGCTCAGATTTCCGGAAATCGAAACGCTAGAACCTAAACATCGATAACGATGGGAAATAGCTACTGAGGAAACACCAGAAGAGACGGCAAGAGAACAAAGCCGTCTTTGGTAGAAACAAAAGCATTAAAAGCTAGGAATAAAAAACTTCCTAGTTTCGCTTTTGTCGAACGTGCAGTAGGTCGCACCTCAGTTAGAGAATCAAAATGCATAGTTCTCGCCGCAGCGATCACTTGCTATGACCCGATTCTAACAGACCGCGAAGTCTTTGCAAGCTAATTTGTCTTTTTTTTTGAATTTAGTTTTTATGAGGCTTGACCCTGCTGATATATGGCTAAATCCCGACGTTTGAGGGGCTCCAGCACTGCAGCCATTTGTCTCATCTGTTTTCGAGTTGCCGCAGCTACTTCCACCGGTTCGACACACGTGGGCCGTTAGCCTCACCACGATCAGCCAATTCGACACGCAACTGGCACCCGCTCGTGGGTGATCAGACGACTCGCGAGAGTCTTGCCGCTTCAACCTCCGAGTGACGAGTCATCCTGAGCGTCACATTGCCTGCTGGTTACTCAGTCAGGGCACCCCGTTTGCAGCAAAGTAATCTGCAGCACAAAGTAAGTCAGCCACCGCGAGCCGGCCTGACTTACTCTCTCAGGCGTACGCTCGGATCTTCCGGTCCATAACTCCATTTGAGCGGCAACGCTGTTTCTGTATTCCTCACCTTTGTTGAGGCTTCTTCAGATATTGGCTCACAAGCGATATCGGAATAATTGTCATCGCAGGCACTGCCACGTTGGCGACGGTATTTCCAACCCAGTCGCTAGGCCAGGCCCGTTGTTTGAGCTGCGAAAGATGTGGGCCGCAATTCATACATAGACAGCACCCTCGCACTTTCAAGTACGCTGGGACCAGTACTGGCGTGCGGGTGCTATTTGGTGGGTACCCACCGGTTGGGGTAAGAATTCCGCCAACGCCTAACTCACGATTGGTTTGATTGAGTGAGACGTCATCTACTTGACGCACTTGCAAAAAAAAGACCCCCTCGCAAAGTATGCGAGGGGGTCGGAGCTTTCAATAATCTACCAGTTTAACCTGGTTAAGCTTTCACTTAGCTGCGACGACGAACGCCGACGATACCAATCAAGCTCATTCCAGCCAGTACCAAAGTGGTTGGCTCAGGAAGGACATCTGTCAGACGTCCACCATCGATCGGGTTGCCATCACCACCGATGAGCACGACCACGGCAGCGCCCAGCGCACTCTTGGGTAGCATGATGTTGTTCAGCAACAACCCATCGGCATCAAGGAAGAATCCGGGGTTGCTGGCTGCGTAACCAATTCCATCCGGCCCGGACGGTGGTGACACAACTGGCGAACCATCAATGACTGTCCAACCCTTACCATTGAATGGAATGGCGGGAAGCGTCAGCCCTGCACTCGTGAACGAGGCGTCGTCCGTCTCATCCAACTGATCTGTGCCGTCAAAGCCAGTGCCGTTATAGTTCAAGAACTGGCTATCACCAGGGGTCAACGTTACTTCAATGGCGGTTACCTGATCGTTCTGTGACAGCTCGTTCAGAAAAATGGAGAAGACAGCGTTCTCTCCAACTTCCCTTCGATTAATCCCCAGCGAGGCAGCGTCTGCGGAGCTGGCCAATCCTGTCAGAATGACAGCTAATGCACAAGTGAAAGCTTTCTTCATTATTCTAGACTCCAGAAAAAGGTGTAGTAAAAAGCGGCGCTGGACCAGTTCAGCTATCGTTGATTTGATCGAGGCCGCTTTTCTACGAGGTTCAAAGTAGTAAATCAATCGTTGTACTAAATTAGCATTCCCGTGAGCACTAAATTAGGAGCGACGACGACCAGCAGCAGCCAAAGTGAGCATGCTGACCAACATCACAGCGGTGGTGGGCTCAGGAGCAGATACCGCACCAACGGCAGGAGGCGTTGTCGAGGAGAGCCAGTTAGCTGGATTGGAAAGAATACCCAAGTCGCTGGCGTTGGTTCCGCCTGTGCTGTTGAAGTTACCTTCGTCCCAGCCAGCATTCACGTTTAGCCAGTTAGCGGGATTTGAGAGAATACCCAAGTCGCTAGCGTTGACCGTGCCATCGCGATTGGCATCGCCAGGGCGAAGACCGTCAGTAGCAACGCTGTCGCCACGAACGTTCCAGTTGGCAACCGTAGAGGCAACTGCGTCGGTACCATCGAATTCGTTCGCACCTGCAGCGAGATCACCGGAGGTGGCGAGCAGAGCAGGACGGTCGGCACCGAAAGTACCACTGGCGAGAAGCGTGTTGTTTTCCCAGATTGCTGGCGAGTTGCCAGGGAACAGATCGTCAGCAACAGCGGCCGAATGTCCAGGCAGACCGACAAGAAGCTCGTCGCCGGCAGGAGCCGTTAGATCGCTACCGGTCACGATTTCGACGACGCTGCCGACTTGTTGCGACTCGAAAACGCCATACCCTGCTGAGCCTGCAGATGCGTCATTGTTGACGTTGTCGAGCAATGCGGTAATACCAGCGAGGCCGACACTGCCTTCGGTACCAACGAGCAGGTCCCAAGTACCGCCAGCCGACTCATCGGCCGGATCATTGTAGCGAAGGTTCAGCTGCACATTGAACTGGGCGGTAGCCGAGTGAGCCATGACAGCTACGAGAGCGATTGCACAAAAAGATAGACTGCGTTTCATTTTTCAGTTCTCCAGTTTCCCCGAGTCAAACGTTCACGTTTGAAGATAAGGACGATATCTCAGTTAAGTTCTGTGGGGGCCTAAGTTGCTTAAAAGTTAGGAAGTAGTCAGCTGATTCGATCTAGCCGGAAAAAAATGACTCTTGTGTCAGCGAAGAAGTCTGCCCCACCCGTGATCACAGTCCCGTCCTGCAATTTGTCTTGGACCCGAACTGACACAAGTGATCTGAAGCTGCGGACAACAACTGTGACTTGCGAGTCTGCCTAGGGGCAAACGCTCATCGATTCCAGTTACTTTTCCCACTACCCCAGATAAGAATTCCCGTTGATCGGCGGAACTACCGCCTGTTCTTCCACCACTTTACCAAGGAATTCCCGGCTTGCAACACTTTTGCTAGTCCTGAAAGGGAGATTTTTTGGGGAAAATAGATGGGCTAGGGCAAGAAAATGACTTTTCTTGTTGACAAATAAGGCTTTACGAAAAATCAAAACATTGATTTTTTTTGCAAATATGCCGGATTTTCCCTTGGTTGGGCTTGACGAACTAATGAGGTCTCGGGTCGAAACTGTGCAATAGCCCCAATCCGATCGACCCAATTGCCTCGGGGAGCGCCGAATCTCGCGACTCTCGGCAACGAGACTCGCCATTTTTCGCATTCGTCGCCCTCCAAATCGTATTCTTGCACTGAATTGATGGAGAAATCCGAGCCAAATCGACGGCAGACCCACGCTCGCATCAAGGGCCTAGGACAATCGAGTTTTACTAATATGCCGCAACGCAACCGCGAACCATCAGCTACTCGTTCTGGGTCTTTCGAGTATGTGCCAGGCGTTCTCAACGCGCAATTGATGCGGCAAGGTCTTCCAAGCGTCAGCCATGAGCGAGGCATGTGCCGAACAAGTTGCAAACAGCGGATTGGCTTGGCCAGCTAAACGCTAGAAGCGTATACTCGCGTGAATTCGGCCTCGCACTGCGGCACGAAATTGACTGTTGCTGGCGAATTGCAATATAGAGACTCCCCTAACACCAAAAGTATCAGGATTCTATGCTTCAAATCACTTTGCCGGATGGTAGTCGGCGTGAGTTTAATGAGGGCGTTTCTGCCTATGATGTGGCAGCGGAGATTGGCCCTGGATTGGCCAAGGCAGCAGTCGTGGCCGAAGTCGACGGGGCGATGATCGACTTGCATGCTGCGCTGCCCAGCAACGGTGAAGTGAGTTTGCGCCTACTCACCAAGCGTGATCCGGAATCACTCGACGTACTACGCCATTCGTGTGCGCATGTCATGGCGCAAGCCGTCATGCGGTTGTTCGAGGGTGTGCAGCTGGCCTTTGGCCCCTACACCGAAACCGGCTTCTATTACGATATGGCGCTTGAGCGACCGCTCTCTGAAGACGACTTTTCCAAGATCGAAGCGGAAATGAAGAAGATCGTCAAGGAAAACCAGCGGTTTGAGCGTCTGGAAATGTCGCGTGAAGAGGCGATCGAACTGTGTCGCGAGATGGGCCAGGAATTCAAGGTGGAACACCTAGAAACCGGCCTGGCCGACGAGGAAAACGTCTCTTTCTACCGCCAAGGGGAATTCCTCGACCTGTGTCGGGGCCGGCACGTACCTAGCACCAGCTTTATCGGCAAGGGCTTCAAGCTGCTGAGTCTGGCGGGCGCGTACTGGAAAGGTGATGCGAGCAACCAGCAGCTGCAACGGCTGTATGCGACGGTTTTCTTCGACAAAAAGGAGCTCAAGCAGCATTTGCAGCGGCTGGAAGAAGCCAAACGACGCGATCATCGTGTGCTTGGGAAGAAACACGAGCTGTTCGAGATCGACGACAAGGTTGGCTCGGGGCTGGTGCTTTGGAAACCCAAGGGCGCCATTATCCGCCAAGAACTGCAAAACTTCATTAGCGAGCACCTCGTCCGGCAGGGATATACTCAGGTTTTCACGCCCCACATTGGCAAGCTCGACTTGTACCGCACCAGCGGCCACTTTCCCTACTACGAAGATTCGCAATTCTCGCCGATCGTCGATCGGGAGGTGATGAAGAAGCTGGCCGACGATGGCTGCGGGTGCGGGGAACTCTCAAACCTGCTGCGTGAAGGTGATATCGACGGTTATTTGCTCAAACCGATGAATTGTCCGCACCACTTCCGAATCTATGCCAGCGAGCGCCACAGTTACCGCGATCTGCCGATTCGGCTGTCGGAGTTCGGCACTGTCTATCGCTGGGAGCAGTCGGGCGAGTTGGGCGGAATGACCAGAGTGCGCGGGTTCACCCAAGACGACGCGCATCTGTTCATGACCGAAGAGCAACTGGGGGACGAAATTGCCGGCTGCTTGGAACTGGTGAAGATAGTGCTAGGCACGCTCGGGATGCACGACTACCGTGTCCGCGTCGGCTTGCGCGACCCTTCCAGCGACAAGTATGTCGGCGAGGCCGAACAGTGGGACCGCGCGGAAGCCGCCTGCCGACAGGCTGCAGAGGGTTTGGGCGTGGAGTTCACCGCTGAGCCTGGCGAGGCCGCGTTCTACGGTCCGAAAATTGACTTCGTCGTAAAGGACGTAATCGGTCGCGATTGGCAGCTGGGCACCGTCCAGGTCGATTACCAGAACCCAGAGCGTTTCGACCTCGAGTACATCGGTGCAGACAACCAGCCGCATCGACCGGTGATTATCCACCGCGCACCGTTTGGGTCGCTGGAACGCTTCGTGGGCGTGCTGATCGAGCACTTTGCGGCGGCATTTCCGCTCTGGCTCGCTCCCGAGCAGTTGCGGGTGCTAACCGTCAGCGAAAAATCCGAGGATTATGGCCGCCAGGTTGAAAAGCGGCTGCGCGACGAGAAGTTCCGGGTCACGGGCGATTTTCGCGGCCAGAAACTGGGAGCCAAGATCCGCGAGGCCCAGCTTGAGCTGATTCCTTACATGCTCGTTGTGGGCGAGAAGGACGCCGAGAATGGCACCGTCACGGTCCGGGACCGGATCGAGGGCGACCTGGGGGCCATGCCGCTGGCTGATGCGATCGCCAAACTCAGGCAGGAAGTCGCCGACAAAACCGTTCGCCAACCGGCCGACCGTGCTGATGATGAGGATTCAGCGAGTTAGGCGTATCGTCTGACTCGAATCGTTGATTTCCCTACAAACTGTTGACCTTAGGCCATCGCATGGCCAATACTTGTGTAGCTGTTTGCAGGCTTTTCCCGAATTGGCACCGTGGCCTGCGCTTTTTTTGCACCTTTACCCCTGGAGATTGGAAACCATCGACAATAAGCAGCAGCGGATCAACGACCAGATCCGATCACCGGAACTACGCGTCATTTCCAGCGAAGGCGAGCAACTCGGAGTCCTTTCCCGCGACGATGCACTTGACCAAGCCCGCGAGGCTGGGCTCGATCTGGTCGAGGTCGCGCCAACTGAAAAGCCGCCGGTTTGCCGTATCATGGACTTCGGCAAATTCAAGTATCAACAGAAGAAACGGCACGCCAAAGGCCACACTCATCACGGCAAGAACAAAGAGATCCGTCTGCGGCCGAAGATCGGCGAGCACGACTTCATGACCAAGGTCAACCGCGCTCGTAAGTTCTTAAACGAACGCGACAAAGTGATCTGCTCCGTCATTTTCCGCGGCCGCGAAAACGCCCACGTCGACGAAGGCTTCAAATTGGTCGAGCGACTGGTCACCGAGCTCGACGACATCGCGAAGGTCGAGCAGGAAGCGGGCATGCAAGGACGACGGATTGTGCTGATTCTGGCGCCGAAGTAGATCAGCACCCCGGGCTTGAGGTGCATGACTCATGAGGCTCCCGAAGCCCGGACCGAGACGCTATAGCCTGAAGTCTCTGTTCTTAGCAACGACAGTCGTCGCTCTAGTACTGGGGCTTCACGGCTTTGTCCGAGAGAGCGTTGAGCAGATTCTCGACCTCTGTTCAGCGACTTTGAGTGGAGAGAGTTGGGTGGGTCTCTCAGCTTTGTGGCTTTCCTCTTGGTACACCGAACAAATCCACAAGACTCTTGGTGATAGCGAAGCTACGAGATGGGTTTTGCCGGCAAAATGGGCTTTGGTGCTCATAACTTTGGGGGCCACGTGGGCAGCACTCGGCTCGACTGGCTTTCCGAGCGATTTCGCTGATGGGGTTGCCTCCTATCTGTACGTAGTGGGCTCCTTTCTGCTGCTGGTTTGGATGCCTCGACGGGCGTTTTTCGGGGAGCGAGAGGCTTCTCCCAACGTAAGACGCCTTGCCAATATATCGCTAGGAATCGCATGGCTCATTGGACCGCTAAGCTTACTGGTGCTAATAATCTTGGATCAGGTCACACTTGGCGGACTACTGTTGGTATGTGTCGCAAATGGCTTAGCGGGAATACCGGCGGCCGTTTACCTCGCCGTTAAGGTTTACGAGGATGAATTTTCCTGGCCCCTCGCGCTGAGCGTGCTTTACCTCGCATGGTGGTGGGCGATACTCGTCACTCAGTAGACCCGGGGAAATGCATGCGGAATTATCAGCAAAAAGCGGGTTTTGAAAGCGCACAAACTTTGTTAATCTATGGGGCTACACTGCACACAACCATGGAAACATAGAACCATGCCCAAGCAAAAGACCCACAAAGGCACCAAGAAGCGGTTCCGACTGTCGGCCAAAGGCAAAGCCAAGCATCGACAAGCTGGCACCAGCCACTTGGCCGGACGGATGAGCCAGAAGCGTAAGCGAAACCTGCGCGGCACGGCGGTCACCAGCGACGTCAACTCAAAAATGGTCGCCAAGGCGCTGGCAGGGAATAGCTACTGAGTTCCGGGTCATGGGTCGCGAGTCGTGAGTTTTTTGTTGAGACAGCTGGCGACTCGTGACACACAACTCGCGACTCATCACAACCTCGTCGGGTAGAAACGCCTTGCACTGTGAGCAAGGGACCTGGACGTGAGCAAAACGAAATGAAGGGTTCCAAACGATGAGAACCACCAAGGGCGCAGCCCGCAACAAAGCGAAGAATCGCCTCTTCAAAAAAACCAAAGGCTACCGCGGCGGACGCGGCAATCTACTTCGCACCGCTAAAGAGACCCTCGTACGTGCTGAGGCTTATGCCTTTCGCGATCGTCGCGTCCGTAAGCGCGAGTTCCGCAAATTGTGGATCATCCGCATCAACGCCGCCGCTCGCGAGCGAGGACTCCGCTACAGCGAACTGGTCAACGGCCTGAAAAAAGCGCAAGTGGAGTTGGATCGCAAGATGCTTGCCGAGATGGCCGTGAGCGATCCAGCAGCTTTCGACGCGGTGGTCGAAAAAGCCCGCAACGCGCTGGCCGCTTAGTGCCACTTCACATGGATTGAGGCCAGACGCGTGTCCCTCACCCAGTTTCTTGCTGATCTCGACGCGTTGGTCGAGCGAGCTCAAACAGTATTCAACTCTGCTAACTCGGCGGAAGCCCTCGAGGCTGCGCGGGTCGAGTTTTTGGGTGCGAAGAACGGCCAACTCAAATCAGCGCAGCAAGGCCTCGGCAAAGTCGACAAAGCCGACAAGCCGACCGCTGGGAAACGCTTCAACGAGGTGAAGGGCCTCGTTGAGTCTGCGTTCGAGGCCGCCCAGGAGAACTTGAGCGGCGCAAGCGAAGCCGCGGCCGAAGCGTTCGACGTCACACTGCCTGGCAAACCTGTCCGAATCGGTCGGCTGCACCCGATCACGCAAACGATTCGTGAGATGAAGGACATCATGGGCCGCCTTGGTTTCACGGCCGTCGAAGGCCCTGAGATCGAAGACGACTGGCATAACTTCGAAGCGCTCAACATCCCGCTCTCGCACCCCGCGCGCGACCCACTGGACAACTTTTATCTGGGCGCAGCAGCCGCGGCTGCTGCGGAATCCGATTCGCCGCTGTTGCTGCGTAGCCAGACCAGCACCGTGCAGATTCGCGTGATGGAAGACACCAAGCCGCCGGTGCGAATCATTTCGCTGGGTCGCGTGTATCGCCCCGACACGGCGGATGCGACGCACTATCCGATGTTTCACCAGATTGAAGGACTGTTGGTCGACAAAGGCGTGACGATGGCCGATCTGAAGAGCGTCTTACGTCTGTTTTTTGTCAGCTATTTCGGCGGCGGTGAAGACATGCATGTGCGGTTCCGCCCGTCGTTCTTCCCGTTCACCGAGCCGAGCGTCGAAGTCGATATGAACTGGACTGACGCCGCTGGTAACACCGGCTGGATGGAAATGGGCGGTGCCGGCATGGTCGATCCCAACGTGTTGCGCGCCGTCGGCTACGACCCCGAAGAAGTCACCGGCTTCGCCTTTGGCCTCGGCGTGGAACGCATCTGCATGCGACAACACGGCATTACTGATATTCGCGACTTGTACCAAAACGATGTGAGATTCTTGTCGCAGTTTTAGTTGGGGTCTCACGCCAAGGCGCTAAGGCGCCAAGAAGTAGCATCAACACACGTCCTTTGCGTCTTGGCGCCTTTGCGAGAGAGCCCTCCTCATGATTGTCAGTTGGAATTGGCTAAAAGAATACGTCGACCTGCCGATGTCGCTCGAGGAATTGACGGAGCGGTTGACGCTCACCGGTTTGAATCTCGAAGGCATCGAACAGGTTGGTGACGACACGGCCATCGATCTGGAAGTCACCAGCAACCGCCCCGACTGCTTGGGGCACATCGGCGTTGCGCGCGAGATCGCGGTCCTCTGGAAGCAGGCTCTTAAGAAACCGGTACCGAAACTTACTGAAGCAGGACCAGCCGTAGCGGACCAAACCAGTGTGGAACTCAACTGCCCCGATCTCTGCCCTCGGTACACCGCCCGTGTTATCAAGGGCGTCAAGATCGGACCAAGCCCGGACTGGCTGGGCGACCGATTGCGATCGTTGGGCATAGCAGTGATCAACAACGTCGTTGATATTTCCAACTATGTGATGATGGAGTGCGGACAACCTCTGCACGCGTTCGATTTCGCCAAGCTGCACGGTCAGAAGATCATTGTTCGCGAGTCGAAGCCGGGCGAGAAGTTCCTGGCGATCAACCATCAGGAGTACGAGTTACAATCCGGCACGTGCGTGATCGCCGATGGCGAGCGTGCCGTCGCGCTCGCGGGTGTGATGGGCGGTGCCGACACCGAGGTGAGCGAAACGACGACCGATCTACTAATCGAAGCGGCCGACTTCGCACCGCTGTCGGTCCGCAACACGGCCCGCCGACACAATCTGCACAGTCCTTCGTCGTATCGTTTCGAGCGTGGCGTCGATCCCGAGGGCATCGACTGGGCCAGCCGCCGCTGCTGCGAACTGATTTTGGAACTCGCCGGAGGCCAGCTGTGCGAAGGTGTCGTCGACGTCGGTAACCCCGTTCGCACGTGTGAGGAGATCAAGCTGCGCTTTCCCGAGGTGCTCCGAGTTCTCGGCATCGACATTCCCGCTGAGACGGTTGGCAACATCCTCACGGATTTGGGCTGTGAAGAAACACACACCTGCGATCACTGCATCAAAGTCATTCCACCCAGCTGGCGGGCTGATCTGACGCGCGAGATCGATCTGATCGAAGAGGTCGCGCGGATCTACGGCTACGACAAGATTCCGGAAGACGCGGGCGTAAAGATGGTCGCCTCGACGCGTAGCCGCGAAGACCGTGTGCTCGAGCAAGTCCGCGACGTGATGGTCGCGACCGGATTCCACGAAGCGATGACCATCAGCGCCGTCGAACCTGAGCAAGTTGGCAAGTTTCAACCGTGGACGACAGCCGAACCGCTCACCGTCAGCACACCCGTGCTGCGCCGAGCCGATTGCCTCCGCCAAACGTTAGTGCCGAGTCTGCTCCGCTCGCGCCGCGCCAACGAGAAACTGTCGAACACGACCATCGAGCTGTTCGAAATCGCTAATATCTACCTGCCGCGCCCTGGGCAACTCCCCGACCAGCGCCGCATGCTCGCGATCACCAGCGGCGGCTCTTTCGCCGAGTTGAAGGGCGTCGTGGATTTGTTGATTAACGCCATCGCTCCCGGCGCAGCACTCGTGGTTACGCCGTGGGACACCGCACTGCTGGCGGCAGGTCGGGGCGGCGAGCTTAAGCTGGGCGATCGGGTACTCGGCTACCTGGGCGAAGTCGGGCAGCAGGGCCTCGAGCAGTTCGAACTTCGGAGTTCAACGACCGTCGCGGAGATCGATCTTGATGTGCTCGTTGACGCGTCGGTGGCCATCCGCCGGGCTGAGAGACTCTCGCCCTACCCGCCGGTCGGGCGCGATCTCAACTTGGTGGTCGATGAGCAAGTCCTTTGGTCCGACGTCGAAACGATCGTCCGCGCCGAAAGCGGCGACCTGCTGGAGAGCATCGCTTTCCAGGAAACTTACCGCGACGCTGAGAAGATCGGCGCGGGAAAAAAGAGCCTCCTGTTCAGCATTCAGCTCCGCTCGGCTGAAGGCACCCTCACCAACGAACAGGCTGATGGAGTGCGAGAGAAAATCGTTGCCCAGGTTGGCCAGAAGCTGGGCGGCCAGTTACGAGCCTAGCCCGGCTTCCAGGCTAAACGCTTGCGGTTTTGCAGACCGAAAGCGATGATTTGCCTATGGCTGATTCTCTTCCGCAAACAATACCAGAACTGCTACAAGCGGCGGCTTTCCATTCTGCAGATCAGCCGGCACTCGGTTTGATCAGTAACAACCAGGTCGTTTGGATGACCTGGTCAGAGTTCGACAAATTCGTGCGTCAATTCGCGTCTCGGTTTCTTGAAGAGGGAATCAATGCTGGAGATCGCGTCGCGCAGTGGGCTCCGAACAGCGCGGGGTGGATTGCAACTGACCTCGCGTTGGCGTCGATAGGGGCTATCCATGTACCGCTGCACGCCTCGCTTTCGGAGTCTCAAGTCGCGCAGTTTGCGCGACTTGCCGACGCTAGATTGCTCGTAGTCGACGGCAACGCAAAACAACCCGACGACCTGGCGGCACCAGTCTTCCGCCATTTTGACTTGGCAAACAAGCTCGCGGAGTCTGCCGAAGAACCACTTCCGCGCGCCGAACTCGACGCATTCAATGTTCGCAACGACGACCTTGCCACGCTCCTGTTCACCTCCGGCACCACCGGTCAACCGCGTGGCGTGATGCTCACGCATGACAATCTCGTCAGCAACGCAATCGCCGTCACTGAAGCCGTTGGCTCCGATGCCGACGAAACCCGACTTTGCTTTCTGCCGCTTAGCCACATCTACGCACGCACCTGCGACCTCTACAGCTGGCTGTATCGTGGGTCGAAACTTGTGCTAGCCGAGAGCCGCGACACAATCGTCCGCGACTGCCAGCTCGCCAAGCCGTCGGTGATCAACGGTGTGCCGTACTTCTATCAGAAAATCACCCAGCAAGTTGGGGACGCACCGCCTGGGACCTTGCAGCAACTGTTCGGCGGTAAGCTCAAATACTGTTTCTGTGGTGGAGCCGCACTCGCACCCGAGGTGGCGCAGCTATTCGAAAGGCAAGGACTCCCGATTCTTGCTGGCTACGGCCTCACCGAATCTTCACCCGTAATCTCCGCGACGGCTTTCGGCGATTATCGCCGAGGCACGGTTGGCCCGCCATTGCCGAACGTCGAAGTGCAGATTTCCTCCGACGGTGAGATCCTCGTCCGCGGTCCCAACGTGATGCTCGGTTATTGGAACGACCAGGCCGCTACCGACGAAACGATCGTCGATGGCTGGCTTCACACCGGCGACCTGGGCGAATTCGACGAGGCGGGGCATTTGCGCATCGTCGGACGACAAAAGGAAACTATCGTCCTCTCGACCGGAAAAAACGTCTCGCCAACGCGCGTGGAAGGCATGCTAAGTGGGTCGCCACTTGTCGAGCACGTCTGCGTCGTGGGCGACGGGCAAAAGTGCTTGGGGGCTCTGATTGTCCCCAACCCGGACGCACTACGAGCGGAGATTCGTGCTCGTAAGCTCTGGGTCTGGTCCAAGAAACGGGCGGTAACGCACCCCAAGGTGCGCGCACTGTTTCGCACCGAGATCGATCGACTGCTCGCCTCGGCCAGCGCCGAAGAGCAGGTCGGCTGCTTCGAGATTCTGCCGCGAAACTTCTCGGTCGACGACGGGGAGCTGACCACGAAACTCAGTCTGCGCAGGCGGACCATCGCCCGTCATTTCGATGCCGAAATCGAGCGCATGTACGCCGGTTAACTCGGTCGACGGTGGGTTGCCGCGATCCTGGCACTCCCACCGCTGCAATCGGCATGACTGGACTGATTCGTTTTGACCGTGTGCGCGTGGTGACCTATGTTTTTCTGGGGGAAATTTCTCTGCACACGCCCACGGCCTGACGAGATCGTGAGCGTTCTGCGACAGCTTGACACCAGCAACAGACGGCTTCTTCGGCAATGGATGATACGCAATCCAGCCCTGACCAGGGCGACGATCGCACACAGAAAACTGCCGAGGCCCTACGCGCACTTCGTGAACAAGCCGATCGCACTCTCGACGAGCATCGCAAGCACGTCAGCGAGATCGAAGACCGTCTCACCACGCAGCTAGAAGTCTTGGCGGATGATTTAGCGCGTGAGCGGCTGGCCGACGAGCAAGCACATGCAGAAGCCAGCGAACATGCCACCGCACTACAGGAGGTGCGCGAGGCACTCGCGACCAAAGAAGCGGAAGTCGACGAACTACTTGAGCAACTGGCTACTCAGTCGGAGGCGTTCGAGGCACAGATTGCCGAACGCGACGAAGAGTTGGAACAACTGCTCGAGCTGCAAGAAGAAGAAAGTCAGCAACACGACGCAGTTGTCAGCGAACTTTCCGCAGCACGCGCCGAAAGTGAGCAGCTCCGAGACGCGGAATGTGCCGAATGCCAACGCATTGGCGCGGAGCTGGCCGAACTGAAGCAACAACTTGTCCAACTTAACGAGCAACTTGGCAGTCTCCAGGCAGATCACGAATCGACGCTCGTCGAACTGGAAAACGCGCAGCAGACCGCCGCGTCGGCCCAGCAGCAACAGGAGGAGACGGCCACCCGCTTGTCTGAAGCGGAACAAAGCGTTGAGGCTGCCGACCAGCGCACCGCAGAGGCAGACGCGCGCGTTGCGGAGGCGCAGCAGCGCGTCGACGAGCTCTCGAAGCTGGAAGGCATCGACGAGCAACTCGAACAGACCCGCCGCAAGTTCGAGCTCGCACTGGCTGACGTCCACAAACTGAAACGCGAGAACGCCGAGCTGCGCGAAGAGCTGGTCAGCCGCCCCGAGGCCGACGATCAAGAATCCCCTGAATTGGTGAGTCTGCGCTCAGAGCGCGACGCCCTGGCCGAACGGCTGGCAGAACTGGAGAATGCCCCCGCACCTGCCCCCGATCTGGACAGTCAGCAGGAACTCGCCGATCTGCAGCGCCGTTTTGAGCTTGCGGTGGACGACGTGCGGCAACTCAAGGCCGAGAATGCCGAGTTGCGACAACAGCTTGACTCGTCGGCCGGCAGTGCCGCAGCTCCTTCGGCAGACGACGCCCAAGACTGGCAAGCACAGAAGGCACGCTTGATGGCCGCGCTCGATGCCGAAGACCAAGGCATGATCGACGAGCCCCGTCGCGAGGAGCGGGCGACCATCGAGGGCACGATTTCGATCACTGATCGTGTCGTCGCCGAGAAAGACGCACTGCTTGCGGAGCGTGACGCTGAGATTGCTGCCTTGAAGAACCAAGTCGAAGAACGCCCCAGTGGACAGGATTTGGAGCAGCTCCGCGAAGAAATCGCCGCCGAACTCCTAGGCGACGACCAGGCAGTACAGGCGGAAGTGGCCAGACTCAAAGCGAAGCAAGAGGAACTCGACACAAAGCTACGTGAAGCCGAGCTCGACATCTCTGTGCAGCGCGCTACTCTCGCGCGCGATCAAGCCGCCCTGGAAGAGAAGATCGCTTTGTTGCCCACCCTCGAACACGTCGAGGATGATGGCGGCGATTCCGAAAAACCCAAGCGCCGCTGGCTCTCAGCGCTTGGGCTCAAGGACGAAAGCGAAAGCTAACCTATTCGTTCTGCAGCGACACGCAGTACAAGTGTTTGCTGGAGCGAATGAAGAGCTCCCCGCGACTGATCGCGGGAGTGGCGCTGAAGTCTTCGCGGTCGCTGGTGACTCGATTGGCCGCGAGTTGCTCGAATTCGCCACCGGCGCGAATGACCGACGTATCTCCCGCCCGCGAAGTGAAGTAGATCTTCCCATCGGCCATGACTGGCGACCCGTAATCTTGTCCACCGCCGCGACCTCGGCGTCCGCGGCTACGCCGACCGGAATCGCGTTCAGCATCGGCGGCCGGCGCAGCAGACGCGTTGGCCTGCAGCCTGCCCTTGTAGATTTCCTCACCGTCGTCGGTCGAGAAACAGTTGGCCACGCCACGCGAAAATGCATAGATCTTGCCATCGTGCACCAGCGGCGAGCCGATACGACCCGGCTGCCGGCCTTGCCATAGTATATGCGTATCGGTGATATCACCTTTCCCACCGGCACGAATGGCGACACCGCCGCCACCTCCGGGACCGGTTTCCAGTGCATAGATCACCCCATCGTGAGCCACGACGCTCGAGCAGAACGAGCTCGTACCAAGCGCCTCGCAAATCCAACGCAGCTTGCCGTTGTCGGGGTTGAATCCCCACACTTCGCCAGGGACGGCGATCACCAGATCGGTCCGTTGTTCATCGACTTCAACCAAAATCGGGGTACCCCACACCGAGTTGAAACCCGCTGCTTCGGCGCGCCAGACCTCTTTGCCCGATGTCTTGTCGAGGGCGACCATCGCCTCACTCTCCGCCGCGGCAGTCACGATCAGCAGATCATTGTACAGCACTGGACTGGACGCGGAGCCCCAGCCTCGCGCGCCCGATTCGGTTCCGACGCTCTCCTGCCAGAGCCGCTCACCATCGATGGCAAACGCGACGACGCCCGTCTTGCCGAAGAATGCGAAAACCGCTTCACCGTCGGAGACGGGCGTGTGCGACGCGTAGCCGTTCTCCGTGAACATACCGCGATACTCGTCCTCAGGCAGGTACGGCTCCACATCCTTGGTCCAAATCGCCTCGCCTGAGTTACGATCGACGCAGGTGAGATGACGCACCAAATTCTGTTGATCGCCTGGATCCTCTTGATCGACACCATAGCCCGACCACGATGTGACGAAGATCTTATCGCCTACCACGATCGGCGACGAAGAGCCCGGTCCGGGGAGGGCGAGCTTCCACTTCAGATTCTCGGTCTCACTCCAAGTCACCGGCGACGCCGCACTCTCTGCAGCCTTGCCTGCGCCGTGAGGCCCGCGGAATCGAAGCCAGTCGGAGTCATTGGCCATGCAGGGATAGCTCAGTAGACCAACTGCTACGAACACAAATGCGAAAGAAACAGCCAACCGAATCCGCGACATGCCAACTCCTTTGCAATCTGTTGATGAATGAGTAGTATACCCGCGCATCTAACCCCAGATTCGAGGCATAGTTCCGCTGAAGGCAAACTAATTCTGCGCGGAATTGAGAATGTGACGGAGCGGGGGAGAATGATGGCGAGGCCTTACTCCACCGATTCGCCGTCCAATCGGTAGATGGCCCGAGTCGTACCGTCGTAGTCAGGGAAAATCTCGAAGGAGAACTTCCCCTCCACCGCGACCGGGCGGATCGAATACTCGGCCGTCTTTCCTTCGTTCATGTGGACCAGGATGCAGTCGTAGAGCGCGGCTCCCGGGCCAAAACAACACTCTTGGTTGTCACGCACCAGAACAAACTGCTTGAGTCCTCGTTTCTTGAGCGTCGGATAGATGTACCCACGAATCCGTACGTTGCGATCGAACAACTTGTGAATCGTCGGCGTGAGCATCGCTTCGTCGAACTCAGCGTCGGGCTCGATGTCGAATTTGATGTGATCGAACGTCGCGTCCACCGTCACGTTGGGATCGGCCGGAAGGTTCAACGGCGGCGGCTCGTTCGCGATGGCAGCCGCGTCCGCAGTGGCGGACGGTCCCGCTAACGCCGGATTCCGCGATGCAGAAGGGGCCCCGATCGACGTCGATGCCAGCATCGGCTGACGCCCTGAACTCGACGATGCCGTCGACGCAGAGTCACCGCAGCCTAGGCAGCTTGCCAGGCAAGTCGTGAGCAGCGCCATAGAAATCGTTTGTGCCGTCATTCTCTCGATCGTTTCGTACGGGTCGCGTGCCAAGCTGCAGCAATGTGAGCACTACATGAGCTCACTACTTATAGCAGTTCAATGCTCACTGCACATAGTCCGCTTCCAGAGAGTACTTGGGGTCGAACTGCCCCTTGGCGGGATTTGGTGGTTCGATTCGTAACTTGCCGGCCACACGAAACATACTGCTGGAATAGTTCGTGAGCAGTCCGGGCTTCAGGAACACATCCATCTTGTCGAAGTACTTGACCGTTGAGATGTCCCCAAAACAGCATTCATTGCTGTCACGCACGAGCATGAAAATACTGACGTTGTGTCGCACCGGAGTCAGATTCTTGGACACATGAGTTCCGGGCCGCATAAAGCCTTTGATGAAGATCTGTTCGCCCTCCAAATCCTTGACGTCGCGCGGCACCATCTCGTTGCCCTTTAGTTCCACCTCGTCGGGACGAAGATTGTAGAACGAGAGTCGCTCATAGCCGGGGGGCACCTCAGTCGCGTGCACGTAACCCGCGTAACCAAGTCCGCCGAACAATCCAATGCTCGACATCACAATGCCAGCCACAGCGGCGCGAGCGCCACTTAACACATCGGGCATGGCCCTGATGTTCTTAATTGCCCTGAGGCCGCAGACCAGTCCCACCAATGGGATCGGACACAGCACCAAGCAATGCTGCAAACTGGTGTTCGCCGCAATAAACGTCACGGCAGAGACCACCCCAAATACGACTGAGGCGATTGCCGCCATACTCAGGGATCGGTAGGCGAACTCCTCGTCGGTGACGTCGACGGTAGTTGAATCAAGAAATGCTTCTGTGGTTGCCATAGGACTATCAAGGATTTCGTAGACTCTGAAGAATCTCTGGAATTACGAGTTGCTGCTGGAAGTCTTGCTATCGGAATGCCGCACGTCGGCGCCTCGCAGCAACAGTGCAAAGACACCGAACAAGAATACGCCCGCGATCAACGGACCGCCAACAATCACCATTGTACTCGGTCCTGACGGTGTCGAGTTAGGGGCTGGCATTTTCGCGACAGATACCTCACGGCCTGGCTGCTTTTCCTGAGCGGCCGCTACGGCGATCGTGCTCGCGTCGGCGTTAGTGGTTGCTTCGACGGCCTGCGGATCTGGCGCTATTTGGCCTTTGGCGCCGAGTGGAGCCGGCTCTTGAGGCAGTGAATTCTCCTGGAGAGCGGCGGTCGCTGACGGGCGCGGCGGCGGCGTCTCTTCCTCCGCAGCGTTCTTCTTTGCCCGCGTCCGAGCCAATAACCCGAACGCCATGTAACTTCGCGCCTGCTTCACACCCTTGGGGTCAAGTTCCTCTAACTCCTGCAACGCCGCAGCTGCTCGCTCGCCAACGTCACCTTTCTGCTCCTCGGCGGTCAGCAGATAGGCAATCACTGGCTGCCGAATCCAGGCGTTCTCTTCCGATGCTTTGAACTTCCCCACCAGTTGGTCCAAGACGCTCCAGTCTTCCCAGCGGGCCAGATCGGGAATCACCTGATCGGCGATCTGATCGTTGTCCAGTATCAGACGCACCGCTTGCAGCAAGCGATCCTTGGGGAGGGTGTCATCCTCTTCGCCATGAAATCGCAAGGCCATCACTGCGGCGTAAACCTGCGTATAGTCGGCGGCCGGATTCGCCAGGAAACGGCGTTCAATCAACGGCAATCCCTTGGGCCCCTCCAGCTTCAAGTAAGCGGCAATCAGCGCGTCGAGGCACTGCTGCTTGCGACGCACGTCGGCCTTGATCATTTCGTTAAGCACTGTCACTCCGGCAGCGGGTCCGACGTTGGCGATCGTCGCGAAGCATGCCGCAATGCCGGGCTTCATCTGCTGATAATCGTAAAGGAGCAATGATTCGAGGATCGGAACGTCTTCAGGCTGACCACAGATCCCCAGCATCGTCAAATACAGCCGTCGCCTGGTGGGCCCAACGCCGGCGTCTTCGATCCATTCGATGAGTTGCTGTCGATCCATCCGATCGCCGACTTCGATTACTTCCTCGTACGGCGCGCGTCCAAACTCGTCGTAGGCGTCTTGGGCGAGCAGCGGATCTTCGTCCTCCAGGTGGTTGAGGAAGAATGCCAGGCGATCGCCCCCTTTCTCCGGCAACGAATCTAGCGATTTGATGTACTCAATCGCTCGCTCGGTGAGCGGCAGCGGCGTTGCCCAATCGACTCGACTACCTACCAAGCCGTTGACCAAGAACTGTTTCTTCTGCTCATTGCTGCCGAAGTAGACGACTCGGATCGTGCTGCCCACCGCCGGTGCTTTGTCGCCCCGAATCACCTCGACCACCTCGAACTCTGCCGTGCCGCTGTCAGGATCATCCAGGTCGAGCGGCGCATCGGCGTCAAGATCGAACTCAGGCGGCAAGGTTATCAACCGCGCGACTACCGAGACGTCGGCGGCTTCGATCTCCTGAGTCAACGTCTGCGAGACCGCGCTGCAGAACGGACAGGCGCTCGCGCTGTCGACGTAAATGACCGCGACCAGACAAGCAATCAGCAGACGTGTGAATCCAGGCATGGTAGCACCACTAGCGCAGTTCGAGAGGCCACGGATCTTGGCCAATCTCCAAAACCTCATTCTATTACCTCGGGTGGGGAATTGGGAATTCGTCATTACCTGGCGATCTGTCGAACCGGAGAGCCAAGTTCGTGGAAAGAGCGGGACTCGCTCTATTTGTACCTCGGTCGATGTGGTTCGACACCTTTGGAGTCTATCAAGTGGAATTCCCAATCAGAACCACTGAAACTGCAATAATTCGCCGCAATCCACCTAGAATACCTGCCTTCGTGATTCACGGACGGTGCGGAATGTGTACTCAACGGCTCGTTTATCGTCATGAATCACGTTCACCCGGGGGTGCCGAAGTTCGCATCTGCGTGACCTCGGGCACGTGATTTCCCAGTCGCTCTCGGCACCAATCCTGCAAGAGCCGATCGCACCTCAAGTGGGTCAGCGTCCGCCGCCCAGTGCCCGTCCCACGTCGGTGCGATAGGCCGTCAGTGCTGGCAAGAAGCCCACGAGTGACGCAAAGACCACCAATCCGGGAATCAGTAGCGCCTCTTGCGGACTGAACTCCCAAAACTTGAGCACGATGCCCGCCTCACTTTCGACCCACGGACTAACCAACGCGATCGCGGCATGGCCTAGCAGCACACCCGCAATACCGCCCAGCAGCGACAGCAGAATCGATTCGCTCAGTATGATTCCCATCACTGCCGTCCGACTGGCTCCCAACGCGCGCATCACGGCGATGTCGTGGCTACGCTCGTTCATCGAGTTGTAAATGCTCACGAGAATGCCGATCCCCGCGACGACGATGATCAGGATTGTTAGCACCATCAATACAATTCGCGCTGGGCCCACCAGATTGTCGAGCATATCCTGCACGACGTAAGTCGGCTTCACGGCAATGGTCGCACGGTCTTTGCTCTTGTTGATCGCGTTGTCGAGCGACATCATGCCAAAGTCGTCTTTGCAAAGGACGAGAATCGCAGTCACCTCGCGCATCGAATCGGGAAGACGCTGGAAGCCACGATTCGGATCCTGAGGGTCGATATCGCCATCGGGCTTGTACGATTGATCAACGGGCGTGCCATCGTCAGGCGGCAACGCGTGCCCTTCCAGCAGGTAGAAACCCTCCATGTTGGCGAACATCGCGCGATCGTTCGACGTGCCTGTAGGCGCAAGAATACCGACCACTTCGAACTCGATATGCTTCTCACCATCAGAACTCATGCCGTGTGTTGGCTGGAATCTGTCGCCAACCTTGAGCCCAGTCTTGCTCGCCACAATCGATCCCACGACGGCTTCGAAAAAACGGTCCTCGCGGAAGTTGCGACCGGCGGCAAACTCGTAGTTGATGTCGTTCCCCTCCTCGTCGGCGCCGTAGGACAGCTGTTCGAACAAGTCGGGCGTGGTCGCTACCACACGGAATTTGTAACCGTCCTTGTGGTAGCTATCACCGATGCAATACGGCACCGCCACTTTGGTATACGGCGCGTACTTGCCATCGACGAAGTCGGTGTAGCTGGAGTACGGAATCGGATAGATGGCCGAGCCGATGTGAAACACCGTGTTCATCACTAGCTGCACGTCGCCACCCTTGGCACCGCCGACGATCAGATGATAGCCCTGGGCGTCGCCTTCAAACTGCTCGACAGTCACGGCGTGAACCACCATCACCAGAATCATCAGCGCCACTCCCAGCGCCATCGACAACCCGGTGAGCGAAGACGCCAACGCCCGCTGCTGCATGTTTCGCCAGGCTATTTTCCAGAATGACATGTTCGAATTCAGATTTCGGAATGCGGATTTCGGAATGACAAATTGCTGTGGGAACTCGGCCTCGGGTCAGAGCGTGTCAATGCACGGCTGCAACGGCTCGATTGAGTTCCTCGAGTTGCTCCACGCGCTGGAACTGATCCGAGACTTCTGGTGAGTGTGTGACCAGCAGCATCGCCACGTTCTCCTTCTCGCACGCGGCGCGTAGGAGGTCGATCACTTGCTGTTGGTGCGCCGGGTCGACGTTGGCGGTCGGTTCATCGGCCAGCAGCAACTTGGGCTGATTGGCCAGCGCCCGCGCGACCGCAACCCGCTGTTGCTCACCGACCGACAGGGCTTCGGGCTTGTGCGTGAGGCGGTGATCTAAGCCGACATCCGCCAACAGCTTTTCGGCTCGTGAGCTATCTTTCGTCTGCCCAGTAAACGTCATGCCGAGCATCACATTTTCCAGCGCTGAGAACGCGGGCAAAAGGTTGAACGTCTGAAAAACGAAGCCGATGTTACGAGCGCGAAAACGATCTCTGGCGACTTCCGGCAGGCTCACGATATCCTTACCGTCGATGCTGATCTTGCCTGCATCGACCGTCGTCAGGCCGGAGATACAGTTGAGCAGCGTCGTCTTGCCACAGCCGCTCCGTCCGCGCAGGACGACCTGCTCGCCGGCAGCGATTTCTAACCGCGGGATATCGAGGATCGGCAGCGTTTCGCCGTTGGGCTCGGTATACGACTTACGTACGTCTTGCAGTAAGAGCATGGCGATGGATGGAGCTTCGTGAACGGCGAGAGTCGTGTGCTAGCTCGAAGTCATTTAGCTAGCAACGGGTGGGTGCCTATCATAGCCATTCGTTGCCGATGGAAACAGATGACTCTCCCTTTGCTGCGAAGTGCTTTGTACGCAAGCAGCTAGCGGTCAGTTCGCCGCAAAAGATTCGATTCCGGTAAATTTTACAACCCGAATGCGGCGGGCTTACAATTCGAATTGTCTCAGGAATTCCCGCGAGCGCGAGGGATTCTGTCCATAGCACGGGAATCACCGAACAAACCCACGTAGTTTGGATGATCGGGTCAGATGATAGCAACGTGCCTAGAGTTTTGGCATCGACTTTGCTTAACTATCGCGTCGGTAGAAGAGAAACGATCGACCAGCGGCTTGCCTTCGCGGGTAGCCAAGGAAAGCCCCCCACGCTGAGAATCGATCGCGAGACAGTCCCACCTTTATCGTCTCCCCCCTCGAGGGTCGAGCAGGTTTCCCGCACCTGATCGACCCTTTTTTTGTGCGCTGCTGGCGCTTCACCAAAAATGCCGCGGGCGGTGACGCTGAGGCAGACTTCAAGCCGGCAACCTCCAGTATGCGTAGGATGGTGCCGTTAGGCCCATCACCTCATAATGATCGTGATCCCACGAGTCGATGGGCCGTCGCTTCGCTGTGGCCCAGCCTACGACTCTGCTACGCCGTTGTTAATGCCGTGTTAGCCGGTTGTTGGAGCGGCTGTGTTATACTGGCAGTTACGCGTGGTTGACTTGGGTATGGAGGGTATGATGGTTCGTTCGTCTATTGGGTTGCTCGCCGTGGTCGTGCTCTTGTATGCTCCCTGCGCAGCAAAGGGCAGCATTTTGCCCCTGTTCGACAACTTTGATGACCGCGACTTGACAGGCGTCCCACCCACTTGGTTCTCAACGGTGCCCGGCGCTGTCAGTGCCCAGACCGGCGACCTCGTGATTTCGCATAACACGTTGGCTGCAGCGGTAGTCGTTGAATCGCCGAATAGCGACGACGACTTGGTGATTCGAACAACTCTTCGATTCCTCGAAGCAAGTAACGACGATACGATCGCCTCTATTTTCGCCAGAAGCCTTGACCTCTCGTCATCTTATTATGGGGGCATCGCAGCAACCGGCGATTTATTTATTGGGCAAAGTGACTCAGACGGCATCTCTGAGCCCGACAATGTTGATCACATTGCTTCTTCATTGGACCCGCTGACATCTGATATCGCGTTAGAGTTCACTGTCACCGACGGGCAATTCGGAGTCGAATCATCTTTGACGCTAACAGCTTGGGAGGCGGGGACGCCGAAGCCTGACGTCCCGCAGCTGGTCCGGGGTAGCAATCCTTTCCTTACGAAAGGGGCGTTCGGCCTCAATGTGAATACTCGGGAGACCGCTCCCTACCGCGTTGCCTTTCTGGATTTTATCGTTGTCCCCGAACCGGCAAGCGCCGCGTTAGTCGGCGGTCTCCTCGCCGGCCTCTCATGGCGCCCGCGTGTTAACACTGCCGTGTAATGGCATTGGGCTTGCGAATCTGACTTCGCCTGGCATTGTCTGTCCGAGTGAGCACGTCCCTTCTGTGAAGTGTGCATCGAGAACATTAGAGGCGTCGACTATACCCTGCGCTGACCGGCTTAGAAGATCGCTGCCCAATCGTCTTTATGTTGTCAGGTGGTTGGTGGCATTACCCGAAACAAACTCTCGGGCTGCAAACTTTCACGGGTGCTACAGACTGATGCACCTTGAACGTTCTACGTGGTGCGTCCAGAACTAAACGCCAATCGCAGATCGGCTCACCCAACATCCATCGAGAAGCAACGCTCAAACGTGAATCTCATACCCCTTGCGCTGCTCGCGGGCGATGAAGGTGTTGGCTTGCGGGTCGTCGACGAAGGTTTCTTGCTTCGGATCGTAGATCAATTTGCGGTCCAGCCGGATCGCGATGTTTATGGCGTGGCAGATCGAAATCATGCGATGGTGCGACTCGACGTCGGAGACCGGCGTCTCACGCGATTTGACACATTCAAAAAAGTTGCCCATCTGCGATTCCGGCACCTTCGTGCCATAGAGCTTTTCGAGCGCGTCGCCAGGTAGCGGATTCTGCTTCAGGTCTTCGACGGGCTTGCCAACGATTTTCCCGCGATTGACGAGGAACCGGCCGTCGTCGCCTTCGAACATCACGCCGTTGTCGAAACCTAAGTCGTCCGTCGCGTCGTCGCGGACCATCATCACGACACCGTCGGCGAACGTCACCTTGACCTTAAACTTCGTGGCGGTGTTAAACCGATCGAGCTCGGTCGGATAGCCATCTTTGAACGGCACCGGATGCTGGTGCTCCAGCGGTTCGATTTTTACAAGACCGATGTCAGCGTGCAACTTGTCCAATGCCCACAGCGCGATGTCAACATGATGAGCACCCCAGTCGGTCAGTTTGCCGCCGGAGTATTCGTACCACCAGCGGAAGTATCGGTGCGTGCGACTCAGCGGGAAACCGGCTCCCCATCCCTCGGCGTGAATCATCTTCCCTGCGCGATACTCGGCCATCGGCGCTTGCCCAAGCCACATGTCCCAGTTCAGCTGACGAGGAACGTCCTTGACCGGCAGCGGCTCGCACTCGGGCGAACCGCCGATGCAGACGGTCACGAGTTTTGGTTTGCCGATCCGTCCTTCGCGAACCATCGCGGCAGCGTTGGCAAACCGCTTGTCGTACGCTGTGCGTTGCTGCGTGCCGACCTGCATCACGCGTCCGGTCTTGGTCAGCGTTTCCAGAATCTGCTGCCCTTCGCGAATCGTAAGCGTCAGCGGCTTTTCGCAGTAGACATCCTTGCCCGCCTGCATCGCTTCGATCGAGACCTTCGAGTGCCAATGGTCGGTCGTACCGACGATCACTGCATCGACGTCTTTGCGATCGAGCACATGGCGATAGTCTTCGTGCATCGCAATGTCGATCGGCCGGCTCTGCTGACGGTGTTGATCCACAGCCACTTGTAGCGCACGTCCCATTTGAACCAAATCGACATCGCACACTGCGGCGCAGGGTCCGTACTCCATTGCCCCTTTGGCGAGTGCCGTGTGGTAGCGAATTCCTGTGCCGACAAACGCCACGACTGGTTGCTCGTTGGGAGATTGGGAAGGCTGCTCCGCAGCAAGCGCCGAAGTGGCCGTCCAGTACGAGAAACTACTACCCAGAGACGTCAATGCGGCGGAACTCTTGAGAAACGAACGACGACTAGGCATAGAATCATCCAACGTGAACAAGTGCTGAAGCGGAGAAACGAGCGCGGCTGCATCTCGCGCGGCGTCAAAACGATGATGGTATTCGCAAAGCGGGTGAAGGGAATCGAACCCTCGTCTAAAGCTTGGGAAGCTTTCGTTCTACCATTGAACTACACCCGCAAGAACTGCTCCCATTCTACCTAGTCGCAAGTTGTAGTAACAGCACCCCGGCAGGCGACTCGCGATCCCAGTGTCGCAAGGCACTTGGTGACCGATGTCCGCGGATACATTTTCGTCGAATCCGAATGACGTAAAAGCCGCAACGTTGCTATACTGGAAGTGATGCAGGTCGACCGATGCTTTTTGAAGTCTGTCCTGCCGATCCCACAGTTCAGCATCTCTCTTCATGACTACCAACCCCCAACTGCAATCCGGCGGACCGGCACCAGGGGACTGGCTAGCGATGGTCTGCAGTCAGGCAGAGGGCTCATCGCAGGCAGACGATGATCTCTTCAGGCAGCAGGCGATTCCGATCTTGCAAGCGATCGCCGACAGTTTGCCATTTAGTTTGTTGGTGAAAGATCGCGATGGTCGGCGCGTCCTGGTGAATCGCGGCTACCTCGAGTTGTTTTCGATCACTGCGGAAGACGTGCTCCAGAAGACTGATTTCGATCTATTCTCAGACGACGACGCCCGAAAGTTCAGCGGCGAGGACGCGCAGATCTTGCGCACGGGTAAGGAGGTACTGAGTGGCAAGGAAATGACGGGCGACGACGGTGAGTTTCGCTGGATTGATCGCATCAAGCGACCGATTCGCGACGCCAACGGCTCCATCGTCGGCGTGCAGGTCCTGTTCTTCGATGCGACAGAACGCAAGGAACTCGACCATCGTCGCGAATTCGAACTCAATCTGTTTGAATCGTTGATGGAAAACATTCCCGACGCGATTTACTTCAAAGACCTAGAAAGCAGGTTTCTGCGCCTCAGCCCCGCGATGGGCAAGCACAACACGCGGTTGCCCTCGCCAGAAGACGCAATCGGCAAGACCGATGCTGACATGTTCACCGAAGAACACGCCAGGCAAGCGCGCGAAGACGAATTGGAGATCATTCGTACGGGCCGCCCGTTAGTGGCACGCATCGAGCGAGAAACGTGGCCCGACCGTGAGGACACTTGGGTCTCCTCGACCAAAATGCCGCTACGAAATCGCAAGGGCGAGATCATCGGCACGTTCGGCATTTCACGGGATATTACCGAGCTAAAGAAAACCCAAGACGAACTTCAGATCGCGCGCGACGAGGCGGATGCCGCCAATCAGGCCAAGAGCGACTTCCTGGCAAACGTCAGCCACGAAATACGCACCCCGATGAACGGCATCATCGGCATGACTGAGTTGCTGCTCAGCACCAACTTGACCGACGAGCAGCGCGAGTATCAGCTTCTGGTACAAAGTTCGGCAGAGGCGCTGCTTACCCAATTGAATGACATTCTCGACTTCTCCAAAATCGAAGCCGGCAAACTGGAACTGGAACGTTTGCCATTCAAACTTCGCGACACGCTAGGGAACACGTTGCGCACCTTGGCGACGCGCGCCGCGCAGAAGGGGCTGGAACTTGCGGCACACATTCTGCCCGACGTGCCCGACGACTTGATGGGCGATGCCAATCGACTACGTCAGATCATCATCAATTTGGTCGGAAACGCCATCAAATTCACCAACAAAGGCGAAATCGTCGTGAAGGTCACGCCGCGTGCTGTGACCGAAGACTCGGCCACGCTGCATGTCGCGGTGACCGATACGGGGATCGGAATCGATCCGGAACAGCAAGCCCGAATCTTCAAAGCGTTTACGCAGGCAGACGCATCCACCACTCGCGAGTTTGGCGGAACTGGGCTGGGGCTGGCGATCTCGTCTCAGCTCGTCCAGATCATGGGCGGACATCTCGGCGTAGAGAGTGAGTTGGGGCGAGGCAGTACTTTTCATTTTACTGCGGAGTTTGCCCGCGCCGACGAAGAGGTCACGAACCTGTCGGCGGAGCTCTCGACGTTGCACGAGCTACCGGTGATTGTCATCGATGACAATCGCACGAATCAAATCATCTGCGAAGAGATGCTCATCAATTGGGGCATGAAGCCAACGTCTGTCGATGGCGGGCAAGACGGCTTGGACGCGATCGAGCGCGCGGCGAAGGCGGGCGCGCCCTACAAACTGGCGTTGGTCGACGTGATGATGCCCGGCATGGACGGCCTGCAGATGGTCGAGCAGCTGCGCGCACGCAGGATGGCCGAATCGATGAAGATTATCGTCCTTTCGTCCGCTAGCCGTCCCGAAGATAAGAGCCGCGCACGCGAGTTGGGCATCGAGTACTGCATGACCAAGCCCGTCGCGCAGTCGGATTTGCTCAACAGCATCACCACCGTGATGGGGACCGCCAGCATCGAAGATACCTCAATGTCGGCGTCGCTGGCGGAACGCTCAGAGGAATTCGTACCGCGCAATATTCTCCTCGCAGAAGATGGCGCAGTGAATCGACGGGTGGCGGTGACTCTGCTAGAGAAGCGCGGCCATGTCGTCACCGCAGTCGAGAACGGCCGGTTGGCTGTTGATGCGTATCGTTCGCAAGAGTTTGATTTGATCCTGATGGACGTGCAAATGCCTGAGCTTGATGGATTTGAAGCGACCGCCGAGATCCGAAAAAGCGAGGCTGCCAGCGAAGGCCACATACCAATCGTCGCGATCACCGCCCATGCGATGAAAGGAGACCGGCAGCGGTGCCTGGACGCGGGGATGGACGACTACATCTCCAAACCGTTTCGACCGCATGAACTGTACTCCACGATCGAGAGACTCACCGCCTCGGAGAGCGAAACAACCGAGGCGAAACTCGTCCACGAGTTGTCTGGCAGTGCTTCGTTGTTCGTGAAGCCCATGCCAGCCGACAAGCCGAAGCCCGATGCGGCAATTCTGCCAAAGAAACCGACCCAGTCGGTCTTCGACTACGACAGTGCCTTAGAGAACGTCGGCGGCAGCGAACAGATCTTCGTCGAAATGGTCGATCTGTTTCAGTTGGAGTGTCCCAAGCAGATGGACGAACTGCAGCAAGCCTACCAATCAGGCAATGCAGAAGCGGTCATGCGAGCGGCCCACACACTTAAGAGCTCCGTCGCACTGTTTGGTGCCGAAGCTGCGACGACCGCCGCCCGCAACATTGAGACGCTGGGCAGCGCCGGTAAACTTGACGACTATCCGGCGGCCTGGGAAGAATTGAAGATGCAAGTAGAGAATCTCTTGGAGGCGTTGTCGCAAGCTAAGACGTAACGACCGGTCGCTGCCGGCTACGCACAATTGCCCATTGGCACAGCCATGAAAGTTCTGATCGCCGAAGACAACACGATGTATCGCGCTGTGCTGTGTCACAACGTCAGCTCGTGGGGCCACGAACCGCTGGTGGCCGAGGATGGCGAGCAAGCATGGACGATTCTGCAACGCGACGATTCGCCGCGACTCGTGATTCTTGACTGGCAGATGCCCAAGATGGATGGCATCGACGTGTGCCGACGTGTCAAGCGCGACCCAAATCATCCGTTTACCTACGTGTTGATGCTCACCAGTCGTGACGCGCAAGAAGATATGGTCGCGGGGCTGGACGCGGGTGCCGACGATTATCTCACCAAACCGATTGATCCCAAGCTCCTGAAGAGTCGACTCGCCGCCGCCGAACGAATCGTTAAGATGGTCCCGCCCAAGGAGTGGGCCGTCCCCCGGATCGACGGTTACGAAGTCAAGGAGATGATCGGCAAGGGCGTGTTTGCCACCGTGTGGGAAGCGCTGCATCAAGAGACAGGCGACTCGTTGGCGCTCAAGATCATCCGCGTCGATCTCGCCACCAACGACGTGTTCGATCGATTCGCGCGCGAAATCGAACTGCTCAAGAAGCTCGATCATCCAAACATCGCCAAGATCTACGATAGTCACATCGATCGGAAGCTGGGCTACTACGCCGCCGAGTTGGTCGAAGGCGGCACCCTCGACAACTACGTCAAACAGAAATCCCCAAAGCCTGCGACGATCTTGTTCCTGATCTCCAAGGTCTGCGATGCCCTGGATCACGCTCATCGCGAAGGCGTCGTTCATCGCGACCTCAAACCCTCCAACATCATGATGACCGTGGATGGGGAACCCAAGCTGGTCGACTTTGGGCTCGCTTACTCGATGTTCACCCCCACCGACGACGCTTCCGCCAGTCATTCGATGGACGGTAGCGTGATCGGCACGCCCTTGTTCATGTCTCCCGAGCAGGCACGCGGCGGCTCCAGCTCGATCGATGGCCGCGCAGACATCTATGCCTTGGGAATCGTGCTGTATGTCATGCTGGTTCGAAAGCACCCTCACAAAATCAACCGACAAGACCGTTGGGATACGATTCGCCAGATTGCCGAGGGCAGTGCTCGTCGCCCCAGCGAGCTTCGCCCGGGTTTCGATGGCGATCTGGAAAAGATCCTGATGACCGCGCTAGCCGACAAGCCCGAAGATCGCTACGACACGGCTCGGGAGTTCGGCAAAGCCATCAAGCGGTTCCTCAAAGACCGCATCCGCGCCAACAAGCAAGACAGCAAGCAGTAACGCAGCGGCGCGGCTTGAGCAGGCATTTGTTGGCACGAGAGCGAACAACGTTCGCCCAACACGACCGCTATTTTCGGTTTTGCACAGATGTTGCGCGGCAATTCCGTCGAGCAAAACTAGACCCTGCCTTTTTCGTAAGTTCAATGCTCATAGCGATTTGCGGCAAGTCAAACCATCAGATCTGCCTAGCAAAACTCCTCGACATGCTGCCCTCAGTCACGCGGGGGCAGCCTGAACCGCAACGCGTCATGCACTTTCGCCCAACAGCGCTCGAAATACTACGAACCGAATCCTCTGGCAACTACCACTCTACGATACTCGCTGGTCGATTTCAGTAACTGTTTTTGGGCCACCTATCAACGCCCCGATGAAGGAGACACACTTCGTCGCGGACAAGTGGGTGTAGCTTGCACCGAGATGCGAACCGATTCGAAGGATGGCACGATCGTACCGCAATAGCCAGGCTCGTGTGCCACTGGCTTTGCCAGTGTTGTTCAAAGAAGATGGTAAGTTACGACCAAATCCATAGCGGCGCCAGTAGCACCTGCCACAACTCTTACTAAAATGAACCTGTACACGGTCGCGTCGCGTTCCAGTCTACTTGATCGTTAGCCATCAATGAATTTCCCACGCGTCATCATGTTTCTGTTGCTCGCATCAAATCCAGCGTTCGCGACGAACCGCGGATTCATGCCCGGTGATGCGTGCTTCCATTCCATCTTGACCAAAGACCGTTTGACAGCACTTGCGGAGTCAGAAAACGCGACGATTCCGTTCGTTCGCCCGAAAGACGAACAGTTTGCGTTTTGCGGATACGCTGGATACTGGTCCCTTCAACTGCCGCCCAACTCTGAATCGTTGATCAAGAATCTCAGTAGTCTGTACACTGAACTTCGCCGAAGTTCGCCTCGAGAGTTTCGAGAATCCGTCGATAGTGATGGCAAGACGATCCACTCCGAGACAAACGGTTTTCACATCTTCGTTTACAATCATGATTTTGACCCGCTCAAGTACGACATCGCTCTGCGGTACAATGAGAATTGGTCAGAAGACGAGTCGTCGTTCGGACCCGAGTCCCGAATCACACGGCTTGAGCCATACGTCCTCGATCGCGTCGCGTTTAGCAACGATTGGCGTGATTCAAAGGCTGTCCCGCCACTGCGGGCGATGTGTCCTCCGGTCCCCGACCAAGAAGAGCGGATGAAATTGGGCGTGGGCAACAAGCAGATTGAAGATCCGGTCGTGGCAACCGGTCAGGTGCAGGTCATCCTCACCGACGTCGGTAGTTTCAGACGATACCTGCACCGCCGCAACGGGGCAACATTTTACAGCGTCACGAACTCAGGCGTGAAGCAATACACCGTCACGAAGAGCGAATGGGTCGTCTCCAATTGGTTACCTAAACCTTAAGGTGGCTAACAATTGCTTGCACCCGAGCGGCGGTCGGATGCCGAATCTGAAATATATCTTGCTCGTCGCCGCTGATTGAAACAAGTGGTTTTACCATTTCATCGAACTGATGCCTTTCCCGGTCAATAGCAAATGGATCACTGAGACGGAGGCGAAGCTCGGCGTCCGCTTCCCTTCGTCATTCGTCGTTGCAATGTCAAGAATGAACGGGGGCGCAGTGAACATTGGACCTGACGTCTTCTGGCTCCATCCATTTATGGACAAGTCGGACAACAAGCGAATTCGACGAACTTGTAACAGTATTTGCCGCGAAACCACTACATTGCGTGACTTGGAGTATTTTCCAAATGAGCTCGTCGCGATCGGTCACAACGAGGGTGGCGACGCCTTGGTGCTAAAGCCAATGGACAACGATCCAACAACCTTGGAACATGCCGTATACTGGTGGGATCACGAAACGTCGGAACTGCATCATGCAGCGGACGACTTCAACGAACTAATAAAATCGTGACGTAACAAAACGGTGAACGCGGATCCAGCGAACACGCGTTTTCAAAATGGAATATCAACCGCGGCGGTCCGGTTATCGTAAACGCTATACCGCCAATCTAATCATGTACGTGCTCACTGTTGTCGCCGTCACCACCGAACAGCACGCAGATCACGGTAGGATCGGCGGGGCATACGTGGCATGCTGGATTGATCGCGACACTGAAGAACAAGCCGTCACGGTTGCCCACGATATGATTGTGGCCGATAACTGGGATGTCCTGCGCACCGAAGAAATCTCGATCGTGACGGACGCCGATTACGACGGTGACGATGAATACCGCCAATACTACGAACAAGCGCTGATCGACAAAGCGGTACTTGTTTTCAACGTCTACCCTCGTTTCCCCGTCTATTACGTGACATTCGAGATCACTCCTACTTCCAACCAGAACTCCGCCAACCTCGCAAGGGCGTGGATCGCGAATGAAGCTGTCGACGATGAATACGACCCAATGGAGCCCGACTTCTGGTCTGGTGACCGCTTAACAAAAGCAGTCTCACTTGCTGCGGACGCGATTGCCGGGAATGGCTATGATGTCATTCGAATCATCGATCAAGGTCCTTGCTCTTGCGACGATTCATCCGACGATTGTCAGTTCTTCGATGATGCTGAAGAAGACGGTTTGTGTCTCGTGTTTGTCCATGACCAACCCGCATAACGACAACATATCAAGGCGGCACGTTCATCAATCGACAATTTAACGTCTTAACGTTCGTTTACGCTTCGTGGTTTTTCATATTTCAATCTTGTTGAGCCGCGTGCCTGGTAATCGTGGTCGTTATGCACCTCTGCACGGACTCTAACGATTCGATACGCCGGCAAAGGCAACCCGCACTCTATGGATCGCTATCCCGCGAAATACACCGATGCTCTGGGTTCCGACGAAACCACTATTGCCAATGACGGTGAATCGTTGCGAATGATAGTCCGTGGAGTCGAATTTACCAGCACTGACTTTGATTCGCTGGAACCGCCAGTTGATGCGACCCCCGAGCAACTGGCGAATTTCACACTTCACCGCGGCTCGTTGTGCGCCTGTCGCATTGAATGTCGAATCCCGATCTCGATTCACGACAACGGTCAAGAATCATCGGGTAGCGTGGAAATGGCCTTGCAACTCGGTGATCCCACAGCGAACGGTGGACTTGATCGCGAAGAACTTTCACTTGTCCTTCACTACAAAGAACAACAGTTCGCAGGTTTAGGCAAGAGCGGCTGGTTCGAAGGTGAACTACTCGAAATTCAAAACCAACTTCCGGATGGAGTCTTCATGCGAGCATGCATCAATTGCCTCTATTCCGATTACAGTCCGTATGGGCACGGCCTATTCGGATGCATGATGTGCTTTCGAAACCTCAAAGCTGAATACCTCAGGGTCTCAACGAAGGATGAATTCTGGTCTGTCCATGATCGCTACGACCGATTGGTGCAGGAAACATACTTGTGCTCCGAATTCCAACGGCGCGTTCCCGGGTCTGGTTACCGTGGATAAATGCTACATAACAAAGCGTTGCACCCAATCGCCACGCCGTCTGGTCTGGTGGTACAATCGAGCGGCAGCGAGTGAACTTGGTCGTTTTGCCATCTTGCAACTTCTTACGCGGAAATGGAGTGGAATATGAAGAATGCAGTTCGTATTGCGATGCCGTTGTTGATCCTTTGCGTTGTCACGCTGGCTACTAGCCCATGTTTGGCGATGATTGGGGTCGGAGTCCTGACGAAGGAAAAGGCAAAAGCCAAATATGGTATCACCATGCATGCCCGCAAGAATGGAGACGCAGGCATCAAGGTGTGGCTTGAGTTTAAGAAGGAAGGTTGGCTAGAGGCCTTTAACTATGCGGAACTGCGGATGGAGGACCTTAAAGGTAAGCATCTACTGACTGTCCATCTCTCGGAGAATCCACATCACCATCGCCGACCCGATGGCGTGACCGCCGTAGCGTTTTCCGCCGATCCAAGTCAACTGGAACGTTGTAACTTTCTGGTGGTTTGCTACGGAAGCAACGAGGGTGATGTCGGCTACATCATGAAGGTCAAGGACTTTCTCGACTTGGAGAATCCGATCACAGAAAAATGATGGCGATTTCGTGCATGCAGTAAATGCCACTGTCACTGGTGTTTTGTAGGTGCCACTGCCTTAGTCAGTGCCGTTCGCAGAATATGGTAAGTTTTTACCATTTCCCTAGCGAAGCCCGTGGCACCCGGTCCAAATCGCCATTCTTGCTATTGCCGGAATTCGATACTCTGTAGGCGCTGTCGGTTTTGTCCCCCAACGCAGGAGTCGAAAAATGCTCAACCGAACACTGGCTATTGTCGTCGCGCTGGCTCTCCTCGGAAACGGATCGTCCTTGGCCCAACAACACACATCGGCCAAGGTCGGGGAGCCTCTTGTCATTCGAATGACTGGTGATCTGGCAGTGGAATATGCCAAGCGCATCGAATCAATCGATAAGGCCAAAGTGCAACCCGGCTTGGAGGTTTCAGCGACCGCAAGAATTGCGGCAGTACTCAAAGATGGTCGGTATCGAGTTGAGCACACTTCGCACATTGTTCGCGACGGCGAACCAGATCGCCTTGTCACGCTATCGGCCACTGTCGACTCAACCAAGCTAACGACGGATGTCACACCGAAGGGCACTGAGGTCTATGCATCTCCCGGCGCTAGATCAACTCGGACGACTGAGAAGACGCAAACACTGCGCCTCACCCTGTCGGAACTCCAATCCTTGAAACTCCGCACGTGGACACTTGCCGAAGAGATTGGCGAATGACGGCGACCCGTGATGATGGGAGTCTTGTGACGAAATTCAGCACCCAAGTGCCATGAATTCCATGCGCAGATTAGCAGTGTTTGGGCAGATTACTCTACTCGTGGCGCGAATGGGATCTGCGCCACAACCGAGAACTTCGCACGATTGAGGTTTGTGATAGCCCGTTTGACCCGCTACACAATTCGTAGAACACCACATGACGAGACGCGGTGGCAGCCCCACTTTCACGCACGCGTTTGGCGTTTTTACTGCGGGCAAGGTATACTCCACTCAAATCCTGACACCGCTTGTGCCGGGTAACTGAGCTTGGTCTCTATCCATTAGAAGCTCGCGACGAGGAGGATCCTATGAAGAAGTCTTTGCTCATTGTCTTCGCGATTTGCGTTTCCGTTACACCCGCGGCCGCTCAGGAGGAGAATCGCCAACAGAAATATCGTGATGAGATTGCTGCGCTGTCGAGCAAGTTGGAAATCCAGCCGTGGAATTATGCCGCTTTGTTCAATCGTGGACTCGCCCACGAGAACGTGGGCGAATACGACCGCGCGATTGCTGACTACACGCGCGCACTCGATCCGCAGGCCGACACGTCAAACGTCGGCCACAGCAAAGAAGAATGCCGGGCTCATGCCTACCACTATCGCGGCCGCGCGTATGATTGGTACAAGAAGGATTTCGCCAAGGCAGTTGCTGACTACACGGAGGCATTGCGACTCGATCCATCGACCGAGAACGTTCATTACCGTCGAGGTCGCGCTCTGCGCGCGCAGCAAAAATTCGCCGATGCCCAGCGCGATTTTGCCGAGGCACTCCAGCGCGACGCGGACGACTCCAATCTGCTGACGAGTTGGGCGTGGCAACTTGCGACGTGCCCTGACGCGAAGTATCGAGACGGTGCGCGGGCGCTTGAATTCGCCATCAAGGCGAACGAAAAATCCAAACTGACGATTGCCCAGCGCGTCGACGTTCTCGCCGCGTGTTACGCGGAGAATGGCAAATTTGACGAGGCGATCGCAACGCAGGAAAAGGCCATCGGCCTACTCAAGGCGAAGGACGCTATACTGAAGACGCGCATGGAGGAACGACTGTCACTCTACCAAGCGAAACGCCCGTTTCGTGAGGAATAAACCCGAGCTGATCGGATGGCACGGTTGTGCGTCGCGCAACCTCGCGCTGCTGTGGTGAACTCAACTACTAACTCAGCTATCCCAAATGTTCGATTTTGGAATGAAGCATCTTATAATCGCCCACTTATCGATTCTTGCCGTCCAACCGGCCCTAGCGGAAGACAAGCCGGGCAATTGGATGATGTCGTATTACAAGAAGCCGAATCCCGAGCGCGTAGTTGTCGAGATTCGCTCTATGACGCAGCAGGGAATGCTGAAGAAAGAGAGCGCCCAGCCGCCGATTATCGCGTTTCTTAGCCAGGTGATGGCTGCGAATCCTAAGCAAGTACCGAAGTGGCTGGAAGAGTTTAAAACGTTGGATGAGAAGCAGCGTTTAACGCTTTGGGCGGCTGCATGGTATTCCGACACAGCGGAAGCTAAAGACTTCTTCCGAAAGCAGCAGCTCGAGGCCTACCTGCGACAGCCAGCACCCAAGATTCTGGAATTGGAAGTGAATAACCCTAGCACCCTCGATATGCTGTGGGGCTATTTTCTGGCGACCGGCGAGGAGAAACCCATCCGCAGAATCATTTCCGCGTTTGGCCTTTCTAAGCATACCGGAGCACTTGAGCGATACAAGACTTCCGAGAAGACGGAACAAGCCAAAAAGGAAGCCTACCTTGATATTACATTCCAGGCGGCCCAGTGGTCGCTCGAAAGCAATTGTCGCGAGCATCCGTTGGTACTGAAGCACTGTGAGGCCATTTTTGCTGATCCCAAGCTCCCCCAGGATCAGAGTTTGTGGCTCGGCGTTGTGCTCACTAAAGTAAAGCCTGAGAAATACAGTATCAAATTCGGCGAGCGCAATAGCGCACAAGGTCGTGAAGTCGACGCGCTACCGCCTGCGGCTGACGATTGACTTTCAACGGCTCAACGGATTTGGCTTGATGACCGAATCTCCGGCGTGGAGCAGGTGGAACGGTCGTTGGTCCTTTGTGAGCGCCTCGTGCTTGGCCAGTGCCGTCCGTATTGAACAATAGTTTTTGACCATGTCACTGGCAGGGCTACTGGCACCAGTCACCGTAGCATTGCTGTTCTTTCGCTCCGAAGCTTCGATGAAACAAATCAGCAACTCGACGTTCATGCTCAAGCGTGTCACGCCGTGTTTTGTTGTTGGTTGGACACTTCTCGTCGAATGCCTCGCTATCGGGAGCAAACTCAAGGAAGGCGCCCCAAGTAGCCACATTGTTTTCGGTGTATCTGTCGGGCTCGCAATAATAGCGATCTTCTCAGTGACTTATGTGAAGCTCATCATGCCCATCGCTGATGCGGTCTTCGATGACGATGATACGCTTGTCATAAAGCGAAGAAGCATCACTACTGTTATCCCTCTTGATGAAGTCATCAACGTCAACTATTCCCAGTTTTCAAATCCTTCGCTGGTGACACTGAGATTTCGCCGCCCAACGGCACTTGGGATCGAGATTTCCTTCATCCCAACGTCGAGGTATTGGCCTTTTTCAAGGCATCCGGTAGTGGAGGACTTGATACAGCGAATCGATGCTGCCAAACGAGATCCAAGAGCCGTATAGACGAGGCAAACAGGAAAACTCAAGCGTCGCGGCGGATGGCACGGTTGTGCGTCATATGGACACCACGCACTTCGCCTAGTCGCCGTCGGCAATGTTGTGTTGCTTGAGCTTCTTTTTCAGCGTCGTGCGATGCAGACCCAGGGCACGTGCAGCCGGGGCGCATTCGTTGTCGAAACGCTCCATGGCGCTGCTCAGTAACGGTGCTTCCGCCTCTTTTAGCAGCGTTTCATAAATCATGCCGTCGGCGGCGGGATCGTCGAGCAGTTCGTTGGCGCGGTCGCTGGACGCTCTCGACAGACTGGACCCATCGTCGGGGAAATTCGTTTCGCCCGACCGCCAGTTCGACTGCTCGTCCGGCAGGTGCTCTGGCAGGATGATTCCACTACGAGCCACCACACTGGCATGCTCCACCGCGTTGCGCAACTCGCGCACATTTCCGTACCAGTGACGCCGCTTCATGTCAGCCAGGGTGCTCTCCGCCAATGAAAGTGAGCCATCGCCAAGCTGCGATGCGAAATGAGCCGCCAACAGTGGGATGTCCGCGCTGCGCTGACGCAGCGCGGGGATCTCGATTTCGAAGGCGCAGATGCGGTAGAACAAGTCGTGGCGGAAGGTACCCGACTTCACGTTCTGCTTGAGGTTGCGATGCGTTGCTGCCACCACTCGAAACGATGTCTTGACGGCTTCATCGGCGCCGACGGGCAAGACTTCTTGCTGCTCGATGGCTCGCAGTAGCTTTACTTGGAGCGGCAAGGGGATGTCCGCCACCTCATCCAGGAACAACGTACCCCCGTCGGCTTGTTGCAGCAGTCCCGGTCGTGCTCCTGTGGCACCCGTAAAGGCGCCGTCGGCGTGGCCAAACAGTTCCGATTCGGCCAGCGACGAGTTCAGCGCCGCAACATTCACGGCGACAAACGGAGCCTGGGGTCGTGGGCCGTAGTCGTGAATCGCGCGTGCTGCCAGCTCTTTGCCGACGCCGCTTTCACCTGTCACCAGAACGTTCGCGTCGGACTGAGCGGCGAGGGCTATCCGTTTGAAGAGCGCCTGCATGATGAGGGTTTCGCCGACCATCTCGCCATGACTCTGGTCGCGAGGGGGAGCGACAGCGACCTCGTGCACACTGCGCAGGGCGCGCTCGATCGCGGCGCGCACTTCCGCCAAATCAAACGGTTTGACGAGATACTCGAAGGCTCCCCCGCGAACGGCCTTCACGGCGATGTCCAACGCGCCAAAGGCGGTCATGATAATGACAGGGGCGGAACCGAGCAGCTTCTGAAATTGACCCAAGGCCGTAAGTCCGTCGATGCCTGGCAAACGCACATCAAGCACGAGCAGGTCGAACGGCATTTGAGCGGCGACACGAAGTCCTTCTTCCGCCGACGGGGCCGATGTTACTTCGTGCCCCATGCTCTTGCCAAGTTTGACCAATCCCCAGCAGATCGCCTGCTCGTCGTCGATGACCAAGATTCTAGCCATGATGCACTCCTGCGGTCGCCAGCGGTAGTCGGATGCGAAACTTCGTCAAGCCATCGGAACGGTTCCACCCAATCTGCCCGCCGCAGGACTCGACCACCCGTCGCGCGACGGCTAGCCCCAGTCCGACGCCCTCGGGCTTGTCGGTGACGAACGGTTCGAATACATCGCTGCCGCGAACTCTCTCCAGTCCATCGCCCGAGTCCGCGACGATCAGCTCTGACTCTTCACCCGCGCTGTTCACTTCGACTTGCACCAAGCCGCTGCGGTCTCCCTGAGTTCGCCCTTTAGCGGCAGCGTCGAGGGCATTGAGCAGCAGGTTCATGATCGCCTGACTCAGCAGTTCTGAGTCGGCTTGCACGGTGACACCTCGCTCTGGTGCAGACCAATCCAATTGAATCCCTGCGTGCTGCGCCGCGGGTTGGATCAATGCGACGGACTCGGACACCAACGCCGCAAGATCGAGGTGGCTCTCGGTCGGACCGACGGATCGTCGTCCGAGGTGAAGCAGTTGTTGCAATCGATTCTCCATCAGCGCAAGCTGACGTCGCGCGACCTCGAGACTGTCGTCCTCCTGCAGCTCGGCATATTCCTCGGCGTGCAAGTCCAGCGCCAGTCGACATCCGGTCACGGCGTTTCGCATTTCGTGCGCGAGGCCCGCGCCCAGCATCGCAACCGTTTGCAGACGTTCGGTGCGTCGTAGCTCGGTCTCATATTCTGACAGCTGGCTGGCTGTCTGATTGATCGAAGTTGCCAGGTCCCTGGTTTCATCGTCCCAACTCGGTTGCTCCAGCTGAGAGTAATCGCCTCGTGAAAGTCGTTGCACCTCGGTGCCCAATTTCGCCAGTACCCGACTAACCCGACCGGCCACCAGATGTACCACCAAAGCCACGGCGGCGATCGTAGCCATACCGACGAGGAACGGTGGCAAGAACGCCGCTCGCCAGGCCGCGTTGAAGTCGTCCTGCGAAAACAAGATGTGCAGCACACTCGGTTCCGCCGGCTGCGTCCGACCCCGCACCCAAATCGAAGAGTGCAAGTACGACTTGGAATTCAACACGATGGGCGGCCCCAAGGCAACGTCTTCGGCGGTCTTGCCGGTGAGTTCGTCTGGTTGTTGCCCTTGGAAATCGAGCGAGCCGCTCGACGCCAACACTTGGCCCTGTGCGTCGGTCAGGACGAACTCCGCGTCCGCCAGTCCGCCCATTTGCTTCAGCACCGAACTGGTCAATGGATAGTTGCTCTCGGTCAGCACCGTGACCACGCCGCGCAGCTGCTGCTCGATGCGCGTGCGCGTCTGTTGGGTCGCCAGGCGAGCATCGATGACGCCAATGGCCACTAGGCTCGCGATGGCAACTCCCAGCAGGGGAAGCATGAACTGATAGCGAATGGGGAGCCGCACCGCTTCTCCTGCTCTGTTGCGTGCTGTGTGGTGTCGGTTTGTTCGACACAAGCTGTCGAATCGAGCGCCACCGGCCAATTTCGACGTCGTGCCGTCGAAGAAATCAATTATAAATGCAGGGTAGCGACTCGAACAGCACGTGAAAACAATCCGCGGAACGAAGATTGCTGTACGGAGCAGGCCATCGGGTGGGCACGGGGCAATGCTGAATTGGTTCGGCCCACCGGGAATCTTGTTCCAGGCGTGGGAGCCCAAGCGGCGCGGCCGGAATGGTTAGAGAAGGCACACAGAAAAATCAATGAGGATCACATGAACGGTAGCAGTGAGAGGCAACGACGGTTGGGGTTTACGCTCGTGGAACTGTTGGTAGTCATTGCCATCATCGGGGTTTTGATTGCCCTGTTGCTTCCCGCCGTGCAGGCGGCGCGCGAGGCGGCCCGGCGAAGTCAATGTGCAAATAACCTACGCCAATTGGGACTCGGAATTCTGAACTACGAAAGTGCAAGGCGGCATCTGCCTCCGAGTGCCTTGGTTGATTTGGGTGTTACCAGCACCAGCAACAATGGTTCTTGGGGGGTGCACGGACGGATTCTCGACCATCTGGAGCAGTCCAATCTGAAAGACCTGGTCGATATCGAAGCTGGTTGGGACAACCAGCAAGCGATTCATGACGTGCGGATTGCGATCTTCCAATGCCCGACGGATTTCAAGAGTGAGGAGTCCCGCACATTCTCAGACAACCGTCCGACGCTGTGGCCGACGAACTACGGCTTCAACCTGGGCACCTGGTTCGTATTTGATCCAACGACTCAGGAAGGCGGCGATGGCGTATTCTATCCAAACAGCAATCTGCCACTCGCGCGCGTTACTGACGGAACCAGCAACACGCTATTGTGCGCGGAAGTCAAAGCGTGGACACCTTACACACGCAACGGCGGTCCAGCCTCGACGGAGATTCCCAACACCATCGCCGATGCCGTTGCCGCCGTGCAATCTGGCGATCAGGAAAAGGGCACGGGACACACCGAATGGCCCGATGGGCGTGTGCATCACACGGGTTTCACCGCCACGATGACTCCCAATACCAATGTGCCCTACACCATGGACGGCGAGTTAGTCGATGCAGACTTCAATTCTTGGCAAGAGGGCAAGAACGGCAGCGCCGGTAGTCCCACCTTTGCGATGATCACCTCGCGCAGCTTCCATCCCGGCCAGGTGCAGGTCACGCTAGTCGACGGCTCGGTGCATTCGATCAACAACGAGATTGATCTGCTCGTATGGCGCTCCATGGCCACTCGCGATGGTGGCGAAGTGCCTCGCGAGTTCTAGGCTTGGACCCAGAGTAGCGGCGGTGCCGCAATACTGGGCTATGGTGTTTAACGCCGTCGGCGTATAGGCTGCGTGCGCATTGACACCAACCTGCCGCGTTTCATCGGCCAAGCGATTGGCAATCGCATTCACATGCTCAAGTTTGATACACTTCAGCGGATAAGCGCAAGGCCAAACTACTCAAACTCCAACCCTGCGACATCCTTGGCTTCGCACCATTTGGGCGACTTCGACGACCAGACGCGGTTGTGGGGCTTGAGCTTGCCCTGCTTGCAATGGACGACCAGCTCGTTGAACGTCAGCGGGCCGACCTTGCTTTCGTCGGAGATGTAGTTCCAGGTCACGGTGCTCGGTTTCTGCTCTGCCTTGGCTTCTTCGGCCTCGGCCGCTTCGCGACGGCGATCGAGTTCTCGTTGCACATCGGGCGGGAGGCTGGCCATGATAATCGTCGAGGCCGAAAGGTCTTCAAACAGACCCTTCACGCGATGCGCATCGACCCAACTGCCGTCGGGCCCCTTCTTGACCGAGTCATCGGGCGTGATCTTGTGGCTCTTGGCCATTTCCAGCAATTGCTTAGACGTAAAGGGCCCCATCTCGGTCCCCATCAACCGACAATACCATTGCGTTGGCATGACACCTCCTCCAATCAACTTAGAAGAGCAGCGAATAGAAAAGAGAAAAGACTTCGCGGACTAGGTCCGCCCATGATTGTAGTCTGGGCGAAATCGCGATGCTAGAGTGCGTTGCAGACCGGGTAGGTGAACTGCTGGTAGATGAGGTAGGTTAAACTAGGTGACTGAGTGAATCCAAACATTGCATTAGAGTCCCGCCAAACACGCAAACCGATGCCGAGATTTAACACTGCCTTTCTCCTGAAAGCCACTGCTGCGGCGGCAATGGCCTGCCTCCCAATGGCCTTCGATAAAGAAGAGGGGGTGGTTATTTCGGCATGTGCAATTCCAATTGCCATTGGGCTTGTTGCCTTCATGGGAATTGAAGAGCATGGCGAATATGAGCTCAGGTTTAGAAAACTACCAAATGACATCAGAGAAATATTTACGGCCGGTGGTTGGCAGCATCAGCAAATCACTCGTGGCCTGATCGTCGGTATCAGCTTTACCTTCGCTTGCCTTTTCGGCATGGCTGCCTATTACTGGCTACGTGGTGAACTACCACAGTACTGGCCGTTGTTTACCGTCTTTGGTTGCTTCGGATTTCTGGGCGGTGCTTTCTCCGCCAAGCAGCTTGTCATTCCCAAAGAGCGTAGGTTAATTAAGCAAGTGCAAATGTTCGGAAAGCCCACTTGGCTGTCTTGGAAATGGTCGATTCAAGATCATGATCGATTAGCGATATTCGTTAGCGAAATAAAGGACTCCGATGGCCACCGGCACGGATACATACATGCGATTTCCGTTTATCGCGGGCGGCGAAGATTCAAGATCGCGACTTGCCAATTCAAAACCGACCAGATCATCCCTGGCATGGAAACCTCCGCTAAACGAATCGCCAAGCTTGTTGATCTTCCCTACGAAGGCTATCGCAAATTGAAGGGCTTCTGGTGGTGGTGAGCAGACTCACTCTTGCTTCCCACGAATCCTCACCCCTCAACTCTCATCCCTCCCCCTGCTACAGCCCGCACAACCCGACTTCTCAGCCTGACAGGCGAAAGTTTCTAAAGTCGCACCCCCGGATGAATCGACACTATGTATCGGAAGGGCAACTTTCCGCCAGCCAGACCAGGACGACTGATCGATGACGTCAGCTGCCCAGGTCAACCCACGCTAGCGGACAAGTCCCGACCAAGGGGGGAGCCTGCCATATTGGGAGTTGCGCGTCGCGAGTTTCGAGCGGCGAGCAGTTTCCTTTCCGACAAGCTCTGGGGTGAGTTTCGAGCTGCGAGTTGTGAGCCGCGGATGCGCGTGGGCTAAGCCTACGCACTATTTTCGCGACTCAAAACTCGCAACTCGAGACTCGAAGTGTTAAGCAATGCGTCCTGTGAGGTGTGGCGAAAGTGACGATTGGTCGGCCTTATTCCAAAGTTGCCAATCTAACGAATTTCGCCAATCTTCCAGTGCAAGCATCGCCGATAGTTTTTTATGCGTCCTCGCGGAATTGAGCGTGCTGGCCACCCAGCCTGGGGAGTTTTCCCGTTTGGTTTCCAGGATGCCCGAAGACATGACGGAGCGGATCAGAAGGACCTGAGCCTAACCACCATGCGATTACGGAGTGCCCCGACCCAGGTGCGCTACAGCATGTGAGTTTCGAGTTGTGAGTTGTGAGTCGCGAGTTTGCGAAGGCGGTGCCTTCCAAAATGCCCGTGACTCGAAACTCGCAACTCATGACTCGCAACGACCCGACTGGCAACAGGGAATCCTGCCAGGCTGAGCGCAAGCAAGGGGCGCCCAGGATGCGAGTCTCCCACGACTCGCAACTTGACGAGCGTCAACAGAAGACAAATTTGGAGTACCCGTGATGAAGGTCTTTACAACTGGTCAGGTCGCTAAGATCTGCAAAGTAGCTCCCCGAACGGTCAGCAAATGGTTTGATTCGGGCCGCCTCAAGGGATATCGCATTCCTGGTTCCCAGGACCGTCGCATCCCTCGTGAGTATTTGATCAAGTTTCTCAAGGAGCACGGCATGCCGCTGGGCGACTTGGAAGACGAAGCAATGGCCAAAGTGCTGATCGTTGCTCAAGATCAGGTTCTGATTGAGAACCTCAAGCGTGAATTGCCCGCCGAAAAATCTTTCCGCACGTCGATGGCCGCCAGCGGCTTCGAAGCCGGCATCCAAGCCGAGAGCTTCCACCCCGACTGCATCATCGTTGACTTCTCGATCGGCCAGGTCGAAGCGTTGCAGATTTGCCAGAATCTGCGTCGCAGCAGCGACTTCGCCGAAACGATCCTGATCGCTCTGCTGCCAGACGACGGCACGACCGCGAGCTTCGATCGTTCGACGATCAACGAAACGTTCAAGAAGCCATTCGACAGCGCCCTGCTGGCCGAACGTCTGAGAACGCTGATCGGTGCGAAGAAAGAATTGGTATAGTCGCGAGCTATGAGTCGCGAGTCGCGAGAAATTGGCAAGGCTTCGCCTTGACTGGCTCGCGACTCAAGACCCGCGACTCGCAGCTTTGAAGGCACAAACCGTTGGGGCTCACACTGCCAGCGGATCATGATAGCAAGATAGGGGCGGTCGAACGAGTCGACTGCGCGACGATCGGTTCTCTCCCGGACTGGTCGTCCCTTCCCCGCACAACGAAAACCTCGCCATCGCAAGTCGGTGGCGAGGTTTTTTGCGTTAGTGGGTCGTAGCGAGTAATGATACGGCGCGAGCTCCCGGTGACGCCATCTACCTTCTCGGCATCGACCCTCGGTAGAAGATGAAAGCCCCAAGTACCAGCAACACGGCCGAGCTTGGCTCTGGCACGGATTCTGCCCCAGCTAACGGCTGACCGTAGTTGGCTTGCCAGTCGGCTAGATCGCCAATTGCGGGATTACGTTGCCACGCCATAAAGTCCAATCCATTGACTTCGCCATCGTTGTTGAAGTCTCCGGGGGTCGGAGCGCCGGCAAAGCGACCAAAACCGAACAGTGAGTCGTAGTCGAGCACGACCCACGCCATGTTGTTGGCGACGTCGACACCGTAGGCGCTGAGATCGGCCGGGTCGAGCGTACCGTCGGTGCCCAGCAGGAAGTCTGCGAACGAACCGAGGAAGAATGTCTCGCCAGCTCCGCCATCGCTGTTGAGGCCCAGCGCGTTGATCCAATCCTGCTGCCCGGTCTCGTAGGCCAATGGCAGAATGTCGGTTTCGTTCAAACCACCGGGCAGATTGCCTTCGTCGTACGTGTATTGCAGCACGTAGAGATCACCGGGTGCACTGAAGGACACATCAACTGGATCGCCCGCGAGATCGGCACTCGGATCAAGCTCACCAAACTCGGGGTTGCCGCCGGGTGTCATCACGACCGTTTGAGCGGCGCTGGATGTCCCATCAAGGATTGTGGCCGCCATCGTGGCGTTGTTGACGCCGATCTTGCGCGGTCCGAATTCCTCACTAGCCGCAAAGTTCACCGTATCGATGTTCGTGGTATCCAGGTCGAAGCTAAGGTTGTACACGCGGTCGAGTGTCTCGGCGTCGCTGAGGAAAAAGCCCAGCTGCGACTTCATCTCCATGTTGACGGTGATCGTCCCATTGTAGGTGCCGTTGAGCTTGCCGTAGCGGTCGAAGGTGATATTGGTCGAACTAATCGATTCATCGGGCAAGACCTGGGCACCGGCGGTGACACCGTCGAGGACCGCGAAGCCGCCGGAAAACAGGGTGGAAGTGATCTCGACGCCAGCGCGCAAGCCACCTGCCGGCGCTGCCGCGTTGGAGAGTGTGACTTGTTCTCCCGCACTGACGTCGACATTCTGCGCGCCGCCGAGTGAGGGTGCATCGTGCAAGCCAATGCGAGCGGTCAGGAAGTTAATGGGATCACTCGGGTTGGTGTCGTTGAACAGATTGACGTCCAACGAGTAGTGCCCCGACGGACTGTTTTGATCGACCGAGCCAATTGGGCTGTTGGTGAACGCATTGGAGCTGGCCGCGACGAACTTCCCACTGTCGGGCGTGCCGGGCGTAAGCCCATTGATGCTGTCAAACGTCGTCGAGAATGTCGTATTTTCTGTGCCGACATTGGTAACTTCAATGGTCGAGAACGTGGCGGTGCCGGCCTTGCGAAGGTAATTGCTGGTGAGCGTCGTGCCATTTTCGAAGATGATCGACCCACCGTTGCCAGTGAAGATAACTTCAGAACCGCCGCCAACTCCACCATCAATCGAAACGTTGTCGATCGCAAATTCGCCGGTCCCCCCCTCGTTTGCGACGTCCGCCACGGTGATCAGCACGTCTTCGATCTCCGTGAACGGTTCTCCAGTGTTTTCATCCGTCAAGTCAAAGATGTCAAGAAAAACCGTGCCCGACCGGCCATCGAAACCGCCAAAAGTACCGCCGGCGTTCCAGACCTGATCTAGCTCAACGTAGACGTAAGTGAAGAGATCTTCCCCCTCGATGCCCCCCTCATAGTCGTAGATTTCTAACTCAAGAAAGTCCGGCGCGTCCTCGCCGGCAATTGCCCACGCGAAATCGAAATCCAAACTCTGAGCACCGCCGAACGGTGAATTAAAGAAATGAATATTGGCCTGTGGAAATGCATCGTTGTCGATGGGGTTACCCCACCAGGCATCGCCGTTGATATTGGGCGCATTGCCGGCCGCTTGATAGTTGTCGTCGAAGAACGTGTCGTTGCCCGTGAAGTTGTTGTAGGAAACCCCATCGGGCGTATCGAATTGGTTGCCATCCGAAAGATTGTTGAGCCCACCCTGTGGACTCTCGTCCCAAATGAAGCCATCACCATCGGGGGAACCGGAGGTGTGAGAATAGAATAGCTGCGCCGATGCGTCGGCTGACAGCGTGATGGCAACGGCGGTGGCCAAAATATAGAGCGGTAAGCTTCTCGACATTATTCTTCCCTCCAATCAGCTCAACAATGAACGGTTCTCGGCCACATTCTAGCTTTGCGCCTGTTTCCGTGAAAGCATTTTTGTGGGCCAAGTATCCCAAAATACTTCGCACTTGAATTGCTCGGTCATCAGAAAGCAAGTAAGTTACCGACACATCTTGGCGTCAGATGGCCAGCGCATGCGACTGCAGCTGAATCTCGCCTCACGCAAGGAATCAAACAATGGCCCTTAACGATCTGCAAGAGTCTCTCTGCTCGGAAAGCACTTGGGATTTTTCTGACCTCAAAGCCCTCTTCCTGAATTGCACGCTGAAGAAATCGCCAGAGCTGTCGCATACCCAGGGACTGATCGACATCTCCAAAGCGATCTTGGAGAAAAACGGCGTCACCGTCGACGAGCTCCGACCGGTTGACCATCAGATCGCCACAGGCGTCTGGCCCGACATGACAGAGCACGGCTGGGACGTCGATGAGTGGCCGGCAATTTCTGAGCGCGTGATGGCGGCCGATATCTTGGTGATTGGCACATCGATTTGGCTCGGCGAAAAGACGTCGATCGCCACGCAGGTAATCGAGCGGCTTTACGCCACCAGCCACCTCCTCAACGAGCACGGTCAGTACGCCTACTACGGTCGCGTCGGCGGCTGCCTGGTCACAGGCAATGAAGATGGCGCCAAGCACTGCGCGATGAACATTCTTTACTCGCTGCAGCATCTGGGATATGTGATCCCGCCGCAAGCAGACGCGGCGTGGCTGGGAGAAGCTGGCCCGGGACCCTCGTACCTCGACCCCGGATCGGGTGGCCCGGAAAACGACTTCACCAACCGCAATACGACGTTCATGACCTGGAACCTCATGCACCTGGCGCGTGTGATCAAGGATGCCGGCGGGATTCCCGCACACGGAAATCAGCGTTCTAAGTGGGATGCCGGATGTCGGAGCGATTTTCCCAATCCGCAGTATCGCTAGCTAATGGCGGTAGACTTCCGCGCTTCGTGTGCGGCGTCCTAGGCATTCACTTCGGCCCGCCGCGTATGAAAAAACTTCTTCACCAGCGTATCGAGCTGTGCTTCGGCGTGCTCCCGGCCAAGCTCGAATAGTCGATCCATGTGCTGGATGCCATCGAGCGTCCAACTATCGTCGGGTAGATCGAAGTTGACGGTGTGATATCGTTCGCCTAACAAGTAATCGAGCGGTATTTCCGTGCCTTGCGCCTGCGAAAAACTCATCACGTCGGCGATGTAACGCGCCCAAAACAGAATGCCCGCATCGCTGCCCGGCGGAGACAGAGAATAGGTCGTCGTGCCGGTGCCAATCGAAAGCAGCGAAATGGTCGACACGTCGAACGCCGGCACGCAGTCATCGCGCGTGCAGTGCGTACGGATCTTGATTGCTTCGGCAACAGCCAGCACGCCAGGGTTGTTCGCCCACACACCGCCGTCGCAGTAGGCCTGTCCGTCGGGCATGACTTTGTGCGGGAAGTACGTCGGAGCGGCGGTCGCGGCGCGTAGCACATCGCGAACCAGATAATCCTGCTGATCTTGGTACTCCGGTAGATGTGGTGTGCGAAACAGGTGCGTGCAGCCACTGGAGAGATTGACCGATGGCACAATCAGCGGTCCGTGCGTAAGTTGACTTAGTGTCGTATCGCCGAAGCCATCCTCGAAGGCGTGCCCCAGCGCGTACGGACAATAGCGAGATTGAAAAAAGTCGTCGAAGTTCGCTTGCGTGCGTCGTCGCAAGATGCGACGTGCCGCTGGGAATGCCAGTCGCACGACGCCCCGCGGTCGATGCGGTTCACGAGGGTGAAAAATGTTGCTGACGTGCTTGTTGTAGAAATCGACCACCACTTCAGCGGGCCTTCCTGAGGCCAAAGACGCGGCCGTAATCGCGCCAGTCGAAGTCCCGGCGATCAGGTCGAAGTATTCGGTGACCGAATGTCCGAGCTGTTTTTCAATGTAACCCAAATAGGCGGCACCGAATGCCCCACGAATTCCACCGCCATCGAGCGATAAGATGCGAAACTCTGCCACAAATCGTTCCCTGCTTAGTTCTCAGCTGTGTCGTTGGCCGCCGTGTCGAAGTTTCCTTCCACCGCCGCCTCACGATAGATCGGCATCATGCGATAGTAGACTTCCAAAGTCATCACGCTCATCGCAGTGGTGAACAGCCGTCCCGCATGCGCAGCGTGCCCTGCACCAATCGGAGCCCAACTGCCCAGTTCATGCCCTTCGGTTGCTTGGGTGTTGACTAACTGGTCGCGCATCTTGTCGTTCCACTGCTTCCACATCGGCCCTTTGCCGCCCGTGTAATGAAAAAGCGCCTGTGCCGCGTAGTAGTTGTAATAGACGTCACCCTTGGACGGGCCGCGCTGCGACAGGTAGCCTACAGCGTTTTGGACCCCGGGATAATCCTTGTTCGCTCCCATGTACATCCGACATAAAGCGCCGATGGCTGTGCACGCTGCATGCCCATCACCGCGATTCTTGTCATAGAAGTACCGCGAGCCATCACGGCTGTTCATCGCATCGAGGAAGCCCGCCGCTCGCTGCACAACTTGCGGCGGCACGCTCAAGTTCGAAAGATAACCGCTCTTGAGCGCCCCAATTTGCCAACCGACGACGGAAGTATCTCCGGCCTGACGGGGCGCGTAACGCCAACCGCCACCTCGAGGATCTTGTGCGTAGCACGTGTAGTTAATCGCCGCCTGCGCTGGTTCACGTAGCGCGGGATCACCGGTGAGGGCGTACGCTTCGCAGATCGCCATGGTCGCGATGCCGTGTGAGTACATCCGCCCTTCGGGATCCCAAAACGACGCTCCGTTCTTGTCGAGCTTGAACATGTTGCCGAGGGCGTAGATACCGCGCAACACTACCCGTTGATAGCCACCTTCTTCTTGAGTGTGTCCGGCACCGAGGTAACAAAGCAGCGCCAGCCCAGTCGCGGCGGCGCGTGCTCTGAAGTACCGCGACGCGGGGTCCGCACATTGGCCATTGCACTCGCTTTGGGTGTGATCGAAGTTCCAGCTGCCGTCGGGGTACTGATGGCGAGCCAACCAATCCAGCCCGGCGAGCACGGCTTTCTCGCTCGATCTCGTGCCGCCGCCCATCCGCAGTAGCTCAGCCTTCGTGGCGCCGGTTCGTCCCGCGAGCCCGGAAGTCGTCATTCCTGCGGTGCTGGTGAGTTCACCAAGTTCACTCAGGCTCACCCCGAAGTCGACCGCTTCGGTGATCATCTCTAGGGGCGTCACTTCCTGCAACTCGAAGTCCTCGGCGGCAACTTCAATTTGCGGTTGAAAGTCGAGTTGTTCGTCGATCGTTTCTTCAAGCGTGTCCTGCTTCATCTCGAGATCTACGTCAAGTAGTTCTTCTTCGATCTCGAAGCGATCGTCGGTGAGCGCTGCTGCCTGCAGCGAGAGTTCGGGCGGACTGGCGAGCGGCAAGGTCATATATGCCAACGCAAGCAGCACTGCCATGTGCAAAAACAGGCTGGTGGCCCAGCTAGGCGATTGCTCGCGAAACTCCCGTCGACCTCGGCCCGTAGCAAGACGCGACATCGTCTTCGAGGCGCGATGCACCCGCTGATTGCGAAACGCATGCTTCCTGTTGGGTGCTGTTCCCTGCGCAGCTGATGTGGTCCTTCCATCAGTTTTCTGTGAAGATTCCTGTGCGGACATGGAACTGACGGAACGAGGAAGTGCAGATCAGAAGTCACTACATTCTACCAAGCGGCGGCTGAATCCAACAGCTTCGCGACGACGCGCATGCCAACCTCCGGCGGCGCTCTTGCGGGGCATCGCGGCGGTACAGTTTGCCCATCCTGGCGGAATGCCTAGAATTCCAATAGTCGGCCTGTAAACTCTGCCGTAATTCATCCCGATGCATGAACACGAAAACACTCCCGAGACATTGGTGTCGGTCCCCAACGATCTCGAGGCGGCAATGATCGTCAGTGCCCTGGCGGCTCGAGACATCGACGCCACAACTTCGGGCGGCTATACCGCTGGCTTTCGTGCAGAGGCGCCGGGCGAGGTGCAGGTACTCGTAAGACATCGCGACTTGCCGAGAGCCAAGATGGTACTCAACGAGTTGACCCCTCATCGGCCAAGCGACTCCCCCGCACTAACGACCGATCGCCTCGCTGCTGACGGTGAGCAGTGGATATCGTGGCGAGGTCTTGGTCTCCTCGCGGTGCTGGCAGGCACGTTGCTCTATCTGTGGTCTTGATGCGTCGTCAGACTGGATTCGCATCAAGTTAATGGTGTCCTACTTTCTGCGGTTTCTACGCCAGAGTAAGTTCGTTGGACTCCACATCCTCGGACTCTCTTTGCCGGCCTCCAATCCGGCTCGACTTCAGCGGTTAACTCCCTACAATGTCCGGTTTTCCTCGGTCTACTCCAGAATCCACAATGCAATGGCAGGTTTGAGCCATTTCGACGAGCAGGGTGCCAGTCGCATGGTCGACGTTGGCTCCAAAGCCGTCACCGATCGGCTGGCCAGGGCTCGCGGAATGGTCCGCATGCAACCAAGCACGCTGCAATTGATATCGCAACGTGGACACGATAAAGGAGACGTGTTGGAAGTCGCGCGGTTGGCGGGAATTATGGCGGCAAAACGCACCGCAGAGCTTATTCCGCTTTGTCATCCTTTGTCACTAGATTCAGTACACCTCGATTTGACGCCTGAAGGAGAAGATGCCGTTGCAATTGAAGCAACGGTTCAGGTCACAGCCAAGACTGGCGTAGAGATGGAGGCCCTGACCGCTGTGAGCGTCGCGGCCCTGACAATTTACGACATGTGCAAAGCGGTCGATCGCGGCATGACCATCGAGCAGATTCAGCTTGAAGAAAAGACCGGCGGCAAGAGCGGAACGTTCCGTCGCCAAGCAGACAAACAGCACAAAGGATCGGAATGAGCCTCGCCAAATCCATGCCATCCGCGACGAACGGTCACGCACCCAACCTGCTCGCTGAGTTGTTTGCACCGATTGCAGTTGATCTAGCAGCAGTATCGCAGTTATTGCGAAAAGAACTACGGCACGAAGACGCTTTCATCGACGAGCTGGCTCAGCACTCCTTTCGGATTGGAGGCAAACGACTTCGTCCCGCATTGCTGCTGTTGTCCGGACAAGCTGTGGGAGAGCTAAACGACGCACATCGAGTCTTGGCAGCCGTAGTAGAAATGATCCATACCGCGACGCTGGTCCATGACGACGTGCTCGACGAGGCGGACATCCGCCGACACAAGGCCACCGTCAATGCTCGTTGGGACAATCAAACGAGTGTGCTGTTGGGCGACTACCTGTTCACACACGCATTCTATTTGGCAAGCACTCTGGAGACGACCTTCGGCTGCCGAACCATCGGGCGAGCAACCAATGTCGTCTGCGAAGGCGAACTAAAACAGACTGCGGCCAGCGGTGACTTTGAGCTCAGCCTCGACACTTACTTTGATATCATCGGCGCCAAGACCGCCGAACTGTGCGCTTGCTGCTGTTTGTTGGGCGGCCACTACGCGGGGTCCTCGGATCGACTCGGCAAGGCGTTGGAATCCTACGGCAGACATCTGGGTATTGCGTTCCAGATTGCCGACGACTTGCTCGATTTGGAAGGTGACGAACAAATCACAGGCAAGTCACTGGGGACGGATCTCTCGAATCAGAAGATGACGTTGCCGCTGATTCATTTGCGCGATCAGCTCAACCCACAACAGCGACTGACGCTACGGGGCCTGATTGAGAGTACGGATCGTGAAAGTCGATCGGAGTTGCTGCGATGGCTGGATGAAAGTGATGCAATGCAACACGCCCGTGACGTTGCGGAAAGTCATGTCGCTCAAGCAGTGCAGCAGCTTGATGGTCTGCGACCCTCACCCGCGAAGACAACGCTAGAGCAGATCGCTCAATTCGTCATTCGCCGCGACTGCTAAGAACCTACCCCAAAACGTAGGACGGTCCCCCAGGGCCGTCCGTCCAAAAGGCTCTACAATTCGGACGGCCCTGGGGAACCTTGATTGGTTACGGGATAGGCACTAGGTGACTTGTGCGATGATGTCCTCCGCCAGCCGGTTCGCCTCGACCTCGCCAGAAATTGGGACGAAGCGGCACTCTGAGAGACTGCGAAACCAGGTGCCTTGTCGTTTGGCGAACCGGCGGGTTCGGGTCTTGATCTTCGTAGTCATGACGTCGCGCGCACCGTCCTGCAAGTAGTCAATAACCTCGCGATAGCCGACCGCCTGACTCGCCGTGCGACCGAGTTGCTTGCCGCCGGAAGTCAATCGCTCGACTTCCTCGACGAGTCCCTCTTCGAACATCGCATCCACCCGCCGGTTAATCCGCTCGTACTGCTCGTCGCGCGGTCGTTGCAATACGAATACGCGACAATCCTGCGGATCGTTCTCTTGCTCAAAATGGAGTTGATGGTGGCTGATCGGTTGACCGGTAGAACGAAACACTTCCACGGCGCGAATCAATCGCCGCGTGTCGTTGGGATGAATCTGGGAAGCGGCTACCGGATCGAGCCGTTCGAGTCGCTCGTAGAGCGCCTGATTGCCGATCTCAGCAACCTCCGCCTCGATCTCTTCGCGCAACTCCCAATTGGCTGGGGGACCCGACTCAAGTCCGCGGAGCAGCGCTTTCAAATACAGGGGAGTCCCTCCGACGAACAAGACCTCGCCGCCTCGGTCCTTGATTTGGCCAATCTTTTGATGAGCCGCCTGCAGATAACAATCGATGCTATACTCTTCGTCCGGCTCGACAATGTCGATGAGGTGATGCGGTACGAGAGCTTGCTGCTGGGCGGAAGGTTTCGCCGTGCCGATGTCCATGCCGCGGTAGATCGTCATCGAATCGAGCGAGATGATCTCGGCATTCAGACGCTGGGCTAGCACTAAGGCCGTTTCAGTCTTGCCGACAGCAGTTGCACCAGTGAGAAACCAGCAGTCGAGAGCAGGCGACGGTCTATTCACGATGATTTACTGTCTGTCGTCGTTGACCGTGGATACCTAGACGCGGCAAGAAGCGGCCGATTGCTTCTAATTCAACCGCCGCTTAAACTACGTGATTAACTTCCGCGCCACATTATTGTGATGGAGCCGCTGATCGATGGGAAGGCGCATAACCTCGAGAGAACGATGACCAACGCCCCCCTTCGACCACTCGATCAGCTGGAGGAGACAATTCGTTCCCGTCAAGCCAATCCAGACGAAAAGTCGTACACCGCCAAGCTACTCGCCGGCGGAGTACCCAAGATTGGCAGCAAGGTTCTCGAAGAAGCAGGCGAGCTTGTTGAGGCCGCCGGCGAATCGGCCGAGGAAGGTCGACAGCACACGATCTACGAGGCCGGGGACTTGCTGTACCACACGTTGGTGTTGTTGGCAGCCCGTGGCGTGCGACTCGGCGAAGTCGAAGCCGAACTAGCGCGCCGCTTCGGTGTCTCTGGTCTGGAAGAGAAGGCCGCACGAAAACAAAAATAGCAAGAACTTTTCTCAAGCCCCGCTCAAGGAATATGTCCCCTCCCACGAACTCGGAAAATCTGCGCATCGGTGTGCCCAGCAAGGGCCGCTTAGCGGATTTGTCGACGCAATTGCTGAAAGAAGCCGGACTTCGCTTTCGCCGACAGGACCGAAGCCTGTTCGCGCGCGTGAAGGAAATGCCGATCGATATCACGTTTCTCCGCACCGACGACATTCCCGTATTGTGCGGCGAGGGCGCGATTGATCTAGGAATTACCGGCGGCGACCTCGTGTCAGAAAGCGGCGTGGAGCTTATTCACCGACTCGACCTCGGGGTGGGCAACTGCCGCCTGGCCGTCTGTGTGCCAGAGGGCGGCGCAATTAACCAACCTGCCGACCTCGATGGCAAACGGATTGCGACCAGTTTTCCACACGTGACCCAGCAGTACCTCAACAAGTTCGGAGCCACCGCCCACATCGTCGAGCTGACCGGTTCCGTGGAAGTGATGATCGCCCTGGGCATCGCTGACGCGATCGTCGATCTTGTAGAAACTGGCAGTACACTGGCCGCCAACCGGTTGACGGTGCTCGATGACATCGGCAGCTACGAAACCATCATCGTGCAAAATCCCAAGACTCCGCATACGGCCCTGGCCGACCGTATCGTGCGGCGCGTGGAGGGCGTCGTTATCGCCCGCGCCTACTCGCTGCTGGAGTACAACGTTCCCAGCGAAAAACTCGCGGAAGCGGAGCAGATCACGCCTGGGTTTAATTCTCCAACGGTCAGCAAGTTGGAAGATGAGAACTGGCACAGTGTGCGGGCAATGGTGAAACGGGGCGAAGTTATCGAGATTATGGAGCAACTCGAATCGCTAGGAGCGACAGCCGTCCTAGAGACCTCAATCACGAATTGTCGACTCTAGGTAATTCGGTTGACTCGGCGAATTGACTGCATTCAGGCGATTTTGGCCCTGATTTAGTTGACCGAGGTTGGAATTTCGCTACGCTGAGTCTAGGTGGTGAAGAAGATGTGAGTTCCAACTCGCGATTAGAGTACCCGGCTGTTCGGCAATTTTTACGTGCAGTTGAGTCTCACCCGTGCTTTCTGTTGCGAATGCCTGGCATTTTGCTTCCCTCCAACATTGTAAGATGGCTACTTTTGAGAGCCTCGCAGGGCGCGTTGCAGCAAGCCGCGTTACGCGAGTGGACATCAGTAGCCCCGTAGACGGGCGGCCACGCTTTGGCGTGCTGCCAAAAAGATTAAAAATTCGTTATGGAGATTGGCAAAATGCCGGAAGGTGCGATCAAGAAATTGACAGACAAGGGCTATGGATTTATCGAGGGAGAAAGAGGCGATATCTTTTTCCATCACTCTGCCTTGGTGGAAGCAAACTTCGATAGCCTGAGGGAGGGGCAGCGCGTGGAGTATGACGAAGGACAGGGACCAAAAGGTCCGTGTGCGGAGAACATCAAGGTCCTCTAGCTGACTGCCGCTGCCAGCGGCGACGGACGATAGAATCAGAGAATCAACGAAAACTGAGCCGCACCCTCGCGTTGCAGGGTGCGGCTCGTTTTGTTCCAGATGTCAAACAGTCCACTGGGCTAGCCGAAGATCCAGTCGACTTCCTCGCCCAGGGCTGCCGCGATTGCCTCGTGTTCGTCAGCCTGGGTATCGCTGCCAAGTTGCTCAATTCGCTGCTGACGGCTCGCAAACGCCGCGTCGAGCACTTGGGAAGACTCGCCGGCGCCCTCGACCACGGTTTCAGCGACCACTTGCTCATTGGCGTTCGGTTCACTGCTGGGCGCGCGGTAGCCACTTCTGGCCGCGACGCGACCAGCAATCGATGCCAACTCACGGGCGGTGAATTCGTAAGTCGCTTCACTGCTGTCAACCACCGAGGACGGCAACTCTTCTGGGAAGTAAGGCTGGATCACCCGCACTCCGTACGTGGTCTGCGTGGAAAGCACCTCACTATCAGAGTCAGAGGCCGCAAACGTCGAATTCTCTGAATCCAGCTCGGAGCTAATCGCGGCCGCCAGCGGAGGCGTCGACGATTCGTCCGACTCATCGTCGGACGACTGAACAGCGGCTAGCGCGACGGTGCCCCCGCCGAAACCTTGCATCCATATCTGCAGGTCTTCCATACTGACGGCACCGTCATTGTTTGCGTCACCGTTGCCGGGTAGTGCATTGGTCTGAATACCGAGCCCTTGCTGCAAGGCGAGGAAGTCTGAACCGTCGACGTCACCGTCTTGGTTGAAGTCGGGGCCGTGCATCAGCGGTGCGGGTGCGGCCTTCTCGACCACGTAATCCTCAACTTCGCCAACGAGTCCCAGTCCCAATAGTCCTAAGCCGACTTCGCCAAATCGGAATCTCGCATACACCGTGTCTGCGTCGATCACATCGGGCACGTCGAAGGTGAGGAAGTTTGATCCGGCGATGAGCAACTTGTCCGCGAAAATTCTTTCTGAAACGCCGCCGATCACGTCATCAAAATCACCGTCTCCGTTGAAGTCCATCCAACCTTGCAGCCAGCCACCGTTGACGCTGGCAATCGCTTCCAGACTACCGTCCTGTCCCGCGACGAGCGGGTCAATGAAAATCCCATCCTCGTCCATCAATCCCGTGTTGTCGTCACCTAGTGCATCAGCCGTGGGTATTCCATTCAATTCGGAATCCACACTGTTCCCCAAGTAGAAGATGCCCTTGGTGTGCCTAGCACCGCCGGTGAGGTTATTGTGCACAGCGGGATTGAACAGCGTTCCGTATTGCTCTGGCAGATCGCCGAAGTCGAGGACTGCGGTATTGTCGATGCCAAACTGCACGCCGCTGACTGTGTTCTCACCAGTGATCGTAACGACGTTGGGTCCGTTGAATATCGGGAACGTCTGCTGGAAGGTCGCGAAATCCGAAAAGTCGATCCGCAGATTATGAGTTCCGACCGGCACTTCAGTGAAGATGTACGCACCATTGGAGTTGGTCGTGACGACCGTGTCGCCCGCGTCGTTCGCACCGCTATTGTTGTTGTCGATATAGACTTCAATGTTCGGAACTCCCGCCTCAGACACCTGGCGTACCCCGTCTTCATTGTCGTCGTTGAAGACAAAACCCAAAATCGACCCAGGTTGAGCCGACCCGGGCGTACCCGGTCCACTCGCCGGCGGGATCAGTGCAAAATCGACGTTGTTCTGAATTTCGCCAGGACCTACGCCGATGAATTCGAGCAATCCGTCTGCCGGACTTGAGAACACCCAGTCAACAGGAGCGAGGACGCCTACTTGCAAGCTGGTTGTTTCAGTCGTCGGCACGGTTAAGGAGTAATTGCCATCCAAATCAGTGGAAGTGAACACTTCGCCTGCATCGAACAGATTGTTGCGATTCACATCGCCAAACACCAAGATGCCTGGAGCAGCGGTATCCACGCCGTTGAACACACCGTCGCCATTGAGGTCAGCGATGACTTGGCCGTTGAACACGACCTCTGGCGCGGGCGGCGGTCCTGGATCGAGCAAGAAATTGATGTTGCTCACGTCGTATGTGATGGGATTATTGCTTCCATCGAGGAACGGTATCGGTGCTTCGGTAAGGGGATCGATCGCAACGTCTAGATTTGAGTCGTAATCCCAAACCTGGAAGTAGTCCGTGTTGATTGCCCACTGGGCCTGATAGTCAAGCAAGAATCCACCGGGGGTAAGTGAATCATCCAGCGGGGTGAGAGTGCCCAACGAATCGTCATCAATAGCGATGATGTAGTTGTCCGGCACCAAATCGAAGTAGTAATTGCCATCGGCCCCGGTTACGAATTGATCGACCAATTGATCCGTGGCATCAATCTCTCCGTTGGCATTCACATCACGGAACGCCAACACGGTGATATCAGCCGCCATCGACTCATGATTCGTATCGACGAAGTTAATCACTTCGCCCAATCGATCAACGGTGGGGTCATCAACATAGAAAAGGCCAAAATCAATGTTGTCGACGACCGTGTTGACCCGGCTGTAATTGAATAGATCGTCCCGGTTGTCATCAATACCGATCAAACCTTGCACTCGTTGGGTGCTCGCAGAGACCGGTCGTCCGTGCCAGACGAACTCGACGCTATCGAGGTTAAGGTCGGTCGTGCCGTAATTCTCAAAGTGCAGCTGCCAGCCCTGCGTGAGGACATCGACGTCGCTAATAAACCCATCTTCGGCAAAAATGTTCCCGCCGCCTCCTGGTAGTGTATTGAAGGGCTCATTGGTGGTCGGGTCGAAAAGTATCGCATCCCCCGACCGCTCTCCCCAGGCACGGTTGGAACTGAAGGTAAATACCAGGTCGCCAGCAGCTGGAGGTGTCGGATCAAGACGGTCTTCCTCCTCATCCGCAACACCGTTCAACCCGTTGGGTTGCAGCCTAGAAACAAACTCCCCTGTCTCAGGATTGATAACGGAATCGAAAAAACCTCCAGATTGATGCTCGTCAATGACGGCGAAACTTGGATCGACGAAGTAATGGTTCAACTCCGAATGCGTTCCGCTTGGCGAGACCAACACTACGCGCAGGTTGTCCAACGCATCAGCGGTGCCGCCGCTGATATCTAATCGCACCTCAACATGCTCGATGACGATGTCCTGGCCTTCGATTTCCGGTACGGTCAGTTCCAAGGGGGAGCCACGAGTAATGGGCGCGTCGAACTGAGAAAAATCTGGATCGTCGGCGTAATATTCCTGATAGTAGCCCTGCCAGTCGCCCGCGGCTCCCAGGCTGCCCGGAATAATCAGGCCATCTCCACCCGGGTCCACCACAAACGCTCCCGGAATCGAGGTATTGACTCCAAAGGTCGGAATCGGAGTGTCAGACGTCGTCGTAAAGCTGAGTTCTGCGGGCAAGGTTTCGCCCTTAAGGGTCCATTGCTCCGCTAGCGACACAGCAAGTTCTGCATCAACCACACCGTGCGCGTAGCCGGTTTGGTCTCTATTGGTACCGCGGCCCTGGCTAATCGTGTATCCCGCCCCATTGGTGAGGACCTGCGGTGTGGGAGTGAAATGCGTATTCAACCCCGGGGCACTTACGTCAAAGTCGGTCGGATCAAGGATGGGAGCATAGAATTGAACGATATTTGGAATCAGCGGATCGTACACATCCGGATCGTGAAACAGCGGGACCTGGTTGATAATCCAGGTCGATTGGTAGCTTCTACCGGTGGCCTTGTCGAATCCATTTTGCTGTCGATCGAACTCAGCGTTTTGCCGGGAAGAGCGAACCAAAATCTCTTGCACATCTCGCATGCTAAGATTCGGGTTGGCTTCCAGCATCAGCGCAATCACGCCGCTCACGAGAGGTGCCGCTGCCGAGGTACCGTTGAAGCGCGAAGTGTAGGCCTCGTCTTCAAACGAATCGAAGTCTGGGAAGTCGAACGGATCTTGAGGGTCCACCCGATTAAAGCCAGTATCGTTTGTGGTATCGGTGGTCAGCAAACCGCTACCATTGGCAGGGTCATCGCCGACAGGTTGAGTGAACGAACCCGTTGGTGCGGCCACCAGCACCGACGTTCCAGTTTCGGGATAGGCAGTGACGGTGCCGTCTAGGTTGTTGTAGTGGCCGTCGTGATCGACCCCCGTGACCCCAATTGTGTAGCGTGAATTGACCCAGCCATTGTAGTTTGAACTCCCAAGCCCATTCCTGGCGCCCGTGATGGGGTCTAACGTATCATCAGCGCCATTACCTGCACTGAAGACGTGAATGGTTCCAAGCCCATCGCGGCCCAGTACAGCACTGTCGCGCAGCTCAATAAGCTCAAATATCGTTGGTGCATTCAGGGTTCGCGAGCCAAGCGGATTATCCGGGCCCCAACTGTTGTTGGTGATGTCGATCGTACCATCGCCGAAGCGGAACGCTTCGACGGTTGAGAGCAATGTCGCCCCATCGTCGATTAAGCGAATAGGCACCAACTGCACCCCGGGGGCGACGCCGATGCCACCGATGTCGTTTGCCTCGGCACCGATCAAGCCTGCGACGGCCGTGCCGTGGGCGTTTACGATTAACGGATTCTCTTCGAATAGGAGCGGGATGTCGATAAGTTGGGGGCTAGCATCCGAATCGTTATCGATGGCATCGTATTGAAAGAACGGGTCGATATTGCCGGCGAGATCGGGGTGCGTGAACTCCGTTCCCGAGTCAATTACCGCAACGAGGACTCCAGCGCCGGTATAACCAGCTTCCCAGGCAGGAACCACGTTGATGTCTTCACCAGGGACACCGAAGATATCCTGGATGTTCTCATTGGTGATGCCGGCCTCTTGCCCAACATTAAGCAAGTGCCATTGATCTTCAAAATATAAGTCATCGGGAAGTGCGTGAGTGGCGAGTCCTGTACCCGAACCACCATTAACGCTGTCGTACCATTGCAGTTCTTGCAGCAGGATGTACTGTTGGCCTTCCGGCGTAGCGCTAGAGTAGCTCGTGAACGTGCTCGGTCGCGACGCATCGGGCGCGAGCAGATATGGCCCATACTCTAGCGGCGAATCCGCCGACATGACGCGGCGGTCTTCCAGGGTCTCGAAACCGAGTTGAAGCTGCTTGCGGCGCCGACTTACTCCAAAAGGTCGGCGGCGACGCTGGGATCGGGATAAACGAGAATGCTTGCGGTTGCTCACTTCGTATTACCTCTCTGGTTGTGCCTAACTTCTCGGCATTCCTCTTCCCCGCGCGGCAGCAACCAGCGCGAGGGATGGGGCGCAAACCTGTTCCAAGAGTCGCCTAAAGGGCAAGCCCTCTGTACCAGCCGCTAGCGCTGGCCAAGCTTACGAGTTTCTTGTTCCTGTGGGGGAGCTTTGCATCATGCCCGAACTCTCTCCAAGCCGTCCGATCGATGACGATGCACGAAGTGCATGCTGATCGGAGCTACCCATTTCTCAGGCTCGTGGGAGACCACATCGGGAATCGCCGTCAGCAACGGGAAGCTAGCGCCGTCAAAAGTTCAACCTTCATAGTAGTTTCAGGCCTCAGAAGCGTCAAACTTCTAGTGATCAAGTCAACTGCTCTGATTCCCCGCCCCACGAATAGGCCTATTTGACTGCCCATTCGTCACAAGCTACGTCGGTCCACAGCGACCAATCCCACGGCAAAACCCGCACTTCGCCTGCTGGTTGCAGTTCCTCGGATGAGCATCTTGGCCTCGAAGCTGAGCTTAAACCATTGATTCCTATCGACTTACGGGCGAAAGCCTCGAAATCTGGAGATCTGGGTAGAACGGGAAGAGAACCCCAGAAAGTTTTGAGGAATTTTACCGCCTGTGACGGAAACGCTGATTATTCCACTCCTGACGATCCGATATCCAAACCACACGGAAAGTTTTGCGTGCATGAAGTGTTTGCTTCTCACTGGCGAGACGAACTCCTATTTCGCGCGATCCAAGCAAGTATCAGACTAATACGGACCCATTGCAGAGAGACCGGGACCGCAGCCGTTCGAGGGGGGAATCAGGGATGAACCGCAGTTTACCGACAGCTTGTCGAGTGACCGTCGCACTACTGGCTAGCTTGTGGCTGACGATGTCGCGTGCCGATGCCCAAACGCAGGACTATCAGGCACCCAACTTCGCCAGCATGGGCGGGCAGCAGTTCCATCAAGCCCAGCAGATTCCTGCGTTTCCTGCGTCACCTTTGGCGGGGGGACCAGCTGCCGTCAGTGGCGGCGAGTTTGTCGACGTGCAGGGCAACCCAATTGTTGTGCAAACCCAATACGAAGAGTCCTGCCCGCCTGGCATGGGCGGATTTGGCGGTGGCTATGGAGATCCGATGGCCGTCGATTTCGGTGGCTACGGCCAAGACCAAGTCGGACCGCATTACTTCGACATCTCGGCTGACGTGGTGTTCATGCAATCGACCGAGTTGTTCAACGACATCGGTGTCGTGTCCTCGAATCTAGGCGGTCCTCCGGCCGGAGCTCCCTCGCATGTAGATCTAGACGGTGCTTCCGACGACTACGAAGCTGGCTTTCAAATCGCTGCCCGCCTAGACATTGGCGCGTTGTCGGTATTCGAAGCAACGTACATGGGAATCTACGATTTTGGCTTCACCGAAACCGTGAACGCGGTCGACGTGAATGGCCTTCCCAATTCACTTTACACGTCATTCTCTGAGTTTGGAACGGCTGGTGGTGGATTGGTCATCAACGGTTTCGATGCGGCGAATAACCATACGTTTGCCTACGAGTCCGAACTACAAAGTGCGGAACTTAGCTACCGCCGGTATTGGGTGGGTACGAACCCGCGAGTTTCGGGCACGCTGTTGGCTGGGGCACGCTACGTTCGCATGACCGAGGATTTCGCCTTCTTGGCAGATTCAACCAACACAGGCCCCGCGACTGCAAGTCTCTTGCTCCAAGGCGAGAATGACCTTGTCGGTTTCCAGTTTGGTGGCGACGGCTGGATCGGCCTACGGCAAGGGTTGCGAATTGGTAGCGAAGTTAAAGCAGGTGTGTACAACAATAGCTTCAAGTTCCGTAGCGCTCTAACGACAACATCGGACCCTGGCTATGACGTGGCTGTTGCGGGCGATCAGGTGGCCTTCGTCGGCGAGGGTGGCGCGACCATCGTCGCAGACATCTTGCCGAGCATTTCGCTTCGCGGTGGGTACAAGGTGATGTACCTTAGTAGCATTGCAACTGTCGGCGACAACTATCCGACAGATCTCGTGGCACCCGTCGCAGGGACCCAGGGGCATGCTCTCTACCACGGCTTCAACGGCGGCTTTGAATACGTCTGGTAGAACCACTCGATCGCCGCCGGCGCGTGACGGCGACCTCGGGCCAATTGGCGAGTTGCAGTTGGGTATTCACCAGCCTCGAGGTAGGAATTGGGCCGGGACAACTGGTGTCTCTCAACTATCCCGTCCCAGGGGTGCGGGATGTATACGGCTGAGTCAGGACCAGGCACCCGTTCTCGGTGAACTGCAAATTTCGCGTTGCGCACGGGCCGATTACCGTGCACATCGTTAGCGAAACACCCTTCTCTCTACCCGGGCAATCTGGCCCGGTGAACTACTGGCTCGGCGCTGCCGTGGACCAGGATTGGGCTCCTCCTGTGCCTGTAATCCGTGCGTTTTCCAGTTGCACGCAATGTTTGCATCCCCTGAAATGCCCGTTTATACTCGAAGCTTACAGCTAACCTATCCGGTTTATTCGTTACTCCCGCTAATCTTAGTCTGTTCGGGACGTGCGCCGGGGAGTGTAACGGAACAAGGGAACACGCATGGCTCGTCAGCAGCGCTTCGATTGGTTTCTATCTCACCAGCGTCGGCAACTTCGTCGTCTGCGGGCAGAGCAGACGAAGAGTCCGCGCCGGCGGCGGCGTCCGGTTGTTGAGTCACTGGAGCCAAGAGAACTGCTTTCGGTCAACAGTGGCGAGCTCTGCACTAGTAGCAGTATGGCAGCTGACAAACTGTCGCTGATGGATGCAAATGCTCCCGTCGCGATCCCGGAGGCAATGTTTGCCAGTGAAGAAGAGTATGTCGCCGCGAACGGTGACCTTGTGCCGGAAGAGTTCGATGCGAGGACACCTTGGGACGACGAAGACCCAGACTTGCCGGGCATCCAAATCACCTACAGTTACACCAACTTCCTTGATGGAAATCTGCCTGGCGGCCTCACCGTCGAAGAACTCCGTGCGGCAACGGAAGAGGCATTCGGTTTGTGGGCTTCCGTGGCACCGCTGTTCTTTATCGAGGAAGTCGACTCTGGTCCCGGTCCGGATGACTTGCCCACTGAAGGCTACCCAGCTGCCGATCACCCAACGATTAGGATTGGGCATCAGTTTATCGATGGGCCCTCAAGTACGCTGGCGTTTGCGTTTTTCCCGAATCCAGACGGCGTTGGCGGTGATGTTTTTTTTGACAACGGCGATACGTGGAATATCAATCCGAGTGACCCCGGCTTCGATGTTATTGAAGTCATGACGCACGAGCTTGGCCATGCGTTGGGGCTCGGCCATGAGTTCACCGAAGATGCCATCATGAATCCGTTCTATGGTGGCCGGTTTTCGGGTCCTGGTACTGGTTTCCTGCTGGACGATGATATTGCAGGCATCCAAGCGCTTTATGGTGCAAGCGAAGAAGGAGGCGGCGTTTTTCCGCTTCCAGCGTACGAAGTAAACACGCTGGAGGACGGTGACGACACGGAGATCATGGTCAACCCCGAGACCATGATGGACGAGTTGGTCGACACGACTCCCGGTGTGCTCACGTTACGCGAAGCGATCAAACTGGCGAACTTCTCAAGCGACGGTAGCGAGGTGACCTTTGACCGAGACCTGTTCCCCGACTTTGAACAAGCTTATACGATCACACTCGATGAGACCTTGGGCCCGTTGGAAATCACCAACGGTATCGACATTAGGGGCCCGGGTCTGACGCTAGGACAGGATGCTGACCTGCTTACCATCGTCGCCCCCGACCCCTCGGAGGCGGATGGGGACGGGATGAAGATCTTTGTAATCGACAACTCGGATCCCGACGGCGAGATCCCCGATACGATCGCGACCGTGATCATCGGCGGACTGAGCATCACAGGCGGTGACTCTAACACTGCCGGCGGGGCCATCTCGACGACCGAAGACCTCATACTCGATCACGTTAACATCTATGACAACTACTCGCGCAGGGCGGGGGGTGCGATCTACTCAACGCTGTTCGTAGCGCTGCTGTCGAGCACCGCAGAGAACAACCGAGCTGAAGACGAGGGCGGTGCCATTCACGCCTTGGACGGAGTTTACCTTGATAGTAGTACACTCCACGATAATGAATCCGGCGGCCAAGGAGGTGCGATCTACTCGGAGCAATATGTATGGATGATGTCGAGCACCGCCGACAATAACCTAGCTGCGGACGACGGGGGAGCGATTCACACATCGGGCGGAGTTTACGTTGACAGCAGCACACTCTACGACAACGAATCGGGGGACAAAGGGGGTGCGATTTCCGCGGAGGGACAGGGTACGGAACTTATCGTGGTCTCCAGCACAATCTCGGGGAATACTGCGGATGGCAACGGCGGGGCGATTCATAACATCGACGACAACCCCACGTTATTCCGTGTACTGCACTCGACAGTGGTGAATAACAGCTCTAACGGGAGCGGCGGCGGCATCTACTTCCAGGATGGTGTGCTCTCGCTGGAGCATAGTATTGTTGCGAATAACACTGACGTCGCGGGCGCGCCGAACCTCGATAACATCAACCTGTTCGCCAATCCCGTCATTCTCGCCCGCTACAACGCGATCGAGAACGCAAACGGTGCAAATCTCACCCAGCAAGATCCCAATATTATCGCGGACAATGGCGGGCTCATCTCGCCCGCTCAGTGGGCGAAAGCTTTGGAAGAGTTGGCGGACAACGGAGGACCGACATTAACTCGCGTGCCCACCGAAGATGGAGCATTCTTGCTCAACGCAGGTAACCCCGACATCCCTGTGGCGCCAGAGAACGACCAGCGCGGCTTCGGCTTCGAACGCATTTTTGAAGGCGTGATTGACATCGGCGCGATAGAGTCTGGCGGCTTTGAGCAAATACTGACTGTCAATTCGTTGCTCGACAAGAGCGACCTCGACGGGTTCGGAATCGACTTAACCCCCGACGAGGTTACCCTCCGAGAAGCAATCGAGTTCGCCAATATGCAGCTCGGCTCGAACCTGATCAATTTTGCACCATCACTAAACGGTGGCACCATCGAACTGAGCGCAAGCCACGGAGAGCTGTTGATTTCCGACGCGCTGACAATCGACGCCTCGGCACTGACGGCTGGATTGACGATCACCGGTGCCGCCGCCGACGCGGCTCCAGCCGTTAACAACGGTGGTGGAATCCGCGTGCTTCGCATCGACGACGGCGACGCGAACACCTACGCCAACATCGAACTGCTTGGCCTCACCCTCACCGGCGGGGACGTTACTGGACACGGCGGCGCGATCCATTCGCTGGAGAATCTGATCTTGCGACAGGTGTCGGTCATTGGAAACTACGCCGTGGGTCGAGGCGGCGGTGTCTATCACAAAGCGGGCGCGACCGGCGGCACGTTGCTGATCGACAGCAGCACCATCGCCAACAACGAAGCGACCGATGACGGCGGCGGACTGTGGAACGACACGAATCTTCCCGCTGAACCCAACCCTGATCCTGACCCGAATCCGATCACGGGCGTAATCATCAATTCCACCGTTTCCTCCAATGTCGCGGGAGATGAGGGCGGTGGCATCATGAACTTCGATGGCCAACTCGAGATTCGCCACTCGACGATCACGCTCAACCAAGCCGATCATGGCAGCGGCGTCGTTTCGTTTGGTGATGCGGCTACGAAGACTTTGGTCTACTCCTCGATCATTTCCGGCAACGTGATTAACGAGAACAACCCGCTGGACCCCAACGATGATACCGGCTTCGACGTGCAACGGTCTCGCAACGTCGCGTTCAATTCGTTCGAGTCCCTGGGCTACAACTTGATCGGCAACGGCGATGCGTTGCTGAACTTCGACAACAACGACTTGACCGAGATTCTCGACCCGCAACTGGGACCGCTGGCCAATAACGGCGGCAAGACCCAAACGCATGAGTTGCTGTCAGGAAGCCCAGCCATCGACTCGGGCGACCCCAACACGGTCTTGCCACTTGCTGATGCGACCGATTCTGATGTCGTCGTGACCGAGTTCGATCAACGCGGTGAAGGCTTTCCTCGCATCGCAGACGGCGACAACGATGGCGAAGCCCGATTGGATATTGGCTCCTTCGAATTGCCACCGTTGGAACCCGACGCTGACTTCGACAGCGATAACGACGTCGACGGCACCGATTTTCTTATTTGGCAGCGTGGATTTGGCACACCCGACGCGACACTGGCAGATGGTGATTCCAACAGCGACGGCGTCGTCGACGGCGAGGACCTAAACAATTGGATGGATCAGTACGGAGAGCAAATGCCTGCGGCCGTAACCGCCCCACAGACGGCTGAAACCTCAGCGGCGCCGGATAGACCCGCTCCGGTAGCGAGGCGAGCCGAGTATCGGCAGACCATCGACGGGTCGTCTCCACAACTGGGTGTGCTATCTGCTGCAGCGCAGAATTATTTCTCGCGTGATCAAGCAGCATCTAGCGACCAAACTGGCGAAGACCCGGAGGTCCACCGACATAACGATGCGCTCATGTCGCGGGGAACGACATCAGCGAGTAATCTAGCGACACGAGCTGATACATCCCCACAGAGTGACGTCGTCGACGACGACCGCTCGGAATCGGAACAACAAGAGTCCCTGGACAGGGCTTTTGAGAGAATTGGCGAGGAACAACCAGGGCGACTCTTGGGACTGCTTGCCTAAGGCCGTTGGACGGCTCTCTCGCTTTAGTGCGTTAGCTGTACCCGTTTACAACTTAAAATTCGTGCGTGGCGGAGGTCCGAAGAGGCTTTTTTGCACGATTTTGCTGTACCAATTACAATAAATAGGGCTTGCCCGATCCTCGTTGGGCATCGGCTCTGGTAGCTGTCTATACTGATTAAGGAACACTGCAAATGCTTGCAGGAAACTGGTTTGGGAAAGAGCGTTCTGCCTCCAAGGCACGAAGACCCCATCGTCCACTGACCAAGGCCCCGCGGCGCAAAGACGCTGGCCTGCGTCGCGACCTGCGCGTCGAGGAGTTGGAAGACCGACGGATGTTGGCGGTGTTTGTCGTCAACAACTTCGGCGACCTTGATGAAGACGATCAAGTGGTGACTGGTTCATTGCGCCAGGCAATCGAATTGGCCAACGCTGATGATGAACTCGACCAGATTGTATTTGCCGACTTCCTGTTCACCGATCCCGACACACGTGTAACAATTCCCGGTACGATTGTCCTCGATGATCATGAGAACGGGCGTCAACTCACGATTACTGAGCCGGTCCAAATTCTTGGCCCAGGCGCGCAGACGCTGACAATTAGTGTTGGTGGATCCAACTATCGCATTTTCGAAACCAACATCGGTCCCGATGATGAACTGTTTGAAGTCACAATTGGTGGGGTCACGTTAACCGGTGGCAATCTCACCGGGACCGCGGATTCTGATGCCAATCGTGGTGGAGCGATCCTCAATCGCGAGAACCTGACTCTGATCGAGACAGAGGTCGTCAACAACAGCGCCTCCTGGGGTGGCGGTGCCGTCTTTAGTCCCATCGGGACCGTTACCTCATCCCGTAGTCTGTTTGTCGGGAACTCCTCAGGCGGTGGTGGCGGTGCGATCCTCTTGGGCACCGACAGTGACGAGGAACGCCCGTTCCTGACCGTGGAGAACTCGACCTTCACGCAAAACGAAACCTTTACCGCCGGCACGACCGACCCGCGGCCGGGCTACGGTGGTGCGATCTACAACCGCGGCGGGCGAGCCGAAATCTCGTCCAGCACCTTCACCGGCAATACCTCCGACTCTGGAGGCGGCGGAGTGGCCACGAACGGGGTAGATCTTGGTGATGGAACCGGCGAACTGCCCCCGCCGATTCCGACCGCGCTGAGTCACAACGTGCTGTTCGGAAACACGACCGGCCCCGCCGCAGATGACGTCTTCGCACTCCGCCGCGTCGTGCAAGACGAAGAAATCGTGCTCTTGGCACCCACGCTGCTGATCGACGGCCCTGGGATTCGAGATCTCCCCGTACTCGGCTACAACTTCATCGGCCAAATCGGCGAAACGGTTCTGTGGGACCCGGCTGATGAAAACAATCCAGGGAACAACCACTTCTATCAAGCAATCTCCACCAGAACTGGTGACGACGAGGGAGGGATCACCTGGACGTTGGCCAATCTCTATGCCAGCTTTGGCCAGACTCGCCGCACGGCGGACATGCCGCCACCGCCGGTTTGGCAAGGAAGTCATCTCGCCACGCCAGCTCTGCAGCCAGAGAACACATTTGTGTTTGATAATTTGCTGCAGGATCCAAACCTGTGGACCGCATACCAGCCGGAAGACGTCATGCTCGAAGGCGAAGGCGAGGAAGAGGGCGAGACGGTCACTCCGAGCGAGCAATACATTGGCCCTTGGATTGGCGCACTCAATGGTCCAGCATTCGAGTGGGTAACAGATCCTGACGAGCCCTTTGGTCCGTACCGGGATCCGCCGTGGAATCCCTGGTTTACCAACGTTGCTAATGACATGGTTGATCCTGTTCAGCCCAATAACGGCATGCCCGTAGTGGGTGATCCGGGACCGTTCGAGCCGTTTGTGGCTTACTTTTCCCAATTCCAATCCATCGCCGATACCTGGGGAGACCTGGCGGATGAGCCCGCCGGTGACGGCGAGACCCCAGTCGCCTATATCCTCGAATACGATGAGGGTACCAACACCTTCGCGACCGATCCTCTGTTGCTCCCATTAGGCTTCTATGGTGGTCCGACGCGAGTGTTCTATCCGAATTCCGCCACCCCGAGTCCATTGATCGATGGGGGAGATCCATCGTTCTCCAGCACTGGGATTGAGCAGCGGGGCATTCACTTCACTCGGGTCGCGTTCTCTGCGATCGATATTGGCGCTGTCGAGGTGCAAAATGGCATCTTCACCGTGGACACGTTGTTCGATGAGTCCGATGGACAATACTCGGCCGCGTATGAGCAGGACGGGGCTGGGATCAATCCCACCTATACGGCTCGAGGGGACTTCGCCCTACGGGAAGCGCTGCTGTTCTCGGAATTGAATCCGGAATTCGACACCATTAATTTCACGTCGAATTTGCTGACGCTAGAAGACCCCACAAGTTCCCCAGCACCAACGATTTTGCTAAAGCTAACTTCAGGCTTCGATGCACGATCAGCATTTAACGTGCGTAGCTCGGTCAACATCGCAGGTCCCATCGGCTTCGAGTTGGAAATCGACGCGTCGGGCAACGATTTCACGCCCACGGTTAACAACGCAGACGGTACGCGGATCTTCTTGGTCGACGATTTCATCGACGATTTTAGCCGACAGGTAACCATTAGTGGCCTGACGTTGCTGGGCGGTGATGTGGTTGGCGAAGGCGGCGCTGTCTTCAATCGCGAGGATCTAGTCCTTAATCGCGTCAGTATCAAAGAGAACGCCTCCAGCTTCGGCGGCGCTGGGGTCACAACTACCGACGGTGAATTGATCGTCGCCAATAGCGCCATCTTCGACAACTTCGTAGGCTTCGAGGGTGGCGGTCTTAAGGTACTCGAGGGAACGGAGACCAATCTGAGTAGGGCGACCGTGAGAAACTCCACCATCTCGGGCAACCTGGCCAGCCGTGGTGGGGGAATTCTCAACGATGATGGGAACCTGCTCATCGAGTTCTCGACCATTTCCGACAACGTCGCGACCATCGGCGCTGGAATCGCAAACGTCAACAAACCCAATACTTTCACACAGCTCAACTCGTCTATCGTCTCGGCGAACAACGGTACCGATATTCAGATGCTACAAAATCCGCCTGCCAATGTGCAGTCTTTGGGTTTCAATCTGGTCGGTAGCGGCAATGCCCTGGCGGTGTTCACCCAGCCAGGCGACTTGCCGGGCGTCGATCCGCTGCTCTCACCGTTGGTATATGAGGGTGGCTTCGCACCCGTTCACCGACTCGAGGCCGGTAGTCCGGCTATTGACGCGGGTGAGTCCACTGCCGTGGCGGGAGTCGGCAATGTGCCGTTGTACGATCAGCGCGGCGAACCCTTCACGCGCGTGTTTGATGGACTGCAAGACACGAAAGACCGCATCGATATCGGAGCCTACGAACTACAAGGCACAACCTTCATCGTCGACAGTCTATTGGATGAAGACGATGGCGTCATCTCCACGGGGAATCTGTCATTGCGTGAAGCCGTCGACCTCGCCAATGCGAATCCGTTCCCGGATGTGATTATGTTTTCTCCTTCCCTGTCCGGACAGACGATCTTTCAGCAACCCAAGAACGGAGCCACCCTGCAGCCTGGCACACCGACGGACATTCGCATTACCGATTCCGTCACGATCATGGGGTTGGGCAGAAACCTGCTCACCCTCGATGGGACGCTCGCGTTCACCGATGCGGATGTCTTTGTGCCCATCGGTGATCCGTTCGAGAGGTCGCGCTTCTTCACCATTGATGACGGCGATCATACGAACGATCTGCAAGTGAGCATCTCGGGACTGACCTTTGTCGGCAGCGTCAACACAACCCAGCAGGGTGCGGCACTGTTGAGCCACGAGGATCTGACCCTAACGGACGTCACGTTTACCGGCAACTCGACCTTTGGTGCCGGCAACAATGGCGGTGCGTTCTACCAGCGCTATGGCAGTCTTCACATGGAAGGTGCCATACTGACAGCGAACACCACCGACGGGGTGGATGCCGATGGAGGTGCCATCTACATACGCGACGCGGATGCGACCATCCTCAACTCAGTGATCACCGGAAACTCGACGACGCAGACGCAAGGTTCCGGCGGTGGGGTCTACATCCGTGGCGGCACGCTCGACATGACCTATACCACTGTGTCGAGTAATCTCGCACCCAGCGGCGAGGCCGATGGTGCCGGTATCTTTGGCAACAACAGCACGCTGAACATCAACACGTCGTATATTACTGGCAACTCGATGACTGGCTCCAACTCTGAAGGGGCTGGCATCCATTCGCTCAACAGTACACTCACCCTGACGGACAGCTTCGTCAGTTTGAATGGCACGACGGGCACGCAATCCGAAGGTGCCGGTATCTATATCAACGGTGGTTCCGCGGTGCTGAACCGTTCCAACATATCGCTCAACACGACCACGGGACTCGTCTCGACGGGTGGTGGCATTGCGGTTACTAATGGCGGCGAACTGCTCGTTCAGGATTCCACGGTCGATCGCAACTCCACCAGCGGAAATAGCGCACACGGCGGCGGTATCTTCAACCTTGGCGGCGAGGTCACGGTCGTCGACTCTACGGTTTCTGGCAACACGGCCTCTGGACTGCACTCCAAGGGTGGCGGCATCTATAGCGACACGAACCTGGGCAGCTCCGAGATCACCTCCATCGTCAATTCGACCGTCTCGGGTAACAGCTCGTCGACGGCCGGCGGCGGTGTCTACAATGCGGGCGGGCTTACGCAACTGCGTCATAGCACGGTGACCAACAACACTGTGCCGTTCTTCGGCAAGGCGGGTGGCGTTGGTTCGCTTGGCACGAGCGCATCGACCACGACGACGGTCTACTCCACGATCATCGCTGGGAACTTTGCGTCGGACGATCCCGCTAATCCCGACTCGGACGTCGATGCAGTTCAAGGTGCCGTGCAGAACTCCTTCGTCTCGCTCGGCTACAACGTTATCGGTACTGGCTTGCCGCTAGGCCTGAATGCTTTCAATAACGTCGGCGATCAGACCGGTGTCACGGATCCCTTGCTGGGTCCGCTGACGTTCAACGGAGGTGACACGTTCACCCATGCTCTGATGGAAGCCAGTGCGGCCGTCAATGCGGGGAATCCCTCCGACACCGCTGGTGCGGGTTCGGTCCCGATGTTTGATCAGCGCGGAGTCGGCTTCCCACGTGTGTTGGCCGGTCGCATCGATGTCGGGGCTGTCGAATCGGCCTTCGTCGGGGCAGACGCGGCGGACTTCGACGGCGACGGCGACATCGATGGCCAGGACTTCTTGGCATGGCAGCGTGGCTATGGTACGCCAAACGCGATGAAGTCCGATGGCGATGCGAATGGTGACGGCAACGTTGATGGCACCGACTATGGCATTTGGCAATCCAACTACGGAGCGGGGCTATCACTGGCAGCCTCATTCGCCGGCGGAAGCTCGAGCGGACCGTTGGCCGCAGCTTTGCAAGCTGAAGGCGAACCTTCCCAAGACGCGACTGTCTTCACCTCAGACGAGTTGCCCACCGGACTACTGCCCGAGACGATTACGCTCAGCACATCGTCGACTGACGAGGTGGTCGAAGCAGAGTCCGCTGCGGAAAACGTCGTCGTTCGCGATCGTCTGTTCGCGGCGCTATCCAGCCGCAGCGACTACCGCGATGGGTCCGCAAGTGACGACGTCACCGGTGAGTCCAGCGACGAACAGCTCGAAATGACCGTCGAGGACCAAGTGTTTGAGTCGCTTGGTGCTTGATCTTCGTGTTTTTCGCTGTCGCGTGGTAAGATTCGCCGCTGCATGCGGCGCACGCTTTCGCTGCGTCACTTCGTCCTGCTATAATTGGTCGTGCGGCATTTCGGTGCCTGCTTTAGCACCGGCCCCAGTCCTTACTAAACCTCGGAGTCTGAACTAACTGGTGAACCCTGTCGATAGAAACCCGACGGACCGTAAGCGCGGTATGGAAAGCGAGTCGGCCATCTTGGTCGGAGTTCATTTGCCAGCGCACTCTTTTCACGGCGAGCCACTGGACGAATTGGCTGGACTGGTCGAAACCGCCGGCGCGGAAATCGTCGGCAAGATGACGCAGAACCGTCAGGCACCTGACAAGACCACCTACATCGGCCAGGGCAAAGTCGAGCAGCTCCAACAGCTGGTCAGTGCCGTCGAGGCCGATATCGTCGTGTTCGACAACGACCTGTCTCCAGCGCAGATCCGCAATCTCGAACAGACCCTCGGCGTCAAGGTCCTCGACCGCACCGAGGTGATCCTCGACATCTTCTCGACGCGCGCCCAGACCCACGAGGCACGTCTGGCCGTTGAGCTGGCGCAGCTTGAATACTCACTCCCGCGTCTGAAGCGCATGTGGACTCACCTGTCGCGTCTTAAGATGGGCGTGGGCATGCGTGGTCCGGGTGAAAAGCAGCTGGAGACCGACCGTCGGTTGGTGGAGAAGAGAATCAGCGACCTGCGTCGCGACCTCAAAGAAATCGAGAAACGCAAAGAGCGCGAAGTAGCCGCACGCAGCGATCGCATGACCGTCTCGCTGGTAGGCTACACCAACGCCGGCAAGAGCACGCTGATGAATGCCCTCACCGAGGCGACCGTGCTGGCCGAAGACAAGCTCTTCGCCACGCTCGACACGCGCACGCGTCGCTGGCATCTGCCCGGCTGGGGACCCGTGCTGCTAAGCGACACCGTTGGGTTCATTCGCGACCTTCCGCACAGTTTGATCGCCAGCTTCAAAGCCACCTTGGAAGAAGCCCGCCAGGCCGACTTGTTGCTGCACGTGGCCGACGCCAGTAACCCCGGCGCACTCGATCAGATCGTCGCGGTGTACGAAGTGTTGCACGAATTGGGCATCGAGGAAAAAGACATCCTGCTCGTGCTCAACAAAGTCGATGCCGTCGACGATCCCGTGCAGTTGGAAGCCCTGCGCAATCGGTATCCCAATGCCGTGGAGATCAGCGCCAAGACTGGCAACGGACTGTCTCAGTTCGCCCAACGCGTGAGTCGGGCAATGAGTCGCGACTTCCTCGACGTGGAAATCGACATGTCGGTCAGCAACGGACGACTGCTCGCTTATCTGGCCAAGTACGGCGAAGTGCTCAGCAAAACCTACTCCGAAGATCGCACCATCGTCCACTGCCGCATCGCCCAACGGCACCTTGGCCCCTTGCGCGAGTCCGACGATGTCCACATCCGCGCGTACGAGCCCGCCGACGGCATTCACCTGGGTGTGCCTGCTACCGAAACACCACCCGATGACAAAATCGAGGAAGTAGCCTAAGCATCCCATGGGGCGCCGCTCACTCAACGATCGTCGCGTCCTGCTGACGGGTGCCTCTGGCGGTATCGGCCGCGAGCTAGCGCTCCAACTTGCCCCCTTCGGCACGAAGATCGCTTTAATCGCGCGCCGAGAAACACAGCTGCAAGAACTCGCCGACGAACTGACTCGTCTGGGAGCCAGCGAAGTCCTGCCCATCGTCGGGGATGTCACCGATGACGTGCTCAGAACCGACGCGCTGCAGCGCATTCGCGACCAGTGGGGCGCCCTCGACCTACTGATCAACAACGCCGGCATCAGCGCGCATGGCCGGTTCGAAAACAGCACTGCCGAAGTCCTCCGCAAGATCATGGAGGTCAACTTCTTCGCGGCCGCCGAACTTGTGCGCGGAGCGATTCCGCTGTTGCGCGACGGCGAAGATTCCTTACTCGTCAACGTCGGTTCCATCCTTGGCCATCGCGGCGTACCCTACAACAGCGAGTACTGCAGCAGCAAGTTCGCGCTGCGTGGTTGGAGCGAATCGATCCGCCCCGAACTCGCCCGCGACGACATCGCGCTGATGATCGTCAGCCCCGGCACCACCGACACCGATTTTTTTGAACACCTGATCGCCAAAGGCGAACAGATGCCCTGGAACCAACATCGAGGTTTGCCGCCCGAGGATGTTGCTGCTCAAATCGTGCGCGGCATCCAGCGTCGCCGTTTCGAAATCTACCCCAACTGGCGAGGGCGCCTGCTGGTGTTGCTCACCAGAATCGCCCCCTGGCTGCTCGACCGGGTGATGAATCGGTATGGGTAGGGATAGTCGTTAGTTAGTTGTTAGTCGTTAACCCACAGCCCACAGCCCACAGCCCATCGCCCAATGCTCCAAGTTCTCTACGACGACGGACCCTGCCTGGTAGTCAACAAGCCTGCTGGGTTATTGACGCAGGCGCCGCGAGGGATTGATAGTTTGGAGATTTGGGTCAAGAACTTCTACCGCGAGCGTGAAGGCAAGCGGCCCGACGACAACATCTACCTGGGCGTCGCCCATCGCATCGATCGACCGGTAACCGGCGCGATCGTGTTCGCTCGTCACGTCCGCGCAGCGCGGAAGCTGAGCATCCAGTTCTCCGACCGCACCGTCAGCAAGACGTACTGGGCATTCGTCGAGGGCCAAGTCACGCCCGACGAGGGCACCTGGCGCGACTACCTGCACAAGCGCCACGGCATGGCCCAAGCCGAGGTCGTCGACGAGGATCACCCCGCAGGCAAACACGCCGTGTTGCACTACCGCGTGCTGGCGAGGAGCGAACTGGGAAGCTGGCTGGAAATCGAACTAGAAACCGGCCGCACCCACCAAATCCGCATCCAGTCAGCCTCTCGTGGCCACCCGCTGCTGGGCGACTCGCAATACGGCAGCCAATTCCCCTTCGGCCAGCAACACGAAGACATCCGCCAACGCGGCATCGCCCTGCACGCCCGCCAGCTAGGCTTTTCGCACCCGATGACGGGTGAGCCGGTGGATATCGAGGCGCCGTTGCCAGAGTCGTGGGACGCATTGGGACTGCCAACGGTCTAGTACGTTCGGCTTTTAACACTGGGGTGGGCGTCTACTGCCGTTCTACGATAGTTAGTATACAATCAGACTGAGAAGTCTCGCAAATTTTCAAGCAGCAGACCTATAGATTTGCTTATCGCGGAGAAGAAGACCAGCGCTATGGAAGAACCGCACCTTGATTGGGGAACTGCAACACCTGAGTTCTATGACGATGCGAATAGGGAAGCACTGCATGTCCTCAATGTGAACTTCATCGGTGAGGCGAACAGAAATCGGGTCATAAGATTCGTCTGTGCAAGGGTTTTACACTTTCACAGGCACTTGCCGAAGGGTAGCTCGCAACGAGTGAGATTCGACCTCCGAGGTCAATTAGTAAGTAACAAGAATCTACAATTCGCACGAGAGTCGATAGTGCAAGACGCAGCGGCCCATGGGATCCAGGTTGAGGTAGATTTTCTGACCAATTAGCAATGTCTTACCAATTACTAGCTGAGAAAGATGGCATTCAGAACTTGCGACTCCTGCATGAGAGATTCTCTACCATTAAGTTGATTGAGTTCTTCCCAGTGGAAATAGGTCCGCAAGTGTGGGCTCTTGGAATTTCGATTCCGTTTAAGTCGATAGATGACTCACAGTTTCAAAACGAACTTGAGAATGTGATTTCCTACCTGGTTACCGACCAGGGGTTCCAAGTGACTGACCTTTATACCGGAACTGCTCTAAGTTCTGCCGACGTGTCCGATTTAGCAGAGCGGATTTCCCGCTGAGCAACATAGGCCAACCTAAATTGCGTTCGGCTTAATCCGCTGAGCCATCAATGGACCGGTCATCAATTGCATCGGATACATGACCGGCTGCCCAGATCTCGGGTAAATCGGTAGTTGTCGCGATTGCAAGCCTCGAACATACTTCGTACGAGAACGTCGATGCAGATTTGCAGCGACAAACCACGTCACTCGGAGTGCGCCACCTCAGGCGTGCGCCGAGCGTGCCAGCGACGAACAACATTCTGTATGTGCGTTTTCAAACTCATTCTTTCCGCCAGATACAGCAGCCTTTCCGCCAGATTGTCTTTACGAGCGCAACGATTATGAGTCAGATGATCTCTTCCAGTACTTGGTAAACCACGAGCACAGTGTCAGACAAGCTAGCGGTCGCACCGGGCGATTCTTACGAAGCCCCTCTGTTCAACCCGACCCTATTTCTTCACACCGCGCTCAGTATACCACTCATCGGGGAGCTCGCTGGGCGGGCAGGTGATGACGTCGTCGCGTCCGGCACCGACGTCTTCCAACACGTTGATGGTTGCGAAAGAGTCCTCTGCGAAGTGCATTGGCCAAGTCGGTCCCTGCTCACGAAGTTTCAGCATTTCGTCGACGTGCTCATCCTCGTGACACACAGTCAATTGCGGATTGTCAACGATCCATTGGGGCATCAGAAAGAATCCATGCAGCCAGCGGTCGTCGGGATTGATGACCAGAGCAACGACGTTGCCAACCGGCTCTACCCAGTTCACTCGCACCATGCCAGCACCGAGGGCCTTCATGGTGACCTCCCGATTTGTCACCCAACGCCCACCAACCAGACCGCTGTGAACGCGATAATGCAGAAGCGTTTCACTGTGGAAGTACAACTCGTAGAGCCAGCCATTCTCGTAGGTATAGATGATTCGCTTCCCAAGAATGATGCTCAGGTCTTGTTCAGGGTAAGCCATATAGGAGGTCTCCAATTAGTGCGGGAGGGCAACGCTCAACGCAGATAGAACGTCCTTCAATTTAGCCCGAGGGACACTTCTGTAAACTAGTGGCTGCCCACAATCGGACGAGACTGAAACCAACGCGACAGGCGGCACCGTGCGGAGCGCTAAGCGCCGAGATACTCTAGCAGCTCATACAACCAGGGATGCGTCCACGGGTTCCATGTGGGGTAGCTCATCGAGAAGACCGACGCGGCGAGCAACAGCAGCGCGATCGCTTGCAGCTTGCGTGAGCGTGCCAAGCGATCGGCGGCGGGGATCATCGTCAGCAGCCACAGCGGTGCGAACCAGAACATCCACCGCAAGCCGCACGTCATACCGCCGTAGTTGCGATCCTCCTGCGGACGGAGCCCAATGTAAAACGCGAGCACCACGACCGAGAGCAGCGCCACGCCCACCGCCAACCAACGCTCCCGCGACTTGTCGCCGAGCCCCCACAGGCACACTCCCAACACACTCAGCAACCAAATCGGAGTCAACGAAAACACGCCATGATGACCCACCAGGCAATGCAACGCATAGACTGCCTGCGACGGCTCGCCGACGTCGATGCCCTGACGGTTCTGCCAGTAGCTTTCGCGCGTGACGCCTTCGATCGTGTACTCGTACATGTACCAGTTTTCTTCTGGGTCGTCTGTGCCTTTGTGCATGTACGGAGGAGTAAAACAACCATGAGCCGCATAGTTGGTCGCAAAGAACGCCACGACCACCAGCAGCCCTGCCGGCAGAAAACCTTGCAGCCAGGCGCGGCGATCGCAAGTGAAGAGAGCCAAAGTAAGCAGCGCAAAGAACGCCAACGCAGGCAGCTCGTTGGCAGCCGTGAACGCGCCGAACAGCCCGGCGACGACGTAGTAGCGCAACCGCGTTTCGCCATCGCACCAGATGCGTACGAATGCATACAGCGCCAACGTCGCGCTCACCGCGGCGATCGTGTGATTGTTGAGCACGACGGCAAACGCATTGAGCAACGTGCCCAAGCAAGCCGATGCAACAACGAACAGGCGTCCCCAATCGGTCGCACCCAATCGCTCGGCCAGCTTGGCGACATAGTAGAACATCACAACCATCGGCACGATGTTGAACAGCACCAGCATCATCCGCCCCAGGACGTAGGGATGACTGCCCAGCGTCATGCCAGTCAACTTGTTGAGCAGCCAGTAGTTGCCCGCCATCAGGGTGTACAGCAGTGGCGGCTTGCTCGAGTACAGATGCAGTTCACCGTCGCGGCCCCGATGCTGCACCATGTCGATCGTGTTCCAAATGTTGCGATCGAGCACCGCGTCGATCTCGTAGGTGCCGTGTTCGACCAACGCGCGAATCGCGAGCCAACGACTACGGTCGTTCGCGCTGAGAAAGGGCCGTTCGAGTTGCCGGCGTTGCCGAATCCGCTCTTCGGCGGCGGCCAGTTCGCGCTCGTACTGCTCAGGCGACAACTGCTTCGCTTGGAGCCGCTGCTTCGTGCGATTCAGATCGTCGCGGATGAGGTGCTTCTGCAGATCGGCACGGTTGACCGAATTGACCGCCATCAACCGACCGGCCATGTTGCCAACCGCCAAAGCGATGAGCAAGTAGTAGATGCCCCAACGAAGTCGCGTCGAATGGTCAAGTCCGTCGGGACTGGTCATTGCAACTCGCTTCCTGGCGGATCGGAGTCAGCGTGAATCTCGTCGCTTGAGGATTGAGACGTTTGCGCATTCGTGGGAGCTGCCGTCGAGTTGGGCGCGGTGTGCCCCTTGACCGAATAGTGATCCGAGTCGCGCGACACGAGCGAGGCAATCATCTCCGCCACAAAGCCGATCGCAAGCAACTGAGCACCGATCAACAACGCCACCAACGAATAGTACAACGCCGCCGTCTGATGCAAATGAATCGGCTCATTGCCCGGCAGCCGCGTCACACACCACATCACGGCCAGGTAGAACATGCCGAACATACCGACGCTCAGCGAGATCAGTCCCGCCGAACCGAGCCAATGCTGCGGACGTTGGCCAAACCGTGTGATGAACTGCACGGTCAGCAGATCAAGAAACCCTTTGGGAATCCGCGACCAGCCGTACTTCGACTGGCCATGCTCGCGCGGCCGATGTTCGATGACGACCTCGCCAACGCTGAATCCTCGCGACGCGGCCAGCACAGGCACGAAGCGATGCAGTTCGCCGTACAGCCGCACCTCGTGAATCACGTCGCGGCGGTAACACTTCAGCCCGCAGTTGTGATCATGCAGCTTCACACCCGTGAGTTTGCCCACCAAGGCATTGAACACACGCGATGGCCAAACCTTGTGCCATGGGTCGTAGCGCTGTTGCTTCCAGCCACTCACGACATCGAAACCTTGCTCCAGCTTGGCGAGCAGGAGCGGAAACTCGGCTGGATCGTCCTGCAGATCGGCGTCCATCGTGATAATGATCTCGCCCTCAGCGGCATCGAAGCCGGCACTCAGCGCGGCCGCCTTGCCGAAGTTACGTCGGAAACGAATCCCCAGTACACGGGCGTCGGCAGCAGCCAGTTGCTCAATGATCTTCCAGGTATCGTCCGTCGAGCCGTCATCGACAAAGATGATCTGCAGTTGGTAGCCGTGTTGCTTGGCGACATCGTCCAACTCGCGATGGAGCTGTTCGAGACTTTCCGCTTCGTTGAGCGTGGGAATGACGACACTGATCATGCAAGCGACTCCGAGGGACTCTGGCGGCGGCTGCGAGGCGACTCCTTCTATCATACCAAAAACGACGCTACAAACCAAAAGCGATCGCCGCTGTTAAGCTTTGCGAACTGGTCGGTTTCTAACAGTTTTGCCGAGAGAACGCACCTAGGTCTGCGCAGCAGTGCGTTTTACAATGGGTTGCTCATACCAACTATTCCCTGCCGCTGGTGGAGTTCTCCTGTGCCACGCGTTGTCTCGTTCATTGTGCTGTTGGCCGTCGTCATTCTGATCGGCGCGATGTTCTTCCAGGTCATGGTGCAGTTCATCGTGCCGTTGTTTCTGGCAGCGGTACTGGTCGTGATCTTCAAACCCCTACATGTGTGGGTTATGGATCACTTTGAAAATAAGCCGCGTGTGTCTGCAGCGGTGACGACATTCTTGATCGTGTTGATCGTGTTGTTGCCGTTGGGCGTAATCATGGTCTGTACCATTGCCGAGGTCGCTGAGCAGTACTACGCCTTCAACGAAGATCACGTCGCTGGTGCACCGGCCGTGCTGCCACAACAACCACCGGAAATTGCAGACGAGGGTCAACCGCTCGACGGACCAGAGCAGATTCCGGCGAACGAGGACGAGAAGGCTGTCGAAGGCGAGGATACTCCCGAAGCCGAGGACACGATCGAAAACTCCGAATCGACAGACTCGGACGACGCGGAGCAGGACGACGAAGCAGTAACTCCCGGCGTGACCGTAGACAAAACGGCTCTGCTCGCTGCCGCGGAAATGACCATGTCGAAGATTAATCCGTGGCTCGCCGAGATTGGGATTGATCTCGACCCTCAAGAAGTCAGCAGTTATCTGCGGGACCAATTGACACGATTTGCCGGTCCGGTAGCGCTGGGCAGCGTGCAAGCGCTGGTAAGCACGCTGTTCAGCATGGCGATCATGGTGCTGACGTTGTATTACTTCTTCGCCGATGGGCCGAACATGGTCGTTGCGCTGATGAAGCTCTCGCCGCTGGACGACATGTACGAGCAAGAACTTCTTGACAAGTTCGCAGCCGTGAGCCGCTCGGTAGTGGTGGCGGTTCTGCTGTCGGCACTCGCCCAGGGTGTCCTGGCCGGCGTCGGTTACTTCTTCGCCGGTGTGAATAATGTCTTTCTATGCACGGTGCTGACCACCATCCTCGCGATGGTGCCGTTCGTCGGCGCGACGGTGGTATGGGTGCCGATTTGCTTGGTACTTTACTTCTACTTCGGCTATACGACATCCGCCGTCGTGCTCGCCATCTACTGCACAGTCGTGGTTTCGATGGTAGACAACCTGATCAAACCACTCGTGCTCCATGGCCAGGCCAACTTGCATCCGCTACTCGCGCTGCTGAGTGTGATCGGTGGCATCCAGGTGCTGGGCCCGATCGGTATTCTCGTCGGACCGATGCTGGTGGCGTTCCTACAGGCGTTGCTGAACATGCTCAACAAAGAGCTGGAATTGCTGGGACAAGAATCCGATGCGACCGGCAAGCCGGTTGTTTTCGCTACCGGGTCGCCAACCCCCGACGAATCACCGCCCGCAACGCCCAGTTCTGACGCACCTCCGCCCGCCCCGCCCAAGAAGACTCAACGGTCCAACAAGCACCGACGCAAGCGCAAACGGAAGTGAATGCGCTGTCGGGAATCTTCCAGTGCTAGCACTCACGGACCGTCGCTAGGTGTGCCAGCAGTCTTGTCTAGGCCATATTTTTGGTTTGGGCTAAAATCAACGTTCTCTGATCCAGCCACCTTGGAGAGGTGGAGAGAATTGTTTGGTCGCCGACAACGAATGTCGGTGATCCAGTGCCCCGTGAAAGGACTCCGCTATGGAAACCGCTGTTCTCGCTTTACTCGCCCTGGGCGCAAACCTCTCGGGAATGGGTGTCTTGTTCGGCTGGCAACCGATGCCAGACGGTAGTGAAAAGGTGGAATACATCGTCCAGCTCGAACCCGAACTCGCAGCCACGTTGCGGGAAGGGCAGTCGATTCCCATCACCAGCGACATCCCAGACGGCATCGGACCGATCGGACGCATTCGCATCGTCGTCGGAAGCGAGCAGCTACCGCGGCAAAGTCTGGCCACTCGACTCAAGCCTTGGCCAGAGCAGCAAGAGGCGCAAAAGAAATCGCGCGAGGGCCTGGTCGAAGCGCAATACAAAGTACAGCCGGTCGAATCGAGCGGTGCAGGGCGGTACGCAAATACTGCTACGCCGAACAATCGCATCTCGCCACCGCCAACAAACAACCAAGCTGCCGCGAACCCTTTCGCCAAGACATTGCAGCAAGGCACGCAAGACGCGCGCAATCTGGTCAACGAGGTGAAGAACCCGATCTATCCGCCACCCTCAGCTGATCAGCTGTTCGACACCGCGCAGGGTGCCAGCCCTACGCTACAGAACGCGATTGACAACACGCAGAACCAGTTTCGTGAAAGTGCACAACGCGGGATCGAGCAGGTGGCCGATCGTACCGACCAACAGATTCGCCAAGCGGCGGACAGTTTCGCGCGCAGTGCGAACAACGCGATTGATCAGTTCGGCAAGTCCGTCGGAGGTCAGCAATCCATCTTGAAGAATCGGCAAGGTAGTCAAGGCAATGCGATCATGCCGCCAGGACCAAACTACGCAGGCCAAACACCCAATTCGAGTCAGGCGGCTCCTCGATCACTCCAGCCACCGCCGCCACGAGTACAGCAGACGCCCTCGGCGAGTCTTGCCTCGACGCCGCCAGTTGGCACCAACCCGAGAAGTCAACCCGGCGATTTCAGCGCGTCCTGGCCAGACACCAGCGGCAGCCAACCACCCGCCACGCCAGTTGGCACGCCTTCGCAACCGCGCTATGGATTTCAATCGCCGCAACAGCCGGCGAGGAATAACGCGATTCAAAAACAGCCGCCTAACCAACCAGGCCAACAGATCGAGTTCAACCTGGCAAGTCGGCAGGACAACCCGATGCAGCAGCCCAACAACTTCGGCCAGCAATCGTTTCCGCCAACCAACCGGCAACTCGACGGTCCTGAGCTGGCAACACCCACGCGACGCCAGGCCCCGCAATCTCAGCCCACGCAAGCGGCAAACGTGGATCTGGCCGTCCAGCAACGCTCAGGCCCAGCCATCACGAGCGACATGGTCAAAAACGCCGCCAGCAACAACATGCAGACCGCCGGCAACAACCAAGACTACCAAGAACGTCAAGTCGCTCGTCAGCCACTCGACAACCCACCAAATGATTTCGGTCTAGGTCAAAACGGGCAGGCCCAGGGCAACAACAACTTTGGCAACAACTCCAACTTAACGCCAATCGTGCTGCTGTGCATTCTGTTTTCCGGTTCCGGCTTCGGCAATTTCTACCTCTGGTGGAGTTACCGAGACCTCAGTCGCAAGTACCACGGCATCGTGCGCGGCGTCCCCTCGCGCCACGAGCGCTACGACGATTGATCGCAACGGCAACTCGAGAACTCACTCGGCATCATGCCGCCACTTTGCGATGTGAATTTCAAACTGCCAGCGCATAAAAAAAGGCAGGCGAACTTCGCCTGCCTTTTTTGCGTTTGGTCTCTACGAGCTTCGCGCTAGCCGCGAACCTTCACGTCACCGCGACGCGTCACGACTACCTTCACCGAGTGGCCGCAGCAGGGCCAGGTGTAAGTGCCAATCTGGCGGCCTAGGAAGCCTTTCTTCCAGCACACTTGCGGCGGTTCGGTGCAGCAACCGGGTACGCAAACGCTGACGGCTTTGTTGCAGCAGCTGCAAGGCGGATTCACGCATAGCGTGGTGTGAATCGGTGGTGGTGGGCAGCACTGAGGATGATGGGCATCGGCATCGTTAGCGGTGGTCACCACGGCACCCAGTGCGATCGCCGCCACGGCGAGCAAAGTACGAAATCTCAACATCGTCTTAATCCCCTCTCAAAAACTTAGGTGTGAACGTGGCCGCGCGAGACAACCCCGCCTCGACCGTCCACTGATTTCATCTTCCTATAAGTGTAAATCAGGAATCCCCTCGTGCAAATACCCACCACAGGACTAGGAGTATTTGCTAGGTTCGATGTTGCAGAAAGGCCACAAACAACGTCCGATTGCAACGGTCAACGCAGTCCTGCCAGCATGCAAGCGGCGCTGAATTAGCCATGCGATTCGTACCAAGACACCCGGCGCATCGTGGCACCGGTTCCAATGCCCCTGCTACCCGTCGGCAAGGCCATGGTTGGCGACTTCGAGTGGGCTGATTCAACAATCACGGACTAGCGAAGGGAGATCTTGAATGACCAGGCTGTCTTGCACGGAGGGGTTCGCATGGCCGCGTCGGGCGTTCGAATCATTAACCCTTCGCCCCGTCCGGCCCAAGTGGGGGCCTCCTTCGCTCCAAGCATCTCGATGGCCTTAACCTTGTCCGCGGCAAGGAACGGGACAACCACCTCGCGCGGTGGCGAGGTGGCGTTCTCGTCGCCGAGGTAGATGGCGAACACCTCCGCGGCGTCCTTCGACTGGGTAAAGAATGTTTGGTCCACTCGCAATTCAGGGGCGATGCGGGTTCCGTAGATCGCCTCGCCGTTGACGCTGATCCAGGCCGCGAGTTCGTCGAGCAGGCGGTACGAACCAGGAGCGAAATCGCCGTCTGGGCCGGGAGCGAAGTTGAGCAGCAGGTTGCCCCCCTTCGAGACCACGTCGAGCAGGCGGCGGATTGCCTCGTGAGCGGGGATCGTCGTCGAGTCCGGCACAAAGGACCAGCCGCCATCGGACGAGATCATGCACGACTCCCATGGCAGTTCGGCCGACTCGTTCGGAATCCGATTCTCCGGCGTCAGGTAGTTTTGGTGCGGCCCTTCGACGGCGCGGTCGACGACAATCAGACCGGGCTGTAGCTCGCGCGACGCGGCAACAATTTCGTCCATCCGAATGTCCTGACTCTGCGGACGGAGGACCTGGCTTTCTGGGTTGTTCCGAGCTTCGACGACCTGCTCGTCCGAGAGCTTCCGCACCCAACCGCCGTCGAGCCACAGGATGTCGACCCGGCCGTAGTTCGATAGCAGCTCCGTAATCTGGGCCTGCGTGAACTTAACAAAGCGCTCCCATCGTTCCGGGTAGCGATTGATATCGTAGTTTGGGTTCCGGTCGGGGGTCGCGAAGTTGGACCACCAGTAGTCCTGCGAGTGCCAGTCCGGCTTGGAGAAATAGGCGCCGACCTTGAGGCCCTCCGATCGGAATGCGTCGAAGAGCTCACCGGTCACGTCGGCGCGCTGGTGCGTGTGGAACGGACAACCGGGATCGGTGACCTTGTAGTCCGTCTGTTGGGTGTCGAACATGCAGAAACCATCGTGGTGTTTGGTCGTGAACACCACATATTTCATCCCAGCGCGTCGCGCCGCGCTAGCCCAACGACTTGGATCGTACTCGACGGGGTTGAAGGTCGTCTTCAGGCGCTCGTAGTCGGACTTGTAGCGGGTGTAGTCGTCGTCCTTCCGCACGCACCAACCCTCGTCTTCTGAGCAGAGGCTCCACGACTCGACGATACCCCACTGGCTGTATGCTCCCCAGTGAATCAGCATGCCAAACTTCATATCGCGCCACTCGTCCAGCGCCGCTACCACCTGCGGATCGGAAGGCGCGTAGTACGTTTGCCCCTCCAGCCCGGTCTTCTCAGGCTTGGGCGGTTCAGCAACCAGCGGGCTGGCGGTAACGATCGACGTCGCGACAAGAGCGGCGAATAGTGTTCGGCGTTGGCGGTGCATACGAGGGCTTTCAATGAATCGATCATGTGAGAGGAATCGCGTCGACGTGCGCTGGAAGCCACGCTATCGCCGACGCACCGCTCAGGATTGTATCACAATTTTGGTCCACTTTCTGACCACTGGGGCGACAGACCGTAGCCCATCGGTTTGCCACTGCTCGATTCAGTTTTCGCACGCCCCGTGGCCTGCTACGACGATCTCCGACATGCCGGAGGAAATCGCCTTCGATCGAAATTTGCAAAATAAATGGAAGCTCGGCGACGAATGGGCGAAAGAGGTGGGGGTATTGCGTTATTATCGAGAGACATGACGGAGGCATGAGAGATGCACAGACTTGCCGTGGGTGTTCTTGCCGTGCTCGTCCTTGGAGCTACAGGTTGCTGGCCCCGAATCGACAACCCAAGAAAGGCCAAAGAAGCCGTAGTGAGGCACCTGAGCGGGGAGAAAAAGATCCCGCGAAAGAATTATAGGATCTTATCCGTTGATAGGGATGGCGACGACTGGTCCGTACATGTAACTAGGGTACCTCGCATGCCGTCCGGGAGCTGTTTCTTGATAGTCACGGAAGATGGTGTCATCGAAGAATTCTGGGACAAGACAATAAGGGAGATTCGACAACGATCGCAGGGCGGTGGTCAACAATCACCTTTCAACCAATAACTGGTCGTCTGGTGGTAATGTCCGATTCAATACTGGTGTGCCACTTCAGTGCTTGTGTGCCACTGGCTCTGCCAGTGTATTTCCGACCGATGGGAATGTGTTATTCCTCCGAACCGTTCCTGGCTCCTTGACATTTCCTCGCCACAGCGGTGCCAAGCTAGCCGACTGGTGACAGCCTGATATCGTGAGCATCTGAATCAGTTCCAGTTTCGAGTGAAAACAGTCTTGCTGGGGAGCCCCTGACCTATTCACTGGCTCGGAAAGTCTCCCGGATTCGGTCATGCCCCCAGATCTAGGCCAGAGGTTGCCCATGGGATCCATCCCGGTATCCAATGGGAAGGGGGCCATAGGCAAGACGAGTGAATTCTACGCACGTGGTAAGAATGTAAGAAACATGAGGAGAAGACCTATGAATAGATATACTTGGTTGGCGATCTTAACGAACCTATTCGTGGCCTGCGCATATGGAAGCGAGCGCGCGAATGAAGAAAACAAGATCCCGTATTCAATCTGGCTCGGGCAGCAAGTCAATACGGGTTCGCTTGTCGATCTTCAAGGAAGATTCCAATTTCATCGAAGAGTCGTGGCGAAAAGCTCAGAGGGCGAGTACGCGAAGTGGGAGAAGATAAAGGGTGACTTATCGATTGATCTCCGAATCGTTCTTGGGGAGAAATTAGAGCTCCCCGAGACGGATAATGGGTATACCACACTTGTGAACGGAGAGGTTGGGCAAATCAGCTGGAGAGAGGATTTAGAGATTCGACCAAAAAACCTGTATCTCGTTGGTGAGGTGAAACAGCTTAGTCATGGGCGCGAAAGATATGCGTATCGCTATTACACGCTCAATGTACGAGTACTTAACAACCCGCCACTTGAAGGAGCTATCGTCCACTTGCGAAATGAACGCATTCCAGCATCGCTGGAAGACCCCTACGTTGCGATCTACAAGATTCCTCCGGAGATAAAAGCTGGCGAAGGGCCTCTTGAATATAAAGTTGTTTACGTGGGCAGAAAGTAGCAGTTTGCCTGGGCGGGCGGCACTGTCCGATGCAGTTCCTCTGGTGCCATTGGCAAAGCCCGCTACCGTCGGGAAAATGCATTACATCAAGTACCTCCGATTTATCAACTGCTCTACAGGCATGATGAATTCACCGAAAATTGAATACACGTTGACGACCAGCTTTACGTGCGATCACACCGTCTCGCAGTCGGCCAAAAAACGTGGTGGAATTGACCCCGGCGAAATCTCTACAATGGAGCCTACAATGGAGCGCGAACCGTGGAGATTTCGCAGTGGCAAGAGCATACGCCAAGCGGTCGCACCCCAGAGCGAAGCCCTGAGTTTTGCTTGCGCTAACTGCCGGCCAAAACCGGAAAAAACAGGGGTGCGGCGCACCCTTTTGCTCGACGAAAAAGCACTTGCTTCGCTGTGCAAAACGAAACTCGCGTGCTTGATGGAAGTAGCAGCCTCGCCATGGAGGCTACTGGCGAGAGTGATGAAGTGGCGAGCAAATTGTGTCGTTCCCAGTTTTGCGATACCAGTTTGTCAGTGAAACGCTGACGTACTTACGATAACGATTTCGGTCAATCAAATACGAGAAGTCGAGATGCCGCAAGAAACACAAGTGAAATTCGCAGGTCAGATCCTACCCTTCATACCGATCAATAGTCGAACCAGAGATTCAAATTTGCTCAGACCGGCCTGCCTAGCGTTAGTTATTATGTCAATATTCAGGCTAGGTAACGCTCTGGCGTTAGAAGATGGCTGGGGAAACCTGAGTGGACGTTTTGTATACGCCGGTATTCCACCGAAGCAGAAGTTTATTCAGGTAACCAGGGACGAGGATGTTTTTGGACCAACAATTTCCGACCAATCTCTGATAGTTAACACAGAGAATCGCGGCATTGCGAATGTCGTCGTGTACGTTCGACCGAAGAAAGGTACCAAACTCCGTGTACATCCCTCATATAAAGAAACCGAAAAATCCAAAGTCAGAATGACGATGAGTGGTGGTCTATTTAAGCCACGGGTACTGCTGCTCCGGACCACTCAAACATTAGAGCAAGTGAACGACGACAAAGAGGTGACTGCATATTCACCTCACTTTGGCTGTCGAAAAAACGTGTCAGCGCTTATACCGTTGATGCAACCAAGAAGACACGTAATTCGGCGCGACTTCCGTGAAGAGAGATATCCATGTCCAGTGCATTGCGCAATCTATCCCTGGATCAGGAGCAGCATCCTCATTCGCAGCAACCCTTACATGGCAAAAACCGACGAAGATGGCCGTTATTCAATCAAGAATCTGCCCGTAGGCGAGCACACATTCGACCTATGGCATGAGATCCCTGGTCTACTTAAAGGAGTGCAGATGGGAGAGCATGTATCAAACTATAAGGGGAGAGTAACTATTGCCATCAAACAAGGTGACAATATTCTGAGTGATGCTCCAGTTAGTCCAAGCTTGCTTGAGACTGACTAGGTATCCTCACCCGGTAAGACGATTGCTCCTAGATAAGGTGGTTGATTGTGGGTCGTGGGAGTAAAATCGGAGCAGGGCGTCTTGTTTGCCTGGAAACAAGTCTGAGCACACGAGTTTAGTTCAAGGGTCTCCATGATCTCGCAGACGGTTGAGTACGCACTCCGGGCGGTGGCCCACCTCGCCAGTCGATCCTCCGGGAGTTGCAAGACCCAGGAGATCGCCGAGGCGACGAAAGTACCCGCGCCGTACCTGTCCAAGGTGCTGCAGAGTCTTAGCAAGGCGGAGATCGTCCGGTCGCAGCGCGGACTGGGCGGGGGAGTCCGTCTCGCGGTCGACCCGGCGGAGCTGACGATCCTGGACGTGGTGAACGCCGTCGAACCACTGCAACGGATCACGTCCTGCCCGCTCGACTTGAAAACTCACGGCCAGAACCTTTGCCCGCTGCATCGAAGATTGGACAACGCGATGGCCTCGGTCGAAGCGGCGTTTGCCGAGACGACGCTGGCGGAGGTGCTTGGCGACAAGGACCTGCCTACCCCGCTGTGCGAAGTTGAACTTCCCAGCAAGTAGCGGCGTGGAGCGAAGGCTGGAGCTAGCGTTGCGTGCGTCGTGTTGGCATCTGCGCGTCGACGTCCAGCCGCCACGCTTTGAGCTTGTCGTGCAGAGCGCGAGTCTTCGCGGCTTGCGCCTGTGCGAGGTCGTGTTGTTCGCCGGGGTCCTCTTTGAGGTTGAAGAGCATGAGCCGTTCGTCTTCAAAGAACTCGATCAGTTTCCAATCTCCCTGACGGATGGCTCCGTAAGGCCTGGTGCGATGATAGTGGGGATAGTGCCAGTAGAGTGCTTCGCGATCGATGTCGCCCGACCCCGTGAGCAGCGGCTCAAGGTTCTTGCCGTCCAGATGCTGCTCGGGCATCTGGGGAAGTCCTGCCACGGCGAGCATCGTCGGGTAGAAGTCGGTGCCGATGATCGGTGTATCGCTGACACTGCCGGGCTGGGTGACGCCCGGCCATACAATACACGTCGGCTCGCGGACACCGCCCTCGAATGCGAAACCCTTGAACTCACGCAGACCGCCGCAAGCGGAATTCCAGTTGCCGCCGTTGTCACCGGTGAAAAAGATAGCCGTGTTCTCCAGCTGCCCCAACGCCTCGAGCTTTGCGACGATCCGCCCAATACTGTCGTCGACGGATTTGTGCATCGCGGCGTATTCGGCGGGGTTGACCCTGCCCATGTCGGTGGGCCAGTTCTCGTCAGGTTGGTCCTCGAAGTGCTCGATATCGTCTCGCTTGCCCATGATCGGTCCATGCACCGAGTAGTACGACATATACAGCAAGAACGGTTGATCGCCCGTCTCGCCGAGGTACTCAACCGCTTCGTCGGTGAGTCGGTCGGTCAAATAGTCGCCCTGTGCGCTGTCTTCGAGCCCCGGCATGTCGAACGGGAAGAAGTACTTGCCACGCCCCTTCGGTTGCCCCCACTCACGACCACCGACGTTGACGTCAAACCCATGATCGAGCGGCGTGTGACTCGCCTGCAATTGCTTGAATTCCTCGTCCGTGGAGGCACGCCCTCGCCCGACGGGTGTGAGATGCCATTTGCCAAAGAAACCGGTGCGATAGCCCGCCTGCTGCAGCGCCTCGGCCAACGTGGTGTGCTCGTGATCCAGGTACTTCTGCCAATCGGGTATCTTCAACGGCTCCTTTGGCCGATGTTGACCGGGAATGTAGTCCGTCAGATTGATCCGTCCTGGATACTGCCCAGTGAGAATCGCGGCTCGGCTGGGTGAACACACCGTGCAGGCGGAGTACGCATTGGTGAACCTCATCCCCCGCTGGCAGAGTGCATCGAAGTGCGGCGTCTCGTGGACCGTACTCCCGAAAGCGCCCATCGCCCCCCAGCCCAAATCGTCGACCAGGAAGAACACAATGTTCGGTCGCCGCGGCGCAGTGGCTTCAGCAGTCTGCGCAAGAACAGGACCGCTGGGTACAAGAGCCAGTGCAGCGAGAAGTGCGATTGTAGATCTATGCATGTTGAAGCTCGGTTCTGTATGACGACACGCTTGCTAAACGCAAACAGCCCACATCGTAGCGGCATTCCCTCAGATTGCCGATGCTAGCATTCTTACGCTAGCTTGCCTCTCCGATATCACCTGCAACGCTTATGTTGTTTGCTCACCAGCATTTGCGGCAATTGCTCGTGGCCTAATCGACAACGACTGTGATCAGTGCGACCTCAGAATCTCAGCCTGAGACTGCTGGCAAACTTTTCTGGCAACGCGCACTAAGTCGTTGACGTAGCACGACTTGCACCTTCGGATCGATCAATTGGTACGGGCAATGCCTAACTGAAGCAATGATGAGCCAGGCGGGTAGCGTGACCATGATATCGCCTGGCAACCATTTAATTCAACGAGTGCAACGGTACTCAAGGAGAGCGATATGTTTCGACGTGCAATGTTAGGTGTTGTGGTCTTGGCAATGGTTGTGGGCGCGGGCGCAAGCTCAGCCGACGCGTGGACCTGCCGAGGGCGTTCTGGATTTTATGGTGGTGGATTCTACGGCGGCGGCTATCGCGCGCCCGTATATCGAAGCGCTCGCTACTACGGAGGCCCGAGCCACTACTACGGACATCCTGGCGTCTATCGTAGGGCCTACTACGGTGGTCCAGCGTTCTACGGCGCTCCTCGCAGTGGAGTGGCGTTCTCGATCGGGTTCTAAGGATAGTGCCGACGGTGGTGCGAAAACTATGCCAGCAACTGTCGCACAATTGATCTCTCAAACCGGGATCCGTGTGACGTAATTTTGACAACACTCCGTGAGGTTCTGTTTCTCTTTGATTTCCATCGATCGACGTAAGTCTTTTTGTGAAAAAAGGTTGCGACGCCCCTTGAGATTTTGGCATGGCAAGTGCATTTTGGTTAATGCAGAGCGGCTGCACTACACCATCCCGCCATAATGCCGCTGGGGGATCCTGCTGAGGAGATAAGAAACATGTTGAAGCGAATCATGGTTGTTGCATTGTTGGTTACTGGTTTCACCGCGATGAGTGCTGCGGAAGCGAACGCCTGGGTTGTGCGTCGAGTGGCTCCCGTTCGCCGCGTCGCCGCTCGAACAGTGTTGCCACCATACCCGGTCGCCCGTCGCGTAGTGGCAGGCCCGATTGTCCGCCGTCCGTTCGTCTATCGTCGTCCGGTCGTCTACGCAGCCCCTGCTCCTGTGGTTTATGGCCCGACCGTGAGTGTTGGCATTGGCGGTTACTACGGTTGGTAGGCAGCACTCGCAGAATTTAACTTCCCCATTCCTGCTAGCTCACTTGAGCTAGCAGGTTTTTTTATGCGCTCAACGTATCTATGGCTCCTCCATTCGGAATAATCCTCAATCTTGCACAGCTCGCATTCCGATGAGAACGGACAGCGGCCGTTGCCTTTATTGAGTAGCGGTTCTGTACAAACAAACTCCCAATCACGACCAACACAGCCATGCTGGTTATTATCAGCGACCTCCACCTGACCGATGGGACCAGCGGTGAGACGATCTCGCCTGGAGCCTTTTCGTTGCTGAGCGAACGCTTGGTTGACCTTGGCTTCTGCGCGTCGCAACGGCGCGACGGGTCTTATCGGCCGATTGAACACGTCGATCTGGTTCTCCTGGGCGACACTCTCGACGTGATTCGCTCGACGCAGTGGCTTGGTGGTACGGCGCGGCCCTGGGACGATGTCAAATCGTCGGCGATGTTCGACATGGTCAACAAGATCAGCGGCGACATCCTGCAGTACAACTCCGCGGCGCTGGCGGAGTTCCGCAAGTTGCAACAACAGGGAATCACTTTGCCCAGCGCCACGAATGCGAGTCGACCCGCGCTCGACGCGAAGCAAGCCGTACCAGTCCGCATTCACTACATGATCGGCAATCACGATTGGTTCTATCACTTGCCCGGCGAGAAATACAATCACCTGCGTCGCCAATTGGTCACACATCTGGGACTGACGACCTACGCCGACGCGCCGTTCCCTCATGAGATCTGGGAGAGCAATGAGTTGGTGCAGGTCATGCGAAGGCACAAAGTCTTCGCGCGGCACGGCGACGTCTACGATCCGTTCAACTACGAAGGCGACCGCAACGCCAGTAGTCTGGGCGATGTGATCGTCGTCGAGTTGTTGAATCGTTTTGGTGTGCAGGTACAGCAACAGCTGGGCGACGACTTGCCCGCCGCGGCACTCGAGGGCCTGCGAGAAATCGACAACATTCGCCCCCTGCTGCTGATCCCCGTCTGGATCGAAGGCCTGCTGGAGCGCTGCTGCCCAGAACCTGCGATTCGCAAACAGGTGAAGAAGATCTGGGACGACTTGGCCGACGAGTTCCTGGAGCATCCCTTCGTTCAGCATCGCGACACGTGGTGCCCGGTTGATATCGTTGATGGCCTGCAGAAGGCACTGAAGTTCAGTCGGCGACTTTCGGTTGGCTGGGCGAGTTGGATCGCCCAATGGATCGCCGAGTTGCGTGGAGCGAACAGCGAGTCGTTCTATCAGCACGCCCTCACTGAGCAAGATTTCCGCAACCGGCGGGCCAAGCATATCGTCTATGGCCACACGCATCACCCCGAAATCGTGCCGCTGGACGCGAGTCATGCTGATGGTTACGTCTTGCATCAAGCTTATTTCAACTCCGGTACTTGGCGTCGGGTCCATCGGCAAACGAAATTCGCCCCACATGAGCATGAGTTCATTGCTTCCGATACATTGACCTACATAGCGTTTTTCAAAGACGACGAACGCAAAGGACGGCCTTACGAAACCTGGTCGGGCACTTTAGGATTGAATCCACTGGCGAAACCGAAGTATCGCCTAGATCAGGCCCACGCCGCCGAACGACAGCCGCATGTCCCCAGCCAGCCACTTTCGACACCAAGTGTACCGGTCCGGCCGCCCCACTTCGCCGTGCCACTTGCTCCCAGCAATATCGCCAGTCGACCCTCAGTCGGCTAAGTTCGACGAGGAACTTGCACGCGCGGGCGAAGTCTTTGCCTCGGCCAATGTCGCGGCGATCTATTGCGTCCACGGCACCTTTGTCGGCAACGACGCGTTCGGTCTGTTGACCGAGTTGTCTCGCTTCGCACCGAAACTTAGCCAACGCTGTAGTCAGTTTGGCAAACGAGTGATCGATCTCGTGGCGGGCGATGCGGGCAACTACACACGCGGATTCACGCAGTTGTTGCAAGATCGGTTGCAGCGCGGTGCCGGCCGCACGATCCCGGCGCGGTTGTTCAACTGGTCGAGCCAGAACAACCACATCGCCCGCGCCGACGGGGCGATTCGCCTGCTTGCTGAACTGGCGGAGCTTGCGGAGCAGGAAGACTCGCCGCAGCCGTTGCGCGTCCAGCTCTGGAGCCACAGCCATGGCGGCAACGTGTTGGCCTTGCTCAGCCAATTGTTGGGAGCGGATCGCGACACGCGAGCGGCGTTCTTCGCTGCCGCCAAACCGTTTTACCGCGCGTGCCTGCGGCAGCGGGTCGATATGCCTGACTGGCAACGCGCGGAGGAGTTGCTGGACGATGCGGACCATCCGGCACACGACCTGCAACTTGATATGGTTACTTTTGGCACGCCGATTCGCTATGGCTGGAACTCCGGTGGTTATGCAAACTTGCTGCATTTCATTCACCATCGCCCACCTCCCCATGGCGAAGAACATCAAGCACCGATTCCGCTGAGCCCTTGGCGTGCTTGCAAAGCCGTCGATGGTGACTACGTGCAACAGATCGGTATCTCGGGGACGAACTTCATACCGCTGCCGATCGCGGTGCGGACTTTGCTCGCGGACTGGCGGCTCGACGGGCTGTTGGAAGCCGACGTTGCACACGAGAATATCATTACCCGCCTCCGCCACGGGACACGTGTGCCCGACGAAGGCACGACACTGTTGGTCGATTACACGAAGATCGATCCGTGGCTGCATCGGCATATCGCTGGGCACGGACTCTACACAAAAGCTCGTTGGCTGCCGTTCCATTGCAAAGAAATCGCTCAGCGGTTCTACGGTGCCGCATGGGAGGCAACCTCGTCCGATGACTGATTTCGTACTGCTGTCGACCACCGCCGGCACTGCCGCCGAGGCGGAGCAAATTGCCACCTCGCTGGTCGAACAGCGTTTGGCTGCGTGCGTCCAGATCATTCCCCAAGTGCGGAGCGTATACCGGTGGGAAGACAAGATCGAACACTCCGACGAATGGCTGTGCCTGGTGAAGACACGGAGGGCGCTCACCCAACAAGTCGAGGCGGCGATCTCTCGACTGCATTCGTACGAATGTCCCGAAATTATCGTCGTGCCGATCGAGGCGGGCAGTGAAAGTTACCTCCGTTGGTTGGATGGGGAGTTGACGAATTAATCGCACTGTTCATTGCGCTGCAGCGCCCTGTTGCTGATGATGCGGACTGGTCTCGTAATGCATGCGTAGCACCTCGGCTGCGAAGTCGTTGGTCCGCGAATGCCAAACCAGGTGGGCATGATTGCCCTGCGCGTTGTCGTACTCCAGAACGAACGTCGGACCGTGCAAACGGAAATAGTGCTTTTCTTCTGGGTCCAAACTTCCCGCCCACGCGAAGTGAATGTTCTCGATTCCTGATTCACGAACCTTGCTGATTTCTGAAGCCGCCAGCTGCGATCGAAGATGTCGCAGGAAACTGAAGACCATCTGACTCAGCACCGCACGCTGCCGTTTGGTCATGTCCGACGCGACAATTCCTTCAGGCTTGGCCGCGTCAATGGGCTGACCGGGCGTCGTCAACACGTCGCGCGGAGCCTCAGAGCTGATGATCACTTGCTGTTTTTGCTTCTTCGTAAACATCGACATCAACTGACGTGCTTGATCTTCTTCGTGCCCCAACGCACGCAGGCCGATTCGTGAACCCACGCGAACTTCCGCCGGGTTGGAACCCATGAAGATCGGTGCCGCGCTGGCCACAACGCCGTCGACCGACGTAAAACTCAGCGAAAGGTGGTGCCCTTCGACTCGCCAACCCCAAGGCTGGTCGTCGGCCGGATCACCAAAAAAGGCGAACCAGTACTTCTCCGGGTCGCGCACGCTGTTGACGTTCTCTCGATCGGCTTCTAGCAGACGCAGTACCTGCTCCAAGGACATGATCGTTGTGGCTTTGAGGTAGCCCTTTTCGCTCAGCACGGACCGCATCAGCACACGGGCGGCACGGCGCTGCGGGAGCGTCATCTCCTTGAAGCTCACACCGATACGGTCCTTGGGAATAAAGTGCCAGTCCGTTCGCTCACTGCCCTCGAACTCAAACGTTGCCTGCCGTCGGAGCTCTTCATCAAGGCTTTCCAGAAAGTCAATCGCCGCTTCACGCATCTCGCTGTTCACACGCGCGAGCGGCCCCTCCTTGGCTGCGACCTGGCCGCCAAGCAGCAGCAGGCACACGACTATCAGTCCACTACGAATTCTCAAAACATCAAACGTCATCGATATTCTCCTGGGTCAAGGGATGGTAAATCCCTGGCGATATCTCTTTCTTTACGAACATCTATATGCGTTTTCTTCACCGATGATTCTTCAAATCTCTTTTTTTCGGACACACCTATGTAATTGAAAACGGCCCTCGTGTCCGAAAACTATTCGCTTGCTCACTCGGCGAAGCTGCGTTTGGCACTGGTATGGCAGTGCTGACGCCGCGCCGATACCGTTTCGCAACTCGGATTTTTCGGAATTTCGTACTCAAAAGTGTCCGAAAACTATGGTCCGCTCTGTAGAGCAAAAACGAACATACTAGCGTCAAAGGTGATTTTGAGACGCCGTTGTCGTTGTCCTAAAAATCTCTATCTGCCGCGCGTTGCGCGCACTGTCGGCGTCGAAACTAGCGAACAGCAAGCCTAATTGTGCAGATCAGCCCGGCCAATGCGAGCACCATTTTTGGGCCAAATCGCGAGGAGCTGTGTAGCAAAACAATTCGCACCCGACATGGACCTCGCTGTGGTGGAGGCGATCGAGTCGACGCTAGAGTGAGTTCGGCTCGGCTGGGAAGGCAGTCACATGACAGCGGATCGAGACGGACTGGCTACTGCACGCGAATCAGAGCCTTGCGACAGCGCAAGCGCTGTTTAGCAGTTGACTAGAAGCAGTTTCGATTTTCCTCTCCCCGTTGGAGAGAGGCTAGATCAGGGGCAAGTCTTCCGAGGAGTTAACCCTCCCCTAGCCCCTCCCTGCAAGGGAGGGGAATTTAGGGAAGTGTTTCTAAGTCAATCCGTACTAGTTGCTCAGCGAGCTGAAGTTGCGGAAGTTGAATTGTCCGTTGGCGAACTGGGGGAAGAGGGCGTAGAGGCCGTTGGTGAAGTAGCGGTCGATGATCTCGTCGGTCGCTTGGATAGGCGTTTTCGGCACGACGACGATGTCGGAATCGTTGAGCCAGATCTCATCGGCCGGGACTGGGCGCCGTCCGTAGAGTGCGCCACGGACGTCAACCATCGTGGCCATCAAACGCCAGTCGTCACCGCGTCGGAAGACAACCACCTGACGCAGGTTCGCGCCGATGTTCCAACCACCGCCCAGTGCGATCGCCCCCATCAGCGTGGTCGGCCCCGTCAACTCGAACCGCCCGGGTTGCTGCACTTCGCCCAACACATAGACGAATCGCTGTGCTCGTTGTTCGAGTACCGGCGTCACATCGACTCCGGGGATGGTGGCATCGTAACGCGCGTCGATTTCGCGCTGTAACTCATCCAGCGTCAACCCCTGGGCGCAGATCGTGCCCAAACCTGGCAGGTAGATCTTCCCCGCGGGAGTGATTCGCACCGAAAGCTGCTGTCCACCGATACCTTGGCGGGCATCGACCGAGGCAAGCAGATCCTGCAGCCTGGTGTTCACCAGGAGCGGCGTCACGGTGATTGCCGGCACCGTGTAGAACTTCTTATAACGCTCTTCGAGATGCTCGCGCAGGCCGTCAATGGTCATGCGTGCTGCCCGTACCTGCCCTAGCAGCGGCAGGCTGATCGAGCCATCGGGTTGTACGACCAAATCGCGTCCGATGTTGTCGTCTTCACTAGCCGCATCTCTGCTGTTGCTGGTTTGGGTATCGCCGGTGAGCGATTCGACGCGAATCGTATCGCCGACCTGAAGCTCGTAGGGCCGTGACGTCTCCTCGCGCGTGAGGCGAAACGTAAACGCGATCTGATCGTCCACGCGCAATCGGTATTCTGGCACGTGGGCCGTACGGGCATGGCCGACGTATTCGCCCTGTGCGTACGACTGCCAATCGACACAGTAGTTGCGGTGCTTCCAGCCAACTTCGCCTTTGCCGCAGCCAGACATGCTGTCCACGGCCCAGATCGGATGCGGAGCAGCCGGATTGCAGCAACCGACTTGCTGACATTGACTGAAAGCAACTTGGGAAACGGCTGAGGCCACCAGCAGAATCAGTGCCGGCAGAATCTTGGAACGGGTCAGCGTCATGGATACAGACCTTCGTTGGCTTTTTGGGCTGGGCTAGCGACGAATCACTGGCGGTGCAGGCTGCCGGGTGCCGGGCAGCGGCACTTGGTTACTAACCGGTTGGACGCGCGAGTTGGTTGGCATTTGCGCCGCCGCCTGGCGATGCGTTTGGACTCTGGTTTGAGCAAACTGCTGCGGCGAAACCCATTGCACGTTGTCGGTGCCGGTGGCCCCTTGTTGGCTCAGTTGCTGGGCGTATTCCCGGTTGGCGACCGCATGCGTGCTGTGACCCAATTGCTCCTGCACGCGGGCCAGGTTCTTTAGCACCACTGCGTTTGGCTCGCGAACGGCCACTTGTCGGAGCAATTGATGCGCTTCGGAGAAGTGTCCAGAGGTCGCCAGCAGGACGCCCAGTTCGTGGGCGGCAAGATGGTTTTGGTTATGGGCCAAAAGGGCCGCTTGTTGGAAGGCGATTGCGCGCCGATCGGCCAGGTGGTGTTGTTCGGGCTCCGCCTTACCGAGCTGACGATGCAGCTTGCCCAACGCATGCAGCGCCATCGATCCCGCCGGCTCACCGGCCACCGAAAGTGCCAGCTGCAATTGAGCGTAGCGTAGATAACGGTCCATCATCACGCTGGGCAGTACCTTCGCGGAGTCCGTCTGCTCAGCGATCGGTGTGCGGTGCGACGCGCACAACGTCTGCATATCGAGCTCTGCTTCCAGTTCCGTTCCGCGCGGGGCGAAGTCTTCGGCCTCGCGAAGTGCACGTAGACCGGCTGCAAGTGCTGACGTCCGTTCGGAGGCCTCCCGCTGCGCGTCCTTGGCTTGCGAGATCATTCGCAGCACTTCCACGAGTTCTTTGCGAGCGACATACAGTGAGCCGCGATCCGCCAGGGCATAGGCTGCTTGGATCTTCGTTTTGGCCAGCTCGTCGATTCGATGATCGGTCGGAGCGCCCGTCGTGGCGGCCAACGATTCCTGCAACAGGGCTTTGAGCACCCGCTCCTGCTGAGAAAGTTGCTCCAACGCTGGGACCTGTGCCAATCTGACTTGAGGCGAACGAACCCGTTTCACGACGATCGATCGCGAGGCCGGTGTCTGAGGCACCTGCAACTCGGCCCGTTGAGGTGCGGGTGGCTGAGCTTGTTGTGAGTTTTCGTTTTCGATCGTTTGGGGCGTAATCGGTTGAGGCGGTAGAAGCCGAGCGACGAACAGCTCTTCGCGCGCTTCCGAGGCGGTGCCTTCGTCATCTGCCGTGTCGAGCGCTGGCAGCGGGATCAACGTGTCGACAGGTGGCAGCAAGATCACATCGGCTGCCGTATCGGGCGCGCTTTGATCGCCCTCGTCAGGGAATTCCCACAGTTGCGTGCCCGCGTTTGGCGCGCCGCACACCTGACCAGAGCCAACAACAGCGCCGACCAGGGCGGAGATGGCCAGCGAGATCAAACAGGCGGAGAATCGCCAATAACGTCTCGCGTTCGCGCGGCGATGCTTCCTGCAATCCAACAACATCGACTGCCCTTCCCTAGGTGATTCAACTAACGACGCCGGCATCGTGCCAGCGGCGCACATTTGGTGCAGTGCCGAGCGAGAGCCTGCAAATTCAGATTCGACCTGCGTGGGGAGTTGGAACCAGCAAAACCGCTATCGTCCGATCGATACGCACAGACGGAGCCTGACACAACCGCCACAGTCGGCAAGGTCAGTGCTAGCACGCTGCCCAACGATCAGCGATTGCGGTGGCCCATGTCTGGGCGTCGCCACGTTCCGCTAGAACATGCGCGTCTGGTAGCTGCCAGTGACGGGGAACGCGTTGAAGCCTTCGGCGCGCAGATGCTCCACGAATTCCCGCGGGCCATGCGTGCAGTAGATCGAGTTCGCACCGACGCGTTGGACGGTTTCTATCAGCTGATCGAAATCGGCGTGGTCGGATAGCGGCAGCGCGTGGTCGACCTTCTGGCGGTACTTGGTAGCCGAGTCCATCGCCCAGCCCGTCACGGCGATGCTGACCGGGTCGGCGATGCCCGCCAGGCGAAACTGTTTCATTCCGCGGGGCAGCGTGACCAACGCGCTACCCGCTTGCCAGTTGCCTCGGTATTCAGTCACGTCGCCCAGGTCGACACCACACGACCGGTACACTTCGCTGACCGCGTACGTCGTGGGGTGCTGCTGGACGGGAATCCCCGCGTCGGTGAGCAACTTGGTGACTTCCTGCGCCTTGCCCAGCGCGTACGCATGAATCACCGGCGTACGTCCGGCGGCCAGAATCGTCCGCACCAAGTCAATCAACTCGTCGATAACTTCTTCGCGCGGTGGCAGGCGATACTTGGGTTTGCCAAAGGTGCTTTCCATCACCAAGATATCGGCACGTGGTAGTTCGGTTGGCTCGCTAGTAGCTGACGACCCAAGTTTGAAGTCGCCCGTGTAGAGCAGCGACTGCTCCTCGCTCTCGGCCAACAGCATGGCCGAGCCCAGGCAATGCCCAGCTGGATAGGTCGTGAGCCGCAACGGGCCGAGATCGACGGGCTGGCGATACGGCAGCTCCTTGATGCGGTGTTGTTGTCCGCGGCGATGTCGATAGAGGGCGGCGGTTTCGCGCGTGCAGAGCCCAAGCTCGTGGCGCGCGATGTGGTCGGAGTGGGCATGGGACATGAAGCCCAGCTTTTGGCGACGCGTCACGTCGAGGGCCAAGTTGGCCGCCGTGAGAAACAGTCCGCGGTCCCAGTGAAACATGGCCAACCCACACAGCGATCGCGGCTGGCTACCACTTCAGTCCGAATTGCTCGCCACCGCTGGGGCTGCTAATCCCGCCCTTCAGATGCTTGTCGGAGTCTTTCTTCTTGCGCTGAATCTCCTCGGGGGCGGGAACGTCGCCTTCCTTTTTCTCCGGCGCGGCTGTTTCAGGCTTAGGCATCAGCGCTTTGAGCGAAAGTCCGATGCGTTGTTTGTCGGTGTCGACGGATAGGACTTTGACTTCGACTTCCTGACGTTCGCTGACGACATCGCCGACTTTGTTGACGCGGCCGTGGCCCATCTCGGAGATGTGGATCAGCCCCTCGACGCCCGGTTCCAGTTTCACAAACGCGCCAAACTGCATCAGCTTGGTCACCGCACCTTTGACGGTCGAGCCGGTGGGATACTTGCTGGTCACGCTATCCCACGGGTTGTCGGCCAAGTCCCGGTAGGCCAGGCCGATCTTGCCCGATTCTTTGTCGACTTTCTCGATGCGAACTTTGACTGCTTGACCTTCGCTGAGCACGTCGCGGGGATGGTTGACACGTTCCCAGCTGACTTGGCTGACGTGGATCAGACCATCAATGCCGCCCAAATCGACGAAGGCACCAAAATCCTGCAGACTGCGAACGGTGCCTTCCCGAATCTGGCCCGGTGCCAGTTCTTCCAGCAGCTTCGCACGCTGTTCCTTGCGTTCGCGTTCCATCAACGCGCGGTGACTCAGGACAAGGTTCTTCTTTGCCCGGTTGGCCTCGGTGATCACGCAGGAGAGTTTCTGGTTGACGAATTCTTCGGCGTTTTCCACCCGATAGATCGAAATCTGGCCCATCGGAATGAAACCGCGAATGCCGGACACCTGGCACTCGAGTCCGCCTTTGTTGTGGCCTGTAATCGTGACGTCGATGATCTGTCCGACTTCGACTTCGTCCCAATTGCCAACCGAAACGGAAGCCGTCGGTAGCGTGACTTCGTACAGCCCTTGCTCCGCGTCGAAACGCGCGACCGTGACGTCGATCTCGCTGCCGACCTCGGGTGGCTCCTTCTTCTCGAATTGCTTGAGCGGCAACAGACCTTGGTTTCGGCCGCCGAGTTCGACGAAGATATCTTCGCGATGAATCTTGACAACTTTGCCTTTCACCTTTGTGTCGGGCTTCAGTTCGTCGCCGGGCGAGGCGGCGTTGGTCGGGTCGTCGATAATCGCGTCGAGCGATTGCCCGCCCAGCGCTTCCTCCAGTTCTTTTTCCAACTCGGGCGACAACTGATCGCGGACGTTGGGTGGTGGGTAGTTGCTCTTGGTCGGCTCCGGTTCCTTGGGCGTCGTGTCACCGGTGAGTAGCGGCTTGGCCTCGGCGGCATCGGCCTCGTCGGATTCGCGCTGCGTGCCGATCTGGATGCGCTCGCTCGGACGCGCGTCGACGGTGGTTGCCGCCGGCTCAGTTGCGGCTGCCGTAGGTTCAGTGCTTGTGCTCGCTTCTGCTGCCGCGACGGGTGGCTCGGTCGGAGTGGCTGTCTCCGGCGGACTGCTGGGCTCGCTCGAACTGGTCGGCTCCGTCGGAGCCGTCGGCTCGGTCAGACTGGTTGACTCCGTTGCGCTACTCGCCTCGACCGAGGTGCTCGCTTCAGTGGAGGAGCTCGGCGCGCTCGCGGTAGGCTGCGGATCTGGATTCTCCGCGCCGGTCTGCTGCTGTTCCGCGTCGTCCACCGCAGGGGTCGCTTGAGTCGATTCGGCTGCCGTTGTTTCAGAGGTGGGAGCTTCGTGAGCGGTCTTGGATTCTGGAGGTTGTCCCGCGGAATCGGGAGCCTGCGTTTCGGAACTCATACTGTTTCAGCTGTGCGGAGAAGAATCTATCTGGCAGCCCAATGGACCAACCTACGTCTGGCAAGTGTAGCAAGAGCGGGGGACTCTTTGCAACTCTTTTGACAGCAAAGATATACGTGTTTTCGCATCGAATGAGGCAGCCCCAAACACCCGATTTGAGAAAAGTGGCCATTCCGGTCAGTACAAAGAATCCCCACCCTAACGGCCCATCAATCGGTCGAAACGTTTTTCGAGTAAGTTTGGAGCCTTTGGGCAACACCGGGAACAAGTTTCGCTGCGTTCTCAAAATAGATCTTTCTAAGTACATCATCCGGCAGATCAAGTCCGTAGATGTTCCACAAACCCTGCGGGGGGTACTGGTTTTCCGCATAGGTGAAATACTCGTCGGCGGTCTCGAGCATTCTCCAATGCGGCAAGAGTCGCCCGACGGGGCGCGGCCCATCGGTTCCGAACATCACGCGATCGGCGTATTTGATGAGGAACTTGCGTGCGGCGCGCGGTTGGCGGCCTAACTCGGCGATGCGAGCCGCGATTTCGATGTATAGATTCGGGTATTCGTCGAGCCACTGGGCAACCTGCGCTAGATTCTCGGGATAGTTCGCGACGTGGGCACCGATGAATATCGTTTTGGGGTGGCGCGCGATCACGCGGTTGCGCGCAGCCAAGATCTCATCGTGTGAAGGATACTCCTCGCCGGCAAAGCTCCAATCGGGGTGGCGATTCAGTTCTTCCCACCGCTCATTGAACCGATCAACCGGCTGAAAGAATGCGACCGGGTCGGCGCTGTGGATCAGCACCGGCATTTCCAGTTCGCCGCAAGCGTGCCAAATCGGGTCCCAACGCGGATCGTCAATCGCAGCGAGCGATCCGTCGGGGTTTCGCAAGTAGAGTCCCAACACCTTAAAAACCTTCAGCCCAACCGCACCCCGTTCTTTCGCATCGGCCAGTTCTTGCGCCATCCGACGCCCAAACCCCGGGCGATGACAGGCGTAGCTCGTTGGGTCTTTCCGCTTGCCGCTGCCGATCCAATCGATGTTGGCAAAGATCACAAAACGCTCGCGGTGCTTGGTCCACAAAAGCTTCTTGTGTTCCTCAAGTTCTTCGCCAAGCCGACCATCGAGGCTGACGCTGACCGCGATGTTTTGTTGGTCCATGATGCGCACGTACTCGTCGAGTTGCTCAGCATTGCTGTGCAACTTGATGCGCGGATGCACGTGGACGTCGACCACCGGAAACTTCGCACGCAATGGACGGTCTTCTGGCAGTTGAAGCGACGACTTGGGCTGAAATTGATCCAACGCCAACGGACGGCCATCTTCCCCATCGAGCGGCTCTTGGGTCATCGCCGACCCGCTGAGGGTCAACAACGCGATCACGAAACTAACCCGCTGCGTCAGCGAAGGAAGAAAACGACGCAACGAGCAACCCGCGCTGACGCATCGGGCTGGTGTTGGTGATTTTGAAAGCAGCATGTCAGCCGAGCAACTCGTGCAAATGGAAGTGGAACTTGCCGAGTTTGCCGCCATAGTTTCCGGCGCCGATCGCTAGGACCCCGTCACCGGCGGCGGTTTCGACCGCGACTTTCATCGCCCTGCCGACCGCATCCTCGCTCACGCCATCGATCACGATTTCGTACGCGCAGTTGGCCCCTTCGACCAGGTTGCTTTCTACCTTTCCCCGGAGCGTCGGGCAGTACGCATCGTTGGTCGAGGCGACCATGCCTTTATACGTCGAGCCCACCTTGCTGCCACTGCGGACGACTCCGCCCGGAAAAGGTGCCACCACGCCATCCAGCTTCGCGATCGCCTCGCTAGCGCGGCGCGCCGCGGCAAGTGCGACTTCCTGCGTCGTGCCTTGCAGAATGATGTTGCCACCGGCGACACCTTGCCCGACGCCCAGTTTTTCCTCCAGCAGAAACTCGCCGTCCATCACCGGCACCCGCCAGTAGCGCCGCCGGCCCAGCAACTTGCTCTTTTGGAACCCATCGCCGAAGTAACGCAAATGCTTGCCCAGCGGAATCGTCTTTTCCGCGTCCAGCAAGCCGTTGTAGACCGCCGTCGTCGGGCATGTCATCACACATTGACCGACGCGATTGGGTACCGCTTTGGCGAGCGCATCGGTGGAGAACCCAAATGCCAGCACCGACGCCCCGGGCCGGCCGTCGGGCGTGTCGGAGGGCGCTAGCATGCGCTCCACGCCGATCTCGGCATCACAGCCAATCACCGACGAACTGTACCCGCCTGCCTCGCGCAAGGCTGCGTCGAGCCAATGGTCGTCAACCGCAGTGACGATGAAGCGAACGAAGCGCATCCCGAACGCTTCGGCAAAGGTATCGATTATCTGCGTCGAGCCGAGTTGCATAGCGAGCGTTCAGGTACCGAATTCGATGGAAATCGAGCATCCATCATCGCCAGCGGCAGAGTCTTCGGCAAGGGTCACGCTGAAATCGAGAGCATCAGAAGGCTCCACCACCTCCGACCCCAACTCGAGGCTTGTTGACAGGGCGAACGGTCGGAATCTGCAACAGAAGAGTATTTGTCAACATACCTTCGACTTGGGATAACACTTTTGGGATGTGCCGAACCAATACCCGATCTGGCAACACTTCAATCCAAACGTCTTGCTCAGGTACACCATCGGTGGACCAGTCAACGCTTTTCTTGATCGATTCGGCAAGTTGCTGCTTGACCTGATCAGGATTCTCTCCCAGATCGATGCTGATCACAAAACCGTGAGTTTCTGGCTGCATGCTTGAGAAGTCCGTATTCCCCAAGACTTTCTGCCGGGTCTCACGAAGGTCGGCGAACAACTTTTCAATTTGACGGTGTACATGCCAGGTCTGCGTAATCACGAGCATGTCCGGCTTAACAAGTCGAATCTCACCGTCCCCACGCCCCGATTCTCTCCACGAGTTCGGCTCAACACACGAGGTGACGACATCAATAATAGGGCTGAAGTCGGCCCACGCGCTCGCACCCATGAAGGCTTTGCTGCGAGCTTCGTTGGTCAATTCGAAGTCGTCAGCCCGGTACACTCTCGTGAAGCGTCTGGTCACGGCTCGATCCTTAGTCGTGATCAACAAGACCTCATCGTCGATCAGGAATGTCAGGTCTTCCAACCCCGGCTCCTTGAACATCAAATTCAACGCGGAAAGCAATGTGATGCCGTCCAGGCTGATCGACACCTCAATCTCTGGGCCGATAGCCACCTCATCCATTGCCGACTTATCGAATACGATCGGAATGCCGTAATCTTCTTGGATTTCATCGAAGACGATATCGAGCTGTTCCGGGGCATAGTCCAGACGCCGACGCAAAGGTTGAGCGAGTACGTCCGCGATTCGCTCTGCAGCCATCTCTGGGGATTTTCGCGCAGCCGGGATCGGTCGGTTTCCGTTTTGCGCGGAGCTATCCTCACTGGCGAAGAAACCAGCCGCACCAATGAACACGTAGCACAAGAATCTCACGAGCTTCGACATAGTCATTGCCTCCTAAACGAACCTGGCCCACAGAAAAGGGGATGACAGATTGGCAAGCCGGTTCCGGACGGCCCTGCCAGACAGTCGGCAAGCTAGCGGAAAGTCGCTCCGCAAGTCAAGTTTTTACCGCTACGGCGAGTGGAAGCTGCACTGAGTCACGATGCGGCCTACTGTGGTCCTGCCAACTGCCAATCCGAAAGCTGTTCGGCACCGGCAATTCTTCGCTCCAACGAGTAACGTTATGGGCGACGTTCTTTCTCAATTAGCTGCGTGGTCCGCCGAATATGCTGCAGGAGCATTTCGATTTCGCGTTGAATATGACGAGGCTGACTCACCACCAGCATCCCCGGCGGAAGATACTGGATTTCTCCGTCGCCCGTACCATTTTCCATCCAAGAATCGTGCTCGATGCATTGAACGATCACATCAATGAGCAAGTTGGGGTACAACTCCAATTCTTGAGCCTGCGGTGGTTGCAGCTTCAGCAGGTCGTCGACCCGATAGACCCGCGTCACAAGCCTCTCGTCCCGGTAGTCTTCGGTCGTGATCAACAGTACTTCGTCGTGCACCGAATACGTAAGATCTTCTACCCTCGGCTGTCGGAACATGAGGTTCAGTGCCGAGCGCAAGGTAATGTCGCGTACGGAAATCGTCACTTCGCTCTCGGGTTTGATTGCCACCTCCGCTAGCGCAGATTTGTCGAAGACGACAGGAATGTCATACTGCTCGGCCAGATCTTCCATCACCACGGTGAGATACTCGCGCTCATACTCCAGTGGGCGCACCAGTCGTTGATCCAAAGCCATTTCGATACGTTGTTCAGCCGCTGCGACGACAGACTGACGTGGGACAGGTGCGGCGGTGTTGTCGTCCGACTTGGAAACGCTCGATGAGGATGAGAGCGTCGACGACGCCGAAGAGACGGTTGATTCCGAAGCGGTCAGCAACCTGTTGCAACACCAGCCCACCAACACCGCAGCGAACAACAATCGGATAGCCATACTCGACATAATTTGCCTCTTTCGTTTCTGGCCCGCAGAAGAGGGCATGATAGATTGGCAAGCCGGTTCCGGGCGGCCTTGCCAGACAATGGCCAAGCTATCGGAAGGCCGCTCCGTACGTCAAGTTTTTCCCGCTACCACGCAGGAGAACTGCAAAGTCAAATGAACCGCCAAGGACGCCAGGTTCGCCAAGCAGCTAGCGAGCAAGCCCGCCTGCTATTGAGACACTCTCAAGATCTATCTTGGTGTCCTTGGCGCTCTTGGCGGTTCAACAAGAAGACATTGCAGTTCTCCTGCGCTACCGCGAAAGACTGCCGCGGTGAACCGCGCTAAGGCCTACAATGCTCCCGCCATTCGCAACGATGCCACGACGCGAAAGTCATTCAGCAGGCAATCCGAGGCGTAGTAGGTCTGTTCTTCGATCCCGCAAAACCTCCGCTTGAAATCGGCGTGCCCGGCCAGATTGTAAAAGAACCGATTGAGCCACCACGCATTGAGCGCGCGGCTCCAGCCGAAGTGTTGTAAGCGATTCGCGCGAAACTCTTCGTCCTTGATTCCCGCCATCGGCGAAAGACCCAGCATCACCAACTCACGACCTTCCCGCTGAAACTGCTCGATCGCAAACTTCATCATGCCCTCTTCGGCGCGTAACGGCGCATCGGGCAGCCGACGCTTGACTGCAGGCGAGTAGCCGATCACTTCGCCGGCCTGATAGATCGGGTCGAAGGACACAAACGCGACCGGCTCGCCGTCGGGTGCGAGCAGAAAGAACTTCCGCACGTCGGGTTCGTCTTCCAGCACCAACGGCCGATTGAAAAAGTGGACCGAACGTTTCGTCCGTCGTGAGGCTTGCCAGATCTCGGACAATCGACGAATCTTCTCGACGTCGACGTCGTTGGCATACGTTCCTTCGCGAACGGTGAATTGGTTCTTCGCGAGCCAATTCGTTGCATGACGCAGGCGTTCCTTCTGGCGTCCCGCGAAATCGTAGTCCGCCAGGTCGAGCCGCGTGTCGCAACCCATCTCGTTGATCCAGAACCCCAGTTCTTGCAAGATCGTCGCGGTAGAGCGGCCGATCTGCCAGAAGCAGGTCTTGCGAAATTGGCCCAAGAACTCACGCAACAGCGGTTCTTGCAATTCGGCCGCACCGAGAGGATCCGCCAACACGCACGTCACGCCCCACTTCTGCCGATAGGCCAGGTAACACTCACCATGCCAGAAATGCTGCAACTCCGGCTGAACGGCAGTGGAATACGCCTGCGTGAACGTGCCAAACTGGCGAACGAGTTGGAGGCGTCTCTCTTGCTGCGAATCCTGCATGCTTAAGGCATACCACAACGCCGCTTATGTTGCCATCAACCACTGATCGTCATGAGCGTTGAATACGATTGGCTCTGCGGGGAGCTTGGCCAAGTCGAACCGCTCAAGAAACTCCTCAATCGTAAGTTCCCCGCGAGACCCCAGACCGCACCATTCGCCCAGCAGTCCGAGTACTCGATCGCGGCGCACGCCTTGCTCGCGGTAGTGCAGCAATCGGCTATCGCCATGCCGTTTGGCGAGGCGTCGCCCGTCCTCGCCGATTACCAGCGGCAGATGATAGTAGCTTGGTGGAGTGCCGAGTTGCAGTCGCTCGTACAGCAGCATCTGCCGCGGCGTGGACGCCAACAAGTCGTCGCCGCGGACGACTTGATGGATGCCTTGTCGTGCGTCGTCGACCACAACTGCCAATTGATAACTGGTCAGTCCCGCTTTGGTCGCGACGAGAAAATCGCCGACGGTTTGCTGAACGTTGAATTCATGTGGTCCCGCGAAGCGGTCGTCGAAGGCGATGGACTCGTCTGGCACTCGCAGTCGCCACGCGACGCCTTCGCTGCCGAGCAACGCGTGATCGATCGCTTCCCCGTCTGCTGGGCGGCAGTTGCCCGGATAGCGCAAATCGTGCTGATGTCCGTGGGGGGCTGACAGACTGGCAGCCTCCAACTGCTTCCGCGTACAACGACACGGATAAATCGCCCCCTCAGCGGCCAACTGCTTGAGTGCCGCCTGGTAGGCCGATTGGTCGCTGAGCTGGTAGTACGGCCCCTCATCCCAATCGAGACCCAGCCACTCGAGTAGTTCGATCGCCTGTTCGCTCGCCCCCGCTTTGATGCGCGGCCCATCGAGATCTTCCACCCGCAAAACGATCTCCCAGCCTAGCTGACGCGCCAGGGCCCAGTTCACCAGGAAAGTCCGCGCGTTTCCGAGGTGCAAAGCGCCTGTTGGGGAAGGGGCAAGTCGGGTGCGCGGCATCGTCGGCAACTCGGCGGTGGGCAGAAAGATCAACGTAAATGTAATCGAGACAAGGGCTTAGAAGAACCTGCCGAGTCCGACCTGCCAAGAATTCAACTTTATCCATTTATTTCATCAATATTTTCAACTTTTCTTAGAATTACGCATACATTGTTTGCATAATCAACAACATGAGCGACAAGCCGATCAACGCGGAGTGCCCTTACTGCCGGCAGGCGATGACGGTCAGCCAAATGACCTGCCACGGCTGCGAGGTGACGATCGAAGCCGCCTTCCCGACGGCACGGCTCGCCAACTTGCCGACCGAGCACCAACGATTCATCGAGATCTTTGTGTTGGCCAGTGGCAGCCTCAAAGAGATCGCAGAGCAGACGGGCGTGTCCTATCCGACCGTTCGATCCCGGTTGGACAAAGTGATCGCATCACTCCGCGAAGAGATCGGCCGTACGCAACAAACCAAGGGGACCATTCTCGACGCGGTGAGCGAAGGCAAGCTGTCCGCTGAGGGCGCAGCGAAATTGATCAAGGCAATCTGAATTGATGCATGCTTCGACCAACGTGGTTGGAGGGCGAAGAATGACACAGCACGACACAGCAATTGACTCCACGCTTCCTGAGCGTGAACAAGAAATCCTGGACACGGCACTCCTGGAATCGGACCAGCTGTTGGCCCGATCACTTCACGATGACGATCAGCGGCGCCGACGGCGGCGACTCTGGTTGTTGACACTCGCATTTGGAGGAGCTGTTATGTCTGGACTTGCCATCGCAATTCTCGCGGGTTGGTTCGCTGTCGGCGGACAGGTGGCCACGACGGAAAAAGTTGATTTGACAAAGCAAGAACAGGAGGATCTCAAACGCGAGGCCCTTCAATGGCGCAAACGATTGCTCTCTGCCTCAGACAACGATCCGTGGCACGTCGGCGCCAATATCGGCATGGATTTGATGCGGATTCCCGGCGATCGCCCGTACGAACTCTTGAGAGCAAACTGGAAGAGAATCGATGTCAACGTGAGAAAGCAGATTCTCAAGGGATTCACTCCCGGCATGATGGGCAATGAGCGGATGCATTCGCGATTCTTCGACGTCATGGACTTGGGCATGTCGGACTCAGTCGCCGGTGTCCGTGGGTTTGCGGCCACGTATCTCGAGATGCAAGGATTGCCGAACTTTGAACACGATCTGGCGGCCTACAAGCGTTGGCGAAGCAAGACGAGAAAGCTGACTGCGAAAGAGATTGTCGCGCTAATGAAAGCCGAATCTGTGTCGGATGTTGACACACACGAGACCCCACAGCAAGGCACCGGCCTGTCGCCGACGACGAAGTCTGCGGAAGAGATCGAAGCCGAAAATGAGTACTGGAAAGAGCGTTTGCTGACCGTCGAACGGAACGCCCCGTGGCGCGTGGGCGCACACATCGGTATGGACTTGGTCCGCATACCCGGCGACCGCCCCTACGAAATCTTGTCTGCTCACTGGAGGAAGGTTCCCGCAGGTACGCGAAAACAGATTCTCAAAGGCTTTACACCGGGCATGATGGGCAATAAGACGATGCATCCATGCTTCTTCGACGTGATGCACCTGGGCATGTCCGATCCTGACAAAGGCGTGCGCAGCTTCGCGGCCAGTTACATCGAAATGCAGGGCTTGCCCAACTTTGAGAAGAAGCCTGCCGCCTATAAACGGTGGCGAAAGGAAACTGCCGAATTATCCGCCGAGGAGATTATGACGCAGGCCAAGAAAGGTTCGTAGAAGTAGAAGACGTATGCCCTGAAAGAAGCAAATAGGGGGCGCGGCCCGGCCCGTTGAGATTTTCACGTGCCGTGTCCAGCTCGACAGCCGGTCGCGCCCCGACCAAGTATAAATGACGAATGACGAAATACCCAATGACGGAGATGTTTTGGCCTTCAGCCCGCGTTCGTCATTGGGTATTTCGTCATTAGTCATTCCAAAAAACACGTCCGCCGACGCCGGGGAAGCCATCGGCGGACGCTGCTTCGATCGGACCACGCCGATCAGTCCGTCATCTCCATTTCAACACGCGGAACACTCCTTCGCCGTTTTGCATGCGTTGCGGGATTGAGAGCAGGCGGTCGCGATAGATGCTCAGCATCACCGCCGTGCCGAAGAACAACCCGCCGCCGACCATCATGTAGACGGCCGTCGATTGTAGCTGATCGGGTACGTTGATCAATCCAATCAGGCTGACGACGTAAACCAACAGGGTCGAGCCACCGACGATCGTCGACCAGCGGATACGACACAGTACGCCCGCACCCAACAGCAACAGACCGACGGAGAGCACGCCCACCTCGTGAATCAAGACCCACCCCCAATCGGCAAGCTTGCTGTCGAATCGTTGCACCAGCATGCCGATTGCCAGTGGGACCGCGCTCAGTACACTGCCCAGCGCAAAATTGAAGCTGACCATCTCATCACGCTCGTCGTCCTCGCGGTACCAGCCGAAGAATCCAACCGCTAGCGCTATCATTCCCACGGCGGTGAGGAACAACTCGCCACGCTGCCAGAAGCTGAGCGCGATCAACGTGTTGTAGACCAGCGCCGACATGAGTGCTTGTCCGGCGGCGAGGAACCAGAAATGTCGCCGCCACGCGGTTTCGGTCGTCAATAGTCCCGCCAGTCCCCCAGCAGCAACTTGTGTGACCACCAACCCAAGCAACGGCCAATCGGTTTCTCCGGTCAGCAGTCGCGCTAGTGCGATCAGTAATGTCGCTACGCTCGCCGTCGAAAGGCACGCCCAGCCGGTCCATTGACTCACTCTAGCCAAACGCGTCGAAACTCCAGCACGTCGATCGACCAAGCTACGAACCGCCACGCAGACAATCCCAATCGCGGTCATCGCGAGGATGAACACATAGCGAGTCACGCCCACCAGCAACAACGTCTGCCAAGTGGCGCCGCAGACGCTGAGTGCAGCCAGGATGGCAGGCAGCAGACGCTCCGACGTGCGACTCGCTAGTCCGAAACTGAGTGAGGCGACCACGAAGAACGTGGCCAACCCGAGGTGACTCGCCGCGAATTGGACACCCGTCAGCAGGCCAAGCGCGCCGAATACGCCAACGCCCAAAGTAAATGAGGCGAGCAACTCAGCAGCCAATGCCAGCGGCAACCGAAGTTGTTGCTTGCTCGTCGCCACCGCGCCGATCGCGAGCGCTAGAGACACCAACATCTCAAGAATCAACACCAACACCGTCAATTCAATTCCAACCAACGCAAGTGTGGCATCGACCGCCAGCCACGACAGAACGATCCCCGCCTGGAACTGCGTGCCGCCGCGCCGAGACACATCGAATTCGTTGCGGGCACGTGCAGCCAACCAGCATGAGACCACGCCAACCACCGCCGCCAGAGCGAACATACCGCTGAAGGCGCCGAGGTTGCCAAGACCAAAGCGAACCCGACACCAAGTCGCTATACCCAGAGCCAACGTGGCGACGTTGAGGCCCTTCGACCAGCTTCCGCTTCCCTGTTTCACCGGTGCGAGTAGTGAGTTGATCGGCGATGGTGCGTCTTCCGCCACGTCATGCTCGGTCGCGTTATGCAGCAGATTGGAGATCAACGCAGCGACTGCAACCAGCAGCATCACCAGTTCCATCGTCAGCGCCACTTGCAATAGATCGAACACCATGATCGCCGCCCACACGAAAGTGAGCAGCGCCGCTCCCACGTAGCGTCCCTTGGCTTTCACAACCAGTTGTGAGTAGATGTACGAGTAGGTCGCACCCAGCACGAGGGCGATCGCGATCAGCTTCAGGTTTGCTTGCGTTGCGACTTCCGGTAGTGTCACCCAGTCAACACCGGCGAAGAAACGCTCATACAATCGTCCGACAAGTCGACCCACGAGTAAGACGATCAACCCGAGCCCCATCACGACGTGTCCGGCCGTAAAGAACGCGCGGCCAAAGTTGGAGCGCGAGAAGCGACCCTCCTCTGGTGGGAACGCGCGTTCGACGTGTATGCAGAGCATTCCGAGAATTACCAGGAAGCTCGAGGGCGCCATGATCTCCCAGAAGCGATCGACCTGCTGATCGGCCAGCAACAGCAGTCCGGTCATCGTCACACCGCCAACGATCGCGTTGACAAACAGCGGATCGGCTAACACCCTCGCCACAAGCACATACAATGCGCAACAGACCAAAGCCGGTACCCATAAGTGGCCGCCTTGGTCAAGCGTGATGAGTCCCTGGGCGTCGTAGAACCATAAGTTGAGCGGCATCACCAAACACGCCAACATCGTGACCGCCCTGCTGGCGGTTTGATAACGCGAGTACCTGGCACCCGCCAGCCCGACTGCAAGCAGGGCTGCGTTGGCCACACCCAGGCAACTCGCGACGACCAACTTGTTGGCGAACACCCCGATTGCCCACAGCCATGTCACAAGTCCCAATACGAGCAACCCACCACCGCAGAGCATCAAACCCTGCAGGGTGCGCGGATCGACGAGGACTTCAATCCAGCTGGTTCTGCCGCTGGCTGCAGCTTGCTTCGGTTCCATTTCCGCTTGTGTTTCTTCACTAGTGGCGCGCTCCGGCGTCACCGCATCTTCTGGCTTGTCCATGACCATTTCCCCGGGAGTGTGTGACAGATCGTTTACTGGTGACTCGCGCTGTTCGAGCAGAGTCACCTGACGTCGGTTCCACACATTGCACGCCGGGTGCCAGATTCAATGATTTGTCGTTAGCGTTTGCCATACAAGGACTTAGGAAAAACGCTCGGCCAAAGCTCATTCACACGATCAGAAGCGGGTGTACAATCCATGTGCATGGGTGGACGTCAGATGTTCCCCCATTGCGTGAGTAGCCCTAGCCAGAAATCGACTCGCAGCATGCTCTCTACCGCCGATCGCCGCTTCGTTGAGGCGCTCTCGCAGTTGAATTTCCAAAACCCGTTCCAGCCCGAGCGACTGGAGCTGGAACGCGTCGCGCTCGGTGACGACTACGAGCCCGAAGACCACATCGCGTGGAGCAACGACTTTTCGCGCCAAGCGAATGATCGTCCCAACGTGCGAAGGATCAACGATCGCGCGCAGCGACTCGTGGATCAACTACGTGACCAACTGCACAACGGGGTCGAAGCTGACGACGCGACGTTGCAACTCTATTTCGATCTCGTGTTGTATGTGCTGTACTACCGTCACGCCGTGCAACTGGACGTCGATGAGTTCCTGCGAGGTGGAGCGCGGCCCCCAAAGAAGGTCAAACAAATCTGGCGGGGGTTCCATGAGCAGTTTCAGCACTACCTCGTGCGACCAAGCCACTCACTACTCGAGTTGAACGACCCAGCACATCTGTTCGCGATTTTCTTTCAAATCCGCCGCGCATTTCTTTCGATCTTCGATAACATTCTCGGCGAGTCGCTCCCCGCCGTAAACTTGCGCGCGGCGGTCTGGCAGTCGGTGTTTACTCACGACATGCGTCGCTACCGACGTTCGCTCTACTTGCACATGCGCGAATTGACGACTCTGATCACCGGCCCGTCGGGCACCGGGAAGGAACTCGTCGCGCGGGCGATCAGTTTGTCGCAGTACATTCCTTTCGATGCCGGGCAAGAAGCTTTCGTCGGTGAGCTTAACGGTGCGTTCTCACCCGTGAATCTGTCGGCGCTTTCGCCCACCTTAATCGAGTCAGAGTTGTTTGGGCATTGCCGTGGTGCGTTCACAGGCGCGCTTGCCGATCGACCCGGGTGGTTGGAAAGCTGTCCGTCGCACGGTGCTGTATTCCTTGATGAAATTGGCGAACTTGATCCGGCCGTCCAAGTAAAGCTGCTGCGCGTCGTGCAAAGCGGCGATTTCTCGCGCATCGGCGAAGCACGACAGCGCTGTTTCCAAGGCAAATTGATTGCCGCGACGCATCGCGATCTGGCAGTCGAGATGCATGCCGGTCGCTTTCGCGAAGATCTGTACTACCGCTTGTGCTCCGACCGGGTGACGACGCCCTCGCTACGCGAACAATTGGACGATCGCCCCGAGGCACTCGTGGGCCTGATTTCGTTCATCGCTCAAAGGTTAGTGACTAACGAGGCCGACGCCCTGACCGAGGAAGTCGAGCGCTGGATCCATCGGCACGTCGGTGCCGACTATCCTTGGCCGGGCAACATTCGCGAACTGGAGCAATGCGTTCGCAACGTATTGGTACGTCACGAGTATCAGCCACAACCGCCTGCTGAATCTTCTTCGCGTTTACCCGATTGGCTGCACGACGTCGAACAGGGCACGCTCACGCACGCGGAGTTGCTGAGCCGCTACTGCACGGCCGTGTACGCCAAACTAGGTAGCTATCAAAAAACTGCCGAAGTCTTAGGCGTCGACCGCCGAACGGTGCGCAGCAAAGTGGACGAAGAACTACTAGCTACCCTCCGAAGTGATCCACAGTCGCCGATCGACCAATAGTGCAACGTTTCTCCGAGCCCTCAGTGGCTCCGTGGTAAATCAATCAACCGATCAACGCAGTTATCCGTTCGGCACTTAACTCGCGCAAGCTATCAACGACCAGGTCGGCTTCACCAAGTTGCTCACGCGTAGCAGTGCCCGTCAGCGCAACACATGCCATCTCGGCCGCTTTTGCCGCAGCGACTCCGACTGTGGCATCTTCCACGACGACGCACTCGTGCGGTGCCACGCCAAGCTTCTCGGCAGCCAATTGAAACACCTGTGGATCGGGTTTACCGCGCTCGACGTCTGCGCCGGTCACGCGGGCTGCGATTTTCTCGCCGCGACCGAGGCACTCAATGGTTAAGGCAACATTCTCGGGTGGCCCCGACGAGCCGACGGCCAGCCGAAAGCCGGCGTCTGCCAATGCGTCGATCAACTCGACCGCGCCGTCGATGGCGGGAAAGTCGGCTCGAATGATCTCGCGATACAGTGCTTCCTTGCGCTCAGCGGCGACCAGCACGTCGGCGTCGGAGTACTTGTCGCCAAACAGATCGGCAAAGATATCACGGTTGGTGCGTCCAAAGGTGCCGCGAAACGTCTCTTCGGTAAACTCTTCACCCAGTTCGGCCAGCATGCGCCGCCAGCCTTCAAAGTGTGGCCGATAAGAATCGACGATCACGCCGTCGACGTCGAAAATCACAGCTTTTTCGCCCATGCCAAGAATTTGCTGCCCTAATATGCCAAAATGTTCCGTAATGACTTTGCCGCCGTTGGTGTTCGGCAGGCGAATGCGACGGTGCGAATCAAGTTGTCAGCAACAGAGTAACAAATCATGTCGGAAAACCAATCCCAAGCCTCCCTAGTTAATCGTCTGCTATTCTCCAACTCCCTAGGTTCTAGCCGATGGCCAGACGTCGGCTTGCTGATCTTGCGTATCTATGCGGGAGTGACGATGGCTGACGGTGGCCTGGACAAGATTCCGGTCGGCAGTTGGTTTGCCGGTCAGGTAGAAGGGATCGGCTTTCCATTGCCTCGCCTGTTTGCCTTTCTGGCGGCGTTCGCTGAATTCGGCGGAGGTTGGCTGTTGGTCCTCGGACTCTGCGTGCGACCGGCGGCGTTCTTCATGGCGGTTACCATGGGCGTCGCCTCGTGGACGATTCATGCGGAGGTGGCTTTCTGGGGTCTGCATATCGCGCGGATCTACTTCTGGGTGTACGTTGCGTTGACGCTTACTGGCGGTGGACGCTTCTCACTCGATTATTGGTATCGTGAAGGGCACTTGCCTGGTTGGGTGGCTGCCATTCCGCTTGTCGTGCTCACCAGCATCGGTGGTTACTACGAATTGCTCGTCGCCCCCCAGCCGCCGACACAGGCGAACGTGTCACTCGAAGATATCGAAACGGTTAGCCTAGCAGGCACCTTCAACAACTGGACGCTCGACGCGACGCCCATGACTCGCGATGACGCGGGTATCTGGCGCGCCAAGGTCGCAATCGACAAGCCGGGCCCCATCGAATTCAAATTTGCAGCCAATGAAAACTGGGCACTCAACGCCGGAGCAGCCGCGGAAGCAAAGTCAGGCTTCCCGCTTCAAGCAGCCGGCCAAATCAGCTTGAACGGCGAGCCGGCAAACATCGAAGCCTACATCCCTAAGGCAGGCACCTACGAATTCACATTCAACTTGGATGGATTCGGCTATACGCTAGATGCCGTCGAGTCGTCCGCAACAAGTGACACCGCGCCCGCGGAAAACTGACGTCGGTTGCCGCCAATTCGCCACCAGACGTAGAATTCGATGAGCAGGCTCGGCTGCCTGCAGCTCATCTTGCCGGAACGAGGAGGTGAATCATGCGTCGCCAACGCGAGGGTCTTACGCTTGTTGAATTGCTGGTTGTGATTGCGATCATTGGAACGCTGTTCGCTTTGATTAGCCCTGGCATTACCCCGGCGCGAGAAAATGCGCGTCAGCTGCAGTACCATCGCCGCAAAGGAGTACAGCAGTTTCAAGGCGATGAACGCCAACACCGGCTTTCCCTCCAGCAATCATCCGGAGATAATCGTCGCGGCATTTGCTGGCGGAAGCGTCAAGAAAATTCGTGTAGAGATCGATCCGCTCGTCTACGCCCAACTGATGACCAGCAACCACCTCAAGTCGGATCTCGTGAGCGCCGATGGCATGTCGGACGCTATGCTCCCACCACCCCAAGATGCCGATTATTGATTGCAGCTCGCAGGACAACATATCCGTCGAACGCACATATCCATGGCTAGCAAAAAACAACCCAATGGTAACCTGGCAGAATTCGACTTTGGCCTACGGCCAGTATCCGAAGCGGTTCTTGAGTCGTTTTCCTTGTTCATATCTCCACCTCCGCTAGCACGGCACTTATAGCCTCGAGCTGATGTTTGGCAGGTTCGAATTCGTCAGGCAGCTTCGCGGTGCCCAGATAGGTTGCCACTTCTGGCGACCTCAGCCAGCCAAGCACTTCACTGTGTGGACGAGCCCCATGGTCCCAGAATGCGTTCGAGAGTTTGTGTTTCCTGAGCAGATCGTCGTCGTTGCCAAGAACAAACGCAGCGAGATGCTTCTTTGCCGAAGGAGAACCGTCCGCGAGCCAAGCGGTCAGCAACGGTTCGACCGACTCCAGGGCATTGGCTTCAGCACACAGTACCGTATCGATCGCGTCGCTAGACGGAGTGGCGATGTCCAGCGAGAGTTGATAGGTCCAATATTCTCGCAAGTACTCGTCTACGCAGTTTACCTCCCGCGGTGGCCAAGACTGCCAGCGGGCATGGCGGAGCTTTCCGAACACAACGGCGAGATCAAGGAACTCATCCCGATGGTCGACGACCAGCTCCAGCAGTCGAGGAAGAAAATGCTTGAAGTGCCCAACGTCTCCCCAAGTGGACATGGCCTTCCGCGCATAGCGTTCCAGGTCATCGCAGGTCAAACGACGAAGCGGCTTCGACGCGAGCTGTGCCGACTCGCCGGCAGAATTGCCGTAGTCGCAACCGACGAAGTCGTCGCCAACGCGGTAGGAAGTAAACGTCTCATAGAGCCGTTCAATCGCCTCACATAGCTTTTCCATCTCGCAACCTCGGCACCTTGGTTGGCGACCGGCACGCAAACGAGCAAATCATTCAATACCGCCACGGCAATCCTTACGAGTAATCGCGACTAATCGTCGCAAGGACAAGTGGGTAGGGATTCGATTCGACTTGATTCTGCATTTCCGCGTCGTCGCGTGCTTGTAGAACCATAGTATTTTTCACCACAGAGGACACAGAGAGACACGGAGAACTCAGCAACTGATCTCTGTGTTCCTCGGTGTCCTCTGTGGTGGTCTTTTCTTGGTTCGCCCTAAACGTAGACGATAGCGAACTCCCAGCCAACCGGTAGGGGTTTTCAGCTTTGCTCGCTGGACTGCCTTGCGGAAAGAGAGGGAACGTCAGCGTCGCCGTGGGCTGATCTCAACGCACCTGCACTAGCTCGACGACACTGCCGCGAAATTTCGAGCGATTCTCGCCAAGATTGGGCGGCTGGCGTCGAATTGGTTACAGAAGAAGTGCGGACATTATTCTTGCAGCACTTCTCACAAATCACACAACCCTCGGAGGATTGATGATACGCGTCGTGAATTTGACGCAGCACTACAGTGTGCGTCCTGTCTTGGTCGACGTTTCTTTTGAAGTTCAAACCGGCGAGCTCGTGACGGTACTGGGCCCCAACGGCATGGGCAAGAGCACGTTGCTCTCTGCCATGGCCGGTATTCTTTCGCCGCAGGAAGGCTATGTTGAGTTCGATGGCGTGCGGCGGCGTAGCTCGCCTGAGGGTGAGTTGGCGATCCGCAAGAAGGTCGCCTACCTACCCGACAAACCGTGGCTACCGGCGACCCACTCAGGCCGCGAGTTTCTCTTAGCGGTCGCGGAGCTCTACGACATCGGCCCGTCTGCGCGAATGGAACATGCGGAGCGGCTGCTCAAGTTGTTCAACCTGGCCGAACAGGGCGATCGAGCGATTTCCAGCTATTCCGCTGGTCAGTTGAAAAAGATCGCACTCTGTGGAGCGCTGATCACGCGGGCGCCGTATCTGTTGCTCGACGAACCGTTTTCCGGCGGACTTGATCCGGCAGGGATATTGGCGCTCAAACGCGTGCTAAAGCGATTAGCCGACGACGAAGCGGTGACGGTCGTGATGACCACGCCGGTTCCCGAACTCGTAGAGGAGTTGTCCGATCGCGTGGCGATTGTCGCCGACGGGCGCTTGGCCGCGTACGACACAGTCGCGGGGCTCCGGCGCGAAGCGGGTATCGAGGGCGACCTCGGCGAAGTCCTGCAGCGATTGATTCATCCGGAAACGCTGGGGAACATTGACGCGTATTTTGAGGAGGAGCTGTAATGGACTTGCTTAATTCCTTAAGGCTACATCGGCTACTGCCACCTCGGCGGTGGATACGATTCTTCGTAATCAACCTCGTCGTCTTCTGTGGCGTCGATTGGTTTGCACGAGTCGGCATCTACTGGATGATTGGGATCGAGTCCGATCAGGTCTACAAACCAGCCGCCTACAACGTATTGCTCGGCATGGGGCTTGTATTTCTTGCCTTTTGGCGGACCGGTACGTTGAATCCGGTTTCGAACGGTCAGTATCGCCGCTGGTTGTCGACAACTCCTTGGACTCACGAGCGAGAATTGCCGTTTGGGCCCGTGTTGTTGGTCTGGCAAGACGCGATCATCTTTGGAGTGGCGATGCTACTGTGGACCGCTCCGGTGCACCGGCTCTACTTGCTGCTTGCTTTTTTTGCACCATATTGTCTCGCGATGACATGGAGTAATTTGCAAATCCGTGCTTATAAGTCGGTGTATCTCGCGATCTTTCTGGCAACCTGGATTCCATTCACATTGAGTAACCCATGGCTAACTGCATTGGTGATGACTGGCATCTACATTTGCTGCCAAGTTGGTTTTCAGAGCAAGCTTGATCAGTTCCCATGGGATGACTGTCTCACGGAACAGTCCGTCACGGAGTCAAAGGACCATGTTGGCGCAGAAACGTGGCCAATGGTCAATTTTGGACGGATTCTCAAGACGGAACAGCTCGTACCCATGAAACATGTGCTCGGAATAAGCTTCTCATTGGCTTGGATCGCAACCGTGATTGTCTTGATTGCTACGATCTATATGAAAGGCTTGCCAGAACGAATGAACCTGCAAACAACCTGTAGCTCGGTATTGGCCTTGTTCGGGCTAATCGTCTCGATGAATCGATTAGGCATCTACGTTTCTGGTCGCGAGTCGCCGTTGGGCGCAATATCACGCCTTGCAACTGGGAGATTGATCATCCCTGGCTACGACAAGATTTTTCTAGTGCCGCTGTTAGTCTTGGTGGTTGGACTGGTAATACCTGCGTCACTGTACTCAGCCACGACCGAATTGCCGATAGCGGCCATGACGTTCGTCCATGTGTTCGCAGTATTGGCTTTGGCACTTGGTTGTCCACCATCGCTGCCAATGTGGAGTTTCACCGGTGACTACCGGATGGCTAAGGGCAAGCCGCCTCGGGCCAATAAGAGCTGGGTTCATACTGCGTAATGCTACCGCTGCGTCTTCCACACAGGATCGTGGTGCGAAGAGTCAGCCGACTGGAACCAGCGCGTGAGCGTTGTTTTTTGGCGTGTATAGAAGTGGACGCTTTCGCTGCCCTGGAGGTGGAGGTCGCCGAAGAAGGACTGGTTCCAGCCGGTGAATGGGAACCAGGCCATCGGGGCAGGTACGCCGACGTTGATGCCGATCATGCCGGCGTTGAAGTGCTGTTTGAACTCGCGCGCAGCGTACCCATCGCGCGTGAAGATCGAGGCTCCGTTGCCGTAGGGGCAGTTGCGACCGATTTCCAGGGCGCTTTCCAGATCGTTCGCGCGCATGACGGACAAGACGGGACCGAAGATTTCTTCGGACGCCAGTCGCATATCCGGCTGCACGCGATCAACGACACACGGGCCGAGCAAGAACGAATCGTCGCCGACACGACCGTCGAGGGCGACGTCGGCACCTTCGCTGCTGGCGATGTCGATGTAGCTGCTCACGCGATCCAGGTGTTCGCGACGGATCAGCGGGCCGACGTCGACGCCCTCGTTTCCGTCCGTGGGTCCGACGGTGAGCGCGCTGGCGTGACTGCACAACTCGCCGACCAGCGGCTCGGCGATTTCTCCGACCGCAACCGCCACGCTCCCCGCCATGCAGCGCTGACCAGCACAGCCGTAGGCGCTGGCTGCGAGCGCTTTGACCGATTGCTCCAGATCCGCGTCGGGCATAATGATGAGGTGATTCTTCGCGCCACCGGCCGCTTGCACGCGTTTGCCGTTCTTCGCGCCGGTCTCGTAGATGTACTTGGCAATCGAAGTCGAGCCGACAAACGAAATCGCCGCAACGCTCGGATGCGTGAGCAAAACGTCGACGCAAGTCTTGTCACCGTGAACGATATTGAACACGCCAGCAGGCAGCCCGGCTGCAACGAGCAGTTCTCCCAGTCGGATCGCCGAGAGCGGCACCTTTTCCGACGGTTTCAGCACAAACGTATTTCCGCAAACCAGCGCCACCGGAATCATCCACAGCGGCACCATAGACGGGAAGTTGTACGGCGTGATGCCCACGCAAACGCCCACGGGATGTCGATTGGTCTCGGCGTCGACGCTCTCGGCAATGTTCGGGAGCGTCTCGCCGGTCAGCAGCGACGGCACGCCGCAGGCGAACTCCACCATCTCCAGTCCGCGCTGCACCTCGGCCCGCGCTTCTGGCAACGTCTTCCCATGCTCGCGCGTGACCAGCGCGGCTAATTCGTCGAAGTGATCTTCCATCAACTGACGAAACGTGAACATCACGCGCGCACGTTCGACGGCGGGCGTTGCCGACCATGCTGGCAACGCGCGTGCTGCCGACTCGACGATCGCGGCAATCTCTGCTTCGTCGCAAAGTGGCGCTTTAGCGATGACTTCGCCTGTCGACGGGTTGTAGACGTCGGCGGTGTTTGTGGATTTGCTTTTGCGCCAGTTCCCACCATCAAGTAGTGGTACGGTGTGAGTTGTGCCGGATGCCATTTTTCGTCGCGCGACTTAAGCGTCGTTGCTAGTAAGAGATGCGGGAAGAGTCAGGTAGGATTTTTTCTGGCGAATCGGTATCATAATCCAATCTTGATTTTCGCCCAAGTCAGCCAGCCGCCTGTTGCTGTGGAGTATCTTGATGAGCCGAATGGTCCGTGGTGCACTCATTCAAGCGAAGCTAAACGAGCCGGGTGACTCGCCGGTTGCCAAAATCAAGCAGGCAATGACCGATAAGACCGTCGGCATGCTGGAGGAAGCTGCCAGCCAAGGTGCACAAGTGGTTTGCTTGCAAGAGCTATTCAACGGCCCCTACTTTTGCTGCGAGCAGGAAGCCAAGTGGTACGAGTTGACGGAACGCGTGCCCGACGGACCGACGACGAAGCTGATGCAAGAGTTTGCCAAGAAGCACGAAATGGTGATGGTCGTGCCGGTTTATGAGGAAGAGCTGCCGGGCGTCTACTACAACACGGCTGCCGTGATCGATGCCGATGGGAGCTATCTTGGCAAGTTTCGTAAGGTCCACATTCCACAATGTGCCCCCGGCTTTTGGGAGAAGTTTTATTTCCGGCCGGGCAATCTGGGCTATCCCGTGTTCGACACACGCGTGGGGAAGGTGGGCGTCTACATCTGCTACGATCGCCATTTCCCCGACGGGGCCCGGTGCTTGGGCTTGAATGGCGCAGAGATCGTGTTTAATCCTTCCGCCACCGTTGCCGGCCTGAGCGAGTACCTGTGGAAGATTGAACAACCCGCGCACGCGGTCGCGAATCAGTACTTCGTCGGCGCGATCAATCGTCCCGGCACGGAAGAGCCTTGGAAGTTCGGCGAGTTCTACGGACAGAGCTACTTCTGCGATCCTCGTGGACAGATCATGGCCGAGGCGTGCCGCGATAACGACGAAATTGTCATCGCCGACATGGACCTTGATGTGATCCGCGAAGTCCGCAACGTCTGGCAGTTCTTCCGCGATCGTCGTCCAGAGACCTATGGCGCGATTGTCGAGCCCTAGTTCCGCCACCTGCGAGTCCGAGTCCTCACGGAGGGACAGCCCATCGACCGCTCCCAGCTAGTCTACGGACTTGATGATCGCCCGCCCCCTGGCAAGGCGTTCGTGCTCGCTCTCCAACATGTGCTGACAATGTTTGGCTCGACGGTCGCAGTGCCGCTGATCTTCGGTCCGCAACTGTGGCCGATACCAGAACAGTTGCCAGAGCAGGTTCAGTCCGCGCTGTTGGAACTACAGCTGACCAATACGGCTCTTCTCATTTCGTCGGTCATGCTTTGCAGTGGCGTCGCCACGTTGCTGCAATCGACCTACGGTTCACGGCTGCCGATTATTCAAGGCGTTTCGTTTTCGTTCTTGGCAGCGTTTTTCGGGATCGTGGCGACAACCCAAACCAATTCCGCACCCGATTGGTCTGCCGTCATCGCCGGAGATACCGCCGAAGGAACAATTGCTCCGCTCATCGGGCAATGGGAGGCGGCCGGCGCAAAGGGAATGCGCACGATTGCCGGTGCGGTGATTATTGGCGGAATCCTCGAAGCAATCATTGGCTTTACTGGGCTGATGGGTTTGGTGCGACGAATGCTATCACCGGTCGTGATTGGACCAGTGATTATGCTGATTGGCCTGGCGTTGTATCAGGCTGGCGCGCCGGTGGCGGCGAGCAATTGGGCCATCTCGATACCCATGATGATTTTGATTGTGCTGTTCGCGTTGGTGCTTTCCAAGTGGTTTCGCCTCTTCCAGCTGTTTCCGATGCTGTTGGCCATTGTCGCGATGGTTACGACTTGCTGGTGGCTGGGACGTAACGGCACGATTCCCGAGGACAATCCGGCTTATGTCGACTTGTCGGCGTTCGAGCGCTCCGACTGGTTTCGCGTGACTGACGTGTTTTTTCCGTGGGGACTCCCCGAATGGTCGATCAGTGCGTTGGTCGCCGTGTTGGCCGGATACCTGGCATCGATGATCGAATCCTTCGGTGACTACCACGCTTGCAAGAACATGGCGGGCGGCGGCGATCCCACACAGCACGAAATCTCGCGAGGGATTGGCATGGAAGGAATTGGCTGCGCGCTGACCGGAATGTTCGGCGGCTTTAGCTCGACGAGCTACTCGGAGAACATCGGACTCGTTGGGCTGACCAAAGTCGGCAGTCGGCATGTCGTGCAGATCGGTGCCGTGATCCTGATCATGCTCGGGCTGTTTGGCAAGTTTGGTGCGTTGGCTTCGGCCATCCCGAAACCGGTCGTTGGTGGGTTGTATTGCGCGATGTTTGGCCTGATCTCTGCCGTGGGTGTCCGTCAATTCTCGAAGGCGGATCTCAACTCGGATCGCAATCTGTTTATCGGTGGGTTCGCGCTCTTCATGGGATTGAGCTTGCCCGCCTGGTTCAATTCGCCGGAGGCGGCTGAGTCGATCAGTTCGCTCAACAGTTGGTTGGTCGACAAGCTGATAGAATGGTTTGGACCGTTGACTGAGGCCGAAACCGACTGGCGCATCACGGTCGCCAATACGTTCACCGAGTCGTTCTCCGCCATCGGCAAGACCGGCATGGCCGTCGCGGCGATTCTAGGCATCACGCTCGACAATCTGGTTCCCGGCTCGCGCCAAGAACGGGGCCTGGCCGAGCCGCCGGGCGTGCTGGTTCCGGAGGCAGGCGATTTGGGAATCGATTCGTGATGTGTTCGTGTGGTGACAGGATTTACGGGATGAACAGGATTTTGGAGAGATCGTCGTGGAGCTGCTTCACTCCGAGGTGACCGAGAAGATTATCGGCGGCGCTTACGAAGTCTACAATGAGCTCGGATTCGGGTTCTTGGAATCTGTTTACCAGAAGAGCCTTGCGATTGTTCTCAAGGAGCAGGGGATACGCGTTGAACTAGAGTCGCATATTGCTGTACATTTCCGTGGCAGCCAAGTCGGTACTTTTGTCGCTGACATGCTCGTTGCAGGAAACGTGATTGTCGAGCTCAAGTCGGTCCGTCAACTCGTTGACAAGCACGAAGTCCAACTCGTCAATTACTTAACCGCAACTAGAATTGCCGTTGGATTGTTGATTAATTTTGCCCCCAACGGCGTTGAAGTACGGCGAAAAGTCAAGACGCTTCCGACATCTCACCAATAATCCGGTCGATCCTGTAAATCCTGTCAAACGGCAGCGAGTCAACAATGAGCCAAGCAACAAACACGCCACACTTGCCGATTGTCGACCACAAGCCTTCTACCTACGACGGGCCGTCGCGCGAAGAGGTCCTCGCGCTGAGGCATCAGTACGTCTCTCCGGGGGTGCTGACGTATTACCGCGAGCCGCTGATGATCGTCGAGGGGCACATGCAATACCTGTGGGACCAGACCGGACGCCAGTACCTCGACGCGTTCGCTGGGATTGTGACCGTTAGCGTGGGTCACTGTCATCCGAAGATCGTCGAAAAAGTACAGGAGCAATCGGGTCGGTTGCAACATGCGACCACGATCTATCTTCATCCGGCCATCGCGCAATTCGCGGAAAAGCTAGCCAGCAAAATGCCCGAGGGCCTGACGCGTAGCTACTTCACCAACAGTGGCAGCGAAGCGAACGAAATCGCGATCTTATCTTCACGCGAATACACGGGGCATGCAGACGTCATCGCACAGCGCAACGGTTATCACGGCGGGACTTCGGTTTCGATGAGCCTCACGGCGCACGGCACTTGGAAGTTCCCGTCCAACAATCGCGCCAACGTGTTGCACACGCACGCGGGCTATTGCTATCGCTGTCCGTATGATTTGGCGTATCCGTCGTGCGACATGAAGTGTGCGCACGACATCAAGAACGTCATCGAATATCAAACGCCTGGGGAAATCGCCTGTTTCGTCGGCGAGCCGATTCAAGGTGTCGGCGGCGCGGTCACGCCCCCAAAGGAGTTTTTCGGGATCGTCTACGACATCGTCCGACAGCACGGTGGGTTGTGCATTGCCGACGAAGTGCAGGGGGGCTTTGGACGGACAGGGACCCACTACTGGGCTCACCAAAACTGGGACGTCAAGCCCGACATCATCACGATGGCCAAGGGCATCGGCAATGGTGCTCCGCTGGGGGCAATGACTACGACCGAAGAGATTTCCGAAGTGATGACCAATCGGATTCACTTCAACACCTTTGGCGGCAACCCGATCAGCATGACACAGGGCTTGGCAACGCTCGAGGTAATTGACGAAGAGAACATCCAGCAGAACGCACTGCAAGTGGGCGGGCACCTCAAAGATCGACTGCTCGAGCTCCAAGAGAAGCACGATCTGATTGGCGAAGTCCGCGGCATGGGCCTGATGCTGGGCCTGGAACTGGTCACCGATCGCAAGACGAAAGCGCCAGCTACCACGCAAGCGGCCGACGCGATGGAACGTTGCAAGCAGCTCGGGCTAATCCTCGGCAAGGGCGGCTTGTACGGCAACACGCTTCGCATCAAACCGCCGATGTGCATCACCAAAGACGACGCCGACTTTTTGGTAGACTGTTTGGATGTCGTGCTGGATGAAATCTAGAATAATGGAACCTCGGAGCACCCAGAGGCATGCACGAAGTATCCGCTGTGCACTCAGTGACTCCGTGGTGACCAAATACCCGCAGATATGAGGAGTAGTTGCGATGCCAACTCTCGAAACCACGGTCAACGGCCTCAAGCTTCCCAATCCGTTTGTGATCGGCTCCGGTCCTCCGGGAACGAACGGCAACGTCATCGGCAAGGCCTTCGACGAAGGCTGGGGTGCTGTGATCTGCAAGACGATCAGCCTCGATGCCGACAAAGTGACGAATGTGCAGCCACGCTACGCGCGGCTCCGCGCGCGAGAATCGAACGAGATCATCGGCTGGGAAAACATCGAGCTGATCTCCGATCGCAGCTTCGACGTGTGGGCAGAAGAACTCAAGGCGGTCAAGGACAAGTATCCCGATCGAATCCTCATCGCCTCGGTAATGGAGGAATACAACCGTGACGCCTGGCAAGAGATCATCGAGCGCTGCCAAGACCTGGGCGTTGATGCATTTGAACTTAACTTCTCGTGCCCCCACGGACTACCAGAGCGGAAGATGGGCTCGGCTATGGGTGAGAACCCAGAGATTCTTGGCGAAGTCTCCGGCTGGGTGAACGCAGTGGCCACAGTGCCCGTTTGGGCGAAGCTGACGCCCAACGTCACGCACATCGAAGACCCGGCTCGTGCCGCATTTGCAGCCGATTGCGAAGGCGTGGCCGCAATCAACACGATTCGTAGCGTGCTGGGCGTCAACCTCGACACATTGCGACCCGAGCCCTCGGTCGAAGGCTACACCACGCCGGGCGGGTACTCCTGCCGCGCCGTCATGCCAATCGCATTGCGCATGTGCATGGAGATCTCACAGGTCATTCGAAAGGAGTATCCCGATCGAACGCTCAGCGGCATCGGTGGCGTAGAGACCGGCGAAGACGCGGCGCAGTTTATTCTGTTGGGCGCCGACACCGTGCAAGTTTGCACGGGCGTGATGAAGTTCGGCTATCGTATCGTCGCAGACATGTGCGACCAATTGCTGGCGTTCATGGAGAAGCACAGCTTCGACACAATCGACGACTTCAAGGGGCATAGCCTGCCGTATTTCACGACGCACTTCGACCTGGTGGCTCGTCAAGCGCAAGCACGGGCGGAAGCCAAGGCTGCCAAGTTGCAACAACAGGACGACAAGAAGATGATCGAAGCCGACGACCAGTGGAGCGGCGACGATTTCGTCGACCAAAGCGACGCCCTCGCCCGAGGCTAACAGTGGGTTGCTCTAGACGAACAACTCTTCGACTACTTCGCCGCCGTCGACAAGCTTGATGGGTCGGCCAATCTTGCTGATGTTCTCGTGGTCGGGGTCGATGTCCAGTGTGTGATAAATGGTGCGGAACAGATCGTTGACCGTCACCGGGCGTTCGTCGACTTCGGTGCCCTGGTAATTCGTCCTGCCTATGACTTGCCCACCCTGCACACCGCCCCCGGCGAGAACCGCGTTGAATGCCTTGGGATAGTGATCACGACCTGCACGCGGATTGATGCGCGGAGTACGGCCGAATTCACCCATCCAGACGACCAACGTGCGATCGAGCATACCACGTCGCTTAAGATCCGTAACTAACGTCGCCATCGGCTGATCGATCTGCGCGGTCAGATTCTTTGTGCGTTCGAAGACGTCTTGGTGCGTATCCCAGCCGTTAGACACCACTTCGACGAAGGTGACGCCGTGCTCGATCAGTCGACGTGCCATTTGACAGCCGGAGGCAAAGTTCCCCGACCCGTATTCCTCGCGGATTTGCTGAGGCTCTTGCTCAAGATCGAACGCTTTCATGCTGGGGCTCAAGATCATCTCGGCGGCCCGATCCGTCAGCTTCCGATGATCAGAGACAACCTGCGTTCCGACGCTGGCCGCAAATTCGGTCTGAATCGAATCGAGTAGCTCTAGTCGGCGGTGATAGCGATCCAATCTGGTGCGCGGCTTCGTGTTCTGCGGCATTCGCTCCGCGGAATTCAGTACGAGCGGATCATACTCGACGCCCAGGAAACCGCCGTTCCCTCCGTTGGGAAGCCGACCGCCGATGCGCACGTAGCTGGGCAACTGGCTGGACGCGTCGCCGATTTGATGTGCCACGTTGGCACCCAGTGTCGGGAACTTTACCCCGCCCATCGGCAAGTAACCGTGATGCAATAGATAGCTGGCGCGTTGATGGTTGCCTTCCTTGCTCGTCATCGATCGGATGATGGCCAAGTCGTCCATTACCTTAGCACAGTGCGGCAGGTGTTCGGCAATCTTGATCCCAGGGACGGTCGTCGCAATCGCTTTGGTCTCGCCACCGTGGTCGTGCTTTGGCTTAGGGCTGAAAGTTTCAAACTGCGAAGGCCCGCCCTGCATCCATAACAGGATGCACGCCATCCCGCGCGACCGCAGTTCCTCAGCCGAAGCGCTGATCACGTCAGTCCAATTGCAAGCCCCCGCGGCCAACCCGGTTGCCGCGACGTGACGCAGGAAGTCTCGCCGTCCGACGACGTGACCGCGATGCAGGGCGATATTCGTGTGATGCTGAAGACGAGTCATCGTTCGATTTCCTCGATTAGGTTCTCAATCCACCAGTCAGCACGGAGCCGACTGACACTTGCAAGTTTCCGGTGTTCTCCGCAACTCCGTGGTACACGCGCAATAAAGCTATCTGCGATGTTGAAATTCTGCCGAGTTCACGAGCACCCACAGTAGATCTTCGAACGCATCGGTCCGTTTCGACACTTCGTAGCAATAAGCCGTCGCGCGAGCGAGTTCATCGTCCGACGGCTCGCGGTTGAAGCAGCGCAAGTAGAGTTCCACGATCAGTGCTTCATTATTATCAATCTCACTAGTTAACCGTCGGAGGAGAGTTTGCTTCGCTGGGCTGAGGTAGCTGTGCACTTCCGATCCGTTCATCAGCGCGAGTGATTGCGGAATCGTAGCGGAGATCCCTTCGCGCGGCTCGCTCGGATCGTATCCGAATAGTTCGTCAAATGCGTCGCGCAGTCGGGCCGAGCCGCGATTGGCACCGCGATAGCCGCGCGCGTTGCCAACCTTCTCTTCACCACCCATTGCTGTCAGCAGCGCGTTGTACAGCTGATCGCTCCGCAGCCGCTGCGGCACGTTGGCCGCAAACGAAGTCCCCGTCGGGCCTCGCCGAGGACGGGCTTCGCGTTGGTATGCCTCCGTTTGACAGATAGCGGCCAGCAACCATTTAATGTCGTAGCCGCTCTCAGTGAACTTCTTGGCAAGGAGCTTCATGGCAGTCGGTGCCGTCGGTTCGCGATCGGGACCGATGTCGTCGATCGCCGGGTAGAACGGCTCGCCAACCAACTCTGCCCACATGCGGTTAACGAGCGCAATCGAGAACCACTCATTCGCGGTGAGCCACTCGGCCAGTTGCTCGCGACGCTCGTCGTCGCGCAACGCGAGCGGCAAATTGGCACTGGTGAGAAAGAACTTTGGCTTCATCACCGCGCCGGGCAGCTCAGGATGATTCAGATCCGGCATGCGATGCTCGGCCGTGGGACGACGGTCGTTGTTTTGCTTCCGCTGGCGTTGACTGTAGCGGTCGTTCGCATAAACCTCGAAGCTGCGCTTGGTCACTTCGCGGACTTGGCGCACACCGATGCGGGGAAAAAATGCCGCCAGCTCATGAAACTGCTCGCGCTTCCAGCGGTCATAAGGATGGTCGTGGCACTGGGCACACTGGATCTGAATACCGAGAAAGATGCGTGACATCTCGGCGGTGGTTTCCTCGGTGCGACCGTCCTGCGCCATGACGATCGCGGTGTGGCCGTCTTCGCGCACGTCGCCGCGAGCGGTAATGAACTCGCTGGCGATTTGGTCCCAACCGACGTCTTCGTTCAGTTGTTTGGCAAGATCTACAACCATCGCGTTCGCGGCGATGCGTGCCCGTGGTTCTTGTGAGCGATAGAACACCACGTCGCGCCAGTAGCGGGCCCAATTCTGGCCGTAGTGCGGCTCATTGAGCAACTCCTGAACAAGCCGAGCACGCTTGTCTGCCGACGGATCGATCAGGAAGGCAATCGCCGCTTCGGGCGTGGGAATATCGCCGACGATGTCGAGGTAGGCCCGCCGCAGGAATGTCTCATCGTCACAGCGGGGCGCCAATTCGGTCGACTCGTCAAAGACCTCGTCCGTGATCGCCTGGTCCACACGCTTCGCCACTCCAGAGATCGACGGGGCGGCGAAACCACTTGAGACTACGGTTAGCAGCAAGACTGCCGCCAGGCATGCAGCAATTGCACTTCGAAAGGTCAACACCATCAGAATCTCCCGTCGAGAAGACCACCAAAACCCACACGTTTAAGCATACCATGCCGGTTCTTAGGAGATGAAACCCCGCCCGATTCGAGAGGTTTCGGCCCGATTTGGCAGGCGTTCTCTTGGACACGACACCCACGCCAAAGTCACCGGAACCCGAGGCACGTGCCACACACAATTGTGGGACTCAGATACCAGCTGCGAGTCGGAGAATAAGACAAGCACAGATTATCAGCTATTCCGATGCAAACGCGGCCACCACTGAAAATCGCGGCTGCACTGCATCTGCGGGTAACGACGGAGGTGTTTCTCAACTGCCGAAATCAGATACTCTTCTCGGAAGAAAAAGTCCCAGGCGAAGCAATCGAAGTCACAGCAGACCACCAGAATCTCGTCAGGCAACGGCCATTCCGTTGCGGTGACCAACTCTTGGTAGAATCCGAAGTGATACTTGTCGATGTAATTTAATGCAAAACTCGGTATTAGAGCGTCTGTGCCCTCGCAGGCAAGGTACTTGGATCCTACCTTATTGACGTTATCAATGTACCGAAGGAAAAACCCTGGTTTGCCAACGGTGAAGCCCAAGTCATCATCGATCCATTCAGCGTACTCGTCTTCGGCAGTGCGATCGTCCAAGTGTGCACCAACGCCACCGATGTACCACCAGCATTGATCCAGGTAATTTGAGACCGGCTGCAGGATCAGCGACAACTCCCCGAAGTTAGTGCACAGCTTGTGCAATTCCCCCGAGCCTCGATGTTAGGCGACATCAATCATCTTATGTGGAATACTGCTATTGGCTCCTAGGCAAGTACAGCAGCGGCGTCTTTGGCAGCGGCGACAGCCACGGCACGCGCACCTCCGCCGTGTCGAGCCCGCGGCCGACCCAGGAGTTACACGTGTTCAGCATATGGTAAGTGCCAAGGGCCTCGAAGAACGCGTCGGTCTGCCAGTAGGCGAACTCTCCGATCTGCACAGGCTTGCCCTGTTCGTTGAGAGTGTGCGAACTTTTGATGAACGCCACAAGTTCTTGGTATTCGTCTTTGGTGATGCTGACTTCAGCACGCCCAGCGTGGAACTCGGGGTTTGTGTAATTGACGTGAATGCAAGATTCCGAGGGGAGGAACATCGCGTTAGCAGCAGTAGACAATTTGAAATCGTCCCACGTGCGTGTCTTCAGAAAGAACCCTCGATCACCCCAACCGATCGCGACGTGCGTGTAGGGCTCGACATTGCCGCGGAAGGCGGCATCGGCGTAGAACGCACGCCAATCCATGATGTCGTTTGTCGCCGGCACGATGATGTCGGCGTGCACGGCATTAGAAGTAACGAAGATCTCAACGCCATCAGGGGTCGCCGAATAATCGTTGTTCACCGGCAGCATGCCCAGCAGCAGCACGCCCACCAACAGCAGCACGCCGCGGCTTAGCCACTTCACCAGCTTTCGACCGCCGGTGACCAGTCGTGATGGGTTGGCTGTCGATTCCACGTCCACTTGCGTCGGCCCCCAGGGATCTTCCGTCAGCCCTTTTATCCTATCCTGAAGACGCGTCCGCCAATAGCAAGATTCCCGGTGCACGCCACCAAAAAAAGCCGCCCGAGTGGGCGGCTTGTGGTGCTGTCGAAAACCATCCAAATGCACTAGCGCTTGGAGAACTGCGTCCCGCGACGGGCACCGTGCAGACCGGGTTTCTTGCGTTCCTTCATGCGCGAGTCCCGCGTGAGGAAGTGCTTCTCGCGGAGCTTCTCAGTCAGGTCGGTATCGTGCTTGAGCAACGCACGGGCGATGCCTTGCATGCAGGCACCGGCTTGCCCGGTCGTGCCACCGCCGTGACAGCGGATGATCACATCGACCGAGTCCCGAACTTCGCAGTGCTCTAGCGGAGCGAGCACGGCGTTGCGATCCTGATCGGTCTTGAAGTAATCGTCCAACTCGCGTTTGTTGATGGTGATCTTGCCGCTGCCCTCGCGAATGCGAACGCGAGCGACCGACGTCTTGCGTCGACCGGTGCCGAGGGCTTCTTCGACGGTAGCTGCCATGAACAAATATCCTGGTTAGGGGTGGGGGATCAGAGGTGAGGGGCGAGGGATGTCAATCGCTGGGCAGTGGCCAACTGTGGCCTCTCGCCTTCCTCTTTCCTGTATCTATGCCTGCAGGGCAAGTTCTGTTGGTTCGGGTTGTTGTGCGGAATGCGGATGATCGGAGCCGGCGTAAACCTTCAGTTTGGCGAGCATCGCTCGGCCAAGCTTGTTCTTGGGCAGCATGCGACGGACCGCCTCAGTGAGAATAAGCTCCGGCTTCTTGTCCCGACGATCCTCGGCCGTAATCGTCCGTTGGCGCGGGTAGCCGGTGTACCAGGCGTACTTCTTCTGCTCCCACTTCTTGCCGCTGAAGCGAATCTTCTCGACGTTGGTCACCACGACGTAATCGCCGGTGTCGACGTGGGGAGTATACGTCGGGCGGTGCTTGCCCATCAGGATCGTGGCGATTTCGCTCGCCAAGCGACCAACAGCTTTATCGGTGGCGTCGACCAGCAGCCATTTCTGCTCGACCTCACCAGTTTTGGCCATGTAGGTTTTCATCTGCTTGCGTCCGGTTAAAGGTTGGGAATCCATTAATCTACCGGCCTGGCCACGACTCAGCAAGGGTGGACTCCCGACGAAACTGCGGCCGGGTGGGTCAAGAATCCCTGTTTTTCTCGGCCTGACCGTCAGAATCCTCCGCCGGACGGCGGGCTTTCCTACGGTGGACCAGGAGCACAACGATCCATAGCAACAAGAATCCACCGGTCGTCGCCGCGACGACCCACAATTTGCGGAAGTCACCACCTTCCTCCTCGCCGACAGGAGCCCAATACGCGCCCGCAGCCAGGATCGCCATCCACACCATCAGCGCGCCAGCAATCGCGAATACGGGTAACCAAGTTTGATTCTTCTCGGTTTGCATGAGCGAAGGCAAAATCGTCGAAATGGGGGAAATTGGGGGCTACGCAAATCGAACAAAAACGGGCGGCGAATGCGAGAGCTTGCGCGGCGGCGGCCCCTGGTGACAACGTGCCCCAGTGTTACACTGACCGCAATGCTACCAGAAAATGAACCGGAGTTCTTGAGATGATTGTTGGCGTGCCTCGCGAAATCAAGGCAGACGAATATCGTGTCGGGATGCTGCCCGTGGGCGTCGAAGAACTGACGCGTCGCGGTCATCAGGTGTTGGTCGAGGCGGGCGCAGGGCTAGGGTCAGGACTACCGGATCACGACTACCTCCGACAGGGTTGCGAGATGGTCAGCAGCGCGGAAGAGATCTTCGCCCGCGCGGACATGATCGTCAAAGTGAAAGAACCACAACCGAGCGAGTGGCCGCTGATTCGCGAGCGGCAAATCGTCTTCACATACTTTCATTTCGCCGCCGATCGCGATCTCACCGAAGCGATTCTCAATACAAAGTGCACGGCGGTCGCCTACGAAACACTAGCGGACGACGCCGGACGGCTTCCATTGCTGACGCCGATGAGCGAAGTTGCCGGACGGATGAGCATCCAGGAAGGTGCGAAGTACTTAGAACGGCCGCAGATGGGCCGCGGCATCTTGCTGGGCGGCGTACCGGGCGTCGCACCGGCGAACATCACGATACTCGGCGGCGGCGTAGTCGGTGCGAATGCCGCGAAGATCGCCGCGGGGTTCAATGCCAATGTGAGCATTCTCGACATCAATATGGATCGGCTGCGATATCTGGCCGATGTGATGCCACCCAATGTCGACGTGTTGTTCAGCGATCGACATACCGTTCGCGAACAGATCGCGCTCGCCGACTTGGTCGTCGGCGCGGTGCTGATTCCAGGAGCCAAGGCACCGCGATTGATCGAACGCGACGATCTCAAGACGATGAAGCATGGCAGCGTGATCATCGATGTGGCCATCGACCAAGGTGGCTGCATCGAGACCAGCAAACCGACGTCGCACGCCGAGCCCACCTACGTCGTGGACGGCGTAGTGCACTACTGCGTCACGAACATGCCCGGCGCCGTCGGACGCACGAGTACTTACGCACTCTGCAACGTCACGCTACCCTGGGTGATTCAGATTGCGGAACATGGCATCGGGACTGCCGCACAGCAATTACCGCCCGTCGCGCGAGCGATCAACATGCACGCTGGCGAAACAACCAATCGGGCGGTCGCCGAGACATTCGACCTGCCCTTTAGCGAACGCTTTGATGCCACCTAAGCTGATCTACGATCTGCTAATCATCCTGGCAGCAGGCCTGGTCGCCGCGGTCGTCTGTCGACGACTCCATATCTCGGTACTGGTTGGCTACCTGACGATCGGTGTGGTCATTGGCGCAAGTGCACTTGGCTGGATCGTCGATCGCGAGCACGAGATCGAGTATCTTGCCGAATTGGGTGTCTTCCTGCTGCTGTTCTCCATCGGTATCGAATTCTCACTTGATGAGCTGCTGAAACTGGGCAGGCACTTGCTCGTGGGCGGTAGCGTGCAAATGTTGCTGGTGGCCGTGCCGGTGGCCGCCTTGTTATCTGCCTACGGCCTGCCGTGGGAGACGGCGTTTCTCATTGCGGCTGCGGTCTCGTTTAGCTCAACCGTCCTTATCTTCAAGGCGCTCTCCGAGCAGGGGCACTCGGGTCTGGCCCACGGACGGCGGGCAATTGGCATCTTGCTGTTTCAGGATGTGGCGTTGATCCCGTTGCTGCTATTGATCCCGCTTTTGACAGGTGAGGGCGAAGCGGCGACAGCCGCTGACTACCTGCGACTGGCAGTCGTCTCATTGCTTTTTGTCGCATCAGTGGTCGCGGTTCGTCACCTGTTAGCGAGGTGGATAATTCCGACACTGGCCGCCTTTCGCAGTCCCGATTTGGTCGTGCTGCTAACGCTGGTCTGCTTGGGTGGCGTCACGTGGGCGGCTCACGCGATCGGCCTGCCACCGGCGATCGGCGCGTTCGCGGCCGGACTTATTTTCAGCAGCAATCGTTGGACACACCAAGTCGACGCCCTGGTGTTGCCCTTTCGCGAGTCCTTCTCGGCGATCTTTTTTGTCAGTCTCGGGTTGCTCGCCGACGTCAGTTTACTCTGGAAGCAGCCGTTGCTCCTGTTCGGCAGCCTGGCAGGGATCATGCTGACCAAGAGTATAGCGGCTGCAGTCGCTTTGCGACTGACGGGGATCGGTTGGCGCACGGCACTCGGGTTGGGGTTGGGGCTGGCGCACATCGGCGAGTTTGCGTTCGTGCTGATCGTACTTGGGTGGGAGTCGGGTCTGATCAGCGAAGAGCAATACCGACTGCTTGTCACTTTGGCGATTTGCTCTTTGATCATCACTCCCTTGATGTTGCGTACGGGATTGCGTCGGATTCAAGCCGCGTCGGAAGATGATCGCGAGGCGCGGTCACACCGCGTTCCGGGCGAAGTCGGTGAACAGGCGGTCGTTATCGGTGCCGGACCGTCGGGTCGGCAGATCGCTTCCCGCCTTGAAATCGCGGGAAAGAATGTCTGTATTGTGGACTACAGCCCGCTGAATCTGCATCCGTTTGCTCAGCAAGGGTTTCGCACGGTCAACGGCGATGCGACGCAAATCGAGATTCTCGAGTTGGCCGGGGTCGCCGATGCGACAATGATTATCGTTTGCGTGACGCGGGACGAGACAGCGCTCCGCATTGTCCGCGCCGTCCGCTCAGCAAACCGGAACTGCTTCCTTCTGGTACGCTGCCGTTTTCAAACCAATGTCCCGCTCCTGACCAAAGCGGGTGCCAGCGAAATCGTTAGCGAAGAAGCGCAAGCCAACGACGCCCTCTTCGCGATCCTGTCGAAATTTGGAACCAAACCATGAGTCGAATTCCTGAGACCATGTCGTGGAAAGGCGGGCTGGATGGCTACCTGGTCCTGCTCGATCAGACCAGGCTGCCGCGCGAGCAGGTGGAAATCGACTGCAAGACGGTCGAGGATGTGTGGCAGTCGATCAAGCGACTTGCCGTACGCGGCGCCCCCGCTATCGGCTGCGCTGCCGCCTACGGTGTCTGCCTCAGTGAACCCGAATCAGTGGAGGTCGAGAAGGCATGTGACTATCTGGCAACAAGCCGACCTACCGCGGTGAATTTGTTTTGGGCGTTGAACCGAATGCGTGAGACTGCTGAGCAATCCTCCTCGCTCCCGCCCCACAAATTTGCTGAGGCACTACTCGCCGAAGCCCGTGCGATTCACGAGGAAGACCGCCAAATGTGCGCCGACATCGGCAGCCATGGGGCCGACTTGCTCGCCGATCTGCCCGTTGGTAGTGGCATTCTCACGCACTGTAACGCCGGAGCGCTCGCAACAGGCGGCGATGGAACGGCGCTGTCAGTGATCTTTGAATTAGCCCGCCGCAAGCGGAAGCCGCACGTCTGGGTCGACGAAACTCGGCCATTGCTGCAAGGGGCACGACTCACAGCATGGGAGCTCATGCAACGCGGGATCGACTGCACGTTGATTTGTGACTCGATGGCAGCCCAAGTGATGCGTGAAGGTCACGTGCAGGCGATCATCACCGGTGCCGACCGCATTGCTGCCAATGGGGACGCAGCCAACAAGATCGGCACCTACGGCGTCGCGACACTCGCGAAGGCCCACGACATTCCGTTCTACATCGCAGCACCAACGAGCACTTTCGACATGTCGCTCGCCAGCGGCAGAGAGATTCCAATCGAACAACGGGACGCCGAAGAAATCACCCGCGGATTCGGCACCCCGACCGCGCCGGAAAAGGTATCCGTCTACAATCCTGCGTTTGACGTCACCCCGATCGAGCTCATCGCAGGGATAATCACCGAGCACGGCGTGAAACGTTACTGATCGACAGTAGGGCCAAGAGCAACAACGCGATTCCGCACGGCTCGGGTACACTGGCGGCTTCCAGCGAATTCGGATTGATCCCGAATTGGCGTTGCCAACGGAGGAAGTCACGTCCGTCGGAATCGCCGTCCGCGTCGGTGTCGCCGACGCTGCTTGTTGCGTAGGCCGTCTGCCACATCGCTAGGTCGGCAGCATCGACATCGCCATCGTTGTCGAAGTCGGCCGTCGGGTCGAATTGAAAGTCTGACAGCACCACGTTGTTGAATCCGAACGGACTCTCCAGTCCGTAGTTCACGACAAACGAGCCAAGCCCTTCGGCCGTCGTCAGGCGATCGCCGCTCGCGACGTTCGTGAACGCGCCACTCACGGAGTTGAGCGTTTGCAGGATTTGAAAAGTATCTACCGCATCAGGCAAGAATATGCCACTACCCAGATCCAACAAGCTCACGTCTAAGGGACCGCCGAGAAATCCGAAGAAGCCCTGCACATCGAGCACATCAAATTCCGTTTCGGGAGTGAGCCCGCCAATGTCGATTCTCAGGGTGGTTGCCGCCGATTGATCGAAGTCTCGTGTGAGCGAGAGTCGTCCGACCGGGTCGCCAATCTCGATCACCCCCGCGTTGAAGGTCAAATTTCCATCGAGCGTTCCGTCGAACTGCATCGTTCCGCCATTGAGCGTGAGACTCCCCTGTAGCGTCCCGTTACCTTTCGTCATGCCGCCGTCTTGAATGTAGTTGTCGACGATAATGCGGCTGCCAGCGTCCCCAAGGATGATCTCCCCCGAATTACGAATGACCGAGCCACCCGTTCGAAAGAACAGTCGACTGTCAGCAGTGGTCAGTTGGATGGTACCTTCGTTGGTCACTTCCTCGCCCACCGGCAAGTAGATCTCCAAATCGTCGTCGGCCACAATCGTGCCGCGATTAGTCAGGATTGGTGCATTCACAATAGACGAGCCGATGGTTAGCGCACGATTAGCAAGAATTGTCGAGCCATTGACCAGATGACTTGCCTCGCCATTGCTGCCGGGTTGGGCAAGCAATCGTGCACCACCCATTCCAGACATCTGCACCGTGCCAGCCCCGCCAAGACCGACCTCTCCGTACACGAAGACGTCAGTGGTTTGGAATGACGAGGTCGTGCCGTCGCCTAATTCAATCGTGCCGTCATTGGTCACCGAGCCGCGCAACCCAAAGTCCGCTTGTCCCTGCACAATGACGGTTCCTCGGTTGGTAGTATTCTCCAAAGTGCCGAAGCCACCAGAAAGCGTGTTGAACTCAACGACGACCGCACCATCGCCAGAGGTCTCGATCGCTCCGCCGCTGATCATCGAGCCGTTTTTCATAGTAACTTGACTGCCCGCGTCGACATGCAGAACGCCGCCGGTCACCATACCAGCACCCGCGGCCGCCAGCGGCGGGCCGGGAGGCGTATCGAGGAACAGCGCAGAGAGAATTACGAAGTCCGCGCCGGACGATACGTTAAGTTCCGCTTCGGCGATGACGCCACCTCCCTGCGCAGTAACCGTCGCGCCTTCGATATCCAGGGTGCCGAGAACGCGCATCGTGGGGTGTGTCTCACCCGCGCGACCGATCACGCCACTTCCGCCCGTCATCGTGACAGTCGAACCCGAGGGAATCACAAACACGTCGTCGGGTGTTTCCGTCACGACCTCCGGAGTGAGCGAATTGCCAACGCTCTGAAACTGCCATTCGCTGTTGCCTTTGAGGATCACTTCGCCACCGGCCGCCTGAACATCTGCAGTCGAATCGAGCACTATCGTGCGATCCGACTCGAATTGATTCCGCAAAGTGGTCAAGCTGCGGAACTCCGCGCTGCCACCAAAGACCTGAACGTTGTCGAGCGTCGTCGCGGTAAAGCGGGTTGAACTGGTGAGTGCCATCAGTATGCCGATGTTGTTCAACTCCGTGCCTAAGAAATGCAGTTCCGCGTCACCTTCAGCGGCAATTGCGTCGTGGCGGGCGGTAGGAATCATGATCTGCGAGCCACCGAATGCGGCGATGCCATCTGCCACAACGAGGCTGGCACTGGAGAGATCGATATCTCCGAAGTTCGTCGTGCCATCGCGATTAAGCCGAAGATTCGTCACCGCTTTGACTGGCACTGTGATATTCAGGTTCCCAGACCCACCCAGTTCCAGAAAATTTGCATTTAGTCGCCCATTATTTCCAGCGGTGATGCTGGCTCCAGGCATCGTCTCAAGAATCCCACCGACTGTAACGTCACCTTCGAGCTGCAGGGATGCACTACTTTCGAGAATACTGTTGCTGCCCGCGGAAAAGAATTCCGCAGTATCGATCAGCGAGACCGAGCCGGAAGCAAAATTAACGTTCTGGAAATCCGCATTGGAAAACGTGCCATCGAAGATGCGCAATGTCGCTCCCAATTGCGCGTCGATAAATCCATTCGCAATACTTACGTCGTTGAGTTGAACTACGCTGTTCCCCGTGACGGACAGATCGTTGCCAGCACCACCATTGTCAATTGCAACAGAGTTAAAGGTTACTAAGCTGGCGTTATTACCGGCAACGCGAATGTCTCCATTGTTCGTGATGTCGGTGTTGACATTGATCAAACCAACGTCGTTAAACAGAAGCTCCGCCTGAGGGGAGATGTCGATGGAACCGGCCCCCTTGATTACACCGCGCCCAGCCCCGAGGCTTGGGCCATCGATCGTGAGTGTTGTGTTTGTTGGCAGCGACAACACACCGTTGACCTCGAGCGACGTCGCCAGATTCTCGTCTGAGAAACGAATCGTCCCCGAGTGCGTGTAAGTTGCGTTGTTGGTGATCGACAGCTCGCTGCCGAGTCCCGCTGTTGCGTCCAACTCAATCGTGCCTCGGTTCGTTAGTGACGACCCGTCAAGTTGCAGCGTCGCACCGGGATTGAGTTTGAGACGATCGTTCGTCGCATTGATCGTCAGCGAACCAATCGTGCGGTCGGAAGACAACTCGACTTCCACGTTGCCTAGCGCCGAAATGAGGACATCCTCCGCAGCGCTATCAGGCACAGTCAACGTGTCCCAACTGTTGGCGTTCTCCCATGCACCGTTGCCAACGTTCCAGACCGCGGCATTCGCTGGGGCGAAATGGTGAACTGCTACAATCGCCAGGACATACGTCCAGATTGATCCGCGGAAGTGATGGCAACACTGGCCTCTCACAAAATTGCCCCCAAGAAACCAGAAATTCGAATCGAGGCGGAGAAGATCGCCTAACCCAAGCATATTTGCTGCATCAGAATAATGCCAAGAAGAATTTTCGCGTGTCCGCTGTGTGCTTATTACAACACGTAAACTTCTAGCGCAGAACGACTTACGCCGATGGAACGGCTGCTTGTACATCGTGTGCGACCAGCGTCATGGCTATAATTCAGCGAGGAAATTGAGGCAGGCAACGCAGTTAGCAGTTAATGGAGGACTGAACATTGAATCATCCCGCGACGAATCCCGCAATCTCGACGGCTAAACCTTCGATCGGCGAGTATCTCATCCAACGCCTTCAGGACTACGGCATTGCCGACGTGTTCGGCATTCCCGGTGATTATGTGCTGTCGTTTTACACGATGCTCGAAGAGGGGCCTCTGAACACGATCGGCTGCACTCGCGAAGACTGCGCCGGCTTCGCGGCCGACGCCTACGCGCGCGTCAACGGCATGGGCGCGCTCTGCGTCACTTACTGCGTTGGTGGGCTTAGCGTGTGCAACTCAATCGCTGGGGCCTACGCGGAAAAGTCGCCCGTGGTGATGATCACTGGCTCGCCAGGGCTGCGTGAACGGATACATAATCCGCTGTTACATCACATGGTTCGCAATTTTCGCACCCAGTACGACGTGTTCGAAAAGCTCTGTGTAGCCGGTGCTGAACTGAACGATCCACTCACCGCATGCCGAGAAATCGATCGTGTACTCGCAGCCTGCGAGCGCTACAAGCGGCCGGTCTATCTCGAGATCCCGCGCGACATGGTACATGTTCGTCCAGAAGGGGCGCCTCCGTACGAACAGCCTGTCGCGGTTAGTAATCGAGGTGCGCTCGCTGAGGCCATAGAAGAAGCCGCGAAGCGGATTGACGCGGCTGAGCGGCCTGTGTTCCTGCTCGGCGTCGAAGTTCATCGCTTTGGTCTGCAAGACACGGTGCTTCAGCTCGCCGAGTCGGCAAACATCCCACTCGCCGCGACGATGCTTGGCAAGGGCGTCGTCGCCGAGACGCATCCGCTGTACATGGGTTTGTACGAGGGTGCCCTCGGCCCCGAAGCAGTCACAGAATATGTCGAGTCGAGCGATTGTGTGGTGATGCTCGGTACTTTTATGACCGACATCAACCTGGGCATCTATACCGCAAAGCTCGACGTATCCGACTGCGTGTACGCGACGAGCGAGGAACTACGCATCCGGCATCATCACTATCACGATGTGCGCCTGGAGGACTTTCTGGCTGGGCTCGCGCAGCGCGGGCTCCGGCAGCATGCGCCCGTGCCTGCTGAGCTGACCGATTGGCGGAAAGAGCCGTTTCAGCTCAAAGCGGATGAGCGGATCACGATCTCGCGAATGATCGACCGCCTCGACGACCAACTCGAGGGCGACACCATTGTCGTGGCGGACATCGGCGATGCGCTGTTTGCGTCAACCGAACTTACCACTCGCGGGCAGACCGAGTTTCTCAGCCCGGCGTACTACACGTCCATGGGGTTTTCGATACCTGCGGCATTGGGTGCTCAGGTCGCGCGTCCAGAGGCACGTGTCATCGCAATCGCGGGTGACGGTGCGTTTCAGATGACGGGCATGGAACTCTCGAACATTGTTCGTCACAAAATGCCGGTGATCGCGATCGTACTCAACAATAGCGGCTACGGCACCGAGCGGTTGCTCCATCCCGGCGAATACGATTTCAACCAGATTCACTCGTGGCAGTACGACCAGCTCCCCACGGTGTTGCGAGGTGGGACTGGCTACGAAATCCGCACCGAGAGTGATTTCGATCGCGCCCTGACCGCTGCGTGGGAAGACAAATCGGGGCCCAGCATTCTGCACGTGCACCTCGATCCACAGGACTGCAGCAAAGCCCTCGATCGGCTCGGCAAGATGATGCGCGAGACCGTTACGCAAGCGAACTGAATCGACGCCGGAACGACACGTAGAAGCTACTTGCAAGTCTTGGTCGCGGCTCTCTCTGTCTGGCAAGACCCATGCAGGTGGCTAGACGTCATTTTGAGCACGGCGGCGACGTCTTTATCGAGTGCGAGAGGCGTCCCAGGTTTAGCGGCGGCATGCTAAAATGGTAGTAGGCGAAGACTCGTGATTGGAGCGTTGAGACCCATCTGAAATGAGCTACCTGCTTCCCGTATTGGTGTTTCTGTTGGCACTGACGATCTCGTTGATCGTCATCCGCGTCGGTACGATGGCGCTGATGCTGACGGGGTTGTCGAGAGAAGTGGCTCGGTTTCAATCGCATTCCGCATTTACCGGCGTCGGCTTCACCACGAAAGAAGCGGAGTTGATCAATGAACATCCCGTGCGTCGGCACCTGGTCATGGGCCTGATGATGCTGGGCAACATTGGCATGGCGACGGTGATTGCGACACTGACGGCCACGCTACTGAGCACGCGAACAACCGAACACTTCGGCGCGAGTGTCGGGGTCCTTGCTCTTGGGATTGTAATTCTGATTTCATTGTTCAAGAGTCGCTGGATTGAGCGGCAACTGAACCGCCCAATCAGCTGGGCGTTGAAGCATTTTACCCAGCTAGACGTTCGCGATTATGTTTCGCTGCTGGAGTTTTCCAGTGGCTTCGCCGTCTCGGAACTGATCGTTAAGCCCGGCGACTGGGTAGCGGGTAAGACGCTGGTCGAACTGGGGCTCGCACGCGAAGGCGTGCTAGTGCTGGGCATCCGCCGCCATAGCGGACCGTACGTGGGAGCGCCGTCAGGGAGTAGTAAAATCGAGGCCAACGACACGCTGGTGATCTACGGACCATTGGAGCGACTCGAAGACCTCGACAATCGCTGCCACGGCGATGAAGGCGACCTGGCTCATCAAGAAGCCAAGCAGGAATATGATGAGTATTTGGAAGAAGTCGAGGAACTCGACAACATCGAGACGGCGGACATCGGTAGTTAATGCTACGCATCGCCGCTTATTCGGCGACGGAATTGACTTTGCCGTCGTCAGGGGCTTATACTTGAAACCCCTACTCGGACGGTATTCGTCGCCGCTTCAGGATGCAAAGTTACTTGTACTCTCTTGATGGCAGGTCTAAACCAATGAGCAATCGCAAGTTCTCTCGGGCGTTTACACTAGTCGAACTCTTGGTGGTAATCGCGATTATCGGTGTGCTAGTCGCGATGCTCTTACCCGCCGTCCAAAGCGCCCGCGAGGCGGCGCGCCGTGCAGAATGCCAAAATAAACTAAAACAGTTGGGACTCGCGGCGCTGCAGCATTTGGACACGAACGGTCACTTCCCACACGGCACCTACAATTACATTGACAGCACAGGTACCACCGGTCCGCCATACGGCACTAGCGATGGTTCCCGTCCTGGGGGTGGACCGCACACGCAAGATCGCCGGTGCTGGATGCACGATCTGTTGCCCTACGTCGAACAGACCGCGCAGTACGACTTGTTCTCCACGCACATGGACACCGGTGCCAGCGCGTTAGCCTTTCTGCAAATGGACGCGGTCATCCCGGTGGCAATGTGCTCAAGCGACCCCCTCAGTCCCAAACTACACACGTTTTGGGGTGGACTGCGAGGCAACCAGACACCAACGCAAGGTTTTTCAGGCAACTACGTAGCAAACGCAAGTAGCACCTACTTCAACCGCCTGGATCGAGAGATCAACCCCGAGTATCGAAATGGCCTTCAAGCAAGTGCCGACACAGACGGAGTGTTCTACGCTTTGTCCAAAGTCTCGATGGCAGACATTACCGACGGATCTTCGAACACCTTGCTATTCAGCGAGCTGATTTTGGTGGAAGATACCACCTCCCATGATATTCGGGGCCGCTACCACAATCCGGCCCACGGGGGCGTACTGTTCAGCACACTTAACCCACCCAACAGCACGCTACCCGACGTCTTTAATTGGTGTGCTCATGATCCGCCTCCCAATGCTCCCTGTCTGCAATCCGGTAGCAACATGCAAGTCGCTGCACGGAGCTATCATCCGGGCACGGTGAATGTATGCCGAGCTGACGGTTCTGTTGATGGCGTCCAGGATGGTGTCGATCTGGTTGTCTACAACGCGATGGGAAGTCGCAACGGCCAAGACCTGCTCACCTCTGGGGTGCAATAGCAAGATGCAAATGAGCTTTCAAGGAAGTGCCGTGGGCAAACGACTTGCGCTTACGACACTCACTGGGGCGTTGGCTCTTTTACTGAGCACAGGTTGCGGACCGTCAGGACCAAAAACCTATCAAGTCAGCGGCAGCGTGACGCTTGACGGCGAGCCTATTCCCGAGGGCTACATTTCGTTTGCTCCTCTGATGCGGGGCGAGACGCCCGTGGCGGGAAAGGTCGAAGCGGGCAAGTACTCGGTCTATGCGACCGCTGGGGAGAAAAAGGTCTCAATTCAGGCATCACGCTTCATCGGCCCCGAAAACCCAATCATGGGCCTACGCGCGAAGGAGCAATACATCCCCGAGCGTTACAACCTCGCGACCGTCCTCACCGAAACGGTTGATCCCGACGGAGAGAATCAGTTCAACTTTGATCTGAAGTCGAAAACGGAAGAGGACGCCACTCCAAACTGACTGGGCGCCGTTTCGTGCAGGCAATGCCTTCGCCCACCGTATGGAGTTCCGCGAGCGCCAGCTCAGTGTAGCCGGAAGACGTTGAGCAGGCCCCTGCAATGCGAATATCTTCTGATCACATGGCTATGATCACATATCGTAGTACAGACAGAACTCATAGGGATGTGGACGCAGCGCTAGGGCGTCGACCTCGTTTTTCTTCTTGTAGGTGATCCAAGTATTGATCACATCGAGTGTGAAGACATCGCCGCGTAACAGGAACTCGTGATCGGCAGCCAGTGCGTCAAGCGCAGCCCCCAAGGAACCTGGGGTCGTCGGCACCTTGGAAAGCTCTTCCGGCTCCATGTCGTAGATATCCTTGTCGAGCGGATCGCCGGGGTGAATCTTGTTCTGGATGCCATCGAGGGCGGCCATCATGAGCGCAGAAAAGGCCAAGTACGGGTTGGAACTCGGATCGGGACAGCGAAACTCGATCCGTTTCGATTTTGGACTCGCACTGTACATCGGAATACGGCAGGCAGCAGACCGATTGCGTTGGGAGTAGGCAAGGTTCACCGGTGCCTCGTAGCCAGGCACTAAGCGCTTGTAGCTGTTGGTGGTGGGATTGGTGAACGCAAGGATCGCAGGCGCGTGGGCTAAGATCCCACCGATCGCATGAATCGCCTCGTCGCTCAGACCTGCGTAACCACCTCCAGCAAACAACGGCTGCTCGCCCTTCCACAGCGAAATGTGCGTGTGCATGCCGGACCCATTGTCGCCGAAAATGGGCTTAGGCATGAACGTGACGGTCTTCTGATATTTGTGGGCGACGTTCTTCACGATGTACTTGTACAGGCACATATCGTCGGCCATTTGCACCAAATCGCTGTACCTTAGGTCAATCTCCGATTGGCCCGCGGTCGCGACCTCATGGTGCTGCGCTTCGACGTCGAGTCCGCAGTCGATCATCGTCTGCATCATTTCGTTGCGCAGATTCATTAGTTGATCGGCGGGCGGGCAGGGAAAGTAACCTTCCTTGTGGCGCAGTTTGTGGCCAAGATTGGGACCCTCGCCACGTCGGCGCGAGTTGTAGCCCCGATTCCACTCTCCTTCGGAGCTGTCGATATAGAAGAAACCGCTGTTGGGATTTTGATCGAAGCGAATGTCATCGAACACGAAGAACTCGGCTTCGGGGCCGATATAACAAGTATCAGCAATGCCGGTGCTCTTCAGGTAGTTCGCGGCCTTACGCGCTACGTTGCGCGGGTCACGCGTATAGTCTTCGCGCGTGATCGGATCTTGGATGTTGCAAATCATGCACAGCGTCGACAACTCCGTGAATGGATCGATGAAGGCGGTCTCAGGCTGTGGCACCAGCAGCATGTCGCTTTCGTTGATCTCCTGCCAGCCACGAATGCTGGAGCCATCGAAGCCGAGTCCATCTTCAAAGACCTCTTCGTCGAGCTTGTCCACAGGAATCGTAAAGTGTTGCCACAATCCGGGGAAATCCATGAAGCGAAGATCAACCGCTTTCACGTCGCGTTCGCGACACAATGCCAAGACATCCTGAGGAGTCATCGTTCTCGCCTTTATTGTGGAGCGTTGGGTAGTCGTTGGTTGCGGGCGGGGTAAGTTGGGTGGCTCGACACACCACTCGCCGCCGCTCACTCTTCACAACGTACAAAAGAAAACCCCTCTTCGCCAGCAGGGCAAAGAGGGGGCTTGTGCTTCAGAACTGCGAGATTCCAGCTTCTAGGAACGCAGTGTCGCGAGAATCTCGCCTACGACCTTGTAGGGGTCGGCGTTCGATGCGGGGCGACGGTCTTCCAGATAGCCCTTCCAACCGTTTTGGACAGTGCCCACCGGAATACGAATCGACGCACCGCGGTCACTGACGCCATAGCTGAACTGATCGATCGCTTGCGTCTCGTGCAGACCGGTCAAGCGTTGATCATTGTCCGATCCGTAGGATGCAATGTGAGCTTCGTGACGCCCGCGGAACTTCTCGCAGATGTCCTTGATCATGTCTTCGCCACCCTTTTCACGAATATCCGTATTCGAGAAGTTGGTGTGCATGCCGCTGCCATTCCAGTCACCCTTAATGGGCTTGGGATGGAGCTCAATGTTCACACCGTATTGTTCAGCGCTGCGGTGCAAGATGTAACGGGAGAGCCACAGGTCGTCACAGGCGTTCTTGGCGCCTTTGCCGAACAGTTGGTACTCCCATTGGCCTTTCATCACTTCCGCGTTGATGCCAGTAATGCTCAGGCCCGCCTCCAGGCAAGTGTCCAGGTGGTCTTCAACGATGTCGCGACCAACGCAGTTGTCGATGCCCACGGAGCAGTAATACGGGCCTTGTGGTCCCGGATAGCCACCCTCTGGGAAGCCAAGCGGCTTGCCATTTTGCATGATGGTGTACTCTTGCTCGAAGCCAAGCCACAAATCCGTATCATCTTCGAACTTACCACGGCCGTTGGAGGCGTGCACAGAACCATCAGCATTGAGGACTTCGCACAACACGAGCGAGGAATTGTTGCGCTGTGGATCAGCGATCATCTTCACAGGCTTCAGCAGGCAGTCTGAAGAGCTACCTTCGGCCTGCTCGGTGCTGCTGCCATCAAACGACCACCCCGGGCAATCTTCAACGGTGGAGGGTTCGCTGTCGACGACTTTCGTCTTGCTGCGCAGGCTCGGCTCGGGAGTGTAGCCGTCCAACCAAATGTACTCTAGCTTGTAACTCATCTAATACATTCTCCTGATAATTCAACTGTCAAAACTGACCGATGGCTGAAACTTCCTGTGGAAATCGCATTCCTTGCAGGAAAAAACGCTCGATCCCAACGATGTCAGGCCAATACCTGACCGATCGAAGGGCGCGCGAAAAGCAATCTTTCGAGTCTTGGCCCCGCTGCTCCCACTAATGACGAAGGCCACACGAACCGCGCAAGCCCTCAATGTAAGGAGATTGTGGTTGTCCCGCTAGGCACCGGGCATAAACTTGGCCGAAAACGGCCTTTTCCATGCGGTTTGCATAGAAATCATCGCGCCGCCCGCGCGTCCCACGGAAAAGCCACGCCGCGAAGCGTCTCTCGCAGGAGATCCGCGTTCGCAGGAAATCGAGCCTAAACCAATTGGAGAGCATAGAAGTTCCGCCTTTTTCATTAATGACTGCCACTGAGGTAGTGCTAGTTGACTCCAAAGACAGCAAATCACCTAGCGTGGGAGTGCAACCGGGATGCCAGTTGCGACTACGGCAAGTGCGATTTATCGTAAGTACTGCATAGATTAAGATTTAGCACCGTCAACGATGTCCTGGGTGGTGGCCGGAACGCTGAGGATGCTAACCAAAGACGCAGAGATTGCCTTGTCACTAGGCAATTCGTGGAACCCCTCACAGTAGTATGGTAGAAATCCAATACGACGGCATTTGGTACCCTAGAGCCCGCTATCTACCTCGCGGCTAACCTTTGAGGAACTGATGGACTCCCCAGTTTCGAAACCGCCCTTTGAGCTTAAATTCATGCCGACACCGGCGACATTTAAGCTCCTCGAACCGCTGGGGATGGGCACCGTTGGAACTGTTTATCGCGCGGAGAGCCCGGATCTCGACCACCCCGTCGCGGTCAAGATGCTGCATCCAACGATCGCCCACGACGAGAACATCAACAACCGCTTCCAGCGTGAGATCACGATCATGGAGCGGCTGAACCATCCGCATATTGTCCGCAACTACGGTGGCGGACTGATGGATGGGCAGTACTTTTATGCAATGCAGCTGCTGAGCCATGGGTCACTGAAGGAGCGGTTGGAGAAGACTGGACCGCTTAGTTGGCCTCATGCAGCCGCCTTTGCAGCGCAAATCGCTTCGGCGCTGCAACACGCGCACAATCATGGCATCATTCACCGCGATCTCAAAACAAGCAACTTGTTCTTCGATGAAAAGGGCGGCATCGTCCTGGGCGACTTTGGCATAGCACGCGACACCCATGATGCCGACGTCACCGCAGATGGGATTACCGTCGGCACGTACGCGTACATGTCCCCCGAACAGATTTGTGCTGATAGAGATATTTCGGGGAAAGCCGATCTATACTCATTAGGGTGTGTCATGTACGAGATGCTGACTGGCAAGCCACCGTTTCAGGGTGTGAACTTCGCGCAAATCTGGGATCAGCACCTCAACAAAAAACCTCGCAGCTTGCGCGAGCAGGGATTCGATTGCCCCGAATGGCTCGATAATCTGGTGTTGCAGCTCCTGGAGAAAGACCCGGAACGTCGCCCCTTCAATGCGCGCGCAGTACAAGGATTGATTAAAGACCAGTTGGAAGACGAGTTTGGTCCCGATCTGGGACAGCTTACCCAAGACCTGCCTCCACTGGAGCAAGCTGGGCCCCCGTCGAGAACCAGCTGGCTGCGCGTGCTGATTGGTGTGTTAGCTCTCGCGGCGCTGGTGGCGTGCGCGATGCTAATGGACAAGGGGTGAGTGCGACACAGGCGGCGAATTACAGGAGCGCCGCCAAGTTCTCTTCAAGCGACTTTTCGGCTTCGAACTCGTCAAGCAATTCTTGTCGCGTGGCCTCGTCCATGAATCCCAACTCCACTAACAATCGCCCGAGAGGCGGTCCGCTGCGCATCCACGTCTCTCGAATGAGGTGGCATTGCTCTTGGGAAATGAACTTCTCTTGCAACAAGACATCCAAGAAATCCTCGCCTTGCTCATCTGCTTGCGAGCAGAAACTCAAAGCGCGATGGTCCTCCAGCGCCCCCAGCTCCACTAAGAGTAATGGGAGGAACTTTCTCCGCCGTCGCTGTTCAGCCAGCGCTTTTAGGATTTGGTGAGCGGAGAGCACTTTCCGCTGCACCAAGTAGTCTCCCAGACGCATGATCCTGCCCCGATCATTAGAAGAGAAAGCTTGGCTCTGATGCTTGGAGCCCTACTACAAATATGGGCCACGAATCCCATTCCGCAGAATCGGTTTTCCGCAAAACAAAGCGAGTACACGGGAGTTCCGAACGTACGTCGTAACGATTGTTCCGATGGTCACGACCTACTCCTTCCTGGCGTTTCAGCTAGGCATTGGGCTTAAGCGACAGCGCCAGAAACGCCGGCACAAGAATCGTCCGAATGACGAATGTGTCGAGCAGAATCCCGAGCGAGAGCGCGAACCCCAGCTCAATCATTCCATTCATCTGAGCGGTGACCATCGAGACAAAAGTCCCGACCATGATCAGACCACAACTGGTGATGATGCCGCCGGTTTGAACGAGCGCTTGTCGAAGACCCACTCGATCGTCAGCGCGGCGCTGCTCCTCTAGCACGCGACTCACCAAGTAGATGTTGTAGTCCTGGCCCACCGCGACCAAAATCACGAACAAGAAGAGCGGGACTTTCCAATCGAGCCCCAAGTACCCGTCCCCACGAATCGCGGCGAAGACTATATCAGCGATCCCCATCGTGACCAGATAGCTAAACACCACCGTGATGATGAGGTAGGCACAGATGAGTGGGCGACGCAGGATCGCAATGATGACTAGGAACACGGCCCCCGCCACCAGAATCTGAATCCGTTGACGATCCTCGCTCGTGACCCGTTGCAGGTCACGAATTCCTGACGTTGGGCCGATCAGTTCAAAAGTGGCATTGTGCCAAGGAGACACAGGGTTCATGCATGCCGCTGTGAGTGCTCGCTCAACGTCATCGCAGGTCGCAACGGCCGCCTCAGAAAACGGCTCGTCAGTAAGGATTAAATGCAGTCGGGTGACCTTGTCCTTGTACTCGCCAACTTGTGAGACAAACGCCGCTTTGGCCATTGGGCTTCCTTTGATGGTCAGTTCCATCACACCTTCCGGAGAGAGGGACACCGTCCCGGGCGGATCTCCCAGCGGTTGATACCAGCTGCGCACTCGCGAAATGCCGGGCATGTCATACAGCGGTCTCGACAGCTCTGCGACGAGGTACTGTCCGTCCTGCCCCACAAGCTGTGCTTCTGGCAATTGGACTAGCACCACCAGCGGTCCGATCTCACCAGGTGGGAAGTTCTCGCGCAGTATCTTCGTGCCCCGACGCGTGACCCGATCAGCCGGAAGCTCACCAAGCAAGTCATAGGTCACGTCAACCGACCAACCGTTCCACGCCAGCGGAACGGTCAAGACCAACGAAGCAATGAGTATCTTCCCCGGTCGCCGCAATATCGCATCCGCCGTGCGTTGCCAAAATCTAGTCGCCAGCGGGCTACTGTCGATGGCCACGTTCGCGCCCAGACGGGTTGCGAGAAGTGCGGGCACCAGTGTCAGCGACGCAAGGAGCGTCACCGCCAAGCAGATCGCGATCGCTGGACCGCTGTAAGTGAATTTGCCGAAGTCAGCCCAGCCCATCATCGCCAACCCGACAATTGTCGTCAGCGCGCTCGCCACCAGTGCGAGTCCGACATGTTCCAACGCCTTGGCCAGTGCCAAGTGCTGCTTAAGTCCCTGGGCGCGTAATTCACGAAAGCGAGCAGTAAGAAACAGACAGTAGTCGGTTCCCGCGCCAAACAGTAGCACGATCACAAAAATCTTCGTCGTCGTAAAGACACGAATCGTCGGCCAACCAGCGGGATGCTCCAAACTCCAGCTAGCCAGGATCGCCAACAGGTCCAGCGATGTTGAAGCTGCCACGCCAATCGTAAACAGTGGTACTAGCACGAGCCATGGGGACCGATAGATCAGGATCAGCACAATCGTGACAAGTAGAATCGTGGTCCTGTGCGTACTCGCGACACTCTCTGCGGCGGCGGTGAGCATATCACCGCCAATCGCAGCTACACCAGAGATGCCGATTTCCAACCCGTTCGCGGCTTCGTCACGCGCCGTAGCGACAATCTCCTCCGCCCGTCGGAGCAGACGGATGTTGTCGGTCGCCATGAACTCGTTGGTTAACCGCACTACGACGCGCGAAGCACGGCCCGACGGGCTTTGTAGCTGGGATCCGACGATAGGTGTTTTCTCTGTCCAAACGTCGACCAAAGTGGGTTCGTCCAACGCTATGAACCGTTTGGCCGCCCTCAGGGCGAGTTGCCGATCTTCGACAGTGAGTTGCTGCTGGTCGCGGGCAAAGACGACCACAATCTGGCTCTTCGCGAGATCGTCGGGAAAAGCTTGTGCACTGAGCTGAGTGCCGCGCACGGTGGTGGTATCGTCGGGCAAATGCTTGAGGTCACCGTCAATCGCCACGGAATCCCAGGCGGGCGCTAGAAAGAAGAGCGTTAGGAGGGCTGTGACCCAGGCTGCGATCACCCACCGGCGTCGACGCTCAATGACGCGTCCCAAGTGTCTGAGGCCAGCTTGCTGAATCATCTAGGGTCGGGAGTGGATCGCGGTGGAAGAGTCGAAGCAGGCGGCCCATTGATCGTACTCAGAATCTGTTCCTACAACCAGTTGCCCGTTCAGATAATTGCCTGCAAACGAAAAAGCGGCGTCGAGCCGGCAGAGGCTCGACGCCGCGTGGGAAATTCTTGTCATTCTGGTAAGGGCTAGTCTTCGTCGAGCCCCAGATCGTCGAAGTCGATGTCGACTTCGTCTTTCAGCTCGATGTCATCAAAATCCTCGATCGGGTCTTCGACCGCTACAGCCGGCTCCTCGGTTTTCGGTGCCGGTTTGGCGGCAGACTTGGCTGCCGAGTTATTTGATTTCTGCTCCGACTTGGGAGCCGAAAGCTTGGCTGGTTTCTTGGCACTTTTCTTATGGAGTTGCACAACGCGTCGGTCCGCCTTGATTGGCTCTCCGTTGACCACGGAGCCAAGCAAACGAATACCCATACTCTTGAGTTGCTCGATCGCTTGATACACTTTGCGAACTTCGCTGTGATCTCGGAGCACCGTGAGAATCGCACCGTCCACGTGTTGACCGATGGAGATCGAATCGGACAACCCTAGGACTGGAGCACCGTCGATGATGATGAAGTCGAACTCTTCTCTCAGCTTCTCCATAATCGGCTGGGGCTGATCTGTTGCCAGAGCATGGATCGCGTCCATGTCGCAATGACCTGCGGAGAGCAGCCATAGTCCCTCGGTGTTGGTGGGCCGCACCGCGTCGGCAACATCGATATCCGAACGCAGCAGCTCGCACAAACCGTCTTCTAGCGGCATGCCGAACAGCTTATGGAGAGCCGGCTCACGGATGTCACCGTCCACCAGCAAAGTCCGACGACCGGCACGAGTGAGACTCAATGCCAGGTGACTCGCTACGGTCGTGGTGCCTTCCATCGTCGCGGGGCTGGTTACTAAAATGACCTGCCGCTTGCGGCTCGTCGAGTCATGCATCAACGTAGCACGCACATTGTCGATCGATTCCGAGACCTGTGCTGCAACAGCACTTCCGGGGGTCAGTGCCTTACGAGAGGAAACCGCCGGAAGGACGCCCAAGACACGCACACCCAGTCCTTCGTCCATGTCTGAAGCACCGTTGAGCCGTCGACGACGGAACTCGATCAAAGCGACACCGTAGCAAGTCGCACAGAACGCGGCGACGGCACCGAGTCCCGCAATTGCCCAGCGTTGGATCTCATTGATCTTGTCCGTTGAAATCGGCTTCTGTAGCACGCGGAATAGATCATCCGCAGCCTTGTCTTGAATCTTCCAGGTCCGTAGCTTGTATTCCATCTCGTGTTCAAGTTCGCGGAGCTGATCAATCTGCGACTGAAGAATCTCCAACTGGGCATCTTGGACACCTTTCTGTTCAATCTCCTCAATCTTTTCATCATACTGAGCACTCAGATTGGCCAGCTCCGCTTCAATGTGTCCCTTTCGTAACACATACTCGGTCATCGCCAAATCGAGGGTCGTTTGGGGAGCCGTCTTGATCTGCTCACGAATATCTCGCTCCAGCTGCACTTTGTATTGTTCCGCTTCTTGCAGCAAAGCACCGAGGCTCGCCTCATAGCGCCTAATCGTGGCGGAAGTCCCAGTTCTTGATCCGGCTCTGAGGGCACGAATATTCTGCCTGTAGGAATACTCTTCCGCTTTGTAGCCTTCCAACGTTGGATCTTCATCCATTGCCTCAGCAACTGCTTGCTCGATCGCGGCGGGACTGTTCACTGACTTATTGACCAACTGCACGTTGACCGTCAGGTCGAGCAGTTCTTGCTTGAACTTGAGCATCGACTGCTGAATTTGACGGACTTCGCCGGTCAGCAGATTGATTTTTGAAACCGCTGTTGGATCGGCGGCACCACCGATCTCCGTGGAGAGTTCATTGTACTCGTCCATCTTCTCTTTCAGTTCAGTCGCCAGTTCCTCATGCATCGTATCGAGATTCTGGCGCATTGCTTCGCTACGAATCCGATCGACGCCGAGTACATCATCGCTGTAGGATTCGATCACGGCGGCTACGATCTGTTTCATCTCCTCGGCGTCCTCCTCGCCGTCATAGCGGATATGCATGTTGTCGCCATAAAAGCTGACGTGCAGATTATCCTTTAGCCACGACATCGGATCGGGCTCTTCCTTCCTGACTGCTTCGAGCTGAGCGATATGGGCACGATTCAAGGTGGATTGCAATACGAATTGGCTCTTGATTAGGCCCAACTGCGTTTCCTGGAAGTGCTCGATTTCGTGAGGCGAAAACGGTCGCTTGTCTTCAATTAGATCCTCCGCTTCTTGCTTGACAGCGACGATCGCCGTAATTGACGAGGAGAGCGGAAACAGCCACAACAGCAACAGCGCCGTGCCGAATGCGAAGAGTGCTCCCATGCACAACGCCAACAGCCACCGACGACGTAGGCAGTTCAGCAACCAAGTTTGGTTGAACCCACCGTGGATCAATTCAGGTCCACGAGGCGGAACGGGACCAGCCGCAGCCGGCATCGTGGCTGGGTACGCAGCCGGCGGCATGATCTGTTGTCGGGAATCACCTGTCGTGGCGACGGGGTACATTACTTCTGAGCTACTGAATCCATCATTGTTCGCCATCGAATACCTCTCTCTCAACCAAACGGTCAGTGCGGCTACGTGATTTGGCTAGGGGTGACTTGAGCTCTATCGAAAAAGGGCCCCCACAGGGGGTCGGCCGACGAAGCCAGCCAACTGTCAGTCTAAAGGAATCCAGAAATCCTGTCTTCGATTTTTGCCAGTCCTACCGAGACGCCTCGTAGGATCTCCGACCCTTCCGAGGCTCGACAAGCAGAAAGCAAACATGAGGCCAAAATGAGAATCCCCTCGATTTCGGCTGTTTTCAGTCACTGTTCGCGGCCAGGCGAACAATCTTGTTGCTTTTTTCCAACAATGCGTTGACTCTAGGCAACCGGGCGATAGTCAGCGCATTCCACGGCGCAATCGTCAGCCGTGAGCGGCACCGAATGCGGCGTACTCTTCCTCGGTATCTATGGGAACCGTTATCTTTTGCAATAGCTTCAGTTCAAGTGCCAAAATCCCCATTGCCACGGGCATCATGGCAAATCCAGCCCAGTCATGGACGTACTTGTGTGCGGCTTCGCTGTCCGGGAACGCCATGTAGATTAGTGCTGTCACGGTGATGCGGATCACGTTTGTGAATAGCGCCACCGGGATGGCAGAAAGTAGAATCGTCAGTCGATCCCACCAGGGACGGTTGATAAGCATGGCCAGCGCGACAGACATGGCCCCGAAAATCGTGCTCATCCGCAAGCCACTGCAAGCATCGGCCACATCTAGATTCAGCCCTTCAATGGTCAGCTTGCTGCCCTCACGCAGAGCCGGTACGCCCAGTAGCTGCAGCGTCCAGGTGCTGCAGATGGCGGCCAGGCGTTGCAAGCCCCAGAGCACGCTGTTTTCCAGCACCGACGGCAGGGGAAACATGAATACGAGAAACGCCAGCGGGGGGCCCGCCCACTTCAGCATGGACCAGCCACCTATCATCAGGGTGATTCCCAGCACAGCCCCGATATACGTAACTCGATCGATCGGGTTCATGTCGTAGATCGAGGCACCGATCCGTACACACAGACAAGCCAGCAGAACCGCAAATCCGGTCCAGCGTTCGCCAGTGCTCACCGACTTTAGCCTCACTCGACTGAGGAAATGCAGGAAAATCGCACACGCGGCAGTGATCGTGAACACCAGAAACCAATCGGGGATTTTCTCACCCCTGGCGAGCGCTTTGACAGGCCAGATCGCCAATACAAGCATCGACGTCCAGAAAATCATGCCATCATTGCCATTTAACTTGACACCACCCCGCGTCCATAGCAGGTATCCGGCGATCAGCGGAATGATGTAGCCATGCGAATACAGAGCCTTGCCCCAAAAGCTGGCTGTGAACTCAAACATGTTCCAGTAGCCTGCCGTCAGTACAGCCAGCAAAACCCCATAGATTGCCCAGGTTGCGGTGTTTTCCGAATCGCTCAGCGGTTGGCCGGCTTCGATCTCGTCATCGAACGCAAAGGCGTGAGTGTCTGTAGACATGCTTTAGGCTCGTCGGGTTGCTTGGTGCTGGCAGTTGACGCCGGCGTGTCGTGGGAGATTGCTATCGGATTACGATGGACGGGGAGACGGATAATTTAGAAGCAGCTGCCATGGGCCCTGGAACCAGGGCTATTCTCACTCAGGACTGTGTTTCCGTCGGGATTCGAATGCAGCCAGCGATCCGTCGTGCCCCTCGCAACGTCCTGGTTGTGGGTGTGCGTCACAGCGCGTAAGTGTCTTGTGTGACAGCACTTTGCTATTCAATTGAGCATACGCGCGTACCCCCTGATCTGTCAAACGGATTGCAGTCCTTAGCTTCGATGAGTGCCCAATAAAGCTCGCGTGTCCGACCGGCCGCGCCCGATCCTGCTAGTCATCGGGATTAAGGTGAGCCAGCCCGGATTCTGCATCCGCAGCAACAACGGCTAATGCTGGCGGATCGAACGGATAAGTTCGCGACCTCAGTTCGCAGCGTTCGCAGGCTCATCCTCACCGCGGGTGACCACCTCTCGGCGGGAGAGCCGACTGCTAGCGAACGGCACAGCCCTGAGTTTTCGCGGATTTTAGCCAAGTCTGTCGAAAGTCGATGTTAAACCTTACCGATTATATGCACTGTAGCTGTTAGTGGGGCTCTAACGCCTGGCTAACGTTTTCAGACAAATCGTGGGCCAAATCGTTCCCAGAAATCTCTCCAGCGAGAAACTCCGATGAAGTATTGCGACCAAAATCAAACGCAATTCGGCAAAGTCATTGCACTCATAGCGGTGCTGCTGGGAACCACTGGCTGTACTGCCGCGCTGGCACCGCGCGATCCCTTTCCAGCAACGCCACCCGAGCCGCCACTGGAAAGCACAGTGCCTCGCGAACTCGACAAGGTCACGTTGCCGCGGTACGTGGTCGAACCGCCAGACATTCTCTTGATCGAAGGCGTGAAACTCGTTCCCAAAGCTCCACACAAATTTGAAATCTTTGATGTCGTCCTGCTACGCGTGACCGGTGCCTATCCCGATCAGCCGATCGACGATGCTTACTCGATCGACGCCGACGGCACCGTCAACCTTGGACCGACCTACGGGCGGATCAAGATCACGGGGTTGACCACGGAGGAAGCCGAAGACTTCGTGCGTAGCGAGCTCTCGCAGATTCTGACCGACGTCGACGTGTCGATTTCGTTGCTGCAATCCTCTGGAGCACAACAAGTTACCGGCCAACACTTAGTTGGCCCGGACGGACGCGTCAACCTGGGCACGTACGGCTCGGTATTCGTTGCGGGCATGACCATCGAGGAAGTGCGCGAAGCCGTCGAAGCCAAGCTGGCCGAGAAGCTCGAACAACCTGAAGTGTTCGTCGACGTATTGGCCTACAACAGCAAGGTCTACTACGTTGTCACACAAGGCGGCGGGTTCGGCGACAACGTCTCTCGTTTGCCGATTACCGGTAACGAAACCGTGCTCGATGCCGTCGCTGCATTGGGCGGCATCTCGCAGATTTCGTCCACGAGAATCTGGATCGCCCGTCCCGCTCCCAACGGCGTCGGTTGCGAGCAGGTCCTACCAATCGATTGGAACGATATTACAGCGGGTGCCTCAACGGCCACGAATTACCAACTGCTGCCCGGTGACCGCCTCTTCATCGCGGAGAGAAGGTACTCCAGATTCGGTGCGATTGTCGGCAACACCTTGCAACCGTTCGAGCGAATCTTCGGTGCGGTCTCGCTGGGTACCTCGACACTCAACCGGATTACCCGATTCGGTCTGGCGAATACCTTCTAAATCGTACCCTTGCCGTATAGCTCATCACCTCGTCGACTCGTCGCAACACATTTATCAAGGTTGACTGCCATGTCACAAAACCGGACCTTCAACTTCAAACTGACTGGGCTGATTCTCGCCGTCTCGATGCTTGGCTTCATGGGAGCCGAACGACTGAGTTACGCAGTCGGCGAACGACTCTGCGGGTGCGGACCAACCACCCCATGTAGTTGTGCGGCAGATGGCATCTGCCGACCAAAGCGAGATACCTGGGGACACTATCACACGCGTTGGCGGACATGGCCCGGCGAGAAGATCGAACGATCACCTGTCGAGGCGGGCGAATCCGAAGACGAGGATACCCAACTGCCCGACGATCTGGAGGATCTCGAACTTCCCAAGAAAGAGCAAGAAGACTTACGTGTGGCACCGAAGGCAAAAAAGAAGAGAACTGCCGACGAAGCGGCGCCATTGGAGATCCCTGGCGCAGATCCAGCACCACTGCTTCCCGGTCCTGAAGAGGCACCGGCAGAAGAAGGCCCGATTGATTTCGACCCCTTCAGCGAGCTACCCGAATTGCCGCAAATGGAAGATGCGCCTCCCGCGCTGCCACCGAGTCTGCGACAAGCGGCCCTCGAAATGAGCAAGGCTCGCGTCGCGACAGCCAAGCCGAAAAGCCGTCAGCAAGCGCGTCCGCCGAGAATCGCGATGAATATTACTCCCGAGATGCTCGCCCCTCCGGTTCGCCAGGTCAGCTGGCAACAGCAGCAATCCAGCATGCCACAGGTTAATCCGGCGTCGGCAGTACAAACGAGTGCCGCCGAGCAACCACTGCAGCAGGCGATCTACTACGAAGCGAGCGACAAGTAACGCCAACGCGTTGGGGGATCACTCTGCTCATTGACACGTTCGTGTTGCGGAAATCAAGTCGGGGAGCGGAGGCGACCAAGACTCCACAAACCCAGCCGGATCATGCGTCTTCGCCGAACACGAGCACGAAGCCGTTGCAGTCTTGCACCACCAACTCGCGAACGTCGTAATCGCGCGTGACAGGGCCTTCGACGATCTCTCCGCCGCGCTCGGCAATCTCTTCAGCAAGCGCGTCCAGCCCGCGGACGCGAAAGTACGCATCAATTCCCTCTGGCTTGAGCGTGCGATTGGATACGCCCAACGTTTCGTCAGCCTTGCCCAGAAACACCTGTGAATGCCCGCGCGTGACGATGCAATGCACGGGTGGATCGAGAAACTTGTCCGTGATCTCAAACCCCAGCACATCGCGATAGAATTCGGCGGTGACCAGCGGATCTCGCACGATGAACTGCGGAGCAACGGTTCCAAACACCGTCTTCTGGGTTGCTGTACTCATGCATACTACCTTGATGTTGAGCCGTGCCTCGCAACGATTGGTGCTTGGGCAGCGTGAGTTCTCATCATAAGTTCCAGACCCTGTTCCGGTAAAACCCAAGTCGTGCGCGGCAGAACTACGTCGCCCAGGGATCGTAGGTCCCAAACGTCCAGACGTGCCGCTCCAGATCGCGACAAGTGTAGGCGCGGCCATCGTGGTCTTGGTCTTTGATATCCAGGACAACCTCGGCACCTGCGGCGACTGCCCGCGCGTAGTGCTCATCAGCGTCGGGCACGGTCACGTAGATTGAATGCCCCGCCAATTCCTCAATCGGTCCCTCGCCACCGGGACCAACGAGCTTGCCAAACTCATCGTCGCGTGCCGTGCCCAACATGATCATCGCCTGTCCCAGCGTCAGCTGCGCGTGGGCAATGCCGCCGTTGCCATCGGGGACGACAAGATGTTCAGCAAAACCAAACGCCTCGCACAGCCACTTGATCGCTGCCGGTGCGTCGCGATAGCGAAGGCAGGGGATGACAAGGGCTTTACTTGATTCTGTCATGGTTGTTCCAAGAGTCGACAGCTCCACTTGACTCGACAGTGACGGCTCCGACGCGTCTTCACATCTCTCCGCGCGGCAGGATCAGCCACTCGTTCAAGTAACCACCCCCCGCTCCGCCAGCAACGTCATGATCTGTTCGACGCACTCATTGACTTCGACCTTGCTCGCGTCGAGGGTGAGGTCGGCCGACTCGGGGACGTCGTAAGGTGCTGTGACGCCGGGGAAGTTGGCGATTTCGCCGGAGTCGGCTTTGGCGTACATCTCGGCCTGGTCGCCTTTGCGGCATACATCGATCGGGGTGTTTAAATGCACGACGAGGAAGCGGTCGCGGCCGACGAGTTCGGCAGCTCTTTGTCGGACTTCTTCGCTGGGGGCCACGAACGAACCGATGCAGATCAACCCTGCGTTATTCATCAAGCTCGCCACCTCGGCGGCTCGGCGGAGGTTTTCGCTGCGGTCCTCGGCGGTGAATCCCAGATCGCGGCTGATGCCTTGTCGCATGTTCTGCCCGTCGAGCACACAGGCGGCGCGGCCCTGGTCGAACAGACGACGCTCTAATGCGTAGGCGAGCGGCGACTTGCCAGCACCGGCCAAGCCGGTGATGAGCACTGTCGCGGGCTGTTGGCCGAAGCGAGCCTGGCGCTGCTCAGGCGTGACGGCACTCAGCTCGGTGTGCAGATGCGCGTCGGCCTCGGCGTCCCAGTGATCCGCCTTATCACCGGGCGTGCGTTGTAGGATCATCCCTGCGCCGACGGTGACGTTACTGATCCGATCGATCACGATGAACGCGCCGGTACCTTTGTTGTTGCGGTAGCCGTCAAACACGACAGGCTGATTGAGCTTGAGCTGGCAGCGGCCAATCTCGTTCAGTTGCAGCGCGGGAGCATCGTCACGATGCAACGTGTTGACATCGATCTTGTAACGCAATGTCGACACGCTGCCGGCAACGTTCTTCGTGCCTTGTTTGATGGCGTATTGCTTACCCGGTACGAGCGGCTCGTCTGACATCCAGACAATCGTCGCGTCGAATGTATCAGCCAGCTTCGGTACGTTGTCGGGACGCACGAGCATATCGCCGCGGCTAACATCGATTTCGTCTTCGAGCGTCAGCGTAACCGACAGCGGTGCAAAGGCCTCGTCGAGTTCCCCGTCGTAGGTGACGATCGAGGCGACCTTACTCGTTTTGCGCGACGGCAGGGCCATTACTTCATCACCCTTGCGAATGCGTCCCGACGCGATTGTGCCGCAGAAGCCGCGATAGTCCAGATGTGGGCGATTGACAAATTGCACGGGGTAACGGAAGTCGATCAGGTTGCGGTCGGACGCGATATGCACGTTTTCGAGCATGTGCATCATCGTCGAGCCTTCGTACCACGGCATGTTGTCGCTGTGATCGACGAGATTGTCCCCCAGCAGCGCGGAAATCGGAATGAAGTGCAAGTCCTTCATGTCCAGCCGCGTGGCAAACTCGCGGTAGTCTTGGCAGATTTGCTCGAACTTTTCCTCGGAAAAGTCAACGAGGTCCATCTTGTTGACCGCGATGATCACGTGCTTGATCCCAAGTAGCGATACGATAAACGAATGTCGCTTGGTCTGGGTCATCACACCGTGCCGCGCATCGATGAGAATGATCGCTAAGTCGCAGGTGCTCGCGCCGGTGGCCATGTTCCGCGTGTATTGCTCGTGCCCCGGACAGTCGGCGATGATGAACTTGCGTTTGGCCGTGGAAAAGTAGCGATAGGCGACATCGATCGTGATACCTTGCTCACGCTCGGCCTTCAGTCCGTCGGTGAGCAGCGCGGGGTCGAAGTCGCCACCGACGGTTCCGACCGTCGCCGAGTCCTTTTCGATCGCGGCGAGTTGGTCCTCGTAGATCATCTTCGAGTCGTACAGCAACCGACCGATCAGCGTCGACTTGCCGTCATCGACCGACCCACACGTCAGAAACCGCAGCAGTTCCTTGTGCTCGTGTTGCTTGAGGTAAGCGTCTATGTCGGTGGCGATAAGTTCAGATTGATGACTCATGAGAATGTCTTTTGAATTGAAACATTGTACGAATCTCGCAAAGTCGCGAAGGCGCTAGAGAAAATAGATTCCAGAAAGCTCAGCTTTGCGCCTTCGCGCCTTTGCGAGAGTTTCCTTCGGTTCAAAAATATCCCTTGCGCTTCTTCTCCTCCATCGACCCGGCTTCGTCATGGTCGATCGTTCGGCCTTGGCGTTCGCTGGTGGTGGCTAAGAGCATTTCTTGGATGATTTCGGGCAAAGTCGTGGCGGTGGACTCGACGGCACCGGTGAGCGGGTAGCAGCCGAGCGTGCGGAAACGGACGACCCTGTCCTCGGCCTTCTCGGCGATCTCTGGTGGAGTCCGATCGTCGTCGACCATGATCAGCGAACCTTGGTACTCGACGACCGGGCGCTTGTCGGCGAAGTAGAGCGGCACGATCGGGATCTTTTCGAGGTGGATGTACTGCCAGACGTCCAGTTCCGTCCAGTTGGAAAGTGGGAAGACGCGAATGCTCTCGCCTTTGTGAACTTTGCCGTTGTACAAGTTCCACAATTCAGGGCGTTGGTTCTTGGGGTCCCAAGTGTGGTTCTTATCACGGAACGAATAGACGCGTTCCTTGGCACGCGATTTTTCTTCATCGCGACGGGCACCGCCGAACGCCGCGTCGAACTGATGCTTGTTGAGTGCCATCTTGAGCGAATCGGTCTTCATAATCTCGGTATGAACTTGACTGCCGTGCGTGTAGGGGCCGATGCCTTGTTTGACGCCCTCCTCGTTGATGTGCACGATCAGGTCCCAGCCAAGTTCCTTGCGAATGAGGTTTTCGCGAAACTCGATCATCTCTCGAAACTTCCACGTCGTGTCGACGTGCATCAGCGGGAACGGTGGTTTGGCCGGATAGAATGCCTTCTCCGCAAGACGCACCATCACCGACGAATCTTTGCCGACCGAATAGAGCATGACGGGGTTATCAAACTCGGCAGCAACTTCACGGATGATGTGGATGCTCTCGGCTTCGAGTTGCTTGAGATGGGTCAGGTTGTAGGAAGTCATCTGCTGGCTTTGGAAATGACAATGGTGAAGGCCGCGAAAATGATTGAATCACGTAGTCTAGACACCCGGAGAACGGAGAACAACTCGACTTCGCCGTTTGGCTCACTGAAATGCGGGAATAGGCCAGTTTTGGCGAAAACGGCAAGGTGCATCGAGAACGCACTCAGGACGCAGAATTCTTGCTCACGTAGAACCCGGCCGCTGTCACCAGCACGCCAATGCCCATGAGATAGCGGCTCCACAGCTGGGGCTGAGACTTCGCTCGTTCGAGCTTCTCTTCGTACGCCCGCATCCGCTGCTTCATCCTGTCCCGCTGCGATTGCCACTCCTGCTCGCTGACGCCGTGTTGTACATGGGTGTCAAACGTCGAGAACTTGTATTCCCTACTGACACGATCGTAGGCGGCAGAATCTTCGGTCGTCCATTGCGCCTCGGCAACAACTTTGCCGATCGGAAGAAAGGAAGCACCAATCAGCAGGATTCCCACGATCATCAATGCCACTGGCAAGGAGAAGCGGAGCTGAAGAGAAGATGTTTCGCGTTCGCCTACCATAGCTTTAGTCAACATAACCTTGCTCGGTCGACTCGCCGCCTAGGCGGCCATCGTTGATGCTGATTTGGTAGGCGAACAAAAACTCGTCAACATCGTCGGTTACAAACCCCGTGTGGCCGTCGAGATAGGCAACGTTCACGCCGCCGACATGTAAACTACGCGGCGAAGCCGAGTAGTATCCTCCCGCGCCGATGGCTCCGTTCCAGTTCGTGCACGGCATACCTGCCAAATCGGCCTTGTTTTGCTGCTCGCTGCCTCCGCCGCACAAATGCAAGGTGTCCTTGTTTGGTCCAGCCACCAGGTTCGGTGTTTGCGTTTGACCGAGCCATCTGGGATCGGCTCGATAGTGACGATCATCGAGGCAAGGAACCCTACCGTCATCGCACTTATGATGCATATCGAAGGCGAGAATGCTTGAGCCTGCCCATGGTAACGCCCAGGCTCCACGTTCGTCTTGTTCGACGTCTAACGTGCGCACTTCGGAAAAAGCAATGGTGTTCGATGTGCCATCTTCGATCCGCGACAGTGGCTGACCCGTAGCGATCAGCGCGCCAGGAAATACCAGCTGCAAATCGATGTGAAAGGGGCTGACGTAGGCGGCATAGTTGCCTTTGGCAAAGGACTTCCCGTAGCTGACGGTTCTGGAATAGAAGAAACGCCCTTCCGCCAGATCGCTCGGACAAGAATAGCCCGAGACCGACTGAGCTTGTGGCTCTGTCGGCTGGCCAAATACCGAACGCGTAAGATCGAACGACTCGTATAGATTTTGCTGCTCGACAAAGGGCAGAAGATCGACGGCCCAACTTGTGCGGATACCAGCTTGATGATTCGCCGCCAGATACGCGACCGCATCACCATTACGGCCGAATGTCAATTCTCGAGAGTCGAATCGTCCCGACCGCGGAAGTATTCCGTAAGTCGATTCGTGGTTGAGGGCTGCCAGGCCGATCTGTTTCAAATTGTTCGTGCACTGGATCTTGCGGGCGGACTCGCGTGCAGCCTGTACGGCCGGCAAGAGCAGAGAGATCAGCACACCGATGATAGCGATGACGACCAGCAGCTCAACCAAAGTAAAGCCACGTCGCCTTGTTAAGCGTGCCCCCTTGGTTGGGGATCTCAAACGATAATTAGCAGTAAACATCAACCGATCGTTCCGGAAACCAATCTGACTGCCCCTTTTTGCCTGACCACACCTATGATTGTACATCATCATTGACTCATGCACCAAGGATCTGGGCTGTGTGGCAGTTCACACATCGACCCGAATTTGGCTTGTTTGGGGCTCGTCCGCCGACATTCGGTCGCCGACAGAGCTTTCTGCAAGGGTATCAAGATTTTCGGGGAATACGGACTCCTGCTCAGCGGATATAATTCCGGGCTCGGCCGTAGCAGGTCGAATCGACGAATCAAACCACCTATCAGGAGTGTTAACCAGAATGAAGAAAATTGGACTCGCAGTGAGCGGATTGGTCCTAACCGTTGGAGCTGCCTGGGTAGTTGCTCAGGAATCGCTACCGGCTGCGGCCGACAAATCCGCCCCGAAGGCCTCGCTGGAACAGCAGTATAGCTACGCGATCGGGCTCGATATGGGCACTCAGTTTCGCAAACGCGACACTCCGCTGAACATTGAGCATCTCATCGCTGGACTGCAGGATGGACTTGGCGGCGGCAAGCCGAAGTTCGACCAGCAAACTTGCGGGCTCGCGCTCCAGCAACTCTCCCAGCTGATGAGTATGAAGGCGGCCTCGGCACAATCCGCATTCTTGACCGAGAACAAGACCAAGGATGGCGTCCAGGTCACTAAGAGCGGCCTGCAGTACAAAGTACTCAAGGCGGGCACTGGCAAAACCCCGGGTCCAACGGACACGGTCAGGTGCAACTATCGCGGCGCACTAGTCGATGGCACGGAGTTCGACGCATCTGCCCGGCATGGGGGACCAGCGGAGTTTCCTGTGAACGGTGTCATCCCCGGTTGGACCGAAGCGCTGCAGATGATGAAAGTCGGCGCCAAGTGGCAACTGTTCATTCCCGCCCATCTGGCTTACGGAAACAGCCCTCCCCCTGGATCGCCCATTGAGCCAGGCAGCACGCTGATTTTCGACATCGAATTGCTCGGCATCAAGTAGCTCGCAAGCTCGCTTGAAGTCTGGTAAAACACTCAGAGAGAGTCCGAGAACCAATTTCGGGCTCTCTTTTCTTGTTTGGTTGCAGCGCGGGCAACGCGGCCTCGATCGGTGCCAACTGTCTACGACGTTCCCGAGATCTCAAGTCGCGATGCATTTCGGACGGTACGACCTCGAGCGCGCATGTAACGCAGCCGCAGCATGGCACCCGCGGAGCATCTGCCTATTCGCGGTTTGGTCTAGCTAAAAACACCTAGGTTGTCGACCATCGGCACGATCTAGGACGCACTCCCATCCGACCAAGCTCTGCAGCGAGAAACGTCTCATAATCATGCCTGCGGACTGCGTATAACCCGCAAGAATGTCGGATATTGGCGCAAATCTCGCGTGGGTACTATACAGCTCGGTTCTAGGAACTACCCTATTACACATGGGTAATCCAGCCAAAAGAGGGGGTTTATCCGGGCGATAGCCTGATGACCAGCAGCGGTGGACTTACGGTCAGATTTTGGCCAGGAATCAAGGCGACCAATTCTTGGTTTTCTTGGGCACAGGTCACAATTCTGACCTACGTTTGGTTAAACCATTGCACCTCAGTAATGTCAGGCTAAAATCTCCGGAATGCCCAATTTGCTCAATTTGGGCAACCACTATAACTGTGCTTTACTCGAAAATGACGCAAGCGTTTGCGCATGAGTTTTTAGTTTTCTTCAAAATGTTGGAGGGCACCCGATGATTCGACGTGTTATTTGCCTTCTGCCCGCAATCGCTTTGCTGGTAGCAGGGGCCCAGGATGATGCCCGGGCTGGACTATTTCGAAAGAAGAGCAATTGCTGCGAAACAAGTTGCTGCGAACCGGCACCAAGCTGCGGTTGCGAGACTGCTTCCGCTTGTGGCTGCGAAGCACCTGCGAGCGATTGCGGATGTGCAGATGGCGGATGCGCCGGTTCGACGGTCGCCGCTGACTGCGGATGTGGAACTCAGACTGTTACCCGTACGGTGATGGTTCCCACTTACGTGACTGAGATGCGAACTGTCACCAAGACGGTTTACAACAACGAAGAGCGTACTCGCACCTACACCGTGATGAAGCGAGTTCCTCGCACCGAGACCAAGACGGAAACCTACACCGTCATGGAAGCTCAGCCACGCACCAAGACGGAAGAGTACACCGTCAGCAAGCCCGTCTGGGAGACCAAGACGCGTGAGTACACCGTCAAGAAGGCGGTTTGGAACGACGTCGAGCAAACCTACACCGTGATGGTGCCGTCTTACGAGACCAAGACGCAAGAGTACACCGTCAAGAAGCCGGTTTGGAACGACGTTGAGCAAACCTACACCGTGATGGTGCCGTCCTACGAGACGAAGACGCAAGAGTACACCGTCAAGAAGCCGGTTTGGAACGACGTTGAGCAATCCTACACCGTGATGGTGCCTCAGCAACAAGAGATGACCGGCACACGCACGGTCACTAAGCGTGTTCCTGTCACGACCATGCGTACTGTGACTGTGAACACCGGTCACTGGGAAACGCAAACCATGGAAGTTCCGTGCGGTTCTTCCAGCGGCTGCTGCGACTCGTGCGGCGGATGTGACGACGGGTGCGGATGTGCCCCTGCAACTCGCACCGTTTGCAAGCGAGTTTGGGTGCCAAGTTGCGAGACGAAGGAAGTTCCTTGCACGACTTACCAGTGCCAATCGGAAGAAGTTCCTTACACCTACACCGTCTGCAAGATGGTCCCCGAGTCCCGAACTCGCACCGTCAAGCAGTGCAGCTACGTTGACGAAGTGAAGACTCGCACGTATCAAGTCTGCAAGATGGTTCCCGAGACCAAGACTCGCACCGTCAAGCAGTGCAGCTACGTTGACGAAGTGAAGACTCGCACGTACCAGGTCTGCAAGATGGTTCCCGAGACCAAGACTCGCACCGTCAAGCAATGCAGCTACGTCGACGAAGTGAAGACCCAAGAATACAAGGTCTGCAGCTACGTTAACGAGACCAAGACCCGGGAAGTTTCCTACACTGAGTGCGTGCCTGTCGAAAAGACTCGCACCTACGACGTGACGACCTACGATTGCGTGCCTGAAGAGAAGACTCAGACCTACACGGTTTGCGTTCCTTCGCAGGTCCAAGAGCAGGTTGAAGTGCAAGTGTGCAAGATGGTTGCTCAAGAAGTGACTTCGGAAGTCTCCGCCTGTGGCGGCGGCTGCGGTTGTGCAGCTCCAGCTGCTCCCGCGTGTGGTTGCAACTGAGAACCAGCCCACGAACAACTTGAACGAACACCAGGGGCTGCACTTCGGTGCAGCCCCTGATTTTTTTGTATTGTTGATGCGTTAAGACAGGTCGCACACAGCCTTGGTGTTCATCGCCCGAGTCGCGTGGTCCTCTGTTGGTTGGAGCCAAGAAGCCACCGAGCGGACTACCTTGAGCCTTGACGAGGTGCAGGCAGAGGCGTTGCGCCTTGCTGAGCTTGCCGGTGGTCCAAGCGGGGTGCTGTTCGTGTTCGACATCGACGACATCTTGATCGCGATGAATCAAGATCTTGGTAGCGATCCATGGTTCAACTGGCAACGCAACCTGCTTATGGCGGGCAGCCGGATTTACCACGTTGCTGCGGTAGCTTGGGCAGTCGACCAAAACCACTCGCTGCGGAGGCGACACACGCCGCTACGCTGGACGACCGAGCTACGTCAGCACACCCACGCGTTCGCTGAGGTACGAGAGAATGTCGCGAATGGAGATCACGCCGGTGAGCTTGCCCTCAGTCATGATTGGCAGATGTCGATAGCCGCCAACATGCATCTTGTGCAGGGCGAATGCGATTCTGTCCTTCGAATCAAGCGTGATCGGGTTAGGAGTCATCACCGAGCTTATCGAACGTTCGGCCATCTTCGCCGCGTCTGCACCAATTCTGTGCACGGCATCGTATTCGCTGAAGATCCCTAACAGTTGATCGTCCTCAACGATCATCACGCAACCGATCGAATGAGAACTCATGCTGCCGAGCACTTCACCGATCGTCGTCTGTGGGCTGACGGCGAGTGGTGTCTTCGGCGATAGCGCTGAGATGCGGTCCTTCATCAAGCCACGCTCAACGGGCGTGTCGAATGATGGATGACTCAAGTCGGTAAGCGACTGCTGGCACTCGCTGCAAATGTCTGCACCAGCTGGGTTTTCCGCTCCGCAATATGGGCATTCGATCATCATATGCAATTCACTCAGTTGACGGTCCAGGTATCGCCGGAGCTGAAGAGCGCATCAATGTCGCCTTTGCCCTTTTGCTTCGTCGCTTCCTCGATCTGGTCGTTGACCAACTCGTCGTAACGAGGCGCGTCGACCGAGCGGAATACGCCGATCGGCTCTGGGAAGCCATCTTCGTAACGCATGCGGCTAAGCAGATAAGCCAGGCTTGGCTCTGGGCTCCGCTCGTCGTGGAATAGCAGGTCGTCTTCCGTGATACCTTTGCCCAACTCGACCACTTCGGGCTCGAGGCCATTGAGGCGGATGCCCTTGTCGCGGTTCTTGCCGAAGATGAGCGGCTTGCCGTGTTCCAGTTCGAGTGTCGTGTCCGCTTTGGTCTCGCGATTCTTGGCGTATTCCCAGGCACCGTCGTTAAAGATATTACAGTTTTGGTAGACCTCGATGAACGCCGAGCCACTGTGTGCCGCAGACCGTTTGAAGGTCTCGGCCAGGTGCTTGATATTCGTATCGATGCTGCGAGCGACAAACGTGGCCTCGCAACCAATGGCGATCGAGAGCGGATGTAAAGGATTGTCGACCGAACCCATCGGAGTACTCTTGGTCTTCTTGCCCAGCGGCGAAGTCGGAGAGTATTGCCCCTTCGTCAGCCCGTAGATACGGTTGTTGAACAGCACAATGTTCAGATCCATGTTGCGTCGAATGCAGTGCATGAGATGGTTGCCTCCGATGGAGAGGCCATCGCCGTCGCCGGTGATCACCCACACTTGCAAATCGGGCCGCACGGTCTTCAAGCCGCTGGCAACCGCTGGGGCCCGTCCGTGAATGGAATGCATGCCGTAGGTGTTCATGTAGTATGGGAAGCGGCTGGAGCAGCCGATCCCGGAAATGAACACAATATTCTCGCGCGGTACGCCTAGCGTTGGCAGCACTTTCTTCATCTGGGCGAGAATGGAATAGTCGCCGCAGCCCGGACACCAACGAACGTCTTGGTCGCTCGCAAAGTCGGCAGGTTTTAGTACAGGCAGTGGGGTGTCGATGCTCATGGTGGGTGGGATAGTGGTGGAGGGGTGAATGTACTTGGAATGAAATGAATTTAAGTTGTGAATGCCGAAACACGGTCAACTTGCGAGGTGCTTGGTTCCTGGCCGCACTTCATTCGAGTCGAAGTGCTGTTGGTCTGTCATTCGTAATCCTGTCGAGTCACTTCAGGTCAATTCGTTGATTTTCTCGACAATCTCGGAAACGCTAAACGGTTTGCCTTGGATCTTGTTTAGCCCGATCGCGTCGATCAGGAATTCGCTCCGGATAATCATGCGGAGCTGACCCAAATTGAGTTCGGGAATCAGCACCTTGTCGAATCGCGTCAAAATCTCGCCCAAGTTTCTCGGAAACGGATTGAGGTACCGCAGGTGGCAGTGGCTGACGCTCTTACCGGCGGCCTGAGCTTGGTGTACGGCGGTCGCACAGGATCCAAATGGTCCGCCCCAACTGAGCACCAGCAACTCGCCGCTTTCGGGGCCGTCGAGTTCCTGCAACGGAATGTCGTTAGCGATATTGGCGACTTTCTCAGCCCGTAGCCGGCACATGTGCTCGTGATTGTCGGGGTCGTAGCTGACGTTACCGGTCACATTTTGCTTTTCCAGACCGCCCAGACGATGTTCAAGCCCAGGAGTGCCAGGCAGGGCCCACGGCCGCGAAAGCCGCTCATCGCGCTCGTACGGATCGAACCCATCACCATTGTTCATCTCGATCGGGTGCTCTACCGGAATCTTCGGGAGGTCGGCGAAACGAGGGATCTTCCAGGGTTCGCTGCCGTTAGCAATGTACCCGTCCGTCAGCAGCATCACCGGCGTCATATAGCGTACGGCGATCCGCCACGCTTCCTGAGCCACATCAAAACTATCGCCTGGGCTGCGCGCGGCGATCACCGGCATCGGACACTCGCCGTTTCGGCCGAACATCGCTTGGTTCAAATCGGACTGTTCGGTCTTGGTCGGCAGTCCCGTCGACGGTCCGCCGCGTTGGACGTTGATGATGATCATCGGCAGTTCGGTGATGACTGCGAGCCCGAGACCTTCGCCCTTGAGGGCCACGCCTGGTCCGCTACTGGCAGTCACCGACATCGCTCCCGCGAACGCGGCACCAATGGTGGCAGTCATGGCAGCGATTTCGTCTTCGGCCTGAAACGTCACCACATCGAAGTTCTTGTGGTTGGCCAATTCCTCGAGGATCGTACTAGCGGGAGTAATCGGGTAAGCACCCAGGAATAATCGCTTGTTGCTTAGCTGGCCGGCCGCGACCAGCCCCCAGGATAGAGCGATATTGCCCATGATGTTGCGATAGGTGCCGGGCTCTAGCTCGGCGGGGGCGACCTGGTACTGCGTGTTGATCGCCTCGACTGTTTCGCCGTAGTTGTAGCCCGCTTTCAGCGCTTTGGTGTTCGCCTGGGCAACGGTGGGAAACTTGCTCCCGAATTTTTTCTCGATGAACCGCAACGTTGGATCGAGCGAACGATCGTACAGCCAGAACACCAGGCCCATCGCGAAGAAGTTCCGACAACGGTCGGCCTCTTTCTGGGTGAGCCCACAGTCCTCGACGGCCCGACGAGTAATCTTGGTCATTTCGACCGAGTGCACTTTGTACTTGCTGAGACTCTCATCCTCTAGCGGATTGCTGTCACAGCCGGCTAGTTCTAGGCCTTTTTTGTCGAACGCGTCCTTGTTCACCAGCAGAATGCCGCCGTCGCGCAGCTCGCTGATGTTGGTCACCAACGCCGCCGGGTTCATCGCGACCAGAGCATCGACCGTGTCACCAGGGGTGTAGATTTCGTTGCTGGAGAAGTGGATCTGGAAACCACTGACGCCGGCCTTCGTTCCGCGTGGTGCGCGAATTTCCGCCGGGAAGTCAGGGAACGTCGCGACGTCGTTGCCGAGCAAAGCCGACGCGTTGGTGAACTGCGTTCCCGCTAGCTGCATGCCGTCGCCCGAGTCGCCACAGAATCGTACGGTTGCCTCTTCTAGGCTGGCTACAGGTTTGGTGGGGTTTGAAGTGGCCATATTGGATCGTGAAAGACTCTCTAAAGACGGTGGGCTGAACGGGGGAAATGTGTTTGGGGGAGCAAAGTGGCCCGCAGCAGCCGCCCGACCACCACGGAAACTGAACTCTTATGCGCCTTCGCGCTCGCTGGGTATCGCTCGCGGGTTTGGCGGCAGGTTGTATATCGTCTGCGGGAAATGATCGACCAGGTAGTGGACGATTCCATAAACGTTTTCCATGCCGACGGGCTTGCCATCCTCGGCGACGATCGGCAGGTGGCGATAACCACCTTGCGACATGAGCTTGATCGCCTCGCTCACGCTGGTATCTGCGCGGAGAGTACTCAGCTCCGTTGACATCACGTCGCTAACCGGCTGCGACATCAACTCGGGCTGCTCACCGCTGCTGACGGCGGCCATGCACTTCAGTGCGTCGCGCTCGGTAAATATTCCGAGCAACCGACCGCCCTCGGGCGAATCGTCCGCGCAGATCAGCACGCTGCCTGTTTGCTGCGCGCTAAACAATTGGATCACTTCGCCGACGGTGGCAGTGGGGGTAACGAACGTCGGTTGATCCGGATAGGCGGACGACACCGACTCGGTGCTAAGACTGAGTTGAAAACTCACTGCGAGCGACCCACTCTATTCTTGAAATATCGCCTGACAGTGCCTCGGCGATCATCGCGCGGGACAAATGCGACCACTATGCAAGCCCAATGCGTATTCCGCAACTACATGGCAGTTGTAACGCCCAACCCTTCTGGGCGAAACAACCGACAAACTGTATCCCCGAACTCTACCATGCGGCTGCATGGTGTAGAACAGCAAAACGCGGCGAAATTTCACGATTTCGTGTTTGAGGCAGGTCATGGCATCTCGGACGAGTCGCGGCGGTAAAATCGCTCAAGATCTATGCCGCCTCGCTGTTCATCCTCCAGCAGCTTTAGACGTGTCTCCAGTTGCTCAACCCGTCGCGCCAGAGCAGGCAGCAGGCGCTGCTCAGGGTCGGCCACCTTGGTGCGGGGCACCTGCGGATAACCCAACTGGCGATGCAGTGCGGCAAACAGCAGCAGGGGATCCTTCTGGCGGTTTGCCCAGGCGATTCGCCCCTCCTGCCGGCCAAACAGCAGCAGGCTGCGATCGGGCGATTTCGAGGGATCGATCTTGGCCATTCTGTCCAGGTAATGCTCGCTGCGGACGTATACCATGTCTGAAAATTCGACGATGCCGATCTGCCTTCTGACGGTGAGAATCCAATCCCGCCAGGTAGCGTCGTACGAAGGGTCAGCGGCGATCGCGTCCAAGCCTTCGTCGTACCCCAGGCGGTTGCGACACAGGGCCTCAAATTGATAGAGAAACAACCCTGCCAGCGAGTTGTCCTGTTCGGTGCGGTACTGAGCCTCCCGCGCCAGAATCTGCAAACCAATCCTCAGATCGAAGCGCCGGCGGTCGTTCTCCGCCTCGCTCATCACGTAGCACTGAAACGGGGTGAAGTAGTGTCCCAGCAGCTGCATCCCCGCAGCCATGACGCCCTGGTGCTTCAACTCGGTGAGCAGAAACTCGATGGCCAAAGGGAGCTTCGTTGTTGCGAGAACTTCCTCGCGTGCCGCTGCGAGCACTTCCTGAGCCGGCATGTTCTCGACGAGCCGGTCGCCGAGCACTTTGAAAAAATGAACCTGCTCGATGTACTCCTCTCGCGGCAAGGGCGAGAGCTGGCCGGGCGGATTGCTGTCGTTCGGGTCGCCGGCGCTCATGGCTCGTCTTTCACAGCGATCCGATCTCGCTCGACCAGTTGATCGACCAGGAAGTCGACACTCTTGTTCAGCGCTGTGCGATCCATCACGGCAAAGTTGTGTCCTAGTCTCGGCACGACATACAGCTCGTTTTGGATGCCAACCTCAGACAGCGAGTCACACATCGCTTCGGGGCTCTCCATCGGGACCAAACTGTCGTTCTCGGCATGAAAGAAGAACATCGGCGGATCATCCGGGGTGACGAAAGCCCGCGGGGAAGCCAGGCGGTACTGCTCAGCGACCTCGCCGCGCGTGCCCCCGAGCCAGAACGCCAAACGCCGTGAGTCGAGCGGCAGCACCCGAAAGTCGCATGGCACTCCGCCTGCTGCCACCGCTTGCAGTCGCGTGCTGGGAACCTGCTTGGGATCTTCGATGCCTTCCAGTCCATCGTCCTCGTCGGTGGTACCAAGGAGCGTGACCAACTGCGCGCCCGCCGAGTAGCCGAAGCCCCCCAGCCGTGTCGGATCGATCTTCAGCTCGGTTGCCTTTTCCCGCATCCAGCGAACGGCCGTTTTGCAATCCTCGATCTGAGCAGGAAACTTGTGCTTCGGCGCCAAGCGATAGGTGATCGCGACGGCAGTAATCCCGTTCTTGGCTAGCAATTGCGCCACGCCACTTAGCTGAGCCCTGGTCCCCATGAACCAGGCCCCGCCGTGCACGACGACAACGCCTGGAAAGGGCCCCTCACCCTTCGGAAGATAGACGTCCGCCTTGAGCGGCCCCGACTCACGCTCCGCGTAGACTTCGCCGTAGCGTGCCTCAAAACCCGACTCTTCGTCGGCATTGGCGAACGACCAGCTCGCGACAACGACAACAACACTCAGCGCAGACGTTAATTTCCTCGATCCGAACACGGGTATCCCCTCGTTGGCAATGGTTTTGTCGATGGTCAATACTTATAATATCCCCACAAGACGCAGAGAACAGCAAGTCCTGTCAGCAGTAGCCGCAATGACCAAGCTTGTATTCACACTGCTGATACTGTTGGCTGTCGTGACAGCTAGCTGCCTGCACCAGGGTCGGATGGCCGGTGCCGCGGTCGGCACTATAGCGGTACCGTTCCTGTTCTTGGCGTCCGTGCTAGTGGCACGTCTGATTGGGCTTGATCAGCGGATTCGCGATCAAGAAACACGTTTGCATTTCTGACCACGAGAACACCTTGAGCAGCAAATTCTCAACTATCGAAGAGGCCGTCGACGCGATACGCGACGGCCAGCTTGTCATCGTCGTCGATGCGGAAGACCGCGAGAACGAAGGCGATTTCATCTGCGCCGCCGAAAAAGTCACCCCCGAGACGGTCAACTTCATGATCACCCACGGACGTGGGCAACTATGCGCACCGATCCTGCCGGACGTGTCGGAGCGGCTGCGGCTTGCGCCCATGGTCGAGGACAACACCGCCCCGCTGGGAACCAACTACACCGTGCCGGTCGACCATCACACGTCGCGCACTGGCATCACCGCCGCCGAGCGAGCCAAGACAATCTCCGCACTCTGCGACCCGGCGAGTGTCCCGTCCGACTTTCACCGCCCCGGACATCTGTTTCCGCTGGTGGCCAAGGAAGGCGGCGTGCTGCGGCGGGCCGGACACACCGAAGCGGCCGTCGACCTGGCCCGTATGGCGGGCCTCACGCCGGCCGGGGCACTCTGCGAGATTCTCGACGAACAGGGCGATCGCGCCACTCGCGACGAACTGCGCGACTTGGCCGAACAACATGGTCTGGTGATCATCTCCATCGAACAGCTGATCGCCTACCGGCGCGTGCGTGAGAAGCTTGTCTACCGCCAGGCTGAAGCCAACCTGCCCACCAAGTACGGCGACGGCAAAGTCATTGCCTACGGGGTCCGCCACGAATCCCAAGAGCCGATCGTCTACGTGATCGGCGATCCCTCGAAAGTCCCAGCTCCGCTGGTACGTTTGCACTCCTCCTGCTTCACCGGCGACCTGTTGGCCTCGCTGCGCTGTGACTGCGGAGATCAGCTCCACATGGCGTTGGACATGATCGGACGCGAAGGCTGTGGCGTGCTCGTGTACCTGCCGCAGGAGGGTCGTGGCATCGGCCTGATCGAGAAAATCAAAGCCTACAAGCTGCAAGATGATGGTCTGGACACGGTCGAAGCCAATGTCGCGCTGGGCTACAAGGCCGATTCGCGCGACTACGGCGTGGGCATCCAACTGCTCAAGGACCTCGGCCTCACCAAAGTCCGCCTACTCACCAACAATCCCAAGAAGACCGACGCCTTCATCTACGGCGGTTTCGATCTGGAAGTGGTCGACCAAGTGCCGATCGTCCCACCGATCAACGAACACAACGCCGACTACCTGGCCGCCAAACGCGACAAGATGGGGCATCAGCTGCCTGGGGCGGACTGAGTTGTCGCAGCTCCACAGTGTCGCGGCTCCACGTCGCAGTTCCACAAAAAAACCGCAGCCCATGCGGGCTGCGGTGTTGTGAGTTTGAAGTGTTCGTGGAGCTTATAGTGCCGCGATCTTCGCGATCAGATCGGCGGTCCGACTGCTGTAGCCCCATTCGTTGTCGTACCAGCTGACGATCTTGGCCATGTTGCCGTCCAGCACTTGCGTGAAGTCGGCAGCGAAGATCGAACTGTGCGGGTCTCCGATGATGTCGGACGACACAATTGGGTCCTCCGTGTAGCAAAGGATACCCTTGAGCGGTCCCTCGGCAGCTGCCTTCACAGCGGCGTTGATATCCTCTGCGGAGACCGACTGCCCAAGGTTGGCGGTCAAGTCGACCACACTGCCAGTGATCACAGGAACGCGAAGGGCGATCCCCGTCAGTTTGCCTTGCAGCTCAGGGATCACCAGTCCAACCGCCTTCGCGGCACCGGTGCTGGTGGGGATGATGTTCTGAGCCGCTGCCCGCGCGCGATACGGATCTTTGTGTGGCTGATCCTGCGTTGGCTGGTCGTTGGTGTAGGCGTGGACGGTCGTCATCAGACCCTTCTCGATGCCGAACGACTCCTGCAAAACCTTGGCCACAGGTGCCAGGCAGTTGGTGGTGCAGCTAGCGTTGCTAATGCACTTCAGATCGGCAGTGAGCTTGTCGTCGTTGACACCCAACACGCAGGTCAGATCGGCTCCGTCCTTGGCGGGTGCACTCAGCACGACGCGCTTCGCGCCGGCAGCCAGGTGCGAATCGTAACCCGCTTTGCCACCGTCGGATCGCGCGGTGAAGATACCCGTGCTTTCCACCACTACGTCGACGCCCAAATCACCCCACGGCAACTCGGCCGGATTGCGTTCTGCCATCGCGCGGATGGGCTTGCCGTCGATGATCAGGTTTTCGGCATCGTGCTCGACGGTGCCGCTGAACCGACGGTGGGTGCTGTCGTACTTCAGCAGCGTCGACAACATCTGGTTGTCGGTCAGGTCGTTGATCCCCACGACTTCGAACTCGTTGGATCGTTCATACAGGTTGCGAAACGTCAGACGACCGATTCGTCCAAATCCGTTAATTGCGACGCGAATTGCCACGGTAACTCTCCTTCTCAAGTAAGCTGTTTTGATGGGACTCCTGGCAGTTCATCCCTTGTGAGATGACTCCCAAGATTATGGAAGAGGCCAAGTGACTCGATCTCTGGTGCAGCCAGCTTCGGTTGGCATGCTGCCTTGTTGGCCTTACTGGGCATGAATTAAGCCAACAATTATACTGCTAGCCCACGAGCCCAACAAGCGGCCAACAGCACCGCGAAACGCCGCCACGGGGAATCTTCATACTTCCATGCCTTCCTCCTCTCATCGTCCCCACTGGCAGCGGCCGCCGGGCGTCTCTCGCGGCACGTGGGACTACGTCCATTCCACTTCGGTCGCCGAAGACTACGACGACTATTTCGCGTTCAACAGCCTCTTCGACTTCGATGAAGCGGTGCTCGCCAAGTGCTTGCACCCGCCGGGTTTGGTAGCCGACTTAGGATGCGGCACAGGACGAGCGCTCGTGCCGCTGGTGCGACAGGGATATCGAGGACTGGCGATCGATCTGTCAGCGCATATGCTACGCATCGTGCGTGAAAAGGCCGCTCTCGAGGCGTTGCCCATCGACTGTCTACAAGCCAATCTGGTCGAACTCGACACGGTTGCCGACCACTCGGTCGACCACGCCATCTGCATGTTCAGCACACTGGGGATGATCCGCGGTCGCGCGAATCGCCGTCAGGCACTGCAACACTTTCACCGCATTCTCCGGCCAGGCGGGCGGTTCGTGCTGCACGTGCACAATTATTGGTTCAACCTCCGCGACCCTGGAGGACCGGGCTGGTTGCTGAAGAACCTGCTCACCGCACCTTTTCGCAACGACATCGAACTTGGCGACAAGTGGTTCCCCTATCGAGGCGTGCAAAACATGTTTCTGCACGTATTCCGCTGGCGTGAACTGGCGACGGATCTGTCCCACGCGGGTTTTCGCATCGTCGAACGCATTCCGCTCGATGTGGCGCGAAGACATCAGCTGCGCTGGCCTTGGCTGTTCGGAGCGTTTCGCACCAACGGCTGGATAGTCGTTTGCGACTAGCCTGACAGAAAGCACACGACTGGCAAATGGAGGCCGGTCAGTTTCTCAGCTGCTGCTCCTCTCAGCTTTGCAGAAAACACTTGTCCCGCAAGCACAATGCAGCTAAGGTGATAACACTAGCCGTGATTGCCATGCGAAACGAAGAGTCTCGCGATGGCATAGCGCGGCTGCATCATTTTTTTCATTTCTTTTTTTTGACGTCGCGAAATGCGGCAGAACTTGGAGGACTGTCTAATGAATGGCAGAACAACTATGTGGGCGATCGCCTTGGCGATAGCCCTCGCACCCTCAGCGGGTGCCGTGGTGAACGTGCAGTTAAATCTTCGGTACACCGATCCCGCAGATGAAGCCGCCGGCGGCACGTGGGAACTCTTGGCCGGTTCTACTGACAATGGCATCGCCGGACTTACCGTCTTGGTCGAAGACATCAACAACGATGCAGCGGTGTCGGCGTCCGCAGGCTTCGAAGTTTTCGAATCCCAACAAGTGGGGACCGTCGTCGAAATCGTCATCGGCAGCGACCTCCAGCCACCTCTGGATACCGACATCGGACTCGGCGCTGGCACCACCGGCAACGTCGAGGATGACCTTTTCCCCGGCAACTCGCCCGCAATCTGGGCCAATAACGCCTTGTTATCCTCGGGCACATTTGGCGCATCTCGGCCCGAATTCCTGATAACGACTCTCGATCTCGCTGCGGGGGTCAATGTGTTTAACGCTGGCTTCGCCGTGGCAGAGAACTTCGGCACGCTTGCCGTGCGCGGCGATGGGGTCGATTCCGACGGTCTACAGCTCGGCGACGCGAATCGCGATGGGGTAGTGGATCTTGCGGACCTGTTCATCGTGAACACGAACCTCGGCCAGAATGGAGGCTGGGATCAGGGTGACTTCAACAGCGACGGCATCGTGAATAACACCGACCTCGTCCTGCAGGGCATTGTCCCCGAGCCAACGACCATGGCGCTGGTTTGCCTCGCTGCGATCGGCAGCATGGGGATGCGTCGTCGCAACTAAGTTCCCGCAGTTGATCCGATCTGAAGATGTTCTTTCTCAGGACCCTTCCGTTCTCATGAACGGAAGGGTTTTTCTTTGGCAGACGCGATCGTCGAGCGAAGGTGGAGCATCCGCCAACCAATTATTGGGCCGGCATCGGTAACGGGGTCGGCCTAGTTCTTTTGCCGAGACAAGAAGCCGCGCGGCTGGAGAGCACTTCGTGGTTCACAGTGACCGCACCCGGCTGCTATGGGTCGGTCGGCGCTATCTCTTGAATGACCGCTGCTTCTCGAACGAACGAGATACCCTGATTGCCGCTGGTGTCGATCATCACGGCTTCGATGATCGGCTCCGTGACAGGCTCGCCAGAGCTCCACTCGACGATGAAGTTTGCGCCGCTCCCACCCGAGGTGTCCTCACGTTCGACAACGAACTCGGTGGTTGCCAACGGGCCCACACTTAACGGTTTCTCGAGATACGAGCGGACGAGTTTTCCCTCGGTATCGTAGTAGCGAACCGAGGTCAGGACGATCTCGCCATCGAGCGCTGTGTTCCGCACACTGAGCGTCACGGTCAACAGCTGAGGTCGGCCCCGCTGGTGGTAGATGTGCGAATACGCGGGAACGTAAACCACCTGGCCTTGCGTCGGCACCCAAGGTAGCGCATCCAAACTCTTGGTCGACGTACCGGCGGTGCCCGGCGGTCGATAACTCAGATCCGTCTGAAACGAATTGAGCCGCGAGTCGAGATAGTAGGCGACACCGAGCACCGGGACGATGATGCAAATCGCCAACGCACCCAGGATCAGGTAAAAGCGCCGCATCAACGCGTCGAGCTGTTTACTGTCGGCCATTTGATATTGAGAACTTTCCTGCGAAATTCACGCCGGCGGCCCGGCCCCTGAGCATTACGGTGCGATTCTACGATGTTCCATCGCGCCGTACAACTTGGCGGCGGCAATAACCTGCGCGGAATCGGCGCGTTCGGGGTGTCGCGCGGAACGCACGTCAAGCACCTGCAGAGAAGCTCCACTTATCTTTGTCTTGCGGATTTTATGTGGTTACACTCCATTTACTCTCGAACGTGATAGCCCGGCTTCCAGAGAGAAAAACAACACATTTGTATCGGAGCACTTACGACTGCCATGTCCCAAGGACTTCGATATAGCGTTAAGGAGCTGATGCTCATTATCAGCCTCCTATCCGTATCACTTACGGCTTCTCTTTTCATATGGGAAAGTGATTACTTCTTCTATTTGCCATTGTGTGGTGCGGTTTTTGGATGCATCCTCGGTGCAGTGATTGGACGTAAAGCTGAGGGACGCAACAAGCTTGCCATCGTAATGCTAATCGGTGCATTTCTGGGTTTCCTGCTTGCGATGATTCCGATGTGGGGGTGGATCAACTTTGTCTGACTGCTGTTGTATCCTTTCCACGGCTCAAGCATGTCAGAGAATTAGCAGCCACTCGGGTCGTATTTGAGTGCAGACAGAAGACCTGACAACTTGCCTCTTCTTCAGCGATCCGCCCTTAATGCTGGGCTGCGAGGGACTGAAGATTCTGGAGAGAATTCTTGCTGAAATTGGGCCACGCCATTTGGTAGAATCTTCTTATGCAAGCGTTGCGATAGACTTATGCCGATCGCTTGCGGTATCGGCCGCAGTCGCGCTCTCACTTTTGTCCAGCAGGGTCGATTCGAGTGGACAGATTGTAACCCGTTTGGCTGTAAAGTATTAAGCCGCAACAGAAGGAGCAAACTCACGTGAGGCGAACACCGAAAAGACAAAACTCGACGGATTGGGAAAACCGTCGTCTTCTCAACTCTTGCTGGGCAAGGACTTGCGGATCAATCACCGAGACGAGATACGCGACTTTTGGCTTTTTGATTCGCGTTTCGTTACTTCGCTCAAAAAACCGTCGCCGGAGAACCCTATTTTTGCAGGGTGTTCACTGTGTCCAACGAAGGTATTTGCTGCATGCCGTAGGCAAAAATCACGTCGTGATGGACGTGGCGGTTACTTGGTCGCGGCGAGCAGGAATGTAGGATTTAGCGCGTCGAATCGGAGGCGTTCCAGTTGGTCGGTGCCGCGCGCGACGTTGATCATCCAAACTTGCACATCGTTGGTGTGCTTGGCCAGCGCGAGGCGCAGTTCCTCAAGGGAGCCGATGCTGATCACGTTGGCGACCAGACGACCATTTTTTTGCAGACGCTCGAAGGCCAGTTCGGCGAGGCGCACCACCTCGCGGCCACTGCCTTCGAGAAAGATCGCGTCGGGGTCGGGCAGGTCGGCCCAGACTTCGGGCGCGCGGCCGAGGACGGGCTGCACGTTGGTGACGCCGAAGCGTTCGGCGTTCTCCTTGATGAACGCTTCGTCCACCGCGTCTTGCTCGATGGCGTAGACCTTGCCACCGGGGGCAAGCTGGGCGGCTTCGACACTAACGGTGCCGCAACCAGCGCCGACGTCCCACACGACGCTGCGTGGGTGGAGTGCCATTTGGGCGAGCGCCATCGAGCGGATTTCCGCCGAGGTGAGCAGGCCATGTTTCGGCGTGGACTGCACGAAGGCCTCGTCGGGGTTGCCGAACAAGCTGCGCGTGGCCAAATCGCGCGGACGATCGGGCACGTCTTGGTCGCGCACCAGGACCATGACATTGAGCGACTGGAACGAGTCTTTGGCAATCTCGGCGACCGTGCCACGTGTGACACGTTCGTTCTTGGCTCCCAGGTTTTCACACACATAAACGGTGAAGTAATCGATATGATGATCCAACAACGAACGCGCCACATCCGACGGGCTGTGCTGATCGGTGGTGAACAAGCCGACCTTATCGGCAGTGCGGATGCGCTCGATGACCGAAGGCAGCGAGTGATTGGCCAGGTTGGTCAGGTAGGCTTCGTCCCAGCTTTCCTTTACGCGCGCAAACGCCATCTGCATGCTGCTGACATGCGGTACGATCTCGCACCGGTCGTGCCCCAGCTGTTCACAAAGATAACGAGCCAGGCCATAAAACAGCGGGTCGCCGATCACCAGCAGCGCAATCTTGACATCGCCCGCCGAGCTGATTTTATCGACGACGTCGTCCAAGTCGCCGCTCACCGGCAGGTGTTTACCGGTGGCCTCGGGGACCAGCGCAAGTGTGCGGGGCGTCCCGGCAAGCACGTCGGCCGCGAGAATCAGCTGTCGCGTCGACTCCGCGACGGCCGAGAGCCCGTCGTCGCCGATGCCGATGATCGAAATGGGTTGGGTGCTCATGAGGGAATCGCAAGCTCCAAGGCGTACTTCATTCCTCTCGCAATGATAGCGCCGCGAGGGGAGGGTGGAAGCGGCGACCGCTTCCACCCTGCGCCTGTACGGAGTCTCTGCCGGAGAGGAACCTTCAGGGATGACCCCCTTCAGATTACCGCCAAAAGGCAGCGGGCTCTAGCCCTGCGAAATCGCCTACGCCACGTAACACATCAGCGTGTGGTGAATCAGACTAAGCTTGTGACTGGCTGGCAGTTTGGGCCCATCGATGGCGGGATGGATGTCGTCGGGCATCTCCGCCGCCGTGTCGATGAACTGTCGCCAGGGGAGTCTTCGCAACGACTCGGGAATCACAAACTCCTGCGTATCCTGCCCCGCGTGGAGCATCAGCATCACCGGCCGCGCGGCAGGATCGTCGAGTCCGGCGGTGCCGAATACGCAGATCATTCCCTGCGTGGGCTTGTGCCAATCCATCGGATGTCCCGCAGGATTGAACCAACTGACGTCGGCCAAATCGCCGTTGGTGGCCGGACTACCCGTCAGAAACGAATCGCGTCGGACCGTCGGCTGCGCCCTGCGGAACTCGATCAGCGATTGAACAAACCGCAGATGCTCGGCGTTCTTCTCGACCAGTTTCCAGTCGAACCAGCTGATCGCGTTGTCCTGGCAATACGCGTTATTGTTGCCACGTTGCGTGCGGAGCACCTCGTCGCCCGAAACGATCATCGGCGTGCCCTGACTCAACAACAAAGTTGCCACCATGTTCTTCACCTGACGCTGGCGAAGCTCGACAATCGGCTTGCGGCGCGTCGGGCCTTCGACGCCGTTGTTGGCACTGTAGTTGTTGTTGTCACCGTCACGATTACCTTCGCCGTTGGCCTGGTTGTGCTTTTGCTCGTAGCTCACCAAGTCTTTCAGTGTGTAGCCGTCGTGCGACGTGACGAAGTTGATGCTGTGGTAGGGATGGCGCCCGCTATGCTGATAGAGATCGCTCGACCCCGAGATGCGCGTCGCGATCGGTCCGGTGCGACCAGGTTCACCACGCCAGTAGCGGCGAATATCGTCGCGGTAGTGCCCGTTCCACTCCGCCCACCGACGATTGGCGAACGAGCCAACCTGGAAGGCACCCGCAGCGTCCCACGCCTCGGCGATGATCTTCGTGTCGGCGAGCATCGGATCTTCGGCGATTACTTCCACCAGCGGCGGGTTGGGAAGCAGTTCGCCGTTTTGCCCCCGGCTAAGAATCGACGCCAAATCGAATCGGAAACCGTCGATGTGATAGTTGTAAACCCAGTGTCGCAGACAGTGGAAAATCATCTCACGACAAATCGGATGATTCCCGTTGACCGTATTTCCGCAGCCCGAGTAGTTCTTATAGGTCCCATCCGGGTTGTTCATGTAATAGACATTGTTCTCCAAGCCCTTGAAGCTCAGAGTCGGCCCTTCCTGGTTACCTTCGGCCGTGTGATTGAATACGACGTCCAAGATCACTTCGATGCCGGCCTCATGCAACGCGCGAACCATCTTCTTGAATTGACGAACTTGGTCACCCGGTTTACTTCCATGCATGTAGCCACGATGCGGCGAGAAGAACGCAATGGAGTCGTAGCCCCAGTAGTTCCTCCGCTCGGGCGTGTTCCCAAAGGGATCGAGAATCGGGAATTCGTGCACCGGCATCAGTTCTACAGCAGTGACCCCCAATGACTTGAGATAGGGGATCTTCTCGATCACGCCGAGGTAGGTGCCGGGATGCTTGGTTTCGCTCGACGATCCGCGGGTGAAGCCGCGGACGTGCATCTCGTAGATCACCGTCTCGGACAGCGGGATGCGCAGGTGCCGATCGCCCTGCCAATCGAACGAGTCGTCGACGACCACGCATTTTGGCGGTCGAATCACCCCATCGGGCGAAGGCTGAAAACGTCCGGCCAAGGCGCGGGCATACGGATCGATCAACCGCGCATTCGAGCTAAACCGGTGTCCTTCTTCGGGAGCGTACGGACCATCGGCCTGAAAGTGATAGAGCTGCCCAGGTTTCAGCTTCGGGACGAAAACGTTCCAGATGTCGCCCCAGCGATCCGTCGTGGGATTGAACTCGACGATGCGATATGGTTCGCGATCGGTTACCCGCCGGTAGAGCAACACTCGCATCGCCGTCGCGGAATGGCTGTACACGGAAAACTGCACACCATCCTTTTGAATGATCGCCCCGTAAGGCAACGGGTAAGCAAACTGCATGAAGCGCTGGGCGGGTGGCATGACAACGTTGGGTTGATTAACGCTAGTTAACGAAAGGGAGGACGTCCACTGAGTTAGCATAGGGGGAGGGCTCTTTGCGAAGGACCGAGGGGCGGGATGGGCACGGGATTGCGACCGAGAACGGACCTCTCGCGTAAGAGGCAGTTCACGCATCACGCCATATCCTTCGACATTTCCCTCCGGGGTGCTTAAGGTCTCCACCTGTCGGCGGCAGACCTTCGTTTTGTGTAACGTTTGGTTTAGCCGCTGCTGCCGGTGCGACCTCGCTGGGTGCTAGAAGCCCGGCTTCCACACAATGGAGGCAAGCTTCGCCACGCGAGACGATCGGCACAGCCGCCCTAGCTTACCAGTACGTTGACACTCTGTTCAGGACCGCCCTAGAATCTTTGCTAGTTCTCGCCATTCTTTGCGACAAATCCTATGGCTAAAATGACTCACAAAGCCAACCTAACCTACAAAGACAGCGGAGTCGACCTGCACACGTACCAGGAGTCGATGTCCCGCTTGCCACGCCTGCTTCGGCGGACCCACTGTCCACGCGTGATGCCTTGGAACAACGGCTTTGCCGGTTTGTTCGCGCTCGACTTTCAGGGAGGACTCTTCTCCCGCGACTATCAAGAACCGGTGCTCGTCTCGGGGACCGATGGAGTCGGCACAAAGCTCAAGGTCGCCCAGCAGGTCGGAAGGCACGATACCGTCGGCATCGACTTGGTCGCGATGTGCGTTAACGACACGATCTGCTGCGGCGCCGAGCCGCTATTTTTTCTCGACTACGTGGCAATGGCGGAAGACGACCCGACGTTGCTGGAACAGATCGTGGAAGGCATCAGCACCGGCTGCGTACAGAGTGACGCGGCACTGATCGGCGGTGAAACCGCGATCATGCCCGATTTGTACCAATCGGGTGACTACGACCTGGCTGGTTTTTGCGTTGGGATTGTCGAGAAGTCACGGTTGCTCGACGGCAGCGCGATTGTTCCCGGGGATGTGGTGTTGGGAATCAGTTCGTCTGGGCTGCACTCAAACGGCTTCTCATTGGTACGGAAGATCGTCTTCGAGCACGCAGGCCTCTCGGTCGACGACCGCGTCGATTTCGATGAACGGACGGTCGGGGAACTCCTACTGGAGCCGACCGCCCTCTACGCACGCGTGGTTCGCGATGTACTCAACCACTACAAGGTCAAATCAGTTGTCCACGGCATCGCACATATCACCGGCGGTGGATTGCACGAAAACCTCGCGCGCGTGCTACCTGCAACCGTCGATGCAGAGATCACGCGCAAGAGCTGGCCGATCCCACCGATCTTCTCTTGGCTGCAGAAACTGGGCGAAGTCGATGATGACGAGATGTTCCGCGTCTTCAACATGGGCGTGGGTCTGACGCTGGTGGTCAGTGACTACTACGCCGAGAGCATCCAGCAACAGCTGTCGGGATTGGGCTTCTCAAGCTGGAATATTGGCAAGATCGTCGAAGGTTGCGGCGAGAGTCGCTGGGCCTAACAGCATCTGCAAGAATCCGCGCGTTTAAGAGCACGCCGTCGATTTAGTGACCGAGTGCCGTGCGGCGGTCCAAGATCAATCGCAACGAGCGTGTCAGAGCCGAGGCTGCGGATTGCTCGCCTGCGCGTTACCCAACGTGGTTGCCGCCGCGTCGTTCTCGTACACGGAAGCCTGTGGTGAGGCGGCGGCTAACGCTTCAAGCACCCGGCCTTGCGTTAGCAAGTCGGGAATCACGATCGGCCCTTTGCTCGAGTCGGCGGGGTAGATCGCCAGCAACGGGATGCTCTGGCTGTTCAACTCCCGCAGTGCCTGCTTGATCATATCGTTGCGGTCGGTCCAATCAGCCAGCAGCGGAACGACATCGTTCTCTTCGACCCACTCCTTCACCTTCGGCCGATTGATGGCAAATTTCAGATTGGTTTTGCACGTTGGGCACCATTGGGCGGTGAAGTCGACCATCACGGTCTTGCCTTCAGCCCGCGCGGCCGCGAGCGCTTGCGGCGAGTACGGCTGCCAAGGCAGCATTGATGAGCTGGGTGTCAAGAATTGAAACGCGAACGCCCCAACCACGGCAGTCGCGGCAACGGCCTCTAGCCAAGTATTACGCCGCTGGACCGAATCTGCTGTGACGGGCAGTCGCCCGATCAGCCAACAGCTAAACCAAATGCCAAAGATCAGCGTAAGCGTTGCGAGGAAATAGCCTTGGTTGATCGTCGAGAACAGATAGACCACCGTGCCCAGTAGCACAAAACCCAGCAGATTCTTGAGTGTATCCATCCACACGCCCGGCTTGGGCAGCCAGCTTACCAGCGAAGGAAACATTCCTATGAGCAGATAAGGTAATGACATGCCAAGTCCGACGGCTGCGAAAATCGCATAGATAACCGAGGCCGTTTGGCTGATTGTGAAGCCGAATACAGGCCCCAGGAACGGGCCGCTGCAAGGCGTGGCCAGGATCGTTGTAAATACACCCATGCAGAAGGCGCCAAGAGGTCCTTCGCGGGCGGATAGTTCGGTCGCCTTGCCGGAAGTGGCAAAGCCCGGAATCGGAAGTTCCCAGATTCCCAGAAAGCTCAACGCCATGGCAAAGACCAGAGCGGTCATACTGACCTTAAACCAAGTTAGCGTATAAAGTTCTCCCCAGCCAAAGCTCTCGTTGCTCAGCCCAAGCTTTGCGAGCGCAGCTAACGTTGCCAGCACCATGAATACCGTCATCAACCCGGCAACATAAAACAGGTTGAGCATCAGAATCCGTGCGCGACTCTGGCCGCCCTGCTCGGCGAAGGAAAGCACCTTCAATCCGATCACTGGCAGCACGCAGGGCATCAGGTTCAAAATCAAACCGCCTAGGACGCCGTAGGCCAGGATGGTGAGCAACGGCGTTTCGCTTTCGGATGCACCCTCTACGCTTTGCATTTCCGAGGAATCGGTACCGCCCAAGCCTCCGGCAGGCAGTTCAACGCCTTCGCCTTGCTCGGCAATGATTGATTGCTCAAACGGGACGCACGTATGCGGATCGCAAGCCTGGCCTTCGATCGTGCCGCCAATCGTCAAACTGGCAGGATCAGCACCTGCAGGGAGTTTGATCGGTGCATACCAAGTGACTTTCTCGTAGTGCTCGCGCAGCTCAAGCCCCACCCAGGCTTCTTTGTCGATGTGAGACTTCGGCGGTTGAATGGGTTGCCATTCATCGAGCAGTTCGACGCCTGCTTGGGGGTCGATCGCAATCTTCGTGGGTAGCGGTCCGCCTGCGGCTTGATCGATCGCCGAGATGTGGTAACCCTCAGCCATCGTGGCTGTGACGAACAGTATGGCTGGTCGCTCGTCCGTCGCCGGAGTGAACTCAGCCTCAACACTAACTTCCGAATCAGTACTTCCTCCGCCAAAACCGTCCAGCCCGCCAAAGTCGAACTGTGCCGCGGCCGGCCGCCAGCCGACAGCCAGCACCAAGCAGAGCGCCAGCGCACGGGTGGCGTAGTGGTGATTCGGAGTTCGAGACATTCCCTAGTTCCTCAGGCGAGAGTGCTTGCCACCTCCTGCGGCAAGTTTCGGACCTTGCTATTGTACCCGTCGATGAAAATCCGGGTCAATGTCGGACGCGCGCAAGGCCAGCAGTCTTACCTCCGGAATCCACTCTAAATCCAGGCGGCATCCGTGTGATGGCCGACATTTCGGCAGATTAGGTATGCATCCAAGGCGAATCGCCGGCAACGTGCGGAACTCCGCCAACCGACCGCGAACTTCGGTCCGACCGCTCCCAAGTGGGCCCCGCAAGCGGCTCACCAACGCTAGCAGTCGATCGCGCGGCCAGCGCGTTGAGTCGATCGCGAAGCCAGACCAGTTGAGCATGTAATGCGTGGATCTGCGGAAACGAGCGGCCCTCGATGAACAGCCACCGGACCCAATTCGCCGCCGAGCAGATGAGGCCACCTTGGTCGAACCCGACAATGGCACGACGTTCGTCTGGCGACAGCTGGCGCTGTTCGGCATAGGCCTCAATTCCTAACTGCCAGGATTGCGGATCGTCATTCACCACCGAACCTATGAAGCGAGCGACGTCTCCCGCGATCGAGTCAACGGCTACCGCGCCAAAATCGAGCAGTCCGCTCACCTGCTGGCCGCTGAACAAGACCTGATCGTGGCGCACATCGCGAAGACACCATTGCAACGCCAACGGCGTCGACACGATCTCCGCAAGGTATCCCGACACCGGATCAAGCGCCCGCCCCGCGGCCTCCAGTAGTTCGAACGCCAGCTCACGTAGGTCACTCGCTTCGGCAGTCCTGGTCTCTTGCCATAGCTGCTGCAGCCCTCCCTGCTGTAGTTGCCGGAGCATTGCGAGGCGTTCCCGCAAACCAGGGGAAAGGCCAAGCGTCGGCTTGTGCTCTTGATATTGATAGGACTGTGCCGCCTGATGAAATCGAGCCAATGCGACCATCGCGGTTGAGAGCTTATCAGGAGTTGGCGCCTGCGATAACGAAGCTTCGCCTGGCATCCAGGGAGTGAGTTCCCACAGATGGTCTTCGTTGACGAAGTACGTCTCGCCAAACCGCGTGGCGAGCGGAACCGGCACCAAGTCGTAGCCAGACGTCGCGACATGCTGCAACAGACCATGAATTGCTAGCAGTCCGTTGAGCGACGGATGCACTTGGGGCCAGCGGCGGAGACACAGGTCGTTGCCCGCGACGGAAACACGCCAAATCACCGCCCCGCTGAATCCACCCGTCACCCCAAGCGATTGCATTTCCGCCTGGGAAACGTCCTCGAACCACGGGCTGAGATACGAGAGATGTCGATTTGTATACGCGTTTGGCACGGACTTCCGAATACTCAAGGCTGCTGGATAATGCTGTCTGGACTATCATTATCGGCAGAACCAGAGGTACAGGGCAATTGCATTCTTGAAACCTGGGACGGCACCCGAACGGCAAGATTCTAAGTGATCTCACGATCTCCTAGCGTTTTCGCGGGCGTGTTCTCATTCGATACGCAGTTTGAGCGAATCCGTTAGGAATACCTCAGGTCGCCGCCGGCTGACATGCTGTTCGCATCAGGTTATGCTGGGATGTTTGCGTCGCAGTTTGTTCTCTGTTGCTATGAAACTCATCCTCGCCGTCATCCAGCCCACGAAGCTCGAAGCCGTGCAGCAAGCATTGGCGCGCATCGGCGTGACGCGGATGAGCGTGGCCGACGCCATGGGTTTTGCTCGGCAACGCGGGCAGATCGAGTCGTTTCGTGGTGCCGAGTACCAGACCAATCTGCTGCGCAAAGTCGAGTTGGAGATCGCCGTGAACGACGACTTTGTCGAGCGGACGATCGAGTGCCTGCAGCAGGCCGCCCGATCGAGCCATGAAGGGACCATCGGCGATGGCAAGATCTTTGTGCTGCCGATGGACGAAACCGTGCAAATCAACGACGCACAGCGCGGCCCCAGCGCTATCTAAGTCACGGAGATCCACCACACGATGCAGCTTGTCCTTCTCAGCACCGACTTGATGATCAGCTCGCTGGTCGCAGGCGCGGCGCAGCAGCACGAACTCACGGTCGTTACGGTAAGCGATCAAGCGGCCGCACTGGCAGCCGCCGGAGATGAGCAGGCGCGGGTGATGGTGGTCGACTTGCGGCTGGCGGGACTGGACATCGCCGCGCTGATGGAGTCGCTGCGCACCAACGCGAACGACACCGTTCGTGTCGTCGCCTTCGCACCGCACGTTCACGAAGCCAATCTGGCAGCCGCCCAAGCGGCAGGTTGCGACGAGGTCGTCACACGCGGACAGTTCGACCGCGATGCTGCGCTGATCTTCGGTCGCATGCTCTAAGCGCGATGAGTCTTGCCGCTGCAACTGCCATGATTCGGCACTGCTTGAGAGCGTGATGCCCCCATCTTCATTTCTCACAATTCGCTTGGTCGACCGGCTTCAACACGCGCATCACGCTGGCGAGGGCTCTATCGATCAGCGGTTGGGGCATGAAAGCGTTGGCGAATTTCATGCCGTGGGCATCGATGCCGACATGATAGCGAGCGCGCGGGTGCTTGGCGATCAGTGCCTGTAGGACGACGCCGGCAACTTTCTCGGGCGAAGTCGGCGAATTAGCACCACGTTCGTTGAACTGAGCGGCGCGGGAGTACATAACGTCGTAGCCGTTCTTGAGCTGCTCGGGAATCTCGCTACGACGCTGGTCAAGGGCCGCGCGAGCCTTGTCGAAAATCGACGTCCGCACCTGGCCCGGACGAATGATACTAACCGGGATTCGCCACGGGCGAAGCTCGACGCGCAGCGTGTCGGAGAGCGCTTCCAACGCGAACTTGCTCGCCGAGTACGCCCCGACCATTGGCAGGGCCATCGTGCCGTTCATCGATGAAATATTGACGACCCGTCCACCAGCCTGACGCAACAGCGGGAGAAAGCTCTGGATAATACGCAGGGGGGCAATCGTGTTGACTTCAAACAGATTTCGCACTTCGTCCAGCGTGGAAAGCTCAACAGCGGCCGGTAAGCCGACACCTGCATTGTTGACCACGGCGTACAACCCGTCGGGACAGCTCGCCGACACAGACGAAACCAAACTCGCGACGTTATCGTCGCTGGTGACGTCGAGTAACACGGGCTCCAACTGCGGCAAGCCTCGTTCAGAGATCTCCTCGGCATGCTGTGGGCAGCGTACGCCGGCAAGCACCCGGAAACCTCGCTCGGCGAGCAATCTCGCAGTAGCCGCACCGATTCCCGATGAACATCCGGTAATCAGGACCGTGCGTTGGGGAGTTGTCATCTATTGCCGCCTTACCGTTCGCGCGATTGAAAATGGAGACGAACCCGGCCAGGGAAGTCTTTTTCGTCTCCTCCGCTGCCAAGCATAACACGCGGAGGCCGAAAGAACACGCATTTAGATTCCGGAGTGTGAAATGCCGGAAGAGAAACTCCTAGGACGCGTCAGCACGAAGGTTCTCCGGCACGTCGGCAAGTGCTTTATCGTCCAAGACATACGAGCGACCGATTAGTTCAGCGTCGTGGTTCACCAGATCGGGAAAGCGGCACCCACCCAATACTTCGACCGCGAAGATTTCCTGCACCGCATCTTCGAATCGACAGAAGGCGATGGTTTCGCCGGTCTCGATATTCACGACCCAGACGCCGCAGGTGCGCTCTTCCAGACGCTCAACCAGCGGAATGCCGCTGAACACCGCCGATTCACGCACTTGCGAGAGGCCGATAAATGCTAACGGCCCCAAGAAGCTCAAGCCGCGCGTGAAGCCCGGCAACTGGGCGACTTCCTGGTACTGGCCGGTTGCAAGGTCGACGGTACCGATACCGCCATTCCCTGATTCGAGGATCCAAAGTTGGTCGCGGTACCAGCGCGGAGAATGCGGCATCGACAGTCCACGCGTGATGATCTCGTTTGCATCCACATCGATCAGCAGACCGCCGTCTCGCTTGTTCTCGCGCCATCCACCCGGCTGATTAGTCTCTCCCAGGGCGGTGACGTAGCGTACGTGCCCGTCGCGCATCGCCAGGCCATTGAGATGACAGTAATCACCGGGGACCAGTTCCGACACGAATGCAGGGCGCCAGCGTGGCTCAAAACTATTGACGTCGCTACGGGTCGACAGACAGCTGAACGCGGTGTTCACAAACCACAACTCACCGTTGACCCAGGCCATCTCATGGATCTGCATGTCGCCGGTCGTGTGGCTACGCCGTGGAAGAAAACACGCGTCGTGCTTGAACCCCGTGTCCTTATTCTCCTCCGCCTCGTCGAGCTTCTGGCAGACCGCCGGTACGTTGTGGAATTCCCAGATGTCGATATTGCAACCGACCGCTAGCTTTCCGCCTTCGATCGCCAAGCCCATCGGTTTATGGAAATTGCGAAAGTGGGTGTTGAGCACCCCCTTGTCATTGCGAAGGATGACCAGCTTGCCTGCTTGGTAAGTTGTTACCAAGAGCGAAAAATTGCCCTGCGCGAACATCTGCGGCAGGTTACTCGTGTGCACGCTGCGTAGCGGAGGCGGTTCGTCGGCAGCGGGTGCGCCACTGGTTGCCGCGTCATCGGCGGCGGATTCATCTGCGGGCTTCGATTCTTCAGGCTGATCGGTCATGCAAGTATTGTACACGCGTCTGGAAGCTGTCTGCCAGTCTCGCAGCGATTATGCCGCGTCGTCCTCGATCGGGGGATGATGTCCGGTAAGCCTGCCTCGCAGTGCAGAGATCCGACTCTCGTGCGCGTCGCGCGCAGCGGAATAGTTGCTGCTCGAGCCCATGTCGATATTGTCGCCGAAGTAGTATTTTCTCGCTTCCTCGTTCTGGAGCACTTCGTCGCGCGTGCCGTGGCACAGCACCTGACCGCTCCGTACGACGTAGCTGCGATCGGTGATTTCCAGCGTCTCGCGAACCTGATGATCGGTGATCAGAATCGAGATCCCGCGATCGCGCAGGTCACGCACGATCACCTGAATGCTATCGATCGTCACCGGATCGATGCCGGTGAATGGCTCGTCGAGTAGAATGATCTGCGGGTCGGATACCAGGCACCTGGCGATCTCCAATCGTCGGCGCTCGCCGCCTGAGAGCGACATCGCCTTGCTGCGGCGGAGTTTGGTGATGCCAAACTGCTCAAGGAGCTCGTCGCAACGTCGCCGTCGGTCGCGACGCTTCATGCCGAGCATTTCCATGATGCCCAACAGGTTGTTTTGCACCGACAGCTTGCGGAACACACTCGACTCTTGGGCCAGGTAGCCCATGCCGCCTTCGCGCGCGCGGCGAAACATGGGCCAATCGGTCACGTCGACTCCGCCCAGCATCACGCTCCCTGCGTCGGGCTCTTCCATGCCGCAGGTCATGCGAAAGGTCGTGGTCTTGCCGGCACCGTTGGGCCCCAAGAGACCGACGATTTCGCCGCGCTCGACGTGAAATTCAACGCCATCGACCACACGGCGGCGGCCGTAGCTTTTGACCAATCCTGTTACTTGCAGCAAACTCACTTGATTTCGTCCTCCATGACGAGTGAGATAAATTCACCGAACCAGCCGCATATCGCCGAAGTTCGGGAAGCCTGGCAACTTCCGTAACCCAGGTATTTCACCCCACGAATGCGGCCAGAACACGCAGACCGCCTTACCAATTAGCAACCGTCGGTCGAGATACGCACCGCCCGGCTTTGCACCGTTGCGACCCCGCGCCCAAAGCCGACAATCCTCGCTCTGTGGGCTGTTATCGCCCATGACAAACAGCTGATCTTCTTCCGTGCTAAAGTCGAAACTCTTACGTTCGTAAAACAGCGGCCACTTGTCCGGGTCTTCGAATAACTGCCGCACGCCGTTATCGCTTGGCCGAGGATAATCACAGTTGTTGTCCAACGGCGATGCCGTCTCCGACGTGGTTGCGATGTAGTAGATGTCGCGCATGACCTGAAGGCGGCTGACGTTGACGCTGGTGCCTTGCGCGCCGATGCCTACTGGCGCGAGATCGCCAGGGTCGTCCTCACTGGTACGGGGGATGGCGTTCACGCGTTTGCCAAACACTGCGTCCGCGTCGTAGACCAGGGCCGCCGAGCTGTCCGTCAGTTCCACCAGACTCTCGTCGACCCACAGAAGCAGTTGGTCGTCCACATTAGCGAACAACAGATTGTAGCTGCCCGGCGAAGTAATCGGCGTTTGCGCGGTCGCGGTCGGGGCATCGCGTCCTGCAATGCCGACCTGAGCCTGCCCGGTCTTCAGGTCGATACGGCAAACAAAGTGTGTCCCCGCTTCGACCAAATCGAGCGCGAGCTCGCCCTGACTTTGCTCGATCTGCACGTCTGCTTGAACTGCCAGATCACCAACCCAGCAAAGACCGTAGCTGGTTTCGGGAGTCGGCCATCCTTGATCTTCGATGCCGGGTGGTAAGAGCCGCCCACCCTCGCTACGCCTTATCGCTCCGCCGCGCAGGCGGCCCGCATTGTACGAATTGAAATCACGAATCAGTTGCGGCTTGATTGAGTCGAGCCACTGCTGTTTTTCGAGGACTGGATACTCGCCACTGTCGTGATATTCTCGCGCGACGAGCCAATCCTTGTCGCGGGGAGTGTAGTGGCGGTAACGCAGCCAGGCGGTCTCGTCACCAGCGTCGACTGAAAATGACTGTGCGACGGTCTGGTCGCCAGGCTCGGCGTCAATCGTCCAGCCGTTGGGTTCCATGGCCTGCCACCGCAGTGGCCAACCCGCACTGTGGAGGATCGTCGGATCGTAGTCGGTGTCGTGGACCGGCTGCAGCATCACACGCACTTTATGGGCCGGCTTGCGTTCGATGGCGAACGTGGCTTCACCTTGCTCGTCATCGCGAACAAATAAATCGCCTTGGGATAGCTGCAAGGTCTCGTTTGGCAACCCAACGAGTCGCTTGATGTAGTTCATTTCGCCATTGCCGGGGAACTTGAATACAACGACATCCCAACGCTCGGGATCGCCCCCTTCGTAAGCGTATTTGTTCACCAGAATGCGATCGCCAGGGTAGCTGGTTTCGTGTTGCGCGTCGTTGGTTCCGACAAAGCTGGGCACGCTGGGTGGCAAGTCGGACTCAGGCCGCATCGCGATCGACTGACGGCACATCGGACACATGCCAAGTACAACCTCCTGGCTAGCGACGTTGTGCTCGAGAACACTACGCTCACGAAAGCTCAGATTAGAATTGCGAAGCATGGCCAGCATCCGCTCGCGGTCCTCGCCCTCGGTGCTTGCATTAGTGCGGAAGCGATAGCCGCATTCACTACAGCAGATGTCTTTGTGCTGACCCTGCAGGGACGGCGACATCGAGCCGGTTGGAATCACGAAAGCCTCGGCCTCGAACGTCCGGAACAGGAACGCCAACACGAATGCAATCACGATCGACTCGATCGTCTCGCGCAGGGCGTACATGCCGCCGCCGCTGGGAGTCGTCGAGTCCTCAGGCTTTTTGGCGGCTTCGCTCGTTTCGATGCGGTTCTTCTTAGACTTGGTCTTCGTATTGGTTTTAGCTTTGGTCTTTTTGGCCATGATCGGATGTCCAGGTTGGGTCGGCTCAACGTATCGGGAATTCCCGCTATTCGTCGCCGAACTCGCAATATAGTCAATTTTCTGGCAGGCGGGAAACGCAGTCCCCAGCGGATCAGGAGAACTGCAAAGTCTCTTTATTGAACCGCCAAGAGCGCCAATTGCGCCAAGATACATCTTGAGAGAGTCTCAATAACAGGCCGGCTTGCCCGCTAGCTGCTTGGCGCACTTGGCGTCCTTGGCGGTTTCTTCTGACTTTGCAGTTGTCCTCCCCAGCGGATGCGAATGGTTTGCTAGCGTGCTGTTTCAGGTCTCTCATAGCGGTTTCCCTACGATCAAGCGTGCTGGCACAGGCCCCCACAAGCGGCTGTCGATCGACACGGGCGGGTTGTCGCCGAGCAGGAAGTACTCGTCGGGGCCGAGCAACCAGCGGGTCACGGCCGGCGGCGGAGCCCCAATAGGGTAGTCGGAGTAGTAGATGTCTCGATGCAAACTCAGATTGCTCAGCGTCACGTCGAGGCCCTCAGCTCCGATCCCGACCGGGCTCGCTGTGCCCGCGGAAACCCCGAGCGGCCAGGGACGCTGCAAGACCACTCGATCGTCGATCACCAGCAACAACTGCTGATCAAAGTTGACAAGCTGCAATGGCACGGTTCGACCGGCCACCGCTTCGAGGGTGTCGGTGGGTAACTGATGTGTCGACGGCCGGTCCATTCCACTTGCAATGACCTGCATCGTCCCGCCTGGCAGCGCGAGACGAATCTCCGCTTCCGACGAACCGTCATTGAGGCTCAGGTACATGGTCCCTGCGCCACGTACACCCATATCGACGGACAACAGGAACTCGTCGACTTGGTTCAACTTGCGAGTAATCCCCGCGTTGAAGGTCACGTCGTCGGTGATCGCTGCTTCAGACGGGTGATGATAGCGCAGCCATTGGACTTCCACACCATCGTTGGCGTCGTGTTGCCAGCGGTGGTCGGTGAACCTCCAGCCGGAGCCGTCCTTCGCTCGCCAACGAGGATGCTGGCTGGTTTCGCGGTGAATCAATTGTCGCATAAGTTGTTGCTCATCCGCTGACTTCATCAAGACATTCCCGTCGACGAGGATATCTCCGCCTTGCAATTCGACGCGCTCGCCCGGCAGTCCGACGACTCGCTTGAGGCAAAGCTCGCCGCCGTCCTGCGGATTGCGCGCGACCACGGTTTCCCAGCGACGCGGCTTGCGCCACTGCAACGAGCAGCGATCAATCCACAATCGATCGCCGCGGTGCAGCGTGAGTCCCTCGAGGGGCACCTCCGAGTGCGCGCAATGGGGACAGCGCATACTTACGAGGTCAGCACTGAACTCTGCACCCACGCGATACGAATGCTCACAGGCAGGGCACTTCGGCGCGACGTAGGGACCTAGGTGCGAAGGTACCATTGAGCTACCGGAGACCGACACCGGTTCAATCAATCCCATCACCAACCATGTGCGCAATCCGAGTGCGACCAGCGCGCAAGCGACGACGAGACGGATAGCGGAATGTAGTGGCTGTCGCTTCATGGTGATTGCGAGATCCTATAAATTCCGATGATTCTTCGCCTCTGACCACCTCATATTCCAATGTTCCGCAACGACTTCCAGTCCAGCCGCGACCCCCATTGTAACGATTGCCGAGGTTGACGTAGCGATAGGGATTGCAGTGGCCTCCAGACGCGATGTGCCGATCGTAGCGACCAGTGGCCGCAAAAGTGTGGCAAAAAATCAACGTCGTGTTTGCCCCAGTCAACATTCGGGGCAATGCTTGTCTGGTCAGTTATCTGATCACCCACCCGACCAGCAAAGTCGCGTACACTCCCCACCCATCGCGGGCCCCGCCGCCAGCATTTTGCAACATTGGAGGGTCCTTCCCCAGGACATTCGGTCATGAAAAAAACACTCGCTCTATTGGCTGTTGCTACTTTGTTGATCAGTGCCAGCGGCTGCGGTCGCTGCCGCGGTCTGTGCAGCCGCTCGTCGGTTGCCACCGTCGGGCCGTTCTACGGACGTCCCGCTCCTCGCGCGCTCGCCGGTCCATGCTGCCCGACGTATGCTCCCAGCTGCAACACCTGCGATCCTTGCAACACATGCAACACGTGCCAATCGGCCCCGTCGTGCGGCTGCGAATCCGGCTCGCAGGTCATGTACGGCTACAACGGCAGCATGGCCGAAATGCCGATCGCCGATGGCAGTGTGATGGCCAACGGCACCGTCATCGAGACCACACCGATCGATGTCACCAACGTCGGTGGCGACATCGGGCAGTAGGTCGCGCCAGTCGGCCAGTGTTGCGACGCACGGCAAACGGCACCCCCCGTTTGGAGTTTTACCACGCGCGCGACACGACAGCTCGTGTCCGAATAATCCCGCGAACTGGCTACGCCCAGGTTTCCCGATCTCCCTCTGCGCAAAGCAGTTGCGAACATCGAGACGCGGACCGGATGGCCGCATTTTCGGAATCTGGACTCGATTGGTGTCTTAAAAATCATTTGCCTCTGGATCGCTAATCCCGCGGTGGCAAAGGACTTAGGACACAATCGTTATCCGGATTCGAGGTCCGAAAATTCTGGAAACTCGTGCGCAATGCACGCGACCGCCCGGCAGCGAGGCAGTCCCGTCGAGGCGACGCGCTCGCGGCATGGCGATTCGCAGTTAATTCTACCCGAAGCGTTGGCCCAATTTCAGCAAGATTCCGGGAGCGAAATCACCATCGAGATTCGCTACTCCAATCCCGCTAGCCTGCGCTGCAGCTCACCGCGCAGCGTTTCCAGCTGACCGCGATGCGCCTCAACTTGAGCCAGGTTGTGAAACTGGTGAGGATCTGCGTGCATATCGTACAACTCTTCCGACTTGTCTTTGTAACGCATGTAAGCCCACCTGCTGGTGCGCAGTGACGTGCCTTTGTTGAAGGAAAGGGCGCCCGACTTCACGGTCGCCTGCGGGTCGGTCAGGATGCGGCGAAGACTCGTGCCCTGCACGCCGTCGGGGATGGGCAGGCCGGCAAGATCGGCCAAGGTCGGGAAAATGTCGACGAGTTCGACAATCGAGTCCGTCACTTGCGGCGCATGTCCTGGTACCGAGATGACAAGCGGCACCCTCGTCACCTCCTCGTGTAGATTCGACTTTTGCCAAAATTCGTGCTCGCCCAGGTGATACCCGTGGTCGGAAGTAAAGACAATCGCCGTGCTGTCGCGCAAACCAAGCCGGTCGAGTTCGGCGAGGATGCGCCCGACTTGGTCGTCCATGAATGTGACCGACGCGTAATAGGCGGCCCACATGCGGCGCTGGTTGTCCGGGAATTGGTCGATGCCGTTGAGCGACGAACGCGAATTAGAACGCCCCGCCTCGGGGATATCATCCAAGTCGTTGGCAATTGTCTTAGGGAGTGGGATATCTTGCCACGGGTACTTTGCGAAGTACTGTCGCGGAGCGACCATCGGATAGTGCGGCCGAATCAAACCCACGGCAAGGAAGAACGGTTCCTCCTTGTGAGCGCGGAGTAATTCGATCGCTTTGGTGGCGGATTTGTGGTCAGGCTGATCGGCACCGCTGCCGTCGTAGGCAACCGACACGAACATGCGGTGCGGCATCGCCGTCGATTGTCGACCAGCCAGTTCGGTCGTGAAGATGTTTAGATTCAGGCAGGCATAGTCACCGGGCGTGTGGGCTTCCTGACCGGGCGAGTTGAACCGCTCCGTCCACGACGACGGGACGTCCTTGCCGTCGGTCCCCGCGATGATGTCACCGGGAACACGCATGTGGTAGATCTTGCCGACCCGCGCCGAGTAAAAACCGTTCTCGCGAAAGTGCTGACCCAAGTTAACCTCTCCCCCATGCCGGTAGCGGCTGAACATGAATGATTGTCGTGACGGCGCGCACCATGTTCCTTGACAGTAGGCGCGCTGGAAGACCACGCCGGAGCGAGCCAACTGGTCAATGTTCGGTGTTTCGCAGATTTGGTCGCCGTAGCAACCCAAAACGCTGGCCTTCAGATCGTCGGAGACAATAAACAGTACATTCTTGACCGGATTGGATGAGTCCGCAGCCGTCGTCACGCTGGTCAACTGGCACAAGCAAGTGCCCATCAGCAACGCGCGCAGAAGCACTGTCTGAGTAGTTCGCGGCTTTCCCGTTTTCACCATGGAATCGTTTCACTTTCTCGGCAAGGTTCTGCTAGACTTTGGTCTATCGTGTCGCGGGACGAGTAGGTGCAAGTTTAGCAAGCCGAACGACCCGCGAGAATTAGGCGCGCGTAGAAAATACACTCAAGGATTCACGTTGTTATGTCTCGAGCACGGATTATACTCATCCTTGCGATTGCAATTTGGACTCCAACCACCAGCGCATCCGCCGCAGAAGAAAGTCCTGCGAAGAAGAAGTCCACACCACGCCGAAACGTGCTGATGATCGTCACCGACGATTGCAATTGCGACCTGGGCTGCTACGGGCACGAGTTGGTGCATTCTCCCAACATCGACCAACTTGCCTCGCGTGGCGTGCGATTCCATCGAACCTACGCTCAGTATCCGGTGTGCAATGCGAGCCGCTCGTCGTTCATGACTAGCCTGTACCCACCCCAATCAGGCGTATTCGCCAACAAAGGAAATCTGCGTGACAAGAACCCCAACATCGTCACCTTAGCGCAGATGTTTCGCAATCATGGCTACACAGCGGCGCGTGTAGGTAAAATCTATCACTACGGAGTACCCAATCAAATCGGCACCGATGGTCATGACGATTTGGCATCTTGGGACTTGCGCGTCAATCCGCGCGGGATCGATCGCGAATTACATGAACAAATTAATTCGATTCAGCCGAATGCTCCGCTGCATAAGCGCTTTGGCGGCACCTTGAGCTGGCTAAGCGTGCCGGAGGAATCGGAGCTGCACACCGACGGCAAGAGTGCGACCGCCGCGATCGAATTACTGGACGAGATGCATCCAGAAAAAACCGGCCGGCCGTTCTTTCTCGCGGTCGGATTCTTTCGACCCCACACTCCTTACGTTGCGCCGAGTCGGCTGTTCGAGCAGTACTCACGCGACGCGATCGACCCCGTGATGGAACGGCCCGACGACCGCGACGACATTCCCGTTGCCGCCCTACACGATCGCCCTGGGCAGCGGAAGCTGACTGTGGCCCAACGCAAGGAGATCATTCAGGCGTATTTTGCCGCGATTTCGTTGATGGACGAGCAGCTCGGGCGCGTGGTCGATGCCCTGGAGGAGCGCAAGCTCGCCGACGACACAGTCATCGTCTTCTTTTCCGATCACGGCTATCACCTGGGCGCTCACGGGCTGTGGCAAAAGAGCGACCTGTTCGAAGGCTCGTGTCGCGTGCCGTTGATCGTCGTCGAACCTGGCAGCAAACAAGCCGGGCGCGTGTCGACCAATCCCGTCGAGCTGATGGACGTCTACCCAACACTTGCCGAGCTATGCCAAACGACGGCGCCCGACCACGTGCGCGGGGTGAGCTTGAAGCCGGTGCTCGACGACGTGAGCGTGGCACCGCGAGACGCCGCAGTCAGCATGACCGTCAGCCGGGCGCGTCAGATGCATAAGGAGTTCACGACCGACCGAGTCGTCGGCTACTCGGTTCGCACGCCCCGATATCGCTACACGCAATGGGGCGACGGTAAGCACGGCCATGAGCTCTACGACTACGAAAACGACCCGGACGAGTACACCAATCTGGCGGACTTGCCCGCGCATTCCGCCACAGTCGAGCACATGCAAGCACTTCTAACGAAGGCCCGCGATCGCATGCGAGACTGACGACGCGATGAGCCTTACCACTGCAGTGTGTCGGGGAAGAACTGGCCGACCAGGTCGCGGTAGTACGGCATCAGCTTGTCCAGGTCCGGCGCGACGTCGTGCTTGGTGTAAAGATCGTACGGATTGAATTCTCGCACCCACGCGAACATCTGGCGATCTGTGTCGTTCATTAGGTGCTGATACGCGTTTTCGCGATGAGCTGCGTAGAACGAGTGGTAGCGGACCATGTACTGCGCTTCGATCGGCAGATACGCTCCAACGACGTGGTACAAGTATTCGTCGTGGCCCCAGCTCATCAGCACATTCTCAAGGCCGCAGCCGGGTTCGTAGATGCCGTTTTCCGTCTGGTACTCAGGCTTTTTCTTGTCGGGGTTTTCTTCGAAGTACTCCGCCAGCACGACTTTGTCGGAGTACGCACATCCGACCGGAAACGTATCGCCAACGACGGCCCACTGCGGTTCATCAAACAGGCAAAGTACTTTTCCCAAATCGTGGATTAGCCCCGTCAGCACGAACCAGTCCGGGTGCCCGTCGGCACGAATGGCCTCTGCCGTCTGCACGGCATGGAAGATCTGCGGCTCCTCCGTGTCGGGATCGCTGTCGTCGACCAACTCGTCCAGGAAGTCCATCGCCTCCCAGACGCTCATCTGACGCTGGCGTAGCGGCAGGTACTTCTGGTGCATCTCCTGGACGAACTCGAGCGTCTGACGCGTGTGGTTCTGATAGTAGAATTCTTGCACGCCGTCTCTGGTGTCTTCCGTGTAGTCACGAAACTCCGCCGACTCCGGCTGCGCGGAACTTTCCGGCGCGCTACCGGGCTCTGGATAACGCTCGAGCAAATCCGCTTCCCAAGCTTCCTCGATGTCGATGCGCTCGGCCGATTGCGATCCGCGCTGTTGATTAGTTTCCGCCATGTGAACTCCACGACTTGAAAACGTAAGAGAAAGTCACCGCAAACTACTGTCTATCAGTCTAACACGCAATGAGATGACTCGAAACCCAGGCAATGCTCCGTCCCCAATCGTGCGGGACGGCAATAAATTGTTCTAACAAGTTTCGAGTCACCCCGATTGGCTCGCGGCAATCAATTCCTCGATTGTCGGTCGCAACTCGGGAGGCACCGGTACTCGATGTGTCCAAAAGAACGGAGTCTGGCACCGCAAATGCGTCAGTTGACCGTCCGCCTGACGCAGCGGACGTATTCGATTCCAGGTGCTTGGTCCGGAATGAGTGACAACGCCATTGCACGTGACATCAGCCACCGGGCTCATTATCGCTAGCGCGACTTCGACAAAGAGAAAAACCGAGACGCAGAGAAAAACTAAGAAGCAAAGAAACAATGTAGATCCGACGGCATCGATTCGACATACCTGCGGACAGAGCCACGCGAGCGTGACTAATACAAACAACAACAACCAACGGACTGGCAATATTAGTCGTGCGATTACACGACCTTTATTAAGGCGCGCCCTCGCCTGAACCATGCATGCGAACCCGGCAAGGACACCCGGAGCCATCGCCCAGAAAACGAGGAGGAAGAGGATGGCCGAGTCATTGGGTGTGGCCAATTCATTGGGTGTGGCCAATTCATTGCTGAGCGACTGCCACTGACTGCACGCGGTCAGGTAGATCGCTATCAGGGCCGTTGCCAACAGCAGATCGCGGATGCGGAAGCGGATCCACGATCGTAACATCACACCACCTGTTGTGGGAGATTCAAACCTGGCGCTGGCAAGTCGGACCATCCCGCCAAGTACTCGTCGATCGCGCGGGCGGCACCGCGGCCTTCATTAATGGCCCAGACGACCAGGCTCTGACCGCGCCGGCAGTCGCCGGCGGCGAAAACGCCTTCGATGTTGGTGGTGAAGGACCCGTGCTGGGCTGAAAAAGTCTTCCAGTTGCCACGCGGGTTTTGCGTTTCCAGGTCGAGCAGGTCTCCAACGATTAGTTCGGGGCCGACGAAGCCGGTAGCCAAGAAGACCAAGTCGGCTGCCCAGATTTTTTCGCTACCGTCAACTTCGCTAAACGGCGCGCCGCCTTCGACCGGTTTGGACCAATCGACCGTCACGGTTTTGACGCCCTTGATACGGCCCTTGCCGTCGTCGACGAACTCCTTGGTCAGCACATTGTACTGACGGGGGTCGTCGCCCAGGCGGGCGGCAGTCTCGGCGTGCGAGTAATCGACGCGGTAAATGCGTGGCCACTGCGGCCAAGGGTTGTTCGCGGCGCGCTCTTCTGGCGGAGTATCGAGCAGTTCGAAGTTGACGATACTGGTGGCACCATGACGGAGCGAAGTGCCGATGCAGTCGGCGCCGGTATCGCCGCCGCCGATGACGATCACGTGCTTACCTTTGGCAGAAACATACTCCCCGGCAGCCTGCTGTGCCTTGTACATGTCCCCGTCCATCAGGCTCTTGGTGTTGCGAGTGAGGAAGTCCATCGCGAAGTAAACGCCTTCGAGGTCTCGTCCGGGACAGCGAGCCGTGGGGTCGAACGGCTTCGTCGCGCCGGTGGCGATCAGCACCGCGTCGTTGTCCTCCTGAAGTTCTCTCGGATCAATGAAGTTAATCTTGTGTCCGCGTTCCTGCATGATTTGGGTCATGTGGCCGGGCGCGAAGTCTTCTTCGACACCCACGTGCGCGCAGGTGACAAACTCGATCCCTTCCTCGCGCAGCAGATTGATGCGCCGCTCGACGACTTGCTTATCGAGTTTCATGTTGGGAATGCCGTACATCAGCAGCCCACCGACGCGGTCGGCGCGTTCGTAGACCGTGACCGAGTGGCCCGCCTTGTTGAGCTGCGCCGCGGCGGCCAATCCTGCCGGACCGCTACCGACGATGGCGACTTTCTTGCCTGTGCGATGAGTGGGAGGCTCGGCCACGACCCAGCCTTCGGCGAAACCGCGATCGATGATCGCGTTTTCGATATTCTTGATCGTGACCGGCGGATCGGTAATCCCCAGCACACACGCGCCTTCGCACGGCGCAGGGCAGGCGCGACCGGTGAACTCGGGGAAGTTGTTGGTCTTATGCAGCCGATCGAGCGCATCGCGCCAGCGGCCTTGATAGACGAGGTCGTTCCACTCAGGAATGAGATTGTCGATCGGACAGCCGGTGTTCGACTGGCAGAATGGCACCCCGCAATCCATACACCGCGCCCCCTGCGTCTGGAGATGCTCCTCCGCGGGATCGGTGTAGATCTCCAAGAAATCGCTCGCCCGCTCCGCCGGATCGCGATAAGGAACTGCCTGCCGTTCGAATTCTTTAAAGCCTGTAGGTTTGCCCATGGTTTTTTTTTGCGAGTGTTGTGCGCTTAGTAGGGTTGTACGCTTGAGTCGTAGGTTGAGTCGAGTCATCTGTCCCGGAGGGACTTCGCGAAAATAGCCCAGCGATTCATCGCTGGGAATACGTTTTGTCAATCTATCGAGTCCCGGAGGGACGACTGAACTTACCCCCAAACAAATCGTGGATCGGATTGCATATCGTGCTTCTCTAAAAACGCCAAGAACTCTTCCTGAAATGTCCTGGTGCGATGATGCTGTGCCTGATTGGTAATGTACTGCTTTGTGGATTCGACCTGCGACTTTCCAATACTGAATGCCCCATAGCCTTCTTGCCATGCGAAGTCATTATGTTGAGGGAATTCGTCATGAATCCACTTTGACGAAGCTCCCTTCAGAAGTTGCATTGCCTTAGCGATGGAAACAGTCGATGGAATCGACAACAGCACATGGATGTGGTCCTCCACCCCACCAATCGCCACCGCGGTCATCTTGTTTTCTCTTGCGATTCCTCCTACATAAGGCCAAAGCCGTTCTTGCAAATCAGATGTGATTAGTTTCCGTCGCTCCTTGGTACTGAACACGCAATGAAAATACGCGCTGCAGAAGGAGTGGCCCATGTCGTCTTCAATTTGTGTTTGCTGTTTCGGTCGTCCTTCCAGGACTTGTCGTGCTTGATCCTCTGACCCAGCGATGAATCGCTGGGCTATTCTCGTTTGCCCCTCCGGGGCTGGCTGTCAATTTCGAGAGGCCAACGCCTCTGTTAACACGATCGTCTGGACCGCCGCGTCCATCCGCTAGACCGTTGCCATCTCCTCTTGTTTTGCCTTTTGCTCCTCCAGCACGCGTTTGTAGTCGCGGGGCATCACTTTGACAAACTCTGAGACCGTCTCGTCCCAGCGATCCAACACGTCGGCCGCGACGGGCGAGTCGGTGTAGTTTTGGTGTAGCTCGATCAGCTGCTTTAACTCGAGGATATCGCCCTCTTCGACAACATCTTCCAAATCGACCAGACCGAGGTTGCAATCCAGTCTGAACCTCTCGCGATCGGGCGCCCATACGTAGGCGATGCCACCCGACATGCCGGCGGCGAAGTTGCGGCCCGTCGGGCCGAGAATGACCACCCGCCCGCCGGTCATGTATTCGCAGCCGTGGTCGCCAACGCCTTCGATGACCGTCAGCGCGCCGCTGTTTCGCACGGCGAAGCGTTCGGCCGCGCGGCCGCGGAAGAATGCCTGTCCGCTGGTCGCGCCGTAGAGGCACACGTTGCCGACCAGGATGTTCTCTTCGGCCTTGAAGGTCGACACCTTCGGTGGATAGATGACGATCCGTCCGCCGGAGAGGCCCTTGCCAATGTAGTCGTTCGCGTCGCCTTCGACCTCGAGCGTCACCCCGCGTGCCAGGAAGGCACCAAGGCTTTGGCCAGCAGAGCCGTTGAACTTGAAGTGAATCGTATCGTCGGGCAGACAGTCGGCGCCGTACTTCTTGCAGATCTCGTTGGACAGAATCGTACCCACGGTGCGATCGGTGTTGACGATCGGCACTTCGGCGCGGACTTTCTTGCCCTCTTCCAGCGCTGGCTTGGCCAGGTCCAATAGTTTGCGGATGTCGAGCGAATGCTCCAGACCGTGATCCTGGCCCTTCGTGCAGTATCGCCCCGCATCGGGGTAAGGCGTTTCGATAGGTGAGAGCAAGTTGGTGAGGTCGAGTCCGTCGGCCTTCCAGTGCTTGATCGCCGCATCGGTTTCCAGGCAATCGACGCGACCGACCATCTCGTCGATCGTGCGAAAACCGAGTTCCGCCATGATCTCGCGCGCTTCTTCCGCGACCATGAACAGGTAGTTCACCACGTGATCGGGCTTACCAGCAAACTTCTTGCGTAGGTCGGGATCCTGCGTAGCGATCCCAACCGGGCACGTGTTGAGATGGCACTTTCGCATCATGATGCAGCCGAGCGTAATCAGCGGCGCGGTCGAGAAACCAAACTCCTCGGCACCCAGCATCGCGGCGATTACCACGTCGCGGCCGGTTTTTAGGCCGCCATCGGTCTGCAGCACTACTCGGCTGCGCAGGTCGTTGAGAACCAGCGTCTGGTGCGTTTCGGCGATGCCCAATTCCCAAGGCAAACCGGCGTGCTTGATGCTGGTGAGCGGCGAAGCACCGGTGCCACCGCCGTCGCCGGAGATCAGCACGTGGTCGGCGAATCCTTTCACCACGCCTGCAGCGATCGTACCGACTCCGACCTCGGCCACGAGCTTCACGCTCACCCGCGACGCACGATTAGCATTCTTCAGATCGTGGATCAACTGTTTAAGATCCTCGATTGAATAGATGTCGTGATGCGGCGGTGGGCTAATCAGGCCGACGCCGGGCGTCGAGTAGCGAATGCGTGCGATATTCTCGTCAACCTTGCGGCCGGGAAGCTCGCCGCCTTCGCCAGGCTTGGCACCTTGGGCGATCTTGATTTGCAACTCGTCTGCGTTGGTGAGATAGTTGATCGTCACACCAAAACGACCTGAGGCAACCTGCTTGATCGCCGACCGTTTGGAATCGCCGTTGGGCAGCGGCTCGAAGCGGATGGGATCTTCACCACCTTCGCCGGTGTTGCTCTTGCCACCCAAACGATTCATCGCGATGGCCAGCGACTCGTGGGCTTCCGCCGAAATCGAGCCAAAAGACATCGCGCCGGTGCAGAAACGCTTCACGATTTCCTTGGCGGACTGCACTTCGTCGAGCGGAATTGAGTCGCCGTTCACACCAGCCTTGAAACTCAGCAGACCGCGGAGTTGGCAGCGAGTTTGCGCATCGCGATTGATGTGGTTGGCGAAACGCTTGTAGGCACCCTGATCGTCGTTGCGGGCTGCAACCTGGATGTCGGCAATCGCTTGCGGGTCCCACATGTGACGTTCGCCCTCGGCGCGCCAGTGGAATTCACCCGGATTGGGAAGCACCGGCAGCCGTACGGCACTCTCCTCTGGATAACCCAACGAGTGACGTCGCAGCGATTCCTCGGCCAGGACATCGAAATCGACTCCCTGAATGCGGCTGGCGGTCCCCACAAACGACTTGTTAATCACCTCGTCGCGTAGACCGACAGCTTCGAAGATCTGGGCACCCTTGTAGCTTTGCAGGGTCGAGATACCAATCTTCGCCATCACCTTGAGCATACCCTTGGTGACACCGGTGAGGTATTTTTGCACCAGCATGTGATCTTGGGCGGTCACCGGGTCGATCACCTCGTGGTTGATCCCCGCGACAACGGCGGGATGGTCTATTCCTTCGCCCGATTCATTGCTGTCGATGTCGTCCTCGACGCTGTCGATCAGACCATCTCGGCGGGCTTGCCACAAAGCTTCGAACGCCAAGTACGGATTGATCGCATCGGCACCGTAGCCAATCAGCAGGCAATGATGATGCACTTCGCGGGCCTCACCCGTTTCTAGCACCAGGCCAATGCGGGTCCGTTTGGCTTGCTTGACCAGATGATGGTGCACGGCCCCAGACGCCAGCAAGGCACTGATCGGTACGCGCTCCGGCGAAATGGCGCGATCCGACAGAACGACTAGCGAGTAACCCGCGTCGACTGCCGCTTCCGCTTCGGCGCAAATGCGGTCGAGCGCTTGCACCATGCCGGCTTTGCCTTCGCTACGCGGCCACGTGATGTCGATCGTTTTCGTTTTCCACCCACGACTCTTCTTGGCGTCGTCGCCCAGATGCTTGATTGCGGCAAGACTCTCGTTGGAAAGAATTGGATACGGCAATCGCAGCCGCTGGGCATGCGCTTCGGTCGTCTCAAGCAAGTTTTTCTCGGGGCCAATGTAGCACTCGACCGACATGATCACTTCTTCGCGAATCGAGTCGATTGCCGGGTTGGTAACCTGCGCGAATAGCTGCTTGAAGTAGTCGTAGAGCATGCGCGGCTTGTCGCTCAGGCAGGCCAGGCACGAGTCGTTGCCCATCGAGCCGATCGGGTCTTTCTCGACCTGAATTAGCGGCAACAGCATGAACTTCATTGTTTCGACGGTGAATCCGAAGGCCTGCATCCGTTCCAGCAGGGTGGTACTGTCGAAGCCGTGCGGCTCCTTGTTGGGCTCCAAGTCGTTGATATCGAGCCGCTGATTGCGGACCCATTCGCCGTAGGGCCGACGGGCGGCGAAGTCGTCTTTCAACTCCTCGTCGGGGATTAGTCGTCCCTGCTCGAAGTCGACCAAGAACATGCGCCCCGGCTGCAAACGGCCTTTCGTTTTGACGTTCTCCGGCTTAACTGTCGGCAGCACGCCGGCCTCGCTGGCCATGATGACGCGATCGTCGTGAGTGATGTAATAGCGCGAGGGTCGCAAGCCATTGCGATCGAGCACCGCGCCAATGTACTTGCCGTCGGTGAACGCGACCGACGCGGGGCCGTCCCACGGTTCCATCAGACACGAGTTGTACTCGTAGAAGGCACGCTTTTGCTCCGACATGGTTTCGTGATTTTGCCATGCCTCGGGTACCATCATCATCACCGCTTCTTGCAGCGTGCGGCCGGTCATCAGTAAGAATTCCAGCACGTTGTCAAACGTGCCCGAGTCGCTGCAGTCGGGCTCGACCACAGGGAACAGCTGGGAGAGGTCGTCGCCGAACACATCGCTCTTGGCGGTCCCCTCACGCGCACGCATCCAGTTCTGATTGCCACGCAGCGTATTGATCTCGCCGTTGTGGCTCATGAAGCGCAGCGGCTGCGCGCGATCCCACGAGGGGAACGTGTTGGTCGAAAACCGCGAATGGACCATCGCCAGATGGCTCTGGTAGTTCTTGTCGGCCAAGTCGGGATAGTAGTTGAAGAGCTGCTCCGTCGAGAGCATCCCCTTGTAGATGATCACCTTGGTCGACAGCGAACAGACGTAGAACATCTTCGCCTGCGCGAGCGACTCGTCGGTGCGCAGTTGGTGGCTCGCCTGTTTGCGAATCAGGTAGAGTTGACGCTCAAACTCATCGCCCTTTAGCCCCTTGCCCGCAGCGATGATGGCTTGCTCGATCACCGGTTCGCCAGCTTGAGCGGTGGGGCCAATGTTGGCCGCCTTCTTGTCGGTTGGCACTGGTCGCCAGCCAATCAGCTTTTGGCCGTGCGCGTTGACCAACTCTTCGAACACGGCTTTGCATTTCGCCCGCTCCGAATCCACCTGCGGAAAGAAGACGTTGCCCGCGGCGAAACTTCCCGGCTTGGGCAGTTCGACGCCCAGGTCGGCCTTCACGACCTTTTTCAGAAAACTGTGCGGTAACGCAGTCAGAATGCCCGCGCCGTCACCGGTGTTCGGCTCACAACCGCAGGCCCCGCGATGATCCATGTTGCGCAAGATTTCCTCGGCATCGAGGACGATTTGATGGCTCGGCTGGCCCTTGATGTGGGCCACGAAACCGACTCCGCACGCGTCGTGCTCGTGCGCTGGATCGTAAAGGCCTTGCTTGGGTGGCAGCGAGGTTAGCTGATTCTTATTATCCATAGCGATCACTTCCGATTGACTATATGCTTTCGGCTGTTCTGTTTTCTCAAACAATTCGTGTGTGTGTCTCACGGAGGCTCATCACGGGAGCCTCGACGGGGGCGGGGATGAGTTCGTTTTCTGACTGCAGCATGGCAACGAACTGCTTTCCGATCGTTCCCAACGTCACGTCACGACGATGGATGATCCCCAGCGGACGTTCTACTGTGACGCCATCAAGCGGCACCTGTGCGAGCAGGCCTGATTCGACTTCCCAGGCGACGGTCGACTGGGGCAGCAGGCTCACACCTTCGTTGATTTCAATCGCCCGCTTAATGGTTTCGATGTTGTCGAACTCAAGCGCTACGTTCACGTTCACCTTGTTGACCATCAGCAAGCGATCGATCTCGGCGCGCACTCGTAATTCCGAATCGAAGGCGACGAAAGACGTCCCGGCGAGTTTGTCGAGTGTGATCGAATCCTCGCTGGCCAGCGGATGCGTCGGATGACAGACGAACACGATCGACTCATTCCGCCAGGGAATGACCTGCAATTGACGCGACTCCTCGGGATAGCTGACCAATCCCAAGTCGGCTTCGCCGTCTTCCACCGCTTCGACGACGCGGGCGGGATGCAAATACTCCAGGCGGACCTTTGCTTCGGGGTAGGCCGATGAAAATGATCGCATGAAAGCGCTCATGTGCGCCAGACCTACCGAGTAGATCGACGCCACTCGCAGCCGCGCGGCGGTTTCGTCATGCAGCGTGCGAACCGCTTCGACCAGTTGGTCGTATTCCTTGACCAACTGTCGGCAACCGTCGTAGTAATGCTCGCCTTCGTCGGTCAGCACGAAGGGACGTTTGGATCGGTCGAGCAACTGAATTCCGAGTTGCTCCTCGAGCTGGTGGATCACCTGGCTTGCGCTCGATTGCGAAATGCCGTTATCGTCGGCAGCGCGCGAAAAACTACGCCGTCGCACGACATCGCAGAAGATTTTGAGCGGTCTTAGTTGCATGGGTTGTTATCTCGTTGCTTGCTTGAGACGCTGAGCGCAGAACCTGTGCTCAAGCCTCAAACCGGTGACTCCGCTGGGGTTGTGGCCCCACGCCGTATCCCACCTATCAAATCAACTTCATCCGACCGAATCTGGGGCCGGCGAAGGGAATCTTTCCATTGCGAAACTGGTGACAGGCTAATGACTTAGCAGCGGAGTCCGTCCGCACTGCCGGGATAAGAAAAGCCGAATCTAAGATTGTGATTGTCGATATCAGGCGCCACCAGCATCGAAAATCGAAATACTAGGATAGCCGCAAGCACCGCCCCAGGTCAAGCTGCCTAATTCCGCAGTTTCGGGGCGGTTTTCGGGGGATTGGCCGCGAGTCAGCGGCTGAAATCGCTACGTTTTATCGCTGTCTGTCGGCGAGATCAGGAATGCTGATAGAGGCTCAAACGCACATCTCACCGATCCGGCAACTTCTCAAACTCGTAGGCGTGGCCGCGGTCGCGAAGCACTTCGGCCTTGAGAATCTTGTCGGGCGTCGGCCATGGTCCAGGCGCGTCAGGGTTGCGTCGCTTCAGAGCAGCAGCCGCCTCCATTCCCTGGATCACGCGACCGAACACGGTATGTTTCCCATCCAAGTAACTTGTTGGAACGAAGGTCAAGAAAAACTGCGAACCGCCGGTGTTGGGGGCAGTTGTCTTGGCCATGCTCAGCGACCCGCGAAAGTGCTTGCGGTGATTTGGCAGCGTGTGTTCGTCACGGATGCTGTAACCTGGGCCACCTTTACCCGTCCCTTGTGGATCGCCGCCCTGCGCCATGAACGCTGGTAGCACCCGATGAAACACGACGCCATCGTAATAGCCGTCTTTGACCAGCGTGAGAAAGTTGGCCACTGCGATCGGCGCCTCGTCTTCGAACAACTCGATCGTCACGTTCCCGCGCGAGGTGTGTAGGACAACACGCGGCAAGTTGTCGGCCGTGGCCTCCCGCGCGCGAATGGCCTGTTCTTGCTGCCACTTTTGGCGCGTGTCAGGCAGATCTTCGAGTTGCTTGCGCGCCAATTGCCAAACGCGATTCAGCGGATCGCCTCGACCTTGTCCGGGAGGGGTCGGACCTAACAGATCCTTCGCTTTCGCCTGATTGAAATACTGCTCGGCGAGAGAAAAATCATTGAGGTTATAGGCCGCCAAGCCGCCCCACAGCCACAGTTCCTTGGAAGTCTCACCGAGCCCGGACGCAAGCATCGACTGGATCAGCGGCAAGGCCTTTTCGTACTGGTCGCCCCCGTCGCCGTTGGCATCGCCGGTGACATAGAATCCGGCAATCGATTTGAGCGTGCTATTGATCATCGGGTCGTCAGTCGCTCCCGCCTTGTGGACTGCGAGTCCGGCTTGGACGATCTTGTCGACCATCGCCTCAATCTCTGCGGTGAGCTTGTCGATTTCTTCGTCGGTCTTGCCACGCCCAGGGCCGCTCGACTGCTTTTCGTTCGACTTCTTCGCCAACGCCACGTACAGGTCCGCCCATTGCTTCTGGAGTTGCTCGAAGGCCTGCTTGGCGGCGGTCGCAGCTGGGTTGGCCGGTGGCGGAGCAACCGGCGTCTGCGCACATAACGTCGTGATTCCGTAGGCAGAGCCGATCAGAAAAAGAAGAACTCGGTAAAACATCGGAGGAAACCTTGTGTGGGCTCTGGGCTGTAGGCTGCGGGTTGTGGGCGGTAGGCTATAGAGCTTGATAGCCGCGACCGAGCGCATCAGTTCTCTCGGGGCAGTCTATAGCTTATCGCCCTCCGCCCCGAGCCAAAACCCATATGCCGAAACGAAACGCGAAACACCAGCCGCAGCACGAACCAACCGAACTGCGAATCATCGGCGGGCAGTTTCGAGGCAGCAAGCTCGCCTATCACGGCGATCCAGTCACGCGGCCGATGAAGGAACGAGTACGAGAATCGCTCTTCAATTTGATCAGTACTGAATGCCAGGGCAAGCATGCAATTGATCTGTTCGCCGGCACCGGCGCTCTGGGTCTGGAAGCTCTTAGCCGCGGCGCACAGAGCGCTACCTTTATCGAAAAACATGTGCCAACGGCGCACGTCGTGGAACAAAACCTGGCGGCGCTGGGTGTGGAGGATCGCAGCCAGCTGCTAACAACTAGTGCCTTTCTTTGGAGCAAACGCGATTTGCCGAATGCCGAGTTCGGGCAACCGCTGCTGGTGTTTTGCAGCCCGCCCTATGCGTTCTATCTGGACCGGCAGGATGAGATGCTGGCGTTGATCGCCGCCATGCTTGAGCACTGCCCAGCCGAGTCGGTCATCCTGGTCGAAGCTGACGAGCGTTTCGACTTCGCGCTGCTCCCCGGCGGGGTTCGTCAGGAAAAACGTGGCCCCGGCTGGGATGTGCGCGCGTATGCCCCGGCGGTTGTAGGCGTATGGCGGACTTGACGGCACCGATCCGTCAGTTACGTTCGGTCGTCGAATTCACTGACTAGTGCGCTTGCCAACTGCTCGGCAAGTTGCTCTGGCAAAGCAAAGCGTAAGCGCTCCGCGGCCGCGTCGCTTGCGGCAAAGCTCATGGTCGACGCGGGTGCGTACGGACTCCGCACTGCTGCGTACCGCGCACGCTCGGTGGGAACGAACGCTCGCCGAGGCGTTGCGTCGTCTGTGTCTGTGCGCGGCGAGCCGGTGTCGTCCGTTGGAAGCTCCAGACCGGTCAGCGATTCGGGGCCGACGTAGGGGGTCAACTCGACGAGGTTGGAGTCGGTGCCCACGTTCAACTCCAGTTTGCCCAACTGGATGTCTGGTTCCGCCAATGTGTGAATCGTCACGTAGTCACTGGACACGACCACCAATTGTTCACCGATGCGGAGCGACCGCACAATGCGCGAGTCGTGCGTGATCGTGGACAAGGGTTCAAATCCGGTCGCGACGTCAATCTGAAACACTTGCAAGGCGGATTCGCCTGCGCCCAGGATAGGCGAGTTGTCGACTCCGAAACGAAATCCGCCGCGCTGCGAGGTACTGTAAATCGGAATCGCGAGGATCTCCGACTCCGGGAAGTAGCTGACCGCATGATGCTCCCACAATGCTTCCGAGTTGGTGCTGCGTCCGCCACCGAACGAGTAGCGATAGGCAAGCTGCGGGTCGTCGAGGTCGGTGACATCGAAGATTGAGACCTGTAGCTCCTGAAACCGCCCAAGGTTTTCGTCAGCGCCGCGACCGACGCCCAGCAGGTGGTCTTCGCCTAGCGGCTGTAGATAGTCGGAAAACCCTGGAATCTTGAGTTCGCCGGCAATAAACGGATTGGTCGGATCGCTCAGATCGATCGCGAATAAGGGGTCTACCTTGCGGAACGTGACGACGAACGCCTCGTCGCCCAAGAATCGCACGGAGTGCAGGTTCTCGTTGGGAGCGATGTCCGAAATCTGGCCCACAGTCTTCAGCTGCTTGCCTACCTGTTTCAGCACAAACAGCTCTTGCCCCGCACTCCAAGTACGTCCCGTAGTGACGACGCGCAAATAGCCATCGTGCTCATCGGCGGCGAACTGATCCGGTAGCCGCCCGTCAACGAAGCCTCGCGCGCTGAGTTCAACTGAATGGTCGGTCTCACCGAAATCGAACTTCCAGATTGCCGTTCGCGACGGGTAGCCCCAGATCGAGAGACCCCCACCCCCAAATGTTGGAGCGGTGCCAAACACATACAGACTGTCCTGGGACGCATAGATCGTGGCTGCATTCCCTGTGAAGACCGTTTCCGTCGCGGCAGGACCGGCGTCGTTGCTGAGCGTATCAACCGTGGCGACAGTTGTCGCGTATGTGTGACCTTTGGCCAACGGTCGGCTCAACTCGTCGAGCTCGACGAAGCTCTGCTGCTCAATCACTTCGCCATCGATGTCGAGCGTCCGATACCCCGGCAACGAGAACTCCTTCAATTGCTCGTAGACTCGTCCAAGGTATTCGTTACGCGTTTCGTAACGCAATTGGTGCTGTTGTGTGACTTCGTCAAACCCCACCGAATATCGCTTAATCGGTGGGAGCAGACGCGACCAACCTATGTTCTGTTGCACTACGATCCGGAGCTGTCCTTCGACCATCCGCGAGGACACGAGTTGGCCGTCGAATTCGGTGCTCTGCACGAGTGTTGGCGCGGTTCGGTCCGCAATGTCGAGCACTTTCACTTCGGTAGAGACCGGTGCTGGCTGGTACGGGCCGCTCCAGAGATTACCAAGAACGAAATTTGCCGGTCGAATCAGCCCAGCGCTGAAGTTGTGCCAACCGCCTCCACTGCTGTGAATCAGGGTCAGCCGATCTCCGGCCAAGTACATGCCGGTGGGTCTCGACTCAAGCTGCACACGTGACGCGATCGTCGGACTGCCCGCATCGCGCACGTCGATGATCAGCAGTTCGTCTCCAGCAATCATGTACAGATGCTCGCCATCCGTCTCGACTAGGTCGGCCTCATCCACACCCGCAACTTGCGTGTTGGTCGTCGAAAAACTGGCGGCACGATCCAGAGCCACTCCAGATCCAATCACCGTGAGGTCCGTGGCTTCAAACGGCACGATCCTGATCGGTTCGTAGACTCTCCACTCGACGTCGGTACCAAACAGCTCACCAAAGCGATGGTCAGCTTCTGCCACCAGCCACGCGGGTAAGTCGTCGATGCGATCGAACTCGGGACCCTCGGGCGGCGATTCGAACGTGTATGCACCCCAGTGGCTTGGCAGACGGTAAACATCGTCAAACGCCACATCGGCGATCGCGAGCGCCGCGGAATCATCGCCGTCAGGCGACGTCGTGCTGACAGCCGACACGGGAGCCGGGTCCGCATTCATCAGACAGCGGTTTTCCAGATGTTCCAGACTTAGGACCAGCTGGCGTTTGGCTCCTGGGGGGCTGGAGCCGCACGCCCGCTGGCGGAGAATTGACCAATTGCTGCTAGATCGCTGAGACTTTGGCATCATGTCCTTGCCGTCGAATTCTGGATGAGTTGGCGAATGCTAGCAATTCCGCTCGAATTGCCGCTCATCCCCGAAGGCCGAGACAGACATTTGGTGTCACGCGGGAAATGGATTTTTCCCTGACTCGGCTTCCCAGGTGAAATCATTTGGGAATTCCCCATGCACAGGCCGTGATCTGTCATGTTGTCGATCGCACCTTGCGCCGAGGTCGATGCTTCATCCGCACGCCTCCCAGACCGGTCGGTAACCTCGGCAGTACAGAGAAGCATCCACGGCGTTTGCGGTTTTCAAGTGTGTCGCGTTCGCAGCTCCGTCCGATAGCCCCGCTGCCTACGACTCAGTACAATTGAGAAGAATTAGACCCATCTCGGCTCGATAACCTACGGGTGCCGATCAACGCCACACTCGCATGACCACGCATCAGCTACATACTCTGCACGAACGCACTTTCGATGACTTCCGGTATGTCTATCCGGTGTTGAGTCGTCGCTCCGGTGGCATGTCAATCGGCGTGAATCTCAATCCCGACAAGGTCTGCAACTTCGATTGCATCTATTGCCAGGTCGATCGAACGACGCAAAGCGAGACGAAGTTCGTCGGCATGGAGCAACTGCTCGACGAGCTCCGTGAGTTGTTGCCACTGGTGGCATCCGGCCAGATCTACCAGACCCTGAAGTTCCGCGACGTGCCGACAGGGTTACGAAGGCTCAACGACATCGCCTTCTCCGGCGATGGCGAGCCGACCACCTACAAGAACTTCGACGAGATCATCAGTTCGTGTGCAGAGATCAAGCGCGCAGCCGGTCTCGACGACGTGAAAATGGTGCTGATCACCAACGCTAGCATGTTTCATCGTCCGCACGTGCAGCGGGGGCTGGAAATCCTGGATGCCAACCACGGCGAAATCTGGGCGAAGCTCGACGCGGGGACGGACGACTACTACCATCTGATCGAACGTACGCCGATTCCCTTCCGGCAAGTTCTCGATAACATCACGGCGGCCGCACAGGCGCGACCGCTAGTGATTCAGTCACTCTTCATGCGTGTGGAAGGCGTGCCTCCGACGGACGTAGAGATAGCGGCATTCTGCAAGCGGCTGCAAGAGATCCTCGCCGCCGGCGGACGGCTGAGTCTCGTGCAAATCTACACCATCGCCCGCCGCCCAGCGGAGAGCTACGTCACGCCGCTGAGCGACGCCGAGGTGGATGCCATTGCCGACCGCGTGCGCCAACACGTGGGCGTGCCGACGATAGGCTATTACGGACGGGCGACGTAAGATCTGTCACAGACAGCGTTTATACTGTCGCGGCGGATTCCGTTTCGTGTTGCTAGATCGGCAAGAGCAACTATGCTTATGAGATTCGAGCAAGACACCATCTCGATGGGAGTGAGAATAGGGCACCTATGAAGATCGCAGTCGTAGGGACGGGCTATGTCGGCTTGGTCACGGGGACCTGTTTCGCCGATAGTGGCAACGAAGTCGTTTGCGTTGACATCGACGAAGCCAAGGTTGCCGCGCTGACCAAGGGCCAAGTGCCTATCTTCGAGCCAGGCCTAGAGGAGATGGTATTGGACAACGTCCACGACGGACGTTTGAGCTTTACGACCGATTTGGCCGCCGCAGTCAAACCGGCGGAGATCGTCTACCTGGCCGTCGGCACGCCGCAAGGCGACGATGGAGCTGCGGACCTGTCGGCATTATGGTCGGTTGTTGAGGGGATTGCTCCACATCTGCGTGAGGATGCGATCGTCGTGACCAAAAGCACTGTGCCCGTCGGCACCAACGCAGGCATTTACTCTCGGCTCAAGGAGCTAACTGGCCGAGAGTGCGATGTCGCGAGCAACCCCGAGTTTCTCAAAGAGGGTGCCGCGATCGACGACTTCGAAAAGCCCGACCGCGTGGTTGTCGGCGTGCGTGACGATCGGACGGCTGAAACGCTGCGGATGCTATACGAACCGTTTCTGCGCAACGAGCATCCGTTCTTGGTCATGACCCCCGAGAGTGCGGAGATGACCAAGTACGTGGCCAACGCGCTACTCGCCACGAAAATCAGCTTTATCAACGAGATGGCGAATCTTTGCGAACGCATGGGCGGCGACATCAACGATGTCCGTCGCGGCATCGGACACGACAGCCGGATCGGTTTTGCCTTCTTGTTCCCAGGCGTTGGCTACGGCGGCAGCTGTTTCCCCAAGGACGTGCGAGCGCTGTCGGCGATGGCCAGCCACCACGGAGTCGAGCCGCGCATGCTGGACTCGGTCGACGCTGTGAACCGCGCACAAAAGAACGTGATGATCGACAAAATCGAGGCCCACTTCGGCGGCAAACTTGCCGGCAAAACGGTTGCCGTGTGGGGCCTGGCTTTCAAGCCGCGCACCGACGATATTCGCGAGGCACCGGCACTGGTCTTGATCGATCATCTTTTGAAGCACAATGCAAAAGTGCGCGTACACGACCCCGAAGCAATGGCCAACGTGCGAAAAGTCTACGGCGACAAGATTACCTTCTGCGAAAAAAGCACCGCAGCCGTGCAGGGTGCTGACGCGCTGGCGATCATGACCGAGTGGAATGAATACAAGCGTCCCAACTGGCAAGAAGTGTCTGGGGCGATGAAATCACTGACGGTTTTCGATGGACGAAACCTGTACGAGCCCGAGCGCATGAAGGCTCGTGGCTTCCGTTACTTCAGCGTGGGCCGCCCGGCCGTTTAACTCGCCTGGGCGTAAGTAGTCTCCGCAAAGTCCCGGTGAGCGGCCGGTTTTGGGTTGTGTGCTGACCGGTTTTCTTGACACTAGCCACAAAGGCACTTAGCCTGATTTTATAGAGGTTTGAGGGACACTTCACCTCGGGTAGAGGCTCTCATCCGGCTGCCCTTCGGAATAGGGGCGCATGCGAACAATTAGCGAGAGACGCAGGCTGCGATCTCGTTCTGCGCAGGGAAACCCATAACCGCGCGCAGGTTCTGATTCGAAAGCACCACAAGTGCGACGGGGGATCTCATGGTCACTCGCATTCTCGGTCAGTAGGTTCACTCCGCACTCAAATTAGGAACGCGAAATCATGTCTCGCCAAACGCTCGTCGCCCTTGCCGCTGTCTTACTGACGATTGCCGACGCTCCTGTCGGTGCCCAAGACGTGCCATTAGGTGGTTTCATTCCGTTTGTCGGCATCGGCATGACCAACGAATTCAAGACGCTCGATGAACTTGACCTCGGCGGCGTCCCATTCATCGCTGACCCTAGCGTTGCGCCTGGCGCACCGCTGTTGGGGACGGGCGGGAATCCGTTTTTTGATTTGGCGTTGCTCGATACCGGGGCCGCGACCCACATTATCACGCAACAGGCGTTCAACGGATTTGACATCATTGGCAATGGCATGCGTGGCACCAACATTCAGCCGATCGGTGGCGCTACAGGTATTATCGACTTGGAAATCAACGACGCGGCAGGCATCTACGCGGCCGGTCTGGGAGACCGCACCTCCGCGGGTGCGACACTCGACATGAACACCTCCAAGCTCCGTGGACAAACGAGTATCGCCACCCTGACGGCTCCCGACGAATGGACGTTGCCCAACATTCTCGGACTGCCGATGGCGGCGCAGCATCTGATCGCGATCAAGAATAGCCAGCCGCATATCTTCCAGCACCAAGGCCGGACCGTCCGCACGCCTCAGGTCGAATTCCGCGATCTGGGTTCTGGCAGCGATGGCATTCTGCGGCGCGCACCACTGAAACTGCGCCCAGGTATCGGCTTCGTACAAGGGCCGCAGTACGTCTTCAATCTGGATGTTGGTGACATTTTTTCAGGCAGCGGTGATATCCAGATTCACAACAACCCGGCCTCCCCTTCGGTTGTGATCGATTCCAGTGGCAACGGTGCCGGTCTGTTCATCGAAGTGGACATGGATCACGACGGACACGCGATGGACGATACTGAATTGCTTTTCGACACGGGTGCCGACCTGACGGTCGTCAGCGAAATTATGGCGGCCCGCTTAGGTTTCGATCCGATCCTCGACAAGCCCGATTTCATCCTCGAAGTGGAAGGCTCTGGAGGCGTCTCGCCGGGAGTGCCCGGATTCTACCTGGACCAGCTGAACATTGACACGGTTGGTGGTTCCTTCACGATGCAAAACGTGCCGATCGCGGTCCTTGATGTCACCAACCCCAACGATCCAGGGAACGTCATCGATGGTATTCTGGGGATGCACTTGTTCACGGGACGCGATCTGGTGATCGACGCGAACGCATCGGTCGGGCAGGGGGGCACGGGACCGAGCTTGTACATCAGCGATCCGGTCACCGACTCGCGGAGTTGGGCGACCAATGCCACTTCGGCCAACTGGGCGACGCCCTCCAGCTGGTCGGCTCCCGGGACGCCGGCCGAGATGTGGGTCGCCAACGTGTCCAACCCCTCGGGGACTGCTCAGGTTGCCCGCGTGACGGCGGACTCGACCGTTTTTCAGCTAATCGTTTCCGGCAACACAGCCAGCACGATGACGATCGACGTGGTCGCGGGAGCGGCGTTAACCACGTTCGGCGAAACTCGCATCGAGTCCGGCGGCAAAATTGAAGTGAATGACGGCGCGAAAGTTGATGCACAGTTTATCAACATCGAGGGGGGCATCTTGAGCGGCAGCGGCGAGATCTTCGTGGGTACGGGGCCGCTTACCGGGCAGGTACGGAATCTCTCTGGGCGCGTCGAACCGGGCGACGGCATCGGCAAATTGTCTATCGTCGGCGACCTTTCCAACCTGGAAGACGGCACCGTCGAGTTCGACCTGGGCGGCATGACGCCCGAGCTGGAGTACGATCAGATCGAACTTGATCGCTTTGCGTTCTTGGCAGGTATCTTGGAGGTGTCGCTGGTGAACGACTTTTTGCCCGACGTCGGGGATATGTTCACACTCATTGAGGCCACCGAAGGCGTCGTCGGACAGTTTGATCAACTGATGCTGCCCGACGGATTTCTTTGGAGCGTCGACTACCTCTCCAACAGCGTCGTGCTGGAGGTCACCGGAGTTGGCAGCATCCCCGGCGACTTCGACCGGGATGGGGATGTCGACGACGCCGATCTCGCCATGCTACGAGCGGGTTACCCCGCGGGTAGCTATCGCGGTACCGATTTCATGATCTGGCAGCAGAATTACACCGGCGCGGGAAATGCGGCGGCATCGACCACCATACCTGAGCCGGCGAGTCTTGCTTTACTGCTGCTGGCGGTGAGTAGTCTGGCTGGTCGTCGGCGAGAGCTTACTGCTCCACGCGTTCCGCTTTGAGCGTTGACTCAGAGTGCATCAATCGCCCAGCCGTGAACTTGGGCGTAATCCAGCCGTTTTGGTCCATCGGCACGTCGACCATGACAGTGATCTGCTGCGTGTCGGGAGTAAGCACAGCTGGGTTCACACTCACTTGTGCGCCCTGCGTGCCGGCGATATTCAAGATGCGGTTGGCCTCGTTGATGGCCTCCGCAGCCGTGGCACCGGGCACCATGCCAACGCGAGCTGCTTCATAGGCCGCGTTATCCGCAGTGTGGCGAATGACGTTGAGCCTTGAAAACTCAAACGAAGTTACTAACAGCACAAAGAACACCGGCGCGACAAGTGCAAACTCGACCACGGTCGCACCGCGCCGATCGACGTGACGTCTACTTCGCTGCTTGTTTCTAGTCGTCTTCATAGTGTCTATTTCGAGCAAGAGATCTGCCGTCTGCTAGTCGGTGATCAGTACGGGCAAGGTCGAGGCGATTTCTCGGAAGATCCGCTCCAGCGCCGCGGCGTTGGGGGCATGGAAGTGTTGTCCACCGGTCGCGCCAGCCACGTCGCGCATCCGTCGGAAGTCGGCATTGCCACCGAAGGTGATCGTATGAACTGTGATGTCCTGCCCCGCTGCCGTCTGGGCGGGAATGATTGGCTCGATGCCGGTGTTGTGTCGCCCATCGGTCATCAACACAATGATCGGGACAGCGAAGGGGCGACGTCGTCCGTCGTTCATCGCGCGCAAGCCGTCTTGAAGCGCCAGACCGATGGCCGTGAAACCACTTGCGCTAAAACTATTGGCAGCCGATCGAATCGCCCCGTAGTTATTCGTCAGCCGCTCGTCCAGCCTGGAACTGGTCGAGTAGCTGACCAGCGAGACTTGCTCTTCGGGCAGCGTAGTTTGCAACGAGTCAAGGAATGCGTTCACCGCCCGCTTGAGATCCTGTATTTTCTGACCCCGCATCGAACCCGAGCGGTCGAGCACCAGACAGATATCGCGATCCAGCTGCGTGGACGTCGCGGTCTGCGTGGGCTCAAAGCTGTTGACGCCCATCACGCGCCCCAGGAATAAATCGACGGGCCCGCCCGCCGATCCAGCCGTGCGATTCCCATTGACTCGCACCGCGTTCTTGATGTTTCCGGCCGTGGAAAACACGAATCGCGAGTTGCGAGACGACTGGCTTGCCTGGCCGACTTCAATCTCGGAGTTAAGCAGTTGCAAGGGTGTCCCAGCAACTCGGTTGCGGCTCGCGGCGTCAATCGCTGCGGCACGCGCGGCGGCTTCTGTCTGCTGTAAGCTGAGCGCCTTGGCACCAGCGCGAGACGCCGCGTCGGTGGCGGTGCGCAACTCAGTTCGCACGAGTTGCATCCAAGCGGTATCGATGGCGAAGGCCGCCATGATCACGATCAAGGGTAACGTGACCGCGATCAGAATAAGCATCGCGCCCCGGCGCTGAGGCTGACGTCTGTGATGGAATCGCATACTTTTTGCGCTCGTCGAGTTGGGGCGGTCCGACCTACAGTTCTTTCATCATCGTGGCACTGCCCGACAAGGCGCGGCCACGGAAAAAGCTGCCCGGTATGACCGAGTTGCGGTCCGCTGGAGCCGTCACGGTCACGGTGATGTACTGGCCGGTCGGCACGGCGGGAATGTTGTTCGGATTGACGGAGGTCGTCCCACCTTGGACGCGACGTTGGGTCAAAATCTGCTGACTGGTGCGTCGCACGTCGGTCGTGACGGCGCCGTCCTCGAGCCCCGTACGAACTCCCTCGTACGCGGCGATCGTCAGTGACTGCTTGAGGAAGATCATCGTGCAGCACTCAAGCGTGCCAAGAATCAGCAACACAATGACCGGCAGGCAGACGGCGAATTCGGTGGCCGCGACGCCTCGGCGGCCACTGGCCGACATACGGGCGGTTCGTTTCCTGCAATGTCGAAGGGACATGAGTTTCATCCAGTCTGGAGTTGGGTCTATTTGGACTGGACAGTCTCAGCCGTATCGCCCGCGATATCGTCGCCCGCCTTCGTGTCATAGTCGGCTGCTTCTGCTTCGCGCGTCGTCAACTGATCAACCATACGGTTGAAGTCTTCGGCCAGGCCTTTCCAGAAGTCGAAGTCGCGGAACTTCAGACGTGGCGGAGGGTTGCCTTGGGCGATTTCCAAAATGACTTGCCGCAGGCGGTAGATCGGTCCGGCGAAGCGGTGACTCAGCTTGATGGTATCGAGGATGAATACTGGCAGCAGAAAGACCATCACGACCAGGAAAGGTCCGTGTGTCCACCACAGCTCTTGCGTGTGTTCAGCCAACGAGCGAAACGGGTTGCTCAACACCTGTAGGCAGAAGGCCACCAAAGAGGCCACCAGCAAAAAGGAAAACCAGTGGACTACCAGGCGGCGCACCAAAGCACCTTGCACCTTCGGGTCGACAAACGTCTTCTTTCGTTCGGGATGGGCCATTTTTGTTCTTCAGCCTCAACTAACAGTGGAAGTGATCGAGTTTTTCGCGAATCGCCCACAGCTGGGGCGCGATCATGTCTAAGGCAAGCCTAGGTTACGGCCAGTCGCAGTATGGTTAGTCAGCGAAGAGAGACGCGAATGTTGAAAAAAGATGTTTCGTCGCGGTCGTCAGAATCGACACGATCGCTAAAGCGAGACCCGCAGCCGAAATCACTCCAGCTCTGGTCCAGCGATCCGTTCTGTCAGATGAGCACCGGCCTCTTCGTGAAGGCGAAATATGGCCGCCTTCACTTCTTGGAATGAGGCCCGGCGAGCAAGCAAAGCTGTCAGTTCTCCCCACACGGACTCGGGCAAACCGGAGTCTTTTGCGCAGCGTTCGATTGCTGCAATCACCGGCTCAAGTCGCGTCGAAGTGGGAACATAGCTGAGCAACAGCACATGGGTCTTGGCGGCCAACTCGGCGAGTGCTGCGTGCTCGACGCCGAGTTTCGCATTCAACTGCCCCGCGAACTGGGGACCCGCATCTTCCAGCAAGTAGGACACATTCACTTCGAGCTGGTTGGATTCTTCCGTCTGCTCCGGCAGTTCGGGCAGCTCGACGCCCAAGAACTGTGCCTCTTGTTTGGCACTTTCCAGGTGCTTGCCAAATCGCTGAGCAGTTTGCCCTTTCGCCTGCAGGGCAGCGGCCATGCTCCACTCGCTGCTCATTTTCCATGTCGCCAATGCAGTGCGCGCGGTTGGCACCCCGTCGTCAACCGGCGCGTCGTCAACCGCCCTGGGTTCAACCGCCGTGGGTAGTGTTGACGTAGTGCCTGGTGCGGGCAACTCCGCCTGTTCACCCGGGTTCAAGATCGCCGGATCAAGTGCGGGCGCTGTGCTTGTAGCGAGCCCCTCCATCGATTCCTCTGCGGCTTGGTCGGCAGTCGCCGTTTCGGACGCCTCCGTCTCGGACGCCTCAGCCGGCAGCATTTGAGGCGCAGCTATGCTTTCCGTGGGGGCATCTGTCTCAGCGCGGGCATCTGTCTCAGTGACCGGCGGCGCTGGCGGCAGGACCTCGGGTGCCGGTTGAGGCGTAGTTAGTGATGCGTCTTCCACATCGGACGCCGCACGTCTGGCAGTAGCGATGCCCTCCGGCTCGTAGCGGACCTCCTGCCAGCAGCCGACCAAGGAGCAGTGCAGGCAGAACAGCAGCCACAATCGGGCGCGGAAAAAAACTGCAAGCCGATTAAGCCGCTCACGCCGGTTAAACCGTTGACACAGACGAGACGACAGGACCATGATCAATTGCGGTGCGATTGTGACCAATGAAAACACTCGGCCGGCGAACAGCCCTGCAGAACTTGAGCCGGTCCGACGCCGCAAGTATACCACATCGGGCCTTTCCGCCCCCCACCGCCACCAATTTCACAGACCGTCGTGAGCGAGCAACCGCCAATACCCGAGTCGGCCACACCTACGCGCCGAAAATTCCTCCGCCGCGCCGTTCGCGGCTGCCTGGTGGGCGGCGCTGGTGCGCTGGGCTATGCGTATGCCATCGAACCGCATTGGATCGACGTCGTGCACCGACCGCTGCCAATTGCCAAACTTCCCAAGACTCTCGTTGGGCGCCGACTGGTCCAACTCAGCGACATCCACATCGGCGGCACGGTCTCTGATGGCTACATGCGCGACGCGCTCGCCGGGATCGCTTCGCTGCAGCCCGACATCATCGCCATGACGGGTGATTACATGACGAGCAACGGCGGGGAAGAAGTCGATCACGCACTCAGCATTTTCCAGTCGCTCCCAGAAACACCATTGGGTCGCTACGCCGTCCTCGGCAATCACGACTATGGGCGAGGTGGATTGTACATGAAGACCGCCAAGCGATTTACTGACGGGCTTAATGACCTCGATATCCGCGTGTTGCGCAACGAAGTGATCGACTTGCTCGGTTTGCAGCTTGCCGGGCTCGATGAATTTCTCTTCCAGCGTTGCATGATTGGACCGACACTTAATCAACTCGATCCCGAGCGCGCGATGCTCACGCTCTGCCACAACCCCGACGCGGCAGACCAAGACGGCTGGCAAAACTTCAAGGGCTGGATCCTGTCGGGCCATACACACGGCGGACAGTGCAAACTTCCCGGCTTCGATCCCCCGATCACGCCAGTGTTCAACAAACGCTATACGGCCGGTGAGTTCCGCCTCAGCGGCAATCGGCAGATGTACATTAACCGCGGGCTGGGCTATCTGCGTCGTGTGCGTTTCAATTGTCGGCCCGAAGTGACGGTGTTCACCCTCGAACAAGCGGGCGAGGCGTAGTAGGACAATGACGAAGTATCCATCGACGAATGACGAAAACTCGCGGCAGTAAACGGCTGCATCGAGGCATCGACTCCCATTTGCCGTGCAAGCTTCGACATTTGCCCACTTGCTCTAGCAAAACTCTCGCGAGCCAACTAGCCTGTGCGACATGAATCGCACCTCCGATACGACCTCTCGCCGCTGGCGGAAATTCGACTCGACATTGGTCACGGCGCTAGCCAGCAGCTTGCTGTGCTGGCTGGCTTTCCCACCATTTGATTTTGGTTGGCTCGCTTGGCTTGCGCCCATCGGTTGGCTCTCGCTAGTGGCGCGCGACACTTTGCCAGGAAAACGGCCCTATCGATCACTCTGGTTGGCTGGATTTGTATTCTGGGCGCTAACGGTGCATTGGATTCGTTTGCCCCATCTGGCGAATTACATCGCGTTGGCCGCACTGGCAAGTTACCTGGGATGCTATCTGCCGATGTTCGTCGCGATTGCGCGCGTCGGTGTGCACCGACTGCGATTGCCACTGTGGCTCGTCGCACCGACGGTATGGACTGGGCTCGATTGGTTTCGTCATCACTTGATGACCGGATTTGGTTTCGGGTCGCTCGCTCACACCCAGATTCGTTTTCTGGAGATCATCCAACTCGCCGACATCGTCGGTGAGTACGGCGTTACGTTCCTGATCATGCTGGTATCTGCCTGCCTCACCTTGGCACTTTCGCATAATCCCCAGCGGCACGCGCGGCCACGTCTGCGGCACGTAGCGCTCTATGTCATTTTGGCTGCTTTGGCGATCGGTAGCGCATTCGTGCATGGGGCATTGTTTCTTCAGCTTGAGTCCGTTTCGGCAAGCCCAACGCAGAGCATGCCTCGCATCGCCTTGATCCAGGGGAATATACGTGCCCAAATTAAGGCCGAGGTGGACAAGCAACAGAATATCATGGATGAGTACATGGGCCTGTCACTTGAGGCGGTGGCAAGCTCACGAGCCGAAGACGACCGCGCGGTCGATTTGATCATCTGGCCGGAAACAAGTTTCCGGCAGAACTTAGCCACCGTCGAAAAGGGTTACCAACTCCCTGCGGGTATCGTACATGAGTCGTATCTCATTGCCGGTCCTCGAGATTTGGCAGAGTTCGTCAATCAAACCGGCGCGGCGATTCTCACCGGCATCGATCGCGTTCATATCTATCCGACCGACCATGGTCACCCGGACTTTAAGGCGTACAACTCCTCAGTATTAATGGATGCCGAGCGACGAATCGTCGGTACCTACGACAAGATGCACCTGGTCGTGCTCGGCGAGTACGTACCGTTCTCGGATTGGATTCCGCTGTTGAGAAATCTAACGCCCATTACGGGTTTGGCGGCACCAGGCGAGCGTCCCGCTGCGATGAAGCTGCACGATCTCGTGTTTTGCCCGAACATTTGCTACGAGACGGCGGTACCTCACCTCATTCGGGGGCAAGTGACCGAACTTGCCGCTGCGGGTGAGATGCCGGACGTCTTGGTCAATTTGACGAACGACTCTTGGTTTCGCGGCTCCAGCGAACTCGACATGCATCTGGCGTGTGGCGTGTTTCGCGCCGTCGAACACAAACGACCCCTGCTGATCGCCGCCAACGGCGGGCTGTCAGCACACGTCGGACCCAGTGGCACGGTTCATCAAGTCAGCAAGCGGCAACAACCGCAGACGCTGTTGGTCGACCTACCAAAGCCGAGCCGACAGGGACTGACCCTGTATGCGAAATGGGGCGACTGGTTCGCGGGAATCTGTGTGGTATGCTGTGTGGTTTTAGCCGTCGTTGGATGGCGTGGGCGCGCGCGCGACACGGCTGCCAGCGTGGCGGTGCCTCGCGGTTAGTTTGATTCCGCAATCCGAATTCCCCATTCCGCAACTCACCGTGGCTGTCGTTCTACAAATCCAGGATGCATTCAAACGCTACGGCGAGCAGGAACTGCTCGACGGCACGAGCTGCGCGCTGCCAGATGATCAGAAGGTTGGCCTCATCGGTCGCAATGGCGCAGGCAAGAGTACATTCTGCCGCGTCTTGCTCGGCGACGAGGAACTCGATGCGGGCGAAGTGGTTCGGAGCAAGAAGTTGAGACTCGGTTACCTGCGGCAGCACGACCCGTTCGAGGAGGGCGAGACCGTCCTCGGCTTTCTGCAGCGCGACAGCGGACAGCCCGAATGGCGATGTGGCGAGATCGCTTGGCAGTTTCAGCTGCCTGACCCGATGCTTGATCAGCCGGTAAGGTCGCTCTCGGGCGGTTGGCAGACGCGTGTGAAGTTGGCGGCACTGCTGCTGCACGACCCGAATCTGCTGATCCTCGACGAGCCGACCAACTTCTTGGACTTGCGCACGCAGATGCTGCTGGAAGAGTTCCTGCAGGGTTTTCGAGGCGGCTGCCTGATTGTTTCCCACGATCGGGCATTCCTGAAGCGGACCTGCGATCACACTTTGGAGATCTCGCGCGGAAAGATGACGATGTTCCCCGGCGACGTGGACGCGTACTTGGAGAACCTGGCCGAACGGCGCGAGCACGATTTGCGCGTCAACGCGGCAACGCTGACCAAGCGCAAGCAGCTGGAAAAGTTCATCAATAAGAACCGCGCCAACGCCAATACCGCCAGCCAGGCACGCAGCAAATCGAAGCAGTTAGAGCGTCTCGAACTGATCGAAGTGCAAGGCGAGGAGGCGTCCGTCGCGTTTAGCTTTCCGGTCGTCGATCCGCGCCAGGGCGTGGCGCTACGAACCGAGCAGCTGTCGATCGGTTACCCAGCCAACGAGGTGGCGACCAAGATTCAACTGGAAATCGATCACGGCTCGCGCACCGGCATCGTCGGCGATAACGGACAAGGTAAGACGACGTTCTTGCGCACCATTTGCGAATCACTGCAGCCGCTGGAAGGCTCCATGAAGTGGGGCTACGGCTGTCAGGTCGGCGTGTACGCCCAGCATGTCTATACGACCTTGCCGGAAAATCAATCGGTCGACGACTATCTGCATTATCAGGCAGCCGCCGGCACGACGATTCAGCAAGTGAAAGATGTGGCCGGCAGCCTGCTATTCACCGGCGACCTGGTCGAAAAGAAGATCAAGGTGCTCAGCGGTGGCGAACGCGCACGACTGGTGCTCGCTGGATTGCTTCTGCAAAAACATAACGTGCTGATTCTCGACGAACCGGGCAACCACCTCGATGTCGAATCGGTTGAGGCCCTAGCCGACGCGCTGTGTCGGTACCAAGGCACAGTGATTTTCACCAGCCACGACCGCCACTTCATGCGTCGCGTCGCGACGGCCGTAATCGAGGTGCGCGACGGGCGCGTGGTCAGCTACCCGGCCAGCTACGACGACTACGTCTATCGGACACGCAAAGAACTCGAAGCCGGACTCCGCGCTGAGCACGCCACGCGAGGCACGCCCGACTCCGTGCCAACAACCGGCAACAGGAAGCTGGGGGGACGTGAGGAACGCGAACTGCAAAAGAAACACAAGGCGGTCGAACGCAAGATCGCCAAGCTCGACGAGGAAAAGAAGGCAATCAACGCCCAACTACTGCAAATCACCGAAGCGAAAGAGGCCCAGCAGTTGCATGAGAAACTAGCTGAGCTCTCTTCTGAAGTCGAACAGCTCGAAGAGGAATGGCTGGAGATTTTTAATGAATTGGAGGGGGTTTGATTTTACCACGGAGTCACGGAGGGCACGGAGATTCCTTTGGATCAGAGTGGTCGAATTGATGGATGAGAGTTCTCTACACATCCATTATACCCCCCAATACACAGGCGCATGAAGGCATCTTGCTGCCGGCACCAGTATCAATCTGTACTAGCGTGCGCTCAGTGGAGAGCCAATCCTGCCTCTGTGCCCTCCGTGACTCCGTGGTAAAAACCAATCAGGGAATCAACTCCCGCTCCTGCAGCCAGGCTTCCAGCAAGTTCGGCCACTGGTCGACCGGTCTGTCGCCGCGGAACATGCCGTAGCCGTGGCCCCCCGAGGCGTAGATGTGCAGGTCGGCGGGAACGCCGTGGTTGCAAAGCGCCTCGTAGAACCGCAAGGCGTTCTGCACGGGCACCGCGCGATCATCGGCGGCGTGCGTAAGAAACGTGGGCCCTGTGTCGGCGGAGACGTGCAACTCGTTGGAGTATTGCGTCACCAGGTCTTCGCTCGGATTGGTCCCGAGGAGATTCCTCTTTGAGCCCTGGTGAGTAAACTCGTTCTGCATGGTGATGACTGGGTAAACGAGCACCATGAAGTTCGCTCGGCAGCTTTCCCGCTCGATCGGGTCTTCGGCGGATGTGTCGCCATCGTCGAAGTGTGTGCCCGCCGATGAGGCGAGATGTCCACCGGCGGAGAAGCCGGCGATGCCGATGCGATCATTCTTCAGCTGCCATTGCTCTGCGCGGGAGCGCAAGATCCGCAACGCGCGTTGCGCATCGCTGAGCGGCACGGGTTGCTGGTGCTGGCCGCCGCCGTGGCGATACTTGAGCACCGCCGCGACCACACCGCGCTGGGCAAACCACTCGGCAAAGACATGCCCTTCGTGATCGATCGCCAGCCCGCCATAGCCGCCACCGGGGCAAATCACGATTCCGGTACCAGTGTTGCTGGCGCTGGTCGGCCGGTATACGGTCAATGTCGGCTTGCTCACGCCTTTAACCCAGCCGATCCGCTTGCCACGGTCTTCCCTCGCGTCGTATTTTTCGACTTGCTCGTACCCGGCTGAGCCCGGCGCAGGGCCCTGCCATAGTTGGATTACTTCTACCCCAGGCTGCACATGATCCCCAGGTTGCGCGAATGTCGGTAAATCTGCGCAACAAGCAGCCAGGACGCTGCCAAGAACGATTGCATATCGCATTTTGTCTCCAAGATAAGTTTGCTTGAGGTGGCTGGTGGGAGTATTCTGAGAGGTGGTCGATTCGTGTTTTCTGAAGGCACCTGAGCCGGTGAGGTGGAGATTCTAGCAAGTTTTTTGGGCTAATTTCCAGATTTGCGTGACAGCTTGGATTGAATTCGGCCCTTGAGGTGGGTGATCCCATGACGAGCAGCTCCTCCGCCAACGCCGAACTCCTACTGTCGCAAGCTCTTGCGGGATCGAGCGAGTGTTTTGGGCGGTTGCTGCACGTCTACCGAAACTACCTCAAGCTCCTTGTCGTCACGCAGCTGGAACGCAAGCTGCAGCAGCGCGTCAGTCCGTCGGATGTCGTGCAGGAGACCTTTCTCGAAGCCAACCGCGACTTCGCCCAGTTTCGCGGCACGTCGGCGGGAGAATTCTGTGCCTGGCTGAGAAAGATCCTGGTGAATAACCTGCATCGCGTGGTTGAAAAGCACGTGTTGGCGGCCAAGCGTGACGTGCGCCGCGAGGTGTCGCTGGAGAACCTGGCGTCCAATCTCGAAGAATCGACGGCCCGACTGGAGGCCATTCTGCCCGACCAGGGGATCTCGCCCAGCGGCTTCGCCCAGCAGCACGAGATGGAGATCGTTCTGGCCGATCACCTGGCTGCGCTACCCAGCGATTACCGCGACGTGATTGTGCTACGGCATCTGGAAGGGCTGCCGTTTGAAGTAGTCGGGCAGCGGATGGAACGCTCGGCAGGCGCGGCGCGCATGGTATGGTTACGAGCAATTCAAACGTTGCGGGAACGAATGAATGACTAACCAACCGACCGCAAGTCTCGATGTTACTCAAGTCGCACCAGCGCACACGATCGCCAAGCTGACGGCCGAAGAACGTCTCGCACAGGTGATGGACGCGTATCTCGTGTCTTTGGAGCAGGGCACGCCGCTCGATCTTGACGCGATCATTGCCGAGCATCCCGACCTCGCCGACGAAGTTCGCTCGATCGCCGCCAGTCTGGATCTGTTGCATCAGACCACTCGGCAAATGCGGCCCGCGACCGAAACCCAACCAACGCCCGCTGTTGCCAAACGGCTGGGCGATTTCGAGATCGGCCGTGAGTTGGGACGCGGCGGGATGGGCGTCGTCTACCAGGCCAAACAGATTTCGCTGCAGCGCCGCGTGGCGCTGAAAGTGTTGCCGTTCGCCGCCATGTGGGATCAGAAGCAAATCGCGCGGTTCCGCAACGAGGCACTCGCTGCAGCGCAGCTGCACCATCCCCACATCGTCCCAGTGTTCGCTGTCGGTGAGGAGCGCGGTGTTCACTTTTACGCGATGCAACTGATCGACGGGCAGTCGCTCGATCAGTTGGTAAAGGAATTGGGCGGCGTCGACGAAGCTGCGGGGGACGCAACTGCTGGAAACGAGCAGACGCAACCCCAAGCATTGGCTTCGACCGTGACGTGGCGAACGACGGAAATTGACACGCCGGCCAGTCTATCCACCCAACATTCCCAGGATCGCTCGGAGTACTGCCAGGCGATCGCCCGCCTCGGACGGCAAGCGGCAGAGGCATTGCATCACGCGCACGAATACGGCGTGGTACACCGCGATATCAAGCCCTCCAACTTGATGGTCGATGGCCAGGCGAAACTGTGGATTACCGACTTCGGTTTGGCGCGAATTCAAAGCAGCCCGGGCGTAACCATCACCGGCGACGTTGTCGGCACGCTGCGGTACATGAGCCCCGAGCAGGCCGCCGGGCAGCACGCCCTGGTCGACACGCGGACCGACATCTACGGGCTGGGAGCGACACTGTATGAACTGTTGACCCTGCAGCCGGCGTTCCCCGGCGAGGACCGCCACGCCGTATTGAGTGACATCGCCGACAAAGAACCAGCTCCACCGCGATCACTGAATCCCGCGATCCCGGTCGATCTCGAGACGATCGTCTTGCAAGCGATGTCCAAGTCACGCGACAGTCGCTACCAGACGGCCCAAGAATTGGCGGACGACCTTGATCGATTCTTGCAGGGCAAACCGACGCTCGCGCGAAGACCCACGATTGTGGATCGCACCGCGAAGTGGATGAAGCGACACCGCAGCCTCGTCGCGTTGTCGGCACTATTCTTGGTGACAATCAGTTTGGTTTCGACCCTGGCAGCGTTTAAGGTCTCGCGCGAGCAGGAGCGCACGAAAGCCGCGTTGGCGGAGGCCGAACAAAACTTAGCGCAGGCGAATGCCAACTTCACCCAGGCGCGACGCGTGGTCGATCGATTCGGCATCCAACTGGCCGACCAGTTGCAAACAACCCCCGGCACCGAACGCCTGCGACAACAACTGCTGATCGAGACGCTGCGCTACTATCGGGAGTTCGCCGCCCAAATCGACGGGCAGTTCGACGTCCAAGACCAGCTGGCGATGACGTATCTGAAGTCAGGCGTTGTGACCGCCAAGTTGGGCGCCGATCGCAAAGCGATGGCCGAGTATCAAACGGCGCAACAGATCTTGGAAAAGTTGCTCCAGGAAGATCCAACTAACACGCACCTCCGATCGCAACTCGCGCTCTCGCGAAACAACATGGCCCTGCTGCTGGCGGCCGCTGGAAACATCACGGCGGCACAACAAGAGTTCGACCGGGCGATCGCCGACCAGAAGCAACTCGTGGCGACGGATCCGACAAGCGCCGAATTCGCCAGCCAGCTGGCCGAGAGCTATGTCAATCTGGGCACGCTGCTCGGCGAGACCGATCAAACCGATGCGGCAGTCAGGTCGCTCGACAAAGCCATCGAAATCCTGCAGGCAACCCATCAGGCTGAGCCCGCAAACCTCGACGTCGCGCGCAGTCTGGCGATGGCGTACAACAATCTCGGCTACCTGCAGCGCAAGACCGATCTCACTTTGGCGGCGCAAGCGGCCTCTCAAGCGGTCGAAATCCTGGAGCGGAGTTGCCGAGAACAATCCGCGCCTAGCGATTGCGTTGCCGATTTGTCGCTGTGCTACGGGAATCTGGCGGCAATTCAAAACGCTGCCGAGCAGACGGACGCCGCCCTCGCTACCTATCAGCGCACCATCTCCTTGGGCGAGTCGCTGGTGCGGACCGCGCCAGCCGTGGTGCGTCATCGTAGCGACCTCGCCGCGAACCTCAACAATGTGGCACTATTGCAGATTCGGAAGGGAAACACATCGGCTGCCAACGAGTCGTTTACCCGTGCGAATCAACTGTTCGCATCGCTCCTGGAAGACCATCCCAATCAGCTGGCCTATGCGAGTGGCTGGGCGGCGCTGCTAAACAATCAGGGTTTGGCACTGGCGAAACTCGAGCTCTACGACGAAGCTCTTCGAGCCTACGAGCAAGCGGTCGAAGTACAAAAACACGTGTGGGAGCAGCTCTCCGATTCCGAGCCGGTACGCGACGCGTTGAGCCGGACTCGCTACAACTACGGCCAAGCATTGAAGAATAGCGGAAGAACTGCCGAAGCCGCGCAGCAAGCACTCGCCCGGCGAGACTTGTGGTCACACCATCCACAAAAATTGTTCGGTGTGGCGGTCGAACTGGCCGCGTTGGCTGAGGTTGAGCCAACCGTTGAGCATGAGTTGTTGACCGACGAACTGGTCGCGACGCTCGCCGCTGCCCTACGGATTGGTTATCATCCAGAGGTCGCCTTGAGCAGAGACGAGCGATTCAGCCGCTGGCACGATAACCCTCAGTTTCGCGCACTGACGAAGACGCGCAACCGCGATTTGGCCACGACTCTCCCCGTGCGACAGGTCTTGCCATGACACGCTGGTACAACAGACGGTACGATCGAACGCGCAAGAAAGCACCAGCGGCGAACTCGTTCAGCCGCGCGCGACGGCTGTCGATGGAGCGTTGCGAGGATCGGTGCATGCTCGCAGGCAACACACTGACGTGGGACGTCAGTCCCATAACGCCTACAGTCGCAGGCGGATTCATCTCGCTTGATCCCAAGTCTCTCATACAAGCAAACGCCCATGACTTCGTGATTGCCGACGGCGCATTCGCGCGAAACCTCGATGTAACGCCGAGTGACGGCCTGCTGCTTTTTGACGGTATTGACTACCGACTGGAAGCCGATGCGTCGATCGAACTAACGCCAACGCCGCGGGTTGACCCAATTGTTGCGGTAGCAGAGCAGGTCCTCGCCGAACCGACTGAGTTCGCGGAAATCGCAATTCTCAATCCCACAATACCCGTCACCAACGAAGCCCCGCTGACCTATTTCCAGCCCTCATCACAGCCACTGGATCTCGACCCGCAACTACCCCAAGTGGAAGTTAGCCTACCTGCGCCAGTGGAGACGCCGGTAAGCATCGAAACACCAACGGCTGACAGCGCGCTGGCCGGCGATACTCTCAAAGACGTCCATTTTGAGGACAACCCGACCGAAGCGCCAGCCGACGAGCCGTTTCCCGATGCTCCCGGTTTGGCGGGCAAAACGGCGAAACTCGAAGTGATCGACGACGTGATTCAGCTTGTCAGCGCAGACGAGCGTGCTTCGACTCGTGACGCAGCGGAAGGCGGAGCGATCCAAGTCTTTGCGGCAATCGCCAGTACACAGCGAGCTTACGAAACGCAACTCTCAGAAACCGTCGCGGGCAAACTCGACGACAATGAGCCGTTGCCGACATCGCCAACGCCAGCGCGTCGGCCCGTCCTCGCGGAATTGGCAAGAGCCGTTGCCTTCGAGACCGTCAGCTATCGAACAGGCGCAGCGAATCCTTCGTCCGCGCAGCCGACCGGCAGCGAATCCGACGCACTACAGACGGTTCCCGCGGAGTTGGAAACAGAAAGGCCTGATGCGGACTCGCTGTCGACGGCTGACAACACCAGCGAGGACTCTTCCCAACGTTCGCTGGCGACGCAGCTCGACGCCGGTACCGACGTAATCGCGAGCGAGAATATCGAGCCAAAGCGCAGACCGACTGAGCGGATCGACGACGAGGCGGACTCCACAGTCACGTCAGTCTTCACCCGCTGGACTGCGCTGATCTCAGTGGTCGCCAGTTACCTGCTGATCGAACGCCGCCCGCGCTCGGCCGAAACCACCGTGCAAACGCCTCCACGTCGGCGCCGTGGCACCTCTCCGCGCTAATTTGTCAGATCCAAGCCCGACTTGGCCGCTCTACTGAGTGACCAACGCTTGTTCGCGCCTTCCCAGATTCTCGTTAGCGGGTTGATAGTCGAACTCAAGATCGGCCGAGTTCCAGAGTAGCTCACGATCGCGGAACGATCCGGCGACCACCCCTAAGAGCACAGCTTCGGTGACCGGGCAGGAATACGAGAAGGGCGTGGAGGTCTCTCCCACCCCGCGACACGCGTCGGTGAACTCGGTGTAGTGGTTGTTGCTGCCGACCGACTCGACGGGAACCTCAAGTGGCTCGTTGTTGGCGTAGAACGTCGGCATGGACCAATGGGGCAACACCATCACGCCTTTCTCGCCGACAAAGAACGCTCCCGCACCGGGCAACCCCACGTCGGGTGGCAAACTGGCGCGAGTGGCATCAGGCCGGCTGGCAGCGCTGCCGTCGGTCCAACGGAAGAAGAAGTCGTCGGTCGTGAACGGGGACGCTTCAAAGCCGTACGTCACATCGCCGTCGGGTGCGAAGGTCTCTTCATAGTGCTCCACGCCGTGCGACACGACGCTGGTGGGCGGAGCAAGCTGCAAGGCGGTGAAGACTGGGTCGAAAATGTGACAACCCATGTCCCCCAGCGTACCGGAACCGAAATCCCTCCAACCACGCCAGTGCGCCGGGTGATAGATCTTCTCAACGTACGGACGTTTTGGTGCGGTGCCCAGCCACAGGTCCCAACTAAGATGATCAGGAACCGGGTCGCTCTTGTCGGGGCGTCCCTCAGCTGGACCTGCCCAAGATTTGCTGACCCACAGGTGCGCCTCGCTGATTTTGCCGATCACCCCCCGTTGAATCATGGCCGCGCCAGTGCGATAAGCCTGGTCACTGTGAATTTGCGTCCCCATTTGTGTGACCAAGCTTGGATTCGACGCAGCCATTTCTTGCATCGCCCGCAGTTCGCGCAGATTGTTGGCCAGCGGTTTTTGCACATGAACGTGCTTGCCCAAAGACATCGCCGCCAATGCGATCGGGGCGTGCATGTGATCGGGCGTCGAGACCAGCACCGCGTCGATGTCGCCCGCCATCTGGTCGAGCATCCGCCGGTAGTCGGCAAACGTGGCCGCATCGGGATACTTTTCGGCGGCCTTCTTGAGGTGGTTCGCATCGACATCGCACAACGCCACGACGCGCACGTTCTCGCCGCCGGCTGAACTCACTAAGTCTGACCAGCCCTTTCCGCCAACACCAACCGACGCCAGGTTCAGCGTTTCATTAGCACTGGCCGCAAAGCCGCTTCGGGAAATCAGAAGTGGTGCCGCCACGGCAACCCCCGATTGCAGAAATCGTCGTCGGCTGAATCGAGGCATTGGGATTGAGGAGGCAGTGGTCTTAGATCGCTTCATCAGATATTCCTTGGTGTTTGGTTGTCGTTGATTTTCATGGCGCGGCCGGGATCAGTATATCACTTTTGGTGAGCTGACAGGCGAGTTCATAGAATGCGGAGGGAGACGAGGGCCAGTTTTTCTTGATTTGGTCGACGACCAGGGATGCTTCTTTCAAGGTTTTGAGCCTCTCGCGGTTCGGCAGGGCGTATTCCGTCGTTTTTTGTGTAGCTGCTTCAAGCATGCGAACTTGCTGAACTGCCGCCGCTTGATCTTGCTTGCTCAGCTGCTTGCGGAGCAAGATCGCACGGTCGATCGCATCGAGTCCTGCAGCTTGCTCGTCGAGCGCTTGCCGGAGCTTCGAGATGCGTTGCCAGCAATCGGCCTGAGCGTCGAGCAAAGACAAGTCGTCCCCTTCGCGCTTGATGAGTGTTGCCAAGCGTCGTTCCGTTGTTTCCAGGATCTGCATTGCTTCGTTGTTCCGACCAATTTCAGCGAGCAGAATCCCCAGTCCCAGTCCAGCTTGAATCGACGACCGGTCCCACTGCCGGTCGGAAAGGGCTGCTGCCACCTCTTCTTGACGTGCGTCCACCAATTCGATGATCAAGCCCATTCGCCAATCTCGGACGTCGACATTCATTTCCGACAAGCCGCCACTAAGAGCATCATAATCACTCTTGAGCACAGCCACATCTGCCTCGAGTTCATTCTCCTTGAGTTCCGCCCGCACGCCCAGCTGTTCTCGTTCGGCAAGCCGCTCACGGTACTGCGCGGCAAGTTGGTACTGTTGCCAGGCTGCCACAGGACCGGCGATCGCCAAGCCAATTCCCAACACGACCGCGCTGGCCAGCGCCGGCTTGCGCTTGGCCCAGCGGAGGACACGCTCGGTGCGCGAGAGGGGTCGCGCAAGGATGGGCTCGCCGTCAAGGAAGCGCTGCAGCTCAAGTCCCACCTCGCGTGCGGTGGCGTAGCGGTGATTGGGATCGCGCTGGATGCACTTCCAGCAGATCGTCGACAGGTCGACCGGGATCGTCGCTTCGAGTCCGCGCGGTTCGGGAGGGTCGCTGGTAAGTCGGTTGTGCAATTGCATCCGCGCGTTGCCACGAAACGGCAGCTCGCCGGTCAGCATGCGAAACAGCACTGTGCCCAGCGAGTACACGTCGCTCCGCCGGTCGGTCCAATGACTCTTGCCGCTGGCTTGTTCAGGTGACATGTAACCGGGCGTGCCGAGAATCTGACCATCGACGGTCATCGTAATCTCACCCACATCGCGTTTCGCCAGGCCAAAATCCATGATCAGTGGTCTGCCGGATTCGTCGAGCATGATGTTCGACGGCTTCAGATCGCGGTGAATCACTCCCTGCTCGTGCGCGTGATGCAGCGCATCACAGACCGCAACGCCTAAGGTCGCGATCTCCGTGGCATTCGGTTTCGTGCCAGTGAGGTAGTCCGACAGTGGCACACCGCGCACCAGGTCGCTGACGATAAAGACCGTGTCTTCGGCACGCCCGACTTCAAATACGGAAACGATATTGGGGTGATACAGCTGCGCGGCGGCACGCGCCTCGCGAAAAAACTGCTCGATGTCGGTCGGCGAGAGTTGTCCGCGGCGTGGGATTTTGATTGCCACCAATCGATCCAGCTCCGAGTCGCGGGCCTTCCACACCGTGCCAAATCCACCCACGCCTAACCGCGAGATGAGATCAAACCGTCCCAGCTGACGTAATGTCGAGGCTTTCTCCGTCGGACCCTCACGATCGACCAGATTGAACGTGCTGCCGCAGGTGTGACAGGTGACGTCGTCCAAGTCCGCGTCCGCGACGATTTCCATCGCATTGCTGCAATGCGGACAGCGCACATGCAGCCCGTGTGACGGATAGGGTGCCATCGGGGTCGCCTCGCTCGCCAACTGCACGTCGCTGAACGGCGCGGCGTCCTCGGCGTCGTCTTGCGGCGGCCCTTTATTGATCAGGTCGTCCGCCAAATCTGGGTAGACGGCCGCCAGACCAGCGATCGATATCGACTCGCCTCTGCCGTCGCGACGGTAATGGCGTTCCAGCGCCACCAACTCCCACAGCAAGTAAGGCCGCGCCGCCTCGCTGGCGGCAGTCAGAAAATCGGGCAAGTTCGGTGTACTTCCAGCACGCCACATCGATTCGAACCGATCGCAGCAGTCGTCGATTTCCGCTTCTAACTCGGCCGGAATCATCGCGTGGGAAGCGCCCTGAGGAGGAGGTTGAGAATCGCCGCCCCTTTAGTTTACGACGCACAAAGTGTGCCGCCAACAGCCGGTGTTTTCACTGACCGAGAACTTTTCGACGAAATCTCTTTTTTCTGTCGGGCAGGGTCGGAAAACGGTGAGATACGCCGTAGACCCACTAAGTTCTCGCGAAAGGAGGAACCTGCATTATGACCCCGTGAACAGAAAACGGAGGCAACTGAAGATACGCAACGCACAGCCCAGACGTTCTTCCGCAATCTCTTCTAGAAAGTTCAGGAGACCCAAGATGTCGATCTCTAAGTCTATGTTTGCACACGCAGTATTGATACTCGCGTTGCTGACGGCTGCTGCGCATGCTAACGAACGCCGTTTCACCATCAAGTCCCCCGGGGGCGCTACGCCCGTAAACAACTGGGCGTTTGGTATTTCGATTCGCAACAATCCGACCGGCGGTGGTTCGGTCACGACCGCCTTCCCCGCGGGCACGTCTGATGCCGCCGCGGCACAGATGGTGGCTGATGACATAACCGCGCAGACAGGAATCGTGGCCACGGCCAGCGGCAATACGTTGATCATCTCTCAGCACAACCAAGAAGAAGGGTTCTTCTTTGACCCGCTCGCGGCGGGAACCAAATACGGTACGGCGTTCGGTGGACTCAGCGGTCCCGGCGGCACAATCGGTCCGTGGGGCGTCAGCCGCGCCTTTCGTGTCTGGGCACCTGCACCACCACCGCCACCACCTGCTGTCCCTTCGCTACCACCCCTGCCATCACACTGGTTCCAGCTTCAGTTGCCCCCCGACCCATTTGGTCTGCCGGACGTGCTCAACGAAATTCAGATCAATCTATTGGACGTGCACGATGCGCCGTTGTTCTCGCAAACCATTCAACTCCCTGATAACGCCGATCAACAACAACTCGATTTCGCACTGGCCGAAGCCTTTCAGAATTTTCCGCCGGAGTTGGACGGATGGATGGTGATGCCAGAACCCGCAGGTTTCTTCTTCGGCCATACTGCGAACGAGTGGATGACTGGAGGCGGAATTGAAGTCCTACTGCAACCAGGCAGCGAACAGTCGCAGATGCAGTTGATTCTGGAGGAAGAACATCTGCGCTATCACGAGACCTACGCCGACTTCAACGTCGACGGTGTCGTCGATCCGCAAGATACTGCGATCTGGAACAGCCACTATGGATCGCTCGGTGGATTCGAACACGGCGACGCCACGTTCGACAACCACATCAACGGCACGGATTTCTTGGAAGTACAACGACAGTTCGGCCCGATCGAACAGCGGCAACCCGCGGCTACTGCTCGCATCCCCGAACCGAGCACAGTGACGCTAATGCTTGCCTCTGTGCTTTGCTTCCTCTGGCGCACCAAGGAGGGATGATTGCACAACAGCGCCTGTGCGTTTCGTAGCCCCGTCGGCCTCCGGGTCGGCGGGGTTATGTGCTTTATCGGCAGATGACACTACGCGAATTGCGCCAACGTTTTCTCCAATCGCGCGACGGTGGCGTCGACGTCCTGCAACTTATCGAGGCCGAACAGGCCGATTCGAAATGTCTGAAAATCTTCTGGTTCGTCACACTGCAACGGCACGCCAGCAGCGATCTGTAGTCCGAGTTGGGCGAACTTCTTGCCGCTATGAATCTCGGCATCGTCGGTGTAGCTCACGACCACGCCAGGGGCTTTGAATCCCTCCGCGGCCACGCTCTTGAAGCCTTGATGTTCGAGCACGGCACGCACTTTGTCGCCAAGTGATTGCTGCGCATCGCACGCCTGCGCGATGCCGAACGACTTCGTCTCGTTCATTACTCGGCAAAACGACCTTAAACCGTCCGTCGGCATTGTGGCGTGATAAGCGTGTCCGCCGTTTTCGTATGCCTGCATAATCTGGTGCCATTTTCCCAAATCGCACGCGAAGCTTGTGCTCGTCGTCGAGCCGAGCCGCTCCAGCCCTAGAGGGCTGAGCATCACCAGACCGGCGCACGGCGAGCCACTCCAACCTTTCTGCGGAGCGCTGATTAACGCGTCGACGCCGATTGCTTGCATGTCGACCCAGATCGTGCCCGACGCAATGCAGTCAAGCACAAACATTCCACCGACCGAGTGCACCGCCTCGGCCACAGTGCGCAGATAGTCGTCGGGCAGGATCATGCCGGCGGACGTTTCCACGTGCGGAGCGAACACCACATCGGGCTGCTCCGCTTGGATCGCCGCGACGACTTCTTCGATCGGTGCCGGGGCGAACGCGCCCTGCGGCCCATCTTCCACCTGGCGCGCTTTGAGCACCGTCGACGATGACGGGATGCCCCCCATGTCGAAAATCTGCGTCCATCGGTAGCTAAACCAGCCGTTGCGAATGACGAGGCACTTTTTGCCCGTGGCAAACTGCCGCGCCACCGCTTCCATTCCAAACGTCCCGCTGCCCGGCACCACGACAACCGCCGCAGAGTTGTATACCTCTTTGAGCGACGACGAGATCTCGTTCATCACCGCCTGAAACGATTGCGACATGTGATTCAACGCTCGATCGGTGTACACGACTGAGTATTCAAGCAGTCCGTCGGGATCGACGTCGGGGAGTAAGCCAGGCATAGGGTCACCTTGTTGTTGGATGGGAGATTCAGCAAGCCCGCCATTGTAAGATTTTCGCCACGATGAACGCCAGTCGGCTGCGCAAGTGGTTTAGCGTCGTACGCCTAGCGAATGACGTCGGCGAAGTGTATTTTATGAGCTTCCCGCAAACCCAACCACGATCACAGAGAAAGCGATTTCCTATGTCGGACCCGTATTTTCAAACGTTGTTTGCCGATCGCATCGGTGGTGCGCGGTACGGCAAAGGCACAGAGATCTACAAGTTCGAAAAGATCAAACGGGCCAAACGACAGGCCCTCGCCGAGCATCCAGACCGGGAGTTGCTCGACTTCGGCATTGGGGAAAACGACGCGATGGCCGACAAAGCGGTCCGTCGGGTGATGGCCGAGGAGATCAACAAATCCGAGAATCGCGGATACGCCGACAACGGCATCGCCGAGTTCAAAGAGGCCGTCGCGCGGTTCATGCAACGCGAATACGGCGTGAAGCTCGACGCCGCAAGCCAAGTCAATCACTGCATCGGCTCCAAGACAGCACTGTCGATGCTGCCCGCAACCATGATCAATCCCGGCGATATCACGCTGATGACCGTGCCGGGCTATCCGGTCGCCGGGACGCACACCGCCTACTACGGCGGCATCGTCCACAAGCTGCCGCTGTTGGCGGAAAACAACTTTCTGCCGGACCTCGACGGCATTTCGGCGGACATCTTGGCGAAGGCGAAGCTGCTGGTATTGTGCTACCCCAACAGCCCCACCGGTGCGACCGCTACGCAAGAGTTCTACGAACGAGTCGTGCAGTTCGCCAAGGACAATCAGCTCGTCGTCATGCAAGACGCAGCGCACGCGCTACTCTCGTTCGATCGTGAGCCAAATAGCTTCTTAAGCGTGCCCGGCGCGATGGATGTGGGCGTCGAGGTGCATTCGATGTCCAAAGGGTTCGACATGATCGGCTGGCGAATGGGCTGGGTCTGCGGCCATGAACGGCTAGTAAGTGCATTCGCCGACGTGAAGGATAATTGCGACTCCGGCCAGTTCATCGCCATCCAAAAAGCGGCCGCCGCCGCGCTCGACGACGCGTCGATCCCCCGTCGTATCCACGCCAAATACAAGCGCCGCCTGGAAAAGCTCGTTGCGATGTTGCAGCGCTGCGGCTTTCAGTGCGAGATGCCCGGCGGCACGTATTTTCTCTATACGCCTGCGCCGAAAGGCCTGGAAGGCGGCCCGACTTTCGAAAACGGTGAGGCGGCAAGCCAGTACCTCATCAAGGAACAATCCATCTGCACCGTCCCCTGGGACGACGCGGGACCGTTCTTGCGATTCTCGGTCACCTACGTCGCAGCTGACGAAGCCGCCGAGGACGCTCTCATGGCCGAGACCGAAGCACGGCTGAAGAACATTAAGCCGGTATTCTGATACGGAACATCGCGATTCAGTGGCGGTTAGCGATCCCATCGTCATGCACTCGAACCTTCCGGCACGAGTCGTGTCTGCGGGAGTATGCCCGATTCCGTTTCACAACCTGATTACGCCACCGAGGCCTGCACGCTCGCCAAGTCGCTCGCGCCGGAGGACGTGCGCGTGGGCGACTACGTCGCGCCGCTGTTTGAGACCTACGACTACGCGTCGTTCTTCTGGTACTGCGACGACGCGCTCGACGATCGCTCGCAGACGGTGCCCATCCGTTTTCTCGCCAGCGAGAGCGGCGTACCGCTGAAAGTCGAGTCGGTCTGCCTGCCCTTCGTGCTGGTCAAGCACCCTCGACGTGGCAGCTTCACGCTCGACGTTCGCCGGCACCAACTGGCCCGGCTCGACGCAAGCTACGCCAAGCATGCGTGGAAAGCGCTCAAACAACACGATTCGAAGCCCGGGCGCAAACGCGGCAAGAAACGAAAGAAGTAACGGCAGACCGCAGTTCGCGGCCGAGCAACGCTCCAAGTAACGTCGAGCTCGAGTCCGAGGCTTGCCCGCCCGGTGCGCCGTCAAATACAATCCTCAGTGACGGTTGTATTCTCTTCGCACCGATTGATAGAACGCATGGGTCTCTTTCCGATTTCGCTCGTGATCGCGACTTTCTTGACGGCGCTTGTGGCCGGATTTCTGTTCGCCTTCGCCGTGGTTGTGATGCCGGGGATACGAAAACTCGAAGACGGTGAGTTCCTCCGCGCTTTCCAAGTCATGGACCGTATCATCCAAGATAACCAGCCCTTGTTTATCCTGGTTTGGGTGGGCTCGGCCATTGGCTTGATCGCTTCGACCGTAATCGGCGTTGGGCAACTAGACCCCGTGGGGCGTACCTTGATGATTTCCGCTGTGGTGATCTATCTGTTGGGAGTACAACTGCCAACGATGACGATCAACATCCCGCTCAACAAATCGATACAGGCTTTGGACATTGCCGACTTGGAAGACTCCGCCCATGCGTCAGCTCGTGCCGGCTTTGAGGACCGTTGGAATCGCTGGAACGTAGTCCGGACTTGGCTGTCTTCGCTGGTCACGCTTACGCTCTTAGTTTTGCTCCTGAGGCAATAATGGTTACAGGAACAGCCGCGGAACATCCCAGTTCCCGCCGCTAGGAGGAATGCTGTTCGTTGTGAACAAGCTGCCGCCTTATCTACGATCTCTAGCTTTTTCGATCGCCGCGTGGGCCGGCGCCACTGGGCTGTACGTACTCATCCGTCGCGTGGGCGCCGAATCGATCGCGGGCTGGGATCCGGCTCCGTCGACTCTCGCCCTCGTTTGGCTCGTGGCAAGCGTGGTGTTGGGAATCGCCTTCCAGCTGATCACCAGCATGGCCGAGTCGCGCGTCTTTCGTGCACGCCCCTTTGGCCTGCTGATTTTGGCAAAGTCATTCGCGCTGCTGCTGGCGGTCATGTTCGCGATGGTGTTGCGCGGGATAATTGCCGTTGCTGTCGGCGACTTGACGCTCACTGAGGCCTGGTTCGAAGGCACCAGTCAGGTGCTGCAACCAGAAATGGCGGTGTTTCTGTTTTACGTCTGGCTGACGTCACTGGCGTTGAATTTCGTCAGACAGATGTCGGCGATGGCCGGACCACGCGTTCTCGTCAACCTGCTTTTGGGCAAATACCATCAACCCAAGACCGAAACGCGGATTTTCATGTTTCTCGACATGAAAAGTTCGACCACGATTGCGGAACGTCTGGGGCATGAGAAATTCTTCCGGCTCGTGCAGGAGTGTTTTCGCGACCTCACCGATAGCGCCATTCGGCGTAACGTAGAAATCTATCAATACGTCGGCGATGAGGCGATTTTGACCTGGACACCCGACCGTGGCCTGGACGATTGCAACTGCCTGCACGTCTTTTTCGAATTCAAGCAGACACTCCAAGACCGCGCGGATTTCTATCTGGAGCAGTTCGGAGTGCTACCCGAATTCAAGGCGGGAGCCAACCTGGGGCCAGCGACCGTGGCGGAGATCGGGATCATTAAGCGAGACATCGCCTATCTGAGCGATGTTCTGAATACGGCGGCACGGCTCGAATCCGTCTGTAACCAGCACGGTGCGGAACTGCTCATCACCGACTCCCTCAAAGCCGATCTCCCCGAGACCGACGCTTTCGACTGCAGCTTCATCGGCGATCTCGACCTCCGCGGCAAGAACGAAACCATCAAGGTCTATGCCGTCGCTCCGTACGGTAGCGGCGGCGCTCACTGAACGCCCGCTGACCACGATCTGACAGTCAATCCAATTTGACGAGCACTCTGAGCGGTTCGTCGAGGCATTTGGATCACCGCACTTGGACGATTGACTCGCATTGGCTCTTTGGGGTCTTTAAGTTGACCAGATATCCGGAAACTGAAATGGCTGCAACTCCTGCAGCTGGCGCTTAACGTCTGGATGCTTGGACACCCACTGCAAGGTTTGGTCCACCACGATCTGTCGCACCAGATCGTGGAGTTCTGGATTGGCTATCTCGGACTTAATGCAGCCTTCCCATGTCAACTCTGGATAGATCAGCGACATGACCGCGATAACTCCATTGCGATGACCTTTTGCTTCCGAAGGGATTCCAAGCTCACCGCACAAGTCCTCAAACGCTGCAAGCAGCCCAGTTTCGTGCGGTCCACCTTCGACGGCACGCCCTCTGTTGATGAATGGCCACACCCAATTTCGTGTCCAGCTGTGGTAAGCAAATACCAACTCTAATTCAAGGGAATCTGCTGACCCGCGAATGTGAATCGGCTCGTGCAAGACTTGAAAAGGCGCAGCGACCGAATCAAATAAGTCGCGAATCCCGCCTTGAGAACAGAACTCGTGGTCCCCTCCATTCAGTGATAGATGGAACCGAGTGCCAGCATACAGATAGCTGAGACGGTTCAAGTAGCTTAGGAAATTGAATGGAGATATCTCCGACACGCGAAAGAATTTGGCCTCAGGCTGGAAGCACAAGCTTGTTGACGGCTTCTCGTTGGCCGCATCTCGCACCGCCAACCTAGTCTGCTTCCCGTCCTCGTAGTCGATTTCCCAGCTGCGATTTGCTGTAACTGCCCTAACCGAAAGCGACTTGGACAAGGCATTCAAGATTAAGCCTTCAACACCATGGCTGGGACCGTTCCTGACGACGGTCTCGAATGGCACAATTAGCCCTTCTACGTTCTCGTCGATGCTGAGCGAAGCGTCAGCAGTAATCTCATATCCTTCGGCCCTCACTGCTACTCGCACGTTTCGTGGTGAGCACGGCAACAACAGATCGAAAGGGCAAACGAGATAGCAGATACTTCCAAACAGGCCATCCGACCCAATGTACATTGCGGGTCGTGTCCGAACGTGTTCAACGTCACTTAGCTGATCTGGCATGAGGCATTCCTAGGTTGGGAGTGAAGCTCGCAAGTTGCTTATACATTTGAGGACTTCCGCTCGATGCTAGGCGATTATCATCCACTCAGGCGCTTCTGGAATCGTCTGATATAGTATGTGGTCAGATCAACGGTAGCCTATCAACCTCATAGCTTTCGGTACGCAAGGTAACAGCATTCATTATCAATGGGAACTATTGATAAATACATGTTCTGCGGTGTACTCACGCTGCTGCTGGTCAGCCTAGTAGCTGCTTACTGGGCTGCTCAGTCCCCAGCCCGAGTGCGTCGCATGAATAGTTTGCAACGGTTTCTATGGATCTGGTGCGCTCGATTCACCTGCTTGGCTGATCCCTTGCTGTACGAAGAGGACGACCCGCGAATTCCAACCAATATCGATCTCGTCGGAAAAATGGTCGTAGCTTCGTCGCCACTGAAGCCCCGGGGGTATGTCGAGGAAGGTGGATTACGCTACCTGGCATTCTCACACGATGGTACGCTGATAGAGACGGGTGAACGTTTGATGGTAGTCGACTCCAAGGGCGGCGAGTTGCTTGTACGCCGATTGAAAGACGACGAGGGTAACGAAACAGCCTCTCAATAGTAAGCCATACCCTGTCCAATTTTATGACCGAAGATGTCTAAGTGGACAATGCGATTCAGCCTGCGAACGGCGTTCATATTCCTTACGCTGATATGCGTATGGTTTGGTTACAGGGTATACTCCATCAACACAGAAGAAAACGCCATTAAGGCGATCAAAGCCGCTAATGGCACAGTCAAATATGGTCGGCCTTGGCATCCACAATACGGCGGTGCGTATCAGAATTCACAGCGCGAACGTTTGTGGCTTACGCGATTTATATTTGGCAATGGGCCTGACAACTCTGTATGTACAGTGTTTCTGGACCATGGTGCACACCAACAGGTCAATAGTAAATCGAAACCGCTTAACGATAGTTCGTTCGAGAATTTGCTCCCACATCTCCTAGTTTTGCAAGGTCTCAAGGAACTACGTTTAGATGATACCCAGGTTACAAGTGAGAGCATCGCTCGTTTAGCACAACTCAAAACTCTTGAGGTGCTAGACCTTTGCAATGTGCAAGTTGACGATGCAGCGATAGATTCTCTGGTCTCACTCTCTGCTCTAAGGTATCTAGACATTTTTCAAACTGAAATATCCCTAGATGGTGCTGAACGCATTCAAGCTGCTCTTCCAAACTGCACGATTAGAGGGCCAGTAAACTCAATGCCAGATTAGTGCGTTGGGTACATCGGAGTGAACCCTTCTCTGGTGGAATCTGCCCTCGACGACTCCAAATGAGACCGCTTGTGGAATTCGCATAGCTCAGAGCCGTGCCACATAAGTCAAATAGCGATAGAATAGATTACTGGCACATGATCTCTGTCGACTTTGGTACTCGCGCCAATTCAAGGACACATATTCATGCAAGTCTTTCGAAAACATAACCGTAATATCCAACGACAAACTCCGAGAGGCTATGCACTCATCGAGTTGCCGCTCGTATTATGCATCCTAATGTTCCTAGGCTTAGCAGGCGTTTTCGTATTTGACCGCTACGGTAGTGCAGTTTCTTGGTACGCTTGGCCCCTTGGGGCCGTTGGACCACCGGTTGCACTAATTTTTTTCGCCCTATGGAGCGATCGGGTCGAGCAACGGAAACTCCGAGAATCACGCAACAACGATGATGTGGACGCAGCATAGCCTTGCGCGCATCGGCGTGAACCTTCTACCTTGGAATCCACTGAACGATTCCAGCATCGGCGAGTCCCACCGCTTGTGGAAACTGCATGGCCAATAGGTTACCAGGGAGAGCGGCTGGGTAGTAAATTCGGTCCATCCAAAACGGTTTTCTGAGATTCAATCCACTGCGAACCGCTGATAGAATTCTGTTAACCGTCCTTTACGTGTGCTCGGCGAGTAAGCAATCTATAGTGGTATAAATGAGGCGGATTTCATCAAAATCGATGTGGTGGCACAAGAAAGCCTTTCCTACATTTTGGTTTGGCTTTATCGGAATTTGGAGTATCTTCGCACTGAGTTCTGTGCTTCAAGGAGACGCACCATTTTTCGTGTTGCTGATCGCCTGCGGAATGGCTGCAGTCGGATATACGTTCATGAGAATCTTGATCTTTCCCCTTGCAGACGAGGTCTGGATTGACGATGAGAATCTCCTAGTTCGTAAGGGCGGCGAAGAAGACAGCTTCCCTATCAGCACCATTATCAACGTCGAATCATCGAAAATGCAGAACCCAGAGCACATTACGCTGACATTGAGGCAGCAGACTAAGTTCGGCACGGAAGTGGTTTTCTCTCCCCCGACGCGATGGTGGCCATTCGGTCGACATCCAGTAGCTCAAGAACTTCTCAGTCGAGTACATGGCCTTGATGAACTCGAACCCAGCTAGGCGAGACGTAGTCGCACCCATCTTCACGAAGAGGTTTGGGATTGGAACTGACAGAGTCAGCAGTCTACATCACTTCTGGCAATTCCCATTCTGAGATTCCAGCGGAGTGAACCTTCTACGTTGGAATCTGCTGAACGACTCCAGCGTCGGCGAGTCCCTTCTATGCGCGCATCAAGGAAGTGGTGGCTACCGTGCCGGGAACCGTAGCTTAAAGCCCTTTTGCGTTATTGGGTCAGGGGAAAGCAACGTGCGGGTTTCAATCGAAATCGAAAACTCTGTAGAGCTTGCTGCAACGCGGAAAGTGCGAAATGGGAGGCCAAAGAGTTGACGCGTGATTAGGTCCGAGCCAGAGAACGTATACTCCGAAACTCCAATGCCCTCCACGGCGACCTCCTGCACCAAGTCACCTGATGTACGTGACGGCAGAGCCGCAATGAAAGCCAAAATAAGTGGTATGCAGATAATGCGAGACATCACTTACTCACTTTCGAATCCTAGGTTTCAACTAACCTGACCATAAACCAATCCGAATTCTACTTGCTAGGGCCTTTGCTGGTAATAGCATCTTCCGCCGTGATGCCTGCGATTCACGATGACATAGAATCGCCCCCTTATAGCAGTACTGAAGCAGCACAAACATGCTGCCGTGCAGCATTCAAATGTCCTCAGAACCGGCGAGATTGCAAATCAATTAGACCAATTCTCATTATGAGATTCCAGCGGAGGAGTGAACCGCCGAGCTCGGAACGTGCTTGACGATTCCAAAGGCGGTGAGTCCCACCTCCGCTGGAAACTGGATTCCGAAAAAACAACCTCATCCGCCGACGCCTACAATGTCAGTCGCAGCTTGTTAGGCGTCAACGACCAGATTGCACTTCACTTGTTACAGTCCACAACTCTTCTCCAGCGATGAACTTTCCTGATTCATCAAGTGACCTGTGCGAGCGGGTAATATCCGCGTCATCACCTATACCGCCTGCTAGATTGTCTGCGCCCAGGCTCGTGAGTGTCACGATACCGTTGTCGTTGACCTTATAGGCCAGCTCACTTCCCCAACCGTCTTGTGTGCGATTCGCGTAGCCCTCGCGAACTGGAAGGTCGGCGACCGTTTCTGGCAATTCGCCGTTTGACTGGGCGTAAAGGTGAATACGGTAGAAAGTTTCCCCAATAGCTGTGACGGTCATTTCTCTAGGTGTGATGTAAGTGACCAGTGAACTCGATATGAGCCAAGCGGCCAACACGAAGAAGACCAAGCCTACAGCTATTCTTTTCATGACGACTAACTTGCTATTCAACATAAATGTGGATGAGTTGGAGCCATCATCATATTAACAGTTCACAGTCCCGCCACGCCCGCGAACTTGCAGAATAGCCATTTCAGCCAATTCTCATTCTGAGATTCCAGCGGAGAAGTGAACCGCCGACGCTGTTTAGATGGGCCAATAATGCGGGGGCAGAGAGCCCCAAACCGAACATATTCGCCAGTGCCGCTTCGACGTACGTCCTTTGCTTTCGTGACGCACGGTGGATGTCCCAAAAACGAGCGTTCTTGGAACTCTCCGGAAAGCTATGCTTGGCATCATCGTCAGGCCAATAACAAACGCCGAAGATGCTAGTCCTCAGCGTTTGAATCTCTCCGGAATTGGGTCAGAGATGGGAAAGTTGGCAGCCAGATCGCACGTCAAAACAGCACGCAGGTCGTAAGCACCGATTCCAGCGTCGGCGAGCGCCACCTCGTGTGGAAACTGGATTCCGAAAAAACTACATAAGCTGATGAATCGACGATGAAGCCGGAGCAGCATCGGAGTCTGTTCTATTCTTCGATCCTGTAAGATTATTCCTATGGTCTTCTTAAGCGTCGCTTGTTAACCCCCTTTGAATCGATCTCAGAATCTTGCGATGCCGTAGATGAGACGCCCTGATTTCCATCTTCATTGCCAGCCAGACCGCGGTAACTGCAAGAGGTAGAATTCCTGACACCCAAAGCGGACGACCATCAAAGTTGAATACGAAGTTAACACCAACAGCCAAAGTGACTGGTACAATGAACCACCAAAAAAAAGCCTGCACTCGGCCTATGTGGGTATCCAACGCACGAAGTCGGCCTTCGATAATCTCAGCCAGCGATCCCGAAAAGTCCAGCTGCAGTCTGCGACGCCGACGAGCCGAGTACACAAAGAAAGCGATGCCCAAGGTAATCAGCGGAGCCGGATAGCAATGCCACGGATTAGCGTCACGAATCGTGTCCACCAGCATCAGTACACCAAATAGACTGAAGATCGACATTGCCCACAACTCAAAGATGGTTGCCCGAAGTTCTGCCCGACTGGCCGTTGCGAAGACGTGTTGCCTTAAGTCAGTTGGTGGAATGTGGTGGTCTTCCGGTACGTCGTTCTCCCAGCACTCTTCCAATTCATCGAACGTCATCGAATTGCTCCGTAGCAAGTTTGGCTAGTTTCTTCTTGAGTCTGTGCAGACGGACACCAACGTTGGTCGCTGACAGTCCAGTCAGTTTGGCGATTTCTTCATGCGAGTACCCTTCCAACGACGAAAGCAACAATGCGCTGTCAATGACAGGAAGGCGACGAATCGTCTCGAGCAACCATTCTTGACGCGGGTCCGATGATCGGACGTGTTCGTTTGACAGGTACTCCGGATTCGCAAGTTCCCTTCGGCCTTGCTTTTTTATCGCTCCGCGACTCCACGTTGTTGCGGTAAACAATGCGACTTTGTAGACCCAGGTCGATTCCTTTGATTCGTTTCGAAATCGGCGGATCGACGTCCAAAGAGCCATCGCGATTTCCTGTAGCAAATCGTCTTGATCGGACGGATTCGATGCGAATGAGTGCACCACTTTGAGCATCAGGCCGCGGTATTCACTGAGCCACCGATCGAACTTCTGCTGAGTGGTTTCCATCGTCATCGCTACACTACTCACGTGGCCTTCTTTATTGCATTAGTAGCAAAGCCAGTCAGGATCTTTACATTCAAATAGAATAATCATGTCAGAAGTTTGCCTTTATCAAATGCCATGATCCTCGATTTTGGCGCGCGATTCCACAATTGGACTCTAAGAGGGCATGGGATTCTGTATGACATCTGAGACGAAGTGTCATTCAAAATGAAAGCAATGCCTAACCGTTACGCAGCATCGGAGAGAAACGCTGAGGCAGCTTGGCAACCTGCCGATTCCACAAGCGGCGAGTCCCACCTCGTTTGGAAACTGCGTGAATCAAGGCACCGGATATCAGCCGGTATTGCTGCAGATTCAAACCTGCCGAAAATGCCAAATCGTTTCAAGCGTGGGCAAACAAGAGACTTGTTGCCTAAGCATCCGGATGTCGTTCCCAAACACGAAAATCAAAATCATAGGGGCAGCCGAGAATGATATACGAGTCGTCTGGAGAAAATGTCGCAGCAACCCAATCTCCCGAAAAGTTCTCAAAGTCTGACGACCAGATCTCTTTTCCACCACGGGTGACAGAAACTCGCAGCCCTTTCTCATCCAACACGAGTACGTCTCCATTAGGACGTTCTAATATCGGTCGCCCCGTGTGCAAACCTACCAAGTCCCACGTCTTTCCGCCGTGTCTTAGCTTGGCGGTGTCGGGGTCGTAGAGGTCAAAAGGGTCTGCCGAATCGTCGACTGTAGAGATTGTAATCGGCTTAGACAGATGCATCTGTTTCAGGCCATCGTACGTCAACAGCAGTAGGTTCCGATCAATCGGTATTGAGAAGCCGATCATTCGTTCGCAGAATCCTGGAACTGGAAGTGAGTGCCAATGCTCCATCGAGTGTTCACCTGCTTCGCCGACGCCATAAGAGGATGTCCGTACAAGAAGATTCTACAGATAGCTAGGACAGAGGAAAAAGGAGATGGTTCGCCCCAAAAGTCTACAGCATTCCAGAGGAATCTCGTTCTGAGATTCCACAAGCGGTGTGAACCTTGAATGGCACTTAGCTTTTCCTAAGCCCTTTCGCACTAGTCATTAAGCATCGCTATCGCAGCATTGCTTTCACGGCAGTTGCTTGGATTGGTGTGGTTAGAAGAGGCCTCGCTTGTTTTGATGGTTGTGTCAACCAACCCATCTGCAACAAGGAGGCCTTACGATGGTCCGTTCTAACTCGGCTCGAATTCGTGGACAAGTCCGGTTTCTCCAGCGACAGTTTTTGCAAGAAGGGGAGTTGCCTTTCTCCGACATCCTCTCCTTGGAGACGATCTCGCAAGCACTGAAGACCGCCGAGGTGACGTGGAACGATTGCATCTATACACCGCTGGTAACGCTCTGGGTCTTTCTGAGTCAGGTTCTTAGCCAGGATCATTCGTGCCGCAGCGCAGTCGCTCGCTTGATTGCCCATCGACTTGCTCATGACGAACAGGGATGCTCCCCCGTCACAGGCGCTTATTGCCAAGCCAGGACGCGATTGCCGGAGAAATTCTTTTCAGAAGTCGCCTGTCATGTCGGGCGATCTTTGGACTCGCAAGCCGATTCCAAATGGCTTTGGAAAGGTCGAGGTGTGTACATGTTCGATGGCACGACCGTCACGATGCCTGACACACCGGCGAACCAAGCCGCCTATCCTCAAATCCCCATCCAGCGTCCTGGTCTGGGAGCTCCGATCGCCAGAATCGGCGCGATCATTTCACTCTCTTGTGGAACCGTCATCAGCCTCGGCTTCAGTCGCTATGCGGGTAAAGGAGAGGGCGAAGTCAGTTTGCTGCGTCGGTTGTGGGGCGTGCTTTCTCCAGGGGATATCTTGCTAGGCGATCGGTTGGTTTCCAATTGGACCAACCTCGTCATGCTCCGTGAGCGTCGCCTGGAGTTGGTAAGTCGACTCAACAAGGCGCATCGTCAGGCGGACTTCCGAAAAGGTCAGCGACTGGGCAAAGGCGATCACATTGTTCGCTGGAAAAAACCGGCCTCGATTCGATCCCTGGATAAACAGACCTATCGCTCACTCCCGGACTCGATCATGGTTCGGGAAACACGTATTTGCGTCAAGCAACCAGGATATCGCTCTAGAAGTATCATCGTGGTGACGACGTTGCTCGATCACAAGAAAACGACCAAAGAAGATCTCTCTTCCTTGTATCTCCAGCGATGGCACAACGAGCTTGATCTACGTTCGATCAAATCCACGATGCAGATGCACGACTTGCGTTGCAAGACCCCCGAACTCGTTCGCAAAGAAGTATGGACGCACGTGCTGGCGTACAACCTCATTCGCACGATCATGGCGCAAGCGGCGAGCGAACATGACATCCAACCGCGCACGATTAGCTTCAAAGGGACGATGCAGACTCTGGAGGCATTTCAGCCCATTATTGAATGGCAAGGCAGCGGAAATTCACAACTTCGCCGAGAACTGTACGGCTGTCTGTTAGAGTGCATTGCCAGTCACCGAGTCGGTAACCGACCAGGCCGCTTCGAACCGCGAAAAGTCAAACGACGCATCCGATTCTACAACTTCATGAAAAAACCAAGGCAAGAATTAAAACTCCAAATGATCAAAGGAGTTAGAGAAACATAAGTGCCATTCGTGTGAACCTTCTCTGGTGGAATGATCGACCAAATGGGCGGTCCGAGATGTGGTCGGTGAGAATGCCCGAGCGATCGACCTGCATGTCTTTTTTCGCGGTATCAGGAGTAAGACGCTGAGGCAGCACAGCTTTCAGAATGCAGCGATTCAGATATATGCGCCAGGGTGGCCTAAAAATCATTGCTGAAATCTGGTCTCGGACCTGGTAGATTAGGTCTATTCAACAAGTGCCGGCGCTGGTCGCGGCTCCGAAGCTTTGCATCTCCGCGCCGCGCACTGGATTGGCTGCTGCGCTAATCGCGACAACCGGCTGCTCATGGAGGCAATTTTAGGAATAGGTGGATAAGCGGTCGCGACACACTAAGTCATTGCCTGTCAACGCGTTACGACAAATAGTGAGCTGGGGTTTTAGGACACTTTTTCGGTCGGGATTCCGAATAATTGTTGATCCGGAAACCCCCACTTAAGTTATAAGTAATTGGCAGGCAGGGACTTACGAGTTGAACACAAAGATAATCGCCGCGAGTTTTCGGACACGAGCGCGCGATTCACTCGCGTGTTGCAAAACTCCAAGGAACGGCGCAAAAGTGTTTTTTGGTCACAACACCCCAACGGTACATGATCGGAGGATAGGAAGGATGCGTTTCATGCTCGTCTTGATGCTCAGTCTGCAGGCGGTTGCGCGTGGTTCGACGCCAACCTGCGACGGGATCGATTACGCGGCCCCGGAGACTTATGTCAAAGCGGTAGCGTCGCTCGGCAACCTCGCATCGATTCAGGAAATGGCGAGTTCCCTCAAAGGTCGCGACGATCGGTCGACCGTGCGGAATGTCCTGGCGTGGATGGAGTCGCACCTGGATTACGACGCCGAGCAAGCATACCACTGGCGGAATTTTGATAATGTCGTCAAGGAGCGATGCTACGGCGGATGCGCCGACCAGGCGATTGTCTGCGGTGCCCTGCTTAGGGCGGCGGGAATCCCAACGATCTGGGTCAAAACGATGGATGTGCCGTGGATTTGGGATTTCAAGCAGGGTAGGGCTTTTAAATCATGGTCCGGACACGTCTTCTTGGAAATCTATCTCAATGGCCAGTGGGTATTGCTCGACCCGGGAGCGCGGCAGTTCTACGCCGATTACTCACCGGCGGCGCGCATCCTCCCCGGCAATCGATTCGCCTACCACAAAGGGGACGACCCCAAAGAGATGGTCATGTCGCTGCAATGGGAGGCATGGAAGGAGCAAACGCGAGATTACTTCACTCGCCTCGACCCTGCGTTGTTGCCGGTCGACCCCAAGAGTGCCGTGTCGTTGGTGCCTCAAGTTTACATCATTGGAAACGCTCCTTACTACAAGGTCCTGGCGGAGATGGCGCGCAGCAAAGGCTGGTCGGTTCGGCGTACTTTCAATACGGACTACGACAGACTGCTACCACCGTCCAGAGGTCACGTGCTGCTGGTCGAGACGCACCGTGGGGAACCGATCATCCCAATGGCGACACTCGAGAAACACTACCCCGAAGCATCGTCAGGGTTGAAGTCTGCCGACGGCGTGGTCGAAGTCGAAGGAACGACGATCATGTTCGTGGATTTCGCACGAGTGTTGGACGGCATTGAAGTTGGTAGCCAATAGAGCGGGTAGCCAACGCACTGTCCGTCGGCGGTGAGATTCATCGCACACAGAAAGTAGGTGAAAATTCAGGGCGTCCCTTAACAAGTTGGCGAGTACAAGAATCCGTCGACCAGGAGAGCGAACCTTTTGCAAGCAAATGATGTCGAGAAGAAAACGCGAGGTTTGGTTCCTTTTCTTGGTGCCACTTGCCGAATAGAATGTAAGATCGCGACGTTTTCGGGGGGCGAACAGGGTTCGACCGGGTAGCCGAAGCGTGAGTGGCGTGTCGTGGTTGATCAGTGGGCCACGTAAAAAGCTGATCAAACTTTTAGTTGCCAACGGCAATTATGCTTTGGCTGCCTAGAGATAGGCATCCCGGACTAAGGGCTGGAGCCGAACTGGCCCGGACGTCCGTCACCAAATTCGGATCGCCGTCGGTCATTGCTGAGCACGCCGTCGGTTAAATTCGTTCCCAGCTAGTCTGCGCGTAGCCGTGCCGGAGAGGGCGGCGCGTCGGCGAAACTAAATCCTCCGACTACACACGTAGAAGCTTACGTGGAGATGCCACGGGACGCGGGTTCGATTCCCGCCGCCTCCACTTTTTGCCATCTGTGTCAGGTTGGGGTTTTTTATGCCTGTCAGCGTCACAACCCCGTTTCTCACTGGGGTTTCTGACTTCCTCGACCCGCTCCCCATCCTGTCCTTTGGCGTCAGATGACGACACGCCACGACTGCTTTGGACGGTCGGTTTCCTGACAGTATCCTGACAACTTGGTGCGGGGAGGGCACGCAGAGCTTTGGCCTGGTCCTCTAGCGAGATATGCGTGTACTTCATCGTGGTCCGCACATCGCTGTGCCGTGCTAGCTCTTTTGCTTCGGGCACGGACGCTCCGTTTCGCAGAAGTTCGGTGATGTGCGTGTGCCTGCCAGCGGCGTGGAAGTCCGCAATTCCGTCCTCGTTGCGGTAGGCGATATCGACTCGCTCCAGGTCTTTTTTGACCATCAGCCAAGTGCGGCGTTTTGCCAGCTTGGGGAACAGCGGCTCGGACCGTTTCAGACTTTTCGTCCAGTCATGAATCATGGGAATCAAGTCAGGATGCACCGGAAGGACATCCTTCTTCCGGTGCTTAGACGCTTTCGCCTCGACGGTCACCGTCGGCTGCTTGGCTTGTAGGTCAAAGCTCTTAGGGGTCAAGCTGGCAAGCTCTCCCTTACGGAGGCCGGTCATATAGGAGAGCGTGTAAATTCTTGCTCGCTCCTCGCCAGTGTAGCACTGGATGCTAAGGCCGCTTTCGCGAGCAGACTTCAATAGTTGGCCGAATTCGGAGGTCGTTAGTGCTCGCCTAGGATGCCGCACGTCAAGTTCGGCATTGAGACGAGCGATTCCCGCCACGGGATTAAACTTCAGGCGTTTCCGCTGCACCATCCAGTTGCACCATCCGTCAATCGCCTGCAAGTAGTGGTTGTAGGTGCGATAGCCAATGTCGTCTTCCTTGCGGAGTTTCGTCAAGTAATCTTCGACTTCAGTGGCATCTAGGTCGCCGAGCGTCGCAAAGCCGCAGCCTTCGACGATTCGCTCGATGCGTCCCATGATGAGCTTGACGTGCTTTTCCGTATTCTTCTTGGCTTCCAGGCTCGTGCGGTACGCTCGAAGATGTTCTTTGATGTCTGAACGCTTTCGCTCGGCTCGTTCTTCCTGGTCGCCATCAATGAGACCTTTGCGACGCATCTCCGCTTCGGTCTCCAGCTTCGTGGCAAGTTGCTGGGTAGCTCCCTTGTCCGTGAAGCCTTTACGCATCCGTTTTCGTCCCTTGTGGTCTTTGAATTCAAAGTACCAAGGGGCGTTTTTCTTTTTCTTATCGCGTCCTAGCTTGAAGACTGACGCCATATGATTTCTCCGTTACGACCCGAGCCAATCTTTCAAGAGTCTCGAAAGCAGTCTCGGGTTCACCTCCTCGGCCCGCCGGGGGTCCCGGCGGGCCTGTTCTTGTTTTGAAGTTGATTGGTTTGACTATCGGCTGTCGCGGATAGCGGATACTCTAGGCACAGGCCTGCATCTGTTGCTGAATCCATTCGTTCACTACGAATACAACCCAACGTGTCGCATTGCCAATCTTGATTGGCTGCGGAAACTCTCCTTTGCTAACCATCAAGAAAACGTTTCGCGGTGACTTGCCAATCCATTTGGCGACTTGCTTTACATCAACAACGGCAATTTGGTGGCAGTGTGGACAACATGGGTCCGATATCACGATGCCGTCGGCATCGCTACGTTGTAAGCTGACTTTCTCAATTCCTCTCAATGGAATGCCTCCTTCCATCTGCTCCCGGACTACGTCAGAGTCTACGCAACTCTGATTGGTCCCTGAAGTAGGGACCCTAGCGAGGCGTAGCCCAGCAATTCCGATGCAGGGCAGCGACTTGGGCCGCTGACCAAGGGGGGCACAATGGCTGTGGAGCCGTTATGCACCAGGAAAAAGCTCGCCAAGGCGAGTAGGAAGGTTCCGCTAAAGCGGAAACCGGCACGGGTCGCAGAGTATGCTGCAACCACTACAAAAGCTCAGAATGATTAGGAGTGGGAAACATGGCGTGCAGCATTTTGTTCTAGCCTGCCACACCACGTCCGCTGGAGCCATTTAAGGCCAGCTACTCCAATTTTATCGGATTCAGAATACAAAGGGAAGGATAATTTGGGCCGCCTATTTGACCCAGAAATCCCCTGTTTCTAAGCGTTTTCAGCGGCCTCGCCAGTCGTTTCGCCCACAATGGTCGTTGTAGCCTGCCGCTTCTGCTCTTGAATCCAGGAATGGGCGTCGAACGCCGCTTTAGCTAGTGCAGGCAGGTCCGAGTCCGAGAACGAGTCCGTATCGTGCCACTCTTCAGTTTCTGCGTTCTTGTACGAACGCTTCGCCGTCACATTGTAGTGAACGCCGCTGCGGGACTGATTCAACCAGACAGCGACCGATACGCTGCCGTAACGAAACCTTTGCACGGGTTGGGTCATGTCGATTCCTCCAGATGCCTACTCTTTCCATACGATGAGGACTGGTGCCAAACGTATTCAGATTTTTCCGCTCGCGGGAGCAAGCGGTTGGCATAACTCGATGAGAGGTCGACTGCTGAGGAAGGAATCCCGGTAGTCATGTCGCGATGCCAACGCATCACTAGCGACGCTCTCAGTCGAGCAGCCCACCCGTCTACGTCGGTCTCACCAACCGACCAAGGGAGCGGAGTTAACCGCCCGCTAAGTGCTGTGCCGGTCGAGCTGGATGCCATGAGAATGGCTTGTCCAGCTCAACGAGGGCTCGACGGAGTAATCCAGTTGATTGTGCTCACTGCTGCCATTGTATCGCAGTAGTGCTTGCCAACTGAGTAATCCCGTCGTTCGACTCGATAGTTCGTCTCGAAAGGAATTCGGGCGATGCGGACAAACTCTGTTTGCACTTGATGCAATCAGAGTCGTTCGATGCGAAGCAGGTGAGGTCGCACTCTATGCGACCAAATCCTCCCACGGGGTTCGCGAGTCGTCTTTGACGACTCCGTTCAACGTAGGCCGACGTGGGGAGCCTCGTGCCTGGTGACAGGCCGAGCCGGGTGTCGACCGCCCCCGGGTATCGCAGCAAGTCTGCGAACGTGAAAAGCTCAACCATGAAAGGCCCGCGAGGGCTTGTCGGTAACTTGCCAAGGAGACGATGCCGAAATGTGTGGGCGACGGTTGTAGTCGCCCACCGGTGAATTCTGTTGGTCGGTCAGTAAGACGGAGCTTCTGTTTTCTGCCGTCTGAAATCGGACGCACTTGTCGCGTTCGGAAAGTATGCCGTGCCGGGAGGCCGGACATACGACCAACGGACCGTGGGCCAGTAAGCCCACTAGCCACGTGAACTTGGCAAAGACGCATCGAGCTAACGCAGGAACCGCTGCGGCTGCCGGGTTGGTTCCCGGTGCCTGGGCTTGGTCGCCTGGGTGTTTCAAACGCCGCAGTGGGGGAGTGTGGCCTGAGTAGGAGCGACCGAGCGAGCAATCGTTCGGTCGGCGGAATTGTGGCAAGGCAGTCACAACGCCGTCTGCGTGCTTACGGATGGTGCCGGGCACACGAGCAGGACGAAAGGGCCGACTGGCTTTTCGACTGAGAGTGTCGAACGTCCTGAGGCCTCGGCTTAAGGACGTTTCATTGGTTTGACGTGATGCGGTCCGGCAGGGCGTTGCGGGAGCAACGTCCCTGTCGGAGGGTATGGCAGAGAAGCGGAACGCCAATGGAATTGGCGACGTGCTATTTGGAAAACAGATAGCAGCGTCGCTAGGCGTCGCTTCTCACAACTAGGTTGTAGCCGAAGGTTTTTCTGAAGGTTCTCCTGGTTCTCTTGAGGCTTTGCCGCGACTGATTCGCCTAGTGCGGAGTCAGCGTGGCGTAGGTTTTCCGCTCAAGCGGAAGCCCTGAGGGCGGGCGTCATACGCCCTCACTTCTTGTCAGCAATATTCGACTGAAGCAGAGACAAGCCAACTGGCGATTGTAGTGTGAAGCTCATCGCTGGCGGATTCCGGATAACCTTACATCACCTTGAGTCATCTTAATCCGGAGTCCGCTGCGGTAAGTCGACCCAGGGGGCGGGCTGCACCTGATCCCATCTTTTCACTCTGGACATCGGGCAGTGGGCAAGAGAGTCAGCAAGTATCGATGCGAAGCAACCTCCGAAATTGGCTTCGTTCAGCAGCTCGCCTGCAACTACCTTCCGCATGGATACTGGTTCTACGTCACAGGACAGATTCCAGCAGACAAGGACCCGAAGGCGGTCGATGCGAAGCTCATCGACAAATACGGTATCGACGTATCTCGTGCGACGCGATGCCGCCGCAAGAAAGCAGGTCATGCCAGTCTGCACTACCTCAGGCACGAACGCTTTTTTGTCTTACTGGCCACGCACGGTAAGCATCTATTCTTCCAGGACGAGGCTGTTCGCATCCGCGACGTTCGCCAACTAGCGATTCAGTTCGCCGGTTACTCCGTTGGCTGCAAGCAGGGGAACTATCTGCAGAAGAAGGCAGGCGAGTCGACACAACAAGACCACCGACTTCGCAGTCGCGTGCAGGTGAGTCGTCCGGTCTATCTGGATTGGCGGGCGTACTTTGAGGAGTTGGCTCGGCACGCGAACGCCGACCGCCTTGCTTCGGCAATCTACAATTTTCCCTATGAGCCGTATGCACCGGTCCGAAAACAGGTGCTCAATATCATCCGGGTCGTGAATCGGGTCCGGAAGCAGCAGGGCCACAGGCCGCTCGAAGCGAAGAGGGTTGTTCGGTATCGGCGGCAGATTGTGAAGGTCTTCTGAGCTAACGAGAAGCAACGTACTACCATTCGTCATGTCAAAGGATGAAGCATGGCATCATGGCTCCAAACGGTTTCAGGCAAGTGCCTGCAGGCGGTCATTCAGACGCTGTCGTCTTAGTTCGTCATGCTCACTTTGTGCTATCTCATTCAAGATCGGAGAAGCTGCTGCAATCCAGTCGGTTGTGGCTTCATCTACTTGGCTAGCTTCGACCAATTCCTCAAGAATTAAGTGCCGTGCATGTCCGCCACTCTCAGGTGAATCGACGAAACTCCTAATAATAGCAAATACCTGCTCTCTACTGTCGGGCTGGTTCGCAGCTACCTCCATCAAAGATCTTGCGGCTCCATAAGCCACCCAATGATATGTATCACTTGTCAATGCCCTTCCCAAGAGATCAATATTTTCTGCAAGTGGCATTCTGCCAAGCACGTGCACTATTCGCCATCTAACGCTGGGTGTTCCATCCGACGCTAGATTATCTTCATACAACTCCCGAAGTCTCACTTGGAGGGACTTGTCTACAGCGGTTCTTCGTGCAAGGTTTGCTGCAGTCCACCCAATTAGCGAATCGTCTGACGAAATTGATTCGACTTCAGGTTTCGATAAACTCCCGCTCGCTTTTCTGAACAGTGCCTTCCAGTCATTGTACCATGCTTCAGACCCGGCTGACACATTGTCAACCAGTTTCACGATCTCTTCGCGAGAGCGACACTTGAGATAGTCTTCTGCAAACTTGTATTGTCGAAGAACTCCCCTAATGCGAGTTGCAGTGCGTGGAATAGGGTCGAATAGCTTCTCCGCGACAACGGCAATCAGAGCGGTTCGTAGGGCATCCGGCAGTTGTCGTTCAAGCTCCTGAGAATCATCTGATAATGCAATACACTCTAGGGAGGCCACGTAGTTCCAGTCATAGACTGCCTTGATATACTTTGGCTTATGAGCCGGTTCCACGATCTGTTCAAGCGCGAGTACTAGTGACTCTGAAGACGATGCCATAGATGTGACCGCGTCAAATACTTCTTCATTCCACAGAGATTCGTCTCGTGACAGGGATCTCGAGTGAAGGTAGTTTCTCCACAGCTCGTGTTCAAAATCTCCAGAAGTAGCAAAGATGTGAACGTCCGCCTCAGTTAGTTTTTGCAAAGTCTGGACGCTTACTCCCTTCCTAAGCTGGTCTTTATCTAGAACACCCGACTTCTCTGTGGCCCTGGTTGTCGACATTGCTAAGGCATCCAGTTCTGCGTCAGACAGGGAGCGGTGTTCACGAAAAAACTCCTCGAATATCGAACTCCACAGTCTAGACTCGGTAAACGGCCGATTTGCTTTCATCGCCAAATCGAGGAAGAAGGGCCTTCGCATTATCGATTGCAGGCGGTTGCTCAGTCCAAAGAAGCATCCCTCACCAAAAACTTCGTCGAAGTATTGTTTTGCAGTGTCTAATGGAACCTTCTCGACAGTTGCATGGAGGCATTCTGTCGGCAGCCATCCCATAGCAGCCATGCGAGTGGTTAGTAGAGTCCTGCATTGGTGATTGTTTCTGAGTTTAAGGATATACTTCTGTATATAGGCACGTGCATTCTTAGTCGCCTCATTGATGCCATCCACTATCAGCAATACAGGCACTTGGGAACTCAAACGCTCAAGCTGAGTCGCGGTCAACTGCGGGATTGAAGACCGTTGTACTATCACTTCAATACTCTCAGCGTCACCTTCCTCAACAGAGTTTGCATAGCGTTTAATGTCAAGCAGTACCGGATTGCTGTCCCCAGCTGCCGCCAGAAAGGTACGCTTAGATATAGTCGTCTTGCCTGAGCCTCCTCCCCCATAAAGCGCAACAAGTGGATTCACATCGTTTGGCAATAATGCAGCTATCGGTACTTCATGTTTGCTGAATGCCTTCTGCCGCAACTGGGGAAACGAGCTTGCAGTAGATACATTGTATGCGAAGTCACGCGAAGGAACGTCGGCTTCAATGTGTTTAACGACTTCGGCGCGACCTGCAATGTAATCTCGTACTATGCTGGCAACTGGTCGTTGATAACGTGCAATGAGTAACGCAACAAAACTCGCCGACACCTCACAGGCATAATCACGCCAGCGGTCATCCTTTGTAGCCGTCGCATTGTCTACAGATGCTTTTGCAACTAGAAAAGCAATCCCTTGTGAATCGCAGGCCGTCAAGACTCCGAACGACTCCATTTCCAGTCCGAGTATATGTCGGGGATACGCACTTAGTAACCATTGCCGTACTTCCGAGTGTTGGTCGGCGATGACCTTCTCTCCACATCCGATGACGGAGTCCTTTGCTGCGTGAACTTGCGGCTCAGCAGAGCGGGATTGCGGGCGGTCAGCCGTAACTCGCGAAAGCCATGTGGTCTCACTTTCCGTCGAGAGCTTCTTGGCAAGCCGCCACAAGTCCTGTGAGACACGCCAAGCAATACCTCGATGCTCTACGTGTGATTGGCTCTTTACGCCAAAGTAGCTTAGAAACGCATCAAGAAGACCAGCAGGTTGTGGCGGACGTATTTTCGCTAGTTCGTATTGAACTATCCCTTCGGGCACCATTAGGTCACCTAGTTGTACTTTCGCGGGACCGTCGGGAAACCCCGCAGCAATCCCAATCATGATGACCCCTCGCGGCTTGTAGTAAACAAGAGTGTCCTGAGTAACAGTCTGTGCGTTGTTTGTTCCCATTCCACCGAGGTCAAGTAGGCCAACCGTATATTCGCCAGCGGCATCAAGTCGTGCGATAGAGCCAATCGACAGAGTATCTTCGTCATGCTTATTCGCTAGGTACGACTCGAATGCTCGTGCTTCGTCTGTCAAAGCCGCCACAACCAGGAAGTCAAGATGTGTCACAACCGATGGCTCCTACAATTGGAGTAAGCTGGGAATTTCGTCGAAGCTATGCACGACGTGAGTCACGGCTGGCTTGAGTACCTCGTGCGGGCGATAACCAATGGAAATAGGGGCAGCTTCAGCAATCGGAACATCATTGGCACCATCACCTATAAAGACCCAGTCCGACCCTTCTGCACCACACTCTTTTAACATCAAGGAAATGAAATCGAGTTTGCCGTGAAAGTCACATGGTAGAAGATTGTATCCTTCAAGAGTGCCCTGTCGATTGAACATGTATTCACACGCTGCGAATGCGTGGATGATTCCAGTATCTCGCTGTGCACGAGCTGCAAGTTCTTTGAATCCACCTGTTACTAGGACAAGCGTATGTCCTGCGTCGACAAGCGACCGTAGCACATCGGTCGCTCCATCGTTGTATTCAGCACTATTGATGACTGTCTGGAACACCTGTTGCGTTAGGCCGTGACGACGATGTATCGAGATTGTGTCCTGCATCCATTCGATGTATGTCCTGTATTTTCCCTCAGACCAATTGCTATGAGTAGCAATCTCCTCTTCGACGGCCTTATCGCCTAAGCTATCAGCCAGAGACTGCCAGATTGTCGAATCAATGGTCGTGCCGGGCAGTCGAATACGCGTCTTGAAGATAGTGCCTTCAACGTCGAGTGCTATAAGCTTCATTGCCTGGGGGCCTGGGAGGTTCTGGATGGGTCGAATTTAAGGACGAAGAGTCCACGCTTCTCGGCCTCCTCGCGAGGGAACACAGGGCAACACCTGCGAACGAGTAGGAGGATTATACGTCGCGGCGCCGAGGTTGGTGAAGGTCGAGCTAGAAGACAGCAGCAGAAGAGCGTGAAGACATTGGGACTAGGTAAGGAGTCAATATTCCCACTGCATTATGGAGAGGTATGGTTACTGCCATGGTCCGATGCAGGAATGCGAGGTCGACGGCGTACGTGACAACCTCGCAAGAACCTTCGAGGCCGTAAGAACCTCTAGGCCGCTTCGCCGTACAGGCGAGAGTGGGCCAGGTCGCAGACCTTGGCCACCAGCGGCAAATCATCTCGCCCGAAACTCGTGGAACTCTTCCACTCTTCTCCGTCCTTGTAGAGCCTGGAGAACTGGACGTTGTGACGAGTCCCTTTGTCGGTTTCATTCTGCCACACGACCGCCTTGATGCGGCCGAGACGAATCTCAAAAGCTGGTTGTTGTGCCATGATATGGCTCCTTTCTGATAAAACATCAACTCAAGAAAAACAAAACAAAATTCCAACTAAGCGGCCAGGGCCAACAGCCCCGCCGCACGTGTGTCGAGTTCGGTCCGGTCCCCGGCGAACTCCAGCTTGCCCGCGATGCGTGTCAGTGCATCAACAAGCCCGAACACGTTGAGCGACTGTCGCGACTCGGCCAGCTCGACTGCCTTCAGGGCCAACTGGCCGGAGAAGCCGTGTTGAGCGAGCAATTTGGTCGCGTCCTCCGTGTCGCCGACGTCGGTGTCCATCGCATCGCCGATGAGCTTGGCGAAACTATCGCGTCGCTCGTAGCGACGGACAGCCAGGTCGCGAATCATCCGCTGCACGACCGCCAACGACTCGTAGACGTTGGCCGTGTGCTTGCGGGTGAATTCGACCACGTCGGTCGTATCCCAGACGATATGGTTCTGGCAGACTGCCTGGAACCAGAACGTGGTGAGTCCAACCGAACGCCTGCCGACTTCCGAGTTCCACACAAAGAAACCCGGTGCGAACCGTTCGCCCCGGATGTCTATCCAGCCGTCCTCATCAATCAGGAAGCAGAACATGTCCTGCTCCCCGCAGTAGAGTCCGGTGCCGCCGTTGAAGCCGACCGGCGGCGGGGTGAAACCATCGGCAGCATTCCGCACGGCGTCGAGCAACTCGGCGTTGTAGAGCCGGGTGTAACTCGTGCCGTGGATGGAATGAGCCTGGTGGCCAACGCTGTAGACCTGCAGCGGCTTACGGCCGCCACGGGGCAGCGTCTCGCTAACCACCTGGGTAGCGGTGGCGGGCGAGAGCCGATTGACCGTTTCCTTGGGAACGCGGCAGTACCGACAGAGCTGTCCAAAGCTCCAGTCGTTGAGGTACTGCACCGAGCCGTCTTCGAGGCGAAGCCCGAGGGTTTCGCCGTCGATGGCTTCCGGCTCGACGTGCTGCTGCCAGTGTTCCCGCGAAATGCTCCGCTGACGCTCCACGTAATCGGAGAGTGAATCGAGCGAGTCAAAACGTTCGTCGGGCGAGCGTCGGAAGAGTTCCGTGCTCGCCGCCATCAAGTTGGTCATGGAGAACCTCCTTTTGGGATGTTGAAGGGAAAGAGTGAGCACTCAGGTACGAGAGTAAAAAACCTTTGTGCGAGGTAGGTGTACGCCGCCGAACCTCGCTGCGAGTCGCGAGCCGTGCGACGCCGAGCCAGGTCCGGGGCACGCTTCTGCCCGAACCGACATTGAGAAAGAGCGGCCGCGACGCCAGCGAGCAGTCACGGCCTGCGGGTATTGTTTGCCAAGGTTATGCCGACCAGTCGCAGGCTGTTGCATAACGTTCGCCAAAGGAGGCTATTCGCCTTCGTCGGCCGTTCGCTCGTCGGGGTCGCCCAGCGGGCCGCAGGCCTCCCGCCCCGGCGAGTGAGCGGACGGCGAAGCAACCGGAACGAGCTTGCCGGGAGCATCGCTGCGGTCGCTTCCGCCGCCGCCTTTGTTGGTCGCGAGCCTCCGAGGGGTCGTCACCTGCCAGCAGGCAAGCCCGCAGAACCCCGCCGTGCGTGCAAGGGTTGGTGTGAGCCGGGGGCGAACACCAACCCTCCTCGCTCGACGGCCCATGGCGGGTCGCCTTCAGGCGGGGAGCCGACACACTACGGAGGAACACCAACATGAAACTCTCGCCGAAGTCAGAAAGCCCCATCGATCTCAACCACGAAGCATTCACCCGCCCGATACTCATCGACGCCTACCGCGAACTGGCGGAACAAGGTGAGCTGGTCGATGTCACCAGCTGGGTGCAGCCGGAGATGGCGTTAGGTGGTGAGCCGGGCCGGGTGCAGGCGATGTTCACTTCCGAACTATGGAAGCTGCTAGTGAGTATTTCTCCCTGGGCAAAACGCTGGCAGACGACACGGGGCCGGGGCAGAGAAGTGTTGTGGATGGCGAGCTACGCCTTGCACCTGGCTCGCAGCACGGGACGTCAGTCGTACACCTTCCGGGCTTTCCTGCCGACTGACGAAGAGGAGGAAGGGTTCTATTCACTCAGGGTCGAGTACGCGGCCAACGAATCGGGTTTACCCGTGGTTTTAATCGGTTTGGCGACGCCTCCCATAGCGTCCGCCTGAAGGTTGTGCGGACCGACGCGAAAGCGTCGGTCCATTTTTCAAAGCCATTTTCAGCGGGAATTGATAGGGGCACAAGCTGCTGAAGAGTTCTGGTATAATCGTCGCCAGCAATGACCGGAAGCGAGGTCTCGACCGTGTCCGAACCAGACAACAAACCGAACGATATCGACAAGAGTCAGCAGGACGCCTCCGTAGGGTGTGGTGTGCTGGTGTTGTTGGCGGTCGGTGTATGGGCGGTAGGCGTTTGGCGTAAGGAGGGCATTGGTGGTTTTCTTTCGCTGTTCACCAACTTCTGGGACACGGTGGTACTCGGTTCGCTACGAGCGATGAGCGACCCGTCCTTCTGGATGGATACTTGGCTGGGGTGGATTCTTATCATCGGATTGTGGTGGGTCTTTCTCACGTCGTTGGGCAAATACTCGGCCAAGCTATCCGAGGGAACGTACAAGGGATGGCTGAGCGTGCTGCCAGAGAGAATCGCCAGGCTGGCGACCATTGCGACTTTATTGGGAGTGCTCGGGTTTGCATCCGTCTCGATACACGACTGGATGTGGCCTGATCCAGTAGACCAGGATGAGGCAGTTGCGGGTCGGGTCGAACTGCTAGACGAGTTGATTGACTGGGATGCCTACGGCGACCCCAAGTTGGCAGGAGAGAGAATCCAGCAACTTCTGGATAAGAGCGAATGGCTGCAGCCAGACCCCGACAAGCGTAAGCTGTTGGAGATAGAACTGAATAATGCAATGAAGCACGTGAGCAGTGTCGAGGGTACCTATGAGGAACGCTGGGAGATTCATCTCGGAGAGATAGTAGAGCGTGCCCGAGAGCACTGTGCCCTCGGGCAGCCCGAGAAGAGTTTTGATGGCAGTTCGTTCCATCCGCACAAACTGATGCTGTTGTCGTTTGTTCTGCTCATAGTAACCTTGGCGGCAATCTCTCCCGACAAGAAGTCTTAGCTAGCGTCTCGCCAACGCCGCCGCATCCGACGCAATGATTCCCGGTACGCCTCAAACTCATCGTCGCTGATAGGTGTATCCTGGGAACGTTCCTGGGGCTGTGCCTCGGTATACCTCGAACCTTGGTCGATAACGCACCGCTGCCATTCCGGCGGGCATTCATCGAGGGAGTCCGGAAGATGTCTTTCCGCGGCAGCAGGAACTTTGCCACTCGCTTCGATAATGGAGTCGTGACGAAGCCGCCCACGCCTCGCTTTTCGACCACATCAAGGCTCATGAGCGAGTCTGGGTGAATAATCGGCTGGTAGGTTTTTGGCCCCCCAATGGTTTCTGTCTCACTCTCTCCCTCTTTGTGCATGGTCACCGTCTTACCTGGCTCCACCTCGTGATTGCCGAGGAGTTTTGAAGCCCACTCGGCGGTTTTCGGGTCGTTTATTCGCAAAAACACCCGGTTGCAGACATGGCTCAGTAACCCTTCCCAGCTGTTCCCTTCGTAGGCATTATCAAGCTCGGAGATGCTCTGGAACACAAGCGTCGTACAAACGCCAAAGTCACGACCGAGTCGCAATAGTTCGGCCATCGCGTCCAACCGACCGAAGTCGGCGTACTCGTCGAGGAATAAGAAGGTACGGTTCTCTTTCGAGGTCGGGTTTCGATTGACATCAAGAAGGGCGTCCTTGATGCGTTCGATAATGGCCCTGTTGATGGCCGCAAGCGGGCTCTCCACCTTCGTCCGGCCTCCAAGGACGAGCACCGATTTGGAAGTAACCCAATCATTGATGCTCAACTTGCGGCCTTCCAAGGCGTGGTTACGCATTGCCATCGCGAAGGGCCTCATGCCGCCGAAGTGCGATTCAAGCGTCGAGAGAACATTCGCCTCGGTGTCGCTACTACCTAGGTTGCCGAGCAGTCGCCTGCCTTCAGGCGATGCATTCAAGATTTGATTGCGGGCCTGCTTATCCAGAAGTGTGTCGATGAGGTCGAGCAGGTCCCAGTCGTCACCCCGGCAGTCTTTCAAGGAGAGCATCGTAACACTGGAGAACTGACGGCTTATGTCGGTGAAGAAGCTCCCGGCTTTGGCCCCAGGTCGACGGGGCACAAGTGCGATGGACATCTCAATCGTATCATTGACCGTTCGGCAATCTTTGGCGATATCCCAACAGAAGGCCCCTTGGAAGTTGGGGTTCATCGAATAGATGGGGGAGCCTGTGGAAATGGCTGTCGTCAAGAACGGCATGAGCTCGTTCTTGGCGTCATAAACGACAGCACGCAATGGGCAGTCGCCACCAATCGCGGGCAAGACCGACTGCATCATCTGCTTGAGGATGATTGATTTGCCGGTGCCGATGGAACCTACGACGAGGAAGTTCTGTTTGCGACTGCTTTCGGTTGGAAACTTGAGTCCAGCAAACTCAATGTGCGGAATCGCGGCTTCGAGTCGTGCGAACTCGCCTCGTGAAAAAAAAGCCTGGAGGTCCTCCTGCACCTCCACGACATCTCCTTTGATGCGGAACTCTTCCTCGCCTTCATCTTCGACCGGGACGTCTCTCGAACAAAAACCCACCAACAGGAGCGGCACGATAAAACCGAGCAGCTTGAAGACACTGAGTTCAGTAGCATCCGCCAATGCGAATCCCGCTAGGATGCACCAAGCGAACGCACCAACGAGTGAGAACAAGTTGAGCAGGTACCGCATATCCTTCGAGAATCGACCCGTAGCCTGAGACAACATAAGAACGCAATAGGTCAATGTGCCAACGCAGAGTGAGATGGCCCAGACGGCATCCCAGTTGATGGCTGGCAAAAGCCAGCACACGATGAAGGTCACTAACGCGGCCAGGCAAGGCCACGCGATGAGCTTCGACAAGTCGACCAGTTCGTTGCGGCTCTGGTCGCGAGCCTCACCGATGATTTGCTGCATGTTCGTATCCGCTTTTCAGCGGCTCCTCTTCTAGTGTTCAGTGGGATATTTCATTGGCCTGTGGCTGATGGGGTTGCTGCAACTCGATGTGCAGTTCGGTGGCCATCTCACGCTTGCGGCTCTTCTCCATGAGTTCCGCCAGCGGAGAATCGAGCGGCTGCTTTTTCTCCATTTCGGTGGAAGTCAACGGGTGTTCCGCCAAGTGGGAGAGCACCTCGCCCGCTGCTTCACGAGTCGCGTATAGCTTGAGCGATTCGCGATGTCGTGAACCCTGGACGTAAGTCAATTCGCGGTCGGTCATCCCTTCGCCAAGTGAGACATAGACATGGTCGACCGAAGCCCCTTGCAGCTTGTGCGTTGTGAAGGCGTAGGCTCGTCGAATGTCTTGATAGGTGTCCGCCCACAAGGAACGGACCGGGATAACACGCAGCCGTGTCTCCTGGTCAACATATGCTTCCGTGCGTTGCTTCTGCGAGGCTTTCCAGAACTGCTCCGCGTCGTGCCAGAGCTTCTGTTTCATTTTTTGGGTGAGCGTCGGTTCTACGCCGTCGAGTCTTACCGCGATTGCCTGCGAGAAACCAAGGTCACGAATGGCAACGACAGTGCCGAGGTCGCCGTTGTAGATTTGCAGATTGCGGTCGTTCCTCTGAAACGTCACTCGGTCGCCGAGATAGAGACGCTCTTCTCCAACTTGGAGGGACCGATTCGCATCCAGCTGGCCAGCGGCCAGACGTTGCTGCTGAGCCAGGTCATTGAAGCGGTCGACCTGTGCGTTGGTTGCGGCCGCAATGATGTGACGGTGCGGCTCGTCTACGCCGCCCCGCGTTCGCCAGTCATGGATGAGCTTGCGGTCGGCTTCAGAACGGTACTCATGCAGGCTGAGCGAGCCGTTGAGTGCGTGTTGCCTGAGGAAGTCGTATGGGATTCCCTGGGAGAGCTGAAACACCAGTTCCCGGTCAAGCTCCTCATTTTGGCGAGTGATGTAAGCGAGACGTCCAATGTCGGGCTGGGCGACGAGCTTGTCGAAGAAGCCACCAGGACCGATGGGCGGCAGTTGCCGCTCATCGCCAACCACCAGGAGACGTGTCCCGCTTCGCTCAATGTGAGGAAGCAGCTTGCTGAAAGTCAGGCTGTCGACCATACTCGCCTCGTCGAGAACGACTACCGACTTGTTGTCGAGGTAAACCGGTTTGGCCAGCTTACGCAGATGCGACGGACGTCCCTTTCCTTTACGGTCTCGCTTCTTGCGTCGTGTGAGTGTGGTTTTCCTCTGCGGAATCTTCTCGGCAGATTCGAACTGCCTCAGCCGCATGGCGATGGTGTCTGTGTCGATACCGGCCCCTTTGCTCAACTCCTGACGAGCCCGGTGAGTTGGCGTAACGCCAATCACTATGTAGCCGTGCTTTTCGAATGCCTCGCGGGCTGCGAGCAGCATGGCGGTCTTCCCGGTGCCCGCCAGCCCGGATACCACTCGCAGAGCCGATTCTCCCGAAGCGAGGTAACGAACGGCGTTTGCCTGTTCGGTTCGCAGGGTGATAGTTCGACCAGTGTCACCCGGCACACGCAGCGGTCGTTTGAGCAGTCGGTCAAGGGACGCGACGGGCAGTGAAGCAGTGGAACGCCTAGAGAGTCGCTCCGCCGAATCGAGGACACGACGTTCGATAGCCGCATTCCGTGGGGTGGTGTAGAACACCTGGTCGTCACGCATACCAAGTGTAATCAGACTCCGCGAGAAAGCCTTTTCTAGCTCCAGGGCACGCAAGAACTTCGTCGCGTCAGCTCCAATCGCCTGGACGGCATAGATGGATTCGAGAAAGAGTTCTTTGTCGCTGAAATAGGAGTGTTTCTGTTCCAGTGTTTTTATCGCTTGGGCAAGTGCCGAGCGGGCCAGTTCGCGATAATCGGGTTGGGCGGCTGGTTGTCCAATCAGAGCCACGGCATCCGCCTGGGAGAATCCATGCTCCAGACACTCCTCACGCCACATGGCGAAGAGTTCTTGTCTCGGAGGAGCGACCACTTTCTTTCCGCGAGTGCGGAGTGTGGCAATCGCCGCCGCCGCTGCGGTCTCGTAGCCCATCTCGCCAAGCCGTTCAACAACTTGCTTGCGACGCTTGGAAAGGGTTTCGGTTAATTCTTGTGGAACACCCTCGACCTCGAACCAGCTTCGTTCCTGACGGAGCGACAGGCCCAGTTCCGTGCGAAGCCCATGGGCAAGCTGCATGCGGTAAATTGCCCCCGCCCTCATCTTGGCTCGGTAGAGGTCTTTGCTGTGCAGGGCTCCCGTCGAGCCACCGGCGGTGACACCAACATTGATGACCACAAGGTGTGAGTGTACTTGCGGGTCGTGTGACCGGCTGGTGCCATGCTCAAAACAGCTCGCTACCATATCGGCAGGTACGCGAGTAACGCCGCCCGCTCCGACACGCGTATGGGCAACGTGCCGTTCCAAATAGTCGAGAGCTGCCTGAATCGCCAGAAAGTGAAGTTCTTGGATTTTTCTCTGAACGTGCTCGGGACTATTGGCCCAGAGCACGGAGACTGTTTTCGGGGCAGAGAACGTTAGGTCCCAGCCCCCCTGTCGGTCCCAGGCACCGGCGTTCTGCACCAGCTTCCTGCCATCGGGGGCGTAGCCTTCGATAGCCTTTCGAAGCTGGTCGGGCTCGACTTTGCCAACGAGGCCCAAATGGCGAGCCCCGGCTCCAATCCACCGACCCACAGGCTCGCCCCCATTGAAATAGTAATCCTCGGCATGGAGTGCCAGGTAATACTCGGCGTTTCTAATGGCCTTGATGGAAAGCATTCTTCTCTAATTCCTCCTCGTAGTGGGTCAGCGGTCTCCCTGGAGCAGTTCGGTAACGATGGTATCGGCCTGCTCTGCACTGAGCGGTCGTGAAGCCTGGAGCATACTGGCGAAGATGAAACTAAGGTCTGACCTCAATTGGGAGAAGCCGTCTTCAATGTTGGCACTCTTCGGCTCATCGAGCCTCTGAATCGTTCCGGTTAGCAGCCTCGCGAGTTCCAATAGGACCTCGGTGTTGTGCTCGACCGAATCGCTGAGCTGGTCAAGCTTCTGCTCGTCGTTGCGAGCCAAATGCTCGGTGACAAGTTGCTTCACGTAGAGGCCAAGCGACGTTGCACCAGCCTCCCTTTGCCGACGTCTCAGGTCGTCGAGGCCTTCTTTCTCGTTGATAGAAAAACTGACTTTGGCGGAGTCCATGGTATACTCGGTATCTTGTTGCCGCTGTTGTACTTAAGCGAATAGCTTCAACCTTCTTCTACTTCTAGTTTATTCGATTCCCTAAGCGTGCGTGGGGCTTAGCAAGAACGAGTTGACCAGAGGTCGCACCTGAGGTGCATCAGGTGTGGTAACAATCAATGCGGAGCAAAGCGAAGCAGTGATTGACGCTTGGGATGCGAGCCGAAGGCGAGCGGCGATGACACCTCGTGTCACCGCCAGAAATCAGATGCCACGAAGTGACATTAAGTGTCGGCAGAGCGAAGCTCCGCAAACAAATTTTGACTCACGTAGTGAGGACCATCTGCCTGGAAAATCGTCGCCACTGGCAAGTCATTTGGCTCGAAAATATTTTTCAACTTTTTTTAGAGTTGTGCCATGAAGTGATACAAGCACCTTGGTCGAACTGGCCGTTGGAGCGATTGCAGAAGCTTCTCCGCAGAGCTTCGCTCCGCCTCGTCGCATCAATTGAGTTGGTGACAACCAACCCGTATCCCTGCTACGGTTGCTCTCAAGATTGAATCGCTGGTGGCCTGCGGCCATCAATAGAGAAGGAGCAACCTATGGACTAACGGCGAACGCTGCCCACCACATGGCCCAGCTCACACCGACGCTTGCTTGCAATGGAACCTGCGGTTCCGGACCCTCAATCCGACACTAGCAGCATCCTCCAAGTGAAGTCAACGCTCAATCGACTCCGGTCGCACCGGCGTGGTCTGTGCCATGAGCGGGCGAGCAGTTCGCCTCTCATCATGGAGGAATCGTCATGCCAAAAGCACGCAGAAGAAATCGGAATAGCGTTCGCTATCAGCAATACCAGGGGGGCTACGCCCGTGTCGCGGCCGCTCAACTGCAGGGCCTGCTGGAAGGATACCGAAGGGGTGTTTTCCGTCGCAACGAGGTGCGGGTCTTTGCCGGTCGGTGGGAGCACCAGGCCCTACACAGCGACAGCCTGGTGACCCTGTATCGCGTCATCAATTGTCGGTCGCACCAGAAGGGCAACCGCCGCCTGTCCCACGCCGCTATCGCTGCTGCGGCCGCGAAGCTGGACAAACACCTCCCCGGTCTGCAAAGCACGTTCGAGCAAGGAGACGGTCACAAAACCGAGTTGAAGCCGGTCGCTCGCCGGGTGCTGTGTCACGTGGCTCGCGGAGGAGCCACAACGGTCGAAGCCCTGATGTGCTTCGCGTACTTCCTGCGACGTGTGCCGCAACGTAGGCCACTGCAGCGGCTCAAAGCCGATGAGCATTATGCTCGCTTTCGGTACGCGGAGTTCGAGGCTTGGACGGGCGTCCGTCGGGAAACGCAGTCGCGGGTTATCGTGCGGCTGATGGAACGGGGGTTCATCAATAAGTTGCCGGTACACAAGCAGAACGAGAACGTTTATGGGAGCCTCTTCATTGATGGAGAGTCGCTCTCGCTCGTGCGTCGTGGGCAGACTCCACGTCGCAGATATAAGCATGCGAAACCTCGACCCAAGAAAACGTCAACACGTTTGGCAGATTCGGTCAACTCCCCTCCTCAGAAAACGTCAACTCTAAGAAACATAAATCCCAAAACAGAAATCGAAGAGAGAGATGGTCGGATTGAGAGATTAGAGAGAGGTGCACTGGCTCACCACGGCGATAGCGACTTGCGGCGTATCGCCTGGCGAGCCGTGCAGATGGAGCAGCAGCGGCACTTGCAGGCAGCCTAGCCCCAGTACAGGGCCTACTCTCCTTCGTCGCAGAAGAAGTGGAGGCTATCGAACACGTACGCGGCCATGTCGTAGAGCAGTGCGAGTTCGTCCGTCTCGCCGTAGATGTTCCAGACCACCGGCTCGTGTTGCAGGCAGTTGCCATCTCGGCAGATTGGCTCCGTCGAGAGATGCGACAGTATCCACACGTACTCGTCATTCGGGTAACGGAATGTCCAGGCCGTCCGGTAGTAGCCATCTATTCTCAAGACCTGGGGTTCGCCGAGCACTTTGCTCAACTGGCAGACGTGGGATTCGAGCTTTCCAACGACCCTTACGCCATCGCTGTTTGGTTCACTCATAACGACTCCTCTCTTTTGAGTTCCACTAAGATTGTAGAAGACGCAAAAGAGAGAGTCGCGACATCGATTTAGGGCAATGGAAGGTGGCAGAAGCAAGGCAGTCGCTCCACAACTTCGAGTGACAGCTCTTGTCACCCCATGGCATCTAGCGTCTGCATTCCCAACTGGAACAAATTCTCGACAAACTTTTTCCACAACACGCTTCAGCAAAGACATGGCTGCTGCGTCTATTCTGGTCGACGGCGTTTTGTCTTGGAGGACACGACCTTCAAATCAAAGAAACGAAACAACCGGTCGGCGACCTCCAGGGTGAGGTTGTCGCGGTCGCCATTGAGGAACTTGTTGAGTGTCGACTGGTCGACGCCGGAGTCCTTAGCAATGCGATAGACGCTCAGACCGCTTTTCTCTGCCGCCGTCCGTAAAATGGCGGCAAGGCTTTCGCCCCTGCCGCCGGTGTCGATGTTGGTCGTCACTTTTCTCACTCGTCAGGCGTGATGAGCCATGCTGCTACTTCCCACCAGTTCACTCTACGAAAAGAGGCGAGCAATAGTTCTGAAGCGAGAGATGTGCGGTCACAACCAATCATCTGTTCAGAAAACTCCTCCCGCAGTTGGCTGGCTAGGAATCCACAAGCTGTGTCGCCTTGAATGCGACACGTCCTGCCTACGCGTCTAGCTCTCGTTTCCTCCCGACAAGCCTCCTCGGCCATGGCCCGCCAGTAGTGATTGAAATCCAGTTCTCGATTGAGCCATACGGTGACGGCCCAGGTTTCGTAGTTGGTCATTCCTTGGTAACGGTTTTCACTCTGTTCCATCTTCCTCCATGAAGTTCCACAAGGGTCTACAATTCGTCTTCGCGGTAGCGACCGACTATATCGATCGCGATTCTGTCGAAGTCGCCATAGTCCAGCGAGTCACTGATGCGACAGCCGATAAAGGGGATGTAAAACATGAGCCACGAATAGATGTCTCCATCGATTGCACAGGATAGAAGGTTGGCAGCAGCTTTTTCTCTGGATTCTGCACAACGCCAATCTACTCCGTTGCCCAGTTCCCCTTGGCGTATCCAGTCATAATACAACCTCGCTTGGCATACCCAGTAGTGTCGCTTTGCCGGGGAACGATTGGCCAGGCACCACACGATGCAGAACCTCACGTCCCTTGCCCATTGTTTTGCAGTCACCTGCAATTGATTGGGGTTGCTACGAAACATCTTCATAACCATTTGCCTTCTTGCAATTCAAGTCTGCTCGATCCATCGAAATTGTCTATGCTATAAAGTATAGGGCATGTGACCTATATTTGTCAACGATTATACTGAATAGAATGCGTTCGTAAGACCTTTTCTCCACCGGGCCATCAGGGCACCGAAGCTAGTCTCGCTCGTCTACCCAAGAGCGAACATTGTTTTCCTGCGGTGACCAGCTAGGCACATCTTTTTCCATCACCAGCCAGTTCGACGTTTATCACGCCAACACAAGAGGAAGGTACTCACCAGGACCGCTGAGAGCTACCTTCTTGCTGGCTAGGTGGAACTGACTGGGGGAGCGATATGAATCAGTCCAAAAAGTAGGGTTGGAAGACTAGCTGAGATCAGGAGAAGGCGTAGAGGGTGGCAGGAAGTTGCTGGAGAAGAAAAGTAAGCGTGGCCGTCAGCGTTGCAATCAAGTAATTCGAGCCCGATTGAGCCGGGAGGGCAGGAGAGTCACGATAGGCGGCCCCTCGTCGAACACGCTACAATTCACTCTGCAGTGCTAGACCACGCAGCGATTGAGCAAGCTGCAGTGGCGTCGGCACACTTGGCATTTTCCTACTCGTCGAGCACACATGAAGGATTCCTCAGAATCTGACTTCATTGCATTTGCGGAGCAGCTCAACAGGAACGTTGCTCACGCTCGCATTCTATTGCGATTCTTGAAAAACGCAGTCGCAAAACACAAGCAGGACTTAGCTTACTATTCAGAGACGGGAGAACTACCGGGCAAGAGTACTAAAGACGAATTGAAAGAAGTCCTTGCGTTCCATCGACTCCGAGTGGAACAAGGGTCTACCTTGTTGGCACATTTTGAGACTCGCAACATACCGGATGGTACAACCGCACCTGATGACAAAGCCTTCTACAAGTTCTTTTACTCAACGGAGCTCGATAGACTGAAAACGATGTCAGAGCTATTGGGTTCGCCGATGTTAGCGTGTGACTCGTGCGGCACTGGGCTCAAAGGCGAGGCTTTCTCCGGTGTCGTTGTCTCGAAGAACCGTGTCATTCTTGTGGCCGCGTTGGAGCTGACTGAAATACTGCACACGGTTCTTTTATGTAGCCGCTGCATCTCGCGTTATTGCCTAGATGACGCATACGTTCCCGGAATTGAGAAACGCAACCTCAGCTTGCTGCCTACTTGCAATAACTGTCTTGCGTACGTCGAAGCTCCTGACGAAGTATTCGCGTTCGAACTCGTGAGGCAAGTAGCTGAGAGACCCGGTGAACTTGCCATTGCTGACGTTATTCAGAAAGCAAAGCTCTGCTCGCCATGCGAACAGAAGGTCAGTTGGTCCAAATCAGTCGTGCCCAAGGATGAATCTCTGATTTCCAATGCCCCTGTCCCGTGCGAATGCTGCCGTTGTCACAAGCCTTTTTCTTCAGACGAAATCGTCTACACCATAATCGTCGAGCAGATGCTGCTGGACGTTGTGCCACAAGGCGTTCCAGGTGCGGGCGTGCTATTTTACTCAGCCTACTGTGCCGAATGCTGGCCGCGAATCAAAACAGACTCAGTCACTCCGAATGGCTTGGCGAACAAGTTGGCCCATACTCTCTCAGAGTATCGCTGTGACAAGTGCCGTGAAGCTATTTTGGACTCAGACCACATGATGGCCTGCCAGGTCCTTATCAACTACTTCTCACCAAGCTATCCACTGAAGGTCTATATGGCGGAAAGGCCGGAACTCTTCACCATCTGCATGAAGTGTGCACCGGAGTTTGACTTCGGCGATATTCTCATCGAAGCGAGGCCGGGGTAGTACACTCCCCATCGTCTCGAATCCCGCGACGCATCTTGTCTATGCCTGTAGACAAACGCATGCCGCTCATGCGGCATAACCAACAGTCCTGTCATCCATAGGCGGAGTGAGCGAAGGGACTCACAAAGTCCCGTAGCGACCGGAGACTGTGGAAAACGGGACGTCAGCGGTGGCGGATGCCATCGCGCACGCCTCTTCTGCCAGCTAGTCAATTACTCATTTAAGCCTTAGCTCCCGGAGTCCGTGGTATCTTTCAGGCGGACCTGGCCGAGTGCTGAGGGGCTATGGTATGCTGTTCTGTTGAACGGAGGCAATGAATGTCAACACAACCTATCCGAGCATTTGATCTTTTCTGTGGAGCGGGAGGAAGCTCCTGCGGCGCGCAGCAAGCTGGAATTCAGATAGTTGGTGGTGTGGATCTGTGGGACAGGGCCGCTGAGACCTTCCAATTGAATTATCCGAAAGCGAGGGTATATCCGCAGCGATTGAGTCGACACCTCACGGCTCGCCGTGTAGCTCGAGAGGTCGGCCCTGTTGAGCTACTCCTGGCATCTCCGGAGTGCACTAACCATAGTGTTGCAAAGGGGAGCCGCACGCGAGACGAAGAAAGTCGTCGCACTGCGTTTGAAATATTTCGTTTTGCGAAAGCATGGAAACCCCGATGGGTTGTAGTTGAGAACGTAGTATCCATGCAGCGTTGGGACGCCTATCAAGAGTGGTTGAGCCGGTTGCAAGCACTGGGTTATTACACGCGAGAACTCAAGCTGAATGCCGAGCAGTTCGGCGTTCCTCAGAGCCGACGACGTCTCTACATTGTGGCTGATTCTGAACGTGAGCCTTTAGTGCCGAGAACAAAAAAGAGGAAACTAGTTCCTGTTAGCAGCGTTATTTCGCAGCAAGCGGGAAGAAATGGGTACAACTACGAACTACGGCCACTGGACGTTGCGACACGTGCGAAGCCGACGATTGAACGAGCTGAAAGAGCGATTGCAGCAGTCGGCTCTGATGAGCCTTTTCTTCTTGTCTATTATGGCAGTGATGCGGCTGGAGGTTGGCAGACCGTAGATCGACCCTTGCGAACGATTACCACCCTGGACAGGTTCGCACTCGTAGTGCCGAACGGTAAAGGACACAACATGAGGATGCTGCAACCTCCTGAATTGGCAGCCGCAATGGGTTTTCCTAAGCGATACAAATGGCCGCCGATGACTCGCAGGGAACATATTAAGCTCATTGGCAACGCTGTATCTCCTCCAGTAATGAAGGGAATTGTGCGCGCACTTGTTTCCTGAAACATGGACATCATCTCACCGAGTCACCGCAGTTGGAATATGGCTCAGATAAGGAGCCGTGATACTAAACCGGAGCTAGTGGTACGCTCAATCATTCACCGACTCGGTGCGAGATTCCGCTTGCACAGAAAAGACCTACCTGGTTCACCGGATATCGTCTTACCAAAATACGGTATCGTAATATTCGTTCATGGTTGCTTCTGGCATAGGCACCGCGGGTGCAAATATGCGTACACTCCAAAGACTAGAAAGGCGTTTTGGAGTCAGAAATTCGATGACAACGTTTCCCGAGACAGACGAAGTCGGCGACGATTAAACAGACTTGGCTGGAAGGTCAATGTGGTCTGGGAATGCGAAACGCGGAACCCGGAGTCGCTGACGAATCGTATATCCAAGATCTTGTCAACAGGCGAATCACAGCGCTAGACTGCTTGCTTCGCACCTCTCTCAAGAGAATCAAGAGAAGGTACGTTTCCCCGAGCCTTCTCAATGATGTCAACGGCGTGCTTAGCTTGTTTTCTGGAAGGCACTTTTGCCCACTCACCAGCAGCGTACTCGACAAGCGTGTGAGCGATTCCGTATTGCCACTCTTCGAGGTTGTTGCCACGCCTTCCCCACTTATGAATATCAAGCCACACTTCATCTGGAATCAGCATAACTCGGGCGATGTTCTCCCGGTCCTCCGGAGTAAGTATGAGCTTCTTAACCTTCGCGTCACGACCGACATTTGGTAGTGGCTGGCCTTCCGCGAGTTCTGATTCGAGTTCCTCAGGCAATTCCAGGTCGATTGTTTGAATGTGACGCCAGCAATCTGCTTTCTTACACCACTCTGTTACATTACGTCCTTTGGCCGAGTCAACAAGTTCCTGATGTACTTTAGACATCCATGTTTCTATAGTCCGCTCCATAGCATCCGATACAGATTGATTCTCCCAAATGGTATTGAGATCAATACGTCGCTGGGTGCGATAAGAAAGCAGGGCGACTGTATACGTGATTGCATTCGCACGATAAGCAGGAAGCTTCAGCTTCCTCGCGATTGATTCTGCCTTCTTGAAGATAATAGCCTGGGCAATCATGTCCTTGTACCACCTCTCATCTTGAGTAGGTGGTTCAGGCTGGTTGATCGCGTCCATAAATGCCGTGAAGTTCTTTTGTGCACCCTTACTTACTATGTCTGGTTGTTGAGCCCAACTGTTCAAGTACTTCGCAAGGTCAGTCTTGCTAAACTTCTGCGACGTAGGCATCTCCTTTCCAAACGTTTTGGCTTTTGCTGGAGTTGTACCTTGCCGTGCTTTCGCAACTTGGTATTGTCCTCGGGCGCGTTCGTAGAACCACCGAGACCTTTCACCCGGTGTCCAGTATCTTTCAGAAAGCTCTTCAATTCTAACGTGGAATGGATCATTCGAAGAGAAGTCAGCCTCATTGATTCGATTTTGAGTATTCGCATACCTTGATATTCGTGGTACAAGCTCTTCCATGATTGCATCATCTACCTGGGAGATCTTGGCTTGAACGAGAATATCTTGGAGGCAGGCATTGTCCTTCTTACGTGCGCTATGAATTGACGCTACGGTCTGACCGCCGTTTACCACCTGAAATCCAGTTAGGTGAGTGATGACTTCCCCTCCTTCGTCGTTGATTCCGGTCCGAAGCGACTCAACCGTTGCAGTTATACCATTGTTGTAAGCCAGAAAACGGCCGGGTTCATTGATGATCGTGTGTCGTATACCCTTGTTGACTTTACCTCGGGCTTGCAGATAAGACCGTACGTTTAACTGCAACAGGCGAGCCCCATACTCGTCGTATAAGCGAGACAATAGCTCCCCTGGTAAGAGAGCCAAGTAAGTTCGGTAGCTGCTGCCATTTTCCGGCATGGCAAGATACTGAAGGCCCTGCACTTCATGTTCTTGTAGATTTATTTCTATCGCTTCATAGGCTCGACCGGAATTACGTATACGCAACAGGCGCGTTGCATCCCAGATGAGACAACGAGCTTGGCGATTCCCAAAGTTCTCATGGATTTCTGACGTATCTCTGGCAACACAATCCGTAAGAATAAATACTCGGACATCCCGAATCGTAGCAGCTGCCTCACGTATAGCAGAGACCATAGTTGCTTGGTCTGAGCATGTGGGGTCGCCAATGTCCCAGCCCTCATCTACCAGCTGCAATATGCGTTGCGCTCGCTCAAAACCATGCTTGATGTCGGTTTGGGTGATCGTGTTCCCTACAGTCGCCTCTCTATAAAAGCTGACAAACAGGTCAAGACGCTCACCATCTTCATCAATGTAATATCCATTCGCACGGATATTTCCTTTGGTAGTCTTCTGCTCGATTGGGCACGGAACCAACTCCTCTATTGCACCGTAATCAGCAAGCTCTCCAGCTATGAGCTCTGTGAAGACAATGGCCTTGGAGTCTGCGTCTGTCGCGTCATCTATCTCCAGTCGAGCATGAACTTCGTCATGGAGCTCTTCAAGAAAACTAGCCAGGTCTGCTTGCGCCATTGCGGATGTCTCCTCTTGACTATTAGGCGTGTTGCTTCGCCCATTCGCCAAATTCCTTTGGTAGTTTATCCATGATTTGGTCAGCACTCATGGATCGTAAATCGTAGGTGCACTGGAGTTGCCCGAGAGTCCACTCAAGAGCACGAAGGGTTCCAGAGTTTGGAGATGCTTTCGCATATCCCGGAGGAGGGTTTTCCAATCTGGTCGAAGTGGTGAATCCCTCCACTGGAGAGTTGGCATTCTTGTCCCAGTAGAGTCTATCTAACAGCTCTACTACACCCGGAGAGTCAATCAATGACGGACGGCTTGCAATTTGCTCAACAACGTCCGGCATCACGAAAGCGTCTTGAGCGAGGAATATCCGAGCTGATGCGCCGTATCGGCGATGAAGCCAATACGGACAGGCAACCAAGTGCCGATAAAAGTCTGAACTTGATCGACTTAGTACGTACCGATACATCCTTCCGGTATCTGCAGTTCCAGATTTGCTACGACGGCATAGCGATGGAAGAAACACGAGAGCGAGCCAAGAGAAAAGCAAGTCGTGCCCGGAGGCCGGGCCAGCTTCTATCCCAGCTTGGTCAAGTATATCGGTCACTGTCTTCGCAGTGTGAAGCCTGCTATCTAAGCTGGGGAATACGGTCACCATTGTATCTTCATCGACGACTTCTGCCGAATTCGCACCACCTGCGATTTCGAGAATCCTCTTCTCTAGTTCCGATATGCTGATACTTGGTGCGACACCAATCAGCTTGCGGAACTGCGTTAGTCCGGGACGTGTCAAATGCGATAGTGGCAACTGAAGAGATGAGCTGCTCATTTTGCCCTCACACTTCGTGTTATAGCTTCGGCAAATCGCTTAGTGAATTCAACCTGCTCAAGCAGGTTTTCACATGCTGCTTCTGCGAAGTCATGAGTTTCTCTCCATGCATCCTGCACGCTCAAGTCTCCAATGTCAGGTAGGTCACGACCCCTAATTCCTTCAAGGGCCAGCCATGATGCTCCCCAGCTGCTTCGACTATCAGGGTTTACGACCAAGTGCCGAAGGACTTCACGAATGCAGTGTGAAAAAATGCCGTGCTTGAAAAGGGGGTCTGAAGCTAGTTCCTTCCAACTGAGTCCTGCAATTGATGTATTGATGTACAATATCGGCCCCTCGGTCTCAGTGATTTCCAGGCGACTCAAGTCGGCCATATCATCGAGTGACGGTCGCACCTTCAGTAAAGAAGGTCCATCGCTGCCACCTTCCTCTGGACCTTGAACGACAACTAACTCGCCAGATCGCGCGATAATACGCCCTGCATCTGGATGATCTCCTGGTAATGCAATGGTAACTTGCAGCTTGACACGGTAATCCCCATTAGTGAGTTCAATGGGAACTGATATATCTACACCCGACCAGCCTTCCTCAAGAGCGGCCGCCGGGTTGCTCACAGTAGCTCGATGAGTCAGCAGTAAACTGTGAATGTCGACATGGAGCACTGCCGCGGATAATAGGCTCAGATCCAGGCATTCGCTCCATGCTCCTGAGAATAGGCGTAGTAGTGAAATTCGTGTTGGGTTTAAGTCTACTTTTCTTTGTATATGACTGGACGGTATTTCGACCCGACCCGTTCGATTGAAAACAGCGTCTTGATGTTCTCGCACAGTTGCCATGGTCAAGCCCCCGTATGGCCAGTGTGAAGTTCGGCATGAAATCGAACGTCTGCCCAACCGGCAAATCCGCACGGTCCAACAGAAACTCTAAATTTGGCTGGATTAACCACTGATACGTCAAAATGGCACTCTCCACGGTCCAATACCTTGCCACCAGCAATGTCTACGGGGACCGTGTGTAAGTCGAACGTGCCAGGTCGATATCCCTTACGTGCTCGCCCACTTCCGTAAACAGAGTCGTAGATGAGTGCAAAACGCCATTTCGTTCCAGATGCAGCGTTGTAGACATCTGCGGGTCTAAGCTCGAATGTCTGACCATCGTCCGCAAGATTTACGTTGAACGGCGATTCCTTCGCTCGCTCTGGAGGGCGTCTTGGACCGGATGGTAGTAGGTCCCGGAAGATATTCAGATCGTCCTCTGTGTCCAAATTTGCTAATAGGCGCTCAAGTGCAGTGTGTGCGTGAATAATGAATTGGACAAGTTCTTTTGAACAGGCGCACCTGTGAGGGTCCGCGTCGCCCGGCAGCCATTCACTGTGAGCAGGATTCTCAATAGCTCGCAGCAGTCCTCCTAGGTTGTCAGGCAGAACCACAAGGCTCGCATTGGAGGCTTTCTGAAAATTTCTGTCGGTATAGTCTGACAAGACAAGGCCGGTTCGAGCGACCAAATGTCTTCCCTTCTTTCCTCCTTCGGTTTTTTGAGTACAGATTATAATGGTGCCGCTTTGGTCAGCACGTGGCCCGAACTGGATGTCTGCTCGAACGCACACTAATGCGTGGTCGTTGAAGCTCTGAGCGAGTTGTCTCAAATCAGCTCCGCTGAAAAGGTCGTCAGCGAATGGCATACTGAGTCGCTTTTCACTTACCCTCACCGATGTATCCGGTTTTGCGTGTATGGCTTCGCTCAAGAATGAGTTGTGCTCGTTGACCTCTGGTTTGTCGCTTAATGATGCGATGTTTGAAGCCTTGATTTCTACATCATTTACTTCGACATTGAGTTTCCCCGCGAGAATTGGCATCGAGAAGTCACGGACGATGCTGTTTACAAGAGCCTTCTCGGTAAAGTTACTTTTTGGGAACGGGATAATGATGGAACAACCTGGTTCATCTGGTGCCCGTTCCAGGCGAAAATCTACTCTCGCTTCCTCAGAAATCTCAGAGTCATCTCCCAAGCCGAAAGGCATAGGGAGATCATCAATAGCAGTTCCCGATAAATGATGATAGGAACAGTACCTACGTTGACGATTACCGTCACGCACAGCGAGTTCACGTTGGAAAGATTGTCCAAAGAACAATGGACGCTGTTCTAACTCTGTAAGCGCATCACCATCTTCACGATAGAGGTCCACTGGCACTGTATAGATAAGCTTCGAAGAAATCCCCGAAGCCTTGTAATAGACGTGCCGTCCGAGACCAGCACTACCCAGACTCTTATCCGTCTTACCAGATCGACCGTTCCGCCTGAAAAAGCACGTAAGAGCATTTGTAGGATGATAAAGAGGACTATCCTCATTCTTTTCAGGGATAGAGCTGTTTACAGGGCCGTTTAGACCAGTACTCAGAAAGTCCTCGATCACCAAAACCGGAAACTCTTCACTTGCAAAAAGAGCTTCTATTTCTGCAGTGCGACGCTCCGTTTCGCCTGAGTTGAGGTCCTGTGTTTCGGTGCGGATGAGCGTTACTTGAAAGTCTTTGGGAAAGTATTTTTTGATGAGAGCGGCAGGTAGGGCCTGAAACTTCACACGCACTCTCACTGGTCCATCATGGTTTTCCAGCTTCGCATCGACCCGATTCTGTAGATCTTCACGAACGAAAATCTCCGGCCGCATCTGCCTTCTACCTTCGAAGAGTTGAGCGGCGGCATCACCTACACCTGGGTCTGCAGGGTTGAGTTCAGGTCGTCTCCACACCAAGGTAGTCATTTAGTCTTTCCTATGCTTGAAGGCAGTGTGGTGCTACGGCTGGCTAGTCGATTCCAGCAACTGTCGACTGCATCGCTGAGGTTGAGTTGTTGCGGAGTCGTATAGCCAAGTCTTCCATGCTGAGCTAACAGTTCAATTGACCGAAGCCAGGCAACAATCAGATAGGCTTGGTAGTCCGGAATAGACGAACCGTCCAGGTTAGCGATGGGAAGAATCTCTTCCATCGTGAATCGTTTTCCACGCTGGCCCGCCCGCGAAATAGAAGCGACGACTGCACGTAGAACATCTTTACGTGCTTTGTGCTCATACTCAGACCCATCCCGCTTCGACCACCCAATTTTCACGAGGAAGTCATCGTCGCGGACGAATTTGGGGTAGCCGCCAGCGTCCCGGATTTTGGAGCGTTTGGTCGAGTTCCTTGGCTTCCGTCGCGGAGAAGATGGCGTCGCTTGTGGGGCGGCAGCACCAGCATCCGAGTCGAGCAATTCGGCAAGGGCCTGTGCCCAGTAAGTCAACGTCGGAAGAGACTGGTAGTCCCCCTTTGTAGCGGCGTCCGCGATTGCCCGCTGAAGGTCCTCTTCGGCCTTCTTGAGCACCTTTTTCGCTCTGTCTATACGGCTCATCCCCATATAATACAGGTACAGGCAGGTGCGCCGAGGGGGTCTACAGCGAAAATACAGCAATACTCGCGTTCTAGCGCCCGGAGTGATTTGTTCTTGAATGTCGGTACTGGCTGCCCCAAGGCAATCCACACTCTCAATTATGGAAGCGATATATCTAACTCTGTAGAAAACAGCTTTGTATTTGTAGAATCATGAGGTTGAGTTGCCGCCCATTTCTTGGCAATTTCCTGACTATGCATCAGGCGAAGTCCTTAGTTGTTTGTCTACAGTATTGTTTGGGCAATCGTACTGCTCATTCGAATGGAGTAGTTCCGAATCTCTGCACCTAACCCCACCGCGCTTTGAATCAACGGGCCAAGTGGCGGGCACCGCATTCCTCAATAGTCGCCTGCCAGCTATTCTACTTCAGAAAGACTTGGTTTTGACCGATAGGTCAATATGGCGTATACTTGAGTTCTAACCACCACTGGAGGACCATAACGATGCCATGGGAAAAATCATTCGACGAAGCAGACGTCATTGACCAGATAATGCACGTTTTCTGGGACAAAGGCTACGAAGCAACTTCACTGACCGACTTGACTGAAGCAACCGGTCTGAAGCGAGGGAGCTTGTACAACGCCTTTGGTGACGGGAAACAAGAGCTTTTCTTTCGCTCGCTGCAGAAATACGACACAGAGCAGAGGGCTGCCATCATTCGACAGCTCGAAGCCATTGAAAGCCCGATAGAGGCGTTTGAAACGTTGTTTGACGCCCTGGTCCAACAGGCGATGGCCGACACGGAAAAAAAAGGCTGTCTATTGGTCAATACGGCACTCAACATGACTCATCACAACGAAGCAGTGCAGGAGCTGGTCTCCCAAGGCATGGATGAGTTCGCGTCGTTTTTCGAGCGACTCATCAAACGAGGTCAGAGTGCCGGGCAAATTCCAGAGTCGGTGCAGCCCAAAGCGACCGCTCGAGCACTGCTGACGCTCGTAGTGGGAATCCGGGTGATGAGCCGAGGAGTGCTCAATAAAAGGTCCCTTAAGCAGGTCTCTCAGCAGGCGAAATCGCTGATTTCCTAGGGGAAAACTAAAAAGCAAAATATCTTTTTAAAAGGTGTTGACCGAACGGTCAAAACACGATATTCTTATAACAGTGGCAAGCAAGTAGCTTGTCGAAGTAATCGGGAGCACGCCTCTCGTTTTTTTTAAACCCAGTTTTGACCGAACGGTCCAAACAAACAGGAGACAGCACGATGACTCAATTTACACGACACACTGCAGCAACCGCCCCAGCCGCTAGCCAACCCCTACTCGAAGGGGCTCAGAAAGCATACGGCTTCCTTCCCAACCTATTGGCAACGATGGCGGAATCCCCCGCGATGCTTGAAGGCTACATGACGCTGGCAGGCATCTTTGACAAGACCGACCTGTCGGAGACAGAGCGACAAATCATTTTGATGACCAACAACCGTCTCAACGGTTGCACCTACTGCATGGCGGCTCACACCACTATCTCCCAGATGAAAGGCGTTCCGGAAGACGTAGTCACGGCACTCCGCGAGAACACACCGATTGCGGATGCCAAACTCGAAGCTCTGAGAGTCTTCGCCGAAAAGGTGAACACCAGCCGTGGCTGGCCAACTGAGGACGATGTTCAAGCGTTGCTTTCCGCAGGCTACTCCCAGCAAACGGTCCTCGACGTCGTTCTTGGCACCGGACTGAAGGTGCTATCGAACTACACCAACCACGTCGCTGAGACTCCTGTTGACCAAGCGTTCGCGAAGAACAAGTGGTCGGCTGAAGAATCGCTGGCGGTTGCGTAGACGGAGTGTTGCAGGACGTGGCGGCTGACTCTCGGAGGTCGGCCGCCATTGAGGGCACGGTATCAACAAACATAGGGAACTAACTAGGAGAATCACAATGTTACGTTATGCACTTACAATGGCAGCGGGATTCACGGCAGTCATCGCCGCTTCGTCGTTCGCCCAACAGACCAACAACTACGCGGGATTCAAGCTTCCGCCACTCGAAGTTTCGTCAGAGTTCAAATACGAGCATAAATACATAGACGTATTAGGTTCGAAGATGGCCTACGTCGATGAGGGAACAGGAGACCCCATACTGTTCCTGCATGGCCAACCAACCTCGTCTTACCTGTGGCGAAACATCATGCCCCACGTGGAGCAACAAGGTCGAATTGTCGCACCTGACAATATTGGATTCGGTAAGTCGGACCAGCCTGAGCTGCGATACACCTTTGGCGACCACTATCGTTACTTGGAAGCCTTCATCAAAGGACTTGAACTCAAGAACATTACGTTGGTCGTTCACGACTGGGGTTCAGGCTTGGGGTTACACTACGCCCAGCAGAATCCGAGTAATGTGAAGGCTATCGTCACGATGGAGTCGATTATCGCTCCGAAGATTCCAGCAGCCAGCTATGACGCGATGCGACCTGACGTGGGAGATTTCTTTCGCACGGTCCGCAATGGTGAGGCGGGACGAAAACTGTTAGTTGAGGAGAACTTCTTTGTTGATAAGGCACTGCCCGCCTTCATTGACCGTCCTTTGGCAAAAGAAGCCCACGCGGTCTATCAGAAGCCCTTTCCCACCTTGAAGTCTCGCATTCAGGTGAATCAATGGCCTAACGAAATGCCAATTGGTGGAGTTCCGGCAACGACTCATAAGATTGTCAGTGACTACAACGCCTGGCTTGAGGAAACGGACACTCCGTGGTTGTTCTTTTACTCGACACCCGGGGTATTGAATCCACCTGAAGCCGCGGACTATTGGAAGGCACGTGCCAAGAATATCGAGACGGTCTATATCGGGAACGCCATGCACTATGTGCAGGAAGACCATCCCTATCTGATTGGACGAGCTATCTCCGATTGGTACCGCCGATTGGAAGACACCAAGTAAAACTCTGCAACAGATGCATACGAACGAAGGAGATTCTCATGCCACTACCATCAACAACACAGAACACGACATCGCCGAAGCGATAACCCCCAAACGCTACGGGAAGGCAAACATTGCCGAGGCAGTTGCCAAGCTACCGGAAGTCAGCGAGCGAGTCCTGGAGGATGTGCCGCTGGTCGACAACGGGTCTCTGGGGGTTCGAATGTTTCGCGTCTATGGACCGGTGCCACGGCACCAGCATCAATACTCCGACACGTACATGCACATCGTGTCGGGACGAGGCGAGTTTGCCGTGGAAGACGAGCCTTCCTTTGAAGCAGGGGCAGGCGACATGGTTTATTGGGTGCGGGGAACCGACCATCAGGTCGTCCGTGTCATCGAAGAGCCGTTGGTGGTCTACGCCATCGACAGCCCTACCCGACGACCGGGAGACGTCGTCTTCTATACCGACAACGAATAACGACTAACCAACTTGCAAACTTAATAATGAGAATTGACAAATGTTACTTGAAACCCCCAATGTCGAACTTGGCTGGCAAGCCAAACCATTTACCCTCGCGGCTCCTGATGGAAAGCAATACACGCTTAAAGAACTACAGGGCGAGAACGGACTGCTAATCGCCTTCATCTGCAACCATTGCCCCTACGTTCAAGCAATTGCCGACCGCTTTGCGGTAGATGCAAGAGCACTACAAGCCGAAGGTATCGGCGTGGTGGCAATCAACTCGAACGACTACCGCTACGTGCCGGATGACAGCCCTCCGATGATGAAGCGATTCGCCGAGCAGCACGGCTTTAGTTTTCCGTACCTGGTCGATGAGGACCAATCGGTAGGCAAAACGTATGGAGCAGTTTGCACGCCCGACTTCTTCGGTTTCAACGCTGCAGGTGAGCTGCAGTATCGCGGTCGCCTGGACGATGCCCGCATGGGTGACGCGGCGAATCGCAAGACCGAGCTACTGGACGCGATGCGACAAATCGCGTCGAGCGGCAGTGGACCAGAAGACCAGTGGCCGAGTATGGGGTGCTCGATCAAGTGGAGCTAGCCTAAATCAGACTGAGTATTTTTTCAAACCATTTTGACTGAACGGTCTACACACATAGATGTAGCCACTAGCTTAAGGAGAATGAAATGAGTACTGCAATAGAAAACCGAATCGCATTGGTAACTGGAGCAAATCGTGGGGTTGGCAAGGCAATCACAGAAGGGCTGCTCAATGGTGGTGCGGCGAAAGTCTACGCAGCAGTGCGAGACTTGTCATCGGTCAACGAGTTGATTGGGCAATTCGGCGATCGTGTCGTGCCTGTTGAGTTTGACCTGACGCGACCAGAAACGGCTGTTGCCGCTGCCAAAGTGGCCACGGACGTGAATCTCGTGGTGTCCAATGCGGGTGTCCTCAATATCTCCGACCCACTGACTGAAGAAGCGGTCGAGAGCCTGAAGTTTCAGATGGAAGGTAACGTCTACGCTCTAATTCATCTTGCTCAAGCATTTGGACCAGTGTTGAAGGCCAACGGCGGTGGTGCTTTCGCCCAGATGAACTCACTGGCTTCACTCAAGAATTTCACACCTTTTACTACATATAGTGCCTCAAAAGCGGCAGCGTATTCAGTAACACAAGGGCTTCGGGATGCTTGGGCCGAGCAGGGCACGCAGGTTATCAGCATCCTTGCTGGACCACTGAAGACTGATATGTCCGACTCCGCAGGGATGGGTGAAGGGGCTCCCTCGCCCGACTTGGTAGCGGTTGCTCTGCTGGATGCCTTGGAGACGGGAGACTTCTTCGTGTATCCAGACGAAATGGCTCAAGGTGCGGGCGAGGCGTATGCACCGTTCGCCAACAATGTCATCGACTCGCAGGGATAGTCGCTCGTGTCATAGGTCGTGATCTGCGGTGTCAACGAGATGCCGCAGGTCGAGTCAGAAAGCAAGATAAGGTATCGCTATGAGCAAACACATTCACTGGCAATTGGAAGTGCGAATCAAGGAAGGCAAGCAGCAGCAGTTTCGTGAGTTCTTCACAAAGATGGTGGGTTTGACTCAGCCAGAAGCCGAGACGCTGATTTACGAATGGTACTTTAGCCCTGATGGCACGGTCTGTCACATCCACGAACGCTTTGCCGACTCCGAAGCATTGCTACTTCACGGCGAAAGTTTTGGTCAGCATGCGGATGAGTTTTTTGCAATCACCGAGACGGTTCGCATGTCGATCCACGGTTCGCCGAGCGAGCAGGCCCGGCAAGCGATTGCGGGATTCCACCCTGAATACTTTGAGCTGGCGGCTGGTTTTCATCGCTTTCACTGATTCGCCTTTCTCAGCTTGGCCATTTGTTGGTGCAGCAATGTTCAATCCGAAGCTAATTATTTTTGACCTCAACGAAACCCTTCTTGACCTCGGTGGGATGCAGGAGTCCGTAGGTAAAGCCCTAGGAGGCCGTGAGGATTTACTGTCACTTTGGTTCTCGACCATGCTGCACTACTCGCTGGTCGAGACCGTCAGTGGTAGCTTTCGGGGCTTCGTCGAAATCGGCACGGGAGCGTTATTGATGGTGGCACAGGCGAACGGCATAGCTCTAAAAGAAGCTGAGGCAAATGAAGTCCTCGTGGAGTCATTCGAATCGCTGTTACCCTACCCTGACGTCGTTCCGGCGTTGGACTCGCTAGCCAAGCACGGCTACCGACTGGTTTGCCTAACAAACTCATCGAAGCAGACTGCTGAACTTCAGCTTCGTCGGTCGGGACTGAGTGATTACTTCGATGGTCACTACAGCATTGAAGATGTCAAGAAATACAAACCACATCCAGTGACTTACCAATCGGTCCTGGAGGATGTTGGCGTGCAACCCTCCGAAGCCCTGATGGTTGCCGCACACGCCTGGGACCTCATGGGGGCCAAGCGGGTCGGATTGCAGACTGCCTTCGTTGCTCGCCCTGGGAAAGAGCTTTATCCGCTCACTGCCAAGCCCGACGTCATCGTGCGGGACTTGCCTGAGCTGGTGGAGATTCTTCAGAAGGAACAAGACAGATGACTGAACCAAAAATTCATAGAAAAACCAATCAGGCATTGGACCTAACGGAGGTCGTGTCACCGAAAATCGAAGTGCTGCTGGTCACCAAGGGGCACGCGTTCGACCGTGAGTCATTCTTTCAGATGGTTGATGCGTTGCAAACGACCTTGCCAGACACGTTTTTGCACTTCACCCATGTTGAGCACCCTGCCGCCGAGGCGGTGTTAACCCCTGATGCTGCCGTGAAGTTCGATGCCATCCTGTTCTACGACATGCCTGGAGTGACTTTCACGCAAAGCAATCCGCCCTTTGCACTGTATGACCCTAGTGATACCTACAAGCGAAACTTCTTAGATTTGCTAGACATCGGCAAACCAATGGTGTTCCTACATCATGCAATTGCTGCTTGGCCGAGTTGGCCGGAGTTCGCAGAACTGCTCGGTGGCCGCTTTCATTTTTTACCCGGCGAATTCCAAGGCAAGCAGTATCCCGGTTCCGGATATCGCTTTCGGGTCCCTCAAACCATCACAGTGCTCGACACAGAGCATCCTATGGTTCAGGGAATTGAACCAACGTTTTCAATCGTCGACGAGACGTATTTGATGCCAGTGGCAGAGCATGAAGTGACACCGCTGCTGCGAAGCGACTTTGGCTTTGAAGCTGAGAACTTTCGCTACGGCGGCATCGGTTTTCAAGACCATCCGACAGGCAGCAATCTGGTCGCCTGGACGAAGCGAGCCCGGCAATCGCAAGTCGCCTATCTGCAGTTCGGGCACGAACCAACCGCATACAACGACCCCAACATTCGGCGGCTAATTGCCAACGCGATTCGTTGGTCAGTGGAAGCCAATCAACCAGCTGACCATACCTGGGGCAACACGAGGCAAACAGCAAAGGTTCCTCGCTAGAGGGAGTGACTTCGTTCGATACCTGTTTTTTTGCAAACGACACGGGACTGACTAGCACCAAGTGCCTGCAATCCAAGTCAAGCTTGATTCACTGTATGAGTTGAGCCGTATTACCTGTTTCCTTTTTTATGGAGAATGAGATGAAACTATCCTACTTGATGCCCGCAGTTTTTGTGGCAGCTCAGTCTGTCACGTTAGCCCAAGGGCAACAGACGCAGCAACCTCCGTCACTAGCCACTCAACTGCAGGCGGTATCAGCGGAGTCCAAGAAAAAACTTCCACCTGAAGTGATGCAAGCCATCGTTGAGTCTACGAAAGCTCTCAAAGCGACCGGCATCGAAAAGAAGGCTCGCCAAGTCGGTCAGCAGGCAATCGATGCAGAGATGATGGGCTGGGACGGAAAGAAAGTCCGACTCAGTTCGCTCTGGCAGGAAGGCCCGATTGTATTGATGTGGTATCGCGGTGGTTGGTGTCCGTATTGCAATCTACAGCTTCGAGCGATGCAACAGGAACTGGCGAGTATCGAGGGAGCTGGAGCGAAGTTGGTCGTATTAACACCTGAACTTCCGGAAAAGGCCAAGGAGACGGCTGCTGCCAATGACCTTACGATGGTCGCCCTCTACGACGGGAACAACGTCGTCGCTAAAGCCTATGGACTCGTATTCAGACTAGCTGATTCCATCATTCCGCTGTATCGAGACCAACTGAGGATTGCCGAATTCAACGGCAATGATTCTATGGAACTGCCGCTATCTGCCACTTACATCATCGACAAGACGGGTATGATTCGCAGTGCGTTTCTTGACGCGGACTACAGCAAACGGGCTGAGCCTTCTCAAATCGTGAAGGCTGTCAAGCAGTTAGTCGCTGAGAAGAATCAGTAACTACCTCGAACGAGCTAGTAGCCGCCGGGAGTACGCTAGCAAACGTACTCCCGGCTTCTCCTTTGAGATTCAGGAGTCCTTCCATGTAGCGGAGGTAGCTAGAATCTATCCGCTTAGTTGAGTATTGCACATTGTGCAGATAGCATCTCGAACATGTTTCGGCAGACGGTCCCAAGCTTCAATGACATTGCTGAGTGCTGTGTCAACTGATGACAAGTCAAGCCACTCTGTGCCGCTGATTTCCTGACAGTTTCCTGACAACCGATTTGGTGAATTCGTAAGTTGTGTGTCTACAATATAGTTACGTAAAGCGTACTGCTCATTCGATTCCCGCCGCCTCCACTTTTCCCCATCTGTGTCAGGTTGGGGTTTTTTATGCCTGTCAGCGTCACAAGGTGACGTATCATCAGTACTTACGACATCGCTTCCCGCATCCTCTTTGTGACACTTCGAGACGGGTGATGACTTGGCAGGAAGCTCAGGGACGCCTGATTTCCTGCCAATATCCCGCCAACTTCCTGGCAGGCTCTTCAGTGCCTCTGCCTGTTCATCGATGCCAAGATGGGTGTAACGCATGGTCATCCGCACGTCGCTGTGGCGAGCAAGGGCCATCGCATGGGGCACGCTCACGCCGCTCTTAAGCAAGCCAGTGATGTGGCTGTGACGGCCAGCTGCATGGAAATCGGCGATGCCGTCCTTGGTCTCGTAGGGGATTCCGACACGCTCCAAGTCCTTCTTGACCATTAGCCAGGTCCGTCGTTTCGCGAGCTTGGGGAACAGTGGCTGCTCCGGCTCCAATTCGGCAATCCATTCACGCACCTGTGGCACCAAATCTTCATGCAAAGGCAGAATATCTTGGCGGCGATGCTTCGACGCACCCGCTTCCACCGTTAAAGTTGGCTGCTCCGATTCAAGGTCGAAGCTCCCTGGCGTCAGGCTGGCGAGTTCCGACCGACGCAATCCCGTCATGTACGACAGAATGTAGATGCGTGCTCGTACCTCTCCGGAATAGCACTGAATGCTCTTGTTACTGCTCAATGCGGATTGAACGAGCTTCTCGAACTCAGCCGGAGTCAAGGCCCGTCGCTTATGCCTTACGTCCGTATTGGCATTGAGGCGTGGGATACCGCCGGACTATCGAAACATGCCATCGGGGTCATGGCCAACGCTGGGAGTGGCCTGAATGCGAGTGCGGCATATTGGAGCAAGTAAATGATCACAGTCAAAGAAGCTTTCAGGAAGTTCGGAACTCGCTTGGAGCTGACGAAGGGCGAGCGTGAGGACGCCTCCAAGAGACAGAAGGAGATCCGCGAGTACCTTAAGAAGTCCTTTGAGGTTGAGCACGATTTCCTAACGGGTTCCTATAAGCGAGACACAAAAACAAAGCCACTAAAGGATGTGGACATCTTCTGTGTGCTAGGCGGGGACGACAAAGAGTATCGCAACAAGCCCCCAGGAGTCGTGCTGGAGGATTTCCGGAAGTGCTTGGCCGAGAAATACGGTGAGAGCAAAGTCAGTTCTCAACGGCGTTCGGTTACCGTTGATTTTGATGTCCGTGGTCTAGAAGACCGCGTCATGAGCTTCGATGTTATTCCCGCTTTCACTAAAGGTGATCATTACGAGATACCGGACACAAGCATATCTTCTGGGTGGACTGAGACTAATCCGAAAGTTCACGAAGAGAAGGCGACGGAGGCTAACAAGGCGTTCGATGGGCACTGGAAGCGGCTTGTTCGGATGACCAAGAAGTGGAACGAGAACCATGGAAAGCCAGTTAAGCCATCATTCCTGATCGAAGTGATGTCACTTGAGCTAATCCATCCAGAGTTCGGTGGGAGTTACCCACGTGAGATCAAGCAGCTCTTCGCATCGATCGCGGACCGTCTTGATGAGCGGTGGAAGGACCCCGCTGGCCTAGGCCCAGACGTAAGCGACAGCATGGATCACTTCAAGATACAGCAAGCACGTGGTGCATTGGATAGTGCTCAGAGGGCTGCGAGTAAGGCAATAAGGCTTGAAGCTAGTGGAAGTGTTGGCGAAGCCTTACGTGTCTGGAGAAATGAAGTGTTTGGAGATCTATTTCCCCTTTCGTGAGCGGCACCGATGGACACAACCAAGATAGCAACAGATCCCTTTGGGAGATGCTTCATCAGCTACAAGCGAAGTCGTATTGCAGAGATAGAACGATTGGCAAACAGCCTTCTACGAAGGGGTATACCAATTTGGCAGGACGTGAAGTCGCTAGATGAAGAGCACACTAGTAGTGAGCTTCGCCGCGTGTTAGCCGATCCTGCTGTTGCAAGTTCAGTCCTCTGGATAACGAGTGATGTCGCTGAGTCACCGACAATTCGGCGTGTCGAAGCTCCTGAAATAGTCGAAAGAGCCCTCAACGACGAAGCTTTCTTTACGGTACCGGTTGCAGCCGGAGGAATTGGCTACGAAGAGGCTTCAAGGGCGGCTGGAGAACAGATAGCCTTTACCCGCCTTAAGGACTGGAACCTCAGGAAGGCGAGTGACGATGCAACGGGCGAGGAGATTCGGCTAGTAGCCAACCGTGTTCTGGAGCGACGCCTTACGGCGATCGATCGCACGCTTCATTCAGATGCCCCACTTCAGATTGGCCTGTATTGCCGAAAAAAGCCCCGCACAGATGCTACTCTAGCTTTGGAGCTAGATTGGACTGATTCTTTCAACAGTCGCCATGCGACTTTCGAGGATTGGAAGGAACATTTGCTGCCTGCACTTGAAGACGTATTTGAACTGGTTGGGCAATCCGCCGGACGAAGGCGAATCGTAGCTTCAGGTTTGCCATCAATCGCGGCGGCGTTTGCCCTAGGGCGGGAACTGATGGTAACCAGGCGAATGGAAGCTGCCTGGCTCCAATACCATCCGGAATCCGGTGAGACCCTGTGGGAACTTGGCTCAAACCGATGCGACGTTCCCTTGACTGTGCGTTCTTTCGATCAGGAAGTTGGTGCTGATGAACTGGCTGTGCTTGTCTCTGTGAATGCCTCAGTCGAGCATGCTTGGAAAGCATCGGAAGCTACGCTACCGGAGTTCAGAGCAGTAGTTGATGCACGTTTGCCCGATTGCAATAACGTGCATTTGACTGCTGACCAAGCGGCTGAGATAGCGAGGCGTATTTCCGCAGAGATTCGAGGTGCTCGTGAGAAGTACCGTCCGTCAGGAGCCATTCATCTGTTCATGGCAGTACCTGTTGGTCTAGCCTTCTTGCTTGGACAGTTAAGTAATACACTCGGGCCGATAGTCGTGTATGAGCATGAGAGCGATGGGTGTGTAGGCAGATATGCTTCTGGGCCGCTGTTATTCTGAAAGTGTTGAATCAGAGTCGGATTGTAAAATCGTGAGAAGGAACCTATGTGCGACATAGGTCGATGATCGCCGCTTGAACATACTCCGGACCATACAGACAGACCGCAGGGGCTCGGGCTTGTTCCGAGCTCACTCGCGGTTCTTGCTTCTTCCCCTTCAATTCCGGCCCCGCTTCGCTCGGGTGAGGGCCGAAAGTTGAAGGGAAAGAAGCAGACCAAACCAGAGGCAAAGTCTCTCCGACAAGCTGGGAAAGTGGAGCGGCTTCGCCGCACGATTTTTAGGATTGCGTTTCGGTGAGGAAGTCATCGGCGGTCCGCGACCTCAGCATCTCTTCGGGAAAAACCCGAAAGTTCTCTGAATTAGTTGTTGACTATCCGGTAAACAACCGATATAGTTGTTTACCGGTAGGTAAACAATGGCTAGACCACGTGAATTTGATGCGAATGAAGTGCTCGATGTTGCATTGGGTGTTTTTTGGGAGAGTGGTTTCCAAGGGACAACACTAGCGACAATCGAAGAAGCGACTGGCGTCAAAAAAGCGAGTCTTTTCGCTGCCTACGGGGATAAAGAGTCTTTGTTCACGAAGGCAATCGAGAGATACACGTCGGACGGACGTGAGCTTTTCCGTGACATAGTCAATAAGAGTAGTTCGCCCAAGGAAGCGATTCGTGAATGGCTGGCGTGTGTCGGACAGATGTATGTTGGTGCAAAGTCTCGCCGCGGCTGCTTGGCGGTTAATACGATTGTGGAGATGGCTTCTCTCGAGGTTGGTGCGAACGAGGTGTTGCAGCGTCACATGAAGCAATTCTCAAAACAGATTGCGGAGCAATTTGCGAAAGGAATCACGAACGGAGAGTTTCGCAGCGATATCGCCCCTGCTGTTGCTGCGAAGTTCTTGCTGTCTTGCGTAAGTGGTCTATCCGTAACTGGAAAGAACGGCCTAAGCGAAGCCGAAATGGCGAGCAGCATTGAGCTTATCCTTGAGGCACTAGAGTAATTTATATCTAGGCTATTCTTTACCACGTGGTAAACAACAAGGGAGATAAGAGATGAAGAAGATTCTGGTTGTAGGTGCTACTGGCAAGATTGGCAGAGAGGTACTTCGCCTATTGTCGCAAGAAAATGGTGTCGAACCGATTGCTGCCGTTCGTTCAATCGAAAGAGGACAGGAAGTATTGGGGGCGGATGTTCCGATGCGAGTACTCAACCTCGATGACGAGTCAACAATGAATTCGGCACTTGAAGGTATTGGAACCTGCTTTTGCATCTACAAGTGGTGGGTCTTGCTAGGCCCTAGATACGACAGAGGTTGACGATTGCCGCTTGAACGTGCTCTGGCTGGTCATCCCATACTTCGATGATGAGAATGAGAAGTGGGTCAAGCGATGACAACTCAAGCCACGAAGTGCCATCAGTTTCCTGCCTATTTCCTGCCAACGGATTTGGCGTTGTCGTAAGTCGTTTGCTCACAATATCGGTACGAAGAGTGGCCTGCTCTTTCGATTCCCGCCGCCTCCACTTTTTGCCTTTCGAGGCATCCGATGACAATTGATGACAGTCGGCGTCATAACCCCGGTTCTCACCGGGGTTTCCGACTTCTTCCACCCGCTCCTCATGTTGCCCATCGGCGTCAGACGACGACACGTCCTGACTCCTTAGGACGGTCGATTTCCTGACAATATCCTGACAACTTGGTGCCGGGAGAGCACGCAGAGCTTTGGCCTGGTCGTCCAGCGAGATGTGCGTGTACTTCATCGTGGTCCGGACATCGCTGTGTCGGGCCAGCTCTTTGGCCTCTGGAACGGACGCTCCGTTTCTGCTGCTGTGCTTTTTGCCGATGCTCGACCTCCAGTTCGTAGACTCTCACGACTGCTAGCTCAAGAACCTTGGCGGCTGTTAGAGCGTCATCACGACCGAGAGAATCGGTGGACTGCCACTTGCTCTTCTCATCTTTCTTGTAGTTGCGTCTGGGTGACGTGAGGTTGAAGCGAACTCCATTCTCGGTTTCGTTCCTCCAAATCGCCACTTCAATGCGGCCAAGCTTGATCGTTTCGTGAGGCTTCTTCTTCTCTGACATGATTGGTCCCTCCATTTGGGATTCTGGTTTATCACTCAACCTACCCCTGGAGGTGATGAACCAAATTCCGGATGGCAGGCGAGTTGTCAGCAGAGTAGTAGAGAAACTTGAAAGAACAAGCAGCCGGGTAGTGTGCTGCATTTTGAGTCGAAAATAGAATGAGAAGAGCAATCTCTCGTCATTACATCAGTTAAAGAGTAGAGCAATGGATAGACGCATTGAGTCGGTCGTAACGACCTTGCAAGAAGAAGAGTGATCGCTGCTCGGCAGGAAATCAGAACTGGAGCAGCAGTCCAAAGAAGTCGACGCTGAACTCAAGAAGATTCACGGCGCCCTAACGGCCTTGGGTGAACGGGGGGTCAATAAAACTGGTCGCAGGCAGGCTCCGACGAAACCTTCTCCAGATAAGAACACGGTCCGCGATGTGGTGACCGCTGTCTTGGCGGACGGTTTGCTACGAATAGACGAACTTAAGACATCTGTCGGCGAGCGATTGAGCGAACTCGGCTATTCACGAGTTGGCTTGTCGCTGCGACTTAGAGAGGTGCTTTCCGAAGATGCGTTCTCCGAATCGCCGGATGGTTATCGAACGCTCTCACCAGAGCGAATCGAGTAAGAGAACCCGATGCTAGAGATTATTGGGTTGTCTCACGAGTCTCATTGACAGGCATGCAGTTCTTCCCGTGAGGCAAAGTGTCCAGTGAGTAGAGGTGTGGCTTGTACTCGTTCTGCAAATCTCGAGATAGCGTGAATAACACGGCGTTCCATGGACAGGTGAGGTGTCGTGCTGCTCTACCCGCCTGCCTGTTCAAAACCGTGACACTGGAAATGTCCGAACTAATCGTTCCATTGAGCGACTCGCCAAAGACTAGCGAGGGCACCAAGACCGCAACGAAGCTTCGATAGAAAGGAAAGTCATGGCCGGTAACGATAACAACTCAATGACGAATAAGGACGATTGCCTCCTCGATATCAGAGCGGTAAGTCTCCGACTCAGCGTTTCTGTGCGGACGGTGCAGCGTCTGGACTCAAGCGAACAGCTTCCGCGGCCTATTCGGGTCGGTGGTAGCGTCCGCGATCCGGATATGCCGTCTGCTATACTGGGCCGCATGGCCGGTGATGACGGTATCGTCAGCATGGAGGCTCAGCTAATGGCTGGGCGACGGTCGAAGATCTCAACGAAGCAACCTGGACTCGTCATGTTCTGGCACCTACTTTGCGCGCGGCTGGCTAGACAGACGCCGTCGGAGACTGCGGAGCAGCAGTCTACTCGCCGTTGGCACTTCGCGAATTCTCAAGTCACTGAGGTTGCATCGACTTGGCTCAATTGACCGGCCAGCTTCGGCGCATCGGTCTCGGTGATCTCAGCAGGAAACTGCACGAACGTCATCCCGAGACGAAGGGCCTTCGAACCCATCGAAGGAGTTCAAGTACCGACCCTTCTCTGAATATAACTTCCGCCCCCCTCTTCTCTCTATCGCCCCACGTGAAAACAAGATAACAACATTTGCGAGCTGACTCCTTCACGAATCATACGGTCTATATCCAAATATCAGAGGTGCAATCGCCACCGGGGAAGCGAATCTCGTGAGCGCGAGCAGGCCCGTTAGGCTCCTTGCCAAAGTCAGCGAAGAATTGGTCATTGACCTTAAGTCCACCTTCCACGGTGTTGCAGTCAATCTGGAGCATGTAAGAGCCAGCTTTGGCCATCTCGGGATAAAACTGGTCATCCCATTTACTATAGAGAGAATTGGTCACGTAAAGCCGCTTACCATCGAGACTCAATTGCAGCATCTGCGGGCCGCCTTCTAGCATGCGCTGCGGCAAGTCAGACTCTCTGCCAATAACTCCTCCCAGCCAGACCTGTCCCGCAAGTTTAGGACTGGCTGGATCACTGATATCGTATTGGCGAATGTCGCCGTGCAACCAATTAGAAAAGTAGAGCCATCGATCGTCGAGCGAAAGCACCAAATCGGTAATCAGCCCTGGCACAGGAAACGGCCAACCCTCTGTTTCAACCGCATCTACTTGAATGACTTTGTCAGCACTCCAGCGATCAGATCTCTTGTGGAAGTGCCACATAGCGCTACTTAATGCTGCGCCGACATACCCATGCTGGCTATCAGGATTGTGATGGAAGCGAACTTCCAGCGGAATCATCCCCGCTTCACCAAGATCGACCGACTGTGTGATCTTGCGATTCTCCCAATCCCAAAAGTGAATCTGGTGGCCGTATTTTCCAGCCTTCACATCATCGATTTGGAAGCCATTGCTGATCGTCTTCGGCGCTCCCCATTCGCTGCTGACCATCACGTTATGGCGTGGCTGATACCAAAAATCGTAATTGAATTTCATGCCCGCAGACTCGCGATCCCAACGACCAGCAAGCTCAAGATCCTCGTCCAGCAATAGAAATCCACCAGGACCGTTGCCCTCGGCGTCGCCCAGCATGGAGATCATAATGTGACCATCAGCCAAGCAATGGACGGTATGCGGTGTCGACAAATCAAGCTCTTCAGCAATAACAGAACCTTCTATCACCTTATATAACTTTGGATTGCGAGGATCTTCGACATCGACGATGTGGATCCTGCCCGATGTCAGTCCTGGCAGAACAAGATACCTGCGTGATTTCTCAGGGTCGCCGTGGCAGCTACTGCATGCGTTCCAACCGTAATGATGCAATTCGTCGCCGACGTTTGGCATCTCCAATCGACTGACAACCTGTCCAAACGACGATGAGCTGGAGTCAAGATCGACGACAGCTAAGTAGTCAGGACGGTTAATCCCCGTACCGACATAGATTGCCGGCACGAAGGCATAGGTTTCACGCGGAGCCGCCATGGCTGCTTGTGGAGAAGCGTACAGTAGTTCACAGGTGTGGTTTTCGCCATGCTTGTGATGGCGATGTTCCTCGGCCAGGAGTTTTGTAATATCCATTCCTGACAAGGCGAGCCCAGCGGCACTACCCGCCAAGAAATTACGTCGCTTCATGATCATTCTCCTGTGAGACGAGAGGTAACGACATTCAAGCTACCAGAGGCTCTCTCAGTATATGCTATTTGAGGAATCCTGCGAGAATGATGTACTTCCACAGTCCAGTTCGTCTTATCGACGAGCAGCTAGGCGCCGATTGGCAACGCAAAGCTCTGGCTGAGCTATGAAGTCGTCCCGTTGCTCCTTCAGTCCGTTCCGGTATCACCGAATACGGGAGCGTAACGAGGCAGCGAGCACGAAGCACCAGTACGTGGCCCCGATTTGAACAACATGGCACTGGAATTTCTCCATCAGCGTTGGCGCGTTGGCGGAGGGATCGTGACTGCTCATGCTGAGTCCATTATGCTGCTGACCAGATCAATCCGATGCTTAGCGGATGTGCAGCTTGGCCGCGGGAAGAAGATTCCCGAAGTCTGTAAGCTGCTGGGCATCGGCCAGCAGACCAACTATCGCTAGCGACAGAAGTGTGGTGGCATGGTTCCGGAGATGCCCAATAGCTTGCGATTCGATTGGTCTTCGGATCGCAGCGGACAGCCCGCAAGCGTTGCACACTCACTCGGCCCGCAACTTCGATCAAAATCTCACGCCGTGGCTCTCCGTACCATCGTCAAGCTGAATGCCGTGAGGACAAACGCCAGTGTCCGGGGTTCCGGCACCGCCAATGCCATCGACGGAGGTAATGCGGATTGTCCGTAGAAACTCTGCCAACTACCGAGGTCCATAGCACTCAATGGATCGTTGGAATCACCTCTTTGCCACCTTAGCAAGTCGCTTCCGTCGACGTCCTGGTCGTCGTCGAAGTCTCCAGGGAGGCCACCGAAGTCGATTTGGTCAAATCCAATTAGGGTTCCTTGCAACTCACCCTTCGGTCGCACGACAAAACCACCCCGGAACTGTCCGAACTCAGAAAAGGGCAAGACGATCTGAGCGAACGTGACCGCTCCTGATTCGGCGCGTATAGGTGTGAATCCAGTAAACGCGGCGGTCAGTCGATCTGCGCCTTCAGAAGCCGTTCCGGGCGCCTGCAGCAGAGATGCACTATGGAAAGCGAACTGACTATCGGTAGTCTCGTCTTCCCCAACGTCAAAGAGCCCGTTGTTGTCTGTAAAGATCGTCTGCAATCCGAACGGGTTGACCTGCCGAAAGGCCTCACCAAAAAATCCGAACTGGCCTGACCCAGCATCGATGGAACTAACTTCCTGTTCGCCATTCAACACCGCCAAATCGAACTGCCAAGCGACATGGTTGGCCGCGGTCGACACGGTTGGCCAAACCGACAGCTGAATCAGTTGCTGTGCGTCCGTGATTGTCGTGGCTCCGGCGTCGGGCGTGGCGACAGCAAAAAAAAAACAAGCTGAAAGCGCGCAACGATACCTAGTCGCGCACCTCCGTTGAGACCGCCGCACCGACAGACTACTCCACGCGCATGGACCGACTGCGTCTGCCCAATGCGCCGAAAGCGAGGAGCGAAAACGCAAAGATTTGGCTCGGCTCGGGTATCACGACCGCACCGCCGAAGGGAACATTCGCAAACACAGCAAAGAGCGCGGTTCCGCCGCCAAGCGGCCGTACTGCCAAGTCCAAGTCGAGAGTGCCCGTGTCGCCATTCGGTAGGACAACATGCGCGATTGTCTGATCACTGGTGATTGGAGCAAAACTCGTAAACGCAGCGGAGAGTTCCGTGGAGCTTTCTACGTCGGAACTAGGAACAACCGTTACACCTGTCCTGAGGAACTCGAACTGGGAATCGCCGTCAACGTCTTCACCGACAAATCCGATCGCTCCGTTATTGTCTTGAAAGATTGTCGAGAGCGGCCCAGTCAAGAATGGGTCGGGATTAACTTGACGCATGACCGCTGCCTGGAATGTGGCGTCAATCGACGAGATTTCGGTGGACGGTTGAATCGGACTTACCGAAAAACTATAGGTCGTGAAGCCAGCGACTGGCGATGGGGCTGAAGTGATTTCCAGACTGGCGCGGTTATCTGGATCAACCAATACCGCGTCCGCACTCGCACAGAATGCAAGGCAGCTAAGAATGCTAGCGGAGAGGAATCGTGATGTCGAAATCATAGGAGGCCCTTGTCTAACACGCCTGATAATATTTTCGGTGTATTTGAAGTTCAACGTTTTTTTATGCGGAAACCGCTAATCAGCGATCCGAGAATCGTAATCGATACGATGCCTGCCGGTTCCGGCACGGCCACCGCTGGTGCGAGCGAATTATCGAATCCGAAGGTCTGCCCAAGTAGGTCAAGGTCGAGCACATTGGCAGCCCCGCCGGTCCCGTCGAAGTCTCCAAACAGCCAGCCGGTACCTGAGCCCTGAAAACCTTGCCCCAACTGATCCAGATCTAGCACGTTGACCTTACCATCGAGGTTGGCATCGCCGTACTGCGTGTTCATCAAAGTTCGTAGGAAGAAGTCTGAGTCGCTGTTCACGCCCGACAAGCTGGCTGTGAACTCAACCGTGCCGTTGCCATCGAGATCGTAGAAGGGATTGACCGGATCATTGATCGCAGCGTCCGCGAGCATGTCGAGGTCGATATCATCCCAAAGGCCGTCGCCGTTGAAGTCGCCAGTCAGTGCCACACCGAGGGACACGGCAGTACTTTGATAATCGACCGTCAGATACAAGTCGTCGGCCAAGGTGGGTAGATTCTCATTGGCGAACGTCCCGCTGACCGAACTGGCCGACAGAATCTGGAAAGACTGACCCCATTGTGGCTCGAAAACTCCGCCACCTAAATCAATCAACGACACATCCAGGTCGCCACCAAGCGCCGCGGTGCCAGTGACTGTCAGTGTGTCAAATTCCGTAGCTGCCGTTGTACCACCGAGTTCGATTTCGAGTGAGCCAGAATTCTGGGTGTAGCCACCATTGACGTTGGTGTTACCGGGAGAAGCACCAATTGTCACTTGGCCGCCTCCCTGAACGAGATTGCCGTTAAACGTCCCGACGTTTAGTTCACCACCGACAAAGTTGAAAGATCCTCCACTCAGTGAGAATGTGTTGGTGTCGATCTTCCCACCTGTCAATGCCAGCGTTCCCTGACTAACGGACACCGTGCCGGGCGTGATGTTCCCACTAAGAGACAACGTACCACCACCCGTCTTATTGAGGTTACCGCCACCGGAGATGCTGCCCCCGAAAGCCGTTGATTGGTTGTTGGTTCCGACGTGCATCGTTGAATTAACCGTATGACTACCGCTGCCGCCAGTGAGACCGCCAACGTTCATTGTGGAGCTTGTGTTAACTAAGTTCCCGCCGTTTACGGTCGCATTGACGGTCCCGTAGCCAGAAATCGTCGCTGATAGGTTCAGGCCATTCGCTGCCGCCACAGTGCCACCCAATAGAGAAATTGGTGCTCCGGAGTAAGAGAGTGTGCCGTCCGCCTCGACTGTCATACCCGAATAAAGCCGATAGATCCCCCGTTGCTGTGTGTACGAGCCGAGTTGTCCGCTGTTAAGGGCAACGACCGGATCCGTAAACTGCACCTTTCCAGTATTCCAGCGAAAGGAGGACCCCGAGGCACCGACGATGTCGGTTGGGGCACCGACTTTGAGAACCGCGCTCGACGACTCAGAAGAGTACAGCGAGCGAGTGCCGTATTGCATATTCAGCGTACCACCAACCGAGAAGGTACCACCTCGATTGTAGAAGTTGTGCGTGCGAGAAGAATTGCCCAAGAAAGCGCTGCCTGAGACGTCGAATAATGAGCCAGAGTACAGGTAAGTTAGGCTCGTCGCTGTGCTACCGCCGTAGTTGCCGAGATAGGCTGTACCATTCACGTCTAAGACGCCGCCTGTCGTAAGTTCGACGCGACCGCCATCGTTAAACCCGTTATAGAAAGTGCCGTTGACAGTTGCGAGTCCGTTGTTATCAATGTCGAGATAGCCAGAATAGGTGGGGCTACCCGATGTGTACCCGTTGTAGAAAGTCGACGATCGAAAAGTGCTGCCGCTTCCATTGACGTTTACGTATCCTGTGCTGCTGCCGCCGAACCCATTGTAGATCACGCTAGACAGCTGGATATCGCCGCCAGTCAGTGCTTCCAATCGGCCCGTCGTATAGGAACCGTAACTGTTATAGACCGGACCTCGAAAGCTAGCATAACCGCCGGAACTCACTTCGATCTCGGCCTCGGCCAGAACAGACGGGTTGGAAGATTTGGAGGCAAACGCGTTGTAGCCGTGGTAGCCGAAGTACCTTCCCCCAGCGCCCACCTTGAACAAGCCATCCTTGTTGCCATAGTAACCGTTAAGTAAACGATTTCCCGAGCTGTTATCATTGTCAACCGTACCAGAAATCACCTCAAGGTACGAACCATTTTGACCAAAGTCACCTATGGTGATGTCGCCGCTGAGGCCACCTCCCGAGTAAGTGCTGATTGTGTGTGTTCGGCTTGCCAAATTTAACGTAAGCCTGTTACGCGATGCATGTAGCGCAGTATTAGCTCTGTTGCCAGACGTATAACGCACTTGCCAAGGACTTGCGCTTAACTGATTGCTGTACTGAATCCCGTAACCGCTACTGGCGTACGCCCCGGTGTTCCAGCCACTGTTCTCGCTATAGACACCACTCCCGACCGGCGTGCCAAGACTTACCCGCGTTGCGTATGACTGCGCGAATGTTGGCTGCGTGATCACAGCGGAGACGATGAAGAGTGTTAGCAAACAGATTGGCGCGTTACAAAGAGAGCTGAGGGCGGGTATCGCCAACGCGACAAGATGCGAGCGATCGTGCTGTTCGCGGTGAGGGGCGCAACCAAGCTCATGGGTCACAGTCTTGGTCGATCGACTCTGATCGCACTCCAAACGCGCCAAGTAACCACGCAACATCATTCCAGCCCCCAATTTGGAAACAACTCTCGCCGCGGAGCGACGCCAGAATCACGTCGGATCGATTCACGGCTTTCCTTGAACAGCTGAGCTTACGCTCGGCGATGATGTGAGACTACGAACGCGACGCGCACGTTCACGATGAACTTTTTCGAGCCCCATCTTGCCCGTGCGCTAATCGATCGCGTAAACTCTTTCACTGTAATGACTTGTACTTAGCTGCCAGACCATCGCGTTGAACGCGCGTTGCCGTACCCAAGAAGTTGATACGGCTCGAATTTGGCCTAAACTGGTCACTTAGGACAGAAAGATGCTCGCGTAGACCCCTAGCTTCTTTGGTGGTCACCTCTTATCAGTAGTCAAAAAGTATGCGCGTAGGATCCTGAATGGCCTGGGAAAGACCCGATCGAAAACGTTCTTATCAATGCAACGCCGAGATTCTACGCTACTACCGCGAAGTACGCGGATGGACTCAGCGCGAGCTAGCGGAATCAGCGGGCTACAGCGAACGGCTCATCAGCAAAGCGGAGTCTGGCAAAGCCATTTCCGCCACGGCGCTTTCCGATTTAGCTGAAGCGCTAAGCAACGGCAAGCAACAGGTTTGCCCCGAAGATCTCATCGCTGACCCCGTAGCGATGGCCAATGCCTACATCGCGGCGGAGTACGAACGCCCGCCGCGCGTTTATGAGCGAATCCGACCCTTCTTGGACGAAGAGGCCGTGGTCAAAGTCGCCGGCGATCCCAGCGTGTTTCCGTTCGCCGGCGAACATCGTGGACACGCCGCCATCGAAGCAGCTTTTGACAAGTTCTATTCGGTCCTTGAAGCTCCGAAAGGTCACGATTACCGCCCCTGGTACCGATTTCAGGCCCAAGGCAACCAAGTTGTTGTATGGGGCGAATCCTGGCTCCATCCCATCGGACAACCTATGGGTGAGCCCATGAAGCTCGTACACCTGATGGATTTCCGCCGCGGAAAACTGTGCCGCGTGGAGGTGATGTTCGACACGCTGAAAGGTGCGGATGAGCTGAAGGTCGGGAACACAACGGATGAGTAATCGCTGCAGTGATGCGTAAGAGGTTTCGGGGAACGCATCATTCTCGCCCGTCAGGCGGATAGAGCCTTGCGATTCTCATTAGAATCCGTTGCGTTGGTTGCAACGCAACCAATCACGCTGTCGTACTAGCGCTCACAATATTGCGTGCAGTTGGGCGCATAGGTACACTCAATTACCGTATTGAGCGTCCATTCGTACAGGGGCACATACGATGCTTAAGCGACTTCGTGTACGACGCAGCATCCTGCCAACACACGATTTGGCAGGGCTCAAAGCTAGTTTTGATCCAGCGGCTGGCCGTCGTTCTTTTTTTGTCTTTATCGTGAGCCTCTGCGCGTACGCCGCTTGCCAACAGTCTGTACATGGCTCGGTTTGGAGCGATCTCGTGGACGCAGCCTACGAGCTTGCAGGTGAAACACATGTGAATCAGAATTTGATTCGGCAGTGGGACGAGCCAAGCGGCGGTACGTTCCATGTGAACGCGAACTGGATCAACGGTGAGGGAAATGCCACGACGGCACCCACGTCGACTTCATATGTAACCTTTGACAGCTTCACCGGTGCTCCGGCGTTCCCAACCGTGTCTTTTCTTGGCACTGCGTCCAGCGAATGGTTCGTAGTCCGCGATGGGAACTACACATTTGAGTTGGGAGGACACACTTATATCACTTCACAGCCAAGTGGCGTAGGGGAGGAGTCGTCGGACGTTGGCAGCCTGACCATCCGAAATGGCTTAGTTCAGGTGGGCGGAGGGAGCGACCTGATCTTGGGCGATGAAGGATTCGGTGTCATCCAGCTGGAATCGAACGGCCAACTACAGACCGTTCATGCGCTGTTGGGCAACGCTCCAAGTGGAACTGGAGAGATGAAGGTACTGGATGAAACTTCGTCGTGGACAAATTCCAGTTCGATTGCTGTTGGCGATGAAGGGACGGGGTTGCTGGAGATTAAAAATGGCGGGTCCGTTTCGAATACCCTGGCGACAGTTGGCTTCCAATCGGGTAGCTCTGGGACTGTATTGGTCGATGAAACCAACTCTTTATGGACAGTCAACGGATTCTTGCACGTTGGGAGTGCGGGTATGGGCACAATGACAGTGTCACAGGGTGGCCAAGTGGATGTCCAGTCTTATCTGGGAATTGGGGCGACTAGCGGATCGACGGGCACCGTCACGGTGGCGGACTTAGGCTCACATCTTGACGTGGCAGGCGCGATTTCTGTCGGAGGCACCGACAGCGGCGCTGGCGGCACAGGCACGCTTGACGTCGGAGGAGGTCTAGTTGAAGCGGACGGCACCGTGGAGATTCATGCCGGTGGAACGATGAACATGCTAGGCGGGCTGCTAAGAGCAGGGAGCTTTGTGAGTACTTCGGGCGGTGTTCTCGACATTGACGACGGGGTGCTGGAGATCGACGGCGGCACGTTCAACATTGGCGGCGGTAACTTCAACTACAGCGGTGAATCGGCAGGTAAAGAAGTCACGCTCCGGTTTACCAATGGTGGCACGGGCACCGTAGCTGACGCGGGCGTGGGGATCGCAGGCGGCGTTGGTTCGGGTCGACTTGAAGTGCTCAGTGGATCAACATTCAATAGTGGTCTCTCGCGCATCGGCATCAACACCAATAGCTCAGGCACAGCGCTAGTTGACGGAGCCAGTTCGACGTGGAACACGGGCGATCTGCAAGTTGGCACTAGTGGCAACGGTTCACTGACAGTGCAGAACGGTGGGACGGTCTCTTCGACCGGCTCGCTGGTCGCGATTGGGTTCAACACCTCGGCCACAGGTAACCTGCTAGTGACGGGGGCGAACTCCAAGCTCACTACCACCAGTCCGCTGGTGATCGGCAACAATGGCAGCAATGGTACTGCCACGGTAGCCGACGGTGGACTTGTCGATGTGGCAGGCCTGACTACCCTCGGTGCCAACGGCACACTGAACATCGATGGTGGCACGTATCGCACTGGTTCCTACGTGGACACACTTGGCGGTGTTCTCGACATTGACGACGGGGTGCTGGAGATCGACGGCGGCACGTTCAACATTGGCGGCGGTAACTTCAACTACAGCGGTGAATCGGCAGGTAAAGAAGTCACGCTCCGGTTTACCAATGGTGGCACGGGCACCGTAGCTGACGCGGGCGTGGGGATCGCAGGCGGCGTTGGTTCGGGTCGACTTGAAGTGCTCAGTGGATCAACATTCAATAGTGGTCTCTCGCGCATCGGCATCAACACCAATAGCTCAGGCACAGCGCTAGTTGACGGAGCCAGTTCGACGTGGAACACGGGCGATCTGCAAGTTGGCACTAGTGGCAACGGTTCACTGACAGTGCAGAACGGTGGGACGGTCTCTTCGACCGGCTCGCTGGTCGCGATTGGGTTCAACACCTCGGCCACAGGCAACCTGCTAGTGACGGGGGCGAACTCCAAGCTCACTACCACCAGTCCGCTGGTGATCGGCAATAATGGTAGTGACGGTACAGCCACAGTTGCTAGTAGTGGACTCGTCGATGTGGCAGGCCTAACAACCCTCGGTGCCAACGGCACACTGAAGATCGACGGTGGCACTTATCGCACTGGTTCCTACGTGGACACACTTGGCGGCGTCCTCGACATGGACGACGGCGTGCTCGAGATCGACGGTGGCACATTCAACATTGGCGGCGGTAACTTCAACTACAGCGGTGAATCGGCAGGTAAAGAAGTCACGCTCCGGTTTACCAATGGTGGCACGGGAACCGTAGCTGACGCGGGCGTGGGGATCGCAGGCGGCGTTGGTTCGGGTCGACTTGAAGTGCTCAGTGGATCAACATTCAATAGTGGTCTCTCGCGCATCGGCATCAACACCAATAGCTCAGGCACAGCGCTAGTTGACGGAGCCAGTTCGACGTGGAACACGGGCGATCTGCAAGTGGGCACTAGTGGCAACGGTTCACTGACAGTGCAGAACGGTGGGACGGTCTCTTCGACCGGCTCGCTGGTCGCGATTGGGTTCAACACCTCAGCCACAGGCAACCTGCTAGTGACGGGGGCGAACTCCAAGCTCACTACCACCAGTCCGCTGGTGATCGGCAATAATGGTAGTGACGGTACAGCCACAGTTGCTAGTAGTGGACTCGTCGATGTGGCAGGCCTAACAACCCTCGGTGCCAACGGCACACTGAACATTCAAGGCGGCCTATTCCGCGGACCGACCCTCTCCAACACGCTGGGCGGCACATTCAGCTTCACGGGCGGCTCGCTGAACGTTGGCACGTTCAACGGTACGCTCACGCAAGATGGTGGCACGGTCGTCATTGGCTCCTCCCCCGGCAATACGAACGTCAACGGCAACTATGTCCAAAACGCTGGCGCTTTGGAAATCGAATTGGGTGGCACTACTGCCGCATCGGAATTCGACACGCTCTCCGTCACCGGCACCGCCACCCTGGCCGGTGACCTGGATGTCTCGCTGATTGATTTGGGTAGCGGTACTTTCGAGCCACAGTGGGGCCAGTCGTTCCAGATTCTCTCGGCCAGCAGTGTCAGCGGCACCTTCGCCAATGAAAACCTGCCCAACCTGCCAGACAACCTTTACTTCTCCGTCGACTACCAAAGTACCGCCGTCTCGCTCGGTGTCAGCCTACTGGGTGATTTCGACAACGACGGTCAGTGGACTGCAACAGACTTGGATTTACTGGCAGCAGCTGATGGCACAGGAGATCTGTTCTTCGATCTAGATGGCAACGGCCTGGTGGAATTCACGCCCAGTCTGTCGGGAGTGAACAGCGATTCGGACTATCTGATTCGTACGCTGCTCAACACCGAGTACGGCGACGCCAATCTGGATCGAAAAGTCGATGTGCTTGACCTGGATCAACTAGGACAAGGCTTCCAAGGCTCGGGCACTGGCTGGCTGTTTGGAGACTTCGACGGCACCGGCGGCGCACCCAATGTGCTCGATCTCGATCTGTTAGGACAAACCTTTGGGTTCGACAATACGCTCCCACCAGCGGTCGCAGTGCCAGAACCGGGGACGCTCGCATTGGGTGAGATATTATTGCTGTCCTTGTCCGTTGGAATTCGCAAGCTTCGCTTCGCCGAATACTAACGTTGCGAACGACTGGCCTTGAGTGTTTCCTATTATGTACGTCAGCAATTGATCATTCCAATTCAGTCTGCCACCCCCCGAAGGTTGTTGGATGTGCTGCCGGTCGATAAGATATCACCCTGATAGCTTGGGTGGGCCTTTTATTGATCACTGCGCGGCAAATGAACCCGTGCCCCTGCCGGAAACGCCTTCCTCGTCAATGGAAACGTGTCCGGCGGGGGCTCAATGGACGCGCACTGATCAATAGTTGGGGCGAGCATCACCGATTCGGCGCGTGCTCGCTTGTGTGACACACGTCAGCGACGCAACTTGGTCCGCGCATTTTGGGTCAACCACATTCTCAAGCCTGCATCGTTGTGCAGGTGAGTCGTCCCTCAAACAGGATTTTCGTCATGCGAAAGCGAACGCGTCGCGAGCTTCGGCGAGCATCAAAGTCCCGCAGATCTCGGCAACGGACGCTGCCAAAGTTCGAGAAGCTGGAAGACCGACGAATGCTCGCAGCACTGCTGCAGAGCCTTGAGCCTCCGCTCACGACATCTGGCGACTTCGGTGCCGCAACCGCTTTGAACCAGGACTACTACGTCGTTGGGGCTCCTGGTTCCAACGTCGGTGGGTTCCCGAATGCTGGACAGGCATTCGTATTCGACGCGAGCGATGGCTCGTTGTTGCATACCTTCGACAATCCAGCGCCAGCTGGCGCGGAGAACTACGGGGCGGCGGTTGCCGTCAGTGGAGATACAATTGTGGTCGGTGCCTGGGCAGATGCCGTCGGCTCCACTTTCGGCGCAGGTCGAGCTTTCGTCTACGACGGAGTGACGGGGAACCTAATTGCCACGATTGATAACCCGTTTCCAGATGACTTTGATACCTTCGGATTCTCTGTGGCGGTATCGAACAACCTAATAGCGGTTGGAGAACCGCGGAACACCGACGTATCGAATACTCAGGGAGCAGTCCACGTTTTTGATGCGACCAACGGCAGCTACCTCCGCACGATCGACCATCCGACCCCAGCGCAGTTTGGCAACGAGCAATTCGGCTGGAGCCTCTCGCTTTCCGGCAACGTGCTGGCAATCGGCCAGGGGAGTTCTACCAAACACGAGGCGTTCTTGTTTGATGCGAGCACCGGAGCATTGCTGCATACACTCAACAATCCGACGCCGGGCAGTGCCGAACAATTTGCCAGAGCTGTGGCGATTGACGGAAACACCGTCGCGGTTGGAGCGCCCCGCGACGACACAACGGGCATCGATTCTGGCACCGTCTACTTGTTTGATGTGACGACCGGGCAACTCACGCAGACTATCAATAATCCACTGCCCGCCGACGACGATCTGTTCGGTTCCGCGCTAAGTGTCTCGGGCAACCAAGTCGTTGTGGGAGCGTACTCCAGCGATGTCAGCGGCACGGATATCGGAGCCGCTTACGTTTTTGATGCAACGACTGGCGGCTTGCTCGATTCGCTCAGCAACCCCACTCCAGACGATGGTGACGAGTTCGGGGAATCGGTCGCGATCGCTGGAGATAAAATCCTGGTCGGCGTGAAAGACGACGACGCGACCGGTGCTGCTCGTGGCGTGGCTCACGTCTTCGGCCCGCCACCGTTTGAGCCAGCTTTGTCAAACAGTGCTGTTGACGAAAACCTGCCCGCCGGAACGTTGGTGGGCCTGCTGTCAGGTTCGCCGGATGAGGCACCGCCATATACGTTCGCTTTGGTCTCGGGGACCGGCGACCAGGACAACGCGTCGTTCCAGATCGTGGGTGGCGAACTACAAACGGCCGTTCCGCTCGACTTTGAGGCTGCGGCGACTCTGTCGATACTTGTTGAAGGCACGAACGCGAATAGTATCAGCATCGCCAAGTCATTTACCATCAACGTTGGCGACGTCAACGACGCCCCCACGGCGGTTGCGATTTCTACCAACTCGATCAACGAATTGGAGCCAGCGGGCACGCTAGTCGGCACGCTTACAACCGAAGACGCGGACGCCGTTGACACTTTCACGTACGCTTTTGCGTCAGGGGCAGGAGACGCCGACAATACCGCTTTTTCGATCGTCGGCGATCAACTCTTCACGAACTCGACCTTTGACTTCGAACGCCAACAGTCGCACACAATTCGTGTGGCATCTACCGATTCGGGGAACCTGACTTTCCAGCAGCAACTCACAATTCAGGTCATCAATGCCAATCCGCCTGAGCCGACTCAATCACCTCGATTCGACGCGAGAATCGTCGACGACATCAACGACGCGATTCAATCTTCCAATCCGAGTGAAGCTATCCAAATCGAACAGCAATTGTTCTTTGTGGCGGATACCCCAGACGCGGGTACCGAACTGTGGAGCACGAACGGAACGCTATCGGGCACCACTCGGCTGACCGACTTGGTGCCCGGCAGCGATGGGGCTTATCCCCGATCGCTCGCTGAATTCAACAGCAAGCTTTACTTCGTGGCAGATTACGAGTACGTCGATCCGTTGGCCCCACCGGGCGGCGGTCCGGGAGAATTACGGACCGGGTTGTTTGAAAGTGACGGAACGGTTGGTGGTACGCAACTCGTCAAGTACCTTGATTTGCTGCCGCCGCCGGCGGGCGGCGTCAGCGTTGACGCGCAGGCGATGCACGTAGTGAATGGCAAACTGCTGTTTTTTGCCGGCGATCCGCTCAGTGAGGAACAATTGTGGGTCAGCGACGGTACGGAACTGGGTACCGAAATGCTCACAAGTTTCTTCTCAAGTGGATTCGGCCCTTCCGAGACGCCAACGGCCACCCTGGGTGGTCTGCTACTGTTCAATCGAGTGGTCGATACTTTTAGTGGTGAGCACACGCTGTGGCGGACTGATGGAACGTCCGGGGGAACGTTTGAACTACGTCTAGGGGAAAGCACCTTTGGAACTCACGAACTTGATCCAACGTTAGCCGCTGTGAACGGAGAAGTCTTCTTCGTATCAAGTTCTTTAGACGAGGGCAAAGAACTCTGGAAAACGGACGGCACGCTGGGTGGAACCGAGCTCGTCAAGGATATCTTCCTTGGATTCGATGACTCGGGGCCAATGGGTTTGACGGCAGTCGGTAACACGCTTTTCTTTTCGGCCGATACAGGATTCAGCGACACGGGCAGGGAATTGTGGAAAAGCAACGGCACCGCGGGCGGCACAACGTTGGTCAAAGATATTTGGCTGGGATTTGATAGTGGAATCGATTCGTTCGGCTTTGAGATGGCCGCTTGGAACGGCGAAGCTTACTTTGCTGCGCAGGACGGTACCAATGGACTGGAGTTGTGGAAGAGCAATGGCACGTCTGCTGGCACTCAGATGGTTCTCAACGTGGGAACTGGCGGCGACGGGTTAGCGCCTGAGAATCTGATCGCGCTCCCCGATCGTTTGTCGTTCACGACGGGTTCGTTCAGTACTGAGGGACCGCAGCTGTGGCGAACTGACGGAATGGCAGCCGGCACGACACTGGTTGCCGATCTCGATGGACCGACTGCAAGTGGAGCGACATTCTTTGAGTTTCTGCCGAACGGGACAGACCTTTTCTTCCGCGGCAACGACGGCGCGACCGGCGCAGAATTATACGTGAGTGACGGTAACGGGGCGCAATTGCTCGCCGACTTGAACCCTGCAGGGGCTAACGGCGCGCTATCGATCTTAGCGAACGGCTTAGGAGGCGTCGTGTTCCGAGGCGACGATGGTGTCAGCGGCGTGGAGCTAGGAGTCTCCGACGGAACCATCAGTGGGACGCAACTGATCGACGTCGCGACGGGCACCCCCAGCGCCGAAATCTCGGAAGTCGTCGATGTCGGCGGTACCCTATTCTTCGCATCAGAGGGCGACCTGTGGAAGAGTGACGGCACTGCCAGCGGAACGGAGTTGGTCAAAGACTTCTCGGTCTTTGCACGTCCCGAGCAGTTGACCAACGTTGATGGCGTGCTTTTCTTCGTCGCCGAGGGTTCCAGCAGCGAGGGACGTGAACTGTGGAAGAGCGACGGTACCGAAGCAGGCACGGTGCTCGTCAAAGACATTCATCCCAATTCGGCAGATAGCGATATTGAGCAGCTCACGGTCTTCGACGATACGCTCTACTTCGTCGCGGATGATGGCACTAACGGAAAAGAGTTGTGGCGCAGCTTCGGTTTGCAGGAAAACACGTTGCTGTTCCACGAATTCGAGGTTGGTCCGGCCGACGGCGAGATCGAGCAGATCCTGCCAATCGGCGATCAACTCTACGTGCAATCCGACGGCGAACTTTACCTACGCAACGTGTCGAACAGCTTTGACTTGATTTCAGCGGCGGCTGGGTCGCTGATGCCGTGGAATGACTTACTCTACTTCAGTGGCTTCACGCCAGCACACGGCTGGGAGCTGTGGCGCACGGATGGCTCTGCGATTGGCACCTACTTGGTGCGCGATATTCTGCCCGGACCAGACAGCTCGTTTCCTGGAGGCGGAGCGGAAATCGAACCTGGTGATTCTGGCGCAGCGACGATCGAGCCGAAGTTGGTTTTTCGAGCGTTGGTTGGACCCGACGACGCACAGCTGTTCGCTACGGATGGTTCATCAGCAGGAACCATCCAGTTGACTTCCATTCCGACAGCCAGCAACGGCAACGGTCTGACCACGTCGTTCGCGCCAATCAACTTGACATCAGTCGGTGAGGCAGTCTTTTTTGAGGCGTACGAGCCTATAACGGGCCGCGAACTGTGGGTGAGCAACGGCACAGTCGCTGGGACATTTCATGTGAAGGACGTGCGTCCCGGTACAGCACCAGATCCGTTGGATGATTCTGGGCCGAACACCATGGCAGGGCTAACGACGCTCGAGGATTTGACGGCATTCCGCAGCCGGCTTTTCTTCTCGACGGACCCTGACGAGTTGGGGACCGAAGCGACTGGACGCGAACTGTGGTTCAGCGATGGCACCAACGATGGCAGTGGTTTGGCGATTGATCTGGTGCCGGGCGAAAACTCCGGCAACCCTCGCGAGTTTACCGTTGTCGGCGATCAACTCTACTTCGCAGCGAATACGAATGAGTACGGAGTCTCAAGTAGCAGCGCTCGAAGCGGTGAGCTGTTCCGCTTGAACGAAGCACCCTACCTGTTAGACACGGCGGGAACGACGGCAATTGATGCTGCTATTCCAATCCCGCTCATCGGATTTGATCTCGATGGCGACAACGTAACTTTCGAGGTGCTGGATGCTCCAACCGATGGGATCGCTGTCATCAATGGCACAACGCTCACTTACACGCCAGACGTTGCCTTCGAGGGGTTAGACAGCTTGTCGGTGCGCGCGTTTGACGGGTCCGCTTTTTCGGCAGCTGCAAACGTTGAGATCAACGTGACCGGCAACATCAACTCGGTGTCATTCGTATCCGCTGCCGCAACGATCGGCGAACAAGATGGCGTTTACCTGGCCATGGTTCAGCTGAGCCAGCCCGCCACCAACGATCTTCTGATCCCGTATGCGATCGAAGGTCCCCAGGCGGTGGCTGCGGGAAACACGAGCACTGGAGAGCTCTTCATCCCGACGGGCTCGTCCACTGGCGAGATCGTTGTTGCTGTCGTGGATGACCAGTCTTATACAACTTCGCCCCAACAGGTGGAAGTCTCGCTGTTGGGAAACACCCAGATAGCACTTGGCGCAGACGCCCAACACGTCCTGACGCTAACGGAAAACGACCCGTTGCCGACACTGTCCTTTGGCGAGTGGCAATCAATCACCGAGTCGGACGACACGATTCGCATTCCGGTGATGCTCTCGGCGGCCAGTGATCAGCCAGTAACTGCAACCGTGACACTATCACATCTCAACAGTGCTACACCCGACGTCGATTTTATTGCCCCGCTCAGCAACGAAATCGTGTTTCTACCCGGCCAGGTGCAGAAATCCGTCCTCGTGCGTCTCGTCGACGATGCGATTGCGGAATCTCGAGAACTTATCAGCGCTTCAATTAGTACGGTATCGGGAGCAATCGTGACGTCCGATCCCGAACGGTTCCGGCACCTGACTTGGATCGACGACAACGACACATCAGTCGTAACGATCAGTCCAGCTGTCAATCTGACCACGGAAGGCGAGGTGGTCTCACTACAGGCAACGCGTGTGGGTGGCAACCTTGCGTCAGCACTTACGGTGCCGGTAACTGTCTTCGAGCAAGGAGCGTCGTCGGTCGATTATAGTCTGTCGAGTCCTTCTTTCTCCTTCGCAGCCAACGAGTCAGTCGCCACGATCGATGTCACGATCGTTAGCGATGGCATTGGGGAGGCGTTTGAGGCCTTCACCATTTCGCTGGATGATTCAGGGGGAGGCTTTGCTGTCGGCGAAACGGTAAACGCCTACGTTGGAATTTACGATGGTGATCGAGTCACTGTGTCACTCTCGATCGGCGATACGAATGCACCGGGAATCACAAGTCCGACCAGTATCCGGGAGCAACATATCAACGGGGAACCGAGCTGGCTTATTGACGTTACCGCAACGCTATCGGCTCCGTCGTCACAAACGATCGCTGTGCCGGTAACGGTCAGCACCGGTGCGGTGAGCGGGTATGCGAAACTAGGGACAGATTTTGCTTTTTCGACGGATGACTTTGTATTCGATCCTGGCGTTACCGAGGTCACACGAACGCTGGAGGTGTTTGACGATGCACGGGTTGAGCGAGATGAAATCATCCGAATTAGTTTGGAACCCACTGACCAGCAATTCTTCCTCCGCCCGACCGGGCTGATCGATGATGGTAGCTTGTCAAAAGAAATCGAAATACGTGATGATGAAGCTGCGCTGAGCTTAAGAGGAGCCAGACGGCTCTCGAAGAATGGTGTCAATGAAGGCGGGGGGCCACTGACGCTGGAATTCTTCTTAGGTACGCCTGCAACAACATTTGAGACTTTCTACTTCGCGGTCTCAGGAACTGCGTCCCGCGGCAAGGACTTTACGATAAACCCCGGCGCATTTGGTTATGTTGAAGTTACTTTCGCACCAGGCGAGAGTGTTCAAACGCTGAACATACCGATCCTCGATGACCAAATCGACGAACGTAACGAAACAATCGTACTTGAGCTCTATCGCTTGCGCAGCGGAAGTTTCGTTAAGACAGGACGGCTCGCCGTTCCAATCGTCGATAACGATGCAGCACCGACGGTCGAGTTGGAGTTTAGCAGCGACGCGGTCTCCGAGACCGGCTTTGCGCAATTGGATTTTGATTTGAGCCGTCCCTCAGCAGAACCCGTTCAAGTAACATTTAGCTTGGGCGGCTCTGCAAAACTGGGAAGAGACTTTGAGATACTCTTCTCAAGCCAGGCGCTCCGCGGGTCAGGTTCGACCAAGACGCTTGTTTTTGACCCGCTGCAAACCACAGCTCGAATTGTGCTCCGCACTTTGGACGTCGACGGCAACAAGACCCTTGCTGTAAACGTACTGGCGACGAACTCAGCCATTAAATCGCCACCGAGCAGAGGCGAGATTTACAGGCGTGGAAGACCAAACATAAATCGACAGCGATTTAATCCGGTAACCGGCGATGCACTGCTGCGTATTCTCGACCGAACGCGACCACCCGCTGCCAGCCCAAATCCCGCGCCGTCAAGTAACACGAAGATCTCCAGTGCCGAGTTTGGCCTACCTGGATCATTGGCAATCGATACCAACGCAAACGTCGGTTCGATCGATCTCGGGAACTCTCCCGTCATCCCCGGCAATTCGCAACCGATCGGATCGATCAATCCCGGGTCCTTGGCGATTGGCACAGGCTCGCAGGGCCGTTTGGACGGCACATCGGTATTCTTCGATGCCAACTTCAACGGCGTTGCCGATTTTTTGGACTTCGATGAAGATGGACGTCGCGACGCAAACGAGCCGCTCGAGCCGAGCGCGGCGACGGACATCGATGGTTCGTTTGCGATCATTGTGCCGGAAGAGTTCGATATCGATGGTGATGGTCTGATCGGCACTAGCGAGGGTCGCTATGTGTTGGACGGCGGCGTGGATGCATCGACAGGTCTTCCATTCGTGCTTCCATTTACCGCGCCGGTTGGAGCGACAGCGATCAATCCGGCGACAACGTTAGTCGAGACGCTTATCCGCGTTCACGGCTTTACAGCCGAGAACGCGTACCAGCGTGTCAACGATTCGTTGGGGACAACAGGCTTCGATCTCGTCGGTCGGAACCCCGCTTACGATGTGTTGGCCGGCGACGAAGTTGCCGCAGATGCGTACGCAAGGTTGGTACAAGTCTCAAGCGTCGGTGTCCAATTGGCGTCGCTCGCATCGGGAATCTCGGGCTTGCCTGCGTCCCGACACGCTGAAGATGCGTTCGGCGCGTTAGCAAATCGCCTCGTCAATGCCGGGACGACTCTTGATTTAAGCAACGAAGTACTACTCCGCGACCTGGTTGCCGCGATCGGAACGCAGCTCGATGTCGCCTTGGCAGCGGACGTCATCGATGGCACCGCCACGCTCATCGAACTCGGCACGTCACGGCTACAGTCGCTGCGGCTCAGCCAGTTTGCCGCACCCGAGGACTATCTGGAAGAGCTGACCAAAATTAAGAAGCTTGCTCATGGCGAAGTCGCGACCGTGCTCGTGGACGTAGGTGCGGGAACTACTGCGATCGCCATTGCATTGGCCGACTACACAGGCGTGCAACCTCCCAACTTCGATTCACGAGTCGCCGCTCAAACCGTCGGAGACATCATTCCTCCGGTCGCCGGCATCTCCGACGGCTTTCTGTTCGAGGGCGACTCCGGCACCGCGATGATGCGGTTTAGTATTGAGATTGTTGGCGAACACGACCTGCCCGTGAGCGTCGACTATCAGACGGTCGATTCCGAAGCGGTCGCAGGCGAGGACTACCAAGCGACTTCGGGTACCATCACTTGGGTCGCGGGCGACACCTCACCCCAGACGATCGAAGTGCCGATCTTTGGTGACCTCGACACGGAACTCGACGAGCACTTCATTGTTCAGCTCAGCAATAGTGATGGTGCCGTGATTCGGATCGATCAGGGGGTCGGTTACATCCTCAACGACGAAGAATTTGTCCACGTCGCCGATGCAGCCGACAACGGCGAGTTCCTCATCTACAATAGTCGGGACGCCATCGAGATCCTCAACGATAACGAGCAACTACTCGGCGGCTTAAGTGCCGCCGAACTATTCGCTAGTTTGACCGGCCCCGCCGGCCAGTCCAGTGCATTCACCGTCGACCTCGCGTCCGGCGACTACCGAGGCGATCATTACGCACTCGTCGGCAACGGTTCTTCCGATTCGCTCGTGCTTGCCGGCGGTCGATTTGAGTCCATCGTCCATCGGATCCTTAGCACGGGGGTCGGTCGGCAAACGCTGCTGCCGATAGACGGTGACCAAGTGCGAATTGATTGGGACGGCATCGAAGAGTTCAGCGCGAGCGTCAGCGAAGTTGACGAAGTGATAATTATGCTGCCCGCGGGCATCACTGACGTGATCGTCGAGGACTCCGATCCGACGGACACAGGAACGATGCGTGTCCGCAGCCCGAGCGGACATTTCGATCCTGTTGAGTTCACCAATCCCAGCACGCGATTGGTGATCGTCAGCCCCGAGCCTGCCGTCACTTTGCAAGTTGATTCGACCGACGCGGAATTTGCTGGGACGATTTCCACCGCCGAATTGGGCGATCTGAATTTCGATGGCATGATTAACGACGGCGACATCGATCAGCTCGCTGCTGCCGCTCGCGAGAATCCGGACGACCCCTTAGCGGATTTCGATGGCGACGGCTCCGTAACGTTTGCGTTCACGATAAGCGGGATTAGCAACGATTCGGATTGGCTGTTGAGGAACCGACTCGGCACCGAATACGGTGACGCCGACCTCGACGGGGAAGTCGGCATTATCGACCTTGACTTCCTTGGACAAGGATTCGGCGGGGTCGGATCGGGATGGCTCTATGGCGACTTCAGCGGCAGTGGCGGAGCGACGGATATTCTCGATCTCGATATCCTAGGTCAGACCTACGGCTACGTTGCGGCCGTCGGAGCCGCTACTTCAACTGCCGAGTTATCGGCTGGCCCAGAACGCAAGTCGTATCGCCCAATGCCACGTACGACAGAGTTTCATTCGACCGGCACTGTCGATGTGAACAACGCACCGAAAGAGGTCGAAAGCTCTACAGTAGATCTGGCTTTCGCTAGTTCTCTCGACGTTTACCGCGAGGGCGCAACTTTAGACGTAGCAGCGGAAATTACAAGTGAGCCGCTCTCGATACCATCCGTAGTCCGGCGCGCCGGAGTGCATCAACGACGAAGCAGTTATACCGATCAGGCGCGACACGCTATCGATCTCCAGGACATTGAGCCTGATCTAGCTCGCGACGCAGCACTTGCAGCGCTCTCAGAGAACGGTGTAATTGCAAATGGAAGAAGCGATTTTCGGATCCCGCGAAGAGCTACGTTTGCCGCCGATCGAATGCAGATTATGGAGTCAGCGTTTGAGGCACTAGAAGGCGACCTCACTTCCTCAGACGAGTCTTACGAGGAATAAAAAGGGTAGCTGCAGTTGCTATCGCAATACCGCTACTAACCGCGTTTGACAACACTGCCGACGGTCTGCAACCGTTCACCCTATCGGTGAATGTTGCCACTTCTGACACGCTACAGACACGCCACTGAGAGACGTGAAAGGTGACAGCATTGTAAATCGCCGTCTAGGAAAGCTCGTCCGTTGCGGCGTAGGATCTGCAGAGAATCAACGTCTAGCGCTGAAGAAAATCAAGTAAACTGGTTGAACCTGATTGGCGGGATGGTCAGATGTGCGAAGATTAAACTCATGGAGCACGGTATGACGATGCGCTTTCGATTCACGTTTACGTTGTACATTGTTCTCCTCTGCACAAACGGAAAAGTGCTCTGGTCCGCTCCTCCGGTGGGCGTCGAGTGGTCGCTGATCCCCGAGTTGAGTGACGAATTCGACGTCGTTCATCACAATCCGACCGGCGACGGACTAGACACAACGAAGTGGTGGGACTTTCACCCAACTTGGACAGGCCGGCTGCCAAGCCAGTTTTCGGCAGACAACACTTGGGTGCAAGATGGCAAACTGAATCTTCGTAGCACTTCGCTCGTTGACGACATGAGTGAAGTGGGGGATCCATTTACCGAGCACTGGGTCGATTCGGCGGTGATCACGTCTCGGGCGGAGGCACACCCGGGCGATTACTTTGAGGCGTCAATCAAGACGGCTAATCTTTCGATGCCCTCTTCGTGGTGGTTCCGACAAGGCTCAAAGTCGGAGATCGATGTGATTGAAAACATTGGCCAGCCGTCCGCGCCGAATCTGACGCATCTAGAAAGCGCGATGGCCTACAACACGCACTTTTATGATCCTGGACCAAACACTGCGATCGGTGGTTTTGCCCAAATGACCGATCCGGACGGCGATCCACTACTCTCGCGTGAGAACTTCATTACCTATGGAGTGTGGTGGAAGAGCCCGACCGAGCTTCGCTTCTATTACAACGATACCGAAGTCGCGACGGTGACGCCCGCAGGCGCTTTCGATGAGGGGCTCAATATGATTTTTGACATGGAAGTCTTTCGTTGGGCCGGTCTTCCTATGATCGACTCCCTAAATGATCCTAGTAGGAACACCATGCAGGTCGATTGGGTACGCGGCTACCGACCGACGCACAATCCTGGCCCACCGAGCAACCTTGTCGACAATCCAAGTTTCGAACAGAGCCACCCCGGTGACCCAACACGTCCCGATCTTTGGGCCGACTGCGGCAATTTCGGCTGTGAGAATCGACCGCCGTTCGAGTCACGGTCGGCGGAGGAGGCACATTCTGGTAGTTGGTCGTTGCAGGTTGACAACTCGCAGCCAAACTCTTTCACGCAATACAAAGAGATACGCACGCGCGACAGCGTCTACTCTGTGCTTCCCGGCGATACTGTACGCCACGAAGTCTGGGTGAAGCTGACCGAGGAATTCGCTGGATCGAACGAGACTTTTGCTCTCGCGATGCGTCTCAATGGCAATAGTTCTCAGCCTCGCACTGGAGCTGGTCAGGTCGTTTTGGAAGACGGCACGGTGGTCGCTGAGTTCACGCAAGAGATCAATGCTGCCCGCGAGTTGAACATCAACAGTCTGTTTGGGGGAGAGAACCTAAATCGATGGGTCAAGGTCGAATACGCCTACGAAATCCCAACCACGGATGGTACAGGCAAGACACTCGACTACATTACGTCGCTCTCATTTATCGACAACAAGAGTTTGCTGACGCCTAATCAGGGCGTCCTGTACGTCGACGATTTTTCGCTGGAAGTCATCTCTCCGCTTCCAGGCGACTTCAATGGCGACGGAATCTTGAATCATCTGGACCTTGATGAGTTGGCTGCCAACGTAGGCTCTGCGAACCTGATTTACGATTTGAACGGTGACGGCAATGTTACATTTGTGCCTAGCTTTACGGGAGTCACTAGTGACTCGGACTATCTGGTGCGAACATTGTTGAACACTCAGTACGGCGACGCCAATCTCGATGGCAAAGTTGACATTCTTGACCTCGACCAACTGGGGCAAGGATACCAAGGCGCTGGCACGGGCTGGTTGTTCGGTGATTTCGACGGATCGGGTGGAACTACTGACGTCCTCGATCTTGATCTTTTGGGACAGCTTTATGGGTTTGGTGACCCATCGTCGCTAGCGATTGTTCCCGAGCCGAGTACATTTTGGCTGGCCCTAACCGCAGCTTCATTGGCACATAGCCGCATCGCAAGAAGGAGGATCGTACACAGTTCAGGCGAAAATAGACGAATTGCAGCTGGATTAGTGACCCTACCTCATGTTTTCTTATAGCGTTCCTTTTGGAGACCGAAACAGTGGCTTGGCGGCTATGCCCAGATCGGGAGCTTTCTCAATGTATGGTTCACCGACCAACAGGCGTATCCGACGACCGTTCGATTGGTGCCGTAGAGCGCATCAGCTCGTAGCCAGGTTGCCTCGCGGTCTGAATTGGGGTGAGGGGTCGGCGGACCGCGTGGCGGTCCGGCTGGGGCGTGTGCTGTGGGTTTTGAAAGGTTTTTGGTTCTTCCCTTCAATACCACTTACCCGCCACCCGGGCAGCGAATGTACGATCTCCTTGCCTGCAACGACTTACGGAAACCAATCCGTGCAACTTGTCGAAACTGCGTCACCAAGGCGCACGTTACCGACTTCTTGGGCTAACTCTCGCTGTTAGAAATCAAAGGACACCTTGTTATATCGACAGTTCCCATTGGAAACGAAACCGTGTCTGCGATGCGTCGCGATCCGGGGAGTCGAAATTCAGCCAGCTTATGTCTGTGGTAAACTTGTTGCGATGACCATTGAGGAACCAGTTTGCGCCAATCGTCCATTCGCGTTCGGTGTTGTCGCCGAAAGACCGATCCGGATCCACGATTGATAACCGCCCCACCAACTCCAGTGGCGGTGGCGCGCAGGAGAACCACTCATTGAGAAAGCTCCCGATCTGGGCATAGCCGCCAATCAGCCGAGTCGTCTCCGCGGTTGTGCGATCCTCAATTCGCTTCCAATGGAGTTCCTGTTGCCAAGCGATTCCACGATAGTGCCAGGCTGTTTCGACCACCAACTGCCTCAGGTCGAAGTCCCCAACGTCAAACCCAGGAAGACTTCCTCCCCCCGAACTTGAGAAGCGTGTAAAAGGCGTCCGCCCTACGACGGTCGCAAGCGCGATCGATGGCGTAGGCGACTTGCGGCGGTCCAAATCGCTCTGGCTAAACGGCAAGATTTCGCCGGCCGGATTCCATTGCCAGCGACCTAGCGCCAAGGCACTATCATTATCAAAATCGCCTCCACGGCCCTGTCCCGACAGATAAGCGGCCCAGATCTTCGAATCAAAACTTGAACCCTTCGCGAGTCGGGCTGAGGCTGCAAGTCCCGCTTGACGGTCGATCGTAAACCAAAAGTTGGACAACGATCTCTCGACCAGCTGCTGCTTGCCCGACGAGTCAACTCGCTCACGATTGTATTCCGATTTCCATTGGCCTACGCGCAGATCTAGCCAATCATCAAGGCTTACGGTAGCTCGGTAATCGAGAAGCGTATCGCTCCGCCAATCGTATTCCGAATAAACGTCAAGCCATTCCCAGAACAGCAGACCGCCACCCTTGAGGCGGCCTCGACGCAAGTCAAAGGTTCGGCCCCCGCCGTTCACCAGATCTTCGACAGAACTCAGATCACCGCTGTACGTGTCGACTCGAGTCTGAAAACGTAAGCCGACCCATAATGCTGTGTCACTACACGGCGACCTCCACTCGACACCTTTGTCTCCGTAGCGGACGTTCTGAATTGAGTGCCGCCGGAGCGCGTTCTCGAACCCAGACAGACCTTGACCGTCTTCAGCCTGTCCGCGTGGGCAGACGAGCAGCAAGGCCCAAATTACAGATTGATGTAGCGCTCGCTGCATTCATGGTTCATCGACCTCAATACTCGATCGCGATCAGCCTCGTACCTGGATTCTCAACTGATCAGCCCTCAGAATCGGCATATTCCGTAGCAATTGAGTCCCCACTGTGGGCGACAGCGTTCTGAGCTGTTCCGAGAATGGCCTTTTGACTGTCCGAAATGAGCAACAAGATCAGACAATTCTCATTCTGCGATCCGAGTATGCTAGGCTGCGAAAGTCGGTTTGAACCGCCGCTTATGAAACACGCGAGATCGAACTCTGTTCAGCGTGAAGCGGCAAACGCGCAGTCTGTCACAGCTGGCAAATTCAGGAACTATCGGACGAATGCGTTGCGACTGTGGCCTCGACCGCTCGGAACACTTGCTTTCGCAACCGTTCTGACACTTGCACGACGACCGTGGTGCCACCGATTGACTTTGGGGAGGCTCGCACCAGGAGCGAAATACGATCCGCGAACAGCGCACTGGGGCGAACGTCGACGCAGTCCCAGCCAGTCAAGTGAGTGCCCGACCTGGAGATCCCGTGCTGAAAGAACTCGACCGTGTTCGGAAAGACGCGCCACTTGATGCGCAGAAATGCGTAACCCGCGAACGATGAGATCTGCAGATACAGGAGCAAATCCAGCAGCCAAACGAAGTGCAGCCATTCCAGGACGCGAAAAGAGACCGGAAGTCGATCCACATACCAACTGAGCGGGCCGTTCACAAACCCGAGTTCGAGCAACTCGGTTGTCATTTTGACGGCCAGACTAAGTTGGACCGTTAACACTAGAGCGCCAACTAATAACGCTTTCGCATAGGGCCACCATTTCCAGGCCAGTTGGCCACAAAACCCAGCCCCCAGCCGCCTGCCGGATTCCTGCAACAATCTTTGCCGCTTCTTGGCGAAGCGAACAACTGCCCAAACACAGCAAAGTAGTTGCAACCCTATGACTACCAGGAGGCGATTCCGAAACTCGGAGTCCAATCCTCGCAGCAGTGGAGCCGCAATGGCCGAGACCAGCGCTGCCACGGTCATCAGTCCAAAGAGCTCTAGCAATCGAAACTGCAGCGGATTCTCAGCATCGTCAAACTCTTGTTCCTCAGCATCAGGGCTGTTTGGAGACATATCACACTAGGCTGAGTGAGAGTTCTATCTCTGCGATCGGGTCCTTCCTCAGTGTACACTACGCTGTCGCTGCGCTTCATAGAACAGAATTCCCGCCGTTACCGACACGTTCAGGCTGTCAGCGATGCCTTGCATGTTGAGCCGTACGCCTTGGATGTCGGGTTGTTGCCAAGTGCGGGCGAGGCCGTCGGCTTCGCTGCCCAGGGCGATGGCGGCGCCGGAGCGGTAGTCGAACTCGGTGTAGAGCTGCCTTGCCTGCGGGCGGGTGGCGACGATAGGCAATTGCCACGCGCGGAGTTGGGCGAGCGTCTCGTCGGTCGTGGCGGTGGCGATGTTGGGCGAAAATACGGTGCCGATGCTCGCGCGGACGGTGTTGGGGTTAAACAGATCAGTCGTGCCATCGGCGATGATCACGGCGTCGACGCCCGCGCCGTCGGCTGTTCGCAAAATCGCGCCGACGTTGCCCGGTTTTTCCAAGCCCACCAGCACAGCCACGAGGGGGTGTTCGGGAAGCTGCAAATGTTCGAGCGTGCGCTGTGGCGTGGATGCCACTGCTACGATGCCTTCGGTACGATCGCCGAAACAGAGTTTTTCGAAGACTTCGGGCGTAACTTCGTAGATCGACTCCGGCGCGAAGCGGCATGCCAAGGATCTTGCCGCGTCAGCGCTGCATAGCGTCGGGCAAACGAAAGCTTCGTCGACTTCGATCCCCGCGTCGAGCGCGCGACCGATCTCACGCACCCCATCGATCAGAAAGCGACGCTGCCGCTTCCGCTGCCGCGCCTCGCGCAGCTTGGCGGCCTCTTTGATGCGGGCATTCTGGCGGCTGGTGATCGGTTCTGTCATCGCTTGTTTTCAGTTCGCATTTCACATCCACCACGGGTGCCACTGCTGGTTTCATCCAGCAGTGTGCGGCTGGTACCCGCTCCGCACTGCTGGGCAAGCCAGCAGTGGCACCCATCGTAGCTTGGCGGCCTCCTTGATTCGAGCATTCTGACGGCTGGTGATCGACGCATGAGCCATTCGTCTGGAAGACCTAAGTCGCATGCTTGGTGCAAGTTACTGCAAAGCATAACAGTTGTCATACAGACCTGAAACCGAACACGCGAGCCGCGCTGGGTGTCACAAGGATTGTTATGACAGCCTATATTGCGAATCATCAGAAGAAAAAACGCATCTTTGCGAAACGAGAGCGTAGGCTTCTCCATGCAATCAGACACGGCTTGCCAGCACAGAAATTGACGGAATTAGCGGAGGATCTGCGAACCGCCAAGTACAGCGTATTCAAATGTGACTTTTGCAAATCGAATTCACACCAGCCGCACAAGTTCTCTCTTGAAAAAATGGCCGATAAGAACAAGCACGTACGGAGATGGCTTTCAATGACGTCGGACGACATCATCAGAGTCTACACTGACAAAGTAGTTAAACTTTCTGATGAGTCTTGAGCAATCCGCCTACGTTGGTCAGCACAAGGTTAGATTTGTTTGGATACCATTGCTGGTTTCATCCAGCAGTGTGCGGCTGGAACGACTCCGCACTGCTGGGCAAGCCAGCAGTGGCACCCAACGTAGCTCGGCGGTTCTGCGTGATAATCGATGAATCATCTCCCCGGCCAGCGTGCGAATTCGCCGCTGGGTAGTTTGCGACCATCGGCGGTCTTGAGGTAGAGCGTGCCGACCTTTGGAGGCTGGCCGCAGTGGCCGAAGATGCCGTCGGACAAATACGCGCTCAGATCCGCAGCGCCGATGCCGGGCGTGTGGCACGTGCAAAGGATGAACTGTCGGCGCTCTTCGGTTAGTTGGCCGCACAGGTCCAGCAGCGGAAGTAAGTCGCGCTTGATCGACCACGACTCGCCTTTCGGACCGTGTCCGTAACTGGGCGGGTCGAGAATCACCGCTTCGTATTGGTTGCCGCGCTTCACCTCGCGTCGGCAGAATTTCAGGGCGTCTTCGACGATCCAACGAATCGGACGTTCCGCCAGGCCTGACAGCTCCGCATTCGTCCGCGCGTGCGCAACCATGCTTTTCGCCGCGTCGACGTGGGTGACTTCGGCTCCGGCCGCCGCGGCCGCCAGCGTGCTGCCACCGGTGTAGGCGAAAAGATTCAGTACGCGAATCGGCTTTGCGGCGCGTTCGCTTTGCCGTGCAATCCACTGCCAGTTTTCCAGTTGCTCGGGAAACAGGCCGATCTGCCCCGACGGTAACGGCGCGAGCTGAAATCGCAGTGCTTGCATTTCGATTTCGCAGGCGTCGAATTGGCGCTGCCATTTGCCTTCGGCGGCTCGGTCGCCCGCGAACCGGTACGCGTCGCGCCATGCTTGCGGTTTCGCGCGAGCGAGTTCGGTCGCGGTGGGGCACGGCCGATCGACCACGACGTCGGCAAAGCGCTCCAGCTTGCGACCTTCACCAAAGTCGAGCAATTCGTAATCGGGCCAATTTGTCAACGGTAGCTGCCTGGAAAAAGATTCGATTTGAGTCGCAAAAAAGATTCACTTGGGAGCGGTTCCCGATGCCCCTATAATGGTTGGTTCGCGCGATTTTGCCCGCCAGATCCTCGCCCCTGAATCCCAGCCCTCCACATGCCCGCCTCCGATATCATCATCAAAGGTGCTCGCGAACACAATCTCCGCGATGTCGATTTAGTGTTGCCGCGCAATCAGCTAATCTGCCTGACCGGCGTCAGCGGCAGCGGCAAGAGTTCTTTGGCGTTTGACACCTTGTATGCCGAGGGCCAGCGGCGCTACGTCGAGAGTTTGTCGACCTTCGCGCGGCAGTTTCTGGGGCAGATGCCCAAGCCGGACGTCGATCACATCAGTGGGCTGAGCCCGTCGATTTCGATCGCGCAGAAATCGGCTGGCAGCAATCCACGCTCGACCGTGGGCACGATCACCGAGATTTATGACTTTTTGCGCGTGCTCTACGCTCGTGTGGGGCAGGGGCACTGTCCGCAGTGCGCGCGGCCGATCACCGCCCAATCGCGCGAGCAGATCATCGCGCGGATCATGTCGCTGCCCGCGAAAACAAAATTCGTCGTGCTCGCGCCGATTGTCCGGCAGCAGAAGGGCGAGTTCCGCGATTTGTGCGAAGACTTGTTGAAGCAGGGTTTCGTCCGCGCGCGAATCGACGGCGAGATCGTGCAGCTGACCGACAACTTATCGCTCGATCGGCAGATGCGTCACGATATCGAAGTGGTCGTCGATCGTCTGGTCAACGCCCCCAGCATTCGCAGCCGCCTGGCGGAAGCGGTCGAGTTGGGCCTCAAACTGGGCGAGGGCAATCTCATTGTCGCACCGGAAGATGTCGAGACAAAACCGCAAGCCAAGAAACGCGCTGGGCTCCGCCCCGGGGACATCGCGCTGTCGGCGGACTATGCGTGTAACAACTGCGGACTCAGTTTCCAGCCGCCGACGCCGCAGCTGTTCAGCTTCAACAGTCCGCAGGGCATGTGCTACGAGTGCGATGGCCTGGGCACGATGTTCAGCTTTGATCCCGAGAAGTTGGTGACCGATCCGACCAAGTCGCTTGCCAAGGGGTGCATCGAACTGCTCGGTCAATGGAAGGACTTGGGACGTTGGAAGCGGCACATCTATCAGGGCGTCGCCGACACGATGGAACGCAAGCGTGAGTGGCCAGAGGCGACGCTCACGGAAGCGCCGTGGGAGGAACTGACCAGCGAACAACAGTACTTATGGTTGTGGGGCACCGGCGACGAGCACATCACCTTCACGTGGCGCGGTGGAAAGAACTCGCAGAAGTACGGGGGCACGTTCGACGGGATCATCCCAGAACTCCTCGACAAGTATCGCAGCGCGAAGAGCAAGTCGCTGATCGCCAAACTAGAAAAGTTCATGAACGTCATCGGCTGCCCCGATTGTCACGGGCAGCGGCTCAACCCGCAGGCGCGTTCCGTGCGGCTGACGACTACGCATGCTGATTTTTCAGACAACGCCAGCCTCACGCTGCCCGAAGTCTGCAAGTTGCCAATCGAAGAAGCCCAGCGCTATTTTGCTGAGCTACAACTCGACGATACGGCGGCGAAGGTCGCGGCTGAGGTACTCAAGGAAATCCGCGGTCGGTTGGGTTTTTTGACCAATGTGGGCCTCGATTACCTGTCGCTCGATCGCACCGCACCAACGCTATCGGGCGGCGAAACGCAGCGGATTCGGCTGGCCGGGCAGATTGGCTGCGGCCTGGTCGGCGTGTTGTACATCCTCGATGAGCCGTCGATCGGCTTGCACCCGCGCGACAACGATCGGCTGCTCGCCACGCTCCAGCGGTTGCGTGACCAAGGCAACACGGTGATCGTCGTCGAGCACGACGAAGACACCATGCGCGCGGCCGACCAGATCATCGACTTCGGCCCCGGGCCCGGTGTCCGCGGTGGAGAGTTGGTCGCGGTCGGTGATGCGACGACCGTCGGCAAAGCGAAGAAAAGCGTCACGGGCGCGTACCTGTCGGGGAAGCGGAAGATTGAAGTACCCACGCGCCGCAGGATCGACTCCAAGGAGGAAGGGGGAGGGCGGAAGGATGAAAGAAGAGATTCCTCCCTCAGCCTTCCGACTTCCGACTTACCGACGCTTCGCGTCGTCGGTGCTCGCCACAACAACCTAAAAGGCATCGACGTCGAGATCCCGCTGGGGGCATTCGTTTGCCTCACGGGTTCCAGCGGTAGCGGCAAGAGCTCGATCTTTTCGGATATCTTGGTCGAAACACTGCGGCGTGATCTCAATGGTGGCAAGGGCGTGCCCGGCGATCATGACGCGATCGAGGGGATGGAGCATCTCGATAAGATGATCGCCATCGACCAATCGCCCATCGGTCGCACGCCGCGTTCCAATCCGGCCACGTACATCAAGGTGTTCGACGAGATTCGCAACCTGTACGCGCAGCTGCCCGAAGCAAAAAAACGCGGGTACAAACCAGGCCGATTCAGCTTCAACGTAGCGGGCGGACGGTGTGAGGCGTGTAGCGGCAATGGTTCGAACAAGCTTGAAATGGATTTTCTGGCCGACGTGTGGATCACGTGCAACGTCTGTCAGGGACATCGCTTCAACCACGAAGCGCTCCAGATCAAGTACAAAGACAAGTCGATTGCCGACGTGCTGGAGATGGATGTGCAGCAGGCGCTGGAGCACTTCGAGAACATCCCCAAGATCAAGCACAAGCTGGAGACGCTGCATGCGGTGGGGCTCGACTACATGAAGCTGGGTCAGCCGTCGCCGACGCTCTCGGGGGGCGAGGCTCAACGCATCAAACTCGCGCGCGAGCTCGTCAAGAAATCCACCGGCAAAACACTGTACATGCTCGATGAGCCGACAACCGGCCTGCACTTCGCCGATATCGAGTTGCTGCTGAAAGTGCTGCACGATTTCGTGGACGCAGGGAATACCGTGCTGGTTGTGGAACACAATCTGGACGTGATCAAAACGGCCGACTGGATCATCGACTTGGGACCCGGCGGTGGGAAACATGGTGGTGAGGTGGTGACCACCGGTACGCCGGAGCAGGTGGTGGAGTACGCGCTTGCGCAAGCGAAGGCGGAGGGAGGAAGGAGGAAGGCGGAAAATAGTAGCTCGTCCTTCATCCCTCATCCTTCCTCCTTGCCTTCTTTCACCGGCATCGCGCTGGCCTCGCACCTTGGCGAAAAAGTTGCTACGGAGGCGAAGAAGACCAAGCGCAAGAAGGTCGAGCAGGCCAAGTACATCACCGTGCAGGGTGCTGAGCAACACAATCTGCGTAACGTCGACGTGAAAATCCCGCGCGACAAATTCACGGTTTGCTGCGGACCGTCGGGCAGTGGCAAGAGTTCGTTGGCGATGGACACGATCTACGCCGAAGGACAACGACGCTACGTCGAGAGCCTCAGTTCCTACGCCCGCCAGTTTGTCGGCCAGCTGCAAAAGCCGCAGGTGGAATCGCTGGAAGGACTTTCCCCCGCGATTGCGATCGAACAACGCACGACCGGGCACTCGCCGCGGTCAACGGTTGGCACGGTGACTGAGATCTACGACTATTTTCGCATTCTGCTGTCGCGACTGGGCCAGATGCACTGCCCCGACTGTGATTGTCCCGTTGGCACGCAAAGCGCTGACGAGGTGATCGACGCGGTGCTGGCCGAGCCCGACGGGACGAAGCTGTATCTGTGTGCACCGATCGAACTGTCGGCTGGCCAGAGCTACGAGGATCTCTGGAAAACGCTCAAAGACAGTGGCTACGTACGCGTGCGAATCGACGGGCAAACACACGAACTCGACAGCCAGCCCAAAGTGGATCGTCGACGGAAGCACGAGTTGGAAGTGATCGTCGATCGCGTCATCGTTCGCAAGAATGCCCGCGGACGCCTCGCCGACAGCGTCGAAAACGCACTCGCGTTAGGGCGCGGCGTCCTGCACGCGGTCACCGTGCTCGACGATGCGCCCGAACCGCGCTGGCCAACGCGCGTCCACAGCCAACACCTCGTCTGTGGAGAATGCGGTCGCAGTTTCGAGCCACTATCGCCGCATCATTTTTCGTTCAACAGTTCGATCGGCTGGTGTCAGGCCTGCGAAGGATTAGGAACCGAAGTCGGCGCGAACCCGGCGGCTTTGATGCGCAGCACACAGATGACCCTCGCCGAGGGCGCTATCCTCGCCTGGCCAGGCATCGAACAGCCGTTGTTTGCCGCGATGCTGGATGCCCTGTCAAACCACACCGGCCTGCCAACCGACGTGCCATTCGATCAACTCGCACCAAAGCACCGACGGCTGGTGCTCTACGGGACGGGAGATGAATGGATTGAGGTGAAGAGTGAACATGGAAGAGTGAAGGGTGAAAAGAAGAAGCCACGCGGCAAATCCAACTTCACACTTCACTCTTCACCCTTCAAGTTTCAATACAAAGGCCTCTATCCCGCGTTGGAGGAGGCTTCACGGCTGTCGGCGCGGCTGCGCGGGAAACTGGAGCATCTAGTCGATGAGATCGAGTGCAGCGAATGCGGCGGTAGTCGGCTCCGTGACGACGCCTCGGCGGTACGGTTTGAAGGTCGCACGATCGACCAATTCTGTCGCACTCCGCTGGGAGACTTGTTGGCGATCGTCAAGCAGTGGAAGCTGTCGGCGGAAAAGAAGAAGGTTGCCGGTGAATTGGTCCGTGAGATCACCAACCGCCTCTCGTTTTTGGTCGAGGTTGGACTTGAGTACCTGACGATCGGACGGTCCGCTCCAACGCTTTCGGGCGGCGAGTCACAGCGGATTCGCCTTGCCAGTCAAGTCGGCAGCGGACTGTGTGGGGTGCTCTATGTGCTCGACGAACCAACGATCGGCCTACATCCGCGCGACAACGCCCGGCTCGTCGGCGCGCTGCACAAACTCCGCGACCTGGGGAACACGCTATTGGTGGTCGAGCACGACCATGAAGTCATCGACAGCGCCGACGGACTGCTCGACTTCGGCCCCGCCGCCGGCCGACTGGGCGGCGAAATCGTCGCCAGCGGCACGCCGGCGGAAGTCGCCAAGAAACGTAAGAGTGTCACGGGTCCGTATCTTTCGGGCAAGAAGGCGATCCCGGTGCCCACCAACAGAAGAATCGAATCTAAGGATCAAGGCGGAAAGCGGAAGGCGGATAAGAAGAATTCCTCCCTCCCCCTTCCATCCTCCTCCTTGTCCACGCTTCGCGTCGTCGGTGCCCGGCACCACAACTTGAAGAACATCACCGTCGACATCCCACTCGGCACCCTCACGGCTGTGACCGGCGTGAGCGGCAGTGGCAAGAGTTCGCTCGTGCAGGACGTGTTGTACGCGCAGCTGGCACGCATGCTGCACCGCGCGAGCACCAACCCCGGAGCGCACGACCGCCTGGTCGGTGTTGAGCAGATCGACAAAGTCATCCGCGTCGACCAGCGACCGCTGGGTAACACACCCAGCAGCAATCCGGCCACGTACACGGGCGTGTTTGAGCTGGTGCGTCAACTGTTCGCTCAATTGCCCGAGGCCAAACTTCGTGGTTACTCGGCACGGCGGTTCAGTTTCAACGTACCTGGCGGACGGTGCGATGCCTGCGATGGTGCGGGACAACTGTGTATCGAGATGCACTTCTTGCCCGACGTATGGGTCGATTGCGACACTTGTCACGGCAAGCGCTACAACCCCGAAACGCTCGAGGTGAAGTATCGCGGCCGGTCGATTGCCGACGTGCTGGAAATGTCATGCGATGATGCACTCTCATTGTTCGAGAACATCCCCAAGATTCGCCGCATATTGCAAACGCTCTGCGATGTCGGTCTGGGCTACGTCTCGCTCGGGCAAAGCGCCGCCACGCTTTCCGGTGGTGAGGCCCAACGCGTGAAGCTCGCGTCGGAACTCTCGCGGCCCGATACGGGGCGCACCCTGTACGTCCTCGACGAACCGACCACCGGCCTGCACTTCGACGACATTGCTAAGCTGCTGGACGTGCTGCACCGTCTGGTCGACCTGGGCAATACGGTCGTGGTGATCGAGCATAACCTCGACGTCATCAAACAGGCTGACTGGATCATCGATATTGGCCCCGAAGCAGGCATTGGTGGTGGCGAAGTGGTTGCAGCCGGAACGCCAGAGCAAGTCGTCGAGCTGGGGAAGGTTGAAGAGAAAAGGGTGAAGAGTGAAAAAGCAAAAGACAGAAAGTCAACTCGTCACTCTTCCAATTTCACTCTTCACACTTCAAGAGCGTTAGCTCCTGTCCTTGAAGCCGGACCGCACAAAAAGCGCAAGCTCTACGATTTCGCCGCCGCGCAAGCCCGTCAGGAAGGCGATCTCGACATCAACGAGTTGGGCGAAGACATCAAGATGCCCTGGGAAATCGACGGACACAAGTGGCACACGCACGATCGCGTCAGCCGCAGCGGGGCCGCTTGCCGCTGGGATGGGAAGATCCTTGATGCGATCGAGCGGAAGATCCAAGAGTTGGGCGAATTCAGCCCGACCAACTGGAACAATCGCACGATCGTCGAGATCGCCGCACAAAAGAAGAGCGAGGGTTGGTTCTTTCATGCCATCACCGGCGAACCTTGGCTCATCAAATTGAAGTTCCGCACTGCCAAGAAGACCTTCCAACGCGATCAGCTAATGATCGATCTCGATTTGAAGCCGCTCAACGACATTCCTGAAATCGAGTCGTACGGCCGCGCGTCGCGCGTGAAATGCAAGAACCTCCGCGGTCCGTGGCAGGAAGTCCAGATCGCCGCCTACAGCTGGGAAGAAATCGATACGCCCGCATTCTGGGCGTTCCTGGAAAAAGCGGTCGCTGGGTTTCGCAAGTTCACAGAACGCGTCAGCCAACGCCCTGAAGATGTGATGCCGTGGAAGGTCCTCGGCCGCAAATGGCACCTGGCCCGCAAAGGTTTTCCGCCGGGCAAGAAACCTGCCTGGCCACTGGAAGTCCTCGAGGATTTGCTGGAACAACTCAGCGAGGCCGCCGGCGAAGCAGGGGGTGACTCCGCAGCAGCGGAAGTATCCAAACCACAATTCCTCTGGAACAACCAACAAGTGGTCAACCTGATGATCCCAGGACAACGCGACCCGTGGGCCGTCGTCTACACCAAACGGCTCGGCGGGGTCGATCTGCAACTCAACGGCCCGCCGGGTGCGTTCGCCACCGGACGCATTGCGGAACTTGCCTCGCAGCGCGCGATCACTTCCGACGGTGAGCAGCGCGATCAGATCAAGCTCCGATTCGTCAAACCGACGGACCTCGACAACGGCGACCTGCTTGATTTCTTGGCGGAGCACCTGGAAACACTGCGTGGCGAAGTCTCCGACGCAGCAGCGAGCTAACTGTCCCGGTCGACACCGCTATTCACGAATGCGCGCTGCCCAATAGACACCGATCGTCTTGAGCATCCAACTCGCCAAGAACAGCAACGCAAAGTGGTTGATCGTCAGTGAACGTAGCGATAATGCCACAGAGTGTTCTTTCAACCAATCAAAGAGATAGCCGCCCGCCAGTACACTCAGCGCGTAGGCCAGCTGCGTCCAGGCGAACCAGGCGGAGGCATACGCCGACCGTTCGTCTGGGTCGCTGAGCGCGAGCATTAGATTCGGCTGCGTGACGTTCTCACCCGCATAGGCAATCCAACACACGTAGGCACCCAGCACCCACCACCAATTCTCCAGTGTGGCCATCAACAAGAACAGCGGCGCTGCCGCGATGATCGCCTGCGACATGGCCAGGATCGGCACGTTGCCGCGCCGGTCAACTTCGTTGCCAACCCAGGGCATCAGCAGAGACTGCACGCCGCGCGAACTCGCGTCCAATGTCCTCTTTGTGGCATATGAGATGTTCAACTCATAGGCCATGAATACGAATCGCGCCGACTGTGTGATGCCGTTGGAGAATGAGAACCACAGCCCAAACCACAGCAAGCGGCGAAATTTGCGGTCGAAGATGGGGCGAAGAAGTTGCGTCAGCAAGTCGGACTGACGGACGCTTGCCTCGCGTCGCACGGGCAGATCGGCCATGAGAAATAGCGGCCCGACGGACAGTAGCACCAGCACCGCGCTGGCAATACTGCAGACCGCATAGGCGCGCCACTTCAGATCCGGCTGCTCAATCTCGTCACAATAGTTCATCCACAGGTGCGTTCCCACGGCGGTGATGACGATGCCTATGACTTTGCCAGCATTCATCCAAGCTTGCCGCCGCCCGACGAAACGGCCGCGAATCGGCTCGGGCACCACGTCCCCAAACCACGACCACAGCGTGACCGCACCGATGTACTCCGCCAACTTGTAAGCGACCCATAACACCACCAGCACCGTCACCGACGCCCGCGGCGTCGACAGCACGCCTGGAGCAGAGCCGACCGGCAAAGCGCACAGCAAGATCCCGCTGATGGAGAACATCGCCGCGCAAAACGACCGGCGGCTGGGTACGCGCTCCAGCCAGTAGGGCGTCGATAGCCGCAACAATCCGACCAGCGCCGGCGCTGCTAACAACCAGCTAATCGCCACTCCTGACGCGCCGTACTCTTTCGCCAGATACGTGATCAGTGTCGTGCTGGCAAGCCCCGCACTCAGTCCCCAAATCGCACCATTGGCATAGGCGGCACCAATCGAGCGCCGCCGTGCATCCGGCCGAAGTCTTGCCGCAGAAGGTTGTACGCTGCTGACCATGAACAACAACGTACGGGTATTTACGCCAGTCGACAAGTAAAGTCGCACTGGTCGGGCGTAGATTCGGAAGTAGAAGTTTGAACACGGCTGTCTTTGGGGCCGAGACTACCTGCAAAATTCCCCAAATGCCCTAGCCCGTAAGTACTAGCCCTTGGCCCCGCGGCAAATCGGTTCCCTCTGCGCCCAGGTTCGCTCAGCTACTACGGAAGCACAGCAGATGGAATCACTGCCGGGCGTGAATCAAAGCACTCAACTCTGATTCCAATGCCGCGACACGGTTGGGGCTCCACCAGGCGAGGAAATCGTCTTGAATTCGCTTCGCTTCGTCGTATTCCTTCACGATTCGCTTCGCCACCTGTGCCGCCCGCTTGGTTGCAGGCATGTCCGCTAGCCAGGCTTGAAAAAATGCCTGCGCTGTCGCGTGATCGTTCAACTGGCCCAAGTGCTCCTGGATCTCCGCGACCATCGGGTACACCTCCTCGCGCAATGCCGCGGGAAACGCGCTGTGAAACAGTTCGATCGAGTATCGCAATTGCTTGCCGGCAATTCGCAGCTGGTGCAACTGACCGACCGTCGGGTTCTGCACGCCGGCCCGCCGAAACATCTTCTGGCTCACCGCTCGCATTGCTCCGCGTGCGAACTGGTCAAAATGCACCGCGTCGGCGCGCTTCGCCTGCTTGCGTAAGGCACGCAGGCAGCGTTCCAAACTCTGCTCCAGTCCGCCCTGCTCTTCCTCGATCGCAACGTCGACCAGCGCGGGTTGCACGAGTTCGCGTTGCCTAGCCAGTCGCGCGATAACGTATTCCTGGTGCGAAGCGGAACTTTCCTCACCCTCGAGTCGAGCAATCAGCACGTCGAGATCACGCGCTGGGCCCGCGGCGCGACGGATCTTCCGCAGCCACTTTCTGAGTCGTTTGGCCTTGCCCTTGATCAACGGATGGAACGCTTGCAATGCCGCGGCCGTGCGGCGGCAATTCACGCGCAGTTGATGCACGTGTTCCACGTCGTCGCGGTAAGAATGCGCGGCGAGCGGCAATCGCTGACGGACGAGTTTCAGACGCGCCTCTAAAATCTCCGCCGCCACGTTCGCCGCCGATCGCGTGACATCGGTAACTTCAATCCACTTGCCCATGCCACTAGCCTAACGCGGTGCCATGCGGCAAGCAAATCAGACCAGATCGAGCAGTTCGTCAGACAATCCCAAGACTGCTGCGACTTCGTCCACTTCGTCGCTCGCATTTGTTTCGCTTGCCGCGTCAACCACGGTGCCGCCGATCAGCGCAGCGTCGTCGGCCGGTGACCCATATTGATCGTAAGCGAACTGCCAAACCTCTTGATCGCGATCGTCGGTGCCCTGGTCGCTCTCGTCGTCCGCGAGGCTAGCATCGATCGCCAGACCGTAACTGTTCCGCAACGAGGATCGGTAACCTCTGTCGGCATCATCGTCAGGATCACCGTCGAAGTCTGCAGCGTCATGGTCTGTCGAGGTAGCCGCCACCGGCGAACTCATCGACGCCTGCCACATGGCGAGATCCTCGGCATCATAGGTCGCGCCGTAGTCGCGTTGCCAAGCGAGGAAGTCGCTGCCATCGGTATCGCCGTCCCCGTCGAAGTCACTGCCATTCTGGACCGATGGATTCACATCGTTGCTCATCTGCGTCGGGTCATCGATGCGTCCCATGAATGAGATCGTCGAGGTCGCATTGTCGCGAATCATGAAGTGGAAGGGGCGATCTGCGATGAACTCATCGCCATAGGAATTATGAGCCCACACCGCGAATCCCCACTTTTCGCTGCCAACAAAGTACGTCCGATGATCGCTCACCCGCAAGTTGTAGACCGGCTCCGCTTCCTCGGTTCGCACCACCTGTTCGACCTCCACCCAATCGCGATGATTGGTCGAAAGTTTGTCATGCGGTCGCAACTCGATAGCCGGTGTCCATCCTCTCCCCTGTACGAAGAACGGGTGCGCGTCCGTCGTGCGAATTACTCGGCCACCGACATGGAGTTCGACGATATCTGCGTGCCCGTGCAGCCGCTTCTCCACGAGTTTGGGTTGCAACTCGCCTTCGACGTTTCGCTCGTCACGCGAGAGCACGTAGTCGCCCGCCGCCAACTCTTCGATCGGCTTCTCGCCGTCCGGTGTGAGCACGGGAGTCCCTTCCGCAAAACAGATGACGAAATCGACCTCCGTCGCGGCGGCCGCTTCGATCCCCTGTTCGTTGACTTCAATGTCGGCCTTGTGGAAGACCTTGCTGATGAATAGTCCGCTGGCGATATCCGAAAAGTCGGCTGCCGGCGTGAACGCGGTGGGCATACCGAGTCCATCAAGCAAGGTATTCAGACCGGTCGAGACGGTGGTTTGAAACTTCGGCAGGTACACGTCGAGAAAATCGGGCGGTGGAGAACTCGCCAGCCAGGTGTCAATGTCGTCTAGCAACTCCCCGGTGATCTCATCGGGTCCGCTCGTCGGTGGGAGCATCAGCACCATCGAGGCGCGACCATCGCCCATGGGTAGATCAAGAATCTGAAAACCGTCGATCTGCGTGAACACGGTCGTTGGTTGCGTCCACATCATTGGTGTATTGACGGTCCCACCATCATCGAGATTGAATGGCCAATCCGTAGTGCTGCCCGGAACGAATTGGTAATCCCACTGCCCACGAAAATAGACGGCATTGGTCAGCACCATTTGGATCGCCGGTGTTAGTCCATTCACCAAGTCCTGAATCTTATTGCGTGTCTGCTGCGCCACCCAGTCGTTGATCGTGTCTTCCGCCGCGTCCAGATCGGAATAGTCGAGTGGCTGGACAAGTCCGCCGTAGTCGGTTTCGATCGTATCGACAAACCCTTGGCCCACCGGCAGGGTATCTCTTGGCCAGATTGCGTTGGCCGTTGAGAGTTCGTAGTCACCCAGGAAGTCGATCTCCTCAATCGATGTCAGCAGTTGGTTAAAGGAACCATGAATACCTGGTTCCGAGCCCAAATGCAGAACCTGTTCCATCTGGGTCGCCGTCTGCCCATTGGCCCCCGCGTAGGTCATCGACAGCGCGGTCGAAATGCTCAGCGGCGAGAAAAACAGATTCCCTTCCTCGCGCTGCAGGTGTTCGTAGACGTCGGCCGCAAACGTATTGATCGCCTCGACGGCACGCGCGGCCAGCATTCGCCGATCTTCGAGCCGCTCGACTCGCAACAGACGAGACGGCGTGCCGTGATGCCTGTGGGACAATCTACCGATGGACTCTTTCTGCGCCACATTCATCGTATTCCTCCCTAGCGATGATCCGTTGTGATCGCCAGCACGCCCGCGCCTGATGGAATCGAGGATGCTGCCGTCTGGCATTTTCCAACTAACAGAATTTTATCAGGAAGGCCCCGGGGGATCAATGAATTCCGAAAACCGTGGGATTTAAGGCATCGCGAAACTGGAATGCCCAAAGCATCTCCCGCGTAGAAATTGGGAGGTATGTCGGTGCCGGTGCAGACGTTAACTTTCGTGAAGAACATCCTCTGCACGCCGCGACGCAACGCAGTGCCGTCGAGTTCACCCACCGAGCCGCGACCGTGAGGGAGTCGACCAAACGAGTTCCCAATTCGGAACAAGATGTGAAGCGGTGACTCGAGATGCGGCAAGCGGTTTCGCTTCCTGACAGGCGCGGCTCGGTTTGCGGGCGCGCCTTTGATCCGATCACAACACGCCCAATCAACGGCCCGACTAAAGCGAATGCTGTGCGACGTGCTGCTCGGCGGCGACGCGGGCCTGTTGGTCGCCGGCGAGGTAGATCGCCAGTGGAGCACACATGCGTGACCAAGTGGCTTGCTGCTTGGTCCAGAGGAACTTCTGCTGCCCAGTGGCGTGGCAGCAGACTCGCAGTGAATCGCCGCGCCAGTTCTCAGGCACGACGAACCGCACCGTGAGTTCGTGCGACCCTTCCAAGGTTGTTTGCGGCGAGGCGTGGAGCTTGAAGAATACGCCGTGCTCTTGATTGATCGTACCGCTGGTGACCACGGCGTAACGCGGTGCGACGCGGGTTTGTTGTTCCGTGAGCACTTCGCGTTTGGTGAGCCCGGCATTGGCACTAGGCAGGACGTGGGCTACCAGATCGCCCACGGGCACCGGTGCCTCGCCGCCTAGCGACGCGCCGAGAGACTTGCCGTGCTCGGTCGTCTTGGTGACGGCGATGTCTTTGCTGAAATCGCTTTGCAGCTGCGTGGTGGGGGCGAAGCTATCCACGCGGATGCGGCTATCGCAGTCGCCGATGTCGATGCGGACTTCCTCGACGTCGCGGATGTCGCCTTTCATCACATGGACCGACACGCGCAGATTCAACTCGACGACCTTCAGGTCGTGCAGCGTCGTCGCGTCCTCGTCGGACTCGGCCAGCAGTTCCGCCGTCACGTCTCGACATTCGGCCGTCCGGCCAAAGTCGAACACTAACGCCGGCGCGCTCGCCAGCGCGGTGGACGTCGTAAGCGTGAGACTGATGAACAATCCGCACCACCGCGGGAGGGGTGCAGAGGAGCCGTGAGCAAGCATGGCATTGATTCCGTTCCAAACAAGAGATTCCACACACGTCGGCGCGCCCCCCTGAGCAGCGCCGACGTGTTGTAGTTGTTACGGAATCGAGGCAGAAATGGTTTGCCTACTTGTCGATTTTCACCACGGAGTCACTGAGGACACGGAGGCTTGAACCTATGAATCCTGCGACCCGAGTGCTGCATTCGCGGCAGAAGCTCTCTAGTGATCATGGCCCATGAAGGCGGTTTCGAACTTCTTGATCGCGTCCAGCAGGGCGTCGCCGTTGGCGGGGTCAGCGGTCTGCTTGCACTTCATCGCGGCGATCAGCACACCGTGGGCTGCCTTCAGCTTATCGACGTAGTGGTCTGCATCGGGTTTGATTTTTTGGGTCATGAAGTACTGGGCGATGATGTGCTGGGTGTTGTTGGCGTGGGCTTCCTTGGTCGCGACCCAGCGGGCCAGTTGGTTGTGCCCGGTCGCGTCGTGGGTGCCGGCCAGTTCGCCGATCTGGACGATCGCTTTGGCAATGGTTGCCTGGTCTTCTTTCATCTCGGTGAAGCGAGCGCCATCGTCGTAAATCCCACACGGAACTTCGCAGTGCGCGGCCAGGTAAGCCATCGGCAAGAAAGCGGTCGTAACAAGAACTGCGGCCAGAACCAAACGTTTCATCAGGGAGCCTCCCTCGAAATGAGTGCACAATAGACGGACGGAACTACTTACGCCCAATGTAGTGCCGTCTGCGCGGAGGGTCAATCAAGGGCGCGCCGTTTCAATCGAAGTTGTCGACCTGTTCGAAGAAGCGTCCATCGTCCACCAAACGCGGGTCGCCGCTGGCGCGCAGCTCAGCAAGCAATTGCTCTTCAAGCTTGCTGGCAAGTTGTCGAAACTCAGGCTCTGCGGCGAGGTTCCGCATCTGATACGGGTCTTGCTCGACGTCGTAGAGTTCCACGCGCGGACGTTTGCCATAAGCGTGGTCGAAGTAGAACTTCCATTTTTCGTCATGACGGTGCTCGACGATCCAGGCTTTGGTTTCGCCGGCATCTTCGTCGGGCAGCGTGACGCGGGTGTTGCCAGTCAGCTGCTTGTGCGTGGGCGGCTGATCGCCATCCAACCGATAAGGATCCCCCAGCGGAGTGCGTTCAGGCCGGAAGTTGATGATCAGCAGATGATCGCGGGTGCGAATCGCCCGCTGGGGATAGGGCTTGTTTCCTTCACGCGCCATATCGACATGACGCTCGCGGCCGATGAACACCTGCCCGCGTTGGGGGTCGATCCACCCGTCTTCCTGAGACCGCAACACAGGCCACAGCGTATTGGCGGTCATGTTCTCGGGAACGTCGACTTCGCCGGCTTCCAGAAACGTCGGCGCTAAATCTGGAATCGAAACCAAGTCGTTCACTACGCGACCGCCCACGATGCCTGGGCCGGCGAGCACCAGCGGGACTTGCGTGCCGAAGTCGTACAGGTTGCATTTGCCGTGCGGAAAACCTGGCGCGCCGTGATCGCCGGAGATCGCAATCATCGTGTTCGTCTCGTGCCCGGCGCTGCGTAGTTCATCCAACAGCACACCAATCGCGGCGTCGAAGGCGCAGACCTCTCCCAGATAGTCGGCGAAGTCCTCGCGCACGGTGGGCACGTCCGGCAAGAACGGTGGCATCTTGCCCTTCAATTCGTCGGGGTAAATATTCCACAACGCTTTGCCAGAACCCTTCACCCAGCGGCGATGCACGTTGGTTGGACCGAACCAGTAGAAGAACGGCTTGCTCGACGGGTTTGCCGCGAGAAACTGCCGGAAGTTGCTACGCACTTCGTCGAGGAGCTCAGCTTTCGCTTGCGCGACCGTACTTCCCTCGGCAACCAGACGCGTGGCGTTTTGCGAGAAACCGTTGAAGCGGTTGCCAGCCTGCTGATAGGCGGTGCGTTTCTGGCCAATCGGCGCGTTGACGGGTCTGCCTGGCGACCACACTTTGTACGAGTAGCCGATGTGGTAGCCGCTGTCTTCGAGCAACAGCGGAAAGGTGGGGATGCTGCTGTCCCACGTTGCACCCAGCAAGACGGCGCCTTTGCCGGTCCGCCAAAAATGCTGGCCCGAAAGCAATGAACTCCGGCAGGGCGTACACGACGGTGCGTTGACGTGTGCGTTTTGGAAGAGCACGCCCGCTTTCGCAAGCTGGTCGAAATTCGGAGTGCGAGCGGCATCATTCATCGTGCCCGGACCATCCGCTGCGGCGTAGGCGCTAGCGTGTCGGCCCCAGTCGTCGGCGAACAGAAACAAGATATTCGGACGCTGCGACGCATCAGCGACGTTTGAAAAAATAACGAGGAGCAAAGCGAACAGCGGCTGGCGTCGAAGCATGTTGTCGTGTCCAGAAGGTCGTTTCCAGAAGACGGAGGAGTGATTCACGAGCGTGAATACTAACATCGCTGGCACTGCGAGAACAGCCGCCGACCGCTTCAGGCCAAGATGCGCAGTGACTCGTTTTGATCGTCGGATTCGGCGAGGCCTGTGATGAGTTCCCAGCGGCGCTCGCCGCTGCGCTTGGCGTCGGCAGCCGCGTCGATGTACCTCAGCCGTGGGAGGATGCCTTGTCGGTGCGCTAGTTGGATGGCTAGTCCCGGACGGGCGTTCGCTTCCAACACTACGGGCCCGGTTTGAGCATCGATGACAAAATCGATGCCGACGTAGCCCATGTCGAGCGCGTCGGACAGTCGCATCGCCGCGTCGAGCAGTTCGCGCCATGAGGGAATCTCGATCCCCGCGATCACATTGCCCGTGTCGGGGTGATGCGTAATCGCCCGGTTCTCGCTGACGCCGCCAAAGGTCTTGCCGGTTGCCAGATCAATGGCCGCCGCCACGGCCCCCTGGTGCAAATTTGCCTTGCCGCCCGAGAGCGTAGTGGGAAGACGAATCATCGCCATCGCCGGCACACCTCGATAGACGATCACACGAATGTCGGGCGTGCCCTCAACCGCCAAACTCATCATCGCCGGATGGCTGACGATGCGGCGCTCGACGATCACGACGTCCTCTTGCCCACCCAGCGAGTAGAGTCCGGAAATCGTCGTCGACAGGTGATAACGAAAATCGCTCCACAAGATTTCTCGTCCACCCGAAGTGAAAAAGCTGTCACCGACGCGATCGGCGATCACCGCGATGCCGCGTCCCGCCGCTCCGTTGGCGGGCTTGGTGACGAATTCACGCAGATGGCCGAGCGTCTGGTTGAACTTCTTGACGTCACCATGGGTGCTGAGCACCCCGTAGGTCTCGGGTACGGGAATCTCATGCGCCTGGCAAATCTGCTTGGTCAGCAATTTGTTGTCGACGCGCGGATAGTGGCGTCGCGGGTTGTTTCCCTGGATGAACGTGACGTTGCGATCGTTGATCCCCAGAATGCCGGCTTGACGCAGTTCGTCGGGCCAGGCCCAAAATCGCCGCAAGCCGCGTGCAGCACTCGGCGGTGGATTCGTGTCCGTCATGGTGCGTCGTAACTGCGAAGCGCGGCGAGGTGTTTGGCTATTAGGTTGCGGGCGGCTGCGGCTCGTTATGTTCTTGTTTAACCAAATCGCGGAATCGCCACAACTCGGTCAGGCGGTAGCCAGAATAGCGCCCGATGAGGACGAACGCGGCAATCGTCAGGAAATGAATCTCTGGATACTCCAATACCAAGTTGCCAACATAGTCCCAGCGAAGCAGCAAATAGCAGAACGCCGCGACCACGACCGTCCCCAGTACCAGCTGGATGGCATAGCCAGTACTGTCCTCTTCGATCGTGACGTAAACCCTTTCGATTAAGATCGTGAGAATCACCAACGGAATCAAGACCGATTGCGTCGTCTGACCCAGCGAAAAGTAATTGACCAACGACACGGCAAACACCACACACAGGATGATCACGGTCAGCACGATGCTCAACCGCGGCACCATCAGCAAGTGCAACCGCTCCAGCAGCCATCGCCCCAGCAAGCCAGTGATGACGACCACGATCAGGATGACCACCCCGGTAACCCCTGCGGAGTAGATGAAGCTCATCGCTAGCAGTGCGGGCGCGAAGGTGCCGAGGGTGCGCAGCCCGACGAGGTTGCGGAACACGGCGGTAATCAGGGCTCCAAACGGCAACAGCAACATCAACGACAGGATGTCGTGCATCGGCACCGGCAGCTGCTTCAGATCGAAAACGTCGGTGAAATCGCTCGCTTCCGCCTGCAGCACCTCCGGCTCTGATTCCAGACGCAAGACGCGATACTTGGCCACGACATTCTTGATGCCATTTTGGTTGTCAAGCGGTCGGACGATGCTCGCACCACCTCGCCGGATGGGTACGAACTCCCGGGGCATTCGCCTCGTGAAACCGGTGACCGGGTCAAACGGTATCCAGCGGTTGTCGCGATGCACCTCCGCCCATACATGGGGCACGGCCACATCGCTGTGGCGAAGCTCGAACCCAACGACCAGCCGCGCCGGTATGTCGATCGCGCGGCATAGCGTCACAAACACTTTGGCCCGTCCCAGCGGCGACGTTTTTCGTTCGATCGCCCACAGTACTTGGTCGCCTTCGTTTGGCTCGGTGGCAGGACGCAGATCTCGCAGGCAGAACTGATAGATCTGCTCCAGTCTCTCGCTCTGCGTCGCCTCATCGTCAGGCAAGGACTGCAGCACCTTGGCCACGCTGGGATGATTGATCGGAAAGTCGCGCTCACTCTGGGTGTACAATCCTTCGCGATACTGCGAGAGGCTTTCCAGGTATCCCTGGTTCTCACCCGTGTCTCCCGACCGCAGACGGAGCTTGAAGACGGCCGACACCTGGTAGTTGCCGGCGTGTCGCGTTTCGTAGCGGAACTCGCGGTTCCCCGACGAGTTGCTCTCCCACCATTCCAATTTCAGGCTGGGATTCGAGTCGTCGGGAACTTCCCCCAAGATCTCGAGATGAGCCATCGGATAGGGGCGACCCAAGTGGATTAGCGCGGAGGACTCCTGCTCGCCGACCTGGGGATCGGCCTCGAAGCTAACGTCGTAGCTCAACTGCCACAGACTGTCGGCACGTGCGGCCTGCGTTACTTTGCGTGCCTGGTAACGGGAGCCGACAGCGAGCAGCCCCACGAACGCCAGCACCAGCACGGCGAGTTGACTTAACGAACGAGCACTCAAATCGACGAACCTTCGGCCAGGGGGCCAGCGTAGAAGGGTAGGGGGGTGATGTGGAGGGGGGATGCGGCCCAAACCGGCCATTATAACTCGGACATTCTCCCGCGGGGGAAGCCCGTGGGCGTTTTCCGCGATGTAACAATATTTTTTGGCCAATCCGCGTGCCTCAGGCGGTTCCATTCCGCATAGGAATCCTTGACAATGAACCGAGCGATCGGGGCGCGGGAAGAATGGAGTCCCGGCGACGTCTCAGGCTCTCCACGAAACAGGGGGATCTCACGAGGGCACGGGCAAACACCTTGCGCGCCGATCACCAAGGGATAGGCCTGCCCGTCGAACTGCATGTGTCAAGGCTTGACCGACCAGCGCAGACACGGCGAGAAGAGAGATCTACACGTGAAACAAAGAGCGTCCACAACCGGAATCCGCTGCGCCTGCGCTGTCGCGGCCAGGTGGTTTTTACTCACGCTGATGCTGTCGTGCATCTGCTATCAGCCTGTGCCCAGCCACGCTGACGAAGCGACGGCTGCCCCGTCCGACACCGCCGAGGCGGCAGAGACCGAGCAGGAAGACGCGCAGACTGAAGCCCCAGAGAAGCCCTCAGATCCCCCGTCGGAAAAAGAGGAGTCCTCCGAAGTCCCGTCCGAAGAAGAGTCCCCGTCTGAAGAACAGTCTCCGTCCGAAGAACAGAAACCGTCGGACGGAGAGGCCAAGTCGGAGGGGGAAACGTCGGGGGGGGAAACCAAGCCTGTCGACGACTCGACGCCCGACAAGCCAGCTCCGCCAGAAGAAACCAAAGGCGACAGCGACCCCAAGGAAGAAGATCCCGACGAGACACCGCAAGGCGACGAGAAGGCCGAAGACGAGAAGGCCGAAGACGAGAAGGACGGCAAACCCAAAGAAGAACAAGCCAAAGAAGAGAAAGCGAAAGAAGACAAGGCTGAGGAAGCCAAGCCAAAAGAAGAGACAGCGAAAGACGACACCGCCAAGGAGGAAAAGGCCAAGCCGGACGAGGCGCAGCCCGAGGCGTCAAAACCCGAGGAAACGAAGAACACGGAGGCGGCTCAGCCTGCCGAGACGGCTGAGACGACGGTCGAAATGGCGCCCACCAAGGAAGTCGATCCCCCCAAACCTCCGCCGGCAGAAACCAAAGCCCCAGAGCAGACCAAGAAACCCAACAAAGAAAAATTCGTCATCGGCTCGACGGCCACCCTGCTGGAAAAGCAGAGCGGCCTGAAGTTTCGCGCCCGCGTCGATACCGGAGCCAAGTCGTGTTCGCTGCATGTTGAGGAGATCGAGATCCAAGACGCCTCGACCAAGGAAGACGTCGTCGAGCGGATGACCGAGAACATCGGCAAGGTGATCACTTTCGTCGTGAAGAATGGCGAAGGGAAGACACACATCCTCAAACGCAAGATTGCCACGTACGTCATCATCAAGACGTCGAACAAGGCCGAAGGCAAACGCCGCTACAAAGTGCCACTCACATTTCTGTGGAAAAACATGGAAAAAGAAGTGCTCGTCACGCTCAACGATCGCCAGCACATGGACTACCCACTGCTGCTAGGTCGCAACTTCCTACACGGCGATTTTCTTGTCGACGTCGAACTGAACAGCGCCGACTAGCGCTGCCGAGCGAGTGCTTTTCCAACAGGGGAATCGCTGCACGTCGTCTTCAGCCAGCGTCACACTTCGCCGCGCAGCCACCATTGCTAGCGGTCCGCGGTGCTTGCGGCCTAACACGTTTCGCCGTTGCCTCGCCGCGATATTTTTTCTATACCCCGCCCCACTAGTTCGGCGCGACGGGACTCGCGCTGAGCTAACGACTCTTCTCTACCACAACTTCATTGGATCGCCACGCGGCGGTCACTGCGCGGGACTAAGCTATGACTTCGTTGCTGCTGAGGCCCTTGCGCCAATTGGCGCAAGCGCTGACGGCCAATGATTCGGCACGTCAAATTGCCTGGGGGTTTGTACTGGGAATGATGATCGGCCTGTTGCCCAAAGGCAACTTGCTGCTCGTCATGCTGACCATGCTGTTGTGCGCGCTGCGCGTGAACAAACCGGCCGGCTTGCTGGCGGCGGGCGTCTTCTCATTGGTCGGATTCGCCTTCGATGGGATTACCCACCGTATCGGCTCGCTGGTGCTACTGTGGGAACCCGCGCGGCCTGTGCATACCTGGCTCTATGAATTGCCACTCGGTCCGTGGATGGGACTGAACAACACCGTCGTGGTCGGTCAGTTGATTCTCGGACTCTACTTCGCAGTGCCGGTCTACTACTTGATGTTTCGCTTCGCCTGCCGGATTCAACCGAAGCTGAGCAGTTGGCTGTTGCGGTATCGCATCATTCGCTGGTTGCGAGGGGCAGAGTTGGGCACCAACCTGGGAGTCGACGCATGACCGAGCAATCAAAAACTGCAGCGCAACCAATCACTGAAGCGCAAGCGAAGACAAGAGCCAAGCAGAGCCGTCTCTCGAAGTACATTCGCCTGGGCTACGTGCTGCCACGCGTGGCAATTGTCGTGATCATTGGCCTGGCCGTTCGCTTCGGCCTCGATCCCACACTGCACCGGGCGCTGGTCAGCGGCGGCGAATCGGCGATCGGTGCGAAGGTCGAACTGGCGGCGCTGGAGACCTCGTTGTGGGATGGCCAGCTAACGGTCAAGGACCTGGCCGTGGCCAATCCGCAATCTCCGATGCGCAATCTGCTCGAGGCCGCTGACTCGCAGTTGCACGTGGATGTGAACGCACTGCTGCGCGGTCGAGTGGTCGTCACCAACGGCACGATTACGGGGCTGCAGTTCGACACCGACCGCGAGACCTCCGGCGCGCTGGCCGAAGTTCCCGCGGAAGAAGAATCGGGCCCTTCGTTACTCGACCCGTGGCTCGATTCGGCCGGCAACATGGGCGAGCAATGGTTCGAGGAAATCGCTGACCGATTCGATACGAATCTCGTCGATCAGCTCCAGTCGCCGAAATTGGCGCAAGAACTCAAAGAGCGTTGGCCCCAGCAGTACCAGCAGCTCGAGTCGCAGGTCAAAAGTATCCGTACACGCGGCAAGAACCTCGAAAAGGCAATTCGCGACGTGAAAGCGAATCCCCTCCGCGGACTGGAGAAACTCGTCGAGCTGCAGAACGAACTGGTCAGTCTGCAACAGGAAGTCAAAACCGTGCAGCGACAGATCGGCAACTTGCCGCAACAAGCCGAATCCGACAAGCGGGCGGTACTCGCCGCGCGCGAGCAAGACGAGGCGCTGCTACGCGAGAAGCTAAACATCGGCACGCTCGATGGCGAGGGCCTCACCCAAACACTGCTTGGCCAGCCAGTTTCCGAAGGCCTGGCCTCAGCGCTGGAGTGGGTACGCTGGGCGCGGGCGAAAGTCCCCTCCAATCCGGCCAAAGAAAAGGACGCGCGTAGCCGAGGCACAACGGTGCGATTCGCCCCACCGCAGCCGGATTTCGTGGTGGAAGGCCTCGAGTTGCAAGGGGTGGCGCAGCTCAGCGGACAACCATTGGAACTGACCGGCACGTTGACCAATGCCAGCAACGCGCCGAAGCTGTTGCCGGAGCCAACGGAACTAACACTGCGCGGCACTGGCGCGACGGACGTGACTGTGAGTCTCACGCTCGATCGACGCAACGAGGTGGCACACGATCACCTACTGCTGAGTTGTCCGCAGATCGCGATGCCGGCGCGGCAACTTGGCAAGCCTGAGAAGCTGGTCGTCGAGATGGGCGAGGGCGCCGCCAAGTTTCACATCGATCTACAAATGGAAGGCGATCAGCTCGTCGGCCAAATCCTCTTCGAGCAAGAATCACTGCAGCTAACGCCGCGATTGGCCAAGTCGCCCAGCGGCCAATTGGCGAAAACGCTCGAGCAGTCGCTCTCCGGCGTGCAGCGCTTGCAAGCGAGCGTCGCGCTGACGGGCACGCTCAAGAAACCGAAGCTGAAGATCGAATCCGACATCGGTTCGCAGGTTGCCGCCGGTTTGAACGCGACCGTCAAGCGTGTCCTCCAGGAGCAAACCGACAGCTTGCTTGCCAAGAGCCGCGCCCAAGTCGACGCACAGCTGGCCAAGCTGACCGAACTGCGCGAGCAAGCCCAAACCGAGTTGCTCGGGCAACTAGGCGAGGGACAAGAACTACTCACGCAGCTAGCCTCGCTCACCGGCAGCGGCAACAACACCGGCTTACCGGCCGGCATCCCCCAACTCGGCAAAAAGATGCGCCTGGGTGATATCCTGAAGAAGTGAGCCAAGAGGTCAGCCAAAAGCTTGCTCCGTGGTGACTGTGCGCAGGGCAACCCCCCGCGCCGTCGTTCGTCCCGGAGGGACGCCCGATGATAGCCCAGCGATTCATCGCTGGGTTGAAGCTGCTAAACACGCTGACATGAGCATCCCTGGAAGCTCAACCTGCCAGCGGCTATGCTGGGTTGATGCCCACGCCAGAACTCTTACTCAACGCGCGCGCCGCGGCGCTTTGCCAACAACTGCCCGACCAACTCGACGAGCTGCGCATCGCGCGGCATCAGGCGGCGTGCGGCGCGACGTTGTTCGACTTCGGCATTGATGTGCAAGGCAGTGTTGAAGCCGGCGAGCTGCTGGCGCGTATCTGCCTGGCCGACGCGGCACGCATTGCTCTGGTTAATCCCGATCCGTCCCTGGGCGAGTGGCCGCAGATTCGGGTCGCGACCGAACACCCGGTCGCCGCCTGCATGGCCTCGCAATACGCCGGCTGGGAGGTCAAAGCCGAGAAGTTCTTCGCGATGGGCTCCGGCCCGATGCGTGCCGCCGCCGGACGCGAACCACTGTTCGACGACATCGGGTTTCGCGAACAGTCAGACGTCTGCGTCGGCGTGCTGGAATCGGCGCAGCTGCCGCCCGACGAGGTGTGTCGAGACATCGCCGGCAAGTGCGGAATTCAGCCCGAGCAACTCACGCTGGCGATCGCTCCCACCAGTAGCATGGCTGGTACGCTGCAAGTCGTCGCGCGCAGCGTGGAGACCGCGCTGCACAAGCTCCACGAACTGGGATTCGATTTGCATCGCGTCGTCACCGGCCAGGGCGTCGCTCCGCTCCCACCGCTCGCCAAAGATGATCTCGCGGCAATCGGGGTGACTAACGACGCGATTCTCTACGGTGGCCGCGTAACGCTGGAAGTCACCGGCGACGACCCGTCGCTGGAAGAAATCGGCTCGCGGGTGCCCAGCTCGGCATCCAAAGACTACGGCAAGCCGTTTGCCGAAGTGATGTCGCAGTACAACAACGATTTCTACCAGATCGACCCGCTGCTGTTCAGCGCTGCGCAGGTGACCTTTGCCAACATCGACACGGGCAACAGCTTCACATTCGGCAAAACGAACGCCGCGATTCTACGGCAGTCGTTCGGTGGAGCGTGAAATGACAAACGTGGTATCGCAGCCCGTGGATTTCGGGTGCCACTGCTGGCTCGTCCAGCAGTGCGAAGCGGTTTCCAGATATGCACTGCTGGATGAAACCAGCAGTGGCACCCGATCCATGACGCGCGGCGCGGGAGCATAAAGCATGCGCATCGCCGTCCTCGGTTCGGCCACCAGTTGGTACGTCGGCGATCTACGGCGGGCGGCGGGTACGCAACACACAATCGTCCCCGTCACGTATCGCCACTTGGCAGCGAACATCGGCGTTGACGGACTGACGATGCACTCGGGCGACGAAGACCTGCGCCGTTGCGACGCGCTGCTCGTGCGTTCGATGCCCCCCGGCAGTCTGGAGCAAGTGATCTTCCGCATGAACGCGCTCGCCCAGCTGGCCGAGGCGGGCGTGCGCGTGGTCAATTCGCCGCGCTCGATCGAAGTGGCCGTCGACAAGTATCTCACCAGTGCGAAGCTGCAAGCGGCCGGATTGCGCGTGCCGCGAACGGCCACCTGTCAGACGTGGGAGCAAGGATTGGAACAGTTCGCCGCGCTGGGCGGCGACGTCGTGGTCAAACCGCTGTTCGGCGGCGAAGGCCGCGGCATCACACGCGTCCGTCGGCACGACGACACGCGCCTCGATGACGAAGCAATCGCGCAGCGTGTGTTCAAGACACTTGAACAAATCGGCGCTGTCATTTATCTGCAAGAATTCATTCCGCACGAAGGCTGCGATCTGCGCGTGATGCTCATCGGCGACCGACTGCTGGGCATGCGTCGCCGCCATCCCGCCGACTGGCGTACCAACATCAGTCTGGGCGCGAAAGCCGAGCCCCTGGAAGTCACCGACGAGTTAGCCCAACTCGCCCGCCGCGCTAGCGCGGCGGTGGGCACTGAGATCGCCGGCGTCGACTTTCTACCGGGTAAGGACGGCCAACTCTACGTCATCGAAGTGAACGCCGTACCAGGGTGGAAGGCACTCGCACGGGTGACAGGCGAAGACGTCGGACGCATGGTGTTGGAGCAGGTCGCGATCGACGCGTAGCTACCGATGATTCTCTGCGTAGGCCATTGGCTATATGCCTGTTGTGCCTACTTGCGGCAGAGCTCATATGGTAGAATGAAGTGGGCAACTGCAGCTCAAGGAGATCAATCAATGCATCGTATCACCGCTACCATTCGCGCTGGTCAAATCGAACTGACCGAAGCGATCAATTGGCCCGATGGGACGCGGGTTGAAGTTCGGCCACTCACTCCTTCCGCGCCTCCCAACACCGAAGTTCCGCTGACCAGTTGGCCGGAAGGATTCTTCGATCGCCTTCGCCAAAAATGGGGCGATCAGCAATTTGATCGCCCGGAGCAAGGTGAGTTTGAGTCGCGTGAGGACTGGTAATGCCCTGGTTGCCAGATACGAACGTTTGGATCAACCTCCTGAAGCAACCGGGCGGACAACTCGAAAAGACTCTCCTCAGTCATCAGCCCGAGGAGATCGTGTTATGTTCCGTCGTGAAAGCGGAACTCTGGCATGGCGCGCACAAGTACGGCCGGACCGACCTGCGATTGGCCGCCTTGAGTACGCTGTTTGTCAGTTTTCGTTCGTTGCCGTTTGATGACGATGCCGGATGGCACTACGCAACAATGCGACATCAACTAGAGGTTGCGGGAGCGGTGATTGGCCCCAACGACCTCAAGATCGCCGCGATTTGCCTCGCCAACGACTTAACACTTGTGACTTCTAATGTGCGCGAATTCGCGCGCGTGTCCGGTCTGCAGCTTGAGGATTGGTCAGTTTAGAGTATTGCTGGCGGCGATGGAGCATACGATTGCTTCAACTCTCCGCGCAAAACGGATGGACTTGGCCCACAATGCGCGTTGCGGCTGCAAACCGTGACATCGCAAAGCACGTGCTACAGCAGATCGCCACTAACCGTTAGAGTACGTCAGGCATTTTCGCACGCAACCGTGTGTCCGAAATCGTGTGGTAACATCTGGTGCTTCGCGTTTCCGCGAAAGTCTATTCATTGCGGTGCAAACTGCGAATAGGAGGCCCAATCCGACTCGACAACGGCCATGCATTGGACGTCGTGCGTAGCGACACGTGACTGGATGCTTCGGTGTATTGCTTCGATATCGACATCTCGGGGCACGTAGAATACGTACTCCCTCATGACGCCGGTCGTTAGCACCAAAGCGAACACGCCTGGAGTTCGAGCCGCGACTTCGCGCACCACGGTTTCCTCAATCTCAGCAAGCTGCGCGTTCTCCTCAGGATCTGGCAACCCACCTTCATTCGGTGCGTTTAAGGGTATGGCAAATCCCAGTTTGATTGGCAAGAGATCGCTTCCAACCCAATCTCGCGCTGACACGTTACACCTAATGATGAGCGGTGACGAATCTAAACCTGCTTCGGCGACGCTCCATTTATGCTGATCGTCAGGAAGTGACGGCAGGGATTTGATATCAAGTTGCTTTCGTTTGAATGGCCACATTGGTGGTTCTCGCTTAGTCACTCACGTTGTCGCGAGCATACGGCAGCACGCAAAAAAAATCTGCACTGAGTGCGCCAGTTTGCGAACCAATGCACCCATCCCGTCGTGCTCGTCGAGCCGTGGTGGTTTAATTCTACCAAAATAGGTGGCCAAAAATAATTGCTGAAATTGGCCGCGCCTTCAGGTAGAAACAGACTACCAAATTCTATTCGTCGGAACCAATTGTGGAGGTGTCGTGATGGCGACCGTGGACGTAGAACGGAGCGAGCAACAGTCGAATCGCGGCGGGCGGCCGCGGGTGTTGGACGAAATGAAGCGGCGGGAGATCTGTGCGTTGGTGTCGATGGGGGCATCCATGAAAACGGCGGCGGAGTATGTCGGCTGTTCCTATGTGACCGTCTATCGCGAACGGCAGCGCGACGAGGAGTTTCGCACACGGCTCGCGCGGGCGCGGGCGACGCGGCAGCTGGCGCCGCTGCAAATGATGCGGCAGGCGGCCAAGACTCACTGGCGGGCGGCGGCCTGGCTGTTGGAGCGGTCGGATCCCGAGCATTACGGACGTCGGCGTCCGCGGGCGTTTGGGGCGCAGGAGCTACGGGCGCTCAAACGCGACCTGCTCGACATCTTCGACGCGGCGATCGACCGACCCGACTTGCGAGAGGAGGTCAACCAGCGGATGCAAGCGACCATCAATTACGCCATGCACCACGCCTGGGACCGTCCGCGCACCGGCAAACCGCTCCGACGCGCGATGCAACTGCTCGACAAGCGCGAGGAAGCCTCTCCCGCGCCCGATCCATGGGACGAGCTAGAACGCTCGCTGGACGAGTTCGACCGCGACTGCGGACTGTCGTCGACAATGAGGCGTTCTCAGAGTTTTGAAAGGCCCAAGGACCCCGATCTTTCAAAACTCCACCCGACGGACAGCACCACGCCAGGCACCGACGCGAAGAAACCCGCCCGAGCGGACGGCAACGGGTGCCGAAGCGGCTAAGGTTTTGTAAATGAAAAACAAAGACCTTGCAAAACCGCCAAATGGAGAATGACCAATGACCAAGCCCCAATGACCAATGGCTAACAACTAACAACTAACGACTAAAAACTAACGACTATCAACTAGTAACTAGTAACCAACCGCCGCGCAGCGGTAAGCGTGTTCACCAGCAGCATTACGCGGGTGAGTGGGCCGACGCCGCCGGGGACCGGGGTGATGTGTCCGGCGACTTCGCTCACGGCGGCGAAATCGACGTCGCCGACCAGGCCGTCGTCGGTGCGGTTGATGCCGACGTCGATCACCGTCGCGCCTGGCTTGACCATGTCGGCAGTAATGAAGTTCGGGCGACCGATCGCGACGACCAGGATATCGGCCAGGCGGGTGACCGACGGCAGATCAGCCGTGCGGCTGTGGCACAACGTGACGGTCGCGTCGGCGCCGCGTTGGGCGAGCATCACCGACAGGGGCTTGCCGACGATGTCGCTGCGGCCCACTACGACGACGTGTTTTCCGGAGGTTTCAATGTGGTTACGTTTCAGCAGCTCGACACAACCATGCGGTGTGCAAGGCAAGTACACGGGTCGGTTCTGCACGAGCCGTCCGACGTTCTCGGGGTGGAAGGCATCGACATCCTTGGCGGGACTGATCGATTCCAGCACGCGCTCGGTGTCGATTTGGTCGGGCACCGGCAACTGCACGAGAATGCCATGCACCGCGTCAGCTTTGTTCAGCTTGCCGATCAACGTGAGGAGTTCCTCTTGAGTCGTTTCCGCGGGCAACTTGTGGAGCTGGCTCCCGATACCGACCTCTTCGCAGTCGCGTCGTTTGTTGCGAACGTAGACTTCGCTGGCCGGATCGTCGCCCACGAGCACGGCCGCCAGGGTCGGAATCGTGACGTTGTTTTCGATGAAGTCGGCGACTTCCTCGCGCAGCTCGGAGCGAATTTGCCGAGCCAACGATTTTCCGTCGAGTATGTTCGCGGGCATGGGGGGAGGGGCCAGGGGTCGGGGAACAGGGGGGTGGGGAGGGTGAGTCGTCATCGCGCTGCGGAGGATCGAGAGCACGCGACAGCACCAGATTCTATCTCGCAGGGGCAGTATTGTCAGGAAGCCAGCAGACCCCAGGCGAACTTTGTGTCCACGGCAATCAGAATGTGCAGCAGTACGCAGGCTTCGATCGCCGCAATCCAGTCGTCGGCCATGATGCCCAGTCCGCCGGGCAGTTTTTCGAACTGTCGCGTGGGCGGGGGTTTGGTGATATCGAATAGGCGAAACAGCAACCAACCAGCGAGCCACACGGCCGGACCCGGGTTGTCGATGCCGATGTACACAATCGGCAGGGCCGCGATCTCATCGAGAACGATCGCCTGGGGGTCTTTGCTGCCGCCCAGCGCCGTTGCGGCGACCGAGCAAATCACGACGCTCGCCACACCGATCAGCACGATCACTAGCAGTTGCACGCCGAGCGGTCCCAGCTGCATCACCAGCCACGCAAGCGGCAGGCCCCACAGACCGCCTATCGTTCCCGGAGCCGGGCTCACCAGTCCGACGCCCAATCCGGTACCCACCCAGACGGCAAATGTTCCTCGCGGCGGTGTCTCGTGCATGGGCAGCATCCTAGGCGTCGAGGCCGCGCTTCACAAGCCGCCGCCAAGGCTAGCACGTTATGCGATATGGCCGACCGGCAGCAATCGAGTTATCATATCGGTTTGGAGAGTTAACGAACCTAGGCAATTTTTACGGGCGACGTCAGCGGGAAGATGCGTTTTCTGGGATCTTTGCGAGAGAACCGCGCACGACGGCGTAAGGCGCTCCGCGAACGGGCTGAGCAGCAGGCGGCATCTTCGTCAGCTGCGACTTCCGAGAACTCGTCGACGCAAACCGAGCCAGCAGCGTCCGCCGCGGCGAGCGAAACTGCGGCACCCCAGCCCACAGATATCCAGGCCACGGAAACGAATCCCACTGAATCCGTGCAAGATCTGCTACGGAAGGTAGCCAAGAAAGAACCCATGAGCGAAGCGACCAAAGCGGAAAAACCCAAGGAAGAGAAACTCAGCGCTGTCGAGGTCTTCAAGCAGGAAAGTGACCACCTGCTCGGCCCGATTCCCGAAGAATTGGTCGACGGAACGGATCACTTCGGCAAGGCGAGCATACAGCTGATCAAGCATCACGGCACCTATCAACAGGACAACCGCGACACGCGCAAGTCCAAGGGCAAGAGCTACAGCTTCATGGTGCGTACGGCCATCCCCGGCGGCAAACTGACCAGTGCCCAGATGATGGCGGAACTCGACCTGTGCGACGAAGTCGGCAACACGACCGCCCGCATCACGACACGGCAGGGATTGCAGCTGCACGGCGTGCTGAAGTCGAATCTCAAGCAGGTGATCCGCCGCATCAACGACGTGCAGCTCACCACGCTTGCCGCTTGCGGCGACGTCGAGCGCAACGTCATGTGCTCGCCGTGCCCGTACAAGACGGATCCCGTCTACGACCAAATGCAGGAACTGGCCGACAAGATTGCCAAACACTTGCAGCCGCGTACGCGCGCCTATCACGAGCTCTGGCTCACCGACGACGAGACGGGTAAGAAAGAACTTGCCGGAGGCGGCTCCAATGGGCACACGATCGAACCGATCTACGGACCAACCTACCTGCCACGCAAGTTCAAAACCGGCATCGGGCTACCCGGCGACAACAGCGCCGACATCTACTCGCAAGACCTTGGCCTGTTGGCGATCTGCGAGAACTGGAACATCATCGGCTACAACGTGTTGGTCGGCGGTGGTTTTGGGACTACGCCTTCGGCGAAAAAGACGTTCGCCGCGATCGCCCAGCCCATGGCGTTCGTGAGTGCCACGCAGGCAATCGACGTGGCCGAAGCGATCGTCAAGGTGCAACGCGACTTTGGCAATCGGGCCGACCGCAAAGTCGCGCGGCTGAAGTATCTCATTCGCAACTGGGGCCTCGATCGATTCAAGCAGAAGGTCGAGGAGTACTACGGTGCCCAACTGCAATCGCCGCGACCCGTCAGCATCGAGTCGCACAACGACGGCATGGGTTGGCACGCACAAGGAGACGGCCGGTTCTTCTACGGGTTGAACGTCGAGAACGGCCGCATCAAGGACGAAGGTCTGTATCGATTGAAAACAGCACTGCGTCAGATCTGCGGCACGTTCGCGCCGCCGCTCCGTTTGACACCACACCAAGGACTCATATTCTGCGACATCGAAGCAAACGATCGCGCCAAGATCGAGAAGATCTTACGCGAACACTGCGTGCCGTTGACCGAAGAGACCTCGTCAGCGCGCCGTTGGTCGATGGCCTGCCCTGCACTGCCGACCTGTGGCCTGGCGATTACCGAAAGCGAACGGGCGTTACCGAGCCTGATGGACGAATTCGAAAAGGAATTGAAGCAACTCGGCCTGCAAGACGAAGTGTTCACCACGCGCATGACCGGCTGTCCCAATGGTTGTGCGCGGCCGTACAACTCCGACATCGGCCTGGTGGGCAAGACGGCCGACAAGTACACCATTTTCCTGGGCGGCCGCGTGCAAGGCGATCGTCTGAACTTCGTGTACAAAGACCTCGTGCCCACCGCCGAAGTTGTGCCCACGCTGGTCGCGGTGTTCAGGCACTTCAAAGACGCCCGCCAGGAGGGCGAAAGCTTCGGAGATTTCTGTGATCGCCAAGGAGCGGACCAGCTTTTGGCCGCTTGTGACAATTAGAAGAGGATCGCAACGAAGCCGAAGAATCTTGGCCGTCGGCCAATAAAAACAGCTTCGACGGGAGGGCGATCGAGATTAAAATGAGGCGATCGCTTGGTTCGCGTCAGGCACGCGAATCATTCGACCTAATCTCTCTTCGGCTCAGACTCGGTAAGACATATGGACTGGCTTTTTGAAAGAACGATCGAACTCGGCGCCTGGGTGGCATTCATTCTCTGCGTAATCTTCCTGTGTGACTCGGTCTATATGCTTTATCAGTGGGTGATGAGCTTCAGTGGCGGCGAGGCGGTGAACGCCGTGGACTCGAGCCAATTCCTCACCAACAGCGGACAAGCAGCGGCGAAGTTTGTCGGCGCGGCGGTCGCGATGGGAATCCTCGCCTGCATCGATCACTACGTGTTCGATCTTCCCGAAGAAGCATAGATTCGCCAGAACAAATTAGCCTTCGACGAGGCGGCGAATCTCACGCCGGCGGGCGAGACGCCGACGGTGATGGTCGACCATCAGGTAGTAAGCACGCGTCGTTCGGCCACGCTGCCAGGCAAGTCGCGTGCGGCGATTGAGCTGAGTGGTATCAATCAAGAGAGCTAGGTCACTGGCAAGTTCGCTGGCCAAGGATTGGCCCCGCAACAGAACACCGTTGATCAACTGTTTGTAATTGAAGTTCATGAACCTTCCCGGGACAGAAGTTGAAATCGATTGAATGCAAGATCCGTAGCACGTGGGCTCCACGACACGCCGTTACGGGAATTCTAGGTAGCCACCAAACCGAGGCAATCGAGAATCCCCCGACTGGGGTGGCTGGCTGCTCCGCGGAACCAACAACGCTAACGGTGAAACTGTTTCCGTGAATTTTCGCAGAATCCGGCAAAACTGTGTTAATTGCCGCAGGGGATGTGCAGTTATTTGCGGATAAGGCGAAAGTGAGCACGGGGCACGATTGCAAACTCAGGGACAGCCAAACATTTCCCACCCAAGGGACACTTAGTGCACATCGAACACGATAAATCGGATCTACTCGGCGACGATCTTCAGTTGCTCACCGAAGACATCGCGGAACGACCGCAGTTGTTGATCGACGTGCTGAATGCGATTTTCGATCGCGTGTTCATTAAAGACCGCGAGTGCAAGGTCATGTTCGCCAATCGAGCGTTTCTCAGAGACTTCGGTTTGCGACCCAGCGAAGTGATTGGCAGAGATCTTCACGAGTTCCTACCCGAGGACATGGTCGCAAAGTGTCAGGCAGCCGACCGTGCCGTCCTGGAGTCCGGCGAGGCGACCTGCCTTGAAACGAGTTGGAGCGATTCGGTCTCCGGACAGCGCCGTTACACAGAAACGCACAAGGCGCCATTGCGAGACGCCCATGGCACGATCACCGGCATCGTCGGAATCAGCCGTGACATTACCTCGCGTCGGAAGACCGAAGAAGAGCTAGAACGGCAGAAGACACTGCTGGAACTCATTGTCGAGACTGTCCCCGATTGGATCTTTGTGAAGGATCGTGACCGCCGGTTGCTGCTGGCGAATCACTCCTTCTATGCGGACCATCAATTGGATCCAGGCGAAACCACCGGCGAAGACCCAACCGCACACCTGACGAAATCCATCCGGAAGACGTCTCACGATACCGACAAGTACGTCCTCGAATCGGGCCAACCAACCACCGGAAACTTGAGCCTGGTTGACCCAGCGGGACGCGAGCGGTTTATCGAGTTTCGCAAGATGCCGCTCGTCGTGGAAGGCGAGACAACCGGTATCGTCTCGGTGTGTCGTGACTTGACGGACTGGAAGAAGGCGGAGGAGCAATCCAAACGTAACGAGTCGTTGCTACTTCATGCAGCGCGTCTTTCGTCGTTGGGCGAGTTGTCGGCCGGCATCGCTCACGAAGTCAACCAGCCACTGTACTCGATCCTTAATTACGCCAAAGCGATCAAGAACAAGTTGCAGGACGAAGACTCGCTCGATCTCGAGGCGATTCGAAACTGGGTGGATCAGATCCATAGCGAAGCTGCCCGAGGCGGCGAGATTACACTGCGATTGAAGTCTTTCGTGAAACCTACTGAGACCCAACGGCAGCTTTCGTCTATCGACCAAACGATTGAGGAATCCATCCAATTCGTGCGTATCGAGGCGCGAGATGCTGGCGCGGTCATCGAAAATTCCTTCGCCAGCGATGTGCCACCGCTGGTTTTTGATCGCATCCAAATTCAGCAAGTGCTGATTAACCTGCTGAAGAACGCCATCGAAGCTTGTGTCGAAGCAGCGACGCAAAGTCCACGCATCGACGTGGCCACCGCGATCGATGACGGCTTTGTTGTCGTGTCGGTCGCTGACAACGGCCCGGGCGTGTCGGTCACCGACGAGATGAATATTCTCGACCCCTTTCATACGACAAAACACGATGGAATGGGGCTGGGACTGGCGATCAGCAAAACCATTGTCGAAGCCCACGACGGTCAGCTTAGCTATCACACAAACGAAATCGAGGGCACCACCTTCCGTTTCTCACTTCCCATTGAGAATTCCAACCCATCCGCTGAGACGAGAGTTGAATCCACATGAATGCCGATCCTGCTACTGTATTTGTGATCGACGACGAAGTGCAATCACGTGAATCGGTTATTGCCTTGGTCCAATCGATGAATTTCACAGCCATTGGTTTTGAGTCGGGGGAGCAGTTCCTCCAACAATATCAGGGTGAACCCGGGTGCGTGGTTTCCGACTACCGCATGACCGGGATGAACGGACTTGAGCTGCAGGAACACCTCGCGGCACAAGGACACGAGATTCCCTTCATCATGGTGACCGCGTATGCTCGCACACCGGTGACCGTGCAGGCGATCCAGAAGGGAGCGGTCACGATGCTAGATAAACCCTACAGCGAAGATGATCTGTGGGGAGCGATCCGCGAAGCCCTGTCCCTCGACGAGACGCGCCGCGCTGAGAAGCTCGCACGTGCCGACATCACCAACCGCATCGCGAGCCTGAACGAGAAGGAGAAGCAGGTTCTTGATCTGATTGTTGCCGGGCAGCCCAACAAAGTGATGGCTAGCAAACTCGACGTGAGTCTGCGCACGATTGAGAATCGACGTCGCACGGTGTTCTCGAAGCTAGGCGCGCAAACGGTCGCGGAGCTGGTGGCGCTGGTCCTCAAGCAGTCGCCCGCCGCAACGAGCTAACTGTTCGAGAAACTATTTCTGATGCGTAGACTGAAATTGCCAGTTTCAGTCTGCGCTATCGCTTTTCCGCGTGCTCATTCACGGAACGACGACAGGCTGTCCGTGCTGTATGAAGTTTCGGAAAACCGCACGTTTTTTCAGAGATGCTATCGAACCTCCTTGGAACTTTGTCCGATAAGAACTGAGGGCCTCAGTTTCCCGCTTGGAATCTAATTCGGGGCTCTGCGAGTTCTCTCGCTGCTATGCACAGTTCGCTCCCGCCAAACATCGGGGCAGAAAGATTCAGTATCGCCGACGCTATCGTCAGCTTTAGTGAATCTTGTTTGGCGGGGGCGTTTTTTTGTGGCCTGTCGCGGCTGTCAAAGATCAGATACTTGGCTGCTGGCATGGGGTTTTCCCGTCGATTACATTGAGGCCTTTTCGGTACCTGACATGATCTGGATCTATGAGCTACAACATCTCGCCGGGTGAAACGCGTATTGGGTGGATTGGCACCGGAGTTATGGGCGCGAGCATGTGCGGCCACCTGCTTGAAGCCGGCTTTCAAGTCGCGGTGTTCTCCCGCACGCGTTCCAAGGCCGAGCCACTCCTCGAGCGCGGGGCAACCTGGGGCGATTCACCCCGTGCGGTGGCCGAGCAGTCGGACGTGGTGTTTTCGATCGTTGGGTTCCCCAGCGATGTGCGAGAAGTGATCCTTGGTGAGCAGGGTGCGTTCGCTGGCTGCAGTGCTGGCAATGTGCTGGTCGACATGACCACCAGCGAGCCCTCGCTGGCTATCGAGATCGCCGAGGCGGCTGCCGAGCACGATGTCGTCGCGATCGACGCGCCCGTCTCGGGTGGCGATATCGGAGCGAAGAACGGTACGCTGTCGATCATGATTGGCGGCGATCAGGCAGCTGTCGAAGCGCTGGCACCTTGCTGGAACGCCATGGGTACGACCTGGGTACGTCAAGGTGGACCGGGCGCTGGTCAGCACACAAAGATGGTCAACCAAACGCTCATCGGTGCAGGCATGGTCGGCGTGTGCGAAGCGTTGCTGTATGGCTATCGAGCGGGCCTCGACCTGGAGACCGTCATGAAGTCGATCGCCTCTGGCGCGGCCGGCAGCTGGTCGCTCACCAACTTGGGGCCGCGAATCATCGCCGGCAACTTCGACCCCGGGTTCTTTGTCGAGCATTTCATCAAGGACATGGGCATCGTCTTGTCGGAAGCCCGTAAGATGAACCTCGCTCTGCCGGGCATGGCACTGGCGGAACAACTGTATCAAGCGTTGGCAGCGCAGGGGCACGAGAAGAAGGGTACCCACTCATTGATCCTCGCATTGGCCCAGTTGTCGGGAACAGACTGGGAGCGACGCACGTAGCGCCAAGTCGACTTCGTATTTAAGCGACGCGCTCCGCGACTTGCTCGCGAAAGTCTGCTTCGCTCAGTCGCACACCTTCAATCACCTGCTCGAACACGAGCGTGGTGTCGGGCCAGCCAAAGCAACGGAGTAGCTGGTCGAAGGCTTGTTGTGGGCAATGCCCGTGAAGCTCGACACGGTGAAGTCGGCCGTCAAAGTCGAACAGGTGCCCGTCGACCTGCCAGCGGTCTTTGCCTTTGTTGCCAGAGAGGATCCAAGAGCCGTCCGGCTCGAACATCATGCGAGGAAACTGCTCGAGCGCTGCCGCCGCTTCTTCCCACGTGCAATGAAACGGCTGACCAAACAGATTGACGTGGAATTGATAGTGTGCGTTCGGCATAGGTGCAGGCAGGGATGGGCCCATGCAATCGAGAGGCTAGTGCGTGCCAGTGTGCGCCAGTCGAAGACGCGACCCGCAGACCCGCAATACAGGCTATTTTAGGCCCGAGTACTGCGATCGACCAGCCGTCCACACGGGCTTGCCGGTTGACGGAGCAGCCGAGCGACTGCTCGTGCCGGAGCTGCGCTGCTCGACCTGCGCACGTTGGTAGGCCAGCCGACCAGGTGCCTGTTTCGTCCAGCCGTTGGCTGCGGCAAGCCCGTCCGTAGCAAGGTCGTGCTGCTTGGAGGAACGCCAGCCGCCTTGGCTGCTGGGCTGCTCTTCTTTTGCCAGCTTCAGTTGCCGATCGTCGGAAATTGTGCCGGCGGTCGTACGCAGCGGATTGGCTGAATCGCTCTTGTTCTTCGCTAGCGGCAAAGGCTCGGGATCGCCGTCGCCGAGATCCGCGAGGAGTTGAGCCTCAAAAGGCAACTGCGTTAGCAGCTTACGTCCGTCGGAGGTGAGCAAGCGGACCCACAGTTCAAGCGGGGCGGCAGGCAATTCGACTTCCTCGAGCGGCAGTTCCAGATGAAGGCCATCGCCCAGGTCCGACGACTGCCAGGCAGTCACGGTTTCTTCAGGCGTGAAGTTCCAACGCTTGAGCCGCTTGAGCTTGCCATCCTCGCCTGGGGTCATCACCATCAGCGAGACCTCGCCGTCGAGGTCGACCGGCTCGCTGTTGTCGTCCAAAGCTTCCACGACCGTCAGCAGATTCGCCGCCGGCGTGTCATCGCCCTCGCCGCGGAACAAGTGCTTCACTTCCAATCGCTGCGGTCGACGGTCGCTCGGTACCGAAGATTCCTCGGTACGTTGCTCGGCCAAAAGCTCGACGTCGTTGCTTTCACTGGGGAGTGTTGGCTCCAACTCTTGTTCGTTGGAGGCAAAGTCGACCGGATCGGGAATGCTCAGCGGTCTTCCGTCAGCCGATTCGAATTCGAGTTCGACCGCCGCAACCTGCTGCAGAGCTTGGGGATCCTCGATGTCGGTGAGCGGCTCGCCCATTTCCAGCTCGATTTCTGGAACCTCCATGTTCTCGGGTGAAATCTCTTGCGGTTGTTCCACGTCCTGGCCATCGTCGGGCGCTGGCAAGTCCTCTTGCGGATCTTCGATAATCGATTTTTCCTTCGAGCTGCGACTAGGTGCAGACTTCTTGGGGCTGCTCGATTTGGACGAAGGGCGATACACCTCTTCGGAGTACACAGCCGTTTGCGATGGCGAACAGCCACGGCATTCTCGCAGTTTTTCGGAATAGTCGACTACGTAGCCTTCTAGTTCGTAGATGTAATCTTCCTGCACACGCAGCTCACGTTCGAGCAAGTCGATCTGATTATCGGTGGTGGAACGACAGCCCGTTGCACCAAGCAGCAACAGCTGGCTTAGTCCGAACACGAAAAGAATTGCGTTTCGGCGGTTCGTCAAATCTGCGGTCGAGATGGAGTTGCACATCGGATTGCAGTAGCCCGTGGTAGAAGAGGCAAGCGGCCAGCGGTCGGTGCAGACCGTGGCTTAGGTGCGAACAAATAGAAAAACCCCGCCCAGCCGTCAAGCGAGATCGCTTGGAGAGACAACCACCCGCGTGCTAGCTAGCTGCATGAGTGAGCGCTACGGAGTTTGTCGTGGCGGGCGATTCGTTCGGTATGGCAAAAGCAAGTGCTGCAGCTCGCTGCTAGCGTCTGATGTCAGGTCCGCATAATAGCGATAGCCACCGCCGGCAACTACAGCTTCATTGCAACCGAAGCAAAGTAAGGAGTAGAAGGTCACCGATTCGAATTGCCAAACCACACAGTAGTCAGGGTGAAAGCCTCCGCATGACTTTGCAGCATCCAGTTGACGGGGCCTGAATGACGAAACTTTCAATAGCAAGCTGCCGAGCCGCGTCACATCTGCGTCTGTAAGGCTGAGCGATTCAGCGTAGAAGGGATAGCTGCCAAACCGAACCACGGACTTGGACGCGAGCTCTGCTTCGAAAAGCTGCCTGTCGAGTCCTTCGTGGGGCAAGCCCTCGTAGAGTTCAATCTCTCCAGCTTGCTCCCAAGACTCTGTGAATCTGTTGACGCTATCAGCCTGCTGCGAGTTTCTCGGGTCCTCGAGTGCATCGAGCGATTGAGAAGTCTGACCGCAGCCGCATGCCAAAAGTACTACGGTAACAGCGAGGGCGCGATACATTCAAAGCCAACGGAGTAAGAACTCGGAAGCTAGCTAGGTCGCCGCGAGTTCCATCTTATCGATCACCTTGTCGATGATGCGGTACTCCATCGCTTCGACCGCCGACATGAAGTGATCGCGGTCGGTGTCTTTGTCGATCTGCTCGAGCGATTGGCCGGTGTGCTCGATCAGGATGCGATTGAGCTTGTCCTTGGTTTTCTTGTACTCGCGGGCGTGAATCATGATGTCCTCGGCGGTACCTTCCATGCCGGCGGAGGGCTGATGGATCATGATTCGCGAATTGGGGAGGGCATGACGCTTGCCTGCAGCGCCGGCCGCTAGCAGCAAGGCACCCATCGAGGCTGCCTGACCTAGACAGTAGGTCGCGACGTCGCAGGTGACAAACTGCATCGTGTCGTAGATGGCCATTCCGGCTGTTACGCTACCACCGGGCGAGTTGATATAGAAGTGGATGTCAGCCTTCGGGTCGTCGCTCTGCAGGAACAACAGCTGCGCGACGATGCTGTTTGCCACATCGTCATTGACACCCGAGCCCATCAGCACAATGCGATCTTTCAGCAAGCGGCTGTAGATGTCCATGGCCCGCTCTTCGCGGCCCGACTTTTCGATGACGTAAGGAATGAGCGCCATGGTAGGTTCAATCCGTTGGGGAGTTAGATAGTGGTCAGTAGTCGGTATTCGGTTGCCAGCAGGATGTGCTGCTCACACAGAGGACATTGGCAACTGGCCACTGGCCCCTGACAGGCAACTATCAATCATCTTCGTCGTCGTCCTCATCACTGCCTGGCGGCTTGGTGAGGATGTCGTCGACGATGCCGAATTCCTTGGCTTCGGCGGCCGTCATGTAGTAGTCGCGATCGCAGGCCTTGCCGATCTCTTCGGCTGTCTTGCCGCAATGCTCGGCGAGAATTTGATTGAGCGCTTCACGCGTCTTGATGATCTCGTTCGCTTGAATCTCGATGTCAGACACCTGACCACCCACTCCACCGTGCGGCTGGTGAATCATCACCTTCGAGTGCTGCAGGGCGTAGCGTTTTCCCTTCTCGCCGCCGGCGAGCAGGACAGAACCGCCACTGGCGGCGAGCCCAACGCAATAGGTCGCGACCGGTGGGGTGATCATCTGCATCGTGTCATAGATGGCCATCGTGGCGGTCACACTGCCGCCCGGGGAATTAATGTAGAAGTGAATGTCCTTGCGACGGTTTTCGCTTTGCAGATAGAGCAGCTTCATCACCAGTTCGTTGGCGTTACCGTCGTAGATCTCGCCTTGCAGGAAGATGATGCGATTCTCCAGCAGCAAATCGCCGAGCGTCATCTGACGCTGGCGCTGATAGCTGCTTGCCGCAGCGGCCAGCTGAGGATCAACCGCTAGCGGCGAATTGGGAGAGGCGTTGTTCATGTTGTTCAATCCTTTGCGTTGCACGAGGCAAGGGGTATCGACAGTGGTGACGGTGGCACGCACTATCCACTGCGATCGACGTGTGGGGGCGTCGCGTGATTGAGCTACGACGATTCGGTTTCGGTATTTTCTGCTTCGGTGGCGCTTTCGGCTTCAGGAATCGATGCGGCCGCGTCGCCACCACCTGCTGCCAGGTAGATTGCCTCGACGTCGAGACGTTCAGGCTCGTAAGGTTGGTCGTTGAATTTGGCTTGATCTTGAACCAGTTCCAACACTTTGCGTTCCAAGATTTGATTCTGCAGCACGTCCATCAAGCCGCGCTTTTCGATTTGGGCTCGCACGCGTCGGGGCGATTCGCCACTTTGCATGGCCATCAAGAAGATCTCCTTCTCGAAATCGCCCTCTTCGGCCTCCACGCTCTCGTCTTCCGCGATGCGCTCGAGGATGAAGTGTTCTTTGAGGCCCTTGGCGGTCGAGGCACCGCTATTCTGTCGGAGCTGATTCTCACGGGCGCGGATTTCGGCCTCGCTGAAGCCAGCGCGGCGAAGCTCCATGACGGCTCGTTCCAGCTCGCGGGCGCTCTGACGCTTGAGCAGCCCAGGCGGCAAGTCCCAACTCGCCGACTCGGTCAGCAAAGCGGTGATTTGGCCGCGAATTTGCTGCTGTTGTTCGTATTCCAATTGCCGCTGCAAGTCAGCTTGGATTGCTTCTCGGAGCTTCTCTTCCGATTCGAAGCCACCGATTTCCTGCAAAAAGTCCTCGTTTAGCTCCGGCAACTTGAGCTGCTTGACTTCGAGCACTTCAAACTCGACATCGACCTGCTTGCCGCGCAGCGCCTCGTTGGATGCGTCCTGCGTGAGTTCGACTTTGCCGCTGCGCTTGTCTCCGGCTTTGGCACCCTCCATCAGCTTGTCGAAGCCTTGCAACTCGCCGTCGCGGAAGCTTAGTGTGGGGCGAATCCGCGTGACGCGTTCTTCGTCACGCACCAGTTGCTCGCCCTCGTGGCTGGTTGTGATGTTGGCGGTTACGTAGTCGCCGACCGAGGCTTCGCCCTCGTGTGGAGTGAGCTGCCCATAGCGAGTGAGCATCTTCTCCAGTTGCTGATCAATGTCCTCTTCGCCAAACTCGCGAACGGGACGATCGAGCTTCAGGCCGCGCCACTTGGGCATCTCGAATTCGGGACGGACTTCGATATCGAACTCGAAGGTCATCGGCCCTTCATCGGGAACTTCCACCGCATCGAGATTGAGTTCTGGCTCGCTGATCGCGGTGAAGTCTTGCTGCTCGCTGATCTGACCCAGACTGTCCATCAGGAGCGAACCTTTGATCTGCTCTCCGATTTCTTTCTTGTAGCGGCTCTCTACCAGCTTACGCGGGGCTCGACCGGCGCGGAATCCGGGAACGTTGGCCGTCGGCATCAACTCGCCAAAGGCGTCGTCCAGGTAGCGGTCGATATCTTCACGCGAGACAGTCACGGTTACGTGGCGCTCGCATGCGCTGGGGTTGGTGACCTCGACCTCGAGAGTCAGCTCCTGCGGCTCTTCCGCTTGCTGCTCTTCGACCAAGGTGTCCGCGTCTTCTGCTTGTTCGTCAGCCATCAATTCTTGCCTGTAAACTGGTTGGGCTCTGTAGGATTGTTCGCACACAACCGCGCGAGGGCAAATCCAAAGTTACTGAGCCAAAAACAAATGGCCCGCGACCCTCTTCGCTGGCCTGTACGGCAGGACAGGCAATCGGAGGTGCGGGCCCTCAACATTTGACCAAAAGAGCGGGTGATCGGATTCGAACCGACGACAACAACGTTGGCAACGTTGTGCTCTACCAACTGAGCTACACCCGCATGATGTCTCTTCGCATTAGTATCTTCCAAAAACCAAGGCTGGGGAAGCACCCGTCGGCAAGGCTTTGGGAGCGACCTAAGGCGAATCTTCAAATTATAGAACCCCCAGACGCCCACGCAAGGGGACTTAATCTGGCCAATTCGTTTGCGAGTACAATGACCGATTGCCGCTGAGCGGTCGGGCTGCTGGCGAAAATTCTTGTCAACTCGGCTGTGGGTCAGTTTTGCTAGAATGCCGTCGTTACTACCCCCTTTGATAGCCCCGAGTTGTGTTCCACGGTTGATGACATGCTTCTGTTCAAGAAGAAGTTCTTGCCAGCAATCCGTTCCGGCGAAAAGACGCAGACGATTCGCCTGTGGCCGTGGCGACGGATGCGCAGCGGTCAGCGTAGCTACATCCCGGGAGTGGGCTACATCTCGGTCGACGCGGTTGAGGAAGTCCAGGTCGAAGAGTTAACGGACGAAGACGCACTCCCCGATGGCTTTGCCACCGCAGCTGAACTACGCGACGAAATCGAGTCACTCTACGTCGAACAGATTGCCGCCGGGTACTCGGCCTTTCGTGTGACGTTTCATGTCCTGGAAGCGGCGGCTCAGAAGAAAACACTTACGTCCGATCCAACACTTCACGAAGCTCGTCCGCCGAGAACGGTTTGATGAGGTAGCCATCGAGCGCGTGTCCCGAGGGTTCCTCCAACGAGCCGGAGCCTGTCATGCCGATGAACTTTGGCGTGTTGGGCATACCAACGCTTCGCGCATCTTCCCGCAGCGAGGGCACGGCGGCAAAACCGTCTTCGTCGTTTAGATGATGATCAACGAGCACCGCGCTAAGCGGATGGCTGGCGACCTGATGCCGCGCTTCGTCCAGTGAACTGGCGGTGAGTGCTTTGAAACCGATCGAACTGAGCAGTTGGACCATCGCCTTGCGAATCAATTGATCGTCGTCGACGATGAGAATCGCACGGTCGGTGGGGGCTGGCTCCGCCTTGGGCTGGCTGGGAGCTCGCGTTTGCGCGGCAGAACGTGCCGGGTCGATGCACCGCCGGATGGTCGCGCCAAGCTGTTGAGCGCTGAGCGGTTTGATGATGAACTCGTCGATCCCGTGACGCTTGAGTTCCTCTTCGTCGAGCAATCCGGCGAATCCGGTCATCAAGATCACCGGCATCTCGCTACGTATCTCGCGGATTCGACGGAGTAGATCGACGCCGCTGGTGTGCGGCATGGTCATGTCCGACAACACGAGATCGTATTCGTCGGCTTGGTTCGAAAAGTGTGTCAGGGCGTCGCTGGCTGACGTGCAGGCGGTAACGCGATAGCCGAGTTGCTGAAGCATAAACTGTGTCGAGTCGAGGACCGCATTCTCGTCGTCGACCACCAGTATTCGTTCGGACCCCACCGAGGTCTGCGCCGTTGCGACCAGACTCTTCGGCGGCACGGGCTTCTTGTCGGTGCAGGGCAGGTGAACAACGAACGTCGTGCCTTCGCCTACGCGGCTCTGGACGTCAATTCGTCCGCCGAGGCCCGTGACTGCCCCATGCACGACCGAAAGCCCCAATCCGGTGCCTTCGCCAGGCGGTTTCGTCGAGAAGAATGGGTCGAAGATTCGTTCGAGATGCTCCGCCGCGATCCCCGAACCAGTGTCTCGCACGATCAGCTGCACGTACAACCCTTGCGGCAAGTCGGCGTGCTCCAGCATCAGCTCACTGGCGGATACGTTCAGTGTGCCGCCTGCTGGCATGGCCTGGCAGGCATTCGTGCAGAGATTCGAGAGAATCTGATACAGCTCCGTAGGGTCGGCTTCGACGGTGCCGCATTCGCTGTCGACGGAGACCTCGAATTGGATCTGTTTGGGGACCGAGGCCCGAAGCAGCTGCAGCGTGTCTTGAATGACCGGGGCGATGGCGGTCGGTTCGCGCTGGAGTTCGTGGCTGTCGCGGCCGAAGGTGAGGATCTGGCGTACGAGTTCCTTTGCTCGATTGGCGGCGGCCAAAATCTGCAGCACCTGACTGCTCTCGACCGACCCATCGGCAAAGTAGCTGCGCAAGCCTTCCGAGTAAATCAGGATCGGTGTGAGCAGATTGTTGAAGTCATGGGCGATGCCGCTGGCGAGCACCGCGATCGATTCCAAACGTTGCGCCTCGCGGAGACGGGCCTCGGCTTCGCGTTCCTTGGTGATGTCGCGGCCGATCGATTGAATTTCTTTGAGCGTCCCCGACTCGTCGAAAATAGCGTGATCGAGCCATTGATTTAGTGCAAGCGTGCCATCGGGCCGTAACACCCGATGATCGTAGCGGCTCACCGGATTCTTGGGCGTCATGCTCGCAAAGCTCTCTCGCACCTTCTTGCGGTCGCGCGGTGGAATCAACTCATAAATTGAATTGCCGAGCAGTTCTTCCGGAGCTTTGCCGAGATACTCGCAATACGCACGGTTGACGAATGTGCGAACCCCTGCGGGCGTGCAGCGGCGGATCAGATCGGTTTGATCCTCGACGACGTTGCGATACAACTCCTCGCTCTCTTTGAGCTTGCGCTCCGACTCGACGCGTTTGGTCACGTCGGTCACCAACGCTAGAGCCAAGTGTTCGTCATCTTGCTTCACGAAGCTCAGCGCGATTTCGACCGGAAATTCGCTTCCGTCTTTGCGATAGCCGGTGAAGTACTTTCCCACACCCAGGCGACTGCTCGACGAGCGGGCCAAAGTGCCGTCCTGAATCTCTAGCGTGTCGTCGCTTAGGTCCTGGGGGATGAGTTTTTCCAATGGTTGGCCGATCAACTCTTCGCGTTCGTAAGCGAACATCTTCTCGACCAGCGAATTCACGACCGTGATAATGCCTGCTTCGTCGACGGCGATCACGCCCTGGGCTGCTGATTCGAGCAGGGCGAGCATCGTCTCTTCGGTGCGTCGCATATCGTGCGTGGCGATCGACACGGCCAGCAGATCGGTCACCGACGCGAGCAGATGCTGTTGTTCTGGAGTCCATTCCCGACCAGTCCCCACGTGCTCGCAGTACATCACGCCGCGCACGGCGCGCTGCACCCGAATCGGCGAAGCGAGCATCGAGAAGACATTGAACGGAGTGCGCGTCGAATGGACGAACTCTGCGGTGCGCTGGTCGCTGGCTGCGTCGTCGGCGGCGATGAACCGCTCCTTCTCCAGGGCGGCAATGAACTGCGGAAACTTCTCAACATCCAACTCCTGATCGCTGGTGTGCGAGGATTCCGTCGCATCGTAAATATCGAGACATCGCAGGCAGGACTTGTCGCGATTGTAAATCCACACGCTCACGCGCTGTGACTTGAGAAACTCGCCAACTTCTTCGGTGAACTTCTGGATCGTCTGCTCGAAACTGAGTTCCGGTTGCTGTTGTGCAAGTGCCAAACGCAGCAGAATCGCATTGTGCTGTTGCAACAGACGTTGCTCATGGCGAAGCGCGTCAAGTTCGCGCTGCAGCGAATCGATGGAGCGTTGCTGAGATGGCATTCGCGAATCTTCCGCAAATGGGTTGGCTGGCGGGACCACAGGTGGTTGACCGGACTAAGCGGCGTACCTTCGATTTTACTTGGTCACCGCAGTCGAGAGAACCGGCTACTGTGGTGCGGAAAGAGATCGCCCAGGGGCCATAATGCGCGAACTTAGCGTTGGAAGATCGGCAACAGCTGGTTGGGGGCACCCAAAGTTAGGGCCATGAGCGATGTTGTGTAGCACTCTCGATAATCGCGATCGAACATGTGGTCTTCAGGGTCCCAAGAACCATCGGCATTTTGGTTGTTGAGAATCACTTTGGCCACTGGCGGAAAAAACTGTTTCCAGTACTCGCCACCGAGCTGGTACATTGCCTGACAGGAGCAGAACACTCCGTAGTGATAGCGATCATCAGTCCAATTGGGACGCGTGTAGTATCGACTTTCGTTGTAGTTAGCGAAGCCCTGCTCCAACAGCCATTTGCCTGAGTTGCGTGCCTCTTGCGAGTCGTGCAGGCCAGCGTGTGCCATCGCTAGTATGCCCGCTCCCGCCATCCCACGACTTCGTCGATCCTGTTGGTCGGTAGCCAGATGAATGAACGTGTCGTACTTCGACTGAAAACAGCGCCGCACGTAATTCACTGCGTCGGTAATGGGTGCTTGGGGAACGTCGAAACCCGCGTTCTTTGCCGATCGCAAGAACATCAGGTGCCATCCCGTAACCGACAAATCGGAGTCGAAACTCCCTCGATTGTTAGATTGATTCACATACCGCCACCCGCCGACATCCGATTTGTTACGCTTCGGCCAGGCTTGCATTTCGAGGGTCGCCTCAATTGCCAGCTCGATGGCCTCTTGGTTCTTTTCAAGATCGCCGCCGCCCATGGCAAACACTTCGCTGAGTAACAGGCCGGAGAGAGCGTGGTTGTAGGCGGCTGGGCTGCCGATGTCATGATCGACTATTCGCGAAATCCGCTTGCCGTTTGGTCCAACGAAGGCCAACAGTCCGTTCTTCTTTTGGCAATTGACGATGAAGCGTAGCGCCTGGTCCAATTGTTCGCCATAAGGCCCTTCGCCCGGCATGTGTCCCTGAGCGACAAACGCCATCACGCACAAGCTCGTGACGCCTGGCTGTCCTTGGTTCTGGGTCGGAAACGATCCATTGCGCTGCTGCCGCGAAGCCAAGTACTCCAGCGCACGTTCCACACTTTCATCGATACGCTGCCACTGCAGCGGCGAGAGGATGTCATCGTCCGGCTGGGCGCAGGCGACGTCGGCCAAACCGGCGATCAACACGGCAGCGAGTAGGTATTGAACTGGAACGTGGGCAACTCGTCGCACGAGAGACCTTTTCTTGCTACTGGGCTTTGTCTGCGCCACTGACCTGGCGGAAGTACTGTTCAATGGAGCGACGATAACGCTCCGGTGGTGCTTTGTCGCGGCCTTGTCGAAGGTCGTCTTCCAGTTGCGAGGCGAGACGATTCCAATCAGCCGTTTCACGGGCGAGCTTCGGCATGTTCTTCACTAGGTCTTCCGCTTCGGCCTCGTTGAGCGCCCGGGCCACGGCGCGGCGGTAGGCACGCTCCAGCTGACGTTGACGCATTTCCTGTTGGCGACGCATCTGTTCCATCATCATGCGGCGATTGCCACCGGTCATCAGGGCGTTGTCACCGCCGGAGCGGAGCCAGTCGCTCATGATCTGTAGGTTCGACGGCCGTGCCGGGATGCCTAGCGCCTCTTCGATGGGAATCTCTTGCTCCAACTCACGCAGCAGATCGTCGAGCGTCGGGTCGTCGAGCAGACCGGCAATTGGATCTTGGACCGGCAGCTTATCGAGTTCGATGATCGCCGCTTCAATCATCTCGTCGTAGAGTTTCCCGGCCAGTTGCAAGGCAGCCAACGCGGTCTCTTGCCGCGAAGTGGCTCGCGACAGCTGGTTACGACGCAACGCATACACGGCGGCCAGTTGGTTAGGCGCTGCCTGCTCGTCGAGGGCGGCGAGCAAGGCGCGTGCTTTGTCGGCGATTGATTTGGGCAGCATGTTGCCTTCGTTCTGCAACAAGCCGGCCATCGTCTGCTCGAGGCCCGCCAGCTTTCCGGCCAAGGTGTCGGTGCGCGTGGCCAATCGGTACTGCCCGACTTCGGCCGCACGGTGGTAGTTGCCTGCCTGCTGTTGTTTGAGTTGCCGGATCCACGCCGAGGTTTGCTCGATCAGACGACGTGTTTCCAACAGGCGATTCGTCGCGAACGACGCGATCTCAGCACGATCGTTACGCCCGCCGATCTGGCGGAGCAAGACTTCCAAACGCGTGAAGCGTTCGTACAACTGCTGCGCATCTTGCGAAATCTGTTCAACTGCTTCGTTGGGATTGAATGGGTTCGCTTCCTCTTCGGTTTCCTCGGATTCCGCATCTTCCTCAATCTTCTTAGCGCGTGTGGATTCCTCGACGTAGTCGAGCCCAGCGTTACTCAGCTCACGGGTGGCGGTAGCGATCTCTTGCAGCACCGCGGCAGTGGCTTGGAAGTCGTCGTCCTCGACCTCTTTGCCCAGTGGCGACCAGGTTTCGAAACGATCGTGCAGTTCGGCGGCTGCGATGGCAATGTCTTGTGCCGACTCGATATGACGACCGATGAGAATCTTCGCTAGCGGCGGACGTTCGTCCTCTTCCGCGGCGGCCCAGGCGCGAGTTTCTCGATTCAATTCACTTTGATCTTCCGTCAAGCGATCGAGTTCGTTCCGCAATATCTTCTGACGATTGCGCTGCGCGTCAAGGAACCGTCGCAGCAGGCGCGGATCGTCAGCGAGGATGCGGGCCAGTTCGGCTCGCATTTCGTTACGCATCTTGATCACTTCCTCCAGCCGCTTGAGATATTCGTCGTCGAGATCAAACTCGGCGACTTTCCGGTTGTAGCGACTGCCTTCACCATCCTGACGGAGCAGTTCCATCGAGTCTTCGACGAAGATGCGATACATCTTTTTGATGTTCTCAACCGACTCGGCCATTTTGTATTCCATCTTCGTGCGCTCGAATCTTTCGGTAAGCAAGACGATGAGTTCGCGAGCACGAATGGTGTGCTGCCAACCATTGCGCACCGAATCGACACGCGCGGCATCTTTCGTTTGCAAGGACTTCCAAAAATCGCGCCGCGCCAAACTAATGTGCGCCTGCTTGATGTCGACCAGTTGTAGGCCGATGAAGGCGTAAGGAGTGCCGTAGGTTTCGTTCTCAAGATCCTCGATCACTTGGATTGCGGCGGCGATTTGCTCGTCGGCACGTTGGATGTCGCGATCGTGCTTGCTGGCCCACGGCTGACCGGCGTCGTTGTCGTCGAGCACGGAGCGTGAGAGGTTCTCGGCCTTTTCCAGCGCGCGATCGATGGCTTCGAGCTTCGGTGCGATGGCAATTTCCAACTTAGCGCGTTGCTGTCCGTCGTAGCTGCCGGCCCACTCGTCAATCTTCAGGCGCAGGCGCTGGCTGCTGGACGACTGGGCAGACTCGACATCAAGCTCACGCTTGGACATCGGATTACCCGGCGACGGCGTGCCGCCTTGTGAGTCAGATTGCTGCGAGTCTTGCATCCTTTCGGAGTCATTCGAGTTCTGACCCGAAGAACTCTGATCGCCCGACTGTTGACCAGCATTAGGTTGAGCGTTGGACTGCGATGATTGATTGTTGCTCTGCGAATTGTTGCCCTGCGAATTGTTGCTTTGAGCATTGCTGTTCTGAGAACTGTTGTTGCTCTGGCTATTCTTTGCTTGACTGCTTTCGCCACCCGAGCCCGCATTGTTGGGATCGTCGGAATTGGCTTGCGTCGCATCTGCCGCATTCATTTCCGACGGCTCGCCTGTCGTCGAGTTACTCGGCTCCTGGGCATTCGCCCGGTCGGATGTGTTGAGCGACTGCCGAACCGAAGACGTGGTACGGCTCTGCTCATTCGCGGCGCCCGGATCCTCACCGCTCGCGGCAGAGTCTTCAGAATCCGCCATTAATGTCGATTCGCCGCTTTCCGGCGCTACGGAATTCGATTCTGTGGCTGCGTTTGAAGCTTCTGACGCAGTGTTTTGCCGTGAACTTTGGTCTTGGTTGGCTATTGAGTCGGAGGCCTGCTGGTCGCCAGGCTCTTGTTGCGACGTGCCAGCGGGGTTGTCATTAGAATCACTGGGCGCGTCACCGTTCGTGGGTGCCGTCCGCGCGGCGAGTCGTTCAGCGGTATTCGCCTCGCCGACATCGCTTGCGGCAATTTCGGCAGTGGCAGGCTGAACGCCGGTTTGGCCTGCAACCGAGTTTTCTTCGCTGGAGGATTCAACGGCCGCTTGCTGTTGCCCGTCGGACTGAGCATCCGCATCGGTCGCGTTCGCCAGCTGATCTGTTCCACCCGGCGCCTCTTGGCCGGTTGCAGAATCGTCCGCAGCATCATTTTGTTTTCCTGGTTGTGGGTTGTCGGCCGCTGCGACCGTATCCGCGGCGTCTTGCGCCGCTTGGTTGTCCGCTAGGTATTTCTGACCGCGATCCTCTCGGACGCGGACGGAGAAGCTCAGCTGTGCGCCGTCAGTGGTTTCGTACTTGGAGAGGTCGAGTTTCACCGACGCTTTGACTTTGACGGCACCTTGCTGATCGCCCAACGGAATGGGAATCCGATCGAGCACGGCTGGCTTGCCGTCGACGCGGTTGTTTTCGTCGTAAACGATCAACTCGGCTTGATGGACGCCGACGTCGTCACTGGCGACGAACGTGACGGGAATCTCGTCGTCGGGGCGGACGGCCATTTCGCTGTTGGGCGTGAGAATTTTGACGACCGGCGGGCGGTCGGGGCGAATCTTGATCTCGCACTTTGGAGGTCGCAAGTTCCCCAGACCATGCTCTTCGACCAACATCGTTTGGAACGCGATGTGCTCGTTGAGGGTCGAGCGCCAGCGATACCAGCCATCGTCGTCGGCCGAGAGTTGCTCGGAGCGCTCCGGGCTGAACTTTAGCACCAGGGACTTGAGTTTCTGCTTCGGCTTGAGTGCGATTTCCACCGAACTGCCTTCTAGCACCGTGACGCGACGCGGCAGCTTGTTGATGATCTTGGCTTCTTTGCGTGTGTAGGCGGGCGGAGTCAGCGTGACGCGAACGTCGCCCAGCTTCGGTCGGTCAGCCACCACGATGTTGTACCACGGTGATTGGCCATCGCCCGCACGCAGACGGTACCGCAGCGGCTCTTTGACAGTTCGCATGCGATGCGAGAGTTCGTCTTGCTCGTCGCCACGCGGGACGAGAGTGATCGTTTTCTCGTCGCCTTCCTCGGGCTGCAATATCAGCGAAGCTTCATCGACGGGCGAACCAACCACGTGAGCGGCGATCTCGAGCGACTCGCCGCGGCCCACCACCAGATCACCAGAGAGATCGGTCAGTTCGGTGGCGGATATTGGCGCATAAGGTTGCCAGAACCGACGCATCAGCACGGTCGTCCGTTGCGAATCCAACACGACTGCGATGCCCAGCACGGTGGTGATCGCGGTGAGAAACAGCAGCGCGCGAATCAAGCCATCTAGCGGGATTACGCGGTCGGCCTCAACACGCGGCGTCCAGCTTTGGGCTTCCTTGGAAACCTGTTGGAACATGGCGGGATGAACCACTCCAGGTGTCTCTCCCGGCGCGCCGTTGCTGTTGGTGATTTCCGTGACCGTTGACCACCGTTCTTCGAGCTCTGGAATCTCGCGATCGACTTTGGCCGCCATCCGCTCCACGCGTTGGGTGTGCCGCCACGCAGCCATAGCCCACGCCACCAAGGTGATAGCCGCCGCCGACCAGGCAGTGTACGTCAGCAACGCTCGCCAGCGGAAATCGTAGATCGTCGCCAGCCAGTCGATCAGCATTGCCACGCCCATGGCAGCCAGCAGCACACAGATCGCGGTCACGATCGCGGTGCCCATGCTAACCTTCAGCGTGCGACGACGGACGACCTCAAGTTTCTCGGCGATGGCGGCGGGAAGCGTGATTTTTTGCGGGAGTTGCGTCATCCTACACCCATCCTTTTGATTTGTGGGTTCAGTTGGGTCTGGTGTTTCACACCAGGCCTTTTTTCTTGCGAACGATCCACTCGGTAATTAGACAACCTAATACGATCCACAAGTTGGACCAACGGTTCCACAAGGGCGTGCGTTGTACCGACTCGTTGACTTCGGGTGAAAGCGAGGCTAGCTGTAGCACCTCGGCAATTGCCGTGGGTGGTACTACCTGACCTCCGGTGATTTCGGAAACTTGTTCGAGCAGCGTGCGATCGCAACGCGTGTCGAGCATCTCTAGGTTGTCGCCGGTATCGACCGTGACCATCGTCTTGATGGGTGATTTGTCTTCGCTAGCGGACATCAGTTCATCGACGACGGACCCGGATACGACGACTTCGTAGGCCCCGGCAGGAAGATTCTCCAGCGTGCCAAAGTACCGCCCCGCGACGTCTGGGTCGCTAACCAGTTCGGCAGACTCGACTTCTTCTTCGAGCGTGCGGGCGCCGATTTGCAGGGCTTGCCCCGCCAGGGGACGGCCTGTATGGTCCTTCAACCAGACGGTCACTTCAACGGGCTCGTTGGGATTGTAGCGATTCTTGTCGGTGCTCATGCGAAGCACGTCGGTGCCGCTGCCGAGTTGCTCGGCAGTGACCCAGCGAATCATTTGACCCCAAAAACGATGGTGACGGCGGTCACCGCCGCGATAACGGAGCCGCCAGATATCCGCCGACGCCAGGTAAACGACGCGACCATTGCCGACCTGATGCCAGCAGAGATAGGCGGGCAAGTTGTCTTGCGTTGCCTTGTCATCGACCACGATTGACATGCGTGTGGGCACGGCGCGCAACAGCGTTCGTGCCGTGGGCTTCGGACGCGAATATTCCGACAAATTGAAAATGGGCTTCTTGCGATAAACGCCCAGCCAAGCGTCTTCGCTCGCCTGGTTAGATTCTTCGATCGCCAGCGCACTGTGCAGTCGGCCCTCGTCGGTGAGCATCAGTGTGTAGCCCTCGTCTTCGTCGTCGTACGAGGCCGCTTCAACCGGCAGCAAATCCATCAACGGTTTGTTGCGGTATTCGCGCGGCATGTGATCGCGTCCAGCCATCAAGATCAGATGACCATTGCGGTCGCGGACGTACTCGACCAAGGCTCTCTGGCTGGTCGTGCTGAACTGCTGCAATCCCAGATCGCCAAGGATCACGACGTCATACACGGCCCAATCTTCGACGCGCTCGGGCAGCCGAGGATTTCTGGCCATCTCGCCGGTGCCGCGAAGTCGTGGAAAAAAAAGCAATTCGTCGCACTCGATATGCGTGTCGCGACGGAACAACTGCTGCAGGTAGCGAAACTCCCATTGCGACACCCCGTCCGCCAGCAACACGCGGAACTTGTCACGCACCACTTCCCAGCTAATCGGAGCCACATTGTTGGCCACGCTCTCCTCATCGTCGACCGGTTCGACAGTCAACTCATAATCCTGCCAACCAATCTGATCGGCCGAGACTTTGAACTGCACACGCCGATCAACGCGCTCGCCGGTAAACTTCACTAGCTGGCGATCGATTTCTTCACCGTCATGCCGTAGGGTGACTTCAGTCGCCAGGCCATCACAGTCGACGGCGGTAACGATCGCCTCGATCAAAGCAGAATCGTCTTCGACTACGGTGGAAGGAGCCTCGACGCGGTGCAGACGCAGATCGCGAACCAGTACCGTGCTACCCACGGGCACGGTGTAGACCGGCAAGTCGGCAATTTGGGTAGCCACTTCCTGCGGTGCTTGCTTGCTGAGCGCCGTATGATTGCCGTCGGTAACGACGATCGCCAAGCGCGTGGACTGGGCGACACGGTCGGTGGAAAGCTGTTTGAGGACGGCCGTCAGATCGGTGACCGGTTGCTGACTCGTTTCGGGAGTGTAGGAAACGAGGTTCGCGGCATCGCTCCAAGTGCGTTCGGCGGAAATCGGAGTAAGCATCGCATCGAATTGGAACTTGCGAATCCGCACCTCGTCATCGAACTTCGCCAGGACATTCTCGTGCAAAGCGTCCAACACGTTGAGCGACTTCTCGCGTCGAGTAAGTTCCTTGGCATCTTCGGGTAGTCGCTCGCTGTCGTTGGCGAGTTCTTCGGCGAGCTCGCGTGTGAGCGTATCGATGCGGCGGCTGGTCTCGGAAAAGTGATTACTCAATGCTGCCAGTGAATCGGTCAACTTACCTACCAGCGAGGCTCCGCGGTTGTCGAGCGCTGTCAGCACGTCGTCGAGCGTTGAGTCGATTGGGCCTTGCAACAACGTTTCGATGCGACCCACGCGCTCCGCGAGATCTTCGCGATCATCGGAGAACTGTTCGATCAGCTGGTTGCAATGTTTCTCAGCACGAGCCGACGCGACACGAACTTCTTCTACGGTCCGTTTCAGCTCCTTCAGCGGCCGATGCTCGTTGAGCATGTTCATGGTACGTTCGCTGGCTCGGCTCGCTACTTGCACGGCGACTTTGATACTGTCGCAGAGCGCCAATTCGTTTGGCTCTTCGTCGACGGCGCTTGCTAGAGTCCAACGCACCAGTTCGGTTGCATCGGCACTATCGACCGTTTCCATGCTCTGACTGGCATCGGCAAGGATTGCAATCGATTGCGTAACGGTCGAGCGCTCGACAGACTCATGCACGGGCCCGGCAAGCATCCACAAGGCAACGCCGATCGCCGTCATCCGCAACAGCCAAAACAGTCCCGCCCAGCGTGGGCCGATGCTGAGTCGTTCGCGATAGAGTAGCCAGGCTGCAATCGCCGCCAGCACCAGACCAATGACGACCGCTGTCGTCACGGAGACGGTACCGTCGAAGATGATGCTTTCGGAGGTTTGCGGGGAATCGGTTGGCATGTTGATGCTTTGAGCTTTGTTCTCGAGGGTGGGCTAACCAGTGCTGACTGCAACGCCACTGCGTTGGCGAGTGAGCCAATTGGAGAACAACTGCTCTCCGACCAATAGGCCCAATAGTGCCAACAGGAGTGCGCCCCAGATTGGTTCGGCCTTGGGTCGCGGCTCGACATTCGCCACAGCGCTCGCTACGGCGGCGTCTTGCCCGTCGAATTGCAGGCCTGCCACTTCTGTCAGTTTCGTTTGCTGTTCTGTCGACAGTGGGCTTAGATGCGACTCATTCGCGTCGCGCGTGACGTAAAACGGCAGACTGATCGCCTTGCCACCGGCGTCGAAGTTCAACCGATACAATCCAGGAAGTTGGGTTTGCGAGTAACGCACCAGACCGCTCTCTTCGCTGCCCGACGTGGCGAGTTGGACTTCCTCGCCAGCGGGAGTGATGAGTTTCGCCGACGTAGCGTCGGCATCGGCAGGCAAAGGAGCGGCGATGACGCCGCCCGGTTCCAGGTTGTATCGCGCCATCGCCGGAGCGGTCAGATAGTCGAGCCAGTCGTGGATCATCACGACGTATGATTTCAGTTGCGGCAAATTCGTCCACTGCAGTCCCAATGGGAACGCCTGCACGAGTATGCGTCCTTCGCCGACCAGGTTTTCGACGACCAAGGGGCTTCCGTCGCCCGACTCAAGCAATACCCAAGCCGCGCGGTCATCTTCGCCGTGGTGGACCAACTGCCAATAATCAGTGAGCCGCACCTGATCAATATCCAACTGCGTGGTGTTGGCCAACTGCATCGTCGCGGGATGATCGCGCTCCGGCGGATGGATCGAGCCGGGAGGCGTATTGGTATCTTGCACGCTGATGAGCGTTTCCAACGAAATCGGGCTGAGCCCACCACCATCGTCGTACCAGAACCGATTGAACGCCTCTCGATCGACCAGATCGCCAAGTGCTACCCAGAGCCCACCGCCGGCGCGCACGAACTCCTGCAGCCGTTTGTGAGTTTCGTCGGTCAATTGCGTGAGGCTGAGCATGACCACCGCGCGGTACTTGGGTAGCGACACGTCGCTCAGTTCGGAAACGGATACGAGGTTTGGTTGATAGACCGAGTGCCACTCCTGTGCTTCGTCTCCGTCGTAGCCGAGAGCCGCCGTGAACAGCTGATCGGCGGTTTTGCGCGCGGCATCGGCTTCGAGGTCGTGGATCACGAGGATCGGCAATTGATCGGAAACCTCGATCACAACACTCGCCTCGCCGTCGGGAGTGATCTGATCTTCGGCTTGAATTCGCGCCGTGACCGCGAAGTTGCCAGTGTCTTCTTGCTTGAGTGGGACCGACACCTGCGTGGATTCTCCAGCGGCAAGCGAACGCAACTCCGACGAATCGAACACATCGTCATCCACCGACCACTCAAGCGTGGTCTGTTCACTGGTCGTATCGCCCACGTTAGAAACGCGCGCCACAAGCTCAACGCGCTCATCGGGCCGCACCAGTTGACGCGAAGCCTCCAGTTTCATCACGGCCAAGTTGTTGAGTTCTTCGGCCTGTCGCTGGCAGTCAACGATTTCGATGGAAGTGGGGATCGTCGATTTCTCGCGGGCCGCCCCCAGCTGTTGCCAGGCGCCGGTGGCTTCGAATTGCCAACTCAGGGCTTGGCTGTCGCTTAGCACGTACACTTGCCGCGACGAAGGATTGTTTTGTGGCTCCGAGTTGACGATGCTCTGCAGACAATCGAGCAATCTGGCGCTGCCCAGCGATGGCTCGACGGCTTCGATGAGGTCGGTGAGCTGGCGCTTGCCGACACGGTCGGCCGGGATTCCTTCCGCGGTAAGCCACTGCCCGCCACCGGAGGCAAGCATGATCTGGACAGTATCGCCCGAGGACAGATCACCCACGATCTCCAGGGCCCTGTCGGTGAGTTGATCGCCGGCGGCCACGTTGTCGATCGTCCGCGCCATCGACAGCGAGTTGTCCAGTAGCAGTACGACTTCGCGATCCACAGCGCTACCAAACAGGCTACTGCGTAACATCGGTCGCGAAAGCGCGAGAATCAGCGCCAGGACCGCCGCAACACGCAACAACATCAGCAACAGCTCTTCTAAGCGTTGCATGCTGCGCCCCTTGGTCGTGGCAGCAGCTAAGAATTGCATCGCTCCCCAGTTGACGACATCTCGCTGTCTGCCGCGGTACAAGTGAATAATCACTGGCACGGCAATCAGTGGCAAAGCAAACAGAAATGACAGGCCGAGAAAGCTCAAAGTAAATCAGTTCTTGCTAGGAGGGAAAAACTACGCACGAATCCTCACGGACGTCGCCGACTTCTGAGCCGCTCGCTTGCGGAGATATTGTGACAGCACTTCGCCGATATCTTGGTCGGTCGTGAGTGTGACCAGATCGACGCCCGCGTCGGTCATCGACTCGCGCAACTCGTCCTGGAACGCCTGGAACTCCGCCAGATACTGCTTGCGAATCGCGCCGGGGCTCACCTGGATGCGCCGAGGCAGTTCGAGGTCCTGAAAGAACGATTCCCGTCGGAACGGGAAAGTCAGCTCTTCGGGTGCCAGAATCTGATAGACCATCACGTCGTGACCACGTGCGCGATACTGCTGCAATACGCGCTTCAGCTCCGCGACATCGCCGAAACAGTCGGAAAGCAACATCACCATACCACGTCGTTTCAGGCGGCCGGTCAGTTCCAGCATCGAGTTGCTGAGCGTCGACTCGCCCGAGGCGGCGGTGTTTTCCAGCACGTTGAGCACGCGAGCCAGCTGGCTAGCCCGCGGCAGCGGTCGCACGTAGTTCTTTAGCGAATCGCCTACTACCGCCAATCCGACCGAATCGCGCTGGCGAAGCAGCAGGTGACCTAAGCAGGCGGCGGCCATCTGCGCGTAGTGCCACTTGGTGACCGTCGACATGCCGAACTGCATTGAGCCACTCGCGTCGGCCACCAGCAGCGCCTGTAGGTTGGTCTCGTCGTCGAATTGTTTGACGTAGTAGCGATCACATTTAGCGTAGTGCCGCCAATCGAGCTGACGGATGTCGTCGCCCTGCTGATAGGGACGGAACTCAGCAAAATCGGTGCAACCCCCTTTGTGGGTCGACCGATGCTTGCCCGACAAAAAGCCATCGACGACCGTGCTCGCGATGATCTCCAGCTGTCCCAGCTTGTTGAGCATCTGTGGGTCGAAGACCTCTCGCTTCTCAGCCGGTGGAGAAAACGCCGGCACACGCGGCATAGCATCGGGCGACGGCGGCGCAGGTGCCGCGAACCCCGAGTTGCCCGTCCCATTGCGCGCATCCTGAGTTTGCCGCTCTTGCAGCGAGGAGACGAACTGATTGACGCGATTTTTTGCCACAGCGGACCTGGATACGTTCTTCGATCGACGGTAGGACGGGTGGATTTCGAACTATGCCTGCGTGAGCGATCTCTGTCGATCGACCAGTGCGTTGACGATGTCGTCGGTATCGAGACCAGCAGCCTCGGCATTGAAGGTCGGAATAATGCGGTGTCGTAGCACCGGAGCGGCAAGCGCAAAAATATCTTCGGTCGTCACGTGACAGCGTTTGTGCAGCAACGCCCGCGCTTTGCCCGCCATCAGCAGCGCGATGCTCGCACGCGGCCCCGCGCCATACTGCACTTTGTCGGCCAACTCAGGAGGCAACTTACCTTCCTCGGGCCGCGTCATGCGAGCCAAGTCGATTGCTGCGTCATACACGTGGTCGGACACAACGACCTTCGGCACGAGATCTTGCATTGCATGCAGTTGATCCACGTCGATCACCTGATTGGTTGTGTACGAGTAGTCGGTCGTCTGTCGACGGCAAATCTCTCGTTCGCCAGCGCGATCGGGATAGTCGACTTTGATCTTGAGCAAGAACCGGTCAAGCTGTGCTTCGGGAAGCGGATAGGTCCCCTCAACTTCCACTGGGTTTTGGGTCGCGAGCACGAAAAACGGATCCGGCAACGGATAGGTCGTTCCACCCACCGACAGCTGACGTTCTTCCATCGCTTCCAGCAACGCACTTTGTGTTTTGGGCGGCGTACGGTTGATTTCGTCGGCCAGCACCAAATTGGCGAACAACGGACCCTGGATGAATCGGAAAATTCGCTTACCGGTCGTGTGATCTTCTTCCAACACGTCGCTACCCGTGATGTCGCCAGGCATCAGGTCAGGTGTGAACTGGATGCGGGTGAACGAAAGATGCATCAACGACGCGAGTTGCGAGATCAGCAGAGTCTTCGCCAATCCGGGCATGCCCTGCAGGATGCAATGGCCGCGGCAGAGGATGCCGACCATCAATTGCTCGGTGACGTCTTCCATGCCGACAATCACCCCAGACAGTTCCGAGCACATCTGTTGGTAGGTGTCATGAAGATTGTCGACCAGGCGCGTTACCTCTTCGGTACTGGATTCCGGTGTGAGAACTTGTTGGTGATTGTCGGACATAAATAATCTCGGTTCAGGTTTTGAATTATGCGTGACTTCTCAATTCCGCCTTGTGCAATCCGCTGGCGTCGGTCGGCAAGTGTTCGCCGCAGCCTGTGAATTCTTGCGGCTAATTCTTACTCGCTGACTGCTCAACCTCCAGACGACTAATCAGTCCGTCTCCGTCGCGGTCGTATTTGGCAAACTGGCGGGGGCTGCCTTGGAACTCTCGCCGCGAGAGGTCGCCATCCCGGTTGCGATCCATGCCGACGAACCAATCGGGAGCCTCGGCCTTGCTCGCTTCGCCGTGATCGCGCTGCGCGGCAATCGCATTCGCCAAGTGAACGTGAGACTGAGGTCCGTGGGTGACTGCGAGTCGGATTGCGATCGGGATCTCGGCGCTATCAACTTGACCATCTTCGTTGACGTCGAGGCCGGTCAAGAAATTCTGAAGGTCCCGCCATTCGCGCAAGGTGAGTTGACGATTGTTGTCGTGATCGAGCAGACGGAACAGCGGGTAACCATCCGCGACGGCACCGATCGAAATCTGCGTTTGTTGCATATCGCCGCTCTCGTTCTCTTCGTCGATTTCACCCTGCGCTGCGGTCAATTCCATGTACGTCTCGCGACGCGCGACCGTGATCGCTTGCTCGGTCGCGAATTGGAAACCCCAACTTTCACCACTAGTATCACTCCCAGCGGCTAGCAACTTCACTTTTGCATCACTCTTGGCGAAAGCCACACGATACACCAAATCGGGGGTCAAAGACAAAAGATTCGCCAAATCCGCAGTACTAACTGATTGATCTCCCGAGGCGATACGGTCTAGCAGCGACAGTTCAGCCTCCCCTTGATCTGCAGAATTTCGCGGTGGATAAGCGGTGCGGAGGTGTCCGCGGAGCGCCCGCCAGTCGGTTTGCTCATCGATCACTACGACCAGCGGGTAGCCTTTGGTTCGCTGCTGGCTTGCATGCTGCTCGCTGAGGCGCTCCAACTCGCTGAGGCTCAAGATCTCGTCGCGGTTGATGTCGGCTTTTTTGAGCGTCTCAGCGGTTCTGTTGATCTCGTCGCTGCTGAGCGTCTGATCACCATCCAGGTCGAGCGCGTGCCACAGCGGCGCCGCGTCAGCGCGCCGCCATGAGAAGGCGGGACTCAACGTCATCAGCGCCGGTCCACCGGTCCATTCTGCCAGTAGCCAACGTACTTCTTCACGTTCGGCAGTCGTTTGATCGGCCGCCAGATAATTGATGAGCCGTTTGAATAGGCTGCTCGCCTGGCGACGCTGGGCTTTTACCATGGGGACTTCATCTTCGTCGAGTTTGGCTTCTGATTCGGATTCCTCACCCGCTTCGTCTGAATCCTCAGACGCCTCCGACTCGTCGGAAGTTCCATCTGCAGTATCCTGAGAAGACTCGGGATCAGGCTCAGCAGTCTGCTCCTGGGCGTCGCCTGCAGATTCGTCGACCTGGATGCCGGCCGCATCGGCTGCCGCTTCGCCCGCTCGTACAAGCGACGTCGCTTTCGCTTCTGCCAGCAGTTTGTCGATCCACTGCTCTCGTGCGGCGCGGAACGGTTTGTGATTGATGTCGATCGCCACGTCAGCAATTGTCGGCCGCTTGGGAGTCAAAACCAAAATCCGGACCCACGGGTCTTCCGCACTGACCTGGGTGGGGATCTGCCATTCGCCGTCTTGGGTGCGAACGTAAAACGACAGCGGGTCCTCAGCCATCGGTCGGTACATCATCTGAACGTTGCGTTCCGAGTAGTCGGGCTCGCGTGGCGGACGCACGGGTTGCACTGCGACTTCGGCCAAGGGGTCGCTGCTGAGATACGATTCACGGTCGGCCTGGGCAAAGCACGGCGGCGCAGTGAGCGCCAAAATGAGCAGACTGCCGAGCACATACGGTGTGGTTCGCAAGGCCAACCGACGCGCAGGCTGAGTCGAACACAACAGAAGCGGGGAGTGTGTTGGCATGGGGAGTTTCAGGGTGGTTAGGTCGTGGGTGACTAGGCGAGCAGCCGGTCGATCGGATAGTCTTCGACGAGGGAGATCGGCCGCCCCACGTTCGACATGTTCTGTGTCTCTGGTGGCACGCCCAGCGCGGCGCAAAGGGTAGCCAGAACTTCGCCCACCGAGGTCTTGTCTTCTTCAACGTGCATGCCATCCGCACTGGTTTTTCCGTACACCTGTCCCCCGGCGATACCTCCCCCGGCGAGCACGCACGACCAGGCTTGCGGAAAGTGGTCGCGACCGGCAGCGCCGTTGATCTTCGGCGTCCGGCCAAATTCGCCCATCCAAATAATGGTGGTCGATTCCAACAGGCCGCGGTCTTTCAGTTCAGTCATCAGAGTGGCCCAACCGGCGTCGAGATCGGCTGACAGATTCTTGACGGTATCGAAGTTGTTGGCATGCGTGTCCCAACCCAATCCACCGCCTGACACATTATTAAGCGACACTTCCACAAAGGGGACGCCACGCTCGACCAATCGCCTGGCTAGCAAGCAGCCCTGGCCGAACATTCCCTTGCCGTAGGCTTCACGCACAACGTCGGCTTCTTGCGACAAATCGAACGCGTCGGACGCGTCGCTCTCGATCATTTGTAGCGAATTGTCGTAGACCGACTGATGGGCGCGGATCGTCGCGTTGGGGTGCTGCTCAAGGAAACGATTCTCAAGAGTTTTCCACAACTCCAGCCGCTGGCTCATTTGCGCTGCGGTCACGCCCTCGGGCGGCTGTAGTGCATCCACTCTCAGTTCGGCGAAGCCTTCGCCCTGGTTGCCTTGATTCGCTGCCTGAGCACCCATGCCGGTCGCACCAACGACCAACGGCGCATACCTGGGACCTAGGAATCCAGGACCAAAAGCTTCGTTGTTGATGCCGCGGAAAGGGGCAACGCTGACGTATGGGGGGAGTTTGATCTCTGGGCTCGCAAGTTCCTTGGCCAGAGCAGCACCAATCGCCGGGTAGCGAACGGTTCCCATCGGTGGTTGGCCGGTGCGCATCAGATGCGTACCTCGCCCGTGGTCACCCTCTTTCGTGCTGAGGCTGCGGATGATTGCCAGCTGATCGGCGTGCTGGGCCAACTGCGGCAAATGCTCACTGAATCGCATGCCTGGCACGCTGGTCGAAATCTCTTTAAATTCGCCGCCATTTTCATGGTCGGGCTTCATGTCGAATGTGTCGGTCTGACTCGGCCCGCCGCTCATCCACAGCAGAATACAGTGACGTCGTCGCCGCGGATCGGCAGCAAGCTGCTCAGCAAGTGCCGGGAGCCAACCGCTCATGCTCACGCCCAAGATTCCCATCCCCGCGGACTGCAACCACCGTCGGCGATCGATACTGTTTAGACTAGCCATGCTGATCTCCCTGGGAACATTGGGAAGAAGAATTCACAAGACGAGTGGAATCCTTCTGAAAGGTTTCGTTGGTTCGCTGCTTATCTTGTCAAATAGACTCGACCATCAATGGATAAATGTGAACTCGGCGCTGTTGAGCAAGGCCCACAAGACATCTCCAAATGCGCGCGTACGCCCTGCATCGTCTTCAGCAGCCTCGACGTGACCTAACATCGCCTTCAATTCCGAGTCGTCCGGGAATCGCGACAGCGTCGCCAGGAACAACGTTTCGATGCGCTCGTCGTCGCCGCTGTAAAACGGTGCGTTGATGCCTTTCAGCAAGCCGCTAGTAGCCAAATCGGTCGCCCCGTGCACTAGCTGTCCATGCATCAGCGTAAGCGCTTGAGGTATCCCCGCTTGATAGTCGGTCCGCTGCCCAGGCGGAGCCTTGAACTGCTGGATAAACGCTTGGCGTGCCGCGTTACCAAAGCGTACCAGCGAGCCTCCTTCGCCTTCGTTTCCGCCGCTCGAAGAGGGCTCGGTCGCAACATTGATGCAGTCATAAAGTTGATCAGCAGTGAAGCTCTTGATGTTCATGCGGGCAAACTCCAGCGACTGAGAAGGCTCGTCTGCCTTCGCTCGACTGGAGAGTTGATAGGCATCGCTCAAAACCAGCGTTCGCAGCAGTCGCCGCAGGTCGTAGTCATTGGCGGCGAAGTCATGGCTCAGTGTGTCCAGCACCTCCGGACACGTTGGCATATTGTCTGCCCGCATGTCGTCGGCTGGCTCGACCAACCCTAATCCGAACAAGTGCTGCCAAACACGATTGACGGTCGCGCGGGCGAAGCGGCTGTTTTGTTTGGTAATGAGCCATTCAACTAACTGTTGTCGGCGCGACTTTTGTCCCCCTGCGCCCGCCTGTTCAGGTCGCATCGCCACCTGATAGGGCAACTGTGGCGGCACGATGTCTTCCGTGTCGGGCATCATTACCTCGCCGCGATCGTTGTCGCGCACGCGAAGTACCGACGACGTCATTTCGATTTTGCCCTTGGGTCGAGAAATCTGCGCGAAGTGCGCTGCGAAACCCCAGAAGTCATCTTGGGAAATTGAGTCGTCGAACGGATGATCGTGACACTGGGCACACTCCATCCGCATGCCGAGGAATGTGCGAGCGGTTTTAGCAGCCAGTTCCTCGGGGTTGAGCTTCAATGCCGCATAGAACAAAATCGGCCCCGAGTCGCTCACGCGGCCCTCCGCCAGCAGCAGTTGGCTAACCAATTTGTCGTAAGGCAAATTCTGATCGAATCGATCCGCGAGCCACTCGTCGAACTTGCCCGTGCCGCCATAAGTGTTTGTGTCCACCCCGTCGGGGAGCAACAGCTTGCGCCAGACGGTCGCCAAGTGCGTGGCGTGATCGCGACTTTCTAGTAACCGATCGACCAGTTCCTCACGACGCGTCTGAGGATCAGCCTGCAGATACTCATAGACCTCAAACGGCACGGGAATCCGCCCAGTCAGATCGAGATATACACGCCGCAAGAACTCAGTGTCGGTAGCTGGCTCAGCAACAGTAATGCCCTGTTGCTCCCAATGATTGGCGAGCTGGCTGTTGAGTTGCTCGACCACTGCCGGCAAGGACAAAGCGGGAGTCGCAAAGTTAATTTGGGGCAACGTTGTTGCCTGCGCCGGTGTAGCGGACGCAATCCGCTCCGCCGGTGGCTGATCTTCACTAGAATCTGCAGGCTGCGGACCTCCTGCCTTTGGCGTGACGATTTCATCTGCCACAACGCGGTTTCCGGTCGCTGGCTTCACAAACTCCTTCGCCAGACCGAGACTTTCACTGCCTATCGCTTGCTTTGCGGGAGCGGCAAGTACGTCCGCTTGCGGATCGTCTGCCTGGCGTTCGTCGCCATCTCGATCGTCGATTATCCTGTTCGCGAGCTCCTCGCCGGAGTCATCGCCTTCTCGACCGTCCAAGGCGGGCCGGACGGCCACGCGAGCAACTTCTCGCTTTGCGGTCGAAGAATCGCTTGTGCCCAACACCCGGGTCGATTCCGTGTCGCGGGCTGCGCGGAACCTCTCGCCGGAATCAGAAAGCGAGGCGACCACTTCAGTCTCTCGCGGTACGCCCAAGGCGAATATCGAACTTGGCCCCTCGCTTGGATATTTGAGAACCAGCATCTTCGTCGGCGCGCCCTGCTCGCGTGACAGCAACTCGACCGACTTGGGTAAATGGGTTTCCGCGTCGAGTAGTGCGCGCACTCTATGCGTGTTTCGTTGCGCATCAGAGCTTCGCAACGTGACGAGCAGCTCGACATCTTGTCCGTTTTCTCCGACATGTCGCCACGATTCGGAAAGGACGTCGTAGCCTGGACTTTGCCGGTCGGCGGCATCAGTTCCGTTTGCAAGCAGCCGTGACAGCAGCTGCTCTCCAACATCGAGAGGACCTGCGTCCGCCATCGCTTGCTGATAGATGACTTGGTGATCAGCAGAATACCTTGCTGACGTCTGCATTCGGTGGTCGAAAAATGCCACTTCTTCGCCACTGCGAATGGCAAGCACGCCGCGCTGCGAAGAAATCCAACTACTTGAGCCGACACTCTCCGAATCAGCCTGTACCCAGCCACAGTTCTCTAAAGCACGCAGCATCGCAGCCAATCCGTACGCGTTTTGGCTGTTCCATAATGTCACCATCAGCAGCAACGAAGCTGCCACCGCCATCGTGACCGCCAACCGCAATCCAATCAGCCGACGGGGTCGGCTGTCTCGGCGAAGAGTATCACACGTAGCTTCACGCTTCGCGGGATCGGGAGAAGAAAAATAGGTTTGCTGGTACTCACGATCGAGTTGGCGGAGCAAAGTCGCTTGAAACTCATCGGAAGGCGGCGTGTCGCCATAGCTCGTCTTGAGCAATTCCTCTATCTGAGCCTCTTGCTGATTGTCGTGTTGATCGGGACGGTTAGCCATGGGGTGCGTTCCCAGCGATTGGGCCTTATTTAATTGCGAGCTATTTTCCTGGCAATTCGATGCTTGTTTGCTGCCAAGAAAAAGCAGTTGAACCTGTACTCCCGGCGGGATTCCCACTCTGCCCGACGGGACGCATAGCCACTGCCTCTTCCAACTCCGAAACCTCGTACATGCGTCGAAATTCTCGACGCGCTCGATACAAAGTCGCTTCAACCGCCTTCTCTGTTTCACCCAGACGTGTTGCGATTTCTCGCACTCGCATTCCCTCCACGTATTTCCACTCCAATGCCAATCGTTGCCGCTCAGGTAGCCCTTCCAGGATTGCCGTGATCTGCTTCTTCCTTTCCTCCAGCGTTAGCGGCGCCGATGGGTCTTCGGGGCCATCTCGGCGTTCGTGCTCCACAGCAACCCGCGACAGGTGATCCTTTACGCGGTACGTCCGACGATGATGATCGGCAATCTTATGTCGCACGACTGAGCGTAACCACGCAGAGATCTTGGGAGCTTCGTCGTCGATCTGGTCGATGTTTCTCAGCAGCGCCAACATGGTCTCGCTCACGACATCTTCCGCACCGTGAACATCGTCCAACAGCGCATAGGCATAGCGCCACACCAAGGGCAGATAGCGCTTCGACAGCGTATTCCACGCTGCCGAACTGCTTTCCGCGGCCTCGGAGTTTCGTTCGCGGGCCCGGCGAATTAGCTCGGCATCAGTCAATCATTACCTCGTTGCAACAAGAGGCTGCCAGCTCGGAGAATCAGCGCCTAAGGCGACGATCCGCGGCAGTTTGACTCATTCGTTGAGCAACTACCAATCTAGTCGGTTGCTTCGCCAAAATCACTCGAAAAAGGCAATAACCGCGGCCAGCTAGGCGGCGAAATCCGGTCGGGTTGTGAAAACGCACGGATTCTAGGGTATCTGCGTCGCGCGAATCGAGGTCACGGTAGCCGCTGCAAGCGTCGTGACGAGCGGATAGAATGGGACAGCTATGGCAGATACCATCTTGGAAAAAATCGTGGTCGCAAAGCTTGCCGAAATCGAGCACGCGAAGCAGCAAGTGACCGAATCCGCCCTGCGGGAGCAGCTTAGCGCTGCGCCGCCAGTCCGTTCGTTTTTTGAGCCGTTAGCGCAGGCCGGCCCAATCCGTCTGATCGCTGAGGTCAAGAAGGCCAGCCCTTCGGCGGGTCTGATTCGTAGCGACTTTGATCCCGTCGAGATTGCCGAGACTTACGAAGCACATGGTGCGACCTGCATCAGTGTGCTCACCGACGAGCAGTTTTTCCAAGGCAGAATCGAATACTTGCGCGCGGTGCGAGCGGCGGTGGATCTGCCAGTGTTACGCAAGGACTTCATTCTCGACACGTACCAACTGCTCGAGGCCCGGACAGCCGGTGCCGATGCTGTTCTGCTAATCGCGGAGTGCCTGGACGATTGCATGTTGCGGAAGTTGCATAACGAAGCGGTCGAGTTGGGAATGACTCCGTTGGTCGAACTCTATGAGCCATCGAATCTTTCGCGGGTCCTCGACGCCGGCGCGACGCTGATCGGTGTCAACAATCGCAATCTGCACACATTTGAGGTCGACTTGCAGCATACGCTGCGATTGAAACAACAGATGCCAGACGAGTGCGTACTCGTGGGCGAGAGCGGAATCAAGACACGCGCTGATGCCGAGATGTTAGAAACGGCTGGAGTTGACGCGATGCTGGTGGGCGAATCACTAATGCGCCAGTCAGATATCGGAAGCGCAACCAGAGAGTTGCTCGGACGTTGAGTGCTGACTCGTCCGCGTATTGCTTGTGACGTTCGATGCCACGAATGACAAACAACGAAAGCAACTCCCGCGGGTTTTGCACCCGGGGAGTTGCTTCGGATTTAGTCAATTTGCCTATTCTCTGGCATTACCGTACTCAGATTTCGCGTCGACCTGCTGCGATTCCGAGTACTGCTAGAGCGAGAAGGCTCAGCGTAGCGGGTTCGGGGATTTGAACCTGCGAGAACGTTTGGGCAATGGATGTCGCACGAGCCGACTGATTCGTGTCGCCAGCATCCGCGAGGATGTCTTTGGTTACACGCAGGCTCGTGTACAACTCATCAAAGTAAACCCAATCGGACAGTTTTGTCTCAAGCGGGCCACCGCCCAGAGTCGTCGCGAATGCGTTCAGCGTGGCATTGTTCTGGAGGAATGACTCGTCGATCGTGAATTCGGAGTCGTCCCCGATACCGACGCCGCCTGCGAAGAGGTGTGCGTCCGAAATGCGGTACCCCTGTTCTTGCGCTTCAGGCGTGACCTCGACAGTGAATTCGAGCAGAGCGTCTGACACACCACCGCCCGGTCGATCACGAAACGCGCCGTGAAACCGAATGCCGTAGTTGCCGTCCAGGTCGGTAAATCCGAAGACGTTAATGTCTTCAGGGGCAGGCATATCATCACCGGGTAGCGTGGAGTAGAAGAACTCGCTAAAGCTCTTGTCCCCAACGATGATGCCTTCGACTTGACCACTAAGTAAGTCGGCGAGGATGACGGGATCGCCACTACCATTTTGATCAAGCTCGATAAACGAAGCTTCTGTCACCGGAGTTGCTAATGTAAGTGCTGCGACGCAGGCAATCGCAGCCAACAATTGACTAAATCGTTTCTCAATCATCAAATTTTGCCTTTCTTAGGAAGCAATAAAATAGGTCGACTCTCGTTGTTGCTTGCCCAAACAATTGTTTGAGCGAATAAAATCCGTAACACACGTAAGCGATCCATGAATGCTGCTAAACTTCACGCATACATCTGATGCTTACTTCGAGCGCGATCATCGCACTCGAACATCTACTCAGTACTCACTTCAACTCAGTACTCTTTCACCTCACAACTCTCTTATCTCCACGCTGGTGCATGCCACCAGTCGTGTTCCCCTTTCGTCGCGCCGCTTTCGAGCGTTTACGTTTGCTGCTGCTGTGCGACGCAGTCTTTCTGTTGGTACCGTTATTCCGCGCTGGTCGTGAGGAATTCCCGCTGACCGAGTCGCTGTCGAGATCTGGTTCGATCTCTTCTTGTTTCTTCATTGCAATGTCCCTACCCACCTACGGGCGCGATCTTCAAATCTTCACGCGCCTCCGTTCATGGGTTTCATTACACACAACGCGCTGCTCCGTTTACGTCCTGTGGCGAGCTACTATCTCGCAACTGTTTGTTTGTTAGGTGAATATCTCCGCATTCACAGGAGTTCTGCCTGCTACCCAAAACCATTCGCCTCGACGTACGCAGAAGACGTTTTCGCTACTGCTTTTCTGGCCTCAGCGAATACCATCCTCAAACCACCGAAATCCGTGGCACCGGGCAAATACGCCCAGACACCCAGCTGCCGCGCCCATTGCTCTTCTTCTCTGTCATCCTCCGCACCACACACCACCATGAGTGCGCTGTTGATTCCACAGGTTTGCGTCGCCATCTCTCTCAACGAGTCGTAAGTCGCTGATCCTCGAGGAGGAAGATCAACAATGGCCAACGGAACATCTAGTTGAAATACACTCCGCAAAAACTCTTGAACATCGCCACATACCTTCGCTTGCCACGTTTCGTCCTGAGCTACCGATTGCAGCAGCTGAGTACGCTGGTCAGACCACGAGAGCACTAAGCAGCTCAGGAGATCCGGGATGACCAGTGCATCCGACGGAGCCTGACTTGGCACACTCCCCAGTCCGGGATGAGTTGTATGGGTATAGGCTGACGCCACGATTCAAACTTCCAAAATGATTTGCTCCGCAGAGCATGGACTCGACACAGACGCCTAAGCGAAGCACGGAGTTTCCTGCCAACCGACATGATCACTTCGTGCGAGCCCGCAACTCGCAGCCATAACCAAAACATCAAGCTTTCTCCCCAGCAAACTGCGCACGGTTTCACCGCGTGCGACTGACATCCCGCCGAGACTAGCAAAGCCCTGAAGCCGCGGACGCATTCCGCGCACGACCCCTTGGCCCAAACGCCTGCTTACTCTGGACTTACCAAGCCATCTTCCGCTTGCGTCGACGGTGAATGCCGTTCACCGACTGAGGCGACTTGCCTCGCTTACGACCGTGCGCTGGTCGATGCTGCTTGGAGGACTTGACAGCTTTCGTGCGACGAAAAGTGTCCAATCCGTAGTCGGCTTCCAATGCTTCGTAACTTTGTGCATTACTCATTTGCTTTCTCCTCGATCTTCAAAACCAATCCCTAGAACTCTTAGGTGATGCCGCCGAGAGAACTCCCGTTTAGACAAAACCCCTCCGCTTAGCCCGAGCGGGCATACATGACTGACCATTCACTTAGCGATTACCGTGCCGGGACCCCCTCGCCAGCCCTATAGGCAACGAAAGTTACTGCCAGCCAAGCACTTACGTGAATGCACTGCCTCTGCTATACACCCAGGCGAAATCACCAAAGTAGTGAAGCGAAACGGGTCAACTCACGGCAGATGCTGCAATACAGCGTTTTGATGCGATTTCACTAATTTGGTGACGCTTCACCAAACTGGTGAAATCAAACTAATGGCATGAAAGTGCCAACGAGCGCATTGCGGGAGCAAGTGGTCGCGCAGAGCGCGCGACACCATGAGATACGCCAACTGCTGTCCAGTCGCGCGCTTTCTAGAAGAAGAGAATACCGACGTGCTAAGCTTCGTCGTCGCTCGGTGCCAGCATGCGCGTAAGCGTGTTAGGATGGACGCCTAGCATCTCTGCCGCTTGTCCTTTGTGGCCACCCGTCATCCGTAACGCCTGCTCCACGGCCGCTGAACGCAGTCTCCCCAAGTTGGTGAATGGCAGCTTCGTCGACCGGCGTTCTTCCAACTGGGCCGCGCCCGGGAGACGAGGCTCGCATTGCAGGACGTAGCTCTGCTCGATCACAAAGCTCAGCTGACGGACGTTGCCCGGCCAGCGGTACTCGCAGAAACTCCGCAACGTCTCCGCGTCGGGCTTCCACACGGGGAGGTCATAGCGAGCGGCGAATTTGCGAGAGAAGTACTCGATAAACATCGGGATGTCCTCTACTCGCTCACGCAACGCCGGCATCTGCAGTTCGACCAGGTTGAGACGATAATACAGGTCCTCACGGAAGCGACCCTCTTCGACGTCGCGCAGCAAGTTGCGGTTGGTCGCGGCGGCGATCTGCACATCGATTTTCACCGGATGCGAGGCACCCACGGGCGTGACTTCGCCTTCTTGCAGCACACGGAGCAGCTTCGGCTGCAGGTCCAGCGGCATATCGCCGACCTCGTCGAGGAACACGACGCCGCCCTGAGCCGAGCGGAAAACGCCCAAACTCTCGCCTGCGGCACCGGTAAATGCCCCTTTTTCGTGCCCAAACAGCTGACTTTCCGCCAATGTGGGCGTCAGCGCGGCGCAGTTCACCGGGATAAATGGCTGCTCATGACGAGGTCCCAGGCGGTGCAGCAGACGAGCCCAGACCTCTTTGCCTGTACCGGTTTCCCCGGTAATTAGAACGGTGCATTCCACCTGAGCAGCACGCTCGGTGTGATGGGCAATCTGATTGATTGCCGTATCCTGCCCAATGAGCAGGCTGTTGGGATCTTCGGGGGCTAGCGCAGCGACCGAATCCAACGATAAAGTAGAAATTGCCATACCTCAGCTCCAAAACAGGCTGTGGCACAGCCTGCCGAAATCGCCTCCACGCGCGGTCCAATCCCTGGAATGCAGTAGAAGCTGTGTTGTCAAATCACTAGCGGCCCAGCCTCGGGTCAAAAGGAGACGAACAAAAAAGGGTCAAAATACTGCGAGCGCATCTGCAACTCGCCTGTTCCGGAACATGCATTCTAATCGCATTCGGCGAACTCTCAAATAATATGGACTGCAGAAAGAGGACTTTTTAGGCAAATTCTGCCGCCTTCCGTCAAAACCGGCACGGCCTCTTAAAGCATTTGTTGGAAACAACTTACGTCAATTGCCATGGCTGCCCGGTGTGGCCTCGCGCACATCCGCCGGTGGTGTGGATTCCGTTGAGCGCGATTGTTCTGCATCCCACGGCACGAGTTTCTTCCCAGGAAGCGTCGAATCCTCACGCGCGAACATCAGCACATGCTGCCAGGGCAACTCGTCGAACTGCCCGACCAGCTTGAACCGGTTGGCCGTGATCTCTTTGAGCACCTGGGCCTGACTCATCTTATGTAGCGGCAGAATCGGCACGTCGGGGTCCTCCTCGCGAAACTCTACTAACACCAGCCGGCCAGTGGCGTTCAAACTCGCATGAATCGCCTGCAAGATCAGTTCCGGCTCATATAACTCGTGATACACGTCGACCATCAGCAGCAGGTCAAGTTTGCCTTGCGGAAGCTTCGGGTCCGTCGACGTCGCGAGGATCGGCTCGATGTTGGTGAATCCGCGCGGCTCGGCCCGTTCCTGGAGCAAATCGAGCATCTCCTGCTGGATGTCCACTGCGTAGACGGTTCCGCGCGGCCCCACTTTGCTCGCCAGTTGCAACGTGTGATAGCCGTTGCCGCAGCCGAAGTCGCAAACCTGTTGGCCCAGCTTGACCTCGAGCGACCGCAACATCTTTTGCGGTTCCTCCTCGCGCTCCCGCGACTGCCGCGTCAGCCACGGCGCGCCGCTGGCCGACATCGTCGGGGCAATCTGCCGGCCCATGTACCAACCCTGAAGTGGTCGGCGCGAAGTTGGCTCTTCCGTCGTTTCGTCCGCCGTCAGCGCTGCTTGGCCCGCGCAGTGCATGCAGACCAGGACCACCAACAGCCGAGAAATCTTCTGATCAAAGCAGGTCATTTCGTTCGTCACTCCCGTTTGGCAGTTTTGCTAAAAGTACCGAAATCATTTTCGTCGAGCAAAACTCCGCCGCCGACCGTCCTGCCAATATCCACTTCATGCGATTATAGCAGCGTTTCCCCATGCTCCGCGGAGTGCGACGCGTTCCTATTATGCCAAGCACAACTCAGCGAGTTGAGACACCAGCGCTGCGCCGCAGCTACCTTACGGCAACCTCATTGTGCAGATGGCGCGGGCAATTGCGAGCGCGATTCTTGGGCGTTGATTCACCTGCGGAAGAACACTATGAGGAAATAGCCACGGATGAACACCGATGAACGCAGATGGTTGTTGTAGTATCCGTGTTCATCGGTGTTCATCTGTGGCTATATATTTCTCAAAACTGCCCGAGAATCGGCGCGGTCGTTGCTTGGATTGGAATCATGTTTGAACAGGAGAAAACAGAGGGAACGGAGTACTCGGTTGCGCTTTCTTGAAAGCCAATAAGCCACTAAGCCAATAAGCCACTAAGCCAATGAGCCCATGGGCCGATGAGCTTATCATTAGAGGAAATAGCCGCAGATGAACGCAGATTGTTGTTGTGGTATCCGTGTTCATCGGTGTTCATCTGTGGCTATATATTTCTCAAAGGGCCAGTCTGCCAGAGTAGTGCTCCCACCGACGTCCTCCTCCATTCCCTCTGTTTCCTCCTGTTCCATAACCATCAGCGTTCATCCGTGTTCATCTGCGGCTATTTCCTTCCAGAAAACCTCTGCCAGGATGTCCTCACGTGTTTTGCAGACACTAGCGGTGCTAATCACCTAGTGTCTAGTTACCAAGCGATCGCAATTGGCCACCTGATCGTCTACAATGAGAGGAATCAGAGTCGATCTTCTCCGGGAGGGAGTACCTTGTCGCGTCGCGAGCTATCCAACCACCGCCATCTGTGGATCAAATCTCCCCACGCCCGCCGCCTGCGCGTCGAGCAACTGGAAGACCGCCGCCTGCTGGCCGTCCTCACGGTGCAAAACAACCTCGATGACACTCTCGCCAATCTCGGGGGTGACGGCGAACTCAGCCTCCGCGAGGCGATTGAGATCGCGAACAATCCAGGGACGGTGATTGATGGGTTTGTGAGTAATGATGAAGCGGATGAGATCGTGTTTGAATCCTCGATGTCGGGGCAAACAATCCTGCTTGTGGATGGGGAGTTGGAGATTACGGAAGAGCTGATCATCGACGCATCATCATTGAACGAGCGCCTGACGATTGATGCTCAGAGCGATTCGCGAATACTGAATTTCAGTGGGATAACCGGCAACTTCACGATCGCTAGCCTGACATTGAAGAACGGCTATGTGAAAGGAGAAAACGTAAGCACTGCAGATTCGACCTATAATGGCGGTGCAGTTCGGTTTCTTTCTGACGGAACACTTACGCTGACTAGCAGTGTGTTGAGCTCAAATATCACCTCTGGCAGCACCACAAAAGGTGGTGCAATATTTTCGAACTCCGGCGATGTCGTGGTCGCGTCAAGCAGCCTTACGCAAAACTCTAGTCGTGTCGGAGGCGGTATCTACTCGCAAACTGGACAAGTATCAGTTTTCAGCAGCAGCCTAGATGAAAACGATGCTGGCATTAAGACAGAACTTGGTAATGTCTACTTGTATGATACGGCGGTGAGAAATAGTTCTGGGTCGGGCCTTGATGTCGGACCAGTAAACGTCGAATTGATCGACAGCGTTATCAGCGGAAGCGGGCTCTATGGCATCGATGCTCGCAGCGAACTCGTTGGTGGTAGTATAACGCTGAGCGGCTCCACGATTAGCGGGAACTCGGGTGGAATCAGAACAACTTCCAGTCATCTTACGTTGCATAGTTCTACTGTGGATGGAAATGGTCCTTCTCGCGGAGGCATCCATACCGAGCGTGGCGACATCATGCTCATTGATAGTGTCGTTTCTGGTAACGGTCGTCTCGAAGCTGGAATCGGGATATACAGCAAATACGGTGCGATTACCCTAGAAGACAGCACCGTAAGCGATAACTTCGCGGACGCCTCCAGACTAGTAGGTAGCGGCATCTTCGCTAAACATGGTCACGTGAATCTCACAAATAGTACCGTCATCAGAAACTCAGGCAGTATGGGCGGCGGAATCTATGCGGCATCTGGGGATGTCCAACTCACAAGAAGTGTGGTTGCAGAGAACACTAGTTCTCGCAGTGGCGGTGGAATTCACTCGGGTCGAGGAGCAGTCGTTCTGTACGAGAGCACTATCCGCAATAATGAGATCTCCGGAGGGAGAGCCTTCGGGTCTGGTGGTGGCGTTTCTACGAATCTAGGCTCGGTGACCGTCAAGGATAGTCAGATAGTCAACAACACGAGTGCAGCAGACGGAGGAGGAATCTCCACAAATTCCGGTGAGATTACTCTAACTAGAAGTACAGTTAGCGGGAACTTAAGCGCTCGTAACGGTGGCGGAATCTTTACCTTTATTGGAGAAGCAAGGCTCTATAGTAGTACTGTCAGCAGTAACACAAGCCAGGGAAATGGAGGCGGTATCTACTCGCAGTATGCAGGTGTGGTAGTGACTGCCAGTAGCGTGATTGCAAATCATGCCGCCAGTGTTCGAAGTTCCGCATTTCGGGGAGGCGGAGGGATCTTTAGTCTCAGAGGCACGTTGAATTTGATGACAAGCACCGTAGACGGAAACTCTACTGATCAGAAGGCGGGAGGCGTCTGGACCGGAGGAGAAGTTGCCCTTGCGCACAGTACGATTAGCGGCAACACCAGTAGACTCAACGGTGGCGGCATATACTCTATCTCCGGATCGCTGACACTTGTTGACAGCACCTTGACTGGTAACACCACTAGTCACCCAGGTTCGAGTGGAGGCGGGGTGTATGCCAGATACACGCAGCAGACATTTATCCGAAGCACTATTTCAAACAATACCACTGGAAATCGTGGCGGCGGAATCTTCGTACGCGATACAGCTTCTAACGATTTGTTCGATATTCACAGTTCGATCATCGCGGGCAACTTAGCCAACGACGCCCGTGACCTGATTGTGGATCCCGATTCAGTTCAGCTGAACTTTAGTCTAATCGGCGATACGATCGGCTCGAAAGTTGCCACAACCAATGGTCTCGGCAATCTGTTCGACGTCGATCCACTTCTGGGTCTTCTCGGGGACAACGGCGGACCGACACAAACACATGCGTTGTTGCCCGGCAGTCCCGCGATCGACATGGGCGATCCGAGTTTCGCGCACCCACCGTTTTACGATCAGCGTGGGTTTAACTTTGCACGCGTCGTTGGTGGACGGATTGACATCGGTGCCGTGGAGGCGGGTGCCATGTCTGCGGATTTCGACTTGGATCGCGACGTTGATGGTGCAGACTTTCTAGCTTGGCAACGAGGATACGGGGCTGACTCAGCCACTCACCTTGGCGGCGATGCGAATGTGGATGGCGTCGTTCATGCCAACGATCTCGCGATCTGGACGCAAACATATGCCGACCGTCCCGCCACGTTGGCTGATTTCGACCTCGATGGCGATTTTGACGGAACCGATTTCTTGACCTGGCAGCGTGGCCATGGGTCGATGGGTGCTTCCCACTCCGATGGTGATGCCAACCTCGATGGTGTGGTCGATGCCAGTGACTTGGCGGCGTGGAGGGTGACCTACGGTGGGGCTGCGCCAGGGGTCAGGGGGCAGGGGTCAGGGGCCAGTGAAGGGGTGCTGGCGATTTTGGGGGCTTGGGAGTTGCTGCATGAGGTTGGGGATGAGGACGTGGCGGTTGTGGGGGAAACGGCTGCGGGGGAAGTTGCTACGCCGCTAAGGGCGAATCTTGGTGAGCGGTCGGTGGTGGGCGGTTCGCGGCGGGCGGAGTATCGCGAGGTTGATTCGCCCCACGAAGCGGCGGCGACCGACGAGCCCTGGCTCTCCGACGAGTTGTTGGAACGGGTGTTTGGGTGAGACCGCTGCTTCGTTTCTTTGTTCGCCAATTTTTGTCGTTCGGCTCACGAACGCGGCGAGTACCTATCCCGTAGGGATCAACGAGAATAGCCCAGCGATTCATCGTTGGGAAACGGTTCCCAATCGAAAACTCCGTCCCGATAGGGACGGTTGAAATCGGGCTGAACGTGCAGCAGTCCCTGCCGGGACTGCGACCAACGACCATGCGATCACCCAGCGATGAATCGCTGGGCTAGTGTCAACGCTCCCTCCGGGAGCACTACCTATGATCGACATTCCCTTCGGGTTTGAAACGCGAGCAGTGGGGAGGTTTACGCTGCGGCTTGTGCTGCGGCTGCGCTGAAGGCGACGACCGTGATTTTGCGGAGGTCGGCTTCGCGGCGGAATTTTTCGCGTTCGAGCAGGATCGTGCGATTGGCTTCGATTGCTAACACCGAACCGCCGGCGGCGGACATTGTTTCGAGCGTTTTCGTCCCGACGGTGGGAACATCGAAACGCATGTCTTGTTGCGGTTTGGCGACCTTTACCAGGGTGAAACCACCGCCCTTGCAAAGTTGGCCGGCGCGTTGGATGCACAGGTCGGTGCCTTCGATCGCCTCGACGGCGATCACCGTTTGGTCCTTGATGCAGACGCTCTGCCCGATGTCCAGTCCGCCCATCGACTTGGCGATCTTCCAGCCGAATTCGACGTCGGACTGTTGTTTGGTGGTGAGTCGTTTGCCGGCGATGTGACCTGCTTCCACGAGTAGCTCCGGAGCGAAATCGGTGGCGGGTTCGAAGGTGATGCCATCGCGGGCGAACGCCTGCACGACGGTGTGCAGCAAGGTATCGTCGCGACGATCGCCGGAACCGAAAATCAATTGGGGCGAAAACGCACGAATCGTCTTCCAGTCGGGGCGATGCTTGAGCCACCAGCCGGGTTGATAAAGCAAAACCTTGTGCACCTTGCCCGCCATGGTGGCTTGCTGCACTCCCCAACGGCGAAAGTGACGAATCGCCTTGCCGATGCCGCCGATGCCGATCCAATCAAAGTGGTCGCAGAACTGGGCCAGGCTGGGGTCGGCATGGTCGTAAATGCCCACGCCAGCAACGCGATGCCCCGCGTCGCGCAGCGCCTCGGCGACAGCAAACGGGAACTTCCCCCAGCCGGCGAGCAGTCCGACGGGGCGTTGTTCATTGGGCTCAGTTGCGCGATGGATTTTGAACATGGCCGTACCACTGATCGTGCCTGGGTTGCTGTCCCTTTCGGGAGTGAATTGCTTGAGGGGAAGGCTGGTGGTCTACCCTCCCCTAGCCCCTCCCTGCAAGGGAGGGGAACTTCTGACCTATGCTGCTTGGTCGGGTGCTTGGTTGCTGGAGTCTTCAGCTAGTTGCGATTGGAGTTTGGCCAGCTCGCGTTGCATGGCTTTGAACTGTTTGCGCATCTCGGGCAACTTGGAGATTGCCGCCATCTGGAGTTTTTGTTGGCGGATGGGTGTGGCCGGTTGGCCGAGGACCATTTCTCCCTCGGCGATGTTGTTTGGTACTCCGGCTTTGGAGCACAGCACCGCGCGCGTGCCAATGTGCACGTGGTCGCGCACGCCGACCTGCCCGGCCATCACGACGTAGTCGCCGGTGGTCGTGCTGCCTGCGATGCCGACCTGGCCGCAAATGAGATTGTGTTTGCCGATCCGACAGTTATGGGCAATTTGCACCAAGTCGTCAACTTTCGAACCGTCGCCGACGATGGTGGGCCCGTACGTACCGCGATCAACGGTTGTGCAGGCACCGATTTCGACATCGGCGCCGATTTCGACGTTGCCCAATTGGGCCGAGAGTTCGTGGTGGCCTTCGACTTCCTTGTAGCCAAATCCGTACGCCCCCAGCACCGCGCCGGCATGGATGATGGCGCGATCGCCGACCATTGTGTCTTCGTACAACACGGCATTCGGAAACACGGTGACCGCCGCGCCAATCTGGCAGCCGGCCATAATCCGCGCGCCAGAGTGGATGATTGAACCGGGGCCAATGACGACGTCTTCGTCGATTGACGCACCTGGATGCACGTCGACGTCTGCGGCGATTTGCGCTGACGGATGAATTAGCGCCTGCGGACTGATGCCAACGGACCTGCGCGTGCGTTGCGGTCGGAAGTGTGCGACCACTTGGGCAAACGCGGCGTGCACGTCGTCGACGAGGATCGTCGGTTTCTCGCAGATTTCGACTTCGGCGCTGACAATCGCGGCGGCGGCCGGCGAACTGACGAGTTCCGCCGCGCGGTCGGCGTGGTCGGTGAGTGTGATTTGATCAGGCTGCACCACGTCGAGCGTGGCGGCACCGGTGATCGGCAGTTCCCCATCGCCGCTGAGGCGACCGTCTATGAGTTCGGCAAGCTGGGCCAGCGTGGTCGGCATCCAGAGTCCTTTCTGGTTCTCTCTTGTTCGAGGCGATCAGCCATCGAAGATCAGCACTTCGCATCCATGCGGCTGTCGACTGCGGGTGTTGCGAACTCATCGTACCGCTATCGCTGACGGCGCAGCAAGAGCAGATCGAGTGCTAGCTAGAGCTGACTATGTCTGAGCCTTCGGCTAACTCGGCTTCTTGGCGGACCAGCTGCAGTGCTTGCTCGAAGTAACGCTGCAAGCGCAGAAAATCGTCCAATTCGCCGCCCCGGTCAGGGTGCATTTGCTTCGCCTTTTCGCGATAAGCGAGCATCACGTCATCTTCGGTGCAGGGCAGTGTGAGCCCTAGGACCTTCAAACATTCGGGCCGCGCACGAAGCGCCCAGTACGGCGACACCGGCACCGCATTGGCGACGATCACCAACGCCCGCCGTAGCGAGCGCAGGTAGGCCCGATAATCGAGGTACATAAAGACGTAGCCTGCCACCGGCAAACCGATGATGAGCGCCAAGTAGAGACTCGTCAAAGCGCGGTCGAAGCCATCCGGCCATTGTTCGACCGCGTTGGGCGCAACTGCTGCGAAGGGAACAAAGTCGTGCATGTTAATGCTTCAGACAACTCACAGAAATGACCTACACAGTTCCCCGCCGCGTCGATTATACCAAGAAGCGTACCACTTGATAGCTAGCGAACGCCACACGATCCTGCGACAGACCACTGCGGCACCAACCACGTACACGAGCCTTCGATGTCTGAATCACCAAACGCAAACGCGGCCGAGCAATCGCCCAATCAGCAGCGAGCTGATTTGGTCGCCACCCATACGCCTGAGCAGATACGACAGCGGTTGCGAGCACAAATGCAGCACAGCTACCTGCGCGACTTCGTCTACGGCGCGATCGACGGGACGGTGACAACGTTCGCCGTCGTGTCGGGCGTCGCCGGTGCCGGTCTGTCGACGGGCGTCATTATTATTCTCGGGATTGCAAACCTCGTAGGCGATGGCTTTAGCATGGCCGCAAGCAATTTCCTGGGAACCAAAACCGAGGAAGAGTTGCGACGCAAAGCACGACGCACCGAGGAGCAACATATCGCGGAGTATCCCGAAGGCGAGCGCGAGGAAATCCGCCAGATCTTCGCCAGCAAGGGATTCGAAGACGAACAGCTTGAGCACATCGTCGACGTGATCACCGCTGACAAGAAGCGGTGGGTCGACACGATGTTGGTGGAAGAACTCGGCCTGCCGTTGGAAGGGCCTTCGGCGCTGACTGCGGCAGTCACAACGTTGGTGGCATTCGTCGTGGTGGGGTTCATTCCACTGGCCGCCTTTGTGATCGACTACGCTCTTCCAGGATCGATTGCTCAGCCGTATGTGGCGAGCACTTTGCTCACCGGCGTGGCCTTCTTTCTGGTAGGCACCGCCAAGTCGTGGTTTGTCGATGAGTCGTGGATCCGCGCCGGCGTCGAAACCTTGCTAATCGGCGGCTGCGCAGCCGCACTGGCCTACGTCGCCGGTGTGATGCTAGGCGACGTGATGCCCCCCGATTGATCGCACGCCGAGGGCATGCTTGTTTGAACAATAGACCGTTCACATCTAACGCCCCGACAGTTCTGCGATCGCGGCGTCTCCACGATTGAAGAGCTGGCCAATGAGCGATCGCGCACGATCGGGTTCACCCGTCGACCGCGAGGCGCGAACCCATCGCCAGTGAAGCGATCCGTATCGATGTCAGCGTTCAACTTCCGAGACGGCTTGAGGTGCGACCATGCCGTGTCCACCAAAATCGACGGCTGACAGAGTCGACGCAAGTCGTTACGATGAGGTGACCAGCGCCCGTAGCTCAGCTGGATAGAGCAACGGACTTCTAATCCGTAGGTCCCAGGTTCGAATCCTGGCGGGCGTGCTTGGTTTGAGCCGCAGAATCGGTGTCTATGCTGCCTCGCGGCTATCTTCAACCCTGTTGGGGGAATCGGCTTCGGCCCTCGACTTCGTCGTTGGCGTGAATGGAGGCCAAACGATATCAAGGTGATTGCGGACCTATTCGAAAGCTCTAAAGGCGCCGTACTGAGACTTTGCAAAATCTCGATTGTATGCTTATCACTCCGGCGGTATGCCTTTCGTTGGATTTGCAATCCAATCTCCAATGGAATCGATGAATGCCCAGACATCGTTGTCAGATGGGCGAACATAGCTAGGACTGTCTGGCGATTCCCCCATCTTCTCAAAAACTTGGATGAGCCAATCGGCCTTGTGAGCCTCTACTTGAAGATAACTGAGCCAAGATTCCAGTTCCCCGTATCTAACGGTAAATACTCCATAGCCTTCTAGCTGATCGAAAAAGTCATTGGCCGCCCGTTGCTCTTCTGGGGCTAATAGGCTAATCCCACCGTCCTGTTTCATGCGACCAGCTTTGTCGCCGAACGCTCCAAGAATCTTCGACCTCGTTTGGCCGAGCCCCAAGTGAAGCGCTTCGGGCACCCCAGCCGCGCGAAGCAGATTAGTGAAGTTTTGGCCGCCGTCTTTCAATATATCTATGTCGACGATACCAGCAGCAGGAATACCCAATTCACGCAAAGGACGAACAATCTCTTGGACCGTTTGCTTATTCTGTGCGTTGAGAAAAATGCAATTCTTGGCACCACGACCAACATCGGATGATTGAAGGCGCGAGTTTACTTCATCGTAGAAAGCTCGGTCAGAGTCTCCCTCGGTCACGACTACAGCTTCATAGAACAGGCCTGAGAGCATTCCTGCTGATCTAAGCAGCGGTCGACGCATCATGCGGAGGAGCTTATCTTTAGGTAGTATTCTAGCTGCTGCTTCACCGCTCGAATAAGTTAGTCTAACGATGTTGATTTCAGCTCCCGATTGAATACAACCCTTTAGAAACTCCCCGCTATGTGTTGAAGCAAATATCCTCTTGTTCGCATTAGCTGCTGCCGTGGCCACTTCCTTTCCGAGTTGAAAAGACAGTGAAGGGTGCAGAAATGCCTCCGGTTCGTCTATTACGATCACCCTGGGGTCGCCTGCAACTATCTGAGTTATTATACCTGTGAAAGCTCTCACACCGTCACTGGTCTCGGAAATGCTAATTGCGTTCTTGTGAAATTCTACCGCGTCTCCGTACCATGTTTGTTCCACGTGATCACCTGGAAGCTCTTCATCTGATAGAGTAATTCTAAGCTCAGAAATACCAGTTGGATCAATTGCGAAGTGCTTTCCGAACGCATTTTGGATGATTCTACGAACTGTTTGCCGTTTCTCGTCATCTCTTGCTAAGACATCAAGATAGTTAACAGGTGGCCTTTGTCTATCAGTATGGGCCTGAGGTCTTACTGCATCAATTCGCCCCGTCCCGTTCAATATCAAGACGCTATTGGAAACTACCCATCTGAAGAAATTCATGCTGTGTGCAGGAGGATTTTCTAGCGTAGCTCTGAGCGCTTCCCGCGATATGGCACTGCGGCTATTTTCGTGGTTGCTAAGCAAGATTTTTGTTTCGGGAAGATCCTTGTTCGCAACAACGTTTTCGAGTATTGACTTAATCCACTCCTGGCAGAACTCCGCCGAACCGGCTGATGGCTCCATTCCAGCTAGAATGATATTCCCCTTCGATCGTGCTGGGGCACCTGTTCTACACCAGTTGTAGATTTCTTGGAGAACGCAACTCTTCCCTGAATTATTTGGACCAATAAATACGGTTATCGGAGCTAGCTCGAACTCCAATGGTTCGACATTTAGCGAAGATCCAAACTGCAGCTTGATTGAATGAATCATAGGTACAGCATCGCTCGAACGAACGTTGCGGCAAAACTTGAAATGCGGGAATTGACACCATTATGCAGGATTACAGAGGGGTTCAGGAAGATTGCGATCTAGTTCTATTTGCATAAACCGCTTCGACTATCGGGGGTCACTGACCCCCAAACCACCAGCAAACAGCCGTAATGAGCGGCTATCGCCTCAGAGCACAGAATCGCAGTTCGCTCTGGTATTGCAGCAGATTCCGAAGAATCAGCCGAAAACTCTTCAGGAAAATTCGGACTTCCAATCCCAGATTGCGGTCGGATTGCGACTTAGGAATCGGAACTTCCTGGGAGCGGCGGAGTTTGATACCTCAGTCGTTCATCCAATTGCCCACCAACCGTGCGAATCCATGCAGACAAAGATTCTCAGCACTTCGGTTCTCGCTAGTCTTATCCTTAGCCTTCCTCTGCATGCTGCTGATTGGAATCGCTTTCGCGGACCAGGCGGGAGTGGTGTGAGCGCGGATGAAACCGCGCCGGCAACTTGGAGCGATTCTCAGAATCTTCGGTGGAAGACGCCGCTGCCTGGCGCGGGCTCGTCGAGCCCGATTGTATCGGGCGATCGGATCTTTGTGACTTGTTTTTCTGGCGAAGGTGAATCGCTCCGGCGTCATTTGGTGTGCATAGATCGAACTGGTGGCGGTATCGTCTGGTCGAAGGCACTGGCGGCAGACCAGCCGGAAGATGGCTACCAGGGCTATCTGACCGAGCACGGATATGCGAGTAACACACCAGTCGCAGACGGCAGCAACGTCTACGTCTTTTTTGGGAAGACCGGAGTACTGGCATTCGATTTCGATGGAGACAAGAAATGGCAAGTCCATGTCGGGAAGGAATCGAGCAATCGGCGGTGGGGTTCGGCGGCTAGCTTGGTGTTGCACGAGGACAAGCTCATCGTCAATGCCTCAGAAGAAAGCAGGTCGATCCTCGCGTTAGACAAGAGCACGGGGGAAGAAATCTGGAGCGCTGCCGCCGAATCGCTCGAACTGGCTTATGGCACGCCAACCCCAGTTGGACTCGAAGATGGCCGAAGTGAATTAGTGATCGGTGTTCCCAGCGAGGTGTGGGGACTTAATCCGGATACGGGCAAACTCAATTGGCTCGCGAGGACCAACTTGACTGGCAATGTTTGCCCCAGCATCGTTGCCGGCGACGGAGCCGTCTACGTGTTTGGCGGCTATCGTTCGTCAGGCAGCCACGCGATTCGTCCCGGTGGCAGGCGCGATGTGACGGATTCTCACACGCTTTGGTCCAGCCGCAACAGCTCGTATGTCGCGACGCCATTGCTCTTCGAAGGGCATCTCTACTGGGTTGACGATCGGGGGCAAGCCTTCTGCGTGGAAGCGGAATCGGGCGATCTTGTGTACCGCGAACGCTTGCGAGGAGTCAGCAGTGGCGGCCGGCCCTTCTATGCCTCTCCGATTCTTGTGGGCGACAAACTGTATGTCGTGAGTCGGTACGACGGTACGTTTGTGTTCGCTGCCAAGCCAGAGTTCGAGCAGTTGGCGCAAAACCAATTCGAATCGGACGACTCCGACTTTAGTGGCACACCCGCCGTCAGCGACGGCAAGCTATTCATTCGCTCCGGCAAGTTCTTGTATTGTGTCGGGCACGTATCGGCGGAATAGCAACGTACGCGAGCCGAGTAACGCGGCGCTACCTCACGCGTCTTAAGCGTCGGCTGATAGATATCTCGGTTAGCAAGATCCTTGGGTTTCCCGACGTGACCTACGCAATGTTGGCAAGAAGGCTATTCCAACTTGCATCAGAACCAATGTCGTTGGCTCGGGAACCAGTTGGAGTGATGATTTGGTGAGTATCCGAATCTGGTCAAGATCGCTGGCCGAAATGTCGAAGAACAACTCGATTGTGCGGCCATCGGATTGAATCGACCAACCGCCATCACTAGGTTCCAGAGCTCCACGCACCGATTGTTCGTCTCCAAATACTGGGTCACGCGATGCCAAATAGTCACTCGCGATCAGCTTTTGAGTATCAGCGATCACACCGAGGATTTCGTTCTCGAATTCGATTGTGACGCTCGTCTCGAGCATCTGCGAAACTGGATGTCCATGGATCAAGAAACTCTCCACGACGGTACTGGCGGCGAGCGTCCCACCTGGCATATCTGACGTATCGAGATACGCGCCGCTGGTTCCCGGCGAATCGACTTCGAGATTTTCGACTACGGTTGCCAGCTGTCGTTCCACAATCAATGCGATGCCTGTGTCACTTCGCACACGTGACCGTCGGTCTGATGTGGGGGATGTGGGGGAGAGGTCTTCAGGTGCACTTAAAATCGTACTGACCGCTAACGAGAGCAGAGATCCTGCCTCATTCTCTCCAGTAGCAGAAGCGTCAGCAATATAAGTGCTGTAGTCTTCCTGGCGGCTACTCGACGCAACAGATTCGGCCCATTGTTGGTACTCACCAGCCAGCGCATCGCCAATCGTGCGTGTCGCATTGTTGAGGTCGTAGATGTCATTAGATTCCTCAGGATCGGCGACGATGTCGTAGAGTTCCCAACCACCACCCACGTCGACTAACTTATATCGATTGTCCATTATCATCTGATCGTTGCCGAAAGCCGTCTTAATTGTTTGCGAGCGGGAGCTTGCATCGGCTGTTAGGATTGGCAGAAAGCTCTCTCCGTCCAGCGGACGGCTGTCAGGCATTTCAATATTCCAGATGTCGAGCATGGTCGGAAGAATGTCGCCGCTGGAGACTGGTACATCGGAAACGGCCGTTGAAATCTTAGTCGGCCACTCGACGATCCCAGGTACTCGAATTCCTCCCTCGTAGACGCTTCTTTTGCGCTCGCGAAGATCAATCGGATCTTCCCCTCCCGCGCCGTCCGGATCACCAATCGTGGACAGCTCCGAACCCGCTCCGGCGTTGCCATTCTCTGGTCCATTGTCAGAAGTGAAGATTAGAATCGTGTCTTTTTCGATTCCCAAGGTGCGCAGCTCATCGCGGAGGCGGCCCACTTGAGCGTCCATTGCTGAAATCGAAGTGTAATAGTTCAGCTCTTGCCCCGTGAAACCGGCGTACTCATCTTGATAGTTTGGGTCCAAATTGACCGGTGCGTGGGGCGTGTGGAGCCAGGTGACTGCTAAGAACGGTTGATCGTTGAAGGTCGAATCATTAATGAAGTCGATGGCTCGATCCATGACGACTTGGGAATCGTCACCGCGAATTTCAGGCGGACTCGAAGTGGTGTCAACAAATTCGCCAGGCCCAGTCCAATACCGCGTGCCGAAGGAGTTATAGCTATTGGGACCGGAGTCATCCCAGTAGGTTGGGACCCTTGCCTCGGTACTGAAAGCCGTGTCAAAACCGTTGTGCCATGGGGCGGAATAGACTTCATGGTTTCCGCCATTTGTCCCACGCCTCGAATCCTCCATGTCTCGAGTGAGTGCCCCAAGATGCCACTTGCCGAAGTGCCCTGTCCGATATCCTTGTGTCTGTGCCAGTTCAGCAAGCGTTATCTCTCGATTGAGCAGGCGACCGGAGTTGGCGGTGGGGATGTTTTGACGCTCGTAGTGACGTCCCGTCAATTGAGTGGCACGAGTAGGGCTGCAAACTGGTCCGACACTATAGAACCGATCGAAACGCATTGCCGAAGCCGCCATTTCGTCCAGCTCGGGTGTCTGTAAGTTTGGGTGTCCGTAGTAGCCTGTATCCCCCCAGCCCTGGTCGTCGGTCATTACGATCACGATGTTCGGGCGATCGGGCAGGTCGGCGCACACGCTACCGGCCAGCACAAAATTGAAACAGGGCAGCAACAGGAAGAATTTGCTTGGCGATCGCATAGGTTATTTCAGTGAATCAATGGACCAGTTGTCGAACTTCAAGTAACTTGGGCACAATCCGAATACTGCGATAATATTGACCGTACTCTTTTGCGGCGTGTGATCGGCCCGGCTCATTATACTTCCCCGAGTAGCGCGCGTCGCGTAGCGGTCTTCCGGAATTCTGAGGAGAGGGAGTTGTTGTGGCGAAGATGAGCCTTGCCTCGACGGCTCTCAGCTGCTCAACCGAGCCACTCCACGTTTTCTCCGTATCGCCCGGGGACTTGCTTGCAGTGGGCCTTTCGGAGCGCGGCTGACGAATGATGAACTGCACTCATTCAATAGTGCCAGTGGGTCGTTTCGAGGGTTAGCTTTTCACACCACTTGTTGGATGTCTTGTCCGGCCAAGTCGGCAAGGATCGATTCACTCTTGGTGCAATCAGACCGCCGAACTGCTGGATTTCGCATTCTGAAATCATACCTAGCGAGCCGGCGCGTATTCCTCGATACTAGATGGGCATCGCTAACTCATGAGGCCTATTATGCAGTCGATCATCTATGTGAGCGCGGCCCGCATCGCCTTCTCCGAAAACGACCTCCAAGAACTGTCGACAAGGGCCGCCGAGGTGAACTCCATGAAGCAAGTAACCGGCCACCTGCACTACAGCGCGAGCCGGTTCGTCCAATACATTGAGGGAGAGCAAGATGCTCTCGCGGAGGTGATGGTCCGCATTCAAGAGGACGACCGCCATCAGATCCTTCATCAGTTCACGGAAGATTCACTCGCTAGCAGAAGATGTCCGACTTGGGCAATGCGGTGGCTCCGCAGGGCCGACTTCGTGCAAGTTCAGCTTGAGAATTTGCTGGCCGACTATGTCGCTGCCGCCAGCCGTAATCCGCTGTCGAGAGGTTACTACGAATCTCAGGTTTGGCGACTGGCAGACCAGATCGCCGCCCAGCAAGAGCGGCTGATGCAAGCCTGGAAAGCAAGCTCAAAGCCGGAATCAGGAATTTGACGACTGCTCTGCATTCCGTTAGAGGCGAAAGGACTAGTCTGCATCGGTGTAGCAAACACACTACTTAACGGGTAGAGACGGCGTGAATGCGAATTGACCGAATGCTCTCGATGGCCAACGCTTCCCACTCGGATGGGCTCGTTCGCAAAAAACTGTGGACGCGTGAGTTAGCGTACAAGCTGATCCACACGATCATGACCCAGTCGGCAAGCCAGCACGGCATTCAGCCACGCACGATTAGCTTCCAAGGGGTGATGCAAACGCTCGATGCATTTCAGCTTCTTCTTGAGTTGCAGGGGAATCGAAGTTCTAAACGCAACGGGGTTTTAGACCTGTCAAAGTACAATCTATTGCACGCCATTTCGACGATGCCTATATTATCTCAGAACCCGGACTTACCACGCTTTGATTCTGATGTTCAAGCTTGAGGCACTCGTTCCCGATGGTCAATTCCCATCAGAATGCTAATATTTTGATAACGGCAATAGCTGTCATCTTTTCTTGCTTATGTATCCTGCCGGCTGCGGCGGACATCTATACGTGGGAGTGGATCGACCCGAATGACACTTCACTCGGAAAACAACCGTCCACGACACTCGCCCCCGATGGTGCGGCGAACCTCACGGCTACTCAACTGTATTTCACAGCCAGCTACCAACAGGATCTCACACTACAATCAGAACTTTTGGTTGTGCTTCGTTGTGGCCTGATCGCTCGACAGCTATGAAATCTGAGACACCTAAAGAGTTCGGCTCGTCCGAACCGGCAGAGTCACTCGACGCTTCCAGCTGGATAAACCTCGGCAACGTGTTTGCGTTCTTCCTACCCGCTGGTCTGGCAGCGGTTCTCTGCTATTTGAGGGGAGGATTGATTGCCGTGTTCTCCGACTTTGAAATCGAACTTTCACAAATGAGTGAAGCTGCTTTACATCCTGCTGCCGTATGCTTATTTGTTGTTCTAGCCGAAGCCGTCATCGTCACGGAGTTCTTTGCAAGTGATGTTTCAAGTAAGAAGACTATCAACTTACTGGTCATTGCGATCAGCTTACTACTTGGTGCCATTGTGGCATGGGCGCTTATTGACCCAACGCTCATACTCGTTCGAGGGTTAACCGGATAATTGAAGTCCGAGTTGCTGACCTCGGCCAGATACGTCGAGCTGATTTCACGAGTGGTGGGACCCGTCTCCACTGGAGCAGCCCAAGCTGGCACAAAAATAGTTGCTGCGTCGCTGGGACAAATCGGTTAGGATCGAAGCCGAAACTCCCGGTGTGAACTTCCGGCACAGAAACTGCCAGCGAGAGGAGAGGAGTCAGCAAAAACCGCAGTTGGCAAAAGTCCTTGGTTTTTGCGTAGGTGGATTGTCGTAAGTCACGGTGCGTCCGCAACTTGGCGTTTTCCACCCGCCGCAAAAGTGATGACTTTTGCGGAAAAAAACGTGTTTTCGTAACCCATGCGAAGCAGCAAAAGTCGGCGCTACGCCGTGTCGGTCGTTTCGTCGGCGACGTGTAGCCGAAGTTCCGCCGCGTCGGTTTCGTCGGTGGACTGGCGGGCGACGATCCAGATTTCGCCGAACAGTTCCTGCTGTTCGACTTGGACGTGGTGGTGCCGGATGAGTTCGAGCACGGCCAAGAAGATACCGACCAGTTGCGACTTGGCAAGTGCTGGCTCGTCGGCCGTTTGCTCGTGCATCTCCCGCTCGAACAAGCTGGTGAACGCGACGCGCGGCTCGCGGGCCAGGCGCTCGCGGATGCGATCCATGTAAGTTTCCATCGGCGTGTCGTCGTAACGAATGGCCGATGGCTGAGCGTCTGCGTTGTCACGCATCACGCGCGAGAACGCGCTCACCAGATCCCAGAGTTCCACCTCTTGGATCGGTTGCTCGCTGGGATCGATGCGCGTGGTGGGCAGGTCGTTCGCGCGGCGGACGTAGCGCTGTTGCCACTGCTGGCCGCGGTGTTCGAGCATGCTCGCCGCGTCTTTGTATTTTTTGTACTCCAGGAGCCGTTGCACCATGTCCTGTCGAGGATCTTCGATCGCTTCCTCCGATTCGATCTCCTCATGGCGCGGGAGCATCAGCTTCGACTTGATTTCCATCAGCCGAGAAGCGACTTCCAGAAAATCACCGACTGCGTTGACGTCGATCTGTTCCAGCACCGCAATCATCTCCAGGTACTGCTCCGTGACGGTCGCGATCGGGATATCGAGGATGTCCAATTCGTGCTTGCGCACGAGGTACCACAGCAGGTCGAGTGGCCCGGAGAACATGTCGAGTTGGACGCGGAAACGCATGAGGGGAGCTGGGAGTTTGGGGCTGAGGGGCTGGGGATTATGTGAGTTGATTGGCGACGACGCTAGACCAGTCGCTCTTGTTGGTGGGAGCTAGCAGGTTTACACTTCCGGCAAGGCGATGAAAACAGCGAAAGGGAAGCAACCGTGGACGAACAGCGAATCTGGGCACCTTGGCGGTTGGGGTACATCAAAGGCACCGAAGAGCCCACGGATCCACCACCGGAGCCGACAAAGTGGCAACCGGGAGCCGACCGCGAGTGTTTTCTCTGCCGAGCCGCTGCTAGCTACGACGACGACCAGGCAGCCCGCCGCGCGAATCTGGTGGTCGACGTCGGGCAACACACAGTCACGCTGCTTAACCGCTATCCGTACAGCAACGGGCACTTGCTCGTTGCACCGTTGCGCCACGTCGGCCAGCTCCATGAGCTCACAGACGCGGAACACCTGGAAGCGATGCAAACGTTGGGGCGGTTTTCACAACTGCTAGGCAAGTTGATCTCGGCTGCCGGTTTCAACATCGGTCTGAATTTGGGGCAAGTGGCAGGTGCGGGCGTGCCGGGGCATTTGCATTGGCACCTCGTCCCGCGTTGGCCCGGCGACAACAATTTCATGCCCACGCTGGCTGGCGTGCGTATGATTCCTCAGTCACTAGAAGCGTTGTGGGAGGCGATCACCGAAGCGCAATCATCCGATGAGTGAACGAACGAACAACCAACAAGCAAGTCTGCCGGACGAATCACTGTGGCTGGCGCCTTATGCGATGCGAGCCGCCGACAGTGTGGGGCGCGAGCACCCCGAACCGCTGCATCCCTACCGGACCGCGTTTCAGCGCGATCGTGATCGGATCGTGCACAGCAGCGCCTATCGTCGCCTCGCCCACAAAACGCAAGTGTTCACCGGCGACCGAGGCGACTATCATCGCACGCGACTGACGCACACGTTGGAGGTCGCCTCGATCGCGCGGACTGTTGGACGCGTACTACGCCTAAACGAAGACCTGATCGAAGCACTAGCCTTGATGCACGACATCGGGCATCCGCCTTTTGGGCACGCGGGAGAGGATGTACTCAACGAGTGTGCGAGCAGTGTGGGTGGATTCAATCATAATGAACATGCAGTGCGGATCGTCACGCTGCTGGAGAATCGCTATCCTGATTTCCCAGGCCTGAACTTGTCACGCGAGGTGTTGTCCGGCCAAGGCAGTCGTGGGAAGGGGCAAGAGAGCCGCAACGGGCAACCGCTGCTGGAGGTTCAGATTGTCGACGTGGCGGACAGTATCGCCTACGACACCCATGATGCCGACGATGCGATGGTCCTCGGCTTGCTCGATTGGGGAGAGCTGGATGAGATCCTGCTGTGGCGCGACGCAACGGCCCGCGTAAGTCGTCGCTATGCGTCGCTCGACCAGCATCAGCGACGTCGAGCAGTGATTCACCAGCTGATCGAAATCATGGTCAGTGATTTGATCCGTCACAGCACTCAAGCGCTGATCGACGCGAGTGTCGACTCGCCTCTGGCTGTCAAGAAATTCACCAGTCCGCTGATCGTCGTGTCGGTGGAATTGCAACAACAGATGGCCGAACTGGAGAGCTTTCTGTTTGAACGCGTGTACCGCCATCCTACCGTCTTGGCAGAACGCGCGTTGGCTGCTGAGGCTCTGAGGGAGATGTTCGCACGCTACCACGATGTGCCGGAATCACTTCCCACGCGGTGGCGCCAGCGGCTCCGCAGCGACGGAACCGCGCGTACCGTGTGCGACTATCTCGCCGCCATGACCGACCGCTACGCGCTGGACGAATACCGCAGGCATGAGGCAGTGACCACCGATGCCTGATTCACGGCGAGTGAAGGCGCTGACTTTGGATGTTCTGCTTGCTACTATGGAGGGGTGGGGCTGTGAATGATTCCAGGCAGTCTTGCTCTCTCAGCAAGCTGCGGACCTTAGATGATGTTGAGTACGCCATACCATGGCCTTGGTAATTCTGCGCACTTTGTTCCTGATGCTAGCGATCACGCTAGGGTTTCAGTTGCTGCAAACCCCGGTGCTGCGGGGAGACAACGCATGGCTGCCGTGGCTTGGCTTTCTGGGAGTGTTGCTGCTCGCCGCTGGCGTGTTGGTCGGTGATAAGCTGATCAAGAACAAGCGGCTGGATACGATCACGGCCTTTTACTTTGGTTTGCTGATTGGGCTGGTGTTGACGCAGGTACTGCAGACGGCGCTGACGCCGATCATGCCGACCGAGCCGGCGTGGCTCCCCAACTGGCTGCAGTTGGCACTTACGACCGTGATTTGCTATTCGTGCATCAGCGTGTTGCTGCAGACGAAGGACGACTTTCGGTTCATTATTCCTTACGTCGAGTTCGCCAAGGAGATCAAGGGTCTGAAGCCGTTGGTGCTCGACACCAGTGTCGTGATCGATGGGCGCATTGCTGACGTGATCGAGACGCATGTGATCGACAATCAACTGATCATGCCACAATTCGTCGTAGCAGAGCTGCAAGCAATCGCCGATTCGTCGGACCGCCTGCGCCGCGGCAAAGGTCGGCGAGGACTGGATATCTTGAACCGGCTGCGATCGGACCCAAAGGTCGATTTGGTGATCTACGATCGAGAACTGCCGCAGTTCGCTGGCCAACCCGTCGATCAAAAGCTAGTGCTGTTGGCCAAGCACCTGGAAGGCAAAGTTGTCACGAATGACTACAACCTGAACAAGGTGGCGAAGCTCCACGACGTCGGCGTGATCAACCTGAATGACTTGTCCAACGCACTAAAGCCCGTGTTCTTGCCAGGCGAAGTGCTTGAGGTGCGGATCATCAAGCAGGGTGAGGAGCCCGGGCAGGGCGTCGGTTATCTCGAAGACGGAACGATGGTCGTGATCGAAGGAGGCCGCGACTACGTGAACCAGAACGTGGTGGCCAACGTTACGAGTGTCCTACAGACGAGCGCAGGCCGCATGGTGTTCGGCAAATTCGAGAAAGTCGGCCAACGCTAAGGCGAGGCAGAGAGCAACGACCGCGCTATTCGGTGTCCGTCGATTCAGCAGTCTCGGTAGCCGCCTCTTCTGATTCTGTTGCGCCAGCTTCCGTTGTCTCTTCCGTTTCATCCGTGGAAGCGTCATCGGCCTTCGGGAATAGAGCGGCGTCGATTGCTGGCAGCATCAACTCTGCGAACTCCAGAGCCACGCTGTCCTCGATCAGTTGCTCGTCCATGTCGACCCGGCTGGTAAAGTACAACTTATACAGAGCCCGGGAGAGACCGTAGTGCCAACGCGGACCTTGGCTTCCCGGTGGCGCTTCCCACTTGTCCTTGTCGGGATGATTGAAGGTCCAAAACACGCGATCAACGTAGCGATCGGTTGCGTCTTCTTTCTCGTACTTGGCCGTAAAGAACTCAGCCGTTTCACCGTTGTCAAGCTTGACGGGGTGACGCAGCTGAGTACTGATCGGACGATATCCCTGGCTCACGCGGCAGATATCCGGAGTGTGGCGAGTGATGTCTCGCGAATGCCCGACGATCAGCCACAGCTCAACATATTTCTCGGTGACTGGATTCTGATAGACCCTTGAAACGTAACCGACCGCCCCTGCGGTCTTTCGCGTGACTTCGTCGACCGGCATATCCTGTCCGACCCAGTCGCCGATTTCCATGGGTACATTGGAAAACCGTTGGGCGAGCTGCTCCGCCTTGATGGTCGGCTCTCCCCAGCGGTCCTTGATCTTAATGTTCTCCCACAACGACAATCCCACAATCGCGATGAGACCTAGTGTGGCGGGAATAAGTGTACGAATCATGCCAAATCTCGATGAAATTGGTGAGAGAGGTCGGTAGCCCGATCAGCCCGGCTGACGGCGACACGTGAGCAACGCCCGAAAGCCGTGTCCTTGGGAAGTATACTCTCCCCAGACGATATCATTCACGGTAGGCGTCGAGCTCCCGACTGTCAAGCAATCCAGCGCGGGCACCCACGCCCCAGTGGCTCGGTCAGCACTCAGACGGTCGCTGCGCTGCGAACTGAGACCCTACGGCCGTTACGACCCGCACATGACTACCTGTCTGCCTTCTGCGCCTCCTAGATCCCACGGTCTATGAGACCCAGGTCAAGCCCGATCACAAACAACATCAGGGAAATGATGCAGACGAAGCCAATCAAATGCAACGCGACAACGAAACGCTCGCTCGCGGGCCGACCACGAACGCCCTCCCAGGCCAGGAATACCATGTGTCCCCCGTCGAGCAGGGGAATCGGCAGAAAGTTGATCACGGCGAGATTGGCACTAAGCATCGTCAAGAACAGCAGCAATTTGCCAACACCCTCGAAGGCCGAATAGCCTGCTGCCTTGGCGATCGTCACTGGGCCGCCCAATGCGGTGAGCGGAACTTGACCGCCGAGCTTCTTTAGGAACCGAAACACCATCGTCAGCGAATCCGTCGTTTCCTGCAGTCCACGTTGGAATTGCTCTCCAACCGATTGTGCCTTGACAATCCGTTGCACAGGCATGAAGTAAAACCCTCGTGAGACGGCATACTCGTCATCCGCGAGCTCGGGCGAAAGTGTTACTGACTTGGACTCGCCGTCACGCTGGTAGGTAAGTTTGATCTGGGTGTCAACGGGCAGTACTTGAATCCGTTCGAGGAACGCTGGCCACCGCAGTTTGCCATCTGCCTCGAACTCGAACACATCGGACGGGTCGCGATCGGGGTCCGCGAACTTGAATTGAGCTTGAGTGATGACATCGCCAACCTGCAGGCCCGCTTTCGCCGCTGGGCTGTTCGGCACGACGGAGCGCACGCGGTTGAGCACGTGATAAGCGAGACCAATCGCGGGCGCCGACAATGGGTCTGCATTGCCGATGGCGGGCTCTTCCCAGGTCACTTTGCGAAGCGGGACTTCGATCTCTTCGCTAGGCTGTTGCCCATCGGTGCCGGACGAGGCGCGCCGCACCGAAAGCAGAATACTACGATTTTCGTCGGCCAATTCCTGTAACCTCAGCGGCAGCGAGATCGGATCGCCGAACACTTCGTCTTCGATCGCCGGATTGGTCGGTGAATCGTCGGCATAGCTGATCTTGTCGATGAAGTCGCCGGGCTGCAGGCCCTTCGACGCGGCTGGCGAATTCTTCTGCACTGCAGCGATCTTGCCCATTTCCATCGCCAACCCGACGCGATACTTTTTCTGGGCAGGGACAGTCACGGTAACAGTCTCACCGCCTTCGCGTGGCCCGAAGATATCGCCCTTGGGCGGCTTGCCGCCGCGGCGGACAGTCAGTTCCACCGGCTGGTCAATGTTCTCGATGAGCTTCGCCTGCCACTCTCGATAGTCGGACACCGGATCGCCGTTGACCGCGATAATTTCATCCCCGCCCTCAAATTTGACGGTCGCAGCGGCGCTGCCTTCGCGCACCGGATCTTCCTTGGGCATGCGCAACGTTCGCGGAGGTGCAATGCCGACCTTCGCCAGACGGCCCGAACCTTGGCGTGGCTTGAGGTTAATGTCCTCGACTTCTCCGGTCGCAGCTCGCTTCACCTTGAAGTCGATGCCGTTCTCAAGATCGCCCAACGTCACGTTTTGCATCAGGTCGCTGAAAGACGGATTCTCTTTCTCGCCGATCGCGACGATTTCATCCCCTGGTCGAATGTCGGCCTGATAAGCGGCCGATCCGGGCGAGACGTGGGCTACGATGCTGGGCACGATCGGCACGCCGAGGCCGAAAGCGATCGTGGCAAAGATCACGGCGAAGATCACGTTCATGATCACGCCCGCGGAAATGATCGCCATCCGCTGCGGCACGGACTTCGCCAAGTAGCTGCGCTTGTCGACCTGGAACTTGGTTCCATCGGGTCCGGTAATTTCTTTGGTCTCAATGCCGCTGCCTTCATCGACTTCCGACTCGCGGACTTGCTCGGCAATGTTGGCTGGGTTGTCGTCTTGGCCGAGCATCTTGACATAACCGCCTAGCGGCAGGATGCCGATGCCGTACTCCGTCTCGCCCCATTTGCGACTGATCTTGTAGCCACCCACATCGAAGCCGACGAAGAACTTCTCACACTTGACGCCGCACATCTTCGCGACGGCAAAGTGACCAAGCTCATGGACAAATATCACAGCACCCAGTCCCAGCGCCACCTGCAGGCTGACGATGAGCATTTGCCAGGACGGAGTGAGAGCGATCAAGCACATACCCAACGTGTTACCTCCTCGCGGGCCCAGTGGTCAAATTCTGCCAACTGGGATAGTGTGGGATTGGGGTCGAAATTGTGCGACTCCAGCACGCTCCGACAGGCCGGAACGATTTCGGTAAAGTGTAGCTCACCAGCCAAGAATGACCCAACTGCAGCTTCGTTGGCCGCGTTTAGCACGGCGCCGCTACTGCCCCCTGCCTGGGCACACTGGTGGCCTAGTTGCAGGGCGGGAAATTGATCGGGGTCGGGCGGCTCGAATTCGAGACGAAAGGCCTCGGTCCAATCAAATCGCCTGGTCAAGCCCGGCAGCCGCTGTGGATAGTAAAGTGCATACTGGATCGGCAAACGCATGTCTGGCGGGCTGAGCTGAGCCACGATCGAGCCATCAACGAACTCAACCATCGAGTGGACGATCGACTGGGGGTGAATCGTCACGTTAATTTGCTCGGCCTCGACACCGAACAGCCAACGGGCCTCGATGACTTCCAACGCCTTGTTCATCATCGTGGCGGAATCGACGGTGATTTTAGGCCCCATGTTCCAGATCGGATGCTCAAGTGCCTCGGCAATGGTCACTTGCTCAAGTTGATTTGCAGAGTAGCCCAGAAACGGACCGCCGCTGGCGGTCAGCACCAACCGTTCGACCTCGTCGGGCTTCCCAGTTTGCAATGCTTGAAAAATCGCGCTGTGCTCGCTGTCGACCGGAAGCAGCTGGGCCTTGCGCTCTTCCGCAAGTCGAGTCACCAGCGGCCCGGCGGTCACGAGAGTCTCTTTGTTGGCCAGTGCTACCGTCTTGCCATGCTGCAGGGCAGTCCAGGTGCTTTCCAGGCCAGCGCTGCCAACGATGGCAGCTAGCACAATGTCGATATCGGGATCGGCTGCGATCTCGTTGAGCGACTCAGCGCCGGTCAGCAGTTTGGTGTCGGCCGGCAAGTCGGACCAATCGTGCTCGGCCGCCGCCCGCAAGTCGGTCGCCACCACCCACCGCGGCAGATGCAGCTGCGCCTGCTCGACGAGCTGATCGAGTCGCGTATGTGCCGTTAGAGCTGCTATGCAAAGGCGACCTTCGCTGGCGCCAACAACTTCCAAGGCACTCGTACCGATGCTTCCCGTCGAACCCAGCACCGCGACCTGTTTGGGAGAATGCTTCATAGCGGTTCGCTGGCCCGGCATGGCCTGGGGCACTCACAATCTGGTCGCACCTGCTCGCTGTGAGATACGTAGGTAATGGTAGATGTGGTCGTAGCGATTGTGAGGGGCAGTAGCAGGAGCGATTATTCTAGGGTCTACCCATATTACCGGCAACCCAGCACCAATCTGGCTGGGCGAGCTGGGTAGCTTTCGTTGTCTTTTCAAAGAAGCTACCTTACGATGGGTGAAGATGTGCAAATAACTACAGTTTTAGACTGTGTGGGCGGCACCAGTCAGAGGACATTGGAGAAGCAATGGAAGAGCAAGATAATCGATCGAATGGCTCCTCTGACAAGAAGCCCAGCTCCCAGGGCAGCAACCTCATCTGGTATGTCCTCGGCCTCATGACCGTCCTGCTGCTACTGGGCACGGTCTGGAGTGGCGGCTTGCAAGAGGAGATCGCGTGGAGTGATCTTGAGCGGCTGATTATTGCCAGCAACCCAAATAACGATCCAGAGACACCGAAGTACGTTGACGTCGTCGACAAGAGCGGCAAGCAGCCCGTGATGGTGCGGCTCAGCAATCCGACCAACATCAAGATCGGAACGACGGAAGTCACCGGCAGCGTCGATAAACGCGTGGCAGAACTCGGCCAGCGTGTCGAATCGGTCGATGAGGAGAATCCCGCCGATCTCAAGTTTGGCGACCCCACGACACGCACCTTCCGCACCGCCCGCAATGCCGAGGAGTCACGCCTAGCGGATCTACTCGCCGAGAACAACATCGAGGGTTGGGACTACGCGTTGCCGCCCAGCCCGCTGCTGAACGCTTTGCCCATGCTGTTGATGATCGGCATGTTGTTGCTGCTGATGGTCGTGATGCTCCGTCGGATGGGCGGTGCCGGCTCACCGATGGCCTTCGGCCGCAGCCGCGCGAAGCTTTACGCTCAAGAAGAAATCGAGCAGACCTTCGACGACGTAGCAGGAGTCGACGAGGCCGTCGACGAACTCCGCGAAGTCGTTGATTTCCTCAAGAACCCGGATCGCTACCAACGGCTCGGTGGACGGATTCCTCGCGGCGTCCTGCTAATCGGCCCCCCGGGTACTGGCAAGACTTTGCTCGCAAAGGCCGTTGCCGGCGAGGCGGGAGTGCCATTCTTCAGCCTCAGTGGTTCCGACTTCGTCGAGATGTTCGTCGGCGTCGGTGCGGCACGCGTGCGCGATATGTTCCAACAGGCTGAACAGCGTGCCCCATGCATCATTTTCATCGACGAGTTGGATGCTCTCGGCAAGACCCGTGGCAGCGGCCAAATCGGTGGACATGACGAACGCGAACAGACGCTCAACGCGTTGCTGGTCGAGATGGATGGGTTTGGCACCAACAGCGGTGTGATCGTGATGGCCGCCACCAACCGTCCCGAAACGCTCGACCCCGCGTTGCTCCGACCTGGTCGGTTCGACCGCAACGTACTGGTCGATCGACCCGACATCGGTGGCCGTGAGGAAATCCTGCAAGTGCATCTGCAGAACATTCGCGTTGGCGAGGACGTCGACGTCAAGCGAATCGCCGCGATCACCAGTGGTTTCGTCGGTGCCGACCTGGCGAATATCGTCAACGAGTCCGCTTTACTTGCCGCTCGCAACGGCAAGAAAGCGGTCGGCATGGAGGAGTTCAACGAAGCAGTGGAGCGCGTCTCGGTCGGCCTCGAAAAGAAGAGCCGCATCATGCAGGAGGAAGAAAAGATACGGGTCGCCTACCACGAGAGTGGTCACGCTCTGGTTGCCTATTCGCTACCCAACTCGGACCCGGTTCACAAAGTGTCGATCATTCCGCGGGGCATTGGCACGCTTGGCTACGTGCTCCGTCGACCCGAGCACGACCGCTTCATGTGGACGCGTGATCAACTCGAGTCGCAGATTCAGGTCGCGCTGGGCGGGACCGTCGCCGAGGAGATTATCTACGATTCCGATATTGGCAACGGCGCAACGAGCGACTTGGAACACGCCACGGAAATCGCTCGCAGCATGGTGATGGACTACGGCATGAGCAATATGGGCCGCATCAAGTTTCGCGAGAGTAATCGCAACCAATTCCTGGGCACTGAGTATGGTCCTCAGATGCACAGCGAACAAACGGCCCGCGAGATCGATGAGGAAGTGAAACGCATCATCGACGAAGCGCTGGAACGCACTCGCCATATCTTACGCGAACGGCGCGACACGCTCGAAGCGCTGACCAAGGAACTGATGGTTCGCGAGGTCATCGATTCCGAGGAGCTGGCCCAAATCGTCAATGATAATTCGCCGAGCCCAAAAATCGTGCCTGGTACCGACGCGGAGCCGAAGCGTACAACTTCCCCAGACGGAAATTCCGATGAAGTTTCGCCCGGTTCGGTGGGTGGCTGAGTCGAAAGCCGCCTAATTCGCTGGACACGCCATTTCTGGCTAATCAGAATGGAAGAGTAGCATCTCTTCTCTCCTTTTCTGGTTGTGGATATGGCTGGGCGTCGTCTCGAGCACCAAGACCTTGCGCTGCCAACGTGTTGGCGAAACGGTCCTCTGCTGATCGTCGTCGGCGTGCTGCTGATCACCGCGGCTCAGTTTTGGCCAAGTCTGCCTTCGGTAACCGCGATCGCGCTGATCGGACGCGGCGCCATCCTGACGATTCAGTCGCAACCGCGTACCGTCCGCCAGGACTCTCTGGTGCTAGTGAATCTCGCCGTCTACGGCGTGCTAGTTTGCCTGGCCATCGTGGCCCAGTCGAACATGGTGCTCGACGTCGGCTCGTCAGCCAGTCTGGGCATGCTGCTGGATCACTCGTTGGCGATCGTCATGCTGCTGGGTTTGATCTGCCGGGTGTTCTACGGTCTGAGCCAACCGACCGAATGAGTCCGAGTCTCGCCCGCGGCATCGCGCTTGATTCCCCCGTCGGTCGCGGTTTCTGAGTTCTGCACAACGGGGCGACCAGTTTTTCGTCGAGCAAAACTCCGGCTCGCGCCCACGGCAGGAATGTCATTAGTGCTTTTATCTCAATGACTTACGAAAAGTCCACCTGCGCGCAACGACCTAGTTCTGCCAAGCAAAACCTCCGCGGGATTCGTGAAAACACAGATGCGGGATTATCAGAGCCCCATCGGCGCAGCTTCGAGCCGACTCAAGTATAGCGGTTAGCGCGCCCCAAGTTCAGCTACAACTTTTGGCCACCCCAGAGCCACCAAGCGAACTTCCGCCCAATGCATCACGGAGGTGTTGGGGATTTGCGGGCGCTCAATCCGCCGCGGCTTGCGTTGCCAAGTAAACGATGGCCGCCGCCACGTGGACTGCGGTCTGCCAAGTTGAACAAGCGGAGCTTCTCGACTGCACCCTCTGACCGATCGTATGGGTGAGTCCTGTTCGAGCGATTGTCTGTGGAACAATCAGGTTGGTTGTAACGGCTTTATCGGGAAGCTTGATTTTTGATGTGCACATGGAGTGGCCTATCTTTTTGAAGGTTTCATCTACGCTTAGACGCGTCGCAAACCGTGTTCGCGCTGTGAATCTCCATCACTCACGTGCTGAGCATTCGACGTCACGCTGTTTGTTCGGCAAGCGCAGCCTTCAGCCTGATGGAAGATCGAGTTTACCTTCGACACGACCACTTCGGACTCAGAATGACTCGTCGGCGGTTTGCATTTTGGCTTGGCTTCGGGCTCTTCAGTCTTGCTGAACAACTGCGTGTTCAGGGCCTGGACGATATTGCGGCCGTCATCACCGGCAGTGCGAAAGATCCTACCGGGGCTTCGCCGCAAGTGCGGCCGGAGCACTGGGCTGTGGCAAGCAATAGGACGTGGTGGTGGTACCGTCGAGAGACCTGGATCGACGACCAATGGACTTTGACTGGAATCACCACCCCGATCAACAAAAAGACAGGCAAGCCGTTGGTCGGCGGAAGCGGTTACCTTGATCCTAGCCTCGTACCCGAAGAGGTTTGGGTAACAGGCCGCACAACAGCACCCGGTGCAAGCCAGGAAACAAATCATCAGCACGGACAAGGGCAAGCTGACCCAGCGCGCAGAGCGCGCCACGGGCGACCGCCAAGCAAATGGCTGAGGAGTCTGCACGCAGATGAGCTGCGCATCTGGCTGAAGACGATCGATGTACCCGAAGCGGGCGTGAGTGGGATGACCTTCTGGACGCATCTAACGCGAGACCACTCTTTTGATCCCGAGAAGATCGAAGGTCTCACCATCGACGAGCAGGCCCAACTCCATGCGGCAGCACATTACGGCTACTAGTCGCAAACCACACTGACGTGCGCTGCCGCCGTGAGAGACATGCCATTCGAGCTGTCGGGCGTTCTTACCCACGGCACTTGTGCCAGCGGGCTTTGGGCGACGATTCTACCCGAGGAGTTTTGCTCCTCCGCTGAAACGAACTGGTATAATTCCAATCGATTGGACACACTGACCAGTTGGATAACGCTCGAAGAGTGCGAACGCCATGAAGCCTAGATGCTTGAGCGCGGTTTGACGGTTCAGCTATGATGGTATGTGAAATTAGATAACGCCCCAAGTTCTGCCGGGAAACTTAGAGTACGAATTAGGTGGTTTCCTCGCAAGCTACTATGAATAGGCTGTTCACTCATGATCAAGTGCACGACCTACATTGTGATCTACTTAGCCTACACAAGCCAATTATTGGCTGCCGCAACCCCTACCATCTCTTTCTTGTCACTAGGGAATCTTCCCAGCGAAAATCCGTGGTCCTCGGCTGCGGGCGTTTCAGATGACGGGTCAGTGGTTGTAGGAACTAGTCACAACGGTTCCGGCGACGAAGCTTTTCGATGGACTCTGAACGAAGGTATGGTTGGCTTGGGAGACTTGCCAGGCGGTATTCTTTCCTCAAATGCGTATGGTGTTTCTGGTGATGGGTTAACAATAGTGGGACGAGGAAATAGTGCGGACGGTCGCGAGGCATTCCGATGGACTTCGAGCGAAGGTATGGTTGGCCTGGGTGTACTGCCGGCGTATGAAAGGTCCTATGCATGGGCCGTGTCCGATGATGGTTCAGTGGTTGCCGGAACAAGTGGGCGCGGACATGCTTCAGGCCAAGCATTCCGATGGACTGCTAACAATAATGAGACCATCGGTCTAGGCGATTTGCCGCGTGGTGGGTTTACGTCAACAGCGTTTGGGATGTCGGATGATGGTTCTGTAGTAGTGGGATTTAGTTTGGGTGCATTCGGACCTGAGGCTTTTCGATGGAGTTATGATACTGGCATGAGGGGACTTGGCGATCTCCCCGAAGGCAGATACTACTCACTAGCCAGCGGCGTCTCGAATTCTGGTTCAGTGGTTGTAGGACGCTCTAATTCTTCCAATGGCTTTGAAGCTTTCCTTTGGACAATCGACGAGGGAATGGTAGGACTTGGAGATTTACCTGGCGGTTCGTTCGATTCGGAAGCTCTCGCAGTCTCGGGTTCGGGATCGGTAGTTGTTGGCGTGGGCAGCACTTCGCGTGGCGAAGAAGCGTTTGTCTGGGACAAAGCAAATGGCATTCGTAGTGTGCAGGAGATTCTGACGGACTCAGGAATCGACATGAGTGGGTGGCAACTATCGCGAGCGACTGCTATATCAGACGACGGAACTGTTGTAGTCGGGTACGGGCTCAACCCTAGCGGACAACAAGAAGGTTGGAGAGCGACAATCAGAATTCCAGAACCTGGAACCTTTTGCTTGCTTTCAGCCGCCTCAACTTGGCTTCTAGGACTCCGGTATCGATTGCAGAGTGGACAACAGATCATTAGGTACTGCGAATAGCTAAATCGTAGTAGCGTCAGACTACGACGCACATTAATGCCTCTCGGTTAGTGCAGTCGGCAAATCCAACCGACTTCAACAAACTGCAATTGCGGTCGGGTATTCTCAGCGACGGCACGAAGAGTCGTGCCCTTTTCTTGGCCAGTTTAACTGAGGAGGCTCACACCGAGAGTGGATAGCCAGTAGCAGTTTGTGCCTACAGGACACCCTGCATTCAACTGTTCGCGCCGTGCCTCATAATGATAGGTAGCAAAACCCTCAAGAGTTTGATAACATATATCTAAAGGTATAAAAGCACCAGTAAACTCCGAGGCTATCTGTTTGGCACTGCGAGATTACCAGTATACCGATACCTTCTCTTCTGAACCTGAGGGTTGTAGGTGTGTCGTTCTCAAGGCTGCCTTAGTCTGGTTTTTTGCACTTTCGTGTGTCGGTTCAGCGCGTGGGGTATCCGTCGAGTTTATTGGCGACCCAGGTCAGCATCTGAGCTTTGATAGCATTTCCCCTGATGGGCAGTCTGTTTACGGTCCGGGCAGAATTTGGTCGAGTGAAACGGGGTTTGTGGATATCGCGCTTCCGGAAATAGGGGGTTACGTACGTCCACCTCATGCGGGCTTCGTATCTGCGGACGGTAGCGTCGTGGCTGGAAACGCTTGGATTGGTGAAGAACTGCCTAGTGGTGGCACTCGAGTTGACGAAGAAGTCGTAGTTCGGTGGGATGCAACCAACGGGCATCGAGAACTGGAAGGTTTGGAAGGCGGGCCAAATGAGTCGCGCGTGCGTGGAATATCGGCTGATGGGACTGCAATTGTTGGCTTAAGCTATTTCACGGATGACGACTATGAAGCTGTGCGTTGGTCGAACGAAGGGGAAGTTCTGGAACGATTGGGGCACCTTGGAGTCTCGGGCAGTAATCTCAAGCGGAGCTCTCCAAGTGACGTCTCCAGTGACGGATCAGTCATCGTTGGCGTAAGCAGCGGTAGTGCATTTCGTTGGACGGAATCCACGGGGATGGTTCCGTTGGACAGCTCACCTGTGACCGCGGACGGGAGTCATGCAAATGGCGTGTCTCCTGACGGCACGAAGATTGTAGGGCATGGCAAGTCCGGATTCCAACAACCTGACCAGGCCTTTCTATGGGATGAAGTTAATGGAACCCGAGGACTTGGTTGGCTTCCATTCGAGGCATTCGGATACTCAGCGAATAATCCAAACGTATCACTCGACAACAGTCGTGCATTCGCTACGTCGGATGATGGCTCAATTGTCGTGGGTTCAAGCGGAATATCGATTCGGCTTGTTAGCGGTCTAATCACAGTCTTCGATTCACAGTATCTGCCGTTTGTGTGGACTCCGCATGACGGCATGATGCAACCAGCCGATTTTCTGGAGCAAGTTCACGACTTCTCCCTTGAAGACGGAGAAGTGACGGGAATCATCGATGTGTCCGCCGACGGGAGAACTTTACTGGCTGAAGGCGTCGATCAACTGGACCGTGAGTTGACGATGCTAATTACCCTTGACGATATCTCAAGTACAATGCCTGGCGATTTCGATCGTGGAGGGTCCGTCGATGGAGGAGATTTTCTGCGCTGGCAAAAGGGCGAATCGCCTTTCCCACTCAGTTCCACCGACTTGTCCCACTGGGTTAACAATTATGGCTCAGGCGTGTCAGCCTCTGTGAATGATAGTGCGATACCTGAGCCGTGCGTATTGCTGTTGCTCTCTGTGGGTGGATTGACCTTGCTGCAATGGCGACCATGCCTCTGGTCTTGATTCACCACGCGAGACGGTGATCGTTGGAATCGGCAACCAGCCAATAGATCACAGCGAGAATCAGTGCCTTCAGCGTCTTAGACTTTCAGGAAAGGGATCGCGCTCCGTTAGTCGTCGCGAGCAGAAGTCGCTGCTCTCACCGAGGGGCGTGATCGAGGGATGGCTGGTATAAACTCTTTAAGGGTCAGACCCGAGATCACTCCTTCTTCCCCCGATACCCGATGCCGACACAGGCGGCGAGGCCTAGAAACAGAAAACTGCTGGGCTCAGGCACCACTGTGAAGACCACATTCGGTCCTAGGTGCTCAAAGCTGAGTGCAGTCGTTGGAAGCACGCCACTTGCTCCGAACAAGAGCCAATCGCCATCTAAGCTACTCGGAACATCGCTAGAATTGTTCATGATCGTGATGTTGGGGTTCACCGTCAGTTCGATCGGCCCAATGAGGAATTCCCCTGCCACAAGATTGTCGCCAAAGTCGGCACTGACCGTGTAGATTGTCCCAGCAGCCAAGTTCACGGTTGATGCTAGGGGCACAGTCCTGAATCCGTCCACTAGAGGCGCACCCGTGCCTGACGGAACATTTGCGATCGCAATCTGACTACCGGAATCGTCCCAGAGGCGGACGTTGTAACCGTTGGCACCCGGAATTCCGTCGTCGTAGACGTCGAACAATCCTAGGCCGGTGACGATGATGTCGACTTCGGGTCGAAATCGATAACCGCGGGATTCGCTGGTCGAACCGTCCGGAAAGCTGCTCCCTCCAGTGTGTTCCGCGCCCGTGAGCACCAAATCTGCTTGCAGCGAAGCATTCGTACAACAGGAGAGCGCAACTACCAAAACAAGTTGGAGCCGCGGTTTACGGAGCGAACGGATCATCGGTTGCCTCAAGCGGGGTGAATCTCGGAGTTAGGTAGCTTAATGGAAAGTAGATGCGGGAGCAAGAAATGCGGCTGTTCGCGGTGTCCCAACCGTGCGGTGCGTCGTGAAACAGTTAGGTAGACAGACCGATTGAACCTCAGGACGGTCTTCGTAGCGTGGCTCTGGCGTTCAAAGGGGTCATCTATCAAGGCAGTCGACGAATTCGAGCATTGGGTCCGAACGCACCTAATCACCTCAGCCAGACACCGGAGCCATTTGGAGCCCGAATTTTAAGTCTGGGGCGGTATCAACACAAGCATTTCCCTAAATCCATTCGCGTCATACGGTTTCGGCGCTACGATGCACTTCCATTCAGTTTTTCGCCCTTCTGTCTATCTCGCACCAAACTGTGGAAAACTCGGTCGGTTGGATTGACAGACCGCAGTTGCAGCATTGTAAAGTCGGTTGCCCTCTGCCCATCCAATAAATGGTCGTACGACCCGAATAAGTCTACCGAGAGAATCCAAGAATACCCGCTGTTGGAGTCCTCGCGTGCTTGGCTGGCGCTACTGTAGGTGCGATAATAAGAAAGGTAGAGATAGTAAACCACCTAGCAGCCTGGGGGAGGCTATTCTTGGACGAGCTATTCGTTTTTCTGCTGGGACTCGCTGCGGCAGCGATCGTGTTGGTCGTGCCGATTCTTAACTACCTAGCAGCGCGGCGTATCGAACGAGACCAAATTGAAGAGTTCGCATCCCTACGCACCTTAATACGCAACCTGGAGCGCAAGGTACAAGCAGTAGCCGGAAAAGAACCTTCCGTCACCGAAGCGCCGAAAGCAGCTCCGGAAGAACCTCGGGGTAAGCCCGAGACCACCGAGACCACGGAGTACGTAGAGTTAGAGTTTACTGAATTACCCGTCCCACCCACGCCTGCTGGGACTGGGGTAGCTTCGCAGGCAGCGCAACCGGAACCGATAGGTCCGGACACTCTGCATAGTGCACCGGTGCAGCCCGCAGACAGTTCTCCGTTTGCCGCCCCCGTATCGACGCCATCGGCTCCGCGCGAGCCGGGTCGTTTTGAGATCGCTGCCAAGGAGACGTTGCGCAAAATCTGGAACTGGATCATTGTGGGCGAAGAGCACATTCCCGAAGGGGTAACCATGGAGTATGCCGTGGCGAGCCAATGGTTGCTGCGGCTTGGCGTGCTGGTGTTGGTCGTGGGTGGCGGCTTCTTCTTGAACTATTCCATCGAACGAGAGTTCATCGGACCTTTGGGGCGAGTAGCCATTGCCGCGGTTTCCGGCCTGTTACTGATGATCGCCGGGACGCGAATTCTAGGTAAGAAATACCATCTACTCGGGCAGGGGTTATTGGGAGCCGGCTTGGCACTGCTCTACTTTAGCGTCTTTGCGGCTGCTAATTTCTATCACCTCATCGACACGACCGCAGGCTTTGGGCTGATGGCGACCATCACAGTCTTAGCTGGCGGTATTGCGGTGCGGTTTGATTCGATGCTGGTGGCAGTACTAGGCATTATCGGCGGTTATCTCACGCCGGTACTGATCCCATCAGAAGCAGTCAACTTCCTCGGTCTCTATGGCTACCTCCTGTTTCTTGGCATCGGCGTGCTGGGAATCTGTTACTGGAAGAACTGGCCGCTGGTGAATTACCTCAGTTTCATTGGCACATTCGCGCTGTTCTTTACGTCGATGCGGGCGTACCAGGTGCAATACTTCTGGGAGGTCTTTCCGTTTCTGGTGGCATTCTTCGTGCTCTTTTCCACTATGACCTTCCTTTACAAGTTGGTTCGCCAAGAAAAATCGAACTTGCTGGACTTGATCGCCATGTTCGTCAACGCCGGCGTCTTCTTCGCTGTGGGTTTCAACATGGTTGATAACGCCTTCGGTCGCACATGGGTTGCGGCTCTTTCTTTGGGACTGACCGGTTTCTATATCGCCCATATTTATTACTTCCTTCGTACCAAACTGGTCGATCGTGAGTTGTTGGTTTCGTTCGTCGGTCTCGCCACTTTTTTCCTGGCGGTGACGATGCCCATCGTGCTATCGCGACAGTGGATCACAGCCAGCTGGTCACTCCAGGCGGTTGTTTTGTTGTGGGTCGCAGGCAAGCTTAACAGCAACTTTGTTCGTCAAGTGGCATTGTTGCTCTTCGGAATTGTGCTATTACGCTTCTGTTTGTTCGATCTAGCGAGACAGTTCTCGGGCGACCTCGCTCAGCTGACGACGAGTAGCTATCTGAAGGTGCTGGCGGAGCGGTTGTTGGCTTTTGGTGTTCCTATCGCCTCTTTTGCTATTGCCTACCACATGGTCGCCCAGCCGGACGTAGCACGATCTGATACAGGGCCGGATGGAGCTGACAAGCCGATGACATTCGGCTCAGCAAACGACTTTCAAGTCGGCCTTTCCCAATCACTCGCACTGCAAGGATTCGTCTGGGCAGCCGTCGCGACGGCGTTCTTATACTTACATTTGGAGATCAATCGCACAGTGAGCTTTTTCTATGCTCCGGCACGTTGGCCCGCGCTCACTATGTTGTGGGTCGGTGCGGCCGGTCTGCTGCTCTGGCAATACGTGCGTACTTCAAGCAGCGTCATCTTGAAGTTGCTGGCAATCGCTTCCGCTTGCATTGTGGCCAAACTCATCTTCTTGGATCTACCGTCATGGGGAGTAAATGACGAGTTCATTTATGCAGGTGACTACTCAATTCGCGATGCCTTCATGCGGCTGATTGATTTTGGAGCCATCGTCGGCTTCTTCGGTGGAGCTTATTCGCTAATAGCTAGCAAAGAACATTCGCAGCAGATTCGACAGAATCTCGGTTTCGCATCGTTAGCAATGTTGTTTGTCTATCTCACCCTCGAGGTGAACAGTTACTTGCATTCGTTCTATCCAGGCTTGAGAGCGGGGGGAGTCTCGATTCTCTGGGCTTTGTTTGCCTTAGTGCTCATTGTCCGCGGCATCACTCAGCAACTCAGTCCGCTGAGGTATCTAGGCCTGCTGCTCTTCGCGATCGTCTCGTGCAAGGTGTTCTTCGTCGATCTGGCCCAACTCGATCAGTTATGGCGGATTGTGGCCTTTGTTGTGTTGGGAATCCTGCTCATGGCGGGCTCGTTTACCTACTTGAAGTACCAGGATACTTTTGCTGCTGGCGTGTCGAAGCCAAGCGGAGATGCGAAGGAAGGAATCAAATGACCATCTTGATTTCACGGATTCCTATGACACTCGTTGTGCAATGTCTTTTGGCGATAATCTGGTCGACGTGCTCTGTTCAATCCTTAGCGGGGGCAACGCAAAATCGTTTGCAATGGTCGAAGCCAATCGCCTTACCAGAGTTAACAAGCGAAGAATTGGTGGCAGTCACTTTCGACACGGACGTCTATTCAGCCACCCAACCTCAATATCAAGACATCCGTCTGCGAGGTGGCGAGGGACAAGAGGTGGAGTTTATCGTCCGTCACGCCCGCGGAAAACGTACGGTCGTTGAAAAGCGTTCATGGCCAGCTAACAACATTAAACTCAAGACAGTAGGAAACAATGCTCTGGAGATTACGCTCGAGATCGACACTGAAAAGTACCCCGATTGGCCGCTTGCACTAAGGTTGAGCACACCGCTAAAGAACTTTCAGCATCGCGTCCGGTTGGCGGCATCACTCGACAATGCCGATTGGGTTTTACTGAGCGAAGACCTGGTCTTCGACTATTCACAGTTCATGCCGGTTCGCGATACGGAGCTACTGCTTCCTGCGGATGCCGAGACGCAGCTACCGGAAGTTCCGCGTTACTACCAGATTACAATCGACGAAGTCACTTTAGAACAACAGTCACAGTTGATGGAACTAACCCGTAACTTCCAAGGTGAAGAGGAGACCAAGCGATCGGAGCGGATCACCGTCAATCGCCAACCATTCAGGATCGACCGCATTGACTTGTGGAACGACGAGTTCCAGCGTGACGTGCCTGCCGATCTGAAGGTTGAGTATGGACTGACGGTCGAGCAGGTTGAAACCGACAGCAAGAAGCAGGAAACGTACGTTGTCATTTCCGCGCAGCGGGAACCGCTGACCGGCATGCGGTTGGAAACGCCGGCCCGCAACTTCAGTCGGTCGGCGCGAGTCGAGGTTTGGCGAGAGCCAGCTCGCGGTGGCTCGACCGATCCCGAGAACAACTGGCGTCGCATCGGTACTGCTCAGTTGAAGAGCATCGACTTCCGGACCCTGCAAGAAGACCAATTGGCTATCGACTTCAGTGAGACCCGGGCCGGCAAATATCGCCTGGTGATTGAGAATGCTGACAGCTCGCCACTGCCTGTGGGTGGAGTCGTGGGCATCGGCCCTGGTTACCAGGCCGTGTTCATTGCCAAGCCGCAAGAGTCGTATCGACTGGACTACGCTAACGCCAACATCGAAGCGCCACGTTACGACACAATGGCGATCCGGGCGTCACTAAGCGAAGGTTTTCTCCCAGCAGCAGGCACACTTGGAGACGCAGAGGAGTTGGACGTTGCTCCCGAGCCGGTCGAGCCACTGTGGAAACGACTGTTGGCGAATGGCCCGTTTGTTAGCACAGTGATCGCTGCCTTGGTCCTCATGCTGGGATTAGGACTCTATCGCGCGGCAAATCAAATCGATGCTCCACCGCAGAAATGAAGGCCAAGCGTCCGCAAAAAATCGCCCACTCCAGTTTCTCGTACATGCGTCTGCTTGAGCATCCCCGACAAGAGCCCTTCGAATGCAGCGCTAAAACGGGTCGTACAACCCACCAACAGCCGAAGAGAACACCCATCGACTCTCGGAGCTTCGTAACGGTCTCCTGCGGCCAAATGGCCTACAGAATGCTGGTTTTTTCAAGAATGCGCAGTGCTCTACGCCAGAGCCAGTAGTAACACGCGCTGATCTCTCGTGCCAACTGCTTGAATTCACGTAGTACGACTACTATCTTGGGGCTTGCCGCAAGGCCTAGCTAATCGCCGTAGTTCTCTCGTTCTTGCTTTCAAGTCTGACTGCATCCAGGTGTCCCAGTTAGACCCGTATATGGTCCTTGGTCTCATGAAACTCTTCAGACGAGGCTTGTCTCATGATCACGAAAGTCAAAGGGATATTCACTTGCAGCGCCTGTCAAATCTTGGCGGTGGCGTCGTGGTTCAGCCTACTTGGGGTAAGCAGTGATGCAGTCGCCTTTACCTTCGTCACCGCTGGCGAAAGCACTCGGCTAGATCGAGTCACTCACCCTGTAGGTTACGACGGTACAGGTGGTGTGTTGAACATCTCTGTTGGAATTGACAATGCGTTCCAATTCGCTGACGAGATGGAAATCTCGACTCTCAATGCGTTGCAGACGTGGATGGACCTTGTGCCGACTCACAACAACTTGCTCTTTGGCACAAACAATAACATTCCCGCCGGCAAGCTGGATTTTGAGACCGTTGCACTTCATGAACTAGGGCACGCGCTAGGTCTAGGACATCCCAACCTGGGAGACTCTTTTCTCTCTGGCAGCGACTACACGCAGGCGACAGACGGTGCAAACAATGTGTTTGACGCAAACCCGGGCGTCGACGGCATCGTGGGCTCCGCGGACGACGTGCGCGGGGACGATGGTAATCTCAACTGGTTTCGCAAGTCCAATAACGATCCTTTTTCCATCGATCCGGTAGTTGATTCCACGACTTACAGTGTAAATTTGGCCGATCTGCCCGCGGGCGATCTCTACTCCGCGAATCCCGATCGAACCGTTGCCGACCAACTTTTTGGTTGGACCAACACGGAATCGGTCATGCAGCAAGGCGGTACAATCGATACTGCCGAACGAACTTTGGGACACGACGACGTCGCCGGCATTCGCTACGCAATGTCTGGTTGGGATGAGATCCAAGGAACGGCGGACGACTACACGATCAACCTGATCTACGCGGGATTCACCGACCAAGCGGACATCACGATGTCCATGGATCTCACAAGCGGAGCCTTTGCAGCTTTTTCTGTACCTGGTGGCTCAGACAAACATGTCAGCATTCTTGGGGCAGACGTTCATTTTAGCTTCAACGAGAATTGGTTTTTCAGCGAGTGCACTACCTGTGATACCGCGACCTGGAATGGCTCGACTGGCGCTTGGGGCGACGCGGCACGGTGGGACACCAACCCGACCATTCCCAACAACACAAGCGTAGACTACGACGTCGTGATCAACGACGGAACCCTGACGCTGGATCAGAACATTACTGTCGAGCAGGTCGATTTAGGCACAAGCCCGACCGGGCAAGCGACCCTACAAATCTACAACCAGACGCTCGATGCTGATCGCGTTTCCATCGGTCGAAGCGCGGGAACGAATGGCCAAGCAGTGGAACTCGATGGAACGGGCACGCTCAATGCGAGAAACTATCTGACGGTTGGCGACGAAGGCGATGGCTCGCTGACGTTGAACTCCCAAAGCCATGTAACCGCCGGCGCCCTCTACGTCGGGCGTCATGCTGGTTCGACTGGGACACTGACGCTGTCGAGTTCGACAAGCACGCTGGACGTTCACTCCGATTTCGTAATCGGCTCCAAAGGCAACGGGACCTTAAGGGTTGAGAACGGTGCGACCTTCACCAGCGCCGCGAAAGTCTTCATCGGTAGGAGCGTCGGAGGACACGGCGAGGTGATCGTCACCGGTGCGGGCAGCCTTATGGACGCGCCCGGCGGTTTTTCGTTAGGCCAAGGTGGAAATGCCACAGTCACGGTCGAGAATGGAGGCGCACTGCATACCGATGGAAACCTGAACATGGCAGCCTCCGGCGGCTCGAATGTGAATCTTAACGTTCGTGGCAGCACGGGTTCAGTTTCCTCGGACGGCTGGTTGGTCATGACGGGCGGGCAAATCGCAGTGGAAGATGGTGCCTCGCTGATGACCGGAAACTTCGCAGAAATCGCTTCAGCCGCCGGGAATTCTGCCGACGTGACCGTGACTGGCGCGAATTCACAATGGACCGTATCCCAACATCTGTTCGTGGGGTCGCGTGGCACGGGATCACTGACTGTCGAAAACGGCAGCAACGTGGCATCGGGATTCGGCTTTGGCGGGCTTCGAATTGGCTGGGAGGGTGTTTCCGACGGAACAGTTACCGTAAGAGACGCGAACTCCCAACTGACCTCCACAGGCCCAATCACGGTCGGTGACGACGGAAATGGCGCGCTAAGAATCGAATCCGGTGGATTCGTCTCAACATCAAACGACGTCAGCATTGCCAGAGGCACCAGTGCCATGGGCGAAGTATTTGTCACCGATCCGAACTCCATGCTTTCCGTCGGTGGTTCACTGTACGTAGGCGGCAGTTCTGGAGGAAGCGGAGGCAAGGGCGGACTGTACGTCAGCACTGGTGGATCAGTATCTGCGCAGGACGTTCATATACGCACAGGAGGTACCGTAGGTGGCGATGGTGGGTCGTTGATGGCTAATACCGTCTTCAACTCTGGTATCATCAATCCAGGGCTTTCGCCGGGAAGTCTCTCTCTGTTGGGCGACTATCAGGAGTCTACCGATGGCAAAATCGTGTTCGAGATCGGCGGGCTCGATCCGATGGCCTACGACCACTTGTCCGTTGCCGGCGACGCCGATTTCGCTGGTGAGATTGTATTTCGCTTCATAGATAGCTTCGCACCATCTACGAACGACGTATTCGACTTGATGCATGTCGACGGCAGCATTGCCACGCAGCCAACAAACTTCAGTATCGAGAATCTTGCTTCCGGTTTCAATTTCTCAGCAGGATTCACCGGGGACACGTTCAGTTTGACGGCGTTGAATGATGGTGTGTACATGCCGAACTTGATGACGCAACAGGTTTTCACTCCTATTGATTTTTCTCATGCACACAATGCTAACGTTCAAGGAAATTACCCAAACTTTCCCCAGGGAGATGTAGAACTCGGCGGTGTGCCATTCGAAATTCCGGCAGAGGGTGACAACCGATACTCCGCTTTTGAAGAAGGCAGCGGAGAGAATATCGTAAGCATCGACGTCGATATCGAGAGCGTTTCGACGGTTTATGCATTGATGAACGTAGGCTGGGGTTCGCCCGGCAATTCGTTCACCCGAGTGGAATTTGAAGGCGCCGACGGTTCGTTCTACGAAAAAGAACTATTCGACGACAACGACGTACGTGGATGGGATTTGTTCTTCAGCTCCAACATCAACGGTACGACGACCACCGAGGTGTACCGTGAGCCCGGCGATTCGAAAGTGATCGATATGGTGAGGTTTGATCTCCCCGCGGAGTTTCTAGATACTTCACTGATCTCGATAACGATTTTTGATCAGACACAAATTGGCACGCACACGATTGATCTTACCGCGATTACAGCCCTCTCGACGATCACTCTAATTCCTGGCGACTTTAACAACGATGGCAATGTCGACGGAACCGATTTCTTACTCTGGCAACGTGGCGAGTCGCCAAACCCGCTGAGTCCCTCGGACTTGGTTGACTGGCAAACAAACTATGGGTTGGTCGCGTCGTCCTCAACACTTGCGCGTCAGACGCCAGAACCCACGACCATCATTCTCATGGCTCTTGCAATTCCGGGTCTAATTAGTTTTCGATCGACTGCGAGATGAGATGCTCGATCGGTGAATCCAACCGACTGGATATCTGACTGTCGGGTTCCAGCGGAGGTGCGACCTCCCAAGGCGGCCTGCAGCGCGGTCACAGGTCCGGGTTGGATAACCATGGATGGCTGGTCATGTACCAGGTGTACCTGTTCTACAAATCGCAGTACGGCACCGGTTGCAGCCATTTCCGCTCGATTCCGGCTTGCTGGGGCAGCCATCCTGAATTGCCTAATGCTCAAACTTTGCGATTCGTTGCAGGGGGTTTGAAAATCCTACCCGCTCGGCGCGAGGGACTGCGATTCTCGGCTTTCGCTGTAAGTCTTTGTTTCTCAAGATCTTGCGGCGAATGCTAGCACGGTCACCCTAGTTTGGCACGGCGAGTGCATTCTCACCATGCCGTGCGACGCACCGGGGAGGTCGTCGCGGGGGACTGTGCTTGCGGGGAGCAGGCATAGTCAGGCTGCAGTGTTCAGCTCCAAGGCCAAGGGATGTACGGCTTGGGCAACACGGGCCTCTTTTCATTTTTCTTGTGTCTAGGCGGGCCACGCAAACGGATCAGCTGAGCCGAGAGTCATCGCTCGACAAACCTACCGCTTTTGCTGCCACGCGAAATATCATCACAACGGGCAAGATTTGCCCAACGAGGGAAAGGAACACCAATGGTCGCTCCACGAAAGGCGAAGAAGATTTTTTGCACGGTTATTCGGGTGACAGCTGCCGACGATACCTGCATGAGAACCAACAACCCACGATTCACAAATTCCAGCCTGCAACGTTCCGGGCTTGAGACTCGGCCCAGCGATTTACTGCCGTGGGCCGATCCCTACATCGCACGGCTCGTGTCGAAGCTGCAAGAAGAAGTTCGCGTGCAGCGCATGCAAACTTCGCTGATCCCGCCGGGCACAGACAGCTGCCTGGCGGAACTGGAACCGCCGAGCCCACGTACCGACCACGACTGGGAGTGGCAGGACGAGCCTCGCTGGTCCCAGCACGAAGAAATCTAGGCAACACCAGCAGGGGGCGAGGGGGGACGTTAGACGGATGCTAACAAGACATTCCCCCCAACCACTGCCTCAACCATGCACGGCAAATCGACGAAAGGAGTCGAACGATGCTAACCTACTTAAGTTGTTGCCTGGCGCTGTACTACGCTCGCAAGTACAATCTGACGTGGCTGATCCCGGTCAAACGTCTGCGATCAATGTCTGACGCAGCTCAGCCGCAATGAAGAACGAGCCGGTGACACAAATCAACGGCTCCTGTTCTTCGCTTTCTCGCGCGACTTGGCGTGCCATGTGGTACGCTGCGATTGGCTCATCGCTGATCATTACGTCTGCGTGGGCGAGCGCCAGATTCGAAGTCTCTTCGGCAACGATGTCCGCTAACTGAGCAGCCGGTACGGCGCGCGGATTCGTCAGATACTCCGTCGCGATCACCCGTTGGAAATACGGAAGCAGACTGCGCACGATCCCAGGCACGTCTTTGTCCTTGCTCACCGCGAGCAAGAGAACTCGCTCCGTCGCCTGGAAGCTCGCTTCGAGCACACGGACCAGCGCCTGCGCCGAGGCGACATTGTGCGCGACATCCAACACCACCGTTGGCTGCCGCCGCATGACTTCGACACGTGCAGGCAAAGTCAGACTGGCCAGCCCCTCGTGAATCGCCTCCGCGGAAATCGACCAACCCTGGTGCCGAAGCTCCAGACAAACCGCAACTGCCAGCGCGGCGTTGGCCGCCTGGTGCTCGCCAAGTAGCTGCAGCGGCAACCCGCTGAGTGCTATTTGTTGATCCGAGATAGTGCTTTCAAAGTCGAGCTCGCCCAAGCCAGACGACCGTTGCAACTCTCGTGGTGGGGCGTACGTGTGCTGGAAATCAGCACCTGCTTCCAACATGCGGCAGCCATGTTGCTTGGCAATCTCGGCGATCACTTCTCGCGGCTCTGGCTTCAGCGGTCCGCACAAGACGGGGACGCCGGGCTTGATGATTCCCGCCTTCTCGGCGGCGATCTCGCCCAGCGTGTTGCCCAGCTGTTTAGTATGATCGAAACTGATGCTGCTGATCACCGTCACCGCCGGCTGACAGACGTTGGTCGAATCAAGACGTCCGCCCAAGCCGACTTCCAGCACCACCACGTCGACTTTGCGCTGCGCGAAATACATCAGCGCGACGGCAGTCGTCAATTCGAAATACGTGGGACTCAGCGAACTGTCCGACTGGGCGGCTGCTTCCCGATCCATCGCGGCCACCACAGGCCGCAGCTGATCGACCAGGGTCACTAGCTCTTCCGCGGAGCACGGCACGCCATTGATGGCGAAGCGTTCTTCAATACGTTCCAAGTGCGGCGAACTGAACAGCCCCACTTCGTAGCCTGCGGCATGCAGAATGCTGCCGACCAGCGCTGAGGTCGAACCCTTGCCCTTGGTACCCGCCACATGGACGATCGGCATGCCGGCATCAGGATTGCCCAATCGGGTGAGCAACTGCCGCATCCGATCGAGCTTCAGCTGCCGCTGACCGTAGGGCAGCACCGCTACGCGTTCGTAATTGATTCGTCCCAGCAGATAATCGATCGCCGCCTCGCGACGATCTTCCAACGAGCCAGATCGGTAATCGCCTGTACTCGAATCCTCTGGCCGTATTGGCAACTCGGTAGGCAAGAAAACGTGTGTCCTTCGAATTATTCAACACCAGAACTGTAATTGAAACACTCGTCTCAAATCACTTGCGAAGCAATATTTCACAATATTCTGAGTTGATGTCAATCCGTCGGAGGCTTTCACAAATTGTATTGCCGCTATTTGGGGTGGCGCCGGTCCTGAATGTTGAATGCCACGGGAGAATCTTCTGCAGCGGCCTGCTCGATCGGTAGCACAGGAGCCAGCATCTCAATAGCGACTTCGCCGCTACGGCACTGAATCGACTTCACCGAAGGACGCTTCGAGTTACCGATCGGTAGCGTCCAACAGACGTGCGGAGTCGCGCCGGAGAGATTCAACTCCATGCCATCGTCAGCGTAGACATCGTCGTGCGGCAACCACTGAATGATGGTGTTGATCGGCAGCGGAAGTTGTCCCACGTGGGCCGCCAACAAATCCAGCCGCAGCCGTCCGTCGGCCATCACCGAGGGCTTCAACTCAGCCGACAACACGCAACGAAAGTCACCGCTGGCAATCTCGACCGCAAACTCGACGCGGTCGGTGCCAAATCGGATCCTCGGATTTCGCCAATCTCCAGAACGGCTAGATTTTGTGGATGCCAGTGCTGTATTGATCTGGTGCTGAGTGACCTTAATCGTGTGAGTATCTTGCGCGGGATCGTAGCCGCTCACGAAGCCGCCAATTCCGACGGACAACGAGTTCTCCGGCTTGCTCCTCTGCATCTGCTGTTGGGCTAGCGATCGCTCGCACCAGTGTTCGAATTCATATTCTATCTGCTTCAGCGCGACTTCAACCGCAAGCTGATCACTCTTGGAAAACTCCTTCGTCCGCAAATCGGCATAATAGGCCGGTTCCTGCAAAGCCAAATAGCCCGCAATCGCCAGTGCAAAAACGACCATGCCAGTGAAGCAAACGCACAACAGAAACAGCCGAATGAAGAGTTTGCGAAACATCGCAGTAGGTTCTCGGGGCCAGCGTGGCGAAAAGACTTGCTACCAAAGCGTAGCTCACGTACGCGAAAGCGGGCCCCGAATCCGCGCAGAATCCACGCGCCATCAAAGGAGCAATAGTCATCGCGCTGTGCCCAAAGGATGGCCGTAGCGAAGCCACGAGCGACGTCGCTGGTGCGGAAGCACTTGCATAACGCAGAATACTGCCAGAATGGCCAGACAGCTTGGTTCAGGCACCGCGGTCACCGGTGACACGGGGCTTGTGCCGTACTGCGACTCCCAGATCTGAAAGTCATAGTCGTCGACGACGCCATCGTAGTTGGCGTCGCCTTCGCCGTTGGTCGTGCCAACACCCAAGCCTTGTTGCCAGATGAGATAGTCCCCTCCGTCGACCAAGCCGCTGTCGTCGAAGTCGGCATTGGAGAGCTGCGAGACGACACTCACAATCGCGTCGGGCAAGCCCGCGGGCGGTGCATCTACCTCGATGGTCGGCCAGCTGTACCGATCGCCGGGGTCGCCGTCGGCGGGGTCGCCAAACAGGGCGGTCGTGTCGGTGGCGACTTCGTCAAAATGCCAGACGCCGTGCTCGCCGATGTCCATAAAGATCTCAGTCGAGCCCAGAGTCGAACTCGCGAGGAAATCAACCGTGGCCACTCGCCAAGCCGGTTCACCGCCGATCATCTTGCAATGCACCGCGTCACAGACAGGCCCAATGCCAATGCCGTTGTTTTCCAAGTCCGAATCATTGACGAAAGTTCCACCCATGAATCCTTCGATTCGATCTTCGGTCAGATGCTCCTGATTGAAACTCCGGTTGATGATCTGCTCTTCGAAGACATAGCTCCACGTGGTGTTGGAATCGAACACCAGCTGGTGACGGTTCGTGTTGCGTAGTTCCGTGCTCGGGTTGGGCACCTCTACCCACTGAAACTCAATTTGGTCTTCCTCAGTCGATTCAACGTCTAACGAAAATCCACCCAAGGTCCTGCCAGCCGCCGGGCGCGCCCAAATGTCAAACGACGCGGAGCCGCCTGGCAAGACTTCGATCACCGGCACGTGCGGCCCGTTGTCATTTGCGGAGATCCAAAAGTTGGCCTGGGCACCGCGTGATGGCCTGCTGCCCCAGGAGGCCAATATCAACACGGCACCGAGCGCCAATGATCGACTTGTAATGACTGAGAAGTGCATGGAATCCTCTCGTCGGTCTGACGAGCCTTTGACCGCTACCAGTCGGTAAGCCCATTGAAGACTCATCCCTACCAAGTATATCAACTATTCCACGTGGACCATGACAAAGCGGCAAAGAGATTTTTTGACTCCAACCATCCCCCCATTTCGGGGAAAGTTCGCGTTTTTAAGCGCCCCGTGCTAAAGTGCGTGTCACGTGATTCAAGCGTTTCTTGATGACCTTTTGCGTGGCCGTGTCAAACTTTTTTGCTTGCAATACGTGCCGCAGCGAAGAGATCCACTATTCAAGAACTGCGCTCTCATGAGGCCCCACATGCGGTCACTATTATTCGGATGCTGCTTGGCTTATCTGGTCGGCGCCTTTGCAACCCGTGCGGTCCAAGCGGAGATATGGGACGGCGAGGCAGGCGACAATAATTGGACAACCCCTCTCAACTGGGACACGAATAGCGTGCCTGCAGGTACGCCCGCGACGGTCATTAACGGCACCGCAATCGTCATGAGTCAGGTCTTCCCCGATGTTGGCCCGGTGACGCTTCTCAAAGTGGGTGAGCTCACCGACCCGGGAACGGTGATCCTCGAAGGAGCGACGGCAGACGCCTCGATCGAGGTGCTCCAGAATACCGTGGTCGCGTCGCAAGGTGTTCTGGAACTCACGACCAGTGGCCCGAATACGGCAACCTTGATGAGCTTCGCTGTCTCGAACGAAGGGGACGTCCTGGTCAACGCCGGCGGAACCGTCAATGCGTTTGCCGGGCCGTACTTTCAGGCGGATGGTCGTACGATTTTGGACGGCGGAACGATCGACGCAGGGATCACGCAAATCATGGATGGCGTACTGAGTGGCGAAGGAACGGTGACCGGCAATTTATTTGTTGGCGGACTACCCGCGAACGCGGTGCCCGAACTTTCCCCGGGCGGAGGATTCGGTACGCTCAACGTCGGCGGCGATTTGGAACTGCGAGCCAATGCCGAGCTCACGATTGAGATTGACGCCTCGGGGCCCACTACCGAGGTCGACCTGGTGAACGTCGGCGGCATGGCCACCCTAAGCGGGACGCTGAATCTTGATCTGGTTGGAGGGTCGATTCCGATCGGCGAACAAGTCAGCATCGTGGTGGCGGATTCGTTCGCCGCAGGCTTTCGGTTTAGTGAAATCACGGGCTTTGAGACTAAAAATGGCGGCCTGATCGTCGTCCTGGACACGACGCAAGCCTCGCCAGCGATCTGCGTTTACGAATCCACCGAAAACGGCGATATGAATGGCGATTCGGTGGTCGACAACCTCGACGCGCGGTTGTTCGCCTGGGCAATTCGCGATTTGGACAGCTACGAAGAGGTGTTTTACGATTCGTTTGCAGCCGTTCCCTGCAGCGATCCCGACAAAGTTTGCGGAGCGTCGCCCCGTTATATGGCCGACATGGACAATGACCGTCGCTACACGTTCTTGGACGTGCAGGCGTTCTTACTGAAAGTCGAAGCGTCCGAAGGAAGCTCTGCGGCCGCCTGGAATGAGATTTCCGCCATCCTCAACGGCCCGCCCATTCCAGAACCCACGACCGTCAGCTTGATGGGCAGCGTACTATTGCTTAGCCTGATGGGGTATCGCCACCGGGGCAGTCTTTCTCACAATATCGAGTAGCGAAGATGGCACACAGCGGCGATATCGGCGAGCAACAACGCGGTTTCACCCTCGTGGAGCTGTTGGTAGTCATCGCGATCGTTGGGCTGTTGATGGGCCTGTTGCTACCGGCCGTGCAAGGGGCGCGCGAATCGGCCCGTCGCACACAGTGCCTGAACCAGCTTCACCAACAGGCGATCGCGCTGAACGCCTACCATGCGGTAGAAAAACACTTCCCACCCGGTGGACGGCTACACCAGATCAAGGGCGCCGAAGGCGTGAGTTGGCAACTGCTGATCTTGCCAATGCTGGAGCAGACCGCACTGTACGAAGAAAGCAGCGTTACCTCGGATGGCGGAGCGAAGAAGCACATCAAGAACCGCATGCCTGGCGTCTTCCATTGTCCTTCTGCCGATGCCTTGAGCAGTGATCCCGAGGATTACCACAGCTCTAGCTATGTGGGCATCGCAGGTTCGCGGACGACCGACTACCCTGCCGACCCTCGGCGAGGTGCCGCTTACGTTGACGGGGTACTTCACTTTGCTGGCAAGGTCAGCGCCAGCGGCATCTCGGACGGAACCTCGAACACACTGCTGATCGGTGAGCGCACTTACTTCCTCACGGGCGACTACTGGTCCTATGGGGCGAGATGGACATCCGGCAAGGTGGAAAGCCCCAGCAAGATCAGTACCGGCGCGATGAAGAACGTAGTGTGGCCAATCAACACGATCGAGCGAGGCGATGCCCTCCCAGCCGCTGTCACACGCTCACCCGACGGCATCCGCGACAACGATCTCTCCTTCGGTAGCTTTCACCCGGGAGGCGCGTGTTTCACTTATGCTGATGGAAGTGTGCACTTTCTCGCCGAGGAACTCGACATCGTCCTCTTCAAAGATTTGGCCACCCGCAACGGTGCTGAGTCGGCGATCTGGTAGATACCACGATCCAACGGAAACGTCACCGACTGGATCCCGACTCGTCTGCAACGGCGGAACTGAGCACTGCGGGTCGGAACGTCAGCCGACAGGCCAAATCGTAAATCTCTCGTGGGGCCGTCGGCCAAGCGCTGAGGATCTGTTGCTTAACGGCATTGGTCTGCTGAAGTGTCCATGCCGGGTCGTCGTCTTTGTACTGAGCCGCTAGCAACTCAAACAGCCGTGCGACCGAAGCAGACTCAGTAGTTGCTGCCTTAGTTCGCAAGGCGATCAGTTCGTCCACCGTCGGCTGCGCTTCTGGCGTATAGCCGTGCAGATCGGCAATCGCTTCGATGGACTCAGCGAGCGCGAGTTCGTACTGCTCGCTGTCCGGATGCTGTTCCCTGAGCTGTGTCAAAAGTGAATTGGCGGTTTGCAAATGCTCCAGTGCCCGCGACTTGTTCTCAAGTTGGGTGAACAAGAAACCCAATGCGCTGTGATACTGGGCTGCTTCGAGATTGCTAGTGAGCGGAATCTGGGCGGGCGAATCACTTCGCGAATAGTTCTGCTCGACAATCATGCGAACCAAATCGAGCTTCCACGAGGGGGCGTTTTCTTCGATGCCAGATACTTGGCCCGTTAGCGCTTGTATGGTCGCTGTGGCAGACTGGACTTGCTGATCTGATTCGAGTTTTTCGCGTTCCGCATCAGCGATCTGGTTCATCAGGGTATCGCGTTGGTCGGCAAGGTCCTTCTTCTGCCGACTGATCACGACCGTTGCGATCGGCCCTGCAATGGCAAGGAATCCCGCTAAGCCCAGCGCTGCCGCGGTCCACGGACGGCGTTTCGCCCAGCGCCAGGATTTCATCACGCGTGAAATCGGTCGCGCGCGGATCGGCTCGCCGCGGACGAACCGATTTAGTTCGTCAGCCACGTGTTGCGCCGTGGAGTACCGACCGTTAGGATCGCGCTCCAGGCACTTCAGGCAAATGGTCGCCAAATCTTGCGGGATGTGATCGTCCAGCGTGCGTGGGCTGGGGGCATCGTCGAGCTGCTTCGACAGCAGCTGCGACTGGAGGTTGCCTCGGTACGGCAACTCGCCCGTGGTGAGCTGAAATAGCATCACGCCCAGTGAATAGATGTCGGTGCGCCGATCGGTCCAGTGGCTCTGGCCACCCGCTTGTTCAGGCGACATGTAGGCGGCCGTGCCAAGAATCTGCCCGTCGGCGGTCATCGTGACCTCGCCAACGTCGCGTTTGGCGAGGCCGAAGTCCATAATCTTCGGCTGTCCGTCCTGATCGATCATCACGTTCGACGGCTTGAGATCGCGATGAACAACGCCTTGCTCATGCGCGTGATGCAACGCCTCGGCAATCATGACGCACAGCCTGGCGATCTCGGGATAGCTAAGCTGATGTTGCTCCATCCACCTGGAAAGTGGCTCGCCGTCGACGTAGTCACTGACAATGAACACCGTTTCGTCGTCGCGTCCCAGTTCGTGCACCGCGACGATGCTTGAGTGTTTAAGCTGGGCAGCGGCGCGCGCCTCGCGAAAGAAGTATTCGATCTCGGTCGGTCCCAGTTGCCCCTGCCGCGGGATCTTCAGTGCGACCACGCGATCGAGTTCCGGGTCGTGGGCTTGCCAAACGGACCCGAAACCGCCCACACCCAAGCGACGAATCAACTCGAACCTGCCCACCGTCGGCAAGATTGACATTTCACCGGCCGCCGACGCGTCGCCGGCAATACTGAAGTCGCTCCCGCAAGAGTCGCACTTGATCTCCTCGTACGGGGAATCGACCAACAGCTCGACCGCGCTGCGGCAGTGCGGACAGCGAACCCGCAGGCCGTGCGTCGCCCGCTGGGTCGCGAGCTGGACATCACTCGCAGAATCCGCGCTCGCTTTGATTGTGGAGCCCAGGGGAGCTACATCGGTTGCCGCAAACTGCGCTATCTCGGCGGCCAACTCCGGGTGCGCCGCCTCAAGCACCTCGGCAGGTGTCTGCTTGCCGGTTGGATCAGCACGGTAGTGCAGCTCGATCGCGGCCAGCTCTTGGAGCAACAGCTCGCGACAGTCAGGCGGAGCCTGCTCCAGGAAATTCTCGAGTGACGCGTCACCTTGTTTCCAGGCCTGTTCGAATTGGTGGCAAAGATCATCGACCAACCGAATTTGCGAGGGCGTGGGAGGCATGTGGATAAGCTCCGCCAGAGGGCACGGTCGATGAGCGCTACAGCAAATCCGGGACTAACCGCACATTCTAGCAAAACGGCGGCGCCGTGGCAGTTTCGTCTTTCGTTGCAAGTCGCGAACGCGATCGGCTATCATAGGGATCAAGATTGCGTGGCACAGCCAGACACCCCCGGGGTGCCCGGACTTTTCGGCAGCTTACCATCAGCCACTTCCTCAATCGCATGGATTCCGAATCCCACAAGTCGGTCACCCACTGGCTGCACCAGCTCAGCAGCGACGAAGAATCCCGCGCTCAGCAAGAGCTTTGGAATCGGTACTTCCGCCAACTTGCTTCGCTGGCGCGTGCCCGACTGACCGGCGTGCCGCAACGTGATGCCGACGAAGAAGACGTCGTGCTGAGCGTGTTCGAGAGCTTTTTTCGCGGCGCACGAGCGGGCAGATTTCCCGATCTACAGGATCGCACCGGTCTGTGGCCGCTGTTGATGAAGATCACTGCGCGCAAGGCCATCAATCAGATCAAGCGACAGCAGGCCAAGAAACGCACCAACAAGGCCGAGGAGTACGTGGCCGATTTGGGTCAGCTGGTGGGCGAGCAACCCACGCCCGAATTCGCCGCCGAGGTGGCCGAGCAGACGCAAACGCTACTGGAGATGCTCGACGATCAGCAACTGCGGCGGATTGCCGTGATGAAACTGGAAGGCTACACCAACGGGGAAATCGCCCAAGAGTTCGACATCGTCGAACGCTCCGTCGCGCGCCGACTAGCCCGCATTCGCACCGAGTGGGAAGAGTTCACGTCGCCCGAAGGCGAGTGAAGGGATCTGGGGGTGAGGGACTTGGGGCTAGGGAAAGCGCGGTAGTCCCTGCATACATTTTATGCCCCAGCCCCTAATCCCCAGTCCCCAGCCCCCAACCTTCAGGCTGAAGGCCTCGTCATCGCGTCGTAGTTCATCAGTTCTTCCAGCCGGTCGGGCGGCATGAGCTCAAGCTCGCCGACCAGTTGCTTGATGGTCTTACCTTCTTTGTGTGCTTGTTTGGCCAGCTGTGCACACCTTTCGTAGCCGACTTCGGGCGCAAGCGCGGTGATCGTCATCAACGACGCGTCGAGCAGCTCTCCACAACGATCCTCGTCGACTTCCAGATCATTGAGCAACTTATCGACGAACACGTTGCACACATTTGCCAGCAACGTCACCGATTCGAGGAACGCTTCGATCATCACGGGCATCGCCACGTTCAGCTCAAAGATCGATCCCACGCCGCCCAGCGCCGATGTCGTCACGGTTGCGTCGTTGCCGATCACGCGGCAACACACCTGCATCACCGATTCGCAGATGACCGGGTTCACTTTGCCCGGCATGATCGATGAGCCCGGCTGAATCGCCGGCAGGTTCAACTCGCCGATGCCACAGCGCGGACCGCTGCCGAGGTGGCGGATGTCGTTGGCGATTTTTGAGAGGCTGGCAGACGTGGTCTTGAGATGGCTATGGGCATACACGAACACGTCTTTCGCGGCTTGCGCAGCGGGGTGATTGGAGGATTCAGCGAACTCCAACTCGGTGCGCTGCTTGAGTGCATCGCACACTTTCGCGGCGAATTCAGGATGGGTGTTGATGCCAGTGCCCACCGCCGTACCGCCAATGGGCATCGAGTCGAGCACCACCTGCAGGCCTTCGTCAATCGCGCGATGGACGTAGCGAATTTGTGCGGTGTAACCACCAAAGACCTGTCCCATGCGAATGGGCGTCGCGTCCATCAGATGCGTTCGACCGGTCTTCAGTATGTTGTCCCAGGCTGACTCCTTCTCGTTGAGAGCCTGTTCCAGGTACGACAAGGCCGGCTTCAACGATCGACTAAACGACAGCGCACCGGCGATGTGCATCGCTGCTGGGAACGTATCGTTCGAAGACTGACCCATGTTGACGTGGTCGTTGGGGTGCACGCCGCCGTCGGCTTTGGTGGTGGCGCCCAGGCCCAGTTTTTCGTTGGCCAGTGAGGCGATCACCTCGTTGGCATTCATGTTGGTGCTGGTGCCGCTGCCGGTCTGGTAGACGTCGACCGGAAAGTGCGCATCGTGTTTGCCTTGTGCCACTTCATCGGCAGCGGCGATGATCACGTCGGCTAGCTTCGCGTCGAGTTTGCCCAAGTCCTTATTCGCCTGGGCGCAAGCGGCCTTCAAATGCCCAAATGCATGAATCACCGCCGGAGGCAAGGGGCGGTTGGCAATCGGAAAGTTCTCCACCGCTCTGGCCGTTGAGGCACCATACAGCGCATCGGCTGGAACTTGCATTTCGCCCATCGTGTCGCGTTCGGTTCTTGTCTCACTCATTGTGTTTTCTCGTGTTTCAAGTGGCCGAGCTGCTACCGCTCGCGAGCGACCAAGCATCGTTGGTGCGTCTGGACGCTTCCTGACGGGCGCGGCTCGGTTTTGGGATTTGTTTACTTCTCCGGCCAATCGGTGACCATCACCGTATCTTCATGTTCGTACGCGGGAGCACAACAACACAAGAACTTCAACGTCACCTCGCCAATGTTGGTGATCTGATGACGTGCTCCCGGAGGAATGGCGATCGCATCGCCAGGGCCAACGTCGCGGACGTCGTCCTCCACATGCATTTGTGCTGTGCCTTCAAGCAAATAGTAAATCTCTTCGCACTTCGGATGAAAGTGTGCTAGCGTCTTACCACCCACCGGCAAGCGTGCCTCAGCTAGGCTTTGATTCACGATGCACGAGTTGCGATGGGCCAGCAGTTCGCGAATTTCCGAGCTGTCGACCGTGGTAAACGCGGGCACTTCGGCAATGTTTTTGACGTCCATTCCGATAGGCTAACGCGCGAAGGCGCTGATGGGCAATCCTCAGCAAGAATAATGATCCAGCCTCGACCGCGAGAGTGCGATCTGATGACGCCCAACATTGACAGGTCGCTAGCTCACGGTCGGAGCTCGGTGGAGAGAACGCCTAGGCTGCCTGGTTGATCTGCACATCCATGTGCGGGTAGGGGATCTCGATGCCAGCCTGGTCGAGCTCGTTCTTGACGGCACGGATCAGCGCCTGTTTGGCCGTGAGAAAGTCGTCGTTGGTGGCCCACGCGCGGACGGACCAATCGATGCTCGATCCGCCCAGGGCATTCAGCACCACCGCCGGTTCCGGATCGCTCACAAATTCCGGCACGGTCGTAATGGCATGTTCCAGCACGCGACGCGTCTCGTCGATGTCGGCTTCGTACGCGGTGCCGACTTCCACATCGACCCGGCGGACGGGGTGGTAGGTGATGTTTTCGATCACTGCGCCATAGATCTGACTGTTAGGGATGATAAACCGACGGTTGTCGAAGGTATCGATCGCGGTGGTGAACAGCTCAATTTCAAACACTTTGCCGAGATTTCCCGCCACGTTCACCACGTCGCCCACTTTGTAGGGACGAAAGATCAGCAGCATCGCCCCCGCGGCGAAGTTGGACAACGTGCCTTGAAACGCCAGGCCAATTGCCAAACCGGCGGCACCGAGCACGGCGGCGAAACTGGTCGTCTCAACGCCGAAGTAGCTCAGGCACATCAGGCCTACGAGGAGCAGAATCACCCATCGGACGAGCTTGGAGATGAATTTGGTGAGCGTCTCGTCGAAGTTGACGCGACGCAACCCGCGCGACACGAGCCCAGAGAGCCAAGCCGAGACCGTCCAGGCGATAAAGATCAGAATCAGCACTAATAGCGCTTTGAAGAACGTAATCTTCAGCAGTAGCGACCAGTCCGCGCTATTGAGTTCCCAGTTGCCGCTCAGTAGCTCGTCTTTGAGCTGCAGCCAGCGCTCGTCGTTGGTTGGTGGTGCGTCCGGCGGCGGGGCTTCGGGAGTTGCCGGTGCTTGTGCGAGGAGAATTGGGAACATGGCGAGGGAGTCTCGTGTGCGAGGCAGAACACGAATGGGAACAAAGCTGCTAAGTAACTTCTATGGACAACAGTGTCGAGATCAGCCGCGCGACAGAGTGCTAGCACCAATTCGCCCTTCCCCCGCGCGAGAGGCGATCGTACGATCTGACACGTGTCCGATTCTACAAGCACCAACAACTCGAACGACGGCGCACAGGCGGGGCGGTTTTCTCTGCACAACCTGTCAGCTGCCTTTGCGCGCTTGACGGGAGCGGCAACTGAGGAACAATCGCCGTCGATCCCAGAGAACGAATCGGAAGGTACGCTCGAATTTTCGAACGATCCGAGCGTCGAAGCTTTGTCGCCGATGATGATCGTCGAGGGAATGCTGTTTGTCGGCAAGGAAGATGGGCAGCCGCTCACCAGCCGCGAGATGGCAGCACATATCCGTGATGTCTCGCCGCGAGAAGTCGAATCGCTGATCGAACAGCTCAACACGCGCTACATCGAGTCGAAAGCGCCGTATCGCATCGTGAGCGCGGGCAAGGGATATCAATTCGCGCTCGACAGCAACTTCGAACCCGTTCGTCAGCGCTTCTTTGGTCGCGTGCGCGAAGCGAAGCTCACCCCGCAGGCAATCGAAGTGCTGTCGGTGGTCGCCTACCAACAACCGATCGACGCAGAAACCGTCACCCGCCTGCGCGGCGGCCGGAGCCACGCGCTACTAGCAAACTTGGTCCGACGTGGACTGTTGCAGCTCAAGCGCCCACAGCAGTCTCCGCGAAAACCGGTCTACAGTACCACTGACCGTTTCAACACGCTGTTCCGGATCAGCTCGCCGCAGGATTTGCCTAACAGCGAAGATCTGGATGATTGCTAACCTCATCGGGGGGTGAGAATTCCGCGCGGCAATGCACGTAAGTTCTTTGCCCGCAATAGGTTGCACACTCATTGCGGGAAAACGGCCCTAGTAGTTCCGTCGCAGCCTGCTAGAATCTCGCCTCGCCCTGCATTCGCGGGGGACTAGAATACAGGGGCAGGCGTCGATGTCGCTTCGCCTGCCTAACAACGACTGCTCAGCGCGCTAACTTGATATTCCTTGCCTTTCAGGGCGAATCACACCGACACCGCTGCACACGGCCCTCTATTGCATGAACGCGTCTCGGTCGCGAGATGCCAACCAGCTGTCTTCGCACTTTTGCTAGCGCGTGCGCGCTCGTTCGGTCTCAAGCCACGGATTCGATAGATTCTCTATGCCTTCGACGTCTGCCAAGAATCAGCTCTGCGAATTGCGCTCAGCGGCACCGTTGGTGTTGCCGTCGATGCTGTTGTGTGATTTTGGCAATTTGGAACGAGAGATTCGGCAGCTGGAGGAGGCCGGCGTAAAAGGACTGCACCTGGACGTGATGGACGGACACTTTGTGCCGAACATGACCTACGGACTGACGATGGTGTCGACCGTGCGCCGGTTGACCGAATTACCGGTCGATGTGCATTTGATGATTTCCAATCCGCAAAACTACCTCACTCAGTATGTCGACGCGGGTGCTGATTTGCTAACCATCCATGCCGAAGCAGTCGACGATCCGAGCCCACTGCTCCAGCAGATTCGCTCGCTGGGTGTCGGCGCTGGATTGGCAATCAACCCGCCAACATCGGTCGCGTCGATCGAAGCAGCGCTACCGCTGTGTGACCTTGTGTTGGCGATGAGCGTCATGCCTGGGTTTGGCGGACAGGAATTCGATGACGTCGCGTTATCGAAGTTGAAAGAACTACGCACAAAAGTTGATGACGACGTGCTCCTTGAAGTCGATGGTGGCGTGAACGCCACGACGATTGCCGATTGCGGCGAAGCGGGGGCACAGTTGTTGGTTGTTGGGTCGGCAATCTTTCGGGAAGACGACTACCACATGAGTATTGCCAATCTCACCCAGCTGGCCAGCAGTCGTCGCTGAATACAAGACCTCAGAGATCCATGGACATGCTAAAGCTGTTGTTAATTCGTACCGGCACGACGGAGTACGAAGCTCAAGGTCGGGTGCAGGGAACCCTCGACATTCCGCTCAGCGAGGACGGGCGTCAACAAGTCGAACAAGCGGCTCACGAGATGAGTGACCTAAAGATCGACGCCTGCTTTGTCGGTCCCTGCCGCGCGACACAGCAGTCGGCGGAGATTCTCGCGGACGAGCTGAAGCTGAAGCCAAAGACGATGGATGACCTGCGGAATTTGGATCATGGCTTGTGGCAAGGCATGTTGATCAGCGATGTCAAATCGAAGCAACCGAAAGTCTATCGGCAGTGGCAGGAACACCCAGAAACCGTCTGTCCTCCCGAAGGAGAATCGTTACAAGTGGTCCGTGAGCGTTTGCAGCGCGCGATGACTAAGATTACGAAGAAGCAAAAGGCCGGGACGGTCGCGGTGGTCGTCGCCAGCCCCATCGCCAGCGTGCTGAGAAGCGGCCTGCGAGACGATGCGCTGGGGAATCTCTGGGAATCACACGGCGAACAAGACCCAGCCTGGGAACTGATCGATGTTTCCCCCGCAGCAGTGACCATCTGACCACACTGCACACCTGCGGCGACAGTCTCAAGCTTCAACAGCTCTCAAGTTTCAATAGGCGGCATGGCTGACGAATCGAGCTGTTGATATACTTGGTGACAGCAGCTTGCTACGACAACCTCCGTAGCTCTCCACATGAGTTCTCTGCTTACGCGTTCGGCAATGGCTACCAGCGACACGGAAATCTCAGACAGGCAAAGTAGACCGATGCGAGAAAAACGCGGTGTGCCTGGCGGACTGTGGCTCGGTTGTCCCGAATGTGGCAAGATGATCTTCCGCAAGGAAGTCGAGCGGCTGATGAACGTCTGCCCGGAATGCGGATTTCACATGTATCTTAGCGCCCGCGATCGTGTGGCGGCCGTACTCGACGAAGGTACCTTTGAAGAGTGGGACGGAAATCTCGCCCCGCTGGATCCGCTGAGCTTCGAAGATCAAAAGAAATACAAGGATCGGCTCGCTGCCGAGCAGAAGAAAACTGGGCTCAGCGATGCCGTGCTGACCGGTAGCGGCATGATTCGCGCGCGTCGCGTCGCGCTCGGCGTGACCGACTCGCAGTTCATCATGGGTAGCATGGGCTCGGTCGTCGGTGAACGATTAGCGCGGCTCATCGAACGCGCCACGGAGCATCAATTGCCGCTGATCATCATCAGTGGCTCGGGTGGCGGTGCCCGCATGCACGAGGGGATCTTTTCCTTGATGCAGATGGCAAAAGTGTCCGCGGCGCTAGCCCGCTACGGTGAAGCCCAGGGGCTATTCATCTCGGTGCTGACCAATCCGACCATGGGTGGAGTCGCCGCGAGCTTCGCGTCGCTGGGAGACATCATCTTCGCCGAACCGAAGGCACTCATCGGTTTCGCCGGTCCGCGAACCATCAAGGCCACCATCCGCATCGAACTGCCTGACGGGTTTCAAACGAGCGAGTTTCTTCTTGAGCACGGCTACATCGACCGCATTGTCGAGCGTGCCGATCTCAAAAGCGAAATCGCCCGTGTAATCGACTATTGCGGGAAATAGGCCGGAGAGACAGGTTCTGAACTGTGGCAATGGGCGAGAAGCATCGTTCCTCCGCAGCGAACTGTCAGATCGCCCGCCGCTCCAGTCCCATGAGCCCTGCCCTTTCTTGCCCTTGGCTAGTGTCTAGCTTAGATTGAAGGTAGTAGCATTTTCCCCTCTCCCTCAAGGCAAACCTATGGGCATTAGCTCGTTTTTCAAATCGATTCTTGAGGGCGGCAAAGTCGACGTCAGCCGACGTTACGAAAAGCTGCGCGACGCGGTGTCGGGCACCATGTCTGACTTTCACATGGCCCGCGATCGCGAGACCGATCAAATCGTCGGGCTGAAGATCCTCGACAAGAAGAAACACGACCAGCTTGAGATGCGGTTCCGTGGTCTCGAGAAGCCGTCGGAAGGCGAGATTGCCACCTCGTTCGATCACCCCCGCATCGTGACGACCCATGGCTACGGCATCACGACCAAGGGCGAGCAATTCATCGTGATGGAGTTTCTGGACGGACCGGGTCTCAACTCGCTGATCATCGCGCGCAGTGAACTGCTCAGAGGCAATCGACTGGCTCTGATGCGCCAGGCCGCTGAAGCCCTGCAAGTGGTGCACGAAGCGGGCTATATCCATCGTGATATCTGTCCGCGAAATTTTGTATGCTCAAAAGACGTTACGTCGTTGAAACTGATCGACTTTGGATTAACGGTTCCGGCACGACCTGAGTTTCAGCAACCGGGTATTCGCACCGGGACCCCCAACTACATGGCCCCCGAGGTGGTGCGTAGAAAACAGACCGACCAACGACTCGATATCTTTTCGTTTGGCGTGTCGATGTACGAGATGTTCTCTTTTGAACTGCCCTGGCAACGCGGTAGCGGCGACGGGATGGCGGCAATGAACCATGGACAATCCGACCCGACCCCGCTGACGAAGCATTGCCCGAATCTGCACCCGACCATCGAGAAGGTCATCGCGAAGTGCTTGGTTCCCGATCCAGAAAAACGCATTCACTCGATGAAGGAGCTGCTCACTGCGCTCTCGACCGTCAAGCAGGAAGAAGTGAGCTAGCCGTCAGTTGCTCGCTTCGAAGCGCGATACGTCCGTGCTAAGCGCTGAACATTTGGTCGAGCGCCGCCAACGCCACTGGCCATCGCGTGTCGCTCGCATGCAGTGTTTGCCACCAATCCAGCAGCTTGCGTCCCGATTCGTCCGATGGCAACGGCACATGCCACGCCTGCAAGGCCTGTTCGACCGTAGTTTCGTCGAGCTTGGCCAAGTCGACCATGTCGGCGGCTTTCAGGATCAGCGGTACGGTCGCCAAACTTGCCAGCTGGGGCAAACGGTGTTGAGAAACTGACTCGCCGAGGATTGGCAGATCGAGTTGCAGTTGCGCCAAGAGCCAGCCAAGTCGCACAACTTCCGGGAGCGAGGGAATAGGATTGGTAAGCACCGCCTCCATAGTAACGCGGTTGTTGCGCAAATGGGCGCGGCCGTGTCCCCCGACCACCGGGCTCACCAGCACCACCTCGGCCGATGGTGCGACGAACTCGTCTCCGGCCAATCGCGCCACAGCACGCAACAGCCCCGGACCGCGTGCCTCCCATTGTTCGCGCAGCGGCCGACCTCGCACTGCCAGTTCGTCGACCAAGTTGGGGGCAACGCGCAGCCAAGCGGCTTCTAAGTCGGACAGGCAGCCCGCGAGCAGCGAGACCGACGAAGCACTCAACGCTCCGGCACCACGCGTGCGTGTGCCTGCCATCTCGATCAGCTGACGGTTGTTTTCGTAGTCGGCGGCGAGACTGACCAGCTGAGGCAAAGTTGTCTCGGCGGGCAAACCACTGGCGTCGAGTTCATCGACCAGCGCTTCGACCGGTGCTTGGAGCTGCTGCGCGACAGCACTATCGGCGATTGGCAGACCTTCTTGCATACTCGCCGCGAGATGCAGACAGCTAGCGGAGAAGCTGGCCTTCCATCGGAGTTGCATTATCGAGATCCTCGCAAGCACACATTCAATTGCATGAGATAGCTCATCGTCGTGGTCGTGCTAGCGTCTCGTCAAGGCGCTCTGGCCAGTTGCATCGCCCAATGCTATGCTTCTCGCCCATTTTCGCCAGCAGCATGACCCACCGTGACCGATGTCGGCGCGGCGCCGGCTGGCTCAATTGCTGACAAGACCCTTCACGAAAGCATTTCTCATGCCTCGCTCCCTTTCGCGATTGTTGCGTTCGCTTCTCCTGGTGGCCTGCAGCGCGCTCGGCACGACGGCTTCCGCCCAAACGGTTGCTGATCAAACTGTGCCACCCCAATATCCGGCCATTCAACCGCAACAGCCACAGGCTGCTAGTGCACCAGTGGCCCAGGTGGCCACCGCTCAGCAGCAGCCGGCGCAACCTGGACAGCAATTCGCTCCGCAACAGCCGATGGGACCGCCGCGACCGATTACGCAGGTGGAGCAGCAGTTCGTCGATCAGATCTTAGTGATGTGGGAAACTGAGAGCGCGAAAGTCAAGAACTTCAACAGTCGCTTCAGACGTTGGGAGTACGATTCGGTGTTTGGTGCAGGAATGAAAATCCCGTTCATCAAGAGCGTGGGCCAAGTCACCTACTCCAGTCCCGACAAGGGGAGTTTCAAGATCGAAGAGATTCGACGTTTGACGAAGCAAGACCCGCAGCAACAAGCGCTCGAGCCCAGCGACTGGGTGCTGCAAAAGGACGAAGTCGGTGAACACTGGGTCTGCGACGGCAAAGCAGTCTATGAGTACAAGCACGACAAGAAGCAACTCGTGGTCCAGCCGCTGCCGCCAGAGTTGCAAGGTAAGTCGATCGTCGATGGACCGTTGCCTTTTCTGTTCGGCGCCGAGGCGGAGAAGCTCAAACGACGGTACTGGATTTACAGCAAGGAAGGCGGACCGGCGACGATTTGGCTGGAAGCCTATCCTCGCACGCAGGCTGACAAGGCGAACTACGACCATGTCGACGTGATGCTTGATCGTAAGACCATGCAGCCCAAGGCGATCCGTGTCCACGCGCCCAACAACACGAACCAGGCTGTCTACATGTTTGAGGATCCAAAGATCAACAGCAGGCTCGATGCCGTGTTTGGCAACCTCTTCAACGCGCCCAAGACACCATGGGGCTGGAAACGCGTCGTGCAGAATCCGCCATCCGGACCTCAGGACGCCCCGCAAGCAGCCAACCCCCAGCCGACCGCAGTGCGATAGCGGCCGAACGAATCCGCCGCCGGCTAATCGACAAGCGGATGACCTAGGATCTGATCGTAGACGCTCGCAACGTTTGCCGCCATGCTGCGATCGGAGAAGCACACGCCGTGGCGTTGTTTGGCGCTACTGCTCATCAGTTCGTAGTCGTGGCCGTGGTCATCGCCCTCGATGAGTTCTTCGATTGCCAAGGCGAGCTGGCTCACGCTCGCCGGTTCCACCAGTAGGCCGTCTTCGCGATGACGGATCGCCTCGGGCACTCCCTCGACGTGACTCGCTACCACAGGCAACCCGGCAGCCATCGCTTCCAGCACGACCATTGGTAGGCCTTCGCCGAACAGACTGGGCAGCACAAACAGGTCCATCTGCCCAAGCTCGGCAGCGATGTCCTTGGTGAAGCCCGTCCAAGTGATCGCGTCGCCTACGCCCAGCCGCCCCACCAATTGCATGACCTCTTGTTCGTATTCCGGCGTCTCGAACGGCCCAACAGCGCGGAGCGTCACCTCGAGGTTCTTCGAACGCAGCGCCGCCAGCGCTTCAATCAGCACCTCAATCCCCTTCCGCGGGCGGAACAGGGCAGCAATTCCTAAGGTCCAAGCTGCGGTCGGTCGTTGGCGAGGCGGCAAGTCGATCGTAGGTACACCGTTGGGCACATACACGACCCGCTTCGACTTGAACCCTTGCTCTTCCATCAAGTGTTTCAGGCTTGGCGACACGGTGATCAGTCGGTCGGCACCGCGGATACTCCAGCGCTCTAGCTTGGCATTCACCCAATTCTGCAACCGTCGCGTTGAATCGTTGCCCGCTGGGCTATGCACGTGATACACCAACGGCACGTCGGCCCACTTGGCCGCAATACTCCCCACCAACACCGAACGTGGCGTGTGGGCGTGCACCAGCGCGTACTGCTCTGCCTGAATCAAGTTCGATATCCGCCGAGCACAGTCCAGATCGAAGCGTCCCCGCATCGGGGTCTCGTAAAGCCGTACTTTCTGCGATTTCCGTGTCGCGGGGAAACGGTATGGTTTCACGCACGCGAACCCGACTTCGAAACCGAAGTTGGGAAGCTGCAACGCGAGTAGGTCTTGCACCCGCTCCGCGCCCGAGTAGTGCTCGCCGTTGATGACGTGCAGTACACGCTGCGTCGCGACCCGCGTCGGCTCCCGAGTCTGGTCTCCCTCACGCAGCAGGAGACCAGGTACTGGTCCCTCGAGTGTCGGAATTGGAACGCGTCCGTCGAAACTGGTCGTTTCAAACATCGTGGATCAGCCAAGAAGAGTTGCGAAAAGTGGCGATGCGGTCGCATCGCAGGTCTATCGAAACTCTAGTTCGCCGGTCCTCTCGCGACGGACGGGAGCGGTCTCTACGGGATCGATCTCGACATCAATGTGCAGCTGTGACGATCGTGCCGATGATTCGGAGGGCGACCGACGTGGCGAAGTCGTCGATTGTTTCACGATTCCGGCGAAACTTCGTCGACTGTGCGTGGTTACACTCACAGGTGCCTGCGTTGGGCAAACGGGAACCATGCCACACTCCGGATAGTAAGCCATGATCGGAAAACTCTCACTGCGTACATCAATCGTGCTGGTCGTGGCTGGCGTCGGCTTGTTCGCCTGGGCTCAGGGTCGGCACATGCGCCGCCACACCGCCATCGAGCAACAGCCACTCAGGCTCGTGCCCGCCGACCGGAATCCACCAAGCGCTAGCGAGCACACGTTCGAAGAACACGACGGACATCGCCACGTAGTTGCCAATGGCATTCCCAAGCACGACGTGGGTCGGTTTCCTAATCGCGGCAATCCCCACTCGATCCGCACGCAGCGCTATCGGTTTCAGCTGACGGCCAATCCGCAACCGGCAAGGGCGATCACCTCACTCCACCAAACGCGTCGGTTTGGCCCGCCGAACCTGCCGTTTGGCATCGCCGTGAATGGCGTCCTGTTTGACCCCGGCACAGCTGAATATTGGAACGGCGATCGCAGCGCCGATTGGAACTACGAAGCGCTAGGCGGAGCTGTTCCGCTCGGCGTGGATGAAAATCATGCGCACGTCCAGCCCAACGGCGCCTATCACTACCACGGACTGCCGACTCTGTTGCTGAGGCAACTGGGGCATAGTCCAGCGAAGCATTCGCCGCTCGTCGGTTGGGCAGCCGATGGGTTTCCGATCTACTGCCAATACGGTTATCGCGATCCAACGGATGCCAGGTCCAAAATCATCGAACTCCAATCGAGCTTCGGCGTCAAAGACGGCAACCGGCCCACTGCGCCCGATGGGCCAGGTGGCGAATTCGACGGCACGTTCGTCCAAGACTACCAATACGACGAAGGCATCGGCGATCTCGACGAGTGCAACGGCCGATTCTGCAAGACCCCCGAGTTCCCCGAGGGCACGTACGCGTACTTCCTGACGAGCGAGTGGCCCGTCATTCCCAGGGCTTTTCGCGGCACGCCGATTAACTTACGCTGAGATCTCGAAGTTCCCTCCACCTTGGAATCGGGGCTAGGAATCCACATGCGTTTGCTCTCACTCGCCTTCGTGTTGCGACTGGTTGTTGGCATTTATCTCGGTAGCATTCAGTGCGCTCAAGCTGCCGATCGGCCTTCTGGTCGGTCGTTCGTTACCCGCTCGCCGGCTGTCGGCGCGAATGGTATGGCCGCCACGAGTCAGCCGCTCGCAACGGTCGCGGCAATCGACATCCTCAAAGCGGGCGGCAATGCCATCGATGCTGCGATCGCCGCCAACGCCGTACTCTGCCTGACCGAACCGACAGGCTGCGGGGTCGGCGGTGACTTGTTCGCCATCGTGTGGGACGCCAAAACCAAAAAACTCTACGGCTTGAATGGCAGTGGTCGCAGTCCGCGTGGGCTGACGCTCGAGGAATTTCAGCGGCGGAAGCTCGACTTCATTCCCGTCTTCGGCCCATTGCCGGTCACGGTGCCCGGCTGCGTCGATGGCTGGTGCACGCTGCACGAGCGTTTTGGCCGCGCATCGCTTGCCGACATCCTCGCACCAGCGATCCAACACGCGCGCGACGGATTTCCACTCACCGAGGTGATTGCGCTCGCCTGGGCCGGTGGTATCGCCAGTCGACGCGATCAACCGGGATTCGCTGACGTGTTCATGCCAGACGGTCGCGCGCCAAAGCACGGGGAGATCTTTCGCAATCCGGGCCTCGCCGACACGTTGGAGAAAGTTGCCGGCGGTGGAGCCGACGCCTTTTACCGCGGTGAGATCGCTCGCGTTATCGACCAACAGATGCAAGACATCGGTGGCTTCCTGCGCTACGAAGATCTCGCCGCCCATCGCAGCGAGTGGGTCGAACCCGTAAGTGTCAACTATCGCGGCTACGACCTGTGGGAACTTCCACCCAATGGCCAAGGCATCGCAGCGCTGCAGATTCTGCAGTTGCTCAAGCCTTTCGATCTGCGTGGCTTGGGATTCGGCAGCGCCGAACACCTCCATCTGCTGATCGAAGCGAAGAAGTTGGCGTTTGAAGATCGAGCGAAGTTTTACGCTGATCCGGATTTCTACGACGTCCCACTTGAATCGCTCCTGTCGGACAGTTACGCCAAGCTGCGGCGGACGCTGATTGATCCTGACATAGCTGCTCGAACGCTGACGGCGGGCCACCCTGCATTGCAAGGTGGCGACACCGTTTATCTGACCACCGCCGACGGGGAAGGCAACATGGTCTCGCTCATCCAAAGCAACTACCACGGCCTGGGTTCCGGCGTTTGCCCGCCCGGATTGGGTTTCTGTTTGCAGGATCGTGGCGAGCTGTTCGACCTGACTCCCGGTCGAGCAAACAGCTACGCACCTGGCAAACGGCCGTTCCACACGATCATCCCAGCCTTCGTGACCAAAGATGGTGAGCCGGTGATGAGTTTCGGTGTGATGGGTGGCGATATGCAGCCGCAAGGTCATGTGCAAATTCTCCTCAATCTGCTTGATTTCGACATGGGTCTGCAGGAGGCAGGCGACGCACCGCGTGTGCGGCACCTTGGGTCCTCCACCCCAACCGGAAAACCCGCCGCCAAAAGCGGTGGGACGGTCGTGCTCGAATCCGACTTCAGCTCCGAGGTCCGGGCGAAGCTGATCCAAAAAGGTCACAAGATCGCCGACGGGCGCGGTGGCTTTGGCGGTTACCAAGCCATATGGCGCGACTCCAACAGCGGCATCTACTTCGGCGCAACCGAATCGCGCAAGGATGGCTTCGCGCTGGGATACTAACGGCGAGGCCTCCGAGTGTGACGAACCAGTTGAGTAGTGTGCCGCGCATCGCGAATTCGGTTTTGATTCGGACGTTCGCGCTTATTGGAACGTTCTCCGCAGGCCGTCAACCTGTCATCGGACACGCTGTTGTGTAGCAAAAATCGAGCTCTCCCCGCGCGAGCAAAGTTCGTAAGTTGTATGGAGCAAATAGGTTAGGATTTCACCTTGGTGAAAATGGGCCGTACTTTTCGGAATTCGGACATGGAAAGTGTCCTAATATTCTCCCGCGTGTTTGCGTTAAGTCATGCTACGGCCTTGAGTTACATTTCCGGACCGTGATTCCGAAAATCCCCGTGCCGTTTTGAATCTGGGTGTTGCTCATTCACCAACCGCGCATGCGCCACCCTCTCGGCAGTTGCGTCCGCATTGCCGGCTGCTGATTGTGTGTTCCGGTTTGAGGTAAAAACTCTAAGAGATTTTACAAAAGGTCGTGGCCCAATTTCAACGGAAAAGTGGGAAGAATCACCATTGAGTTGCTGTGGACAGGGAAGAGCAATGGCCACGGATGGACACCGATGAACACAGATGAGGCGGACGGCTGTCGGTTGCTCATCTGCTGACGCAAATCGTGCTGCGGCAGCGCTGACTCGCATCAGTTATTTTAAGTTGAGTACAAGGCCACCGTGCGCCATGCCGGAATCGCCGGCGATCTCCGTTCCCAGCGTCGTCTGCGTGTTGTAGTTCGCTGGAATCTGGGTGCTTTCGCTGGTAATGCGGATCAGGTAGAGTCCCGGCGCAACTCCAGGAAACTTTCGTTCCGAGTTGGCGAGGCTGAGATTGGTCATTCCTTGTTGGTTTGTGATGCCCTCGTAAGTCTCAAAATTCTCACCCAGGAATTCTTCCGGTTCGAATGTCACCTTCGCGCCAACGAGGGGCTTGTTTTGGTAGGTGACCGTACAGATGGCTGGTGTGAGGCCGAGTCTCGATTCCTGCCAGAACAGAATGCGCGCGGTAATTTCTGTGGCTGTCAGCGCGCCGTCGCCATTGTCGTCGAGTGCTTTCAAGGCCTTCGATAGGGACGGAGAAGCAAGCAGTTCATCGTCTGCAACTTTGCCATCCTTGTTCGTATCGTATTGCTCGATCGCTGCCTCTCCAGCACCGACTGGGTCGATTTCTGGCGGTTCGATACGTGCGGGACCATTAGCACACCCGAACGACGACAAACCGGCAAGGCCGAGCAATGCGAACCAAGTGCATCGATAGCTGTTGAGCGGCAGCGCCGCCATTTGTTGGCTGCGTGGCAAGGGATACGTCGGTTTCATAGCGTATTCTCGTCGATTACCTCGCCATCGCCACGATTTCCGAGCCGGCGATGTGTTTCCGGACTGATCGAGTAGCTAATCAGTCGCACCGATCCGTCGGCGAGCGCGGCGTAGAATCCAACGGGATGGGCGCTGCCAAAGTTAGCAGGCAGGCTTCCGCCGGGCGTGTCGGGAAGCGGTGGATAAAGCTCGTTTGTCCAGCGGCAGATATCCCAATCGTGTCCGCCGTAAACGCAGTTGTCATCGGCGGCTGACATGCCGTTCTCGTACGCATCGGGGTTGAGGTACTTTTCGGCCACTAGATAGGTGTTGGACGTTCCGTCGGTGAGTTGATCGACGCGGACCTGGCTGCCAAGGTAAGCAATTCCCGTAAAATGATTGTAGTCTTCCGGAGATCCGAAGTGCTTAACGACGGTGTCGCCAGCGTTCACTGCGTAGTCGTTGTGAGCCAGCGCGCTGGGCAGCGAAATGTTTCGCCAGTGGTTGACCCGTACGTACAGCCCGACCCCTCCGGGCACGGCGGGCCTGCGCGACGGGCAATGCATTACTTCCAGCGGCGTCGCGCAGTGAGTTCTCCAGAAATTCGACTTTTCGCGCGGGTCAAGCCCCGAACCGGCATCGCGCACATTCGCCAGTTCGATGTAGGGCAGGAGATTGAAAAAGAATCCGCCGGGCTGCTTGATGCCAAACCCCAAATCGGGATCCCCCATCCACCAGGAACCGAGCCCTCCCGCAGGATAGTGTCCGTGCGCCTGTTCGTGATTGAGTGCCCCCAGACTCAACTGTTTGAGCTTATTGCTGCACTGCGCGCGCCGCGCTGCTTCCCGAGCAGACTGCACCGCCGGAAGGAGTAGCCCGACGAGCACGCCAATGATGGCGATGACAACTAGCAACTCCACCAGGGTAAAACCGGCCATTCTTTTTGACATCGTTTTCTCCAATGAAAAGAGTTCCGAGTTGCCAGTCTGGCGATTGCGAAAATAACGGAATTCGCGTTGTTTGATTTTCTAATCGCTGTGGCACGGTGCTCACTCTCGAGCGTTGTGAGGATAAGGGCATCCAGCAAGGTACAAGGCCTCTATCTCACGGTCACTCAACGAGCGGCCGAGCAGGACGAGTTCATCAATGCGGCCGCTGAGTTTGCGGTCTTCGCGGTTCCAGTTGCCAATTTGCGCGGGACCGAGTCGCGCGGGATGCGCAACATCCTGACGCGTCTGTTTGTCGAACTTGCCGTTCAGGAAGAAACGAACCGTGCGTGCTTCGCTATCGTAGACAATGGCCAGATGCACCCAGCGGCCTTGCTCAGGCAGCACTTCCGCTTGTGAGTCGGGGAAACCAAAGCGTTCGTCCGACCCCGGAGCGAGCGTGTTGCCAAACAGCGCGAGCCGCATTGTCGATTGCGCGGTGATCATCCAATGCACTTGGCCTGGGTTGTTCCGCGCCCAGCCGTCTGTGTGCAACAGGGACTGATACGGCGCTCCAAGACGGTCTAGCCGCACCCAGGCGGCGAGAGTGAGTTGGGGCCAATCTTGATCGCCTCCAACATCCAGCTTCATGTGGTCGCCGATGCTCACAAACTCTGGGGCACGTGAACCCGGCCAGCGTCCTTGGGCCATGCGGAAAACGCCTGGCTGATTCTCTGCTTCGAAGTCGAGTAGCGCAATCAGAGCCGGGTCGTTTCTGAGCGCTGCTAATGCGGCTTCCGACCGCTTCTGTTGTCCTGATTTAATACCTGCGGTAAGTTCTGACATTTCTGCCACATCGATGAATGCCGCTGATCGCAAGTCGCGCGCAGTGCTGGTACCTTCGTTCATCGCTACGGCATCACCGCCGTATAGGTTTTCACTAGCATCGGCGCCAGAGGCCTTGGCTATGACCTCACCCTGAAACACGTGAATCTCGGCAGGCCCAGTTTCGGGGACATCGACACCGAAGCGTGTTCCTAAATCGATGGCTTCGCCCGACGGGGTCACGACGGTGAGCCCCTTCGCCGACGGTGGTACGTCCGCTGACAGACGGCCACGAGTCATCCGCAGGCGACTTGCTGATTCGAAGCGAAACTCGGCAGGCGCTTCGATGACGATTCGCGCCCCACGCGCCGTGACCAGCTCCACCATGCCGGTGTCCATGCGACACGGCTCGCTTCGCAGCTCGGCTCCCGCAGCGATTTCTCCCGTTCCGACTCGATTCAGAACGGTCGCCCACGTTTGCGAGGAACTCCGCCATCTCCAAGTGCCGACAAGCAGCAGAACGACACATGCGGCCGCCGCAAAGCCAACGAGGTGACGACGATTGACTGAGCGACGGACACTGCCACCGCGCCGTACGTAAGTGTCAGAGGTTCTAGCGACGGAGGTCTCACTCGATTGCGAACTTGTCGAAATCGTCTCGTCAAACGCCACAGATTCTGACACCGCCGCCAACGCCGAATCGAGATTGAGCAGTTCCATGAACTCGCGTCGAGCGTCAGCATCGCTGCGCAGGCGAGCATTGAGTTGCTGGACGTCTTCCTTCGAGGCTCTCCCGTCGACGTATCGCTGCAGGAGTTCGAATTCTTGGTTGCTGTTCATGACATCGACTCCTCTGTCAATTTGCGAGTGATGCATTCAAAGAGCAGTTTTCGCATTCGATGGAGCCACTGATAAAAACCTCCTACCGACCTTCCGCTGGCTTGTGCGACGTCCTTGATCTTCAGGTCGCGGCGATAGGCCTTTGCCAGTAGGTTCCGTTCCGCCGTGGGGATCTCTTCAAAACAAGTTTCCAGGGCGTTGCGTTGATGTTCCAACTGAGACTCAATCTGAAGAGAATCCTCGGCGATCAGCTCGACGACATCATTGTCGAGCACAAGCCGATCTCGCCCGCGGTCGCGCAGCCAAGAGAGGACCTTGAAGCGTGCGATGCCGCAAGCCCATGACTTGAAGTCGCCGTCGGCTCGGAATTCGTCGAACTTGTCCCACAACACGATCGCAACTTCTTGAAGAATGTCATCCGCATCCGACCTGGACGGCACCAGTCGACGAATGAATGCGCGCACCGCCGGCTGGTGCGTCGTATACGCCTGCAAAAACTCGCGATGATGATCGTTCTTATCCATGGAAATCTGTGGCAGGTTCTCGGTCGGTTATCTCATCGAAACAGTCAGAGCACAGTCAAACCTTATCCGGAGAGGACCTCGCGTATCACGTGGCCTTCGACGTTGGTCAGTCGGCGTTCGATGCCGTTATGCTCGAATGTGAGTCGTTCGTGATCGAGCCCTAATAGATGCAATATCGTGGCATTGAAATCGTACAGTGGATGTACATCCTCCACCGCCTTTTGACCGAGTGCATCTGTCGATCCGTGGCTTACCCCCGGTTTCACGCCGGCGCCAGTCAGCCAACAGGTGAATCCGTCCGGATTGTGGTCGCGGCCTTTGGCTCCTTTTTGGAAGAACGGCATCCGTCCGAACTCGGTACACCACACGATGAGTGTGTCCTCGAGCAAGCCGCGCGATTTCATGTCGGTGATGAGGGCAGCAGTGGGTTGGTCTAACACCGCGGCATGTTTGTCGTACTGCTCCTTGATTTTGTTGTGTCCATCCCAGTTGAGTTCTCCACCGCTCGCGTAGGCTCCATTGAAAAGCTGTACGAATCGCACGCCACTTTCAATCAGCCGGCGAGCGAGAATGCAGTTGCGAGCGAACGCCGCTCGGATGGGGTTCGATTCATCGTCTGCGCCGTAGCTCTTCAGGATATGTGCGGGCTCGGTATCTAGATCGGTGATCTCAGGCACGCTGAGCTGCATCCTCGCGGCGAGTTCATAACTGGCAATGCGTGCGGCGAGTTTGAAGTCGCCGGGGTTCTGCTGCAGGTGGCGCTCGTTCATTCGTTGCAACAATGTCCGCGCCGCGCGATCGCTTTCGGCAGTGACGTTCGGTGGACTGAGGTGTCGAATGGCTTCCTTCGAGCTGAGCGGAGTCCCCTGAAAGGCGGCGGGCAGGAATCCTGGCCCCCAGTTGTTGGAGCCGTTCTGTGGCACCCCGCGAGGGTCAGGAATTGCTACGTATGCCGGCAGGTTCTGATTCTCGCTGCCCAACGCGTAACTGACCCACGCACCCAGACTAGGAAAGCCGTCCAAAGGGGTGCCCGTCGACAGGAAGTTCTCCGCCGGTCCGTGCGTATTGCTCTTGCTGGTTAGCGAGTGAATAAATGCGATGTCGTCGGTCAGTTCCGCGAGGTGCGGAATCAGGTCGCTGACCCATTTGCCAGTCTGCCCTCGCTGTCGGAATCGATATTGCGGACGAGCAAGGTCGCCGGCGGGGCCCTGGAATGTGACGGCAGGGCCGTCTTTCAGTGGCTGACCATCGTGCTTGATGAGTTCTGGCTTGTAGTCCCAAGTCTCGAGTTGACTGACTGCGCCAGCGCAGAAGATCACGACAACGTTCTTGGCTTTCGCAAGATGATGACTTTCACGAGGCGCGAACGGTTGGTCGGGTCGAATGTGCGGACGGTCCGCGAGCAGTCGGTCGGTGCCGAGCAAGTTCACCAGGGCGATCGAGCCGAGCGCCGTAGCCGAGTCGGCAAGAAAGCTGCGTCGGCTGAGCAACTGGCGCCCTGGATTGGATAGTTGGCAGGAGGGATGAATCATGCTGTGTTGATACGTCGGCTCGCAGCGTTGGACATGCTGAAGGCTTGTGTTGTTATGGGAAGAACAGGAACTCGCTACTGTTGAACAAGGCGCGGCAAAGGGTCGCCAAGCCATGCTGGCGAACGACCGGCTCTGCGTCGTTGAGTTCGTCGTGAATGGGTTCGCGGTTCAATGCGATCCAGTAAGCGTGTTGAATCTGCTCGCTGGCATCCTCGCCGATCTTGGCTTGGACTCGCTCTGCAAACGCCTCTGCCTGATCGATCGTGAATCGGCTATTCAGCAGATTCAATGCTTGAATCGGAGTCGTCGATTCGATGCGTCGCGGTGTGCTTTGACCTGCGTCTGGGCAATCAAACGCCCCGAACACGGCATCTCGCTCCCGTCGCACCTTGTGGGCGTAGATCATGCGCCGCAGTCCGTCGTCCGTGAACGACTCGATTGGAGTGAAACCCGACAGTCCACCACGTTGCTCGAACAGGTTGAACCCAGGCCCGCCTTCGGTCAGGTTCAGCCGACCGCTTACGGCGAGCATGCAGTCGCGAATCGCTTCAGCTTCCAGACGGCGCGAAGGAAATCGCCACAGTAGCCGTGCGTCGGCATCCTTCGTCGCGGCAACCGCGTTGTGTGCAGTCGACTGGCGATAGGTGGCCGACAGTACGATCAGTCGGTGCATATGCTTGATTGACCAGCCGGAACGGATTAGTTCCTGAGCCAGCCAATCCAACAATTCCGGGTGCGAAGGTTGGGCTCCATTGCGACCAAAGTCGTTCGCTGTTTCCACAAGGCCGATACCGAAGTGCCCTTGCCAGATGCGGTTTGCCATGACGCGGGCGGTAAGCGGGTTCTCTGGGCTGGCCATCCAATCGGCAAGTGCTTCGCGCCGTTGCTGTTCGGTAGTTTCCGTAGGAAGCGACAGATCGCCGAAGGCACTCAATACAGCCGGGACCACCGCTTCCTGTGGCCGCTCGGGATCGCCGCGAGCAAGCACGTGAATGTCGTCTGGTTTGCGAAATGTGCCCGCAAACGCAACCTGCCCTCTCTCGGCAGTCTTGATTCGCGCCTTGTGATCTTGCTTCTCTCCTAGCAAGCGCTTCGCTTCCTGCTGCTGTTCGTTGCCCAGTTCCGAAATTCGGAATGGCGTACTTTCCTCAGTGTCGGCGCTCGGCGGGAGTCGATCCGACGAGTCGGCGACCAGGTGCCAGTCTTCGTTGGAAGCCGCATCAATACGATACTCGATGGCGAGCCGGTCTTTGAATTTCTCCTCTCGATCCCGACCCCAGATCACGCGAGTGATTTCCTGCTCTTCAGCGAACTCCAACTCTACCCAACCGCTGCCGACGGTGCCCGACATCCAGCTTCGCGAATTTCCGTACTTTCCATCGTTGATGAAACGACGTTCGTGGCGGTTCGCGACTGTTGTGTCACCAGAGGTAGTGACCGTGGTACCAACGCTCGCAATCGCGATGTTCTCTCCGGCTGTGTTGAAGACTTCAAGTTCATCAATGCATGGTTCCAGGTTGTTGGTGGCAAGCACGGTAAAGCGCAATCGCTTCGCACGCACGGGAGCAAAGCAATCGATGTTGACCGACGGCAACACAAGCTGCCGGCGCGGTGGATCTGCTGCGAGTGCAGGCGTGTCGCCGTTTGTGTTTGGTTCCTGAATGCTCGTTTCCACGTTGCGCTGGGAACGAGGACGAGCGATCGGCACGAATTGAACCAATTGCTTGTCGATTTCCGTCATCCGCTGCGTCAGCGCATCGACCTCTTCCCTCAGTGCCACCGCCTGACGGGAGTGCATCTTACGTTCCTTGTACTCCACACCCGCGACGAACGACTGCATGCTGTAGTAGTCCTTCGCACTGATCGGGTCGAACTTATGGTCGTGGCACCTCGCGCACCCAACGCTTAGCCCAAGAAACGTGTGGCCGATGTTGTTGACGATTTCGTCGAGTGCATCTTGCCGCGCCAACCGCATTGATGGACCATCGCGACCGATTTGCCCTGGCAGTAGCACCGAGGCCGTGACTAGAAAACCGGTGGCTGCATCTGCGCCAGTCGCATCGCCAACGATTTGTTCCTTGATGAATCGATCGTAAGGTGTATCGCTGTTCATCGCGGCGATGACGTAATCGCGGTAGGGCCAGGCCTGCGGTCGTTCTGTGTTGACCTCGAAACCGTGTGTGTCAGCGTAACGCACCACGTCAAGCCAGTGCTGAGCCCAGCGTTCGCCATAACGCGGTGAGTCCAACAAGCGATCGACAACCGCGGCGTAGGCTGCTTCCCCGTCCTCCAGCTCTCGTAGAAAGTCTGAAACTTCTTGTCCCGTCGGCGGCAGTCCCGTCAGGTCCAAGGTAACTCGACGCAGCCAGGCAACCGCGTCAGCCGGCGGAGCAGGCGCTAGCCCCTCATGCTCCAGTCGAGAAAGCACGAAGCGATCGATGGGCCCTCGCGGCCAATCACTCCGGTCCACTGTGGGAACCGCTGGATCCGAAATAGGTTGGAAGGACCAATGATCGAGCCGATCTTCCAACTTCGCCAAGTCAACGCCATCGGGCCAAACAGCGCCTTGGTTGATCCATCTCTTGAGCGTAGCGATCTCGAGGGCCGATGGCCCTTGACCCTCCGGCGGCATCCGCGAGTCCGCGTCGTCATGTGTGACCAATTCAATGAGAGGGCTTTCGCTGGCGCTGCCCGCGACGATGCTCGGACCATATCCGCCGCCGCCTTTGAGCGCCTCGGATTTGATATCCAGCCGTAATCCGCTCTTCTGTTGCGTAGCGCCATGACACGAATAGCAGTACTTCTGAAAAATCGGTCGCACGTCGCGTACGAAATCCACCTGTGCGGCGTGGGCTCCAAGTGGAGTGACCAGCACAAGACAGGACAGAGTAAGGACTCTAAGCATTGGATTCGATCCAGCAATACCGTGGTGCCGCAAGCTGCTACCTCTTATTTCCGCTGGTTGTCTGGATTTAACGCGCCCAATTCACAAGTGGTAAAAACTAGGCCAATTGCTCCGAAAGTCTCATATTGTATGAACTCGCTGATGAAAGCTAGCGGGTCAAACCATGCACTCCACCAAGCAGCCTCATAGTCTGGCCCAAAACGTAGAACGATCCCCTAGGGCGGTCCGAATAGGCGGTCTTTTGGACGGACGGCCCTGGGGGACCGTCCTACATGGTCGGTTTTGAGATAGGCACCAAGACGCGCACGACAATCGCCGCCGTATCCCTCGACAGTGATGATACCTCGGATTGCGGCAATGACCGGAGTTTATTTGCTCGGGAGTTCCAAGACCTGCCCTTGTGCCAATAGCCGCGTTTTCAAAGTTGGATACGGTAGGTCCTGAGGTGCCACCCCTTCGCTCGCCGATAACGCGGCGGCGACGCCTGCACCCTGTCCGATGACCATCCAGGCGCCCTCGATTCGCAACGAGGAGATTCCGACGTGCGTACACGACAGTGCGACGGGTGCGAGCAGGTTGTTGCACTGCTCCGGCTTTGGCAACACCGATCGATAGGGTACATGATAGGCGTAGCCTTGCGCTGGGTTTTGCTTACGGACTGGGAAAATCGTGCCTTCGTTGATCACGCCACCACCTTTGAGCGCAATCCGTTGGCAGTCATGCGAGTCGATCGGAAACGACGAGATCGCAATCGGATCTTCCTTCTTCGGATCGTCCAGGATGTCGCGTTGGCTGATCACGTACAGACCTTGCATTCTTCGCGACTCGCGGACATACAGCGCCGGAGAGAAGTGACCGTAGCTGGCGAACTCGTCCTTGCACAGCCCCAGACGTGCATATTTCTTTTGTACTGCTTCGGGAATGATCGGGTCGGTGGTCAGAAAATGATAGAACTCAAGCGTATATTGTTTGTGAGCTTCCCAGATCGCTGTTCTTCCCGCTTCGTCTGCCGTGTGCCATTGGTTGCCTCCGCCTATCAGGCCGATCGAGAACTGACCGCCGATCGAGTTGTTGCCATCAAACTTGTCGCCCGGTAGTGGATAAAGATCGAAGCGGACCTGATTGATGTCGCCTCCTGCGTGCACGTATCGGCGGACGATTTCAAACCTGTGCGGGTCGTAGTTGTCTGGTGCAGGCATCGGGACACGCTTGTTCGGGTCTGCCGTCAGACAAAGCCGAAAGCTGTAGGTCATCATGTTCCCGTCACCGGCGGCTTCCGGTCCACCATCGTCGGTAGTGACCAGCGGAAGCACTCGGCCTTGGTCGTCAAACCCATTGATGTCCATTTTTGTCTTCGGATACTGTTTGCCTGCAAGGGGTTCGTTGTACTTGTCGCGACCTTCGCGGCCGGCAGTCCAGTCGACGCCAGCCGCCGCCATCAGGTCGCCTTCGTAGGTGCCATCGACGTAAACCTTGGCGGAAAAAGTGCCGCCGCTAGTGACCAGCGAGGTAATCGTTGGCCCATCTTTCGTCACTGATTGCAGATAGCGCTCCGTGAGCACGGTAACGCCGTCTTCTTGGAGCATCTGCGTTGTAACGCGCATCGCCACGTGGGGCTCGAAAACCCATCGCGATTGATCCTTCTTTGCCGGGTTGTATGGTGCCGAGAGGCCGCGATCGGTGTAGTCCTGCACCACGCGCGCGTGCCACTCGTCGAATAGTCCCATCAAAGTCGTGCGGACCATTTGGTTCGAATCACAGTGGCTCAGCCCACCGGTGCTCAGTCCGCCAACATGGTCTGTCGGCTCCAGCAGAATGACCGAGGCTCCTTCGCGAGCCGCTGCGATCGCCGCGCAGAAACCGCCTGGGGTCGAGCCGTAAACGATCACGTCTGCCTCCGACGCACCGAAGCTTCGGTGCGTAGTAACGGATAACATAATCAAGACAACGGCGATTTGGCAGAAGGTTCGTGTCATGCGTATTGCTGAGGGTAAGAGTTGCGTTTCTGTCGCGTCTGGTCCGCGAAATCGGAAATTCGCAGTTGCTGGTTGCGACGGTAATGATTAGTAAGCGTCGCCTGCCGCTGGGCTCGACGACGCGATGTACGAGATTGATCATCTCTAGGCTGGTCAGCGGCATAGACCACACGTTTCATTTGATGCTAAAATGTAGAAGATCACAGTTGGAGTGCCAACTCAAGGTTTGGGTGAGCTATTTACCTTTGGCATACACTGGCCGCTTTTCTTTTTTTGAGGTGCTGCGATGGACAAACTCGTCGGCGGAATTCAAAAGTACAAAAAAGAGTACTTCAGCGAGCATCAAGAGTTTTTTGCGGAACTGGTGAAAGGCCAGACCCCCAGAGCGCTGTTCATAACGTGCTCGGACTCACGGATCGATCCCAACGTACTTACGCAAACAGAGCCGGGCGAAATCTTCACGCAGCGAACGGCCGGCAACATTGTGCCCCCTTACGGGTCGGTCCGAGGTGGAGAAGCCGCGACGATCGAATACGCGGTCTGCGCGCTCAAGGTCCGGCATGTCATCATTTGCGGACATTCCCACTGCGGAGCCATGGCCGGCCTGCTGCATCCTAACATGACAGAAACGATGCCGGCGGTGCAGTCTTATCTGGAGTATGCCGCAGCCACGTCGCGGATATTGAACGAGAACTACCCAGACGTCACCGACGAAGCGAGGCGACTCAACTTAGCGGTTGAGGAGAACGTCCTCGTACAGCTGGAAAACTTGCGCACCCACCCCTCGGTCGCGGCGGCCGTGGGACGGGGCGTGCTGGGGCTGCATGCCTGGGTGTACAAGTTCGAGACCGGTGACGTCACCGCCTTCAATCCGACCACCGGTCAGTTTCTGCCCGTGGAACAGGTGGAAGATGACAACATTGACAAGCCCCCGCGCGTGATCGATTAGAAGCAGTTTCAATATTCCTCTCCCCGTTGGGGAGAGGCTAGGTGAGGGGCAAGTTTACCGAGAAATTAACCCTCCCCTAGCCCCTACGTGCAATGGAGGGGATTTATGAAACTGCTGCTAGCCTCGTGGCTTCGAGAAGCTGAAGTTCTTGGCAATTTCGAACATAATCCGCGCGACCGTTGCATCGGTATCGCTTGGGCTACTGCACACGGCCTTGATGTCACATTCCTTAGGCGTCTCGTATTCGGCACTGACTCCTGGGAACATCGGAATGTCACCTCGATCAGCTGCAGCATAACGTCCCGTTTGGTCGCGCTGGCGACAAACGTCGATGGGAGTGGCCAGGTGAACGTGGATGATGTTTTCTCGACCGAGGATTTCGACGAACTTGTCTCGCATCGACTGTTGTGGTGCAACGAACGCGGCGATGCAAAACTGACCTGCTGAGTTGATCAGATTCGCCACTTCCGCCGCGCGCCGGAGATTCTCGCTGCTTTCCTCGGTGGAAAAACCTAAGTCGCGACTCAAGCCCAATCGCAAGTTTTCCCCGTCGAGAACCATGCCGACGTGGTCGCTCTCGAAGAGCCGGCGTTCTAGAGCTGCTGCCAGCGTGGACTTCCCGGCACCACTTAAGCCGGTAATCAAAACCGTTAGCGGTCGAAGCAGAAATCGTTCTTGCCTAGCCTCGGCAGTGATCGAACTCTTTACGGGCTGAAGTTTCAACCCGCCGACCTCATTGTGGCCCTCCAGGCCTTCCTCGCTTTCGTCGAGCCGTTGATCGAGAAACATCCCTGCCGCGACCGTTTCGTGGGAAATCCGATCGACAACAATGAAGGAGCCCGTCTGGCGATTGCGTTTGTAGGAATCGAAGCAAACCGGGTCATGGAGTTTCAGATGGCAACGTCCTACTTCGTTCAGTTGGAGTGATGTTGCCGGTTGCCGACTCAACGTGTTGACGTCGACTCGATAACGGACCGGATCGATTTCGCCGGTCGTCCGTCCGCAGCACGTCTTGATCCAGTATTGCCGTCCTGGCGAAAGTGGCTGTTCCGACATCCAAACCAGCATCACCTCCGCAGCGCGAGCAACCCGAGGCAAATTGCCCGGACGCACGAGCATGTCTCCACGGGTGACGTCGATATCGTCATCGAGTGTGAGTGTGACCGACGTTTCCGCAGACGCCGATTCCCGATCGCCTGTCATCGTCACAATGCGTTGCACCCGCGAGCGACTCTTCGACGGCAGGACGATCACTTCGTCGCCGGGGCGCACCGTGCCCGAGGCGACCGTGCCGCTGAAGCCGCGGAAATTCGCGTCCGGACGGTTCACCCACTGCACCGGAAATCGAAAGTCCGTCAGGTTCTTGTCGGCACCAACGTAGATGGATTCCAGAATATGTAGCAGCGAGCCATCCGCGTACCACAGCGTGTTGCTACTCGCTTCAACGACGTTGTCTCCGTTGAGGGCCGACAGCGGGACGAATCGCACGTCGGAGATTTCCAGCCGACGCGCGAATTCGCGAAACTCCTGGCAGATCTCGTCAAAGATCTTCTGATCGAAGTTCACCAAATCCATCTTGTTGACCGCAATCACTACGTGCTTGATGCCCAACAACGAGACGATGAACGCGTGACGCTTCGACTGCGTCAGCACGCCCTTGGTCGCGTCGATGAGAATGATGGCGAGGTCAGCCGTCGAGGCGCCGGTCGCCATGTTGCGAGTGAATTGTTCGTGGCCGGGCGTGTCGGCAATGATGAATTTGCGACGCTCGGTTGAAAAGTACCGATAAGCAACATCGATCGTGATCCCCTGCTGCCGTTCATCCTCAAGGCCGTCGAGCAGCAACGCCGTATCGATTGCCGAACCGGTGGTGCCATGACGTTCCGAATCGGTCTGCAACGACTGGATTTGATCATCGTAGATAGCACCCGCGTCGAGCAACAGTCGGCCGATCAGCGTGCTCTTGCCATCGTCGACACTGCCGCAGGTGATGAAACGGAGAATGTCCTTCTCGGCTTGGGATCCGGAATTTGTGCACTGAGATTCAGACACCGTGCTTGCAATTGTCGTGGCCATGGCTACTTGTGTTAGAAAATGTTCTTGGTGCTTGATCGGTATAGATTGGCTGATTTGCGAGTTATGCCAGTTCGATGTCGAGGATCAGAAGTAGCCTTCGCGTTTCTTTTTCTCCATGGCGGCTGATTCATCGCGGTCGATCGCGCGGCCTTGGCGCTCGGAGAACCGCGTGGTCGCCATCTCGTGCACGATCGCGTCGAGGCTGTCGGCGCTAGACTCGACGGCACCGGTTACTGGGTAGCAGCCCAAGGTGCGAAATCGCACTTTACGCATCGTCGGTTTCTCATTCGGCTCAAGCCGCATGCGGTCGTCGTCGACGACGATCAGATCGCCATCACGCTCGATCACCGGACGTTCCTTTGCGAGATAGAGCGACACAATGGGCACTTCTTCGCGCTGGATGTAGGACCATACGTCCAGCTCCGTCCAATTCGACAAAGGGAATACCCGCATGCATTCGCCAGCGTGCCGCCACGTGTTGTAGATGTTCCATAACTCAGGCCGTTGGTTGCGTGGATCCCAGCGATGTTGCTTATCTCGAAACGAGAAGATCCGCTCTTTGGCGCGCGAACGTTCTTCATCGCGACGACCGCCACCGATCGCCGCGTCGAACTTGAACTCGGAGAGTGCCTTCTTCAGTGGCTTGGTACGCATGATCTCGGTGTACATTGGGCCGTGATCGAAGGGGTTGATGCCCTGGTCGACACCTTCCTGGCTGATCTCCACGTGTAGGTCCAATCCTAATTCGTCGCGTACGTAGCGATCGCGAAACTCCGTCATCTCGTGGAATTCCCAGGTCGAATCGACGTGCAGGAGCTTGAAAGGCACCTTCCCCGGATAAAAGGCCTTTCGCGCCAGATGCAAAATCACGGACGAGTCCTTGCCAATCGAGTACAGCAGTGCGGGGCGCTCATACTCGGCAGCAACCTCGCGCAGAACGTGAATGCTTTCCGATTCCAGGCGATCGAGGTGCGTGTCGATTGCAGTGATGGTCTTGGTTGTCATATCTTCGAATTGCCCTTCATGTCGCAAAAATCTATAACTTGCTCAGCATGGGTGAACCGTCGCGTTGCCTAGCTGGCGACACTATGTGCTTCTGTCGGAGCATGCACTCGTTTCCAGAACAACGACGGTGAGCACCGGTAGAACTGCCCATCTTCCACCGCGACCAGCTGCACCCACCCATTCGCGACCAGGTCGCGCACGTTTTCGTGAGCGTTGATTACCCGGTCAATGGATGCTCGTTTGGCGGCGATGACCACTAACAGACGCATCGGATCGTGCACGTAGTCCTTGCCGTCATGGATCGACTGCCAAGCGAGTCCGGCACGCAAGTCGCCGCCGTTGCCTTCCAGGAGTCCGAACTTGCCGACGACGTTATGAATGGTCTTGTTACCACACCCGAAGTGCTTTTGATCGACCGTCGAGGCGAAGTACTGCATGTTGATCCAATTGGTCACGATCATCGGCGCGGTCATGATCTGCTCGAGCACTTTGCCATCGGGATCGTTTGCTTCGTTGTAGCTGTGCATGAACGACCGACCCGCAAGATTGCTCGCCGCCGTTAGTTGGCGTGGGCCAATCACAAATGCGGCATTGCCTGTGAGGCCCCACTCGGGCCGCACTTCCGACCAGTCCTGAGACCGCGCGACAAGCTGCTCGCCATGCTCGCTGTCGAGCGTATTTGCACGCTCTTTGCGATTTCGGGCTCCTGCCTTTTGAACGTAGTTTTCAATTGCCTCCAGATCATCGCGGTGCGACGCCGGGACGAGATCCAGATCAAAGAACTCAATCTCATCGGTCGTCGTATTGTGCAAGCCACCCAGAAAGTGAACCTCGGCGGGAATTTCCAGACCGCGCTCGCTCAGGGTCTCACGAATCTGACGATCGTTGAGCAGCATGGCGGCGAAGCGGGCATTGCTTTCACCCGAGTGACCGGCGCACGCGCCGCAGTCGAGGCCCGACTGCATCGGATTGTTCTCCACCTGACTTGCGTGGCCACAGAAAGTGACGATCCGCGCGAAATCCTTCGTCAGCCCGAGGTTGCCCAAGATGCCCTGAGCAAGATCGGCCAACTGCTCGATGCCGTAACCCTGGTGCTCAAGACCCGCCAATGTCGGACCCGTCAAGGAGCGTTCAATCGGTTCGATGGCGTCGAATCGGTTGTCTGCGTTCGCCGAGATGCCCAGCAATCCTCCGGCAAGTTTCGGAGCGTAGATCAAGCCTGCCGATTCCACAAACGTAAAGCAACTAACGGCCGATTTCTGCAAGCTCTTCCACAGCTTGCGGAAGGTGCGGATCGAGGCTCTTTGAGCGATTCGATCTGCATCGGCATCGGGAGTGGTCTTCGTTCGACAGCGAACTCCCTCATGGACTTTCATCACCGGGTCGACCAAGACCGGTAGTTGATTGCTGCCTTGCGACTCACCCAACCGAACGAATTCCATCGGCACACCGAAGAAGCCCGCGAAGCCAAATGTCTCAATGTCGTCGGTCGTGGCTTCCAGGTTGCGACGGATACGCTCGGATCGAACGTCAATGCAAAAGACCAGTTGAGCCAGCTTTCGAGTTTGGGCTTGCGCAGGCTCCTCAGTCGTGCTCGCCACCTGTGCGGTCGAGATCCCATCGAGCAGTCGACGTCGATAGCCAACTTCAAGCGCCCGCATGAGTGCATAGCGAACCAAACCACCATTGGGGTCAAGAGTGAATTCATCGCTGGCTGGAGGCATCGGTTCGGGCGAATGCAAGCGATCGAGCCAATCGACTTTCACCTGGTAGGTCGCCGCAATCGCACAGTCGTATGCCAATCGCATCGCCAACAGGCCGACGAAGTCGTCATTGGGATCGTCTTGTTTGGCGGCCTGCTCCGATTGGTAGCGCGTAAATGCCGACCAACCCGGTGTTTCGTAGGCGATCGTCAGCAGGTAAGACCGCCAGTGCGATTGGGGTACTCCGAGGCGAAGGAGCAGCATCGATAGTGCTTCATTTGCGTCCTGAGGCAGCGATGCGACAAACTTTCGAAAGCCGATCAGGCCCTTCAGTTCCATCCGGAGATCGATTTGGTTACGCTCACGCCAAGCGACAAACAGCGAGTCCGACTTCCACGGACTCGACCACGCAGCTTGACCGAGGTCGTAGTGCGCCGAACAGACCTTGGATAACTCCTCGGAGATGACATCTGTCCAGCGGGTGCTGGAGTTCAGGTCGAATTCGCGAGAGAAGGTCCAGCAACTTCGCGATTTAATCGGATCGGGGCCCGACTCGGGACCGCTGTGTAGCCATTCGACGAGCTTGGACAACCTCAATGTCTGGGCGCCTGGAATTCCTTCGTCGAGAATCTCGTCGAGCGCGACTTGAATGTCCCGTGGCAGGAATTCTCCCTCGGCGAAGCGAGATCGATAGTAATCAAGCGGCATCAGCATTTCGCAATCTGATACGCTGCGCAGCTTCAGACGAGCATCGAGAAAGTTTTGACCGGCCAGACCCTGGTAGGGATTCACCGCCACGTAGTCTTGCAGCGGCCAAATTGGCGCGACAGTAGAGCGCACTTCGTCAAGGACCTCAAGTAGATCGGCCTGATTCTTGAGTACATCAAGAAGATATCCGCTGAGTTTTGAGTTGGTTGCGATAGACATGTTGTTTTTCTTTCTGCTTGTGTAGGCAGGTGTATTTGAAGGGAGTGAACAGCGTGTCAGATAAAACTATGAAGCCGACGGCGTGCCCGTGAGAGATAGGCCCAGGAAACGACGGATTACCGTATCAACGTAAAAGCCGTTCGATACATGCACATAAAGCACCTGCAGCTGGCGGCGTCGCGTCGCTTCAGGAATCAATGCCTGCAACATCGCCAACGCGGCGAATAGACCAACGAGTACGATGCCTACTGCGGCAACCAATGCTCCGTTGAGTGTGGCTGGCAAGTGGGCTTCAATTAGTGCATCAACGGTGAAGTAGGAAAGCAAGTACGTTGTGATTAGCAAAACGGCAGCGATCGCAGTGTTGCCGATGGCTCGCCAGGAAGTCTGGTACGCTTGGGCGAACCAGCTGGCGAACGCCAAGCAAAGGATCGAAAGCAACGCGATGCCGCCCGCTTTCGCACTCACATCGATCCCCAGCCCACTAACTACGAACACAATCAGGCCTGCGGCAAGCAACACAGTGAAGCCAAGTGCTGTCTGGCGGCTTGCCGGTTTGGGACTGTCCACAGCCGTTTCGCTGGAGTTGCTCGTCGCGAGTGACGGGACGTTTTCGACGCGCCATGCATCTCCGGTGCGAAGGAAGGCGTGCGCCTTGTACAGCGAATGGGCGATGATATGGAGCATCGCTGCTGAGAATGCCCCCAGGCCGCATTGCAGCATCATGAATCCCATTTGTGCGACCGTGGAATACCCAAGTGCACGCTTGACGTTTGCTTGAGTCATCATGACCAAGCCCGCGAACACGGCAGTGAACCCACCGACAATTGCCAAGGTCGCCATTGCGCCCGGTGCGTGCGCTACCAGTGGGCTCCACCGAATCAGCAGATAGCCACCCGCGTTGACAATGCCCGCATGCATCAGCGCCGAGACCGGCGTCGGTGCTTCCATCGTTTCCGGCAGCCAGAAATGGACTGGGAACTGTGCGGACTTCGTTACCGCGCCTAACATCAAGAACCAACCAACAAGCGACAACTGCCAACTTGGGTCCGTGATGTTCTTGGCTTGTGCCAAGATATCTGCCAGGTGGTAAGTGCCAAACTCTCGGTAAACGAGAATCGATGCGGTGAGCAGGAATACGTCGCCAACACGGCTGATGGCAAACTTCGTCCATGCCGCCCGTCGAGCCCAGGGACGATCCTTGAAGTGCAACAGCAAGTGATGCAGCCCGAAGCTGGTCATGACCCATGCCGCAAAGAAGAGCACAAGGTTACCGGCCAGCACGAGCAAAGAAACCGCGCCCAAAGTGAATCCAAGCCAACGGTAATAGGCGCCTTCATTCTCATCACCATCGAGGTAACGAATGGAGAACTGGCATACGACAAGCCCAACAAAGCTCACCAACAGGAACATCAGGCCAGAGACGCCGTCGTAGTGACTCAAGCTGTCACCAAAACGTTCCACGAGCGCGGCTCCAGCCGATGGCAAATCTGCGGGAGGCTGTAACTGCAGCCATCCGAAGCACATCACCGCCACGAGCAATTGAAGCCGGAGAGCAATCGCAATCCCTCGTCGGAGAATGGTGTTGAGTGAGTTAGCAAGCTTGCCGGGGACTAGTAGCAAACCTAGAAGCATCGCTGGCACCAACAACGCCATGAATTGAATTAGCATTTGTCGCTCCCTGATAGCAGGATTTCTGTGTTTGGACCCGATGGGGTGGATTGTGAATGTGCTGCTTGCCGGGCCGGCAATCGAGGCTCACCCTCGGACAACTTCCGGCTCATAACTACAGGAAGATTAATACACGAATTATAATTCGTCAATCCCACTTCATTAAATGAATTGAAATTCTAGTATTTTTTTTCATGTATTGAATTTCTGCAATAATGCACCTATAATTAAGGTAGGTAACGGTCTACCTCAGTGGTGAAGCAGTGTTAGTTTTGGGAGTTCCGCGAAATGGCTCGAGGCGAAGTCAATACAGCGAAGAAAGGCCGTCAAAGTAAGGCGGAGAGGAGCACTGAGCGGACCAGCGGCTCAAATCACAACAAGTCTACTCGCGGAGGAGGCAAGTCATCGCGAACAGGACAGGGCGATCCCACGCGCTGGACATTCTTCTCGAATCACGCACACGTGCTGATCTGCCTGTACCAGGATTCTGAGATGGTGCTGCGCAACATCGCCAGTCGCGTTGGCATCACGGAAAGGGCCGTACAGAGCATCATTCAAGATCTTGAGGATGCGGGATATCTAGAGAGAGAGCGGGTTGGACGCTGCAACCACTACCACGTCATCCACAACAAGCATCTACGGCATCCCATCGAAGAACACTGCACCGTCGACATGCTGTTCGATGTTATTCTTGAAAACGCTTAATTCTTGAAAGCGCGTAAGCAGTGTTCGAGGCTCGAATGCAGAGCCAAGCGGCGGACTGGCACAGACGCATGTCTGCGACCGCAGTATCACATGCGACGTCACACGAGCCGGACTATGTCCTACTGCCCGCGAATGGGTCGAGTTCGCGCTGGACACTTGCCGTGAGAGATCAGCGAAGCAACTGAGCGTTCGGCAAGACCGATTGAGGTTGCTCGAGCAACATGTGCTTCGCCTGCTGGACACGCTGATCCACAGTAGCTGGACCGCCTTCGTGGCTTGGAGACGGCGACACTTCCGCTTGCGGACTATTGCCACTAGCTGAAGGAGCGATCACCTCCAACGACGACGCTTTCGGAGCAGCTGTGAGCGGCAGAGCACACGGCTGCGACACCGTTGTCGATGTCTGCTCGTCGCGAGCTGGCGTTGCTTGCGACAAAGTTGACGTCGCCGCCACAGCAGGCTGCGCGACTGCAATTTGCTGTGACTCTGGAGCCGGATGCCGATTCTTTGCCGTTTGGATTTGTACCGGGCAAGCAATCAGGTCTCCCCGGGTGAGGCGCTCGATGACGCCCTTGCTGGCCGTTACGTTCGCCGCGCCTGTCGACGATTGCACGACATGCAGCTTCGCGATGGCGACCGGTTGGTCGTTTTCTATCCTGTAAGCAATCATCTGGCTTCCAACTCGCGGTTCGGTGCTTGCATCACCAAATCGCACGTGCGCCAGCTGATTGGGACCGCTTACGTGCACCACAACACCTGATCGCAACTCGCCCTGTTGCTGCGGATAGGAAGGCACGGGTCGTCGAGGCAACGGCGTGACAACTTCGTCGGCCTTCGGCTCGACGTCATCAGAATCGGGATTGAGGCCGGGAAGCTCTTCCGACTCCGACTCAGGTGCTTCGACTTCCTCCTCGTCACCCTTTCGCTGCTCCGGATCGGGTGCTTCTTCTTCCTTCACTTCGGGCACAATGACTGGCAATGTGTCGTTGGGGCAGCAAATCTCCAAGGCTTCGGCAGCAGCTTCTCGAACGCGCTCCGACGGTTCGAGGTAACAGCCGGTGTCATCACGTTCGTAAGCCATGGCAGCCAGCTTGGTCATGATGTCCTTGTTGCAGCAACAAACCTTGCCACACTTGGAACAACATTCACCTTCGGCCGCGTCGGAAATCGCTTTGACGGTCTCGTAACGAACCTCCTCGGTGCAGTCGCCCGCGGACGCGACCAGCGCTTCGGTCACGCCGCCATCAATGTCATAGCAGCCACAGCCAATTTTGGTCAGATACTTAACGGCCTTGATCTTTTGCTTCTTCAAGTCTTCCGCTTGCTTGACTTCGGCCGCCTTCTTGATTGATTTGTCTTGAGATTCGAGGTTATCTGGATCGGCGATCGCCTTCAGTGGTGGCTTGGGTTCGCGCTGGGGGTTATTTCCACGCCGATTGCTAGTCGCTCCCCGCAGCTTCCGCCATCCTTGTGGAATTCCCATGAAGTTCCAAAGCGTTGGCGGCGGAGTGGGTGGACCACCGACCTGAGCGAGGGCTAAGTCCGGAGCAGCCTGGGCAAGAATTAGCACCAGAATGATGGTGATTCGCAGTGATCTCATGCCAAGATTTCTCTGGGGAACGATACCTGTTCGGGTTCATCACGAGCCCACCGCATCCGAATGCGGGCACTCCATGATCCAAAACATGCATCGGACCGGATCAACTGCCAGATGGAGAATAATGAGGTTTGCCGGAGCTTTCTACGAAAGCCACAGAGTCAACTTATTTACCCTAGTCTGACGGCGTTAAGTTGATGCTAGGTTCAGTAGCGATGGTCACCGCGTAGTCAGCTTTCTTTGCTAGCTCCCGTTCTTCTTCGGCTTTTACAGTGCTGCTCCCGGCCGTGCCCTCGACCACAAAGGTATAGGTCGATGCTTTGATTTGCTTGAAGGTGAATTTCCCCCGGCTCTTTGTGGTGGTGGTCTGCAGGACTTTCTTGCCCTCGAGCAACTTGACCGTCAGTCCTGAAATCCCGGGTTTTTCACGCAAGGTGACCGTCCCAATAATGTCGTGAATCACGGGGCCAGGTTTCGGCGGCGGAGGCGGCTCTCGGACCATGAGCGTTGCTGGCTTATCGAGTGTGTTGGCGGTTTGCCCCGATCGATCGGTCACGCGCAGGACGAGGAAGTGGGGTTTGGGTTCTAGCGGCGCGTCCAGTGTCAGGGGGTAAATCTTACTGACTCGCGCTCGATGATCGCCAAATGCCTGCACGTGGGTCGCAGCCTTAGGATCCAATTCCTTTTCGTCAGCGGGAAGCTCTGGAACAAGCCAAGCTTCGATCCGCTCGACATCGCTGAGATCGTTGACCGCGACTCGGGCAGTCACCCGCTTGGTTCTGCCAACCACGACGGAACTGGGCTCCAAGAAGACGGCCTTAACAATCGGCGGCTTTCCATCAAATGCAATTTTCAGCGATCGCTCCGCGACTGGAGTGCCACCCAAGCGGAGTTCGACATCCAGGTACTCATTAAGATCCTGTGTGCTCGTCGCGTCTAAGGAAACTTCGATATCATCGACAGTCGTTGCCAGAGAAAGCTCTCCTTGCTCTGTAATCTCTGCTAGCGAACATCGAATAGCCCGGTCAGCATAAATGCGTTGTAGCGGAACTGCTGCTCCTCGCCACTTAAGCTGCAACACATCCTTCCCATCAAGCGAGTTGAATGCATTGCGCGGCGCATCAACTCGCAATCGCAGTTTGAGAGGGCGTGCCCCGCCTCTGACGTTGAAGGCACAAACTGGGAGTCGCATCCGTCGAAATGCTGGCCACGCTTTCTCGTCGACTTTCGGAAACGCGGAACTATCACGCGTGCGAAACAAGCGAGACTCGATGCCACTGTCCTCGTCGCCGGGCATACCAATCCAATCGATCTGGAGGTTGGTGCTGTCATTCAGCGCTGTCAATGCGTCAGATTCAAAGTCGAGTTCCCACAGACAAGCACGCGGCACCTGATCGACATTGAGACCGAAAGTATGACGGCCCGTTGCACTAGTGGAGAGCTGCACGTCAATGAACTTCGAACGGTCAGGCGTTGTGAGAATCGCCGAAGGTTCAGCCTCTTCGCTCTCGACAAGCGGCTTCTCACCGTAGAACTTCACCAGGACGGGGGTTTCCGCCACGAGGGGCGGCAAGTCAGGTCGCGCATCACGGTTCAAGTCGATCGGCTTGGTTTCAAAACGCAGAATGCGGCCTCGCTCGTTGTATTCGGTGGGGAAGCTGAGGTAGTTTTGGGGACGACGAGTTGTGATCTCGATCCATTTGAGAATATCAGGCGACTCGCCGTCGAGGTCCACGATGCGGGCAACTAGGCCGGAGGTGATATCGGCAGGCGCAGCGGGTGCTGGGGGGGTGGGATCACCTTCAGCGGGGGCCTGGTCCCCTGGTTCCTTCGGTTGCTCTTGGCTGCCGCCAGGTGGCTGCAGTTGGATCTGATGACGCTGTTTGTCAGCCGGCAATCCTGGTACTTCGGCAATTGCCAAAGGCTCGCCGAAGTCGCCCGCTTCCCATAGTTTCAAGAGTTGGGACGGTGGCTCGTCTTTTTCGTTGAGTAGTAGCCCTGGAGGCCAATTGTGATCCTTCCTGCGGGGGACGCCATACAACTCGAACTTGAGATTCTTCTTCACGGCCGCGTAGTTCGCCAGAGCGAAACGGAATGTCGTCGTTCGATTGGGAAACGGTCGCAGACTGGCGAAGTTTGCCTCGCCGGTGCCAGCTTCAACGCCGGGTAGAATCTCGGGCTCGACACACCAGGCGAACAGGTCGATTCTGTGCGGGCTTGGCAACAGCGCCGCCGTTCCCGATGGCGAGTAGGTTTGCCCGTCGGCTGCCAACAAGACGACGGTGATCGGAAGATCTAGTGCGTTCGATGATTGGACTTCCCAATCAGCGGCCAGCCGCACCTGCAAAGATATCTCACTCAAACTGGTTGACGGAAGAGTCACTACATCCCCAGTACGCAAAGTTTTTTCGATCGCAGGGTACCGAACCTCCAAGTTCGTATCGTCGAAACTACCAATCTTCAAGCGGGCGGATTCGATCTCGGTGTTCTTCGCTTCGAGTTTCCAGCTGACTGATCGCCAACGGTTGCTGACAGGAACAAGAGCAGGATCTGTGAGTGACACAATCGCTGGAGGGCGCAGCCTGGGAGTAATGAATCCGGCCAGCCTCAGTGATCCATTGCCCAGCTTGGAAGTATCTTGAGGATGTAGCACAGTGATCATCTTCTCGGCCGCTCGCTGATCGGATTTCTGTATGCGATTCGCTAGCAATTGCTCGATTCGAGTTGGGAGATCGGCATAGTAGGCCTTAATCTCTGTGCCTAGCTTGCGATGTAGCTGGCGAGCTTCCTCTTCATTGCGCGGACGGTTCTGATTGTTGGCGATCTCTGTAAACTGTTTAGACCACTCGTTATCGGGGTCGACCAGCAATAGCAGCAGGCATTCGAGTCGGAGGTGATCGAGCGCCGCTCTGTGATCGGGCGCGGATTGATCGTTTGGTTTTTCTTGACGAGCCCGTTGGGAAGGCAGTGCAGCTTCTCGCTGCTCACGGGTTGCGAGTGCCGTCGATAGCACGATCTCCCGGCGTCGTTGGGCTGCGGGAGTACCATTCTCAGCCGTCGGTGGGACTAGCGCTGCGATACCGCGCTGCAAGGAAGTGAGCTGATCTGCGATCCTCCTTCGCGCCTGCGCGAGCTTTCTAAAGTCCGGATCTGAAATCCGCACACTGGTCTCAAGGCCGGCGATCTGTCGATCTAATTCGGAAAGCTCAACCAACAGGCGGGCAATATTGCCAGTAAACTGAGACGCTCCACCGACCGTACTTGAGTGCGCAGCGCGATGCCATTGTACGAACCGATTCACTTGTAGGATGGCGCGGCGTATGAACAGCGTCAATTCAGCGTAGTCTGGAGCCAAGGACTCTAGCTCCTTCCACTGTGAGCTGTTTTGATATGCGCTACGAGCTGCGATAATACCGTCCGCCGAAAATCTGCGTCGGGACGTATCGGTGGCGTTGCCTAGTTGCTTCAGTACTCCAAGCATCTCTTCAATCTCGGCATTTTTTTCCTGATCGAGATGCCTTAAGTGCAATGCTACGAGTCTGGCGCTGAGCTCGTTCCAATAGTGCGGCGCGTAATCAAACGGTAGTGCGGCACGCGGGTCTTTCGCTGGTTGCTGCTCAAGTTGATCTCGCAATTGCCACGCTTGCATGATGGTGGAGGGATTCTTCGCTCCATTGGCTGCTCCCGTCACCTGTTGTTCCTGGGGCGCACCACTCTGCACTACGTTTGCCTTGCCGCTCGCTGGCGACTGGTTGCCTTCAGCTAGTTCCGCAGCCTCGGCGGATTCTTCTTCTTTAGCGGGCCTCGCCTGTGGGGTGCCATTCGCGACGTTCTCGTCGCGGTCGTCGTTCGGTGGCTCGTCTTTCGTGTCCGCTTTCGTGTTCTCGTCCTGCTGCTCTGAATCAGCTGATTCGGCCGCCTGAGCGGCGCTGCTTTCCGAGTCTCCCGCCTCTTCTTTCGGGTATAGTCGCAGTAGCACGGGGCTCTCGCTTACCGAAGGCTCACCACTCGCGCCACAGAAAACAAACTTCGGAGTAGGCGCGGCGACCGGAGCGGCCGCGCAATAGGCTTTCATGAACTCCTTCAGCTCACCAATCGTGATGTCACGGTCTGCGGCTTCACCCTTTGCCCCGTCGGCGGCGCCAGTTAGGCCTTTCGCTAAACCACTGCCAACGACGGATTGCTTTTGCGCGATTCCCAGGGGCGAAGTCTCGTAGTCCGAGGCGGCTGTCGCGATCCAGAGGTTCTCGTCCTGACACTCTCGCGCCGCTTGCGCGACCAGAGAGAAGAACTCGTTGGAGAGCATGCCTATTCGCGGTATCGCTGCAACCCGCGAGCAATCGAAGACGATCAGCTTAGTAGCAACGTTCTGCGCAGAGACAAGTCTGACGAGTTCCGCGGCGGGATAACGGTTCTTGTCTGGCTCGCGAACATCATATCCTGGACCCAAGATGTAGGCCTCGCCATCGGCGGACACACCGTGTGCGCTAACGTAGACAACCAAGCGATCTCGCTCGTTTGCCTTCAGCCCACTTAGCAATGCTTCGATCTTCGAAGCATTCGCACTACGTTGCGCTTGTTCTCCATCGTTGAAGTTGAACTCGTTGTGCAAATCATCGAATTCGCGCAGCGGTGCTACAGTGTTTTGCTCGAAGAGAATGGGAGGAAGAGAAAGCAGGTCCATCTTGCCGGTTGTCAGAGCGACAAAGTGCGTCGAAGGCTCGTCCGTTCCGGGTTGCGACAACAGCCATACGAGGCATCCGATCAGTGAAACGACGGCTACGGCGAAGAAGATTCGCAGTGGCCATTTTGACGGTGGCCCCGGAGCGCCGCGCTGCGGTGCCGGCGCGTCCCGCCAAGATCGACGACCGGCGGCGTTTGAGTTCCGAGCAGCCATCAACGTTGCCCTCATGCACACTGACTGGATTTGTGTTGGCTGTGTTGGCCAGAGATCTCAGGCCTGGCACATCATAGCAAATCTCACTATTTTTTTCCTGACTCGCAGACTGCCAACTTAGTGACATACAGAATCGGGCAGTCCATCCGATTCCCTTAGCACTTCATTGTGCAGCCTGGCCATGCTCAAGAGACTGCCCAGCTTAGTTCGGCCTCATCAAAGTTCCAGGTGGGGTGGGTTTTCGGGTTGCGAAGGCCACTCTGTCGGGGTGGTGATGGCCCCTCATCTTGTTATTATAGGCAGTGGTTCTTTCCACTCCGCTTAAGGCGAGTTGAATCACTTTTCCGAAGAGTTTGCCTGTTCCAACCCGACACAGTAGCCGGGAGATTTGGTGTGACAATGAGGTACCCAGCCGTGCATTGGTCGGAAGGGATGTTCTTGCGTCCTCATCACTTCCAGGCAGCGCAGCGGTTTTGGGGCGAACAGTTGGCCACCTCGATCTCCTGGGCGAATCCCTACCACTACGGACTGCACCGCTGCGAATTGTCACGTGAAGCGCTGGCGAACTACCATGTGCAAGTCTCCGGGCTGCAATGCCAACTCAGTGACGGCACCCTATTTGCCCTAGCGGACGGGCAAGTATTAGACCGTCGAGATATCAAGACCGCCTTCGAAACACAGAGCGAAGTCACGGTTTACTTGGCGATCTCCAAGTTGGTCCTCGGTCGGGCAAATGTTGCAACGCTGGAAGAAGGCACACGCGCGCGTTATCTGTCGAAAACCCTTCCGGTCCAAGACGAGAGCATGGGCGGCAACGACCAGGATGTCGATCTGCTGGAGCTCGACGGCCGGCTCATGTTTTCTACAGAAGACCTGCACGGCTACGAGACGCTACCGCTCGCGCGGATCCGTCGGTCGGGGGCCGAGGAGGCGACACCGGAGATCGACGATGATTACTTCCCGCCGGTGCTGGATGTGAACGCGTGGCCGCCGCTCGCTCTGGATACGATTCGGGCGGTTTTCGATATCATCGGCGAGAAAATCGCGGTCCTGGGTGGCCGGGTGCGAGATCGTGGCGTGACGTTGGCCAGCCCCGACCCAGGTGATCTTGACGATCTATTGATGCTTAAGACCTTAAACGAGTCACAAGCATTGCTGCATTGTTTGACTTTTGCCCAAGGAGTGCACCCGTTCCTTGCCTATTCGGAACTCTGTCGAATCGTTGGAGCACTCTCCATCTTCGATGCTCAACGGACCCTCGACGAGATACCAGTCTATGACCATGACGATCTGGCGAGGATCTTCAAATGGGTGAAACTGCGTATCGAACAGTTGCTCGGTTCTCGCAAGAAGCTGCAGTACGAGCAGCGGTTCTTTGTTGGCAATGAACGTGGATTGCAAGTAACCATTGAACCGCAATGGCTGCATACTGGATGGGACTGGTTTGTCGGCGTCAATGGTCAGAACATTCCCGACCGCTCGGTTCGCGACCTGCTGCAACCCGGCAAACTCGACTGGAAAATGGGTAGCAGCGCGCAGGTCGATGTCATCTTCAAGCATGGAGTGCCTGGGCTGAAGCACGTGGAACTCTCCCAAGCCCCGCGCGCGCTCCCCTCGCATCAAGGTTGGAGCTATTACGAGATTGTGCGAGGCGATAACGCGTGGAAAGATGTCCTCGCGACCCAATCGTTGGCGCTTCGATTCAAGACCGAACTGATCGGAAATCTGGAAGAGCTCCCCGGGCAACGGAACCTTGAGGTGATCTTGCCAGATAAGCGGGCCGTCTTGCAGTTTGCCTTGTTTGCCGTTCCTCCCGTCGAATAAATGCGACGTGTTTATCCTTGCCTCCAATTGCTAGGCCGACGATCAGACAACCTAGCCGCTAGCTGCTCATGAGACCCCGTTTCGCCGCCGCCGTCGACCCAATCTTTCTCAAGGTTCTCTCCTTGATGGAGTCCGTGGATCGAGACGATGTTGTTTCACCTGAGGCGGAACGACAGGACCTGGAGCGTGTTTTCAGCGAGGCAGAGTCGAACGTTCCCGAAAGCTCAGGCTGGCCGTTGGCCAAATACGCACTGGCGGCGTGGGTCGACGATTTACTGATTTCGACGCACTGGAGCGGACGAGACTGGTGGGAAAGCAATTCGCTAGAGTTCGCTTTCTTTAACTCACGCGACCGAGCAACTCAGTTTTACGTCCAAGCGAAAGAAGCCGCCGAGTTGTCCAGTCGAGACGCGTTGGAAGTGTTTTATTTGTGCGTCGTGTTAGGTTTCAAGGGCCTCTACGAACTAAGCGAATCGCAGATCATTGCCGGGCAGTTGGACTTGCCGATGTCCATTGAAGCCTGGACGAAGACGACGGCCGGCGCACTGCAATTGCGGCAGGGCCGCCCACCGATCCGCGAAACACCGCGCGTACCGACAGGCGCTCCGCCGTTGGAAAGCCGCTATCGTGCCGTCGGTGCCGTGGTAGTAACCGTCATTTTATCGATTCTCACAGCGACACTAATCTACCTCAACAAATTCTACGTCGGTGGATCGTCATGAGCATGTTTAGGGTCACGAAGGACTTGGTCACGTACGGCACCCGCAGGTCACTGCTTTGAACGCATTTCAGCAAATCCTTCACTATGTGACAGCTCCCTTTCGGTTCCTACTGCAGGGGCCGGCCTGGCTGATCGCCGCGCCTCGTCGCATGCAAGGACTAAGCCCTCCGGCGCGTGCGGCCATATTCATGGCGTTGGTCTTGATAATCTGCACCGCGATTGTCGTCTTGACCTATACGTTCAGCGAGGTGAAACCGCACGGCGATGTGCTCACTGATCCGAAGTGGATCATAAGTGTGTTGTTGGTACTCATCATCACTCCTGTGACCACGTACTACCTAGTTCGACTCTGGCTGGAGGAGGATGTTTCTCGCTATCCAGATATCGATCGCGCGTGGGAGGAAGGAATTGCCGCTTTGGCCGAAAACGGCATGGATGTCAGAGATCTTCCCCTGTACGTCATCCTAGGAATCCCCAACGAACCGGCCGCCAAAGCACTTTTCGAGGCAGCCCAACTGCCACCAGCAATTCTACAGGCTCCGCAAGGCCCCGCCCCGCTGCACTGGCATGTTACCGAGCAAGCAATTTACTTGGTATGTACCGCTACCGGGAGGCAAGGGAAGCTGAGTCAACTCGCCGCGGCAGCAACACCAGTGCAGGCCACGCCAACTTCCGCTAGTGTTGGAGGCCCGAGCGGCACCATGGTCATCGGCCCCAATAGTGGTGCCGCACCAGTCGCCGAGGCACCTGCGCCTCCCAGCGCTCCATCGGTGATGGGCACGCTGATGGCCTGGGATAGCAGCGCGCTGGCAGGAACCGAACAAAAGAGTGCGCCTGTAGCCGCCAATAAGCTCTCGCGCAAAGAAGCCGAAGAGCAGTCAGATCGTCTGGAGTATCTTCTGTACCGCTTGCGCGACGAGCGTCGACCCTACTGTGCCAACAATGGAGTGCTGAGTATTCTGCCACATCGGGTGCTTAGCGATATCATTTTTGCGAAGGATGCCGCCGACGCCGTGCAGTCGGACTTGACCGCAATCCGGGAGACCGGCCAACTGGCATCTGCCGTCACGGTGCTGGTCAGTGGGATGGAGGCGGAGGACGGCTTTGTTGAACTCGTGCATCGGGTCGGCCTAGAACGTGCTCAGGGCAGCCGCTTTGGGAAGGGTTTCGACGTTTGGAACGTTGCCTCCGACGAGAACCTCGACGCGCTATCGGCGCACGCGTGCGGCTCGTTCGAAGATTGGGTCTACACCTTGTTCGCCAGTGGTGACAGCCAAGACAGAATCTCAAATGGAAGACTATATGTGATGATGTGCCTTGTGCGGCGCCATCTGTTGCCCAGAATCCGCGCCGCGCTGGTCAGCGGCTTCGCGGAGGAAGAGCACGACAGGCGGCTCCCGCGGCTGCTTAGCGGGTGCTATTTCGCGGCCACTGGGCAACATCCCGAGCGGCAAGCGTTCGTACGGAGCGTGTTCGACAAGTTGGACCAGTTGTCCGAAGACTTGCAGTGGAGCCAGGCCGCATTGCGGGAAGAAGATCGTTATCGTTGGGCGACCCGAGTCTTCACGTTTGTGAATTCGATTTTGCTGATCGTGATTGCCGTGCTCTCGTATCGTTGCCTCGCCGAACTTTTTTCGTGAGTCGATTGCGATGTCTAATGCTCAGCCTGAAGATCGTGCCGAGTTGGCTAAGCCACGAGAGGAGACGCCCGCCAACAAGTCATCGCCGCAAGAGTTTGAAGCATTGGAAGCAGCAGTGCGGGCCACGCTCAGCAATAGTGAAGCTGAGGGCGAGGTAACTGCTGAGGAGATCGCCGCCTTGCAGAGCGTTGCGAAACGGCATGGGAACGTCTCGCTGACGTTCGAACCGATCGCAATTGAACTGGTCGAAGCGATCATCAGCGTCAATTACGGACACCTCCAGCGCTCGGACGAGGTGTGGAAGGGCGCCGCCAATAAAGTTGCGCAGCTTTTATTCGACGCCCCCGAGGCACATGCGAGATTAGAGAATCTCTGGCATCGATTGGTTGAGTCAACGTGAGTAAATCGCAAGGCCAGCGCGAAGCGTATATCGAACAAGGCCAGGCGATGGTCCATAGTTTGGCCGCGAGAATCGCGCGATCGGTCCCGGTGCGAGTCGACCTGGAAGACCTGATCGGCTATGGAGAATTGGGCCTCGCGCAGGCGGCTCGAGATTTTGTGCCGGAACGAGGAGCCGAGTTCACCTCCTTTGCCTACTATCGCATTCGCGGTGCGATCTACGATGGCTTGGCACAGATGACGTGGACCAGTCGCGCGCAGTACCGTCGGTTGCGCCATCTGCAAATGGCCGAAGAAGTGATGGCGGAGGACGCCGGTTCCACGCCTCCGGAAGGACAGGAGAGCCTCGTCTCCGGGGTCCGCTGGCTGCGTTCAGTCACCGACAAGTTGGTAACCGTCTACCTCACGAGTCAGGGCGACGAAGGAAGTAGCATTCAGGACTCAGCCATCGAAGATCCCCAAGCGACGGCATCGACGATCGTTGCTCAACGCGAAATCGGCCAGCGCTTGCACCGCTTGATCGGTGAGTTGCCGGACATGGAACGCCGCTTGATCACAGCCGTTTATCTCGAAGGTTCCACCCTTCAGAAGGCCTCGCAAACGCTCGGAATCAGCCGTTCGTGGGCGAGCCGAATGCACGCAAAAGCCCTAGAATCGCTGGCACGATCACTACGAAAGCTAGGCTGTTGAGCGTTCTTCAGGAACCGACAAATTCACGCCGCCTGGTCCGTCGGCCATGCTATGTTTGAATTATCGGAATCTCCCTCAACCACGTATATTTCTGCACAGTCATGTCAGTTCCCCCCACCATCGACTTCGAGTCGTTGCTCAGCCCCATCTCTGAGGATGCTCCGTGTGGAGTCGCGCTGAAGGAAGTTCCGTCCGAATCACACCTCTACTACGCAGTGAAAGATGCCCGTGAGGCGGCACGTTCCGCGGAACGCGCGCTCGCTCACGCAGCGTTTGACAGCGAAGACGAAGATTCCCCGCAAGCATCCGTTGAACCTCCCGATTGGAGAACCGTAGTTGAACTCGCTGAAAACGTGCTGCGCGACAAGTCCAAAGATCTCTGGATCGCGGCTTGGCTGTTGGAGGGGCTTGTGCGCCTGCATGGGTTTACCGGGCTGCGAGATGGATTTCGACTCTGCCGGGAATTGAGTGAACAGTATTGGGAAGGAATCCATCCCCGCCCCGACGAAGATGGTTACGCAACGACGGTCGCCCAATTGAGCGGACTGAACGGCGATGGCGGAGACGGCGCCCTGCTGGCCCCAATCGGTGAGATCGTGATCACACAGGGCACGTCGGTTGAGCCCATGACGGGTCAAGACTACGGGGTGGCCGAAGCGATTGCCGCGATGGCCGATCCTGACGCTCGTGCAAAAAGGGCTGCCGAGGGTGCGCCAACGCTGGAGATGTTCGAAGCAGCCGCCCGAGAAACCAGCGCCGAGTTCTTTGCCGATTTGCGCGAGGTCATGGAACAGGCCAGTGACGAATTCGACCGACTCATGGAAGCGCTCGAAGAAAGATGCGGAACCGACGAGAGTGGCTACTCTCTCGCGCCTCCGTCATCGAACATCAAGAACTTACTGCAGCAGTCGTTGCGCCGGATGCGATTGTTGGTCGGCGAAGAGTCCGGGGAGTCAGAAGCAGCAGAGGGTGAGGATGGGGAAGAATCGACCGCCGAAGCTTCTGGTGGGTCCGCGGACGTAAGTTCGATTTCCTCGCGCGAAGAGGCCTTTCGAGCACTAATGAAAGTCGCCGACTTCTTCCGGCGAACCGAGCCACACTCGCCGATCTCGTACGCGCTGGAGCAGGCCGTCCGCTGGGGACGGATGCCACTACCCGAGTTGCTACGAGACCTACTGCCCGACGATTCATCGCGACGAGATTTGTTCCGTCTGACCGGCCTGCCCATGGAGAACGACGACGATGACTGAGGCAAACGGGTGACTGGACATCCGGGCAAGGGACTGAATTCCCAACCCGAACGTAGGCCAAGAACTGTGTGCGCGACGAGACGCGTACATATTGGATCGAACCGTGCCGAACCATCGCCAGGGTGGGGAAGCTAGGCAGATTATTAGCTCGCACATCCTAGGCAAGCAGTCTAATTACCAGGTTGCGCACCGTATCTTATTGCAATTGCCTGCGTCCCCTTGCTAGAATCGAGACTCTGCATGCGGTTACCCGCCATACAATTCTGGGCGGTCTGAACCTACTTATCGAAAGGGCTGATCACCGTGGGAAGTGAAAGCATTCATGACAAGCTGAAGCGTGTCCGCAAGCCTCGTGTCCACATCACTTACGAAGTGGAAACCGAAGGGGCGATGGTCGTTAAGGAACTCCCTTTCGTCGTCGGCGTGATGGGAGATTTTTCCGGCGATCCCACCGAACCCCTGAAGCCGCTGAAGGACCGTAAGTTCATTCAAATCGATCGTGACAATATCAACGAAGTCATGAAGCGAATGACGCCGGGACTCAATTTCCGCGTTGAGAACACGCTCAAGGGCGATGGCAGCGAGATGCCGGTGCAGCTGGATTTCAACTCGATGGATGACTTCGAACCAGCGAATGTCGCTAAGAAAATTGAACCGCTGCGTAAGTTGTTGGAGACCCGCGACAAGCTGCGCGATCTGATGACTAAAGTTGACCGTAGCGACGACTTGGAATCCGTGCTGGAAAACGTACTTCAAAATACCGATGAACTGAACCGGTTGTCGTCAGAGCTTGGCATCGAAGGCGGCGGAGGTTCCGACGATGCGGGCAGCGCGAGTGACGATGCCGATACCCCTGCCGAACCTGAAGGAGAGTCGTCATGAGTTCCGCTGAAGAACAACAAGCAGCCTCGACGGAAACCACCGCATCGGAAAGCGGGAGCCTGTTGGATGCGGCAATCTCCGCGACGAAACAGACCGAACGTTCTCGCTCCGAGGAACTCATCCGGACACTGACGGAAGAAGCCCTGAAGGGGACCGTCTCGTTCGACAAAGACGTCACCCGGTCCATTAACGCCGGCATCAAGGCGATTGACGAAGTCGTTTCGAAGCAGCTCGCTGCGGTGATGCATCATGAAAAATTCCAGAAGTTGGAGGGGACGTGGCGGGGTCTCTCTCACCTAGTGATGAACTCCGAGACCAGCGCCCAGCTGAAGCTGAAGGTGCTCAACGTCAGTAAGCGAGACCTGTTCAAGGATCTCGACAAGGCGGTTGAGTTTGACCAAAGCCAAACATTCAAAAAACTGTATGAGAACGAGTTTGGCACACCTGGCGGCGAGCCGTACGGTGCCGTCATCGGTGACTACGAGTTCACCAATCATCCCGAAGACATCGACCTCCTAAGTAAGATGTCCAATGTGTCGGCTGCCGGTTTTTGTCCATTCCTCTCGGCGGCGGATCCAGCGTTGTTCGGTTTTGAATCCTGGACGGAGTTAGTCAAGCCACGCGACCTGGAGAAGATCTTCGACACTGTCGAATACACGAAGTGGAAGTCCTATCGCGATAGCGAAGATTCACGATTCGTCACGCTGACCATGCCGCGTTCCTTGGCGCGCCTGCCTTACGGTGCCGCAACCAAGCCTGTCGAGGAGTTCAGCTACGAGGAGGTCGCGCTCGGGAAGGATGGAAAATCGATCGCCGTTCCCCACGACCAGTATTGCTGGATGAATTCCGCCTACGTGATGGGAACGAAACTAACCGATGCGTTCTCGAAATACGGCTGGTGCACGGCCATTCGCGGTGCGGAGGGTGGTGGCAAGGTCGAAGACTTGCCTGCCCACATTTTCCAAGCCGATGACGGCGACATGGATTTGAAGTGTCCCACCGAAATCGCAATTACCGATCGGCGCGAAGCGGAAATCAGCAAGCTAGGGTTCCTGCCGCTCTGCCACTACAAGAACACGGATTACGCAGTCTTCTTCGGCGCGCAAACCACGCAGAAACCGAAGATCTACGATCGTCCTGCCGCTACCGAGAATGCGGCCATTTCCGCCCGCTTGCCGTACATCATGGCCAGCTCGCGGTTCGCCCACTACTTGAAGGTGATCGCGCGGGACAAGATCGGATCGTTCATGGAAGCCGATGAATGCGAAGCGTGGCTGGATCGATGGATTCACAACTACGTTTCCGCCGACCCGAAACCCAACCAAGAAACGAAAGCCAGATATCCTTTGGCGGAAGCCAAAGTGCAAGTGAAACCGATTCCTGGCGCACCAGGTAGCTACAACGCAGTCGCGTGGCTTCGTCCCTGGTTGCAATTGGAAGAACTCACGACATCGCTACGCATGGTCGCCCGTATTCCTGAATTGCCAGGATAGTGGGACACTGTGAAGTCGTTGGGGACTCCTGTCCGAATTGGATCCCCCACGTTATCGAGTCGTGACTCTTTCTCAAAAACGGTGACGTAGGGGCTGAGTTATGGTGCGTTGGCCGATTTGTTTGTGGCTGGCTCGTACAACATCCTGAGCGGGCAATTTCGTCGTGCCGTTACCCTCCACGTCAACTTCTGCAGCGTCTGAGTCCACTCACGTTACTGCATCGGCCCAGCCGGCAAAGCCAGCATCTCTCTTAGATTTTATCGGCGTGTCGGAACGCGCGACCGAGGCGCAGGGCGCCCGCTTGCAGCGATTCCTTCGCGAACAGGCCACCGGCACCGCAATTCTTGAGTGGTTGGGCGGACCATTTGCGGGAACCAAGGAAGAGCTCTGCTTGCGGCTCAATCGCGACGTGGCCGCGATCGATCAACTGATTAATACCCAGTTGAACGAAGTGATGCACGCCGCCCCGTTCCAAAAGTTAGAAGCCTCCTGGAGGGGACTACAATATCTCGTGCAGCGTGCCGACGACGAAGAGGAACCGGCGATCAAGGTTCGCGTGCTGAATGTCTCTTGGCGTGAGCTTGAACGCGACTTCGACAAATCGATCGAGTTCGATCAAAGTCAACTGTTTCGCAAGATCTACGAAGCAGAATTTGGCACTGCTGGCGGCGAACCCTTTGGCGTGTTGCTTGGGGACTATGAGATCCATCCGCGGGTCACCGCTGAGCATCCGCACAACGATCTGGGGGTCGTAGACTCGCTGGCGGGCGTCGCTGCCGCTGCGTTTTGTCCGATCATTCTGAACGCGAGCCCCGCGATGTTTGGGCTCGATGATTTTTCCCGGCTTGAGCAACGACTTGATCACGAGCGTACGTTCGAGGGCGTTGAGTACACGAAGTGGAAGGCACTCCGCGCCAAGGAAGACTCTCGCTTCGTTGGCTTCACGATGCCTCGCGTGCTGATGCGTGCGCCCTACGAAGACGAGGGGTTCCGCGTCGATCGGTTTCGATTTCGCGAAGATGTCAGGGGACCAGACAATAGCAAGTTCTTGTGGGGCAGCGCCTCGTACGCTTTTGGGGCGGTCCTCGTGCGGGCGTTTGCTCAGGCGGGCTGGCTCGCCGACATCCGTGGCGCTCGCCGAGGCATCGACGGTGGCGGCCTCGTCACCGATCTGCCGCTGCATAGTGTGCCAACCGACTTCCCCGGTTTGGTGAACAAGACATCCACTGACGTCATCATCACGTCCGAGCTTGAGAAGCAGCTAAGTGACCTGGGATTCATGGCACTGTGCGATTGCAAGGACACCGAGTTCTCAGCGTTTCACTCCACCGCCTCGCTCCAGAAACCAGCACGCTACGACCGCGCGGCCGCGACGACAAACTCTCAGATCTCTGCCATGCTGCAGTATATGTTGTGCGTTTCGCGTTTTGCGCATTACGTGAAGGTGCAAGGGCGTGATAAGTTGGGGGCGTTCACCGAGTATGAGGAATTGGAACGCCTGCTTCAGAATTGGATCGTGAAGTATGTTACCTCTGATGGCGAGGCATCGCCTGAAACGAAAGCTCGCTTTCCCTTGCGTGATGCAGATATCCGAGTGGAGCCTACTCCGGGTCGGCCAGGTAGCTACCGATGCCTGATGCGGATGATGCCCCATTATGAACTGGATGACCTGGAAGCGAGCGTTCGCGTCGTGGCGGAGTTGTCGCCGCCTAGAACAAATACCCCGTAGCGAGTCCCAGTCCACTAAACTGCCAAGGTCAATAAGGCAAAGCCATGAGCGAAACGCAAGCTGCCAAAGAACATTTTCAAGCAGGTCAGCTCAAGGAGGCGATCGATGCGGCATTGGCACAAGTCAAGGCAAATCCAACCGACTTGGATGGTCGTGGCCTGCTGGCCGAGTTGTTGTGCTTCGCAGGGGAATGGGAACGTGCCGATAAGCAAATCGACACGCTCGGCCACCAAGATCCCGAAGCGATCGTCGGACTCAGCTTAATCCGCCAATTGATTCGCGCTGAGGTCACCCGCAAGGAGTGTATGGAGGAGGGACGGGCACCTGAACTCTTGGCGGAACCGACGCCCTTTATCACCAAATCGCTGGAAGCTCTCGCCGCGATTCGCGAAAACGATGCCCAACAGGCGGTAGCGCTGCTCGCTGAAGGCGAAGCGGCCAGACCAACCGTGAGCGGCGTCTGCAATGGAGAGAAGATCGAAGGTTTTCGCGACCTTGACGACTTAGTGTCCGGCGTCTGTGAGGTTCTGACCAGCACTGGGAAATACTATTGGATTCCGATCGAGCGAATCCAGACGGTCGAATTCCGCCCACCACAGCGCCCGCGCGACCTCCTGTGGCGACAGGCAGAAATGACGGTTGAAGACGGACCGTACGGCGATGTCTTCTTGCCCGTCATCTACTCCTCTCCGGCCGACCGCCTGGACGATCAGCTGCGATTGGGGCGTGGCACGGAGTACGACGAAGGTGAGCAACAGCCCACACGCGGAGTCGGACAGCGCATGTACCTCGCCGGCGAGGACGCGATTCCGATCATGCAAATCGAAAGCATCGACTTCACGGCAGGGTAAGGCACGATGGCGAATTCGAGGGTGCGTGATGACCAGTCGCTGATACCGTCGGTGTTCGACCGGCTCTTAGACGACGATCCCGGCAACAGCCGCGAGTCCGCTCGCTCTCGGCGGCAAGTGCTGCGCGATTTGAAGCAGAGCGTAGGCCGTGATCTGGAGAACCTGCTCAACACACGGCAACGGTGGGGAACTTTTCCGGAGACGATGGAAGAACTCGACCATTCGCTCGTCAATTATGGGATTCCGGATTTTACGGGCATGAACATGAGCCTCCCCAGTGAGCGACAGAAGCTTCGCAGCGTTGTTGAACGTGCTATCCTTCGATTCGAACCAAGATTTCGATCGGTGAAAGTCAAGTTACTGGAGAATAAGGACTCGTTCGATCGAACGCTTCGATTTCGGATTGAAGGCCTGTTGCAAGTGGAGCCTTCTCCTGAGCCAGTGATTTTCGATTCGCAACTGGAGCCTTCCACGGCGAGTTTCGACGTAAAGAGTAGTGATGCCTGATGGATGAATTGCTCCCCTACTACAATCGTGAGCTGGCTTACATCCGAAAACTCGGAGCCGAATTCGCTCAACGTCACCCGAAAATTGCCGGTCGGCTACGATTGTCGAAAGACATGGCCGAAGACCCGCATGTCTCGCGACTGGTGGAAGCGTTCGCTTATCTGAACGCACGGGTGCGCCGCAAAGTTGATGATGAGTTTCCCGAGATCACCAAGGCGCTGCTTGAGACGCTCTACCCGCACTTTCTGGCTCCCTTCCCCTCATGCTGCATCGCGCAATTGGTTCCAGACGAGTCCTTGGCCATGGTAGCCGACGCCCCGCTCGTCGATCGGGGGACCACAGTTGAAACAGAACCCATCGACGGACAACCGTGCCGCTTTCGAACCTGTTATCCCGTCTCGATGTGGCCGATTGAGGTTGCCGAGGCAGGACTCTATGGGGTTCCACTGCCAGCACCCGCCACGCGATTCACGAGAACCGCCGCTGCGGTGGTGAAGATCACTCTGCAGATGGTCTCCTCCGAGTTGCAGTTTGACAGTCTGAATCTCAGTCAACTTCGCTTCTATCTGCACGGTCAGCCAGTTCACGTGCACGACCTTTATCAGCGCCTATTCACCAATGCGTTGGGCCTTGCGGTGACAGCGCCCGGCGATTCGGAAAGTTGCGTCGAGCTGGATAAGAGCTGCATTCAGCCGGTCGGGTTCCAGCGTGATGAGGGCTTGGTTGACTACTCGCCTCGATCGTTTCTCGGTTATCGATTGCTAACCGAGTTGTTCGCCTTTCCAGAGAAGTTTCTGTTCATCGACGTGGGAGGTTTGAGTCAGCAGGTCCTGCAGCGTGCGGGAAAAGGCAATCAGCTTGAGCTGTACATCTTTCTTGACCAGCCGGCTCCCGATTTGGAACGCCACATCGAACGCGATACGTTCGCACTGGGATGCACGCCGCTGGTCAATCTATTTGAGCAGCGTGCCGAGCCCATTCAGTTGAAGCGGGAGCAATACGAATACCGGATTGTTCCGGATGCCCGTCGACACCGAGCTCATGAGGTCCATTCGATCACCAAAGTTGTCGCGACTTCGCTTGCTGACGAGCAGGTCGAGTTGTTGCCACTGTTCTCCATTCGCCACGGTGACCGCAAACATCAAGGCAGCGGGTTCTGGCATGCGACCAGGCAGTCTTCGACGTCAACTGGCGAGGATGTCGAATATGGGACCGAGGTATTCCTTTCGCCAATCGACCTCGATGGGCAGCCGGATGACTTTGATGGTTGGGTGGCCGATGTGTCGCTGACTTGTCTGAATCGAGACCTACCGGGGCGGTTACCGTTCGGTGGGGGGCAACCTAAGCTTCAAATCGCTGCGGGCGGTGCGCTGGCGAGCATCTCGTGCCTGACTCCGCCCACGAAGACACTCCGCCCACCGCTCGACGATGCGCTGCTGTGGCGATTGGTGTCGATGCAATCATTGAATCATCTGTCACTTGTGGATGGAACTGATCGTGGGGCGGCGCTCCGAGAAGTGCTGATGCTGTACGACACGGCAGCTTCAGAGCAAACACGTATGATGATTGAGGGGCTAGTTTCCGTGGAAAGTCGCCGCACGGTCGCGCGCGCTGGGGGTGCTGCGGCAGGCGGCTTCTGTCGCGGATTAGAGGTCATTCTCGAATTGGACGAAGACAGATTCACCGGCGGCGGGCTCTACCTGTTTGCTTCCGTTCTAGATCGGTTTCTGGGACTTTACACGACGATCAACTCGTTCACGCAAACGTCAGTAACCACGCGTCAGCGGGAAGGTATTCTCTGCCAGTGGCCGCCCCGCGCCGCCGAACAGGTACTTGCGTAATGTCGGATTCGCAGACCCACGCCTCCACTCCTGAACACCAGCAGCAGCAATTGCTGCAAGATCTGGCCCATCATCCCTACCGCTTCGATTTTTTTCAGGCCGTGCGGTTATTGACTCGTGGAGCAAGTCACACGACGCCGGACAAGGATAATCTGGCGCGACCCGTCGGTCACGACTATGCTCCACATCGTGAGATCATTCGTTTCCGCGCAGCTCCCACGCATCGCTTCGCAGCTTCGGAGATCACTGCATTTGCCCTGCCGAGTGAAGAATCTGAACACAATGCCGTGGAAATCACGCTCTCGTTTATTGGGCTTACGGGTCCCGTTGGCGCGTTGCCTCAGCATTACACGCAAACCATCATTGATCGCCTCAGGCTCAAGGATCATGCGCTACGAGATTTCTTTGATTTATTCAATCATCGCACTATCTCGCTCTTCTATCGAGCCTGGGAGAAGCACCACATACCGCCGCTGCTGGAACGCGCGAAAGCGGAGCGGCTCGAAGACGCTTTTACTCGATCTGTCTACTCGCTAGTCGGGTTGGGTCGTCCCGCGCTGCGTAACCGACTTGAAGTCGACGATGAGACGTTCTTGTATTTCTCTGGCCACTTCTCGCAGTATCCGAGAAATGCTCAGTCGCTCGAGAGAATGTTGGTGGAGTTTTTGGATCTGCCAGCGGCAGTTCAGCAATTCCAAGGTGAGTGGTTTCTGCTGGAGACGCGGCAGCAGACCGCGCTGCCAAACCCCAGCGTTCCAGCAGGGCTTAACTGTCAACTTGGGGTGACTGCGATCGCGGGGCAGCGAATTTGGAGCGTCGAAGGTCGCTTTCGAGTCCGCCTGGGCCCCTTAACTTATCGTGAGTTCCACTCGTTTTTCCCGTCCAGCGCCCGCTTGACGCAACTCGGCCAATTCGTGCGGACGTATGCTGGCCCAGAGCTAGATTTCGACGTGCAATTGGTGCTCAAACGCGAGGAAGTCCCATTTTGCGAACTTGACCAGGGGAAAGCGAGCAGCCCTCGGCTAGGTTGGAACACGTGGATTTGCAGTCGAACTCCAGAGCAAAACGCAGAGGAGGCAGTGTTTATTTCCGAGGGCCGCCCATCTCGCTAAGTTATATTGATTCGCTAATTGTCGGATCGCAGTGATGCAGCCCCTACCCCTTCACTCTAGAACAAAGATAGTCTTGCGATGGTCCAGGTAAATCTCAAACAACTGATCGGCAAACTCAACGATACTTCGCATCGCTGTTTGGAGGGGGCGGCGGGACTGTGTTTATCCCGCACAAACTACAATGTCGAAATTGAGCATTGGCTGGCCAAGCTGCTGGAACTCGAAAATACAGACGTGACGCACATTCTGCGTTTTTTTGAAATCGATCCGGCGCGCGTCAGCGCCCAGCTGACCCGTGCGATCGACGGATTTAAGACCGGCAATTCCCGTCCACCAGCTCTCAGCCCGAGCGTCGTCGAGCTGGTTCAGGCTGCCTGGTTGTTGGCGTCGATCGATTCCGGGGAATTCGCTGCCCGCTCTGGGCACATCTTGTGTGCTTTAGTCAGTGACGAGAGTATCGGCAGAGTGACCGTTGCGAGCATCCCCGAGTTGCAGAAGATCTCGGCCGAGATTCTCAGGGCGCAACTGGATAAGATTTGCCAGGAGAGCAGCGAAGAATCGGAGCGTGCACCCAGCACAGGCGAGGTTTCGTCCACTCCCGATGGCAAGCCTGCGGGACCAACAAAGACACCTGCCTTGGACCAGTATACGATCGACCTCACGGCCAGCGCTAAGTCTGGCAAGCTCGATCCTGTACTAGGGCGCGATCCCGAAATTCGGCAGATGGTGGATGTGTTGACGCGGCGGCGACAGAACAATCCCATACTGACGGGCGAAGCAGGCGTCGGAAAAACTGCCGTCGTGGAAGGTTTTGCGTTGCGTCTAGCAAGCGGTGATGTGCCTCCTTCGCTGCAAAACGTCTCAGTCCGCTCACTCGATATGGGCTTGCTCCAAGCGGGAGCCGGTGTGAAAGGAGAGTTCGAGAATCGACTGAAGTCTGTGATTAGCGAAGTCAAGTCTTCCCCGCAGCCAATCATTCTCTTTATCGACGAGGCCCACACGCTGATCGGCGGGGGAGGCGGAGGCGGAGGCGCGGGTGACGCGGCGAATCTGCTCAAACCGGCGTTGGCTCGCGGTGAACTACGTACGATCGCAGCAACGACTTGGGCAGAGTACAAGAAGTACTTCGAGAAAGATGCGGCACTCACGCGCCGATTTCAGGTCGTAAAGGTCGAGGAGCCCACCGAGGCGGTTGCCGTCGAGATGATTCGAGGCCTAACGGACACCTTGGAGAATCATCATCAGGTTCGGATCACAAGCGATGCGATTGTCGACGCTGTGAAACTATCGAAACGCTACATCTCTGGGCGGCAATTGCCCGACAAGGCAGTCAGCCTGTTGGATACCACCTGCGCGCGGATCGGATTAAGTCAGACCGCCACCCCCCCGCTTGTGGAAGACAGCCGCCGGCGTATCGAGCAGCTAGGAGTCTCGATTGGCATCCTGCAGCGCGAGGCACAGTCGGGCGTAGATCACGGAACCACGTTGGCGGAACTCGAGCAAGAGCGTGAATCGGCCGAAAAATCGCTCGCAGAAATCGAGGAGCGCTGGGAAAACGAAAAGAAGCTGGTCGCCGAAATCCGAGATTTGTACGGCAAGTTGGACCCCAATAGCGCAACTCCAGACGAAACCAGCTCAGCAGAAGGCGACACGCCCGCACCCAGCGAAGCACCAGAGGATCACGATCAATTGCGATCGCAACTGGCGGATGCCAAAGAGCGCCTGTCAGCGCTGCAGGGTGACTCACCACTGGTGCACCCCGTCGTGACGTCGCAGGCGATTGCCGAGACGGTGTCAGCGTGGACGGGCATACCACTCGGCCGCATGGTTGCCGATGAGATCAATACCGTTTTGAATCTCAAGGAACTGATGGAGGAGTCGATCATCGGCCAGTCGCATGCCCTAGACCGTATCTCCCAGTCGATTCGCACCGCGCGGGCGAACCTCTCGGATCCCAACACGCCGATCGGAGTCTTCTTGCTGGCAGGAACCAGCGGTGTCGGCAAGACTGAGACCGCACTGCAGCTAGCCGAGTTGCTCTACGGCGGCGAGCAAAACATGACGACGATCAACATGTCAGAATTCAAAGAAGAGCACAAAGTATCCCTGCTGATGGGCTCTCCCCCCGGCTATGTCGGTTATGGTGAAGGTGGTGTACTGACCGAGGCGGTGCGCAGGAAGCCCTACAGTGTTGTTTTGTTGGACGAGATGGAAAAAGCACACCCCGGTGTCCAAGACATCTTCTATCAAGTGTTCGACAAGGGAACCATGAAGGATGGTGAAGGTCGCGATATCAACTTTCGCAACACCGTCATCATCATGACCACCAACGCCGGTACGGATCTGATCAAGAGTCTCTGCAGCGATCCAGACACCACGCCCGAACCAGATAGCTTTATCGCTTCGGTGTTTCCGGAGTTGCTCAAGGTGTTCAAGCCTGCGTTCTTAGGCCGATTGACCATTATTCCCTACTACCCGCTAGAAGACGATGTGTTGAAGAAGATCATCGGCCTGAAACTCGGGAAAATTGGCCGACGCGTCTCGGAGCACTATGCTGCTGATTTCGGCTACACACCAGAGCTTGTCGACACGATTGCTTCACGCTGTACCGAAGTCGACACGGGCGCACGCAACATCGACCACATCTTGACGAAGACGTTGTTGCCACAGATGTCGTCGGAGTTCTTAGCCCGTATGGCTGAGGCTGAAACCATCCAAAAGGTGGAGATTTCTGTCGACGAGCAAGGCGACTTCACATACGCAATTGAATAATTTGCGGGCGGATTCGTCGATCGAATCGGGCCAGCAGGGTTTTTGGCAACGAACGTTATTCGACCGAGGAAACCCTCTGAGTTCTGCCGAAGTCCGAAATTAGCCGCTACTTCTTGCAGTGCTCTTTGACTTTGCTGCAGAGAAACGCCACGGTCTTCTTTGGGCATTCGCAGACTTTTCCGGCTGCTTCGCAGATCTTATCGCAGCATGCGCCTGGGCTGGCACAGGCCTTGAGCTTTTCTCTGTGCTCAGCGCGACATGCTTCCTTGCGTTTCTGCTCCTGCATCTCGCACCAGCACTTGTCGCTGCACCAGATCTTCTTGGCGACCATGCGGTTTACTTTTACTTCGCATGGGACTTTGATGGCCTTGGGAACACAGACTTGTTCCGTGCAGGTCTTTTCGACGGGCACCAACTTATAGACGGTCTCTTCCCCGCACTCAAGTTTCTCCATCTTTGGCGTCTTGACGCAATAGTCGATGGTCTCTTTACAGGTTTCGAACACGACGTCTTGCCGCTTGCAATTCCTAACTCGCGGGTGTTCTTCAGCCCGAATTACTTTGCAAGTGCACGGCTCTTCGACACACACTTTGCCGCACTTGGTGCAGACTTCGTGACGACGAACTCCCGGATGGAGTTCGACGACTGGCGTACGAATCGTATCTTCGAGGATCGCGTCATTCTTAACACGCCGACATTTTTCTTTGGTGATTTCCTTCGACTTCACCTCGGTTTCGAGATAGCAGCATTCTTTGGAGTAGGTGCGTGTCTCTGGAACTCGATTGAAGACCGTATACGTCTTCTCACGTTCTTTCATTTCCTTGACTATTTTGACCTTCATCCGCGTCTCGGTCACACACATGGGCACCATTACCGTTCGCCATCGGCCCTCACACGGACAACAGTTGCGACCGCAGATCTCGCAATGCATCGATTGATTTCCGGATGCGCAATTCCCTGACGTGCAACCGTCGGAGTCGCACCCGCCAAAGACGTCATGACTATTGATGGCCGTGAGTACCAGAATAACGGCAAATACAAACGTTCGTTGCATGTCCAAACTCCGCTGAGCTTCCGGTGTTCGCAGTAATAAATTGGTCAGAATTCAGGCTGATTGTCTGCCTAGACTTACCTTTGCTCATCGGCAACTAGCGCCAAACGTGTCTGATCTTTTGGCCATGTACCGATTAACGAAGCTCCAAAATATGAGCAGGCTTGGTCGAGTCTGCGGATGCCAGCTGCTAGCAGCAATCGCTGCTCAACAAATGGAACATGGCGTAACTCGAGGTAATCTGGGTGATTTCTGATTGTCTGCTTCATTCTTTCTCGACGTGAAGGTGGTGAAGCGTCGATGACAGAGGCTAGCCGCATCGGTGATAGAGATGCGCGCGCAAGTCCGAAGGGACGGCTTGCATAATTCATCAAGGATCGATGACCATGAATGCGCAGAGTAGATATACGGCGGGCTCGAAATGCCAGCTACTGCCCAGGTGTGTGTACTTGATCAAAGGGAGCTTTGCCCTGCTTGCGCTTACCGGGCAACTGGTCTCGTCTGATGTGGCGCTCGGTGAGCAAAGTGATGAATTGAAGCTGGTAGCGAGCGAGCTGAACCAAATCTGTGAAGCACACGGACCAGATTGCCAGTGCCCAAGTTGTCGCGCGTTCTTCGACGCTTGTTCGCCGGGCTGTCCGCCTGGAACTAGTTCCCAGTTATTCCCGGCCGATCCGTCGATGCCTTACTCCACGCCGTCAGAAGACGAGCTTCCGTTTGAATCGGGGCAAGATCTGACTAGCCCAACACCAGGCCCGACGACACTTACGGGTCCGATCACGCCATTACCCGCGGGACTTGGATCGATTCCCGCACCCGTGTCGGCCAATCCAGGCACCATCGGAGACTTTCTCTTTGGCGGCTATCGCTATGCAGCAATGGTACCGCTGGACGGAGCGAGTGTCGCGATTGCTGGTGGCGATCGAGTGACTAAAGTAGCGGAGAATACGAGCGTCATTCCGCAAGACCGAGTCTTCTTCAACTACAATCTGTTCGCGAATGCTGCTCAGGATGTCAACGGTGAGACGCAGGACGTCAATCGATTCGTGTTCGGTACGGAACGAACGTTCTTCGATGAACTCTGTTCGCTCGAGTTCCGCATTCCATTTACCGGAGGGCTCGACGCAACACAGCGTTTTGGTGAAGCGGATACGCTTGCCGCTGAGTTTGGCAACCTGACGCTTACCTTCAAGGCCCTAGTGGTCGAAAGGGAGAAGATCTCAGTCAGCGCTGGTTTAGGAATGATTTTTCCAACTGCCGATGACGCGGTTGTATTGGGAGATGGCCCGGTTGGTCTACAAGTCGAATCCATCTTTGCGAACGAGTCGTTTTACCTCCAGCCCTTTATTGGCGTAAACTATAGTTCTTGCGGCCCGTTATTCTTCCAGTTTTTCGCGCAAACGAGTTTCGACACCAGCGGCAGCGAGTTTAGCATCGTTGCAGATGATAATCTCTTCACTTCGACGGGCACGGGATCGGAACGGTTGCACACGCAAGACTTGCTGTTTATGGATTTTTCCGTTGGCTACTGGATCTATCGCTCTAGTTGCCCAAACGACCTGCTGACGGGTATCGCGCCGATGGTCGAGTTGCACTATACTTCGACAATGAGCGAGCTGCAGCTGCCGAGTTTCGCGCCGTCTGTATTTGAGCCAAACTATCGAAGCGATCTTCTCAATATCACCGGCGGAGTGATCTTTAATCTTGGTGGATCGACCTCGCTACGCCTCGCGGGCGTCGCCCCTCTACGGGACGGGGACGATCGATTCTTCGATTCTGAGTTCAGCTGCCAGCTGGTACAGACATACTGAGCGTCGTCGATCGGGGCTTAACGCCTGACCGATTGGCTTCGTAGAGGGATCTGTATCTCACGACCGAAGTCACTGCAGGAATCCGGATCGATTCATCGTGCTTCGTACTTCAGACCTTCGAGCTTGGTGCCGTTGGGCTTGCGGACTCGGCACGCAAATTCCCAGCCGGCTTGGTGGTTGGTCGCTTTCAGCTTGAGCTCGTTCCAGCCTTTTTTGAGCTGGGCAGGAACACGAACCTGGCGTGGTCCGTTGCCGCCAGTACGCCATCCCTCGTGAACCAGCTCTCCGTTGACCCAGATCTTCAGAGCATCGTCGCAGCCACCTTCGACCTGAACGGTCTGGTCAGTCGGTGACCAGATCATCGTCTTCGCGTATGCGGATACGAATTCCTTTTCGCCGTAGTTGGGTGCAAGGTTAACGTTCCAGCTGCCAATCCCCTTCTTGAGCGGCTTCCAATCCAGATCGGCCGCGTCGGACTTCTCGGGGGCAAATGCCGTCGCGTAGCTCACTTTGCCGCTGGTGATTTTTTGATCGACGAACGGCCCGATCGCGACCCAGTCCAGAATGTGGTCCTCATATTTGTCGAGATCGTTGACGACTTCCTGCGCACGGTTCTGCACGTCTGCGTGCTCAACTTTGGCAAGCACATCTTCAAGAATCTCGCGAACTCGTTCCTTACCTTGGCGACGGAGCTTGTACGCGATTCGTACCGTGGCAATCGCGGCCACTGCTGCCAAATCTGGGTTCGAGTACAGGCTCTGGATGGATTCAATCGCCTCGAAGGACTCACAAACCTCACCGATTTCGTTGAGCACCCGCTTTTTTACGTCAAGCGCCTCGACACGATCCAAGGCGTCCAAGAACAGCGTGCTGGGGTCCGCAGCCTCAGAAGCAATGCGCACAAACCCGTCCAGTGCCACCTGTCGAGAATCAGGAGTCTTGGCACCCTCGAGCAGGGGAATCAGTTTGTCAGCAGCTGCAGAATTTGGCCAATTCGCCAACGAGATGACGGCGGCTTCCGAAGCCTGCGGGTCAGATCCTTCAAGCGCAGCACCGACAGCATCCAATGCCTCCTTATTACCTGCGCGAGCGAGCAGTCGTATGAGTGCGGGTCGAACGCTACTCGATGCGTTAGGGAGGACGTCGAGCAGCGGCGCTGCTCGATCGGCGGGAGTTGCCACTCGCACGAGCGCACTGCCGAGAGCGTCCTCGATTCCTGGAAGATCTTCAGCAGAATAGGGGGTGAGCAGGAGTGAGACAACCTTTGCAACATGATCCTTGTCGGCAAGTGTCCCAAGCGCCTCGATCGCAGCGAGTCGTTTCGTTTCGCTTTCACTGTTTGCCACTTCCAGCATCAGCTCCGTGCGGTCATTTGCCTTCCGAGCCGCTAGCGCGCGGATCGCTTCGATTGACCTGCGTTCGTCAGACTGCTGGGCAATCTTTGCCAAAGACGCGTTAGCATCGCGAATTCGGGCAAGACTTGCGCGTGCCACACTCGCGGCCGCGGAATCGGAATCCAGCGCAATCTCGAGCAACTTATCAATCGCTTGGTCGCCTCGCAGTCCGCCGAGGGCATCGATGGCAGCCAGGCGAATCTGGGGATTGTCATTCCCAGCCGCGGCGACGATTGCGGGAACCGCTGCCTCGTCACCTCGCTGACCAAGTGCCTTGATCAGCAGAACTCGCCTCGCATCTGGTAGGTCTCCCAGCAGCGAGACCAGCTTCTTTGTGAGCTGCGCACCAGTCACGTTTTCGGTGAGCTTGATGGCGGATGCGGCCTGTTGCATGTCGTCGCCCCTAATCGCATCAACCAGGAGATCCCCAGCCTTGTTGGGCTGAGCCGCAACTAGGCCTCGTAGACCGGCGAGGCGGAATGCCCCGCCCTGGTCGAATAGCTTCGCATATATGGGTGCCGCGGAATCCGCATCTCCACCGGCGAGCCGCTCCTCTGCGCAAGCGAGCAAGGCTAAATCAATCGTTTTCGCCAACTCCTCACGTGCGGTAGACCGTGCTTTGGTAAGCACTCGAATCGTCTCGCCCCCTCCAAGTTTGCCTAATGCGCGAATAGCTGCCGCTGCAACTTGCGAATCTTGAGAGGCGAGAAATCGGACGCAGTCCTCGCGCATTGCCTGGTGACCAAGTCGAGCCAGAGAATTGAGCAGACCCACCTGTAGCTCGCCGGGCAACTTGCCCAGGGCTTCGTGCATTGCTTTTCGAGCAGCTTCACTACCAATCCCCTCCAACGTGTAGCGAGCAAATGACGACAATTCTGCATCTGACAGCAGCTGTGCGACTGCCGGCACACACCGATCTGTACCAATCACACGTAGCTGACGGCAGATTACGCCTCGTGCAATGCTGTTGGCATCGTCGAGCGCGCCGATGAGTTTCTCTTCGACGGTACCGCGTATGGGCGAATCTGTCGGCAATTGAAATACGATCTGCTCAAGTTCGATTCCGGGGCCTTGGTCAGCACCGTATTCGAACGATTTCAGCTTGGTAAGTTGCTCGTCAATGCGAGTAAGCGATTGGTCGTCGTCAGCTTGAACGGTGGCAATGCCAATGATCAGCGAGCAAACAATGGATGTTATTGAAAGCGAAAGCCTATTTTTCATGGGAAACTGCATGGGTTGAGGAACTGGTCGAGGCGAGAGTTATCGAAACTCTCACGACATTGGGTGCTTGCTGAACTGATCTGCCGATAGCTTGCAATCACTCGAGAAGATCAGGCGCTCTGCCACATATCGCGAACAGGGCGATCCATCCAGCGACTGGCCTCCGGATCGCCGACAACTGCTTCCCGGTCGGGATCCCACTTGATGGGGCGGTTGAGCCAGTAGGCGATATTTGCCAAATGAGCACAGGTCGCTGTGCGGTGAGCTGCCTCGACGTGACGGAACGGTTGCTCGCGTGTCTTTACGCAATGAAGAAAGTCGCCGAAGATTCCGCCAGTTCCCTTGTAGTTGGGAATATAAATGTCTGGGACAGTGAGTTTTCCAGAGCGTCGTTCTTGCTCTGATAGTTGGCCTTCGGAGCCTCGGAAGTTGATGATCCCTCCCCAACCACCGCCATGGTGGATTCTCTGACCGTTCGCAAACTTGAACACGAGGTTCTTGTACTCTTCATTTGGAGGAATAATCTCGGTCGGCCCAGTTAGATGCAACTCCAATGCAAACAGGCATCCGCCAAACGTGTGACATCCCCAGTCGGTCGTGCCGCCACCCGAGTAGTCACGATACGGTCTGAATCCCCCCTTGATCAGCTTCTGGTGGAATGGCCGCCAGGGTGCCGGACCTAGCCACATGTTCCAATCTACGTCCGCTGGAGTATCCTGAGCTTCAAGGTAGCAAGGACCAGACGGCCCGCCCACGTTTGCCCACGCATCGGTCACCTCGCCAATCGCGCCGCCACGTACCATCTTGTGGAACCAGTTGTAGTCGCCCCACACGCGTTGGCTTCCGCCAGAGTAGACGCGACCCGTCTGCTCAACGACTTGCCGAAGTTCCTTGCCCTGGTTGATGGTCAACGTCTCAGGCTTTTCGGAATAGACATCTTTCCCAAACTTCATCGCTTCGATTGCAATGGGAACATGCCAATGATCGGGCGTCCCAATGAGGACGGCATCAACGTCCGCTCTCTCTAACACTTCGCGGAAATCGTTGCATTGCGTGCAGTCGGAGTTCCCATAAACGCGGTCCACCATGTCCTTGGCCTGCTGACGGTGCCGACCAACGACATCGCAAACGGCAACTGCTTGCACCTGGGAGAAACGCATCATGCCACGCAGATCGCCACGCCCCTGGCCGCCCATGCCGATTCCCGCCAGTCCGATTCGCTCGCTCGGTGGCGTCGCGCCCTCCCGACCAAGGACGGATGCGGGAACTATTGCTGGAGCACCGATGCCGGCGACACCCGCCGCAGCGCGTTTTAGGAAGCCACGACGCGAATCCATTTTTTGGAGCATGTTTGGTCACTCAATATTGAAGTGTGGATAAGGGGGATCAAAACACTCTTGAACGACTTTCAGCGAATTCTAGTAGCCTTTGCAGAACCGCACTATGCTTAGCGCTATAGAGTGTTCTCCGGAAGACGCTGTTGCACTTGAAAACGCCCAGTATAGCGACTTGGAGTGTTTGCCTGCCAGTTTTCTCAAAATATCGAATTCCGCGCGAGAACACACCATCTATGGATTTGACGCGTGCCTAGGTGACAAACACATCATTGGCCAGAATACCTCCTACCACACGGGCCGGCTCGACACCCGTCAGGCGCATGTCCAGTCCCTGATATTTCACGCTAAATCGCTTGTAGTCGATGCCCAACTGATGCAGCATCGTCGCGTGCAGGTCGCGCACGTGCACGATGTTCTCGACGGCGTGATATCCGAGTTCGTCGGTCGAACCGTACGTCATCCCTGGTCGAATCCCGCCACCGGCGAGCCACATGGAGAATCCCTTGATGTGATGGTCGCGACCAATGCCCCCTTTTCCCTGGAACATCGGCGTACGGCCAAATTCACCGCCCCAAATAACCAGCGTGTCGTCCAGCATGCCTTGTTGCTTCAAGTCCGTGATTAAAGCAGCCGTCGCTTGATCGGTATGTCGGGTGCACGTATGCATGTGCTTGACCAGATCTCCGTGGTGATCCCAGCCTCGGTGGTATAAGTGAATGAATCGCACACCGCGCTGTGCCAGCCGGCGGGCGAGCAAGCAATTGGACGCGAACGATCCATCGCCTGGAGTGGCGCCGTAAAGATCGAGTACATGTTGCGGCTCGTCGGACACATCGACGAGTTTGGGTACGGAGGTCTGCATGCGGAAAGCCATTTCGTAAGCCGCGATGCGCGCCTCGATTTCGGGATTGTTGATCTGTTGGTTGCGATGGATGTCAAGTCGTTGCACGACGTCGACGAGTTCTCGTTGGTTGGCTGTGCCGATGCCGCGCGGATTTCCGACGTAGTGAACAGGATCTCCCGTCGAGTTGAACTCCACACCCTGAAAGCGACTTGGCAGAAACCCCGCTGACCATTGCCTCGACGCAATGGGTTGAGGATTGCGTCCGCCCACGCTTGTCATTACTACAAAGCCAGGCAGGTCTGCACCTTCGCTCCCCAGACCGTACGTCGCCCAAGCTCCCATGGCGGGGCGACCGCTGATCGCGGTGCCGGTGTTCATAAACGTATGGGCGGGGTCGTGGTTAATCTGCTCAGTAACCATCGACCGCACGATGCAGATGTCGTCGGCGATTTTGGCCGTGTGCGGAAAGAAATCACTAATCATTTGCCCACTCTCACCGTGCGGGCGAAAACGCGTCAGCGGGCCTTGAGCACGCAGCTCTTGCCCCTGCAGTTGCGCAATGGGTTGGCCGGTGGTGAACGATTCGGGCATCGGCTGGCCACTAATCTTTGCCAGCTCGGGCTTGTAATCGAAGGATTCCAGATGCGAGGGGCCGCCGGCCATGCAAAGAAAAATAACTCGCTTGGCCTGAGGCGCAAAATGAGGCAGTGCCGGTAGACCACGGTAGTTCGTCAACGAACTGGCCGAAGCCTCGCTACCGATCAGACTCATTAACGCGGCAGAGCCAACTCCCAGGCCAGCCCTGGCGAGGAATGTGCGTCGGTTCAGATCGCATGCGAAGTGATTCATGTTAGTTTCGACTCACACTTTCGCTCAGATTCAGCACAGCCCGCGCGACGGACGTCCAAGCCGCAAGGCGTGGAGAAGCACTCTTTCGCTCCAGCAGTTGTCCGGCAGCCTCCGGGTGTTGCCGATAGTGACCCAATTGCGATTGCAAAAGATCGGTGAGAATTTGGTGTTCGTGGGCATCCGCAGGCCGCGAGATGGCGCGCAAGAACATCTGGTCGATCAAAGACGCTGGGTTGTTTTCGCCGTCCGCGGCATCTAGCGTGCTCGATGCCAATTCGCGAGCGGCCGCGAGAAACGACGGATCATTGAGCAATACCAACGCGGCCAATGGTGTGTTAGAGCGTGGTCGTTGCGCGGTGCACTCTTCCCGACTGGGTGCGTCGAACGCCTTCAAGACGGGGTGTAAGAACTGACGTTGCCAATGTATGTAGAGGGCACGGCGCCACTGCTGCTTGTCCGTCTGTGGCTCGTACTTGCGTACCGGGAAGTTGAGATGTCGATAGAGGCCCGGCGGTTGATAAGGACGGACGCTTGGCCCGCCGATTTCATTTTCGAGTAGTCCACTGATCTCAAGCAGCGTGTCACGCACGACTTCGGCCGGAAGTCGGTACCGTGCCTGGCGAGCAAACAGTCGATTCTCGGGATCTTTGGCGCGAAGCTCGTCGCTAACGAGCGAACTTTGCCGATAAGTGTGGCTCATCACCAGCAGTTTGATCATGTGCTTGACGTCCCATCCAGATTCGAGGAACTCGACAGCCAGGTTGTCCAGCAACTCCGGATGAGTCGGTGGCTCACCCTGCCCGCCAAAGTCGTCCAGCACGCGGGCGATTCCGTCACCGAACAACAGGTACCAAAAGCGATTCACCATCACGCGGGCGGTAAAGCCACCTGCGCCTTGCGGATCGGTGAGCCATTTGGCCAAATCGAGCCGCGTGGCGCGTGAATCCGCTCCCTGACGAAGTTCACCAAACGCTGCCGGTACACGGGGAGTCACTACCGGTCCGCTCTCGTCCAGCCAATTGCCTCGCGGCAACAAGCGGACTTCGCGCGGACTCATGGCAGCGGACACCATCGTGAGACTCTTGGACTGTTGAAGAAGTTTGCGTTCCGCCTGCAAGCGCTCAAGTTGTTCGTGGTCAGCTTGACCGTCCAGCTTTTTGATCGCCTCTTGCAATTCTGCCAATCGCTGACGTTGATAGAAGCCATGCGTTTCGATTTCAGGCGGTCGGGGTGAAGGCAACGCATTGAGGTTCGCCCCTTTGACGCCGCGAATGTGCGCCTCGTCGTCGATGTCTGCGAAGAATGCGCCAAGCGCATAAAACTCCTCAGCCGAGAGCGGATCGTACTTATGGTCGTGACATTGAGCACAGCCAAGTGTGGCTCCCATCCACACCTGCGAAACGTTACGAACTCGATCAGCAAGATAGATCGCGCGGTATTCCTTAAGTTGCACCCCTCCCTCGTGAGACGTTTGCAGCAGTCGGTTATAGCCGGAAGCAATCTGCTGGTCGATGCTGGCGTCTGGCAACAAATCGCCAGCCAATTGCTCTCGCGTGAATTGATCGAACGGCATGTTCGAGGCGAAGGCGTGGATCACATAATCACGATAAGGCCAGATGTTGTGCGGCTGATCACCGTGATATCCGACCGTGTCGGCGAAGCGCACCAGATCGAGCCAGTAGATCGCTATCCGCTCACCAAAGTGTGTCGAGCTGAGCAATCGATCGACGACCTTCTCGTAAGCGTCGGGAGATTCGTCTGCTAAGAAATCGCGCACCTCTGTCGGTGTGGGCGGTAGTCCAATCAGATCGAAGTGCAATCGCCGCAGCAAAGTAATGCTATCAGCGTCCGAGGAGGGAGCGAGTTGCTCTTGCTCGAGGCGGTGGAGCACGAACTGATCGATCCAATTCAGTGGCCAGGAGGACGAGTCTGACTTGGGGACAGGATGTCGCGTCGGTTTGACGTAGGTCCACGCCTGCGACCAAACGGCTCCTTCGTCAATCCAGCGTCGCAGCAGCGCTTTCTGGGATGCGTCGAGCGACTTACCCGATTCGACGGGTGGCATCGGGTTCTCGACACTTTCAATGCGGGTGATCAGCTCGCTTGCCGCTGAGTCTCCAGCAACGACGACGGGACTACCCTCGCGATCGCCCTTGGCCGCCTGCTCCTGATCAAGCCGTAAATCTGCTTCGCGATGCGCGGAGTCTGGCCCGTGACAAGAGAAGCAGTTCTCCGAGAGCAGCGGCCGAATGTCACGATTGAAATCGACCGGCGCGCGCGCCGCAGGAGTGACGATCTCATCCGCAGCGGAGGTAGCCTGCGGAGGAAGCCACACACTGACCGCCACGCCGATCGCCAGCAATAGCGAGCGAGAGTGGCCGACGACACGTGTCGATAGTGCGCAATTCATTTGATCTGTTGAACTACAGCCAATACGTCTGATGCTCTCTCAGCCATGAACTGAGACCGAGTCCTCATATTCTACCAGGGGCGAGTGCAGAACTCGATACAACCAGCTTGCTTACCCGCCACGAAGCCGCAAGCGGAGATGGCAGCACGCCGCATCGCACTCAGACGGATTTCATGCGCAGAAAGGAGGTCACTTAGACGCGCTCGGAGGCTGCTCATCGCGGCCCTGAAATCGCTTTGCAGGGTCTTTCTTGATCTGTGTCTGCAGCCACCGGCCGTCGACGTGATCTGGCTCGAGTTCGAGCAGTTTTTGGCAGTCAGCAGCTGCGGCCTCCTCGTCCCCCATATCCAAGTGCAGTTTCGCCCGCTGAAAGTAGGCCCAGACGTTTGGCTCCTCCTCCAGCGACGCAGCCAGTGCTGCCATGGCTTCTTCCCGATTGCCACTATCGAGTGCACGCTGAGCGTCGAGGATGTGGGTCATCTCCGGCGGTACGTTGGGGCCGCTCTCCCCACAACCGAGTGGCAGCAACGCCAGCGAGGCGACGAGTGCAATAGTTACGGGCAAGCCACAGGTTGGCTGATCGCCTTGCCGACATAGGGAAATGATTTTCGGCACCCCTAATCCTCTAGCTCATTTATTTGATTCGCCCTGGTTCCCATATCACTCCATGCAATCTCATCGATACCCTCGTTGAGAAACTCCACCGAACCATCGCAACGCAACATTTCGGCACCGCCGGGATGATTGCTGCTAAACGAGAGCTGATACAATTGACATTGCTCACGGTTGGTACGCGCGTTTTCGCAGGGATTCAAGCCGACGCCGGAGCCATAGTTGATCGGCACGGCCGTCGAGCCGAGGCATTCCGAGAGATCGTTGTTGATATCGATATCATCGCTGCCAAAATACCAATGATCCTTGTGATCGCCTTCGGGCCTTTCACGCCTCGCCCCGTCACTATCTTGCGCCTCGACATCGTGCAGCGCTTCGCCAACTAGCAACGTGTTTGAGGTGCCGTCAAGGATGTGTTTGAAGGCGATCTCACTCCAGCCGAACAATACACCGTCAAGGCTACCGAGAGTCCTGCCGTTGTCATCCCGCCCGACCTGATTCGTAACGAAGCCACTTGCGCTTCCCAAATACGACGCAGGGTGGCGATTCACCACATGCCAGTTGTCGGACGAGACGTCGTATTGACCGAGACTCGGAATTGCGTTTGAAGGACATTGAAAGACCGGCACAAGCGTCTCGACGATAAGAATATTCCTATAGGTGGGATTATTGGCCACCCGCGCGTTATCGTACGGACCTGGATGGGCCCATTGAAAATTCCCGTTACTATCCTCACCAATAGTCATCACGTCTTGTGCGTTCTTCTGTTCAATGTATGGCATGATGTAGTAGGTCCACATCGAGCCTTCCGAGTTGACAGCACCCATTGGGAACACTTGACGGCTATCGTGGTGCAAGTGAAGCGCGAGACCAATCTGGCGCAGATTGTTCTCACATTGCGACCTTCGCGCGGACTCGCGCGCTGCCTGCACAGCCGGCAGCAGCAATGCGACCAGCACGCCAATGATCGCGATCACCACCAGCAGCTCGACCAACGTAAAGCCGCGGCCGACGCGGATTGAATACCTTTCAGTCGTGTTCCACTGTCGAAGATCTCTCATCAGAATCAATCTCCTCAAACAGATATTCGCCGAGACTCCCGTGCTGGCAATTTTGGTATGATACTACAGTTGCAGATCGGATACAAACCTTGGAACCTCACTTGGTGACAAGTTGCTGATTGCCGAGAGCCGGACGGTAGCTTGTTGGTACAAGATGTAAAGAAATGAGGAGTGTCGTATGAAGATTATACGCGAAACTGTCTTCCTTGTCTTCGCGGTTTGCCCCATTCAGTGGGCCCTAGCGACCGAGTTGGACGAACTTCCCTCGCTCGTCGGTCCGGCTGCACAGCCTGTGCAATCAGATTACTTGGTTCACGACATTCAGCGCGAAGCCGCAGCCTACCAAAGTCAAGATGGCCGCGAACTCGTGTTGGACAACGGTCTGATTCGCCGCCGTTGGCGCTTGGAGCCCAACGGCGCCTGTGTCGGATTCGACAATCTGACGACGGGCCAAAGCATACTGAGGTCGGTGCGACCGGAGGCCCGCGTCACGATCGACGGTGCCACCTTCGACGTCGGTGGACTTCTCGGTCAGCCGAATCATGCGTACCTAATCGATCAATGGCTCGACGAAATGCAAGCGGACCCAAAGGCGATGCAACTGGTGTCGTTTGAAGTCGGCAAGCCGGCACCGCGTTTCCCTTGGAATCGAAGAAGGCATGCCGCACCAGACGCGCAGTGGCCACCCGCAGGAGTTTACCTGCGCATGGACTACTCACTTCCCCAATCGGGGGACAGTGCCGCCGAGCATAGCGAAGTGCGAGTGTGCGTCCACTACGAGATGTACACCGGCGTCCCGGTGATGAGCAAATGGCTGACGGTAGACAACAACAGCGAACAAGAAATTGTGGTCGACAGTTTCACGTCTGAAGAGCTCGCGCTCGTTGAGAACACCAGCTGGGTGGAAAAACGAGATGGTAGCCCGATCCCGCAGCCGACCTGCCTGCACGCGGAAACCGATTACGCTTTCGGCGGATTTGTCCACGAGAACTCAAGTCGGCACGTGGTGCATTGGCGGACCGATCCGCTTTACACTACCCAGGTGAACTATCGGCTCGAAACACCCTGCCGATTGGTCGTTTCGCCCACCTACGGGCCAGCGCAAACAGTCGAGCCCGGCGGCACCTTCGAGAGCTATCGGGTCTTCGAGTTAGCGCTTGGTGATAGCGACCGCGAGCGTCGCACCCTTGCGTTACGTCGCATGTATCGCACGATCGCTCCTTGGGTGACTGAGAATCCGATTACGCATCACCTCTTGAGCAACGATGCCGGTCGCGTACGTGCAGCCATTGACCAAGCCGCCGCGGTCGGCTTCGAAGCGATCATTTTGTCGTTTGGCAGCGGCTTCAACATGGAGAACCGAGATCCACAATTCTTGAAGGAGTGGAAAGAAGTCGCCGACTACGCTGAAGAGAAAGGCGTCGAACTGGGATGCTACTCGCTGTTCTCTTCGCGAGGTGTCGGGAAGGAACACATGATCGTCAGTCCTGAAGGACAAAAACCGACGCACGGACGATGTCCCGCCGTGACGTCATCGTGGGGACAGAACTGGCTCGCGACGATGCGAAACTTCTACTCCGAGACCGGATTTGACCAGTTTGAAAACGATGGCCCCTATCCTGGTGACATCGACATCACGGCGCGACCACCGTGGCAGCAAGGCATCGAAGACTCACGCTGGGTCCAGTGGCGGCACACGGCGAAGTTGTATCAAGACTTGCGAGCGACGGGGATCTATATCAACGCACCGGACTTCTACTATTTGAACGGCTCCAACAAGTGCGGCATGGGTTACCGAGAAGTGAATTGGTCACTTCCCCGAGCGCAACAGGTAATCCACACCCGGCAGAACATCTACGATGGCTCTTGGTCGAAGACACCGAGCATGGGTTGGATGCACGTACCTCTCTCACAGTACCACGGCGGCGGTCCAGCAGCGACCATCGAGCCCTTGGCCGAGCATCTTGATCACTATCGCCGCATGCTGACCTCCAATTTGGGGATGGGTGTGCAAGCGCACTACCGCGGCCCCCGCATCTTCGACACGCCTGAAACACGTGATATGGTCAAGCAGCAAGTTGATTGGTTCAAAAAGTACCGAGACATTCTCGAATCGGACATTATCCACGGACGCCGAGCGGATGGCCGTGACCTGGATTGGATTCTGCATGCGAATCCGCAACTGGAGAACCAAGGAATGCTCTGCGTTTACAACCCGCTAGACCACGCGGTGAAGAAGAACGTGCGCGTCGATCTCTACTACACTGGGTTAACCGATGTGGCGAGAGTCCGCCATGAAGAGAATCAACCCGACGAAGTGCAAATCGCCCGGGATAACCAAGTTGAAATCGAAGTGGAAGTCCCCGCCGGCGAAATGACTTGGTACGTATTTCAGTCTACGGAAAACTGAAAATGCAGATTCGCAGAGTAAATACACTTCTCGTGCTAGGTAGGTACATCGCTGAGACAGGTATGATTCATATTCAATCAACATTGCTGACCTCCTCCGTGTTGCTCGTTACTGCCACTTTTCCGAGTGCGGCCGTCGCGGACGAAACGACGGACTATCGAGCACGTGCCAAGGCCTGCGCTGAAGTACTTCAACAGTGGTACGACGCCGAAAAAGGAGTGTGGAAAACGACGAGTTGGTGGAACGCGGCGAATGCACTGACCACGTTGGTCCACTATACGAGACTCACCGACGACGATTCGTATCGTCCGGTGATCGCAAACACCTTCGATCGTTGCCGAGAGTTCGTCGTTGACGACGATCCTGAGAACGTCTGGGTGTGTCGAAATTTCATTAATGCGTGGCATGACGACGCGGGCTGGTGGGTGCTGGTGTGGATCGACGCCTACGACCTGACCGGCGAGACGCGCTATCTCGACATGGCCAAAACCACGTTCGCCGACATGACGACCGGCTGGGACAAGCATTGCGACGGCGGCGTGTACTGGAAGAAGCCCGACATCGGCAAACATACCATCACCAACGGGCTGTTCATGATTGGAGCCTTGCGGCTCGATCAGCGCTCGCCGGGAGCGGTCGGCGGACGGACGTACCAAGAATGGGGCATCGCCGCTTGGGATTGGCTGAGAAAGAGCGGACTGGTGAACGAGCGACAGCTTGTCGAAAACGGCCTCAGCGACGAATGCAAAAGGACGGAAGCGATCTACTACACTTACAATCAGGGGGTCGTCATCGGAGGACTCATCGAGTTGGCCAAGTCGACCGGCGAAGACGATTATCTTGACCAAGCCAAGAAGATCGCCGATGCTAGCATTGAGGCTCTCGTTGACGACGATGGGGTGTTGCGAGACCCTAAAGAACCGGAAGTCACGGGCGACTCAGCCCAATTCAAAGGCGTGTATATGCGTCATCTGCTAACGCTCTACCAGGCCACCGGCAAGCCAAGTTACCGGCAGTTCATCGAGCACAATGCCGATCGGTTATGGCAGCAGGCGCGTGACAAGGAAACAGGACGAATCGGTGCGCTGTGGAACGGCCCCTTCGACCAGGGCGACGCGGCTCGGCAGAGTTCAGCGCTCGATGCGCTCAATGCGGCCATCGGCACACAAGTTGTCACGAATAACTAGAAGTAGTTTCATAAATCCCCCTCCCTTGCCGCATTGGTATCTACACATCTCGAAAGTCAATATGAACGAAGAAAAACGAAAGCAATGCTAGCTGGCCCAGCCGCAGGACAAACTGCTATTGTCAGGCATCCGCGGCGATATGCTTCAAAGTTTTCCACGGTTCTGCATTCCCTTGTTTTTAAGTGCCAAATGAGATGTGTAGATACCAATGCCTTGCCGGGAGGGGCTAGGGGAGGGTTAATTCCTCGGTAGACTTGCCCCTCACCTAACCTCTCCCCAACGGGGAGAGGAATACTGAAACTGCGTCTAGGTGTACTGAGGGACTCGCATGAGTTCGCCGTCTTTCATGGCCGACTGATGCGCCACCACGCCTGGCACCGTCATGTTAAGTGACCAAGCGATATCGATGAGCGGACGGCGCTGCTGCAGCAACGCGGTAATGAACTCGTCCGTTAGGTATCCATGCGATCCGCCGTGTCCGCCACCCTGCATGGCAGGCGGCAGCTGTGGCTTGGAGAGGTTCACCTTGAGTCTCTGCAGATCAGCGGCTGGTTCAAACTGCGTGCCTTCCATCTTGCCGAGTTCGCCGCGCACGTGCCCGTACTCTCCGTGCGAAGCACGGGTGCCCCAGCAGACGCTCATTCGCGACGCCCCTCCCTCGCGGGTGCGGAATAGGGCCATCTCGCTGTCAAATGGATTCTTGTAAGGGTTCGCTTCTGCCTGGTATTGCGGAATGCTGCCGCGGAAACCCTGACAAGAAACTTCGGTAAAGCTCTTTCCCGTTACCGCGACATAGTAGGCAGTCGAGTGCGTCGGATACCACATGGGAGGCAACCCCAAACGCCAGTTCTTATACCCACCAAGCGGTTCTGGGAAATAGTGATAATACTGTCCTTCGGAGTAGATCAATTTGCCAAAGGCACCGGCCTTGTACGCCTGCCGCATGGCATAGCAGTCGGGGCGGTAGGCGGAAGTCTCGAACATCATGTATGTCAGCCCAGACTGCTGTACGGTTTCGTAAAGTTCAGCGGCCTGCTCGAGGGAACCCCACACCGCTGGCACGGCGCACGCAACGTGCTTTCCGTGGTTCATCGCTAACAGAGCGTGCTGGGCATGGTTGGGAGCATCTGTAGCGAGAAAGATGGCCTCGATGGAATCGTCCTTGACCATTCGTTCCAATGATGGGTAAGTCTTCTCACAACGACATGCTTTCGCAAGGCTCGCGCAGCGATCAGCGAACAGGTCGCTTACCGCTACGACTTCAACGTTGGGGTGATCTTGGAATCCGAACTGGGCACCGAACTTGCAGACTCCATAGCCGACGATTCCGACTCGTATCTTGCGGTCTGAGATGGGCTGCCAGGCAGCGCTTTTCACACTACCGACTTCGGTTTCGTCGAATCCCTGGATGTTCTTTTCGTCAGCCCGCGCACTGCTCATTCCGGCAGCTGCTAGACCGAAACTTACTGCACCCAGACTCGTGCTCTCCAGGAATTCACGGCGAGAAGCAACTTGTCGTTTTGGTAGATCTTGGTTCATGGTCTGACCGGCTCTGCAAAAGAATAAGTCTGAATAGAGTCGCAACCGCAATATAGCAAACTTGGCGGCGCGCCGGTAATCGGCCAAGACGTCACGCAGTCAGCGGAGTTCCACGCCACTCGAACCGCAAGTTAAGCGATCGTCAGCTAATCGATCTGCTCGATCTGCTCCAACATCTCTTGCCATGAGAGTCGCACTTGGCCGATATGGTGCGAGAGGCGGTCGGACGACGGCTGGTGATTAAAGCGTGAGCGGGCCGAAGTGACTTCGTCCTCTAGTGCGGCCAGCCAGTCGGGCAGATCGAGGCCTGCGCCCGTGGGCTCGCTGGAGAGGCTCGACACTTCGCGTTCCAGTGAGACGAAGGCGTCCGACGTGTCGTTGCCGGCAGCGCTGAGTGCGGGCTCGACCAGGGCTTTTACGCGGTCGATCAGCAACGGACGAACGAAGCGCTCGCTAATGCGGTCGGTGATGGTCGCCAGACGCATACCGTGCTTGCTGCTAAGCGCTTCCAGCTGCGTGAGGTGATTGTCTGCCGCTTCGGAAGTTCGCTCAGCGAACGCCTGGCACCACATCTCCGCCGCCGTGGCGCGGCGACGGCGGATGAGGATTTCATGGGCCCACACGACGGGCTTGAGATTCCATGCCACGCGATCGTAAGCCGCGCGCAGCCGCAAGAAATCGATCAGCGTGTAGATTAACTCGCCATGATCCGACTGGGTGGTCGTCGTATTGTAATCACGATAGGCACGGTAATTCTCCACGATCGACTCAATCGCGAGCGTGAGAATGTCGACGGCTTCGTCGCGGGGCCAGGTTTTGTCGAGTTCTTCCAGGAGAATCACCTCGGCGGCGATCGCGGGGTCTTCTTCGAGACTCTCCAACCACGTGTCGACACCTTGGTGCAGAATGCCACGAAGGTTGCCCAGACTCATAAACTTTTGATTGAACAGATCGCCGCCAAATCGGCCGATAAACTTGACGAAGCGGTTCCAGCTCTTCTGGTCGGAGAGCCGTTCAACCACGTTGAGACGCAAGGTCTTGCTGTGCTTGAGCCAGCGATCAAGTTGCCGCTCAGTGAGTTGCTGCAACGCGTCGACCAGGAGATGATCCACGCGTGAAGAGTATTGGTCGTCGACTTCGCCGCTCTCTTGGATCGCCTCTTCTTCCCAGGATTCCGCCGACGCGACCATCGACCGCACGATCGATTGATAGCCGTTCTCGAACAGACGATCAAACTCGGTCACGGCACCCTGGCCCACAGGATGCTCAGTTTCCATCTGCTGAGCGAGGTCGAGCAGTTCGCAGGTTTGATGGATCAGGCCCAGTTGGGGCAACCAACCGAGTAGATCGTACATCAGCTTTTGCAGTCCGCGGGTTTTGACGATTTGTCGTGGTTCGCCCCCGCGCGCATGGGGGACGTAGAGCAACGCTAGCGGTTTGAGCGAAGCAACCAAATCGTCCCAATGACGGCGGACTCCTTCGTCGTCTCCTGCAAGAATCGCGCGGAGGACATTGATCGAGCACATGTCCAGCGGCTCACTCCAAGGTTCATCGCTGTCACAGTTGCCGTTACATCCGGCAGCCGCTAGCAGTCGTGCGGCGTCGGCGGTTTCGACGCAAGTGGTGATGATCTTCTGCACGAGCGCCTCTTTGGTCGTCCGTAGACGATCGTACTCGATCAACGAATCGTGCGTACCGCTGGGAAGCGCAAAATCGAAGCTGTGGAGGGTCTCTAGCAGCTCGATTAGCTTGCCGTAGTTGGTTCCGGCTTGCTTGAGCCACTGCTGAAAGATCTCGTCACGCGTCGAATCGCTGTCAGTGGTACCCCAAACGATCACCGCATGCTTCCACAGGTTGGCAACGGTCGTCAGAAAATCAAGGCGTTGCTCGATGCGTTGGACTTCGTATTCCCACTCAGTGTATTCCCAATCGATTTGATCGTCGGCGAGATCACCTTCGTTGCCATCGTCGGTGCTGTCCTGATAGGTCATCTTCTCGTACGCAGCTTCGAACAGCTCTCCGGACTCCTCGTCCTCTTCGTCTTCCTCGTCGTCGTAGACTTCTTCTCCCTCTTCGTCCTCGAAATACACGGCATTGTCGATGTCGTCGAGCACCTCGTCGAACATGCTGTCCATCGACTCGTCGAGCATCATGGTGGGCACCTGCCAAAACTCCTCGGCATTCGCTTCCAGATAAGCGAAGAACTTCTCCGCTTGAGCCCAGCGATCACCAGCTTCTTCGCGTTGCTGTACCTCCACCGCGGAAAGCCAGTGAAATGCCAATCGATGAAATGAACTATCGCCCTCTTCAAGTGGCGTGCGGTCCTTTTGGCTGACCCATTGCATCATCAGCGCCATCGCCGCGACGGTATCGCCGTGATCGAGCAGCGCTTCGATCACCAGTTGAAATGCCTTCGACGAGTCAAACGCGTCGACGAACTTCCGCCAGAAGGCAATATCGCCCGCGGCAGCACCCGCTTTGTGCCAAGCGTTCAATGCTCCGGCGACTAAGTTGGCCGAGACCTCGATCTCTTTGGCAACCAGGCGTTTGGCGTCTTCGACCGAGGCGGTGGCGTAACGATCCCACCAGGTACTCATGCGCGTGAGAATCGAGGAGAACTCGTTCTCAAGTCGACTGTCGTCCACCGCTGCGGCTTCGCTCCAGGCCCGCGCGTTGAGGTCGAGTACCTGCTCGACCAGTTCAATCAACTCGTCGACGCGCCAGTCGTGAACCGTATTTTCCAGCGCAGGAAACAGACTGAAATTGCCTGCAAATCCGACGATATTCCACGGATCAACCAGCGCCCCGCACTCGATGGCGCGGTGAATCAGTTGTTCGCAGACTTTCAGCCCATCCAGCACCGCTTCGAGCTGGTCTTTGTCGATCGCGTCATGACCCGCGGTCAACCGGCAGTAAATTTCACTCACAATCCGCGCCGACGGAACTTGAACCAGATCCGCTTGCTGCTGCGCGGCTTCCGGATAGCCCAGCCGCGCGTACAGGTGCGCCAAATGAACGCGTTGCAGCTGCAACGCGCGTCGGCGGGCCAACTCCTGGTTAAGATGCTGACGAGCGCCGCCAAAAGGTTGACGATAGCGCTGAGATTCTTCGACCAACCGCTGACCGTAATCGCCTTGCGCCTGAGCCAGCCGTTCTTGATAAAAGTCGTCACGATACGAGGCAATGTGTGGTAGCAATGTTGAGAGCGTCACATTCGAGTCGTGCCGCCCTGGTCCGTCGCCGCTGGTTCCCGAGGCCATCAAGATCGTCCCAGCCAGTACGGTGGCCGCCTCCAACAGATGGTCTTCAGCAAGTGGATCCTGTTCTTGTTCGCACCGCGAAAGCAATGCATCCAGCGTAATCTGTTGCAGCACAAAGCGACTGTAATAGCCGGAGTTGGATATCTGATGAGGATCCCATTGACCAAAATGATGATTCGGCCTGCGGTTGACTGGGTGGTCGAAATCGTAAGCACGCGGATCGAGGGCAATCTCCTCCAAACGATCGAGGTCAAACCAGGCTCGAGTGAGTATTTCTTGATCGGTCGAACTGAGTATCTCCATCGCAAGCTGCACGATTTTCTCGTAGCGCCCAACGGCAAAACCAGCTCCGCGAATGTAAAGAGGTATCGGGCGGACGAACTCGTGCGGATAAGGCTGACAGGTGCTGCCAGATGCCAGCGTTGCAACCGGGCGATAGCCAACGAAATCGTTTAGCTGCGTCAACGCATCCTGGACGATCCGCTCTCCTTCGTCCCAGGGCGAACCTTGCGACAGCAGCGCCTCACAAGCGCGCCCAACAAAGAAGGGACGCAATAGGTTCTCCGGCTGTTGATGGTACAGCAGGTCGCTATGAAACTCACGGTAGGCGGGCAACAACTTATGCTGCAGTTGATCCAGGATTGCTTCCGCCTGGGTCACGTCAGCAAAAGCACCGCCGGCAGCCTGAAGCCGCTTAATCGAGTGGCGGATCCATTCGCAAAGGGTGGGCAGACTCTCCTTGCTCGGTTTGCCGTGGTCGATTGCGCGGTACAGCTGATTGATGTTGCTGAGGAATTTTGGATCCGAAGTGCCGGACGAGAAATTGAGGTAACCGACGACATCTTCCAGGATGCCCTTGCAATGATCGTCCGGTTGTCGAGTATCGGCTACCACAGTTGATTTATCCGAGAATCCAAACTTCGCAACGGAGCACGACCAGCGAAAACCGGGCTCTTGCCACACCGAAAAGCGCGTGCGGCGCGAGTTTATCGTAGAGGACGCCCTGCCTTTTGGTCTAGGTGCCAAATTCCGTTGCTAGCTCGCCGATCAGCGATTTCGGGGAGAAATCGACGCAATTGATTTTCAAGTGCCTCAATCGTTTTGAAAGAACGCTGTCCGGTGATTAGGATAGAATCCTGGGTCACGCCGTTCGCAAGCTACTTTTGCTCGCCTCATACTGACTGAATGTCCGGGAACAGCCGATGATGTACGCCACTCTCACTCCAAGCGATCGTATTCGTGGGTGGATATTCACCGCTGTCGTCGCCAGCTTCGTGGTCTTTCCCTCCCTGGCTGCCGCCCAATCGCTGGTGCACAATCAAGTAGCCGCGCGCGTGGGTCTCGAGCGTGCGTGGTTCACCCAGGTACGTGTAGATCCCTCCCGTCACAAGGTTGTGCATTGGCTACTTGCGAAAGACCGGCTGTACGCGCTCACCAGTGGTGGCACGGTCCAGGCCATTGATGCCGAGACAGGGCAAACTCTGTGGACCAGCGAATTGGGAACGGGTCATTCAGCGGCTGCCGGAGTAGCGGTCAACAACAAACTCCTCGCGCTACTTGGTGCCGGACGCCTCTATGTGATGGATCGGTTCGATGGGCGGCACCTCTGGTCTCGGCGAGTAGGCGGCGCTGCCAGTGCCGCTCCCGCGTTGAGTGACAGTTATGCCTATGTCGTTTTAATTAGTGGTCGTGTCGAAGGTTACCGTCTCGACGTCCCAGACGAGTACGTTTGGCAGTACCAATCGCATGGACGGACCTTCCAGAGCCCAACCACAACCGGCAACGTCGTCAGCTGGCCAACCGATACCGGCTTGCTCTACGTGGGTGAGGCAGACAGCCCTCGGGTATTGTTCCGAGTTGAAACGAATGACGAAATTGTCACCGCACCTGCCGAGCAAGAACCCTACTTGTTCGTCGCGTCGTTGGATGGGTATCTGTACTGTTTCCATGAAGAGTCCGGTAGAGAACAGTGGCGCTATGCAACCGGCTTTGCCGTCACTAGCCAACCAGCAATCGTCGGTGAAAAGGCGTACGTCGCCTCCGAAGGACCAACCCTGCATGCTGTGGACGCAGTCACTGGCAACGGGTTGTGGCAAGTTGATGGTGCGAAGCAGTTCGTGGCACTTGGAGAAATGCACACCTATGGAATGGATCGATATGGCACGTTGATGGTGATCGACAACGAGTCTGGCAGCGTGGCCGGTCGTCTTGCCACCGGATCCATGAACACCGCAATCGTCAACGACCAGTCAGACCGCATCTTTCTCATCAGCGATCGCGGCTTAGTGCAGTGCCTCCACGAAATCGGAGCCGAAGAGCCAACTTGGTACCGCAGCGAAGATCTGGCGCCGGATGCCGAAGCGGAAGACGGCGAAGAAGGTGCCGAGGCAGCCGAAGCGACGGGCGAAGCGCCAGCAGCCGAGCCGGCTGACACCGACGAGCCCAACCCGTTTGAAGCGGAAGAAGACGCCGAGGAGCCAGAAGACGACGATTCAAATCCATTCGGCTTCTAAGGCCCCAAGACCAGACTGGGCAACGAATCAGCACGCACTCTGATTTGCGGGCCACACTGCCCAGTCCATCGTCGAGGCTCTCATTTATACGCTTCGCTCGCCTGTCTTGGCGTAAGCCACTATAAGCCGTTTGATCCGCATGATAGGTCCCTGAGTGAGAACTCAGCGACGACCGGCGGTTCTTTCGCGTCGGAAGCCACTTCTGTGCGCCCTAGATTCATAGTGGTTCTTTCTTCACTCTCCGCCAGACACTAGGGGTGGATCGCCTTCAGATTGATCGCAAAGAATGCTGAACGACAGGCCATTCGCCATCGATCCCGGCCAAGCTCGCAATCCGAGGCGCCATCATCGGTCTGGGGCCGCCGTGCGGGTGTTCGTAACCCTCTGGTCGTTCGCGTTGGTTGGCGGAATGGCAAGCTTATGGGATTACGAATCCGCTCCCGGTTACACCCCGCCCCAGCCAGACAGTTGGCCACCTTCGAGCCATATTGAACGCAACCCAAACGGCTTCTCTTTGGTCGTGTTCGCCCATCCTCGATGTCCCTGCACGCGTGCGAGTCTCGGTGAGCTGCACCGCTTGCTCGCGCGGGTAGGCTCACATGTTCAGACGACCGTGATATTCCTCGAACCGTCTGGGGTAGAGCAATCCTGGTGCATGACCGACCTGTGGCAACAGGCCGAAGTCATTCCCAACGTTCGAGTGACATTAGATCCCGACGCGCGGGAGGCGAGATTGTTCGGTGCCGGAGTCTCTGGACACACGGCGTTATTCGATTCTCACGGCAAGCGCGTTTTCAGCGGTGGCATAACCGCTTCTCGCGGTCACGAGGGAAACAACAATGGGAGGAAAACGATCGAGCGGTACGTCCTCCAAGGCGACCTGCGCCAGTCATCAACTTGCGTCTACGGATGTCCGCTGTATCCAGCCTCTGCAGAATCACAATAACATGATCGCTCGACAATTGAGTAGTTCCGCGAGCGATATTCTCGACGCGGATCTGAACGAGTTGCGATGCTACACCGATCGCCTCTTCGGCGCGCTGATGGTGATGCAATGGCTGGCAGGAATCGTGGTCGTTTTAACAATTTCCCCGCGAACGTGGCAAGGTGCCGCCAGTCAGACGCACCCGCACCTATGGGCTGCGCTAGCGCTGGGCGGTCTCATCACGTCGTTGCCTGTGCTGCTGGCCTGGTTTCGTCCCGGTGAGGCGTCTACGCGGTATGTGATCGCTGCCGCCCAGGTGCTTTGGTCCTCGCTATTGATTCACCTGATGGGCGGCCGCATCGAAACGCACTTTCACATCTTCGGCTCGCTCGCCCTACTGGCATTCTACAGAGATTGGAAAGTGCTGGTCATGGCTTCGGCAATCGTCGCACTTGATCACATCGTCCGTGGTGTCTTGTGGCCGTATTCGGTGTACGGCGTCACCAGCAGCCAGGAGTGGCGTTGGCTGGAGCACACCGCATGGGTCGTTTTTGAAGATGTGTTCCTGCTGATCGGGAACCACATCAGCATGAAGCATCTGAAACAATCGGCCATGCAGAAAGCGCAACTGCAGCAGAGCCGCCAACTAATTGAAGACGAGGTGGAGAAACGGACCAGTGAACTGCAGATTGCCAACGCCGAACTGAAGAATCACGCCGACGACGCTGAGATTCGCGAGCGCGAGATGGCCCGTTTGGTCGAGGAATCGGCTCGTCTGGCCGACGAGTATGCCGCGGCCAAAGCCGCCGCGGAAGCGGCTGCCGAGGCGAAGAGCCAGTTCCTCGCGAATATGAGCCACGAGATTCGCACACCGATGACGGCCATTCTCGGTTTTACGGACGTGTTACTGGAAGAAGAGGGATTGGAGAATGCGCCTCCAGAACGAGTCGCGTCCTTAACGACCATCCGACGCAATGCCGAGCACTTGTTGTGCGTTATCAACGACATTCTCGACTTGTCGAAGATCGACGCCGGCAAGTTCCAGATCGAGCACATCGATTGCTCACCGCATGAGATTCTCCTCGACGTGAAAGAACTGATGCAAGTTCGAGCCGATAGCAAGGGACTGAATTGGCAGGTCGAACTGGACGGCCCGCTGCCGACTAAGATCCATTCCGACCCGACCCGGTTACGGCAGATCTTGATCAACTTGGCAGGCAACGCCATCAAATTCACCGAAGTCGGATCCGTGACTTTGGTCGCCCGCATGATGAAATCCGAACTGGGCAATCGTTTGATCTTCGATATGGTCGATACCGGCATCGGCATGACCGACGAGCAATGCCAGAAGATGTTTCAACCGTTCCAACAAGCCGACTCATCGATGTCGCGCAAATTTGGTGGAACTGGACTGGGGTTGGCGATCAGTAAACGGTTTGCTGAACTCCTAGGGGGAGATATCAATGTGCGCAGTGAACCTGACCGCGGGAGCACGTTCACGTTGGTCATCGACATCGGATCGCTCCAGAACGTCGAGTTGAGCAGCAGACTGGAAAAACCTCAGCCCACGATCGCAGCTGGGGCCGCACAGAAGACCCCGGATCAGGTCCTAAAGAACGTGCGCATACTGTTGATCGAAGATGGCCCCGACAATCAGCGACTGATCAATTTCTTGCTAAAGAAGGCAGGCGCGTCGGTTGAGATCGCCGAGAACGGCTTGATCGGCCGTGACTTGGTATTGGAGGCGGTGGCGGCGGGCCAGCCCTACGATGTGATCTTGATGGACATGCAGATGCCCGTGATGGACGGCTACACTGCTACGCGGGAACTCCGCGAACGCAACTACGATGGCCCAATCGTCGCGCTCACTGCGCACGCCTTGAGTGAAGACTTGCAAAAGTGCCTGGACGCCGGTTGCGACGAATTTGCGACCAAACCGGTCAACCGGACGCAACTGATCGAAACCGTGCGGTCTTTCGTCAAGCCGGTTGAATGCGTTTGAGTATTACGACGGTGTCGCTGCCGAGCTAGTCTCTGCGTCTCAGACTCCGCTAGCCAAATCTGATACGTGCGCCGTCAATATGGTTGCGCGCGTTGCTACCATCCGAAATCACGCCGATGCGGGCCGCATCCGTAAACCTCTGCCTTGAAAGGGTTTAGGGAGATCACGCAAGAGTATTCTCCTATTGGCACCATGATTGCTTTCTTCTTTCAGCTTCGCATAACCCTGTATTTGGGGCTTCAGAACAGAGAGAGGCAAAGGCAATGGAGATTCTGAGCAGTATTGTCGTGGGTGCCCTGGCGGGCGGACTGGCCGCGCTGGTTTGCCGGTCGGTGGAGTTGAAACTGGCCGCAAGCATCGCTGTGGGCATCCTGGGCGGATTACTTGGACTGGCATCCGATTTCTGGTTGGCGACCGGAGGGATTTCGAGACTGGCGTTCAGCGCCTATCTGGCTAGCGGTGTAGGCTCAATCCTCGCGCTGCTGCTCTGGATCGTCGCTCAGCGGCTGTTCTTCGTAACTCCGCCGGAGCGAGTCATGAACGATTAAAGCCTGCGGTGCACAGACGTTCATTTCTCGAGAAATGACTTCATTGCGGCGAGCGTTTCGGGGCTCACGTGGTGCTCGATGCCCTCGCTGTCCGTCTCCGCAACTTCCTCGCTGACCCCGATCGCCAAGAGGAATTGAAAGACGATCTCATGTCGCTTTCGTGCCGCCTTCGCGAGTCGGCTTCCGGCAGGAGTAAGTTCGATGGGCGCGTACGGTTTCGTGATGACATAACCGTCGCGCTGCAGGCGGCCGATCGTTCGGTTGACCGTCACATGGCTCACCTGGAACTGCTCTGCCAAATCGACGGCCCGGCAGCTTCCTTCCGCCTCGATCTGGGCCGCGATCGCCTCGACGTAGTCCTCTGCGAGCTCGGTTGCATGGTCAGATCGGACCCGAGAATGCCGATTTTGCCGCTTCTTCCGTACCGCCATCATCACGACCTTGTAGCCTAGGCTAAAAATTTTCTCTGCCACCTCTTGATTCAATTGTAGCCAATGGTACAATTTGTGCAAATGTAGCACAGGCTACATTCCAATTGCGTGACGATCACTGCCATTGAGCGGTCGCCCGGAGTCCTGATCGTTCCACGACCGACCGCATCGCTCCTCAAGAGTTCCCGCGATCGAGTAGCGACGCCTTGCACGCGTTCCAATGAATTCGAGTCCGACAATGATGATACGCCGAAAAAATGAGAGTGCGTTTACTTTGGTCGAACTGCTGGTCGTGATCGCCATCATTGGCCTGCTGATCGGCATGCTGCTGCCAGCGGTGCAGGCAGCCCGCGAGGCAGCACGGCGCATGAGCTGCGGCAATAACCTCAAGCAGTTAGGGTTGGCACTGCAGAATTATCACACCGCCCGCTCACAGTTTCCCGCTGGCTATCTCTCCGCCCCGACAAGCGATGGCAAGGAGCCCCGGGACGCTAATATCGATCCGGACACCTGGGATGCCGCACCTGGGTGGGGATGGTCTGCGCAGTTGCTCCCGTATCTGGAGCAAGGCAACGTAGCGGCCGTGATTGACCAGGCGCAGCCGATTTGGCACCCAAAGCACGCGGAAGCGATCAACTCAACTTTCGAACTGTTCCTTTGCCCTTCTGTCAGTGGAGATACAGATCCGTTTGTTGTAACGGATGACCCCGGCAATCCGATTGTCATCGACGGACGCGAAATCACGGTTGGACGCTCGCACTACGTTGCCAGTCACGGACAGGAATCGTGCTGGGGAGAATGCGGGGCAAGCCGGACCGGTGAGGTATTTACCAACATCTACGATTCCTCGACTGAACGCGTCGTCATCGACGGCGACGTCTCGCGGGTGGCAGACGGGCCCTTTTATCGGAACTCGAAGACGCGCATGCGAGACATTACCGATGGCGCGAGCAATTCGATTTTCCTCGGTGAGCATTCTTCGGCCTTAAGCGAGAAGACCTGGGTCGGAGTGATCCCAGGAGCATTTACCCATCCCAACTTCGCGTCGCCAGAGAACGGGGCAGATGCGGCGGCCACGTTGACGCTGGTGCACGCGGGCCCTTCGGGTGGCGAGCTCGATATCACCGGCTTCCCGATCATCCACCCAATAAACTTCCCCACCTACCATGTGGGGCAAATGTATGCCGAACATCCCGGAGGCGGGCAAGTCGCGATGGGAGATGGATCCGTTCGGTTCATTTCCGAGGACATCAACCTGATTCTCTTCGCCGAGCTATCCAGCATCGCCGAAGGGGAAGTGATCGAGGACTTCTGAGCCATGCATCCCTCACATTACGCCGTTGTATTGGTCTGCTGTGCGATCGCCGTGCTGACGGGCTGCTCCCGCTACGACAAGGTCAGCCCAGCGGCCTACGAGTACAGCAAAGCGCTCTACTCAGCTTGTAATCGCCACGATGAAACACGGCTAAGTACCATCGCGCTGCGCATTGACAATGCCAAGACGGGGTCGCAGCTCACCGTCCGTGAGGCGGATTGGCTGCACGATATCGTGGCTATGGCGCAAGCAGGCGAGTGGCAGGAAGCAAGCCAAGACGCGCGCCAGCTGATGGAAGCACAAGTAGAAGGCATGTGATCAAGAGATCAATACGCGCTTCTCCGTCTGCGCTATGGCCTTAGACTACGACAAGCCCCTCTCGAATCGCTAGATGCGTGAGTTCCACGATCTTGTGAATGTCGAGCTTCTTCATCAGACGGGATTTGTGGTTGTCGATCGTGCTTTCCGCAAGTTCTAGTTCCTCGGCACACTTGCGAACCGAAAACCCTTGAGCCAGCAAGGTCATCACTTCCAGCTCACGGGAGGTGAGCAGCCCAATTGACGGGCCTGTTGCGGAGTATTCAAGCGTCAGCCCTCGAGATTTCCTCCTGATCCGTCCACGGACTTCAGGATCGAATACTCTGCGGCCGGTCTGGACCATCTGCTCGAGACACGTCGCAAGGACTTCAATGCTACTTTGCCGCGTCACATAGCTTACCTGTCGGTGCTTCAACAACGCCGCCAATCGCCCCTGGCGCACACGATCGTCAAGCACGAGGAGGTGCCCCACGACGCCCGTTTCAGCAAGTTGTAGCAGCTGCGAAACGACGTCGTTCCCCGTGTTCGGGTCAAGCAGCAGCACTTGGGGGCAGAGACGCTGGCAAAGCGCCAAGCAGGAGTCCAGCTCACAGCTGGCTGCTACGACGTCCAAATACTGGTACTCGTTGAGCGCGCGCGACAGCAGTTCCGAGTCGAGTGGCGTCGCCCCCAACAGGACGATGCGAACGGCAACTGCGGGATGGCGATCGATCGAGGAGCCCTTCACGTACTGATGTGCAACTTGATGCATGGTCGACCTGCTATTCCAGGTCGACGAGCCGTGGCAGCGAATCCTCACGTGGGCTAACGTCACCGACGCGGATGCACTCGCTTGGACCTGGGATCGGTGATCATGGAGCCCCGAGTTGAGCGTGTACAGGCGCCCACGTCCCGCCCACGGACGGCGATTTCCGGAGTATGCCCGAATCAATACGTCGTAGGTGCGTTATTGCAAACGACTTAGGGGTTTTCGGGAGGGTGACAAACAGTTGACACTCGGCGACGGACCGGATTTTTTGGGGACGTGGTTGCGCCGTAGGTCGAACTCGCCCACACGGAGTTAAGAGCGGCCGCTAGCAAAGGTCTCAACGGCTGCCTTCGTCGCTCTCCGTCAGACTTGTTCTCACAATGGCAAGGCCGGGCGGACCTACTAGAAACGCATCCCAAGTGAATCCAGATTTGCGAAACGCCCGTCGGAGACGTTCTAGTAGTGCGGAGGTTTCTCGTGAGGCAGGTCTTCGTTGCGATCGCGGTTAGTCAGCTCTTCGAGTAGCTGCTGCAAAGATGCTTGTTCACGGCGAAGATTCTCAATTTCCGCCTGCTGCTCAAGCACGACGGCGTTGAGTTCGTCGAACGCGCGCTGCTGAAACGCCAGCTTATGTTCCAGGTCGACGACACGCGCCGCCAATCCACCGCTGTCGTCAGATTTCGGATCGCTAGACATATATGTGCCAGCCTAGAGTATCGCACGACTCACACGCAATAGTTCCGCGCCGTGAATTGACGAACCCCGTGGACAGGGCGGATAATTGGTTTCAACGAGACACGAACACCTTCCCGCACGCGAGGTTGCCATGCAGACCCAAACTCCAGCTGAACTCACCCAAAAGAAATGCCTGCCCTGCGAGGGAGGCGTCGACCCGTGTCCGTTGGACGCAGCCACGAAACAGCTCGAACAGTTGCCCGGCTGGTATCTCACGCACGACGGGCAGCGGATTCGTAAGGACTGGAAGGTCAAAAACTTTCTGGCAGGCATGGAGTTCTTCCGTCAGTGTGCCGACGTGGCCGAGGAGGATGGACACCACCCCGATCTCCACATTGAAGGCTATCGCAACGTGTCGGTTGAACTTTGGACCCACGCCATCGGCGGACTTTCGGAGAACGATTTCATTCTGGCGGCTAAGATCGATCAGCTGCCGATCGAACTCGCCTAGTCATCAACGAGGGAAGGCATCCGATGAGAGACCAGATCTCTTGCGTGATGGTGCGACGCGACGAAGCAGGCCAGGTTTCCGCGGCCGTCGAGCAGATTTCTACCGACGACCTCCCTGCCGGCGATGTGCTGATTCGCGTCGACTACTCGTCGCTCAACTACAAGGACGCCCTAGCGTGTCAGGCGCACCCCGGCGTCGTCCGCAAGTTGCCACACGTGCCAGGCATTGATTGTGCCGGCAGCGTTGTCGAAAGTTCTGCTGCCGACTTCGCCGCGGGCGACGAAGTGCTGGTTACAGGCTACGAACTCGGAACGAGCCACTGGGGCGGGTATTGCGAGTACGTCCGTGTACCCGCCGATTGGGTCGTCGCGATGCCACAGGGCATGACGGCGAAGCAGGCGATGACCCTCGGCACCGCCGGCTTCACCGCTGCCCAGTGCGTGTCAGCAATTCAACATCATGGTATTGCGCCCGACGCGGGCGAAGTCGTCGTGACGGGTGCCAGCGGCGGTGTCGGCACGCTGGCGATCGCGATTCTCGCCAAACTCGGCTATCAGGTTTCCGCCGTCACGGGCAAACCAGAGCAGCACGAAATGCTCAAGCGGCTCGGTGCTCAGCAATTCCTAACACGCGAGGACGTCAACGACGACTCCACCAGTCCGTTGCTCTCGAGCCGCTGGGCGGCGGCCGTCGATACGGTCGGCGGACGAACGCTGGCCACGCTGCTCCGCAGCATGAAGCACCGCGGCTGCGTTGCCGCCTGCGGTTTGGCGGGCGGCCACGATTTGCCGATGACTGTCTATCCGTTCATTCTCCGTGGTGTGACACTCGCGGGCATCGACTCGGCGAAGTGCCCCCGCGCCAGTCGCCTCGACATCTGGAAACGGCTGTCCACCGACTGGACGCTCGAGGGCTTGGCGGAAATCACCCACGAGATCAGCCTCGCCGAATTGCCAGACACCGCCGCCGCGATGCTCGCCGGCAAGACGTCCGGTCGGACGTTGGTGAATCCGCAGCGGTAGTGCTGGTCAGCGAACGCTCGCAACGACTGTCCTGGACGATTGGACCAAGGCGTCGTCACTCAGCCTCGCATCACGCCGCAGTCCACACCACAATTTGGGAAGGATCTGCAATCACACGCAAGCCACCGCAGTTCCCGGCAAACACGGCAGTCCCAGTTTTGCTCAGCGAAGCCAGCGCCATTTTCGTCGAGCAAAAGGGTGCGGCGCACCCCTTGTTTTCCCGCTTCCGGCCGGCAATAAGCGCAAGCAAAACTCCTGGCTACGCGCCAGGTCGCCGCCGCTCATCTTAGTTCTTGCGGGCGCGAAATCTCCACCGCTGGTCCATTGTAGAGTTCGTCACGGTCAATTCCATCACAATTTTTGGCCGACGGCAGGAGGGTGCGATTGAAAGCCGCGGATCGCCGTCACACGCCATTGCAAGCAGCCGTCGTCTCGGTTACCCGATGGCACCAATGCATAGCAACCTCGACCAGCGCGGGGATCACTGCGGGAGGAATCCGCGAACACATTCCACGTGAGAAGTTTCGCTCCGCTTGTGGAATCTCAGCATGGGAATTAACTGATGTGATGTACAACTTTGGCCGTTATTGGCCCGGTCCGTGATCTGCACGGGACGATGAAGCCGACGCAGGTACGAACTCAAGATTGCACGCGAGGAGAGTCCCACCGCTCTTGCAATCGTACTGTGCTATAAAATAGAGAAGTAGAACGCCGACGACGATGCAGAATTGCAATATATCGCCCAAAGCGATTGATGAGTAAGGACTTAAGGAAATACTTGTTATCGTGCCCCCCATAATTCTACTCTAGGCTCCAATCAGCCAGTTGCCTTCGTCTGATAGCCGGCGATCACGTTCGGTTCTTTTGTGGGCCGCCACAGCTACAGAGGACGTCGCGACTGACGCGACCGGTCGCTTCGCTGCCGGATTCGATGCAGCCGCCGGTTCTCTAGGCGCAGCTTACGGGGCTCACAACCTCAAGTTCGTCGTTCAAGGACAGTTTCCGATGCTGAAGTTTGTGGGCACACGCCAGAGTGCCTACAATCTAACCTGCCTCGGTGACGCTAACGGGGCGGGCGTGAACACGAAGTCGAAATGTAGAATGATCTGCAACTATGATTTCGTTTTCTCATGGTCGCTTCAGCGTGGGGCCACTGGCAAACAACTGGGAAATCAGATGGATTGATTTCTCTATGCATCGTGGGACATTTCCATTTTTACTGAGCAGGACTCGATGAACACTAAAAGCATACAGCGAACACTGATAACGGCAGCCCTTACAGTCCCTTTTTGCCCTGCATTGATAATCGCGCAGTCGACTACCTGGACCAATCCCTCCGGCGGCGACTTCCAGACTGCTACCAACTGGAGCGGAGGCGACGTCCCCGATGTTAACACATCAATTCGATTCGACATCCCAAGCGCCTATACCTTGACTTACTCTAACAATTCAACGAACCCATGGGCAGATGTTGAAGCGGGCGACGTTACCTTCAACCTCGGCGGCAATACACAGACACTCACAAGCACCGATGTTAGTTTCCCTAGCCTGATTGTCGACAGCGGAGCGACAGCGACCGTGGTAAATGGCACGATTGCAGCTGAAGAAATTCAGTCCTCAGGAGAGATCATCCTGCTCGAGACAGGCGAGATGACGGCTTCCAGTTTCAGCGGAGGGACGCTTACCCTCGACGGTGGTAATCTCACCACCGGGTCGTTTTCAGGTAGCCTAGCCCATAATGACGGCGAACTCGTAGTGAACGGCGGAACGATTCCAGTTGCAATCGTCGAGGCAGTCGATGGCCCAAATGCCGATGACCACCCGATCCTGACACTGGATGGCCTTAGCAGCCAAGTGAACGCAAGCACCGTGTTTGTGGGCGAAACAAATCAGGGAACTCTCAATCTGAGCGGCGGCACAGTGGTGAGCAGTGCCGGTTCGATAGCGGCGGGCATCGATTTTGGCAGCAATGGTGCCATCCACCTGGATGGGCCTCTCACTAGACTCGAAACTTTGAACTGGGCGTTTGTTGGTCTTAGTGGCCAGGGGAACCTAACAGTAAGCAATGGCGCCGCACTCAATGCATTCCGAATGCGAGTTGGTACCGATGGTGGCTCTGGTTTAGTGGAAGTCGAAGGCACTGGCAGTACGATCGTATCAACCGATGGTACTGAAGTCGGTGGGACTGGACGCTTCGTTGTACGAGATGGTGCTTCCGTTAACGACAAGTCTTTCCAAATAGAGGGTGACGGTGAGAGTGTGGGGGAAATGATCGTTGAAGGATCCGACTCATTGCTGACTGCGACAGGCTCTGGCTCTCGTATCGGTTCGTCTGGGCAGGGAATTCTTACAATCCGTAATGGAGGTGGCGCTATTTTTAGAGGCAGCACATCCGTTGGCGATTCAGAAGGACGTGGATCTTTGGTGATTGAGGGCGCCGGGTCTAGCTTCACAAACGAAGGTTCTCTGAGCGTTGGTGGTTCGGACTCGGTCGGGTCGGTGGTCGTACGTGACGGCGGCTTACTCACGACAGGCATGGTAGGATCGAGTGTAGAAGCCTTCATGGGTGGCAATATCGGGTCTTTTGGCAGCATTGATGTCGTTGGCCAAGGGTCGCGTTGGGAAGACATCGGAACAGGGTCGATTGTTCTTGGCACGACGGTAGGACTACCCAATGGCATCGGTCTCTTGCGTGTTTCCGATGGCGGAGTAGTTGATCTCGGAGATTCAGAATTGGAAGTCAAATCATTGTCTCGGATCGAACTGGCTGGTGGAACGCTCACCGCGGACCGCTTGCGACTGCTTCCCGGCAGCAGACTGTCCGGCTACGGTGAGATCGACGCCAGGGTGACTAGCTTTTCTGGAGTTGAAATAACCGTAACCGGTGGACTACTTGAAATAAGTGGTTCCTCTGTCGAACTGGGCGGCGACACCCTCGTCACCAACAGTGGCACGCTGTCGACGAGCAGCTTTGGTCCCAGTACCGAAGTCCAAGGCGGCGCAATCATTGCGGCGTCTGCCACACTCGAGGCAGGCAAGTCCATCTCTGGCTACGGTATCATCGTCGGCCAGCCGTCCGGGCCTGGTCTCAATCTGCTGGCAAGCAATCCATCCGGTACGGTGGACTTTCGCGGCAGACTAGATGTAGGCACGGAAACCGCGACCATCTACTCACAAGGCCGGCCAACGATTAGTGGAGAACTCGTCTTCCTCCCCGGCGGTCAGCTAGTGACGCCAAACAACGAGTACCTCGTGGGCAACGGTGGCGTGATCCGTGGAGCCGCCGACCTTTCGGGGCAAAGGTTCATTGGCGTGGAGGGTTCGACTGTCCGTGCCGAGGGGGGATTGGCGGCCGGACCAACGAACGTGCTTGCACTGGGCGACGCTTCCTCGGCCGCGGGGTTCTATTCCAATGGTAGTCTGATCGTCGAAGCGGACGCCAACCTGCGGCTCGACGACGCGAATGGCGCGGTACTCGACTCGGGTGCCTTGGTCACACTTGGCGGAGCCGGCCAGGGATCGGGGCCATCGACGCTCGTAGCCGCAAGCGGTCTCACTCTCGATTTTGGTGGTAGCATCGAGGGTGTGGGCACGATCGATACGCCCGACGACGCGGCGACGCCTTTCATCAACAACGGTCACATTCAAGGCGAATCGCTTACCGAACCGATTACCCTGGAAGGCTATGTGAAGGGCGTCGGCACGATTGACAATGCCATAATCACCGGCACCGACGCCCCTGGCTTTTCGCCCGCGTCGGTGCTTCGCGGTAGCATAAGTTACAGCGGTGTGCTCGAAATCGAGCTTGGCGGTACCAATCCAGGAAGTGACTTTGATCACCTAAATCACCTCATCGGAGACGGAATCGCAAACCTCGGTGGGGAACTCCAAGTCTTGTTGCTCGGAGGATTCTCACCGGAATTAGGCGACTCTTTTGAAATCCTTACTGCTACAAGCGTTCTTAGCGAGTTCGATTCTGAGATACTTCCCTCTTTAGGTTCGGGGCTCGAGTTTGATGTTGAATACACCTCGTCGAGCGTACTCTTGAATGTTGTCGCTGCTGATTCCCCGGGCGATTTTAATGGGGATCTAACAGTAAATGGGATCGATTTTTTGGCTTGGCAACGTGGAGAATCTCCAAATCCGTTTAGCGGTTCTGATCTAATTGAATGGCAAGAGAATTATGGCAATACAGCTGAAAACATCTCTGCCGTCAGTGTTCCAGAGCCAAGCACTTTTTGCTTGCTAATCATTGGCTTACTTTCATTGCGACAGCTCTCCCGCTTGTGACCCTGTTCCGGAAAGTTCCTCACGCCGAGGTTGTCAGCTCTCGGCGTCTTTTGTTGGTAGGACGGCACCGCAAACATCGTTTTCGGGAAAGTTTGCGCAGTCAGTTCGTGCCGTCGGCAAGAATGCTCGACCGTAATCCCGGTCTATATAACTTGCGTAGCTGTGGTTACATTCTGTGCTATTCGTAGCCAATGCCCCACGTTATGCACGACATTTAAGCAGGTTGCGAGCCTAATCTATCCACAAGCGGCGTGAAACTCCTGCAGCACGTTCGGCCTGTTTCGAAACTGCCTCGACATCGCCCTTCTTCGAGGCTCGGATTCGAGCAGTTTCCACAAACGGTGGGACTTTTCGATTTGCGAATCTGCACGCAGCACACTCTGCTCGGCGCTTGACGTATGTGAATCCCTCAGCGGGATGGCTGCAGAGCTGAGGGTTGCTCGCGCGCCGTCTTGACCGGGGAATGCTCGCAAAGCCCCTGATGACTTCGTCACACCGGTTAGCGCCAACCGGTGGCAGCCGGTATCTCGGCGCAGCTTGGCAGTCTTTTTGTGCGGCTCAAACATCACCATACAGTCATCGAATCATGTCAAACTTTCAACTGTGGTGGTAGTGGCGAAGAATAGTGTGAATAATGGATCACAGGCATTTTCTGTCTCGCAAATCAACCCCACTCACCGTAGCGAGTATTCCGTGCCTCGAAAAACTGCTCTGCTACTCTTGATTGCAGTCGGAATCACTTTTGGCTTTTTCGCATGGCAGCAGGGAGAGCCCGTTGCGAACATCTCCTTGCCTGCATTTGGTGATACTCGACCAGCCACGAAACTTGAGTCTGAGCAGATGCAACGACTCGTCGATGCCTTCATCAAGTCTACTCTGTCAAACAATGGCAAGGCAGGCACACAGTTGGTCGACAATCGGTGGTGGATCGAAACGATTAGGCTATACGACACTGTCGCATTCGAGCGATTCGGTCTCGAAGAACTGGAAGATTACTTATCCGTGACATTGACGGAAGATCCGTCCTTGCTGATGGGGTTCACGTCCGATGAGTATCGAACTCATATCCATGGCAAAGCTCACCAAGCGAAAGATGGAACATGGGGTTTAGTCTACACTCGCTTCGAATTATCCGACTACAAGGACTATTGGCTGTGCTTCTACTGTTCGCGAGCAGGGTCAGAGTTAAAGGTCTTTGATATCGGCTCAGTGGAAGAAGGCTGGAGAATCAGCCGACGCATCGCCGCTGACTTTCATCGTGATGATGAAGTCGGGGAGGCAAGGACTGAGGCATGGCAGCAGCTAAGGAATGCTTCGGATCTTCTGGAGCAGGATCAGACAGTGGATGCGAAAGAAATCTTGGACGCTATCAACCTGAAACTGCAAACAGACACTTTGAGGTTTGCTCGACTTTATCATCTGTTCATCATTGCGATGCGATTGGAAGAGTATGATCAAGCTGACATACTATTGACTGAATTAGAAGCGGTCCTTCCCGAAGCAGAGATTGCATTAGAGTCACGGCTTAGTTTTGCCATGAAAACGGGCGATTTTGAACAAGCCTTGCTGTTCAATAATGAGTTGCAATCTCGGATGGGAGGTAGCCCTAATCTTCTCTGGTTAGAGGGGAAGACCTACCATCAACTGGGGCAAGATCGAGCGGCATTCGGTGCTTTGGACAAAGCTCTAGATCTTGATCCAACCCACCAGTTGGCCTTTGAAGAACTGCTTGAACTGTCGATTTCTGCCGAGGAACGCGGGATTTCCAAGCGATTCGAACGACTGGCAGATCCATCCGAGTGGTTTCGCGCTACCGCCCTCAAGCTATACCATCGGGATGAATTTGACGAGCTGCTTCGATTAGTTGCAGTCTATCGCAATATCGATCCTGGAGATTCTTGGTCTGACTGGTATGAAGCACGAGCAAATTATGGGCTGAAGAGATTTGAGCAGGCGAAGAAGCTGTATTTGAGCGCCGCGAAAGAACTTGATGACGAGCAGATGAGAAAAGAGGCCTTCTCTGGTTTCACACTTGCATCTGAGAAACTTGGTGGCTCCACGCTCGACGCCTACTCAGAAGCAATTGATGATGGTGGACTTGATCCGTCGTTCTTCTTTCACCTTTTAGCGAATCACATTGAGTACCGAGAGGACCTCAGTGAACTTAATGAACTCGTTGAACTACATCGACGCGCTAAACCAGATGATCCTTGGGTGTACTACTACTCCGGGTGGGTTGCACTCCACGATCAAGAAGGTGGTGATCTCGCAGCTGCCGAGATTTACAGCCAAGGTTACCGCAAAACCGAAGACGCGGAGCTGAAGGATATACTTAGAAGCCGCGCAGTGGGGCACTACTGTGCTGGCGGTAAGGCTCGATACGCGTATCAAGAATTTGGCTCATGCGAAGCAACTTTTCGCGAACTCGTATTGCAATTGGCTCGCGAGGGCAATGAAAAAGATCTCGATTGGCTGAAGGAGGAACATCGATGGAAACACCCGCAGAGCTCAATTAACGACTGGGCTGAGGTTCGCTCCGCCTGGGATGAGCGTCGATACGATGATGTTACTAAGCTAATGGACTTGCGCGGCAAAATGCTCGGCAATGAGAATTTTGATGAGGAATGGCCAGACGGCAAATGGAGCGTACAGAATTGGTGGTTTCGTTCTCTAGTACGTACTCAACAGCTTGACCTTGCTTGGGAGTTGGCGGGTGATATTGAACCGCCGTCGGGAGAAGACAAACACAACCTATATCACATCGTAGTACTCGCTGCACGCGGACAGTCAGATCGTGTGCTGAGATTCTTGGAGAAAATGATCGAAGACGGACAGACTACTCCATTCTGGATATACAATGATGAAGACTTGCGAGCGCTCCTGCAACAGGAGGCCTATGATGAGTTTCGGCTTAAGTATCCAATAGGACGAGCAATCGACGAAACCATTCCGGCTGGTTTCCCTGGCGTTCGTCAACAACTCAAAGATGAACTCCTGGAGGATTCAGTTCCTGCTAAGGAGTGAGGCTTGGTCATGATCTGCAATTGGCCAACTCTACTCGGCGCATTACGTATGCAATTCCCTCAGCGGGATGCGCCCAAAGCTCACGATTGATCGCGCGCCGGCCAGCCCCGGGTCGGCTGGCAAAGCCTCTGGTGACTTCGTCACACCGGTTGGCTAGCGCCAAACGGTAGGACTCCGTTCTTGTCGCAGGCACAGCGTACGTCTTCCGCAACAGACGTTTGCGAAGAACAGAGACAGCATAGCAAAACAACTCGTTGACGGTTCAGGGACCGCCAACGACTGGGAGAACATCCACTCAAAGAATTCTCTGCCATCAATTGTCTTACCATCGGGCAGGGCATGACCAACACCCGGAAACTCGGTGTAGCGAATACTTCCAGCGACTGCTGTCGGTTCCCCCAGGTAACTGTCGTTGAATTCAATCGGTGCATTGGTTGGGTTCCCTGCCAACAAATTAAATGACTGCCGAACAATTTCCACCGGCCAGCGGTCGTCTTCTGCTCCGTGAAACAGCCAAATTGGTGTCTCGCGTAGAGCTTCGGCGGCGAGTGGGTCGTCAACTTGGGAGGCGACCAAAGCTGCTCCTGCCGCGAAACGAAACCGATCGGGGTGGTAGACGTTGTAGTGCTGCAGATAGGTCGTGGTGCCAAGGCCTCCCAGCGAATGCCCAATCACATAGAGCCGATCGGTGTCTACAGAGAAAGAACTGATCATAGCATCCAGCACTTCATCAGTACGGTCCCTTGGGTCCTCAGGATCCCAAGACGATCCAAACACTCGTAACTGCGGTGCTACCAAAATCGCTGGGAACTCCACATCGGTAAGTTCAATCAAATTCGCTGTGTTGGAAGCACCGACCTGTGAAAAGTTGTCTCTACCTTCTTGGCCCGAGTAATGCAGAGAGAGCAGCAGTGGATACTCAGTCTGCGGGTCATAATCTTGTGGAAGGTAATATCGATAGAACATTTGATCGGCTGGCGAATCCCCAACAACGCCGCGAATGCCTTCTTGCGGCGTGCGCGCCGTTGCTTTGTCGGCAAACATCCACAGCAGTCCACCCACGAAGATGAGACAGGTAGTAAGTTCTCTTGACATCTTGGTTCATTTCACCTGGGATTGTGTAGTGTTGCGCCTAGTTTTGGTTAAGCCCGCTGATCATGCCAAAATCCTACCGAAAGTGGCGAACTCCCGCCAATTCCGCTCGATTCTGTCCACGATTACCGCATCTGTCGTTCCGCCGGGGATTTCCCAGATAGCGAAGGGGGAAACCGCTCCCGGCACAATCTGAGGTCGATTGTAACCGCTGATCACGCCACCGTGTCCAGCGCTAGGTGTTTTTTAGCATCTTTCGCCCCTTGATGGACCAACAGTCCTGGGGCTAGGGCGAAGCGGCGCCCATCGATTCATGGGCGGTATCAAACAACATAGATCGCCCTAGCGGCACCTTCGACAGTTGCTGTTGCGCCTCGGTCGGACTCTTCAATTTGGGGAATCTGCACTTAGCCAACTCTGCTCGGTGCTCAACGTATGCAAATTCATCAGCGGGGTGCGCGGCAAATGCTCGCAAAGCCTCCGGTGACTTCGTCACACCGGTTGGCTAGCGCCAGCCGTTGGTACGCGGTACACATCGACGCGCGCAATGAAACGGGCATCGTCGTCCGGATTCAGAAAACTTTTCCAGCGTTAAAGATACAAGCTATCATCATAAAAGAAGATCTGGCCGAGCACGCCCCACACTGCGAGTAAACCGACAACCACACTAAGTACGATAATCGTGACATCAGTTCTAGCTCGCCACGGTTCTTTCATAATAAGTTCTTTGCTCACTACAATCAGTGGCAGCATTGCCACAGCACGGATCAAATCGGTGTTGAGCGTAGCACGCGTCAGCTTTGACAAATCGAGCTCATAGTCGTCGTAGAGCGGGAGCATCACCCTTTGAAGAACGAGAAGCCCAATCAACAAAGTAGTGGACAAGAAGAAGGCGACCAACAATCTGAAATGAGGCCGCTTTCGGAAGTTCTGCCGCCCAGCAGGCTTGGTAGTCTTTGCAGCTAAGTTTTGTTTGGAAGTCATTCGTCGGTTCGCATGCTACCGGTGTTAGCACTAAATTCATCGATCGGATCGACAGGTTATCGGTGAGATCAAGTTTACGCAAAACTGCTTCGAACTCATCGCCAGATTCACGATAATCTACTTCGATGCACGCAGCGATCGGACTCACGGACTTGGAAACCAGCCACTGGCCAACTGTTCTCGGCCGTGACGCAGCAGAATTCACCGGCGGGATACGAATCCAGAGCCCTGTGTTGATCGCACAGCATTCTGCCCTGGGCAGGCTGCTCTGCGAGCGGCGTCAGAAATGAACTCGAAAACGTTGCAATCGCATGGTCGGGTCGGTAGACTGGTGGCGTAGGCTCTTTTCCTGGTATCTTCTCACCGCTTCAGAACGCACGCTAACGCAACGAACACCTATTGAAATTGGCACACCATTTTGGTGGTGCGAGTTTCAATAGGTGTTTTTTTGTGCGCTGGAGCTAGGCGACGGTCCAACGGAAGTTTTTCTTGCAGTTCAAGGAGATCGCTTCGATGGCAAACATACGCATTCCAACTACGATCGGTACCACTGAACGTCGACACGTTTATCTCTGCGGCATGCTCTGCTGCGCCGCGGCATGCATAGTAGTTCTGGGGCCGATGCCCATCACCGCAGACGCATCGCAGGCCAAGCGCGTGATCGTGATGCTCGCGGATGGGCAAGGATTCAATTCGGTGACTGCAGCCAAGTATTACCGTGGGACGCCAGCAGTTTATGAGTCGTTCGACTATCAATACGGAATGCAAACCTACTCCTCTGACAACCCCAACGGCTACGACCCAGTGCTTTTTTGGGAAACTGCGCGGTACAACGGCCGCGGTGCGACCGGTTCGGCATCCGCCGCCACGGCGATGTTTGCCGGCGAAAAGACTCGTAACGGCCGGATTAATATCAGTGTCGACGGTGAGCCACTCACGAATTTTTTCGAAGAGGCAGCAGCGCAGGGCATGAGCATTGGTGCCGTGAGCAGCGTGGAGATCAGCCATGCGACGCCCGCTGCCGTGTACGCCCACAACAGCGCCCGAGGCAATTACGCAGCGATTGCCTACGAGGGCATCTACGGATCAAACCCGCTGGAACGCGCGCGTAACAACGACAGCAATCCGCAGGCAGGCGACAACAACGGCTATGATGCCATGAACTATCACGGCAACTTCACCGTGCTGATGGGCGCGGGCCACGGCCGCTACGACAACAATGGTGAATTGGATACAGAGCAAACAAAGCGATATGCAGGGGGAGATGCCGCCTGGGCAGACATCGTCGATGGTTCGCCCCCGAACGGTTGGACATTTATTGAGGAGAAGTCAGACTTCGAGGCGATCGCAGCTGGTCAGGACGTGCCGGCGAAGTTGCTCGGCATTGCCCAAGCCAATGAGACGCTCCAATACCGTCGGGACGACACAGGTGCCGACCCGAGCACTCCCTCAGGAGATGCCTACAATACGAATGTCCCCACTTTAGCAACGATGTCCCTCGCCGCGCTAAACGTCTTGGCTCAAAACGAAGAGGGATTTGCGGTGATGATTGAAGGGGGAGCGATCGACTGGGCCGGGCACGACAATGATTTGCCGCGGCACATCGAAGAACATCTTGATTTCGATGACGCGGTGCAGGCCACGGTTGATTGGATCAATGGCCACGATCCAACCTGGAGTGAGACTCTCTTGATCGTTGTGTCAGATCACGAAACGGGCGATCTATGGGGTCCAGGCGGTGACTTCGACCCAATTGTCGACAACGGACCGGGCGTGATCCCCGGACATAGCTGGCAATCAGGCAGTCACACCAATAGCTTGGTCCCGCTCTACGCGCAAGGTGCGGGCGCCGAGCGATTCGCCTCGAAAGTACTCGGCGTTGATGAGAGTATGGTGGCGGGCTACGGCCTAGAAGGCGGCGGCTTTGACGGCAGGTACATCGACAATACGGCGATCTACGAAGTGATGAAACGCGCGGCTATTGTGCCTGAACCACCGACATTGATGCTGCTTGCCGTCGGCAGTTTCGTCGGTGGTATCCGCGTGAGATGCTTCCGTTAGGCGCAGTTGGCGGAGCCTCTTACCTCTTGAGCGATAGCACTTCCTAACGCGAAGTCGCGGCCCGACATCACATTGCTGTGGCTTTGGGCGTGATGTACGCTGTAGCATCTTGGCGTTGCTTGCATTGACGAGCAGAGCGTGCACCGTTTGTAGCCTGCTTCACAGAGCCAAAGATCGCAAATTGCATAGAATATTCGAGTTCGAGTCACGAATAGCGTGAGTATGTCGTTCTTGTCTCGGGGCAGACTGGATACGGGGCCATACGGGATAGAAATATGAGAAAGAACTCAAACACTTCGCCATCGAAGAGGTCGAGGACGGGTGACGCCCCGCGCGCGTTTACACTCGTTGAGTTGTTGGTGGTCATCGCCATCATTGGTGTCTTGGTAGGCCTGCTCTTGCCCGCGGTTCAAGCTGCTCGGGAAGCTGCACGAAGAAGCCAGTGCATCAACAACCTGCGCCAAATGGGGCTGGCCATGCACAACTATGAAAGCTCGAATCGGAAGTTTCCTTCGAGCGGCCAAGGCACCTCCTATCCGCCGGACTTCCCCGCCACGAAGGCGTCGACGACGTTCGATACGCATTCGTTCTTTTCCTATATCCTGCCCCACGTCGAACAGGCCAATATTGAGCAGCAGCTAGATTTCAGCGTGCCCTATTTGGCAACGCCAGAGAACATCCAGGCGGCGAAAAACACGATTCAGATTTACTTTTGCCCGTCCAACGGATACCGGCCCGAGTTAAACGACGATGAGGGATTCGGCACGGTCGATTACGGTGCGACCTACTACACCGACATTCATCCTGAAACGGGGGTCAAGGATAGCTTCACTCGCGCGGACGGCGCACTGGTGGTGGGGGGAACTAAAAGTCGGCAGATTACCGATGGACTCAGTAACACACTCGCAGTTGCCGAAGACGTCGGTCGAAACGCGGAAATGGTCACTAATAGTACCTACACCTACAACGCTCCCAACCAGTCGTACGACGGAGAGTTGAGAAAACTGTGGAGATGGGCAGAGCCCGATAACGCGTTTGGGGTTTCTCAGCCAATTAACAACAATCTGAACCCAATGGGCGGGCCACCGACCTGCCCCTGGTCTCAGAACAATTGTGGACCCAATGACGAAGTCTTCGGCTTCCATCCAGGCGGCGTGAACGTAGTATACTGCGACGGTCATGTCGATTTTCTCAGCGATTCGCTTGAGCCGACCACGCTTCGCCGTCTTGTCACACGCGACGGTGGCGAAGTGATCGAGAACCTCTGAAGTCACTTGCCCCCATACGAAATCGGCAGACGTGAGAACGTTTGCTACTTTGGGACATCCGCAATGTAGCACGAGGCGGGGAAGTCGGGGATCCCCGCGCGGCAATCTGATCACCGCGGGTCGGGGATCCAGGCCGCCAGCAACGCCTCCCTGGGCGGCGTAGCCGCAGGAGGAGAAGAGTACCGTCTAGACGCAGTTACGAAGTCTCTGGTAATTTCACCGCACCGGTAGGCTAGCGCCAATCGGTGCTACCCGGTTGCAGCGGGCATCAAGTAAAGTAAGCCAACAGGTGGGACTGGCCGTCATCGGGCGTGGGATCAAAACCGCAATCACGCATGTACTCCTCGACCCATCGAAACACTGCCGCTCGTTGGCTGGTTTCACGGGGTAGTTCGATCACGAGAGTGTTTGTGCTTTGCATGTCAGGCTCTTTGTCAATCTCGACGGCTAGGACCTCGCTAGCACCCAGTGCGTACAACTCCTGCACCATCCCCAATGACGCATCCGGGTCAAATTCGAAGATATAGCGATCCGGTCCACCTGATAGCCAAGACTGTGCTTCTTCCCGCTCCGGATCTTTGAGCATCCGATCAATTAGGTCGTCCATGGAGTCAACCGTGTAACGAGCAGTGGGCAGTTTCGAGGGCGCTCGTGATTAGGATATCTGCAGTGTCGAGAGGATTTCTCTAAGTGCCCATTCCAACCCAGCCACTCTTGCTAGCGAGTCAAGGCGTAGTAGATCACGTACAGCCAGGACAGCAGGCCGGCGAGGATGGCCCAGAGGATTGAGCGGTTGCGGTCCCAGGAGCAGACGACTGCGATCGCGGAACCCAAGCCGATGCCCGATTCCGCAACTTGCTCTGCTACGTGACCGAGGATCAGGACGTCCACTTAGAACAAACCCCACGCCGAAAGGCTATAGCGGACGACCAACCCGGCGACTACCACGCTCGTCATACTCATCAGCTTGATGAGGATGTTGAGGCTGGGGCCACTGGTGTCTTTGAACGGGTCGCCCACTGTGTCGCCCACGACGGCTGCCTTGTGGGCGTCGGTGCCTTTGCCACCTTGGGCACCCGCTTCGATATACTTCTTGGCGTTGTCCCACGCGCCACCTGAGTTGGCCATGAACACCGCCAGGCAGAAGCCGCTGGTGAGTGTCCCCATCAGCAGTCCCAGCACGCCCGCCACTCCCAGCAGCAGACCGATAACAACGGGCAGACATAGTCCCAGCAGCGAGGGTAGCAGCATTTCTTTTTGTGCGGCCAACGTGCTGATCTCGACGGGGCGTTCGTAATCGGGTTCGGCCGAGCCGTCCATGATGCCGACGATTTCCTTGAACTGTCGGCGGACCTCACGGACCATGCCTTGCGCGGCGCGGCCCACGGCGGTCATTGTCATGGCGCAGAATACGAAGGTCGCCATCGCGCCGGCAAACACGCCCACTAACACGCGCGGATTGACCAGTGTCGCCTCGAAGTAAGTGGCAAACTGGGGCAGCGTGACGTCGCGAATCGAGAGCATCTCGTCGCCAGACGAGCGCCACGTCGGTTTGCCATCCTCGCTCAACGTTAGTAGCGAATCGGCGGCACCTGTCGGCAGGCGCGCACCAATCTCGATCGCTTTCCAAGCCTCGCCCTGACCGGCGCGCTGCAAATCTTTGGGCATGATCAGGAAGCTGTCCTGCACGGACATCGTGCGCTGCGAGTTTTCGCCTTCACCGGCTTCGTCGTTGGTGACCTGTACGGCAAACAGCGGTGCGACCTTGTAGATGCCCTCGTCAAGCTGCCCGTTATCGACCATTTCCTCGGCAAACGATTCACCCCAGCGATCGAAGCCGACGCGCACGCCTTCGACGTAGGCGGCGAGCAATGCCAAGGCCGTGAGCGCTGCTGAACCGATGGCAAAGCCCTTGCCGGTCGCGGCCGTCGTGTTGCCCAGACTGTCGAGCGCGTCGGTTCGTTGGCGAACGATGGCCGGCAGGCCAGACATTTCGGCGTTGCCACCGGCGTTGTCGGCAATCGGTCCGTAGGCGTCGGTCGCAAGGGTGATGCCCAGCGTGCTCAGCATTCCGACCGCCGCGATCCCCACTCCGTACAGGCCGAGCGAGAAGAAGGTCATATCGCTGAATTCCCAGCCGGTCGCGAATCCGAACGCGGCCAAGGTTGCGATGCAGACCAACATCACCGGCACCCACACACTGGCCATTCCATCGGCGATGCCGCCGATGATCACGGTAGCAGGTCCGGTCACCGCTTGTTCGGCGAGATTCTGTGTCGGTTTGTATTCATCGCTCGTCACATACTCGGTCCACCAGCCGATGAGCACACCGGTGATCAGCCCGATGACGATACTCACGCCGACCCCAGGGATGCCGCCGATGCCGATATCCGTTCCAGGCGTTAGTGGCATGATCAACTTGGTCGCGACCAGTGCGCAGACGATCACCAACGCGGTCGACAGATTGATTCCTCGCGACAACGCATGCAGCAGGCTCTTCTGCGAGGCGTCTTCGCCGGTGCGAACGGTGTAGATGCCGACAATTGATGAAAAAATTCCGAGGCCGGCGATCACCATTGGCAGGAACATGGCCCGCAACTGAGCGGTTTCGGTTGCCATGTCTGGCGGCATAATGCCGCTGGCGGTGAATGCCGCCGCACCGAGTGCGGCCGTGGCGAGAATCGAGCCCGCGTAGGATTCATACAAGTCAGCGCCCATACCCGCGACATCGCCCACGTTGTCGCCGACGTTGTCGGCGATGGTGGCCGGATTACGTGGATCGTCCTCGGGGATGTTCTGTTCCACTTTGCCAACCAGGTCGGCGCCGACGTCCGCCGCCTTGGTGAAGATGCCACCACCGACGCGCGCGAACAGCGCCTGCGCACTTGCGCCCATGCCGAAGCACAGCATCGTCGCGGTAATGTTGGTGAGGCTGAGTGCTTCGAAGCCCATCTGTGGCCACACCCAGTAGAGGAACGCAAACCAAATCGCAATGTCCATCAGCCCCAAGCCCACGACAGTCAGGCCCATGACGGCTCCCGAACGAAACGCGACTTGCAGTCCTTGGTTGAGTGAGATTTGTGCTGCCGCCGCAGTGCGGCTGCTGGCAGCGGTGGCGGTGGTCATGCCAAACCAACCTGCCAGCCCCGAAAAGAATCCGCCCGTCAAAAACGCAAACGGCACAAACTCGCTTTGCACCTTAAGGCCGAATGCCGCAAAGCCCAGTAGCACTGCGATCACGAAGAAGAACGCCGCCACGACTTTGAACTGTTGATCGAGATACGCGTTGGCACCTTTGCGGACGTAACCAGCGATTTGGCGCATCCGCTCGTTGCCTTCGTCGGCACGTCGCATCGCTTCGAAGAAGAACTTGGCCTGGATCAGAGCGGCCATAGCGCCCGCAAAGGCGATTCCCCAACAGATCAGGGCGAATTGCCCGTCGGCACTCCCGCCCTCGGTCGCCGTGGACTCAGCCGCTGTGGCCCAGGCCGGTGCTAGCGAAGCTGCGCCGCACATCAAGAATTGCACGGTTCGCTTCGCAAATCGCTGGGGAATGGATGTCTCCATGCTTCAATTTCTCCGGAATCCGCCATGCCGCAGAGTGACAACGCGACGTTGCTCTTCGTACGGCTGTAGAGTTGTGTCGTACAGCGAACTCCCGCCTTGGAGTTCCCATCCCCGGAGTTTAAGGAAGCATTGCGAATCAGGGAACCGGGGAATCGCTAAATCTGCGAGGTTTGTGCGGCTTAGGCGCAGTCGTCAACTACATGTGTGCGGATCGGTATACACGATGGGCGAATATGCTCGCCAAATCGTCGAGCCAACATTCGATCAGCGTGGCCTGATTGGCATTGCGGTCGAGTTGTACTTCTGCTTCCAACGAGCGGTCGAGAACTGCCAGAGCAAGGTCTTGCGCAGCCGTGCCCAGCGATTGGAACTCGCGTAGCTCGGGGAGATCTGCGCTGTGGCTAGAACACGATGCGCGTAGCAATTGCCGAAAATGGTTGGCGACCATCTGGATCATCAGGCGAATTCGCCTACGCCGGGCATCGGCTTCTTTGCCGGCCTGATTCACAAACGCAGTCAGCTCGCTCGCCATTCGCACGCTATCGAAGCGTGCGGGCGCAAGTTGAGGTAGCAGAGATCGCTGCATTTCCCACAACTCAGGGTCGATCAGCTCGGCCGCTTTGCTGAGGCTTCCTTCGCAGACGCGAGCAAGCTGCTCAGCTTGTGCGGGGTCAGTGGCGATTTGCTGTTCGATGAGCAACTGACGCACCGAGTCGGGACTCAGCGCAGAAAACCGCACCGTCTGCGTCCGCGACAAAATTGTCGGCAGCTGGCGTCCGCGGCTGGTGCCGATCAGAATCATTACGGCACCGGGCGGTGGTTCTTCCAAGGTCTTCAGCAGACAGTTGGAGCTCTCGACCGTCAGGTGATCGGCATCGTCGATGATTGCCACGCGCCGACTGCCCATCTGCGGACGCAACGATACGTTGTGGCACAGACCGACTTGATTGCGATGATCGCGATCGCCCAGAAACAGGTCGACTGGCAACCAACGCTTGCCCTCGGGCAAGCCAACCAGATCGAGATCGGGGTGGTTTCCCGCCATCACAAGTTGGCACGACTCGCACTCCCCGCACGGCTGGAGTTGACCGGCTTGGTCGCGCGGGCACAACAGAGCCTGCGCTAACTTGACGGCGAACGTCCGTTTGCCGATTCCCGGCGGGCCCAGAAACAAATAGCTGGCCGCCAGGCGCCCGGAAGACAGGCTATGCCGAAACCGCTCCACAACTGCATCGTGTCCGTGAATGCCTTGCCACATAGTTCGAGTGCGGATTTCGGAATGCGGATTTCGGAATAACAGCTGCTCAGCTTACTTGTTTTCTCAGCCTTCTGACACCCGCGGCAGTAACCGCGATCCAATGGATCGCCGGGAACCGCGCTTCTTTGTTCCCCCAGCGGCGCTGCGTGGGTAGAATTAGGGGCGGAACCGAACTCTTTTCTGCGAGGCTGCCATGTCGATGCCGCTTTCTCCGACGCGTCTGTTTACTTGCACGGCATGTGGTGCTGTGTTGCCGGTCGAGGCAGAGCATGTCGGAAAAAAATGTCGCTGTGGACGTTGCGGGATGGTCAACCTCGTCGTCGACGAAGAGACGCGCCGTCGCCAGCAGCAGCAAGCAGCCGAACAACAGCAGCTGATCGGTTTTTTCTGCCGCGTGTGCGATACCCGCATGGCGGCGCGCGTCAAACATGTCGGCAAGAAAGCCAAGTGCCCCGATTGCGGCGCATTGACCGAAGTGCCCCCGCCGCAAAAGCCACGCCCCAAGCAGAAACCCAAGGCGATGCACGGTCAGCAGTATGGACTGTGGGGCGTCGACAATGCGCCAAACCCTGACGAGTTGGCCGCGAAGCAGCCCAAGTTCTATCCGGTCTGGTGCCGCGTGTGTGACACGTTGATGCACGCCCGTGAGAATCAGATTGGCAAGAAACTCACGTGCCCCGACTGCGGGGCGAAAACAGTGGTGGCGGAACCGCCGAAGGAGAAGCCGAAACAATCGCCGCTCGTTCCTGACGGGCAGGAATACCAACTCGACGCGGCGCTGCTCCCACCGACGCGCCCAGAACCACAATTTGCTCCACAGACGACCACTGATGAGCCTAGGGAAGAATTGCCGCCCGTTCGCGAGGAGCGCCGAGATCGTCCGCAGCCACCGGCTTTTCCCATCCTTCAAGGCGTGGCGAAGATGCTGGTGCGTGCACCGGTCACACCGTGGTTCTTGGGCTTGAGCGCGTTTGGCATGACCATCGGCGGATTCATGATGGTGGTCGTCAGTGCGAATCCGATCGCAGCGATTCCATTCTTTATCTTCGCCTTTCTCGCATCGCTAATGGGTTTGGCAGCCTTCTGTTCACTTTGCCTGGCCGTGCTCACCGAAAGCGCTGAGGGCAATGATCGACTTTACAGTCCACCGGGCCCGGTGTTCTTGGATTGGGTCGGCGATGTGTTTTACTTGCTGATTCCTGGCGTGATCGCCGTTGCTCCAGCGGCGATCTTGGTGCGCTTATTCGGTCAGGCGCTGCCCGTCGAGCAAAGCGTGTTAGTCGTCTTGGGAGGATGGCTCTGCGCGTTTCCATTCTTCTTGTTATCGTGTTTGGAGAATGGGTCGCCGCTGGAACCCCTATCGCCCAAGATCTTCGGCAGTGTCGGGAAGCGGCCTGGGCACTGGCTGGTCCTGGTGCTGGCATCGGCGGCGATCTTCGCAGCTGCAGGCTACGCCTACGTCGAGTTGATGCGTGTGGCGCTTGAACGCTCGGTGATGTGGGCCTTGCTGGAAACGCCACTGTTTGTGGCAGCAGGCCTGCTCTACTTCCGCGTGCTCGGACGGTTTGCCTGGTGGTTGTCCGACTCGCTGGCAGTGCCCGAGCGCGTTGATGAGTAGCCGCTGGCCTTCGATCAGCGGTGGATCAGAGACCGCTTCGAATGCAGGTACTTGGCTGTTGTTCGCGCTCCTCTGCGTTCACGCTCAACCACTGTGGGCCTCTGATTCGCAGCAAGGAAATCCTTTTCTCCCTCCAGGTCTGGAAGACAGAGGCTGGCCGTTCGTTCGAGGAGCTACGTTCGACTCGCATTCGCCGGAAACTCATATCGCCGAGCAGTGGCCAGCATCGGGTCCGCCGGTGTTGTGGGTCCGAGAATTAGGGCAGGGCTACTCGGCATTGGTTGCCTTTGGCGACCGAGTTTACACGCAGGCGCAATCGCTTGCGGGGCAGTTCGTTTACTGTTTGGATGCCGATTCGGGAGAAACGATTTGGCGATACCGCTACGCCGGACCATACCAACTCGCCGGCGTCTACCCGGGTCCTCGTGCGACACCCGCGATTAGCGGTCAGTTCGTGTACTTCGCCGCCCCGGACGGTCTGGTTGGTTGTCTTACCAGTGAGTCGGGCAAGCTCGTATGGTCACGCAACGTAGTCGAAGACTACCAAGGTGACGGTGGGGTTGGCTTTGGATTCTCGTGTTCTCCGACGGTAGTGGATGGAATGGTCCTCTTGCCCGTGGGTGGACCAGGGGCGAGTATCGTCGCGCTTGACCCTCGTGACGGGTCTGAGATCTGGACTGCGGGCGACGACCCCGCCAGCTATTCGCCCGCTTATCCAATTACAATCGACGGTCGACCGTTGGTGATCGGCTATATGGAAAACGCGCTCGTGTTATGCGATCGGAATACCGGTGAACTGATTGCGCGGCGCGAGCTCTCTGCTGGCTACGATGAGCATTCGGCCTGGCCCATTTTCTCTGAGCCTCATTTGTGGCTTTCAGGGCCATTCCGCGCGGGGTCTCAACTGTTGGAGCTATCTCCTGCGGCGGAAAAAGACAGAATTCGAACGATCTGGGACAGCGAGGTGCTCTCGAACGATGTCGTATCTAGTGTGCTTGTCGATGGTCATATTTACGGCTTCGATTTGTTCGAAGCCCAGTCGAAAACGCACCGACCTTCGCGGGGCAAGTTTCGCTGCATTGAACTGTCCACAGGAAATGTGAAATGGTCTCAAGGTAGTGGCCGCCATCGCCGGTCCTTGGAGAAATCGGGCGAGGCGGCACAAGAAATCGGTCAGGCAGGAATCATCGCTGCCGACGGCAAGCTGATTCTACTTAATGAACTGGGGGATCTGATCTTGCTGCGCGCCGATGCGAATCGCTGCGACGAGCTCGCGCGAGCCAGCGTCCTGAAAGGTGAAATCACCTGGACGCCACCCACACTCCATCGCGGGAGAGTCTACGTGCGCAATCACTCGCGCGCGGTGTGTGTTTACGTTGGCGAAGAACGCCTGTTGCGAACGGACGCCCCGGTGCTGGAAGTCGCTGATTTGCCGCAACAAGAGTACAGAGACTGGGCGACGCTTATCCTAGCCATCGAGCCCGAATACGCGTTCGATATTCCGACGACTGAGTGGCTGTGGAATTGGTACTTTGCGTCATTCGCAATTCTGATCGTTGCAGAGTTAGGTGGATTCCTGAGCAAGGTCTTACTCCGCCCGTTGCTTCGCAAGGTTGATGCTCGCTCGCTAGGCCGACTGATTGCCTTCGTTATGGGCGTCGTCGGCACAACGCTACTCAGCAGACTAACGGGTGATTTTGTGTTTACGTGGCCAGTCTGTCTGTTTGTCGCATTTGCAAATGCAGCCAGCCCGGCAAATAACGAGCCTGTGAATCATCACCGCATACTGCCGGCACTCACCAGACGCATTCCACTGTTGTGCTTTGTTGTGACAAGTGTGGTGTACTTTCTGGTATGTCGGCGGCTGAGCTTGGTGTTTGAATGGTCGTATCTGGCAGGCTTTGTCGCCGCGCTGCCATTCCTCCAGATCCAGAAGCGATTGCCCGGACGCCGAGCGTGGTGGCTGATGCTGGAATGGCTGGCGTTTACGTCCTTCTACGCCGCGGGGGTCGCGCTGCTAGTTCTCAAGTACTAAATGCACGAACGCGTGAGTTACTGGTCGCTCGCGTGCCAATTTCGCGCGAACTCTTGATCCGTGAGACTCAAGCGACTCCAGGGAACCTTAGATTGTTTGCCGTCGGTTTTCAGCAATACCACGTGCTCCTCGGTCACTTCGATCAGCTCGGCGAGCGTGCGATACTTGCCCGAGTTGTCGACCCATTCTCTGACCGTGGCGGGCTGTTCGGCGGGCGACTCTTTGTCAGCGACGTCTTGAGGCGATGATTCTTCGACTTCGGCGATAGACTCGTCGGAGTTGTTCTCTGGATCCAATTCCAGGCTTTCTCGTACCAGTTCTTCCAGCAACTCGTTGTCGGATGGCTCTGCGGTCGGACTCGGCATCGCGGTCTCTGCTGCCGAGGTCTGAATACCGGCCAGTTCGCTCTCGGGAGGCGTATCACCAGCGGCAACTTTGTTTGCTTGCATCAGCAAGGTCATGATCGGCGGGAGGAACATTGCCAGCACGGCGGCTGTCAGCACGAGCTTGCTCGTTGGTGTCGTAGTACCGCGACTCCGCGACGGCACGACGGGCTGCTCGGTCAGGCAGGCGCACAAGTCGGCATAGCTTTCATTGGACGTAAACTGGCAGCCCGCGATGCTCCCGTCGGGGCTGTCGACCTGCCAACAAATGCGTGCCTCAACGACACGAGCATTGTCTTCGCTGTCCACTAACGCGAGCTGTACTCGCTCGCCCACTTCATAGTGATCGGGTGAGGAGAAGCAGAATCCGCCCGAGGACAAGTTGTGCAGCGCTGCGGAAACGCCCTCCGTCTGCGCCTGCCGGCGCACGATCGCCTCGGTTGCGATATTCATCCGTCGAAACCGTCGACGCTCCTTGCCAGCGGTGGTTGCTAAGAACGAAAACGTCTCGTCCGACAACGGCGGGGCGATCGCACAACCGACGACCCAGTGTTCATCGTCGACAGCGCGGATGTGCCGTACCGAAGCGATGCCACGGTACTCGATTTCGGAATCGAGCACGTCGATCTCGAGTTGCAGCGCCTCTTCAAACCGCAAATTCACCGGCACGCGCAGCTTGGTGCCATGTTGCGAGACATCGAGCAACTCAGCCGAAAGGGCGTCAGAGTTCTCTTCGCCAGTACGCTTGATCGACACGGTGATCTTGCTCGTGTCGGCGACTTTAAAGCGAGGTGCTCGTGGGACAAAACCGTTCTCGTTTTCTTCAGCCATGTCGTGTTGTTTCTACTGCGGGAAAAGGATCAACGTGGAGGTGGAATCTGCGGGATTTCGTCGGTAAATCACAGCTCGATTGAGCAAGAGAATACTCAGCTAAAACATAGCTCACCACGCTTTGTGGCAACCTCGCCGTGTGTGATCGATAGCCGCCATCGGCGTAGGTCATACAACCGATTTGGCCCATGCGCTGCAATCGTTGTAATGCGACCAGACTCCGGGCGGTTGCCGTGTACCAAGACTTCGTGCCGAGCATACTGAAGGGAGTCCTATTCACGGCCTCCCGTTACGTTTGGAGTACTCATTCATGCCCTGGTACGCACAGACTGGCCCGCGTCGAAAGCCTTACGGAAAGTTTCGCTCGCAAGCGAAGCTGGGCACCGAAACCGCAGCAGGTGCCCAGTATCGAGGTTGGCACTACAGTTTTGTCGCGCACTCGACCGGCAGCGGCGTCCAGCGCACGCGTTACGCCGTGTCGATTCGAGACGGCAATCAGAATCGTGTGGCTTACCTGCGCGACTGCGCTAGCATTCCACAAGCGACCGAAGCGGCCAAGCGCTGGATCGATGACACGATGAGCCGCATCGCGAAGCGCCGCGCGGAAAGCGGACTGGGAACGATCCCGAAGCTGCCGAGCTAGCTCCTGTTAGCGAACCGCGTTTAGGAGAAGTAGCGCACCGCGTTGCGAAAGATCTGCAGACCCTCGCCTTCGTCGCGTGGCGGCAGGCGAGTCCACTGTGGATGCTGCGTGGGATCGATGTAACGCTCGGGATGCGGCATCAGTCCAAACACGCGGCCCGTCGCGTCGCACATGCCGGCCACGTCGCCAGCAGAACCATTGGGATTAAAGTCGTCGGTGCTGCCCGGTTGTTCGCAGTACCGCAGCACCAGCTGCCCAGCGCTGTCCAATTGCTGGAACGCCGCTTCCTCACGCACGACGAATTTTCCTTCGGCATGCGCAATCGGCAGTTGTAGCTCGTCGCAGCCGGCCAGGAAGACGCAGCGGTCGCCTTGCACGCTGACTCGTACCCAGCGGGCCAGGTACTTCCCGGAATCGTTCCATGACAGCGAAGCGAGTGCACCTCGCTCGTCGTCGGTGTCGAGCAAGCCCGACTTGATCAGTACCTGGAAGCCGTTGCAGATGCCAAGAATGAGCTTGCCGGCGGCACGAAACTCCTGCATCACGTCGGCCAGATGATGGCGAATCTGATTGGCAAAAATCCGACCCGCCGCCACGTCGTCGCCAAAGCTGAAACCGCCCGGCACACACAGCACTTGGTAGTCGGCGGCCAACTGCGGCGATTCCAGCAGCCGGTTCAAATGCAAAGCAGTCGCCTCCCCGCCAGCGTGCTCGAATGCGTACGCGGTCTCGACATCGCAATTGGTGCCCGGGGCGCGGAGAATTAAGATACGTGGTTTAGCCATCTCTGGATCACAGAATTTGAATTTCGGAATGCGGGAGATTCTTCGTCTCTAGCCGCGTGTCACCTGTCTCGCTGGGTGAACTGAAAAACTACCATGCAAGCGGCTGCTGCCAAGCCGCCTTCAACTCCTCTAATCCGGCATCAATCAACAATTCACCGGCAGTACTGCTTTGAATCCGTAGCCGCGCATCCTCGTGCGTCTGACCAACCTGTGCGAGTGGTACTCCTTCCAGGGTGCCCTCGAAGGCAGCGGAGCTGTCTTCAGCCACCTCGCACAAGAAGCGTGTGTTGGATTCCGAGAACAACCGAGCCGCGTCCGACAACGAATCGCTGCCGACCGGAACCTTCTCAAGTTGGATGTCCGCGCCCACGCCGCCGGCAAAAGCCATTTCGGCAGCCGCGACGGCCAATCCACCTTCGCTCAGGTCGTGGCAAGACCGTACCATGCCGTGCTTGATCGCTTGATGTAACTTCGCGAACGTGTTCTTCGCAGTTTCGGAATCAACTTGTGGGACATTGCCTCCCTCCAAGTCGTTGACCAGCGCGAAGTGCGATCCGCCCAGCTCGTCATCCGTCGCGCCGACCAGATACAGCAGGTTGCCCGGCGCTTTGAGATCCATCGTCACGCACTGCGAAACATCTTCGACCTGGCCCATCGCGCTGATTAGCAGCGTCGCGGGGATGGCGATCGTCTGTTTATTGCCGGTGGAGTCGACGTAGCTAAATTCGTTGTTGAGGCTATCCTTGCCGCTGATGAACGGGGTCTCCAGCACCAGCGATAGATCGTGACACGCGACGGCTGCACGGACGAGGCTGCCCAGCGTCTCGCTTTTTTCGCAATCTCCCCAGCAGAAGTTGTCGAGGATCGCCACGCGGCTCGGATCGGCGCCGACGGCTACGCAGTTGCGCATCGCCTCGTCGATGGCGCTGGTGGCCATGTGATAGGTGTCGAAATCGCCGTAGCGGGGATTCATGCCGCAAGAAATGACCACACCCCGTCGCGAATCGAGCACCGGTCGCACCACGGCCGCGTCGCTGGGCCCGTCGCTCTGTACACCGACCAGTGGTTTGATCACGCTGCCGCCCTGCACTTCGTGATCGTATTGCCGAACGATCCACTGCTTGCTGGCAACGTTGTAAGAGCCGAGGATCTGCTTCAGGTCGTCGGTGTAGTCGTCACGCTGCGGCAAGCTCAGCGGTACGGCCGGCGCAGGAGTGTAATTGGCTTCGCGAATCACGGGCGGCCGCCCGTTGTGCAGCATGTCCATCGACAGATCGCAGACGGTCTGATCGTGGTACTTGAGCATGAGTCGGCCAGTGGGCTCAAACTTGCCGATGACGGTCGCTTCCACGCTTTCGTCGGCACATAGCTTTTGCACCTCGTCCCAATGCTGTTCGGGAACGCTGAGTACCATCCGCTCTTGGGCTTCGGAGATCCAGATTTCTGTGTACGAGAGGCCGTCGTACTTGACCGGCGCTCGATCGAGCCAGACTTCCGCGCCGATCTCTTCGCCCATCTCGCCGACGGCGCTGCTGAATCCACCAGCACCGCAATCGGTGATCGCCGAGTACAGCCCGCGATCGCGCATCGTCAGGATCGCGTCGAGCACTTTTTTCTCTTCAATCGCGTTGCCAATTTGTACGGCTCCGCCCGACAGGGACTCGCTTTCGCTGGTGAGTTCGGCGCTGGAAAAGGTCGCGCCATGAATGCCATCACGCCCCGTACGCCCGCCGACGCTGACAATTAAATCGCCGGGCTGCGCTTCCTTGAACGATTGGTCATCCGGAATCAGACCGACGTTGCCGCAGTACACGAGCGGATTGCCCAGGTAGCGTTCATCGAAATAGACCGCTCCGTTGACGGTCGGGATCCCCATGCGATTGCCGTAGTCGCGCACACCGCTGACCACGCCGCGCATCACCTGTTTGGGATTAAGCACGCCCGGTGGTAGCGCATCGACCGGCGTGTCGGGCGGAGCGAAGCAAAACACGTCGGTATTGCAGATCGGCTTGGCGGCCATGCCAGTGCCGATGGTGTCGCGAATGACTCCGCCGACCCCGGTGTTGGCACCGCCGTAAGGCTCAAGCGCCGACGGATGATTATGCGTTTCGACTTTGAAGGCAAGATTGTTCGATTCGTCGAAGCGCACGATGCCGGCGTTGTCGCGGAACACGCTGACGCACCAATCTTCGTCGCCCCACCGCGCGCGTAATTGCTCCGTGGCTGAGAAGATGGTCTCCTTCAGCATGTTTTCAAACTGCAGCTCGCCGTTTTCGTCACGGTAGGCGATCCGCCCGGCCAGGGTCTTGTGGCTGCAGTGCTCGCTCCAGGTTTGGGCGATGGTCTCTAGTTCCACATCGGTCGGTTTGCGGCCGAGTTGGGCGAAGTGCTGTTGGATCGTTTGCATCTCGGCCAACTGCAGATACAACTGTCCTTCGCGGCTGAGCCGCATCAGACCTTCGTCGTCGAGTGATTCCAGTTCGACCGATTGCAGGGCGAACTGGTACTCGCTGCCCAACTGCAGGTGATCGAACGGTAGCGGACCGACCACGACCTGTTCGATGGCATCGTTAGCCAGAATGCGTGAACCGATGGCCTCGAGTTGCCGTTGGTCGGCACCTGCGATCCAGTACTTTCGCAACGTGCGAATCGCGTCGATCGGGTAACCAAAGTCGCGCGCGGCAGCCTCGGCACTCTGCGCGACCGGGTCCATCACCCCCGGCTTGAGCAGCACCTGGACAAGTTGGTCGGGCTGTGCGGCTGAACCGGGAGTCGCAGCTAAGCTGGGTTCGCCAATGGCGGCGCACACGGGTCGTTCGACGATGCGGTCGGCGAACAAATCGCTCGCGAGTTTCTCCACCTCGGCGGGTTGCAACGAGGGGCTCTCGATTAGGAAACCACGCGCGGAGCGTATTTCCAATCGATCTGCGATGCCAAGCTCGGCGGCATCGTCCCGCACACCGGCCGCTTCACGATCGACGACACCTTCGCGCGGATGGAGGTCAATTTCCCAGAGCATCTCGAGTCCGTTTCGCTTGTTGGAGGAATTGTTCGATTTGAGTGTGGTCGCTAGCAAGCAGATTCGTGCGCGCTGCCTGCAACTGTGCTAGCAACTGGTCGAGCGCCTCGATCAACTCGGGAGAATTCTGGGCGAAGATCTGCGCCCAAAGCTGAGGGTCCGCAGCAGCGACTCGTGTGGTGTCCGCCCAACCAGTGGCCGCCAACGAAAGCCAGCCTTCTGGGGTGCACGCCGCCAGCGCCGACGCGACCAGATGTGGCAAGTGGCTGGTACAGGCCAAGGCCTGATCATGCTGGTCAGGCGGCATCCGCACGGTGCGAGCACCGAGCGACTCCCAAAACGACTCAGCCCGGCGGGTCGTTTCTTGGAGAGTGTGCTCCGTTGGGGTCACCACGACGGTCTTGTCGACAAACAAGTCGGCCCGCGCGAATTCCGGTCCGCTGCGGTGATCGCCTGCCAGCGGGTGACTGCCCACGAAACCGGTGGTGTCGACTCCCGCTGCCTCAATCTCGGCACTGATCTTTGCCTTCGTACTCCCCGCGTCAGTGACCAGCGCGGCTGCAGGCGCTGCTTGCACTGCTTTAACGACGTCCGTTGCGACGGAATCCACCGGCGTCGCGACGATCACCACGTCGGTGTCCGCTACGCCTTCGGCGACGTCGAGCGTTCCTCGGTCGATCGCTTCGCACTGCAGTGCGCGATCGAGGCTCACCTGCCGCCTTCCCACTCCCACGATGTGCTCGGCCAGACCGCGCTCTCGCAGCGCCAAGCCAATCGACCCTCCGATGAGGCCGACTCCAATGATCGTGACTTTCGAGGTGTTGGCCATTGGTGGTGAAACGTGGTCGGTGAGGCAAGAAATGCCGAATCTCTGGCCGCATGGCGCGGAGCGGGGATTCAAGCTACTGGACGCGTGGTCCGATGCCCGGTTAAACCGCTGATTGTAGAGGGTTGGGCGCGAGTCGCTAGGGGCGGGTCAGCGGACGGTGCCGCGTGACGAAAGCCGCAGCGGACAAGCTCCAATCCGCATAGTTGTCCTGCTCCGCACGATTTATTTCTTCGGAACTGCTCTTCCCAACTGAGGACAAAATGCGGGAAAATACGGATCTCGCTAATACGAGACGAACTTTCTACACCGTCGTGCGGTAAGATACCTAGCGCACGCGGCAGCTGAGCTGACGATCTGGCCAGGCCGCAACGTGTCAGAATGAAACCACCCGTTCACTAGCGCTCTCAAGTACGCGGGCGCTGAGCAGTTCGCGCAGGGATTTGTGCCAGCGGGTCACAGTGCCACCGCGAGAGACGAAGCTCGCCCAGAGAGATTCTTGCTATGAAACGTACACGACAAACTCGAACTGCAGGTCTTTGCTTGACTTTGACGGCGATCTTGGGCACCAATGCTGCCTGCGGGCAAGAGTGGGCCGAGAAGATGTTCAACAAACGCGAACACGACTTTGGCACGGTCGCACGCGGAGCCGAAACGGTCTATCGGTTTGAGTTGACTAATCTCTACAAGCAGACGATGAAGATCGCCAGCGTCACATCGAGCTGCGGCTGTACCAGTCCCTCGGTGGAGAATGAAACCTTCGACACCTACGAAAAGGCGTATATCGTCGCCAAGTTCAACACCCACAGTCACATCGGTCGCAAAGGCGCGACACTGACGGTTCGTTTTGCACCGCCTTATCGTGCGGAAGTGCAGCTCCGCGTGCACGGCAACATCCGCAGCGATGTGGTCTTTGAGCCCGGCAAGGTGCAGTTCGGCAGCGTTGATCAGGGCATCGAGAAAGAGCAACTCATCAAGGTCAACTACGCGGGACGCTCCAACTGGCAGATCGTTGATGTCACTAACGACAACGACCACTTCGAAGTCGAGCTTGAGGAGAAGTCTCGCTACGGTGGACAAGTGAAGTACGGCTTGCTTGTTCGTCTGAAAGACAACCTGCCGCCAGGCTACGTCAAAGACCAAATCACCGTCGTCACCAACGATGGACTTGCCGATTCTCAGCGCATTCCGCTGATCGTCGAGGGCCGCGTGGTGCCGGAAATCTCGGTTACTCCCGAAGCTTTGGTGTTGGGCGATGTGCCTTCTGGCGAATCGGTGACCAAGAAGATCATCGTGCGTGGCAAGAAGCCCTTCAAGATCCTCGATGTCAACTGCGGCGACGATTGCTTCACTTTCAAGACCGACACCGATTCGAAGGCACTGCACATCGTGGAACTCACGTTCAATCCCGGATCTCAGTCGGGGCCGATCAAAGTGCCTGTGAAAATCACGACCGACCGCGGACCCAATCGCGACGCGAAACTGATGGTGTCCGCAAAAGTGGTTGCGCCCGAGCCGACCGTCGAGCCGGAGTCGGAATCACAGGCCGACAACAACGAACAATCGAAGATCGCCGTCGATAGCGCTCGCATCGCTGGCACTGCTGGCAAGTAAGGCGGCCTAGCGGCGCGATTTTCATCCCTCCGGGATGCCAGCAGCGTAGGAGCGGATTCTCGCAACAGCGTTGACACGCACGCGACCAGCTGCGATAGTCCTCGCCCGTTCTATCTGAACGAACGCACTTTTCTCCAAGTCTACCGATCGCTTCACGCGCATGATTGCGAGCCGTCATTTCGAGATTGGCTGGTTACGTCGCCTCCCAGGACGTTGCTGCGCGCTGTTGGCGATGGTGATTTCTCTGGTGCTGACAAGCGTCTCCAGCGCGCAGCAACCGCTCAATGTGTTTGACGAAACGGCGGAAATCGACGATGCCGACGCCGAGTTTTACGATCCCGAGGCGGCCCAATTCGACAGCTGGGATCCAATCTTCTCAGAGGACTCCGGCGACAGCATGTACTGCGCGCCGCACGAGGGGCCGCGATTGACGCCGTTCGATTGGGTGCGTCACCTGGGCTTCCGCCATTCTTCCACCCACGGCCGACACGTCGGTCGGGGCTTGCCGCTGGAAGGCAGCAGTTGGATGAACCGGCCCTACCACATCGATTGGTTCTCCGGGCCGCTGCTGGGCGACGACCTGGTCGATAACACCGTGGCCCAAGACAACGAGTTGTTCGGCGGCCTGCGAATTGGCTGGGACGTCGACTATTACTGGGGTCTGGAAACACGTTTCGGCTGGGCCAATCCCAATGTGCAATTCATCGAACCGCAGCCCGTGGCCGACAACGGCAGTTACTTCATCAGCGATGTGAGTCTGCTGTACTACCCTTGGGGCGACTCCAAAGTGCGTCCCTACATGCTGCTAGGGGGCGGCATGGCACGCATCGATTTCGTCGATGCGGCCCAGGTGAATTTCAACACGACGCTGTTTACGATGCCCTTTGGCGGCGGCATACAGCTGCGGCAATCGCCGTCCATCGCGTGGCGATTTGAAGTGCTCGACAATCTGTCGTTCGGCGCTGATGGTGTGGACACGATGCACAACGTCTCGCTCACCGCCGGTATGGAATTTCGCTTCGGCGCGCGACCCTCGTCCTACTGGCCCTGGCGAGCCAGCCGCCGGTATTGGTAGCCTAGTCTTGAGTCTTGCTTGATTCATGGCCGGAGATGCTATCGATGCCTGTCTATGATGCGATCGTTTTGGGGACCGGCGGAATCGGTAGCGCCGCCCTGCTGCACCTCGCCCAACGTGGCTGCAAAGTGTTGGGCATCGATCGATTTGTTGGGCCACACGACCGTGGGAGTTCGCACGGTCAGACACGGATCATCCGACAGGCATACTTCGAGCACCCCAATTACACACCACTGCTGCTGGAAACCTATCGGCTGTGGGACGAGCTCGCAGATCGCGTGGGCCAGCAGCTCTACTTCGAGACGGGCGTCTTGCAAATTGGTCCCGCTGAAGGTGAAGTCGTGACGGGGGTGTTTCACTCCGCCCAGCAGCACGGTCTGCAGGTTGAGCGCCTGACTCCCGCAGAGATTGAGCAGCGCTGGCCGGCGTTTGTCGTGCCGCCGGACATGATCGGCGCGCTCGAGGCTCACGCAGGGTATCTGCTGGTTGAGCAGTGCGTCGAGGCGCACATGCAGGCGGCGACCGAGGCGGGAGCAGAGCTGCTGAGCCCGGCTGCGGTAGAAGCCTGGAAACCGGGGCCACCGGTGACTTTGCAAACCAGCGCCGGGGAACTAACGGCGCAGCACTTGATTGTCACGGCGGGCGCTTGGGCCGGGCAATTGCTCGCGGACTTGGACCTGAACTTGGAGGTGCGGCGGAAGAGTCTGTTTTGGTATCCGCCCAACCGTGGCCAGGAAGTGGCACATCGGGAGCTACCGTGCTTCTTGTACGAACTGCCCACCGGGGTTTTCTATGGCATGCCGCAGGTAGATGGCCGAGGGTTAAAAATCGGCGAGCACTCAGGCGGGCAGGTGATTGGCGATCCACTCACGGTCGATCGAGAAGTTGACGCGGACGATCTGGCGCGGACAGGAGCGTTCGCCCAGCAGCACTTGCCGCAACTCGCGCGTCAGCACAGCGACCACGCCGTGTGTATGTACACCATGAGCCCCGATCAGCACTTCATTGTGGATCGGCATCCGGAGCATCCGCACATCGCGTTTGCAGCGGGGCTATCGGGCCACGGTTTCAAATTCGCGCCCATCTTGGGCCAAGCGCTGTCGGAACTGGTGCTCGACGGCGGAACCCAGCTGCCGATCGAGTTCCTTGGGCTGCGCTGATGCAATGGGCTCAGCAACGCTAAGCCATCCAGTCCATCAATGCCAGCAGGACCATCACTCCGCCCATGAAGACGAAAATCCAGATTGCGAACCGCACCGCGTGGTTCAAGATCGGAGCGATCGTTTCGTGACGGGTCGCGGCGCAGACGAGGCTCACGCTGACGATCAACGGCAGCGCGTACCACAGATTCATGTCGGCGAGCAGAGGTACGATAGTTGGCAGCATGGTGTGCGCTTAGCGAAACGGTGGGTACAGGTTAGCTGGAAAGTTGCCGGTCAGGATGAAGACTGTTTCGAGTCCTCCTCGTCGGAGTTCTCGTCGGAGTTCTCGTCCTCGTCGGCTTTGCCTTTCTTTTTCTTCTTCTCTGGCGTGCGAATAATCAACGGACCGCCCGCCGCGTCGCAGATCACCAGCACATTGAGCAGGCCCGCCACGACGGTGTAGACGGTGCCTAATTCGAAGAACGGGTGATTGTCGATAATCCACTTGGCCAGTTCATTGGGTTGCTGCGCAGTGTTTCCGGAATCGTCCGTTGATGGCGGGACCGCTAGGCGCGGTGGCGCCATGAACCCATTGAACAGCGGATCCTTATCATCTTCCACGCGCTCGCGTTGGATCAACATCGGAGCGCTGGGCAAGCCTACACCCAACTGACAGAGATACTGCCAGCGATACTGTTGTTCCCAATCGGTGGCCGCGTAGACGACCTTCCCGCCGCCCACGTACATTCCGTAGAAAAATGTGCCCAGGATGCAGACGAAGAACAGGATTCCTTTGCCTGTGCGACCTTGATAGATGTGTCCCATTCCGGGCAGTGCCCAGGCCAGCAGGCCGGCAACCCACGGATTGCGGAGGTCGATCTCGATCATCTCGTCGGATTTATCGGGATCGAAACCAGCGGGAATCTTCGTGGTGACCATGGCTTGTCCTGCTAGGGACGGATGACGGGGAAGCGAATCAGCATTCTAGGTCCAAACTCGGCGGATTCACAGATCAAAGGCCGACCCCGCTCCCACAGTGGTATACGCCCTGTAGTCGCAGATCTTGCCACTGCCGCCAAGTTTTCCCACAAAAAAACGAAACACACGCCAGCATGCCCTGCGATCGCTGGGGCATGGCTATCGTGTGCTCGTGTACTTCCGCAATGTGGCAACATTGAGGGGGATGAGCCAGCTCCCGCGCTAGCGGTCCGACTCGTCGAGGCCCCAGTTGCTGATCAGCGTCTCGGAGCCGGGGGTCATCTCGCGCAGTTTGCGGACGATCTCCTGCTTCTCCGAGGGAGTCGCCTTGGCCAAGCGGCCTTTCAGATGCGTAAGCTGCTGACGACGCTTGCGTCGACGCTTGATTTCTTTCTGACGTTCGCTGCAACCCACAGCTGGTCTCCTGCTTGAGAATAGGCAATTTGGAATCCCTTTTTGTAGCAATGACAGGCGGCGTGGTCAACGAGCGGTGAGGTGGAATGACGAATGACGAAACACCCAATGACGAAGGTACTCTTGCCGTGTGCAGGCCATCAGTTTGTCATTGGGTATTTGGGTATTTCGTCATTTTCCCCTGCCTAGCAGGCCCCTGCGGCCGTGAGTACAATGATTCGTTTATTTTCACATCACTCCCGATTGAGAAATTGAAGTGCTACGTACGCATACCTGTGGCGATCTGGGCGAAGCCCAAGTGGGCGAAACCATAACCTTGTGCGGCTGGGTCGACAGCTATCGCGACCACGGTGGCGGGTTGTTTGTCGATCTCCGCGATCGCTATGGGCTGACGCAAGTGGTGTTCAACCCGCCCGACACGGCTGCTGAGACCATTGAAGCCAGCAAGGCCCTTCGCGCCGAGTACGTCATCCGTGTTACTGGCAACGTCGCGTTGCGACCCGCGGGGATGGCCAATCCCAAAATGGCCACCGGCAAGATCGAACTTCGCGTCACTGAGTTGGAACTGCTCAACGAAAGCCTCACGCCGCCGGTATCTCCTGGACAGCAAGACCAGCCTAACGAAGACCTGCGTCTCAAGCATCGCTATCTCGATCTGCGTCGGCCCGAGATGCAGCAGACGATGTTGCTGCGAGCGCGGATGATCAAATCGATGCGTGACTATTTCGACGAGCACAACTTCGTCGATGTCGAAACCCCTATCCTCGGGCGCAGCACACCCGAAGGCGCTCGCGACTACCTTGTGCCTAGCCGCGTGCACGAGGGCACCTTCTATGCCTTGCCGCAATCACCGCAGCTGTACAAGCAGATCCTGATGATGGCGGGCTACGATCGCTACGTGCAGGTGGCCCGCTGCTTCCGCGACGAAGATCTACGTGCCGACCGGCAGCCGGAGTTCACCCAGCTGGACGTCGAGATGTCGTTCATTGACCAAGAAGACATCATGGCAGCCATTGATGGGCTGGTGGAGAAGCTCGCCAAGGAAGAACTTGGCCTCGACGTGCAAACCCCGCTCCCGCGGATGACCTACGACGAAGCCATGGAACGTTTCGGCCACGACGCGCCCGATCTGCGGTTCGCTCTGGAGATCGTCGACTGTTCCGACCTGGCGTCCAAGAGTGGCTTTGGCGTGTTCAGCGGTGCGGTCGAGGCAGGCGGGGCCGTCCGTGCCATCAACGTCAAACGCGGCACCGAGCAATACAGCCGCCGCGGCATCGACGCGCTGACCGAGTACGCGAAGGAGTTCGGCGCGAAGGGGCTCGCCTGGTTCAAAGTTGAAGATAGCGGTGAGTTGGCCGGCGCGATCACGAAGTTCTTTGAAGCCAATCTGCTGGCGGAGTTCGCAGAACGGCTGGGAGCCGAGCCCGGCGACCTCATTCTGTTCGCCGCGGCCGACTTTGCTAGCACCTGCAAGGTGCTGCACGCCCTGCGGACCAAGATCGGCAAGGAGATGAAGCTCTACGACCCCGACGCGATGCACTTCTCGTGGGTCGTCGAGTTCCCCATGTTCGAGTACGACGACGACGAAGGACGCTGGCAGGCGATGCACCATCCGTTCACCGCCCCGCTCACCGAGCATCTCGACCTGCTAGATTCCGACCCGGGCAAATGTCGCGCGCAGGCGTACGATTTGGTGATCAACGGTAGCGAAGCGGGTGGCGGCACGATCAGAATTCACGATTCGGCTACGCAAGCCAAAGTTTTCGGTCTGCTGGGGATCGACGAGGCGATGCAAAAAGAGCGGTTCGGCTTCTTGCTCGACGCGTTGCAATACGGCGCGCCGCCGCACGGCGGGATCGCGCTGGGCATCGATCGCTGGGTCATGTTGTTCGGCAAACTCGACAACATCCGCGACTGCATCGCGTTCCCCAAGACGCAAAAAGCAACCGACATGATGACCGAAGCCCCGGGCACGGTCGACACCAAACAACTGCGCGAGCTGCACATCAAGCTGGTAGAGTGAATTGATCGTAGTTGACGCTCAATGCCTCGGCCGGGAAAATATTCCACCTATTGAACAGGAGGCAACGGAGAGAACGGAGAACAGAACAGAGAGAAGTAGGCGACTTTGCTATTCTCCGTTGTCTTGAGAGCCGATTCATAAGTCCCCCTCCCTTGCAGGGAGGGGCTAGGGGAGGGTTCGATCCGTCCGTAGACTTGCCCCTCACCTAACCTCTCCCCAAAGGGGAGAGGAACACGAGAAACTGTTCCAACTTCCAGCGCGGTAACTTCCTTACGATTCGCACTTCTACATGAACTTCGACCAGCGAACACAGCTAACGAAACGGTTCCTTGCCCTAGGCGTCTTGTTCCTAGTGGGTTGCAGCGAAGGACCAACCACCGTGCCGGTGGCTAGCCTGACGGAATCGGCTTCGCCGCAGGCGGAATTGGTGTCAACGAGCGAATCTTCCCAGACCGCTGAGGCGGTCGCGCCGGCAGAAAAGTCACAGCCTGCCGCGGCCACGGAGAATGAGCCCAAGGTGCCGCCGCGGTATACCGTGCGCAAGGCGGTTAGCGCCCCCGAGACTGCCACGATTCCGCCAGTGCTGCTATCCGCGGGGCATGCGAAGCTGTGCACGGCGAAGGTGGGCGATGCATTCCCCAAGCTCAGCTTGCCCAAGCTGGGTGGAGGCGAAACCGATTTGGCAACGCTCCGTGGCAAACAGGCGACGGTCATCCTGTTTTGGCACCCTGATCGTTGGATGGCACGAACGGCGCTGATCGACATGCAGCGCGACATCGCGGCGCAATTCCCCGCCGACCAGATCTCGGTCGTCGGCATCGCCGTCCGGCAGCCGGCGGGTGCCGTGCAGGGGGCGCTCAATCAGGCGCAGGCTCAGTTCCCGCAACTGCTCGACACCGAAGGCAAAGCCCTCGCCACCGTCGGCACGCAAGCCCTGCCACGCCTCTACGTCCTCGACCCCGCCGGCAAAATCGTCTGGTTCGACATCGAATACAGCGAAGGCACCCGCCGCGAGCTGTGGCAAACACTGGCCGTGCTGACGAAGAAGTAGCAATAGTCGTTTTCCACGGCCAGCCCGGAAGTTGAGGAGAACACCATGAATTTTTCCGAGCCGCACAAGGTTTATACGGCTGAAAGCAACATCGAAGCCCATCTCATCGTCAACATGTTGAGTGCGAATGGAATTGAAGCGCTCGTTGATGAAGATCAGTCAGGCGTGAACTTCTGGTTCGGTGGGCGGATTGGCCAGTTCTATCTGCCGAACGTCTGGGTCGAGAAATCAAATTCGTTGCCAGCCGCACAGCTAATCAGTGATTTCGAAGAAAAGAAGCGAGACCAAGAGCAGCACACCGAGAACGCAGCCGACATAGACGTCGTGTGCGAAGAGTGCGGAAAAGACTCAAAGTTCGCACACACCCTTGATGGCACGACCCAAGAATGTCCGCATTGCCACGCTTACCTCGACGTCGGCGAACTCGGCTGGGAAGAGGATTTCGGCGAACCAGAAGATTAACTTGTCATGGCTCCGGCAACGACCGTCGATGGATCCGACTACCGCGAGCAAATCCATCGTGATGGATTCGCGATCGTCGAAGACGTTGTCTGCTCATCACGCGTCGAACAACTTCGCGCGGCGATCTGTGAAATCCCTGCCGGCGAAGAGGTGCGACGACGGGCGAATGTCTACGGGATTCGTCACCTGCTCGACTTGAGCCCAGCTTGTCGTGAGCTGGCCACGTCGGCTGCGATGCGCGCGCTGGTGACGCCGATTCTGGGCGACGGTTGTTTCGCGGTCCGTGGCACGTTTTTCGACAAAGTGCCGGGCGCCAACTGGAACCTCCGCTGGCATCAAGACAGCGTCATCGCGGTCAAGCAGCGCCACGACGTGCCAGGTTTTCATGCCTGGTCGGTCAAAGCGGGCGTCGTGCAGGTGCGCCCTCCGGTTGCGATCTTGGAAAACATGCTCGCCATCCGCGTGCATCTGGACGATTGCAACGCCGACAACGGCGCCCTACGGATTCTCAAGGGCTCGCATCACCAGCGCTGGCAGCGCGACCAGCTGGACGACGCGAAAGCCCAATTCGATACCGTCACCTGCGAAGTCCCTAGCGGCGGCGTGCTGGCCATGCGTCCCCTCGCCCTCCACGCCTCCTCACCCTCCCAGTCGACCGCGCACCGACGGGTGATTCACCTCGAATACGCGACCGCTCAGCTATCGGACGGACTCGAGTGGCACACGCGGTTGTGATGCCACTGGAATGATTTGCCTAATACCCGATTGTTGCTGGCTTGCGCCGCACTCCTGTCAGGCACGAGACCGCAGCGACGGCTGCCAGCCACACCGTGTTGGGCTCTGGCACCGAGACGGCACCCAGCGGCGAGGGCGCTCGGTAATGTGTTTGCCACTCCACCACTTCGTTGAAGGTATAGATTCCGGCGCTGAATCCCTGCTGCCACAACAGATAGTCTTTCCCGGTGTAAGCACCGTCACCGTCCAAGTCGCCCAGTGGTGTTGGTGGGACATTGGGGGAATGGTACCCAGCGATCTGAAACCCGGTGACGAACGCGGGCCAGTTGCCATGCGCTTCAGCGCTGATCACGAAACTCCCACCGGTCAAACCGGGAAACCGAAGCCAATTGCCAGCGTTATCGAACGTGCCTTCGTCGTAATCGGTCGACGCGTCGAAGGCTCTTCCCAGCGGGTTGAGTATGTCGACCATCGGGATCGGGGCCACGATATTGATGCCGTCATCAACCAGGAACACCTGATCCTCTAGATGGGCATCGCGATCCGCGTAGATGATCACATCGTATCCCACACCAATGTCAAAAGTGTCCGCCAAGTCGTTCACCACGATGTCGACTCGTTTGGTCCCCGGAATGGTATCGCTCTGCAGGGTGCCGTTCATCATCTTGCTGTCACCGTTGGTGTGTGGCGAGGCCCAGTTGCCGGTATCGACCTCAAACCCGTGCCAATCGACGTCGACCGACGTGGTGTGTCCGTGAGAGTCCCACAGGTTGAGATTCGAGCCGGGCACGTCGGATGGTTGCAGGGGTAAGTTATTCCAGTTAGAAACCCGGATGCTCGTCGGGACGGTGTATTGCGAAGGCGGAACTCCCGCAATGTCGGTACTAGTCATTGGTCCATCGGTGCTTGAGACTTCGTAAAAATTGGCCGATACCACGCGCGCTGGCGCAGTCGTGGCCTCGGCAGTCTGAGAAACGATCAACAAGACGACGACGGCGAAACAATTCATTGCCTGGGACATGGTCAAGTTCCTTTGACGATACGAAACAGCGGTCGCCGCACACCGAAAGGCGGCTACTATCAGACGACTCACCGTTGTTGCCCGTCACCCGACAGAGAAAACGCCAAGAATTTCCGTCGGCTTCAGTCGACGGCGTTATGCGCCGTGCCGCGAAATTGCAGACTCCGACGATCCCGATGGTCTAATCCGTAGAGTTCCACTAAGCTGAGGCTTTTGCATAGCGTACGCTGCTGCAACCTCGCAAGTAGTTTAGTTGGCTTCAGGCAAGCTAGGCTGTCACCGCCACTTTTACTTTGTCTATGTTTCGTGTGCACTGCGAAGGGGATTCGCCATGGAGTTCGATCTAGAGACGGAAACGAAGAAGCTAAGAAATCGCTCTGCTTTAACTGCTCATGTGGTCATACTATTCCTGTCCACGATCGTCCTTGGTGTCCCGATCAGTTGGCTCGGATTTCTCCCAGAATTTCGAAGTCTCTCCATAAGCTGGATACCGTTGTCGATCGGAGGTGCCATACTACTCATCGGCGGGTTCTTTTCTTACCTCTACTCACGGAAGATCCGGCAGCTCATCACTACTGGAGAAGTTGTGATTGCAGACCTGCAGTCGACCCACAAACTTCAGTACATATACGTAGTTACCCTAAACTATGAGTTCGCCAATCGTAGCTTCGACAAAAGCCTGTTTACATCTGCCGCGCCATGTGGTGGGATCGAGGGAGTAGGATTCGCACTACTTGTTGTGTCGCCAGACGACCCGACGGTGGCTGAGCCGTTGTACAGATTCGCTGTCGGCAAAGAACTTTTTGATATCGCGACGGGCAAGAGTGGACTTACTAACAGCGCGACATGAGTTTTCAGACGTCGCGAAGAATACTCCAGCCGCCGAGTCTGAGGCACGGTAGCTAAAATGGTAGATTCCCGTGGCGAAGTCCCGTAGCGTGTGGAAACTAGTCCTTCGGCAATATTCGACTCCCAAGGCGAAACAACATAGATGCCCCGTGCGCTCACCTTGGGCTGCTGGGCGCGTATTCCCAACTTGAGATTTCCATAGGTCGCACGCCGTGGTCAGTTGACGAGGAGTAGATTCCCGAATCGATGGATATCTCCGCTGGTGGAATCGGACTTTGAATAACCTGCCTAGCTAAGGCAGTTTATCTGACACAGATTCCACAAGTGGCAAGTCCCTGCTTGTGGGATTGGGCGTTAGGAAAAAGTACCTCAGCCGATGAAGCCGGGGGCAGGTTAGCGAGGCGGATAATTCGCTGTGGATGGCTGAGTCACCCTCCATTTGACTACTAACCATTCCCCTTAAGGATTTGCGGCAGATGCTCTCTTCGCCATTCCGCATCGCTTTCGAAAGTACACCTTAATCCCCGTCGATCCGCTAACGCCAGAGCAGAGATTAGGTTTTCGCTTTGAGGGAAGCCCACTGACCGCGAAGCCTCAGCGATCTGTGATTCATCTAGCTCATCAGCATTTTCGTAGAACCGAATAATCGTGTGGGCGAGGAGCAACATGAAGTCGGATCCGTAGTCGTTGAAGACTTCGTCAGTTTCTAGAGTGAAATGTACGAATCGATACGAATCCTGATTGCTCAGCAGTACCCAGTATGAATCGCCGTTAGGGCCATCGAATATTGGCGTAATGTCGTGACCTCGGAGGATAGCATAAGTAGATTCGACTGATGGTAGGTAGAAGTAAGCGGACTCTGGATAGCAGAGAACGAACTTCAATTCTTCGTGCGGCGGTGACTCGATGGCATCGAGAAACGCGACGGGGACGCCATGTGATAGCAGTTTTTCGCGACGAGTTTCTTTCGGCGTGATCATCGCAGCAAACCTGCTATCTGCTTGGAGTTTCCCTCTAATAAGGGATCATTGGGAAAGTCCCATTGTATGTCCCCCAAAGGTGTCAGTGTCAAGTTGCCGAAGCATGCAACACCGAGGCAGATTGCGAAGTAGCAGATTGCACTCGAGGCGAGTCCATTCTCTGGTGGAAACTGGATGAGGAACGTGAGCAAGAGCCCAATTCAGGCCGTGAATTCATGCCACCACTAACGATCTAAGAGTTCCAAAACTCATCAACGCTTGACACACCGGTAACTCACCGATGTACACGCAGAATTTGCACGCCGACGATTCGCCCCATTGGACGGAAGCGAAGCTCTTCGCAGTGCCGCGAAAGAGTTTTTTCCAAATTTGATTATCCAGCGATATCTTGTTCACAACGAACCTAACGTACGCTCGAATCTTTCCCAGAAGCACCGGAAGTGAACCGCCCCGTCTGTTCAAGCTGCCCGCTGGCTAGCCATTGCACTTCCGCGCTATTTGAACTATTCAATCAAACACGCTACGTTTTACAGAGTGAGACCTATGGCGGGCTTAACCATCAGCAGGTCGTTCCCAAGTTTCTGTTCTGCCACTAACTAAAGTATCGAAATATGAAAAAAATCTTTGCCTTACTTCTTTCTGTAATTGTATCTACGCCATTAGCCGCAGATGAGCCTGACGGAAATATATATCAACAGAACTACAGTAAGAAAGCATTCTACTTTTCAGGATGGGGAGCCCCCGGAAAAGGATCAGAAGAAGAACAACTGGCACAGATGAAGACCTGGGCTGATGCAGGTGTTACTGATTTATTGCCCGGTGCGGGAAAAGATCGATTGATCGAATTGGTGAAACTGGGAAAGGACGCAGGAATTAGAATCCATGCATGGCACTGGATGATGAACGTGGGAGGCAGCAAAGAATGTCGCGAACATCCTGAGTGGTACTCGGTAAACAGGTTGGGACAAAGTTGCAGAGATTTTCATCCCTACGTTGGATACTACAATTTTCTCAGCCCATTCTCGCCAGGCGCACGGGAGTACATTAAGAAAGGTGTAAGAGAGAAAGCTCAAATTGAAGGAATCGCCTCGGTTCATTTCGACTATATCCGATATGTAGATGTGATTCTTGGTGCAAATCTACAGAAGAAGTATAAGCACAATGGCGGCCCGCTTGTGCAGGATCGACTGCTCCCCGAATACGACTTTGGATATCACCCATTGGCAAGAGAAGCATACAAAAAGGAATTTGGTATCGACCCGATGGAAATGACAGACCATGTTGAAAACCCTGCTTGGCAACAGTTTCGCATGAATGCCATTACTTCATTGGTGAATGAGTGTGTGGAAATTTGCCACCAGGAAGATACGGCAGCTTCAGCTGCAGTTTTTCCTTTCCCACAATTGGCGCGTGAATACGTTAGGCAGGATTGGGGGCATTGGAACCTGGATTACTTTTTTCCTATGGCATATAAGAAAGACCATGAAGGGAATTTGGGCTGGGTTGGTTTTGCAACGCGAGAGGGAGTTAGAGATTTGAATCCTGGGCAACATCTCTTTACTGGAGTTTTAGTTGGTCACTACGGTGATAACATGGATGATTTTGAGGAAGCCATCGTACAGGCCCACGATAACGGGGCGAAAGGGATTACTTTTTTCACCATTAATTCGCTCTCGAAAAAGCATCTAGCAATCATCAAAAAATACGATGATCTGTACAACTGAGGTTCACCAAGGCTGGTAGACGTAAGCGCTCATAGAAGCGTTTTATTACCCACACCCTCTACGAGGTTGCCATGAGAATGGTCAGCGTGGCGGTCCTGGTGTGCTCGATCTATGTCGGCGTGTTTGGCATTAGTCCTTTCGCACTTGGAGATGATCCAGCATCTCGGGAGCTCCCAAAACTACTTTGCATCTCATGGCAACATTCGCGGCAGAGAGATCTCTCCAAGCCGGTTGCCGGACTGTACTGGGCTCCCAACGGGAACAGGATCGCAGATGCGGCGACGCTGGAACTGATTCGTAACGTTCAGGGAACTCGCCCTTCACGGTCGGGCACTGAACTCTTCCTGTTCTTCACGCACTCGAATTTTCGTGACACCACTGTTCAAGTAGCCATCCTGAATGCAGCCGGCGAAGCGATCGATCCGAAAATGCCGAAGCGAACAAGCGTCTTCGCGAATCAGTCCGGGAAGTCACCCGGCGTTGTGGCATTGAAAGTCTACTTGCCTGAAGAAATTGCTTTACCAAAGTCCGGTAGTGTTCGCCTGCATTATACTGTTGGTGAGTGGACTCAAATGGCGACATTTGAAGCTGATCTCCGATCGCCGAATTCCAAGCACAGTGTAAAGGATGTGCGAATTATCGCAGTCGGTGAAGATACGAAACAGAAAGCATTTGTGAGCTTGTGGGTAGACGCTTCAAGGAGACAGACTTTCCAGTATCGACCGAGAGCCACTCTTATTGATTCCATGGAAGTGAATTCCTCGGGTAGACTAAACTTCTTTACTCCGGTTGACGTAACGACATTCTATTTTCAGCCCTCGCTGAAGGAGATCCAATCTTTTGCTATCTACCAAAGGCCCGTTCTCGCGATGGAAGTCGAGAAAGTGTCTTTCTCCCCGGGTCAATCCACGACACCATCATCTAGAGCAGTTGACAACATCACGGTAGAAGCCCACTGAAGCCGGCGTGAAGCTGGTATGACGATTTAGTTTCCCAAAAATCATTATCTGGGAAGAATCGGCAATCTTAGATGTCGTGGTGGCGAAGTCATCATAGGCTTTGCACGTGCTTCCGGTGTTAGTACGCGCTGCGCTCAACCTTGAACTTTTTGGCGTGTATTGCCAGCTAGAGATTCCCATAGGTCACACGCTGAGGCCAGTTGACTAACTGCAGATTCCCGAATCGGTGGGGCGTCGAGGCACGTACCCGGTCGCGCGGGTTCGGTCTGTAAGAATGTGCGCAGTGATCCGCTGCGCGAGCCACTCGTCGTTGGTTTCGTGGATCGCGGTTGCGATGTCGGCGGCGGCTTGATGGGCGAGCTTGAACATGAGGTGACGCACTGTCATGTCCCACCGCGATTCAATCCCGTCCGCTTGTTCTTCGTCCGCAGAACGGCAAGCCACAAACGGCTGCTAAGACGAACAAAGCGATTGAGTGCGGTTCAGGCACCAAAGTGAGCGTCAACAGGGCATCGGACGAGATCAGTTCGATGAAGCCAGGACGACCTGGCCCACCAAGTGTAATCTCGAAAGGTGAGCCATCGGCAAAGCGACCGCTCAACCTGCCGGAGCGGTCCGTCAGCGTGAACGGCTGGGACAACTCCATTCCGCTGATCGGCTCACCATTAAGAAGGAACTCGTCGCCAATGAGGTTGACCGTACTACCTTCGAAAGCTCGAAAATTCGGCCCTAGTAGCCCACCGCTAATCTCGATGGCACTCCCCTGATGAGCACTAAAGCCGTCGCCGATAGTGCCCCCTGAAATACTAACTATTGCACCCGAAAACGCATCGAACGCGTCCCCAATCGTTCCACCGGTAATACGAACGGAGGATCCAAGTGCCTCAAAACCGTATCCCACGGTTGCTCCGGACATCACAGTCATAGCGCTACCGACATCACTGTTGAAGTTGTCGGGCACATCGCCACCGTCATCAACAATCAATGTCTGACCGTTCCGCAGGCCATTAGGCACTTCGTCGGTAGGCAGATTGATGAGCGTGCTCATCGGTGCAGCAACTTCTGCAACCACTACGGTGAGCGTTCCATCTTCGAATCTGTCGAACTCCGAAGATGAAAAAACAAACGGCGTGCCATCCTCAAGGATGCCGCTGAACCTACTGCCGAAGGGAATGTCAAGCTGAATGGAGTCACCAACAGCGGCCAGACCGTCAATGGCAATCCCATCAAGGAGAAATGAACCTCCAACCAGAGTGACGTCACTCCGCTGCCGGGCATTGAACCCATCGCCGAATGATCCTCCGGTGATTCTCACCAGACTGTAAGGTTGCGCATCGAAACCCCTCCCAATTCTCCCGCCTGAAACGTTGACGACACTATTTTCCCGGGCGTCTATTGTGTTATCGGTACTACCGCCGCCTCCTACCGCTCCTCCATGAATGTTCACGGTAGAGCCAGAGTGTGCGGAGAACCCCCACGTCAATGTACCGTCTGTCATGTTCAGCGTTCCCTCGTTGAGAGCATGCACAGAGGTGGTCGAACCGCCCAAGACTTCAACGTTACTCCCACTGAAGGCGGACACGATATGAACTTCTGAGTCGCCAGAAATCTGAACGGTACTGCCAAGGTAAACATCCAAAGCACCAGTGGTGCCGCCGACGACATCAATCACCGAGTTGATGCCTTCAAAGGCCGTGATCTCTCCTCCGGACTGCACTTCGACTCGACTGCCCCAACCTGCATCTCGAAAATTGGAAACTAGAGCACCCTCATCGACAACCAAAGTTTGCCCCGAGCGGATTCCGGCGGGCACCGTGTCGGTCGAGGCGGTTATGATCGCCGGCCCAATTGCTGGCACATCCGCTGCGTGAAGCGTCAGAGTAGCTGCCGCGAGGTCATCTGCGAGCGAAAACAAGAACGGCGACCCATCAGCCAGCGTACCGTTGAGAACGGACCCGTTTGGGATATCGAGTGGCACCGAATTGCCTACGGATTCGAGCCCACTAACGGGAACGCCGTCCAAACGCATTTCACCCCCAAAGAGATTCAACGAACTGCCATTGAAGGCGTCAAACCCAGCACCCAAGTATCCTCCTGACAGATTCAATTGTCCGACCACCTCAGAGGCACCCCCAATTGAACCACCCGTCATGGTGACGACGCCGTCTAAGATCGCACCCCCTTCGATTGTGCCGCCTGACATCTCGACGACACTTCCAGCATCGGAGGAGAATCTGCCATCGATATCTCCGCCAGATATCTGCACTCGACTCCCACTCTTTGCCCGAAAAATTGGGTCAATCTTGCCTCCAGCAATGATAACATTGCTACCTTCCTCGGCCGTAAATCGGCGCTGGATTCGTCCGCCCAAAACGTTAATTGTGCTGCCTGAGAAAGCTTGCAACATTTCGCCGATAACGCCATCGTAAACGTTCATGGTAGCGCCTGCGTGAACGTAAAGTACGTCGCCGATTGCACCTCCGAGGACGTTGATCTCAATATTGGTCGAGGATCCATCACTCTCGCCGATTTGAAAGCCTCGAAAGTTGCTTCCCAAGGAACCGGTAGGGAGCACGTTCACTTGTGTGTCTGACGCAATCGGTGAGGAAACCAGATCAGGTGGTAAGTTGATTACGTTCGCGAACTGTGCATGCGAAACGGCCCACATGCCAGTTAGGCATAACAGGCAGCCAACGAATCGAGTAATCGCCTGAACCTTCATGTGAAACTCCCTATTGGTGCAACAATGCCATCATTATAACAAAATTGTTATTGAAGGCGCTAGGTAGTAGCAATATGACGCGAATCCACCAAATCGGCGAGTTGGTGCTCTAGGATCTGGCGTGCTGGCTACATAGTCGCGACCGGTGTGATGAAGTCATCAGAGGCTTCGTGAAGACTCGTCGAGCGAACTTGCGGCTACGCTGTCCAAGTAGGCGATGCCGCTGAGTTGGGTTATCCAGATGCACAACCGAGCAAACAGCTGATCCCCTATACAGCACGGGAGGGGCGGCCAAAAAACGTGCTCGCATTGAGTTGGCCGATGTTGATAATCGGCGTTGTGCGAGGCGGCGAGTGCCGCTCTAAGGGCGCAGCCAAGGCGGGGCGCAGTGACCAGAAAGCCGCAATTTGCAAAACTCGGTGACTATTGCCGGGCAAGATGAGAGGAGATGCCGTGAAACAAGGAGTTTGCCGTGATCACACCACGCAAAACTGACGACTTTTGCGGAAAAAAACGCGTGTTCGAAACACAGACCAACCTGCAAAAACCCCAACGGAGGGGTTAGGCAACAATAAAACAAAGTAGTCGCGGTCTCGCAGACTAGCGGAACGAGACTCAGCGGCTAACCGATCGGCATGCCGCTGTGATAGTTACGACGAGGCTGAGCAGCAGCAGGCTGCCGGGTTCGGGGACGGCGGTCGCGGCCGGTGTTTGCAAAGCGCCGTTAAACCCGCGACCGTATTGGTCGTGCCAATGCCCGAGGTCGACGTCGTCGGTGGTGCCGTTGCCGTCGGCGTCACCATTGCCGCGCTGCCACAGGAGGAAGTCGGTGCCATCGACGTCGTCGTCTGAGTCGAAGTCGGCGTCGATTTCGATGTCGGGCACAATGAGTTCTTCGGAGAGGGCGTAGACGGGCAATTGAGTTAGCGTCGACGGTTGCAGAATGGCAAGCCACTGGGGACCAAGAAGCGTGGGGCGTCCGCACCAGGCGAAGCCGCTGGTGTCGCCCAAGGTGCGATTGGTCGCTCGCAATCCCGTGGGCGTGGAGCCGGTCCAGGCGTCGACGGTGTTGTCGTTGCCGAATTCATCGTACCTGGGGAAACCGTCGATCGTGCCGTCCCACAGATCGATGAATCCGTCGGCGACCTTCTCGGAGCCGGCGGCGCGGGTGTTGTAGACGGGGGTGTTGAGGCTAATGGAGGCGTTGACGCGGGCATCGATCGACGCAGTGGAGGCGATCGCCTTCCACGTAATGCCTTCGCTGGTGCCGATGCCTGCCGCATCGGCCGCCGCTTGGACGAAGTCGTTGTAGTAGTCGATGCTGCTGGAAAGGGCGTTGGTGAATGTGCTGGAGTTGAATACCAGATGATACGAATCCCCCGGCTGTAAACCCGCTGGCACAGGCACCTCGGCGTCCGCGTCGTGTGGCGCGGCCAAGGTCAGAGCTGCGATAGAGGAAAGAATCAGTATGCGGCAAGTCATCGGGTGAGGCCTCTTCGGTGCGGGGTAAGCTTCAGGATAATCGATGGTCAGGCACGTGGAAAGAAATTCGTGCGAAACGGAACGGCTGGACCACACGTGGCTGACGAGGCAATTAGTGCTGCAGGGCCCCTTCGAGTTGTTCTTGCCACTGACGCACCAGCTGTTGGACTTCCAATGGCGTGAGGCTGTTCAGATCGGTCGTGCGGATTGTATCGAGCAGCGGGTGATCGGCCGTTTCAAAGAGCGTGAGCTGCAGGGAATGGCCGTTGGGCGGAACGGGTCGCTGCGGCCCGTCGGCGCGGAGGCGTGGGGATCCGCTTGCGTTCGCCGACGTTCCGCCGTCGTGCTGGTTTTCCAGCTCGGCTAGGATCTGCTTGGCACGCTCGTTGACCTCGCGCGGAACGCCTGCGAGCTGCGCGACGTGGATGCCGTAGCTTTTGTCAGCCGCACCGGGGACGATTTTATGTAAAAACACCACATCGCCTTCCCACTCCTTGACCGCCACGTTGAGGTTGGCGACGCCGGCGAGTGAGTCGGCCAAGTCGGTGAGTTCGTGATAGTGGGTCGCAAACAGCGTGCGGCAACCGATCGCGTCGTGCAGGTGCTCGACGACCGCCCAGGCGAGCGATAACCCGTCGTAGGTGCTGGTGCCACGACCGATTTCGTCGAGGATCACCAGGCTGCGGTCGGTGGCGGTGTTGAGAATCCGCGCGGTCTCGGTCATCTCGACCATGAAGGTGCTGCGTCCGCGGGCGAGGTCATCGCTCGCGCCGACGCGCGCGAAGATGCGATCGGCGATGCCGATGGTTGCTTTGCTGGCCGGTACGAAACTGCCAATTTGGCCCATGAGCGTGATCAGAGCGACCTGACGAATGTAGGTGCTTTTACCCGCCATGTTGGGACCGGTGATGAGGAGCTGCGAGTTGTGAGTCGCGAGTTGCGAGTCATCGTCACTTGTCTCGCGACTCGCGACTCGCGACCCGCAGCTCACACTGTTGGGTACGAAGGTGCCTTCGGGCTCGGTAATGTCGAGCACGGGGTGCCGTCCGTCGACGATGTCGAGAATCGGTTGGTCGACGACCGTCGGGCGGACGTAGTTGCGCGAGCGGGCCAGCTCGGCGAGCGACGCGAGGACGTCGATCTCGGCCAGCGCGACCGCCGTCGTTTGCAGACGACTCGCCGCCTGGGCGACCAGCTCTCGCAGCTGGGAGAAGATTTCCAGTTCGATCGAAAGGGCGCGTTCCTCGGCGGCGAGGACTTTTTCTTCGTACTCTTTGAGCTCGGGCGTGATGTAACGTTCCGCGTTCTTGAGGGTTTGTTTGCGAATGAACTCGGCCGGCACTTTTTCGCGATGGGCGTGTGTGACTTCCAGGTAGTAGCCAAACACCTTGTTGAAACCGACCTTGATGTTGGGGATGCCGGTCTGGTCCATCGCCTTGGCTTGATAGTTTGCCATCCACTGCTTGCCACCTTGCATCAGCTCACGCTGCTCATCCAATCCATCATGGAAGCCGGTGCGAATGAAGCCACCGTCACGGGCGGTGAGCGGGCAGTCGTCGTCGAGCGCCGCTTCCAGCTGCCCGCGGATGTCGGCGCAGAGGTCGATTCTCGCTTCGAGTTGCTGCAGACGACCCGCTTGGCGACCGGTCAACTTCGCCTTGACCTTGGGCAGACAGGCAAGCGTCCGCGCGACGAAGCTGAGATCGCGCGGCGTGGCGCGCCCCGTCGTGACGCGAGCCAGCAGTCGCTGCATGTCGTAGGTGGCACGGAGCGAGTCGCGCAACTCCGCGGTGAGGGAAGCCTCGGCATGCAGCTCGTCCACTGCGTCGAGACGGGCATTGATCGCTGCGGCGTCGGTCAACGGATTGGCCAACCAATCGCCCAGCAGCCGTGCGCCCATCGAAGTCACGGTACGATCGATCACGCCCAACAGCGAGCCATCGCGACGGCCGTCACGCAAGGTTTGCGTGAGTTCCAAACTGCGACGCGTAGCTTCGTCGATCTCCAGCGTCGAACCAATGCGGTGAGGCAGCAATCGATCGACATGGGCGAGCGAAGCCTGCTGGGTTTCGTTCAGGTAGTCGAGAATGGCACCAGCCGCTTGGAGCGCTGGTTGGTCGTGCGCGTCAAATCCAAACCCGTCCAGCGATTGGGTGCCAAACTGCTTTGTCAGCGACGTCATTGCGGCTTCCTGGCCGAAGGCCCACACCGGGCGTCGCGTCACCATGCGGTTTTCGGTCCATTCGACCGGCAGGTCGGCCGCTTCGTCGGGGAGTAGGATCTCTACTGGCGCGACGCGCGCGAGCTCGTCGCCGAGCTTCTCGCTGGGTAGCAAACCGGCCTCGAATCGACCTGTGGAGATGTCGATCCACGCCAGACCATATTGCTCACCTGGGCACATGGCGAGCAGGAAGTTGCTCTGTGCCGGATCGAGCAACGCATAGTCGGTGACGGTGCCGCGGCTGACGATGCGCGAGATCTCGCGTTTGACGAGTCCCTTCGCTTGCTTGGGATCTTCCACCTGTTCGCACACGGCAGCGCGCATCCCAGCCGCGATGATCTTGGCCAGATACCCATCCAGCTGATGGTGCGGAAAGCCCGCCATCGGTATCGGCCGTTTCCCTTTGCTAGGATCGCCTTTATCGCGGCTGGTTAGCGACAGGCCCAGCACGCGAGCAGCTGTTTGGGCGTCCTCAAAGAACAGCTCGTAGAAGTCGCCCATCCGAAACAGCAGCAGCGCATCCCCCGCCGCGGCCTTGGCCTCGTGGTACTGCTTCATCATCGGGGTTTGAGACGTCGGCGCTGCGGCCATCTGAGTGCATCTCCGCTGCAAGAATAACAGCGGTTTATGCTAACGCAGTGGGTTGCCAATGGCCAGTGGCCAGGCGTTCGTCACGCTGGTGAGGCGGTTAGAACTACGAAACCAGTTGTTCCTCTTCGCCGCCGGCGTTGAGTTCCAGCTCGCCGGTGTCTTCCAGTCGGCGAATGATGTCGACGATCTCTTGTTGCTTGCCTTCGACCACCGAGAGCTTGACGGCACCGGAGAACTCCATCTCTTCCCTGAGCATGTCGCCGGCTCGTTGCGACATATTGCCGAAGATCTTCTCCTTGAGCTCGGCGCTCGCGCCTTTCAGAGCCAGAGCCCATTGCGAATTCTCGACGTTCTTGAGCACTGTTTGGATATCCTTGTCATTGAACTTGTTGATATCCTCAAACACGAACATGAGGCGGCGAATCTCTTCCACCAGCTCAGGATCGTCGACCGACAGGTTCTCCAGCAGCGTTCGTTCCGTCGCTCGATCCGAGACGTTGAGCATTTCGGCCACCGCGCCGACGCCGCCGGCGTTCTCGAAGCTTTGGCTCATAACGCTCGACATGCGGCGTTCCAATCCACGTTCGACTTCTTCGATGATCTCTGGACTGGTTTGTCCCATCTCTGCGATGCGTTGCACCACGCTGAGCTGTCGATCGGGAGGCAAGCCAGCCAAGATCGCCGCGCTCGCGGCCGGTTGTAGGTGCGAGAGAATCAAGGCGATCGTTTGCGGATGTTCGTCAATGATGTAGGTGAGGATGTTCTGGCTGTCCACCTGCCGGAGAAACGAAAACGGTAGGGCTTCGATCGACTGACGGATGTTGTCGATCGTGTCGCCCGCGTTCGTGCCCAGCGCCTTCTGGACCAGCGTCCGCGCTCGATCCATACCGCCCGCGTCGGCGCCAGCCAAACCTGGATTCGATTCGGCGAATTCCAGAATCACGTGCTCCTGGTCGTCGGCCGTGACGGACTTCAGTCGCGCAATCTCGATGGAAACCTGCTCGACTTGCTTTTTGTCGAGTCGCCCCATGATCGAGGCGGCTTCTTCTTCGGGAAGTGCGGTCAGCAGGACGGCTGCTTTGTGGAGATCAGACATTGTGACAGGCCATGCAGTAGACGGAAGAGAACGTCAGGCCATCGCGCGCAAGCGTACGGCTTGCGCCCAGCGCCTACTCATGGCATCGACCGCGCTAAGCGGGGAGCTTGAGAAGACTTTACCGATTGCGCTAGGCGTGATGACGCTAGCTGCTAGCAGCGCGGCAGTCTCACGCGTCGTGCAACTGACAGACGCCCCATTGCCCGTCGCACTCGTCCACGGCGACCATCACATCCGAGGGTCGCGTGCCGAGGCGAGCCTGCAGCGCGTCGAGCAATCGCTGGCCAATGTAGCGGGCGAGCAGTTCGGCAGTCGTATTCGCCATTGGGAGCAGCACGCAGTCTGCGGCAGGAAACACCCATCGCCGCGCTGCGTGGCGAACTTCGACTTCCTTGTCGGTGGCGCTGACGGAAATCGTCGGATGCTCGGTCGGCAACAGCATGCGATGATCCAACTCGTCGACGATCGCTTGCAACGCATCGCGCAACGCGATGAAGTCGATCACATACTGATTCTCGTCCAGCGGCCCCCGTACCTCGGCAGCGACATGATAGTTGTGGCCGTGCAGTGGCTCGCAGGTGTCACCGTCGTAAGTAATGAAGTGGGCTGCACTGAACACGAGCCGCTCTTTTTCGATTCTGACATGATACTGCTCGGCCACTCTAGGACTCCTGTTGGCGGTAAAACTTCAATGGCCAATTTAGTCGGTCCTCGCGTAGCGGGACAAACAGCGCGGCCGCGATCAAGTCGGCAGACGTCCCTGGATTCCGCCGGTGGCCATCGGTGCGCAACGCAAAGTCGAACTCGCGAAGTGCATCTTCGTACTCGGGATCACCCGGATCGCCGCACGACAATACCGTTGCCGCCCGGGCGGAAACCTCACTGGCAACCTGCGGGCCGCATTTGCGGGCAATCAAACTGTCGGGATGTTCGGCGAGAAGCTGCAAAAAGGCGTACACGATTGCGTCGCCTAGCGGCAGGTGGAGTGAAAGTTCGCCGATGTGATCAGCAACTCGGAACACCTGTTGGAACTTGTTGATGTATTGGCGTGCCACCAGGTCGCGATCGGCGGCCAGGTGCATTGCTTCCGTCAACGAGATGTCGGGGGCCTCGGTATCGTTGACGTCCGCCTCGTCGACCTTCCCCAGTCCGCCCGGCTGCGCGACACGTATGGCTTCGAATACGTGCTTCGCATCCGTTTCGTCGAGCGACGCCAACACGGCATCGATCCCGGCTTCTAATGACACAGTACTCGGCACGGCGGCTAGCGGAGCCAGCAGCAGCACCATGCCGAGGTTGGTATTGGTGGAAACGGCCGCCCGCGTGCGTGTGACTGCTTCCAGCACCGTGGCGCCGACGCCCATTTCCGCGGCATTCTCCAGGACCGGACCCACCAACGCTGCACTCGTCAAGAAATCGACGTAAGTGAGATCCTCGAAGTCGGCCCCACGGTAGACGTTACCCGGCTTGGGGGCGGTTGCCTCCCAAATGCAAGCGAGCGTCGCGCATGCGCCAATCGTCATCGGCTGAGAGCGTGTGCCGGGAAGCGTCACGATCTTGTCTCCGCCAACTCGGCTGACGTACGAGTCAGCCAGCGCTGCATAACTAGCTCAACCACCTCGTGGGCATCTTCCACGACCCAGTGACCGGTGTCCGACCAGCGATGTACTTGCGCATCGGGCCAATACTCCAAGAACTTATCCAGACAGGCGGGCGTGAAGCACCAGTCTTTCATGCCCCACATCAACAACTGCGGCAGATCTGAGAGGTCTGCCAGGCCTTGCTCGATCTCCGCCAATGTCTGCCAAGTCGGATGACGTCGGGAAAGCGGAATGTCTTTGACGAATTGATACACGGCGGCCCGAGATTGCCAGTCGTGGTACGGCGCGAGATACGCTTGCTCTACCAATGGATCAAGCCGCGGTATCTGGTAGAGCGTCATCCGCAGCGCCGCGCGCGAAAACGCATTGGCACCCTGCAGCGCCAGTTTCCCAAACAGCGGCCAGCGGCAAACTCGGATCCGCCATGGAATGAACCACGGCGGGAACGCACCAGTGTTGAATAGTGCAATCCTTTCGAATCGATCTTTGGCACGCATTAGGGCACCGAGCCCAATCGCCCCACCCCAGTCCTGCGCGACCAGGGTCACGCGTCGCAGGTCCAGCGATTCGATCAATTGGACCAGGTTGTCGATGTGGTCCGCCAGCCGCAGCGGACGTGGTTGCAAGTCGCTCAGTCCGCAGCCGAGGTGGTCGGGAGCAACACAGCGAAACTGCCCTCGATGAGCCTCAATCAACCGCCGCCAATGAAACGACCACGTTGGGTTGCCATGCACAAAGAGCAGCACAGGGGCCGAATCGCACGGCCCTTCGTCTAGGTAGTGATACGCGCAGCCTGCAAGGTCGAGTATGTGGGAGGCGAACGGGTAGAGTGATCTCCACCCGTGTTTCACTGTCGATCTAGGCTGCTGGGCCACGGCAGACACCTGCGTCACCTGGGAAATCCCACATCCTATCAGCTCAGACTGGCCGCGCTTAGCCTCCAGGTGTCGATGGTCTCCGGGAAGGGGCTGAAGGCACTTCGACGCGAGCGACTCGTACTGGTCAAGTAGTTGCAGGCACGGCCAGTGGGAGTGGCTCCTGGCGCTGTCCAACTCTGTCAGCATGCATTTTCCTGGACTTTGGGCACTGTGCCAACTACAACGGTTGTATGGCCGCGAATTCTCTGACCGTCGCCGTTGAGGGGGAAGATAGGCGATTTTCACTTGTCGTCTGTCGTCGACGCCTCTACAATCGGCGAGTTGCTATCTTCAAAACGCGTCAGATTCGTAGGTTTCGAAAGGGAAGTCTCGTATGTCGCAAATCTCGGATTGCTCAAGAAGTACCGCAATTTGCGCCGATGAAGACGAAGTTCGCCTTGGTGAGGACTGCCCTTCTTCGGCCATCAGGTTTGATAGCAACAGCATGATCATTCCTCTTCGGTGTATTAGTGTCAATGAGCTGTCGGCCCGTGCGCGTGAGCTCTTTGGCCAGATCGAAGGCATCGAAGAATTCGACGAGTTTGAACGAGCTCAGCTTGCAGTCGACATTGAGATGCGTCTGGACTTCTCAGACCAGTACGTCGTGTGGGTCGATCGCTATTTCTCTCCGCGGTTCAATCCGCTCGCAAGTCCTCGACTGCTGTCGAGAGACATCTACGGAGTAAGTAAGACGGTTTCGGGAATCCAAGAAGTTCTACGTGCAGTTCGTGAGCAGTTTACTGATCAAGTGAACTACGAGTTCGTGGATGCGATAGGTGAAGAAGTTGGCGACACCCAGTATTGCTGAAAACAATCGTCTGAAGCAAATCACTGAGTTCGCTTATCCGCCACGCTTTGATGTCGGAATTACCCTGAAGTCGAAGCACCTTAATCCTTACAAACGCAGTAGCGTCGGCATTCTGCTATGGACGTCTAGCGGCCTCGAAGAATTCGCATTTAAAGTAGACACTGGTGCTGACTTCACGGTAATTTCGCACGAAGACATCGAATCGTCAGGTATCAAGTGCGAGCGGACGGGCAAGTTCACGCACATTCATACGGCTGCCGGTAAGACGGACCAAGAGCTCGAGTTCGTGCGATTCTACTGCCGCTACCAGCAACTACCTCATGTGCCCATTCGCATGACGGCTCTCGTGTCGCCGTTTCTTCGGCGCGGCAGCTGCGTGCTATCGCTCGCGGAAATCACGCGCATGTTTCACGTCTACATTTGCCCCAAGAGCAGAAAGTTCCCGTCGGGCCATCTCCGGTTCAAGCTGCGCCGGCGCCACGTCACAGGTGCCGAAGATGCGGAAGCCGTGATCGACTGGGAGCGAGATGTCGCGAGTACGACCCGACTTTACGGATACAGGCCCGGGCCCGGGCGATAGTCTCTCAGCCCTTTGACGATTTGCCTCTCAGAGCGTACAAAGGAGCGTCTGGCAGCGATTCGCTCGATCCTCATATCGCAACGGCTGTCGGCGAGAGGCCCCTTATGGAGGCCTTACGAACCTGGTCAGGGTAGAAATACAGCAGCCATAAGTTTGTGTCTCTATGTTGGGGTCTCTCGCCGACGGTAGTTCGTTGCGTTAACTCTCCGACTGTCGATACTTCGTCAATGACCGATCCTGCAGCTGCCACCGATTACGTCGTCGTCGCACGGCGCTACCGTCCGCAGACGTTTGAGGATCTGATCGGCCAGCAGCACGTCTCGCAGGCGCTCTCGCGAGCGATCGAGAGCGACCGCGTCGGGCACGCCTATCTGTTCACCGGCGCCCGCGGCGTGGGCAAGACTTCCGCCGCGCGAATTCTGGCGAAGGCGCTCAACTGCGCTAAAGGCACGTCGGCTATCCCGTGCAACGATTGCGAACTGTGCGACAGCGTGAGCACCGGCGACGACGTCGACGTGTTGGAAATCGATGGTGCCAGCAATCGCGGTATCGACGAGATCCGGCAGCTACGCCAGAACGTCGCGGTGCGACCCAGCCGCGCACGCTACAAGATCTACATCATCGACGAAGTTCACATGCTGACCAAAGAGGCGTTCAACGCATTGCTCAAGACGTTGGAGGAGCCGCCTGAGCATGTGAAGTTCATTTTTGCCACGACCGAGCCCAACAAGATTCCGGTGACGATTCTCTCGCGCTGCCAGCGGTACGACTTTGCGGGTATCGAGGCGGCCGCGATTCAGGAGCGACTGCAGCAAATCGCCACCGCGGAAGGCGTGACCGTCGAACCCGACGCGTTGCAGATTTTGGCGATGCGAGCGGCAGGCTCGATGCGTGATAGCCAATCGTTGTTAGAACAACTGCTATCGACCGGCACGCAGAGCATCGCTGCCGCAGACGTCACCACGATGCTCGGGATTGCGCCGGCGACCAGACTCAGCCAGCTGGTGCAACCTTTGGTCCAGCGCAACGCGGCGGCGGCGTTGGCGGAACTCGACGCGGGAGTGGCCGAAGGCGCGGAAGTCAGCCAGCTCATCGATCAACTGCTGGGTTACTTTCGCGACGTCATGACCCAGGCGGTCGGTTGCGATGCCTCCAGTCTGCTCTATTCGTTGCCCAGCCAGCAGCAGGAAGTCAGCGAAGTGGCCCAGCAACTGGGCGTCCAGACGCTGCTGGCGATCGTTCAGATTCTGGATCAGACGGCCGCACGGATGCGCATTAGTACGCACACCCGCACGCTGGCGGAAATGGCCGTCGTGCGGATTTGCCACCTTGAGAACCTCGACGACCTCGCCGCTCTGATCCCACAGCTCAAAGATGGTGTGACTCCGCCGCGAGCAAGCAGCGCCTTAAAAAAAAACGTAGCGGCTGAGCCAAGGCCGGCTTCAACAAGTCCCGCGCAGGCCGCGACCCCTGCTGCGTCGCCCGCCACGGTCGAGGCTGAAGACGAATCACCACAGGAACCCACAACCGTCGAGCCGCAAGTCGTTGCGGCGGAGGCCACTTCGCTGAGTTCCGAGAACGCTGAGGAAATCTGGAAGCGAGTCCTGGAACAGCTCAGCGGAATGGTAATGGATCACGCCGCCGAGGCAGACGAGATTTCCGTGGACTCTAGCGGGCGGCTCAAGATTAGCTTTGCCGAGAGCTTCCATCGCGATTTTTGCGAGAAGCCAACGAATCGCACCCGAATTGAGAACGCGCTACAAGAAGTCTGCGGCACCAAAGTCGGCTTCGTGCTGGGCACGCACAAGCGAATCGACGCGGCAGAAAAGCCGGTGAAGCAAGCACCCTCGCGGCGCCAACAGCAGGCGGACGTCGCGGCACAGCCATTCGTGCAGCGGGCCATGGAACTCTTCGATGGCGATCCCAGCCGGATGCGTTACGTGCCGCCCAAAGACTCGCAATAGTGACCAACTACTCAAGTACCAATGGCGAATCAACATTGAGAATCGAAGGCAAAAAATAGGGCTGCCTTCGTGAGAGCGGATTCGTCATTCACCTGTTGGAGATTCGATATGTTCAAAGGACTCGGCAATCTTGGAAACATTGCCAATATCATGAAGCAAGCTCAAGAGATGGGCGGCAAGATGCAAGAGCTGACCGAGCAGCTCAAGACGAAACGCGTCGTCGGTAGCGCCGGAGCCGGCATGGTCGAAGTGGAGGCCAACGGGTTGGGCGAGGCGCTCGCCGTACGGATTGACCCGACACTTTTCGAGAAACAAGATCGCGAACTGCTGGAAGATCTGTTGCCCGCCGCGATCAACGCCGCGCAGCAAAAAGCGAAAGCATTGCATGCCGAAGAAATGCAATCGCTCACCGGTGGGCTGAACCTCCCTGGTATGGAAGATTTGCTTGGCAATTTAGGCGGAAACACGCCTACCGAGTGATTCGAAAAACGGCCTGCTGTGGTCGACGCGATCGTCCGTATCGAGCCGGCTGAACACGACTGCCACTGGATACGCACTTTACCACATCGAGTAGCTCAGCGTTTCTTTTCTGGCAAATCTTTTTTTGAAAACATTTCCATGTTTTCACGCACTCCAAGCCCTGCAACAGCCCCTCAACAAGGTACAATTCAAGGTAGGTTCTGTGGGCTCAGGGGGGAACTCTGAAATGCCACAAGCGAAGCGGTGTATGGGACAGTGTGGTGGTCACATCAATCGCTAGCTTCGCACAGGCCCAAGTTTGACCTTCGAGCACGTAGCACATTATGCTACAGAGGAATTTGGCCAGTCGGCCAAGTTCCATCCTTACACAAACACGACTTCCAATTAGCGATCCATGAGACTTTCACTCGGCCAACAAATGCAGATGGCTCAGAAGCAGGTGCTAGCACCGCGGATGATCCAGTCGATGGAGATTCTGCAGTTGCCGATCATGGCGCTGCAAGAACGCATCGAGCAAGAGATGGAGGACAACCCCGTCCTCGATCAGATCGAGCCGAGCGAGGACGCCGAGTCGTTCAAGGAAGAGATCGACAGCCCCGACGCGCCTAGTGAGTCGGAGCGGGAGTTGGTCGTTCAGGACGACACCAACAACGAGGAAGATTTTGAGCGGCTGATGAACATGGCCGACAATCTTCCCGACGACTACGAAGAGCGCAGCCGACCGTCGCGCGGTCAGATGGAAGCGGAAGCCGATCGTCGCCACGATGCGATGGCCAACATGGTCTCGCGTCCCGAGTCGCTGCTGGACTACTTGCAGCATCAGCTCAGTTGGTACGACCTCAGCGACGACCTCCGCCGCCTGTGCGAACGCATCATCTACAATCTCGACAGCAACGGCTACCTGGAAACGCCCCTGCAGGATCTCATCCCGCAACCACCACCAGACCTCAATGGCAACGCCGACGCGTGGCACGCCGAGCAACTGAAGTTAGCCCAAGAAGCGCTCTCGATCGTCCAACGACTCGACCCACCCGGCGTCGGCGCACGCAACCTGAAAGAGTGCCTGTTGCTGCAGCTTACGCCTGGTCTGTTGTTCTACGAAGAACTGCAAGTGCTGATCGAGAATCACTTGGAAGACCTCGAGAACAATCGACTCCCGCTGATCTCGAAGAAGACCGGCTTTTCGCTCGAGACAATCAAGGAAGCGTGGGAAGACTTGCGCACGCTCAAGCCCAAGCCGGGCTCGGAATTCAACGAAAATTTCGCACCAAGTGTCACGCCCGACGTGTTTATCGATCGACGGAAGGGGGTGGGTACGAAGTACGTCTGGAAGATGGTCAGCTACCTTCGCTCTACATCAGCAACTACCACCGCAAGCTGCTGCAAGATCCCTCGACCAACGCCGAGACGCGCGACTACATCAAACGAAAGATCAATTCCGCACAGTGGATTATCGAAGCGATTGAACAGCGTCGGAGCACGCTCACCAAGGTCGCGCAGGCAATCGTTGATCATCAAACGAAGTTTCTGGATCACGGTCCCGAGTACATCGAACCACTCAAGATGCAGCAGATCGCCGATAAGGTGAAGGTGCACGTCACGACGGTCAGCCGCGCCGTGGATGATAAGTGGATGCAGACGCCACGCGGGATTTTTCCGCTGAAGCGGTTCTTCGTGGGCGGCACGACGGGCGCTGATGGCGAAGAGGTCGCCTGGGACAAAGTGCGGCTCAAGCTGCAGGAAATCGTCGATAACGAAGACAAGAACAAGCCGCTTAGCGACGATGCTCTCGTCTCGGAGCTCGCCAAGCACGGCATCACGGTCGCCCGGCGCACGGTTACCAAGTACCGCAAGGCGATGAACATTCCCAGCTCGCGGCAACGCCGCGAATGGACTGAGGCGAAATAGCCGTTACACGGCTTCGATGTGCAGCCCCCGCTTGTGACGTTCTTGCCGTCGCACTTCGTCGATCATCTCGGCGACCTCTTTGACGTTCTCAATACCCAGCAACTCCATTTCTGGGTGCGAAGTGTCGCTTGAGCGAATCTGGATCGTGCCCACGCCCATGATGCGCTCGATGGGACCCTGCTGGTACGAGACGTCGTCGATGTCGATCGCTTCGATGCGATCAATCACGCGCCACAACAGGCCACGCTCGTGGATAAACCGTCGATTAGTCAGATAGTAGTGCTCGGCGAGTTGGCGATAGAACAGCCGCACCAACAGTCCGATCCAGACGCATGCGATCACGGCTACACTGATTCCCCAGCCGCTGGCCGAAAAACCGCTCATTCCGGCGATTACGAGCAATACGATGGAGAATAATCCGGCTCCGATCCAAGCGCCGATCATGGCCCGCTGGGAGAACTGTCCCTGCCACTGTTCGTCTTCGGGAGGGTCCTCACCGCGGTCGGAGATCGCGTTCTGTAGTCTCGTGCGCGCGTCTTGGCTATCGCCGTTGCCTGCCAATCGGTAGCCGCACTGATAGCAGAACACAGCCTCTTCAGGTACTTCGATACCACACTGCGCGCAGATCATAGTCGGTCTTCTCTTTCTATTCGCCAAGCAATCGCAATTCGTTTTCTTCGGCGCTGAAACTAGCGGTTGGACGATTCAAGGTTACCTAGTTTCAGCAGCTTATTCGTCACGCATGAACAAATATTTCCGCAAAACTGCGTCTCTGCAAGAGCTTGATTCGCAGATGCTTTACGGATTGTCATCCTGGTGTATAGTATTCCCATGAAATGTCCCTTTTGTCGTATGGATAACGACCGCGTCATCGATTCCCGCGCCAGTCAGGATGGCTTCGCCATTCGCCGACGTCGGGAGTGCCTGAAGTGCAAGCGGCGTTACACGACCTACGAGCGTATCGAAGAATCGGCCATCAAGGTCGTTAAGAAGGACGGCTCGCGCGTCCCGTTTTCGCGCGACAAAATCAAGTCGGGCCTGGAACGTGCTTGTTGGAAGCGGCCCATCGGTGATCGCGATATCGAGCGCACGGTAGCGGCGATCGAAAACGACGTCTATTCGTCCTTCGAATCCGAGATCGACAGTCGGCGCCTGGGGGAACTGGTTATGGACCATCTCCGCGACCTTGACGAAGTCGCGTTCGTTCGCTTTGCCAGCGTTTACCGCCAATTCGCCGACGCGGGCGACTTCGTCGACGAACTGCGCCCATTCCTTTCCGACACCAAACAATCGCCACGCTGAGGCGAAATGGCGCAGCAAGAATAGCGAAGCCGCCCGAGCGCTTCGTCATTGGGTATTTCGTCATTCCCAAACCGAGAGTTTGCTAACCTAGACACTCGACTGCCCCGCCCCTAGAATCAACTCTTGTCTTTGGGGCGGTAGCTCAGCTGGGAGAGCGCTGCGTTCGCAATGCAGAGGTCGTGGGTTCGAGTCCCATTCGCTCCACTCCAAGAAAACCCTGCCGAACAAGTAGTTTCTGTTACCTCGCGGTGTTCGCGAGTGCGGCGTTTCCCAGAAGCGCAAAACGGTATATACCGTTTTGGCTTCCCATCGCTGGGAGAGCCGCACCGGGTACCAGCGTCTGGCGCTAGCCTACCAGTCTGAAGAAGTCACCAGAGGCTACGCGAGCTGTCCCAGGGCAGGTCGGCGCGCGATCAATCGTGAGCTTTGGCTGCGCACCCCGCTGAGGAATTTGCCTACGTCAAGCGCCTAGCACACTTGGCAACTTGCAGATTCCGAAATCGGCGAGTCCCACCTCCGCTGGAAACTCGATTCCGAAAAAACTGCACAAACCGACGAAGCCTTGCTTAGGTGCTTGCAGTTCATGACACTGTACAATGCCAGGTGGCATCTATGTGCAGTTTCCTACGGAGTATCTGTCATGACGATACGAGGCGTCGGGAAGCCTGTCCCATCTCAACTTTACTTGATGCAACTAGCTGGCTTGGTAGTTGAAGGATTCACGCGAGTTTACGACCCCACCGAAGAGCAGATTCGCGAGAGTAGGGAAGCTGGTCATAAGCATCTGTGTCGGATGACGGGAGAGGATTTCGGAACAGATGTCGAGAAATGGTACGAGTACCTAATCGTTCGCGACTACGGAATGACACACCACTACGGCTACGGGGCGTTGCGTCGTTTTCTAAGTAGCCGTGGATTTGCAGCTCCGTATAAGAAAGAAGTGGTCGCCAGGACTAAGAATCGGAAGTAAGTTTCCAGCGTGGCAGAATTGAAACTAAATTGCCAAGCGTGAAACGCTGAGGGACCCAGGCAACTCGCAGAATCCAACGTCGGCGAGTCCCACCGCTGGTGGAATCTGCTTGAATCCAAGCCTGGGAAACGCGGCATTTCTGTAGATTCGATACATCTCGACTGTGTGAAAGAACTGGACTCTGAGGTCACGATGTTCCGGCCAAATGTTCGTCGGACTGTACGTATGATAGACGTGGCATACTATCAGTACGTGCGGGACTCGCTCCCTAATGTTGAGAAAACAGCTCTCTTGGTGGTTGGATGCCAAACGACCGGAAAAATGCGAAGACCAAGAATGAATATCGCTCCGGTTTCAGTGATGAGTCGGTTACGTCTCGAAAAGATGGGTATGCATTATCCCCACCTGAATTGATTTCACGGCCACCAATCAGCCCCTTGAATGTCCAAGACATTCCGTCCATCACAGCATACCCACAGTCACTTGGGTCATAGTCTGATCGCCAATTCCAAACATCGAGAAAATCAAGTGAAGCAACAAAGGCTGCGATGCTTTCGTTTGGAGCCGACACAGGTGGCATGGCTGGAAGTGGATTCTCAGAACCGTCCCGTCCTCGAAAACGAATGTGCCCGCCCTTAAGCCGCCACGAAGTAGAACCAGTAAAGGTGTGATGCTCACAAAGTTCGAACCAAGGGTCTGCAGCCAACAGTAAATCCTCTCGATTTTTTAAGGGTTGAGGCCTTTGTGCTCACGCTTCATTTGAGCCGTCCACAAGTTAAGACTCGAATACCCATCAAAGTGCGGGAAAGACTCTTGGCGTTCACGTTCCCATGTCAGGTGGACACATGCAAGCGGATAGTCCTTGTGGTCTGTCAAATAAAGCACCTCATTTGGGTCAGTACGGCAGTAGGCTACTGCCCTCGTTGAGCAACCATGGAGTGGGTGCTTAGTGCATGTCTCCCGCTGCAGCTCATCACTGAGATTTAATGCCACAGTTTCGCCAGAGAACTCGCTTAGGATATGTCCAAACTCAAGGACAATGCGTTCGCTAGTGATTGGTAACCAAGGGTCGAGCCATTCGTAGTCTATTGGTATAGACAGTTCTAATGTCATAGTCATTTCGTGTGCTCAAGAACTTTGGGGCATTTGTTATTGGAATGATTGTACATGCCCTTTTGAGTCGGCAAAACGACACGCTAAAGCAGAACTCTTGCGACGCGAGTTGGGCTCTAACGCCGATTCCGATACTGCCTCGACATCATTGTCCTTGGCAGCGTGAACTTGGTTTCAAGAGAAATCTGAAGTGCACATCCTTTCAGGCAAATCCCATTCTGAGATTCCAGCGGAGGAGTGAACCATCTCACGTGGAATGTGATGGCAGAGTCCCCCCACAGTGATCCCTGCTGGTGAGCCGAACCGACGGTTGCTTGCAATGGCGTGCGATGGCCGGTGGCCAATAATCGTCGTGGAATCGACTGTGGGGAACTCTACAATGAAGCGCTAGCGGTGGAGTTTCGCGCGGGCAGGAGCGTGCGCTGAGCGGTTGCGATCCGGGCGGTTGCCTGGAGTTTTGCTTGCGCTTATTGGCGGCCGGACGCGGGAAAACAAGGGGTGTGGCACACCGTTTTGCTTGACAAAATAAGCGCTGGCTTCGCTGTGCAGAACTGGTTTTGCGGCGTTTGCCGGGAGCTTCCGCGGCTAAGCCGCGATCCCATCGGGATCAATAATGCCGCACAACCAAGCCTACCGCTGATCCCGCCTAACCCACGGGAGGGGCGGCCAGAAATAATGCTCGCGTTGAGTTAGCCGATGTTGACAATCGGAGTCGGGCGACGCGGCGCGTCTTGCCGTCGGAAAAATGCCATAAATTTCCCGGCAGACGCGTAAGAAATGGGCGTCGGCTCGAAGTATTCTACTAGAGGCCTGTGCTGCATCCCGCGCCCTTGACGTACCAACTTGGAGCCTGATTTGAATCAACTGCCTAAAACTCGGCATTCGCTGGTGGCGCGCTTGGCCGATACGGGCAACGGCAAAGCCTGGAATGAGTTTCTGGAGATCTACGAGCAGGTGATCTATCGCTACGCATGCAGTCGCGGGTTGCAACCGGCAGATGCCGAGAACGTCACCCAGCAAGTGCTCGAAGCGGTCATGGTGAAGTCTCGCACGTGGGACGCCTCGGCGGGCGGCAGCTTCGGTGCCTGGCTGTTTCGCGTCACACGCAACCTGGCGGCAAAGAGTTGGAATGAAACCGAAAGGGGAGCTAGTCCATTAGCAGATAGCGGTGGATCGTGGCTCGCGGAGGCTGAAGTTCCGTCAGAAGAAGAGCAATCCTTGTTTCTATTCGAGTATCGCAAAGCACTCTTTCACTGGGCCGCCTTGCGAGTGCGTGATCGTTTCGCACCACAGACCTGGGACGCCTTCTGGCAAGGGATGGTTCTGTCGAAGACGCCTGAACAGATTGCCAGTGACTTGGGCCTTTCAAGATCCTCGGTGTACGTCGCCAAGTGCCGCGTCCTGCGACGAATTCGTGCGGAGATTGAACGCTTTGAACATGAGTTCGCACAGCAGCTGGAGATGGATTGAATCATGAAGACCGCCAATCAATGCCTGAGCGACGGGCTGCTCGACGCACTCGTTGAGGGCGAGCTAACCGAAAACGAAGAAGCGTCGGCCCAGCACCATCTGGATTCGTGCGACGACTGCTGCTCGCGTATGCGAGAGCGCGTCGGAGATCGCCAATGGTGGCGGGAGGCCGAAAGTTCACTCGCCGAATTGGAATCTTCCTGGAACCCATCGACCCTCAGCATTGCCGCGCGGGCGCAGGACGACCGTCAGCTCACCGCCACGGCGATCGCGCATCTGGAACAATGGATCGGTCCGACCGACGACCCCACCAAATTCGGTCGCATCGGCAGTTACGAAGTCGTGGGTCTGATCGGCGTCGGTGGAGCGGGAATCGTGCTGAAGGCCTTCGACGCGCGACTGCATCGGTTTGTCGCGATCAAGACGCTGCTGCCGGCACTCGCCAGCAGTGTGCTGGCACGTCGTCGCTTCGAGCGCGAGTCGCGCGCGGTCGCGGCGATTTCGCATGAGAATGTCGTACCCATCTACGCCGTCGACGCGCACAATGGGCACCCTTACATCGCCATGCACTACGTCGACGGACAGTCGCTGCAGCGTCGTTTGCACGAACACGGTCCCCTGGAGCCGCTGGAAATTGCTCGCCTGGCTGCTCAAATCGCCCGCGGTCTCGCGGCGGCACACGCACAGGGCATCATCCACCGTGATGTTAAGCCCGCCAACATTTTGCTGGAACGCGCCGTCGATCGCGCGCTGGTTTCCGATTTTGGTCTTGCGCGTGTCGTCGATGAAGCGACCACGCACAGCAGTGCGGTAACCGGCACACCCCAATACATGTCACCCGAACAGTGCCAGGGAGTCACCGCCGACCAACGTTCCGACCTCTTCAGTTTGGGCAGCGTGCTGTACGCGATGTGCGTCGGCCGCGCGCCATTCCGCTCCGACACACTCATGGGCATGTTGCGCAAAGTCTGCGAGACGACGCCACGCGACGTCCGCGAGATGAATCCTGATATCCCGAGCTGGCTTGCAGGCTTGATTGACCGGCTGATGCAAAAGCATCCAGAAGCTCGTTTCAAATCGGCCAGCGAGGTCGCCGAGATTTTGGAAGCTGAAATCGCGCACATGCAAAGCCCCTCCACAGTCGTCGCACCGCCACGTGAGTGGCTGCCAAAACCCGCTGCGCAACCAATAGCAACATCAACACTAAGGAGATTCATTATGCCCGTCGCCACAACCGTCCTCGGCGCTTTGCTAGCCGTCGCCGCCCTCCAAGTGCAAAGCGACAAGCCGTCACAAGGTGAGATTACAATCAACCGATTGGATTCTGGGCAGGCCGTCATTGCCAAGGCTAAGGGCCACAATGAGGCGAAACTCGAGATGCGCGAAGTGATGAGCTTCGCTGCCGATTCGCTCTCGGCGCTGGACATTCGTGTCGACGCGGGGAATCTTCAATTCTCGACGCATGCAGAACCCGAGGTACTGGTCGAAGTTGTCCGCAGGTTTAAGATCGAAGACGAGGCTGAGGCGAAACGGATTGCCGAGCAGCATCGCGTAGCCGGCGCTGTGCGGGACTCCAAGTTAGTCGTCGAAGCAAAGATGGACGAAGCTCTCAAGAAATCGGAAGATCGTCACAAAATCTATAACGTCAATTTCATCGTGAAGCTGCCCGAGACGATTAATCTCGAAGCACTGACGGCGGGCGGTAACGTTAGTGCGGCGGAACTTGCCGGCAACGTGAAGTTGAAGACTGCGGGCGGCAACGTCTCGCTCAAGGATGTCAAAGGGGCTGTGTCCGCTGAGACGAGCGGTGGAAACATACAAGTTGGCAACACGACTGGGGACGTCAAAGTGAAGACTTCCGGCGGCAACATCTCCGTCGGCGAGGCACAGGGTTCCGTCGAAGCGACGACTTCCGGCGGCAACGTTCACGTCGATGAAGTTCAGGGAACGATTGTCGCGACCACCGGTGGCGGCAACGTCGCGGTGAACATCACGAAGCAACCTGAAGCCAATTGCATGATTTCCACAGGTGCCGGGAACGTCCACGTCAGCTTAGCCAAGGGGCTCAAGCTTTCCCTCGATTGCAAAACGAGTCTGGGGCGAATTGATTCACCTTTCTCAACTGGCGACGGAAAGAAGCTCAACGCGCACCTCATTCATGATATGAACGGAGGCGGTCCTAAGCTTGTTGCGAAAACAGGTGCTGGGAACGTCGCATTAGCAGAGCTGAAGTAGCAGCTCGAGGTTGGGCGGCCTTAACAAAGCTATCATCCAGTCAGAGATGCTCAACCGCGACCGACACTCGCCCGTGAAGATGGCAATTCCTTGTGCGTACGTGCTGAGTGTCGGCTCGTGCCAGAGCCGAGCTGAGCGCTAATCGAAATTGAGCGTCTGGGTTGTCACTCCCAGTGCTTCGACCTTCGCGCGTGACAGCGGGGCTGGATGTAGTTTTCCCTCGCTCCACAGCTGCAAAGTGCTCGTCCTCGACATGTCGTCGGGACGTTCCGATTGACCAATCGGTAAGATCGTTTGCGACATGTCGGGGTCATGCAGAGGCACCCATTGTGTGTAGGATTGGGCAGTCTGACAGGCGATCGTGCCCCCGTCGACATCCTCAAGTGGTGGTAGATTGAGCGATTGCCGGGCGTCTAAGGCGGGAAACCTGTCGAGGCTTTCGTAGTAACCGAGCTGTCTGGCTGTGACCGCTTCGCGGGCTTGCCCTTGCCACTCGTCGGGCTGGCGGCCGTACTTCTCAGTGCATGTTCGCCAGGCCGAAGCAAGCGCCGAGTCAACGAACTTAAGTTCACGCTGATTGAGCTTAACATCTGGCGTGTCAGCCAAACGCTGCGTAGCACTTTTCAAGAAATAGACGAGCCCCGATTCCCCGCCGCCGTACTTGAACGCGAGCTCGGTGCTAACGAAGCGAAAGAAGGTGTTGAGTTCCATTGCTAGCGCCGACCCGGGCTTAGCGAGCGACATCGACGCTCCGGCAGCCAACCATGGTTCAAGCTCTTCTAGCGCTCGCGCTGCCTCTGCCGACAAGGCATCGGGCTGCGTTTTGCGAATGTGCAATGCCAGTCGTACTATGTCGCGGCGGGCGGGGTTCACCATGTCGTAGTGAATCTCGCGAACGTCCTCAGGTGTGAACATCTCCTTAGCCTCAAGTCGCTCACGCAAGCGCCACGAACGAACGGTATCGCCCCCGGATCCGGTCATCGTGCCAATCGGGATCGGATACCAAGACTCGATGGGGCGGTGATTGCCGCTGTACAGGAAGCCGCTGGCGGGATTCATGACCGCCGGTTTCACGTCGTGGGGCAACATCTCGCGCCAATCGTCTGTCACGCTGCGTGCCTTGAAAGCGCGCCGGCCGTGCGAGTCGTCCTTCGATGACCGTAGCGGCAACGCACCCACGACGCGGTAGCCGATGTCACCGGCGTGATCACCATACACGACGTTGGCGGTTGGGAAACGCCAACCTTTCAGCGCCGCATCGAAGTCAAGCGCGGTCTGCGCGCGGAGCATTCCGAGCGCACCTTGAATTGTGTCGTGATCCGTTTCGCACATTGGCACACGTTTGAGCGCCACGTCACCGTCGGCAGGACGGGCGTAGCAAAACTCGGTCGCCACCGGACCGAACTCGGTTTCGCGAACCGTGTATTCTATCGGGTCGCTCCCTTTCACTTTGATCACCTCGCGATGAACCGTCATCGGTTTCCATTCGCCATCGAGCCGGTAGTGATTGGGGCGAGCACTGTCGATATCGAGCTGAAACAAATCGGCCTGATCAGCGCCCAAGGCGGTCATGCCCCACGCCACACGATCCGTAAAGCCAATCAGAATGATCGGACTCCCAGCCACTCCCATCCCCCGGGCGTTGAAGGTCTTACCCTGGATGTGATACTCGTAGAACAACGATGGATTGCGAACAGGAGTTTGCGGATCACTCACCAGGACGGCGGAGCCCGTCGTGGTTTTCTTGCCTCCCACCACCCAAGCGTGGCTGAACTTCGGTCCCACTTCACCCGAATCAGTGCCGGCCAGACCGTTGTCGTTTGCATAGTTTCTGACACGTGCCATCCAGTCCTCGTCGACGTCGCCGCGTTTGACGACTGCCGGCCCGTCGTCGGGTGGCATTCGTGTTAGGTCACGGGGCTCGGCAAATCTTCGTCGTTTGGGGCGACTAGCGATTAGGTCGCGGGTGCCGTCGGTCGCGAAAAACTGCCCAATGTGCCACCACGACGCCAGACAGTCGGCAGGCGTCCAAGGTTCGACCGTCAGGCCGGTCTGGGCAAACAACGCTGGCGGGTTGTCCGTGTGCTCAGCAAACCAGTCATTCACTCCGCGACAATACGCGTCGAGCAGCGCCTTGGTCTCGACATCGAGATTGGCGGCCGTCCGTTGTGCGGCGCGATGGAATCCGAAAGTGCGCATCTTGCGGTCATGATCAATGGACGTGTCGTTGCGCGTGAGCATCTTGACTTCGCCGAGGACCTCCGCCAACCGCCCTTGTACAATTCGCAGCGAGTAGGTCATTTGAAATGCTCGGTCATGAGCGGTGGCATAGCCGAGTCCGTAGAACGCCCCCGCGTCGGTCTCGGAGAACACATGAGGAATACCCCACGGGTCACGCAGGATTTCCACCGCTTCGGCGTTTGCGAGACGCGGCGCATAGACGGCGAAGATCGTGACTGACGTCAATAAGACACTGCGCGTAAACATGGTTGATTCCAATCGGATGGTGGTTCACCTGGGACGAATCACATGCGTTGTATCGCCTCCAGAGCTGGATGTCAAAGTTCACGGTATTTGCCACTGAAATTTGACAGCGCGATAGGCTGTTCGAATTGGCAAGCTGGTATCTTTCGACGTGACAACCTAAACTAGCACAAAGCTCCCACTCCTAGTCCTCGGCGGGTTGATATGCGAATATCTCAATCAAACTTTGTGTATTTGGTCGTACTCTTCGTTGTTGTTGGCGTGCAATTTACTCCTGCAAGGGTGAATGCAGCGGAGGTTTCCGGAAGTCGGCCGAATATCGTGCTGATCATGTCGGACGATATGGGATATGGCCAACCAGGCTTCAACGGTGGCAATCGCGAGCTCACGCCAAACATGGATCGGCTCGCTGAAACGGGCCTGCTGCTCAAGCAGTTCTATACGCACAGCGTGTGCGCACCGACGCGGGCGGCGCTGCTGACCGGACGGTATGCGTTTCGAACGTGGAGCGACTGGCGTTCTGAGGACTTCGGAAAACCGACCTACCTGAAACGACTTGGGCTAACGTTGGCAACCAACGAAGAAGGGGAAGCGACACGCCGCATCCACGCACTCGACACTCAAGAAAGGACGATTGCCGAAGCGCTGCGGGAGACCGGCTACTTCACGTCGATCATCGGCAAGTGGCATTGTGGCGAGTGGCTCAAGGAACACTTGCCGATGCAGCAGGGCTTCATGCATCAGTATGGGCACTACGCGTGGGGAATCGATTACAACACGTATATGATTCCACACAACGCCCCAGCACCGTTTCACGTGTACGATTGGCACCGCAACGAGACTCCCCTCCGCGAGGAAGGCTATGCGACCGATTTGATTGCAGCGGAGTTTGAACGCGTGATCGCCACCCAGACGGACGACAAACCGTTCTTCATCTACGTGCCATTCAATGCCGTCCATGGGCCGATCGATGTCGTGCCCCGTCATACGGACCGATTCACTGCCCGCGAAGCGGCGCTCAAGTGCTACGATGAGGCCGTTGGTCGCATCGTTGCAGCGATTCGAGAACACGGGTTCGACGACAACACGCTGTTGATTTGCACCAACGACAACGGTGGATTGACCGAGGAGAGCAATCGACCGTTTCGCGGCACGAAGAACACGACCTACGAGGGAGGAGTACGAGTCCCCTGTATTATGCGTTGGCCTGAGAAGCTCCAGGCCGGCGGCTCAACAGATGCCATGATGCATGTTACCGATCTTTTCGCGACGTGCGTGAATCTTGCCGGCGGAAAGCTAGAGCAGGAAAGGCCTCTCGATAGTCTGGACATGACCAACACGTTATTCAACGACGCTCCTAGCCCCAGATCCGAGATTATTTTCGAGGTGTCCGGCAGTGTGCGCATCCCAACCATCCGCAGTGGCGACTTCAAACTCATGGGAGATCAGCTGTTCGATATCGTTCGCGATCCAAGTGAAACCACCAATGTTGCGGCCCAGCATCCAGACCTTGTGCAACGCCTACGTCAGCGATTAGTCGAGGTCGGCCAGGAGCGGCCGCCGCTGGGAGACAAACCACTCCTCATGACGCCAGCATTGCCGTATGTGTATGGACTCGAAGAGAACAAATCGCCTCCGGCCTGGCTTGTCGAAGCGGTTGATTTAGCACGGACGAAGCAACCACAGAGTTGGCCGGAAGGCAAAACCCCGTGGCCGCAGGCCCCCGATAACAATAGCAGCAATCCTTACTCAGGTCAGAAGTAGTGACAATGAACGACTTAAACAAACTAGGCAACAACTCGGTCTTGAATCGGCGTCGCTGGCTAAGAAGATCGATCGGCGGCGGCGCGGGTTTGACTCTGTTGAGTTCGAACTTGTGCGCAGCCGAGCCCGCTACCGTCGACGCCACAACAGAAGCACCCGGCCAAGATTTCAAAATCAGCAAAGGCCGCGCTCGTCAATCCGTCATGGCGTGGTGCTTCCAGCCGATGCGACCGGAGCAGTTAATCCCTGCCTGTGCTGAGATGGGTCTGCTGGCCATGGAAGGCATCGACGAAAAGTACTATCCACTGATGAAGCAACATGGGCTCGGTGTTTCCCTCTGCAAAAGCCATCCGTTCGCGCGTGGACCGGTCAGTCGCGAGAATCACGCGTTCTGCGCCGAGCAGCTGCGCGCCGGGATCGATCTCGCCGTGGAGTGGAATAGCCCGGGAGTTATCGCATTTACTGGCATGCGGGAAAGAGGAGTCTCCGACGAGCAAGCAAAACAGAATTGTATTGATTGCTGGAAATCGGTCTGCGGATACGCTGAGGAAAAGGGCATCAACATCGTCCTGGAAATGCTCAATACTCGCGACGACTCCCATCCAATGAAAGGCCACCCTGGTTACTTTGGCAACGACATCGACTTGTGCATCGACATGATCCAAGCCGTCGACTCACCCCGTATGAAGCTGTTGTTCGATGTCTATCACGTGCAGATCATGAACGGTGATGTGATTCGGCGATTCCGTGAGCACAAGCAATTCATCTCGCACGTCCATACTGCCGGCAACCCCGGCCGGTGCGAACTCGATGAGTCTCAAGAGCTGTACTACCCAGCGATCATCCGCGCGATCCTGGACACGGGCTACGACGGCTACATCGCTCATGAGTTCATACCCACATGGCCAGACAAGCTGGCCGCGCTGCGGCATGGCGCCCGCATGTGCGACCAGTAGGCGGCTTTACCGCCCGCGTTCCTCTACTCTTAGCGATGCCGTTTCATGCGCCGCTTTTTCTGGCAGCAATTCCGCTTACCAGCACATTTCCGCTGACAGCATTTGCATTCGGGAGAATTCGGATCGCATTGGCGAACTCCGCTCACATGGTTTCGAGTCTGAGTGTCAGGTCCGTTGTTGACCGCCAACTCGACAGAGTGATAACCGATCGCGTAAACGTGCTTGGTCGTGCGTACGACGAGGAGTCCGTCGGCGATTGCTGGTGTGGCCATGCACGATTCGGTCATTTCGTTCGTAGCGAGGAGATTGTATTTCGAACCGTGCTCCACGGTGTACACGGTCCCATCTTCACGGGTGAAATAGAGTTTGCCATCCGCGGCGACGGGCGATGCCGTGAAGCCAGACTTGCCGCTTCCAAGGCGTTTTCGATAAAGTCGCTCGCCGGTTAGCGCATCGTAACAGCTCAACAGGCCGTTGTTGCGACACGCATAAAGGCGATCGTCGTACACGAGCGGCGTCTGCAAATAGATTCCTTCCTTCTCCTCGTGCCAAGCGAGAGCTTCGTCGTGTTCCGTTTCGTTGGTTGGTGTAAGATCTCCCGTCGCCCCAGGCCGGACCGCAAAGAGCGGACGGTTCGAACCATGTGCACTGCTGAAATAAATCAATCCGTTTGCAAACAGCGGGGTAGGCACCGGGATATCGCCGCCACCGCTGATTTCCCACAGCGGTGTGCCGTCGGCTGGATCGTACCCTCCCGCGTGCTTATACCCATTGACGACCAGTTCTGTCCGCGAAGGACCGGTCACGATCGTGGGCGTGCTCCAGGTAGGCACATCGTCTCGCGACGTACGCCACAGCTCGCGGCCATCGCCAAGATCGAAGGCGACCAAGCGTGAGTTCTCCTGCACGTCGCACTGCAAGACGACCATTCTCTCGTGGATGATTGGCGAAGCGCCAAACTCCCATTGGGCCGCAGGCGCGGCGAAGTACCCAGCATCCAGTACGCCAAGATCTTGCTTCCACAACAAGTTGCCTGAAAAATCAAGGCAGTGCAGGCCTTCCGAGCCAAGGCAGACGACGATACGCTCGCCGTCGGTCACCGGCGTGGAGTTGGCATGCGAGGCTTTGGAATGCCTCTTGATGGCCGGGACGCCTCGATGCAGCGTTCGTTCCCACAAGACCTCGCCATTGACTTGCGAGAGGCATAGCAGCTTCCACTCGTGTTCTCGGTCGTCTTCGACCGACGCAATATTGCCGTACAAGCCAAGTCGTAACTCCGGGTCTGCTTCACCATTGTCCGCCGTCACGATGAACACACGGCCGCCTGACACGATGGGAGACGCATGCCCGAGACCTGGAATGGGTGTTTTCCAACGAATGTTCTCCTTCGCTTCCACGTCCCACGCGTCGGGAAGGTTCTGATGCGTCGCAATGCCACTTGCGTTGGGCCCGCGAAACTGCGGCCACTGGTCGGCGTTGGTCGGTGTGGAGAAAGCTACGATTGCCAGGCATGCGCAAAACAGCGGTGCGTGGATACCGAAGACGGTCGACCAGACGGGTTGGAAGGTGGCGAAGGATTGTGTCATTGGATTTCCTATCCTGCAGCGGCTATCGTCGCAGACGCTAGAATGTCTCATAAATGCCGCACAGTTCAACCGCTTGTCACACAGATCGCAATACACAAATTGGTGCGCGGCGATATCGCGCAGTCACAACCAGCACTTGTTAAGTAGCCCTAATCTACCAAGTTGGCGAAGAGTTTTCAGCAACGATTCTTGACCACCCTGCGGCACTGATCAGAATCGCTGCCTTCGAACAAGTTGAGCCGACTAAGTGCTGCGCATCGTGGGAGAGAGGCTCCCCGGTTTGCTTAGATAGAAGCTAGCAGATTCCAGCGTCGGCAAGCTGCAACGAGTGGCGAAACGCGATTTCGAGATTCCTGCCACAGTCGGTGAGTCTGAAGCAGTTTTTCAAACCCGGGCTGAAGTGGCCGAAGCGTCTCTCCCTACGGTTGCGCAGGCGTCGTTTCTACGAGACAAGTAGTGAACGGCTGTGACAAAGATGCAGATGGCATGGATAATGGCCGCTCCTGGATACACGAGCATGACAAGTACTAGCCCAACTAAGATGCACGCGAAACCCCAAAGTCTCTCACGCCAAAGTCCAACGCAGCCTGCAGGAAGCAAGATAAAGCCTACGACCCCCGTGCAGTAGACTAGAATCTGAACTCCACCGGAACGAATCGCCGGCAGTGCTAGACCAGCAGCGCTGACCAGAACTAGAGCACCCCAAACGGCACACACGGCAATTAGGAATCGGTACGTCGAGCGCCGCATGATAGGCATAGATGTTGGACCACAAATCGGTTCGAAAGCCAGCGTGTAGCAATGCTGGCGTTACGTATTCAATACTAGCAGATATGGCGAGCATGTTCACCACTCTAGTTAAAATACCTCGTTCCAGCAAAATCGCAAAAACTCCGAAGGTAATTTCACAAAGAGTGCCGGAAACTGAATGTGAGGCATTCGTCGATTCTGAAAATGAGGTTGATTGCAGCCAAGACCCTGACTTGCTGAAGATGGACATTTGAGCCATCACGGTTTTCCAAGCAATTCCAGAACACTAAACGGTATCGGAATATCTGCGGGCAGTGCCTCGTCGGGTTTGGCTTCGCCAAATTTCTGCACTATTGGGACGACGCCCGCCCAGATCGGAAGTTCATAATCTTGCTCATCGTCATGCGGCGGTCCACTCCGAATCTTCGCTGACGCACTTTCGACGGTTAATTTTAGGACTGATGTCGCCTTTAGTTCTTGAGGCGTTGGCGGGCGAGATTCCTGCCAACGCCCCTTTAGCACTTGCTCGGAAATTACCACCAGTCCGTGTTCCTTTTCTTCGTTACTCAGTTCAACTGCCGTTCCGAAGATGACGGCCGAACGGTAATTCATCGAGTGATGGAACGCTGAACGAGCAAGTACAAGGCCATCCACGTGGGTGACTGTCAAACAGACAGGGACTCCATCGCTGAGGTGATTCAGCATTCGACTTGCCGCTGAACCATGCAAGAAGATTGCATCGTTCTCTCTTCCATACAACGTTGGAATGACGAACGGTTGTCCATCAACTACGAATCCAACATGACACAAGAACCCAGCATCGAGAATCTTGAATATCGACTCTCGCTCATAGTGCCCTCGCTGCGGAACGCGTTTGACTTGATTTCGTTCGGTTTTGTCGAAGTCCATGAATCAATTCCGCTGACTGTTTTGGGGAACTATTTGCACGTTCCAACCCCGACACAGCAGGATTCGAATAGGTTCACCGAATCCAATCACGCCTGGACTTCACACGAGGTCCATCGATGCCACTTCGCGCTGCCCTCGGCGAAGTCCATCAATGAGCGCAGGCGCGACGTGCTTAGGTAGATTGGAATGCCGCGGTGTTGTCCACTTCGTTTCACGCATGTACCCTTGAACTGCGATTCGTGCGGATAGGACAACGAGCGGACCTGCTATTTCTTCCCATTCACCTCTAAAGCAAGCAAACGCTGACATTCTTTCAGCAGGAACTCTGCATCCGAGAAGGGCTCGTAGCTGATGTCGAGCCAGCGTACTAATCCGTCGGCATCGATCAGGAATGTGCCGTGGAGTGGGAGGTTTTCAAAATCGTCGAAGGCCCGATACGCTTTGAATACCGAGAGGTCTTCGTTTGCGTACAGCGGAATCGGGAAGTCGTTACCCGAGTTGTAGTTTTCAACTGAGGACTGCAACTTCTCTTCTGACTCAGATGAAATCGCGACGAGCGAAATGCCAGCTGACTTGAATTCATGCTGCATCGCCCCAAACACGTGCAATTGCTCAACGCAATGCAAACACTCCCCGCCGAGGTAGAAGATGACCACGACCGGGCTGCCTTCGAAATCTGACAGTGAGAGCGACCGTCCGAACTTGCCAGTCTGTGAGAACGACGCGCCAGCATGACCAGACAAGGACCAGGGCTTGGCTGCAGAAGGGGCCCACCGAATTGGACCAAGCGTATCGAGCTCAGGACGTTCTCCGACATCATCGCGAGGCTCGGGTGGCGTTCGCCAGTCGGTCGGGTAGCCGAGTTCCTCCGCAAACTTTTTCAGTCTGGCGAGCAGGGGGGCGTCGAGGTCGGCCACGCCCGCTACAAGACGTAGTTTTTCGAATGCCGCTTCAGCATCTTCGCGCTTGCCCATCCTTCGCAACAGATCAACTTGCTTGGCGAGGGGATAAACCTCGTTCTCGCCAGACTCGACCGTCTGTTCAAGGAGCTTCGCCGCTTTGGCATGATCGCCGCATAGGAAGTTGTACTCGGCCAGTCTTGCCTTTGGACAATCGCTATCTGCGAAAAGTTCGATCGCCTGGTCGGTTTCACCGCGCGCGAGCTGTTGCAGCCCTTTCAGCTCTGCAATGGCGCGTTTGACAGCGTCCTTCCCTTTCCCCGCACGATCTTCCGCCTGTTTGCGAGCCTTCTTGAGCTGCTCGGCCATTTCTTCGGGGCTAGGCTTAGACTCCTTGACTCCGTCAGCGCAGTCGTCGTCAGCGCAGTCTTCATCAACGCCATCGTCACTTTCACCCTTAGCTACGGCATCACTCGCCTTGTCAGTTTTGCCTTCGGCTTCAGTATTGACTGCTTCCTCCTTTTCATCGGGCAACGGCTCTTCCAATTCAGCCCACTTTTCGTGGAGCTCTTGCTCGGCCTCATCCCCTGCCTGTGCCGCTTCCTCGCGGATCGCGTCTGCAAGCTCGCTCAGTTGCCGGATGCAGAGCGCCAACTTCTCTGCTTCGCCACGACGGTAATGAGCTACGCCTAGGAGCCGTAGTCGTGGAATTTGCAGCTCGCGTTCTTCGGTTGCCGGAAAATAAACCGACTGACTAACCTCAACGAGTTCGTCCCACATCTCAAACGTCTCGTGGACCTGAAGTAGGCGGCGGCGGCCATACTTGCAGCTGCACATCTCGTCCTTGGAATAGGCGTTGTATTTCGGATGTTGAGGCAGTTCGAGCATATTCTTGGCCAAACTCATCGCGTCGCGAGCACGCCCGACATGAATCAGGTTGCGAATCAGCCACTCATTGTTGTGAGCATAATTGTGAATCTGATCGGGAAGCACGCCGTCACGCATCATGTGTGCATGATCGGCTCGAGCAGAAGCTTCCTGCTGAAATATCGCGTCATGATACCGATGCAGACGAGAATAGATGTGGCCAGGCATATGCCACATATGGGCGATCGTTGGGGCGGCCTGGCCGCATGCGGCGGCAGACGCTAGTGCCTGGGAGGGCTCTTCGTGATCCCACAGATGAATCCGAAAGTGATGGGCAGGATGATTGGGAACTTTTCGGAAGACTTCCTCTAGCAGCGAATCCACAGCCTGATGACTAATGATGGGTAGACCTTCGCGCGAACTCTGCCACAGATGAACCGCCAACATCGCCTTTGCCTCAACATCCTCCGGATACTTACGGATGATTTTTTCGAGGCCTTTGATGTAGCCGGTGCGGAGTTCTTTTTCTTTGCCCTCTTTCGTAAGGTACGTGTGCAGAGCATCGATATACATCCGTTCGTGCTCATTGACGAGATCTCTCTTTTCGTGCGCTTCCGCGATGAACGCCGCGCCGCGTTCTTTGTTTTCAATGTTCGCTTGAGCGAGTCCCCAGTATCCCATCGCACAGTCTGGATCCAAAGTAACGACACGGCGGAACGATCGTTCGGCTTCGTAGTACCAAAACCCATAGAGTTGACCCAGACCTTGATCAAAGAACGCTTGTACCTGCTCCGTTGACGTGGTTACCTTGAGATCAACTTGACCGGTGCCGCCCATCAGATAGGCATTTTGACGCGGTCCTTCGTTGTAGGCCCCGCCATGTTCAGAGTGGCCAGCCAGCGGAATGTTGGCTTCCTCAATATCGTCGGTCGGCTCTTGGGCTTTGGCTTCGTCCTCTGCATGAGACACTGCCACACCGAAAGTCAGAGCAAAGAACGGGACAAATACCGTCAGAAATAGAAATAAACGCGACATGGGTCGTCCCAAGAAATCTCGGAGATCGTTAACTCGATTCAGAAGGTGCTGATTCTCAACAGGCTGCGCATCCCAACACCATGAGGATCGCAATGCTATCGGGTCGGGCGCAAGGTGGGATCCTTTCCGCCTATCATGACACGAGGATTCGGCGGGGTCCAGTACCAGCTAGACGCCACGCGCGGACGTTCTCGGCAGGCTAGTATAGTGGTCGTAAGCGCAGCCGCTGTTGTGGCGTTGGTAGGCGGGAATCCAGCAGCGCGACATCGGAATCCACCTATGCGAGCGTTTTGGGTGCTTTCACCCTCAAAGCATCCGGGATTGATATCGCGCGATCGAGCAGATCGACGGGATGCAATTGCAGCTACCAATCGGACTTAGGCAAAGTATCCCCGGCTGGATTCGAACCAGCAACCTTCGGCTTCGGAGGCCGCGTTTCTACCCAGAGGGAAAACGGAAATTCAGCTATTTCCCGAGGAATTCTCCACAAAGTCAGCACTAACGATTAACAGATTTTACATGAATTACGCCGAATCGCTAGGGTTTGGTACGGGTTTGGTACGGCGCCGTAAAGAGCGGCGAGTTCGTAGACTTCTCGATTCGAAGTCCACCGGCAGTTTTCTAGTGCAAACAGAGTAGGCCATGAACTGAGTAAGAACCCGAACATTCGAACAAAAGCTTGCGCCCAACATTGTGGCAAGTGTAGCAAGGTTGCATACGGAAAGCCGCGATCTGGTAGCTTTCAACGCAGCGGCACACAATAATGGCTGCAGCCCAAAACCTTATTCTGACTACCCGACAACTACTTTATGCCTTCTCACAAGTGGACGTTCAAATCTCGGTTCCGCGCCAACGCATATGGTTGGAAAGGTACGACGTTAGCTACCAAGAGGCTAAAAGAGGCAGTTTCTGAGATTAAGAAGGCTTACAAAACGGACGCCGCAATCGGTGGAGACGGAGCCGTCAGCTTGATGGAACGGATCTGGCCGTCCTTGCAAGGTATTGATGGTTCATCCGGAGCATTGGGTAACGCAGTTAACCGCACATTGGAAGCTTTAATTCCTTTAGCAATCGATGCTCCCGTAGACATCAAGATTCGACGCAAGTGGCTGGCTCGCTTACATGAGGCAATACTGGAAGATGGAGTCGATTACCTTGCTCCTGTAGAAGACCGATGGGGAGAATTGTGCTGCGAGGAAGAGCTAGCTGCAGAGTGGGCAGACCGACTTCTTCCGATTGTCACAGACTCTTGGGCGAAAGAGGAAACTCATGGAAGTTGGGTCAACGGCCAATCCATCTGTCTCTCCTGCCTGCTTACGTTAAAGCGGTTTGACGACTTACAAGAACTTCTATCGCTAAAGTCATATCGCTTCTGGTCGTTTGACAAATTCTGGGCAAAGGCACTGGTTCAACAGGGCGAAGTGGACGCCGCAATAGAATTCGCAGAATCATGCCGTAGCCATTTGTCCAGCTACGATCATCCGGCAATTACCGCGTTCTGTGAACAGACGCTTATTGATGCAGGCCTAGTCGATGAGGCATACGATTCTTATGCGATGCTATCTACTCAGGCCTCCACTCATCTCGCTACATTCCGTCAAATCGCTCGTCGCTATCCCGGACGAGATGTAAAAGGAATACTCAGTGATCTAATCGATACTCATCCTCCCAGAGGAAAATGGTTTGCTGCAGCAAAGCATGCGGATTGCTTGGACCTAGCGATTGAATGCGCGATGGATAAGTCTGCAGAACCTGGGACGCTGATACGAGCAGCCCGTGATTTCTCAGAAACGGTTCCTAGTTTTTCCGCCGAGATTGCTCTCTGTGCAATTAGGAATCTTCTCGCTGGTGGTGGCTACGAGCCTACCAATCTAGACCTTACACAGGCCCACAGATATCTCATGGCTGGCGGTCAGGCATCTGGTCGTGAGGAATGGGTAGCTGCGGAACTAATTGCTCTAACCGCTAAGGAAGCGGCTCCAGGGCGTGGAGGATTTCTTGAATTGCTCCTCGAAGAGCGAGCTCGAACCTCTGAAGCGCGGAGCGCGTAATAGGCTTCACCGTTTCCAGCGTCAGCGAAATGGTTGATGCATCGCAGCATTCGGCCTAAATCGGAGTCGGAGAACATCGAGCTTTCGTTAGGGCTATCCCACGATATTGACTAGATGTTCGTAAAGGCAGACGGAGTCTTCAAAGCTTGAAATCCGCTTTCGTGCCTGAGGTCAAATTGACGACGTGTTTACCCCCTCCATTGGATGTCGATAATCTCTAAAGCACTGCCAGGCGAGAATTCTACGAAGCAGTTTCCAAACGCGGAGAAATTCTCCGAACTTAGAATGGGTCGTCAGCAACTCGCGTGACTTGACACTGTGGCGAGTTGGTTGCTTGCGGCTGCCGGTGAGAAAACAGCCAGTCAAACGGGGAATTCTTACCTTTGCAGCGTTGGATATCAATCGTTTCTGCCAAATTCGTGATGCAGCCTGCCGTAGCTTCCTAACCACAACTAAGTTATCGATGGACTGAAATCTGATCGTAGCAGATTCGACTACTCTCCGAACTCCGCGTAGGACCTAGAACCGTACCTCTTTTTCAGGCAACTCCCAGTCTGATGTTCGCGCGCAGGATAGACTCATCAGAACGCGTTGATCTATTTGCCTCGGCCTTGACGTTTTAGCTCCTAAATCGCCATTGTCCTATGGTGATGCTGGCGGTTAGAAGAACCAGCAGCAACGTACTCGGCTCGGGGATTATAGTAGCAATCGCGATGCCTTCACGGCCATCAGCGAGCACAAACAGGTAGGCAACCTGTCCTCTCTCGTTCAGTGCGCTCCGCTCCGTACCCAAATCGCTGCCAGAGCCCGTCGTGCCATCCAGAAAAAACAGGCTGGTGATCCTGCTGCCTTGGAACGGATCGCCCGTGCGTGCCAGTTGTGTCAAACCCAGATTGTTGTCGTAAAGGTAGAGCCCTTGGTTATCGCTCTCCCCGTCGCTGGTGCCCCTCAACTCGGCGACAAGAGCGACCTGGCCCGCGTCATTGATCGCTGGGCTCTTGCCGCTGTGCGTGGTGATCGGCGTGCCACCAACATCCATGAACTCACCATTCCCGTCGGGCGCGGCATCACCCTCACGGACAATTTGCACCAGATTGCCTCGACTGTCGGATCGAAACAACCCCTCATTATCACCGAAGTTGGTTGTGTCAGTGAGAGAACTGTGAAAAACGGCCTCGCCGGCATTGTTCAGAATCGGGTTACCAAAGCTGCCGAACAAGCCAACTCCGCCGGGAACGGAGTCGCCCTCACGGGCCAATTGCACAAGGTCCTTGTCAGCTTCAGCAAGAAAAAGACCTTCGTTGTCGCTCTGTCCACCGACTGTCTCGATCAGATAGCTTTGAAAGGCTGTCTGGCCAGCATCGTTCAGCGAGAGATCGCCGACAACCCGCATCGTGCCGTTCCCATCAGGCGAGGGACCGCCAGTACGAAAGATCGGTACCAGTTCGCCCGTCGGATCAGAGCGGATGATACCTTGGCTGTTGGTAACGTTGGCCGGAGAGTAGAAGACACGGAAAGCAACTTGCCCGCCTTCATTCAGCTTCGGATTCCCAAAGCCTGAAAGGGTACCTGTGCCGTCGGGAGGTGCATCACCTGTTTGGGCGATTTGCAAGAGCTCGCCTGCACCGTTGCTGAGGTACAAGGCTTCGTCGCTGCCGATGAACGGGCTCGAGTAGCCGGTAAACGCAACCTGCCCCGCATTGTTCAGCAGTGGAAAGCCCCCCACGTTACGGAAGCGGCCATTGCCGTCCGGCGGGTTATCGCCTGTGCGGGCGATCGTCGTCAAACCATCAGCAGCGTCACTCACTAGCAGTCCGAACGGGCCATTGGAAGGGGGATCGCTGAAGTACCGTACATTAAATGCAACCTGCCCGATATCATTGAGTACGGGCCCGCCCAGGTCGACAATCGTGCCATTACCATCCGGTGCCGCATCGCCGGTGAGAGTAATAATCTTGGTCTCGACCTCAATCGCAGCCAAGGAATCTGCGACGATCCCGGTCAGCAACATTGCTGCCAGGCCAAGGGAGTACTGAAGAGTTGTAGTTGTAGCGGGAGAGTTGCTAAGTATTAGTCAAGCCTATCTGTGCGTCTGCTCGTGATACGACTCCCATCTTACAACAACGCGTGGCACAAGCACAGCAATTCAGTCGGCCAATCGTAGAGACTTCTCAGTAGGACGACGGACTTTGTGGCCGCTCCGAAACTACCTCCCCTTACTCGGCAGCATATCGCGGTTTCTAGTCCTAACGACGCGAGCACCGGGCTTCTCACTCTTCTTGTGCAAACAGTCACGAATTACGCCGACCAAGACTGCTGGCGGCCTGACAGTCACTGTCGGTTGCAGACAAGCTAGCATGCACGAGGTGATTGTCTCAACTTGACGTGCGACAATCTTTTTATTGGGTTTTTCACTCTAATCTTGCATTGCCCCGCATGCATGGATTCTCTACTCTTGCGCCGTATTGTGAGTGGCAATGAGGGTCCTTTTTCTACAACGACGATTAGGCGAATGAAGGACGCAGGCAGGGATAAAGTTCGAAGTGAGACTCGACGTTAGATTCTGTCCCGTAACTTCGACTGCCGCGCCAGAGGCGTTGAATAGATTCGCGCCAATGTTTGAGAGGGACGGAATATCTCCGGGGTCGAACGCTCCGGTTAACCCCATCGAAACTCCGAGCGATCGTTCTATCGCAAGGCAGATCAGGCCGATTGCAAACTCACATCGATGATCACCACCGCTTGTGGAAACTGCTCGAATGCCCGGCGGTGATCAGTGGCGTTCAATGTCATTAAAGGATCACAGCTGTGAACAGAGTTTCGATTTCTCGGTACAGGACTTCCGCCCCTCCGACGTTGTTTTCAAGCTGCTAGAAGAAGTGATTCCGAGCGAAACACTTTCTGAACAAAGTCGTAGCTAGATTCGATGCGGACAATCGCTGCCGGCATTCTGCATTCTTCCAAGTTGCTTAACAGTGTCCATCAAACATCTCACACTACGTCGCCTGCAATCTAACGGTTGCTCCGCCTTCAGCGAGTGATTGATCAATTGCCAGGCAAAGATTATGGGTGTGATAGGCGTCTGCGACGCTGCAATGCGACTCGCGATTTTCAAGAATACATTCAACCAAATGATTTACTTCCGCATCAAATGGATGGTGGTTCACATCACCCGAGTCAGGCATCGTTGTTGGCAGAATCGCCCAGTCGGCCTGTCGAGGAAGCAGTGTTTTTGACCATAGACGATTGTCACGAAGTGCGCCATCAGTCCCTATTAGGTCGATATTGAAGGTGTAAGGCATCTCGCAGTCGAAGAGAGTGGATGTCTTGCCGATCATACCACTCTTGAACTTCAGAATCGCTACAACGTTCGCGTCGAATTCATAAAGCCGCTTCTTGTTGTTTGAGAAGGCGGAGACCTCAACTACTTCGTCGTTGGCGAGCCACCTAAGAGCATCCACGGCGTGGCAGCCAGCTAGTAGCATCGAACTACCACCCTTCTTTCTTGTCCGCGCCCATTCCCAGCCCGAGTACCAGGGTCCGATACCGTGCCAGTAGTCGACCTCGGCATAAATCAAGTCACCGATTGTCCGTCTGTTCAGTAAAGACCTGAGGTTTTCAATCAGAGGATTCCACCTCAAAACGAAGCTGACTACACTTTTGACGCCTGACTCGGCGATTGCATCGCGCAGAGCGCGATTTTCCTCGGTCGTTACTGCCATCGGCTTTTCGATGAGTAAATGCCGCCCTGCTTTCGCAACGGCTAGACCTTGTTCTGCATGGACGTGGTTCGGGCCGGTCACATCAACAATATGCACGCATTCCTCTTGCAGAACTTCATCAAGTGAGTTGTGAATCTCACAATCGATATTGAGTTGTTCTGCCATCTTGTGCGCGCTTTCGCGATTTCGGCTGCTGATCGATACGATGTCCGCATGTGGAGATCTTTGCCAACTAGTGGCATGCGCTCGTGCGACCGACCCCGCACCGTGAATGGCTACGCCTAATGGTTTCTGAGTGGTACTCATGTATCATGAATTCCTCTTACCTAAACATCCACAACTAACCCACAAGATATCTGGAGGGGAATTTCCACGGCGTCCGATATTCAGGGGTTGCGATTTTCGATGCGGATGAATCTCCGACAATTGATTCGCTTTCTCGATCGAATCGTATTGACCGGCCGACCTGCATCGAAAGATTGGCCAAGTGGATGGCAGCATCCAGCTTGTAGTGATACGTCGGGTTGCAGCTCGGCTTTTTTCGGCTCTTGATGCAGTCAAGCCATTCTCGCTCGTGACCAGGTGAAGATGGGATTGACCTCTCTGGCACTGCAAAGTCCTTCATCCAATCGCCCTCAGGAACAACTTTGTGTGTTTGGTAGTCGGAGAACACGGTACCGCGAACTCCCTGAAAGTAGATGCCGATGCGTCGTGAGCGAGTACCCCGACCAAAGTCGAAGCCAAAACTATTGATCAGAGACATCGACCACGTCAATGTAAGACCCGGGAATTGCCAGAGTACTTCCTGCATGTCTGGGGCGTCCCCGGCATCTTGGATGGTGAATCGGCCACCCGAACAGCTTGTCGTCATGGGAAAATCTAGTTCGAGTGCCCAGAACGGCAAATCGATGAGATGGGGTGCCATACCCGGAGTCCAACCACCACTAGAATCCATGAACGAGCAGTTCTCAAAAGCGTTCTTAACGATTAGTGGATTGAAGGGTCTCTCCAAAAGAGGGCCGAGCCACATGTCCCAATCCAATTCGCTTGGTGGATTTCTGTCGGGTGGATTTCCAATCCCTGTTGGCCCCTGATTCATGACGTTAAACGTTCGTGCGACACTGATCTTGCCTAGGCTTCCGGAGCGAACTAATTCAACGACACGTCGATAATTGTCTCCTGCGTGAATCTGCGTGCCGACTTGACAAATGATGTTATGCTTATCGACGGCCCGTTTGACCACTAGGCTTTCAGAAAGATGACGCGTCATCGGCTTCTGTAGGTAAATGTCTTTTCCAGCTTCACACGCATCAACCGCCTGCAGACAATGCCAATGCGGCGGCGTACCAATGATGACTGCGTCGATGTCGTCTTGTTGCAACATTTCGCGGTAGTCATGGTACGGTTTTGCAGTTGGATACTGGTTTACAACCGCATCGCGGCGACTCTCCCAGACGTCGCATGCACCGGTTACTTCCACATCTGCATATTGGGCGCAATTGTCTAGATTGGCTCGTCCCATTGGCCCGCAACCAATCAGGCCTAGGTGAATGCGGTCGTTGGCGCTAGGTTTGTTGGGGCCGCCTAGAGCCGTGGTTGGTACCAAGTATGGCGCTGTGATGGCCGATGCGGCCTGAAGAAACTTCCGCCGAGAGGACTGTCTAGAGTTTGGCATCGTCTTCTCCCGAATTACTTAGGTCGTCTTTGAGTATTAGTTCGCAATGGGACTACTCGTTATTGATAGTCATTGCGTTGGTACGTACGCCAGTGTCGATCATATTCCGCCTCTTTCAATTTCCCACCACGGCGTATCCACAGACGGTATTCCAAGACTAGTGGATTATTCTTCTTCAAGATGAAGCGAGTCCCCGCAGTGGGAAAAGTCGGTTGCAGCCATGGTAGATCTGGATAATCAACCCACTGCCCAGGATACTGTGGATTCGTTCGCTTTTCGAAAATAGCTATTCCACTCAGATGCTTGGTCCCGGCATCTCTCACACCTATCGAATCAGCCCACGAACGTCTTGGGTTAGCGCCTACAGGATCCATGTGCTTCACGATTTCGATATCATGGACTGGCGACTGACGGAAATTCATTCCCCCGTATTTTTCTAGCTCTTGCCGGGCAATCGACACATCATCGTGTAATGCTACAAAAGACAACGTTAGGTCGACATAGCGTCCGCCTTGCTCACGCGAATAGGCCCGAATTGTCGCGACTTCACGGACAATGTCTGTCTTGTCATCCCATTTCCACACGTTTTCGGCTTTGATTTCACCGAAGTTTTTTTTAGAGCGAACTTCAATTGTACCTGTCGGTCTCGCGAAGACCCGCTGCAGCGCATGAAGGTTTCCTTGCATTCCTTTGTAGCCAACCTCTGGCCAGGCCCAATAGATGCCGCGATGGTGGGGGTCAGCACGAGGCCAGTCATCCGTTAGCACCTGGCCGTCAAGGTCATATAGTGGATGAATGTAGTTGCTGCGGGACTGAGCAAATTTTCGACTCTCCGGATGCAAAGATGCTAACACACCATTGGGAGCGTCAACGATGTGATAGTTGTACGTCAATATCGACTGATCAATCTCCGACAGAGTGGCGCAACCTGTCACTGGATCATAAGTCGCAACTATCGTGGAAGACTCTGCTCTGGCGTTCCCGCAGAGTAGAGTTGCATGAATAGCAAACACAATGACAATCGTTGACGAAAATGAATACATATGTATGCGTTACCCAGCCCAGGACTAAATGTAGGACTTCGTCGCTAGTCGCATTGAGACAGTAACTGATGGCCGATACTCATAATGAGAAGTATTATCATGCGGACCTGGAGGCTAGTTGCACCGCCTGTTCGGTAACCATTCTAGTGCTGCTAGTCTAAGGAACCAATCTTGAATTAGGTTCTAGCCATTCTTATTTTTTTCCGCTGCGTCCGACCGAGCCGCACGGGCCGTCTTGCGGATCCGTTGCCAGGGAAAATCATATCGAACTGTACGAGGCTTAGAGGAGCACTTTCCAAATAGCACTAACCCGATCCGATCGCTATGGCTGATGTTGGGTCCTGCACTATGAAGTGTGTACCCGCCGTGGATAGTTGCCTGTCCTGGAAGCAGTGGGCATGCGACAGCGTTCTGTACATGCAACATCTCAACTGGTGTCAACTCTAGACCATGTGTGGCTGGGTCATTTCCTATCGGCTGGTGCGACAACACGTCATTGGCATGGGATTCAGGCACGTAGTGCAGACATCCGTTCTCAACTGTCGTTTCCTGAAGAGCAACCCATATTGAGACTGTTTGGTGAATCTCGTCCGACGGCCAGTACGCGGCATCTTGATGCCAAGGCGTGGGTGCACCATGCCCAGCTGGCTTTAGTATGGCGTGCTCAAAGACGCATTCGGCACCTCCTCCGAGAAGTTGCCTCACGATCGCGGTTGCGCTGACTAACAGCTCGGATTCAAGCAGTCGCGGCGCATACTTGGCCGGATACATAATTTGCGATAGCACCGGAGGCTGATCCTCCAAGTCTGGTCCAGCCAGGTCGAATTGGTCTCCAACATCACGTCCTGCACTCTGCTCAAATATCTTAATAACGTCCTGTCGTATCTCCTCTAACTCTGCAGGGGTAATCAGAGTATCTACAACGAGGAAGCCTTCACGATTAAAATCGCAAACTTGATCTTCCGTGAGAAGGTCTGGGGTATTGTTGGCAGGTTCGACCATATTTCTGTCCACTCAAGCCACGCGGTGCGTGTCTTATCTTGCGAATTAGTGCGGGAAAGTTTAGGAGCTTGCAATGCCAAGCTGGATGTTTGGCAAACATGGGTGCGCGCAGTAGAATTAAGAACAACTCCTCGCAGGTGCGAATTACCTGATTAGCGCCGCATTGACTGCGCACTGCATATTGCTAGGATAGCTGCGCGCAGCTTGGCCAAGCGTTTCATTCCCGACTGCAGTGAAAAAATGAACATTTCCCAAGTTCTCATCGATCCCTCCCCGGAACGCGTCGTCCTCGACTTCCGTACATTGGGGTTTCACGACGTGGTTGTTATCGGTCGCTATCGATATTCGAGCTCGCAACCCGGACTGGATATGCATAAGCATGATCAAATGATCGAGATCTGTCTCTTGGACAAAGGCCGACAGGTCTACGTAGTGGAGGGGCAGGAATATGTTCTTGAAAGCGGGGATGTGTTCGTAACCTACCCTGGCGAGCTACACGGCACAGGGGATCATCCGGAGAGCAAAGGAGTCCTCTATTGGCTCATCCTTAACGTCCCCAAATCAAAAGATCGTTTTCTCTCGCTTCCGCCTTCCGATTGGCACGCGATACTTGGTCCGTTGCTAAAGAGACGCCCGAGAGTATTCCGGGGAGTGCACCAACTCAAGACCACGCTGGACCACATCATCGCGGTGTACGATGACTCCTTGGATCCGATGCGAAGGGTTAACTTGCAGAATTGGATGCTGCGTTTTCTTATTGATACGATCGCTTGCAGCGCGACGCCAGTTGAGCGCAGTCCCAGCGAAGAAATTCAGGAAGTGATTGCAGTTATCGAGGACAGCATTTCTGAAGGGCAGGAGATTAGTCTTCGAGATCTGGCATCTCTTGCAGGGCTTTCACTATCAAGATTTCAGGCTAGATTTCGCAGCGAAGTGGGTACGCCCATTGCAGAGTTCATCGTCCGAAACAGAGTTGAAAAGGCTTCCGAATTGCTTCTTCAGAGTGATTCTTCTGTAACGGAGATTGCGATGCAGCTTGGTTTCAGTACGAGTCAGTACTTCTCGACCGTATATAAACGCTTCACAGGCAAGACTCCCCGAGAAGTTCGATGCTCTCGCGACTCACATCTGAGTTGACTCGTAGCCTAGGCTAGAAGCGCTTCTTAGACTTACCTTGCGTAAGTGGCCATCCATGTCATCTCGCTTCTGGCTATCGTGAGCATCCAGGCATTCACTGGCTCGATTGGCGACACGTTCTAACTGGCACAAATTTGTGCAAGACCCTTCCCGATACGAGCCATATGCGATCTATCGCTGCACACCGCACCACAATCGCAAGTTTGTATCCCCTTTTGAAACAGGCACTTAAGAAACCGCTTGTGAGATCGGGAGCTGAGTTGTTCGTTATCTAACTCCGATGATGAATTGAACGCGAACATTGCACTCGGTAACTAGAATCGCGGATGTGCAGCAGCAATTTACACCTTTCTTTTCTTGCCTGCAGTCTTTTTTCACCTAATTGAGGGAGAGACCTAATGAAGAAGAAGCCCAACCATTCTGACCCTATTCACGTAACCGCGTGTGCAATCGTTTTGATGGTGGCTACGTCAGCGAGTGCCGCCACGGTCAATGTCGATTTTGGCAACGCACCGACCTATACCGGACAAGGCGTCCTGGCTTCTGTTGGAGATACTTGGAACCAGGGCATCGCGTCCGACGGTTCGTCTGAAGCACTGGTTGACTCTCAGGGGAATGCCACATCAATCAGTTACACAATTGGTGGTGGCATCGCTGGAACTGGGACTGCAAACGAAGGTGATGAATACTCAACGATCGCAAACTTGCAGGCGGATTACATCTTCGGTCCTACAAACGATCCCAATAGTCGTATTGATTTGTTGATTAAGGGCCTAACGCCTGGCGGACAGTACAATCTCGTACTCCACGGTGGACAGAACCAAACGTTCAGCGGTTTCCTTAGTGACAATCGAGGATCGATTTTCACCGTTGGTGGAACATCGAAAACTAGCACAAGCACGAACGTTGGATTGGGTGATGCGTTTGTCGAAGGGCAAACCCATGTGACGTTCTTGAACGTTACCGCCAATGGATCGGGTGAGATCGATGTAGACGTCCATGGGCATACCAGTGCCGGTAGTGGTACTGGTGGTCCAGATTCAGACTTCTTCAACGCTTTCCTGAATGGTTTCCAAGTTCAGAATGTACCAGAGCCTACAACTCTCGCATTGGTAGCTTTGACGGGATGTAGTTTGGTCATGCGGCGCAACCGTATGCTGATGTGAATTCTCTGTCAACAAGACCCAAGAACCCGTGTCTCTTTTGGTCTCTCCTGCCAGAAGAGGCATGGTGGGTCGGGCCCGTTCACACGGGCTCGACAGTCGATTTGCATTACTTGGCACCAACCTTTCCACGAATCCTTTTTCACTACCGAAGTTGCCGAAGGACCTTCGATATGCTCTTGAGATTTTCAGTACGTCATAAATTGACTGCAACTCTTGCCTTTGCGCAATTGCTCTGCCTGTCGCCTGCATACGGTTATGTGGACGATTACCCTGGGAAACAACGCGTCTTGATGTTGGGTGATTCAATTACCATGAATCCCTCCGCGGTAACAAAAATCGGTATCGGCTTCCACGTTGAAGAGGCGTTTCGAGGACTCGCAAACGTTCACACCATACAACAACCGGGTGGGACATTCGAGAATTTTGAAGACACCGATAACGCTTTATCTTTTCGAAACTGGGGAGGAGCTACCAACACCAAACTGTCTTCTTGGATCCACGGTGAGCATTGGGATGTAATCAATTTCAATACAGGCATCCATGACATGCTCCCAAGTAAACACGATTATCCGGAGACTTATGCGATAAAACTTGGTCAGGTAATTGACGAAATCCAGCTTAGTTCCAACGCCACACTGATTTGGCGCGAGATCACTTACGTTCCAAATCCGGAAGTGTTTAACACGCACACCGCTCTTAACGGGCATCCCACATTGAATGGAATTCAAGATGACGTTCAGTCGTATTACAACGCAGCAGCTCTCCCGGTAGTCGCTTCAAAAGGAATCACGATTATCGACAAAGTGGAATCGCTATCTAAGTTTCAGCATCAGAATGGCGGTGCGTTCGCCTCCAATGATCTTCACTACAATCCGCAAGGGAGTCGAGCGATCTCAGAGGTGGCGACAGGAAATATCTTTGAGGCGTTGGGCCTAGATTCCGGTATGCGTGTTGACTTCGGTTTGGAGGAGTCTGACCTGCAGGACAACTACTATCACTTCTATACGCCGTCTGCTACACCGCAAGCACCAACGCTATTCGTTGCTACAGACTTGGCAAGCGAGAACAACGTCGCTGAATTGACGCTGAGCGGCGAAAGTAGCTCCATCGTGCGATTCGAAAACAATGCGATTGAGCTCGAAGGAGAGCAGTCAAGCCTGGCAGAGGACTTCGTCGCAGAGAATGACGACAGTGGCCTAACATTGTCGATCAGTGGGTTGGCGGCAGGAGACTATACATTTACAGGCACTTTTCATGACAGCAGTACCGATCAGGGGCTTTTTGACGTATTGCTCGATCTGTCTGGCGGTGCCGGCTCATCGATCACAGTGCTGGACGATGTGGCTTACTCGACTGGCGGTGGAAACGTCACGCCTGCTTCCTATTCATTCGACTTTACTGCAGATGGAGCAAATGACTTTGTGATTAGTGTTGTCGGTCAGAAGAAGAGCTTGATCAATGGATTTACAATCAACAGAGTTCCCGAAGCGAGTACGTTGGCCTTAAATCTAATTGCGCTGCTAGGAGGCGCTATTTCGAACTTGCTGTGGCGCCAGCGTTCTTATTCGCATCTGACTTCCAACACGCGAGTTGTTGGAGCAATCATTCAGTAGATAGACCCTAACACCTAGGACAGGAAAGCGTTTGGGGCATTAACGGTCGATGGCATACTTACGACAAAGGTGTCACACAAGACTTTTTTGGTACACACTCGTGAAGAAACTACAGCAGTAAAGCATATCATGACTCGGCGATTGTCACGGCATTGTGGCTTCCGACCGAGTGGCAGGATGGATTCTGCCTCACTCAATGAATCGCACAGCCCAGGCAGGCTTGAGCTGTATTTGCTGCGGTTGGCATATGGTCCGTTCGGAGTTCATTCTCGTGATAGCTAGATTTCCTGCCGCTACAAGGAGGAATGCCCTAATCGGCGAACAACCCATTATGAAAGCATTGAACATGAAGAATGCACGTAACGCTTTTACACTAGTGGAACTACTGGTGGTAATCGCCATTATCGGAGTGCTGGTCGCGTTATTGCTGCCAGCAGTACAGGCGGCACGCGAAGCGGCCCGAAGAGCTCAATGTCAAAACAAATTGAAGCAGCTTGGAATTGCGTTGCACAGCTACCACGGTACTCGTGGTGAGTTGCCCTATGGATCAAACTATACCAAAGGTGGAACGGCTACTTGGGCCACGCTTATCCTGCCACAGCTGGAACAGCAGAGTCTGTTCGATGCGATTGATCACACCGTACCTTTGTCGCACCCAAACAACGCAGCCGTGGTCGAAACAGCAGTAAGTGCTTACATCTGTCCCTCTGACCCACTGGCGCAGGATCCGATTCTTCTGAATCGAGGTGATCCAATCGGAACGAATCCAGAGAGTAGCGCAATGCTCAGCTACACCGGTTCGATGGGTCCCACTCAGCCCAATGGCTGTCCAATGTGTCCCGTCGACAGGGCGTACCCTAACAACTGGTGCTGTCAAGGCTGCAACTATGGTTCCACTGGATCTCCGTGCGGTGTTGAAGATGGATCGACTGTAGGCATGTTCGCGCGATGGATTCGGAGCATCAAATTTTCCGAAGTGTCAGACGGTCTCAGTAACACAGTCATGATTGGCGAAACTCTGCCTGCCCATTCAATCTGGAATGGCGTATTTGTGGTCAATTTCCCGCTTGGATACATGACTGTGCCTATCAACGTGATGGACTCCGATGAAGGCGCTCATGGCGGGCAGACAAGGCTGCTATGGGCTACTACAGCAGGTTACAAGAGCCTTCATCCCGGTGGAGCCCAATTCTGTATGGGCGATGGCAGCGTAAGCTTCAAGAGCGAAGCGATTGATCACTACGTTTATGCCGCTATGGGTACACGTGCCGGCGGACTGAGCGGTCCTCCAAGGGACATCCCGCCGCCTCGCTAGTGGCAATGGCAACTCTTGCTGTTTAGTGTTTTGGTCCTATGGAAGTCAAAGACGTGAGAAATCCTCCAAACCGCCTCGAAGCCAAGCTTTCGCATATTCCATGCGGCGCGCTATCCGCCATGGCGATGCTGAGTATTTTTGTTGGGGCTTCTGGCTGTCGCGAAAGTCATCTGCCACAGACAGTCCCGGTTACCGGGCGTCTGGAGTTTAACGGCGGACCAATGCCCAACCGTGGCATGATATTGTTCGTCCCGATCGAAACGGCGGAAGGATATATTCGCAGACCGGGACGGAGCATGTTCGATGAGAGTGGGCAGTTTGAAGCAAGCAGCTGGAATCGTGGAGATGGCTTGGTTCCAGGCACTTACTTCATACGAATAGATTGCCGGCAGTATGTTCAGACAACCCGCCGTCCAATTGTAAAGAGCCACGTACCGAAACGATACAACCAACGTGACACGAGCCCCCTTGAGGAAATAGTCGTTAAGCCCGATAGCGGCGCGATTAATTTGGGCGTGATCAATATCAAGACCGATTGACCGACAAATGTGTATCTCTGTGTATCTCTTTTACTTCATCGACTATGGCGGAGAATAGTTCTGTGTATCGCTCATCTTTTTGCTTCGTGAAGTTTGTTTGTTTGTTTGTTGGCACTTTCGTCACAGCCAATGAGGCCAGTGCGGTTGTCGTAAACGTCGACTTCGGTGGTGGTGCTGGAGTCTACGCCGATCAAGGTGCCCTGCCTTCAGCTGGGAGTACCTGGAACAGTGGATTGATAACTGACGGTACTTCAGGTCCATTGGTCAACTCCCAAGGTGGTGGTACAGGCATTGGCTACAGTATAAGTGGAATCTTCGCTGACGGATCGGCCAACGAGGACAGCGAGTTTGTCGACGTAGCACCTCTACTGGGTGACTACGTTTTTGCGACCGATAACGACCCCAATAGCCATTTGGATCTATTGATTACGGGGTTGGTGCCAAACGATCCGTACGATATTGCATTATACGGAGTCTCCAACAGTACATTTGACAGCTTTCTTACCGATAATCGGGGCTCTGTTTTTACAGTAAACGGGGGTTCATCGCAGACCAGCACAGGTACAAACACTGGTTTGGGAGACACGTTTGTCGCAGGACAGACCCATGTGACTTTTCTCAGCGTGAACGCGAATAGCTCTGGTGAAATTGATGTTGATATCGATCCGTTTACCCAACCTGGAGATTCAGCGTACGAGACTGCCTTTCTCAACGGTTTTCAGATCGAAGGTGCTGAGCCTGATTCAGTTGAATTAGCGATCAATCGTGACACTGGCGCATTGAGATTAACTAACAATACGATTTCCCCGTTCACCATGGCTGGCCTCTCGATTACTTCTTCAATTGGATCGCTTAATCCGACAGAGTGGCTTTCGATTGCTGGTCACTACGATATGGATAGCGGTGGAAGTGTTGACCCTAACAATTCTTGGGTCGAGTTCAGTTCTGCAGTCGATGATCTGAGTGAAGGTACGCTAGGGACTGTTGTAGTAGCGGCCAGCCAAAGTATCGATTTCGGAAACGCTTGGGTCCGAGGTCCTTTGGAGCAGGAAGATATTGACGTTCAGTTACTTCTCGAAGACGGAACGGTGCTAGATCCAATTGTTGCCTACACTGGCAATGGGGATGAGTCATTCGCCCTAGGTGATCTAGATTTCGTGAATGGCGTAGATGCCGCCGACTGGGCAATCTATAAGGCAGGATTTGGCGCAGATCTTTCTGGGCTGTCGCTTGTCGAGGGGTATCAAATGGGTGATCTCAATTACGATGGAGTCAATGATGGAATCGATTTCCGACTATTTAAATCAGCGTATGAGGCGCTTCAAGGTATCGGCTCATTCGATGAACTTATCGTGGGAGTTCCGGAACCTACTTCCATGGCCCTGCTTGGAATCTTTGGATTAGTAGGTCTGACTTCGCGCCGACACATGCGACTGCCCAACTCCATATGGTCTCTGGCCATCGCAATCTTCAGTGTGTTAGCCATCACCACCACAGCTAGCGCGACTACAGTCAATGTTGATTTTGGTAGTGGTGTCACGTATTCCGATCAAGGAGTTTTTACTACTGCGGGCAGTACTTGGAATCAAGGACTGTCTTCTGATGGTTCTTCCGGTGCATTGGTTGACTCTCTTGGGAACGCCAGCACGGTTGGATATACGATTGGAGGTATCGTCGGAACAGGCACTCTAAATGAAGGAGGAGAGTTTGTAGCGATTGCAGAGTTGCAATCGGACTACGTATTTGGTCTTACGAACGATCCGAATAGTCGATTGGATCTGCTGATCACTGGTCTCATCCCGAATACTCTATATGATCTCGTTTTGCACGCTACATCGAACAGTACTTTTGACGGTTTCTTAGGCGATAACCGAGGTTCGATATTCACCGTGGGTGGCACCTCGAAAAACAGTACCGGCACGAATGTTGGACTAGGAGATGCATTCGTCGAGGGGCAAACTCACGCCACATTCTTGAATGTGACTTCCAATGGATCGGGAGAGATCGATGTCGATATCCATGGGTACACTGGTGCGGGCAGTGGCACTGGTGGTCCTGATTCCGATTTCACAAACGCCTTCCTAAATGGATTTCAGATCGATTTGCCATCTGCTGGTGCATTCGAGCTAACAGTCAATACTGTTACCGGCAACGCCACTTTAACGAATAACACTCTAGGTGCGTTAGACATAGATTTCTATCAGATATCCAGTGCCTCCGGTGCTCTCAATCCTGGCGGATGGAACAGTCTCGAAGACCAAGACTTTGAAGGCGGTGGTGGTGCATCGGGGAACGGTGACGGCTGGGAGGAACTCGGCTCGAGTAATCTAGATGGAGACTTTGATCTCGATGGCGACGTGGACGGCATGGATTTCCTTGCCTGGCAGCGAGGAGACTCTCCAAACAATGGTAGTGCTGGCGAGTTGGTGGACTGGAAAGCTAACTATGGAGCCTCTGGAGGGACTGGAAATGACCAGTTGATTGCCGAAGCCTATCTGCTGGGAAGCTCTACGATTGCGCAGTCTCAGGTGATTAGTCTTGGCAACGCATTCAATACAAACGTGTTTGGGAGCGGTGTCGACGGGGATTTGCAATTCACCTATCAGCTGGATAACGGAAGTGTCATTCCAGGGACTGTCAGCTATGTCACTTCTCTTTCGGCCACCCGTCCTGTACCTGAACCCACTTCACTTAGCTTGGCGTTCCTTGCCTGGTTAGGAGCAGCCGAACTTGCAGGGCGACGTTCACGAGCTAGACATCCCGTTCAAATCAGACACGGCAAAGGGATACATGCTGCGTGCGTGGCAGTCATTGTCTGGGTGGTAGGAGGCAGCTCCGTCGTTGCGTCGGTCACACTTGATCGCGACTACACGCTAGGTGACGATTCGGTGGAAGATGCTGCCAATGCTGTTGGTGGAGTAGTAGGAACTGGCCCCGCTAATCCACATCCAGGGAACGCAACATTGGATTCAAAGGGGGTTTCTTCAACAGGCAACTTCCAGGATCTAATTCAGGCGGGAGGCCCCGTCTATGTTGATGTAGGAAGTGGGGGACTCAATCGGCCTGGAGCTGCATTAGGTTCATGGGGAGTCCAATTCGACGGTAGCGATGACCGCCTTCGCGGCAGTAACGCTGACTGCAGCTCTTTCGGGTGTCAAGGTGGGCTTGGTTTTCCTGGCGACCCGACTCCTCAGAATCCTTACGATAACTATGCTCAGATTTTCACTCGCGGAATTCAGTTATGGGCCTATCCGACCAATAGTGGCTCGGCTGCCCGACAAGATCTGATCAACGATACGTATCAGTTCGGTCTTCATATCACGGACAACAACAATTGGGGCATGACCTGGGGTTCTGATTTCGGAGGCAACATTGGTCGCGAGGTCGAGTCGAATGAAGCAGTCACTTACAACGACTGGACTCACGTGATGCAGCACTCCTACGGTTCGGGTGGCAGTGTGTTGGTTATCAATGGCATCATCGTCACTACATCGGGGTTTAATGGCACCGAATTCTATCACCAACAGAATCAAAACGCCAATCTTGACATCACCGTTAGTTCCAATCTTGATACGAATGGCGGTTTCTACACTGGAACTCTCGATGCTATTAAGATCTATGTCGCTGGTGACAACACAGAGGTTGATCCCATTTCTCCCGTCACACGGCCGGGACAGGACTACGGTACGTTCAATATCGGCACGGACAACGACTACATCGCGGGCCTAAGTTTGCAGCCTGGGGACGCGACAGGCGATGGCAATGTTGAGGGCGATGGGACGGGTGATCCCAATATCGATGACGTGGCATTCTTCATCGATCACTGGGGGGACGAACAAGAATTTGGAGACATCGTTTTGGGAGATCTTAATAGCCGTCAGAATCAGGCAGATTTCAATTTCGACGGAGTTACGGATCTCTTGGATTGGCACATTCTAAGGACAAATCACCCAACGCCCGCCAGCCTTAATCTTGGCCAGTTGCTTGCTAGCGCAAACGTACCAGAACCCTCCAGTGTAGTTTTGCTGCTTCTGGGAACCGTAGGCGTTGGCCTGCATCAGAGACATGGCCAAAGGTAGGGCGTGTAAGAATCGGCTCGGCTTGTGTCAGCTGTAAATCGGAAGGGTGAAGTCAATCACAACTTTGCTGAAGCTGGCTCCCCATTCTCTCTGTACTGGGTAGTCAGGTAGCAACCATCGTTGGGTAAGGTGGCAGCGCCGCTTTGCCGCCGGCAAGTATCGACAATCGCAACTCATCTAAACCACTGTTCGGCGAAATCACAGCGTTCCCCAAAGAAGAAGGTAACTAGAGATATGAAAAGTAGAGTCGGAACAAGAATGGGTCCATTTTGTGTGACGATAGCTGACGTCGGCAGCTGGTCACGGCAAGTGTTGTTGCTTGCAACGTTGTGTGCCGCTCTGCCAGGCACGCTCGCAGGACAAATCATCGATGAGAATCAAAAGTACTGGGACGCTGAGGCCCTCAAGGCGACGCCCGGATGGTTGTCGCAGCCTGAAAAAGCTGCAGTCATGGTTATCGGTGCGCATCCAGATGACGAGACGATCTTCTTCGGCGGAGCGATTCCCCACTATGCACTTGTTCGCGACCTTCCTGTGCAGTGGATCACGATGAACCACGCTCAAGGAGGACAAAACCTTCGTACTGCTGCTGCCGGCGATTTGGTTGCTTCATACCATCTGGATTTGGATAAGGATGGCTTCCGCGAGACTGATGTTCGGAACTACAGGTCGACAGTCGAATCTCACAATGCAGCCCACATTTATGGCATGGGCCATGCGCCGCTTACGCCATTATTCGACGGCGACTTTGATACACCAGAGAAGGTTGAGTATATCGCGACGCAGATTCGATTGTCACGTCCGGAAGTAATCGTGGGTCATGACTTCGACGGAGAATACGGACACTTTCAGCATGTCACGCTCGCAAGAGGTGTATATAAGGCATATGATTTGGCAGCGGATCCAAACTACGTCGATGGGAACCTCCCGTGGCAGGTGAAGAAACTATATACGACAAACGCTTCGAGTATTCCTCGCTTCGTAGACGGGCAATCTGTCTCCACCGTCAGCTCGTCGTTGCATTGGTGGGATGAACACTACGGAGTATTAGAGGGGGGCACATCGCGGCAGGTTGCTGACCTGGGGATGGACGAGCACGAGACACAGCGATTAGGAGCGCACTTGCTATTTGATTCCGATCCCAATAACAACTTTCTTCCGAATGAGTTATATGTCGACTCTTATCTACGCAATCGAAATCAAGACCCAAGCGAGACATGGAGCCTGTTGCGGTCAGAGATCGGCCCCGACATAGGTGACAACAATTTTCTGGAGGGGTTGAATGTAACGCAATTTGGAACTAGGTCAGCGGTTATCGCACAGTATAACTTTGATGGAAATCGGCTCAACGGTGAAATCACCAGCTACCGAGGCAGCGGAGCCGCGCTGAGTACTGGTTCTGGTGATGGTGGTCAGTTCAGTCCTGACATTCCAGTTAGTTTTCCGCTTTTCGTTCGAGGGGATCAATCGTTAAATCTTTCGACGGGAAGTCTCACATCGGATCGCCTTTATACCGAGGACACATACGACGGGGCTCACCCCGGTCAGAATTTCAACGGATCGGTTGAAGGAATCACGCTTACAACTGGAACCGATGTCTTTGATGTGAGTGATCGAGAAGTAACTTTTTCTGATATTCGGGCGAACGGTGGACTTTCGATCGAAGTTTGGATTAAGGGAGCCGGAGATGGAGTCGGTCGAGATACCATTCTTACGATTGCAGGTTCCTACGCGGTTGGCATCTATGACGGTGCTGTAGAAATCAGAAATGGATTGAATGGGGATAGCGCGGTTGCCTCAGCAGATCTATCAGATTGGACTCATGTGGCAGGCGTATTCAGCGTATCTGACGAGGATACTGGCATAGGGCAATTGCGGACTGATTTAAAGCTATTCGTCGACAATCAGTTGGTTGCAAGTCTCGACGACACTTCATTCTCAACCGACGTTGATGGCGGAATAGCTCTCGGCAGCAATCTAGCTGGGAGTGGTGACTTCTATACGGGTTCAGTTTTCGAACCCACAATTTCACTAGGCTCCCTCAGTACTGACGAATTCTTAACCTTTGGCATAGCGGGCGACATAAACCGCGATGGTGCTCTTTCTGGTGATGGAAGTGGCGATCCTTCCAGCGATGACATCGCTGCCTTCATTCAAGGCTGGGGGAAAAATAACGATCCATCAGACCTTAATGAAGATGGCACGACAAATCTATCTGATTGGGCTGTACTTCGGAACCTCTACCCATCTGCAAGCCAAGTGAATCTAAGCACACTACTAGGCGGAAAACTCCCAGTGCCGGAGCCATCATCCAGCTTGATGTCTCTACTCTGTTGTGGAATCGTGGCCCTTGGTAGGAATCGGTAAGTTTTGGAACCAGCACTCTTGAAAGTGATGGCACTTCTCAAGTCGAAGCGACCGCGGAATTCGCTCAAGTACTTGTGTTGGTGCTTGAGAGAAACGTTTGTTCGCCAGGCCCTAGAACTACGGCAAACCGGATCAACGAGGGAGAGCTGGCGATCGCAGATCGATATCACTCGATTTCCACACATTGCTTTCTCAATCAACAGCAAGATTTACTCCAAGGGCTGATCAATGGATCGCACTTTCATTCGACTTCAATCTTTTCTCTTGCTCGTCGCTTACTTCTTCCTAACCGACGTACCAGTTGGTGCGCAATCTGCCAACTATTCCACTGTCGAGCAGAAGGAGGCAGTGGCACCTGAGGTTCGTTGGTTACATGAGGAGGCGAAGTGGGGCATCGGAAATCACTATCTCGCCGGCGGAGTACTCAATCAGGCCTACTTTCAGATTCACGACTACGAGCAGTGGAATCATTACATCACGAGATTCGACGTTGAAGCATACGCCGACTTGGTCAAAGAGATCGGTGTAGGCTATGTGATTTTCACGATTACTCAGAATCGCGGATACTTGGCGACTCCTAGCGACGTGTATGATAGGCATTCACCTGCTGTTCCGGCGATTGCAAGTGGCTATCGCCGGCAACCCGGTACCGACCGAGTAGACTACACTCCAGAACGGGACTTAGTCGGAGAACTTGCCGAGGCACTGAACAGCCGCGGCATCCGATTCATCGCTTACGTTCCTTCCCATGTTGGTTACCTATGGACCGGGCGAAATCAAGACCCTCCAGTCTACCCGGACTGGTATACCGGTGAATTCATCACTGAGTTGGCGCAGCGTTGGGGCGACTCTGTCTCCGGTTGGTGGTTTGACGGTCTTTACACGATTCGCAAGTCTGAGCAACAGAACGGCTTTCCTGTGACCGGTAGAATCTGGGATTCAGTTCGGCGTGGCAATTCAAAGGCGATACTAACCCATAACGCAGGGATCGCGGCCGGTTCCTTCACCACTCATGAGCCTTTCAGCCAGTTCGTGCCCGGTGAGCAGGTCGATTTACTGCCTCTCCCCAACAGCAGATCTGTGAGTGGTTGGAACGGCAAGCCCGTCCAATGGGTTGGATGGACCTTCCTGGCAAAGCCCGCACCAGGTTTCTTTGGATGGGGACAGATCACGTACAATCTGCGATTCAAAGACCATCAGGTCGCTGACCTTTCATTGGCCATTCACAACAGGGGAGGTGTACCGTGTTGGGATATTCCAATAAACATTGACGGAAGTTGGCCGTTGTCTCATCTCAAGCAACTTCAGACGATCGGGCTCAAGATGAAAAAAGCCCAGAACTCGAAGTACGCTAGCTTAGAGTTGATCAATGATGACAGTAATCGAGTGCGTTATGACGAGAACGGGCTCTGGCAGGGTCTCGGCCAGCGCGGAACAGGCGCTTACAACCAGGATGTTCATGCAACGCAGGCTAACGGTTCGTCGGCCTCACTTACCTTTGACGGTCCATCAGTCGTGTTTGCTACTTCGAAGGCTCCCGACCAAGGTGATGTTGAAGTGTTTCTAGACGGAGATTCGAAGGGTCTGTTCTCAACGTCTGATCCATATCGTCGGCAGGTGCAGTCAATCATTTTCGAGCGGCATGACCTTGACCCAGGCGAACATACGATTCGGATTGTCAAGCGTTCGGGGAGATTCATGCTTGTAGATTTGTTTGGGGTTGTGGGGCGATAACGAGACTGAGGAGGTGCGGAGGACCAGACGGAAATCATGAGTAGTGAACCATCGTTTTTGTGAACCATAATCCATACACAGGTTGACTGATTCTTGGCGTGGAGCTTAACGATTAGTTTGCGTTGATTCGATTCGAATTTTGCAAAACTCAAGCCACGGGCATGCTCACGTACAACGTCTAGATCAACTTTAGAACTTCCAACATCATTTCATCCGACTACTGAGCATATGCAAAAGTGGAGTGCAGATTGATAGAAACGCTACTGCCGCAGCCGAGGCTGGTGAAGTACTACGATCTCACTAACAGATCAACATTCACCCACATCGGTGATCACCACCTCGTTTGGGTTCGTCGAACATCAGTTTCTAACTCCAATGGGTGGGATCAGTTTTCGCCGACCGGTATTCTGGAGCTCAGCCAAAAAATGATCGGGGCGTTTCACTGACGTGCTGCAGACACAGCGTACGGGCTCCGTGTACAAACTCTACTCCGTTGAGACTTCAAAGGCGTCGGTTGCCGTTTAAGTTGCACGAAACCTGGGCCATAGAATCAGTGCCCGCTAGCTGCTCTCCTCATTGGTTCTAACGTGGAACAGAAAAACGCCTGGCCAATAGAGTTCTACTCGTAAACACCCACGATCAGTGCCCCATCGTCACGGATCCGATGAACTTCAGCAGACGATTCACGACCCGAATCCATTCTCGGCCCAAACCACTCTGCGACGTCTCGCTTCAGATATCCAAGGACATTCTCTTGTCCATCTAGGACCATGACAGCATTAGTGTCGTATGGGTTAAGCGGTTCGCGTCTTAGGATTAGCCTATCCGCAACGCCCAGCTGTGAAATCCGTATACTACGATCTCCAACATGGTCACCAACGACACGGAATGTAAATCTGGGGTCGCGATAATCCACAGCGGAGACGAAAGATTGTTCCTCCTCAGGTGTCGGTTCGACGACTGGAATGAAGGAATGGTCTATGAAGTTTGCTTGGACTACGCCACTTACAATCCAATCTAAGGTCAGAGCAAACTGGCGGTACTGCTCACTATCCTCAGGTGCTCTTAGAAATAGGCTTTTCCCCGTTGAACGATTTAGGAAAATGCCATCGCTGTGCTTGGAAACCTGTGCTACGGACGACAATCGAGCTTTTTTGGATTCATACGGCGTTGAGAACAATACGTGCTTTTGCGTCAAATAACATTCGCCGCTTCCTATCTCTTTAAGGTAACGACCGTTTCCCAAAGGAACGCCTTTAGGTCTCTTGAGTTCGACGATCTCGTTCCAGTTTACATGGGTGCTTGCAATGCATACTTCTCCTTTAGTAAGTGCCGCATGGCACTTCACTTCTGGCATGTCCTCGATAGTCGAATGATTGAGTTTCCATGCAATTCGGCTTAGCGAGATTTGCATGGTCTGCTGGTCATTGAGTTCCAGTGGAACGCCGAGTCCCTTTGCATACTTGGCAATCTTTCGCTCTTCATCAGGATCCAGAATCCCATCGTCTAATGATTCTTCCAGTAGTTGGAAGACCAGCTTCTTGCTTTCTGCTCTTAGGACATCAGAAACTTCTTGTGCGTCCAGTTTGGCACGCTCCGCAAACTTCGAAATCTCTGATTGCTCGCTAGAAGATAGAACGCCATCGGAGATAGCTCCTCTTATCAAATTGCGGATTCGAGATTGATTCTCTCGCCTAACGAGTTCCTTTCTTTGATTGATGGCATTAAGGCGCTCAATTTCGGCGACCCTCTGCTGCTGCAATTCGCGGGCGCCCGCAATCATACCGAGGCTTAACGGCACCCACTCATCTCCGGTAATGTCAGGACTTCGTACATCAGACAACTCCCCAAGTACTTGTCTATCTACCAGATCCAAAAACTTGTCATCAGAGACTGGGCCAACATCTTCTCGCAGAATCACCATCTTCGATTTGGTGTAATACCAAGTAGATCGCAACTGCGAAGTCACGTCTGTTGCTGCATTCGTAAGCAGTCGTATCGTCTTGCCGCATTTGGGGCATTTACAGCGCTGTCCAACTTGTTCGGGGCGCAGCCGGATCTTTTGCGAGCAAAAGGAACAGATACTCGCCATGCTGTGTTTGGCGTTGCTTGTGCTCTTAGCTGACATAAAAGAGTCTCGTGTGGAATCTAGCGAATGACTCGGCTTTTGTTTCTCAGAAGATCGACTACGAGGCGGCACATTTGGTATATGATCGTTGCTCTTGGACGGTATTATGAAGGGTGCAGTTCAAATTGGAAGTCGGCATCACCAGGAATCGAACGACGAGCACATCGTGACCATCGACAAATATGAACGCCGACAAAGTGCGCACGGCCACCTCTTAAAAAGAGACCATACATTAAGTGGTGGAATTGTATTAGGTCTCGAAGGACACCAGATCGAAATTCAGTCTCGAGCCGTCGAAGTCCTCAAGGAACCGTCATCGATCCCGAGGGCTGTGACCATTACCGGGATGGCGACTGGAGCCGTGAAGGAAGTCTTGCAGCGAATATCAGGTGCTTTCGCGAAACTGGAGATTCCCAAGTCAAATGTAAGGATCTTGGTGAATCTTGCTCCGGCAGACTTGCCAAAATATGGAACATGGCTCGACTTGCCCTTAGCGATCATTATGCTCCAGGCTGCAGGGCATCTACCAGATCTGCCAGACCACAGAGAACGGGACTTTGTGTTGATGGGGGAAGTTGGAATCCACGCTGAAGTGAGGCGAGTTCCGGGAGCATTGTCGTTGGCATATGCGGCAAAAGAGGGACAGTCGCTGATTGTTCCAGCTGGGAATGAACGTTAGTGCGCTTTAATCTTTGCGAAGCCGGGGCATGAGGGATGTGGGGTTTATCCCGTCTCTACACTTGATGAAGTGATCCGCTTCTTCAAGGGTAGTGGTACTTTGGACAATGCATTGGCTGAATCGATCACATTCGAACCTGCAATCGAGCGTGCTATAGATTTTGGGCGGATTCGAGGGCAGGAAGATGCTAAGGAGGCTGCCTTCATATCGGCTGCCGGTGGCCACAACTTGCTCTTGCTTGGACCTCCTGGTGAGGGCAAATCTCTGCTGGCAAGTGCGATGCCTGGAATTCTCCCTCAGCTTTCCAGCAGAGAAAAGGTTGAACTCACGCGAATCTACTCTGCATCAGGCAAGCTGAGCGAGGACGGAACGGCCATTACGCGGAGGCCGATGAGATCCATACACCACACCACGTCAAAGGCAGCGTTAATTGGCGGAGGCAGTGGAATTCCCAATCCAGGCGAAATCACACTTGCTCATTTAGGTGTGTTGTTTCTCGACGAGATTGCAGAGTTTTCTCGGTCGGTGTTGGAGGCACTTCGTCAACCAATTGAGCAGGGAGAGATAAACATATCACGTTCATCGGCTACTCTTAGCTTTCCGTGCCAATTCACACTAGTTGCCGCTATGAATCCGTGCCCCTGTGGATACTTTGGTTCTGATCGATGTGTTTGCGGCGAGCCTGCTATTCTAAAGTACCAACAGAAGCTAAGTGGACCTCTACTTGATCGAATTGATTTACAGGTAGATTTGAAGGCCTTGTCAACGGAAGAACGGTTCGCGGAAGCTGAGGATGGCGTTAGCCCCAAGCTCAGAGCCAAGGTGGAGCGAGCTCGAAGCAGACAGCGTGCACGATTCGATGGTACTGACATACCATTCAATGCAGCTATCCCAGGGGGGCATGTGCGTGACTATTGTGGATTTTCTGACAGTGGGTTTGCAAGATTCAAATCACTTGTTGAGGAAAGCAGTCTGTCGACTCGATCAGTAGACAGGCTTGCGAAGGTTTCACGAACGATTGCAGACCTTTGCGATAGCGAAACCATTGAACCAGAGCATACCGTGAAATCTGCGAAGTACGTGGCAGGCGGAACGCTAAGAGCTGGATTCTGAGGTGTGCAACGCTCGTGATGGATTGAGCTACCAGGGGCTTGGAGCCGCGATGCCGGTACTGGCGCCAAGCTGCGGAGAGGTTTACACGGGCCAATACAATTCAGCAATCTGGCGCCGTGAATCAACACGCGTAGCACAACTTGAAAAGGGGTGAACTTGCGAACAGAGGTGGGCAGCAAAACCTATTTCGCAATAGCCTTGCCGTACTTCTTCTCCATGTCGGCAAGTGCTTCATCGAAGAACTCTTGCTTCTTTCCCAAAAAGGATCCACTGGCCTTCATTGAGAAGAAGATCCGCTCAAGCGCTTTAATTCTTGACTCTTTCACTTTAAAGCTAGGAGTTACCCATCGATCATGGGCGGCAGACACCTCGTGCTGATTGGAACGATTCAGCTTCGTGCGTGGCTTTCTTGCTGCAGATTCGCGATTGCTTGTGGGTGGAAGCTCATGTGCAGGTTGCTCAGACGGAGATGTAACCTTCGAGGATAACGGGGAATCCTTGTGGGTATCTCCGACGTTCTCGCCTTGTTCCGCTGCTTGACGATTCGCTTTTGCCTTACGCCTTCTGGCAAGTTTTGCTTGGACGTTACTCAAGTCGTCAACGCTTGGCATGTCATCAGAAATGTCGTATGCGGAATTGCTATTCACTGGCTGCCCTTGTCGGAATGGATAGTCTCGGTTGGATGACCTCATAGACAAACTTCCAAATACCCGAACTCATCCCAAGCACGTTGAATCGTTCCAGCTTCAACTTGCTCCTCTAAACGTCAGACGCTTTTGCGATGACACTTCCCTGGATTCGTTTTCTCCCTAGTGCTCTGTTTCCGATTCCTTCAGCAGTCCTCCAGGGCTCACTTTCAACTTCTCTAAATACTGGCTCAACAAAGTTGTGCTCGAAGGTAGTTCGAACCTGTCTGTCCCAACCCTGTTGTTGGATTGCAATCGATGCCGGTTTAGTTGGTGCTGGCACCTGGTCCTCAGCTAGGTGAACGTAGACCCGGTCAATCATCTCCGTTGATGAATGTCCCATGAGTTCTGCAACGGTGGAGCTGTTTAGGCCGTTAACAATTGCATGAGTTCCATAGGTATGCCGAAGAAGAAGATAAGCACAAACATCATCAGCGAGTCCATGTTTTTCTTAATCCGGTTAATGCGAAGTTGCACCGAGTTGCTAGTCCAAGGACGGCCCTTTGCATTCACAAAAACATAGTCAGATTCAGAGCGAGTACGAAGATGTTTGATCAGGCGTTGGAGAGGCGGAGTCATGTGAATAGTTCGAGGTTTCTTCGTTTTCTTAGCCGTCTTGTGTTGAGAGAGAATTAATCGGTCTTTTCGAACCTGAGTCCACTTCAATCGATAGAGCTCTGATGGTCTTGCCCCCGAGTTCCGGAGCGCCCAAATAAGAATACGAAAGCAACCATGAGAAGTCGCAAGCAACGCTCGATATTCCGTGTCGGTAAGTGCTCGCTGACGTGCATTTCCCGAAACCGAGGGCATATCTTCCAGCGGGTTTTGATGAATCAATCCCTCTTCCTTGGCCCACGTCATGACTCTCCGGGCAATTCTTCTTGCGTTTCCTTCGCTCGTTTGGTTCCAAGGTTCGGAGTCAATCCAACGAGTAATGTGGTGCGGTTTCAATTGAGACACTTCAAGTTGTCCACAAGCTTCAGCAAATCGTTGGCTGTAGAAACGGTAGTTCCGGTAAGTGCCTGGGGCAAAGCGTTTCTTGGAGAAATCAAGAAACGGTTCCACAAGATCTACAACGCGAATGGAGGTAGACACTTCTGGATTTTGACATCTTGCGAGCATCAGCTCGTGAAACTTTTGCTCAGCAAGCTTTTTGTTGGCTTTGCCCTTAGCGAGGCGGATTTTCTCCCCACCCAAGGTCACCATCCACCAACCAACATCTTTCCTAAACCAGATTTTATTAGGACGTGCCACGATGCACCCTCCTCAGTTTCAACCTAAGTGAATTGAACTCAGGCTGACCTTGCAGAGGGTCGGCAGATTGTAGCCCTCGGGTGGTACCAGCAACCCGGGGGCTCATTTATTTATAGCTAAGTTTGGTACGGAATTTAGTACGGCGAGAAAATCGCGTCGACGTAAGTCCTTATGTACCAAGTATCCCCGGCTGGATTCGAACCAGCAACCTTCGGCTTCGGAGGCCGACACTCTATCCAGTTGAGCTACGGGGACGCGGGGTCGCCAAGTCGGTGCCAGGTTCGCGCCGAGAAACAAGTCATGCTTCTCTGTGGTTGCCCGGTACTTTCTCCATTCTTTCCGCATTTCGCGCGGGTTCAAGGGGTGAGATGTCCAGATTGACGTAGGTGGAGGACACGCGGTCAAGTTTGCAGGCGATTGATGGGTCTCACGAATCTTGCTTCCGATGCGTGCCTAACATAGTCGGGGGCGTCTGCTCGATGATTTGACAACTGAACACGTTGCACTGACAATGTGCGCTCGCAATTCACAGTGGTCTAACGACGCGGAGGTGCGAGTGAATCTTGTCTGTCGAATGATCGTCTACGCCCTGTTGCTTGTGGTGTCTGGTCTGGATTCTCGTGTCGATGCCAAGCCGCCCGTGCGAGCGGAGTTGGTACAGGTACAGAAAGTCTGGGATCGCGCTAAGCACAACGCGTTCACCGACTTGGTACGTTGGCGCGGAAAGTGGTACTGCGCATTTCGTGAGGGCGAGGGACACGCCGGCGACGTTGGGAAGATGCGCGTGTTGGTGTCCAACGACGCCGCGCAATGGGATACGGCTGCATTACTAGCGCTGGATGGATACGACCTACGCGATGCGGCGATTTCCGTGATGCCAGACGGGCGGCTGATGGTCATGGGCGGCGCTCAAAAGTCAATCGACGGGAGGCGCGCGACGGGCACTTTTGTCAGTTACCTCAGCGATAGCGGCGCTACGGAGCCGAAAATCGTCATTCCACCGGGGCGCTGGCTGTGGCGCGTCACTTGGCATGAGGGAAAAGCCTACGGTGTCAGCTACCCGGATCGCTCCGACGATGCTCACAGCACGCTTCATGTAACGAACGACGGCGAGCACTTTGAGACGATTCAGGCTAACTTGCTAAGCGGCAACTGGCCGACTGAAGCGCGTATCCGGTTCACGACCGACGACGAAGCAATCTGCCTGCACCGACGTGACGGCGGCAAGAACTCGGCGATGTTGGGCCGCAGCACGTCGCCCTACCATGAGTGGACCTGGTCTGACTTGGGTGTTCGGATCGGTGGACCAAACTTTCTCCAAACGCCTTCCGGCCATTGGATTGCCGTTGGCCGATCGTATGACGCGCCTGTGCGAACGAGTGTCTGCTATCTCGACGTGGAGGAAGGAACACTCACGCCGCTACTCGACTTGCCGTCCGGCGGCGACACTAGCTACCCAGGCCTGGTGTGGCACGAAGATCAGCTCTGGGTAAGCTACTACGCAAGCCACGAAGGCAAAGCGAGCATCTACCTCGCGCAGGTCAAGATCAACGAGGACGGTACGGCAAGCTCCGCCGTTCGTGAGATCGGCTCGCGGCGCGAGTTGTTCGTCGATCGTTGGTTGATCGATCGCCTGGAGGGCGCTTCGCTTGAATTGCAGCGACCGGTCGACGCGGGACCAGTTTTACAATTTGACGAGCCCTGGGAGGGCGCGTTCTGCGGGTACGCTACCGTGATTCGCGATGAAGATCGATACCGTTTGTACTACCGCGGGCTTCCCGTCGCTGGCGCCGATGGCTCGGACCAGGAATCGACCTGTTATGCGGAAAGCACAGACGGCGTGGAGTGGCGGAAGCCAGAGTTTGACTTTTATCCGACGGCGGAAGGCCGAGGTACGAATCGCGTAGTGTTGAACGCAGCGCCGGTGTCACATAACTTTTCGCCTTTCAAGGATTACAACCCGGATGCCGACCCCCAAGAACGCTATAAGGCGGTTGGCGGAACGGCTAACTCGGGCCTCGTAGCATTCGTTTCTGCCGATGGCATCCGCTGGCGTCGACTGCGCGAGGAACCGGTGTTCCGACAGGGTGGCTGGGTGTTCGACTCCCAGAACGTCTGCTACTGGTCTGCGGTGGAGAAACGTTACGTGCTTTATTACCGCGTGGTCCACGACGGTGTGCGGTCCGTCGCGCGGACGACGAGCACCGACTTCCTACATTGGGAAGAGCCGACGTCGATGACCTATAGCGACACGCGCGATGTGCGTCCAAGCCAGCAACTGTACACCAGCCAAACGCATCCCTATTTTCGCGCTCCGCACTTGTTGATTTCCACCGCAGCGAGGTTTATGCCTGGCAGACGCGCGCTGAGCGAGGCCGAAGCAAAGCGGATCGGCGTCCATCCGAGTTACTTTAGCGATACTTCCGACGCCGTGCTGATGACTTCGCGCGGTGGGTCACGCTACGACCGAGAGTTTTTGTCGGCGCTGATTCGTCCTGGTATCGGCGCGGAAAACTGGGTCTCGCGCTCAAACTATCCGGCGCTGAACATCGTGCCTACGTCACCCACGGAAATGTCGCTCTATGTGAATCAGAACTACGGACAACCCACGGCGCACTTGCGGCGCTATGTCTTCCGCACTGATGGCCTGGCGGCGCTTCACGGTCCCGCCGCGGGCGGATCGATGCTGACTCAGCCCTTGCGGTTTGAGGGCAAACGGCTGACGCTAAACTGCGCGACGTCGGCAGCCGGTGAAATTCGCGTGGGACTGCTGACCGCAGACGAGAAGCCGATCGAAGGCTTCACCCTGGCGGACTGCGATCCGGTAATCGGCAACGAACTCGCGCGCGTCGTCAGCTGGAGTGGCAGTTCCGATGTCTCGCAATTCGCGGGTCAGACGATTCGACTGCGTTTCGAGCTCAACGATGCAGATGTCTATTCGATGAAGTTCGGCACCGACGGCAACTGATCGACGATGCTGTTCTTGCAAGTGATCTGGTCGCCGGCCGTCGGTCGTCGACCAGCGGGGTTTTGAAAGGAAAACGCGATTTGTTTTCAAAACCTCCACCCGTCGCGAGCCGCGATAAACACTTAAGCCCTTGCAGGCAAAGCGTTTAGCCGCTTGCCGAGTCTGGCTTGCCCCACAAGTTTTGAAAGGTTTGGGTTCGCCAACCTTTCAATACCCGTTGCTCTCTCAGCCCTAAACGATGGCATCGCAAGCACTTAGGGCATTGAAAGGGTCGGTCGAAGACCTTTCAAAACCATCCCAAGACGTACTCCGGCGACAAGGCGGCGGCGATTTGCAAGTTGTCAAAGAGCGGTGTGTGGGCGTGATTATCTTCGAATCCAGGAGCTGATTCAAAGCTTATTCTTGGCCGTCGGCATGGGGGCACTCTGTCTGCGACGCCAACGGTGCGGTAACCGCATCGCGCTATCCGAGTTCCCAACCCGCCATGCTCTGCCCTGGATCGTTGCAGCGCTTGCAGGACGATTCCATGAGTATTCTAGGGCCTAGCAGTTCGCACTGATCTGAGAGTATGCTTGTGGCTTTCACATATCTGTTTGGTTGGAGTAACGATCATGTTTCGCTGGGCGGTACTAGTTGCGTTCTTTCTGTGTGCCTCATCGTCAGTCGGTCTCGCCGAAAGCGTGCGGCACGAATTCCTCCTCGTCGGACCTACCTTCACGGGCATCATCGATGAGCAGGGAAATGAGGCGTGGGACACGGGTAGACGTGGCGGAAGGGATGGCTTCGTTCTCGAAAACGGCAACGTCTTGGTCGCATGGAACAACGAAGTCCGTGAGTTAACCCGCGACAATGAAGAGGTTTTTCGCTACGCGAAGTCAGCCGATAACAGAGAACTTGGAACCGTTCAACGATTGGATAATGGCAACACACTGATTACCGAGTTGGGTACCAGACCGCAGTTACTGGAAGTTGACTCTAACGGCAAAGTGGTTGTGCGAGTGCCGCTGCTGCCCGAAACCGATAATGCTCACATGCAAACCCGGATGGCCAGGAAGCTGCCCAGCGGAAACTACCTCGTGCCCCACCTCCTGGCGTTTGCGGTAAAGGAATACAAGCCAGACGGCGAGGTAGTGAGCGTAATTAAAACCGACCTAGACGAACTGGGTGGCCGCGCGGCGGAGACTTGGCCCTTCACGGCAATTCGGCTAAAGGGTGGTGCGACGCTCGTCACCCTGACGCACGGCAACCAAGTTGTGGAGTTCGACGTGAAAGGCAAGATAGCTTGGCACCTCAGCAACGACGACCTCCCTGGCGAGCCGCTTGCCGATCCCTGCGGAGCGCAGCGGTTGCCCAACGGCAACACGGTGATCGCCAGCTACGCCGCGAAGCGCGACGCGATCAAAGCGTTTGAAGTCACGCCCGAGAAAGAAATCGTCTGGAGCTACGCCGGCCCCCACCGCGTGCATGAGCTGCAAATCCTCACGACCAATGGAACGCCGATTAAACAGCCGCCACTGAAGTAAAGTGCGGCCTCATGCTGCCAGAAGCCTCGGGTGGTGATGCTGGTGACTAGCGCGGTGTTATCTGTGGTCCGCACCTCTTCGCCGAGGCTTAGCTCATCAGCCCTGACAAACTCTTGCTTGGTCTCGCTCCAGAAAGGGTGGTTGGGCGTCCAGCCGATCGGCTTGGCTTGGCCCCGCGGTACGGCCGAAGTCTCAAAGTAGCTTGGTTGTCAAAGAACGCCTGTGTCACCGTATCTATGTTTGGGCGCAAAACCATTCCTATTCTTCGGAATATAGTCTTTTATCGCCCCAAATCGATTCATCTAAAACTCGATACTTGGCCTTCGTAACTTCGATTACTTCGCCAACATGAGAACTAAACCACCACTCAATACGGTCTGCGCGCCAAAGAGCTCTCGGCGACAAGTCGTGAGCGAAACTTACAGACAAGTTTTTTGCTTCTATGAAATGTAAGTCAATAGCGGCGATACCCGACTCAATAGCAGTAATGAAAAACCGAATTGTAGGCAGGGCTCCATGATTATAGGTGCCAACTTGGCCCTCGTCGGTTCTTATGCTGTAAGTATCAGACGCAACATGCATTTCACGAATAACTGCCTCGTGCCAATTGAAATCACCAATTAGCCTATCTAGGTCTGCTTGGCTACTTATTTCTCTCCAGTCCATCATGCCTATTCACCTATTGGTTCGTCCGGGGAACTTACCCCATCACGAAATTGTTGGGAGTAATTATCATATCGATGTTGATGGGGGCCCCGAGCCGGTCTACAACCTCGAAGTCCAGTTCGAGCATGTTTATCGAGTTGGGGACCCGGAGGGAGCCGCGCGGGGACTGACCGCCGTCTCATAACATCGGTCGCCTTCGATTGGCCCCGGATGGGCGCGTTTGGCCAGTTTTGGTTAGTTTGTCGATGTTGTGCAGGTGGCAAGACTTGTCGCTACTCTTCGTGGACATATTCGATCGTGCATCTCGGCATTCTTTCACTCAGCAATCTCTTGGCATCTGGAGTTATATTGCCAGGGCTCTTAAGGACCAGCTTAGTTATCTGCTGCAATTCGAGGAGCTTGTTCGCTTCACCTTGGTCCACTTTGTATGACGATAAGGGTGCATAGATTTCGAGAGTTCGCACTTGTGGCAGTTCGGCAACAATGGAAAACGGGTGGACAGCATAGTAGGTGACGTCACCGCAACTGAAATGGCTGGCGTATCTGAGCGACTTAAGGTGAGGAAGCGCTTGCCCAAATGGATCGGAAGCTCCTGGATCCACTGGGTCATAAAATATCTCCGAGGCACGCCACATATAGGCGGGAAGAAACTCTTCGCCAACAAGCCGTAGCAGCCACGTCGGCGCGACGCACGCGTCGCTTACGTAAAACTCGGGTCTTGCCACGACGAGTTGCAAGTCCTCGTCCGTCGTTGTGGTACCTTCGAGCACCTGCACGTGTTGCTGCTCCTCGCGATGCAATCGCAGTTGATGAACGCGCCATCCCAAAGCAACTGCCAATAGCGAAGTAAGTACTAATAACTCCGAGATTCGAATCTGAGCAAGTCGCGACCGTTTCCTGCGCCGCCACTCCCATAGAGAGGTGATCACGCAGATTCCGATGAGCACAACAAACAGATCGATCAGCAGGTTGGAAAGTGAGAACTGATAATCCTCCGCCTGCCACACGGCCCATGCGACCGCAGATAGCCAGGGCACACCGAGCAGCGGCTCTGGTTTGGCTGCTAACTCGTCATGATTTGTTCTGATTAGAAAGTGCTGCGGCCAACCGTGCGCCAACTCGATCCATGAAACATATCCACCTCCGTTGCCTGAACTGTAGAAAGTGCCTCCCGAGGAATGGACTTCACCAGGAAGCACGATCACCAAACCAACGAGCAACGAAGCGGATGCAACAACAAGCGATGAGCGATGTAAGCGGTGGCGTACCACTGTTAGGTTTCCTTAAAGGCCATCCGTCGCATTCACACGTGCATTTTCCTGCGGGGCTTGCTGGGGTGCAAGTCAGCTGCGCGAGTGCCATTACTGCCGTTCTCACCCTGTCAGCCTGCCGCCGATAGCGAAACGCCAGCTGCTTTCATGCCAACCCAGTCGCGGCGTCGCGCGACGCGATGCGGGCAGTGCGGGGTCTGACTGCTGACTTACTCTGCTTCGATCCACTGCTTCTCGAGCCGCTGCACTTCTCCGACGGGCACCGCTGCGCCTGTTTCAGCACTCTTGATGGCGGCGAAGCACATTTCCAGCACCGAGAGATTGTCTGCGCCACTGTGGTATGGCTCGCGGTCCTCTTCGATGGCTACGATCAATTCACTCATCGTCCCGTCAAACCCGCCAGGAAACCAACTGCCGGCCAGGTCGGGGCTGCCCTGGCCCTGCTCGGTGTGAACGACGACGGTCTGGTCATCCAGCCCTGGGCCCTGACTGCGAATCGTGCCTTTGGATCCGGTGATGTGCGTCTGGTTGATCGGCCCCCACTGAGAGTTCGCACGAAACGTGAGCGTCGCTTGAGAGTGCTCCAACTGCACGGACACTTGGGCCAACAGCGGAGGAGCAATGTCTTGGTGGGGAGCTTTCATCACTTGTGCACTGACGAAGCTTGCTGTTTGGCCCCGCGTGTAGCAGTGCAGCATGTCGAACCAATGGATGGCAAAGTCATAGAGAATCAAATGCGGAATCCGTTCGAATGGCGTGCCGCGCACCCAAGTATGGTCCCAACAGATCATCGTATCGACACTGGCCACGTCGCCGATCAGCTGGCTCTCAACCGCCTTGCGAATCCAACTCACCCAGGGCGCCCAACGGCCGTTTTGATTCACGGCAAGTTTGAGGTTTCTCTCCTGGGCCAACTGACACAAGCGACGACCTATCTCCAGGTCGGTCACAAAAGGCTTTTGGCTGAGCACATGCTTGTTGGCTAGCAGTGCCTGTTCGACCAACGTTGCTCGTGCTTTGGGGTGTGTTGCGATATCGACAATGTTAATGTCCTCGCGAGCCAGCACTTCGGCACTCGATTGACAAACAGTTGCGTCAGGGTAGAACTTGTCGCGACGCTCCCGGGCACGCTGTTCGTCGAGGTCGGTTAGGGCTACGACCTCGTAGCCAGCCGCCTGGTACGCGGTGAGGTGCTCCTCGGTGATTCCACCACAGCCGATGAGTCCGATTTTGGGCTGGTAGTTGCGCGGCCTTGCCGGCAAATAATCCAATTCGGGAAGATCCATCTCGTCCGCGACTTCGTCAGATCGGAGCGCATAGCTATCGGCGCCTGGGCTCTTATCGGATTCTGCCATTGCTCGTCTCCCGTGTTTCGGCGGTCTATGGGTAGTCGGTTCAATCGGTCGTTCATTGCCGCGTCGCACTATCGATGCCTATCGTCTGCTTTTCTGCAGCACTTTGATAGGCAGCGTCGGTGATCTGCTGGCCAATACGGCTGATTCGAGGAGACAACGGACCTGCGACTTCCTGGTCATTGTCGATGCAGTGCAGAAGATAGGAGACCGGGTCGGTGTGGGGCGAAACGAGCGCGTCGGCTGGTACCTCGTAACCCTCGGGTTGGTCGCGAGTCTGCACTCTCACCGCTGCTTCAAAGTCGTAACTGCTAATCGTTCCCTCCGAACCGCAAACGACAAAGCCGCATTTGGGGGCGGGTTGATGGGTCCACGGATCGGTGAAGGTCCCCCAACGCGTTTCAAACTTATAGAGCCCGCTGTCATAGCGCGCGACGGTGACGGAGTGCTCGTCCACTTCGAGCCCTTGTGGTTGATCCACCACTGCCGTCACTTCGTGCGGCAACTGACCCTCGTTGAACCAAGAGGCCAGGGTGGCACCGTAGCCGAGGTAGTCCAACAGCGACCCGCCGCCAGCCGATCGCTTGTAGAACCAGCTATTCTGTTTCTGCTCCTGGATGCTGTCGGGATTGAGCTCGACTTTATCCATCGCGTGATAGAGAGGACCGCGATTTCCGTCGTAGTAGTGGATGTTGATGATCTCACCGACGACGCCCTCGTCAATCAGACGCTTCGTGGTTCGATGCACTGGATACCACGCCAGGGGCCAGTTGATCGCGAGCTGCTTGGCAGCCTTCTGATAGGCGTGGATCATCGTGTCCGCCTCTTCGGTGGACGTGGCGAACGGCTTCTCGATGAGCAGGTGCACTCCGCGAGCTGCGAGACGTTCTGCCCAGCGAGCATGATCCGCTGGCGGCGCACAGAGAATCGCCACGGTCGGGTTCGCCGCGTCCAAACACGTTTCCCAATCTGAGAAGATCAGTTCCGGCGACAATTCGAGACGCTGTAACACTTCCTGGGGACGATCAGGATCCGAATCCCAGACGCCCACAACTTCCGCATCCGGATGTTGGCAGACCAGCCGCAACAGATCTCCCATGTGCATGTGACTAAAGTCAATTCCTACGATTCTGTGCATGGATCCGGATCGCCAATTACGCGGGAGAAGCAGAAATATTGATGCGCTCGCCACACCTTGGAACCGCGTAGGCTTGTCCAAGTTGCTGACACGTCTTCACAAACAGGTTGGGGGTTTCCGTATTGAATTCAAACATCTCATAGTGGCAGGGGATCACCAGTCGTGATTGAATGTCATGAGCCAGCGCAGCCGCCTCATCGCCGAACAGGTTGCCTGCAACTCTTCTTTCGGGACGATTGCCGTTGATCGGCAGAATTGCGAGGTCAATGGAAAACTGACGGAGTTGATCCTCCATGCCAGCGTACTTTAGCGTGTCGCCGCTGTGATACACCGTCAATTCGCCACATTGCACGACGTAGCCTAGGAACTTGCTCCGTCCTTGCTCGTCCCGCTCGATCTGATTGTGAGCGGCCGGCACGGCGTGTATGCGGAGATCGCCAACCTGTAGCGACTCCTCATCGGACAGGCCGAGTGGCCACTCGCCGGAGCAGCCCAGTCTGTCGGCCACAAAATCGCGGTTCGCCTCTGGAATCACCAGCGTCGCGTCGGGATTGGCCGCGATCAATGGGTTGAGCGTCTCCGCGTCGAGGTGGTCGGTGTGGTTGTGTGAGGAGGTGATCAGATCGATATTGCGAAAGAGATCGGGTTCGGCAACCAACTCGGTCAACCGCACGTGTGGCTTGTCGGTGTCGGCATATTTTTTGGTTAGTGAGTCTGACAAATAGGGATCGAAAAGAACCGTTCCCTGGGCCCACTTAACGAGAAAGCCGCTCTGACCCAGCCACCAGACGGCAAGGCCATCGCCAGGGTCGGCGGCGGCGATATCCGCAATCAGTGCCTCTCCACGTTGAACTGGTTGAATTAGCATTAAAGCCCTAACTCCTCACGCACTGCCGCGACGCCCGCGACCATGTTGGCGAGCTTTTGACGTGCCGCCCAGCGCGCCGTCTGACTGAGTCCGCAGTCTGGCGCAAAGGCAAGTCGCTCCGGCGGGGCAAACTTCAGCGCAGCTCTCACACGATCGGCCACGTCTTCCGGCGTCTCGATGTAGTAGCTCTTCACGTCAATGATTCCAACCGCTGCGTCAATTCCTCGGTCGGCTACTTGCTCGATCAAATGGAGCGGCGCGAAGTTGAGTGTCGCCATCTCTAAGTGCATTTCGTCGACCTTCAGATCCAAGAAATGCGGGAACATGCACTCGGGTCGTTTTCCGCCCACGCTACGCCCCTTAAAGTTCCCGAAGCACATGTGCATACAGACTCGCGTCTTGCCGACGATGGGTTCGATCGTGCGATTGAAGATGTCAACGAAGCGCGCTGGGTCCTCTTTGTGGGCGTAGCAACTCATCGAAGGCTCGTCGACACAGATCTCTTTGCAGCCAACCTCCACCAGCCGCGTGACTTCGTCCCGCACGATCGGCAGCAGCGCCTCGGTGATCGCGTATCGGTCGGGGTAGTCTGCGTTCGGAACGAGGCGGCCCGACAGAGTAAACGGCCCAGGAATGCTGGCTTTGAGTGTCACACTGTCGGGAGCCAGCGTAGCCGCGACTTGCTGCAAGCGCTGAAACTCTTCGACCGCGCCGAGGCCGTTGGGCGCCGCCAATTCCCCAACGATCTCATGTTTCCCACGCTGGTCGTGCGCTGGCGGTCCCCATTTGCGTGGCGACTCACCTTCCAGATCAATTCCAGTCAGATAACCGTAGAACGACAAATTGAAGTCGAGACGCGACTGCTCGCCATCGGTGATGACGTCGAGCCCAGCGGCAAGTTGATCGTGTACCGCAGCAATTGTCGCGTCATACTGCAGTTCAGCAATGTCTTGAGAGCCGAACTCCTTGAGGTTCAACGAGGCAAACTCCAACCAACCCGGAAACGGGTAACTGCCGATTACCGTCGTGCGAAGCGGTCGTTCGATCATCTTGATTCTCCTGCCTTAGCTACGTGTAGAAGAGAAGCAGTGCCCGTTACATTGGTCTGGTTGGTCATGGAGTTTGCCGATTGGGTACTGCCGTGGAGTCATGTCAGGCGTCGCCGGGGCGTTACTGTGAGCCGAGCGACTGGAGCAATTTTGCATATCGCCGACCGTGTTCGTCGTAAGCCGCTTCAAAAATCTCCGCCGCCCGTTCTTTGCCGAGCACCGCTCCCGCTGTGAGTACTTTGGGCGGATGGCCGGCTTCAACAAGTCGATTGCAAACCTCAACTTTGATTGCGTTGACCACCATACAGCCACCCACGGTCGACCCGGGACCGACGGGCGTATCCAATCCTTCGATCGAAACCATCGAATCGCCCACCGGCGCACCGGTGTCGAGCACGACGTCGGCAAAGTCCGTCAGCTTCCGACCGTCGTCTCGTTTGGATTCGCTCGCCTGACTGTGCGCGACACTCACCAGCGCCGCGACGTAGATGCCCCGGGACTGGAATCCTTCGGCAATCTCAATGGGCACGATGTTGCAGCCACTGGAACTGACCACCAACGCGGCATCCTGCGACGACAGGTCGTAGTTGCGCAAGATTCGCTCCGCAAAACCTGATACGTTCTCCAGAAACATCGCTTGCCGCTGACCGTTGCTGCCGACTACGGGATGATGGAACGAGAGCGAAAGCTCAACCATCGGATGAAACCCCGGAAATGATCCGTAGCGGGGCCACATCTCTTCCACCATGATGCGGCTATGACCGCTGCCGAAAACGTGGACCATGCGACCCGCGCAGATCGCGTCGGCGAAACGGGAGGCAACCGCGTCGATATTTGCTTGTTGATTGGCAACCGCGTCGACCATCTCTAGACATTTTTCCAGGTATTGCTGCATGGAGCTCACTTGCGTGGCGCCTCCTGTGAACGAAGCATTGCGAAGCGAGCGGCTCCGATAGCGCCCGCCATTTTCCCGAGCCGGGCCGGAACGATGTCGACTCCCTTGCCAATTGGCCGCCATTCGCATCGGTCCATTGCCGACTGCAACGGGTCCAATAGCATCGCGCCGCACTCTGAGATACCACCCCCCAGGACGATCACCTGCGGGTCAAAGGCATTCACCAACGACGTCAGTGCGGCCGCCAAAGCCTCAATGGAAACTTGCCAGTACTCCTGCGCGATTGGATCGCCCTGCTCGACCGCCGCGACCAACTCACTGGTGGCCTGAAACTTGTTGTCTGTTCTGTCCGCGACGTTGTGATTGCCGATCGCGTCCTCCAAGCTACCCGGCGTGCCGACGATATCCAACGGTCCCTTGAAGTCTACCGTTACGTGCCCCAAGTGGCCGGCGCGCCCCGTACTTCCTTGATACAACTGGTGGTCCAAGATGACGCCACCGCCCACGCCGGTGCCCAAGGTCAGAACCAAAGCGTTAGCGACGTCCTTTGCCGCGCCAATCCAGGCCTCGCCGACGGTCGTTGCGTGGGCATCGTTGAGTACGTGCGCCTCACGCTCAAGATGTTCACTCCAGTTGAGCCCTTCCACCGCCTCAAGCCGCCCTCGCATCCACGCAATCGACCGGTTGTCAGTGGCGGCCAGTCCAGGAGCTCCAATGCCAATCCTTGTGTCCTCTTCGGCGAACTCTTCGACTACGCCACGCAGCAAGGCGATCAGATCGCCGGTCTCGAACCTCGTGTCCCAAACTCCCTGCTGAAGGACGTTTCCACCGTCGTCGACAAGAGCCACTTTGGTTTGCGTGCCGCCAATATCGATGCCCAGGCTATTCATGATTCGCCTCATCTGGCACTTGGCCTTCGCTCACCGTCCAGCCGCCATCGACGGCAATCGTCTGCCCGGTAACGTACCGCGATGCGTCGGATAGCAGGAATACGACTGCCGCGTCGAGATCCTCAGGCACTCCGACGCGGCCGCCGTCCAAGGGCTGTTTCGTCTGGACGTATTTCTGAATCTTCGCATCGGTGACAGCTCGCTGTGCCATCGGGGTCTCAACGAGTGCGGGTGCCAGCACGTTGAAACGGATGTTGTTCCCAGCGTAGTAGGCAGCACAACTTTTCGTGAAACCGACGATCGCCGACTTCGCGGCGGTATACGTGTGCGTTGCGAAGTAATGTGGGGCAGGCGACGTGCCCAGCACGCTTCCCATGTTGAGCACAGCCCCTGACGAGCCTGCTGCGAGAAAGGCTTGTACCGCTGCACGGTTGGATTTGATCAGCGAAGTAAGGTTGAGTTCCAGGGTCTGCGAGATTCCCTCATCGGTCAGTTCATGCAAGGGGCCGTCGCCAAACCTGCGCCCGCTGCCGCCGGCGACATGATAGAGGGCGTCGAACCTGCCGAACTGAGACTTGGCGCACTCGATTGCCGACGGAACGGTTGTCGAGTCGATCGCGTCGCCAACCACCGTGACGCCATTCCCGCCGAGCTCGCTCTCAGCACGAGCGGCCGAATCCCTGTTTCGCCCAACAATCACGACGCTGGCTCCCGCGGCCACGCAGGCCTTGGCTGCCGAGAGCCCCAGGCCTGTCGTCCCGCCAACGATCACGATCGATTTCGAGGTCAGGTCACATCGCATAGTCACTGTTTTTCCATCGGAGCAACTTCTACCGGCGCTGCGTCGAGTGATTGCTCTTAAAGTTCGTTCACGCGAACGTTTCGGAAGTAGATCGGCACGCCATGGTGTTTGCCTTGCAGTCCGATCAGCCCACGTGCCTTCATTTCGCTTTTCGGACGACTCAACCAGCTGGGCACCTTGGAGCCGTCTGGGTTGATCTTAACGTTGGTAAACTCAGACATATCCATGGTGGAAACGACTTGGCCATTGAGCACAACGCGAATGTCCCGTCCCCGGCAGAAAATTGTCATTCGATTCCATTCCCCGGGCTTCTTCACGAAGCTTGCGCTGGGATCCACGTGTCCGAAGATGGCACCACACTGATAGTTCTTAGGCGAATTGGCCCACGTCTCGTGAAAGTCGTCGGCGATTTGCACCTCCACGGAGTTGGCCGGCCAATTCTTGACGTCTGTCGCGTAAACAATCACGCCGCTGTTGGTACCGGACGCGTTCTTGAACTCCAAGTCGAGGATGAAGTTCGCGTACTCGCGATCAGACCAGATGACGATGTCGTCGGATGCCGTTAGGACGCCGTCATCGAAAGCCCATTTCCCTTTCGGAAACTCTGCGTTCGACAGGTCTTCGGCAAACAGATCTCTCCATCCATCTGCTGACGTATTCGGGTGGCGCGCCGCAGGCGGTTCACTATGTTCTGAGACGCCGTCCGTTGCCGACTCCCTGGCCGCAAGATCACCGATCAAGAGGCCTGGTCCGATGAAGCAGCAACACGTACTGAGGAAGATCGCCGGCAGCAGTAGCCTGTGCGCCATTCTGCGTGTCATGCACGAGCATGCGATTGGAAGAGCTTCAATCATCGTTCCATGCCTAGTAGGTCAAAGGACGATCATTCTAGCTAAGATTTACGTGAGAGGTAAGCATCGCCTGAGCGAGCCGCCGCGTCAGATCAGCGGAATTTGCCGAGCAACAGATACCGCTCCACGAGGAGATTGACCATTAGCGCGTAGAATCGCGCAATCGCCCGATGCACCCGTCGCACATGGAATCGCTGAGATTCTCTAGGACTTGTTCGTCGTGACCCAGCCCAGATCGTCCCAAATGGAATACAAGCAGGGGATGGCAAACAACACCAGCACGGTCGAAGCCATCAGACCGAAGGCAATACTCACCGCTAAGGGAATAAGCACTTGCGCCTGGAGGCTGCGCTCAGCCAGTAGCGGCAACAGCCCGGCGATGGTCGTCAGTGAGGTAAGTAGAATGGCGCGAAATCGCTTTCGACTTGCCAAACCGCAGGCCTGCAGGATGTTTGCCCCCGCGTCGCGTTCGGCTTTGAGAAACAGTACCAACAGAATTGAATCGTTCACAACAATTCCGGCCAGCGAGGCATAGCCGAGCATGCTCGGCATGCTGATGTCGATCCCCATCAGCAGATGTCCCCAAATCACACCGATCAGAGCTAGAGGGATTGCCATCATCACGGTGAGGGGCTCCAGGTAACTGCGGAATTGGAAACTGAGGATCGCGAACACGCCTAACAACCCCACAAGCATCGCCCGCATCATCGATTGCCGCGTCGTGTCTGCTTCCTTGGCTTGGCCTTCAAACTCAAACCGCAACGTTGGATGCGCTTCTCTGAGCGTAGGCAAGAACTCACGTTGCAGCTTATCAATGAGCGATGCCGAATTCGCCTTGCGAGTGTCCACACCGCCTCGCACCGTGACGGTGCGTAGCCCGTTCACCCTCGCGATTCGCGACCAGCCTCGCTCTTGCTCGACCTCAGCGACGGTGGCCAACGGTATTTGTTCACCGGTGGCACCCGTGAAGTAAAAGGTTTCGAGGTCGGCGAGGGTGTTCTGATCGCTTGGGCGTAGTTGCACATCAATTTCGTAAGATTCCGTGCCCACTTGGATTTCGTCGGCTTCAGCACCTTGAAAGGCGACTCGAAGTTGGCGCGCGACCGTGTCCGCGTCGAGGCCCAATCCAAGCGTTCCGTCACGAAGCTTGACGCGGAGCTCGGGCTTGCCCGTCCGCAAATCGTCGTTGAGGTTTTGAACTCCTTGAAACGGTGCCAGCCAGGCACGCACCTCGGCCGATGCTTGCTTGAGTTCGATCAAGTCGTTGCCTCGGATCCGCATTTCGATAGCCCGACCAGCGGGGCCGATGGCGGGCTCGTCGAACACCACGTCGATCACGCCGGGCAGATCGCCGGACTCGTCGCGCCACGTTTCAAGAATCTCGTCAATCGTTGCATCACGCACCTCCGCCTTGAGCAGATCCACAGTAATCGTTGCGACGTGCGGCCCGTTCTCAAACGCATCCACATTCTCGTTGAACTGCGCGACGACCGTTCCAATCAGATCTTGCCCATCGGGTTGGCGCGGCGCGAAATGGGTATTCACGCGGTCCAAAGCACTGGTGAGTTGCTCGACGACACGCTCCGTACGATGCAAGGGTGCGCCGGGAGGCAAGGTGACTCGCGCAACGACCACGTCGCCGTCCAACTCGGGAAACGCGATAAACTTCACGATTCCCCCCGCCATCAGGCTTAGCGAAACGAGGAACAGCCCAATCAGGCTGCCGACAAACAGGTAACGCCAACGCAGGGCCACATCCACAGCAGGCCCGACGATGCGTTCTCTTAGGTGGTCCAAGCCGCGATCGAATTTTCTGCGGAACCAGTTTTTTTGACCTTCAGGCTTCAGTGTATGGCCAAGATGGGACGGTAGGATCAAGAACGCCTCGATCAAACTGATCGCCAACACCAAGATCAAGACGATCGGCACAACGCGCAGTATTTTTCCCAAATCGCCAGCCAGCGTTGCAAGTGGCCCCAGCACACAGACGGTTGTGAGAAAGGAAGAGAAGACTCCTACGCTCACTTGCGATACCCCATCGACAGCTGCCCGCATGGGGCTTGCGCCGCCGGTAAGATGCGAGGCGATATTCTCGGCGATCACGATGCCATCGTCCATCAGCAAGCCTAGCGCTAACAGCAAAGCGACCATGGAGATCATGTTGATCGTGATGCCTAGCTGGGACATAAAAAAGAAGGCACCCAGGAACGAGACCGGCACGCTGAGCACGACCCAGAACGATAGCCTGAGGTTGAAGAATACCCACATGGTCAGAAACACCAGGAAGATCCCCTGCCAACCGTTTCGCAGTAGCATCTGCAGCCGGTCCACCACCAGTGTTGAAGTGTCTTGGGTAATGCGGATCGAGACCCGCGGATTTCGTTCGCGCTCCAGACGGACAAACTCCTTCACCTCCGTCGCGACATTGATCATGTCTTGGTTCTTCGTCTTTTCGATTCGCACTAAGGCGGCCCGCTGCCCGTTGAGCAGGACCTTGTCTTCTGCGAACTCAAATAGGTCTCGTACGCGCGCGATGTCGCCCAGCCGCACATTAGCGCCGTCAGGACCCGCGACGATGGTCAGATCCTCCAGGTCTTGAGGAGTCCGACGTTGTTCCACAAAGCGAATCAAGAACTCTTGCTCGGAAGTGCCCAGGATACCCACCGGCAAATCAACGCTCTGCTGCTGGATGATCCGCGCCACATCCATCGGGCTCAAGCCGTAGCGCATCAACGCTTCGGAAGAGAGTTCCACTCGTAGTTGGTGATCAGAGAAGCCGCCGATTGTCACCAGGGAAACGCCCGGCAACAGTTGCAATCGATCCTTAAGTTGCTCGCAGTGGGCTTTCAAGTCGGGTGTCGTCATCGGTCCCGAGACCACCAGCGCCAGCACCGGGTCGGTGGTCCCCAATTGCACGACTATGGGGTCCTCCGCGTCGTCTGGAAAATCGTCAATCGCGTCGACTTCGGTTTCGATGTCCGACAGAAAAGTTGCAAATTCTCCTTGCTCGTCCATTTCCGCCACGATCGTGCCAAACCCTTCACGTGCGTCGGATCGCATTTCTTTGACGTAGCGAACACCGTCCACCGCGTCTTCGACTCGCTGGCAGATGGCTTCTTCGACTTCTTCCGCGGTCGCGCCAGGATAGATCACGCGAACCTGCACTTCACTCGGAGTGACGTCGGGAAACGTCTCGCGTTGGAGCATGCCCAAGCAAAGCAGTCCGATGACCAGCATGGCGATCATCAGGAGATTAGCCGCCGTGGGATGCCGAGCGAAGTAGCTAATCATCTCAGATCGCCCTCACCGCCTGCTTCCTTCACGAGATGCTCCAGAATCTTCTCATCGAACGTGGGTTCGACGAGCATCCCTTCGATAGCTGGCGTGGGATCCGAGATTACCAGGCGTTCGCCTTCCGCGAGACCTGATTCGATCACGGAGAAGCCACCCTGACTGAAGGCGACGGTAACCGCACGACGTTCTAGTCGGTCTTCGCTGTTGACCAGGTAGACGGCACCATCGCGAATGCTCGTCCGTGGAACGAAGATCCGGTCCGCGCGGGCCGCGCCACGCAGTTCGACTTCACAGAACATGCCGGGCGATAGCGGAGGGCGCTCGCCAGGAATCACATTCTCGTAGGGTCGATCCACCGCGACCACCATCCGCAAGGTTCTGGTCTGCAAGTCGAGTTCCTCGCGGACGCGGTCAAACCTGCCCTCCCACTCCACGACAAAGTCGCCCGTCCGCAAGCGGACTATCGCCTGCACATCGAACAGCTTCCGCACCGTCTGCATGGATTCGCGGCTGACATCAAGCGGCTTGCCATGAGAATCCAAGAGTTTGCGTACCTGATCGATCGGCATCTGCGCTTCGACTTCTGTGACGGCGGCACCGTGAGCGTCAAACAGAGCTTGCCCCGCCGCCACGAACTGACCTTCTTCCAGCGACACCGCACTCAGACGACAATCGAAAGGAGCTCTGATCGTTGTCCTCTCTAAGTCGAGCTCTGCTTGGCCAAGAGCAGCCTTGCGGGAATCCAGACTCGCCGTTAGAGCCGCTCGCTGACTTGGCAATACGTTGAGCGAACTACGTAACGATTGCACGCTCTGTTTTTGTGCCAAGACGTTTCGAGACGTCTGTTCGTATTCTGACTCCGTGACGACGCTGGAAGACCGCAACTGTTCCAATCGCTTCAACTCACGTTCGGCGAGTCTTAGCGACTCATCTTCGATCGCCAGCGCGTCTTTGTAGTTTTCTTCCTGCGTGTCTAGTTCGATTTGCTGAGCTTGAATCTGCGCCACGTCGGCCTTCAGCTGGGATATCTGTAGCTGATACTCAGTCGGGTCGATACGCACCGCGATGTCACCTTCCCGCATGATGGATCCGGCCGACAGCTCAGGGTGCGTTTCGATGATGCGCCCCTTCACTTCTGAAACGGCTGACCAAATGTCTCCAGGGCGGGCATTGCCAAAGCCCAGGACGCGCGGAACGACGTTACCTTTGGGAACGTTGATAACCAACAACGCGCGGCGAGTTTCCGGGAGCGGTTCCTGTTGCGGCACGTCGCGCCGTGAGACGACTACGAACAAGATTGCCGCACCGATCACAATCGGAGGTAAGATCAGCAGACGACGGTTAAAGATTGCAGAAATTCGGGACAGTGGCATCAGTCGGGGTTCCAGACAGTGCTGGCGTGCAGAGCGGAGCGGTGGGAGGTCTCTAAAGTCTAGTATAGTCCGAAGATGCAGCGCTGCGGTAATGTAGGGCTAGCGGTCCTCAGTGCCCGCGCGGCGGAAAAAAGGCGGACGCTGTGGCGTCCTTGTCGAGGGCCTGATAGAATCAGCGAACTGGACGTTGCCTCTTGCTGATCCTGATAAACCACAAGCGATTTGATCATGTTCTCGACGTTTGCACGTAGAGTTCTTCTCCTGGCAGTAGTGTTGTCAGGCATCGAAGTTGCCAGCTGCTTCGCAGCCGACGATCTGACTGGCGCATGGAAAATGCGACTATCGTTTGGAGATCGCGGTACTCGCACATCGATCCTCAAGCTCGAAAGCAACGACGACGCGCTGACGGGCGTTATGCTCAGTAGTCAAGGTGGCCAGTCCGAGATCGACAACGTACGCTTCGAGAACGGCGAGTTGTCATTCGAAATGACTCGCAAGTGGGGCGATCGCAAGTTTACTTCGCAATACAGCGGGAAGATGGTCGATGGCACGATCGAGGGCACCGCGCATTACGAATTCCGCGGCCGAAAACGGACGTTGGATTGGGTGGCGGCGCGCACCACTTCCAACCCGAGGCCGCAAGCTGCCGAACCACCACCGGTCGTCGCTGACATTGAACTGACGGCAGACAACTATGAAGTCTGGCGCGATCACATCATGCCCGAAACCAATGAGCTGGCGTGGGACCAGATTCCATGGCTCACGACATTCAAGGATGGCATTCTCGCCGCCAATGCAGCCGACAAGCCGTTGTTGCTGTGGACGATGAACGGACACCCGCTCGGCTGTACGTGAAACAACGGTGTTACGGGCCGTGCGTCCGTTTGGTCTGATCCGCGCGTGATCGAATTGGCTGCGGAATTCGTCGCCACAACCGACGATGTCAGCCGCTTGCAACGTGGCGATGATCCGGAGTGTGCTTTCTTTCAAGAAATGGCCGACCACGGTCATTACGGTGGGCGTCCCGGTTCGACTCGGCAGGGAATCTACGTTTGCTGCCCCAGCGGAAAGTTCCTCGCCTCGATTAATACCACCACGCCCGATCGCGTGGTGCAGATGCTAGAAGAGGGATTAGCCGCTTGGAAGGAAACGTCACGCGAAGAACGCGAACTGGCTGATGAAAGCAAAATCAAACCCCGACATCGTTGGGAAGACAGCTATCCAAGCGACGGGCTGGTCGTTCACGTCCTGACGCGCGATCTGCCAGAGAAATGTACCCCCGACGCACCGTGCGAACCCAAGTGGAACCAGGACTACGCCTGGTTCTCACGCGGTGAAGCCCGCGAGTGGGTAGGTCCAGATCCCCAAGTGGGCGATGTGCATTCGCTGCCCGCAGCGCTCACGGCGCGTCTGGCTCAGTTCCACTTGGTCGATAGCGTGAAGGGGGAGACACCACGGTTCAGAGCCAGAGATGTCGCCGATTCCCTGATCACGACCGAAGTCATCGAGCGTGACGGCGCGACGGTCAAGCTGCTGATTACCGGGTACACGCAGGGCGCGGCCGGTGAAGGATGGTGGCAAACGGCCAACGGCGTCGTGACGCGCTTGCATGGCCACGCGACTTTCGTTTTCCGAGACGACGACCTCGACCAAGGCGAATTCACAGACTTGGAAATCGTCGCACTGGGCCGACGGTGGGGAAACACGCGCTTTAACGGGCGTGAGCGGGATCCGACGACGGGACCGTTGGGCTACGTGTTGAGTCTGGCATCACCCGATGCGCCGCGCATCGCGCCGACACACATCTACAATTACGGTGCCGATTGGGTTAAGTACCCGTAGCGTCGAGAAGTCCCAGTCACTTGCAAATTGGTAGCTGGCCACTTCCCGCGTGCCCACGCAACGATACCGGACTGTCAAGAATCGGTCTCAGCGGAGTGTTCTGGAAGTACAACCTGCTACCGCGGTGCGTCGCTCACCACCTCGCCCTCGATCACCACGCCGGTGCAGTGCGTCGTGTATTCAAAAGGGTCACCATCAAAGAGTGCCAGGTCGCCGTCTTTGCCCACTTCCAGCGTTCCGACGCGGTCGTCGACGCCTAACAGCTTCGCAGCGTCCCGCGTAATGCCTGCCAATGCTTGTTCAAAGGTGACACCATTGGCGGCGGCCATCGCGGCTTCAAACAACACGACGCGAGTCTTGGGGACGTAGTATTCGTAGCCGCTTTGATACAGGACAGGAATCTCAGCTTTCAGCAGCTTAGCAGGCGTCTCGAAGCTCATGTTCTTAAGATCTCCAGCAGGGCGGGCCATGAGCGGGTGGATAATCACAGGCACATCAGCTGCTTTGATCTCGTCGATGAGCAAGTGCGCTTCCGCCGCGCCATCGAGCCAAAGACGAATGTCGAATTCCTCGGCCAGCCGCAACGCGTTCATGATGTCCTGGGCCCGATGCGCTGTGACCAACAGGGGAATCTCTTGGTCGAGAATTCTCGCTAACGTCTCAAGTCGCAGATCTCTCGCAGGATCGGGTTTCTTTTCGTCGCTTGCGCTCTCGCCATCCTTTTCATCCTCGTTGGCAGCGTTCCACTTCTTTCGATACTCGTCTGCTCGATAAAATTCGGTGCGTAACATCGACATCATCTTGGCTGAAGTGCCAGGCGACTTTCGGTCGCTCTTTCTGGCGTCGGCGCTGAGGGTCGCCGCGACTGCGCAGCTCTGGACGAGGGTCGCCGCTTCGACGGTCGGTCCCGTCGTTTTGACGACGATTGTTTGCCCCGAGATCAATTCACCCGGACCGTGGCCAGTGTGGACGGTCGTAACTCCGAAACCGCGGATCCACGCGACGAGTTCTTCTTGACTATTGTAGGCGTCAACTGCCCTCAACTCGGGTTGGATCGGCGAGGACCTTTCCACCTGATCCTGATCATGTCGGTAGTTAAAGATTCCCGACAAGCCAACCGTACTATGAGCATCGACCAAGCCTGGCGTCACCACTTCCGCTTCAAGTACTCGGAAGCCATCGGGAATTTCAATGTCGCTAGCCCCACCAATCGCCGCAATCTTGCCGTCACGGACGAGCACCACGCCATCTGTGATCGCCGGCCCCGCCATCGTATGAACCAACTTACCGCGCACCGCGACTTGCGAGTGCGCATGGGCTGCCATACAAGTAAGAACAAGAACCGTTGCGAGTCGGATCAGTACACACCTACGCTCGGACGCATGCCACATCGATCGATTGAACGAGTTACCCATTAGTTGTTACCTCCTTGCCCGCCTTCTTGGCAGCAGAGATAGGGCGGAACGGGATGCCCCGCGCCCAACCCGCCGACTGCGTAGAGGCGATCGTCTGGATCGCTGCGATCAAAAACCTGCCGGCCCTCGACCCAAGTTTCTTGTACTTTGGCGTACACGCTCAACGGGTCTCCATCAAGGATGATGAAATCGGCCGATTTTCCAGCGCGAAGCGAGCCAATGCTGTCTTCGAGTCCCAGCATTTCGGCGCCGGCAAGCGTGAGCCCTTCCAGGGCAGCTTGCCGTGACATACCTGCGCGGACGCCAAAGGCGGCCATGCGGGCGAAGTATCTCGAGTCGGTGATGCCATCGTCGGTATGAAACGCGCAACGCACGCCTGCTTTCTCCAAGATGCCTGCGTTCTTGAACAGAAGATTGCGGGCTTCTAACTTGCCGCCTGGCGAGTCGAGCAGGATCAACGAACAAGGTGCCCCTGCCGCAGCGATTTCATCGGCCACTCGCCATCCTTCGCTCACGTGATGTAGCACGACACGGAATTGGAACTCCCGCGCTAAACGCAGCACCGTCATGATATCGTCGTGTCGGTGGGTGTGATGGTGGACGATACGCTCCTTCCTCATCACCTCGATGAGTGTCTCGAGGTGCAAATCGCGCGGTGGAGGACCTGTGCCTTTGGCCTGTGCCGCCTTCAATTTCAAGTCATACTCTCGCGCCTTGATGAATTGCTGACGCACAAGAAACGCGCTCTTGCCTCGCGTACCCGGAAACGGTGGCTCAGACCTGATTGAGTTCGTGCCATTGGCCATCTTGAGTCCACCCAGACCTTTGCCCTCGTCATCGACGATGAACAGGTCTTCGACGGTGCGAGGGCTGTCTGGCCAATAGCGTAGTTTGACGTACGCCGTCTGTCCGCTGCTGAGATGCCCCGACCCGGGCATGATGTTCAAGGTCGTCAGGCCACCGGCGAGCGCACGTTTAAACCCAGGGTTGTGAATGTCAATCGATTCGAAAACCCGAACTCCCGGCTGAATCGGCCCGCTTCCATCCGCTGCGCCGACGCCTCCGATGTGGCTATGTGTGCAGATCAGTCCCGGCATGATCACTTTGCCTGCGACATCAACTTGCCGAGCGTCGTCAGGAATCTCCACCTCGTCAGCGGCACCGACCGCAACGATCCGCTTGCCTTCAACCACGAAGACTCCCGAGTCAACCTCTGGGCCTTCGATGGGGATGAGGCGAGCGCCGACAAACGCAATTGGGCCCTCGGCCGCGGCGCAAAACGATGCGAAAGCGAAGTGGAATGTAGCAAGAAGTAGGCAACACGAAGTCCTACGCGATTGAATCACTGCTGAGCCCTCCCGAGACCGATGAGTACGACCCTAGTTTAGTTGGGAGCGGAAGGCACCGCAACAATTGCAGGAATTAGCGCCTCAGATGCCGTTCTGATTCATGCAAGGCAAATACTATGGACGTTTTGACACACATCTTGTGCGCGCCTTGTCCGATTACTTCATCAATGGTTAAGTTACGATTGGTGACCTGGGCGTGTCTGCAATTAGGTAAAAAACATTATGTTGATAATCGCTGACGTCTTGCGGACGCGGCACCGTGAGGGTGAATCTTGAGCGCGCGATGTTGAGTGCCAGAAGACCATTATCTCAGGGAGCATTCTGCCGGCCGGCAAAGCTCCGGACGAGCAAAACAACAAGCATGGTGGCCCGCGCGGCATAAGTATTGCTTAAAGTCGTGCTTGTCGACAAAAAACCTGATATGACGGCCATTTGAGACCGGAGACCGGCCTCTTGCCTGCATTTGGGGCTAGAGCTGCGCGCAAAGTGCGCAACGAGTGGGTCTTCGCCTCATGCTAGAAATCTTTGGCCAGAGCAAGGCGAAGTAACCTGCAAGTCGAAGTAGTTCTCACTGGACGTAACGTTGCAGCTACCGATTAAACGTCTGATCTCCACGTTGGTCTTCTTTCTGACGACCTGTGCGATCGCGACCTTGGTCTATATTTCTCACGGCTGGAACGTCGTCGACGCGGTCTACATGGTCGTGATTACGATCTTTGGCGTCGGCTACGGTGAGGTCCAGCCGATCGATACGCTTACGCTGCGCACCATCACGATGATGCTGATCGTCGTCAGTTACGGGTGTGTGATCTACATTGCTGGAGGGTTTATTCAGATGATGATGGAAGGTGAAATCAATCGCGCGATGAACCGCCGCCGCATGACGCGTGGAATCGAGGAACTGACCGATCACACAATCCTGTGTGGCTACGGTCGCGCGGGGCACATTTTGGCCGACGAGTTGATGCGCTCTGAGACATCCTTCGTCGTGATCGACACGGACAAGGACAAGCTCAGTGACGCGGAGGCTCGTGGGATGCTCGTGCTTGAAGGGGACGCGGTGGAGGAAGCGGTGCTCGAGCGCGCTGGCATATCGCGTGCGAGGGTGTTGGCAACTGTGCTGCCGGACGATGCGGCCAACGTGTTCATCACGCTCACCGCCCGCGAGCTAAACCCAACCGTAGAAATCGTCGCGCGTGCCGAAAACCCTTCGACGGAGAAAAAGCTGCTTCGGAGCGGCGCTAGCCGAGTTGTGTTGCCTGCGGTCATTGGCGGGCAACGCATGGCGCAGCTAATCACGCGACCCGGTGCGGAGGAAATGCTGGCTACCAGCGACGGCAACAGCGAACTTCAGCATGAATTGGAGCAAATCGGTCTCAAGCTCGAAGAGATGCAAGTTGTGCCCGGATCTCCGCTGGATGGTCATCAGACGGGTGATATCGAGCTGAAAGGCAATCAAAGTTTCCTGATTGTCGCCGTGCGGAGGGCCAGTGGCGAGATTGTCGTCGATCCCCCACCCGACTGCGACCTTTTGGGAGGCGACTCGGTGATACTCCTCGGACATGCCGGCGAGCTCCCGCAGCTGACCCGTCGCTATTCGGCCAGCTCCGAGATCATGTATCGAGGATCGAAGCTGACGATCTCCGAGTGAATCGCCAAAGCTGTGACCGGACTCTGCATCGATCTCGCGCACCTTCGCCTACTGTCCGCGCATATTCCGGAGATCGAAGGTCTAGTTCTCGATACTTTCACCGGTCCAAAACGGTACGAAAGTTGCTTTAAAGATGGGCAGGCGATGGATCGACCGCTCTTGGGGCCACGGATTGTTCGGCCAAGTTTTCGATTTGGCGCGTTCGCAATTGCGTTTCTGACCTCGATGCAAACGTAATCGACGCAATGCGGACCCAACGAAAAGGCGGTCTCTCGACGAGTGGCCGGTAAGACGATGAGTACGGAAACACTCAACAAGTACGTAGCAGGTGGGCACTCTTCGACATCAGCAGGTCATACGAGTTCTTCCTTCGGGTCACCACGACTCTCCGCGATTTCCGCGGCATCGAACTATCGGTCCACTGCCCCTCCGATCGATTTCATTGGTAGCACGCCGGAGGATTTGTTCGGTACCAATGTCTTTGGCAAGGCGGCGATGAAGAAGCGGCTGCCCAAAGAGATCTTCAAGTCGCTCATCAAAACCATCGAAACCGGTGAGAAGCTAGATCCGACGGTCGCGGACGTCGTTGCGTCGGCAATGAAAGACTGGGCCGTGGAAAAGGGCGCGACCCACTACACGCACGTGTTTTATCCACTCACTGGTGGAACCGCCGAGAAACACGACAGCTTTCTCAGTCCGACCAGTGATGGTGGGACGATCGCACAGTTCAGCGGCAAGGAGCTTTGCCAAGGCGAACCCGATGGTTCCAGCTTTCCAACGGGAGGCATCAGGCAAACGCACGAAGCACGCGGTTATACAATTTGGGACGTGACGAGTCCGGCCTACATTCTCGAAAATGAAAACGGCACCACGCTTTGCATTCCCACGGCGTTCGTCTCGTGGACCGGTGAAGCATTGGACAAGAAGACGCCGGTGTTGCGCAGTATGCAAGCGCTCGACACTCAAGCACATCGGATTACGAAGCTATTCGGACACGATGACAAGGCGTTTGTCGCTTCGACGGCCGGGCCGGAGCAAGAGTATTTTCTCATTGACAAGAGTTTCTATTACGCGCGCCCCGACCTGCTCAATGCTGGACGGACTTTGTTCGGGGCTGCTCCACCCAAGGGACAGGAATTCGATGACCACTACTTCGGGGCAATTCCAGAACGCGTACTAGCGTTCATGCTCGACGTGGAACGCGAACTCTATAAGTTGGGTGTGCCAATCAAGACACGGCACAACGAAGTTGCACCTGGCCAGTACGAAATCGCACCCGTCTTCGAGACGGCGAACGTCGCGACCGATCATCAGCAGCTAATCATGCAGGTGCTCAAAAAGGTTGCGAAGAAGTACGACATGGAATGTCTGACCCACGAGAAACCATTCGCTGGCGTCAACGGTAGCGGCAAACATGTCAACTGGTCACTAGGTAGCAGCGCACATGGCAATTTGCTGGACCCGGGTGACACACCCCACGAAAACGCCCAATTCCTAGTATTTTGCGCCGCAGTCATCCGTGCCGTCTACAAATTCCAAGGCCTCCTGCGCGCCGTCGTGGCATCCGCCGGAAACGATCACCGCCTGGGCGCAAACGAAGCTCCGCCCGCGATCCTGTCCATTTTCTTGGGCGATCAACTGACCGATGTCTTCGAGCAGATTAAGACCGGTGGTGCAAGTTCCTCGCTCCCCACGGGTTCGCTGGAAGTCGGCGTGGATACCTTGCCGCCGCTCGCGAAGGATGCCGGTGATCGCAATCGAACCAGTCCGTTTGCTTTCACGGGAAATCGTTTCGAGTTTCGGGCTGTGGGCTCAAATTTCTCCATCGCCGGTCCCCTGGTGGCGATGAATACGATTATCGCTGATTCCCTGGATTACTGCGCGACAAAGCTCGAAGAGGCCACTGCCGGCGACGATTCGAAGCTGCACAGCGCCGTACAAACTCTGCTGTCGGAGATCATTAACGAATGCGGTTCGATCATCTTCAACGGAAATGGTTACTCCGAGGAGTGGCATGCCGAGGCAGAGAAGCGGGGACTGTCGAATCTGCGGACTACAGCGGACGCCCTGCCGGCGCTGCTTGATGACGATGTGAAGAGCGTGTTTTCCAAGTACGGGGTGCTCAGCGAGCGAGAGCTGGAAAGCCGCTACGAAACGTATTGCGAGCAATATTGTATGACGGTTCAGGTTGAGGCGAACCTCACAAAGAAGATCGCACGGACGATGATTTTTCCTGCCGCAGTCCGCTATCAAAATGAATTGGCATCGGCTTGCACGAACCTCAAGACACTCGAATATGAGTTTGATACCGATACCCTCGATCGGATCACTCAGCTCGTGAAATCGTTGCAGGATAGTATTGCCGAACTCTCTGCTGCGAGCATGAGCGGCTGCGACGACACCAGAAAGTGTTGCGACGTCGTGCTACCAGCGATGCAGCAAGTTCGCGCCTGTGCTGATGAGCTAGAAGGCCTCATCGCAGACGACCTGTGGCCATTGCCTACCTATCAGGAGATGCTGTTCATCAAGTAGGGAGACGATCTCCGCAAACGGGAACCACGTGTAAGAGCTTACTCGTGAAGTCGAACGTAGGGATGCCTTCGTGTGACGATGTGCTCTGTGAATGTCTGTAGGGTAATCCGACTCCGGCAAACGGATTGACTGAGCCGTGTAACGGCGTTTTTTCCGAGATGGGAGTACATGGAAACAGAACCAAAGTACTATCGTCAGACGAAAATTGTCATCACGTTGGGTCCCGCAACTGAATCGCCAGAGGCGATTTCCAGGTTGATCGCTGCCGGGGTCGACGTGATCCGGCTCAACATGGCGCATGGTTCGCGCGATTGGGTCGGAGACGTGATTGCGAGGATTCGCAACGAGTCGCGCAAATTGGGCCGTCACGTTGCCGTGATGATGGATGTCAAAGGCCCGGAGATTCGCACCGGCGATGTCGAGAACACTCTCGAATTGGCGGTCGGCAGCCTGCTCGACTTCCGTACGGATTCCTCTGCCCCGAGTCCCGATGGGACGCCGAGCGTCACGGTCAATTACCCCGACCTGCCGCAGGACGTCGACGTTGGCCAAATCGTGTTGGTCGATAGCGGCCTGCTCAGGCTCAAGGTGCTCTCGAAAGATGAAACCAGCATACGATGCGAAGTCACAACCAGTGGCACGCTCGGTTCCCGACGGCACATCAATCTACCAGGTGTTCAGGTCAACTTACCTGCACTCACGGAGAAAGATCTCGCCGATCTTCAGGCGGGAGTTGAAGCGGGAATCGATTTTGTTGCGTTGTCGTTCGTACGACAGGCTAACGATGTGGTCACTCTCAGGGGCGTATTGGATGAGCTTGGTGCCACGGCAAAGATCATCTCAAAAATCGAAGAGCAGGCCGGCGTCCGTAATATGGAGGAGATCATCCGCGCTTCCGACGGCATCATGGTCGCGCGCGGTGATTTGGGCATTGAAATCGAGTATCACCAACTGCCGCTCGTTCAGACCGAACTGGTCCGCGCTTGTCAGGCTGAGGGCAAGCCAGTCATCATCGCGACCCACTTGCTCGAGTCAATGATCGCTTCGCCCATGCCAACTCGGGCGGAGATATCGGACGTTTCCAATGCCGTGCGCGAACAGGCCGATGCCGTGATGCTCTCTGGCGAAACGACGACCGGTGCCTATCCGTTGGAGGCCGTTGACGTATTCAAGAGCATCATCCGGAGCATCGAACCGACGGTTCCGGGCCAGTTGAATTCGCGAATCAAGCTCTACGAACCGAAGGCGAAAATGTTGCGGTCGGCGGCAGGACTGGCACAAGAATTGGGAGAATCAGGCGTTGTCGTTTTCACGCGCAGCGGATTCCTGGCTTACGTCTTAGGGGCGCTACGCCCGATGGGCGTGCCGATCTACGCGTTTACCGATGTGGAACATATCTTTCGCCAACTGTTACTTCCGTGGGGTGTCGAGCCCTTCTTGATGGAGTTCTCCGAGGACCCAGAGCAGACGATTCTCGATGCGCTGGCAGATCTGAAACTCAAGCAGTGGTGCAGCCCTGGCACCTGGATTGTCGTCATCACGAATGTGCTCGCGAATGAGAAAATCATTGATACGATGCAGATTCGACGCATTGAGTGAGCGGTAAATGCGCGAAGAACGCTCGGTCGCTCCAGCCCAGCTGCGGAATGTTTGCCTCGGAGACTTGACAGCTTCCCTGGCACGGCTGCAGAATTGCGATGAGCAAATCGCCCTGAGGCGTGATTTCGAGCATCAATGCCGGGTTTGGTGAGCAGAAGTAAGTACTTGTCGTGCTCACCTCCACTACTCGTCTACCGCAATGGCAACACAGGCAACCGCCGTGCGAACATCGTTCTCGACCGTCGCGGAGAGTCACTGGCATCGCTCGACAGGTCGATCCTCTCGTTCGCTCCCAGCACGCCGCTTGGTCGGTAGCTCGCCGGCGTAAATTCGAGAATCAACACATAAGAAAGTGCAATTATGGTACGAGTCGGAATCGTCGGTGTGGGCTTCATGGGAATGGTGCACTATCTGACCTATCAAGCAATGCGAGGAGTTAACGTCACAGCGCTGTGTGAACAGAATAAGGTGCGACTCACAGGCGACTGGCGCGACATCAAGGGCAACTTTGGCCCGGCCGGTAAGATGATGGATTTGTCGGACGTTGCAACGCATACGTCGATAAATGAGTTGCTCGCTGACGACAGCATCGACCTGGTCGATATCACGCTGCCGCCCGCCCTCCACGCGGATGCCGCGGTGCAAGCGCTGCGGGCGGGCAAGCACGTGTTTTGCGAAAAGCCGATGGCACTCGATCCAGCAGACTGCCGACGCATGATGCGCGCTGCTGAAAAGGCCGACAAGCTACTGCTCATTGGTCACGTCTTGCCGTTCTTTCCCGAGTACGCATGGGCGCTAAAGATGCATCAAAGTGGCAAGCTGGGCCGATTGCTGGGTGGCAGTTTCAGACGGGTAATTTCCAACCCTTCGTGGCTGCCACACTTTTGGTCCGAAAAACACGTCGGCGGGCCGATGTTGGATTTGCACGTGCACGATGCACACTTCATCCGATTGCTCTTCGGCATGCCAGAATCGGTCACCACGCGGGGCAGGATCAAGAACAATCTGGCTGAACACTGGCATAGTCTGTTCTCTTACGGGGCCAACGGCCCAGTCGTCGAGGCGACCAGTGGCACGATCGATCAACAGGGTCGCTCTTTCGACCATGGGTTCGAGATCCACTACGAAAAGGCGACGCTCCTCTTCGAATTCGCCGTCATTGGTGATCAGGGCAGTTACCTGAGTCCGCCCACGATTCTGACGCACGACGGCAAGGTCAAACATCCCTCGCTGGGGTCAGGCGATCCGATGGATGCTTTTCGGGCGGAACTGAAGGAAGTCGTCAATTGCGTCAAAAAGCAAAAAGACTCCGACAAGCTCAATGGCGGCTTGGCTCAAGATGCACTGCGGCTATGCCAGAAACAGACGCAGAGCTTACGCACAGGCCGCACCGTCAAACTTTAGTTGCCGTCGCAGCCGATGCCTCTCCCCCACCTGGCAACAACCCGATCGCCTCAATATGTCGGTAACGGCGGGAATGCTGTTCTACGAAGCGCAGAGACAGCGAGTATTGAGCTGCGACAATGAAGATCTCGTTCGCGTCGAACGTGTTACGCTGGGCAGAGTACGATCTCGCGTGTTTCACCGGCGAAGGTTCACTCCTACGCGCGCATTCGGCAACTGCCAAAGCTTGAATCCGAAACCTCTAAGAGATCGTGCAGGAAACAGTCGAAGAATTTCAGCCACGGCTTTTGCGGAGTTCAGTCTCCTACCGCCTTGCCGTCAAGCTGCTTGCTCGTACCACCGTGGCGCTTTCCAGTTTCCGGATCGATAGTGACCCCCACTACGGTGCCGCAGTAGTGCCTATTGAAGACAATCTCTAGACCTTTATCCGCCACTTGTTCTTCGAATTCGAGGCTGAGCTCCCCTGTGGTAAGAGTCTGATAGCTGCCCCAAATTGTTCCCAGCCACCCAGGAAAATTCAGAGACTCGCCATAGGCCGGCTGATTATTCGCCTCGCCCGGTGTCATGCCGAAGTCGAGTACGTTATGAATCACGGTGACCGCCCGCTCATGCAGGCCCGCTCCGATACTGGAGAAAGCAGCGTAAGGCTTGCCGCTTTTCAGAACGACCGCCAAACAAGTGGGATCTGGGAGACGCTCACCGCCGGGGGTGATCCGCGCGACATCAAGTTGGTAGACCAAGGAGTCTGGCACTGACACACCATCGATCACCAGCCCACTCTCTCCAAAGGATAAGGTATTAATCGTGTGGAGTAGCGCCGCCATGTTGCCCTCGGCATCGACTACGACAACACCATCCGAGTGTTTAGGGAAGCGACTGGGCGCTATCGGAGCAAAGCCACCCTGCTGCTGCATATGCGCCCACAATCTTTCGGCGTGTTCCGGAGTGATTCTCGCCAACAGATTCTCTGTGTTGATGGTGTCCGATTCGCCCCACATATTGCGGCAGAAAAAAAAGTTGCCAGGCCGCAACAACTGCGCCATCCAGTAGAAGCTCTCCGGTGATTTCGAGTAATGGGGCTTGTTGCGGAAGCCCCCCGCCTCGACTAGGTTGAGTGCTTCCAGCAGGTTGACGCCGCCATACGCAGGCAGCCCATGCGTGTACACATCGAAGCCATTGTGTTGTGTGTGGAGTGGCTCAACCCACATGGCTTGGTACGCTGTCATATCCTCCATTGTGATGCGACCGCCGATCGCGCGGACTTTCTCGACGTATTTCTGTCCCCAGGCACCGGTGTACATGTAGTCGGCACCGTGGGCCACGACCTGACGAAGAGTTTCTGCCAATGCAGGTTGCCGGAATGTATCGCCCTTCTGATAGAAGGAACCATCTTCTTTGACAAAATGTACCCGGGTTTCCGGATCGTGACTGAGAATGCGGCGGCGGAAGGCGAATTGATTGGCTAGTATTCCGTTCACCTCAAAACCGGTTTCCGCCAGATCGATTACCGGCTGAAACACTTCGGCGATGGGCAGTTGGCCGAAACGTTGGTGTGCTGATTCCACACCGCGCATGAATCCCGGCACCGGAACGGTTCGCCCGTTGTAATGGCCCTCTTTGTCCTCTGAAAGCAGTCCAAGATAGTCTATGCCAGGCACGTCCTCGTAGTCGCTCTCAGCCTGCACCGTGGAGAACGCAGCGTTCATATTGTACACTTTTCCGGTAGCGGCTTCGTAATAGACGATGTTGTTGATACCGGCAAAGCTCACCCAGGACCCGCCAATCAGTGTGATCTGCCCCATGGCGGTTGCCAGTGCTGCGTCCATGGCGTTACCACCGCGTTTCAAAATCTCCAGACCAATATCCTGTGCCGGTCCTCCGGACGTGCCCACCACCATCACTGTAGATCCAACGCCAGCGATACCATCTTCCTTGGGTCGGTCGGTCTTGCTCGATCCTCCGGTAAGCACCAAATCTCTTACGTAGTGGAAGCCAACTAAAGCTGCGACTACGAACACGATGGACAGAATCAATAACGTCTTTGTCCACCACCGCTTAGGAATCAATCGCATAGGAATGACACGCATGGCATAAGACCCCTTACAACGATTCGGACATGAACCCGACTATCTGTTGATCAAGTAGGCAGTGAGATAGGCACTAAACCACAGCATCGCCAATAGGATATCGCTCAATCTGAATTGAAAGGACGGCGGTCTTCGCTCACTCATTGCTGATTGACCTTCGCTAAGATGTCGAGACTCATGCACATTAATTGTGCTAGGCACTAAAACACAACACCCATTGACCTGCGTCTTTCAAGAGATTCTACCACCTCCCGCCCGAACAAACATAGACAAGATAGCAGTAGCTCGTACCGGCATAAATCGCCATACGATGCGCGCGTCGGTGGGACTCTTCTCCGCTGGAATCTCCGTGTTCCAACCGGACACGCTTTATGATCCGGGCTACCTCCCATCCCGCTCATCGAATCTCCACGAATGCCAACTCCGCGTCCTCCGCGCCTCTGCGTGAGGCAACTGCCGTAGTTGCGGCCGGCCAAAAATAGTTGCTGAATCGCTAGGGTAAATCGCTTAAAGTGATCTTGGCCAACCGGTCTGCGCTGATGGCTGACCGCCTACTGCGGGAAACACGGGAGGTTTTGAAAGGTCGTAGGCGGCGAACCTTTCAATACCCGCGGGTGATGGCGCGGGGTGTTTTCCGTAAGTCGTTACAGGCAAGGAGATTTTGGATTCGCCGCCCGGGTGACCGATATGAGGTTTTGAAAAGAAAAACCAAAAACCTTTCAAAACCCACTTCGCACCCCCCCAGCCGGACCGCCACGCGGTCCGCCGAATCCTCGCCCCGATGCGGACAGCCTGACCCGGCTACGAGCTCACCGACTTGGGTCGCAGCGCGATCTCCTCGGCCACTTGCTTGCCGATGTCGACGGGCAGTTCGACATCCGGCGGCGAGCCGTTCTCGTCGGCAGGGATCATGTGCAGCGTGCGGGTCGGGAAGGCGAACTGCACGCCCAGTTTGTCGGCCAGGCGAACGATATCGGAGAGCAGACGATGACGTGACTGCAACTCGCTGCCCCAGTCGGGACATTGCACGAAGCAGTAGAGCATGATGTCGAGCGAACTGGGCCCGAAGTCGTTGAAGTAGACGTGGAAGTAATCCTTTCGCGTGTTGGGATGGCGGCGAATCAGCTCACGGATGCCCTCGCAAAAGGCTTCGAGCTGGTCAGGCGTGGTGTCGTATTGCACGCCAATGGTCGTCTTGATGCGCCGATAGCGCCGTCGACCCATGTTGTCGACCGCGGCGGTCGTCAGATGGCTGTTGGGCAGCGTGATCAACGAGTTGTAAAACGTCCGCACCCGCGTGCTGCGAAAACCGACCATCTCGACGGTGCCTTCTGCACCCTCGGTCACGATCCAGTCGCCCACTTCAAACGGCCGATCGAACAGCACCGTGACCGAGCCGAAGAAGTTGGCCACCGCGTCCTTCGACGCGAATGCCAAAGCAGCACCGCCAATGCCCAATCCGCCCATCAATCCCAGAATCGGTACATCAAACGTCTGCGCCGCAGTGAGCACGGCGATGCAGATGGCAAGGATCTTCAACGACTTGGAGATCATCGGCACAATCAAGTCGTCGAAGCGAGTTTCCGTCGCGCCTGCCTTCCGCGCGAAGTACTTCGCCGCCACGTCGATAATCGCAAACGCCGTCCACGTGGCTGCGAAGATCGTAAACAGCTTGAGCACGGCCAGCAGGATATTGAGGATCGCCGGTGGCAAGCCGATCAGTTTCGTGCCCCAGTACCAGGTCGCCGCGTTGGTCAGCCGTCCGACCGGTCGCCACACTTTCGAACGCGCAGCGAGTTCTTCCTCCTCGACGTATTGATCGAACCAGCGGGTAGAGACCGCGGCGAGCAACCAGCGGACCAGCGCATCGACCAGCAGGCCGATGAAAATCAGCACCAGCAGGCAGATCCACTGATAATCAGGGATGATCAGCGTTTGGTTCCGCAGGAACTGCGGAAACAGATTTCGCAGGCGAATGCTGAATGGCTGGGCGATTTCTTCCTCTGCACTGCCAGTCGTATCGCTTTCCTGCGTGGCCTGCTGTTGCTCCAACTCGTTATAGAGCGATTCAACGCTCTCACAGGTCTCCTGACTGAACCGCCAATTGCCATCCACATCGTTGCGACGCAACTCGAGTTGGCTGGCGTTGTCCTCAGCACCCACGACGTCGCCCAAGCGAAACGGATCGATGCGGTCGTTCTTGTCGGGAATCTCGTCCAGCAATTGCTCATCGTCGATGGTCAGTGGCGTCCACTGTCTGATCAGCGCGTGCAACTGATAGGCAACGTTGGGCCCACTGGTCGCCTTTGCTTCGCTGGTGAGCTTGCCCAGGTCCAGACAGGAGATCGCCAGCTCGGTCTCTTCATCGCGCATGGCACGCAGGAACGTGTGCACCGTCGCCTGCGGGCTTTGCAAAGCAGGCAGCGGAGTGACCGCGGCGGGAACTGCGGGGGGCGTCTTGGTTTCTTGAGCCTGGCCCACCAGGCCCGAAAGGCAAACCAGCAACACGCTAAACCAAGCGGTACGCATACGGAAACTCAATCGATCGGAGGGTGCAGAGTTCATGTTTCTGGACGGTCGAAAGACTCAGTTTCAATCTCCCATGTCGCTTTGTCCACCCTCAACCAACGCCAATTCGACGAGAAACCACCGGCTGCCCCGCTTTCGTCGCTGGGCGATCTGATTCACAATGATCAGATGTCGGAGGTTAGCGATCAGCAGTCAGTCGTCAGCGGTCAGCCACTCGTAAATGTGGCCGAACGGCTGACGGTGATTGCGCGGCGGATCCCGGATGCCGTTGCCGTGGCTGCGCCGGGCCGTGGTGACGTAGCGGGACAGAATTCGTATCGAACCTGCACCTTCGCCGAGTTGGACCGCGATGCGTCGGCACTCGCCCGAGGGCTGATTGAATTGGGCGTCCAGCCGGGCACTCGCCTGGTGTTGATGGTGCGGCCGGGCAGCGAGTTCGTCAAGCTCGTGTTCGCCCTACTGCGCAGCGGCGCAACGACGGTGCTGATTGACCCCGGCATGGGAAAGAAGCACCTCATCAATTGTCTGGCGGCCGTCGAGCCGGAGGGTTTTGTGGCGATCAGCGCTGCCCAAGCGGTACGCGCCGTGTTGCGTCACCGTTTTCCGCAGGCAACGCTTAACGTGACCGTTGGACGGCGTTGGTTCTGGGGCGGAACGACCTATCGGCAGCTACTGGAAATCGGTTCGCGTTCGAACGCCGAAGTCCCAACTACGCACGCGTCGGACGCCGCGGCGATCATCTATACCAGCGGCAGCACCGGCCCGCCCAAGGGTGTCCTGTACACGCATCAGATGTTCGAGACTCAGGTGGCGGAGATCGCCGGGCACTATGACATTCAGCCCGGCGGCTTCGACCTGGCGTGTTTCCCGCTGTTTGGGTTGTTCAACTCGGCGATGGGAGTGACCACCGTATTCCCCGACATGGATTTCTCACGCCCGGCGTCGGCTGATCCGCGAAAGTTACTTTCCGCCGCTCACGACTGGCAAGTCACGCAGGCGTTCGCGTCGCCCGCAGTGTGGGACAAACTGAGCAGGTATTGCGAAACGACCGGTGAGATGATTCCGACATTGCGAAAGATCTTCTCGTGTGGCGCGCCAGTGCCGGCGAAGGTGCTCAGGCGGACCTTGAATTGCGTTAGCGCCGGTGCTGAGATGCATACACCCTACGGCGCGACCGAGAGTTTGCCGATCGCGTCGATCGAGGCAGCGGAAGTGCTCGAAGAAACGGCCGAGCGCACCGACGAGGGTGCCGGAGTGTGCGTCGGTCGGAAATTCGATACGGTTGACTGGCGAGTGATCCGCATCACCGACGAGCCACTCGCCTCGATCGACGAGTGCGAAGAACTACCCGCTGGCGAGATTGGTGAGTTGATCGTCCGTGGTCCGCAGGTGTCGCCGAAGTACTTGGAGTCGCGAGTTGCGAGTCGCGAGTCGCGAGCAGAACGCGCGGTGGCTCGCGACTCGCACCTCGCGACTCATAACTCACTCGCAAAGATCATCGACGGCGAATACGTTTGGCACCGGCTAGGCGACGTCGGCTATTTCGACGACCAGCAACGATTCTGGTACTGCGGCCGGAAACAACATCGGGTGGAAACAGCTCGTGGCACGCTGTTTACGATTCCAGTGGAGGCCATCTTCAATACCCATTCCGAGGTCAACCGCAGCGCATTGGTCGGCGTGGGCGGTCCGGGCGAGCAAGAGCCTGTACTCTGCTATGAGCTTGTCGACGGATTGCAGAGAGAGCAACGCGCGTCCTTCTGCGAAGAGCTTCGTAAAATAGGACGTCGGCACAATCTAACGGAGAACATTGATCAGTTCATTTCAGTCGAACGTCTACCCGTCGACGTCCGTCACAACTCGAAGATTAACCGGGAGCAATTGGCGGAATGGGCAACCAAGATACTCAACCGGCCACTGACCGCTGACCACTGACCACTCACATGCACGCACTCGTTACCGGCGGCGGGGGATTCCTCGGCCGCTACATATGCGAACAGCTTATCGCACGCGGTGATCGTGTACGCAGCTTCGGGCGCGGGGCATATCCGGAACTCGAAGCAATTGGCGTCGAGGTCGTACGCGGGGATATTTGTGATTTGAGGGCTGTAATAGACGCTTGCGATAGCGTGGATTGCGTGTACCACGTAGCGGCGCGCCCGGGTGTTGTGGCTAAACCAGAACCGTACTACGAAACGAACACGTCGGGCACACTATACGTGATTGAAGCGTGTCAACGATGCGGTGTGTCAAGTCTTGTGTACACCAGCAGTCCGAGCGTCACCTTCGCCGGCAGACCTCAAGAAGGTGTCGACGAGTCCGTGGCTCTTGGCATCGAATGGCTGGGAAAACACAAGAGCTACTACTCACATAGCAAGGCCCAAGCGGAGTGGTATATTCTGTTCGCTAACTGCGAAAACTTGAGAACCTGCGCACTCCGTCCCCACTTGATCTGGGGCCCACGTGACCAACACCTGATACCGCGACTGCTCGCGCGAGCCAAGTCAGGGCGGTTGCGCCGCGTCGGCGATGGCGAAAACCTGGTCGATATGATCTACGTCGAAAACGCCGCGCAGGCGCACCTGCAGGCAGCTGACGCGCTAGCCGAGGAGAATTCGCCCGTCGCGGGCAAGGCTTACTTTCTCAGCCAAGGCGAGCCGGTGAACTGCTGGAACTGGATTAATGAGATTCTCGCACTTGCCGATCTACCACCGGTGCGAAAATCGATTTCCTACAAAGGAGCGTGGCGGATTGGTGCTCTGCTTGAACGGGTGTACGAGTTGCTACGGCTCCCAGGTGAGCCGCCGATGACGCGGTTTGTGGCGGCTCAGTTGGCTACCTCGCACTGGTTTGACATCTCAGCGGCGCGGCGCGACTTCGGCTATTCGCCGCGCGTCTCGACCGAGGAAGGAATGCGACGGTTAGGCGCATGGCTGCGTAACGATCATGCCGACTAGGCGAAGCTCGACAGGGTGGCTAAAACCGATGGTTGTTGACACGCTTTGGTGTGGATAAACTGGGATGAGCTAATGACGAATGACGAAAACCCAAGGACGAGGAAGTCGCGGTTCGCGTTTGAGTCTTCCAGCGCATAATTGGTCATTCGTTATTCGTCGTTTATCCGCAGGGTCATGTTGCAAGACGTCGTACTAACCGGTATTGGAATCGCCTGTCCGTTGGGCATAGGCCGCGATGCCGTTTGGTCGGCGATCGAAAACCGTCACAGCGGCGTGCGCACGATTCCACGGTTGGTAGCAGCCAACTATCCCACGCCGATCGGGGGCGAGGTCCCCGATTTCGAGCCCAAGCAGTACGTCAAGCCGCGAAAGAGCCTGAAGGTCATGTGTCGTGAGACGCAGTTGGGCTTCACTGCCGCCGAGCTGGCGTGGGCCGACGCCAAATTGGATGACGCGACGGTCGACTCCGAACGATTGGGTGTGGTCATCGGTACCAGCGTGTTTCGCTCGGAACTGAGCGACATGACCGAGCTGTACAAGAAAGCCACCGCCGACGGCGACTTCACACTCGATGACTGGAAGGAGTCGATCCGTGAGATGTACCCGCTGTGGATGCTCAAGTATCTGCCGAACATGACCTGCTGCCACATAGGCATTGCGCACGATGCGCGCGGCCCAATCAACACGATTGTCGAAGGCGACGTGGGCGGTCTGCTGGCGGTCATCGAGGCGGCCGACGTGATCGCGCGGGGACATGCGGATGTCGTGGTCGCTGGGGGAGCGAGTTCGATGCTGTCGGCGGTCGACCTGGCATTTCACGGTGGCTATGGACTGTCGCGAAGAATCGACGACCCGGCCGGTGCCTGCCGTCCATTTGAAGCTTCGCGCGATGGTACCGCGACCAGCGAAGGAGCCGCGATCTTCATCCTCGAAAGCCGCAGCCATGCCGAGCGGCGCGGCGCGGACGTGCACGGAACAATCCTGGGCTATGGGAGGCGTAGCGAACCAGCGGCTGCCACCTCGCTGAAACCGACCGGCCAATCGATTCGTCAAGCGATCGAGGCGGGGTTGGAAATGGCCAAGCTTTCGGCAGCAGATATCGGCCATGTCAGCGCGCACGGCTTGGCCACCGTCAATGATGATCGTATCGAAGCGCAAGCGATCGAGCAGACACTGGGCGACGTGCCCGTCACGGCGACCAAAAGCTACCTCGGCAACCTGGAGTCCGCCAGCGGCGTCGCGGAACTGGCCGTCAGCCTGATGGGCCTGCATAACAAAGTCGTGCCTCCCACCTTGAACTACGAGGAGCCCGACCCCGAGTGCCCCGTGAACGTCGTCAGCTCAACGCAACCCTCGCGCGCGCCGATTGTGATGGCACTGAATCACAAACTCACTGGACAGGCGGTCTCGCTGTTGGTGTCGGCGGAGTAATCGGCTCGCTCCTTGCTACGCACGATGGAGAAACGTCCACACCACAATCGCAACGAGGTAAGGCACCAGCCAGATACCTAACAGCAGCATCAGCGTGAAGACGCCCCGCCAGCCGCGAGAACGGAAACAGTGCCACGGCACGCTTAAGGGGAAGAACATCACGCACAAGAAGCCGAAGTCCATAAACGTGGCAGAACGCTCACGACGCGAGTCGGCAATGATCCAGTAGATCAGCAACAGGGACCAGAAGCCACTGGTGATAGTTTCGAAAAGCAGCGAGATCTCCTGTTCTTCACAAAGATACAGAGCAAAGAACACCGACAGTAGCCCGGCGAAGATTACCAGTGGAGCGAGCGGTTCGCGAAGTAGCTTCATCATGCCGGGACCACCAGCCAATCACCCCCGCCGCATGGCGCGGTCGATGTCGCGTTGCATGTCTTTTTTCTTCAGCGATTCGCGCTTGTCGTAGTTCTTCTTGCCGCGGCAGATGCCCATGAGCACTTTAGCGCGGCCGCGGTTGAAGTACATCTTCAGCGGCACCAGTGTGAGGCTCTTTTCCATCGCCTGCGCCGCGAACTTCTTGATCTCGCGGCGGTGGAGGAGCAGCTTGCGTGGACGTTTGGGGATGTGATTTAGTTGGTTGGCGAAGCTGTACTCTTGGATGTCGCAGCCCATGAGCCAGACTTCGCCGTCCTTCACCCGACCGTAGGCCTCTTCCATCGACATGTGCCCGTTGCGGAGGCTCTTGACTTCGCTGCCGGTCAGCACGATGCCGCATTCCAGCGTGTCGAGTACTTGATAGTCGTGGCGCGCACGACGGTTATTGGCGATGACCTTCTGATTCTTGTCCTCGTCCTTCGCAGCCGCCTTTTTGTTCTTGCCTGACTTCGCCATCCCTGCAGGATAGCTGCCCAGCGGCGCAAAAGAAACCGCTCCGCACGCATTTGAAGTGCGCAGGAAGCGGTCACATGGTCGAATGCTTGTGTGCCAGGCGGTTACTCGGCCAGCGGGAGTGTATCGGTACCTGGGCGTAAGTCGCCCAGCATCCCTAGCACTGGCGATTTGGGAACCTCAAGTTCTGCAGTCTCGCGCGGCGTACCGAAGTGCTCATTCAGGTCAAAGTGCATCTGCACGCACTCGACGTAACGCTGGCGAACGGCCTCGTGATCCCGGAGCATTTGCTCTAGCTCCTTGAGGTCGTCTGTCTCGATTTCGTCGTCGAGCAGCGCCCACACGAGGGTCTCTGCCTGTTCAAGCAGGCTCTCGTCTGCCTGCTGCAATGTCGGATCGGATGACGCTTGCTGGTTTGAATCCATGGTTCTCGTTGCCCGTCTGTTGCCCCGGCGGTTCAGCACAGACTCGCGTCTGTGCGACGTAATTGTTGTAGCCTGCTAGTGAGAAGGTCAGGTTAAGCCTACTTTAATTCCATCGGAAAACTGGCTTTGCAAATCACATGCCGATATACGAAAGCCCATGGTTTTCGGCAATAGCGGTTGGATGGGTACGTCGTTCTATGCACGTGGGGCCACTTCTATGTGCGTACGGGTTATGCAGAGCTGCCGAAAAAGCTGGCGGACGAGACGTCGTTGCGTCAGTCGCTGGAGCGCACAAAAAAAGCCAGCCGCCTTGTGAGTGCTTCCTTGCACAGGCGACCGGCTGAGGCGTGCTTCCCTTCACGCTAGCTTTGCTCTTGCCTAATAGGGCCCGATCGAAGGCGGATTGTTGCGTAGGAAGTCTCTTGGACCACGCACAGTGTAGTACGGATAGGCAACCTGCCCCGTCGGTGGGCCGGGATTGAAGTTCTGGGGCTCGGGATAGCCAACTGAATGGGGATTGCAGCTGCCCAAACGTCCACCCATCCCACGACAGCGATCACCCATGCCGCGGCAGCGATCCCCCAGTTTGCAGCGACCGTTGCCGCAGGAACCATCGCCACAGCAGCCATCGGTACCACAACAACCGTCTGAGCATTCGCCGCAGCACGTGTCGTCGCAGCCGCCACCGAATCCGGTTAGCTGGATGTCCCCCTCGCTCGGATTCATCGAGTCGAGGTCGGCACGAATGTTCTGGCTTTTGCTCTTCTTTGCCTGCGGGCCAAAGACCTTGCTCTGCACGCAGCCGGTGGCCGAAAGGCCCACCAGGACCATGAGTACGGCAATCTGTTTCATCTGAGTATCCCCCCTGGATTGTTTGCGCTGATTGCTCAACAGTGCGGGAAAGCTGCGCGACACTTGGGCTCCTGGCAACGGAGTCGTGCTGTCGGCGAACGCGGGTTGGCGCTGCGGTTGGTGCGCGCCGTGAGCTTGCCCGTGTAATTGGTATCGGCGGTAGAATCGGCAGAATCCAATAATTCGGCACGAGCGGCCCGACTGCTAGCACACCGCGATCACTCGGGTGCCCGCTACAAGGTGTCGACTCGTGCGCTCTTGGTCCGTCTCGCTGGATCTGCTACAAATCTCGTCCCGTACAGCTGCTCACAGCGCCACTGGCACTCGGCCGGCGGCGACTCGACGCCTTGATCATGGACGATCATGAGTAACTTTGCCCGCGTAATACGTCTGGCCTTGCGCCACCGACTTACCGTTCTTGCGTCGGTGCTGTGCTCAGTGGGCGTGGCGATTCTGTGGGCTGGGAATATCGCCGCCATCATGCCGCTAGTGGATGGCGTCATGCGCGAGAAGACCATTCCCGATCTTTGCCGCGACGAAATCGCCAAAGAGCAGAAACGGCTGGACCGACTGGCCGAGATGGCGGAGTTCTACAATCAGCACATTGCCGACGTGGGTGTGGACAAAGAGCGCGAACGTGAGCTCCGTCGCAAGTTGGCGATTATTAATGAAGAGCGTGCACAGACCCCGTACATGGTGATGTTTTGCAAGTTCGTACTCGATAACTTGGGCGACTCGCTACCGATCACTCCGTTTGGCACGCTGGTCTTGATCTGCATCGGCCTCGCGGTAAGTACCGCACTGAAGAGCGGCATTCGCATCGCTGGCCTCTTCTTCATGGCCCGCCTGGGACACATCACCAGCTTCGAACTCCGCAAAGATTTCTATCGCCGTACGCTGGGACTGGACATGGGCACTTTCAGCAAGTCGTCTACTGGCGACATGATGAATCGCTTCACCACCGACATCGGCGCGATCGCATTCGGCACGAATATCTTATTCGGCATGGCCATTCTCGAGCCAATGAAGATGATCGCGTGCCTGATTGGCGCGGCGTTCATTAGCTGGCAACTATTGCTGCTGACGGCCCTGTTCGCACCGCTTGCCGCGTTTACCATTCATTGGCTTGCCAAATCCCTAAAACGAGCGAATCGAAAAGCGCTGCAGGAACTCTCCTCGCTGTACGAACACTTGGAAGAGACTTTTAGCAGCATTAAGGTGATTAAGGCATTCACAATGGAATCTCGCGAACGCAGTCGATTCCATCAGGCCTCGAAGCAATACTATCATCGCTCGATGAGGATTGCCTTCTACGATTCGCTGGTTAGCCCGGTGACCGAAACCATTGGCGTGGGCGTGATTATGCTCGTGGTGATGGCTGGCGGCTATCTGGTGCTCAACCAACAGACGCATCTGTTCGGGCTTCGCGTGAGCGATGCGCCTTTGTCGCACGGGATGCTGACCACGTTCTATTGCATGTTACTGGGGGTCATCGATCCGTTTCGCCGGCTGTCGGGTGTGTTCAATCACCTGCAACGCGCCGCTGCCGCCAGTGACCGTGTTTATGAGATGCTCGATCGGCAATCCCAAGTCGTCGATCCACCTGTGCCTGACAAGCTGCCCAGCAAGCTGGGCCGGATCAACTTCCGCAACACATCATTCGCCTACAAACCCGAAGAACTGGTTCTCGACGGCATTGATCTGCAGGTCGATCCGGGGCAGACGATCGCGATTGTCGGTCCCAATGGCTGCGGCAAGTCGACGCTCATGAACCTGATTGCGCGGTTTTATGATCCCACGCAAGGTGCCGTCACCATCGACGGCGTCGACCTGCGCAACGTGCGCGTGCGCGAACTGCGCGACCGTATCGGCGTCGTCACGCAGGAGACGCTACTGTTCGATGATACGGTGGCAAACAACATCCGCTACGGCTCTCCGGGAGCTACGCAGGAGCAGATCGAACAGGCGGCGAAGAAGGCACATGCCCACAAGTTCGTGACCGAGAAACTGGCCGACGGTTATGACACCCAGTGCGGAAGTGGTGGCAAACGGCTGTCCGGCGGGCAACGTCAACGCCTGGCACTGGCGCGGGCCATCTTGCGCGACCCTGAGATCCTCATCCTCGACGAAGCGACCAGTCAGATCGACGTAGAAAGCGAACGGCTGATTCACGATGTGCTCGAGCAATTCGTCCGCCGGCGGACGACCTTCATGATCACCCACCGCCCGACCACGTTGGCACTAGCCGATCGCATCGTCGTGATGGACCACGGCCGCATCGTCGACGTAGGCAGCTTCGACGAGCTTTCCGGCCGCTGCAAACTCTTCCGGAGCCTGGCGCACCTGGAGTATCGCGAGAGTGCGTAGTTGCGGAGAGTCACGGCTGACGCCCGTCAACTCTTGAGCTCGCGGACCGCTAGCGGACAGGCTCACCGCCGTTGCGGGTGGCCATGTCTTGCAAGATCGTGAAATCGGTTGCGTCCGCGAAGAAGCGCGCGCTACCGTCGGCGAGGGCGAATTGAGTGCCGTTAGGATGATGGCTGCCGAAGATCAAGTTGTTGCGCAGGAGTTTGCGGTTCTCAGCTGGAGCATCGAAGTCGCGAACAAAATAGCCGATGTGCTCCAAGCTGGCATTTGGGGGATAGCGCAGATTCTTCATAGCTGCAGCGCAAATGCGTTGCGGCGGCACGCCACGCCAATTGGCGCCGTAGGTCCAGACTTCGAGTGCGTAGATTCGTTCGCCAAAAACGAGAGTATTGCTGGAGCCGTCCGTAATGTCGGACATGCCAGTAGGGTTTCCAAAAGCAAGTACCCCATCGGTGAAGAGGTTTCCGCATTGCACCGTCTCAAGATTGCTGATGCTGTCGGCGTTGCCGGCCCCAGCGATTCCGACGTAGTTGCAGCCGTTACGGTTGAGCCCGTCGGTGAATGGGGGTTCTGCCGAGGGGCAGTGAAAAAAGTCGACGGCGTGCACCGCTTGGTTGTGGCCGCCTGGTCCGACGCCGCCGTCAGAATCTGGCGCGATTCGATCGTAGAGTTCTTGCTGCTCGAGGTGCGGCAGAATCAAAGTCTGCCAACTAACACTGAACGCGTTCTCTTGGAGGTGCTCACGAGCACCCGGTGGAAAAAAACCGTGTTGAGATTCGTAACTTTGCAATGACAGTGAAAGCTGTTTGCAGTTGTTTAGGCAAGCGTTGCGTCGCGCGGCTTCACGCGCTGCTTGGACCGCCGGAAGCAGCAAACCAATCAGGACACTAATGATCGCTATTACGACCAGTAGCTCGACGAGTGTGAAACCAGCGTTCCGTGACGGTGACTGTCCTGCGCGACGTCTTGATCCGAACAGGGACGCCACACCAAGCAACAGCAATCCTGCGGTGTTTGGCTCTGGTACCGCAACCGCGGAAAGGATGACTTCGGCAATTTCGGCAGACGAGAGCGGGCTGTTCTGGCCAACTGCTTCGGCGAAGTCAGATATGTCGCCAAAATCGACGCGGCCGTTGCCGTCCATGTCTGCGACTTCGTGTTCCGTGAATAACAGTGCATCGTCATAACCGGCATTATCACGGAGGGCAAAGGCAAACTCATCAATATCATCCTCGTCCACAACGCCGCTGAGATCCATGTCACCTACAAGCGCGCCGATTACTGACATTGCGCTAAGGCTATATTCGGGCCAGAGTATTACGTCACCGACGCGTGCAGCTTCAACATCAGCGAACACGGTGTTGTCGAGGTCGCCGCTTGTAATAACCGTGAACTCGTCGCCTGCGGACGGCACGTAACCATCGATGGCGGAAATCTGCAGGACACCGTCGAGCAGGGCGTCGCCGGTGACCATGATCATGTCGTGGTCTGTACCGCCTACGCCGGAGATTTCGATCACGGTCTGGGCGTCGGATTCCAGATCGAGATCGCCTTCGATTTCGATCGTGCCAGGCGAGAAACCCGGGCTCAGCACGGCAGCAGTGCCCCCATCGATGTCGTTGCCGATGGTGACGTTGCCGGTCACGACGCCTTCGCCGGTGAATTCTCCACCACCGCTGACAATCAGCTGAGGCGTGACAACGACGCCGTCGTCAAGTTCGAGGTTACCGCCCGAGTTCACGACGGTCGCGGCGGAAGCGCTCAATACGCCGCCTGGACCGATTTCGAGAATGCCATCGTTGACAACGGCAGTAGAAAACTCAGCCACGGTGAAGAACGAGGCTCGCGCCGAACCGTCTTTCACGAGCGTGGAGTTGCCGCGTATCGCGTTGGGACCGTTGATCTGGTAGTCCTGCACGTTGTTGTCGAAGCTCATGGGTCCCGGTCGCACGTCTTGCACGATGTCGACGGTAAACGTGTTGGCCGTATCGTCGAAATGCACACAATCCAAATCGAAGAACCGCGTGCCGCCGCCGGTCCAATTGTCGGTCGTATTGATGTCCCAGTCGCTGCTCACGCCGCCTTCCCAGATCAGATCAGCCTTCGCGCCGCTGACTCCGAGCAGGACCACGTTTGGGGCCGTTGTATCAATGCTCAACGTGTAGCGGCTATTGACGGTCGGAATCACTTCCAGAAATCCGGTCCCAATGTTCAGTGTCCCCGTATAGCCGATTAGCGGATACGTGCCAGCAGCGAGCTGGTTATCGACGGGATCGATGAAGACTTGGTGGGCGCCATCGATGGTGAGATTGCCATTGACCTGAATGAAATCACTCGCGCCAAACTCGGGCAGCAAACTCCCGGAAAGCTCGTACAGCAGTCCGCCAGGCTCAGAAAGTTCGGCCGGTACCAGCGACATGTTACCGTTGACCGTGAGGGTACCACGTCCGTCACCCGGACTGAGGAAGCTATCGTTGGGCACCTGCAAGTCGATAACGTCCACGTTACCGCCGCCGCTGAGCGTCTGCCCCGGTTGCAGAAAGAAACTGGGCGCGAAGGACGCGTCGAGTGTCGCACCATCGCGTACGATTACTGGCCCGTCAGGCAAGGAATTCAACAAACCAGTTTGCAACGTACCTTCGGACACGATCGTCGGTCCGAGGTATTCGATCGGCCCGTTGAATGCGAGCAATCCCTCGCCCAGCTTTTCAAATCCGCTGACGCCAGCCAATGTCGCCTGAATCGTGGGTGCAGGCGCATCGCCCGCGACGAAAATGCTCGGCAACACATCCGGAATGCCACTGTCGAGGGTGAGTTGTTCGTTTCCTAGAAGCGTTGCGGGCGAGGGACCAAAAAACTGCAGCTCTCCCACGGTGACCGGCGTCGTGAGTAGCGGGTCTTGCGTAGGACCACTGAGAATGCCGAAGACCGCCACGTCCCCCGGGTTGTTGGGAATGCCCGAAGTCCAATTCAGTTCGTCGTTCCACAATCCAGCGCCGGGTGCCACCCACTCTGACTGCGCGTGGCATGTTGTCGCGCCGGTGATCGCTATCGCTAGCAAGGCGAAACAAAGAATGGATCGCGATCGGAACATGGCACGGGCCGCCGAGGATTTGAAGCTGCACTGCAGACGAAATCTATTGTACTCGCTGGTCGCCGATTGGTGGCGCTTCCAGACGCGAAGATAAGTGACACCTCACCACCTGAAGGGACTACCCGACAGGAAAAATGAGCGGTGGCCGAATATTTTAGCGGAACCCTCCGGTCAAGAAGAATGGATTTCTGACTAATCCGCGGATTCAGACTCCGATTCCTGCGTCCACAGGTTGCGAATACGGTTGAGTTTTCGCTCGACGGTGCGTTCGGTCACGCCCAATTCCTCGGCGATTTCCGAGTTCAGGAAGCCTTCGAGCTTCTTCAGCGCCACCGTCCGGAGCACCTCGTCGGGCAGGGAAGCGAACAGGCGGACGCGTTCTTCTTCGAGCGTCGCCAGATGCGCAGGGGTCAGGTCGTCGGCGATCACGTCGCCCAGTCCGAGCGCTGAGGCATCGTCAGCATTAAGGAACAACGACTCGCCACGCACCTGCCCACCGCCGCGTTTCTGGCGTAACGCATCGCGTCGTTGGTTGATGGCCTTGCGTGCCGTAATTTTCGCCAACAAGGGCCACAGATTGGTGCGGTCCTTCAATTCCGGGAACTTTCCGTCGCCCACTCCCGCGAAGAAGCAATGCAGTGCACTGACCGCCACGTCTTCTTCGTCTTTAGCCCGCCGGGGGGAGTCGCCCAACTTAAAGCGGGCCAAACCCACGAGACGCTGAAAGTACCGCTTCCAGATTTCTTGCTGGGCCTGATCGTCGTCCTGTACCTTGAGATCAGCGATCCAGAGCGTGATGGAATGTTCTTCACTCATGGCGAATTGGACCAAATTAATGGAATCAACCGAGTATCATAGTACAATTAGAACACAACACCCACGTCGATCTAGTTAGAATGTAGGCAGATGAGCAAATCCATGCCACACTCTTCGAGCACGATCACGAGCCAACTATTATCGCGTCTGGTCGCGGTTTCAATCATGCTGTCAGCGGCTCCGGGTCGCGCCGACACGCTGATCTACCTCACCGCAGCCGGGCTTGGCGAGGGGGCGACGCCTACCCCGTCAGAGACGCTTAAGTTTCTGCCGGGCGGCGGGTCGTTCCACATTTGGGTTCAGCCGGACGCGGAATTCACCGGTATCAGTCTCGACATCGATCGGGGCGGCTCTGCGATTCGGTTCACGGGTTCGACCGTGCACAATCCTACGGTGGGGAGCGACACGCGGTGGTTGCCCGATCTGATCCGCGATGGCACCGTCACCGATGGCAAAGTCAGCCGCATCGAAGGTGGTGCTTTAGCACCGCTGACCGGCTTTGGCACTGGCATCGGATCGAGCACGAGCAGCAGCGATCCCCTGTACGAAGCCAGCGGCGGGTTTCTGTTCGCCACGATCGATTTTGAGGTGCCTAGTCCGACCGAGACGGCAACCACCTCACTGGCGATTGGGCACAACTTGCTGAGCGATACCGGTGGGCTGACGACCAGCAACATTTTGCTCGGCGTGGGAGACGGTCCCGTCGCGAACTCTCCGGGGGCAACCGGCACGACGGTTGATCTGAGTTTCGAAGCGCGCCCGCTGCATCCGACCGATTTCGACGTCGATGGCGATGTCGATGGCACCGACTTGCTAACGTGGCAAGACGGGTTTGGGATTACCAGTGGTGCAACAAGAGCCCAGGGCGATGGCACCGGTGATGGCAAAGTCGATGGTGCCGACTTGTCGTTGTGGACAACGCAATACGGCACAGTCCCGCCGGGCGCGCTCACGGCGCTCACCACGGTCCCAGAACCGACGAGTGTGTGCTTGTTCGCGAGTGCGATACTCACGCAAATGCTCATTCGGCAGCGAAGATGAGCTCAGGTGCTCATACAGCTCACACGAGTTCCGTCTCCAGTTCGCCTAGCGCTTCGTCTTGAGCGTTGTTTTCGGAGTGAGCACCGCCCGCACCCGGGTCGAGATCGCCAATGTCCTCCGATCGGTAGTCCGCGGTACCGTCAAATGCCGCGTCAACCGCTCCCAGACCACGATCTTGGTGCCCGCTGGCGGTCGAGGTGTCATGCGTCCCCACAGCCTGCCGGTAGCTGGACTGGGCGAACATGGAGCTCGAAATGCCCAGTGCGGAAGCCAGTCTCATGCGCGCCGCAGGCAGTTCCGCTACGACAGGGGTGTTGGCTGCAACCGACGGCGATACCACGGGACCCACCGTATTCGCCTCGCTCTGCGTCGTTTCCAGCTGTTGCGTGTCAACTGTGTTGGCAACCTCGGTTGGCATTGTCTTCGCTACTGGAACGGAGAGCCGGTACCGCTGCAGGCGCGCACGTCGCTGGTAGCCTTTGGTGGTCGGCTGCGGTTGCTGGGTGGTGCTTTCGGTCGTTGCGACCTCCTCGGGGATCGACTTCGGCGCGGGCGTTTTGACAACTGCGGTTGTGATGACTTGAGCTTGAGTATTCGTCGTCTCGACATGTTGCGCGACGGGCGCTTGCGTCTCGACTTGATGGGCCTTCTCAGGCGCCGTGGAAGCAGTGACCACCACGGGTTTTAGGTAACGCTGCAAACGTTGCCGAACTTGGTAGCCGTTCTTGATCGGCACCGGCTGGGCAACGATTTGTTCGTTGTTGGCAATCTCGGTTGGGACTGGAGGTAGCACTTCCTCGAACGCAGGAGTCTCGACGGCAGGCATCTCGATGGCCGGAACCTTTGGCGTTGGCTCGGATTCGACCTGCGTCGTGCGGTTGTATTGCGCCGCAGTTTCGACCGGCGGGACTGCACGCGTGCCACCCCACCAACTCGCCACCGTGACCAGCTGCAGGACTCTGCTGCGGTCGATAGCTTCGCTGGCAGGCTGCTCGTTTTCTTCCGTCCTGCTGATCTGCTCTGGCGGCAAGATCGACGTTGATTCGACGACTTCCGCTGACGCGGTGGGTTCCGAAGTAGGCGACTCAGCCGTAGTGATCGGTGTCGAGTCCGGAATCTCCGAAACGACGGCAGCTGGCTCAACCTCGACCGGTGCCGTTGTGTTCGTCGTACTTGTGGTCGTGGTATTAGTACTTTCGGCTGCTACTGGTGCCTCAGCCGTAGGATCTGCCACTTCGCTGGGTTGCTGAGCCGGCTGATCTTGGTTGGTCACCAAACCCGTTGCTTCTGGTGATTCCGTCGCGGGAACGGTCGCAGGTGGTTGTTCTTGCTGCTGAACCTGCTCAGATGCGGAACTCGTAGGCGACGTGATCGGAGAGGCTCCAGCTGCAGCAACGATTGGCGGATCGAAATTGCCGACGATTGGCCATGCAAAACTGTTTCCGAAGCGGGCGGAGAAATCGGGCCCAAATGGAGTTGGCGTGTAGGCGAGAAAGTTGCTGCTCACTCGGTTGAGCAGCGACGCGCCGCCGGAGACGAAGAAGTACCATTCGCCTTGGTCGCTGGGGGTGAGCGTAGCACCGTCGGGTACCCAGAATCCAATGTCGTCCACGCCGTCGGCGTCCATGTCGGCGGCCACGGCGCGCTCGCGAACGCCCGGATACATGTTGAAACCGTTGGCGCCGCCACCACCGGAGCCAACGCGGAATTGCGTGTTGAACGTGCCGCTCATGTTCGTGTCGATTGACACTAGATTGCCACCGAACTGGTTAGTCACGGCCGTGTATGCGCCCAGGTCGTCGATGCCATCACCGTTGAAGTCGCCGACGATCGGGAAGCCGCTGTAGTTGGACGCCACGGTCGTGTCGCCGGCGTCGATCATGAAGTTGCGGTTCGTATCAAGGTACCAAGTGATACCGTCGAAGACGCCGATCTCGTCGCCGTTTAGGAGGTTGCCGTCGAAGTTGCCAGCCACCGGCAGACCGTTAATGTTCAGTACGTCGTTGGTGATGATGTCCGTGCCAGCGGTGATGACTCCATCGTGATTGGTATCGATCATCCAACGCCACTGGTTGCCGACGCGTCCGTAGGCAGCCAGCGTGTCGAAGCCACTCGCTTGCGTCGGTATGATTGAGCTGCGGCCGAACTTACCGGCGAAGATGTTGTCGGACGAGAAGCCGATTTGGAAGTTGATATCGCGATTGGTCGCGTCGACGTTCTCGGGGTCGTACTGCAGATTGCCATTGATATCGATCGCTGCGATGCCGGCTGCCCAAACGCCGATCTCTGGCCGCGTGTCGATGGTAAAGCGGCCGACGAAATCGCCGCCGGGCACGCCATCGCCACTGAAGCCGAAACCCGAGAGTGTCGGATTATCCAACGGTTGATCGGCGTCGCTCTCACCATCGAGTTTGTTGCCAGCGGGGTCGACCAGGTTGTCGGAGATCGTCAACGTAAAGCGGTCGTCAGGCAGCGGGGCGGCAAAGGTCAGCGTCACGCTTGCGGTATTTGCAAACCGCGGTGCTATCGTGGAGAAGGGTCCACTGTTTACACCGCCGATCAAGCTGAAGCCATCCCCAGCAACAGGCGCTGCGGGCAATGCCGAGTCGAGCGTAATCTGCCCCGTTGCAGCGTTGAATGCGGTAACTCGTCGGATAACGGGGGTCGCCAGTGAACCAGAGGAAGCCAAGCCTGTGTTGAAGCGAATATAGTCCCCCACAACCGGCGCAATACCACCTGTGATGTTGGCTGCGAAGAAGGAAGTGGCGTTGATCGCGCCCGTGACGGTCTCTTGCGCGGTGGTATTGAACGAAGGGAAAACTGCGTGGCTTAGGCTGGCGGCCGTGACAATGGAGTACCCATCGCCGACGGCGGGTCCACCCCCGGCGGCAAGATCGACGGTGATCGCGCCGGTCGCTGGGTTGAACGCGGTGATGCGTTGCCACAACCCGAATGTCGCCCCGTTGTTGAAGGTGATAAAATCACCGACCTCGGGCACCGTCATTGCTGCCACCAAACCCGCATCGGTGAAGTTCGTCGCATCGGTGACGGCCGTGAGCGCACCTGACAACTTCAGCGCTTGATCTACAGTGACATCGATGATGCCAATCTGTCCATTGTGATCGCCGACCACTGAGTAGTTCCCCACATTGCCAGCGATTACAGGATCGAGCGCAGGGTACAAAAAGCCGTTGACCGTACCGGAACCGGCGATCCGTCCAGGGAAGTCGACGAAGTTGATCGTAATGCTATTGACCAGCGGACTTGGTCCGTTGACCGAGGGCTTGGGGTCGAACAGGTCGTACGAGCCCCCTCCGGTATCTGGCTGAGCGTTCGCCGAAACTGCCGCTACCATCGGCCCTTGTGTGTCGACGAAAATCGTGAGCGCCGCAGCAGCCGCGCTGACATTGCCGGCCAAATCCTCGGCACTGACCAAAATCGTTCGAGGACCATCGAGGACGAGAGGGGGCGTAATGAGGCCCGTGTCGTTCAGGTGCACGCCCGAAGTTATTTCCCAGCGACCGAAAGGTTCCTGGTTGGTACCATCGAGCGGAATTGCGACGGTCTCACCGATCAATACGTCGACTGCCGTAATCGTCCCACTGCCGTCTAAATCGACGTATGCCTTAACGACGGAGTTGGCCTCAGCCCGACCGAAAAACGTGGGTGTCGTGTCACTGGTGATGCGATCGATAAACGTTGTCGGAGTTGTCAGTACGCCGGTATCACTGTCAGCATGCAGTCCGTCAGCTGCAAGGAGCGGACTGCCGAACGAAACGAGCGGTGCCACGGTATCGACGACAATCTCGAACGATTGGCTGCGCTCGCCGTAGCCGAACTGCCCTGGCGTGGCTGGGTCGATGATTTCAACGCCAGCGCTGATGAAGTGGCTGCCATCCGCCAACGGCAAAGCGCCTCCGATCGCATCGGTGCCGAAGTCGAACCGATAAACGCCCGGCACACCGGCCAGAGGCACGGCGTAGCCAACAGGTGTCAGTGGCGGTTGCCCAGGCTGCTGTGGCGCGCCTTCGATAAACACGGGCACGCGGAATCCAGCGCCTGCGGCCAATGCGGCCGCTTGCGACGGGTTGAAGGGAATGGGGATCACCTCATCCGTGGGTGTGTCGGTGACCGGGTTGCCGGGCTGGTCGAGCAGTAAGAGGTTATCGTTTAGTCGGAAGGTGACAATCGGTGTGTTGTCGCGAGTCGTATCGTCGAACTGCGAACGCCCGGTGTCGGTTGTTTCAATGATGAACGTATCGTTGACCGCTGGGGCAGTCAGGAGTCCCAGGCCGACCGTAAACTGCCCAGTCCCGTTGTTGAACGCCGCGATCACCGCCGAGCGGCCAATGTTTATGCCGCTGGTGAACTCAATCGTCTTGCCAACATAGTCGAAAGTGGGCGGGGGAAGCACGCCGTTCGCTGGAGCAATGTTTGCACGGAATACGGTCGCGGTTGGCACAACCGCATTGTTCACTGTGCCGACCTGGAGGATGTCGTTCAGTTCCAAATCAAACGGCACGGGAGGCGCTTCGTTGGTGATGCTCAACTCGTAGCCATTGATGACCGAGGCATCAACGACGCCCATGCCGTTTTCGCCAAACACGTTGATGAAGTATGTCTGTCCCGCAACTACTGGTACGCGAACGCGCGCATTGGGAGTAGCGTCCGGATTGCCAAAGGTTCCCCCACCAATGACATTCCCAGCGGCGTCCAGCACGCGTAATCCAAGTTGCCCACCACCCGGCAAGAGTGCTGCATCGTAGATTTCGAAGAAGGCCGTCACATCGAGCGTGCCCGTCTGTTGGGCAACGGCTTGGAAGAAATCGACATCGGCCGGAACGCCCGGATGCTCGCCCAATACTGGGAAGATCGCCAGGTTATCCACGTTGATGGATTCGCCGGTGCCGAGATGCGTCGCGGTGGTGAGAAACTCGTTCGGCTCCGAAGCGTCGGGGCCAAAGACCAACAGCTGAGGAACACCAGCGTTAACCGCTACGTTCGGCGTGACGACTTCGACATTGCGGTACGAAATGTCAGGCATCGCCACCGCGTTGCGATAGACGCGCACGCGGCCTTCGCCCGGATTGAGTCCCACCGCATGGACGACAAAATCGGTGGCTGGCAGCGTATTCCCTGCTCCGGTTGCGATCACGAGTGCGTCACTCGCGCCCGGCTCGCCTCCGTCGACGTCGATCAATAGAGCCGAACCCGCTGGCGCTCCACCGACGGTCGGCGCGGGGGTGACTTGAATGGTGTCATTGCCAAGACGTCCACGCGCCAGCACGCTCCCGACACCGTTACCCAAAGTGACCGGCTGCAAGAGCGTTCCGTTCACTTCGGTAACCGACACTGTTCTCGTTGCTGCATCGACGGCGATTGAATCACGGTTGTTGGTGCCCTCAACGATCAGCAGGTCGGTGCTCGTCGCTCCCGCGGGCTCGTTGACAGTAAACGTGCCCGTCACGTTCGTGAAGTTGAACGTCGTGTTGTCGTTGACATTTTGGAATGTTCCCGCAGCCGCGCCTGTCGGTCGGTAGCTCAGCTCATCGTCACCACTAGTCAGTGTAGCTGTCAGGGCAGCCGCGCCAGCGTTGATGTTGACTGTTTCGATTCCGGCGAAGGTAACGGGAGCGAAGCCGGTTTCGATGATCGTGCGGAATCCTAGATCGGCTGTCACTGCAGCGCCATTGCCAGTGAAGTTCAGCAGATCACCGCCATTGTCAGGGCTTCCACCTTCGATGATGATGGCGGGAGTCAGTCCGCCGAAACCTGGAAACGGATGATTCCCGGGAATCAGAAATACGTCGTCGCCGCTGAGTCCCTGCATCGTCAGCAAAGCTACGCCGAGCGTACCAACGTCTTGTCCAGGTAGGCCAAAACTGTCCCTGATAGCTACTTGTCCATTGGCCAATACCTCGAAACTATCATTACCTGACGTGCCCTGGATTTTCAACGTATCTACTCGAGTGCCACTGACATCGGCGAATTGCACTTCGGCAGCAGGGCCGCCACTAACAAAGTCGGTGTACTGAATCGGCATCAGATCGTTACTGATCGCTGAACTGGCGACGATCGAACCGGAACCGGCGAAGTTGGGACCCGGCGTAAAAATGATGCCATCTGGTCCAACAGGCGTCGTGTAGGTCAGCAAGTCGCCAACACCTTGCCCGTCGATGACGGCACTTTCGACGGTTGCGAGCGTAATCGGAACTGGCCCGGCACCCGTCACTACTGCGTCGTCATCCGTCGTGACGGAGAAGTTGATGCTGTCGCCACCAGTGGTGCCGCTAATGATCGCCCGGTCGGAACCCGCCGTGGGATCGCCACCGTTGATCGTGATGCCAGTCAAGCCGGTGGGCGTGTTGGCGTTATTCGTGCTGATCTCATCGCTGCCAGCGCCTGCGTCAATCACTAGCGTCATCTTGTTGATGAACTCGATTGGCTCGAAACTGTCGACCGTTACGCGGCCGGCATTTGGTCCGAGCAGTGCGGGAGTGCCTTGCTCGTAACTAATTTGGTTGTCGTCTTGCAGAAGACTCGCCAGATTGGGCACGCTCGTGATGTTGAAAGTCGGAGCAGCCACATTGGTCGTAAATGGTTCTAGTCCGTCGAACTCAATGCGCTGCATTGTGCTGGCGGTCAACAGCTGATGAATGCCATGACCTGTAGAGGAGCCAATGAACAGACTCTCCGACGTAATAGCTGGACCTCCGACCTGTACCACGTTGATCCGATCGTTACCTGACCCTCCGTCAAAACGGATTGCGTTATCGATCGCGATTAGGCCGCTGGAACTATCGACGGTCAGCGTATCGTTACCCGCCTCGCCATTGATCACCAAGGGTCCAACCAGGAACGTTAGATTCTGACGCAGCGCTTCCACCGCATTGACCGTAACCACCACCTCATTGCCATCGAGGGTCACCAGGATATTGTCGTCCCCAGCGCCGGTATTGATCGGCGCAGGTGGCGGGATGATCAGCGTGCCGTTGATCACGTCCAAGTTTTCGATGTCCACGAAATCGATCGGAGCTTCACCCGAGGTAAAGGTGATCTGCCCGGCGGAACCGCCCATTGGCATCAGCGTCGCCCCGGTCGTGCCCGCCAAATCTACCGTCAAGGTGTCGCCTGGGGCGACGGTCGGAGCTTCGCCATCGACATCGATGGCCATCGTAGCCGGCGCCACCGTGATACCATCGTCCCCGCTACCGCCAACAATCGAGTCTGCGCCTTGGGTGCCGACGATCGTGTCGTTGCCTGCGCGGCCATCGATCATGTCATCATCGGCTCCACCGTTGATCGTGTCGTCTCCCTCCGATCCCGTGATCGTATCGTCGCCCGCGCCGCCATTGAGTGTGATGCTGCCAAACAGACCGGCTGCGATTCCCGTGAGATCGATGGTATCGCCTTCGGCGTTGCCGTTGATCGTTAGATTGGGAATCACAGATTGTCCGTCGATTCCGTCGACATTCACCGTATCGATGCCCGACCCCGCATTGATCGTCAGCGCAGCGGTCGGATTGGGGAATGTGACCGATTCGCCTAACGTCGAATCGATCAACGACATATTGTCGTTGGCCGTGCCGTCGTCGCTGAGTGTGATCGTCTCTGCGCCGCCCAGGAAAGTGAATACGCGAACGGCAGCGTTCAGGTTGTCTAGTATCGGTTCCAGACCGGTGTAGGTGATCGTCGATTCCACGCCGCCATTGAAGTCAACGGCGACCGCGCCGTCAGAGGCATTGGCAAACGTGTGCGTGACCGTCGCGGCAGTACCGCCGTTGATCCGCAACGAGTCGCCCGGACTGGCGGCAGGAGCTTCACCGTTGTATTCGATCGGCACGGTGATCGCGCCGCTGGTGAAATCAACGGTCAGGCGATCGTCGCCACCGCCAAGATTCGCGATGACTTTGTTGCCAGCAATCGAACCGATCGGCACGCGCACGCTCGACGTGCCAGAACCCGACGCACCGCTGATGGACGTGCCGAGGGTTTGCGTAGCCGAGGTGATGACCAACTCGTTGCCGACTTGCGCGATGGTCAGATCGTTCTCGACATCTAACGCCATGCCCGTTTCAGCGATCTCCAACTCATTCTGAGCGTTAAGTGCGATCCCCACATCAACGACCGATGATGGCACGAACTCAAACGCGCCGATGTCGATACGCATGCCGCCTACGCCACCGTCAACCACACGCAAAAAACCGTTGCCACGTTGGTCGAATTCGGCTGGGTTCGCGGCAATCGCCGGATCGCCCGCATCGATCGCCGGGCTACCATCCATGAGTGCGTGTGTTAGCGTCGGACCCCCATTGTCTGCCAATGCGCCCAGCAATGGGCTCATTCCAGTCAGGTTCCCGTCGCCCCCGACGAGTGCAAACATTTGTTCCAGAGAAAGCCCTGACAGAGTTTGGATCAAGTTGTAGCTTGCCGTCAGCGTGCTATCGGGATCCGTCCGAAGATCCTCCCCTGTGCCGCCCGCTGAGTTGCCAGCGACAATTGAATTGCTAATGGTAAGCGGGGGATTGCGCGTCCCCTCAGGTTGAAAGAATCCACCACCGTCGGCCATCATGGCGTTGTTATCGGTAATCGTTGAATTCGAGATCGTCGCTTCACCTACCACTACCACTCCGCCGCCATTGGCACCATTGCCAGACGTGCTGTTACCGCTAACCGTGGAATTTGTTAGTGTCAGATCATTGAAGGCGTGCACCCCGCCTCCCTGCCCGTCGATACCCGAAGTCGTATTGCCACTAATCGTTGAGTTCGTCGCGACAATATTTGACGAAAGCACGCCACCGCCGTCAGCACGCTCACCTGCCGTGCTGTTGTTGTTGATCGTGGTATTGGTCAGCGTCACCAAGCTAGACACCGACTCGGCCGCTATGCCGCCACCAAAAGCACGGATGCCGGTTGTGCTGTTGCCGCTGACCGCTGAGTTGGTCGCCGTTACGGAATCTGCTGAGTAAACACCGCCTCCGAACGCACGATAGCCACTTGTGGTATTGCCACTGACCGTGGCGTTGGTCAGCGTCACGAGACCGCGAGCGTGAATGCCGCCACCGGATGAACGATCTCCGCTTGTGCTGTTACCACTGACACTTGAATCCGTGAGCGTGAGTGAAGCTCCTCTCGCAAAGATTCCACCGCCAGCCGCATCGTTGTCAGTCGTGCGTCCACCGGTGATGGTCAGCCCAATCAATTGCAAGTCAGCGCCGGCCACTACATTGATCACTCGACTGTTATCGTCGAGCGACGTGGGGTCGTTTTGCAAAGACGTATCTACATCGGTAATGAAGCCCGCGAGGGTGACGTCATTACCGTCGGCGTCACCGGTAATCGTGACGTCTGTTGCGCCCGAGCCATCGATCATCAGCGACTCGGTGACCAGCAGTTCGGTACCGGTTAGACGAATCAGACTATCTGCGCCGCCGGTAAACACCGCAGGGTCGAACACAATCGTATCGACGCCATCGCCAGCGTTGGAGCCGTCAACACTCGTATCGGTATCAGCCGCAAAAATCGCTTCGCGCAGTGTCACGAAACCATCGTCGGTGAACGTATTAGCGTTGCTGGTGACGGTGATGACCGCCAACATGCGCCGGTCTTCTAGCGACTCGAGTCTCATGCGCCGCGAGAGTTCAAAACCTTGGCGTTTTCTTCGCCGCACCCCTTTCGCCAGACGGCTATTGGTCAGTGCTTCAGTGAGTACAGATTTCCAGCGCAACATCTAAAGAGCCCCCTCCAAGAAGCATGAATCAACGTCGTGGGAAGGCTCCGCCTAATCCGCGTAGAAAGTCCGCTGCAGCCCCGAAAATAGGCCGAGAGACCACCAATCCATGCTAGATGCGGACTTATACCGACGCAAATAAATTGCCGCAAAAATGCGAGTTAGATGCTGCGAGAAGCGCAGAATTCAGATCATCGGGACCGAGGCTGGCTAGAATTCCCACTCGGCACGGCCGACCAGGCCATCGAACGTCAGAATGCTGCTCAAATCGTCGAAGTTATGCGTTTGAGCTGCATTAATGAACTCCTCGGTCTTCACCACGTTGAACCACGTGCTGACCATGTAGCCGGTCGACAACCGCAAACGGCGGCGTGGGGCAACCCAGCCAAAGCCCAGTTCCAAATCGAATCCCGGGACCACGCGGCCGGCTGACCAACTCGTAATGGCTTCGGGACCGGGGCCGTTGAATGTGTTGAACTGCGCGTAATCGGCTTTGAATTCACCGACCATTAGGTTGGAGATTCCTTGTCCGTAAACGTACAGACCTGTCACCGTCGAGTGTCGCTCACCCTCCAAGCCCAGACGAATGCCACCGCCGTCGAAGTCGACGTTGGTACCAACTGAAGTTGTTCCAGTCACTAAGAACTGCGAGCGGAAGTCTTGATCGAGCCGTGCGTAGCGGACGCCAACGATGTAATTCACGATGTCGGCGAACTCGCTCTTGTAATTCCCGCACTGGTCACACTGCAGTGGTTCGCACCCATCAAACAGGGCTTTGAAGTCGAGATCGACGAAGTCGTATTCAATCCCAGTTTGAGCACGCGCGTCTAGCGTGTCGGTTGTAGCGTTCATTGAAAGCGGATGAGTCACCAGCGAGCGCAACAAGATCGGCGCATCGACGGTGACCGAGTCGGCGTCGTCCGCACGGAAATACGTGTACTGCGCGGTTAAACTGGAATCAGGTTGGACGCGGAGGCTAAACCCAGCGCGGAACGCGGGCTCGTAGCCGAAATCAACGACGGCCGCCGGACCGACGGGAACCTCGGCCCCCAATGCGGGCGCCACCGGACCGTCGATGGGAAGTGCGTACGTGACTTCCGCATTCCGTGGGCGGATGTATAAGAAGTCGCCAAAAAAGCCTGAGCGATGCTCATATTGAAAGGGAATCGGACTGTTATGTAGCCAGTTGTTGAACCGACTCTTGAAGGGTGCCTGAGGTCCAACGATGCCTTGCTGGTTTGGAGCCATTAATTGAGGCTGGCTTCCGGCAGTCGTCGGGATCGAATACCCGGCCATCGGGCCGTCCAAGTGCACCGCACCGTCGGGTGCCACTTGCATGACCGGTTGCACGCCATAGGTAGCGCGTGCGGGAGTCACAAACTGCTGCGCAAGCCCCTTGTTGCTGCCACACAACAGGGTCAAGAAAACCAGCAAAAGTGTCGGTTGTCGCTGTAGCATCAGTTTAGCGATTCCTACGAGAACGGCTGAAAAACTCAAAAACTTTCGCCGCGAAGGGCTGGCTTGTAGAAGAATCCTAGCCACCGGTCAACACCGCTTAGCCGTTGGTGTGTCAGGACTTCGGGAAAAAGCGGTCGCATTCTCGATGTTGCCGACCGCGATAGCAGTGCTGGTACGGCTTAATAAAGTTTTTGTATTCACGTACAAACAACTCACGACGATCATCGAGTCGATTTGAGCAACTACGTGCGCAAATGGAACTCACCGAACTGTTGCTGCGCAAGCGACCAGAAACTCACAACGGGCTCTTCAGACAACGGCTCCTCGACCTGGTCAGATGCACTTCGCTCGCGCGAACGCGCCGCGCGTCTTCGATCACGGCGGCAATAGACTCGCCGCCGCTTGAAACGCTTTGTGCCCGGTCGATCCTTCTCCCAGGATCGGGTGACTGCGATTCGGAAGTTGTTGCCGGAACTGCTTCAATAGCCCTCGGCTATCGTCCGAGCGAGCAAGATTGGTCCATTCGTGCGGATCCGCGTGGCGGTCGTACAGTTCTTCTGAGCCGTCGCGATAGCGAATGTATCGATGGGTCTGCGATACGAGCGCGATATTGCCGGGTCCAAAGCTGCATCGGGCCAGATGATCCCACTCGGCTTGCGGGTTCTCAAGCAACGGACGAACCGAGTGTCCTTCGAGTCGAGGATCGGGCTTTGCGCCGACAAGGTCCAACAACGTTGGATAAATATCGAGCAGTTGCACGGGCTGATCGCAGACAGCGCCCTTCACGACATCCGGCCCAGCGATGATCAGTGGCACACCCGTACTGTCTTGCCACAAACTCCGTTTGGCCCATCGCTCCTTCTCGCCCAGATGAAAACCGTGATCGCTATACAACACGACCACAGTGTTTGCCGCGTACTTACTCTGCTGTAAGCCCTTCAGTACTTTGCCGATCTGTGCATCGACAAAACTCACGCACGCCAAATACGATTGCACCAGCGGCTTCCACTCGTCGTTGCTCGTAACCCAGTCGTGCGTCGGAGCGACATGCTCACGGCGCGTCAGGGCTACGGCGTATGGAGAAAGGTCTTCGAGATCTTCGCCATGCACTTCAGGCAACTCAATCGATTCCAGCGGGTACAGGTCGAACCACTTTTGCGGAACGAACTGCGGGACGTGTGGTCGAAAAAAGCCCACACCAAGAAGCAGTGGCTGTTCGAAGCTTTTCTCGAGCTGTGCGACAGCCCAGTTAGCGATCTGGTAGTCTGGCATCTGATCATCATGCTGCGGATAAGCTCCCCAATCCCACAGCGGATGCCCCGGGTAGGAGCTGATCTTCTGCTTCGGACGTGGGCCGAAGCCGCCAAATGTACCCGCGTAGTTGGGCAGGTACTTTTCGTTTTGCCGGCCACCGTTGTGAAAGAGCTTACCAGCACCCGACACGAAGTAGCCCTCCTCCACAAACCTTTGCGGTAGTAGCTTGCTCTTGCTCGCAATCGGTGATTCCTCGAGAGCCGGATTAAGAAAGTAGATACCTGTGGTGCTTGGATAGAGCGAAGCCATCATACTGGCCCGCGAAGGGTTGCACACCGGCGATTGACAATGAGCGTTGGTGAACAGGACGCCTCGCTCGGCCAGGCGATCAATGTTGGGTGTCTTGGCCTGTGGATGGCCGCGCATGCAACCGACCCAGTCGTTTAGATCATCGACCGCAATAAGCAGAATGTTTGGCGGCTCTGCGTTAACTGTCACCGAAGTGCCAATAACGACAATCCAGGAAAGCGACGTCGTGGCGAAGAGTTGTGCAATCCACTTCAGTTGCATTGCTGTTCTTGCTTAGGCGAAGATCTCGTCTACGACGCGCGAAGGTTTGGTCACGTTCGATAGTCGTTGATTGAGACCTTGGAACGGATAGGTCAGACGTTTGTGATCGAGCCCCAACGCGTGCAACATCGTGGCATGAAAGTCGTGCGGCGTAACGGGGTTTTCGACCGATTCGTAGCCGACTTCATCGGTCTGTCCGTAAGTGAAGCCCGACTTCACGCCGCCGCCGGCGAGCCACATCGTAAATGCTCCCGGGTTGTGGTCGCGTCCGATGAGCTTCATTTCCACGCCATTGCGATTTTCGCGCATCGGCGTGCGACCAAATTCGCCCCCCCAAATGACAAGCGTCTCGTCGAGCAGTCCGCGCTGCTTGAGATCTGTCAACAACGCCGTCATGGGTCGATCGACCTCGCGGCAACGGTCAGAAAATCCGGCGTTTAACGCCTCGTTGGCACCCGCGCCATGCGAATCCCAACCCCAGTGGAACAATTGAATAAACCGCACGTCTCGCTCCACTAACCTACGCGCGAGCAGGCAGTTGTTGGCGAACGACTCTTTGCCGGGTTCCGTGCCGTATAACTCGTGAATATGTTGTGGCTCGTCCTTGAGATCGAAAGCCTCGGTCGCTGAGGTTTGCATGCGGAAGGCCATCTCGTATTGCGAGATGCGCGTCAGCGTTTCTGGATCGCCCTTGGCGTCATACGTTTCCTGATTGATCTTTCTAATCGAGTCGAGCATCCGCCTGCGTATGGTGGGTGTCACCGCCTTCGGGTTGGAGAGATACAACACCGGCTCGCCCTTGCTCCGACATTGCACACCCTGGTACACCGAGGGCACAAAGCCCGATCCCCAAGCTGATTTACCCGCTGAGGGAGTGTGGCCGCCAGAAATCAAAACGATGAAACCCGGCAGATTCTGATTCTCGCTGCCAAGTCCGTAGGTCACCCAGGAACCGAACGAAGGGTACCCCAGATTTGGATTGCCAGTATGCAGTAGCAATTGCGCCGGGGCGTGGTTGAACTGATCCGTCTTCATCGATTTGATGAAGCAGACCTCGTCGGCCACCGATCGGAAATTTGGTAGTCGATCAGAGACCCACTGACCGCTTTCGCCAACTTGCTTGAAGTCGAACTGAGGTGCCAACATGAATGGCACGCCTTGGATGAACGCGAACCGTTTGCCTTCCAAAAACGACTGAGGGCACGGCTGACCATCGAGTTTCTGGAGTTCGGGTTTGAAGTCAAAGAGTTCCAGCTGGCTGGGTGCCCCCGCCATGTGCAAGAAAATGACGCGCTTCGCCCGCGGAGGGAAATGTGGGATCGTCGGTACGCTTGCGGCAGACGGAGCGCTCGCAACGGCCTGCTCGCGATTCTGCAGCGCCAGCCACAGTGCACCCAGGCCTGTCGGACAGGAACGCAGAAAGTGACGTCGTGTCACGCCGGTGAGGCACTGAAGTTGCTCTTCAGGTTGTAAATTCATGCTACTTTACCAGTGCTTCGTCCAAATTGAGGATGGCACTCGCCACGACCGTCATTGCCACACGACTATGGTCAGCCGCGGTTTCGTCTACAGTCTCTTCGTACTCGGACCGTGTGGCCTCATACAACGCGACCAGTTCGGCCAAGGTTGCCTCGGTGGCCTGATGTTGGGTCACGATCAGAAAGGCCTCGCGAATCCAATCCTCCGGAAGCGACTCTGCTTCGCCCATTACTCGCGCCGCCAAGTGCTCGCTGAGTTCGACATAGACCGGGTCGTTCAGTGTCACCAATGCCTGCAGGGGAGTGTTGGTCGCAATTCGGCGCGGCGAGCAAACCTCGCGACTGGGTGAATCGAACGTCATGAAGCTGGGGTAGGGGCTCGTCCGTCGCCAATAAGTGTAGAGTGCGCGCCGGTAGCGATCCGCGTCGGTCGCCGCCTTCCATTTCGCCCCGCTGTAGACCGCTTGCCAAACACCCTCTGGTTGCGGCGGCATCACTGAAGGCCCACCGATCGTTGGTGAGAGCTTGCCGGCGGTGACCAATGCCTGGTCTCGAACCATCTCAGCAGTCAGCCGTGTTCTGGGCCCGCGCGCCAGCAAACGATTGCGCGGATCGCGCTTCAGCAGCTCAGGAGTCACTCGATTTGCTTGCCGATACGTGGAGGACAAAACCACGTCGCGCAGGAATGGCTTGATATGCCATGCATGCTCCTGCTGAAGCTGCACGGCGAGGTGATCCAGCAGTGCAGGATGCGAAGGCGGCGTTCCGGTCGAACCGAAGTCTTCCAAGGTTTCCACTAGTCCGATACCAAACAGCTCTGCCCAAATGCGATTTGCCAGGACGCGCGCAGTCAATGGGTTGTTGTCGGCGACCAGCCATTGAGCGAGCTCTGTGCGACCCGGATTCTCCGTGTGCAGTTCATGCAAGGTCTCTGGTACTCCGGCCACAACTAAGTCACCACGGGTCTGCCAATTCCCACGAATAAATGTACGCGTCGGACGCGAGTAGTCAGTGCTTCGCGCCTGCATGATCGGAATCGGCGTGCCTTTGAGCTTCTGCTGCGAGGCCGCTAGCGAAGTCAGTTGTTCCTGCTGTATCCTGCGATCTTCCGAAGCAACATAACTCGACCAGACGGGGTCCGCGGAACTCGCAATACCGAATCGACGCAAATGAATGCTTTGACCGCCCGACGTCGACGCCTTCTGTTGGAGTTCAATCGACAGCACCGCGCCGACAGGCGGATCGAGGCGTTGCTTCAGCACAAAGACGGCCCAGCGCGGACCATGGAGCTTTGGATAGCCGCCAAAGCCTTGATGATTCTCTTGGAGCGAGTCCTTCGGATCGAAGGGACCCGCAAGGTAGTCGGCGATCACGTCGTGAATCTCAACCGGCTGACTAGTTCCGTCGCCCAGTTCCAGCGTTAGCTTGATGTGTGACAGCACGGACCCGCGTTCTGGCCACTTGGCTGGATCGTCAGACTCGGGAAGGATCTCGACGCGCAGCGCGCACAGCTCTGTGGCTGGTGCCTTGACGGAATAGCGGGAGTTCGCCGGGATGGTACCTCCCACGACACGAACGAGGTGGTCATCGGTGATTTCCAATTCGCCATGAGAAGAACTCACCTCTGTGGGAGACAACTTCGTCCAATCGGAGCAGCCTTCTGCAAGCGCGACACCTTCTCGGTTGAGTTGCTCGCGCAACTCATTGTGTGCTCGTGTGAGCGCGACTGCTGTCTCAAGCTCTTGCTTGTCTTTGTTTTCTGGGTACGTGAGAGTGGGATAGTCGTTACTCAAGTCATGATCAGCGGTGTTGTTGAGCATCGCCATGAATTGGTAGAACTCTTCATGACGGAAGGGATCGTACGGGTGGGAGTGGCATTGCACACACCCAAACGTGGTCCCCATCCAAACCGTCCAGGTCGTGTTGATCCGATCGATCACCGCCGCAACGCGAAATTCTTCGTCATCGGTGCCACCTTCGTCGTTCGTCTGCGTGTTGCGATGGAACAGCGTTGCAATCAGGTCGTCCGCGGTTGGCTCAGGGAGCAAATCACCGGCAAGCTGTTTGAGAGTGAACTCGTCGAAGGGCATGTCGGCGTTAAAGGCCGCGATCACCCAATCGCGAAATGGCCAGGCATGACGATGGTTGTCCTTTTCGTATCCTTGGGAATCGGCGTAGCGTGCTAGGTCCAACCACATCGATGCCCAGCGTTCGCCGAAATGGGGCGAAGCCAACAGGCGGTCGACCTCAGCTTGATACACGGCTAGGCGATTATCGGGACTTGATTCGCACGCCTCGAGAAAGCTCTCCAATTCCTGCTTGGTAGGCGGCAGCCCGATCAAATCGAACGATACCCGCCGCAGCCACTCCGCAGGCTCTGATTCTGGTGTGGGATGTAGGCCTTCGCTTTCCAACTCGGCGAGCACAAAGTGATCGAGCGCCGTGTTCGCCCACGAGTTATCGTCCACCTCGGGCAAGTCGGGTGGCGCGGGTTTCTGGAAGGCCCAATGGCCGTCCCAGTCACCGCCCTGCTCGATCCAACGTGTGACCAACTCAATCTCAGCTTGACTGAGCGGCTCGGGATGCTCGTCGACCGGCGGCATGCGCAGGTCGGAGTCCGTTGTCGTAATGCGATTGAGCAACTCGGATTCCTGAGGATTGCCAGGCTCAATGACGCCGGAGTCGAGCACTTGCTGCTCATAGATGAACGACAAGTCGCTCGCCTGCTTCACGCCCCCGTGACAAGAGGTGCAGTACTTGTTCAGCAGCGGGCGAATCTGGGAGCTGAAGTCGACCCGTTCCGGCTCGGCGAACAACGGCGCTGCCGAAAACACGACTACGGCAACAAGCGGTAAGCGATTCAAATATGTGAGAGAAATCATCGCGCCGAAGACCAAGAAGCGAACACCGCTCGTGCACTTCCGACCGACTTCAAACCGATATCGGATCCGAGCGAGTAGAATCGATTATACCTGGAAGATGTCACGCAATGGTAGACATCGAGTCGCTGATCCGATCGGCAGTGACCAATGGGCGGTTTCGCTCAGCAGTCGCGGTGAGTCGCTCAGCGAGTGGACGTCGATATCTGGATCGACAACGGATCTGCCCGCAAATCTACACGAGAGCGGTCTCTCGCCGGGGCGCGACGCATGTTTCGTAGAATTTCTCAATCTCGGCTTCGGTAGCCATCAAGATGACGATATCTCCGGATTCGAGAACCTCGTCATCTTTCGGATTGAACAACGTCTCGCCGTCCGGGCGACGTACAGCCACGATCATCAGCTGCTCGGAACTCTCCTCCGCTTCGCGAACGGTCCGACCGGTGTAGGCACTCTCGGCGGTGAACTTAAACTCTTCGAGATCCGCGTTCAGGCCCGACTCGCTGCCGATGCTGCGGAGCAGATCGGAAGCTTCGGGACGCACAATCGTGTCTGCGATACGTTCGGCACCGATGATCGCTGGCATGACCACTTGATCAGCTCCCGCTTGAACAAGCTTTTTCTCGGTACGAGGATCTTCTCCCCGCGCGACGATCTTGATTTCCTTGTTCATGTTTCGCACGGTCAGCGTGAGAAAGACATTGTCAGGATCGCTTTGGATACCGAACACGATCGTCGAGGCACGGTCGAGACCAGCGGCGCGGAGGACATTTTCCTCGGTTGCATCGGCTTCCAAGCAAATGTAGCCGTGTTTCTGGGCCTCGGCAATGGTCTCCGGGCACGGATCAATCACGACGAAGGGCACATGATGTCGGGCCAGCCGGTGGGCCAAATTCTGACCAATGCGACCGAAACCGCAGACAATGACGTGATTCTCGAGTTTCTCGATTTCTTTCCGCATCCGTTTTTCTCCCAGCGCTTTGTCAAGTTGCCCCTCGACGATTGCTTGAATCAACATACCCAAGGTGTAAGCCACCGAGACCATTCCAATGACAATCACCACAATCGAAATCAGTTGCCGCATTGGCGGCACTTCCATGTCGACACTCTGCGAATAGCCGACTCCCGCGATCGTAATCACGGTCCAGTAAATCGATTCGAGCAGCGGCTTCTTGAATAGCCAGTGGAAAGTGAGAATCGACCACACGAAGACGCAGCCAACGACAAAGGCACCTTTTCGTGCTCTCAGAAGGGCTTCGTTCATGGTGGGTCGTGTGCTACGAGTTTTGAGTCTCTTGCTCGCAACTCGCGACCCAAGGCTCATAACTCAAGTGTGATAATCTGCGTTGAGACGCACGTACTCAGCTGTGAGGTCCGTCGTCCAAAAACGCGCCGAGGCCGATCCCTCGTCGAGCAGCAGCACAATGCCTGTGTCGCGGTCAGCTCGAATCGATGCCGAGACGGCCGTTGCGTCGAACTCCACCGGGGCTCCCTTCTCATAGAGCAACATGCCGTTGATCAGCAGGCTCACTTTGGTGGGGTCAAACGCTATACCAGCGTAGCCCGCCGCAGAGACAATACGGCCCCAATTGGGGTCGGCGCCGGCGATTGCCGTCTTGACCAGGGGACTGTCTGCAATGGTCTTGGCGATTGTGACGGCGTCCGCTCGTCTCTGGCAGCCGTGGACTTCCACGGTAATCAAATGAGATGCTCCCTCGCCATCAGCCGGAATCGACTGAGCGAGGTCTTCGCAAACCTCGACCAACGTGGCTTGGAACTTCGCTAACTCGCCGCCGGAGAGGACCTCGCCGCCCACTGCGCCGTTGGCGAGTAGCAGCACGGTGTCGCTCGTGCTCGTGTGTCCGTCGACGCTGATGCAATTGAACGACTCATCGACAGCGTCCTTCAATCCCGCCTGTGCGTCGGCAACAGCAATCGCCGCATCGGTCATCACGACCGCCAACATGGTTGCCATGTTCGGCCCGATCATTGCGGCACCCTTGGCAATTCCGGTGATCGTCACGCGACGTCCGTCCAACTCGACCTGGCGACTACGGATCTTGTGAACGGTATCGGTGGTCATCATCCCCCTTGCCGCGTCGATCAACGCTTGCTCGTCGTTGGCAAGCTTCGTAGCGGCAGCGGAAATACCAGCGCAAATTTTTTCCATCGGCAAGTGCTCGCCAATCAAACCCGTCGACATGACGAGGACATCTTGCGCGACTAGTCCACACGCCGTTGCAGTTCTCTCGGTCATCTCGACCGCGTCGCGCATGCCCTGCTCACCCGTGCATGCGTTGGCGATGCCCGAATTCATAACCACTGCACGAATAGTTTCGCTCGGCGTACGCTCACGGTTGAGATCTACTGGGGCACCGCACACCACGTTCTGGGTGTAGACCCCAGCCGCTACGGCAGGTCGGTCCGACACCAGCAGGGCAACGTCAAGCTTGTTCGAACTGCGTTTCACGCCCGAATACACGCCTGCAGCTTGAAAGCCTTGTGGAAGTTGATCGGACATAGCGTGAGCGGTTGGAGCTGAGGGCCAGAGTTCGGGGAAAAAATGTTAAATGACGAAGTGCTAATTGACGACGCGACTTCGAATATCGAGGTCACGGTAGATTCGCTATTGGTACTTTGTCATTCACTCGTCATTGGGTATTTGGTAAATCGTCATTACAACAGTGCTGTTGTCTCTTCAAAGTCGTACATCAAATTGAAATTCTGCACGGCCGCTCCCGATGCTCCTTTGATCAGGTTGTCGATCGCGCTGATGACCACCGCTTTGTCACCAACGCGACGAGCGGTGACGTCGCAGAAGTTGTTATTGGCGACTTGCTTTGTGCCGGGTATGCCATCTACGACGCGCACAAAGGACTCGTCGACATAGTACTCTTCGAGTGTCTTGAGCAATCGCTCGCCAGACGCGTCAGCAGCGACGTCTGCATACGCCGTCACTAGCTCGCCACGATCCATCGGAATCAGATGTGGTGTGAACACGACGTTTGTGTTCACGCCGGCCCATTTACTCAGGATCAAATCGATCTCCGGTGTGTGTCGGTGCTCGCCCACGCCATACGGCGTCAGATTCTCGTTGGCTTCAGGAAAATGCAGATGCGGCTTCGCTGAGCGGCCGGCGCCAGTCACGCCACTTTTCGCGTCGATGACGATACCACGCGGCTCGATAACTCCTGCCTTGAGCAGCGGAGCCAACGCCAAGATCGCCGCCGTGGGGTAGCAACCAGGATTCGCGACGAGATCGGCGCCGCGGATCGCATCTCGATAGAGTTCCGGAAGTCCGTATACCGTCTGTGCCATGCGGTCTGGATCGGGGTGCTCGACCTGATACCAGTGCGAGTAGACCTGTGGATCATCGAGTCGGTAGTCGGCGCTAAAGTCGACGACACGGCATCCAGCGCCGAGTAGCTCGCTGACCACGGCAGCGCTGGCTGCATGGGGCAAGCAGCCAAACACACAGTCGGCGCGTTCGGCCACTTGGGCCGGCGAAAGGTTTTCCAGCTTCAGATCGAGTCGCCCCCGAAGTGAGGGGTGCACCTCGGCCACGTGCGGCTGCGGATCCTGGCGGGTCGTGAGCGCAGAGACCTGGACCTGGGGATGCCGTAGCAGCAGGTCCAACAGTTCGCGCGCCGTGTAACCGGTGGCACCAAGAATTGCGGTACGAATCATCTGTTCCTACATGTCCAGGCCAGGGCAATTGCGAAGCCGGGCAGCGAATTGAATCTGGGGGAGGCAAGCGGCCCCAAGGTGGGTAACCTCCCAGTATAGTGACAGCACCGCAGATTTACCACGGGGAGGCAGGTAACGAGGTACTCGGGTCATGCGAAAATGGAAGACTTGGGCCCCACCCAATCGGAAACTCTCATGCAGCACGACTTCGGACCTTGAACTACCGATCAAGATCAAGCTATAAAACGCCGATTGGAGGGAGAGAATCCCGATCAGTCCATCGAGATGAGGCGGTTGAAGGAGAAGCGCGATGCCGAGCACGAACGACAACGGAATCTATGAGATCAGCGAAGCCGCGATCGCCCAGCGGGCCTACGAAATCTGGGAATCTCGAGGCTGCCCCGACGGGGACGGGAGCGAGAATTGGGAGGCTGCCAAGGAGCAGCTGATTGCTGAAAACCAATTGGCAGAGGCACCGACCGAGTCTGGTCGAGGTCGCGGCCCGTTGCTGAGATTCTTCGACCGGCTTCGCAATCGGGCTGCTTAAGCCTGATTTTCGATCAGCCGTCGTTGGATGATTGCCAAAATCTGCTGCGCGACGACCAACTTGCCACCCTGCGCAGAGCGGAGCACTTCGCCGTCTGCGGCTAGAATCTCCACGCGATTCTCGTGAGAATCCATCGCCTCCACACCGTTGGAAACCATCAGGTCGCAGTGCTTGCGTTCTAACTTAGCAAGCGCGCGCAGCCGATGGTCTTCGGTCTCAAGGGCAAATCCAACGACCCAGCGCTCGCCTTTCTCAGCGCCGAGCGTTGCGACGACATCGTCGGTTTCAATCAGGTGCAGTCGCAGCGGTTCGCCCGTCTTGGCGATTTTGCTTTCTTCCACGTGCACGGGTCGATAATCACAAGGCGCTGCGGCGCCGATGAGGCCGTCGGAGCTTTGAAATGCCATCCGCGCGGCATCGAGCATCTCTTCGGTTGACACGATCGGGATGACTTCTGCGGCCGGTGGATACTGCACTTCAACCGGTCCGCTGATGACGGTCACTTCGTGGTCCAACTCCAATGCGGCAGTGGCAAGCGCCGCGCCCATCCGACCACTGGAACCGTTGGTGAGGTAGCGGACGGGGTCGAGATACTGCCGTGTCGGGCCAGAGGTAATAAGAATACGAGCCATGCTGAATGACGGATCTCGAATGACGCGTGACGAACGATCGCGAATTCGTCACCTGGTACTCGTCATTCGTCATTGCCCTCCAACAGACGCAGGATCACCCCCTTTATCTCGTCCGGTTCCGCCATCCGCCCGACTCCCTTCTGCCGGCAGCTCAGCCAACCCTCTTGCGGGCCGACTACGTGAAAACCATCAGTCTTGAGTTGCTCAAGATTGCGTTGGACGGCCGGCTTTTCCCACATCTCCGTATTCATCGCCGGAGCGATCACCATCCGTCCGGTGAACGAGAGGAGCAGTGTGCTCAGTAGGTCGTCGGCTAAACCACAGGCGGCCTGGGCCATGAAGTGTGCCGTTGCTGGCGCGACGCAGAGCAGTTCGGCACGTCGTGCCAGTTCGATGTGTGGTCCAAGCGGAAATTCCTGGCCATCGAACACTCGAGTGTAGACGCGTCTGCCGGTCAGCGCGCGGAATGTAGCAGGGCCGACGAACTTCGTCGCGGCGCGTGTCATCACGACCGTCACGCCGATGTCGCTTTGCACCAGATCGCTAACGAGCGCGGCGGTCTTGTAGGCTGCTATCCCCCCCGACACACCGACAACGATCTCGTGTGCCATCGCTTACACCACCGCGCTTCGGAGGAAGTCGCTCATGGTTCACCCAAATTGGCCAAATCAAGCTCGGGCGGACCGCCTGCGCTGGAGTCCTCGCCGTCGCCAACGACCATCAGGCTCCCCGACGAATCAAGATAGATCTTGTCTTGCAAGATTTCTTGCACGACGACTTCCATCTTGTCTTCCGAATTGAAGTCGACCAGTGCGCGGGCACCAGCATTGAGCGCCGCCAATCGTTTTTGAATCAGCGTCGACAACTTAAAGCGTCCACCAACCTTGTTGACGATTTCTTCCTCTTTCAGAGCATCAATCATGCGCTAGGCCTCGATCCGTTAGTATGTTGCAAATATCCTCAACCGCCTGGGGGACGGTGTCGTTGACGACCTGGAATTCATAGCGATCCGCGAGTTGCATCTCGTGCCGAGCGACGCTCAGCCGCCGCTGAATCGACTCCTCGGTTTCCGTCGCTCGAGCACGCAAACGACGCTCCAACTCTTCGAATGATGCGGGACGAATGAAGATCGAGATGGGGTCGGAAAACTGCTGGAGAACGTTCTCCGCACCGTCAACGTCAATCTCTAAGAGTACCCAAATCCCCTCCGATAGAAAAGGTCTGACCTCGCTCCACAGCGTTCCGTACCAGTGTCCGCGGCCAAAAACCTCGATGCATTCCAGGAACTCGCCCTGTTCGCGACGCTCGTGGAATTCCTCGCTCGACAGAAACCGGTAGTGGACGCCGTTCTGCTCCTGCGGCCGCGGCTTACGGGTGGTCGCCGAGATGCTCAGCCGCAATCGACCCTCGAATCGCGCAAGCACGTCGCGGACGACCGTCGATTTGCCGACCCCAGACGGGCCGGATATGACCACCAATTTTCCTCGCTCGGCTCCGGCCATCACTGCACGTTCTGAATCTGTTCGCGAATTCGTTCCAGTGCTGCCTTGATTTCCACCACCTGCTGCGAAATCTCTGAGTCGTTGGCCTTGGAGCCGATCGTGTTGGTCTCGCGACCCATCTCCTGGCAGATGAACTCGAGCTTACGGCCGGCACTCTCGGGCAATTGCATCGCTTTGCCAAATTGCTCCAGGTGGCTGCGCAGGCGGACGATCTCTTCAGAGATATCACTTCGTTCAGCAAACAGGCTAATCTCGCGTACCAAGTCGGCCGGTTCCACGGTGACATTGAGTTCCGACAGCGCTTCGTTGACTCGATCCTCGATGCGTTGGCGATAGTGGGCCGCGACACTGGGAATGCGCTTCTCGATGATCGTCAGCGCGCTGGCTACCGTCTCACATTGTTGTTGCAGATCGTCCGCAAGTGCCGCACCCTCGTCAGCACGCATCTTGCTGAGTTGGTTGAGTGCCTCTCGTAGCGAGGGTTCGACCAACGGCCAGACCTCGCTCGCATCTTCCGCGTCGGAAGAAATCCCTTCGACGACTCCGGGGAGCGATGCCAGTGGCTCCAAACGCATTCTCTCGTCGAGGCCACGCACCGCCGCCACTTCCAACAGTTGGTCGAGGTATTGGTTGAGCACGTTCTTATTCAGTCGAAAATCATCGGCTGTGCCGAGATGACGAACACGGATGTTGCAGTGAATCGTCCCACGTTTGACGAACTCGCGTATCACCGCTTCAGCGCGCGATTCGATTGCGCCGTAGCCCTCGGTCGTGCGCAGATGCAACTTCAGGTACCGACTGTTGACGGTGCGGACCTCAACCACGATCGCATACCCTTCGCGATCGTCGCGGACTTCACCGAAACCGGTCATGCTGAGCAGCGGCACGAGACTACCTCGTTAGCGAGTTGCCTAATCAGAGATTGGATACTTACGGAAAACTAAAGCGTAGAACGACGGCAGAGGTAATCATCGGTGGAAAAGTTACTCTGTCGTTGAAGCATCCTGTCCACTTTCACCTGATTCCGCGGCTGGTTCAGAAGCATCGGAATCGGCAGGAGCTTCAGCGTCTGCTTGGTCACCGTCGGACGCATCCCCTTCTTCGCCGTCTGGCGCGTTCATCGCGGGAGCGCCGATTGAAGCGGCGGATTGGCCAGTATCGATCAAGCTTTCCTCGGTCGGCGCCATCTTTGTGGCGAAAATGCATAGCACGATCCAGAAGCACGCTGAGATCGCCGTGATCTTGGTGAACACGTCACCCGCTTTCGCGCCAAAGGCGCTCGAGCCACCCATGCCCCCCAACGCTCCCGCCAAACCGCCTCCGCGGCCACGTTGCACGAGGACTAACAAGATCAGGAAGATCGCTACGCCGGACAGCAGCAGCATGAACAACGTCTGTCCGAAGGCCGCAAGAATGGGAACAATCACGGATTGCACTCCACAAAGTGGTTGTTGGTTTGTCAGCAACTGCTGCTGCTTCGCGTATTAGAACTAACGTTTACACCGTCGCGCCACTCGCCTGCGCGATGGCCAAAAAATCGTCGGCTTTGAGGCTCGCACCGCCAATTAGGGCACCGTCGATGTTGGCTTGGCTCAGCAGTTCGGCTGCGTTGTCAGGCTTTACACTTCCGCCATACAAGATCCGAACCGATTCGGCCAATTCCGCATTGTAGCGGTCTACTAGTTGTTTGCGAAGATCGGCATGCACTTCCTCCGCTTGCTCTGGAGTGGCGACTTTGCCAGTGCCGATGGCCCACACAGGTTCGTAAGCGATCACTACGTTGGCCATGTCGTCTGCGGAAATGCCCGCTAGCGAGCCTTCAAATTGACTGCGAATTACTTCCGCCGTACGCCCGGCTTCGCGCTCTTCCAGCAATTCACCGACACAGACGATGGGTTTTAGTTCAGCTCCGAGCGCGGCCACCGTCTTTTTGTTCACTTCCTCGTCGGTTTCACCAAACACGTGCCGTCGTTCGCTATGCCCCAAAATGACATACGTCGCGCCGATACTCGTCAGCATCGCAGCGCTAATCTCACCGGTAAACGCACCCTTGGGCTCGTGGTACATGTTCTGTGCGCCCAAGCCAACGGCGGCACCGCCAATCGCATCCCGCACGCCAGTGAGGAAAATGCTCGGCGGACAAACCAACAGTTCTGCCGCGGAGACTTCTCCCGCTCGCGCCGCAATCCCGCTGGCTAACGCAGCCGCGCTTTCGCTGTCGGTGTTCATTTTCCAATTGCCGGCAATCAGTGGGGTCCGCATATTCCGCTTCTCCTAGTTGAGTGTTCTCGTTTTCGCTACGAGTTTTGCTGGTTGTTAAGTAGGTTCATCCGGGATTGGTGCCAGGCGAGGATCGCCATGATCAAGATGCCCACACCAACGCCAATAAAACCACCGTTGACGGTACCTAGGCCAATTGCGATTTGCACATAGCTGGAGTCTGGTCGTGAGTTGGGAAACAAAGCGGCGATAAAGTCGGGAGCAAAGGTGCCTAACGAGTACCCAACCAGGCCGCCAATAATGGTTCCAAACAAAGCACATCCGGCGACGGTTGCGATGGCCTTGGCAGCAGTCATGGCGAGTTAGCTCAAAAGGACTGGGCGATCTTTCACCAATGCGGCTACTAAATCGTGGGCCTTGAGTATCTAGCAATCCCACAGTTTAGCCGATTGGCTCCGCCTGCGCATAGGAGCCCAGCACCGTCAGGCGTTCGGTCTTCTTCTCCAGCGAAGCGAGGGCCCGGCGGACCCGCAGATCGCTGGAATGCCCCAAAAATTCGACGAAAAACAGATACCTGCCGCGATGTCCTGGCATTGGGAATGACTCGATCCAAGTCATATTGAGCCGCTGACGCTTGAAGATGTTCATCGAATCTGCCAAGGCTCCCGGCTCATGCGAAATTTCGAACAAGATAGAAGTCTTATCCTTGCCGGTGCGCGAACTGCTCTCTCGGCCGATGAGGGCGAATCGAGTGACATTCTCGCGGTTATCCTCAATATTCCGAGCCAGCACGGCAAGCGAGTGATTTACGCCAGCTTGTTCGCCGGCGATCGCGGCGGCCCCCTTCTCCTTGCCGGCCCGTTTCGCTGCGTCTGCGGTGCTCGCGACAGGGCATAGTTCGGCAGTCGGAATATGCTTGTTCAGCCAGTTGCGACACTGCGACAGCGCCTGCGGCTTGCTGTAGACCTTCCGCACATCCTTGCGATCGCCCAGCCCCAACAGGCAATGGTGGATGTAGAGCGCTACTTCGCCGCAAATCTGTACCGGTGAATGCACCAGGCATTCCAGAGTGTCAACGATCCCGCCGTCAGTCGAATTCTCGATCGGCACGATACCGAAGTCAGACTGTTGGTGCTCGACTTCCTCAAACGCCGAAGCGATCGTTCCTACCGGCACGAGTTCGCTAGCCTGGCCGAAACACTCGATGGCGGCCAGATGGCTATACGTGAACTCGGGTCCCAGATACGCAACGCGCAGTTTCTGACCGGCCGCGCGGATGCCGCCCAACAACTCGCGGAAGATCGAGCGAATTGCCGCGTCGGTGAGCGGGCCGTTGTTTTGCGCAATGATCCCTTCCAACGATTGTGCATGGTCTGCAACTTGAGCGGCTGCTCCGGCATCGTTGCGAGCCAGTGTCAGTTCCGCCCGCTGGTTGACCAGCGCAAGGATTTCACGATCTAGCTTGTCGAGCTGACGTGTTGACGGAGCGCGTTTCTGGTTTGAGCTGGGCGATTTCGTGTTCTTCTTCTTGGCCATCAGGCCAGTATGGTAATCGCAAGCAGTTCAGCCAAGGCGGCCTGTACGTGCGACAAACTGCCAAATTGACATTCGGCCACCGAAGTGACGAGCAGCCGATCTGAGGTTGGCTGCCATTAAGGCAGCTGGCCACATCCACCTGCCATTCGAGCATGATCCGAAGTTCGACGTAAGTGTAATAAAAATAAATGTTTATGTCGATTCTGGTCAGGCGAACAACGTGGCACGGCCTTTGCTTTCTCACCAACAGCGTCCGTTACGGCGCATCACTTACAACTCGACAAAATCAAAACCTGCCGCCGAAGCGCGGCACCATACGAATCAACCTTAGCGACAAACTCAGGAGACCATTTCAATGGCTGCAGGCGAAAAGATCATCGGCATCGACCTCGGCACGACCAACTCGGTGGTCGCGGTGATGGAAGGTAAAGAAGCGAAGGTAATCCCCAACCCTGAGGGAAATCGCCTGACTCCCAGCGTCGTTGCATTCACCGATAAGGGTGAGGTGCTTGTTGGGGAACCCGCGCGCCGCCAGGCCGTCACCAACCCGACCAAGACCGTCTACTCCGTCAAGCGCTTCATGGGCCGGCGACACAACGAAGTTGCCTCCGAAGAGAAGATGGTGCCCTACGAAATCGTCGGTGGCGCTGAAGACTACGTTAAGGTCAAGGTGGGCGACCAAGAACTCACACCTCCAGAAGTTTCCGCGAAGACATTGCGCAAACTCAAGGAGTCGGCCGAAGCCTACCTCGGCCATACCGTCAACAAGGCGGTCATTACTGTCCCCGCGTACTTCAATGACGCGCAGCGTCAGGCTACGAAAGATGCCGGCCAAATCGCAGGCTTGGAAGTTGCGCGTATCATCAACGAGCCAACCGCGGCATCGCTCGCCTACGGCCTCGACAAGAAGGCGCAAGAAAAGATCTGCGTGTTCGACCTTGGTGGCGGTACGTTTGACGTGTCGATCTTGGAGGTCGCTGACGGCGTGTTCCGGGTGATTTCGACCAACGGCGATACCCACCTCGGTGGTGACGACTTCGACGAAGCGTTGATCAACCACGTTGCCGAAGAGTTCAAGAAGGAACAGGGCATCGACCTTCGCGAAGACGTGATGGCACTGCAACGTCTGCAGGAAGCCTGCGAAAAGGCGAAGAAAGAGCTCAGCTCCGCGTCCTCGACCGACATCAACTTGCCGTTCATCACCGCTGACGCGGGTGGTCCAAAGCACCTGCAAATGAGCATCTCGCGGGCCGAGTTCGAAAAGCTGGTCGATGACCTGATCGAGCGCGTGCGGATTCCGGTGCAGAAGGCAATGGACGACGCCAAACTCAAGACGGGCGAAATCGACGAGGTTGTGCTGGTCGGTGGTTCGACACGAATCCCGAAGGTGCAAGAACTTGTCAAAGAGATGTTTGGCAAAGAACCGCACAAGGGTGTGAATCCCGACGAGGTGGTCGCGATCGGTGCCGCTATCCAGGGTGGTGTGCTGGCCGGCGATGTGCAAGATATTCTTCTGTTGGATGTCACTCCACTGTCGCTCGGTATCGAAACCCTTGGCGGCGTGATGACCAAGCTGGTCGAGCGTAACACGACCATTCCGACGGAGCGTAAGCAAGTGTTTAGCACCGCTGACGACAACCAGACCGCCGTCACGGTACGCGTGTTCCAAGGCGAACGCGAAATGTGCGCCGACAATCGGCTGCTCGATCAGTTCAATCTAGAAGGGATTCCACCAGCGCCGCGCGGCGTACCTCAAATCGAAGTGAAGTTCGACCTCGACGCTAACGGTATCTTGAACGTCTCGGCTAAAGACCTTGGCACGGGCAAGGAACATACTGTCAAGATCGAACAGTCCAGCGGCTTGTCGGAAGAAGAGATCGACAAGATGCAGAAGGACGCGGCCGCGCACGCCGAGGATGATAAGAAGAAGCGTGCGGTGATTGAAGCCCAAAACGAAGCCGAATCGCGCTGCTACCAGCTGGAAAAGCTGATCAAGGAGCAAGGCGATAAGCTCAACGAAAGCGACAAGGAATCGCTAGAAGGCTCGATCGCTAAGGTCCGCGAAGCCGCCAAGGGCGACGACGTCGACGCGATCAAGACAGCGATCGCTGAACTGGAGGCCGCCTCGCACGCGATGAGCGAAGCACTCTACAAGTCCGCCGCTGATGACCCGGCAGCCGCCGGAGGCGATCCCGCTTCAGCGGGAAGCGAGTCCGAAGCGGGTTCCGACGGCGCCGACGACGACGCGATCGACGCGGAGTTTGAGGTGAAATCGTAAGCGGCGTTGCCAACAAACGAGCCGGCAGCGTCGCCACGCTGTCGGCTTTTTTTACGCATCGAAAGGAACTCAGAACGATGGCATTCCGATTCGACAAACTGACGATCAAGGCACAAGAGGCGCTCCAGCAAGCTCAGGAGTCGGCTGCCAATGCGGGGAATCCGCAACTGGAGCCGCTCCACTTGCTGGCTGCCTTGCTCGCTGAGCAGGATGGCGTGGTAAGTCCACTGATCGAGCGGATCGGGGTGAATCAAGCCCAGCTGCAGCAGATTGTCACCGCTGAGTTAGGGCACCTCCCCAAGTCCAACAGCGGCACGCCGCCACAGGTGAGCCGCGACCTGAGCAAAGTGCTCGAGGCCGCGCAATACGAAGCCGAGACAATGCAGGATGAGTTTGTTTCGACGGAACATCTGTTGCTGTCGCTAGCCAAAACGCAATCGAAGGCCAAGGACGTTCTCAAGCTCAATGCCATCTCCGACGCGCAGATTCTCGAAGCCTTGCGCGACGTGCGAGGCAGCGCGCGTGTGACCGACCAGAACCCGGAAGACAAGTTCCAGGCGTTGGAAAAGTACGGCATCGATCTGGTGGAGCGTGCGGAACAAGGAAAGCTCGATCCAGTGATCGGCCGCGATCAAGAAATCCGACGCGTGATCCAAGTGCTCTCGCGCCGCAAGAAAAACAACCCCGTGCTGATTGGAGAACCCGGCGTTGGTAAAACGGCGATCGCCGAAGGTCTCGCATTGCGGATCGTGCAAAGTGACGTGCCGCAAAGCCTGAAGAACAAGCGAGTCGTAGCGCTCGACATGGGTGCGTTGATCGCCGGCACCAAGTTTCGCGGCGAATTTGAGGAGCGACTGAAGGCTGTGCTGCGCGAAGTGGAAGACGCCCAGGGCAATGTCATCTTGTTCATCGACGAACTGCACACCGTCGTCGGCGCAGGCGCAGCCGAAGGCGGCAACGACGCCGCTAATCTGCTCAAGCCAGCGCTTGCCCGCGGCGAACTGCGCTGCGTCGGCGCAACAACGCTGGACGAGTATCGCAAGTATATCGAGAAAGACGCAGCGCTGGAGCGGCGCTTTCAGCCGGTCTTCGTCGGCGAGCCCAATGTCGAAGACACGATTGCCATTCTCCGCGGCCTCAAGCCGCGCTATGAAGCGCACCACAAGGGTGTGAAGATCAAGGATTCCGCGTTGGTCGCGGCGGCCGAGCTGTCCAACCGCTACATCGCGGACCGTTACATGCCCGACAAGGCAATCGACCTGATGGACGAAGCAACCAGCCGCCTAGCAATGGAGCTGGAAAGCGTACCCGCCGAAATCGACATCGTGCAGCGGAAGCTGACGCAGCTGGAGCTGGTCGCGCGACAGCTGGCCGACGAGACCGAAGAGCATGCCAAGCAACGGCTCGAGGAAGTCAACGACGAGATGACCGAATTGAAGCGCGAGCTTGCCAATCTGCGCGAGCAGTGGGAGAGCGAAAAGCTCGGTGTGGGCGACGTGCATCAAATTCGCGAACGCCAACAGGACGCGGAGCACCGTTACCAGCAGCTCGCCGCCACGATCAACGATAAGCAATCCGCCGGCGAACCGGTGGGTGAGGATCTGTTTCAATCGCTCTACGAATTGGATTCAGAACGTAAGAAACTCGTGCAGCAACTCGAAGAAAGCGAGCAGCGGCAAGCCAACGCGAACAACGCCGAAAGCAACGGCGACGAAGGCGATAAACGTCGGCTCTTGCGACAAGAGGTTGGCCCCGAAGAAATCGCCGAAGTGGTTAGCGATTGGACCGGCGTGCCGGTCACGAGCATGATGGAAAGCGAACGCGCCAAGCTGCTGGTGCTTGAGGAACGTTTGCATCAACGCGTCGTCGGCCAAGACGAGGCCGTGGAAGCTGTGGCGAACGCTGTGCGCCGCAGCCGCAGTGGACTACAAGATCCATCACGGCCAATCGGCTCTTTCCTCTTCTGTGGCCCCACCGGTGTCGGCAAGACCGAGCTCTGCAAAGCATTGGCCGAAGTGCTCTTCGACGACGAGAACGCAATGGTTCGCGTCGACATGAGCGAGTTCATGGAAAAGCATACCGTCAGCCGGCTGATCGGAGCGCCTCCGGGATATGTAGGCTACGAAGAAGGTGGCAAGCTGACCGAGGCGGTGCGCCGGCGTCCGTACGCTGTGGTCTTGCTCGATGAAATCGAGAAGGCTCACCGCGATGTGTTTAACATTCTGCTACAGGTGCTCGACGACGGTCGCTTGACCGACAATCACGGACACACGGTCGATTTTTCCAACACGATTATTGCGATGACCTCCAACGTCGGCAGTCAGATGATCCAACGCGTGACCTCCGAGGGTGGCAGCACCGACGAAATCCGCGCGGCGCTGGAAGAGTCGCTACAGGCAAAATTCCTGCCGGAATTCCTGAACCGCATCGATGAGACGATCATCTTCCAGCCTCTGGAGCGAGGACAGGTAGCGAAGATCGTCGATCTGCAGCTGAAGGGGCTTGAATCGATCCTCGCTACCCAAGGATTGGGCTTGGTTGTCACGGAAGCTGCTCGGGCACGACTGGCGGTGGACGGCTACGATCCAGTCTATGGCGCTCGTCCGGTAAAGCGGGTAATCCAGCAGCGTATACAGAACCCGCTTGCCACCGAGCTGCTCAAGGGAGGTTATCCCGAGGGTTCGACAATCGAAATCGACCTGGACGATGATCAATTCGTGTTCCGCCGAGCTGACAGCTTGCAGCCGGCAGTGGCTTCCTCCATCGTCGATTGACGATGAGTCTGCCGCATTGCTTTGGCATTGAAAATGCACCCCTTCAATCGATAACGTCGCGATTGAACTTAAAGGCGTTTGATGGGGCGAAATCCGGGCACTGGAACACGTCGAGTTGCCTCTTTCTGGGGCAAGTCATGCTTTCGGAAAGGGCTCCAAGTCCTTGAGCATCGCGCCCAGAGAGCGAGTGTGCTAATGGCGCCAATAATCGGTTTTCATCGGGGAATGAACTAGTGGATTTACTGGGTGAGCGGCGGTATTGCAGATGCGAGAGCTAGCTCTACTGGGAGGCCCGCGACAGTCATGCCGCCGCTCGCCAGCCGACAAGTGCCGCAGCAGTGATCGCCGCGGACAAGACGCCGCAGTTTTCGGATGCTCGCCACATTCCGATAGGAGCGGAATTATCAGCAGCATCGGTACGAAAGGCGGATGTGGCTTGATGGCAGCAGCGGAAACATTTGTTGCGTTCCCGCGTCGAATCTACGTTTGGATATAGTCTTGTCGTCCTCCAACTTGCTTGCTAATACTGGGCTAGAAACACTCAAAGGACCATCGCCAAAGTCATCACACGTTTATTGAGCCGCTGGCCAGCAAATACCAAAGGCCTCAAGCGGACGCCAGGACGAGACCAAAACGAGATCGCCCCTTCCATCCAAGCTCACCTCCCGCCTGAGCACGCACACCATCGGAACGACAATGGACACGACTACCAGCACAGACTACCCGGTGCCACCCACCGGCGCAGCGACCTCGCAAGTCAACGGATTGAATCACTTGGCCAATAAGAGTAGTGTCGTATCGAGAGGTCCGAACACTAAAGTAACCAGAAATTCCAAAGTGCCGATACTCACTGCAGAAGAAGCGATTTCCATCGTCCAGTCAGGACACCGCGTCTACATCCACACAGCCGCCGCAGCCCCGCAACCATTGGTGTGGGCGTTGGCAGCGCACTGCGAAGAACTGCGTGACGTGGAAGTTGTTCATTTGCACACGGAAGGAGAATCACCGTACACGAGCCCTCGCCTCCAGGGCCGTGTCTATACGAATTCGTTGTTCATCGGATCGAATGTCCGCAACGCTTCGCAGGAAGGGTACACAGATTACATTCCGGTGTTTCTCAGTGAAGTTCCGTCGTTATTCCGCCAGCGGATTCTACCGCTTGACGTGGCCCTGATGCAGGTCTCGCCGCCTGATCGCCACGGTTTTTGTTCACTGGGCGTGTCGGTCGACGCGTCGAAGGCGGCAGCAGAATCGGCCAAGTTTGTCGTTGCGCAGTTTAACTCGTACATGCCCCGATGCCATGGACACGGAGTGCTCCACGTCTCAGACATCGATATCGCCATCGAGGAGAACTCGCCGCTACCCATCCGTCCCGTCTCGGAACCTACTAAGGAAGAACGCGCCATTGGCCGGCATGTGGCAGCTCTGGTGGAAGACGGTGCCACACTACAAATGGGCATCGGAGCCATCCCTGACGCAGTGCTGACATCACTTCGTGATCACAAGGATTTGGGCGTTCACTCTGAAATGTTCTCCGATGGCATCGTGGACCTGGTTGAGATGGGCGTGATCAATGGCGAAAAGAAGGCTAGTGAGGTCGGCAAGGTCGTCGGGAGCTTCTGCGTGGGCAGCCAGCGTCTCTACGATTTTATTGACGACAATCCATCGGTTGAGATGCTGGAGGCGAGTTACGTAAACGATACCGCCGTGATCCGCAGACATCCGAAAGTTACAGCCATAAACAGCGCAATTGAAGTCGACCTCACCGGTCAGGTGTGTGCCGACTCGATCGGCACGCGGCTCTACTCTGGTGTCGGTGGACAAATGGACTTTATTCGCGGGGCGTCGCTATCGCCCGGCGGGAAGGCAATCATCGCGCTGCCGAGCGTCACTCGGCGTGGAGAATCACGGATCGTGCCGTATCTCAAGCAAGGGGCAGGTGTCGTCACCACGCGCGCTCATGTCCACTATGTCGTTACCGAGTTCGGCGTGGCGAACCTCTACGGCAAGAACTTGCGTCAGCGTGCTCGCGCGCTGATCGAGATTGCTCATCCCGATCATCGCGAGGAATTGGAACGAGAGGCACTCGCGCGTTTCACAACCTTAGAGTGGCGGTGATGAACCTTAGCCGCCCCGATGCGACCTTCGGGAAGTCGTCCGCCATCATTCCCAGGGAGGGGCTACAAGCTTACGCTCTGTCTCCGGTCCGCATTTGCGCTACGCTACCTTAGCGTGGGCGTTGGCGTAGCTGCTGCTACGCGGTCTAGGGTGCTAGAAATTGGGGTGCGATGCAATAAGGGCTATGAAGTGACAGGGGAGTGTCGACTCCCTTCATTGTCGCGAGCAATTACTGTACAATCAAGGCTTCGGGCCGTGGCGCAGTCTGGTAGCGCGTTTGACTGGGGGTCAAAAGGTCGCTGGTTCGAGTCCAGTCGGCCCGACTTATTCTAAGACTTTGCTGACACGTAGTTTACGGTACCTGTCAACGGTTGGCAGCGCAGCGTTTTCCGGGGAGCCAAACGGATAAGTATCCGCTTGGCGACCACTAGATATGGGAAACCCTGCAAAATGCATCGATTAACGCATCAGGCGCCGAAGTATCGAAGACATCGTGCAAGTGGCCATGCTTTTGTAGAGCTGAATGGCCACCGGCACTATCTGGGCCCGTTCGGCACGAAGGCCAGCAAACAGGAGTACGACCGCTTGCTCTCTGAGTCGCTCGCGACAGGACGTCGCGCTGCTTTCAACTAATCAAGGCCATGAGCCTATCACCGTACTCGAGGTGATCGCTGAATACTGGCGATTTGCGAAAAAGCACTACATGAAAAATGACAAGCCGACTTCTGAGCAGCGTGCGATTCGATGGACGGTGAAGCCGCTAAAGGAGTTGTACGGCCGAACTGCTGCTAAAGACTTTGGACGTTGCCGGCCAATCATCGCAATCACCGCATTACGTGCCAACCCCCGACGAGATCGCCGTTGCGTGTGAGGAGTTCCAGTCGGGCAAGCGTGAGCCTGAACGTGAGGGCTGAACGCCGGTCGTGTACACAATGTTGGATCTGATCGGCGCTTAGTTGATTCCTGGCCGGCCGCTCCGTCGCGGGGCGGTCGGCCTCACCTACGCCGTCGCGTTGCAGCAGCCGCGATGCCAACTATCAGTAGAGTGGCGGTCGTGGGTTCAGGGATGGGCAAGAACTCACCAAACAGCAGCACAAAATGATCACGCTTGAATTGCATCCATTTCGGATTCGTATCGCCACTATCGTAGTGCCAAGCCGTTGACAGGCTGTTCTCGGCTGCCCACCAGAACCAGTCTCCCGAATTGGGTTCACTAGTATTGGCTTGTATGGATACGAAGTACTTGGTGGAGGCCTGGAACGTAATGTCAGGAATTGACGCCGAATACAGATACAACTCAGGATCATTAGAGGGGGGATCGCGTCGGTAAACATCGCTTCCAACGTTAATCGACGCAAACGGTCCGTTTTCATTCGGCAAGCCGTCTGATTCAGTGAAGAACTCAATCGTGAAGTCGTCTTCCTCTGGGATCTTCGAATCGCCGAAGGAATACGCGCCGGCCCAGCCCAGAAATCTCACAACGAAAGGAGTATCAAATTGAAAATCGTCGGCCGCAATGACGGGGCCTGAATCTTCAAAGCTCAGGTCACTTGGCGGAAGTGTTTGTACTGTGAAGCCATAGGGCGGAGTATAGAGCAGCGTGTCTTGCGCAAGAGCGAAATTACACACGCAAGATAGGAAAATGGCAACGCAGAGTGACCGTAAGCGAATCATAGTGCAGCACTCGATATTGATCCAATTGCCCTAGGTACTAACTTTACCAGGTTTTCCATAGGCCGCCAAGAACTTGGAAAAAAGGTTGGCCCGAAAAGATCGCAAGCGAATTAATCCGACCCGTAACACCCTTGTAGAAAGTGTGGTCAACAATGAGAGCCTGCTATTTCAAGACACAAAACAGGAAAAGAAGCTGGGGGCAAACTACCCATTCTCCGTCGGCTAGTACACGCCGGAATGTAGAAAGCGATCGAGGACAACGACTCGAAGTCGTTTGGCGAGAGCATCGGCACTTCATCTCAGCATCTCACGCGAGAAACTAGTTTGTTCAGTTCGCGGCAATTCTTGAGCTATTCACACTCAGTCGAACTTCCGCTTCCGCCATCGCTCATGAACACCGCTCAAATTGCGCGGCAGGCCGCGACATCAGAGGCTGTCGATCAACTGGTCGATCTCCTCGTCAGTCAGCCGCTTGCGCGTGCCGAGGAGCATCTCGCGAAAACGATTCTTGCTCTCGAAACTGCCCGGATAGCCGATGTTTCCCAGAGGGCCGACGCTTTCCTCAACCAATTCGCCATTCGGAGCGAACAGCGCAAAGAAAGGGATGCCGTGACTGTTGCCCCGCGTCACTCGATCGGCGACTCCAGAGCCGTTCTTGTCTTGGTTACGCTCGATCTTTAGGAAGACGTAGTCTTTCTCAAGTAGCTGACGTTGGTCGTCGATCCAGCGGGTGAGCATAAAGCAGGGGCCACAGTACCGGCCGCTGATCCGCGCCCATACTTTTCGATTTGTTGCTTCGGCGTCAGCGAAGGCTTGGTTCCATTTCTCTTCGGCGTCGGCAATGACCGGAATGTGCGCTTTGACAAACTCCGCAGCCTTGGCGGCCGAAGCTTCGTTGGCTGCGTCGACGACGAGTTCGCCGAGCGGCGCGCCATCGCCGTCAAGCGCCCAGGCGTGCACGTCGTCTCCCTCGGGTGCCGACCAGCCGTGCTTTTCCAGCAATGCTGCGCCTTCCCCTTCCGAGTCTAGGTAAACCGGGAGCTGCACATACCGAGACACGGTCGGGTTCTTGCCGTAGTTGCAGAAGTTGCGCTGCACAAAGTCCGCCAGATGATCTTGATCAACGCAGGCGATCACCATGAAGTGGTATCCCGAGAGCCGCGCGTCGCGCAGTCGCTTGGCGAAACGTTCTGCTAGGGTCTCTGTCGACTCCGCACGGCGGCGCCGCTCGAGCCGATAGACGGCGGGGGGGCGCGATTCGTCTTGATTGAGGTAGACCTCGCCTAGGTACGCGAACCGGGATTCCTCACCCGGTAGATTGTCAGTGCGCAAACTAATGCCGATGCCCAACGGAAGATTCTCAAACGCGAACTCGCCACGATCGTTGGTGACCGTCCGATACTCCGCGGCCCCAATGCTCTTTACAAACCGACCCTTGTAGTCCTCGTCCCCTTTGACTCGCACGAGCGCCCGGATCTTGTTCCCCGCCACCGGCTCGTCGTTCTCACCAAGCAGGTGGCCCCGAAACTCCACGGTCGGCTTAAGCTTGACCTCGATCGTGTGGCCCAGATCCGTGACTACGGCCGCGCCGGCCGCCTTCTGATCAGCGGTGACCGCGAACACGCCGATCTGGTTACCAAGCGATTCAAAGGAGAAGCGCCCGTCCACGTCGGCAGTGGTCGCCCCCGCATAGTCGTAGACTCCATCGACGGATCCGAAACGCACCTCGGCGCCAGCAAGATTGGATTCCGCACCCCCGGCGAGGACCAGCCGCCCGACTAGTGACAGCGGTGCCTCGCGCTCGCGATGGAGCGTGACCTTGGCCGGCTCGCCCTCCCGGATCTGAATCTCTTCTTCGACTCGCCACAGGGGTTGGAAGACGCTCGCCTCCACCTGCCCTGGCATGACGTGAGCTACGGCGTGCCCCGATTCGTCGGTTGTCAACCACCGGTCTCGGCTGCCCGTACCGTGGCGCTGCTTACTATCCTCCGACCACGTATACGAGTGATTTTCTCTCAGACTGATCGTCAGACCTTGGTAGGGTAGCCTTTGCGGCCCGCGAGTGACAGAGAACCGCACTTCCTCTCCTTCAGATACCGGCAGGACGATTTCCGACACACGGTCCGTCGCGGGCTCGTAGGGAACGAGGTCAATCATCCGGCCCGTCCATTTCTCGTCGTTTACGTAGGCGCAGTAGGTGGCGCCCGGAAGCACGTCAACGGAAAACTCTCCCCGCTCATCGGCGAATGCGCTCAGCGGATCAGAATGGCCTTCCTGTTCTCCTTGAAACGATCGAAGCTGGACAAAGAAGCCCTTCGCCTCGACCGCTTCGGGGGTGTCGACGCGGCCAGTAATCGATACCCGCTTGGCCGCCGGCTTAACGCGATAGACAATGGTGCCTTCCACCTGTTCGTAGTCTGAACTCTCACCTTCGAGGACCCAACCCGCTCCATCAACGAGTTGTGGATAAAAGTGATGGGTCTCCCAGTCGGGTAACCAACGGAAAACCGTTGCCCCTCGCGCATCGGTCGTCATTACCTTCGGCCCGACCAGACCGATGTAGTTGTAGTTGGGGCTTGGCGTCGCCACGTGAAACTCGAATGTGAGACCCTCGACGGGCTTCCCGTCTAAGTCGAGGAATCGGATCGTCTGATCGCGGCAATCGAACAACTCGATAACATGCGTGTCGTCGTCGGGGTTTCGGGTTGGCTTGCGGCTAAACTGGAAGCCGCCGACACGGTGGTCGTCGGTCCAAGCGGTGAAGGAGCTCAACTCCTGGTCGGACAGCAGGTCAAAAAAGGCGACCCCTTGAGCGTCGGTCTCGGTTTCGAGTTCCACGCCGTAGCCTAGGTCGACACGGACCTTGGCCCCCGCGACCGGTGAACCCGCCTGCTCGACATTGACTGCGACGCGCCGCGTTGGCTTGGTAAGCGTTACTCGTAAGCCATCAATGGCTGATTGACGCAGCACGCCAGGCGCAAGCTTTACGTAAGCGACACCGCCGCTGTTCGAAGCGACCCGCAGCCGCATTGAGTACCAAGACGTGATGTTGACCGGCAGACAAGCCTCAAATCGATTACTTTCACACAGTACTCCGATCGGCGTACTTATGCCGCGCGATTGCAGCGCTCCCACAACCGCGAGTCCTTCGGCCGGCGACCCATCGGACTCAAGAACCTCGCCACGCAAACAAATCTCAAGATCCTCGCCCAACCCTCGCAACCAGCCAGCAGACGGCTCGTTAGCTCGCAATGGCGAGTCACTCCAAGCGAACGGTGAAACAAGCAGCATAACTCCGAGTGATTTGTAGAGTGCCAAGACTCGCAACGTTGCCATGTGTCTACTCGAAATAGAGAGTTTGATCCGAAAGTGGTACTATACCATCAGAACAGCGATCCGGACCACCACCCTTCGCTCACACACCTTTGAATGTTGCTGCGCGATTCCTCGAGCCGGTGGGCGAGAACGAACTGCGGATTCGCCTCGGCCGAGCATCTGGGCAACATCGCTTCGTGTTGCGAATCGTGTAGAGGATCGCCGCACGCGATCCCGCGTTTTCGCGTCCTAGGAACTTCCAGTTCTTGCGACAAAGTACCTGATGGCGGAGCGTCCGCTACGCCGCGTTGTTATCGATTGTTAACCTGCGCGTGGAGGGAGGATTCACTGCAGGGCACGCCCCAGAAATGGCCACCGACTACTGGCTCCTGGCCACTACTTTTGAAAGGTTTCCCGTTTCGATTTACAAAACCTCCTCTCCAATCTACGCCCAAAATCACCTTTCACCCTGCTATTGCAGCACCGCCGGCCTCCACAAGTCCGCAGGTTTTGAAAGGTTGGCACTTTCAGACCTTTCATAACCTCTCAGATCACCAGGCAATTCCGGCTGCAAGCCCTTAGCACCCAGCGACTTGCAATTTACGAACACGAGCCCCAAAGTGTCCGAGAATTTGCCTGCCTCGCGCAACGGCGACACCGATGCAAGTAGAATCCTAGTGCATTTGGATCACGATTTCAGCAACGATTTTTGGGCCACTTGGGACGATCCGAGTGCATGAATCGAAGCGTCGGCACAACGGCGCGATTCCGGCGACTTGCGCCCGTCGCGTGGGAGAACGGGATTTCGGAAAAGCTACCTCAGCCGATGAAGCCTGGGTAGGTTTGGGACACCTCAGTTTTGCAAGCGTGACATTCTATAGAGAAGGCGGCCTCGTTACAGTAGTGAGTGTCCCACATAATTTGCACGTTGCTCTTCGGAACTGGAGTGTCATGTATGTATAGGTTACGGTGTTTCCTAGTAGCTGCTGTGCTAGCAGTCACGCCTGGCGTAAGCGTTGCCCAAGTGTCTGTGGACGGCCTCTGCTGCACGCCAGGTTCTTTCCATGACCTTGGGAATATTTCCAGTGATGGAAGCGGCGGTCGACGGGCGATAGTCCGCCCCCTCGGGGTAGATGAGAACGGAGGAGGCTACGAGTTCTTTTCTACCTACCTGGTTGATGAGGACAGGTTCGCAGAACTGCCCGATAGCCCGCCGCAGAGTAGCATAATTCTGACTGAACTGGATTCATTGGCCCTAACGCTTCCTCAACTCTCTCATTTTCCGCAAGGAGCAGAAGTCTCGGTCGAGCACTCGATATCTGGAAGTGACATCGAAGTCAATGCAAGCATCCAGTTCCTTGGTTGGTCGACGGCTTGGCTGGCTCCGCCACATGAGTATGTCCACGACCTTGGTAGACTTGCCGCTGGAGACTACAGGCTCACTCTTAACCTAGAACGCTCGGATTGGATTCATCCTGACGACCCTTCGGTAACGCGTGGCTTCATCGAATTCTCGGTGGTGGCCGTTCCCGAGCCATCAACTTCACTACTCAATTTAGTTGCTGCTGGGTTGGCAATCTCACTCCGTCTGATTCCAGCGAGCCATCGCTAATGGCGATCCGTGCCCGAACTCCAAGCTGCCTCAGCGTGAAACGCTGAGGCAGTTTCGACGGATCAAGCTTTGAGCACCTTGCACAGATCCGGATCTTATAGCTGAAACGAAGCCGAAGGAAACTGCACGGGCCGCGCAGAATCTCCTACAATAGACTACCTAGGCGGAAGCTCACGCCGAGTGATGTGCTCAAGGTAGGAGGAACCGTTGGACAGGGGACGCTTTCAGTTTCGGATTGTGGACCTGTTGTTGGTCACGGTCGTGGTGGCACTGATACTCATGGCGGCTCGAGAAGGCCAGATTCGGGGCACGGCATTCTCTCCCCTCATGCTCGTCTTGCTCGCCGGTCTGCTGGGGGCAATCACAGGTCGCCTGGTGTTCGATACCTCTAACGTCGGACTGGTGGGAGGAACCTTGTTTGGCGTACTCGGCTACCTTTTGGCGGGGCTACTCTGGTCTTTAGGCATCAAGATTGCCGATAAGACACTCTTTTTCATCTGCGTCAGTACTGGAGGCGTCGTTGGTGGTTTGATTCCCGTGCTGTCGCGATGGCGGCGCGCCTCTGTCCGAATTCGCATGGGCATCCTGTTGGTGTGTTTCAGCTTGATGGTTTTCTCCGGGTTCAGGTGGTGGACTATTCATGAGCAAACTCGCACGGTGGCGGAATTGCGGGCGGCCGGAGCCTTTGTCTACTACGCAGACGACAACCCATTACCGATGTTGTTCGACTCGGACCGGATGGAATCATCGTCCGAGTGGCTACGCACCGTGCTGGGATGGAGGGTCGTCAGAAGGGTTTACTTAACGGAAAGAGTTGGCCACCAATACGTCTGCCAGTTGTTAGCCAACGAATTGCCTTTCGTGGAGGATTTGCAACTGCACGCGAACTGTGTGGACGACGGAACCTTCGCATTCCTGAATTCTGGAAGACTGTCGAAGCTAGACCATCTTCGATTCGCAGGTCACGGATTTGATGATGCGTCGCTCGCCCGCCTGCAGCCGCTCCCTGGTCTTGTCTTCCTTGATCTCGAGGGTACCTCGATCACCGACGAGTCGATCGAGCACATTATCAGTTTCCCTCAACTAAACGCCCTGAGCGTTCGCCATACCAACGTGACCACAGCTGGTGTCAAACGCCTCAGCGCAAAGCTTGGCCGTGTCTGGTCCTCCAACTAGCAGCAGTTTCAGTATTCCTCTCCGCTTCGGGGAGAGCGTAGGTGAGGCGCGAGCCTACGGAAGAATTAACACTCCCTTAGCTCCTCCCTGCAAGCGAGGCGGATTTATGAAACGATAGTCCTTAACGAGATTCATCGGCTGATAGCTCTGCAGCAAGTCGATTCAGGGTGTCGGCAACCTCTGCAACCCGATCTGGATCAGCAACCTGAACAGGCACACCCGAGGTAAGAACTTCCCAGTTCTTGCGGAATAACTCAATCCGTGCGATTCGCAACCGCGCTTTGGCTCCGGCGCCAGAGTTCCCTCCCAGCAGCACCCCGGTCACGCGACCTGGGGTATCGAAGACTCCACATCCCGACACGCCTCCTTTGCCTAGGGAAGACCCTGTAGTCCACAGCTGCGACTTCCATGCGTCTCGCATCGGAAGCATCATGGCAGGCCCGGCCACAGTCGTCGGGTAGACCCAGGGCTCTCCGCTCGGATTATGCGTCGGATAGCCAATAGCAACGCACTGCTCTCCCTCTCGTACTGCGGAGGAATAGCCCAATTCCGCGTGAGGCCAGGTTCCTGCTTCTGTGATCTTCAGCACGCCAACGTCAGAGACAAGATTCGTGCCCACTACGATTGCGTTCACGCGACGGCCATCTTCCAGGGTAACCGTCATGTTCGTACCCGGCAGGCATCTATGATGCCCGCACGTGATTACATATCCATCGCGACTCACGATCACACCGCTTACTCGACTTTGCTCCGCACCGATGTCGCTGATTCGGACCGATACCTTCTTCGCTGACGCAATTACCTCCAGGGATACTCGCTCAGATCGTATAGAATCGCCATCGGAATCACTGCGCTGCATGGCAAGCCGCACCCGATCAAGGTTACTGCCCGCCGCCAACTCGTCCCAGTGTGAATCAATCAATCTTGCTGAAGCGTGTATTGAATCGTGACCCGAGGAAGATGAATGGTGTAATCCTAAAAGCTTGCCATCCAGGTTGAATATGGGGTGAGCATTGAACGGAGAACGATACGACGTGGTCAGCCACCTGCCCGGTGACACCTTGGTTACGATGCCCAGCCGAATGCCTGGTGCCGTTTCTGTTCCTGGGGAGTTTCTAATGTATCCCAACGCCACACAAACTTCTCCGGCCTCGGCTCGCTTGCTGAGCTCAACGTGCGGCCATGGACCAGCGTCGGTGATTTTCAGCAGCCCGACCCCAAACTCGCTTGACCAACCTAACGCCTTTCCGCTCACGCTGCGGCCATCAATCAACTGCAGATCAAGCAAGGCGTCGTCAATGACATAGTTGACGGGGCCACTAACCACCACGTGACCTGATGCGGATACAATCACGCCACTGCCAAATTGTAGCTTGGGCTGATCGCCGTAGGTGAATCTCACGAAGGCTGGACGGACCAAGTCAAGCACTGCGGCAGCGCGTTCTCGCGTATTCTTGAAGTCGATTGCAGGGGCCGTCTCTGACGCGCAACTCGGATGTCGCGGCGGGAAGGCCAGGATGCCTAGCCAAACCAAAGTGACTATTGGCCTTGCTGAACCCATCATCGAATATCCCTGAGAACGATTCTGACTGCCCAACGTAGCATCGCACGAAGACCCACATTCTTCGTCCGTTAAGCCTACTGTGTGGCATTGGTTGGCACTAGGCTACCGGTTTGACGAAGTCAGCAGAGGCTTTGCGAGCATTACCAGGGCAGGACGGCGCGCGATCAATGGTGAGCTTTAGCCGTCTGAGAGTATGCCAGACAGCTATCCAAGGTACTTACGCGGCGTTTGCACCCGATCGCAATTCAAAGAAATGGGTACACAATGCTAGATCGGGCGGAAGTAGGCACGGTTGATGCGAGACTTCATACTATCTAGTAGACCAGTTCCCGGCGAGTGCGTTTGGATTTCTAATCACACCACCCGCCGAGGGCTGCACTCCCCGACGTTTCATCCTTTCAGGTGCTGCGCTCGAAGCTCGTAGGCGTTAGCGCGTCCAACGGCTGCCTACAGTCATGCCGAGCAAACCGATGAATGCCACACACACCGAGGACGGCTCAGGGATGTTGAGAGCAACATAACGAAACTCGGCTGAAGCTACCTCACCCGCTAATGCTTCTAATGCGACTGACACTGAATCTGGCACTCTGCCGCCGTTGGTCGTCGCCAACGGTGTTGACGGCATCGGCTCACCAGCTCGCCATACCCACATACTTGCGGTGGGGCCAATGACATCAAGCTGGAGCACAACGTCCTCGTTCACCGGGTCCAGACCTGTCGCGATATCTCCAATACCGAAGAAATTCGCGTTTCCGTCAGATGTGATCGTGGCGGCTAGACCGCGACCAAAGACAGCGGCTCTACCGTTTCCCGAGAGCCGCAACTGGGTTCGGATGGACACGTCCAACAGAGAAAATCCATCGGCGGTCGCCGTGCCAAGGGTATTGATGCCTCCAGTTGCGTCGACACCCAAAACTAAGCTCTTGTCGACAACCCCAAAAGTGGTTCGGGATGCCGGCCCTCCAGGGATCCAAGTCACTGGGTCATTGTCCTGGGCGTCTCCGTTGCTGAAGTCATCGAAAAATGAGTCCGTGGCGATTGCGCTTCGATGGAGCAGTGTAAGTTGCAGCAAAGAAACGAATGAGATCATCACAAGTAGGCGAATCATAGTTAGCATCCTCGTCAAGCAGCGTGGGACCCATGGAAGCACAAGTCCAAGGAAGTAAGAAACTGTAAGTAGTCGAAAGGACCTCTGCGGGCGGGACAGTTACGTAGAGCCCTTCGCGTAATCAACGTGGACCTCACAATGTTGCGAAGCAGAGTATCAATTGATGCCAAAGTTACGACTTGCACGCCGCACGCGAGCAAATCCGATTGCGACTACGGTCGCAAGAAGAACTCCGGATGACGGCTCTGGAACAACGCGTGCGCCGCTACCGATCTTCTGAAAAAAGACGGTCTCGCCCGGTTGTAGTCCACTGATCTGGCCATGATAACGTTCGACCTGAAAGGGGAATGCCGGGAACATGCGAGACGTGACCGTCGCGGACAAGCTATCGGCGGCTAACTCAAATTCCGGCGGTGTTGTCCCGACGTCGTTGGTATTGGTAATCGACGTCGCCATGGGCGGATCGAAATTGAAATTGCCCACCCATTCGAGCAACTTCGCGCCACTGGCAGGATTCTCCCAGCGGAATGTCGTCGAATACGTGAATTTGGGCGGCGCTGCGAGCGACTCTTGTCCAAACAACACAAATACGTCGAAGACGCCGTTGTCGTCTGCCGTGAAAGTCCCCTCCGCAACGAAGTCGGACGGCCCACCGAAGGGACCGGGGTCCTGAGTAATAAAGTGCGCATTGGGAAAGGCGGGAACGAATTGGCCGTGGGAAATCCCCGTGAGCGCGGTGACAAACAACAAGAATACTGGAAGGATTCCCCGTGACATTGGAGTGATTCGCATCGACTTTCTCCCCTTTTCCATTAGCAAATAGTGCGGATCGACGGGCCGGAGGCATGCCGTGTTACGATATACCCTCCCCACACCCGAGATGTGTGCCCCCACACACCCAAGGTGCGGGGCGCAAGCGCCCCGCTTGGGGAGAACATGTCAATCTAGAAATACAACCGAGTCAAAGCAGAAAACTACCAGTCATTTCACAACAGAAAATGCAACTCTTGCCCAATACTGGACTTATGTGCGGCTCTTGCATCCCGGCGTCACTCGGTAAGAATGGGTAGCAGTTGTAAGTGGGCAGGAGTAGTCAATGGTTGATTTCGGCGAACTTGAATTTACCCAGCTTCTGCAGAGCGCGCAACAGGGTGACGATGCTGCCGAAGCTCAGCTCTTCGAACTCATCGACGAAGAACTACGTAGGATCGCCGGCCGAATGACCCGCGACGGCCGCTACGCTCGAGCCACATCGCTCGTGAACGATGCCTACGTCTATCTGTTCGAGCGGATCAAGCACAAGCAGAATCTCGACCTACGCAATAGGCAGTACTTCTTCAAATCCGTCGCATCACGGATGCGAAACATCTTGCTTGATCGCATCAAGAAACGCCGCCCCGGTCCCTGGGACGATAGCTTGGACTGCTTCCTCAAGGATTTTCGCGAGTCAACTTCTTGGGAGTATGAGGCGATGCACGATGCGCTTAGCGCGTTTCTTATGTCAGAGTGTCCGAAGACGCGACGGCGGCATCAACTCATCGACCTGCATTTCTTTGGGGGGATGACCTACGCGTCAGCGGCGGAGGAGTTGGGGATCAGCCGATCGCAATATCAGCTCGACCGAGACCGTGCTCTCGCGGAATTGCAACTGGCCGTCACGTTGAGAGAACCATGACGAGTGATCGGCGGGACTCTCGGATCAACGAGCTATTCGGCCAGGCTCGAGAGTTGGGAAAAGAGGAACAACGACAGTTCCTTGACGCCCAATGCGTCACAGGGGAAGAGTCCGTTCGCCAGGAAGTCGAACAGCTGTTGAGTGCGTATCGCGATGCACCCACTAGCGATTTCAAAAACCCCCTACTACCAAGTTCGTCGTTGGCCCGGGGCTTTGACGCCGTGTTCAACGATCCCTACCTCGATCAGACACTCGGACCCTATCGGCTGAAGAAGCACATCGCGACGGGCGGCTTCGGCGTCATCTATCTGGCGATCCGCGAAGCGGACTTCCAGCAGAAAGTGGCGGTGAAGATTCTCCGTTCTGAGCAACACGATCGTGATCAACTACTGCGGCGTTTCGAACTGGAGCGACAACTGCTCGCGGACCTGAGACACGAGTACATCGCTCATTTGATTTCCGGCGGAGAAACACCGCTTGGGGATCCGTACTTTGTGATGGAGTACGTGGAAGGGAAACCGATCACCGAATACTGCGACGACAACAAACTGACGATCGACCAGCGGCTCCATTTGTTTGACAAGGTCTGTACAGCGGTGACCCACGCTCACCAGTACGGTGTCATTCATCGCGACCTGAAACCGAGCAATATTCTCGTCAACACTTCCGGAGTTCCGAAGCTACTCGATTTTGGCATCGCCAAGTTGTTCGATCCCGTCCTGCAGAAACGGATGCTCTCGATCACGCAGACCGAGGGCTTAACGCCCATGACCCCGCTCTACGCGAGTCCAGAACAGGTGCGATCGGAGCGCGTTTCCACCGCGACAGACGTATATTCGTTGGGTGTTATGCTGTACGAATTGTTGACGGGCCGGTTACCTTACCATTTCAAGGCACACCCGCATATCGATTTGAAACGGATCGTGTGCGAAGAGGAGCCGCAGCGACCAAGCACTGTCGTGCTCCAGCCACTTCGAACGGTGCACGGCGATCGAACCGAGATGATCTCTGCGGGCGATCTCAGCAAGTTTCGAAGCACCGACCCGAAGCGGCTCGGGAAGGCGCTCCGTGGCGATCTAGAGACTATTCTCTTTAAGTCTCTTCACAAGGACCGACGGCATCGATACGACTCGCCCGCTGCTCTGGCTGAAGATCTGGCCAATCATCTCGGCGGTCTACCTGTACGCGCGCAGCCACCCTCGGTGGGCTACCGCTTGAGCAAACTGGTAAAAAAGCACCGAACCGCAGTCGTCGCGTCCATTGCTATCTTCCTATCGCTAGTGCTCGGAATGCTAGGGACCACGTGGTATGCCGTCACGGCAAAAACCGAACGTGAACGAGCCGATCAGAAAACAGCCGAAGCCTTAAAGCTAAAGGGGCTTGCTGAGAAAGAGAAAGAAAAAGCGGACACGGCGACTAACGTAGCTGTTGCTGCTAATGAGAGACTTCGGGAGGCACTGTATCGATCGCAGGTCCACCTTGCTTATCAGGAACGCCTTGCCGGAAACCTGGAGAGTTCAATGCAATTGCTCTCCGATTGGGCGCCGTCGAACGGACAATCGCCAGAGGTAGGTTTTGAGTGGCAGTTACTGAACTACCTGAATCAGAAGAGCGTATCGCAAGTGGTCTATCTCGAGGAAGACGTGCAAGCTGTTAGCAGTCACGTCCGCGGGCAGTCGATCGCGATCCTCCGGGAAGGTCAGATTGATTCATTGGACATCGAGACAAGACAGACGACTTTGCTGACGAAATTGCCAGGCAGTATGGTGTCGGGCGAGTTGTTCTCGATGGAATTCGATGACACTGGACGAATTCTGGCGTTGGCCGCGTACGACGCGAAACGCGCGCAGATTCATGTGATGAACCTGGTGGATGGCGGTACGCGCCTGATCAGCCACAACGCACCGGTTACCGCGATTGATTTTTCGAACGACGGCAAGTGGCTCGCAACCGCTGACAGTAGTGGAGTCGTGAAGGTCTCCAGCGTAAGCAGCGGAGAAGTAGTCTTCGAGGCGGCGGCCTATGAGAACAATAGTTGTGACACCATAGAATTTTCGCCAGATGGAATGCGATTGGCAACCAGGACTTTGGAGTTAAAAGAGGTCGTCGTCTGGGAGTTTGAGGGATCGAGTTTTCACGATGCAACTGTCCGACGAATTCGCTGTGACAACCAGATAGGAGGTCTGCAGTTTATGCCAGATGGCAATCGCCTGCTCGTCGCTGGTGGCAGACAGGTAGCTGTAATCGGGCTGGACGGCAATACCATCCTCCAGGCATCTGAACGGAGTCTGCTTGGCATGGGTTGCGTGGGTCAATCCCAGAACGGCGACACGATAGCAGTAGCAACAGCACCTAGTGGGATCGAAGTTCGGGATGCCTCAACGTTCGAGCTGCTGAGACGTTTTGAGCTGAATTTTGGGGTCGATGACGTCTACTTCAGTGGGGATGATCGCAGAATTTGCGCCGTGTCGAAAAAGGCCGTCGCGTTCCTAGAAATTGCCGAGACGTCTTCAAAGTGGGTTCAACGAAGAGTCGTAGAGCCGGGCTTCTCGGACGTCGTCGATGTGGCCGTAGACGCATCAGCGCTGGCATATACCGCCGGTGGGCGTGTTTGTGTATGGAATCTCCAGGACGGCGAACGCAAGGTTATGACCAGTCAGCAGCAATTGTACTGCGACGTCGCATTTCAGTCGGATTCGCAGCACTGGTTACTTGGATGCACTTTCGGTGGCGATGTTCTGATTTGGGATCTTCAGAGCGAGAGGCTTGCTCGCCCGAAACTTTCTATTTCTGAGAAAGAGCTAACCGCAATTGACGTTGACCCTCGAGGAAGACGATTCGTGGTCGGAGGTCGGCAGCACCTGAGCATGTGGGATCTCGATAGCGGCAACTGCTTGTGGAGCCATGATGCCGGCCAGAGATGGTGCGATGTGATCGAAGTCTTCGACGACGGAAAAACGATGGTAACTGCTGGCGGGCTGCGTTCCGGTTTTACGGAGTTCTCGGGGCCCGGTTACGTCAGGTTCTGGAACCTAGCCAGTGCACAGCCACAGCTTGTTTCTGAAATTACCACTCCCGGACATGTGGCGTCTGCAGCCATTTCCCCCGACCGTCGACTTATGGCCGTCGGCGATGTATCAAATTCGATTACTCTTATTAATTTGACTACCATGAAGAAAACGGAACGTACACTAACGCACGTGGCGGCTGTCACATCATTGACCTTTCACCCAAAAGAACCTGTCCTTGTGGCGGGGGCGATTGGCGGCAGCATCAAGCTATGGGAGGTCCCGAGTCTGGTCGAATTAGGAATGCTTCGACCTAGCTTCGATACCAGTGCTCTTCGTTTATTTTACCATCCGAACAATGGCCTTGGACTGTGCTCTGTTGGTTCGATGGGAGTTACTGCTTCTAGCGCCAGTTCGGAAAAGAACGCTCGGGTCATGTGGATACACCAGAGGCTTTGCGAGCCTTCCCAAGGGACGACGGCGCGCGATTAATCGTGAGCTTTGGCCGCGCACCACGCTGAGGGAATTGCATACGTCAAGCACCCACCGCAGGTGACCAGTTGAAGATTCGCAAATCGAAGCGTCCCGCCGCTTCGGGAACCTGCTCGAGTCCGTGCCTCGAAGAAGGGCGATGTTGAGGCAGTCTCGATACATGCCGAAAGTGCTTTGGGAGTTTCACTCCCGTGCTAGTCCCGCAACTGCGGGATACTCACGTTAATGGCCAACGCACAGTCAGAAGGATACAATACACTCGACGACGTTGACGCCCAAACATTTTCGATCGAGCTGCCGTTGCTGTGACCTGGGAATGCAAACAATGCCGCAATTCTATTGACGAGGAATTTGATGTTTGCTGGGCATGTGGCACCGGACGAGATGGAACAGTTGATCCTGAGTTTCGCAGGGCAGATACAGATGCACCTCCGCTCCAAATAGAAAGAACTCAATTCCGCCTCTCGACTCTGCTACATGCTGTAACTGCCTCATGCCTGCTGCTCGCAGCAAATAGTCCAAGCACGGTTGGCTGGTTAAGAAGCTCTGAACCTACCGCATTGAATCTCTTCTTCGGAATTGGGGCTGGAGTATACGCAATCGCTGTTCTCTTTTGTCTCCTGCTCGGACTTGCCGCCTGGCTACCAACATTCTTAATGTATCGATGGCAGAAGAACTATCGTCGGCGCAACGTAAAGTCGAGTCAGCCGCTATAGACGATTTTTTGGAATATGAATCAGGTAGAATGCGTCGCCTTTCGCTGCTCCGGCGTTTAACGCCTCGCGCAGCTAGCGACCTGCGGTCGGGCTTTCTCACCAACCGCACTTAGGGAGACCAACTTGCCGGAAAACGATATCCGGCAATTCCGTCACTCAACAAAATACACCGAGGGTTCTAGCCCTCAGCGTTGGAATCTTTCCGGAATTGGGTCAGAAGCGGGAGAGCTTTCGACTGGCAGTGAGGCTGAGAGAAAGCAACAACAAGCATAAGCTGCTTGGTTCTGGTATTGCCCTTAGGCCAACTTGTGTGGCATGCCCGTCAGACCAAATCTGGAGGTCCGCATCATCAACGGTGCCATCGAAATTGCCATCTCCTATCGGGTCCACTCCACTTGACCCAAAGTGTCGTTGCCAATGCAAGAAATCGTTCCCATCTGTGTCGCCGTCAAAATCATAGTCGCCTGACAAACGACCTGCATAGAGTCGAGTGATTTCTACACCATAATCTGCTTCTGTTTCCGAACCATTCGGGTCGGTGTTATCCGACCAAACAATATCCGCAGCTCCAAGAAACAGATGAGTTGCCCGCTCGGGCACCTTAATAACAATTCCGTCAGAGTCGTGCCCCGTAATGCTAGGTATCAGGAAGTCATCAGGGATATCCGGAATGATTCCCTCTGGGTCCAAAACGACCAGTTCAAAGCTTGTCACCAAGTCACTTGCCAACTGATAGTCAATCGCATCTGGCACACGATTTGGAAACCCTTCTTCTGGTTCCAGGGTGTCGCTGCTGCTAAATACACCCCAAACATCGCGAAGCGTTCCGTCATTAAAGGGCCCGCCGGTATTGTCATCGTCGGTGGCGAAATCGAAATCTCCAACGGCCTGAAGACGTAAATAGTCACCAGGTTCAACTAAAAATGGCAGATCGGCATCCAAGTCTAGTTTGATAGGGTTATCAACTAAAGCCGGCATGTCCAAAGGATTTGCTGGCTGAAGATAAGTCATGCCTGATGGCAGGCCAATGGGCACACTCGGTTCAGGTGAGAAAAGTAGAGCGATATTATCAACACTTGACTCAGGATTCCCTCCTGTAGAGGCATCCATACTCACGAATAGGTGAGTAACATTAGCCAAGACTTGCTCGAAGGAAAGCAGGCCAGCAAATCGAGTCCATTCACTTTCTACCAAGTCAACTGATCGTTCACGCCAATCACCAACGACGCCAAGAGTGCTGTCAGAGCCAAATACCGTGTCGCCACTTCGAATAATCAACGAAGTCGCTAAATCGTTATTCGAACCCTGGTCAAAGATAAACTCATCCCACACCAAGTGTGTAAACCCAGTGTAGTCTCCGTTAAACTCAATGGGAGCACGAACCAGAAGACCGCCACCACCGCTGACGGTATCCGTTGTTTCCATAGCAAAATCTGGATTGCCACTCGAAGATATGTACAAGTTGCCGCCGTATGGTGGTCGGCTGTCTTGTGGACCACCTCCCCAAGCAGACCAACCGGATAAGGTACCATCGCGAAAACTAGTAAACTGGGCGTCGCAGACAGAACAAAGAAGTAAGCAGAAGCCAACAAAATGCAAAAACTTAGTGACCTGTGAGTAACTAATCATGACTGGAAACTTTGGGTGCATAGCTAGGCGGCTAATAATCGGCAGGAAGCCCAAAATGCGGGATTCTGCGGGACGATGGGTACAGTTTAGCCGCCGATTTGGGGGATGCCAAACTAACTCCACTAACTAACGGCGGTGGGATACAATTTAGCGACGAAGAGATTGCCCGTATTCGCGTCGGCCTAGGGGACCGCTGTAGATAATGGCGGCTGAAGGAAGCCGAAACCGAACGTAATCGCCAGTTATCGGACCGAGCGGACGCTCCTCACCGGCGAGTGGAACCCAGAGTCTAAGGGCGGTTCGGGGGCAAATCATGTAATTTAGGTGGGACTTATTCGCCAGCTTGGCGTTGGAAGTCCGGTGGATCTGGGCGATATCCGCTTTACGTAACCTGTTTCTTCGTGCGGTGGTGAAGCCAACCGACCGCATTTACCGCAGTGAGGAAGTGGTGGACTAACTCCACGAGGATTCATCGTCCGACGCGGGTTCGGGGCGAATTCCGTAACTCGCACCGGAGTTTCACTCTGCGGGCAGTTCGCCAAATTACAACTTGCGTCGGCCGGCTGCGCCTGTGCGAGTTAGCAAGCGGCGAGTATGCGGGCGGCCAATGCAACCGATAAGCGCCCGAATGCTGCGCTTGCCTCATGGTGATTTCTTCTCAAACCGCATCAGTTGATAAGCGACTAGCTGCCGCCGAGTGGCCCACTCCAAGAGATTTGTTGCCCGCTGAAAGTCTTTGGCCTCCACCGTATCTTCCCAAGACTGAACACATTCGCGCAAGAACTCGTAGGTCGGAAGAGTATGCGAACTGATGTCAACCCCGTGGGTTAAGCACAGGTTGCAGCTATTCGCAACCTCTTGGTATCGCTGCAACGACCAGCTGATATCGATCGAACCGTAGGCTGAGCGAACGGCTTCGGCGGCGCTGATGTGGATGCCCTCGATGAATTCAGTGGCGCGCTGATCGGGCACAAAGTCAGAAATTGTCAGGCTGCCACCGGGGCGCAGCACGCGAGAGATTTCGGCAAGAAAGCGAGGACGGTCAAAATGAAAAATACTCTCCACACAAAGAGCAAGGTCGATTGTCTCATCAGCTAGTACAAGCTCGGCTGCATCTGCGGCCATGAAATAGACAGTGTTTCCCGGTCTAGGTTGAACAAGGCGAGCAGCCTGCTGCAACTGTTCTGGGTCGATGTTCACACCGATCAGCTCAAGTTGAGAATACCTTGCATTCAGGCACGAGAGAGTACCACCAAATCCACAGCCAACGTCAAGAATCTTTTGGCCGTCTGAGACATCAGCCATTTCAATCATCTTGAGGCATAATGCCTCGGCGGCGCGACCGTAGCCGTCCGCCGTCACGGGCGTGTGTCCGGGATCGGCAAAGTAGCCCCAGTGAACATGCTTGCCGAAAGCCGCCCTGATACGAGAATCATTATTGGCCAGCTGCTGCAGGAGGCGATTGAAGTAGGGTGGTGCAGACATGTATGAGGCGACACGTTCATTTTGGAGGCCAACGGATCGCGCGGCTGGCAAACTCAATGTGTCAGGGAGGCGCTAAAATGGCAACCCTGGCGACAGGGCGCATGGCTGAGAATCGACAATTCGAAGTCGCGTTAGTCAAAACATTCCGGGGCAGAAGTTGATTGCCCGAATCTGACTCGACGCATTGACTTCATCGTCAGACGCTAGTTGGCAACCCCGCTTCGGAGTTTCACAGCGTAGCGTCTAACGGCATCAGCTAATTGGAACGGAACTACCGCGCCTGTCCCAGCTAGCAACTCACAGATGCCACACGTGGTGAGTCACCCCATGTAGGATCTCCCAAAATACGCGCCTCGGAAATGGACCGATATTGCCGCGGATACCCTGCCATGCCAACTGCGATCAGGGCGAGCACGCAACTCTCCGGCTCCGGAACTGTAGAAGAACTAGTAACTAACGATGAACCGTAATTGAATTCCCAATCGCTAAGTAGGCCGATGTTGGGATCACGTTGCCACGTGATAAAATCATAGCCGTCGATATCACCGTCGATGTCAAAATCACCAATCGGTTCCGCTAAAACAACAGATCCTGTACGCAGTGTCGTTGACCATGGGGACCAGTCTGACCAATTCCCATCCAAATCACGTTGCTGTACGCGCATAGCATAAACATGGTCATCGAGAAGTCGTTCCTTGCCAGAAAGGCTGCCAAGGAATTCTCCGCTCTCAGAGTCGATCCTAATCGAAAGACCGTCACCGACAATTTCGCCGGAATCCCACACTATATCGTTACCGACCAAGGAGGACGCAACTTGGAGTCTCCATGCCGATTGGGCGTCGCCCGCATCCTCATCGTGGAAAGTCGTTTTCCAAACCAGCGGGTTGCGAGGCGACTTCGCTAAACCGATTGGTGATGTGCTTATTACGAAGTCGTCGAAGTAGCGTTCCTGTTCGACAGGGCTTCCTGAATTCCAATAATTCTCCAAGAAGACAGCATTGATGCCGAAGTCATCGTACGAGTAAACCCAATTCAAGTTGTCGTGCGAAACTTCTACTTGACCATCAATTGAAAGAGTGAATATTCCATCTGATTGACCTGGAGAATTTAGCTTGACATGCCCCTCGACACTAACCCAACGACCGCTCTCGCTAGTGTCGAATAGCGGGGTCGATCCTTGTTTCAACCCAAGCCACGTATAGTTCTCAAAGTCATTGTATTTTGTAGTCACCACTTCTGAATTGGCATTTACTCCCCGGACGGGATCGATTGCCAGATTGTCCTGGTGACCACCCCAGATGTGGGCGACCATGGCTTGTGACCAGTTATCTTCAACAAAAATGCTGGCTCTGCTTAGTTTTGCAGGGTTGCCGGTCCAACCATCCTCGTGCTTGATGTAGTGACGCCAATAGACTTCTCTGAAATTTTCGTTTTTTCGAACACCCAAACCACGGTAATCCATAGGGTTTCGGCCAAAGGTCTTCTTAATTCCACCTGCTCCTACCTCTCCGACCTGAAATCGCGTGCGCAAAGACTTTCCAGCATTGCCTAACGATTGGTATTCGACTTGGGCAAAGTCTCCATCGTCGGTGCCCGCCTCAAGATATCGATTCGTCAGTGGACCAGGCGCACTAAAATTGTCATACCAGATAACGTTGGGATCTTCGTCCCATGCCTGGTCTTCGAGAAGTTCCACCGTGTCAATCCTCGGTGTTCGCGGAGCTTCAGCATGGATTGATCCAATGAGAGACGAACTGGCAGTGATAAAGAATGCAAAGGCAACGTTCCGCATCGTAGTTCTCTCGTCTGGAAAGCATCAATTCTCATTTTAATGGCCATGGCTGAGATTACCCAGCAGGAAATGAAGCCGCCTGTCTCGAATACTACAACTTGTAGGGTACTTTCTAACGCCTCGGTTTCGTCGTCAGCGGTAGCTTAGACATTGTCTCAACCAAGGCAGTATGACGTGTGCAAATATTATTCTGCAATTCCTGCTCTAAGATGCGCGCGTCGGTGCAAATCACCTCTTTTGGCAACTACTAGTTGGTAACCAGTGTCAGAGCGCGTGTCCTGTGTGGAATCGGTAAATTCTCAGGACGCTCAGGATTCATCGACCTGTGGCAATTGCGGTATCCGCGCTAAGTCACCCCGAATTCCTCGTTTTGCGCAGCCAGTAGTTTTCGGCAAAGACGCGTCGGATTCATCGACTTGTGTAGCTTGGGGCTGCCATTCTACTTGTCGCACGGGTGCGACAAGAAAAACTCCGACGCTAAGAATCTGCCGTGGCACGATGCTCAACCAGCCAAAGCTGGTGCTGCGGGCATGGCGGCGCAGACGCGGGGCCGCGCGGTGACAAAAAAAGCGTGGCACGACGGGTTGTCGTGCTCAGAATAAAAATCCAACGAGAATTGGTTTGTTCGTTAGTGATCCTCTTCCAGAGTGGGAGACAAATCCTCTCGTTCGGGAAGCAACTCATCTCCATACGCTTGGCTCAGAGATTCCCGTTGCTCTAGTCCGGATCACTTAGCCTCAATCTCAGGAAGTAGCTCTCCTACAGCAAAATCGGATCGCGGCTGAACACCCACCTTAATGGCTGCTTCTCGATCAATCTTGAGCAATCGAAGTGCAACAAACCTGCGAATGTCGTAGTCAATATTCTTGTCAGTGACCGCTTCACTGAGCAATGGAACAAACTCCTTTGCTCCATCTCCCATTGCTTCGAGAGTTTTGCCGAGAGCTTCAACAATAAGAATCGCGTCCGAGGTCTGGAGCAGGTCGATCAACCCAGGGGCTGACTCTTTCGAAAGCGGTGCGCTTTCAACGAGCTGTTCTATTGCCGCATGCCGTACTAACATTTCGGGGTCATTTGCTACTTTGAGCAATGTAGCAGTTGCAGGTTCTCCCAACTCGCCAAGCGCCTCAATAGCCTCGCGTCGACGCAGCTGATGCAACTGCGTGATCTCTCCAGGCCCTGGTGTTGAATCGACGATTTTGATTAGAGCTTCAAGACCGTCGGCTGCTTTGGGACTGGGAGGAGGCCCTTGACCACAACCTGCGCAGAGAGCAAACCAACTGCACATGGACATTGCGCAGTATATCACCAGTGGCGAAGATGAAGATATAGACAAGCGTGCAACAACGTTCTGACAAGAAACGTTTCGGCTTGGGCCAGCATCAGTATTGCACATCAGGATTCTCCTGGCAGCACGTTGGCTCCAGGACAGTATATTTCCTCAACCGACCCCCAGCAATAGTTTGTGTGCTTTAAACATTGATTGTATCATTCTCGTTTCATCCAAGTGCTTTCCATTCGTCGCCGAACCATGTTACCGCAGATCGCGAGTATGCTTTCCCAACGAAATTAAAAGAAGACTAGGGCCAAACGCTGACGCCCTTCGCTAGTCCTTGCCTCTACATTCACTCACGCTCTTCGCGTAGAAACGACTCTCCGCGTGTGGAAACTGCGAGTTGCTAACCCGCTTCGGACTTGTTGTCCTCTGGCATTTCCGTGATGTGCCAAGTGCACAAGGATTCATCGTGCCGCAGGTTACGGACCGGCCCAATAACGGCCAAAGGTGTACATCACATCAGGGCATTCCCATTCTAAGACACGCGCAGCGGTGTAAACCTTCGCACTTGAACAGTGATGGTAGATTACTCCCGCAGTGATCCCCGCGCTGGTCGAGGTTGCTATGCATTGGCGTCACCGGCTATCCGAGCCCACAGCTGCCAGCAACGGCATGTGGTGGTGGCGCCAGCAGTGAGACCGCCCTGCCGTCGGCCAATAATTGTGATGGAATTGACCGTGGCGAACTCTACAATTGTGCGAGACGTGGTGGTTTCGTGGAGGCGAGGGCATTCGTCGAGCGGCCGCGATCCGGGGCGGCGCCAGGAGTTTTGCTTGCGCTTATTGCGGGCCGGAAGCGGGAAAACATGGGGTGCGGCGCACCCATTTGCTCGACGAAAATGGCGCTGGCTTCGCTGAGCAAAACTGTGACTGCCGCGTTTGACACGAGCTACGACGACTACGCGGCAAAGAAGCGGTTACGGAAGAGGCGCCGCAGGAACTGCGATGCGTTGCGCAGACGACATACTCACCGGTGGTCGCGTAACCACTGGCGGGCTTGGGCTCGGTAGTTGCTTTCGCGGTGCATCCAGAGGTCGGTGTGGGGGTGAATTACCTTACCTTCGGGGATGGAGAAGATCTCCGTCACGGGAACGTTGAGAAAAGAGAAATTGGCTAGTTCCAAGTGCTGCCGCAGGAACTCGCTTCCGACGCCGCTGACCAACACCGGACGGCCGTTCAATCGGGCTATTCGCACCAGCGCTGCACTTCGTTCGCTGCCGGGATAGGGCCACGCCTTTTGCCCGTCAAAATGGTCATGCGTAAACGTGCCCTTCCACAACGAGGCAATTTCGTCATCAGCCAGGCCAATGTAGCTGGCTCCGATCGCGCCGCGCGAGAATCCGCAAATGAATACGCTGTCGATGTCACCGCCATACTGTTGGCAGATCCTGGGGACGTTTGCTTTGCAATAGTCGATTGTGGCTTGGCGATCTCCCCACCACGTGACGGCGTTCTGTTGTCCGCCTTGCGCGATGTAGGGCATCGTCACCCAAATGAAACCGGTGCCACCCGTGAGCCCATACCCAAGGTTTGCGTCCTTCACTTCACCCGTCGATCCCGACGGGGCGAACTTGTTGCCCGTGTATTCAACGAGCACGGAATACTGGCCATCGGGCTGCCAATCCACCGGAAGGTACAAGGCGTGGTAGACCTGGGTGCCTGCGTATTCCGGAGCAACCTGTCGAACCCGACGCCCAGCGGCGGGCTGCTCGGTGGTCATCTTGGGAGTTACCAGATCGTTGGTCGCTGGCTGGTCATCCGCCCGCACGAAGTGTCCAGCAAGGCAGAGCAGGCCAACGGCAAACAAGAATTGATTGGCGTTCATTCTTGTTCGGAAACTGCATTTAGAAAGGGTCGTGACCGTAGCTTCCCTATCGTAGCAATCGCCTGTGCTGAAATTCAAGCGGTGCGACGCGACATGCTCTATTCGCTCGCATGGGGAGCGACGACGGTGCACTCATTGCCGTTGTACGAGGTGCGCAGACTCTCGAGCGAAGTATCGCGCAGCAGCGCCGTGCTACGGTCATTGGCATCGGCCAACACATCTTGCAGACGCGAGCGGATTTGTGGATCGATGCCGTTCAGCTCTGGAACCGCAGTGGTAAACTGCCCCTCGATTGCTTCGATGACTTCCAGCAGCGAGATCTCCTGCAGCGGGTGAGCCAGCGCAAATCCCCCGTCCACACCGCGATGCGACTTGAGAATATCGCTCTTCGCCAGTTGTCCCAGCACCTGCAACAGAAATCGCACCGGCATCTTGCCCTCCTTGGCCAGTTGCCGTGTGGCGATGCGATCGCCGGGATCGGCTTCAGCCAACTGAAAGATGGCACTGAGGGCATAGCCGGTGGTTCGACGCAGTTTCATATTGGTGGGCTTCGCTGCTGTTGGAAAAAGATTGAGGAAATTGCCGTTGCTATGCGCCGTATACGATTCGCAAGAAATATCGACCGAGCCGCGAGCGCCAGGGAGCTGCACACCACTGGGTGGTCCTGCATGTTCGCAATGAAGACCCTTGGCAGCCTGATGACGCGCTTTACAGCGCTTGGGGGCACCGACTCATCAGTTGCTCCCTGACGTTCGCGACTCGATCGTTCTCGTCGTCGCGAACCAAGTTGTTCGCGTCGACTGCTGGTTTCGTCGTTTGTCGCTTGTATTATTTCTATGCATAAGGCTGCGAATTGAGTATCGTGTAAACGGCTAGGGCACCGCACTATTCTCATGAACTTTATGGAGTTTTTGACCGGCAGTCATGGCACCCACTATGCGAAACATCCACTACGTAGCGGCATTTGACAGAGAAGGGCGGTTTGTCTCCTTCTTTCAATGCTCGGCCCCCGGACTCTATACCGACCCCCAGCGTCTGCTGGGAACTGTGCTTGGCCAGCACTTAGAGAATGAGACGGAAGCCAAGAAAATTCGGGCCACGTTTGCCGAGTGCGTCCTGACCGGCAAGCCACAGCATGTAAGCTGGGTCGGTGAGCATGGCGAGCGGTTGCGGGCACGGTTCGAAAAAGTGGAGCAACACTCCGAACGGCACATGCACTCCGACGACGAGGTGGTCGCGATCGCGGTCTCGTGCCGGCTGCCTGATCCCGTCGATTTAAGTGACCGCGAGGTCGAAATCGTCAAATTGATTTGCCAAGATCTGACCGGTTCGGAAATCGCGACCGAACTGGGCGTCAAAGCGTCGACCGTCGAGACCCATCGCCAGAATATCCGCCGCAAGCTCCGCGTCAAAGGCACCGCCGGCATTGTGATCTACGCCATCAATCACGGCCTGCTGGACGTGTGAGCTTTTCTGGCAACACAGGCAATCGGCAGTATTCGGAACAGGGGAACGGAGGCGACAGAGGTTAGGGATTCCGATGCTATTTTTCAGACCGCTAATTCACGCCAATCTGCGCTAATCAGGTTAGGGTGGGCTGTGGTCCTGTTGATACCCTCCTCCGTGCCCTCTGCGTCCTCCTGTTTCAAAAAGTCGCATAAACCAATAGCGCCAAGGTGTTCTCTGTTCCGACCGGCGCAGACAAGCGACATCAGCGTTCATCCGTGTCCATCTGCGACCATTCTTAGGGCGTGCCAGAAAGATTTGCATTTCCGCCTTGATTGTTCTACACTGATGTCGTTGCTCTTGGCGAGGAATTGCACGGGGGGAGCAGCAGTACAAAGAGGCGATGGCGGCAAGTCATTCCGCAGACGATTTTAGTCGCGACGCAGGCGCAGGCTCGTTCGCGAAGCAGACGCTAGGCTGGTTCCGACCGGCTAGTGCGATTCTCTATTTTGCCGCTTGGGCGTTCGCCATTCTCTCAGGCGGGCCAATTACCGAGCTCTTATTCCCCGCGTCATTTTTTTCCGCGCCGGGCGTGTGCTTAATCTCCGCGCCGGGCGCGTGCTTCATTTTCATAAATTTCATTCCTACCCGCTCACGAGGAACCGACGATGGCTAGTTTTCGAAGGTCCAAGCTGCGTACGCTAACCAATCCAACTCGCCGTACGCTCCGCTGCGAACATCTGGAGGATCGGCGCATGCTGGCCGTCGTGACCGTCGATACGGTCGAGGACATCGTCGACCTCAACGACGGACGGACATCGCTCCGCGAAGCGATCTTCGCCACCAACACCGTCCCCGGCGCTGACGAAATCAACTTCGATTTCGGCTTCGACGGCCCCGCGACAATTCTGCTCACGCAAGGCGAGTTGCAAATCACCGATTCGCTGACGATCAACGGTGACGGCGCGGATCTGCTAATCATTGACGGCAATGGTTCGCCGAGTCCCATTTTCCACATCAATGATCAGCGTAGTGACCACTTAAGCCTTGTCATGGTTTCAGGGCTCACGCTGACCGGCAGTCTGGGCTCGGCAATCGTCAGTCGGGAGAATCTCACCGTTGAATCCAGCGTCTTGCGGAATAATCAAGGATCCACTGGTGGCGCGATCCACGTGGGCATTGGTGTGCGGCAATTGCCAGATGTCGAACTAACCATTCGAGACTCCGAGATTCGGGACAATACTTCCAGACGCGGTGGCGGCGGCATTTACTTTCGAGGACGGCACGGAAGCCTAACGATTGAAAACTCGCTGATTTCGAACAATGCGACCAGCAACGCAGGCGCGGGCGGCGGCATTCACGCAGGTGGTTTTGACAACGAGATGCTCTTTGAAAACGTCACTTTCGCAGGAAACTCAGCGGGATTCGGAGGTGGTGCCGCCATCCGCGACGACAACGCGAATCTAGCGACGATCGTTGATAGCGTGATTACTGAAAACACTGCCGCGACCCGGGGCGGCGGACTGGACCTCAGCGGGAAGCCAGTGGACATCATCGGTACAACAATCACCCACAATACTGCGTTGCAGCAGGCCCAGGGTGGTGGCATATTCGCGTCGGATCGTGTCAGTGTTTCCAACAGCGATATCGCCCACAACAGCGCAGGTTCGGGTGGTGGAATATGGGTCGGATCTAATGCGAGATTCAACCTCACCCACAGCAAGGTTTATGAAAACCAAGCGACCATTGGCAATGGCGGTGGGATTGGTGCGGATTCTGGTGAGGTTTCCATTGCTACTTCGGAAATCTTCGACAACACAGCAGCTGGCGACGGGGGCGGCGTTTTCCGTGCGAAGACCATTGTCGATAGCACGATCAGCGACAACGTTGCCGCGGGAAACGGTGGCGGGGTTATGGGGGCACTTCAAGTTGAATCCACAACGATCTCATCGAATGCCGCTGGAGAAAACGGCGGCGGTCTCTACTTGGGCTCGTCGAACGCTTTGGTCTGGGTCCGGAACAGCACGGTCGTCGCGAATGTTGCCGATGCGAAACCAAACGGTCACGGTGTCGGCGGAGGTATCTACGGATGGCGTCTGGCAGGTGTCGCACACACAATTGTTTCCGGAAACACGGACAGTGGTGAAGCGCCCGATGTTGCCGGGTTAAGAGCCGTCCGATTCAGCCTGATCGGTGACAATACAGGTTCTGAATTGAGTGAGTCTCCATCGATTCGATCGGCCAGTGACGGCAACCTCATCGGCGGGCCGATCCACGGCATGATCGATCCCCTCCTCGCCCCCCTCGCCGACAACGGCGGACCCACGCTCACCCACGCCCTGCTGCCCGGCAGTCCGGCGATCAATGCGGGCGATCTCAACGCCGTCGTGGGCGAAAACGGCGTTCCTGAATTCGATCAGCGCGGCGAGGGCTTTGACCGCATCGTGAGCCGCATCGATATCGGGGCTTACGAAGTGCAAGAGCCAGGCGACATGAACCTGCTGGTCGATACGCTCGAGGACGAGTCCGACGGCGACTTCAGCCGCGGCGATCTGTCGCTGCGCGAGGCGATTGAGCTGGCCAATGCCAACCCTGTGCCCGATACGATTCACTTCGACGCGAGTCTCAACGGCGGCACAATCCTGCTCACGCAAGGCGAATTGCAGGTCACTGATTCGCTGACAATCAACGGACCAGGACGTGATTTACTGACGATTGACGCGAGTGGGAATGACCCGACGCCGGATTCGACTTACGAAGATGGGGATAACACTAACGACCAGGATGGTTCTTTGGTTCTTCACATTGACGATGGTGCTTTTCGCGAATACTCACAGGTCGCGGTGCTCGATCTTACTTTGACCGGCGGCGATCATGGCGGTGCAGTTGAGTCCGAAGAAGACCTCTTTCTACAGCGAGTCTCCATCATTGCGAACTCCGGCGGGGGAGTGAAGTCGGGTGGCACCCTTGAAATCGACAACAGTTTGATCACGGAGAATTCAGGGTCGGGCATCGTTTCTGGTCAACTCACGCTCAGCGACAGTACCATTTCGGATAATTCCGATACTGGCATCGTGACTTTTTATTCCTCATCGGTGATTTATAACTCAGTGATTTCTGGGAATACTTCGCCAGACTCCGCAGGTGGATTGCACCTTCGTGGAAGTGTACATATTTCACACACAATGATCACAAACAACTCAGCCTTGCGAAGAGGGGGCGGTGTTTACTTAGATGGCTCAGGCACGACCGAAATTCGAGATAGCACTATTGCGGGTAATTCGGTCCAAGACGACGACGGTGGAGGCATACGCATATATGGGGGTGGGATAGTAACAATCACCTCTAGCACCATAACAGGCAATTCAAGTAGCTTAAGGGGGGGTGGAATCTACTTGCGTGGCGGAGCGCTTTACGTAGAACGTAGCGTTATTTCGAATAACTATACGAGAAAGCTTGGCGGTGGGATTTATAGTCGCGGCAAGACAATAATTACAAGTAGTAGAGTTCTAAACAACGCGGCAGTGTATTCCAGTGGCGGTCTCGCACTGCACGGAGAAGCAACGATTCTTGATAGCTTGATTTCTGGAAACTCCGCTTCGGATGGAGGCGGAATAGGAATCAGCGTATATAACAGGTCGCAAGAAATTGCGATTACAGACAGTACGATCACAGAGAATACTGCCGACGAGGATGGCGGAGGGATAGTCTCTGGTGCTCCGTTGGAGATCACCGGTAGTACTATCTCTGGTAATTCAGCTGGGGGCAACGGGGGCGGAATCCATCTAGAAACTCGGGGCCGAGGTGAGCCCCGGCTCAACCTCACAACCAGCACCGTCTCAGGCAACACGGCAAATGGGAATGGCGGCGGGATCGCTGGCCCGGGACCCATGACGATCTCTCACAGCACCATCACCCACAACATTGCCGATGCAGACGGCGATGGTGACGGTGCCGGCGGTGGAATCACCGAGGGGTCGATTACGCTCGACCATACGATCGTTTCCGGCAACATCGACCACAGTTCCACGGCTAACGACATTGCCGGCATCTTCGATAGCACTCGTAGCCTGATTGGTCTCGGCGCTGAGTTCCTCGGTCCACTGCAAGACAACGGCGGACCCACACTCACACACGCGCTTCTCCCCGGCAGCCCGGCGATCGACGCGGGTGACGTCAATCTTGTAGCGGGCGAAAGCGGTGTCCCGGTGTTCGACCAACGCGGCAATCCTTACCAGCGCGTGTTCGGTTCGCGGATCGATATCGGCGCGTATGAGTTCCAGCCGATTCCTGGTGACTTCGACGGCGATGGCGATGCCGACGCGGACGATCTTGCGGAGTGGGAAAGCGGCTACGGTTCGCAGACCAGCGGCGCTGACTTCCTGAACTGGCAACGCACCTTTGGCGATGGAGTGCCAGCCGAGGCAGCAGCGAGCATCGACGCAGCGCGAGCGCTCGACGAGACCGCTGCTCTCGATCTCGCGCTTGCCGCGACCCTCGCCATCGACGATGTGACCGAAGAAGTTGCTCGCGGGCCCGTCGCGCGGCGCAACGCTTACTCTGAGACCGCTAAGTCTTCGGTCAGGGAGTTCGCCATGCCCGCGCCGCCGCAACGAGAGCTTGCTGCCGCCAACGAACACGCAAGGATTATCGAAAACAGCAACGATGCCGCCCTCGACATTGCTCTCGATGAGTTCTTTCCCGCGATTTGAGCATCAACCTGTGCTTTGTAACGGCCCTCGGTTTGATTAAAATAGACTGTTTGAGGGACACCCACCGGATGTGCCAGGGCATTGACATGACTTTGGCATTTGTTGGCACATGGCTGATTCAGAATCTCATCAAAACAACGAACCGGAACCGCCGAGCATTCCCTCGGTGCTGTTTTATCATCGCCATCGGCGCGTGTTCGTGACGCCGCTGGACACGCGTCTGGAGATCGGTCGGCAGCGCTCTGGCGAACCAGCGCCCGCCACTCGGCAAGATCGGACCGACTCGGCGCGGATTATCTTCGCGCCGCTCGACGACGTCGATGTGTCGCGATCGCATCTGCAGCTCAAGCCGATTATTGGTGAGGAAACCATCGAGGTTAGCAACCTCAGCCGCACCCAGCCGGTGCGTTTGGATGGCGACCAGGTGCTTGCGCCGGGCGAGAAGACGGTTGCCGAAGTGCCACTGCTGTTGCAGTTTAGTTCCTATGCGGTGCGGATCGAACCGCCCGAGGACGAAGACCTGGAACTGCAACCGCTTCCCGAGCGCACGATCGTGCCGGGCAAGCAATCGATTGAGGGCGACCTGGGCCGTCTGAACATCGACACGATGGACGAGCGGTTGTTGCTGAAGTGGCTCGAGACGGTGTTGGGAGTGTTTCAGAGTGCGGCCAGCTCGCGCGACTTTCCCGCGGAGGCGGCCAAGGCGCTGGTGAAGATCGTCGGACTCGATGCCGCTGCGATGCTGGAGTGCGATGCCGACGGGCGTTGGAAAACGGCGGCCCTGTACTCCGCCTCGGAGGGACACAACGAGAATACTTGGATCCCCAGTCAAACCTTGTTGGCCGAAGTCCGCAAGGAGAAACGTACCTTCCGTCATGTGCCCGGCAACGTGCCCGACACGGCGCAGAGTTTGCAAAATGTGAGTGCCCTGGTGTCCGCGCCGATTCTGGACGGCGAGGGCAACGTGATCGGTGCGCTCTACGGAGATAAACGCAGCGGCGGTCCGCAGAATGATATCCCCGACATTAGTCTGTTCGAAGCGAAGCTGGTCGAAGTGTTGGCCAGTGGAATTGCGGCTGGGTTGGCGCGCGTGAAAGAACAACAGGCGGCACTCGCAGCGCGTGTGCAGCTGGAACAGTTTGTGACGCCGAAGATTGCGTTTCAGCTAGAGAAAGATCCGCAGCTGCTGGAAGGTCGCGACGCGGTGATCACGGTCATGTTCGCGGACATTCGCGGGTTCAGTCGGATCTCCGAACGGCTGGGTCCTGAGCGAACGATGGCGTGGATTCAAGACACGATGGGGACGCTTTCGCAGTACATCTTGGCGAGCGATGGCACGCTGGTCGATTACGTGGGCGACGAACTCATGGCGATGTGGGGCGCGCCGCTCAGCCAGTCGAATCACGCCGAGCTCGCGTGCGAAGCGGCCACGGCAATGCTGCAGGGACTGCCAGAGATTTCCCAACGGTGGGAGAAGGAGCTGGGTACGAGTATCGAGCTGGGTATTGGCATCAATTCAGGGGTTGCCCGCGTAGGGAACACGGGCTCGCGTCAGCGATTGAAGTACGGTCCGTTGGGCGACACGGTGAATGTGGCCAGCCGCGTGCAGGGAGCATCGAAGTATCTGGGGGCGGACTGTCTGTTCACGGGCTCGACGCTAGCGGCGCTGACCAAAGCCCCGCCAACGCGACGACTGTCTCGGGTGCAAATGATCAACATCGAGCACGCGGTCGACATCTACGAGTTGCCGTGCAATCCAGGCGCTGACTGGGTGACGGTGCAGACGCGTTATGAGAAGGTCTTGCTGACCTTGGAGAATCAGAACGTGGGCACTGCCAGAGATCTCGCTCGCGCATTAGCCATGGAATATCCCACAGATCGGGCGGCCGCGGCGCTGCTCGAGCGGATCGACTCGGCACAGCACGAGAGCAAGAACCCAGGCGACACCTCGATCTGGTGCCTGCCGGGCAAGTAGGGATTGGGCTGTGAGCTTTGAGCTGTGGGAGATGAGCTTGGGCGGCGGACGTGGGATTGAGTTGGGCTCGAAGCCCAGGGACCCGGCTCACGGCCCATCGTTCAAAGCACACAGGCCTCGCCTGTCTGGCCCTTGCCGGTGATTTGGACGGTAGCTATACTTGCGAATCTTAGTTGCCGATACTGTTCCTACGAGGGCAGCTTCGGTTCGGGAAAGCCGGTCCCCGGGGCCGCAGAATCCCGAGGCTAAGTTCGCTCAACGAGCTTTTTCAGATGCGGATATTTGAGAGCTTGATGGCGCCGTAGCTCAATTGGTTAGAGTACTGGACTGTCGATCCAGTGGTTGCGGGTTCGAGTCCCGTCGGCGTCGCTTTCTTTAGCTTCAAAACCTGACCCCTGTTACATTCGGCCACCAATGTATGTGCTTCAAGCACTGTGGTCGAGATACGTAGCCCATCCGGATGCTCAGTGAGCAATCGGTTGACACTTAGGTAGGCTACGGAGGATTGGTTCAGCTTCCCAAGGCTGGACACAACGTCCGCGATTTCTCCGTCGGTAGCTAATGTCTGGTGGTCGTTACCACATTCAGTCTGACTTGGGGCTGGTCACCCTCCAGAGTATAAATGGCTGTCACATTTTCAAATCGTCCGTCTTCTAGGTCGATGACACGATTGAATGCACACACAAAACCGTTGTCGTTTCCTCGGTCGGCCATCGCGAGATGGTGCAACTGGAAGCTTGGTAGTTCTGGGTACTCAGAATCTAGCTCTTCGTTGACCGCCTGCAGTATCTTCTTTGCTTCGTCTTCGTCACCCAGGTGAGCACGATTGGCGATTGTATGAACGTATTCGTTTAGCTTCTTGAAGCCGCCGAGATCGAGTTTGCGTTGCATTGACTTGACGACCAAAGCTGCTTCTGGAAGCGTCAATTGATTGGACCCGGATTTGACCGTCACCAGGTAGCGATAGGACCCTAACTTGAGACGACTTTTCTTGACCTCATAGTCTTCGCTACTTCGCTCTAGCAAGCGACATTCGTTCACTGCCAAATGGAGCAACCATTTCAGTTCGTTGGGTTTCAACTTGGATTCTACTTGCTTGCCGGATTGCGACATTCTGCTGCCACAACGAATCTTGCCATTTGCAAACACCGTTACCCAAGGCTCTCCTTCCTTCGCTTGTTCCAGTAATTGCCTGTCATGATGCATGACGAATACCGTCTGATCGGAGTCCACTGGCAGTTCAATCTGCCGCAGCGACTGGTCATCTAGTGACGTTACCCAGTCGTCTGCTGATTCTGGCTCTTCCGGATCAGCAGCCTTGATTGCTTTGAGTGCTTCCAATCTGTCTTGAGCCATCAACTTGTTAAGAGCAACGATGTTGGCCCGCTGCTCATCGAGTTGCCGCCTTCTCTCCTTACCCCAAGGACGTCCTTTGCGGTTGAGGTCTGCCGCAGCTCGCCCGAATGGGGCGTCATTCTCCTTCAACCAACGGACCAACGCGTGATAGTCGTCGGTTCGTTTGGCATCCGTGAACGGCACGTATTCCTCATGCCTGAGAACCAAATGAACGAGCGTGTTACTGTCGCCTCGCTCGACAATGTTTGGATCAGCTCCAGCCTTCAGCAAAGCGAGTGCTGCATCGTAGGCATGATGCCGTGTTGCGAGCATCACCGGATAGCCTCCGCGATACTCACAAATGCGATTCATATCAGCACCATTCTCTATCAGTAGTTCAACTCGCTCGAGCTTGTCCGGCATCGTGCGGCTCATGATGACATCAAATGGCGTCTCCTTTGTCTTCTTGTCCACGAGATTCGGCGCGCCGCCGTGAGCCATCACCAGCTGCATGTATTCAAGTTCCGGAGAGCGACACGCCAAATGCGTTACCGTTTGTCCAGCATGACACCCTCGGTCGTCAAAGAAACTCCCACCTTCCGGCAAGGGATGAAAGGGGCGATTCGCAATTCCAAAGTCAGACTCAAAATAAACGTTCGGATTTGCACCATGCTCCAGTAGACATCGAAATCTTGCCACTTGCGGGTCTGGAAAAGCCCAAAGCAACAGAGTCATCCCATCCTTGCCCATCGCATTCACGTCCGCGCCGGCGGCAATCAGACGCTCCATCTCAGCAACGTCGTTCACTTCGATAGCTTGGCATAGCTTGATGATCTGCGGGTCCTCAAAATAACCTTCCGCGTTCCAGTTCACCACGGCATGCCAACGCGAAGCTTCGTTCAGTTCCCATTCAATCGCCTTCATCCGCTTCGCTGCTGCCTTTTTCTTCGCGGTGGCGGTCGCAAGTTCCTCCTTCAGTTCATCCGCAATCCCATCGAGCCCGCCGTTCGCCTCAAAAGCTGCCCAATAGCGTCGCTCCACGGCCTGAGCATCACCGATAGCTTTCGTAAGGTCACGGTATTCCTGGTTCCGTAGCAGCTTTGCTTTCTGCTGCAACGGCTTTAGCATGGCCTCGCGAGTTGCCGTGACGACTTCTGCCGCAGCTTCAGGGCCAAGGGGGTCTTCATACTCCCAGCCCGGATCATAGTTCTCGCCAAATTCAGGCGTCCACTTGGAAAGCCTAGCAATCACGTTTGCATAGACGGTTGGGTCGCCGGTTACGGCTGGCACTATCGCCCGCCCAATAACGGAATTCAAGCTGGCCTTGAGTACACCAGGAGAGTCGCCACCTTTGCCGACAGGAGGATAAACCTTCTTGTCGATTTGATAGCGAGCTTGAGCTGCATAAAACAAGAAACCAGCCTCTTCTGTGTTGCCGGACGATTGAGCACCGCCGGCCGCAAGAATCAGGGCAAACGTATTCGCTTTCTCTGAATGCCCCTCATTCGCCTGAGACGTCCGTGGCGATGCCCCACAAAACACCGTTGCCATAATGCTGCATGCAAATACTAACTGGATGGGTTTACGCGTATTGGTCTTCACAGCTTTATTCCCTGTAATCGAGACTAACGTTGGTCGAAGCCGTAGGCGGGGTTACTATCTGCGTTTGTGTATTATCGTCGCATCAAGGTAGGCGTTGATCACCGTCAAACGATGCTGTGGCGGGGTCTTCCCCCTTTTGGAGCAATATACCTATAGGTCAAACATAACACGGAATGATGATCTTGCTCCTTGGAATTTGGCTGGAATCGATCGGCTGAGCCGCTGCTACTCGGCCGTCAGCATCGAACGGGTTGAGCTATTGCGGCGGGTTTTCAGACTCCTACCCATGTAGCCAACTCATCAAGAGAACATCATAATCTAGGTTTTGGACGGACCTTGCTATGGAATCGATTCTCAGGCGATATGCCTCGAATGGGATGTCGATCCAATGGTTGCGGACTCGTGTCTTCGGCTCGTTTGGCCAAGTCGAATTATTTGCCTTTGCGAACGAAAGGCTGAGAAACTCATCTCAAGAAAGCTGTAGTCTTCAAGTCGGTGGAGTCCTCGATGAATACGAATCACCCTGAACTGATTCTGACGACTTCTCGGCTCGCCTTGCGTGAGATTGTGCCCGACGATCTTGAATTCGTCGCTGAGATGTTGCTGGACCCGCAAGTCACTCGGTTTTACCCCCAGCCGTTTACGCGCGCCGAGGCCGAAGCTTGGCTGCAGCGCATTTTCGAGCGGTACGAGCGCGATGGCTATGCGTTCTGGCTGGCTGAGAATTTACAGACCGGCCAGCCCATCGGCCAAGTCGGCCTGCTCAGTCAAGTGGTCGAGAACGAAACGCTGTTAGAGATCGGCTATATGATTCACCCCCAACACTGGCGGCAGGGCTACGCCCACGAGGCAGCTTGCGGCGTCCGCGACTACGCGTTCGACACGTTGGATCGCGACCATGTCGTGTCGCTGATCGCACCAGCCAATGTCCCTTCACAACGGGTCGCTTTGAAGTACGGCGCACGGCCGGAACGGTTTGTCCGTTGGCGCGACCACGACTGCCTGGTGTTTGGCTTGCATCGACCGACGGAGCGTGGCTAGCGCACAAACGGCGTGGGGAGCACCTCGGGCAACGGCGCGCGTACCGCGACTCGACGGTTTTGGACTGGGCCAATCGCCATGCCGAGCCAGCCATCTTCGAGCACCAACTGCGTGACCATCAGACCCTTAAAACGCGGGTCGAGCATCACCTTGGGACTGACCAGAGTGTAGGCTTGGTTTTCTGGTAGCACTTTCCCCAGCACGCTGTGCAACACGACACGGGGTCCCGTTTTCAGTCGCCGACCAGAGAATTGCAAGGTGCCATCGTGCACGAGTCGCACACTCAGACCGTTGAGGACTGCGCGGAAGTGGGCGTGGATTTCAAAGTTTCTGATCTTGTCGCGGCGGTGGGCGAGCTCGGCAACGCTGAGGATCACTTCGAGCTGGTCGCCGTCACACTTCACTCGCGCGGCATCGCGCTTGGCAAATTGAATCGTGGCCCGCTTCGGCATGTCTTCTGGTGGCGTCGCGTCTGTGTTACCGAACCGTGCAGTTAAGAACTCGAACAGTTCGAGCAGGGTCATCTTCTGACCATCGAGTCCGAGTCCCATCATCGCGTTGTTCAGAGCCGTTTCATGCATTTGCACGCTGAGCACGCTGTCGGACGGGGCGTTCGGCCTCAGCGTATGGGCGGCGAGCTGATCATGGTTAGCGAGTCGTAACTGCATGACCGCACGTTTCTCGGTCGTATGCATGTCGAGTGGTTCGGCAAGCAAGGCGAGTTCTTCGATCGGCGCGAGGACGTTGTCGCGAAACTTTTGCTCGACGGCTTCGAGCTTTTCCGCCATGCCGGTATCCATGCGCTCCGTCACTTGCCGGACGACCTTGGCTTTGGTCTGGGAATTGGCAGTCGGTCGGCTTTTTCGATGCTTCTGGCGTGCCATGTCACGCAGCAATTGGCCGACCAGCGGAATTGGATCGAGTTGGCTATCAACGCCCACCAGTTCATTGCCGCCCCGCGCGGTCGCGCGGGCAGGAGACATTTTGACGCCTTGCGAGCTGACCGAAATATCCTTGTGGCCCTGATACTGCATCTTCGCGGCGTTGCGAATGCGCGCGGGCCACGTATCGGAACGTGTGTGTGAGTAGACTTTCCCGTTGGCCTCCAACGTCACGTGCCACGCCTGGGGATCGGGCTGCAGGCGGACGCGCAATTCGGTGGTCGTGCGTGCGCGGCCACGTACCTTAGCGCCAGCAATCCGCTCGCGCACCGGTGAGACGATCGGCTTCTGCGCAGGCAACATCCGATTCATCAGCACATCGCTCATGGCGATCCGCATGTTTGCGCCGCGATAATGTCGATCCAGGTGAGCGGCCAGCTCTCGCGTCGTCGGATCGTCTGACCACTTGAGTCGTTGCTGTAATTGAGCGACGGCTTCGGCGTAGCGATTCTGACGCCCCGCCTCGTAGCGTTCGACCAATGCGGCAAGCGTTTCCAGATTGACTTTGCCGGCCGCCCAAGTGCGAAGCGCCTCACGAAGCTGCACCAGTTCTTCAGACGACAAGAACTCACGCTGCGCGTCACTCAACCGCTGGTCGGTCATGCGTGCAAGGATCTGTTGTGCCAGCTTCGCACGTGTAAGGACGGGCGAATCGATTCCCTCGCTGGTCAATTCCAGCGCGCGATCGAGCTTCAGGTAGCTGCGCCAATCCTCGCCACTATCGGCTTCGGTCAGGCGGGCCGAGACCGATTCGAGAATCGGCCGCAACGCGATCGTCGCAGGTGAGGATTCGATGACGCGCGGTTGCTGTGGATTCAAGAGCAACCGCCACAACACAAGGCGCCGCCCGAGCGATTGCGTTGTCTGCTTCCAGTGATTGACGTAAGCATCTGTGCCTGCCTGACTGAGGCTGGCGCCATAGAGTCGGTCGAGTTCCGCCAACGTATCGGCTGCGGTCGGTCGCTCGGCGATGTCCTCATCGGTTAGCTGTCGAAGTGTGGTCAGCACTTGCTGAGCCCAGAGCGCGCCAGGGGAACCCGGTGAGAACTCTTCCAGTTGCTTGATCAACGCGAGTGGGCGGTGGCGAAGCGGCGGTGGCTCGGCGGGTGGAGTCGTTTCCTGCAGGACAGGAGCGGGCTCAACCGCTGGCGTCGGTACACTCAGTTCGGGTTGCGGCGGCACCATTGTGAGTCGCGGAGCGGGCAGCGCGGGAGGTTGCAGAGGTTCGTCGACAACCGGCGGTGCCGGCGATTCGGCTTCAACGTCGCGCGTTACTTGCGGGGCGATGAACTCAGGTTCAGCGATGTGTTTCGGCTTAACGGAAGTTGGCGGCTGGGCTGCCAAAGTCGATAACCGGGGCAACATCGCGAGTCGATCTGCTTCGCTACCGACCCGCACGGTGGGTACGTCCAGACGTGACTTGGGTTGGGCTGGAGCATTGGAGGAAGTTGCAGCGGGTGCGGATGGATTAGACGTCGGACGGTCTGTCGGAAGCTGGTCGACCAGCGCGAACAGCTGATCACGCACTCGAGCGAGCACGTCGAGATCGAATGTCGGCAACTCATTCAGCGAGGGAGGCGCCGGAATCGTGGCCTCTATCGAGGCAATCGCAGGTTCCGGCGACGGACCGTCCCAGCAAATTGGTGGATGCGAGGGGACGTTAATGGGCAGCTGCGACTCGGCGCGAGTTTCTGCCGGTACTGCCACGACAACTGGGGGCGAGTCCACCGAGTCTTCTGTGTCAACGGACTGCCAACTGCGCGGAGCGACTAGCGCAAGCGCTAAGAGTAGCCCCAGAGCGGTGACCCTGGGCCACAGCGGTCTCCTGCGCTCCCACTGCATCAGTTTGGGCCTCCTGCCCGGTGCGAAAGTCGTGCAAAAATCTGTTTCGGCAGGTAGCCAAACGGCCAGACTTCGCGAGATCGACTGTTATTAGATCGGTCGTCCGACCGGTGTGCTTGCTTGGGAATGCATAAGTTGCGGGTAAGGTCCGGCCCAGATTGGGGTACTTATCGGTAGACTTTGCCGGTTGCAACGATTGCCTAATCTTGAACGTTGGTCGGCCGAGAAGATCTGCCAATGATCGCTAGCATCCAGTCAGTCAATCGCAGCGGCGGACTACGAAAAAAGGGCCGCGTCGAAACGCGGCCCTTCGTCATGAACTACACGCAGCAGGCTGGCATTTAGTTGATGTCAATCCGCTTGGGTTGCACCTCGGGCACCTTCGCGACCGTGACATGCAGGACACCGTTGGTCAATTCAGCGGCGATGCTGTCGGGATCGACCGACTCAGACAAGCTGAGCGAACGCGTTACCTTGCCATAGACACGCTCTTCGTGCAGACCTTTGCGTTCCCCTTCGGGGGCCGTGCGATCGGCGACGATTTGCAGTGTCCCCTGCTCAAACGTCAACTCGATATCCTCTTTCGATACGCCGGGCAGATCCAACTCGACGTGATACGCATCGTCGGCTTCCCAAACGCTTAGCGGAGCGCGGATCCCACGCACGGTGCGCGCGACCGTCGGAGCGAGAACTTGATTCAGCAACGAATCAAACTCGTTCCAGTTGCTCGGAACAAAGTCTTGCAGGCGATTTTTTGGGGTGCAGTGACTCATGGTCTATTCCTCCTTCTCAATGAAACATGAAGCCTAATTCGGTCTTGGACTCCTAGGCTGAGTGCCTCTTCAGCGCTCGCGGAGCACGTCTTCCCTCTATTGCAGCCTGTGTGCCATTCGAAGAGTTTGGCCAATTGGAAAGATATAAGTGCTTTCATATTAATCACTTGCGATCACGACGAGAATTAGGGCAGACACCGGTTTTGCCATATTGGCAGGTGCCAATTTGGCCGCGACCGAGATCATGGCTCGTCGAGCTGCCAATTTGGCACTGCAAGATGTTCGCGCTCTCGCTGCGAAACCAACTGCTGCGACAAGAGGCCCGATGTCGATCATGTCATGCAGCGGACGTACGTCGTACAGGTGGTGGAATGATGATCCAAACCAAATCTTCGAGTTTCGGCCTCAGCGAATTCGGTCGAATCCGAATTCTCGGCGCTGTCGTGCTGGCATTGCACGCAGCGAGCCTGGGGCGTGCTCACGATGTGGCCGTTCCGGTTCGGGTGGTGTCTTACAACGTGCACTTGCTGCCTGAAGTGGCGGCTCACGTTGCTGGCAAGTGCGGAGCTTCTGGGTATCGCGCCACCGCAATCGGAGCGCGACTAGCTCCTTTCGATCTGATTGGCATTAGCGAAGCTTTCGATCACGATCACACATTAGCGCTTTTGAACTCACTGCAGACTAGTTCGGAAGTACCACTGGCTATCGCATGGGGTCCGCAGCGCTCTGGCAGGCACCTTATCGGTAGCGGGCTGGTGTTGGTGAGTCGCTGGCCGATCGAACAGACACACACGATTACCTATTCGCATGCCTCACGTTTCATCAACTCGGGGTTCAAGGCAGACGGTTTCGCAGCCAAAGGTGCGCTGCACGCGCGGTTGCGAATCGGAGAGGATCCCGACGCGCGACTCGATTGTTTTCTTACGCACTTAGAAAGTCGTTCCGAAGATGCGAGAGCGAAACAAATTCAGGAGTTATCTGCTTTCATTGCCCAGCATGCCTCGCGCGACATCCCGCTGATCGCGATGGGAGACTTCAATGTCGAGGCGCTGGAGGGTGAGGCCCAGCAGTACGTGTCGCGCGACACTCCCTACCATCGACTACGACGTACCTTGGTCTACCAAGGCCGCAGTTTGTTAGACGTCGAGACGATCCGACAGTACGGACCCGCCGGCACCAGTGATGCGGTCGCGAGAGATGGTGGTCGACGCATTGACTACATCTTCTTCTCGTTGCCAAAAGGAACAGGCCGATCGCAGCTGACTCCACTGAGCGCGGCCACACTGCCGATGCTCGACGAGCGAGTTCCAGAAGGGGCGCTCTCGGATCATGTCGCTGTGACGTGCGACGCAAGATTTAGCTGGCGCACGCGGCCAAGCAATCACCGGACCAGGGTTCGTTAGCTGAACCAGCAGAGATCAATCCTGCACGACGTAAGACCCTTGGAAGCGGACATAAGGGCCTTGTTCGTCGGAGATCTCCACCGACAGGTCGAGTTTCGTATTGCCTTTGCTGCGCAGGAGGTCGAAGAAGTAGCGTCGATCGTCAGACTCGATCGGCAGCCCCGTAGCCAGGAATTCGGGCGCTCGCACCGGCCGCAGGTAGCGAATCTTGCCACGGCGGATGACGATATTTCCGGCGAGTGATTCCTGCTGCAACATCAGAAAGATCGTCCCCCAGCCAACAATCGTGCAAAGGGCATTCAAGCTGCCGGCGAAGGCGGAGTACTGATGGTTGCGATTGGGCTCCAGCGGCATCCGCATCGTGAGCCGCTCGTCTTGCCACGAGACGACCTCGATTCCCATGGCTGCGGTGATTGGCATTTCCCGACGCAGGGTCTGTTGAAGTAGTTCGAGTGTCGAATCGTGCATAAACCAATCGTGCCGCCGGAGGGAAAGCTGCCTGACGCCGGCATCTTTCTCACCAGCGGTTGAGCACTATGCTAACTAACGAGAACTCCAACTGCCAGTCGCGTACGACTCAAATGCCCCAAATCAGCAGTACCGCGTAATTGATCTCGTTGGGATCAACTCCGTTGGGCGTGCTGTCGTAGCGATCGATGATTGAGAACTTGAGGCTCATGTTCCCCGGTTTGTCGAGATCGATCTCCCAGCCGATGTCGGTGACCACCCGGTACCGACTGAAATCTTCCCATTCGGGGAAGTAGTCTGCCTTGGCGTACAACCGCTGCGTTTTGGTCAGCTCATGATCATACTCCAAACCGAATAACGCTTCGTAGGCGGTGTTGTCATCGGGTCCTCCGAATTCGCGAGACGCACCAGCACCAAACCGTCCCACCAGATCGAGGTGCTCCCAATCAATAAACTGATAGCCGATACCCGTATTACCCGACACACGCAGATCGTACGCCTGAAACTCGTCGTAGAGTTCTTGATTGAGGAAATAGAGCGACCAGGGCGAATCGCCTAAGAGTCGGTCGATTCTCACGTCGAGCAGGGCATTGTTCTGGGTTTCCACGCCGTTGGCAGTGTTCTTGTTGTAGACCAGGGTCGTATCAAACTTCCAGTTCTCGGTTTCGCGTTTGAGATGCCCACCGGTGCGAAAGCTTAGCGCTTCGTTGATCCCCTCGGCGCCGTTGATACCCAGCTCAAAACCGATGTCCCACGGGGTGGGACCAAACCAGTAGGCAAAGTGATACCACTTGGGCGCTTGCGCGATCGAAACTCCACCGGCCGCGACGGGAAGCACGTTGGAGTCTTCGATGACCTTGCCATCGGTCGGAGCAGCATCTGGTGCAGCGGGTGGCACCGCTTCCAGCAGTTTGCCGTACTCGGGCGCGGCCGGCGTCGACGACTGCAGAATCTCGAATGCCGCAGGCGCAGCAGTCGCCAACGCTGCGGACGGCGGTGCCATGACCGGCGGAGGCTGCTCTGCCCGCGCGAACGGCGGCGTGAGCGCCGCTTGCACACTCGCTGCAATCAAGAAACAAGTAGCACCAATTCGAAGCATCACTTTTGAGTCCTGATGAAGCCCAACACCTAACGGCCAACCAATTGCAGGCGGTGTGAAATCCCTCGTTCGGGGTAAGCGTATACAAAATATGCGCAGTCACCGGCAATACGAGTGACCGTACGCGTGCTAGCACTGCGGCAGCTACCGTGGCGCAGGCTGGGAGCACTCTCGATCTCCCGCATAATCGTGCGGATCGTCACAACGCCGTTGTTCGTTAGTTCAGGCACAGCCCTAACATTCGCATCAACGGGCAGAACGCTAGCCGAGGGCACGACTACTTTCCGATGCACATTCAACACGCGACTCATTACTTGCACATGGAGGGCAATCGTCGTGCGAATTCTGCGAACTCAGCTCGGACTGCTGATCACGGTCACTCTTGCGCTTGCAATCACTGGCAATCAAGCCCGCGCCGAATACGAAATCGACCTCGACGCCGGGTTCTGGATTCCCTTCATGCCCGACTACACCGCCGGATCGATCGTACAGGGCGGCATCGTGCAGCAACCGGATCTCTTTCGTGATGATCAGACCGATTTAGGCACCAAGCTGGGGCTCAGCGGATTCTACCGTCGTCCTGGTTCCAGCACACGGATTGAATACGACCTCGCGCTCGCCGGCATCGGCGACATGAGTTCCTCGGCGACGTTTGCCGATCCAACGCCCGGTTCGGTATGGTTCGCCTCGCTCGACGGGATCGGACGCGTGCAAACGGCCGCGGGCGAGAACGCTACGTTCACGCTGGGAAGCGATGTGCTCTACAACAGCCAGTACGTGGGCCTCGGCGAAACGTTCTGGCTCCACGGCGACAGCAACCGATCGCTAGATTTGGGATTCGGTTTCAGCCATCTGGAGTTTGAACAAGAGTTCGTGATGAACGCACAGTTCGACATCAGTGGCAGCGGCCAGTACGTGGAAGACCTCGACACCAACTATCTAGGTGGCGAAGTGCGTGGTTCCTTGAACCGCCGCCTGCACGGACGCGACTGGATTCTGGATTTCGGCGTGGGCTTCTTTAACATGAACGCCGAGTACGAAGGTCAGAGCTTTCTACGGAACGCCGTCGGTACGGTCATCGACGCGGATACAATCGTCGATGAGATTGACGAGTTCGCTGTCACGGTCGACTTGGGCCTGCGGCTGGACGCGAGAGTACGCGGCATGGTCCTTCGCCCCGGGGTGAACTTCAAATACATCTCCGATATGCCGTTCATCAATCATCCGATGACGGAAGTGCCGCTCTCCGATCCGGCCTTTATTTCGACCCAGTCTGGCTACTTCCTTGGCATCAATCTCGAAGTGCTAGGTTGCAGCGGTTGCTGCTGTCGGTAGCGTACGGGGGTTGCAAGAAGCAGGAAACAGTCGGCGACTTGCGCCGCCGCTGCAACTCGGCAATTCGAATCTCCGTCTGGCGACTAGCTGAATCAGCTCGGTTCAAGGCTACCAGGTGACCGTGCTGCACGGACGAACCGTTCAGTCGCGATTTGAATCCAGCATCCTGACCTCGACCGGCTTCTCTACGCTGTCCACGGAAGTGTGGGCCACTCTGGATGGCAAGGAGAATTGAATGCCCTGCTCTTCAAAGGCGCGGAAGATGGCGAGATTGACCTTCTCGCTCATCGCAAGGTAGTCCCAGTAGTTGGGAGGATAGTACCAGTAAATCACTTTGATATTGAACGCCGTGGGAAGGTAGTCGGTGAAGTAAACCCGCGGTGGGTACTCAGGATCCATCCCCTCGTGCTCTCCCAACACAGAGCGAATGCTGGCGATCGCCTGCTCGATTGAGGATCGCGGTGTATCTAGCGGGAGTTGGATATCGGCGATGCGTCGGATGTAGGGTCGTCGCCCAACATTTTCGATCTGCGATCGAGCCAGTTGATCGTTGGGCAGAGTCACCAAGTGCCCATTGAGGAGCCGCAACTTGGTTGATCGCAAGCCGATGTCTTCCACGACGCCGTCGTATTTGCCGAGGATGATGCGCTCGCCGACACGGAACGGTTTGTCCGCCATCAACGAGACGGTGCCAAACAGATCCTTCAGCGTGTCCTGGGAGCCGAGCGCTAGCGCCAGACCACCGATTCCGGCACTTGCCAGCAGCGTTCCCACAGGAATCCCCAAGTATTGTCCACCGTAGAGGATCAACGCCGTGACGCCGGCAAAGGCAACGAGCTTAGCGAGGACGCGGATCAATTGGGCATTCAACCCAAAGGGACTGATACGCGGCGAGGCAATCACCGTCTCGGCAATTCTTGTGACCGTCGCAAAGATCAGCACCACCCCGGCACCGATGCTGACGAAGATCGAGATATAGTCCAGTACATACAGAGGCGTACCAAAGATCCCAATCTTCCTGTGAACCACATTCATGAACAGCAATGGGACACAGACCGCTAGTATCGGGAGAGTCAACGTCAGCCAATACCTGAACAGCCGCGTTCGCTCCATACTGGCAGTGATTCTCAAATACAGCCAGTAGAGAAGCGTCATGGAAACCACGGCCACTGCGGTTGCCAGAATCAGTAGCGGCCATTTCCACCGCGCCAGGCCCATGCTGCGTCCATGCTTCAGCCAGTCCGGCAGACCGTCCACGAACTCGGCTAAGTACGGATTGCGCGGGGAGGACATGTACCACTCATAAAACCCCGCAGAGATCTCGGGGCCCGTCTGCCGATACGGCTGGGATTTCACACTCTCGTAGTAGGACACGGCGCGGTTGGCCGTCCCAGCGCTAAACAGATACTCGTGCTTCTGAGCGCCTTCTTCGATGCGCGCGATGGTGATCCGTGTGTCGGGAATCCTCCATCGCGACAGCATTTCGTAGCCGCCCGCGGCTTGGATCTCTTCGATATCAGGAATCTCGTCCCATTCGGGAAGCTGCACCCGATCGAGGATTTCTTTGATGCAAACAGCAATCTCCGCAGCTTGCTCTTCGCGCGCGTACGCGGGTAGTTCGCTAATGTCCAGGCAGTCCAGAACCCGATACGCGATCGCGCGATGCTCGGGACTTTCAGGGTTGAGATACTTCTCGGTCTCGATGATCTTGTAGACCGCGTTGCAGGCGTTGATAAAGCTTCTCAGCGTGTCGCGCGGGCTCGAAGTATCGGACGCCATCACGGAGAGATCGCCCTGAGCTGCGACCGGTTGGACCGTCAGCAGCGCGCAACAGCAGCATAGGACAACCTGGAAGAAGAGCCTTCCTGCTGCCAGTCGAAAATGGCTGTGCGCTTGACTGTCTTTGGAAACGAACATGACGGCCTGTGTTACGACGAAACATCGCCAGCGACGGCGCAATGGCTTCTGCTCCACGAATCCGAGCACAAGAAGCCATCCTACAATTGTTACCTATGATTTTGGTCGATCGCTGCGATCTTTCACTGCGTTGCTGTGCGGAAATTGAAACTGGGAGCACTTTATTGATGATGCCAGGTCACCCTGGATGGAATATGCCGATCTTGCTGGCCGTAATTTGCAATTAAGCGGGTCCGCGGCACGCTAATACTAAATCTGCTAAGCTAGTTGCTCGCTCAAGCTAGTCATCTTACGAAGCATCTTCTCGATTCTGCGCCGGGCGCGGAAGGGAGCATCTTATGAATCCGAAATCGGCATTCCTGTTCGCGGTCCAGACCTGCGTCTGCGGGCTCCTAGTGACGTCAGCTTGCGGATCAATCGTTGCGGCCGCTGACCGTCCGAACATCCTGATCGTGTTCACCGACGATCAGGGGTACGGTGACTTGGGCTGTTACGGGAACGAAAAGAACAAGACACCACGGCTCGATCAATTGGCCGCAGAAGGGACGCAATTCACGTCGTTCTACGCACAGACGGTCTGCGGACCTTCGCGGTCGGCGCTGTTGACTGGGCGCCAGCCGATTCGCAGTCAGGGGTGGGGCATGCCGGCGTCGGAGATCACCTTCGCCGAGTTGATGCGTGAGTCGGGCTACCAAACAGCCTGCATTGGGAAGTGGGATGTCTCGAATCGCAAAGCCATCATCGAGCGTATGCCAAATGCCCAGGGGTTTGACTACTACTTCGGCACCTTGGGAGCCAACGACGATGGCAAAGTCGTTTTTCATGAAAACAACGAAGAGGCGGGCTCCACCACCGACATGGGCAGTCTGACCAAGTTGTACACCGACAAAGCCATCGACTACTTGCGGAATGGTCGCGACCCCGAGAAGCCGTTTGTGCTGTATGTCGCGCACACGATGATGCACACGATCATCGATGCCTCGGATCGCTTTCGCGGCACGTCAGACGGCGACCTGTATGGCGATGTGGTCGAAGAGTTCGACTTCGAGACCGGCCGCCTGTTGGATGCGATCGAGGAACTCGGCCTCAACGAGAACACGCTGATCCTCTACACCAGCGACAACGGCCCCTGGAATCAGCCGCGTTACACCGACAACAAGCAGGGCCATCCACCCGGGGCGGTCTTCTGGGGAGAAGCCGGTCCGCTCCGCAACGGAAAGGGGTCGTGCTACGAAGCCGGCTATCGCGTTCCGTGCCTTGTTCGCTGGCCTGGCAAGGTGCCCGCCGGTCGGGTGAGCGATGCGATCTTCGCGACGATCGATTTCTTGCCGACATTCGCGAACCTGACGGGATTCGCCGTGCCGATCGATCGACGTATCGACGGCATTGACCAGACCGACTTGTTGCTCGGCCAGCGCGACGAGGGGCGCAAGCACTTCTACTTTCACGACGCTGGCGTGCGGCAAGGCAAGTGGAAGTACCTGAAAGCCGACGCCCATTTTCACGGCTACGCCGTTGACGAGTCTCGACCGCAAGCCGAGGAACTGTTCGATCTCGAAGCCGACCTCGGTGAGCGAACCAACCTGGCAGCAGCGCAACCCGAGAAGGTCGCCGAGTTGCGGGCGCTGATGCATTCGATCGAGGGCGACGACAAGCTTGCGCCCGGTGCGAACGCACGATGAGCAAGCGAGCAGACCCCTATTGCTGTTGCTGTTGCGCCTGGTCGATATTCAGGACGCATTGAGACCGACGACATCAGGGCCGCAGCAGCCCGCTTCGGCGTAGAGGTCGTCTTTGACGTCGGCGTTCAGTACGACGAATACCTCCCACTTGTGCCCATCCGGATCGACGGCCCAGACTTTATCCTGCACGGCGTAGCAGCAAGTGGTTGCCTCTTCGGTGATCGTTTGGATGCCAGCGGATTGAAATCGTTCAATCGCGGCGTGGACTTCGGCAATCGATTTCACTTGGATGCCGAAGTGGGCGGCACCACCTTCCACCGCGACTTCGTCGGTTTCGTTAAGCGTGAGATTCACCGACGGATCGGCTGGCTCGAACTTCGCGTAACGAGGGCGGATTTTGCTGGGTTTGGTCCCCAACAGGAGTTCGTAAAACTGCTGCGACTTCTCCACGTCGGTTACCGACAAGGCAACATGCACTCGAAAGTTACCTGGGAATTCGACGGCTGAGTCCTGCTTGGTCATCACGTGGGTTCCTCGTACAGCATAATTGGGGGGATCTATATGGTTTTTTGGACGAACTGACTGAAATGACCCTCAGCTAGGAAACGCCGCAAAACCGAAGATTTATCGAATCACAGACCGGCGTCAAGGCCCGATCTCTGCCGCAAATCGATCGGCTGGTGCTGGCATGGTGCGTTACCGCTTGACGTCGCGCTGATACAATGGCCTATAATTGCAACCGATCAGCACCTGGAGAAGTATGTCATGCGCCACCTTGCCACGATAGCTCTAGTTCTCGCCCTCAATGTCTTGTTGGGGCGAATCGCCTGGGCGCAGGAAGCGAAGCCAGAGACGCCTGCGACGGAAAAAACGCCGTTGGAGCGCGAGAAGCCTCTAGCCGTCGGTGAGACGGCTCCGAACTTTCGCCTTCAGGACCAAAACAAGGTCGAGCATACTTTGGACGGCTTGCTCAAGGAGCACGACCACGTTGCGCTGGTGTTTTACCGCTCGGCCGATTGGTGACCTTTCTGCCGCAAGCAGTTGGTCGAACTGCAAAAGAATTTGGCGAAGATCACCGCCACGCGCACCCTGCTGGTCGGTATCAGCTACGACTCGACGGAGGTGCTGAAAAAGTTCACCGACACGTCGGGGGTGAAATTTCCACTGTTGGCGGATCCCGGTAGTCGTACGATCAAGGCCTACGGCATTCACAATCGCAAGGGCTTACCGCACCCGGGCACGTACCTGATTGGCAAAGATCGTAAAGTGCTGGCCGCGCTGTTCATCGAGGGTTACCGAGATCGGCACAAACCCGAAGCACTGCTGAAGGTCATTCGTGAAACGACTCGGTAGCTGAGCAACCATGCCGGCACATGGCAACGAGAAAAGCCTCCCAAGAACGCACCAATTCTTGGGAGGCACCCACTCACAACGCTTCGTTCACACCCGGGTTCAATCCTCCTTTCCTACACGAGGTGACTTGCTGCGACGAAGCAGCATGCATGCCGTCGACACAAACATCAGAGCGATCGTCGAGGGCTCAGGCACGGCGCTGAATACAGCGGCCTTGCCGGTTCCGCTCCCTAGTTGCTGTTGCCACTCTAGGAAGTTGAAGCCACTGCCGAGGGGCTCTTTTGAATTCTGCCATGCAGCCAGATCTGCATGGTCGACGTCGCCGTCCATGTCGAAATCGGCGGAGTAAGGCGTCGATACCTGCAGCGTCACGTCGTTGGGATTGTACAACGCCTCGATGTACAGATCTCCGGCGAGACCTGAACTGATGATCGAGTCGAACATGCCCATCACGCCATCGCCACCAGCAGTGATGACCTGAAACGTCTCTCCGGCCAGCGGCGAGAAGCCGTTGATCATGTCGACAAACAAATCACCACCGAGCACGGCCGCATCGCTGGCGTCGAGGCGATCGAATTCATCCAAGGCCGTGCCTTCCAGCTCGAACACCACATCACCGCTAGCGGCTTGCTCGAACGAACGAACTTCGATACCAGCCGTGTTATCCCAGCCTAAACCGTTGAGCGTGGTCCCGATGTTCAGCACGCCTTCGTTGATCAAGTCGGTATCCAAGTCGGCACCTTCGATGATCTCCAGCGGCGACGAATTCGTGTTCACCAGGCTGCCAGCTCCGGAAAATGAAGCCCCGCTGGAAATGACGGTGCCGTAAGTACCGGGGAGCCCTCCGCTAGTTGCCAAGCGCAGCTGCGATTCGATCTGCGTCGAGCCTTCGTTGCGGAACACAATCTGAGTGGCCTCGATCGTCGACGGTGCCTGCTGAATGACGAACTCGCCCTCATGCAGCACGCGGTCGGTCACGAGTGCCCCGCCGACCATGTACAGTCGACCGTGGTCGTTGCCGGCATCGTCATCGCCCGTGGGATCGTCAAACAGAATCGTGTCGTTGGCGGCACCCGAATCGTACGTAAACGAGTGATTCCGAGCAGTCGCGATCGTGCCAACGAAAGACGGGCCCTGATACATTTGACGGACAACCAGATTGCCACGACGAGCGGAGAGGACGCCATCCCCTTCGTTGCCCAAGGCTCCGACAGAGCTTCCATCCCAATCAAGGCGATCATGGATCTCAAGCGTGCCACCCTCAGCAGCGATCGTGCTGTGGTTGTTGATGCTCTCGACGTTGATCGACCCGTGACCGCGGATGCTGCCATTGCCGACGTTCTGCACAAACGACATGCCGGGGCCATCGATCCAGGCACCACCGTTAAGACGCACTTCGCCAACAATGTCGGTGTGGAAGATCGAGTCCTCGATCTGCAGCACGCCGTCGTTGTCGGCCGTGCCGATGTAGGCGCCAAGGTCATCCAAGTTGCCGGCCAACCGCAGCAGGCCGTTGTCTGCCCAAATCTCGGAAGTGTTCGAGAAATTGATATCCGTCACAACGTGGCCGTGTCCGTGTAGCGTCGCGCTGGTGCTGCGCAAATCGCCTGCACCAACGATCCAGCCTCCGCTCATCTGCGTGTCCGCTTCCAACGTCAGCTCGGCGTCCGCGCCGATCAAGTCGACTTGTCCGCCCTCTCGCACGTTCAGTGGTGCCGACACACGGACGTTCCGCTGGACATCCATATCGCCGTAGATGTGCAGTGGCGAACCCGCCAACATCGGCGCGGCGGCAAACGGCGCGTTTGTGCCGTTTAGGTCCAGCGTCGCCGAACTACCTAGCGCCCAGTAATGTTGGCCAGCAAGGCCTGGCGGGTCCAGGTTGACTTCCAAACGGCCTTGCGGCCCGATGTCGTTTGCATCGACGCGGATCGTGTGACTATCGAAGTAGTTGTCCAGCAGACTGACTCCGTGGAACGTCAAGGTCGTGTCGAGTCGTTCGACGTTTAGCACGAGGTCTTCGCCGATCGTCCAGTCGCCCGCGTCGAAATCGATCGTATCGACGTCGATCGTCGTGGGAGTATGGACGTTGTTTTGGGCAGCCGGTACGAACGTTCCAGCGCCGGAATAGCTTCCGCCGCGGAAGGTCGCGTTGTTGCCAAGTTCCAGGACGGCTCCGTCGGCGATGTTGACGTCAGTGGCTGACCAAAACGTCACGTCGGTGTCAATGTGGCCGGTCCCCGCGTTGACATTCAAGTTGGCGGCCGTCAGCAAAGTGCCGTTCGTGTCATAACCACCAAACGTGAGCGGCCCACCAGAGATGGTCGCAGTTCCGGGACCGGCGCTAATATCGATGGTCGCCACCGCTCCGCCGGCCGAACCGAAACTCCACGCTTCGTTCACGGAGAGCAAGCTATCGCGCACCATCTCGACGGACGAGCTGATCGCGTCGGACAGCGGGCCGTTGACCACCAACTCGGACCCGACTGCCGATAGGTCGATGTCCCCGGTGCCATTGGAGCCATCGAGGTCGATCGTGCCACTCTCGGCGACCAGAGTAATGCGGTCGTTGCCGTCGGGACGGATGACGCCCTCGTTATCGAATCGCTTGCCGGTGACGTTGTGTGCGTCGTCAAAACGGATGATCCCATTGCCATTGATGAGGCTCAGCCCATCAACATCCAATCGGCGCATGATCCTGACGCGGGCATCACCAATCAGATCCAACTCCGCACCGTTGCTGAGGTTCAGGATGTCCGCTCGCACCGCGTCGAAAATACCATTGGATTGGGCGAACAGCTCAGTGTTGTTGCCCATCACTCCGGTGCCAACGATATTGGCTTCCGCGGTGCCCCCATTGTTGGTGACTTCCAGACGGAAATCATTAGTGAGCAGGTCGCCCTGATTTGATAGCAACAGCTCACCCAGATCGTTGACATTGCCATCGAGAATCACGTCGCGGTTGCTGGTGATGCGCGCAAAGTCTCCTGGTCCCGGAGGTGGCACCGCGAACGGTGGCGGGTTGTTGCCCCAGTTGCTAGGCGTGTACCAGAAGCCATTGTTTGGCCCGATGTAGGTGAAGGTCGCGGCGTTCAGCGACGCGGGGGGCGCTGCGCTAGCAACGCAGACAGCCAGCGCCAGTGCGGCACGCGCGAGGCGACGGAGGAAGGGAAATTTGCTCATGACTCTGTCTCCTGTGAAAACGGGTTTCGTCGTACCCTAAGGAGCCGAAGTGCCCGTCCAACGCGGGCAAAGCAATCTCCGGCAAGGGCCTCACAGAACAGATCAACGGCATCGCCGATAGCATGACAGCCGTTGAGGGAATCCCTGGTTTTCTAGGGCGAAAAAGGTTCGGGTGGACGAAAGCCAGGCAATAGATCGCGCCCCTGTTGCTAGCAGCTGCCTGGCGCTCTGGGCTGGCTTTTCCGATCGTTCTGACCAAATCGATTACAGCGACTTCTCCGTCATGGCCGATACCAAGCACCGAGGCGCGGATTTTTCTGCGCCAGCACCCTTAGCTCATCATTCGCCCAGTCGACTTTTCTTCGGATCAATTGAAACATGGACGTCAAACGCAACGCGCAATCTGCTCGCACCCGCTCGTTAATCTTGGGGTCACTAGTGCTGGCGATGCTGGGAAGCCACTGCCAATCGGCGGGGGCGGAAGTCGTCTTTGCATCGGACGCCCCGGAGACTTCGGCAGTGTTCGTCACCGACGACACGCCGAGCCAGCCACCACACGCACCCAAGTCGGTCAGCGGCACCATTGTCATTGTGGATGACGAGCCAGCCCCCGCCAGAAAAGCCGCGACGTTCGTGCCTCCGAAAACGACACAGGCGCAGCCGATGCCGTCGGCACGGCCGCAAGGCCGCGGTGACTTGAAGGTAGTGAATGATCCAAACCAACTGAGCACGAAGCCAACCGCTGCCCGCCCCATGTCTACGCAGCAACCACTAAAGCCGCTTGATCAACCCGCCGTTATCCACGCGGCCGCGGTCCAGACGGCGGGCGCGATCGAACCTGTCGCATCGACTGCCCAACGCGACCAACCCGGCGACATTGCCGCTGCCGTGCACGACGAGCCCGTCCTTCACGCTCCCCAACCGTCGAAACCGCAACCGACGACGCCTCAGGAGCAACTCATCGAAGCTTACAAGTTATCCACCACCGCTAAGACCAGCGAAGAGTACACCACCATCATCGATTGGTGCAGCGAGGCGCTGCGGCACGAGTTGAAAGGCGACCAGCGCCGCTTCGCGAGCAAGCTTGCCGCCTGGTCGCTAAACCGTCGTGGACAACTGCGGGCCGATGCCGGCGAGAAAGAACCAGCCAACGCTGATTTCCAAGCAGCCTTGGAATTCAACCCACGCCATTGGCGAGCACTTCACAATCGAGGTGTTTCGTTCGCACAAGATGGGGCGTTCGCTGAAGCCTTCGACGACTTCAGCACCGTCATTCAAATCAACCCCAAGTACGCCAAGGCCTTTGCCAATCGCGCGACGCTCTATGTGCAGGCGAAAGACTTGGACTCGGCGATCAAGGATTACCAACGCGCCATTGAACTAGACGATCAGTTTGCCACGGCCCACGTTGGTCTGGGACGCGTCTATCACATGCTGGGGGAATGGGAAACTGCGCTGAATCACCTCTCAGCGGCCATCGAAATCGAACCGAACAGTCCTGACATCATTTGCAGCCGCGGCGACCTGCAAGCAGACATGGGCAAGTACGGCGATGCCCTTGGCGACTATGCTCGGACCATCGAACTCGATCCCGAATTCGGCCACGCCTATCGCAACGGCGCTTGGCTGTTGGCAACGTGCCCCGACGAGGCGTTTCGAGATCCGGAAAACGCGGTCCTCGGCGCTCAGCAAGCACTCGAATACAGCTACGGCGAACGGCACGTCGCACTCGACACGCTCGCCGCCGCGCTCGCCAGTGCCGGCAAGTTCGATGAGGCCGTCGACACCGTGCAACAGGCAGTCGACCTGGCACCCGAGAACACCAAGTTCACCTACCTCTCACGCCTGCAGTTGTACCAAGAGAACCAACCGTTCCGCACCGAGCCGATCGGCGACATCGCGCAAGCAACGTATGAAGCCACGGATCAGTGAGTTCATTGGCTATAGGCTATGAGTTGTGGGCGTGTTGAAGAAACTAAAGTCGGCCTAATCTTCCCCCGCTCATGAGGACTCGCGCAAGCTCACAGCCCACCGCTCATAGCCCACAGCCGTCTTCACATCAACTGCCATTGGTCGAATGCGACCACGTAGACGCCGAGCAGAAAGTTTGTCACCGCGTGCGCGACTACGCAGTCCCAGATGCTGCGGGTGCGGATCATCAGCCAGGTGACCATGCTGAACCACACCAGCGAAGCCAGCATTTCGCCAGGGTGCATTAGCATCGGAACCGCCGTGCCTGCGATCACAGCCGCGCGCGTCACGGTACCAAAGGGCACCTGCCACCACTTTTCGTTCACCAGGAACCGCATCACGAAGCCGCGCAGAAAAAACTCCTCGATCACTGGCACAACCAACGCCAGCCCGATGAAGCGGATCACCAGAAACGTGTAGGCCCACATTGGCGTGTCCGCCAGTTGCTCCAGCGGATTGAAGGCGCTCCGCTCACCGGTGCCCAACATCGCCATCAGTCCGATGCTGGGAGTCTCTTTGCCTCCCAGACCGGGCAGCAAACCGACAATGCTGCCGAGCAGGCGATCAATCGGCCCGATGATTGCGGGTTCCAGCCGCATCTTGCACAGCACGATCCAAAACACGACACCGACCACGCCCACAACCACGCTCAGGCCGCTAACCTTCAGCGGGAACGTGCGGTAGCCCGGCCACACCAGACACATTGCGAGCAGCACCAGTGCGATCTTGGCCGTATAGACGTGTGGGTAGTAGCTATAGTTGATCGCCGGGATCCACCCCTCACTCTGTTCCGCGAAGAACGGCTCGGCTTCGTTCTGGGATTCGTCCACTGCCGCCAAATCCTCAAGCTTCGGCGGCGGGGTCGGCTCGAAGCTGGTGGCTGCCATGAACACGATGAACGGCAGCAAGAACGTCACCCAGGGATGCTCCGAGAGCCAACCCGCAGGTAGCGGAGCCTGAACGGGCTGGGCCTGATCGCCGTTTGACTCGGTAGTAACAGGGTCTTCGACCATGGCACCTATCTGACTGTGAGAAAAGAACTTAACGCCGATCCAAGTGTCCCACGCCCGGACGCTCTATGCGAAAACTTCATATTAGCTCGGCTCACCAACTCCAGAACGAACTTTCCGGAGCAAAATCGCTCTTCACTCGTGGGGCGACGCGGACTACCCTTCCGGTCATTACCACCCGACTTTGCGTTCTCGCAAGGTGCGCTGAATTCGCACTTTTGCCCTAGCCATGAGAAAGCTATCAGGACAGAATACTAGATCGTCCCGCCAAGAAATAGGGCGACATGCAAGTCGCTCTTTGTCTCGGGGCCATCCGCGCCCCGACCATTCCCGTCCGTGAATTCGTTTGCTTAGGGAGTGGCTTTACTAGATCGTCGATCCTCGCAGATGAGTTGTGAGGACGGCTCCACACCGATTTATTTTGTTGGTCAGAGGTTGAGGCAGTCATGGATCTCAAAAACGTTCGAAACATCGGCATCTCCGCGCACATCGACTCGGGTAAAACGACCCTCAGCGAGCGCATCCTGTTCTACGCCGGTCGCATCCACAAGATCGAGGATGTGCGCGGTGGCGGAGACGGTGCGACCATGGACCACATGGAGTTGGAGAAGGAGCGCGGCATCACGATCACCAGTGCCGCCACCAGCTTGGAGTGGGAAGACCACAAGATCAACCTCATCGACACCCCGGGCCACGTCGACTTCACCGTCGAGGTGGAGCGCAGCCTCCGCGTGCTCGATGGGGCCGTACTCGTACTTTGCTCGGTCGGTGGCGTGCAATCGCAATCGATGACCGTCGACCGTCAGATGAAACGTTATCACGTTCCCCGCTTGGCGTTCATCAACAAGATGGACCGCACTGGTGCCAATCCGTTCTCGGTTGTCGAGCAGGTGCGCGAGAAGCTGGGTGCCGATGCGGTCATGATGCAATACCCGATCGGCGCGGAAGAAGACTTTGAGGGCGTGATCGACCTGGTGACAATGAAGGCCTACTACTTCGACGGTGCCAATGGCGAAACCGTTCGCGAAGAAGATATTCCTGCCGAACTGCAGGACAAGGCCGAGACCGCCCGTGGCGAGATGCTCGAAGCGCTGTCGATGTACAGTGATGACCTGATGGAAAAACTGCTCGCGGAGGAAGAAGTTCCCGAGGCGCTAATCCACGACATCACCCGTCACGCGGTCATTGAGCAAGAGTTCACGCCCGTCTTCCTGGGCACGGCGTTCAAGAACAAAGGCGTGCAGCCGCTGTTGGACGCGGTGAATCGCTATCTGCCGTCGCCACCGGAAATCGAAAACACCGGTACCGATCCCGCCGACGAGAGCAAGAAGATCGTCCTCGACTCCGACGCGACCAAGCCGTTCATCGGTATGGCGTTTAAGATCGTCGACGACGAGTACGGACAGCTTACGTACACACGTATCTATCAAGGCACGATCGCCAAGGGCGAAACGTATTACAACCAGCGTACCGGCAAAAAGGAACGCTTTAGCCGCATCGTCCGCATGCACAGCGATAAGCGCGAAGAAATCGACACGGCCGAGGCGGGCGACATCGTCGCGATCATGGGCATCGATTGTGCTTCGGGTGATACCTACTGCAGCGAGCCGAAGTACTGCACACTAGAAAACATCTACGTCGCCGATCCGGTGATCAAGATGTCGGTGCAGCCGCTGTCACGCGACAACGCGGACAAACTCGGCAAGGCCCTGCAACGTTTCCGCAAGGAAGACCCGACCTTCCAGGTCACCACCGACGAAGAGACCAACGAAACGCTCATCGGCGGCATGGGTGAGCTGCACTTGGAGGTCTACATCGAGCGGATCAAGCGCGAGTACGGCGTCGAGGTCGAAGTGGGTGCCCCCAAGGTCAGCTACCGCGAGAGTGGCACCAAGCCTTACGAATTCGATCACAAGCGCAAGAAGCAATCCGGCGGTTCTGGTCAATATGGTCACATCGTCGGAAAGATGGCCCCGATGACCGAAGAGGAACGCGAAGAAGCCGAGGGCGCCGAACTGCTGTTCCGTGATAACGTCACCGGCGGGCGCATCCCCAAGAACTTCATCCCGGCGATCGAAAAGGGTTTCCGCAACATGATGGAGAAAGGCCCGGTTGCCGGCTATCCGGTGGTCGGACTGACGATCGACCTGGACGATGGTACTTACCACGACGTCGACTCGTCCGACATGGCGTTCATGCTGACCGCGCAAGAATGCTTCCGCGAGAATTTCAATCGCATGAAGCCCGCCTTGCTCGAGCCGATCATGCTGATGGAAATCGAATGCCCCGAGACGTTCCAGGGCTCGGTGGTCGGTCAGGTGTCCAGCAAACGCGGCATGGTCGTCTCGACCGACACGCAAAACGGCGCGACCAAGATCATCGCCGAGGTGCCGCTGGCCGAGACGTTCGGCTACTCCACCGATTTGCGGAGCCAAACCCAAGGCCAAGGCAGCTTCTCGATGGAGCTGTGCAAATACTCCCCAGTGCCATCGAGCATCCAAACGCAGATCGTCGAAGAACGCAAAGCCGAGCTGCAACCGGCGTAGTAGGGATCATTCCTGCTTCGTTGCAACACCCAGCACACAAGCCCCGGCCTTCGTCGCCGGGGCTTTTTTCATGCGCAACAGCACCCAACATCTGGAGTGAGACTTACTGATTTCGGAATCAGTCCCGCCATTTGAAGGGTAGCAGGTTCACCGTGAGTGCGTATAACAACACTTACCTGCTGCGAGATTCAAAGTCCGAGAATTAGGGCGTTAGACAGGTCTTCCATCCAGTTTGGAGCCAAATTATTCACCCTGTGAGTGGATGATTCACCTGGCCACCCCTATTTCCGGCATCCGACTTGCGCAGGATAATCGATTCCACGTTCTTCCTCCTCCATCACGCGATAGGAAACGACAATGAGACGGCGTTCCTTTCTTCGTACAACTACCGCAGCTATTGGCGTCCCGTTTGGCTTAGCAGCCACGTCCTCCTACGGTGCTACCGCGGCAGCGAACAGCACAAGGAGTTCGTTCGCGCATGACGAAAATCGAGTTCGCTTCTTCACGACGGCAGTAAGCAAACCACATAGAATCCTGGTGGTCGCCGATACGCATCTGTTCACTGACGACGAACGAGGAAAGCCTTACCGGGAGTTTAGCGGCCGCATGGCTGCCGCATACAATCAGACGAAACACTTTGAAACGGGTGAAGTCACGAACCCCGAAGCATGCTTCGTTCGAATGCTCGAACGGGCCCAAGAACAAAAGGTCGATCTTGTCGCACTTGTGGGCGATATTTTCAGTTTTCCGTCGGAAGCGGCGATCGATTGGGTTGGCGAGAAGCTCGCCGCTTCGAAGCTACGTTACGCCTACGTAGCAGGGAACCACGACTGGCATTACGAAGGCATGCCTGGTTCGCTGGAAGACTTGCGAGCGACGTGGATCGACAAGCGTCTGAAGCCACTCTATCAAGGAAATCATCCGCTCATGTCTGCTTATGACGTCGGCGAGGTTCGCCTGCTAACAATCGACAACTCGCACTATCAAATTCTTCCCGAGCAGCTGGAGTTTTTCCGATTGCAGGTGCAGACCGGCAAGCCGCTCGTGCTAACGGTTCACATTCCACTTTATGCTGCCGGTCGTCAGATCGGTTTCGGTTGTGGCAATCCAAACTGGGGAGCGAAAACAGATCGAAACTACCAACTAGAACGGCGCCCGCGGTGGCCCGCGACCGGCCACACGCAAGTCACGATGGATTTTCATCGCGAAGTCTTTTCGGCACCCAACCTGTTGGGTGTCTTCGCCGGCCACACCCATCGTCAGTCTTGCGACCTCATCAACGGCATTCCACAGTTCGTAACCGACGACAACGCTAGCGGAGGATTCATGGACGTCGAGGTTCTCCCGAGCTGACGCGCCGCCGTATTCTCAAGTGAGTGCATGGCCCGTTCCATCGAGCTGTAAAGAGGTCGAGTTCACAAGTCACAGCGGTCGTATACCGAACTACAGCTGATGCCTATGTCGTCGGCTTCGTTTCAGGGCCAAGATCCGCCTACGTGCCGATGTTTCATGTATTCAAGCCATGTGTGCTTAGTATCCAAAACTTGATCCGACCGAGACTGCCTTAGAGTTTCACGCTTATGAAGATTAGCGAGCGTCCGTTTCTGGCGTCGGAATGGCACGGCTCCGCATGTTACCAATGTGCAATTTCACTTCTCGGCCAACGTGACCATCATTTTCTTAAGACAGCTATTTTCTGTCATTAAGAAGATGATATTGCAATTGCTTGCCACTTGGATTTGGTGCTTTATTGAAACTACCTAGGTTTCCCTTAAGGTTCTTGGTCCTCTCATCGCCCGAGTATCGTGTGAATTCTCGATGCAGCTTCACGAACAGATTTATTAGCATCCTTTTGCATTTCTATTAGAGTGTGTTCAAGGATTCCCATTTCTGTTGCGGTGTCTTTCATCAGCTTGAGGGCTTCCAACGCACAGAGGCGAACATGTACATTTTCACCTTCGAGGGCACGATAAGGGAGAATTGACACCGCTTCGCGCTCTGCTCGCCAAAACTGAACACTATCAACTCTAGTCGAAATCTCGATCTCGTCGGTATTCGCAGCTTCGATAGCAAAGATTAGTCTGTTGACCGACCAGGTTTCCAAATATGTAGGCAACACTGGCCACCATAGGATTATTAGGGCGATAAATTGACAACCTGCAACCGCATGAACAATCCGCTGCTTTGCGAAACAACGTAAGTCGCTGATTGTCACTACCAATACTGCAACAACAGTGTATCCAATAACACTACCGAGCAGCCCACAACGTGCAATGGCAGTTGCAATATAGAGCCAGTCTTCAGCGGGCCAGGGGTGAGCGGGACGCCACGAAGGATTATCCTCGCCGTGCCATTCAAATGCGATTACGAAAAATGAGCAAGCGATTCCAGCTATAGTTGCGAAAAGGATTCCTAGCAATAACGTGCCTTGGGGACTCTTTGCCCGCAAGATGGAAGTAGCGGCAGTGCTTAACAAGCTTAATACAATGACTACTGAGGCTAGAAACGCAATCGCATTGCTCGGTACTCGAATAGCAACAGTCAGGAAGGCTAATGAGATGGACAATAGTCCGGTCGAAACAAGCAAAGTTCGCAAGCTGAACTGTGTTTTTTCTTTATTAAACATTGTGCTATTCATCAATAGCCACTCCACCGAACTGGCTGATTTCCTCCCATGATACCAAGCGATAGGTAGCCGACCTACTCGTCTATCAGACTGGGCAACTAAGGCACTTCTTTTTTACTGTGTATGGGACACATCGACTGCAATTAGCAATTCCACTAGCGTACGTCGGTGAATCTGCTCGACGCCAGAAACTGAACAAACCGGCATTCTAGCGGAATTGTTCGAAAATGGCCAAAATCGGAGTCTTGTCCGTTTCTTACTGCGGAATGGCACGCAGACGCGTCGTAGGCTCAGTCCACTTTACCCCCTGAGCCAACTGTGCTTGGTGTCCGAAGCTTGATAAGACCGAGGCTGCCCCAGCGTTTTGCGCCGGACTCATGTAGCCAAATCCCCCAAATGCGATAAAGATATACTCGCCGACGTGGATTTGGGAGTTTGTTTTTCGCGGTAGATCGGATGCACGGTGAAATGAAATGGTTCCAACGGAGATCGGCTCCCGATGATGTGGAAGAGGAGGTGCCTTCCACGTAGCGGGGGTACTAAAATACGGACCGCGTGTAGCTGATAATACCGAAAAATGTTGGCACAGATTCATTGTGAGGACAATGAATATTCAGCGGCTGGTGCATCGAATAGGTTTGCCGCGGATCGAGCAACTTTTCACTAGTGAGAGGGCGTATCAATATGGGATTCCATCCGTCGAAGAAAGCATTCACACTCGTCGAGTTGCTCGTTGTGATCGCCATCATTGGTACCTTAGTTGCCTTGCTGCTTCCCGCAATCCAGGCAGCCCGCGAATCTGGCAGAAGAACACAGTGCGCCAACCACATGCGTCAACTCGCGCTTGCTTGCCTGAACCATGAGAGCCAAATGGGGGCCTTACCGGCAGGCAACACAAACGTAAATTCCGATGTGTGGCACACGTGGGCGTCGTACACACTTCCTTTTATTGAGCAAGCATCAATCTTTGGGGCGATTGATTTTGATCGACCGTCTTGGGGGGCCTACGTCGCAAACGGCAAACAGCGCGATCCGTCCTTTGCGTGGCAATACACGCAACTCGACATCCATCTCTGTCCGTCGGATCTTGGACCGGGGGAATGGTGGAGCGGAGGCGACTCGGCTGACTGGACCCACGGAAACTATCTGGCCAACTTCGGCACGGAGGACTGGTACCAAATATGGGACGACGCACGCGAGAGCGGCAGTTCTGTGCAGGTTGGCAGTGGCAGACAAACCAGAACTGTTTCAGGAATCCCTCCCGAGTCCCGTGGTCCGTTTCAATTAGTTTTGGGTCGGGTAAACAAAGGTGTGGAATTGCGGCGGATCATTGATGGAACTAGTCAAACTGCAATGCTTGGCGAGGTCCGACTGTTTGGTGGAGGAAACGATGGCCGAGGGGTACTGTATCTGGGAACTAGTTTTTACAACCACCGCGTCACGCCAAACCAAATCCCAGTCCCCACCGAACACACAACGGTTGACTCTTCTGAGTGGTGTGGGCACGACTTTGACGTGGCGATCGTCGCCGACCCCAGCAGTATTGAGTTCCCATGCACCGATAACTTCACTAGTACGCGTGGCCCCTACCGAAACCCAGCTCGAAGCCAACATCCTGGTGGCGTACAGATAGCCTTCGTCGATGGCCATGTTGAGTTCGTCAGCGACACGATCGAGCTCAGCATGTGGCACGCGATGGCCACCAGAGCGGGTCAAGACTTGCACTAGATGACCTGTTGGTGGCGCGGACTGCTGCGACTCTCGTCAATCGCTTCGTGCAACCAGTATGACAAGCTGCGGCAGATTCTGGGATTCGCAAAATGCGTTCAGCTTCATCGGTCGAGGTATTTTTTCTCCGCTTGCCAAGTGCCAACTTGGAGCAACTGTTTGTATTTGCACTTCGTGACGCCCACCGTCAGCAGAAGAAACTGCTTGAGTTGACGAATTAGCTGCGCAGTTTCATTGTAGTAAGCGCCGTAGAACTCTTTCGCTCTAGCTGTGCTCGGCTTTTCACGCTGAACGCACAAACGAACCAACGGAGTGGCCGAATCACGAGCCTGAAACTTCATTTACTGGGTGAAGCTCAATAGTGAGGCGTAACGCCTCTACTCTCCCCATAAACCTGGGAAGGTCGACGGTATCTGTCCGAACACCCAGAGGCACAATTCGGCGGCCAGCTCTGACTACTTCCATCTTCCTCAACTGAACCACGTTGTACTCGGGAACTAGTCGCGAAAGGCGAAGTAGAAAATCGTTACTTCCGTCATTTACTGCAAGGGCTTCGAACTCGGTCTCAACCTCTACCCCCGCCTGTGGAGCCTCACACACAGTCGCCAGCGGCATTTCGCCACACCGAAGGCAACGCCCCATCTCGAAGTCGCCGTACCGCCAGACGCTACTGAGCGGAGCTTCACACTGAGGGCACGAGCGATTCACGACTTGAATTTGGGAGATGACCGATCAAGAGAAAACACTTGCGGACGACGCATGGATATTTGATAGTCTTGCGTTACGGAAACACTATTGTAGTCGCCTTGCCCAAGCTGCACAGGCTTCATCGGCTAGTGCAGTTTTTTCGGAATCCAGTTTCCAGCGTCGAAGGGACTCTTCTCTGGTGTAATCGGTTAGGTGCCAAGCTGCCTCAGCGTTTCACTGGTATGACGATTAGGTCTCCCAAGAATCTTGTTCTGGGGAGATTTCACAACACATAAGGAGCCCAGGTTGTCTTCCAACAGGGCTCTTTCTGACAATGTAAGTAAGGGGGTGCTTGCTGCCCGCGTCTGAGTAACATGGAAAAGGAAAAGACAAAAAATACGACGATACTTGAAATTCAAAGCAGTGCTCGCAAGGCCCGCTCGATAACGCGGGAGCTATCTGCCGCTTTCCTTCGAGAGTGGTTAGAGAGGCAACCCGACGCAACGGTGATCACTCGTGACTTTGCCGACTCGCCACCTCCATTTGTGACCGAGGATTGGATAGCCACTGTTTTTGGAGTGAAAGAAGAAGATCTGACTTCAGCTCAGCGAGCCCTTCTTGCACCGTCCGATGAGCTTATCGCAGAGCTTGTCCAAGCAGATGTCATCGTGATGGCGACACCGATGTATAACTACGGAATGCCAGCGGCTCTCAAGGCATGGTTCGACCAAGTGATTCGGGTGAACAAGACTTTCACGTTCGACCTCTCTCGTGGAGAACAACCCATCGAACCTATCCTTAGAGGCAAGGCGTTAGTAATCCTAACCTCGCGAGGCGAAGGTGACTTTGGACCGGGTGAAGCAAATGAATCTAGAAATCACCTTGAGACGCACATTTCGACTTGCAAACATTTCATTGGTGTCGAATCGGAACCCCATTTAATTCACGTCGATTATCAAGAGTTCGGAGATAACCGCCATACAGCATCTAAAGAGAAAGCATTCCGAGATATCCAAACTGTCGTCGTTCAACTTACGGGTACGCAGGCCTAGCGTTTACGGCTTTGTGTCGCTTTGGATGCTAGTATTACGCTTAGAGTCATCACAAGTGGAAGAGTGATAGGAAGTGACAGAAAAAGGTCAGCCAAAGCATCACTCGACACACCACCCTCTCTCGGCAAGCGAACTCTAATTTCGTAGTAATAGTAGCAGTAGCAGACTGCCAAAAAGGCGAAAGCACTCAGAGAAGCTACTAGCAATGCGGAGGTTTTTTCGGCAAAACCGACAAGAGCAAGTAACGCTGTCACAACGAATGGTGCAACGAACATCACCACCGCAGATGTCTTGCCGATTGTTGTGCTAGTCAGATACGCAACCAATCCAAGGGCTAGAATCGTTTGCACTAAGAACAGTCTTTTAAGGGGAAACTGCATCAGGATTGTTAGCTCACACATCAGGTCTGTAGCCGTCATAAAGCCACTCGCATATCGTACTGTTGCCAGTGCAAACTGGCAAAAGCACCAAATATTCTCAAGACCTATATGGATGGCGTGGGACGCGTTCCGAGAGAATAGGGAGACCTCGAACCTCAAAGGTCGAAAGGACCGAAGCAGAGACGGCAGATCGCCAACTCCACTCAGCTTCATCGGCCGAGGCACCTTCTGCGTTTGCTGAACTGGCCTAAAATTCGTTGCTGAAATCGTAATCCAAATGCACTAGGATTCTACTTGCATCGGTGTCGCCGTTGCGCGAGGCAGGCAAATTTTCGGACACTTTGGGGCTCGTGTTCGTAAATTGCAAGTCGTTGGGTGCTAAGGGCTTGCAGCCGGAATTGCCTGGTGATCTGAGAGGTTATGAAAGGTCTGAAAGTGCCAACCTTTCAAAACGTGAGCACGTGTTGATGCCGGCCGTGCTGCTATAGCAGGGCGAAAGCTGATTTCGAGTGAGAAAAGGAGAGGAGGTTTTGTAAATCGAAACGGGAAACCTTTCAAAACTGCTCAGCAGTCGCGGTTCAGAGCACTGGGGCGCGGGATTCGTTGGTTCGCTTGCCCAGATTGCCGTAGCGGTGATAGACGTGCGTGAGGCTTTGCTCCTGGAAGTACCACAGCAACTCGATCCGTCCGTGCGGCGAGACGGGTTTGTCGGCCAGGTAGGTGCCGCGCTGCGCGGCGACCGCGCGGACGTTTGCTGGGACGCGGTCGGGCGCGGCGAAGCGGACGCGGCCTTGTTGATAGGCGGCGACGACTTCGGCGAGCTGCTCGTCGGTCTCCGCGACGAACTCGATGCGGGCGGCCCAGTCGAGTGTGAGTAGTTCCAATGCGGCGAGCAACTCGCTTTCAATACCCGGCGGGCTGCTCACCACGGTGTGGCATCCGGCAGTTCGTGAGGCAATCACGCGGGCGAACAACTCGAACAACGAATCGCGCTCGTGGTAGCGAACGCGAACTTCCTTGATCGGCAGGTAGCGGCGATAGTTGTCTTCGCCCACGAGGCGGAAATGGTCGTGACGCGGTTCGAACTCGGCGGCCATCCAGTGTTCGTAGCTTTGGATCGCATCGACCAGGTGCTCTAACTCGTCGGGTGGCAGTCCGTCCTGCTGGCGCAGGGCGGCGCAAAATTCGTCGAGCCCGGTGTCGCCGAGGTCGTCGGTGTGACGGATTGCATCGCTGTACTCAGGCGTGTCGGTGAAGTGCATGAGTTGGGCGACGTAGTTGGGGCCGCCAGCTTTGATGCCCGGGCCGACGGCGCTTCTGCCCATGCCACCAAACGGCTGCCGCAAGACGATCGCGCCGGTCGTGGGGCGATTGATGTACAGGTTGCCGGCTCGGATGCCGTCTTGCCACAGCTGTTGCTCGCGATCGTCGAGGCTCTCCAGCCCCGAGGTGAGTCCGTAGCCGGTCGCGTTCACCAGATCGATCGCTTCGTGCAAGTCGCGCGCGGGCATCACGCCCAGCAGCGGCCCGAAGAACTCCGTGCAGTGCGTAAAGCTATTGGGCTGGACGCCCCATTTGACTCCAGGACTTACCAGATGAGGATTATCGTCAACATGCAGTTGCGGCATAACGGCCCACGACTCGCCCGTTTCCAGTTCCTTGAGCGACCGCTCCAGGTCGCCACCGGGTGGACGAATGAGTGGACCGACCTTGGTGTGAAGTTGCCAGGCGCTACCGACGTGCTGGCTCTCCACGGCGTCGCAAAACGCGGCACGGAAACCTTCGTCGTGGTAGACTTCCTCTTCGAGAATCAGCAGGGACGTGGCCGAGCACTTTTGGCCGCTGTGTCCGAAGGCCGAATAGATGACGTTCTTAATCGCCAGATCGCGATCGGCAAGCGCCGTGACGATCGTCGCGTTCTTGCCGCCCGTTTCGGCCAGCAGGTTCATCGACGGCTGCGCGTCGAGCATTCGCAGGGCCGTCTCGGTGCCGCCGGTGAGAATGACGGTGTTGACTTCGGGATGCGACACCAACTGCTGGCCCACCGTCGCGCCGCTGCAGGGCATGAACTGCAGCGCCGTCTTCGGTACACCCGCTTGCCAGAAGCACTGACACAATCGATATGCGACCAGCACTGTGTCGGACGCTGGCTTGAGGATCACCGTGTTGCCTGCCGCCAAGGCCGCGGCGATGCCGCCGCAAGGAATCGCCAGCGGGAAGTTCCAGGGAGAAACGACTACGACCACGCCCTGCCCAGCCGCTTGAATGCCGGCGAGCGTGTCAAACTCGCAAGCCGTCTGCGCGTAGAACCGACAGAAGTCGACCGCCTCGGAAACCTCGGGGTCCGACTGCAGCAGCGTCTTACCTCCTTCGGCGAGCATCGCGCCCATCAGATCGCTGCGCTGCCCGTTGATGCGATCGGCGACGCGGAACAGAACCTTCGCTCGCTCCGCATACGAGCGCCCGCGCCACTCGTCGCGATCGGCAAGCGCACAGGCAATCACTTCGTCGACGTCAGCTGCGATCGCCTGACGGTAGCGCGCGACGACGCTGCCCGGGCGCGAAGGGTCGATCGACTCGCATATGTCGCCAGTGCCGCGCTGCTGGCCGCAGATCACCAGCGGCACGTCAGCAGCTTGCGCGTCGCACCGATCGGCCCAGCGTTGGACGAGGTCGGCGCCCCACTGGCTATTTTCAGTAAGCGACCAATCCGTGTCGGGCTGGTTCGCGAAAGCGGAAAGCGGAGGGGGGAAAGCGGAACTATCTGGGATCGCGGTAGCCGCTTTCCGCTTTCCACGTTCCGCTTTGGTCCTCCGTCGCGACTTGGACGGCACGGTTTCCATCCGCGCGAACGAGTCGGTGAAGGTTGTCTGCAGCCCGTTCCAATCTTCGCTGTCGACTTCCAGGCGAAAGGCGTGGCGGAGGAAGTTTTCCTCGCCGGTGTTCTCATCAAGCCGTCGCACCAGGTACCCGATCGCGTTGATGAAATCTTCCTGTCGACACGCGGGCGCGTAGAGCAACATGTTCTGCGACAGTTCGAACAGGGCTCGGCGTTGATGACTGGCCATGCCTTCGAGCATTTCGAATTGCACGTCCGACATCGCATTCTGCTTGGAAGCGAGCACCAGTCCGTAGGCGAGCGAGAACAGGTTATGCGATGCGATGCCCAGTTTCGCTGCGGCCAGGTTTTCCGGCTGCATGCCGTAACGCAGCATCCGTTTGAAGTTGGCGTCAGTCTCGATTTTTTCCTGATAGGGGGCCTGTGGCCAACCGGCGAGGCTGGCTTCGACGCGTTCCATTTCCATGTTCGCGCCTTTGACGAGGCGGATCGTCACAGGGGCACCGTCCGCCGCGACGCGCTCGCGCGCCCACTCGGTGATCCGCTGTTGCGTCAAAAAGGAATCCGGTACATAGGCCTGCAACGCGATGCCGGCGCGGACGTGCTGCAAGCCCTCGCGGCCGAGCGTGCGGATGAAGACCTCGGCGGTGAGCTCTTTGTCGCGGTACTCCTCCATGTCGAGGTAGACGAACTTCGGCACCTCGGTGCCGTCGCGGCGCTGGAAGGTGTTTTTGGCGGCAGCGCGATAGAGCAACTCGAGGCGATCACTGAGCACGTCAATCGTGTGCTCGCGGGCGAGCGTGGAAATCTGAGAATAGACGGTCGAGATTTTGACCGAGATCACCTCGATCTCCGGTCGCTGCAACGCCTGCAGGTACGCCTTCAGTCGTCGCTCGGCTTCGCGTTCGCCCAGCAGGGCTTCGCCGAGATAGTTGACGTTCATCCGTACGCCTTCGTCCCACCGTTCGCGGAGATACTCGCGCAGATGCTCCTCCTCGGCGGGCAAGACGACGTTGGCGGTCTCTTGCTGCATCTTCTCCTTGACCATCGGCATCGCCACGCCTGGCAGGTAACCACCAAACGACTGGAAGCCCTTGAGCAACGTGCGATCGAGCGCGCTAAAGAACCGTGGCACGCCCTGCACGTCGAGAATGTGGATCAGCTGATCGGCCGCGCGATGCGGCAGGCGCGAGCGAAAAGCCTGATCGGTCAGCTGCATGAGGGTCGCCTTGTCGCCGGGCGACTGAATCATCCGATCGAGCTCCGCCTGCTGCCGCCGCTCAGCGGTGGTCTGCAACGCATTGGCCCGCTGCTGCAGCCGCCGCGCGAGATGAATCGCTTGCTGCACGTCGACCTCCAGCGTCGACGAGCCGTCAGGCTGAAAGTCGGCGAGGAGCTTGGTGACCTCGTTGGCGACCGATTCGGCCGTGGCGGGGGAGAGGGTTGGTGGCATCAACAAAGTCCTACTGCAGCTAACTGGCTCCTTCGAACCGTTATTGGAGAGCAAGCCTCACCCCTAGGCAAGCCTCGGAAGCAGGAGGACGGAGTAACTGGGATGCGCCTTAGAGGTCGTCTTTGGTCGGCGGCTCAGGATACTCGAACTTCGGCACAGGCATACGAATCACAAGATCGGCGGTATCGCGGTCAGCGATGCCGTATTCCGGATCGACGTCCTTCCACTCGCCTTTCAAGATCGACTTATCAGTGTTTGTGCCACCATCGTCGATTCCGTTTTCAAACACACTATACAGCAGGTAACCGCCATCGTCCTTCTTCTGATAGAGAAACGGCATCTCCGAATAAAGTTCCACCGGAAGCTCGGGAATCACCCCTGGCACGAGATCAGCGAGTTGCTCGGGATACTCGCCCTGCTCAGCACGATAGACCGCCAGCGCGGCGGCGAGGCGAGTGAGTTCGAGTTGAGTAGCTCCGCGATCTTCCGCAGACATGGCCGCCGAGAGCGAAGGTAGCATGAGCCCGATGAGAATCTTACCTACCTTGCGACTACGAGAAGAACCGCTGAATACGCTGCCCAGCAACTCCGAAGGATCCTGGCCCTCGCTGGCGATATGCATGAGATGAACATCGATAGCCTCAATGTCAGTCAGTCTTTCGCCACGTTTGGGTAGTTCCGCTGCCGAGATAAGCGCATCGTAGTGCTTGTTGCCCATGCGCAATGATTCGTTCCAATCAATACGTGCATGGTCTAAAGACTGTAGCATTTCAGAATGTTCACCGAATGAAAAGTCATTGAGCCCCGCGTCACCCCGCGCAAGACTCAACGCCATATCCAAGAAAGCGCAACGCTCTCCCTCGTGCATACAGGCAACGCAGTCTGAGGGGGGCTTGAGTTGCTGGAGGGAAAGTAAAATTGCCCGCGCCTGCTCCGGAGTGAGATGTGCCTCGTCCAAGAATACTTGCGTCTGTTGGCAGGTAATGCCGCTAATGGCAATGGCAACCAATTGCCCGACAACGAATGGGGATTCGGCAACCAGCCGAGACAGACGATGACAAGCAAGCAGGTCTCGCCAGGCTGCTTCAGGGCGGCTTTCTCCCAGGTGCCACATTGCCCTCGTAAGCAAACACCGCATCGCACCACGCATCAGTTGCACGTCAGGTAGCAAGGTTGCGAATAGTGGATGATCGCTGCTATTGTCGAGTTCATTCGGTGGAACCGAGTAGTATCGCGGGCGCTGGGAAGCTTCGATCAGCAGTTCTAGGTGGGGTTCGTTCTTGGTGATCCACTTCGCCAGGGCGGGGAACTGTTTACTGGACCAAGGACGATCCGTGGCCAAGTCAATAATCTCCGCTATATAGACTTCGTTGGGACTTATTCCGCCGTAGCCCCTAAACTTTTCCTTCTCCTCAACCTCAGAGAGATTCAAAATGCCAGCGGCACGTTGGTCCTCCTTGAGCGCAATCAGTGTCGCTTTATCGTCGGATGGCTCCACCATCCCGTTTGCGGGAATCGTGCTCAACCCTAAAGCGGAGCACATAGGCGACCAGTGCTCTTTCGCAAGGCCGCCGGGCCACATTGCCTGCCACAGCAGGACAGCCGCGTTGTTCTCGTGCGTGACTCCATCGGAAGACTGCTTGAGAAGATATGCGCGATAGTCAGGCAGGCCATCCTCACGCAGCGGCTCGGTAATGAAGGTGGTCTCCTTGGAAACCACGATCGGTGGATCTGGGCCAACCAGCTGGTACAGAAACAACAGAAAAAACACCACCACCGCCCCGATCGCAATCCACAGGGCGGGAAGCTTCTTCTGCCGATTCTTGGCCGTGGCGATGGTCTCGTGCATGGTTCAATTATAACCGAGCACTAGGTCTCCGAATCATCGGAGGTCTCGTCCGTCGGCTCGACCGTGGGGTTTTCATCGGGAGCGTCAGTCTCAGCGGCTTCCGAAACCGTGCCGTTACCTTCGTCCTCCTCCGGAGGCACGCGAACCACCGCGGCCAATGTATCGCCGTCGTCGAGGCTCATGATGCGCACGCCTTGGGTGTTGCGGCCGATTTCGTTGAGGTCGCTCACTTTGACGCGCTGGATCTTGCCGCGCGCGGTCATCATCATCAGCTCATCGTCGGTGTCGACGCGGACAATTCCGATCACCGGGCCGTTGCGGTCGGTGGTTTTGATGTCGCGGAGGCCCTTGCCGCCGCGGTTTTGGGTCCGGTAACGGAAGCTGCTGCTAGTGCTGTCGTCTTCGCCTTCCGTTGCCGCGGGCTCACCCGCCTCGGCTGCGTTTGGGCCAAAGGGTGTGCGTTTGCCGTAGCCGTTCTGACAGGCGGTAAGTAGTGAGGCCTCGGGATCGGCAACGACCATGCCCACCAGTTTGTCGCCCTTGGAGAGATTGATACCTTTCACGCCGCTCGTGTTGCGACCCATCGGGCGAGCGTCGGCTTCGTTGAAGCGGATGGCCATGCCGCTGGCGGTGGCCAGCACGAGTTCGTCGCCCGGTTTGGTCACCACGACGTCGACCAGCTCGTCGTCGTCTTTGAGCTTGATGGCGATAATGCCGGTCTTCATCGGTCGGCTATAGGCTTTGAGCAACGTCTTTTTCACCAGTCCGTTGCGCGTGGCCATCACTAGCGAGTGGTCGGGCAAATCGAAGTCGCGAATGGCGCGGCAGTCGGTAATCTGCTCGCCTTCGGCGAGGTTCAGCAGATTGACGACGGCGCGGCCTTTGGCCTCGCGCGAGAGTTGCGGAAGGTTATAGACCTTTTGCCAATAGACTTTACCCTTGTTGGTGAAGAACAGCAGATAGTCGTGCGTGCTGGTCACAAACAGATGCTCGACCGGATCGTCGTCGTCGGTCTTGGTGCCTTTGATGCCCTTGCCGCCGCGGCGTTGGGCGCGATAAACGCTAGAAGGCGTGCGTTTGACATAGCCGTTGTGCGAGATCGACACGACCATCTGTTCTTCTTCGATCAGGTCTTCCAGGTCGACATCGCCGATTTCTTCGCCGGAGATTTCCGTGCGCCGCGGATCGGCGTGCTTGGCGATCAGTAGTTCGCAGTCTTCGCGGATGATGGCGTAGATGTTGGCCTGGTCGGAGAGGATCGTGTTGTATTTGTCGATCTCCTCCATCAAGGCGGCATGCTCGTCGGCGAGCTTTTCTTGCTCGAGATTGACCAACTGGCCGAGCGTCATTCTCAGAATTGCATCGGCCTGTACCGGTGTGAGCGAGTACTCTTCGGCCACGCCACGTTCGTCTTGGAACTGGGCGTAGCCTTTGTCACCCAGGGCACGCTTGAGCAGTGCGCCGGGCGTCTTAATTTGCATCAACGCCTGCTTGGCTTCCGGTTGCGTCTTGGATGCACGAATCACGCGGATCACTTCGTCGATGTTAGCGTGTGCGAGCAGTAAGCCCTGGACGGTGTGCTTGCGCTTGCGGGCCTTGGCGAGCAGGAACAGCGTGCGCCGACGGATCACCGTCACACGATGTCGCACGAATTCTTCGAGCATCTCCTTGAGATTGAGCACCCGCGGCTTGCCGTCGACCAGCGCCAGGAAGATGATCGAGAACGACTCTTGTAGCGGCGAATACTTGTAGAGCTGATTCAACACCACGTCGGGATCGGCGTCGCGCTTGAGAGTGAGGATCAGCCGTACGGGCTCTTTGAGATCGCTTTCGTTGCTGGTCCCCGAAATGCCGGGGATCTTGCCGTCTTGGGCGAGTTGGGCGATACGCTCCTCAACACGGTCGCGCGCCTGCTGGAACGGAATCTCGTGGATGATGATGCGTGTCTTGTTGCCCTTCTCTTCGACACTCGTACGAGCGCGAACGACGACAGTGCTCCGGCCTGTGCTGTAACCTTTCAGCACACCAGACCGTCCACAGATAATACCACCGGTTGGGAAATCGGGTCCGGGGATGTGCTCCATCAACTCTGGGATGCTGATCTCAGGGTTATCGATCAGCGCGATGACACCTTTGCAGACTTCGCCCAAGTTGTGCGGTGGAATGCTCGTGGCCATGCCCACGGCGATGCCGTTCGCGCCGTTGACCAGCAGGTTGGGGAACTTGGCCGGTAGGACGGTGGGCTCGCTATGGCGTTCGTCATACGTCGGAACGAAATCCACCGTGTCGAGCTTCAAGTCCTCCAACATCAGCGCAGCAGTCTGCGACAATCGCGCTTCGGTGTATCGCATGGCCGCCGGCGGCAGCCCCGCGATCGAGCCGAAATTGCCTTGCTTGTCGACAAGAATGTGACGCATGTTCCATTCTTGCGCCATGCGCACGAGCGTTGGATAGATAACCGACTCGCCGTGTGGATGGTAGTTACCGCTGGTATCACCTGAGATTTTGGCACACTTAACGCGCGCCGCTCCAGGCGACAGATTCAGATCGTTCATCGCGACCAGAATCCGCCGCTGCGACGGCTTCAGCCCGTCGCGTACGTCGGGAAGCGCGCGGCTGACGATCACGCTCATCGCGTAGGTCAGATAGCTGTCCTTCAGCTCGTCCTCGATCGGCAAATCGATCAAGCGGGCGGCGATGGCGTCTTCGGGCCCATTCTCGTTGTTGTCATCTGCGGGGTTCTGCGGATCGGACGAATCGGTCGACACGGTGAGCTTCCCTTCGCACGGGCGAAACAAGCAAAAAAGGCCGCGAAACAAGGGTCGCGGCCGACATAATCAGTAGCACGAATTTTACCATTTTTGGCGTCCGGTCACAACGGCCGGAATGCTGCTGCAGGGCGTCCAAATACCGTCCGCATCGAATGAGATTGATCCGGTAATACGCTGGCTCAGTACCCCCAGGTCAGCAGCTAACAACGGTGACCATCGGATGAGCGCCTAACTAGCAGACGACGTCCACCCTGCCAATCACCGCACGGCGCGTCGAACATCGCGAATGATGCGATAACACTAATTCGCATATTTGTCGAACCGCCCTACGGCTGCCCGAGAAATCAGGTTTCTCAAGCCGGCGATCTGACTTAGTCACCGAGCGACTGACAGGTGCACTTGTGTACCCATGACGGCTTGTGCTCGGCCGATAAATCTCGATTACGCGCATCTCGTTCGCGCCTTTTTGCGTCACACGTCGCATCCGTGGAGTGATCGAGGTCGCTCCGTGCATCTTGCCGAAAGAACTCAACCGAAACGCAGAAAATTGATTGCTTTCGTTGCGCCGATAGGTCAAATTGGCAAGAGTTGGCAGTGGCTTCTGACAAGGTTCGCGGTTCTGGCCAACCGTGGCTCAACAGCGTGTTGTGATGGCAGGCCGGCACACACCTTTGAGCGTTGGGACGTGACCGCGCGAGGGCAGACTTTGTTGGCCACCGTCGTACTGCCGTGATGCGGCCATGCTCGCAAGCTGGTGTAAGCAGTGAGTCGACCGCGCTTTGACTAATGCAAGCCGTAATCTTAGATGCTGGAGGTCCTACTGATGAATCGCTCACTTGTTCGTGGTGTCGTATTGGCTAGTTGCTCATTGTTGATGATCACAAACCTGGCGGTGGGCCAGCCGCTGTTGCAATGGAACTTTGACGAATCCGACACGGGGGATCAGGATGCCATTGATGCTGGACAAGCGCCGGCGGAGAACGGCATCTTCTTGGGTGGCGCGACGCGAACGTCCAACACCCCTGGCGGTGCTTCGACCGGCGCAGCAGACCTCTTTCTCGGATCGACGGGTAACGACGCCTACCTCCAGGCAACGGACGTGTCAAGCTTCGATGGACTCGAGTCAATCACCATCACCGCCTGGCTCAATTTGGAGGATGCGATCGGCAACGATCGGATCGCCGCGCTTCAAGGCGTGAACAATCCACCGGACGCCGACTTCGATGACAGCAACTTGGTGGATGGTGCCGACCTTGAAATTTGGCAGAACAACTATGGCATGGCGGCGGACAACTCGACCGGGGATGCGAACAACAACCAGCTGGCCGAAGGCGAAGACTACTTGCTTTGGCAACAGACGTTCGGTGGCCCCCCCGGGCCGCGCGGTGACTTTGCTGGTTTTTCTCTCAACATCAATGCCCCAGTTGACGGTGAGCAATCTGCCGACGATTTTCGGTTGGGCATGTTCATTGGGGGACTCGATGATCAAGACGAGCCCGTGTTCGACTTTGGACAGTCCGTCGATATCGAAGGGTTCGCGCAGCAATGGCTCTTCGTGGCCACAACTTTTGATGCCAGCAGCGGCGACCTAGTCTTCTACACCGGCACCGAAGACGTTGCGGCCAGCCAGTTGGGAGACGTATTTGCTGGGCTGGCACCGTTCAAAATTGAGCCCACCAATGGCATTTTCTACGTTGGCAAGACCGAGGCCGCGCCAGGTGCCAATACCTCATTGGAAGGCTTCATCGATGACGTGCGGATCTACGGTTCGGCGCTCGATCTTGCTGCTCTCGATGCGGTTCGCCTGGAGAATCTGCCAGCGCCGCTCGGTGGAGCAACGATACCAGAGCCGACGAGTTTGGCGATCGCAGCGGTCGCGATTCTCGGCTGTGGGACTGCAATCCGCCGCCGGAAGTAGCCGACGGGCAAGTCGGCTACTCAGAAGGCCAATGGCATGCGCATCAATCGTGGTGCGCATGCCGGATGCGATGCCCAGAATTGGGCCCTATTCGCAATCAGATCTGACTTCGGCCAGGGTCCGCTAGGGACCCATGCTCTCGCCAAATTGGCAGAACGTGTGCCATCTCAGGGGATCGTTGCGCGACCGTGTTCAGCGCCTGCCGCGATGCTACAATGCTCGCAGGCGAATTCGAGAACGAGAACACGATCAAGATGACATCCACCGGCGAACTTATCGGTCCGTACCTGCTCGGCGAATGCCTCGGCACGGGCGGCTTCGGAGCCGTCTACGCAGGCACGCACCAAGAAACCGGCCAACGCGTGGCGATCAAGTTTCTGCACGATACGAAGGGCATGGAACCGGAGGTGCAGAACCGCTTCGTCCGCGAAGTGGCCATGCTCAAGCGTTGCGATGACCGGAACATTGTGAAGATCTACGAGGCGGGCCTCCACGAAGGCCGCATTTACTGCGCGATGGAACTGGTGGAGTGTGGCAATCTCAAGGAAGTGCTGCTGGAGCGATTTCAACTGCCCTGGCGCGAAGCGGTGGAAGTAGCCGTCCAGGTGTGCTACGCGCTGTCGCACGCACACGAGCGCGATTGTGTGCACCGCGACCTGAAGCCCGCGAACTTGTATTTGGCGGAAGATGGGCTCGTGAAACTGGGCGATCTCGGCCTGGCCAGAGACCTAAGTAATTCGCGACTCACCGCCGAAGGACAAACGGTCGGAACGTGGAAATATATGCCCCCCGAGCAGATCACCGGCGAGTCGGACATCGACGGGCGATTGGATATCTACGCGTTGGGTTGCATCCTGTTTGAGATGATCGCCGGGCGCGTACCGTTTGAAGGACCTGACTTCGCAACGATTTTCGATCAGCACCTCGAGTCGGCGCCGGCAAGACTGGATGTGCTGGTCGCCGATTGTCCGAAGGCCGTTGCCGATGTGGTCGACGCGATGCTAGAAAAGCGTCCGGACGATCGGCCTGAAAACGCCGGCGTGCTCGCCGAGCAACTGGAGCGGATTCTCGCAGGCAACGAGGATTCGGAATCTAGCCCTACGGAAGCGTCAGACGACCCGTCGGACAGTTCAATTGAACAAACAAAACCTAATCTAACGCAGCGGCTTCAGGCACCGTCAGATTCCATGGTGGCCCGGACTTCGAAAACAAACAAGCTGGCGATCGTGGCAGCAGTTGTCGTGGTAGTCATCGCTGCGATCGTGCTGTTGTGGCGAAACTGAGGGTCGCCTATTTCTTCTTGTTGTCTTCTTCGCCCGTCTCGAGGACGGCCAAGAACGCCTTCTGTGGAATGTCGACCGAGCCGATCGACTTCATGCGTTTCTTGCCTTCCTTCTGCTTTTCCCACAATTTCCGTTTGCGGCTGATGTCGCCGCCGTAGCACTTGGCGGTGACGTTCTTGCGCATCGCGGAGATGGTCTCGCGAGCGATGATGCGTGTACCGATGGCAGCCTGCAGCGCCACCTCGAACATATGCCGGGGGATTTCCTTTTTGAGCTTTTTGATCACGGCTCGTCCGCGCTGTTCCGCGTCGCGCTTGTCGCAAACGATCGACAGGGCGTCGACGCGTTCGTTCTTGACGAGGATGTCCATCCGTACGAGTTGGCCGGGCTCGTAACCCAACAGTTCGTAATCCATCGTGCCGTAGCCGCGCGTAATCGTCTTGAGCTTGTCGTGCATGTCGTAGATGATCTCGGCCAACGCCACATCGTAGACCAACATCGCTCGAGTCGGCGAGAGATACTCAGTACGGATGTATGTGCCGCGACGGTCGGCGCAGAGCTTCATGATGCCGCCGATATAGTCGGTCGGCACGACGAAGTTGGCACGCACGATCGGCTGACGAAATTCCTCGATATCGCCCCCATCGGGCACATCTTGCGGGGTGTGGATTTCGAGCGTTTCGCCGCTCTTGGTTACCACTTCGTACGTGACGTTGGGCGCGGTTTGCACCAGATCGATGTCAGCCTCCTGCTCGAGTCGCTGCTGCACGATCTCCATATGCAGCAGCCCCAGAAATCCGCACCGAAAGCCGAAGCCGAGGGCATCGCTCGTTTCTGGTTGGAACTCAAAGCTCGGGTCGTTGATCTGCAGCTTGTCGAGCGCATCGCGCAGTTGTTTGAAGTCCTGGCCGTCCGAAGGATAGAGTCCGCAAAACACCATCCGTTTGGGTTCTTCGTAACCTGGTAAGACTTCGGCCGGATCGTCGCCGACGATGCTGATCGTATCGCCGATGTGGACGTGCCCCAACGACTTGATATTGCAAATGAGGTAACCGACCTGACCGGCGGAGAGTTGGTTGGCGGCCGTTCGCAGCGGCGTGAAATGCCCCAGCTCGACAATCTCGTGCGTCGTGCCTTGCTGCAAGAATTTGATTTTCTGACCTTTCTTCACGGTGCCATTCATCACACGGATATAAGTGATCGCGCCGCGAAACTCGTCGTAGTGGGCATCGAATACCATCGCCTGCAATGTCGATTTGGGATCACCTTCGGGTGCGGGTACACGATCGATGATGGCGGACAGCACGTCCTCGCAGCCGACGCCTGTCTTGGCGCTGCAGCCGAGCACTTCCTCGGGCTCGACCGCCAGAGTTTGTTCCATTTCCTCGCGGACTTCGTCCGGGCGAGCATGCACCAAGTCGATCTTGTTCATCACTGGTACGATCGTCAGGTCGTGTTCCATCGCGGCGTAGGCGTTGGCGACCGTCTGTGCTTCGACGCCCTGGAATGCATCGACCAGCAGCACCGCGCCCTCGCAACATGCGAGCGAGCGTGATACCTCGTACTGAAAGTCAACATGTCCTGGCGTATCGATCAGATTCAGCTCGTAGGTGTCACCCTGGTGCTCGTAGCGCATCGTCACGGCACGGGCTTTGATCGTGATCCCGCGCTGCCGCTCCAAATCCATGTCGTCGAGCAATTGCTGCTTCATCTCGCGCTCGCTGACGGTACCAGTGCGCTCCATGAGCCGATCGGCCAAAGTGCTCTTACCATGGTCGATATGCGCGACGATGGAGAAATTTCGTATGAACTTAGGTTGGATCATTAGTTGTTGGCCACGAAAAACACAAACAGCACAAAACCATCGGTTAGTTGAGAAACATATGTTCGTCGTTAGAACACGTACTTCTTGACCTGGAATTTCGCAGCACCAAAGTTCATCAGCAAGCCATGCCGAAAGTTTGTCGCTCTGAGATATCCCAGCAACTGCGAGATATGGTCATCGTGAATCGCGCGGGCCGCCTTTAGTTCGATAATCAGAATATCATTCACCACCAAGTCGAGCTGGTCCTCAGCAAGCAGTGTATCGTCCTGGTCGAAGACTTCTACGCGAGGCTGTACCGTGACACGCAAACCCGCCTTCGTTAGGCGATGGGCCATCCCACGTTCGTAGATCTTCTCCCGAAAACCTGGACCGAGAAACTTGTGTAACGCGAAACCGATTTCTCGAATCTGATCACATAACTTGAATACCTCTCCATCAGTAATACCCGTTATTGCACGCAGTTTGCGCTCTGGCTGCATCACAACTCTCTCATTTTGTGACTTATTTGTGTTTCTAGTGGCAATTCCTTATCTATATGTTGGTTTCTCGTGTCTGCTCCAAACGCGCCAGTCCCGCGGCGCCGATGTAGCCCGCGTCGCCGCCGAGGTCGGCGAAGGTGATGTGCAATTTGTCGCGCAATTCCGCCAGCATCCGCGGACGGGCAGCGTCGCGGATCAGTTGCAGGAACTCTTCGCCCAGCGGATGCCCGGGTCCGCCAAAGTCGACTCCGCCGCCGATGACGATCGCTTCCGGGTCGATCGTGTGGGCGAACGTCACAATCGCTAATCCGAGGTAGTGCGCGGTATCGGCAAAGACCTTACGCGCTAGTTCGTCGCCAGCTTCGGTCGCTTTGGCGATATCAAGTGGCGTAATCTCGCGCCCGGCTTCTCGAATCGAAGCGAGGCTACTTGGCTGCCCGGCATCGACGGCATCATTGGCTCGTCCGCCAATCGAATACGCACCGCAGTAAGCTTCCAGTGACCCTTTTTTTCCGAACGAATCAACCCGCGCGTCTTCGCTGGGATCGAGAAGCATGTGTCCGCATTCGCCGCCCAGGCTATTGGCGCCTTCGATCAACTGATCGCCGACGATGATGCCACCGCCCACGCCGGTTCCCAGAGTGAGCATGACCATACTGTGGTAGTCGGCGGCCGCACCACTCCAGTATTCGCCAAACGCGGCCGCGTTCGCATCGTTGGCAAAACGCACAGGTCTGCCGCAGAGTTCGCTAATCCGATCACGAATCGGATAATTCCACCAGCCGGGCAAGTTGCCCGGCGTGGAAATGTGTCCGGTTTGGATGTCCGCCGTCGGCGTCGCGACGCCAATTCGCGCGAGATCGCCAGGCTCCGCTTCCGCCTGCTGCAAGACGTGATCGACACCTTCGGCGATCCGCTCGACGGCAGCGTCAGGGCCTTTCTCGACGTCGGTGGGGATCGAGTGGTAACCGACTGTCCGTCCCTGGTCGTCGACCAGTCCCAGCTTGATGTTGGTACCGCCCACGTCCACGCCGAAAAACAGGGGCTTGGCAGCATCTTCGACGGAAACAAGGTCGGCACGTTCGGGCATTTGCGGATATACTTCTGGGAGTGACGGCGTACGGTCAGCGGCTATCTCCGACCAGCGAACTAACCAGTATAGATTTCCCCGGTGGCGTCCGCAATTCGACCTAGGTCAGCAGCAATCCACCCGAACGAAGCTGAGAAACGTGATGTCCGCACACTTCGCCTGCTATGTTGCCGCCATCGTCTTCACACAGGTAGCCGAGCGGCCAGCACCCTCGGCCTCGGATTACGTTTCGCGAGGCGAAACCGAGTTCCTCGCCGGCCAGGTCGACCCGGCGGTCCAGTCCTTCGAGCGAGCGATCGAACTGGAGCCGCGGGCGAAGCCTCATTTGTGGCAGCTTGGAATTTGCTACTACTACGCCGAAAAGTTCGACCAAGGCCAGGACCTTTTCGAGTCACATCAGGCGGTCAACCGTAACGACGTCGAGAACGCGGCGTGGCATTTTCTCTGCATCGCGCGGGCCAAGGATGTCAAAGAGGCCAGGAAACGACTCCTGGAGATCGACACACGTCGCGACACGCGCGTGCCGATGGCCGAAGTGTACGAGCTGTATGCAGGTCGTGGTTCACCAGAGGCGGTGCGAGCCGCCGCAGAAAAGGACGGCGGCGAGCGTTCCCGTATGTACGCTCACCTGTACTTGGGGCTCTATTACGAAGTGTCGAAGCAGCCTGACCTCGCACGAAAACACATGCAACAATCGGCAGCAGCCAAGCTGAACAACAACTACATGCATGGCGTCGCGAAGGTGCATTTACTAAAGCGCAAATGGACGACAACGGCGCCGTAGGTGTTGTGGCTGGCGGTAACGAATCCAGCCAACCTTCGCATCGCGTTTGTCACACGAGTTAGCGCGAATCAGAGTTAGCGCCGATCAGATCTCAACGGACAGCTACAAACGTCACAGCGAAAAATTCTCGGCGACTTCAGTCAGCTGCAACTGCAGGTATTCGATCGCGCGCTGGAGACATCGGTCGGTAAAGCCGGCGGGCAGTTTGCCATCTTCCTGTTCCAGGAGTTCGACCAACGGCCCGCTGGGGTCTTCGCCGAAGACATCGCGGCGGCTGCGATACTGTCGCCAATGCACGTATTCTTCCTCGTCCAGCACGACGTCCAGGCCTGGGTTCGGTTGTACACCCCAGGTGGATTCCTCGCTATCGCCTGGCATGCGATGAATGTTCTGCTCGCTTGGGCGCCAATAGGTGGCAGAGGTCAACTTCAGCAGACTACGGCCAGACTCGATTGGCATGAGGCGCTGCACGGTGCCTTTGCCATAGGAACGTTGCCCGACGACGACAGCTCGATCGTAGTCCTGCAGGCATGCCGCCACGATTTCGCTAGCGCTGGCACTGTTCTGATTGATTAGGATCGCCAGCGGCAGGTCGGTGTAACCACCGCTGCCAGTCGACACAAAGCGATCTCGAATCTTCTGCTCACGTCCGCGGGTCGTGACGATAGTTAGTCCCGATCGCAGGAACAAATCGCTGATATCGACCGCGGCATCGAGCGCGCCTCCCGCGTTGTCGCGCAGATCGAGGATCAGCCCTTCGATGGGATCGTTACCGTTTGCGGAGGTGAGCGCGGCCAAGATTGTCGATAGCTCGGTGAACGTCATGTCACCGAATGTGGAGAGGCGTAGATAAGCCAAACGGGAATCGCCGGATAAGCGAAACTGCCAACTGTCGTTTTCCTTTCGCACATCACCCAGAATCGAATCCATGGTGATCATCGCACGTTTCAGTTCAACCTCGCGTGTGCCCTCTGCTTCCAGATTTTGGAGCACAAGCGCAACGGACTCGCCCACCGGACCGCGCATGAGACGTAGGACCTCTTGCATCGGCATCGAGTCGGTGTCTTTTCCATCGATCGCCTCGATCCGATCGCCAGAGCGAACGTCGGCCGCCGCCGCAGGTGACTTGGGCGTGGGTCGGCCGATCACGGTGGGTCGTTTTGGCGTGCCAAGCAAACGAATGCGAACGCCGACGCCGCCGAACTGCTGCGTCAGTCCTTCACGAAACTCATCTTGTTGCTTCGCGTTGACGAAGGCCGAATGCTCGTCGCCTGATCTTCGCAACACATCAATCATTCCACGCATCGCACCTTCAAACAGCGTCTGGTCCGCTGGTTCCTGCAGGGCCAGTTGATCGATGAAGGAATACCCTGCGGCTACGTACCGCGCGTAAGGGTTCTGCTCCGCGCGCACGTAACAGCAATACGAAATGACAATCGTCGCCCAGACAATAAGCAGATTGCGGTGAGGCATCGCATCATTATGCATGACGCGAGCAGTAAAGCGATAGAGTCCCGCCACACCGGGCTTAAACCGCACTCAGGAAGAAACCGAATCCTGCTGCGATTCGCCCCGACGTAGACTGCGGAGTTTGGCGTGCAGTGCGGCATGGGGGCCTTCCAGCAACGCCCGTTCGCTGTCATCGGCGAACACAGGTTGAGTCGGTTCTGTTTCGGGAGTTTGCTCATCGCCGGTTGGCGAGGGGCGGTCCTCAGCGGTGCTGGAGGGTAGAACATCGGTGGGTATCGCTTCGACAGCCGGTGCGGTGTTCCAGTCGTTGATGGAGTCCGCAGCGGGAGCCTTTCCGCCAAAGAAAATTCCCAGGGGTCCCGCGAGAATCGCTGGCAGGAGCAACAGGTCGCCGATCAAAGCGGCGCCGAGCATCGAAATCATCAAGTAACCGAATTGCTGAGTCGGCGTGAATGTGCTGGTGGCGAACACGGCCAACCCCAGGCCACCGATGACGGTGGTTTGCAACATTGCGGTCGCGCAGCGATCGTACGCCAGCATCACCGACTGCACGCGATCGAGCCCTTGCGTCACGCCACGGCGGAACCACGTGAGGAAGTGGACCGTATCGTCCACCGCCACGCCCAAAGCAACGCTAGCGGTCATCATGATGCCAATGTCGACTTTGATTCCCAGCCATCCCAGTGCGCCGAAAATCATGACGATCGGAAAAACGTTGGGGATCATCGAAATCAAACCTGCCATCGGACTACGCAACACAAACATCATCACCACCGCGATCAAGACGGTCGCGTACATGATGCTCTCGTTGAGGCTCACCAACAGTTGTCGCTGCGTTTTGTAGACCAGTGGAATCATACCGGTGTAGACGGCGCGGATCGGTCGCGGGCCGCTGTCGGTCGCCAGTGGCACGGCGGCGGAGGTCTCGTACACCGGCACGTTGGTCACGTCGATCACGGGCAAGTGCTTGGCCAGGTCCTGCGCACGCGGGTCGCTGCTCGCAGATACCAAAATCAGTGCGTCCTGCTTGCCGAGCAAACTGATCACACGGTCGAGGTATTCGCCATCGTCCTCGCGTTCGTCGAGTTGGGCCAGATTGTATTTTGGCAGTATACGCACGGTGCGAAGGTTGCCATTTACATTGACCTGTCGCTTCACGAGTTCTACGCCACTGCGTCTGAGCAGGTTGGACAGCACGGCTTCTTGCGTGCTCGCCTTGGGTTCGGTGTCGTCGTCGCGTGTGCGGAATAAGATGCAAACCTTCGAGCCGTAGAGTTCCTTGCCCTGTGCATGCAACTGCTTGACAATCATGTCGCGCTGCTGATAGGCGACTAGGATCGGATCGACGACTTTTTTTAGCTCATAGACGAAGTCGCCGTAGTCCACGCCCTCGGAGTCTTCGCCCAGCGCCGCGACGCGGGCGCTGATGCGCCACAGTTCCCGACCGGGAACGTTCTTCTCGCCAGCCGGCTGATCTTCGAAGCGAAAGAAGCCGGTCTCCTCAAGTTCACCAAGCGTTTCTTCCAGGCCCTGACTCACACCGAAGTCACCCGCTTGGTCGGCGCTAGCCGAGCCAGTGTTCGTCTCTTCGGGCGTGTAAGTCGCGACCGACATCACGCGGCTGATCTCAGGCAACTCTTCCATCCGCAATTGGATTTCACGGATCAAATTGAGCCGTTCCAGCATGGTCATCCGGTAAGGCGTACCTTCAGCCTCGGCCCGTTCATCCGCGTTGCGGGTGTGTTCGCTGGGAATCGTCAATACGATTTCCATCGGCACGAGATTGCCCAAATTGGTTTCAAGCCAGGCATAGTCGTGAATCAGATCGGTGTCTGGATCCAGCAGTTTCAGCAGGCTGACCGAGGTTTCGATTTTTGTGAATCCCACCGCCAGCACACCCATCACCACAATCCAAGCCACAAATGTGAACGCATGACGGCCGATCACGAAGCCGAAGATCTGCTTTGCCCAGTTGGGCAAGTGGCTTTCGTTGCGTCCGCCATGGCCGCCCGATTGACGTTTGATGAGATCATCGCTTACAGGGAAACGATGCAGAAAGACCGGCAGGATCGTAAACAACACTGCCACGGTCAGTAGCACGGCGCCAGCCGTGAACATGCCGAACTTCTTGATCGGTAGGATGTCGCTGGTGTACAGCGAACCAAGTCCGACCGCGGTCGTGAACGCAGCCAGCGTGCATGGACCCCAACCGAGCCTTACAGCGGTCTCGGCCGCGCCATGAAGGCCGGTGTCGCGACGCGCATCGCGGTAGTAGTTGACTATGTGAATCGCGCCAGACAAGCCTAATACGTAGACCACCGCCGGCATGGACATCAGAATCGCATCCACCGTGCCTAGCCGCTGCGCACCCATGAGGATGACCTCGGCAATGCCGAAGTAAAACACGATCGCGAGGCTCATTCCCGCGCTCAGCACGCCCACGGCAAACACGATGCCTGTCAACTTGACACTGCGAAAACACCAATATGACAGCGCCAATCCGACGATTCCCGAGAGCCCTGCCAAACGGATGAGCGTCCGTTCGCCTTCGATGTCGATGGTGATGTTGTCTACCGGTGGGCCCCCCATGTGGATCGTTTCGGGGGCGATGCCGCATTCGGTCGATGCGATCTCGGTGATCTTTTCGATCGATTGCCGCATCACGCGGTTGTTGCTGGTGGCCGCTTCGGTCAGGTAGACAATCAGACACGTGGTACGCGATTCGTTGCCGAGCTTCTCTCCGTTAGCGTCAACTTTGCGTGGGCCAACCAGGGCGCCCTCGACGCGCTGGATCGCGTCCGTGTACGAGATTTGGCTCGACTCCATGAGTTGATCGAGCACCTGCGGACCGGTGATGATCTTTTTGTACCATTCAGCGCGCTGCTTGAGATCTGAGTCGGGTTTCGCTTTGGCGAGTGCCGTGCGGGAAGGAATCAAACTGCGGGAGAGTTTTTCGAGCTTCTCGGTCTCGCCGAGTGTGCAACCGTCCCAGCTAACCAGCGCGAACTGTTCACCGACGAAGTAGTCACGGAACCAACGCAGGTCGACCGACTCGGCATACCCGGGTGGCAGCCAGTCTTCCGCTTTGTTGGTGTTGCCCTCGACCGCCTTTCGCGCTCCGCGCGGCATGAATGCCAGCAGGAACGCCGCAAGCATGGCTAGCAGGAAGTAGTTGGGCTGACCCCAGGTCTTGCGTGCCAGAAACGAAGGCTGCTTAATCGAGTTGTTGGCTGAGTTAGACAAGAACGACCCAGCGTTGGCTAGGGAAAGATTGGGTGGCTCACAAGTTAGCCTTCACAGGACCTCGCCCGGAGGCCAAATCATCGCTTTGACAGCATTCTAGGCTAACGTGGATCGCCCCCTGAGTCTATGTCGGCAGAGCGGTGCAACTCGCTAGCAATACGAGGTGACCCGAGTCTGGGTCGCCTTTACTAGCTAGATCGGCCTGACCAGCGTGTTCGCTCTTGCCCAATCGGAAGATTAACGCCAGACGGACTTTATGGCACCCGGGATTGAGCCCTACCAATAGGCCTCGAACCCGATGTGGCCGCCCATATATGTGGCCGAGCCCGCATCGTTGATGAATGTGGATACCGGCACGAAGTTCAATTGCTCCGCAGCCAGCGCAACGGAGCCGACATACATAATGTCTAGTCCCGAACGGATGGACAGATTGGGAGCCACGTGCAATTTGCTTTCCAGGCCACCCTCGACGATGAACGACAAGTTGTCGATTGACATTTCGTTGTTGCCTTCGGTCACACCACCGGTCACCTCGAATCGGTTAATCACGTTGGTGTGATTCAGGAACATGCCACTCTTGGTCTTTAGTCCCAAGCTCCAGCGTGCTCGTTCGACGGTCCATGAACCGCCCAGTTGGGCACCGATCAGATCGTTGTCGGTCCGGACGAGATAAGTACCCGTCTGGGGAGCCGTGGTGGCGTCGTTATCGTCGTCGATGCCGAAAGCGTTCCAATCGAAGTCCTCGTTCAGGTCGAAGTAGCGAAGCCCCGCGAGCACAGAGAACGACGTCGATTTTTTCGCCCGCCGCACCCAGCGGCCGCTGGGCTCCATCTCCATGCGGTCTTTTCCCATGCGCTGTTTGAGATGGTAGTTCAATTCGAAATTGTTCATACGGCTGTCGTAGGAATACTCCATGGCAGTCGCGCCGTCGAATGAAGCGTTGCCGTTGTCCAAAGGCAATCGCGCGGCCCCGATGTTCGTTGCAACTTGCAGTATGGTATACGAACCAACCGTCAGCGTGCCATTGGAAAGACCACCTGGCACCGCGTCGAGCCGACCGCCCTGCGACCATTGGCCACCGCCGTAGGCGATAAACTCCGCCGTGTGATCGCGATTCTTAGCGTCTCGAAACAGGAAGCGACCGAGCGTCAGCCGCGGGGCCGCTTCCGCACCCGATCGACCGCCATCGACGATCAGTTCATTGCCAGCGGGGTTGGTGCCAAAAAGTGTGGCCACCAGCTCGTTGTCCTGAAATCCCAAGACGAAGTTGTCACGGCGCCACACTCGATCCATCAGGACCGCGTCCACTTCTGAGTACCAGAAACCACGACGCAGCCACGTGCCCGTGCTCTCAAGGGCCGCCGGATGATAATCAAAGATGCGGTAGTGTTCGCCTTCGACGCCTGGGTCGAGTTCCGGCTGGAGTTCACCGGCGGGAATCGGTTCCAATTGCACGCGCGAATCCATCAAGTTCGCAGAACCGGAGTTCGTGACTGGTGGATCGGGCAGCTCGATTTCAGGAAGCGACTCGCGCGTTCCTGACCCTAGTGGATTGCGTTCGAAGCCCGGGAGCCCAAGCTCGGACGGATTGCCAATACCGTTTGCCGGCGGGACGAGTAGTTCCTGAGCGCTGGCCAACTGGAATTGGCCCATTTGCAAGACCAGGAGCGACAGCCCCAAGACCAGAGATTTTTCTAGCTTTCTCACCGCAATAGCCTCCCTAATATCATCTCCGTGAGTCAGGCACAGGTAGCGCCGGAATCTCGCTCACAGGTCCAATCGTCTACTGCCACATCCAGGATGCAGGAATAACCGGCAAAATCGGAAAAATCGTGCCAATCCGGACAATCAGGACCAGCCGCCCAGCCCGCAAACTTCTCCATAACTACCTATTTGACCAAATGAGGCGTTATCGCACTCGTGCGTAGTGCGGAATCCAAAGTGGAAGCATTCCCCGAGACGGACTGGTCAGCATGGGTCTGCTGACGGAAAATCACTTTCAGCAGCTTCCTCCCCACGACCCAAGGCAGTGACAGTCCCATGGCTTCTCCACTAGCATCCATCATTGAAGCTGGCACGAAACTATGGCTCGACTCGGTGGACCCCGATTTGGTTGCCAGCAATCGTGCTTTGGGCGCCAGCGGCGCGACATCGAATCCCATCATCATCAGCAACTTGATCAAGTCGGGTCGCTACGACGACGCGCTTGCGGGGTTACTCAAGGACGAGGGCCTGTCCGACTACGACGCCGCTTGGGCGCTCACTGACCACGTGGTTTCAGCCGCGCAGCAGGAGTTTTTGTCAGTGTGGGAAGACACCGGCGCCGACGATGGCTACGTCAGCTTTGAGGTCGATCCACTGCTCGAGGCGCACGATAATCCCCTGACCCACGACCAGCGTGTTGCGCAGTACGTCGAGCTGGGCACGAAGTGGTCTGACGGGCATCGGAATCGCATGATCAAAGTGCCGGCGACGCCTGCAGGCTTGGGCGCGCTGGAAGAGCTCGCCGCGCGAGGTGTACCGCTGAACGTGACGTTGATTTTCACCATGCGTCAATATCGCGCAGCCCGTGACGCCATTTGGCGAGGTGCGCAGCAGCTCAATTCGCTGGAGAAGTTCAAGAGCGTCTACAGCATTTTTATCTCGCGGGTCGACGTCTACACCGCCAGTGAGATTCCGCAGCTATCACCCGAGGCGCAGGGTCAAGTCGGATTGCTTAACGCCAAGCAATTGTGGAAAGACAATCAACAGTTTTGGGACCTGCAACCGACACCGCTGCGCCAGGAAATTGTTTTCGCCAGCACCGGCACCAAGAACCCCGACGAGCCGGCATGGAAGTACGTCGAGGCACTGGTTGGCAGCGATATCCAGACCAATCCACCAGCAACCAACGAAGCAGTCGAGAGCAGCGGAAAATCCTTCAGCCGCACTATTGACGAATTGCCGCCCAACGCCGTGATCGACGACATCGAGTCGTCCGTCGACATGCAGAAGCTCGAGGATCAGCTGATGCGCGAGGGCGTCCAGAAATTTGCCGACCCCCAGCAAGCACTGCTGCAGTTGATCGGTGAATTTCGTGCGTCCCTCTGAGGTGTGATCGTAACGGCAGGCAGAGCAAGGGTTTGGGGCTGGCTCGCAGAGTGCACGCGACTGTGATACGATCATGGGTGCGTTGATTCGAGCGAAACTCCCAGCGGACCGGCTTCGCCGGCACCACGAGCCATGGCCATCGATCCCTATTCGCCCTGCCCATGTGGTAGCGGTAAGAAACTGAAATTCTGTTGCTCCGATCTCGCCTCCGATATCGAGAAAGTGCAAAAGATGGTCGCGGGCGATCAGCCGCACGCGGCGCTCAAGCACGTTGAGCAGCTGCTCAAGAAACAACCGCGGCGGGCTTCGCTGCTCGACCTACAAGCCTCGCTGCAGTTGTCGTTGCACGAGTTTGATGCGGCCCGCAACACGATCGGTGATTTTCTGGAGGCCCATCCACTAAGTCCGACCGCCAACGCCCAAGCGGCCATCTTGCTGGCGGCGGTCGAAGGTGGACGCAAGGCAGTCGGTCCGCTGCAGAATGCCTTGGAACAACTCGACCAGGAAATGCCACTGCGAGTGCTCGAAGCGGTCGGCGCAGTCGGGCAAGCGCTGTTGATGCAGGGCGAGCTGGTCGCCGCTCGCTCACACTTGCTGCTCTATGCCGCCATTTCTCCCGAGGACGACAATCGTGGCATCGAATTGCTGCTGCGAATGAATCTTCAGTCAGGTTTGCCGTTGCTGATGCGCGAGTCGTGGCAGCTGCTGCCATGCCCAGCGAATGTCGATTGGCAGAAGCGATTCGAAGACGCGTCCGCGCTCTCGATGCGCGGGCTGTGGCGCCAGGCAGAAGCACTCTACGCAGAGCTGCACCAGGAGGTCGGACCCGTTCCCGAAGTGGTCTATAACCTAGCATTACTGCGCGGCTGGCTGGGCGACGTGGGACGTTTCGCCAGCGGGCTGCACGAGTACGCCCGACTCGACGTGCCACTGGACAACGCGATCGAGGCAGAGGCATTGGCCCAGATCGTCAACCCGGAGCTGGAAGATCCGAAGTTGGAAACGGTCAGATCCACGTTCGAAATCGCCGACCTCGACCAACTGGTCGAGAAGTTCACCGATGACAAGCGGGTCGAGCAATACGTCATCGACCCGGAGGAATACGGCGACGAAGTCGATCGGCCTCGCGATTCATTCGTGCTCCTCGATCGAGAGACACCAAGTACCGGCGTCGGCATTCAGCGTGATCAGATTCCCCACGTCATCGCGTTTCTTAGCGTGTATGGCAAAAGGACCGACCGCGAGGCACAGTTAGAAGTCACGACCGATCGGGGTGACGAATTCGATCGCGTGTTCGAGTTGCTGGCTGAGGTGATCGGCAATCCGCTGGGCACGGCGAAGGACGAAGAAGTCGTCGCCAACAAGTCGATCAGCGAAGACTCACTCAGTTGGCGCTGGCGGCTGCCCAACGACACACCGGCTGAACACCGTCAGTCGCTGCTGGCCGAACAACGGCGCGAGGCGATTCTCGAGAGTTGGTCCCAATCGCCACGTGCGGCGCTGAACAACCAGTCGCCTATGGACTCCAAGGACGACGAAGCGCTCCGCATTCCACTACTGGCCAGCGCGCTAATAATCGAGCAAGCTGCCGTCGACCCGGAGGAGGCACCCTTGTTTGCCGAACTTCGTGCGGCGCTGGGCTTGTCTGTGCCGGAGACCATCGACCCGAGCGACGTCGATCTCGAGCACATTCCGCTGGTGCGCGTACCGCGGTTTGATCTTGCTAAACTGTCGGAAGAACAGCTGACCGAGCTGCTCAATCGTACCGTGTTGATGGGAGCCAAGTATGCGACCGTGCTCGTCGGACGCGAGTTGGTCTCGCGTCCCGAAATACCAGACAATGTGGACCTGACCCCGGCGTATCGCCAGCTTATTCGATTGGAGCCGAACCCGACCCAAGCGTTCGAGTGGGCTGAGCGAGCAAGGCAATGGTCGGAGCAAAGAAATCGCCCGACAGGTGAGTGGGCGCTGATGGAACTGGAACTGTCGATTGAGCGTGGCGACGCCCCCGGCGTGCAGCGCTTGCTGGGCGAAATTCGTACGTCGCACCTCAACGAGCCGGGCATTGCCGAGGCCACTTACCGACTCCTCTACGCGGCGGGCCTTGTGGCACCGCCAGATGCGGCCGGATCTGCTGTTCCGAATCCGCTGGAACAGCTGCCCTCTGAAGTGGAAAGCTCGGAAATCTGGACGCCCGAGAGTGATAGTTCCGGCACGTCGACCGGCGAACAGAAGTCCGTGATCTGGACGCCGTAAAGATTGCGGAATTGATACGGCGGAATCGGTCATGCCCGCCTCTGCCATTGCATGCTGAGTCCCATGACTACGGGCACGAACATGTCCGGCAACGTTGCCGATCAGAAGTTTATGACGCAAGCGCTTGAGCTTGCACGGCAAGGCCAAGGTGCCGTCGAACCGAATCCGATGGTCGGCTGCGTGCTCGTGCGCGAGGGCGCGGTCGTTGGACGCGGATATCATCAACGTTTCGGCGGACCTCATGCAGAGGTTGAAGCGCTAAGTGATGCGGGCGACGCCGCCACCGGCGGGGACGCCTACGTGACCTTGGAGCCCTGCTGCCATCAAGGTAAGACCGGGCCGTGCACGCAGGCGTTGATCAAAGCAAAAGTGGCCCGCGTGTTCATTGGGTGCGAAGACCCAAATCCAAAAGTTGCTGGGCAAGGGATTACCACGCTTCGGCAGGCGGGAATCGAAGTTGTGCCCGGTGTGCTGGAAGAGCGCTCGCGCCGGTTGATCGCCCCATTCTCGAAACTGATCACGACCGGGCGACCGTGGGTGATCGCCAAGTGGGCGATGACCTTGGACGGCAAGATCGCCAGCGCGTCCGGTAGCAGCAAGTGGATTAGTGGTCAGACCTCACGAGAGTTCGTCCATGAATTGCGCGGTCGGGTCGATGCCATTCTTGTGGGGCGTCGAACGGCGGCACTCGACAATCCACTGCTGACGGCGCGCCCCACGGGCCCGCGCACCGCGACGCGCGTCGTGCTCGACTCCACCGCGTCGCTCTCCGTTGACAGCAATCTCGTGCAATCGATCGATCAGGCGCCGCTTCTGGTGGCCGCGACCGACCAGGCATCTGTAGAGAAGCGGAAATCGTTGGAAGATCGCGGTGTCGAAGTGCTCGCCCTTGGCGGAGAGCATCGCGGTCAGCAGCTGACGGCCCTGCTGGAAGAACTCGGCAAACGCCAGCTCACCAATCTCTTGGTCGAGGGTGGTAGTGAGGTCTTAGGCGCGTTGCTCGACCTGCGCGCTATCGACGAGGTGCACGTGTTTGTCGCTCCGAAGATTCTCGGCGGCGCGGGAGCCCCCTCGCCCATTGGCGGCGCGGGCATCGACGACATGACCAAAGCACTATCTCTTTGCGAGGTGCAAATCACACAGTCCGGCGAGGACGTGCATGTACACGGATATTCGAGCTCGTCGTAGTCGGTTATTCCATCGTTCAAACTCGTTCGCCCCAACGCAACACGCTTGGTCGCCAGCCTGGGAGCGCCGGCCTGGGGGTGACGTAACATACGGCCGTTTCATCGCCGGAGGGCCCAAAATCCCCGAGAAATGTCGCTACGGAAGCTCGTCCGCTGGCGGCAAGCCGCACGAATGCAATACAATGGCACCCAGGCGACATTTGCTATCTAGAGCACCAGATGAACCAACCTTCGCAACATGCTGATGCGCCTGGGCCTGAGGCAGCAACGCTGAGCCCTGCGCAATTTGCTGCGAAGTTCCAAGAATACTACAACCGCCTATGGCTGCTGGCGGCGGCGATTTTGAGCGACAAGCACATGGCGGAAGATGTCGTGCAAGATGCCGGAATTGTTGCGCTAGGACAGCTCGACAAGTTCAAGGCAGGTACCAACTTCTTGGCGTGGATGTCGCAGATTGTACGCTTGCAGGCGTTCAATCGTTCCCGAAAGCGGACACGCAGAAAGACTAGTAGCGTCGATCCGGTAACCCTCGACGCGCAATCGGAAAACCAGGCTGCCGACGACATCGCTCCGAGTCGTACGACGGAGCTGCCGGCCGAACAGACTTTTTTCGACGACGAGATGATGTCGGCCTTGAACGAGTTGCGCGACGTCGCGCGTGCCTGCTTGTTGCTTCGCACACTACACCAACTCAGCTACGCCGACATTGGTGCGATGCTCGAGATCGCCGAAGGCACGGCGATGAGCCACGTTCATCGTTCCAAGGCACTGTTGCGCAAACGCCTTGGCTCGCACGCTAACCAACCCGATAAGTCGACGACGTAATGCCCGATCCTAACCACTCACAACCAACCGGCGCCGACGAGCCACTCGAGAGGTATCTCGATGGGTTGATGTCCCCGGAGGAAGCTGCGCAGTTCGAGCAGCGAGTGGCAGGCGATGAGCACCTGCAACGAGAAATTGAGTTGCAGCAGCGAATTGATAAGTCGTTGGAGAGGGCGTTCGTGGCACCAGCGCCGGTTGATATCCTTGCCCTCGCCAATCGCCAATCTGATGAAGCAACAGCGTCAACGAAATCGGAACTCGCTAAGCCGGTCGATGCAAAGCCGAACAGCCGGCGACGTACACTGCTCACCGTGTTGGCTGCGTGCCTGGTCTGGATCGTGGTGGGAGGCATGGTTTATCGGCAATTCTTCGAAGACGAGGGGTATCGCGAGCTGGCCTTGGCGGAAATCTACGAGAACTGCCTCGACGCGGGCTTCCAGCCGAAGTGGGTCTGCGAAGACGATGCCGAATTTGCCGACACATTTCAGCGCCGGCAGGGTCGACCACTGCTGCTCAAGGCCGAGGCACGCGACGTGATGATTGGGCTGTCGTATCTCGAGGGCATCACGCCGGACACCACGACGATGCTTGCCCGGGTTGACGGTGAGCCGGTGCTGGTCTTTGTCGATCGCCTCGATCGTGATACGCAGCCGGAAAAGCCGTCCTGGTGGAGTGGACTCAACCTGTTCCGTTCGGAGTTGGAAGATTTCGTGCTGTACGAAGTCACACCGCTGGACGAGCCGCGCGTGATGGCGAGCTTCTACATTCCCGATCCTTCGGAAGTACCAAGACCGGCGAACCAGGACGATAAGGCGACACCATAGGTGCCGAGTTGCCACGAGCCGTCGGCTCAGTGACTGGCGTAGCTGTTGAAACTACTTCGGATTCTTTGAAAACTCGCAAGCTACGGTGCCACTCACGACATTGTGTGTTTAGAGCAGCGAAGATTCGCAGCCTTGGCGTTTGCAGACCTTCCAGCATGCGATCGCCCCTCGCAAGAGTTGCTGTGAATCACGAAAGTAACCCCCAATTCGGTGCTCGGGAGGTCGTCTGACCCGTGACGTCGGCGGCCTCCCTCTCTTGCGATGCTTCAATTCTTGATTATCAGCTGGACAGACAATCTTACAGCTGCTGTCCACAACGGTTGCAGAACTTGGCGGCTGGTTCGTGACCTTGATGCGCACAACTCGGACAAGTGCGCGATCCGCTTGTTTGCCCGCCCTGCGAGAGGACCTCGGCGCTAAAGATACCCGTCGGCACGATAATGATCGCGTAGCCGAAGAGCATGATGATCGATGCCAGCGTTTGACCTAGTACTGAGGTGGGGGCGATATCGCCGTAGCCGACGGTCGTCATCGTGACGATCGCCCAATAGATACTCACTGGGATGTTGTCGAACCCGCTTTCTTCGTTGCGCTCCACAAGATACATGACTGTGCCAAGTATCACGATCGCGCAAAAAATGACCGACAGAAACACCGTAATCTTCGGCCACGTGCGTCTTAGCGCGGAAAGTAGTGAGTTCGACTCGGCGACGTGCTCGCCCATTTTGAAGATGCGAAATACCCGCAACAGACGCAGCGTACGGATGGTCGCTAGCGCCTGGGTTCCCCGAAAAGATGGGAACAGGCTGAGATAGGTCGGCAGCACTGCGAGCAGATCGACCACGCCGAAAAAGCTGCCGACGTACCGCAGCGGATTCGCCACGCAGGCGATCCGCGCCAGGAACTCGAGAGTAAACAGCACGGTCACGGCCCATTCGAAGCCATACAACCAGGAGCTGAGCTGCGGATGGATCCGGCCGAGTCGCTCGGAGTCGAGGCTCTCCAGCATCACCGCCGCCACACTGCTGAGAATCACCAACAGCAATGCCACATCGAACGCCTTACCGGCCGGCGTGTCGGCTTCGAAAATGATCTCATACCAGCGTCGCTGCCAATCTGCAGGTCCTGGCTTCAGTTTCGTTTTCGACGGATTGGTGGGCATGCGACAAGTGTAGTGAAAGCCGAGTTCCGGGCCAACATAAGGGCAACAGTCAAATGACCAAAGCCCCAACGTCCAGGGAGCGACCGCGTACTGGTTCGCGATTCACGGGACAAAGTCAACCCGATCGAAGCGTAGCGAGGCCGCCAAGACAATCTGCATATTCGACATGCAGCGCCCGACCCTTGCCAGTTTGTCAAAGCTTGACGCTGTTTTTGATTCTGCTCGTGAGAATCTTGTGAAAAAAATCAACTTTTGGTGTTGAGATTCGTCTTGCGTTAATTGCGCGGTTAGGTTTCTAATGTGCTGGGCGCAATGAAATTGATCTACTTCGCTGTTTCGACGACCTCTGCCAATTGCCCTCAAGCGCACCCGGCCATCCTTGGTGGCCATCGCTGTTCCTGACGCACGCATCTCAGACATCCCGCCGTACGTCAACGTTCAGGAACGCGTCGAGTGATGAACCTAGCTTGCAAGACTTGCGTCTTGTGAATGGAAGCAAAGCTAATCCAAGAGGATCGCTCTATGAAGCTGCACAAAGTCTCGCGCTCTTGGGCACAAGAATTAGAATTTCGTCGTCTGGTCTCCGATGCGGCTGCACAATTCACATCGACCCTGAATCGAGAATTTGCCGCGACCGACGGTTGCTCGAACAATCAACGCCCCGCTTTCCAGGCACACATATTGCCGCTGGACGAGCAGGGCCAGACTGGCGCTTCGCGCCAGATAGAAGTCAAGGATTTCGACGAACGTGGTATCACGTTTCAACATCAACGGCCTCTACACGATCGTCGCGCGCTCGTCGTGTTGGAGGGTCCGAATCAAACCCGGATTGCCGCTGAAGTCGATCTCTCTTGGTGTCGTTTCACGCAGCGTGGTCAATATACCAGCGGCGGACGCTTCGTCGGTCTGGTCGGGTTGACCGCCTAACCCTTTTCTCAAACCCCTAAAACAACAGCTTGAGTACCTGAATTGGTTGCCGACATCTCCCTTTAGTGATGAAAGGATCAAACAAAGTTTCAAGCATCGGTCGTCGGTCAGCGGTCACTTACTGACGCCGAGTTACCTCCTCCCTCCCTGTTGCGGTCGCCTATCCCGTTGGGCGGCCGCATTTTTTTATGCGCTGACGAGGCGTTGAGAATTCTGCACCAAGGCGCACGAGAGCGCCGAGACACAACTACTCCGAGTGGATCTGCCGTTGCCGACTGTGGCGACCGAGCATTGCGATCCGACGCTTAGCGATTGGCGTACTTGCCGTCTTCCAGACCAAGCCGCTTCATTTTCTTGTACAGCGTCGTGCGATTCACGCCTAACGAGTCGGCCGTCGCGTTGCGGTTCCAATTGTTGGCTTCGAGCACATCAAGGATAATCTGCCGCTCGGGTTCTTCCAGTGCTTCCTTGAGCGTCATGTTGCCAACCCGCGATAGGTTGAGACTCTGACCACCGGTGATGTCCCGCGGCAGATCGGCGGCCGAAATGACGTCCCCCTTGCCGAGCAGCACGGCGCGTTCGACGACGTTCTGCAATTCGCGGATATTACCCGGCCACGCGTAGTTTTCCAACGCCGCCAGGGCATCCTCGCTGAAACCGGAAATCGGACGGTTGGTGTCTTCGCGCAAATCTTGCAAGAAACTCTGCGCCAGCAGCGAAATGTCAGAGCGACGATCGCGCAATGACGGCAGCTCGACGTTGATTACGTTGACCCGATAGTACAAATCCTGACGGAATCGCCCTTCGGCCACTGCGTCGGCCAGGTCTTCGTTCGTGGCGAGAATGATGCGCACGTCGACCTTGTAGGTCTTGTCGCCTCCAACTTGCTCGAATTCAAGTTCCTGCAACACTCGCAGCAACTTTACCTGCATCGCGGCGCTGGCGGTGCCAATCTCGTCCAGAAAGATCGTGCCGCCGTCGGCTTGCATGAACTTGCCGACTTTGTCGCCGGTAGCGCCCGTGAAAGCGCCGGCTACGTGGCCGAACAGCTCGCTCTCGAGCAAGTTCTCCGGCAGCGCTCCGCAGGCGACTTCGATGAATGGCTTGGCGGCCCGCCCGCTCTTGCGGTGGATGGCTCGCGCGATCATCGACTTGCCGGTACCGCTCTCGCCGGTGACCAGCACGGTCGCTTTGGTGTCGGCCACGCTTTCGACCATGTCGAACACTTTCAGCATTCGTGGATCTTGTCCAACGACGTTGCCCAGGCCGTTTTTCTTATCGAGTTCCTTACGGAGCTGGTTGTTCTCTTCGATAACCTCGCGCTGCGAGAAGGTCCGCTCGATCGCCATCAACAGCTCATCGTCGATCAGCGGCTTGGTCAGATAGTCTGATGCGCCGGCACGCAGCGCCTCGACCGCCGCGTCGGCATCGCCGTAGCCGGTCATCAGCACGACATTGCTGGCCGGGTAGTTGCGGCGCACTTGCTCCAGCAGATCAAAGCCGTCGCCATCTTGCAGACGGACGTCAATCAGTAGCAGTTCGTAAGATTTATGGGCCAGCTTCTCCAGGGCATCGGCATAGCCTGCAGAGGTGTCGACGTCGAGGCCTTGATCACGTAGCCAATCGGCCATCGATTCCAGCACTTGCAGGTCGTCGTCGACCAGCAGCAAAGATCCCTTAAGCATGTCCCTCTTCTCCCCAGCGCAAGCTGCAGCGTATGTATTGCGTTTCAATTCGAGCTGCGGCAAATCGACAGAGTCAGACGTGGGGAGCGACGCCAAAACTCGACCGTGGGGAGAATCTACCTGCAACTGTGTCTAAATAGATACGTCGCAGGTTGCCTAGGGTCAACAAAACTCCCTTTGCATCGCGACGTCACAGGCAGGTTGCTAACGATTGTGCCGATGAGACGTGCGCCCAGTGAGAGCCTCTCGAGCGGTCGCTTGGCCCAGCTCAGCCGGAGCGAGACGTTGGGGCCGGATGAGACACTGGCCCCGGCAAATGATGCTGACTCAAGCCCCGCATCGGGCTGGCATATCTTTGCAAGCTACTCGCGAGAGATTACGGGCGACCCTCTCTAAGTCCTTTATTTATTTAAGTTTATGGATATCGAGATCTCCACAGCACAAGGCCCTCAATATGCCCACATCTACCATTTTGACTATTTTTCACAAAACACTACCTATATGGTGCGGTTTCCAATTAGCCTAGAGATTGCGGCTGACCGCAATTCTGTCTTCGTAGTCAGCCGCATTAGGCGGCGTATTCAGGCTCTCACTACTCAGGACACCTCCCATGACTCGTTTCGCTTTATGCGCGCTATTGTGCTGCGCACTCGTTGTGCCGGCATCTGGCAACCTTGTTGATTGGTCCGACGTGACTTGGACTCCCGACGATTTAGGTCCCAATTCGTTCACTGGCGGTGACGCGGGCGCGACGACCGTAACGTTCGAGTTCTCCGATCCTGATAACATACTCACCGGCGCTGGGACTGATCCCTTCGACAGTCCGTTCATAAGCAGTGGGACCAGTGGCTTCGACGATTCGTTGCAGTTTCGCTTCAACGACAACGACGCGTCTGGCGTAAGTTCCTCCAACTATTCGTTCGTGACGTTGACGATCACCTTTGACCAACCGGTGACCAACGTCAGCTTCTCGATCGGCGATATTGATGGTGGAAGTGGGCCCGACCAAGCTCAGATCGACTCATGGCAAGACATCGTCGTGGTTACCGGCAGCCGTTTGGGATCAGAAGTTGGCTTTAGTGCCAGCGGTCTGGGAAGTTCGGTCGATGATGACTCGGCTGATGGCAACTTGTTCTCGACCGGCAGTAACGTCACTTTGTACGGCTCCGACGGAGATACGCCTTCCACCGGCTCCGACGCGACCGACGGCAATGCGACGTTGTCGGCCGACGACATTATCGACACGATTGTCATCGAGTACAGACCAGGCAAGAACAACGACGGTCTGCCGTTCACCGGCCCAGATAATCCGACCTCGCAGTTCATCCGGCTCCACGACATCAACTTCACCGCAATCCCCGAACCGTCGGCATTCTTGCTGGTGGGTGCGCTGACAGTGTTGTGCTCAGGCAAAGTGATGCGGAAACGCGGGTGAGCGTTGCACAACGCGTGAAGAATTCCGTCGCATCATCGCAGTAGGTTGCCGCGAGGTTTGTCTGCCGATTGGCGACCTCGTCGGGCTACAGATGCGTTCCTACTTTCTCGTCTTTTGCCTCACGAATACGGCCAATCCGAGGCAGAGGCAACCAAGTTGCAGCGCAGCGCCCACTTCCGGAACGGCAACGATATTGTCTAACGAGAGGTAGTAGCTCGCTTCGCCAGCGGTAATGCCTCTGCGATAGAAGGTGAAGCCTTCAATGTCGAGTGTTTCCATCGTGTAGTCGAGTCCGACCGTCCGGAAGTCGTCGGGGTCCACGATGATACTGAACGAAAACTCTCCCGAGCGTGATAGCGTGCCGCCATCGTCGCCGACAATTTCACCGTCGATCACGTTGGCATTTTCGTTGAACGTGTCGCTGATCAGTTCCGTGTTGAACTCGCGGAAGCCATCAATCTCCAGATCAAGATCTGAACGAATCACAGCGTCTGGCCCTGTCGCGGTCACTTCGTGGTCGAACGTCAGTGTGAAGAATAGTTCGTATGCCTGCACCAGCGAGTTGTTGATGATAACGACCGGCGTCGAACCGCCCGTGCCATCGAGATCGGTATCAGCGCGATACGAGGCGAAACCGCGCGTGCTGGTCAATGTCGTCGTACCGCCGAATCCATTACCGCCGCCAACAACTCCGTTGCCATGATGCGTCAGCGTCGCGATGATTGGATTACTTCCACCGGTGACGTCGCCGTCCGAGTAACTCGTATCCGTCTGGGTGTTGGCAACGCCGACGCGAGAAAAGATGGTGCCGGTGTAGGTCGCATTACCGAACGCAAACGACTGACGAAATCGATCATCAAACCTGTAATCCGCGTCGATCGACAGAGCGGCGGGGACAGCCACCGTGGCATGGCAGACGGAACTGATGCAGCAGCATAACGCAGTCGCGATGACCAACGCGTGGAAGACGGCTCTTGTGAGCGGTGGGAATCGACGGATCGAGGCCATAGGTGGTGAGTCTCAAGGGAGGATGTTGTCCGTGGTGGGCTGGCAGGGCGGGCCGCTGAACATGCGTGTTTCCGGCGTGTCCAAGCTCCGATTCGCGGTTGCTGCGGAAAGCCGAGCATATCATGCATCAAACCACTGATTATGGATGGTCGCTCCAACGAAGTCCAGCAAATTGCGCCTGGTTTGACAGAAGCGTGACACCGCCGTGAGATGCACCGCCAAGAACGCCATGGCCGCCAAGAGTCAGCCGCATGCGGGTGAATGTCGAAGGAATCTTGCTCAAGCATACGACGGTGTTCAAGGCAGTCTTGATCATCGCAAATTGACGGTTGGCCGAGTAAACGTTGTGACAATCAATGCACTGCAGGGTGAGGAGCGATTACCAACGTGCGCAAATAAGCGGCCCGACCCTGGGGAGAGCACAGAGTCAGGCCGCCAAGGCTTCTCAGGCCATGCGTGACCCGTCCTGAGAAAACCCGCCAGAGAGGTGTTAGCTATTAGTTGTTAGTTGTTAGGCGCTAGGCGCTAGTTATCAGTTGTTTGGCGCACACCACACTAACCCCTAACAACTAATAACTAGCAACTAGCAACTAACAACTAACAACTAGCGCCTAGCTAAAGGCCGACGGCCGCAGCCGGTGCAACGAGCACCGGATGAATTGCCTGCTCATCCGAAAAACTACGGCCGCCAGCGATGTTCGCGTTTCAGCAGAAACGCCGGGGACGTAGAGATAAGCGTGGGTCAGTGGGAGGTGTTACATGCCGGTGGAAAAATGAAGTAGATGCAGCCGGACCGCGAGGCAAAACGTTGCCGAAATACCTCTCCCGGAGGGAGATTCGAAACTAGCCCAGCGATTCATCGCTGGGTGTGAATTTGTGCGAGCTAAATGTCGTCCCGGTAGGGACGGCTGAAGACAGATTGGGAGGCCCTTACCCAGCGACAAATCGCTGGGCTATTCTCGCGGTTTCCTACGGGACGAATACGCTGGGGATCAAAGCGCCGATGAACTTCGACTGCGGCTCATGACAAGCCATATCACCGAGTCATACAGCTAATCGTTCTCACTCGAGGGCGTACTTAGCGCTCTTAGAACTTCGGGGTCCGTATCATTTGAAAGAAACTTGACGGAGCCGTCGGCCATGGAGAAGTGCGCTCCCCCACTCGATGACGGGCTACCAAATCCATTGGGAGTGCGATTGATCCCCTGCAGCGGATCGCGATTCGATCCGGGCTTGGCCCAGGGCTGAAAGTTGCCGCTCACTTCACCGATCAGTAGAGTATTGCCTGCCTTCGACCAAGACTACGTTGATTCGGCGCGACTAGAAGCCGAGGCACGATCGCGTTCCGCTTCTTTCGACTTGCCAAGCTGTGCGTAGGAATCTGCGCGTGCCTCGAAGGGTTTCGACCAACTCGAATAGCAGCGAATGGCGTTCGAAAAGTCTGTAACGGCCTGTTTGTGATCACCTGAGGCAGCATGGGCGAGGCCGCGGAAGTAGTATGCCCTGGTTGCATTGGTGCCATCGTTGGCCAAATAATCCTCTTCTCTTAAGTACTTGTCCAGATCAGCTATTGCTCGCCCGTACTGTTCGCTTTGCGCGTAGGCCACTCCCCGCGCCCTGTAGACTTCGATATCGTCGGGATTGAGTTTCACGGCGTTTTCCGCATCTGAGAGGGCTTCAGCCACTTTCCCGAGCTCGAGGTAAGCCCAGGCCCGTTGTTCAAGAATCTCGCCGTCGTCTGGGTGTTCTTGCAAGGCGGCTGTAAACGCATCAACGGCTTCAGTCCACTCACCCAGTTGGAAATGAAAGACTCCTGCCGTAAAGGCATCTTCTGCTGACGCGTCCGAATCGACCGACTCTGCGCTCAAGTCCGGGTCATCTTGGTTACTTGTCAGACCAGGAATCTCGGCTGCGAAACTCTTGATGGAAGGAATCTCGTCCACTGGCTCGCGAAGAATCAATTCGACTTCTTCGGTCTCGGCAAGGTAAGCCATTGCCTGACGAAACCGAGTCTTGACTTCGGGACTGAGATAACGCGTCCATGCGGGTTCGAGTTCGTCTCGAGACCACGCATAGAGTGCGAGAGCGTAGCTCCACATTTCGGTTGTGAGGTACCCCTCCCATGAATAGGAAGTCAGCTCGAAGCTTTGCGTCTCACGAAAGGATGTGTTTGCACCGAAAATCCCCAAACCAAAAAATACAGTCGTCAAATCGGTGACCAGCTCCATATCCTCCTCATCAGCAGCCATCCGTTTCTCGCCGAGAATATGCGCGTGCGCCAATTCGTGCGCAAATGTGGCAACAACCGAAAGAGGATTGTCGAGTTGTGAAGTCTTCAGCCAAATCGTTGTTGGTTCCCCGTCCTGTTCAGCATAGAAACCCGCCCAGTCTGTGCTTGGCTTCACGAAGCGAGGATTGAATCGAGCATCGTTGCTCTGCGGTGTATAGAACTGCAATTCAAAATCCGACGGGGTCAATTCATATACTTGCAGGTTCGTTCGAAGACCACGCGGCCATCTTCGATTGATCCTTCATATACATCCGGAAAAAACTCATCGACCGGCAGCACTGTCTTGCGACTTTGGAGCCTTTCCCACCCAAACTCGCCTACGAGCCAGCCAAATCGTCCGTCGATCCACTTCTTGATCTCAGGACGGACCGGACACTGCGGAGTTCTCCTTTTGAATAGACGTTTGAACATATCAGGTGCCAGGCCAATAGGTGAACTCGAATGGAATTTGGCGTATAGGCTAGTCGCTTAGGCCGAATCGATCAAAGCCAGTCTACCAGGTGCGTGCAGCGATAGCGTAACGCAGCATATTGAGACGATCTAGCGGTCCGATCAAATCCACTCGTCGCACTTGGAGTAAGGATTTCCAAGGCCGTTCTAATTCGCCGACCGGCGCTCTAAAAATGGCCCAAAAATAGTTGCTGAAATGCTAATCCCAATCCACTAGGATCGTAATCGCATCGGTCTAGCTACTGCCTGCGACGAACGAATTTTCGGACACGTTGGGCGTCGCGTCTGAGAATTGCAACTTGTTGAGCGGCAAGGACTTGCCGTTGCTAATATCGGTATATCGGAAGGGTATTGAAAGGTCTGTTAGGGCTAACCTTTCAAAACCTGGTAGCACGCTGAGACCAGCGGCGCTGCTATAGCAGTGTGAAGTCCGATTTGGGCTCGGAATTGAATGGAGGTTCTGTAAATCGAAACGGGAAACCTTGCAAAAGTAGTGGCCAGTAGTCAGTGGTCAGAAGCCAGTGTTTTCATGCGTCAGCCCCACATACGGGCCACTGGCTCCTGGCCACTTACCACTCACTACTTCCTCGCCCGCGGATGGGCCTTCTCGTAGGCGGCGCGGAGGTTGCTCGTGCTGAGGTGCGTGTAGATTTGTGTGGTGACCAGGCTCTTGTGACCGAGGAGTTCTTGGACGCTGCGGATGTCGGCACCGCCGTCGAGCAGGTGCGTGGCGAAGCTGTGCCGCAACGTGTGGGGACTCGTGCGATTGTCGAGCCCCGCCTGCTTGAGGTGTTTTTCTAGCATGCGGCCTACACTGCGCGACGTGAGCCGCGTGCCGAAACGATTCACAAACACCGGTGCTTTGCGTCCCGGGGTTTCGTCGGCCGCAAGTTGACGCTTCGCCAGCCAGGCTTGGAGAGCTTTCAAGGCATACGAACCCAGCGGAGCTAGACGCTCCTTACGGCCTTTGCCACGTACCCTCACAATCCCTTGTTCAAAATCGAGGTCGCCATCATTGAGATCCACCAGTTCACTGACCCGCAGACCGGCGGAGTAGAGGGTTTCCAAGATCGCCCGATCGCGGAGTCCCATGGTCTTGTCGCTCGCGGGGGCGCCGAGCAGTTTGCCGATTTCGGTGGTCGAGAGAAAGTGCGGCAGCTTGCGTGCCTTGCGGGGGTTGCGGAGCGCCTTGGCCGGATTGTTGTCGATCCAGCCTTCGCGTTGGGCGAAACGGTAGAAGCTACGGAGCGACGCCAACTTACGCGCGATCGAGGTCTTCGCATACCCCGCATCGTGCATCGCGGCCAGATAGCTACGCAGCTCGACAGTCGTCAGCGTCGTCGGGTCGGGGCAGCTGCCGTCCTCCTCACGCAGGTAGTCGGCGAAGGTCTCCAAGTCCTCGCGGTAGCTCTTGAGCGTATGCGGCGAGGCGCCGCGCTCGACATGCAGATGGGTGAGAAACTTGGCGAGCTGGCGTTGCATAGAAGGAGTTGGGAGCTAGGAGTTTCGAGTCGCGAGACAATAGAGCGAAGAACTGGCTCGCAACTCGCGACGCACAACTCGCTACTCTTCCGGTTGCCCGAGCGAGATGCGGTCGAGCGACTTGCTCGCCGGGCCGGCTTGGCGGACCTTTTGGCTCAGCACGGCCGCATCGTACCAGCTGAAGCTGAGTTCGGTGTTCGAGGCGAACCGCCCTAGGGTGCGGAGCGCGTCGGCGCGTTGCGAGTCGTCGAACAAGAAGATGTAACGCTCACGTCCTTTGACCAGTGCGAGAACATTGATGTCGTCGTCGTTCACTTCACAACTTTCCGTGCACAGCACTTGGGGGGAACAGCCAAGCAGTCAGAGCGTCGGTTCTCTGACAGCATCGATGCAACTTGGCTGCTGCGGGTTGACCGCTGCGGCGTTAGCCTGGTGCGTGTGCTTTGACAGCATTCCTGGTCTTGTGAGAGACAAAGCACTCGGGCATCCGTGCGAGCGGGACTCGTGGCAACCCACTCCGGCGAAGGCGGGTTCCTACGTACCCCTATCGGTTTTCAGGCCAGCGCCACACCACTCGCGTTTTACGACTTCCGCCGCGTGCTGACAGCATTTCGGAGATGTGCATGTGACAGCAAAAACGAACAAAGTCATCGCTGCGCTGCAGATAAGATTCCCAACCACCAAAGCGTTTGTCTTGTCGAAAGTAGACATAGCCCTCCAAAGCCTGCGTAAAATCAGGGTCTGTGCCGCTGTAAACGCGCGTATGCTTGAGCACAGGTCCATGATAGGGCACACAAGGCGGACGGGCTGCTTGCGGATTGGGTGGTGTGAAGCACTCTTCGCAGGGCCAGTTTGGTGGCAATGTATCGGTTGCAACAGTTGGTTCGCTGAAACCGATCGACGGGCCATTGTCGGTTTGCGCGTTGCTGTCAGACCGAGTTGGCGTGCTGTCACCGTTAGCAGTTGGTGCTGTGAGTTGACCTGGGGGAACGGCCTCCGCTGCTTGCGTGAGGAGTACTTCTTCGTCTTCAAACGGATCGGAACTCGTCGCGTTGTCAGACATCGATGGTGGCGCGGGAAGTGTTTGGCAACCATTCTCGCAGTCAGGGGTTTGCGTGGCCATCTGCGCACGTGCCAACGCCATCTGCGATTCGTACACGAGCGAGTCCGGGATGAATTCTTCCTCCGGCGTATTCCAAGGCAGACCGTAGCCCGCTGGAATCTCGTGGAAGCCTTGATTTGCGGTGTACCATTCCACGTGCAGACCACAGCGCGGTGGATAGTACGGAGAGTAGTCGGTGATCGCGCCGACGACGACGGCATCGACACCCAAGATCTGTGCCAGCCGTCGGGCTTCTCCAGCGCCGTTGAGGTTCACTTGATTGGCGATGATCGCTTCTTCGACAACACCCAGCGGGATGACCTCAAAGCCCGGCGTCATCTGCAGCTCGGCGAAGTAAGCCATCGCGAAGTCGCGCCCATCGATGGTGGGCTCGTCGCTTTGATTGAAGAACGGCGTGACGGCGATCTTGGTCAACTGCGGAAACGGATTGCGGATGACCGGCCGATGCGAGATCTCTGGCAGCACGAGGTGGCAGCCGGTAAGGCCGACCAGTGGCAGGCAACAGAGCAGTTTGATGAGTGGTCCACGCATGGTGGCACTTACTTCCAAAACGAAAGGGGCCCCCCTTTGCATTTTGGCAACGCTAGCACGGACACAACGCCTAGCCTGTGCGCGTTGTCGGTATCTTCGGCAGAATTGGCCACGGACTTCAGTAAATTCGCCAGAGTCACCCGCGCTTGTCGTGTGTCGACCCTACTTGATGTCATTGCAACGAGAGCAATCCGCCGATAAACAGCGGCGCTGCTAGCATCATGATGATGGCACACCGGCTTTTGATTTGTTCGTCGTTCGATGAAGCGCCAACCGAAAAGCAAGCAATTTCCACGCAAAGTCCAATGATAGTTATCCATCGCCTCGGATCGTTTCCAGCCAGAGCAGCGAGAAAGCCAACCACGGTCGTCCAGGCAAGTATTTGTGAAATGTTGAACCTCATGAGATTGCGACTCTAGATCACCTGACTCGAACCTGCAAACACGATGGTGTTCCAGCTCCTAGGACCAATTCCGGCATCGATGCGACCCCCAATGGCTCGCGAGGCGCTCTCATGACCACCGCCTAGCGATCATAGAAACGGATACGGAAAGCAATCCACAGTGTAATGCACGAGCAGATGACAATCAGGACAAGTGACGTGATGGGCACCCCGAGCACCTTTACGGATCCCATAAAGGCAGACGCAATCACATATGCGGCCAGCAAGAACAACAGGGAGAAACGTGGAGGCTTCATGATTGCTAAACCAATCCCGTCATTGATGTCATCCCCAATGGCTCGCGACAAGTAAACGGCTCGCCGTACTGGACGCCGATAGTTTTGCCCCAGTAGGCGGCTTCGTGATGAAGATTGTCAAGGAAGGACCTTGGCTCGGTCGGACGGCCGGTGATGAATTGGCTTTGGTAACACTCGATCGAGGCCAGCTTCTGCGACCATTGGCTGCTGATGTCGAGGACGAACGCAGGCTGCGGTGCCAACTTCAAATGCACGCAGTAGTAGTTGAAGATCCGCTCCGGGTGGAAGGGATCGCCAGGCATGTCGGTTTTGCTGAGCTTGGCCCAGAACCGCGCCGCATCGACCAGCTGTGTGGCGGCGAGATGATCGGGGTGGGCGTCTTCCCAGTACGGCGCGAACAGCCAACGCGGCCGTTGCTGGCGAATGACGCCCGCCAGTTGTTTGCGAGCGTCGAGCGTCGGCTCCAAGCTGCGGTTGGGCAGCCCAAGATTGTCGCGCCAGTCGAGATCCAAGATCTCGGTGGCGGCCGCGGTCTCGGCGGCGCGGATATCGGGCGAACCGTGCGGCGTGGGCTCACCATCGGTCAGGTCGAGCACCCCGACTCGCAGACCTTCGGACTTGAATTTGACGATCGCCCCGCCCATGCCGAGTTCGGCGTCGTCGGGGTGTGGAGCGATAACGAGTATGTCGAGCATGATGGCTGAGGCTGTAGGTAAACGGGTACGAGGGACTGTCGGGGCATTATACCGTTGCCGACGACAGGTCGTGCAACCAGGGACTATGTTGGTCTAACCGCGAATTCCTCGCAGAACTTCGTAACTTTTGAGGGATTTAATCCGTAATCATCCATGGGACAGCGAAATATTGCGAGTTGATCGAAGATGCGTGTCTTTCCTAGCGTCACTGTTTGCAGCTCTCTCGTGCTTGGATTCTGCATGCAGCTGAGCTCGTCGGCTGGACAGGACCTTGGCCAGCTTACGGCGTTAGCCGAAGGGGCCTTGCTAGGCGAAAACGTCGAGTCGGCCATCTCCGGCTTCGAGATCCACGTCATGCAACGTGGCGAAGTGCTCTATCATCAGGCCTTCGGCAATTGGTCGATGAACCAACTTGCCAGCACCGACAGTAGCACGAAGACGCTGAGTGGGGCATTGATGATGTCGATCGTCGATAGCGGCGAAAGCGATTTCTCGCTCGATAGCCCGCTGAGCGAATTCTTAAACGAATACGATCAGCCAGACTATCGCGACATCACCGTCCGGCAAGCATTTTCGCACACGTCGGGCATTGAGGGCCAGGAACTGTCACTGATCCTGGCAGCGCCAAACATCACACTGCGGCGCGCCGCTGAGTTGATTCAACTGAAGCCGCTGGTCAGTAGTCCTCCAGGCAGTGCGTTCGACTACGGAGGACTCTCGATGCAAGCGGCCGGTGCGGCCGCCGAGGTTGCCACCGACACTCAGTTTGTCGACTTGTTTGCCAATCGGATTACCGCCCCGTTGGAAATGACCAATACTCAGTTCGTAATTGCTAGCGACACAAATCCACGGGTCGCTGGGGGAGTCCAATCCACCGCAACCGACTATGCTCGCTTCATGGACATGCTGCTTAACAAGGGCGTCGATCGGGTGTCGGGTACTCGCGTGCTAAGCTCGACTGCTGTGCAAGAGATGCTCACACGTCAAACGACCGATAGCCAACCCATCGTGGATAGTCCGACAGATAACCATCGCTACGGCATCGGTGTTTGGCTCGACCAGTTTAGTCAGTTCGATCCAGATGGGCCGACGGTCGATGCCTTGGCTGGTGGAGCCCGGGGCTTTCACAGTTGGATTGACGAGTCTCACGAACTTGTGTTTACATTCTCCACCGATTTGACTCGGTTTGGAAACGTCGAGTTTCTTTCCTCGCTGATGCACCGCGCCGTCTTGGAAGCGGTGAGCGATCCGGGAGATTTCAATTTCGACGGACAAGTCGACGGGGCTGACTTTCTGCTCTGGCAACGAGGTGGCTTGTCAGGAGAGTTGAACGCGGACGACTTGGCCCAGTGGCGCGCGAGCTACGTTGGGGCTAGCACGGCAACTCCGGCGTCGACGATTGTTGCCGAGCCTTCAACCGCGCTGATCGCGTTGGGTGTCATGACGCTGCTGGCGTTAACCAGGCGAGGAGCCCTCGCCTGCGTCCCGAGACGCCTTAGGCAGCGTTGATGAAACTCATGTGCAGTTCCGCGTGACGGCAGTTAATGCGGTTGGACTCGGCTTGATCCAGCTTGCCGAAGAACGGGTGAACCTCGCGTCGCGTCTCGGTCTTGAGTCGCTCTGCCGCGTGGCGCAGATGGTCGAGCGCTGACTGCGCGTCAACTTCAGGCGGGAGCAACTCTTTGGCGGCCGGTCCTTTGAGCTGAAAGCCGGGCGGCATGCCTTGCTTGAGGAATCGATTCTTCAAGAACCAACGCCCCAACAATCGCACCGGCAGCGCCGGTTTGATGTCGAAGCCGTCAATCGACTTCTCCATGACCGTGGCCACGTGTTCCAGAATCTGACCAAGCGACCAATTGCCGATCGTTTCGGCGTTCGACTGAACGGCTTGTTCGGCGAAGGCAACGACTTCGTCAAGGTTGGCGAAACTCACCTCCCGTCGTGTGACCGCTTTGGTGTCTACCATGATTCTCTCTGCTGTGCTGCTAGGGCCGACGCACCTTGTCGGATGGCGGGGGAACCGTTCCAATTTCGCATAGGGACGATTATCCGCGTAGACGGGCGCGACCGTCAACGCATCAAGATAAGCAAATGAGGTGAAACGCGTGAGTGCACAGCTTGAGAAGGTCTATCAACAGCTTTGTGATGCTTCCCGAGAAGCGACCATGATCGGGCGGATACAGCATCTACTGGAATGGGACGAGCATACCAAAATGCCGCAAGCAGGTGCCGCGTATCGCGCCGACCAGATGGCGTTTCTTGCTGGATTGGTGCATCAAAAGCAGACGGCGCCGGAGATTGGCGAGTGGCTCGACGAACTGGCCGATAGCGAACTGGCCGCGGATCCGAAAAGCGACACCGGTGCCAACCTGTACCACCTGAAACGCGACTACGAGAAACAAACCAAACTACCTCAGGACTTGGTCGAACAGCTAACCCGTGCGTGCGCGGTCGGGCAGCAGGTGTGGATTGCGGCTCGCAAGGCAGACGATTTCGCGCAGTTTCGACCGAAGTTGGAAGAGGTCGTTCGACTCAAGCGAGAGCAGGCGGCAGCACTTGGCTACGAAGCGACGCCTTACGATCCGCTACTCGACGAATACGAACCGGGCGAGACGACAGCCAATGTCGCCCGTGTGCTAAGCGAACTTCGTGACGCGCTGGTTCCCCTAGTACAAGCTATCGCGGACAGTTCGCAGCGTCCCGACGTTACGGTCTTGACTCGTAAGTATCCAATTGATGTCCAGGAAGCGTTCGGCAAACAGGTTGCGGAGCAGGTTGGATTCGACTTCGACGCTGGACGACTCGACGTGACGGCACATCCGTTCTGCACCGGGCTGGGACCCGGCGATGTGCGGATCACCACGCGATACGACGAGCATGCCTTTTCCGACGCGTTCTTCAGCATCCTGCACGAAGTGGGGCACGGTCTGTACGATCAAGGCCTGCCGCGCGAACACTACGGACTGCCAATCGGCGAGGATGTTTCGCTGGGCATTCACGAGTCGCAATCGCGACTGTGGGAAAACCAGGTCGGTCGCAGCCAAGCTTTCTGGGAGCACTTCTATGGGGCTGCTCAGCTGGCGTTTCCGGACGCTTTGGGCGATGTTGAGGTATCGACATTCTACGGGGCGATCAACGATGTGCGGCGTTCGCTAATCCGCGTCGAGGCTGACGAAGTCACTTACAACCTGCACATCCTCATTCGCTTCGAGCTGGAACAGGCGTTGATCGAAGACCGCTTGCAAGTGGCTGATCTACCTGGTGCGTGGAACGAAAAGTACGAACAGTTCCTGGGGATCAAGCCACCCAATGACGCCGAAGGGGTGATGCAAGACGTCCATTGGAGTGCCGGTCTGTTTGGGTATTTTCCAACGTACGCGCTCGGCAATCTGTACGCGGCTCAGTTCTTCGACCAGGCAAAAACCGACTTACCCGATCTGGAAGCGAGTTTTCGGCAGGGCGATTTCTCAGCGCTGCTCAGCTGGTTGCGAACCAACATCCATCAGCACGGACGGCGCCACACTCCGGCCGAGCTGGTCGAGCGCGTGACCGGTTCCCCCCTGCAGCACGACGCGCTGATGAGCCATTTGAATGAGAAATATGGCGAGATCTACGGCCTGTAGGCGAATGCTAGCATACGCTTCGGTTCGTGCCGTCTGTCGCGCACGCCGCTGATGATTCACCCCGACACGCGTGACGAGAGTTGATAGAATTCGGCAAGCCCGCGAGAGCTGACCTCGCGGTGAATGCCGAGAAAGGAGTCGATCACCATGGCGGACATCGCCACCTGCCCCAAATGCGGCAAACAGCTTGGTTTGCCACCGTCGACCGACGCGACTGATCGTGTTGAGTGTCCCGAGTGCCACGCGATCTTCCCATTGGCTGAAACCGTGCAAATCACCCTGCCAGTCGCCCGTTTGTTGCCAGCCGAGGAATCCCAGTTCGACCCACCCGAGCTCTCCGGCAATGCGCAGGACACGGAGCCCACGAGCACGTCAGCTGCACCTATCGAGACAGCGGATGACCATTGTGGCGACACCCCACAACCAAGCTGGGAGGAACGATTAAAGCGGGCACTGGCGTTGGATTGCTCCGAAGATGCAGCGCCGGACGAGGCGATCAACTCGTCAGCCGACGAGCAGGATGGCAGTATTCCTGACAAGATCGAAGCAACTGCTTCGCCGACGTTCGACTTCCAACTCGATCCGCCGCCAGCTGCCGAACCGTTCGCGCCGGACGAGTTCGAGGTTGCCGCACCGGTACCGCGCCCAGACACTATCGCCGCACGCCCGACAGAACCTGCAACCCCATCAGCCAAGCAGCCAGTCAAGACGTTGGCCGATTTTGCGGCCTCGGCCGTCAGTGCAGCAACGGAAGAAACTCCACCATCACCCGAGTCGACGACGATCACAACTTCGGCCAGCGCTGACTCCTCGGTCGAAGTCGCAACGCCCAAGAAAGCGAACGCTCAAGGTCGTCGCAAGGCTAGCCGAGGGTTCCCAAAAATCGCTGCGTTCGTTGTCGGACCGATCGCCGGTAGCGTGTTAGGTCTGTACGGTTTGCTTTGGCTGCAAGGCGAACAGGGAGACCACCTCGGATTGAGTCGCGTCCTTCCGACCGCGATGCTGCCGGCGAGTTTCCGTCAGACAGACGATCAGGTCGAAGTCGTCGCGACCGACACGGATGCAACAATCGAAGAGCAGCTGGCAAAGCAGGACGGACCGGACTCACCGTCTCAGGAAATCAAGCAGGACTCGTCCGTTCAGCTCGCATCCGCGACGCGACATTTGTCCCCGCCACGAATTTCAGCGAGCCAGTTTCTCGAGTTGGTGGACGCTGCCGCGCAGGCGGTTCCTGAATTCGTTGGCAGTGAAATGACGTCGCAAGGTTCGGTCAAGCGCAAGGGTCAGGCGTATATGAAGATCTGCCAGTTGGCTGAACATTTCGATTTCATCCAACAACTGGGGCTTGCGCCGGCCGTTGATGCCCAGACCCGCGCGGCGACTCGGCTCATGCAGGACCTGCTCGCCGATGATAGTGCCCGCGAGGAGTTAGCCCACATTGCCAGCCGCTGGTGGGAGTACGACAAACGACCCAACGCCGGGATCGTTTTTGTCGGTCAAGTCCAGCGGACTGAGAGTACCGACGTGGGCACGCTATGCTGGCTGCAGCTTGGCGAGACGACGCCGACGATTCCGGTACTGGTCAGCGATGACGGATTTCGCACAGGTGATCGCGTTGGCATCGTCGGACGCGTGATCGCTGCTCCCGGTGGGCTGCCACAAGACTTCACTGGGACCCAAGTCGTCAGTCCATGGCACGACTTTGCGCTGTAGCTCTTTTCTTCGCAGTCCACTTACATTCGCATCCGTCAAAGCGAAATTCGGCAAGATTCATTGGATGGCCGGTTGCCACCTTTTGGGGCGACTGAAAATGTGCCACAATCGGCCCATTGAATTTCAGGCCTTGCGTATTACCGTAGTCTCGGCCTGTCAGCGTTGCAGCATCGCTTGAGAGCCGAACATGAAAGTCGCTGTTGTTCGTGAAACCTACCCCGGTGAACGGCGGGTCGCCTTGGTCCCGTCGGTCGTCCCCTCGCTCACCAAAGCAGGCTGGCACGTGCTGCTGGAGGCGGGCGCAGGCGAGGCAGCTGGCTTTCCGGACTCGGAATATCAATCCAAAGACGTCGAGATCGTCCACGACCGCCGTGAAGCTTTCCAACAAGCCGATGTCGTCCTCCAGGTGCGTTCCTTGGGGGCCAATACGGAAGCGGGTAGAGGTGATCTCGAATTGTTCAAGGCCGGTCAGGTCGTAATCGGATCCTGCGATCCCCTAGGCCACCCACAGTCGGTCAAAGAACTCGCCGATCATAATATCACGCTGTTCGCCATGGAGATGATTCCTCGCATTACGCGTGCCCAAAGTATGGATGTACTCTCGTCGATGGCGACGATTGCCGGTTACAAGGCAGTGCTACTCGCGGCGGGGCACTTGCCAAAGCTGTTCCCCATGTTGATGACGGCGGCGGGAACCTTGGTGGCGGCGAAGGTGCTCGTCATTGGAGCGGGCGTTGCGGGTCTGCAGGCGATCGCGTCGGCGCGGCGGCTCGGTGCGGTCGTGCAAGCGTACGACGTCCGCGCTGTCGTGAAGGAACAAATCGAAAGTCTTGGGGCCAAGTTCGTTGAACTGAACCTCGACACGGGCGATGCCGAGGACAAGGGCGGCTACGCCAAGCAGCTCAGCGAAGAGCAAGTGAAAATGCAACAGCAGCAGTTGGCCGACGTGGTGGCTGAATGCGACGTCTGCATTACGACTGCCGCAATACCTGGTAGGCCCTCGCCGCTGTTGGTGACCAAGGACGCGGTCGAACGGATGCGACTTGGTTCGGTGATCGTCGATCTGGCGGCCGAGCGGGGCGGCAATTGCGAACTCAGCAAACCCGACGAAACTATCGTCGAGCACGGCGTGACGATCCTCGGTCCAACGAATCTACCTGCGGAAGTTCCACAGCATGCCAGTCAAATGTATGCGAAAAATCTGGCGACCTTTCTGTTGTTGATGACCAAGGAAGGCCAGCTCGACATCGATCTCAACGACGAAGTCGTCCGCGACACCCTAGCGGCGAAAGATGGCCAGGTGCAAAACAGTCGTCTCCGCGAGATGCTCGACCTAGGTCCGCTGGTGCTCCCTGAAACGTCCCCGCCCGACGACCACTTGGCCGGCGAAGCCTAGCAGTTCCTGACCCCTCCCCTCCGACCCCTCAGCCATCATGGATCTCATCACCGCACTCACAATATTCGTCCTGGCCGTCTTTGTCGGCTTCGAAATTATCACCAAGGTGCCTCCCACGTTGCACACGCCGCTGATGAGCGGGTCGAACGCGATTAGCGGGATCACGCTGGTAGGCGCGTTGATCGCCGGAGAGGGGATCTTTGGCGGGTTCTTAGCTTTCCTGGCGATTGTGTTTGCCACGCTCAACGTTGTCGGCGGTTTCTTGGTCACGCATCGCATGCTGGAAATGTTTAGGGAGAAGGGTTGAACCAAGTGATCGATCAATTGTTGCATAATCTCATGCTCGCTCAGGAACTGCCGGTAGAACAAGCCGGCGATCTGGTCGAAGCTCTGGAAGGGACCTCCAGCAGCGCGGGCGCGAATCTGGGATACTTGGTCGCCGCGGTTCTCTTCATTATGGGCATCAAAGGCATGACCCATCCACGGACTGCGGTGCGTGGCAACATGCTCGGTGCCCTGGGGATGTTCATTGCGGTCCTGGTTACCCTCGTGTCGCGCGACGTGAGCTGGTCGCTGATCATCGTAGGTATCGCAGTCGGTACGGCCGGCGGCACGTGGCTCGCGCGGACTGTTGAAATGACACAAATGCCGCAGTTGGTGGCGTTGTTCAACGGATTCGGTGGCATCGCATCGGTGCTGGTCGCCGGCGCGGAATTGCTGAAGGAAGCGCCTGCCGATAACGTTGTTGTCGCTGGGATCGCTTCGGGACTGACCGGATTAATTGGGTCGGTAACATTTACCGGATCTTTGATCGCAGCAGGCAAATTGCACGAGTTGCCACAGTTCAAAAAGCCTTGGAGTTTCGACAGCCAACAAATCGTCTGCGCTACGCTGCTAGTGTTGGCACTGCTGCTGACTTGGGCCATGCGGGACGGGACAGGCATCGAGTATGTTTTCGTCGTCGCGATTTCGCTCGTGCTGGGCGTATTGCTCGTCACGCCAATTGGCGGCGCCGATATGCCGGTGGTGATCGCATTGCTCAACAGCTACTCGGGCCTGGCTGCCGCGGCAGCTGGATTTGTGATCGACAACAACGTACTGATCATCGCTGGCTCGTTGGTCGGTGCATCCGGTTTGATCCTGTGCAACATCATGTGCAAAGCGATGAACCGCTCGTTGCCCAATGTGCTGTTTGGCAAGATGGAGCCCGGCGGTGATTCCGCTTCAGCGGACGAGGTCTACGAGGGCAAAATCAAAAGCACTTCCGCCGACGAAGTCGCGATGCTACTGGACGGCGTGCAGCGAGTGGTCGTGGTGCCAGGTTACGGCTTGGCCGTCGCGCAAGCACAGCACGTGGTGCGCGAGCTGGCCGATCTGCTGGAAGCGGAAGCCGTGTCGGTCGAGTATGCGATTCACCCGGTTGCGGGGCGGATGCCTGGGCATATGAACGTGCTGCTTGCCGAGGCGGACGTGCCCTACGATCAGCTCAAAGAGATGGACGAGATCAATTCGACGTTCGCTCAATGCGACGTGGCAATCGTCATCGGAGCCAACGACGTTGTGAATCCGGTGGCCAACACCGATCCGACGAGCCCGATCGCCGGCATGCCGATTCTCAACGTCCACGAGGCGCGGACTGTTATCATGATCAAACGTAGCCTCAGCCCGGGTTTCGCTGGCATCCCGAACCCGCTGTTCGCCGCCGATAACTGCCTGATGCTCTTCGGCGACGGCAAACAGGCACTCGTTGATCTTGTGTCGGCGCTCAAAGAGAACCAATGAACGCCGCGCCCGAGCCACTGGACTCCAAGTGGAAGCAGTCGTTTCGTCGTCGTTTGCTCGCTTGGTACGCTAAGCACAAGCGCGATCTGCCTTGGCGGCGCTCCACGAATCCCTATCGAGTCTGGGTCAGCGAGGTAATGCTACAACAAACGCAGGTCGAGACGGTCAAGCCGTACTTCCAGCGGTTCATGAAGGCATTTCCCACAGTCAAGAAACTTGCTGCAGCAGACGAGCAGGAAGTATTGCGGCTTTGGGAGGGACTGGGTTACTACCGTCGCGCCCGCGGCTTGCACGCGGCGGCGCGAGAGATCGTGACCGAGCACGGAGGCCGATTTCCCGGCGATGTCGCAACACTACAGACGCTGCCCGGCATTGGTCGTTACACGGCGGGTGCGATTGTTTCGATCGCCTTCGACACACGTGCTCCGATTCTCGAAGCAAACACCATCCGATTGTTTGCTCGCCTGATCGGGTATCGCGAAGATCCGACAAGATCGGCGGGACAAGAGCTCTTGTGGCGGACCGCGGAAGATGTTCTACCGCGCAAGGACATCGCCGACTTCAATCAAGCGCTCATGGAACTCGGCTCGCTCGTTTGCAAGCCAACCGGTCCGTTGTGCGAGGAGTGCCCAGTCGCGTCGTTGTGTGTGGCGTGCCAGTCGAATGCACAGGATGCGATTCCTCTGTTTACGAAGAAGATGAAGTTCACCGAAGTGAGCGAAGCGGCCGTCGTGGTGCGTAAAAACGGCCATGTGCTCGTCCGGCAGTGCGGCGAAGGCGAGCGCTGGGCGGGACTGTGGGACTTCCCACGATTTTCGCTGGAGAGCGAGGGCCCGTTATTTGTCCGCGAAGAATTGATCGCCAAGGTTAAACAGCAGACGGGCGTCACCATCAAGCCGGGCGGTCTGCTCAAAACACTGAAGCACGGCGTGACGCGCTTTCGGATTACACTGGATTGCTATGAGGCACTCTATGAAACGGGAAAGCTCCGTCGCAACGCCAAGGCAGAACTGCGTTGGTGTTCGGTACCGCAACTCACTGAGCTTCCGATGAGTACGACAGGAAGGAAACTGTTCAATTCTCTCGTGCGCTAGCTATCGCTCTGAGGCGAGCATTCCTGTAAAGAGACAATTGCGTGAGGCATCACGTAGCTGCGCATGCCATCGGTGGATTCGAACGCCAACCAACGCCCTCGTAGGTACATTTTCGAGCCTTCGTTATTATCCCCGATGTACCCAACGATCCTAACGTTGGAGAGCTTTTCGACGAAGTTGGAATGATAGTCTCCGCCGTATATCACGTCGTAACGTTTCGCCAAGTCTAGGCCTTCTCCCAACTCTGGAACGGTGGTTCCAATTAGTGTTGGGCCTTCGGAAGTGTCATTGCTGAACCAGCCAATGACTTTGCTGGCCAAATAAACTGCTGCCACAAGGCCAAAGACAAATGTGGTTATTCCACCAATGATTTCGAGCGGATTCTTCGCGGCGAGAAGGAGTGCGCTCGCGGTAGGACTCATGGTACGGACCGAACGTCGAGCAGGTATCGCCAGCGGCCCACACGATTTCGCTCGCGTGCGAGCTTGAAATGGCGGTCGAACACTGGTGAGAACGTCCAACCGGCTTGTTCTTCATTGACGACATAACCATCTGGCTGCCATACCAGCACTTGAAAATCGATATCCTCACCGCGAGCATCGATCAACCAGTATTCTGGTATGCCAGCTCTATGGTAGGCTTCTCTCAGGTCTTGCTTGTCTTTTTTGACCGAAGAGTCGCTCAAGATTTCGCACACCCAATCTGGGGTGCCGACAAGGTCAACATGGTCACCGGATTGCTCGTCGGCACCAGGGCGGCACTTGCCGCTCTGCAAAGCTCCCCAAGACACAAAAAGTCCGTCGGGCTCGTTCGAAACGTTGCCGGACTCGTTCCGCAGTGTGATTCCGTCAGGATAGTATTCTCCCAGATCGGCATCACATACGAGCGTGTCGATCACACGATTGATCACCTGCTTCAACTTCGTATGCGATTCCGCACGTTCTGGACTCATGTCGATGAGAATCCTGCCGTCTATGAACGAGATCCTACCCTGTTGCGGAAATTCAGGGGACTGTGTCCAAGTTGTGAAGCCTGCCAAGGAATTGGCCGAAGGCGGCACTTCAATAATCGTGTCAGCAAGTGAATGGTCCGCGGTCGCCATAGCTCTATTCTACCCCAAACTTGCCGCTTCAACCAAATTGCCGGCAGACGGCTAATACTCCACGTCGACCCACTGCTTTTCCTTGCCGCTCTTGAGCACCGCGTCGCAGATGGCGATTTCATTGTGGCCATCGACAAACGTGGCGAAGTCGCCGCCGGGACGGTCGCCGGCGAGGAAGCCGTAGACATTGCGGAACAGATTCTTTGGCCCGTCGGGATAAGCTTCGTTGTGGCCACCTGGATAGTGGGCGTAGTCTTGGGCCTCTTCGTACAACAGGCTGGGATCCTTCAGCATCGTCTGATTAGGACCGTCGCGGCGGCCGATCCATAACTCGTTGGGTTTCTCTTGATCCCACGAGAGGGCTGACTTACTGCCGTCGATTTCATAGTACAGCCGGTTCTTGCGACCCGCAGCACATTGGTTGACGGTCAACACGCCGTGTGCGCCCGAGTCAAACTCCAACAGGATCGATGCATAGTCTTCCGTGCCGATTTCGACGTCTTCCAAGTCTTCTGGTTTAAGCACCTTGCCTGCGTAGGTTTCGACCTCAACTTTGGGGCGTTTACGGATGGGGTGGATCGTGACTAGATCGGCCATGACGCGGACGATCTTCAGCCCCGTGACGAACTGAATCAGGTCGCACCAATGCGAGCCAATATCTGCGACCGCTCGTGACTCACCGCTGAGTTCCGGCACGAGTCGCCAGTTCCAGTCGGTATCTTGGTGCAGCCAGTCTTGCAGGTAGGACCCATGCACGGCCAGCACACGGCCGACATCGTCGTTCTGTTGGCACATTAGCCGCGCCTGCTGCACCAGTGGCATGTACCGGTAGTTGAAATCAATTGCGTGCACTACCCCAACCTGCTCGGCCAGTTTGACGAGCTCTCGCGACTCCGTAGAGTTCATCGCCAGCGGCTTTTCCGACACGACGTGTTTGCCCGCGGCGAGGATGTCGCGGTTTACTTCGAAGTGCAGATGATTTGGCGTACAGTTGTGCACGACCTGGATGTCTGGATCGGCAAGTAGTTCTTTGTAATCGCCGTACGACTTCGGGATCGACAGTTCTTTGGCTTTGGCCGCCGCAAGATCCGCATCGCGCTCAGCAACCGCCGCGACTTCGACATTTCCCAAGCGGCGGAGCGCTTCAACGTGAGCGGGTCCGATGAAGCCCGTACCGATAATTCCAGCGTTGATCTTTGACATGGGTGATTCCAATTGTGCGATTATGGTGAGAGTGAGCGTGTCGCGTGCGGTGGCACCGCGTTACTCGATTATTTCAACTTCTGCCCAGCGACCCGATTCGTGCGATTGCTCGACGGCTTCCAGCACCGCGACGCAACGCACGCCATCGAGAAAGTCGGGCGAGCACGGTTGGTCGTGGGCGATCGCCTGCGTGAGGTCGTAAACTGCATTGCAGAAGCCGTGCTCGTAGCCGAGCATGTGCCCGGGTGGCCACCAAGCGCTGACGTAGGGGTGGTCGCCCTCGGTGGCGATGATTCGGCGGAAGCCTTGCTGGGTGCTCGGATCGCTCGTCGAGTAGAACTCCAGGACGTTCAGATCCTCAAAACACCAGACCAGTGAACCCTTGCTACCGTTGATCTCGAAACGGTTGTAGTTTTTGCGGCCGGGTGCCAAACGGGTTGCCTCGAAGGTGCCTGTGGCGCCGTTGGCAAACTTCGCCAAAAAGATCGACGTATCGTCGACAGTCACTTGCTCGGTTCCCTCGCCTGCTGTGGCGGTCAGGCCATCAGAAGTGCCTTCGGCAGGCCGCTCAGTGATGAACGTCTTGGTCATACCCACGACTTCAGAAATCTCACCCGCCAGAAATCTGGCCAGGTCGATGCTGTGAGCCCCCAGGTCCCCGTGCGAGCCCGATCCGGCCGCATCCTTGCGAAGTCGCCAGTTCATTGGAAACTCGGGATCAATTAGCCAATCTTGCAGGTAGGTGCAGCGAACATGGCGGATTTCGCCGATATCGCCGGCTTCGATCATTTGCTTCGCGAGCGACACGGCCGGGCAACGGCGGTAGTTGAAATTGACCATGTGCTTGACGCCCGCCTGACGAACGGCAGCTAACATCTTCTTGCCATCGGCGACGGTGAACGTAAGCGGTTTTTCGCAGTAGACGTGCTTGCCGGCCTGGGCTGCTGCGATGCTGATTTCAGCATGCGTGTATCCTGGAGTAGAAACGTCCACCAGGTCGACATCATCGCGAGTTACGGCTGCTTTCCAGTCGGACGACGCAGACTCCCAGCCCCAACGGTCGGCGAATGCATCCACCGCCTCCGCGTCACGACCGCAGACCACTTTCATCACGGGTTCCAAATCGAGATCGAAAAACCGGCCCACCGTCCGCCATGCCTGACTGTGAGCTTTGCCCATGAATTTGTAACCAATCAGGCAGACGTTCAGATTCTTGGCAGCCATGTTCGCTGTTTCCCGCGCTAGAGAGAGTGGTCGAATGAGTCCCCGAAGGTCCGGCTATTTTAGCAACTCATCACCGTGCGCGAAGGCATCGAGCAACGCCATCCGGATCGCCGCTAAACGCCTAGCGCAACGCAGCGAGCTTCTGCCAAACGCCGATTCCACTAGTGAGCGACACGGCCAACAGCACGACCGCTGAGAGGATGCCGCCCAGCAGCATCCACCACCGCGTGCGATAGGCGGGCGGAAGTTGAAAGTTCAGGTAGATTGCCGCGAGCATTGACAGCGCCACCGCCAGATTGGTAGTCAGAAAAGCAACCACTTGTGTCAGCGTGTCGAATTGCATGTCGCTCCAGATCACCAGCGAGGAACTTACGATGATGTACAGCGAAACCCAACGTTGTACACGGTGTTGCGACCATTGCCGATCTGGGCGAATTGCGGCACCGAAGTCGGCAATCACACGTGAATAGATCTCAGGAAACGCCTGCAATGTTCCCCACAGAGCAACGAGCACGCACAGGTAGTAGACCCAGATCAGCGACTCGTGCACGTTGCGCCAAATGTAGGCCTGGTCGGTTAGCAGACTCCAGCCGGAAAACGCGTCATTGAGTTCGCCATTTTCGAGTAATGGATACAACACCGCAGCGCCGGCGATCATGAACGAAGTACTTACGATCCAAAGTACGACCGCACCGCAACCGACGTCCCACTTCAGCGGTGCGAGCGATTGCCGCACGCGCGCGACGAGTTCCGGATCGTCGGGCAAATAGTCGGCAGGTCGGCCGGCAGCTGCGCGTCGGCGAATCTCTTCGGCGTCGGCGTGACTGGTCAGACCCCAGCCGTGCAGCGAGATCCAATTTGCATACACGACATAGCCAAGAACACTTCCGCCCACATAGCCAAACGTCGTTGCCAAGGTGAGTCCTCGCTGTTCGCGCGATGCCTCTGGGGCCCAGGCGGGGAATTCCGGAATCTGGCCAAGAGCGAAGGTGCCTTGAATCGCCGCAGCGAAGTCGGGCTTGACGAGTAGAGTTCCGACGATCGTGCCCAGGACCAGAATACCGCAGATGATCACCTGTTGCTTCTCAAGTTTTTCATAGGTCAGCCACAAACTGAGCAACACCGCGGCGAGAATGAACACGGTCGTTAAACAGCGCTCGATGAACAGTTCCCGCACGGTATCGGCTGGTGCTGTCGGATCGCTGAATAGCAAGTGATGCAACAAGTCTCCGCAAGGCCGCGCAACGGCCGCCCACAACGGCCCGGTGGCGGCCATTTCGAGCCCCACAAGAATCAGCAGCACCCAACCTCGCGGACCGGGTACCTGCGCTAGGCGTTGGCTGATTGGCTCGCCACTGACGGCCGTGTAACGCCCGAGCAAATAGGTGACAAACACACCCTTTACGATGACGCTGAGCAGCACGAGCCACAGCAGATCGTATCCCGCCCAAGCACCAGCACGCACGACGACGATGGTCTCGCCTGCACCGATTGCCACCGACGCGACGATTGCGGCAGGTCCAAAGACTGCCGCTACACGTCCGAGCTTGCTGAGCGTCCAAGGCTCGGAAAAGACGCCCTCGTAGGGCTCGGGAACAATCTTGGCGGGTTGTTTAGATCCTGGAGGAGAAGACATTCTCACAGGATCACCGGAACGGAGGGAGTTGTCCAGCTACTCGCTGAATGAAAAGTTGACGCGTTGGATTTCTGAATTGGCGGCAGCGCCCGCGCGGGCGACAGGCTCGCCCAACATGCGGCGCAACTCCTGCTCCAAATACGGACCGCGGGCCAACATGTGAACAACCTTGCCCTCGCGGTTCACGAGAATCGCCAGCGGAATGCCCGTAACCCCGTACCTCACCGCCATTGGATGCCGCCAACCCCGCTCCGCGGCCTCCTTACTAAACATCGTCGGCCACGGGATGTTTGTATCTTTGATGTACGACTCGGCTTGTTCCGAGGTCTCATCCAAGCTAATCCCCAACACTTCAAATCCTTTGTCGTGATAAGCTGCGTACATCTTCAAGATGTTGGGCACTTCGGCACGGCACGGGGCACACCAGGTCGCCCAAAAATCAACTAACACGACTTTGCCTCGATAGGATTCCCAATCGAGTTTGGAGCCATCCAGAAGCGAGCCCTCAAGCTCAATTTCGTTGCCGGGCAACTGCACGCGTCGATTGACGCCTTCGAGCACGATGAGCATCTGCTGAATCTGGGGATCATCACTTTTCTTGAAATGCGGAATCAGGTCCGACATCAAACGAGCAGCCGCTTTGTTGCCCTTCATCTCACCCAGGAAATCGACCATCTTGATGACCGTGTCGACATGGTTTGCCTCTGCCGGACGACCGGAAAAATACTTGTTTGCCCTATTGATGAGTGCGCTCTTTTCTTCGTCGCTCCAGACTGCCCACTGCAAGAATCCTGACTCGATCATGAATTTGACGCCGACCGCCTGCACGTCAGCACGCTTGTCGGCGAGCGCCTCGTCGACTTCTTTGGAGAGTCGCTCGCCTGCCTTCGGTTCGCTGAGCCGCTGCAAAATCTGCAGACCACGGAGCCTGAGGAAGACGACTTCCATCGCATGTTCGTCCGACAGATCTTTCGTAGAGAGTTTCTGAGCGGCGGCAACGATAGTACGCGCCGCTTTGCGATGATGAGCCTCCAGCGCAACCTGATTGTCTTCTGATGGCTCCATGCCATCGATTTCTTCGACGAAGGCGATCAGTTGATCGAAATCTTTGATTTCGGAAGGCAGCTCGTAGATTGCCGGCGGCGCGGCTGCGGCCTCTTTGCCTGCGTTCTTCTCCGTTTGGGCGAACACACCATTGGAGAGCAAGCACAACGTTAGTGTAGAGAGCAGAAACTTTTTGCCGGGAATCGAACTCAGCATAGATTACTCGGGATCTGAAAGGTGATCGGATTAAGGACGGCAGAATCTAACGGGCAAAGTTGCCGGGCAACCGATAGTAGCGGGGAAGAAATTGAGGGGGGACGAAGCAGGTGGGAGGTTGCTGTTTGCCTGGCAGCATCTGCAGATGGTTTGGCTTCTTATTATGCGGTCCTTTGCCCTGCTTGCAAGTTGGGATGGATAAGAGTGGCCGTTCGGGGGGGCGGCTGGGTTCCGAGGCAAGGAGCCGATGAAGAACGTAAACCCAACGCAGTAAAGCGTTAACTGCTGATCGTCCGGCCTCCGTCGACCGGAACGCAAGCACCTGTGACGAAGTCATTTTCGACCAAGAAAACGACCGCATGGGCGACATTTTCTGGTGTGCCCGCGTGCTTCACCAGCGTGGTCTCAATAATGTCTTCTTTCTCTTGGGTGGTGAGACTCGGCGGAAAAATGACTGGTCCCGGCAGGATGGCATTAACGCGCACCAGCGGATTTCGCTGGCTCAGTTCGACGGCAAACATCCGCGTCATCGTTGGGATCGCCCCTTTCGAGGGGAAGTACGCGGCGTACTCGGTATAGGGACGAGCGACCGCCCAGTCGCCGATGTTGATGATTACACCGCCCTGTTTTTGTTGGGCCATCTTTAAGCCGGCGTGTTGGCAGCCAACGAATGAACCGAGCGTATTGATTTCGAAATACCGTTTTACATCGTCACCGGTCACTTCTTCGAGCGATTGCGGCGAATAGATTGCCGCGCTGTTGACCATCACATCTAAACGGCCAAAGTGATTGAAGACCTGATCGATCATCCCACGTGTTGCCGCTTCGTCGCGCAGTTCGGCCTGCACGACGAGGGTCGACGCCCCGCGATCGTGCAGTTCGTTTGCCAGCTGCTGAGCCTCGTCGGTGGAACGATTCACGTGAATCGCGACCGCGTGGCCTTGCTTGACGAGCGCTTCGACAACGGCCTTACCCACGCGGACGGCACCGCCCGTGATCAGTGCTACAGGTTGCCCGGAAGTGCTCATCGAAACGCGATCAACTCAAGGAGTGGAACTCGGAAATGATGCTCCAAGCTTCAGCAGGGGTTTCGGCAAAGTTAATCAGATCGAGGTGCTCGTCGGCGATCACGCCTTCGTCGGCTAGACCCTTGAAGTTGATCAAGTTGGTCCAGTACTCTTCGCCGTAGAGGATAATCGGGATATCCTGCATGCGATCGGTTTGTCGCAAAGTGAGCGTATTGAACAACTCGTCGAGTGTGCCAAAGCCGCCAGGGAACACGACCAAAGCTGCGGCGCGCAGCACAAAATGAAACTTTCGCAACGCGAAGTAACTGAATTGGAAGCACAGCTCCGGCGTAATATAGGGATTCGGCTCCTGCTCGTGGGGCAACTCGATGTTCAAACCAATACTCTTCGCCCCAATTTCGAATGCGCCACGATTGGCAGCCTCCATGATTCCCGGTCCGCCGCCCGTGGCGATTACGAAATCACAGTGCCCATTGACTTGGCATGTCGATGATACGAGTCGGCCAAACTCTAATGCATCGTCGTAGAACCGCGACTTTGCCAATACGCTTTCCGCACGTTCGACGCTGCGTTGAGCCCGAGGGTCTTCAGGATTGCGGGCAAGCAGCCGCTTTGCGCCGGCAAGTCGCGACTCTGCTTGGTCGCGAGGCACAATTTGTGTGCCGCCAAACACCACTACGGTCGAGTGAATGTTATTCTCACGGAGCGAGGTTTCTACCTTCTGCAGCTCCAACTGCATCCGCACCGGCCGCTGCTCGCCGCGACCGAGGAAATCAATGTCTAGCTCGGCCAGTCGATAGGTATGCGATTCGAGGATTGCTCGACGGTTCTTCTCGACCGCCTGCTCGTCAGGCAATTCAGGGTTTGCCTCGTTGGGCAAGGCGGGATTGACTTCGTGAGGTTTCATAGGTGGCTCCGCTTGGTTACCGTGCTGCGGTAGTTATGTTAACTCGTGGGTCTCACCCAAGTCAGGCACATGGACATCCCAGTCACGTGAGCCGATCAGTTCGTCGGCGAATGCTTCGGCACTATCGGGTTCGCCGTGGGTGAGAAAAACCTTTCGTGGAGTGGGCAAGTCTTGCAGCCATTGAAGAAGACCCGCCCGATCGGCATGGCCACTAAGTCCGGGAACTTTTTCAACGGCGGCGTTTACAGGAACGTCTATTCCGTGCATGCGGATGGTCTCGGCCCCGTCCTGAATTTGTCTGCCGCGAGTGCCGAGCGCCATGTAACCACCGAGGACGATAGTCGTGCGTTTATCCGGCAGGCGTCGTTTCAGATGATGCACAATCCGGCCACCTGTCATCATGCCGCTGCTGGAGATGATGATCGCAGGCCCTTCGACATGGTTGAGGCCCTTCGATTCGTCCACAGAACGGCAGAGGTGCAACTTGGGTCCACCTAGTACTTGGCGATCGTTCAACTCACCCTCGCTCAGATCGTGATCGTCGTTGTGTTCTTTGTAAATCGTTGTTGCATTGCACGACATCGGGCTGTCGAGGTAGATCGGTAAGTCGGGGATGCGGTCGTCCTTTTTCAGCAACTGCAACAGGTAGATCAACTGTTGCGCACGGCCAATAGCGAATGATGCCATCAGCATGACACCGCCTCGTTCGATCGACCGATTGACGACCTCTTCCAATGCTTCCAACAAGTCTGCTTCGGGATGATCTCGGTTTCCGTACGTACTTTCGCAAATCAAATAATCGCAAGAGGGTGGTGGAGCGGGGTCGTGATAGAGCGGACCGTCGTACCGTCCGACATCGCCAGAGAACAGGAGTTTGAGAGGCGGATCGTGATCGCGGATTTCAACTTCGATCATGTTCGACCCCAGCAGATGGCCGGCGTCGTGAAAGCGCATCCAAATTGGTTCCGCAGGTGAGAACCACTTGCCGCGTTCGGTTTCGCGGAACTGCTTGATCGTTTGTTGGACGTCCTGTCCGTCATACAACGGCAGCGCGGGCTTGTGCTTCGAAAAGCCCTTCTTGTTGGCGTACTTAGCGTCGTATTCCTGAATTTTCGCCGAATCGAGCAGAATCAGTTCCGCCAATTTCGAAGTTGCTGGGGTGCAGAAGACTCGATGCTGAAATCCTTCCTTGACGACACGAGGCAGGAAACCGGTATGGTCAAGATGCGCGTGTGTGAGCACAACCGCATCGAGCGTCTTCGCGTCGAAGGGCGTTGGCTCCCAATTGAGTCGGCGCAGCTTCTTGAGGCCTTGAAACATTCCACAATCAACGAGCACCCGCGCATCGCCTGCCTCAAGCAGGTATTTGGAACCCGTCACCGTGCGCGCGGCTCCATGAAAGGTAATCTTCGCCATGGTTGGTTTCTCAAGTTGGGGACTCTAGCAAACTAGTCAGCCGTACAAGATAGCGGCTATTGCGGTTCCGCGACACTGCGGATTAGTCGCCCGATGCTAAAGAATACCTTGCAAAGGCCCACCCGTCGCGGCCAGCGCATCGACCCGACGAGAGATCTCGGGATCTTCTTCGAGCACCGGCGCGTGATGCGGTTTGATCCGGGCATCGATCACAAGCGCACCTCGGCAACCCCAGTGCTTTTCTTCCGTGAAGGAATCGATGCCATAAACATCACTGGCCGGGTTCGTTCTGGTGAAGGTGACCCAGAGAAAATTGCGTAGTGACTCGGCGAGAAACTGACTGTCATCGGCGATGACGATCCAGCGAAAACGATTTATGGAATGCTCTGCGCCAAAGCTCATGCAGAACTTTTCCATGGGTTGCTGGACCTGCTCTCGGCACTCGCGACGCGCACGAACCGATACGTCGTAGTCGAACGAAGGAGCAGGGCACTTCGGCCCAGAGATCGCCAGCACACCGGGCATCACAACGTGCGGAGCGGAGAATCCCTCAGGCAATTGCAAGTCGCCAGGAATGTCGGTGGCGAGTGCGAATCGTGCCGATCCCACGGCGGCGACGACCACCTTCGAGCCGGCGTTCAGTCCGGCGCCCGAGTAGTCGAGAGTGTCCACGGTAGTTTGCGTGCGAAAGTGCAGGTCGCGCGTCCAATCGGCACGACGCAAAATGTGCTGAAAAAATGCTGCCTCGTCGTGCAGATCGAGCCGGGGATCATCACCATGAGCTCCGATCAGTAGGAACTTCGCCAGCGACAACTGCCCTTGGCCTAGTATGGCGTTCGCTTGCGTCAACAACTCCTGCGGTCGTGCCGCGTCTAGAAACGGCATGTATCGCTCGCTGCCAATCGCAAGCAGCAGCGGGTGCACGCCAGCCGCATCAACGGCATGAACACCATGTACCCCGGGCAGTACCACCGGGATCATAGGGCCGGTCATCTCGTGAATCAATTGACCAAACAGAGTATCTTCCTGCGGTGGTCGTCCAACAACGGTAAAGGGCCAAATCGCATCGTTGCGATGGTAGACTTTTTCCACTCGCATAACAGGGAAAGGATGCGCCAAGCTGTAGTATCCCAAGTGATCGCCGAATGGACCTTCTGGCAGGAGTCGATCGGGATCGACGATGCCACTGATGCAGAAATCAGCGTCGGCGATCAGGGGCAAGCTTTCACCCTGGCGGACCAGCCTAACGCGTCGTCGATTCAGCGCGCCTGCAAACGTCAGTTCGCTCATCCCCTCCGGCAAAGGCATCACCGCAGCGACCGTTAAAGCAGGAGGTCCACCGACGTACACGTTCACTCGAAACGGTTTGCCAGCGCGAATCGATGCTGCGTGGTGGACTCCTATCGAACGATGGATTTGGTAATGCAGTCCGATTTCCTCGTCAGGGCGATACTCGTTTCCGTTGAGTTGCACTCGATACATGCCGAGGTTGGAGTGCTGCCAGCCGGGTTGTTCCACGTCTTCTGTGTACACGATCGGCAACGTCACAAACGGCCCGCCATCCTCCGGCCAACTCTGCAGCTGCGGCAACTCGCCGACCGATGTTTGGTTCGCTAGCAGCGGCCCAGATCGCACGTACCTTGGTAGCATCGTAAAGGCATGCCGCGGCAACTGCCAATATTGCCAAGGTCGCTTCATCACCGCTTGTGGATTGGCTTTTGCCGCAACCAGTTGTGCGACCGTCTGCAAGCCATCACGAAAGATCAACCGCGCCCGATCGAGCGTGCCAAACAGATTGCTGACCATCGGGAACTTGCAACCAGTTACATTCGTAAACAGCAGTGCTGGCCCCCCCGCCGCGAAGACTCGACGGTGAATGGCAGCTGCTTCGAGGTGAGCATCGATCGGTTGGTCAATGCGCACAAGTTGCCGCTCTCGCTCGAGATCGTTGATGCATTGAAGAAGGCTGGAGTAACCCATGCGGTCTAATTTCGTCTGATTTAGTGCAGTCGCTGACACTTAGCATACCGCCACCGAACCGAGACTGTAACTGGCCGAGATGCGGGCTTAGACCGTAGATTTGCGGCAAATTCGACGTCGTTGAACCCTATTCAAATCAGCGGCGTAGAGGACACAGAAGTCCATGAGGAGCCGGAGTAATCGGCCGTCGCGGACTACTTCGTCCGATGTTGCGGCTTGTAGGGAGTTTGGCCCTAGTTTCCGAGCTCAATTTAGACCGTAAATCTGGTGATTTCAGCCGCAGTCGCTTAGAATGAAGGCCACGGCAATTGGCACTATAGGAACGGTTCGACCGGCACTTGAGGGTTCACAAAAAACATGAATCGGGACCGACACGAGCAAGATCATCGCATTCCGGAAATCGCCATTACTGGCGACCTTACTGAGCACGAGTCTGAACTGACCGAACGGTTACTAGACATCGAGCCGGGAGGCCAGTGCACGCTGTACTTCGATTCCCCCGGAGGGAGTCCCTACTGTGCGATGTCGTTAATGACGCTGATTCGGTTACGCGGAATCCGCGCGACGGGAATCGTCACGGGAGAGTGTTCGTCAGCGGCGTTGTGGCCGTTCGCCGCCTGCGAGCGAAGACTCGTGACCGCCTATAGCATCTTGTTGTTTCACCCGATGAAGTGGCAGAGTGAGGAGAACGTCGGCCTCGCTGAGGCGGCCGAATGGGCGCGACATTTCGGTCAACTCGAAAAAGATATGGACGACATGCTGGCTGATCTGTTTGGAGTATCTCACGAATTGATGAGCAAATGGATCAATCCAGGTCGCTATCTATCGGGCTCAGAGCTAGCCAATGCGGGGCTCGCAGAATTACTCACAACGGCTGAGATTCTTAGTGCCAATGGGGTCATGGAGCATGTGATTTCCGGCGAAACGGAGACTTCCGACGCCGGACGCGTGGTCAAACCGAAACTGCGACGAGCTCCGTAACTGCGACGAGCTCCGTAACTGCGACATAGCAAGCGATAATCACACGGTCAAAGGTAGTTCTTCAGAACTCAAGCTTGCTCCATATCTCTCAGCCAATTTGATGTCGTTCGCGCGTGGCAGGAACAGTCCTCTTACACGCAGTCGTCGAATCACACCTTTTTCCAAGAATTGTCCGTCCAGTTGGTGGGCGATCTTCACTCGGTTGCTGCCGCTAGTGTCGATGTTCCGAAGCACACCGCGATCCTCAGCTTGTACCAATTCTGCATAACTCCATGCAGGGTCGCTGCCACGCAGTAAGAATCCAGACTGCACACCGTCGGCAATCTCCCCCGGCAAGTCCGCGCATGCCCAAAGATTAGGGTAACTTTCAAGCAAGGACGTTTGTAGCGAGACAATCGCATCGACTCGTACTACCGCGTCTCCACAGATGCTGACGCGCCAATAAATCTGCAGTGCGAAAGGTCTGTCAGCAGTTTGCGCGTACGTGACGACTAGATCGGTCCCGCGAACGTAGATGTCGGTAACTTCATCGGGAGCGTCAATGCCGTGATCGTATGGTGAAATCGCCAGCACGTATCCCTCAAGCGCAGCGCCACAATACTGTAAGTCTGCGAGGCCGCGGCTCGGGTTGAGCACGTCCACGTTAGCGCAAAACTGAGATGACTTGAAAGTCGCTTCGTACCCGTGCAATGCCCAGCCGGCAAAATCTAGAGGTTGTGTCATGAAACTAATTGTGAACGTCATCCCGCTCGGTCACAAGCTTCTTAGCGCGGCGTCGCATCTGCCCAACGTGACCAAGAGGGTACTTGTGGCTATTTGTCGGACAGGTGAGCAATATTCGTTCAGAAAGTAGGAGGCGCATCAAAAAACCCCGCCGAACACCGAAGTGTCGCGACGGGGCCGGAACAGAGAAGAGGCCGAAGTGTCTGCTGTGGGGGGATGATAGAAATTAGGCAATCGCCAGTCGCAGATTAGCGACGGAAATTACTTGCAAACGCTTCAACTTCACTCCTTCCATTCATCTATGATCATACTCATTTGAAACGCCATGTCCAGCTTTCTGTAAAGTTCTTTACCAAAATAATTTCGCTTGCGGGGCGCTCGGCTGGTTCGAATTGACGTTATTGCTTGCTAAGCTTGGTGTTACGACGAATTGCCGCTCTCAAAGCTGCAGCTGGCCCAAATGAGAAATTATGACGGATAACCAAGAGTTACTGGCCACTTGCGAGCAAGCGGCAGCTGCCGGAGCCCGCGAACTACTGGATTGGCGTGGAAAGTTCTCTACGTCGGAGAAGTCTGCCCGCGACCTAGTGACCGATGCGGATTTGGCGTCCCAATCGGCGGTTCGGGCGGTGATTGAAAGTCAATATGGCTTGGGGGTTTCCTCAGATCACGGCTTTCTGGGTGAGGAGGAGCCTGATCCGAGTCAACTCACGAAACCCTATTGCTGGGTTGTCGACCCGCTCGACGGAACTACCAATTACGTCCACGATTTCCCGTGTTTTGCCGTGTCTGTCGCCGTGTCGCGAGCGGGCCAGTTGGTTGCCGGTGTCGTGTTGGATCCCATCCGGGATGAGTGCTTCAGTGCGGCAGCTGGACTAGGAAGCCAGCTCAACGGCCGCAGTATCACTGTCAGCAACACAACAGCGCTTGAGCAGTCTATGGTGGCGGTCAGCTTTCCGCCGAATCTCGAGGCCAACTCGCCTGATTTGCGGGCGTTTTTGAACGTTGCCCCTCGATGCCAAGCCGTGCGACGAACCGGCTCTGCGGCGCTCAATCTTGCCTACGTTGCCTGTGGTCGCCTTGATGCCCATTGGGCGCACTTCATCCAGCCTTGGGACTCAGCGGCCGGAATACTACTCGTCCGGGAGGCCGGTGGAGTGGTCTCAGCCAGTCAAGGCGGCGAGTTTTGCCTGGAACGAGCCGATTATGCAGTCTCGAGCTCCCCTGAGCTTCATGAGACCCTCATGCCACTGATAAGCTTCAAGCGTTGAGCTCGTGATCAGCTGATCAACAAGTGGCTATTGATCGTTCTTCAAGCTGCATACAATAGAAGTTCCTACCTAATCTACCTCTTTTTTCAAAATATCTGGTTCGTCGATTCTGCGTTTGGCAGAGAGTTCCGAGCTGGAAGCTTCCGGATAGGATTGTAGTGCGTCCTGGGCTGATATCTTGCGGATTGCTAACGTTAAGCCTCACTATGTGGGCGCTGCTTGGGCATGCGCAAGAAAGCGTCGATGCGTCTGGGACAGCTGACCGGCAGCCTGTCGACTCACAGACCGAGCGACAAGTACAGGAGCGTGTTGGACTAACAAATCCCGATGGCACAGCATCTTCAGAGGTTGGTGACCACGCTCTTGGGGTCGTGGGTGAAGACGTGGACGAACGAAGAAGAGGTAGCAATCTCAGCTCGCCGCCGGGCCTGTTGAACGGCGGGGCGGATGCGCGACCAGCGGCGCCGGATGTCTATCTGCTACCGGACGACACAGGCAAGCTGCGAAAAGTCCTGGGCTTCCGGTACGAGGACTTTTTCGAGGCTTGGAAACGCGATGCGGTCGAAGGAACTTTCGCACCGCCTCGCTACGTGATCGATCATTGGAATGTCGACGGTGAAACCCGGGATTCACTCGCTGAGGTCAACCTTGAATTCCAGATCTCAGTTCATTCTTCCGGCTGGGTTGAAATTCCAATACAGCTGCCGGAATTGATTGTTCAAAAGATCGTCATTCACGAGCAACTCGTCGGAGAGTGTCTGTTATTCGACAAGGATCGCCATGGTTATGTCCTGTGGCTTTCCGGAAAGGGTGGGACGAACCGGAAGTTGGAATTGGAAGGCCTGACGAAATTGAAGTCGAATTCCGGCGGCGAGAGCATTGAACTGCATCTTCCGCGTGCAGGCACCACTAACTTCCAAATGCGTGTCTCGGCGACAGCTACCGATTTGCGATCAGTTCCAGGGCTATCCCTTGAAACCGTGCGGAAGCCGGACGATGTGATCGAAGTTCGCTTGGTCGGGCAAGCAAACCCAGTGCGGCTTGACTGGAATATTGAAAAAGAGCAACGACAGGCAGAATCACCACTGCCTCTTGAAGTTAAGGAGAAAACGACGATCCAGATCGATCGCGGACTCGCGAGCTACGAAACAACATTGCAAATCAACAATAACAAGCGGCCCTTGCAGCAGGTTCGTGTACGACTGCCGAATCGTGCGAAGCTCAAGCTCACTGAGATACCGTCAGACTACGATATCGAAAGCATCTCGTCACCTTCTAGCGGAGATCAACATGAGGAGATCTTAATTCGACTGCCGAAGCCGAGTCTAGAACCATGGAGCATAGACCTCGTTGCGGAGGCTTCCATCGAGTCCTTTGGTGACGCAGCGGAATGTCGGCTCGAAGGTTTCCAAGTCTTGGACGCGTTCGTTCAGTCAGGCACGGTGACCCTGGAAGTCGACGATCAACTGCTGGCTTACTTCGACCTCTACGACGAAATTGAACAGATTCCGATTGAGGAGGATGCCACAGCCTCAGACGGGAGATCAATCCTAGGTCATTTCCGGTATTCGCGACTACCTTGGCAGATCGTCGTTTTTTCTTCACCACGACAGAGGCGGGTAAGTGTGCAGCCGCGCTACGAGCTAAACATCGACACTGACGAGGCGCGTCTCGACGTAGAGTATGACTACCAACTTACGGGCGCTCAGATATTCTCCGTGCGAATAGCACTCAACGGTTGGGAGCGGACTGACGCTCCCATCGAGTCGGGCGGGACCATCGATCTAAACAGCGTCGTTGAAAGGCACGATGGACGTCTGTCGCTTGGATTGGTCGACCCGAGCACGCCTCAGCTGTCTTTGAAGCTCAGTTTTCGCAAGGACATGCAACTCGGCGAAAACACTTTTTACTTTCCCGAACCAATGGAAGCGTTCCTGATCGATGGTGAGCTACGCGTTGGCTCAAGCGATTCGATTTCCTTGTCGCCGCGCATTGAGTTATGTGAAGGGCTTGCGACAGCGCCGAGGGTTAACGACGACTATTCTGATTCCGGCGAGAGGAAAATGCTGAAGTCTGCAAATGTACTTCAACTGCGCACCTTCTTGCCTCAACCGAGGTTTGTGACAGAGATTTCGCGACGACAACAAGAAATCAGCGTGGTACAGAAGACACAAGTTGAAATTTCTCGACACAGCACTCAAGTCTTGCAGAAACTCGATTTCCGAGCCAAATACAACTCCGTATCGCAATTGACGTTGGCCGTCCCCGATCAACTTTGGCAGAACAGCTCGCTCAAGGTCACCCACGGCGGTGAGGAGCTGTCGTTAGGATTGAAAAATCCTGTCGATGGTGAAAGCTTGAAACCCGATACTGACCCCAAGGACGACAATGAGGAGCCACTGAGGTATGTGATTGTATCGCTACCAAGACCAATGCAAGACGAAATCCCTCTCGAGCTGACGTACGAGATTGCAAATCCGACATTTGCTGTCGGCGAACAGGAAGCGATGAATCTGCCGCTCGTATCTCCTGTCGATCCATTGCAGCACCACGATGCCGAAGTACGTGGCGTGCGATCTGTGCTGGTGTCGGCAAATCAGCGTTCGGAGGCGCAACAATGGAACATTGTCGCAAGTGAGGGTCTGGCAGCAAACTCGGGCAGTGCGTTGAACTTGACTGCCACTGCGACCACGAATTCTCTTTCGGTCTATGCAAAACTCACGTCGGTCGAAGAACAGGAGCTTGCCACGTTGGAGCGAGCGTGGTTCCAGACCTGGGTCACTCCAAGTCAGCGACAGGAACGCGCGGTCTTTCGTTTTCACACTTCTGGCGTCAACGCCTTTGTCCGCATGCCGCGTCGAATGGAGGATACCGAGATCGAAGTGCTCCTGGACGGAATTCCTTGGCCTTACGAGTCGCTTAGGGATAATCGCCTTGCGGTGTCTCTCAGATCTCCTGACGCCAGAGTAAGTCACACGCTAGAACTCAGATATCACGAACGTGTCGGCATGCCGTCGTATGGCACGCTGTGGAGTGAGATCCCTCAATTAGAGTGCCGTGTCGCAAGCGCGCCGATCTACTGGCACCTAATTCTTCCTCAACGTTGGCAACTGACGAGCGCACCTGAGCAACTGATTCCGGATTATTGGTTGGGCTGGAGGAACTATCGATGGGGACGTCAACCGACGTTGTCTCAGGCCGATCTCGAACAGCATACGGGCGCTGAGCCGGAGATGGCACCACCGCCGCTGTCGAACCAATATGTCTTCAGAGCATTCGATTTGCCTACCAGTATTGAGTTCGTTGTGATTCGACAATTGTGGGTGTTTCTAGCATGTGCAATGGGGGTGTTCTGTTTGGGATTACTTTGCATTTATACGCCGATCGCGCGACAAGCATATTTTTGGCTCGGCTTGTCGTTAAGCTTGCTAGCGGGAGTCCTACGTTACCCAGAGATCACGATTCTATTGATTGAACTCATTCTGGCTGGAAGCCTGATGGCTTTGATCGCTCACGTGCTAAGGCGACTGTTGGATCAGACAGACGATCCATCATCGAGCAAGATCAACATTCGTCTTGAGTCCTCAGACTTTAACAAGTCCTGGCCCGATCAAGTTCGTGTGGGTGGAGGCTTAACCGAGTCCACGACCGAACTTAAAGCTAGTGGACCGATGCCATGAGTTGTATGCGCATTCGGCAATGCGGGGCGCGATTGGCAGTACTGGTGTGGCTCGTCAGCGGAGCCCTTGGATTCGATGCAGCCAGCCTTTGCGGGAGAGAACCTGGCAGCACCGAAGCCGAAACGGGCATTGCCGATTTCCGGCGTGTCTTCGTGCCTGCCGATTCCCCCGAGACGTGGCCGGTTGGTGCTGAGCGATATCTGCCAATTTCCAATGCTGAGTTTGCCCGCCTGACGCGCATCCAACAGGAGCAACGGAGTGACTCTTCGCCAGTGGCTGTTCGTATCCAGGGCGGAGCCTATCGCGCTGAGCTGCACTCAGAGGCGAATCTGCAGGTTAAGGCAGATCTCGATGTGAGCATCGTCGGCACAGAGCCGCAGCTCCTACCAATTGCGCCGTTCAATTTCGCGATCCAGTCGGCAATCTGGCAGGGGCCATCCAAACGGCAGGCAATAGCGGGGCTTTGGAAACAGGGCAGCGCCAAATTAACTCCTGCGGTTCTGGTGGAGCAATCTGGGATGCTGCGGATCGACGGACTACTCCCTGCCTCCACGATTTCGGACGATCGAGTTGAATACTTATTCAAGACCCCCAGCATCGTACCAGTGACGTTTGAGCTCACGTTGCCGACCACGTATTCCGTCGAGGTCTCCAACGCTGAGCGAATGAGGATGGAATCTGCATCGTTAGGTAAGAATCGGTGGCTTTTTCAACTTGCTCCTTACGAGACGCATCGCATTGAACTCCGCCGGGTGCGCGAAATCCTGGAGACCCGAACTCCACCACTTGCCAGCCAATCGACGTACTATCAGCTCAGCTCCACCGGTATCGAATTCGTCACAGAATTGCTGGTAGAGAATCTGGAGTCGACGAGAAGTACGGTCAGAGCAGTTCTACCAGCGGGTACGCGTGTGGTTGATGTAACGTTGGATCAAGAAAGCGTCGAATGGAACGTTGTTGCCGACCAGGGGCGACAATATCTTGCTATGGAACTAACCGAGGCCGACTCGCCCCGGTTGGTCCGGATTCGGTCCTTGGCGAAACTCCGTGTGGACTCAACGTGGGAGTTACCGAAACTTCGGTTCGACGCAATCGCATGGACGGAGGGAACCAGTCGACTTCTCATCTCGCCCGACTTGGAGCTTCAGTCGCTCAAACCAATTCAGTGCACGCTTCAGCATATCGTGGGAATCACAGCTGATGTGAGCGAAGGTGAGGTTTATCGGTTTCAAAATTGGTCTCCGGAGGCTGCGATCGAAGTCAAGTTGACTCGACCTAAGCCAAAACTTGATGTTCAGACAGTCACGTCCGTTGAGGTGGCTACTGGCGAAGCTCAAGGGAAAGTCGTCGCGAACTTAACGAATTCTCGTGGAGCCGTGTATCAAGCGCAAGCCGTGGTTGCATCTGGCTGGCGGATCAGTTCGGTCACCACAAGTCCGCCATCTGCGCTACGTGACTGGCATGTCAACAGAGCCGATACTTCGTCAATTCTTCATTGTCAGCTGAATCGGCCTGTCACTGCCCAGCATCCTGTGCGAATCAGTATCGAAGGCCGCAATACGACCGGAGAATTGCAGCTTCCTTCCACGGTGGGCCGATTTAGAGTGTTGCGATTTCTGGAGGTGAATTCCGCGGATGAATGGTTGAATCTGGGCACGGCACAATCTGATCAACTCGTATTAGCGGATAAACATGAGGACACTTCGATCGACTCATCGAAATCGGCGACCAGCATCCCTGTCGGATTTCTGGACGCACTGCCTGAACGTAAACCGAACCGCTTTATTGATATTTCAGGTTTGAGCGATTCGGAACGCATCGAGATTGGTCGACAACCGGCTCAGTATAAGGCACGGGTCCATGTAGCAATCGACGCAGATCCTGACCGCATCTCCCATTCATACGAGATTGAGTACCTTATTGAGTCAGGTTCGATTTCCGAGTTATTCCTAGAATCCAGTGTTCCAATGCCGGCCTCCATGCAGTGGGTCGTAAGAGATCGGAGCGTGGAGGTGACCGCCAAACGCGTCGCAACAGACAATTCCCGTGCTACTGGAGTGAAATACTTACTGAAGTTTTCAAGACCCTTGGAAACTGATTTTCAGTTGCGTGCGAACTACTTTCAGCCGATTAGGGCGCAGGAACGGTGCAATGTGTTGCGACTGCTGGAAACGGACCGCTGGACGGAACACATTCAATTGAATGGCGCATTGGAGGAGTTTGAGGTTATTGATCAGGGTTTGACGCCCAGCATCTGGCACTCGCGCAGCGAACGTCCGAATGACCTGCCCCTGTTGGGGGCCTATCGAGTCGGTCCCCAGGATTTTCGTCGCGAAAACAGCCCCGTGAAGTTGCAGTTAAAGCGTCAGACGACGCCCCAGTTGGTTCCCAAGCTGACCGCCTGGCTGGGCGAATTCCAGACCGTCCAGGCTGCGAACGGAGCCGCTCTTCACGCAGCCAGCTATTACCTCGAAAGCTCTGGTGAGCGTTTTGCTTCCCTGCAGCTTCCAGCCGAGGTGGAGCTGCAGGAGATTTGGCTGGACAACGTACAAATAGATGCAAACCGAAGCCTTACAGAAGGGGATACATATCGAGTAAGGCTTGGTCGCCGGGACAGATGGCATCAGCTGAGTTTAAAGTACTCGACGCGCGGACCTGCTCTGGCAGGTTCAGCAATCATTCAGCCAGTGCTGCCGGAGTGTTCGTTTCCGGTGAATCTCGGTCGCTGGACGCTCTGGGCTCCGGAGCAGTACGAAATTGACAATTCGTCGCAGCGATACTCCCCCGAGAGATATCATTGGTGGAAACGATTATTCGGGCCACTTGCGAGACCGCGAGGAGAATCTCGGTTTCAGCCATTCAGTAGGACGGGTTGGACATCACTCTGGTCGACGCCACTAGCAGTGCAGACTTCCAAACAGTTGACAGGTGCATTGGCGAACCAACTAACGGAGCGCATTCGTTCGGAACCGCAACGCCCATTCGGGGCCGTGCTCGCAGAGCTTGCAAACCAAAATGGTATCGAAACGCTGCTCTGTGTCGATCGATCGTCAATGCTTGCCAGAGGTTTGCAGCCGGATACACCCTGCGGAAAACTAGCACCGAATGAAAGAGATCCCGTTTCCGCCGGGCTTCAAGCCAGACCGCTCTCAAGTTACCAGCTTGCGTTACTGGCGAGCCCTAACGCAATCGTGCTTTGCACCGCAGAACAGGCGGCACATTGGTACGACCAGATCAGGCCTACGAGAGTGGGTGGGGTGTATTTGGTCACCTCAGACGATCTGGCCGATAGGCTAGCGGAATTGCGAACTTCGCGATCACCTGACTATGTGTCTGCCGCGGACTGGTTGAGCATTCCAATCGTTAGCAAATCGAATTGGAGTCCTTCGGAGCGTATCAGACTTGCGGATGTAGGGAGACAAGCCCAAACCGTTGAGTTTACTCAGGCATTGCCCACGTTAGTTGTTCGTCAAGCTCACGTAAATCAAGCGCTGTGGTATGCAGTTCTCCTATTCTCACTTGTGTTGGGTGTCTGGAGAATTGTTCGATTCCCCAACTGCATGCTTCTGGTGGGAGTTGTCGCCGCTGCTGCGTGTCTTGTCGTCCCGCCCTCTTTGTTGACAATTCCACAGGCCATTTTCCTCGGTTTGGTCGGCGCGGCATTATTTCGCACTGTCATGAACTCATCGGCGATGGGAGACACGACCCGTTCTGCGGCTGAAAGACTCGCCACGGCGATTCTTGTATTCGTGATTGTCCAAGTAAGCCTTGTGGGGGACGCTGTTGCTCAGCTGCCCATGGACGTCAGCAAGAAAGGCACGGATCAGGACACCCTACCCAGAATCCTAGTTCCGATTGACTCAGACGGTGCACAGCAAGGTGGAGATGTGTATCTACCCGAGAAATTTCTCGAGGTATTACAGGGGCTTCCCAATCAAGGGACTCGTGGAGGTGCCCCAGCAGTGATCTTGGCTGCTCAGTACAACGCCAGACTGCCAGCGAAGTCGTCTGACGTCGCGGATTCCGATGCAGCGTTCGCCGAGCAACCGTGGACTCTGCGATGGAAGTTGGAGACCTCGGTTCCTAATCTGCGGCTCGTTCTGCCGCTTCGGCAAGACGAAGCGTTGTGGCTTGGAGACGCCCATGAGCTTGATGGGCTGCCGGTCCAGCTCCAATGGCATCCAGATGTCGGTAGATGCTCTATCGTCATTCCCGAGCCCGGCATTCACTGGCTCAGTCTGGTTTGTCGGCCGCGGCACTCGGGGTCTAACGGTGCGAAGTTTCTTCAATTACACGTACCGCCCGTTCCTGGCGCGAGTCTTGAACTGGCTTACCCATCCGCTGACGTCGACAAATTGAAGGTGGTAGGGGCGGCACTACTTACGAGTCAAGGAAAGCCTGATTCGAATCAGTACCTTTTAAGTTCGCGAGACACCATCAAGATTCGCTGGGAGGAAGATGGTGCGATTGCAAACGCCAACTTATGGGAGAGGCTTGAGCAATCGTCTTGGCTATTTGTCGATCCTGCTGCGGCGCGAATCGAAGTGCAGTTTCACTTCGTCGGGAGGCACGCATCCTTGCAAGACGTAACCTTAGAGTTCTCAGATCAACTGAAACTCTTAGACCCGGGCCCGAATACACCGGTCGTCGAAATGCTCGATCCAGATCCAATGCATCCAAGGCGAGTCCGGCTCAAGCTCGGATCGGGAGTTCCATCCGACTTTACCCTACCACTAACTTTCGAGCTCAAACGCTCGGTTTCGATTGGTCAGATCTACTTCCCAGAGGTCAAAATAGTGGGGAGTCCTCCAGAACTTCATCGGTTTGCCGTTTCGGTGTCTTCTGGACTTTCCTATGACGAACGCGGGTCTAGCGATTTGCGCGTTCTTGAACCTCGAGAATTTCTCGACTTATGGAACACGCCGAGATCGACACCATTGTTCGCCTACGCACTCGATCGACAGGTGCCTCGTTGGTCATTGAAAGTTTGGCCTGATCCTCGCACATTGAGCATGCGCCAATCGCTTCAATTACATTGCTCGTTGAACCAGGTTGATGTCGAGTTCGAGGCCGAATTGAAAGAACTGACGGGCTATTGGCATTCGCATCGGCTGCTGGTACCCGAATCCATCCGGATCGATGACATTCGTGTCCAGCAGGAGGACGAATCTCGATCCATACCACTGCGTTGGAGTCGTGTCAGCCCGACCGAGGTGTCGGTCTTTCTGGGCAAGCCAGTTTACGATGATCACCGCATCTCGTTACGAGGACACATCGAGCGTTCACGAGACGGCCTCGTAGACATACCGCAAATTCGATTTGCGGACGCCAACCGTGGCGAAATCCGCATGGATTTGTATCGGACCGAGGAAGTTGAATTGAGCTGGGTAAGCCCCGAATCGTCTCCTCAGCAAACCAACGATCAGCGTATTCCTCAGTCTGCGCAAGAACTTCATGTTGGCAGCTATTCGTGGCGGGCATCGGAAGCCAGTTCATTCTCAAAACTGGAAATTCGGAAGAATCAGGTCGATTTTGAAACTGAGTCGGTCACGACGATCGAACAGGCAGCCGATGAATGGCGGGCGAGGCTCAGCAGTCGGATCCTTGTGCAACAAGGAGTACTCAGCCGATTGGTACTCGATGTCCCGCAAAGTGTGCAGGGCCCCTTTCAGTTGCAGTCGGGACAAGCAGCAGTAATCGAGGATTTCGTCGAGAACGCATCGGGCAAACAAATCACGGTCTTGCTAAGTGAGCCAGTATCCGCAGGGGACGAGGTCAAGATTCAGCTCATCGGCACGTTAAACTTACCCGTTGATCAACGATTGGTAGTGCCTTCGCTTCGATGGCTTGCCGCATCCGACAGCACGCGCTACGTGCTCTTACCGACTCTAGTCGATGGGAAATCGATAACATGGCGTCGAAGGGGCCTGCGCCGTCAAGCACTGCCTTTGAGATTGGTCGAATTCGCGACCCAAGAAACGCGATCACTTTGCTTCCGTGTCGAGCAAGAAGAATTTGAAGCTGAGCAACGCTATTCCCAAACGGCAATGCGTCGAGCGCAAATTCGCCATGCCAAGATTACGGGCGTACTCGACGCGGATGGAACTCTTAGCGCTACAGCGGAATTCATGTTTCAGCCAGGGCGGGCCAGCTATGGCGCGTTACAGCTACCGAGGAATTCTGAGGGCTTGCAGCTAGTTATAGGAGATGCACCTGCTCAATGTGTTCGGCTCAGCGATGGGAGTTGGAGACTACCGATTGGCCCACCGTTCCTACCGCAGAGAATCCTTCTTAGTTATCGATGTAATGCGAAGCAGTCAGGTGACCGGCTGATATTGGATCCACCAAAGATCTTGCTTGGTGATCGAGAGCTGCCGGCCGCCAAGATCTGGTGGCAGATTCGCGCGCCGGTGAACTTGCTGCTGCGCACCGACGATCCAGCGCTGCAAACTAGTGCGAGGGACATCGCCAGGGCGAGTTACGAAGTACCTTTGCAAATTGTACAAGATGCCTTTTCGCAGGCGCTCGACCTGCCCCAAGAGGAAGGGCGAGCTTGGGCTCAGACATGGCGTAGTATTATCCATCAAGCGGAACGTGTGTGGCAGTCACACGGGTCTTGGTCTGATGAGGAGACCAATCTATTGCCGACCAACGAGACGCTATTGGCGGTTGAGGATGCGTTTGCCGAGGACGGAGATTTTGATCCGACGAACGCCGAGGGGCTCACTTATCCCGTCCAACAGGCCAATATCTTGAGCGTGATGCCGGAACGACAGGAGTACTGCTTCGTCAGCGATTCGAGTCATGAACTCGAGGTAATCATGACTTCAGGTTCGCAGCAAAGCGCATGGCGCTGGTTTGCTGCCTTGATGATGATAGGTGGCGCGTTGGCTGTCGTGTTGCAATTGAGGCACCGACCTGAGGTTTATCAGATTCTCACCCATCGACCACATAGCCTTGCACTGCTGGTCGGATTCGCTTGGTGGTTGCTGCTAAAGCCAAGCGCGATAGGCATGCTCATCGTCGCATTTGCAATTCTCTCAATGGCCCTGAGAAAATGGCGGTGGCATCGCCAAGAAAAGTCAGCGAGACGAGAATCTCAGGTGGCAATGATGCCAAGCTAGCAACAACGAAAGTTTGTAGTCTTATCAGGCAGAACCGTCGTTGAAGAAGCTGTCAGGGATTGAGCGTTCGACGATTCGACCGACCTCCTCCTGGGTTCGACGTTGGCCAACCGTATGCCAGGCCGAGACCTCGGCCAATTCCGGCATGATTTGGACGAGTTGCTCTACGAGCATTTTTGCCAATCGGTTGACGGAATCATCCTCGGCCGACTCAAGAATCGCTTTGGCCGTCTTCATCACTCGTAACATGCTCGCTCGCGTGCCGACGGGCTCTGAGAGCGGACCTTGGTTGTCTACCAGGAGATCTGCCAGCGGCACGTCAAGGATCGCTTGCCAACGAAGTAAATCGGAGATACGCAGATCTGCGCCTGGCTCTTCTTGCGCTCGTACTTCTTGCATCGGCAGATTGAGTTTCCTCGCCACCGACCTCAACGACGTGCCCTGTTGCTCACGGACTTCATGGATTCTCTGCAAGTTCTTCCCATTTGCCGCACTAGGGTTTGCTCGTCGCGAGATGCTAATGCCTTTCATCTCGAAGTCATATTCAACCGTGCTCACCTCAATCGCCTCCCAACTCTTGGCGGAATCGTAGTCAGCCGAGGAGTTTTCAATGATTGAATTTTACTAGTCGGCGTCCAGAGCTGAGTGATCATGCACGCGGCATAATGGAACGCCGCAGAACTGGTTCCGTATCAGTCCCACGAATGCTGGTAAATAGAGAAAAGGACACAACAAACGGCGGTCAATGCCTTTAAGTCGTGATTTGTCGCTCTCGCCAAACCTACCAGCCGAGAAAGGTCTATTGCCCCGGCAAGAGCTTTTTCTGTTGTGTTCCGTACTCCTTATGCGGCGGAGAATCGATTCCTCCGACCAACCGAATCATAATCAGCCGGATTTCCGATGGCAATAGCCTACGCAACACAGGAAATAGGGATTGCGGATAATACCTGGATAGCGAGCCCGCACTGGACTGCGGAAGGGAAGGCCTCACTTGTAGCCAAGACTAAACGTTGCGGGCAAGATCGCGACAGCATGCCAAGGAGGGCTCCTCGTCCCGATTGTCCAACAATGGTCACATGGACACTTGGATATTGCGACGCTACCTCCTCGAGTCATGGACGCCACGATTTTTCGCGGAACCGCTGGCTAAAGTAGTTGTTCAGCCTAGCTCAACTCAAGATGAAGCCTGGACGCCGATTCCCGAAGCCGTGGCAGTCAGTGGAGGGAAACCGTTTGCCGTCGGCAAGCGGAGGTGGGCCGACGACGGAGTTCCGACCGTGGAGCGGCGGTGTGGCACGACCCGCTGGTCGAGTTCGATCCAGCGGAAGGTCGACACAGCGCGATGCGCCTGCTCCATGCGGTTCTGCAAGGCTCGGACGGCAGGGAATCTGCGAGACCCGGTAGACTCGGCAGTTGGGAGACTCGCGGCGCTCGCTTGGTCAAGCACGTCGTCGCGATTCATTGGAGTCTGCAAGATTTGCTGCAACTCCTTGGTGTTGATGACGGAAACTCCATCGTGCATGAGTACTCGTTCGGCCGCAACATGGTTGCGGAGCTTCGTTAGAATCGAGCCCAGGCCCTGACGCATTGCTTGACGCATAACGGTGATCTGTGGGTACTGCCTGGCGATCTCGCATGCGGTCTCATACGTGTCGTCTGTCGAGCAATCGTCCACAATGACAACGTGTATTTCCCGTGTGCCAGTTGCGGTTATATCCAGGACGTCACGGACCATCGAGCACAGCTGCCGTTCGGAGTTATGCACGGGCAAGACAATGGTTAGTGGCTGATCCAACGCATAACCTCCCTGGAAAAATCGATCTTATTCGCGGTCCCAGCAGAAAGAACTGTTGTGTCGCGGGACCTATTTGAACGCGAAAGCCCCATATACGGATTTGGGACCCGCCACTGGAAAAGCATCGGCCAGTCGGCGAGTCAACCTGCAAGAATCGAGAACGATTACCTGCCGGATCGATCCCTCTGACTGTAGGGATCTTAAGGTCTGGGTGGGTTACTTGGTGGTCAGGTGAGCGTCCGCCCACTATGCTGAAGTGAAGGAGTAGTACCCCACTTTAAAGATGTGTAGGCGCAGATCCTTGTCAGACGACCGAATTAGCGAGGAACCGAATTTCACCAGTGCTGAGAGCTTGCTACCGGTGATCGCGCAAGACTTCGCCAGTGGTGAGGTACTGATGCTGGCCTATATGAATCATGAGGCCTGGCAACAAACCGTGCGGTCGGGCGATGCCGTTTACTTTAGCCGGAGCCGCAAGAGGCTTTGGAAAAAAGGCGAGCAGAGTGGCAACGTGCAAAAGGTGCGAGAGATCTATGTCGACTGTGATGCCGACACGATTTTATTGAAAGTCGAGCAGACTGGCGGCGCGGCGTGCCACGAAGGCTACGTGAGCTGCTTCTTTCGGCAACTGATCGACGGTGAACTGAAGACCGTCGGCCGGCGAGTGTTTGATCCCAGCAAGGTTTACGGCTCCTCAACTTGACGTAGCGAACACAGAATTTCCTCTCCTGAATAGGAAGACGTTGTAGTGATATCTCGGTTTTTCTTGCTGCTGAGCACGGCGCTTACTTCTGGCCTCATGGCCATCCATGACGTTCATGCTGTCGACGAGATTCGCGACTCGGTTGTCAAGATTCACACGACAAGTCGAGCTCCCAATTTCTCCCGGCCGTGGACCAAAGCCAATCCTACAAAATCGAGCGGATCAGGCGTGATCATTGAGGTCGATTCCACTCGTTTTGGTCTGGACGCCGACATACCACTGATTCTCACGAACGCGCATGTCGTGCGGTATGCCAGTCAGATTTACGTTCAGCCCAATCAAACCACCGACCGCTATCAGGCTGAAGTCGTTGCAATCAGTCCGGGGATGGATCTGGCGGTGTTGCAGTTGGACGACTCCGAGGTTCTCGCCGAAAACTCTTCGCTTGCGCTCGCCGAGGATTTGCCCAGCGTGAAAGATGCCGTCAACGCCTATGGTTTTCCGGTGGGCGGGGACGATCTTTCAGTTACCGAGGGAATCGTTTCGCGAATTGAGTTTGCCAAGTTTTACTTCGATGCAGCCGGAGTGCGTATCCAAGTCGACGCAGCCTTGAACCCTGGGAACAGCGGCGGACCGGCGGTCGCGGACGGACTCGTCGTCGGGTTGGTGTTTAGTGGCATCCGTACGGCGGACAACATTGGTTATTTGATTCCGGCCACTGAAATTCGAGTGTTCTTGGAGGACGTCGAAGATGGCAAGTACGATGGCAAGCCGATGCTGCTCGATGATTTCCAATCGGCGGAGAACGAGGCGTTGCGCGCTCGTGTTGGTTTGACAAAAGAGACCGCTGGGATCGTGGTGACCCGACCCCACCAAGAAGACGACGACTACCCGCTGAAACGCTGGGACGTGCTCACCCACATCGGCCCCCACGCGCTCGACAACCAAGGGATGGTCCGCGTGCGCGACGATCTAAGGCTGCGATTTCCGCACTTCATCCGCGAAGTCGTCGTCGACGGAAAAGTTCCGGTCAAGATCCTGCGGCAAGGTGAGTCCTCAGAGCTCAATTTGCCCGTGGTCTACGAACGCGAACGACTGTTGCCACAATTGAAGTATGATTATCCCGAGTACGCGATCATCGGACCACTGGTTACCAGTACGCTTTCCCACGAATATGCCCAAGCGGCACTTCTAAGCAAGCGTGGCATCACTACGCTCGCTTACCGCGAAAATCCGATGCTCAGTCGGTTTACCGATGCGCCCGCTTTTCCAGGCGAGGAGCTGGTGATCGTCACGAATCGCATGTTCCCGCACCCGATCAAAAAAGGATACGACAGCCCGACCCTGAATGTGATAGCTAAGGTCAACGAAGAACCTGTAAAGAATTTGGCTCACTTCGTCGAACTCATCCGAGACGCTGACGGGAAGTTCCTAGAGATTGAATTCGCTGGTCATACTGAAACTCTCGTGTTTGACCGCGAGGAATTACTCACGGCCAACGAGTTGATTCTTGAATCCGAGGGAATCCGATATCAATTCTCTCCACGGCTGCGTGAGATTTGGAACGCCAAATCGGAATAGTACACACTCGAGAAAGCCACCAATATGAGCCATGAAGCACGCTTTGACGCGCTGAACCTCGAATTGCCTCCAGCTCCACCCGCAATGGGCTTGTATCGCCCCATCGTGGTGGTCGGCAATTTGGCCTACCTCTCCGGTCACGGACCGCTAAACGCTGACAAGTCGTTGACCTGTGGGCGATTGGGTGATGACATAGATGTGGACGCGGGCTATGAGGCTGCCCGCCAAACAGGCTTGGCGACTTTGGCCACGCTTAGATCCCACTTCGGAGATCTCAATGGCGTGAAACGTCTGGTGAAAACCTTCGGCCTCGTTCAGGCCGTTCCCGAATTCACGGATCAGCCGGCGGTAATCAATGGGTTTAGCGAGCTAATGCGCGACGTGTTTGGCGAGGAATGCGGAATCGCTGCCCGCAGTGCTGTGGGCACCGCCTGCCTGCCAGCTGGCATGGCCGTCGAGATCGAGACGATTTTTGAGCTCGAATCCTAGGTCGAAGCTTGGGATCCGATCTCTTCGGACTCGGCTTGGACGGGCGGCGGAGAGTTTTTCATCTCCGCGAGTTGCGAACGAAACGCGTCGATGCCGCTGAGAATTTCTGGCGCCACCGTGTCATCGTCTACCGCGATTTCATCGACGGCTTGCTCACTGGTGGCCGTGCGCTGCTGCGTTAGCTGCGACTGAAAGGCTTCGATGCCCTCCAAAGCTGCCTGGTCCGCTAGATCTACATCCTCTTCGGCGTCCGGCTGCTCTTGCTGCCTCGGAACCGCTCCTAAGCTGCTCGGCACGTCGACGTCTTTCTCGGTTTGTGTCTCAACGCCGATGTCTCCGCTCCGATGCTGTTCAAGCTGAGCTTGAAAGGCTTCGATGCTATCGAGGATCGCCTGTTCAGGTACGTCAGACGAGGCCTCGGAATCCTCGGAAAGCCCTTCGGTTTCTTGCGGCGGTGCTTGAGGTGTTTCGGCATTCTGAAGTGCGCTTACGTCTGACAAATCGTTGGGTTCCTGCTCTGGCTCGATCGACTGTTGTTCGCTGAGTTGAGCTTGGAACGCCTCAAGGCCCTGCAGGATTTCTGATTCCTGCGATTTGACGGTTTGCTCGCCGTGGTCATCGTTGGCTGAACGGTCTTCACTAGACGCGATGTCTTGAGCCTTCTCCGCTGGCTCCCGCGACAGAGATTGGTCGCCTGCGGAAGCTTCCGTTGGCGGATCGCCATCGGCTCCCATCTGTTGCTGAACTTCTCCCGTTTCCTCAGACGCGCTGCGTTCGTTGGTTGTTGAGTCGGCGGAGGTGTGCTGTTCGCCTTCCTCGGCAGTGTCCGCTGCTTCCTCCGTTGATTCAGACTCAGCAGACACGGCAGTTTCTGGGATAGCGCTCTGGCCGCCACCCGCCTCCGCCGCAGCAGATACTTCCGGCTCGTGCTCCTGCGGCAAATCAGCGACCTCTGAGGACTCACTGGTAGCCAGATCAGATTTTTCGTCGGTATCCTCGTCGGCGTGCTCGGAGCTGGCCGAAGCCGATTTGAGCATTTGGGCGAGCGAATCAAGATCGTTTGCCGGAGCGTCGACGGTAGGTTCTTCCCTCGCTGACCGTTCGTCATCGCTGGCGGAGGCCTCTTCTGCGAGATCGTCCGGCTTCGCACTCGACTCGGCCGAATCAGCGTCATCGCTGGCCGTGGAACCCTCGACCTGTGCTGGAGCCGCCGGTTCGGTGGCGACCGTCGTCTCGGCGGCTACTGCCGATCCCTCGGACGGTGCTTCGTTCGCTATTGCTGGATTTGGCGCCGCGTCAGTTTCCGTCGTCAAGCCAGCGTCATTCTGTGCCGGCGTGTCCGTCGCGTCGACTGGAACTGGTTCCGCTGAAGTAGTCGCGTCAGAGGCTTCTTCTGGAGACTCTGATCGACCGACTTCTTCTACTGGTGCCTCGCCTGCTTCTTCAGAAGCGTCAGCTTTCTCTCCATCTGTTTCCTCGCCAACCGCGTCGCCGGACTCGGCTTCGTCGTTGGAAGCTGCCTGCTCTTCGCCAGGCATCAAGTCAGCGACGTCCAGCTGTGGGACTTGCTCGGGCAGTTCTCTTGCGGGGGATTCCGGTGCGACGTCGGCAGCGTCTTCTGTCGCGTCGTCCGATTCCGAATCAGTATGCGATTCCGAGTCAGTAGATGACGACTCTTCCGTGTCTGCCCCGGACGGAGGGGATGACTTCAACGTGCTGCGATTTCGCCGTCCTAGGTTAACCTGGATAGCGGGCCTAGCGTGGCCTAAGTAAACGGCAAGCGCGTAGCCCGCCGCCATGTTGATCAGTGCCAAGATGGTGATTAATAGCGTCAATCCGATACCCGTCAGCTTTCGAAGCTTGATCGAACGTCTGGAACCCAATCCAGGAAGTTCGTGCGAACACGCGCTAGAAAGCCTACGTTATCGAGTGAAGCTAAGCTCGAAACTATCCAACGCTATGGGTTATTGCACCCAGAGAATGATCCACTGCACCGCGAGCGCGTTCCAGCAAACGGGGATGTATCGATCGGCCGGATTGTGAGGGCGGCGGCTCGATCAGCGAAGTATGCCGCCGCTAGCTGAGACTTGAGAAGTTGCCGCAGTACGGCTCGGATTCGCCAGTGCGCCCACAAACGATGGCGAAACGTTATTCAGGGTGATAACCTCGCTTTTCGCGGTTGGGTGCTGTGGTCGGATAATGCAGATAACCTCTGATTTCAGGCCGCGGCGTTGGATTTCCTGCAATGCAGCCATTTCGGCGGGCGGCAACGTGGCCACGGCCGAAGACGCCGCCTGCTGAGGCTGTGATTGCGGAGCGATTGGCGTACTAGGCAATCCTGGTTCCTGGCCACGCACTGAAGTCACTTGCCCTGCTGCAGCCACCTGCAATTGTGGTTGCGGCGGCACCGTCGTCGGTCCTTCCGCATTTGCCGTAGCCCCCGCGCTTGGTTGATACACCATCGATAGCTTCAGCATGTCGAGTTTGGCGTAGATCGAGGGCAAGCCTGCGTAGAGGCCTTCGTTACTCTGTGGGTCGGCGGCATAACAGACTCCGACCAGTTGGCCTTGTGCATTGAACAGTCCACCGCCACTGCGACCCTCAACCGGCGCGCCTTGCACTTCGACGTTAGGTGGGCCTTGGTAGCGATCGATCGAGGCCACGCGCGAATCAATGGCCGTCGGATTCTGACCGTGGTTGCAGCCCACAGAAGTCACGGGAGTGCTCGGCGACAGTGGCTGGACCGCCGTGTTGGCGATGGGTACGGCGGGCACGGGCGAAGTTGGCCAGATGGTCAGCAGCGCTAAGTCCCGCTCAAGATCGTAGTCGAGCAGCTTCCCGCGGTACGCTGGCCCGGGCTCGGCCCCGCCAGCGGTTGGCTGAAACGTAGTAACCGTGATTTCTCCCTGTCCTTGCGACGAACGGAACAGGTGGCCGCAGGTCAGCACGAGTGCTTCGCCACTTCTCGCGTCGACGATCGTCCCAGTGCCAACGGACTTGCCGTCTGGATCGTCGACGGAGATCTTCACGGTGGAGGCCAACAATCGTTGATGCAGCGAACTTTGCGAACCATGCGACGACGCATTCGGTCTATCTGGGGCACCACTAAACGGATTGGCGATGGCCTGGGGCCGCGGACGGCGTGGATTTGGGTCCTCCAGCGAAACGACGCGACCTGCTTGAGGACGAGAGAGGTCGGTGTTGGTTGCGGCGAATGTGGTTGGATGACCGGACGATTGCCCGATGGGCATCACGGAGCTACGTGGCGAGGACGCTGGCATGTGGCGACGCACCATGCTGCGGAGTTGTTCGTACGACGTCAGACCAACGGTCTGTTCGACGGGCTGACCGTTCGCGACGACGATGAACGTGGGCACTTGCGTCACCCGGTACTGCGCGGCCAACTGCGGCTGCCGAGTGATGTCGACCTCGCGGACTGGCAATCCGTCTGCGACCAGCCGCTGGACGACAGGACGCATTTGTTGGCAAGGTCCGCAATTTGGCGAACTGAAGTCAAGCAGGACGGTGTCGGCGAAGCAGCAGAGCGGACAACAGGCAATCAGAGTGGCGAGTAGAATACGTACGTTGAGCGACAAGACCATCGGTTCCCTCCATGGATACCCGCGTCGCAAGAGTCTGGTCGGGCGAGTTTCCGATCCGCTCTTCGGTCAGCGACAAGTTTTGTATTTTTTTGACGAGACGTTCGTGTCTCGTCGATAGCCGACGAAGATCCTTCTTCGTAGCTAGCTAGTCGGCAAGTGCGACAATTTGCTTCAGAATCGTAATTGTTACAAGTCCAGCCTTTAGCATTTCTCGGAAGAACATCCAAAATTCAGCGAATTGAAAATGCTAGCGGCTGCCTGCGCAGTTCTCTTCTGAATAGAAGAATGCAATATGCACTTGGCGTGCCAATCGTGGGTTTTCGGCAAGGCTCACGGCTCGTTAGAATGGGGCCGCCACGAGAATGCAACTAGCAATGCTAGCTCTAAAGACAACGAGTAATGAAAAGATGACTACACGCCGACTGCTCGTAACAGCCGCCTTGCCTTACGCGAACGGACCGATCCACATCGGACACCTCGTCGAGTATTTGCAAACGGACATTTGGGTTCGATTCCAAAAGCTCCGTGGACACGACTGTCGGTTTTTCTGCGCGGACGACACGCACGGCACGGCGATCATGATTTCTGCAAAGAAGGCCGGCGTGACGGAGGAAGAATTCATCGCCAAAGTCAATCAAGAGCATCAAGACGACTTTGCTGGCTTTCAGATCGAATTCGACAACTATGGTAGCACGAACAGCGACGAGAACCGCCAATTATGCGAGGAGATCTGGGCGAGTATTGTTGCCGCAGACTTAGTCACTCAACGCGATGTCGAGCAACCGTACGACCCCGTCGAGGAGACCTTTCTTGCTGATCGACTGATTCGTGGTACGTGCCCACACTGCAAATCCCCTGAACAGTATGGAGACCATTGCGGAAAGTGTCTGACGAACTACCAGCCAACGGAATTGATCGACGCTAGAAGCACACTTTCGGGTGCGACACCTGAACTTCGCACGGCGCCACACAAGTTCGTCCAATTGGAGAAACTGCGTGGTTTCCTCGAAGAATGGGTGGATTCGAGTGGTGCGCTGCAGCCGGAGATCGCCAACTATCTGAAAGGCCACTTCCTCGAAGCGACGGACAAGGCGGGCGTCATCGAGCCACTTCGCGATTGGGATGTTACGCGCCCTCACAAGTATTTTGGTTTCGAGATTCCCGATTTTGAGAAGAACTACTGGTACGTCTGGTTTGATGCACCAATTGGCTACATGGCGTCGACGAAGCAGTGGTGCGACAAGCACAACGAGAACTTCGACGATTGGTGGCGTAGCGAGGATTGCGAAGTGCATCACTTTATCGGCAAGGACATCACCTACTTTCATACGCTGTTCTGGCCGGGCATGCTCAAGACCGCCGGATTCAGCCTGCCGACAAAGGTGCACATTCATGGATTCCTAACCGTCGATGGCGAGAAGATGTCAAAAAGCAAGGGTACGTTTGTCAGTGCACGAACGTATCTAGATCACCTCGATCCGAGCTACCTGCGGTACTTCTACGCATCGAAGCTCTCGTCTAAGGTCGATGACATTGATTTATCGATCGATGAGTTCATTAGCAAAGTCGACAAGGATTTGCGCGGAAAATTTGTCAACCTGGCGAGTCGATCAGCAAAGTTCTTGGCGAAGACGGGCCTTTCGCAAACGTACCCCGACGACGGCGGCCTATTTCATTCCGCGGCGGAAGCAGCTGACGACATCGCGGCGGCCTACGAAGCCACTGACTACAGCAAGGCCATGAGACTGATTATGGCGCTGGCTGATAGTGCCAATGCCTTCGTCGAGGCGAATAAGCCTTGGGAACTCAAAAAGGAGCCCGGCAATGAACAGCGATTGCAGGACGTCTGTACGATCGCGATCAATCTGTTCCGGCAACTGGCGATCTACCTAGCACCAGTGCTGCCGCAACAAGCACAGCAGACCGGCGAATTACTAGGCGATCCGATTACGGACTGGGATCAAGCTAAGCGACCTCTGGTCGGTATATCAGTCAACAAGTTCCGACACATGATTCAAAAAGTCGAAGAAAAGGACGTACAGAAAATGATTGAAGACAGTAAGGAAACCGCCGCCGCTCCCGACGAGTCCGCTTCAGCGGCCGGGGAATCTGCCAATGTCGCTGATACCTGGAAAGACTCTGGCGAGGCCCTCGAAGCGGAACCGCTCGCCGAAGAGTGCACGTTCGACGATTTTATGAAAGTCGACCTGCGAGTCGCCCGCGTCGTGTCGGCCGAACACGTCGAGGAAGCACGCAAGCTGCTGAAATTGCAGCTCAGCCTTGGTGGGGGCGAGTATCGACAGGTCTTCGCCGGCATCAAGGCGGCCTATGACCCCGAGAAACTCGTCGGGAGGCTGGTCGTCTGTGTGGCAAATCTCGCCCCGCGAAAGATGAAGTTCGGGTTGAGCGAGGGCATGGTCGTCGCCAGCGGACCTGGCGGCAAAGACGTGTTTGTCCTGTCCCCCGACGAGGGCGCGGTGCCGGGGCAACGCGTACATTAATCGCGCAGCAGATGCTCGCCCAAATCAAATCGCTCGCCTTCGTCGCTCTCGGTTAGCGTCACCGGGAGTTCGTCGAGTTTGAGTACGTCCTTTCGATCAGAATCTCCAGCGGCCTGGGCAGGAAGCACGGCAGACAGTTTGTACTGCCCGGGCGGGACGTTCCTGATTGTAAACGAGCCATCAGCGTCCACCATGCCGACGTAACGCACGACGTAGTTGGGAATGCCCGACGGTGGAACACGTTGCTCGGGTCGGTACACATTGGACTGACTCAACAGCTTTCCGTACTCGAAGATCGCGGTTCGAAACGCGAGTTCAAACGCGTTGTTCTCCGTCAGTTGAACGTACCCAGATTCCCACAACATGGTGCCTTGGTAGCTGACTGGCTTGAACAACTTGCCGGTCGCGTGTTTTGGTGCGCTGCCGAGAACGATTTCTGTCTCTTCTCCCTGTCTGAGTGCGGAAATCAAACCATGCGACTGCAACTTCGTGCTTCGCAATCCTTCAGTTGCTCTTGGTGTGACGACGCGATACGCCATCGCCGTGCCGGGGACGACGCGATCCCATCGAATCTCGCCCTCTTCGTTGGTTTTACCTGCGTACTCCCAATCCACTAGCCCACGGTCCTTATCTTTCGCACTGACGAACTGTAGGCCTACTGTTTCGTTAGCGGAGCCTTCTTCGAGAACTCGCGTGACAAGATGCACCTTGGCCCATGGTGTTAAACGTATCTCCAACGGTTTGCCTTCTCGTTCCCTCGTCACGGCGAGCTTGGCCCAACCCCCTTCGCTCAGGCAAGCGATGGTCGCTCCAACCGGCTGCAATGCAAGCGTAAACTTACCATCGGCATCCGTGACCGTGGCTTGTTGTTTCGATTTCGGCGGGTTCTCACCGTTGATAAAAAGTAAAGATTCCTCAGGCGGTGCCGTAAATACTTCGGCCCCCACGATCGGCTTGCCAGCACTATCGAGCACCAGACCCTCGATCGGTTGGCCGACCGTCATGCGGAAAGAAAACTCCTCTGGTACTTCGAAGCCGCGACGCCAACGTTTGCGTTGCGATTCGTAGCCGGCATGGCGGACTCTCAACTCGACAGGCGTGTTGCTCGCTGAAATGTTGAGCGACACCATGCCAAGTTCGTCGGTCGGCATCGGAAACTCGAGGCCGTCCATCTGGATTTCAACCGACACCTCCGGCATCGGCTTGCCGTTCTCGTCGAGTACTTTCACCTCGAGGAATTTGAACTCTTGGGCAAAGTTCAAGCTCGACACAGTAAGCAACAGAGCAATCCCGAGGAGGAAGTTGCTGATGCGACGATGTAGGTTCATAGCGACGAAGCGGGCTCGACTGGAGTTGGACGAACTACTCGGCCACCGGAGCTGAGTAGAACTGGGCGCTGGCAGGTCCGGGCACAGCCGGTTTCACAATCTGCAACATGAGTTCGCCCAGGTCGATCGGATCTTGGTCATTTTCTTTCTCGATCTCGGGAATTGTAATCGATTTATTCAGCGTGCCGATCGGTTGCCAGCTGAAATTGTCATTTTCTGGAAGTTGATAAAGGTCCACTCGGAGCCGGTAAGCTCCTGGGGCCACGTCGGCGATCGCAAAGTTGCCCAACTCGTCGACTGCGGAGGCGTAGGTTCGTGTGAACCGCCGCTTCCGCGGCGCGGGCTGCTGATTCCCCAGCTGACCAATGGCGCGTCCCAGCGCCTTGAAGATACCGTCAGTCGGTGCCTGCAGCTGCTCGGTGATGCGCACCGATGCCATGCTCCAAGCCACGTGCCCAGTGTAGTCATCTGGCACTCTTAGCCGTCCCCCGAGCGCACCTCCCTCACCGCCAAGATCGATCGTGGCCGTTTCACCGGGGACAAGCTTCGCCGACTGAGTATGCGAAAACAGGGACATGAGTCCCGCGGTTCCCGTGTCGCCGATACGAATCGTTCGCGCGACGTACGCCTCATCGCAGATGACGTGGTCAAATCTGAACTTGCCCTCGTCATCTGTCTGAGTATTGTAACTCCAATGCAAGCGCGGCGCGCCGCGCACATAAACATTGTTGAAGTACAGTTGCACCTGCTCGTTCGCCAGTGGCTGATCACCTTCGTAAACCGTCCCCTCGACCGCTGCCCATGGCGTTAAGTTAATATCTGGCGACGTTTCGAGAGTCTTGCCATCGACCCGCGCATAGCCTGAATCGTGGCGACATACGACCGTCGTCGAGGTGGCGTCTAAGAACGGAAGTTGGTATTTGCCGCTGGCGTCCGATTTGGCGGATGGTCGTCCTTCGTGCTGTTGCGCGTGTCCGTTGTGGATCATCACCTGATTTTGAGGCGTCGCCACTAACAGTTCCGCGTCAGCAGCCGGTTTGCCATCGGGGGTGAAAATCTTGCCTTGTGGTCCCGAGCCTTCCTCCAGCTCGAAGTTGATCCGCACCTCCCCCTCTTCGCTCATGATCTTTCGCGACACGGCTGGGCGGTAGCCATCGGCTTCAACTCGCACATAGTGCCCTTGGCGAGGTTCGTTATACTCCATCGAGTATTTGCCCTTGCTGCCTTGTTGTTGGTTGTAACGCTCCCAGTAGATTTCCTGCCCGTTGCCCCAGTCGATGCCTTGGACGACTGTGAAGCTCTCCAGCGGCAGACCCGACTCGGCGTCGACGACTTTCCCAAACACGGTGAGCGGCCAGGCCATCACGATCGTCTGGGGCTCGTCGCCCGGTTTCAACAGGTTGTTTCGCGACGACATGTGCCCGCGGGCGAACAAGTCGAATCGGATCGCCTCGTCGGGCATACTGTTGCATTCCCAGATGCCGTCTTCGTCGGTTTGGCCGCGATAGATGGTCTCGGGCAAGCTACGATGGCCTCGCCAATTGTCGCCGGCGATGCCCACGCCCGCGATCGGAATGTCATCAGGGTCGGTCACGCGGACGCGGATCTTCCTTCCGGGTTGAAGCTGAAAATCGACGGAACCCGCGTCGCGCGATGCCGTGACGGTGCGGAGTGAGGGCGCCCAACCCCAGGCCGCAACGGTAGTCACCGTCGCACCGGGCGTCACATTGCCGAAGTGGAACTTACCTTGCTCGTCCGTTTCCCTGGTCAAGCGAGTTTTGTCTTCCGTGTTCACATAGCGAGAGCTACCCAAGAACACAATTGCTCCGGCGATCGGCTCGCCATCGGGGTCGGTGACGGTACCCACCAGCTCGATCCCTTTTTCAATCGAGAAAATGTGGTCGAGCGTTTTCAACTGGTCCCAGGTGGCGAGTTGTGAGAAGGAGTTTCTCGATATGTAATCCTCGTGGGTCAGCCTGAGCAAGAGTTGTCGCGTGGGTTCATTCTTGGCCTGCGCCTGCCAGCGGCCCTCGCCGTCTGTCGTGGCGATGTCGTCGGTCTGAATCGTCGTCATGCCGTGGGTTGTCTGTCGAGTTGCGGCGATAACCTTCACTCCCTCGACCGGATTGCCATCCTGGTCGTGAACAATTCCACCGATCGCGATGCCTTTTTCCAGCTTGATGGTATGCTCTTCGGGAATTGAATCTCCGCCCCGCCACGACATGACGTCCGCGACGTAGTCTTTGTGTTTGACTTTCACGCTCAGACGGCTGTTACCACCGCTGGGGACGTTCAACGAGATTAGCCCCTCTTCGTCGGTGGGCATCGGAAACTGCATGTTGTCGAGGTTCACATCGACCTCCACATCAGCAAGCGGCTTGCCATCGGGGTCGACGACTTTGATCTCGATAAACTTGAACCCCGAATCCACTTGGGCCAGCAAGTCATTCGCCCAGCAACCGCCGACAAGAAAAACGAGAAAGCAGGGCCAAAACTGATTTGAGCGGTGAAGGTGATTCACGTGGAACTCCCGATTTAGAAAGCTAGCGGTAGCAAGTTGACTCGGATTTCGCCTTAATCAACAAGTCGTTTCCAACGCCGAATTCACGTCCAACTTCCGGTGCGAATGTCAGACGTCGAGAAACCAGAAAAGTCGGGATGACAAACAACCTGGGCATCGGTTTTTGCTATACTCGGGTTTGCCTGCCAGCTACTTCTTTTCCTGGGATGCGTACGATGTTGCACGTTCGTTTCAGCATATTGCTGATCTGCCTAATTTGTCCAGTTTCCGCTGCGAGGGCCGATTCCGAGGCGCAGCCGCACGGTGAATCGTCCGTCGCTGTGGGATCGCGGATCGCGGACTTCACGCTCGACGACTACCTGGGGGCTGCGCATTCGCTCTCTGATTGGCACGACAAACGCGCAGTCGTGGTGGTGTTTCTGGGCACGGAGTGTCCGCTGGCGAAGCTCTATGGCCAGCGTCTCGCCGAGATGGCCGCGAGGTATGAGTCGCAAGGCGTGCAGTTCGTCGGCATCAACGCCAATCGGCAGGACACGCTAGTCGAGATGGCTCACTACGCGCGTGTGCACAAGATCGAGTTCCCGCTGCTGAAAGACCCCGACTGCCGCGTTGCCGATCTGTTTGGGGCCACACGCACACCGGAAGCGTACCTACTCGACGACCAGCAGACCATCCGCTATTGGGGCCGCATCGACGATCAGTACGGCGTTGGCTATTCCCGCGGCAAGCCGACGACTCGTGATTTGGCGAACGCACTCGACAGCCTACTCGCTGCCAAACCGATCCTCGCCGCCCAAACCACGGCTGTCGGCTGCTTGATCAGTCGACCCAACCCGGTCCAGCCGCACGGTGACATCACCTACAGCAATCAGATCTCCCGCATCGTCCAGCAACACTGCATCGAGTGTCACCGCGAAGGCCAGATCGCGCCGTTCGCGCTCTCCACCTACGACGAAGTCGCGGCTTGGTCAGAGACCATGCTGGAGGTGATCGCTGACGGGCGCATGCCGCCTTGGCACGCCAATCCCGATCACGGCACATTCCTCAACGACGCACGCATGCCAGACGACGACAAGCAGCTACTCGCCCAGTGGGTCGCCAACGGCCTGCCAGAAGGCGATCCGAAGAACTTGCCCGCTCCGCGTGAGTTCGCCGCAGGCTGGCGGATCCCAGAGCCCGATGTCATCTTCAAAATGCCCGAAGCGTTTGAAGTGCCGGCCAAGGGCGTTGTCGACTACAAGCACTTTGTGTTCGATCCCGGCTTCACCGAAGACAAGTGGGTCATCGGCTCTGAAGCTCGCCCCGGCAATCGCGCCGTCGTGCATCACATGATCTTGTTCTACATTCCACCCGGCCAAAAGACCTATCGCCCGGAGGACCCGCTCTTCAACATCGTGGCCGCATTCGCACCCGGCATGCCCGCTGTGATGGGGCCAGAAAACCTAGCGCTGAGAATTCCAGCCGGCTCTCGACTCTGTTTCCAAATGCACTACACACCCAACGGCAGCCCACAGCCGGACCGGAGCGAGGTGGGCCTCGTACTCACCGATGCCGAGAACGTCGAGAAGGAATTCATCAATCAAGCGGGTTTGAACTTTCGCTTCGCGATTCCACCCGGTGCCGAGGACTACCGCGTCGATGCCAGCTATTCCTTCGGGCACGACTCGTTGGTTTACACGCTCACCCCGCACATGCACTATCGGGGGAAGTCGTTCCGCTTCACCGCGCACTACCCTGACAAGTCGACCGAAATCCTATTGGACGTGCCCCGCTACGATTTCAACTGGCAGAATGTTTACATGTTGGCCGAACCCAAGCACATGCCCGCAGGCACCAAGGTCAAAATGGAAGCCCATTTCGACAACTCCGCCAACAATCTGCTCAATCCCGACCCGACCGCGATGGTCTTCTGGGGCGACCAAACCTGGCAGGAAATGATGATCGGCTCGATCACCATGAGCCGGGCCGATCAAGATCTCCGTCTTGGCCCACCGCAGGTCGATGCGACGGCCGATGGCCAGCACCTCGTCCACTTCCGTTACCGCCCGACAGTGGCCGTCGAGACGGTGCACGTCGCGGGCACATTCAACAACTGGCATCAAACGCAAGACCAACTGGCAGGACCCGACGCCGAGGGTTTCTACACACTGGCGATGCCACTCGACGCCGGTGAGCACGAATACAAATTCGTCCTCAATGGCACCGAGTGGCGAAACGATCAAGGCAATCCCGAGATGGTTGGTTACTACAACAACAATGTGGTGCGGGTGAAATAGATCGGTGAATTAGATCAAAGTATCGCAAGCTCACGACTTGCAGCGAATGCCATGAACCGCCATTTAACCATCATGCAATGCTTCGATCCGCCACGCCGACTTGCAACGCTGCTTGCTGCTTTCAGTTGCTGGCTCCTGCTGATCGACTTTTCCGTTTGCCAGGCGCAAGTTCGGTATGTCTGGGTTCCGGAAGCCGAGAGTCGAGGTAGCGGCTATCTGCTGTTTGATGACCAACACATTGCGGCAACTGCCAACGGTCAGGAGACACGCTTCGACGACGTTGAGAATTTCGTCGCGCAGTTCGATCAACCGTCGGTGTTGCAAGTTATATTCGGGTTTGACAATGGATTCATCTCAGAGAATGCTCTCAATTTTTCCGGTGACACGACACTACAGTCCTCGCTCCTCTCGACCAGGCAAGTCGGCGCCTCCGCGGGTAGAATCCGCAACTGGAGTTTTGAGTACGTGAACCAGGGTGGGAGTTTTCTCTCGCTGTATAGCAGCGTCGATCCCAACGATGTGTTCTGCGTCGTCCTGCCATGCCCCTTCTTGGGCGCAGACGTGACGTTCTCTGGGGCAGGTGCCGGCGAGCAGAACTTTGGTGATTTCCACTATCAGCGTTACCTTGCCGATTTCGATCTGGATCAGGACGTCGATCTGGCGGATCTCGCACTTTGGCAAAGTGGTTACTCACTCCGCCCAGCCAACTACTCCGACGGCGATGCCGACGGTAACCTCGCCAGCAACGGAGCCGACTTTCTGATCTGGCAACAACAGTCAGGCTCGGGTGTCGCTCCGCTACAAGCTGCAACAACGAGCGTTCCCGAGCCCTCGTCATTGGTGCTCGCGTGCATCGCCGCCTACGTCGTGCCCGGGCTCATGAACGGGCGTCGGTAATTCTCTTTGTTTCGTGTATTTCGTTTCTTACGTGGTTCCCAATCACAACCGCCCGACTCGCCAGACCTCTCTTTCTGCACAAACTGAGTTATGCTCACCGGCGTCGACTCTTTTTCACCGAGCAAAACCCTCTGCCGCACCCCTGTTTTTATAGCTTCAGGCCGGGAGATAGCGCAAGCAAAACTCCCACTCGACGCTACATGAGGCTCTTGCGGCGCGATGGCAGGTGAAGGCAAATCCAGACTACAGCCTTCTTCATTTTAGAGTTTGCCCGGGCCAATTCCACGATGATTTCTGGCCATTGCCTGCCCCGGCGCTTCCGTCGTTCGAAAAGAACTGATCGCGTTCATTCGTCAATGGTGCAGCTAGGTAGCGCTTGCTGGAGGGCTTTCAGTTGCTCGTCGCTAACAGATGTACCGTGAAGACTTAATCGCTTCAAATTGCTGAGCCCAACAAGTGGAGCTAGATCGCTGACGGACGTGTCATATAGTCCCAAGTACTCTAGATTCTTGAGGCCACTAATTGGTGTGAGGTCGCTGATGGATTCTCCATGGAAAGCGAGACGCTTTAGATTCTTGAGCCCATTAAGCGGCGTAAGGTCGGTGACGGACGTGTTAACGACTTCCAGTTTCTCCAAGCTCTTGAGGTGCGCTAGCAAGGAGAGGCTTTTCACGTCGGCATCGCCAACACGAATACTCAGAATCCGCTCACCTAGTGCCACGCGGGCCAAGTCACGCCACAGACCCTGAGGTTCGTTCCTGTTGTGAGCAATCCGAGAATCGTATGGGCCGAGAAACTTGGGGTAGAAGTGCTGCTCTTGAAGCTTCTTACCAATCTGTCGCTCGAACCCTGACTGGTGCCGTTCACAAGCAATCCAGCCAAGAACACAAGCGATCAACGTGGTCAATATAAGACAGGTTCTCAAGCTAATACGAAGCCAGGAACGTCGAGCCCCTGTGGGCTGTGTATTTCGGGATTGTACGCCGGATACCATTCGATAAATTCGCCCGGTTTGCACTCGTGCTGGTTCTGCCGCACCTCTGCTTTTATAGCTTCAGGCCGGGAGATAGCGCAAGCAAAACTCCCGCTCGACGCGACGCGGGGCTCTTGCGGCGCGACGGCAGGTGAAGGCGAATCCAGACCACAACCCAACTCATTTTAGAGTTTGCCCGGGCCAATTCCACGATGATTTTTGGCCATTGCCTCAACTGCAAGTTGGGTGGTTCACTTCCCTGCAGAATCGAGCTTCCCGAAACCCAGTGAGTCGGATTGCTCGATCGACGCTAGAGATTGGCGGTTTCCAACCACACTTTGACGCTCGCGATCACGGAATAAGCGGTTTCCTGGTGTCGTTCCCTCGGTGGGACTATAATGCCACTTTAGCTTCTCGGTACTGGGGGAGGGCAGACATTGTCTCGTCGAAGGTCATTAAGCGATGCTAGTGCGCGCCAAGCACGATCGTTTTCGTTCATCGGCTCTTCCTACGCGCGCCGGCTGCGGGTCGAAACACTCGAAGACCGGCGGATGCTGGCGTTGCTTACGGTCACGAATCTCAACGATTCGGGCGCGGGCAGCCTGCGCGAGGCGATCACGACGGCCAATGGTAGTACTGGTGTGGCCGATGATATCATTTTCGACGCCGGGCTCCGTGGTGTAATCAACTTAGCTTCGCAGCTGCCTACCATCACCGATCCGCTCACCATCGACGGCGATAATAAAATCGGTCTTAACGCGCGCGGCGGGGCGGATGGCACCGTTGGCAACGGCGATGGCTACCGGATCTTCGACATCGATGATGATGATGCGGACAACGACATCGACGTTTCGCTCAGCGGCCTCGCGCTCACTGGCGGCGATGTTAGCGGCGTGGGTGGAGCCATTCGCAACACTGAGAATCTCACCCTGCAGCAGAGCAATATCACAGGAAACGCCGCTTCCACCACGGGCAACACCGCTAATTCTGCGGGTGGCGGCGGAATCTACACGTATTCCGGTGCGGTGACGCTCACCGATAGCATGGTCAGTGAAAATAACTCCAGGGGCGACGACGCCGGTGGCGGCGGTATCCTCTCTCGACAGAGCACCCTGACGCTCATGAGTAGCACCGTCAGCGGAAATAGCACCAGGGGCAGCTTCGCACCGGGCGGCGGCATCTTCTCTCGACAGGGCACGGTGACGCTCGTCAGTAGCACCGTGAGCGGAAATAGCACCTCGCGCGACTTCGCTGGTGGCGGTGGTATCGCTGCGAGTTCTTCCGCATTGACGCTCACTAGTAGCACGGTGAGCGGAAACTACACCAGTGGCCGCGACTCCAGCGGCGGTGGCATCGCTGCGACTTCCGGCACATTGACAATCACCAGTAGCACGGTCACCGAAAATAGCACCTCGGGTGCCCGGGCCAATGGCGGCGGCATCCGCTTTCAACAGGGCACGGTGACTCTCGTCAGTAGCATGGTCAGTGAAAACAACTCCAGCGGGAACGGCGGCGGCATCCATACGCGCCACACCGAGTTGATACTCGCAGATAGTACGGTCAGCGAAAACACCGGCGATGATGGCGGCGGCATTTCCACGCGTTATGGCGCATTGACTCTTACGCGCAGCACGGTGAGTGGAAATAGCGTCTCGGGCAGCGTCGACCAAGGCGGCGGCATTCATACTGTGCTCACCGCAGTGGCACTCTTGGACAGCACGGTCACCAACAACGCATCAGCCCGGTCGTCGGGGGGCGGGGTGTATGTTGGAAATTCAAGCGGCAACCCCGAATTCACTATTTCCAACTCGATTATCGCTGGCAATACCGCGGCCGGTACGGCGCCCGACCTGCGGCCAAATCCCGGCAGTACATTGGACATTAGCCACAGCCTGATCGGCGACAACGCGGGCACGGCGCTCACCGAAGCGCAAGTGGCCGACGGCAATGGCAATCTCATTGGCAGCGCCGCAGGCGGCGGCATCATCAACCCTCGGCTCGGCCCCTTAGCCGACAATGGCGGTCCAACGTTCACGCATGCGCTGCTTGATGACAGCCCGGCGATCGATGCAGGCAATTCCGCGCTCTTGATCGATCAGCGAGGGCTGCCTCGGCCGTTCGACGTGGTCAGTCTGCCCAACACCACAGGCAACGGCAGCGACATTGGCGCATTCGAGCGGCAAACGGCCCCTAGCACGTTCCTGCCCAGCGATGTGACCGTGTTTTTCGAAACCACTTCGGACGTCGATCTCTCCCCTACTCGGATCATCGAAGAGAGTGGCGCGGCAGTGACCGTTACGCTTACCGTCAGCGGCGGGGAATTCGCCGCGCCCGCCGACGGTTCGGGGGTCGGCGGCGGTGTCACCGCCTCACTCGCTGACCCGCAGGTTGTCACCCTGGTGGGCAGGGCCGACGACGTAAACTTCTATCTCGACAATCCGGCGAACTTGCAATACTCACCCCCTGCAGGCGTCGTAGGCGACAATGCCGCGGCGATTGCGGCGACGGTTGACGGGACACTGCTCGGCACTGTGAGCCTCAACGTTCTTGAGCTGCCCAGCTTGGTCGTTGACACGACAGCCGACGTGGTCGACATGTTCGACTTGGTCACTTCTTTGCGCGAGGCAATCGCGTTGGCTGATAATTCGTCCGGCGCCGACACGATCACGTTCGACGCGGGCGTGTTCACCGGCGGGACAGCGAATCAGATTGATTTGGACGGCTCGCAGCTCGAGGTCTTCGACTCGCTCACGATCGACGCGACCGCGCTCACGGAAAACGTTACGATCGACGCGCAGCAGATGTCGCGGGTGTTGATGATCGGCACCGAACGAGACACCTTCGACGTCTCGCTCGCCGGGTTGAGTATCACTGGTGGCGATGTTGGGCGCATCGGCGGGGGTGTCCTGTTCAACGCGAGAGGTACGCTTACGCTCAATCAAAGCGAAGTCAGTCGTAACACTGGCGCCGGGGGCGGCGGCATAGCTAGTCTATTCGGCGCCTTGACACTCACCGACAGTACGGTCACCGAAAACAGCACTAGAGGCGACTACGTGGGCGGCGGCATCCTTACGGATTCCGGCGCGGTGACACTGATCGACAGCACGGTCAGTGGAAACAGCACTACGGGTAGAAACGCACCTGGCGGCGGCATCTTTACGGATTCTGGCGCGATAACGCTCACCAGAAGCACGGTCACCGGGAACAGCACTGTGGGCAGCCGCGCAGATGGAGGCGGCATCTCTACGGATTCCGGCGCGATAACGCTCACCAACAGCACCGTCAGCGGGAACAGCACCGCGGGCTTCTATGCCTATGGCGGCGGCATCAAAACGTTTTCCGGCGCGGTCACGCTCAACAGTAGCACCGTCAGCGGAAACAGCACCACGGATAGCGGTGCCGCAGGCGGCGGAATCTTTACGTTTTTCGGCTCGGTTACGCTGATCGACAGCACGGTGGCAGGTAATACGGCAGCGCAGGCAGAGGGCGGCGGTGTGTTTAATGTTAACTCATACGGCAGTCCCACCTTCACGATGGAGAATTCAATCATCGCCGGCAACAGCGCGGGCCGCGGCTCCCCGGACCTGCAGTACGATCTCAGCAGTACATTAAACATTAGCTACAGTCTGATCGGTGACAATGAGGGTACGACGTTCACCGAAGCGCAAACGGCTGACGGTAACGGCAACCTTATTGGCAGCGCTGCTGGTAGCGGCATTATTGATCCGCTACTGGGCCCCCTGGCCGACAACGGAGGACCAACGCAGACCCATGCGCTCTTGCCCGGCAGCCCAGCTTTGAATTCAGGGGACCCGAGCATTCCGTTTCTTGCTACCGAGTTTGACCAACGCGGGGTCGGTTATTCGCGCGTGGCATTCGATCGAATCGACATCGGCGCTTACGAAGCGCACGTCACGTCGTCAGCCGACTTCGATGCCGATGGCGATGTCGACGGTAGTGACTTTTTGGCGTGGCAACGAGGGTTTGGCAAAGCCAATGCCCTACGGACGGACGGTAACAGCGATGATGATACAGACGTGGATGCCAGCGACCTCGCAGTGTGGACGCTCAGCTACGGCAATGCCGTGCCGCCGCCGGCGGGTGAACTATCAGCGGTCAGCGATCAGCCGTTAGCTGCTGCAAGTGGGCAGTTGGTCGATGCGGCGATGGCATGGGCGTTGCTCGATGCGCCGGTCGATGACGAAACGGAGGCAGTCGACGAGCAGCCGACACTCGACGCCTCGGCGTTTGCATCGAGCGTGAATGTGCGCGTCGCTGCAACGCCGCAGAGTCGGACCGCGTATCGGAGTGAAGAAGACGCCAGCGATGCCGACGACACTGCCGACCCGTGGCTATCCGACGAGTTGCTGGAACAGGTCTTCAGGTAGCGCGACACTTGCCCGCCGACCTTCGACCGCGGCGTGCTGAGCTTTGGAGGATTCAGTCCAACTGCGATCGGCAGCGCGCGGCGTTGCCGCGAGGCGCACACCATTCCAGGCCTCCGTCCGTCTGACACCTATTAGTGCAAAACTCCACCAAAGGCATGCACTATCCGTGTGAAGCTCCTGTTGGGAGACTGGGCCGCCCAAAAACCCTCAATTTACCTTTGATGATGACTATAAGGCCGGGTTTTTTGCCAGAAACTGTTTCCGGCACGGTGTGAAGCGACCGTTTGTATCGATTGTCCGATGGGGCCTGGAAATGGCTGCCATCGAACTAGGTATTTACCACCATGCAATAGCCCGGACAGTGCCGTTTCGCAACGTAGATTTACTTAGGCGAATCCGAAGTTTCTACCAGGGGCATCGCAATGATTTCGGAAGCCAAATGCGGATTATGTGGGTTACTGAAACCGCGAATTGCTCAGCTTGCAATGAGCCGGTGGAAGCTTCCCGGAACGATGTAGATTCGCCGGACGATCGGCGCCAAATCCGCCGATCCTGCTGCCGCCTCTACTTGTGCTTCCTCGGTGCGTGAGGTTGCCAATCGTCGTCGTGGAGCGGTGCTGGAGAACTAGTTGCGTGATGAGGGCTGCCCCGTCGGTGCCAGTTTCGGCCAGCGCAGGTCTGAACTTCAGCGCGGCGAAACCAAACAGCTGAGTGTTTTTTTGTCGAGAATCAAAATCTGCCATCGCAACGATGCATAGATTCCTTTGTCAGTTTCTGATTGTGCTCGTAATTGCCGTCGCGCCAGTGCTCGGCTATGCGCAGACGACGTTGGATATCAGTATCTCGACGAACAGCGACGATGCCGAGGAAGATTCCGGTGCCGACGTCAAGCTGAACAACAGCAAGATTGAGCTCGGGCAAATGCCCTGGGCCGGCTTTCGGTTTCAAAACGTGACGATCCCTCAAGGAGCAACGATCACAACGGCTTATGTTCAGTTTCGGGCCGAGAGCTCAAGTACTGAAAACACCGACCTGACGGTCTTTGGTGACGATACTGACAATTCAGTAACATTCAGCAACTCCAACAAACTCTCGACGCGCACGAAGACATCCGCGTCAGCGTCATGGCAAAATGTCGCAAACTGGTCTGGAGGCAACACGTATCAAACTCCGGAACTCAATACGATCGTGCAGGAGATTGTTGACCGTGGGGGCTGGTCGAGCGGCAATAGCCTGGCGATTCTCATACGCTCCGATGATGACAACGGTAAACGTTTGCCTTGGGCGCGGGATGGCAGTTCTTCGAACGCGGCCGTACTGCACGTTGAGTATCTCTCCAGCACGACGTACTACGTGCGACCCGACGGCAGCAATAGTAACTCGGGAACTGGGTCTTCTGCGTCCGAGGCGTGGGCCACCGTGTCTTCCGCCGTTGACAAGGTAGCCATCGACCCCGGTGACCGCGTCTACGTGATGCCCGGCACGTACAACGGGAGTGTGACTCCTACGATTGATGGTAGTTCTGGATCGCCAATTCAGTTCATTGCTGACACTGACGGTTCGATTTTTGGCACCGCTGGCCAGGTAATTCTTGATGCGCCAGAAGAAAGTGACGCACTGCAAATCAACTCTGACGACTATTTGGAGTTCATTGGCTTCACCATAAAAGGCGACAACGACGAGGCGCAATCCGTCGATATCGACAACAGCACCGGCGTGAAGCTGTCCAAGTGTCGAATCTACAACGCCGGTGAGGAAGGCATTGATATCTCCAACTCGACGGTCGAGATCATCAACTGCCAGATCTACGATAACAGCTCTCACGGCATCGATATCAGCGGCAGTTCTTCGTCGGTCACTGTATGGAACTCGACAATCGTTGACAACGGATCTGACGGGGTGCGCGTGTCGTCCGGCACGACCACGATCACCAACTCTATTCTCGCCCTGAATAGCGATGATGGCTTGGACCGCGACGGCGGCACTCTCAATCACACGTACAATATCATCTACGGCAATTCGGGTTCAGCCTTTGAAGGCACTTCGCAAAGTACGGGCGAACTGACCAGCGATCCGCTATTCTTTAATGCGGGCGGATTCGATTTTCGATTGCAGGACGGGTCACCAGCCATCGATGCTGGGACGAACGCGTCAGGCACCGTGGACGATGATTTCATTGGCACCGCGCGACCGATTGACAGCCTGTGGGACCTCGGTTGCTTTGAAGGGGCCGGAAGCAGCAGTTCTGGAACGCAGATTTATCTTTCGACTCTGGGCAGTGCAACACTCGGTGGCCAGTCGTTCAGCGATGAAGATGTGGTTGACTACGACTCCGGGAGTGGCACGGCATCGATACTCTTCGATGGGGGCACAATCTTTTCCAGCGACGAGGATGTCGATGCCGTACACGTGCGTTCGGACGGCAAGATCCTGCTTTCGACCATCGACTCGGCGACGATTGGGAGCTTGAGTTTCAATGACGAAGATGTCGTTGAGTACGACCCGGGCACCGGTACTGCGACCATGTTCTTCGATGGCAGCACCGTGTTTTCCAGTGACGAAGACCTGGATGCCTTCTTCTTGAAATCCGATGGCAAGATGCTCATCTCGACAACTGGGTCAGCAACGATCGGTAGCTTGAATTTCAACAACGAAGATGTCGTCGAGTACGATCCGGGGACAGGAACTGCCACAATGTACTTTGATGGCAGCACCATTTTCTCTAGTGACGAAGACGTCAACGCAGTGGCATTGCTCGACAACGGAAATATCGTCGTTTCGACGACCAGCTCCGCCAGTATCGGGGGCCTCAGTTTCGGCGACGATGACCTCATCGAATACAACGCCGGCACAGGCACGGCGACCATGATATTTGATGGTGGGGCGAGCTTTTCCAATACCGATGAAGACATTGATGCTGTTGCCTTTGTTGAAACTACCGCAGCAACGCTGACAACTGCCATCTGGAAACTCGATGAAGCAAGCGGAGCGACTGCGGCAGATTCATCCGGAGAGGGCTCCGACGGCACCTATACCAATGGCGTCGCGCTTAACACGAGCGGGCCCTATCCGGGCACCGGCGCGATCGCGGCCGACTTCGACGGCACGAATGACCATGTCGACCTGCCGGACATGAATTTCGACTTCTCACAGGGTTTCAGTGCCGCGTTCTGGTTCAATCCAGCCTCCACGCCAACCTTGCAAGCGGACATGCTAGGAATCAGTAACGGACAGGACGTCGACGATATCTGGATTGGCTGGCTGCCTGGAACGGGGTTAGAACTCTATTTCAGTGATACCGTCGATAGCACTCCGTTTCGGTGGCTTGATGACAACGTCGAGCCGGTGGTGGGGAGATGGCAACACTTCGCTGCCACGGTGGACTCGTCGGGCAATGCAAAGATCTATCGCGATGGTGTCGAGGTCGCTAGTGGGTTTGTCAGTTTGCCTGGCAATGTCGACCGTACCGAGAACTCCATTGGGACCAGCGTCTGGAATGAACCCTTCGATGGCCAGATGTTTGATGTACACGTCTATAATCGGGAGCTTAGCGGTTCCGAGGTGGCGGACTTGTATGGCTTGGTAGGTCATTGGGCCTTCGATGAAGGAAGTGGTACCACCATTGCCGATTCTTCATTGAATGCGAACGATGCCTCATTCAACACGGGTTCACCGGCATGGGTTGATGGAATCTACGGCACAGCCTTAGAGTTTGACGGAACTAACGACGCGGCGACCGGTGCGAATTTCGATCCTCCTGAGTTGGGAGCGGTCTCCTTCTGGTTCCGTAGCGATGGCCCGCCTGCCTCGCGGCAACGACCTTGGGGACTGGGGGCGGACTACGAAATCTGGCAAGACACCGACGGGCTGATCAGCTTTGATGTCTCGACGGTTGGGTCTGGTGGCGGATTCATTACTGACGAAGCACTCGATACGGCTGGGCGTTGGTATCACCTAGTGGGACAATACGATTCAACAACCGATAGTTTCGAAATCTATGTCAACGGTAAACTTCACAAAAGTGGCGTTTCCACCTGGGACATTCAAAAGCAGACGGCAAACCTGCTAAGCTTCGGCACACGAACTGGCACCACGCAACGATTCGACGGCGCGCTCGACGAGTTTCGCATTTACAACCGCTGGTTGTCTGTTGCTGAGATCAACGATCTCTACGGTCGATTGGCTTACTGGAAGCTCGATGAGACCAGCGGCAGTGTTGCCGCCGATGCTACGCAGCATGGCAACGATGGAAGTTACACGGGAAGTCCGACGTTGGGTGTCAACGGAGCGTTCGCAGCCGGTACTGCAACAGCAGTCTCGCTGGATGGATCAACGGGGTACGTGGACGTTGGGAAGCCGCTCATCAATGACTTGGGAGCGTTCACAATGCTAGGTTGGGTGCGCGCCGATAGCCTGGCAGCCGACCAATCGTTTTTTGGGCAGAATAATGTCATCGAGTTCGGACTCGACTACACTTCGGGGCAGCTGCATCTCTATACCGAAAATGGTGGCTCTATCGACGCGTTTAATCAGATGGCCGTTGGAAAGTGGACTCACGTTGCCGTAACTGGAAACGGTACGGAGCTGACGCTGTATATCAACGGTCGGGAAAACACCACCGGCGGCTCTCCGACGGCCGCGTACGGCACAAGCACCGACTCGTTCAGGCTGGGTGAGGGAGTCTTCAATGGATTCGGCGACTACTTCGATGGCCGGCTCGACGATGTGCAAGTCTTCGATCGCGCGTTGAAACCTGAAGAATTATTTCCGATCTACAAAGGCGGTCGCCCCGCTGGAGTACGGATTATCGAGTGGTTGGAAGTACGCTGACCTTCCAATTGAGGTGCTGTCGTCTTGATGCCGCGACATCTGCAACTTCTCGGTGGCCTTGGTATGTGAGGTAGACCCTTCAACTCTGGGCGCACCCGCGGTCCGCCAATCGTAGCCGGCCGAAAGCCATTCGACTATCTCACAGGCCGCCAAGTCGAAGCAGTGTCTTCAGCCACGCATTGGCTCCGCAAGGAACGGCTCAAGCTACATGAGCCACGCCGCATGATTGCCGACGAGTTCATTCGCTTTTCGCGGCCACGGAATTTGGTCCAGGAGTTGCGACGAAAGTACCGCGCAACGTGGATATGAATGACCAATACGCTCACTAGCACACACTTTCACTGGGCCACTGAGCGACTCCGCACAGCTGGCCCGCCCACTGCTCACCCCCGACGGAAGCAAACTCCCCAAGGCAACGAATGAATACCCTGACGATACCTGCTCTCCCGCTTGGTTTTTCGACGACGTTTCATGGAGTTGTTGCTGCAAATGGCACAGAGATGGCAAGCCGCGGCATTCCAATTTGGTGGCATGCAACGTGGATCTGTGCGGTTATCGCCCTGTTCAGCGCGCTACGATTCTACCGCTGGATCATTCAGCAGAGCGAAGGCAATGAGCGGATGCAAGAAATCGCACAATATGTGCGGGAAGGTGCCTACGCTTACCTGCACCGCCAATACCGCGTGGTGGCGGTGTTCTTCGTCGTTGTCTCGGTGCTGTTGGCGCTGATGGCATTTGGACTCAATGTGCAGCACAAACTCGTGCCCTTCGCATTTCTGACAGGGGGGTTCTTCTCTGGTCTAGCCGGCTTTTTCGGCATGAAGACCGCCACCAGCGCCTCGGCGCGCACTGCCCAGGGTGCCAGCAATTCGCTGGATCAAGGTTTGAAGATTGCCTTTCGTGCCGGAGCCGTCATGGGTCTGACCGTGGTTGGCTTGGCGATGCTCGATATCAGCTTGTGGTTTGTCTATCTGTACAAGTTCCATCATTTGATCTTCGGCGGCGAGCCGATGAGTCTCGAGACCATCACGGTCGTGATGCTGTGCTTCGGGATGGGAGCTTCGTCGCAAGCGTTGTTCGCCCGTGTGGGCGGCGGCATCTATACGAAGGCCGCGGATGTCGGCGCCGACTTGGTGGGCAAAGTTGAAGCAGGAATCCCCGAGGACGATCCTCGCAACCCGGCGACGATCGCCGACAACGTTGGTGACAACGTGGGCGACGTCGCGGGGATGGGAGCGGATCTCTACGAGTCGTATGCCGGATCGATTTTGGCGACGATGGCGTTGGGGGTCGCAGCTGTTAGTTTCGGCGGAGTCCCCGCCGGCTTCGATGACGAGTTGACGGCCCAGATGGCGTTTATTGGCGCACCGATGGTGCTAGGTAGTTTGGGAATCTTGTTGTCGCTCGCCGGTGTATTCCTGGTAACCACCAAAGAAGGCGCATCGATGAAGGAACTGATGTGGTCGTTGAACAGGGGCATCTGGGGCTCAAGCGGATTGGTCGTGCTTACAGCCATGATCGTACTGCCCATGCTGCTACCAGCGAGTATCGCCTGGGGAGTGGTTGTGGCGGTGGTCGTCGGGTTGGCTGTGGGGTTGATCATTGGCTATGGAACGGAGTATTACACCAGTGCGGAATACAGCCCCACCACGGGCATCGCTAATCAGGCCGTTTCAGGGACCGGGCCCTTGATCATCGATGGTATCGCCGCCGGTCTGATGTCCGCGTGGATTCCGATCGCGGCGGTCTGCCTGGGCATGATGGTCGCGTTTGGCGTGTGCGACGGATTCGAGAATCTCGCGTTAGGGTTGTACGGCGTCGGCATGGCGTCGGTCGGCATGCTGTCGACGCTGGGAATTACATTGGCAACCGACGCTTATGGACCGATCGCCGACAACGCCGGCGGTAATGCTGAGATGGCGGGCTTGCCCAAAGAGGTCCGGCAGCGAACCGACGCGCTCGATTCGCTGGGCAACACAACAGCAGCCATCGGCAAAGGCTTTGCGATTGGGTCCGCCGCGCTGACCTCCTTGGCGTTGCTTGCCGCGTACGTCGAAGAAGTGCGCGTCGGTATTCATCGCGAGGCCGCGGACGCGTACGAAATCGTGGAAGGTCAGCCCTACACGGCAGTCGATCTCGGCTACGGGAAGTATGGAATTTATTTGCCGGGTGCCGACGCCAGCCACGAGGAGGGCTACACGATTAGCGCCTTCCGCAGCAAATCGGATAACGCCGTGAAGCTTCCCATCGGCGACGAAACCGTGTCGGTCCTGGTCAACCAAAAAGGCACCGCGGTGCCGAAGGAGGGGGCCGATCCGAGTGTGCAAGAACTCGTCGACTCGACGTCTGCAGGCTTATTTGACTTCATGGAGTATTATCAGGTCACCTTGATGAATCCCAAAGTGTTGGTCGGCACGTTTGCGGGTGTGCTGATGGTGTTTGTGTTTGCGGCGATGACGATGAAGGCGGTCGGACGCGCGGCAATGGCGATGGTCGAAGAAGTACGTCGCCAGTTCCGTGAGTCACCGGGGATCATGCTTGGCACCGAGACGCCCGACTACGCGCGATGTGTGGCGATCTCGACGGCTGGAGCTCAACACGAAATGGTTCGTCCGTCGCTGCTGGCGGTCACCGCGCCGGTGGTTGTGGGCTTGCTGCTGGGAGTTAGCGGCGTTCTAGGTCTACTCGTTGGTGGACTTTGCGCCGGCTTTGCGATGGCTGTGTTTATGGCCAACGCAGGCGGCGCGTGGGACAATGCCAAGAAGCTCATCGAAACGGGCGAGCATGGCGGCAAGGGCTCCGACGCCCACAAGTCTGCCGTAGTGGGTGACACTGTCGGCGATCCGTTCAAAGACACGACCGGACCGTCGCTGAATATCCTGATCAAGCTGATGAATATGGTGAGCATTGTCTTCGCCGGCTTGGTGGTGAAGTTTGCACCGGCAATCGCAGCATTCCTGGGCATGGGCCAGTAACACACGACAACGCGGTGTGGCACCGCAGGAGATAGAACATGAGCATTCACTTGTATCTGATGTGCTACCGAACCGAAGCACTAGTCGCATCGCAACTCGAAGCGGAAGAGTTCGGTTCATACATGGCGGTAGGCACTAAGAAAAAGACATTTGGAAACGTCGTGTTTTTCGAAATCGATCCCGATTTCCGTTCACCTGAACTGCACCTCGACGAGGTGGAAGCCAAGTGCCAACCGCGTCCCGACGGTACGCCGCGCCGCAGCAAATACATGAGCTTGTATCGCGTGATGGAACGGATTCCGCACTCCGCCTATGGCAAGCTGTATCTCGCGACGCGCGATGGCCGCGTGCTCGGGCTCGATGGGCATGATCTTGTCGATGGCGAAGGCGAGACAACCGACCGTCGACCGTACATGTATGCCGAACTGTGCCCGCTCACATCGCGGATCGTGTCACGATACAGCCCGAAGGCGTTTGCCGAGCGGATCACCGATACGTCAACGACGGTCTGCGTGCCGCGCATCTTTTTCGTCGAAACGCAGCTCGAGGTCGACAGCCAAGGCAAGCTTGCTGGCTATCTTCCCTATCGCAACCCGGGTCACCTCGAAGACTGCCTGCGTGAGGTCGAAGAGCAACCGCATAAACTGGCCAAGACGGTCGATCGGAACCCTCCGTTGCTGGCGTTCTACCGAACCATTGCTAGCGGCTTCTATCTGGGAGACGCCTCAGCCGTCAAGTTTTACCCTTACCCGGATACCCAAACGCTGGAAGCTGAGCACTACGATTGGTGGCGCTCTGCGTCGATGGGCTGAACGATCCGCCGGGCGCGCCGCTGTTATCTCCGATCTACCAGATCGCGGCTAGCAGTCGTTTGGGGTCTGATGTCGTTCCTGCCAAAATGGCACTTTCTTGCCAGGCGGTCGCTTTGAGGTATCGCGTGCCTCGCAGCCTATCTGGCTTGCCACATAACGACTTACGTCGATCTTCGCTGGTTGGCACGGTGGTTGCCTAATTGGCCCTGCACATCACTATCTAGCTGCCAATATTGGCAGCCTCATGGGAATTGCTCCGGCGATCCGGTGGATCGCGGTTTTCTGAGTCACTCACTCACATACGCACTTACTCAACAAGAATCAGGAGTCAAAACGTGCCCAAGCAAATGGTATTCGAGGACGAAGCCCGCAAGCCGCTCGCTGCGGGAGTCGAGAAGCTGGCCCGCGCCGTCCGCAGCACTCTGGGGCCACGCGGTCGCAACGCGGTACTCGACAAGGGTTGGGGCTCTCCCAAAGTGACCAAAGACGGTGTGACCGTCGCTGAAGACATCGAACTGGAAGACCCGTACGAAAACCTCGGTGCCCAGCTGGTGAAAGAAGCGGCCAGCAAGACCAACGACGTCGCGGGCGATGGCACGACCACCGCAACCGTGCTGGCCGAAGGCATCTTTCGCGAAGGCCTCAAAATGTTGGCCGCGGGTGCCGACGCAATGGCCCTGGGACGCGGCATCGCGAAGGGCGTCGAAGCCGTCTCGGCAGCGATCGAAAAACTGTCAGAGCCGGTCGATGTGAAGAACAAGAAGAGCTTGGAGCAGGTCGCGACGATCGCTGGCAACAACGATCCTTCGATCGGCAAAGTGCTCGCCGACGCGTTTGCCAAAGTCGGTAAAGATGGCGTAATCACCGTCGAGGAAGGCCGCTCGAATGAGACCTACGTTGAAGTGGTCGAGGGTATGCAGTTCGATCGCGGTTACCTCTCACCCCACTTCGTGAACAACGAAGACGACCAGCTCGTGGAGTTGGAGAACTGTTTGGTCCTCGTCTTCGAAGAGAAGATTTCCAACGCCAAAGACCTGGTGCCGATTCTGGAAGCCGTATCGAAGGCGAGCAAGCCGCTGCTGATTATCGCCGAAGATGTCGAAGGCGAAGCCCTTGCGACATTGGTCGTCAACAAGATGCGGGGGATCGTCAACGTGTGTGCCGTGAAGGCTCCCGGCTACGGTGATCGTCGCAAGGCGATGCTGGGCGACATTGCCACGCTGACCGGCGGCACTGCGATCTTCAAGGACCTGGGCATCAAGCTCGACGGCGTGCAACTGTCCGACCTGGGCAAGTGCAAGAAGATCAGTATCTCCAGTGACAACACCACCATGGTCAGCGGTGGCGGCAAGAAGGACGACATCCTCGGCCGTGCTGATCAGATTCGCAACGAGATCGAGACAACCGACTCCGACTACGATCGGGAGAAGCTGCAGGAGCGACTGGCCAAGCTCGCCGGTGGCGTGGCTCAGATCAACTGCGGTGCCGCCACTGAGACCGAGATGAAAGAGCGAAAGGACCTACTGGTCGATGCTCGTGCTGCCACGCAAGCCGCCTTGGCCGAAGGCATCGTCGCGGGCGGTGGCGTCGCACTGCTTCGCAGCGAAAAGGCACTCGATAAGGTGAAGCTCGAAGGCGACGAGGCGCTGGGCGTTGAGATCATTCGCAAGGTGCTCGACTACCCACTGCGTTACATTGCCGAGAACGCCGGCGTCGACGGAGCCGTCGTGGTCAATCGCGTCCGTCAGACCAAGGGCAAGAACGACGGCTACAACGCCGACAAGGACGAATACACCGACCTGGTTGCTGCCGGCATCATCGATCCCGCGAAGGTTGTACGGGCGTCACTGCAAAATGCAGCCAGCGTGGCGTCGCTATTGCTCACCACCGATTCGCTGGTAACCGACATTCCGCAAGAGGAAGAAGAAGACGCCGGACATGACCACCACGACCACGGCATGGGTGGTATGGGCGGAATGGGCGGCGGCATGGGAGGTATGGGTGGCATGGGTGGCATGCCCGGAATGATGTAGCGTCGTTATGATATGCGATTGCAGTGTCATCAACCTTTCAACCGTAGGTGTAACCATGGATCGTGAAGAACTCATGGATCTTATTCGCAAAGGTCCCGTTGTCATTCGGATGAATGACGGCGCGGAATATACGGTCGATGGTGTTGAGCAAGCCCTAGTAACAGACATTTCAGCGCATGTGCTGCATAGAAGTGAGTCCGACGGCAAGTTCCGAGCAGCGATTTTGCCGTTGGTGACGATGTCTGGAGTCTTCCCTCAAACTACAGACACGCCTTAACTACCCGTTGTTTTGACGAGAATCACCGGAACGTAGCTGACTCGTTCCGCACGACAATTAAACACAAGGAACTCTCAATCATGGCCAAAATCAATCTCCGTCCGTTGGACGATCGCGTTGTTGTCGAACCCTCCGATGCCGAAGAAGTCACCGCCGGTGGCATTGTGCTGCCCGACGCAGCGCAAGAGAAGCCACAGCGCGGCAAAGTGGTCGCTGTGGGCGCAGGCAAGCTGCTCGACAGCGGCAACCGCGGTGAGCTTTCCGTCGGTATCGGCGATGAAGTAATTTACGGCAAGTACGGCGGCTCGGACGTCGAAGTGGATGGTCAAGAACTGAAGATTCTCCGCGAGAGCGACATCCTCGCGAAAGTAGTCTGAGTGGAAATGTAGGGTGCGTGCAGCGTTAGCGTAACGCACCATTTGAAAAAAACTTCGGTGCGTTTCGCTACGCTACACGCACCCTACAAATTCAACGCCTCTCCGAAGGAGAACAATCGTGGCAAAACAACTCATGTTCGACGACACCGCTCGCAGCAAGCTGCTCAAGGGTGTCGACAAATTGGCCGATGCGGTGGCCGTAACGATGGGCCCGACCGGCCGCAACGTGATCATCAACAAGTCGTTTGGCGGCCCCTCCGTCACCAAAGACGGCGTGACCGTGAGCAAAGAGGTCGAGCTGGAAGACCCGTTCGAAAACATGGGCGCTAAGCTCGTGCATGAAGTGGCCGACAAGACTTCGTCGCTCGCCGGCGACGGCACCACGACGGCCACAGTGCTCGCTCGTGCGATCCTCAAGGAAGGCACTCGCAACATCGTCGCGGGTAGCAATCCGACAGCTGTTCAGCGTGGCATCCGCAAGGCCGTCGATGCGGCGGTCGAGTACCTCGATTCGATCAGCAAGCCTGTGTCCGACAAAGAACAGATCGCTCAAGTCGGCGCGATCAGTGCTAACAACGACCGCGTGATCGGTGACCTGCTCGCCGACGCGATGGAGCGCGTGGGCAAAGACGGCGTGATCACCGTCGAGGAAGGCCGCTCCACCGAAACGACCCTTGAGTTGGTCGAAGGCATGCAGTTCGACAAAGGCTTCCTTTCGCCTTACTTCATCAATCAAACCGCTGACATGGAGTGCGTGCTGGAAGATGCTTACATCCTGCTGCACGAGAAGAAGATCAGCAACCTGCGTGACTTGCTGCCGATCTTGGAGCAGGTGAGCCAAAAGGGCAAACCGCTGATGATCATCGCCGAAGACATCGAAGGCGAAGCTCTGGCGGCACTGGTAGTCAACAAGCTGCGTGGCATCCTCAACGTCTGTGCCGCAAAGGCCCCAGGCTTTGGCGATCGTCGCAAGGCGATGTTGGGCGACATTGCCACGCTGACCGGCGGTACGCTGATCAGCGAAGATCTCGGCATCAAGCTTGAGAACATCACGCTGGCCGAGATGGGTCGTGCCAAGAAGATCACGGTCTCCAAGGACGCGACCACGATCGTCCAAGGTGGCGGCAGCAACGAGGAAGTGCAAAAGCGTATCGCACAGATTCGCAAAGGCATCGAAGCCAGCACTTCCGACTACGACCGCGAGAAGCTGCAAGAGCGGTTGGCCAAGCTGACCGGCGGTGTGGCGATCGTGTCCGTCGGTGCCAGCAGCGAAGCCGACATGAAGCAAAAGAAAGCTCGTGTCGAGGACGCCCTGCACGCCACGCGCGCGGCGGTCGAAGAAGGCATCTTGCCTGGTGGTGGGACGGCCTTGCTGCACTGCAAGGAAGCCGTCGAAAGTGCCAAAGGCAGAGGCGACGAGAAGATCGGCATCGCGATCGTGGCGGGTGTGCTCGACGCACCGCTGAAGCAGATTGCCGACAACTGCGGACTGGACGGCAGCGTCGTCGCCGACGAGATCAGCCAGAAGGGCCAAAAGATCGGCTACGATGCAAACAACGGCGAGTACGTCGACATGTTCAAGGCGGGCATCATCGACCCGACCAAGGTCGTGAAAACCGCCCTGTCCAATGCCGCTAGCATCGCCGGTTTGATGCTGACGACCGAGGCGCTGGTCACCAACTTCGACGCCAAGGATCAGGACAAGAAGGGCGTCGTCGGCAGCATCCGCTAAGGTTAGACCCAAAACTGTTGTTTTTCGCATCGGGCCACTGGGCTACCCTAGCCAGTGGCCCGGTTGTGTGTCAGGGGAGTTGCGAGCGATGAGTCGCGGGTTTCGAGTTGGCCATCGATTTTTTCACTCGTAACTCGAAACTCACGACTCGAAACTCAAAGCAAAAATGTCCCAACAGCGTTGCTATTACGAAGTACTGGAGGTCTCCAAGACCGCGTCAGGTGGCGAAATCGCCACTTCGTATCGTAAGCTCGCCGTGAAGTATCACCCGGACAAGAACCCGGGTGATGATGAGGCAATCGCTCGCTTCAAAGAAGCGTCTGAAGCATTCGAAGTCCTCAACGATCCCGAAAAACGCCAACGCTACGATCGCTTTGGACACGCGGGCGTCAACGGCCAGTCGGGCGGCGGTGGATTTTCCGACGTCGAGGACATCTTCTCCGCATTTGGCGACATCTTCGGCGATCTATTTGGAGGAGGCGGACGCGGTCGTCGTCGTGTGCGTAAAGGCCGCGACGTGCGCTGCGATGTCACACTCACCCTGCAGGAAGCTGCCCAAGGCGTTCGCAAAACCGTTCAATTCCAGCGGCATGAACCGTGCCTTAAATGTCAGGGTTCCGGAGCCGCCGAAGGCAGCCAGCGTCAGACGTGCTCCTACTGCGGCGGACATGGCCAGGTCGTACAGCAGGCGGGTATCGTGCGCGTGCAAACCACTTGCCCAGCCTGCAAAGGCGAGGGCTCGTCGGTCAGCACACCGTGTCGACCATGTCGCGGCTCGGGACACCTCCTCAAGAAAGTCGAAGCCGAAGTCGAAATCCCCGCCGGCGTGGACGACGGCATGCAGGTACGCATCACCGGCCAAGGCGAACCCAGCCCCAACGGCGGACCGCCGGGCGACTGTTACTGCGTCGTCGCGATTGCCAAGCACACCCTGTTTGAACGCGAAGGCCAACACCTAATTTGCCGCGTGCCGATAACCTACTCGCAAGCGGCGCTCGGGGCAACGTTGGACGTTCCGACCCTGAATGGTCCGGGCGAAGTCGAAGTTCCCCCGGGGACACAATCGGGCGACGTGTTCCGACTAAAGGGTCAAGGCATGCCCGATCCCAGAATGGTCGGCCTTGGTGATCTACTGGTGCAAGTGAACATTGAAGTCCCATCGAAAGTGAGCAGCGAAGAAGAAGCGTTGCTCCGCGAACTGGCCGAACTTGAACACAAGAACGTTGCACCGCAGCGCAAAGGTTTTTTCGATAAAGTGAAAGAGTACTTTAGCCCCGACGAACAAGAAGCTTGAGGACGAATTGAAGGATGGCAGCGAATCCGACTGACGAAAGCACTGCGGGCAAGAACATCCCCATCAACGATCAGGGACAATCTGATCCGGAGGCAGACGCGATTGCGGATGCCATTAAACAGGCCTGCGCCGATGCGGAAACGACTGACGACCCCGGCAGCGAATTAGCCATCGAACTAGCCACGGAAAAAGACCGCGTCCTTCGCTTGCAGGCGGAGATGGAAAACCTTCGCTCGCGTACGGCCCGTGAGATCAACGAGGAGCGTCGTTACGCCCCGATGAACATCGTGCGCGATTTGCTGCCGGTGGTAGACAACATCGACCGCGCAATCGAAGCCGCCGATCAGACCGGTGAGTCAACCAGTTTGCTGGAAGGCTTCAAACTAGTTCGCCAGCAATTGCTCACCGTGCTAGAGCAACACGACTGTAAACCAATCGCCGCCGTCGGTGAGCCCTTCGATCCACAGATTCACGAAGCCATTTTGCAACAACCGTCTGACGAGCAACCGGCCAATCATGTGTTGCAAGAAACGCAAGTCGGCTATCAACTGCACGATCGAGTGGTTCGCGCGTCGCAAGTGATCGTGTCGACGGGTCCCGCCGAAGGTTAATCAGGAAGCAGTGATCAGGAATTAGCAGCGATGCCTACCTACGACTACGAATGTGACGCATGCGGACACGAATTCGAACTATTCCAATCGATTACCGAGGACGTCAAACGGATTTGTCCTGAATGCAAAAAGCCGAAGCTGCGACGATTGTTCGGCACCGGAGCGGCGGTCGTGTTCAAAGGTTCTGGCTTCTACGAGACGGACTATCGCAGCGAGTCGTATAAGAAAGGTGCCGAGGACGCGAAGAAGTCTACCGAAAAGTCCAAGAAGTCGACTGAAAAAAGCGCGGACAAAAAAAGCAGCGGCGAGAAGAGCGCTGCCAAGTCCGACACTTCCAGCAAGAAGTCTGAGTAGCTCTTTTGCGCACCTCCTAGTCACAAGCCACGCGACAGGTCACAATAGCGGTGAAGCCGTCTTGGGTGCTTCGGGCTCATCACGGTTGAACTTGTTCCACGTGGTTCTCGGTCGAGACAACTTCCATGCGCTGCCCCGTGTGCAATGTCGAATTCGAACTTGCGTCCTCGGCTGTGAAGCCGTTTTGCAGCAAACGATGCAAGACGATCGACCTGGGACGTTGGCTCGATGAATCGTATTCGCTTCCCCATGTGCCCGACCCGGAGGACGACGAGACACCCGATGATCATTGGGAAGGCACACTGCCGGTCGAACCCAACGCGCTGACCGAGATCGAAAAGCCCACCGATGCCTGAGCGGCCGTCTCAGCCAACGTCGTCTCAGCCAACGTCGCCTCACCCTACAGGTGTGGTGCACGAAATTCGCTGGCTTGAAATATGCCCCTGGCTAATTCTCGTTAAGGCACTGCGCGCTGCGCTGCTACTTCGAGTGCTTGTCCTCGCTTCGTTGGGCGTGGTCCTTACGCACGGAGGTTGGGCGGTGATCAGCCACTGGTTCGAGCCTCAACTCGCCGTGCCTCCAATGCTGCGCGAAGAACTGCCGGCGTTGCACATCGATCTGAACTCGCCCGAGTTGATTAGTGACGCGGCGCCCAGCGATTGGCAAAGCGGCACACCCCTAAGCGGCTGGTATTGGCTGAGCAAGCCCTTTCTGATGCTAGGCGATCACGAACTAACCTGGCAGACTTGGATCGGCACCGCTAGCTTTGGCGTCTGGGCAATTCTCGTTTGGGGCCTGTTTGGCGGAGCAATTTGCCGAATCACGTCGCTGTACCTGGCGCGCGGGGAACTTCTAGGGCCACTACGCGCCCTGCGCCAAACGGTCTCAGTATGGCTGGATACGATCGGTAGTCCGCTCATTGTGCTGTTGGCGGCCATTGCCCACTCGGTTCCCTTGCTGCTGTTGGGATTGATACTCCGATTCGATCTGTTCGCTGTTGTCGCTGCGGTAGTCTGGGTCTTTGTGATCGCCTGGGGATTGATGCTGGCGGTCATTCTCGTGGGATTGCTGCTGGGTTGGCCGCTAATGTGGGCGTGTCTGGCCACGGAACGCAGCGACGCCTTCGATGGCGTATCGCGCTGCTATGCTTACGTGTACCAGCGACCGCTGCAATTTGGGCTGCTCGTGTTGCTGGCAACCGTACTGGGCCTAGCAGGCGACGTCGTAGTCACCTTTTTTTCTGCTGCGGCCATTTCGCTTAGCGAATGGACACTCAGCTGGAGTGTAGGAACGGATCGCGCAGTTCAGCTTTTCGCTAGCGATTTCGAGAGTTCCCCCGCGCCGATCGCTACTCGCTTGATCAACAACTGGAAATGGGCGGTGCAGATCGTCGCGCTGAGCTTTCCGGTTGCCTCGCTATGGGCCATGTCGGTAGGAATCTATCTCGTGCTGCGCCGCCAGGTGGATGCGACCGAGATGGACGAAATAACACTTGCCGACGGTACGATCCAGGCTGGATTGCCCAGCAATCCGTCGAAAACGCCCGCGCGGAGTACCGACCCGCCAACGGGCTAGCGCGACAGCTGGTTGCCAGTGACGGCGGCGTGCTACGATCGATTCGACTGCAACCGCGCCTCCAGCACCTTTTCGATCAGGTCGTGGCTTTCCGAAAGGTGGGCGCGGGTCGTTTCCTCGATTTTAAGACCGTCGTTCTCCAACACGCCCTCGATTCGCTCCGCGATCTCGATCAGGTGCATTCGTGCCAAACTGCGGGCATCAGCGGGATAGCTCGACGAGCCGCCTGTGAGAATCGCGAAGCCGTACAGATCACCAAACGGGTTGCGGCTATCGCCAAGAACCAGATTGTTGAGTCGGCTGAGGTGATCACGCTGCAGGTTGCGGCGGATGACTGAGCATTTCAGCTGGCCATCGGGCTCGGCGAGTTCCGACCAAATGCTGTCGGTCAGCGTGCGGAAGACTTCGCTGATCGGCAGCGGTTCATTTGCCTCGTCCTCGACCTCTCCGGTCAGCAGTTGCTGGTTCTGTAGTCTTTTGAGCACCGATCCGTCGAAACAATGGCGAAGGACGATCTGCTGAATCCGCAGCACGCGGTCGTAGACATTCACCTCACCAGAATTCATCGACATACGGCTGCCCCAGTGGTACCAATGGTCGCTCTTGATGCGGCGTAGCAGCTCAGGCGAAAACTGGAACGCCTCGTCGGACAGGATCGTATCGACCAGGAAGTCAAGCGCTTCGCGCTGCTTCGCACCGCTGATGGGGACGAACGGGTCGCGGCTTTCCTCACCCCCCTTGTGATCTCGTGAGATGCTCTGACCACCGATGTACGACGAACCGACGAAGGCTGCATTGCCGTATTGGCCGACGAGTACCGAAAACGCTCGCCGCAGGCGCGCCCAGGACTCGCCGTCGCGGACGATCTTGTCGTCGAGATCATCCATCAACTCAGCTGCCAGCTCGACACGTGTCTTCATGTACTCCAGCGGATCGTCGCCTAAGTCGTAGACGTTCACCAGTGGGTCGTTGCTGGCGTACATGTCTTCGTCGGTGGCATAGGTGAGATCGCCTTCTGGCGAACGTGCGGCGATCTTCTCTAGCTCCTTCTCTTCGTTGCCGCGAATGGGCTTGTAGGCGTACTCGATCGCCCAATAGTCATACGGGCCGATCGTTGTGGTCGCGTAGTCTCCTTGCTTTTTGCCTTTGCCAACGATATTCAGTGGATTGTAATCCATCACGCTACCACCCATGCCTTTGACGCGAGTGATTTCCGGATCGTTGATTTCTTCTAGCGAGAGCATCGTGCTCGCTTTGAAATTGTGACGCAGACCCAGCGAGTGTCCGACTTCGTGCATCACGATTTCCTTGATGGCTTGTCCAAGTAGTTCCTCTGGCAAAGTGATTTCCTTGTCTTCTTTCTCGGCGACCTTCTCATCGTCTTTGTCGTCGTCGTCTTTGCCATCTTCGTCTTTGTCGTCGTCATCACCATCTTTGGCGTCGTCGTCTTTGGCATCGTCATCGGCCGCATTGGCGGCCAAGACCATGGCGGCAAGTTGGTATTCGTGCCGCTTGGCGATCGCGCACTGGCAAGCGCTGAAGCTACCGTGAGCGAGTCGCTTGCTCAGCTGTCTGTGTATTGGACCATGGTCAGCAGGCACGAGCGTGGGCGCCGGTTGACCGTACTCGTTGAACTTCTTGCTGAGCTGATAGCTTTGCGGCGTGAACGGCAGGCCGTAACCTTGTTTCACGGCCATCATGGGACTGAGAATCTCGCCTACGCCCAGCACCGCAGACTGCGTCTGGGCCTGGGAGTCGCCACTTGCCGCAGGGACCGGCGCACCCATTAGTAGGGCATACTCGTCCTTCCAGACGCGAACCCAACTGGCGTCGAAGATCACGTCGCCATCGATCATCTCACCGGTGATCGGGTCAGCACGGAGCCCCGACATCGCGAAGGTGCTCGGAGTGGTTATCCAGCGGAAAGTGCAATAATTCGTATCTTCGGCATCGAACTCGTCGCCCTCATTCTGCCACCTCACACCGATCGCGTTGCGGAAGCCGATCTTGCGGAAGGCCTTGTTCCACTCAAGGATGCCTTCTTCGACGTAGGGGCGGTACTCATGCGGCACGGTGTCTTCCACCCACCAAACGAGTTGCTTCTTTGGTGCCGAAAGCTTGGCCTTGGGATCGGCCTTTTCGAGTCGCCAGCGATTGATGCGACGGACGAATGTCGTGTCGGAGTTCTTGCTGCCAAAATCCTTGGTCGCGCTGATAAAGTGGCCGACACGTTGATCTGCGTAGCGCGGCTTGTAGCCCGACGGCGGTCGTTTGGTCAAACCGTAGTGCAAAATGACGGTGACTCCGCGCGAGTCGGCGACGCCGTCGTCGCCGAAGCGGCCGTAGCGACTTGAGCTAAACGTGGCTTCGACTTGCAATTCGATGTTGTTCTTGAATGCCTTCACCTGGTGCCACGAAGTGCGGGTGCGATCGAGGGCGCCAATGCCCAACTGAGCGAAATCCGTAAAGAAAATGCTCGACAGATCGATCAACGGTGCGCCGCCGGGCGCCATGCTGATGATCGGCAACGACTTGAGCACCGAGTCGGTGTAGTTCTGCTTGACCGCTTTCTCCAGCGGTGTGCCCTTGGGTGCTTGATAGTGAATATTCTTGCGCACCAGTTGAATGCGATCGCCGACGCGTCGGAAATAGAGAATCCATTCGTCACCCATGTTCAGCGGCGTGCCCGCCGACGCCAGGCCGCGCGCGATTGCCATCGGCGCGATCAGCTCGGTGTTGTAGAGGCTGGGCTTGATGGCCGCATAGAGGTGATTGTCTTTTTTATAGAGGGTGAACAGACCTTCGTACTTCTTCGCGTCTTCGACCGTTTTGCTGAAGTCGGCAAACTTACTCTTCTTTTTCGCCGGTGTAGATTCCGCGGCATTCGAGCTAACCGAGGCCAGCGCCGTCAGCAGGACCAGCGGCATTATCAAGACAGAGCGAAGATTCAGCAGATCAGAACTTCTCATCTCGGTTCCCCTCATGACTAAACAGAGCATAGACCGCGCTACATGAACACTAGGTCAGTATTTTGTGTCCGTCAATTTTAGCAGTATGGCTAAATGAGTGCACCCAGTTTTTCACTCGAGCCGTCTGCAATAGGTCCGATCGCAAGCGGGCGTCCTTCCCGAACGCGTGCTGTCATCCTACGATGGGGAGTTTGGCAGAAAACTGTGGGCCGACCCATCGAGACCCCTCAAAGCAAGACGAACTGACCGATGATCGAAAATGCACCTGTGCAAACGCTGGAGCATGCGGGCCTCACCATCGAGGGGTATTCGCGCGCGGCCGTACAGAGCTACTGGCGAATTCCGGAGTTGAAGCTCGGCTTCGATCTGGGTGGGCAGCCGTGGTCGTTCATGGGCACCGAGACCTGGTTCGTCTCGCACGGACATCTTGACCATATCGTTGCGCTCCCCGTCTACGTGGCGCGACGGCGGATGATGAAGATGGACCCACCGACGATCTACATGCCCGAGGCAACCATCGAGCCGATGCAGCACATCCTCCGCAACTTCACGCGTCTCGACCGGGGGCGCATGCCATGTGAAATGCGAGCTGCCAAGCCGGGCGACGAGATCGAGCTGTCGCGTGAGTTGGTGGTTACCGTCTCCGAGTGCAAGCATAGTGTGCCAGCGCTGGGTTTCATCGTGTGGGATCGTCGGCTGAAGCTGAAGCCTGAGTACCAGGGACTTGCTGGCGAGGAAATCCGCGACCTGCGACTTGCCGGGACGGAGGTCTCCGCCGAACATCGCACGCCGCTGCTCGCCTACGCCGGCGACACGGCACCCGCGGGTCTCGACAATTGCCCCGAGATGTATCAGGCCAAGATTCTCATTTGCGAGATGACGTTTGTATCGCCCGACCATCGCAAGGAAAAAATCCACAAGTTCGGCCACATGCACCTCGACGACTTCGTCGACCGCCAAGACAAGTTCAAAAACGAACTGGTGATCGCCTCGCACCTAAGCACGCGCTACCACCCCAATACCGTGCGCCGTATGGTCGAAAAGGCACTACCTGGCATGCTCGACGACCGGCTGAAGTTGTGGTTGTGATTGGTTTACTACTCCTCGCCCCGCAGTGATCCGGTTTCGTTGGTGAGACTCAACGTTGCGTTGGGTTTTGCACAGCGGCGCCGACGCTTTTTCGTCGAGCAAAACTATACGCCGCACCCCTTGTTTTTCCGCTGTTGGCCGTCAATAAGCGCAAGCAATACTCAGCGGTAGCCCGATTCGCGACCGCTCTCGCCGGAGCGAAACCTTCGCAGCCGGCACTCCATTGTAGAGTTCGCCGCGGACGATTCCACGACGATTCTTGGCCGACGACAAGTTGGTGCCTGGAGAGGTTTCATCGTAGTAGCCTGCGAACTAGTGCAGCTATCAGAACGCAGGAGGGTGCCGTCAGGCCCATCTTGTTTGGTGAACTCAAACGCATCGATGGGCCGCCGCTTCGCTTTGGTCCATCCTACTCAATTGCAAGAGCGTCCTGATGGACAGTCGTCTGGCCGTCGGTTTGGAAATTGGAACATTAACCGAGGTTGCCCCGCGGCTGTTTACCGTTTTCCTGCGGTGACGTCTATTGTCGCGGCGACGAATATCCTCCGGTCACCATTCAACATGGAGCCAGCATGGGCGGAGTTGCGGTACACCATTTAACCGAATCCATGTCATCGGTCTCTTCCAATGCATCGAGTTCCTCAGGTGTGAACCAGATGCCATGAGCATCGACTTCAAAAGATTTGCCATTAGCAAGCTTCACCTCGGCCGCGATTCGAGAAAGGTCTCGGGACTTTAGCAGTTCGTGTGGTACAAACTGCGTTTCAAAGACAACTGCGGTATTCGCAGCTGCTTCGGAAGAAACACGCAACCGAAAGAACCGCTGGCCACTTTCGTTGTCATGGCAAAGTTCTAGGACATACATCGATTCCGTAGAAATATCACTCAGCTTCCACATCGCTAAAACTCCAATCCTGGGAAGTGTGGCGTCATTCCGGTTCCAGGTGCTCCTTGACGCTACGAGAGTGTAACAGCGCCTAGCACATCTAGTGATTCATCGACGTCGGTTATCTTGTACTCGCGCAGATCACAACTGCTCGAGCCGCCAAAAAGTACAATTCGATTTCGACCAAAGCGATGTCCTTCGACTGGCATAATAACTCCAAGTGAGTCATCAAATCGCAAAGCGCACGCATCCCATGTGGAACTGCCAAGTCGGTGTTGCATTAGCGAGCCCGCTTCAATGTCTCCAATGCCATCATATTTGATGCGGCAGGAGCTATCATCCGTCAGTAGATACGATTGCTCAGGATCCATGTCAAATCCACGCACCTCCCAGTGCATACCAGCTGAGTCGGACAAAGCTATTGATAGGCTCCCACTGCCGAGAGTTCGACAATCACTTCGTGTAATCGCAAACAGAGTTCCGTCAAAACGCGGCTTATCCCTTGCTATACCTGTTGTCGAAATACACGGCTCGCCAGATAAGCACAGTTGCTGATCGCGAATAAATTTTCCTGTCACCCATATCATAACGTGAGACATGCTAATAACCTCGTGTGACTCCCCATCGTGAGATTCTCTTAACGTTCTGCTTAAGAATAAATCCATTAAACCATCGCAGTTCGAAGATTTCGCTCCGATTCAACAGTAATTGCTTCGCATGCAACTCTCGGGCCACCCACAATCTATCCGCGTGAGAACCTGGAATATACCGATATTCAGCTGAGCTCCTAATGGCATCGACCCCAGCGTCGAACTCGCCTCACCAACTGTGGCAGTCGAAGCCTACTGATGGTTGGTTGGCTGAACTCCGGCGGGCAATTACACTCAGATCCATGATTTTCACGTGCCGCGAACATCTTGTTCCCAGATCGCTGTCGAAACGCTCATTCGGATTGGCCGGCAGATGACGGAACCGGCGAAAGACCCGCGACTCCCCGACGTGCCGCACATCGCGGTTGGGCCGACGTACGCGCATCGCTTTCTGGACGCTGTCAAAAAGTTTTCCGCGCGACCCGCGCTGCGTTGGAAGGAGTCGGGCACCTGGCAAGAAATGAGCTTCTCGCAGCTCGAGCGTCGAGTTCTTGAGTGCGCGGCAGGACTTCATTGCCGCGACGTGAGCAAGGGCGATCGAGTTGCGATCTGGCTTGAGAACAGTTGGCAGTGGATCGTCTGTGACCTCGCGTGCCAATTGCTTGGCGCGGTGACCACGACGGTCTATCACACGCTCGTTGCCTCACAGACGGCAGACTTGCTGCGTGATGCTGAGCCGGCCGCGCTGTTATCGAATGATCTGAGATTGAACAGTCTGTTTGCAACCGACAGCAATTGGAAGACGGAACTCCTGACGATTTCGATCGACCATGCCGGCGAGAGCTGCGGGTTTGAGGCGCTACTGAACGAAGGAAATGACGCTATTGATCGAGATCCGGAACTTAAGAGTCGCTTCCGTACTCCGCAAATCGAAGCCGCTGACCTGTCCGCGCTGTTCTACACCAGCGGCACGACAGGCGAACCAAAAGGCGCCATGCTGACGCAAGCGAATGTCGTATTCAATGCCCAGCGGACCATCGAACAAATGCTACCTGTCGGCGTGCAGACCGCGTTGCTGCACCTGCCACTCGCTCACGTCATGGCGCGAAATACAACGGTACCGGCGACGTTGCTTAGCGGTGGCGTGCTTGCGATCGCCGAGCCTGAACGAGAAAAGATCCCTAGCAATCTCGTCGAATCTGCTCCGACCGCATTTCCCACAGTCCCGCATTTACTCGACAAGTTTCGCGAGCGGGCATTGCAAGCGATTGAAGAAAAGCGTCCGGTGATGCGCAAGCTGGCACACCTCGCGCTCCGTCGATGTGGCGACCGACGACAAGCAGCAATCCAGGCAGGCGGAGACGTGAAACTCGCGAAGTTGGGTTTCGTCGAGCAGTTGCTCGATCGTATCGTCCTCAGCAAGGTGCGCGACAAGCTGGGCGGCCGGATGGAGTTCATTGTCACCGGCGGCGCAAACAGCAATCGACAGAGTATCGAGTTCTTTTGGGGCATCGGTGTGCCAGTCTACGAGGGTTACGGTGCGACGGAACTAACGGGCACCGCAGCGATTACCTGGTCGCGCGGCTTCAAGCTTGGCACCGTCGGGCAGGCTGTTCCCGGTGTCGAGATCAAACTCGCCGACGACGGTGAGGTGCTCGTGCGCGGGCCGATCGTCATGAAGGGCTATTGGCGACGACCTGAGGCAACCGCCGCTGCGATTGACGAGCACGGCTGGTATCACACGGGTGACATCGGCACGCTCGATGCAGCAGGCTATCTGACGATCATCGATCGCAAACGCGAGATCATGGTGCTTACCACAGGCAAGAACATCGCCCCGCAAGCAGTCGAGAATGCGCTGAAGCGATCGCCACTGGTAACCAACGTCTGTACAATTGGCGATGGCCGACGCTACGCCACAGCACTCGTTGTCCCCGACCTGGCGGCTGCCTGTCAGCGTCTTTGTATTTCGGAACCGACAACGTTAGACGATCCGAAAGTCATGGAGCTCCTACGTGCGGAACTCGACAGCTTGATGACTGACCTGGCAGACTTCCAGCGAATCAAGCGTTTCGCACTGATCACCGAACCGTTCACTCCCGACAACCAACTCGTCACACCCACACTCAAACTCCTCCGCAGGCGGATCGCGGAACGATTTGCCGACGACATCGAAGATCTGTACGCTGAGTCTCCACAACGAGCGATCTCGATTTAGACCGCAGCAGTAAAGCGCCAGATGAGTACAACCACCGACACCTACGCGAATGAATTCACCCAGCTGCTGGGCATCGAGTTGCCAGTGATCTGCGGCGCGATGTACCCGTGCTCGAACGCGGAACTCGTAGCCGCCACGTCCGAAGCTGGCGGCATCGGCATCGTGCAACCGATCAGTCTGACCTACGTGTTCGGCTACGAGTACCGCGCGGGTTTGCGACGGATTCGTGAGCTGACTGCCAAGCCTATTGGCGTGAACATGTTGGTCGAGGGCAGCAACGCCACTTACCGCAAGCGACTGGAAGAATGGATGGACGTCTCGCTCGACGAGGGGGTGCGTTTCTTCGTTACGGCGCTGGGCAACCCACGGTGGGTCGTCGATCTGGCGAAGCAAGTCGATGGCGTCGTCTTTCACGATGTCACGAACGTCAAGCACGCACAGAAGGCACTCGACAACGGCGTCGATGGCTTCATCTGCGTGAACAATCGTGCCGGCGGACACGCCGGTGAGTTCACGCCACAGCAGTTGTTCGACGAAATTGCACCTTTGGGCAAACCGACGGTTTGTGCCGGCGGCGTCGGAGGTCACGAGCACCTGCGCGAGGCGCTGGACATCGGTTACTTGGGTGTGCAGCTTGGCACGCGATTCATCGCCAGCAAAGAAGCATCGGTGCATGACGACTATAAAGACGCCATCTTGGCTGCCAAGGCTACCGACATCGTGCTGACAGACAAGATCTCAGGCGTGCCGGTCGCTGTGATCAACACACCGTACGTTGAGCGCATGGGCTTGAAGGCTGGTTGGCTGGCGAAAAAGATGCTCCGCGGTCGCAAGACCAAGCATTGGATGCGCACGTACTACGCCATCATGTCCGCGATCAAACTTAAGAAGGCCAACCACCGCGGATCCGGCTACGGCGATTTCTTCCAGGCGGGCAAGAGTGTCGAGAGCATCGACGAAGTGCTCTCCGTGGCAGACATCTTCGCGGAACTGTGCCCACAATAAGAGTGCTGCCCAGATTGAAGCTGCCTTGGTAAGCCCTCTGCTGCACGTCGAAAGGCTGCAGCCTACGCTGGCAATAAATAGTAGTCAAAAACTGTTGATGCTGGCGACCGCCGCCCCACACTGCTACATGTTCAGCGCAAAATACCCTTCCCCCACGTCATCAACAACGACTCGGTCTGTGCTAACGGTCCAGCGTTCGATGATCCCTCGTTCCGCATGATCACAGAAGAATATTAGGTTATTGTCCTCATATTTTGGATCGTCCCAATCGTTCCCGTAAAGGTCACGTATCAGGCCATCGGGATCCTCAAATAGAATTCGGCGAGTTCCAGGGATCACATCTCTAATCAAGTCAAGTGCCGTGGGAACGTCAGACAAATCCACTTTGCACTCATGAACGAAGCGCTCGAACGTAGAAACACTTTCTGTTACTACGTAAGTGCCGCTGTCGGTTTCGGCTACGGCAACAGCCACACCCGATATATAGTTGGACTGTCGCCATCGAGATAAGCGGCAGAACTCCAGGTCTCGCAACCAGAGGCGTTCTGCGGTCTTACCCAACAAACCTTCTGCAAGTTCGCGGGCCGTATTCGGCATGATCAACTCCTTATTTTTTCCTCAGTCCACCAAGGTTCTCTAACTAGAGATGTACTTTGCTAGAAGCAGTTTCATAAGTCCCCCTCCCTTGCAACGCACCATTATGCAGGTGCTGTCGTGAGTGTTTGGCCGAAGGCCTTAGTTATCGTAGCCTGGGGCATCGCCCCAGGTAGGAACGCAGGACGGCCCCTTGGCTGAAAGCCTTCATCACCGTAAAGCGTCGAGTGAATATGGCTTTCAGCCAAGGGTAAAACAACGCCCATTTTCCTGGGGCGATGCCCCAGGCTACGGTGAGAAAGGGCCTTCGGCCAATTCGCGCTAGCACCTGCATAATGTTGTGCAACGGGGAGAGGAATATTGAAACTGCTTCTAGCCTCAACTCGTTGATAGGCTGGTGTTACCTCGTGGGCAGCACACACGCGCCCTGGATCGCACCGACTCGCGAGAAACGACAAAAGCCCCTGACGGATCAGAGGCTCTTGCGAAATTCGAGCGATGACACGCGAGAATATGCCACGGCATCGAGCGGAGAGGACAGGATTCGAACCTGCGGTACAGTTTGACCCGTACGCCGATTTAGCAAACCGGTGCTTTCGACCACTCAGCCACCTCTCCAGGGCGACTCTCTCAAGTCCAACGCCCTATTTTAGGCGATTCCAGGGTGGCTGCAAGTCAGAAGTGGCCAGGTTTGGTCACCGCTGCATTGCTGCAGCGAAGCTCAGATCGATTCCGCTGGCAGCAGTAGGGCAGCGCTGCCTACCGTCTGCCGGTCGAGCGGTGGAGTGCCGCGCCCGCCAGACCTGTTAGCAGCAGCGCGACACCAGTTGGCTCCGGGACGAAGTGCTGCATCGCGTACTGAAATGCCTCCTGGCCGATGGTCGAACCCATGATCCGTCCGGCAAAGTCGTCGACGGGGACATGGATGCCTCCCCACAGCCGCGAGATCCCCGCTTCGTCGGCCGCATCGAAGTACGACACCCACTGCAGTGTGAGCTCCTCGGTCGGCCCGACCTCGAAGTCGAGGAACTCGGTGTCGAACGTCATCTCGCCCAATCCACCCGGAAAGTACTCGCTGCCAGTAAACAGTGCCATCACTTCGGCGGCTGCGCGGCTAAATGTGCTATGCCCCGAAACATAAGCAGCGAACGCAGGCGTGACGAAGTTGTCGCTTTGGTATGGCACCCAGTTCTCCGCGAGAATCCAATCGGTGCCGCTCAGCTCGGTTTCCGGATCGGCTGGCTCGTGATTCCAGGCCAGCACGGCAATCTTGCCAACCATGTCCGCCTCAGCGACGTTGAAGTCGGGCACGAAGAACCCGTCGATCGTGTTTGCATTCACGAAGGCATTGCGATGCTTGCCACCTTCAGCGACCGACTCAGCGGTGATCAACTCGATCAGGCCGTCTTCGAGGGGCAAGCCATCCGGGTGATACGAGGGCAGACTCATGTCGGTTGATTGTCCCATGCTGCCCTGATAGCGAATCTTCGTGATGGGCCGGACGTAGTCGTAAACGGCTTTGGTACCCCAGGCCGCGATTGCCGCGTCGTGCACGGCACCATTCATCGCGAAATAGAGCTTTACGTCCCATTCCAGATCGTCGACAACGGGGCCACTGCCGCCGATTCGCTTAACGATCATTGGATGGTCTGAGACTTCGTTGCCAATCACATTCCAGTGCCCGGGCGGCGTTTCGGATTCCGGCCCATCTGCCCAAAACTCTGCCAGCACGCGTCCGTAGTCGGCGCGTCGTACGAAGTTGTCCGCGTACGTTTCACCGGTGACCGGATTGGTCGCGTAGCCTTGATCGGTGTGCGTCCCCAGAGGCCGATTGCCTGTGGAGTTGGGCGAAATGTTGATCATCTCAGCGCCCAGACCTTTGGTGGGGTCGAGTGCGTTGCTGTACTCAATCAGCAGCACGGTGTCGTCGCGATACTCCTGATCGCCGACGCCTCCCAGCAGCGGTGGTGCGCCAGGATCAATCCCCGACCAGCTGTAAGGTTGCGGATTGCCGGTCCGCCCCATCGCGAACGGAGTAACGCCTCCCCAATGCGGTCCGATGAACTCCTGCAGGTCGATGCCCTCCAATCCGTTTTGCGTGACGGACGCGTCGATGAATAGCGGCTGCCAGCGATTCGGATCCGCCAACGGGTCTGAATCTGGAGGCACCACGCGCGGCAGGTCGACGGTCATCGGAGGATTCGCAGGCTGGTAACCCGTTGTGTCAACGTAGTTGCCCGCTTCGTTGGAGCCATCGTCCAGTGTGTCGGCCAGCACCTTGGCTGCGATCCGATTGCCGATCGCTGCGGGGGAGTCACCGGCCGTGGTGGTGATATTTCGATCGTATCCGAGATCATCCATCAACGTGTCGAACAGGGCCTGCGATCCGACCGGGTCGACCGCCAACGAGTAACGCTGCGATAACACGCGGTACGCGGCGTAGCTGATCGCCTCGTTCCGCGCAGCCATCGCGTCGTTGGATGTGTGCTTGTTGGTGTAGAAGTGACCGTTTGATCCGTGATCGAAGGCCGCCCACGCGTCGTACATGGCGGCGGACGTGTGATAGAGATTGCGCGCGTGGACCGTCGGTGCCGGGAAGTCGATGCGAATCGCATCGAGCAGCGCCTCGTTCCATTGCCGTGCGACCGAGTCCATGGCAAGCGTCGGTTGGACGCAGCTCGCTACGCCGAGACAAACAACCAGCGCACGAACCAGCACACGAAATGTCGAACGAGATTTCCGTAGCAAGTGAAGCATGTTGTTCCGCATCGTCAGTATCTACTGTTTCTCGCATCAACTTGGTGCACTCGAATGCCATGGCAGCGCGCAAGCCAACCGGCGGCGCTGTTGGGTGAAGCTTGAGTGATCTGCCAGTAGAGAAATGAAATCGGATTCGTCCGAGAAGCTGTTCGTCGAACGCTGGCAAAAGTGAGATGCTTAGATTAGACCCAGTCCCCAATGAAGCATATTTGCAGGGCCGCGCTTCAACATTGCAGCCAGAGTTCATTGTTGCTGCTGGTCGAGGACGCGTCAAACAAACGTACCAGTGGTATCGGTTACCGTGGTTAGTTGACCAGGCATTCACCGATTCTCTGTAACCTACCACTGATCGTCATCCAACTCGACGACTCCCTCCGCCTGCATTTGCTTGGCTCGCTGGGCGATCTTCTTCACCAGCGACAAGGTCTTGGGCGAGAGCGCGTGCAGGTCGAGCGTCTTCAGCAGGTCGAGCGCACGCCCCGGCTTCTGCAGTTCGACGACACAGATCTGCGCCAGTTTGACGTTGATCTCCTGACTCTGGTCGGGGAATCGTTCTGCGAATTCCGCCATCAACGGGCAGGACTCCCGCCAGCGCTTTGCTTGGTGCAGCCCTGCGATGATTTTCAGCAACTGCGAGCGCGAGAGGACGAGCCCGGGACCGACGTCCTTGATCTTCTGGTAGAGAGCATAGGCGGGCAGGTAATTCCCCGAGATGATAAACTTCTCCAGCTGCGTTTTGCCTTCGTCCAAAATCTTCGCGTCGCGCTGTTGGTGCAGCTTTTCAAGTTCCTTGGGATCCTCCCGACGACGCTTTTCCTCCAGGCCACCCTTGTCGTCGCGAAGTACGTGAAAAATATCCCACCCTTCGCAATCGACCGCACCGCGCTTCAGCATCACAATCGCCAGCGGTGCGCCCAACAGCGCGCCTCCCACGTGCAGCCAGCTGCTGGAGTTGAAACCGACAAAGAACGTCAGGAACACGTCTAACCCAATGTAGATCATCGCCACCGTCATGATGGAGATCTCGAAGCTGCCTGCGTAAATGACCAACAGCCAGTAGAACACGATGATGTCATTTCTCGGCGCCCAGACCGCTGCCATTGCCATCAACCCATAGATGGCTGAAGACGCACCCAGGGAGCCGCCCTCGCCGCCGAGCACGAGTTGCAGGCTTTGTTCGCCAAACGACTGAGCGATGCCAATGCCCAAGTAGCAACCCAAGAAGCGGTACCAACCGATCTTGCCTTCGATCACCAGCCCAAACACCCACAGGAATAGCATGTTGCCCAACAAGTGGTCGAAGCTGCCGTGCATGAACATCGACGTGAGCCACTGGGCGGGGGTCAGGCCCTCGCCGTACGGCAACACCCACAGCTCTGGATGGGGTAGGCTGCCGGAAACCGCACCGACGAAAACAAGCGTGTTCACGACGATCAGCCCTACGGTCGCGACAGGCCAATGGTAGACTGGAGCATCCGTCGAGTAGGGAATGAACATGCGGTTCAGCGCTGGCTTGGTCGGAACGGGCTAGGTAAGACTATGGACCATGACCTCGGGCAAATCAAGCGAAGATGATCAAGAAGGCCCAAGTTGCGGTCGTGGGTGCTGGCGCTGCGGGCTATTTCGCGGCGATTCGTGCCGCCGAGCGCGGCCGGCAAGTCGTCCTGCTGGAAAAGAACCGTAAGCCAGCGGTAAAAATCCTCATGTCTGGCGGGACGCGATGTAACCTCACCCAGGCGACCGACCGGCGGGGAATTGTCGATGCGTTCGGCAAGCAGGGACGGTTCTTGCATTCGGCACTCGCGGCGCTGGGGCCGGAGGAGTTGGTGGATTGGTTTGCGGAAGCCGGTGTACCCACCAAAGTGGAATCCACGGGCAAAGTCTTTCCGGTCAGCGATCGGGCCGTCGACGTTGCGGACGCACTGCGGCGCACGCTCGACCGCAGCGGTGCGACGTTGTTGCTCGACCGACCGGTGCAGCAGGTAGAGCGGACCGACGCTGGCTTCGTTCTTCGTACCGCAGGTGGAAATCTTGCCGCAGAAAAAATCGTCCTGACTACTGGCGGGCAATCGTATCCCGGTTGTGGCACGACCGGTGACGGTTACGAGTGGGCAAAACAGTTGGGGCATAGGATCGTGCCACCGCGTCCGGCGCTGGTACCGCTGCTTTCGGATCTTGAGTGGGTGCATGCATTGAGTGGCGTAACCGTGTCGGACGTGGGCGTGAAGATCGTGGAGGGCGAAAACCCACAGACCAAGCCGCAAGCGGCTGGGCGTGGGTCGCTGTTGTTTACGCATTTTGGTTTGTCGGGGCCGGTGGTGATGGATCTTAGTCGTGCCGTGACGGCACGTCCTGATGCGTCGGTGTGGCAAGCGGTTTGCGACTTTGTGCCGTCGCTCGCGGAAGAAGATCTTACCGACGCACTGGCTCGTCGCAACCAGACGGTTTTGGCCGTCGTGAGCGAGTGGCTGCCTCGGCGGCTGGCTGAGACACTCCTCGCCCAGGCGAGCATCCCCAACGATCAACGCACCGCCGAACTCTCCAAGAAACATCGCAACCGGCTTGTGCAAGTCATGAAGCGTATGCCAATTCCGATTCGCGGCTCACAAGGCTTCAAGAAAGCCGAAGTCACCGCCGGTGGTGTCGATCTGCGCGACGTCGATTCGCGCACGATGCAGAGCAAGCGATGCCCGAACCTGTACCTCGCCGGCGAAATCCTCGACCTCGATGGACCGATCGGCGGTTACAATTTTCAAGCGGCCTTCAGTACCGGGTGGTTAGCAGGTGAGTCGGTTTGATCGGAATGCCAACGCACGAGTCTTGCGAAGAAACGAACAGATGAATGTCGAACAAGGAACACCGAACTTCGAAGTGATTGTGTTCATGTGACTTCAACGATTTGAATTTCCTTGTTCGAGATTCTGAATTCCTCTCCACGTATTCTGTGCGTCCGCGTGTGATTTTTTATCGTTCCTCGTGCGTACGTACGACTTCTGGGTGCGTTTGCAACACGACCATCTCGCGGTAGCGTCCGTCGGATTCCATCAGCGCGGCGTGTGTACCGACTTCGACGATGCGCCCCGCTTCGAGCACGACGATGCGATCGGCGTGGGCGATCGTGCTCAGGCGGTGGGCGATCACGATCGAGGTGCGGCTGTCCATCAGCGCGGTCAGGCTGTTTTGGATCTTTAGTTCGCTCTCGGTGTCGAGATTGCTGGTCGCTTCGTCGAGGATCAGAATGTGCGGATCGGCCAAGATCGCGCGGGCGATGGCCAACCGTTGCCGCTGTCCGCCGCTGAGTTTGACGCCACGTTCGCCGATGAAGGTGTCATAGCCGTGGTCCAGCGGCTCAATGAACTCAGCCGCATTGGCAAGTTCTGCCGCCGTGCGGATTTGCGCTTCGCTCGCGAAACGATTCCCGTAGGCGATGTTCTCGGTGATCGTCCCGTCGAATAGGAACACTTCCTGATCAACGATGCTAAGCAGGCTGCGATAGCTGTTGACGTCGAACTCCGCGACATCATCACCGTCCAGCAGAATGCGCCCGCTCGTCGGTTCATAAAACCGTGCCAGCAGATTGCATAGCGTCGTCTTCCCGCTGCCACTGGGGCCGACCAGCGCAATCGTCTCACCCGCTTGAATATCGAGGTCGATTTCCTGCAGCGCGAAATCGCTCGACCCCGGATAGCTGAACGAGACGCGTTCCAAAGTCAGTCGTCCTTCGACGTGGTCGCTGGCGAGGCGGGCAGTCCCCTGTCCGACTTCCGTCGGTTCTTCCAACAGATCAATGATACGATCGAGCCCTGACAAACCGTTCTGCAGCGTTGCCGCACTTTGGGCGAGCACCGCCAGCGGACCCAGCAACATCAGCAAATAAGCCAGGAACATCACCAAGTCGCCCAAGCTCAGCGTGCCCTGCAGCACCTGCCAACCGCCGTAGGCCAGCAGCGCTGAACTCGCCAGCGGCATGAGCACCTCCCACACGATCTCCACGCCCCGCATCGACCACCAGGCGAACAACTCTTGCCGGCCCATCAAGTGGTTGCCGGTCATGATGCGCGTGGTTTCGGAGCGTTGTCGTCCAAACGTACGCACGACGCGCATGCCGCCGAAGGCCTCGGTCGCCACGCCGTCGACCTTCTCGCGCTCAGCGCGGATGCGACGATGCTGCGGACGGATGCGGCCAATCCAAGTGCGATGGGTGAAGTACACCAGCGGAACCAAGAACAATGCTCCCAGCAGCAACCGCCAATCAACAATTGCCAGTACACAGAGGCTGCCGATGAGTTGAATCAGCGCTCGCCAAGGATTGTAGAGTAGGCCAAATACCAAATCGCCCACGCTACCCGCATCTTGCCGCAGGATGCTCGCCGCGCCGCCTGACTTGAGTTCCTGAATCCGATGCAGTGGCAAACGCATCACGTGCGCGAACACTTTCTTGCGCACGGACATTTGCAACAACTTTGTGACGCGCGTGGCGTGCCAGCGACCCCAAATGTGAACGAGTAGCTTGACCAGCGAAATCGCCAGCACTGCCACCGTCAGCGTTATCAGCAGCGGCCACTGCTCACGGGGCACCCAACTCGGAACGAAGTCGGGCATCTGCTCGTCGCCGAGCACGTAGTCGACAATCACCTTGGTCGCGGCGGGCGGTACCAGTGCAAGCAAGGTTGCGATCGTCAGCGTCCCCAAGGCAAGGGCCATCGCCGCACGCTGACCGCGCAATAGCTGCAAGAAACTCTTGATCAACTGCCACGAACTGCGATCGCTGCGTTTCTTCTTATGCTTTGCTTCCGGAGGGGCAACAAGTTCCCGCTTCGCTGTTTCGAACTGCTGTCGGCTAGAGGTGATTCGTTTGTTCATAGAGTGCTAATGGACTGGCCTGCTTCTCGTGTGATCCGGAAACTTCGCCTACACAGCGAAACTTCGCTCAATCCCCAGGTTAGATTTTACCCACGTGCCCCTCGATGGGCGAGCTTCTTCCTTTGGTGTAGGTGCGGGGATCATGTGCTTAGGTTCGGGTTCGTCACAGTGCAGTCTTCAAAACTGCGGCAACATCGGTTAGGTTATAAGGCAAGGGAGGCTGATACTCGGTTGTCTGTAAATGCCTGTTTGGCATGCTCCTTTCACATTGGCAGTACGATCATGCAATACATCGAGATGACGGGAAAGCAGTTGGTCGCTGTCATGGAACAGGACGAACTGAACGCGTTTCAGCTTCAATCCAGCGGCGTCGACGAAGACACCATCGTCCGCGTGAATCGCCAGGGCGATCTGGAAATTCGCCGCCGCGAGGGCTGGGAAGTCGTCGGCGGGTTGTTGGGCGACTTCGACACCCGAGTGGTGCAAGCCACAGGTCTCGACTGGGCTGCGCCGTTGGATTAAGGCCCCGGGGGCCCGTTGGACTGACGTCGCGCTACGTCCCTGCTTTCTCTGCCTGCTGCTTCTCTTTTTCTCGTTGTTTGTGTAAGTGCTCGTACATGTTGAACCGCTCGGGGAAACTTACTTCGTGCTTCGTCGCCCAAGCTCTCCACATGTCGATCATCTTCGTTCGACGTGAATTCTCAGACTCAGACAGATCGTTCAGCTCGGTGCGATCTGCTGCGATGTTGTAGAGTTCCCACGGTTGCTTGTGCCGCCGCACCAGTTTCCAATCGCCCCAGCGCATCGAGGCGTTGCCTTCGTGTTCGAAGTACAACGGCTCGCTGTGAATCGGTTCTGAACTGCCGGTCAGCAAGGGCAGTAGCGACTGGCCGTGATGCGGTGGGACATCGTTAGGGTAGTTCGCATCAGCGATATCGACGCACGTGGCCATGAAGTCGGGCAGGTAGCCTACTTGGCGAACGAAGGTCCCGATTTTGTCGGTGGGAATCTTGCTGGGCCATGAGGCGATCATCGGCGTGCATGCGCCGCCTTCGTGCACGAAGTGCTTGTAGAGCCGAAAAGGTGTGTTCGACGCGTTCGCCCAAGCGAGTCCCAACCGCACGCCGTCGGTCGTTTCCAGCGGTGGGTCCTTGATCATCGCTTCGTTGCCCTGGCCAAGTCGACCGCCTTCCTGGCACGAACCGTTGTCCGAGAGGAAAAAGATGACGGTGTTGTCACGCCGTTGGAGCGCTTCCAGGTGCGCGACCAGCTTGCCGATATTCTGGTCGATCGAATCGATGCAGCCGGCGTATGCTGCCATGATCGCATCCAAGTCGGTCCGCTGTTGGTCGTTGAGCGATTCCCACTTCGGTCCGACGTGCGGAGCCGGCTTGATGTCGCCGGGCCACATGCCCATCGCCTTTTGCTTGGCGAGTCGGCGCTGCATGACAGTTTGCCAGCCGTCCGTGTACTTGCCTTTGTATTTGAGGTACTCTTCCCACTTCGAATTGAGGGGCCAGTGCGGCGCATTATAGGCCAGATACAAGAAGAATGGTTTGTCGTCGCGCTCGGTGACTTCGGTGAGGAACAAACAGGCCATGTCCGTCAGGTCGTCGGTCGCGTAGAAGTCGCTGTCGGTGCTGACCAGGTCGTTGCCCAGCATCATCCGTCGATTTCCGCCCGGCCGGAAATAGTTGAAACCACCCGCAATGCAGCCATAGTAGCGGTCGAAACCACGCTGGCAGGGCCAGGTCGTCTGCGAGTGATACCCAAGGTGCCATTTGCCGGTCATCAAGGTGTGATAACCGGCCGACTTGAGTACTTGCGCGATCGTCACGCAATCGTCATTGAGAAAACCCTGATAGGCCCCGGTGACGCCGACTGGCCGTTCGGGCGGTTCGGTCATGTGCCCGATGCCGACTTGATGTGGATGTAATCCCGTCATCAAGCTTGCCCGCGTCGGGCAGCAGCGACCCGAGTTGTAAAATTGCGTGAAGCGAAGACCGCCCTCGGCGAGCTTATCGAGGTTGGGCGTGTCGATTTCGCCGCCGTAGCACCCAATGTCCGAGTAGCCCATGTCGTCGACCAGCACGATGATGACGTTGGGTCGTGATTGTTCTTGTGCGGCTGCAGACGCGCTCGCGATGCCCACTACTAAGCACAGGCTGAACGACAGAACTGATTTCATTACGATTTCCATTCAGTGGTAGCTTATGACGATTTCGAACGAACGATCGGCTGCGTCCACGCACGTTGGCGTTCGTCTTTTTCACCGGGATTGGGATGAATGGCCGACGACGTGATACGCGCGCGGACGTAGATCTCATCGCCGGTAAACTGGTAGGAAGCGGAGGTGCCCGCCACCGATTTGAACGTCTCGCCAATGTCGGCACTGTACTTGCGCGTCGCGCGAAGTTCGTTGCCGTCTGCGTCGAGACGCGGTTCGCTGGTGGCATCGTAGCCCTCTCGGGTGCCGACGAATTCAATGGTGTAGGTCTCGCCCGCGACGGGCTCCACTTCGATCGTTAGTGCTTTGTCCGTGACCTTCACTCGGCGTAATGTAACGCCGCTCGAACTGTAGAACTGCCCAGCATCAAGCGATTGAATCAGCGCTGCGGGCGATAGTTCGTCAGCCAACACCATCACCCAGCCGCGTCCAGGATTGCTCTGTTGCTGATGCATGTTGTGATAGTTGTGCCCATCGTCGACCGCTAGCCCATACATAACGGGCAGTTCCAGATCGGTGAGTCGATGCGTGAGCAGGATGTCCCACATGCGTTCGGTGCCTGGGCGCAACGCATCCCCCGAATTGCCAACGGCCGGGTGACCGTTATAGACTTCGAAGAACTTTTCGCCGCGCAGCCGCATCAGGTCTTCGGCCGTCACTGCGTAGCCGAAGTTGGGATGGTTGACGTGCACCATCATCGTTTGTCCTGTGCGTTTGCGCTGCTCGAGCACGGCACGCACATTGTTTTGCAACGTGTCGTAGACGCTGCTGCCCTTCATCGGCGAGATCCGTTCGACGACATTGCCCGCATTCAGATGAAGTGGGAGTCGGTCGAAGGAGTCGCTGATCTCTTCCCCCTGGATGAGCAGAAACTCGCCCGGCTCGTTCAACTCGGCAGCGACCTCCAGGAACGTGCTCAACCGCACTTCCAGTTTGCCGGCCTCGGTGGTGCGCTCACGGACCAGTTTGGGGAACTTCGCCTTGAGCTTCTCAAATGCCTGCCGACCCCCTTTGCTCGCCTCGACATCAATCCATCGCTCGCCCTCCGCCAGCACGTTGTGATCGGTGAACAGCAGAAACTGATATCCATGATCACGATACCAGTCGGCGATCATCTCAAGGTAGTCGTCGCCATCGCTCCAGTGCGAATGTGTGTGCAGATTGCCGCGGTACCATCGCAGTTGGTCGTTGGCCTCGAGCACATGATCTTCAGCGCCCAGCGATCGAGACGCCGCGGCGACCACGCAGACGCAAGCGACGATTTGAGTGAGGAGCACGACGCGCGGCAACGAACCAATGCTTCGTGCTTGGGCAATCGTTCGCAGTGCATAATTCGTCATACTCCCCCCATCTGGATTTTGAGACACGCGTTTACAATCGCGTCGGTGTCCGAAAAGTAACCCGCAATTCCACCAAGTCGATTTCGTAACTCGTTGTTGCTGTTGACGTTACCGCGACAGCCGGTTTTTCCCATCACCGATTATTCGGACAATCAATCGCCAATGTGTCGTTAAATTATCGCATTCGACTGAGCTAACTACTGCCACAGTAACTGTTTGCGTTCAACAACAGGAGTCTCAAAATTCCTAGTGGTCAACTTGCGAGGCCGCTGCTCGCGAATCACAACGCGCACCAACCCCGCGATGTCGCTCGGAGCCTCCACATTTTACTGCAAGCGGAAAGGTGATTCAGTAACTATTTTTAGCCGGGTGCCTACAAGAAAATAGTAATCGGCCGGAGTGGCACTGGGTCCACTCGTACGCGAATCAGTCAATCAACTGCGGAATTTAGGGCGGTGGTTCGGGAATGGATCAAGATCCAAGACAATTGCCCACTCGCCATCAGTCTTTGGCATGGTCTGGAAGAGCTCTTCGCCCTCGGATTGCCAAGTTTTCCACGATCTGGGTTTGATGCGAGCAATCCGATTTTCTACGTCGGGTATACCAAATCGCAGATGCAACCACGCCGGCCATTCGACTTCTTCGTTTGCATAGCCGATGCGAATATCAAACGGAGTGAGCCACATGTGGCTTGCGTCTCGGTCCGAGTAAATTGCAGTCCCTGTGAAATGAGCGGTTGACTCATTTCCTCGTGCTGATCTCAAGTGGATGCCATCACTCCAGAACTCATGAATGCCCGTATCGGCCGAGTAGTTGAGCCACTCCTGAATTCGATACTCAAGTGCACTACCTAAGCGCTGGAGATTCGATTGGTGCGAATCAAATACACCTTCAGGATCACGAACCCACAATCGAATGATGCGTGCCAATTGCTGCTCGTTGTTCGAGCAGTTGTCTGGGTGGCAGTCTTCTGAGGTGGGATTCTTCATGTCGAAATAGCGACTTTATCCACAAGGATTCACTCGTTCCCAGCGACCAATCAAAGCAAGGGTGGCGCACGGGAAGCGGAACCGATTCAAACGAGCCGCGCGAACGCCGCAGCCCCTAGAACCATTAAGTCTTACCACCAATTGACTTACGCGGCAAACCGCGTATGATTGTGTTCACTTAGCAGGTGCAAGACCGGCCATTGGATATGCTGTTTTCGATTCCCAGAACTCAGCGATCGGACCGGATCTTTCTTCGAATAGTTGCTCCGCGGTTGAATACCGACGGCGCTGACTTTCGCGATCGATTTTCTTGCCCCTCTGGCAAGAACGCCCCCATTTAGTTTTGCATCGGGCACACCGTGATCCGTCGGCGCTAGCCGCGGATATCGTCGAGTTGAGCCGTCGGCGCTAGCCGCGGGTATTGTCGATTGTGTGTTCAGGAACCGGGTGCGTGCAGGAACCGCGGCTAACGCCGATCGGCTCACTTACGTATTGTTAACTTCGGATTCAAAAGGAAAGAAACCACTTTGTCGAAATTTGAGAACCTCAATCTGGCCAGTTGTCTCGTGCGCGCCCTCAAGGAGAAGGGCTACGAGACGCCCACGCCAATCCAAGCAGACGCGATTCCGCCGATTATGAAAGGGCAGGATCTGGTGGGCTGCGCGCAGACGGGCACCGGCAAGACGGCGGCGTTTGCGATCCCCACATTGCATCGGTTGCTGACCACCGGAAAGCGAAACGCGACAGGCGGCAAAAAGCACAAGCTCATCCGCGCGCTGGTACTCGCGCCGACGCGCGAGCTGGTCGTCCAGATTGGCGAGAGTTTCTCGGCCTATAGTCGGTTTTCCAAGTTGCGACATGCGGTCGTCTACGGCGGTGTATCGCAGATCCCTCAGGTTCGCAAGCTGCGCGCGGGCGTTGATTCGTTGATCGCCACGCCCGGACGCTTACTCGACTTGATCGAGCAAGGGCATGTGGATTTAAGCAACATCGAGATTCTCATCTTCGATGAAGCCGATCAGATGCTCGACATGGGGTTCCTTCCGGACTTAGAGAAGATCGAGAAGCACTGTCCCGACAAACGACAGACCTTGATGTTTTCAGCGACCATGCCGCCGCCAATTCGCAAGCTCGCCGGCGAGTGGCTGCACAAGCCCACCAACGTGCAAACAGCGCGCGTGTCGGCACCAGCTGCGAATATTCAGCAGTCGGTCTATTTTGTTGAGCGGCGGCAGAAAGCGCGTCTGCTTGAGTTGCTGCTCAACAGTTCCGCGACCGGACGGACGCTGGTGTTTTCGCGTACAAAGCACGGCGCCGACAAGATCGTGAAGTTCCTGCACAAGGGAAAGATCCGCGCTGCCGCCATCCATGGCAACAAGAGTCAGTCGGCGCGACAGAAAGCACTGGCGCAGTTCAAGTCACCGTCACCGCCGGTGCTGGTCGCCACGGACATCGCCGCCCGCGGTCTCGACATCAGCGACGTGTCGCACGTGATTAACTACGATCTGCCAGAAACTCCCGAGACCTACGTCCATCGCATCGGCCGCACGGCCCGCGCAGGCGCGTCGGGCCAGGCGGTGTCGTTCGTCACGTCCGACGACGTGTACACGTTGCGCGGCATCGAAAAACTCACCCGACGAAAAATCGACGTCGCGACCGACCACCCCGAACTCACCAGCGACATCGCGCCCGCGCCGACGGTTGCCCAGGGCAAGTCCTTCCGTCGTGGATCCAAAGCTCCGTGGAAACAACGCGGAAGCAGCAGCACGGCCGCGAAGCGAAAGGGACGGAGTAAAAGAAAACAACGAGGAAATGGAACAGGAGGAAACAGAGGAAACAAAGAGAAAGCGATTTGAAGGAACGTGTGATGCATCCACGGTTCGAAAAGGCATCGGGACTTACGCATGATGTGATTGCAGCGGCGATCGAGGTGCATAAGGAGATGGGACCAGGATTGTTGGAGTCGATCTACGAGTGGTGTCTGATCAAGGAACTTGAGTCACGCGGTCACAAAGTCGAGAACCAGAAAACGGTCACCGTTCGATTCAAGAAATTCTGCCGCGAGGAGCCTCTGCGGTTCGACCTGCTTGTTAATGAATGCTTGCTCGTTGAGGTCAAGGCCGTCGAGGAGGTTCATCCCATCAACAAGGCACAACTATTGAGCTACATGAAACTGCTCGATGTGCCGCTCGGACTGATCATCAATTTTCACGAAATGAAGCTCACCGATGGCGTGTCACGAATGATCCTACCAGGTGCTAACCTCGCCGATTGACCTTGAGGCAATCTCTCTGTTCCCTCCGTTCTCTCCTGTTCCATCCTCCTTCTCAGAGTCCGATCGATGCCGTAACGTTGTTTCCAGGGCTTTGATTAGGTTACAATTCCGGACCCGACTTGATTCCATTAGACTCCTTCGAGGAAATCTCATGTTGCGATCGCTCGTCTTGCTAACCTGTTCGATATGGTTGTCGCTCCCTGCTGCTGCCGAGGAGGAATGGATCCAGCTGTTCAATGGCAAGGATCTGAACGATTGGACGGTGAAGATCAAGAGCTACGAGTTGGGTGACAACCACGGCGATACGTTTCGCGTTGAGGACGGCATCCTGAAGGTGTCGTATGACCAGTACGAAGGTCGCTTCCGTGGGCGGTTCGGACATTTGTTCTACAACAAGCCGTTTTCCCACTACATTCTCCGCGTCGAGTATCGCATCGTGGGCGAGCAGTATCAGGCGGCTCCCGGTTGGGCGATTCGTAACAGTGGTGTGATGCTGCACGGTCAGACGCCCGAGTCGATGGAGTTGAAGCAGGACTTTCCGGTGAGCGCCGAAGCTCAATTACTCGGTGGGGACGGCTCCAACCCCCGGTCGACGGCCAATCTTTGCACGCCCGGCACCAACGTTGTGATGAACGACAAGCTACATCTCGAGCACTGCACGAGTTCGACCTCAAAGACTTATCATGGTGACCAGTGGGTGAACGTGGAGATCGAAGTGCACGGTAATGGCATCATCCGGCACAAGATCGACGGGAAGACGGTCCTCGAGTACTCGCAAGTCCAGCTCGACGAGCGCGACAAGTATGCGAAGCAGCTTCTCGACGGCGGCGCTGACAAGATGATCTCCGGCGGTACGATCTCGCTACAGTCGGAAGGGCATCCCGTCGAGTTTCGTAAAGTCGAGTTGAAAAAGCTGTCGGAGTAACGTCGGACTGTGAGTCGCTCGAACCGACAAGTTGCTCGCTTGATTGAAGAACTCGTGCGCGGCGTGCAGACCGGCAAGATCAAGCTGCGTTGGATCGTAGTGATTGGCATATTGGCGGCGGGGTACTTTCTGCTCCAGCCGATGCTAAGCGAGAAGCTGGGCGTCGACTTGCCCGGCGTGGACGATGTTGCCGAGAGTCCGCAAGAGTCGCAGCAACCGAAGCGGAGTGAACCCGAGCGGACATCCGAAAGCACGCCTGCCACTCATTCCGCCGCGTCGGATGAACTACAAGAGATTCTCCGCAGCGATACGCGTCGAGTTTATACGTCTCCGGCGGGGCTGCGCTACACCGGAGGCAGCCTTCAGGGACATCGGCTGAAGCACTTGATGACGCACGCCCGCGACCAACCCGATCGCGCGGGCCAGCACGGAGTGTTCGACACCGATGACGCGGCGGAAATCGTGTCGCTGGTCGACGAAGCCTATTTGCAAGCACAAGCGGGCCGTGATACTCGGACGCAACGCGAGGAGGAACGAACCGTGTACGATGTGAACATGCGCAGGCGGATCGGTTACATTGGCGGGCAAAGCGGCAACCGTCGGAATCGACCGACGGCAAAACACATACGACTGGTGGTCGAAGGGGATCGGCTGATTACTGCGTTTCCGCTACGTCCGTGAGGGAGAACAGGCAGCTTTCGTTGCAACTAGAAGCAGTTTCTGTATTCCTCTCCCCTTTGGGGAGAGGTTAGGTGAGGGGCGAGTCTACGGAAGGATCAAACCCTCCCCTAGCCCCTCCCTGCAAGGGAGGGGAACAAATGCTGCAAGGGAAGGGGACAAATGAAACTGCTTTTAGAGATGAACAGGAGGAAACGGAGAGAACGGAGCGGTGCGCTACATGATTGCTGTCCTCCGTTCTCTCTGTTTCCTCCTGTTAAGTCCAATCCGATGAAGATCTCATAGCTATACACATGTCAGACCAACCGCAAATGCACTACGTCGGCTATTGTCGCATCTGCGGCACGGGTCTACTCGGACTGCGCGAGTGCGGTCGCTGTGGCGAAGTCGTGGTGCTGTGCGACGAATGCGACTCGGTGTGGACGGACGGTGACTTCTCGGTGAAGCCGACGATCGCCGGTGAGAACGATCTGCCCTGTCCGTTCTGCGAGGCTTCGCTGCTATTACCTCCGTCCCGTTGGGCGACCAAGTCGAAGATTGACAAGCTAGCTTGGTTGCAGACGGCGGTCCAAACAGGTGATGTCGAGGTGAAACGGAGCGCGACGCTCGGCGACGAAGCCGACGATCAGAAGAATTCGGATACCCGATAGTTCTGCCGTAACCAATCGTTCGGTCCGGACGCCAAGAATCACGCCTACTGCGCGCCGCGTGCCTGCTCAATACGCTGCAGAATTCCACGCACGTTAGGGTCGTCGGGACGCAACTCGTTCATCTTCCGCAGGGCTTTGGCCGCTTCGTTCCACTGCTCTTGTTTTTCACAAATCAAAGCCAGGGCCAGCCAGTTGCTGTAGTTATCGGGTCCCAATCGGCAGGCATCCTCGAGCGCGACGCGGGCTTCGTCGTATTCGTCGATCAAGTAGAGCAGCATACCGCGTTGGTAGCGAATGTCTGCGTTGTCGGGCAGGAACTCGTAGTTGCGAGCGAGCAGGTCAGCCTCTTCTGCGCGGAGCTTGCGGATCGCTTCGGGGTTGCCACCTTCCTGTTCCAGCACCTGAGCCAATCGGTCGCGCACACCCGAAAGATAAGGCTCCTGAATCATCGCGCGGCGCAGATACTTGATGGTCGCGCGGTTGTTCCCCGCGGCCTGACTAATCGCAGCCAGATTGAGTTGCGCGGCGGCTCGCTCCTGCATCACTTCCTGCGCGGCGCGATACTCCACCACTGCCTGACGCAAGGCATCACGTAATTCGGGAACCAACTGCTGTTCCGCTTGGCCCACCATTCTTCGTGCCGCTGCCAGACGCACCAAGCGGACACCGTCCTGCAGTTTTTCGGCGACCAGTTTGGGGAACTTCGTGAGGAACTCGAACGAAAGCGCACGTAAACCCGCAGTGCGCACCAGTGGGTTGGAGTCGTCGAGCGCTTCGCGCGACATGCGGCGCGATTCGACCGAATCGTAGTTGGCCAAGAGTTCCAGCGCCGTCGCGCGTACGATGTCGGGGACGTCCAGTCGTTTGAGCAGCTCAACCAGCTGCTGTTCACCTTCCGCGTCGCCCCGTCGGCCGGCAGCGAGGGCCACACCGTAGTGCGGATCGTCGGGACGACGGTCGCCGTACCACTCGCGCACTGCGTTGGCTGCCCACTCGCTAGTTTCCTCCGGCTTGTCGTGACAGTTGTTGCAGGCGTTGGGTGTGCCAAGTTCCGCGCTCAGATCGGGACGCGGAATGCGAAAACTATGGTCACGTCGCCCGTCGATCACCATGTAGTTCTGCTCCATCATGTGACAGTTCACACACTGGGTGGCAGCCGAATCAACGTGATGGTGATGCGTGGGCGAGTCGTACTTGCCCGGGAGATGGCACTGGGCGCAGAGCTGATTGCCTTCGAACTTCAGTTCGAGCGAATGTGGATTGTGACAATCGGTACAGCGGACGTCCTTGGCATACATCTTGCTCTGCAGGAACGAGCCGTAGACGTACACCTCATCCAGAATCTGCCCGTCCGCGTGATAAAGGCTCTCGCGCAGCAGCGCCGGATCGAAGTGGTCCATGTACTTGTCGCCGGCACGATAGTCGGCGTGAATGTGCGTTCGCCGCGAATGGCAAGGTGCGCAGGTCTCGATCTGCTTGTCGGAAGTGCCGCCTTTGAGCTTGACCAGGCCGTAGCCATGATTGCGATCCCAAAACAGCGAGTTGCTGTTGGCCAGTTCGACGTGAATGCTCGCCGGTCCGTGGCACATTTCGCAGCTGACGTCGATTTCGGTGAAGGTCGTGCTGTAAGTGTTCGTCTTGGGGTCAAAGTTCTTCTGCAAATTGGTCGAGTGGCACTCGGCGCACATCGTGTTCCAATTCTGGCCGATGCCGGTCCAGTGGAGTGGATCGCCGGGCTCGATACGCTCGTCGAGCACGTCGGGCGGCGTGACGTAAAACCACTCGTCCTTCACCGTGTCCCACGACACACGGAGCACTTGCACGCGACCGTCGGGGAACTCGACCATGTACTGCTGCATTGGCTCGCAACCGAAGGTGTACTTGATCTCGAAATCCTGGAACTCGCCGTCGGGCCCCTCGGTGTTGACATAGTACTTGCCATCGCGCTGAAAGAACCGCGTCGTCACGCCGAAACGCGTAAAGCTGCTGTCGTCAAAGTCGCCCAGCACCGACGTTTCGCTGGGCAACTCCATCGCCCGGTCGTGATGTGAGCCATGCCACTGATCGACCTGGTTTGCATGGCACTGGGCGCACGAATTGCGCCCGACATAGGTCGCCTTTGCAGTCGCGGGCAATGCAGAATACCAATCGGCAAATACGAACGCGCCGAAACCAAACAGCGCGATTCCGCAGAGAAGTAGCGAGCGATGTCGCAAGACCGTTGAGTTTGCCATCAGCTCGAATCCAATCACCGCCAGCGAGGCCAACGCACAGTGCTCGGCCTCAAAACCTCGATTATATCAGGAACCGATTCGGCCCGATACGACCGGTTCGGCGAAGCGTGAACGCTACCTGCGCGTGGCCACAGGTCGAGCACTGCCGCGATGGCTCGCCATTTTCCTGAGCCCTGTCGGGGGTGTGTCGTCAACGGTGAGTCACTGGATGAGTCCGTCGCCCTCGACGACGAGCGGGCACGATCTGCTAATCCGCAAGTCGGCAGGATTGCAAGAGAAGCGCGTCCAATCAGCACGCCGTGGTGCCGGTACCTCAATTCGCCATTCCTACGATGTTTTCCGCGAGGAGCATGAACGATGTTTCGCACTACGCTTTGCAGCCTGCTGGTTTGTTTGATCTTGGTCCCTGTCAGTACGACCAGCGCCGGGAATGCACCCCCGCGTACCGATCCAGGTGATGGGACGTTTTCGGTCGACAAAGGGTCGTCGCTCGATGCCAACTGGTTTTACCAGGAGAATGCCGCGAACAAAGTCGATTCGATCGATCCTCCCGGCTTGCTCGACGACGGTCTGAATTCGGATGACATCGATGCCCTCAGTCTGGGAACGTCCAACGGCTTTCAGTTGGGCTTCTCGGTAACGCGGAATTCCACGGGCCTGGCCAATACCGACAGTCAACGCGAGTACCTCAAGGTTGATGGTGGCAACGGCGCGCCGGCAGACTTGTTCCTCGGCGAGCAGTTAGGCAACATCCGCTTCGGCACCAACGAAACCGGAACCAACATGCTGCACACCGATGCCCCGATGTTCAAACTCCAGGAAGGAGAATCGCAGAGCATCGACGGCTACGACTTCGACGACGTCGCAGGGTTTACTACGGCGGTGGTCTCGTTTAGTGATGACAGTCCCATCCTCGCGACTTTGCCAGGTGGAACGTTACCAGGCGGTGGCTACACCGGCGGCGACGTGTTCACGCTTGACCTCAACACCGGCGTCCCGACATTGGCGCTGGCCCACACGCAACTTGGTCTCGACCCCGAGGACGACATCGATGCGCTGATCGTCGGACCGATGGGACAGCTGGCGTACTCCCTCGAATCGGGCTCTCCGACCACCGTTCCGTTTGGACACAGTCCAGCGCACGTCTACGAGTCCTTTCCCGGCGACGATGGCCTTCCGGTGCCAACGGTTGTACTCAAAAGTCGGCAGATCGGACTAGCCGTAGGCGATGACCTCGACGCGATGGACCTGACATTCTCGCACCACGCGACGCAACCGATCTTTAACGAACAGCCGTTCGAGTTCGAGGGTGGTGCCCTGTTCCCACAGCAAGTTCCCTTCCAAATAGGCGACTTGCCCCAGCTACCGGGAGCGAACGTGCACTTCCACGCACAAGATGGAGATTTGTTCCGGGCGATTGCCTGGCCATATGAGCAAATCTTCGATTTGCCCGAGGCGATGATTGCGATCGAGGGCCAAGAGCCGGTCATCTTCGATCCCTTCGTACCGTTTCAGTTTCCTGAGGGTGGCGTCGCGTCGTTCTCCATCCTGTTCGGTGCCGACGGCCCCGACAGTGAAGCCTTCGGGGACCTTGAGTTCTTGCTCGACTTCACCGGTCAGGGACCAGGCACGAATTACGATTTCGTTACCGATTTCGTTCCCGGATTGCGCTCAGCCGACCTCGATGCCGACGGAGACGTCGATCAACACGATCTGGCGGCACTCCGTGCCGGTTACGGAACTTCACACAACGGCGACGCCTTCCTCCGTTGGCAACGCCAGTACGATGCCCCGATCGGTGCGATCACGGCCGTCCCCGAACCGACGACGTCCGCCCTCGTGTTGCTGGCCCTCGCCGTCAGTCTGTGTATGGAGGCTTCCCGCTTATGAAGTCGTAGACGATCCAGAGTGCCTGCGTCGTGGAAATGCTCTTCTCTTACGACGCAGGCGAGTCAAGAGCCAGATAGGCATGGTAAAGATGGAAAGGATGTCAACAGAAACCCACCAAGGAGGAGTCGAATGTTCCGTTGCTTCTGCCAAACCATCCGCGAGCCAAGCAGCGTCATCTTTCGCCAATACGGTTTCGAAACCGTTGTTGTCAAGAAAACTCTGCATGTCCTCTACAGAGTGAATTGAAGTCAACGCTTGATAGCCTTCAAAGTCGAAGTACATTCCACGTTGCCCGCGGCTACCGAGTTCCGCAACCAACATGTCGCCCAATGACTTGCTCATTTGGTATCTGTTTAGGTCAGTGGATCTGAGCTTCTGCGGAGCTAATTGTAGCTTCCTTGCACTCTCGCGGCAAAAGATGCACATGCCCTCAAATCGGTCGAACAGCGCGATTGCGACGTGCCGAAGTGAAATGCGTCACCGAGCGAACGTACCTTCCGTACGATATTCACAGTACTTCGCCGACATTCGCGCGTTGCAAAGTTTTTTGGCATCAGCCAAGCTGCTGAACGCGTTCCGCGCGGTCAATCTCGTTGAGCAGGTAGTCGTGGAAGATGACGAACGACTCGTTGGCCACGAGTTTTTCGCGCATCAACTGGTCGAACGCTTGTTCGTGTATCGATCGCAGTGCATGGAGTCGCTCGACGCCCGCAAGTTTCGCCGCCGCACGCACCTCGCGATAGAGTTGGTCGATCCGTTCCTTCTTGACGTCGGCCAACCAGTGCACAAAGAGGCGAATGAGCGACCATAAGCCGACCGCCACGGTGATCCCCAGTGCGATCACCTCAGCGTACACGACCAGGAACGATGGATTTTCGCGATGATAGAATGCTTCCGCGCCCGGGTGAAACGGGATTGAAAGGCGTACGCTCGCATCTTCTTGGCTCAACGTGAGTGGGGTTTCCTCACCCACGACTAGCTGGTTGCGGTGACTAAACAAACGTCGCGTCACTTGTCGGACGACATTGAAGTCCGCAGCCTCCGAGGCGACCAGCAACGCACTCACTCCAATCGTCTGGGCCGGCGCTTGCGGTCGTCGACCATACAAACGTGCCGGGATCAGCTCTGGCTTGAATCTCGGATGCAGGGTTGCAAACCCATCGGCCGCACTGCCACTGAGCGGTCCATCGCCGAGTGACACCAACCGCACATTCCCATCGTCCATCAGGTCATCCGTCGCCGCGGAGCCCGGCGCTGACAGCACAAACGCCGCGTCGAGTTCGCCTGAGGCAAACTTCTGCTTTAGGTCGGCAGTTGCCAGCCGCAGCGGTGGTGCCTTCAGCGGCACTTCAAAATGATCGAGCAGCATCTTCGCCACCTGGCTGGTGCCGCTGCCCTGAGGGCCGAGTGACACGCTTTCCAGATTTTCCAGCAACTCGAGCGACACCTGCTCGTTAGGCAACCCATCGGTCAGGTCCGCGCGAACCAACACATGCAAAACCTCGTCATACAAACCAGAGATCATCCGCACGTGCTCGGACGCGTCGGCGTTACTTTGCACGAACGCAAAGTCCGCTTCGTCGCGATCGAGCAGCTCGACGTTCTCCTCGCTGCCAGCCGAGGTGAGCAGACGGAACTCGTGCTGCGGTCCGAGTTTGGCGTTGAGCAATTCAGCCAATTGCTGACCGAGTTGATGGTAGTTGCCGTCCGGATCGCCCGTGGCGATGGTCCATTGTCGGTCCCGCTGGAAGTAACCGAGTTGCCATAGGACAATCCCAATAATCAATCCCGCGACCGAAATCATGGCCGCAAATTCGGCGTAAAGTCGAAAGCTCTTCATCGATCCCACGCGGCTCCGCCGCCCCTCTGGTCCAAAACGAATACAGCGGTTAAACTGCTTAGCTTAGCATTTTTCGCACGCACGGCGGAGTAGCTCAGTTGGTTAGAGCAGCGGAATCATAATCCGCGTGTCGGGGGTTCGAGTCCCTCCTCCGCTACTTTTGTCTCTGGAGTAGAGTTGCCGAAACTTGCAAGGTGTTGAAGTACAACACTTTCTTTCGATTCGGTCTTTCTTATGTGCGACTGAAAACAACCCTGTGCGCGCACAGACTGCGCCGGATTTTGCGCCGCCTTGAGGAAATGCTCATCAGTTACCTGCAAGTAATGTTTCGCGGCGACCGCATTTGTGTTACCAATCCAATCGCAGACCACATGCTGCGGGAATTGCTCAGCCAGCTCCGTCTGCCGAGTGGATCGAAGATTTTGAAATAGTTTGGGCCAAGGCTCCAGGCCGGCGCGTCTGATGATGCGTTGCAGCTGAGTGCGCAAGTTAACGTTACTGCCGCGGTAGCGAGTGAATACGTAGACTGACCCCTCGCTCGCGGTCTCAAATGCTTCTTCTAAGTATGGTCGCAGTTCAGCAAAAATTGGGATGATCCTTGAAGCTTTACCCACATGATGTTCCGTTTTGATGCTTGGAATCCTGAGTCGTCCATTCTGCCAATCGACACAGTCCCAAGTCAGAACTAGGTGTTCGGATGGACAGCGTAGGCCACCGAATCGGCATAAGGCGAAGATCAGTCTCCATTCAGCGTCAGGGCAGGCATCAAGTACTTTCGAGGCAACTTCTTGGGTGACGAAGTGGAACCGTTCCGGATTGGCTTGTACAGTAGATTTCAGATCTGAAAATGGATTTGAATCGAGGTACCTATTGCGAACAGCGGCCGTGAATAGTTGTTTAGCAATCTGTGTGTGCTTTCGTACGGTATTCTCGCTGAGACCTTGCTCTCTCTTGAACTGAGTGAAGTCGATGCATCTTCCGTGAGTTGCAGTGGGGGCAAACTGACAGCGGTGCGAACATCGCTGCAAGGAATAGGAGCCCCGGTCCTAGACCGAGTCTCGCCCGCGGAGGCCGAAACGTCCCATCTCAACGGCAAATCGAGTAGGCTCTCGACGTCATCTTGCTATTGGATGTCGACGACGACTTTGCCCATCGCTTGACGACTCTCCAGGCGAGCGTGTGCTTCTCCGGCTTGCTCCAGCGAATACCGCTTTTCGTCCAACACAGGCGTTAGCCCGCCGGAATCAACAATCTGAGCCAGTGCGCTCAATATCTCTGCGTGTTGCTCTCGCTTGAAGCTATGCAACATCGGAATCAGTATGAAAACGACATGCAATGACAAGCCCTTGAAATGGACTGTTGTCAAGTCTATCTCACACATAGAAACAGTTGTGGCAACCTGACCGTTCAACGCAGCTGCCTCGAACGAATTTGTCAGGTTGGCCCCACCAACGGAATCAAACACCAAATCGAATCCTACTCCGTTGGTGTATTTGCCTACGTACTGCTCAATGGTCTCAGATTTGTAGTTAATTGCCGTCGCACCGAGCTGCTGGATTAGTGACAACTGCTTGTCGCCACCGCCGGTGGAATACACGTCGGCACCAAAGTGTTTTGCTAGTTGTAGGGCAACGTGACCAACGCCTCCCGAGCCACCGTGAACAAGAACCTTCTGACCTTGCTTGATACCCGCACGAGTTAAACCTTCGTAGGCGGTAATCGCAACAAGCGGCAAGGCAGCCGCCTCTCTCATCGACAAATTCTTTGGCTTGGGGGCAATCAAACGGGCATCCGCCACAATGTATTGAGCCAGCGTACCGGGAAGGTTTGCCAATCCACCGGCACAGCCATAGACCTCATCGCCGACTGAGTTCCCAGTCACGCCATCGCCGACGGCTTCAATCGTTCCAGCAAAGTCCATTCCGAGAATAGCTGGGGTATCCGGTGAGAGCGGCAGGTCCTTGCCCATCTTGCGAATCATCGTGTCAACCGTGTTGACGCTGGACGCCGCGATACTCACCAACACATGTCCGGCTGTGATTTCAGGTTTTTCAACTTCCGCAGCTTCGAAAACTGCGTCATCACCATAGGATTTGATGAGCATCGCCTTCATGTGTTTTCCGTTAGTCGTACGAGTTTCGAGATAAATCAGCGATAATGAGCCAGACTTGTTCTAGTCTTGAATGACTCTAAACTTGCCCTCACTCCGCACGTAAATCGTGCAATTGCCTTTTCCATCGCACGAGACCTGATGCGCCACAACGCCCTCAGAGCTGAAATAGCTTCCCGGCGACAGGGCCGTGCCAACAGTTTCGCCCCGCTCGTGGTAATTGAGGCGACCTTCGACAACCACGGCACGAATTCCTGAATCGCTGCTTCGTATCTTTCCGACAAATCCAACGGGCAGCTTGACGAGAGTTCCGTTCACTTTGCTTCCCGTTGGGCTTCCCCACAGGAAAGCTATCTCTGGTTTCTTGGAGGGCGCAGTACCCACGGGCTCGTCAATCCACTTGATGTTCGATGCGTCCAGCCACACGATATTCGATGCGTCGACATTGACTGGCCTTTCTCCCTTATCGAATGCCTCCTCTGCGGGAAGAACAAGATACGGCCCATTGTCAATCTCGATGTAAGCGACGGATAGTCCTCGTACAGCGGTAATGTGTGGCTCTCCCGCTGGCTGAGTCCAGAATGAACCCGGCGGCATCCACATGGGTGTGGCATTCGGGTCATCGTTGTGAACACCTCCGCCAATTACCACTCCTCGGTAGGTGACATTGTGAATGTGAGGCGGTGACGAGAACCCATCCACAAACTTGACTAGAAATCCCGCTGCTGCAGAGCCCTTGCGGTCGCCCCAAAGCGTTGCAGCTTGAGGACTCTTGTCGCCGCGAGCGGCGTTTAGCGGCGTCCACTGAACCTCGGATGTTAAGACAACAGTCGCCTTCGGATTGACTGTTTGTTTGGCAACACTGGTGGCGGTGTCGCCTAACAAACTCGTCAATATTAAGATTGCGGATGCGGCATTCTTCACTTTTGCGTGCTCGCTACTCATTCGTTAATCTCTTGAACATTTTCGACTAACTTATCCCAGTTACGTTGGTTCTCCATGTCCAACTGCATTCCTTTCTCATCTGCAATAGTGAAACGCGTGATGGCTGGAGTTTTGCTTGTGGCTTGATACAGCCAATATGCTTCGGCCTTGAGGGCTTCAACAATGGGCTTGTCGATCGACTCGTAAACCGTTTGTTTGCAAGCATGGATGGATGCTGCCGGGAATGTCGCAATTCGTTTGGCCAACTCATCTACATAAGGCCCAATTTCACCTGCTTCGAACGCCTTGTTGATAGTCCCGTAGGCTTCCGCCTCATCCGCAGTATAGTCACGGGCACTCAAGATGATTTCCAGAGCACGCCCAAGACCAACTTGACGTGCCATTCGTGAAGCACCTCCACCGCAGGGAAGAATACCCATGCCGACTTCCATTTGCATGAACTTGTATTTGCCCCTAACTGCGAATCGCATATCACACGCGAGTGCAAACTCATGGCCTCCACCACGTGCGAATCCCTCAAGCTTTGCGATGGTTGCTTGGGGCAATTTGCTAACCCGTTCCAGTACGGACTGAAGGTCGAGCAACGCGGCTTCGTCACGGGACACAGCTTCCGTGGACATTTCTTTAAGGAGGTTCGTATCGTAGTGGCAGACCCATATCTCAGGATGGGCTGACTGGAAAACGACTACCTTGACTTGGCGGTCACGCTCCAGCCTCAGGCAAAGAGTGTTTAGGTCTGCCAGCATCTCCTGTCCTTGAAGATTTACCGGTGGAAAGTCGATGGTGACGGTAAGCACACCGTCATCGTGTTCGCATGTGAATGTCGTGTAGCCTTCGTAGCTCATGTCTCATTGCCCTTTTGCGTCTGTTTCAGATTCGGTTTTGTCTATGCGTCTGGTCAGACGTTGCCGCTTGCGTTGCCACCGCCATAATAGATGTATCACTTGCACGAGCAAGTACGCACAATCATGGTACGTAGGCACAAAATGAATACTAAGAATAAGCCGCGACACACTCACTATGAGTTCCCGGCATGTCCGGTCGAGGCGACTCTGGAGTTAATCGGGGGCAAATGGAAGGGCATTGTTCTCTACTACCTGCTCGGTGGACGACTTCGATTTAGCGAACTCAAGCGGCAGGTCGGTGATGTCACGCAAAGGATGCTTACGAAGCAACTCCGCGAACTTGAGGCGTCTGGATTAGTGAATCGAATCGTATATGCAGAGGTTCCACCACGAGTTGAGTATGAGTTGACAAGAGAAGGTAAGTCGCTCAAGCCAATATTGGCTTCCTTGAAGAAGTGGGGAGAAACTCACGCTCTCAAGCTACTTGAGAAACGTGAATCGGACCGAACGAAGAGTTCTAGGTAGGCGTCAGATTTCTTCTGCCCTCGACGAAGGCCCCGATGAGGATTGGACTCGTCTCGAGAAGCTCCGCTAGGTCGCGTAGGCGCTGAGGTGACCGACCGGTGACGACACCTCCGCAGCTAAGCCGAGACGCGTCGCCCTGGCCGGATGCTAGGCTTGGCGGAATCTACGCCGGCAGCAAGGGCACGCCGTCGAAGCCGTGCGTCAGCGCGGTGAACACCGTTGGTTGAGGCAGTGACATGATCGCCTTGAAGGCGAGCGGGTCGCGGTGGGCGTAGTGTCGATACGTCACACCGCCCGCGGAATGCCCAAGGATTTCGATAGACGACTCCTGCATGTGCTCATCGTAGTAAGTCGCGCACGTTTTCCTTAACGCATTCACACACTGCCCATGGACTCGGTGCAACAAAGATTGCGTATCGGTTTCACCCCTTTTTCGAGCGAAGCATAGTCATTGTCCGAAAGGCGAGCAAGGCTGCTGAGCCTGCTGTAGTGGTTCAATTGCAGCTCGATGCAGTGGGTGATCAGATTCAATTCGTCGTCCCTTGTTGGATGCTCGACGAATCCATCTGCGCGTCTATGAAGCCTGCTGAGAAGCCAGTCATTGCAGTTTCTGCCCTTCAGCGGCTCCGAGAACTGGTCGATCAGTTGGCCGCTGCTACTAGCCAAGACGGGGAAGATTCGAGTCCGATGATGGCGAAAGGAGATCGCCATGCAACTCGAAACCAAGCTCAGGCGGCTAGCGGCTCTACTGCCTGCCCGGCAACAGACTCTTGAATTCCTCGGAGACAGCATCTGGAATGAGCTGCCGCAGGGCGACCAGCGAGCCTGCCGGCAAGCGATTGCCAACCTATTGCTCGAAGTCCTACAGGACGAGTCTGACAGCGCATCATACGACCATTCTGAGGAGGAAGACGATCATGAGTGAAAAGCTTCAACAACACCATTTGGATCGTTACGCGTTCGTTTACGTAAGGCAGTCGACCGGTCATCAAGTACGGAACCATGTTCAGGGACGGCAACGGCAATACGACCTCTCAGATCGTGCCCGTGAATTGGGTTTTTCTCAGGTCGAGCTCATTGATGAGGATCAAGGCAAGTCCGGCAGCGGACTGGTGGAACGTCCTGGCTTCGCAGCGCTGTTGTCTGCAGTGTGCGAAGGAAAGGCTGGTGCGGTGTTCGCTTGGAAGCGTCTCGGCTAGCTCGCAATAATCGCGACTGGCATCACTTGATCGACCTCTGCGCACTTACCGCAACATTGATCATTGATGGTGAGGGGATCTATGATCCTCGAGAAGTCAACGATCGGTTGTTACTTGGCCTCAAGGGAAGCTTGGCCGAATTTGAGTTGAGTCTGCTCCGCCAACGCGCTCGCGAAGCCTTTGAGATGAAGGTTGCCGCTGGACACGCGATGTGGGAACTCCCAGTGGGATTTATCCGCAACGAACTCGACCGCATCGAGAAAATTGCCGATCGTCGGGTCCAAGCTGCACTCACGGGAGTCTTTAGAAAGTTCCGAGAACTGGGGTCTGCGAGACAGACTGCCTTCTGGTACTGCGATCATCAGATGACACTACCAGAAGCCATTCATGGAACCAGGAGCAAAGAAATCGTCTGGCGACCGGCAAGTGAAACTCACATTCGCCAGATTCTCAAGAATCCTTGCTATGCCGGCGTGCTAGCCTACGGACGCACTGAAGCAGTTGTCAGCGTGGATGGTGACCGAGCTCGCAAGAGCAAAACTCGTCGCTTCAAACCACAAGAGAAGTGGAAGGTACTGATTCGAGACAATCATGAAGGCTATATTACGTGGCAGGAGTACCTGGAGAATATATCGATGCTCGAATCCAACGCTGCGTCACGAGAACCAAGCGCCGCCGGGGTGGCCAAAAAAGGCTCGGCACTGTTAGGTGGTTTATTGAGATGCAGACACTGTGGTCGAAAGATGTTCGTCGGGTATAGCGGCAAGGGCAGTCGCCATCCTCGTTACTCGTGCCATGGAGATCGCCAATCTCGTGGTAGTGCAGCATGCCAATCCGTTGGCGGCCAAAACCTTGACCGCGCAGTAGCCGAAGTCGTGCTTGAGGCAATCCAGCCGGCGGGCATTGAAGCCGCATTGGATGCGATGCAACAATACGAATCCCAGCTGGACGAGAAACGCCATTCGCTGGAGATGTCCTTGGAGCAAGCGCGCTTTGAGGTCGACCGCGCTCGACGTCAATATGATCTGGTTGATCCTGCCAATCGTTTAGTGGCCAGCGAGTTGGAAGCACGTTGGAATTCAGCCATGGAGCATGTGGCTACCATTGAAAGCCAACTCCGCAACCACCAACATGAACGACTTGAACTCTCGGATGAACAGCAGATCCGTCTGCTCGAACTAGGGCGCGACTTACAATCGCTGTGGAGTGACTCATCGGCCACCGATGATCTGAAGAAACGCATACTGCGCTGCGTGCTTGTGGAAATCGTGATCGGTGACGATCAGCAGCGAGAGAATCACCAACTCGTGCTGCATTGGAAAGGCGGCACACATACCGAACTGTACGTGCCTCGCAATAAGAGCGGTAAGAAGTTCACTGTCACGAGCAAGAAGGCTCTCGAATTGGTCGAGGAACTATCGAAGGTCTGCAGTGACCAAACCATCGCCGCAACGCTCAATCGGATAGGCATGAAGACTGGAGCCGGAAAAACATGGCGTGTGCACAGTATCCATACCGCGCGTCACAGCAATCGGCTGACCAACCATCACATGTCGGATGACTGGGTTACTGTTCAACAAGCCAGTGAAGAGCTTGGCGTTAGCCGCACAGTCATCCGTCGCCTGATTCGCGAGCGCACCCTGCCGGCACTCCAGGTTGTAGAGTCAACGCCATGGATCATTGAACGCGACTCGTTACAGTTGCCAGCCGTCCAAGCGGCTGTAGAAGCCGTGCAGGAAGGCCGTGCACTCACTCAGTCGAACCCCCAACAATCTGAATTCCCCTTCAAATAGTCCATTCTCAAGGAGGTATCGTAGTATGAGTACGCCTTGCGGAGGTCCTTCAGAACCCACTTCTTTTCTTCGCCACTCGCAACGTCTTGCTTTGGCTTCACCCCGGCCAGGGTGCAGAGACGTTGAAAGTGAGTGTTGGGCCTCGACGTGCCGCAATCGAACACCGGCTGATCCGGTTCAACATCGTCGGGCCGAAGACTCTTGAGGTGCACCTTCACAACTCGATGCATCGGTCGATAGAACTGCTTCTTCGTCTCCACCCGACGGTAGTACAGCCAGCCGTAGCGAGAGCCCTTGCTTTGACCGTTCGGTGGTTCGGGACACCAAACAGACGTGCCGCCGTAGTGGCCGACAGTCAGCGGTTGCTTCCAGCCCCGCGGCCGCTCAAGTTCGTACGTCGCGAAGTAGAGAGCGTTCAGGTCCGCTTTCGTGAGGTAGTGCCGACCGGCGACGTCACGCTGCGGCTTCGGCTTGGGGAACCTCGGCAGCTTTTCCAGGAAGTCTTGCTCCCAGGCCCACGACAGGATCGCCCTCAGGTTCTCGCGGGACTTGTTCGCTGTGCGTCCGGCGTTTGATCCGCCGGCGATCCTAGCCCTGTAGATATAAGGCTCAGTCAAAGGGTTTCGCGCGTGAATGCAAACTGAACTTTCTGAGTTTCTTCAGAACTAAGTCATTCGCGTGGGGTTCGATTGACGGGGCCTATTTCCAAATGCCTTTTCGGCTAGGTGATCAATCGATAACAAGCGACTCCGATGCCTTTAAGACAGAATCAGCTTATGTTGCCGTGCCGAGTCACCGTCATTCTGCTGGCCATGGTCGTTACGTCACCTAGCCATGCTGATCCGCTTACGCCCGACGAACTCAAGTTCTTTGAATCGAAGATTCGCCCAGTTCTCATTCAGCAATGTTACGAATGTCACTCTACCGAATCCGGTAAAGCGAGGGGCGGCTTGCTGCTGGATTCAAGAGATGCAACGCTTGAGGGTGGCGAGTCAGGGCCGGCACTCGTGCCTGGCAATCTCCATGAAAGTCTGCTTTGGGAGGCGCTCAACTACGACAGCTTCGAGATGCCCCCTAGTGGTCAACTGCCGGATGACGTCCTTGCCGATTTCAAGCGTTGGATCGAGATGGGAGCTCCCGATCCTCGCGTACGCGAATCGGTCGTCGTAGAATCCAAGGTCGATATCGAGGCAGGACGCAAGCATTGGGCATTTCAGAAACCCGAAGAGCCTGCACGGCCATCAGTTTCAGATAATTCGTGGCCGAAATCCAACATCGACCATCTCATACTCGCTTCGCTTGATCAACAAAAACTTCAACCCGTTGAAGATACCGAACCATCGACTCTGCTTCGCCGGCTCTACTTCGATCTCACCGGACTTCCGCCAACGCCATTAGACGTTTTCGAGTTCCTGGAGGCCGCTGAAGCAGATCGCGATGCTGCCATCGCAGCTAAAGTAGACGAGTTGCTTGAAAGTCCGCGGTTTGGCGAGCGCTGGGGACGCCACTGGCTGGACGTAGCGCGGTACGCCGAGTCTTCGGGAAAGAGCGTTAACAGTACTTTCCCACACGCCTGGCGATACCGCGATTACGTCATTGACGCATTTAACAAAGACAAACCGTACGACCGGTTTATCAAAGAACAAATTGCCGGCGATCTGTTGCCTATCAAGTCGGATGAAGACTGGCAGGAGAATCTTATCGCAACCGGATTTCTGGCTCTGGGGACGAAGTCGCTCATTGAGCGCAACCCGCGACAATTCCAAGCGGACCTTGTGGACGAGCAGATCGACACGATGTCGAAGGCTTTTCTTGGGGTCACTGTCGCCTGTGCCCGCTGCCATGACCACAAATTCGATCCTATACCAACCACCGACTACTATGCTTTGGCCGGCATTTTCAATAGCACCGAAACGTTTTTCGGAACCGCCAGCGGGATTCAGAACCGTCAGGCAACAGGCCTGATTCTACTCCCGATCGAAGACAAGGTTCCCGCCGGCAGAGTCTATGACGAGCAAGAGCTAGCGAACCTGAATAGCTCGCTCCAAGACTTGCGAGCGCGTAGGTTTGCAATGAGAGGCAATCGAGAAAACATCAGTCAACAGGTCCTCATCCGCACACGTGCGCAGATCTCGATTATTCAAGGGCGGCTCGCGGAGATCAAGGAGGATGGCACTCCTGAAACTTACGCGATGGGCGTTCAAGATGCTGACTACTTCGAGGACGCCAATGTGCTCGTTCGTGGAGAAGTGCATCAGCCCGCACAGAAAGTTCCGCGAGGATTTCTGCAGGTGCTTCACCACACAGACACGCCGGAAATTCCGAGCGACGCGAGCGGTCGTCGAGAACTTGCCGACTGGTTGAGCTCTCGTGAGAACCCACTGACCGCGCGCGTGATGGTCAATCGAATCTGGCTGCACTTGTTTGGCGAGGGGATCGTCTCGACTCCCAACAACTGGGGCCTTTCGGGGCAGCCACCTAGCCACCCAGAACTCCTCGACTACCTTGCCGTCAGATTCATGCAGAACGAATGGTCGGTGAAATCGATGATTCGTGAAATAGTTCTATCACGCACTTACCAGCTCAGCTCGGCCTTCGATCGCAAAAACTACGAAGCCGATCCAGACAATCGCCAGCTCTGGCGAGCCCACCAACGCCAACTGGACGCCGAGTCGCTGCGGGATGCCATCCTCGCGGTTGGCAGTTCTCTAGACCTCAAGCGTCCCCTTGGCTCTCCGGTCGCCAAGCTGGGCAATAATCGGGTCGGTCGCACTCTTGATCAATCCTTTTTTAATGGCTTGAACAATCGTCGTTCGGTCTACTTGCCTGTGGTTCGCGAAGCCTTGCCGAGCTCGTTGGCGCTGTTCGACTTCGCAGATCCTAGTCTGAGTAGTGCCAAACGGGATACAACCAATGTGCCAACTCAGGCGCTATATCTGATGAACAACGAGTTCGTCCTGCAGCACGCTGCGAACCTAGGGGAGTACTTAATCGAAAACTTCGAGAAGCAACGAGAACAAATCGACTGGGCTTTCCTGACTGTTTACGGGCGGCTCGCCACCGATGAAGAATTCCGGAGCACGAGAAATTTCCTCAAACGCTTCGAGAGTAAGGCTCGTCGCAATTCAAGAACTCGCGAAAAGAGCGAGCAGTTGGCGATGACTTCGTTCTGCCAAGCGTTGATAGCCACTGCAGAATTTCGCTGCCTGAATTGATAACCAGCCCCTCAAACTCAAGAGGTCCTAGTGTGAGCATTTTTAGCCCTTCTTCCCGCAGAGAAGCGTTAAAGTCGATCAGCAGTGGGTTCGGATACCTGGCCTTCTCTGCACTCGCTACGCAGCAAGCTCGCGCAGAGAACCCACTTAGCATCAAGCAACCACATTTCGAACCCAAAGCCAAACGGATTATCTTCCTGTCGATGCGCGGTGCACCCTCGCATATCGACACGTTCGACTACAAACCGCAATTGATCAAAGATACGGGTAAAGTCGGAAGGTACGGGGGCAGCGGAAAGCTGCTAGGCTCGCCCTGGAAGTTTAAGCAACACGGAAAGAATGGTCTCTGGATTTCCGACCTTTTTCCCAACCTCGCCCGGCAGGCGGATGAGCTTTGCCTGTTGCGCGGCATGCACTGCGATCAGCCTAACCATCCGCAGGCAACCGCTCAGACGCACACTGGAAATTTTCAGTTCCCCCGCCCTTCAATGGGCGCATGGACTCTCTACGGACTTGGTTCTGAAAACACAAACCTGCCAGGTTTTGTGGTACTGAATGCGCGGGGAGGTGACGGAGGAAACTACGCGAGTTCGTTTCTCCCGGCCATTTACCAGGGAACCAAGATCAGCGCCCCCGGCGGGGGTCGACGTCGCCGACGTTCGGGAGGTGGCATGCAAGCAACCATGCAAGATGGCATGCAGCAAAATCTCACTCGCCGTCGAGGAAACCTAAACCGCAGGGGCCCCGGTGGAGCTTCCAACTCTGATATTTTTCCAGACATCAACAATCCCAATCTGGATACGGATCTGCAGCGCATGCAGCTCGATTTTGTCCAACAGCTCAATCGAAACAAACTGGAGCACGATGTGGTTCAGCCGGAGGTTGAAGGAATGATCGAATCTTTTGAGCTTGCTTACCGTATGCAAGCAGAAATGCCCGACGCGCTAGACACCTCCGAGGAAACGCAATCGACACTCGACATGTATGGCATAGGTGATTCGCAAACAGAGGGTTTTGGCCGACAATGTCTGATTGCTCGTCGCCTGGCTGAGCGGGGAGTCCGCTTTATCGAATGCATCAGCCAAGGCTGGGATCACCACCGAAATTTGCAAGACGAGATGGAAGACCATTGTACGCAGATCGACAAACCGATTGCCGGTCTATTGCAAGACCTCAAGCGACGGAAACTGCTCGACGACACCCTCGTCATCTGGGCAGGCGAGTTCGGTCGGACTCCACACGCACAGAACGGTGATGGGCGCGATCACAACAATAAGGGTTACACAACATGGATGGCGGGCGGCGGAGTGAAGGGCGGCTTCAGCTACGGGGCCACTGACGAGCACGGCTACGAAGCGGTCGATGGTAAATGCCACATCCACGACTGGCATGCTACAATTCTGCACCTACTGGGTCTCGATCACGAGCAACTCACCTACCGATATGGGGGACGAGATTTCCGACTGACGGATGTCTACGGCAGGGTGATTAAAGATATTATCAGCTAGCTCTCCTCGATAAATCCGTCCACGGCGCCGGCACTTAGCACTTACATATACTGCGGCGTCATCAAGTCGACACCCCTCGACTGGTAGCCAACGTTCCATAAGGCATCGTCGATGAGTTTCTTCGAGTTTGTAATCGGCGTCCTCGAAAAAGTTCGCTTGGCGCTGATAGGTGTGAACTGGCTATAAGTTGTGGATCTGCCCAACGTTCAGGTGTATGGTCGATTGCGAATACGTAGAAGTCACAGTTGTTATCGCTCAATTTGCCGCACCATCGCCACATCGAGTCCGCAAATCAACATTTCGAGCCACGAATCGACAGTACGACGATGCTAAAGATCAACAACGAAAAGCTCGTCGGCTCAGGAACTATCGCGTTGAAGGCAACTTGCGATTCGTTGTAGTTTGTGCCGTAGTTGTCCTGCCACAAGGCGAGATCCGTCGCACTGAGTGAATCGGACGAACCGCCTTGCTGCCAGACCAGAAAGTCTCCGCCATCGACATCGCCGTCGCGGTCGAAGTCGCCGGGCGGTTTTTCCAGGAAGATCTGTAGCGAGGGGCGGAGTCTGATATCTTCAAATTCGCTCGAGAAAAAGTCGATGCCGTTGGTTCCGTTGGGGAACGGGATTAGCGCCCAGCCGTGATTGGTGAGCGTGCCGTCCAAATAGGCTTCGATGCTCTCGGTCACGTCAATTTCCAGCGTACCAAAGTCGACATTTGAAGAACTATCGTCGCTTCCGAACGAGTCGATTGCCGCTGCGGCAGCCTCCCCATTGTTCGCCTGCACGCCGTTACCAAACGACTGCCACGTGCTGCTCTCGGACCAGTTGACCAACATCTCGTGGACGGTGAATCCGGAACCCGCGTTAAAGACTTCGAGAGTCAACACCGCGCGTTCGACATCCGAATCTGGTGGAAGTTGGTTAGCTGCTGTTCCAACTATGTCCTCAAACGCGATCAGCCCCTGATTAGGTTGCAGCCCAGGCGAACCATCGTCGCCGTCGACGCTGATGGTCGTGTCCTGCCCGTTGACACTATCGCCGCCACTGGATCGAATCTCCTTGTCGCGGCTGTCCTGGTAGCCGTTCACACCGTTTCGGAACACGAAGTCAGGATGGGTGGTCGGATCGACGGGATCGGGCGGAATGATGACCGGGACCAGCCGGGTGGTGAAGTCGATGTCCAACTCAAACTCGCTCGCGAAAGCCCCGACGTCAGTCACACGTTCGGTTTGGAATTGGTTGAGCACGGGTGAGAACGTTTCAAACTCGATCTGATTGTTGGGAATATCGAAGTTCATTAGACGCAGCCAGCCGTCGCCACCGTTGGGGTAATCTTGATAATCAGAGAGCACCTCGAAGACGGGGCGATCCGCGTCATTCATGCTGATCTGGTGGTACTCGCCATCATTCGTGCCACCAACGCTGTGGAAGTGACCGTTAAGTACCATAAAGATTTGGTCGTTTTTCCGCACCAACTGATCCCAGAGAGCCTCGCCCGCGCCGCTTCGTCCCGCGGGGTCGTCGTCAACATGCTCGTGCGTGCTCAGAATGACGGGTGTGTTCGGATTTGCGTCAATCACCGACTGCGCCCATTCGATGGGCGAAGTTTGACGAAAAGGCACGTTCAATGTCGGCTGCCACTCCAGCGCCATGTGGATGAAGTCGAAGCCACCTGCGCTGAATCTTTGGAAGCTGTTATTGCCGCTTGGGTCAGCGCCACCAAACCAGGACTCGCCAGCAAAACGTTGCGGGCCAAAGAAGTTCAAGTAGTCGGCCGAGCCGGTGGACTTGTTCCCCGTCGAAGCATAGTCATGGTTGCCCGGCAGCACGGAGTACTCGATCACCCCATCTAGCACATCCATCGACGCGTCTGCGCGTTGCAACTGCGTCTGGCTATCACCGCTACTGACCATATCTCCTAGGTGAGTGACGAACTGAATGTTTCTGGGGTTGCCCGCGTTTTGAACCTGGTCGGCGATCCACTGCGTTTGCTGCGTGAACAGCGGCGCGTTATTGACGTTGTTGACATAGTTCTGTGTGTCGGGCAACGCGACGATAGTAAACGGATCGTTCGCGAGCGCCCGCCGCGTCATGTAGAGGAGTACGATAGTTGCAAGGCAAAGTACACATCGGCTCCATAAAGCGTTCTGTTGCACGATCTCAATTCCTAGACTGAGGTTGGCGAGTTGCAAGGCGGCGCGTTCCAACGATCGACGATGACCGAAGAAGTCATCGCGCGCGGATTTCGTCGCTAGGCGGGTAAAGTTCGGTGAGGACGCTGCGACCGCTAGCATTCTTCTTGAGCAGGAAAGCATCATAGAGTTTGCCGGTCGCGAGTCGCGCCTCATACCGTAGCTGATGCTGCTCGACATGAATGACTTGGAAGAGTTGAGCCCCCGAGGCGACGCGGCTGACGTCCCAAGCTTCTCCTTCACCCTCCGGGAGTGGGTACATCTTTGGGCCGCTTACGCTGACGACATATACGGTGTTGCTATTTGCCCGATTAACGCCGTCCGGTACGTTCGTCGGGCCGCCAAGCGCCGAGCGTGCGTATGCGTGGTCGTGTCCTTGCAGGACAAGATCCACATGATGCTCTTCTAAGATCGATTGCCAAGCGTTTCGCAGTTCTGGATTATCGCGTCCTCTAGCCGCCGAAAAAATTGGATGATGAAACGTCACGAACGTCCATTTCGGTCTCTGCGGATCCTGTAACACGGATGTCAGCCAGGCTTGCTGTTGCTCAATTCGCTCGTTGGAGTTCAGAGAAATGATTCGCGCGCCCTGGTAGTCAATCCAGTACACCGTTTCTTCTAGTCCGGGTGGACCATTCTTGGGAAAAGCAAACTGTGGCCGCCAGTGTCGTGACAAACCATCGCGATACTCATGATTGCCTGGGGACGCGATCACCGGAATCATACCGTTGAGCCAGCCCGCCGCTCCAAACCACTCGCCCCATTCTGCGTCAAGATTTGCACGATTGACCAAGTCGCCGGCGTGGAGCATGAACGCAGCGCGAGGAGCGTGCTGATTTGCCTCGCGCACTACCCGCGACCACCACGAGCGAACGTCGTTTTGGGCATCGCCGAAGTAGACAAAGCTGAACGGATCGTTCGAATTGCTGGCGGTGCGGAATTGAAACCACTCGCTGAAGTGCTTTCCATCGCCGACGCGGTAGGCATACATCGTGTCGGCCGCAAGCCCGCGAATCTGACCAGAATGGATAAGGCAGGCACCCAAATCCGATGTGAATTGCTCGGACGAGCCGGCGATTTGGACACGTCCGGGCACGTCTTCGCGCAAGTCGCCCAGCAACTGATCAGCGACCGCATACTCGACCACTGGCGTGCCGACCGTTAGAGCTGTTCGCCAGGTGACGTCGATGGAGGTGGTCGGATCGTCACTCCAAGTCAACACCACGCGGTCCGGTAGCGGTGTAGGACGGTGTTGCTCAACTTCAGTGAAAGGCTCAGCATCCGCATGACCTTCGTGTGCATTAGCACAAGCCATCGCGGCAAGCCACACCAGGCCGCAGCAAATCAATGTCTCAAGTTGCTTCATGAAATACGTGGCTCCCGACTCTGTTGTTGTTTGTCGCATGAATTCATAGGTGGATTCCAGTAGCAGCAGTCAGTCTCACGTTATGAAGACACAACGACTGATCAACGTGCCGTGGGATTGAGCGAAAAGGTGCGCTCATTGCATGGCGACAGTCTAATGGATTAGCACCGGAATCCTATAGCTGCCGCATGATTAGTTTCACATAAGTTACTCTTCGAACGAGCGCCGATCATCTGTGCGTGGACGTCGTTGCCACTCGTAACTCTATGCGCTTCGTACGCGAATCTCACTGATACACTCACGTGACGTGCAAGAGAGAAGATTCTTTAAAGCAATTGTTACGTTTGCATTAATGTAATGAATAATTCGTGAAGGATTATTGAGCTGACTTGAGCATGCATCTAGAGTGCGTGCGTCGGTGGCAACAGTTTGCCAGAGTCAGTCTATCGTTGAAGCACGTAGCGGCGCTGATTGCCCACCTCGCGGCAACACCAACTATGACCGCTGGTCAAGCTGCGACCTAAACCGGGCTTGAAAAGGAGATTCGGTATGGAGTTTCCAAATCGACAGCCGGTCGTATCCGTATTCATGGCCCCACTTCCTCTGCACGAACAGTGTTGTTCGTAATTTGAAGGACAGATCGCGCGTCTTTCGCTACCTACCCAATTAAACACCTTGTTTTGCTTATAAGGACGAATTGATCATGCGTATCACTTTGGCTTTGCCAATGCTCGCGGCGGCAATTGTCGCACTGATGCCGGTCGCCTCTAAGGCTCAAGATGAAGACTTCAGCATTGTGGTCAATCCACGGACCGGAAGTGCCGCGCTGCGAAACGACGGCGACTCGACGGTCAATCTCGATGGCTACCTCCTGACGTCGGGGGGATCGACGTTCGACAGCGTCGCTTGGACAAGTTTTGAGGAGCAGTCCATCTCAGGTTGGGATGAAGGGCAGGCCAATGACACGGTGATCGGCGAATTGAACATCTCTGGGTCGCTTCCGATATCTCCTGGCGAGTTGGTTCCCATTGGTAATCCGTACACGACCTTTGCACCAAGTGCAATCGGTGAGCCCGAACCGGAATTCTCGTTCAGCTACAGCCTCGAAGGTGTCGGCGTGTTTCCGGGTGAAGTTGAGTTCGCAGTCGATAACAACATTGTGCTTGAGATCGACCCTGCCTCGGGTGGCGCATCGCTGGTAAATCAATCGGTCTTTCCGGTTAGCATTGACTCCTACCTTCTGCAATCTCCCGGCGGTGTCCTCGCCAGCGGAGGATGGTCGACGCTCCAAGGGAATGTCAATGGATGGCAAGCTACTGCGGGATCGACGACGAGAATCGGCGAGGCCAACATCGATGGCTCGACCTTACTCGCGGCGAACGGTGGTTCGCTGCCGTTGGGCAATCCGATTAACACCGGTCTGTTGACCGACGAGACCGACGTTGAACTACAATTCTCAATCGCTGCCGACGGTGGCGATCCTGGTCAGAGTCTGACCGGCGGGGTGCTGTTCTTGCCGACAACGCCAATCGACGCTGACTTCAACAACGACACTTTCGTCAACGGCACGGACCTGGGTATCTGGCAAGGCTCCTACGGCGGGCCCGCAACGGAAACGACCGGGGATGCTAACGGCGATGGGCTGGCCTCGGGATTCGACTTCTTGGGCTGGCAACGTCAATTCACCGGCGGTGGAGCACTCGCTGCTAGTACCGTTCCTGAGCCGACCACTTGCTGCTTCCTCACGATTGGCATCTTGTTGCATTTCGGTCGCCGACGGTAGTTGGCGGAAATCAGCGCAGAGAATCCAAGAATCGTATTTGTATTTGCTCTCAATCAACCGTACGTCACTACTGACCTGATTGACATCCAAACATTGACACTCACTTGGTGAGGAGAATCGCGTGCGAACCTTTATTCTTTGTAACTTGCTTGCTTATTGCTGCTACGCCAGCTCAGTCTATGGCCAGTTTCGTTCCTTTCAAGAGGGTGTGAACGGCTACACAGGCACCGCCGACACAGAATTCCGCTCGGCCCTTTCAACTACAGACCTTTCGGACGAGCTGGAGATCTCCGTCGACCAGGATGATGGTTCCATTCCTGGTCTGGTCAACCGAACGCAAGGGGCCATTCGCTTTGACAACATCTTTGGCGTGGGAGAGGATCTGGTCCCGTTGGACCAAGAGATCTTTTTCGCTGAGCTTGTGTTCTTCGTAACGAGCGCAACCGCGGAAGACGCGGTCGTCAGCTTCGATCGTGTGCTTGGAGACGATCAGAACCGCGTAACAGGTTCTGGCCCGTGGCAAGAGACCGACACTTGGTCCTCGCTTGGAGGTAGCACAACGACCAACCAGGCGGGGGTACTTGAATTCAATCCAATCGAAGTTGGCAACAGTCCGACTTTGGCACCGGGGAACGAGGCTTTGGCGGCTCCTGAGGACGCTCTGGACAACCCACTTGACGGTCAGCTGACTTCGCCGAGTACCGAAGCAGACCTTGAGTTCGTTTCGATTGAGGTCACGCAATCGATTAAGGCCTGGCAAGACGGTGCCCCAAATCGTGGCTGGTCGATCAACAGCGACTCCGGTAATGGTTGGGATTTCCTGTCTTCTGAGTATGCGACCGCCAGCATTGAAGATCCGGCTGAGCGGGCTGAGGCAGAAGCGCTATTGGCATTTCTGGGCTTGACTGAAGAGCAAGTGCGGCCGCAGCTGCGGGTAGGTGTAGGTGTCAGCGGCGACTTCGACTTCGACGGTGACGTCGATTCGATGGACTACGACGTCCTTCGCGGCAACTTGGGTAACCAGGTTCCTCGTGCCGAGCTCGGCGACGTCGATTTTGATGCCGACGTCGATCTTGAAGACTTCGCTGCATTCAAAGCGGCGTTTAACGCCTTGAATGGCGCGGGTGCCTTCGAGGCGATGGTCGCCGGAGTGCCTGAGCCATCGACGTTGGGATTGACTTTGCTGGCGTTGACCGCGCTGGCCATATCACGCCGAAGCTAGCGCCATCTCGGTCACGTTTTTAGGTTCATTACCCAACCTCAAACTTTGATTTGTCTGACTGATACAAAGGGATACACCGTGAGCAAACAAATTTCCTATGCACTATTGGCACTGCTCTTTGTCAGTTCTGCCAATGCCCAGCAGTTCAGCGTGACTTTCCAAAACGGACTCATGCTACCGACCGGTGTCGTCTACGAAGGAACTGATGACGTCGAGCTGGTATCGGCCGACCTCATCAATCCTGAACGTGGCAGCGCACCAACGATTACGATCGACGGTGACGACGGCGGCAACATCGCCCAAGGTGCTATCCGGTTCAGCGACCTCTTGGTTAGCGAGGGTGGTGCTGTTCCCGATCAGGTCACCACGGGGGCCTTCACGATCACGAATGCGACCATGCGTCTGTGGCGGATCAGCGGAACGGAAGCAGACGCGGAGATTGCTTTCCATCGCGTGATCGCCGAAGACAATCTTTCCGAAGAGTTTTGGACTGAAGAAGACTCTTGGGGCACGCTGACCGAGAACATTTTCGCCATCGGTCCAAATAACTCGTTTGTCGAGTGGCCATTCGGTCCAGCAGATCAGAACCAGTTTACGCCCAGTGGTGTGCCGCTTCAGGGGCCAACCGGCGAGACGGAGCTGACCCCTGATTTCACGGAAACCAACGGTCCGATCTTCCGAGAATTTGCTGGTGAGCAGATCCAGGTTGGTGAATCCGGTACTGATCAGGACTCCGACGACATTCTGGATATTCTGGAAGACAGGGTGCTGAACACTCCGGGAGTCGACGACCCGAACGATCTGACTTTCGCCGAAGCCTACGAATTCTCGTTCTTTGATTTCGACGTAACGGACGCCGTTATCGATTGGTTGGTCAACGGAGAAGAAAATCAAGGTTGGTCGATTAGCAACAACACAGGTGACGGTTGGGACATTGTTTCCTCCGAGGCAGAAGGGCTGTTGCTAGAAGCCGACCCTAGCGATATCGGAGCCGGTGATGTTGCGTTCTTCGACGCGGAGACCATCATCCCTGGCATCGACCACACAACGATGGATGAGTCCGAGCTACCTGCGGGCATTGTGTTCGGTCGCATGCGTGATCCAGACACCGGCGCAGTCTTGGACGAAATCAACCCCGGCACACTTGAGCTGCTTGCTGAAAATGTGCGTCCTCAGTTGACCATTTTTTACACCGGTGCTGGCGGACCTGCGGACTTGAACTTCGACGGCGAGGTGACCACCGAAGACTACGATGTATTCCTTTCTGTATTCGGCAGCGAAGTCGATGGCGTGCTGCCAGTGGGTGCCGTTGGCGACCTGGACTTCGACCGCGACATCGACCCACTCGATTTCCTGGAATTCAAGCGATTGTTCCAAGAGGCCACGGGTATGCCACTATCGGTGGCGTTAGCCGTTCCCGAACCTTCGAGCATGATGCTAGCCGCATTTGGCCTTTTGGCACTTTTGAAGAGGCAGGTTCGCAGCTAACTTTCGGTCGGCTTGAAACGTGCAGAGTATGTGTGCTTTTTGAGCTGAGTGTTTCCTCGATGCGAATTTCGCATCGACTAGAACTACAAATTTAAGATTTCCTGCTAACGCAAAGATCCGACACGAGGTCCAACGATGAAGAAGTCCGACAAACGCAACCCTCTATGTATTCGTAATGGTTTTACGCTTGTCGAACTACTGGTGGTGATCGCGATTATTGGGGTGCTGGTGTCTCTACTGCTCCCAGCAGTGCAGGCAGCGCGTGAGTCTGCTCGTAGGACGCAGTGCCAAAACAACCTCAAGAACATCGCCTTGGGTGTGATCGGTTACTCCGAGGTGCACGAGCAGTACCCGGTCGGCGTCGCGGGCGGAGACCCGAGTCAAGCGGGAGCAAGCTACCAGGGCGACGATTCTCCCGGAGCGAACTTTTGCGATGTCGGATTAGGGTGGGCTGCCCATATCCTGTCTTACCTCGAACAGCAAGCGCTGCATGATCAGGTTTGGGACACAACGGGGTTGCCGCCTGCTGTCGCACAGAGGTTTCCACCGCCCGATCTGCTCAGGGTTGGTCCAGTGTTCTTTGATCGGAGTGGCCAAAATACCATTTGGAGGGGTGGCGACACCGTCATTCCTTCATTTCGTTGTCCTTCCTCAGGTCTTCCCGATTTTGCCGAGGATCACCAATCACCGCTGCAGTGGATTAACGGCTATGCCACCAGCGACTATAAGGGCAGCGGCGGCTGGGCTGACCGCGGTATTTTTCAACATCGCTGCGACAACGCAAACGCGTACGCTGGTCCAGGAGCGAACTTACCCGGATCGGACCCCGCCAAGATTGTGCTGAAGATTCGACCGGCGAATGTGACCGATGGGATGAGCCAGACCATTATGATTGGTGAATCTTCCTACTACATGCTCCAACCGGCAGCCGGCGGTGAGGCTCCCTCGGACTGGCCGATTTGGATGGGTGGGGCCAACAGCGATGAGAATACGATCTTTAAGACGGCATTCGATGCGCCAATTAATTGTGGGATCACGCCGAAGATCATCGAGAACTTTTACACTGGTACGCGGCCGGGTCAAGATGTGCGTTCGTTTTCAGGTCCGCTTGACGACGACTGCGCCTTTAGCTGGCATACTGGCGGAGCTTTTTTTGGCTTCTGCGACGGTTCAGTGCACTGGCTCAGCGAAGATATCGAGTGGGAAACCTATCGAAATCTAGGAACGCGCGATGATGGCTTCGTTGTAGGCGAATATTGATATTGAGACGCCCGTAATTGATACACACTAGATTGATGCACGTGAGAGAACAATTGACGACCGTGGTATCCGCAGTGTCCCCAAAGATACTGTTTGCCTTAGCGATAATGTCGGTTGCTGGATGCGGTGATTCCGGTACCGTGCGAGTTGCTGGTCGAATACTGATCGAAGGCGAGCCAGCCGTTGGTGGGCGTTTAATGTTGGTGCCGAAATCTGGTGATGGTAGGCGCGCCTTTTCAGGAGTTACCGAGAACGGTGAATACGAGTTGCGCACACAAGAAGGCGTCGTTGGCGCCTTTCCTGGTGAGTACGAAGCAACCCTGATCCAAGAAGCCAGCGACGCGATGCGAAATAAGATCCACCAAGCGTCTCGCGGAAGAGCGAATGCTGCTGACGTCAAAGTGCGCTACATTAGCCCGCGAGGCAAGACAATTCGAATCACTACAGACGATGTTGAAGATTTGGAAATCGCAATCGAACAGTCAACAGGATGGCAGGCTAAGTTTATCGAGTAGTTCGACAAGTAGCCCGAATCTGACAGTCGTGTACGTTCTGTTGTGACTATAGAAGCGACCTGCCAAACGAAAGATCAAGAATACAATACCGGACAGAGAAAGAGCCGCAGCTAGGACCGCGACGTGTCACGGTCAGCTGACTGACATCGCAACATAGAAACCCTTCAAGTTAGACTTCTGAGGAGAACTCGCTAATGAACGCCTTTCGTGATGTGAACTACCACTTCTGGGCAGTGGTTCTAATTTGCTTTTCTCTATTCTTTCATATCACCGCGCCTGCCACAGCGACTGTGATGCTCAACAACGGCGGGCTCAACAACATCAACGCAGCGTCCGACGATCTGGAGGTTTCTGACGGCCCCGGTGCTACTTCGACCGTCGTAAACGTCATGACGGGTGCCGATATTGGCACCAACGGTGACGGCCGCAGCATAGGATTGACGCAACAGTCAGTCTTGCTTTTCTCGGGTGGCTCGGCCCAAGGCAACATCACGATGGGCGACAACTCAGTAGCGTTTCTCAACGGTTCAGCCAACGTTGCCGGCGATATCTCAGCGGATGGGGACACCGAGTTGCAGATCAATAACAGTGCCACTGTCGGTGGCGAGGTTTTCGCTGAAGGAAATGCAACGGTCAGTTTCTTGGGTGGGGAAGTCGACACCTTCGGGATTGGCGGAAACGCGACGGCCACCATTAACGGTGGATCGATCGACGACGACTTGGACACGGAGGGTGATGCCGTGCTCACCGTGATTGACGTTTTCGTGAACGACGACGTTGACGCTGCCGACAACGGCGTGATGAACTTGATGGGCGGCATTTACGACGAAGACGTCGAGGCAACCGATAGCTCAACGATTAATATTTCGGGCGGCGAGTTCGTTCGTATCGCAAGCCGTGGTGCCAACTTAGTGGCAAGTGGCGGCGTGATCAACGTCAGCGCTGGTACGTTTGGTACTGCTGGCGAGAATGACGGTGGGTTTATCGTTGCGGCCAGCGGCGGCGTGATTAACATGAGTGGCGCGACGATCGCCGGTGCCGACACCGGAGCCGCCGCACCAGTTCCCATTCAATCATCGCTGAACGGCGTAGTTAACATCGCAGGGATGGAATTCAATGACCTGGAAGTTGCCGCCCTCACCGGAGGGCGCGTCGACCTGACAAATGTCGTTGCCGACAATCTCTCGTTGGAATTTGCCGCCGGCCTATCGACGCTAGACAATGTCACGGCTGATGGCTTTAGCCTGGCAGCAAACTTAGGAAGCATCATTTGGATTTTGGACGGCGATCTGGGAGATGGATCGATTACCGCGTTTGGCGGTAGCAAGGTCACGATCTTCGGTTCCGGCTTCATGGTGAACGGAGTTCCGTTCGCCGGTGGAGAAATCCCATTCATTTCCGGCGATATCAGTTTGACCCTGCCCAGCGGAGCGCAGTTGAATGCGACCTTCCAACGGCAACCCGGTCCCGGAAATCAGGCAGCGATCATCGAGTTGGTTCCAGAGCCTGGCTCGTTGACAATGATTGGAGTGTTGGCTGCGTCGATCGCATGCTTGAGACGCAGAACTATCTGAACTGAGTCAAACAACGACTTGCGTGAGATTTGCCGCAAGGTTCGGCAATACCGAATTCGACCAATAGTCAGTGATCACAATGCCTCGTCCGACCGATTGAGCGACCGGACGGGGCATTTTTTCTGATTGGCATATGCCAATAACGTGGAGTTAGTGTCGACAAACGTGGACTACTGAAAGGACTGAGTCAAGATGCGCCAATACCTGATAACGTTTGGATCAGTCGTTGCTTTGTGTGCGGCTACCTATGGGAGCACGGCACGCGCTCAATCGGCCCCCACAAGAGGTCCCTACCTGCAGCTCGCAACGACCGACTCGGTCGTCGTCGTCTGGAGGACTGACCGTGAAATTCAACCGGTCGTAAGATATGGAACCTCACCTGACAAGCTGACACAATCGGTCGGCGGCAAAGGAATCGTGCATCGAGTGTCAGTCGACGTCGCGGCGATGAACGACACTCCGATCGCCAAGGCGAACGTTTTGTTTGACGAGCCGTTAGGTTTCAGCGAGGAACGTGCGCCCACAGACCCGAACCCGTCGACGCGACCAGGCACACACCAATTTGAGGCTCAGGTATCGGATCTGACACCCGCGAGCCGGTACTACTACGGCATTTACGATGGCGATGAACTGCTCGCCGGCGCTGACAACGATCACTGGTTTGCCACGCTACCCGAACAGGGCGGCAAGACCGACTTACGCCTCTGGGTCGTGGGCGATTCAGGTACCGGTGGGATCGATCAGAAACGTGTGTTCCAAGCCATGCGTGACTTTGCGAAGTCGACACGGTGGCCGAACCATTTCTTGCACGTCGGCGACATGGCCTACGGCGACGGTGCCGACGAGGAGTTTCAAAGAAATTTCTTTGACATCTATCAACCAACACTGAGAAACACCGTGTGTTGGCCAGCGATGGGTAATCACGAAGGGCACACTTCGCGTGGCATCTCGCAGTTCGGACCGTACTACGATGCCTATGTGTTGCCGACGGCTGCTGAGGCAGGCGGTGTTGCCTCGGGGACGGAAGCCTACTACTCGTTCGACATCGCGAATGTACATTTCGTGTGCTTGGACTCCCATGATCTCGATCGTTCACCGGCCGGCGCGATGGCACAGTGGCTTGTGGCGGACTTGGAAGAAACCAAAGCAGATTGGCTGATAGCGTTTTGGCACCATCCTCCGTACACAAAGGGCTCGCACGATAGCGACCGAGAGCAGCAGCTCGTCGAGATGCGCACCTACATCATGCCGTTGCTAGAGGCTGCAGGTGTCGACCTGGTGCTCTCTGGTCATTCGCACATCTACGAACGAAGTATGCTAATCGACGGTGCATACGCCACGCCTACCGTAGCCGAGGGAGTAGTGGTCGATGACGGAGATGGCAACCCGAACGGTGACGGGCCTTATAAGAAAAGCAAGGGCCTTCAGCCCCACAACGGGACCGTGGCGATTGTTGCAGGCCACGGCGGCGCGGGAGTTAGTCGCAAAGGAACGATGCCAATCATGCGCGAGATCATCGTTGAAAACGGTTCGCTGATCTTGGACGTCAACGGCGACACCTTGACCGGTACGATGATTGATCTTCGGGGCAAACAACGCGACGAGTTTCAGATTGTTAAACGAGGTACGATCGACAATAAGCCGATTGACAACCCTTGGCAGCCGGAACACGACCCTTCGCAGATTACCGAGATGCTCATCGCTTGGGACGCGGGCGCGGAAGGTCGGTTGCCGCCGGATTGGAGGCTAAGCGATCCGAAAGCAGGTCGAATGACGATCGAGCAACGCACAGGGACGCCCTACTTCCAGTCGGTTGTCACGGCCGTTGAGGACCGGCTAATCGCAACCTACGAAGCCTATGAAGGTGCCATTAGCGAGTGCCAAGCCTACGTCGAATTTGTCCGATCCGACGCGCCTGCGGGCATGGTCTTGGGCTGGCAAGACGAAGACAACTACAGCAGCATTCAACTTGATCCAGCAACAAAAACAACTTCATTCTTCGTGACCATCGCCGGCGAGCGCAGGAAACTGACCGACAGGAAGCTCGACATCAACTTTGAGCGACCGATCAAGGTGGAACTGGAGCCAGTAAGTTCCATCATCGAGGTGCAAATCAACGACGAGATCGAGTACACGATCAATCTCGAAGAACCGCTTCGACCGGGCCGTGTTGGGGTGGAAGCGGAAAAGGGAGCGAAGATCCACTTCGCCGGATTGACGATTGAGAAGTCGAATCGATGAGCACCGCGATGTGGACCTTGATCATCCGCGGGATGCTCGTTTATGTGGCTCTTGGAGTGGGCGGCGCCAAAGTCGTCGCGCACCATAGCCCCGAAGACGTGATCGCTGACTTGAGTGCAGAGATCGAATTGCATGGGGACAGTCCCCGTCGGCTCGTTCGTCGGGCTGATGAATGGCGAATTCTTGGCGAACCCAGCAAAGCGATTGCCGACTATCAGTCTGCCTTAAAGCTCAAGCCAAACGACTTGGTTGCCCTCCATGGACTTGCGCGGACGCTAGTGAGTAAGGAACGCTTTAAGGATGCGATCGACACTGCCGAACGCGGCGTCGCGCTCGCTGCGGACCGTGATGCGCGCGCTCCGTTTTACGCGGTCGCGGCGACCGCCCACGTTCGGCTTCAAGATCATCGCGCTGCACTCGTCAGCTGGAAGAATGCGATTGATTGCGAGAAACCCGAGGTGGATTGGCTAGTCCAACATGCTCGCACGCTGCAAGTTCTGAATCGGCACGATGACGCTTGCCGGTCACTGGCAGCCGCCAAAAAAAGCAATCCCAGCGTCGTTCTCCACCGCGCATGGATCGATTCACTTATCCGCTGCAAGAAGTTCGACCTCGCGGAGACGCAGATCGAACAGGGACTGCAGCGTGCGCGATGGAAGAGTTCCCACTTGCTACAGCGTGCCGAACTTCGGTGGGCGATGGGCGAGTTTCAACTAGCTCGCCGCGACGCGAAGGCGGCGCGTGATGAGATCGTCCGACGCACGGTGCCAGACGCTGCCAATCCGCTCCTAGAAAAACAGCGTCAACGTGCCACGCAATTGTTGCAGAAGATCGATGCCGAAACGAGTCACTCGGAAGCTTCGAACATTTGATCCAGCTCAGACATCAACGTCCGCAGTTGCGATTCGGCCGCCTCGAGTTCAGCCAGGTTCTCTGCCAAACTCGCTTCTAGTTCAACTCGGTGAGTTTCCAGCTCTTTGATCTTCTCGCGTAGCGAACCGACCTGGCTGGTCATTGCGGGGATTCTCTCGTTGGCAAGGCGAAGTCGTTGTTCAAAATCAATCGCCATGCGAAACAAGTCGCTATCCAGAGAGGTTTGCTCCGTTGCCGGGGGCGCGACTTGCTTCCTTGGTCGGACTGATACGAAGTTGGCGGGAATCACGTCCGTCAGATCATTGGTCAACAGGTTTTCAGGCAGGTCCAGTTGTGCCAGTTCGTCCTGAGAATAATTCCAAATCGTGTGCGTGCCATCATGGAGGCTAATCACACAGGATTGGTTGTCGAGTGCTGCGATGCTGATCGGGAGGCTGCTCAGTTGTTTGATTGCAACGGCCTCAGACGACGACCACGCCATGCATTGCTGGTCTCTGCCCGCGGAGATGATTCTGCCTGAGTCGCTCATCGCGATTCCCATTACACCATCTGCGTGAGCGTAGACTTGGTTTGTCTGTTTGCCACTATGCAGATCCCACCATCGAATCGAGCCATCTTCACTGGCCGTGATGCAGACATCCTGGTCAGTCGGGAAATCGATGCTGTGGACCGGACCCTTGTGGCCGCGGAGCGAGTGGATCAGTTCCCCCGATTCCGTTTCCCAAATGTATACGCCTCCATCGCGATCGGCGGTTGCGAAGATCAGACCTTCCGCTCCAAACCGCGCGGCAAGCATCCAATCGGTGTGCTTCTCAATCCGATGGACAACTTCGTCGGACTCGGTGCTTAGGACTTTGATGATTCGATCCGGTCCACCTAACACGACGTACCTGCCGTCGGGGCTGATGTCCGTCGCCATTACGACGTCGTATTCGTCACCACCTTCCCACAGCCTTTGACCGGTCGCCGTGTCCCAGAGAACGACACGGCCAGACTGAGCATGTATCCCACCACCGGCCAGCAATCGAGCTCCGTCGGGACTGAAACGCAAGACCTGAGGCTCGCCTTCGGGAAATGGCAACGTTGCCTTGAGTTGGTAGCTCTCCGCATCGAATAGCAAAACTTGCAGCTGCGCGCCGACCGCAATCAGTTTCTGCTCCGCATGCGTTGCCAGCGCTTTGTTGGCCGTTGAGTGCAGACCTCGATAAACGGGCCCCAAAGTAAGTTCTGCTCTGACCGACGGCGAGTCACTCTTTTCTTGTCGCGACGAATCGACTGCCGGTGCGTCGATTACGGCCGGCGGCGCACTCATGTTCGAAGCCGATTTGACTCCGATCGGCTCGCTAGTCTCATTTTCTCGAAGGCCGCCCTCGATCCACGTCTTGAGCGTCTGCAACTGCCCGTTTGAGATCTTCTTGCCATTTGGCGGCATCGCGGGCTCTTCGGTATGCGCTGCGACCAGATAAAGAAAGCTGTCCGTTGGGTCTCCACCAACGACAACATCGCCCGAGTTCGAACCGCGCATGATCGCCGCATAGCTGGAGAGATCCAATCCAGCACTGCTGCGATTCGCGTTATGGCAACCGACACAATGCTTCTTAAATATTGGGCGGATGTGGCTACTGTATGTGACGAGCTCCTCAGTGCGCGCATCACCTGACAAGCAAGTCGTTGCGAATATCCAGCCGATCACAAATCGAGAGCAGATTTTCAGTTTGAGGTGATTCATCAGATGCATAAACGAACAACTTAGTGATTGAACAGGAATTCTTTGGAGTTGAGCAATGCCCAAAAGACGTCCTGCAGACGACTCTGTGCACTATTAGGCTGGATCGTCGCGAGCAGTTTTTCCACCTCAGTTGGGCTGGGCTTGCGTGAGTAGCACAGCACGTACAAATGTTCGATGACGTCTGCGGGCGTTTTTTTGTCTTCGAGCAACTCTTTAATGACCTGGCCATCGATCACTTTGTCGTTGGTCGCTTCGCCATTGAGCAGATGCAGTGCCTGCGAGAGATTGGGTTCGACATCGACCTCACATGCGCAAACCGTTTCTCGCGGGGCTCGGCCAAACGTGCTGAGAAAATACGTACTCGTGGCTCCATCAGCAATTTGTGAAGCACGTGCTCCCGCGGGCAGGCGCGGGAAGTTATCAACCGTGTTGGTGATCTGCGAGATGCTATCCAGCAGCGCCTCGGCACGAACTCGTCGGACCTGTGCTCGGGAGAAGTTGGCAAAGTCGTTGGCGTTGGTCGGGTTGCTGGACGTGGAAAGCTGATAGGTGCGCGAAGTGCAGATCGTACGTACTAGCGATCGCAAATCGTACTGCGAGTCGATCAGATTCTGCGCCAACAGATCCAGCAAGGCGTCGTTGGAGGGCGGATTACTAATCCGCACGTCGTCGACGGGTTCGATGATTCCTCGTCCCACGTGATGTGCCCAAATGATGTTGGCCAGGTTGCGAGCGAAGGCGAAATTCTCGTTCGAGACGATCCAATCGGCCAGCACTGTCCGTCGATCCTGATCCTCAACTTCAGCGGCACCGCCACCCAGGAATTTTGGTGGAACAGGACGGTTGTCCACCATATGACGAATCTCGCCCTGTCCGCTGTCGTACACAATAAATTCGCGTGGGTCGTGCGACTGTTTGAAGCCGACCTGGCTGAAGAATGCGGTAAAGCCGTAATAGTCGTCCATCGTCCAACGATCGAACGGATGATTGTGGCATCGGGCACACTGGATTCGCATGCCGAGGAAGCTTTGGGCGACATTCTCGGATAGTTGCAGAGTGTTTGCCTCAATCTGGTAGTAGTTGGTCGCGGGCGACGTGAATGTGCCTCCGCTACTGGCTAGCAACTCAGCAAGCATTGCGTCGAGCGGGCGGTTCTGTGCGATTTGATCGCGAACCCAATTGTGAAATCCAAGTAGCGCCTTGTAACTCACTTGATTGGACGTCCGTATCCCGAGCAGTTCTCCGAAACGCATTGCCCATACGTCGACGAAGGCATCGGTCTCAAGCAGCTCGTCGACCAAGCTTTCACGTTTGTTTGGAGATGTGTCGGAGAGGAACGCTTCGTATTGTTCTCGTGTCGGAGTCAGCCCAGTCAAATCAAGGCAGGCCCGTCGTAAGAACTGTTCATCGGTGCATACTTCCGAGGGTGTGATACGCAACTTGCGTAGTTTTTCGTAAACGACCTGGTCGATGTCGTTGAAGGCATCTGGCTCGACGAACTCAGGCCCTCCGTCCTCGGGCAGCACCAGCACGGGTACACCTTCGGTAAAGGTCGCGAAGCGAGCCATAACGAATGCCTCGCCCTTCGCGCCGGCGGTAACGACACCTTGCTCGTCGATGGCAGCAGAGTTGTCGTTGTTGCTTAGGTAAACGGCCCAGTTGGTTACGTCGCGCGTCGTACCGTCGGAGTAGGTGGCGCGAATGCTTAGCTGCTGGGTCTGCCCGCTCCCTACAAGTACTGCCTCAGGCGGAAACACTTCGATTCCGACCGGCTGAGCGATGTCGTCGGCATCGTCGTGAGCACCTTCTTCGAGCCACCGTACGAGCAGGTTGTACGACGCGCTGTCATGGGCGAATCGTTCCCCGCCCGAGTGCGGTGCTTCGCCGATCGCTTTGGTGAGCAGCAAGCTGGCTTCAGGACGTGCCAAGTTCACACGACGACCGCTCATCTCGCGCGTCAGGCGATGATAATCGCCGGCCGCATCGTAGCCAAACAAAGACAATCGGAACCCGTCTTGCCCACGCGCCGCTCCGTGACAGCGTCCCGAATTGCATCCCGCCTTCATCAACACCGGCATTACGTCCAGGCGCAAGCTAAGCGGCGGGTCGGCTGGTGCGTCTGTGACGGTGATCTCTGCCTCTACCGACTCGTCGTCGTATGTGGCGACGACCTTGACTTTCCCATCTGACAGCGGCGCTAACACGTTACCCTTTAGCGATATCACATCGTCAGGATCGTCGATCGAAAGCGCCGCCACATCGGTCACATCGCGCGTCTCGCCGCCGGGTAATGTCTGCTGCACGACGATCGTCTGGCGATCTCGATTACCCGTTAGTTGGATCTCGGAAGGATAGATGGCGAGTTTCGCCAAGCTTGGTGCAGCGGTGCCTAGGCAGCCAATTCCGATCGCGACCGAAAAGGTTCCCCTGCAGATCATGTTCGCACTAGACACATTCATGATGGACCATTCCTTTGAAACTGCACGAAATCAGGGAGCCGAAACTGTTTTGGTCATGCGTATCGACTCGGACTGTTGCCGCAAGATTTCCAATCGACTGCGCTTTTCGCTGGCACGCTCACCGCGCGCGAACACTTCGAGTGTGCCACCCCGTCCCAAGTACTGCCTGCAGGGTTCGCCAGACTCGGGAACGGACAATTCCACGAACAGCGTATTGTGAATGGATGCGGGAGTCTCCGACCCAACCGCGACGGGAAAGGTGACGCGATTCGTGTCTGGCGTGACCGTGACCACTGGCGCGGAAGCATGGTTGGGCAACCCGAGCAACTTCGCAGTCGCCTCGCCTTCAGGCTGGCGTAGCCAATTGATTTCGCAATCGACCATAGACGTCGAACCCTGCTCGGTCGTCGAGGTTGCGATACTGACCGCGGCGTGTGGCGGTGCGACGCGTACCTCGAAGCGCTGAGAGGCGACGGTTATCTCACCACCATCGACGTTCGACTTTCCGAGTAGGATCATCGGATACGTCCCTGGTTTCGCCTGGGCGTTGGAGATTAGCGGGAACTTGCCGACACTGCTGTTTGATGCGATGGTGACCGCGTCTTCGCTGGTTTCGACCCACTTGGGCAGCAGCAGCGCCGACAGTTCTATTGGCTGATCGAAGCCCTCACGACGTTTGGCGACAACGCGCACTTCTTGCAAACCATCCTGAGCCAGTGACGCGCGCGGCTGCTCGACGGAGATTGAGAACGGAGCCTGCTCGGTGATCGCCATTGGAAGTCTGTTGATTTCCGTCGCGTGATAGACGGTCTGCCGCGGCTCACCGAACACCAGGCCGACACGCTGGTTCAGATTTCCTTCGATCGTACCGGCTTCCGTGTGGGCGTAAGCGAGCACTTCGATTAGTTCGGTGCCGACGCTTGCCTGTTGGTCTGCTTCAAACAGCAACATGGCAAGGTGGCCATCAGCATCAATAGGATCGACGGTCAGATTGACTCCCTCGGGCAGGGAATCAGCGACGATCTGCACCTCGCCGGCAAAGTTCTTTCTTCGCGCGGAAGCGAGGACCGCGAAGCGCCCATTCTGTGGGAGCGACACGGTGGGTACGGACAACGGTCGCAGTGGATCGAGGTCGGCGATGCGGATTCCTAGGCTGGGCTCAACCAGTTGGAATTCGACACGATAAACGTAAGTCGCACCGCCGCGATCTAAATGGTCGGCAACACGCAGCCAATAGCGGCCCGTCTCCGACGCGACAAATCGTAACGTGCTGTCATGAACCACGCCATCATCGTTCAATCCAACGCTACGTCCGTTGGGGCCATAGATTTCGATTACCGAGTCAATCGGCGAGCCAACGCGGGCACCAAAGACTTCGACATCGAACTGGTCGCCCGCTGCCGCCTCGAAGCTGAAATAGTCTTGATCGCCGGGCTCACTCAAGATGCCGTTGTAGGCGACTGAAGCAGCGCTCGACGTGGTCGCCTCCAATGCGGAATTGTTTGGCTCGGCTTCCATGACGTTTTGCAAACTCGAGACGCGGAATTTGATTGGTGCAGGCGCGACACCGCTATTTCCGTCCTCCGGGTGATAAGCGAAGAAGTCATCGCCGGTCCTGGGGACTGAGATGCTTGCAGCAAACTCACCGCTTGGGTCACCGAGCATGGCCACTTGCGTTGACTGGCCCGCTGGACCGCCGCAAGGATAGGCAAGCGTCGGGCGTGCGAAACTTCCGACGTGTAACCGATATCGTGAACCGTACTCGCCGTCAAAAGCCGCTTCGCGAACGCGAATCGTATGCGTTCCCTCGGTGGCAGCAACGATCGAAACGATTGGGTCTTGCTTCAGCAGCGGCGTGTCGTCGCAACTCGCGATCAGCTTGCCCTGCGGATCGAGTACGTCGATGTACGCATCCAGGAACTGGCCACCGAGACGCATCGATTCAATCTCCGCAGAGAGCCGTTCGCCGGCTTCCAGATCGAATCGATAACAATCGATGTCGGCACCCTCGATTTCGCCGACGATCGTAATGCCGTCAGCCTCGGACTTGCTTGCGGGCGAGTTTGCGCTGACCGGTGAGTTGTTGGGTTCCTCTTCCGAACGCACCGCAAACGGCCCCAAATGAATGGTCACGAGTTTGGAAACGCCCTTGGGGCCGGACAACATAAACGGATGTTCGCCCAACGGCACGTTGGCTTCCGACTCGATGATTGCTTCGGCCGATTCGTCGTCGATGACGCGATACTCAACGAGTCGCAGTCCTGGTCGATATGCGACGATTTGCTCCGCCAGATGCAGTCGCTCGCCAGAAAACTTGACGTTGAAGCGAGTGCCGCGCTGAGCACCTCGCGGCTGCACACTTTCCAATGCGATACCTTGTGCGTAAGCAGTCGGCGCGGTCTCGCTCAGTGAGTGTAAGTGCGCGAGGATGGCCACAATCAAAAACGCGCGAGTCGTAATGAACATCTGAGTCTGGCGGATCTTCGACGGGCGATAGTTCGAGTGAAGGTAGCTGGCTGGACGACTAAGCAATCAGTTCGCGGACAACGCTTCCGCCATCAACGATATCGAGCGGGCGATCGCCTGGAGCGATCAATTCTTTAGTCGCGTTGATGCCAAGCTGATGGTAGATCGTCTTGGCTAGATCTTCGGGCGAAACCGGATCGCGTGCCGGCTCGGCGGCAATCGCGTCGGACGCACCGTGTATGTATCCGCGCTTCAAGCCACCACCCGCGAGTAGTGTGCTATAAACGCGAGGCCAATGGTCACGTCCCGCGCCGGCATTGACCATCGGTGTACGACCAAATTCGCTGCAAACGACGACCATCGTGCGTTCGAGCATGCCACGCTCGTCCAAATCGGAAATCAAGGCTGCTAGCGCCTGGTCAAGCGGTGGCATGATGCGCTCGATCGTGCGGAAGTGATAGGTGTGCGTGTCCCAATCGCCATAGTTGAGTGAGACAAAACGTACCCCAGCCTCAACTAGCCGACGTGCCATCAGCATCCTGGCACCTGCCTGACCTTTGCCATAGCGCTCAATTGTCTCGGGGGATTCTCTCCGTAAGTTGAACGCCTCGCGGGCTTCGTTGGAACTCAAAATCGCGTATGCACGTTGGTAAAACTCGTCCATCGAGGCGATCGCGTCGGAATCCTGCATTGTTTTGAAGTGTTCGTCGACGGTCTCGAGCAACGATTGCCGATGCGCGAACCGTTCGGCATCGACTGACTTAGGCATCGCGAGGTCGCGCACCTTGAAGCTACGTCGAGCTGGATCAGATCCCAACGAGAACGGGCCGTGAGCGGAACTTAGATACCCGCTACCCGCATAGGCGCTGGTTAATCCGGGCACGCAGACGTACGCCGGGAGTTCCGTTCGCGGACCTAATTCTGAAGAGACGACGCTGCCGATGCTCGGATAGATAATTGCGGGACTGGGGCGATTACCAGTGATCATGTTATGAGTGCCGCGCTCGTGTGCGGCCTCAGTGTGCGTCATCGAACGAATCAGCGTCAGCCGATCAGCGATCTTCGATGTATGAACCATGAGCTCGTTGAATCGCTCACCGACCAACGACGTACGAATCGAGTCCATCTCGCCGCGGTACTCAGAGGGCGCTCCAGGCTTTGGATCAACAAACTCCTGATGCGCCACGCCACCCGGCAAGTAAATCTGGATCACTGCGTCGCAAGCCGGACCGCCAGCGGCCGCACTCGCGACACCCATCCGCCCAGCCTGCGCAGCTTGACGTTGGAAGAAACTTCCCAAAGTGAGCCCCAAGGTCGATAACGAGCCGACGCGCAAGAACTCTCGGCGTCCATAAGGTTGCCCCAGGCAGTTGTGAGGTCGTGGTGTCATGGTTTTCTCGCTTCCTTGAGAGGTGGTTTGGCAAGACGATCAGTGCCAACGGTCGACTCTTCGAATTCAATCTCCAGCCGTGGATGCGAGTCTTGCTCGATCCAGTCGCTAGAATAGAAGTCCCAGCCGTTGGAACCGGTACTCGTGAAAACCCAGCCGTAGTTCGGTTCGCCGTTGGACCACTTTTGCACGGTTGCGGTGACGTCGAATTCGATCGACTGCTTATCCATGTTGATTTCGCCGAAGTTGAATCCGTCGCGGACAGTACTAGCCTCAACGTTGTCGACACTGATGCCACGCGCCATACCGTCCCACGTTGCAGAGTCGTCCCAGGGCACCAGCATGCGATGCAGATAGATCGTCGATCCAGGATCGAACGCCACGACAATGAGTTTCGCAGAGACGACCCGGCTGAGTTTCGGCACTTGCCGTTTGCGGTCCCCAAATACATCGGCAAATCGCATCAATACCTGGCTTTCCCCACCACCATTGTTTCCGTCGGCGGTCATCGTCCCCTGCTCGAACAACGACTTGCTCGGTGCGATCGCCCATATTTCGGTATCGACGGTCCCGGCATAGTCTGCCTCACCCTGCTGAAAGGCAAGTTTCTTGGAAACATCCTTCTTCGCTACTCGCGTTGTCACCTCTGCAGTTGTAGTTGCAGGAGCCTCCTTCGTATCCGCCGGGGATTCCTGCGGTTCCACTTGTGACGCCGACTTCACCGCGTTGGTTAGTGTCGCCGCCGTCTGAGAGAGTTCTTTCTTTGGTTCTGACGAAAGACGCGTCGCCTCGAATTCGTATGAGCGAACGCTTGTTCCGGAGTCGAAGTCAACATCGCCAACCATCCGATTCTCGACAAGATCGAACGTGAACGTCACCTCGACGGGCAGTCCATTGCGGCGAGTCTTGGCGTTTACAACAAGCAATCCATCCTCGTGGCGGACTGAGCGAAGAGCTGCTTTTTTCCCGCCGGTGGAAAGATCGCCACGCAGACCGTTGGGTTTGCTGTCGTCGGACTTGAAGTTAAAACGAGCCGAGTAGATTTCTCCGCCGCCATCAATCCGAATAAGCCACTTACCAGTGAGACTCTCTGCTTGTGTGGCAGAAACTGCCGCGGCGTGCGCGGAAGCGCTGCAAAGAGTAAGCAGATACAGCGCAGTGAAAGAGCGTAGTTGGCTTCGGTGCATGGGATTGAGGTTCCAACCTTTAAGACTAACCACCGAGGTTGCGACTTGCTTCGGCTATCAATGTAGCGAGTGTCGAGGCCGCCGCTAGCTCGAATGCGCTCAATCACAGAATCTTCACAACATGTTCATTGAAATATGGTTTTCACGGTCGCAAGTGTCCTGGTAAGTTTGCGTAATCTGAGAACTCGACGATCAACTCATGCGCCCATAATCGACAAGCACCAGTTTCTGACGCGTGTCTGCCCTCGACGGAGTGACTCCCCACATGTTTGTCCTCTCATGTTCATTAGATTTCGTGAACGCTTCCTGCGTGCGTTGGTCGACATTGCTTGCCACGCTGGCGCTCCTCGCTCTCGCCCCAACCGCGGTTGCTGAGGATTGGCCAGGTTGGCGAGGTCCGCGACACGATGGGATTAGTCGTGACGCAGCGCCTCCGACGCGATGGTCGGCGAAGACCAACGTTTCCTGGAAGGTACCGACACCAGGCATCGGCCATTCGTCGCCCGTGGTTACCGGCGACCGAGTCGTGCTGACGACTTGCGTGCCAGAGAACGACGCTCAACTTTTAGTCTGCTACGAGCGGGCCGCGGGCAGCGAGCTATGGCGTGAAACCGTAGCGACATCGCCCATCGAGCCGATGCATCCGCAAAACTCGCCCGCTTCTTCCACGCCGGTGACCAACGGTAATGTGATCGTGACGACATTCGCGATTAATGGTGGCTACTTCGTCACCGGTTTTGATATGGACGGCAAACGGCTTTGGGAGCGCCGCTTGGCGTCGTTCATATCTCGGCACGGATTTCATAGCTGCCCGATCCTTTATCATGATTCAATCCTGCTTTCCGGGTTGCAGGACAGCGACGAGTCGTTCGTCGCGCGTCTGAACATCGAGACAGGTGAAATCGAGTGGCTCACGAACACCGAGACGTCCATTCGTTCGTTCTCGCCGCCGCATGTTACACGATTTGAGGGTGAAGACATCATTGTTGTCTCTGGTGCTAGCTGCACGACCGCGTTTGACCTACAAAGCGGACGACAACTCTGGCGCCTACCGGGACCAGCTGAGAAAACCGTAAGTTCGATTGTCGAAGCGGACGGGAGGCTGTTCGTAGCCGGCGGTCGTGAGAAGAAACTGCTCGCGATTGATCTGACGCACGATGACCCGACCCAACCGGTTTGGACCTCTTCGGCCGGCGTTCCATACATATCTTCACCTATAATTGTTGAGGGCGCGTTGCACCAAGTCTCCGACGACGGCATCTATACGCAGATTGATCCAATGAGTGGCGACACGCTAGAGCGTCATCGCTTGCTAGGACCGACGAGTGCGTCTCCGATTTGGGCTGACGGCAAGCTTTTCTTAACGGACGAAGCCGGACTCACCATCGTGGCGACACTGTCACCCGAATTGACCGTCATCGCGGAGAATTCGATTGACGAACCGGTCTTCGCATCATTAGCAGTGTCCGAGCAAGACTTGTTCATCCGGAGCGATCGTCATCTATTTTGCATTCGTAAATCGCAGAAAAACGTGGACTCCGAGTAACTGAGCACAGAGTTTCGATCTGACCGTGCCTCTATTCCGACAAGGCACCGTGCCGATTTTCAAATCAACTGGCCGTCGATCAGCCCGCGCTATCTTGGCGCGCATCGGTGATCACCACGTGTGAACCACCGAGCTTGGAACCGACAAATTGAAATTTGAAACCGGGCGAAGCTCTCACGTGTAATCAATTTGGTAAGCCGCCCAACTCACAATCTCGAGGAGTCTGTGCCAAAGTCGCGACAGAACGCGACCTAATCGAGAAATCGATCGTTCGTGCCAAGATCAAAACCTAAGTGATCCGTATCTGGGAAAGCACAGCATCAGGCTAGCTCAGTCCCGTTGGTCTCGCCATTCCGATCCGGACATCCGAGACGAATCCATTCTCGCACTTCGTCTGCATCCCAACGTACCGTGCCAGCAATCGTATGCGGTCTGGGCATGTCGCGATTGCGTGCCCAGCGGCGAACTGTTGTCCTGCTGACATCAACCAGAAGTGCTAACGATTGGGCATCCACCAGTAACTTGGGAAGGTAAGTCAGGTCGAGATACGGGTAGAGAAATCGCTCTTCTCCCTCTGCGTGTTCCCTTCTGGGTGCTGTTTCGCTGCGCATGGCTGGCTTTGGACCGTGGCGATCAGCTCGATATGTCCTTTCCAAGATGTGCTGTTCCAATGACTTACGATGCCTTCCCATTGACTTCCCCCTTTCTTCAAACATTGATTTTCTGCCAAAAAATGTGCGCACCCACGGGCACGCTGTCCGCTTCAAAAGTTCCAGAGAATCAACCCACCCCCTACGTAGATTCTGTCGATGCTTTGACCATCGCCATCACACCAGCACGGACGGCATCAGGGAGGTTGTGCCAAACTTCAATGACGGTTGCTAGATCAGAGTCGAGAGATGCACCAAGTGCGCCGTTTTCTGCGCCGCATTCACTTGAGCATGATGTTTTCTTCGAGAAACTCTGAGGGGGTTCGAGTCCCTCCTCCGCTACTGTCCTAAAACACTAGCCCTGCAAGAGTTTGCGGGGCTTTTCTCTTGCGCGGTCGTCGCTCTGACGGGGCGGTTTGAACCCTTTTTGAACCCACTGGGATTCTGTAGGTTTTCCGTTTGCCGAGTAAACCAGAAGTTTCGTGACTGGTTGGGATAAGGGGACTTGCGGATCGAGCGGCTGTTGCGACATTCATGCGATCAAGAAGTGCCCCGGTGATCTCGTAGCGAGAACACCGGGGCGCGCGGCGTTGTCTGTCGTCACTTAGACAGGTGCACGCGTTCGGCTACACGCAGTCGCGATACTTCCCAGCACTAGCAGCATCAAGCTAGCTGGTTCAGGGACGGCCGTAATGCCGGCGATGCCATTCCGGTCGCCATACCCTTGCTGCCACTGGTCAAGTGCACCACCACTCAGGGTACCGCCATACGCACGCTGAGCGATTAGGAGGTCGGTACCATTGACCGAGTGGTCGAAATTGAAGTCGCCCGCCTCCGCCACATCGAACGCATACGAGTCCAGTTCCATCGTCAGCACGGATTCATAGACGTTGGATTGTGAATCGTACACGAGCAACTCCACACCCGTCCCCAGCACGAAGCCATCACCTGGCGAACCCTCGTACCTGGTCTTTTGGGATTCCTGCGAGATCGCGTCGATCGCGCCCGGCTCAAACGCCACGGTCTCTCGCAAGACGGCGTAGTTTCCAAACCCAAGATTGAATTGGCTTAGGTCATCGACGATACCGACGGTGACCAGAGCGTCGATTCCAGGATGCAGCCATTGTTCAAACGGAGGCGGATCGATATACCCAGGGTCGGCAATCCGACGAAGCTCCTCCTCGGTGATCTCGTCCGGATGAAAACGCGAGATCACATCGGCCAGTTCGTTTCTAAATAGCGGCGAGGTGGTTGGATCGTCAATCGGTCCATTCAATCGCCACCAAGGATCATAGCCGCAATGAGGTGGACAATTAACGTCGTCGGGAATCACAGGCGGCGGAGATGGGCTTGGTACAAGGTCGCCAATTCGACCGATCGTGGCTGCTACGAGCTTTGCCTCGTAAGCGTACTCGTGTAGTTCGCCTAGGGTTAGCCCATTGATATTGACGATGGTACTATGTTGTGCCGAGCAGATCTGATTCAACGAGAACACGGACAGCATGCAACCGAGAACCACTTTGTAAGGTTTCATATTTTGACTCCTAGCTAAAGAACGAACTTGATTTGAGAGTGAGTGGAAACTTCGTTTTGCCTCTGTGAGACTCTCTTCTGATTCTGCTCCTTTCTGAATTTGGTTGAGCAAGTCACTGCGGCATCGGCCGCTCACTACTCAGATAATGCCGAGAGAGCCTCGCGGCCCCTCATGCTCATCCAAAAAATTTTGGATGAGATAAAAGAAAACCCCGGACAACCTGCGTTCACTTCGCAAGTCATCCGGAGTCAGGACGTTAAGCCGCAGGTGATGTAGCCGCTACGGACGCGGTTGCGTCTAGCCTAGCGCTGTCGGCAACAGGCAGGAGCCAGGGTTCCCAATACGAGCAGCATGATGCTCGTTGGCTCGGGGACCGCTGCAATCGCTAAAGCGGGTGCACCGCCGTTACCATAGTTGTCACGCCATTTGGCCAAGTCGTTGGCATCGAAACGCGTGCCCATGCCGCGCTGCAACTCCAGAAAGTCGCCACCGTCGACGTCGCCATCGAGGTCGTAGTCGCCGTCGAGTTCTGGCACGACGTTGAGCAACACAGCATTCGGGCGATAGGTAGCCTCGAATGTGGTGCGTGCAATCAAGCCAGCAAACGAATCGTCAATTAGCGAGAATTCCCCAGCGACACTGCTTGCAGTCAAGATTGTAAAGGTATCGCCCAGACCGGGAGTAAAGGACGGAGTAAAAACTCTTAGCGAACCATCCAGCGTTGCTGAGCCTTCGATGGCAAGTTGATCGTTCTGGCCCGTGACCAGGCCACCCAGGTCGAAATAGGTTTGTCCGGTGGATGTCTGCTCGAAGTCGCCTCCGATAGATACTAAGCCGACGCTAGCGTCGGTCAGTTCCAGGACTCCATGATTGATGACATCTGTGTCGACATCGGTCGAGGCGTGTAGATCGAGTCTTTCAGTGCGGGAACCTGGCAAGTTGACGAGCGTTCCACCAGTGAAGCTCGAACCTGCAAGCAAAGACATGCGATTTGCGGCCACGACGGTGCCGCTATTGTTTATCACGCCACCACTAATCGAGGCGGGGGCATCGAATTGCAACGTGCCGTCATGGTCTGCAATGTTGATCGTTCCGCCAGTCTGCCTGAAGAGACCACCGCGGATGTATGCCACATCCGCAGAGATAGAGGGGAAGAAGAAAGAACCGGGAACATACCCGTTGTCGACAGTGATTGTTCCAATATCAAGCGACCATGCGTCTTCGACGTCGAGTGTGGAATTGTGAAAGAGGTTGATGCTACCGCTCATGGGATCGCTTAGACGCACGTCCAGATCGAGCGTTTGTTGAGCGTAGATGTTTACACTCCCCGGTGTGGTTCCCTCCACGTTACCGTCCATATCGAAGCGGGCGTTTGAGCTGCTTGCGTGAATTCGCAAAGTTCGCGGCGTCGCGGGTTGGCCAAGTGGAATAAATCTCCCTGGTGTGTAAACCGATTGGACGTTTAAGGTACCGCGATTGACAAACATCGAGAACGTCGAGTCGAGGATGTCTGTGTTGTAAATCGAGCCGTTACCAGCAACAGTTCCCAAGTTGAGCAACGTGCCAATCGGACCGTAGGAGGGAGAAACGTGATACGAAATCCGGCTACCGCCGATTCTCAGCGCTCCGCCGGAAACGATGGTGATGTCGCCAGCGTACAGCCCAGTACCGGCGGCACCGGTAAGGTCGTTACCGCCGACGGTCAGCGTTCCAAAGATCGAAGTCAAACCAGGGACATCGAGCGTGTGTTGTTGGGTGGAAAGGTGTGCCCCGCCGAGGAGAGTGACTGCATTAACTCGATTGTCGTTTCCCATGCGTACTGTGTCGGGCGTGGCAAAATAGGCAGTGTCGTCGAAATCGGGTTCGTCGGCCGGTGTCCAGTACTCAGAAGCGAGGTTGTCGAGCCAGATGTTGTTGCCACCAACCCACCGCCGCGTCGCCGCGTCCGCGGGATTCGCTAGGATTTGCAAACCAACCAACAGCGCCGCGGTCAAAGCGATAGTGCGTTTCATCGTCCTGTCTCCTGTGCAAGGGAAGTTTCGCGAGTCGGATTCGCCCACGTTCACAAGAGACATGCCGAGGTCGGCTGGGTGCCCCTCACAATTCCAGCTGATTATTGCTGAGAAAATTTCTTGTCGAATTGTGAGGGCCTCTGGTACCCAACAGGCATGTACTCTGTGGAGGAGACGGTTTAGCCCCTCTGACGGGTGGAAGCCGCCGCATGCGACCTAATCGTCAGAATTCCGTTAAGCCAAATGGGATTTTATTGCACCAGATTTTTCAAACACGTAGACTGACGATCGGCGAGCCTCCCCGGCGTCATGCTGCGTTGTTCTCATCGACGCGGAGAAGAAAACAGATGGTCCTTAGACAGATCTACTGCTGGAAGATCCCCCGGCTTGCGGTGATCTTCGGTATCGTCCTCGGGATGGTCACGCAAGCGCTACTGGCTCAGACGAACGAGTGGCTCCCCTCGGGCGGAATCAACTCCTGGAGTACCCCTAGCAATTGGTCTGAGGGAGTGGTCCCAACGGCGAGTCACAACGTAGTATTCGACACGGCGAATTTTGGCATTGTCTCTTTGGATTCAGGTGATTTCCACGCCAACACGCTCACGATCCAGGGAGCCGGTGCAGCTTTTCTTGGGAGTGGTGCCGGGCAAGAACTTGCAGTGACCAATGAAACGACCATTGGGGTGGATCTGTCCACTCCCACGCTTGCGTTTTCGAACGCGTTGTTGACAACAAGCTTGTTGGACACAGTCAACGGAAGTGTCATTACGCAGGCCGACTCAACCATATCTGCGAACGCGGTCATTCTAGGAGGGCCGACGACAAATCAAGCTTCACTGGCGATCAACAACTTGATCAACAGTCGCGACATTGGCACGGAACTGATCGTCGAAATTTATGAAGGTGGCGAGCTGAGTGGCAACGGCGAAGTCAGTGGCACCGTCAACAACTTCGCTGGCTTAATTCGACCGACCAATCAGCTTATCATTCTCGACTTTATCCAAGAGCTCGACGGGACGAGCGAGTTCTACGTTGGTGAGATCGACCACGCGCGATTGGTGGTGATCAACGACACCTTTCTCGATGGGACGATTGAAATCACTTTCGATCCGTTAGCGCCAAACGACCCAGTCTTTGTGGTCAACTCATCGAACACTCCAAGCGGGAACTACGGTTCGATTCTGTTCGGAGGCGTGGGCGCAGACGATGCCGCCGGGTACAAACTGAGTTCGGCAGGGGTGGAAACTTGTGGCGGTGTACCAGGTGATATGGACCTAGATTGCTGGGTAACCATAAAGGATGTCGATGATTTCTTGATCGGCCTACTCAACGCTGATGCTTACAGAACTACGCATACTATCACCCAGATCGATGGTACTCCGAGAGAGATCAACGCTGAGACCAATGGCGACCTAGTAATAAATATGAGGGTCGACTTGGACGACGTTGCGGAGTTCGAGCAACTGTTACCTTCTCCTGCCGCCGTCAACTTGCTGCGAAGCTTACTGGGAGTGCCAGAGCCCAGCAGTCTTGCGATTCTGCTGGTGGCGATGACTTGCTTGACGGCTCGTTCCCGCTGCCGCACGACCGGCGGTGCGCCCTCAAGTTCAAGGGAACCTAACAACTTAGACGCGGTTGGAAAGCACAGTAAAGCACAACGAGCTTTTTCACTGATTGAGCTGATGGTCGTAGTTTCAATTATTGGCGTGTTGGTTGGATTGCTACTCCCCGCCGTTCAGTCAGCTCGCGAATCGTCGCGACGCACTCATTGCATAAACAACCTCAAGCAGTTCGGGCTCGCTCAGCACTCGTACCACGCTACCCACGGTCATTTCCCCCCAGGAAGCGAGATGGCGCCGATACCCGACGCAGGAAGCAATCCCTGGACGGTGCTCATTTTGCCACAACTCGAGCAGGTAGCTCTCTATGATCGGCTACAAAGCGACCCAGCGGCGAAGAATGCCGTCGTCCCGCAATACTCTTGTCCCACTGGGGTTGCGAGGGAGTTTGCGGGTACGATTCATCCTCCTGTGTACTACTCAGGCGTGTCTGGAGCGCATGAGTCCAAAGAGTTAATTGTGAAGGATACGTGCAGCGATCTTTTCGAGGATGGTGTTTTCTATCCTGGCAGTAACACACGCATCGCCGAGATTGTCGATGGGACCTCCAACACTCTCGCGGTGGGCGAGCGTTTGACATATTTAGAGTCTTGGGTTGAGGGATCTTATTGGAGAGGAATCACTGTACCCAGGCTGATTGTCATGGAACAATGTACGAGTTCGACCAAGAACGCAAGGTTGCCGATAAACGCGAATCTGCCCCCAGCGGATATGAAGAATATCAAGAACAGCTGGAACTTTGGGAGCGACCACCCGGGTGGCGCGAACTTCCTGCGCGCTGATGGCAGTGCTGAGTTTTACCCTGATTCGATCGATTTGGAAACGTTCTGGAATTTGGCTACCCGAGCAGGTGCGGAAGTTCCCAGCCTGTGATGAAGATCGCTATGGGTCGGAAATCAACACCGTTGGTGCTCTGAGCAACTCGCAGACTTGCTCATAAAATTGGCGCGGAACGGTGGGCCATGTCGTGTCGGGTGATTCGGCCCATTGCATGCTCTGCTTCACGTTGTTCAGCCGCTGCAGCACGAGGTCACGATCCACAGCGTCCAGACCTCGCTCGCTCTCGACCAGTGCGAGGCGAAGTTGGGTCTCAGCCATTTGTCTGTGATAGGTCAGCTGATCGGGTGCTTGTGCGGTGACAGTCTTCCAAAGGCTAGCCGATTTTTGTAGTGCTTCGACCGCTTGGGGCAATTCGTTTTGCAACTGATGCAGCTGTGCTTCGACGGAGTAGACGTACGCGATTGCGGCTGCCGCGTTCGTCTCGTTGGGCTGCTCTTGTCGAACCATGTCAAACGATTCCTTGGCATCGTGCAACCATTGCAAGGCTTTATCGACGTCGCCTGACTGGGCGGTCAACAGTCCCGCAGATAGTTGGAGCATGCCGGTCTCGAGCGGACTTGCCGCGTCTGAGGAGCCTTCATTCAGGATTCGCTCGACGTGCTTGATTGCACCGTTGCGAAGTTGACTAGTCAACGGACGAAACTCGAACTGCAGCGGCATCGTTTCTTGTGAGTCCGATCTATCGTTGGTGAGTTCCGCCAACAAGGTTTTTCGATCCTCGGCTAAAACTTGCGCCTGCCGGCGCAGCTTCGATTGCCGCCAGGCCACACCGGGACCGAACATTGCCAGTAAAAAAATGACGCCCAATAGGCCAGCCGCTGCCGGTTTCCGTCGACACCAGCGCCAGGCATGGACCAGTGGCGACACCTTGCGTGCCAGGATCGGCTCGTCATTCAGGAATCGCTGCAAATCCTCGGCCAGGGCCTTCGCCGAAGAATAACGTCGACCGGGAGCCTTCTCCATGCATTTCAAACTGATGGTTGCCAAGTCCACAGGAATTCCAGGATTCAGTGTCCATGGATTGGGAGGGGAATCGTACTGAATCTGATGCAGAAGCATCTCGATATTGCCACGGAACGGCAACTCTTGGGTCAGCAACTGAAACAGCAAGACGCCCAGTGCGTAGACATCGGTCTGCCGATTGGCGGAAAAAGAATCTCCCCGCGCTTGCTCGGGCGACATATATGCTGGAGTGCCGATCACCTGCCCGTCCGCCGAGATCGACTCGTCGCCAAATTCGCGTTTCGCCAAGCCAAAATCGGTGATTCGCGGTTCGCCTTCCGCGTCCATCATCACGTTCGCAGGTTTGATGTCGCGATGGATCACGCCTTGGTCGTGGGCATAGTGCAGCGCGGTCGCCAGTTTGACTACGAGTTCCGCCGCTTCTCGCGGAGTCAACTTCTTCGCGGTCAGCCAGGAGGAGAGTGGTACGCCGCGAATGAATTCGCATGCTAAGTAGGTATTGTCACCGTCGTGTCCCACCTCGTAAGTGCTGACAATGTTGGGATGCGAGAGCTGCGCAGCTGTGCGCGCCTCGCGTAGAAAACGCTCTTCCTCTTTGCTATCGAACGCACCGGACCTGGGAATCTTGATTGCCACCGAGCGGTCAAGCTTCGTATCGTGTGCTTTCCACACCGTTCCACAGCCACCGACCCCTAAACGTGACAACAAACGAAAATGGGCTACGGAGTGCAAGGCTTTGGCGACGCGCGTCTCTACCCGATTTTCGACCAAACTGATGTCGCTCCCACAATGAGAGCACGTGACGCGTTGCGTCTGTACGTCTGCCGCAATCGGGAACGTTCGCTCGCAAGTCGGGCAAGCCACGTCGATCGAGTTCGACGCCGCAGACTCGACCAATCGAACGCCAGACGGAAACAGATGAGTGGTTGTATCTGAAGGATCGCGAATGGCGAGCCGCTGCCGGAGTTTCTCGTAAGCCACGCGAATACGGTCGGCTAACTCTGGATGAGCGGCTTTGAGCTGCTCAATCCGCGTTTCAGGTGGCACATCACGTACCTTGGCGTGATCCAGCTCGATCATCAAGAGCTCAGCCAACACGGAAGGCCAGCAGTCAGACTCTAGCCCTATCAATGCCTCCGCTAAGTCGGGCTCCTGCCCTGACTGCAAAGCCTGCTCGTACCCGTCACAGAGTTGGTCGACCTCACGGAAGAAGTGGATCCTCTGTCCAGAGAGACTAGTTGTGGTCTGACCGCTCGGATTGGTGAGTGACTCGCTCATGTCTGCATTGCCGCCTGAGGAGTAGAGGGAGACCACCGAAGACCAACACCAACATGTTGAGGCTACCGGGTTCTGGGATCGAACTCAACGGGGGTGGGCAACTATCGGGTGGCTCCTCGGAAAAAGTGGGCGGAGGTTGTTCGATGGTTCCATAGTGAGTCTCCCACAACAGCAGATCCGCGTGGTCGACCATCCCGTCACCGTTGCCATCTGCACTGGCTTCCGGACCTGTACTCCCAACGGAACGTTGCCAAAGCAGAAGGTCTCCCCCATCGATCGAATTATTGCGAACATAATCGGGCAGAAAGTCAATCCTCAGACTCTTAGCGTATCCAGTTACATCTACTTCAACCAAGCCAGGCGGATTCATCGGGTCACTTCGTGCGAACGTCGTCGCCGTCGGTTCGAAGAAGAATTGGACAGAATCTGCCAGCTTGGGCTGGAACTCGATGTAGCCCAACAGCCAGTTGACTCCGTCACGATAGCGGTCGTGTGTCACACTGGCTACGCCCCCCAAGCCTTGTCCGTCGCGAGGCGGCAACGCTGGCGACACCTCGGGCAGGACGTAAGGAATCGAGGTAGAGATAGCGCCGAACCCAGACATCACATCTAACGCTACGTTGTTGTTAGGATGCACTAGAGCCGGGCCTGTAACCATTCCGTGAGTTTCACCATAAAGCGACCAGCTGTCCGCCGTCGAATCGACAACAAAATCGTGACGACGCTCAATCCCACAGTAGCTGGGATTCAGCAGGTGCACGCCTTCAAAATCGATGACGTCTTCAAACGTGAGAAAATTCGCCGCTTGCACACCCAGCTGAAAACTCGTTACGTCATCAACCGGACCTGACGGGTTTTGCAGCGACACCCATAGGTACAATCGTTCCGGATGGGCACCTGCGGGAAAAACCTTAATGGTTTCCTCCGCCGATGTTGGAGTTTCGCCGGCGTCCCAACTTCGGCTCAGCCAGATCGTAGCGGATGTTTGTCCGGATGCGGATGCGTCAAGCAAACGGCTGGCAATCATCACCGTCAGAAACAACCAGTGGCTCGCAATCCCTCCGGGCACTCTAACTACATGCGACATTTGAAAGAGACTCCAATCCGAGCGGCATCTTCGGTACAATGTCGAATTGCATGTTCAGATCGTACGCGGAAGATATTCTCTACGATGAGTAGGGTCATTGCAAGTTTTCAATGCCGTAGGGAAGAATACGGGTATACCGAATCACTCATGTCCTCTGATCTTCATCTTTCGATCACACAGTGGCTTGATGGCGCTAAAACAGGCGACGAAGGAGCCTTTGACCAGCTATGGCAGCGCTACTACACACGCCTGGTTGGTTTGGCTCGACGGAACTTGGGCCAGGCGCCAAACATCGCCTCCGACGAAGAAGACGTCGCGGTCAGCGCCTTAAAGAGCTTTTATTTCCGTGCCAAAGATGGGCGCTTTCCCAAACTGAACGATCGCGATGATCTGTGGAAACTGCTGATGACCATTACCCTCCGCAAAGCGTGGCGCGAAGGTCGCCGAGCGGGGAAACACGCAGCTGCCATTGACCCCCAGATCATTGGTGTCGCGATCGCTGAAGGCGAACCAAGCCCCGAAACGGCGGCACTCGTTGCGGACCGAATTAATCATCTCTTCGGCTTATTGAAAGATCCCGTGCTAGAAGCCGTCGCCCAGATGAAACTCGAAGGTCGAACCAATCGTGAAATTGCGACTGCCATTGATCGTTCGTTAGCCACAGTTGAGCGAAAGCTACAACACATTCGCCTGATTTGGGCCGATGAAGTTGATTAATCCAATCAGACGAACGTAACGGCCAGAGGGCAATCGGCTGAACGTGGCTCGTGGAAGTCGAAGACGCGCAGATGGCAGAGCGATTTCACCGCTTTCTTTGCTCTAAGGACGTGGCAACCATCGCTTCCAATTCCAGCTCATCAAATAGTGAGTCTCTGGATTCCCATCCAAGGTTCTCCTCGGAAACACCCACGGTTGACTCGAGAGTCTCATCGTCGGTGGAGTTTCGCGCGGGCACGCGATAGTCGTTTCTCAGAACCCGGTCACGAACTGATTCGCGATAAGCGCTTCTCTCAAGAGTCGACTCTTCAATCAGCGAATCAGGCAATGCTGAATCGATAGCGAGGAGCACTGCCGCATCTATTGCAATCAGCTCTGTTGGGCTGGTGGATCGCACTGCGGACGCAGCGGCAATATTCTCAGCAGTTGAGAAGGCGGCTTCCCCGGCAGCGAGACTCTGCAGCGCGCCTGTGCCATAGTCGGCTAGCCACTGACCTAAATCGTCGCTGTCGACGTCGCCGTCGTTGTCGGCATCGCCATCGGCCTTGGTAGCATTGGGCGCCTGAATGCCAAACCCTCGCTGCCAGCTCAGGAAATCCGCGCCATCGACGTCGCCATCACCGTCGAAGTCGGCAGGTTCACCCGTTGCTAACAACTGGATGCCGAAGTTGACACCGCTGGTGGTCGAGCCGTTTAAGATCGTTTCGCGCTGCGCTCGGTCGATCACGCGGTTTGCCAAGAACAACACCGACTCAGAGCCCAGTCCATTGGCAATAGCCAGGTCGAGAATCGGATCGTCGTCCAGCTGCGCCGCTACGATGCTCACTGCCAACGGGTTGGGTACCGCCGCCGACCCGGAAACCTCCGCTGTGAAACTGCCCGAACCGTCATTCCGCAGCAGCGTAAAACCTTCGTCACTGGCATTGGTCACGGCCAGATCAATGTCGCCATCGCCGTCTAGGTCCTCGGCGGTCAACGCCGTTGGCCCAAGTCCAGCTTCCGTGAACGATGGAAGGGCAAAGTTTCCGGACTGATTGTTGACCAACAGTGCTACCTGGTTGGTTTCGGGTATGGTCGCCGCCAAATCCTGGAAACCGTCGCCATTGAAATCCCCGGCTACCACGGCGAACGGTCGACCGCCGACGTTCTTGGTGATTCGCGTGAACGACAAGCCTCCGTCGTTGAACAATGCACTCACCGTATTGGCGCCGGGAAAGAGGTCGACCCAGGCCAAGTCGAGGCGATCGGTGTCATCCACCACGAAATCACTGTTGTCGTCGGTAAGCTGCACGGTGATTAACGACGCTGGATCCTGGCCGTTGGCGATCGTCGGGGCCGGAGAAACGAACCCTGCTGGAATTCTCTCTAAGAATGAAACAATCGACTGGTTGACGTGCACGGTGACGATGTCGACATCGCCGTCTTGATCAAAGTCGCCTGGAGCGGTGAACCAGGGAGCGTACGGTGCAATGGCATCGGACCTCACGAAACCACCACTCTGGTTGTTCACCAACACCGACACAAAGTTCGTGCCCGCATAGCCGACGATCAGATCAACGTAGTCACCATCGTCGATTTGATCGTCGCTGTTGTCGTCGTCGAACTGCACAGCCTGAATCGAAATCGGAGCCGCACCTACGTTAACGATCGTAGGAGCTTGGAAACCGCCTTGGCCATCGCCGAAAAAGACGGACAACGTTGTTTGACCAGCGTTGACCACGGCAAGGTCTTGATTACCGTCGCGGTCGAAGTCGCCGCTGGCGATTGAGTTCGGCTGAGTTTGCGTTTCCAGGGAACTCGTGAGCGGTCGGTTGTCGACGCCGGATGGTGAAGTTTGTGTGCCGTTGACCGGAACGACCACCCGCACGGCGTATTCCCCTGCGACCACGTTGTCAAACTGGTAGTCGCCATCCTGATTGGTAACGTCCGTTGGTTCTCCGCCGTCGAGTTGACCGTTGTCGTTGAAGTCGAGGTACACCGTGACACCCGAGATCCCCAACTCGCCGGCGTCCTGATCGCCATCAGCGTTGATGTCGTTGAAAATCTGTCCGGCTAGATCTCCATTGCCGGAACCACCGATCCCTTCCTCGACATTGCCGAAATCGACACCAGTGCGTGACTCACCGGCATTCAGAAAGACGGTCTGGCTCTGATTTGCGGTTGGGAACGTCTGTACCCAACCCAGTTGGGGTACTTCGGCAATAGAGTAGGTGCGCTCGCTGGCCAAGTTCAGAAACTCGTAAGCGCCGTTGGTGTCGGTCACTACGAGTTGCTCGCCATCGTCGTGCTGCTGATTGTTGTTTTCGTCGAGGTAGATCTCCCAGCCAGCGAGCCCAGGTTCGAACGGATCTTTAAATCCATCGCCGTTTAGATCGTGGAACTTCTGACCGCGGATCTCCCCAGGCAGTGCTCTAGCACCAAAATCGATGTTTGAGAACGCGTCGCCCGTTCGGACGGTGACATTCCAGACGTCGACGCCGGGCACACCAAAGGCCGTTGCCTGGGACGCGGCGATCGGTCCATCGTCGGTTGAAGTCGCCGCCAAAGCGATTTGTCCATCGTCAGCTCCGCCTAGCGCAGCCAGGGCTCCTCCAGCCGAGACCTCGTAGGCACCAATGTCGATCGTGGAGTTTTCAATGCGACTTTCGCCGCGCTGATCAGTCACGGGGGGCGATACTATCGCGCCATCTCCCACATCGATAGCTGGACTGCCATCCAGTAGCGAGTGTGTTTGTGTGGGGCCACCATTGTTCGCCAGTACCCCTAAAAGCGGGTCTAAAGGCGTACCGGAAGAACCAACTTGATCACCGGTGGCAGCAAACACGGCCCCATCATCGATCCCGATCAGATTGTATCCCTGCGAACTGAAGCCGCCCTGTATGTCTCGACCCCCACTCGTCGACGAATTGCCGGCGATGATCGAGTGCGTGACACTGATGTCGGCACCGTAACTGGCAACACCGCCGCCAGCGCCATCGCCACTGTTGTTGGTAATCGTGCTATGCCTGATCGTTAGATTGGCCACGTTGACAATGCCGCCGCCCAGCGACGTGGCCATATTCCCAGAAATCGTACTGGAGTCAATCGTAACCATACCGCCGTAAGAATAGATGCCACCCCCGTTGTAGGCCATGTTGTTGGCAAGCGTGGTCCGAATCAAGTCTACCGTACCGCTGTAAGTAAATAGTCCGCCGCCGCCAGAGGAGGCAGAATTGGCAATATTGCCACTGAGCGTGGAGGCGGTTAGCGTGAGCGCACCACTCGCCTGGTAAATGGCGGCCCCCGATTCGTCAGCCGTGTTGCCGCTCGCTGCCACTCGCGTGAGCGATACAGTTCCGCCATCGTTGTAGATTGCGCCGCCGTCTTCCTCACCGGAAGCGGTCGCACTTCCACCTGTCAGCGTCAAATCAAGCAGGCTCAACGTCGCTCCCGAGGCGACATCGAAGAGACGGTCGATTCCCTGGGCGTCGATCGTCGTTTGTCCTGTGCCCGCACCAAAGATGGTGACGGACGTGGTCGCGGAAAACAGATCAAGGTCGCCGACCGTTGCGTTATTCGACTCGGTCCCTGTCAAGTTCAGCGTGTAGGTGAGCCCATCCAGCAGGATCGAAGTGATACCCACCTGTTGATTAGCCTCCATGATCGCGGCCCGCAAACTCGTATTCCCGCTCGCGTCCAATGCCTGACCGTCGCCTGGGTTGGCATCAACAGTATCGGCCGTGGTGTTGACGATAAAGCCGCCGAAGAACTCGACCGAACCGATGTCCACGACAGCCGTCAGATTGTCGTCGCCGTCAAGGATTCGTCGCAAGTCGCGTTGGTCTTTTGGGCGTGCCTGCGTGTTGCTACCCGCGTCGATCAACGGGCTGCCGGCCATGGGGGCGTGGGTCAGTGTTGTGCCACCGTTGTCCTGCAACGCACCCAGGAGCGGATCGATCGCACCGCTGCCGGCACTATCGCCAACCTGGTCGTCGTTAACCCCATCAACGAGCCCAGTTGCCGAGCCAATGTCGCCAATCAGATTGTTGCCGAGCGAGACGAAACTGCCGGACACATCCACATCTGCGGTTGACGTGGATGAGTTGCCCGCGACCACGGTATTGAGCAAAGTTGCCGTTCCGGAGTTGACGTAAATGCCCCCAGCTTCGTCATCGGCCGTATTGTTGGTGATCGTCGAAGCCTCGACAGTCAAGCTGCCTGACTGCTGAAACACCGCGCCACCGCGCCGGTTGGATCCTGCAATAATCGAATTACCGGAGAAGGTGCTACTTGTGGCTGTGGCAGTCCCTTCGTTGTGCAGCCCGCCACCGTTACGGGCAACGTTGTTGGAGAAGGTGCTGTCGATAATGGTTACAGTTGCTGCGGCCAGATTCCGCAGACCACCACCATCGGAATTGGACATGTTGCCATCGATCGTTGCCGCCTCAATACGTACCGTGCCGCGGTTGAGGATGCCACCCCCGGCGGCATTGAGGCCTAGGCCGCTGCGGGTACCGCCAGTGATTGTGATCCCGCTGAAACCGGCAAACTGATCGGCGAGGACTTCAAACACGCGGTCGCCCAACCCGCTGGCGTCGATAATCGTAACGTCGGCACCGGCGCCCACGATACTCACGTGGTCAGTGATGTCGAGGTCGCCCGTGGCGGCAGCATTTTCACTCGCCCCTGACAGCGTGAGTGTATAAGTGCCTGGTCCGAGGGTGATCGTGTCGAACCCAGCCGAGGCATTGGCTTCTTGAATCGCAGCACGCAGAGAAGTTAGTCCGCCGGCATCCTGTGCCACGCCATCTCCGGGGGTGGCATCGACCGAATCGGTCGTCGTGTTCACGACAAACGTTGTTCCGCCTAAGTCGACTTCCACGGCACCGACGTCGATGGTTGCCACGCCGTCGGGTTCGCCATCGAGAACACGAGTAGTGCCACGCTGATCGGTGGCGGGTACACCGGTGCTATTGCCTGCATCAATGGCCGGACTGCCAGATTGGGGCACGTGTGTTTGCGTTGGACCGCCGTTGTCTTGCAGGGGGCCGAGCAGCGGATCGATGGGCGATAAGTCATCACCGACTTGGTCGCCGTTGACTCCGTCGGCGAGGCCGGTGGCATCACCGACATCGCCGATAAGGTTGTTTCCTTCCGAGTTGAAGGCTCCCACCACATCCGAGCCATCGTCGTCCGACTGATTGCCTGCCACGATCGTGCTATTTAACTCGAGCGTCCCGCCTGCAGAAACGAAAATCCCACCGCCGTAGTAGCCGACGGGGCCCACGCGGCGGGCAAAGATTCCTTGGTCGTCGCCAGGTCCGTTTCCATCCCACACGATGAAGCCGGATCCATCAGCGGCGACTGCAATATCGCCATCCTTTTGATCACCGGCAGTAGTCTGGCTGATTATCTCAGCTGCAGTGACGGGTTTCGCCTGCGCATTGTACTGTCGTACGTAAACATCTTGATCGCTTGCCCCATCAGCCTGAGCCGACCACGCAATCGCAAATCCGCCATTTGGAAGCGGCGCAATTGTCGGTGACATCCAGACCGTATCGGTAGATTGGAAAACCACGAACTCGTCGCCAATAGGAGTGCCCAACCGATCGAACTGCCGACCTCTGATCGAAGCCCCGCTCTCCCTCCACACCGCGACAAATCCAGAGTCGAGTGTGTAAATGGCGGTATCGAATAGAGGTGGTCCGGTGGATGCCTTTAGCTGAACGTCTCCTGTAAGCGCATTTAATGACGAGTCGAAAACGCGGGCTTCAATCGCACTCTGTTCGGACCAAACGACCACAAAGCCGCCATCGCTCCACAATCCAACGTCTTGTCTCAGCTGATTACCTGAAGAGTCGAGATTGGCTCGAACTTCGCCAGTAAGTGCGATTGCATCCAAGTCATACTGGCGGGCATACACGTCGCCAGGTGCACCAGGACTATCATGGATAACCACGTAACCGTTATCGGCAGCCGCCAGTTGTACCGAGGTTTGATTTCCTGCCTGCGTTTCATTCACTCGAAATGTGGACGTTGTCGAACCACTGAAGTCGGAATAATGCCATGCCCGAATTCCTACGCCATCGTTGTCGATCCCAGTACCGGCGAAGGCGATGATATGTGAGCCATCTGGCGCTACAGATACGGCGGGACGGTGGCGCCTGTTTGCCGATGCGTTGTTGACACGGAAATTTTCTCCGCTAAGAGATCCGTTTGGAAGGAATCGTTGCGCATAGACATCTTGGTCCTCGGTTCCTGATTCACCACCGTCCCAGGCGATTATTGAGTGGCCACTCGCATTCGTGCTGACATCTGCGAAGTCCTGCGTCCCTGTCGTGCCATCGTTGACTTTGAACTCGTTCCCAATTGGCTGGAGTTGCCTAAACGCACCAACTCCGGCAGCTGCATTGTCCGCAATCGTCGAGTTAGCAATACTGGCCGTCGCAGTGGCCGTGCTAAAGAATCCACCTCCTTCCGCTGTTGCCGAGTTACCGCTCAGCGTGCTACTTCTGACCATCGCGGCACCATTGTTGTAAATTCCGCCGCCCGAGTCGGCACTATTTCCGCTGACGGTGCTACTATCTACGGTGAGCGTACCCAAGTTGGCTATGCCGCCGCCATTCAGAGCGAACTGTGCTGTATTGAACAGCAAGTTGACGGCACCTACATCTCGATTTGCAACGACCAGGTCGAGCCAGCCGTCACCATCAAAATCGGCCAGATCATTCTTGAAGGCGTCGTCTCCGACTTCAAATCTCTGTGGGCTTCTAAAGGTGCCATTGCCCAGACCTAGAAGTATGTGTATCGCTCCGTCGTCGAATGCCGACACGATCAAATCTAGTGCACCGTCCCGATCGATATCGCCAGCTACGATATCACTCAGGATGGAGGGAGAAGCGGTCTCGATAGGAATAAGCGTCGCCGCCTGGAAACTCCCATCACCGTTACCCAAACGAAGGCTTATGGTTTGGGTCGTCGATCGACTAACAACTAAATCGAGATTTCCGTCTTCATTGAAATCTTCCAGCAGCACAAAACCGGCGTCATCCGCTTCAGGAATGGTCTCAGAGACACTGAATTGGAACGTCTCCGGGCCGCCTGACTGCTGACCAAACAGGACCGTGACACTTTCGCCTGCTTGATTACCTACCACAGCATCGAGCAGTGCATCACCGTTCAAAAAACCCAGTGCGACAGAACTAGAATTCGTATCGACGTTGTTGCTAGTGACCGTCGGAGCAGAACCTGGGTTGATCAACAGTAACAATAGACCCTGTGATGCACTGAAACCATTGGCTGCGACAATGTCTTCAACGCCGTCTCCGTTAACGTCCACCAGTTCAAAGTCATTAAACTCTGTTCCAAAAGAGGCAAGCGGTACGGGCTCGACCGAAAAATTGCCGTTTCCATCGCCTGATAGGACTCGAATATCACCACTTCCACCTCCGCCGGAACCATGAGTAACGACAATATCCGGATTCCCGTCACCGGTCACATCGGAATGCAGTCGAGCGCCTGACGGGCGGTTGCCGAGTCCCGGGATAACGGTTGGAGTAAAGACGCCCTGTCCATCATTGCGGAAAACGGTAATGCTCGCGTCGTCATAATTGGGCGCAATGAAGTCAATGTCTCCGTCGCCATCAATGTCGCCTGGTGATACTCCGTACGTTCCTCCACTCGCGGGATCGTATTCCTGTCTAGCAGCAAACAGCGTGTTCGGTCCAAACGACTGATTGTTGGATAGCGTAGATCGCGTAACGGTGGCAACAGCTCCGGTACTGTTATAGATTCCGCCTCCTGCTGCCCGCTCGGCGATATTGCCGTCAACCACGGCGCTGTCAACGTTCAGCATGCCACTGTTGCGGATACCTCCTCCAGGAGCACCATTGCTATTTCCACCTTGAAGGCTGATGAACGAAACCGACAAGCTTCCGCCAGCTAATACGTCTACCACACGATCCAATTCTGCCGCATCGACGATCGTCACATCAGCGCCGCTGCCCACAAGCGTGATGTTGGCTGTGATGTCTAGGTCGCCTGTGGCCGCCAGGTCTTCCTGTATGCCAGCAATGGATAGTCCATAAGTTCCAGGCGGCAAGGCAATCGTCTGCGCACCGCCCAAGGCGTTCGCTTCCATCACGGCTGCTCGCAGTGATGTGTTGCCATTGGCATCGATCGCCAGGCCGTCACCAGGGTTGATGTCGACTGTGTCAAGCGTGGTGTTGACCAGGAAACCATCCAGCACCTCAACCGCACCAACGTCCGCAGTGGCGGTCTGATCACCGTCGCCATCGAGTATTCGCGGCACACCGCGCTGATCAACCGCGGAAGTGGTGGAATTGTTGCCTGCATCGATCGCCGGACTACCAGATTGTGGCACGTGTGTTTGCGTTGGACCACCGTTGTCTTGAAGAGGGCCCAGCAGCGGATCGATGGGCGACATTGCCGTCCCGACTTGATCACCGTTGACTCCGTCGGTGAGACCCGTCGCGTTGCCCACCTCGCCAATCAGGTTGCCCGCGAGAGAAGTAAACCCGCCCACGATGTCGGGGGCATTGTTCCCCACCGCATTAGCCGCTACTAGGGTGTTTTGCAGATTGACTGTACCGCCATCGGCGTTGTAGATCCCGTTTGCAAACTCCAGCGGCGTCTGGAAGCGCCGCGCATAGATCCCTACCGCATCGGTATCGCCATTACCGTGCCAGACGACGACGGCATTGCCATCAGCGTCGAGATCGACTCGCGAGAAAAACTGTCCCACTTCGGCTGTTGTCGGGACGATGAATTCATCGCCAAGCGGATTACCATCCGCGTCGAATGCCCTAGCGTAGATGACGTCACTTACGGCCTCCGACCAAGTAACGACGAACTGACCGCGTCGATTCATGCCCACGTCCGACGTGCCGTGGTCGCCGATGCTGTTTTGATTGACCTGGAATTCGTCACTGAGTGGGTTGCCGGACAGATCAAACCGACGCGCGAAGACGTCCGAATTGCCATCGACGTGTCGCGTGCCCCAGCTAATCACGACCTGGTCGGCATTCATTTCGACCGATGGAACCGTTTGATTATCGTTGGTGGCGTTGTTCACGCGAAATTCTGATCCACGCGGCGAACCGTCGACGTTGTACAGCTGCGCATAGATCCCCGAGAGCGATCCATCCTGGCCGTCGCGGTCTTCCCAGACCACGATCGACTCGCCGCTGGCGTTCATGGCAGCCGTCAAGCGCTCCTGCCGACCGGCGGTGGTCGTGTTCACAGTAAGCGGCCCGGCGATGGTACTGTCGACAACGTCGTACCAACGGGCCCGCGCCGCAGAATCGCTTCCGTCGGCACTGGAGTCCTCGTCTTGCCAGGCAACCAGCAGGTTGCCATCGTCTGCCAATGCAGACCAGGGCATTCTCTGCTGTCCGGTGACACTTGTGTTGACCGAGAAGGCGCTCGTCAACGGCGTGCCGTCAGACGCGAAGCGGCGGGCGAACACGTCGAAGAGGTTACCACCATTCCCACCCCCGTATGCGACGACGAAGTCGCCACTGTCATTTATGCTGACATTCGGAAATAGTCGATTCTCGGCACTGCCTGGCGAGATTTGAAATACAGGACCGAGCGTCCCGCTGTCCGCGGAATAGATCCGCCCAAAGATCTCGTTTGCCTGGCCGGTATGGCCACTCTCCCAGGCGACGACGTACTGTCCGTCCTCGTTCATAGCCAGGTGGGCTTGCTGCTGCGATGAGTTTACTGTCGCATTGACGCGAAACTCGTCGCCGTCCGGCTCAAGGAACGTTGCGGCTGTCAGTCCCGAGACGGAGTTATCGGTCACAGTCGTGCTAGTAATGTTTGCGACAGCCGTGGCAGAGTTATAGATGGCCCCCGCTTGGGTCGTGGCTGCGTTCCCGCTGAAAGTACTGTTGGTGATCGTGGCGGTGCCATCATTCCAGAGACCGCCACCCGCGTCGGCGTTGTTAGTACTGATCGTACTGGCGTCGATCGTAACGTCGCCAAAGTTGGCTACGCCACCGCCGACGGGAGTAACAGGCGCGCTGAATGTGCGTGCGAATATTCCATCTGGATCACCTGGTCCATTGCCAAACCACGTCGACCAAATCTTGTCGGCGCTACTGGCCGCCATTCGAATTCGGCTCTGCGCTAAAGCAGTTGTCTCATTGACCAAGAACTCGGGCCCAGTTGGCTGGCCCGCGGAATCTAGGCGCCTGGCAAACACATCTTGCTCATCGTCGGTGACCCAAATGCGCCAGCTAAGAAGAAACCCTCCATCATCGAGCGCCGTCAGGTGCGGGACCGTATTTTTCTGCGCTGTGGTAGAAACCACCACGATTTCACCGCCCACTGGGTTACCCATCAAGTCGAAACGCTGTCCCAGCACATCAAAGCCATTTCCCCCGGCAGGTGCACTCTCCCAGATAACTAAGAATCCATCGTCGGTAGCAGCGACATTTGAGAACGCCTGATACGGCAAGCCAGCCAATGTTTCTACTGGAGATGTATTGACTGTGATTTCAGCGTTGATGCCTCCCAGCAGACTGCCGGACGCATCGAAACGAGAGACGTAGATCGCGTCGATGGGATCACTCGTTGTAAGTCCTGAATGACTCTGCCAACTGACGTAAAAGCTGCCGTCATCGGCCATAGCTACATCTGGGCTTACCTGCATATTGGTTGTAGTTGAGTTGATCAAGAACTCACTGCCCAGAGGATTCCCATTTGAGTCGTATCGCCTGGCAAACACATCGTACGTAGCACTGGCTCCACCATCTCGATCAACCCAAACGACGACAAACTTTCCATCAGCTGCCATGCTAATCGTTGGCCGCGTCTGATCGCCGACCGAGGTCGTGTTGACCTGAGTAGGCGCACCGAGGGGCGTGCCACCGGCATCATAGCGCTGCAACAATATCCCAGCACCGTCGCCATCGCCTTCCGCATCAATTCCGTACCAGACCACAGCAAATCGACCGGAATCGTCGATCGCCACGCGTTGATCTTCTTTCGTGCCAGTCGCAGGCGAGACAATGATTTCTGAACCCACAGATTGCCCAGTTGCATCATAACGCTGCGCACGAATGGAACGCTGATCGGGAGCATCGTTCTCGAAGCTGGTCCAGGTAACTACGGTCTGGCCAGCGTCGTTTGTAGCGACGTCCGGGTTGTACTCCATGCCCGCGTCACTGGTATTAATCAGGAACTCAGCGGAGGCATCCGTTAGAAATCCAGCGCTGGCAGACGCCAGATTGTCGCGAACAGACGACGCCAGAAGTTGAAGTGTGCCGAGATTGCGAACGCCGCCACCTTCGGTAACGGTTGCGCCACCCGTAACCGTAACGCTCGACAGCGTAAGACTTCCCCCACTGCGCACATCGAACACCCGGTCGATCTGCGCCGCATCAATGGTCGTTTGATCGGCACCATTCCCGACAATCGTGATCTCCGCGGTGACATCCAAGTCACCGGTAGCAGCAAGGTCTTCCCCGACGCCCAGGATCGTCAGCGTATACGTGCCAGACGCCAGGATGATCGAGTGCGATCCACCCAGGGCGTTGGCTTCCATGATGGCGGCGCGCAAACTAGTGTTGCCTGCGCCGTCCTGAGCCACACCGTCGCCCGGGTTAGCATCGACGGTGTCCAGCGTGCTGTTGACCAGAAAACCGGCGACAAACTCCACGGCACCAATATCGATCGTTGCCGCCTGATCGCCATTGCCGTCTAAAACGCGGGGAGCTCCGCGCTGATCGGTGACCAGAGAACCGGCGCTGCCACCTGCGTCAATCGCTGGGCTGCCGGCAAGCGGAGTATGGGTCAACGTCGTACCGCCGTTGTCGGCGAGCGGACCTAGCAGCGGATCAATAACGCCGCTGCCTGCGCTGTCACCGACCAAGTCGCCGTTCACTCCGTCGCTAAGACCCGTGGCCGTGCCGATGTCGCCGATCAAGTTGTTGCCCAGCGAAGTGAAGTTGAGTCCCGCCAGGTCCGCTCCACTCGAACCGGTGTTCGCTGCGACAATCGTATTCTGCAGTGACACGCTCGCACCGACGTCAAGTCGTTCGATGCCTCCACCGGCACCGGTCGCCGAATTGGCGGTTATCGTGCTACTCGTCGCGATCAAGGTGCCCTGGACACTAAAACCGCCGCCTTGAGTCGAAGAATTTCCCGATACCGTGCTATTGTCCAACGTGAGGGTGGTTGCGCCGTTGAGAAAGACGCCGCCGCCGGTGCTCGTTGTCGAATTGTTGGAAATCGTACTCGCTGTCACTTCGACCGTCCCAGAATTGACGCTTATGCCACCACCACTAAGAGCCATGTTGTTGTCGATAGTGCTTTCAACGATTGTCGTCTGGGCCGAAAAATCGTTGTGAAGACCACCGCCGATGTTGGTCGACGTGTTGTTGCGAATATCGACTCGAGTCAGTGAAGTCAGACCGCCAGAGATGGAGATGCCGCCACCTCTACTCGTGGCGTTGTTCATACTGAAAGTCGAATCAACAATCGTCACGGTTCCGCTATGAATCAGCAATCCACCGCCATCGTCCGCGCTTCCGCCCGTAACCGTTAGGCCACTGAAGTCAACGATTGCGCTATTCAGAACTTCAAACACGCGATCGAGGCCCGCTGCATCGATAGTCGTTGATGAAGCGCCTGCACCGATGAACTCGATATTGGCCGTAATATCGAGGTCACCCGTTGCAGCTAAGTCTTCGCTTGCCCCGGCAATCGACAGCGCGTAGGTCTCAGCACTCAATAGAATCTTGTGCGTGCCGCCCAGCGCGTTGGCCTCCATGATTGCCGCACGCAAACTTGTGTTGCCAGAAACATCCGACGCAACTCCATCGCCGAGGTTGACGTCGGGCGTGTCGGAAGTGGTGTTCACAATAAAACCATCGAACACCTCAACGGCACCGATGTCGAACTGTGCGAGCCCATCATCGTCTCCGTCGAGTGGTCGTGGATTGCGACGTTGGTCGTCAGCTGGAGCACCATTACTTGTGCCCGCATCGATTGCTGGGCTGCCCGTCAGCGGAAGGTGGGTTTCAGTTCGACCGCCGTTGTCAGTTAACGGCCCCAACATCGCGTTGACTACGCCGCTCCCCGCGCTGTCGCCGACAATGTCGCCGTTCACGCCATCGGTAAGCCCCGTCGCCGAACCGATATCGCCGATTAGGTTGCTGCCACCGGAAGTGAACGGACCAACCACATCGGCGTCGCTTGCCGTGCCGGTGTTGCCGGCGACAATCGTGTTGACTAGCGTAAAGGCACCACTGCCGGTCGAGATGCCGCCGCCCGTGGTCGCCGTGTTCTCGGTGATGGTAACGTTGGTGAGCGTGACATCGTCGGAGTTAATTTTGATCGCACCGCCTGGGCCGTTGGATTGGTTGCCTGAGAAGGTGCTGTTGGTGATGATCAGCGGCCCACTGGCCATGATCCCGCCGCCATAGGTCGTAGCCGTGTTGCCTGAGATCGTGCTGCCGCTGATGGTTGCCAGGTGATTCTGCGTGCGAATACCTCCGCCAAAGCCACCTGAATTGCCGGAGATTGTCGAATCGATGATCGTTGCCGGTCGATTGGCTTCGATACCACCCCCACCGATGTTGCCGGAGATGATGCTCCGCGTGATCGTCAACGCGCCTGAAGCGCCACCGACGCTGATTCCGCCGCCCGTGCTGTTGATGATCGACGAGTCGGACAGCGTAACCGGGCCACTGGGGTTGAATACCAGGATAGTGCGCTGCCCCGCGTCGGTGTTGATGTTGCCATCAAACGTGCTACCGGTGATCGTCACGACTGGCGAGGTGGAATCGTCGATGTCGAGCGCCGCACCATACGGTGCCTGATTCGTTCGAAAGACGCTTCCTGAAATGATTAGTTCGCCACCATCAAGGCTAATTGCTCCGCCAAACTGGTCGGAGGAATTGTTCTCGAAAGTGCTATTCGAAATATCTATGGTCGATCGAAAGCCACTGATGGCTCCGCCTGGCCCTCCGACCGAACTGTTGCCCACTACCTCCACAGTATTCAAAACCAAAGTCTGGCCGTTGCCGACCTTGATGGCACCACCGTCGGCGACAGATCCATCCGTAAGTGTCAGGTTTTGAAGTGTGAGCGTTCCGCCCGCCCGGACGTCAAATAGGCGATCGAGCGTGTTGGCGTCAATTGTGGTGACGCCCGGACCGGCTCCGACAATGGTGATGACACTAGTCACGTCGAGATCACCGGTGAGTGTTGCGTCTTCACCGGTGCCGGCAATCGTTAGTCCATAGGTGCCGGCTGACAGCTGAATGGTGTCGTCGCCGGGCAGCGCGTTGGCTTCCATCACGGCGGCACGCAAGGTTGCATTTCCCGCATTGTCTTCGACAATTCCATCCCCCGGAGTGACATCGAGTGAGTCGCTCGTGCTGTTGACCACCAAATTGATGGGACCCGCAACGGCAATGGCCGCCGCAAACTCAGAAGTGTTTCCACCAGGATCAGTAGCCGTCGCGGAAATGAATTCCCCTAACACTGTGCCTGCAGGCAATAGCAGATCGAAGCTGGCGTTACCTGAACTGTCGGTGGTAACATCCCTGGATGCAAGGAACCGTTCGGCTTCGCCATGCCCAGCGGCGTTGGCTGAAGAGTTGGCGTAGAAATCGATTGCAAAGGTGGTATCCGCTGCGCTGTTGATTGTGCCAACGATTTGAGTATCTACCCCGTCGGTACGGGCTGACGAGAACACCGGATAGTTTTGTAGATTATTCGGTCCCGTATCCACATCGTTCAGATCGTTGTTCGTGACGCCGTTGTCCCCCAGATCGATGGGAATGCCCCCATTGGTATCGCTGGCGAAGATCTGATTGAGCCGGAACAGATTCCCAGTCCCAGTCCCATCGAGACGAATTCCCTGCTGCGTGTTATACGCGATGATATTCGCCTCAACGTTGTCGCGCGTTCCATCCACGTCGGATCCGATCCGATTCCCCGAGCCGGATACCACCACACCAGTGAAGATCCCCGAGGCGCCATTGCCCATCGCCCCGGTTCCGGTTGCATCGACGCCGATAAAGTTGCCTGCCACAATATTGTTGCCGCCGGACGTCATGCGAATGCCTTCGCGACCATTTCCAGAGACGATGTTCCGCTCTTCTGTGTCCGACGTGCCGTCCGCATCGGTACCAATTCGGTTGCCCGTGCCGTTCAGCAAAACGCCCGCGCCGAGATTGCCCAGTGCGACCAATCCGGTAACGTCGGTGCCGATTCGATTCCCTGCCAGGGTATTGTTGTCACCGTCTAGGTCGACGGCATGCGTCGCATTTGGGGTACCGGAGCCACCAAAGCCACCCGAGATGAGATTCCCTTCGACATTGTCGGAGACACCATCACCGTCGGTACCAATGCGATTGTTATCGCCGAGGATCCTGACGCCTCGGCTCTGATTTCCCGTTCCGATGATTGTGGAACCCGTGAGATCGGTACCAATAAAGTTTCCAGCAATGGTGTTGCCGTTGGCAGATACGAAGACTCCCGCCGCATTACCGGAAATCAGATTGCGCTCCTGCTGGTCATTGATGCCGTTGCCATCGGTCCCCACGAAATTCAGCGTTCCGCTGGCGATGTGCACTCCGAAGCCCAGCGACGTCACTGCCTGGGTGCCCGTTAGATCTGTCCCAATGAAATTTCCCTGAATTCGATTGTTATTGCCGCCTACCGATATGTTTGCCAGGCTGCTGCCTGAGATGATGTTGCGTGCGTCCGGAGATGGGCCCCCCAGCAGATTGTTGTCGGATTGAATCGACAGACCTTGTTGTGTTCCACCGGGGTGAGACGATCCGCTAATATCGGTGCCCAAGAAGTTTCCTTCCAGGACGTTACCGGCACCGACACGTATGTCGATCGCCTGACCTTCGAAACGATTGATCACCAAACCACGGATCTTGCTGCCACCGGCATCGATGAACAATCCGTCGGCGTTCGCACCCGCATTGGTTCCGTCCAGTTCGATCATCAAGACGGCGTTGCTGGCCTGATCGATCAGATTCGTATTCGGACTGGCACCCGACTGCGAGTAGCCATCGATGGTCAAAGGATCGGAAATCGTGGGGAGCTGCGTCAACGGCTGGATAGTGTGCGGACCCGCTCCGCCAATCGCAAACTCGATCACATCGAGTCCGGGATTGTTGTTTGCATCGATGATCGCCTGACGCAGTGAACCAGCCCCGCTGTCGTTGGTGTTGGTCACCAGCAGCGCGGTGGCTGACACATCAGGGCTCGTCTGCTCCCATCCGTCCTGCAAGATAAGGCGCACACTGTAGGTCAGCCCCGGCACGACCCCACCGATCGTGTAGCTGCCATCGCTGGCTGTTACGGCCGACGGCTCGCCCGCGTCGAATTGCCCGTTGTCGTTCACGTCGACATAGATCGTCCATCCTTCCAGCGGCGGTTCGCCGCCGTCTTGTACACTATTGCCATCAAGATCGTGAAAATGCACACCGCTGATCGTGCCGTAGAATCGTTCGACTGCCCCGATGTCGACTTGCGTAGTGGAATCGTCATTGCCGTCTTGTGGACGCGCCACCAGACGTTGATCGGTGGCCGGCGCACCAATATCGTCACCGGCATCAATCGCCGGGCTGCCTGGCAACGGCACATGGGTGAGCGTCGTACCCGTGTTGTCTTGCAGGGGCGATAACAGCGGATCGATTTCTGATCCGTTCGATCCAACCAAGTCGCCTGTTCCTACTCCGAACCCCGTTGCTGAACCCCCGTCGCCGATCAGATTGTTGTTTAGGGACGTAAATGCTCCCGCCACGTCCGGATCAGTTGCTGCCGTGTTGGCCGCGACGATCGTATTGTGCAAGCTCGCAACACCGCCGGCATGGCGGATTCCTCCGCCCGTCTGCGCGTCGTTGAGTGTGAAAGTGGAACTCACTACGGTTGCGGAACCGGCAGACATATGGAGCCCGCCACCGTCGCCAGTTGCCGTGTTCGTCGAAACCGTGGTATTCGTGAGCAGCAGCGTAGACACACTGGCAATTGCACCACCGTCCGTCCCCGCCTGATTGCCAGACAGCGTGGTACGTGAAATTTCGACATCGCCGCCGACGGCAACCGCAATTCCACCCCCCAGTCCACTCGCCTGGCTACTGACGACTGCGCTATCACTTAGCGTCAAAGACGCGCCGTCGACCAGCAGCGCACCGCCATCGCCAGTGACCATGCCACCGGAAATGGTCACTCCCGACAGGACGACTGTCACGCCTGGACGCAGATCGAACACTCGATCGAGGCTCGCAGCGTCGATGATGGTCTGGTCCGCCCCAGCCCCGACGATGGTCAGCGTTCCAACCGTATCGGTGATATCCAAGTCGCCCGTCGCAGCCAAGTCTTCGCTAGCCCCGCCAAGGCTGAGCGAAAAGGTGCCGGACGCGAGAAAAATGGTGTTGTCACCTACTTGAGCATTCGACTCTTGGATTGCGGCGCGGAGGGTAGTTGCTCCCGACGCATCAACGGCGTTTCCATCCCCTGGATTTGCGTCGACCGTGTCGGCGAATGCATCGACGAAGAACTCACCCGGATTGCTGAGGTCAACGGCGAACGAACCGATGACCGTGCCAGCTGACAAATTGCCCTCGGTGTCGCTTACTTGACCTGAAACCAGCGCTATCTCGTAGTCGCCGTTGTCTAGCGTATCCCACGTGCCTCCAGGTGGTTGCATTTCGTACTGCGCTACGCGTACGGGACCGTTGCTGCCAACATCAACTGAGGCAAAAGTCGCGGTAAACGTCACACCGCTCCCATCGAGCCTCGTGACGATGACATCCAGGTCGTCGAGCGTGCTTACGTCCACGCCCGTTGTATCCCTGTATTCGATCGTGATCGTCTGCGGAGTCGTCCCTGTGAGCGTGATATCGAGTGCGCTGTTCAGCGTTGGTTGGGGCGCGAACGTATCGGTTTGTAGCGCCCCTAGGGCGCTAAGCCTGCCATCCGACACGACCTTGTCTTGAAATACCGGCAGCGACTCTGCACCTGATAAGATTGCGGCCTTCACTTCGGCCGACGTTGCGCCCTCGTTCTGCGAATACAACAGGGCTGCGACACCCGCGACGTGTGGGGCCGCCATACTCGTGCCGCTTCGCACTCCGGTGACATCTCCGATTTCCGTACTCAGGATCCCGACGCCCGGCGCTGCAATGTCTACCGTGGTCTCACCGAAGTTACTAAACCGCGCAATTCCATCGATTCGATCAGAGGCGGCCACGCTGATGATCGAGTCAAATCCATAGTTGGCCGGATAAAAGGGCAGATTGTCATTGTCCACGCCGCCGAAAATGTTGCCGTTACCTGCTGCTGCCACGAAAAATATGTCCGCCGCGTCACTAGCCGCAATTGCTTGTTGCAATGCAAAGTTGAAGGTGTTTCCACCCCAACTATTGTTCATCACGCGCAAATTAACCGGATCAACCGACCGCGTTCTCATCATCGTTGCGTAGTTGATCGCTTCGATCGCATCCGAAGTGAATCCAACATTGTTCTCGCCGAGGAACTTGAGCGGCATGATCGAGGTGTCCCACGCCACACCTGTGACATCGATGCCGTTGTTCCCTACCGCACCCAGAGTCCCAGCGACGTGGGTGCCGTGGCCATGGTCGTCCATCGGACTGTTATCTTCGTTGCGAAAGTCCCAGCCGAATAGATCATCCACGAAGCCATTGCCATCGTTGTCCACGCTGTCGACCCAATTGGGGTCGAGCAACAGATCACTCGCATCGATGACATTGTCGAGGTTGGAGTCCACGACCTCACTGGCGTTCGCCCCGTCGAGCTGCAGGTCCGCAAACGTGATGACCATGTCGGCATCGGTATCCACGATCCCAGCAGGAATCTCACCCGGATTGATCCAAATGTTGTTCGCCAAATCCTGATGGTTGAGATCGATGCCAGTATCGAGCACCGCTGCGACGATCTCAGGACTGCCAGTGGTGATGTCCCATGCCAGTGCCGCATCAATGTCAGCGCCTGGTACACCGCCTTCTAATCCTTCGTTGTTCAAGCCCACCAGCAGATCACTCTGGTACGAAGGGTCGCTAGGTGTCGCTTGTGCGGTGAGTGTGGTATCACGCTCGAAGTAAGCCAACAGCTCAGAGGTAGACAACCAAGCTTGTGCCTCTGTGCGATGAGTCGTTGGTGTCGCGACCAACAGTTGTCCGGGCAAACCCAATCCGCGCGTCACCTGGACCGGAGCATTGTCGTCGTCGAACAATGCCATCACGTCGGAGATCGATGTGCTCTGGGCAATCGCTTCGGGTGTGAGTCGGATAATCCAACGGTCGGTCGACGTGGACTCGCTCGTGGTTTCCGGGTCATTCGCACCAACGTCACCCAGCGCGCCGATCGGGGATTCCTCAGCCTGTCCAAACCATTGGGGGCTAACTTGGTCGTACGTCGTCAACGAAGAGCTGGACAGAACCAGACGGGCTTCCAGTTGCTCGATGTGCAGTTGACGCGTTTGGGTTGAACCCGTCACTTCAACGGACCGATTGCGCCAGCGTTTCTTTTGAGGTGCCATCCTTAATGTCTCCCCAACGGTGTCCAGACAAGAGAAGCGTGGCGGGTTGGGCAACGCCCAGTCGCGCAGTATAGCTGCGTTGACTGCGGAAATCCAGAATATTGGCTGCTGTCGACCTGGGAAACACGTTACAGCGACACCAGAATCGTAGCGTGGGCGGCGCTCGACTCGGGTCAGCTCGTCAGCACAGCAGCGGCAATCCGCACGAGCTCACAAATGGAAGGAAGAGAACTTCCGTTCGTCGACTTTCGGGAGGTTCTCGTTTGACTACCTTGCGAACACCCGTGTCGACTTCGACGATCTAGTACGTCAGCTCGCTGCCGAAATAGAAGTTGATCCCTGGTTGAAAAACAGCGATCCCGCTTTGCGATCGAAAGTCGAGGTGTTCTCGATAGTTCTTGTCGGTGAAGTTCTCGACTCCCGCAACAAGTTGAAGTCCGTCGGCGGCCCGCCAGAACGTGCGGATGTCATAGGTTGTGAAGCCAGGCGTCGGTGATTCCAACAGCGAGGCGGCAACACGATTCTGGTTGTCGACAACGCGGGCGTAGAACTCGATTCCCCAATTGGCGACGTCGTCGGGCGGGCTCAGGCGCAATCCAATCCGAGATTCCAGCGGAAGGATGCTCGGCAAAGGTTCGACACCTGCGCCAGTGACGCCACTAAATGCTCCGCGCACCATACCGGGAACTCGCATGCTGGGGGAGCTTGATGTCGCCTCCCTCGTAGCGAAGGTGCCATTGCGCGTCCGATCGTCGCCTTCGACATATCGGACCGTTGCAAAGGGGCTCAACCAATCGTTGGCATCACATTCTAGTTGAGCTTCGCAGCCCCAGAGGAGCGCCCGCTCGGTGTTGACATACTTCAGGTTCACTTGCTCTGGGTCACCCACTGGGGGACCAGGTACGACTCGCAGGTTTTCGAACGTGATATAGTCGAATGCCCAAACGTTGTAGGCAACCACTCTACTACGCCAGCGCTCGCCGCTACGTGTGAGGCGAACATCCATCTGGATCCTGCGTTCCTTATCGAGGAGCGGATCGCCGGTCACCGTATTGAGACCGTTCTGTAAGAGAAACATGAAGGGCTGTACCGCATATCGCTCGGTGAGGTTTGGTGCGCGTTCGGCATAGCCAACACTCGCCCCGGCGGACCACTCCTGGTTCAGCTGACGGTTGACCGATACGAATCCTGAGCCTAGCAGGTCGTTCTGATCGAACACATCGCTGCCCAGGATATCGGCAGCAGGCACTTCGATCGTGCCCACACTCGATAGTTCATCGGTAGTTGCTTCGATGTTGGTGCCGACCCAGTCAATTCGTGCTCCGGTCGTCACGGTCGTGCGCTCATTCACCGGTTTAGCGAACTCGACGAACAGCCCAGGATTGGAGGCGTGCGAACGCGGAATCGGAGAATTTGCGTCCGTCCACACCTGGAACCCGAGCACACCGCTCGTGATTTCGTTGAGTTCCTGTCTTACATAGCGCAGGTCGGCTCCCGCGGTTAGCAACTCGTCATTCGTACCGTCCCAACTGAAGGCAGCTCGGTAGCCCGTCGACATCGATTCGACGTCAGTATTGCCGATGAACCGGAGGAAATCCAAGAAGGGAAACTGACGACGCTTGCCAGACCGCTGCGCACTGCCTTCGAATCGCGTTAAGTTGTACCACGAGTCGAGAACCAACCGGTCAAAGTAGTAGTGATCACGCATCACGTAGGCGATGTCGTAGCCATCGGTAACCAGGAAATCGATATCGAAAGCTTGTCCAGGCAACTCCACGTCGGTTTGATCAAGACGAATGTAGGAGGCGTCCAGCGAATCGTATTCGTTAACTTCGCCGCCGATCGCTGCGAATACATCACGAGACTTGAAGCTGGACGGGATCCCGTCACCATCGCCGGTCACATAGTCGTTGCCAGTTGTATGCCCGTAACTCGCGCGGAAGCCCCAATTACTAGCGCCGCCCCAAGCACGCTGCCTGCCATACCATTGCTCCCCATTCGTACTAAAATCGACGATCGATTGACCGTGGTACTCAGGACCGCTTGCGTAGCGAGGAGCCCGCAACAGCGCGACGTCCATAAATTCAAAGCCTGGGCCATATAAGGCACTGTACGGTCCTGGGATAATCGTGGTCTGCTCGATGATTCGCGAGTCGATCTTGCTGAGTACCGTGTCCAAATCAATCCGCGCTGGCACCCAGTGCGAACCTGAGGCGGCTAGACTCCCGACTCGACTGCCGCGTACTCGTGGGTCGGTAACGATCGGGTTGCGTCGCTGCACACCGGTGTTCAACACCGATGGCGATGTGCCCAGTAAGTCGCCCGTATCGGTCGTCGATCGAATGAAGGACTCGGCACCCAACACGCTGTTTGCGCTCGCGAGGTTCGCGTAGTTAACCGTTCCCGGGAGGGCTAGACTGGGTCGTTGGACTCCAAAAGAGCTGAACAACTCCTGATTTGCTCCGATGGCGCTGGAAGGCAGTGGCACGGGCGCATTGGCTTCCGCACTAGGCAGCGCAGGACTCTGAAACTGTGTAGGTTCAACCAGTCCCATCGCCATGCTAAAGTCGCTGACGAGAATGTAGCCATCAGATTGATCTGCGTCGTAGTTGTCGGAGATTGAACCGGTTGCTGGTTCGCGACTGGACGCAATCGCGAAGTCGCATGACCAACAGCAGAGCATCGCGGCAATGCAAACCGCGCGGCGCAGGTATTGTCGCGTCATTGCACCCCCCGTGCACCGACGAATGATTGATGATGTCGTCTGTCGAAAACGGAAGCCGCCGACTTGATTGTCGTACGCGAGCGCAAGATGAGATCCGCTAGCGAATGGCTCGCTTCCCTAGTCGGAATAATCGGTAAACTTGCCGAGCGTCTTGAGGGCAACCGCACGGTGACAAGCACCGCTAGCACTGCTTCTCTTGCCGCGAACGACTACCCCGCATCCGTGCCCTCCAGAATGCGACGGCATTCGAGTTCCAACACGGTCAGTTCCCAATCGCCAGGCTGATTCTCTCGGATCCATTCCTGAGCAGCACGAAGTTGATCCTGGGCAGCGGTTTGGTCGCCCGCTTTGTGCATCGCCATCGCGGCAATCAACATGCTGCGACCGTGCTCGAGCGACGACAGATCATCATCAGGTGCCAGCAGTTGCAAGCAGGCATCGAAACGGCCTTTGCGAAATAGTACCAACGCCTTCGTATCTCGAAACCGCTCATTACTAGGGGCCGCTTTGGTAGCAAGCTCTGCAGCGGACAAAGCAATCGACGTGTCTCGTACCGTGTGATCCGCACAGCTGGCGAAGAACCAGGCGGCATCATTCAAATAAGCGGGATCGTTGGTAACTTCCATGAGTAGCTTCCAATGCGAAGCCGCGTCCCGATAAGCGGTCGATGCTGCTTCAGTGTCGTTTCGTTGCCAGAGCAGATCCCCTTGAATCGCTTGCACGAGTGCGAGGAAATAGCGATGACTGACCGATTCGGTGTGGTCGTTTACGAGGCCGGTCAATCGCCTGCCGGCCGCGGCGACAGTGCGCTCACTCGAGTCATACTCTTCGAGTCGATACCAAATCTGGGCCAAATGACTCTCGGCCACGGCCAATCTTTCCGCATAGGCGGGAATGTCTGGGTACGCTCTGCCGAGTTGCTCAAAAATCTGTACCGCTTGCTTGCTCTCGCCCAAAGCTTCCTGATACGCAGCGCGCACCGTGAGCGCTTGCGCCAGATTGTCGGCAGCAATGGCACGCCCCTCATGAAACCGCGGAATGGAGGGATTCGTTTGCGCTAACAAGGTAAGCAACCGCTTCGCCTCTCGCAGAGTTTCGATTGCCTGCGCAGGCTTGTTGAGGCCCAGTTGCAACTGTCCCAAATCGGTATAAGTTAGCGCGAGGTTTTCTTGATAGACAATCGCGCCGGGTAATTCGCGAATGAGTTGCTCGTAGACTTCAATTGCCTGTTGGTATGATTGGGCCTCGTTCGCAAGTTCGCCCAAGCGACGCTCCGCACTCGCCAAATAGAGGCTCGCCATGGCAACGCGTTCCAAGTACTTTGGCTCCTCGGGATGCAGTTCACTGATCGCACGGTAGACCGATAGCGCATTGGAGAATTGCAGTCTCGCGCTGGTCGCATCGCCCCGCAGCAACTGCGACTGTCCCCAACCAATTCGCGCCGCAGCCAAATTAACACGTAGCAGTAGCACGTCAGGCTCTCGTTTGATCGCCGCTTCCAACTGCTGGATGGCAGCTGTGAATTGACGCTGTGCCTGATCAATTTGATCTTGCTGGAGCTGGAATTGGCCGAAGTTAACGCGGAGCGACGACTCGAGTGTTGCCACCTCGTGATCTGTCTGGCTGGAGTTGGAAAGCTGCCCGGCGAGTTGCAACGCCTCTTCGAATGACTTGCGTGCCAGCGTTGTATCCGCCTGGTCGTTTTCTGACAGCGCCAGCCTTCCATGAGCTTTGGCGATCACAAGGTTTACGGAGCGAAGATTGTCCTCGCTTCGAGCCTGCTCGGCGTAGTCAGTCAATACGCTGATCGCTTGCCGATAAGACTTCGTCGCTTGCTCGGAGCGGGCCAACTGACGCTGCAGGTCGCCGAGACGAAGCAGCGTTCTGCCGCGTTCAAGCTGCACGGCTTCGTCGTCGCCGATCTGATCGGCAAAGCTCTCGTACTCCTTGACGGCGCGCTCCAACATGTGCTGACGAAATCCGGATGCGCCCGGGTAGTTTCGCAATGCTTCGGTGAAACCCGTCAGCCACGTATCGACTGTTTCTCTCGCCTCGAAGAATCTTTGCTCTGCCTGCTGACGCGACGTCGCCTCCGCGACCGCAAGTTGCGAGTTCTGTTCGGCGAGCAGCTCGGCTTGAGAGCGCGCTCGATTAATCATCAGCGCCGCGACGGTAGCCGTTAAGGCCATCAGAATCGCCGCGGTTCCTCCCGCCAGCGCCCAAGTGCGATGCCGACGCACAAAGCGAAACGTTCTTTCAGTCCAGGTGTCGGGACTGGCGAGAATTGGCTCGTCTCCCAGCCAATTCTCCAGATCCTGGGCAAGGCCTGCCGCACTGGAGTACCGATCTGCGGGTTCCAGGGCCATCGCCTTCAGACAGATAGCCTCCAGTTTCTTGGGCAGGCGCGGCATGCGTAGCCGAGGCTGTTCAAATTCGCCCTCCTGGACCTTCCGCAGAATGGTAAGCAGGTCGTCTTTCTCAAATGGCGGTCTGTTGCATAACAGCGTATAGAGCGAAGCACCCAAACTGTAAACATCGGAGCGCACTCCAATTCTATCCAACGCCCCGGCCGCTTGCTCTGGGCTCATGAACGCGGGAGTTCCCATCGCGCTGCCCATCTGGGTGTCCGACGAGCCGCTTAATTCAGCCGTTAACAACGGACTCTCGCTCCGCGATTCAGGAATCCGTTCGTAGGCGTGCTGCACACGAGCCATTCCCCAGTCGACAACATACGTTTCCCCGTACTTGCCGAGCATCACGTTGCTGGGTTTGATGTCGCGGTGCAGCACTCCACGGCTGTGCGCGTACTCAATCGCGTTGCACACGTCGACCAGACGCATGAGCAGCCGGCGGAATTTCAGTGAATTGCGATCAAACAGCGAAGCCTCAGGTACCGATTGGTGGTATTGATTAATCGCTTCCTGGAGAGTTTGTCCCCGAATGAAGCGCATCGCATAGAAGGGCCGCGCCTGGGCATCGAATCCTAGGGAATAAACGGGCACAATCCCGGGGTGCTCCAGGGCACCCGTCACCTCACCTTCGAGCAGAAAGCGTTGCTGTTTGATGGGGTCATCAGCATGCTGTTCTTGGAGCTCTTTTAGGGCCACTTCCCGCTTGAGTTGATCATCGCGAGCAACGGAAACCTCGCCCAAGCCGCCCTTGGCGTGGGCTAGCAGCTTGCGGTAGCGCTGGCCCGAGGCAGTGACCCTGGTCAGCGGATCATAGTGGTGCGTCGAAGGGTCGCTTGCTGGGCTAAACTCAACGGTCACGTCGTGGCCGTGTGGTGTCAACTCGTCGACGATACTCTTGGCACTATCGTTGACCACAAGCGACATCAGGCAGCGTTCCACGTCGCCCCCATGTGCGCTCCGATGCAATTCGAGCACGCTAGTCAGCATTCGCAACTGATCGGGTGCCAGTTTTTGTTGCGTTTGGAGCAACTCTCCGAGCGGCTTATCGCGATTTTCGACATCTTGGAGTAGCGCGATGACATCGTCTAGCGAAACAATCCCTAACTGGACTGCCATCACCGCGCTGTATAGATTCTCACGTTCAAGCGACGCGGACATAGGGTATGTCTCTCACCAGAATGCAGGATGCAAAGCAATCGCGTCCATTGCGGCTGTTGTTAGCCGCTAAAGTCTAGCAGGTTGAGTTTATCAGAATCGATGCGGCAGATTGAGTCTCGTCATGTGCAAATTTCTTTAACTAAGTCACTCGGATCTGGCTAAGTTGCTACCTCCGCGCGAGCAATTCCCCCGATCCCGCAGTGGCATTGGAGCAGCGGAAGCAACTACTGAAGATTAATACTCCTGTCAGCGAGACATGGAATTTCGAACTGTCAAAGATCGTTGGCTGGAGTAAGCGCACGCAATTCCGGCGAGCCCCACAGCTGTTCCGGTGAGCTCGACCCGCCGCGACGGAGTCTCGCAGCACCTGTGGCGATCATCATCGTCGCCCCTCGGTTGGGGTTTTGCTACACAGAAAGCCACAACGCGTTTGTGTCGCAAAAATCCCGCTCTCTGTGTGCGAGCAAAGCTCGTAACTCGCACGTCTTCCATGGGTTAGGAATTCTCCTCGGTGAAAACTGGGCAGACTTTCCGGAATTTGGTGCCCGAGTGTGTCTGAAAAAGCAATTTCCAAGATCCCCTTAAGTCGTTGCTGGTGAAGCGTTTGCATGCGTGTCGACTTTTTGACCACAGTGTCCTAAAAATTCTCAGCCTGCGGAAACAGCCACTCGACGCACAACGTCATCGTGTCGAAACAGTTCTTATCAAGTTGCCAAAGAGCGTGTGACCTATTGCAAGGCACCGCCATTCTAACTGAACTGGTGGCCCAAATTCATCAACTAATTTTGGGCCAGCGAGGAGGGCTGTCGTTTCGATTCGAATTGCGAATCGATGAACAATCCGATTGGAGAGTCTGCACCAAAGGGTGCCACTGCTGGCTCGTCCAGCAGTGAGAACTACCAGTGAACTTTGCTACATGCATAGCTCTACTGTTACAATCCTGGCATGACCATTCCCAAGTCACACCGGAAACGAGTACGCCACTTCGACAAGCGTGGCGAAATTCACGAACTAACATTTTCGTGCTACCAGCGACGACAACTGTTGGAAAACGATTGGCGACGGGAACAGCTTAGCCAGGCGATCGATCGGGCCATGCGGAATCATCACTGGAGGTTAACGGCATTCGTGTACATGCCCGAGCACGTGCACTTGCTTGTCTATCCGGTTGCTAAAGATCCGAAAATCAAGGATCTCCTGTTTGCCATTAAGCGGCCCTTCAGCTTTCGAGTCAAGCAGAGAATGATCGAGTTAAACGATCCACTAGCTGACCAGTTGTCGATTCGTCAGCGTCCCGGCAAAGCTACGTTCCGTTTTTGGCAGGAAGGGCCGGGTTACGACCGAAACATTTGGTCCGCGAAAGCTCTTCACGCGGCAATCGATTACATTCATATGAATCCAGTTCGTCGCGGGCTCGTCGATCGAGTGGTCGATTACCGTTGGTCGAGCGCACGCTGGTATCATTCCGACGGACGGTTGGAAGACCCATTGCTGCCGACGTTGTCTGCGGTTCCGCTCGATTGGTTTGGCGGTTCCGCTGATGTCACCAGTTATTGACGGATCGGAGCGTAAGTTAGGTTAGTTCGAGATGGTTTGCCTTCCCAGGGTTTGCACTGCTGGGCAAGCCAGCAGTGGCACCCGGTGTGAGTGAAGGCTGCACTAAAGGGTGCCACCTATTGGTCCTGCGGATTTCTGAGTGATCGACACATTCTCACAGACGATGAAAAAAGTTTGTTGATCCATGCTTGCCAGTGTCTCGGCGTCTATGGCAACGATCGTATCATCGGCGTCGAGTGGAATGCGTTCGCTGATGGAATTGCGTTCCACCTCTTTTGCTCGACGGAACGTGGCGTGTGAAAAATCACAAGGGCAATCGATGAATGAGACGCCATCGAACTTGATCTTGGCATACCAAGAATGAGGATAGTCCGTGACTGATACGTTAACGGCCAGAGTCCAACCGTCGAAGCTTTCAAAGTGGAAATCTGGTCCTGTGACCTGACTCAGTTCTTCAATCGAGCATGATCCAACCAACGGTTCTGCTGGTGAATCTGTAAGCTGTCGATGAAGCCGACCAAGTTGGTTAACAAGCGGAAAGTCCTCAGTGTGAAAGATGTCTGCGTTCGGCTGATCCGGCTGGATGGCATTAACAATAAGCTGGCCGAGTCGCATGTCGGGATATTGAGTCCAAACTTCGCGAACCGCGGAGAGAACATAGTCAATTCGATTTGAGTCTCGCATCCCTTGATGCCTCTTAGTTTTGCCGAATAACCGGCTAAGTGATTCCTCAACAGGCCTGTAAGCGGCGGAACCTTCAATATTACGTCCCGGCTGTGGCATTCCACGAAATAGGCGCGTGCTGTTTCCCTACGCCGAGGAACGACAACGGGCATGTCGGATGCTGATCGTAAGCGAGTGCTGCAACACCCACGGCTACGGCAACTGGCTGGGAATCTACAACACTGCGTGTTAAACTCCTATGTCGAAATACCCAAGCCGGAGAGTTCACGTACATGAAAAACTATACCCTCTATCTGTTGCTGGCGACAATCATCGCCGCGCCCGTCAGTGCCGAAGATGCGATCCGAGATTCCGTCGTGCAATTTCATTTTACGCGACGGAATCCTGACTTCTATCGTCCTTGGACCAAGGCGAGTCCCTCGGACGGTTCGGCGAGCGGCGTGGTGATCGAGGGAAATCGCATCCTCACGAACGCGCACGTCGTGAGATACGCCAGCCAACTGTTCGTCCAGCTGAAGAAGGGGGGTGACCGACTGCCTGCCAAGGCGATCTCAGTCGACCCGCGGATGGATCTGGCTTTGGTGGAATTAGAAGACCCCGATGAGATGGCACATTTGCCTCACTTGGAGTTAAGTGATGAACTTCCCGCGGTGAAGTCCACGGTCAATGCCTACGGCTACCCCATCGGTGGCAAAGACCTCTCCGTGACCGAGGGCATCGTCTCGCGGATTGAATACGGATCCTATTATTTTGAGGGCACCGGGCTACGAATCCAAATCGATGCCGCCCTCAATTCTGGTAACAGCGGGGGACCGGCCGTTCAAAACGGCAAGATTGTGGGCCTGGTCTTTAGTCGCATCACCGAAGGGGAGAATATCGGTTACATCATTCCCACCGAAGAAATCGAACGCTTTCTCGACGATTCTTCCGACGGCACCTTCGACGGCAAACCGCTCTTGTTTCAAGAGGTAGCAACGCTTGAAAACCCATCGTTGCGAGAGTTCTTGACACTGCCCAAAGGCCAATCGGGCATGGTGGTCGGCAAGCCCTATCTTGAGAACGACGAATATCCACTCAAGCGGTGGGACGTGATCACACACATCGGACCGCACAACATAGATAACGAAGGCTACGTCGACGTTGAGGACGACTTGCGGCTCAGTTTCCAGTATTACGTCCCAAAGTTGGCAAACCAGAATCATGTTGAACTCACCGTGTGGCGAGAGGGGGCAGCAAGGCAAGTGAGCGTTCCCGTTTCTCCCACACCTTCGCGTCTCTTGCCGTATCTGATCCTAGAGTATCCTCGCTACTTCATTTACGGACCGCTCGTCTTCAGCGCTGCCAACCACGAGATCGGCCAACGGATGGCCTCGAGCCAGAGATGGGTCAGTTATCTCAGCTATACGCAAAACCCACTAATTGGCAGACTTTATGACCAACCGACATTTGAAGGCGAAGAGCTAGTTTTCGTGTGTTCGCGGTTGTTTCCCCATCGAGTTACCAAAGGCTACAGCGATCCCTCATTCGCTGTCGTCTCTCATATGAACGACGAGCCCGTCAAGAACCTTCGACAGTTCGCGATGCTGCTGAAGAACTGCCAAGACGACTTCATTCGGATTCGGATGATCGGCAGCGGCGAATCGTTAGTGTTCCAACGCAGCGAAATCGAGGCCGCGACCGAAGAAATCCTCACCAACGAGGGCATCCGCTACCAGTGCTCAGCGGATCTACGGGATGTTTGGGAGTAGAGGCTTTACGAGTTCTCCAGCGGACCGGTGCGTGTCTCGTCCGAGTGACAGCGAACGCCTTTCGACTCGCTGTTTGAGCGCACGCGTGCTTGGGCCAGGAAAAAGCAAAGGCCACAGATGAACACGGATTAACACAGATTTTCATCCGCGTGGATCCGTGTTCATCTGTGGCCTTTTCAAACTGGTAGGCCTAAGGCCGCTACTGCAGGACGCGGTTATCCAAACAGTTCCCCAATCACCTTCCCGCCCCCGGCGATCTTCATCGGGCGGCCGTTGCCGGCGGTGTAGGTGGTTTTGAGCGAGATGCCCATCGCCTGGCAGATCGACGACATCAGGTCTTCCGCGCTGTAGGGTTCGGTCGTCACGCGGGTGCCGTCTTCGTTGGTGGCGCCGATCACTTGGCCGCCTTCGATGCCGCCGCCCCCGGCGACCACGCTCCAGCTGCGGGCCCAGTGGTCGCGGCCCGTGTTGCCGTTGATGCGCGGCGTGCGGCCGAACTCACCCATGCAGAGCACCACGGTGTTTTCCAGCAGTCCGCGCGCGGCGAGGTCTTCGACCAGTGCGCTCATTGCCTGATCGACTTCGGGCAGCTTCTGCTCCAGGCGATTGAAGCAGTCTTGGTGCAGGTCCCAGCCGCCGGAGTTCACTTCCACAAACGGCACCCCTGTTTCCACCAGACGGCGTGCCATCAGACAGCCGCGTCCAAAGCCGGTGTTGCCATACTTCTCACGCATCGCCTCCGGTTCGCTTTGTACCTTGAAGGCTTCCATCTGACTGCTGGTCAGTAGCGCCATCGTATTCTTGAGTACCTTGGCATGTTCGGCGGCGGCCGGTCCGCGATTCTCGCGGATGAATCGCTTTTCGAGCAAGCCGAGCAGTTGCATGCGGTCCATCATGCGCGCTTCCTCGACACTCGCCTGCGCGTTGCGCACCCGACCGTTGGAGTCGACTTGAAACGGGGCGTAGGCCATCCCTAGGAACCCCGGCCCGGCACTGTTGCCGCCGATCGATACAAACGGCGGAATCTCAAGCGTCTGCAACTTGCTTTCAAACTCTTTGGCGATGACCGACCCATAACTAGGATGTTCAACGTTGGGATTGGGCACAAAGCCGGTGTGCATGTAGTAACGTCCCCGCTCGTGGTCGGCCTCGCGCGTGCTCATCGAACGGATGATCGACAGATGATGCATCTGCTGGGCGACGTTGGGAAGCAACTCGGTGATCTGCCCGGCGCCGGTGGTGCTGATCGGTTTGTGTGGTCCGCCGGTGGTCGCCCCGGGCTTCATGTCCCACATATCGATCGTTGGCGGCGCGCCGCCCATCCACAGCAAGATGCACGCCTTGTGGTTGCTCTTGAGCGTCGCGGCGTTGGCGACCATCGATTGCGTGAGCGACCAGGCAGGCACAGCGAGCGCGGACGCGCCTGCAAGGTGCGAAAGGAAGTGCCGACGGGTCATGCCGTGGGGGGTGTTGAAGTGGTTCATGGCGGTTGAATTGTGAAAGGTGAAGAGTGAAAAGTGAAAACGGTTCCATTCCCCTCCCTTGCAGGGAGGGGCTAGGGGAGGGGAGAGCCGCCTGGTAGTTCTCCCTCACCTAACCTCTCCCGACAGCGGAGAGGAACATGATCAGTGAATCAAAATAAACTCGTTACTGTTGAGCACGGCCCACCAGATGTCTTGCAACGTGCCGACCACGTCGCCCTGGCGCGAGGCGAGCAGTGCGTTGCAGACGTTGATTTCTTCCTTGGAAGGCATGCGCGATAGTGCCGCCCGGTACAGGTATTGGATCTTCTCACGATTGGACAGGTCCCAATTGTTGGCCACCTGGTCGAGGAAACTGCCGCTGTCGGTACTGCACGCGCGGCGCACCAAGTCGCCGTTCATCATCATTAAGGTTTGCGGAATCGAGCCGTTGAAAGTCGACGCCTCGCCGCCATCGTCGGTGCCGAAGGCGGTGCTGAACTGCTGCAGCCAACGCTGGCGCATCGCGTCGCGACGCTCGTCGGCGAGCGTCTCGTCGGCTTGCGTCGCGGTGAGTAGCGACTCGTAAAGCTGCTCGGCTTGCATCTGCCGCACGTAGAACCGACTGAACTGCGGAGCGACGCCCAGTGCCGGATCGTCTTGGCGATTCTTTTTGCTGACGCGGCTGCTCAGCGAGTACGGCTCGCTCAACACAATCCAGCGCATCAGAGACTTCAGGTCATAGCCGGAGTTGCGGAACGCGATTCCGAGCTCGTCCAGTAGCTCGGGGTGCGATGGTGGGTTATGCGGCCCCATGTCGTGGATTGGTTTGGTAAATCCGTAGCCGAGGAAGTGGGCCCACATCCGATTGACCATCGCGCGGTCGAACTCCCGCGACTCGACGATCAAGCGAGCGAGTTCTTGGCGGCGATCGACGTGTTCCAGGTAGCCGCTGTTGCCGAACTCAGAATTGCGATCGGCTAGGACATCTTCCAGTGCCGTGCCATCAATGAACACGGGATAGGCAACTTCTACCTGGCCATTGCGTAGCTCGTAATAGATCGGTGCTTCGGATACTTGCTGGGCATCGCGATCGACCAGCTGGCCGTTGCGTTCTTCGAGGAAGATCTCGCTGCGTGCGTCGCGGTAGAGCGCACGACCCTCGCCGGCGTAGTCGCGATTAACCAGATAGCCCAGCCGCCGGTTGTCGTTGTTGGGGTCTTGTTCGCGCTCAGTCCTTGTTTGGCGAAAGAACGCGTTCATCTCCCAGAATTGATTCTGGCGATACTCGTTAAACGGATGGTTGTGGCACTGCGTGCACTGAACGGCCATGCCCAAAAAGATCTCAGCGGTCTTGGCGGTCGCTTGGATGCCACCTTCTTCCATCTTTTCGATCAAGAAGTTGACGGCACCGTTGTACTTGTCGTCGCCGCTGTTGTTGCCGGGCTGCGCAGCGCCGGTGGCGGTGAGCAGTTCGGTCGTGAGCACATCATAGGGCTTGGCTGCCGCAAGCGCCTGACGGACGTAGTCGCTCATGCCCGCGCGACTGGTGAGTGAGCGGCGCTGCTGCCCGCCAGTTCGTCCGATGAGCGTGTTCGTCCAAATGGCCGTCCAGTGCTCGACGAAGGCATCTTGGTACTTGCTGCCCAGCAACCGGTCGACCAACTCCTGTTTGCGGTATCGCGGCTTGCTACCGAGGAACTCATCGAGTTCCGCCACGGTCGGCACGCGGCCAATCAGGTCGAGGTAAACACGTCGGCACCACTCCGCGTCGGTCGCCTTTGGCGAAGGGCGAAGGTCGTTCTCATTCCACGCGGAGCGGACTTTTGCATCGATCAGAGCAACCAATGCCTCGTTGGGCGCCCCAGTGTCAGCCGTCGGCTCCGTGGCACTGAGCCCCTCGTGAGCTAACCAGCAGAACATGGCTAGCAGCCAGGTCAAACTTCGTGATTGAGCCATGCGAATCATCGGCACGATCCTGCAGTGGAAGAGTATGGTGGAACGCGTTTGTCACACGTTCCATTTTAGGGTTCTCCATAGCCCAACGCGAAAACCTGGGGCGCTTCAATTGAACCTTAGCCACAAGGTCCGAGTTGCGAGCCAACCGCGATTTTCCAGATTTTTTCTCGGACAGGACTTAGCACCCGTCATTGTGGTGTATCGAAATGGAACAAATGTTCGATTATGCAACACACCAAATAAAACAGGCGAGCCAGGATGCACATTTTCTGGCTTCCTGACTCGCCTGTTTCCAGGACCAACGACAACAACGATTGACGGCCTTATGGGGAGGGACAAGCCGTCAAAAGTTGTTGCCTCTTCTGTAGTTAGGCCCTTTTCTCAATGCCTCTTCTGTACCGACCCCAGTTTGGTAAGTCTCTTCTCTGTTCCAGCCCAGTCATGTGTTCCAAGCACTTCTAAGCTGCACTGAATGTCAGTTACGTTCTCGTTATTTGCAAAGGGCATGCCAAAACCGAAAAACGCGAGAAGGTGAGCGTCGCCAGCGCTGTGTAATGGAGCCATCGCGGCGCGAACTTCATGCCCTACACCACGCCGGAACGCCGTGTGACAATAGGCCGGACGGCACGGCAATCGTCACGGTGCTCAACGAATCAAACCGGAGTAGACGCGAGTGAGTCAACAGGCAGGCGGGTATCCGAAGATCGCGCAGTTGAGAACCGTCAGCGAGCTGCGACGTCGGTTGAATGAGCTGGGCATCGCGCTGCCGATCGATGATGAGATCTGCACCGCCGAGGCTGGCTCGCCACTTGCTTGGCCGCTCGACGTGGGCGGCTTTCACGTCGGAAATCGATGGTGCATCCATCCGATGGAGGGCTGGGACGCCAACGCCGATGGCAGCCCCAGCGCGCTCACGCTGCGGCGTTGGCGGCGGTTTGGGCTCAGCGGCGCCAAGCTAATCTGGGGTGGGGAAGCGGCCGCGGTGCAACCCGACGGGCGGGCCAACCCGAATCAAACCCTGGCGACTGCCGAGAATCGCGACGGGCTGGCGGCGCTGCTGGCCGAGTTGCGAGCTGGACACTTGGAGCAATGCGGCTCACTGGACGGCCTGCTAGTTGGGCTGCAGCTCACGCATTCGGGGCGGTTCTGCAAACCGCGCGATCACAGACAGTTCGCGCCGCGGATTGCGTATCATCATCCGCTGCTGGACGAGAAGTTCGGCATCGATCCCAACGATGACTCAGTCGTTTGGACGGACGACGACCTGGAAAAGCTCATCGACAATTACGTTGAGGCGGCCAAACAAGCCCACGAAATCGGCTTTCAGTTCGTCGACATCAAAGCCTGTCATGGCTACCTGCTGCACGAGTTCCTCAGCGCCCGTCGTCGCCCGGGGAAGTTTGGAGGAGACTTACGAGGACGAAGTCGGTTGTTGCGCGAGATCATTCGCCGTGTTCGCGCTGATGTTCCCGGGTTGCAAATTGGAGTGCGGCTCAGCGTGTTCGACATCGTGCCGTATCAAACGAGTCGTGAACCGGGCCAGCCGATGGACTTTGCTGGGCAGCTGCCGTACGAGTTGGGTTTCGGCGTCGATCGCGATGATCCATTGAAGTACGACCTCGACGAACCACTCGCGTTGATTCGCATGTTGGTCGACAGCGGAGTCACGCTGCTGAACATCAGCTGCGGTAGCCCTTACTACAATCCTCACATTCAACGTCCGGCGATTTTCCCACCGAGCGACGGCTATCTGCCGCCCGAGGACCCGCTCGTGGGCGTATGGCGGCAGCTGGACGTGGTGCGTCAGTGCAAGGCCGCCAGCGCCAAGATACCGCTGGTTGGCAGTGGCTATTCGTACCTGCAGGATTATCTGCCGCATGTCGCGCAGGCGGCGGTTCGGGAGGGGTGGGTCGACTTCGTGGGACTGGGGCGGATGGTGCTGAGCTATCCGGAGCTGCCGCACGATGTGCTGACGCAGGGCCGACTGGAGCGCAAGCTGGTCTGTCGCACGTTCAGCGACTGCACGACGGCTCCGCGGCATGGCATCGTTTCAGGCTGCTATCCGCTCGATGCGCACTACAAACAGCTGCCTGAGCGAACTGAGCTGGTGCAGATAAAGCAGCAACTTGGTTAGGTGGCTTCGGGTGCCGTCGTAGCGGCTTTCGCCCGCCACGTCATGATACCAATCACCAGCATCGCGATCGCCCCCAAGAGATATTCGAGCTGGTGCGCGACCGCCACGGCCACCAGATTGCGGTCGGACTCGAACGTGGGGCGACGTTCCTCGACCGGAATCGTGTTTGCCACCGAGATGACACCAAAAACAACCGCAATCATCAGTACCCACAGCACCACGCAGGCGACGAGCGCCCACTTGAGGATTCGCCGCGGCAGTAAGGGATGCTCTCGCCGGTGATTGATCGTCGCCACCACGACGCCCGCGATCGCGCCAAACCACCAAGACGCGCCGATTCCCCAGACCAGCGCCAGCACCCACGGGTTCTCGCTCTCCACGACCTTCGGATGATGATCCGGCAAGAAATACGCGACGGCCACGTTTGCGGTGACCATGTCCATACATATCCCAAGCACACAGGCAAGCAACGTCGTGCCAAGGACAATGGTCAGGAAGCGGCGGGATGTTGGGGCCATTGCTTACATGCCGTATCTTCTAGTTGTTGTGTCTTGCCGGATCAGATGTCGTAAGTCTGGCGAGTTCGGAATCGTGGCTTGTTTCGGGCTATTACTAGTCCCACATCATCCCATAGGTCCCCTGACGGCAATCGAACCAGATCCACGCATTTGCGAGTGATTTCGTAGAAGTCGGAATTTGAAATCAGACGAATAACCTCATCGGTCTTGGCATAGTTGTAAAACCCATCACTGCCCATGACAAGGATTCCCTTCAGTGGCGGATTGGTAAACCCAACAGGATCGGACAGCCCTGAACCCAGCAATGGTTTTCGGATTTGATTCTGGGTCAAATCAGTGATTGCGCCATCACTCACGATCCATGCCTGGCTGTCGCCGACGCTGGCACCGGCAATTCCATAAGGTCGAACGTCGAGCACCACAACGGTTGATTCTCCGACTGTTAGTCGATGATCAATCTGTTGGAGAAGGTCCACCCATGCATCGGCCGAGTTGACCGATTCGTAGTTGGACTCGATCTCATGAACCACCTGCTGAGCCGCCAAGTCTCCCGACCCAATCCCACCGGCTCCATCTGCAACCGCGAGTAGCGTCCGCTCATGGCCGTGAGCGACTAACGCACAATCTTGGCAGATCTCGCGATACGCCTGGGTAATAGAGATTGCTTCAATCAACGCCATGCGCAACCCCGTGCTTCGAGATAATGTCGCTGGCTCTGGGGGCCATGCGTGCATTATACGCAATTCATCACGATATGTGTTTGGGCACCAGCGCGTAGGGTCCGCTGTACAGCCCAAGAAATGGACGCGACGTCCGGCATCGGTCCGCACAGCAGCCCTTACTTGGCGGCGATAAAATGTGAGTCAATCCCACACATGTTGCTCGTCGAAATCAATTCCGTACTGCACCAGCATCGCTCGGTACTCGTCTTGGAATGTTCGCGATTGATGATGTCCCTCCTGGTTCCTCACGTAGGCTTCCGCTTCGTCGCGGTCTTTCGGGCTAACTGAGAACATGCCATAGCCGCGCTGCCAGTAGAACTTTTCGTAGTCCGTGCCAAGTGTCTTGATGAACTTTGACGATTCTCGCTTTACTTGCTCGACGACTTCAACCGGTGCGATCTTCTTGCCAATATCAAACAAGATGTGCACGTGATCGGAAACACCACCAACCATACACCAAGGGGAATCGAGATTGCGGATGAGGGTGGCTAGGTAAGCGTGCACTCGGGGACGGATCGCTTCATTCAGGATTGGTTGGCGATTCTTGGTGCTGAAGACAAGGTGCGCATAGATCTTCGTGAGCGATTGAGGCATGGCGATTCTGGGGCAATCGGTGGCTTGCGAATGAACATGAGTTTGGCTTTCAGCCAAAAGGGCACCGCGGCATTGTAACCTGGGGTGGCGCTGCGCTTACCCCAGGCTACGTTGGAGAGAGGCCTTCGGCCAATAGAACTTCAAACCTGCACAAATCACCGGCAAACCAACTGATCAAACAGCAGGTATTTGGCCAACGGCCTTGATCACCGTAGCCTATGGCAACGCCATAGGTACATCAATGTCATTAGATGCTTTGGCTGAAGGCCATAATCAATCAAGCCTCAGCGCTCGACCGGCCTAACCGAATACTTGCCCCCTCACACATCCTTATCATCAATCCAAGACATCAACTTCCGCAATTCCTTGCCGACGACTTCGACTGGGTGGTTGCGTTCGATGCGGCGGCGGGCTTTGAAGGCGGGGGCGCCGGCCTTGTTTTCGAGGATCCAGTTGCGGGCGAAGGTGCCGTCTTGGATTTCGGTGAGAATCTTCTTCATCTCGGCCTTGGTCTCCTCGGTCACGACGCGCGGACCGCTGCTGTAATCGCCATACTCGGCGGTGTTGGAGACGCTGTAACGCATGTAGTTCAGGCCGCCCTGGTAGAACAAATCGACGATCAGCTTCAGCTCGTGCATGCACTCGAAATAGGCCATTTCCGGCTGATATCCGGCTTCGACCAAGGTTTCGAATCCGGCCTTCACCAGTTCCGCCGCACCACCGCACAAGACGGCCTGCTCGCCGAACAGGTCGGTCTCAGTCTCTTCGGCGAATGTGGTGCGAATCACCCCACCACGGGTGCAGCCGATACCCTTGGCGTAAGCCAGCCCAATCTTGAATGTCTCGTCGCTGGCGTCGTCGCTCAGCGCGATCAGGCCAGGGACTCCGCCGCCGGACACAAATTCGCTACGCACCAGGTGGCCTGGCCCCTTGGGCGCCACCAGCAGCAAGTCCACGCCTTTGGGAGCCTCGACTTGGCCGAAGTGCACGTTGAAGCCGTGCGAACACATCAGCACATTGCCGGGCTCCAGGTTGTCGCGGACGTGGTCGCGATAGACGTCTGCCTGCACTTCGTCGGGCAACAGGATATTGAGGATGTCGGCCTGCTTGGCTGCTTCGGCAGCGGAGACTGGCTCGAAGCCATGACTGACGGCCAGTTCGTAGTTGGGGCCGCCGGGGCGCTGACCGACGATGACTTTGACGCCGCTTTCCTTCAGGTTCTGCGCGTGGGCGTGGCCCTGCGAGCCGTAGCCGAGGATTCCGACGGTCTTCCCCTCGAGGGCTTTCAGGTCGGCGTCTTTGTCGTAGTAGATGGTGGCTGCCATGGTGGGGACTCCGTATTGTTTGGATGTGCTGGCCTCTCGGGGAGGCGCGTTGATTCGTGTTGTGACTGGAATCTATGCCGTCGGCGCTAGCCGCGGGTATCGCTCTGCTAGCTGGTGCCTCAATCACCCGCGGCTAGCGCCGACGGCTCAGGGTGATTCCTGCTGCTACTTCTGAGCGATCGATTCCTGGGTGATGGACGTGATCGACGAGGGTTCATCGGTTGGTTGCACACTGCGGACCATCGCGATGCGGCCGGTGCGTACGAGTTCAACGATGCCGAAGGGACGCATCAGGTCGATGAATGCTTCGATCTTTTTCTCTTGCCCCGAGATTTCGACGACTACTTGATCGGGCGAAACATCGACGACGCGACCACGGAAGATCTGGCAAAGTTCACGGATCTCCGAGCGGCGACCGTTGCAGTTGACTTTGATCAGCATTAAGTCGCGTTCGACAAATTGCTTGGCGCTGACGTCGTCCACTCGGACGACGGTGACGATTTTCTCCAGTTGCTTGCGAACTTGGTCGAGCACCGCGTCGTCGCCAACGACCACGAACGTCATCCGCGACAGATTCGGGTCTTCGGTCTCACCGACGGCGAGGCTATCGATGTTGTATCCGCGTGAGGCGAACATGCCGGCGACATGGGCCAGCACACCCGGCACGTTCTGCACGAGGGCAGAAAGAACGTGACGCATAGTAGACGACTCCCGATGAGCATAAATCGGTGGAAAGTAAGCTAGTGATCATAATCCGAGGTTTGCCGGGCCACAACCGGGCGGGAAATCGGTCATTGGCTCATTCTGCTGCCACAGCGAGGGATTCCCCGCAGTCCCGGTGGCCCCTGCTTGCCCCTAGGTCGGGCCGTTGCTAGGCTGAACGGTTTTGCCCCTCCCTCCGGACGACAGCAGGGTCTACGCGAATGTCTCAGGCTGCTGTTCCTCGACCACCTGACAGCGAAGTCGCCTCAAGAAACGGCTCCGCCGCGTCAGCGATTCGCATTCGCGGGGCACGCACGCACAACCTGCAAAACGTCGACCTGCAGATCCCGCAGAATCAGCTGGTGGTGATCACAGGACTCAGCGGCTCGGGAAAAAGTTCGCTCGCCTTCGACACGCTGCTGGCCGAGGGCCAGCGGCAGTACATCGAGAGCCTGTCGGTCTACTCACGGCAGTTTTTCAATCAGCTCCAGCGTCCCGACGTCGACACGATCGAAGGCCTGCAGCCGACGATCGCCATCGACCAAAACCCAACTACCAACAACCCCCGCAGCACCGTCGCGACGGTCACGGAGATTTACGACTTCCTGCGTGTGCTGATGGCACGTGTCGGCGAAGTGGCCTGCCCCGATTGCGGCACGGCCATCGCGCAGCAAACGCCCAGCGAGATTCAGTCGGCGATCGAGCAATTTGACCTCGGCACAAAGGTGATGATCCTGGCCCCGATCGTGCGCGGACGCAAAGGCAAGCATCAAGAGGTGATGGAGCGCATCCGTAGCGAAGGCTTCGTCCGCGTGCGGATTGACGGCGAGGCGTACGAGCTAGAGCACGCGCCCGAGCTGAAGGCGCGCCAGCTGCATGATATCGACGCGGTTGTCGATCGCGTGGTGATTCGCGAGGGTTTGGAGAATCGTCTGGCCGAGTCGGTTCGGCTGGCGCTGAAGCACGGCGAAGGCGCACTGCGGATCAGCTATCTCACGCCGGAGGCGAAAGCAGCCAACGGTAAAGGGGCCGGGTGGGAGGAACGCGTCTTCAGCACGCAGTACGCCTGCCCCGACTGCAAGCGGAGCATTGCGGAAGTCGAGCCCCGCACGTTCAGCTTCAACAGTCCGTACGGAGCTTGTCGGAGCTGCGAGGGGCTGGCGGCGCGCGAAGGATTTGATCCGGAACTGGTGTTGCCAGACTTGAGCTTGTCGCTGGGGGAGGGGGCCGTCGCACCCTGGCGAGGTGCGACGACCGCGGCGCGTAGCAAGCAGAAGAAGCTGCTTGCTGACTTCTTGGCCAAGGCGAAGGTCGACTGGGACACGCCGCTGGAAGCCTGGCCCGACTCGACACGAACGCAGTTGCTCGCGGGTGACGGCGGCAAATTTCTCGGTTTGCTCGCGCATCTGGAGATGGACTATGCCAAGGCCAAACGCGACACGGTGCGGCAGCGGTTGGAGGAGTTTCGGTCGCACGTGCCGTGCGCCGATTGCCGCGGTTCGCGTTTGCAGCCCGAGGCACGCGCTTGCCGATTGGCGGGCAAGGCGATCCACGAAATCACCGCCTTGCCGATCGACGAGTCGCATGAGTTCTTTGCCGGTTTGGAGTTCGACCCGACCGAGCAGGCGATTGCCGAGCCGCTGGTCGCCGAGATTCTCAAGCGATTGGAGTTTTTGCGACAAGTGGGTGTCGATTATCTGACGCTCGATCGTGCCGCCGATTCGCTCAGTGGTGGCGAGATGCAACGCGTACGACTAGCAACCGGCATCGGCTCAGGGCTGGTCGGGGTGCTGTACATTCTCGATGAACCATCAATCGGCCTGCACCCGCGCGACAACGCGCGGCTGATCGAGTCGCTGCGTGATTTGCAGCAACAGGGCAATACGGTGTTGGTGGTCGAGCACGACGAAGCCGTGATGCGAGAGGCCGATTGGCTGATCGACATCGGTCCCGGCGCAGGCACGCGCGGGGGAAAGATCGTGGCCGAAGGGACACCTGACGAAGTCGCGGCCAACTCCGCTTCGTTGACCGGCGACTACCTGTCGCGCCGGCAGCTGATTGAAGTACCTCCCAAGCGTCGTCGCGTGGCGAAGAGTCGTATGTTGCAGCTGGAAGGCGCGACACTCAACAATCTGCAGAACGTCGACGTCGATTTCCCGCTTGGCACGCTCACGTGCGTCACCGGGGTGAGCGGATCAGGCAAGAGTTCGCTGGTGATCGACACACTCGCACGGGCGCTGGCGCGTAAGCTCAATGGTGCCATCGCGCGTCCGGGACCCTATCAGGCGCTGCGGGGCACCGCCAAGCTCGACCGCCTGATTCATGTCGATCAATCGCCGATTGGCCGCACGCCACGCTCCAATCCCGCGACCTACACCGGCATCTTCGACGAGATTCGCCGGGTGTTCACCGGTACCAAGCATGCCAAGCAGCTCGGCTACAAATTGGGCCGCTTTAGCTTCAACACCAAAGGCGGCCGGTGCGAAGAGTGCCAAGGGCAAGGCGTACAGCGGATCGAGATGCGCTTCCTGCCCGACCTGTTTGTGAGCTGCTCGGTCTGCCAGGGCCGACAGTTCAATCGGCAGACTCTCGCCGTGCGTTATCGCGACAAGTCGATCGCCGACGTGCTGGCGATGGGCATCGACGAAGCCGCTGAGTTTTTCGAGAATCACACGACAATCCACAAAATGCTGACCAGTCTGGTCGATGTCGGACTGGGCTACCTGACGGTCGGACAGCGCTCGACGACGCTTTCAGGCGGTGAAGCGCAGCGTATCAAACTGGCCGCTGAACTCGGGCGACCGGCACCTGGGAGGACCCTTTACATTCTCGACGAACCCACCACCGGCCTGCACACCGACGACATCCGTCGTTTGCTGGGGGTGTTGCAACAGCTGGTCGAACTCGGTCATACGGTCTTGGTAATCGAACACAACCTCGACGTGATTAAGACCGCCGACTGGGTGATCGATCTGGGACCCGAAGGCGGCGCTGGCGGCGGACAAATTCTCGCTGCCGGCACCCCCGAAGAGATTGCCCAGTGCGAAGAAAGCCACACCGGCCAGTGGCTGCAAAGCGTCCTCGGTTAGCTGTGGCATCGAGATTCTATTTCTGCAGACTCCTCGATTGGGGTACAATTGAGGAGTTACTCCTCAACTTCCAGGTGACTCACTGATGGGCTGCGTTGAACTTCCACATTGCGGCCGGCTCCGTGCAGATGGATACCGAGCAGTTGACGGTCGCCTCCTATCAGGCGGGAGCGCGCGAGTTCTGGCTGATCAATGCCGACACCGTGCAAAGACGTTATCGTTCGAAGTCGCCACAAACGCGGGCACTAGTCCTACCAGTTGAACTCCAGGCAACCCGAGTCGCGGTAACACTTTTCAATGCCTCACCGACGAGTCGCGCCTGGTCCGCCCTTTCGCTGGCTCGATATGCAGACCGTCCGCGAGTTCGCCGGCAACCCGCTCGAGTTTGTCGATCGCATGGTGCGCGAGTACGGACCGGTGGTGCGTCTACGGCTCGGCATTCAGCCGGCGTTACTGGTGGCGGAGCCTAACTTGGTTCATGAAATCCTTGTCACCAAGCATCACTCGTTCGCCAAAGAGCCGCGTGCCAAACGGATCATTCGCAATATGGCCGGAGCTGGCACGATCGCTAGCGAGGGAGACATCTGGTTCCGCCATCGGCGGATCATCCAGAAGGGCTTCGCGCCCGAGCGGATGGAAAACTACGCCGCAGTGATTGTCGAGCACGCGAGCCGTCGACTTGCGAACTGGGAGGACGGCACCACGATCGACGTTACCAGCGAGATGGCGGAGATGTCGTTGGAAATCGTTGCCAAATCGATGCTCGGTCTGGAACTTACGGGTCGTGCCGCCTCGGTCCATCAGCACGCGAACACCTTATCTCAGGCAGCGCTGGAAGAATTCGCTGCAATCTTACCATTGCCCGACTGGTTGCCCATCCCAAGCAAGCGGCGCAAGCGTGCATCGTTTCGAGCACTAGAAGAACTCATCCAGTCGGTAATCGATGAGCGACGCCAGAGCCAAGCCGATCACGGCGACATGCTTTCGATTCTCCTGTCCGCGACGGACGAGTCTCCAGACGGCCAGCAGCTGACGGATCGACAAGCAATCGACGAGACACTAACCCTCTTGCATGCAGGGTATGATAGCACGGCTGCGGCGCTGGCGTGGACATGGTATCTGCTGGCTCGGCATCCGCATTGGGCGGCTGCGGCACGGACCGAGGTCGATCAAGTCTTGGGCGCCCGCTCGGCCACGCTCAGCGACTTGGACGCCCTCCAGATCTGTCAACAGATGGTGAAAGAAACGCTGCGGCTCTACCCGCCAGCGTGGATGATGATGGTCCGGCACGCCGTTGAGAACGTGACGATCGGCGACTTCGATGTGCCGCGCGGCACATGGATCTATCTCTCGCCGTGGGCGACCCATCGAAGTGAGCGTTACTTTCCCGCGCCACTCACGTTCGACCCCGATAGGTTTTCCGCCGCGCGGATCACCGAAATACCCGAGCACGCCTACTTCCCGTTCGGACTTGGTCCGCATCGCTGCGTGGGCGAACGGTTCGCCATGGTCGAAATGGTCCTCACGCTGGCGACCGTATCGCAACAGTGCCAACTGCGGCTCGTCGACGAGAACCAACAAGTCGACGTCGAAGTGCACACGGCAATCCGTCCGAAAGGTCGGTTGCCTCTGCGAATCGAGAGGCACCGAAAGTAAAACACCCGCCGCAAGAACGACTTGCGACGGGCGGTGCGTCGAAAAAAAGCCAGGATGATAGATTGCTCAAGATCGACGACTGATAACCATCACGCTGACCCAACCGATACTGAGCAGCAGAATCGTTGTCGGCTCTGGCACTACCGTTCGGACCGTAAGGTTTAGAGTCGCTGGGATCGCTGCTCCCGAGGCATCGAAGACATTCGCACCCGCACTCAAATCTCCAGAAGCTGCAATCAGAGCGGGTATGTCCCCTGGGTTGAATGTACCAGTAGCAAGCTCAACGCCACCGGTGAACGAACCAAGATCAGGACTTCCAGCGAGCGGGGCAATACCGACGGGATCTACATAGCTAGAGGGAAAAGAACTGCCGGGCACGCCAACGCCCATCACAGGTGCTACCAAATCGCTTCCATTGACGATTTCGATGACGGTGCCCACCGTTTGGAAGAGGTTGACGCTAAACACACTGTCAGAAACCAGAAAATCCCCGGCGAAGTTCGCGTCGTCCAGGAGCATACTGATGCCAGCAAGACCGGATTCGTCCGCTGTTGCCACCGCCAACCAGTTGCCACCAGAGTTAAGGTCGCCCAGCGTATCAAACTCCAAATTCAAGCTCAAATCAACTGTCTGAGCGGCAGTAAAGCCGCCCACACACAACGCGCAAATCAATGCGCCAACACACGAGATGGATCTAATCATTAGAACAACTCCAAAAAATATAAAGAAATGAAATACCCCAGATATCGGCCCGACAAATCGAGTTTTGTCACGCGGAAACCAAAATAATTTTAGCTGATCTTCCTCAGGCTAATGCTGCAGCAGTGGGAAGTCAAAGCAAATAATCCAAGTGTGCGACTGGGCGAATCCGCCCACCTGCAAATCGTCCAACAGCCAACAAAAAGCCTCATGGACAAAACCGCAAAGCAGCAGCCTGAGCCCCTCACCCGCGCGAGAGAAACTCCGTCATAGAATGCACCTTCGCTAGGAATTCGCTCTAAGTGCAACGCTCAAAGACAGTTGCGATCCCTTGGCCGATGCCGATGCACATCGTGGCCAGGCCAAGTTTGGCGTCACTCGCCAGCATGGCGTGAATCAGCGTGGTGGAGATGCGCGCTCCACTGGCACCCAACGGATGCCCAATCGCAATCGCGCCGCCGCGTACATTCACCTTTTCTTCATCAAATCTTAGCATTTGGATGCAGGCCAGCGCCTGCGAGGCAAATGCCTCGTTAAGTTCGATCAAGTCAATTTCGCCCAATTGCACGCCGGCACGCTGGAGGGCTTTCTTAGTGGCCGGCACGGGCCCGGTGCCCATTACCGACGGGTCGACGCCAGCGACCGCCGTCGCGCGGATTTTCACCAGCGGCTGGAGCCCCAAGTCCTTGGCCTTTTGCTCGCTCATCACCAGCAGCGCAGCAGCGCCGTCGTTCAGCGGCGAACTGTTTCCTGCCGTGACGGTTCCCATACCAGGCATGAACGCTGGCTTCAGTGCTGCGAGTGACTCAAGGGTGCTGTCTGGTCGTATGCATTGGTCCGAAGTAACCAGCATTCGCTCACCCGCTTCGTTGCGTCCGCAAACAGGAATGATCTCGTCTTTGAAATCGTCTGCTGCGGTTGCGGTCGCGGCTTTTTGATGGCTGGCCAATGCGAAGTTATCTTGTGCTTCGCGGCTGATCCCTTGCGACTGCGCGAGGAACTCGGCCGTGAATCCCATATGCAGCGCCCCCTTGCTGGTGACGTGGAACAGCTTGGGATTGAAGTCGACTCCGGTGTCCATTGGGATGTGCTGCATGTGTTCCAAGCCACCGACGATTTGCACATCCTCGCCCCCCGCTGCGATCGAATGGCTGGCCTGATTGAGCGCTTGCAAGCTGCTGCCACACAGACGGTTGATCGTCGCTCCGCCGGCGCTGCTAGGTAGTCCGGCCATCAGCGAAACGATCCGCGCGACGTTGAATCCCTGCTCTTTGTACTGCTGGGTATTGCCGAGCACGACATCTTCGATTTCTGTTGGGTCGATACCGGTGCGTTCAATCAAGCCTTTCACGACTGCCACCGCCAGATCGTCGGAGCGCACATCGCGAAAGACGCCTTTGTCTGGATGCGACCGTCCGATCGGCGTCCGGCAACAATCAACAACGACAGCAGATTTCATGGGTGTTTTCCTTTGCTCGGCACAGTTTTGTGATCGTGCCTACTCGTAGAATTTCTTATCCGACTTCGCCCGTTCCAGCAGCATGTCGGTCGGCAGATAGCGCTTGCCGAGTTCGGCATACGGTTTTAGTTTCTCGACAATCGCCGCTGTTCCCACGGCGTCAGCCCAGCAGAATATGCCTCCACGGAAGGGCGGAAAACCGATGCCATAGATCAACCCTAAATCAACGTCGCGCACGTCCGTGACGATACCATCTTCAATCAGGCGAGTTGCTTCCAGCAGCATTGGCAGAAACAATCGATCGCCCACGTCAATGTCCGCTCGCGGCTCGCTGACCGCCGACTGGATGATCTGTTGAGCCGCTTCGCTGGGCTGCGGTTTAAGTCGACCTTTGCCGTCGGATTTGTAATCGAAAAAGCCTTTGCCGTTTTTCTTGCCCAGTCGTTCGGCCGCGACCATCGCAGGCAGAATCTGCGACGGCTCGACGCGATCTGGAAACGCCGCTTGCATGACTCCACCAGCGTGAACTGCGACATCGAGCCCCACCGTATCGTACAAAGTGATCGGCCCCATCGGCATTCCAAACCTGGTCGCGGCGCGATCGATCTCCTTGATCGATGCACCAGTCTCCAGCAGCAACAGCGCTTCGTTCATGTAAGGTAGCAACACGCGATTGACCAGAAATCCCGGGCCATCACGCATCACAATGGGAGATTTCTTGATCTTCTTTGCGTAGGCGACCGCCGTGGCGATGGTATCTTCACTGGTCTGTTCGCCGCGGATTACCTCCACCAACGGCATACTTCGTACAGGATTAAAGAAGTGCAGACCGCAGAATCGGTCGGGACGCTTCAAACTCTTGGCCAACTCGGTGATGGGAATGGTCGACGTGTTCGAACAAAGGGTCGTCTGCTCGCCCAGCTGCGGTTCCAGCCGAGCATACAGGTCGCGCTTCGCGTCAGCATTCTCGAAGATCGCTTCGATAACGATGTCGGCGGCTGCAACTTCGGAATCGCTCAGCGTGCCGTTCACCAGCGGCGCGAAATCTAGCGCGCGTTGAACGTCTGGCGCGCGAGTCTTCCTGTTGAAACTAACCTCGCTGAGGGTTCCCTGCACGCCGCGCTCAACCGACTCAGCCGAGACGTCACTGAGTGCGACGGGGATTTTTCGCTTCACGTTAGCGGCAGCAATCCCTTGGCCCATGATTCCGGCACCGATGACCGATGCCGAGCTGATTTTCAGCGGTGTAATGTCCTTGTTGCCCGACGCGGGCAGGTAGGGTTTCTTGTTGCGATCGGTCAGGAAGAACACATTGAGCAGCGCGCGATTGATCGTCGAGCCGAACAACTTGACGAACTCCGATGCTTCTAATTGGCAGGCTGACTGCTCGTCGAGCCCAGCGCCACCGAGCATCACTTCTAGCGCGGCCAACGGAGCGGGATAGTGCCCCTTCGTTTGGCCCTGGATGTAAGCGCTGGCGGTCGCGCCCAAAAAGCCCAGTTCGGTCTCACTCATGGTGATCGGCCCCGACCACTGCTGACGGTCGGAGAGGTACCCGTTCGATTCTTGCTCAGCTCGGATCATCGCGATCGCCGCGTCCAGCAGCATCTCGGGAGCGGCAACCTCGGCCAGTCCCATCGCCAGTGCTGCTTCGGCGTCGATCGGTTCGCCGCCGGTGACCAGTTCCACGGCGTTGCTGAGTCCCACGATTCGCGGCGTGCGGACGGTGCCTCCCCAGCCAGGAAACAGGCCAAGCTTGACTTCGGGAAACGCGAAACTGGTCGCCTCGTTGCGGGCCATGACGCGGCGATCGCACCAGATCGCCAATTCCGCACCGCCGCCGACGCACAGGCCATCGATCGCCGCGACAGTGACGTACGAGCACTTCGACAGGCGTCCAAACAGCTGCTGTCCCCGCTCGACGATCTGTAGGACGGCCTCGGCGGGTTGGTCAATGTCGGCGGCAAACTCGCGAAGGTCGGCGCCGGCGATGAAGTTTCCAGACTTCGTCGAGCGAACCACCAACCCGGCGAGACCGCCTCGCCCGTCAAGCGTGTCCAGATGCTGCTCAAACTCCTCGAGCACCGAACGCGACAGCACGTTGGCTCCCTTGTTGGGATCGTTGATCGACAAGACGGCAATGTCGTCTTCGGGAAACTCCAGAGACAAAATCGAGTGAGGAGCCATCGCGGTCTACTTTGCGGGTCAGAATTGAGGCTAGCTGAAAACAAGGCCGGCGATGCGGAGGGGTAGACCCGCATTGGGAACCGCCAGTAAGTTGCATTCTATGGAACCCAGGCAATCCAGCACAGGCGGAACTGACGAATCAGCCGACAACGGCGGCACTTGGCTGTTTCCGCTGCTGCTGACCGTGATCCTGATCGTGGTGGTCGGAGTCGCCAAGCTGTCGTCGCTACCGCAGGAACGGGCTACTCGCCAGCCTACCGGCGACACCGACTGGACACCTTCAATACAGCCTACCGGCGACACCGTTCGCCTCACGATCGACTTCGGCAACGGCGCTCGCAAAGTATTCGACGCGCTGCCCTGGCAGCCTGGAACAACCGTTTCGGACGTCATGGAATCCGCTCGCGAATTCCGCCCAGGGATCGAGTTCACTCAGGAAGGCAGCGGCGCCAGTGGTTTTCTGACTTCGCTGGATGGGCTGGCGAACGAAGGTGCCAGCGGCCGAAATTGGATCTATCGGGTCGACCAACAGCATGCCCATCAAAGCTTCTGCCTGGAGAAGGTCGAGCCTGGGCGGCACGTCTTGTGGTTGTTCACCGACCAGTTGTACAATGAGGATTCGGCGGAGGAGTGAGATTCTCTCACTACTCCGTTGGGTTGCGGTTACTGCTTTCCTTCACTTGCACCTAGAGCGTGGATAAATCGTGAATCGAGACAACTTGCGCGAATTGAGTGTGTTCATGCTGTTGCTGGCCATCGGCGTGGTCGGTCGGTGGTATGAACTGGCGTGGAACTTCACCCCGCTGGCTGCCGTGACGGTCGTCGGAGGCTATTACTTTCGCCAGTTGCTGCCAGCGTTGCTGCTGCCGATTGGTGTTTTGACCGTATCGAATCTGATTCTGCCTGTGTACCCGCACTGGCAGGTGCAGTTCGCCGTGTACGTAATGATGCTCTTGCCGCTGCTGTTGGGTCGCGCGGCTCGTGGGGCGCAAGGTCGACAACAACTAAAGCACTTCGCAATCTGCGGATTCGTCCCCGCGACGGCTTTCTACGTCGTTACGAATTTGGCGGTTTGGGCGTTCACGCCGTACTACACCAAGTCACTGGCCGGCCTCGCGCAATGCTACGTCGCGGGCCTGCCATTTTATCGCTGGATGCTAGCGGGCGATTTGTTCTTTCTTGGCATCTTCGTGGGATGCCTAGCCATTGCGCGATCGCTGGCACGGCAGTCGTCCGCGAAGCGAGCGTTCTAGAGCAAGCAACCGATTTCCGCTCATTCGTCCGAGAATTCGATGTCGTCGGCCGCTGGTACTGCGGCAGCCGGTTGCCAAGAGGCAACGAGATTATCGATGGAGTCTTCCAGCGCGAGCACGTTGCGACTCAGGTCGATGTCGGATGCCTTGCTATCCTTCGATTCCTTGATGACTGGTCCGAGTAGCCCGGTCAGGCTGGCCAGCTTCTGCTTGTCTGGCTCGGCTAGACCGCCACTGAGCGATTTGGCACCTTGTTCGATTTGAATCAACCGCGATAACAGCTGCCGACGTTCGAGCTTCGGTCCCGTATCTGCATTTCTACCCGTTGGGAAGGAAGTCGGACGGCGAGCCATCGAGGTGTTACCCAGAATGAGTTCCTGATACTCCCGCGCAACTTCTGCTCCTTCGTCGACGACCGCCTTGGTCAGGTTGCCCAGCGGCACGACCGCGTCGCTCGCTTCGGTGCCAGCCGCGTAGGCGATTTTCTCGAGCAACCCCGAGACGAGACAGCGGTCGTCCAAGCTCAGCTCGTCGCTAGCAATCAAGGCGGTCAGCGCATCCTGAACTTCTTTGGTCGGGCCGTCCTTGAACTGACGAGCGAGCACTCGGGCCGCTTGACACTTCATCCAGTTGTTCACCTCGGTGTCGATCTCCAGCGCCTTCGCATCTTGATTCAACACACCGAGCGCCGCCTGCGTCACACGCTGGGCATACTGAGCATCCATGCCAGCCTGAACATGACGCTCCAGTCCTTGCAAGGCACCGACTTTGACCGACGGATGTACCGTCACGCCGTTGAATTCCTCCGCCTCAAGCAACTCCAACAGTTCATTAGTCCCAGCGGATAAGACGACCGGTGGCGACGCGTCACCACCCGAGCCGGGGTACTTCTGATCGAGCAGTCCCAGGATGAGCGAGGCGTTGTAACGTACTGCCGGGTGATAATTGTCGCGGGCGATCTTGCTCGCGATCGTACGGGTGAGCTCCGTGAGATGTTGCTGCGCTTGAGGTTGTCTCGCGCTGCGCAGCTTCTTGATCAAATCAGCACGGAGCTTGCCCAGGATCATCATCGACTGAGAATCGTACTTGGTCATGCTCGGAAAAAAGAACTGCTTGTAGTAGTCGTCCAGGGATTTCTTGGCATCGGCCGCAAACTGCCCCCCTCCAAGAGCCCGACTAGCTTTCGCTCGCAACGCCCGCGAAGCCTTCGCATCAATCTGCGGCTCAATCGATTTGTACTTCTGAGCACTCGCCAGTTCGGGAAGTGCCGCCACAGCGAGCACTGCAACGAGTGCCACACGGAGGAAACCGTGAGTGGCGACACCGGACATCACACGTCGAGTTTGCGTTGCGAACATAGCCTCTGTTCCTTTTGCGAGTTCGGGTTCCGTTGCCTACGTGGGCGCGGCAGGGTGTTGCCAGTTCTAACCCATCACTGCCATGCCACCGGCCAAATTGATTCCGCGCGCCGCTGCCAAGCACGCGGCGAAGACGAGCCACAAACGCCCCCTAGCAGCGTTTGATCGGCATTTTGTTCTACTTTTAGCCTACTCACGGCCCTCTTTGGGTGTCAAGCTAACTACGATTCTCCGGCCATCGGCGAGATCCTGGCAACGAACTGACCGGTCGTGAAGCCGCTGAACCGCGCACTTGAACCATGCTGCTCTACTACGACCCACGCTTCCTCGACCACGACACGGGCCCGCATCCTGAGTGCCCTCAGCGGCTTCGCGAGGTGATCGGACACCTCGATGCCGAGCAGTCGGCCCGCGATGCCCAGCGACCCGTCTGGCAGCCTGCGACCGACGAGCAACTGACCCGGGTGCACGCCGAGATGGTCATTCGCTTTCTGCAAGACCTGGCCGACTCGGGCGGTGGCCACGCCGACCCCGACACGGTCGTGTCGCCGGTGTCGGTCGACGTCGCGCGGCTGGCTGCCGGGGCCCTGTGCGATGCGGTTGGGCGGGTCCTTGCTGGCGAAGACCAACGCGCGCTATGCCTGGTCCGACCGCCGGGGCATCATGCCCTCGCCGACCGCGTGATGGGCTTCTGCCTGTTCAACAACGTTGCCGTCGCGGCCGAGGCCGCACTCGCCAGCGGAGTGGAGCGGGTGCTAATCATCGATTGGGACGTCCATCATGGCAACGGCACACAAGCCATCTTCTACGACGATCCCCGCGTGGGATTCTTCTCGGTGCACCGTTGGCCGTTTTACCCCGGCACCGGTGATTCGGATGAAACCGGCAGCGGCGACGGACTGGGCACCACTTGCAACTTGCCGGTGAAGTTCGGCACCTCGCGGGACGCTTATCGCTCGCTCGTGCTGCGCGAATTGGAGGACTTCGCCGCCCACATCAAACCGCAGCTGGTGCTGGTCAGCGCGGGCTTCGACAGCCATCGCGAAGACCCGATCGGTTCGCTGGGCCTCGAGACCGAGGACTTTGTCTGGCTCACACAGGCGACCACACAGATTGCCGACAGCTACGCAGACGGTCGATTGGTCAGCACATTAGAGGGTGGTTACAACCCGCCAATCCTGGCAGAATGTGTGGCAGCTCACCTGAAGCACTTACGAATCAACTGAATCTCCGCGTGGCGGTTTCGCCTAACTCACTGAAAGGGCACAACATGAATTGGTTTCGAGTTTTTGGAGGCGTGTGCGTGCTTGGCTTGCTCGTTGCCTCGCTGAATCACGCGGTTGCGGAGGAAGCTGCACCCGACGCTTCGCGTAGTTTGTTCAACGGCAAGAACCTCGACGGGTGGCACATGGACATACCCGCCAAGGATAAAGACCCCAACGTCCGAGACTCGTTCATCGTCCGCGACGGCATGCTGGTCAGCCTGGGCAAACCCGGCGGGCATCTGATCACCGACGAGGAGTTTCAAAACTACCGCCTCGAAGCCCAGTATCGCTTCGCCAACAAGCCGGGCAATTGCGGCATCCTGGTGCACGCATCGACGCCGCGTTCGCTGGCCGGCATGTTCCCCGCCTCGCTCGAGGTGCAGATGATGCACAAGAACGCCGGTGACTTTTGGTGCATTATCGAAGACATCGAAGTGCCCAACATGGTCGAACGACGCGGGCCCAAGGACCAGTGGGGCGGCACCCGCGGCAAGAAACGCCGGATTTTGAACCTCACCGACGACTCCGAAAAACCGCTGGGCGAGTGGAACACCATGGTCATCGAGTGCCTTAACGACCAGATCAAGGTGTGGGTCAACGGCGATCTGGTCAACTACGGCTCGAAGTGCACCGCCACCAAGGGCCAAATCGCCGTGCAGGCGGAAGGCTCAGAGGTTGAGTTTCGCAAGCTAGTACTCACACCCATCACCAAACTCTCGGGCGACACGTCGATGAAAGCGGCCGGCGTGAAGCAGGTGCTCGAATTGCGCACTTACACGTTGCTCAACTCAGCCGCTGAACAACAGCTCGACCAGTATCTCGAGCAAGCACTGCTGCCGGCGCTTGTGCGGCAGGGTCTGGGTCCGATCGGAGTATTCGATCAGGCGAATGAGCCAACCGACGGGCCGATCGAAGTGATGCTGCTGATCGCTGGTCCCAGCGCCGAGGCCGTGACCAGCGCGACCGCCAAGCTTGCCGACGACGCGGAGTACCAGGAAGCCGCCCAGCCGTACTCGGGAACTTCGTTCAAGAAGCCGCTGCTGCAACGCATCCGTAGCGAGTTGCTGATGTCGTTTGACGTGTGGCCGCAGGTGACCGTGCCGCAACAAACACAACGCGCTGTCGATCGGCTGTTTGAGTTACGCAGCTACGAGAGTTCCACGGAGCAATCCGGCCACGTGAAAGTCGACATGTTCAATTCAGGCGAGGTCCCGATCTTCCTTGACAGCGGCATCATGCCGGTGTTCATGGGCCAGGTGCTGATCGGCGAAAAGATGCCGAACCTGACGTACATGACCGTCTACGACGACACCGAGTCGCGCGACAAGGCGTGGAAGACCTTCATCGCCCACCCCGACTGGCAGGTGCTCAAGGAAGTCGAAAAATATAAAGACACCGTCAGCCGCATCCACAAATCGGATTGGAAACCCAAAAACTACTCGCAGCTGTAAGGCTCAATCGCGCCACCAGAAATTACACCACTCCCCAGCCGCGACCGTCAGGGAGCCGGATCACGAAACCACGGGAACTATCCGACTCCCTGACGGTCGCGGCTGGGTTGATCCCCCCGAATGGAGTTTTGACACACGCGTCCGAACCACGCTTGGTGTCCGAAAATTCCTAGCCTTCACTGATCGCTAAGTGCTTCCAAGGCAGGGACTTGTGTGTTCTCTGGAGGCAATTTCGAGCCGCTTTTTCGGAATTTCACCCGGTCTTGTGTCGTAAAAACGATTTCGCGCGCGAGCGTAAGTCATTGGCTGAAGACACCTTGCTGCGTGATGCAATAAAAACGCACGTGTCCGAAAAATCCCTTGGCCGCGGAAACACGCACCGCGACGCGCGCAGTCTCCCCGTCGAATCGATCTCAATCAAGTTGCCAAAGAACGCCCCGCCCATCTCCAGGCACGCTGATTCTACCCGAACCACTGGCCCAATTTCAGCAACGAATTTTGGCCACCGAAGTTGAGCCGTCGGCGCTGCGGGTACCGCGACGGCAGCATTCGTAGGGTCCGCTTGCGGACCACAGAAGCTCATTCCGGTCCGCAAGCGGACCCTACGCGTTAAGGCATCTCGGTCTTTGCATTTGCTTGCGAGTGCGCTTGTCTGGCGATACGATGCTGCCATGGTAGGAGTTTCGTTATGGGGCGAAGCGGTCGCAGGTACGCGAATGGGGGATGTAGACCGCGTAGCTTCTTCCCAATAGGCACGCTGCAGCGCTGAGCCGTAGGTTTCTTGTTGTTCTCCTGAGGAATCTCGCGAACTATGCTGGCCTCGCCGTTGTCCACTCATGCTCGGCGCAATCATGACCTAACAGGGAGGCACCACATGTACTTTAAGTTTGATGACGGAATTCTTGACTGCGACTTGTCGTTTCTTCAGGATCTATTCGCGCTTCTCGATGCGAGACTAGACCAAGTTCGAGAGAAGATTGACGCATCTTCGGATCCAGATTCGATGGGATATTTTGATGAAGCAGAATATATCTCAGGCATGGGCTTCATCGCTTGCCAACGATATCTGACCTCGACGTACGGGCCATTGAATATCGCAAAAAACTCCGCGCTCAGCGTTGGCCCTGTTCACGCGGGTGGTGAGTTCTACGCGAGGATCATCAACGCGTCGGCAAACTATTGGAAACATGAGGATGAATGGGGCTTGCAAGCAACGGTCGACCGTGACCGCAGTGCGTTGGGACCACAACAATTGGAGACGATTCGGATCATCGAGACTGTGACTCCGTGGGATGCTTACACCTGTGCGAACGTCCTGTGGGTACTAACAGATCCAAACGAATCAAGGCTGACAAACCTAGTACCAATTATTGAGGCTTGGCGAACGGAACTTGACGCAATGCGCGTCCGATAACAAATCGACCGACAAGTGCTGCGAATCAACCATGGCCATGGTCACCGACATCGAGCAGTATTTTTCAGACAGCCGCGGCCGTCGAGATGATTGAGATACGCCCGTAGGACGGCCACTCTTGGCCGTCGTGCAATAGAATCCAAGTACCGACGGGCAGGAGTGCCCGTCCTACGGTGTGGGATCCAGTATATCGGCGCGAATCCTCAGAAGGCTGGATTGGCACATGAAAACGCCTGGCGACGGTGGATCTTGCCGGAATGGGAAGCCGCCGGTTGAGGTTTTCGAGATACGTAGGACGGCGGCTCTTGCCGGAATGGGAAGCCGCCGGGTGGGGTTTTCGAGATACGTAGTCGTCCCTGAAAAAGCCACGTTCCATGCGTTGGGATTTTTGTTTCCTCAAGCGGTGGAAGATAATGAGGTCGTGTTTGGCTCGTGTTTTTGAACTGGGAGTGGTTGGAGCCCCGTTTTCAGGGCAGCGATCAGCCAACCGATAAGCGCATCAGCAATGCCGCGTAGCAGCTTGAGCAGATTCGCCCCGGCAGCGGCCAGGAGGACGTTGATCGCGTCGCCCGTAAGCCCTTTGAGAAAGCATCGCCCCAGGCGATGGTCGCTTTTGAGGTGGCCAATCTTCGGCTCCACGGCACTGCGTCGTTTGCGTTTTTTCTTCTGGCTGCGAGAAAGCTTTTTGGGACTGCTGCCGGCAAGATGAACTTGGGCCTCGCCTTGATAGTCGTGGCCGCGATAGCCTTTGTCGACGTAAGCATCGGTCACTTCAACACCCGTGGTCTGCTCGATTGTGGCCATCGCCGAAGAGAGCGTGTGACCATCGTAAGGGTTGCCTTCACAAAGCTCGACGCCGACAATCCAGTTGCTGCGATTGGCCGTGGCCACGGTCACCTTTTGGCCAAACTCATAACGCTGCCGCGCTTTACCTTTGCTGATACACTTCACTTCCGGCTCGTGCAGACTGTAGAGCTTGTTTTTGTCGGTCGGTTTCTGTTTGTGCAGGCGCTCACATCGGGTGAGCAAGGTTTCTAGCGTCTCGTCGGGTTGGGGCAGCTTGCGACGCCAGTCGCGAATCACCCGGCCCAGATAGGTGCGGAGCCTTTTCAATTCACGTCGCATCCGCTTAAACTGCTTGGCGTGCGCATAACGACTCGCCATGATCGCCGCCTTTTTTGCCACACGAACATACGTCTGGCGAAGCTTCACGCCTCGTTGTTTCGCCGCCTGGCCCAGTTTCACGATCGCCTTGTGGAGGAGTTTTGAGTCGGTCGGGAAGGTGATGTTCTTTTCTTGCACGCTGGTGTCCACGTTCACCTGCGACAACTCTTGCTTGGTGACTTGGTTTTCACGCAGTGCCAAGGCAATCGTCTCGCCGAGTAGTTCAGCCAGTTTCTCGGCACCGACCCGCTGACGCCACTTGGTGAGCGACGTGGGATGCAGCGGCAGCTGATGTTGCATCGTTTCAAAGCCACAGAAGTATTGCCAATACGGATTCTCGACCCAACGCTCAACCACCGACTCGTCCGACTCGTCAAAGGTGTGCTTCAGATAATGCAGCCCGACTAGCAGGCGAACCGCCTTGGCCGGGGCCCCTTGATCCGGGCTATAGCAATCAGCCAGCACCGCATCGAAGCGATCCCAGTCGATCTGGCCCGCTAGCACAAACAGCGGATGGTCATGATTCAAGAGCTGCTCGAACTGCGCTTGGAACAATTGCAGTTGGCTGGATTCCGGTCGTGATTTGGGCTGCATCCCTGTCACCAAATTGCAAGGTTCTGATCTTCAACAGGACGATTCCTGGCAATTCTAAACAACCCCTTCCGTAGAGAAACCCCAACCGTCAAGCAATAATATCCATTCGGCAGGCACGACTACGTAGGACGGCGGCTCTTGGCCATCGCGATGAATGAAACACGCCCGTAGGACGGCCACTCCTGGCCGTCGCGCAATAGAATCCACGTGCCGACGGGCAGGAGTGCCCGTCCTACGGTTTGTGGGTCGCGATTACTCGTCGGCGTAGACTTTGGTGCTGACTTCCTTGGTGATCGGCTGCTGCAGGTCGTCGGAGGTGACTTGCACGCGGACGCGTTGGTCGCCGGGGCGGACGCCTTGGGCTTGGATGCGGAAGGTTGTGTCCGACTTGGGTGCCAGCTGCGCCAACGGGGTGAACACCACGCGCGGACCTTCAATCTGGTGGCGAGTTTCGCCCTGTCCGGACAGCGGTCGGATCCCCGCCGGCATCAGTGCTGCGACCTGCACGTTGGTCGCGGCCTTGGAGCCTTGGTTGCGAACGCGGATTTCGTAGGTCGTCTCGCCGCCGATTTCGATCAGGCCTTCGACGTCTTCAACCTCGAACATCAGCGCCGACAGACCTTCGACGAGCACCTGTTTGTCGGTCGCGTCTTCCAGGCCTTGGCGTGCCTTGGTCGCGACTTCCAAAGTCTGGGCACCGGCTTCGATCGGCAGGGCCACGAGTTCGACAGTGCCGCGTTCGTTGGCGGGCAGCTCGGCGAGGCTCCAATGCACGCTATGGGTGGACGAGTCGTATTCGCCCATGTTGTTGGCGCTGACAAATTGCATCCCCTTGGGCAGGTGCGTGACGAGTTGGACGTCCTTGGCCGCAGCGGTACCGGGATTGTCGATGCTGACTTTATAGGTTGCAGGTCGCTCGAGGAACCGACGCTGCGGGCCTTCGATCGACAGTTGCAATTCGGGCGCGATCACTTCGAACTCGCAGACCGCTTCTTCTTGCAGGCTCGCGTCGGCACGGGCAACCATGACGTTACTCACTCGCCCGGCTTGTTCGGCGGTGAGCACGAGATCCATGCGCCGCGTCTCGCCGGCCTGCAAGGTCCCCACTTCAAATTCCAAGGCGGGGCCCGCTTCGTGGCTCACGCCAGCAGGGACTGTTTCCAGAAGCATGACCCCAGTGGCGTCGCCGCTGCCGGGGTTGGTCAATTCGATTTGTACCACGTGCTGCTGACCGACGTGCACCTGCGCCTTGGAAGTCAAACGTAGCGCCAACTCGGGGCGAGTGCACAGCGATTTCGCGGAAGCTTGCGCGGCGAAACTGACGGTGGCAACGCTGCCCAGTTCGCCTTCTTCCTTGGGCAATAGCTCCATCTCGACGGTGCGTTGCTCACCGGGTGAGAGTGTGCCGAGGTCCCACATCACTTCCGATCCGGAAATGTCGGCCCGCGGCGCGGTCCCGATCAGCTCTGTGCCGAGCGGGATCTCGTCGTGGATGCGGACGTTCTGCGCGGTTCGCTGACCGGTGTTGTGAACGCGAATGGCAAACATGCATCGCTTGCCTACTTGGATTTCTTCAGGCGATAGTTTTTGAATTGTGATCGAGGGGCTTTGCGAGCCTTCCAACAAGCTTTCGCCGGGGCGACCGGTTCCTGGATGGTTGTCGATGCCGGGGGTCGGTGTGAGACCCTGTGCCATGAGCCCACCGCGATCGACAGGTGCCGGTGCCGCGGCGGGGGTTCGACTCGCCAGGCCGCCTGTCGGAGGACCCGTCGGCAAAGCGGCGAACGGATTAGCGGCAGGCGTCGGTGCGGCCAGTGTGGGTGCAGCAGGCGTGGGCACTGGAGCTCGACGTTGCGTTGGTGCGGCCTGACTCAGCGGTGGCGTCTGGATGTCCAACGGCGGAGCCGGTCGTTGCAGTTGAGCTGGTGGTGTCGCTGGTGGCGTGGTCGTGGTCGGCGGGGCCGATTGGTAACGATTGTTGGTCAGCCCGGCGGGCGGCGCCGGTTGCAGAGGACGGGCCTGCTGCAAAGCGGCGGCCAGGTTCCCCGACGTGTTTGCTGTGGGTTGCTTCACGGGTGGCTGAGCAGCCGGTCGTTGGGGTGCTTGGGCCAGCGCTTGTCCAAACGCTGCGCGAGCGTCGAGATCGGGAGGGCTCGCCGGTGGGTTGGCAATCTGTAGCGAAGTAGCGCCGGGTTCCTGACCGCGAGCGACTTCCGATTCGCTTTCGGCGGAAGGCTTCGCTGGCTGTGGTTCGGCTGGTTCCGCGGGCTCGCTGGACGCGGGTGTCGAAATGGTGGTCATCGCTTTCGCGTAACGATCCCCCACGGCTGTCGACAACGAGGCGGGCGTGGCGGATGTCGACGGCTTCGTCGCGGTAGTTTGAGGTTCGTCTTCGACCAGCGGCGGCAGCTGGGGCGGTTCCAGCGGCGAGGTGGCCGGATCGACCTTCGTCATCGCGTAGCGATCGGTTTTCGCCGAATTGCTCATCGACGTAAATGGATTTGTCTTTTCCGCCGGTTTGGCCGCGACCGGTGGAGTCGATTCGCGCTCGTCCGAGCTGAACAACAGATCGAGTTCTGCTTGGCTCGCCGACGCGCTGTGCGCGACAGGGTTGATGTCGGTTTCAGCCTCGCTTGCAGCCACATCAGAATTCACGTGGCTGTAGTACTGGTAGGCTCCCCAGCCACCGCCCCCCAGCAGCGACAGCGCCGCAACAGGGACAACGAGACGACGAACGAGCGAACGCTTGGGACGTGTGCGAGTGACGTTTTGCATTGGGAGAACCCCGACTGAACCTGAAAATTAGTTCTGGCAAACAGCGAGCGCAGCAACTGCCGCGGCAGGCATGGCGGGGTAAATAGCAAATCCACGCAGCCGGGCAAAGACCAGCTGCGTGGATTGCTAGCAAGAATGAGGTGGCAGCGGAGCGCGTGAGGCTTACTTCGCCGCGTCGTCGTGGCAGTACGACAGCGCGAGCAGCACGTAGCCGGTCACGAGATTCGGATCGCTCTCCAGCCAACGTTCGTTGCTGTTGAGCCAGCTACCGTCGGGCTGCTGCCGACGGGCGAGCTCGTCGACGAGGTCCTGACGCCAGTTGTGCCGCGTACCGTCGGCGGTTTCGATCTCTGCTTCGCCGATCGCGTTCAGCGCTTTGGAGAACGTGTGATAGTAGTAGAACAACCCGTTGTCACCCATGCCTGGGTTTTCCGACACGCTGTAGTTTTTCTGTGCCCAGCGAAACGCGGCCTCCACGCGCGGATCGTCCGGCCCAACGCCGGCGTAGATCATGCTCTTCAGCCCCGCATAGGTCATGGAGCCGTAGCTCCTGAGTCCACCGGCAGCAGTTTCGCCCGCTTGGCTTGAGCCACCCGCGGCGGCGGTGTAGTAGAAGCCACCATCGGGATTCTTGGCGGCGAATTTGGTGTCGTTATGTTCGGTCTCTAGGTTTTGGCAGCGAGACACAAACGCCAGGGCACGCTGCATGGCCGGATCGTCGGGGCCGTTGCCGACCGCTTTGAGTGCGTCGATGAAGAAGTTCGTGTTGGAGAGATCCGGCCGTTTGTGTTTGCCGTAGCCGGCGCCCCCATAGCTGGTGCTGGAGGGATCATGATTCTCGCCGCCGTCCCACTGCATCTCCTTGACGAACGTCTCGGCGGCCTCGAGCAGCTTGTCATACTGCCCATCGGCATTCGCCTCGCTGAAGCAGAGTATGGCCAGACAGGTCTCGTAGTTTCGGTAGCGGCTGCCGGTCTTGTAGATGCCGCCGTCGGGCTTGACGTGCGTTTGTAAGTGCTCGAGCGACCGCGCGATGAGCGGATCGCTGGGGGATCGACCATTGCGGAGCAGGGCGGTCGTCACCAGCGACGTCACCCCGGTGCCTGCGAAGCTGCTGTACGAGCCGTCCTCGTCTTGGGAGGATGCCAAGAAACTCGTGCCGCGCTGGATCATTCCCGCCAGGTCTGCACCCACCGCCTCCGTGGCGGTCGCGGCTTTGGCGGTTGGGCAGAAACCGGGAAGCGCCTGCCCGCAAAATGTGGTTGCGACACAGAGTACGACAAGACCGCTTCGAAAGTGACGCATGAGTGAGTGCCTCCGTTAAGTGGTGAGTTTGTCGCCCAGGCACCGTTAGCCGTACATTGCGATCCAGGCCAGAAACAGAATCCAACACAACAACAGCATGCTCGAGACTGTCAGTTGCCAGCGGCTAGAGTGGGGCCCTGGTGTGGGGACGCCAGATGGTTGGATCTCGGTGGGGTGGGTGTCGGCGGGTCGGATGTCCGCTTGTTGTTTGGCGGATGACTTGCTGTCGGTGCGTGGTTTACGTGCCCGTGCGGCGCGGTTGGCCATCAGGACCGACGCTCCTCGGTGGAATCGGGCAGCGAGAACTGAAAGCTGTGCTGAAATCCTTCATCGAAGTCGAACACGTTATCAAAGTCTTCGCGACGGTCGTTGGGAGTCTTGCGCATCTGTTCAATCTTGATCAGATTGAATACCAACTCGCCAAAGTCGCTGGTCGAGTATATCGACCAATGGTTCAGTACGCTCTTGGCCATGTAGCCGTATTGCTCGTGGGCGTACTTCCGCATCGCTTCGCAAAGTTCCTGCCCAGACACATGTCGCTCGGGCTCGGCGGCTTCCTCGCCTGCTTCGAGGTCCGCGCCCATTTCTTCTCCCAGATACTCCGTACCCAGTCCCATCTTCTCCTGGGCGTAGCGAAGTGCTTCGAAGACGAACACGTACGCTTCGAACGGATAGCGATCGTCGCGCGCGAGCAGTTCAGCGATAGGGTGGTGAGGATCGAGCATGGCTATTGGTAGACCGCGGCGCGGGCGTGGTTAGGTGAAACTTCGCACGAGAACGCACTTTGTCATTCTAACCATCTGGGGTGGATGCGTCTTCGTCCGGGGGCGATTTTTCTGGGGACTCTGCCGGCGGACTCGGCGGGTTGGCCTCGTCAGGTGGCACATTTTGGGGTCCTTGGGCCTGTTCAGCAACAGTTTCCGCCTGTTGGGTTTTTTTCTTCCCGCCAGATTTCTTCTTTCCTCCGCCTCCCCGCTTCGTGACCGTGAGTACATCCGACCCATCGATGACGATCCGCCGCATATCCTCGGTCTGCACCAACAGCCGACTCGCCAGGATCTCTTGGGCTAGCACTTTGGCTTTGCCTTCGTTGGTGACGATCTCCGAGCCAATCGGTGGCAATTCTCTTTGCAGTTCCTGATACGTGTCGTATTCGTACCGCAAACAGCACTTCAGCCGGCCGCAACGTCCGGAGATCTTGCTGGGGTCGAGGGTCGCCTTTTGCAATTTGGCCATCCGCATCGAAACGGGCGGCATCTCCGATAAGTGGTTGTTGCAGCACACCGGCTTCCCACAGTCGCCGTAGTCGGCCAGGAGCTTGGCCTCGTCGCGGACGCCAATCTGACGCATTTCGATTCGCGTCTGGAACTCGCTGGCCAGTTTCTTGACGAGTTCGCGGAAATCAACGCGTTCTTCCGACAGATAGTAGACAATCACGCGCTCGCCGCCGTAGAGATGTTCGACATCCACCAAGCGCATGTCGAGATTCAGTTCGGAAATCCGCTGCTCGCAGATTTTGTGCTCTTCCTGTTGCTGCTCCAACAGGCGGCGTAGCTCACCGGCATCGTCGTCGGTTTGCTCACGTAAGATCTGGCCCGACTTGGGAGACTCCATGTTGGCTAGCGCATGGTCTGTTGCCTCGCAGAGAACCTCGCCAAGCTCCAAGCCGCGATTGGTGCGGGCAATCACCTGCATACCACGGCCGTAGCTGTCGCTCCCGCGCGAGGAGAAGACCCCCAGATGACGCATCACACCATGTCGGACGACGTATTTTGGCATGGCGAACAGTATAGCTGATGCGACCTGCTGAGAGTAGACAACCTGATTCCCGCTGCGCACCCGCGCCCGTCGAGCGATCCAACCACATCGGCTAGTGGCGTTCCCCCGGTCGGTAGCTCTCAACCGCTTTTTGCAAGACCTGGGACTTGCTGAACAACTCGGGCTTGAGTCGTTGCTCGGCCAACAGGTTTGCCTGATCGAAAAAGTGCTGCGATGTCGGATCGCCGCTGGTTCCAAATGGAACCAGACTCGTGCCACGCACGCCTTCGGGCGTGAATTCGAAGGCCGCTAAATACGAGGTGCCCACGACCCCGTAACGGCGCGGTTGGGAGATGACAAAGGGGATTTCCAAGCTGGGTGTGTAGTACTGCGTGAGTATCGTACCCATGGGGCCATGTCCACCGAGCGAGGGCAGGCTGGTGCCGGCATCGTCGAAGCGGACGTCCCTTAAGTCGACGAGTCGGGCCTTGCGCAGACTGCGATAAATCTCTCCGTAGGGCACCTGCCAGCTGCCATGCATCGATTGCAAGCGTTTGGCGGCTCTCGCCAGTGCTTCGAGCTGTTTTGCCGGCTTATCAACGAACTGCTCGCGCAGCTGCTGTCCGGGATATCGCGTCCCGTAGAGTTGTTCATACCACGCATGACACAGCGTCGCCGCGGTCGAATCGGCGGTGATCTGCGCATCCCAGGCGAGCAAGTGTTCGAGATACGGCTGAACACTTTTCGCCAGTTTAGGGTTCTCACGCTGCAGCGTCTGAAACGCTTCGGCATAGTGCGGAAGTTGCTGCTTCGCCCAGTACACTTCCGTGTCGAAGGCCGCCGCCTGCCACTGATCGAAAGTGACGTCGTTCATGGCCCGCAAGATTTCCAGCGATCGCAAAGCGCGGCGTCGGCGCTGGCCGGCGTCGCCGATCATATAGCTCGGAAAATCCTCCAACCGAGGATTGTCACCGTCGGTGGAGATCAGCGGCGTCGAATTGCAGTTTTGCAAGAAACCGGCCGCCGGATTCAGAATCTGGGGCAATTCGTCGAGCGTGTGGAAACCAAGCCATTCCGTCGCCGGGTTACTGCCATCAACGGGCTTCGACCAATCGAAGTCTGGATTGCGACGCGGCACGTGACCTGTGTAGACGAAGTGGATGTTGCCATCGCAATCGGCGTAGAGCACGTTCATGTAAAGGATTTGCATCAAACTGAGCGCTTCGCGAAACTCGTCGAGGCTCGCCGCGCGCATCATATTCAGCGACTGACGAAGCGGGATCGTCTCGAAAATGCCCGCGATCCGCGCCGCCAGCATCGATCCATCCTCCTGCTCCGCGACGATCGGTCCGTGATGCGTTTTGCGAAACTGGAACGTCCGCGCATCCAGGCCGCGTTTCTTACGGACTTGGATGGTCTCGCTCCAAGTTTCTGCCAGGCGATGTCCTTCTCCGTAGCGGTACGCCAAGGGACGGTCTGGATCATCAAACGTCACCCGCCAGGTGTCCGCGATATCGGGCTCGTTGGTGACCAGCGTCCAGCCCAGCCGTTCGTTGTGTCCCAACGCAAGCGTCGGGCAGCCATAGAACCCAGCGCCGATGAAGTTCCACGGCTTTCCACTCGTTCCGCCTTCGCTGTACAGGTGCGCTTCGGCGAGCTGAGTGAAACCAAACGTCGGCATGTGTGGATTCGCCAGCAGCATCGGGGCTCCCGAGGCCGTGCGCTTGCCGTCGATAACCCAACCGTTTGAACCCGTAGCGGCCCAGATGTGAGGGTTGCGCCGGGGCATGTACTCGTCACTGAGGCCCGTGAATCGAAAACACAACTCGAGTGCCACCTGGCGATAGTAAGCCAGCACATGCCAGGGTTCGAAGCGGGAGATCAACCTGGGTCGGACCTCGGGGTGCGTCTCCAGGTAGTAGTTGATTCCTGCGACAAACGCCGAGTACAGACGCTTCGAGGTCGCATCGAGCGCCGCATAGTCGCGCTGGCTGCGGGGGACGATTTCAAAGGCCCGATTGAGCTTGTCTGAGTTGAGCCCCTTGGGACCATGCACCTCCGAGTAACGACCCAACGCCAGGATATAGACGTCCTCCACCTGCCAAAAAAAGTCCTCACACTGGGCGTAGGCAAAGCCGAAGATCGTGCTCTCGTCCGTCCGACCCAGCACGTGCGGAACGCCATACGCGTCGCGATGGATCGTCACCTGCCCGGCCAGTTGGTCGGTCGCGGACTGGTCGTCATCCTCCGCAGCGCGAAGCGCGGCGCTACACGACAGTAGCCACAGCAGGAGTGCGGCACGCTGGAATGAACGGATCGGCGGCATCGATGACCTCGGGACGGTGGCAACGCAGCACCCAATCCTACCCTGCAGCCAAGCGCGATGTCATTGATATCAGACGATCGGCACGTGGACCGAGACGTGCGAATTAACCGCCGTGGGATTTTTGTAAGTCATTTTCTGGCAACGAGTTGCGCGAATAATCTTGGCTATCTCAATTTTCCGGTACCAATTCCCGCCAGGTTGCTACTTACTTACCATAGATCGAAAGCTCTTCCACCGACAATCTTTATCCCCAAACGATCACATGTCGCCACGGGACCAACAATTCGACGACGAGTCGCAAGCTGAGGGAAGGCCTTCCGACAGCGAATCAGAACGACGCGAGGCGTTCGCGAGATTATTCGCGCAGCACGACCGGTGGTTGTTTTCGTATCTGGTGATCCTGCTGGGTAACCCCACAGACGCGGAAGAGGTGTTTCAGGAAGTGTGCGTAGTGTTGTGGCGCGAGCACGAAAAGTTCGAGTTTGGCACCAACTTCGTGAAATGGGTCAGCGTGATCGCCAACAACCAGGTCCATCGATTTCGTCACAAGACCAAACGAAAGAGCTTCCCACTCGACGAGGGCTTGATCGGCCAAGTGGGCGAAACGGCCGTCGGCCGTGCTGACATATTTGATGTCCGTCGCGACGCGCTACGACAGTGTTTGCGAAAACTATCGAGCGAGGATCGCGAAGTGGTCCAGCATTGCTATGACCACGAAACCAAGAATTTCAAAGCTGCTGCCGAGCAATTGGAAAGGCCCGTCAATACCGTGTACAAGGCACTCAACCGTATTCGACGGATGCTTCATCGGTGCATCGACCAGACGCTCGCCCAGGAGGGACTCCAGTGATTCACAGCAGTGACGAGCGACGGCTGCTTCGGGCCATCGGCAATCTGTGCAACGACACGCTCAAAGAAAGCGAAGGGCGATGGCTCGCCCAGCAGCTGCGTGAGAGTCCGGCGATGCGCGATCTGTACGTTGACTACATGTCGATGCACGCGAATATTTCGTCAGAAGTCGCGCTACTCAATCCAATGCTCTCCGAGCCGGAGACGCCAGACTCTTCGCGGTCCGACGCGGGGCTGGCCACTCCCCACACGGCTCGGAAGCGTGGGCTTCCCAGCTCGCGCATGCGGTCTTGGCTATTCATGGCCGCTTCGCTGCTCTTGGTGTTCCTGCTTGGCGGCGCTCTGAGTTACTCACTGTTTACCGCAGACCAGCCGCTGGCGCAGGGCAGCGATGCAAATAGTACGTTGGCGCCGGTGGCCAGAGTTACCAGCACGCAAAACTGTCGCTGGGGAGATTCCGACACCGAGATTGGCTATGGCTCTGAGTTGCGCGCAGGTCAGGAAATCAATCTCCGTGAGGGACTCGCGGAACTCACCTTCGCCGACGGAGCGACCATGTTGTTGGAAAGCCCGGCAACATTGGTGTTCGAATCCGCCGACAAGATCGAAATCCGCGAAGGCCGGTTGGCCGCGCGGGTACCACCCGAATCGAGTCGGCTGTCGATTCACACCAAGACGCTCAATCTACGCAATGTCGACGCAGAGTTTGGCTTGCTCGCACGTGAGACGGGTGCCTCGGAGTTACACGTATTCACAGGGAGCTTGGAAGCGAACTTCCTGGATGCCGCTGGCAAACGGCGGGAGCAGATGGAAGTCCGTGGTTCCGAAGCGGTGCGAACCAGTGCGTCGACCACCACGATTTACGAATTCCCAGCAAACGCGACCCATTTCGTGCGGACGATGACTCCCACGCAAGGCCCTCACGATGGATTGCTGGCTTACGAAGGTTTCATCTATCCGGAGGGTCCGCTGACGGCGCAAAACGGTGGGTTCGGTTGGGCGGGCCCCTGGTCGACGATTGCCGCCGACCGCGACGCGGGGCCAGACTCCAACAGCGTCAGCGCGCGGAGCCTGTCGGCAAGTGGCATGGTGCCGCGGGGTAATCACGCAGCCATTGTCGGCCATCAGAATCGCATTCGCCGTACCCTGGCGACCTCGATCGGTGGTGTGTTCGACGTGGCGGGACTGGTCGAAAACCGGGATGCCGTGCGTCTAATTGGTCGCGACGGCACCACGCTGTACGTCAGTTTCTTGCAGCGCGTGGACAACGTTGATGATGGATTCTATGGAGTGGAATTGCATCGCGGCGACGGCAATCACAACCGAGTGCTGTGTCTGGGTAACGGTGCCGACGAGACCGGCTACGGCGTTACCTCGGCGGTCAACGTGTATGGAAAAGCCAACTTCCCGTCGCTTGGTCGTGAAGACACCGCCGAGAATTTGTTCGTGTTGAAATTTACGTTCGGCTCGGAAAACCGCGACACCGTCGAGGTGTTTCGCAACCCGGCGTCACTGCGGGACGAACAGAAGTGCATCCCCAGCGCAGTGCTGAAGGGCAACTTTGCCTTTGATCGCATTAGCCTGGCGAACTTTCATGGCTCGAAGATTCACGAAGTTGATGAGCTTCGCATTGGCACGCATTTCCTGGCAGTGACCGGCCGCTGGGGAGGCGAGCGGGGGCGGCTGCTTAGGGGCTTAACCCAATTGGACACGCCAACAGCGACGCCTGGAACAACTAGTTTAACGCTTCAGTATTCTGGTAATTCCCGCAATTTGCTCCCCTTGGGCGTGATTGCTTACTAATGAAATCGAAGTTTGTTGCAACAATGGAGGAAGGTACCGCCGTAGGCGATGAGCTTTTCTAAGCACTTTTCGAATGGCGGTTTTTTGTGGGCGGAGTGACGTGTTTGGTCGACAACCGATCGGGTCGATCTCGGTACGTAGCTTCATACGTTTGTTTCTTGTTTTGAGGGGAGATCCCCCGGAGGTAGAGTTCTCATGAAAAGATTCTTGACTCTCGCCATCATCTGTTTGATGGCAACCCAAGCCGCGGCTACGCCGATCATCGACGGCATGCGCGACGCGTTCTATGGCGCGCCGTTGGCAGTGCAAACTGTGGAAACACAGTTCGGTGATGCGAGCGACCCTGCTGGACTCGGTGGCGGCGGCGAATTAGACGCCGGCTACGCGATGGCAGTTGCGGGTGGTCGTTTGTTTGTGATGCTCACCGGCAACATTGAGCCGAACTTCAACAAGGTCAGCATCTTTATTGATTCGCAACCCGGCGGTGAGAATACGCTCGATGGTTCGCTAGCCTATGACTTTGCCAACGTCTCACAGAATTTCGGCGGCCTGACGTTTGACGATGGCTTCGAAGCCGACTACCACATGTTCGGTCGTTGGGGCGGTGGCGCGTTCGAACTCGACATCGTCAATCGTGCTGGAAGCACGGCCGGTGCTGAGTTGGGCAACTTCGGTGCCGCCACCTCGGGCGCTGGCAGCGGCATCCAGATGGGTGCCATCGTACCAGGCGGAACCGCGACCACAGGAGCCGATGCAGGAGGGTTTCTGACCCAAGGCATTCCGTTCGGCTTTAACAACACCAACACCGCGGGTGTGGCTGGCGGTACGGCAGCTGCCAACCAGATCAATGCGGCCTCGGTCGTCACTGGTTTGGAATTTTCGGTCGCTTTGGCAGACATCGGAAATCCTGGCTTTGGCGACGAGATTAAGATCCATGCCGTCTACGGAAACGGCGACAACCATTTCCACTCCAATCAGGTCCTGGGCGGTTTGCCAGCACCTCAGGGCAACTTGGGCGGAGATGGTCTTGGCGGTTTCACGGGTAACCTGAGCGGAGTTGACTTCAACAACTTTGCGGATGAACAGTATTTCACCGTGCAAATTGCCGTGCCCGAGCCGGCCACCCTGGCCTTGTTCGGATTGGCTTCGATCGGTGCCCTTTGCACTCGTCGTCGCTAAGCGATTTGATGACTAGACCGCTGGCGAGCTCGCCGGTTCGATCCGGAACCGGCGAGCAGCCACGGTCAACGATTGGAAGGGTTTCCTCTAAGTACAAAACAAAGGTCGAATACAGAAAATGAACAATCAGCACCACAATTCACGTCATCGGGGGTTTACGCTCGTTGAGCTCTTAGTTGTTATTGCAATCATTGGGGTGCTGGTTGCTTTGTTATTGCCCGCGGTGCAAGCTGCGCGCGAAGCCGCGCGGCGGATTAGCTGCTCGAATAATCTCAAGAACCTGGGCCTGGCAGCCCTCAACTTCGAGGGGTCCGCTGGGCGTTTGCCTCAAAGCGTGACGATGTGGGGCTGGCAAGAGACGAGCAATCACCAAACGCAAGGCATCCTCGGCGGCCAAAACGGTGGTCCCGGCTATTCGGGACGCGGCTGGATTGTGGATGTATTGCCCTACATCGAACAACAGGCCAGCTACGATCGCATTTTGGCCGCCATCGAAGCGTCCGATGGTCGTGATTTTACCGTGCAGAGCAAAGGTGGTTGGGGCATGGGCCACAACAACATTCGCGATATCGTTTCACAGCAACTCCCGTTGCTGACCTGTCCCTCAGATGTCAGCGCCGCCCCGAGCAACAATCAGTGGCACTGGCGACACGTGGAGGGTTTGGAAGTCGCTACCACTAGTTACAAAGGCGTGATGGGCGACAACATTCTCTGGACAGGGGAGCGCGGCCCAGGTGAATTGGAAGAAGTTGGTGGAGGAAACGAATATACTGCCGCCGACGGCTTCGGCAGTTTGCCAGACTGCCACTCTAGAAGTGCGCCGTGCAACGGACTCTTCTGGCGGATGGCCTATTTGGATCCCGTTACGCTCCGCAAGATCACCGATGGACAAAGCAATACCTTCATGATCGGGGAAACTGTGATCTCGCAAGACCATCACAGTGCAGCATTCTTCGCTGACGGAGACTGGGCGACTTGCAGTATTCCCATTAACGTTTTTCAACCCGAGGGCCTGGAACCAGATCGAGTCGAACAGGATTGGTTCAGGGGCCGCTCGTTCCGCAGCCTGCATCCAGGTGGGGCGCAGTTCGTGTTCGCAGATGGGTCGGTGCATTGGGTGAATGAAGGCGTCGATCACTTGACCTACCGTGCCTTCGCGACTCGCGATGGGGGCGAAGCCGCCTCGTTGAACCAGTGACCCGTTTTTTTCACCTCGCATCGGATGGAAACCATGCCACGAAAGAATTTCCAAATCGTACTCGCCTGCCTGCTACTCGCTGGACTTCCGTCGCTGACGGGCTGTGGCGATTCCGGCGCCGGCGATGCCATCGTGCAAGGCACCGTCACCGTTGATGGAGAATTAGCGAAGTCGGGCTCGGTCGTGTTTCACTCCCAAGGCGATGCTCCAGCCGCGTACGGCACCATTCGGAATGATGGCACCTACGCGTTGCGCGTAGGACGCGGAAATGTGGACAACGTCAACGCCAGCAAGATCATGTCGGGCGACTACGTCGCGACGGTGCAGATCCGCGGCCCTTCGATTCCAGACGAGGAGTTTGACGGCGCGCCACCGAAGCCAGGTCCGCTGCTGATTGCGGAGAAGTTCACCGCCAAGGCAACATCGGGGCTGGAGCACGCGATCAAGGCTGGACGCAACGTCGTGAATTTGGAACTCGAATCGCCTTCGGAAGAAGAGCTACAGGCACGTGCTGAAGCCGCCGCCGCCAAAGCGGCCGAGGAAGCCGAGCGACGAGCGGCCGAGGAAAGCGCGGACTCCACGCCAGCGGAGGAATCCGAGGAAACAGAGGCTCCGGAGTCGGACGACGAAGCCTCCGACGAGGAGGCGCCCGCTGACACAAGCGAGGGGCAAAGTACTCAGGAGGAATCGAATTCGTGATCACTCAACAGGAGCGAATTGTACGGCGACAACTCGTGTGGTTCGTAGCCGGCTGCACGCTACTCGTTGGCTGCGGTGGCACCTACGATGCGAGCGTTTCAGGGATTGCCTCGCTCGATGGTTCGCCGCTGCCAAGTGGTTCGATCTCTTTCATCCCGGACCAAGCTGGGCCCGCTTCGTATGCGGCGATCCTCAACGATGGCAGCTACGTCGTGAACACCGGGCGGGAGGAAGGACTTCCTTCCGGCAGCTACACCGTGACAGTCGTCGCGAGAGAGAGGGCAATTGAAGACAAGTCGGGCCGTGGCCTGCCGCCGATGCCTGGCAAGCAGATTACGCCGCCGTGGTACTCGGCCAAGAAGAGCACGCCGCTGAAGTTTGATGTCACGTCGGGCTCGAATGAAATCAATTTGGAACTAAAGTCCGAGCCACCTCCCGATTGGCAGCCTCCAAAGGCGCGCCGGCGTTAGCCGGCAAGGAACCAGCATTCATGCAACGGCTGTCCGATCAACCAGACCAGGCAAGTGAATTAGAGAACGAGTCAATTGGCGCGCCGTCGCCTGAGGGGAAACGTGAAATACTTTTGTCAAATATCGAAGCTTATTCGGCCGGTCGCCGGTCCGGTTTTGCGCGCGGTGCTGACGATCGCTGTGGCGGGCCCCGCACTGTGTTTAGTATGGGCGGCGGCACCCGCGGCTCGCGGCGAGAACGTTTCTTCTGCGCCGTTTCTGCAGATCTTTGATGCCAAATGGGAAGTCATTGACGAGCGCATGCCCGATATCTTTGCCGCAGGCTACGGGCGTCTGTGGTTGCCGCCACCGGCGCGTGCTGACTCGGGGAGCCTGTCGGTAGGCTACGACGTATTCGATCGGTTCGACTTGGGTCAGCCGCGCAATGAGACGCTCTACGGCACCGAGGCAGGGCTGAAGCAACTTGTGCGAAACGCGCACACGGCCGGCGTGAAGGTCAACACGGACTTTATCGCCAACCACAACGGTTTCAGCGACAAGACCACCTTCGACAATTTTGGCACGCCCGACGACCCGTCCGACGACATCACGTTCCTAGAAGCGGGTGGCTATCCCGGCTTCGTGCTGACGCTGCCCGGTGTGCCCGACGGCGATTTTCACGATATCGCGCTGTTTGAGGATCAACTTACGGAACGACTGGCGGGCTTGATCGATATCGATCAATCGCAGAACCACCAATTCATTCGCAACCCAGTCGACCCCAATGATCCGCTGAACATTCCTGCCATGGGGACAACTGGCATCTTCGGCAGACCGCCGGCTAACGTTCCGGACCCGAACAATGCTCGCTTCTACCCCGATCAAGATTTGGGCGGCACCACCGTCTTTGATCCTGCAAGAAACCAGAACGTCACACTGTACGACTTCAACACCACGGCCCCATTGGCTGGAGATGCGGTCACTGACAACGCGACCGGCCTGTTGATTCGCAACGCACGGTGGATGATACAAGAAGTTGGCGTCGACGGTTTTCGCTTCGACGCGGCGCGCCACTTCGAACGCTACGTCCTGGAGTTTCTCGATCAGGGGATCTTCCGCTCGAAGCAGGACACGTTGCTGGATGGCAGTCCCAATCATCCGTTCTCGTTCAGCGAAACGGGCGGCGATAGCGATGAATTCATAGCCAGCTTCATCCGCAAGGACATCGACAACAACAACCTTAACCAACTTGGCGGCAACCGCGATTCGCTCGATTTCAATCTGTTTTTTGGCATCCGCGACAACCTATCGGACAACGGCTTCGCCAACGATTGGCGAAACATTAAGAACCTGAGCGTCGATCGCGTCGACGACGGGTTTGCGAACAACGGCTCGCAGGGCGTCGCGTTCGCGCAGAGCCACGACGATGGCCCTGCACATCTGAACAATGTGGCGAATGCCTACCTCGCCATGCGACCCGGCAACTGGAACGTGTACATCAACGCCGACCAATTCGATCATCCGGATCGCGATTTCCCCAAGCCTGGTCGAGAAGATGCGCTCGGTGGGTTGTATGGCGAAACGATGACCAAGCTCGTCTCGATCCGTAACACCCACGGCCGAGGCAATTACCTCGATCGTACGCCCGGTGCCGACGAGAAAGAGATGTTGATCTACGAGCGTGAGAATTCGGCGCTGGTCGTACTGAGCAACCGGCTGGACGATGGCTTCGATTCGCGGACGGTACAAACGAGTTTCGCACCGGGAACGCCACTGATCGAACTGACCGGCAACGCCGCCGACGCGACCGTTGACCCCGGCGACGACATTCCCGAACTGTTGATCGTCAATCCCGACGGAACGGTCAATCTGAACGTCGTACGGAACCAATCCTCAGGCGTCGAGCACGGCAACGGCTACTTGATTTACGGCGTGGCGGGACCCGAAGGCGCAATGCGATTGACTGACCCAAGCGGCAGCGATCTGACCAAGATGCTGGCTGGTTCAACGCCGACCCCAGGGCAGGGCGGAGTGAATGGGCCGAGCGACAACACGCTCAACGGAACCACGCGCCTGACGGACATCACCGTCGTGCACGATGATAGTTTCAAGCTACGCATCGAGACCGACCCGGTCACGCTCGCCGGCACCACGCGCGACCGGCACGCCGACGGAGATTTCGCTCAGTTCATGATCGACGACGGCCGCGACAAGGACGGCAACGTCATCGCCGACGTGGTCACGCCGGGCGACGTCGCATACGGCTTCACGAATTTCACCGACGTAACCATGCCGGGCTTCTTCCAAGCCAATGGCGAAGGTTTGTACGAACAGACGATTGACACAACCCAACTGAGCGAGGGTCGACATTATTTGACAGGACGCGTTTATCGCCACCGCAATCCCGGCACAACCACTGACGACGATCCGAACACCGCAGGTGATGGCGGTCCGGCGGTGTTCACCGATTTCCGCGAGGTGATCTACGTCGACCTGCTGCCTCCCGAAGCGGAGGTCGTTAGCTTTGAGCCCTTTGCTAGTGATCCCAATAACCCCGACGAGCGTGATCTGATCGTCCGCTCGACCGACGGCACCGCAGATAACATGCACTTCTTTTTGGATCAGGGTGCAGCCAAGACGGATGCAGAACTGCTGCAGATGGCCCTCAACGGTCAAGGAGACGCGGGCGAGCACGATATTGATTCGTGGATCTTTGGTTTCTTTGGCGTCACCAGCGGCAACCACGCGGTAAGCGTGGTCACGTTTGAACCTACGTTCGACGGAGTGAACGGCTACAACGTGCAACGGTTCGCCGGACTGTCGACCACAACCAACATCGGCGCGGGCCTGGGCGACTTGGACGCGGACGGAGTGTTCGAATTGTCCGACCTCAACGGCTCTGGTGGCTTCGAGGAAGTACTGTTCAGCGAGAACCAGCTGTTCAACGCGGCAGCCGACGTGAATGCCGATGGCTTGATCGACAATCTCGACTTGTTTGACCTTGGCGACGAGTTGCTGACCGGTGGAGCCAGCGGTGCGGTACTCGACGAGTATCGCGAGGTGCTGCGCCGCCGGGGCGATGTGAATGAAGACGGTCAGACCGACGGTGACGACGTAGCCCATCTGCACGCCAACTTTGGCGGTTCGGGCTGGCTGGAAGATCTGAACGTCGATGGGGTGGTCGACATCCTGGACGTGGAAACGCTGATTGTCGATTTAGCACTGACCAGCTTCGCCGACTTCAATCTGGATGGTCTCGTCGGTGGTAGCGATTTTCTGGCGTGGCAGCAGGGCTTTGGGACCTCGCCCTTGGCAACTTTTGATCAGGGCGACGCAGACCTGAACGGCACGGTCGATGACGGCGACCTGGCCACGTGGTTGTCGCTCTTTGGTACGGCAGGACCGCCGGCAAGTTCGGCACCGTTGGCGGTGCCGGAACCACTTTCCAGTTCACTTGTCGTTGTGGCGATGACCGTCGCTACGGCATGGCGCGGACGGAGAGACTAATTGAGCATTGGGGTTTTTATACATTCGTTTCATGTGGCCAACTCCCTTGACCGAGTCGGCCCGCAACTTCAAGAGAGGGAAACTATGACTACTTTTAGGTGGATGGCTGCAGCGCTGGCGTTGCAGCTCGTTGCAATGTCGCCAACATCCCAGGCGCAGCCGATAATCGACGGTACGGCCGACGGCTCGTACGGCGCGGCACTTTCAACACAGAACACGCGGACGCACTTTGGCGATGCTACAGGCGGCGATCGTGTTCAAACGCGGTCTAACACAAGTGGCGGTGGCGGTTCCGAAATTGATCAGGTCTTTGGCACCATCGCCAACGATCGCCTCTATGTGACGATCGCAGGCAACTTGGAGAATAACTTTAACAAGCTCAACATCTACATCGATTCCATCGCTGGGGGCGTCAACGAGATCAATGGCGATATTTTCACTCCCGAGGACAACAATGTTCCGCCTGGTGTCGATCCGTTCTGCTGTGGTGGCTTCGCACCCCCCAATGGTAGCAATCAGGACGGCGAGGGTGCTTTCTCGCGCGGAGATGGCTTGACGTTAGATACGGGTTTTGAGGCAGACTACTTCTTGTCGTTCACTCACGGCCAGGAGAACGTGGACGGGACCAACTTTTGGGCGATGAGTGCCCACTACGCCGACATGACGCAAGGTGTCGACGGCGACGTCGTGGCAGCAGGAATGGTGCTAGCCCCACAAGGGATGCCCAATGTCTTACGTGCACAAGGCGATGGACTGGGCGACACGCCCGCTTCGATTCGCAATGCTGACGATGGCACACAAGCGGGAAACGTCGACACGACTTCGATTGGCCCTGCACTCCCGGGTCTGTCTCAAGGCCAAGTGATCGATCGCAACTACGCGATTAGTACGGACGGTGGCTGCAATGCGGACGACAGCGGTGCGGGCTGTGTTGCTCCAGAACTTGAATTTGCCTTGAACGTCGACCCGAACGATGCGGGCAACACTAAGAGCCATCGCAACTTTAACAACACGATTGGCCTGGAAATGGCGATCGACAACAGCAATACTGCTGGAGTGCTCGGTTCTGGAGACGCGCCATGGGGCGTCGTTGGCGGTGAAGATGACCCTGAAAATGTCATTACAGGCATTGAGTTCTCGATCCCTCTTTCCGCGATCGGGAATCCCACCGATGACATCCGGCTAACGGCCTTCGTCAACGGCTCGAATCAGGACTTCGTTTCCAATCAGTTTGCTGGTGACGGCTCACTGGAGGGCTTCGAAGGTGGTGACGGTAATGGCGGAGGTACCGGTGACCTCGCCGGAGTCGACCTGTCGCAAATCGCCGGCGACCAGTTCGTGACGATTTCTGCTTCCGCACCCAGTGCCGATTTAGATGGTGATGGCGATGTCGATGGGGCGGACTTCCTATTGGCCCAAAGGGAGCCAAATCCCGCTGCGGCGATCGCCTTGTGGGCATCGCAGTATCCGAGTCCGCTGGCGGCGGCGAGCACGGTACCCGAACCGTCCGCAGCCCTGCTGATGATGCTTGGCGCGCTGGGAATCCTGGCACGACGCCAAGGCTAGTGAAGTGAACTTTACGGCTGGTCGCGTCGGGGCAGACGCGGCCAGCTTTATCTACACCACCAACTAATTGGATTTGTTGGAATGCGGACTACTATGAGGCGCTCGATTGCTCGGCAGATGATCTGGATGATGGTTCTGATTGGTTCGACCCTGTCGGCCTCGGTTGGCTGTCAGGCACAAGATACCGAGGTGGAACCGCCGAGAGTTGCGGCGAAGATGATCAACGCCACGCCCGGCGATGCGATTGCCGAGCAGCCGACGCAGGACCAATCGCGGACGTCGGACGACGAACTCGTCGCGCCGTATGTGCCCGCTTGGGTGACCGACGCGATCTTCTATCAGATTTTCCCCGAACGCTTTCGCAACGGCGATCCGACAAACGATCCCACGCGCGAATCGCTGGAGTCGCCCCATGTGACGACCTCCTGGAAGATCACTCCTTGGACCAGCGACTGGTACCAGCAGAGTGATTGGGAGCAGGAAAGCGGCAAGGGATTCTACGAGGGCGGCGTGTTCAATCGTCGTTACGGCGGCGATCTGCAGGGCGTGCTCGATAAGCTCGACTACTTGGAAGAGCTGGGCATCAACGTCATTTACTTCAACCCCGTGTTCTATGGTCGCTCGCTGCACAAGTACGACGGCGCTTCGATGCATCATGTCGATCCGTACTTCGGCCCCGATCCCCAAGGCGATTTGGAACTGATCGCCAGTGAGACGGCCGATCCCAAGACGTGGAAGTGGACCGCGGCCGACAAATTATTCTTGAAGTTGATCGAAGGACTTCATGCTCGCTCAATCCGCGTGATCATCGATGGGGTGTTCAATCACACGGGCCGCGATTTCTTTGCCTTCGCCGACTTGCAGAAGAATCAAGAGAACTCGCCGTACAAGGATTGGTACATCGTCCAACATTTCGACGATCGCAACACACCGGGCAATGAGTTTCGCTACAAGAGCTGGTGGGGTTTCGAGACGTTACCGGAGTTTGCCGACAACGAGACACAGCAAGACTTGCATCCTGGTCCTAAGCAATATGTCTTCGACATCACGCGCCGCTGGATGGACCCCAACGGGGATGGCGATCCCTCCGATGGCATCGATGGCTGGCGGTTGGATGTGGCCAACGAAGTGCCTTCGGTCTTCTGGAAAGACTGGAACACGCTGGTTCGCGAGTTGAATCCGCAGGCGTACACCGTCGGCGAGTTCTGGGGCGACGCGCGGCAGCATCTGATCGACGGGAAGTTCTCGGGGACGATGAACTACCACGGATTTGCCTTCCTGGTGAAGGGCTTTCTCGTGGACGGCAAACTCACGGCGCACGACTTTGGCCTCAAATTGGACGAGCGGCGGAAGGAATACCCCGCGCCCATGCAGTTCGCCTTGCAGAACCTGATCGACTCGCACGACACCGACCGCGTCGCGTCGATGATCGTCAACGCTGGCGGCGATCACTATCACCAACTCGACCGCTTCGATTACGACGTCTCTGAGACCGTGTCGCCGCGAGCGAACTCCAACTACAAGGTGCACAGTCCTAACCAGCGGCAACGCAGTATTCAACGCCTGGTAGCACTAATGCAAATGACCTATCTCGGAGCTCCGATGGTCTACTACGGCACCGAGGCTGGCATGTGGGGCGGCGACGACCCCGACGATCGCAAGCCGATGGTGTGGGACGATCTCGAATACGATGACGAGCAAGCCGACCCGCTTGGTCGGGAGCGTGCAGCCGAACCGGTCGCATTCAATCGTGAGCTGTTTGACTTCTATCGGAGTGTGATTCAATTGCGTCGGGATCATCCGACACTTCGTCACGGCCCGATCGAGTTCGTCACTCACGACGATAAAGCGCAAGTCCTCGTATTTCGCCGCACGCACGAAGGCGGGTCGCTGTTGGTAGCGATCAACCGTGGCGATCAGCCGTACGAGTGGGAGTTCGATGCGGCCGCAGGCTTGTCGCCGAAGTTGGTCTTCCAAACGTCTGTCGGCAATATGAATCAACCGATCGAAACTGAAGGACCGACAGCAGCGACGACCATTCCTGGGCTCGACGCGGTCGTGGTCTCGCTGCTCCCGACAGAGGAGTGACGTCGGTCGATGCCATCCGCAAGGTTCTCAATGCGTCGCGGCCAAGTTTGTAAGATTTTCAGCTGCGGATTGTTGGCGATTCTGCTCGGCGGTTGCGGCGCGCAAAGTGAACGCGAAGTCGTTACTCTCTGGCACCAAATGCGTCCGGCCGATCGGGCGATTCTGGAAGCCCGCGTTGATGAGTATGTGAGAAAAGTAAACGACGAGCGAGCCGAAGATGGCGGCAAAGAGCTCGAAGTTCGCGTGCTTTACAAGGAAAACGAGGAACTGCGCAGCGGCATGGAAATGGCCGTCCTCGTCAATTCGGGACCTGACATTATCTACGGCCCGTCTGACCCGCTGGGCGTATACAACGAAATCGGCGCGCTGGCTGACATGTCGGCGTGGTTTCCCGCGGAAGATCTGGCGGACTTCGACCCAGACACGCTTTCTACCCGACAGTCGGACACAGGCGAGCAGGAGCTGATTTTTGTCGGCGACCGATTCGGCAATCATCTCGCGCTGGTTTACAACAAGAATATTCTGAAAGAGCCACCGAAAACCGCCAAGGAGTTCGCCGAATTGGGCGATCAAGGGCAGCTGAAAGACTTGGACGGTAACGTCGTGCCGTACGTTGCGGCTTGGAACTATACCGAACCGTTCTTTCTGGTCCCGTTCTTGACAGGCCACGGCGCGTGGGTGTTTGCGGAGGACGAGACGACACCGACGCTTGATACGCAGGCGCTCATTGACGGACTGCAGTATGTCGCGGATCTGAAGTCGAAAAAGCACTTCTTGCCGCGATCGTCAGACTACAACGCCGCGAACGAACTTTTTCTCGCTGGCAAAGCGGCAATGATCATCAACGGTGATTGGAGCTGGCAACAGTACATCAATGCCGACGGCATCGACGCGGCGGTGACCACGTTGCCTGTTGTCGAGGGCAAGAGTCCCATGGCTTCCATGGTTTCGCCCAAGGGCTACAGTCTGAGCATTTCCGCGGTGAAACGAAACGAAACGCAGCCCACACACCTTGAAAACGTGATGGCGCTCGTGAAATACCTGACCGACGAGGGCACGCAACGCAGATATCTGAAAGAGCAGTTCATCGTACCTTCCCGACTTAGCTTGCGCGACGAGCCAATCTTGCGTACCAACGCCACCTTGCGAGCCTCGGTGCAAGCTGCCAACACGGGTCGACTCATGCCGACTCAGACGGAAATGCGGGCCGTGTGGGACGCGATGCGGCCGCCGTACCAATCGCTGATGGCAGGCAACATCACCGCGGAAGAAGCGGCGGCGGAAATGCAGCGTGCCGCGGAAGAGAAAATCGCCACCTTGACCACCGTCGCGGAGCCCGATGCTTTCGCGCCAGTAGTACCCATCATCGGATTGGTCGCCTTGGCTGCCTTGCTCTTTTGGCAACGCAGGGCTCTCGCCGATTTTTGGCACGACCTCAGCCGCAACCGCATCGCGTACTATTTTGCCTTGCCGTCGCTGCTGGGAATCTTTGTCGTCGTGCTGTTTCCGCTGGTGTTCAACGTTGCTCTGTCGTTTTCGAACATGTCGCTCAGGAATTTTAACGAGTGGGAGATCGTCGGGCTGCACAACTACGTGTCGTTGTTTGTGGGCGAGAACGCAGAGAACTTCTGGATGATCTTCTTCAAGACGATTTTCTGGACAGCGATCAACGTCTTTTTTCACGTCACACTGGGAGTGCTGCTGGCGGTGGTCGTCAATGGCCCGGTGCGCGGAAAATCGATCTATCGCCTGCTGCTGATCATTCCCTGGGCCGTGCCGGCGTACATCACCGCGCTCACCTGGCGCGGGATGTTCGACTTCGAATTCGGCGTCGTGAATCAACTGGTCGAAGCAGTCAACGCGTACTTGCCAACGATGTTGCAATTGCCGCTGCTTGATTGGCTGAATACTCCCAATCCGGCCTTCACGGCGTGCATCATCGCGAATGTGTGGCTGGGCTTTCCGTTCATGATGGTGATCGCGCTGGGGGGCCTCCAGGGAATCCCACAAGAACTCTATGAAGCCGCCCGCATCGATCGGGCGAACCGCTGGCAGCAGTTTTGGAGCATTACGGTGCCCATGCTCAAGCCGGTGATGTTACCCGCGATCACGCTGGGGGCGATTTGGACCTTCAACAACTTGAACGTCGTGTGGCTCGTCTCGAACCGCGGCGAACCGGCGGATCAGACGCACATTCTGGTGTCTTATGTTTACCGAGCGGCGTTCAATCTGTATCAGTACGGCTATGGTGCCGCGTTGTCGATGGTAATCTTCCTTATTCTCCTTGTGTTCTCGATGCTGTTCTTGCAGCGCACCGGCGCGACGGAGGGTGTGACGTGAAAGAGCCCCGCTATCTGACCGTGCTGCGTCATTTGGTGCTGCTGCTATTTGTCGCGCTGGCGCTGTGGCCAATCCTCGACGTCGTGTCGATTTCACTACGACCCGGGAACCGCCTGCGGAGCACCGAATGGCAGTTGATCCCTGACAACTGGACGTTCGATTCGTACGTCCAACTGTTTGCTGAAGGGGATTTCATGCGTTGGATGCGCAACTCGTTGCTAGTCTCGGCAGCGGTCACAACGCTCGGCGTGGCGCTCGCGTCGATCGGCGGCTATGCATTCAGCCGCTTTAAGTTCGTTGGACGCCAGACGATGATGCTGTCGATCCTCACAACGCAAATGTTCCCGGCGACGATGCTGCTGCTGCCGCTTTACATCATGATCGCCAAACTGGGGCTGATCAACACATTCTGGGGCCTGTCGATCTTCTACGTCTCGACGGCACTGCCGTTTTGTATTTGGCAGATGAAAGGCTTCTACGATACGATCCCCGTGTCGCTGGAAGAAGCAGCCAAAATCGACGGCTGCACGCAATTCGAGGCGTTCACCAAAGTGATCCTACCCGTCGCGCAGCCGGGACTGGTGATCACGGCGCTGTTCAGCTTTATGACCGCCTGGAGCGAGTACATCGTCGCTGCGCAGGTACTGCAAGATCGCGAAATGTTCACGTTGCCGCTGGGCATCAAGAGCTTCCAGGCGAGCATGACGACGCAATGGGGACTCTATGCCGCCGCGTCGATCCTGGTGAGCATTCCGGTCGTGCTCGTCTTCATGGTGCTCAGCCGCTATCTCGTGTCGGGCATGACATTGGGCGCGGTGAAGGAGTAGCGACGCCCATTCGGCAAGACTGAGATTTGGTTGAACAGGAGTAAACAGTGTTAACGGAGTAGAGTCTCCGATCGATACGTTTATCCGCTCAGCACTACTTCACCGGCATCAGCACGAATTCGTACTCGTGCGACTCCATGCCGGAGAGCGTGTATTCGGGATGCGTGCGTGCTCCCCAGCTGTCGTCGCCTCCCACGCCGTGCAGCTTCCAGTCGATGTGTACGGTGTTGAAGTCACGGCGCGGCAACTCGTGAGGATGCTTGGCCGCCGTCAGGTCACTCAACGCGAACGGCCAAGCGCTGGCGCTCAGGTGCTTGGTGCCGACCACTTTGAGTCCAACCCCCTGGTCATTGGTGAATGAGATCCACCGCACGTCAGTGCGATTGCCAACGTCTTGCGGATAGATGTACGGGTGGTTCCACTCGTCGACCTTCGCGTGGTAGATGCCGATCTCGCCTCCCGTTTTGCGATCCCAGTAAGTTTCCTGCGGTCCACGGCCGTACCACTGGACGGCGCTAAATTCGCGAGGCATTGCCAACTTCATTCCGAAACGGGGCATCGGTGGGAGTTTCTTGCCACTCGGTTCGTACTTCGCACGCACGAACAATTTGCGACCCGGTCGGAAATCGTACCGCAAGTGGTAGGTCGCCTCGACGGTTGGCAAGTCGTAGGTCGCCTCGATGGTTACGTGACCGTTGAGATCGGTAGCCTTGATTGCAGTGAGCTTCCGCTGGTCCGCCGCGTCGGTCCAGATCTTGAGGCGTTGGTCGTATTTGCTGCCCCACTGGTTGTTGTTGGGGTGCTTCCATAGATTTGGGACCAACGGTCGGCTGAGCAGTTGGACGTCGCCGACTCGATAGGATGTCAACGCGCCGGTGTTCTTATCAATGCTCGCCGCGTATCCGGTATCTGAGATTTCGTACGCTCCATCTGACTCAAGTAGTTGCGGCACTTCGCCTGCGGGGTCGAGGTTTGGCTCTTGTGGTGCCGGCGTGAGTTGTAACTGATCCCAGGCGACGACATGCCCGCGCTCTGCCCAGGCGGTCGTGTCTGGCAGCTTGAATTGAATCGTCAAATGCGATTCACCATCGCTATTCGCTGCGGGGAGCGAGAGCGTAAGGTCTTTCGCCGTGCCCGGCGCGACATCGATTCGACCGAGCGAGCCCGACGACTCTTCCGCGCCCTCATGACGGACCCTCCACACGGCCTCGAACGCGTTGAGATTGGTGAAGTCGTATTTGTTGTGCACACGAATCTTCCCTTCCGAAAGCTCGATCGGCTCAACCTTGATGTATTGGTAGACCTTCTTCACTTCCCACAGATGCGGATTCGGCCTGCGCTCCGGGTCGACCAGTCCGTTGATGCAGAAGTTGCCGCTGTTGGGGAAGTCGGCAAAGTCGCCGCCGTAGGCAAAGAACTCGGTACCGTCGGCGGCCTGCTTATAGAGACCTTGGTCGACCCAGTCCCAAATGCAGCCGCCCTGCAAGTGGGGATACTTCTCGATGGCGGTCCAGTAGTCTTGCAGGTTGCCGACACTGTTACCCATCGCGTGGGCGTACTCACAGAGCACGAGAGGACGGTCAGGGTTGGATTCGGCGTACTTGACGATCGCATCGACGGAGTAATACATCGGACAACGAATGTCGGTGTTGCGATCGTTGAATCCGGCCCGCTCGTACTGCACCGGTCGGGAAGAATCTCGCTTTTTCGTCCAGTCGTAGCACTCCATGAAATTGACGCCGTTGCCCGCTTCGTTACCCATCGACCAAATGATCACCGAGGGATGATTTTTGTCTCGCTCGACCATGGCCTGCATGCGCGCCAGGTGGGCTGGTCCCCAGCTGGGATCCTTGGCGAGCGATTCCTTGCCGTAGCCCATGCCATGGGATTCGATGTTCGCCTCATCGATGACGTACAGGCCCATCTGATCGCACAGGTCGTAGAACTCTGGCTTCGATGGATAGTGCGAAGTGCGCACCGTGTTGATGTTGAACTGCTTCATCCTGCGGATATCGCGGATCATCGACTCGGTCGAAACGGTGTGACCGGTACGGGGATCATGCTCGTGACGGTTGACACCCTTGAGGTAGACTGTCTTGCCGTTGACATGCAGCAGTCCGTCACGGATCGCAACTTCGCGGAATCCGACCGTACACGATTGCTTCTCGATCGCCTTGCGATCAACCAATAGCGTGAGCACCAACCGATAGAGATTCGGCTGCTCGGCAGACCATTTGGCGGGGTCGCCGATGGTTTCCGCAAGCGATACGCTGGCGGTTTCGCCGGCAGGCACATCGACCTTTGCAGACGTGGTGGTCGTTGTCACGGCTCCAGCCGCATCGAACAACTCGGCACGGACCCGACAGTTGGCTGCGGCGTTGGACGAATTCGCTAGCTCGACATCGACCGCAAGCTCCGCGTCGCGGTAGTCGTTGTCGAGATCAACGTGCACAAAGTAGTCGCGCATCGTCTGCTCAGCGACCGACCATAGGAACACCTCGCGAAAGATGCCGCTCAACCGCCAGAAGTCCTGATCCTCCAGATAGCTGCCGTCGCTGTAGCGATACACCTCGACGGCCAGCGTGTTATCGCCGGCTTGCAAGTACTGAGTGATGTCGAACACAGCCGGCGTACGACTATCTTGGCTGTAGCCGACCTGCTGGCCGTTGACCCACACGTAGAAGGCCGAATCCACCCCGTCGAACTGCAGGTACACGGTTCTCCCGTTCCACGCTGGCGGTACTTGAAACGTGCGGCGATACGAGCCGACCGGATTGCGTTGGTCGAAGTTGGTGAAATTCGTTGGGGGCTCGCCCATCACCAACGGGGGCTGCTTTTTGAACGGATATTCGATATTCGAGTACAGCGGCACTCCGTAGCCGTGCAGTTGCCAATTGCTGGGCACCGGGATCACGTCCCAGCCGCTAACGTCGAAATCGGGGCGATAGAAATCGGCGGGCCGGCTCGACGGATCGGGCGACCAGCGGAATTGCCAATCCCCATCGAGGCTGTGAAAGTACTTCGACTTGGTCGCATCACCGTCGCGGGCAGGCCGTTGTTCGGCGAAGGGGAGCGACCAAACGCGAGGCGGTTCCTTGTTGATCCCAAAGACCGCTTGGTTCTCCCAGTCGGGCGATTCCCCATGAGACGTCAGTTGAAACCAGCTGCAGCAACTGAGGAGCGCCGCGAGAAGGATCAGCGAATTGCAAAAGTCGCGCAGCAGTCGTGGTAACATATCGGTCATAATTACACTTAGATCAGCGTGGATGTTGATGTTCCGTGCGTGCTGAAGTTCGCCACGCATGCTAGATCGTAATCCTGCGATATCGGTTGCTCAACCCTGCGGGAGCGCACGTCCAATTCGTGTGAGATCAGAAATGCCTAAGCGTGTTTCACAAAGCCTGCTCGACCCATTGTTGACCAGACCGCTCAAGGGACTCTACCAACGCTTGCACATCCCCGCTCGTATTCCGCCCGAAGGCATCGTGCTGTTTGGGCACGTCTGTGCGATCCTCGGTGCGATTGGCTTCGCTTTTGCCACGACGCGTTGGTGGGGCGGTTTATTGGGCGCCGCGGGGGTCGCGCTGAATCATGTTGCCGACGTGATGGACGGCACCCATGCGCGGGCGACCGGTCAGTGCCGCAATGGCGGCGAACTGCTCGATCACTTCGTCGATCCACTTTCGTTCAGCTACTGGGTCACTGGGATGGCGTACAGCGCGGATTGCCTACTGCTCGGGATCGGCGGGGTGGTCGTCATCTACGCGATGGCGGTCATTGCAAACATCAAAGCCAAACTCGTGGGTGAATTCACGTTGGCACGATTTGGACCGACCGAGTTCAAGTCCTTACTGATTCTCTATGGCATCACCATCGCCTCTCAAGCGGCCGGATGGATCACCTTACCAATATCGGCCGCTGACAGCACTTACCGATTCATGCAGGTGATGTTCGTCGCGGGTGTCGTGCAAACGGTGATTAGCCTGCGGAGAGCCATCAACGAGGTCAATTCCGACGGCCCACCTCCCGATCAGACGGAGTGGCAGATTGAGAATTAAGCTCGCTACATCGAATCGCTAGTCGAACCGCGCGCCTGTGCCGACGATGGCCGTGTTACGTAGCGCTCGCCGCGACCTCTTTGGCGAGGGAATAGATTTCGTCCGAGTCGAGCACGACGTCGTTGCTCTGAAATAGCCGAGCGATTGCCGCGCGGTGGATGCGCATTTTGAGACCACCTACGCCGAGCGCCCCGAAGCAAACGCGTCCGTCGCGTTCGACCGCTTTGTCGGTGGCTTCGATACCGCCGATGCCGGCGGGTGGCACCGCGTTCAGATCGATCGCGACTTGGACCGTGCTGGCATTGCGGAGATCCTCCTGACTCAGCAGTTCGACGCCGGCCGCGCCGGCGGCAACGACGAGTTGGGCGCTTTGGATCAAACTCGCGACGTCGGAGCCTTCGGTCGAATGCGGCGTCACGCGTGCTCCGCTGACCGCTTGTGCCACCCGATGGCAAACGCCTTCCGCCCGCGAGATTTTCCGCGAGGCAACGCGCACTTCGACGCCTTCCTGCGCCAACATGCGTACGACGCGTTGACCGACCGGACCGGTGCCACCCAGGACGGTGGCCGTTGTTTCCGGACCGAACGGTACGTAGCGGCGCGCTGCCACCACGGCAGCGGCGGCGGTGGTGTTCGATCCGTTGCTATCGAGCATCAGCGACACACGAACCGGACCGAAAAACGCCTGCTGTGCCGCCGCCAACAACTGTTCGCCCGCCTGCACGTCGGAGCCGCCGATGTAGACCGCCGTATGTTTGAGTTGGTCGCCGCCGCGCGTGAACATCGCGCCATGCACGAGGCCTTCAACATCACCGGGCGTGACGCCGCCATGCCGCAATAGCTGATCGGCTCCCGAGTCGATGGCTACGATGCCATCGAACACGCTTGGCTGGGCATCGGTATCAAGGCAGACGAGGATGTTGGCGGGCATGGGGAGAATGACAAAGCTCGAATGAGGAATGACTAGGGGAATGACGAAACCAAAATGACGAATGACGAAAGCCTGTGTTCTTCGTCATTCGTCACTGGAAATTCGTCATTCGGCGGAGTGCCAGCATCACGAAAATGGCTAGAAGCCGCGGAACGGATGCGCCGCCTCTTCCTTGCCGGCCAACATTTCGTCGACGTTGGGCTTGCCTTCCATCGCGTTCTTGACGGCCATCTTGGTGGCTTCGTAGTTGTAGTCGTAGATCTTTTTGTCGTCGGCCGCTTCGGGGTGAATGAACACGCCGCAGACGCACACCAAGTCTTCGGCCAGATCTTTGCTGATCACGCCGTCACCGACCGAATCGGCAATCGCCTTGGCCACGGCGGCTTGCGCGGGGCCAAACATCTGCACCGCTTGACGCATGCCCTTGATCGTGACTTTGGTGATCATCACGGTCGATGGCTTAACGGCCAGGTTGGGTGTGAGCACGGCGAGCAGGTTCGAGTGGCCTTCGCTCTGGCGCGCGAGCGCGTTCGCATACGCGTGGCCGACGGGGCCGTCCTTGCTGCCCAGCAGCAGATCGATATGGGCAATCTCATTTCCGTCTCCAGCAAGTGCTTCACCAATAAACATCGACATCGTTACTTCTCCAAAAGAGCAATGATTTGAGGGGACCTTCGTCGCCCCGTTCCTGACTCGCCGTGCGACCGGCTCGTCGGCCCGGAAGTGGCTCTGACTGGTACGTGCGGGTTACATACCGGCCCGGGGGGCGTTCCACTGGCTGCCTTGATAGTCTGCCAAGATACCATTGGCCGCCTCGGTTGATCAACTACCCCGGAGGATCGTCGCAAGCACAACGGCAGCAGCGAGTTGCGTGGAATCGTGCGGTACAGCGCAAAACGCGTCCAGCGGAGAGTTGCTAGACAAATGCGGCCGGTTTTGAGAGAATATTACTACTGTCGGTAAAGCGGTCAGCGGGGTTATGCGCTATCATCTGAGTTATCCTCTGCACTGTCCCTAAGTCTCGTCGCTCTACCGGTTGGGGCAAGGTCGTCATCGCCTGTTGATGTTACCAAACCACATGAGGCAGCGTTTCAAGCAGCTCGCGTCACGGAACAACGCGACGGCACACTGGTAACGCGGTCAGGTACCCTACGGCGGTGCGACAGAAGTACCTTCGCCACTCGTCCTAATATGCGACTGGTTACTCGTTTTTTGGAGAACAATGAGATGAGGCAATCAAAAGTCAAACTCGGTTTTACCCTGGTGGAACTGTTGGTCGTCATCGCGATCATCGGCACGCTGGTGGGTCTGTTGCTACCAGCCGTGCAAGCCGCGCGAGAAGCCGCGCGGAACAATACCTGCAAAAACAACATGCGTCAGCTGCAGACGGGGTTGAGCACTCGCGAGTCCTCGCTGGGCGACTATCCCGGGTACGTCAACGAATTGGGCATCTCCGGGTCGGCACAAATCATTCGGGCGAGCTGGGTTATTTATACTTTCCCTTATATCGAGCAAGCTGCGCTGTGGGAGAACTGGTCCCAAGGTCGCGTTAATCCCACAAACGGGGGCCGGCTAAGCTTCGATGACGGCGAGATCGCGCAAATCGAGATTCTCATTTGCCCAAGTGACCCGGCGGTAGCGATCGGAGATCCACTACTTTCCTACGCCGGAAACTCTGGTTGGATTGCACGAACGGAAGAGGATCTGGATAGCGACCCTAAGCCATCTCAAGCACCTGCCTCAAAATTCAACGGCGGGCCCGCCGAAAATGCAGCGAATGGAATTTTCTTCAGCAAGATTCGTGGCCAAAGCCCTCAACAACCCTTCTGTGGCTCTCCGGATCGGAATAGCCGCCTCAATCTCAACAATCCAACAATCAAAATGACGGCCGCGTTGGTGAAAGACGGAATGTCGCAAACGATCATGCTGGCCGAGAACCTAAGGACCGTCAACTGGACCTATGTGCCAGAAGAAGAGTTCGCTCCCGCAGGCGGTTCTGGCAATCAAAAATACCACTTCGGTGTGTGCTGGGAACAACCTGCCACGGTCGCGTCGGCAGTGGCGGCACAGAACGACCTCAGCAACCCACTTGATCGAGACCCTCGCATCAACGGTTTCACGGAAGCAGAGTCGCCAGGCTCACTGGTTTCGAGTATGACAAAAGTCGAAGGCTTCCCGTCCAGCTTGCACCCTGGTGGAGTAAATGTTGCCTTCATGGGTGGATCGGTAAGCTTTGTGGCAGATTCGATCGAACCTCTGACTTACGCGCAGATCATGACTTCAGACCGCAAAAACTCTGACTTGCACACCGGTGCTGGATCCGCGAGGACCGAGTACGAAGAGTTTTTGCCACCCGTCGATACAAGCCAGTTCTGAGCTTTCTGCTCGGACCGAATTACTAAACAACGGGGTTCCCATGGGCACCCCGTTGTTTTTTTGCGCCCACTACATCCGCTCTACGGTCTCGATGCCTAGTAGCTCGAGCCCGCGGGCGATCACCCGTGCGGTCAGATCACACAGCAGCAGGCGGCTGTTTTTGAGGGCTTCGCTGTCGGCCTTCAGCACAGGGCAGCTTTCGTAGAACTCGGAATATCGACCCGCCAACTCGAATAGGTACGTGGCAAGCTGATTCGGCCGATAGTCAGCAACCACGCGATCCAGTGCCTCTGGGAACTGCAAGATTGCTAGACCAAGCGCCCTCTCAGCTGGGGAGTCAAGCGTGATTTGCGCGTCGGAGGCGCGCAGCTGGGCGGGGTCGACGTCGGCCTTGCCGAAGATGCTGCGGACGCGCGCGTAGCTGTTTTGCATATACGCCGCGGTGTTGCCGTTCATGGCCAGCATCTTGTCGTAGCTGAAGACGTAGTCGCTCGTCCGATTGTGCGACAGGTCGGCGTACTTGATCGCCCCAATGCCAATCCGCTCGGCCACCTGTTGTCGTTCCTCGTCCGTGGTAAGCATGGGACTGTTGTCGGCGATCGCCCGCGCGCGGTCCACCGCCTCGTCGAGCAACCCCGTCAGGCCAACGGCGCTGCCGGAACGTGTCTTGTACGGCTTACCGTCTTCGCCCAGGACGGTGCCAAAACTAACGTGCACGAGCTCGACATCCCGCAACTGCTGGTTGAGTTTCGACCACAGCTTGACGGTCTCGAACAACTGCTCGAAGTGCAGCGACTGCCGCTTGTCGACGACATACAGAGTGACGTCGGGCTGCCAGTTCTCGACGCGGTACTGGACGGTCGCTAGATCTGTTGTGGCGTACAGGAAGGCACCATCCTGTTTCTGCGCGATTAAGGGCGCTTCGTGACCTTCTAGAAAAATGCACTTTGCTCCGTCGGATTCCGTGATCAGTCCAGCGCCCTCGAGCGATTCGATTACGCCGGGCAACTGCGGGTGATAAAAGCTCTCGCCCAACGTGTAATCGAACGTCACTCCCAGGCGGTCGTACGTCTCGTTGAGTTCATCCAGGCAGGCCGGCAGGAAACGCTGCCAAAGGGCCGTGTTCGTCGGGTCGCCGGCGTGCAACGCCGCGGTCTCCGCCAGCACGGCCGCGCCGATATCCGGGTGATCGGCGGCAAGCTGAGAGAGCGCGGGACTCTCATCGACTGTCGCGAGTTTCTGCTGCAGCTCTTTCAAATCGCCCCGCAAACCGGCGAGTTGCCCTTCGGTCTGACGCAGTTTCTTTTCGGCTTTCTTGCGCTGCTTGTCGTCGTCGACGTGAGCTGCTCCGCGCATCTCCTCCACCCGCGCTGAGACGTCTGCAATTTGCTGCTCCAGTTCAGGGATCTTTTTCGTGCGCGTTGCATGGTAGTCGACCAACTGGCTAACGAGTTTGTAGAGCCGACTCAGTTCGGGCACGATCGCTTGGGCGAGCGCGTCTTCATCGACGAAGTGCTTGTAGCCGTAGATGATCATGCCGAACTGCGTGCCCCAGTCGCCGATGTGATTGTCGCTAATCACCTTGTGACCCAGCTGCTTTAGCACACGGCACAGCGCCGCGCCGATCACCGTCGAGCGAATGTGCCCGACGTGCATGGGCTTCGCGACGTTAGGCGAGGAATAATCGACGACGTACGTCTTCCGCTCGGCTACCGGCGTGATCCCCAGATGCTCGTCGCGCACCGACGATTGAAGTTGACCAATCAGCCAATCGTCGCGAACCGTGAGATTGATGAAACCCGGCCCAGCGATCTCGGGCGCTTCACAAATATCGCCCACGTCGAGCTTGTCGATCAGCTGTTGGGCGATCTCGCGCGGTGGCTGCTTCAGTTGCTTGCCCAGCGGCATCGCGCAATTGGCTTGATAGTCGCCAAACTTCCCGTCTTGGCTGGGCAGCACCATCTCGGCAAGTTCGGCGGTCCCGGGCTCGAGCGATTCAAGGGCGACGGCAAAGCGTTCGCGTAGTTCGGCGAGTAGGTTCATTCGCGGAGCGTTCAGCTTTCGGTCAGCGGTCAGCAAGTCAAGCTGAGAGCTGACCGCCGACAGCTGACAGCTTTAGGAAACTATTCTTCCGATGGCGGTTGCTCGTCTTGCCAAGGCAATGGCACCCGCTTCGCCTGGTTCCAAAATTGCTCGAGGGCGTAGAACTCGCGCATCTCCTCGTCGAAGATGTGAATCACGACCGTGCCGTAGTCGAGCAGGATCCAGCGGCTCTCGCGATAGCCTTCGATGCCCATACGCTTGTCGTTCAGATCGTCTTCCAGGCAGTGGTCGATTTCTTCGCTAATCGCGTGCAGCTGGCGGCGGCTATTGCCGGTCACCAGGACGAAATAATCGAACACCGGCGTGATCTCGCGCATGTCGAGCACTACGATGTCCTGCCCCCGATTGTCCTCCGCCGTGCGCGCAGCCGCGAGCGCGAGCTGCAAACTTCGCTCGGCTCCCGAATTGGTCACGTCGCTAGTCGGTTGGTCGGTGATTATGGCACTCACAGGTTTAGTAGGCATTCTGTCTCGTCCAAACGAAGTTAAACATTCTAGCTCGGCTACGGTATCGGGCAAAGTCGTGTGAAATGACGACGGAATCGCGGCGAAGACCGTTGAATTCAACGCCGCTCCTGTTGCGGGTATTTCGTCATTCGTCATTTCCCCGGCCGCTATGAGCCGCTAAACTCAAGCACACCGCACTGAGCATTTCTTAACGATTGCGAGCGACTTCTCCCATGGCCGATTGGATCGAACCCGGAAAAAAGGCACCTGCGTTTACTCTGACAGCCGATGACGGTAGCAAGGTTCGCCTTTCTGAGCTAAAAGGTAAGCCCGTGGTGCTCTATTTCTATCCGCGGGACGATACTCCGGGCTGCACACGCGAAGCATGTGCCTTCCGTGACCAAAAGGCGGCCTTGAAGAAACTGGGAGCGACCGTCCTGGGAGTCAGCACCGACGACGTGGCCAGCCATGAGAAGTTCCGCGACAAGTACGACCTGAACTTCCCGCTGCTAGCAGACCCCGACCACAAGGTGGCCGAGAAATATGGCGCTTGGCGTGAGAAGAATATGTACGGCAAGAAGTCGATGGGCATCCAGCGTAGCACCTACCTGATCGACGCCGATGGCAAGGTGGCCAAACTCTGGAAACGCGTCAAAGTCGACGGGCACGATGAGCAAGTGCTGGAGGCGTTGGCGGAGTTGTAGCTGACGCACTGCTGCGCGGCGCAAGCTGGGAAACTCCGAGGGTCTGATCCGACTCCCTTACGGTCGCGGCTGGGATTGCTTTTGCTGCGCTTGCTCAACGTAGGCTTTCGCTTGATCCAAATACCCTGGGGTGCGTAGGCCGACGGTTTTCGCTTCCTCAAGCGCCGCTTCGGGGGTCAGGTTGCCATCCAGGACGCGATAAGCATACCAGATTCCGCCCACGCGATTGGCGGCACCGCAGTGCACGACCGTCGGGCCACGTTTCTTGTCGCGGAGCACCTTCAGTATTTTGTCGAACACCTCAGGCTTGAGTTCTTCGGGGCCGCCAAACGGGACTTCGATAAACTTCATGCCGTGCTTCTCGACTGCCGCAGCTTCATCCCAATCAACTTCTTGTCGTCGGCGGAGCGTGATCACCGTCTTGACTCCCTCACTCTTCAGCAGCGCCAAATCGTCGGGCTTAGGCTGACCCGCCAGGTAGATATTGCCGTAGACATGTAGCGGACGCATCGCGCCGATTTCTTTTTTCTGCAGTTTGGTTTTTGGGGCAGCCAGAGGTGCTGTCGCAGGCGGCGCTTCGGCCCTCGAATTCGTGGCGAACAGCGCCGATGCAGCAAGCGCGAGTGTGAGTAGCAGGCGTGGAGACATGATATTCGTGCGAGCGCTGGCACTCGCTGGTTCGAGGAGGGTATCCCGGTCAACGAAACAGCCGTATATTCTCTGTTAGGGATCGTCAGTACGCAAGCGCGACACTTGTCGCGGGGATCGGAGTGAAAGGAAAACCATGAGCACGGTGGATCTTCTGCGTTGGCAGATTCAGTTGAGCAAGCAAATGACGCAATCGTTGTTGGCCGACATGCAGGACGCCCCGCTAGCTTTTCCCACACAAAACGGCGGCAATCATCCCACCTGGATTGCCGGACACCTCGTCTACGCGGAAGCAAATCTGATTCAACACATGCTCGAGGGCAACGACAATCCGCTGCTCGATTGGAAACCGATGTTCGGTGCCGGCAGCGAACCGACCGACGATTCCGCCTCGTACCCGCCGCTGAGTGACTTACTCGCCAAATGGGATGAAGTTCGCGAACATACGTTGAAGTTCCTCGATTCGCTGACTGATGCCGATCTCGACAAACCGTCGCGCAATCCGCCGCCGGGACGCGAAGAGTTTTTTGGCACCTTTGGCAAAGTACTCACGATGGTCGCTCACCATCCGCTGATGCATCGCGGCCAGGTGGCCGACGCGCGTCGCGCTGCTGGTCGCGAGCGACTGATGAGCTGACGCGGCGGTAGTTTAGTTTTCGCGCGCAGGAAAAGACTCGTGCACAAAGTTGGAATTTCATTTCGTTCGCCACTGACCTCAGACGAAGTCCGCGAGCAGTACGTCCGTCCGTTGCGGGCCGAGCTCGATGAAGCGTCCGCTGGGATTTACTCGAATTACCTGCGCCAGGTCGATCCCGACTCAGCAGACGGCAGCGAGCACCTGCTCATTTTCGAACTCCACGATTTCAAAGCGGGGCTGCGCGTGCTGCGGCTCAAGCTAGAAGAAATCGGACTACCCGGCGACGTCCAATTCCAAAACCTCAGCCCGTCCAGACCCGGGTATTGAAATACAGTGCGACGTTCCTAGCACTTGTGCTTGGCGGCATGCAAAGCACGAAGAACCAAGCACCAATTTCAGATGTACCACATCGGCCCCGCTTCGACCGTCGCACGCGCGAGCAGATCTGCCAGCGTGATGCCGGCGAAGTGTTTTTGACGAGCAGAGGAGAGCTCTTGATAGACGTCCACCAGCACCGGCGCAAGTGGTGAGGCCTCCGACGCGCAGGCCGCTGTTTGGGTGTGGCCTTCGACCGCCTCGATCACATCAGCCAACGTCACGTCCTCTGGTGATCTCGCAAGCCGGTACCCACCGGCAGCGCCGCGTGTGCTGGTGACTAATCCCGCACGTTTGAGATCCTGCAGAATTTGCACCAGGAATGTGGAAGGGATGCCGTGCCCGTCAGCGATCTTCCGCACCTGTACCGGCTGCTGAGCGTCGAACTGTTGAGCCAACTCCAGCGCGGCCAGACATGCATATTCGGTTTTAGCGGAGAGATTCATTTTGAAGGGGGAGGGGGGAAGGAGGAAGGCGGAGTGCGTCGCTCGGGGCTCCGCCTTCCTCCCTCATCCTTCCGCCTTGCTCAAATTCCACTCCCGTCATTTTGCTCGATCGTGTGCAGGCCGCACTCGGTCTTGCCGGCGTAGCTGGCCCAACGGCCTGAGCGGTCGTCGGTTTCGCCGTCGAGCAAGGCACGCGTGCAGGGCCAGCAACCGATGCTGGGGTAGCCTTTGTCGTGCAGTGGGTTGTAGGGGATCTCTGCCTTCACGATGCGATTCCAGACGTCCTTCTTTGTCCAGTTGGCGAATGGGCAGATTTTGACGACGTTGAACTTGCGATCCCAACTAACGATCGCCGCCTGCGCGCGGTCGGCGCTTTCGTCGCGGCGAATGCCGCTCATCCAGGCGGTGCGGCCCTGCATTGCTTTCTGCAGTACCGTAACTTTCCGATCGAAGCAGCACTGCGTGGGATTGGTCTTGTACAGCGGTCCGCCATGTTTGGCTTCGTACTCCACGACCGTCAGTTCCGGCTGCACCATGTCGACCTCGATGCCGTACTTCCGCGCGATGCGGTCACGCAGGTCGAGGGTTTCCTGAAATTGATAACCGGTGTCGAGGTTGAACACGTACGTCTGCGGCGCGATCTCGGCGAGCATCGACAAGATGACAGAACCCTCCGGCCCGAACGCGGTCCCCATCGTCAGCCCCTCGCCGTACGTGGCGTGCGCCCAAGCGATGATCTCTTCGGGCGTGGCCGACTCGAGACGGGCGCTGTGTGCCGCCAGATCGGCCAGGAACTCCTCGCTGGGCTCGAATCCTGGTTCACCTAGAACCGGCGAAGCGGTGGTGGCTTCGCTGCTGGACATCCTCGACGGACGCGTGGTTGTGGCAGTTTGAGTCATGTTGAACCTCGATGTTCTTCCGCAGGCGTTCGGCCTGCTCGATAGGTTTCTGATTCTGCGAGCTTCTCAATCATAAGTAACAAGGTCATGTTAGTCAAGTATCGTCGCGAATCAGCGCTGGCGATATCCAAAAACCGGTCAAAACGTCGGAATCCGCGAGTTTTCTCCCCATGGCCGATAGCGGCGAGCGGGCACCACAGCACCCTGCCGACTGGTTACGCTTCCAAACGAGGCCAAAGATCGTGTCAAGATATGCCGATTAATCAGACTGTAGGGCTGCACAGACGGTTCTGGTGGGCTCTCAAACACGTTCTGAACTGCGAGGCGATGCGATGACAGCGACTCTCCGAATCCTCTGCCTAGGCTGCCTGTCGATGGTCCTCACGGTCCAGGCCCGAGCTCAAGTCCAGCAAGCCAGCTACACGCAGCCGCACTACTCAGCGGGCCGGGTCGATCGGATGACGCCAGCGATGCGTTACTTCGGTCGAGGTCGGCAGGTGCCCCAAGCGCAGCGGACGTCGCGGCGCCCGGCAGCGGCGGCGCAACAGGTGCGGCCTGCGGCTGGCAAACCGTTCGAGCATGTCGACCGCGGCCCCACAGTGAGCCCCTATCTGAGCCTCGACATGGTGCAGACCAACGAGGGCATCCCCAACTACTACTCGCGCGTGCTGCCGCAGATCGAGCAGCAAGAGGCCAACGCCAAACAAGCGGCCGAACTCCGCCGCCTGCAACAGCAGCTGCGACTGGCCAACGCGCCCGGTCTGAATCTGAAAAATCGCGCCGCGGGCGTGCCGACGACCGGCAGCAGCAAGCAGTTCATGAATCGCGGCAGCTATTTTCCGACGATCCAGCGGTAGTTGTTTCGTCACGCGGTGTCTGTGGGGTAGATTGAAGGCTGATCACTCGCCTTTCCTGCCTTGGAGGAACCGCCATGTCGTTTCATCGCAACCAGTCCGTGCGCGCTACCGTCTTCTGTGCCAGCGTCGGCTTGCTACTGAGTCCGTTTGCAATTACGGCACGGGCGCAAGCTCCTGCAGCTGAAGCTGCCAAGGCGTCCTCTGACGACAGCGCGGAAGCGGCGCGTTTTGCGAAGTTCGCCCAAGTGATGACAGGGGCCACACTCGTCGGGCACTTTACCGAAACCGGCTCGGACGAAATCAATCCCAGGACGGAACGCTACGAACTGAAATCCGTCAAGCACGTCGAAGACGATCGCTGGCTGTTTGAGGCCCGCATCACCTACGGCGAGCACGACGTGACGGTGCCCCTTACGCTACCCGTGAAATGGGCGGGCGACACGCCGGTGATCACCGTCGACAAGATGGGTATTCCCGGCCTGGGACTCTACACCGCGCGGGTGATGATTTACGCCGACCACTACGCGGGCTTCTGGAGCGGTGCCGACCACGGCGGGCATTTGTTTGGTGTAATCGAGCGGGCGGAGGAAAGCGACAAGTAACTCTTAGCTAGCTGAGTCAAACGAGTCGTGTATGTTCACCGAAAATACTTGCGAAACGACAACACCGAATCGAGCATGCACCACAACATGCCACCAAGTATCGCACCGATTGCGAGTGCGAAAACACCAAACATCAGCATGGCCATCGCCGGATTAACAATGACTTCCATCACAAAGCCGTCTTCAAAGTAGGGTGTCGTCCCAGTGTGCGAATAGTAACCGTTTAGGAAATAGCCTAGTCGGACGATTTCTAGGCCGATCACATTCGCCAGAGCGAAGATTCCGCCCCACGCAACTGGACTGGCGACGCTTCGCGATCGCAGCAGGCCGTAAAAGGCCCCTAGCAGGCTGACGGCAAGTGTCGTTCCGGCCCAGACGCCAAGGGACTCATCCATGTTGGCCCACATGCTGATACTTAAAACCGTCATCAGCCCCAGCAGCGCGGACGTATTGAATCGCAGCTGCCGTGTGATCGCTTTAACTATATTGCGTCGACGAGGCATGAGCGTTGGACACCTATTTGCAAGGAACGTTCAATCGTCTAAATGTCGAGTTCGTCTTACAGCTTAATTAATCAACTCGACACGGCCAGTCAAGTCTCTCGTACAGGGGAAAAACGCCAGTGCGGAGGTCGAAGTTGCAGTTGGGGCAGTGGCTGCGGGCGGCTCGTGTCATGACGGATTGGCTTGCCCAAATCGCACGATGTTTCGACTACTAAGGTCGTTTGCACAACTCGACAAGCTTCATTCCGACGCCCTTCGTGGGAACGAATGCGCTTAGCGAATAGCTAGGATTCAGAGTTCCAGGGCCAGAGAGATTTCTTGTTTCGTTCGCGTGACCTCCGCGCGATATCAATTTTATCGCGCTTCACTGGCCATTCGGCTTCGTCGAAGCATAGATATGAACTTACACTTTCCCAAGCGACTGCAGCCAGTGCGCCCTCTGCCCAGTGACCGGGTGATGTTGCGGTTTCTCCAACGAGGAATAGGCGATCTCCTCGCATCTCGCACTTGGGAGAGCGAATCGTAGCAGTCCTCCGCTCGACGCCTATGTAAAACACTACTGTTTTTCCATCGAAGTCTGGGAACGTTGTGTCGATCGAAGTCATAGAAAACCCTCAGACAATATTGAATGCACTCCCATCAATCTAACGCGATGGCAGTAGCGAGTGCCACAGCCGCCGTCTCGATCCTCAGAATCCGCTCCCCGAGCCCGACCACTTCCCAACCAGCCTCGCTCGCTTGCGACACTTCTTCGTCGGTGAAACCTCCTTCCGGACCGATTGCGATGCACACCGGTTCTCTTTTCGCCTTCCCGCGTTCCGATTTCAGCAACGGCTGTCCGCCCGGATGTGCCAGGATGCGCTGGCCTTCGTGGATCGCTTCGAGTAGCCGCGTCCAGGTCATCGGTTCGGCAATTTCCATCAGTCGGTTGCGGCCGCACTGTTTGCTGGCTTCGATGATGTAGCGGGCGAGTTTTTCCTTCTTCTCACCCTTGCTGGCGCTGCGGGCGAGTTGGAGGGGAATGATTCTCGTCACGCCAAGTTCCGTGCATTTTTCCACTAGCCAGCGCTGCCGGTCACCTTTGGGGAGGGCCACCGCGAGCGTCAGTTCAAACGGCAATTCTCGCTCGACGTCGCGATGCTCACCGAGCGTCACTTCTACGGTCGATCGCTGGCAGGCGCTCACGTGTGCCGCGTACTCACCACCGCGGCCATCGAAGACGATCAGCTCCAACCCCGGCTGCGCCCGCATGACGTGCAGCAAGTGATGGGCTTCGCTGCCGCCAAGCGTGATCAAGGAGCCGTTGATCGGTTCCGAGGAGTAGTAGCGATCGGGCATCGGCGGCACCAGCAGTGCTAGCGTTCGGTCAAACGATTCATGTGAGCGGCGTCAGATCACCGATCTCATTAACTGCATTGTGTCTCGTCCGTTGTTGCCACTCAAGAGAAGCCGTCGATGTATCAATCGCATTGGGGTTTGGAAAAATCGCCGTTTCCCAGCGGAGTCGATCCGCGTTTGTTCTACGAGGGCACGCCCCAACGCGAAGCGCTGGCCCGGCTGCGATTCTTGCTCTCCAATCGTCGTCGGTTAGGCGTGGTGCTGGGGGCGGCGGGGCTGGGGAAAACCTCTCTGCTCGAGGTCTTTGCGACGCAAAGCACCCGCATGGGGCACGCCGTCGCTCAGGTCGAAGTGTTAGGGCTATCGACCCGTGAGTTCTACCTGCGGTTGGGAACGGAACTGCAAGCGACCGTCCGCGTCGAAGACGATCTGGTGCGGCTGTTTCGACAGATCTCCGATCGCATCCAGGCGAACGTCTTGCAGCAACGACAGACCGTGCTGCTGCTGGACGATTTGGACCAGGCGGGCCCCGACTTGCTCAGTCACGTGCAGCGGCTGCTGCGGACCGACCTGGCCAACGCCGGTTGGCTCAGCATCATTGCCGCGACAAATCCCGAACAGCTGCAGCGCCTGGGAAGACCGCTGCTGGAACTGGTCGACCTGCGCATCGACCTGCAACCGTGGGACGAGCTGGACACGATTGGCTACCTGCAAATGGCGCTGTTGGAAGCTGGAGCTCAACAGCCGTTGTTCGACGAAGCGGCCATGTCTGAGTTGCATCGCCTGTCGGAGGGCACACCGCGACTGGTGAATCGCCTGGCCGACTTCGCGCTGCTTGCGGGCGCAAACCAATCGCTACCGATCGTCGACTTGGCAACGATCCAGGCGGCTGGCGAAGCGGTCAGCTCGCCGAGTCTTGCGACGTAAGCGTCTGCTGCCGGGCGGGTGCGTTTTCGGCGGTTTCGATCGCCAGCGCGTCCATGCCCTCGATCACCTCCAAGCCGTTGCCCATGATTCCCTGGAGGTCGCCAAATAGACCGGTCGTGCTCGCGATCGCGCGGTCGAGTTGCTTCTGCCGTTTGTTCCAGTGGCGCGTGAAGGCCCGCTTCTCCGATTCCAGATCGGCTTGCATTTCGAGATAGGGACTGACGATGCCCTTCACGCGCAACGCGAACTCGCCGCTGGAAATGTAGTTGTAAACCAGCTCCATCTTGCCGTGCTGGCCCTCGGTCGCACGACGGGCGCGAGCGGTTTCGATCAGTGCGTGCCGCAAAGCGATCGCCACACTGCGCACGCAGCTCCAGCTCGCCACCCAGACACCGTTGAGCTCCTCGAAGTACCGCACGTCATCGGGCATGGCAGAACTGACGATGCAGGCGCAGCTGGCCTTGGCCTCTTGCTGATCGTCCATCAGCTTGTTGAGCCAACCGTCGGACCAGTTCTTCGTGCGTTTGGATTCCCACAAGATGCTACCGCAGTCGCGTCCTGACGCATCGTAAACTTGTTGCAGCACGTCGGCGCCGCGCACGCCCTTGCCAACCGGTTTAATCACGTCGCCGGGAAACTCCGCCGGCAGCATCGCTTCCAGGGCCAGCTCCTGCACCTCGCCTTGCACCTGCTGCGAACCTTGCTCGGCCTTCTGCTTGAGCTCGTCGATCTTCTTTTTCATCGACTCGATGGCCAGGTCCTTCTCCGCCAGCTTCAGTTGGCTCTCCTCGGCCGCTTGCGCGAGCGCCGACTGTCGAATTTTCTTGCGCTCCTCGTCCAACTTACGGGCGACTTCCAACTCGTACTTTTCGGCTTGCTCCTCGAGTTGCCGATTGGTCTTGCGTAATTCGATCTCGCGCTGTTGGAACTCCTTAAGTCGTTGCGAAGCTTCACTGATTTGCGAATCGCGGTCCTGCAATTCAATGGCAACGACCTGCTTCGCTTTCACGCGCGCGTCGTCTTCGATCTTTTTTCGCTCTTTGACCAGCGTGTCGGCGATTTGTTTGTCGAGTTGCTGCCGCGACTCAGCCAATTGCTTGCGCGCCGCCTCCAGCTCTGTGCGTTCGCTGACCAAGGCTTGCGTTTTGGCCGTGTATTCGGCATCGAGTTCGCCGCGAATCCTGTCGGTGATCTGCGCGGCCATCAACTGATCCAGCGGAAAGTCATGCCGACAATGGGGGCAAGTAATTTGGTTTTCCATAACGAGAGTCTCCTAGACGTCGCCCAACCCGTCGCAACCGCCGGTGATGGACAATTGTTTACTACCTGCGATTATGCCGCGCGCGGCGGAAACCGGCAAGAGGAGGCTCTGCAGGCGGTTCAACGGTACGAAAAGGCGCACCTTCGACGGCAGACGAAATCGTCACCGTGCTGCGTGCGATACTCAATAACCCTGCACCGAGAACTCTTGCAGGATGTTCGGATTGGTGACCGACCAGGGTTCGGATTCGATATCGAACATCTTGCCGTAGCCATTTTTCTCGAGCACACGTAGCTCTTCGTCTTCGACGCGACCGATGCCGGGGATGTAGGTGCTCTTGAGCAAGTCCCAGTTGTATTTATCGGACGCTTTGCACTTCCACTGGTCGAAAACAAAAATCAGGCCACCGCCGTCCGCCTGTGACAACTGTTCCGCGCGCACCACAACATCGCAGCGAATGGTGAACCCACCCAGCGCGAAGTACAGGTCGGTGAGCGACTCGGCGTACAACGAATCGATCCAGTACATCGAAACCGAGCCGCCCGGGCGCAGCTCACCCGACTTCAGGCGCTTCTGCGTTCCCTCGACGAACTTCTTCCAGACGTGATCCCTCAACCAAGTTTGAATAAATTCCTCGTCCTCGAAGGCGGACGCCGGCATGATCAGCTTCTTTCCCGAGCCGTTCCGCCAGTGCTCCAGATGCCGTGCGGCATTGGCCAGTCCGGCCGAACGACCGCCTGCGATCATTCTATCGACTTTATCGAGCGATGCTTGCAACTCTTGTTTCACTTCTGAGTTGCCTCCCACCGGGGACGGCGTGTCGGGAGTTTTCACGGTGTTGTTTGGATCCCCAGCGTCGTTCTTTCCGGTCGGCCCGGGCGTTTGTCGGAACGCTCGACCCAATCGTTCGCGAGTTCCCATGGTCGTGTTACCTCCGATAAGATTCGTCGAAGCCGTGAGCAAAGCCTAGCTCTAGCTTACACGGATTTGCCAGAAATGAGGATAACGAGAAAGTACTGCTGGGCGCGACTGCGGCGTCTCGCGAACTGCAGGTTTAGGAAACCCATCTTCGATATCCACAATTGCATCCTCCCAGTTTATCGACATGGCACGTCAGCGGCCCACAGATTCCGCGAAAACGAAACGTGCATTGGCTGGGTTCTGTGCTAGAATCTGCGTGGTCAGCACGCTGGCCCCGGAACAAGCTTCTAACTCGACCATCGCGGTCATTGAACTTCTAGGCGAGAGACACCCATGAGACTACCCGTTGCGTTGATGGTCACGGCTTTGATTTCAGGACAGCTAGCTGCTCAAGAGAAACCAAAGACCAAGAAAATCGAAGGTTTTGACGGCGTCATTGCCGAGCGCTACGAGGATTCTGTGGAGTCTTGGCCGAAATCGGTTCGGCCCCCTGATGGTGCTCCCAACGTGATCATCTTCCTGCTCGACGATGTGGGGTTTGCCCAGCTCTCGACAAGGTTTGGCGGTCTGATCAACACGCCGACGATCGATCGCCTCGCGATGAACGGACTGCGGTACAACAACTTCCACACCACCGCGCTTTGCTCACCGTCGCGCGCATCGCTGATGGCCGGCCGCAACCCCCATTCCATCGGTTTAGGCAGCCATGCGCTCACGGCAATGGGATTCCCCGGCTACAACGCCGTCGTCCCGTCTTCGGCGAAGTCGGTGGCGAACTATCTGCAGGAGCAGGGATACGTAAACTACGCCCTGGGCAAATGGGACCATACCCCGCTGTACGAAGTTTCACAGGTCGGACCGTTTGATCGCTGGCCGAGTGGTGAAGGCTTCGACCACGCGTATTGCTTCATGGCGGCCGACGTGCATCAGTTTATTCCTGTCATGTGGAACGACCATACGCCGGAGGAATACCGCAAGACCGAGCACCTCGATAAGGATCTTGCCGATCGCGCGATTCAGTGGATCACCGGTCACAAGACACTCCGACCAGACGACCCGTTCATGATGCTGTGGGCATCGGGCTCGATGCACTCACCGCATCATTCGCCCGCAGAGTACATGCTGCGATATCGGGGCAAGTTCGATATGGGGTGGGACAAAGCTCGCGAGCAGATTCATGAGAATCAAATCGAGCTTGGCATTATCCCGCAAGGAACCAAGCTCACCGAACGCATCGAGGACATTCCTGCGTGGGATTCTCTCAAACCAGAAGAGCAACAACTGTACGCTCGGCAGATGGAGACCTTCGCAGGCCAAATGGAACACGTTGACCATCAGATCGGCCGAGTGGTTGCGACTCTCGAGCGTATCGGAGAACTGGAGAATACGCTGATCTTTGTCACTGCCGACAATGGCGCCAGTGGCGAGGGCGGATTGGCTGGAACGTTCAACGAGACCTACGTGTTAAACGGACTGCAAACGTCGTTTGACGCAAACTGGCGCGCCTACCCGAACTGGGGACGCGAAAACACCTACCCACACTACCACGCGGGTTGGGCGATGGCCGGCAACACGCCATTTCGCTACTTCAAGCAGAGCGAGCACCGCGGCGGACAGCATGATGCGCTCGTGGTGCACTGGCCACAGGGGATCAAGGCGAAGGGTGAAATCCGCAACCAGTATCACCATATCAGCGACATCGCCCCAACCATCATGGAAGCCACAAAGATCGAACGACCCGAGACGTACCACGGCGTGGAGCAACAGCCGTTTGACGGCAAGTCGATGGTGTACTCCTTCGACAATGCCAACGCACCCAACGTCAAGCAGCGGCAGTACTACGAAATGTTCGGCAATCGCGCGATCTGGGCCGACGGCTGGAAAGCGGTAACCTTGCACGGCGGACGGATGCCTTGGGATATCAGCTCGGTGACGCCGTTTGAAGACGACACGTGGGAGTTATATCACGTCGCGGAAGACTTCTCGGAAAGCACCGATCTTGCTAGCAAGTATCCCGAGAAACTCGAGGAACTGAAGAAGATCTTCGACGAGGAAGCGTGGAAGTACAACGTGTATCCGATGTACGACGACATGCTGAAGCGACTCAATGCCGTGAGCAATGTGCTCTTCGGCGACCAGAAAGAATATGTCTATTACGCACCGGGGGCATTCCGCATCGCGGAAAAGGCGTCCGCGCCCGTTAAGAATCGCTCGCACAAAATCGAAACGACGCTCAACCTCAAGGGCGGTGAAAGCGGCGTGATCGTCGCCTGCGGCGGCATGACCGGCGGATACTGCATGTTCCTGAAGGGCGGCCGCGCCTACTTCGACTACAACTTCCTCGACGGCGTCTATTACACGCTGGAATCGCCCCCATTGCCTGAGGGCAAAGTCGATCTTAAGTTCGAATTCAAAGTCACCAAACCGTTCGGCGGTACCGGCGATCTCTACATCAACGGCGAAAAAGTCGATACGGTTGAAATGCCCGAAATGCACCGCAGTACGTATTCGCTAGCCGAGACCTTCGACATCGGCATCGATACCGGCACGCAGGTGTCCAAGCTCTACAGCGGCACGAGCGAGTACACCGGGGAACTTGATAAAGTGATTATCACACTCACTGATTGAACCAGTCGGTCCGGCGTTCGATGCAACAGGTTATTGCAGCGTACCGCTCCGCGTCGAGCTGGGGACAACATTCTACAATTCCTTGACCCGACGGGAGCATCACGGAACTTCGGAATCAGTTGGGCTTGGGCTCTTCGTCCTCTGTTTTAAGTGTCGGCGGCCCTTGCAGATAATCAAGCGACGACAAGAACAGGTCGGTCTCGCGCAGAGTTTCGAAGTAGTTTGGATTTGGCCTGTTGAAAAAGCCATGTTCCTGATCTTCGTACAAGCGTAATTCACATCGCGCGTCGACCTCTTCCATGCGCTGCTGGTATTGCTTTGCCGTCGCCACGGGAATGAGTGCGTCCTTCGTGCCGAGGTATACAATGGTGGGCGGTGCGTGCTCGTCGATGTTGTGCAGCGGTGAAAACTCACGCCAGTAGGCTTCCACGCGATCGTGACCGTAGCCGTCTGGGCCGTTGTCAAACACAGGATTAAACAGGACCAGTGCACTGGGGCGGCAGCTCACCGAAGTGTCCTCACCATCCTCGTTGAATCCGTCGATTAGCGCTGTTGCGGCCGCGACATGGCCGCCAGCGGAACCACCTGAGGCGACCAATTTTTCGGGGTCGATGCCTAACTCGTCGGCATGAGAACGAATCCATCGCACCGCGGATTTGCCATCTTTCACGCACTCCTGCGGCGTCGTGTCATGCCGCCGTTCTACTCGGTAGTCAGCACACATCGCGACCATTCCCCGCGACGCAAGATAATCGCTTTGCGCATAGAACTGCTTGATACTGCCCTTAAGCCAGCCACCACCGAAGAAGAACACGATTGCGGGGTGTTTGTCGGAGGGCTGATGCTCCGGGGGATAAAAAACGTGGAGCTTCAACTGCACCCCATCAATGTCCTTGTACACGACGACCGAATCGGGGTCCGGATGCTCAAGAATCGGATGCACAGGAGGTGTGTCAGATCGCAAGAAGTATGTGGACCCGATGACTACCAAACCAAATGCGACCGCGACGAGAGACCATTTCATAAGATTACAATCGATTTGTGTTCACTTTGACGATCGAGTTAGATGTGCCACGCATTTGCATTAGCTGTGTCCCCTTAGTACGCGCGCCACCACGTATTGTCGATGAGCGTCTGCAGCCTGGCACAGTGAACTATAGTTGCCAGGCGCGTCTGTTGCCATCGTATTCGGACGGGCTCTCTGACAAAACTCCAACGGAAAACGCATTTCTAGTCCACCTGCAGCTCCAAGCCAACCTCGAAACCCACCGTCGGAAGTCGATTTTTGTAACTCCGGTGGCTCGGTTCAAATTGACTTCGGGCCCGTCTGACGTTTCTCGTATGGCCCAAAATTCGTTGCTGAAATTGGGCCAGGGGTTCGGATAGAATCGGTGTGCCTGGAGAAGGGCGGTGCGCTATTTGGCAATTTGGTTGGGATCGATTCGACGGGGAGACTGCGCCCGTTGCGTGGCATTTTCTGCGGCCACAGGATTTTTCGGACACGTGCCCTGTTATTGAATCACGAAGGAAGGTGTTTGCCGCAAATAACTTGCGCTATCAGTGAGATTTGTTTCTAGGACACACGATCAGGTGATATTCCGAAAAAGCGGCTTAAAATCGCCGTGCGAAAACACGCAATCCCTTGCTTTGGAGGAAGTTAATGATTCGAGAGCGCTCGGAGTTTTCGGACACCAAGCGTGTTTCGAACGCGTGTCTCAAAACTCCATACGGGGGGTCAATCCAGCCGCGACCGTTAGGGAGTCGGATTTGCTCGGGTGGTATGTAGCGTTATCCGGCTCCCTTACGGTCGCGGCTGGGTAGGTGTGGTGGATGAAGTTTGGGCTGAGCTTGACGATCCGCCTGATCACGGGAAGGAAGTCATCTGTCGGCGCTCCCTCGCGGTCACGACTTGATCATCGTGCGGAGGAGGCAATGCCGGCAAAAAAAAAGCCAGGCACCACTGGGGTGCCCGGCTCGTTCGATTCAGTTCCGCTAAGCTTATGGCTTAGGTGGCACTTGCTTCAGGAGCTTCGGGAGCAGCTTCTTCAGCGGGAGCTGCTTCTGCAGGTGCAGGAGCACTCTCCATAATCATGGTGCTGCCGCAACCACAGTCGGCCGCTGCACAACCGCAATTGCTGACGGGTGTTGCGCAACCGCAGCTGCTCGCAGGAGTGCTGCAAGTGTAGCAACTGTTTGGCTCGGCATCGCAGCATTCGCCCTTACGCTGAGCTCGGCGAAGTTGGCGACGGTTCAGGCAATTGCAATCGGTTTCGCAACTGCTTTCGCAACCGCAAGTCTGAACTTCGCAACCGCAGCTAGGAGCAGCAGCTTCGCAACCGCATGCAGGCGCTGGAGCTTCGCAACCGCAAGCCGGAGCTGGCTCACAGCAGGTTGGCTCTGGTGCGGGGCAGCAAGTTGGTTCTGGTGCTGGGCAGCAGGTTGGGGCTGGCTCGCAGCAGGTATCTTGCTTACAGCACTTCTTGGCGGCACGGCGGGCCTTCATACGGTCAAACAGACCGGCGTCTGCGTCGGCGGCCATTCCGGAAAATGCGACCACGACGGCCATTGCCAAAATCATCATACGATTCATTTCAGAATCCCCTCATTTGAAAAACTGAGATGTCTGTGGGCTCAGACAACGTGTCTGGCCTCTGTCCTCAAACAGGTCCGTCTGTGTTGGCAGATTGCTCTGCGAACCAAGTTGAGCTTCGTTGCCCAACGACCGTCTGTTTTGAATACGCCCCGCACTCGCTGCGACGGACTGCGGCGGGCGGGACACGATTTATTGTCTTCTGGCAACTCACGAAAGCAGTTCTAGCCGTCCGTGAGTGCTGATACTGCCTGGGTTGAAATAGAGAACACAGGCGAGCTGATGAATCGCCGTATTCGTCTAAAATTGGTGGGGTTAGGCTGACTTTTCTACTTACGCGAAAATCAAGCCGACCAAAATAACACGGGCAAAAGAGGTGTCAAGTGGCCAGCTCTGGCGAATCTGCGTAGAAATTCTGGAAAAACTAGGCCGGTGAAGATTCGAGCCTAAATCGCTGGGTAAAACCGCGGAAGCGATCCGAAAAAAGAGCCCAGGATCGACCCCGACTCGGCCGCAGATAGAGCACTTTGGAAGCTGAAATTCCAGCAGAAATCTGTCGCTGAGGCCCTTGGCGCGCCGGCGAAAATCCTATTGCCGGAACGGGTCCTGGGCGGCCGGACGCTGTGCTTGCTGCGGAACAGAATTGAGCGGCGCAGACGTCGTACCGTTTTGAGTGGCGTAGGTCTGACCAGGATTCTCAAAGTCGAGAATCATGGGTGGCTGGTCCGGTTGTGCTTCGCCCAGGATGCCGATGATTCCCCATCCGGCCTCGCCGCGTTGCAAGGCCACGGTCCAGCGCTGCTCGGCCAACTTGCCAGTCTCGTCGGGTTCCATCCATACGGCATCGACCGCCGCCTGATCCGCGGCGTCTTCCATCCGTTCGACGGCACCGATTCGGAACGAAGCCGTCCCGTCGGGTGAAAGCGCGAAGCCTTGTTTCGACTCTCGCATCCGTTGCTGGGCGAGCGGAGTGAGCTTGGTACTGGCGAGTTCCGATTCACCTTCCTTTACCGCGAGGAGGAAGTCGTAAACGACTTTGGCGATCGGGTCGCTGGGCGGCGTTTCAGAAGCGACCGCCGCGCTCGTGCCTGGTGCACTCGTTGAGTCAGCGCTGCCACATCCGCTGGCGGCCGCGAACGTTACGATCATCAAACCTACGAAGCACTTGTACATCGTGTCAGCTCCCAATCCTGAGGTCTCTATTCCACGGGGGCGGGAGTCTGGCAAAAACGCAGACTACGGTCAAGTCGGCTTGTTAGTTGGCAAACACTTTGTCGTTTGCTTGCAACTCGCGCTGATAGAGTGCTAGCTGTGCCTCAAAGGTGGTGCTGTCGACTTGCCACTGCGGGGCGGTATCGACATAAGTCTGGCAGTGGGCGACGAGCAAGCGGTAGAGGAATTTAAACAGCTGACGCGGCACGCGGAGCGAGGCGAAGGCATCGATCAGTCGTGCGTCACCGATGCTATCGTCAAAAAGATCGCGCAGTTGGGGCGACTGACCTTCGCTAGCACAGGCACCGACACGGTCATTCGCCAAGTCGTAGAGCGATTGGCCCGTCCATTGGAGCGAGGGAATCATGTTCTGCTTGTCGAGTCGCGCACGCTGGTAGAAGTCACGGTTCTCCGCCTCGACGTAGTCAGATAACTCGATCGGCAACAGCAACTTCAGACCTAAACCGGGCTGCTTGAGGAATTTGTTGTCGAGCATCGACCAGACCAGCCCGCGCATGTTGTCGAGCGATCCGTTGATCAGATGCGGCTCGTCCACGCGATCCACCAGCACGACGATGCTGCTGAAACCCATCGCTTGGAGCACGCCCTGAAACTTGTAGAGCAGTTCATAGCGATCATCGGTTCGGTCTTTGTTGGGCAGCGGCTGGCCGTTGATATCGCGGCCGGAAAACTGCATGAACACTTGCCGCAGCGGATTGATGTCGCGCGTTACGCAACGCATCTTCCGCGACACGCCATACGCTTGCATCCACCACCGCCACACCTGCGCCATCCACGGCGCCCAACCGAGGGCAATGATCAACCACGGCCACACCGTGAGCAGCAGCGACCAATCTCGCTTCCACCAAAACACGTAGGTCAACACGGCTGCCTTCACGGCAACGCCGATCGCACGGACGGCCCAGCTCTGCCAAGGCACATACCAAAGCTTGCGACGCAAGCGATACCAGCGCGACTGAAACGACTCGGTCAGCGAGTTGTCGTAACAGGCGGCGAGCAACAGCAAGTCGCGACGCTGAAATCGGTCGAGTCGTTGGATCGCATCGTCGGGCAGAGCGTTTGCGGCGGAACCGCTGGGTTGCGAAGCACCGAGCAGACGGTCGACCACGCTAGTGACGCCCAACGATAGGATCGCATCCATGTGGTCCCAGAGTTTCCACTCGTTGAGCACCTTGGCTGGGTCACGTCGTTTGCGACTGCTCAATCGGTCGGCGAACCGATCAAGAAACGGATTGAAGTCGTCGTACTCGATCACAAACGCACTTCGATCGGGATGCTGGCGATTGTGCTCTTCGATCTGCGCGGCGATTTGCAAGCGCATGGCCGTCTTACCGGCACCCTTTTCGCCAAACACGATCGAGGTAGCGGGGTTGGCCGGATCGCCATAGACCTTATCCCAGCTGGGATGAAAGGTACTAGCGCGGCAACTCTCCTGAAAAACCGGATCGGTCTGCGCATCTTCATCCGCGAAAGGGTTAGAGGCCATTCCGTGATGAGCAAGTAGGTCGTGGAGTTTCATGGCTGCTGCGAGATTACTGTGTGTGGGCTACCCAGAATTATAGGTTGCGAAAATGCAACCACAGATTCCTGTTATATTGGTAATACCGATATTTGGGATGGAATGACAGTATTTCTAATTCAGCACACCATGATCGCTGTTATGAAGACGTGATAGGCTGAGAAAGGCTAAGAGTAGCGAGCGATGTCGGAGTTATCGATCAACATTGAACCACGCTACGGCTACTATCCGTGGTGGCCCGAGGACGGCAACGAGTGGCTGCATCCTGAGGACGTCGTCGTCGCGCGACGGATGATTCCCAGCCAGCGCGTGTTTCGGCGGCAGGGCGAACGCGGCCCGTTCGTCTGCCTGTCCTACGGCGACATTAGGCTCCGCGTCAAACGCACACTGTGGCAGGAAGTCGACGGAGAGGGCTTCGAGCTGGGCGACTGGGTCGAGGTGCTCTCGCGCTGCGGTCAGAACGAGCCACGCACGGGGACGATTCGTGAGATGGTTTGGGATGCCCATGCGGGCGGTCTCCGCTATCAGATCTTCGACAACGGTACGCCCATTGCTAACTACTACACGGTAGACGACCTCAGGCATGTCGAGCCGACGATCGAAAAACTCGACCGCTGAACCTCAAAGCAGCTTGGGTGTCTGAGCACCAGCGAATACTCACTCACCCACGCGAACCCGGCGGCGACCATGAAACTCCACGCCCCTCTCCCTGACGGAACAAAGATCGTACTGCGACCACCAACGGAAGCAGATATTCAGACGATTTTTGAAGCGGCGCTGGCCTCTCGTGCCGAACTCGCGCCCTGGATGCCTTGGTGCGGCGATGATTTCAATATCGAAGTGGCAGAAAAGTGGGTGAAAGAGACGACCGCCAGCGACGCCGAACGATCATTCACCGTCTGGGACGAACGCGAACAGTGCTTTTTCGGCAACTGTGCTCTGCACGGTATCAACACCAAGTCGCGAAGTGCCGTATTGGGCTACTGGGTTCGTACTGACCAAGTGGGACGTGGCATCGCGTCCGCCGCAACGAGGGCGTTGGCAGAGTACGGTTTCAACCAACTCGAACTCGTGCGAGTCGAGATCCTTATCGCCGTGGGCAACGACGCGAGCACACGAGTTGCGGAAAGGGTCGGTGCCAGTTGTGAAGGCACTCTGCGCAACCGACTCATTCATCGTGACTTGGTGCGAGATGCGAGGGTTTATTCGTTGATCCCAAGCGACTTTGGATCGCAGCTGAAGCACTAGACTGCTTGTCCGATCGTTCGTTGATTCTCACCGCATGCACAAAGAAGCTGGGCTATCGAGATTTGCTGGTCTGAGCAGCTGTCGAATGGCTTCGATTTTGACAGACCTGTGCGTCATTTTAGGAAACACTGCCTGCGAAGCTGCGCACAGAGGCGAGAATCAACAAGCGTGCTTTTGTAATTCCTGAAGTCGGTGGCCATTTCAGTGTAATCACCGCCCGGAATCGCTCGAATCCGAGCATTTCCTGCATTCGCACGAATAATCCAGCCTCATCGAATTTCCTGTCGGGCTGGGGGATCGGCTTCTGATTTACCGGCTGGGGCAGCACCGGTTCCCGTTTCTATCACGCCGGTGCATTGGTCATTCGCCGAAGGCCTGAGCGGCGAACAGTTCTTGGAGGTACAGATGATGTTCCGTAGTATCTTGGTGCCGACGATGGCACTGGCGATGTTCTCTCTCGCCGCGACTCAGCGTGCCGAGGCGATTGACTGGGTTGGCGGCAATGATCCCTGGGATGGCGATATCTTCAATTGGTCGCCCAACATCGAGCCTGGCCCTGGCGACCCGGTGGTGTTCAACACCAATAACCATGTCGAAATGGCGATGGACAACGAGATTGCCTCGCTCACCATGTCCAACAGCATTGAGTTGGACACCGAATCCTACTACCTCGATGTCAACGGCAACATCACCTTGTCGGACTCCGGCACGATTCTCCGCGCCGGCGAAAGCAATACGGTTGGCCTGCCAGCGACGTCGGTTTCCGCGTACAACATCACGGTCAACAGCGGTGCGACCTACGCGAACGCCAACTTCACGTCATTCATCCATCCCACGAATATCGGTGTGTTCGATATCAACGGCGGAACGCTGTTTGGGCACGGCACCATTCGCAACGGCGATGGAATCGGTTCATCGACAGCCGTGTTCGTCAACGACGGCGTGATCCGCCCCGGCACAGTCGTCGAAGGCTTAGTCGTCATTGGACCCGCTCCGGCAGCACGCACACTCACGCTTGCTGCCATCGACAGCGATGCGCGGATCGACCTGGATGGGGCAACCGGCGCTGGCGCGCTGGACATTCAACGCAACCAGACACTCGACATCGATGTGCAAGTCGATGACGACTTCGACGGGGTGATTGATCTGGCACACAACTCAACACTCGACATCGAAGACGCGTGGGAGTTCGCCGGGACAATGAACGTAAGCAACGGATTCATAGCCGGTACACCGCCGTTTATTCCAGATGTTCCCGCCGATGTGGCCTACCTGCAGGGCGGTGCCATCACCATGAACGAATCGACCACCACGATCAACGTACTCGACGGGGATGGAACGCTGCAGTTCGACGCAGAACTTGTCGCGGACGACGGCACGATCGCCAACACAGGACACATCGTGTTCAACCAGGACGCGACAATCAATGCTGGTGTGGATTTCCAGATGAACGGAATCGACGCGAGTATGACGGTCGGGCCCGGAGCGACTGTGACCATCAACGACGACGACATGGACTTCGATGGCAGCGGTGCCAGCACCAACGTGATCACCGTCGAAGACGGCGGCTTTCTCGATCTGAATCTCGACAGCTTTGAGGGCAACGACCGTGCGGACGGATTTCTGACGCTCAACAGTGGTGCGATGGCACTGACCGTAACCGACGGGTCATGGACGATGGAACGGCGGCTGACGCTCAACAACAACGGCGCAGGCACGCCAATCGTTTCCGGAAGCGAGATGGTCGTCGGCGATGATACCCATCTTGGAACGCCGAATGACGCCGATATCCGCGTTGAAGGAACTGGCACCTCGCAGATTACTGCAAACGTGACGTTTAACTCCGACACCGAAGTTGACGTGGAGGCCGACGCAACACTGGCGATCACCGGCTTCTCGACCTTCAACTCGGTCAACGGCGCGGATTCGGCACAATTCGACGGGCCTGGCGACATCTATCTTTCCGGCGGCCAGGTGAACGAAGCGACGACGCTTAACTTTAGCGGCGGTACGGTCGGACTTGATGGCGGTGGCGGAGGCGTGCTGTTGTTGGCTGCTCCCGATTTCACAATCGATGCTCCGCTCACCATCAACGCGGCTGAGCTGGATGAGTATGGTCGCACAATCAACTTCCCATTCGCACAGACCAGCGAGCTGACGGTCAATGCCAATCTTGGTGGGCAACTCGACGTGAATCTCGACGACGCGAACAACTCGTGGACGGTCAACGACAATGGCGTCGTACACCTCAACGGTGGCGGGATTTTCTTTGACACAGCCGTCGACGGCAGCGATTGGAACATGAACGGCACAATGAACGTCGATGGACTCACGCGTGTCGACTCGCGAGTCCGCTTCGGGTCGACGGCAGTCGTGAACTTCAACGATGCCGCAGCCAATTTGCGTCTCCGTGGCGGCGATCTGGCGAGCACCAACCGGCTGGAAGGCGGAACCATCAACGGCATCGGTGAACTGTCTGCTCAAGACGGCGTCGCGTTACACGGACATGGATTGATCAGCGCGAACATCGATTTCGATGGTGCTACGTCTCAATTGCAAGCCGACGATGGTACGTTGACTCTCGGCGGCTCGATTCTCGACGTAGGCGTGATCGGCACGGCGGATAACGACGGCGTGTTGTCGGTCTCGAGTCCCTGGAGCACAAGCGACACCACCGAGGTGCGACTGAACGGCGGTCAGCTCGTTGGCGCGACGATTACCAACGATGGCCTTGGCGGCATCAACGGTCGTGGCTTGGTGTCAGCTCGCGTGATCAACGACACCGTGATCGCCGCCGATGCAGGCGGCACGTTGGTGATCGATCACGTTGGAAACAACAACGATTGGGACGGACCCAGTAACGCAGCAGCACTACGTGCATTTCCTGGCAGCACCCTAGAGATCCGCGACAACGCTGCCTTCCTGTTCAACGGGACTGTTGCCGCGACCAATGCCACCGTGCGATCGACCGGGTTCGAACTCGAGTTTGACCCTGGTTCGACACTGGCATTGGACGACGGCGGTCGGTACCAGAGCAGCAATGCGACCGACGTTGGTGGCACCGTGTTGATCGGCGCCGGCGCACCATCGCGAATTACGATCGGCGGCAGCCTCACGTTCGAAAACACCAGTTCGACGACGCTCACTGGCGATCTTGAACTCAACGCCAACACGATCGTGCAGCCGGGAGCAACATTCGCTGGCGGAGGAGCCCTGCAGAACTTGAACGGCAGCACACTCAATCTGCTGGACGGCGCCGACGTGGACGTGCTGGTTGAGAATAGCGGCGTGCTCTCGCTCGGAAGTTCCCCCGGCCAAGTGACCGGTTTGGATTTCCAGCAGAATGCAGACGGAACTTGGGACGTCGAACTGGGCGGTCTGGGCCTCAGCGACTTCGATCGCATGACGCTCACCGGTGCCGCGTCGCTTGATGGCACGCTCGATCTGTCGTTGATCGGCGGCTACGTTCCCGTGTTGGGCGATACGCTGAACATCCTTTCGGCCACTGGTGGCATCGTCGGCTCATTTGGTTCAATCTTGCAACCTGCCGGCATGCCCGCTGATTTGATGTTCGACGTGAACAACCTGGGCTCGATCTTGCAGTTGGAAGTGATCGACACACCGTCGTTCTCCGCCGACTTCGACATGGACGGCGACGTCGATGAATTCGACCTGGCCAAGTGGGAAGGCGACTACGGCGGACCTGGATCCGATGCCAATGGCGACGGCACATCCAACGGCACCGACTTCCTCGCCTGGCAACAACAAAACGGCAGCGGTGTGGCGCCGGTTGCCGCGTTTGCGGCAGCTGCCGCTGTGCCCGAGCCTTCGACTTTGTTGCTAGCTGGTCTGGCCACCTGCGGCTTAGTCGTGACGCGACGTAAGAAGTAATGGAGTTGGAACCGAAAGGGCAGCATCAGCCTCGGGTCGCAAGACCCGGGGCTTTTTTATGGGCCCAAGAACGGTTCATGACTGAAACTCGAAAATCCATTCGTAGACATCTATTCCTAGAAAGCCCTGCAAGGGCACCGTTAATGCAGCCCAGGGTGGAGCGAACGGACGCGAAGCGATCGTTTGCGGAACCCTGGGTCAAGATCCGCCAGGCACCAAACCCCAACGGGGTGACCCTAATCCCAAGCATACCGCTCATCGATCTCAACGCCGTGTCGCGTGCAAATCTCTCGAAACTCATCTTGAAACGTCATGGCCTGATGATGCGCCTCTTGATTGGCGATGTACTGTTCTACTTGAGGTGCGTTTGATGGACTGACGGAAAAGATCCCATATCCACTTTGCCATCTGAAGTCGTGAAGCTCAGCACTTTGTCTCTTAAGCCATTTCGTTGTTGCTGTCTTCGAATGTTTAACAACATCCATGATGGGGATCTTTCGCGACAGCTGGCAGAGGATGTGCAGATGGTCATCAACGCCATTGACGAGAATCGCGTGAGAATCAGCTTCGTTTTTCAGGACAGTCGCATTGTAAGCGAAGAGTTCCGTACGAAGGTCCTTGTCTGTGAGCCAGTTCTGCCGATTTTTCGTGCTGTAGACGATGTGGACGAGTACTCGTGATAGCGACTGCGGCATAGCGTCACCCCGGTGGGGCTTCGGTTACTAGATAGGGTTCCACGAACATTCGCGGTGCTCACGTTCGCTGCACCCTGGGCTAGAATAGCGTTGCCCCGATGGGGCTTTCCAAGACTGGCAGCGGCAGCACTAGGGCAGCGGAATATCCTTGAGTTCAAACTCCACAGGCATGCGGACGATGGCGGCTGGGGTGCGATAGACCCAGGTGTATTCGCCGATGTCGTCGTCGGGGAGTTCGAAGAAGTATGCGAAACCGACTTCGGTCTCGGTCTGCATGGTGGTTTCGAAGCCGGCGTTGTCGATCAGCTCACCTTGCTTGTTCAGCAGATAGTTGAGATTCTGGAACACCCAGCCGCGGTGCGATTCGAGGCCAGCCTCGGCGCTTTCAACCTGGATTTTCATGTGGACTTCCCACAAGTCCTGATTCTTGCGTACGCCGTGCAACGTGACGTTCACTCCACCACGCGATTGGGTAATGCTCTTGGCGCTATCGAGCTCGGAGAATTTGAACTCGACCGTTCGTCCCGGCACGAGCGCCGACATCTGGCCTTTGAAACTCGCCAACTTGGTGGCGCTGCGGGCAGGCAGTTCCAGCGGAATGGTGACCTCTGTGGCGTGGGTGCCTGGCTGGACTTCGACATTCAGCACCTGCTGCCGGCTATTCACTGCCAAGGGCGAGCCCTCATCAGTGGTCACATCGAGGGTCTCGATCGATTGTGCGAGCGCGATGGGGTGGATGCGCGGCTCCCAGGCAATCTCGAGTTCGACGCGAACCGATTCTTGCTCTGCGGAGCGCAAGTCGCGACGGGCCGTAACCGTGGTGGCTTGGATGCGGAATGGTCCCGCGTAGCTCGCACCTTCCGCGCGCGGCAGCGCTCCCTCTTCGCGATTGATAATGGCGAGGTTCTCTTCGCCGGAGAAGGGATAGGTCGTCATCATTGCTGTGTCGAGAATCTTGTCTAACGCCGGCCAGAAGGGTTCGTCGATGATTTCGATCGTCACCGGACGCGATACGGCGGTCTGTCCGAACTGCTCGCGGTGGTCGTTCAATTGGTTGCCCGTTTGCTCGCTTATCTTCTCGAACAATTCCTCCAATTCCATCGCCTGGGCTGACAAGGTCAGTCTGCTCGCCGCCAGCGCACGACTCGACTGTTCGGTTTCGATCCGTTTCCGCAGCCGCACCAAGCGCAGTCGAACCTCAGCGGGCATTCCGTCGGTCGTCTTGGGCAGCAACTGTAGAAACTCGTCGCACAGTTCGGCGTTGCTGGTCGGCGCGAGTTTGAGCAATTCGGCTTCGGCCTCGTCGCGACGCGATGCCTGATCGTCGTTGAGCTGGCGGACGAGCTTCTCCACCGACTGGGACAGGGCCTGGTCGAGTTGGGCAGCCGACACGCGCTCCCCCGTCGAGCTCGCGACGACTGTGAATACGAGACAAGACAGCAAGAAACCGTGGATTCGACGCATAGTTAATTCTCGCTATATCGATTGCAGGAAGGCGTTACACCCATTGTAACGGACATGACGGCTCTGGCGACCAGTGCCCCGCTCACGAGCTAGGTTTGGAGATACCGCAGATGTCACTTCCCGACACGAATCGAGGAAAGCACTATGTTCCGCTGCTTGATGCTGCTGGCCGCTATACTCAGCGGCCTTTTCTTGTCGCGCGCCGTTTCCGGAGAGGGACCCGCCAACTTTATGATGGCGACCGACGTGGACGGAAAAAAACTCGAAGGACAACCGCTGCGATGGGACAAGAGCCAGATGCTCATGCTGGGGCGTGACGGAGAGCTCTACGACTTCGCCCCGCGGCAAGCTGAGAATTCTCGCAGACTGGGGAAAGGCTTCCGCGGCTACAGCATCGGTGAAATGCGACAGAAAGTACGCGAACAGTTCGATCGCTCGTTCGACGTCAGCACGACCAACCACTTTGTGGTCGTACATCCGCGCGGGGAATGGAGTGCCTGGTCCAATCGGTTGGAGTCGCTCTATCGTTCGTTCGTCCACTACATGACGGTGCGCGGATTCAACATCAAACCCCCAGCGGTGCCTTTGGTCGCGGTCGTGTTTCGCAATCAATCGGAGTACTATCGTTACGCCGAAGCGAATGGTTCCAAAATGCAGCCAGGCACGTTGGGGCATTACGATCCGCAAACCAATCGCATCTTCTTGTTCGATGCCAACAGCGCCGGCAGCGGCGGAGACTGGTCGGACAATGCCGAAACGATCATCCACGAAGCGACACATCAGACCGCCTACAATGTCGGCGTACATCGTCGTTTCGCTGAGCAGCCGCGGTGGCTGGTGGAAGGACTAGCAATGATGTTCGAAGCACGCGGCGTCTGGGATGCGCGATCGAGCTACACCCGCGCTGATCGTATCAATCAGGACCGACTGACAGACTTTCGCTACAACCTTCAGAATCGCGGCGGAGGCATGATCAAGCAACTGATCGCATCCGACCAGTTCTTCAAGACTAGCGCGGTCAAAGCGTATGCGGAAGCATGGACGCTGTCGTTCTTCCTCAGCGAAACGCGTCCCCGCGAGTACAGCAGCTATTTGGCACGAGTAGCGGCACGAAAGCCGTTCAGCAAGTACTCAGCCCGCGCTCGATTGGCCGACTTCAAAAAAGTGTTCGGCAACGACCTGGAAATGCTCGACGCGCAGTTGGTGCGGTTTGTCGACGAGTTGCCGTAAGGCATTCGCGTGGGCAATGTCCCGTTCGCGGCTTTGAGTCAACGATCTTGCTACAGCGGCGCCGGAACATCGCGATTACAGAAGATCGCCGCTGAGATGACAAAGGCCAGCGCGCCCAGCCCCAGCAAGATCCCATTGTATTGCCAGAACAGTGGCCAATACTCGGCAGGTTCTTTCACCAGCCCAATCGTCAACAGGGTAGGCTCGTAGGCGGACAGAAACGAGAACTTCTTCAGCCATGCCATGTTAGAGGCGATCAAGCCAAGAATCTTGCAAGTGATCTCAACGACATAGAAGGTGACGAAAATCGCGACCGCATGGGCTCGCGAACGCCCCAACGCCGACGCCAGCGTCGCGACGCCCGTCATGAAAAAGCCCACACTCAACAGATTCACGGCCGCAGCAGTATAAGTTCTCGCGGTCGTCGGCTCGTCGAAGTCGATCGTGGCAATACCGACGGCCGTCGCGACCCAGGCGACCAGGGCAAGCAAGCCGACGCCCAAGAGTGTGACCGCAACGTGCGAAGTGATCAACGTCAGTCGGCGCACTGGCTGAGAAAGCAGTAGCTCCATCGTGCCATCCCCCAGCCGCCCTGCCAGGCATTCGCTCCCGCGCGTCACCCCCCACAGCGCCATCAGCAGCACCACCGGGAGTTCTTCGTAACTGAACGTGATGCGACCTTCGATCGTGGCGATCATCTCGATCGGCACGGGTAGCATTTTCTCGATGAAGGGTGGGAGCGCCTTGGGAAACATTCCCATAAATACGCGAAAATCAATCTGCGATACAATCCATAGCCGCAACCAGATGAACGCGAACATCAACACACAGCAACTCAGCAGCAAGGCCAAGCCATCGCGAAACGTTCGATTTGCGAAGGGCAGGAACATCAATCAGTTGCTAGGATGGTGTCGTTCGTAAGCGGCGCGGAGGCCGATGGGTTCGATTTGCAATTCCGAGAGCGGCTGTTCCGCAAGCCAACCGAGCAACGGCTCCAACGGACCGTCGGTGAGGATGGTGACGGTGCCGCTGTTGCTCGTCGTGATTTGTAGTTGATCGGCCAATTTGCCGTGCGGTGGATTAAGTGGGCCGGTCAACGAAGCCTGAATGCGATGCTGCCGGCGGATGTCCGCCATGCGGATGGTTTCGACCAACCGGCCTCGTTGAAGAATAATCACCCGGTCGCAAACTTCTTCGACCTCCGACATCACGTGCGACGAAAACAAGACTGTCTTGCCTGCCTGTTGTGCTTCGCGGAGCAATTGGAGCACGCCGTGCCTCGCGGTCGGATCGAGATTAGACGTTGGTTCGTCCAGCACGACCAACGGCACTTCGGGCGCGAGGGTGGCAGCAAGGGCGAGCTTCTGTCGCATGCCGGTCGACATCTGGCCGACGCGTCGCGAATCGTCAAGTTCCAGCCGCTCGACCAGCCGGCGCGCCGAACCGATCGCTGTCGGCTGGCGCAGCTGTGCGAAGAACTCGAGCAGCTTACGGCCCGAGAGCTTCCGCGAAAACCGCGCGTCGCCCGGCATGTAGGTGAGCCGCCGATGCACTTCGACCGACTGCCGATAGCAGTCGAGACCGTCGATGCGGGCAAAACCGCTGGTCGGTTTCAGGAATCCCATCAGCAAGCGAAGGAGTGTCGTCTTGCCGGCACCGTTGGGTCCCAGCAGTCCCAGCACTTCGCCGCGCGCGACCTCAAAAGAGCACTGATCGAGAGCCCGGAAATTGCCGTACTGCTTGGTCAGAGACGACGCTTGAATTAACACTACGCCTCGTCCCCTCGTTGTTTCCTATGGAAAGTACAGCACGGGTCGCCTCAAGTGGCGCTGTCGGACTTGGCAGCCTCGGTCAACGTGCCTCGAGCTGCCTCCATCAGCCCCGCCACACACGAACGCTCGACTCCAAAAAACGCGCTGAGCGCGCACCGATCCGACCTGCGAATTTCTATACAACCGCGACGAGAAAGTCGAGTTAACGTTTGTCAATCGGCACGAAATCGCGCTCGTTTTCGCCGGTATAAATTTGACGGGGCCGACAAATGCGCTTGGACGGACTGTGGTGCATCTCGCGCCAGTGGGCGATCCAGCCTGGCAAACGACCGATCGCGAACAGCACGGTGAACATCGGCACGGGAATACCAATGGCCCGATAAATGATGCCTGAATAGAAGTCGACGTTGGGATACAGTTTTCGTTCGATGAAGTACTCATCCCGCAGCGCGACTTCCGCCAACTCTTGAGCGATTTGGAAAATCGGATCGTCGATGCCGCGTTTCTTGAGCAGCTTGTCGCACGAAGCTTTGATAATCTTCGCACGTGGATCGAAATTCTTGTAGACGCGATGACCGAATCCCATCAGGCGATAATCGCTATCCGGGTCCTTGGCCATGTTGACGTATTTTTCGACGTCGCCACCGTCTTGGCGAATCCCCTCGAGCATCGCCACACACTTTTCGTTTGCGCCACCGTGCAACGGTCCCCACAACGCATTGATACCGGCGGAAATCGAGGCGAAGAGATTCGCGTTCGACGAGCCGACCATCCGAACCGTCGACGTGCTGCAGTTTTGCTCGTGATCGGCGTGCACGATGAGCAACAAGTTCAGGGCTTCCACAAAGTCGGGATCGATCTCGTAAACTTCCGTTGGCACTGCGAACATCATCCGCAGGAAGTTCTCGCAGTAGGTAAGCTCGTTGCGAGGATAGACATAGGGCTGACCGAAAGCCTTCTTGTAGGCGAACGCGGCGATCGTGGGCAGTTTGGCGAGCAGTCGGACGATCGACTCATTGACCTGATCGTCGTCGTGCGGATCGAGCGAGTCCTGGTAAAACGTCGACATCGCTCCGACGACCGAGCTGAGGATCGCCATCGGATGCGCGTCGCGTGGGAAACCATCGTAAAACAGCCGCATGTCTTCGTGGAGCATCGTGTGCCGACGCAGCTTCATGCGGAAAGCTTCTAACTCGTCGAAAGTTGGCAATTCGCCGTAAATCAGCAGATAGGCAACCTCGATGAAGTCGCACTTGGAAGCCAACGTTTCGATCGGATAGCCGCGATAACGCAGGATACCCTCTTCGCCATTGAGAAAGGTGATCGCGCTCTCGGTCGAGCCGGTATTGACGTATCCCGGGTCGATCGTGACCAGACCGGTGGACGCTCGTAGGCGGCCAATATCTAGTGCGCGCTCGTTCTCCGTACCCTCAATCACGGTCAAATCGATTTCTTGATCGCCGACCGTCAGCTTGGCGACTTCATTCGAAGTGTCGTTGGCCGTCGCTTGATTCATCGAAGTTTTCCTTTCCAAAGTTCCGCTTATGCAATCCGAACTCGGGGTGCGAGAGAAGAAAGCACGGCACAACCTGACTGCCACATCGCCCGAGTGACCGCCTCGGTTTCACGTCCGGACACTTAAGAAAGTGTAGCTGCTGCAGGCACAGCTTTCAATCGGCCCAGGAATCGGGCGCGACTCAAGAGAAAAGAGTGTGGGATCGCCTTCTTTCTCAGCGCTCCCACCGTTTGGCATAGCTTCCGCAATAGGTAAGGCTTACCAATGGCAATATGAAGACTGTGCGATCCCCCGAAACCTCATCGACGCACGCTGCCCGATGGTTTGGCAAGCTGCTCAGCCGTCAAATGCCCGTCGAAAACCGTCCAAACGCGACTCTTCTTGCGAAGTTTAGCGAGCTGGGCCTCGGCCAACCCCTGCTTTTGTTTCTTAACCAGGATTTCGCGAATGTCCGATTGAGCTTTCGTAAACGGAGTACACCCGGCCTCTTTGCGTTCCAGCACACGGATGATATGAAATCCTCGCTCTGATTCGATGACGTTGCTTAGCTGACCTACTTTCAGACTAAACAAGGCCTCGTCAATCTCTGTGCTCACCAAAGCGCCTTTGGTCGTCCAATCATGTTGGCCGCCCGCTTGAGCTGTGAAGCCGTGTGATTTTTGCTTGGCAATCTGCGTGAACACCGGCCCACGCAAACCGGGAGTTTGTGAAACATGTTGCCACACTTGATTACCGATGCCTGTGATCGCCTGCCAAGCAGCTGTGCGGTCGTTACCCACACGATCGAAGCGGATCATCACTTCTTCCCACTTCGCCTGAGCGGGAAACTCGAAGTCCTGCTTATGCTCCTGGTAGTAAGCCAACAGGTCCTCATGCATGACCTCTTCGGGCTTGGGCAACATTTGACGTAGCCATTCACCGGCAATCATGCGCTCATTAAACTGCCGCTGCACGTCAGACAATGAAGTACCCGAGTTCCTGAGCAGTTCCTCAAGCTCTAAGCGGTTCTTGAGTTTCAACATCTTCACCAAACGCGGGACTTCGCTTTCCAGAAACGGTTCCTTGAGGTTGTCCATGATCATCGGCAGGTTTTCCGCAGGCACTTGGCGTCGGAAATTGGCGTAGAGCATTTTCGTATCGATCAAGGGCATCATCTGTCCGCGCATCAGGCCCCGCCGAGCTTCTCCGAGCCTGTTGTCGGGAATCTGATCGCGATTGGCTGCGATCAGTTGATCGACCTGCCACATCACATCGCTGGCAAGAATGATCTGACCGTCGACGCGGGCAATGATCTCGCCACCTTCGATCGGCTGAATCCCCGTCGGAGCGGTTGGAGTGACAGGCGAGGCCGCTGGTGCCGACTGTCGTATTGGATTTGATTGCGCGACGGGTCCGCTAACTACTGGTGCCGCAGGTGCTTGCACCGGCGGTGTATCCAAACCACCGACTGTGGGTGACGCTGCTGGCGGAGGTGGCGGAGGAGGGTTGAAGGCACTTTGCGCGCGACCATCGGAAACCACCAAAGCCCACGTCGATGCTAGCAGAAGACTGCGCACGAAGGTGCTCGACGGCGAGGGTTGCCTGGATAAGTGGATACTACTCAGCACGTGGTCGGCCCGCGGTGATTTTCGCCTAGCGGCAATCGGAAGAGGAAAGTGGGGCGGGATTCTAGTAATTGGTTCAGGCGGGCCGCAATAGCGATTTCACTGCCATCAGAATCTCGTCCGTTTCGCTAACCGCCTTGCCCAACGGGAGATACGCGCTCTGCGTGTCGGCAATCCGCAATTCGCGCTCACTGCGCAGGACCAAATCGGCCACTTTTCGCCGGTCGGAATAACCCAGAACCGCATATTTATCTTCCTGGTGAATCGAGTTGATGCCCCACGCGTGTGCCCAAATGCGCAGTCGTTGCTGCTCGATCAATTGCTCCACGGCAGCCGGCACAGGCCCAAACCGATCTGCTAGCTCGGAGCGAAGATCTTCGAGTTCCGACTCGCTAGCAATCCGACCCAACCGTCGGTAGAGGTCGATTTTCGTGCGCATGTCGGCCACGTATTGGCGGGGGAAGAACGCACTAACCGGCAGGTCGATCGACACGTCGACCGTATCAACCGGTGGCATGTTTTTCAGTTGGCGGACCGCCTTCTCAAGCAGCGCGCAGTACAACTCGTAGCCCACCGTGGCGATGTGTCCGCTTTGCTGCGTGCCGAGCAAGTTGCCAGCACCACGCAGCTCAAGATCTCGCATCGCGAGCGCAAACCCGGCACCCATCTGGCTGTACTCTTCGATCGCGCGCAGCCGGCGTGCGGCCTCGGGCGACAGGTGGCGGTCTTCATCCACTAGCAAATAGCAGTAGGCTCGATGCTTGTGTCGTCCGACGCGTCCACGCAGCTGATGCAAGTCAGCAAGCCCATAGCGGTCGGCATCGTCGATGAACATCGTGTTGGCATTGGGAATGTCCATGCCGCTTTCGATGATCGTGGTGGCGAGCAAGATATCGAATTCGTGACGGACGAAGCCGAGAATCACGTCCTCCAGCTCCGTCTCGGGCATTTGTCCATGCCCAATGCCGATCGTCGCCTCGGGGACGATGCGCTGCAGCTTCGTGGCCAACGCGTGGATGTCGTGCACGCGATTATGAACAAAATAAACCTGGCCTTCGCGGTTGAGTTCGCGCAACACGGCATGTCGGATCAACTGCTCGTCGAATCGCGCGATACGTGTTTCCACGGCGAGCCGATCCTTGGGTGCCGTCTCAAGATTCGAAATGTTTCGCACACCTAGCAGCGACATGTGCAACGTCCGTGGGATCGGCGTGGCCGTCATTGTCAGCACATCAACCGCGGCGCGCAACGCCTTGAGACGTTCTTTCACCGCCACACCGAACCGCTGCTCTTCGTCGATGATCACCAAACCCAAATTCTGAAACTGCACGTCCGCCGATGCCAATCGGTGCGTGCCGATCACCAAATCGATTTGACCTTCGGCAGCGCGCTTGACGATTTGCTTTTGCTCTTTCTGCGTGCAGAACCTCGATAACACTTCGATCTCGAAGGGAAACTCGGCCATCCGCTGCCGAAAGCTCCGTCCGTGCTGCTCGGCCAGCACAGTGGTAGGGACCAACACCGCGACCTGATACCCCGCGTCGATCGCTTTGAAAGCGGCGCGCATTGCCATCTCGGTTTTGCCGAAGCCCACGTCACCGCAAAGCAGCCGATCCATCGGTTTGGGCTGCTGCATATCGGCCTTGATCGCGTCGATCGCGAGCAATTGGTCGGGCGTTTCATGATAGGGAAACGCCGCATCAAACTCTTGCTGCCACTGGGTATCGTCGGGGAAGGGGATCCCTGGGCGCGCGGCCCGCGCGGCTTGCACCTCGAGCATGTCGGCTGCCATGTCGGTGACCGCCTTCTCGGCTGACTTCTTTTGCCGCAGCCACGACTTGCCGCCGATCTTTGCCAGCGAGGGCTTCGCCTTACGACCGCCGACGTATTTTTGCACCAGGTCGATCTTGCTGGTGGGTACGAAGATCCGCGTCTCACCGTGAAATTCGACCTCTAAGTGTTCCTCCGCGCCACCTTCCTTTTCCAACAGCTTGATGCCGCGATACCGACCGATGCCATGCCCCACGTGCACGACCAGATCGCCCTCGCTGAGCTGCAAGAAACTGTCGATCGCGCGGCCTGTCTTGCGTCGCGTCGGGCGGGCGATTTCCTCGCGCTGGAACAACTCAGCAGCGCTAATCAGCACCACCTGCTCGCTTACCGAACGAAAACCATTCGCCAAACGACCCAACACGAACTGCAGCCGACCCTCGGCCATCAGATTCGTGTCGGCGAATAATTCGCTGAGCCGCTCGATCTCCGCGTCAGTCTCCGTGACCAGAAAAACCCGCTGGTCAAGCGCAGCAGTGTCGAGTTCCTCGCGCACGCGATGAATGTCACCGCTAAAGCGTTCGATCGACTCGAACTGCAGGTGAGCCGTCGTGTCGTACGACCCCGCTGGCACGCCCGAAGCCGTCACGGACGGGAAGTCGTAGATTTCCTTGAGCGTGAGACTCGTCGCGAAAAAATCTTCGGGATGCTCCAGCCGCGCGTGGTAGTAGCGTCCCTCTTCGTCAAGTTCGTTGGGCTCCACCAGCATGAACCACGCATCGCGCGGCAAGTAACTCGTGAAGTGGGTCCGATTCGAGCGATTGGGTTGTAGAACAGTCACGTCGACCGACCGCAGCGACGTGATGCTGCGCTGCGTCGCGACATCGAACGAGCGGATCGACTCGACTTCGTCGCCGAAGAGCTCGATTCGCACGGGGTTTTCCGCGTCGGGGGAAAAGATATCCAAGATGCCGCCACGGAGCGAGAATTCGCCTGGTAACTCAATCGCCGTCGTGCTGGTGCACCCTTGTTCGACCAGCCACCGCGTGAAGTCCTCGGTGTCGAGCGAATCGCCAGTGGCGATCGTGCGTGTCGCCGCGAGCAGTTCATCACTGCTGGGCACCGGTTGCATTAGGCTCTGAATGGCCGTAACGATGACCGACGCGGTCTGTTCAGTGGCCGGTGCTGCTGGCTCCGGCAGTGCTTCGCCTGGGTCGGAGGTTCGACGGTTGGTTACAGCGTCACCGCCGGCAGTATGCAACTGCTTCAGCACCCGCAGGCGTTGACCGTAGATTTCGTCGTGCAACACGCGCTCGCCGGCGTCGCTCTCCCACGCCGGAAACTGAGCCGTCGTCACAGGTGTGAACAGGGCGAGGTCATCGACCAGCGCATCGAGATCGCGGGCATGCGGCAGCACGACGACCAGTGGCCCGGCGCACGACCGCTCGAGGGCCGCCGCGGTGAGCGCGCACGACGATCCCCAGACGCCGCCTAAAGTGCCGCCATTGCCAGCGGCAAGGCTGGCCAGCACCTCGGCGAAGCCGCTCTGACGCTCAAGTTGGGCGGCCAGATCGTACAACTCGCAAGCAGTCGACGACTCGGCCGTGTCGACTGGATTCATTGGTAGCCTGCAATTGTATCGCTCAGCGCGACCCTCCCGCAAGCGAAATCGCTGACGGCGGCGCTGACCGCAATTCCGTTACCGCTCGACCTGCATCCGCAGCACATGCTGGCGCGGGATCCAGGATTCCGTTCGGTCGCCGCCAAGACTCTGGCTCAGGACGATCCACTCGTCGTTAAGTTTCACAAACGTGCCGGATACCGTTGTCTTGTCGCTTAGCTCGATTTCGCATTTCGAACCAGCCACCGGAGCCATCGATTCGCGGGCGCGCTTAGCTGCCAGTACGCTGTACTCCGACCAATACGAATAAGCGCTCCAACCAACAACCGCGGCGATCAACAATACGAACAGAGTCCGCCACCGCATGCGAAACCAGGATTTCGAGTTTTCAGCCATCTCTCCAGCATAACAGATCGATTAGTCGATCTGCCTGGTTCGGCGAATGCCGAGATTCCTCGTCTCATTCTGCCCTCAAAACCGCAGCGATCCATGCGACGAGAACCTGTACACCTTTATTGCACCCACGTGGAGTGCTGCGCCGATTTCACCGATGGACGAATCCTCCAACTCCCCTATCTCTGCAGTCCAACGACGGAGCAACGACCATGTGGCGATCCCTTTTCTTGGCACTGGGAGCCTACACCGCGCTGTTAGGCGTCGAAGCCTTGGCTCTGGAAAAAGCAATCATCAAGAAGCCGATCGAAGGCAAGCCTCGCCAGTACACCGAGGAAGACCTCGTCCCGCCAGCCTGGGCACCCTGGAGTCTGATGGGCACGGGCGCAGTCGTGGTGCTGTACTCGTTCACGATTCCACGCCGAGCGCGCGGATAAGCGCAAGCGACCATCATGATCGGTGAGGAGTCGGCCCCGCACCTCTGTCCGGGCCAGAGCGCTTAGCGCAAAAAACAGCGCCGGCCCCTTAGGGCGTCTGCCCTTCGGTAGCGCGGCGCTGCGCTGCCCTTTACCAATTTAGCGTAGCGGCTGACTTCGGGCCTAGGCTCGACGACGAGCTGCGGCAGCAAGCATGGCGATCACGAGCATGCAGCCAGTCGTAGGTTCTGGCACGGGCGCGCCATCGATGGAGGGAGCCGCTCCGCCACCATAGTTGTCCCGCCAGACTGCCAGGTCCTCGGGAACGGCACCATTAGGCGATTCGCCCCGTTGCCAAGCGAGAAAGTCGCTTCCTTCAACGATACCATTTCCATTGAAGTCGCCCGGCACTGGGCCCAGCGGATTCTCAAAGTCAACCCAAGCGAAGTAAAAGTCCGAGTCGGTCCCTGCAAACTCATTTCCAAAGTTATCAAACGGGTCGTCACCGAGGATATCGATGAGTTCAACCGACTGGACGATAAAGTCACCCGAGTCGCTGTCGTACTCGTAGGACATGGCAGCACGCGAGCCAAGCGTCGCGTCGCCTTCCACCGTGTCTGCCACGGAAAAGATCAGCATGCCGTCGTCCTCATCTTTCTTGGTGACCCCATCCGCTTCGAAGACACTCAACGAATAATCACCGGTGTCGTTGCGGGTGAGGTCGAATTGGGTGTCCCCAGCAGAGTTAATCGAATTGCCGGTCGCACCATCAATGAACCCACCGACCAGATTCGGGGTGTTATACGGTACATAGAGAAACTGGAAGTCGTCGCCGCCGTCCTGGTACGTTTGGCCGGACGTATCGTCATTGTCTTCCAAACGAATCGTCGTGGTCCAACCACCCGACTGATTCGGAAAGGCCGAAGCAATGCGAGTCGTGCTGGAGCCGTTTGACGGTGCGACGAACAACATGCCATCGGTCGCCGAGCTAACGCCTGTCAGCTGGACGTCGGCCAAGCCGTCAGTCCAATTAACCTCGGATGTAGTAACGGCCGACGAGCCCCCGGCGAAGGTGCTCTCGCCGTTGGCGGCACCGTCGACCCAGGCACCCTTCCAACCCTGCTCGTAGGGAAAATACGCTGTAGCCACATCGAAGACCGCCTCTTGCGCACCAAAACCGTCACCAAAGTGGCCCATTTGTAGGTCGCTGGAGCCCGTGCCCGAGTTTGCAAATTCGCCGCTCGCCATCTGGAAACCCCACCCCTGCGCGAACCCCGTGTTGAAGTACGACACACCACGCATCGTACCGACGGGATCAGGAGGCGAGTTACCTTGGATGTAGCCGTCGTCCACACCGTTATGCCGCGTGGTGGCCAGTAAGGCGCCTGTCTGGGTGCTCACGCGCCAAGCGAGAGTCGTCAACTCGTTATCAGTCGAATCTGGATCAATCGGGTCGCTATTGCCGTTCATTGCCTGGTAGTTGTCCACAAAACCATTAGGAAAGAAGTAACGCGGGTCATTAGGATCGGCAGGGCCTATCAAAAGAGCAACGTCACCGCTGTTGACACGTGACGATGTCCAGGCGATTGGACCACCTGAGGGGAACGACAAGCTAATGACGTCTTCACCGGCGCCGTCGAGCTCGGCACCACTCTGGGGGGTCATGTTGATGTTAGTCGCGGTGACCTTCGTGGGAAATTCACCAGGAGCATCAAACCCCTCGATGAGCCGATTACTCGGATCGCTTGTTTCAGGGGCTGCAGCGTTCGCGCAAGTAGCCGAAAGCAGCAGCGCGGATAACGTCATCATTCCGCGTGACAATTGTTGCATCATCAGGGCGTCCTCAGTTCAAGTAAATTAGGTGGGTAACTACTACACGTTTGATTGGCCAGTTCTAAGTCCAGCCGATTGACGGCTTGGTGGTTCGATCAATTGCCCAACTCCGCGATTGGTACATTGCCATCGGATTGATGTCCAAGATCACGAAACGATCGCCAATCGATAAGTAATTCAGTGAACGGACGGACTTCGCAGGCATCCAGGTGAAGACGCTTCTCACCGACCATCAGGGCATTGCTGGTGCCTTCGGCGAGCTGGGTGATTTGCGTTGGCTTGGTCTCGACCTGCAGCGCGGATAATTGGCCAAGAATCGCTAGTCGAACCTGCCGTAGTACGACACCGATGATTGCAATCACAACCAGCGGTTCCACGAGCGTGAACCCCAGCCGGAGCCGCCGCTGCATTGATGAATCGGAGCTGTCGCCCAGATTCTTCCGTCGCCTAGGTCGCTTGTTAAGCATCGAAGGTACGTGATTGTCGCGCCGCATTGTTGCCTGGACTCATGTCAGTGCCACCGAACTACTATGGTAGCGCCGCTACTGACGTCACGGCACTGATCTTACCAGTCGTTAAGGCAAGTGGAAGCGTTATTCTCTGTCACGCGGGACGATTCATCCTTTCTTCATCGCTGTACTTCTGCACGTCTCAATACTTGCTTCATAGGGCCTGCGATTCAGTAGACAGCAAGCGACGATCGTGAAAAAAATTCCCTGGCGTCTGAATTGACGAGTGGCAACATCGGTAGTCTGCGGCACTTAGAGAAACTGCGGAATTTTGGCAAGCTTTCGCCCGAAGCGCGACCGAAGATTGATTCGAGCCATCCGGTGGCATCTAACCTGATCGGTCGCCGCTGGAATCAAACTTACTCTCGGCGCCGCGGGGTGTTTCCGCACCTGTGTCGAAGTGCGGAGGGCCCACGGTCTTTGATTCGGCCTGCGGCGGCTCTTCGACATGACTCGCGTCGGTCCGTGTCCTGCGCTTTCGATAAATCCACGCTACGGCGGCAATCGGCAGGCAGATGGCCGCGCCAAATTGCACCCACGCGGCGATCAGCAGTATCTTGTGCACCAGTCGATCGTGTTCACTCGACTTTTCTGGGACCTGCCCGGTGTACTGCGCAACGTGACTAAGGAAGCTGACCGCCAACGATTCGGCAGGAATCTCTTCGTGACACGACAAACAAGTTCCTTCGCGGCTGATGTGCTGAATCTCTTCGGCGGTGAATGCCCGTGATAGTTGGAAGTGGTGTCCCACGGTTGCCAGTTGATTGCCTTGCTCGTCGACAATCTGCGACCAATCGTGTGCCAAATTCTCGATTGGTTCCATTTGCGGTTGCGTTTGATTTGGCAAAATCTCGCCATCGACCGTTTCCAGGTCGACAGTGTGCTGTTTGTCCCACGGCCGCGTCGATCCGATCCCCAAACCCAGCGCCTTCCGCGAAGCGTGGCAAGACTCGCACGTCCGCGCGTTCTTGGTCGTGGTGTGCGGCTGGGTGGGACTCATATCGATCGCCAGCTGGCCTTCGTCGCCGCCGCGCTCCAGCCCCGAGTCCGTCCTAAAGATGTGGTTGAGTAGGACCGGCTCGCCATCTTCCCCAATGATGGTCACCGAAGGCTGACAGCCGGGCGCAAGGGGAGTAACGCGTCCCTCACCGTTGACGCCCAGCATGGGCTCCTCCCAGCGCAGGTAGGAACGCTGCTCGCTAACCTTGCCGGGGATGATCGTATCATAGTCCGCTTCGCCGCGATCAGCGGCGTGCTCCGGCTGCTGATGTTTTCGCCCCGCACCCACCCAATCGAACCCCGAGAACGACTCTTGGCATTCAGGGCACTTGTCACGCTGCGAGTAGTCGATCTTCACATGGCAACCATAACACTGCGGCGTCCAACCGCTGTGACACGTGTAGCACTCCATGCGATCCAAGTGTTGCGCAACGCTCTGCATCGCGACGACGCCGCGTTTACTTACTTTCCCTTCAGCGATCAGCTTCTTCAACGGCTTCAGCTGTAAGTCCTTGCCGGCGGCCGTGTGTACGATGACCTCGTCGTTCACCTTCACGACGTTTTCATAGGGATTTCCGCGCGCCGTGACCAGAAACCCGTCACGCGGGTCGTACTGCTGCCCTTGCAGAGTCTCGGCGACGCGCTCTTGCACGACTCCCCGCGGTGCGCCACTTGCTGGCCGCGTGTCGAACTCATCCATGAATCCCAACGGCAACTCCCATGGATAGCGGTCCGGCGTGCCGTGACAGTCGGCACATTCGATCTGCACAGCGGCCAGATTAGCAGCCGCCAAAAAGCCATCGCTGTGGACGTCGGAGGAAACGTGGCAATCCTGACAGGTCATGCCCTTTTGGTAGTGAACATCCTGCTCCATCGCGATGTAGTGCTTGGTATGTAGCGCCGGCTGCGGCCCTCCGTCCGCGGCATAGGGCGAATGGTATGGGGTTTCCATGAGCCCCTGAAACGAGACTCCAATGCGTTTGCCGCGATCGTGGCAGGTCGTGCAGGTTTCCACGGGGATGCCCGAATACGTTTTGTCGTGCACCGTCACCTTGGCGTCGCGAGTGCCTTGTATCGAATGCACAAGCATGTGGCCGGTCGCCGCGCGATCGATGCTGGGATCTGCGCCCTCGTAGTGGCCTTCGTTGCTGTAAGGAACATGGCACGAGGAGCAACCGATCCCGCGGAAGTCACCGCGTTCCTGTCGGCCCTTCACCGCGTGATGGCAACGTTGGCACTCTTGTCGCAGATAGGTGAACGCCGCCGGCGAGGGATCCTCAGCCAACGAGGCCAGGTCATTGTATTGAGGAGCTTCCGGCAACGGCTCATGCGCATCAACAAACACATTCGGCTCGATCGCCGATAGACGCTCCATGTACTCGCGGTACGCGTCTGTCCCGATACGGTCGAGTGGATTCGACGGGTTCTCTACGCCGTAATTCCCCCAGCGGTGGTTGTACCCCGTCATCGAACCGAACGCCCAGCACACGCCCTGGATCTTGCCCGCTTCGGTCATCATCAGACTTGTCCACTGGACGCGCACATGATCGGCATGACATTGACCGCACGTGTGCTCGTTGATCCACGGACTGCCGGGAGCTGGGTAGAACTGAACGTCGACCGCGCCGCCGTGAGCGACCGCTTTGTCCTTCGTTTCCGTAGGATCACCCCCGTGGCAAACGATGCATCCCGCTGGGTCGCCAAGTTCCAACCCTTTGGCCATGATCTGTTGCATCATCTCTGAATCCGCCTCACGGATGAGCTCGATGCCGGCGTGGCAAGCCATACAGCCGGAGTCCTTCGCTTGCGGAAAATGCTCGACCAACAGATCACTACCGGCGCACTCATCGAGCAACAGCATCGTCAGACAAAAGACGAACCGCATCCTAGTTGGCCAGGGTTGGAACACTGAGACCTGCGCGGGAATTGAAGGCGGGAATGGAGGGCACCTTAGGGTAAGCGCGGGGAACCTCTGCGCGAAGCACGCATGCGTTCTTTGTCCCGGTTGGAATCAACGTGGAAGGTTCTTGTTGTCGATTGCGAGCGCGGGTAAATTGGGCGGCCCAGGCAATTAGTGCCGCTTGCATAAAACAGTTATGATGCAGGCACATTGGTTGGCATTCGTCTAAGTGCCGACGCGGCATCGAGTGTTGTTGAGGCTCGTTTCGTTGCAAATGAGTCAAATAAGGTAATTTGGAGAAGATGGATGTTTTGCAAAGCTTCCGGAGCGATCGCGTCGATCACCGTTGCGCTCATAGCGTCGATTCACATGAGTGGGTACGCGCTCGGAGGGATCCTCGGCGGTCAGCCAGCCATCATTGGGCCCGGCACGCCGTTGGGCTCTTCAACCGGGTCGACCGTCGATGCCAACAATGATGACGTTGGAGTCGGCAATCCGAACCAAATCTCGCTACCAGGTCTGGAGATCTTCGGGCTCGCTCCCATCGATATCAGCGTTCCCGCAGCGAACTCTCCGTTTACGAGCGGAGTCACGGAGTATTTCATCGAACTAGGCAGTGCGATCAACAAAACGGAAGCTGACTGGACCGGATTCTCGATCGCACTCGGAAGCGGCATTGGTGATAGTTTCTCACGGCTCAGTGAGGCTCCAATCCAAGGCGTGGACGGCTTGGACTTCGACACGCCGGATCGAAATCCCCCGGTCACCTCACCGACTTTCCAGACGATTACCCACGAACCCGATCTGATCACTTTCACCGACGGGCTCGTGCAGTTTGATGAAGTTGCCAGTGGACAGAATTTCTCGCTCGATCTGCCCGACATTACCAATTCGCTCGGCAACAACTACCAGTTCACGATTCGGCTGCAGGCATTGACTGCCCCTGAACTGGACGGAGACTTCAACCATGATGGCGAAGTCGGCGGTGAGGATTTTTTACTTTGGCAACGCGACCAAGATTCGGGCGACCTCCTCGATTGGCAGACCGCCATCAGAACAATCGATGAAGACTACGACCAGGATGGCGACATCGACGGTACCGACTTCTTGCTTTGGCAACGTGGTCAGAATCTAGGCAGTCTCCCTGGATGGCAGGCAAACTACGGCCGGACGGACGAAGACTTCGATCGGGATGGCGACGTCGACGGCACCGACTTCTTGCGCTGGCAACGCAACCAGAACCTTGGCAATCTCGCCGACTGGCAAGCAAGCTACGGTAACAACGTTGCTCAGGCAGGCCAATTGATCGCGGTACCAGAACCGACCAGCTGCTTCTTACTGGCTATTGGATTGTGCTGCGTCGTCTTTCGCGGCGTAACGCGTTAAGTAGTGGGCCTTCAGAACAGCGTATCCCACGGCGACCGCGGCCAAGTGGGGCAGCAGATAGCCGACTCGGTTGTAGATCGTTCTGCCGCTGTTGAGTTGCGCATCGACGGCGAATTGTCCTTCGGTATGGGTCGGCAGCTGCGTCAAGACTTTGCCTGTCGGCGCGATGCACGCCGACACACCTGTGCCAGAGCATCGAATCAACGTTCTTCGATTTTCCACAGAACGTAATGTGGCTAATCGCAAATGCTGCTCTAGCGCGAGCGGGTCCTCAAATGCGGACGCGTTGATCAGCGAGACCAGTAGCTCTGCTCCTTCGGCCACCGACCGGCGCGACATTTCCGCGACAATATCCTCGTAGCACAGCAGCACTCCGACCGGCACGCCGTCTTTGACTTTTAGCGGCGTGTCACTCGTACCCCAAGCAGCCTGTTGCGACAGTTGAGCCCAGTCGTGGAGTTCCGGAAACTTGTGTTCTAATGGCATATATTCGCCGATCGGCATGAGCGCTCGCTTGTAGTACCGACCGCGAAACTCGCCGTCTGTGTCGACCAGGTAGGCGGTTTGGTAATAAGGACCTTCGACGCTCGCTCCCGGCTCAAACGTCTTGCCCCCCGCGAGCAGCCAAGCACCGAGCCCGCGCGCCTGCTTCCAGTCGAGGAACGGCATGTGAGCGATTTTGATGTCACGACGAATCTCGTCGAGTCCCTTGACCGCCGTGGAGTAAGTGCCGAGCGTCGACTCGGGCCAGAGCAAAAGATCGACGGGCTGCAGCTGCTCGGACGCCAGCCGCATTTTCTTCGTCGCGTCGATATAGCGCGGATCGAACTGGGCAACACCGACGCGTATTGTGTCCCACTCGCGTTCGGAGTCCTCAAACGATGCCAGACGGTACCAGCCGAACACCAGACTAAACACGACCAATAACAGAGGCACACACGACGCGAACCGCAGGGTGAAATCTCTGCGACTAACTTGGACTCCAATCCCGATGCAAAAATAGAGAATCGCAAAGCTTACCAGGTAGATGCCGCCCAACTCTGCCACCTGCACCATCGGTGGAAAGCCGATTTGTGTGTGCGCCAGGGACCAGGGGAAGACCCTCGGCCAGAAGCGCTCCATCGCAATCCAGCCACCAGCACATAGCCATACCGGAATCGCTCCGCCAGCCGCAGACGTCACGGCGGAACTCAGCGCAGCAAACGGGATTGCCTCCCAACTGGCGATCGCCAAGAACACGAGCCAGGGCTTCCATTGCTCGGTGTCGCTATTGAGAGTTAGCGCGAGCATATGAGGTGCCCAATTCAGGGCAACGGCGATGTAAATCACGCCAAAGAGAAAGCCTGCCGCGAAGGCCTGTCGGGGTCCTAGTCCTGCAATTGCCACGAAGAGCAAGACAAGACCGATCCACGCGGTAGCATAGGTCTCCACGTCCAGCCAGCTCGCCGCCAACGCCAAGGCACCCAGAACGATCGCGGTGCCGCGGAGAAAAGTTAGGAGCATGTCAACGGCGTACTCATGTCGACTCAAGTCAAAAAAAACGCTGCGGGCCGCCGAGGCAGCCCGCAACGCTCAACAATCACACTATAGACCAAATTGATATCTAGTTCAGCACTCCAGGAGGATCACCAGAGAGATTGGTCGTTTGACCGCTCACGACAGTCACCGTGGTACCAGTCGTGGCGGTGACCACGAGGCCAACATCGTCGATAAAGATCGCCGATACGGTCTGTTGACCGGCAGCTACCGAGAACGTAGCAGCAGCTCCAGGTTGGACAAACTGCGCGCCCTGAGCCAAGAACTCAGTGATCGTGGTCGGGGCCGCTGGGCCAACCGCAACCGCCATCACCTGGCCTGCGAAATTGTTTGCAACCACGATGGTTCCATCATCTTTGGCACCCCCACCACCATCGCCACCAGCCATGGCGCTGGTAGACATCATCGCGAGGACGGCAAACGCCATTAGTAAGTTCGTCACAGCTTTCATCATCAAATCCTCCATAAAAACAAAAAACCGGGAGTCATCTCCCAACGACAACTCGCAAAGCATTCACCTCGATGTCTGTTCCTGAATCGCTTGCTTTGTGACTAATTGCCTGAATCCAAAACCGTGGTGTCAATCGCCTGCCGCCCGTGTGCAGAGAGCAGCGATAACCAATTCCTCAATGTCGTCCGTCAAAAACGACACGGACTGGTCAGCGCGCGCTGCGTACGCTCCTCCTGGGTGCTCGCTAAAGATCCCATTCTTCTTACTGTTAACGCGTCCGGTGTCATGTGACATGCAGATGGTGCCACTCGCCCAATAGCGATCTTCTACTTCGGTGGTTACTGGCGACTCCGCCAACGCCAACGTATTACTTAGCCCGTCGGTGACCTGGCCAAAGTTGATGCCGTCCTCAAGCTTGAGGCAGGGGATCAGCACACCGCGATTCAGAATCTTCTGCAGGTCGCCAAAACTAAGCTCTTGCTCACCCAGGGTCGTGATCATCGCACTACCGTTGATGCCGCTATAGTCCGACTCACCGGGAAAAACTTCCTCGGAGCTAGGACACTGGAACAGCGGTAACGTGGTCTGCACCGCCGTTTGGTTAGCGGGGGCGTCCCAGGGCAGGTGGAAGTCCAGTGAGCGCGAGAGCGGCACTTCCTCGAGATAGGGCAGCGTGTACGCCGCCCAGGAATAGCCTAGGACCGGTCCTTCGGGGTCACTTCTCCCAGAGTGCCGCCCAGGAGGCAGCCGCTTGTGGCTCGCATGGTAGTTGGCAAGCGCGACCACCTGGTTGCGGAGATTATTGGAGCACGTGGTCCGTCGGCCCGATTCTCGGGCGCTCTGCACGGCTGGTAACAGTAGGCCCACTAGCGCACCGATAATGCCAATGACCACTAGCAATTCCACCAGGGTGAATCCGCGAAAATGCGCCCTGCGTGACATTGAAAATAACTCCGTTGACTTCGTAGGTTCTCTAGTTGCTCACTCTCCCCGCAGATTCTGCCACAGTTACCTAACCTGTCAAGTCACGACTTTTAACTTTCCTCCGTTTTCCAATTTACTACGACCAACTGTTGGTATTTTTACACCAACTGTGCGAAATTGTCACAGCGTGCGGTCGCGAGCCGTTACTACCTCTACTTGCTTTGAAATAAGTGTTTGAACGCGACGTCATACATTCTGGAAATTGAGTGAACATGCTGTGCGAGTACCTGCGAATGAACGTGGACGGTTTTGTTAAGGTTCAAGAAGCTAGTCCAGGAAGTTTAAGTTTACTGGTTAAAATAGATAATATCGGCAACCGGATTCGTAGACCGCGAGCCGGGACACGAAGACAGCTGTCTTGCTGTGCAACCCATACTCCGACCGCCGACTGCTCAGCGCTCCGAACTGATTAGGCCCGCTATCACAATCGCGCCGACGGGCGGATTATGGCTGCGACCGTTGTACGCCGAGATGGCCAAAAACAGTTGCTGAAATCTTGGTGCGAATTACCTAGACTATTGCCTTGCGTAGCTGGAGTCGTGGGGACAGCTTTCGCCATCAACTCAAATGAACGTCTGGGGCTTGGGAGGGCTCCATCTGTTCGACGCAATTTGGCAATCGCGCGGCACACTGAACTGCAAGTTGACATCCGACCTGTCGCAGGTCGACGGTGACGGTTTTGAAAGGTGCTGGTATCGAGACCTTTCACAACTACAGGCCGGCAGACCAGGAGGAATACTGCAAGTAATTATCACAAAAGGACTTACGGAAAATGACGTGCGTTCCAGACGTGGAGTTTTGTAAACAAAAACAGCATTCCTTTCAAAACTCCAGTGCTGACCGTTCGTCGGTGGCGGACAGAATCCCGGAGGAAATGCTCTCGTAGCCTAAGTTTGGAGGTAAATTTGAGCTACGGGCGGGCCTTAGGACGGTGATGCAACGCGTTGATATGCGGTTTTCCTGGTGCTGATCGCTTGTTGACAGGCATCGAGGTGAACCAATTGTCGGGCACCGAACACTTACGTAGTACTTAGCTGGCAGGACCCCGCAAAACCGGGGTTATCGCTTGTTTTTCCGTACATTCTCGCGTACTGTGAAAAGGTTTACCAGGTGATTGGCCAAACTGGCACTGTGTGTGAACGAGTTTTGAGATTTGAGGTGCAATTGTGGCGACTATTGAGAAGACCAAGACCCAAGGCGAACTGACAACCGGTGCGGACATCGTGATCGAATCGCTGGTGAATCTGGGCGTCGATCTCATCTTTGCCTACCCGGGCGGCTGCAGTATGCCGATGCACCAGTCGCTGACCAAGTACAGCGATCAGATTCGCACCATCCTGCCGCGTCACGAACAGGGAGGCGGTTTCGCGGCCCAAGGCGTTGCGCGCACCACTGGTCGTGTGGGTGTGTGCATGGCCACAAGCGGTCCGGGCGCGACGAATTTGGTAACTGCCATTGCCGACGCGAAGCTCGACAGCATTCCGATGGTTGCGATCAGCGCGCAAGTGCCGGTCAAGGCGATCGGCTCCGACGCCTTCCAGGAAACGCCCATCGTCGAAGTCTGCCGCGGCATCACCAAGCATCACTACCTGGTGACCGATGTGACGGACCTGGCCCGCGTGATCAAAGAAGCATTCCTGATCGCGGCATCGGGTCGTCCCGGTCCAGTGCTGATCGATATTCCCAAGAGCGTGCAGCTTGAATCCTGCATTCCCGATTACGATCCGCCACTGAATCTGCCCGGCTATACATTCGACCCTCCCCATGCCAAGCCGGAGCAAATCAAGCAGATCGCCGCGGCAATCAAATTGGCCAAGCGACCGGTGATCTACGCGGGTGGCGGCATTGTGTTGGCGGATGCCAGCGAAGACCTACGCCAACTCGTCGAGAAGACCGGCATTCCGATCACCATGACCGTGATGGGCTTGGGCGCGTACCCAGGCACCGATCCGCTTTCGCTGGACATGCTCGGCATGCACGGTTCGGTTTACGCCAACTACGCGGTCGACGAGGCCGATCTGCTGATCGCGTTGGGCGTGCGGTTCGATGACCGTGTTACGGGCAAAGTCGAGGAGTTCTGCAAGCATGGCAAGATCATCCACGTTGATATCGACGCGTCAGAGCTGAATAAGAACAAAACAGCCCACATCCCCATCTGCAGCGATGTGAAGTATGCATTGACCGAGCTGAACAAGATTGTCGAACCGCCCGAAGACATCTCCGCTTGGGTCGATAAGTGCATGAAATGGAAGGCAGACGAGCCGTTCTCATTCGACCACACGTACGAAGGGATCACCCAACAGTTGGCGATCGAGGAGTTGTGGAAACTCACCGCCGATCAAGATCCGATCATCACCGTGGGCGTCGGTCAGCATCAAATGTGGGCCGCACAGTTCTTCAAATTTGACCAACCACGTCGATGGCTGAGCAGTAGCGGCTTGGGCACGATGGGCTTCGGTTTACCAGCCGCGATGGGCGTGCAAGCGGCCAACCCCGACCGTCTGGTGATCGATATCGATGGCGATGGTTCCTACCTGATGAATATTCAGGAGATGGCCACCTGCAAATGCGAGAAGCTGCCAGTGAAGGTGCTGCTACTCAACAATCAGCACTTGGGCATGGTGGTGCAGTGGGAAGATCGGTTCATGAAGGGCAACCGAGCTCACACCTACCTGGGCCCGATCGATCACCCAGAGTGGGCTGGCGACGGCGATGGTATCGGCCCTTCCGAGCGTTATCCGAACTTCGTGGAGATCGCCCGCGGCTTCGGCTGGGGCACGAGCTTCATCAAGTCGAAAGAAGAACTGCAGCCGGCGCTGAAGGAGATGATCGAACACGACGGTCCTTACTTGCTAGACGTCCAGGTACCCTACCAAGAACACGTGCTGCCAATGATCCCCGGCGGCATGACGGTGAAGGATATCATCAAGAAGTAATGCCAGGGTGCATGACAGCTGCTGTCTGCAGCAGCACGATTTGAACAGACCTTGCTTCTTGAGGTCGAATCCAACAAAAAAGCCGCTGAGCTTTTCGCCCAGCGGCTGAGTTGGATTCGTCTGGCCGACAGCATTGGACGGCCTAGGCGGCGGTGTCGCCACCTTCTTCGTCTTCTTCCTTGGCCTTCTTCTTTTTCTTCTTCATCACGAGCTTACGTACGCGCACCTTGGCGAGACCAAACGGAGAATCGCCCTCCTGCCAGCGGTCCTCTTCCTTGAGCTTCGCGAGGCGCTCGCCTCGGGTGAGCACGCTGCGGTTGGAGGATCCGCCGCGGCGAACCTTCAGGCTTTTATCGATCGTCATGGTCCACTCCAGAATGAGTTTGCGCTATGGCGTCGGGATCGGGTAGTAGCGAATCGCCCAGTATACCGCTTGCCGGGAGGGCCTGCAATGCTTGCGATTGCCGACAATTCCGAGAGCATCGTGCTAGCTGGCGGCAACCGAACTTGACCAAATCAGGCACATTGGGATGATACGGCCCAGAAATCCGATGCCATTGCGTGACGGCCTGCCGTTTTAGTCCATCCCCGGATTCGAGATATGCCAAACTCCAGCCATACGTTGATCGGTCTGTTTGCCGTCATTGGCGCCTGCGTGGGAGCTGCCAAAGGCGAGGTCCAACCGGCGGCCCACAATGCGGGCGTAGGCGGTGTGCGGCCCGTCGCGGGTTCAGCCGAGACGGTGACCTTCTCGCAGCAACCCGCGAGGGTTGGCGATCGCGCGGCGCAGACGGTGGGCGTCGAAATGACGATCAACACGTCGATCACCCAGGCCGGGCAACAGGCTCACGCAGGCAAAAACAGTTTGCAACGCCGGCAGCAACGGTTCGTCGAAGTGCTCGACGTCGTCGAAGGTCGGGTTCGCCGTGCTCACGTCAGTTATCCGCTCTCCCGGCTGACTTCGACAGAGAACGACCAACCCGGCAAGGAAGACGTGCAGGCGGTAGAGCGGAAAAGCTACTTCGTCTCACGTGAAGGGCAACGCCTGATGGTCACCGACACGGAAGGTTCCATTCCCTCGCAGGCCGAATACGAGATCGTCGTCAGTGGATTACAGAATCTCGGCCTCCCGAATCCACTGATCAAACACTTGGTGGGCAAGACGATGCGCGTGGGTGATCGCATAACGCTACCGCGCGAAATCGCCGAACAGTTGATGGGCTTCGGCGGCGAGTTTGGCCGCGTCGAGCAGTTTGAGCTGCAACTCAAGTCCGTGCAACAAATCGAAGGGCAGCAGTGTGCCGTATTTAGCGCCTCGATCATCGCAGTTGGCGAGGTCGCGAATCCCATTCGCATTCACGCGTTCGGAGAGGTGGCCATCGAGACCGCGACGTGCCGCACGGTGAGTGCCGAAATCTCTGGCCCGCTGACGCTATCAGTGGCTGAGCATACCCCCGAAGGCAGCTTCCAGTACAAGGCGCAGGGAACCATGCGGTTCGCCGTCAAGTCAAAGTACGGATATGCCCGGCAATAACGGCCGATTCGGGGCGAATTCCCTCTCAAAGGTGGCCAAAACCAATCGCTTTTCTGGCCATGTGGCGCGACGTATAATTGTCGTACCGTGACCCAATTCTCCAGACAGGGAAGCTCCGAAATGCCGCGAACGGCAAAAAGCGTCGTCCTACTGCTCGCGCTGATCGCAGCCAGTCCCCTGATCGCCGCCGTCGATGAGCCCCAGCCGGCTGTGCCAGCCGACGTGCAGGTGGCGCTGGTCCGGGTGCACCTGCCGCTCACAGGCAACGCTGATCAGGTGTTGCAATCGACGATCAGCCGTGTCCGCGATCGGCTGGTCGATTCGGCGACCGATAATCAGGACCAGCGCCGTCCGCTATTGGTTTTGCAACTTGACCCTCACGGCGACGGCGGCAAGGGCAGTCAGTTCGAGCGTGTGCTCTCACTTGCGCGGTTCCTCAGCAGCCGCGAGATGGCGAGTGTCAAGACGGTGGCGTTCGTGCCTCAATCGATACGAGGACACGGGACGCTCTTGGCGCTGTCGTGCGAAGAAATCGTGATGGCGCCAGAGGCCACCCTCGGCGAAGCAGGCGTCGACGAAGCGGATGGGTCCCTAGGTCAAACGGTCCTGGGTGCTTACCGAGAAATCGCTGAATCGCGAAGAACCATGCCCGTAGCGCTCGCCCTGGGAATGATCGACGCGAGCGCTGAAGTGCTGCAGATCGACACCGAACAAGCAGTTGAGTTCGTACTCCGAAGCGATTTAGATCGCGCACGGGAGCAGCGCGAAATCATGTCAGAAAAAACGATCGTGCCGGCGGGCACGCTGGCCATGTTCGAAGGGCGCGAGGGTCGCGAGTTCGGGTTCGTCAAATTCCTTGCTTCCGATCGCCAGGGACTTGCGCGAGCGCTCAAGGTGCCGGCCGCGGCGATCCTGGAAGAGGACACGCTGGCCGGTGAATGGCGGCCGACGATCATCGATATCAAAGGGCCGATCACACCGCGCATGGCCAGTCGCATCGAGACCATGCTGCAAACGGCGACGGAACAGCGACTCAATTGGGTGGGACTGCGGATTGACAGTAGTGGCGGCGACCTAGTAGCGAGCGTACAGCTCGCTACCACACTGGCAAAGCTCGATGCGAACTCCGTGCGAACCGTTGCCTATGTGCCGGCGGAGGCTCGTGGCGGGGCTGCGCTGGCCGCGCTCTGCTGCGACCAGTTAATCATGCATCCGGAGGCCCGTCTGGGAGCAATCGAGGTCATCGCGAAAGAGCCTGCCAATGAGATCGAGCGTCAGCTCCAGAAGCAAATGGAACAAGAGGAAGACGCCCAACGCGAGGCTGCGACAACCTCGATCCGTGAATCGCTGGGCCCGCTTTCGGAGCAGAGTTGGTCGTTGCTCTCCGCGATGATCGACCCGGGGACAGAGTTGTTTCTCTATCGCGACAAGACCACGGGCGAGACCCGTTGGATCAGCGAGGAAGAAGCTGCTGAGCAACGCAATGCCGCAGACTGGCAAAAGGGTGCACCGCTGGCGGCAGCAAATGAGCCAGTAATCATTGGCGGGGAACAAGCAGCACAAATCGGTCTGGCACGGCAAACGGTCGACAGCTTTGATGAGCTGAAGCAGGTGTTTCGCCTCAAGGAAGACCCACCGGTCGCTCAGCCTAACTGGGCGTTGGAATTCGTCGAGGCACTCGCATCGCCTAGCCTGGCGTGGATCCTGCTGCTGGTGGGTTTTTACGGTCTGTACATTGAGCTACGTGCTCCCGGCATTGGCTTTGGCGCTTTTGTGGGCAGTGTGTCGCTGCTGCTGTTCTTCTGGAGTCAGTACCTAAACGGCACCGCCGGTTGGTTGGAGGTCATTCTGTTCTGTACAGGCATCATCTTCATCCTCATGGAAGTGTTCGTCTTACCCGGCTTCGGAATTTTCGGGCTCGGTGGCGGGGCAATGGTTATTGCTTCGATCGTGCTTGCCAGCCTTACGTTCGTGAGGCCGCATAGTGAGCAAGACTTGCAAGAACTCACGACGTCGGTCGGTACGGTCGCGTTGGCGATGTTTGGGGTGCTGATATGTGCGCTAGTCTCGCGCAGATACCTCCCCGAGGCACCTCTGTTCCGTCACTTGGTACTTGCGCGGCTCAATCCCGAAGAACGTGCCAAACTCGAGGATCGCGAGATGCTGGTGGACTACTCCCATTTGGTGGGAAAGCAGGGCGTCGCCGCGACGCATCTACGTCCCTCCGGCAAAGCAGAGATCGAGCATCAACTTATCGACGTGATCGCCGAGGCCGAGCCTCTAGACCGCGGGACACCGCTAGAAGTGGTGGACGCTCACGCCAGCCGTGTCGTCGTCCGCGCGACAGGGTCCGCATAGGTGCGTTTCACAGGCGGGCAGATTGCTGTTTCTTTTGCGTGACTGGGCAAATAGGTGATAAAATGCGGTTAGCTAATTTCGTATTGCCAACCGACGGAGCGCAACGATGTCGACCTTAGATCCGCTAACTTTGGCGATTATTCTGTTGATCGCGGGATGCGGTCTGGTGGTATTAGAAGTCTTCATCCCTTCGGGCGGAATCTTAAGTTTCTGCGCGGCGATCGCCTTGATTGCCAGCATCGTGATGGCCTTCCGCCGCGACATGACCGCCGGCATCGGCTTTGTGGCACTGACGCTGGTGGCCGTGCCTGCCACGCTAGGGTTAGCGATAAAATACTGGCCGCTCACGCCGATGGGCAAAGCGTTTCTCGGCGAGCTGCAATCCACCGACGACCTGATTCCCGAGGACCCGCGACGCGGGCTGGTCGGCAAACTGGGCATTGCGAAGTCGAAGATGCTGCCTTCCGGTTCCGTGCAGATCGAGGGCAAGTACATCGATGCGATCAGCCAAGGGACGGTCATCGATATCGGCCAAGTGGTCGTGGTGGTCGAAGTGCGTGCCAACCGCGTCGTCGTGCGCCCAGCCGACGATCAGGAGGCTCAACAGTTTGTCAAAGACCCACGCGACGTCTTTTCCACTCCGATCGAAGAGCTTGGCATCGATTCAATGGACGAGCCGCTGGCATAACCGTCTGGGCATCGCACTCGCTTGCAACCGACAACCAATAGAAGTACAACGCAACTAGAAACCCATGCCCCTGCGTCGAACTGATTATTAGGAAATCTCATTATGACAGGCTGGCTTGCTCCCAACAGTCTTCCGCTATTTGCCATTAGCACGACCGTCTTGACCGTCATTGCATTCGGCGCACTGATTTTCTTGATGGTCGCCGCTGCCGTGCTGTTCCGTTACGCACGGCTGCTTGTTCAGTCGATTATGACTGGTGCCGGAATCGGACTGTTCGATCTGATCCGCATGTCTTTTCGCAAGGTCAACCCGACGGTGATCTTGCGTAGCAAGATTATGGCCGTGAAGTCGGGCATCGACGAGGAAGACGGCTGCACGACGAAAGCACTGGAAGCCCACTACCTAGCGGGCGGTAATGTGCCGCTGGTGATTCGCGCGATGATCGCGGCGCGGAAGGCCAAGATCCTCAATCTCGATTTCAAGCAGGCCACGGCGATCGACCTGGCCGGAAGAAACATCTTGGAAGCCGTGCAAACGAGCGTCTACCCACGGGTGATCGACTGCCCGGCGCGTGACTCCAAGCGACCTTCCCTCGACGCGGTAGCCAAGAACGGGATTCAGCTCAAGGTACGGGCGCGCGTAACCGTGCGAGCGAATCTCGAGCAGCTCATCGGTGGTGCCACCGAGGAAACGATCGTCGCGCGCGTTGGCGAGGGTATCGTTAGCGCTATCGGTTCTGCGGACACGCATGCCGACGTGCTGGAGAATCCCGATCTAATCTCCAAGGCAGTACTGGCCAAGAAGCTAGACTCGCAAACCGCGTTTGAGATCGTTTCCATTGACATTGCCGATATCGATGTGGGCGATAACATCGGCGCTCGACTGCAGGCCGACCAGGCGGAAGCCAACACGCGCGTCGCCCGCGCGGAGGCGGAGGGTCGTCGAGCCATGGCGGTCTCGGCAGAGCAGGAAGAGTTTGCCAAGATGGAAGAGAACCGCGGTCACTTGGTTGAAGCCGAAGCCGAAGTGCCCAAGGCGATGGCCGAAGCGTTTCGCTCTGGCAAGCTAGGGATTCTCGATTATTACAAACTGCAAAACGTGCAGGCAGATACCGATATGCGCGGCTCAATTGCCAACGCGGGCGGCCGCAGCAGCTAGACGTTGCTGGCTGCGACCCAGTTTCGTCCGCCCACGGCTTTGCATTGCTGTCAACACATGAACGTTCAACCAATTGTTGCCGCCGACATAATTCAGATGATCTTCGGGATCATCGTCTTCGTGATTTGGATCGTCGGACAAATTCTCGGCAGCCGCGAGCAGGCGAAACGCAAGCAACGGCCTCAACGCCCGCGACAGCCACGGCCGGTAGCGCCCGCCGACCAAGGGATGGCTCCACCCCAACAGGGCCCGCGCAACCAGGAAGATGCTCTGCGTAGCGAAGTAGAAGATTTCCTCCGCAGAGCCCAAGGCAAACCGGCTGAGCCCAAGTCCGCGCCCCAGCAGTCAAAACCAATCGCACGGCCAATTCGACGACCTTCCGAGTCGGACCAACCACGACGGAAACAACCGGTCCGGCAAGTTCAGCGCCCTCAGCAGGCTCGAACTCTGGAGCCGGATCGGCCCGGATCAATTCGTTCGGAGGGGGTGGCGGAACACGTCGAGCTGCATATCACCACGGACGACATCACTGAGTCGACTCGGTCGCTGGGGGCAACGGTTGCCAATGCGGACGACGAGGTGGAGCTGCGACTGCATGAGAAGTTTGATCACAGCTTGGGCCGACTTGAACGTCGGCAAACAGAGGTCGATAGTACGACCAAATCAACCAACGACTCCACCGACATCGCCGCCGAAGTCGCAGAAATGCTACGCAAACCTGAAGGAATGCGTCAGCTAATTATCGCCAACGAGATTCTCCGACGCCCAAATTGGTAAACGACCACAAGACTACCCTTCAGCCTTCAACCTGTGTTTGTGTCATGCCAATCTACGAATTCGTCTGCCGAGAGTGTGACCGCGAGCAAGAGCTGCTGGTACGTGGAGAGGAGTCACCGGCATGCGAGTCGTGCGGCAGCCCATCGCTGCAGAAGCTGCTCAGTGTCCCCGCGGCCCACTCGGCAAAATCTGGCTCCAGCGAGCCCCCGACTGGCCCCTGCGGCAGCGCGTGCGGCTGTTTTCCGAACTGAACCGGTCTCGCCGGCACCGGCCGAGCTAGCGATTTGCCCGGCCATCCGTCAGATTTGTTACATCTGGCCCAACCAATGCCCACAGCACCCAATCTGCCTCGTTGGATAGTTTGACACAGTTTTCGCAGCCTGATTATACTACGGACTAGGAAATATCTCCTTTGCTGGTTGAGAGTTGGGCGGTCTTTCAGAGGCTTGTGGGTCGATAACTCACAAGGTTACGGCTTTTCTCGTTTCATCCGTCCAGCGCACACTGGAGATTGCATCTGAGCATCGGAAGCTCTCAACGGAACCCCATTGTCGCACGGACTGAGCGCCGCCGAACCTGTCGGCGAAACTCTGTCGCTGCGATTCCTTGAGGAAGTGACACGATGAATCTTCTTGGCAAAATACTGACTGGGTTAATTGCGATCGCGGCAATCATGCTCTTGATTGTCTCGTTGATGGTCTATGCCACGCACAAGAACTGGAAGACTGAAGCCGACAGTCTGAAAGAGCAATTGGCGGAGCAGACCAACGAGGTTCAGCAACAGCGCAGTAAGAAAGACGCTTTGGAAAGCCAATTGCAAGCGGAAGTCGAAGCGGCAATTCAGGACGTGCGTAAGCTCGAATCTGAGCGAGAAATCTTGTCCGAGCAAAACCGGACCGTTCAGGAGCAGTTGGATAATTTGCTTCAGCAACAGCGCCAGAACTTAGCAGCGGTTGCGTCGACGCAAGCGAACAATGAAGCGTTGACCAAAGAAGTGGCCGACTTGCGTGTGGCACTAAGCGAGAACCAACAGAAGCGCGACGAGGCGTTTAAGACCACAGTCGAAGCGACCGACAAGCTTCATCAAGCACAGGGTAAACTGACTTCGTTGGTGGAACGCAACGAGCAGCTCACGGTCGAGTTGGCCAACAAGACCAGCTTGCTCCGCGAAAAGGGCATTGATCCATCGGCCACACCGGGAGAGATTGTACCGCAAGTCCGCGGCATCGTGAGCCGCTCGCGTCGCAACGCAAGCGGACAGATGATTGAGATTACCATCGGGGCCGATGATGGACTGAGAAAAGAACACACCGTCGAAATCTATCGCGGTGATCGTTATCTGGGCCGCGCCGTGGTGATCACCACAGAACCCGACCGAGCCGTCGCACGCGTCATTCGCAAATTTCAGCAGGGACCGATTCAGGAGAGAGACAATGTCGCAACCAAGCTTGGAGCAGGCTAGCGTACCCAGCGTTATCAACAAAAGAGGGGTGCTGGACGTCTACACGGTGATGCTGATCGTGGCCCTGGTATCGCTGTTGATGGCCTGTCTGTTCTTGTATCTAGAGATCAACGAGTACGGCGGTTTCGGCAACATCAAAGGCCCCGTCGCGATGATCGGCAATTCGCTGAACGTCACACTCACCGGCGCACTGGGATGACGGTTACTATTGGAGTGGCCGCTGCGCTCTGATTTGTGGCAGCACGGAATCTCACGCGTCGCCGTCGTCGGGTTTTCGCTCGCCCAACTCCCGATCGAGATCTAGCAGTGAGGCGGGATCGTCCTTCACGAGTTTGAACTTGTGGACGATTTCGCGCGCGGTTTTTTCTTCTTCGACCTGCTCGGTAATGAACCATTCCAGTTCGACCAGCGCTGCAAATGCCTTTTCCTTGAACGCCAACTCATAGAGCTTGTCGATCTGGGCGGTCACTTCTTGTTCTTGGGCCAACGCCATCTCGAACACTGCCGCGACGGACTCGAAATCAACGGTCGGTTGAGCGATCGGCTTCATCATTACCCGCGCGTTGCGAGCCAGCAGAAAGTCATGCAGCCTCAGTGCGTGATTCCGCTCTTCATCACTTTGCATTCGCATCCAAAGAGCGCAGCCGGTGAACTGCTGATGCTCGCACCACGCCGACATCGAGAGATAGCTGTACGAGGCAAACAACTCGTTGTTGATTTGCTCGTTAATCGCCTCTTGCATCACTTGACTTAGCATCGGGTTTCTCTCCTCGGATTCGGTTCGATGACGGTAGGTGTATCGGCAGTGGGATGGCTTCAATCAACGGAATTCTATGAGATATTCCCGCAGAGTCCACGCTTCGATACACGATCGAATGTCGAATTGCAAAGAAAAAGGCCCGAGGCCAATCAGTTGACCACGAGCCTCAGTCTCAAGAGGAATCACGAATGACGAAATACCCAATCACGAAAACAATGTCACCAAGTGCTTGCCACTACGGTCATTGGGTATTTCGTCATTCGAACATTCTCTAGCAAGTGGGCCCGACTGGAGTCGAACCAGCACGCCCTTGCGGGCACATGCCCCTCAAGCATGCGCGTCTGCCAATTCCGCCACGAGCCCAATTGCTTGCCGCTCACTGTATTGCGACAAGATTACGAGTGTACTCGCTCAGACCTACCCCTTCAAGGCAGCGGGCGTTGGAGGACAGCAGCCCGATGCCGTGCGCGTTACCACCTTATAGCAACCCGCAAATCACCGACTTGGTTGATTGACTGGCTTCTGTGGCGAGTCTTCGAGAGGGGGGGCAGTGGGGGTCTCCTCCTCCAACGTTTGCTTCTCACGCCAAGGATTTCCCTGCTGGTAGCTTTCCAATTCCTTGACTAGTTGCTCGCCGTGTTCGGGATCGTTGAGGTTCACTGCCTGTTGCGATCGCTCGATGGCAGCGTCAAAATCACCGGTCTCGGCTAATGCCGCAGCCAACGTGCTGAGAATGTGCGGCGTGCTATAGTCGGTTAGTTCACAAGCCTGGGTGGCAAGTTCTAGAGCGCGGGTGCCATCCCTCAGTCCGTCCTCGGGCGAAGTGGCGAGCACCCAGGCAAGATTGTTCAGCAGCGTGGTATCTTCGGGCTTCAATTTCAGTGCTCGGGTAAAGTCGGAGATGGCTTCGGCATGTTTTCCGATCGTCAGAAAAGCGTCGCCCCTGGATTGCAAGGCCGAAAAATTGTCGGGCTGCTGATCCAGAATGTCACTGTAAGATTCGATCGCTTTGCTCGGCTGCTTGGCGACCAAGTAGTACAGCGCCAACTGGGTCTTCAATTCCATCTGATCGGGCATCGCCGCCGAGACTCGCTCGATTTTGTCAATCGCTTCAGACAGGCGATCCAAACGAGTCAGGATCTCGGCACGCAGACGATGTGCGGGGACAAAAGAGGGTTGTTTTTCCAATACGATCTCGATGTCGGCGAGCGCTTCTTGGAACTGCTGGTTGGCCATATACGCGTCTGCTCGATGCAGCAGCGTCATCAACACGCCTGGCTGCAGCTTGAGCACTTCGTTGAATTGCTCGATCGCCTGGTCATACTTGCCCTGTTGGCGGAAAATCTCCCCCCGATTTTGGTAGGGTCCCGGAGCCTGAGGCGTTAGTTTGGTCGCCTTTTCAAAGCTAGCCAGGGCTTCTTCGATCCGATTCTGCTGCTTATAGATCTCACCTTCAAGAATCACTGCATTGCCATCGGTCGGGTTGAGCTCTTGGACTTCTTTGATCGCCGCAAGCGCTTCGTCCAGTTTGTTTTCCAATCGCAGGAAAATTGCCAGGGCGAGGCGGTAGCTCGTGTTTTCGGGGGCGAGCGAAATCGCCTCGCGCATGTCGTCCAGCGCCTTGCTGCGATCTTTGATCAGTCGCGCACGCAGGACCAGCGCCTCGGCGCGTTCCTCCTCCGTAAGTTCCTTGAATTTCAAGTATTTTCCGATCGCGCGGCGCGCCTCGCGCGGATCGCCGCCGGGTAAGGCCTGTAACTTCGCCAGCATGGAATAGGCCGATGCCGGCGGGTCGTTGTAAGCGATCACAGCACCCAAATCAGAAGTGATGAGCTTGCGGATTTTCTGGACGCGCGGATCGGCAATCGAACGAGTGTTGATCACCTGCATAAGATTTGTCGCTCGCTCCATCAGCGAGTCCGACAGCATTTGTTCGGCGAAGTCGTTGTCTTCGTCTTCCAACCCCGTGTCGATTGCGGTTTCGAGCAATTCGATCACACGATTCAGATCTTGCAGGCCGTCGCCGGTGACCTTCAGACGCATCGCGTCATCGAGGATCGAAAGCCCGTCGCGGCTGCTTTCCTCCGCCGGAAGGTCTTGCGTGAGCGGTGCCGGGATCTCTTGGGCACGAACGAGACAACTATTCCAATTCACCACCGCACCGAGCGCCACCGCTACGATGCCCATCACAGACTTCCAACTACTGAACATCGAATACCATCCCCACTGAAACTGCATACCCAAAAAGCGAGATCGGGCGTTGAAGTGAACCTCGTCCGGCTTGGGCTGCCCGCCAAGACCGCACCTGGTATTATTGCCGCTTCCGAGGATTCTGGCCACGCGAGATTGGCAAGTTTTCACTGCCACCGTTGTTTCTAGGCCAAACCCTCCGCTAGAATACCGGGCTTGGTCCGCCCGGACGAATCAAGCTTAGTGCACCTGCACCTCTACCGACGCTAGCCGAAGGAATTCACAATGGAAGCTGGAATTGTGGGGCTGCCCAACGTGGGCAAGTCAACACTCTTCAATGCGCTCACTTCTGCTGGCATCGCCAGCGAGAACTATCCGTTTTGCACAATCGAGCCCAACGTCGGCGCCGTCCCGGTTCCCGACCCGCGGCTATCTCGGATTGAAAAGCATATCGAAACGGAAAAAGTGATCCCCGCCGTTCTCCAACTTGTTGACATTGCTGGCATCGTACGCGGGGCGTCGGAGGGCGAAGGACTGGGCAACAAGTTCCTGTCTCATATTCGCAATGTCGACGCGATACTGCACGTGGTTCGCTGTTTTGAAGAGTCGGACGTGATCCATGTCGACGGCAACGTCGATCCGATTAGAGACGTCGAAACGATCGACACCGAGTTGATGCTGGCGGACATGCAATCGGTCGAATCACAAACCGACAAAGCCAGCCGAGTTGCTCGCTCGGGCGACAAGGAGGCGAAAGCCAAACTCGAAGTGCTGGCAGAGTGCGAAAAAGTCCTAGCGGACGGCAAGCCGGTGCGCTCATTGCGTTACGAAGATCCCGGCAGTTCAAAAATACTCGCCGAGTTACAATTGCTCACCGCCAAGCAGGTGCTCTACGTTGCCAACGTCAACGAAGACGACCTGCAAGGGGGAAACCAGCACGTACAGACGCTCCGTCAACGTGCCGCCGAAGAGGGTGGTTCGGTCGTGCCCGTGTGTGCTCGGCTGGAGGCAGAGTTGGCGGAACTCGACGAGGCGGAGCGGAACGAGATGCTCGAAAGCCTTGGACTCGCGGAACCCGCGCTGGCCGTCTTGGCTCGCGCCACATATCAACTCTTGGGACTGCAGAGCTACTTTACCGCCGGTGAAAAAGAGATTCGTGCGTGGACGATCCCGATCGGAGCGACGGCCCCACAAGCGGCGGGGGTGATCCACACTGATTTCGAGCGTGGATTTATCCGCTGCGAAACCTACTCGGTCGACGACCTGGACGAGTACGGCAGCGAAAAAGCAATCCGTGACGCGGGCAAAATGCGAGTTGAAGGCAAGGGATACGTTGTCCAAGATAGTGATGTGTGTCATTTCTTATTCAACGTGTGATCCGAAATCACAATAGTAGGCGTAGGCCGCAATCGGGAACCTCCACGGTCGTTGCTCAATGATGGGCTTGCTCCCGTGACGTCTACTTCTTCAAGATAAAGTATGAGTGTCGCCCATGGCATCCGTGTCAAGATTTCTCCTGTGTAGTCTGTCGCTCCTGCTCGTGCTGGCCTCGTGTTGCCACGCGCAATCGCGCCCCATGATCTGGCCCAAGCGTCTGCAGCAAGGCGACACGATCATGTTCGTTGCTCCAGCTAGTGACTTGAGCAAAGAACGCATGATGCTCGCTCGGGAACGCCTTGAGGAGCGCGGCTACAAAATCAAGCAGCGCGACGATCTGTTCGCAAAAGACGGTTACCTTGCCGGCAGCGACCAGCGTCGGGCCGACGAACTCATGCAGGCATTTCTTGATCCCGAGGTGAAAGCAGTGTTCCCCGGCACGGGCGGCTACGGCACGATGCGCATCCTCGATTTGCTCGACTATGAGGCGATCCGCGCGAACCCCAAAATCTTCATTGGCTTCAGCGACATCACCGCTCTGCACGCCGCGATCAATCGCAAGGCGGGGCTCATTACTTGGCACAGCCCCAACCCGATGTGGGGCCTCGGAGGTGAGGCAAAGATCGAAAAGTGGGAAAGCAACTATCTGACGAAATTCTCTGAGAAATACTTTTTCGCAGCGATGGAACAGTTCAAAGGCGAACAGCCTCACCCATTGTCCTACACGATCGAGATCCCCGAAGGTGTGCCTCGTCCGATGCGGGTCGGTAGCGGTGTCGCCCGAGGACGACTTACCGGCGGCAACTTGTCACTGGTGGCGGCTTTGGAAGGCACACCCTACGCCCTCGACACGCGAGATGCGATTCTGCTGATTGAAGACGTTCGCGAAGCCCCGTATCGCATCGACCGCATGTTGCGCCAACTCAAGCTCGCCGGCAAACTCGACCACCTGCGGGGCGCTGTACTCGGCCAATTCACCAAGAGTTCCGACCGCGAGGACAACGAGGAAGACGACCCGTGGTATCTGGTCAACGGCGTGCTCAGGCAGTATTTCGAGCCATTGGGAATCCCGGTGCTGATGAACTACCCTGTCGGACATCACAAGATGAATGCCACCTTGCCGCTGGGTGGGCAAGTTGAGATCGACGCCGATACGGGTAGCTTGCGTGTGCTTGGTGACGAATAGGCAGAATAGCGTTGGAATCGATGGCAACCGATTTTGTCGGTCGATCGAATCCGGTGTCCAAGAGATAGCCTGGTGGCGTTCGGGTCACTGAGATCGCGGATCCGACGCAAATAAGTGTTGTCTCATCCCTAACGACGGTTATAAGCAGGGTGAAGTATGGGCAATTCCGATCGAGTGCAGCAAGCCAGAAACATGTGGAAGAACACCGGACAGACACGCCCGCCGTTTGCCGTGCCGACTGAAGACGGCCAGGAATCGGTTTGGGACTACCCACGACCGCCGGCGATCTCGCCGGACGAACGCGAAGTCGTTGTCAGCTTTCGCGGGATCGAAATCGCACGCACGAGGCGCGCTGTCCGTATCTGTGAAACGGCGAGCCCCCCGACCTTCTACCTGCCAGCTGTGGACGTTTCTACGGAGTACCTGAAGCGCTCAGACGGTCAGTCGTTTTGCGAGTGGAAGGGGCAGGCAACTTACTGGTCACTCGTCGTTCCCGACCGCCCTGTGCAGGAGAACGTCGGTTGGTCCTACGCGCAGCCGTTTCCCGAGTTCAACGCGATTCGAGAGTACTTCTCGTTTTACCCGGCTCGCGTTGATTGTTACGTCGATGGGCACGCGGTGAAACCACAACCGGGCGGCTTCTATGGCGGGTGGATCACTCCGGAAATCGTCGGTCCGTTCAAAGGCGACCCCGGCACCGCTGGCTGGTGAGTACCAAGTAGCCGAACGGACGACACGAAGTACGCTGTGCCACATCAGAATCTGCGGGGGCGCGCTCAACGCTTTTCGAATAGCGATTGATCGCCTTATGCCAGCAGCTCGTGCCACACATTCCCATGCACGTCGGTCAGACGCATGTCTCGACCGCTGTAGCGATAAGTCAAACGCTCGTGGTCAATTCCGAGTTGATGCAAAACAGTCGCCCAGAGATCATAGACCGTTGCAATCTTTTCGACCGCATAGTAGCCAAACTCGTCAGTCGCTCCATACGTGACTCCTCCGCGTATGCCACCGCCCGCTAGCCAAAGGCTGAATCCGAACGGGTTGTGATCGCGACCGCTTCCCTGTGCGAACGGCGCACGGCCGAATTCGCCGGTGAAAACCACGAGCGTCGAATCGAGCATGCCGCGTTGTTTCAAATCGGTAAGCAGTGCGGCAATGGGTTGGTCAACCTGCTTCGCCATTGAGCCATGCCCCCGTTCGATTTCGCCGTGCTGGTCCCAAGGGTTGGCCGAGCCACCAGCGCCAATTTGTGCGCTGGCACAGGAGAGTTCCACAAAGCGGACGCCTCGCTCCACGAGGCGGCGCGCGAGCAAGCATTGCCGCGCGTACTGTGCGAGGTTTGGGTTCTCGTCATTCACGCCATATTGATCCAGTGTCGTGCGACTTTCGTCCGAAATGTCTGTCAACTCTGGAATCGCTTGCTGCATTCGGTACGCAGTTTCTGTGTTGGCCACCGAGTCCATGACCGCCTGCTTGGCTGCGATTCGATTCGCGAAATTGAGATCGAGCGACTTAATCAAGTCGAGTGCACGTCGCTGTTCCTGCCTTGCGGTGCTTGGTTGGATGTTTGGCACGACGCTGTCGTTTGAGATATTGAAAATCGAACCACCCGTCGTGGCGGGAAGAAAACCGTTGCCGAAAAGGCTGACTCCGCCATGTGGCGAAACGGCCTTGTCACTCTGCAAGACGACGTAGCCTGGCAGATTCTCATTGCTGTTTCCCAAGCCATACGTCACCCACGCGCCAGCGCTCGGATAGCCAAGAAACGGAAATCCGGAGTGCATAAAGAAGTTGGCCTGCGCGTGCTCTGAGAAGTTGGCCGTCATCGAACGGACGATTGCCAGGTCGTCGACGAGTTCCGCTACGTGAGGGAACATGTTGGTAATTTCGAGACCCGAATCGCCGTATTGCCCCGTCTTCCAGTAGCTGCCCCGGATGTTGCCAACCTGATCGAACTGCGTTCGCTCGACCTTGCCAGGCATCGGCTGGCCGTCCAATTCGGCAAGTAGTGGCTTGGGGTCGAACGAATCGACGTGCGACACACCGCCGGACATGTAAAGCAGAATTACAGACTTCGCCTGAGCGGGATGATGAAGCGCTGACGGGCTGACCTCGCCGGCCTCGGTCGAATTGATGAGGCTTGAAATGGCCGTCGCGCTGACTCCGGCAGACGTCAATCGAAGGAACGCTCGACGGTTGAAGTCGTCAATACACATAGATGAACTCCTTCGTGTTGAGCAGCGCGTGCGCGAGACGCACATACGCATCGTAGTCTGGTGCGTCCCCCAGATACTCGCCACAGACGTCCAATTCCTCGGCCGTGGGACGTCGCGCGTAGGCTTCTTGAAATAGCGCGTCGATTCGTGCGGCAGGCGTGTTGAGATCGCTGTTGCTCTCGATTCGTGTGATCCAACTGCGCGCCGCCTCCTCGACTTTCTTGCTGTTCATGGTCGCCAACGATTGTGCGGGCACATTCGTATTAACTCGGAAGCTGACCGTAGCTACCGGAACTGGCGCATTGAAGGCATTCAAGAACGGATCGAGGCGGTTGCGAACCACCGGCGAATAGACGGCACGTGGGGATTGGTCCGCAAGTTGGTTGATCGAATCATGAATCGCTTCGGCATCAAGCCGTCGCGACCTGAAGTGCGAGAGGAAGCGATTCTCGGCATCACGCGCTAGGATATCTGCGGTCGCTCGGCTCGCTGATTTGAACGTGCGACTCGTAACCATTTGCCGCAGCGCGCGTTTGATCGACCACCCGTTAGCTTCAAAATCGAGCGTCAAATGGTCGAGCAACTCCGGGTGCGTCGGTTGTTCACCAAGCAGCCCGAAATTGTCGGTTGAAGCCACGATTCCCCGGCCGAAGACGTAAGCCCATAAACGATTCACGAGCACACGCGACTTGAGGGTATTCGTTTCGCTCACCATATCGTCGGCCCACTTAAGCCGACCTGAGTTGGCATCGTCGTAGGGTTGGCGGGAAAAAACCTCAAGGAACTGACGTACAACCGCGGCAGCTTCCTGCTTGTAGTTGCCGCGCACGAGCAGCGGCTGATCAACTGGCTCAGACTCGATGACTCCGGGCGCCCGTGTGGGCACTGGAATCGCGCCCTCCAACTCCCGATACCTGTTCACATGCTCTTGCAGTGAGGAAGGCAACTGGTCGATACGATTGGTGAGGAAACCAAACTGTACAAACGCGTCCAGAAACTCTGCTTCTTGGTCACTCATCTGGCCATCGCGCCAATGACGGAGGGCACGCTGTAGTGTCTCGACGTACGCGCTCTCAAGACTTTGCTGATTGGCGATCTTCATTGGGTCATCGATGAGCCTGAGGAGCGATGCTCCCTCTTCACGGAGATTCAATTCGTCACCGGCGATCAACTCGGTGATGCCGAACCACGAACGATCTCTCGAGCCAGGATTGGGGATGCAGTCCTTCGAGGTTCGCATCTCGAAGTGAACTGACTCACCTTGCCAGTACTGCCACTTGTTGGTGGCCACACGCCAGCGGAACTTAGCATGGTCAATCCCCGTCGCGGGGTGCAGTCCGCCGTGCGTTAGCGGGTAGTTACGTACCGGCACCCGTAGCTGGGCCCCCGAACCAACCACACGAGCCATCGTCCTGCCACCCCGGGCTATGAAGTTGCCCGAGACAAGCACCGCCGCATGCTTGTCCGAGATGAGATGGCTGTAGATCCCACGAGGATAGATGCCCGCAAGCGCGTGTTCTCCCTCAACTTGCAACACAAACGACCCCGCTGGGCTCACCTCACCAGCTGTGCTGTTCCCGCTGGCGTGCCACTTTTCGAGCGATCTCTTATCACGAAGGTCAACGTAGAAATCTGCATTCGCCTTTGCACGCGCGTTGTCGTCTTGAATCGCTTGTAGTTCGACCAATTGTTGCCCGATAAGCGCAGCATACTCGCCCGAATCGACGTCGCTCAGGAAGTACCATGCACCCAGCGGATGAGTCAGTTCACGCACACGAGCAATCTGATCGAGCCGCGTCTGCTCCACTTTGATCGCCTGTTCGGCTTCTTTTCGCGCGGGTCCCTTGAGCTCCTCAAAATTCTCCGGTCGCTCTGCTTTGAGGGTACCGTCGCGGGCCTCTCGAAAGATCGTTGTCGTCGCCAGTCGAGCGGATAGCTCGTTCGTCTCCCGCAACCAGAACTCCGCCAGTCCTTCACGCAGTTCCGATTTCAACTCAACGATAGCGGTTCGATTGGTGTTGAGTTTCTTGGGCGAGTCCACAACGACCGTTGATGGGCGGCAGCTGACCATGATGCCGTATAGGCGGTAGAAGTCCTTTTGACTGACGGGATCGAACTTGTGGTTATGACAACGCGCACAAGAGACCGTCAGCCCCAGCATCGCCTTCGTGATCACGTCGATCTGATTATCCGTAAAGGTGATTTGCTCGTCATACGCATCGGTCACACCGAAGCCGTGCGGGACCATTCGTAAATGCGCGGGGCCGATTGCCGATTCATTGATGCCAAGCTCATCGTTGGTTCTTGGCTGTTCCAACAAGTCGCCGGCCAAGTGCTCACGCAACAACTGATCGTAGGGAACGTCAGCGTTGAGGGCGCGAATCAAATAGTCGCGGTACTGTGCGGCGAACGGAATCTGCGGATCACCTTCGCTGCCGTGGCTTTCGGCATAGCGATACCAATCCATCCAATGTCGTGCCCAACGTTCGCCGAACTCTTTTGAAGACAGAAGCTGATCAACCAACTGCTCGTAGGCGGCCGGGGAAGGATCTTCCAAAAAGCGTTGTACGACGTCCGGCTTGGGCGGCAGCCCCGTCAGAATCAAATGCACGCGCCGCACGAGGACCGCCGGGTCTGCGATCGGTTGCGGCGCAAGTCGCTCTGCACGCATGCGCTCGTAGACAAATCGATCGATCCCCGTTGAATTCCATTGAGGATCACGAACTTCAGGCACGTCATGTTGCTGCAATGGTTGGAACGACCACCAATTTGCACGTTGATCACGGAGTTGCAGCCAATCAGTTTCTGCTTTGCGATCCGCCTCGGTGGGCTTCGTTAGTCGTGGATCGGGCGCTCCCATGTTGACCCAAATCTCAAAGTCCCGGATGACCGCATCGCTGAGCTTGGGAGATTCCAACGGCATCTTGTGCTCACCCTCGTGGCGAATCGCGCGGATGAGCAGGCTCGACTCAAGGTTCTGCGGGATGATCGCTGGACCCGAGTCGCCGCCAGCCAGTATCGCCGCCTTGTGATCCAGAACTAACCCGCCTTGCTGTTCGTCGATACTGTTGTGACATGCATAGCATCTCTGCACCAACACAGGCCGGATTTTGCTTTCAAAGAAGTCGAATTGATCCGGAGAATCCGAAACCTCTGCCAGTGCCGAGGCAGCCGGTAGGAAACCGAGCAAGAAAAGCATCGTGACGAGTTTCATGACCCTCCCCGAAGTTCGTCGACAGCCAAGCAAAGCATCCGCTATGCCCTTCGGATAATCGACTCGCGAGCATTCATTGTAAACGCACGGCAGGGGAAGTTGTAGGCTTCTATTCGCTGTTACCAGCTAATGGCGGTAGATCATACTTCGACCGCATCTCTTTTAGACGGTCCTTCATCGTGGCCAGAACCAAGCTATTCTTCTCTTTCGCATGCAGCGAGTGCATTTCTTGCGGATCGCTGTCTAGATCAAACAGGTTGTACTCGTTGCTGTCGTAGAAGTGAATCAATTTGTATCGATCCGTGCGCACACCTTCATGACGTGGTACGTTGTGTTCGCCGCCTCCTTCGTAATAGTGATAGTAGATCGCATCACGCCATTCAGACTTACCGGTGGCAAACAGATTGCGCACACTCTCGCCTTGAATCTCCTCTGGGATTGTGATTCCCGCCGCATCCAAGAAACTCGGTGCGTAATCGATATTCTGGACTAACTCATCGCGTATCGATCCCTCAGGAATGACGCCCGGCCATCTTACGACCAACGGCATCTTCAGCGACTCTTCAAACATCCAGCGTTTGTCGTACCAACCGTGCTCACCCAAGTAAAATCCCTGGTCGGAACTATAGACGACGATGGTGTTGTTCTGCAGCCCGCTGGCCTCGAGGTAGTCCAGCAAGCGGCCAACGGAGTCGTCAACCGCAGCGACGCATCGCAGATAATTCTTGATGTACCGTTGGTACTTCCAGCGAACCAAATCGTTACCCGTTGGTCTCGTGGCCAGAAACTCACGATTGCGGGGAACAAACGCCGCATCCCAGGCCTCGCGCTGCGTGGGTGTCATGCGACGGTACTCGCCGTCCTTAAGTTGCCGTTCTCGCTCCGACGCGAAAGGTACTTCCGAACGCACCTTCAAATCGTAGTCGTAGTAGAAGTGCTCGCTGATCGACATGCGATTGGTGGCAAGCGATGCGCTGCGACTCTGGTAGTCGTCGAAGAGTGTCTCTGGCTCCGGAATGTCCTCATCAGCAAATCGATCCAAATAACGCAGCGGCGGTGCCCACGTGCGATGTGGCGCCTTGTGATGGCACATCAACAGAAAGGGCTTGCTTTCATCGCGCTGCTTAAGCCAGTCGATCGCTTTGTCGGTGATCAGGTCCGTACAGTAACCTTCAAGACGAGTCCTCGTCTCGGTACCGCCAGGCTCATCTCCCGACGTGAGAAATTCGGGATTGTAGTAGTGTCCTTGCCCAGGCAGTATGTCCCAGTGATCGAATCCGGTGGGCGTGGACTTGAGATGCCATTTGCCAATTAGCGCAGTCTCGTAGCCACCAGATTGTAGATGCTTGGGAAACGTGAACTGGCTGCCGTCAAAAGGATCGGATCGGTGGCTCACAAACCCATTCTTGTGGCTATGCTTGCCGGTCAGAATCGTCGCTCGCGAAGGCCCGCAGATCGAATTAGTACAAAACGAGTTGTGAAAAATCGCGCCCCCCTGGGCGAGGCGATCAATGTTTAGCGTCGGTGCGATCGCTGCTAGCGGGCCGCCGTACGCAGAGATCGCATTGACGGCATGGTCATCAGAAAACACGAACAAAATATTTGGACGCGTTTGGTCGGATGCGACAGCAACACCCACCTGCTGAGTATGGACTGACAGAACGACCACTGCCAGTAAAACTTGCTTCACAATCGCTTCCAAACCAACACGGTACGTCATGTTCTGTTTCCTCATAGCTAAAAAGACCGTCGGAGCTGTGAGATGTCATTGCAGTTGGCAGAGTTCCTCAATTTTGGGAAACCCACAACGGCTCTGGCTGCGACGCGCCGTCAGAAGCTCATCAATCGTCCGGCTGCTCAGGAGCCTCCGAATGTGACCGATGGCCTCATCTATCTCGGAGTGGAGTGGACACAGCTTCAGGTGATCTGGCCGACCCAACGGACAGCTCTCAATTCGCTTTAGCGGCTCTACCGCATTGAGAACGTCCAGCATGGTGAGCTCCGTGGGATCTGAAATCAGATAGATTCCGCCACCGGTGCCGCGCTGTGCCCCAACGATTTCGCTTTCCCGCAGTTTGTCGATCACCTTCCGCAAGTAGGGCGCATTGACATGAATCGCTTCAGACAATTTCGGAATCGTGCTCATGCGCTCATGGCACGTTGCCAGATGGGCCACAGCGCGCAGCGCATACTCTGATGTTTGTGAGAACAGCGAACACCTCTCGATTGCGCCACAAAACTGCACCTTGACATGCAGTTAGGCGTCGATAAACTCGACACTATCGTTTGGCCGGGAACACTTTGCTCAGTATAGACTGAAATCTGTTTGAGAGTATAAGTTAAGGTTACCGAAAGGTCTATTCTACGAATTTGCAAGTTGTTATCGGAGCTTCAGGGCCAACTCATGGCACGTTCAAGCACTAGCGATTCGGCACTCTCCGGCATCGCGACTTCATCCATTCGAAGCAGATTTCTAATACTACTGGTTGTTACCGCACTGCCAATCGGTTGTCGTCGTGCTGAGCCACCCCGCTTTACTCCAGGCCCAGAAGTTGTCGAACTTACGGCAGACATTGAAGACGCTGAGGAGTTGGAAGTTTACAAAGAGTTGCAGCAGGGCATTGCTCAACAACTTCGAGAGTGCACCGGTACCCCCGACAAACCAATTCTGTTGGGGGCCGACGAGACGACCGACAAACTGAAGCTCGGCTATTCGCTCTACACGTACTACTGTGTTCAGTGCCATGGCGTAAACGGCGATGGCAACGGACCGGTCGCCGACCACCTTAACCCCAAGCCCAGAAACTATACGCTGGGGATCTTCAAGTTCACGTCGACACCCTACGGCACGAAGCCGCGCCGCGCGGACCTCCTGCAGACAATCAAACGCGGTGTCGCGGGGACTTCAATGCCGTCATTCGATCGTTTTTCTAACGAACAACTCGATGCCGTGGTGGAATACGTGCTTGCGCTGACTTACCGAGGGCAGTTGGAAAAACAATTGGCGGGAATCGCCTTCGACGATGAGGAGTTGCCGGACGATGAGTATCTGGAGGAAGTGATCTCCGACATTCTCACGCCCTGGGAGGAAGCGGGAAGCCAACTGGTGATGCCGGCAACCCCAATGCCGGCCATGACCGAAGACTCGATCCGCACTGGTCATCAGATATTCTTGTCGAAGGGTTGCGCCAAATGCCACGGTACGTATGGCCGCGGTGGGTCGATGGGGAACGTCGACGTGGGCACGGATGCTTGGGGCAACAAGACTGCCGCAGCAGACTTGTCATCGGGTATGTTCCGAGGGGGAGATCGGTTTATCGATGTGTATCGCCGAATCGCCTCAGGTATCAACGGCACGCCAATGCCTGCGTTCGCCAAAACCTTCGAACAGGATCCCGATGCGATCTGGCAACTCGTCCATTTCATCAAAGAAACTGGCAACCGGCGCCGGCAGGGTAATCCGCCGTTGAGTGAAGCAGACCTGCCGAGCCAACCTACCGTTGATCCCGAGTCTGCGCAGCCAAGCGAAGACTCCGAGAAGGAAGCAGCCTGAGGGTGACGCGATGGATACCAATGCAAAAAAATCGGATCTAGCCGAACTCAAGCAACGCGTTGCAGATTTGGAGGCGCAGATTGCCTCCGAAACGGAGTACCCTGCCTTCCGTCCTTCAGGGTACTACACCGCCTACTATGCAACTACGGGCTTCATTCTCGGCATTTTCGGCGCGATGGCCAGCTTGCTGTTCAACGTCGTGGGGGCTGTTCTGACGGGCAAACACCCGCTCGAACTAATTCGCACCTATCTGACGTTTCCACTAGGTGACCAAGTGTTCGATCTGCCAGATGCGCAGAACGGCCTGATGCTGGCTATTGGGTGCTGCCTTTATCTGGGAACCGGCATGCTGCTGGGGATTCCGGTTTACTTAGCACTCACCCGATGGGGAGCATCGAAGTCGATGGGCACGAGACTCATGATCGCCACGATCGTGTCACTGCTGATCTGGGTGATCAATTTCTACGGTATCCTCTCGTGGCTGCAACCGGCGGTGATCGACATGTCTGAGGAGAACCTGATCGTGAATCGTGTTCCGCCGTGGGTCGCTGCCGCAACGCATCTGGTCTTTGGCTGGACGCTTGCGCTGATCTATCCCTTGGGAGAGTACGTACCCTATCAACGTGTGTCGGAGCGGCAATGAGTGACGTATCGCAAACAACGGGTAGCCCAACTCCTCTCGAGCCGGAAGCTGATGTCGGGACGTTGGTCGAAGAACGTCTCGTGTGCTGGTATTTCCTGGCCGCACTTACCTATCTCTTCATATCGCTTGCTGGTGGGTTGTTGATGGCGCTGCAGTTGGTGCAGTGGAACCCGCTGCAAGGCAGCGAATACCTATCGCCTGGGCGGTGGAGAATGGTCCACACCAACGCGATTGCCTACGGATTTCTTGCCAATTGCTTTCTCGGAGCACTGCATTGGGCCGTCCCTCGACTAACACTCAAACCAGTGCTGCACCGCGGCCTGTCCTACTTTATCTTCGCCGCCTGGCAAGTCGTCGTCTGCTCGACGGCTGTCGGCATCGTGATGGGACAGGCGCAAGGTATTGAGTGGGGAGAAACTCCCGTGTGGATCGACCCGCTAGCGTTGGTCGGACTGGCGCTGGTGGCACTCAATTTCATGGCCCCGATAGTCCGCACGAACGGCCCCCTGTACGTCACGTTGTGGTATTTCATGGCGGCCTTTGTGTGGACGTTCCTGACGTATGCGATGGGCAACTTCATGCCCGAGTACTTTGTCCCTGGAACCAGCGCGGGAGCGATTGGCGGACTCTTCATTCACGACCTGGTCGGGCTCTTCGTCACGCCTTTGGCGTGGGGATTGATGTATTACTTCGTGCCCATCCTGCTGCAGAAACCGATCTGGAGCCACGGGCTCTCGCTAGTCGGTTTCTGGGGGCTGGCATTCTTCTATCCGCTCAATGGCATTCATCACTTTTTGTATACGCCGATTCCCGACTTCCTGGAATACGGTGCCATCGTTTCGACGGTCGCGGTTGAGTTCGTAGTCACGACGGTGATTATTAACTTCTTCGGCACGATTTGGGGTTCTGGGCGTGCGGTGGTCACGAACCTACCTATTCGATGGTTCTACACCGGAATGGTGCTGTACTTCATCACCTGTGCTCAGTGCGCTATGCAGGTGACGCGTACGTTCCAGAAACTGATCCACTTTACCGACTGGGTGGTTGGGCACGCGCATCTGGTGATGTTCGGCGTGTTCAGCATGTGGTTCTTCGGCATGATGACCTACTTGTTCCCCCGGTTACTCAAGCAGTCGTGGTACAGCCGGGCGCTGTGCGAGTGGCATTTCTGGCTTTCTTTAGGCGGAATCACGGTCATGTTCATTGACCTGACCCTGGCGGGCGTCTTCCAGGGTTACTACTGGGCATCACTGCAGCCTTGGGAAGTCTCGGTCGACGGGTCGCAACCGTTCTGGATCACACGATTATTTGCTGGCTTGGCGATCATCGGCGGGCAATTGGCATTCGTATACAACCTTTGGAAGACTTGGCGACTTTCACGACAAGCAAAAATTGCGGCCTAAGATTGGCTATCGAGGCGAAGGAATTCATCTATGTTTGAAAGCAAGTCGGGAATCTTGCTCATTGGCGGATTAGGATTCTTCCTGTTCGCGTTTCTCTCGAACGCGCTGGTGCCGATCCTGCTCTATCAAGATTTGCCGGAGCAGTCCTTAGAAGAGCTGGCTGATAACCAGAATCTGATCTACCAGTTCGAAGACCTGAGCATGCGTTATCCTGAACAATTTGAGACGTACTTCGGTGAGCCGAACCAAGAGAATTTGGCCGAGGCGCTCGAACTTGGACATAAGACCTACGTAGGCGAGGGCTGCTGGCACTGCCACAGTCAGTTCATTCGCCCGGTGTCCAACGAGAGTGCCCGCTGGGGTAAGGTGGCTTCGTCGGACGAGTACCAAAACGTTCTCAATCGTCCCGTGATGTGGGGCACGCGTCGCGTCGGACCCGATCTGAGTCGCGAGGGTGGCCGCCGTGGTAATGACTGGCATGCCGTCCATTTTTATGATCCTACATCGCTCTCGCCAAATTCACCGATGCCCAAGTATCCTTGGTTCTTTGACGACGACGATCCCAGCAAACCAAACAAGCGCGGCATCGCCATGATCACCTATATTCAGTGGCTTGGGTCGTGGCTGGAGCAGTACCCCGCGTACGAAGACTTTGTGCCGCTGGAAGAGCAGATTCAGAATCCACTTGAGTAACAAGCCATGAAAAGCAACATTATCCTCGTACTTGCGGTGATTATCCTCGGATTTTGTGCTTTCGGTTTCGGAAGCAAGTTCATCGAGTTTGTTCGACTCGTGCGTTCCGACGAACAAGCAGCGCAAGAAGGTATCTTCGCGGTCGCCCCAATGATGAACTATCTGCTGGCAAGCGCCGGGTTCCTTTGTCTACTCGGTTGGGCCGCCCTGCACGGAATGTTTAATAACATTGAGGGCCCGAAACAGACGATGTTAGACACGGAGGCACAACTTGACAGCAATGCAAACGATCTGGAATTCTGCAATTCCGTGATGAAATAAGGATTTGGTTCCATGGCCGATTACCTAGAAACAGCCGCAGAAGACGTACCACCCAAGAGCACGCCTGCGGACGTCGAACACCGTTGGCATAGCTACGTCGGCAATCGCATTCCCTGGTACGTCCGAGGAATCTGGCTGTTTTTCTGGGTGTATGCGGTGTACTACACGATCGTGTACCTGTTTCCCGCGCTGCAGATCGAAATCGTTTCACCACCGTGAATGCCGCCGAAACACAGAGATACTGCGCGTTCTGCGGGCTTCCTTTGCCAATGGGTTTCGCGCTCGGCAAGGCCACACCGGATCAAGAAGTCGACTATTGCTGTTCGGGTTGTCGTACCGTGGCGAGCCTCGATCAGGTTGATGCCCAGCAAGGAATCGTTGCCAATCATCTCCTCCGGTTAGGCTTGGCGATCTTTTTCACCATGAATGTCATGGTGTTTACGATGGCGCTGTGGAGCCAAAGCGTCTATCCAGAGAGCCAAATTGCCGGGCCGCTCGCCAGCGCTTTGCGAAGTGTCTTTCGCTGGGCAAGCCTACTGTTCTCGCTTCCAGTGCTGTGGCTACTTGGCAACCCCATTCTCCAGGGCGTCCGCCAGGCCGCGCGCCGACGGACCGTGACAACCGATTTATTGATACTCATCGGTGTCGCCGCCGCGTATGGCTACTCTGTCGTGTCCGTAGTTCGAGGTGAGGGACACGTGTACTTCGAGGTTGGCTCGATGGTGCTCGTTTTTGTGTCGCTAGGCCGTTGGCTGGAAGCGAAGGGAAAACTGCGCACCGGCGAGTCGCTGGATCGTTTGGCGAATCTGCTGCCCGAAAACGTGCGCTGCCTGCAACCGGACGGGAGCTACCAAGAGCTACCGCGAACTAGTGTGCGCACCGGTGATGTGTTGCGCGTGTTGCCAGGAGAACGAATTCCTCTCGACGGAACCATCGTCGACGGAGAAGCACATCTCGATCAACAAATGGTCACCGGAGAATCGCAATTCGCCGTCAGCACCGTCGGGAATTCGGTATATGGTGGGACGCTCAACGTCGATGGTGACCTGCGCGTCGAAGTGACGGCTGAAAACGGACAGGAAACGCTGTCGAGGCTGATCCAGCTCATACGCACCGCCCGTAGTCAAAAAGGGCGGCACGAGCAACTTGCCGATCGGATTACAACTTGGTTTGTGCCGGCGGTATGTTTGATCGCCATTGGCGCAGGTTGGAGGCAGGCCATCGTCCAGGGGATCGACAGTGGCATTCTCACTGGCCTTGCCGTGGCACTGATCGCCTGCCCATGTGCGTTGGGACTGGCAACACCGATGGCAGTGTGGGCTGCCCTCGGCCGCGCAGCCGAAAGCGGTGTCTTGTTTCGTAGCGGCAGAGTCCTGGAAAAACTGGCAGAAGTCCGATTCGCTTGCTTCGACAAGACAGGAACTCTCACCGAGGGCCAACCGCTGCCTGCGGAGTTACTCCTGGACGACGGTGTGCACGAGAGTGAAGTACTAACGGTTGCCGCCTCGCTGGCAGCAGGCTCCACGCACCAATTGTCACACGCGATCGTTCAATTCGCCAAACAAGACGACTCGTTCACGTCACCTCCGATGTCGTTGAACGTTAGCACGCTACCAGGCAAAGGCTTGAGAAGTTCGCACGCAGCGCTAGGCGAAGTCCTGCTCGGCAGCCGCCGGCTGTTCGAACAGGTCGAGTATGAGTTTCCCCGTTCTCTTCACAACCGACTCGTTGAAGATGGTGATTCTCAATGGGTGTTTGTCGGTTGGGCCGGCAGAGTCCGCGGGGCCTTCCGCTTTGAGGAACAGTTGCGACCCGAAGCAACTCAAGCGGTGAGAGTCTGTCAAGAAATGCGTGTTGATATCCGCCTGCTCACCGGCGACAGCGCCGGACGCGCCGACGCCGTAGGCCGACAACTGGGACTACAAGCTGCAAGTAGCCAATTGCCTGAAGATAAGTATGCGGCAATTCGCGAGCTGTCCCAGCAGGGGTCGGTGGCAATGATCGGCGATGGGCTCAATGATGCGCCGGCGCTTGCCGCCGCCGACGTGGGCGTCGCGCTAGGTTGTGGCGCAGACATCTCGCGTGACGCGGCTGGAGTCTGCTTGCTGGGTAACGACCTCCATCAGATTCCGTGGTCGATTGGTCTGGCGCGAATGACCGCCCGTGTAGTGCGGCAGAATCTGTTCTGGGCATTCGCCTACAATTGCGCTGGAATCGCGCTTGCCGCCACCGGAAACCTGAATCCAGTCTGGGCCGCGCTGGCGATGGCAGCAAGTAGTCTGGTGGTAATCGTGAACTCCTTGAGACTTGGACGGTACTCGGGTGCGTTAAACGAAGACAATGCAATCGAATCCTTTCAGCCATCCGAGGCGCTAACGCCGAAACCATCGAAACCCGATTTCGTGCCTGGCATCCCTCATACGTTAGCTGAGGCCGGGTCATGATCGAACTCCCGCTCATCTTTCTCGGCGGCGTGCTCGGCTCGGCACACTGTGTTGGCATGTGCGGTCCCCTGGCCATCTCGTTGAGTGCTAGTACGCCACCCGGTCAAAGTCTTCTGGCGCGGCAAGTATTCTTCAGCGTTGGCAGGCTGTTTACTTACAGCTTCTGTGGTGCCTTTGTGGGCTTAGGCGGTGCCTGGTTGTCTTCCAAGTCGAGCGGTTTCGTCATCTCGCAAGCTTGGTTAGCGCTCGTTGCAGGTATCGTCTTGATTGTGATGGGATTGATCACGGCCAATGTTTTCCCCAAGCCGATGACTCGACTGTTGAGCGGCATTCCTTGCGGGGCGATCACCTGGCTCAAAACGTTTCTTGCCGCACCGGGTTGGGCCGGGCCACTCTTGGCCGGGGTCTTTACAGGATTCATTCCATGTGGCCTGGTATACGCCTTTCTCCTGAAGGCCAGCAGCGCAGGAGGGATCTGGCAGGGTTGGTTGACGATGGCCGTATTTGGGAGCGGTACGATTCCGCTGATGCTGCTGCTCGGCTATGGCGGCAAGCTCTTGTCGCTGTCTGGTCGTGCCAGGCTATTCCAAATCGCAGCATGGTGCATTGTTCTCACGGGCGTCATCTCGATTGCTCGCGGTGCGGCACAACTGGGAACCGACACCCCTGAAGCGCCACCTTCCTGTCCGCTCTGTGCTGCCGAAGATGCCAACGCGAACCAACAGACGAAGCCTGATCGCTAGTTCGTAGGGCCCTGAACGGTTAGTGCTGCCACCGCGATGCCAATACCGAGCACATTCAAGATAGCAATCATCAGTCCTACGCCCCACAAAGTGCGAGTTCCGGTGTCTGCCTGAGCGCCAGTATTTTTCCCTCGCGATTTCTTCCGCCAATTGGCAATCACGCCACACACCCAGGACCAGTGGAGCATCACATGCAGCAACACTGCGAAGACCATCACACACAGTGTGCCGAATTGCAGATCTGACCAAACCAGATAGTCCAAGCCCCACAAACTCCAGCCTGAAATGCTGCTTGCCGGGGGAAACACGTAACGCAAGACGACCGCAATCCAGCAGAGCAACAGAAAATTGCACAGCAGGAACACGTCGAGCCAAAAATTGATGGTTGTTCTATTGAATTTCTTGGCCATTAGGTACACGCCGCTAAAGCAGCGAGATTCCACAAACCTCGCTACTCTGTCGAGTCAATCTGCCGGTCTCAGAGTTGCTCCCTCGAAACTCCGGTGTGATCTAATGACACTCACTCCGTCATATCGACATGGATGCGAGTCACTTTACCGGGGTTTTCGTTCCAACTTAACAGAGCATCGACGGCAGCATCGAGAGGCACGCTCTCGGTGATCAGCTCGGAGATTGGGAACCCGCCCCCTTCGAGCATTTGCTTCACAGCGGCGAAATCCTTCGGCATGGCATTGCGAGAACCGAGAACGTCGAGTTCCTTCATGACGAACAACTTGGTTTCGTACTCGACAGGGGCCTTGGCGTAGCCGATATAGACGACCCTTCCGGCGAAGCAAACCTCCTCCACAGCACTACGAAACGTTTGCGGCAAACCGACGGCTTCCACCATCACGTGCGGTCCCTGGCCATCGGTAAGTTCCTGCAAGCGCTCGTGCAAGTCTACCTGTCCCGAGTTGATTCCGACCGCTGCTCCACATTTAATGGCCAAATCGAGTTTTGTGTCGTCCAAATCAATCGCGATCACGCGTGCCCCGCGAGCGGCTGCACCCGCGATCACTCCCAACCCAATGGCGCCGCAGCCAAACACCGCGACCGTGTCGGCCTGCGTCACACGGGCTCGATCGACGGCGTGAAACCCGACCGTGAGCGGTTCGACTAGCGCCAACCCCTCTAACGACAACTTCGGCGACGACATGAGTTTCTCATGCGGAATGGCGAAGTACTCTGACATCGCCCCATCGCGCTGAATGCCCAGCGTTTGGTTGAATTGGCAGCAATTCGTTCGACCTTGCAGGCAGGAACTACACTCGCCGCACGCCGTGTAAGGCAAGACCAACACATTGGTTCCGACAGCAAATTTGTCAGGCACTGCCGACCCGACCGCCTCGACGGTCGCGCCAATTTCGTGGCCAGGGATACGAGGGTAGCCGACCAGGGGGTTCATGCCACGAAACGTGCTCAGATCGCTGCCGCAAAAGCCGACGTACTGCATCTTGAGCAGCACCTCATCGACGGCCGGCGCGGGCTTTTCGATATCAATGATGCTGGCCTTGCCCGGCTCGTTGATCGCCAACGCTCGCATAGGTGTGCTCTTCTCGGTTAACTACTAATTGCTGACATCGAGCCCATAAGCTTTCGCCGCAGTTCCACCAAACAGCGAAGCTTGCTCGCTCTCGGAAAGTTGACTGGCGAATTCGCTGACGGTTTCGAACCATCGTGCGTACTCGCACGCGAGCAGGCAAACGGGCCAGTCGGAGCCGAACATCAGACGCTCTGGGCCAAACGCGTCCAAAACGGTCTCCCAGTAGGGTCGCAGTTCGTCGGGCGTCCAACTCGCATGATCCGCCTCGGTAACCATGCCCGAGACCTTGCAGGTAACATTCGATCGCTTCGCCATTTCGCGAATATTGTTTTGCCACGGATCCATCAGGCTCTTGTCAATCTGTGGCTTGGCAACATGGTCTAGCACGAAGGGTTGGTCCGGATGGCGATCGACAAATTGAATCGATGGGGCCAATTGCCGCTCGAAGATCAAGATGTCGTACACCAGCCCGTGATCTCTTAGCAGCGACACACCCGCGTTAAGGTCGTCACGCAGAATAAACTCGTCGTCCGGCTCGTCCTGTACGACGTGACGAACCGCCTTTAGCTTCGGATTCGGAGCAAACTGCTCGAGTTGCTCGCTTACATTCGCACTACAAAGGTCCACCCAGCCAACAACGCCGAGGATAAACGGGTGCTGGTCAGCAAACTCCAGCAGCCACTGCGTTTCCACCGTCGACTGACGCGCCTGCACGGACACGACGCCCTCGACCCCGACGGCTTCGATCGCCCGCTTGAGGTCGGCCGGCAAAAAGTCGCGACGTAGCGCCTGCATCGAATCGTCGATCCAGCCGTACTCTTCGGCGCTGTAGTTCCAAAAGTGATGATGCGAGTCGATCTTCATCGTCAGGCCGATTCCAGAATCATGTTGGCGTACGGATGGATGTCCCCGGTACGGATGAGGCCAATCGCCTTGGGCACGCGCAGCTTGAAGTTGACGTGTTGCTCATAGGTAAAGTCGACACCTTCGAACGCCTGCTGGAATTTATCGATCACCTCAGGACTATTGGTCTCGGTGAATTCTTGCGCCATCCACCCTTTGCCGACGATGCAAACTTCGCGAATCGCCGAGAGCACGTCCAGAATTGGCGGAGTGCCATCGACGAGTGTAATGTCGATGGTCGGCACGGTTGGCCACGATGGAAAGCCGCGATCGGCGAGGACAATTGTGTTGGTATGGCGGAACAAACTCAGCAGTTCGTTGATGTGCGGATTGAGAATTCCGGTCTTGAGCATGATATGGTCTCTTATCGACTTAGAATTAGTGAATGAAGCGAAGTCATCGCCTAGCAGCCTGCCTGTAGGGCTTCCAGGTGCTTGGCGAAGTGAACGGCCAGCACTTCCGTGTACGTGGACGAATTCAGTTGTAAGCAATCGCGGACGGCTGAGCCGAACTTGTCGTCGGTAAGCACAGACCCGAATGTGCAGTGAAGAATCTGCCGACCGGCGGCCGTGAATCCCTTGCCCACGGCGACGTCGTCCCAATTTTCCAGGTAGAGACGCACTAGCTCGTCGTCGTCGGCAACATCCGCTGGGGCAGGCACCGTGTCGAGCGTCGCGTGAACGTGGTACGTCGCGCGATCCGTGTCGTAGCGCTGGCGAGCGAACTGGCAAATGTCGCGAAACAGCGTTGCCTCGTGGATCGCGACGACTCGCAGAGCTTCCAGATAGGAAGTGCCTGCCGTCTTGACGTGAAACCGCCCCTTGGTGGCACGCGCGAGTGCCGCGTACATCGATACCTTGTCAGAACCCGAGTGCAAACTAATTTTGTACGGGCCCAGCTGTTCGGCAATCGCCGCGTGGTCGTGCAACGATTTTTCGAGTGCTACTAAATCACCGATGAAATCGACCCCTTTTTCAAAATCACCAATGAACCGCGGAGCAAGTGAAACCAACTTCATACCGTGCTGCAGGCACTGCTCGGCGATGATGTAGTGCTCGGCCAACGTGGTTGGTTGCTCCGTCTCGTCGACGCTTAGCTCGATTTCGTAGTCGCGTCCCGCCTCGGATTGCACCTTGTTGATGTAGTCGGCGAGTTTCAAGGCCTCGCTGATCGCCGTGCCGTACTTCACTGCCGCACGTTGGACAGACAGTTCATCGAAACTGATGGCGCTCCCCGTAGGAAGCTTGATCTCTTTGCCTGTGTACACGTCGACCCAGGTGGCCACGTCCTTAACCCCGGCGAACTTCTCTCGAATCGTTGCCTCGTCGTAATCGTCGGCCTGTTGATCGACGTGCCCGGACGGATCGATCGTGAAGAATGTAAACCCAGCGGCAGCTGTCCGATCGACGTCTTCAGGGGTCTTCAAGTGGTCGGCATCGGCGCCGTGCGGTTCGTAGCATTGGGCGTCAGCCATCGCACCGACCGCGTCTGCCATCACGCCTTCCGGCGTGCGACTGGTGCGTGCCATCTCGCGAATCGACTGCTGCGCGTACATCGGCGCGAAGCCTTGCCCGGCCCGTCGCATCGCTTCAATATGCCCCGGCGTGGCCAAACCAATGCGATCTCCAAAGCCAAACGAAGGTGTGAGACCGAGCGTTGTTGCAGGCGGAACTATGCCGCTCATAGGTATATTCCTGTGTGTCGTTGTCGAAGTTAGGCTACTATTCTTGTATGCAACTCCTTGGTGTTCAATGGCTCACGCCGACACCGGGCGATATTATTGGTAACTCCGGCGCTAACGAGCCAAAGCGAGCCGTTTGCTGCTGTCAATTTGCTCACATCGACAACGATTCGAAAGCTGCGAGGATGACTCCACCCGACCTGCTGCAAGCCATCGAAACCTTCCACGCGTGGCGACGCGATTTGCTCCTGCCTGGGCATCAGGCGGGACCCGACGTACCCGATCCTGAGTTGGTGCTTTCCAGCAAAATGCTCAAGGTGTTTGCTAAGCTTCACCCCGAACTGAATCATCACGTCGTTCAATTGCAAATGCACTTTCTCGAAGAGGATTACACCAACCGAGTGAAACCTGATCCGTGGCGTCGGATGCTAGAGCAAGCCGAGTTGAAATAGCTGCTCAAACCGAACATCGGCTTGCCGAGTCTCAATCTCTCGCGTTGACGTATCCGCTCGCTGGACAACGACTTGCGCCGACGCATTGCAACTACAAACTTGCGTTGTGCACTTGTTCGTGTACCATTAAATCAGACGAACCTGTTCGTCTTCCCTTTTCACGATGTTTAGAAGTTTTAGTTCTCCAAGGTTGAATACCGGCACTCTCTCTCACATCAAAGGCTTATCACGCACCCGGATTCGAGAATGCCGCGAATGTTAATAGTCGTTACTGGTTAGCAGCGATCCTGGAAGTTGAAGTTTCGAAGTGCGAGGCACGCAACACCGTGCCGCGCCCCGGTTGTAAGCATTGCGTGACGGCAAGCTTGCTTGCCTGAACCGGCAGAGACGATGTATTCGTCCTCCGCACGCGAGTCGTACACGCATCCTGATGAAGGAGTACCCGCATGGCGACGGATTCTTTTTCCTTGAACCAATCTACCGACCCCTTGATGGAGGCGGTCGTTTCTCCCCAGGCGAAGTATCCTGGTATCCAGACCACTTGCGACGGTGCCGAAGCTGTTGTCTGGGTGGAGAAACACATCAGCCAAGGTTCGGGAGCGTATCCGATCACCAGTTCGACCACCATGGGTGGCGGATTCAATCAGGCGGTGATGAACGGAGAAACCAATCTGTGGGGCGATCCGCTGCTGTTCTTCGAGCCCGAAAGCGAGCACTCCGCAGCCACCTTTTGCGAAGGGTTCGCCGTGGCTGGCGGACGGGTCACCAATTTTACGTCGGGGCAAGGATTGGTGCTGATGAAGGAGGTCCTGTACACAATCTCCGGCAAGCGACTGCCGATTGTGTTCAACATCGGTGCCCGTGCGCTGACCAGCCATAGCCTTAACGTTCATGCCGGACACGACGATATGATGTCGGTGGCCGACTGTGGTTGGGGAATCTTGTTCGGTCGCAACGCTCAGGAAGCGGGCGACTTGTGCTTGATTTCGCGTCGAGCGGCCGAGGCTTCGTGCACGCCATTCTTCAACGTGCAAGATGGATTTCTCACCACGCACACCGTCGAAAGTGTGCGCTTGCTCGAACCCGAACTGATGCAGCAGTTCGTCGGTAAGCCAGAAGACAAGCTCCATAACTTGATGGACCCAGCCAATCCCGTCATGAGTGGCTCGGTGCAGAACCAAGACTCCTACATGAAAGGCAAGATCGCCCAACGCTGGTACTACGACCAGGTTGCCCCTGCGCTGAACGAAGCCTTCGACGAATTCCACCGTCTGACAGGTCGGCGCTACGACATGGTTTCGTCCTACCGGTGCGAAGATGCCGAGTACATCCTGGTCGGCATCGGCAGCTACATGGAAACCGCCCAGACGACGATCGACTACCTGCGGGACAAGGGCGTTAAAGCAGGGTGCCTGAACATCTATTGTTTCCGCCCATTCCCAGGAAGACAGATCGTCGAGGCACTGAAAAACTGCAAAGCCTTTGCCGTTATCGAACGCATGGACGATCCGCTTTCCACGACCGGCAATCATCTCACCCGCGAGATCAAAGCCGCCTTCTGCGATGCAGCCACTGGCCAAAACGGGCTCGATCGCATCGATCGTATTCCGCAGATTTACAGCGGTTCGGCCGGATTGGGCAGTCGCGACGTGCGCCCAGGCGACATCAACGCGGTCTTCGACAACATGATCCAGGAGGGCCAAGACTACTTCTGCGTCGGCATCAAACACCCCTTGGCTCTGGAGATCGCCGACGATCCCGATCTGCGACCCACCGGCGCCTTCTCGATGCGGGGTCACTCGGTCGGCGGATTTGGTTCGGTGACGACCAACAAGGTGATCGCCACGATCGCCGGGCAGGTATTCGGCAAGGATGTGCAGGCCTATCCCAAGTACGGATCGGAGAAAAAGGGGCTGCCGACCACCTATTATCTGACAATCGCCGACTCCCATATCTTTTCGCACAGCGAGCTTCAATATGTCGATCTCATCGTGCTCAATGATACGAACGCCCTCTACAGCGGCAATCCGCTCAAAGGTATGGTCGACGGGGGGGCGATCTTCATGCAAAGTCCCTACGCCAACCCAACCGACGTATGGGCGCGGATCCCTGGCCAGCACCAACAGACGATCCGCGACAAGAACCTGCAAATCTACTTCACCGACATGGTCAGCATCGCCCGCGAGGTCGCGACCGAAGCCGACTTGCAGATGCGGATGCAGGGCATCGTGTTGCTGGGGGCCTTCCTCAAGCTGACGCCTTACAGCAAATCGAGCGGTATGTCGGACGAGCAAGTTTACGCGGGCGTCGAAAAAGCGATTCGTAAGTACTTCGGCAAACGGGGCGACCAGGTTGTCGAAGACAACATGAAATGCGTCAAACGTGGCTACAGTGAGATGCAACAAGTGCCACCGGAACTGATTTCCGCACACACGAACGGATTCGCATCCAGTCCAGATCAGCCTCGCTGAGGAATGCCTAGGTTTCGATAACCCAATACGATCAAATCCAAAGGATATCCCATGGCAACTGTCAACGACCCGCGAAGCATGAATCACGCTCACGATCGCGACCCTCATAACAACAACTGCTATGGTACGCTGACCGATGCCGGCTACGTCGACGTCGACTTGCCGATCCTTGATGTGCAGGAGTTCAACGAGTGCATCATTCGCGGCTACGAAGAAGGTCGCGGCGACAAAGACCTGCCCGCCGATGTGTCGGTCGCACGTTCGCTGATCCCCGCCGGCACCGCCACACTGCGTGACTTCAGCTACGTCGCTCCCGAGATTCCTGAGTACATTCCCGGCAACTGCACCGGGTGCATGGACTGCGTGACCGAATGCCCCGACACGGCCATTCTTGGCAAAGTGCTCGCCGAGTCGCATCTCGACGAGAAGCTGGACGTCATCGACAACGACGATGAACGCTCCATGTTCGAACAGCAGTGGTCCAAGCCGCGCAAGTACTACGACGGACCCAAGAAAAAGGGCAAGGAAGGTGGCCGTTTCGCCATCATCATCGACCCCAGCAAGTGCAAAGGATGCGCTGAGTGCGTCACCGTCTGCGACGACCTGGCACTCAAGATGATTCCCAAGACCGAGCCGGTGATGGATAAGATCCAACGCAGCCACCGCTTGTTCAAGGAAGTCGGTCCCTCGGATGATGAATACATCAACGACAATCTGCTGATCGACATGATGCTCAAGGAGCAAACCCACATCTACGTCGGCGGCGCCGGCTCCTGCGCCGGCTGCGGCGAAGGAACCGCACTGCGCATGATGTGCGCGGCGACCGGCGCCAAGTATGGCGATCAGTGGGGCATCGTCGCGGCGACCGGCTGCAACACCGTCTACACGTCGACCTATCCGTACAATCCGTACCTCGTGCCATGGACCAACTCGCTATTCGAGAACGCTCCGGCCGACGCGATGGGCGTGCGGCTGCGCTGGAACCAGATGGGCTGGACCGATCGTCCGTTGTGGTGCATCGGCGGGGACGGGGCGATGTTCGACATCGGATTTCAATCGCTCTCGCGCCTCCTGGCTTCAGGTCTTAACGTGAAGGTCTTTGTGCTCGATACGCAGGTGTATTCCAACACGGGCGGTCAGGCGTCGACCAGTTCGTTCACCGGCCAGAACACCAAAATGAGCTTCCACGGTAAGCACCTTGACGGCAAACAGGAACGCCGCAAGGAGATCGCCCAGATCGCCATGATGCACCCGCGTACGTTCGTCGCGCAGACGACCTGTGCGCACACCAACCACTTCTACAAGGCGATCCTCGGCGCGCTCGAATTCGACGGTCCAGCGATCGTCAACTGCTATACCACCTGTCAGCCCGAACACGGCGTGGCCGACAACATGGCCAGCGACCAGGCGCGTCTGGCTGTCGACACGCGTGCTTTCCCGCTGCTGATCTTCGACCCACGCAAGGGTGATCGCATCAAGGAACGACTGTCGCTGCAAGGCAACCCGGCGATGAAGGAAGATTGGTGGACCAACCCTAAAACCAACGAGCAGGTCACGTTTCTCGATTTCGCCCGCAGCGAGGGCCGCTTCGCCAAACACTTCGACCGTGAAGGCAATCCCTCCGAGACGCTACAAAAAACCGAACAAGACCGCCTCGAGAACTGGCAACTCCTGCAAGAGCTCGCCGGCGTGCTCTGACCAGATTGCAAAGGGCCAAACCAAGCCGCGGTCTTCAGTGAGTGGGTCACGAGATTTCTGAACGTGTGATCCGACTCCCTTACGGTCGCGGCTGCTTTCGGTCGCGGCTGGGTGTACCTCGATTGGGGTTTTGCCGTGATGTCAAAACGGCTTGTCGCGCCCGAAAATTCCGACCCTGTGCTATTCAGACCATCACGTAACGTGTTATCAATTCACACGTTACGAACATTCGGAACCTCAATTCGCCGGTAGTTTTCGGAATCTGGCCACCAAAAGTGTTCGAAAACTCCGGCCCCGTCCAGCGATCAAACACTGATAGACAAGCACCAAACGAGTTCTCGAGCGCAATTTGGAACTGTCCTAAAATTCGCTTCGCTAGGTTGTCAAAGAGCTGACGGCACGGTGCTGAGCCAGTCCCATTGTTCAGATTGCGTGGCCTAATTTCAACAAAGAAGTGGACGGGTTTCGCGCGGTTGAAAGTACCGTCCAGATCCGTGGCAGCCTTATCGCACATCAAAACAGCACGCAGGTCGTAAGCACCGATTCCAGCGTCGGCGAGTCCCACCTCCGCTGGAAACTGGATTCCGAAAAAACAACCTCATCCGCCGACGCCTACAATGTCAGTCGCAGCTTGTTAGGCGTCAACGACCAGATTGCACTTCACTTGTTACAGTCCACAACTCTTCTCCAGCGATGAACTTTCCTGATTCATCAAGTGACCTGTGCGAGCGGGTAATATCCGCGTCATCACCTATACCGCCTGCTAGATTGTCTGCGCCCAGGCTCGTGAGTGTCACGATACCGTTGTCGTTGACCTTATAGGCCAGCTCACTTCCCCAACCGTCTTGTGTGCGATTCGCGTAGCCCTCGCGAACTGGAAGGTCGGCGACCGTTTCTGGCAATTCGCCGTTTGACTGGGCGTAAAGGTGAATACGGTAGAAAGTTTCCCCAATAGCTGTGACGGTCATTTCTCTAGGTGTGATGTAAGTGACCAGTGAACTCGATATGAGCCAAGCGGCCAACACGAAGAAGACCAAGCCTACAGCTATTCTTTTCATGACGACTAACTTGCTATTCAACATAAATGTGGATGAGTTGGAGCCATCATCATATTAACAGTTCACAGTCCCGCCACGCCCGCGAACTTGCAGAATAGCCATTTCAGCCAATTCTCATTCTGAGATTCCAGCGGAGAAGTGAACCGCCGACGCTGTTTAGATGGGCCAATAATGCGGGGGCAGAGAGCCCCAAACCGAACATATTCGCCAGTGCCGCTTCGACGTACGTCCTTTGCTTTCGTGACGCACGGTGGATGTCCCAAAAACGAGCGTTCTTGGAACTCTCCGGAAAGCTATGCTTGGCATCATCGTCAGGCCAATAACAAACGCCGAAGATGCTAGTCCTCAGCGTTTGAATCTCTCCGGAATTGGGTCAGAGATGGGAAAGTTGGCAGCCAGATCGCACGTCAAAACAGCACGCAGGTCGTAAGCACCGATTCCAGCGTCGGCGAGCGCCACCTCGTGTGGAAACTGGATTCCGAAAAAACTACATAAGCTGATGAATCGACGATGAAGCCGGAGCAGCATCGGAGTCTGTTCTATTCTTCGATCCTGTAAGATTATTCCTATGGTCTTCTTAAGCGTCGCTTGTTAACCCCCTTTGAATCGATCTCAGAATCTTGCGATGCCGTAGATGAGACGCCCTGATTTCCATCTTCATTGCCAGCCAGACCGCGGTAACTGCAAGAGGTAGAATTCCTGACACCCAAAGCGGACGACCATCAAAGTTGAATACGAAGTTAACACCAACAGCCAAAGTGACTGGTACAATGAACCACCAAAAAAAAGCCTGCACTCGGCCTATGTGGGTATCCAACGCACGAAGTCGGCCTTCGATAATCTCAGCCAGCGATCCCGAAAAGTCCAGCTGCAGTCTGCGACGCCGACGAGCCGAGTACACAAAGAAAGCGATGCCCAAGGTAATCAGCGGAGCCGGATAGCAATGCCACGGATTAGCGTCACGAATCGTGTCCACCAGCATCAGTACACCAAATAGACTGAAGATCGACATTGCCCACAACTCAAAGATGGTTGCCCGAAGTTCTGCCCGACTGGCCGTTGCGAAGACGTGTTGCCTTAAGTCAGTTGGTGGAATGTGGTGGTCTTCCGGTACGTCGTTCTCCCAGCACTCTTCCAATTCATCGAACGTCATCGAATTGCTCCGTAGCAAGTTTGGCTAGTTTCTTCTTGAGTCTGTGCAGACGGACACCAACGTTGGTCGCTGACAGTCCAGTCAGTTTGGCGATTTCTTCATGCGAGTACCCTTCCAACGACGAAAGCAACAATGCGCTGTCAATGACAGGAAGGCGACGAATCGTCTCGAGCAACCATTCTTGACGCGGGTCCGATGATCGGACGTGTTCGTTTGACAGGTACTCCGGATTCGCAAGTTCCCTTCGGCCTTGCTTTTTTATCGCTCCGCGACTCCACGTTGTTGCGGTAAACAATGCGACTTTGTAGACCCAGGTCGATTCCTTTGATTCGTTTCGAAATCGGCGGATCGACGTCCAAAGAGCCATCGCGATTTCCTGTAGCAAATCGTCTTGATCGGACGGATTCGATGCGAATGAGTGCACCACTTTGAGCATCAGGCCGCGGTATTCACTGAGCCACCGATCGAACTTCTGCTGAGTGGTTTCCATCGTCATCGCTACACTACTCACGTGGCCTTCTTTATTGCATTAGTAGCAAAGCCAGTCAGGATCTTTACATTCAAATAGAATAATCATGTCAGAAGTTTGCCTTTATCAAATGCCATGATCCTCGATTTTGGCGCGCGATTCCACAATTGGACTCTAAGAGGGCATGGGATTCTGTATGACATCTGAGACGAAGTGTCATTCAAAATGAAAGCAATGCCTAACCGTTACGCAGCATCGGAGAGAAACGCTGAGGCAGCTTGGCAACCTGCCGATTCCACAAGCGGCGAGTCCCACCTCGTTTGGAAACTGCGTGAATCAAGGCACCGGATATCAGCCGGTATTGCTGCAGATTCAAACCTGCCGAAAATGCCAAATCGTTTCAAGCGTGGGCAAACAAGAGACTTGTTGCCTAAGCATCCGGATGTCGTTCCCAAACACGAAAATCAAAATCATAGGGGCAGCCGAGAATGATATACGAGTCGTCTGGAGAAAATGTCGCAGCAACCCAATCTCCCGAAAAGTTCTCAAAGTCTGACGACCAGATCTCTTTTCCACCACGGGTGACAGAAACTCGCAGCCCTTTCTCATCCAACACGAGTACGTCTCCATTAGGACGTTCTAATATCGGTCGCCCCGTGTGCAAACCTACCAAGTCCCACGTCTTTCCGCCGTGTCTTAGCTTGGCGGTGTCGGGGTCGTAGAGGTCAAAAGGGTCTGCCGAATCGTCGACTGTAGAGATTGTAATCGGCTTAGACAGATGCATCTGTTTCAGGCCATCGTACGTCAACAGCAGTAGGTTCCGATCAATCGGTATTGAGAAGCCGATCATTCGTTCGCAGAATCCTGGAACTGGAAGTGAGTGCCAATGCTCCATCGAGTGTTCACCTGCTTCGCCGACGCCATAAGAGGATGTCCGTACAAGAAGATTCTACAGATAGCTAGGACAGAGGAAAAAGGAGATGGTTCGCCCCAAAAGTCTACAGCATTCCAGAGGAATCTCGTTCTGAGATTCCACAAGCGGTGTGAACCGCCGCCGCTGTTTAGATGGGCCAAAATATGCGGGGGCAGAGAGCCCCAAGTCGAACGTATTCGCCAGTGCCGCTTTCGACGTACGCCCTTTGCTTTCGTGACGCACGGTGGATGTCCCAAAAACGAGCGTTCTGGGAACTCTCCGGAAAACGATGCTTGGCATCATCGTCAGGCCAATAACAAACGCCGAAGATGCTGGTCCTCAGTGTTTGAATCTCTCCGGAATCGGGGCAGAGATGGGAAAGTTGGCAGCCTGATCGCACGTTAAAACAGCACGCAGGTCGTAAGCACTGATTCCAGCGTCGGCGAGTCTTCCGCGAGTCCCTTCGATGCGCGCAACGGGCATCTATCGTTCTGCTACCCAATTATCATTTCATCACGTTCGACTACTGGGCTGCTTTGCTCAATCGCCTTGATGATCGGTTCTGCGTTTCCGGTAAGTTGTGAGCTAAATTGTATCGCTTTGGCGTTCCTGCGACTTAATTTCACATCAATGTATGACGAAAAACGATCTTCCCAAATTGTCAGTAATCTCACATGAGCGATATGCTCCCATGGTATGATCTCGGTCTCATTGCGATTACGAAGTACGATTCCCTTTTCAAACAGATAAACTTCATCCTTCGAAGCAAATACGGTAGCAAGAAGAAAGAGAAAAATACTGACGCCGACCAAAAGCATGCCTAAAACGCCAAAGAGGGCCCAAATTCCAACTTCTTCTCCTGGTTTTGGCGTAATTACTACGGGCATTGCGAAGGAACCTAAGCCGATAATGAGAGGACCATACATACACACTTTCCCAAAAGTAGATGTATCTTCGCCCGGACCAATGTGAGTTAAGTATTTCCCAAGCTTTGGAGCCGAGGGTACTGATAGTTCTTTTGCCATAGTCAATACAAAAGTTTAGAGGAGAAAAGGTCTAGTCGTAGTATTCATCAAAAAGAAAATGATCGGGAGAAGGCTTTGACAGTTTAGCCGCGAGTGAATCGTGGGGCAAACAAAACGTTGAGAGAGCTTCGAAACTGCCAGAAGTGAAACTGAATTCAGCAGATTCACATTCTGAAACTCCCGCGTCGGAGTGAACCTCGTGTGAACCGCCGATGCTGTTTAGATGGGCCAAAAAATGCGGGGGCAGAGAGCCCCAAACCGAACGTAATCGCCAGTGCCGCTTTCGACGTAAGTCCTTTGCTTTCGTGACGCACGGTGAATGTCCCAAAAACGAGCGTTCTTGGAGCTCTCCGGAAAACGATGCTTGGCATCATCGTCAGGCCAATAACAAACGCCGAGGATGCTAGTCCTCAGTGTTTGAATCGCTCAGGAATCGGGTCAGAAGTGAGAATGTTGGGAGTGTACGCAAGTCAACGAGAATTGTTCCGAGTCTGCGATACTCCGACAAGCATGCTTGCCAGCATGACGTGAGAAATGGTAGCTGGTTCGGGAATGGCTCTCCCAGAGCCGCCATTGTAGAGGACGTCCACCTCACTTGCACTAAGAACACGGCTCCACACTGCCGCCTCATCAACAACACCATTTAAGAACGCATTCCAGTTTGCCCCCAAAGCTCCGTCAGTCCCGATTGCAGTAGGTCGACCTGCGTCAATTGTCGCACCGTTGTGAGCAGATATGTCGCGTGTAGCAACAATACTACTGTCGAAGTACATCACAGCGTCCCCGTCTCGGTCGTGCGTGACGACAATATGATGCCAGTTTCCATCTTCTAAAAAGGCGACACTTGAGGGCAGGTCAATATCAATCCTAGTTGAGGCGGAGGTATCGAAATTCCACTGAATTCCACCGCCCGTGTTTTCGTTTTCATCGCCCCGAGCAATCACCCAACCAGTAAATGAGCCACTATTCCAATCCTTATTCGAAAAAATCGACGGGTCACGACGGCTAGAGTCAGTAGCGAAATTTGTGCCCTTGGCCCAAATTTGCACACTAAAATCGCTTACGCCAAGGGGAAGCTGACGACGCGTGTGGACGAATTCCCCGCTGGCGGAATTCGTCGACCCAGAGTTCTGGAAGTTCACGCCCTGTCCCACAATGCCCGGTACGAATTCGACCGAATTCTTGACTATCGTTGATACTCCTTGGCCAGACGCATCGTTTGCGTCACCATCAAACGGCAAATACAAATCTAAGTCATCGGTTAGTGAAAAGGGGCTGGCGGCAATTGGCGCATTTTGGAAGATTGACGTGACGGCAGCAATTGTGAGGGCTAGCGAACATTTCGCAATCGACATAGACATGGCGTTCCTCTCTGTGAATTGAAATACATCAAGACAAAAGACTGCTGGAAGTCATCGGTGAAGTAATATCCTGCCTTCTTTTCTTGTACCGCACATAATCGCCAGTGATCGGACGAAGGAAACACTCCGCACTGGCGAGTCGAGTCCCCATTGTAAGATTGGTTCACGGGTACAACAAGCACTTTAGAGGGGTCTTCCTCCCTGATGGGCAGGCGATGTCGCATGAGCCGGGTCTAGTCCGTTTCATCCAAACCGGGTTTCCGTGCGTTCGCCGAATCCAACCGAGGCAATCAGGCAGAGATACCGAGCTCTCTGAAACTACAGGAAAGCGACTATAGTTCCTTAGCGTGAATTTTTGTACGAGTGTGGGTTGGTATCCACGGTTGCGGTGGTCGTTTCTCATAGTGCTCTGACTTCGCTGATCGGTGATCCTCAAGAGCGTTTTGTGTTGAGAACGGAACTCTAGCAGGGTGCCACAGACTCCTGGTCCTCCCGTCGCACTACGTCCATCACACGCAAGCGCCAACGAAGTGTTTCGACTTCGTCGCTAACCAGGACCTGCCCGGCTTGGTTGATTTCCCAACTAGGCCACACTTCACTTGGCGTGCACTAATGCATGCGTGTGCGAAAGTTCGCTAGGGACGCTCTGATCCGCGTCTTTCCGCTGATGGATCGGATCAAAAAGCGATCGCTTGCGTGTCGGGTGGCCGTCTCGATTGGCGAGATGTCTCTTCACAGGGTCTTAACAACTTGGCGGGATCGCTGGTCGCGACGCCAAGGGTTGGGCCGAATCTCTCTCGTTTCTTTAGCCTTGCGAAGGAGGCAATTATGAACATTGCTACACGCGAAACCGAACGTCGAACCAATCGAACCTATCTCTTGCCCGCGCTGTTAGCCTGCGCGGGACTCTTTGGAAGTGCCGGAAATGCATTCGCGAATGCGAACTTTAAGGCAAGTCTCAATCCTAGCGCCCAGGTGGATGTCTTGGACGAGCACAAGCAGAGCATCGCGTTCTATAGCATGATTCCCAAGAAGGACTCCAATCCCAACCCGACAACCGGATACGAAGTGAGGCAGAACGCTGGGCCCAACCCAGCTCCCCAATTTGGCAATCAGCGCGCGCTAGCGCCGATCGCCCAAATCTGGCCAACACCGGACAAGGATGACAAATCCGGTGGAGCACCGAAACCAAAGCCCCACCAAATGAAGCTCTTTGTCAGCGGATGGTCTGATGCCAACGGCATGATCGAAATGTACGCCGGCGGCCGCCAGCGGTTCAAGGTGCAAAACAGCACGGGGCTCGCTAGCGCCGCCGAAGCGATCAACGTCGACTTGCATTACAACGTCGGCGGTTGGGCCAAGGTCTTTGCCAACGACACCGATGACGAATATGATCGCGCGTTCTCGAAGATCATGTATCGTGTCGTCAACTCCAAAGGCGAGGTCATCCAACAGAACAGCCAGGACATTCTGAATGTGACCAACTCCGTTGAGTCCCTCGATGCCGGCTGGAAACGCATCGACCAACTGAGCGACGATTCGTTTAGCGTGACGGTTCCCGGCCACGTCGATGGCGGCCCGTCCAACGTCTATACCTTCGACATCGAGGCCTATCTCTACGGACAGGCGCTGTCTGTCAAAGATCCGGCAAGCGAACTGGGCAAGAGCTGGATCTCCGATTTCGAGGAGCGCATGGACAAAGAGTTCCCCGATCCCGACATGCAGGTCATGCTTGAGCACGTGGAGGAGGGAATCATGGGCTCCGTGTCGGACGAAGGGTCAGGGGAAATGAAGTCGGTGTTCGGCATCGCGGGCAGCAATCCAACGGCGCATCACGGGCTCGATACGCTGTTTCTCTCGCATGCAATGATTTCGCCCGACGGACCGCATGACGTGGCGATGATGCTTGAAGTTCCGGTCGAGGGTACCAAGCAGGTCGCGATTGAAAACAGTCTGCTGGCACCCGGCGGTCGTTATGGTCACGACTATAAGATTTCGATCGGTACCGGCGAAGGCGGAGAGTTTCAGGAATCTACCGACGCCGAGTTGCTCGCTATCTTGGGCAGCGGCAGCGAACTCCCCCCCGACACGCTTGACGATGTTGACGAACCACAACCCCGAGACTACTGGTACTCCGATGCAGATGTCGATCTTCCGCTGGTGACTTCGCTGAGCGGAAACTTTGAATTGATGCCCAACGAGCAGACGACCGGTCGCTTCGTGCTTCAGCTGTCCGACGCGGCCGATGGCGTGATCGATGGCCTAGCCCGATTCACACTTCGTCAATCGTTGCCTGGACTCGCGGGCGATTACGACGGCAACTTCATCGTCGATGAAGGCGACTTCGCACTCTGGCAAGAACAGTTGGCGCTCGAGGGATTGCAGGCCGACGGCGACGCGAGCGGTCACGTTGGCGGCGGCGACTACCTGCTGTGGCAACGCCACAGCGGCCAGTTGGGGTTGCAGCGAGCTGGTGTCACCGCGGTGCCCGAACCAACGTCGGTCGCACTGTTGCTGTCATGCATCGTTACGCTCGCGTGGAAACGCGGCGGCGCGGGCAGCGAGGCTTACTCCCATTCAAACTCCACCCGCAGCTCCTGATCTTCGAATTGAACCACGTCGCCGTCGCGCAGTTGCCGACGGCGACGGGTTTCGACTTCGCCGTTGACCAGGACCTGGCCATCTTCGATGCCGAATTTCCCCCTGGCCGTCAGTGGCTGCTGACCACGGCCAATCTTTTTTTGAATCCGCCAGAGACTTGGGCTATAGTGTTTGGGCGGACAGGAGTGAGTCGGCTATCGGAAGAGAAGAGCGAGTTGGGGACTCAAGTGAAATCCTGGCGATCGCGCGTATGCCGATCGCGATTCTGTGATTGACTGCCGAACAAATGGGGAAACTGGCCGATGTCGCTGCCCGCCAAGACGCGTCGTGGTTCTCGTACAATCGCACACTTGCGCAGGCCACCGGCTCAACACAGATTCACGGTACCTGATCGGCGCACCCTAACGTTTGAGCCCTTAGAAGATCGCCGCATGCTGGCGGTGATTACGGTCGATTCGCTCGCTGATAACACGAACGCTGACGGCTTGATTACGTTGCGTGAGGCCATTCTCGCCGCCAACAACGATGGCATCGCCGACGCGATCGAAGGAACGCAAGCGGGCAGCGGCGAGGATACGATCCTCTTCGATGCTTCGTTGGACGGTGAATCGATCACGCTAACGATGGGTGAGCTAGTCATCGAGACATCGATGACGGTTGACGCCGGTGGTCTGACGAATGGACTGACCATTGACGCCTCGGGGAACGACCTCACGCCAGGAGTTGCCGATGGCATGGGAAGCCGCATCTTCAATGCTGATTCGACCACGATCTTAATTTTCGACGACTTCGAGACGGACTCCTCCGGTGACTACTCCATCGTCGACAACGACGGCCAGCTGGACAGCTTCGTCGAATTCAATTCGTTCTCGAAAACTGGGCCCGACGGCAGCTTCGGCACCCTATTCATGGAAGTGAACGAGACCGTCGGACAGATCGACTCGGTCACGGCCTTTCACAACACTCCCATCTCAGCCACGCAGGGGCGACTTTCGGTTGACATGTACCTTGGCGTTGAGGGCACGTCTGGGACCACTGAGCACGCCCACGTGGGCATCGGCGGCGACGGGGTGACGCCCAACCTGATTGCGCCGCCCGGCAGCCCGAGCGATCTCGCCGAGGGCAGTGGTTCGTACTTCGCCATCAGCGGCGACGGGGATACCAGCGACGACGATTACTTATGGTTTGTCGAACCGATGGGCCAGGTCGCTACTGACGACCCCAGTTACCTAGCTGGATCGGGCGACAACGACGCGCTGCTCTACCAACAGATCTTCCCCGACGGGGCCCCTCAGAACCAATGGATTACGCTGGAGGTGCTGTTCCAGGGGAGTGACATTGTCTACTTGCTCAATGACAGACCGGTGATCGATGGTTCGCTACTTGCAGGTGGCGGTGGGCCGTTCTCGGGCCACGTTAGCCTCGGCTACGCCGATCTCTTCTCCTCGATCGCAACTCCTTCGTCATCGCAGTTTGTGCACTACGACAATCTGTTGGTTGAGTCATTCGAAGCGATCGACGTCGAACTGATCGGGCTCACGCTCACCGGCGGCGACGTGGGCAGTGAGGGCGGCGGCGCAATTCTCGCGAATGCGGGCGTTGATCTGATCGTCCAAGACAGCGTGATTACCGGTAACAGTGTTGTCGCGGAAGGCGTTGTCAGATCCGGTGGGGGTGGGGTGCGTTCTGTGCTCGGCAGCTTGACGATGTATGACTCGGTCATCGAGTCGAATACGGCTATTGGTGCCGACACGACCCCCGAGGCGCAACCAAGAGTGGGTGGTGCAGGAGTGCAGGTCCTCAACGGTGACGCCACAATCGACCGTACCACGATAAGATACAACGAACTCAGCGCAGTTGCCGGCGGTGTTGAGGGCGGAGGTGCCTATCTGGCCAATAGTTTCGCCAGCGGGACATTCCTCATTACCAATTCGTCGATTTATGGCAACCAAATCAGCGGAAGCGACGCCCGCGGTGCGGGCCTCTGTCTTCTCACCAACGATGGCGCTCAGTCCGTCATCCAAAACTCCACCATCAGCGGTAATACGGCCGACGGCGGCAACAGCTACGGCGGCGGCGTCTTGAACGCTGGCGGCATGCTGCTGATCGAGCACAGCACGATTACTGGCAACGAGGCAAATCTGGGGGGCGGGATCGAATCAGAAGGCATCACGACGATCGCGCACGCGATCGTTGCGAACAACACTAGTGGTGACGTTACCGGGTTTGGGTTTCAGTCATTCGGCTATAACCTCATCGGAGTTGATTTGAGCTTCCCATTCCCGCTGGAGCCGACGGATTTACCGTTAGGCACAGACCCTCTGCTCGGCCCGCTGGCCGACAACGGCGGACCTACTCGAACCCATGAACTGATGCCCGGCAGCCCCGCGATTAACGCAGGTGATCCGAGCTTTGAGGCCGGTGTGGGAAGTGTGCCGCTGCTTGATCAACGAGGAACGCCGTTCAGCCGGGTTGTAGGCACTCGGATCGACATCGGAGCGTACGAAGTTGCTACGATCGTAATCACAGCCGACTTCGTGGGACCTGACTTCGGACCGCCGGACGGCATTGTCAGTGGGCTCGATTTCTTGCAATGGCAACGTAACCTCGGCATTACTCAAGCCATCAATGCGGACGGCGACGCGAATTTCGATATGGTGGTCGATGCTCTGGATTTGCAGATTTGGCGGCAGCAGTATGGGTTAGGATTAACCGTCCCACTGGCGGCACCGTCGTCGGATGCAGGCCAGGCGGAGCACGTCGCTAGCGCGCGATCTTCGACGACGCGCCTCGCGTTGATTGATGCCGCGATGGCCTTCGATTTGATCGATAAATCCATTGAGAAAAACGAGCCGGTGCTCGATTGGGATCCGGGATCCGCTGAATCTGTGAGCGACCACGCAAGTGTCACCGGCGGCCTGGGCTTGACCAGCGAGGCCGATCCCGACGTGCCTAGCGTCGCGAGTGATGATCGGACAGCTTCACCTAGCACGGACGGACCGACCGAAGAATCCTTCGACATGGTCTTTGCGGAGTTCGTCTAGGCGAATGCTTAGCTACTCCCCCTCGAACTCCACCCGCAGCTCCTGATCCTCGAATTGAACCACGTCGCCGTCGCGCAGTTGGCGGCGGCGACGGGTTTCGACTTCGCCGTTGACCAGGACCTGGCCGTCTTGAATGACGAGTTTCGCCTGACCGCCGGTACCGACGACGCCGTGGGCCTTGAGGAACTGATCGAGATGGATCGTCGGTCGGTCGTCGTTCATCGATTGAGCTTCATTCTGAACCACGGAGGCACGGAGAACACGGAGTGATCGAACATAAGAATGTCTTACGACAATCTAAGTTCTAAGCGCAAGTTGCATTTTCATTCGCAAAAAGACTATCGCAAGTCCTCTGTGCACTCCGTGACTCCGTGGTGAAGTGCTAAGATTTCACACGATAGCCGATCTCGCCCAGCGCTTTCGCTATGCGACTTTGATGGTCGCCTTGAATCTCGATGGTATCGTCTTTGATTGTGCCGCCAGCGCCGCAGTCGGATTTGAGTCGGGAGAGGAGGGCGGGCAAGTCGTTGTCGACCGCCGCCAGGCCGCGAACGACCGTCATCAGCTTGCCGCGTTTGCGTTTCTCGACGGCGATTTTCGCAGTCTGAGTTTCAGGAGCAGCAAGCGACCGGGCTGGCGTTTCTTCCAGCGGCGGACATTCACATGCCTGCGCCAATTCGCCGCAGTGGTCGCATCGCGGCGGCTGATCCCACTCGGTACCGGCAAACAGGCGGGTCATTTATCGATCGAAGAATCGCTTGAACGCGTGCCAAGTCGTTTGGCGTCCCGCCTTGGCGATTGACGTGGTCAGTGGGATTTCCTTCGGGCAGACGGCCACGCAGTTTTGAGCGTTGCCACAGACCTGGAGACCACCGGGGGCCATCAACGCTTCCAGGCGCTCGCCGGCATTCATATGGCCGGTCGGATGCTCGTTGAACAGCATTGCTTGACTGATCGCGGCGGCGCCGACAAACGACTCGTCGTAGGCTTGCTGCTGGCGCGCTTCGAATTGCTCGTCGGTCTCGTCGACGTGCTTGGTGAGTTCCACCTTGGCGTACTGCGGGCAGGCCTCGACACAGCAACCGCACGTCATGCATTCAGACAGGGGATAGCGAAACTCTTGTCCTTCCTGCGATTCGCGGGGACCCGATCCGCGATCGCCGTAGCCGTCGACCGGAATCCATGCATGCACACGTTCCAAAGCGCGAAACATGCGAGCTCGATCAACCACCAGATCGCGAAGCACGGGGAACTTGCTCATCGGAGCCAACTCGATGCCCGACGGGTCGTCGGCGAGCAACTTGTCCACCAAGGCCGAGCACGCCTGACGCGTCTGTCCGTTGACCAGCATCGTGCAAGCGCCGCACACTTCCTCTAAGCAGTTGCAATCCCACGCCACCGGCGTGGTGTCTTTTCCGTCGGCGGTGGTCGCCTGCGCGGCAATTTTCTGCAGGACGCTGATCACGTTGAGGTTCGGCTCGTAGGTGATCTGGTGTCGCTCCCAGTGGCTCGGTTCTCCCGGACCAGACTGGCGCAGCACGCGGACCTCAAACGACGAGGGTTGATCATGATGGTCGTGAGCAGGTGCAATCATAGTGCAGTTCTCGCGATTGTTTTTTGACTCGCTGGTCAGTTACCGGTTTCTAGTAGCTTAGCTCGTGGCTGCGGCGGTGGCGGGGGCAGGCTCTGATTGACCATTCGCCGCACCATTACGATTCGCTTGCCGCCCCTTCCACACTTCTTCGATGACTTCCGCCCCGACCAGCCCATACAGGCGTGGACGAGGGGGTATGATCGACGTGTCGACTTCTTCGTAGCTGAGCGTCGGCTCGCCCGCCTTGTCGAACGAGGCAATTGTCGTCTTCAGCCACTTGCGATTCTTTTCCTCGAACGCATCACACCACGCTTCCGCCTGGCGACGACGTTCAGCGGGGTCATCCGCTTCGACGCCGGGCATGGTGAATTTGGGTTTGTAGTGAGCCCCACGACATTCGTCGCGGGCGAGCGCGCCTTGGAGTATCGCCTTGGCGATTGGGAACATGTCACGCAGCGCCTTGGTGAACATGACATTCTGGTTGGTCCAATTGCCGGTGTCCGAGAGCGAGCAGTTCTCGATCCGCTCGCCCAACTCGTTAACCGTGTCGATCGCGTCCTTGAGCTGGTCGTTGTCGCGCACTACGGTGGCGGCCTTGGTCATCACGTCGCCGAGCTCTTGATGGATGACGTAGGGGTTTTCACGCCCACCTTCTCGTTTTAGCAAATTGTCGTGTTCGAGCTGCCGGACGGCACGCTGGCCACGGTGCAGTGTGTCGTACTGTTCGTCATGAGCCGAGGCGGACAACGAAGACATCATGTTTTGCACACTCGGAGCCACGAATAGGCCCGTGAAAATGCAGGACAGCAGCGAGTTGGCCCCCAGGCGATTGCCGCCGTGGTATTGGTAGTCGCATTCTCCGATGGCGTATAGTCCAGGCACATTAGTCTGATGATTACGCGGCGAGCCCAGGACGAGTCCGCCTTCGACGGTGCGTTCGTAGTCGGCCCACATGCCGCCCATCGAATAGTGCACGGCGGGGAAGATCTTCATTGGCTCTTCGCGCGGATCGACACCCTGGAACTTCTCGTAGATGTGCAAAATGCCGCCCAGCTTGCGATCGAGCTCCTCGCGGGAGATGTGCGTAAGGTCGAGATACACGCACTGACGATCGGTTTCGACGCTGAGGCCCTCATTCACACAGACGTTGAAGATCTCGCGCGTGGCGATGTCGCGGGGCACAAGATTGCCGTACTTCGGATAACGCTCTTCGAGGAAGTAGTAACGCTCGCCTTCGGAGATCTCGCCCGGCTCGCGGCTGTCGTGCGGCTTACGCGGCACCCACACCCGTCCGCCTTCACCGCGGGCCGACTCGCTCATGAGTCGTAGCTTGTCGGCGCCGGGAATGGCGGTGGGATGCACCTGAATGAACTCGCCGTTGGCGTACTTGACGCCCGCTAGTGAACAACGGCTAGCAGCACTGCCGGTGCACGCCATCGACATCGTACTACGGCCATAGATCAGTCCGCAGCCGCCGGTCGCCAGGATCACCGCATCAGCGGGGAAGGAGCGAATCTCCATCGACACAAGATTCTGGGCGATCGCCCCACGGCAGCGGCCATCGTCGTCGAGCACGGGGCTGAGGAAGTCCCAGCCTTCGTACATCGCGATCATCCCGTTTGCATGCCAGCGGCGCACCTGCTCGTCGAGCGCGTAGAGCAACTGTTGCCCAGTGGTCGCACCGGCAAACGCGGTACGCTTGTACAACGTGCCACCGAAACGTCGCTGATCGCGGAAACCCTCAGGCGTGCGATTGAAGGGCACACCCAGGCGATCCATCAGGTCGATGATTCGTGGGGCCCAATCGGCCATTTCCTTCACGGGCGGCTGATGCTGCAGGAAGTCGCCGCCGTAGACGGTATCATCGAAGTGCAGATACTCGCTGTCGCCTTGCTGGCGGGTGAGTTCATTGACACTGTTGATCCCGCCCTGCGCGCACACGCTGTGGGAGCGTTTGACGGGGGTGAGGCTCATCAGATCGACCGGGATGCCCAATTCGGCCAGCTTCATTGCGGCCGCCAAACCTGCCAATCCGCCACCGACGACTAATACTCGTTGCTCTGCCATGTGCTTATCTCTCTCAGGAATACCCGACGATTCTCAGAACCCGTTAACAGGGGGATCTGAGCGCGGCACTTTCAGTTCGCGCTGGGTTCACTCACGCTGGGTCGCGTCAGTCGATTGATCCTCTCTTGCGGCCAGATCGTCTCCAGACTTGCTCTCTGCTGCCTCGTCTTCGTGACTTCGCTTGTGTTCGTTGGCCTTGATCTCGCCGGAGGCGACTTTGCTCTCGTACATCTGGTCTTCCGCTTGAATCGCCTGCTCCAACTTCTCGCCAGATCCAGAGGCTCGGATGCCAAACAGCGCGCCCATGCCAACGATCGCTAGCAAAACTCCCAGCACGGAACAGACAGCCGACGCACGTGCTTGGGCCGCAGCGCTTGTCCATACGCCCCAAGTGATTCCCATCGTCCATACGCCGTTGGCCAAGTGATACACGCAGGCGAGCACACCGATGACGTACACGGTTACCCAAAAATAGTGCTGTAGCGCCAAACCCGCAGTGGAGGCGGCGTTGAATGGCTTGAACTGAGCACCGCCCAACGGATGCACGACGTTCTCTAGCCAGACATCTGCATGAAACCACCCATGCATGTGAAAGACATGCGCCATGATGAAAAAGAAGGCCAGCATTCCTGTGGCTCGCTGCAGTGTGTAGCGGTAATTGGCAGCGTAGCGATACTGGTTATTGTTGGGCATCCCGCCGGCCACGATCACCATGCCGATAATTGCATGAAACAGAATCGGAATGAAGATAAACACCCACTCCACGACCGGCAGCAATGACCCAAGGCCATGAATGTTATAGACGTTCTTTTGAAATGCGGCCGGACTCTCCAAAACGCTGGCGTTAACCATCAGGTGCACAATCATGAAGGCACCGACGGGGATTAAGCCCGAAAGAGAATGCAACCGTCGAATGAGAAAATCGTTGCGAGCCAAGAACGACTGAGTTGAACTATTAGCCTGGCTATCCACGCTAGCAAATCCCCAGAAAATGGGCCGAAAATGCAATTTCGGCAGAGTTTGATGTGTGTTTGCAACTCAGTATAGAGCAGCCCTTGGGCAACACAAGGTGGGGCCGAACGGCTTTGATCGCTAGCGGCGCAAAAAAACCGGCGGTGTCAGAAGGACCACCGCCGGTCGATACATTCGCGATCTGTTTGCGAGCGAAACTATCTCTCGCTGCTGGCTTCGATTTCGGCCGCTTTGCGCTCGTGATTCTCAGCCAGATTAGGCTTGCCGAGTGCTCGCAGAGCGCGGGCGGCGCCTCGATGGGCGTCGACGTGATTCTCATCGCGCCGCAGCGCCAGGAAATAGAACGAGCGCGCCTCTTCGGGCTTCTCGAGCATTTCTCGCGCCCGGCCAGTCTTGTAGTAGTGATTCGCCTCAGTGGGTTCAGCTCGGATAGCCTTGTAGAAGTTGTCTGACGCCTTTTCGAAGTCGCCGAGCTTCATGTAGGCCAAGCCTCGGTTGACGTACGCCAGAGCGAACGTGGGGCTCTTCGCGGCGGCTTCGCCGTAGCTCTCGATTGCCTTGCGGTAATCGCCCTCCTTGGCTTGCGTGAAGCCAATCCAGAGGTAGGGCAGAGGATCTGAAAAACTGCGGGAGGCCGCTTCCTTGAAATCGCCGCGAGCCAAACTGTTTTGGCCCATATAGAACCAGCAGATGCCGCGAAGCAGGTAGGCTTGGCCGACGTAGTCGCTCTCGCCGCTGGTCGACACCAAGTTGATTGCATCGGTCAGTGCTGTAATCGCGTCTTCGTAGAGTTCTTGCATACGCTTCGCGGTGCCCAGCCGATACAACGCCACGCCCGATTCGGGGACGCGATCGGGGAACTCCTCGAGGACGGCCTCGGCGTCGTCAACAACTAGTGCGTACAGCTGCTCACGGTTTTCGTTCGTCTGGTCATCTTCTTTCGCCAAGGTCATTCGCATGGAGGCACGGCGGAGCAAGCCGTTGATGAACGTCTCGGGCTCGCTGCTTTCCTCCGGCTCATAGAGCTCGATCGCCTTGGTCAGCGCGTCGATGCTTGCTGACAGGTCTTCTTCGGCCTGATGCACGCTGGCCAAGCGCTCGAACGTTTTGTAATCGTCGGGTTTCAGTTCCGCAGACTTCCTCAAATCAGCGATTCCCTCTTCGTACTCTTGGAGCATCGCGTGCGCGACACCGCGTGTGCGGTAGGCCTCGGAGTCTTCCGGGTTCAGTTCGATCGCCCGATCCAGATAGCCCATGCCTTCCACGGGATTCGAAAAATAGTTCACCAGCAGATCGCCGAGATTGGCAGCGGCCTCGGCATTACGCCGATCAAAATTCACGGCGTTCTCGAACTGGTTTCGAGCCGCGTCGAGCTGACCTAGCTCCCTCCAGCAAACGCCCTCTCCGTTATAGGCGGCGGCAAAGTCGTTTCGCACCCGAGTGGCTTGTTTGTAGTTGGTAGCGGCATTCCCGTAGTCCTCGATTTCTCTTAAGGCCTCGCCCGTCCAGAAATACAACTCCGCGAAGGTATTATCAACGTCCAACTGCTTGGCTTGTTCGAAAATGGCGAGTGCTTCGTCCCAATTCTCCTCGGCCATCGCCGCTTTGCCTTGTTCCAGCGCGGCGGTCAGCGCCGGATCGCGCTCTCCGAGTTCTTGGGCCGTGGCCAGACTGGCAGTCATCCCCAGCAGGGTCAGGGCGGTGAGAGCGACGAACGGATGCTTGGAATTACGCATGGGACTCAACCTCAATAGGAATCGTTACGATGCAAAGCGGTAGAGGTTTGGCGAAAGCCTTCGAGACGACGCCGAGTCTGCCGTCGGGGCAGACGATCACTCGTCCCTCGAACCGGGCTGACTACTAACCTTGATATAGTACCACGGTAGCGGCAATCAAAGCACGCGTTGCGCATTGGGAAGCGGCTTTTTTTGGTACCATTGTGCCGATTAAATCAGCCAAGCGCTTCGCAGAGGCGCAAAAGAAAATAGTCATGCCAGCCAGGACACCTAGGCCCAGCCAATTACGACGAATGTGCGGATCAGACGCGGGCGAGGACTGCCGGACTCAAGCAGCGATGCCGGGTGCTTAAGACTTAACCTGTGTGACGGAGAGCGGTGCTTCTTCGTCTTTCGCTGCGGCTAGGGCTTGGCGAGCGTGCGCAGTGGAGGTGCGATTGTACTCTTTTGCGAACGCGGCTGCGTCGTCTTGGGTGAACTCACGGACAATCGTGCGGGTGAACTGTCCGAACTCATAAAGATGCACAACGTGGTCTGCCGGGGGGCCGGGGGGAGGTTCGGGAGCGCTTTCTTCGGCGGACTCTTCGTCGGGAGCACTCTGTTGATTCTCTTCGTCGGCGGGGCTGTCCTCAGCTTCGTCTGCAGGCTCTGCGGCAGTCGCCTTTGACTTCTTCTTTCGCGGAGCACGTCCCTTGGCTTTGGAGGCAGGAGCCTTCTTCTTCGGCTTGGGCTTTTTCTTCGGCGGAGCGTCTTCGCTGTCGTCTTCCTCGTCTTCGGCTGCTTCGTCTTCGGCGGCTTCGGCGGCTTCGGGGGAGTCTTCCAACTGGCTGTCGTCTTCCAGTTCGCTATCGTCCTCGTCAACGAAGTCGAACTCCTCGTCAAACAGATCGTCTTCGCCGTCGTACGTCATCAGAAACACCTAAACCGATATGCTGGAAACGAAACCTGAAAGAAAGGCGCTAAACCAAAGAGGGGCTTAGCCACAGAGGACAGAAGGCGTCATTATCAGCCCCGAATCACGACGCGTCAACAGCGCGATGACCCGGCCACAGCTCTATTTCTGGGCCGATCGTGCAGCGACGTCGTGGCGAGCGGCACGAATACCCGCCTGCAGAATCATGTCCTGGTCCGCCGAGTCGATCTCGACGATCGTGCCGTCGGTCGTTGGTTTCGCTACGATTCGCGCGTCGACAGCAATGTCTGGCTGGACGCCGCGATGGCTGATGGGCTGTCCGTTGGGCGAAAAGAACTTGGCCGTGGTCAAGCGAATTCCAGCCCCGGCGTAGCCCAGCGGAAAGATGCCCTGGACGGAGCCCTTGCCGTACGACTGCGTGCCGACGATCGTACCACGATCGTTGTCTTTGATGGCTCCGGCAAAAATCTCGCTGGCACTGGCGCTGTCGCCGTCGATCAACACGACCAGCGGAACTCGCCACGTGCCGCCATAGTGAGCTTGGTAATTGAAGTCTTCCTGAGCACTGCGACCACGCGTCGAAACGATGTTGCCTTGGGTCAGAAACTTGTCGGCCACTTCCACCGACGAAGTCAACAGACCGCCAGGATTGCGACGCAGATCGAGAATCAGTGACCGCATGCCTTGACGATGCAAGTCCCACAAAGCGGCTTCCAAGTCGCGACTGGTCGTCTTCTGGAAGGTGGGAATGCGGACGTAGGCAATCCCGTAATCGTTGTCCACGATCTTGACGTCTTCCAGGCTGGGCACTTCGACATGTTCGCGGCGGATGTTCAGCACGCGGGGCTGCTGGCCACTGGTGTAGGCGGTCACCTGGACCCAACTGCCTTCGGCACCGGTCAGCATCGAGGCTGCTTCGTCGGTCGACAGATCGGCCGTGCTCTTGCCATCCACGGCCACAATGCGGTCGTTCGCGACGATTCCCGCACGCTCGGCGGGGCTGCCCGGAATCACGTGGACGATCAGCAGGGCACCTGCCTCGGCCTTGAGTTCCACGCCCAAGCCAACGAAGTTGCCCTCAATTTGCTCATACACTTCACGCAATTGATCCGCGGTGAGATAGGCCGAGTAGTCGTCCAAGCCATTGGCGGCAGCCGAAACGAACTCCAAGATGGTGGCCGTCTGGGGCAGGCCCGTGCGTGCCTGTACCAATCGTGCCATGTCGCTGGCGACATTCACCGCGTCGCGGGCACTGGAGAGCCGGCGCGCCGCGTGCTGACCGAGGCGCTGGTACATGTCTTGTCGCAAGCGACTCAATTGATCGGCGCTGATCCGAAGTTGGTTGACTTTGCGGAACTCGGCATCGGCCAGGGCAATGTCCATAGCGCGTGTGCCGCGCGAAATAAGGCCGCGCCAGGCGGGAGAATTCACGTAGTGGGTGTTGGTCTTGTTGAGTAGCTCGGAGTACAACGAGAGTGCCTGTTGGCTGCTGAGGGCACTGATCGACTTGCGGAAGCTGCGATCGTGGTACCGACGATCCAGACTGTAGTGCAACTTGGCAAAATCGTGGCGTTCCTGGAGCTGCTTGTTCCCGCGATGTTCGCGTAAGGCCTCTTCGTAGTGGCTGAGCGCCTCTCCCCAGCGGCTACCGGATTCGAGCTGAAGTCCTTCCTCAAGCACCGCACTCAAGGCACTGGAAGGGAGTGCCTCCGGGACGATCGTGACCGGCTCGGTACTGGCGGGTTGCGCGATGCCGGCGGGTTGCGCGGAGGCAGTCGCCGACAGAATCCCTAGGACCAGCAGCGCTGTCCCTATGAGAAAGGATCCCCACGGTGAGGACTTCGATTGATTTGCGCCGCGATCGTTGGCAAGGGCCCATTTCTGCATAAGATGTTCGTTCCGTTTCGTGGGGAGGTCGCGTTGTCGTGCCTTCGGGGCAAAGCAACAACAACACAGCGGCGAAGGTTTGACCGGGTGGCTTCAGGTACACCACAGTCAGTGCGCAGTGGCAGCAAGTGGGGGGTGGATTGCTACCCACGTGAATATAGGTCACGTTCTGGCACTGGTCAAAAATCGCTGCCGTGTTTGAGAACTCTTTTCGCAGCCTGCTGTGCGTGCGACCGTCACAGCCCGTGTGGCTCATCACATCGCCTTCATAAATGCAACCACCGATGAAGTGGTTGTACTCGCTGCGGCAAACGCTCAGGCAGGTTGGTCTGTGACGTCCGGCGCGATTCTATCGCCCCACGAATTTGGCGCGAATCTATCGCTCCGGGCACTCAGCGCGATTGTCTCGCCTGAGCAGGCTCCGATGGAAAAGTTCCCAGCGACGGGAGTTGAGCATCCTGCCAAACAAGCCGGCCCTTCATCATGGCCGGCCGCTTCTGGTTCCATTGTACGCACTGACGAACTTCGAGGTTCAAACCATTGTCGAAATGTCCAACTCGCCAAGCTCCAACGACCAAAAAAACCGGTAAAAACACAGCCTTGCCCGCAATCCTCCGGATCGGCGGAAGGTAGACCGCCGGCCCCCGTCGGGCCCGTTTTCACTCGCTCAGCAAACTGCTATCGTACGGGCTGGACGCACATTCACTCCATAATCCGAGACCCGAATTCCGCGATGGCCTCTTCTCCAATCAAACGAGCCCTCATCAGCGTTAGCGACAAGTCTGGGCTCGTCGAGTTCGCGCAGACACTAGTAGCCGCCGACGTCGAGATCCTTAGCACGGGCGGCACGCGCCGTCATTTGGAGAAAGCCGGCATCGCCGTGCGCGACGTGGCGGAGTACACCGGCTTCCCCGAAATGATGGATGGCCGTGTGAAGACGTTGCATCCGAAGGTGCATGGCGGATTGCTGTGTCGGCGCGATCTCGACGCGCACACATCGGCCGCCGACGAGCACGGCATCGCGATGATTGATCTGGTCGTGGTGAACCTGTACCCCTTCGAACAAACCATCGCGCGACCCGAAACCAGCGTCGAGGAAGCCATCGAACAGATTGACATCGGCGGCCCGTCGATGGTCCGCTCGGCGGCCAAGAACCACGCCGCGGTGACGATCGCGACCGAGCCATCGCAGTATCCGCGCATCGCCGAGCAGATCGCCGCCGACGGCTGCACCACACCGGAATTGCGTCGCGAGCTGGCCGGTGCCGCCTTCGCGCGCACCGCAGCTTACGACACCGCGATCGCTTGCTACTTCGCGGGATTAGCCGCCGGCGAATCTGCGGCCGACTTCCCTCAGCAGGTCGTGCTGCCGCTGCGCCGCCATGCCCGGCTGCGATACGGCGAGAACCCGCACCAAACCGCCGCGCTGTATGTTACGTCCGACGCAGGAGCGAACAGCCTGGTCAATGCAGAGCAACTCAACGGCAAGGAACTGTCGTACAACAACTTGCTCGATCTGGACGCTGCGCTGGCGATCGCGCGCTCCCTGCCCAAACCGGGCGTGGCGGTGCTGAAACACAACAACCCGTGCGGTGCCGCGACGGCGGGCTCCTTGGGTGCTGCAATCGGCAAAGCCTGGGACGGCGATCCGGTCAGCGCGTTTGGTTCGGTGCTGGGCGTCAACGTGCCAGTCGATGGGCCGATGGCCGAATACCTGGCCGAGCCGGGCCGGTTCGTCGAGGCGATCGTCGCACCGGATTTCACGTCCGAGGCCCTGGAGATTCTCACGACCAAGCCCAAGTGGAAAGCCAACGTCCGTCTGCTGCGGGTGGGCGACATCCAGCCCGGCAAGGCTGCCGCGCAGTTCCGACAAATTGACGGTGGTATGCTCTGCCAGGCCGCCGACGACCTGGACGAGGACGATTCGCAATGGCAAGTCGTCACCGACGCGCAGCCCGCTGACGACGTGCGTGACGATCTCTCATTCGCCTGGGCCGTGTGTCGTCACGTCAAATCGAATGCCATTGTGCTGGCCAAAGAGGGTTTGCTGGTGGGCGTGGGAGCCGGACAAATGAGCCGAGTCGACTCGGTGGAGATCGCCATCCGCAAGGCAGGCGATCGCGCGGGGGGTTCGGTGCTCGCGTCTGACGCGTTCTTTCCGTTCGACGACTCGATCCATGCCGCCGCCGAAGCAGGCATCAGAGCGATCATCCAACCGGGCGGCTCACGCCGCGACGACGAAGTGATCGCCGCCTGCAATCAGCACGGCCTGCCGATGATCTTCACCGGAAATCGGCATTTCAGGCACTAGGCGCCTGCGGCGAATGATCAATGACCAAGCACCAATGACCAATGGCGGTGAGGGGTTATCGGCGAAGTGCTATTTGGAGCATCTCCGCAGCATCGACCAAGTGTTGAGCGACATCAGCAGCAGCACAACGCTCTTCGGCTCGGGGATTGCGTTCACACCCTCAACTGCCGGAGCGCTGCCGTATTGGTCTCGCCAGATGGCTAGATCGCTGCTGTCCACAACACCATCGTGGTTGGCGTCGCCGTGGCTGGAGCCGGCAAGTGTGGTTACGCCCACGCCGCGCTGCCACGCGAGCAGGTCGTCGCCGTCGACCTGGCCGTCGGCGTCGAAGTCGGAGTTGTCTGAATCGAACGCAATCGGCGTCGTCGGCCCGACGGTGAACGAAGCGACCGTATTCGCACGGGACCCGCCATTGTCGACGACACCCAGCATGACCCAATCGCCGCCTGGCAAGCGCGGACCGATGGCCAGGCCTTCCATGTTGTCGCTATCACTAGCGATTCCACCGGACCACAGAAGCTCTTTGCCTACGGGCGTGTAAGTCATTCCGTCCAGCCCCGTGCTGAACGGAGGCTCGCTGACGTCGGTCGCGCCGGCGAAATCGATCTCGTAGATGCGGTGCTGGATTTGCGGGAAAGCAAACGCCGCCGAGCGCTCCAAGGCCATAAGCGTCCCGTCGGGAAGCGACACCAACTCCGCCAGTCCACTACGGGCACCGCTAACCGCGAAGCCATGGATCGGCTCGACTTCGTACGCGTATTGCTCATCCGCCGTGACCGTGTTGCCGTTGACCTCTAGTTCCAGCAACCTCACGGTCGTGCCAGCGGAAGAAGTGGCCAACGCGCCATCGATCGTGAGCGCCTCTTCGTTGCCGGTCCATAAAACCGAAGCCTGTGCGTCGTAGGCCAGCGATTCAAATCCTCGGTTTCCGACTCGATTCGAGAACAACGAGGGGATGGAGACCGACTGGACTTGCGCGCCGGTCAGCGGGTCGAACTCGCGCACGCCCGGGGTGTTCTCCTCGCTGAGAAACAGCGAATCACCGACGTAGGCGATCCCTTCAGTATCCAAACTCACGATGAGTGTCAGCTCGCTCACCGCCTCCGCAGAGATCAGATTCCCCAGCAAATCGAACGCGACATCAAACGTCACGACCCCCGAACCATCGTCTTGCACCGTCTGAAAGCGATGCTTGCCGACCACCGGCGAGGGCCCGCGGTACGTAACGCCGCTCATCTCGGTGACGGTGAGCCCGCTGGCCGAAGTGTCGAGCACGAGCGAGTTCGTCGGCGCGACCGACCAGTTGGCGGCGAAGCTCGGCTGGTACGCGAGCGAGCAACAAACTAGCAGGGCCGCGACGACACCGGACGCGAGTCGAAAGGATCGGAGCATGGTGATAGAGTTCTCTGATTTCTCCGCAGCGCGGGGACGCAGCCGCCCGACGGTGGCACGCGAACAGGAGGGTTTCGTTTAGCATAAATGGTCCGCAGTAATCTAAGCACAAAAACTGTGGAACTAGGCAAGATTACCAGAACCCGAGAGTGTGCTGAATCGACCAAAGCGGACGAATCTGCGACGAAAATCCGATGTCTGGCTTTTTCCGGCACTTTCGGCGATAATAAAGAGCCTGGAAATTAGGGGTCCAATCGGGGTGTTTCTCCTGGCAGGTTGCGGACTCGCATCGTCGGCGGATGACGAGGCGCGGCCATCGAACGCCCCATGTAATCTTGTCTGGAACAGGTTGTGCGGAACTGGCTGCGATTCGCTGCGCCGGGTCAGAGACACGAAACCCATTTCAGGCTCCTGAGGAGAGCAACATTATGTCCAAGTCAACTTTTCTGAGTTCGTCCCCGCGCGCAGGCTCGTCCCCGCGCACGGGCTTCACACTGGTCGAACTGCTCGTGGTGATTGCCATCATCGGCACGCTGGTAGCACTGTTGTTGCCTGCCGTCCAGTCAGCCAGAGAATCTGCCTACCAGACGCAGTGCATGAACAATCAGCGTCAGTTGTCTCTGGGCATGCAACAGTACATGACCAGTAACAACACGTATCCTGGCTACTTGCAGCTGGAACGCATGGCACCCACTCTGGCCGACGGGAGTCAAACGCCCGATCGCTACGACGACGGAAATGGTAACCAACCGATCGACGTCGCGGTCTCCTGGGCAGCAAAACTATTACCTCACATAGAACAGGGAGCACTTTGGGATCAGATTCTGTTAGGCAATCAACAGAGCTTCAACTATGCCGCGCCCCAGTATCTCGAAATCTTTGTATGCCCAAGTGACACGAAAGCGAATACCGAAGTCGGACATTTGGCGTACATCGCGAACAGTGGTACCGACGATGTTGGGCTACGCCAAGGCGGCAATGCTCCGAGTGACAACAAAGCCAACGGGGTGTTTCACAATCTAATCCCAGGATTCGGGGGACCAAAGGTTCGTGATACGGATATCAGTGACGGTACCACTAATACCCTGATGTTCTCTGAGAACAACCACAAGGACGATGGCGCAGCAACTTGGCTGAACGTCACTAATCCGAATGCTTACTGGGAGCAATTGTTCGGCATGGTATGGGTGATCACCGATCCTACAGTGAGACCCCCAGAAAACGTGCAGGCACCCATAGGTCAGGAAGTTCTCGCATCGACCGCCTATTCGCTTAGCCCGGCTGGACCAGTCCAATACGCGCGTCCGTCGAGCAATCATCCAGAAATCGCCATCTCTTCGTTTGGCGGAGGAAGCACGAAGAAGCTAAAAACGAACATTGAGTATTCCGTCTATATGCGACTTCTTTCCACGAACGGCAGCAAAGTGGTTGATGTGTCGCAGCCCAATAACGTTGGCCCCGCCACCGTTATTGGTCAGATCCGGCTATTGCCGACACTGTCAGACTCCGACTTTTGAGTCTGGCGATCCTGGCTTATGCCATCGAAACTACGAAGCCCCGAGCAACTTGCTTGGGGCTCTTTTTATTGGCTGTTGGGTGCAATCACGTCCAAGCACACCAATCGATCTTTGCCGCGCACGTAGAGCAGGCCGTGGCTGAGCACCGGCGCTGACCAGGCGGGGTATTTGAGCAGTGCGATGCCCAGGTCGTTGCGGAGCGTGACTTCGCCGACGAGTTGGCAACGCGATGAATCCGCGCGGAGCAGACGCATCGTGCCGTCTTCGCTAAGGCTAATGAGGTGATCGTCAACGTACAGCAACGACGAACGGCCCCAGCCGGGCTCGCTCCATTGCACTTCCCCGGTGTCAAAACGCACACATCGCATTTCGGCATTACCCGTGTGCCGGCCGCTGCTGCCGTACAGATAGCCATCGTGGTAAATCGCCGTGTTCCAGTGCAGTTCCAGCGAACGGTCTCGGCGACGCGGCTGGTCCTGCCAAACGACCTGACTGCCGCGCGGCTGGACTTCGAGCAAGGCACTTCCGATTTCGTACGTCTCGGAGATGAACACCCGGTTGCCGACGACCAGCGGTGTACTGGCGTTCACGCTCTCGAGCTTACCAGAGCGCCAGGGGAACTGAAAATCGACGGCGCCGCTGCGCGGGTCGAGTCCCACCAAGCCCCCGCGCGCGAACACGAACGCCCACGGACGACCGTCGATCGTCGCGCTCACGGGGCTACTGTAGCTAGCCAACTCGTCGGTTGCCTGCCAGCGAACCTCACCAGTCCGTTTGTCGAAAGCGACCAAGCCAGTGCCGTTGCTCTCCACCTGCCCTTGGGCCGCATAAATGTCTTCCGGCTGACCGGGCGGGCTACCGCCGATGTTTGTGATCAGCAGGTCGCCCACCACCAGCGGTGTGCTGCCCACGCCAAAAAAGTTCTTCACGACGCCAAATTTCTCGGTCGTCTCGACCTGCCACTGGCGCTGGCCGTCACTAAGCCGTACACAGGTGAGCAGGCCCTCGGCGCTGAGCAAATAGACGCGGTCGCCGTCCACCACCGGCGAGCAGCGCGGACCGTTGTTGTAGCCCAACAAGTCGGAGTAGTCGGACGGGTGCTCGTAGGTCCAAAGTTGCTGGCCCGTTTCGCTCTCGCGACAGGTGAGCCGGGCGACATCCCCGTGACGGTCGTAGTGTAGGAGCCGCCCGCGACTGATGGTCGGTGCGCCGTAACTGGTGCCCAACTGACACTGCCAGACAATGCGGGGCGGCGGAGTCCAATTGGTCACCAGGCCGGTCTCTGGCGATTTGCTCGTGCGCCCCGGGCCCAGAAAGTCAGGCCAGTCGATGCCAAACGTGCGCGTTCCCAGATCTGGCGGTAGCGCTTCTTCTGCGAGCACTTGCGCAGTCAAACACAACGTCGCTGCCAGCGGATAAGCGATAGCACGCATGGCCTGATGGTAGCGGATTTCGTTGTCAGGAACCACAACGACTCGATGAACACAACGAGAAAGCCGTGGTAATCGTCGTGGCGTTGAGGTTTGTTACTTCACAAATGAGGTGCCAAGTTCGTGTTTTCCAGCACCGCGGCAAATGTGCTAAGCTGTTGCACATGGCCAAGACTGCTGCTGAAACCTCGCTGATCCCGCCCCGCTTCATGTTTCGGTTTGCCGTTGATGTGCGGCGTTGCGACCAGCTTTGGTCGGCCAAGAATGGGGCCGTGCTCGACGAAACCTATCGTCTGCCCACACTGGCCCAACTCGACAACGAGCGTCAAATCGCCGACGTGCGGATGGCGTGGAGCCCCGCCGGGCTGGCCTGGTGGGTCCGTGTCGAAGGCAAACGGCAGCTCCCTTGGTGCCGCGAATCGCGGCTCGACGAAAGCGACGGGCTTCAAGTGTGGGTCGACACCCGGGCCACGACCAACGTCCATCGCGCCAGCCGGTTTTGCCATCGATTCGTGTATCTGCCTCGCGGCGGCGGTCGATCTGCCGAAGAGCCGGTCGCTGATCAGCTGCTGATCAACCGCGCCCGCGAAAACGCCCGACCCGTCCGTGCCCGCGAACTGCAAGTCGTCAGCAAATCGAACGAGAAATGGTACGAACTCTCGGCATTCGCACCCGCCGAGACGTTGGGCGGCTACGACCCAGAAGGCCAGCCTCGCCTCGGCTTCACGTATCAAGTCCTCGACCGCGAGTTAGGATTGCAAACATTCTCCGCAGGCACCGGTTTTCCGTACGACGAAGACCCCAGCTGCTGGGCCGAAGCGGTTTTGAAGGGTGAAGAGTGAAGTTAGAAGGGTGAAAAAGGGGCGAGCAGCCGATATCCTTGTTTTCACTCTTCACCCTTCACTCTTCTGAATTCCGCGCAGCGCCTCGCGCGCGGATTTGGCACGTTCCGCCGCTTCAGATGCTGTGTCGGCGAGCACCGTAATGTGGCCCATCTTGCGACCTGGGCGTGGTTCGGCCTTGCCATAAAGGTGAAGCCGCACGCGTGGGTCCGCCATGGCCTCCGCCCAACGGGGCTCGCCGTGCTCCCAAATATCGCCTAGCAGGTTGACCATCGCCGCCGGCGAGATCGGATCGGTCGAGCCCAGTGGCAGGTTGCAAATTGCGCGTACTTGGCGGTCAAACTGCGAAGTGTGCGAAGCTTCGATCGTCAGATGGCCCGAATTGTGCGGACGCGGGGCGATTTCGTTAACCAACAAGCGGCCGTCCGTGGTGAGAAAAAACTCGACGCAGGCGACGCCCTCCAAATCAAACGCTTCCGCGACGGCACGCGCAATCGCGTGCGCCTCAGCCGCGAACGGCTCCAGTTCCGGCAACGGAAACATCGACACGTCGAGAATGTGATTAGCGTGGTCGTTGGCAATCGGACCCTGAATGGCTGTATCCCCGCCAGGCGATCGCGCGACGATCACTGAGAGCTCACGCTGGAACTCGACAAATCCCTCCAGTACCGATGGCTGGCAGCCGCCGTTCTTCCACTCGTCGTGTGCCTCGTCTGATGTGCGAACCATCGCCTGACCTTTGCCGTCGTAGCCCGAGTCGGAGGTCTTCAGCACTGCGGGCAGACCGATATCTTCGATCGCACGCTGCAGCCCTTCCTCCGAAGTGACCTCGGCGAACGGGGCACAGGCGATCCCGTTGGTCTGCAGAAATCGCTTCTCGCGCAACCGGTTCTGTGCAATGTGCAGCACGTTGCCCGACGGCCGCACGGGTGCATACTTGGCCACCGTTTCGGCGGCGATTGCCGGCACATTCTCGAATTCGAGGGTGACGACCGACACCGATTGGGCGAATTCCGTGAGCGCCGCAACGTCGTCGTAAGCAGCGACGGTCTCGTGTGCAGCAACTTGCCCGGTCGGACTGTCCGCCTCCGGCGAGTACACATGCACGCGGTATCCCAGCCGCGCCGCCGCTTGGGCGAACATGCGGCCCAGTTGCCCGCTGCCGAGGATGCCGAGAGTCGCTCCGGGAAGGATTGTTTTTGTCATCGCGCTGCAGCAGGACCTGAAACTGGCAGGGAATATCGAATCATGAGCAAGGAATTACGAACTCAGAAGTCGGATTCAGAAGACCTTCAGTATTGGAAATTCCTTGTTCATCATTCTGCTGTTCCTACCCCTTCGTGGTGACATACGAGAATCAAAATGGCTCGTCATAAGGCGGCAATTTGTCGCCACGGACGTTGTCGGCCTGTTCCTTCATGAAGTCGTGCAACTTTTCGCGCAGCTCAGACCGGGTCGTCGCCAGAATTCGAATGGCCAACAGGGCCGCGTTCTTCGCCCCAGAGGTGCCAATCGCGAGCGTGCCAACGGGTACGCCACCGGGCATCTGTACGATCGATAGCAACGAGTCCATCCCCTTGAGCGCCCGACTTTCGACCGGCACACCTAACACCGGCAAGACCGTCATCGAGGCGACCATGCCAGGGAGATGTGCGGCGCCGCCCGCGCCGGCGATAATCACTTGCAGTCCGCGCTGCTCGGCCGATTGGGCGTACTCGGCCATCCACTCTGGCGTACGATGCGCCGAGACGATCTCGCACTCGCCCGCCACTCCGAATTCGTCCAGCACTTTAGCCGCCTCGCTCATCGTGGGCCAATCGCTCTTGCTGCCCATGATCACGCCCACCAGCGGAGAGTTGCTTTCGGACATGATATGAGTTGCCTGATAAGGTTGGGGGACGGAGACCGGCAGTTCCTCGACCCCAACGGGGAGAGGTGAGGGGACGGTTTGCTAAGTCGCATTGACCCGCCACTAGCCCATCTCTGCACGGGAGTGGGACTGATTTACGTCGTCCATTTTCACGGGACGAGGTTGCTTGTCAACGAGCCACCACGGTCACGCCGTCGGTAACGTCGTCTCCCGGATGGACGACGACTTGATCATCGACGCTCAAGCCATCCAGTACTTCCGCTTCGAGCCCGTTCTGCATACCCAATTTGACGGGCGTTTCGAGGGCGACACCCTCAACTACCCGAAATACGGCCCATCGCTCACCAATCCGAAACAGGGAACTGGTCGGCGTTTTCAGCACGTCGGTCGCCTCCGAGACGACAATACGCGCTTCGACGCGAAATCCATCCCCCAGCTGCGTGCGATCTTGCGGCGGATCGACCAAATCGACAATCGCGTTGACGCGTTGTTCTTCCACCCCGAGCGTCGAGATTTTCGTAAAGGCAGACGGCTCGACCAGGCGTACACGACCCTGCAAGGTCTTCTCACCGCCCCAGTGTTCCAGCAGCACCTGAGCACCGGACTTAATCTTCACCGCGTCGCGGGAGAGGACGTCGATCTCGACTTCCAGGTCGGTTGGGTCGCCCAGTTCCAGCAGCGAAGTGCCACTGGTGACCACGGCAGTGCTCTCCTGAAACACACGCAGCACTCGCCCGTCAGTTGGAGCACGAATGATGAAATTCCAGCCGTTAGCATCACCCGATGGTGCGGTTCCCTCGGCAGATTGTGGTCGTGAACGAATCAGCGCCGCCTGCGCTTGGTCGAGTTCGAACTCAGCGATTTCCTGATTGTGACGCGTCGTGCGCAACAGCGCCGCCTGCGTCCGATATTGCATCAACTTGCTCTCGACTTCGCTGGCCGACACCGACCGCGGACTCTTGGAGCGCGCATCGCGGACCCGCTTCAGCTCCGACTCTGCAAACTCTTGCGCCGCCGCCCTTTCTTCCAGAATGTCCTCCATTTTCTCCACTGCCGTTTGAGCAGCCTTCACGCGTGCCTCGGCTTGGGCGATTGTGCGCGCGTCGAGCAGCTCCGGATCGCGCGGCTCGATAGAAGCGAGCACCGTGTCTCCGGCGATTACTTCGTCGCCCGGTTCGAGCTCAATCCGCAGCAAGCGACCCGCCAGGGGTGCCGAGACGACGTATTTCTCGCGAATCCGCGTCTTGCCATCTTGATCGACCGTGACGCGGATCGATCCCTGCTGCACGCTGGCCAGATCGACATCGACCGGCTGCGGCATGAGCCCATAGACGATCGCGCCCAGCACCCCAGCAACAAACAGGATTGTGATCAGCCGCCTGATAAAGGATTTCATGAACGAACTCAACAGGTTGATTACTCTCTCGATTTCAGTACGGCCACCAGATCCAACTGGTCGAGCCGTCGTCGGACGATCAGGCCTGAAACGGCGGATGCTACCAGGACCACACTGGCAGCGAACGCGTTCGTGCCATTGCTAATCACAAACGGAAAGCGAAACACCTCTTGATCCAAGGCCGATATCATCCACCAGGCGAAGCCCCGGCCAAGCACCAGCCCCACTGGAAGTGCCGCCAGAGTGACCACCGCTAATTCCCCCAACAGAATCGCCGATATTTCGCCGCGAGTGAACCCAACCACGCGCAGTGTCGCCAACTCGCGGCTCCGCTCCGACAGTGAAATGCGGGCGCTATTGTAGACCACGCCGATCGCGATCACACAGGCGAAGATCAGATTGATTGATTTCATCACGCGCATGCTTTCGGCCACGGTCTTGTCGAAGCTGTCGACCGCATGTTGCTTGACCGTTACTGCAGCGATTTGGGGAGTCTCTTTCAGCTCTCGATACAGCGCGGTCTGATAGTTGGGATCGATCATCAGATGAGCGCCGGTCACAACGGGGCCTTCGCGCATCAATTGCCGCAATGCGTCCAGTTCCATGTACACGGACAGGCCGGCGAAATCTTGCAACGTGCCGGCCACCATCGCCTGACGCACCGGTTTCTTGCCCTCCAATACCTCCAGCTGCACCCAGTCTCCGACGCCAACTTGGAGAATGTCGGCCAACGTTTGAGAGACTAGCAATCCGCCAGGAGGAAGCGGAACTTGTTGCCCGTCCATGCTGACTAGGCCAAATAGATCGGAATCCGCACGAATGCCCATGATTCCCACCCGCCGGTGTCGAGGTCCGGCTCGCATCCGTACCGAAACGCTACGGTTGGGCTCGCACTGCAAGACGCCTGGCAGGCTGGCGAGCTCATAGATCGCACGATCAGCGACCGTGTCCGTCGTCGACACGGACATATCGTACCGCTGTACCCAGTGGAACTGGGCAGCCATCATGTAGTCGACCGCGTCCTGCATGAAGTTGCCGATCACCAGGACGGCTACGGCCATTGAGATGGCAATCGTCGACAGCGTCGTCTTGAGTGGATGACGCTCCAACTGACGAACGACCATCAGCGCCACCGGCGGAATCAGACGACCGAGCCCCAGACGCTCGACCAAAGTTGGTCCGTAGCCGGTTGGTGGTTCAGGGCGCATCGCCTCGGCCGGCGGGAGCCGTACCGCTCGCACCACTGAGCCCAACGTGCCTAGCACCGCAGCAGCAAGCGCCACCCCGGCCGCCGTCAGCAACACTTTTGGCAAAATGCGAAACGTAAACTCGGGGAAGTGAAACAGCTTGGCGTACATCTCGGTCACTTCGCGTCCGAACCAGATACCCAGCGGAATCCCCACGATTAGCGCACCCGTTACGATAATCAACACCGCTTTTAAGTAGTGCGCACCGACCTCGAGATTCGAGTATCCGAACGCCTTGAGTGCCGCGATCTGTTCACGCTGCGTGTTGATCATCCGCGTCATCACGACGTTAAGCAAAAAGGCGGCGACACTGAGGAACAACGTCGGCGCGAACAAACCCATCGTGCGGTTCTGTTCGATTTCGCTGTCGAGAATCTTGTGCGAGGGCTGATCGTCGCGGTCGTAGGCACCCAGACCGCCGTACGGTTCAATCAGATCGTCCACGCGTGCGATCACTTCCTCGAGCGACGCCCCGTGCAGCAACGATACCGATAGGTCGTTAAATGCTCCGTCCAAGTCGTAGGCGATCGAGAGCGCTTCGTAGTTCATCCAGAACACACCGAAGTGCTTATTGTCGGGCAGCAGATCGCCAGGTTTTATCTCATAGACGTATTCCGGCGACAGCGCGATCCCGACGATACGCAGCTTCTTCTGTCGGCCGTTAATCACCGCGGAGATGGTATCTCCGATGCGCAAATCATTTGCTTGGGAGAACGCCTCGCTCGCCAGCACCTCATCATCCCGTCCCGGAGTGGGCCAGCGTCCCTTGCGAAAATAGAGCTGATTCAGCCGCGGACGGTGCAGTTCGGGCAACGAGATCAATTTGCCGGACGCAGGTTCGTCCCACCCAGGGATGGAGAGATTCACATTCACGACGATCCGCGTTTGCACCTGCCCGACGCCCGGAATCTCCCGCAGCCGATCCGATAGCGATTCGGGAGCTCGTTTGAGCGAAGCAAACACGTCTGCAAAGCGATAGCGTTCGTAGTACGTCTTCTGGGTGAGCGCTAGCGAGTGCATCATGCTCTGCGATAGCAAGAACGTGGCAATGCCACAGGCCATCACCAGCGCGATCGCCACCGCCTGGCTTCGCATTTGCCAGAGATCACGGAGCATTTTGCGATCGAGCGAAAGCATGGCTAGCTCAATTTTGAGTCCGGCGGGAAATGACCAATGACGAAACTCCTAATGACTAATGAAGTACGAATGCCTAAGCGCAAAATCGGACCTTTCGTCATTCGAGCCTCTGTCATTCATTCGTGATTGGGTAGTTCGTCATTTTCTTTTCCTACCACGTCAATTCCGACGCCTCGCGCTTTGTCGTGTTCGTTTCCACGCCGGTGATCTTTCCCCCCGATAAATGAATCACGCGATCAGCCATGTCGGCGATCACGGCGTTGTGCGTGATGACTGCCGTGGTGGTCCCCAGTTCGCGGTTGATTCTCTGAATGACCTCTAGCACCAGCACGCCCGTCTGGACGTCGAGGGCACCAGTCGGTTCGTCGCAGAGCAGCACGTCGGGCTGCTTGGCCACAGCGCGGGCGATCGCCACCCGTTGTTGCTCTCCGCCCGACATCTGGGCGGGAAAGTGATCGACGCGATCGGCTAGGTCGACCAGCCCGAGTGCTTCGACCGGTTTCATCGGATTGCTAGCGATTTCGGTGATCAAGCCGACGTTTTCGCGTGCAGTGAGGCTGGGAATCAGGTTATAGAACTGGAACACAAAGCCCACGTGGTTGCGTCGATACCGCGTGAGCCCCGCATCGTCGAAGTCGGTCAACTCGCGTCCCCGATAGTAGACGGTCCCCGAACTGGGCGAATCGAGCCCGCCCAAGATGTTCAGCAACGTGCTTTTTCCGCTACCCGAAGGCCCCAAGAGTACAACGAATTCCCCGGCGTACAGATCGATGTCGACCCCCCGCAGCGCGTGCACGTCGACTTCGCCCATGTGATAGACTTTGGTGATGTCGCGGGCCGCAAAGACGGATTCTAGCTTGGTGGACGATTCGCCGCTCATCCGTTGGCCGCCTTTCGAAACACTTTCCTCAACTTGCCTAACCGCAATCTTAGCGTACCGTCCAGAGCACGCGATATCCCTGCCAATGGGAGCGTGGCCGCACGGGCTGGGTTCGCCTTGGTTCGCTGATCTCGTGCTCGTCACTTTGCTCGATTCCCGGTCGCGCGGCGGTCCAGCCAGTGGGGTTGTCCACCACGAATTCCAATTGCTCTAACACGGCTAACCGGCGCTGTCTGATAGCAAAAAATCCGACTTTTCTGATTAGCGGGCCTAGGGTCCACAGGCGTCGTTGACACACCCGCTGCCGGGGATAGGATGAATGTGGAAGCGTGGTCGGTTCGTCGGCGAAAAACGCTATTTTTCGCCCACTGAATGTCGTCCAGCGCGACAATGATCGTGGGCGCTAGCAAGGACTGGCACGACCGAGGATTCGCCGCACTGGCGATCGCGAGAGCGAGAATCCAACCCGGTCAATATAGCCTCCCGTCACCAATTGACCACGTTATGAAGTAGGGCCAATCAACGAGGCGCGTCCTGAGCGGGGCGACAACGTTTCGCCGCCGCCCACACATGTGTTTTCCCATGCCGGTCACCCGCCGCATTATCTAACGCTTATTCTTGTCACGCTGCCAGCGGCGCTCGCAGCGCTGACCTCAATCATCGGATTCTCGACATGCAACGCTATCGGATTAACTATCACTGGCTGATTGGCTTCTTCGTCGGCTGCTTCGTACTTTCCGTCACTTCCTATTTTGTCTGGTCGTGGCAAGTCGAGCGAAAAGCAGGCCAGTTCATTGCGAAGGCTGAAGAAGCGCTGGCCGACGGCGATTCGCTAGAAGCCTTTCGGAACTTCTTCCGATACGTGCAACTCCGTCCTGATGAAGAGGAAGTACGTATCAAGTTGGCAAATTGCGCTGTCGACGTGATTAAGGAGCCGGATGTGCGCGACGAGTCGCGATATCACGCCTACCGCGTGCTCACGCAAACTGTACGCAAGACCGCCGATTCGAACTTGCGCCGGGAGTTGGCGAAAATCACCAATCCCCAGGAGGGCGAACGCCTCGTTAGAGAGTTGCTGGCCGAGAATCCTCAAGACCCCGCGCTGAGGTCTGAACTCAATGGCATGTTAATTCGTTCGCTCTTTGCCGCCAAGAAGTTCGATGAAGTCCGCCGAGAAGGACTAGCACTACTTGGTTATGACAGCGCTACTGGGGAATTCGATCCTGAGAAGGCGTCGCTGCAAGGCGAACCCGAAGTCTACGTGCTGCTGTCGCAAGTGCTGCTGACACGCGACAAGGATGCGGAACTGGCTGGAAAAGTGATTGAGCAGATGGTGGCGGCCAATCCTGACTCTGCGGAAGCTCATCTCCACAAATCGAACTTTCTTGCTGAAGAAAAACAGTACGACGAATCCCTGGAATTCCTGAACAAGGCCTACGAGCTTGACCCCACCAACGACAAGATTCTGACGCGTCAAACTCTCATCGCGCTTGCCGATCCAAAGTACCCCAGCGCGAAGATCGACTACGTGGAAGCGATTACTAGTTTTGAGGACGCGGTGGAAGCAATCTCCGAGAAGGTGGCTGACAGCCCGGAATACAAGGAGGCCAAACTGCAGTTCGAAGAAGCGCTGTCCAAATTCGAAGCTTCCAAGCCTAGCTACGAGGAGGCCAAAGCAAACTTTCAAACAGTACGTGGCAGCTTTGACGATGCAGTGGCAACGGTCGCCTCCAGCATCTCGCAGCGCATGAACCGGGCCAGCGAAGCCGATCAGCAAAGCTATACCGAAGCGAAAGAAGCGTTGGACGAAGCCCGCCAAGAGTACGAATCCTCGCTACCGAATCCGGAAACCGCCCTCGAATTCGCTACCAAAGGCATCGCAGAACACCCAGATAATGTCCTGTTCTATCGACTGCTGGCGCAAGCCCAGCAAAACCTGGGGAAGACCGATGTAGCGCTTGAAACGGTCGACGAGGGCATTACCAAGTTCAACAAGACCCAGGGAATTGACTTGGTGCTCTACAAAATCGACCTCCTGCTGAGTCAGAAAGATTTCGATGGCATCACGGAGGAAATCGAGCGGCTCACGAGAATCAATCTCGCTCGCGTCCAGCCGATCATCGACTTTCAACACGGCCGCCTTGCGTACACGAAGGAAGATTGGGCATCAGCTTCCAAGAAGCTCAAACGAGTCGAACCGTTGCTGATCAACTTCCCGCGCTATCAAACCATGGCCGCCACGATGCTCGGGCTCAGCTATGAACGCCAGGGCATGAGCGATCTCGCGTTGGGAGTTTACGAAAAGGTACTGCAGAACTTTCCAGAACACTCTGTTGCCCAGCAAGGCAGACAGCGCGTGCGTGCCAGAATGGGCCAAGTCGAGAGCGATGGAGTCCAACTCGACGATCTCGTAATTAAGACGTTGGAACTGCCCGAAAACGAACAAGACTGGGCAGCAGTCGATGAACTCGTGGAACAGATTCGTGAGGAACGAGAGCTTAGCGATGCCGCGACCATGCTCGTACGTGCCAAGATCCTCATCCGCAGAGGACGGTACAAAGATGCGACTGAGCTGATCCGCAAGGCGCGGCGTGACACAGAGAATCTTACCGAACAGGACAAAATCAACATCAAGTACGCGGCGATTCTCCTCGTGCTTTCCGATCCCAATCAAGGCGCACCCGCCGCCATGAGGCTGCTCGACGATCTCGAAAAGACCTGGGGTAAATCGTTACGCTCGATCACTCAGCGCGCTGACCTGCTAGTGGCGCTGAATGCCGAGGACGTCGGGCAACAACTGCGGGAACTGGAAACGGAAGCCAAGAATCTCACCGGCGAAAACGCGCTCGACGAGTCCACTACCTTGCAACTTTACGAATTGCTCGGATCGAGGTTCGAGAGACTAGGCAAGTTCGAGGACGCACGCGGCTACTATGAGCAACTCATTGAATTAATCCCCAACAGCTTGCCCCTACGCATGCATCTGTTCGACTTAGCAGTCCGTGAGCGCAATCCTCAAGCCATGGATACTGCCCAAGAGCGCATTTTGGAGTACGTCGGAAGCAAGACCCATCCAAACTACATCCTCACCGAGGTTCGGCGGCGGATCAATCAGTATGGACGACGCGAGATCGGCCGGGACGAACTTGCAAAATCGCGAGCACTCCTAGACAGCGCTCTGCAGACGCGTTCTGACTGGCACGAGCTGCACGTCACGTACGGCCAACTTCTGTTGCTGCTAGGCGAGGATATCGACCTGGCACTCCAGCACTTTGATAGTGCGTTGGATTCGGGTCCGGCACGCGCCGGTGTCGTCGCGGTGCAAACTAAGCTGCTCGCCGAACGGGGTCTTTACCAACAGGCGCTGGAGCGCATGAAGCTACTGAGAAAAGAACTTCGGGGACAGGTCTTGGGCAGAAAGCACGCAGAGATCTTGATCAACAACGGCGACCTTCCCGGTGGATTCGAGGCCGCGCAGGAACTAGCCAAAACTCAAACGACTAATGCGAGCACCCAGCTTTGGTATTCAAGAATCGCGCAGCAAGCCGGAAAGTTGGATGAAGCCATCCGCTCTCTGAGCGCCGCCTTGGAGGTCAACCCTTCAGACGCAGATAGTTGGATTCGACTTGTTGGACTGCACATCGAAGAAAATCGATTTGACGAAGTCGAATCTCTCATGCGACAGGCGCACTTGTCATGCGATCCTGAGATCCTCCCGCTACTCACCGGTAAGTTCTATGAAATGCAATCGCAATGGCAACGTGCTGAAGCGATCTATCTCGCTTCCTATGGCACCCAGGAGGCCAACCTCGGAGCAGCTCGACGGATTGCCGATTTCTATCTGCTGTGGTCGCAGAAGGATGAAGCCAACATCGGCAAAGCCGCGGTGTATATCAATCGAATCTTGAAAGCTGCCAACGACGGAATCGTTGAAGCGACAGATCCCAACGTCGTATGGGCGCGACGCAAAGCGGCGGCGATTCTGTCCACCGGGAAAGATTATCAGAACTCGCTGAAGGCCGAACGCCTGCTGCGTCAAAGTGCTGCAGGCGATACGCTGAATACCGCAGAAGCTTCGTTGTTGGCAGATATTCTGATTTCTCGCGAAGATCCCAAATCCTTACTTGAGGCCAAGAACGTACTCACGCAACTGCACGACGAAGGGCGACTAAATAGGCAGGGTGGTATTCAGCTGGCGAGTATTCTCAGCAAAACGGACGAGTGGGATAAAGCGAAATCTCTGCTTCGCGATTTGGTCTCAGACTATTCCGATGATAGTAGCGTTCGAATAACGCAGATCAACCTGTTGATCGAACACGGCGAGTTCAGAAGCGCGGAGCGCGCAATCGATCGACTGCGTGAAGTTGATCCCAGCAATCCCGCGATCGTTCAGCTCAGCGCGCAGTTGGCTGCTGAAAGCGGAAATCAGGCGGAACTTGTGCGACTACTGAGCGCGCTACTTCCGAAGAACCAAACGACCCTGAACGCCAAACAACGGGCCTTGGTTTTCAATATTGCCCAATTGGCGGAACGATACGGTGCCTACGATTTGGCCGAGCAATTGTACACGACCATCGCCCGATTTGATCCGAGCAGGAATTTCGAACTTGCCGCCTTCCACGCAGCCCACGGCGATTGTGACAAGGCGGTCGACCTCATGAAGCGTCTTCTCGAAGATCGTACGGATGCCGTGATTCAGATTGCTACTCGCATGATTAATACCCGTCGCGATGAGCACGGCGACAAGTATGACAAGGTCGTGGATCAAATGCTCAGCTATGGATTGCGAGACGATCCTGATTCGGTCACTCGCCAGCTCGCCCGGGCGGAGGCCTACCAGACTCAGGGAAAATACGACGACAGCATCAAGACCTACGAAAAAGTCCTGAGCCGCAGTGATTTGACGACGTCGTATCGAGCGCTCGCGAAGAACAACCTCGGGTTCCAGCTTGGATTGCTCGAACGGAGAGTCGATGAAGCCGAGCAGATGGTCAACGAGGCGATTGAGACCTTTGGACCCGTGGAAGACATGCTCGACACGCGAGCGGTCGTCCGTATCGCGCAACAAAAATATGACCTGGCGATTGAGGACATGACTCTCGCCCTCTCCACCAGCGACGATCCGGTGAAGTACTTTCATCTGGCAAAAGCCTGCATTCTCGCCGGTGACGGGCAATCCGCGATGTCCGCTTGGCAGCAAGCCAAGAAGCATGGTTTCGAAGAAAGTCTCTTGCCTCAGCTGGAACGAGCCGTGTTCGACGAAATCCGACAGAAAATCGAAGGCTTCCAGTCACAGAACGCGAAGTTATAGGTCGGCCGATCTGCGTTCCGTTTATTGTTCTTGAATCTTGTCGCAGTTAGTATAGTGTTTCTTTGTTGTGAAGTTGCTGTTCAGCATTTCCGTTATTTGGGAGCTGCGTGCTATGAAATCTTTTTGCATCCACAAGCAAGACATGGCCGTCTGCTCAAAATCTACTTCCTCCGGTTCTCTTGTTGAGGATCTGAGTCTCCGCCTGTTCGGCGTGTGCCTCGCGCTGGGTTGCCTGCTGGCCCCAACGTCGGCGGCCGCACAATCGTCCGCAGCCCTGACCGCCGTTTACGGACGTGGTGTTCACGCGTACTTCGCTGGAAATAGTCCGCAAGCTGAGCAGTACTTCACCGAAGTCATTCAGGCGGGCTCGACCGACCCCCGCCCGTATTACTTTCGCGCCATTCTCCGTCTCGGGCAGGGTCGTCAGTTCGAGGCTGAAAATGATATGCGCATCGGTGCCACCTACGAGGCTCGCAACCCAGGAGTGCAACACTCGATCGGGCGCGCGTTGCAGCGCGTGCAAGGCCCCTCGCGACGAACTCTCGAACAGTTTCGTCGCCAGGCGCGTCTGGATCGCGTGCAACAAGGGCGACAGCAAACGCTCCAACGTTACGAGCAACTTCGACAGCGGGCACCAGAGGTGCTGCGGAAGGAATCCACCCTACCACTCAACCAACCTGTGCAGCCTCCGCAGGTACCACCGGCGGGCTCCGTACTGCAAACACCTGCCTTACCGGGTTCGGGTACCAAGCCGGCTCCAGCTGGCGTAGGTGCCGCCCCGCAACCGATGCCGACGCAAAACCTGGCGACCCCCCAGCCCGCCGCGCCAACGCCTGCACAGCCGTCTCCACTCGGTTCTGGCACGATGGCCGACGATGCCGATCCATTTGGCGCGCCCGCGCCGGTCACGCCGGCCGACGACGATGATTTGTTTGGTAGCCCAACCGAAAGCGCAACGCCCGCGCCCACAGACGCAGAAGCGGATCCTTTCGGAGAGTTGCCCGCACCCACTCCCAGCGACGATGATCCGTTTGGTGCCAGCCCAGCGGCCGAAGAAATGACCGAGCCAGCCGCAACGGACACCGACGACGATCTGTTCGGCGAATCCGAGGAGCCTGCAGCCGAGAGTGACGATCCCTTTGGCGAGAGCGAGGATTCCCCACCGGCCGACGACGATCCCTTCGGCGAAAGCGAGGAGTCCGCACCTGCAGAGGACGATCTCTTCGGCGAAAGCGAGGAGACCGCACCTGCGGAGGACGACCCCTTTGGCGAGTCCGCCGACGAGGAAATGGAATCGGAAGACTCCGCAGAGGAGGCGCCTGCTGACGATGACCCGTTCGGCGAATCTTCCTCCGACGAGGAGGACGATCCGTTCGGCGAGTCGAGTTCCGAGAGCGACGACGACCCATTCGGCGAAAGCTCGGATTCCGACGATGATCCGTTTGGCGAAGGTTCGGACTCCGACGATGATCCGTTTGGAGAATCGATGGATGAAGATACTGGGTCGTCGGAAGAGGATTCGTCCGGAAGCGAAGACAGCGAAGAAGAGGTCGACGAGGATGATCCCTTTGGCGCCGTTCCAGCGACCGGCCAATCCACCCTCGTCGCGAAACCAACTCTCACCCCGACTGTCGCAGATGCCGCACCCGCCGGACAGCTGTTTTTCGCGCTTGGCCAATGGCTGGGTTCGCGCGGAAGCGTCGGCACATCACAAGTCCCACACGATCCGTCGGTCGCAATGGCGGATTTCCGACTTGGCCCAACTGAATCGAACCAGGCAATGCCCGCCAGCGCCGAAATGGCCAGCGACGAAGATCCCTTTGGCGAGGCTAGCTCACCCCCCGCGTCATCTCCTGCCAAAGATGATCCGTTCGCCGACGATCCTTTCGCGGACGACCCATTCGCGACGGAGTGATTTCGCGCTGCGTGTGTAACTCGCCAGACAATGCGGGCGTGTGGCTCGTACCCTGCCTACTATCGAATCGTCCAGCATGTCGCGCCCCGCAGAACATCTTTCTTCACCTCGGCATTCCAAGTGCGCGACCCGTCGACCAACTCGCGCGATCGTCGACCTCCTGTTACTTGTTACCGTCGTGCTGGTGCTTCCCGGCTGCGGCGGATCTTTAGGCGGCCAATCGAAAGCACCTGCGGTCGCAGCGCAAAGAAACCCGGACGTGGAATTTGAGTGGGGCATGAAGCGGCTGGAACGAGCGCTGCGACTCTCGCGCCCGAGCACTGCCGACGGGATGTTTACCCAGCGCAGCATGGACTACGAAGTGATCGCCCCCAACGGTACGACCAGCTACTACACAGCCAAGGTCACCATCACGACAGAAACAGAATTTATCCACGGCAAGCGAAAACCCAAGAACAACATCGCAGAGAAGAAACCTGAATCCCAAAATGAGGCCGGTTTTGAAGATCTGCTGGCCGAGGAGTCGGAAGCAGCGGAGAATCTCACCGAAGTCCCAGGAACTGATCCCAACGCACCCAAAGCGTTCGCTTCCGCCGTCGAGCCTCGGACGATGGAGAGCAAAGCTGAGTTTGAGCTCGCCTATCTCGATGAGAAATGGCAGCTGCAGACCAAGCCGGAACACAAGTACGAACAGCTCTGGTTCAAATATGCTTTTCCGGCACAGTAATCAAGCGGTGTGAGTCACCGACGTTGTTCCGATGACGTCACCAACGGCTGCGTCTCGACGTCAAACTGCCACGTCCACTCATCGAAGTAGAGATTGTGTCCGTCGATTTCGATCTCACCACGCTGAAAATCGTTGGGCTCGCTTCGGAAGCTGACCTTTTCCGGCTGCAACGGCCGAGCGTAATCGAGATTGACGATCATTCGGTAAGGGTCCATGTGCCCACAAAGAAAATTCTGCACACGCGGATCGTCATGTTCACGCACTCCGTACGAGGCATCAACTGGCAGCCAGCCCCACGGCTCGACGTAGATCTCCGACCAGTCGTGCATGTTTTCTTGCCCCGGCTTGGTTTCCCAACCCGATTGCCAACGAGCCGGCACTCCCGCCGCGCGACAAAGCGTGATGAACGTCATCCCCTGCACGCCACAATCGCCTCGTCGGGTCTGCAGCCCTTTGGCCGAGAGGCTCGGAATGGTGCAGTACTCCATCTCGCCGCACCAGGGGATCTGCTTGGAGACCCAGCGAAAGATGCGAATCGACTTCTCTAGCGCGTTGGTCTCGTCGCCGATGATTTCGGCCGCCAGCTTGCGAACCGTTGTCGACAACTCGATATGCGGTAGTCGTTCCGCTGTGTATTTTTGATACAACTCACCGCCAGTGTCGTAAGGCTCCACCTGAGACGGGTCGATCTTCGGACAGTACGCGCTGGTGACGAACTCAAATTCCGCGCGAAAACTCGGGACCTCGCTCGCATCTTCGATGGTTTGCTCGAAGTAGAGCGTCCGATGCGGCGCGCCGTTTTCCGCTATCGTGGTCACCGGTGGGTGGCTGTCAATCAGCTTTACATCGCGTTGCTGTCGATAGTCTTGCGGAAAGGGGAGCCAGGCTCGAACCACGGCACCCGGCATTACTCGCGGATTTTGCGGCTTGACCGACAGTTGGTAGCTGACGCGGTGATGCACGGGGTAAATCTCGATTTGCTCTGTCGCGGTAGCCAGCGCGACAAGCTCGGCCACGTGCTCCGTCAAATCAAACCGCTTAGCAGCAGCTTTCGCCGGCTCGACCTGCGCATCCTTTCGCTGTTTAGCTTCTTCGCTGAATCGATAAAGGTTTGAGACGGCACGGCGAAAGTAGCGAACCTGCCCGTCGATGACGCGCGATTGCAATTGCTTCGCGGCCCGCCATTTTGCCAGATCGTCCAGCGTGGCATCCGGAATGCTTTTGCGCACCTGTGCCAGCACTTGTTGTTCGTCGAGCGGAAAATCTTGTCGCGTCCGTCGCAGAATCTCAAGCTGCACCGCAGCTCCCTCAGTAATCGGAGCCTGGGTGTCAGCAACCTTCGCCCGGAGCAATGCTTCCGCCTCGGCAAAAGCACCTCGATCGATCAACGCCTGAACCGAGTTCGCACTCTCTGCCATGACACCACCACTGCCGCATGGCCCACATAGCAAGACCGTGACAAGTGCCGACCAGCGATCAAAACGGAGTGGTCCAGTTAGGTCCATGATTGATCTCTCGCTGGGCCCCACTCCAGATGTGCGAACGACGCCGCCTAAGGTATACCGTTGGCGTCACTGGCGGACATGTTGCCTTCGCGGAAGGCATCGGCCATCGCCTTTGGCACCTCGGCTCTGGCCAACAGCACGGTCGCCTTATTCTCCGCGACCTTCGCCTTCATTTCCTGTTCGGTCGCGACCGCGTTCGCTCGACGACCTTCGGCGAGGGCTTGGGCCATGCGCGTGTCGGCTTCCGCTTGATCGGCTTGCAAACGGGCACCAATGTTCTCGCCGATGTCGATGTCAGCGATGTCAATCGAAACGATCTCGAACGCCGTGGCATGATCGAGGCCGCGCGCCAGCACGGCAGTGGAAATGCGATCAGGATTCTCCATCACGTCCTTGTGATTCTTGGCTGATCCGATCGAGGTAATGATACCTTCGCCGACGCGGGCGATGATCGTATCTTCCGTCGCGCCACCGATGAGTTGGCTCAAGTTGGTACGCACGGTGACGCGGGCACGAATGCGCAGCTCGACGCCATCCTTCGCAACGGCGCTCAAGGTGGTTTTGGCCGACTTGTCGGGATCGGGGCAGTCGATCACCTTCGGGTAGACGCTGGTGCGCACCGCGTCGAGCACATCGCGTCCGGCCAAATCGATGGCCGCCGCGCGATCGAAGTCCAGATCAATGTCAGCGCGTTGGGCAGCGATAATCGCGTTAATCACTCGTGGCACATCGCCACCGGCTAGATAATGAGCTTCCACGCGTCTGGTGGTGATGCCGGTCTCGGGGTCGGTGCCCACACCCGCTTGCATCGCCATGATTTTCGCATCGACAATCACCCGTGGATTCACCTGCCGAAGGCCCATCCCGACCAGATCGAAGGGACTCACTTTGGCGTTGGACATAAAGGCCTGTAGCCACAGCGAAAAGTAACGCAAAAAGAACAGACCAAACGCGAGCAAGACCAGCGCTGCGATCACCAAGACGCCTAGCAAGAACCACTCGAGTGGCCCCCGCCCGGCATCCTGCGCTGCTGGGTCTTGCGCAAGCAGTAGGAAATTCCCTAAGTGCATGTTCATGAAATTGAAATTCCTATGCGAGCTGAGCTACTAAGGACTTGAGTGCCGAGACCGTACAACTTGAGGTGGCCAGGAAACCTGGCAAAGCCTAACAGCCTTGTATTCAATATCATATCCGATTCGACGCTGGCATAGAAGCTATTTCAGCCCCGCCTCCGCGGTGCTATCGCCCGTGTCAGGCCGTCGGATTTGGCATAGAATGTCCGAGCAATGGCGGCCCAGCCGCCACCACAACGTGGGCGATTTCACAGACTTGGTCGTCACACAGAGCCTTTAATGACGGCCTGCCCACTTTATTGTCCCATCGCTCTCTCCAGAAGGAACGTCACGATGAATTGCTTCCGAATCCGATTTGCTGCTGGCCTCGCTTTGGGTGCTGTGCTGCTGACCACCAACGCTGCGTACTCCGCGCAGTACATGCTCGACAAGTCGCACACTTCGATTCTATTTGGTATTAGCCACTTGGGTTACAGCTACACGTACGGTCGATTCAACGAAGCCGAGGGCAAGTTCACCTGGGATAGCGCTAATCCGGCAGCCAGCAAGTTTCAGCTGCTCATCAAAACGGCGAGTATCGATTCCAACGACAAAGCACGCGACGACCACTTGCGCAATGCCGATTTCTTCAATGCTAGCCAATTCCCGCACATTACGTTCGTGAGCACCAAGGTCGAAGCACTGCCACAACCTGGTCCAAGTGGACAGACGCACAATGTCACTGGCAACCTCACGATGCATGGGGTGACCAAACAGATTGTGCTGCCGCTGAAGAAGCTCGGCGAAGGCAAAGGCCCGTTTGGAAAATACCGAACCGGCTTCTCATGTCAGACGACACTCAAGCGGAGTGAATTCGGGATGACAAACATGCTCCCGAACATCGGCGACGAAGTGGCGGTGACGATCAGCTTCGAAGGTCTGCGGCAGGGTGCCGACGGTTCTGGCACTGCAACGCGGTGAACGCCACGGACGAATTGAGGGCGTGTCATGCTTGAAGGCCCTGACTTGCTGTGGGGTGGCATCGTTCCCGCCATCTGTGCGTGCGCGACGATGGCGATCGTTTGGCGCGCGACCGGCAAGGCAGCCAGCGCGTGGCGAACGTCGGTATTGCTGGGTTACCTGGCCGGGCATTGGACACTGAGCGCTCGCGACCTGGGAGCCGCCGCGCTGTTGCAGCGCGGCGAGCTGGAAGCAGCGGGCGCCCATTGGGCTTACGATCCGCGGAACTTTGAGTTCGTGGCGGCGCTGGCCAAGAGTTTTAACGCCAGCGAAGCTCAACACTGGGTGCCGCTGCTGGGCTTGCTTGCCGTGCTGCCCGACGCGCTCGCGGCGCTGGGCAAGCTGGGCCCTGTGGTTGGCTGGTTGCTACGGACCGCCCTGTGCGTATTTGTTCCTTGGCGAATGGTCTACGGCAGCAAATACCTGCCGTTCAGTTTGGGCCCTGAATTTGATTTCGATCTGGGCGGCTGGTCCGACGGCGAAGCTGCCGCTTGGATCGGTGGGATCGGAGCGGTCATACTCTTGGCATGGCAGGTCGTCCGTCGAGGACATGCCGACGACGATTGCGATGACGGAAAACTGCGCGCTGTGCTGGCCACGCTGGTCGCGTTCGGTAGCGCGATTACAATGGTCGGGGCCAAATCGCTGGTGATCGGCCAGCTGCTCGGCGTGCTAACGGCTTCGCTGGCCGGTTGTACGCTCGCATCAATGGTCGTGCGCACCCAGCGCGGCCCTGATGCCGCTGCCGGACCGCTGATGGTGATCTTCAGCGCGCTGCTGATGACTGGACATTTCTTTGCGGAGCTGACCTTGCTAAACGCCGCATTACTCCTGATGGCGATGTGTGTGGCGGCGGGTTGGTTCCCGGTGCCGAGTACGTTGTCCAATCGTTGGAAGAATACTGCTCGCGCCGTCACGTGCTTGTTGTTGCTCGCAGTGCCAGTTGTTCTGTCCGGCCGCGAGTTGGCCGGTCAGGTACCCACCACCGAAAGTGAGCCCACAGACGCGGTGAATCCCTACGAGAACTTTAAACCGTAGGCCAATCGATACAATGCAATTCCGGCGCAATTTTTCCCCAAAATAGGCATGCAGCACTGCTGCAATTCTTGTCGCAGCGCGACTATAATGAGTGCACTCATCTCATCCTCTGCTTCTCACTGTTGGCAAGGAAGCATGGAAAAAAATAGGCACACTCCATGTCCACAAACACGCGTCGAGCTCTCACTGCTCGTCTGACCGCGGTCGTAACCGTCGTCGCAGCTTCTTCTGCACTCGCTATCGATGGTGGTACTTCACGGATCATTCCACAAAACGGCTGGAAGGCGTTCGAAGTGATTTCCGTGGGCGAAGATCCCACCAATGACAATTCGACTTGGGCCATGCCTGGTACCTTTGATGGGCTGGGGGCCTGGAAGAGTAACGCAGATACGCTGAGCGTGCTCGTCAATCACGAAATCGGAGACGCCACCATCAGCGAAGTTAACCTAGATGCAGCCAACTTTGAGACCGCGATCAAGAACATGATCAATACGGGCAGCATTGGTGTGGATCGTTTCGTGGCATCCGCTGGGCAAGCCTATCAGCGCTGGTCGAGTAACGCCGGTCAAACCTGGACCGACACGGTCGATACGACCACGACCAGCTTCAGTCGATTCTGCTCTGGCCAATCGTACGTGCCTGATACCTTCGGCGCCGGACGTGGGTTCGTCGATCACGTCTACCTGACCGGCGAGGAGACTTTCGGCGACTCGACTCGCGATCGTTTGTTTGCGCTGGACAAGACCAATCGCGACTTCTATCAAGTCAGCGACGTAGCCGGTAGCGCTCCCGGCGGGCTCGGCGGCATGCCCCGCGACTCGTGGGAGAATGTGGCTTTGGTGGACACTGGCGAGACCGACCACGTGGCAATCTTGCTTTCTCCCGACGGTGGCACGACGCGCATGAAGCTCTACATCGGGGAAAAGGGCAAAGACGTCGACGGCAATCCGTCCAACTCGTTCCTGGCGCGCAACGGTCTGGCCTACGGCAGCTACTACTACCTCAACGATTCGCTGCCAAGCACAGGCACATCGAACGACGGTAGTTTCGATACGACGCGCGCCGATGCCTTGCTATCCAGCAAACTGGAAGACGTGGATACCAGCCCTGGCGACCCCACCCAGGTCCTCCTGGGGGATCAAGACTCCGGCGTATTCACGTTCGACTTCGATTTCGACTTCAGCAGCGGTAGCTTCAGCGCCGCGACCTCGGGCTTCTCGATCACCAAGATCCACGATCACGTCGATGCCACCAACGGTACCCTGGGTGATGCCGACAACGTCGATTGGACGGCCCCCACCGAGTTGGACGGGGTCAGCTACCCGGACGGACTGGTCTTCATCAACGAAGACTTCACAACCGGGGAGATTTGGATGAGTGAGCCAGACGGCAGTAATCCCGTGCTCATTGGCGATACCGGGCCCAGGGGCAGGGCAACGGAGAGTTCGGGAATTCTCGATATCTCGGCACTCGTCGGGTACAACCCGGGAAGCATTCTGCTCACCAGCAACCAGGGCAACGATGCGTCGCTCACCGCGCTGATCAATCCCGCGGCCACTCTCGCCGTGCCAGAACCATCCGTCTGGTGCCTTCTGCTTTTTGCAATTATTTCCGGCGCAGGCGCTCGACGGATGAGCTAACGGGTTTGAGACCAGTGGCTCGATCTCGCTTGCGGCGCAATTCTATTGGTCGGACTCCGGCCGAAACTCCCGACTCCCAACCCGATCGAAGTCATCGTGGCCGGCGAGTTGATGCAGAGTGAGGAACTACGCATGTTGGATGGCTGAGCTTCCAAAGTCTACCGGTCCAACGAAAAAAGGCCGCAACCCGGTTGGGATGCGGCCTCTTTTGTAAACAAACTTCCGGTCGAATTGCGACGGTGTGGAGTCGCTGGAAGAAAGGCGCGTGTCGAACAGCGCTGCGCGCTGCCATGTTGCCGACTCGGGCCTATCCAAAAATTTGGTCCTCCCGACGGAATTATGACCGTGAAGTTTGACTCCTAACGTTCGCCGGTGGCGAACTTTGATTTCGTTTCTGACTACCCTATCTTCGGTCGCGGTGATCTCTCAACCGCAGTCGAAGTGGGACATTACACCGCAATTGTACTCCGCGGAATAGCGTTGTGTGAATTTTTTTGTGCTGAGAAATCGGAGAACTTTCAGGGTGCAAAATATGTGCCGAAAAGAAGTTTCTCTTGTTCCGTAAGCCGCGCGCTTTTTTTGCTTGACAACGACGAAAACCACTCCTCTGTACAGCCGCGCAGACGATCGCGCATAGGCCTTGTTCGCTAGCAGCTCGCCAATTGATCTTGCCCGCAGTGAGCGGAAGTCCTACAAGTCGGACCGCTGAAATAGGCCTGCACCCCATCCGTGCAAATCTCAAGTCACCGACGTCTCTTCTTTTCCACAATCCGAACTTTTCGAGCCGCGTCATGGACGATTCTACTCAAGCAAAATCTCGGTCTCTTTCGATCTCCAAGCTCGGCGGCTGGCTCGCCGTCGCGTTGATGGTGACGTTGTTGCTCTCACGGGTGCCCAGCTTAAACGCCCAGCAGGCGGGCAACATCGGACCGGCGGACGGTCGCCAGGTGACGCTGCGGCAACAACTACTCGTGGGCTTGAAGGCCTTCACTCCCGCCGATCGACTGTTCATCAATCGGGTAGTGTTGGCCGTGCAACAGGGTCGCCTGCCTCGTGAGATGGTCGATACGACCTTCCTGTGGGCACGCAAACGAGCGGTGCTACACTCCTACAGCCGTCAGTTTCGCCCGATGGTGTACTTTCAGCCGGGGCTGACTTTGCGGGCGAGAGCGATCGGCGTAACGATCTAATCGTCACCGTCGGCACTAATCGTCACGGCTTGTGAACTTGCCTGAATCGTTGTCGGGCGGGGGGCTCCGCTGAGGTAGTCAGCCCCCGTCGAATCGGGTATGCTGGCAACCTAGCTAATTTCCCACCGCGATTTTTCCACAGGCAGATTCCTACCCGACGACCGGCGTAATGGCGAAAAAGACCGCAAAAAAGAAGGCTCCGGCCAAGAAAGCCGCCCCCAAAAAGAAGGCTCCCGCAAAGAAAAAGGCGGCCGCCGACGCGGACGGGGCGGAAAAAAAGGCCAAGAAGAAGCCAGCCAAAAAGCGTGCCTCGCGCGCCGCCAAGGAAGTCCGCCTGAAGGCCTTCTGGGGCGTGTTCAACCAGTCGCTAAAACGGGTCGCACTGTTCGAATTCAACGAAAAGAAACAGGCAGACAAAAAGGCCCAAGAACTGTCCAAGAGTGGCAAGAGCCCCCACTTCGTTGGGCCAGTGAAGGAAGAAGTGGTGGAAGGCTGAGCGAGTTCTGACGCTTGGCAACCTCTTGCACCCCGGCGGAGCATTACACCGCGGTTGGGTGAATCTTCTAGCCGAATTCACCAGACCCTCGGCAATAACCGAAAGGCAACCGCCTCGCCGGAGCGCCCACCGCAACTTCACTGCTAAAATACCAGCATGAAGTTCCGCATCTGGGCAATTCTATGGGCATTCGCGCTTTTTGCGTCGGCAATGGCGACGTTTGGGACAGCTGGTTTTGTTGTTGCTTTGATTGTAGGCGGACTTTGGTCGCACTATTTTCTTCAGAAGCAACATGTTGTCGACAAATCTCTCGTGCTGGCGGCGATCTGGATCGTACTGTTAGTACCGACGCTTGTATTTCCGCTCAGCGAACGGCATATCAATACCCTCCAATGCGCCAGCTGTCGCAACAACATGAAGCAACTCGCGCTGGCTGTCCTAACCTATGAAGAAGCGCGAAATGAATACCCTGCTTACTCGCAAAAACACAGAGATAGCAAGCACGAACACAGCTGGAGAACGCGTGTGATTCCGCAACTAGAATCCACCGATTTCTTTGACAGATTCAATGTCGACGAACCGTGGGACAGCCCCAATAACGTGAAGGTCGTCGCCCAATACCAATATGAGAATGTTTTTCAGTGTCCCTCGTACCGCTCCGACACAAATGACACTCACTACTTCGCAATCGTTGGCGAGCGCACCATGTGGCCGCCCGATCGTGGGCGCAAACTCAGTGAAATCACCGATGGCACGTCGAACACGATTCTACTGATCGAAGCTCCTCACAAGCAGATTCCCTGGGCCAAGCCCGAAGACATAAGTTTCGACGAAGCAGTCGAGTTGCTTACGAGTCCACCTACTGAGGAATACGGCCACGAATATGGCGCGGGTTTCTTCTACAAGCCAGTGCGCGGAATCCACGTGGCGTTCGCGGATGGCTCGGTACAGCTATTCGAGCTTCCCATCTCGAAGGCAGCAGCTGAAGCACTGCTGACGGTCGATGGCGGCGAACCAATCGATCCTGACAACCTGACGGCACATCACCGACCACAACTGAATTACGCCCGCATCTACTCGCTGAGCGTGTTTGTGTTGTTGAGCATGTCACCCATATTCAATCTGGGCAAGCGATCGAAATCGCGAACGACCGACAACGCAACCGGCTGAATCAGCTTATGAAATTCCGCATCTGGACGATCTTGTGGGTATTCGCACTACTGGCGTCGGCGATGGCGACGTTTGAGTTTGGAGTGAGCATCGTTGCGTGCCTGTTAGTCGTTGGCCTTTGGACAAACTACTATCTGTTGAAGCAACAGGGCGTTGCCGAGTTCGTTGTCGCGCTCACGATAATTATTGTCATATACAAGGTATCTCTTCCCGCCGTTTCAACGCCGCGATATGTAGTGCGGCGCGCCGTTTGCGCCAACAACATGAAGCACTTGGCGCGGTCGATTCTCAATTACGAGAACACCAATGGCTACTTGCCAGCTCAAGCGAAGTCTGCTCCAGACCTAAACCAGATCCACAGTTGGAGACTATGGATCCTACCGTATCTCGAATCCTCAGCTTTGTACGACGAATACAATAAGGACGAACCCTGGGATAGTCCTAACAATGTCAAGCTAGTCGCAAAATACCGGTACGCAAACGTCCTTCAGTGTCCATCGTACCGCTCCGACACAAACGACACGCACTACTTCGCAATCGTTGGCGAGCGCACCATGTGGCCGCCCGATCGTGGGCGCAAACTCAGTGAAATCACCGATGGCACGTCGAACACGATTCTACTGATCGAAGCTCCCCACAAGCAGATTCCCTGGGCCAAGCCCGAAGACATGAGTTTCGACGAAGCAGTCGAGTTGCTTACGAGTCCACCGACTGAAGACTACGGCCACGAAGTCAGTGCGGGCTTCTTCTACAAGCCAACACGCGCCATCCACGTGGCGTTCGCGGATGGCTCGGCGCAGCTAATCAAACTTCCCATCTCGAAGGCAGCAGCCGAGGCACTTCTCACCGTTGATGGCGGCGAACCAATAGAATCCGGCAGCCTGTCTGCGCATCGTCAACCGCAACTCAACTACGCGCGCATCTACTCGCTGAGCGTGTTCGTGTTGTTGAGCATGTCGCCGATATTCAAACTGGGCCAGCGAGCGAAATCGCGGACGGCAGACGACGGCACCGGCTGAATCAGCTTATGAAATTCCGCACTTGGGCAATTCTATGGCTATTCGCGCTGCTGGCGTCGGCACTCGCGACGTTCGGAGCGGCAGGCGTAGTGGTCGCGATGGCCGTCCTAACCTTCTGGACGGTGGTTTTCGAATGGAATGAACTGCCAGCGCTACTGAAACTATCGTTGTTGGCAATCACTTTGGTATTCTTGGCTTTCGCCTTGCCCGCATTTGAAGTAGCGCGCGAGTCTTCAAGGAGTTTGGCCTGCCGTAACCAGCTCAGATGCGTCGGACTTGCGCTCGAGAGTTACGAAAGGGATTACGGACGGCTTCCGCCTGCCTACCTAACTAGTTCAGAAGGTCAGCCACTGCTTAGTTGGCGTGTCCTCTTGTTGCCCAAACTAGAGCAAAAAGCGGTGCTTGATCGTCTAAATACAGCGGAAGCTTGGAATAGTGACTCGAACAGTCCGCACACTGACGCTTCCAACGAGTGCTTCTGTTGCCCGAGCAATCCAGACAGTCTTGAAAACGCGGCGAGCTACTTCGCTGTTGTTGGTCCAGCTACGGCTTGGCCGGGACGTCGTGGGCGAATGTTGAACGAAATCACCGATGAGCCAAGTAGAACGATTCTAGTGATCGAAGTTCCGAGTCGAGGGATACGATGGGCAGAGCCGAAAGACTTGAGCTTTGAAGAAGCCGTTCATGTGTTAATGCAGCCTCCGACAAACAAAGACGGCAGCGGTCATCCGTTTCCTGAACGGTTCTTCTACAAGCCAGATTACTGCCGACACGTACTCTTCGCTGATGGAAACGTCAGAACCTTGAAGGGGCCGTTGCGCCGAGAGTTGGCGGTCGCTTTGCTCACCGCAAGAGGCGGTGAATACATTGATGCATCGGAGTTTGAGAGTATTTGCAATCCCGAACTCAACTACGCCCGCATCTACTCGCTGAGCGTGTTCCTCGTGCTGAGTCTGCTGCCGGTGGTTAAGCTCAGACGGAAACCGCCAATGGTCGACGCCGACGACTAACCGAGCACCGCTGCTACGCGCTCGACCGTCTCGGGGTGGTCGTACTCCAGTTTGCCGAAGCCGCGAATGGCGCCGTGGGAGACGGCCAGCTCTTGGTGTTCGGGCAGATTGGTCACCAGCATGACGGGCACGTCGGCGATCTGGGCGTCGGCTTTGATCGCCTTGAGCACTTCGACGCCATCGGAGTAGTCCGCGTCGAGCTTGCGGTTGATGGTCACCAGATCGAATTTGGCTGCCTTCAGCTTAGCGAGCGCATCGTCGGCGCCGTGTGCTTGCTCAACCGTGCAATCAAAGTTGCTGGTGAGAAACTGCGTGATCGCGGCCAAGTCGGGGCCACAGTTGCCAACATCGAGAACTTTTCTTGACATCTATTTGGTACCATGGAGACACGCAGAGCACAGAGAACGCAAATCTCCGAGAATCTCTCCGTGTCCTCCGTGACTCCGTGGTTAATCTTCTTTGTTCTCAATCGCAAACAGGTGCGTGCGATTGCTGATGTACAGCACGTTGTTCGCGACGATCGGCGTGCTGTAGACGCTGTTGCCCATATCACGGGTGCCGTAGGCAGGCTCCCACTCGCCGTCGACATCCTGCATCGCGACTTCTTTGTTGGCTGAATGGCGGAAGATTGCCACTTCGCCGTCTTCGTCGCCGATGTAGACCTTGTCTTCGACGATCAGCGGCGAGCCCCAGGCGGCGGCCAGCATGTCGTACGTCCAGTTCACCTCGCCGGTCTTGGCGTTCAGGCAGTGGAACAACCCGCTGAAGTCGGCGATATACAACACGTCGTCTCGAATTGCCACGGTGCCGCAGCTGCGGTGCATGGTCTCTTCGAAATCGATTTCATCATCGCCGTTTTGGTCGTACTCGCTGTAGTGCCAGATGACCGCCGAATTCCGGTTCGTGCGTGCCAGGTCACCTTCCTCCGGCACCACGGCTTGGACGCGCTTGTGTTCGATCACCTTGTTGGGATCGGCCGCGTTGAATGCCAGCTCGGGGCTGACGTCGCCGCGTTTGTTGGGATCAATGCACCACAGGTGCCCGATACCCTCGCCGTGTTCAGGGTCTTGACCCACCGCGACGTAGACGTTGCCTTCGTAAATCACCGGCGTAGCGATGATGTTGTTGCGCGTGCCGCGGCCACCGAGTTCCCAGACGGAGGTTTTGGGATTGGCGTCGAACTTCCAAAGTAGTTTCGCCTCGCCATTGTCCCCCTTGGGATCAAAGCTGTATACCCAACCGTCGCCGCCTGCGAAGATCACCTGCGCCTGACCGTTGAAGACACCGTAGGTGGGCGAAGACCACTGGCCATGCAGAATATTCTTCCGCGGCGAGCTGTCGGTCCAGAGGACTTCGCCGGTGTTCTTGTCCATCGCAAAGAAACTGGGAGCGTCGGGCGCGGGGATGTAGTTGTGCTCGACGTCGACGCCGTTGGAGGTGTTCACAAACAGAATGTCACCTGCGGCCGTGACTGAACAACTGCACATGTTGTGCTGTGAAATCAACAGTTCTTCCATCATATCGAAAACCCACACCACGTCGGCTTCGTGCTGCATGTCGTAGGAGGCTTTGACCGACGCCGATTGTTCCTTGATGTACGCTTCCTCGTCAGTGACAGAACCGGCATTTTCCCCGTCGCGGAATCCTTCGGTGTCGAGACAACGAACTTCGCCGCGGCTGGTTACAAACCACAGGCGATTGCCTTCCACCAGCGGGGCACAGCAAATACCCTGCAGCGGCCAATCATGCACGCGGCCCGAGGGGAGTTTTTCGCTGCTATGCTGCCAAAGGAACTCGCCGGTCTCGAGATCGAAGCAAATCAGGCACCCCAGATCGACCTTCGATGGGTAGCGCTCCAGCCAGCCGCCGCTGTTGTTGGTGCCGACGTAGATTTTACCGTCTGCCACGACCGCATTGCCGTAGGTCTGGGAGCCGAGGCGCGAGACCCACTTGATGTTCTTGGCGTCGGTGGGGTCCCATTTGCCAGTTCGATAGTCGAAGTCGCCCACTTCCCACTCGGTGGGAATGTTCAGGCCGACGGGAGTATTGTTGTGCGCCGAATCGCCGCCCCACTGTGGCCAGTCGAGCGTGCGATCAGGTTGAGCTTCGCCCTGCGCTGCTTCGAGCGCGACATGATCTAGACCAGCTCCCGCCCACCAACCGAGTGCGGCAGCGACGATCAATGCACAGTATTTTGCAAAACGGTTCATGTCAGTTTCCTGTTAGTAGTTCTCAGTCCCCCTCCTTTGCACGGAGGGGTTAGGGGAGGGTCTTAGATTCGCTTGGTATCTTAACTCCTCCGCAACCCCTGCCGACAGGGCAGAGGACGTTCATTCATTCGCGACAACGCTGACGTTGTCGATGTAAATCTCGGCTTCCTGGGCGTTACCGTACAGACCGGGACTGCCCGTGAGGTTCGGAGACTCATCAATGATTTCGACGGTCCAATCGTCCGGCTCCTTCTCGCCGCGGACCCACAGCTTGCCACGCACCGTTGCGGAGGCCGTGGGCTCGCTGCCGATGGCAGCAAAGCTTTGCGGCGTGACTTCCAGCTTCATCGTATACCACTTGCCCGGCTCCGGATCGAAAGGCACCGATGCGTAGGTGCGATAGTCATGCGGGCTCCAGCTGTAGATCCGCAGTTCCTTGTTCGACGAGCGAACCGTCATCGTGTAGCGGCTGTTGATCAAGCCAAAGTCAGACATCTTGCCGACCTTAGTCGGCTCGTCCGGTGCCGCCTGAACGGTGAGGTCCGTTGGTTCAATCGACGACTGCAGCGCAAAGTCCGACTGGATCGTGTAGTTGGCCATTTCGATCGACCCCATCCACATACGGCTGCGTGTGCCCAGCTTGTTGTTGGGATCGCGGGGCGTCGGTAACACGTCGCGCTTGACGCCGATCTTCTCGCCATCCACGTCACGGATGACCCAACGCACGCGGCCACCAACCCAAGTGAGCGGGACTTTGGGCTCGGTGTTGAAATCAAAGTTCCAGGGCAGGGGCGGAACCACGCGAACGCGGGCCGTACCTTGCAAGTCGCCGACCGTACAGGTAATCAACGCACATTCATGGCCACTATCGTTGCTGGCGGAGTAGGTACTGCCGGAAATCTCGCCCGCACCGGTCACACTGAACTTCACATCTTCCGGCAAGACCACGCTGAGCAGTTGGCCACGCGAGTTATAGAGTCTCGCATTGAATGAAACGCTCTCACCCGGAGCGAGCAGCGTGTCGTAGGGGACGACTTGCAGCAACACGGGTTTGTCGTCTGCAAATGTCGGTTCCTCCATGCTGGGTCGCGGCGGCAGATTCGATTCAGGCTCTGGGTCCGTGGAAGCTGTGCCCAGGCAGTACAGCGCCGAAGAGGTAGGAAAATAGACCCGCCCATTCACAGCAATCGGCGAACCATCGCTCGCTTCGCCGCGCAGCCGCAGTTTGTGCAGCACCTTCACGCCCTTCTCGGTGGGTTGCAAAACATACCACCGGCCATTGTGCGTGCAGGTGAAGACCTTGCCATCGGCGACCAACGGAGTGCTACGTTGCACTGTGCCCAGCGCCTTCTTGGCAACTCGATTGCCAGTCTCAGGGTCGAGAATGTTCAGCTTGGCCCGATCGTCGATAACCCACAGCCGGCCGTCGACCATCACGGGCGAAGCCTTTCCAACCATGAGCTCGAAGACCTGCCACTTTTCTTTACCAGTCAGGTCGCCCTTCATCGTGCCATCAAGCGCCACGACCGAGCCCATCGTGTTGCCGAGGATGTTTTCTTCGCTATGCGATGCGTACACCGTGTCGCCAACGATCAGCGGAGAGGCGTTCACGCCTCGTCGGGAAAAGGGATAGTGCCAAATGCGCTCACCGGTGCGCGGTTGCAGGGCCCAGATTTCCCCATCGCCTGACCCAAACACCATCGCCATCTGGTCGCCCAGCATGGTGATCGTCGGGGTGCTGTAAGTTGTATCGTACGGCGAAATGCCTGTGCCTTTGAGCCAACGGAGTTTACCGTTCCGCTTGTCGAAGCAGAGGAACCGATGCGCCGGCTTCGCCAAGAATCCCCACTGCGGCGCGTCACCCCAACCAATGATTACAGCGCTGATGATCACCGTATCTTCAAATATAATTGGGCTGTGCGTCCGTCCGCCGTAAGTGCTGAGCAGTCCGAATTCTTCGTGCAGGCTCCGCTCCCACTCGACGTAGCCGGTCTCGCCGTCCAGACAACAGAAATAACCCGAGACGCTCAGCGCGTACACGCGACCCGTTTCTGGATCCCCACAAACACTCGACCAACCAACGCGCGTGTCGGGCACGTCGGTCAAATAGACATTAAATCGGTGTTCCCAAATCGGCTCACCCGTGGCGGCATCGACGCAAACCACTTTCGAGCCCTCGATTGACGTTCCTGGCTTGTCGCGGGCGATCGTATACAACCGCCCGTTCATCACTACCGGAGTCGAGCGCCCGCCAAGCTCCTCATTCTTCCAAATCACATTGCTGTCGGGTCCGCCATCGGGATCCCACTCGGCAATCAAATCGGTTGCCTTCGAAACCCGATTCTGTTGTGGCCCGCGCCAGTTGGGCCAATCATCGGCGTGGGCATTTCCGTGGGAGACCAGCACAGTTAACGTGCAAACAAGCAGGAACACAACAACACGAGGAACGTCCGATCGCTTCATGGAACCATCGCGGGGCGGAAGGAATGGGAAGGCGGGATGGAGGCAAGTATCACGGACTCGCAACGACGTCGGCAATGGCTGCTTAACGACAACACTGAGTTAAACCCTGCCGATTACGCGACAATTACCCGTCGCGTTGTCTTTTTCGCATTGCCCGCTTGAACTGCCTGTCTATCTTCGGGACCCGTTAGGATACCACAAAATCGCCCCCGCAACTACGCGGTCCGGGCGATTCGCAGGGCTACAATCCGCACCAGCCGAGTAGCTTCCGCGGACCGCAAAGTTTGCCTAACAATCTTCCTAAACCACTTGCAGAAAATCACTTCCGAGAACTCAAGGGTGGCTGCGCGGCAGGCCGATACGTGGTGATGTCGCTGCTAGGCATAGCCATACGTGGCGACGATTCACCACTGATTGGTGCGTCGACCAACCGGCCTGTTACTTCGAGTCATGGATTGGCTCGACTGGTGTTGACGCCTGACTGTGGGGACAAACGAGAAACGGATTCCCCCTTTGACCCCCCGACCCCCCACGGGTCACCCCGCCACTTCCCACCTACGCCGGGCACCCCGCCCATCCAAACAAGTCATCTCGACGGACCCAGGGAGGGAATCGGTGATTCGAGCAATCGGGCACCGTCAAAACGTTTTACCGTGTCGTCCCCAAGGAATAGGAGACGTTATTCGATGAAGTCGAAATTGTTAGGAGCGCTCATCGTAGGCGTTTGTCTGACAGGCCAGAGTTTTGGTTTTGGTTTGCTGGACACAATGCTGGGAACCGGTTGCGGATGCGACCGCGTTGAGCAATGTTGCTGTTGTGAAAAATCTTGTGGCTGCTCCGACGGCTGCTGTGGCGACGACTGCTGTGGCGATGGTTGCTGCGGCAATGGCTGCTGCGAAGAGTCCTGCGGTTGTGCTGACGACTGCTGCGGCGATGGCTGCTGCGGAGACGACTGCTGTGGCGATGGCTGCTGCGAGGCCAGCTGCGGATGTGCTTCCAGCTGCTGCTGCAAGAAGCGTGAGTGCTTCTTGAGCAAGTTGTTCAAGCGTAAGAGCAGCTGCTGCTGCGAAGCTTCTTGCGGTTGCTCCGACGGCTGCTGTGGTGATGACTGCTGTGGCGACGGCTGCTGCGGAGACGACTGCTGTGGCAATGGCTGCTGCGAAGAGTCCTGCGGTTGTGCTGACGACTGCTGTGGCGACGACTGCTGTGGCAATGGCTGCTGTGGCGACGACTGCTGCGGCAACGGCTGCTGCGAAGCCAGCTGCGGATGTGCTTCCAGCTGCTGCTGCAAGAAGAAGCGTGAGTGCTTCTTGAGCAAGCTGTTCAAGCGTAAGAGCGACTGCTGCTGCGAAGCTTCTTGCGGTTGCTCCGACGGCTGCTGTGGTGATGACTGCTGCGGAGACGGTTGCTGCGGAGACGACTGCTGTGGCAATGGCTGCTGCGAAGAGTCCTGCGGTTGTGCTGACGACTGCTGTGGCGACGACTGCTGTGGCAATGGCTGCTGCGGAGACGACTGCTGTGGCGATGGCTGCTGCGAGGCAAGCTGCGGATGTGCTTCCAGCTGCTGCTGCAAGAAGAAGCGTGAGTGCCTGTTGAGCAAGTTGTTCAAGCGTAAGAGCAAGTGCTGCTGCGAAGCATCGTGTGGCTGCTGCGAGGCAAGCTGCGGTTGCTCGAACGGTTGCTGCGACAGCGGCTGCTGCGACAGCGGTTGCACTTCTTCCGCCCCATCCGCTACTCCGGATGAGATGGAAGCCGCTGCTCCCGAAGCTGCTCCGATTCCGCCAGCACCTGTTGCTGACCCAGCGGCTCGGATCGCTCAACCTCGCAAGGTCGTGAGCGCCAGCTTCGTTCGCTAAGCGACAGCTGAATTGAAATAGATGGATCCCCCTCTGAGGACCTGTCTTGGGCTTTCGGGCCCGGGGCAGGTTCTTTTTTATGCCTGGGAACCAAGCGCTTGCCAAAGTCGTACAGCGTGGTTGCGTAGCAACGTAACGTCGTACGATTATTGAATCATGAATACCGAACAAGGAATGTCGAATGTCGAACTACTGCGTCAGTGCTGCTCGCGCGGTTCCTTCAGCCTTCGATATTCCTTGTTCGACATTCGATATTCCCTTGTTCTCGCCGTACTTCCGATTGTCACGACATGCGATCTTGTTCGTGCGGAGTCGTTGGAGCCCAGTTCACGGCGATCCAACGCACTGGCCAACGCATTCGCGCAGATCATCGAGAATGCGATCCCTCGGGAGTACGAGAAGCGCAAGGACTGGGGTCGCACGAAAAACATCACCGTCGGGCTCCGCAACGAGGGATGGAAGCTCCATCGACGCAAGAAGCCCGTCAAGCACGGCGTTTGGAAGCACTACCGCATCAAGCTGGTCGAGCCGGAGGAAAACCTGTCCGTCGAGATCCGCGACTTGCGTCTTAGCGGAAGTGGTGGACTGAGTTTCAAATTGGCTCTGGGCGCGAAGTTCGACCTGTGGGCCCGTGCGAAAGTCTATCAGTATGGCGTGCATATGATTGCCCTAGAGGCCGTCGGCGACGCCACCGTCGACCTGGAGATCGATTGCGAGCTTGCTGTGCGGCTACACACCACCGACGGGCAACCCGGCGTCGCGCTCGACCCAAAGGTCAACGACTCACAGCTTGATATCGTCGCTTTCCAGCTGCGCCGAGTGAGCAACGCCAAGGGACCTATCATCCGCGAACTTGGGGAAGAACTGCCGCGCCTGCTGGAGAAGGAACTGCGTGGCCCCAAGCTGGTCGCCAAACTGAATCGCGCGATCGACAAGAAGCGCGATCGCCTGGAACTGGTCTGGCACGAGGTGTTCTGACGACGTGCTTTAGCTGGCCTCGGTTGGTCGCACTTTCATGAAGTGCTCTTCGGGCATGACGATGCTGCTGACGCGGAAGCCGAACTTGTCGCCGACCTTGACCGCTTCGCCTACGGCAATTTTGTGCTCGCCAACTTGCAGGTCGAGCATCTCGTCGCAAGCTTTGGTGAACTTAATGATCGAGCCGGCTGCCATCTCAACGACGCTGTGCAAGTTCTCTTTCTTCGAGGCGAGCACGACCCGCACCGGTAGCTCGATTCGTAGCAAGCTCTGCGAGTATCCCGGCAACTCCGAGAAATTCGTAATCTGTTTTTTTTTCGCGACAGCCGTCGACGGCGCGGCTGCTGCCTCCGGCTCTTCCGATGGCTTCTCTTGTTCAACGTCGGGAAACAATTCTTGGGGCGATTCCAGCGGCCACACAAGGGTCAACTCGCTACTCGCCTCGCCGGCGCTTACGTCGAAAGGCAAGTAGCCGGCGCCAGCAGCCAGCTTGGCGGTTGCTAAGGCTTCGTTGAGATTTTCCACCCGTGCTGCAACAAATCGCTCGGCGAGCATGCTCTCCGGAAAAAAGAGCATGCTCAATTCTTGCGCGAGCGTGCTAAGTTTGCTCTCGCCCGTCACATCGGGGGCGGAGTACCACTCGGGCAGCAAGCCGCTCGACTCGGGCAGCAGCGCGGCCGCGCCGACCTCGCCAAACTGCATCATGATGGCCAAACCCGGCCCATCGAAACCCGTAGGCGCAGCTGCTGGATCATAGGTTCCCGCTTCGCCGACAGTGAGGCTAAATTCCGTATCCAACGACCGACTGAGCGCGCCGGCAGCCTCTTCGGCACCCGCCTGCGAGGCGGCGGCGATTTCGGGACCAAGTTGGGGCGTCAATTCACTCATGGGCAAGCAGTTCCAGCGCAGCGGAGGCGCAATGACTTACGAACTCTATCGGTCGCGGCGATCGTTAAACTTTGCCCAGATCGTCCGGACACTTAGCTAGCGGTGTTTTTCGCTGCTCACTCCGCATATAATTGCGGATCTGTCGCTAGCACTTTTCCCAGCACACGGCATCCATGAGCACTGTCACACCGATCTCTGATAATCCGACTCCCAAGTTCGCGCTGCAGCCATACAAATCGCTTGAGAACGAAGAACTCGAGGCCCGCATCCAAGTCGTCCGCGACGCGATGGGGCCGGAGCTGCTGATTCTCGGGCATCACTATCAGCAGGACGAAGTCATCGCGCTTTCCGATTTGCGCGGCGATAGCTACTTGCTCAGCCAGATGGCGGCCGACAGCAGCGAGTGCCGACATATCGCGTTTTGCGGTGTGCACTTCATGGCCGAGACGGCCGATATTCTGGCCAATCGACCCGAAAAACTGGCCGAACGCGACGACCAGCGGGTGACCGTCTATCTGCCCGACATGGCGGCGGGCTGCTCGATGGCCGACATGGCCGCGATCGAGCAGATCGAAGACGCCTGGGATCAGCTGGGCGAGGTGCTCGACACCGACGACATCACGCCAGTCACCTACATCAACTCGGCGGCGAGTCTGAAAGCTTTCGTCGGCCGACATGGCGGCATCGTTTGCACCTCCAGCAATGCCCGCGCCGCGATCGAGTGGGCCTTCGCGCGCACCAGCCGCGTGATGTTCTTCCCAGATCAGCACCTGGGGCGCAACACAGCCGTTGAGATGGGCATTTCCCTCGACGAGATGCCGTTGTGGAATCCCTACGCCGACGACCTGGGTGGGAACACGGAGGAAGCGCTACAGCAAAGCAAAGTCCTGCTCTGGCAAGGGCATTGCAGCGTGCATCAAGTGTTCAAGCCCGAGCACGTCGCGATGTTCCGCGAGAAGCACCCCGGCATCAAAATCCTGGTGCACCCCGAATGCCCACACGACGTGTTCCAACTGGCCGATGAGTACGGCAGCACCGGCCGCATTCTCAAACTCGTGGAAGAAGCGCCCCCCGGCAGCAAATGGGCCATCGGCACCGAGCTGCACCTGGTCAACCGCGTCAAGCAGGAGCACCCCGAGCAAGAAATTCACTTCCTCTCGCCAGTCGTTTGCATGTGCGCGACCATGTATCGCATCGACCTGGCTCATCTCTGCTGGACGTTGGAGAACCTCCAAGCCGGCACGCCGATCAACAAGATCGAAGTCGACGAGGAGACCTCAAAATGGTCGCTGGTCGCGCTGGAACGCATGCTCGAGGTGCGTTGAGCGTTTCACAAGATTTGGGTTGTGCCCCGGCGAGGCGGTTGCCTCGCGGTTACTTGCAAGCGGCATATTTTTTGGGCCCCAAACTCTAACCGCGAGGCAACCGCCTCGCCGGAATCCGCTCAAACTACTCAATAATCCCTACAGCCTCGTGCCATTTCAACCCACGATGCCTTGGCAAATAAACACGCACTAGGTGTTCAAAGTGCTGCTGTTCACGCACACGTTTCCGACTTGGCTGCTTTGCGAACCACGACCGTCGTTCAAACTCTTTGTTCAACCTCCGAGTCAAACTGGTCCCGATCGACTGCCGGACCGCCTTCCACGTTTTTGGTGTCTTCCAACTCACCAACACATGCAAGTGCGTGTGATCCGTTGCGATGAAATGTCCTCGTAAGCCTTGGAAGTGAAACGCGCGGACTGTTTCATCAATCAGAATCCGCTGAACTGAAATATCGAAGTCCGCGGTTGGTACTCTTTGATTCTGCCGATAGCAATCGGCCATTCTCGGATCTGGAGCCAGGATACCTACTTTCCTTCGCACGTAGCCGCGTGGATGATCGGGCATCCACGTTCCATGGCCGTGGTACGTGAACAGGTAGCAAGGCATTTGGCAGCTTCCCGGCGAGGCGGTTGCCTCGCGGTTATCCGGATAGTGTTCGGCGTTGGGGTGCAATAGATTAGTAAACTTTTGTTCACTACACCCTATCGCGCACTAACAAGCTTGCAAGTGGAGATTTTTTTGCGGACTCCTAGTCCGAAATTGCTTCCACTACAACTCTTCCAACATCGGCCGGAGATCCAACTCGTCGCCTAGGCTGTCTTGTAGTGTCACCAGTTCGTGGAACAGGTTGCGCACCTTTTCGGCGTTCGCTGGGTCGTCGGCCAGGTTGTGTAATTCTTCGGGGTCGGCCTTGAGATCGAACAGCTTTATTTTGTTGGCCTTCGGGTAAACGATCAGCTTAGAACCGTCCTTCTTGATCATGCGCTGGCTCTTCACGTATCCGCCGTAGACGGCATCGTAAGCGCTCTCGGAAGTTTCACCCCTGGCCAGCGGGAGGACCGAATGAAAAAAGACATGCCCCGGCTTCTCCGCGCCGGCCAGCTCTAGGGCGGTAGCCATCGTGTCTTGCAAATAGATATCGGCCTCGACGGTTCGTCCCGCCTCCAGGTCCGGCCCCTTGACGATAAACGGAACGCGTACGCTGTGTTCGTACATGTTCTGCTTGCCGAACAGTCCGTGCTCGCCGACCGCCAAGCCGTGATCGGCGGTGTAGATGATGTAGGTGTTGTCCATCTTGCCAGTGGCTTCTAGCGCTTTCAGAATCTCGCCAATCTGTGTATCCAGATGACTGATGATCGCGTAGTACTCCTTCAGGTGCACATGCGTGGCGTACTCGGTACGCGGGAAAGGCACCAGCGCCGCGTCGCGCAATCCGGGGCCGTTGTCGATTTCTTCCATTTCGGGATACAAGGGCAGCCAGCTCTCCGGCAAAGGGAGCGACTCGGCGTCGTACATGTCCTGATATTCTTGCGGAGCCTGACGAGGATCGTGCGGTGCGTTGAACGCCAAGTACATGAAGAACGGCTCGTCGTGCTCCTTCGCATCGTCGATAAACGCCAGGGCATCGTCCTTCAGCACTTCGCTCCAATGTTTGCCACCCGCATAGAAACCGCCGAACTTGGGATCCGTCGGCGACCAGCTCTGGTCATCCTTGCCCAACGGACGGCCGTATCCCACGGGCATGACCTCCTGCAAAGCGGGGCCTCGGACCCCCGCCTTCAGAGCGGCAGACAGTGGTTTTACCGACTCGGAATTCCAGCCGTCCCCCGGCATGCCTGGGCGGATGTGTCGAACCTGCTGAAACACTTCGTTGGCATCCGCCGACACATGCCACTTGCCCGTCATGTAGGTGCGATAGCCTTGCTGCTCCATCAGCTTCGACCACATATTCTCAGTCGCTTTTCCTTGCCGCAGCACTTTGTCCATCGCGTACGCTTTCCACACCGATAGCCCCGTGTTGAGCATCGCCCGCGACGCGACGCAGACGGCGCCATTCCAGGCGCCCATGTTGTAGGCCCGGCTGAAGTTCACCCCCTCGCGCGCCAGCCGATCAAGATTCGGCGTCTGTATGTGCTCGTTGCCGTAGGCCCCAATCGTCTTGGCTGACTGATCGTCGGCGAAGATGAACACGATGTTGGGCTGGTCGGCATGCAAATCGGCGGACTGCATGCCGCAGAACTGGCAAAAGACAAGTACACGCAACAAGACCAACGCAAATGTCGTATGTGTCGAACCCACGGGAACCTCGCTTTGGGAGTTGTTGAAATCCATAACCATCAGGAGTTAGAAAAATCGTCCTCATGCGCCAGCATCGCAAAGTCGCCGCGAGCGCGGAGCAACTGGGAATCGACCCGACGCCCAACTACCACGCATACCCCATTGCTTGCGACGGGCCAAAACAACCTGTCGAGATATGATACCAGAAGCGTGGTGCGTCGCGACCGAGGATCTCTGAGTAGAATCGCTCGGGTGACCTCCGTTCCGGCATTGGTGGGGCCACCAGAAGACCCCAGTAATCGTAAATCCGATGAATACCTGCCGTCCCCACGTCGACTCAATCCTTATTGTCGCGCAGGTCTTCAATCCGCACGCCTCGCTCGGCCAGTTTCGTCAACACGTGGTCCAACACGGGCCGATTTAGATCTCCGCCCATCGCCACCTCTTCGTGTGTCCCATCTGGCCGGTGCAACCACAGCAGTGTCACCCACCTACGCTTGGGCCCGCCGGCGCTGCCGCGTGATCGTCGCACGCGGTGCACCGACACATGTGTCAACGGATCCAACTCTACGACTTTCGGGTCGTCGAATAATGTCACCGCCTTCACGATCCGTTGTGCATCGCCCCTGACGTATGACTTGTTGTATTGCATCACTGAAAACACCGCGAGCGCGACCCCGAATCCCAGGAACATCGCGCCACCGGCGATTCTCTTCACCGCCGACTTACCCTTCCTCGCCACCAGCGCGCCCACCGCCATCAACCCCAAGCCTACGATCACACCGCCCACCGGGACCGCCATACCCGGCCGGGCAACCATGGTCTCTCCCTCAAGCTTAAGCACCGTCTTTGCGCAGCCGGTGCATGTAACCATCAGGAGAAAAAGCATCGCCAAACATCGTCGTGTTCCGATCCGCATTCCAACAACCTCGCTACTTCCAACCATTACACATCCAACATATCTCCGCCGGAAGCCCATGATCTGCTGGCTGTTACGACGACGTGGATTGTACCTGGATCGGTTCGCTGTGATTTAACCCAGCTTTTTCGTTGAAATTGGGCCAGGTGCGCCGTTAAGATTTCCGTTGATCGTGCACCGACCGGAGCAGCATCGGCTGCGTCGCGGGGGTGTTTGTCATGCGCGAAGGGCAACACGCGGAAGGGCAACACGCGGAATGCCCTCGGCAGAGTTTTGAAAGGTCTCGGAACCGTCGATGGCAATCGATAACCTCCAGCCCAACAACAGCTTACGGCGAAGGTGACGGGCCGGTATTGAAAGGTCGGTTTGCCCCAACCTTTCAATACTTCGCCACCTTCGCCGTAAGGAAAATGTCTCAACCACAAAGGTAGTAAGACTTTGCGTAGTTTTGCCGCTCACCACACGGGTGGAGTTTTGAAAACAAAAACGAATATCGTTGCAAAACCTCCCACAACCAACCGGGGGGTGTGGGAGGTGTGCGACGACCGGCTACTCGTGCTTCATGTCCCAATGCTCCGGCGAACGCCAAAGTCCCGAGACCAACAGTTCGCGGATGAACGTCAACTCCTTCGGCAACCGATCGTAGAGCTTGAAGAACAACTCGTCGTGCGATGCGATCTCCTGCAACCATTCGTCACGCTCCATGCTCATCAGCTGATCAAATTGCTCCTCGGAGAAATCCAGTCCTCGCCAATCGATATCCTTATACTGAGGCATCCAGCCCAGCGGACTTTCGACGCTCGCGGCCTTGCCCTTGGACCGACCAACGATCCACTTGAGAATCCGCATGTTTTCGCCGAAGCCGGGCCACAGGAAGTTGCCCTCGTCGTCGCGACGGAACCAGTTCACGTTGAAGATTCTAGGTGGGTTGCTGAGCTTTCGGCCAAAGTCCAACCAGTGGCCCAGGTAGTCGCCCATGTGGTAGCCGATGAACGGCAACATCGCGAGCGGGTCACGCCGTACCTTGCCCACCTGACCGAAGGCGGCCGCGGTCATCTCGGAGCCCATCGTGGCAGCTGTGTAGACGCCGAACGCCCAGTTGAACGCCTGATACACCAGCGGCACGGTCGTGCTGCGCCGTCCGCCGAAGATAAACGCGGAGATCGGCACACCCTGAGGGTTGTCGTACTCGGGATCCGCACATGGGCACTGGGCCATGGGCGCGGTAAAGCGCGAGTTGGGGTGTGCGGCCTTATCTTCGCTGTCGGGCGTCCAGTCGTTGCCATGCCAGTCGATGGCGTGCTTCGGCGGGTCGCCGTCCATACCCTCCCACCAGACGTCGCCGTCGTCGGTGAGTGCCACGTTCGTAAAGATCGTGTTCTCCTTGATCGACTCCATCGCGTTGGGGTTGGTCTTGTAGTTGGTGCCTGGAGCGACGCCAAAGAACCCGGCTTCGGGGTTGATGGCGTAAATCTGTCCATCTTCGGCCTGCTTGATCCACGCGATGTCGTCGCCCACGCAGGTGACTTCCCAGCCATCGTCCACAAACTGCTTGGGTGGAATGAGCATCGCGAAGTTCGTCTTGCCGCATGCACTGGGGAACGCAGCCGCGACGTAGGTCTTCTCCCCTTCGGGATTTTTCACGCCGGTAATCAGCATGTGCTCGGCGAGCCAACCCTGTTCCCGCGCGAGATTCGACGCGATCCGCAGGGCAAAGCACTTCTTACCCAGCAGTGCGTTACCTCCGTAGCCGGAACCGTAGCTCCAAATCTCCCGATCTTCTGGGAAGTGAACAATGTACTTGTTCTTGGGGTCGGGGCTGCACGGCCACGCGACATCTTCTCGGCCATCGGCCAGTGGCATGCCGACCGAGTGCAGACACTTGATGAATTCGCCGTCGCCCAACGCGTCCAACACCTGCGACCCCATGCGGGTCATGATCCGCATGTTCACGACCACATAAGGCGAGTCGGTAATCTGGATACCGATGTGAGAAATCGGACCTCCAACGGGTCCCATGCTGAAGGGTATCACGTACATCGTGCGACCCTCCATGCATCCATCGAACTTAGGCGTGAGGATCTCCCTCATCTCGCGCGGCGCCATCCAGTTGTTGGTGGGGCCCGCATCGCCCTTGCTCAACGAGCAGATGTACGTGCGGTCTTCCACGCGAGCGACGTCGCTCGGATGGCTGCGAGCCAAGAAGCTGTTGGGGCGCTTTTCCGGATTCAGTCGGATAAACGTGCCACCGTCCACCATCAAATCGCACAGACGGTCATATTCTTCCTGGGAGCCATCGCACCACTGCACTTGATCCGGCTTGCAATGGGTCGCCATCTCATCAACCCAGGCCAAAAGTCCTTCGTTGGTGACATTATCCGGATGATTCGAGAGAACTGTAGCCATGATTATCAATCCTTTTCCGTACGAAACGTGATACCCAAACCAAATCGACTGAACGAGCACATCAGCTCAGCTTGGTCGCCCCCGTAAATTGAGAAGGCGCTTCCCACAGACGTGGGGGAAGTATGCAGAATTGCTATGGAGTACAGCAACGCGGCCGGGTTTAAAGATGAATGAACTTGAGAACGACGATTGCACATGGTAGCCGCCGGAACAATCCACTTGGCCACGGTTGGCCTAACTTTCATCACCTATTATTTGACCGCTCGTACTACGTATGAGTCAATACCTTAAAGCAGTGAACACATTGTTTCTGTCTGCGAAGTCGAGTCGTTCAGCGCAATCGCCTACCAGGTGTAAACACACGAACGGCGCAGCGCGCAGAGTGCGAGAGCGCGACGACGAAAGATTGCCGCAGGTGCGCAACGAATCGTTGCAGGCGTGCGCCGACGGTGATGATTCACAACGCTTGCATGAGGCGACGCACGTGTGCGGTGAACAACGCGTCGAGGCGCGCGGACTCGCGGTTCAGCAAACACGCCTAGTCTGGCGTTGAGTTGAATTCAGCGAATTCCGAAGCTTGTCTCGATTAATGTCGCTGAAATTTGGCCACTTCATCGAGTACAATTGGCCAATTGCAACGACTCCCGACAGGTGGAACCTAACCCTTTTGGGGTACATACGTTTTGCAGTTCAGTGGCCTTGAGAGTGGCGGGCAAAAGGTTGCTGTGAATGCGAGAATTGCGAACGCAACCGCACTAGGCCAGCTTTCGCATTGGACGTAACAGAGTACGAGACGATTGTGGAATCGCGCACTCCGAAACAGTTTTCGGGGGAACCGCTAGTTCACCGCGACTTCGGGCTTGAGAATTCGCAACAGGCGCGAGAGGGCGGGGCGCGTTACACGGAACAGAATCAGACCGATGACGATCCCCAAGACGTCGCACAGCCAGTCGTGGATGTCGCCGTGCCGGCCGACGGGGATTTGTGTGATTTCGTCAAAAGCGCCGAATAGCGTCCCGACCAACCACACCGTGAAGTAATGTGCCGGACGGAGCGGTCCGATCGCTAGGTCCCAACTCACGAGTGCCGAAAACGCAAGCACGAAGTAGGCCAAGCAATGGAGAAGTTTGTCCGCCTGGGCAACTTCGTGCGGTAGTTGGTCTGCCGGATAGTGAGTGGCAATGAACAAACACAACACGAGGCCAACTGTGCCGTAGCGCGCCACACGGGCAATGGCAGCGTGTTTCCGCGTACGGTCAATGGTAGGAATTCGGAGCTTGGGCATAATCACAGGTGGCATAAACTAGAGGATCTGACATTCTCAGCCAGATTGGCTGAATTGTACCTCCGGGAAGGCGACGAGGCGAGCGTTTCGCGAGAATATCGGAAGAATCCTCGAAAACAGAAGGTACCATCCGTACGGTTGTTGGAAGCTGACGGTTCGCTAGCAGAGCGGCAGACGTTGGCATTAATGGTCAACAGCAGGACAACCCATGAAATCCACAAACCATGAACAATTCATGACCCAGGCGTATGCCGAAGCGCAAGCAGCGCTGGCGGCGGACGAGGTGCCGGTTGGCGCCGTCATCGTTCGCGACGGGCAAGTGATCGCTGCCGCACACAACGGTCGTGAGCAACTGCGCGATCCAACAGCGCATGCGGAGATGGTAGCAATCACCCAAGCGGCGGCAGCGCTGGATTCGTGGCGGCTGGAGCACTGCACGTTGTACGTCACGCTGGAGCCGTGTCCGATGTGTGCCGGAGCGATCCTGCAAGCGCGCATCCAGACGGTGGTGTACGGCGCAGACGATCCGAAGGCAGGCGCCGTCCGGAGTTTGTTTCGGCTGCTGGAGGATACTCGATTGAATCACCGAGTGGAGGTCATCAGCGGCGTGATGGGGCAGCGTTGCGGTCAGATCCTGACCGATTTTTTCGAGGCCAAGCGTCGCCTCGGTAAGAAATAGCCGTGCGAGGACGTCGAAAATACGACGCGGATAATTCCGATCGTTCAGGTTTTGCGGCGGGGTCGACTGCGAATCAGGGCGTTGTGTGGCGGCGCTGCCGACTTGTCCTCGATCCCGATATTATGCTCTCAGGTAGGAGTTTACGTGTTTTTAGGTCGCTAAAGCCCGCGGCTTAGCCGATTTCGTTGTCTTTGGCTGACCGTAGGGATATGATAAAGAGGCTTGGGATCTTCCCACAAATTGAATCAACAAAAGGCAGTTCGGAAATGAGTACCAGATTCGGAAACCTACCGGTCGTCGCGTTGTCGGTAATCGCATCATTGGTTTACGCAGACTTGAGTAGGGCACAGTCTGATTTCAAGGGATTCGGCACGCAAACAACAGAGAACCTGATTCGACGTAACAGTGCGGAGCGGTACTCTACGAAATTCGTTCAAAACACGGTGTTAAGTCAGTCTTTTGCGAATGTAGGAGTTCCGGGGGTAAATCAAAGGAACTTCTTGGGTAACAGTGGCGCAGTGGCAACTCAGCGTAGCAAGCCGTTTTCCTCGTTGTCGCGTGGGCCTTCGGTGAGCCCCTACTTAGCCCTCTCTGCACCGCGTGCCGCGGCTGCAGACTACTACAATGTGATTCGACCGCAGCAGCAGCAACGCCGCGAGAATTCCGCGCAACAGCGTCAAGCGTTGCAACAGCAACGCCGCCTGAACCAGCTTGCCGCGCGGGCGCCGTTTTCGACCACCGGTGACGAGAGCCGAGCGCCGACGGGTCACGTGGCGGTGTTCCAAAGTTTGGGCAGTTATCAAAATACGGGTGGCTACTTCCCGCCACCTAGTCAGCCCAAACGCTAACTGTTTGGCGTGAGTGACGGACCACTGCGGTTCGCCTGACTCTGCCGATAGTACTTCCAGCCGGGCAGAAAAAACGTAGCCGCTGAAACTACGCCAAACAGCGATACGCCGTATGGCCAACCTCGCTGTTGCAGAAAGGCCAATGCCATCGACACGGCAAACAGCGCGGCCGCGTGGAAGTAAAAGCTACCCGCCAAGATGCCAGCTTTGATCACAAAGACCATCCCGCTGATCAAACCGAGCACAGGCGAGAGATGCAAAACGGGCATACCGAGCAGCGCTTCGACGCCAAAGAGCAGAATCACTGCGATGATACTTCCACCCCAAGCATGCGCGATTTGACGCTCGACGGCCGTGACAGGGCCAGCGCGATGGCGCACAGCCCAAAAAATGGGAGCCCACACGGCGAGCCCACCTCCCCACAAGGCCACGTAGGGCCAGTGGTACGAGAAAATCGGCCAACGTTCTTGCTGCAAGTGCAACCAGTTGGTGATCAAGCACAGCACGAGCAACACGGCGGCATGCCACATCCACAGCACGCCCCAGTTTTCCAGGAGCGTTGCGTGATGCGTCTCGCGGAAGACCCGACCGACTACATCCGTGAGTCGTCCGCTACGGGCGAGAATCGACTCGCCTTCCAGAAACGCCCGCAGATCGTTCGCCAGCTCGCCTGGTGACTTGTAACGTAGCTCGGCGGGCTTCTGCAGACATCGCAACACGATCATCTCCAAATCGCGACTGACCCGCCGATTCAGCAATCGCGGCGGCAGCAGGTCTTGCTCCAACACCATCAGCAGGGTGTCGACGGGCGAGGCACCTTGAAACGGCGGCCGACCGGTGAGCAGTGCGTAGAGGATCGCGCCAAGGCTGTACACGTCGCACAAGGGTCCCACGTTTCCGCGCCCACCGCTCGCCTGCTCGGGAGCCATGTACGACGGCGTGCCAAGGATGGCGCCTGACTGGGTGAGCGACGTCGCAGACGTGATGCGCTTAGCCAAGCCAAAATCCGTGACGTGCGGCTCGCCATGCTCATCGATTAGGATGTTGGCCGGCTTCAGGTCGCGATGGATCACACCGCGCTCGTGAGCGTATTGGATCGCGCGGGCAATGGTCATCACCAGCTGCGCCGCCTGCCGCTCGGGCAGAGGCCCGGTCGCGAAGCTCTTGGAGAGCGTCGACCCTTCGACGAGTTTCATCCCAAAGTAGTCCCAACCCTGGTCGGAACCCACTTCGTAAATTGGCACGATATTGGGATGATCCAGTTGCGCCGCGGCCGAGACTTCCGCTTGGAATCGAGCTTGATCCGCTGGCGATGCCTGGGTGCCGTGCAGAATGACTTTCAGCGCCACTTCGCGATCGAGGCTCTGCTGATGAGCGCGGTAAACGACTCCCATGCCACCCCGTCCTAGTTCCTCAATTAGCTCAAATTCTCCCAGCGCAGGAGGCGGAGTCGTCTCGGAAATCGCGGGGGCTTCCGCAGGCGAGGTGCCGTTGGCGTACGACTTTTGAGCGACCGCATCGATCACCATGATCGTGCCCCACAGCTCGCGCAGTTCGTCGGCGAGGTGCGGGTGCTCGGCGGTGAGTTCGTCCAATCCGGGTCGACAATCGATGGTCGAATCGGTCAGACGATCGAGAATCGCGGCGAGTTCGATTTCGTTCTGGTTGGGATCGGCCATACGTAGGTTCCAGTTTCTCTCCAGCATAGTCAATTCTTTTGCCAAATGTTACCAGCAACAGGTATATTGGACGGTAGTGGTTAGTGATCGAGTGCGACGCTCAGAGGTCTGCGATGCACGTTTCGCCCGAAGCAAAAGAAATACTTCAGCAAGTCCAACAGTTGAGGGCGGATCGCGAGGAGCGATTGCAGCGCGACTTGCACTACATCGATGCTGCTTACGACCGTCAGATCCGGCGTGTTCAAGCCAGTGCGATTTGGAACCGGTCTAGCTGCGAGTGCTTCTCAAGCAAGCCTTTCTCCGCCCGCCGCTTCTGCACTCGTCGCGTCAGGTGGCTGCGTCGTCGGTTGGTTCGAAGAACACACGAATGACGTAGCTTCGCGCTCACTCCTGTGAGGCACCGTCATCATTCATCAGTTCTCGCAGACGTCGCATCGCGCGTAGATAGCGCATGCTAGCGGCCTGAGGTGTGAGACTTAAGGCGGCGGCTGTCTCACCGTTGGACAGATGTTCGAAGTGCCGCATCAGCACAACTTCTTGATCTTGCGTATCGAGTTGGTCGCAGGCGGATTGGAACCTGCGTTGCAGCTCGTGCCAGGTCGCCGCAGCGGCAGGGGTTAACTCGTCATCGCGGAGTTGGGCGACCAGATCCAGCGAAGACTCGTCGCTGGCGGCGTTGGCAAGCGGTTGCTCGCGGTCCATGCTTCGCCGCGCCGCTCCTCGGTGCCGTCGATGCGCGTCAATTAACCGGTCTTTAGCCATTTGCCGCAGCCACAGGTGAAATGGGATGACTGGGTCTTGCAGATAGGTCTCCAAACGCCGATTGGCCTCAATCATCACATCTTGCACGATGTCGCTGGCATCAACGCGACGCTTGAGTACCTGGTCCATCCGCAGATCGATCATGCGTCGCACCGCGTCTCGATGGCGGTCAAGCAGCTGATTGACAGCATTGCCATCGCCGTCGCGTGCGTTGCTGAGGAGCTGCTCAGTGTTTTCCGCGTCGGGCCACATCGGCTTTATCGATCCAGAGGGAGTTGAGATCATGGGCATGCTTATAATGAAGCAGCCACTTTCAGTATCGTCTCCCGCCGCTATTGTGGCAACGTGCAGAATCTTGAATTGCTCTTGTGGCCTGTCAGGACGGTTTGCTACAAGCGGCCTCGCTTATCGCAAGTCGGTTCTCTCTTCTACTACCACCGGACCGCTTCGAAGACCTATAGTCTGTCGGAGTGCGCGGTCAAGGATGAGCCCAATGGCTACTAACAAGTCTTTGCTGAACTCAGCACGTTGGTTCGCTGCTTCGTTACTTCTGATGTTCGCCGCGGTTGCTCCAGCGGATGCAGCCGATCGGCCCAATCGGTCAACTCCGACCGATGTGGCTGCAGGTCGCTGGATGGACTCGCTGCTCGATCCGTCAACGCCGCTGCCCAAGTCCAAGCGAGCCAAGAGGCCTCGACAACGGCCGCATGCGCAGCGTCAGAGCAACCTGCGTGGCAAATTGGTGCGCAACCCAGACACCGAAGAAGGGCTGCCGGCTTACGCGTTGGTCGATCGATACGGCGGCGTGCTGCGCTACGTTGAGCCTGTGAAATCAATCGACTTGGAGAAGCACCTCGAACAGACCGTAGCCGTCAGGCACGACACGGGCGACATGCTGCTCGCTTCGCAGTTAGTCCTGCCAAGAATTCAGCCCGGACAACCAAATTCACCGACCGGCTTGCAATTGGCTCAAAGTCTTGAGCCGATCCCGGCGGGCGAACCTGTGCCGGCAGATGGAGCAGCGAATACGCCGACTCCGACCGAAGGCGTTGTAGAAGGTCCGATATACATTGATGGTGGATTCGAGGGCGGATACGACGAGGGATTGAACTTTGGAGGCTGCGCTAACTGTGGCGAGGTCATTTGTGGTTGCGGCGCAGGTGGCTGCGGCTACGGCGCGCGCGGCGTGATGTATCTCCACGCCGAGTATCTGTTGTGGCGATTAGAGGGTATGAATACTCCGCCACTCGTGTTGCAGTTCAACGATATCGTTGGCGGCGTGGCTCAAGGGCCATTCACAACACTCTACGGAGGCAACCGCGTCTTGGAGGACGAGCGTCACGGCGCGCGGATTACCTTCGGTCTCTGGTTGGACGACTACGGGCAATGGGGTGTCGAAGGCGAGTATCTCGCCCTGGGAGATTTGGATGAGACATTCTCAGCAGGCACCCTCGACGGGACGGTACCGGCAGTCGGTTCGTTCATTGGTCGACCATTTTTCAATACCGGCGTCATCGTTGGTCCACCTGCGTCGAACCCTGGAGCCGCTGTTCAGGATGTGGACACGAGCGCCATCGATGGCACGGTAACCGTCGGCCTCACCAGCGAATTTCGGTCCGCCGGATTTCGCTTGCGACACAATCTGTGCTGCCGCCCAAGTTGCGAAACGTGTTGTGGCGACGGCGTCTGCTGCGGCGCCGGCGTCGGGTGCGGCTCGGGAGTTGGCCCAGGCGTGATTCCCTTCGCTCCACTGAACCGCCTGTGCACACTACTCCGACAGGGCACGCGCCATACGGACATTCTCTACGGCTTTCGCTGGGTAGGTCTCGATGAAGGTTTGGTCGTCGTCGAAGACCTACAAGATCGCGTGCCACCGGTCGCGCAGATCGACGTATTGGATATCTTCGCAACGCAGAATGATTTCTTCGGCGGTGAGATTGGCTACGAGACCGATTGGAAGTACCGCCGTTGGTCGCTTAACTTTCTGTCGAAAGTGGCGATCGGCAGTACGCGGCAACGAGTGGCCATCGCCGGCCAAACGCTACGCAACGGCACGGAACTCAATCCGCCAGACAATACTGGTGGATTGCTGGCACAACGCACCGTGCTTGCGGATGATACCGTCGTGGGGAACATTGGCAGCTACGAGCGAGACGAGTTTAGCATGATCCCTGAAATCGGATTGACGCTGGGCTACAACTTGACGCGTCGCCTCAAACTCACAGGTGGCTACACGTTGCTGTATTGGAGCAACGTGGTGCGTCCCGGAGATCAGATCGACATCGACGTCAACGCGAATATGATCCCACGCGACGGCGGACCTGCGGCCGGTAGCGTCGTCCCCGGCGACCATCCTCGTTTCACCTTCCGACAGACCGATCTCTGGGCACATGGGTTGAACCTAGGTGCCGAAATGACGTGGTGACCTACCGCGTAATCTGCAGCTCAGGGTAATCCGGACCCCCCTGGCTAGCCGATAGAACGGTACGAGATTGTATCGCAATCCGTCTGTTTCGAGCTAGCAATTCTGCATGGGAAAAGGTGCTGTCATGGTCCGGTTTTACTCTGCGAAGTCTAAAAGAAGCGGCTCAACTCCACACGCACCGATCCGCAGCAGGAAGCTGGCGATCGAATCGCTCGAGACGCGAGAAATGCTAGCAGGCGACGCGGCGGAGATCACCGGCGTCGTGCGCACCGACCTCCAAGGCGACAACAACGCCAGCAACGATGTCGTTGTCGCCGGCGCAACCGCGACACTTTATCGCGATAACGGCAACGGCCAGTTCGACAGCGGAGACGCGGCCGTGGGAGCTTCGGTGACGACCGACGCCAACGGGCGATACACGTTTTCGCAGGTCGCCGCGGGGAACTACTTCGTAAAAGTCACGCTGCCCAGCGACTTGCAGTTTCGCGCCGGCGAAGACGTCAAATCGGTGAGCGTCTCGGCAGACGAAGGCGATGGAATCGTAGGACCGACGATCGACGGATTCTCGACCTTCCAAATGGTCGAAGCGGTGCCGCCACCAGTGACCAGCGACGCGAACACGCTGTTCGATGCGGCGGTCATGGGTCAAGAACGCGATGTCTATGTGGAACTAACCGAGAGCACCAATCCGATTTCGTCGGTCTCGTTGGTCACCAGCGGCGGCAACCTGTACGTCGCCAGCGGCCCCGGCGCGACGGGCAACGTGAAGATCGTATGGGACGGAACCGATGGCGATGCGCGGACGGTGAACCCCACGGGTCTGAACGGCATCGATTTGACAACCTCCAATGGCAACACCATGACGGGGATTGCCTTGACCTCAGGTGCCGATCATCCCAACGCCAAGATCATGCTGCGGATTTACTCCGATGCGAACAATTGGACCGAGTTCACGACCATTGTCCCCGAATCCCTCGGCGGCGCAGCCGTCGGCCAGGCGGTCTTCAACTTCGACGACATTCCCACCGATCAGGGTGGCCAGGGTGCTGACTTCACCAATGTCGGCGCGTTGGAGCTGACGTTCGAAGGTGTTACGGCCGTCGACGCGCAAGTTTCGCTGATCGAGCTGGTAGGTCGTGCGACCAAGAGAGCCGACTTCACCGCCTCGCCGCGTCTCGCCTTGGGCGATAAGTTGTGGTTTGACGCCGATGACGATGGAATCTACGAGGTGGGCGAGCAACCGATTGCCGGCGTGAAACTGAATCTGTACGAAGACACCAACCTCGACAATCAGTACACCCAAGGCGTCGACCAGCCGCTGGGCATGCAAACCACGGATGCCAACGGTATGTACCTGTTCACCGATCTGCTGCCGGGTCAATACATCGTACAAGTCGATCCAACCAACTTCGGGCCGACTGGGCCACTCGCCGGATTGCGTTCTAGCTTGGATGGCTCGCCAGCAGTCGACCCAGACAACGATGTCAACGACGACGATAACGGCACGCCGATGAGTAGCGCAGGCGTCGTGAGTCAGGCGATTGTGCTCACCGGTCAGGGAGAACCGACCAACGACGGCGACGCCAACTACAACACCAACCGCACCGTCGATTTTGGCTTCTTTGGCTTCGACTTGGTGCTCGACAAGGAAGTTCAGCAGGGGACGGTCGCACCTGGCGACACCTTGGACTACACCATCACGATTCGCAATGATGGTCCTTCGGCCGCCGAGAACACGACCTTTGAAGACACGTTGCCAGAATTCGCAACGTTCGTGTCGGGTTCGACGAGCTTGCCGGGAATCAGCGTTCAACACAACAACGGCGTGGTGACCGCCGATCTGGGCACGATGCAACCCAACGCGACGATCGTCATCACGATCGTTGCGAGTGTCCATGCAGACGCGACCAACACGTTGGTGAACACCGCGACCGTCAGTGCGCCGAAGGAACTCGATCTGTCGAACAACACCGACACGGCATCGAATCCGTTGTCGCCGCGAATTGACCTGGCGATCGACAAGTCCGACAGTCAAGACCCGGTCGAAGCCGGAACAACCTTCAGCTACACACTGGACATCATCAACAATGGCCCCTCCAACGCCACAGGTGTTGTGATTACCGATACGCTGCCCGCAACTGGGGTCACCTTTGTGGGCGCTTCGCCGTTTCCGCACAGCAACGATGGCAGGACCTTGACGTTTGAAGTTGGCGACTTGCCGCGCGGGGCAACGGCGAGTGTGACGATTAACGTGTTAGTCGATGAAGATTTCGTCGGCACGCTGATCAACGAAGCGAGCGTGCGGGGCAACGAACAGGAAATCACGTTGGCGAACAACGAAGATATCGAGCCGACGCTCGTCAACCCGCCACCACCGATCGATCTGGAAATCGACAAAACCGACAGTCGCGACCCTGTTGAGCCGGGTAGCACCTTTAGCTACACGTTGGACATCAAGAACAATGGTCCCGCCGACGCGACTGGGGTTGTCATTACAGACACCTTGCCGATCACGGGAGTGACCTACGTCGGCGCGTCGCAACAGCCCGATACCAACGATGGACGCGTGCTGACCTTCAACATCGGCGACTTGGACGTCAACGAAACGGCTAGTGTGACGATCGAAGTCCGTGTCGACGACGACTTCACCGGCACATTGCTGAACGAAGCCTCCGTCCGCGGCAACGAAACGGAAGTCACGTTGGCCAACAACCAGGATGTTGAACCAACGCTTGTCGAGCTTCAGCCTGCCAGTTTGGCAGGTCATGTGTTCGTAGATATCAATGACAACGGCGTGTTCGACGAGGGTGAAATCCCGCTGGAGAACGTTCCTGTTCGGCTGGAAGGAACCGATTTCAACAACGAATTCGTAAGTTTCTCGACCATCACCGGCCCTGATGGTTCTTACCTGTTCGCCGATCTCCTGCCTGGTCGGTACCGAGTAATTGAAACGCAACCCGAAAGGTATCGAGATGGTCAGGACCATATCGGCACCAACGGTGGTGTCCGCGGTGCGGATCCCGGACCGAATCTGATACCGAATCATCTCACGCCTCAGGAAGTCGACGACCTGTTCCTGGGCATCGAACTCGCTGGCGGCGACGTGGCCGAAAACTACGACTTCGGCGAACTGGCCTTGAACGTCAGCAAGATCGACTTCATTCGCCCGGCCGCCTGGTGGTAGGCCACGCTCGACGCGCGTAACAGCCGTTGATCTAAATGCCGCACCGTCTGCGCGCCGCTTGTGCTGCATTTCTGCAAGCGCGCAGCAATTGTTCAACATTCGCCTGCTGCTGATGCAGCCTTCTCGCAACATTTGCCACATTCGGCAAAATTCTCCCGCCGCCTGGCAATTCGTGAACTAGGGTTTTAGTGGACGGAAATCCAGCAGCTTGTCACTTGCACTAATTTCTTTTTACTAAGTCAGTTTGTCATCCCTTTTCGCTCGCCAGAGCAACCGCGACCAGCAGGTCGCTGACCCAAATACGTAATTCATTTGATTGCTGCGTTGTTTACGCAGGAACCAGCTGAATACACTCCCGAGGTCAACCAACCATGATCCCTCATCGTTGCATCAACCATCGAAGCCGAAGCGGTACGACCTTGGTCGAAACGGCGATCGTCTTGCCGGTATTCTTGTTCTTCCTGTTTGCCATCATCGAATTCGGTCATGCGCAGCTGGTCAACAACATGCTCAACAGTGCCTGCCGTAATGGTGCACGCATTGGCTCCGTCGAAGGAACCACTTCCGCGGATGTCGTCGCGCGTGTGTCGCAAACGATGGCACCGGTGATTAGTTCCGATCACGTCACTATTTTCGTCAATGATGCGAGCATCTTTGATTCGGGAGGCACGCCTCCCGGTTCAGGGTCAGAGATCGAAGCACTTCCATCCCTCGAGTTGTCGAATGCCGAACCTCGTCAGATGTTCGTCGTTCGCGCTCGCCTTAACTACAACGACATCGCCCTTGTTCCTATGCCCTTCATGAATGGTGTCGTTCTCAATAGCCAGGCATTTATGCGTCACGAATAACTCTGCTCCCCTTCAGACTTGCCGGAGTCGCCCCTATGAGAAAACTGCCCACACCAGACCGCCGCGGAGCTGTAGCGGTGGAATTCGCATTCATCGCGCCCATGTTGCTCGCGATTGTTCTCGGTTTGATTGAATTGACCCGCGTTTACGACGCGCAGTATCTGTTGGAAACCGCAGCCCGCGAAGGAGCCCGTTTCGCGTCCATGGATCGCGACGGGATGCTCGGGGACGGTCAGACGTCCAATTCCAAATTGACGGCCGATGTGAAGAGCTTCTTGTCCTCGGCCGGAATTCCTCAAGACAACATTCAGGTTCGTATCCTCGATTTCGAAGATCCCACACAAACTTTTGACCTCGACGATCCCAACAACGACCTTCGGTTGTTTGAAGTTGAGATCGAAGTGCCCTTTTCTAGCGTGAGCTATACCCCCGTTAGCGATGCTCACGATTATGCCCTGATTGGATCGATCACGTTTCGGAATGGACGAGCCACTTTGTCTCAATAGTGCTTTTTCTACCTCTTGCTTAAACCTTTTCTCTCCCCTGTTTCCGGAGTCTGCGTCATGAGAAATCAATCTTCGAAAAACCCACCAAGAGTTCATTCGCCACATAATCGTCAGGGCATCATCATCGTATTGACCGGTTTCGCACTGGTCGCGGTGTTTGCCTTCGTGGCGCTGTCGGTCGATACCGGCCGCATCGTGCTGACCGAAACCGACATGCAAAACGCCGTCGATGCGGCGTCGTTGGCCGCCGCGCAAGAGATCACCGCAGCCGTCTACGCGGCTGGCCAAGGCACGGGTTCGGCGAACATCGATGCGAACTCGATCGCCGTTGAGGCCGCTCGCAGCATGGCCCAACAGGTCGCCGCCGCCAACGGCGTCTACATCGACCCCGCCACCGACGTGCGGTTTGGCAAGCGGAAGTTTGACGCGGGCACAGGCACGTGGCCCATCGAATGGGACGGCTCGCCGTTCAACGTCGTTCAAGTCAGGGCCCGTCGTACCGGCACCAACGATAGCTCCGCGCCCGACGCCGAGTTCCCCTTGGCGTTTGGTTGGGCCGTCGGACGTGACTCGGTTCCAATTCAAACCTCGGCCACTGCGTTCGTCGAAGCTCGCGACTTGGTCGTGGTGCTCGACTTCTCCGCTTCGATGAATGATGACAGCTCGTTGCGTTCGGGTCTCGGCCAAACTGCGGCCGAAGGTGCCCTCGATGATATGTGGGACGCGTTGGTCGCCGCCGATCCAAAATTCAGCGGCACCAACCAATCGAAGTTTCCCGCCGAAGGATTCGGCAACATGGATTCTTACTATGGACTGCACACCACGGCGAATACCTACAGCTCGATTCGCGCCGCGCTGGGTGTCAATCAGAACAATTCCGATGGCACTCGCAAATACCCGTTCCCGCAAGCCGGACGCTACAGCGACGGCAGCGAGAAGGGCAAGCCGAGCAACTCCACGAGCGACTCGCGCTGGAACGATTACATCTACTACGTTTACAACAAGAGCGGTACCTACAACAAACGCTATGGTTATCGCACCTTGATGGACTACCTGCAGGAGAATCGCTATAGCAGCAGCCTGTCGGAAGACCTGTGGCGTACGCCTCACTATCCCTTCCACGCAATCAAAGAAGGAACAACCCTGTTCCTCGACTTCTTAACCGAACTCGATTTCGGTGACGAAGTTGGCCTCGTGAGCTACGGTGCCTGGGCTGTGCAAGAGTTTACGCACTACGACGGCGAAGTCGATATCGACATCTCCGACGACCCGATCACCAACGACTACTCCACAATCAACACGATCCAGTATCGCCACCAGGCGGGAGACTACAGCGGTTGGACCGGTATGGGCGATGGCATCCTCAAAGCACGTGAGTTGCTGGTGGGCGTCGCCGACGATCCCGATGACGACGGCTACTCACGCTATGGTGCTCGTCCGACGATGATCATCATGACCGATGGCCAAACCAACCAAGGACCTGAAGGCTGGAGCATGCCCGGTGATTTTACTTGGGCCGATTGGACCGACTACGACGATGACGGCAACGCCGACTACTCGACCACCGACTGGAAAAAGCAGTATGCCTTCTGGGAAGCAACCGAAGCCATCAAACGCGGCGTCACCCTCCACACTTTGGCGGTGGGGCAAGGTGCTGATCGCGAATTGATGGAAGCCATTGCTTTCGCAGGCAGCGGTGTCTTCATCGATGTGCCGGGTGGTTCGACGATCGGAGATTTGGAAACGCAGTTGCTCGACGCGTTCCGCAACATCGCGGCCAAAGTGCCACCCGCCAAGCTCGTGTACGAATTGACCGCGCCGAGCGAATGACCCACAGGAAGCCAACCACGCTTCACCCCTCTGGTAGCCGCCTCCGGGTTTGCTTTCGGGCAAGGTAGTGCAGGCGTATGGTGTTGGTGTCCTGAGCCGTATAGTCTGCCTACCGGCTACCTTAGCGCGCCGTCGCTCTTTCGCGACGGCGCGTTCTTTTATGCGCAACTGCAACGATGCTCTATCTTCTAGCTATTCTCCTCCTCACGTTTTACTTCATCCTCCGTTCCCACCAATCCGAAAGCGCGTCACCACGGCCGCGTGATCGGACGGGAAAGCGGGGAAGCGTCGCTGCGGGTACGCTGGATGACGCGTCAGGACTTGCGAATCGACGACTTCAAGCGCCTCACCCATGGCGTAGATGTAATCGATTCGCGTGTACGGATCTTGATACTCGGGACGGGGATGTTCCGTGACGGGGACGAAACCTTGGCCGCTCTCGTAAACGTAATCCTTGCCGACCGTGGTCCACGTGTGTCCCAAACTATCCGCTGCAATCTTCGGATGAGCCGCGCGATATGTGTCGACAAACCCCAGCGACTGCATCGATGCAGAAGCCTTGATCGGCAGCACACGCGAATGATTGAGCCCCGCTGCGCGAGTCGCTTCGGTGTAGTCCAGATGTGACACGCAATTGAAGTCACCCGCGACGATCAGCGGGACCGTGTCGGCTGCCTGCAGATCGCGCTGGAATACCGGGTGTTCCAACAGTTGCTGCAGATGCTCGTCCCGATTGTCGTCTCCGCGAGCGAACTCTTCGTCCGAGACGCTGTCGTTTTTGATCTCGACGATGTGCCGACCGCCGCTGGTGAGCCAGATGTCGTACACGCGAACTGGCTGGCCGCCGGGCATGTTCACCGTCGCGGCGAGGAACGAAAACGGGTTCAAGCCCTTCAGCAACTCCACGTCCGTCAGTGGATAACGGCTCAAGATACAGAGATTCGCGTCCTCTGCGGTCGTGTGATGATGGAAACCCAACTCCGCGGCGATGTCCGCCGCCGAGCCATAGGTTTCGATCATGGCCACCACGTCAGCTCCCGACTGACGAATGATTTCGATCGTCCGTTGCCGCGAGGTTTCGCCATCAATCGAGTACCGTGGATCTTGATTTAATCGTCCCCAAATGTTCCACGTCATCACATTCAGCTCCGAGCGCGAAACATGATGCGGACGGATCCGCGGCGTCACGACCGCCTCGGGCGGTCGTCCCTTGCGGTCGAAGTAGCCCAGCTCTTTGGGCGACTGCGCCTTCCAACGACTCGATGTGCTCGCCACGTTGATCGTTGCCGTTTCTGGATCCAAGGTGACCGTCGTAAACAGCGGATCTGCGTAGTAGGCCATCCGCGTTTTGCCGCCTACCCAAAAATACGAAGCCGAGTTGATGTGCAGATACGCGACCCCTTGTTCCACCAACAGCGAATCGATGTGGCTGTGTCCGTTGAGGCACAACAGAATCTTCGCTCGAAAACGTCCCAGCAACTCTTGCATCTCGCTCGCGTTATCGACCGCTGAACCGCCTGCGAGTGGCTGATGGCTAAGAATCAGGACCGGTTTGGTAGTTCGTTCGAGTTCGGACTCCAACCACTGTCGTTGCTTTTCGCCGATGTAGGCAGGGTACCCACCGCCATGGGTGGGCGAGCCGGTGTCGTTGCCATCGAGCACGAGGATGCGAATCTCGCCGACATCGCGGCCGTAATAACTGTTCTCGATGCCCCAGGCTTGATAACAGTCTTCGCGCTTGAGACCGTAATCGAACTCGTGGTTGCCAATCACATGCAACGTTTGCTGGTGAGCTGCATTCAACGTATCTGCGTACGCTTGGTGCTTCGCATTCGGATAAGCAAAATCACCCAGCTGCACGAGTGCATCACATTTCTCAGTCTTCATCGCCTGCAAGAACGCATCCAACCGATCGGACGCGTCGGCGGCCAACCCGCCGTGGAGGTCGGCAATCACTCCGAGTTTCAACGGGGCATTGAGCTCTGCGAGTCTCGCCCAAGACTCGGGAACAGCCACCAACGACGCCCCCAGCGCGCCCAAAGTCTTGATCGCGGTACGTCGGTTTGGGTTTTTCATGCTAATCCGCCCTATAGGTGTTGTTGAGATTGTGGTGCTTGGTTTTCCGCGCTCAATCCTGACGACAGTTTTGCAACGTCGAATTGAAACGGACCTCGTGTCCGAAAACTCCACCGATTGTCGCCCCTTCAAATCGGTTTCGTACTGCTATCGCAGCGTTTCTGCCCGCGGCTGGCAAGCTATTTTCGGAATCCGACCACGGAAAGTGTCCGAAAACTCCACCACGTCTGTGAGTTAAGCCATTGGTCTGCAAGGGTTTACCTTCAACATTATCTGACTCGCGAAGTCTGAAAAATCAAGCTCGTCGGCCCCCACGGTCAACTTCAGCGCACGCGCAACCACTGCGGCTACAAGCTCTGTCGCGCCGCGGTGAAAGTGCTCCCAAGAGTCTATTCGATCCGCTGGCCCAATTTCAACGAGAAACTATCAACAACTTGAAACCAGCCAAGGCGTCACTCTTGGGATTACCGTCGGCGACGCGTGCTGGCGAAAACGATGGCTAGCACCATCGATGCGAGTGACGTTGGTTCGGGGATGACAGACGGAAGAACGACCGGCGAGGCTGCGATGCCGTACTGAGTCAGTAGGCTGCGTGCAGCGATAGCGTAACGCACCATCTTCTGTGGAATCTCAAAGTGCGTTCCACTTCGTTGCACGCACCCTAGGTTCCTGCGATTCGTATAGTCGGGCATTCTTTCCGGCAGCATGATCGACGGGAGATTTGGCCGACGATTGCAACTGACTGGTGCACACCGTCGCTGGATAGAGCTGCGGACCGAACATAGGTTCGATGTGACTGGCTTCAAGGGCCACGCCCAGTAAGATTAGCTGGAAATGTGAAACAACGCCGAAATCGCTCCCGCAACTGTCGCTGAAATTGTGGTCAACGTAAGCATTCTCGCAGGCTGATACGAAATCGCGGGCTGGGCTTTAGTAGCAGTGCCAATGTTGCTGCAATGACTATAGGAACAGAGTGCGGAATGATTATTTCACCACTCTGTGGAGGATAGGTTTTAAAACTAAACAAAGGCATATCCTGTGGCCAATTCGCTGAATTGAAAGACTGAAAATGGCGTCCCAGGTCAATGTCTTTTCGGAGGCTATTGTTCTTCTCAGGAAGCCAGCTGTAGCTCAAGCGGCCGGAAAAGCTGGCGAAGATTCTTGGTCGATTACTAACCGGACCAAACCAAGAACACAAATCCGTCCGTGTATACGAACGACCAAGCAGTACTGTGAAACCAAATACCACCGCGAAGAAGAAGCAAGCTGCAACGATACGAACTCTCCGGCACATGGTTGCCAATTCTAGCCCGTAGAGTGCGTGCAGCGATAGCGTAACGCACCATCTTCTGTGGAATCTCAAGGTGCGTTCCACTTCGTTGCACGCACCCCACGCACTGCATGTGGCTACGTTCTGCGAATCAGAAGAAGCAAAGACGTACCAGCTAATCCAGATAGTAGCGATGATGGCTCCGGAACGACGTCCCCAATGACGATGAAGCGACGATTGTTACTTGTGGTCCTATTGATCCAACCGATGCCAGAGTTTGGCTGTAGGCCTATGTACGATTGGCTGCCAAAATCCTCACCGTTCCTGACGGTAATTCCTTCACCGGTAGCTCCGAAGAGCCCGCTTCCGAAGACGAGGGCATACCAGCCGGGCTCGAGCGAGACGTCAAGATCAAGTAATACTTCCGCCGATGTGGAGGGAAGACTACCAATCGCTGTCCCTAGTACGTCGGCTGTCGTAAGATCAAGCGAATCAGGAAAATCCGCCTCGCTAGTCAATCGAACGATTGCGCCAAAAAAGGAAGAGCCAAGATCACGTGCAACGACGTGACCTCCTACTTGGGAAGTTTCGACTGGATTTTCTAAATGAAAACGAACACCTGCAAATACTTCTTCGGATACACCAGTAGCAGGTATCGAATTACTGGCGACGTCACTGAACGAAAGTCCCGTTTGCCCTAGTGTCCCACTCTCAAAAATAGTGGCCCCTTGAGTTGGAACCTGAGCGACGAAGGCAGCAGCCAGCATTAGTAGTGTTAGAAGTCTATTCATCTAGCACCTCCGCAGAAATCTTCGAATAAATCCAGGCCGTAGGGTGCGTGCAGCGATAGCGGAACGCACCATCCTCTGTGGAATCTCAAGGTGCGTTCCGCGATAGACCACGTTTGAAGCAAACACAACCTATAGCCGCTTTTTGCAAGAAGGAAGCACGAACGCAGGTAGCACTAACATGTAAGTTGCAGGCTCTGGTACTATTTCGCCCTCAACGACGAGCCGGTAATCCATGAATGGCCCCGGCAAGGACCCCACTTCAATCCATCCTGATCCGGGAACTTTCGCGATATAAGAAGGAGATCCAATATCCGGATTATTGAGAACTGCCGCGCCGTTTCCTGATGTTGCGAAAAGACCACTACCAAAGATTAGTGCATACACACCAGGGTCAAGCAACAGTTCTAATTCGCCGAACACCTCTGTAGAAGTGGTGGGGAATTCCAGCGTCGTCATGCCCAAGAAATCGTCTGTTAACAAATCTTCAGAATCAGGGAGATCTGCAAATGAATCCAGTCGCACAATCGCACCGAAAAAGGAAGTGTCACTGTTTGGGGCGACTACGAAGTGTCCTCCAACACGACTCGTCCGGACAGGCTGGCTAAGTTCAAATCTCACGCCGCTGAATACGTCCTCTTCTACTCCTGAACCACTCGGACCCCCAGCACTCCCAAAGTCAGCGAACGAAAGTCCCGTTTGCCCCAGCGTCCCACTCTCAAAAATAGTGGCCCCTTGAGTTGGAACCTGAGCGACGAATGCAGCAGCCACGATTAGTAGTGTTAGAAGTCTATTCATCTAGCACCTCCGCAGAAATCTTCGGTTAAACCCAGTCAGTAGGGTGCGTACAGCGATAGCGGAACGCACCATCTTCTGTGGTCTCTCAAGGTGCGTTCCACTTCGTTGCACGCACCCTACGCACTGCTCTTAATCAAGAGCCTTGGCCTACTGGTGTGGCGGCTCTTTTGGCTGCTGCTGCGGCGATCTCCTTTTGCTGCTGGACTAGTTCCTTCAGCAAAGTCTGCTGCTCTTCAGAAAGTTCTCGTGTCGCTAGCTCTTCGTAGGTGGGAAAAACGAAAGGTGTGTCAGGAGAAATCTCTTCGACGGGAACCTCCAGCAGTTCCCAGTTAGACAGCACTTTATCCGATTTATACCCCAACCGAATACCGATTGGGTCGACTTCAACTTCATCGACGTATTCCGGCACAGCATCCTTGGGATAGAATCTCCGCACCAGCAGCAGATGAGCCGAGATTTCGTCGGACTTGGGTAGGTATAGTGGTTTGGCGTCGGTTCCCAGGGTGCGGTACGTCCTCCCGCTTTGCTCCACATCCCGGATACCGCCAAGAAACCCCGATCTGGTGACCTGGTAGTAGTATAGCTTGGGACAAATGACCGAGCCGTCCCGGAGCCGGACGAACCTAGCCACGCGGATGACCGAATCCGAGCTTCTAGCACTAATTTTGACAATCTTGCCCTTGCTTTCTTGATAGACTCCGGGCTTCGCTGCCCTCGCACAACCAAGGAAAACACCAGAGGTCATCAGCAGCGCGACGAGAAGGCAGCAACAGTCACTCCGGAGTTTCTCCGGGTCTGTCTGTAAACACGTCGAAATCTTCATAGCCATAGTCCTCCGTAGCAATCGTACTCACCGGGACCTTTGAAGTCAGTAGGGTGCGGGCAGCGAGAGCGAAACGCACCATCTTCTGTGGAATCTCAAGGTGCGTTCCACTTCGTTGCACGCACCCTACATTCTGTCCCAGAATTCGATCTCGTTGGATCCCACTGGCTACTTCAGCGCTCGCGCTACCATTGACGCTTCGAGCCAAGAGTTATTCGATTCGCTGGCCCAATTTCAACGAGAAATGCCTTCTGACCATCGGTATTTTGCCAGCATGAGATCGATCAGCCGCACCGCAGTTAGTTCGGGTAGTGTGACACTGGATTCGGCTGATACAGCTACTGACTCACCTTTCACCAATACCTGGTTCGCTGGCGGGGTCGAATGGCAGCTCATCGAGTCGTTCGACGAACTCCAACGGGTCGAACGGCAGTCGCTGGAGAGCTTCAGGTGGCTGCGACAGGGCTTTCGTTTCTGGCCGCGCATTGGCGATTCCTGTGTAGGCTGGACCGCGCGCCGCCGGCTGGTTCGGGTACTTCTTCTTCCACAGTTCGTGCCGCGCACGCATTCGCCTGAATGGTTCTTTGAAGTGGAACCCTCCCACGATCACCGGGCTAACCTCGCGATGGTCATTGAGCAGATCGAACACGGCAGTCAAACCGCTCGCGGCTTGCAAGGGGTCAGAAGAAATCCAATGCATCTTGTAATGCTCTTTGACGGTGGCTCCAAGATTGGGTCCCGAGTAAAGGAATACATAGTCACGGCGGCTGTGGCCTTCTCCGTTTAGCAGCAGCGACGTTTGGTCGATGCCATCGATGATTCGGTCGGTCGGAACGTGTTGCGTCGCGCCGCCGAGGCGAGCAAAGGTGGTGAACAGATCCGTTTCGTGGATAATGTCGCCAACAACTTGCCCAGGCTCAATGACACCGGGCCACCACGCTTGGGCGCACACCCGCACACCGCCTTCAAGAAAGTCGCCCTTGCCGCCTCGGAACGGGCCTTCTCCCAGGCCTGCACCTGGTGGCGGGTTATGAGTCATTGGACCATTATCAGCCATCGCGACAATGAGTGTGTTTTTGGCAATCCCTAACTGTCGCAACGTCTGCATCAGCCGGCCAGCCGCCGGATCAAGGTTCTTGTGGTACGCTTCACCGATATGCCCGCGTTGCAACGTTGTCTTTTGCGGATCGGGAATGAAGCTCGTCATCAACGGCCACCACGCGACATAGAACGGCTTCTTCGCCTTCGCTTGCCGCGACATAAAGTTTAGAGCGCGCTGTTGTGCTTCCCCATCAAACCTCTTGTAACTCTGGTTTGTGGTGTCACCCCATTCTGTCGCTTGTTCACCTTTCTTTCCTTCCAAGTAGAACACGTACCCCTTTTGAATGAAGGTCTTATCAAGCTTGTAGCGGCTTTCGGCCAGTAATTCATCTTTGAGTCCAACAACCGCGTTGGCGGCCTCGCCCTCCACATTCCATAGGCTCACCGCCTGGTTGTAGACGGCAAAGAATGCCTCGTCGAAACCTTGGTTGTGGGGATAACTCTGCTCGATATCTCCCAAGTGAGTTTTGCCGAACAGACCGGTAGAGTAACCTGCCTGCGAAAGGACTTCCGCGATCGTCACGGACGCTGAGGACATGCCATGGTATTCCACTGGAAAACCAACCGCGTACATTCCATTCCGAATTGGATGTTGTCCCGTCAAACAAGCGGCCCGACTCGGCGTGCAACTTGGCTCGGTGTACATGCGCGTGAACAGCATCCCTTCTGCTGCCATTTGGTTTAGATTCGGCGTTTCGTAGCCGCGGATTCTCTGCATGGCCGGAATGCCCACGGCCCCGAAGGGCTGGTCATCCCACATGAAATGCACAATGTTCGGAGGCGTTCCGTACTTTGCTCGCAGCTCTGCAAGCTTCTGGTCGAGCGCAGAGTCCTCCACGGCCCATGTTTGGCCATTCTGCGCTTCGAGTATGTAGTACTCTGCGTCGTGTACAATTGCCTCCCCAGGTGCCTGCGCCCATGTAAAACTGGCTGAAATGACGAGGGCACAACTGTGCCAGAATCCTAATGTCGTTCTTGTCATGGACTTGTTCCGTCAGGAAGAAAAGGAACTCACTGCAAGGCCCAAACGCAACACACGATAGAGTTTCCTCGACAAGGCTTGCTTGAGTACCTGAGGCAAGGTCAAACGAATAGTATAGCTTGCGGTGGACGCAAAGTCTCGCTTGGCTTGCCGGGCGCGGAAACACGAGAGATAATGCACACATCCAAACCCAGCCACTTTGAAACTCACCAACAATGGTACTTGAGGAATCTCTCCGATGCATAATCAACAAATTACAAAAAGATCGTGTGCCTGCCTCGCAGTTCTGTTGATCATTCAATCGCATGTCTTGGCATGCACCGGCATTACCCTCAAATCTGAGGATGGTGCCATTGTCTTCGGGCGGTCGATGGAGTGGGGGACGTTCGACCTGAACTCACGAATTGTCATCGTCCCGCGCGGATATGAGTTCACGGGCCACACGCCAGATCAAAAGACCGGACTAGTGTGGGAAGCAAAGCACGGGTTCGTCGGTTTGGATGCGCCGGCGATGGGTGAGGGGCTCATCGTCGACGGCATGAACGAGCACGGCCTGAGCGTCAATGGATTCTATCATCCAGGGTTCGCTGAGTATGAAGAATACGATCCCGCCAAGGCGAGTCAGTGCATCGGCCCCGGTGATGTCATCACCTATCTGCTGTCGACTTGCACTACCGTGAAAGAAGTAAGGACGGCGCTCACCAAAGTTCGTGTCACGCCGGTGGTCGCACCCTCGCTGGGCATGGCCCCGCCTGCCCACTTGATCGTTACCGAGCCGAGCGGCAAAGCGATCGTGCTTGAGTTCTTGAAGGGGGAACTGGTCATCTTCGACGCTCCGCTCGGTGTGATCACCAACGCGCCCAACTATGACTGGCACATCACCAACCTACGGAACTACCTCAACCTGTCGCCGGTCGCTTTGCCGGACAAGAAGATTGAGGAGATGAACTTCACGCCACTTGGTGGCGGCAGCGGGATGATCGGCCTGCCTGGCGATTTCACGCCGCCGTCGCGGTTTGTGCGCGCGGTGGCATTCACCGCCACGGCTCGTCCGACTGAAACTGGGCCGGAAACGATGTACGAAGTCTTCCGCATCTTGGACAACTTCAACCTACCGCTCGGCTCCGCGGAAGGCGACGGCGACGAAACGACCGCGGGGATGCGGAGTGCGACGATCTGGACGACGGCGTACGACACAAAGAACCTCATCCTGCAGTACCACACACAGCACAACCGCCGCGTCCGTCAGCTTGATTTGAAGCGTGTCGACTTCAACTCACCGAAGCAACTAACTTACGTCACGCTTGATAACGACAAGAAGCAGGATATCGAAGACGTGACGCCGAAGGACTAGACGAGCCCGCGAGCCGTAAAGTCGCGTCGGAGCCTCAAATCGCGCCGGCGTTGCTGCGTGTCGAACCGTCGGGCATTCTTGCCGCCTGGAGGCACCGTCCTACGCTCCGTGTTGCGCTCTACGAGCTGCTCATTGCACTCCAGTCGTAGACTACGCTGCCGACCGTTGCACTAAACTCCACTAATCAAGTTCGCGGACGACGATGTCGCGGAACCAGACTTTTTGGCCGTGATTTTGCAAGCCAATGTGTCCGATGCGCGGCAAGGTCTTTAGGGCCGACTTGAACTTGTTGGGGCTGCCGTCGGGATTCTCGCGCGGTGTATCCCAATTGTCGATGTCGACGTTGAGCACCTCGCTGTCATTCAATACGACGCGGATTCGCGATTTCTCGCAGGTCAGCTGTAAGTCATTCCACTGGCCGAGCGGTCGCGAGGCATCGGCGGTAGGTGCCTGGCAATCGTACAGGGAGCCGTTGAGCTGATTTGGTTTGGCTTCCGGGTGTGACTTGATGTATCCGGAGTCGTCCAACAGTTGGATCTCAAAGCCACCTTGAACGGGGTTAGCAGGATCGGTGCGGAAGAAGATACCGCTGTTGGCCGCCTCGCTCAGTTTGTACTGCAATGTCAGTTCGAAGTTCTCGAATTGTTTTTTCGTCCAGATGTAGCCACGGCCAGTGGTGCGCGTTTTTCCGTTGCGCTGGACTTCCTTCATCCGACACGAGAGGACCATGTCGTTTTCGACGACCCAGCCTTGCGGATCCTGGAGCGTCCAGGCGTTGAGCCGCAGTCCGTTAAACAGGGTGATCGTGTTCGGCTGGTTCGGCCACGCCGGCGACACGGCGCCGGCGGGCCGCTGCAAAGTGGCCGTGGGGCGTCGCGTCCGCTTGATGCTTTCAAGATGATCATCATAGGCCTGTTGCAACTCGCTGACGATTTCTGGATGCTGCTGGGCGACGTTGTTTCGCTCGCTGATATCGGCCACCGTGTCGTATAGCTGCACGGGATGGGTCGTCGGTGTGCGACCGGGGAGCCTGGCCCCGCGATCTTTTCCCTTCGCCTCCGACCAGGGGTAGAACTTCCACTTGCCAGCGCGCACGGTTCCTGCACCATGCATCAGCACGTAGTGCTTGTGCGGACTCTTGGCACCCTTGGTCGACATCAGCGGCCAAATGTCCTTGCCGTCGATCGGTCGCTCGGGCAGGGCCGCACCTGCCAACTTGGCAAACGTCGGCAACAGATCGATCGAGGCGGCAACCTCGTGGCAAGTTTCCCCCGCGGGAATTTGGCCTGGCCAATGCATCAGCGTGGGCTCGCGAATACCACCGTCGTAAACGCTCCCTTTTTGCGACCGCAGCGGTAGCGACGAACCGACGGCCGCGCCGTTGTCGCTGGTGAAGACGACCAACGTTCGCTCGTCGATCGCTTCCTCACGAAGCGTCTGCAGGATTTGTCCGACGGACCAATCCACCTCTTCGATGGCGTCCCAAATGAGTTTGTCGGTGCGTCCGTCAAACGCCTCGGAGACCGCCAACGGCAAGTGCACCATGGTATGCGGCAGATACAAGAAGAACGGCTGCTCTTTGTTGGCCCGGATAAACCGAATCGCCTCTTCGGTGTAACGCTTGGTGATCGTCGTTTGATCGGTCGGGTACTCGATCACTTCTTCGTCGCGAAACAAGGGGACCCAGTTTCGCTTCTTGTGACCGGCTTTGACTTCTGCGAGTGACAGTCCGTTGCGGACGACGATGTCCTCGGCCAGCTTGTTGGCCGGATCGATCCACATGTCGTTGCTGTAGGGAATGCCATAGTAGGAATCGAAGCCCTGGTAGGTCGGGAGACACGGCGGCAAATGCCCCAAATGCCATTTGCCAACGCACGCCGTCTGATAGCCAACGGTCTTGAGCATGTCGGCGATCGTCACTTCGTCAGGATGCAGCCCTTGTTTGCTGTTGGGGAACAACACGGCATCCATGCTGAGCCTGCGATAGTGCGTGCCGGTGAGCAGCGCGGTTCTCGAGCCGGAGCACACGGCACACCCCACATAAAAGTCGTTGAAACGCATGCCCTCAGCGGCCATTTGGTCGAGATGAGGGGTGCTGGGCCCGGTCGCCCCATTGAAGCCCACATCGCCATAGCCCATGTCATCAATGAAAATGATGATGAAATTGGGACGCTCCACCCCATAGCAGCAACTCGACGCCGCGAGAAAGACAAGGCCGATGCACGCGCTGCGCAACAGCCGGATAAGATTGTGGGTGGCGACGAGCATAGTGTTCTCCTGCTGGTTTTGAAAAGCCCCAATATAACCACTGAGGGACGCTGCTATCAAATTTGGTGTCTCTAGTGTAACTGCCTAGAAGCAGATTCCGTATTCCTCTCCCCGTTGGGGAAAGGCTAGGTGAGGGGCAAGTCTACCGAGAGATTATCCCGACTATTTGATTCGCTTCGCCTGCTGCCGCACGCCGTTTTGGAACAGCTCTAGCGCATCGCAGCGGCCTTGGCCGTCGAGTTGAAACGTGAGCGTCGCGTCCACGACTTTGTAGTACCATTCGACCTTGCTGCGGGGATAGACGCGGAACGTCTGTTGCCCGGTCAGGCCGACCAGCAGTTTGTCGTCTTCGGCGGTAACGGTAAAGACGATCCCGGGTGCGAGCTCGTACTGGCCTGCGTAGTTCTTTAGTACTTCCGGAGCGATTTCGATCTGCTTGTCGAACTTTCGGGGTTGCTCCGTCGAGCCAGCCGCCATACGCATGATTTGTTCGGCGAGTCTGTCGACTTCCATCGTGGCGGTGTTGGTCAATACGACCACCGCCGCGTTAAACTTGCGGTTGATTAGCAGCTGCGCGTGGTAGCCACCCGTTTGTCCGTTATGCCAACGCGTGGAGCCGTCTCGCGCGACGTGCCAGCCCAAGCCCATGGCGAAGTCGGTGTCTTCAATCGGCTTTTGATGAATCAGCCAAGCGAGATCGATTGCCTGACCGAGCTTTCCCTCGGGGGGCTCAAGATTCGCGCGGGCGAACTTGAGCATGTCATCGATGGTGCTACGAATCGCGCCCGCACCGGCCAACTGTTCAAATTCCCAAACGTGGCCGGCGACCCCACCTTCGGCGTGCGGCGGTGCCAGCCGGGCCAGCCGTTCTTTGTCGAGCTCGATTCGGGTGTCGTTCATCCCCAGCGGCTTGGCAATCCGCTGCTCCAGCAACTCCTCGTACTTGGTCTTGCTTTCAAAGCACAGCAAGTCTCCCAGCAAGCCTCCACCGAGGTTGGAGTATTCGATCGTCTCGCCTGGCTTCTTGCGTGGTTGATACTTGCCGAGGAATGCGGCGAGGCGTTTGCCATCGTAATCGGCGTAGGGGTTGTTGGGATCAGCGGGCTGAAGATTGTCGGGCAGTCGGGGGAGCCCCGAGGTGTGCGTCGCTAAATGCCACAGGCGGATCGGCAGCGCTTCGTCGCGACGTGGCATCTCGATACCGGCGGGTAGTAGTTCCTCTGCCGGTGTGACGAGCGAAACCCGACCCGAGACGACCGCGTCTGCGAGCAACAGACTGGTAAACACTTTTGATACGGAGCCGATCTCGTAGATCGTCCGCCCGTCCGGCGTTTGGGACTTGTCAGCTGAGAGCCGCCCGTAGCCGCGCGCGAAGGTCTTGTCTCCTTGGATCACCCCAATCGAAACGCCCATGACCGTCTCGCTATCGATGTAGGGCTGCGTCAACTGATCCATCTGTTCTGGCAAATCGACCGCACGAGCGGTTGTTTGAGTCAGCAGAGCAACCAGGGCTACATACGCGAAACGTGACATGATTCGTATCTCCGCAAAGGCCATTGTTCTCGCATTCCGTGCACGAGTTCCGTCGCATCAGATTCGCTCGCCATCGAGAATTCTTGCGGTAATTCTCCCATATCTGCGTTTTCGTTTGAAGCCTTTCGCCAGCGCCGCTTGATGCGGCCCTTAATCCGGTACGGAGCTTTGTTACAATAGAAAGCCGGTATGGCGCAGCATCCCTTCGCTGGAGCGGGTGTGGCGGGTAGTGACCTAACCCTGAGGAATCTTCTCATGCTTCGACGCGAATTCATACGTATTGTCGGGGGCGTTGCGCTCACTTCGACAACTGCTCCTCGTTATGCCATGGGAGAGAAACGCACCGCGCATCGTGCGAGCGAGTCTACTGGCGTCCTCGTGGAAACGGCCGCGTTCAACAGCCGTGGTGGTTGGAAGCTCGACACCCAACACTACCAGCAGATGGGCGGGTGCTACTTGCTGGCGCACGGCATGGGTCGGCCGGTGGCCAACGCATCGACGACCACTCAACTCCCGGCGGCCGGCGATTGGAATGTGTGGGTTCGCACCCGCGACTGGTGTCCTGGCCCATGGGATGCGCCAGGCAGATTTCGCGTGCATGTGAACGGCACACCCCTGGAGCCCGTCTTTGGGGCCACCAACGAAGTCTGGCACTGGCAAGATGGCGGACGGATCACAATCAACGATCCAGCTGCCGTCACGGTTGAGCTGGAAGACCTGGTAGGTTTTGATGGTCGCTGCGATGCGATCTACTTCACCCAGGAAGAAACGCCCGATCTTCCGTCGGACGACTTGGTCGCGCTGTCGGACTGGAAGGATCACCTCAGCGGACGCGCCACCCAAACGATCGAAGAGCGCAGCTTCGATCTGGTGGTTGTAGGCGGCGGCATTGCCGGCTGCGCTGCGGCGCTGGCAGCAAAGTCCCAAGGCCTTTCGGTCGCGCTGATTCAAGATCGTCCGCTCTTTGGCGGCAACGCCAGCGAGGAAGTCCGCGTTCACACCATCGGCATTCCCGGCAAGGGAAAGGACTTGCTCGGCACGATCGACACGCCTCACTACCCCAACGGCCACGCCGACGCGACCAAGGCGCAGGAAAAACGCGAAGCGACGCTCGCCTCCTCGGGCGTCGAGCTGTTCCCCTCGCATATTGCCATCGGTCTTGAGCGGCAGGGCGAATCGATCGCCAGCGTCGAGGCGCGAGATGCAACCAGCGGACTGATCAGTCGGTTTCAAGCGCCCGTGTTTGTCGACGCGACCGGCGACGGCTGGCTCGGGTTCTGGGGCGGAGCCGAATACCGATACGGACGTGAGTCGAAGAACGAGTTCGACGAAGGTTGGGACAAACACGATGAGCTCTGGAGCCCTGCCGAGGCAGACGATCGCGTGATGGGGACCAGCGTATTGTGGAACTCGCGCCGCGCCGATCGACGCGTCGATTTCCCCGACGTCCCGTGGGCAATGCCGGTGGCCGGCCGACACGCGGCCACACAGGGCGAGTGGCAATGGGAATACTCGGCCCCCGATCTCAATCAGATCGAGGATGCCGAACAGATCCGCGATCACTTGCTCCGCGCGATCTACGGCTCGTTCGCCAACGCGAAGCGTCGTCCCAAGAATGCCACGATGGAACTGCTGTGGGTCGCCTTCGTGGGGGGCAAGCGCGAGTCGCGCCGAATCGTCGGCGACTACCTCTATACCATGAAGGATATGACCGAGCGCCGCGAGTTTCCCGACGCGGTTGTCGAGGAGGTGCGCGAAATCGACGCACATTATCAGATCAAACGAACCGGCGCGGAGGTCGACTTCATCTCGAAGGCGCTGTTCCGCAAGACCGGTGGCATGTACTACTTGCCGTTCCGCTGTCTGTACTCCAAAGACATCGACAATCTGATGATGGCGGGCCGCTGCTTCAGTTGCTCTCACGTCGGACTTTGCGGCCCACGCGTGATGAAAACGTGTGGACAGATGGGCATCGCAGTGGGCTACGCGGCGGCACTTTGCAAGCAGCACAGTGCGAAGCCCAGGGCGGTCGGTGAGCAACATATTGGCGAGCTACGCAAATTGATCGGCTACGCATAGCATGCGACACTTCGTCAACTTCGCCTTGCTATTTGGTTTCGGGATCTTAGCCACTAGCGGGGTGATGCTGTTCGTGCGGCCGTTCTCGCTGACGGTGGCGCGGGTCCACATCGCCCTGGGCCTGACGACGATCGTGCTGGTCGGACTTCATCTGGCCTCGAGACTGCCGTACTTCCGCGCGAGGTTGCGAACCAAGCAGTTCCGAGGAGTGCCGATCGACGCGGTAGGTTCGTTCGCCGCAGCAGCGGTACTGCTCGCCGCAGCCGTGATCGGATGGCGACCGATCAACTTGCTAATCGAGCAGGGTTACGAGTCACGGCACCGCGCGGAAATCGTCAGACCGTCTGCGCTGTCGGGTTTCCAGTGGGCCGACCAGGCAGAGTCGCTCGCCGTGTCGCGCGCACCTACCGAGGATGCCAACCTGCGGGTGTCGCTGCTCGTGCGGCTGCAGGAAACCTTGGCTCCAACACCGACGATCGCGGTCTGGGCCGAGACGACGGCCGGCTCGATGATCGAAACGCTGTACCTCGATCCACGGGTCGCTTACTCAGACAAGCCCACTTGGCACGGTAACCAGGTCGACCGCGCGAAAGTGCTACCGATCTGGCGGCACCGCTACACACTTGTCTCGGGCGTCGCGCCCGGAGGCGAAGCCGACGCGGTGACCGGCACGACGCCTTCGCATAGCTTCTCGCTGGACAACTATCTGTCAGCGGGCGACGCCAGCGAGATCGTCCTCTGCGTCGAACTGAATGCACCGCACGACCCCAACGAAACGTACGCCGACCCCCAATTGGGACAGCCATCGCTGCTTTATACCGCCTACCTCGAACTAGACAACGAGCAGCCCTACGCTCTCTTCGAACTGACCGCCCGTGGCGACGACACCCCCTCGGGTACGCTCAGGTACGACCTGGAAGAGATCACCACGGCGAAGCAGCTGGTGGATTTGATCCTCGCCAAGGTCGAGTCGATTGGGGAATAAGCGTGGGTTGCGTCGTGGTGCCGCCGTCGCAGGCCTCATGTTCCGCGATGCGGTCTGATTCGTCGATCAAAGCGTGACTTGGTTGCGTATAATTGAAGTAGAGGCAGTCATCGTCCACCGCGCTGGTAATGGGCGAGTAAAGTCGCGCACTGTTTTGGAAGGGCCTCGGCATGAAGCATATCGACAACGTCCTGATTGGTGTTGACCTCTCCGACGGCGACAAACTGGTCTCGCCTGACTTTGCTCCGTCGACACTCGAAGCGATCGAACTTGGGCTGCGCATCGCCAAACAGTGCGGGGCTCGTGCACATTTCTTCTATTCGCTCGATATCGGCGCGCAGGCGCAGCGATCGATCCAAGAGGATCAAAGCACCGAAGCGACCGTCCTCGACAAGGCGCGCAGCGAACTCCAGAAAATCGTCGCCCAGGCCGAGCAGCAGGGGATCGTCGCAGACGCTGAGGTGACCTTTGGTAAGAGCTGGCTGGAACTCATCCGTTACGCGGTCAAGCACGGTTGCGATTCCGTGGTCGTGGGTGCCAAACAGCACGGCGCGCTGGAGCGGCTGTTCATCGGCACCACGGGTATGAATCTGCTGCGGAATTGCCCATGTCCGGTGTGGGTCACGCATCCGCCGAACCCTGAGTCGGCGGGGACGGTGCTGGTGTGTCACGATCTCACGGCCGTGGGCCAACAAGCTTTGGAACTTGGTGCTGCGGTGGCCGAGTATCGACAATCGCCTCTGCACGTCATGCACGTGATTGAAGCCCATCACGTGGAAGTCGCCGATCCGCTGCTGATCGAAGTCCGCGCGGAGGAGGCAGACCGGCAGGCGATTCGGGAGCGCATCTCGCAGGAAATCGATGCGTTAGGGATCTCGGTGCCGACGGAAATCCATCTCACCGCAGGCCATCCCGACGAAGCGATTCGCGAGTACATCGACGAGCACGAGATCGATCTCTTGGTCATGGGCACGCTCGCCCGCCACGGCGTCGAAGGTCTACTGATCGGCAACACCGCCGAGCGTCTGCTCCAAAAAGTCCCTTGCTCGGTTTTGGCCGTGAAGCCGGACTGGTTCAAGACGCCGGTAAGTGTGGACTAGCCCCGTGCGGATCCAGCGAGCGTTAAACCTTGCGGCCCCGTCAGCAAGAATTCAAGATGAACTTGGATCTGTCCGAAGCCAAAGAATACGACCTCTTTCAGCTAGCTCTCGCGATTCCCTGGGCAATGGAACGGACTCCAGCCACATACTGTTTACTTGTTTGCGCGCTGCTGTTCTTGGCTGCGGGACGCGCGTCTGCCCAGGCCATTGATGATGCGGGACAATGGAACGCGCTGCTTGCACAAGGAAAGTTCAGCGAACTCGGCTGGGAAAACGATCGACTGCGCTGGTGGTTCGATGGGCATGTTCGGTTGTTAGACGATGCCGATGGGTTCAATCAGAGCATTGTTCGCCCGGGCCTTGGCTGGGAAGTGAACGACCGCTCGACTCTGTGGGCGGGCTACGGCTGGATTCGCACATCGACTTTCGTCGGCGCGGAGATCGACGAACACCGCATCTGGCAGCAATGGACGTGGTCGGAGGAGTATGACAAATGGAAACTAGGACTCCGCTCGCGATTTGAGCAGCGGTTCGTCGAAACCGGCGACGATCTCGGTTTGCGCTGGCGTCAGTTCTTTCGCGTGACGCACAAGTTGCCCTCGATGCCAAAGCTGACCCTCGTCGGTTGGGACGAGATTTTCTACCACCTCAACGACACCGACTGGGGAGCGCGGAGCGGATTCAACCAGAACCGGGTCTTCTGTGGCGTCGGATTCAAGCCGAATCCCGACTGTCGTTGGCGCGTGGAAGTGGGCTATCTGAACCAAGTGATCGAACTCCCCGTCGGCGGCGATCGCAATCATCACATTCTGTCAGTGAATGTGTTTCGCAGTCCGTGAGCGGCGCGCTGGACAGGTTTCAGCGATGGGACTAGCTTCATCAATCTCCTTCCCTTACGATGCACGGTCGATGTCAACTTCTGATGACAAGAAAACACCGACAGACGAAACACCACAGCGTGCAACGGAACCCTCGAGGTTGGTCGCGGGTTGCTGTCTAGCTTTCTCTGTGTTCTGTGGTGCCGTCATTGGAATGTTCGTCGGACAATGATCGCTTTTCAGCGGGGAGCAGGCGATTTCGACTTTATCGGCATTGCACCAGGGATGTTAGTCGGTGGTTTCATCGGCTTCTTGATTGGCTTTATTCTTCTTGCTTCACTCACACGAAACGATTGACAGAGTCGACGTTAAGGAACTACCAGTGTGACGACGTCACAAGAGGCTTCACGCGTTGGACTCGAGCAATGATCAGAGCAACAATTCCGGAAGACAAAGAACACCTGCTGGAGATCGCCGCAGCTTCTGGCCTATTTGAGTCTGAGCACCTTGGCGAGCTGGCCGGAATGCTAACCACTCATTTCGACGACGGGACTGGCGATATCTGGCTAACTAGCGAGGCAGACCAGAAACCCATCGGTGTGGCTTACGTTGCCCCTGAGCGAATGACGCATGGCACATGGAATCTCTATTGGATTGCAGTGCATCCGGATCATCAACGAAAAGGACAAGGGAAAGCCCTACTAGCGCACGTCGAAAAGCTGTTGGCAGAACGTGGTGTGCGAGTGCTATTGGTCGAGACAGCAGGGACCGACGATTTTGACTACGTCAGGGCGTTCTACGCCAAGAGTGGTTACCACGAAGAAGCCCGTATCCGCGAGTTCTACGAAGCGGGTGTCGACAAGGTCGTTTACCGAAAAGCCCTGGCATAGGCGGCAAAACCTGTCCAGCTTCGCTGCGGAACAATACCGCCGCAGTTAGCGGCGGGACTTCCACAGCAGCGATAGGCCGATGATGGCAAGCATCGCGGTGGACGGTTCGGGGATCGCATCGCCGTACTGCACGTGGTCGACCTCGATGCCGCCGGACGAGTTGCTAATTCTTAATGCGGTAATGCCTTCAAGATCGCTGGCCCCAAAAAAACGGTCTTCGCCCGTCGTTCCGCCGGTGCTGCCATCGACAAAGCTGCCGTCAGAGATCGTGCCAAGCGATCCACTTGGGCCAAATGCCTCAAAAGTCACCGTGCCAGTACCGTCAGTCCACACCACGCCAGCAGCGGTAGTTCCAGCCGGGAACGTGAAAGTAATTCCTTGCGGACCGGAAGTGTTGAAGAAGGTGCGTCCGCTGTTGCCAAATCCGTCAATCGTGCCATCGTCAGCATCTACCGAGTCGATATTTGTTGAGACTTCTGGACCTATTACGCTGCCAAAGTTGGCGGAAATGCTTGGGTCGAGGTTGTTGTCCTCGAAGTTCTCCAGCAAAGTCGGGCTCCCACCGTCATACAATCCGGCTGGAATATTTGCTTCGGAAAGATAGGGCGTTGCGGCATCGAAGAAGAACATCGGGGCCGCCTGACTGTGGCAGACAGTCAACGCAAGCACGACCAGCGCTGTGAGCAGTCGCGAAGTTGTTGGCATTGAAATCGTTGTTGGCACTGAACTAAACATTTCGTGGTGTATCTCCAGATGAGTGTGGCGGTCGGTGAAATGCAATGAAATTTCAACATCAGCCAGTAGCAACTCCGATGAATCGTCGGTGGTGCCTATCGCCGTCAATCATAAGGGGTTCCAATGAGCATGCAAGACAATACTGCATAGAAGAACTCGGGTTATCCGTACTATCGGGGGGGATGTTGGCCGAGTAGATCAATTGGCGCACCGCACAGCTGCGCCAAATTGGCTGATTAAGGCTAATTCCTGAGTGGGCAGTGCACCGTCGACTGCACGAACAGTGTTGACGTAACTCACTCGATGTGGGCATCAACTTATCTTGAAAAAGGAATGCCCGGGCATCACAGAGTAGGCTGCCATATGCATGGTACAGTGTGCGACTTACGGGCTCACCTTCGAATTAAGCCAATCAAAATCGCTATCAAGGAACGCACAATACGACGATGGTAGGTCTATACCAAGGTGTTGCATCGCTTCACGTGGTATATTGCTGGCTCTTGTCTCCATCTTCTGTTTAGGTCGGTACACTCGAACCTCCCCTGAAGTCTCATCAAGGCAGTAGGCGAGCTCCTCAGGCCCAAAAACCCATGCATATTCGAATTCAACAGGGCCACCCCATGAAAAACCTGAATACAAGACAACTGTGGCGTCATGTGAGGTACTTATGTACCTAAGGTATTGCAGAAAACGGGGCGGGGGTGAAGGACTGAGTTCGTCCCCCATGAACGTTACGCAACTTGGGAAATCAGCTGCGATACTGAGCTTGGAACTCTCGACATCAGGAACGTCGTGCCACGACAAGTCATATTGAGCCGCTGTGTTTTCTCCTATCGTTCTGATGATTGCAAGCCCAGCTTCTGGCGTATCGTGCTTGACGGAATCGTAACACCAATGATGTTCGTTGAGACTGCGGATATGATACAGATGGTCGCAGATCTTGGGAGTCTTGCGTAACTCTTCGATTGCCGTGCGGGAGGGTGTTACGTAGATTGCTTGCTCAAACCACCCCATTGTTGCAACCTCATGCCATGTCGGTATATCGCTCTGATAACCCTACCACAATCACTAATCAAGTGCTGTGCAAGGGAGGGGGACTTATGAAACTGCTACTAGTCCGTAGGGTGCGTGCAGCGATAGCGTAACGCACCAGCTTCCTTGGAATGTAACTCAGCAGCCGCGTCGATTGAACCCACGCCGAGCCATCAGCAATGGGCACAACAAGCAGGCTAGCCCGAGCGTGCCAGGCTCTGGGACCACCACGTTAGCAAAGTATGAGGCCGCGAATGCCTCGCCGACATCAACCAGCCCGCTGGAGGTGAAGTGGGAATTATCAGATTCCATCGCGTCGGTGTCGATCATAAACACGAGCGGGTCGTTGGCCGCGACCGCTTCTTGCCCAGTGCGGATGCCGTTCAGGCCGTAACCGGGCGAAGCGGGGTCGGCAGGACAAACAGGTGTGCCACGCCCGATGCGACACGACGGGATTATCGCGCCGTCTACCGCAGAACTGGCCGCGTACATTTCAAAGTGTAGGCGGCTGAGAAAGAACGGCATGTCGGCGCCGTAGTGGGATCGCACGTCCGCGATCATGTACTCCAAGTCGGCCTGGTACTGCGTCGCGGTGCGGCCCTCTCGCCCATCGCGGATACCCTGCGTCCAGAGCATGCCGACGATTTCGTAGGTGTCGCCTGCGTCGGTCAGCGCTTGCAGTGCCGCGCCGACGGTTTCTTGGAAACCCTCATACATGTTGTCGCTCAGGTCGGGATTCCAGTCCTGGTAGACGTCACTACCGCCTCGCGAGTACTTGATCAGTGCGTAGTTGCCGGTTGGGTCGGTCGCGTGCAGCGCGGCGCCAAAGGACCACTCCGGGCCGAACTCTGAGCCCGCGCCGGGAGCGAGGTCGTTCCACACGTTTTTGGGATAGGGTTTGGGGGTGGTGTCGGGCTCGTTGTAGTACAGCCGCACTTCCGGCAGTGGGTTAGGGATGTGCGTCGTGGAAGGGTGACCGGGCAGGGAACCCAGCCCGACCATGTTCGACTGCCCGCCGAGGAGGAAAACTTGCCGGTGCACCGCGTCGGCTTCGCAAGCAAGGAGGCAGACAACCGTCGCGGCGAGCAGTTTCGGCGAGACACGGGATAAGCACGAGTAAAACATGAAGTGCCAATGGAATAGGTTCAAAATCCGAAAACTTCTCCTTACTCTTGGATTGTCTCGAATCCGGAGCTTTGACACTGAAACTGGCCGAAAGGCATTGAATAGCCAGGTTTTTGCCGTTCCGATTCGGCTTGGGACGCTGTAGTCCGTAGAATGCGTGCAGCGATAGCGTAACGCACCATCTTCCTTGGAATGTAACGGTGCGTTCCACTTCGTTGCATGCACCTACATTTGGAACGACGGCAAAAAGGTAAAGGGAGAAAGAACAAAGTGTTATCCTACCGCCTTCTCCACACCAACAATCCTCCTGTTGCCAAAGCCCCTAACAGCATCGTACTGGGCTCAGGGATACTTGCTACGCGAAAACCGGCGAGGTTACCCTCGCGCGCAGGTCTGCCTTGGCCCCGGAAGCCAGCGCGCAGGTCGGAGACGCCGATGCCGTTGCCTCCGAACGACCCGCCCCGCGCGCCGCGGAAGGAAGAACTTATGACCGCCTCGTGCCACTCCCACAGGTTGCCCCCTTGATCGAATGTGCCGTACGGGCTCGCACTGTTTTCCCACTCGCCTACGTTGGTCATGTAGTACGGACTACTGATGCCGTCTACTATTCCGTCACCGTCGTAGGTCGCGTAATTGCCTGGGTCTTTTAACCCATCGTCAAAAGGCGTGGCCGTCCCACTGAGATTCCCTCTATAGTTCACGTAGCCGGGCGCTGCATTACTGCTAGTGGGATAGTCGAAGTAGGCGTCTGTGTTGGGGTCGTAATAGGCGGCCTTGTACCACTCGTCTTCGCTGGGAATCCAGTACTTGGCATTGGCCGAGCGGACTTCGTCCGTGCCGCTGCCGATCGTGTACGCGCCGCTCTCCGTGTCGCCGCTCCCCTGGCCGTTGTGGAGCCAGTTGGTGAAACGCATCACGTCGAAGAACGAAACGTAGTTCACCGGCCGGCCAAGCCAGTTGGCATCACCGCCCTTGACCGCGTAGGCGTAGGGATCACCGACCGTACCTGATCCACTACGCGCTATGCCGCCATAGTGTCCAGCCATTCCTAAACTGTAGAGTCCATTGGCATCACCTACCGTGGCGACCGCGTTGAGGAACTCCATGTACTGGGCGTTGGTGACTTCGTGCTTGCTGATGTTGTAAACGTAATCGACGCCGCCGTAGCCATCACCGTGGATGTCGTCGGCGTTGCCCGGATTGCCGACGGTGGCCCAGTCGAATGTGACCGCGTAGACTGGCGCGCAGTACAAGAGTGCCGAGAGAAGGGTGAGCATGACGTTGCGGATCATTAGTCGGTCCTTGGCAAGCGACTTGGTGTTGTGGTGCATGGCATGGGGGCAAAAACCCTTCGGCGATTATAGCAGAAATCCCCCTGAGTAACGCATCGTGAAGATCTTGGGGATTCTTTCGCGGGCGAGGCCACCGGGGAAGTTCGTAGGCAGCGTGCAGCGATAGCGTAACGCACCATCTTCCGTGGAATGCAACTACCGTAGGACGGGCACTCCTGCCCGTCGGCGCTTGGGCTCTATTGCGCGACGGCCAGGAGTGGCCGTCCTACGGGCGCGTTTCAACCATCGCGACGGTCAGGAGTGGCCGTTCTACGTATCGCCGTGAAATGCTCCGGCAAGCTCGAAATCGGACACCCAGGCGTCCAACAACTGGTCGGGCAATTGCACTTCGCCCCACATCACCGGGTCCAACACATGGTGCTTTTACGATGACCGCGGCTAACATCGTCGGTGCAACCGTGGTGGCCAAGAATTGTTGCTGAAATTGGGCCACTGGTTCGAGTAGAATCAGCGTGCCTGGAGATGGGCGGTGGGTTCTTTGGCAACTTGATTGAGAGTGAATGGACGGCGAGATTGCGCGCGTTGATTGGTGATTTTTGCAGCCACGGGATTTTTCGGACACATGTGCTTTTTGTTGAATCACGCAGTAAGGTGTTTCCTGCTAACGACTTGGCTTCGTGAGCGAAATCGTTTTTAAGACACACGATCGGGTGAAATTCCGAAAAAGCGGCTTAAAAATCGCCGTGCGAAAAGTCGCAAGCGCTTGCCGTGGAGGAGTTTAACGATTCGAGAGCGTTCGGAGTTTTCGGACACCAAGCGTGTTTCGAACGCATGTCTCAAAACTCCATTCGGGGGGATCAACCCAGCCGCGACCGTAAGGGAGTCGGATCTGCTCGAGTGCTATGTAGCGTTATCCGGCTCCCTTACGGTCGCGGCTGGGGGAGTTTGGGGAGTGTGATCGAGGTCGTGTTTACGCTCTGGTCGTCGAGCGAAGTTAGCCAATCGTACTCGGCGCTGGTCGTGTCGCGAGCGAAGCGGTGACTGTCTTCGAACTCGGCGGCGAAGGCTGCGAGAGCTTGGTCGTGCGGTGTGAAAGCAACACCCGTGGCTTCGACAGCGTTGACCGCTAACGGTTCGGCGGGGGGTTCCTCAGCGTCGTCCAAGCTGTCCCAGAAGACGGACGCGGCGGCCAGCGGCGAGGGGGTCGACGTTGCCGCTTGCAGGGCAGGGGTGGCGTTGCCGTAGTTGGCTTGCCAGTCGGCGAGATCGCTGGCGTCGAAGGTACCGGGGAAGCCGCGTTGCCAGACGAGGAAATCGGTGCCATCGACATCGTTGTCAGAGTCGAAGTCGCCGGTCAGCGTTTCTTGGCGTTCGTAGGCACCCATGTCGCTACCGTCGCTGCCGGCGGCGTTCGCGACTCCCGGCAAATCGATCGGCGCGGGCAGCCCGCGCTGGTCGGTGATTCGGGCGGACACACCCGCGTCGATTGCCGGGCTGCCGGTTAGTAGCGCGTGCGTCTGCGTGAGACCGCCCAGGTAGATCAACGGACCAAGCAGCGGATCGACGTTGAGCAGATTATTGTTACCCGTGGCGGCGGTGATGATCGAGCCACTGGTGTCGCCGATCAGGGTGAAGTCGATGTCGAGGTTGGATCCGCCCGTGTCGGGGCGAATGTCGGGAGCGGTTGAGTTGGCGACGGTATTGTCCGCGACGATGGAGTTTTGCAATGAGAAGAAGGTGTTGGCTGCGGTGCTCACCAGCAATCCACCGCCCTCGGAACCCGTGCCTGTGGTGCTGTTGTTGGCGATCGTACTGCCTTCGATCTCGACTCGATCGCTGGCATGAATACCTCCACCGCGAGCGTTCATCCCTTCGGTGCGGTTGCCACTGACGGTACTGTCGGTCATTGCGAAGTCGCTACGTGCGAAGAGTCCACCGCCCGACCCAAAGTTCCCCAGCGTGTAATTGTTGCTGACGGTGCTGCGTGTGATGGTCAGGTCGCCGATGAAGGCGTGGATGCCGCCGCCCGAGGAAACATAACCCGTGGTGTAGTTGCCGTCGATCGTGCTGTCGGTGACCGTGATGTCGCCGGACGTGGAGTAAATCCCTCCGCCGCTGGCATTTTCGCCGGTAGTGTGATTTTCGCGCAGGGTCGACCCGGTGATGTTGATCGTGCCTGTGGTTGTGTGGATGCCGCCGCCTCGCGCAGCATCGCCGACCGTGCTGTTGCCGCTAAGTGTGCTGTCGACGATTGTGACAGTTCCTGAACTGGAGTGAATGCCACCGCCGCCGCCTTCGTCCAGCGTGTGGTTGTCACTCACCGTGCTACGCGTGAGGTTGATGTCGCCGGAGAACGTGTAGATACCGCCACCCTCGGCGAACATGCCCGAGGTGGTGCTGCCGCTCAGCGTGCTGTCGATGAGCGTGACGACGCCTTCGTAGGCGGCAATCGCTCCGCCGCGCGCGGCGGCTCCACTGGTTTGATTGCCACTGAGTGTACTGCGAATGAGTGTGACGTTTCCGCTCTCGGTCATGATCGCTCCGCCGTCGAGCGACGAGCCGTCGGTGCGGCTGTCGGAGAGCACCGTGTCGGTTAGCGTCAGCGTACCCGTGCTTACGAAGCGAATCGCACCGCCGCCAGCCGGCAGCGTGATCGGCAGATCAAGCAAGGTGGTTTGACCGCGTGTGAGCGTGAGACCGTTGAGATTGAGGTCGGCGGCGATCGTCATTTCCTCGCCGTCGTGGACATTAAACAGCCGCGACGTGTGCTGAGCATCGACAGTCAGACCCAACGCAAGTGTTGCTGCGTTAATGGTCACGGTATCGGTGACGAGCAGTTCGTCGTCGAGAAGAATCGTATCGCCGCTCAACGATACGCTGAACAGAATGGTGTCGTCTATGATGCCAGGGTTGGGGTTCGCGTTGGTTACTTCGATCGCTTCGCGAAGTGTCAGCTTGCCGGTCGAATAGTCGCCGTCACTTGTGTCGCCAAGGTTATCGACCACCAACGCCAAGGTCTGAACTTCCAGCGCACCCATATCGATCCGACCGGCGAACTCACGTGTGTAGTCAACGCCACGCTGATCATTGGGCAAGCTGGCGAGCACAAACCCAGGGTCGCCGCTATTGAGCACCGGGCTACCTGGCAGTGGCGCGTTGGTTTCGGTGAGGCCGCCGTTATGGTCGAGCGCATCAAGCATGGGATCGACATCGAGCACGTTGCCGGTGCCGGTTACCGGCGTGATGCCAGTGCCCAAGGTGTTGCCGATCAGACTGTAATCGATATCCATGATGACGTTGGGATCAGCCAACACGTCGGGGATGATCGAGCCAGCACCGACGGAGTTGCCACCCACGATGGAATTCTGAATCGTGAACGCCGGGTTGGTCGCCGAGTCGGACACAAAGATCCCGCCGCCATCGGAATTCGCACCGGATGTGCTGTTGGCCGTGACGGTGCTATGGCTAACGGTGACTTCGCCCGAAGCAGTGAACAGACCACCGCCTTCAGCGTTAGCACCTTCGGTGCGATTGCCGCTCAGCGTGCTATTGGTCAGCGTGACGGCACCCGACTGGGTGAAGATGCCGCCGCCTTCGGCGCCAGCCGACTCGGTGAAGTTGCCGCTCACGGTGCTGTCGATCAGGACGACGTCGCCGGCATCGCTGTAAATGCCACCACCATCGGCACGCAAACCCGTTGTGCCGCTGTCTTTAACGGTACTGTCGCGGAGCGTAAGTGTTCCCAACGATAGGAAGCGGATGCCAGCACCACTGTTGTCCGAGCCTCCGCCCAACGGATTGCTACCCATCGTCCTGGCGTTGGTTAGTGCAACTTGGTTGAGGGTAAGGTTTCCGAAAGTATGCGTGTAATTGAGCAGACGGTTGTCAGACCTGGCGTTGAGGGTAATGCCTTGCGGCAGCGCCGAAGCGTCAATGATCAACGATTCGGTAATTTCGAATTCGGAGAAGACTTGGATCACTGCGCCGTCGAGGGAGGGATCGAACACGATTCTGTCCGGTCCGTTGCCCGCCGCGGAGCCATCGACGCTGGCGTCGGTGTTCGCCGCAAGGATTGCCTCGCGCAGCGTGATATCTCCCTCCGGCGTGGTCGTGTCGAAAGGCGACGTCACGGTGATCACCGCCAACATGCGCCGGTCTTCGAGTCGCTCAACGCGGAGAGGGCGCCCTATGTCATTGCGCGACGGTCGGACTCTTTGCCTATAAGCCAACATAGAACTTCCTTAGCGCAAGTTGCGAATCTAGCGAGATGGACTAACGAGTTTGCGCAGCTGGTAGCAATTATAGTCAGAGATTCCACAAGATGCGACGAAACTGGGTTCGCCCTACAAGGTCTGTCTCAAATCAGTGCTATGCGCTAGCGAATTCACGGCTGGAGCATTTTTTCCAGTTTCCTCGTAACGTACGAGGGACACACGCCGTACACGTTCAGCAAGAGATGGCTTCGATGCGGATCTGTCACCTGCAAAGGAGTGGGCTGCTCAACAGTCTGAAATAGGGAGGTGGGTCGATGCGTTCAAATCAGTGGATTAGATCGCGATGGATTCTCTTGGGCTGCGCGATATGGATCCATCATTCGACGACTGCTCGCGCGCAGCAGGGACGAGTCTTGCTCACGCGTGCTGAGTGCGTAGAAGACGTAGCCACAGCATTCGAGATAATGGAGTCCGTCCATCCGAATCTGCACAGCGTCCTCTCGAAGGATGAGTTGGCCCGACGACGCCAAAGACTCGAACAGTCATTCCCCGCGCGGATCACGACGACGGAGTTTTTCTGTCAGTTCGCTCCACTGATTGCCGAATTGCGAGATGGTCACACCTCGTTGCCATTGCCAACAGCAGCCTTCTTGGGCGAAGAATCACGGCAGCTGATACCGCTTGAAATCGAGATTCGCAACGATGGCGTTGTTGTTTCGGCCGACTACTCGCAGGCACCGCCCTCGCTGGTAGGAACGCAACTGACACACATCAACGGAAAACGCGTTGAAGACTTGATCAAGATCATGATGTCTCACCAACACCAAGAACTATTAGGTTCCAGGCGTAGGCGGATCGACGAGTTCTTTCGTGCCTACCTGTGGCTGCTGTGCGACGTCGACGGTCCATTTGCCGTGAAGTACCGTACCGCCGATACCGATACCGGCAAATCCAAGACACTCGAAGGAAAAACTCTCGCTTCGATCTCAGCTATCCGCCGGAGGCAGGCGAACGGAAACCGACCACTTTATGCATACAGGTTCGATCAAGCCTCCAAAATCGGCGTCTTCGAATACAACGCCTGCGCAAACAACGACCGTTTTCGAGAGTTCTTGCGAGAAACGTTCATGCAAGTCAAGCGTGAACAGCCCGTTGCCATCATTGTGGATGCGCGCAATAACGGCGGCGGATCAGCGCGGGCGAATGTCGCGCTGTTCGATTATTTGACGGATCAGCCGTATCGCATGTACAGCAGATGCGAAGTGCGAGTGAGCCGTTTCATCAAGGAAAAGTTGGGGCGTGAAGCATTCGAACAGCGGTATTTTCCCTGGCTCACACCTGATGGCTCCATACAATCGTACACGTTTCCGATGCGTGAATCGGACGAGAATCCATTGCGATTTGGTGGACCGCTAATTGTGCTTTCCGGTCCATCAACTCTTTCAAGCGGAATGAACTTTGTGAATGCTGTGAAGGACTGTGGATTGGGTGTCGTTGTGGGCGAGGAAACAGGCAACCCTGCTACCGCTTTTGGTGACCTAGAAGCCTTCAGGCTACCCAATAGTCAGCTAGAGATTTACGTCTCTACCAAGTACTTCGTTCGTCCCAACGGCCAGACAGACCGGCGTGGAGTAATGCCTGATTACGAGATCCATCAGACCGACAGCGATACTCAAGACGGGCGCGACGCAGTTATGGATTTCGCAAAGCAACTGGCACATCAGCTCCGCTCGTGATAGCAAATTGCGTAGATTGCTACAGTGTAAGAAGCTGACGCAAGTCCGACTCGCCTAATGTCGACAACCAATCATCATCAGAATCTTCTGTCTCGGCCACGGAAATCGAATCAGTCTCAAGTTCCGCCGCGATGTTCGCGAGTGCGAAGTCTTGAACCACCGTGGGAGTGTTTACGTCTTCGCCAGAGGGTTCCGTCTCCGCTTGGTCAGACGCTGCTGCGGTCGCCTCATCCAAGCTGTCCCAGTATGCAGAAACAGCGGCAAGCTGAGCGGAAACCACAGGAGCCGCTTCGTAGTTGGTCGTCCAAATGGTGAGATCATTGGCATCGACCGCTCCGTTGCCATCGGCATCACCATCGGTGATTGCCGCCGCTTCGATCATTCCGTGACCGCGCTGCCACGCTAGGAAGTCCGCACCGTCGGTGTCGCCGTCGGAATCGAAGTCGCCGTTGGCGGCCGAGCCGGAGCCGCTCCCGCCACCGCTACCTCCGGGGGTGCTGCTGGATGAGTTGGGCGAAAACACCAGCCGGCCGATTTCCTCGCCAAACAGGTCAACGTAGTACATGTGCCCATCGGGACCCATGGTCATTTCGACGGTTCCGCCGATGCTATCTCGGACGACGATCTGTCGATTGAAGCTGCCATCCTCATTGAGCACTAGGGCACGAATCGTCGCGTCGCCAAAGTCCGTAAAGAACAACGCCCCCTGCAGCACTTCAGGATAAAGATCGCCGGTGTAAAAGTCGCCGGCAATCATCGCGGTGCCACCGTCGGCGTGGCTACGCGCCCACACGGGTGGAACGGCATTGTTGTTGGCGTAGAACGCGGGAGCTTCTGGGAGGTTATTGTAGCCGCCGGTTTGCAAATTCTGGCCAGCGTCGCCACCTTCATAAAATGGCCAACCGAAGTTCGCGCCTCTGCCGGCGTTGATCTCTTCCCAAGTGTTCCAACCCACGTCAGAGATGTAAGGCTCACCATCTTCCGGGCGAATCGCGAAGCGGAACGGGTTGCGCAGTCCATAGCTATATACTTTCGACCGGTTGGAGCCAGGATTATCCTCGTCGAAAAACGGGTTCTCGGGCACCCCGTCACCGGTGTCGGGATTAATTCGCAACAGCTTGCCAGACAGGCTATCGAGGTCTTGGACTCGCACGGTGCGGGGATCGACTTGACCGAACGAAGTGCCGTCGCCGTTGGTCACATAAAGGTATCCATCGGGTCCAAAGTGAACCGCCCCGACGGTATGCGAGCGACTATCCGCAGGCAGACAATCCTCCAGCGTGCCACCAGGTCCACACGAGGGCGGCAGGTTGATATTGTTCGTGCTGTCCTGGTTGGGGAAGCTGATGTTGTCCCAGGTGCTGTTCGTGCCCAGGATGATCTCACCGCTTCCTGCAATTGCGGTATTGAAGTTGGTGGCAGGGTCGGCAGTAAATCGCTCCAGCCGGCCGACACGATTGCCACGCCCGTCGGGGCCAGCGTTGCCAGATTGTCCTTCGACTTCGTCGGGATCTTCGTAGGTGTACAGCAGGTAGACGTACGGATCGACCGGGAAGTTGGGATGCACGGCAATTCCCAGCAGGCCGCGGTCTTGCACATTGTTCACTTGCGGTCGTAGGTCGATGAACGGCTGAGAGAGCAATTGACCATTTTCATAGACCTGAACGATGCCTCGTTGCTCGGTGAAAAAGATTCGCCCGTCAGGAGCGAAATCCATGGCTGTCGGCCGTTCGAGATTGGTAATCAGGTTCTGGTCGAAAAACGTCCCGTTAATGTTCGATGGTGGATCACTATACAGTTGGGTCTGTGGAACCACCTCGAATGCCTGGCTCGGGCTCGACCAACGTAATCGCATCTGAGCGTTGCCTTGGTTCTCGTAGTACTCGATGCGAATGTCGTTGCGCAACCCGCCTTGCAAAAAGATCTGCCCCGTGTGGGTCGTGTTCTGATCTTGGTATTCGTCGATCACCAGCGTGTCATTAATCCATAGTCGAATGCCGTCGTCGACGGCAACATCGAAAGTGTAAGTCTCTGAGTAAAGCGCTTCGATCTCGCCCGTCCATACCGCGGAGAACGTGTTGCTGCCAATACTGGGATCAGGTGATCCGGAGCCCCAGTTGAAGTTGAGCGTCGGGTCTGTGCGCTCGAACTCGAAGTCGAGCAAATCGCGATCGTTGTAGTAGGTGCCCAGCAGGCCATTGCCGGTGCCGATGGTCGGACCCCCATCGTCGTCGAGAATGGTGATGGTCGCAGTGCGCGGGAAGCCGAGCGTCGCGCCGCCGGTGGTTTGGTCGGACGCAACGTTAAAGGTCTCATTGCCTTCGTCATCGCCATCGTCGAAGATCGGCACGACGATGTTGGTGCTGGTTACGCCAGGGCCAAAAATCGCCTGACCGGCGGTGAGCGTGTAATCCTCACCGGCGATCGCAGTTGCATCAACGGTCGTGTAATTCAGCGAGACCGCCCCATCGCTACCGCCGACGCGCACGACCGGAATCAAAGCCGTTCCGGCGTCTTCGTCAACGCTGACGGCCGTGGTCCCCAGTTGCAGCGTCCCGGGATCGGCGTCGGATTGATACTCGAAGTAGCCGTTGCAGTACAGCGTCTCGGTGAGCAGTGTGCCCTCGGTGCATCCCAAGCCTGGCAAGAAGGAACCAACAGAATACGTGTCGTCCGCTTCGGATTCAAAGGTCGTGCCATCCAGCTCGATCTTGTCGACCCGCAAGTTCATGTCGTTGCCGCCGGTAGACACGCCGTTGTTGTTGAACTCCACACGAATCTGATCGATCGTCACAGTGGTGGTGTGCGTGTAGCTGAGCGTCAGGAAGTTGCGTGCGAACGGATCCCCACCGACGTTCTCAAACGAAGCGACAATGTTGCCATCGATCGACAGATCGACCCGCTCTTCGCCGGTCTCGCCAGCGGCAAAAATATTGATGACCGAGCCGGTCGGTTGGCTGTACTCGAAGTAGCCGTTGCACCACAGCGTTTCACTTTGAATGAACCCCGAAGTGCAGCCGACCCCAAACACGGCCGTGCCGACGGAGAATACGCTGGGCGCCTCGGTTTCGTACTCCGTCCCATCCAGTGTGAGTTTATCGACCGTCAGGTTGCGATCGCCGCCGCCCGACGCGACACCGTTGTTGGTGAAGGAGACGCGGAGCTGATCGATGGTCACCGGTCCCGTGTGCGTGTACGAGAGCGTTTCAAAGATTCGGTTTTGCTGATCACCACCAACGTTTTGGAAACTGGCAACGACGTTGCCATCGATCTCCAGTTCGAGCGTTTCCTCGCCCGTCCAACCCGCAGCGTCGATTTCAATCACTGAGCCAGTCGGCTCGGCGTATTGAAAGTAGCCATTGCACCACAGCGTCTCGTCTTGGATGAATCCCGACGTGCAGCCTACACCAAACACGGCCGTGCCGACGGAGAAGACACTGGGCGCTTCGGTTTCAAAACTCGTGCCGTTCACTTCAATGCGGTCGACATGCAGATTCATGTCGCCGCCGCCGGTCGAGACGCCGTTGTTGTTGAACGCCACACGAATCTGGTTTGCCGTCACATCCGTTGGGTGGACGTAGCTGAGCTGCTGAAACGCGCGGCTGGAAAAATCACCGCCGACGTTCGTGAATGTCGCGACCGTGGCACCATCGATCTGGAGCTCAAGCGTCTCCTCACCGGTCGCGCCTGCGGCGAAAATTTCGATCGGCGTGGCAGCCAGCAGTTGGCGGGACTCAAGGGGCTCGAATTTGAGCGTACGGCGACGCGCGCAGACAGATCGTTGTTGGGGTCTCATGGTGCAAACTCACGGAAAATCGGATTAAGACTATTCCGTGAGCATAGTTTCGGGCTGAGCGCGAAAACAGTGCTCTCGCACGAAGAATGCCGTCATTTTCAAATTGAGAAACAAGCGCCGGCCTGCGGAGGGTGGACGATTCCACCAATCCGAACCAAAAGCGGTCGGACGATAGAATTGTGAGTATGATCTGCGCCGAACCTGTCGCTTATTTCATCACATGGACTGTCTACGGGACCTTCTTGCAAGGTGATCAACGCGGATGGCGCAAACGCGGTCACGGCACACAAACTCCACAACCTCGCCTGGAGCACTGGCACCAAAGTCGCCTGAACCATTCGATCAAGCTCCTGGATGCCTCTCACAGAAGAGCAGTAGCAATAGAAATCGAGCGATTCGCCGCAGTTCGCGGCTGGAATTTATTGGCAACGAACGTGCGTTCAAATCACGTGCACGTTGTGGTAGCGGCTCTCCAGCATTCCGGTGCCAAGATCCGTGATCAGATGAAGGCAAATTGTACCCGCGTGCTCCGAGAGTCTTGGTCCGAGTTTGTCGACCGACCCGTATGGACAGTAGGTGGAGACGTACGCAATGTTAACAGCGAAGAAGAACTGGAAAGAGTGCTCTTCTATGTCAACGAAGCACAAGATCGCAAGCACTTGGATGAGTAGCCAGCCGATGGGCGTTAGCCCCGGTTTGCTGAAAAGCGCGGATGAAACCGGGGCTAACGCCCAACGGCTCGTTGCCGCTCAGTCTTCATAAACCGCGGAACTATATCGGCGCCGTCCGTAGCCGCGTCGTCGACGGCGATGGTTACGTGTGACGTAGTCACCTTCCACAAAGTAATATCCGCTCAGCAATTTGTAGAAGAAGAGGATGATCAGCGTGCCCAATAGTCCAACGAGCATCCCCAGCGGACTGATAGGAATCACCCGCTGCCCGTTATTGAAGTAGCTGACCACGCCACAACCCATGATCGTGCCGCCAATACCCATCAACACCGTGGCGATTGCCCCACCGGGATCGCGACCCGGCATGATACCTTTCGCCAATAGTCCCACGACCGTGCCGAAGCCGATCCAAACCAATACGTCGTTCACGAGATGCTGAGCGGTGTCGGGAAGCATGACACCTTGGGCCGGGTCGAGGCCTTCCATGGCTAGGTTCCTGATGAGGATATTGATCGAACCGACGATCCATAGGATCGCAATTGCTGGGGTGTCTATGCATAGCGCGAAACGTAACGCAGTAGCCGCGTGGCAACGCCACGCCGGGAGCGGCGAGAACGATAGCCAATTTCCGCACAGCTTGGCAAGTGAGAAAGTGCTAGCAGAGCAAGTCACCCTTAGCGGCTAGTCGCTGGGAGCTAAGTCGTACACGAAGTCAGCTGTCTTGCCCGTCGCATCGCCGGTGCCCCCATCGTCGACTTGGTTTTCGCCGACGCTGTATAACTGATAGCCGTCATCGGTCACACGGTAAATCAACGGCTGGTTCGAATACGGATCGAGCGGCACGTTCGGTAAGATACCGACTCTCACATCCTCCAACGTGCTCGGCCAGCTCGAATGCTGGCGCTGATACTCGCGGATCGCAAGGTGGGTGATGAACAGGCTTTGCTGTGCCATCGAACGAGTTTCCGCCGCATGCGTGGCTTCCACTGCTGAACCGATCAGTGCATCCAGGTTGCGCCGCATCAGCCAACCGCTAATACCGGTCGTAGCACTCTCGATGTACGCGCGCTCGCGGGCAGTTACTTCAGGAGCAGATTCGACATGCCGGCGGAGTTCGAGCAATTCTCGCATCACGACGGGACCGACTTCCGGATGCACGGCCGCCAAGCTTTTCAATTCTTCGACGGCCAAGAGCTGAATCGCCAGTCCAACCTGGTAATCTATCATCAGACCATCTTGCACGGCTCTCGTCCCCAGCTCGAACGCTTCCAGCAACGTCTCTTGTGCTCCCTCCGGATCCTCGTCTCGCTGCAGCCGCGCTTCGGCAGCGAGCGCCCGACCGAGTGAGCGAACATTTTGGACCGCGTTCATGCGCGTCTGGACACCAACGCCGGTCGCAGGATCGATAGTCCAATCCACTGGTACGGCCATCGATTCGCGTAGTGCCACACGCACGATACGTAACGCCTCTTGGTTGGCCTCGACGACTTGCTTTAGCTCGGCCTCGTCCATCTCTGCGTAGAAACTCGTGCGCGGGGCAAGCAGCTTCGCCGCTCGCTGCAGTTCGTCGAAGCCATTGGGTGATGGCAGCGGCGGCGCTACAAATTGCGGACCGCTGCGCTGAGCAGCAACGACCATCAACACTACGATCAATAGCAACAAGCCGAGCAGAATCGGCGTCAGCAGTTTTCGCTTAGGTTTCAACTCGCACTCTCCACGAAACGCTACTCGATCCACCCGCCTCCCAACGTGCGCTGGCCGGCATAGCAAACCACGGCCTGACCAGGTGCGACGCCGAACTGAGGCTCGTCGAATGAAAGCACGAGGCGCGCATCAGCTGCCAGTTCCACCCTAGCCGAGACCGGCGCGGAGTTGTAACGGATTTGCACTTCGCATCTTTCTGGAATCTGATCCTCGTCCACGAGCCAGTTCGTTCCTGAGGCCGTCAGGCCCGGCCGCGCGAGTTCCTCGCGATCTCCCAGCACCACGCGTCGCGTCTCTGACTCAATTCGCACGACGAATTTCGGCTCCCCCAGCGCGACCCCCAGCCCTTTGCGTTGACCGACGGTAAATCCCTCGATCCCCGTGTGCTCGCCGACGACAGTGCCGTCGGTGGTGACTAGTTCGCCGGCCGTGTCGGTATCTTGCCGATTGCTTCGCACAAATTCGTCATACCGTCCCTGCGTCACAAAACAGATTTCCTGGCTGTCCTTCTTCTCCGCGACGTTGAGCCCCAACCCAGCCGCAATCTCACGGATCGCCGGCTTTTCGTAATCACCAACGGGCAACAACATCCGCTTGAGGTATTCACGCTGAATCCCAAACAGCACGTACGATTGATCTTTCGCCGAGTCGCGGCCGCGCAACAGAACGGGCTCTGGCGATCCATCGGATCGCGGTTGTTGTTCCAGCCGAGCATAATGACCGGTGGCCACAAACTCCGCATCGACGCTGTCGGCGTAGTCAAACAGCTTGCCGAATTTGATCCAATTGTTGCACTGCACGCACGGATTTGGCGTGCGGCCAGCCGTGTATTCGTCAACAAAATAGTCGATGATCTGCGCGAATTCCTGGTCGAGATTGAGCGCATAAAACGGAATCGCCAACCGGTCCGCCACCCGCCGCGCATCCTCCGCATCAGCCGCCGTGCAGCACCCTTGCTTGTGATCTAAACGATTGACAATCGGCAACGCCGGAAGCTTCCCCGACCCCTGACCTCCGTCCCCTGACCCCTCCGTCCCGCAAGCGACAGGCGACTGATGCCCGTGGCGCATAAACACCCCGATCACGTCGTGCCCCTGCTCCAACAGCAGGTGGGCTGCCACGCTCGAATCGACTCCGCCAGACATCGCTAGAACTACTCGGGCCATACTGCGAGTCTAACGACTCGAATGACCAATGACCAAGCCCCAATGACCATTGGATGTCTCGCAGGAAGTGAACCGCCAAGGACGCCATAAGCGCCAAGACAGCGACGGTGCACTTGGCGCTCGTGGCGTCCTTGGCGGTTCAAAACCACGAGTATTTGGCCTACAATTCATTCTCTAATTCTCACGCCTTCGAATCTGGAGTCCCCCAAGTATGCCCGTCGAAAAAGAATGGATTGATCGCGCTGCGGCGATTAGCACCGCCATTGTTCAACTGCGAGACTCTCTTTGACTGCGATGCAAAGGCGGCGCAGGTAAAAGCCATCGACGATCAGATGGCGGCTCCCGATTTTTGGAACGATCAAGAAGCGGCGCAGGCGAAGGTTGCCGAGAAGAAGTCGCTGGTGAGCGTGCTTGCCCCGCTGGAAGAGGCGAAGTCGGCCAGCGAAGAACTTGATCTGACGATCGAAATGGCGGCCGAGGACGAAGAACTCGCAGCCGAAGTGCCCGATCAGGTCGACAAGCTGGAGGCCGACATCGAGGCGCTCAAGCTCAAGGCATTGCTCAACGGCAAGCACGACGCGAGCGGAGCGATCATCACGATCAACGCCCGCGACGGCGGCACCGACGCCAACGATTGGGCCGAAATGCTGCTGCGCATGTACCTGCAGTGGGCCAGCAAGAGTGAGTATTCATCTGAGCTGATGGACCGCGACGACAACGAAGAGGCGGGCATCAACAGTGCGACCATCGCCATCCGTGGTCCGATGGCCTACGGCTATCTGCGCGGGGAGACGGGCATCCACCGGCTCGTGCGGATCAGTCCATTCAACAGCGAAGGCAAGCGGCAAACCAGCTTCGCGGCGGTCGACGTGTCGCCGGAAATCAACGACGACTCGGAGATCGAAGTCAACTGGTCGACCGACATCCGCGAAGACACCTATCGCGCGTCCGGCGCCGGGGGTCAGCACGTCAACAAGACCGACTCGGCCATTCGTCTCACGCACTTGGCGACCAACACCGTGGTGCAGTGTCAAAACGAGCGCTCGCAGCACAAGAATCGCGCCAGCGCCCGCAAGATGATGCTCGCAGCCTTGGCTCGCGCCGAGGAAGAAAAACGCGAAGCCGAGGAAGCGGCGAAGTACAACCAGCAAGCCAAAACCGGCTTCGGCTCACAGATACGCAATTACTTCCTCCACCCCGACCAGCGCGTGAAAGATGCCCGCACAAAATTCCAAATGGGCAATTTTCATGCTGTGCTGGATGGGGATATCCAAGGTTTTCTCGATAGCGTCCTACGCTGGCGCGCGGGGCAGCCGATTGAGGAGGACGAGTAGGTGGTCGAGTCTCAGTCGCGCCAGTCAACAATAATCGAATCCATCGACCCCAATGGAAACGGAGTGCGACTGGAATTGGATTGGCTAACAGATCGGTTCCGTCACAGGATATCCGGTTTGCACTGCCGAAAGTCGATCGAGATCCTGACTTCGGTCGAGGGAGATCAAGAGGAAGAGTGGCCGTTAAGTCCGCCTTTGCAGGAATTCAATGATCCCACGATTGTTAGTGATTTCAATCAAGGGCAAGCACGATTGGCAATTGGATCAGCAGGCAGCGCTCACTGGGCAGTCAGCGTTGAAGCTGTTGAAAACACCGGCGAACTACCAGCGATTACCTTTGATGTAGCGTGTCGTACGCGGCATATACCAAAATGGTTAGGTAGCACCTATCGATTATCTAACGTCAAGGACTGTTCGTGCGGTTTATCGAAAGTCAGTTTCCTGACTGCTGCCGGCGTATTTCAACTTAGAGCAGTCGAAAAGCAGCACTATCACGATGTCGTAGAGACTCTGCTACATGTCTCTGACACCACGGCTACACTCTCGTGTGGAGTTCCGGATCAAGTGATCAAACCAGTTACGCTCCGCTGGCGTTACTGCTTCGAACGACTGCTCTAGTTCGCCTCCGGCCGTTCCTCATCCACCGGCCATCGCAGCTCGCCCGCGCGGAACATGGGCACATGCTCCTGAGTTCCTACGATCGGTGGAATCTCGCGCACCCAGATGTTGCGGTAGCAGACTTTGTGGCCGTGGTTTTGCAGGCCGATCGGTAGGCGGTCGGCGTGGCCGGTGTACGCTGGGGGGGCGATGTAAGAGGTGGGGCCAGACATCTCAAAGTGGTTGTGCACCAGCATACCGTTGTGGACGAGCGTCACGTAAGCGGGCGACTTCAGCGATCCATCCTCGGCGTACCTGGGGGCCGTGAACACGATATCGTAGGTGTTCCACTCGCCCGGCGGTCGCATCGCGTTGACCATCGGCGGCGACTGCTTGTAGACGGCCCCGGCTTGTCCGTCGAAGTAGGTCTTGTTGTCGTAAGAGTCGAGAATCTGAATTTCGTACTTCCAAAACAGGTTTCGCGCGCGTTCGTAGTGCGGCATGAAGTAGATGCCGCTGTTGCCGCGCTGCTGGCCCTGTCCGTGCGGCGGGTTGGGCATCTGCCACTCGAGGTGCACTTGGCAATCGCCAAATTTCTTCTTGGTGCGGATATCTCGGTTGCCCACGATCATCGCACCGTCTTCGACCTTCCAGCTGCCATCATCATTCCACTCCGAAAGGTCCTTGCCGTCAAACAGCACAATCGCATCCGATGGCGGCTGCGAATTGGTCTTCCCCGGTGTGACCACCTCCGGCTCCGGCCAGGCAACGCCGGGCAGGTACTCGACCGCTCTGGCGGATTGGTAAAGCGAACCACAGAGGGCACAGAGGGCACAGAGGGCACAGAGACCATGCCTGCATAGCCAAATTCGTCGGTGCTCTCTGTGTCCTCTGTGGTAATTCATCGAAAAGTTCTCCGACCTAGAATTGCGCTGCGCTTTAGTTATTCGCACCATACTTTTCGCTCGCCGGTCGCTTCTTACCGGTGCGATGATCATGCAACATTGGCTCTTTGACTTGCTTGCCAATGATCGGCTCGAATTCTCGGACCCAGATGTTGCGGAAGCGCACTGGGTTGCCGTGATCCTGAATCGAAATCGGCAGCCGGTCTTCGTGTTGGTTGTATTGCGGCGGTCGCGTGAAGGGTGTGTCGCCCTGCAGCTCAAAGTGATTGAGGATCAGGACACCGTTATGGAAGGCCGTGATGAACGCCGGCGACTTCAGCGAGCCATCGTCGTTGAACCGCGGACGTGTCCAAAAGATTTCGAAGGTGTTCCACTCCCCTGGCGGACGCATGGCGTTCACCAACGGCGGTGTTTGTTTGTAGATCGAGCCGGCCTGACCTTCGAAGTAGGTTTTATTCTTGAACGAGTCGAGCACCTGGATTTCGTACTTGCCCATCAGGAACACGCCGCTGTTGCCGCGCCCCTGGCCTTCGCCTTTGGGGGGAGTGGGTGCCGACCATTCGATGTGGACCTGGCAATCGCCGAACTTCGGCTTGCTGGTGATGAACCCTTTGCCGGCGAAGGCGATGCCGTCTCTTACGGGCCAGGCATCGCCGTTTTCCCACTGCGACATGTCCTTACCGTCAAACAGCACGACCGCGTCGGAGGGCGGCTGCGCGTCGGTTTGCCCCGGCGCGACAATCGCCGGCTCTGGCCACTCCACGCCGGGGAGATACTCTTCGATGGCCAGCACAGACGAACACGCACTCAGGAGCATCTGGATCGACGCCGCAACGACCATCGCGCGAATCGTCCTGGAATAGTTGTTTGAAGATGTCACCGCGTCAAATTCCCCAAGAAGTGAAAAAGGCCGATTACGGCCTCGCCGTGCCGTCCCATCGTCCGCAGGTCGAGCCCAATTATTGACTGCCCAGGACGTGCCTGCAAGCAAACAGACAGGACCCTACGCTTGCGAGGACTCATTGCCAAGCGTGGGAATTTCGGCCAGAATTGAAGGTTCCCGTCTGGTAGCCAGATCCGGCAACTGGGCAACGAGTTTCTCTCTGGGCAAGGCACTTGGGACAAAATCGACGATGTTTGAGCAGATCGAGAAGGTCAAGCAGGAATACACCGACAAGTACGTCAAGGTCGACGCAAGTCGTGCCGAGCTGGCACGCTTCAAGGACCTGGTCGGCCAGGTGAAGACCGTCAACATGAGCGGCCGGGCGCTGGTTGAATTCCTCGACTACCACCTCAACATCGGCTGGTTCGACATCGATCTGGACTACCTGAAGGTCGTCGACAAGCCGGAGCCGAAGCCCAAAGAAGAGAAAAAGCCGGCCGCCAAGAAAGCTCCGCCGAAGAAAGCCGCACCTGCCGGCGAGAAAAAGCTATCGCCCCTGGAGATGGCCCGGGCAGCCGACAGCAGCAAGAAGGCAAAGAAATCGACCTCCGACGTGCTGGCCGCCTTGCGAGGCGAAAAGGGAGCTGCGAAACCCGCCGAAAAACCTGCCGAGGTGAAGGCGGAAGCCGCACCCGCCGAGGCTGCGCCGAAGAAGTCAGGCGGAGCGATGGACCGCTCAAAAATGTCGGTGGCCGACATGATCGCCGCCGCACGCGGTGGCGCCGCCCCGGCAAGAGAAGAATCCGCGCCAGAACCCGAAGTGGAAGAACCCGTCGCCGAAGAATCTGCCGAAGACGACGACATCGTCATCCAAGAACAATCCGCACCAGCAGCGGCATCAGATGGTGCAGCCGGACCCGTTGATAAGTCGGGCATGAGCGTCGACGAAATGGTTGCGTACTGCCGCGAGCACGACGCTTAGTTCGCACAATCAGGCCAATTTCCTGGGTGCGGCAGCAGTTAACGGCTATCCGCAATTCGCAAATGGACGGTAGCGGTATCTAACCAGATCGCAGCGACCAAACCCGCTGTCGCTATTGTTGCTATCGCCCAATTGGCAGCGTGATCCTTTTCGGGGGGTTGCGTGGGCTCTTGTGACTCGCAATAACGCACTGGTTCATTCCAGTGCTCAACCGGCACCACGTCGCGGTTGGGCAAGACTTAGCGACACGGAGGAGAAAGGTCATGTTTGTTCGCGCACTACTACTTTCCATGCTATTGGCGTCGTCTGCCTCGGCAACGGCGATGCAAGAAGTGAATCACTGGCGCAAAGCCAACGGATTGCCGGAGTTAAAGGAAGTCCCCTGGATGACTAAGTTCGCGCAGCAGAAGGCTGAATGGCGCGCGGCGCGGTTGGCTCAAAATGGTCATCAAGGACCAGCTTGTCCGGCAGGTTGCCGCGAAGGCACTGGCGAAGCGATGTCCAGCTGGGGTTGGCTAACCTGTTGTCAGGAAGAAACCGGCAAGTGGGCTGGTGCGGGCGTAGCTATTGGAGCAGACGGGCAGCGGTACATGGTGCTGGTCATCCACGGAACTCATGGCACCGCCTCAAGAGGTCGCCAGATTGGCGGAGGCGGCTCACGTCTGCGCATCATCAACACGTCGTCGCTCACGCCTGACGCACCGGTGATGCCGCGGGTTCGGCGTTAACTCGGTTGACCAACCATCGTCGCAAATGTCCACGGGTGCACACAGATGGTCTCTCAGCTGTGTGCATGAAGTTCGTCCGTGGCCGAAGGTTCGAAATCGAGGATCCGCTAGTAATTCGGCGTTGGTGCGCGGAATTCATCGAGCTTGATTGTCTTGAACCACGCGATGGTCTTTTCCAGACCCTCGCGGAGCGGTACCTGGGGCTGCCAGTCGAATTTCTCCTTGGCTAGGGAGATGTCCGGCTGGCGGCGCGTGGGGTCGTCGGCGGGCAAAGGGCGCGTGACGAGTTTCGATTTCGAGCCGGTCAATTCGATCACCAAGTCGGCGAGCTCGCGAATGGTGAACTCGTCGGGATTGCCTAGGTTCACGGGGCCGATGAAATCCGACGGGCCGTTCATCATGCGAATGATGCCCTCAACCAGATCATCGCGATAGCAGAACGAACGCGTCTGCGAACCATCGCCGAAGATCGTAATGTCTTCCCCGGCAAGCGCCTGACGGATGAAGTTGGACACCACCCGCCCATCGAACGGATGCATGCGCGGACCGTACGTATTGAAGATCCGCACAATGCGAACGTCGACGCCGTTGTGCCGATGGTAGTCGACGAACAAGGTTTCGGCGGCCCGTTTGCCTTCGTCGTAGCACGCGCGCGGTCCGACGGGATTCACGGCACCGCGGTAGGACTCCGGTTGTGGATGGACTTCAGGATCGCCGTAGACTTCGCTGGTCGACGCCTGCAGGACCTTGGCTCGGCAACGTTTGGCGAGGCCCAGGGTGTGTATCGCGCCGAGGACCGAAGTCTTCATCGTTTTGATCGGGTTGTACTGATAGTGCCCCGGAGCGGCCGGGCAGGCGAGATTGTAGACTTCGTCGACCTCAAGAAAGATCGGCTGCGTGATATCATGCCGCACCAGTTCAAAATTCGGCTCGGAAAGCAGGTGCTCGACGTTGGTCTTCTGGCTGGTGAAGAAGTTGTCCAGACAGATGACATCGTGCTTGTCGGCAACCAACCGCTCGCACAGATGCGAACCCAAGAATCCGGCTCCGCCGGTGACAAGAATGCGTTTGATACTGGACATGCTAACTACTCAAGATTGGGTCAGAAGCAGGGCCCACGATGGCTAGATCATCGATGGCCATCGCGACTGCTTGGAATCACTAAATCTTAGGTGACATCGTTATCGAAGCGAACCCTAACGGAAGAAACCAACAGCGGGGGTCGCGCATCGCTGCCAACTGACGGTTCAATTGTGCCAAATGTGCGAAATATGCGAGTCGACCGACGACGCTTGGACTGAAATCCACCTAGATCGTACCAAACGGCCTCTTCGCCCGAATGTTCGCTGAAGTGACGAGCTACTTTTTGTTTGATAGGTAGTTAGAAATCACTTGCTTCAGGGGCCATAAGAATGAACTTTCAGATTCGCCGGCGTCACATCTTGGTATTGGCAATCGCGGCTGCCCAGGCAATTTGCTTGTGCTGGGGTGTGTTTGTGTTTAGCGCTTGGCTGCATAGTTCTGTCCGTCAAATCGTGCACGACCAGGTCTTGGCGGACAATATCCAGACTGCCAAGCAGCTGACGACCCTAATTCGCCAAATGGGAGTGAGTGATCTTCGTGAAAGCAAGGATTCATGGTTGAAGCTACAAAACACGGTGCGTGAGATTCGCTTGCCCAATGAAGGGTTCGTCTGCGTGATTGATGCCGGTGATGGTCAACTGCTATGTCATCCGGCATTGAAACAAGCGCCGCAGACCTTATTGGAAAACTTGGCACAACAGAATGCAGCCATGGCGAAGTCGACGGATGCAAAACCCCCGCTGGTCGACGGAACTTCCAACGATGCCATGGCAAAAAAGGAGATGAGAAACCAGACCGAACAAGTGCGAGGCTACACCATCGGCCTCGGCGAGAAACTGGAAATCGTGGCGGCCGGTTACATTCCAGAACTCGACGTGAATGTGAACGTCCATCAGAAGGCGTCTGGCATTGAACGAAAGATCGAATCCCTCATGCAGCCAGTACTGCCGCTGGGGCTGATCGTATCGCTGACGTTGGTCGTTGGGACCACCTTGCTGGTGATCGAGATCGTGCGTCGGTACGAGAATCGACTCGCCCAGATTAACGAACATTTGGAAGACTTGGTCGATCAGCGAACACAGGCTCTCAAAGAGACCCGCGACGCGGTTATCTTTGGCCTGGCCAAGCTCGCTGAGTCACGGGACACGGATACTGGCGAACATCTCGATCGTATTCGCATTTACGTGACGATTCTGGCAAAGCATCTGAGCAGTCAATTTGATTGGATCGACGGCCAGTACATAGAAAACTTGGGGCTTGCCTCGTCGCTGCACGATATCGGCAAGGTGGCAATTCCCGATAGCATCTTGCTCAAACCCGGCCGCTTCGACGCTGACGAACGCAGAATCATGGAGACGCATGCCGAGCGTGGTGGTGAGTGCCTGCAAGCAATTAGTGAGCGGCTGGGAGAAAACGACTTCCTGCAACTGTCGCGCGAGATTGCATTTGCCCATCACGAGAAATGGGATGGCACTGGTTACCCGTTTCAGGTTAGCGGCGATAGCATTCCGCTAGCCGCACGGATCGTGGCCTTGGCCGATGTTTATGATGCGCTGCGTTCTCGTCGACCGTACAAGGATCCAATGCCGCACGAAAAAGCCAAGGAAATCATCCTCGAAGGTAACGAATCACACTTCGATCCGCTGCTGGTGGATGCCTTCCTCGCCTGCGAAAAAGAGTTTCTGGCTGTCTCGGAGAAATACGCAGCGACGCCGCTCGTGGCACCTGAGCAGGCCGTTGACGCCGCGCCGGAATTGACGACGGCCTAATAGCGTCACCGCCTTTGTCGGCCGTGCCCATTGCCGTTGCCGTTTTGCGACGGCTTGGGCGGAGCTTTTTGCAGCATGCGGTTGCCTGGACCAAGTAGCTGATCGATGCGGTCGTTGAGTTCTTGGTTGAGTTCAACCCCTTTGCCCTGGCTATCGATCCACACTTGCCCGCCGCTGGCCAGGTCGAGCCGCAAGCGGAGTCGTTTGCTGCCCGGGTAGCCGCGGACGATTTCGCGAAGTTGCTTGAGACCTTGTTCGCCGTGCTGATCTTCTCGCACACGAATGATCATGCCGCTGCTGAACTGCTTGGGCATTTCCTCCAACGGAATCAGCTTATCGACGATCAGGTTGGTTTCTTCGGCGCCTGGACGGCGATCGACTTTGCCGGTGACCCCGAGAATGGCTTCGGGCTGGACCAAATGCCCGTACTCAGCAAATTGTTCAGGCCACATGATGCAGCGCATGATGCCATCGAGATCTTCCAAGTCCCACATCGCGTACTTCGTGTGAACTTGACCTGGTCGTGGATTCTTGGTGTGGGAAAACTTGATCGCCGCGAGCATGCCACCCAGCTGCACCTCGTCGCGATGTTGAAGCTTGGCCATCGACTGGCTGTTGTGCGTGCAGTAGGTACGGATGATCGGCTCGTATTCGGCGAGCGGATGGCTGGTGAGGTAGTAGCCGAGTACTTCCTTCTCCATGTTCAGCTGATCCTTCTCATCGAACGGCGGCATATTGGGTAAGTCTTGCTCGGCAGTGTCTTCGGACTCATCGTCGTCGAATGCTTCGAATAAGCCCTTTTGGCCGCTTTTGCGATCGTTCGCCGCAGCCGCGCCCGATTGCAGGGCGCGATCGAGCACGGCCATAAACTGAGCCCGATGGCCGCCGAGACTGTCAAAGGCACCGGCTTTGATGAGCGTCTCGATCGTCGAGCGATTGCATGACTGCGGATCAACGCGTTCGCAAAAGTCGTACAGACTCTTGAACGCTCCATCTTTCTCGCGAGCGGCTTTGATCGCTTCGGCGGCAGAAATTCCGCAAGCTTTGATCGCACTGAGGCCAAACACAATTCTCTCGCCATCAACTTTGAAATCGGCGTCGGAATGGTTTACCGCCGGCGGGACGACTTCGATCTCCATGCGTTGGCAATCTTCGATGTGCTCGACCAGGGAATCCTTGCTCTTGAAATTCCGCCCCGGAATATCGCACGACAGCAGCGCCGCCATGAACTCGACCGGATAGTGAGCTTTCAGATACGCGGTCATGTAGGCGATCAGCGCGTAGGCAGTCGAATGGCTCTTGTTGAAGCCGTAGCCGGCAAATTTCTCGATCATGCTGAACAGTTCTTCAGCCTTCTTTTTGTCGAGTCCTTGAGCTTGCGCACCTTCGAGAAACTCCTCATGGAACTTGGCGATCATCGGCAGCTTTTTCTTGCTGATCGCCTTAATGCAGGTATACGCGTTGGATAGCTGAATGCCGCCCAGACGATTGAGAATCCGCATCACCTGTTCCTGGTAGACCATCACGCCATGGGTCTCTTCTAGCACCTCCTCCATCACTGGATGCGGATACTCAGCCGGCTTGCGGCCGTGTTTCACTTCGATGTAGTCGTCGACCATGCCGCCTTCCAGCGGTCCGGGGCGATACAGAGCAGCCGTAGCAATGATATCGTGGAAGCAGTCGGGCTTCATGCGTTGCAACAGATCGCGAATGCCACCGCTTTCGAGCTGAAAAATACCTTTGGTCTCGCCGCGACAGAGCAAGGCAAAGGTCTCTTGGTCGTCGAGCGGGAACTTGTATGGATCGATCTGTTTGCCTTGCGACTGTTCGACAAGCTCGATGCTGCGAGCGAGGATCGTCAGATTACGCAGACCGAGGAAGTCCATCTTCAGCAGGCCAGCGCGTTCGACATCGTTCATGGCCCACTGCGTGATGACTTCGCTTTTTCCTTTGACGTGCTGCAAGGGGACGTATTCGTCGACCGGCTTTTCGGCAATCACAACCGCCGCCGCATGAGTACCGACATTCCGGGCGAGACCCTCGATCTTCATTGCTAAGTCGATCAATTCACGAATCTCGGGATCGCCATCATAGGTTTTCTTCAACTCGTCACTTTGTTCGAGCGCCTTCTCCAACGAGATACCAAGCTGATCGGGAACCATCCCCACAATCTGATCAACACGGAACACCGGCAGACCGAGCGTTCGACCCACGTCGCGGATCGCGGCACGAGCAGCGAGTGTTCCGAAAGTGCCAATCTGCGCAACATTGGCTTCGCCGTATTTGTCTTTGACGTATTGGATTACGCGACTGCGGGATTCCTTGCAGAAATCGATGTCGATATCGGGCGCTTCTAGCCGCGATTCGTCGAGGAACCGCTCGAACAGCAGATCGTAGCGCAATGGGCAGACGTGGCTCATCTTGAGCGCGTAGCAGACCAGCGACCCCACGCCTGAACCGCGCGCCGTACAGGGAATTCCCTCTTCGACGGCGAAACGCACAAAGTCCCACACGATCAAGAAATAGTCACAGAATCCAAGTTTGTTGATCACTCCCAATTCGCGATTGAGCCGATCATAGACCTCACTGGAGAGGTCTTCGCCGTCCCAACGGTCGGCTTCGTCGGCGTAACGTTCCTTCAGTCCAGCTATACACAGCTCGCGTAGGTAGTCTTCCGAGGATTTTTTTTCTGGCGGCGCGAACGTCGGGAAGTAGCGCTTACCCAGCTCCAGGTCGATATCGACCATGTTGGCAATCTCTTGCGAACGGGCGAGGGCATCTTCGTGGCCGGGCAGAACGGCGTACATCTGCTCGGGACTGCGCAAAAAGAACTGATCGCCCTCCATTTTCATGCGATTCTGATCGGTCCGGAACTTGCCGGTATTAATGCACAACAGCACGTCCTGCGCTTCGGCATCTTCTTGATTCACGTAGTGGGCGTCGCTGGTCGCGACCAGCGGTAAGCCCATCTTCTCGGCGACGAGAACAGTCGCTTCCAGTGCCTGGCGCTGGATGTCGACGCCGTTGTCTTGGATCTCCAGAAAGTAGCGATCGCCAAACACCTTGTGAAACCAGCCGGCGATTTCTTCGGCGCGCTCGATCTGATCTTCCATCGGCGGGTTTCCGCCATTCAGGAGCGAGCGACTCAACTCACCAGAGACGCAACCGCTGAGGCAAATGATCCCCTCGGAATAGTCGGCCAGCAGCTCGCGATCGATGCGGGGTTTGTGATAGAAGCCTTCCAAAAACGCCCGGCTCGCCATGCGGACCAGATTGCGGAAGCCGGTTTTGTTTTGCGCGAGCAGCGTAAGGTGATAGCTCGCATCTTTGCTGCTGTGCGCGCCGCCCTTGTCGAATCGGCTGTCGGGTGCGACGTAGGCCTCGTAGCCAACGACGGGGTTGATCTCGGCCTCTTTGCAAGCCTCGTAGAACTGCAACGCTCCGTAAAGATTGCCGTGGTCGGTCAGCGCCAGTCCGTTCATGCCGAGTTCCTTGGCACGATTGACTAGCTTTTTGATGGGGCTCGCCCCGTCGAGCAAGCTGTAGTGGCTATGGCAATGCAGATGAACAAACGGCGCAGACAAGACGACCTCCCTGTGGCAAACGATTGCGTGTGCGGGAGGCTATTTTAACTCTAACTGTTGATCTTTAAATAGGGTGCCACTGCTGGTTTTATCCAGCAGTGGTCGCCTGTGTTCGCTTCGCACTGCTGGACAAGCCAGACAGTGGCACCCGAATCTATACATTCCTGCGAACTTCATCGGGAAAATGATAGTGACAGAATCAACAGGTAGTTTAGCCAACAGAAACCTCAAGCTACGTCACGAACACGTTGCCGCCTTCGCGAGCGCGAATCTCATCTTCGCTGGCCCATTCGTAGAATAGCTCTACACCTTCGCGGAGGTTCGCATGTGCGTGTTCGACAGTATCGCCTTGACTAGCAATATCAAGTTCTGGACACAACGCCACGAAGCCCGGCGGCTCTGTCTGAATAATGGCTGTCAGATGTTTACTCACAATCCAGTTCTACGCGTCCGCCCCTGGATCGCCGATCTCCTTCAGGTATTCGGCCAGTTGCGAATGCATGTCCAACAGATCTTGCCACTGAGCGATCGAGATTTTTACTTCGCTTTGCTCGTCATCGACGGTGCCAGATTGGACGAGCTGTCGTGCGCGAAGATGGAGGTACTCTAGCAACTCCGAGAGTTGCGCCGTCTGGCCCGCGGTGAGTTGGGAGGGCAGCTCGGGGGGCAGGGGGATGTGCAGCGTGCTCTGTAAATCCTCAGATCCGCCGATACGAAGTTCTAGGCTGATGGAATCCGATTCGGTGCCGTTAGTATTGAGCGCGTCGGAGTCGCCCACTCCGTCGGCACGTAAATCTTCCAAGCGACTAGCGATTTGATCACGTGTCCCGAACAACAAGACCGAGCGCCCCAGAGAAACGACGTCGCCGTAACGGAGAATGCGGAGTTGCGTGTCTTCGCCGTTGACACGCGTGCCGTTAGTGCTCTCCAGATCGGTTAGTACGAGCTTCTCTTGGTCTTCCTGAATCTTGAGATGAAAGCGACTGATCCGCTCGTCGTTGAGTTGAACCGAGTTGCCCTCTTCGCGTCCGATCGTGATCGGCGCTTCAAGGTTCTCGTACACTTGACCGCGATCGGCGCCATCCAAAACTCGCAGAGTAATTCGAGTCATGTCCACCGCCATCTAGAATCTGTGCCGACCAATGCCCTGAAACGACCCTTGCCCTCTATAGCGCTTATAACACGCGACCGAGCCACCAGCAAGTGAAACCCGTAGTTTCCGCAGTTCGCGCGGAATTGCTCGGCGCGTTCAAATTGATTCTTCGGGCGCTGGTGGGGTTGCACCGGGAGGTGGCGTCCCGCCGCCCGCACGTACGTAAGCACCTCGCTGACGGGCATAATCGCGTGCATCGGGGAGATCAGCGGCGACCGACGCGTCGCTGGGATCGTCGTTGGCCTGCGCGGCGGTGAACATGCGTTCCAGGAAGGGTCGACACCAGCCACAACCGGTCCCCGCACCGTAGCAATCCGCCAGTTGGGCAGCTCGGCGAGGCTTTTCGATGCGAATGTAGTTGGCCACCTTGCGCTGGGTCACGTGAAAGCACAGGCAGAGTTCGTCGTTGGGTTGCATGGGACTAGTTAACAGTGGTCAGTGGCCAGTTGTCAGCGACGAAAAACAGGCTATTGCGGCGAGTCTGCAGTATTAGTTTGTCGCCGTCGCCAAGCGCAATGCGACGCGACGCGCGCGGTGAAAATCGGCTAGATCGAGCCATTCATCGACCGTGTGAATGGCGTTTTGCCCGCATCCCAGCGAGACGGCGGGCAGTCCGTGGGCGTTCAGCCAGTTGGCGTCCAAACCACCGTTGGCGATGGCAAACTCGGCCTCAACGCCGTCGGCTTCCACGGCGGCGGCGGCCGCGCGAACCGACGGTTCATTGGGCTTCAACCGAAACGCTTCATAATCAAGCTGGCCATCGAAGTGCACTTCGCCGCACTTGCCATCCGTATTGCAGATTTTCTTGGCGGCGCGCTGGAAGGCTCTTTCAATCTCGCGAACAATCCGCTCTCGAAACTTCGCGTTATGGCTGCGAGCTTCAGCCTTCAGGCGCACCAGATCGGTGACCACGTTGGTCGCCGCCCCTCCTTGAATCACACCGACATTGCTAGTACCTACTTGCTTGCCTTTTTCGATCAGTCCATGCCAACCATTCTCGACCAGGTCGGCGATCGCGAGCGAAGCGATCGCTATCGCGCTGACACCTTGCTCCGGATGCCCTCCGGCATGGCTGGCGATGCCGCGGATTTCAATCCGCATACGATAGCCACCAGTCGCGCCGATCGTGAGGTTACTGGACTTGCCACCGTCCCAGTTGAATGCCAGCTGCGGTTTGCCGAGCTTGTTGAGCGAGACGTGCCGTGCGCCATGCAGACCGGTCTCCTCTTGCACCGTCCACACGAACGTGAGCGGGGGATGCGGGAGTTGGTGCTTTAGAATCGAAATCGCTGTCGATAGCAGCACCATGCAGCCCGCGCGGTTGTCGGCCCCCAACCCGGTGTGCGCATCCTTTGAGACGATCTTCTTACCCTTCAGCACCGGTCGTGCTCCGGCGCACACGGGCACTGTGTCCATATGCGCCGAGAGCATCCGTCGCGGCCCGCGCACGGTGCCTGGCAACTTGACAATGAGATTGCCGATTTCACCGCCGTCCGTCGAAAGCTTGTGCGCTCGGTCGTGGCTGATTGACTTCGTCGCTGCGCCCGCTTGCTTGAGTTGCTTGGTGATGAAGTCCGCAACCGGTTTCTCTTGTCCACTCAGTCCGGGGGTCGCCATCAGCTGCATCAGTAACTCTGCCGCCTGCTTGTCAGGCAACAAGCCGATTGGTGCGGTGGACGCTTTCTTTGCCATGGGAATTACAACTCCTGTTTCACGCCAAAAATCGTAGGCCGGAAATCACCGTCGTTTACGCTGGCCTACGACTGCTTCTACATTAGCCTAACCAACGACCCGCTTGGATGCCGCCATAAACTGCCAGCAAACCTAACAACATATTGCTGGCGATGTTCAGCAGTCCAAGGCCATGCTGCTCGTTACTGAAAAAACTGTGGCTTTCGAATCCAAACGTTGAAAACGTGGTCAGCGCCCCCAGAAAGCCGATCGTCATCGCAGAATGGGTGACCGCGTCCCAACGCTGTTCATCGGTCGCGCGAAGCGTAATCAGCAAACCGATCAAAAAGCAACCAACGACGTTGACCGTCAGCGTTCCCAACGGAAAGTGGAAGCGTGAACATAGCTGATTCACCAGATGTCTGCAGACGGCGCCCAGAGCGCCTCCAATCGCGACTGCCCACAAGTGTTTCATTCTCGAAGTTCTCCACGCTGTCGTGCCAAAGTCGCATTCATTGGACCTCAATTGATCGCTTGCAGCAAGTTGAATGCTATCCAAGACGCAGGGCGGGAAGGTAGACTAGATTTCATACATTCAGGCGACCAACTGCGGTGAAGTTTATCGCAACGAGCTCACGGCCTCCCATGATTCAGATCATCGACAATTACGATTCGTTCACCTACAACCTCGTACAGCGCCTCGGTGAGATCGATCCGCAGCTGGACATCCGCGTCGATCGCAACGATGAGATCACGGTCGACGAAATCCTGAAGCGGCAGCCCGATCGGGTGATCATCTCGCCCGGCCCCTGTACTCCCAACGAAGCAGGCATCTCGGTCGCATGCGTCGAGCGCCTCGCCGGGAAGATTCCGCTACTGGGAGTCTGTTTGGGCCATCAATCCATCGGCCAAGCGCTTGGTGGCAAGATCGTCCGCGCAAATCGACTGATGCATGGCAAGACCGACATGATCCATCACAACGGTGGACCGTTGTTCGAGGGCCTAGAAAATCCATTCCAAGCGACGCGTTACCATAGCCTGTTGATTCAGCCCGATTCCTTGCCCGCTGAGCTAGAAATGACCGCCTGGTGTGACGGGCCGGATGGGGAGCAGGAAATCATGGCGGTCGAGCATCGTGATTATCCGCTGTTCGGCCTGCAGTTTCATCCTGAGAGTTTTCTGACGCATGCAGGCTCCGATATCCTGCAAAATTTCTTGCGAATCGAAGCGCTGACCTCGTAGAGCCTGTGGCATGATCACTGTCGAACAAGCGCTGGAGTACGTTAGCGAGTCCGCCCGACCGCTGGCTCCCGCCCAGGTCAAGCTTGGGAGCGCGTTGGGACTGCGATTGCAAGAGTCGATCGTCAGCCCGATCGATTCTCCGCCGTTCGACAAAGCGCTGCTGGACGGCTACGCCGTAATCGCCAACGATGACGCGCCGACGCGTGAAGTGATCGAGCAAGTCATCGCCGGTGGCGTACCGCACCGCGCCGTCGTGCCCGGCTCGACGATCAATGTCATGACCGGCGCGCCACTGCCCGATGGGGCGGACGCGATCGTTAAGCACGAAGATGTCACACTCGTCGACGAACAGACCATCGAAATGCCTGCCGGCGGCGTTGCGGCCGGCACTGGCATCTTGCGTCGAGGGGCGGCGTTTCATAACGGGCAGGAGGTTCTCGCCGCGGGACGCTATCTGTCGGCCGTCGACCTCGCTTTACTCGCCGAAGTCGGTCGCGCCGAGGTGACCGTCACACCGAGGCCCCGCGTGGCCGTCTTAAGTACCGGCAACGAGCTGGTGGAATGCGGCCAGCCTGTAGGCCCAGGGCAAATCTGCAACAGCAACGGCCCCATGCTGCTAGCGCTACTGGAGTCGGCCCGTGCCTCGACCATGGATCTGGGCATCGGCCCCGACGAACCAAACGAACTGCGGCGTCTCATGCAGCAGGGCCTTCAAACTGACGTCTTGCTCGCCACCGGCGGCGTTTCCGCCGGCGTGATGGACTTGGTTCCGGGCGTGCTGCAAGATTTGGGCGTCCGTCAGGTGTTCCACAAAGTGCGGATGAAACCGGGTAAACCCGTGTGGTTTGGTGCTTTCGAGCAAGACGGCCAACGCACACTCGTACTGGGCATGCCGGGCAACCCGGTCAGCACACTCGTTTCGTTTGAGGTCTTCGTCAAGCCGATGCTCAAGGTGCTGGCCGGTGGGGAATTCGAACCGCCCCAACCCCAGCGCGCGTCACTGACCACCACGATCGCACATCGCGGCAAACGACCGACGTACTATCCTAGCCAAATTCACTTCGGCCAACGTCAGGATGGCCTGCCAACGGTCGAAACGCTGGCTTGGCGCGGATCAGCAGATCTGGCAGCGCTGACGCGCGCCAACGCGCTGACGATTCTTCCTGCCGGTGACTACCAATATGAACCAGCCACCGAAGTCGAAGTACTTACGCTGTCTTGACTCTTAACATCAACCGCAAAGGTCTGTCGTGAATCGTTCCCTCTTGCTACTGACGCTTACTGCAGTCTTCATGGCGTTCACGGCGGCGATCGCAGAAGTTCCGACCGCCGAGGTTGCACAAACGCTCCCGCGGGCCCACGCCCACAACGACTACTATCACGACCGACCGTTGCTCGACGCGTTGGATCACGGGTTCTGCAGTGTCGAAGCTGATATCTTTTTGGTCGACGGCAAGCTCCTCGTTGGGCACGACCGCCGGGAACTGCGACCGAATCGGACGTTGCAACGTCTGTACCTTGACCCGCTCCTGGACCGCGTCCGCCGTAACAATGGGTGGGTGCATGAGCAGAGCCAGCCGCTCACCCTGTTGGTCGACATCAAATCAGACGGTGAGGCGACCTATCCGGCACTTCGCGAAGCGCTCAAGCCGTATCGCGAAATGCTCTCTCACGTTAATGATGGAGCCGTTCACCAGCGCGCCGTCGAGATCGTGATCAGCGGCAATCGGCCACATGCTTTGGTCGCCGCACAGACCGAGCGCTATGTGTTTGTGGACGGTCGCCTGAAAGAATTGAACGAACAATCAGACGCACGGCTGGTCCCGCTGGTGAGCGAAAACTGGAACAGCCTGTTCACCTGGCGGGGCGGAGAAACGATGCCCGCTGACCAACACCAGAAACTTCGCCAGATCGTCCAACAGATGCACCAACAGCAGCGCCGGCTGCGCTTCTGGGCAACGCCCGAGGAACCGGAGTTCTGGAAAGTCCTAGCCGACGAAGGCGTCGACCTGATCGGCACGGACGAACTTGGTAAACTGAGGGACTTTTGGGTCCGCCAGGCCGAGACACCTTCTCGATAAACCTGTGCTTGCGGACTCGCTGAATCCCCATCTGCACGACTCGCACAGCCCCTACGATCGGTCCGGAATCTGGCGAAAATCCTTTGGCAACGATAAACTAAAGGGTGGACTGATGGCTCTGCCAATCAAACTAATGCGTAGTACCTAACGCTTCCACTAGACCCCTGCTTGCTCGCTTTCCGGGAGTGGTGTTTCAGATGAACTTACGAACCGAAATCAATCACCGTTTCCTGATACGCATGGGGATCGTCGGTCTCGCCTGCCTGGGGATGACCGCCTGGTGCCTCAACGACGGTTTAGTGGCTTGGCCAGCACAGCAGGAACGCGCGACTGCCTACCTTAAGTTCCAGGAAGAGAATCCTGACGTCGGAGGACAGGATCTCTACGACATGTGGAAGGAGTTCGCCGCGGAAAAAGGCTGGGAACCTGGTGTCGCTGGCAGTGAAAAGACCCCCTACGGACCACCCAAGTCGGACATTGATATCAACGGACAATTCTACATGGGCGGCTTTACGGCTTTCTTGGGGCTCATCTTTTTGGGCCGCGTGCTGCTGAATCGCGGCTGCTGGATTGAGGCCGACGAAGATGGTTTGCGCTCCAGCGAAAATCGCGAAGTCAAATTCGATCAGGTCACCAATCTCGATAAGAAGAAATGGGCCAACAAGGGCATTGCCAAACTGAATTACGAAGTTGATGGTCGCAAAGACCGCATCGTGCTGGACGACTGCAACTACGACCGTGACACCACCAACGAGATTCTTCGTCACGTCGAAGCATCAATCGGCCGCGATAAGATCATCAACGGCAAGCCCGAAAAGCCAAAAAAAGTCGACGACGAGACGACCGACTCGGCAGTTGCCTCGCCGACCGGCGAGCCTGCGGGCGCGAGCGACTGACTTGCGAGTCTGCCTAGCGACCGCTAGGTTCTCGACTTCGGTTGAGTTTTCGCCGTTCGACCGATTTCTCAACCTGAATTAGAATGAACCAAGGGCACGCGCAGCGACGGTGCCAGACGTCGGCTGCGAACTTTTCACTCGTAGTTGAGCCTCCCACATGGAACTGACGCGGATTGGCCCCTTCGCTCTCGAAGAGCCACTGGGCCGCGATGCAAATAGCAACGTCGTGCGCGCCGTGCACGTCGAGCGCCAGGTGTCCATGGCCATCAAGCTCTTGCGGCGCGAGGTCGCCCAACAGGCGATCGGTAGCGGCGTGTTCGCGGGCGACATCAAGCGCCTGCAGATGCTCGATCACCCGAATCTTGTGCGTGTACTCGGCGGTGCCATCGAACAAGGTCAGCCGTATCTCGTGCTGGAACTGATTGAAGGCGAATCGCTGCGCCAGCTTCTCGACCGTCGCGGGAACTTACCCTGGGAGATGGCCATCGACATTGTGGAGGGCGTGGCGGAAGCATTGGTTTATGCACACGCACATGGGTTCGCCCATCAGCGGATCACTCCGTCTCGAATCCTGCTGCCGACCGATGGAGGTGTGAAGCTCACGGGATTGGATTGCAAATGGGCCGATCGCGATGAAGTGGTTGCGGGAACCTGCCCGATGGACGTCGCCCACTATCTGTCGCCCGAGCAATTTCGTGGCCGGCAGTCTGCCGGTTATCCGCAGTGCGACTTGTTCAGCCTGGGCGTGGTGCTGTTCGAATGTCTCACCGGCGAATTACCTTGGCCAGTCGACACAGTCGATCAACTACGGCAAGCACGGCGCGAGCATGCGGCCCCTCGAATCTGTACGAAGGTGCTCGACTGCCCAGTCTGGTTGGACGTGCTTGCCGAAAAGCTATTAGCGAAGGTTCGGTCGCACCGATTGCAATCCGCCGAAGAAACGCATCGCGCGATCGTCATTGCCAGGACCGAGGCCAACGCCGGTACCGGCACGACGAAACACATCTATTCCGGCAAGCAGGGCAGCCTCGCCGTCAAAGACAGCGGCGAACTGAAGAAAATCAGAAAGCGAGAAACCACCCGTCGCGATGACAGCCCATTCTACGAGCGCGCCTGGTTCTTGGTGCTTTGTCTGGCAGTGGTCTTAGGCGCGGGTGCCTGGACGCTTTGGCCAGCCAGTGAAGCAGAACTCTTCGCGAAGGCCAAGCCGTTGATGGAATCGGATGACCCGGTCGATTGGAAACGCGCCGAGACACAATACGTGCAGCCGCTGCTGGAACGCTTCCCCAATACCGTTCACCTCGATGCCATCGAAGCCTTCCACGACCGGTACGACATCCATCGCGCGGAACAGCGCATCAAGAATCTCAATCGTTTCGCGTACGAACCGAGATCCGAAGCGGAAGGGGCCTTCGCCGACGCGTGGGAGTTCGAACGCTTCGGCGATCGGATGACCGCCTGGCAGAGGTACGAATCGCTCGTGCAGCTGTTCGAAGACAGCGATAACCCCGACGACCTGATGTTCGTGAAACTGGCTCGCCGACAGATCGAGCGCATCAAGTTCGACCAGAAGTCCTCCGCCGATAAGTTAGAATTTCTGGAGCAGACGCTCGCTAAGGCCCAATCGTTGGCCGACGACGGAGAACTGCTAGAGGCGCGACGCACACTCGACAGCCTGATAGCCCTCTATGCCAGCAATCAAGAAGTGCGACCTCTGGTCGACCGTGCCCGCCAGCAGTTGGCGGCGCTCGACGCGGGCAATTCTCAATAAGCTTCGGTCTAGGTCGGCAGGGGGCCCGCCGCAGCAAGCCTTTCCTCACCGGCACGACCGACTGTTCGAACTGATATTGCCCGGGAAAAGGGATCACTCGGCGTTGTGGACACCTCGCGCCAGAGCTATAATCTCTGCTTCGCTATTTTGCCAAACCGGCTTAATCTCACAGCACGAGTCGTACGCTCTGTTATTCCTTCAGGTTCTGTCCGCCACGATCCCCGAGCACGCTTAGGAATTACCCGTTTATGCGATTTTGGCTGTTGGACCGAATCTGTTCGTTTGAAGCGGGTAAGCACCTGACCGCGATCAAGAACGTATCGCTCGCCGAGGAATATCTCGCCGACCATTTTCCTGAGTTCCCGGTCTTGCCGGGCGTGTTCATGCTGGAGGCCGCGACGCAGGCGGGTGCTTGGCTAATTCGCTTGAGCGAAGACTATCAACACAGCATTATCACTTTGCACGAAGCTCGGGCGGTGAAGTACGCCGACTTTGTCACGCCCGGCCACATGTTGACCGTGAACGTCGAGCAGACCGAGGAAGACGGACGGTACGTGAAAATGAAATTCCAGGGCGAAGTCGAAGGCCGTCTGTCGGTCAGCGGCCGTCTGGTTCTGGAACGATACAATCTGGCCGAAGAGAATCCCGCGCAAGCAGACCTCGATCGACGAATGCTCGAGTATCAACGCAGCACCGAATCGCTACTCACGCGGGAATTGAATAGCGCGAAGTAAGTGCCGTCTTCCCGACAAACAACACACTATCCACGACACGCAGTCAATCGATTTCAAACAGACATTTGTGGAGGATCCGAAAATCATGCCAACCGAAGACGAAATTTTCTCCAAGGTACAAGAAGCACTGGTTGATGCGCTGGGCGTCGACGATGATGAAGTAACACCCGAAGCCACACTTCAGGGTGATTTGGATGCCGAGTCGATCGACTTTCTAGACATCGTCTTCCGTCTGGAGAAGGCGTTCGACATCAAGATCGAGCGCGGTGAATTGTTTCCCGAAGATATTCTCACCGACACCGCCTTCGTGCAAGACGGAAAGGTCAACGAGGCGGGCATTGCTAAACTCAAAGAGCGCATGCCGTTTGCCGACCTCTCGAAGTTCGAATCTGAGCCGATCGTGCAAAACCTCGGCCAGCAGCTCACCGTAAAAGACATGTGCAACTTCGTCGCCTACAAGCTGGCGGCATAGCCGCAATGACGAGCTCCTTGACGGACGATGGACGAGACTCACCGGTCTTTCGTCTTTGGGTGTTTCATAGCTCGTCATTCCGCTCTTGCCTAACACGCTCAAACACATAGAAAGCCCAAGTCCCTCATGCGTTGGTTCTGGATTGATCGCTTTACTGAGTTCGTCTGTGGCTCGCACGCGACTGCCGTGAAGGGAGTGTCGCTCGCTGAAGATCACATTCACGAGCACATTGTCGGGTATCCAATTATGCCCAACTCGCTGGTGGCTGAAGGCATGGCGCAGGCGGGCGGCTTGCTGGTGAGCGAGCAATACGGATTCGGCGAATTGGTTGTCCTTGGCAAGCTCGCCAAGGCAAAGTTTCACAGCTGCGTGCGCAACGGCGAAACGCTCACTTATCGGGTCGAAGTCGACTCCGTACGCGAATCTGGTGCCGCGGTCACCGCGACCGCCCACGTCGGCGAGCGACTGCATGCTGAGGCGTTGCTGTTTTTTGCCCGGTTGGGCGAGGAGACCGACCCCCTGCAGGGTGCACGCCTGTTCCGCCCGCGCGATTTGCGGCACTGGCTATCGCTGGTAGGCGTGTTCGAAGTCGGTGTCAAAGCCGATGGCAGCCCCATGCAAGAGAGTGATTATCCGCTCGAAGAGGGTGTGACGGGCTAGTCGAGAAGTCTGTACAATCGAGGTAGTCGCCTCAGGCAGGTGCGGCGTACGGACCGACCAAGTTCCTCGCCGCTAGCCAACTCACTTCACAGGAGCCCATCATGCGACGACGCGTCGTTGTTACCGGTGTCGGTTGTGTCACTCCCCTTGGAACGACCGTGCCCCAGCTGTGGGAGAATCTGCTAGCTTCCAAAAGCGGCGTTGGTCACACGACCTTGTTCGACGCCAGCCACTTTCCGACCAGCATCTCGGCGGAAGTCCGAGATTGGTCGATCGCCGACGTGGACGAAGACCCGGCCGATTGGGCCGATCGCAGTCGGCACACCTGCTTCGCCGCGGGAGCCGCCAAACAAGCCATGCAAGATTCGGGCGTGCAGGGTACCGTCGAGCCAGTGCGCTTCGGGGTCTACCTGGGAGCCGGCGAAGGTCAACAAGACTTCACCCGATTCTCCAAAATGATGACCGCCGCCGTCCAGCAGGGTGGTGATGAGGACGACGGACTGAGTCTGAAGGCGTTCATCGAAACGGGGATGGAAATCCTTGATCCCACGGCCGAATTGGAACAAGAACCCAACATGCCCGTTGGCTACTTGGCCGGCATGTTCAATGCGCAAGGACCCAACGTCAACTGTCTGACCGCCTGCGCCGCCAGCAGCCAGGCCGTCGGCGAAGCCACCGAGATCATTCGACGTGGCGAGGCCGACGTGATGCTCTCAGGCGGCGCGCATAGCATGATTCATCCGTTTGGCGTCACTGGCTTCAACCTGCTCACCGCCCTGAGTGAACGTAACGACGAACCTGAACGCGCCTCGCGTCCGTTTGACCTTAACCGCGATGGATTCGTGCTTGGCGAGGGCGGCGCGATGGTCGTCCTGGAAGAATACGAGCACGCCAAGGCACGCGGGGCCCAGATCTATGGCGAACTCCTCGGCTACGGCACGACTGCCGACGCGTTTCGCATCACCGACACCCACCCTGAAGGGCGCGGCGCAACCAGCTGCATCAACATGGCACTGGCCGACGCGGAGCGAAACGTATACGACATCGATTACATCAACGCCCATGGCACCAGTACCGCCGTGAACGATAAGGTCGAGACCCTCGCAATTCGACAAGCCTTCGGTGAGCGGGCCGACAGCATCCCGGTGAGCAGCACCAAGAGCATGACGGGCCATCTGATCGCCGCCGCCGGCGCGACCGAGTTGATCGTCAGCCTGATGGCGATGAAACACAACAAGGTTCCGCCCACCATCAACTACGAGACGCCCGACCCCAACTGCGATCTCGACTACGTTCCCAACGAAGCTCGCGATCACCAGTGCCAGACGGTTCTTTCCAACAGTTTTGGATTTGGTGGCCAGAACATCACGCTCATTGCTGGGCAAGTGTGATGCATTCGTAGCTGCAACCGAGCCGCAGACGTGAGGAAGCAACCGAACATGCACCCCATCAGACTCAGCTGTGTTGTCCTAAACGCTCTCGCCGGTTGCTGCCTGATATCGGTTGTCGTACCGAATCAAATCTCAGCGCAAAGCACACAGCGATTCGACCTCGATCCCTTTCGTGCTCCGGCACTGGAACGGTGGTCGGAGGCCATCGCCGGGTTGGAGGCGAAAGATCGTAGCGAAACCCACCCCGACGACAGCGTTTTGTTCATTGGCAGCTCCAGCATTCGACGCTGGAACACGATCTCAACGGACATTGCACCCTACCATCCAATCCAGCGCGGTTACGGCGGAGCCAAGTGGACGGATGTTGCGGTCTTCGCGGATCGACTGATCTCGCCGCACAAGTTTCGTGCCCTCGTCTTCTTCGTTGGCAACGACATCGTTGGCGGTGAGGACGATCGCACGCCCGACGAAGTCGCGCAGTTATTCGCCTTTGTCCACGCACGGGCGCGGGTGCACGATCCGGACGCGCCGATCTTCTACGTGGCGATTACTCCGACGGAATCTCGATTCGACGCTTGGCCACAAATCAAGGCAGGCAACACCAACGTCAAGCGGTTCTGCGAGCAGTCACAGGACACCTACTTCATCGGCACCGAGAGCATCTTCCTCAACGCGGCAGGCAAGCCCAAGCCTGAACTGTTCGTGTCCGACAAACTCCACCTCAGCCCGGCCGGCTACACCGTCTGGGCCGCGGCGATCAAATCACATCTGGACAGTGTATTGAATGGCCCCTGACGGTTGGAACTCCTTGGGTCGCTGGAAAGTTACAGCATGAAGTACTTCCTATTCGCGCTTGTTATCGCGGTCCCGCTGACTGCCTCCGCCGACACCGCTCCCGCGCTTATTCACCTCGAGGTGGGTCAATCACACTCGTTTCGCGTTGCGGCGAAAAACAAGTACAACGCGTCGCACGTGCAGCTCTTGGCTGGGGCACACTACGAGTTCCGCGTTACGGGCACCTGGCTCGACGCAAAGATCCGCTGCAACGCCAGCGGTTGGACGGCCAACGACGTACGGCCAATTATCCGACCACTGATCCGAGCGGCCGAGAAAAATCGTCGCTGCCGTTGTGCAAACTGGTTTGAGCTGATCGGCACCCTCGGCTGCAACGAGTGCCATCAATTCCTCATCGGCTGTCGGGGGTCGGGCTGGGCCTACACGCCCCCATGCGATGGCATCCTCTACGCTTACGCCAACGACCTGGACTCACGCTACGGCAACAACAGCGGCTGCCTCACCGTAACGGTCACGAGGGTCGCTGAGCCGGGCCCCCGTCGGTTGCCTAGTTGCGGCAAATGAATTACCGCAGCAATAACAAGTAGCCACCATTCGACGAATCTTAGGCACAGCGGCAAACTCTCCCTCACTGGACAAAACGTCCCAATTGCTCGACAGTGGAGACTGAGGACCTCGCTAGTGCTACGGGCTAGTTTGGTGTTCTTCAATTCCGCAATCCCCACTCTGCAATCCTCCCCCCATGCCAAATCATCTCGCCAACGAAACCAGTCCTTACCTTTTGCAGCATGTCAATAACCCCGTGGACTGGTACCCCTGGGGCAAGGAGGCGCTGGAGCGTGCCAAGAAGGAGAACAAACCGATTTTTCTCTCAATCGGCTACTCGGCCTGTCACTGGTGTCATGTGATGGAGCATGAGAGTTTCGAGAACGAGGAGATCGCCAAGGCACTCAACGATAAGTTCGTGTGCATCAAAGTCGACCGCGAAGAACGTCCGGACCTCGATCAGATCTACATGAACTCGGTGCAAATGATGACCGGCCGTGGCGGCTGGCCGATGAGTGTTTTTCTCACGCCCGATCTCAAGCCGTTTTATGCGGGCACCTATTTTCCGCCAAAACGCTCGCGGGGGATGCCTGGGTTCGACGAGATCATCGCCGGCGTGCACAACGCGTGGGAAACCAATCGCGAGGCCGTACTCGACACGTCGAACAAACTGACTGAAGAACTCGGCAACATCGGCGGCCAGGGTGGCGGCGAACTGTCCGCTGACTTGATTGCCGGCGCGATCAGTAACTATCGCCAAATGTTTGACAGCAAGTACGGCGGTTTCGGCAGCGCACCAAAGTTTCCCTCGCCAATGGGGCTGCAACTTTTGCTCCGCCATTGGCATCGCAAGCGCGATCAGCAGGCGCTGAACATGGTCACGGTGACGCTCGATCGCATGGCAGCGGGTGGCATTTACGATCACCTGGGCGGCGGGTTCGCGCGCTACTCCGTCGACGAGCGCTGGCTGGTGCCGCATTTCGAAAAGATGCTGTACGACAACTCGCAGCTCGCCGCCACTTACCTAGAGGCCTACCAAGCCACCGGAAACGAAGACTACGCCCGCATCGTACGCGAGACGCTCGACTACACGTTGCGCGATATGACCGACGCGGCGGGTGGTTTCTACAGCACCGAAGACGCGGATAGCGAGGGCGTCGAGGGAAAGTTCTATGTATGGAAACCGGCTGAGCTCCGTGAAGTTCTTGGCGATGAGGCTGCCGCGACCTTTGCCCGTGTGTACGATGTGACCGACGCGGGAAATTTCGAGCACGCCAATATTCTCAACTTGCCGAAGACGATCGAGCAACAAGCCCAAGTCCTCGGTCGTGAGATCAAGGATCTGGAAGCGGAACTTGCCGACAGCCGAGCCAAGCTCTTCGCCGTCCGCGAAAAACGCATTCATCCTGGCAAAGACGACAAAGTGATCGTTGCTTGGAACGGCTTGATGATCGACGCGATGGCGCGCGCAGGTGCCGTGCTGGGCGAGCAACGCTATGTGGACGCCGCCGAAAAGGCAGCCGCGTTTCTGCTTGGCACGTTGCGACGCGCAGATGGCCGGTTGCTACATACCTGGCGGAACGGCCAGGCGAAGCTCGACGCCTATTTGGATGATTACGCGAACTTGGCCCACGGTCTGCTGTCACTCTACGAAGCGACCTTCGACGCGAAGCATCTCGACGGCGCGATCGACTTGATGCAAACCGTGCTCGACCATTTCGACGACGAAACCGATGGCGGATTCTTCTACACCGCCGACGATCACGAAGAACTGATCGTCCGCAATAAGGATCTTTACGACAACTCCGTCCCCAGCGGCAATGCAATGGCCGCGACCGTCCTGGTGCGATTGGGCAAAATGACCGGCAAGCAGACCTACCTTCAAGCGGCTGAGCGCGCAATGCTGTCGACCGCCGGCCTGATGCAACAAGCGCCGGCGGCGGTGTCGCAAATGATGATCGCGCTCTACTTGCAACAAGGCCCGACGTATGAATTCGTCTTGGCAGGTCAGCCGCAAGAGAAAGCAACACAAGACACGCTCGCCGACCTGAGACGACGCTTCTTACCAAACAAGGTCCTGGCGTTCGCCGGGGAGGGGACCGACGCGCCCGCGGCGCTTGCCGATCTGTTGGTCGGGAAAACGATGATCGACAACCAACCGACGTTGTTCGTGTGCGAGGGTTTTACCTGCCAGGCACCCGCAACTGGCGACGAGGCGATTTCTGAGGCCCTCGATAAGCTGACGTCCAAGGGCTTGCTCAAATGAGTTGCGCTGATGGCGCTCAACTCCAAAGCCTAGGGTCGACGCGTAGCGGCACGCCCTGGGACTGCCTCACACTCGGCTTTGTTCTGTTTCTCGCGCCTCCGCGAGCAGCTCTTCAAGCCGTTCGATTTTCTTCTGGCTCTCGCCCACCAATTGTTCGAGCACGATGATCTTTGAACTCAGTTCCGCATTGAGGTCGCGCGACATGTCGTATAGTTCCACTTTCTGTCGTTCCACTTGAGCCATCGCGTCGCGCTGCGCACCGTCCCAGGGACCGGTGGGGCGGTGAATGCGTTCGATCGGCTTCGAGTCGTTCTTTTTGCGTCGTCCCAGCCGGCGATAGGTTCGCTTCAGCAGAATGAAAGTCAGCAAGCCGCACCCGGCGAAGAAGTACCAGCCTGGGTCAATCATGGTGCGCCCTCCGGGCGAAATGACCAATGACCAAGGCCCGAATGACCAATAAATGTCGATAAGAATCTCGCAAAATGTTGGTCATTTGGTCATTGGACATTGGGGCATTATCCTCGCCAAGCTTGGCGTGCTGCGTTGTAGACTTCGGCCAACGGCACCTTCTGGTTATCGGCAATTTCGCGGCACGCGGCGAACTCCGGCGAAAAACGTTGCGATCCGTCGGGCAAGGTGGCCACAATACCGGCAAGGTCACCCCAGGCGGTAGAAACCTGAACCGTCTCGCGCGTAAGTGTCTGCCGCTGGATCGTCGAGCGACGCAATCCTAGCGTTGTCGTTTCGCGGAACACGATGTTCGCCAAGCGATCCGCATCCACCGGACGGCATTGTACGCTCAGCAGGACGCCGGGCCGATCTTTCTTCATTTGCAAGGCCGACGTCGAAACGTCCAGCGCACCGGCTTCCCAGAGTTTCTCCACACAAAAACCAATCGACTCGCCCGGTGTGTCGTCGAGATTGGTTTCAAGCAGCACGATTTGATCGCCTGTGACGGCGCTTGCCGATTCGCCTACCAACAGTCGCAACAGGTTCGGATGCGCGAAGTCACTCTGTCCTGCACCGTAGCCGGTCGCGGAAATCGTCATCGCAGGCAAGGGACCAAACTCGTTGACTAATGCCGACACGATCGCCGCGCCGGTCGGCGTCGTCAGTTCACCGTCCACATCACTCGCCGCGATCGGCACTCCCTTGAGCAACTCGCCCGTTGCCGGCGCGGGAATCGAACATCGACCATGGGCGATGTTCACGAAGCCGGTGCCCGTCGGTACTGCGGAGCACACGATTCGCTGTACACCTAGCAGATCCCACGCGATCGCTGAACCCACGATGTCAGCAATCGAGTCGACGGCGCCGACTTCATGGAAGTGCACTTTCTCGATCGTTGACCCGTGCACCTTGGCCTCGGCTTCGGCCAGACGATTGAAGATCCGCAACGCCAACTCGCGTTGCGATGCCGTGAGAGTGCTCCGCTCGATCATGTCGGCGATGTGGTGCAGATGCCGATGCGCGTGCTCCGGTTCGTGCTCGACGGTCAGCTGCAGCGCACGAAAACCCTTTTTCTTGACCTCCTCGACCTTTAACTGACAGCTTGGCAAGCCCAGCGAGTCGATGCCCGCCTGCACGGCAGCAAGTTCCACCCCCGCGTCGATCAGCGCACCCAGCATCATGTCGCCGCTGACGCCGCTAGCACAATCAAGATAGGCAATCCGCATTTGACTCTCGCAAGTTGTTGGGGATCTGAGTCAAACGGACATTTTAGTGAAACTTCGAGCATGCTGGGAATAGCACCACGGAGTCACGGAGAGCACGGAGCATTTGCTTACAAACTCTGTGCTCTCCGTGACTCCGTGGTGAAAAACATTGACGCAAGCCGCTGAGATCGCTACAGTTCTCGCGAATTTGCTCCCGTCATCCGAGTGCTATCATGTCCCTCACTGCGCCTTCGCCTGCTACGTCGCCCATCGGCGGTGTGCTGCCTACGCGGATCAAGGTGCTCTACATCACGACTTTGCATCGCACCGGTGGGTGGCTCACCGAGGCATTTGCCGCGGATAGTGCAGCGCAAATTGTGCTCGAAGAAGTGGTCGGCGTAACGGCGGGCCTGTCGCGATTGCGCGACGAGGTGTTCGACGCGGTGCTGGTTAGCCACGAGCCTGGCGTGCTCGACGCCCTCGATTTGGTTGAAGGCCTGCGTGCTGGCGGCAACGAAGAACCAATGATTCTGCTCGGTTCGCTCCCGGCTCAAGACATCGATGCGCTGTGCTACGAGGTCGGTGCCGACGACTATTGCTGTGTGGCGGAAACAACCGTCCGTGGGCTACTCTGGAAGTTCGCCCGCGCGATCGAGCGTGGCCAGCTAATGCGCGAGAATCGTCGTCTCGTCCAAGCGGAGCGGCAACGACTTCAGCAGGAACATCTCGAGGCCGAACGTTTGCTCGATCAGCAGCGCGCGGTCATCGCCGATCTCGAGACGATTGGCAACGGAACGAAAACGCAACCGCAGGATGTCGCCGACGTCGAAGGTTCTTTAGCACATTCGGCCGCTGAATGCAGCGACGTGCAACTCGATTTGCCGGCAACACTGATCTGTCACTATCGCGAACTCCTGCGCACCTATGTAATCATGGGTGCCGGCAACCTGGCCGACGAAATGGCGGACCTTGCCGAGATGCTTGCCAATGCGAATGTCTCTGCCCAATGTGCCATGCAGCTGCACGTACACGTTCTGGAAGAGCTGGTGCAAGGCCTTGGCAACCGTAGCGCTCGCCACGTGATGAACCGCGCCGACTTGCTGGTCCTGGAAGTGATGGGCCATCTCGCCGACGGCTACCGCCAACGCTACTACGAGCGAAAGCACCCACCACGGCAGCTGGAGTTGCCAGGGTTTGACGCGGCTGCATAGCATGATCGAGTAGACCAGCTCTTCGCAAGAGTATCGCGATTCGTGATCGCTTGCCAGTTGGTAGAATGATGGTTTGCATCATTCATCATGCAGGTGCTTCTTCAAGCTATGGAATCTTGCGGTGCCAATCCACAAGCTATCTAACTTCTGTAGAGCAAAATCAGAAGTTGTCGGACTGTTGATCACATTCCTCGCGTTATGGATTTCGTTTCCTCATCTCTTTGGATGGATGTTCTTGTTCGCCTACAATTGCGTGTCGATGTTGATCGACACGGAATCGAAACGCTTTCCGTCTGGCTGCAAATCGTTGTTTTTTCTTTTGTTTTTTGGTTCCCTCTGCGCCGTAAGTCAGTGCTGTCAACTTCTCGTCTCTATGTTCGGCGAAGCAGTGCGACGAATCGCTCTGGGAAGGCACTCTGAGCCGACGTAGCACGCGATACTGCCGCTTAGTCGTGTTTCTATCGCGGTGCGTCCAGTCCTCCGAATCCGCGCTTGGTGTTCAATACCTATCTCATGGCAATTGTTTGCCACGCTGATTCGTTATTGGTAAGCTCAGGATCCAGTTTTCACAATGAGAACGCCACAGAATTAGGTCGACCCATGCCACTGCCTGAATTCACATTCGACGAACAATATTTGATCAATAGCCTGAAGTCACCAAAAGCTACGAAAAATCCCAGTACATACATGTGGAGTTACCTTGTTCCATGTGCCGTGCTCGCTGGCGTCGCAGCATACAACGACAACATCTCGGTCATGCTAATCGCATTCGTTGTTTTATGCGGCTTTCGTATCTACGAAGAGAATTATCAGAATCGATGGCTGCCTCTGTGGCACTCGATCATCAAGAAGTTCGAAGATGCCTGTAATGGTATTGAGCGAGATGCCACGATTCTAAGTGATGATGATCGGGCGTCATCTTGACTGAACTCACAGACTGTTGTCGCAAGATCGAAATCAAGATGATAGATCCGCGACCACCCGCCAAATCTGCGTCATCCGCGTCTCATTCCCTTCGCGGGCGCTTTACACAACCGCGCAGGTCGCCGACAATTGGCGTCATGAATGACCAAGAAACTACCGTCGGCGAGCTGCGGAAGCTCGTCGATGATTTTGTTGACGAGCGAGATTGGCAGCAGTTTCATTCGCCTAAGAATATCTCGATGGCGCTGGCGATCGAAGCGGCCGAGCTGATGGAGCATTTCCAGTGGATCACGATCGACGCGTCGCGGGCGATCGTTGACGAGCCCGACAAACTGGCCGAAGTCGGTGAAGAACTGGCCGACGTATTGGCCTACACCGTGGCGATGGCCAATTCGCTGGGCATCGATCTGGCTGCCACGCTGGAAGCCAAGATGGTGAAGAACGCCAACAAGTACCCAGCCGAAGAGTTTCGCGGCAAGTTTGGGATCATCGAAGAGTCCGATTGATTTTTTACCACGGAGGCACGGAGAACACCGAGCAAGAAACGGACCAAGATAAGAACGCTAATCTGCGCCAATCCTCGTGAATGTAATTGGCGCAGATTAGCATTCCGTCATCCAGTCGTTTTCCTCCGCGTGCTCCGTGTCTCCGTGGTAAACCCTTGAAACACTCACCGCCGCTTCCTGAGCCTGGTTCCAAGATTGCCGTCGTCGGTGCGAGTGCGCGCGCCGCGGCATTTTCGTTGTTGCGGGCTGGCTATCAAGTCGTTGCCGCCGATCTGTTTGCCGATGCAGATCTCGCTCGGCGGTGCGAGGTGACTCAGGTTTCACCTTATCCTGATGGCTTTGAGGCGTGGCTCGCCGACACCGAATGCGACGCGTGGAACTACACCGGCGCGCTGGAAAACCGTGCCGACTTAGTGGATCGCTTGTCGGTTTTGCGACCGTTGCATGGCCATGGTGCCGACATCTTACGACCTGTACGCGATCCACTTAGATTGCAAAACGTTCTCGACCGCCAGGGAATACGATTTCCCAAGACAGTATTGGCGGGAGGCCCGCAGGTGCCACCCCGGCACATCACCAAAACCTGCGGCGGTGGCGAGCGCGAAATGTACTGGCAACAATTCGTTGAAGGCATCTCGCTCTCGGCCGTTTTTCGCGGTGCACAGCTGCTCGGTGTCACGCGTCAGCTCGTTGGTGAATCTTGGGCAGGGGCGGGGCAGTTTCAGTATTGCGGCACCGTCACTCCTTGGCCACTTGCTGAGCAGAAACTCTCGGCGCTGAAGCAAATCGGGCAAGTGTTGCGTGATGAGTTCGGCCTCTCGAATCTCTTTGGCGTCGATCTGATTGACGACGGTGCACAGCTGTGGGTGCTCGAAGTCAACCCACGCTATACTGCGTCGATGGAAGTCGTTGAACGAAGTCAGGCCCTCTCTGTGTTTGGAATTGCACGCGCTGCATCGCCTGCGACCAGCCACGACGCGACGTGTTACGGCAAGGTCGTCCTCTTCGCGAAAGCGCCGCTCTGGGTATCAGCCAAGCTCAGCGAGACACTCTTGCAACAGGCCGGCGATTTACCTTGGCCCACGATTGCGGATATTCCTAACGCTGGCACGAAGATTGAGACTGGTCATCCGATCCTTACTTTGTTCAGTGAAGGCAGCTCCTGCGAGGACGTTACCTCGCGATTGAGAGAGCGCGTTGAAGCTATGGAACAGCAACTCTACGGGAGAAACTTCGAATGCGATTAGGAATCGTCAGCGACTCGCACGGACACGTCGAACTCACGCGGCCTGCCATCCGCATGCTGGAGAGCTTGGACGTCGAGCGAGTGCTGCACTGCGGTGATATCGGCTCGGCGCAGGTTGTTGAAATGTTCGCCCAGTGGCCAACGGACTTTGTATTTGGCAACTGTGACTACAACCATGCCGACCTTCGTAAGGCCATCGAAGCCGCCGGCCAGACATGTCACGGGGTGTTCGGCGGGCTAGAAATCGCAGGCCAACGCATCGCGCTGCTGCATAGCGATGATCGCCGACAATTCGACGAAGTCTGCACCAACGGCGAGTGGAACCTGGTGTGCTATGGGCACACGCACGTGGCAAAGATCGAACACTGCGGCGAAACATTGGTGCTCAACCCGGGCGCAATCTATCGCGCAAACCCTCATTCAATCGCAATCGTCGAGCTGCCCGAACTGACACCGACCATTGTGAATCTCTAACCGGCCAGCCGATCGATGCGGTTGCGGTGCAGGGGAAGGGTCGCTTCCAGTTCCTCGGCCTCGTAGTAGTACTTCATGAGATACGCATCTTCCGGCGAATCTTCATAGTACGACCGCATGACGGCCGTCGCGCGGAAGCCCAGTTGTTTGAAGAACAGCTGCGCTGGCAGGTTCGTTTCGCGAACTTCCAGCGAAATCTCGGTGCGGCGCTGACTGGAGAGCTTGCTGATGAGCTTCTCCGCCATCTGCCGTCCGACGTCGCGATGACGAAAGTCGCTGGCAACGGCAAAATTCAGAATGTGTAGCCGGGTCTTGTGCAGTTCATAAATCATGAACCCAACAACGCGATCGCCATATTCGGCGACCATGCCGATGCAGTTGCGCTGGCGCAGACAACGAATGAAATCGTCTTCGTACCAGGGAAACTCGAAGCTCTCCTGCTCAATATCCAATACCTCGGCCATGTCACGACGGATCATCCAGCGGATGTGCACTCGCAATCGTCGATCCGAGGATCGCTGCGTGGAGAGGGGGTGTTTTGAACCAGTACTCATCTGGGCCTCCTTCCGTGTCGGCCGGCTGACTTTTGTCCCTAAATGATCGGTTTTCCATGCGCGAACCGTCCCTTCCTGGGCACCATCGCCGCCGATCAGCTTTCCCTCGGTATGGGCAGTCCACAACGATCTACCAGCCCCAACCCACTCGCTCCATCCCCAACCATAGTGACTGAGCGCGAAAAGGTTCTTGAGTTGGTTGAGCCAGCCACGTCGTGCTGGATCTCGCTGTAAGGGACTTCGCTTGGTCGAAAACTGCTTTGTGTCCCTCTGGCGTGCGTCCTGCCGCATGATTCCACCCTGCCTCATGCTACTAAAAAGAAGTACTCGACGAGTGGAATAGGAAACTACCAAATGCCCGTTGACCTGCCAAGCGTGAAAAATCCCGGCTCTGTACATCTGCTAGCAACCGTTTTACACCGTCCCCAACCAATGGGGTAATGGCATATCGTCACTAGAGTTTATATCGGTTTGTGCACGTCGTAGCGATTCGCCGATTAGGCAAGGGAGTTCCGCGCGGCAAACTGTCGCAATTGCACGTCCGCAGACCACGCCGAGCATCGGCATGGTGTAGATTTACGTGGCATACCATCCCACGAGTGCCTTCGAGGATCTACCCCATCCTCGACCCCGCCTCCCCAATCCCTCCACGAAGTGACGCATGAACTCCAGCGAGTGTCCAACTTCTGAGTTGGTCCCGTCGATGACTCGCGTAGACGGAGCGCGCCGTGAGTATCGACTACTCAAGCGAGCGACCATCGTGGCGATGGCGCTTGGCTGTGCGATTCCGCTGTCGCTGAACTTGGTCGACCCCGACCTGTGGGGACACGTGCGCTACGGACAAGACTGGCTCGCCGAGGGCGCACTGCCGCGGACTGCGTCGCACACATTTACCGCTGTCGACTATCCGTGGATCAACCACGAAAACCTAGCCGAACTAGCATTTGCCGTCGGCTACGAAAAGCTGGGCACCAGCGGATTGTTGGTGGCCAAGTGCGCATGGGGCATGGCGATCTTGCTATCGATGGTCTGGGTCGCCCGCCGGCACGGAGTGCACGCTTTCACGGTGTGGGCGCTGATGCTGTTGGTTGCCGCCAATCTGCAGGCCTTCTTCCCGCTCCGCCCACAATTGTTAAGTTTTGCCTTGTGCGCGATCACCCTCATGCTGCTTGATCGCGGATTCTGTGATTGGTCCGAAACAAGAACTATTCACTGGCGCACGCTTTGGCCTTTGCCGCTGGTGTTTGTCGTCTGGGTGAATGCTCACGGTGGATTCGTGTTGGGGCTGTGCATCGTCGGTGCGTACTTTGGTGGACGGATCCTTGAGTCATTGATTCGCGATCGGCTCGCTTCGTGGCCGCGCGTGTTGGCACTTAGCGTGTTGGGGCTAAGTTGCGTCGGCGCGACATTTGCCAATCCCTACGGCGGAGGAATGCATCAGTGGCTCATGGCTTCGCTTGGCCAACCCCGTCCAGAGATCACTGAGTGGGCGCCGCCTAAGCTATCCGACCCGATCTATTGGCAGTGGATCGCCCTGTTGGGCGTCGCTACTCTGAGCATTTGGGCAACGCGCAACAGGCGCGATTGGGTGCAGATTGCGATCTTGGCGATCGTCGCCTGGCAGTCGGCTTTGCATCTGCGACACATCGCGTTCTTGGCACTGCTCTCCGGATTCTGGTTGCCCGTGCATCTGCAGTCGGCGCTATCACGGTTGCGACCTTCCGACGGGTCGCAGCTGCCGGTAATGACGCTCTCGCCCTGGCTACGCCGAATTTCCGTCGCCGCTTTGGTAGCCGCAATCGGAATGCAGTCCTACGCACTGAAACGCCAGTTCACGGAGTTCCCCGTCGAGCGGAACCGCTTTCCGGTCGATGCCTTGCAATACATGGCCGACCAGCAGTTACATGGCAAGCTAGTCGTGTCGTTCAACTGGGCCCAGTACGCAATCGCGGCGCTCGCTCCCGATACCACGGTCGCGTTCGATGGACGTTTTCGCACGTGCTATCCACAAGAAGTCGTGGACATGCACTTCGATTTTCTGCTCGGCGAGTATGGCGGCAATCGCAGCCGCAGCTCTAACTCGGGGCCGATTGACGGCACACGCGTGCTGCAACATGGATCACCCGATTTGGTGCTTGTGGATCGCCGATATGAAAATCCGGTTGCCATTATGAAGGCTGAATCGCAACGCGAAGATCACGAGTGGACATTGCTGTACTGCGACCGTGTGGCTGAGCTGTGGGGCCATCGCGATCGCTACGACGATCCGACCCATGCTGACTACCTGCCACTAACAGCTCGGGTCCTTGATGCGAGTCCACGCGAAGGCGCCGTGCAATGGCCGGCCTTGCCGATCCGCTCACGACCGACCTCGCAATTGGCCGAGCAGGATATCAAATCGCAAGAAACTCCCGTGGAATTGGAACTTTGACACAGGCGAACCCACAATCGCTTTGGGGTACACAACACATGTCGACGGAACTAGAAACGCAACAACCGTCAACCACGCCGGTTCAACAACCGCTCGCGCCGACCGCTGATGAGACCTATCTCAAGCGGATCGAAGAAGCGATCACCGCTGCGGAAGACGTCGTCTCGACCGGCCTGGAAATCGGCGACGAAGCCCCCGCGCGCGACCAAAAGCAAACCGCACTGGCCGTGTCGGTCGTGATCCCCGTCTACAACGAACGCGACACGATCGCTGAAATCGTCCGACGTGTGCAGGCCGTCGGCGTGCACCAAGAGATCGTGATCGTCGACGACTACAGCCTCGATGGCACGCGTGACGTGCTGTTGGAACTCGCCGAGCAGTCCGACATCCGCGTGCTGATGCACGGCTACAACCGCGGCAAGGGTGCTGCCCTGCGGACTGCGTTCGCGGAGGTGGAAGGCGACGTGGTCATCATCCAAGACGCCGATCTGGAATACGATCCCCAGGACTATCCCAAGCTGCTGGCTCCGATTGAAAACGGCGTGACCGATGTGGTCTACGGGTCGCGATTCCTAGAGAACGCCCACCAAGACCCGTCTAGTCTTCATCGCTTCGGTAATTGGGCCCTCACCGCCTTATCCAACTTCTTGACCGGTCAGCAGCTAACCGACATGGAAACCTGCTACAAGGTGTTCCGTCGCGAAGTGATCCAGGCGATCAACTTCCAGCAAAACCGTTTCGGCTTCGAACCCGAGATCACCGCCAAACTGTCGCGGATGGGTAAACGAATATTCGAAGTACCGATCAGCTACGACTGCCGCGGCTACGACGAAGGCAAAAAAATCGGCATCCGCGACGGCATCAACGCCATTTGGTGCATTTTGAAGTACGCGTTTTGAATTGGGAAAATTGAAGAGTGAATTGTGAAAATCCTACTTCGTATTTGACTTTGTTTTCTTGATGATCGACGTGAGAATCCGAATTAACTGGTCGCTTTCATCGGTTAGCGAATCAAGTTGAGCTTCGCTCAGAATCTGGCATTTCCGCAACAGTCGTAGCCAATAGTGAGTTTCGCGCGCTTCCTTCACTGCAATTGAATACTTGGCCACAAAATCGGCTCGGCTCTGGCTTCCCTTGCCCTCTTCGATGTTAGCGCCGATCGATGTGCCAGCTCTCAAAAGCTGATTGCTGATCGTGCGACTGACGCCAGGGCTGCCGTCTAAGTACTGGCACAGCTTCACAATTCGCACTGCAAAATCGAAGCTTCGCTCCCCAATTTCCCGATAGCCTCCATCATCCACCACGCGTGATTCGGACATTCGTCAACTACCTTTTCACTCTTCACTCTTCACCATTCTTGGTTCATTTCATGAACTTCGCGTTCGCCGTCGTGTCGGGAGGGCCGATGTCGTAGATTCGGTACTGCTTAGTGATCTTCGCGCCGCCTTTCTTGAGCGTTTTGTACGATAGATCGTTACTCTCCAGCACCCAAGAGAATTCGGCCTGCTCGATGCCCCACTTCAGCGCGTCGGGCACCAACCGCGCCACGAGTGCCAAGCCGATCCCCCAACTTTGATATTCGGGCAAGACATTGGTGCTGATGAGTCGTAGTTTCTTAAGTTGCTGGCGCTTGCGCAGTAGTTTCAAGAATCCAAACGGAAACAGTTTGCCGTCGATCTCCTTAATCCGTCCGTTGTAATCGAGTAAGCCAAACATCGTGCCGACCGGTTTGCCATCGATCTCGGCGATGGTCGTTAGCTCCGGCACAATCATCTGCTTGAAGCCGGCCGCTTGCTTCTTGACTTCGCCGTCAGACATAGGCACAAAACCCCATGTCGACACCAGCGACTTGTTGTAAATGTCGAGAAACGTCTCAATCTCTTGATTGAACTTGGACGTATCCATCGCTCGGCACGTGAGATTCAGACGCTCTAAGATGCTGTGGCTGATCGAATACAGACGTTTGGAAATCTCATCCAGCATGTCGATGTGACCCCAAAACGCGTAAATGTTCTGCGCCTTGCGGAAACCATACTGCTTGATCAATCGATCGTAGTAAGGCTTGTTGTAGGTCATCATAAACCACGGTGGTTCGTGAAAACCGTCCACTAGCAGACCGATTTCGTAGTTCAGCGATGGATTCACCGGGCCACGAATCGCTTCGATGTTGCGCTCCGCAAACCATTTCGTTGCTGCGTCGAACAGTGCACCTGACACCTCTTCGTCTTCAATCGATTCAAAGAAGCCGAAGAATCCCCGTTGCTCACCGTATTGGCGATTGTGGGCGTGATTCACGATCGCCCCGATCCGACCGCATGGTTTGCCGTCGCGCAGTGCTACGAACGTCTGAATCTCGCCATCGTCGTAGAACGGATGATAGCGATAGTTGAGCAGCTCTTTCTGCACCATCCGAATCGGCGGCACCCAGTTCGGGTCGCCACGGTACAAATCCCAGGGCAGGTTGAAGAAGAGCTTACGCTCGCGCCGCGTCGAGACGGCAACCACTTCGAGATGAGACATGTTGGACGTCGAGGATCCGGGGGAGTATCGGTCGGGCAGACGTTACTGTAATCGGCAGAATGAGCCATGGTCAACAATCAATCCCTTGACGACATCAGGGATCTCGGTTCATGCTTGACCGTACGACATTCGCCGGGGAAGGCGACAACATGGTTTTCGTCGTCGAGTTGGAGGAGTCTGCCATGCCAACCGCTCTGGTCACCGGTGCCACCGGCTTTGTAGGCTCGAATCTGGTCACCCGTCTGCGCGACGACGAATGGTCGGTCCGCTGCCTCATCCGCGACGCGCAGAAGGCAAGTTCTCTGGAGCAGCTCGGCGCCACGCTGCATGAGGGGACCCTCCACGATGGCGATCTCATCGAAGCAGCGATGGCCGACGTCGATTACGTGTTCCACGTCGCCGGACGGGTGCGCGCGTTGAGCGACCGCGAATTTGAAACCGACAACGTCAACGGCACGCGCAACGTCGTCAGCGCGGCCGCTGCCCAAGCCACGCCACCGGTTGTCGTCTCGGTCAGTTCGCTCGCCGCCGGCGGACCAAATCGTCCGGGCCAGCCGCGCCGTGAAAGCGACCGCGATCAACCGATCTCCGCCTACGGCAAGAGCAAGCTCGCCGCTGAGCGCGCCGCCGCACAGCTGGCCGACGTGGTGCCAATTTCGATTATTCGCCCGCCGATCATCTTTGGCCCCGCCGACATGGCGAGTTTGGCCATTTTCACGGGCATCAAGCGCATACGTCTGCACGCGGTGCCCGGGTTTCGAAGCTTCCCGGTCTCGTTGGTTCACGTCGCGGATTTATGCGACGCGATGATCCGCATTGCCCAGCGCGGCTCACGCCTTGTCGCTCCGACCGCAAGCAACGCCGATCAAGCCGACGCCAACCAAGGCGTCTACTACATCGGTGCCGAGCGCAGTATTCCGTACGGCGAACTGGGGAAGCTCGCCGCGCAGGCACTGGGCTGCAGTGGTTTTCTGTTGCCGGTACCGCGACCTTTGTTTTGGCTGGCTGGCGGTGCCGCCGAACTGTACGCGCAGGTCGTTCGTACGCCGACGGTGCTCAACCTCGACAAAGTTCGTGAGGCCGTCGCCCCCGCGTGGGAATGCGACGATCAGCGCCTCCGCCAAGAACTCGACTATCAACCGACCGCGCCGCTAGAACAGCGATTTGCCGAAACGGCCAACTGGTATCGCGAACATGGTTGGCTCTAGTCCATATTCCTGATCGCCTCAGTCGCTTTGGCCTTTAGACTCCGGCTGATCTCGAAGTCCAAAGCCAACTTACTCAAGATTTGCGCCCTGCGTTGCTCGTTGGTTCTGATAAGCCCTGACGGCGAGATGTACGTTTGGCCTTCCAATACACCTTGTTCGTAGTCGTTCACATTGTTGGAGGACGCAAACTTTAGCTGATAGCCGAGCGAAGAGGACTCAGGGCCATCTTCAATCGCAAGTTTCAAGCCGTCGATGAATCCACGGTCGCGTGCTCCCCGTTGGTAATCACGCCAAAGCTTGCCAGCCGTAAACACCAGACAAGCAAGCGTAATAAAGATCAGCAGCGTACTCAATCGGAACCGACGATGCGATTCGTTCTGTTCGTTCGCTTGGGCTGTCATACGGCCATTCTAGCAACCTATCGCCCTCGGCCAATCGCACGCTAAAATGACGCGAAACCGACACTTCTGAACGAAGCGATACTTGGCCATGGTCGAAATCCCCAACCTACGTCCCGAACAGCTCGATGTCACCACACTCGGTCCTTGCCAATTCAAGTCACCGCTGAAGCGTTCCCAGCGCACCGGCGAGGGGGTCGGCACGTACGTACCCGACGACATGCGCGTGCTCTACGAATTACGCCACCGCAAAGGCGAACCAATTCATCCGGTCTCATTCGAGCGCGCCGGCGCGCGAGAAGACTTGTTCTTCGATCCCAACAAGACGCGCGCCGCCATCGTTACCTGCGGCGGACTGTGCCCCGGCATCAACAACGTGATCCGCAGTCTGGTGCTCGAGCTGACCCATAACTACGGTGTGTCAGAAATCTTAGGGATCCGCTACGGCTATCAAGGTCTCAATCCTGACGAGGGCCGTTCGCCCATGGCGCTCAACCCCGCCGCCGTCGCGGGGATTCATCATCAGGGCGGCACGATACTCGGGTCGTCGCGGGGACATCAAGATCCCGCCACGACGGTGGAGTTTCTGGCCGACAACAAGATCGACATCCTGTTTTGCATCGGCGGCGACGGCACCCAGCGCGGCGCACACAAGATGGCCGACGAGATCGCGCGTCGACAGTTGCCGATCTCGATCATCGGCATTCCCAAAACGATCGACAACGACATCAAGTTTTGCTTCCGCACGTTCGGTTTCTTCTCCGCCGTGGCTGAAGCCGAAAAAGTGATCGATTGCGCGCACGTCGAAGCCAACGGCGTGCTCAACGGTATCGGATTGGTGAAGCTGATGGGCCGTCAGGCGGGCTTCATCGCCGCCGCCGCGACGCTGGCCAGCGGCGAAGCAAACTTTACACTGATCCCCGAGGTCCCGTTCGAGTTGGACGGCGAGCATGGATTTCTCGCAGCGCTGGAGCGCCGCCTCAAAGCCCGCGAACACGCGGTGGTCGTCGTCGCCGAAGGGGCAGGGCAACACCTGCTGGCCGCTGGCCCCGACGAGCACGACGCCTCAGGCAATCGCAAACTGGGCGACATCGGTCCCTTTCTCAAACAAAAGATCGTCGACTACTTCGCTGCCAAGAACATGCCGGCGAAGGTCAAATACATGGACCCCAGCTACCACATCCGCAGCGTGGCGGCCAACGCTGCCGACAGCCTGCTCTGCGAACAACTGGCCCGCCACGCCGTCCACGCCGGCATGGCCGGCAAGACCGACATCCTCATCGGCCTGTGGCACAACCACCTGATCCACGTGCCACTGGAAGTCTCCACCGGCGAGAAAAAGCAACTGTCACCCGAAGGCGAACTCTGGACGGCGGTGCTGGCGCTGACGGGGCAAGAGAAGTGGCGGTGAGTGGGCCAGCAATTACACCAATTGTAGCTAGCAACATCGTCTGTCCGGGGTATCGCCCAGATCCACGTAAGAATGCCCGCAAAGGATTCCGTAACTCCTGGAGAAGCCATTGATTGGTTTCGCCGAACGCACGAAAACTGGGGTATCGACTTTCAATCGGTAGGGTGCGTGCAACGAAGTGGAACGCACCTTTGCATCGCAACGAAGATGGTGCGTTACGCTATCGCTACACGCACCCTACGAACTATTCAATTGTGCAAGCCATCTAATGTCCAGAATGCCCGGTCGCGACGAGAGATTCTCAATTTTCAAAACGCCCGACTTCTCGACTCCGGTGCATTTTTTATGATGCGACTATCCGGGGATGTCAGCATCTATTAGCCCATCTGACAGATTGCCCGATATCTGGATCGAATGCCCCCAAAATAGATCACCATCATCATGCCAGAATTCAAAATCGCCATCGGCGTATACAGAGATTGATTCTAGCGTCATTTTGCTTTTGAATTGCTGCGAGTTGACTTCCGTTTCGTCATCACCGAGCCAGTTGTCGTTCTTAAGCGGCAAGAGTGCCTCCACGGCATAGTCGACAACACGTTGCTGCCAATTCGATTCGTTGTCCCAAAGGGCGTGAGCGACCTTAAGAGCTGGTATTAGTTCCTCGTCATCTTCAACATTAACATTCAAGTTTATGGTTTGCCCATTCCATTCGGCTGTGCCTGAGTACGAGCTCACACGTCGATCAAGTGTGAGGGTCCCAAATCGTTCGTCTGCGTACGTTACTGGTTTCTGCAGTTCGGCCAACTTGCTGTGCAATTCAACGTCAGCCGAATCAACACCAATAAACTCTTCGAGCTGCCCTTGTGGACTGCCAAACGCATTGTCCATTGCAACACGGCCACGGATCTTGATTACAGTTTCTGAGTCTATTGATTCTTGAAACGTCTTCAATTCCGCATCCGTGACTCGGCGCCGAAGCGTCAGTGACTCGGTTCGGATGGGTTCGGAACCGACCCGCCAAGCGTCGAAAGTAAGGAGCAACGACCAAAGTTCTTGTCCGCCTGATTTTCCAGCGCCGACGCCATTCGCACTCACCACGCCAGTCAGTTCATTCACCGGAGCAGCTGCAAGTGTTTTGTACAGCTGGTCTTCTCTTCGGTTTGCGTCAGCGATTACGTCTTCCATTTTCCTTTATCACATAACTTGTGATTCGACACCGAGAATTATAGATAACACGTGCCAAGGCTGAATTTTCTACAATTCTCGTGGATAAACTGCCGCTGATTGTAGCAGAACCGCACGAGATCCGTACCAGCGTTCACCAACTCGGCGTACATCCATGCACCAAGATCTCGACAGCTCTTCGAGCCGTACGAGACTCCTGGAGAAGCCGTCGGTTGGTTTCGCCGAACGCACGAAAACTGGGGTATCGACTTTCAATCGGGAGGGTGCGTGCAACGAAGTGGAACGCACCTTTGCATCGCAACGAAGATGGTGCGTTACGCTACCGCTACACGCACCCTACGGACTCACGATTCAGTTATCAATGGCTTTTCGCTAGGCAGCGCCGCTTCGTAAGAAATATGGACACGCCACTCAAGTACATAAGTACAAGCGAATTAGGCTCGGGAACGAGAATCGCATTGAGAGTAGCCCCTGAAACAAAGATGTCCTCAGTTGGGTGGTAAATGCCATTGAGCGTGAAGTCCACATGAGAGCCATCCGCGAGAATCGCTTCCAACAGAGTTCCGTCACGAGTTGTTACCTCAAATGGTACTCCCGGCGCAAGGTCGACCACCTCACCATTGATTAAGAGTGATGTTACATACAAGTTTACTGTACTATCTAGGAAAGCTCTGAAGTTAGACCCAATATTTCCACCATAGACATTGAGCGTGCTATTGCGGGAAATTCGAGCACTGTCTCCTATGTCACCTCCAAAAATATTCGCGATCGCACCGTCAGCCGTTGAAAAGGCACCGTCAAATACTCCATCAGATATGTTCGCTATCGCACCATTCCTGACTCTGAATCCGCTGCCAAAGCTTCCCCCCGAAACGTTCATCGTGCTGTTATTCGCTAGGATGACGTCGTCGAGAATTCCGTCGGTAACGTTGAGCACCGCTCCTGAATCAGCTGTCAATTGCTGAATCGTTCCACTAGAGATGTCTACTGTACTACCCTCGCAAGCCCTTATGGACCGCACATCTCCTTCTGTTACCGTTATCGTACTGCCAGCGAACGCGTTGACACCATAAACAGTTCCGCCGGAAATATTGATCGTGCTACCAGAATACGCGTCACCCTCGATCAAGGTTCCACCGGAGAAGAGCAAATCGGCCTCGAGTATTTCGAGACCACGTCCAATATATCCACCTTGAACTTCAAGCGTCACACCTTCCACAACTGCCAGATTGTTTCCCAGCATGCCGCCTTCTTTAAGGATGATCGATTGTCCCTTCCTCAAGCCGCGCACCTGAAGACCTGCGTCCGAGACTACTTCCATAGGCGTCAAATCGATCGCTGGTAGGGGCGTTCGTATGAGGTTGACCTCGCTTAACACGTCGCCAGCCTGTGACGAAAAAATGAAAGGTGCGCCATTTTCGAACGTCCCCGTGAAAACATCAGTGCCGGACGTACTATCTAGGGTGATTTTGGGTCCGTCGAAGGCGACGCCATTGAGCTGGAATTCTCCTCCGAAGAAACTAACATGGCTCCCTGGATGCGATTGCACGCCCGGGCCAAAGTGACCCCCGCTGACGTTTACCGAGCTATCCGGGTTGGCGATCAAACCTTGTGCGAAAACTCCGTCGGCTATTGTAAGTTCGCTGTCAGAGTCAGCAGTTGCTCCGACGATTGTTCCTCCTGTAACGTTGGTCGTACTCCCCGAGCCGTTGACAAAACGGCCGACGCTGGCACCGTGAAAGACATTCAGTGACACGTTCGCAATTACACTTGTGAGTCGTGTGCGAGTGGCAAACGCGCCACCATCGTTGACATTGACGGTCGCTCCACCAAAGTCAAATGCAGACACTGGTACTGAGCGGCTATCCCCGACAGCGTCAAATTGACCGCCCTCGTTGACCTCGAATTGAGTCGTTGGCTCAAGGGTAAAGACTTGACCAAGAAATGAACCCGCCAATAAATCATTCTCACTAATTTTCTGCTCCTTGTTGATATGAACTATGTCATGCGCAACGGCTGTGGAGGTCAAGCAACACATTACTAGTGCGACAACTGCGTATCTGAAACAGAAACTAGAACGTCGTTCTGCTGACCCCAACAGAGAATGGTAAGAAATTGGGCCTCGAGGTATCACAGAGAAAGATGCTAAGTATCGGTCCATTTCATCACCACCTTTACTAAGAGGGCAACCGCCCGCATCCCTCATCCCCTCAATCATCAATGTAGCAGCATCTTTGCGTATTTCACAACTTTTTTTGGAGCTGCGAAGACGCTCGGGACCCATTGGCTATAGGAGGTTACCTACAGGCCAAGGAACTGCTCAAGGTATACATCTACGCATCAAGTAAGGATTGACTCTAACTGCCGTGGGAGTAAATACCCGCCAGCTCAGCCATCGTCCCAACAGCACTGGTCACTGGTACATCGAAGCTCTAGGCCTAGTCAAAACAACTTACTTCGCTCGAAGCGATTCAAAACCCGTCGCCTATTGCCCGAACTTCTTTCCTCGCAACCGGCCCAAAGAATCTTAGTGAAATTGGGCCAGGCGTTCAGGTAGAATGAGCGTGCCTGGAACTGGACGATTCGTTCTTTGCCAACCTAGCAAGATGTGGTGCTTACCGCACGCAATTCAAACGGTCACTACCGAGGAAGCTTCATGCGCCGTGTTGTGATTTTGGTAATTACCCCATCGTTATCTGACGGCCTTTTGAGACACCAATCAGCGCGAGAAAACTCGCAAGCAGTGGGGTGTTCTCCGGCTCGGGCACTGGAAGAAACGCGAGGCCAGTAACGAAGCCAAACCCCGTAGTATTACCGACGACTTCTCCAACTCCCGTTATTGGGTCGATAGCGATGAGTTGGTCAACATCCCTGGAGTCGCCCACAAGGTTGGCGGCAAAGAGGTTGCCGGAGGAGTCGGCTGTCAATGCAGAAATCCCGACAAAACCGATACTGCCTGTTCCCACACGCGTCGTTTCGCCAGTTAAAGGACTGATTGTGACCAAGAGATCTCCTGGTCCACCGCCGGGAACCCCACTGTTAGCGACGCCAAATAGCGTATCCCACGGATCGAACGCGAGTGCCACCAGTTCTTCGATGATTCCGATCGACTGCACCTGTCCCGTCGTCGTATCAATCGTCACAAGTTGTTCTGTGACCACGTCGTATCCGAACAATGTATCATTGGAATCGAACGCAATTGTACTTAGTCCTGTCAAACCAACTTGGGTCACTTCAGTGCCTAGTCCGGTATCGAGATCAATCGTAAGTAGTATGTCATCATCCGTATCGTATCCAAACAATGTGCCTGAAGAATTGAATGCCAGTGAAGTTAAATCGGAGAAGCCAACAGGATCGTTCCCAATCGCCGTGCCCGCCCCAGTTGTTGGGTCGATTGTGAACAGAAGGTCTGGATTCGTCCCAAACGGTGTGATTCCAAACAGCGTGCCACCAGCACCTGCTGCAGCACACCTGAATGCCGAAGAGCTTAGATAATAGGAAACGAGAGCGGTACACAACAGTTTCTGCAATTTCGACATTAGCGGGCTCGCTGCTGGACATTTAGTTGATATCAATCAAGTATGATGCTGCACCATGATTGGTATTATAGTACTCTGCGCAAGCTGTAGTACAAGACTGGCAGACAAGGATTATTCCAGTCCGCACTGCAGTCGGTGAGAATGACCAGGGGCTCGAACCACAGCGAGGCATCATCCCAAACGCGCTCGTTTCTGGGACACCCTAGCGCTAGGCCGAGGCAAAAGCACTTACGCCGCTCGAAGCGTCTAGAAACCCGTCACCTATTGCGCGCACTTCTTTCCTCGCGCCCGGCCCAAAGAAACTTAGTGAAATTGGGCCACTGCTTAAGGTAAAATGAGCGTGCCTGGAATTGGGCGATTCGTTCTTTGACAACCTAACAAGATGCGGTGCTTACCGCACGCAACTCAAACAGTCACCACCGAGGCAACTGCGTACGCCGAGTTGTGATTATGAGCGCGGCCGAAGCTGCATATTTCTGCCGTCTGGGGAATTTTGGGACACCGGTCCGAAATTGACTTCAAGCCCTAAACCTTCTGCTAACAACAGTTTACGAACAGCTCAGAGAAATCATTTTCGGACACCTGAAGGCAGCTTTTTCCGAAAATTCGGGGCGATTTGTCCCGGCAGGAAGTCCTAAGTCTCTACGGTAAAAAGACTAAGGAAAATGAACATCGGAAATCGCCAGCGATTTTTGAGACACAAAGACTGTTTCAAATGGCGTGTTGCAAAACTCCAATCGGGGGGCACTTGGCGCTAAAGTTCCACGCCACAAGCGTACGATTTTCATGACGGCGCAGGCCGAGTTCGTTCGTTGCTCAGGATGCCACGATGCGCGGCACAACGCGTTCGGCTTCGCTGCTCAATTCAAAATAGTCTTCGGGCTCGAAGTCGAACATCCGTGCAATCAGGTTAGTGGGGAACTGCTGGCACAGTTGGTTCAACTCACGGACATTGCCGTTGTAGAAGCGGCGTGAGGCGGCAATGCGATCCTCGGTGTTGGCGAGTTCCTTTTGCAACGCCAGGAAGTGAATGTTCGCCTTCAGCTCGGGATAGGCCTCCGCCACGGCGAAGAATTGCTTCATGCCCATAGCCAACGCGGTTTCATCGACCGCTTGGGAGGTCGCTGTGCCATGGTTGCCCATCGCGCGGTTCCTCAGTGCCACCACCTGTTCGAGCACGTCCTGTTCGTGTTTGGCATAGCCGCGGGCGGTCTCGACCAGATTGGGGATCAGCTCGTAACGACGTTTCATTTCCACTTCGATGCCCGACCAGCTCTCGTGCATGTGTTGCGTAACGCGGGTGAAGCGGTTGTAGTTGATGATGAACCACAACAACGGCAGCCCGGCGAGGGCAACAAGAATCAAGATCGGGACGGCGCTAGCAGGCATGCGAGACGTTAGCTTTGAAGATTGGTTGTGACGTGGCTGGGCCACAGGGTGAAGAACTCTTCCATCCAACTTTTGTGGCTGCGAAAGTCTTGCGGTTGCCACGTTTTGCCGTTGGTGTGGATGCAGCAACAGCCAAGTTCGAAGTGAATTGTTGGGGGCGTGGAGGCGAGCAGGAAATCCATCATGCGTGGATGGATCACGTCGTAGGCGAACCGTTTATCGGAACTCTTGACATGGAACTTGTCACTGAATTCCGCCGACTCGAAATCGATGTCGTCGAAGCCGATGAAACTCGCCATGCGATCAAACAGATGTTCGCGACGAATCTGCAAGTTAGCCGCCGACACATACGGAGTCTGCACAAGCAGGTAGCTGAAATGGTGCGTCGTCGTGCGGCGATTCTTGCCGGTGCCAGAGGTGGTCTTGTAATGATAGTCCCCCATCACCGCCGGCCAAGTTGTTCCGTCCCGCTGAATCGTGCCACGCAGTGTGTTGTACGCGTAACGTGAGTCGCCTCGTGTGAATAGACTAAACTGTGCATAGCGGCTATCGAGGCCGTAGTCGCGTGACGTGCTGAAGGACCAACCCAGTTCATCGGCTAGCTGAAAAAGTGCCGCCTCGCGTTCCTTGCGCTGACGGTGCCCGTAAATGCCCGCCACAATGGCGAACACCACAAACACCATAAACACAAGAATGAAAATCCCTGGCATCGGCATACCGTCTCCCCTTCGGATGCAACGTAAGTCTGCCCGTTATCGTAGATGGGTATTCGTCGGGAGACTAGATTTCTTGCCGAGAAATCGTGACGTAAACGTGTGTACCGAGGGCAAAGCAAGCATCAGCGGGCTAGACACGCACGTCGAGCTTGTTGCTGATTTCGGCCGCTTGTTGAATGAGTTGCACCGCGGCGTTGCCCTGTTGCTTCACCGCGTCGAGCTGCTTCTTCGCGACGGCCGTTTGAATCTGCGCGTGCGTTTGATTCGCTTGGATCGCGGAGGCGGATTGAGTGATTCCGTTGACACTGGGCATGGGGTTCTCGCAGAGCAGGATGGAGATCACCTAGCGTATCGACGCTGCAAGCAATTGCACAACACATGAACCGGCACTATGCGGGTTGAATGAGTTGTGGGGGCTGGGCCAGCACTCAGACGAGGCTTTGCCCCGCAGTTAGCGAACCTGGCCACCGACCACCGAGTACTGGCTACTGGCTACTTGATTTTCGACATCCGCCGCATGAACTCTTGCTCGAGCGCCTGCAGGTTCTCACCGAAGTGTTCCTGAAACTCACGAATGCGGGTCTGTGGGTCGTCCATGGTGAGCAGCGGTTTGTCGGCTAGCATCTTGAGATACTTAACGTACGCCTTCGAATGCCACTTGATGAGAAAGTAGTTCCAAGCCCACGCTTCAGCATAGCCATGTATCGCGGTCTCCGGATCACGCAGACGGTCGTCGTTCGAGATCAGCGTCTTGAGATTCGCCACTTTGCCATTGCGATAGTTCGCCCGAAAGCGATCCCAGCGGTCGTAGTTCACTTTGTCGGTCCCGCTCCAGCTGCGATTGCTACTGAGGTCGGGTGTTTCGAAGTAGACGGCGAGCCCTTCGCTCAGCCAAATGGGATTATCAACGTAGCGCGTCTGCAGTCCACAGTTGAAGGCGATCTGATGCGTCGCTTCGTGAATGATTGTGGCCACCAGCGGCAAGGCCTTGGGATTGTTGAGCAGCGCCGAAATGTCCTTCAAGCTGCCGCGATTGGTCATCTCACGACGCACTGCCTGCGACCCGGTGAGATCGTACATCACGATCCGATTGGTCTTAAAACTGTAGTAGCCAATCGCATTTCCTGCTGCTCGCCCCAACTCTTCCTTGGCATGATTGATGTAGGACGCTTTGTTGTTGAAAATCAGCACTGCCAGCGGAGCCTTGGGAGCGCTTACTCTGCAGCCACGTTTTTTCCAGAATGCGAGGAAACCTTTTTGCAGTCGCTCCAGCAGCGAGCTACACCACTTGGCGTACTTGTCAGTCGTGTTGTAAACGACCACGTAGTGCTTGGATTCGTGGAGCCGGAATTCGGGGCCCATCTCTTCCAGCAAACGCTCACCGAGTTGCTGCTTGTTGAGCGGCACCATCGGCTCGTCGTCGCTGGTACGGCTGAGGACGCTGTCGCCCATGATCGGCCACATCGCGCCTTCGTCGGTTTCCAGCAACATGCTGCCAGTCTGGTCCTCGACGATGACCTTACCTTTAAGCTGTTGCTCGCGCCCATCCAGGTTGACCAGCACGTGCTCCAGTGCGCACACAGGCGCGCATGCAGCAGCTGCAATCAGCACACCAACGAGCCGCAGCCGCGGAAGGACGAAATGAATCAACATAATCTACATTGTAATCTGCTAAGTGGTGCGGCCAATGCCCGTCAATCGAGTTTGCTCCATAACGCGAGCGAGAGCAGAAAAAGCACTAGCTCAAGCCCGGCAAAACCCCAAGTTAGCCCACTCACCCCGCTGTACACGACGAGGCTGATCGCACGAACGGCAATCAAACTACCATGGACAATCACACACGCTGTAAGCGAGAAGGTAAGCGATTCGGGGCGTAGCAAAGGCAACAGAAACACCAAGCCAAGCCCAAGTTGCAAACCGCCATAGACGGTAAAGTACTCCGACTGGCCGGAACCTGGCCGTAGATCGTACCCGAGCGAGTCGGCTGTCCTCGCTGGTTGCCACATGCACCACCCGGCAAGTAGCAAGTAGCTCACGCCAACAACACTGAGAAACACTTTGGACATGGCTCGATTCCGCTTTGCTAGCGCGAGAGTAATGGCCGATCGACACCGACTCGATGAAAAATCTTTCTTGCCGCGCCACTGATTTGAGAACTAAAATAGACGTAGCGGAATGGACTCCAATGAACATTGCCTGCACCGCGTCTTTACGCATTCAAATCTTACCACGAAGTGGGAGGACCTGGCGATGAAACGTGACTTTCTGTTGTTGCTGCTAGCCGGCACATTGGTAGCATTTGATGGTGGCGGACCTACGCAGGTTGCGGCTGTCGCCCAGGAAAAAGCCGAAGTCGAACAAAAGGCGGACGAGAAAGAGGACGGCCAGCAGCAAGACAAGGGTCAACAGCAGGCCGACGCCCAGAAGCAACAGGAAGCCAAGCCGCCACGAATTCGCTCACGCGTGCCCAAGCACCAAGCGAAGCCGAACCCAATCGTGCAGCGCAGACCCTACGCGCTGCTCACCCAGCAGGAGATGTTCGTCCCCGAGGCAGCCAAGAATCGGAAGGCGGCAGCGAGGACACAACCACAGCCCAACGGACAGGCAGCTCAGCAAACGGCACCGAATCGCCAACAACCGAATCCACCGTTCTGGTCGCCACGGCAGCTGAGCTTGAGCCCGGCAGCAACCTATCGTTTGGAGAGTATGGGCCAGCACGTGCATCTCTCGCCAGCGATGCGAATGCACTTGGAGCGGTCGCAACAATCGGCAGGCCGTCCAGCCATTCAGATTCCCTCGCCGTCCTTGGTGCCAGGGCAGGGTGCGCGACAGTACTACCCGGGGGTGAGTCGTCAGCCGACCCAAAAGCCGTTTGCTAATCTGGAACGACAACCTTCGGGTCTGGAAAGTTACTGGCCGCTGTTGTTGGAAGGCCGAGAGGACCCTAATACCGGGTTAATCATTTGGACGTTGCCGTAGCAGGCCAAAGTTTGTCGCTGCGGCAGACTAGCGATTCACACCAGACGTCAGTTCCGCCAGCTGTTGGCGAAGCTTGCCGAGGCGATCGGGATTGTTCGCGTCGAAGTCGTCTAAGAAATCTCCGGAAAGCGATTCTTGAGCCGCATCGATCCGCCGCTGCAGCACTTCGATCGTCGAGGAAAGTTCACGCGGCTTGGCGACCCAGCGTCGTTCGGATTCTTCCAGCAACTGATAGTACAGGCTGACGAACTGATAGTCTCGCGAGAGTTGCTCCAGCTCGTTGATCTGTTTGGACAACGAACGAAAGTCGTCTGATTTGATACGTGAGAGCGCGAACTCCACTTCATCCAATCCTGCATTGTAGCCGGCAATGCGAGCAGCGAGTTCCGACAGATTGACTTGCACAGGCAGTGGAGCCGACGCAACCGGTTGTGGAAGCTGCTCGGTCACGACATCATCGTTGGTTGGGTTCGTTGCTGTCGGATTCGATGGCACGATCTCAATGGGACGTTCGGGCGGTGGTGAACTTGATACTGCAGGCTGCGCGACCTGTGGTGTTTCCGCCGCTGGCAGTGGCGCGGGCACTGATGCGGTCGGCACTGGCGCGATCTCCGGCTTCTGTTCTACTTGCAAGTCAGCCTCTCGGGCGGAAAGCGGTGGATCATCGAGAATATCGAGGGTCGGTTGAATTGGCAGTGGCTCCTTGGGCTTTTTCACTTCCGGCTGCGTCGCGCCGAAAACTGGGATCGCTGGCAACTCTTCGACCGCGCCTGGCATGGAACGGATAGTCGCCTCCAACAGCCAGTCCGCCAATTTCTCGCGATCGGCGTCGGACTTCGGCGACTGCTGCCAGGCCTTTGATACTTTGTCCAATTGAGTCAACCGGCGCGCCCGTTCGCGAACGTTGTGCCGAAATCCGACTTCCAACTGAAAACGAAAGTCCGATTCCAGCTGCACCACATCGTCGTTCGCGGCATGGTGCGATTGGTAAGCGGTCACGCCACCTGCTAAGATGACCACCGCGACGACGGTGCTAATCATCGCCGTGATGCGCTCACTGCGGGCAGTCGAAAAATCCATCGTTGTGCTCCTGCGAAACTTGGGCGAGTGCGACGACTCGCATGCGTTTAGTACTTCCATACAAGCCTAGATTGGCCCTAGCGCAAGTCAAAAACGATGACGGCTCAGCCACCTTCCGCACCCAACCCGTGGGTTAAGCCGTTGCTGTTGATAACGGTTGTGCTGGTTCTGCCGCTGGTGTTGCTTGCCGTTTGGGGGGAGACGTTTCTTACCATCGCAGAGCAGTGGCAAACCGATCCGCCGCCACGCTGGCTGTTGGCGTCAGCAATCGTGGGAATCCTGGCAGCCGATGTGTTCCTGCCGGTGCCGTCCGGACCGATCAGCACGCTCGCGGGCAGCCAACTGGGAGTCGTGCTCGGCACGCTGGTCTCGACACTTGGCATGACGATCGGCGCAGTGATCGCCTTTGCCCTGGCCAAGGCGTGGGGTCGCCCGTTGGCGGAACGGTACTCCTCAGCTGAGCAACTCGCGGAGTTGGAACACTCCTGCAGCGAGCATGGCATTTGGATGCTGTTGATCACCCGACCCTTGCCGATTCTCGCTGAAGCCTGCGCGCTGTTGGTGGGGGCGCTGCAGATGAGTTGGCGGCGCTTTCTCCCAACGATCGTCGTCAGCAATCTGCTGATCGCTGCGACCTACGCGGTGCTAGGCCAGCAGGCCGCCGAGTATGGCTGGTTACCCTTGGCGGTGTGTGCGTCGGCAGCGTTGCCGCTATTAGTCACTTGGTGGTGGCGCAGGGGCCGTACACAAAAGAAAGGCAATTCTCGTCGATGACGATCGGCGGATAACGAGATGTGGGTTTTAACGTATCATCTGGTTGCACAGACGAGTACTCGATGTGTCGCTAAACTCATAGGCAAATACGATGATTAGGGTCAAACAGACGCTAACTGTAGAGGACTATCAAGCGGCGGCGGCTGTGCACTATCGCACGTACCATTGGACACGAATTCAGCCGTGGTTGGCCATCGTGCTAATTGGCACTTGTGGTTTCTTTTTCTTCACTTCGCGAATCAAAGGTGTACCTATTTTTGGTATTGGATACGGCATCTTTATGCTCATTCGCAAGAACATTTGGATCGATCGTCTCGTGAAGTCCGCAGCAACCGCAAAGCACTTTGGCGCAGAAATAGAAATTGAGATCGACGACGGATTCCTAAGAACATCGCAAGCGGGTGATGAGTCAAAGATGCATCTCAGTAGTCTCTTCGGGTTCGTTCGCTGTCCGACTGGGTTGCTAGTCTATCCGCAACGCAATCTGTTCTACTACTTGAAAGCTGATGCCTTCGATGCGCCAAGTGAGATCGATGAGGTGATTACGTTACTTCGTGACCACGAAGTTCGAGAACTCTTGACGTGAATCGTCGTCAACTACGCAAGTGAGCTTGTTACCCCACATCCAACCCCTCCAATCGCGCTCGCAATTCGTTCTGTTTCATCACAGCAGTTTGCTTCAGCTTGCGAATCTCAGCGTTCAGCTGTTCCACGCGATCTTCCTGCTCGGTGAACTTTTTGATGTAACGCTTGTAGAGCTCTGAGTTATGGGATAGTTGCTGCATGTTCTTGCGGATGCGCGATTGCTCTTTGTCGATGACGGTTAGTTCGGTTTGACGCTGGCTTGCTTGTTGAGTGATGTCCAAAAGTTCGGCCCGACGTTGCCGATAGTCTTGCAGCGCTTGTTTCACCTCGTCGCTAACCTCTTTCGCCGACAGATACAACTCGTAGCGGTTGTCGTTGGATTTGCGAAGATTGATGACTTGCTCCCCGTCCATATGCTGTTTGACAACCAGATTCTCGGTCTGACCTGCGTCGACCGTGACGGCGAACCGATGTCGGTCGCGAGTGGTTTCACTTGCAAGCTCTTCATCAACCAGCTTCCAGTGATCGTGCTTTGGTTGCTCGATGAGAATCGACTTGGTTTTGTCGCTGGAGTTTTTGATTTTGTAGGAGAACGTCCGCAGATAGTGTCGCTTAGCGTGCAGCATGCCGTTGACGATTTTGACGGTCACGAGCTTGTCGGTCGCTGCTTTGGACAAGGGTGCCACTTCGACGTCCAAATCCATCGCATAGCTGACGAGTCGCTCTTCGCCGGGTGGCAACGCGCCGATCTTGCCGTCACCGGCGTAAACGCCGCCATCGAACAGAGTGATCGGCCCTTGCATCAAGTGCAGATCGCTACTGTTTATTAGCCGGATACCGTTGAGCGGATGCTTGGCGTGCACATCACGGTTGTAGATCGAGACCTTGCTTGCCTCGACCGCCTGATTGACGATTGGTAACATGGCCGAACGTTGCCGCTTGATCGACACGGGGGTGTCGATGTCGTAGCGAAACAACTCACCGACCTTGCCTTCGTCGGCAGCCGCTTCGACTCCTTCAGAGACGTCGAAATCCGCGAACGGGTCTTCTTCTCCCTGTTTGGATTCATAGTCATACTCTCCGCCGAAGCTGCCGGCACCGCCGTATCCGCCGCCACCGTATCCACCACCCCGCCTGCCGCCCAACCCCTTGGGCAGTCTGCCATTTCCCGCGGTTGGCGCTGACCTGCCTCGCACCATTGCCGACTGCGGCTCGGCTAACTCGAGTAAGGAACCCTCCATTGCCTGGCCGTATTCTTGAGGTTGAAGAGAAGCATAGAGCTCATGCGCAACCTGCGGACGCGAGGCGTACAGCGGCGAATACAGATCCATCGCGAACGAAATCGGCCGGCCGCTGATTAGACTTAGGTCGACATGGTTCCAATCCTGGTCGCCGGTGTTCTCAACGATCGCCCAGCCTTGTAGTAGTGGGGCATTCTTGTCGTTCATGACCAACCGGTAGCTGGTCTTCCAGACTGGCGCTTCGCGAATGTAACCGACCCGCACCGGTCGTTTTCCTTCGCCCAAGAAGTTGAGAGTCACGGCTTTCTTGTCGGTGGAATGAGCCGACGCCAGGATTGCCAGTGCGGCTTCGAATTCCTTCTGCAGTTCGCGATCCGCCATTTGAATTCGCTCGATCGAACTCAGCGCAATGGTCTGTAAGCCGTCGTCCGTGAGCAGATTGATGTGGTCGGTCCTGATCGATTCGCCACCAGGAACAGCGGTCGGTCTCGATTCAACACCGACCAGAGTGCCGCGGATTCCTTGGGGGACATACACAATTAGCTTCTGACCGCGGACCTGACTGAGTAGCTCAAACAAAGTGGGCGTGCCGGTCAGGTCGATGGCAAAGGTCTTGAGCGTCTTTTGGATCGGGTCTTTCGAGCCGTAGCTGACGGTCGAGATTTTGCCTCCCCCCAGGTCCTGCAACACCAGGCTCTTGAGCAGGTCGTTGATGTCCTCGGTCTTGAACTTCAGCTCCACCTGATCGTCACCGTCAACGGTGCCGCGATGCTCGAAGAATCCCACGCCTGAATTGAACAGCACAATCCGTTGGATCGGCAGTTTGTCCGAGTCAACTTCGTCGGCTGCAGCAAATCCGTGTCCCGTCAGCAAACCGAAAACGATGATTCCACAGATTCGTGCGTTCCATGCGTGCCAATTTCTCTGTTGCCTGAACATGCGTCGTCCTCCAGCGGAAGGGGTGGAAAAGAACCGTGCGGCCAACGCACGCAACGTGGGCCACACTGCATTGTAGGGGTTTGACGCGGGAAGTCGAAAAAAGGTTCCCGGAGTCGCGAATTTGCTCGAACGACTGTCTCAGTCCTGGTCCGTCAGATACTGGTTCTTCAGCTTGACGTAGTTCGCTGGAGAGTAGGTGAAAAACCTCCGCTCGTCGTCGGTCACCGGTCGTAGCTGGCGGCAGGGATTGCCAACATAGACGAAGCCGCTCTCTAGCGTCTTGCCGGGCGGTACCAAACAACCGGCACCAATGATCACCTCTTCTTCGACGACGGCGCCGTCGTTGACGATCGCCCCGATACCCACGAGGACCCGATTGCCGATTGTGCAACCGTGCACGACCGCGCTGTGACCGATCACCACGTCGTCGCCGATGGTGAGCGGCCAACCGCCGGGGTTGTAGTCACTGGCATGCGTGATGTGCAGGACAGCATTGTCCTGCACGTTGGTCCGATCGCCCAACGTGATCGTGTGCATATCGCCACGAATCACCGCACCCGGCCAAACCGAGACGTCGTCGCCGAGCTGGACATCGCCGATAACCGTCGCGGCAGGGTCGATATACACGCGCTGGCCGAGTCGAGGTGCCTTACCTTGAAACAATCGCAGACCGGGTCTCATTCTCGATCCTCAGTACGATCTCATTCCAGCCGCGCGACGGGCTCCGCCTCATTTTCAGAGGTCTCAAGACCTTCCTCCAGCACCGGCGCGCCCGCGTCTATCAACTGATAGCCGGCCCAGAAGAACGGATGAACGGCTGCAAGTTCTGTCGAATCTTTGCTCGCTTTGACGCGCGGCTCTTTCTCGGGATCGAGCCGCAGCTCGCGAGTTAGTTGGACACTGCGTTGCCAGGCCGCAGACGCGGTGGTGTAGGGAAGCTCCTGTAAGAACTCGCGAGTCAGCTCTTCGGTCGACGCGCCGCCGACGCGCCAGCTGCTCATGAGGATCGTCTGCGCGCCGGTCGACATCAGGCCACAACTGGCCAGGAACATCTCAGTCCCTGGTGCAGCACTGACCCCTTTGCGTTTGGAGATCTTCCCCCCACGCTCCGCGACGGTTCGAACGCCTGGTAGCAGCACCCGCTGCGGACCAAACTGAGGCAATAAGAGCCAATGACTTAGCGAGCTCTGTTTCGAACTGCGCTTCATCGCGATCGGAGACCATTGCAGCGGCGTTGCCGGATCCAATTCGACTTCATTAAGGACGATCAACGTGTCGGTCAACGCGGCCATTTCGGGAGTGGAAGCTGGCAAGTCTTCTGGGAAATTGATCGGATTCTCGACCGTCTTGCGCAGCGCGGTAAGCGCTTCAAGTTTTTCCTCCTCCGAATCTCCCGGCAGTATCTCCAGCCCGACCAGACCACTGCGCTTCACGCGCCGCCACGGTTGCTCGTTGCCCACCGCGAGTCCTACCGTTGGGGACAATCGCAACCGCGCCTTCGTGATCAACGGCACCAACTCGCCATCCAATGCCACCGGCAACGCGGTCATTGGTACGTACCAGACCAGGCCGTCCGGCACGACGACGAGTTCCTCCAGCGCTTCAAAGTCGATGGACGAGCCAGCAAACAGTGACTCTAACAGTCTCGCACCCGACTCCTCCCAAGCATTCTCACTCAGGTCCGCAACCTGCACTTCATAGTTGGCATCGTAGTTTCCTAGATCACGCAGAAAGTCCGACAAGTTTTTCGCCAGCACTTTCTTGGGAGCACATTGCCAACTCGTCGACGCGGTGGACGTCAGCAAAAATCCCAAGACACCGCTGGGCGAATCGTGGAACACCGCGATTGCCTGCCCGGGCTGGAGTAGTTGCTGCAGGGTGGGCGTCGCAAGAACTGGCGGGAACTGCATGTCCACCGCAGCACGTTGCAAACCGATTTGGCCGAGCATCTTCTCGCGCGCGTCTAGACTCTTGTCCCACTGCCGCCATACTTTGGTCAACTCGCGTTGTTGAGCGTCATCGATTCCGGCCTGCCACTGCTGACTCAACTCGCGCCGTAACTGCCGCCCGGTGTTCATTACTTCTTGGTATTGGGGGTAGCGTAGCAGCAACTCGTTGCGTTGGTTGCGGGCGTTGTCGCTGAGTAGATTCTCCGGCTTTTCTAGCACATCGCGCAACGCAGCGAGTCGGCCGCCCCAAGCCAACGAACTATGAAAACGATGACGTTTCGCCAGGTCGGTGATTTCCAATGCAGCGGCCAAGTCCTTGCGCGACAGCACCGCGTCCAGCCAGCGATTATATGCCTGCAAGTGCGGCGTCTTGAGCCGAGCAAGTGTTTCCCACGGACGCAGCATCCACTCGGCCACTGACGGATCGCCTAACAACGCTTGATAAACTTGAACCGCTGTGCGGGCGCGGAGTTGTTGCTGGTCGTAGCGCTGGTTTGCCAGCTGTAATTGCAGGTTGTGAGCCGACATACCGATCTGCTCCTGCAGCGCCTGCGCAAGTGCGTTGCCCGCCGAATCGCGTTGCTGCAGGAATTGCAGCCGAGCAGTGAGATAGCGTAGTTGATTGCCTAATCGACCGGCAGCGGAATCTCGCATGCGCGCCTTGCCTGTGTTGAGCGCCGCTTGGGCGACCTTCGTGTTACCAAGGTGAATCGCTTGTTCCGCCAGCGCGAAGTTCAACCTCGCGACCAGATGATGGAAGCGTTTCTGGCCTGCCCACGAGGCGGCTGGTTCGAGCAGCGGATCAAATCCCTGGGGACTACTAGCTAGGTGATTCATCGTACGCAGCTGAAAGGCATCGTCGATTGCGCCGAGATCTTCGTAATAAAACGCCGAATAGCTCGCCTCAGCCAGCAACTCCGCGGCAGCCTGGAAATTGCCCGCCTCCATTTGCATGCGACCCAATTCCAACATCGCCACGCTGGTCAATGGATGATCGAACTGACCGCCTACGAGCAGCGCGCGGTTGAGATACTTCTCCGCTTGATCGGGCTTACCCACACCCATCTGAGCAAGCCCCAACTGCAAGTCTGCCCAGGCTTTGGACCAGTGGTTTGGAATCGTGGTGCCGCGCGACAACGCGGCAACCAGCTGTCGAGAGATCGCATCTTCGGGACCCAGCGGACCCAGCAGCTCGTTGCGTCGGCGGATCGCCAGCGCCAGCGCGCGATTGATTTCAATCACATCGATTTGGCGGAAGGGCCTGGGGCCCATGAATCGTGAATCAGCGCCTTGGCGGATTGCCTCTTGGGAAACCTCAAAGACTTGGATTAGTTCATTTCCTGAAAATCGACCGAGTGTGAACTGCCGATTACTCTTGCCCCACGGTAGAATCCTTCGCTGTCGGTTCGCATCGACTTGCGGCTCGCGCTGAAACTGAATGCGAATCATCCAGTTCGGATTCTGCAGATACATTCGGCACGCTTGATCGTACTGCGTCAGCGCCTCGGCGGCGCGACCCTGATGGTAGTACACTTCGCCAAGCAACGAGTAATAGGCAATCGAATCAAGCCAGCGATTCGCCACGCCAATTTTCAGAGCGCCGCGAACCTCGCGCGTGAACGTGCGCTCCGCATCGCGATAGTCGGCCTTGTACATTCTCTGGATGGCATTGAAATAGGTCGCCGAGGGAATCGAACTACCACGTCGCGCGACCACTCCAGCGCCGTTCAGTGGGACTTGGGCATCCGCTGTCCGAATCGATGCCAGCACCACTGCTGCCATCGAAGTTGCTAGCAGAATGCGCCAAGATTGGCGAGTCAAAGAAGTCGGCATGTCACGCCTCTGAACCGGTAGATTTTGGGGATACAGCGGCGCTTGGAACGTGAGTCAGCAACCGACTTCTTCATTCTATCACTTCTTGCGCAAAAAACGATTTTCCAGGGAAACTCACCGGAATTTCGCGGTCTGGCGGAGCCGCTGGCGGGAAGCAGGCGTTGCTAGCGAGTCGCCACAGCCACGCACCAGACGAAAAACTCTGAGGTTGTGCCAAAGTTTGTCGATCAGGCGGACGATAAGGATTGTGCTGGCCGATGAAGTGCATCGGACGAAGATCCTCCGTCAGGAGCCATGACAAGTGAATACCTCGCCTACTCAATCGAAACCAACGACGTCCCGCCGAAGTGGCACAGCAATGCTGTTTGCTGGGATCATGATGATCGCCTCCCTCGCATCGACTGGCTGTCAGATGGACATTGCAGGCCAAACCTTGCCGAGCGCCTACTACCTGACCGACGACGTGCAGTACTACGCACCTGGTCCTGAGTTCAAATTAGCCAACGAGGCGGCGGCGCTGAAAGAACAAAACGCAGCCATCCAGAGCGAACAACAGCGCTAACGAGAACGTAAGATTTTGAACTCGTATTCGGCGACAACTCGAGAATTTCCGGCGCTGCTACTGACGGCGCTGCTGGTCGTGGCTTCGTTGTGTTCCACTGGTTGTCTTCGAGAGTTGATTCGCGAAGAGCAGCAGATCCTACCCTCGCCATCGTACATGACTGATGACGTCCAGTATTACGCTCCAAGGGTACAACAACAGTCTTCAACCACCACCCAAGTGGAACCCTAAGCCCATAGCTCATTGCCTACAACCCAATACAAAATATGCCGCTCGTCACGGCTGCCCGCCCTGGGCGATCAGCGGTGACGAGGAGTGGGGGGACGGCACCCTATGCGGCAGGCGTCTGAGATTCGTCGCGCAACTCCAGCGTCGCGTGTCTCAGACGTCACTGCCCTAGGGAATGAGCGGTAGAAAAATGGCTGGTTCCGATCGACCTCAGAGCCTGTGTCGAAACTCAGTTCTTCTTGGCTACTTCTGCTTCGGTCTGCCAACGTGATTTGAGCCAGCGTGTGAGCCGTACGCTTTGGCCTCTCAGAGCGGTCCACGGATAGTAGGTGTATCGCTGACTCGTCTCGACGTTGGTGCGAAAGCGTCGTTTGAAGGCGTAGTCACCAACGCCCATGTCAATCACACGATCGCCGCGTTCGATGCTGTCTTCGAGCATCCATCCCATCAGTGCTTTGCCGACGCCGTAGTTGGCAAATTCGCGATCGTAGCCCATGCGTAGCCCAAACAATTTGCCCTCGTGCAGATAGTTGTACTGGAACGCCGCCGGGTGCCCATCAAGCTTGAGCACCACCATATCGAGCATCCCCAGCCGAGCGGCGACCTCATGACTGTCGCGAAGAAACCCGCGCACGTGATCGTGCGATAGCGTGTTTCCGGTGGTCGAGTCGCCTTGCCAACTGTGCTCGGCGATCGCCAGACAGTTTTCGTACAGGTCCCAGCGTGGATTATTGTCGCCCCGACAGTTGCCTGCGGGACGATGACGCTCCAATGTCACCTGAAAGTCACGCTCGAGGCCCCGTTGCTGACGACTGAGCTCATGACGCCATTTCTTCGATAGATTTGCCCGGTAGGTTTCCCAATCAGCGTCTGCCAACTCCACGATGGACGTCTGTTGATAGACGGACTTCGCTGGCAACCAACCGTTTGCTTTCATTGCACGCCCAGTGGGCTCGTCTTGCCCGGGTTCGCCACCTACCCAACGCAGATCAAGCATATCCCAATCGCGCGGCGTTTCACGCAAGTGCTTCATTGTCATGAACAAACAAGCCGAGGGGTCCGGCCCAATCGGTCCGTACCACATTCCCCAATCACTGAGCGGATAGGTCAGCACACGTACCTTGCCAACATGGTAGTGCTCGGTATGGACACAGAGCGGCACGATGCCAATCGGCTTGTCATTGCTGCGAATGATCAGGACGCGTAGTTTCTGGCCCTCGCCGAACCACTTCCAGTACGTCTGCAGCCAGTCGAGGGTGTGGAAGATCGACGCGCGTGCCGTCTGCGGCAAGAGAGCATTCCACGCCAATCGGTAGTCTTCCAATTGATCGGGGTCGTTGATTTCAACAACGTCGGCCATGCCGGGCACCTGCATCGATTGCTCGTCGAATGCCCGCATGGGAGATCCTGCTGTTGATCGGTGAAAAGTGATCGATGAGTGCGGCGTCTCTCGACAACACCTCCACTCGACTCAGCAACAGCACCATCATTGGCGGCGGGTAACGCACAAATGAGGTAGGCGATACCACAAGCAAGGACGATGCCGTTCGTTGCCTGACGCTACAGAAATGTTACTATGCGTTATGCAGCAAGTACTTATGTCGTTTGCCAGCCAGCGATATTTCCGTTGTTGATGTTGCAGGAAAGCAACATGATGCAAATGGACAACCGGTTGTTGTGAGCTGGCCTACACACCGCTGTCCTTGTAACGCATGACTTCGAAGCGGGCAACAGCCGGACCGCCACGCGGTCCGAAGATAGCGGGTGCTGAAGTACGGCGGACCGCGTGGCGGTCCGGCTAGATATCGATTCAGCGGCGATTGAATGAGCGAATCTCTCCAACAACTAATCCGCGAACTTCACGCCAGCCCGCACCTAGCGGTGCTTGCCGTCACCGGCGGCGGCAGCGGCGCGATCAGCCAACTGCTAGAGGTTCCCGGCGCCTCGCGCACCGTGCTGGAAGCGATTGTGCCCTACGCGTCGACATCGCTCGCCGAGTGGCTGGGCTCCGCCTCGGACCAGTCATGTTCGGGGTCGACGGCCCGCGCGATGGCGATGGCTTCGTGGATGCGCGCTCGCGAGTTGGCCCCCGACGCAAATCCTCACAACTTGATCGGCGTCGGCGCGACGGCCAGTCTCGCCAGCGATCGACCCAAACGCGGTGAGCATCGCATGCACGTCGCGACGCAAACAGCGACCCAAACGACGGTGTCGTCACTCACATTGAAGAAGGACCAACGGTCGCGATCAGCGGAAGAAAGCCTGACCAGTCAGTTGGTGCTCCTCAGCCTCGCTGAAGCGTCCGACCTCGACATCGCGGCGTGGCGGGGAGTTTTCGATGGACAATTGATCGAAAACGAAACCATCCAACAACAATGCCACGTCGCCGAACCCGGCTGGACGGAACTGCTAATCGGCACACGAACGTTCACCGGCTGCCTACTTGAAGGTACCCCACAAGCAATTTTCTCTGGCGCATTCAATCCGCCGCACGCTGGGCATCGTGGCATCATCCGTGTCGCCGAGCAGAGACTTAACTGTCAGGTGGCATATGAACTTTCCATCACCAACGTCGATAAGCCACCACTGGATTTTGTGGAGATGCGCGACCGGCTCGCGGTATTGCAAACCGAAGCCGATAACGTTGCTATCGTATTGACCGTCGCACCGACGTTTCGACAGAAGGCGGGGCTGTTTCCCGGCTGCACGTTCGTCGTGGGCGCTGACACGATTCAGCGCGTCGGGGATCCAAAGTACTACACCGGCACGGAGGGCAGTTTCGATGCGGCTATTCAACAGATCGCCGATCGGGATTGCCGATTCTTAGTGTTCGGCCGCGAGATCGACGGTCAGTATTGTGTGCTATCCGACCTCACGCTGCCACCCGCGTTGCGAGCGTTATGCGATGAAGTGTCGGCGGAGGATTTTCGAGAAGATGTTTCGTCGACGGAGTTGCGCGGGCAGAGCACCAACTAGGCGTCACGTCGCGTTCTCCAGAAGCAGGGAGCGAACGTTAACGACAAAAACAATGTTAGCCCATAGATCGTCTCCCACCGCCAAGGTAACTCGGCAATCGTTAGCCCATGGAGAGAAACCATGAAAGTAGCGAAGGCTCCGAAAAAAAAGACGGTCATGCCCAGTTCTACCCAGGCATTCCGGCCATCTTTGCGATAATCCCACCAAATCATCAGTACGAATGCGCAAGGCACGAACCATACTTCTCCGAACGTCGACCACGCACCAATCACTGCCGCGGCAATTAACAATCCTACACCCCCGAAAGTCGCCAGCGCCGACGCCAGCAGCGCAAATACCCACAGAATCGTCCGGATGCGGAATTTCATACTGTCATTCTACGCCTGCCATTTCGTGCTGTGGACGCTGTAACGCGGGATGGATTCTGCCGCTTAGGTACCTACCTAGTCAGCCCAACTTGCTGGGGATAAAATGTTGGATTGCATGAGTGAGCCCGTGCTGGAGTAGTGCTGTGTCTACGATCGACGTCCCTGCAAGTGATTCCGCCGGCGAAACCGTCGAAAGCAGCGAGCACGGAGAGTTCTCGCTGTCCGAAGCTCGGCGGATTGTTGGCGAGTATTTTAAGCCGAATCCGTGGATTTACTGGCCCGACTTCTTGCTGTCGATGGGCATCGGGATTTTCTTCTTCGGTCTGGTGCAATACCCCGAGACGATCACCGCCAATGTCGCCTGGCATTGGCCAATCCGCATCGTCGGTTTCTTGGTCTCGTCATTGCTGTATTACCGCGCCGTGCTGTTTATCCATGAACTGGTTCACATCCGCGACGGGGAGTTTCGCGCGTTCCGCATCGTCTGGAATCTGCTCTGCGGAATTCCGTTTCTGGCACCTTCTTTCACTTACTACACGCACCTCGACCATCATCGTCGCAAGCATTACGGCACCGACGCGGACGGCGAGTACATGCCATTGGCCAATCAATCGATTTGGCACATCTTGTTTTACTTCTCACAGATCTTCATCATTCCAGTGCTCGCGGTGATTCGTTGGGGGATTCTCACACCGCTCTCCTGGTTGAGCCCGAAGCTGCGGAATCTCATTCACCAACGCGCCTCGTCGATGGTGATGGATCCGATGTACATTCGTCCGTTACCCACGCCGAAGACGCTACGGATCATTCGCTTGCAGGAGGTACTGTGCTTCTTGTGGATTGCGTTCATCACGGTGCGGCTGACGACGTCGTTTGGCATCATGTTCGACGAACCGATGCCGATGAGCTTCCTGCTGCAGGTTTATCTGACGGGCGTGTTCATCATCGGGATCAACGCCCTCCGCACGCTTGGCGCACACCGCTGGACCAACGACGGCCGCGAAATGAACTTCATCGAGCAGATGCTCGACTCGGTGAACTACCCAAACAATCCCGCTCTCGGAGCCCTCTGGGCCCCCATCGGTCTGCGCTGGCACGCCCTGCATCACATCTTTCCGACGATGCCCTATCACGCGCTAACCAAAGCCCATGCGAGATTGAGCGCACAACTGCCGCCCGATTCTCCCTATCACAAATGCAGTGCGGAGTCGCTACCGTCGGAGATTCGCACGCTGTGGCGACGGGCGCGAGCGGCTAGTGCGGCCCGGACTGGGTGATCATTTACCACGGAGTCACGGGGAGCACGGAGGCGCAACTTCGTGCCATACACGTGACTACAAATAAATTGGGCACTTTGCCTTTTTCGATCACTCTACAAATTCAGAAGTCACGCGATTTGCGATGCTGTGATAGAATACGTCAACAAACTGTTTGTCAGTTAACGACTCCAGCCACGCAATCACTTTGGCTTCTTCCACGCCAGGTTTCTCCGTGACTCCGTGGTGAAATCACTGCCGCCGTATTCTAAGCGTCACCATCTTCCGACTCGTCATCGGCCGGCTGATGAACCAAGGTCGACGGGCAAACTTCCTCCGCTTCGCATTCCTTGCAGACAATCCGTACTAAGTCGGAACTACTGAAGCTCAGATGGTTTTCCTGACACAGTTTGTAGAGTTGGTTGAGATGTGTGCAAGCCATCGTGGTACCTCGGATCTCTGAGTCTCTAGTTAAACATCCAAATTCTTCACATCCAGCGCGTGTTTCTGGATGAAATCGCGGCGCGGTTCGACGCTATCACCCATGAGGACGCGGAACAGGTCGTCGGCGGCACCGGCGTCTTCCATCTTTACTTGCAGCAGCGTGCGATTGGTCGGGTCGAGCGTGGTCTCGCGAAGTTCCTCGGCATTCATTTCGCCCAGACCTTTGAAGCGAGTGATCGTAAGGCCTTTTTCGCCCGCCGCCCGAATGGCGGTAGGCAGGCCACGCAAATCCTCCAAGCCGGTTTCGCTGTCGCCTCGTCGCAAGGCGTAGCGCGAACCTTCTTTCCCGGTGCGGTCTTCGGGGATGAGCGCCTCGATCGAGAAACCGAGTTCGCTGAGGTCGCCCAGCAGGGTGTTGATCGTACGTACCTCGTGGAGTTCGACGATGCGGAGTCTTGGGCCTTTTGCCGCTTCGCCGTTTACTCCGTCCGCTGAAGGGGACTCGCCGTTGGCTGAAGGCTCAGGGGTGGGGGCGGTGCCGCCGTCGATGCGGAGTTCGTGCCCGAGTTTCTCTTCTTGCTCGGCTACGTACTTGTCGAGGTCAGCGCGAGTGGTGAACCACTGTTCGCTAGGCCCGAGAAACACGTGGTAGACCGGCAGCTTTAGCGTTTCGGGATCTTGGCGCTGAGCGTGGATTTTCAGGCTGATGCCACGCCGTTCGAGCGCGATGATTGCATCTTCCAGGGCGGCGAGCGTACGACAGAGTTTCTCCATCGCCTCGCCTTCCACCAACTGCCCGTCGCCCGCGTCGAACACGCTGTCGCCTAAGCCCAGTTCCAGCAGTTCGGTTTTCATTTCGTCTTCGGTTTGTACGTACCGAGCCTTCTTGCCCTTGACCACACGGAACAGCGGCGGCTGTGCAACATACACATGTCCCTGGGCGACCAGGTCGTACATCTGGCGATAGAAGAACGTAAGCAGCAGCGTACGAATGTGCGATCCATCGACGTCGGCGTCGGTCATGATCACGATCCGTCCGTAACGCCGCTTGCTGAGATCCTGGTCGTCGCCGATGCCGATGCCCACCGCCGAGATCATGCTGCGCACTTCCTCGTTGGCGAGCACTTTGTCTTCGCGCGACTTGTAGGCGTTGATGATTTTTCCACGCAGCGGCAAGATCGCCTGATATTCACGCAGACGGCCGCCTTCAGCACTTCCGCCGGCCGAGTCGCCCTCCACCAGGTACAGCTCACACTTGTCGACGTCCTTGCTCGAACAGTCGCGAAGCTTGCCGGGCAATCCGCCGCCCGAGAGGGCACCTTTGCGCTCTCGAATCAGTTGACGGGCCTTGCGGGCACTTTCACGCGCTTCGGCCGCAACGATTGTTTTGCGAACCATCGCCTTGGCCGTTTTGGGGTTTTCTTCGAGGTACTTGGCCAAGTACTCGCCAAAAGTCGTATTGACGATGCCCTCGACTTCGCTGTTACCGAGCTTGGTTTTCGTTTGCCCTTCGAATTGCGGATGCGGGACGCGCACGCTGATCACTGCAGTCAAGCCTTCGCGTACGTCGTCTCCCGAGGGGATCAGGTCTTTGAACATGCCGGCGTTCTTGCCGTAGTTGTTCAGCGTGCGGGTGAGCGCGGTACGGAAGCCCGACAGGTGCGTGCCACCTTCAGTCGTGTTGATGTTGTTTACGTAACTGTGGACATTCTCTGTGTACTCACCGGAGTACTGCAGCGCGATGTCCAGGCTGACGCCATCGGCTTCGCCCTCCACCGATAAAACCTCAGGGTGAACGGTATCGCTCGCGCGATTCAAATGCTGTACGAACTCGCGAATTCCGTCCTCGTACTGAAAAGTCTCCGATTCATTGTTCCGTGCGTCCGCAACAGTGATCTTCACCCCGCGGTTTAAGAACGCTAACTCCTGTAGGCGTTTGACCAATGTGGCGTAGACGAACTTAGTGGTCTTGAAAATCTGTGGATCGGGCTTGAAGGTCGTCTTGGTCCCTTTTTTGTCGGTCGTACCGACGCGACGGACTTCCCCCTTGGGCACGCCACGTTCGTACTCTTGGTGGTAGACGTGGCCGTCGCGACAGACTTCAACTTCGCACCATTCGGAGAGAAAGTTCACCACGGTCACGCCCACACCGTGCAGACCGCCGGACGTCTGGTATGCACCTTTCGTGAATTTACCGCCAAACTTCAGCACCGTCATCACGCCTTCGAGCGTCGAGACATCGCGATCCATTTGTTCGGACAGTTGCTGATGTCGCTCGACAGGGATGCCACGCCCGTCGTCTTCGACGGTGACCGAGCCATCTGGATTGACTGAAACGAACACCTCACTGGCGTAGCCGGCCATCGCTTCATCGATCGAATTGTCGACCACTTCGTACACCAAATGATGCAGACCGCGACCGGTAGTATCACCGATGTACATACTAGGCCGTTCGCGAACGTGCTCTAAGTCGCTTAGGTGTTCGAGGTCTTTTTCGCTGTAATTCGAATTTGCTTCTTCGGCCATATCTTGCTTTGCTATCGCACTTCGAGTCGGATTAGCCAACTTGGCCAACGCGGAATCGAAGTTGTTTGATGCCCGCGTCGGGCAGGGCTGTTTGTAATTTCGAAAGTAGTTCTTCTTTGCGGAACGTGAGTTCTTGCATCAACAGCGAGTGGGCAACCACGACTTCCAGCGTACCTCGTTTCAATGCTCCCACGCGGGTTGCGGACGCCACGTCGCCAACGGCCTGCTCCCACGCCTCGTCCCGCTCTCCGGCGGCGCGGACTTGCGCGTAGCCGCGACGCTGCACGATTTGGGCCAACACGTTGTCGATGCGCTTGGGCTGCCGCGCGAAGAAACGCCGTTGCTGCGCTCCGCGGCGTCGGTCAAGGTCTTCGAATTGTTGGCCCAAGTGTTGGTTCATCGACGCTGGTTCATCGCGGTCCGCAGCAGGTTAACGATCACGAGCTAAAGGCATGATCACATAGCCGTAACCGTCATCCGTCGAACAAACGGCGGCACTCTCGGCGTCCTTTACCTCGAAACTGAACGTTTTGTCTGTGTCGAGCACCTTGAGAAAGTCGACCACAAATCGCGGATCGAGCGTGACGGTCAGTTCATCACCGTCGTAGCCGATGGGCAACTCCACCCGCGATTGACCAACTTCGGCCGCCTTGCCGGACAAGACCAACATGCCTTCGCCGAACGTGAAATCAACGCCGCGACTCTCGTCGCTGGTGGCGATCTGTGCTTGCCGGACGGCTGTGAGCGTTGCGCCCACGGCCAAATCGAGCTTCACTCCGACGCCCGACTCGGGGAACACTTTCTTCCAATCTGGGAACCGACCTTCCAACATGCGTGCGGAGATGGTCGCTCGCTGGGTCTGCACCAAGAACTCGTTGCCGTTGACGGCGATCTTTACTTCGTCGTCGGCTGGGACAACAGCTCGCTCGATGAGCGTCATCGCCCGCGTCGGGACGATGGTCGTTTGGGCCGAGTCCAGGGCTTCGCCAGTGGTGCCAACCGGCCCGGTCATCTTCGCCAGGCGGCGCCCATCGGTACCAATTGCGGTCAGGTGGGCATCGGAGACTTCCAGTTTGATGCCACCTAAGGCATAGCGGCTGCTCTCGTTGTCGGTCGCGAATGCCGTGCGGCGGATCAACTCTCGCAACAGGCGGGCCGGCACCGTGTGGTAGTTCGACACGTCGAATCCGGTGACCTGCGGAAACTCTGCCGGATTCTCTGCTGGCAGGCGGAACTGGCTTCGCTCGCCACGAATGGTGGTACCTTGACCGTCCGCTTCCAGATGCAGTGTCTCGTCGGTACTCTCCCGTAGAATCGAACCAAAACGTGTCACCGAGAGGATCACCACGCCCGTCGACTGAATGTCGACGCCGGAAACCTGATGGCGAATGCCAACCTCCAAGTCGGTTGCCAACAGCGTTACCGCTTGATCCGTTACTTCGAGCTTGACGTTCTGCAAAATCGGTTTGGGACTGCGCGCGGGTGCAACCGACGCGACGGTTTGGAACGCATGCAACAGCTGCTCGCGGTCGCAAGATATTTTCATAGTCGGGCCTGCCTTTCCGGTAGGTCGTGTCGCCGTCGTTTCGGATGGATCGAGTGCAGCTTGATCTTCAACAGTCGTGGACAACGGTCACCTCCAATGTGCGTCTGTACTTTTCTAATAAATATTTAAACGATAGTAGTATTGGTAATAGCTGCTTCCGAATTGTTGTTAGCAGCTACTGTTGATGCGAAAGGACAATTAGTACAAGGACTTACGAGATCTAGCCCATTGTGGAAAACTGGTTTGGTGTATGTTGCCAGCCTGTTTGCTGATTGTTGATAGTCGACCGCGAAGTGCCATCTGATTGAGGTGGTTGTTTCGTGTCGCAAGTTTCGGCCGTGCGTTCGACAGCTGATCAACAGGTTTTCAACAGGTTGAGTCTCGGGGATTATTGAATCTCGTAATTCACTTTGCCGTCATACGGCGGTTAGTATTCGTTTCAGCTCCTCCACATCTTGCTGCGTGGTCGCGTCCGTGGCGAGCCGTTTGTCAATGGAGCGACTCGCGTGCATTACGGTCGTATGGTCACGTCGACCGAGGCAGTGGCCGATTTGGGCATAGCTCAGATCAGTGAGCGAACGAGCCAGATGGATAGCAACCCCGCGGGCGTAGACCAGCGATTTCCGCCGCACTGGGCTGCATAAAGCTGCCTGAGTGAGCGAGAAATAGCGTGCGACTACGGCGAGAATCTGCTTGAATTTCAACGGCGGACGGTCGCCGATCCCAACTGCCAGAGCGTCTTCTGTCGCGGGTTCGGACCGGCTCAGCTCGTATTCTGCGATCGCACGAAACAACTGTGGTGCCGGACCTTCCACTTTCTCAGCCAGCCGTCCGAGTTGGTCGTCATCGATCGAAACCCCGCGCTCGCTCGCTGCTTGGCGGAGCAATTCAATGCGGGTTTCGATCCCTAGGCTCTGGAGCCGCACAGTAAGGCCACCGCACAGCCGATCGCGTAATCCGGCTTCCAGATCGGGCATCGTCGCCGGTGGTGTCTGGCTGGTAATGACGATCGATGCCCCGTCTTCGAGCAATGTATCGAGTGTGTCGCGTAGTTCGCGTTGCACAAAAATCCGGATCGGCAACCGATGCAAGTCTTCCAGTACGAGCAATCTCAGGCTGGCGAGCTTTTCCCGGAAGCCGTCTAGCAGATTCTCTTCGCGCGCGGCGCGAAGCTGGCGTGCGAAATCGACCGCGGTGAGATACTCCACGAAGGTCTCACCGACAGTCGCGTGCCAATGACGGGTTATACCGCGAGCCAAATGCGATTTTCCCATCCCCGTGGGACCCAATAGCAGCAACGGATTGAAGACCGGGGCGAAGTCGGAGATGTCTGCAGTTGGTGCGTTCGTATCAAGTAATTGTTCGATTGGAGCCAAGGCCAACTGGTTCTCAGGACCGAGTACGAAGTCGTTCACGCGGGGCGTTAAGTTGCCGCCGGAACGAAGGCTTCCACCCAGATCACAGCTTGGCAAAGCGATTCGAGACACCCCGTAAACCACGACGGCTCCGTCCAGATATTGATGAAAACCGAGAATCAGCGAGCGGCCGAAAAATGCGTGTATATTGAGAGGAATGCCGCTCCAAAAGTCATCCCAAAATTTTACCCGATTTAGGGCCGATCAGGGAGGTGTGAAAGGCTATTTTTGGGCGTTTGGTGGCAGTTTTTGACTCACCGTAAACGCTTACATACACTCAAGATACGACGACACGATTCCTCGATTTCAGCGCTGGTCGTCGTGATCCCAAGACTGAACCGGATAGAGCCGTCAAGAATCTCTTTTTTCAAGCCCATCGCCACCAGCACTGGCGACGGTTCACTCGAACCACTGGCACACGCCGACCCACTCGAACAGGCGACACCAGCTTGATCCAGCGCCATCAACAGTGCCTGTCGATTCAGACCCACGAAAGCAACATTCGACGTGTTTGGAAGACGATTTGCGCCTTTGCCGATGATCACGAGTTCGGGAATGGCAGCGGAGAGCGTGCTCTCGAACTGATCGCGGAGTTTTGTGATCCGTTCCACATTCTCCACAGCATCGCGATTACAGACTTCAAGTGCGGTGCACATGCCGATCGCCAGCGCTGCGGATTCGGTTCCTGGACGCAGACCCGCTTGCTGATGGCCGCCGAAGAGTGTCGGTTGCAGCGCTACACCGTGGCGAAGTAGCAGCACACCGATACCCAGCGGTCCGTAGAACTTGTGTGACGCGAGACTCAAAGCAGCTAGATTCAGTTCAGCGAAGTTCACGGGCAGTTTGCCGACCACTTGAGCAGCGTCGCTGTGCATAGGGATGTCCCGCTCAGCGCAGTGGGCAGCCATCTGGGCGACAGGCTGGAGCACGCCGGTTTCATTGTTGGCGAGCATCACGCTGACCAAACGCGTGTTCGGTCGCATTACTTGACTCAGCTGCTCCACGTCGACCGCTCCGTCGGAATTCGCCTCCAATCGCTCGACCGTGCAGTCAGGCAGCTGGGTAGCCGCCTCGAGGATGCAAGGGTGCTCGATCGCTGAAGTCACCAAATGACCTTCCCCATCACCATCTGGAGAGGCCGCTTGCTGAGCTTGCCAGAGTCCAAAAATGGCCAGATTGGCCGCCTCCGTGCCTCCACTGGTGATAATCACGCGATCGGCATCCATCCCGCTCATCCGCGCGCCCAGCAGTTCACCAATTCGATGTCGGGCTTCTTCCAGCGCTCTGCGGGTTTGCCGCCCCAGCTCGTGCTGGCTTCCGGCATTGCCGGGGAAGCGGAGCAGCGCCTCGTGGACGGCATCCGCGACCTCAGGTAGCACCGGCGTGGTGGAGTTGTGGTCGAGGTATATGTGTGAGGTTTGGGCTTGGTGCTGGGTACTTTGTTGTTCGCTGGACATGCTGGCATTCTAGAGTTACGCGGACGTCGAATCGAGTAGGTTCAAGTGCTAGCACCACCGACAAATCACCAAGAACGACGCACGTGCGACCGCCCGCCCAATTGCCATTGCGAGCGGAAATCGTCGCGGGCTATCATCCGCGTCCCCGTTAACAAAGTCCCCAGAGCAAGGATGCTATGGCTACTGTGTTTCGTGCGACAGTGATGTTAGTCGTATTGATTGGTCTGCCGGCGGCGTGGGTCTACTACGGACCCTTACCACCCGCCGCAATGGGCGTCATCCAGCGGACGATCGTCTCGGCGAAACAGTCCATTGGTTGGGAAGATTCCAGTCAGGGTGGTTGGTCGCCAGAGTCGACGAAGGCGGCGCCTCGGTTCGACGGCGCGCTGGCAGCGGGTCGCCGTAAGCTCACGCAGCAGTCTGCCAACAGCGTCACTCAGCCAACCACGCCGGTGATGCGAGATGCGAAGTTCTCACTCGCATCAGCGAGTATGCCGATAACCGAACCGCAACTTCCACGTGCGGAGATCGACCAGGAGCTGGCGCAGCAACTGGAACCACATCTCTCACTATTGCGATCTCTAGACGCGGCAGACTACACCCTCGAAAACTGGGGTGGAGAAGGCAAGTACTATCGATTCCGCTGTAGTGTCTCACTGGGCGGCGACGACGATCACACGCGCCAGTTTGAGGCGATCGGAGCCGACGCTCTGCGTGCCGTGCATCAAGTGGTCGGCGAAGTCACGGCTTGGCAGAATGCCCGTCATGTGGACACAACGACTCGCCTGCGGTAGTTGCTCATTCAACCAGCACCCCTTGAATGGGGCGAAACTCCATGGAGCCGCAATACTCGACGCTTGGTCTGGGCCTCGACAGCTGCGCTTTGCGGTATCGTCATCCGCTTGCCCGAAAAGAGCGACGCCCCGCAATTCGAGTCGTCGACCGACAGCCGGACGCGGAGCAAGTTGCTTTTGATCCGACAGAGTGCCCAGATGACAAGGTTTCGCAGCTGGAGGCGGTGCTGTTCCTGGCTCGTGAGCCGTTGCCGACAAGAAAACTGGCCAAACTGGCGAAACTTGCCGATGGTACCGAGGCCCGCACGTTGCTGAAGAGACTTTCCCAGCGCTACGACCAGCTGGGCGGCGCGATGCAGGTAGTCGAGGTAGCGGGCGGTTTCCAGCTGATGACTCGCCCTCAGTTGGCACCTTGGATTGGGCGTTTGCACGGCCAGCCGCAAGACGTTAGACTCTCTGCCCCGGCGCTGGAGACACTGGCGGTGGTCGCATATCGCCAGCCTGTGGTGCGGGCCGAAATCGAGGCAGTTCGCGGGGTCCAGTGTGGTGAAATCCTGCGCGTGTTGATGGAACGCGAATTATTGCGTATCGTCGGGCGAGCCGACGAGCTTGGTCGGCCCTTCTTATACGGAACTACCAAGAAATTTTTGCAAGTTTTTGGACTCAGGCGGTTGGACCAACTGCCGGTTATCGATCAAATTCATAGCATCGCAAATTAGTGAAAAAACGAGAGGTACGGAGGTCAGGGGGCAGCGACACGATTAATCGTTTGGCGAGTCCCCCTCGCTCACCCCCAAACCACCTCATCCCGGAGCCACAACCGGTCAAGGAGCAAGCTGTGCAGTGCACTCAGAGTGATTCCGCCGAAAGCCAACCTATCAACACATGGAGTTCTCAGGCATTGGCCGCAGAGTGCTTAAGCGCCGTCGGTACGCAGGTCGCGGAGTTGGAGCCGACCGATGACGAAGAGTACGAATACGAAGACGAGAGCGACACGGAAGACGAAGAAGTCGAGTATGAGTACGAGTACGAAGACGACGACACCGAAGACGATGACTCAGACGATGGCGAATACGAGGACGACGACGAGTACGAAGACGAAGACGACGAAGACGAAGACGGCGATGAGTCCGATGTGGATGAGGATGACGACGACGACTACGAAGGCGACGAGTGGGAAGAGGTAGAAGACGACTCCGACTTCGAAGATGATGACGAGTTCGAGGAGGACGACTACGCGGACGACTCAGACCTCGACGTCGACGATGACGACGATGACGGTCTCGAGTATGAATACGAGTACGAAGACGATGCCGACGACCTCGACGGCGGATTCGGCGTGGAAGATGACGACGACTTCTGAGCGTTAACCGCGATTTGAGTCGTGCCACCTCAAGGAAGTGTCACCGGAAAGCCATCAGCCTTAGCTCCCAGGTATTGGAACACCTGGTGGTCGATACCCTCCGTCAAGAAGACAACCGAGTTGTCGCCCATCATGACGTGAACGCCGCCCGGGTGCAGGCTCTTGAAGCCCTGCGTGGTGTTCCAGTTCTCGCGGTGCCGGCAGCCGCTTTGCGATTCATCGTCGGAACACGTATCGTAGTTGATTGGAACCAGAGTCGTCAGATATCCCTGGCTGCTGAGGGTCCAGTACCAACCGTGCGCTGCGTGTCCGTTGCACAGTGGGCGCATCTCCCCGAAGAAGATCGTGTTCGATAACCCGTCGGTGATTTCGGGAAACTTCGAATAGACGAAGCCCTCGCGATGAAAAGGCCCGGCGAAGTTCCACCGATCGTTCAGGTCAAAGTGTGGTGCTAGAGCATACTCGTTAAGCTGCTCGTGCTCGGGACAATTGAAGCGATCCTCACGGTTGATCATTGCCGTGGGGCCCTTGCTCGCGCCAAAGTTTGCGGTCGGCAGATCGTACCCTGGGGTCAGCCCTGAGAGCGCATCGGTGGGACATAGAAAGAGGCTAATCGGTGTGGCAGCGATCAGCGTGCCATCGGCGTAGGTCTGGTCGTCGATAAAGTTTTGTGAGAAGTCAACCGCGTCATACACCACTTGCTGCTCAAGGAACGGCAATAGCTGCAGCAAGATCGTCCCCTGGCTGATCGGATCCCCATGGTGCTCGTGCCGCCACCGCGCACCCATTGGCAGACGCCGCTTCTGATTGTGAAACTGATGGACGGCCAAGCCCAGTTGTCGCAGATGGTTCGCGCAGATTGCCCGTCGTCCCGCCTCCCGCGCCGCCTGCACGGCCGGCAGCAACAGCGCCACCAAAATGCCGATGATGGCGATCACAACCAGGAGTTCAACGATGGTGAATCCGGAGCGCTTTGCACGGTGCATCGCAACCTCACACGCTGGGAAGCAAGAAGAGCGTTCCGTATAGTATCCGTCGGGAGTTACGAAAGCTCAAGGAACGCGGACGAGAGATTATCACACGCGGCGACAAAAAAGCCCAGCGGCGGGCTAATCCTCCAACTGAAACAACCGCCGTATCGCATCCAGTAGCCCATGCGGCGTGCCGTTCTGTGAAGCATCGCGCAGGGACTCCAGCGGCGGATGTAACATCTTGTTCACCAACCGGTCTGCGAACTGCTCGATTTCTTGGCGGGCCTGATCGTCGAGGTCGGGCAGCTTTTGGAACAATCGCTCCAATTCGGCGGATTTCGGCCTTTCCAGCTCAGCTCGCAATTCCGTGATCACCGGAGCTGTCATACGGCGGTTCTGCTCGCTGGCGAATCGCTGAGACTCTTGCACGATGATTCTTTCAGCTGCCGGGAACTCCGCGGCGCGAGCGGCGCGGTTTTGCTCGCACGCCTTGTCCAGATCGTCGATGGAGTACAGATACACGCCGAGGGCTTCTCCGACGGCGGGTTCAAAATCGCGGGGAACCGACAAATCGAGAAGGAATAGCGGCCGCTGATGGCGATTTGGCGCCACGTGCTCATTGAATGCGTCAATCGTTACCAGTGGTTCGGTAGCGGCAGTGGTGCTGATCGCGAGGTCCGCCAGGCTGAGCTGCTGCCAGAGCTGATCCCACGGATGATACTGGCCATCCCATTTCTGAGCCACCTGCTCGCCATGTTCGACGCTGCGATTAACCACGTGGATGCTGGGCTTGCCCGCGTCGTGCAGATACCGCAGCGTTTCCTCGGCCATCTCGCCGGCACCGATCACCAGGACATGTTTGTCGTCAAAGGTTTCAAACACGCAACTGGCCAGTTCTGAGATCGCGACGCTGGGGATACTGACGCGGTGCTTGTGCAGCTGAGTTTCACCGGAGACACGCTTGGCCGTATGGAGAGCCGACTGGAATAGGTCGTGAAGCCGTGGCCCCGCTGTACCCACATCCTGAGCGCACTGATACGCCTGTTTCACTTGCGACAAAATCTGTGGTTCTCCGACGACCATGCTCTCTAGGCTGGCGGCCACACGGAACAGATGTCGCACGACGTCTTGGTCGGCAAGCGTCAGTATTTGCCCTTCGACCCGCTTGCGCGAGACATTGTGGAACTCCAGCAGCCCGTCGACCAGCTGGTCGGTGGTAAGCGAATCGGGAGGTCCGTTGCTAGCTGCGTAGAGTTCGACGCGGTTGCAGGTTGAGAGCAAGACGATCTCAATCTCGTCAAAACGCCGTTGCCAGCTGTCCAACGCGGCGGTGGTTTGCGCCGCGTCGAAGGCCAATTGCTGGCGTACGTCGAGGCCCGTTTCTTGATGTGTGCAGCCGATCATGCGGAGGTTCATTGAGTGTCCTCCGCTGTGTGTTCAACCGCAGCAGTCTTGGTGCCGTGCAAAGAATCTTCGAGGGTCATCACTCCCAGTACGAGCAGAAGAAACCCGAAAGCGGCCACGGTCAGGTAGGCGACCTTACGACCACGCCGAGCGGCTGGGTAAACCAAGCGAAAGGCTTCGGCCGCCAATAGCCAGACCATCATCCCTCCCAAGGAAAGCACGACTGGGTCGGTCCAGGGGATAAAGTTCCGACTGCCCGTGTGGGCGAGCCGGCTGAGGATGCCTGTGATGAATCCGCCACCCACGAAAAAGGCCGCTGCTCCCAACGAGCGACTGTTCGCCCGATCAAGCCATTCCAAGCTCGGCAAGCGAAGACGATCTCCGCTGGCTAATTTGTGCTTGAGTCGGTAGCTTTGCAACAGGTACATCACACCCGCGATAAACCCCAGTAGCACCGCCACGGTTCCCAACATCAGAAACAGTCCGTGAATCCGTCCCCAGAAGCGCGGTGCTTCAAACGTGGCCAGCGGCACGGTCGTGGCGAACCGGGATGCGGCGATCAAACCCAGCACCGCCGGCAGCAGAAACAACCCCATCGACGATTTGCGGTAATAGAACTTTGCGGTCAGATAGACCACCGCCAGCGCCCAAGCTGCCAGAATGTACCAATCACGGTGGCTGGTAAGCGGGGCCTGCGGGGTTTCGGCCACTCGAACCCCCAGGTACCACGTGTGCGCGAAGAGGCCTACGGACGCCGTCACCAGGAGGGCGACGCGCCGCAGCCGGACGCGATTCCACAGCCCAATGATCTCCAGCGCTAACGCAATCGCGTAGCAGGCGGAGAAGCACAGCATGTTGATGCCTGTGAGCATACGGGGTGAGTGTGGGGTGCGAGTTCGAATGGAAGTTGGTCAATGCCGAATGACGAAACGCCAGATGACAAAAGAAAGACTAAACACAAATGAGAAGTGGAGCGCTCACTTCGATCAGTCATTCAGATTCATATGTACTTTCTTCATTTGTCATTCGGGTTGCGTCATTCCCCATCAAGTCCGTGTTGCTTTAGCTTCTTATGCAGAGTATTCCGATTGATGCCCAGACGAGCGGCAGCTTTGATCTGGACTCCGTCGGTGCTCGTCATCACCTCGGAAATGACCCTGCGTTCGACCGGCTCGACGATGCGGCTCAGCAAGTCCTCGTCGGCCTCACCGGCGTCTTTTAAGCCCCGGTGTACCAACTCGTCGGTCAGCGACTGAAAGTCCATTGCCCGCGTGCCCAGTGCTCGTGGCGGTCGCCCGGTCCTAACGGCGGACGGCAGCAACTCGAACGTGAGTTCGTCACCGCGCGCCATCACGACGGCGCGTTCAACGCAGTTTTGCAGCTCACGGACGTTGCCAGGCCAGTGATAATTCTGCATCGCGTCGATTGCTCGCGGATCGATGTGAGCAACGTAGCGATCGCTCTGTTCATTGTAGAGGTTGAGAAAGTGCGTCACCAGTTCCGGAATGTCCTCGGTCCGTTCGCGCAATGGTGGCAGATAGATGGGCACGACGTTGAGTCGATAATACAGGTCTTCGCGGAAACTTCCTTCTTCGGCCAATTCGAGCAAGTCGCGATTGCTGGCGGCAATCACTCGTGTGTCTACCTGGACAGATTTAGTGTCGCCGACGCGTTCGAACTCGTGTTCCTGTAGCACGCGCAGCAGTTTCACCTGCAGGTGCAGCGTTGTGGAGTTGATCTCGTCGAGAAAAATGGTGCCCTTGTGGGCGGCCTCGAACCGTCCCGTGCGATTGTCAATCGCACCGGTGAACGCCCCTCGGACGTGGCCGAATAACTCGCTTTCCAGCAAGCTTTCGCTTAGTGCGCCGCAATTCACTCGGACGAAGGGCCGTTCGCGTCGCTGGCTAAGATCGTGAATCGCGTGCGCGATGAGTTCCTTGCCCGTACCGGTCTCACCAAGTAGCAAGACCGAGGCATTCGAGCCAGCTACCTGCCGTGTCGTCTGATAGACCTCACCCATCGCCGCCCCATTACCGATGATTCCCGGTAGAGGCGAGGTGGTGGGGTCGGTAAATTGAGACGGAATGGACATGGGATGAAAAAAAATGACCAATGACCAAGCCCCAAAGACCAATGGGGTTACTTTGGGGTTGGTCGAGAGTTTCTGTGAATGGCTCCGAAAATTCTCGTTAGTTCGTGGGCTTCTTGCCAATGCGATCGAGCACTAGATTTGTGGACTGGCGATGCTGCGGCGAGCATTCTAAGCCAATACTCCGTTTCACGAGCTTCGCGGCAGCAAACACTAATGCGATACCGAAACTCCTTCTTTGTGCCAGCCTCGTCTGCTTCCATGTAGTTGGCACCAATACTTGTTGCTGATCTGACCAGTTGTCGGATTAGTGGTCCCTTGATCTCGTCGCGTTGAATTCCCAGTACGAACTTGATGATTGCTTCGCCGAAAATCGCTGTTCTTTCAGCCAAGTCAAACTCAGTATTCTCGCGGTTGATGCTACGAGCACTCATTGGTCATTGGGGCGTGGTCATTGGTCATTTAATTCCTCATTTCTGTTTTTCCAGTACATCCAGCACGCTGCCGAGCACTTCTTGCGTGGCCTGGTCGGCGGTTTCGCTGGCGTTGTAGCGATCGTATTGACGAAGGATCTCCTCGGAGGACAGCAGCTTGCCGAACCGTTGGACGCTGGTCGCGAATGCGTCGGCCGCTGCCCGGCGGGTTTCGATCGGTTGCGTGGGCGAGCTCGCGATCGACACGAGTAGCTGCTGGCTGCCAGCGGTTCCCAACACGGCTAGCACTTTGAGACTGACCGTGGTCAATGCGGGATCATAAACCGTGTTGCCAATTTGTGCGGACTCGCGTAGCAGTTCATCGTAGGGATGGCCGTCTGTGAGTAGCTCCGTCAGCCAGCCCAGCGCCGCTTTCGCCTGCTCAGTCCGGCGGTCTGCGGTCGTCGGTTGCGTGCCAAGCTCGGCGAGTTCACGGAGCACCGTGTCCATCGCTTCCGGCGAATGCGGGCGTGGTGTGGCGAGCAGATGGTCATCCCGGGCGGCGATTTGCTCAGCCCGCGACAGATTATCCAGGCTGCACAGCACGGCGATCGGCGTCTGGGCGAGCTGCGGATTGGAACGCAGCCCGAACACGACCTCTCGTAGTAGTGGTCGCCCGATGTCGCTGTCGAGCAACATTAACTCTAGCCGTGGAGAATTCAGTGCCGCGAGCAGTGCCTGACGACCCGTGGTGACAGGCGTCGCGTCATAGTCCCGCGCGCGGAGCTGTCCGGCCCATTCGTTCGCGCCACCCACTACCGAAGACGCAACGATCGCCTGGGGATTGCCGGCACTCGACGCAAAATTCCAGAGCACTTTCGGAACGCCGCTTGCGCCGCCGAAAGTCTGCTGAGGCTTGATTTTCATAATCGCTTCGAGCGCGGCGAAGCGAACATCGCGACTGGTATGCGTCAGCGCCGTAGCCAACGGACTAGGCGATCCGGCGACCGACCCAAGAGCCGACTCGTCTGCACGATTGCCGAGTAGCTGAGCACACGCGATTGCGGCGGGCGTATGGCTATTGGCTAACGCTTCATGCATCGTTTCGCTGAGCTGAGCCGTGTCAAGCGAGTCTGCCAACTGCTTCGCCTCGCCGCTCAGAGGTTGGCCCTGGAGCTCCGCGACCTGATAGGCGTAGATTAGTCCAAGACGCTGATCGCCGATCGTGGCACTTGGTAGTTCCCCCAACAGTCGCGATAATCGCGCAATTGCGAGCGTCTGACCTTCGCTCGGCGTGACTTCTACGGTCGAGAGTTGCTGTTGCTGCGGGTCGTACGACCACCATTGTTCGACTTCGGCTGGATGCCGCGTCGCCTCACGGCGTTGAATTTCGCTCAACACGACCGCACGCGCGTCGGCGGGGCCGGGCGACGAAAGACTCATCTTGGTTAGCGCTGTCACTGCGGCAGCGACAACTTCGCGATTGGTATCGCTGCCAGCCGCTATCGCCGCTAGCCACGGCACCGCGTCTTGCAACTGCAGGTAGCCGGTTAGCTCAACCACGTCGCGGCGGAACTGACCCTCGCCGTCAGCAAGGGCGGCAATCAACAGTGGCTCAACGGCTGGTCGCATTCTGGCCAGCGTGAGCAGTAGCTCAGTCCGCAGTTGTTCGCCCGCCTCGCCCGCTGGTGCAGCCGCTAGCGCTTCGAGGCACGCTTGTGCACCCGCGTCGCCGGTAACGGCCAGATCCGCACGAGCGGCCCGACGGACCTCGAGCGAATCGCTGCCCAGGTCTGCGATGAGTTTCGCCAATTGCTGAGGGTCGCGACCGAGTGTTGCCGCCGTCTGTAGGCAACTTTCGGCGAAGGCCCGGGAGCCCTCCAGTCCGCTCGCTTCGCCCATACGTACAAGCTGGAGAAAGCGAGCGACGCCAAACTGCTTGACCAACTCCGCCTTGGTCTTGTCCTGCATCTCGGGGGCAAAGTCTTTCCAAATCAACTGGGCAACATCGTCCTGGCCCAAGTCAAGCAACGTGAGGATGGCTGTTAGTTCCTGGGCAGGGGTGTCTCGCGGCAATTCCAGGACCGACGCAACGGCAGGGCCGCGTAGGGCGGCGTCGGATAGCGAGAGTGACGCAGGCTCCTCCTCGTCTTGTGCGCACAGATGCGTAGATGCGGTCAGAAAGAGCAGCAGTGCTAGGTAGAATCGAGTTGTATGCTTCAATGTTGGATTCACAGTTTGCCTTCTCTCGCGAAGATGCTGGTCAATAGCCGGAAGCGACGCCTTCCGGCTAAGGTAATTCACTTCTACGTCAATCGTTCTTTCCACAGTGCCACTTGTCGGGCCACCTGCTCCGGCGCCGTCGAGCCGTAACTCTGGAACGCTCTGACCGCTTTCTCCACGCCCAACACGTCGAACACTTTTTCGTCGAGTGACGGGTGGGCTGATTGGAATTCGGAGAGTTGCAAGCCAGCGAGCGGCACATTCTGTTTCATCGCTGAGGCGACCAACTGGCCGATGATTTCGTGCGCGGTGCGTTGCGGGACGTCGAGACTGATGAGGTATTCCATCAGCGTCGTCGCGTCGAGATAGCCGCGATCAAGCTTGGCGCTGATCGCTTCGCGGTTTAGCTCGGCATTAGCGACCACCGATGCCGCCAGCTCGACGCAAGCCTTGACGGTGTCGACGGAGTCGAACACGCGCTCCTTGTCCTCCTGCAGGTCGCGGTTGTAGGCCAGCGGCAGACCCTTCACCAATACGAGCAGACTATGCAAGTTGCCCACCACACGGGCCGTCTTGCCACGAATCAGCTCGCACACGTCGGGGTTGATTTTCTGCGGCATGATCGACGAGCCGGTGCAGTACGCCTGCGAAATCCGCAAGAAATTGAACTCACTGGTTGACCACAGAATCCACTCTTCTGCCCACGTGCTTAGGTGCTCGGCGATCATCGTGAGCACGAAACAGAACTCGATCGCAAAGTCGCGATCGCTTGAAGAATCGAGACTGTTGGCGACCAGGCCGTCAAGACCAAGCTCGTCGGCCACCATCTGCCGCTCAATGGGAATCGTCGTGCCCGCCAACGCGGCCGTGCCCAACGGCAATTGGCAAACGCGTTTGCAGCAATCTTGCAATCGATCAAGATCGCGTTGGAACTTCTCGCAGTAGGCCAGCCAATAGTGATTTGCCAGGATAGGCTGCGCGCGCTGCAGGTGAGTGTAGCCCGGAAGTATCACGTCAGCATCTCGGTCGCAGCGGCTAAGGTACGCGCGCTGCAGGTCCACAAGCTTGTCCGACAAGACAATGATCTCGTCGCGAATCCACAGGCGGAAGTCGGTTGAGACCTGATCGTTGCGGCTACGTCCGGTGTGCAGCTTGCGGCCGACGTCGCCGATGCGGTCGATCAGCGCTCGTTCGATGTTCATGTGGACGTCTTCCAGCTCCTCGCGAAAAACGAAGTCGCCCGCTTCAATCTCGGCGAGGATTGCCGTCAGCCCGTCGGCGATCTGCTGGTGTTCCGCTTCGGTGAGCACGCCAACCTCGGCCAGCATTTTTGCATGCGCTTTGGAGCCGAGAATATCGTGCGCAGCGAGCCGTCGGTCGAAACTCACGCTCTCGGTGAATTTCTCCACGCGGGGATCGGTCTCCCCGTCAAAGACTCCGCCCCAAGGCTTTTTCGACAACTGACGCTCCCAAGAAACTGTTCGTTGGCGTGCCACGTGTCCCGACTGGTTTGCCACTGAGCCGATGACGCTAGCGGCAAGTACCTGAAGTGGTAGCGACGCAATGCAGCCCGGTCCGATGGCCCAAGATTGGGTATCAGACACGTTGCTGGAGCGTGCCGGACCAAGAATGCACACCAGAAAATCCGCCAACACCTTCACACTAAACGGTTTAGGACGTCAAGTCAATCTGCCGTGGGCAGCCGACGCTTAAAACTTAGGCAGCAAATTTCGCACTTTTTTTCGATCTGGAGCAAGATCGAGCAAGGTGCCACGAACTTGCTATAGTCAACTACTTGAGGAACCTACATTCCGTCCGGTTGCCCTTCGCGCACCGCGAGGTCCATCCATGAGCAGTTTCGTCAACTTAATGCAGAACGTGCCACCGCCTTTCAACATGGTGGTCTACATCATGCTGATTATTTGTGCCAGTAGCGTGATCACGTCCATTTTCAAGCAAGTTCGCAAGTACGCTTGCCACCGTCAGGAACTGGATTTCAAGCGAGAGTTGCTCGATCGTGGATTGCCGATTCACGAAATTGAGCAAATCGTACGAGCGCGCGGTGATCACCGTGGCGACGTCTAGATTCGCAAGGAGAGCATTACGATGATGAAGTTGCCCTTGTTGCTCGCGCAACAAACTGCAGGCGCGGTTGAAGATCGTTGGGCGAACGATTTCTTCGGTTTAGGTGCCGACGAGCGATTTGTCGTGCTGCTGGTCGGAATTGGCTGTGCTACCGCCGTGATTATCTCAGTCACCGCAATGATCGCAGGCGTGTATACCTCGGCCACCCGTCGGCAGGCCGAGACCGAACTCAAGCAGGATATGCTCGATCGTGGGATGAGCGCCTCCGAGATTGCCGAAGTGATCGAAGCCACGCCGCCTTCCGACTTCGCCGACCGGTGGGTGAAGGCGAAATGCAAGAAGCGGTAACGCCGCACGACATATTTCTTTTTCTTCAAAAGAGCCGTCATGCTTCCACAAGGTCGTCACGGAGTTCTCTTGCGTGGGCTGTTGCTGCGGACTGTGTTCCTTCCGCGTCGCAAGGCGACAGGTTCCAAATCGGCACGCTACACACTTCGGCGCGTCGCACTTTGGCAACTGCGCCGCATGGCGAATGAGCGCAAGCTGCATGCCGAGTCGCGCAAGCAGGCATAACCTTCAAGCGGGCGACCTGCGTAGCGAGTCGGCAGCGCCGTCGTTCTGCCGACGCTGGCTCACCGGCTCGTTGCATTGCTATCGCTTGAATTCTGCATTTTTCTCGGTCCGCTCCGCCCCTCAAGCGCCTCTAATACGGGTAGCAGAGAGCAACCATGCACCAAATCAACCGAGAAATCCATGTTACGGCGAGCGCTGAGCCAGAAGCCCCAGTGGTTTCGCTGCCGGTCATCATTCCCACCGACGGCGAACTGCTCCTGCGGTTCACCCGAGGAGAGCAAGCAGCATTTGCCGAGCTTGTCGAACGGCACCGACGGGTGGTGTGGCTCGCCTGCTGGCAAGTGCTCCGGCACCGGCAAGACGTCGAAGATGCGTTCCAAGCCACGTTCTTGATCCTCGCGCGTAAGGCTTCTTCGCTGCGATCGATCGACAGCTTGGCCGCCTGGCTGCATCGGGTCGCTTACCGCGCGTCGATTCGAATGTTACGCAATCGGAAACGTGAACCAGCAGCGCACTTGTCGACGGAGGTCGAGATGGCCGAAGACAAGCTCCTACAGATTCAGCGACGCGAGGAGAGTTCGATTCTGCTGGAAGAACTACGTGCGCTCCCAGACAAGTATCAGATTCCGCTCATCCTTTGCCAACTAGAAGGCCGCTCCCGCAGTGCCGCCGCCGAAGAATTGGGCTGCACCACCGCGGCGATCAAGGGCCGACTAGCTCGTGGCAAGAGCATGTTGCGAATTCGCCTGGCACGGCGTGGCGTCGGACTGTCGGTCGCGATGGCCGCCTTGGCAGCGCCGCTACGTCAAGCGGAGGCTTCGATCACCGATTCACTGGCCGCGGCAATCGTCGATGGTTGTCAGACGGTGCACTTCGGACAGCCCGCTCCTGAGGGCCTGTCGACTCAAGCTGTGACTCTTTCTCAACAAACCCTACTACACGAAGGACTGCTCACCATGACTGCCGCCACCTTTGCGAAACCAATTTGTATCGGCGTTACCCTACTTGGACTGGCCACCGTTGCTGTTGCCGAGGCGAAGAAGGACGCCGACAGCACTACGGCGGTCGTTGCGAGCTCCGATACCGCTGGATTCGATTTGACGGCGGCAGTCGAACCGCCTGCCGCAACGGTCGACGTCGAGATTGTTGCCGAGAAGCACATCACCGCGTCATCAACGCAAGAGTCCACTAAACACCGACGCCCATCGCGCCCGGTCGTCGCGGAGCTGCCAGAGCTTCCTGAGTTGGGAGTCGACCTGCCCGACCTGATCGTCGCTGATCTCGAGTTACAGGTGCAGACCGATGCAACCGCGCCGGCCTTGGCCGGTACAACTGTACGGACCTTGTCAGCGGCCAAGGACCAGCCGTCGATCGTTCAATCCAGAGCGAAGACCGTCAGGGTAGCCGTTCCGAATCTGCAGCTTGCCCAAAAGGACCGAATCGAAGCGCTCAAAGACGCCAGAGAGTCATTGCAGCTGAAGAGCCAAGGCCTGCTCCTACAGTCCGAGGCGAAAGCCGCTCGTGCAAAAGCGATGCAAACCGGCAATCGTGAACAGCGGGAGCGGATGCTCAACGAAGCAGAAATTCTCGAACTCAAGGCCGAGTCGCTGCTGCTGAAAGCGGAAGCGTTGTCGACCAAATCTGAGGCTGCCGAAATCGAGCGGCAAATCGAGTCGTTCTCCAACCAACCACAGTCGGCCCTCCCGGTCGTACCACCGGTTCCGCCAGTGCCAATCAGCGTAACGCAATCGATTCCGCGCGCGGTGGCAGTTGTCCCGCCCGGGGTATCACAGAAACACTACATAATGCCACGCCAATCTGACGAAGACGTCGCGAAAAACCACTGGATCGAAGAGAGTAGTGAATTGCAGCAGCAAAAAGCGGAACTACACGCCCTGCGAGAAGTCATCGAGCAACAGCGAAAAAAGCAATCACGAGCGGTTGAGCAGATCAAGAAAGCGCACGCCGAGCAGCGAGAGGCAGTAAAGCAAGCCGAAATGCAACTGAAGCAGCAAATGGAAAAGCTGGAAAGGCAGCGTCGCGAACTATCTCGCCGGCGCGAGGAACTTGAAGCAGAGGAAACGATACGCCCGGAAAGCTGAAGCTGGCTACTTCGCTACGGTCTTGTCGAAGAGCGTTTGCTGCCGTAGTTCGTGTTCGTCCACGAGCCAGTCCAATGGCGGCAACGTTGCTTCCTGAGCGGCGAGTGCCTGCGCGACACGACCGTACAGGTGACAGGGCCAACCGACCAGGCGGCGATGCACCAGCGCCGTCGGCACGGCAAACTGCTCGGCGAGACGATTGCGAAGCGTGCGTGCTGCGTCGTCCACGTCGATCCAACCTTGCTGGTGAATCAGTTCGTGGTAGGCCGATTCCGCGCCCATAAGCACCGGATTGGCCGGCAGCAACATTGCCAGAGCAAATCGCTCGCAGTCGCGCAAGTGGCCAGACCAGGCACCGTTGGATCGCGTCTGCAAGAACTGCGTGGCGCTGGATTGCTTGTCTGCTTGCCAAAGTGCCGCCGGGGCATAACAAAGTGCCAACAGCTGCCGATACGAAGCCATTGGACGTGAGTCGGCAACAATCCGATCGACAAAGAATGTCAGGCCGCTGGGGGTCGCAACTACGCACGCCTGCACACTGAAACGCGGCACGAGCCCCGGTACAATTTCCAGACGAACGCCCGACTCTTTCTCTAGCGCCGCCTCGACGTCGACTGGCGCGGCTGTCAATTGCGCCTCGCGGCGCCCAAGCAGCCTTCGCACCCGCCACTCGATGGCTAACTCGGTCAGTGGGCGTGGATTCAAGTAAGGTTCGTGTTCGGCGTTGAGGTCAACCGTCACGCCTAGAAACTCGGCCATCTCGGCGAGTGTGGGGTGATCAAGCGGCGGTGCCTCGTCTGCCTGCCACCACCAGGCAATTTCGCCCGCTATGGTGACCGGATGAAGGTCGCCGGCGTGCGCGAGTTTGACGATCTTCTGCCAGAGATTCGACGACTCGACCAGGCCCAAGACCTCGGCCACTTGCGCGAGTGTCCCGCTCGCTCGCCAGGGAGCACGTCGTCCCGATTCCACGGCGCTAACGACCGACGCGCGCTGGTCAATCAGCTCAGCAAACGTGCGCAACCCCAACCCAGCACGTAAGCGATAACTGCGAATCAGCTCTCCGAAGGTCGTCATCCGTGAGCCCCAAAGGCGGTCGTGACGAGAGGGAATTGAGCCCCTGATGATATCGAATTCCAGGGCGAAGCGGCAGCCCCTGGGGAATGACCCGTGATCAAGTCCCAATGACCGATGAGGATGCGATAGAATAGGCCTTACGCAGTTCGCCACTCACTGACCTCGCCGCCCAAGCAAAGCAATCGACAATGGTGCCCATCGAGTTCAGCCCGGAAGTGATTGCCAAAATGCGAGATCTTGCGCAATCGAACGACTACCCGGTCGAGGCGTACAATTTCGTATTGAGCGAAATCGTGCGCCTGATGTCGCATCGTGGATCGTTGCCAGAGCAGAACCGAGGCATCTCGGATCATGCGCTGTGTTGGAAGCTACACGATTGCGCATTACGGGAATTTAAGGATCGAGCGAAGGACACGCTAGCCGGCTGGAGCATTCACAAGACTAGAGATTTTGGAGCAATCGTCTACGGACTCGTCGATAAGGGGCTCGTCACCATGCGAAAAGTCGATTCGCTTGAGGACTTCGACAACGTATTCGATTTCGACGAGCCATTTCAAGAGCTGCATTACAAGTCGATGCCTCTATTGCCGACGCGGTGGCGCGTATCGACATTGCTGGCAATCACCACCGTACTTGCGATTGCTTTCGCCGGGATTTCCAAGTCAGGTCTTGATGGCGCAGTCGGCACTCTACTTTCAACATGGCTGATCGCCATCGGCTCGGTCACAATTTACCTCGGCGTCAACGATCGGACGAAAGACTGGCTGATCGCAATCATCGCCGGCATCGTCTTAGTAGGTTCGGGTATCTTGGGTTTCGTTGTGATAACAAGCTAGAGTGCTGCAGAGGTGAAACAAAATGAATCGCCAATTGCAAATGGCATGCTTCTGTGCACTCGCGCCGTTGTGTGTGGGCACAGCGATCTTCCTTTCCTGGCTGGCTTTCCGTTGGGACATGTTGATGATCGCTGGGATTGTCACGATTTACGTTAGCATATTCTTATTCTTGTTCGGCACAGTTTGCCTAATCGCCTATTGGTTCCGTGGCACACGAAAGGATTTCGAAAATCAGCGAACGTCAACAAAGAAGTCCGTTCTGGTAGCAGTTCTGTTGTTGATCAATTGGCCACTAGCATTGTTCTATGCGGCTGCCGCCATAGACATCGAGACGAGGTATGACCTTGTGGTGGTCAACGACAGCGCAAGTGCTGTCGATGTGAGAGTGTCAGGCGGTGGAATACAGGTCGATTTTGGAACGATCCGTCGCAAATCAAGAAAGCGGGAGTACTTCCACTTCGAGCAAGATGGTGAACTCGTCATTCAAACGACCCAAAATGGTACACAAGCACTGAATACGGTTGAAACGTATGTGACGCCTGGCTTGGGCGGTAGTAAGCACGTTGTCATTGAAGCCGACGGTCAAATTCAATTGGTCGAAGTGGATTAACAAATGGCCGGTAAAATTCCCTACTTCCTTGGCTGTCCCGGTTGGGCAGACGAGGGGTTGGTCGAAACGTTCTACAGCACCAGCAATCGGCAGCGGTGGTTGGGGCAATATGCGAGCGTGTTCAACTCCGTGGAGGCGAACAACACGTTCTATGGCCTGCCAACTCTCGACACGGCCAAACGCTGGGCGACGTCCGCTTCAGCTGACGGATTCCAGTTCGTGTTCAAGTTTCCCAGTGCGATCTCCCACGAAAAGCAACTCCGCAACGCCGGCCGCGAGACGGCTGAATTCCTCGAAGTGCTCAACGTCTTCCGCGAAGCCGGTCGACTCGGCCCAGCGTTCTTGCAACTTCCGCCATTCTTTGACGGGCGACAACTGTCAGACCTGGCGGCGTACTTGAAGCATCTGCCCAAAGAGTTTCAGTACTCGGTTGAAACCCGACACGAGGACTATTTTGATCAAGGATCGGTCGAGAACGAGTTCACCGAATTGCTGACGGAACTCAAGATCGATCGGATGCTGTTTGACAGCCGGGCGCTGTTTTCCAAAGGCCCGACGGACAAGTGGGAGGTGATCTCTCAACAGCGGAAGCCCAAATCCCCCGTGCGGCAAACGGTCACTGGCTCGCGACCCGTGCTGCGACTGGTCGGTCGCAACGATGTGCCAACCGTCCGACCGTGGATGGAGCAATGGGCCAAGATCGTCGTCGGTTGGATCGACGCTGGGTTGACTCCCTACATCTTCACCCACGCCCCAGACAACCGATTCGCACCGCTGGCTGCGGAGCAATTCCACGCGATTCTCACCGAACAAATGCCCACACTTCCACCGCTTCCAGAGTGGCCGGTGCGGAAGGTCCAGCAGCAGCAAGCACTGTTCTAGGGCTCGTGCCTCAGTTTCAATCCGATTGCGCAGTGGGTATACTAATTCACATGGTGCTCTGAGCTTCTCTGTTCCAACAGGTGTTTGCCATGTCTAGCGAACGACGACTCTTGGTTCATCGCGTCCGCACGCGTACGCGGGGATTTACACTCGTTGAACTCTTAGTAGTGATTGCAATCATTGGGGTGCTGGTCGCGCTGCTGCTGCCCGCCGTGCAATCAGCGCGCGAATCGGCGCGGCGATCGCAATGCACGAACAACCTGAAGCAACTCGGATTGGCTGCGCAGTTGCATCTGGAAGCGCACCAAGTGTTGCCCACGGGTGGTTGGGGACACGGTTGGGTCGGCGATCCGGACTTGGGATTTGGCAAGAGCCAAGCGGGCGGCTGGCCGTTTAGTTTGTTGCCCTATCTGGAACAACAAGCGCTTCACTCGTTGGGCGCGGGCGGTGACGATGAAGCCAAAGCGCGCGCGGTGGAAACGGTCGTCTCGACGCCCCTGGATATGTTTACCTGCCCCAGTCGACGACAGACGGCGCTGCAAGAACCTCGGCCTGAATGTGTACGCCGCCCATACCGCAACAATCCAGGCTTTGGGCGTCATCGAGCTACCGGCCCTCCTAGAGTCGCCAAGTCATGTTACGCAATGAACAGCGGTGAAAAGTGGCCAGGATATCATGCTGGGCCGCGAACTGTGGCCGACGCGGAAACCCATACTGGCTGGCCCAGAATCTCGTTGGCGGTAGGAGTTTGTTGGTGGCGCAGTCACTTCGGAACTGAAGACATCGAAGATGGTACCACCAATACGCTCTTGTTTGGCGAAAAGTCGATGGATCCGCTGCTGTATGACTCGTGGTACGGCGGCGGCGACGCGTGCGATATGTACGAGGGCCAAGATTTGGAGAGCAACCGCTACGCGGGGCCGTTGTACGAACTGCACGTCGACACGCCAGGCTTGACCAATACTTTTGGCTTCGGTGGCCCGCATCCGGGCGGCTGCCTGTTTGCCATGTGCGATGGATCGACACGTTCGGTCTCATTCTCGATCGACACCGAAACCTATCGTCGCCTGGCACTGCGGGCTGACGCCGAAGTCATCAACTGGGAAGCGCTTTAGGAGTCGCTATGACATTGCCTTTGCTGCGGTCTTGTCAGCTCGTGAGCGTAATCGCTGCTGGCGTCGCCTCCGTGGGTTGCGGCGGTCCCGCGCGCATTTATCCGCCGAAGGTCGACGCAGGCGCTGCCGGCGAAGCGGCCGTCGCTGAGTTCGACACCGACGGTGACAAGCTTCTATCAAAGGAAGAGCTCAAAGCCTGTCCGGCGATCCAGGACGCGATGAGGCGCTATGATCAAGACGGGGACGAGCAGGTTTCCGCCTCAGAAATCGAAAAGCGAATTGGGGCACTCTCGCGCAATGGCCTGACGGGAATGTATTCGCTAATGTTCCGCGTGCTACAAGGCGGGAGACCGCTGGCGAACGCGAAAATCGAATTGATCCCCGAGGATTTCTTGGGCGGGGCAGTCAAACCAGCCGAAGGCACCACCAACGAAGAAGGGTTGGTCCGACCTTCGATGGAGGGAGTCACTTCTTCGACCGACGGCGTAGCGCTCAAGGGCGTGCAGCCAGGCATCTACCGCCTCGCCATCACGGGCCCCACCGACGAGATCACTGAGCGCTACGGCAACGGCGAAGAACTTGGTCTGGAAGTCGGCGAACACGTGCTTGGCAGCAGCATCGTGTTCAATTTGGAAGCGCAGTAGACAGGTCTGGGTCGGCGATATCGGCAAAAAACGACAAGAACCAATTCTTGACAAAGTCCAGAATCGCGCTACAATCTGCATATGTCAGCAGATCCAGCCCAAAAACTCCGAGAAAACGGCGTCCAAGTGACCGCTCAACGGTTGGCCGTATTGAGGGCACTGGCCCAACGACCGCACTCCACGGCAGACAAAATTGCGGAGGCGGTGCGGGCTGAGATCGGTGCCATCTCGCGGCAGGCGGTCTACGATTCTCTCTCGATGTTGGCCGACAAGTGTCTGATCCGCCGCATCCAACCGGCCGGCTCGCCAGCTCTGTACGAAGATCGAGTGGGTGATAATCACCATCACGTCATTTGTCGCACCTGCGGCAAGACCGAGGATGTTGATTGCGCCGTCGGCGAAACTCCCTGTCTGACGGCCGCCGATGATTTGGGCTACGAGATCGACGAGGCTGAGGTCATCTACTGGGGGATCTGTGCAGCTTGTCGTAAGGCGAATCCAAAGTAGCGAGATAAGAACAAATGAGTATTTCAACCCAGGTAAGTTAACAACCAACCAAGGCAACGAAAAAGGAGTAACTCACATGTCTGGCGATATCACGAAGTGTCCCGTCATGGGCCCCGCATCGGCACGTCACACGGCCGCAGGCGCACTGTCCAACAGCGACTGGTGGCCCAACCAACTAAACCTGCAGATTCTGCATCAGCATTCGCGACTGTCGAACCCGACCGACGAGGGCTACGACTACGCCAAGGAATTCAGCACACTCGATCTGAGCGACGTCAAAAAAGACCTGTACGCGCTGATGACGGATTCGCAGGATTGGTGGCCGGCCGACTACGGGCACTACGGCCCGTTCTTCATTCGCATGGCCTGGCATAGCGCTGGCACCTATCGCATCGCCGACGGACGCGGCGGTGGCGGCACTGGCATGCAGCGTTTTGCGCCGCTGAACAGTTGGCCGGACAATGCCAATCTCGACAAGGCGCGTCGTCTGCTTTGGCCGATCAAGCAGAAGTACGGACGCAAACTCTCCTGGGCTGACTTGATGATTCTGGCGGGCAACTGCGCCCTCGAATCAATGGGCTTCGAAACCTTCGGCTTTGCCGGCGGACGGGAAGACAAGTGGGAGCCGGAGGGTGACGTCTATTGGGGACCCGAAAGCGAATGGCTCGGCGACGAGCGCTACAGCGGCGATCGTGAGCTGTCGAATCCACTCGGTGCCGTGCAGATGGGACTGATCTACGTCAATCCCGAAGGCCCCAATGGAACGCCAAGTGCCGTGGAAGCGGCCAAAGACATTCGCGAAACCTTCGCCCGCATGGCGATGAACGACGAAGAAACCGTTGCGCTGATCGCCGGTGGACACACGTTTGGCAAGGCCCACGGTGCGGCAGATCCCGATCAGTACGTTGGCCCTGAGCCCGAAGGCGCAAGTCTCGAAGATCAAGGACTCGGCTGGATCAATAGCTATGGCAGCGGTTCCGGTAACGACACGATAACCAGCGGTTTGGAAGGCGCTTGGACGAGCACTCCTACCGAGTGGAACAACGAGTACTTCGAACTCTTGTTCAAGTACGATTGGGACCTCACTACCAGCCCTGGGGGTGCCCAACAGTGGATTCCAACGGATCCTGCGACGAAAGAAATGGTCGCTCCAGCGCATGAAGGTGGCAGAGCAGCGGCACCGATCATGTTTACGACCGACTTGGCGCTTCGCATGGATCCCACGTACGAAGCGATATCCAGACGCTTCCTCGAAAACCCGGACCAATTCGCCGAAGCGTTTGCCAAGGCATGGTACAAGCTAACCCACCGCGATATGGGCCCCGTGTCGCGGTTGCTGGGTCCCGAAGTTCCCGAACCGCAGATCTGGCAAGACCCCGTGCCGACGGCCGCTGGTGAGGTGATCAGCGAAGCCGACATCGCTCAGCTCAAGGCGAAGATTCTTGACACGGGTCTTTCCGTATCGCAATTGGTGTCAACTGCCTGGGCGTCGGCCGCGACTTTTCGCGGTACCGACATGCGAGGGGGTGCAAACGGCGCACGGATTCGTTTGGCCCCTCAAAAAGACTGGGAAGTCAATCAACCCGCTGAACTCGCGAAAGTGCTGACGACGTTGGAGCAAGTTCAAAAGGGATTTGGCAAACCGGTTTCGCTGGCCGATATCATTGTGCTCGGCGGCTGTGCGGCCATTGAGAAGGCCGCCAAGGCAGCCGGTCACGACGTGACCGTTCCGTTTACGCCTGGCCGTACCGATGCCACGCAGGAGCAGACCGACATCGAATCGTTTGCCGTCCTGGAGCCGACCTACGATGGATTCCGCAACTATGTGTACCTCGAAGGCGGCTTTGATCGTCCGACCGAGGAGTTGCTTATCGATCGGGCGAATTTGCTGAGTCTGACGGCACCTGAGATGACGGTGCTAGTGGGCGGCATGCGAGTGCTCAAGACCAACGTCGGACCCCAGGAATTGGGTGTACTCACTGACAAACCCGAGACGCTCACCAACGACTTCTTTACCAATCTGCTCGACATGGGTGTGGAGTGGAAGAAGTCCGAGAAGTGCGAACACTTCTTCGAAGGCCGCAAGTTCGGCACCGACGAGGTGAAGTGGACTGGCTCGGCGGTGGATTTGGTCTTTGGCTCGAACTCCCAACTCCGCGCGATCGCCGAAGTCTATGCCAGTGACGACTCGAAGGAAAAATTCGTCACCGACTTCGTCGCCGCTTGGGACAAAGTGATGATGCTCGATCGGTTTGATGTGAAAGACTGATTCGTAAGTTTCATTTCAATCGACATGCCCGGCGGGGGATTTTGCCCTGCCGGGCTTTGTTCTGCGCATTGGATGTGCGTCTGTCGCCGTTTCCGGGTGCCGACCAACTGCAAACACAGCACAGATCTAGTTCTGCTCACTGCCGCGAACTCATTTTCATCGAGCAAAACCTACCGCCGCACCCCTGTTTTTATAGCATTGGGCTGGGAGATAGCGCAAGCAAAACTCCCGCTCGACCGACCCTAAGTGCACGTCGAGGCGAATCCAGACCGGCACCTAACCCATTGTATGGTTCCCCCAGACCAATTCCACAACGATTTTTGGCCGACGGCAGCGAGCGCGGGGCAGGGCGGCATTGCCCGCGGTTTCAAGTTCGGTGATTCACACTTCCCGTGGTGTCGAGCTGCCGGAAATACCATCGGTTGGATTCGGGCCGATTCGCCGCCATCCTCGTCACTCCGCTTTCATCTGAAGCGACTTTGGTGATCTAGGTCGTGCTTTGCGCCACGACTCCCGTTAATATGGGACTCCTGCGCTGTCAGACTGAATTTGCTTCTTCGACACAGTTGCAACGAATGAACTTTCTGACGTAGGGCGTTGAGATGTTGTGCGATCCGGTGTGATTTGGGAAATGCGACAATGAGAGTTACTCGATTATCAATATGCGTCACCCTTTCGTTTCTTGGTACGTGTTGCAGCGCCCAGCACATTGAATGGTATCGGCAATTCAGCGGCGGACCTGTTGATTGGGCAAATGCTGTATCAGCCGATGGGATGGGCAACCTATACCTGGTGGGTACAACCGATGGGCTTCTCGGCGAGCAGCATTTCGGCTATCACGATATGTTCATCGCCAAGTACGACTCAAGTGGTTCGCAGCAATGGCTAGTCCAATCTGGCACACGCGATCCGGCGAATCCCGGAGTACCGTTGCATGTCTACGATGAGTCACACGACGTGATTGCGGACAGATCCGGACGCGTGTATTTCTCGATCGAAGGTTCAGGCAGCAGCGGTCGGATCGTCGCCTTAAATGATTGCGAAGTGTCGGGCAATTGTGACGGTTGTGAGTTAACCGAGACTTGCGAGGAAGGTTGGACCACGCTGTGGCAATCTCCACGAGACGGAAAAGCAATCGGCGTAACTGCTGACACCAGCGGCAATAGTTTTCTTTCAGGTAGCATTTCTTGGGTCGACTTTTTTGGGGGACATACAAGTGCTTCTGCTGCGATGTTCAACTCTACGGGTGCAGAGCAATGGGAGTCCGTTGTGCCAGATGACCTTGAGGAATGGCCCGGTGAGGATTCACTAGAAACGGCGTTAGCGATCGATTTGGATGGTACTGGCAACATATATATTGCAGGAAGCTCTGCTGCCGGTGGCATCGATGCGTCATCGGCGGGCTTCGTGACAAAATTTGATCCATCAGGCAACCTTCTCTGGACGAAATTGCTCGATACGCCTGCCCATGAAGTTGCTGAGGGAATTGCCGTATACGAGGATCAAAACAACGATGTTCATCTGTATGTCGTGGGGGTCACCGCGGGAGACCTGCATGGAGTCACGAATTCCGGTGGAAACGGCGATGCATTCTTGTCTAAGTACGATGCTGACGGAGAGCTTGTTTGGACTAAGTTTTTCGGAGATGGATCTTATGATCGTGCCTGGGATGTGGATGTTGATGAAAACGGTCACATCTACATCGCTGGGGAAATCGATGGATCAGGAGGGAGTCGAGTGGACGGCGACGCATTTGTCGCTAAGTTCGACGAATCAGGAAACCTTCTTTGGGATCGAGCGTTTGGCGATTTCTTAAGTGGTGGTTTCTTCGCTGATGTAGCCTATGGTTTGTCGGTTGCGACAGACGGAGTGGTTTATGCTACGGGGATCACCGGCGGTGAGCCGGGCCCCACGACCAATATCTGGGACGCATATCTAATCAAGATCGTCGAAGAGCTTTCCGCTGACTACAATGGTGATGGCGTCGTTAATGGCGGTGATTTTCTAATCTGGCAACGCCAGCTAGGAATGACTGACCTGATCCCTTACGAAGGAGCCGACGGCGACGGCGATGGGAATGTGACTGTCAAGGATCTGGCTATTTGGCAGCAGGATTACGGCATGTCGATTGACCAGACCTCAGCCCCGACAAGTGCATCAACCCTACCCGAGCCGAACAGCTTTATGCTAACAATTGTCGGCACGCTTCTTATCTGCAGGCGGCTACGCTATCTGCAGTGGAAGTGAAACTTCGACGCGTCGAACGGGTTCACGAGAAATTGCGTCAAGTCGACGAATCTCGTGCGTCCGCGCCTCTGACCGTCGCACACCAGTCGCTGGACTCACATTGTCTAAACCGCGTTTTACCTGCCCACCATACAACCCGTTCTCTGCGATAACAACAATGGATACACAGAGGATCACTAGCCGTCTCTATGTCACGATTTCAGTGGTATGTTTTTCGATTAGCATTCAATCAGATGGATTCATGTGGGCTGGTGTTCCTCTACCGGCTTCGCAAGAGATACTTGCGATTCACTCAGGCTTCTTCGATGGGCAGGCAACGGATCTGTTATACAGAATTGATCCGGAAAGTGGTGTGGGCACAATGATCGGCGACACGAAGCGGGATTCGTTACAGAGTTTGACAGTCAGTCCAGACGGAACAATCTACTCTTGGGATAGAACAGACGGCCTCGTTACCATCGATCCTCACAGCGGAACGTCAGTAGATGTCAATCCAGATTCGGGTAGCGGTTTCGCTAACCTCATGCAATCGTTGGCTTTTGCTCCAGATGGCACTCTATTTGGAATCGCCCACACAGGGTCCCTCGGTAGCGCAAGGGAAGAACTTTACCATATAAATACAAGGACTGGCGTCGCGAGATTAGCTACTACGAATCCTGTCTATCAGCCTCTAGAGAGCATCAGAGGAATTGAATTCTTAGGCAGTCGGCTCGTCGGTGTGACATGGAATTTTGGGTCGCCTAGTAGTGCTTTACTTGACATTGACCCTGACTCTGCTGCTTTATCCTTAATTGGTTTGACTGGCACAGAAGAATTGAATTCATTGGCACAAGATTCAAGCGGCCTGTTGTATTCAGTTTCATCTATCACTGGTGCAACACCCAGTAGTACGCTAGTTACTCTGAACCTAGAAACAGGTGCAACGATGGATGCACTTAACATTTTGACACCTGAGATCCCAATTCCTTTTGGATTTGATGTAAGGGCACTGGCCATCAGGACTATCGTCGAACCTGGCGATTTTGACGCCGATGGAGATGTGGATGGGTCCGACTTTCTCATGTGGCAGCGTGATCAGAACGCGGTTTTGCTCTCCGACTGGCAAGCCAACTACGGCCTCCCTCTGATCGCCAATTCTCACGCAGTCCCCGAACCCACCGTTGCGATACTCGCCATATCCACACTGTTTCTCGCGGTGGGGAAGCAGCGTCGCCAGCTGCGTGCGATGTGAAACTGGTATGACGATTCAGTTTCCCTTGCAGATTAGCTGCCCGTCCATACTCATCGCACATGCACTCGGTGAGGATACCCCAACGTCACCGGAGACATCGTAATTCCGGCGACCTACGACGACACGAGTGAGGTGTTCGTTGCGGATAGTGTTCAGAATCATGCGATTTCGCTTGCCAATCGGGCAGAAATCCTACCGGAATTACTTGCTTTGCCCCCTAGTCCATCCTTAAAATCCGGATTGCACTCACCGGATCTAAACCGCAGAGAGAGCTCATGAGATTCTATCACAGAGTTGTTCTACTAATCGCATCGCATTCTCTCATGGCGTGCGGTCCTCAAGCCGGTGCCGAAGTTGTCTATAACATCAATCTCGTTTCTGCCGGCCAAGTTAATGACGGGAACAATGAGAACTTCGTAATCGCAAGCTTGCCCTACACGGCGACTGCATCCCCGCTGGTCTATCAAGGCAGCACTTGGAACAATTCAATTGCGCTTGCTGACTCAGATTCAACAGGAGGATTAACGAACGGTTTCAGCATCCCCGACTTAAGAGATTCTGAAGGCAATTCTTCATCACTTGAATTCACGTTAGACCGCCGTGGCGGCTCCTGGGCATTCGACGCAGGTACAACTTCTTTGCCCGTCTTAAACAACTACGCTTTTGTCACCACTCAGTTTTTTGGTGACCGAGTCACATCGGCAAATCTCACCATTTCTGGATTAAACCCCGATAGCGTCTTAGATTTATATTTGATGTCGAGAGGCGATTCACAGGGCCAAGGTGGAACATTTACTTTGGGCGGCGTTTCCAAAGTCGCGGCGGCTGCACTTGCTACAACAAACAGCTGGGTTGAGGGCGATAACTATGTCCAATTCTCCGATATCAGACCCGATAGCGACGGCAAGGTGATCGTTGAGTTGACACACCGAGGCTCGTCTAATTTCGATGCCTCTTTTGGGATCCTGAATGGAGCCCAGATTCATCTGAAGCAGATTCCTGAACCCAGCACGATGGCCTTGGTAGTAGTTACATCTGTCCTTGCTCTGGCGCAAACGAGTCGGCTCCGCTAGGTTCAACTTGTGAATCGCCAAGGACAAGTGGGGCAACTTAGTCTGCGTGGTTTGTGCCTGACCTCAATCATGCAACAGTTTCGAGGTGCCATCGCACATAGGTCATACTTGGTTTGATTGGCGAGCATTCGTCCCTGGGCGACGCCAGTCTGTCATGGCTGCCTCCCTAAAACTCCCGAGCTTCGCTCTGCCGAAGAGAATGCCCGACGTCGGTCTGGCGTAGTTTGGATTCAGCCAACGACCGTCGGCTTATCACGCGGAAGAACGGTCGGGACGTGCTGAAATCAGGGCTTTTCTGTTGAATTTCTGCCTTTTGCGGGCGGGGGTGTCCGGGTGTAGCGAGAGCTGTTGATTCTTGGGTAGTGCCGCATCTTGCGCTGCCGCCTGACAAGTATCTTGCTGACACGCTTACACCCACTCACTGAAATGGAGCTTAACCATGTCCCTCAGCACACGACGAATTGGTTCGATGGAATCTCTCGAACAACGACAACTGATGGCTGGCGATACGCTGGGCGCGGCTGTGCCCGACGTGGAGCCTGCGGAGATGATCCTGATCAGGATGCCCAACGTCACCGGTGACATCGTAATACCTGCGACCTACGACGACATGAGTGAGATGTTCGTTGCGGATTCTTTTTCGTACGAGATTGAAACCGAAATGGAAGCGAACAACGCGACGGATGGTACCTTCAATCAATCAGCGAGCGAAGGCAATTCGGTCGGGCTCGCGGTTATCGACTTTGTCGAAACCGGCGGTGGTGGTGATACCACGTCTGCGCATGAATCGCTGGATCTCGCTTTCAATGAGGTCGCAAAGGCACCGATGTGCTATCTCAGATACAAACTCGATCGCTGCTTCGTCAAGAGCTGGTCCACCAGCGGTGATGCTGACGACCGTCCGACCGAAGAAGTTTCGTTCTACTACAACAAGATCGCCATGGGCTACGCCTCGACAATTGACGGGGATACGTTCCAATAGCGATTCGCGTGGGATCGCACCGATGATGCCAAACCGTGAAGCTTGAGTTGGCGGACGCAATAGCGAAACCTCGACATCCGGCCCGGCAGACGATGCTCGTTTGCCGGGCCTGTTCGCGTCGCGGAACAGCGCCTGCAGTTTCCGCGATCACAGACCAAGCTTCTTCTTGGCATGGTCACCGGTGAGGTGTTTGACCACGTCGTATGGATCGCATGTTTCGCTGTGGGTGATCGGGCCGATCGCTTTGGCGACCTTCAGCGCCTCTTTGTTGAGTTTCTTCGTCCGCATGCCGATACCCATTAGCGCGCAGGCCATCGCCATCAGCAACGGAACGGATGCCTTCTTGTGGGTCTTGTCGATTTTCGCGACATGGGTCAGAAAATATTCTTCGTCCGGCGCACTCTGTTTCTTGCTTTTGGAAATCTCGTAGAGCAGGCCGTACCCGCAGCGACGGCGCATAGTGTCTTTGCTCTTGATCCATTGGTCAGCCAGTTCGACCACGAACGGGGTCTTCGCCAAAGGCGCGTCGCAGGAGGAAAAGACGTGGGCGAGGTAGCCACCTTCTAGCTGCTCGACTTGCGACTCCGCTTGTTCGATCGTCATCGTTTTCGGATCGTCGATCAGAATCGCAAGGATCTTCATCTCGTAGACATTGGATTTCCACAGCGACTTGGCCAGCTTCGGATCGCGTCCGATCGACTTGGCGTACTTGCGGAGTCTCGTCAGTCCGATTCCATAGCTTTGGAGGTCGGTCTTGTTGAGCTTCTTCCAATGCTCGATACCACGCGGATCCTGGTTTTGCTTCAGGTAGGTGAGGACGGCTGATTTGTTCATGCCCGGATTATATGCCGGGGAGCCGCGCCGTTACGCCAGCAATTTGCAAATCGCTGGAAACAGGGGTTTTTCCGCTGTTTTCTGTTTTTTTCCACGGCGATGTCGGAGTTTTGGGGAGGTTGCTGATTTCAGAGTAGATCCGCGTCATACGCAGCCTACGGACCTGAGAATCCGCCAACATACTTTCACTCACCCACCAAAACGGAGCGCCTTACCATGAGCCTGCAATCTCGACAATTCGGTTCCATCGAAACTCTTGAACAACGCCAACTGATGGCCGCCGATACCCTCGGTGCAGTCACACCCGACGTCGAACCGTCGGCAATGATCTTCGTCAAGATTCCGGGGATGGGCGACTCCTCCGTGCAGACGGCCAATTACGACGATGGCTCGACGGTGGCCGATACCTTTAGATTTGGCGTCGAGCGCGAGATGAAGGAGAGCGGCGAGAAAGGCGGCACATCGGACGAAGGCCTCGGCAAACTGCAAGTCAACACGAGCATGGGCCCCACTGCGACCGCTTTCGGTGTCGAGCGCGAGATGAAGGAAAGTGGTGAGAAGGCCGGTACCACGGACATTAACATCGGCGTCGGTGAACTGCAAGAATGCACAGTGAGCAAGAGCATGGACATGTGCTCAATGGACTTGGCTCAGCACGCCATCAATGGCAATTCGCTTGGCGATGCCGCTGCTGACTATGCGGCGATCGACGGCGCCCTCGAAGAACTCGAGGCCGAACCAGTTTGTTATCTCAAGTACAAACTCGATCGCTGCTTCGTGAAGAGCTGGTCGATCGCCGGTGACGCCGACGACCGTCCGACCGAAGAGGTCGCTTTCTACCACAACAAAATCGGCTTCGGTTACGTTAGTACGACCAATGGCATGGAGTGGTAGTCGCTGACGAACAGTACTGAAAACAACGACTGGCGACCAATTGTTTGGTCGCCAGTTTTTTCTGCGTTTCCGATGGGAATACGCGATCGTCACCGGTCAGACGAGCCGCCAAGTACAGCCCATCGTGTGGATTGCCGTCTGCATTCATCGCAACCGCGAAAACAAATCGCGAAGTAACACATTTGATTTAACGTGTGAGCTCGGACGCGCGGCTTGGCGTGTCGCTTTCCGCCGCTTGTTCGGTCTCGTTGCCATCCGTCAGCCGATTCAGTGCCGTGGCGAAACGAGAGCCCAGTACCAGCATTCCGTCGGCATCAAAATGTGCCGCTCCGCCTGAACCTTCTCTGGGTAGATCGGTTGTCGTGACTAAGACGGCGTGACGATCCTGCCTGCAGACGAGAGCCTGCTTCGTCCTAACGATCATGCCATATGCCCACTTATGACTGTTGACCTCCCCGACTACAAAAGGCAGGGCGGGTGCGTTGAGATCAGTCCTTACCGCGCTCATGAAGCTAGACAGCAGCTTGTCGTAATCTTCCGCCATTTTGCGACTGATCCCAGCTTCGTGTTCGCCCTGCATCCACAGACAACCGGCTAACTCCCACCTAATCTGCTTTCTGTCGAGAGCAGCGAGAGCATCACGCACATTCTTCATCAGTCGTTGGTAGAGTAGACCTGCCTTTCGCCCTGCTGTTGGTGGATACCAATTATTGCCTTCGTCGTTGAAGTCTTTCAGCGCGGGAATATAGTCACGATAGTCACTGCTGCGGGCAATGCCGGTTCCTCCCACAGCATACTTGATGATCGCAATTCGTTCGGCGGGCTTTTTCACCGCTTGGTCGTACGCAAAGCCAATCTCCGGCCCAAATGCCCCGGAATCGGGTATGCTTAGGGCGCTCCACTCCTCTCCACTTTCCCAAAAAAGAACATTCGGCTGAAAGCGATGATCCCGTGGGAATTCGACGCGGCCGCTTCGGTATTCTCCGATGTTGTTGTAGCCTTTTGCGTTGGACTGGCCGGCAACGATGAAAACCTGGACAGGTGTGTTGGTGTCAAGCTCGCGTGGCTTCCTTTCAGCGTTGTTTCCCTCTGCCGCGACGTCCGAAGCGAGTACGACGACGAGAAATGCTGAGGTAATTGTCTGCGCAGCCACTGTCATTGATTCTACGTTGTTGACCGAATAAAAAACCTACGGCGCCGCCGGATACGCGTCCCCACGCTGCTCACGCGGATGGCGAGACCGCTGCTCGCGAATTCCGCATGCATTTCCAGCAAGTTATCAGCATCACAGCGATGACGAAGCCGTTCGGTTCGGGCACAATTTGAATGTTGTCCAATGCATATCCATTGTCTCCTGGAGTTCCAAAGCCTCGGAGCACAACACGACTTAGGCCAACCCACTCGTCTGTGAACTGGTAAGTTCGCCAAGTTTCGTCGGCGGGTGCTACGTCAAAGTTCTGCTGAATCGTCCCACCATGTGCGTATACCCCAGTGACCTCAATGTTCGTTGCGGCTTGCAGAACTCCATTACGGTCGTCGCAGTTACATCGCGTAGTAGCGCCGGTGAGATCGATTGCGCTAATACCAAACGGTTCGCCAGTCACAATGCTCATGGTAACTCGGTTTGCGCCGTAAAAGTCGCTCATCGATAAGTGAGTAGAACCGTTGTCGGGCGTGGCAAAACGGTTGTTGCGTCGCAATCTCGTCGTGGCACGAAAATTGAAACCACGCGAAGAAATGGAGTTACTGGGCGTACCTGTTGATGGTCGAACCGAAACGTCCTCAAAATCAACAATTTGAGTCAGGTCTGAATCTGCCAATAAGCTTGTGCTCGAGTATACCAAGCCAAGATATAGAGAGGTGATTACCGCGATTGTGCGACTTGTCATGGATCGGGTCCCTCATTCAAATCTCAATCTGAACCCACGACTGGGTGTTTCCATTAGGGTAGCTGATATTCTAAACGAATTGCGAAACGCCAGCAATTTCACCTCAACAATCCCGGTGAATTGCTTTCACAGAAATCCAACCTCACATTGCGACCGCCTCTGCTGTTCACCTCGGCACTGAAGCTGGATTGGTTAACAACGTTTTCACGATCGACGTCGAAAGCACTCTCCGCCGGTGGAAACTGCTAACTGCAATCTGTGCTCGGCGCTTCGCGCTTGGAAATTTCCCAACGGCGGACGCACCAAAAAACAGCGTTGATCTCGCAGCGTTCCATTCTGAGACGGCTGAGACAGACTACGTTGCTCTGCACCTTCTCCATGTCAGTGGTGCTGCGATTGCGCACGCAGCCAAAACGAGTGCGGCGGGTTCTGGGATTGGCTCAGTTCCAACCGAGAAGTTATTGAATGCGATACCCGTGCCACTGGGCTTGTTACCCGTGAAGTCGATAATCATGTAACGCATGCCCCTGCCCGAAGTTAGTTCAAAGCGCCAAGGGAGTCGGTTTAAGCTATTTGCCGGATCAACAGCCGGGTTGATGCCACGCGGACTGACGACTTGGTCGAGAAGCAAACCGGCGTTATCAAATGCGGACACGGTAAACTCCTCGAAATTTGACCCTCCAGTGTCGATGTCCCAGATCTCGCCGGTCGCCGTAGTGGCTCGGATGCCGCTCGGAACGGTAAGGTCGATGCGAAGCGCCGTTGGTGGTACGACTTCGTGAAAATGTCCTGGCGGACGAATGAAGAAGTTCCCGAGCAAACTTGTAAAGCCGCTTGCAGCCGTATCATTCTGCCCACTAGGAAAGCCCGAAAAACCGTCGTCGCCATTTCGGCCGATCTGCTCGAAGTATGCCGGAGCATCTACGACTTGGTCATCTGTTTCATCAAATCCGAAGGTCATCCGGACTCCGTCGGTGAGCACATACGCATCGGTAATCCCCAAAGGCGTGTCGTCCATCGGTACACCGCCACTCGGCGTCGTTTCAAAATCTACTACTGGTACGATCGCGAGTGACACGGATGCGCAGAGCGAAATTACCAGAGAACTGCATGTCCTCAACCACTTATTGACGCATGTCATGGCAAGCCTTTCTATTCGAAAAGGGTAATGAGATTAGCTGATGTGTTGCATCCAGAAGCGCGTAGAAAAAGCCCCCACAGCCCACACTTCCAGCGCCAGAAGCTACTGAGTGTTTTGGTCTGTGGAGGCTTTGCGTTAGTTCTAGTGCTTTGTGGTCGCTTGATTAATGAAACTTCTGAAGCGTAGTATACTTCCCTGTTCGCTGGATTGAAAGGCTGAGGCATCCTTTTCGGCAGTGCAAACGACGGTTAAACAAGTAAATTAGAGGCAGTTAGTAAGAATGAACCACGGAGACTGCGTCACATGGGCATCTATGTTGAAACTCGAATTCATGGAGAGATGTCCGAGCTCTGGAGGCTGACGCAGACGCCCGAACAGCACGTTGCGTGGGACCTTCGCTTTACTGACATCGAGTATCTTCCCCGCACGGATGACACTGCGCCACAAAGATTCTCATATGTCACACGCATCGGATTTGGCTTAGAAATCCGTGGTGAAGGCGAAACCGTGGGACAAAGTGATACACCGGATGGGGAGCGGACGTCTGCTCTGAAATTCTGGTCGAATGACGCGAAGTCACTCATCCGTGAAGGAGCAGGCTATTGGCGGTACGTTCCAAATGACGACGCAATACGATTTTTGACCGCTTATGACTATCGAGTTCGCTTCGGGATTTTAGGCGAGTTTGTCGACAAGTTCATTTTTCGCCCACTTATGGGATGGGCTACTGCTTGGAGCTTTGACTGTTTGAGGCTTTGGATTGAGAAGGGCATCACGCCGGATTGTTCAATTCAGCGTAGCCTTGTGCATTTCGTTGCTCGGTCAGCATTAGCCTTCGTCTGGGTATACCAGGGTCTCGTACCAAAGATTCTCAGTCAGCACGCTGATGAATTGGAAATGGTGCGCCAGGGAGGATTCTCTGACTCGGCGGCGCTGGTAGTTGCTCAGACAGTCGGCTGGCTGGAAGTGATATTTGGATTCGTGTTGCTGCTAACATTCCATCGTGCCTGGCCACTCATTGCAACGCTTGTGTTAATGGTACTCGCAACGGTGGGGGTAGCACTGAATTCACCGCACTTTTTGAACGCCGCCTTTAATCCGGTGAGTCTCAATGTATTAATGGCTGCCTTAGCCGTGACCGGTCTACTCTCGATAAAAGACTTGCCGAAATCGCGTCGGTGTCTGCGAATACCACCGAAGGACAACAAGTGAACTCGATTTACCAAGACGTGCTAGGGGCTGACTTCGAGCGGTTACATCCGCAGATTCAAAAACGTTTTGGTTTCTCAAGTGCGGATGGCATAGCCTCCATCGGCACAGGGGTAATGGACAATGTGTGGCACGGCCGCCTTTATACCCTGCCGTTTCTCTATCTCGGGACCTGGCGGCGTATTATGTTTCCCGAGCGAGGCGAGAGCATTCCTTTTACTATCAGGAACTACGCCTATCGTGACTCGTATGACCGCGAGACCGTAACGTGGATTCGTGACTTCAAGACACGAAAACCAAGGCGGTTTGATGCGTACATGATTCATAGCCAGCAGAGAGGCAAGGTCGTTGACTACCTAGGAACTCACCAACACCTAGCAGTAGACATTGACATAACGGTTGACGAACGCGGCGGCCTTAGATTGCGTTCAGGTGAGCAACGATTTTACGAGGGCCCAATTGCCTTCCGATTCCCGATGTTGTTCTCAGGAGTCGCAGATGTGTGCGAATGGTACGATGATGAACTCGAAAAGTTCTGTATCAGCGTGCAAGTGGCCAATAAGACGTGGGGACCGCTATTTGGGTACAATGGAACCTTTGATGTTGAATGGCTGTCCGTAGAACCCAACGATATACCGGAAGACGTTAAGCCGCTTAGGGAAGAGCAACGCGAATAATCGGCTTGCTAGCAACGCGCTGGATGCTAGCGCTAGCAGTGCATCATTTTTGGAAATCTCTTCGGAAATTGTGAACTTCTGCGCACATTTCTGGGTTGTTTACGTATCAACGGTAGCTTGGCAGCCATGGAGGAAGCCAAGCATCACTTGACTGTGAGCACAAGGAGGTCGGAAGCATGTTGGTTCTCTCTCGAAAAGTTGGACAGCAAATTGTGGTCGCCCTTGGCGATCAGGAAGTGACGATCGAAGTTCTCAAAAACCGAGGCAACGGCGTCCAGCTGGGCATTCAGGCACCCATCGAGGTGGCGGTTCATCGTCGCGAGGTATGGGATAGCATCGTGGAACACGACGCCCAACCCTCGGAGCTGCTCTCCGCCAGCTACTGATGGTTTTCCGGGCGGATTTTGCATTAGATGACAGAATTTGCCAGGTACCGGTGCTGATTTGCGGCTCAAATCTTGCGTTTCGCGTCGGGGATTATTACGCTCGTGCTAGCAGAAATTGGCACTCGCGTATCTGATCCCGACGGAGAAACCCATGCCCGCTTATCACATCGAGCGTTCGATCGTCATTGATGCTCCCGAAGCAAAGGTCCGTCCCGCTATCGAAGACTTCGCCGAGTGGCCCAAGTGGTCGCCCTGGCTGTGCATGGAGCCCGACGCGAAGCTCAGCTACACCGGTACGCCAGGCCAAGTCGGACACGGCTACACCTGGCAGGGCGAGATCACTGGCGAAGGCGGCATGGAAATCGCCACGATCGAAGGCTCGACGATTCGCATGGATCTGCACTTTCTCAAGCCGTGGAAGTCAGAAGCCAAGGTGGTGATGGAGATCAACGCGATCAGCGATTCGCAGACGAAAGTCACCTGGCACATGGACGGGAAGATGCCGTTCTTCCTGTTTTTCATGATCAGCATGATGAAGGCGATGATCGGAATGGACTACGACCGTGGGTTGCGGATGTTGAAAGAGTACGTCGAGACCGGCACCGTGAAATCGAAAACCGAATTCGCCGGCATCGTCGATGTGCCAACGTGTCAGTATCTGGGCGTGGAAGGTGAATGCAGTACCGACAAGATTGGTGAATCGATGGGCGAGACGATGCCCAAGGCACATCAGTTGGCCACCGAGAATAGCCTAGAGCTAAGTGGCCCCCCGGGAGCGCTGTACCACGTGTTTGACATGAAGGGACAACGCTGCAAATACACCAACATTATGCCTGTGACGACGGCGAAGCCCGTGAGCGGCGCTGTCACAGGCGAGATCGTACCTTGCAAGGCGATCAAGATCGTTCATCGCGGCAGCTACGAGCATCTGGGCAACGCCTGGAGCACCGCGATGTCGCACCAGCGGTACAAGAAACTCAAGCCGCACAAAACGCAGTGTGCCTTTGAGTTTTACCCTGACGATCCCGAAGAGGTGCCCGTCGAAGAGCTGCTCACCGAGATCTACGTGCCAATCCGCGGGTAATGCGCAACCTCCTGCTGCTGAGTGACAGAACAGCAGCAAGTGTCGTTAGGACGAGCGTCGTTGGCTCTGGGATCGCTTGCACCGCCTCGACGGATTCGGCGAAGCCATAGTTGTCGAGCCAGTCGATGAGCGCGCCGACACTTGGATTTCGTTGCCAGGTGAGAAAGTCATCACCGTCGACGTCCGCGTCGCCGTCGAAATCGCCGGGGAGTCCGGACAGCGCGACCGCGAAGCTTCCATTCGCATAGACGAACCCCGATGCATCGACCGTCACGGTCTGACCTTCGGCTTCAAACGTGTCGGTGAACTGAATCGGCAATTCCAACAGGGCATCGACGTGGGTGATTGGTCCGACGATGTCAATGTTGAGGATCGTGATTTGCCCGAACGTGCCTGCCGGTGCGGCACCACTGGCAGGTTCGTCGGCGAGGTCAATCGTCTCTTCCACGACTCCGGTTGCGACCACCGTGCCTTCGTCCAAGATCACGTCGAACTCCGCGGCATCGAATTCATACCGAATCAGGGCCGTTGGTAGCGCGGTGAGCGTCACGGGCGGATTGGGGGTCTGCACGTCGGCTACCAGATCGTTGAGGTTCACCTCGACACCGAGACCGGGAGGGGCACCCAGGGTGAGCAAATACGAATCTAAGGGCGAGACCTCAGCTCCGGTCACCACGAAATCGGCGGTCTGGGGGAACGTGCCCGCTGTGCCGAAGTCCAGCTCGGCGGTAATTGTGCCGCTGAGACTTTGCGTATCGCTATCGCTGAACGGAACGATGAACACGGTGGTCGCTCCGATCGTCAATTCCGATTGCTGTTCGTCGATGACGAACGTCGCGGTAGCGCCCAAGGCAGACTTCCTTGAGCTGCCCAGCACGACGATCAACAGCGCGCAACAGCAAACCACAATACTACGAACCATAAGATTCCCCGAGAGCAGCATCCCATCAACGAAAGCAGAGGAGCGACAAACTTTATGATAACTCAACTTGCAGAAGACAGGCAGGATTTCGCTTGCGAATCGCCTCCGCGAAAACGGGAGATCGCAGCCCTGATTTGGACGTTGGTAGGTCCCGGGACGGCTGGATTTTGACTGTGCCGATAAGCGAGTTTTATGTGACCCTGCCGGTTATAGCGGTCGTATCCGGACAGCGAATTCCGACCCCAATCAAACTGGACGGAATGATGCACTTACGCCCTGGCACCATGCCGATTCGAGACACATGCAGTTTGACGTCGTCAACTGCAGCGACGAAATCAAACTTGTTGAGTATCGGCTAGTTTTCAGGGAGGAAGACCATGCCTGCACGCACACAGCGCATTCGCTGCGCGCCTATCGGCTTTCTTGTAGTTTCGATTCTCGTGCTCTCGGCCGCGGTGCAGCACGCATCCGCACAGTTTTCTCCATGGGGAAACGGGGCCGGCGCTCAGCAACCGTCGCTGGAGTCCCAATACTCGACGTATCAGCCAGCCTTTTCGGCATGGTCTGAATCGCCGCGGTACGAAGTGGCAGGCCTCCGCCATCGTCACGGCACTGGGGCCAGTTTCCAGCCGAGCGGGCCTTGCAACTCGTGTGCTTGCTATCCGTCTTCGCCCGTCAATGATCGCACGGTCGGTGGTTGCTGTGATCAACCGCTGGTCGGTTCCGCAGGCGCGGGCTGTTGTGGATGTGATTGTTGCGGAGTGGCGGTCGCGTCGCCAATTCGCTGGTTGGGGTCAATTGGTGTGTTGGCTCTCGATCGCGAGGACGAAAACCATCGGTCCTTCTCCTACGACGATGCTGACGAATCGTTCCAGTTGCTTGATTCGCGAGATACCAACTTCGACTATGCCCCGGGCGTCGAAGCTCATCTGATGTGTTGGAATGCGTGTACCAATCGCGGAACCGAAGCCGTGTACTGGGGCATCTTTCCTGACGATGGCTTCGCTTTCGCGAATCCGAGCCAGGTCACTGGCAACCTAAACGGCATCTTCAACTTCGATCAGCTCGACTATAACGGCAACCCGGCCAATATCTACGTCGACAACGCGATGGTCCACCGGCTGCGTCGGGAGACGGAGATTCACAACATCGAACTGAACCACATCTGGGGCCTTTGCTGTGCCGGGGCGTCATCGAGCTGTTGGACATTCGGTGGGCTAGCCGGATTTCGCTACTTTCGCCTTGGCGACGAGCTGGAATTTGCCGCCGATACGATCGACACGGCGTTCACCGGAGCCGTCGAAGAGTTGTACTACACGATGGACGTGGAGAACGACTTGTTCGGCGTGCAGTTTGGTGCCCTGGCCGACCGTCGGCTCGGCGCCTCGCGTTGGAGTCTCACGTTTGGCGCGAAGGCTGGCGTGTTCGTCAACAGTGCAGACGCGCGTTCGACCATTGGCGGAGCCGCTGGCATCGCGACCATCAACAATGGACCGAACCTGGGCGCTGCTTGGGACATTGCTTCGAGTAAGGAAGATCTCGCCACGATCGCCGAAGTCCAAGCGGGCCTCGCCTGTCGTCTGGGCTGTCACTGGCGAGTGCGGGGCGACTACCGCGTGATTGGTGTCACGGGGGTCGCGCTCCCGACGCATCAAATTTATCAGGACTTGCGTGGAATTCAGGATGTCCAAATTCTGGCGACCGGTGGCGATCTGATCCTGCACGGCCTGTTCGTGGGTCTAGAACGCAACTACTAGACCAGCAGCATGTGGATCGAGGACTAACTCGGATGCACGAAACGCAAATGTGACGGTCGACCAAACGATGCAACGAGCACCAGAGCACCAAGCAATGCCGCACTGGTCGGCTCCGGGATCGTGCTTGCAGCCGACGACACGAGCGCCGCGCGGTTGTACTCATACTGCCACACGGGAATCAACGACGGGTCGGTCCGCTGGATCAGCAAGAAGTCGAATCCATCGACGTCGCCATCGTCATCCAAATCGACGTCGTACGGCAACGTCGTGGCGATTTCGAGCGTCACTTTGCGCGGATCACTGTAGTCGATCGGCTGCCAGGTGAGGAAATGCCCCAAACCGAATTCGGGAAATGAAAGTTCGCTGTTGTTGAACGTACCGACAATGTCGTTGGCTGAGGCAACAATGATGTCGAACCGATCGCCAGCCGCGGGGGTGTAGTCGTTGGACAAATCGAGCATGACGACATCGAGCGCCGTGCCGGTCGAAAGATTCACAGTGCCGGACGAATCCAGTTGATCATGTTCCGTGCCTGGCGTCGTTCCGCCGATCTCAATTTCGATGGTGGCGGTCGTGGCGGTTTCGTAGCTTCCTTCCAGTGGGACGATTCCGGTGCTCGTGCCTGGCGCGTGCGTGGCGACGAAACCGATCATCACGTCGTCGAGCACTCCGGCACCTTCGAGTCGGATGGCGCGAACCTCTAGCGGATCAGCGGCCGATTCCCCCTCGAGGCGACCGTGGTTGATAAAGGTCGAGTCGTCGCGGCCCTGACCAACGAGCTGTCCCTCGCCGCGCGTTGTATGCGTGGCAACCTGAGTGACGGTGACGCCGTCGTCGACCAGAAAGCGGGAGCTGAGCCCCGGCTCGGGCAGCACCACTTCGCCTGTGCCGCTGACGGCACCGTCTTCGTCGAAGCGAAACACGCCGTCGACCGTGATCGTGTCGTTGTTGATCAACAAACCGCCGCGGATGAATAGTGTGTTGTTACCGTTGGGGATGTCGATCGGCGCGTTGTTGGTGACGTTGTCAAGAAAACCAGAACCGGTGATGGTGACGTGGCCAGCGCCGTTCGATTCTATCCGACCCCCGATGATCGAGCCGCCGGAAAGTTGGATGATTCCCTCATCGGCCAAGATGTGGGCATTCGGGTCGTCTTGCGTCACCGAAGTCGTGCGGATCTGCAGTGTCGCGCCCGCTTCGGCACCAATCAAGCGGTTGTTGATCTTCGGGCTCCCCGTCAATTGCAAGATTGTCCCGTCTTCGGGCACCGCGATAATCTGGCCGTTGTTGACCAGATCGGCTTCGATTGCGCCGACGCCACGGATCTTCTGCTGCAGACCGATTGTTCCTTGAATGTCAGGTGAAGATCGGATCCGTGATCCGACCCCTCCGAGGTTTTCGGTCAGCATGTGGATCTCACCGTTTCCGTCGAGGGTCTCGGACGTAGTGAATCTCAGGACCACCGACGACCCTTCCAGTTCGACCGTGCCATTGTTGGTGAACGTGCGGTTTTCGATGCTGATGAGAGAGCCGGTGCTGACGTTCGACTTGCGGAGTACCGCATTCAGCGCTACGCCGTCGAAAACTAGCGTGCCGTCGTTGGCCAGAAATTCGCCGTCATTAATCGAGTCGAGCGAACCGCCGACGATGCGTGAGGTGTTCAGATTGATGGATCCCGTGTCGGCGATCAGTTGTCCAGGGTCGTTGGGATCGTCCAAGTTCTCTTGGTTTAGATGCAGCGTAATCGATAAGTCTCCCGTGTCGGACGACTGAATCACGCCCGTATTGAAACGGGGCAGCGCCTGGGCACCGCCGGTGGTTGGTCGAATTGTCATAGTCGCTTGGCCGTCGGAGTTTTCGTCTCGGGCGGTAATCACGTTCCGGTTTTCGAAGCGTGCGGTGATCTCACCCTCACCGTTGATGAAGTGATTGGCACCGAAGGCGACTGGGGTGTCGTTAAGCGCGCTTTCGAGGATCCCGGATTCACGGAGAATGATCTCCGCCGAAATGTTCGCTTGGATCAATGCGCCGCCTGCGACGCGGAGCACCGCTTGGCCGGTGGTGTCCATATCGCCGACGATGATCTGGCCTTGGTTGAACAGCAGAGTGCCCGTCATTTGAACCGTGGAGTCGTGTATCGACAGTAGCGAGGCCGTGTTGAGGCTCATGTTGTTGCTCGATTGAACGGCGGGGCCGTCGGCAACGACTGTTCCGTCGATCAGAACGTTGTCGTCGACGGTCGGAAATCGATCGTCCGGTCCGGGACACGACCAATTTGTAGCGAAGCCCGGCCCAGGTCCGACACCGAGCCAACGGTCGTCGATGTTACCGTCCCAGATACAATCCTGGGCAACCACCATGGGCAACGACCGAAGGAGTATCACGGACAGACTAATTACACTAGCACATAAACGTGTACGGTTCATACCACGAATTCCTTGTTTGGTTAGGCTGACTATACGCTTCGCGTATTCGGCAAAAACTCAACAGAGCGATTGAGAGCAGCAACAACGTTGAAGGCTCAGGAACAGCCACCTGCGCTGCCATAGCTCCCACACCGCTGCCATATTCAAATCGCCAGGCCGGAATCAGTGAGGGGTCGGTTTGTTGAATCAACAAGAAATCGGCGCCATCGACATCGCCGTCGTTGTCGAGATCGACGTCGTAGGGCGTTGCCGTGTCGATTTCCAGCGTGACCACGCCCGGCTGATAGTCGACCGCCAGCCAGGTCAGCTCGTGACCGAGGGCAAACTGGGGGAAGGTCTCCGTTGCAAAGGTACCCGAAATCCCGTTGATCGATGAGGTAATAATATCGAATTGATCGCCAGCCGATGGAGTATAGCCGTTGTCCAAATCGATGAGCGCGACGTCTAGTATTCCGTTGAGTGCGACGGTTCCCGTCGAGGTCAACTGATCGTGCGCGCCGCCGGGTGTGGTGCCACCCAATTCAATTTCGAGACTCACCAGATTGTGGGTGATCGCGTAACTACCTTCCAGTGGCACCGTCCCCACGCTATCTCCCGGAGCGTGCACCGTCCGCGACGAGTCAAAGTCGAGCGAGACATCTTTCAGCGTGCCAGTGCCTTCCAGGCGTGTGCGGATGCGCATCGGCTCGGCAGCCGAGTTACCTTCGACGCGACCGCTGTTGACAAACGTGCCGATGCCAATGATTTGTCCATTGCCGCGGACCGTGTGATCCGTGTCGTGGGTGATGATGAATCCGTTGGGCACAATATCGGAGCGAGAGTTATTGTTTGTGCCATCCAGAACAACCTCGCCCGCACCGTCCAGGAGTGTGTCTTGCAACGCCATGAAGCGGGGGACGCCAGCCCCTCCGTTACTATTGATGGTGATCGTGCCATCGTTAGTCAGCAAGCCGCCATCGACCCGCAGGGTCCTTGAACTCGGCACATCGAGATTGCCGGCATTGATGACGTTGTTGACGGTCAAGGGAGAGAACGTCACGGTCATAGTTCCAGTCCCGGTTGTTTCAAATCGGCCACCTGTAATCACGGTGTTTTCGAATTCCACCGCACCACCGGTGGCCGCTGAAATCACTCCGGTAACGCTCTGCAGGGTATTCGACACACTCGATTGAAATTCGAGCGTTGCGCCCGCGCCGGCTTCCATTAGTCCGTTGTTCGTTTGGGGAGTGTTGATCCGCAGAACCGACCCGTCGGTGCCCGGCTCAGCCCGGATCGTCCCATTGTTGATGATCGGACTGCCAATCCCGCCGGCTCCGCGAATCGTGTGACTGGCTCCCTGCGTAAACTCGCGTGGGATACCTGGAAAGACTCCGATAAACGTATTGGTGTTTCCTCCTACAAGTACAATTTCCCCGGTGCCGTCGAGCGTGCCGGAGGTGGTGAAACCAAATTGGGAATTCGTGCCGCCCTGCACGTCGAGTGTGATGGTGGAATTGTTCGTGAGCGCGCTGTCGACGTATAGTCTGCCATCCCCGGACGTGTTGGTATTATCGATAGGTGCGTTGACGGTCACGCTCGACAACGTCACCAGACCATTGCCGATAAACTTGCCGCCGCCGATCGTTTCGAGAGAGCCGCCAGTTACGAAAGTTGCTCCGGTGAATGTGATGTTGTCGGTGTCTGCTGTGAGCTGTCCACCGGCGCCTTGAGAGTAGTCAGCACCGGAGAGAACGATCGTTGCGCCGGACGTCGAACGCAATTCGCCGTTATTGAGGAAGGTCGTATTGTCCAATCGCAACACGGCGGAAGAATCGCCACTAGTTTCTTCGGCAATAATCGTACCGTCATTCTGCCAGTTCTGAATGATCGAGCCTTCGCCACGGATGGTATGACCAACGTCGTTCACGGAAGCGGTGTTGAATCCGCCGCGCAACACTGCATTGGAGGCGGGCAAATTGTCGCTGTTTCTGAGTATGACCTCGCCACCGCCAGAAAGAACAATATCGTTGTCGATGATCAGTTGCGACCGGATTGCCGAACCATCGCCAATGTTGATCGTACCCGTGTTGGTCACCTCTCCTTGGGGTTGTAGCGTGCCAGCGGTGATATCGATGGTACCACTGTTCTCCAAATCACCAAAAATCTCCAGCGTGTTCACCTCAGGATTTCCGGCGACAATCGCTTTGTCAGACGGCTGGGGCTTTTCATCTGGGTCCCAATTGTCGTCGTCGTCCCAGAACTCGGTAGCACCGCCATTGTCCCATTCTTTGTCATCGGCAAATACGTGAGAGGCCAACCAGATCGCGAACAGTAGGGACAAAGCACAACGCAGCACGGTCATCTCCTAGATTCCAAGGACCTCGGGAGGAGTGTTGATCATCAGCTACTGGAACTTCTTCGCAGAAATACGATCAGGCAAATGGCTGCTAACGAACTCAACGTTGAAGGCTCCGGCACAGCCACCTGCGCTGCCAAAGCTCCCAGTCCGCTGCCATATTCAAATCGCCAGGCCGGAATCAGCGAGGGGTCGGTTTGTTGAATCAACAAGAAATCGGTGCCATCGACATCGCCGTCGTTGTCGAGATCGACGTCGTAGGGCGTTGCCGTGTCGATTTCCAGCGTGACCACGCCCGGCTGATAGTCGACTGCCAGCCAGGTCAGCTCGTGACCGAGGGCAAACTGGGGAAAGTTCTCGAAGTCGAACGTACCGCTAATCGAGTTGTCGATCGCTGTGATGATTTCAAACTGATCGCCAGCGGTTGGAATATAGCCATTATTGAGATCGACAACCGACACGTTGAGGATGCCGTCGAGTTCGACCACGCCCGTCGAAGCGAGTTGGTCGTGTCCGCTCCCCGGCGTAGTGCCCCCGAGTTCGATCTCTAGTGTTGCGCTATTGGTGATGCCGTACAGCCCGTCGAGAGGCACGATGGCTGTACTTTCGCCCGGTGCGTGGACTCCAAAGCCGGTGAAAATGTTGGCGGCAATCACCACGTTTTCCATCGCACCCGCTCCACTGAGGCGACCAAAGACAGTAATGGGCTCCGTGGAAGAAGTGCCTTCAAGTACGCCCCGATTCACCAAGTCTACTTCGATACTCCCTTCACCGCGGACCGTGTGATCGGCCTCGTGCGTGACCACTGCTGCAGCGGTTCCGGAGGCGAAGGCTAGACTCGAGGTACCACCGGTCGCGTTAAGGACGACTTCCCCACTACCATCGAGCGTTGCGTCTTCCGTAAACGCGAGAGTGCTGCCGAAGCTCAAGTTGTTTGCATTGAGCATAATCAAACCGTTGTTGGTGAAGGCATCGCCATCGATGATCAGATCGATGAATGTTCCTTGCACGTTGATTTCTGCTGAGGTGACAACGTCTGTTACCCTCACGTCTTGCGCGACGAATACCTTGCCGCTCCCGACCGATTCGATCGCGCCACCATTTATGGAAGTCGTTTCAAAGATGACGGTGCCCCCGTCCGCGGCCCGGATAATGCCGTTGGCGCCTTGCGTGGTGTTGGACGAATTCGCCTGATACTCCAGGGTCGCTCCGGCTCCCGCCTCCATCAGTCCGTTGTTGGTTTGAAAGTTGTTGACCAGCAGTGTCGAGCCATTGGTGCCCGGTTCCGCGCGGATCGTGCCGTTGTTGATCATCCGGCTGTTGATCCGGCCCGCGCCACGAATCGTGTGACTGGCTTCCTGCGTAAACTCAGCAGGCACGCCCGGGAAAACGCCAATGAACGAGTTGGCATCTCCTCCCACGAGTACGACTTCGCCAGTGCCACCGAGGGTGCCAGAGGAAGTGAATCCAAATTGGGCGTTTCTGAGATTCTGGCCATCAACAGTAATCGTGGAGTTGTTTGTGATCCCACTGCTATCAACGTACAGCCGACCATCTCCCGACGCATTGATGTTCTCGATCGGGGCGTTGACCGTCACGCCCGACAAGGTGATGAGCCCGTTGATGTCAAACACACCGCCGCCGACCGTCTCGAGCGAGCCGCCAGACACGGAAGTCACGCCGGTCAGCATGATGTTGTCTGCATCAGCGAAGAACTGCCCACCGGCGCCTTGGGAGTAAGTGACAAAGTTGAGAATGATTGTCGCGCCCGCTGACGATCGCAATTCGCCATTGTTGAGAAACGTCGTGTTGTCCAATCTCAGCACGGCGGAGGAATCGCCGCTGGTCTCTTCGGCGATAATCGTACCCTCGTTCTGCCAATGTTGGATGATCGAGCCTTCGCCGCGGATGGTGTGGTCGACACCATTGATGGCGGCAGTGCTGACTCCGCCTCGAAGGACAGCATTGGAGGCAGGCAAGTCGTCGCTGTTTCTGAGTATCACCTCGCCCGCGCCGTCCAGGAGCACTCCCTCACCGATAATCAGCTGCGAGCGAATCGCCGAACCATCGCCGATGTTGATCGTTCCCGTGTTGTCGGTATCACCTTGCGGCTGCAAGGTGCCGGTGGTGATGTTGATCGTGCCGCCGTTTTCCAACTCGCCGAAAATCTCGAGTGTGTTGACTTCAGGACTGTCACCAATACCGACGAGTGCATTGTCCGCCGGAGCAGGATCGCCATCGGGATCCCAATTGTCACCATCGTCCCAGAAGTTGGTGGGGCCGCCGTTGTCCCATACTCTGTCGATCGCGTGGCTTGGCGAGTAATACGCCGTGGCACAGAAAGAGAGAAAGAGGCAAGGGAAGAGAATGCTGGCGAAGCGGCTCATGATTGGTGTCCTCAAAGAAGCAACTCGTAATCAGTTGTCCGCAGGCACCAACCGTATCGAGCTTTGAGAAGCACTCTAGCCGAACGGTCATTACGCAGTGCGCAGACTTGACCCACGGTAAATACCACCGCATTGTGGTTTACCGTCCCCCGGACCGCAAGAAAAAAAATCTTGCTCTAGGGCTATCCCCGCCGCAGAGTGGTGACCCAAGTAAGAAAACACCCAACGCTCAGCCAAAAACAAGTCGGTTCGGGGACCGTACTGGCGTTCGCAGCGGTACCTGCGGCGTTGCCATATTCGGCCTCCCACAGCGAGATCAGTGTAGGGTTATTCCGCTGAATCGCCAAGAAATCGGCACCATCGATGTCGCCGTCGAGGTCGAAGTCGGCCCCTGGCGTTGCGATTAGCTCGAATGCCCCAACGTCGGGCGTGTCATCTCGGAGGTTACCGAGGATATCGTCGGCCGGCGACTGCGCGGCCCATGCCTGATCGACACCGGAGCTGGTCGACGAGGGCGTGCCGTAGCGCATCACCAGATTCACGAATGCCTCGCGGATGGTCGCTGATCCGTCAGCGAATTCACCGTCGGTAGAATCCCAACGGGGCACGACGAGATTGGCTTGCGTAGGTAGCCCGGGGTCGCCCACGATCCGTCGCGTATCGTCGGTGAAGTTGATCGTTTCACTAGCACTGGACGGAATCGCCGCACCGCCGTTGAAATACTGATTGTTTTCCAACTCCCATTGATCCACTTCGCCCGCCGGCGTGTCCGAAAAATCGTTGCTGCCGCCAAACGAAGCGCCCATCGTGCCCGTCGGATCCGACCAAATGTTGTTGTAGAAGTTGATCTCGTCATTGGTCACTACAGGACTCTCGACATTCACGCGCATGGCATATGCTAAGGCAGGCAGGTCGCCCACGACCGTGTTGTTGCGGAACGTCACATTTTCGCCACTCTTCACCCCAAACGCAGCGCGCATTACTTCCGAAGAGTTGCCCAGCATCAGATTGTTTTCGACCATCACATTCCGCGCCTCGATGTAGGGTTTGGCGTCTTCGCCGATCAGCACGAAGTTTCCGCCGGTGCTGCCCTCCCAGTTCAGAAACACATTGCGCTGCACCGTCACACGATCGTTGCCGACGAATTGATCATCGTCGTCGTTGCTATCCTTGATCACGATGTAGCCTGACGTGTTGTTGTTGTTCACTCGTCCCGAGCCGGTGAAGTCGTTGAAAAACACATTGTCGCGCACAATCACGTCCTCAACGGAGTTGATGTCAATGTGCTCATCGGAGCCCGTCTGGTTGTAGAACATGTTGCCTTCGACAACGATGTCGGTGACGCCGTTGTTGATCTTCAGCAAATCGTTGTTGTAGCTATCGTGGATCACATTGTTGCGGACGGTGATCTGCCCGATTCCCTGATTGCCTCCGGCCCCGTCGATATGAAACACCAGCGGCGATGCGCCCGCGCCGGTGTGGGCGATGTCGAATCCCTCGACGGTAATGTTGCTGGCCCCCCGGCTGTTGGCATACGCCACGACCGTCTGACTCGAATGCCGTAGCCGCGCTTGATAGGGTACTTCTGAGCGGACCGTCACGCCGCTATTGAACGTGCCCACCAAACTCTGCCGTCCAAAATAGTCTCCCGGACGAACCAATACCGTCGCTCCATCGACATTGTCATCATGCAACGATGCCAAAGCACCACCAATCGACTGCCAGGGATTTGCGAAGGAGCCATCCCCAGACTGATCGTTGCCGTCGGTGGCAACGTAGAAGGTCTGACCGCTAGCGCTTGCCGAGATGAGGATCAAGCTCACGAGCAGTACCGCGAATCGAACCGCTTGTCGCTCCACGCGATAACGAGACACAAAGAAAACGAATGACAGGAGCGCAGCGGCGCCGCAGGTACCAGCAGGGTACGGTGACATGACGAGCCCTCTAAAATGTTCCTCGAGCAGGATCCTCAGCATGCACGAATGATGCCTATCGGTCAACAAAGATCTTCGTTGCCGAGGCTTACCGATTACGAATCCAAGGACACGTTCGTACTAGCTGGCTAAGCACAATTGACAACAGAACGAGTCCCGTCGTCATTGGCTCAGGAACGGTGTGACCTGCAGCAAGACTTCCCGACTCGCTACCGTATTGCGCCTGCCACTCAGGAATCAACGTCGGATCGTCTCGTTGAATTACCAGAAAGTCGGTTCCATCGACATCGCCGTCGGGTTCGGTGTCGACGGACAAGACCTTAACCGCGACGATGTCGATCGGTAATTCAAATCCGTCAGCGAACAGCGTTACGTCACCTCGATCCAGCGCGTCGTCATCTCCGTTCGCATCACGCACCCACACCACTTCGCCATCCAACAGGTCGGCCAGGAGAAATCCGCCCGACTCGTGTGCGGCCATGTCGTACGGCCCGTCAAGATCCCCAAATACCGCGTCCGCGTAAGAGAGAACTTCCGCCAGATCTAACATATCTCCGTCGCCGTTATGATCGACGGCGTGATAGACCGTATCAGCACTACGGGAAGAAAAGAAAAAGCCCCCGTTGCCGTCGTCCAACAGACCCAAGGATTGATCGAAGGTCGGTGTGATGATCACGTTTTCGCCGACATCCAGAGCATCCCCGTCGTTATTGATATCGACCAAGCGGTGAATGCTATCCCCCGCGAAAGCCGCAACAAGGATGCCTCCGTCGTGAACCATCGTCGTCGCAGGGCCATTGATCCCCGCGGCAAAAACGGACTGCTCACCGACGTCGAGTACATCACCGTCACCGTTGATATCGACCATTTGCCAAACGATGTCGTCATCGGTCTCGGTGACATACCAATTCCCGTCATCGTCACGAGCAATACTCCGCGGGTCGTCTAGGGCATCCGCCCAGACGAGGCGTTCTCCGGAGTCTAGCGCGTCTCCATCTCCATTTCTATCGGTGAGCCGCACGATCTGATTCGATCCGTCGCTCATTCCTTCTTCGACAGCCAATAGGCTGTCACCATCCGCGGCCAACTCCGCGACACGAGTAAAACCGTCTGCCCACAGCAGTTTCTCAGCCGCGTCGAGCGCATCTCCATCGCCGTTGAGGTCTTCCAAGCGCCAAACACTTCCAAGCGCCACGTCGGAAACATAGTACGTTTCGCGTGCATTCACGGCGCTGGTAGTTGCCACGGCGAGCAGTACACACGAGCAAATTATTCGAAGCGCCAACATCGTCTCTGTTGGGTTGGGTTGAAGCACTTAGCCGATTCGCGCGAAGAGGCCTCGGCTAGACGGATAAATAACTGCGCTAAGCATCAAGAGAACGACCGACGCTGACTCCGGAACGGCCGCGGGAGGATCGTCGATGAAGTAGAGCGTATCATCGTTGGGAAAATTGGCTTCAAAGTATGCAATCGAGGCGAAGCCAGAGCCAAAGTCGTTAAATGCCAATGAGGTGCCCACGCCTACCGAGCCCACCGAATCGACGGTCTGCGACTGCCAGGAAACTCCATCGTGCCACGCCAACTTCAAAGCATCGTTGGAGTCATCTCGATAAGAAATGGCCGGGTTCCCGTCAGCTGGATCGAACGCTAGAGAAGCAAAACGTCCGACAGAGCCAATCTCGTCGACAGTTGTCGAAAGCCACTGACTACCATCCCATTCCAAGTACATTAGGTCAAATGTCGCCGTGTTGTAGTAGGCAATGGCCGGAAAACCCGTGTCGGGATCAATGGCCAGCGACTGGTCGTCCGAGGCACCAAGGCCGCTGGCGAGCGTCGTGGTAACCCACCCGATTCCTGGTTCTTCAACGGAAAAGCGTAACAGGTCGTCGATGCGGTCTGTGTGCGCGATCATCGGTCGATTGCGATGATCAAACACCAGCGAAGTGAAGAACACCCCGTTGTTTTCGCTGCTCACCGGCACCGGTGTCTCATCAAGAAGGCTAAAGTCGCCATCGGTATCGTGAATGTACTTGAGTCCTAAATTGGTAGTGTCGGCGTACGCGATTGCCACGCGCCCTAAAAGGTCAAAGGATAGCGACGAATAGCGTCCGACGGTTCCAGCCGTATCGATCGCCTCTGTCACCCATGCCGTGCCGTCGAAGCGCGAGTAACCCAGGTCGCTGCCACGTTGATGACTGATCGCGGGTCTTTCGTAGCGGTCGTAGGCCAACGATGGATGAACGCCGGCGAGACCTGTTGCATCCACCGTTTCATGCACCCAACCCACGCCGGGTACTCGGCGTGCATACCGCAGGTTGTCATTTACTTCATCGAAAAAGGCAATACCTGGATTTCCATGGTGATCGTAGGCCAAGAGCCGGTCCTGGCCAAAGTGTTCGAGTTCATCTGAAATCTCATCGGCAACCACTTCTCGTGGCTTCCACGAAGGCGGTGTCGTGCCTATGCACCAAGCAACATTGCCAGGCAACCAGAAGGCGTGAACGACCAGCACGACATTCAACAGACGCATACAGCACATTGAAGCTTCCTCCCTAGCAGCGGAATACCACAGGCAGCAGAAAAGCGACGTCTGGCGGTGAAGACCATCTCACCCAGCGACTAAGCGACAGTCTCACCAACCTGATCACACAGAATTATGTCCGTGCGCCATTCCTTAAGCAAGCAAACAGTGCCAAGCCAGTAAAGATAAGCCCAGAATCGGCGGGCTCAGGCACTGCGACCAATCCCTCCGCGCCATACTGTTGGCGCCATAACGGAATCAGCGACGGAAAGTCTCGCTGAATCACCAAGAAATCAAACCCATCGACATCGCCATCGTTATCGAGGTCAGCATCGTCGGTAATCTGAAAGTCGCTCAAGACTATCTGATCGGGATCGAAAGAGCTATTGATGCCGTAGTTCACTTGAAAGGAACCGAAGCCATCGAACGTATCAAGGCGTTGGCCATTGGCGATGTTGTCAAAAACTCCGAGCAAATCTCCCGCGCTCAGTACGAGGAACGTGTCCGCAGCGTCGGGGACGAACCCGTCAATCACTCCTAGCAATAGCTCGCCGTCCAAAATCGCATTGCCACTGACCTGAACGAAGTCGTACGTTGTGCCCATGCCCGTACCTCCGATCTCCAGTTCAATCGCTCCGTCCGATTGTTGCACGTAGTCGCCGACGATCGTCGTATTGCCTGCGCTGTCGCCGGGAGCGAGCGTACCGCCACCGTTTGTGAGGCTGCCGTTGTAGATACCCACACTCAGTTTACCGCCTGTGAAGTTGAATTCGCCGCCGCCAGCGAAGGCGACTGATTCGACGTGCATCTCGCCATCACTTAGCTCCACGGTTCCTCCTTCGATCGTCATCGGTGCGTTAACTTCGAGGATCCCCATCGCGTCCACTTCCCCTTGGACGGTGAGCGGACCGTTGATTTCGACGCGACCAGGTGTCGACCCACGACTCACTGCGAGCGTACCTGAGCTGCGAATCTCAAACGGCCCCGTTCCACTCACATAGCGAGATCCACCATAGACAAACAGGTGCCCGTAGCCGGAGCCATTTTTGCCCAAAGTTGTGCTGCCCGTATTAAACTGAGTCAACGATCCACCAGCGGCTAAGGCCAGGATTCCGCCACCGCCAAGCTCGTTGTTAGTACCGATGGTTACATTAGCGCTTACATGCACGGAACCTTCGGCATCGATTATCATTTGACCGCGAAGCGCTTGCGCCCCCGACGTAGCGTTGGTCGCAATGCTCAGGCTCTGCATCGTCGCGTGCGCCTGGTCACGAATCGTGACCATCGGTTCGGGCAAAACGTTCGCCCCGATATCAAGGCCTCGAACATCGAGCGTCGTGCCAGCGCCTTCCGCGACAAGCGTGCCGACGCCCGTGCCGATGGAGTCCCCCACGTTGATCGGAAACAACCCCGACGAAACCAGGTCGGCGCCAGATCGCAACGTATACGTTTGACCGTTGCCTATGTCGAGCGAATCACCGAACTCAATCAGGGCATCGTTGCTGGCGCTGAAGCTCTCGCCAGCTGGCAGCGTGAATGTGCTGGTACCTTGGTCATCGACCACCTTGAATATCCCGCCGTCGACCTGAACGCTACCGCCCGAGTGAAAAATCGAGTCGACAACCTCCAAGCGAGCCGTCGTGCCAATAAACGTGTTGTTGGTCACGTCCAGAAAGGTACCTGATACGAGTTCGATCGATTCCGAGAACGCCTGGAGACGGTCGATCCAGATGCTCGAGCCATTGCTAGCGGTCACCATTGTGCCGCCGGAAAACGGATCGCTTCCCATACTCCCGCGGAGATCGAGTACGGCGGCATCCATCGAAACGTTGCCCGCGAATAACATCGTGCCCGCGCCACCAGCGAAGTTGTTGCTGATACGACTGCTGCTAGTCATGGTGGTTTGGCCGTCAACTCTTGCTTGACTTCCGTCGTAGAGCAGCAGCGCTCCTGAGGTAGTCATTAACAGTGTCTCTGTATCCAGCTCTTTGCTTAATATAGCTGCCAATCCGCCTGTATCGGGCCACAGCGACACGGTCGCGCTGCCCGTAATCGCGGTCCCGCCAAAGCCGTTATTCTCGACCGCGATCTCATAGCCTTCAGCTGACAAAGTCGTCCGATTGAGCAAACCAATGCCGTTTCCAACAATGAGCCCGCGAATTGGACCGGTGTCTGCCGAAAGCCTCACGATGTCGCCGCTTGGCTCGCCTATTACGGCCGAATCAAATTCGTTAGGCACGCGCGGCAATGGCGAAATTGGCGCGCGGAATTCCCAATTCCGCACATCGTGCCAATCGGCATTGACCGCGCCGGTCCAGAAGTTGTCGAGCGCCTGGCTTGTTGGAGCTCCATGTAGCGTGATCGTGGCAACCAGCAGCAGACACCAGACGCGAAGGGGGTAGACAAAGCTATTCATCAGTGACTCCGGCAGAGTGCCGAGTAGAATGCAAGCAAGACACAACACGACACGACGGTGAACTGTGGCTCAGGCACTGCGACCAATCCCGCCGGTCCCGTATATTGCCGTTGCCAGCGCAAGTAGTCGTCGCCGTCGGTGATGCCGTTGAGGTTCGCGTCGCCAGCGGCATTGGAACTGTAACCCTCGGCCCAGGACGCCAAGTCGACCTGGTCGACATCGCCGTCGGTGTCGAAGTCGGCCGCTTGCAGCAGCTCGAAAGCAAGCTCTTCCACGCCGTCGTCCAAAATCTCTACAACCAAGGTTGCCGGAGAGAAGGACGTAAACTGAAACTCGAAGCCGATACTATTGAATCCGGCAGGCGGTTCCGGTTGTGGATTAAACGCCACCCAAGAACCTGGAGCGGAAGTGCCGCCTGAGCCGGTGGTCATCGTCAATTGAATGTTGACCGGACTCGGTCCGACTCCCTGAAAGAAAAACGCCTCGCCCGCTGGTTCACCCTCCGCTACGAATTCAAACTCCTCCGGCAGCGCGAACAAAATCTGCGCACCGCCATCACTCACGCCTATGTCAGGAATCGTCATTCGCAGTTGTGTGGACTCGCTGAGATCAATCTCCGGCGGAGTGACATACGCCGGTGGCTCCGGCTGCGGATTGAAGCCGATGTACACGCCCGGATTCTGAAAACCACCACTCGTCTGAAAACGAAACGCATCTGCCCAGTCAACCGTCTGAGCGCTAGCGAGTTGCGAACCCAAACCCCAAACCATCGCGGCCAACACCGAGTACCGACGCATCGTCGATTCCCCCCATAGGCTAAGAACCGTATGCTAAGAACAAGCCGTCGAATATGAGAAGCGCACGGCTAGCAGAGTCGGCAATCAACAAAGCTCGTAACGTTTGACCTGAGCCGCACGGTACTGGTAAGTGGAGTGTTGACGGCCGCAATTGTCAAGTTGCCACTGCATAACCGTAGAATAGCGTGGCAGCAACGACTCGAACGTGCCATCGAACGATTTCGGGGTCTCCGCTCCCAACGAGATCATCGAGCCCATACGTCGTCCTCGAATCCTCGCACTGCATGAAGACTCAAACTACGAAAACCGTAATCGTTTAGAAGCACCGACCGCAGCTAGTAAGTAGCATCTTCCACAGTCGGCGAGTCTACTCGTTGGTGGAATCGGTCTGCATTCCAGTCCGGAAAGAGGGTGATTATGCTGCAGAGATGACACAGTCCAAAAGTACCCTTGGTGTTTCACGGGTATGCAATTGTACCAAGCGGTCAATTGGCGATTGCGCTCGGAAAGTGTTGTCTAGGCAGCACAACTTCGCTAAGTTTTTGGCAGTGATGATAGGTAGTGAGATTCAGGACCTTGAGCAGAAAGAGATAGAAAATGCGTCGGCGGCACGTAAGTGTTCTGCTTGTATTGCTAGTTGGCATTTTCCTGTTCTGTGATATTGCCCTGAATTACATCGGGGCATTGCAGTCAGGTAGGCAAGTATTTCTCGTATGGGTTGGTATCGTAGCCGCTCAGCCTGCGTTGCTCGCGATTTGGGCGGTGTTCGGCTCAGAGACATTATTTTTGCGACTTCCCAAAACAGTCTTCTTAGTGAGTCTTGTCTCGCTGTCGGTAACACTCGGAACTTGGCTCAATCTAGCAGGTCAACTAAATGAAGATTCCTTGGGAGTGATTCTATCACCGTTCTGTCAGTTTACCTTTCTGTTTATCCTGCTGTGGCCCATCCGGTTCTTCCGGAACTCGCGCATTGTTGGGGCGATGCCAGTTGAGGGCACCGATTCTAATCTCAATAACCGCTTTTCACTAATTCGATTGTTTGCGTGGCAAACTCTGATGGCTGCGGGGCTGTTCGCTGGACTCTTTCTTTTTAGGGATTCCTGGATAGATAGAAGCCAAGGATTTCCGTTCGGGAAATTGGGAGAGGGGGCAGCAGTTGGTGCGATGCTTTGCTTCTTTTCGTTGCCAATTGTCTTCCTTGTTGGCGCAATAATGGATCGGGAAATACAATTCAGGCGATTATTGGGAACTCTGATTCCGGCATGCCTTGTGTGGGGTGTGGCGCTACTAGTGCTCTATATCGTACAAGGAAAATTGAGCACTGACGATAGTGGTGAAGTTCTAATGGTCGTAGTGTCGTTTCATCTAACTAGCTTGGTGTCTTTGCTCGTGCTACGAGAAATGGGATACCGTGTGAAACGTCTGGACGATAGGGAAAGTGTGTTCGAGAATGTCGACGTCCCAAATGTTGAGCCGATATCTACACGACGATTTTTGGTGATAGCGGGAACACTAGTACTTCTGCTACTGGCAATGTGTCCTTATGCAGCAGCTCTTCGGGAACAGCGTTTGTCGCGGGCAGAGGAACAGAAGTGGCTGAATTTGGGCATAAGGGCCAGCCATTCAGATGATGGCACGTTTAGAGATGTTAGTTTCTTGGTACGTAAACCTATTTTGGATGAAGCACTAGCGGCACTTGCAAATTGCCCGCAACTTAGGTCTGTGAATTTGGGAGGCACTCGGATTCTTGACAATGACTTGAGGCTGGTGGGTAAGCTGACACAGGTCGATACACTTGCGCTAAATGATACCAAGGTGACAAACGCCGGATTGCAGCATCTAAGCGGCATGCAGAGATTACGATTTGTGCACTTACAGAGGTGCCCAGGAGTAACGGCGAGAGGTGTGAATGAGTTGCAGGCAGCGTTGCCCAATTGCCAGATTGTTTTTCCTTAGTAGCCACTGCTGCGTCAGGGTTTAAAAGATCTTTGTGGGGGCTCACGACACGAGAACGGTTCATGGGTTATTCACGTCAAATTCAATTGGCAATGATCGTTGGCGGTTGTGTCTACTCGCTTAGCTATCTTTCCGACAGACTCCGAGATGAAATCGACGACCAGTTGCCATATGTCGGAATACTTGCGGTTTTCATAATAGGTGCCTGCGTCGGAATGTACGCCGCCTGCCTAATAGTTCCGCGCTCATTTTACGATACAAGCGAAGGGAAGACTTGGATCAACGCATTGAGTAGCTCAGGAGAACATGCGTTGTTTCGAAGAGTTTGTTGGGGCTGTCTGAGTTTCTTGCTCCTCGCCACGTTGGGCACCTTGTGCTACGTGTTTCTTGGATAACGAAGCAACGGGCGGCACAGAATAACGCGTTCAGCTTCATCGTCGAACCAACTAAGCACGGTAACACACAGCGCCGCTCGCATAAGATGTAGACCGGGCCTGACTTTCGTTTGGCGTCGCTATTGTTCGCTTAACGATTAGCTTCCATCCAACGAACCGCGAAGTCTACGAGTGCTTGCTGCGGCATCAACAGTGCGTTGGCGCGCCCAACGCGCCCCCGTTTGACGAGCCCGGACTCATTTGCAAATTCCTCACCGATCGAGGAGAAGTCACTTGAATCCAGGTCAAGATCGTGAAACTCACACCATTGTCGTATCCCGTGATTGAGCATTGGGGCCCCGGTGCTGATCGTGTTTCTAGTTGCGACTCTAGTTCGATGCTCAGCCAAGTGCAGTGACGTATTACAGCTATGGTCGACGCCCAGCAGTAGAATCCATCCACCAAGGTCGTAAATTCGAGACAACGGAGACCCTTCTCCCAGTCCAAATTGTAACGAGTGGTCGTTTACTATCTGGTTCGCCTGCGGTCCGCGAGCGGCAAATGACACCTGTGGATGACCGCTGCGGACTACGCCACTCTGTGTTCTGAAAGTCTCTGGGATTCTTCCCATTCCTCGAGATGGCGTAAGAGCCGGGTTGTATGCTGGCATACTGTCCCGGATCATATTCCACCACAGCTCAGGCACAGCGGGATTACACCAATCTTTCGGATCAGAAAGGTCACCAGAATGAGTTGGCATGATCAGCGTTCCATTTTGCCCTAACGCCGACTCCAGCGCGTAGACGACTGCAACAGAGCCGCCACAAACCCAACCAAGTGAACTCAGGGACGAGTGAACCAGCAATGTCATGCCAAATTCAACGCCCAAACTTAGTAAATCTTCATTCAAGCTCTCAACGGTAATCGGAACGTCACCCGAGATATTGATGGCACGGCGTTCACCATTCGATTCGATCATAGTGAAGGCGATTCTATCACTTCTGCTGCCGGGTAGAGAATTAGAGGCTCAATAAACCGATTAGATAGTCCGTAGGATGGGTGGTTCTGTCGGTACGTGAACTCGCTTTTTCGACACCTTACCACCGACAGCTTCACCTATCAATCACGAGCGAACGATGGGTGCAAGCACGCCATCCTACCTTTCTTGCATCTACGTCAGCAGATTGGGGTAAATGCCTAACTCGCGGCAGAGTTTCACTCTTCGCGCAGTTGGCCACCGCCATCTCGAACGGAGATGTTACTAGCGACCCATCAGGGTCACTCATGGTTTAGAGAATTTGTTGCTGTTTCAAGCTGAGCAAAAACATGGACTCTGCCGTCATCTAGCGGTAAGGCCTTCATGACAAGTGGAACAGATTTTCAATACCAGGCCTCCATCCAGTCGGTTTGGTCAAAGATGTCCGCACCAAATCTCGGAGAAAGCATTTCGTAAACCTCTTTCATTTTGGATGACTTAATACTTTGCTCTAGCAATGGGTAAATATGTACGAGTGATGGGTGGCTCAGCATCCATTCGAGTTCACTAACACGAAGATTCGGAGTTAGCTGTACGATGACCGATTTTAAATTGGGTGCCGCTGAGAGTCCCGCAAGAGACTCTAAGTCGCGAATATTGGAGATGGTAACGTGGTTCAGGTTTTCAAGAGCCTGGCAGTCAGAGATGCGAGCAATGTGGCCACAGTCTTCTACATACAGAGACTCCAGGCCAGGACCGTTGGAAACGTCGAGTTCACCATCAAATCCATTGCAAACGCGGAGTGTCATGTTTCGCAACGCATTCGGCACTGAGGGCAAACAAAACTGTTTGAATTTCACCCCGTGGCAGTGAAGTTTTTGTAGCGACCGAAGTGTTCGCACAAATGTGGAATCAAGTGCACGAATCTCCCAAAGTGATAGTTGAGTCAAATGCTCAAGACTGCCTATAGCGGCAATGCCACGCTTGAGCTCCCGAACCGAGAGCTCTTCCAGGAATTCAAAATCATGGAGTTGTGAGAGGTCGGCAAACACCTTCTCTACTTCGAGGCACACAGTGCCTTCAGAAAGCATCTGTTCACGTAGCCCATTGATTTTGCAAGCATCATGAGCATGGCGAATCCTAGTCACGCGACGCTTATCAGACGATTCTAGGCCAGTTGGTTTCATGGGATAGTCAGTAGGGTGGGTGGTTCTGTCGGTACGTGAACGCGCTTTTTCGACACCTTACCACCGACAGGTTCACCTATCAATCACGAGCGAACGATGGGTGCAAGCACGCCATCCTACTTTCTTGCATCTATCTCAGCAGATTGGGGTAAATGCCTAACTCGCGGCGGAGTTTCACTCTTCGCGCAGTTGGCAACTCGCAGTTTCCACAAGCGGCGGTTCACTCCTCGTGTGGAATCTCAAAACGAGAATTCCTTAAGTGGTGTACAACTCATGCTATGTCGAGGTTCATCGGAAAGCACAAGCCTAGTCACAGAAAGCCGAAATGCTGCCATCGCGTGACAACGCCAGAACACAGAGAACGTGGAGGTTTTCGAAGAATGGTTTGAACGGGGATCTACGTTCGAAGTGTGATGTGGCAAGCTCGATTTCAGCAATCAGATGTTCGAGAGATTCGTGCCCAACAAAACCATCTTCGTAGTGATTTCTGAATGTGCTGAGATGTAGATATTTCGAAGCGTGGCGGTCCAGAGCTTTAAATAGCTGCTCATGAATCTTGAGTTCAAGCGAACAGAGAACGCCGTCAGAATCGACGATATCCTCGCTTTGCCCTCGCGTTATATGAAAGCTATACGCCATCGTTATCCTTATCCTTTCGCTCTGTTCGCCCTCCAATCCATGCTATTGCAACATAAGTGAATGTGGCAAATGCCAGTAACCCAACTAACCCTCCAGTTGGATAGCAAATCCACAGTGACCATTCCGTAAACCATTGTAAACCATGTGCCCCGAGATTAGACCCTACCAACAGACCTAGGAGTAATGAGAAGTCGGTTTGATCCATGGTCGATTGAATCCATACTTGAGCAGCTTACGGAAGTCCAGAAACTCGGTAGAGTTACGCAAGCTGCCAGGAGCCATATAGACTTGTTGGGTCCGCGTCTGGAAACACGACCAGAGGATCGCCGCAACAGTCGGCAATCAGCACCAGTGCACCGCATTGCGAAGTCAATTGACACAAGCAGTGAACTATTAACTCCGGCCACCCTTTTTCGAAAACTATGTCTTGCGGCTGATCTAATGGAGCTAGTTTTGAAATCGATAGTTGTGTCCATCTTCCACCCGCGTCAGGGTTACGGTCTCTAATTGACGCTCCCCACCGGTTGCCGACTCCGTTGTCCGTAATCGTGGACTCATACTGCGAGAGTTCCTCCAGAGTAGAGACGATTTCTGCTAACAGCGGCTTGCGTGATAGTTCACCCATCGGATAGGAAACTCCGAGGTCATCGAGATAGCCACGCATTTCGGCGTTCAGATTCCACACCGTGTAGAGCACACCCATTCCTTTGACCTCGCATTAGTTGAGCTGAGCCCGAATCGAGTTACTAGCTCAGTATACCCAACCGATCTCCAGCTTCATCGGCGTGTGTAGTTTTTTCGAAATCCAGTTTCCACAAGCGGAGGGACTCTCCTCTAGTGGAATTGACAGGTTGCCTAGATTTCCCGATGCCGGGCGGTTAACCTGGCACAACTGTAAAAGCCTGCCTCTACAGAGAGTTCCCATCTGGCAACAAACTAAGCAGCAAGGCACAGCGTGAATGGATTATTCGTGGCTCATTCTCACTTGCGAGCTATCGCTGGAAGATTGCGATGGCCGTGACTGGGAAGCAGTTCAATCAGATTGGAAGCATCTGAGGTCACTCATCACCGATGGTGACCAGATCTGGGAATACGAATGCTCCATTGATGATCGTAATCCCCTTTCCGGTACGTCGGGTGTCTGCATCAAACGGGGAGACACGATCGTTTCCCACATCGTCACGAGTCGGATTCTCTATCGTTGAGGAGTGATCGAAGTGCCTAGCTTCACCGGCTGAGGCATCTTTCTCAGCAGCCGATTCCACGATCGAAGGGACTCACCGAGCTTGGAATCGTCGAGTTCGTAACTGCGCGAGGATTCATCGACCTGTGCAGATACGGGATCCGCGCTAAATTACCTCTGATCCCCCGTTTTGCGCAGCAAACAGTCAGTAGGATGGGTGGTTCTGTCGGTACGTGAACTCGCTTTTTCGACACCTTACCACCGACAGGTTCACCCATCAATCACGAGCGAACGATGGGCGTAAGCACGCCATCCTACCTTTCTTGCATCTATCTCAGCAGATTGGGGTAAACGCCTAACTCGCGGCGGAGTTTCACTCCTGGTGCAGTTAGCGTGATTTGCCGCCGGTGGCAGGCTTGAGTTCGCAATGGCCTGGCGGAGTTTGTGACCGAACGTGTCAAGACATCAGCCTGCTCTTACGCCGCACGATAATGCCACTGGCAATTAAGCCAACACCAAGAAAAGCACTAGGCTCAGGTACCGCTGCGGCCTGGAAGCTCAGCTGCATGTCATTCCGCTTGATGAAATCGGTACCACTGAAGCTCCATTGACCGGAGGCCTCCGCATAGATCTTATAATTTCCAGCGCTGAGTGTCCCCGACAACAAGGGGGCAGCGAGCAAGTCGATTGCTGGTCCTCCCCCACTGATATCTTGAATTTCGAATACCGTATACGGAAAGTCTGGATCGATATTGAAATGGTTGCTCGACCAATTGGCGGCGGAAGACAGGCTTAATCCCTCGTCTGTAGTGGAGCTAAGCGTGAAGGTTCGCGTTCCAGCGGGTACTGGCGGAGTAGTTCCCCAATTGACGTTCAACTCAAAAACGAACACATTGCCAACTTGGTTGATATCTGCTGCGCCAACGTTTGCCACACTACCCGGTGTGCTAGAGATGGCAACCGCCTGAAAAGTCGCACCATGAGTGTTGCTACCCGAGTTGCTTCCGCCATTGTGTCCGGGAATCGGTGTACCCGTCCACGAATGCGCAACGGAAACCGTCCCGCCCGTAAGCGAAGCTAAGTTGGCTTGAGTCGCGTTCGGCACCCATAAAAGGCAGAATGATACCGTTGCGAACGTTTTCAAGTGCTTCAGAGTGGAAAACCGAGAGTGTGTCATAACCTGTTTCCTTCAATATTTGAGAGTTTAGATGGAAGAACACACGAGCAGTACACAGTGGAGGCGTTAAGAACGAGGCAGAGGAACGAAATTCCAGTCACGATTGTCCTAGGCGTATCTGTATTCTCCAAAACGGGTATTTCGGTGCCTCCGCCGACTCTTGAGAATAGAAGGTGCTTCAGATGAGGAGCCTTAGTATAGGTCCGGCACTACCCCAAATCAACTAGACGCGGTAGCCCTTATAGAGGTAGGAGTTTTGCGCTATTTTGCTCTCAGATATCCAGCGGTGGGACTTACCAAGCTTGGAATCTTCGAGTTCGTAACGGCACGAGCTTCATCGACCGATGAACCTCGAAGAGCAGCAGAAATTCAGCCTCCGGTGGACATCGACGCATCAAATTCTTGACGAGCCGAGATGCAGTCGGTTGGTCGAACTCCTCTGACACAACCACGACGCTTGCGCGAAATTGGAGTCGGCACATTGGCACGTAACGTCAAACTTTCGCCAGCCTCCTCGCCGGCAACGCTGCCACCCAGAAATGTCAGACAGACCCTCACCTAAACATGCACTGCGTCCATGACGGCATAGATTTTCTTTTTGAAATTGGGCCAGTTAATCAAGTAAACTGCAGTTGGCTCAGAAATCGTATGGCGGTGATGGTCGAGCGACAACGTCCGAAGACGAGCTGCTTTGCAGTTGGCAGCGCCTTCGGTTGCAACCAAATGGTCGGGGCGTGTTTTTGTCCGAAACCGCTTGCGACTCGTGACAGAAACGCAAAGCCTTTGGTGTTAAGCGATTAACGCAACAATGATCTCAGTAACTACAGGAACGAGGAGGTACGCAATGACAAAACTCGCCGCGCCAGAATGGTGGGTGATGACGCAAAGCTCTCAGCAGCCACGACTTGCGGCGCGGACGCTGAGCAAGACGGCCCGACTTTTGGCGTTTTGACCGTCGGTTTCCGTTTGATGGACAAAAAAGGGATTCGAAAAAGTCAATTATCGTAGACTCGACAAGCGATGGAACCACGTGTTCTGACCAGCCACGAGGACAATATGGGAAGGAGCCTTAACATGAAAGCAAGACACCGAACTGAATCGCGCCAGCCACGGACATGGCGAGGCGCTCTGTCGCGCTTCGACTGCCCGTTGTTAACCCGGCTCGGCTCGGTTTTGGTCACGCCGCTAGCTGCGTCGCGTTCGCAGCATGGCCAGGGCACCCAGCATCGCCAGTGCCAGGGTTGATGGTTCTGGCACGCTTGTGATGCTGGCTTGCAAAGAGCCGCCACCGTAGTTCGTTCGCCAGTCGGCCAGGTCGCCGGCGTCGTACAGGCCAGAAGCAACGCCGCGTTGCCACTCCAAAAAATCGACGCCGGTGTATTCGTCGTCGCCGTTGATGTCACCGTTAGGCGGCGCGACGGTGGGGATCAACAGGTAAGCCCGATTGGTGGGAAACGATGCACCTGTGAAACGACGTTCGCCAACCCCGACAATCCAACCATCGTCGTTAATGCCCCACGCCGTACGAAGACTTCCCCAATCGCCAAGGCCAGGCACAGCTGGAACGGAAAGATCAAGGATGTGGTCTTCGAGGATGTAGCTCGCCTCGTCCTCGGCATCGTAAACATAGCCACGTGCCTGACCACTGAGACCAGTACTACGGTCACCTTTGCCGACGACGTCGCCGCTTTCGTTGATCGCTTGGGCGGACATGCGATTGCCCGTGCCGATCTGCGGAATCGTCGTTACCGAACTATCGGACGAGTTGTAGATCAGCGCCGAGTTGGTCTGATTGGTCGAAATCGTGACTTGGCCCGATTCATTAATGTCGGTCGCGTCGGACGCGTCGCTGGCGAACGAAGTGCCGGCCAGCAGCACAGTCTCTGCCGGTCCGTCAAACAGGGTTGCCTTGCTATCTTGGTTCGAGCCAACCACCAGACCCGCGTCGTTGAGTGCGCGACCACGGTCTTGACGGGTTGCAACCGTGATGTCGTCGTCGATGTCGGAAATCGGCGCGGCCGAGCCTTTGTAGACGTCGATGTTGTCGCCTTCGTTGTTGATCGTGCCCGCTCCTGAGGTCGCAGTGCCGGTCGCGATGCCTGAGCTGTTGATGTCTAGTGCGTCTGACTCGGGCCGAATTCCCGTAGCCGTCGCACCGGCGAGTATTCCCAAGTTGGTAAACGATCCACTGGCGCCACCGCTGTAAATGAACCCACGACGTTGAGTTACTCCACCCACGAAGCGTGCGGTGCCGGCGATTTGTCCAAGGTCATTGATCGCTGCTTCGCGAAATCCAGAGCCTGTGATTGTTCCGCGTGGCAGAACGGTCCCGACGCCAAAAACGGTCGAGGTGCCTTCCGAGTGATCGTAGAAGAAGTAGGCTTCTTCGAGTGAACCTGATGCGAACGTTCCAGCAACACCGACAGCATCGCCGCTGGAATTTATGTCATAGGCGATCGAGGTCGAGTAGCCGTCGGGCGTAAGATCTTTGATCTCGTAGAGTGGTGCCGCTAGTGCAAGTTGCATGGTTGCCAGGCTGATGAGGGCTGCGACGATGTGCGTTTTGGTTGACATGTTCTCTCTCCAGAATGTGCGTTTCAGCCGCTGTTGTGATAGGCGGCAAGTTTCGTCTACGGGACGTCTCACCACGAGCGGGTGGCATCCGACGGAGAAAAGCGATGAATTCGAAGAAACTCGGAAAAAACCGAAAATATGCCAGTTTTCTCGGTTCCGAGCCTGAATCGAGCACGTCATGTGGAGCCGTCAGACGCCTTGCCGGCGCATGTTCAGCAGCACGATAACGGCGAGCACAAGTGAGGAGGTTGCGGGCTCGGGAACTGCTTGCGTCGTGGCGAAGGCAGGGATCGACAATCCATACTGCGATTGCCAAGCGGCAATGAGTGACGGATTCCTCCGTTGGAGGCGTAAGAAGTCGGCACCGTCGACATCGCCATCGTTGTCGGCGTCGGCGGAATACAACACGCGCAGCGTGACATCATTGTCGCCGTAGTCGATAAACCACTTTCGCCCACCAAGCAGCTCCGGCAGTGACGACTCGCTGTTGTCGAATTTGCCAAACACGCCGGTGCCTGTGGTAAGAATCGTAAACGCGTCGCCAACCGCAGGGTTGAACGCTCCCAACAACTCGACCTGTAGCATACCATCGATAAACGCCGTGAGATCCACGTTGAGTTGGTCGTGTTGCGAACCGCTGGCGATTTCGATGAATAACTGGCCTCGACTAGTCTGATCGAATGTGAGGACCTGTGCCTGACCGATACCATCTTCGATGAACAAGTCGGCCAAAATTCCTGTCAGGCCGGCCGCGTTCAAGAACGGCACTTGCACATTGGCACCATCGGCTAGCGTAAGGTCGCCGTTGGTGCTGTTTTGCAGCAACCCATCGCCAGTGAATTGCGCTCCGGCCTCGACAGTCTTTTCGCCGTTGATCCTGAAGACATCGGTCGCATCCTGAATTGTCGTCGTCGAGCCATCGGCGAATACGACGCTCGAAGTCATTTGCGAAGTGCCGCCAGATACGTGGACGTTTCCTGTGACGGTTATCGTCCCACTTGAGGCGAAGTAGTCACCGCCATTCGTAAAGTTCAAATCCCCCGCCATCGTCCAACCGGAGGGAATAAAGGTTTGTATGGAACCTTCGTCGAGATTAATCGTACCATCGAAGCTGGCATCGCCGGCTCCTGATTCGAGATTCGTCGTAGAAATGTTGAGATCGCCACCGGCGTTGACGGTCGTCACTCCATCTTCGCTACCGTCCCAATCGAACACAGGATCGTTGATGTCGAGTATCCCGTTGACGACCAGCGATGTGCCCGTGGAGTTAAAGTTGATATCGCCGTCGATCGTCGACGTGTCGTCGACCTGCAATCCTGCGTTCATGCCGACGTCGATCACCGAACTTGCCGCCGTCGTGAGCCCCTCTTCAGCAATCAACGTACCGGAATTGATGTTGAGATTTGCTTCAGGGTCGAATTCCAAGTGCGGACCACGAACGATAGCGGTATCGTCAACACCGACTGTTGCGCTCGCTGCGTTTACGTTGATCGTGCCTTGGTCGAGAATGCGAAGATTAGTCGGCCCAGTAGAATTGCTTGTGTCGAGAATCGAGCCTGGGGCCATATTCAGTGAAGCGCTAAAAATTCCGCTGAAAAAAGTATCGACGTCCAACGTCGTCATTGCCGCAATGTTGACCGTATTGTTGTTGATCCAGAAGTCAGTGCGAGAGTCGACCGGGTCGCTCGACTCGATCCTCAGCACGAATCGCTCGGTTGCAGGTGCACCCGCAGGTCGCATCGTTTGAAAAACCACATCAGAGCCGATTGACATTTGCGCCGTCGCCGAGGACAGGTCGTCCTGAAAACGCATTACGCCGTAGCCGCTGAACACAGCACCCGACTGGATCACGCTCAAGAAACCTCCGTCTGTCCCAGGTTTCGAGAGCACCAGTTTACCTCCGTCGAGGACAAGCTCTGTGCCGGCCCGAACATCGATCGTCTCGGCCGTTAGCGAGGTTGCAGCGGGACCAATGGCGTTTTCGCGAACGATCAGACGAGTAGTTGTGAAAGGATCCCCAAAGAAATTGTTGAGATTCACTGTACCGTCGACGATCAAATGATGACCGTTGGTATCGACATCGGCACCGCTGTCTAAGTCTAAGTTAGTGATCGTATAGTCGGTATTGAGTTCCGACTCGACGTCCTCGTGTTGAGCGTCGCCAATGCCGATGTCGTCGTTTGGTTGAGGCAATCCGATAGGGGTCCAGTTGAGCGCGGAACCCCAGCTTGGCGGCGATTGACCTTGCCACGTTCTACTGACCGCCTGCGCCTTGATGGGAATCAGTAGCGAGATCGAGAAGCAGACAACAAGATATCGAATACCCATGGTGCGATCTCTGACATGAGGAATGAAAAGAAATCATCGCACCCGTGCGACGTGTGGGTGGCCTAAGAAAAGCCGAGCCAACCCCTCCCAACGTTTCGATTGTAAACGAGGAAGACGTTCGATGCCAGAAAATGTTGGCCGACATGCAGTCATCGCACGACTATCGGGGTCGGAGCAGGGTCACAGCAAAACCCATGGCCATTACCAGTAGCAGGACGCTACTGGGTTCCGGCACGGCCAATGGAATCGCGAGCCCCGTTCCAATACCGCTGCCGAATTGCTGCTGCCAAGTCAGAAAATCCGCCCCATCGACGTCGCGGTCCGCGTTGGCATCCCCAGCGAGGTGGGAAGCGCCACTGAGGCTTCCGAAGCCCGTTAACCAGCGCGCGAGATCGTTGTGATCCACGACATCGTTGTCATCGAAATCCGCCGCTAGCGCCGGCGTATCGCCCACCAAGTGCGACAGCATCTCGTCGAGCAGTGCTCGCCAATTGCCCCAAGAATGACCTTCACTGACCTGAGTGAATTCAAAGTCGTAGCCATTGGCTGCGAGCAGATTGGTGAAGTTCACGCCGCCGCTGCCATCGCCAATCGTGCCGGCAGTCACGTACAGGTCAACGTCGTCTTGCAGCAATTGGGTTTGGTACAGATTGAAGATACTGGAGAAGTTTGATGGTGATTGCACGGCGATATTCTCGAATACGTCGGACCGTGTGCCGCCGAAGTACGCGGAGTTCACACCGCCCAGCGACGTTCCCAAAATCGTTCGCCCCGTCGCGGCGTCGAGCGTCCGATACTCGGCATCGATCTCCTCGACTAACTCGTTGGACACGAAATTGACGAATGCAGGGTTTCCGGTGTATTGCTCGATGCGTCGATTCTGACCACTGCCCGGATCGCGCGGATCGACAAACACTGCGATCGTTGGCTGCAACGTGCCCGTGTCGATGAGATTATCGAGCACAACGACCATACTGCCCAGGTGATCGGCCGAGTACTCATGTCCGTCGGTCACATACACCGTCGGCAAGTTGGTGAGTTGCTGGTCGTCGTAACCGGCGGGTGTGTAAATGCGATAGTTGACGTTGTACCCCAGGTGTGAACTGCTGGTGGTGATATTGCCGGTAAGATTTCCTCGCGGCACGCCGGGTTGGCGTACTGTGTTTTGGTCAAACACATAGTCCGGCATCCGCAGTTCGCTGTTAGGTCCAAAACCACCCCACATTTGCAGCGAGTTCGCCGGATCAAGCAGCCAATTACCATTGGCAACGACCTTGTAATCCAGCCTCGCGTCGGTCGGCAGGCTTTTTCCAGAATCCAAAGATCAGTCCCCGCGAAGCGCGAACCTTGCCATCCCGAGGAATTCGGATTCCAACCGTTGAAGTCGCCAGGCCAAGAAACGGAGCTCGCTGAACTGCGATACAGAAACGCAACCTGGTCACCCTGCGCGTAAGGCACCTGGCCCGCATCCTGCAGAGTCGTCCAAAAAGCGTTCAGCTGTGCGGTCCGCTCGCCAACGTCTGCGAGGTTAACGATCGACAGCAGCTCGCTCTTGAAATCGGCGTACGACGGAAAAATCTCCTGTCGCACAAAGTTGGGATCGGGCGGCGATTGGGCCAGTGCATTGAGCGGCAAAATCACGACACCATAAACGCACAGGGCGCTAAACCGACAAAAGTTGCGGGGCATAGGCTCTTCTCCTATGTCCCAGTATCTCAGCGAGTACGAAGCTTAGCAAGCTAATCGTTGCCGTCCGATTCAGCGCTGTCAAACTTCGCTCGCTTGGCCGCAATGTCAGCCGCATAGAACTCTTCGAACCGTCGCACAAAGTCGGCAGCAGTGAGTTCTTCGACTTCTTGGCCTTCGTCATCTTCCAGAAGTTCATCCCACAGTGTTTCTGCCAATTCATCGGGTAGGAAGATCTTTTGGAACGTTGGATCTCCAAAGAGATCCTCAGTGTCGTCAGCTGAACTCGAATTACTGACCGTCAACGTGGAACCATCGCGATGAAAACGAACGAGATCGATCCACGTGGCTGTCATAGGTGCGGATCCGATTGCTGCGTACACGTTCTGCTTATCGTGCAAGAATGCACGAATCGAACAGCCCGAAAGTTCCGGGATCGCAAAATCACCAATGTGCTCGAATCCTAATTCTTCAAGCGCACTGGTCGCCTCCTCGCGCTCGGCGACGTCGCACCATTCTGACGGTTCCGCTTCGGGTTGCAAAGTGATCGTTTCGGGTTGGGAGAATACCGCATCTTTCTGAATGTGTCGCGTTTGCGCATCAATTTCGTCAAGCTGTTCTCCGTACTCTTTCATCGCTTGTTCGAATTTGGCACCTGCGACCTGCATCCGTCGCCTTTCGCTATGTAATGCGGCACGATCCAATTCGGCTTGTTCCCGCCAGTCACCTACAACTCTTCCCTGAGTCATACCTCGCAAGTATTCTGCGATTCGCTCCATCGGCTTCGCCTTACGCCCCGCTTGACCAAGTTGCTCGTCAAGTTTTCGCAAAGAAACAGATAATTGCTCAGCACACTCGAGTGCCGTTCGACCGGAGAAATCCGTAGCATTCGGATCGACCCCATGAGCATGTAGAAACATTACAGTTGCGAGGGTTCGGTTCTCAACAGCTATATGTAGTGCGGGAAGTTTGCTATACGGATCTATCTCCCCGGCCAAATCTACATCTGCTCCAGCATTGATTAGCAACTCCATCACATCAAACGCAAGAATTTGAAAGCCTTGCGCTCGATCAACGACTGCGCAGAGAGGGGTATGTCCTTTTCGTTGATTTACTTGGTTAACATCCGCTCCAGCATCAACCAATGTTGCGATCACTTCGAGCAGCTCAGGTCTTTCCTCCTTGAGAGCGGAAATCGCATAATGGAGTGGCGGTAAAGTGACGCCCGGCAAAGCGTCTAGATTCGCACCAGCGTCGAGCGCAGTTCGGACCGCCGACGCGTCAGCATTGTCAATCGCTTCTCGTAGTTGTTTGCTGGCGAGATTCGGCTCCGCCGAGGCTGTACCAAATACAACTAAGTCGATGCGTTCGATGAACTCAGGAGCAATCACATCTTCGTGACAAGCGTAGACTTCGATCATCTCTGTGTCGTCTGCATACGCCTGAATGAAGGGGACGTAGGCGTCCAAATCGCGCAGCAATGCTTGCTGAACTTCGTACTCGTTGGAAAACTGTCGCCACCAAGTGTCGTCGTACCGATCGCTTGCGAATCGCGTCTTTTCCATTTCCATCTCCAGACGATCGAAATCATCTTCGTCAAGATCTTCTAGATCGATCTCATCGGCATCTCGGGACACGGATTCATCGAAGTCGAGCCCCATCGATTCGAACGCAATAGTCTTGTTTGTGCCCTGCCACAAAAAGACATAGGTCGCTCCAGCCGTCTTTTGATAGCCGGTCTGCAGGACTCGAAGCTCACTCGCAGAGGCCAAGCGTTCCGCGACATTGGAGTCGCGAGTGAACGGATTATGAATCGTGGGGTCAGCGACGTGGATCCAGTCGGTGCCCGCAAGTTTGACCAGCAACGCCCAACGCCCGTCGGGCACGGGACAGTTGCCCTGCAGCACATCTTCGGTGACGTCACGCTTGACGAGACCAATTTCGTCGATGCGTTCCAGTCCGTCCGCGATCTGATCGCTATCTCCGGCAAGCAGAATTGCCTCCCACGAGTTACCACAATCTTCTTCCCAGCAACCACGACGCTCAGTTACCGGCTTCTTGAGCAGCGTATCACCAGCCATAACCATGACCCTTATACAGCGAACTGAAGATGAGATTCGCGTCACCGAACGTGCCGACACGATGAGTGATTATCAGTGATGCGCTGCTCAAATACAACTGATCGAAAGAAGCGATCTAAATTGAAATAGGGAAACCACGGTGTTTACCCCATAGGGTGTAGCTCGTAAACTCTCCAAGTTAACGTTTGTGCGGTTCTGACACACACTCTCAAGCGCGCTCCATGAGCGATGATGCCCACAATAGCAAGTAGTACCGCGGATTGAGGCTCCGGAACGGTTTGCACAGCTGCCAACGTTCCCGCGCCGAATGCCTCCTGCCAAACCAGGAAGTCTTCACCGCTTAAGTCGATGGAGTAGCGCGACTCCCAACCGAGCGTGGGATGGGTGAGGTCGAAGCCATCGACATCGCCGTCGCCGTCGAAGTCGCCGGGGATGACGGCGCCATCGATCGTTAGCACCAGATCGTAGACCTCTTGTTGCGCGTGCTCACCGACGAACGTTTCGTCGCCGCTGCCGGTGACCGCCAGCGTGAGTTGACCGCTGGCAGGGATGGTGCCTTCCAGTTTCGACAACGGTCCAGTTCCGCTATCGTCGTCCATCGCGATCAGGGTTCCAGCATCGTCGTACCAACCCAAGAGCGTATCGATCGTACCAACCGAGGACGTTTCGGCGGAGAACGTCGATCCCGGGTTGAGCCCCGTGTACGTGAAAAAGTCGACGTCGCCATTCATGAAACCATCGACCGTGTTGTCGAGATTGATGTTGTACTCACCGCCTAGCCAGGAGTTGTCTGCGAACGAATGTTGATCAGCGACACCCGCTTGCAGTGTGCCGTTGACCGAGAACTCGTCGATCAAGCCACCACCGTCATCGAAAATTTCTACGAAGGCCTTGTAGCCCCCGATTTCGGAGTGATCACCGTCGAAGAAGAAATCACCATTGCCCGTGACGATGAACCGTACGCTGCCATCGGGGTTGACGGTAATTTCGCTCAGCCCCGAGGCTTCGCCATTGCCCAAAGTGCTGTTGTCGTCGTCATCAGCGATGAAGTTGTCGAACGGGTCGAATCCACCTTCGTCAAATACGCCGAGAAACGTATTGGGTGCGTCCCCTTCACCCGGCGAGAGATCGTCGGTCACGCTCAACACGCCGGGGTCAAGCACTGTTGACTGGGCAAACGTTTCGTTGGGCTCTTCGGCAACGACCGAGTGAGGGCAGTGAGTGTGGACGTAGAAGACGACAGACAACAGGCATAGCGATGCCCGGGCGCGACGGGATTCCATGATTGTTCCAGGTAGAAAAGAACGCCCCGCAGCCCACGATAGCTATTGTTTGCTGAGTCTCCCACGTCTGTCAACTATTTTGTCCATTCTCGGTCACCACGCCGACGGCAACCAAATCCCATCATACACAGGCCCATAAGCACCGCGCTGGTCGGTTCAGGCACGCCGATCGAACTACCGACACTGCCGCCGACTTGTTGATTAAACTGCCGTTGCCAGATCAGAAAGTCCGCGCCGTCGGTGTCGCCATCGTCGTCGGCATCGCCAAAGTCGGTGATGCCGATCGCCGCTTGCAGAATGCTCAGGTCCGTCATATCAACTGCTGAATCTTCGTTGAAGTCCGCTTCCAAGAACGTATCTGCGGTGAGAGCCACATTCAGTTCGTAGAGCTGAATGGTGTCGTCCGCACCCGCTACGCTGATGAAGTACTCGCCCGCTGCTGGGAGTTCGAGGTCAACTAGAGTGTCACTCGATCCAAGTCCGCCGGTATCGGTGAACACGAGTTCTGTCGTTCCGTTCTGATCGAAGACACGAAAGAACAAATCGACGCGCGCATCGGCATCGAACGATGTCGGAAATCCGCCTTGGCCCGATTGGGTGAACATCCCGCCGTGTGGCGTGAGTGTCACATCCAGCAGACCTGGCTCAGCAATTGTGAATGAGTAAAAGTCGGTATCGTTCAGATTGCTGATACTGACAAAGTCAGTGGCTGTCGGTTCGAGGCGCTGGGTCGGCACGTCGGCATCTAAGCCGATCCGTACTTGGCTGCCTAGGTCGAGAATACCTAGATCGGTCGCGTTCGTGTAGATGTCGTTTCCCTGTCCTGCGTTGCTCTTTTCATTCACGTCCCCATAAAAGAAATGGACCGCTCGCACCTCATCCAGTTGCGGACCATCGAAATCGGTATTGATGCTTGGCTCCAGCAACAGATTATCCGTACTGGACACTACGTGCTCCAAATTCAGTCCGTGGCCCAGTTCGTGCATCACGGTATTTCGAAAGGCGCGAAAGTTATTGTTGCTGTTGCCAAAAAACGCACCCTCATCGGTGTTGATCACCATGTCGCCGTTGTTGGGAAAATAATTGAACGCCAGCGTCCCATCGTCATTGATCGATCGCCCGCCTATCCGTACATCGCCCCGCACGCCGAGCGACCCCGCAGCCGCACCGACAGTTTGGCCGCTGTCATTCGGCTCATAGATGTAGGTCACACCACTAAGTTCTTCCCAACGATCGAAGCTTAACTCAAGCAGTTCAAACCAAGGGCGCTTGGTCAGATCGCTGGGATCGTTACCGGGCGGGTTGCCACCAAACGTCGTGTCGAGAAAGCCGATCAGATTACTGGGTGCGTTGGGTCCCGACGACAGATCCGGTGTCGAGGTTCCATCCGCGACGATGCTCCAGGTGAGCGTCACGGGGCGACCATTTCCCGATCGTGTTCCCGACGCGGTGCCGATCCAAGGGTCAAAGTTCGGATTGCCGAGGATGAAGCCGTGCGCTACGGGCGCGCAAGCCAGCGCGCACACCACGACTACGCAACGTTGCCAACAATAAGAGGTCATCATGGTTTGCTCTGTTCCGAAAGCCCAACCCACTTGCATTTTATCACAAAGTGACAGAACGGATGTTTGATTTCGTACACGAAATTCAGTCGGCGTGTTGCGTAGAACCCGCAAAAACACCTGTGAAACTCGGTGAACTGAGCACCCGCTCAATGGCAAACCTCCATGAAAACTAGCATTGCAGTCTGCGTTGCCACTCTGTTTGCAGCCTCGCATCGGGTCGAACCATGAATGAATACGACGCCAAGCCGCCGAGCCACAGCAATACGAATCCGCTGTACGCGGGAACAAGGTGCCACAGGCTGTTGTAACCCACCGACCAGTGAATCGCGATCGTCGCGACGTAGGCGAGATTCCCTGCGATCATCACTGCCCACCAGAGCCACGCTTGACCATGTCGATAGCTCCACAGTCCCGCCAACAAAGTGACCAGCCCACTGGCGATCAACATCCCACCGAACGTCGCGCGATCGTGGGCGACCAGCGGTACGAGCATCGGATTCGCCTCCAACAGCACTCGCTCAGTGCACTGCAGAAACTCAAGGTCTTCTGGCACGAAGACACTAGTCATACCGAGGTAAGAAATTACCAGCCCCGCGACAATCAGCGCCACGCCGTGCGCAACCAACGCGAGTTGGCCCCACTGGTGCACACGCCACCGTCGGTCGTTCCACAAGTCTGGCATTGCAATCCGCCGTCGCGTAGGCTGCGGCAAGATCGTCGCGAGCAGCAAAAACTGCAACAGCACCGCCGACACGAAGGCGTGGAACGGATCAAAATAGCCAAACCCCAGGAAAGTGAAGAAGCTGAAAAATCCCGTCGTCGCCGAAATCACAATCGCGACGTACGCCCAATGCGCTCCGCGTCGAATGCCACAGACTGCCAACGACATGTAGAGCGTACCGATCGCCAGCATCGTGCCCGCAAGTGTCACTCGATCGTGCTGCATGAAGGGCAGCAGTCGTTCGTTGATTCGCATCAGTTCGCCACGCACCATGCCCACGAGCGACTCATCGTAAGGCATCACCACGCGCGTCAGCGCAATGCCCATCGCCAGCAGTCCCCCAACAAACATGCCCAAGCCCATCAAGAACGCCCAAAACCAGGACTGTTGAGGCACGGTTCGGTCAGGTGTCTCTTCCGCACTGTCTGCGAACCGCTGATACAACACGGCCTCGTTGATACGCTTCGGCAGACCGGGACCGGCAAACGCCAACCCGGAGTCGACCTGCACCAGATCGGCGCCCGCTTCAAGGTAGTCGAGCGCGTCCGCCGGTGCATGCACGCCGACGGCACCAATTAACAATGGCTCCTCGCCCACCACTCGACGAATGTCGGCCACGAGTTTGACGGACTCGTCGAAACCCGCCTTGCCCATCAGCGGTGCACCGTTCACAACGCTGACGCCCGCTAGTTGCCCTGTCTGCAACAACTCTAGCAACTCAGCTCGCGTGGATTCGGTTCCCCAACAATCGCGATCAACCGTAGCGATCAACAACCGATCGGATCGCCCGCCGTCGAGGTCGCCCAGCAGTGCCACGACGTCTCGAGCAGGCACCACAAAGCCGTCGACGTAGCCAGCAAGTGCTTCCATCATCTGCGTTGCCGCCGATGCCGAAGTCGGCAACAGCCGCGCGAGCACGGGTAGTGGCAGTGCGCCGTGCCGCTTGAGCTTCTTGGCGAGCTGGTCCACAGTCAGCAACTTGGAGGAGCTACGTCGAATGGTCTCCGCTCGGAAATCAACCTCTGACGCAGATGAATCAGTTTGCGATCGATCGTCCACCACGGGGCCAACTTCAATGTACCCGACACCGAATTCGGCAAATGCACGCGTTGCCAGCGCCTCCACATCAAGTCCGCAGCCGAGTCCCACCGGCGCGGGGAAGTGTATGTCGTTGTGCTGCCAAGCCAATCGCTCGTCGGGCTGCATGTGACCCATGAGCCGAATGATCCACCGACCGCCTGGCACGGCAGCCAACCGTCCCATCGATCCCAACGCCACCGTGCTGCCGCGATCGAAGCCGAGGGCCGCTAGCGGTGATTTGAACAGGGTTTGGTAAGTCCAATCAGGCATCGTAAAACGTTTCGAGAAGCATCGAATGCGACGCGGCTTGTTGATCATCACGTGCAGCTGAATCACATCCAAGCTGTGCAACCGCAATTACCTCTTTCTGGCAACGAGGATTAAACTCGCCTGCGCAATCGCCCCCCCGACTGAGGTTTTTGCACACTCGGGCGCGCAATCGAAAACACGTCGGTGTCCGAAAACTCCGGCCCCCTCTTGCCGAGGCGATTGCCTTAGTCCTTTCACCGTAAGTGTTTACGAAAACGCCGCCGACTCCCACCGTGCGATTTTTAGGACTCACGGCACTCAAAGTGTCCTAAAATGATTTGCCGAGTCTGTTGTAATCCACTGCCGGCTAACGGTTTGCATCAATTGCCTTGGCAGACGCGCAGTCCTAAAAAGCAATGAGACAACGTTGCTAGGCGACGCGCGGTCTACCTCAAGCCGAGCCCAGTTTACCCGAAGTGGTGGCCCAATTTCATCAAGGATTCTTGGGCCAATTCTAGGGCGAGGAAACCGCGTCGGCCGATGTGTTCGAAGCAGATTGGCAATCTGCCGAATCTGCTTCGGCCAATTAGTCCGGCGGACTAATCGGCTGCTTTAGTGCGTAATGACGATGACTGTCTTGTAGAGAATCCAGGCACAGATTGAAAACGTTCTTGTTCACATACACCAGATGCAATCTACTCCGCTAGCAAGGACTCAATCAAATCTCGTTCAGGCATTTTGGGACTAAAGCCTTGCATCAGTTTATGATTTCTATCAAAGAGAAAATAGTTTGGCAGAGCAGATATCACAAACGCTTTGGCAGTCTTGCCGGAATCAACTGCCGCTGGAAAAGTGAATTTCTTCTCATTCAGGTACTCTTTCCAAGCATCATTATTTGCTGCTGCATGTACAGCGATTATTACCAAACCTTGGTCGCTAAGCTCGTCATGGAGCTGCTGAACTAACGGCAATTTTGCAAGGCAGGGACCACAAGAAGTGCTCCAAAAGTCGAAGAGGACAACCTTTCCTTTCAGATTCTGCCAACTCAAATCGCCCTCTGTGTTCATCCACTCATTCGCCTCGATTCGTGGCAGCTTGCCTTCCTTGAGAGCAACTCTCGCTTCGTCTAGTTCGGAATTGAAAGTTTTGCCGGTCACTTGATTCGTAACACGAATGCCGGACGGAAATTCTAGCGTGAATAGTTCATCTGCAACTTCTGGATTGACGACCCAGTTCACCATGTTCATTCGTAGTTCTGCTGATATGGGTCGTTCAATATCTTCGATGAAATGTCGCTCTTCTGTCATATAATTTCGCTCAATCACTCTAACGGGAAGCCATATTCCTGGGGCAAACTCCTCGTAGTCAGCACATTCAACGACCCTATACTCCAGCCATTTTTCATGGTCCAGAAGTTTTGCCTCAATTGCGCGCCGAACGACCGCAAAATTGAGCGACGGAGCGACATGAAATCGATATCGGCGTTCAACGTCCTTTTTTACTGAAGCAGTTTCAATCACCAACACAGGAATATTATCCAGATTAGTCAGACCAGTAATCTGTCCACCCTTCTTCTCCAACAGCTCACTTACGGTCCTTCGAAAAAAATGCGAGACTGCCAGCCTTGGGTCAAACTTCCAATGAATCTGACTCTTCTGCTGTGAAATCGTACCGCTAATGTATTGCTCGCCACCCTGCATTCGCTTCACTAATTCGCCATCGAAAACACTAGTTGCTCGATAGTTGCCGGCCGACCCGTTCACACCATCTACAACAGATTCGCCCCGGCTGTCGCAGCGAATACGTCCTCGGCTACCGTGGCATTCGACAAGTACAGTTTCTGTGCCCTTCGCCGAATGCACATAGCCCACTATTTCCTCGTCAGGCAACTTCATTGTCCACTCATTCGTGACGGACAGCGCGCGTATGGATTGCTCAACGTCCCTGAGGTTTTCTATTACTTGCGACAATTCATGTTCGACGGGATTAACCTCCGCTTTGCACGCCCGCTCAGAAATCAGGATGCAGAAGACAAACGATGCTGCCACAAGCAGATTGAGCCAACTTTGTCGAATATGACGAACCGTGGAACGAGCTATCACTGCAACTTCCCCTACTGTTTCGAGCATAGCGATTGAACCCGTGCAAGAATAATGCCGTCAGCGGTAAGGAGACGACGTGTTTCGGCCAGTCCCTTGTGACTTAGCGTACCAGAACGGCTCCCTTTTCCGCTTAACATTCAACATCGAAAGTCAGTTTAGTAGCTCAACATAACAGGTGCGACCCAAGGCCGTTGCTGCGAGGGAGTGACGCCACGGCAAGCAGTAGCAAGTTCATCGAGCGGCAGCCGAGAAAGGCGCTTCCGTGACATCAATCTGACGGCAGAATCGCGATTATTCGCGGCCTTCATTGTGCGTGCGTTTGCCCCTCCGCACGGAAGAATGGCCCTGAACGTCGGCGTGACACACCTTGGTCAGATACGCCATTCGCCAAATGCCCAGGAGTCAGAGGCAGACGCACACGTTGCGCGCCGAACTCGCTAATCCGAAAAGTCGCAATAATGCGCCGTTCAATGCTTCAAGGAACATCCAACAGAGCTTGCTGTCGAGCCCAGTTTACCCGAAGTGGTGGCCCAATTTCATCAACAATGTTTGGCCAGTTTCAAGGTCCTGGAAGGCACATAGGAAGAAGAAGCTAGATAGGCTCGAAAATCCCGAACATCCACCTTCGCCGGACAAATTGCCGTTCAAATTCCCGGTGTCTGTTCACCTGCTGGTCGAACTGTAGAATCTGAAGAGGCTACTTCGCCTTGTCCCTTGAGATGAGCTACGTTACGCCACAACTGGTCTGGCGATGAAATACCGCAACCTACTCCGGTTCCGCCTGCGAACGTTCTTAGCTCTCATCGCAGCCGTTTCGGTCTGGCTTGCTATGCATGTCACGAGCACGCGGCATCAGAAAGAAGCCGTCCAAGCAATACAGGAATATGGCGGATGGATTCGGTACGATTTCCAGTATCCCTCAGGGCAATATTCGCACACAGACTTCGATGCCAATGCCAAGTCGTGGGTACCCTCGTGGGCATTAGATCGACTCGGCTTCGACTGCTTTCATGATGTGGTGCACGTTAGCCTGAACTACAGCGAAGATAGCGGTAAGCGAGAGGACAACTCGAATCCCTCGGATGATGCTCTTCAACATCTTCCTACGTTTTCAAATCTTCGCACACTACTGTTATCCGAAACGCAGGCAACAGACAGCAGCATGTTGCATTTAGAACAACTGACCAACTTGGAGTATCTCTTCATGTGGGATGTTGCAAAAGTGAGTGACAGAGGGACGACTCACTTACGACCTCTCAAGAATCTGAAGTACATCCATCTGAGCACTTCTCAGATAACGGACAAATCTCTCGAGGTATTTGGAGAACTCCCCAAGCTCGAAGGTCTTTCGCTTCAGTTCAATAGTTTTTCCGATGAAGGACTTCAGCATTTAGACAAGCTTAGGCATCTTCAAATACTATGGGTGTGCGGGCCTGAAAATGGCACTAATGACATTACTGACCAGGGGTTGAACAATCTTGCAGAACGACACAATCTCACAAGTCTGGGAGTGCAACATACGAAGGTAACTGACCACGGGCTAGCTCGTTTTTCAGAGAAGTTGCCAAATTGCATGATTGAAAAATAGGCGAAACCTACCACGCCGGGTGCCACTGGTTCAGCAGTGCGAACTATTTGCTGTCCGTCTGGGATTTTCGCTAGGCTGAACGCGTTGCCAAACATCGATCAAAGTGGCGAGGTCGACGGACGTCTTGCACTGTCGGACAAACCGGCCAGTGGCACCTGACCCGAGTTCAGTCGACGAGAGCGTGGCCGCACGGGAGACGGGAATTCGGTATTATTGCCTCAGTCGACGAAGCTGGGGCATCGAACACTGGGCACCGCTGCCATAGAAGGGATACAATTTCCTTGTGCCCACGGCCCGCTAATCCCATGCCCCAGTGGAGCAGCAATAGGCGGACGTATCTTCTACGAGTATGGAGCTGAGCCTTGCAATTGGTCATTCGCGAAATGCTGCAGACTTCTAGCGTTGGCTACGTGGTCACGTACGCTGCGGATTTCGAAACCATTCCATCAACTGATGTTGTCACGGTTTCGATTGAAAATACCATTCCTCCCGATGCCGACCCTGACTTGGTGAACCTGGCACAAAAGTATATCGCAGACGCGTTCAACGAAGTGCTGAACCCCCGTGGCCTTTCTGCGTCAGTGACACTACGCGACCTTGTAATTCACGACGTCGATTTTTCCGAGCAGGCGTTCAGACGCTTCACCATTTCTGGGCTTAGAACTTTGCTGGAAGAATCAAGTCAGTAGCTACGCCGAGACACGGGTAAGTCAGGCTGGACGAGTTGCTGGCTCACCAGTTGTGTCTATCTATCCTGCCCAAGCGTCAAACGCTGAGGTAGTTCGTTTTCGTCAGCCGCTATCCATCAGCCAACGGCACTGACGGCTCTTCGACTGATGGTATTCGTCGAGTCGACTATTCGCTGTCCGTCTGGGAATCGCGCCAAGCTGAACGCGATGCCAAACATCGATCAAAGTGCCGAAGTCAACTGACTTCTTGCACTGCCGGACAAGCCGGCCAGTGGCACCCTGCGCGAGTTCAGTCGACGAGAGCGTGGCCGCACGGGAGACGAGAATTCGGAAACGCTGCCTCGGTCGATGAGGCTGAGGTGAATTAGCTGGGCTCGGAATGGTTGCCGCGTTCCATCGTAATGCAATAGTCTACGAATCCCAGTGAACGCCAAAACTCAATGCCGATGTCGTTCGCACAAAGTACGTCGATGCGGACAAGTGCGTCGCCCCAAACATTTTCACTGAGCCACAGGAATGCACTTCGCCCAAATCCACGACGGCGAAACTCTGAATGTACGAAGAATTGACGAAGGTAAACGTAATCGATGCCTGAGCGGAACAACGCATAGCCTATAGGCTCAGACTCTAGCCGAAAAATGTAAGCTTCATAATTTTCACTAAGCCACGCATTCATTCGCTCTGTCAGTTGCTCAACCAACATCGTGTTGCGGTGGCCCTCGTCGCGAATGAGCTGGTGATTAAGCTTGGCGAGCAAGGATGATTCTGTTTGCTTTGCTTTATCCAGCTTCATAGATTCCAAGCTCCAAATAGAAATATATCCGCACCTCTAAAATCTACGAATTGTATCCCTTTTCTTTCGAGTGAGCAAAAGTGCCTCGGTGACTGCCATGGGGATTTCAAGTGCTGATTGAAAAAGGTTGGTTAGGGCGCACGTTTTACGCTCCACACTTGCTGTGGTGCGCCTCAGCTTGAGAGTTGTTGAAATCGGATGCTAAGATGGTGTATCAACGAGTATCCATGTCCGGTTCTAACGCGAACTTCTACAATGCCCAGTGACAAAGAAATCGCACGACGCTCAATCGATTTGCAAAGGCGGGCGTGTGACGTACCGCTCACGCACATTCCAGGTTATGTAGAATGGTCAAAGCAACAACTTGCAAACGGTGAGTCCGAAGCATTGATCGCGCATCTTGATGCTACGTCTATGTGGCTATTGCCGGAAGACGTTGATTCCGTTTCCGTCGATGAGTTTGACGAGTTACTCGACGACCTGAAATCCACAGTCGATGATGCGACGCATTGACAGCGTTGGGATTGAAGCACCTGACTCACTCAGACGCTGTGTTCGGTCGATCAAGCCTGTGCAGGATCGGGTATAATGAAAGCGCCGAATCGCCGCACGTACTCTGGAGGTAGTTGTGATGCGAAGAATAGCAGTCTACGGCTTGTTGCTCGGATCTATCCTTCTCTGTTTTGGATGTTCGTCTAACGAGTGGACTGAAGAGCGGGCTGAGATGATTCGGCAGTCAACCATCTCACAGATTGCGGATATTAGGGCCGGCAACACTAACAACTTACATGACCCTTCTCCAAGCCTGGTTGAGGAATTTGTCAGCGATGCCGCCTGCGCAGAGAACATCAAGTCTCTCTACCTTTCTGGATTCGGTGCCGATTTAAGTGACCCTCGATACCGAGAGTTACGTAAACTCCCGCAGCTTGAGTCCGTCTTCTTCTACTGCACAAAGAGCACGGATATTTTTCTTTCTCACATTGAAGGAATGGCCTCGCTTGAATCAATCGGAACCGAACTTGCTGATGTCTCGGACGCTGGAATGAAGCACGTAGCGAAGTTCCCAAATCTCTCGAAACTAGTCTTGTATGGAGGTTCGCCGAGTGTGGGCAATGCTGGACTTGCCGAACTTGAGGGACATGGAAGCCTTGAAACCATTGAACTCATAAACACTCGCGTTAGCGATGACGGTCTAGCCGTGCTTCCCACGCTTACGAATCTGACAACATTGGTTCTGTTTTGGGAGGAGTATCGTGGCGAGCGGCTGACGGACACTAGCTTGAGGCACTTGGAAAATCTCATCCAACTGGAGACATTAGAGTTGTCCGGCGGTTGGGCATCTGAAGATATGATCGAACGTCTACGGTCGCGTTTGCCGGACTGCAAGATTACTTCAGAAGGAAGACGCTAACCTGCACAAGCCTGCAACTCTGACGCGGATTGAGTAGATCGATACTACGGCAGAGTTTTGCCAAAATCTATCGAGGTGCAATAGAGAGCAGCCGATGTAGACGCGGGGCAATCGATTGGGGGGTACTGCCGCTAGGCTTGGGATTATTCATCGATGAATATGCAGTCTGGACAGGTATCGAAGCCGCCATTTCGCTAATCTTGTATCTGAAGGTATGTACAGGTTATAGCACCCCAGCGTTGCCCGCATAACACGCGATTTTCGGTGAATTGGATGGACGACTCGACGTGGCACGGCTTGGGTTTTGGGCCAAAAATATCGAGGAATCGCCCTTCAACTCATTGCTTTCATAAATTCTTAACACTATGTTCGCTGGTTCTTGGTAAGATGCCTGTACAACTCCTCTCAATTACGCGAATTACCACATCTTCGTAAGAAGAGAACGCTCCCTGTCCGCTTTTCATCATCTGGAGTACTACTATGCGAGTCTCGAAAGTCACCTGGTTATCTCTCGGCTTGGCGCTTAGCCTTGTCTGCAACGAATCTTTCGGCGTCGTGCGAACCTGGACGCCTACGTCGGGTGATAGCTTTTATGAGCCTGCGAACTGGACGCCCAACGGCGCGCCCGGCGCTTCCGACGACGCGGTGATCGACGATCCCGCGGTAACGTCCGTCATTAATTTTGCCGGCACCATGGACCTCGGCGCTTTTAACCTGGGGACGACCGGGGCAACCGGCGGCAACGTGTTGTTCTCGGGGGGCACGCTCAACGTCGCGATGGATCAAGGCACCAAGAGTCACATTGGCGACCAATCATCCCTCAATTCGACCTTCACCATGACCGGTTCGGCGGTTCTGAATCTTGATGAGCCCCTCAGCGGTGGCGGTAACGGACTCGGTTCGGACGGCGATGGTCAAGACTTGGAGATCGGTGCTCAAACGGGTGCATTTAGCGCGAAGGGATCTTTCATCATGCAGGATGATACCGTGATGCGGATCAGCGATGACTTGAAAATCGGTGCCGAAGACAACGGCAACGGTGAGGTCATTCTCTCGGGCAATGCTCAGGCCCACGTGGGTAGTGGTGTTGCAGTCAGCGAGAGTTCTGCAGGCGTCGGCTATCTCGAGGTTGGCGGTAACGCACTTCTGAGCACGGGCAATAGTTCCGCGCCAGGAGATACCGCAAACGGTCTGACCAATGAGGGGTACCTGACGCTGACTTCGTCGAACGGGGGAAGTGCGGACGTTCTCATCAAGGATTCAGGCACCATCTACACACGCACCTTGCAGATGCGCGACCAGACGGCCAACATCACGATCCAAGACAACGGGCAGTTGCATGTGTTTGACAATTTCGCCAATGCTGCACCCGATCTTGGTAACGCCACAGTGAGCGATGACGGATCTTTCAAAACTAGCCACGTGGCCCAGTCTAATGGTGGTGTCTTCAATTTGGTGCTCACAGATAGCGCCAAATTTTCGGTTGATAGTGCTGGCGATCTCAACGTTCTTGACTATGAGGGCCTCGCACTCTCAGGCGGCAATAACAATGGATTTATTACCGCTTCCGGTGGTAAGTCCACCCTCGACATTCAGGACCAGGCTGAGTTCATCATTCAGCACGATCTGAACATGACGATCGCTAATGACGCACTTACCGAAGCGGAGTCGACCCTAAGAGTCACTGGTCCAGATGCGACGGTTCGGATCGTTGATGATCTGATCATGTCCAGAGACCCATTTAACCCCGAGTCACCTGCTTCAGCTCTTGAAGGCAAGTCGACCATTGCAGCGGTGATCACCGGGTCGGATCACACGACGATCGAAGTTGGTGATGTCGCCTATATTGAAAACGGATCGCTCGCCGTGGAACTGGACGGATACTCACCAGCACCCGGCGATAGCTACACGTTGCTAACGGCGGCGACAATTGACGGAGCCAGCTTCAAAGAGACCGACTTCACTCTGGCACCACTGGCGGAAGGTTTGGATTGGGAACTTACGATTGACGCCACGTCTGTTGAATTGAGTGTCATCGGCACGTTGGTGGGCGACTTCAACGGTGATGGCAGCATCGATGGGCAAGATTTTCTGTTCTGGCAACGTAACCCAACTGTCGGAGATCTTTCCGATTGGCAGTCGGCTTACAACGGAGGCGGCCCGCTCAGCGAGCTGACGACGATTCCTGAACCATCCACGCTCTCGCTGATGCTGTTGGGAATGTACTTCGCCGCTCGCGTCCGTCGCTCGCGGTAGCTAGTCGCTCTTCAACGTAGATTTCGTATCGACAAAATGGGCCAAGGCGATTTCGCCTTGGTCCATTTCTTTTTTTGCGCTTTGCGCGGGTGCTTGGTGAGGCTGTGAGAGTTCGTGCGCACGCTGCGTGAGTGGGAAAGCGGCAAGACCTACACCCTGCCAATCAGCGACTGCTGTTTCTGTAGCGCAAAAAACAGCCGCCGCGAGTGGGGAGGGAGGTGCGGCGGCTGTCGAGATCAAGCGCCAGACGTGTTTTGGTTAGCACGCCTGTCGTGCTTACATGTCCAGCGCGATCTTCTCTTCTTGCGCGGCTAAACGAAGTTTGTTCAGCGCGCGAGCTTCAATTTGTCGAATCCGCTCTTTGGTGACGCCAAGTTCAGCGCCGACCTCTTTCAGTGTAAGCGGTTCTTGCGAGTGGTCCAGACCGAATCGCCCGACAATAATCTGGCGTTCGCGCTCATCGAGCCGCTCCAGTACGCGATTGATCTTCGAAACACGGTCGCGCTGGATCGTTTCCTCAATGGTCGGATTCGCGCGGCTCTCCTGCGTCATGTCGAAAAGTTCGTCATGACTGGTGCGGAAACGATCACGCTGACGGTACTCGCTGGGGATCGTCCGTGCGAAGTTCTTCATGATCGCCCAGCTGGCGTAGGTGCTGAACTTATTGCCGCGGGCGTAGTCGAACTTTTCGATTGCCCTTAGCAGCGACAAATTGCCATCGGATACCAGTTCGAAGAAGTTTTGGTCGGGAGTGACCCGCTTCTTCGCAATCGACACGACCAAACGCAAATTGCTACGCGCGATCTGGTTTTTTGTGTTGACGATCTGCTCGTACAACTGCTCGATCTCGTCCATCAGCGGAGCCTTCGGATTCTCGACATCTAGCTGATCGCGGAGGCGGCTCGCCTTGAATTTCAGATAGTTGTACTTGCGGAACAGGTGTTGTTCCTGCTCTTTGGTCAGCAGCGAAATCTCATACAGACTGGCCAGATAGGGCGGCAGTCCCGACGGACGGCGCGGCTTGCGCGTGGGGGCATCGCTCTCAGGCATCGGGCCGAGACAGGTGTTGTCCGCACCCTTTCGCGTGAAGCGTGCGTTGGGCATGAATTCCAACGGCAACTCCATGATCCGCACGGCGCGCATCTCGTTGATGACGCGATAAATGGTCGTTTTCGTGCGATTGTAGTCGCGGCAGAGTCTGTCGACCGACATGCCACGACGATAGGCGCGGAGGATGTTGGTCTTTTGCAGTTCGGTGAGCGGACCGGCGCCAGCGGGGAAGATCGCATCGGCAGGGTTTTCCGTGTCGTGCTGTCGCAGCGCGGCGCGGATGGTCTCGACACTGCGGCCGGTGCGATCGGCCAGTTGACGTGAGATCTCGGCTTGGCCAACGCCCGACTGGGCCATTTGCTGGGCACGCTTGACGTAATCGGCACGCTGCTCATCGGTCAATTGGCTGAACTTAGCACCGCGTTCGACGCGAATTGGATTGTTTTTTACGAAGCGGTCAACGGAGCTGCGTAGGAAACCGACGCGCTTACGACCATCGAACACGAGGCGACGACTCACGAGACCGAGCGCTCGCCACCGCGAAATCGTTTTCGTCGAGACGTTGAATTGCTTAGCGAGCTCATCGACGGTGAAGACCGGCTCGCCAACCGCCTCGGCGTTGATCGCTACCGCGTCGGAGAGATCTTCCACGAACAGGCGAATGTCATGGAGCAGGTCGGCGCTGGCAATTTTGCGATTGCCGGCTTCGGGGAGCGACTGGCCGATGATTTGCGATACCACCTGAGCAGCAGCGTAATTCTCATCTGCCTTGAGCCCAACGATAAACCGTTCGGCTGCCTCGATCTGCTGCACTACATCTTCGCGCAGAATCTCCTCACGCGACAAGGCCGTCAGTTGTCGATCGCGTAGCCAACGTATCACTGGGTTTTTGTAATCTTGATGCATGGTTCACCCCTTCTCAGAGTCACACTTTACTTTGTTGCCTGCTTGCTGCGCGTGGTGTTCCGTGCGACTCCTTCGCCCACGTCTTCTGCTCCGAGTAACCTTTCTGTTGTATGAACGAATCAAAAAAAGTCGGTCGTAGCCGTCAAAAGTTCATTACGCGTTTGACGTCGGCCGACAAGAATTCCTTACAACTATTCGTTTACTGCGCTGCGATCTTGCCCACGCTGCTGCCTTAAGCGCGGATGAGCTAGCTCTTTCGGAGCCTAGTGTTTGTACGCACTTTAGTAGCAATAGGTCGAGAGAAAGTTCACAGCTGCGGGAACTGGCAACTCGATTATTGTCGCAGAAAGCGTCCTAACTAATTAATGTGTATGGGTTTACGAAATATCGTGCGTATTTGCCGCGAATTGGACATTCGTCCACAAGACGCCCTGTTTTTGGCACTTTGGGTAATTCTGGCGAAGTATGTGTGCTGGAGCTTTCCGCCGCATTGTCGGGGTAATTACCAGTCGATTAGGCAGATAACAGCGCGAACTGTCTTGCCTGGCAACAACCGCACAACTCGGTTTGCTATCAACTTTGTGTAGGCGAGTTTGTTGCCGGATTCTTTTTTGTGACGTGGGGACGTTGAGCTATGCGATGCCTGCTGAGTTGCTTTCTTATTACCTTTGCCATCTTCGCCGCCGACACGTGTGTTGCTGCCGATAAGGCGAAGTACTTGCTAGCAGCTGAACTATCCGAGGGCGACACGTCGGAGGTAAAGGTGACGCTAGAGTTGGGCGGTGAGATGCTGCTGACCGAGGAGAACGTCAAGAAGCAACTTCCGCTAACCGTCGCAGCCGAATTGTCCTACCTGGAACAGCTCCTAACTTGGTCTGCAGATCCGAATGCGATCGCCCGCTCAGCGCGTGAGTACCAAGTCGCGACGGCGAAAGTCCAGGTCGAGAAAGGCGGTCTGCGGCGTGAGTTGCCCGCCGAGAAACGAGCTATCGTTGCCGAAGTGAGCGAGGGCCAAACTCACTTGGCAAGTATTGATCAGCCACTGACGCGAGATCAATTCGACTTGTTGAACGTGGTTGGCAACAGCTTGGCACTCAACCGGTTGCTCCCCGGGCGAGAACTGGCCGAAGGGGAAAGCTGGGAGCACGACGGCCAGGCGATTGGCGCCCTGCTCGGCATGGATAACGTCGCCGTCTGCGACGCGACCAGCGTGATCACCGGCTATGTGAATCGACAGGTGCAGATTCGCTTGGCTGGGACCGTCCACGGTACGGTCGACGGCGCTCCGACCGAGATGGAGCTTCGGGCGGCGTACTTGTTCAACGAAGCGAAGCAACGCATCACAAAATTTAATCTCGCCATCAAAGAAAAACGAACGGCCAGCCAGGTCGTTCCCGGGCTGGATGTGGTGGCAAAGGTCTCGGTGACCGTCTCTGCGACGAAGGCGAAGCTAGAATCAGTTGGATGGGAGAAATTCGCCGACGCGACCGAGCCCTTGTCGCATGAGCTGCGTTACGAAGCCCCGCAGCGCGGCTACCAGTTCTTGCATGATGCGGCCTGGTACGTGATTGCCGAGCAGAGTGATCGCGTGTCGTTGCGTTCGTTGCAAAATGGTAACCAAACGGCACACTGCAGCTTGAGCGCCTTGCCGGCGCGTTCCGAAGGTCGCGAGACGACGTTGGAGGAATTCGAGCGCGACGTCCGCCGCATATTGGGAGAGCATCTGCAAACGGTCTCGGCATCGACTAATTGGACGACAAGTCAGGGTCACGGTTGTTTCGGTGTCGTGGCCCAAGGAGAAATCGAAGGCGTGCCCATCGAGTGGCGATCCTACTTGATCTCTTCGCCCGACTTGCCGCGTGTCTCGCTCAGCTTCACGATCGAGCAATCTCAGCTCGACCAGTTTAACGACGCCGATCGGCAAATTGTGGATTCGATGGAGTTGTTGCAAACGGCGGCATCCACCGCCAAGAAGTCTTTAAAGAAACGTGCCCGTTGACGCATTAACCAAGATTTGGGGTTCGGGTACTGCTTCGGTATAATGAGGGCCATGAGCACAGTCCCAATACAGTACGAAGCATTTGAGGCATTTTCGGCCTACAGCAGTCTTGGGCCATATCGTGCCGCGGATTTCTTTCGATTGCCAGAAGGCGAGCCATGTGAACTCATACAAGGCAGGTTCATCATGTCGCCGAGTCCCACCACGAAGCATCAAACTATTCTACTACTGTTGAGTGAGCTGTTTCTGAGCTTCGCACGAGAGACAGGCGGACTGGTACTTTGTGCTCCGATGGATGTGGTGCTGTCGGATCACACCGTACTGCAGCCTGATTTACTTTACATTGCCAAAGAGCGCCGGGCCATTGTTCAGCGTCGCATCGAAGGCCCGCCGGATTTGGTGATAGAGATTCTCTCGCCTGGCACCGAACGCCGCGATCGGTTGGCAAAGTTAGACCTCTACGCACGCTACGGCGTCAGCGAGTATTGGATCGTTGATCCGACTGCTGAGTTGTTTGAGTTTCTACTGAACGACGAGGGTCGCTATGTTGTGCTGTCGCAGCCGAACGAGGAGTTTGAATCTCCCCGCTTGCCTGAAGTGAAATTCCAATTGGCTGACTTCTGGAAGGAAGTAGCCGCGCGGCTGACGTAATCTGGCAAGGAGAGACTACTTCTACGCGAATAGCGCGCCTGTGTGTTCTAGCTCAGGGACCACGACGATGCCGCTCTCGGTGACGGTGAAACCGCGGCGGCGGTCGAGATCGAGATCGACGCCGATTTGGGCTCCGTCAGGGATGTGCACTTTCTTGTCGATGATCGCGCGGCGAACGACTGCTCCTTGGCCGATTTGGACGCCTCGAAACAAAATGGAGTCCGACACGTCCGCGCGCTCTTCGATGCGCACCTTGGGTCCGATGACGCTGCCAGTGACTTTGCCGCCCGAGATGATCACCCCCGGTGCGACAATACTATCGTGAGCTTCGCCGCGACGGCCAGAATCTTCGTCGAACACGAATTTCGGTGGTGGCAGATTGGGCTGGTCGGTTCGCACCGGCCAGTGATCGTCGTATAGATTCAACAGCGGTTCGACGCTGGTGAGTTCGATATTCGCCTGATAGTAGGCGTCCAACGTGCCGACATCGCGCCAGTACGCCTGTTCGCCACTGTTTTCGTCCTGGAACGGAAACGCGAACAAGCGATGGCTGTCGATCACTGAGGGAATGATATTACGTCCGAAGTCGTGCGCGCTATCCTGCAGCGTCGCGTCTTGGCAAAGCTGATCGAACAGGAATCGCGCATTGAATACGTAGATGCCCATCGACGCGAGACAATGCTCGTCGTCACCAGGAATCGTCTTGGGCGTCGGCGACTTTTCTTCGAATCCGACGATGCGGTTTTCTTGGTTGATTTGCATCACACCAAATTCCTTGGCTTCTTCCACACTCACCTTGAGTGCCGCAATCGTCAGATCGGCGTTGTTCGCTTTGTGAAAGTCGATCATCTTGCTGTAATCCATTTTGTAAATGTGATCACCGGCCAAGATGACGACGTACTCCGGCCGCTCTTGCTCAAGCGTGTAAATGTTCTGATACACCGCATCGGCGGTGCCTTGGTACCATTGCTCGTCGATGCGCTGCTGAGGTGGCACCACGTCGATGAATTCCCCCAACTCGCGGCTGAGTAGATGACGCCAGCCGGTGTTGATGTGCCGATCGAGGCTCATCGCCTTGTATTGCGTGAGCATTAGCATCTTGCGGATGCCGCTATTGATACAGTTGGACAGCGTGAAGTCGATAATTCGATAGGTTCCGCCAAACGGGACTGCCGGCTTGGCACGATCTTGCGTCAGTGGCTCCAACCGCGATCCTTTGCCGCCTGCCAAGATAACGGCTAATACGTCTTTCATCTCAGGTGCCTTCGTCAGAATGTCTGGAGTTGGGAGCCTGGTGCCCCCTGGCGGTCGAGTTCGGTGCCAGCGAGTCAGGTCTCGGTCCGTAATTCTAGTGGCTCCTTGGACTTAGGCCTACCGCGGTTCGCTGGGGGCTGCTGGCAAATTCTTGTACTATTCGCAATACCTACACAAAAACTGAACCTAGCTGGCCTACAACAACGGCAAATTTAGACCGCCCGCCGGGGCCAAGACCTCTGCGTCCAGATGCCCACCTTGCCTTACCTGCCGTATGTTTAGGCCCCGGTTCTTTTTTACGAATGGGTTGGGCGGCAAGCGAGCCAGCTATCGATTTGACGCCCTTGTTTGAGGAACACTGACGATGCGTATGGAACCGGGATATCTACCCACGCCCAATCAGATTACCGAGGCTTGTTCGATGATTCGTGAGACCTGGTCGCCCGCTGAGAAGCAGCGTCGGCTGGTTGGATACTCAGCAGAGATGCTCGAAAGCCGCTGGTCGCCGCCGAGGATCGACACCACGATGTGCACCTCTCGACTACGCAAAGACGTGTCGGAGCTGACGGCCTAGCGCGACCGCGAGTCTGGCTCCGATTTACCGCGAGGGACCTGAGGCGGACAGACCGAAGCTCTCTTCGTATTTCTTGTCATACGCTTCAATGATCGCCTCGACTGAAAACCGCTCGGTCACCAAGAGTCTCGCTGCTTCACCCACTTGTTGAGCCAGTTGGCTGTCTTGCATTAGCTTCCGCGTGTGACGCGCGAAAATCGCTCGGTCGTTCTCGGCGACCAGATAGCCGCTTTCGCCGTGCTCGATAATGCTCCGACTACTGTCGGTGTCATTGGCAACCACCGGCAAGCCGGCTGACATCGCTTCGAGAACCGATTGGGGAACCGCTTCTCCCGAGCTTGCCGTGTGCCAGAACACGTCGGCGAACGTCAGCAAATCGGGGAAATCGCGTCGATAACCCAGAAATCGTACCGCGCTGGCCTCCGACGTGAGCCGCGTGAAGCGCTCTAGCCGGTGCCGCTCGGGCCCGTCGCCGAAGATCAATAGACGCGTGTTTTCGTCCAGCGTGCGAACCAACTCAAAATGCCAAATCGCTTCGTCGATGTGCTGCGAACGAACCAGCGGTCCCGCCACAGCAATCAGCCTCGAGTCTTCCGGCAACTGGAGTTCCGCACAGAATTCGCCGCGTGAGAGTCCAGTTTCGTGCGGCTCCGCAATGCCGATGGGCAATTGCTCAGCGGCCGCGGACGTCACGGTCGGCAACGGCGGCACGAATCGTTGCACGGCCCGGGCGTAATTGACCGCCGCTGGTCCCCACAGATGGAGCAGATCGTATTCTTGTCGCCGCAGTTCCGACGCCAAACGCGCCGCCACGATCGGATCGCGCTCCCAGCGCCGCTGCAAGACGCGAATCGGCAGCGTTCGCTGCCGCAGCATCTTCACCACGTCACGATCTGCCCGCAGCGCGAGCACGTCCACCTGCATACTGCGGAGAATCTGATGCTCGACGAGCAACTCCAACTGACGACTGAGTCCGTAGCCGTCGAGGCTCGCGACGAGATGGAGCGGTTTTTTGCAGGGATTCATGCTTCGAAATTGCCGCCAACAAAATGGAAGATCGTCGATCCCGGACCGGACCAAGTCTACGCGGTTTTAGCAGTTTCGAACAAGGTACTTTGTCGAATTTGCCGGAACTGCGCTGAGGCTTCGTTAGGCCTGGGCAGGGAGACCTGCTGGCGAGATGGCCGATGGCGCGGTATCCATCGTTCTGGAAGGAACCACCACGTGTAGAAGTACTGTCGACTCGAGAAGCGTCCAGTAAGGTCGCAAGTGTAGTGCTGACAGTTGCCATAGTGAATGTCGACAAATCCCCAGGTCAGAAAAGTTAGCGCGTACAAAGCGAATGCAAACAAGTTCGTACGGATGTTCGCTTGCCACAGTTTCCGCATGGCAACGACGGCTATTGCTACGCCAAGTATGGCACCCGTGAAAGGCAGCCACAGCAAGCGAAGCCCGTAAATATCGAACGGCATGTAAACGCCTCGGTGGTAGGCGACCATCCCAACCATTATGCACCAGATGACGATGCTCAGAGCAAATACACACGTAGGAATGATCCACAAATGGGCAGGTCGAGAATGCATTGGGCTTCTGCGCTGGGTTGTTTTCGTACCAATGGTGTTCAGCGGTCTGTCGCCCGCCTGCGACACCCCTAATGCAGTCTACTCACGGCCACGTTTCTGGGCCACGAGATTCGCAATTCAGGCAGTGAAACCAGTACGCAAGTTTGCGCAGTTCCGGTCTGAGAACATTTGCGTTAAAAAGTGCTGTCAAATATCTGTATTAGATTCAGACCTTCATCGCGTGCGACGAAAGCGGAGAACGAGGAAATGAGCAATCAAGTTTCCGGCGATTGGCAGCAGATCGAAATCGCCGGACATCGTGTGCACACGTATGTGCCGCCGGAACCATCGGAGCATGGATACACGGTGCTATACATGCATGGACGGTACCAAGGTGTGCCGATGGAGCGGCCGAAGGTTCTCGAACATTTCGATCGCCACGGACTGCGAATCATCGCCCCTCTGACTCGACGGAGTTGGTGGTCGGATCGGATTTGCTTGGACTTCGATCCGGACATCAGCGTCGTCGATTATCTCATGCAACACATCATGCCATGGCTAGAAAATGAGTGGCAGTGCGTGCCGCCGCGCATTGCGCTCATGGGAGCGAGTATGGGAGGGCAGGGGGCGCTGCGGCTTTCCTATCAGCGACCCGACACGTTTCCGGTGGTGGTCGCTTACTTCCCTGCGATTGACTATCAGATTCGCATCGAGGAGGGCGACAAGATCCTCTCGCACATGTATCGCGACGCCGAAGATGCCCGGCAAGACAGCGCGACCCTGCACATTCATCCGCTCAATTGGCCGCGGCATCAGTATTTTTGTTGCGATCCTGAAGACCACCGCTGGCACACGTCGGCCGATCGCTTGCACATGAAACTCTTTTCTTTGGGAGTGCCCCACGAATTCGATCTGGAAACGTCCGCCGGCGGGCACACCTGGGAATACGTCGAACACATGGCCGAGCGAACCGTCGATTTTGTGGCAGAACGCCTGGATCAAGAGCGAAAGCGCTTGTAGTCCGCGACGTTCACACTCGTACAGACGTGCGAGAGGCTATCTGCTTGGCGTGAATTGGCGAATCTGGCCAGCATCGACTCCATTGGCGCGAATGGCTCTGGTCTCCAAGAAATAGGTGATGTTCGTTACCAGATGGGTTGAGACCGGCCCGCCGCGGTAGTCTTGGGTCGAGACCTTCGCCGGCTTGCCTGGATCGCCTCGGATTATGAACGTGTTCTTGAGCTGATCGTACTTTGCCTCGCGCGAGTGCGTGGTGAAGTTTCCTCGCTCCCCGTAAGGCCCTTCGATTGTGACGTCGCCTTCGGCTTTCAACTCAATCGGACCGAGGCCACTTTTGCGGTGTGGCTGTAGCTTGGCCAGCGGGCTCTCGGCGACTTCCAGGCTTTGGCAGTTGATCCAGACCGTTTCGGGGCCCGGCATGCCCCGCTTGGTCAGTTCCAATCGCTGCTCCCACGCATCGACGGGTCCGTACACGGCATCAACGTCGCCAACGACCCGTACACGTCGGCCGTGGAGATTACCCACGATGCCTTTGACAAACTGAACGCCAAGATACTTCAATCGTTGCTGGGCCGCATGCGGCGGCGCTTGGGCACCAGCGTTGGCCAACCGTGCTTGGCCCGCCAAATTGGCCGGATTGTCGAAGGGGTTCTTTGCGTCTGAGAGGTGCACCGACTCCAGTTTCCCCGGGCCGAGGCTCTTCAGGTCGCCGTTTTGCAGATTGGCAAAGAACGAATCCTCTAACTTGATGGTCTGCACGGAAGTCAACCCGGTTGCGTCGCGCTGGCTGAAGATGGCGTTCGCGCCTCCGTGGCACTGAAGCTCAGCAATCTCCAGCCGCCTGCGGCTGGCAGCACCGTCGAACTGCACCGCGTCAGACAATCGCACGACGAGGTGGCGTGTGTGCAATGTGCCGTCGACGGTTTGCACCTGAACATTGCCGCTGAAGGTGATGCGATCGCGATCCAGCTCCATGCTGCGTTGCCAACGAATGTTGGCTGGTTGCGGCGCAGGAAGTGGGGTGCCGCTTAGGTCTCGATCAACGAGCATTTCGATTTCGCCCGGTGCGTTCACGGCGGCCTTACTCGTGCCGCGGAAGACGTGCAAGTTGGTCGTGCGAATCTGCATGCCATCGGACATGATCGTCGCGGGCCGTCCGTCGAGCAGGATTTCCGCCGCCGGTGAGTCAGCATTTCTCACTTGCAAGTGGTCACCGACCACCTGCAACTCCTGGCCGGATGCGGCCGCTGACGAGTCCGCAGCCAATGACGGTCGCTCGCTGAAGCGCACGTCGCGGTCGATGTCGATGCTTGTGATTTCCGATTGTTTGCCGCGCACCGTCACAAGCATGTCGAGAGTTTGGCCCGAGATGTCGTACGCCCGCCGCAGACCGCCTTGGCGGGCGCCTAGTGTGCGGCCGGTGTGAGGGTTATTGCCATCAGGTTGGGTCAGCAACAAGGAATTGGGAGCGTAATCAAATTTCACCTCCAGCTGCGTAACTTGGCCGTGAAGTTGTTCCGACTCGATGGCGATTTGACCGCTAGCGAACAGTCGATCGGGCACGATGTCGGCAGGCAGCAAGTCCTCCTCCGATCCGTCGAGTGCGCTCTCGCGCAGGTACAAATCAAGAGAGTCAGCCCACAGCTTCCCCATACCGACCATATCGAGTATGGGTCGTCCGTTGACCGACAGCACCGGCTTGCCGTCGATGCGCCGCAACAGCATGCGCTCACTCCAACTCACGTCGAACGGTTCCGCGTCGGCCTTGTCCGAAGTAATAGCGCGAAACCAGCCACGTCCGACCGCTTCGAAATCTCCGAGTCGCTGATGGGAGTTAGCAGGCGGGGCGGTGTACTTGACGAATGGGGCGCGGATTTCGTTGCGCTGGTAGGTCAGCGAAACATCCTCGCGTGGCCGCGCTGGGCCCGAGTCGGATGGGTCGGCGAACGGATGATGTTCGTAGCGATCGAATGTTACTTGTCGCAACAACAGGTCGATCCATAAACGCTCGCAACGAGCCGACGCCCGTCGCGACGGAGCGTTCAGGATCACTGGAGACTTCGCGGAATGAATCGCAGCGATCGAACGGACTTGAAACTTGCCACGCGATCCATCGGATGCATTCTCGTCGCTGGCTAAATAAATCTTGACCTCGCCACACTGCAACTCATCGAGCTGCCCCTCGGGATGGATTTGCGTCAGCCGCACGTCGTCGAGGAAAGAAGCAGTCTGCTTGACAAAGTCAAACCGGAAGCTGCCGTCGCAGGTGATCGTGATCGGCGGAGCCTGCGAGGATTGGATGTCTGGAGTTGCGGCGGGTTCCAGTGGTAGTTTTTCAGGAACTAAGGTCGCTTGCACTTCCTTAAAAACGACTAGCGACTCGATATTGCCAAAGCTTGCGCCAGGCGACCGCGAAGGGCTCCGTTCCTCCGCGACGAGCCGGATTTCCAGATGACGCCCTAGGCCCCGATGCGGACCCAGCTGCATTTGAACCTGCTCCATGGTGTAGATCAGGTCCTCTTGAATTTCGATGTTCTTGGTCCTGAGGTGCAAGTCGTCATGCGGGCCGGCCTCGCGCATATCGCTGCGCACGGTGATGTCGCCAAGTAACCTGCCGGATTGAATGTGCCCGAGGCTGCTCACACCGCCCTGATAGCTTTCTTCCATCTGCAACACCGCACCTTGAGGCGCTTCGAGCACGACCGCATCAAGTGGCGGCGGATCTCCGGTCACGCGACCGGTCGGAAAGAACAGGATCGCGCATTTCTTCACCCGCAGCTTGCCATCATCGGGTCGGACATGCGCGGCTTGATCGACGCCGCTGCGCTGGCTGATCTCGTCGATCACCAACATCATCTGGCCAACTTCCGCCGTAATCGGCGGCTTGGTCAATGACCAGTGACCGGGCGGAAAATAGGCTGCCAACAACTCACGATGCTTGTGAGTCGCGGGCAGCGGCTCGCCGGGGTTGCCGTTGCTGGACATCCGCGCAGCTTGCTGAGAACCCGCCGAAGGTTCGATCAATGGCGCCGCCAATAGCACATAGGCTTGATACACCACAACCGTGATGGCAAACGCGATCGCGGAGTGGGTTAGGCGGGTGAGCATGGGGAATGCGGAATGGGGATTTCGGAATGCGGATTGAGAGTTCGGCCAGCCGACGGACGCCCTTTATGCTTGGTACTTTCGCAGTACCGATTCCCAGCGATTGGTGTTTTTTAGCAGCAGTTCGACAACTTCACGCATGGCTCCGTGTCCGCCATGCAAGCTCGTAACGTAGTCGGCGTCTTGCTGCAGTTCTTCGGCCGCGTCGCCCACGGCAACGCCAAGTCCGACGTGCTTGATGACCGACCAGTCGGGTAGGTCGTCGCCCAGGTAGCAGACTGCCGACAGCTCCAATTCCAACTCCTCGCAAATTGTGCGAACAACTTCCAGCTTGTCCTTAACCCCCTGACGCACGATGTCGATGTCGAGTTCGGCGGCGCGTAGCTTCACCACTTGCGAACTCCGACCGGTGACGATGCCGATTCGACCACCGCTTTGCTGCCACAGACGAATGCCTTGTCCGTCGCGGATGTGGAACTGCTTGGACTCGACGCCCTGGTTGTCGAAAATGACCCGTCCATCGGTCAGCACCCCGTCGACGTCGGTGAGCACGAGTTGGATGCGTTCACACTTTTCGGCAAGACTCATGATGACGATTCACCAGTGCTGTCGGGAAAAAGACGAATCGTTGTCGGGCCGTTGTCAATTGCCGGCAGGTCTTCCATCGGTGGCTCGGGCAACAAGCTCACGACGTCGGTCACGTCGATCAATCCGGTTGGTTTCCCGGCCGGATCCACGATCGGCAGCTCGCTGATCTTTCTTTCGGCCAGGATTTCGATCGCCACCGACAGCTTGGATCCCTGCAAGACCGTTTGCGGCTCGGTGACCATCAACTCACGCACCGGTTGGTCGAGAGCCGTGTCGTTGCGGCGTTCAATCAGTTTGGCCAAGTCGCTGTCGGTGAACAGTCCGACGAGCACGCCCACGTCGTCGGTGAGCATGATCGCCCCGGTTCTTCGCCCCGGCTTGGTACAGTCGACCAGCACCTGCCGCACGGTCTGATCAGCCCGCGCGACGCGGCACTCCTCAAGCGTGCGCATGTGGTCTTCGACGTGGCTGAGTTTGCGACCGAGCGAACCACCCGGATGAAACCGCGCGAAATCTTCGGGCTGAAAGCCATGGACGCGACTCAATACCAATGCCAGGGCGTCGCCGATCGCGAGCATTGCCGTCGTGCTGCTGCTAGGAGCGAGCCCCAGCCAACACGCTTCGTCGAGTCGGCCAAGCTCGATCGTTACGTCGGCCGCTCGCCCGAGTGTGTTTCTTGCGCTGGCGGTGATCGCAATCAGCGGGATACCAAATTCCTTCAGCGAAGGCAGCAACTGCACGACTTCGCCGGTTTCGCCACTTTGCGACAGCGCCAACACGACGTCGCCCGACTGCACACGCCCCAGATCGCCGTGGAACGCTTCTGCAGGATGCAAAAAATGAGCACGCGTGCCCGTGGATGCGAACGTGGCAGTGAGTTTCTGCGCGATCAGCCCAGCCTTGCCCATCCCGGTGACGATGAGGTTGCCTTGCAACTGATGTAGGCGATGGACGGCCGCCGCGAAACTGCCGTCGAGCTTGCCGATCAAGCCGGCGAGGACACGCGTTTCGGCGGCGAGAATCTGACGTCCCAGTGTGAGGGTTTCGTTGTCAGTGATGGGGAGTTCGCGCGGGCACCTGCGCGGCGCGGCAGAGATCATTGCCATAGAACCGTCTTCCTTGACGTGGACTAGAATAGTTAGCGGGTCGTCGAATTGTAGTCCGCCGGTTTTGATCCCACAACGCGGCTCTAAGTTGTGCTAGCAACGCTTGAATGCCGAGCGCAGTTTTCATCGAAACACCAACGGCTAGTGCTGGCGGCACGATTGGGACGGTACCGTTATCCCCTGGAATGCGCAACTCTCTTAGTAATTTCTTGACTTCTCACAGTGTTCGTGAGATTCTTGAAGTAGTTCACCTCACCAGACAAGGCCCAAGATGGAAATACCTCTGTCAGCGGACGCCGAAGCGTTTCTTCAGCAGCAAGCAGCGCTTGCCGGTTTGAATATAGAACAGTACGCCAGTCAGCTCATTCAGCAGGAAATTGAGTATCAGGCCGTCCAGGAAGGGCTAGCCGATGTGGAAGCGGGCCGCGCCACCAGTTTGGAGCAGTTTGAAAGCGACTTTCGCAAACAGCAGGATGAGAAGCCCAACGCGTGAACTACGAAGTCTCACTCACGCAAAGCGCCAGGCAAGACATCCATCAGATCTACGATTGGTGGTACGAACACCGATCGCCGGAGCAAGCTGAGCGCTAGTTTGATGAGATTCTCAAAGCATGCAAATCGCTGGGGCAGATGCCTGAGCGGTGCCAAGCTGCTCCGGAAGCGGCCAAAGCTGGCCGCGACATACGTCAGTTGCTCTTTTCTATTGGCCAACGCAAGACTCACCGTGTCATCTATCTTCTTGAATCCCAGCACGTTTGGATTCTCCGAGTACGACATATCGGCCGAGATCAATTGCCAGGTGATTTCCTAGATGCTGAAGGGCTTCTCTGAGCTCGAAACGAGATCGTGCCACAGCTCAGAGATCGGATTGCCGTTCGATTGCGCTAGTTCAGATGTCCCGAAGGTACGAAAGGAACATCTTGTCGCTTTCGACAAGTTCAACGCATTTTCTATTTGGACGGAGTCCTACGGCGCCTTCTTGAAACCGCCTCGTACTTGTTGGCTAAAGTTGCGGCTGCCGCTGAAACTGCGGGATTGCGTGGTTACGCTTCTTCCGGCTTGCTGGGGCTGCCTGGCTGACGGAAAAGCGCTGCGGGTCGACGGTCGGTAACTCGGACGTGTTTGCGTGGTCGTTGCAGTGTTGCGCGAACTACGTGTGATGTTCCCGGTGTTCGATGGCCTCGTCGTGCGCTGGTTTCCGAACGTCAATGGCTTCGCCGCGCGTTGGTTGTACGGTGTTCTGGTGCCCGGCTGACTGATACTAGACGTGGCACGTGAAAGTTGGCCATTGTTGGTCGTGGCTTGAGAGAATCCGTTGCGATTCATACGCGAGTTCAGGTACTGCTGAATTCTCTGATTCTGTAGTGATTGCGCCCTGGCATTGGAATTCTGCAGGTTACGAGTTGATTCTCGCTGCTTGGCCAGCTGCGATTGGAAAGGTGAAACCTCTCGCTGCTCGGTGGATTTCGCAAACGGATTCGACCGCAGCTGTGTGCTTCGCCGCAGCTGTTCGGCAGCGGCGCTGTCGTTTGCGACCTTCGTCTGATTGCGTGTGCGTGTTCGGGCATCCAAGCTTTGGCGCTTGGCTGCTTGGATTTGGGCTTGCTGCTTTTCCAGAATCGCCTTCTGCTGTTTGATGGTTGTCTGATTGTTCTTGAAGCGGTTGTTGGCCTGTGTCTGATTCGTGACGACACGATCGCGGGTACCGCGACCGCTAGTTTGTGTGCGTTTGCCTTGATCGTCAAACTGGGTGCGTTTCACCGTCGGCTGTTTCGCTCCGGCAACTTGCGCACCGCGCTGCGTTTGACTGCGAGTCGACGGCTTGCCTTTGACGGTTTGCTCGCGGATGACTTTCGAGCGGTCGAACTGCTGGAGTTGCTTCGCTTGTGTGTGAAACTTGGTCAGTTCCGCGGCATCGTTACGATGCAGCTTCAATGACTTGCGCTGTACGACCGACAATCGATCGAGGTCGCGAAGCAGATCGTGTCGTGACGTCTTCGTGGTGATCCGCGTGGTGCGGACTAGATCTTGATGGCGAAACTTCCCGTGGACGTTCCGGCCGTGGCCATCCCAGCGGAAGTGTGTCCACAGCGGGTCGTAAATCTTGTTGCCGCCATAATAGCGTCCCCAACGGCTGTAAGACCGGTGACTCCATGGCTTGAGCCAGGTTGGCAGATTGCCACCAGCCCCCCAACCACAACCGTAGTAGTAGCGACCATGGTGGTGATCGAGGAACAAATTCGAAACTAGCAAACTTGAATTAATGAAGGTTTGCGGTCGGTAGGTGAACCCCGTGCCAAGTCGAAAGCCCGATCCCCAGTAAACCGGTGCGCAAAGCAACCCGCGGCGCACCAGTGGATAGTCCCAATAGCCGCGCACGTACACGACTCCACGCGGTGTGAAACTGTAGTGGCTTGGCACCCACACCCAATTGGGTTGCCCAGCATACCAATACCCTGCTTGCCAGGCGTAGCTAGCACCTTGCCATTGCCAGCAACCGGGCGCCCACAGGTAGTTGGCAGCGGGCGCAGGGCTCGAGGGGCCAACTTCGAGCGTAGCTGGCGGCAGCGGAAGCAGCGGTTGCTCTAGAGCCTGAGCTTCTGCCCAATAGCCGGCAACCCACTGAAAACCTTCTTCGACCTGCTGCCACTCGCCGGGCACCCAGGTGCGCCCTGGTGGGAAATTCCGCCACAGTCCGCTAATCCACACGAAGTCGTCACGTTCCGCGTCGAAATACCAATAACCGGGAAGCCAATGGACATTGGATCCCTCGGGTCGATCTTCGGGAGGAACTTCGTTGATCGGTTCCGGTGGCGAGCGATCCACCAGGATGGCTTGCGCTTCGAGCGCCAGGGGGCGCGCGAACGCTTCATGCAGCGGCGCACCATCGAGCACTTGAGGTTCGTTACCGCCGGGGATATTGCGTTCTGGGGCAACAGCCGCTTCAGGAACGGGCGGTTGCGCGCTAGCGACCGCAAACAGGTTCAATAATATGAGGCCAACAACGAAACGACCTGTGGGCTTCGTGAACATGGGTTACCTCCCTTGCTTCAATGACTCTCGCGAGGCTCGGCAAATCAGCATCGTGCCATGGCCCCGCGCGAAGCGCCGCTTCCAACGGCGTCTCTGGGACCTAGATGGCAGTGCATTCATCGTGCCACAAGCTCATCTTAAGTCATTAGAGCACGCTGGGTTTCGCTGTAAACCTATTGTGAACAACGATTTACGGACGTCGTCGTGACGTCACTTCAATCGATACGCACAAGAGGAGCCCAGCGCGAGAAGGACGAGTGTGTCGCTGGTTTGGGTGCGCGGCGTGATCAGATTGGCGCATAAAAAATGCTCCCAGAAAAGCTTACGTCCCAGGGGGGCAAAGGACGTTGGTACTTTTCCGGGAGCGATTGGACGCAATTAGTTGCGTGCGGGCGACTACCCAGATGTGTCGGGCTAGGTAGCCACTAGGAGTGTGCCGCAGCGGGTGGGAGACTTCCGTGTCTTCGCCAGCCGCTCCGGGGTCAGCTCACTGAGTAATAAGCTGACCCAACCACGTGGCTTTGGTTAGTTGTCGTTTGCTTCCTTGCTTCGAACAACATTTGATTCGCTTCGTTGGCTGCGGAGGGTAGGAAAGAGCGGCTCGTGTGTCCAGGTCACTTTGAAAAGAAAAAAGTGAAGAGGAGTGTTTGAGTGGGCTTCCCTGCCAAGCAGTTTTTGAGGCGTTGAACGAATTCCGTTTCGTTCGTTGGGTGGGGAGAATACGTTAGGCTCTGAGGACGGTCAAGGTCGGTTTCCAAGTTCCCAGAAAAACATTTCATTGATGCAGGCACGTGCTGCTATTCGATAGCAAGGCGCGCCGCCTTAGTTGTATTTATGGTACCGCAAGATCGAAAATATTGTGGCTGCGTTGCCACGATTGCTAGCACTAGGCTGCGTAAGATTTTTCTGCGTCACGCGCTAGAAAGATCCAATCGCTAACAGCGCTCACCGTCGGCAGACTTGTGGTTGCCAGCCAACCGTCGCTTTTCTTCTGTGCAGATTCAAGGAGCGCGAGGATTTCGGTCGGCGTTAGTTGCCTGATGCGCTCGCCAGAAGGAACACCGGCGGCCGCCAAGAAGCGTGCCGCCTCGGTCGGCAAGTTCGGCAATTCGAGAATCAACCGCGCTTCCAGCTGCCAAGCGGAGAACGCGTGTGCGGAAATCACGGAACACTGCAGCCGCCGTGCCACCACGTCGGCCGATGCCGCTAGCAACTCCGATACAGTGCGTATCCCCACGGTGGCCAACTGACCGGCCGTTCGCGGCCCCAGGCCCAGAACATCGCAGGCGTTACTGTGCAGGTTCCATCGCATGATGCGACGGATGATAGGTATAACAGCCGGTTCTTGGGAAGAGAGATCTCTCGGCCGAGTCGTGCTATTGGACAAGCCGAGAGCTTGCCGGCACAACTGATGATTCGACTACGGATAAAGCGTTAAGTCGGGCGGAAAGAGGATGACCGTCACCAAGTTCAGGATTGTGACTGCCCAGTAGGCAAGCCATGTGGCAACACCTAACCAGTGCGTCCAGTGATAGATTCGGCGCGCCTTGAAGTCGCCTCTCACCGCGATTCCCAAGCAAGCGACCTTAACAGTACCAAATGCAACCGGCAGCCCTGATTGTAGCGCTAGCATCGGGCCAATACCTGAACTTCCAGCGGCCATCACAAATAGGAACGATCCAATAAACATACTAGCGATTTGCAGAACAGCGATGATCGCAAGCGCTTTGAAGAATTTGCCCCACCATCCGCAATTTCTAAAGATGCTCGCGAATCGAAAGTACAGTAGCCAAACGCCTATGCCAACTACCAGCCATGCGAGTAGCACAGGACCGTGAATCCAAGTATTCCAATCGTCGGCGTTCCCAAAGTTCCGTATACCGGAGGATATTGAGGTGGCGACTATCTCGCAGGCAGCAAGAATTCCGTGCAGTGCGAATGCGGCCTGACCGGGCTCATCAAAGAACGGCCGACCGCGATGTCTCCAAAACAACCCGAGCAACAGGCCGGTCAGGCTGACGGAACTGACAAGCAAGTATGGAACTGCGCTGGCTTCCATTTGGGTGGAGAAAGGGTTATTCACCGAATGCGCTTTGAGAATGGTGAGCATCACTGCGCAAACTGCAGTCCACAATAGAAGATGATGAATCCGCAACGGTGGCAAATCGCGCTGGACCGGCGGATCGACGATGGGATCACTCACGAGGTCGGCTTTGGTTTGGGCAACCGGCGTTCGACTTCGGCCCAAAAGGCGGCCAGGTCGATGGTGACTTCTGGCAGCAGTGGCGATTGATAGCGATTCTCGGATTGAGGCTGCACGACGTATTTGTCTTGTTCGAGAATAAGGAACTCGATGACTTGCGTCGCCGGATCGACAACCCAATATTCAGAGACGCCATATTTCGCGTAAAGATCGAGTTTCTCGATTCTGTCACGACGAGCCGTTCCTGCGGAGAGAATCTCCACAACTAAATCTGGCGCGCCACAAACCCGGTCTTTGACAATTCCGCGCCGAGCTTTAGCGATGTAAAGTAAATCAGGCTGAACGATTGTGTCGTCTGACAGAACGACATCCATCGGAGCCAACATGGTTGAGCCGTCACCAATTGTTTGAGCACGCTGAAACGTAGGACTGAGCGCAAAGAGCACAATCTGATGCAGTGACGTTGGACTGGGCGACACAATGAATCTCCCACGTACAAGTTCATATGGCGCGCCCTCTTCTAGCTGCTCATAGTCGGCCGTTCGATAGGGACCAATCGTGCTGTACGGCGTGAAGCCCTTGAACTCTTCGAATTGTGGCGCGCCGATGCTCATCACTTCAGTATAGCGAGGATCGCTGAAGTCGTTCCAGCTATTTTGAAGCGACCACGGCGAACCGTTCTTGCAGCGACTGCACTTCCATTTCTTCCTGGTTAAGCGCTTCGAGGGCTTGGACGGCGGCGGTGGCCGCTTCGAGCGTCGTTAGACAAGGTACCCCAGCTTGGACGGCGGCGGCGCGGATCTTGCCTTCGTCGGTACGGGCGCCTTTGCCGCGGGGGGTGTTCATCACTAGTGCCACCTCGCCGTCGGTGAGGAAGTCGATCAAGTTCGGATGACCTTCGCGAATCTTCTTCACTGGCTTGGAAGGCACGCCGGCGGCTTCCAGAACCTTCGCCGTCCCTTCCGTAGCTAGGAGCGTGAAGCCAAGTTTGTGCAGCCGATCAGCGAGACCGACGATGTCGTGCTTGGCGCGTTCCGCGACGCTGACAAACACGTTGCCTTCGCGCGGTAAGACGGTGCCTGCAGCCAGTTGGCTCTTGGCGAACGCCAAACTGAACCGCGAACTGATGCCCATCACTTCGCCGGTACTTTTCATTTCGGGACCCAGCACAATATCCACACCGACGAACTTGATGAACGGGAAGACGCTTTCTTTCACCGAGACGTGACTCGGCACCGGATCTTCGGTCACGCCTTGCTCGGCGAGCGAAACGCCGGCCATCACTTTGGCGGCAATTTTTGCTACCGGCATGCCGGTCGCCTTCGCGACAAATGGAACCGTGCGACTGGCACGTGGATTGACTTCGATCACGTAGACGACGGGTTTTGTTTCCAAGCCTGAAGCGTCAGCGACGGGATCGCCGTCAGTGGGTTCGCCATCCAGTCGCTTACGCTCTTGGCTGGGTTCCCATTTTACGGCGAACTGGACGTTCATCAGCCCGACGACGTTCAGTTCGCGTGCCATGGCCTCGGTGGCCTCGCGGAGTTCCTTCACCACCGGACCGGGCAGTGTGTAGGGCGGAATCGAGCAAGCAGAGTCGCCCGAGTGGACGCCGGCCTCTTCGATATGCTCCATAATGCCGGGTACAATCACGTCGGTCCCATCGCAAACCGCATCGACATCAACTTCGGTCGCGCCTTCCAAGAAGCTGTCGATCAACACCGGTTGGCCTTGCGCGGCGATGAACGCCTCGGCGACGTATTTCTCCAGTTGCGACTTGTCGTAGCAGATCTCCATTGCACGACCGCCCAGCACAAAACTTGGACGCACCAACAATGGGTAGCCAATTTCCTCGGCGATGCGTCGGGCCTGATCGGTTGTGCGCGCGATGCCGTTGGCGGGCTGACGCAAGTTGAGGCGCTCCAGCAACTGCTGAAACTTCTCGCGATCCTCGGCGGCCTCGATCGCGTCGACAGACGTGCCAATGATCGGCACGCCGGCGTTCTTCAGCGCGCGGGCCAAGTTCAGTGGCGTTTGACCGCCGAACTGCACGATGACTCCGTCGGGCTCGACGCGATCGACGATGTTCAGCACGTCCTCGACGGTGAGCGGCTCGAAGAACAGCAGATCGCTCGTGTCGTAGTCGGTACTCACCGTCTCGGGGTTGGAGTTGACCATGATCGACTCGTAGCCCAGCTCGCGCATCGCGAAACTTGCGTGGCAGCAGCAGTAGTCGAACTCGATTCCCTGGCCGATCCGGTTGGGTCCGCCACCCAAGATCATAATCCGTTTACCGCCGTCGGGCTTGGCTGGCACTTCGTCTTCGGATTCGTACGTCGAATAGTAGTACGGCGTGTACGCCTCGAACTCGGCGGCACACGTATCGACCGACTTGTAGACGGCGCGTATGTCGTGCTTGAGCCGCTCGGTTCGAACTTCCGACTCTGAGGAGTTGAGCATCGTCGCGAGTTGCTTGTCGGCGAAGCCAAATCGTTTGGCGGTGCGCAGAAGCTCGGGCGACAGGTCGTCCAATTTGCCGATCGCGCGCAGCCGCTCTTCGGTTTCGACGATTTCCGCCAGGTTGTCGAGGAACCACCGGTCGATCTTGGTTAGCTCGAAGATTTGATCGACCGTCATGCCGCTCTTCATCGCGTAGCGCAGGTACCACACACGCTCCGGGCACGGACGGGACAGTTTTTCTTTGATCTCCGACTCGTCGGGCTGGTCTTCGCCACTTTCATTGTTGTGGGCCCACAGATCGTTGCCATCGCAGCCAAAGCCAAACGCGCCGACTTCTAGGCCGCGCAACGCCTTTTGGAACGACTCCTTGAACGTGCTGCCGATCGCCATCGTCTCGCCGACGCTTTTCATTTGCGTCATCAGCGTATCGTCGGCCTCGGCGAACTTTTCGAAGGCGAATCTCGGCACCTTGGTGACGACGTAGTCGATGCTCGGCTCGAAGCACGCCATCGTCTCGCGTGTGATGTCGTTAGGCAATTCGTACAGCCGGTAGCCGACCGCCAGCTTGGCGGCGATTTTGGCAATCGGAAAACCGGTCGCCTTGGACGCCAGCGCGCTAGAGCGGCTCACCCGCGGGTTCATCTCGATTACGATCATGCGGCCATCGTCGGGGTTGATCGCAAACTGAATGTTCGACCCGCCCGTTTCGACGCCGATCTCGCGAATCACCGCCAACGACGCGTCGCGCATGCGTTGGTACTCTTTGTCCGAAAGCGTTTGCGCCGGGGCGACCGTGATCGAATCGCCCGTGTGAATGCCCATCGGGTCAAAGTTCTCGATGGAGCAAATAATGACGACGTTGTCGTCCGCGTCGCGCATCACCTCCATCTCGTATTCTTTCCAGCCGAGAATCGATTCTTCAATCAGCACCTCGGTGGTCGGCGATTGGTCGAGGCCGTGCAGCACCAGCTCGTCGAACTCGTGCTTGTTGTACGCGATCGACGAGCCGCTGCCCCCCATCGTGAAACTGGGCCGTACGATCGCCGGAAAGCCAATCTCTTGCACCCACTCGCGCGCCGCCGCGATCGTGGTGACCGTCTTGCCGCGACAGACGTCCAAGCCGATCTTGCCCATCGCTTCCTTGAATCGTTCGCGGCTTTCGGCCTTGTCGATCACGTCTGCCTTGGCGGCGATTAACTCCACGCCATATTTTTCCAGCACGCCATGGTGTTCCAGATCCATTGCCAGGTTGAGCCCCGTCTGACCCCCGAGCGTCGGCAGCAGCGCGTCGGGCTTCTCCTTGGCGATTACCTTCTCGACCATCTGCCAGGTGAGCGGCTCGATGTAGGTCCGATCGGCCGTGGCCGGGTCGGTCATGATGGTGGCCGGGTTGGAGTTGACGAGGATGACCTCGTAGCCCTCCTCGCGCAGCGCTTTGCACGCCTGCGTGCCGGAGTAGTCGAACTCGCACGCCTGACCAATCACAATCGGTCCGGAACCAATCAGCAAAATACGGTGAATATCGTCTCGACGGGGCAAAGCAGGGTCTGGGGGTTGGGATCCGGGGACTGGGGCAAGCCGCGATCGTATGGATCGCCGGCCACGCTGCGTAAAATCGCTCCATCGTAGCCCGGAATGCCCCTGGGCTTCAAGCGGCTTGGAAGCACTTTAGAGAGTGCAGAGAGTCGTCGAACGACCGTTAGGGCTGTTCGTACTCGACGCTGAGTCGCACCGTCTCGGTGGTCAGGTCGATCTCGCCAATTTGCACCTCAGTCACCCGCAGACCGGTGCGTTGGTACAAGTCTTCGATCAGTGCGTTGCGGCGTTCCGGGGCGAGCAGTTGCAGGTTGTCGTAGATCAAGGTCTGTTTCGGTAGTTTCTTTTTCTTCGGCGTGGGTGGTATGGCGGCGATCGCGCGGCCAACGAGTTGCTCCTTAAGCAGCACGGCGGCAACCAGAATGCCGTTGACCGCGAGCAACTCAAGATAGCTCGTCTTGCTGTTGGTCAGCGAATTGACGATGGCGATGCCGATGACCACGAACAGATAGGTCATCTCTTTCGCGCGAATCGTATCGGTGCGATACCGAAGCACCCCAAAGATGGCGAACAGTCCGATGGCCATGCCCAAGCCCAGTTCCAGCTTCTTGAGCGTGAAGCAGATGAAGAACACGGTGATATTGAGCAGTACCGCTGTGAAAGCGAAATCGGGATTGGTTTCGTTGTTGCGCTTCAATCCAAATTGCACGACCAGTGCCAGGAAGAATACGTCGTGCGCGAAGCGCGCTCCAAGCTTCAGAAGATCGTCGTCGTACAGCGGTGCTTCGAAATAGTAGTTCATCATAACCGCCAATCAGAAGCTTCGCACTTCGATGCCGTCTGGACGAGCCATCGCGAATCGGCATCACTTATCAAGGTCCTTCGAGACTTGATATTCAAGCAGATACTCGCGACGCTTATTTGCAAATTCTTGCAGCGCGCCGACCGCCTCGTCAAATTGTTCGTAACTGGCGAGCTTCTTTGTGTCTCGGCGCACGGCTTCCTCGATCAGTTCGCGTTGCGATTCGACGAACGGCCCCAAGGTCTCCCAGTCGAGCGCGCCCTCCGCGATGGAACGCATGTGCTCCAGGTATTTTTCCCGCAGCGCGGGTATGGCTAGCAATCGACTTCGCAGCGGCATCCGTTCGCTGTCCAGCCCAACTAGGGGGTCGAGATCGACGCCCCCGCGGCCGAATCCGCGCTGACCGCCGCGACCAAAACCTTGCGGAGGACGAAAACCCTCGGGCGGGTCGAATCCCTCGGGTGGACCAGATCCCTCAGGCGGAGGGCCATCGGGAAACCGAGAACGATCCGGTGGTTCCGCGCCTTCTCGCTCGTCTTCTGGCTGGCCGCGCCCTCGTTGCCCCTCACGTGGACCCCCTCGGTCGCGCCCACCTCGTCGACCTCCGGGAGGTCCGCCGCGCGATCCGTTGAACGCTTCGTTCGTGTCGTGAGGGATTACGTGAAACACCCCGTCAGCGTTGCGAAACAGGTAGTAGTCACTCGCTCGCGTCCAGTATCCATCGCTGTTGACCAGCGCCACGTCGAGGGCGAGAAACCTCAGGGTCTCGTCAATGTTGAGGATTTTGGAAATCTGATCATCTAGGTCATTCAGCGGCGTTTCATTCAACACCTGGCAGAGCTCCACGAGCGCTTTCCAAGCTTTGTTGCCATCGTTGGACTTCATGTCGAACCGCTGCTTGTATTCCGCCAACTCATCGCCCAAGTAGCGCAATCCTCCATCGCCACCAGGACTGCCGGGCACCTTCCAACGCGTGCCCTTGGACCCCTCGAAGTTCTCCTTGAGAAAGATCTTGTCAAATTGTTGGACGTTGGCATAAATGCCCCAACTCTCACCGTTAATCACCACGTGAACAAAGTTCGCGCGCGCTGCGGGAATGAACTGCCGCGCAATGTGTGAGTAGACCACGGCACTCATCATCGACGCATCGCCAGCGCAGTTCAGCAAGTTGAGCGTCTTGTACCCGTACAATCGCTGCTCTTCGTCCAGAAAATCGAACGACAAGTTCAGCGATCGTTTCTTGCCGCGCGGCACCATGCCGTACGACGACTGACCGCGGAAGTGGACTCCTACGTAGGGATACGACTTGCCGTCGACAATCACCGTCACTGGGACTTCGACGTCGGTATCTTTGAACGCTTCGAGTTCCTCTTCCCAGTCTTCGGCTTCGAATTCCAGGAACAGCGTGCGTAGGACCGACGTGTCGTACAACTCCGCTTTCGGATAATGCTCAACTTCATCGGGGCTGACCGCGGGCCCGGGCTCGGCAGGTTGCTCATCCCCAAAACGTCCGCCCGGTCCGCGCCGCCCACCTCCGGGCCCACGCCGTCCGCGTTGCTCACGACGCTCTTCGACCACTGCCATGGCTTCCGTTCGTTCGTCGAAGTCGAGCCACCCATCGTCGTTTTGATCGAATTCCTCAACCAACTTCAAATCCTCGCGATTCATCGGCCCAAAACCGCCCCCTCGGCGACCAAATCCAGGCCGACCACCGCGCTCTTCTGGACCGCGGCCTGCAGGCGGCTGCGCTAAGACCAAGGTGACCGCTAAGAACACGAGTAGTGCGGAAAATGTGAGCGAGCGAGTAGTGCGAGTCATGTTCTTCTGCATGGCCTGCGGGGCTGAATTGTGAAGATCTGATGAATGAGAATAAACCCCAGGCCAGGAAAGGGGTTTCGAAAATCGGCGAAAAAACAGGCAATCGAAGGAAATCAAGCAGAAGCTGAGGAGAAATCAGCCGCAGATAAGCGTTGATGAACGCAGACGGTTGCATCCGCGTCTATCCGTGTTCATCTGCAGCCAATTCGTTCCTTCGCTCCAACGCCAACCAGCGGCAATATTCGCTAGGTGCATTTCATTCCCAGTACAAATTGATCCGTCACGGAGAGCGATTCCCAGGGAGCTTTATTAAATGTTTCAGCGGCTGCGGCAATGCGCGTTGATAAGATCATCCGCGTTTATCCGTGTTCATCCGCGGCCGATATTCTCGCGTGCTGGTCACCAACTTTGTTGATGAAATTGGGCCACGGGAAAGGCCGCAGATAAGCGCTGATGAACGCAGATGGTTGCATCCGCGTCTATCCGTGTTCATCTGCGGCCAATTCCTCCTTCGCTCCCTCGTCAAGACTACTGACGCCGTCGCATGCCTGCGAGCACCACGCCGACACTCATCAGAACCAACGCCGACGGTTCGGGCACGGCCACCGATTGGATGAAACTGAGCAGCTCAGGGTCCGACACGCGTGCATCGATGTAGAACTCGCCGAATGAGCTGTTGAGCGCGCCGTCGAGGTCGCTGGTCGCGCCGTTCAAGAGTTCCAAACGCAGCCCGTAGGAATGCACGCCGGCGATCACCAGACCGTCGGGACCCTGGAGAAATGACGGACCGCCGGAGTCGCCGGGGGCGATGCCGATCTCATCTTCTCCGAAGCCGAGTCCGCCGTTGACCGGGTCTTCCAACTCGTCGCCAAACAGCGCCTCGTCGAACAGGCCAAAGGCGTCGTTGGCCACCAGGCCGGAGTCGAAGTCGGCGGTGAGCTGCGTTTCCAGATTGGTGATGTTACCGATCGGTAGTCCGATCGAAAGGAAGTTGTTCAGGCCCGATCGCTTCGCGCCGGCGCCGATGGTCGTCCCGGTGTTGCCATCGCCCGATTGGCCGAAACCGGCCGCCAAATGGGGCGCCGCTTCGCCGACGGTGCCGTCGTTGAGGGCATACCGCGCGATCGTGTCGGGCAGCACTTGCCCCAGATCGATCACCGCGACATCAAAGCCGTCGCGCACGTCGCCGTTGTAGTTGGGATGCACCGTGACGTCGTTCGCCGTGAACGTAACCTCCACGACTCCTGCAGCCGTTTCGAACGTCGCCGTATTGCCATCAACGCCATCGATCACGGCGAGTTCTCCGTCCTCGTCCGTTACACAATGTGCTGCGGTCAGGAGAAAACCACCCCCGCCGATCACCGATCCGGAGCAGAGCCCACCGGCACCGGCTGCGGGATCGACGTCGAGAAACAAGCGGGCGACCCCCGACAGATCGACGCCAGAGGAAGTCGACGTGTCCGTGGGGTCGACGAGACGATCGCCACCGACAGGCGGGCTACTGGTGGTCACAATCAACGGCTGCGCGATGGCGTTGACCACTCCGTCGGACCATTGAATGCTGCGATCGATCGCCGAGTCGATGGCCAGCGCCGAACTGGCGGAAAGGCAGGCCGTGACGGTGAGAATCCTGCTGATCAGTGCGTTGCGCTTCATTATTCTGCTCCCTGATAGTTGAATGCTGGAAGGTGCTGCTAGCTCGACGTCGACAGCCTTTCCGCCTCTCAAGCGCCTCGTCACAAACATAAGGTCACGGTCGGTCCGTTTTCTTGCACACTAGCCGCAGAATCCAGCCGCTGATAAACGCCGATGCACGCATCCGCGTTTCTCCGTATTCATCCGCGGCCAATATTCTCGCGTGGTGGTCGCCAACTTTGTTGATGAAATTGGGCCATGCGATCGGATAGAATGCTTGATTGCTGAAGGAAAGGCCGCTGATAGGCGCGGATGGACGCAGATGATTGCATCCGCGTTTATCTGCGTTCATCAGCGGCCAACTCAGTTCCAGCCATGGCCCAGATACGAGCGACTTTTGTCCAAATCGGGCTCGCGTGGAAGGACAGAACGTAAGCCCTTTGAGAGTATTTGGTTACGAGGATTTATGTTGGCTTCGTGATACGTCCGCATGGGCCCGGAATGACAAAAGTCGTCGATCACGGCGCCAGTGCCGCGACGCAACGCGTTGTCCAGTAATCACTTACATTGCGGCGGCCGTTGCAGAAGCGGTGAGTTTTGGCGTCTTGACAGGCGGTTTCGGAATTTGTGCCAAAAGTCGGCCGTCGCGGACTCGACGGTCGTGGCATTTGCGAGGATCGAGAGCGATCGTTCTGGACGGTCTCGAGGACAAAAGTCGAGCGCGGCCGGAATGAACGCTCACGACGGCGCGCACGTTTCAGCGTGTCGCGTGCAGCGCTACAGGAAGGCCAACACGTAAAACACCCAACCGGTGATCGCGGTAAGCAGCATATCGAGCGCGGCTAGGCGGGCCCAGAAGTTGTGGCTGCGGCTGTGTTCGCCGGGGGCGGGCGGTTTCGGGAAACGGCGTAGCGCGCGGTAGATCACCACCGGCCACAGGACGGCAGAAGTGATCGCGAACACCAAATGAACATACAAGGCGGACCAGACGGTCGAACTGGCGGAGCCTCCCAGCTCGCCGGCGGCGCGGTCTTCCCAGCCGTACACACGCATTTCGATTTCAAATGCCACGACGGCAATGAGCAGGACGGTCGCCAGCGTTAGTTGCGTGCGTTTGTGTAAAGCATAACGCCGCCGGTAACGGACCTGATAGATGCTCCACCCCATGATGACGATCACAACAAACATCGCCAAGAAAACGGTATCGAGCATCAACGACGCGCGTGTACCCAGATATCCGTCGAAGCCGGGAAAGTCAATGTTGGTTGGCATGGAGAGCTGTTTGAAGTTGGGCTGGCAACAAAGGAGCGTATTTTAGAGAAAAATCGTTGGGCCACAAGAAACGCAAGAAGTCACAACAGAATGCGCGAAATATTACGCTAGTGCCTCTTGCATTGGTCGCCGCGTAGTTTCCCACAGATGGCACAACCCGGCGGCACGTGCGCGGGCGAAATGACGATTGCGGTTTGAGGTCGTAACTGCTGCATCAAACGGTTGCACGTCGGTATTGGGTGCCGTAAAAAGTGACTACGTTTGCTACCACATTAACACTTGCAACCAGGAGAGTCTCGTCATGCTACGAACCACGGTGATCTGTTTAATCCTGGTTTTCGACGTCAATTTAAGCACCGTCGTCGCCGACGAGGGGAAGCCCGATTCGGAGGTGATCCTGGAGCGGATCGCTACCGCTGGCTGCCACCAGCAGGACCAACCAGCGCCCGCGTTAATGCGCTATCTGGCGGCGAACCCCGATCTCATGCTGTGGGTGGGCGACAACGTCTACGCGGACACCAAGGATGACATTGATTACTTGAAAAAGTGTCACTACGTACTCGCCGCCAAGCCAGCGTTTCAGCAATTGCGTGAGCAGACCACGATGATGGCCACTTGGGACGATCACGATTTCGGGCTCAACAACGTCGGCAAGAACTATCCGTTGAAGAAGGAGTCGAAGGCCTTCTTCCGTGAGTTTTGGCAGTTGGAAGATCGCATCTCCGCCGAGCAGGAGGGCGTTTACTACAGCCGCACGTTTGGCAGCGGCGACCGCGCTGTGCAGGTGATCATGCTCGACCCGCGCTACAACCGCGACGACGAGGGACCTGAGTCCGACACGTTGGGCGAAGCCCAATGGCAGTGGCTGGACGGCGAATTGGCCAAACCAGCGACCCTGCGGTTGATCGTTTCCGGCTACCAGGTGTTGCTCGAAACAGGGACGCCGTGGGAAACCTGGGCCAAGTTCCCCAAAGCGCGCCAGCGGTTGTTCGACCTGATCAAGAAGCACAAGGCGGAGGGTGTGATCTTCATCACCGGCGATCAACATTCGGGCGAAGTGCTTCGCGTGCGCGACGCGTTGGGCTACGACGGCATTGAGTTTATGTTCGCCGGGATCAATCAAGAGGAGCACCACGTCAAATCGGCGTACCGCGTTAGTCCCGCTTCACACGCCAAGGATGCCTACGCGCTGATCGACATTCACTGGGAGGACGATTTCCAGAAGCCCGACAAGAACGAAAGCGCCGACCAGCCGCATCTGATTTTCCGCGTCTACGATGCTTGGACCGATGCGCCGGAGTTGACCTATCGGGTGAATTTTTCGGAGCTACAGTTTTGAGGCGAGGAGATAGGATTCGAATGCGGATACAACATAAACGAGCAGCCCAGAGCGGTTTGCCCCGGGCTGCTCCCCCATCCACCCATTCATGTTCTACTTCTTCCGTTCGACAGCGAGGATGCCAATCAGTCCCATCAGCATCAGCGCCAAGCCAGCGGGTTCGGGAACGGCCGTTGCGGCGAGCGCGGGTGAGGCACTGCCGGTGTACTGCCGTTGCCAGGCGAGGAAGTCGGACCCAGCGCTGAGCCCATCGCCGTCAGCGTCGGACCCAGGACCACCGTAGTCGGCTTCCCACTTTGCGAGGTCGTATTCGTCGATATCGCCGTCTAGGTCGAAGTCGACGGGAGCGATTGGAGTGATCGACTGAACGACTCGCAGTTGGAGTTCCTCAGGCTCCGAATGCAGGTCCCATGCCAGCCCGGCTGGCAGCGGATCGCTGATAATCTCGTCGAACGTTCCATTCACCATGAGGTCGGAAACGACGAACGTAAACCTGTCACCAAGACTAGGTACGTAAGTGCCCGACCCTAGATCGATCAGTTCGATTTGAAGTGTGCCGTCGAGGTTCACTTCGTCGTAGACGAATAGCTTATCGAAGTCGGAAGAACCGGTGCCACCGATTTCCATAAGAAAGGTCGTCTCGTCGCTCAACGAGGCGGAACCCGTGATGTCCATGATTCCAGGCGAATTGCCCGGGAGCAGCGTGACGTTACCAAAATCTACGTCCCCGTCGACGACGTCCACGTCGACTTCGCCGGCGGCAAAGTTGGCAGTGCCGCCGTTGCTAAGGTCTAGTTTGTCGAGCGTGAGCCGCCCACCGGTCATGTTGAATGTACCAGCTGCGTTGAGGATCATCTCGCTGGCGGTGATCTTTCCACCAGGTTCGAGATGGATTCCGCCAACACCTTCTTGACCATTGACCAGGTTGGTGCCGGCCACAATGTTGCCAACCACGTCCAGTTCTGATTGATGACCGGCCTGTTCGCCGCTGACATAGACGTCGCCGATTGATCCAGGATTTCGCGCGACGTGCAGGCTTCCACCGACGCGAGTGAGTCCGCCAAACAGGATATTGAGATCGCCGTCACCATGGTTGCCAACGTACAGATTCGACTCGGCTCCGCGGCGATTGACTTGCAGCTCAGATTGCAGGGGAGAAGCGCCGTTCTCGTTGACGCCCATCACGGTGATCGAGCCGAACGAGCCCGCTTGATTGGCGAGGATTGCATCGTCGGCCAGGCTGACCAGTCCACCGTCGCCGATGTACATGTAGCCGTTGCCTGCGTCGCCGACCGTCAGATCAGCCCCACCGCCACTGCCAGTGCTGCGGAGCTTCGAGCGTCGCGAACCATCGGCGTTGGCACCCACGACGTTCGTTTGAGCCCAAGAGCCGGCGTCCTTCGCGATGTTCCAGCTGTACGTCACGGTCGCGTCGGCTCCGTCGACAAACTCCGTGCTGCCGCCAGCAGGATTCTGTCCGCCGAACGCGAACGACGAGTTGAACGTCGCGTCACCACCGGTAACACGGAAGTTTCCGCCCGTGAGCGTGAACGGTGCTGCACTGTTCTTCAGGAACCCTTGAACGTCGACCAAGCCGCCCGACATGTTGATCGAACCGGTGGAACCAACCCCAAGATGGCTAGCCGTGAGCTGACCGCCGTCAAAGATATGCAGTCCGCCCGTGCCGCCCGACCCGATCGTGACGTTGCCGCCGACGTCCAGATGCGCCGGAAATCCTTCGGATTCGTTGTACAGATAGATATGGCCTTCGGACCCTACTAAAGCACCGGCAATGACGTGGCCTGCGACGTTGACCAAACCTCCATTGGCAACGCCCAATGTGCCTAGGCCGCCGCGTCCGACATCCATCCAAGAGCTGGAGCCAGAGCCGGTGACGTCCAATTCTGAGCGAATCAGTTCCGATCCCGTGTCATGCACACCGTCGACAGAAACCAAGCCAATCGAACCTGCGCGGCGGCCGATTTGCACGTCATCGCGTAGTCCGGCCCAGCCGCCATCCGAGACGTAGAAACTGCCCCAACCATAGTCGCCGGCGATCAGATCGGCGCCACCGCCACCGCCCGTACCGCGGAGGGTCGAACGTCGCGTGCCATCGGGGCTGACGCCAGAGACGTTGGTCGTGGCGTAGGTACCGGCGGCGTTGCCGACGTTCCAGCTGTAGGTCACTTCGGTATTTCCGCCATCGACGACGCTGAAGGTCGTTCGCTCACCCAGCGCGTTGCTCGTGCCGCCGTAGGCGTACGAGGAGTTCATGGTCGCGTCGCCACGCACGACAAATTCGCCGCCGGCAAGATTCAGCGTCGCGGTTGCGTCTTTAACGAACTCGGTCGAGGTGGTGGTCACACCCGCGCCGAGCAGATTCAGCGTGCCATCGAGTTGCAGCAAATCGACGGCCGCGGTCGTGACTCCGTCCAGAGTGAGTTGGTTGCCGATCGTCGTCGCGCCCAAGAAGTTGACGATACCGTCGCCTTCAAACCAGCCGGTGTCGATGGCCGTCGTGTCAGCAAATTGCACAGCACCATCGGGATTTCCGCCGGTCGCATCGAAGAGAACGCTGGCACCATTGATCGCTGCGGGACCCGAACTAAACAGCGACACGCCATCGACGGTGATTGGAGAGGCAGGCCCGCCTTGATACTCGACGGATTCGCTGAACACCATTTGGCCGAGTTGCCCGTCGACGCTGCGGAATTGGCCGCGCTCGATGACGGCATCGGCCTGAAAGCTGCGGCTGCCGCGAACATTCACTCGTCCGGCCAGATTGGCTTGGGCCCCGCGGACAACGCCCGTCTCGAAGTTAAGGACTCCCGAAGGCGCTAATTTCCACGGCTGGGTCATTTCCAGCGATGCCCCAAAGGGTCCGAGAATGTCGATCACCCCATCGAAGTCATCCGCGATTGGCCCATCGACAATCAAGCCTGCTCCGCCCGCCCCATCGGCAACGATGTTGAGGTGCCCATTGCCATTGTTGCCATCCAGGTCGATCAATCCGCCGGAGGGCGCACGAATGGTTCCGATCCCGCCTCTCGGTGCGACTGTGCCGTCGATTATGAAAGCGCGGCCGCTGTTGGCGGCGGCTTCAAGTTTCGTGCCAGCCTGCAGACGGAGGGTCGCGCCAGATCCAATTTGTACCGAGTCGTCTGCCTTGTAAGCTCCGTTGACAAACTCGAGAGAGAGCGTCGCATTGTCGAGGATTCGTACATCTTCCGAGTTGAATCCTTCGGTCTCGAAGAGGCTATTGTCCTCGAGCGTCAGGCCGTCGTTGATATGCAGGGTGCCCGCCACTTGGTCGAACGACGCGTTGTTCATCAGTGTGAGGCTGTCGATCGTCTGCGATTGCATCAGGCGAACGTCCGCGTTTTGATTTAGATCGCCAATGAAGATATTGTCTGAGGTCAGGATGACCCCGATTGGATTCCAGTTAAGCGTGTGATTCCATGACGTGGTGCCGGCATTGCCGGTCCAGCTTCTTGGTGCGGCGTGAAGTTGTCCCGGCAAACAACAGGCGAGACTTGTGAGAGCAGGCAGGAGAATTCGAAGGACAGACAATCTCATGGTTTGGATCCTCAACATGTGGATTCGATTGAAAAGCGGCCACATCGTTGCAAGCCGCGACGTCGTTGACGACCTAAGCGACAATTGCCGGGTCGTGTTACAGGCGCGAGCCACCTGGAGACGTGGCGAAGGGGTCGCCGAACCTGCTAGGATCGCTCGGTGCCTGTGCTTGTTAGGCGACGGAGGACGACGGCCTCGATTCAGGCCTGATGTGAGCGGCGAATCCAGAGCAGGAGCGATGTTAAATTGGGGGATATGTGCGAAGGAGTGCTGATATTGCCGACCAGTTGGGGGCGTGTTTGCCAGCTAGAGCAGCTTTTTCGGCCCGAAATTCGCAGCGTTCCGCCTTGTCACCCTTGGAGACATGGTTATATTAGTTGATTCGCACAAGTTTACCCTGCCCAGGCTAGCGTAGCTCAATTGGCAGAGCAGCTGATTTGTAATCAGCAGGTTGTGGGTTCAAGTCCCTCCGCTAGCTCTGTTATTCGAGTGAATTGAGCCTGTGGTCAGGCGAATAGTGTGCGTGACGCCGAGACGGATCGAAGCTGACCACGTTGAAAACTAGGGATTTCCGAACCCAGAACCAGCCCACAATTACAGGGTCCAACAAGTATATAGGTGGTTAGGCAGCGGGCTTAGACATACAGCGGGCAGAGCCGTACGCAGACGACAGGGCCCCACGAGAACTTTTTTGGGGAGTTACCGAAGCGGTCAAACGGGGCAGACTGTAAATCTGCTGGCTATGCCTTCGCAGGTTCGAATCCTGCACTCCCCACTGTAAATGACCAAGGTCCCAATGACCAATGACCAAATAATTGACAGCCGGGTCATTGGTCATTCGGGCATTGGACATTGTCCTTGGGCGGGTGTAGCTCAATGGTAGAGCAACAGCCTTCCAAGCTGATGACGAGGGTTCGATTCCCTTCACCCGCTTTGATGTAGCTGTTAGCGGTTAGCTATTGGCGATTAGCTTTCAACGAGGAGCACAACGAGAAATTGAAAAAGCTAGTAGCTGACAGCCAATGGCTAATAGCTCTTCCGCTGCTGTAGCTCAGTGGTAGAGCACTTCCTTGGTAAGGAAGAGGTCATGGGTTCAAGTCCCATCAGCAGCTCTGGAGAAACATAGAGATTCCGATGCCAGGCATCGGCCAAGGCAAGTCACATTGTATGAGTTCGTGAGCAACTCCTTTTTTGTCATTGAAACACGGGTCGAAGTTGGTGCGTGTTTCGCGAGCATTCAGCCCTTAATTTGAGAAACGTTAGGGAGAAAAATGGCCAAGGAAACTTTTGATTGCACCAAACCGCACGTAAACGTCGGAACGATTGGGCATATTGACCACGGCAAGACGACCACCACCGGTGCGATCTTGGCTGTTCAGTCGACCAAGGGGTTGGCGAAGTTCAAGTCGTATGCGGACATTGCCAAGGGCGGTACCGTGCGTGACGAGACCAAGACCGTGACGATCGCGGTCGCGCACGTCGAGTACGAGACCGATACTCGTCACTACGCCCATATCGACTGCCCAGGCCATGCTGACTTCGTCAAGAATATGATCACTGGTGCCGCCCAGATGGACGGTGCAATCTTGGTTGTCTCGGCCGCAGACGGTCCCATGCCTCAAACTCGCGAGCACATCTTGCTTGCTCGTCAGGTTGGTGTGCCCAAGATCGTGGTTTACTTGAACAAGTGCGATCTGGTCGACGATGAAGAGTTGCTGGAATTGGTCGAGCTTGAGGTTCGTGAGTTGCTGACTCAGTACGGCTTCCCGGGCGACGAAGTGCCGATGATCCGCGGCAACTCGAAGGCTGCGATCGAGACCCCGGAAGATCCCGACTCGGCCAAGCCGATCAGCGAACTGATGGACGCGATCGACGAATACTTCCCAGAGCCTGTTCGCGAGAACGACAAGCCGTTCCTGATGGCCATCGAAGACGTCTTCTCAATCGAAGGTCGTGGTACCGTTGCGACCGGCAAGATCGAGCGAGGCACCGTGAAGGTCGGCGAAGAAGTCGAGATTATCGGTCTGAAAGACGAAGCCACCAAGACGACCTGCACCGGTGTTGAGGCCTTCAACAAGACGATGGAAGAAGGCTTTGCCGGCCAGAACGTTGGCTGCCTGTTGCGTGGTGTCAAGCGTGAGGAAATTCAGCGTGGACAGGTGCTCGCCAAGCCCGGCAGCATCACCCCGCATTCCAAGTTCGAGGCAGAGGTGTACGTCTTGAGCAAGGAGGAGGGTGGCCGTCACACGCCATTCTTCAGCGGATACCGTCCACAGTTTTACTTCCGCACGACCGACGTGACTGGATCGGCGAATCTGGTGGGCGATGCCGAAATGTGCATGCCCGGCGATAACGCGAAGATTTCCGTCGAGCTCCAAAAACCGATCGCCATGGACGACGGCGTCCGTTTCGCCATTCGCGAAGGCGGAAAAACCGTCGGCTCAGGCGTTGTGACAAAGATAGTCGAGTGAATTCCAAATGACGAAATGCTCAATGACGAATGGCGTTTTGCGTCGTTCGTCATCCGAGCGTCGTTATTTACCCAGGGGCGTAGCTCAATTGGCAGAGCACTGGTCTCCAAAACCAGGGGTTGTGAGTTCGAGTCCCACCGCCCCTGCTTGTAGGCAAAAAATGACGAATTGCCGAATGGCGAGTGACGAAAGGCTGCGGACTTCGTCATTCGAGCTTCGTCACTCACGCCCAGCGGGTTGCTGTGCGTTGTGGTCGGTGTCCGGAATTCAGTTCGCAGTAAGTTAAGGGTACACCCCGTGGCGGAGTTAATCGCAGGAATGTTTAACGCTTCGCAGTACAAGCGAAGTCAGGGCAAGATAGCCCGACAGATGACACTCGCCGCCATCGCCGTCGCTTTTGCGGTCGGGGCATGGAAGCTGAGTGATGCCTGGGCTGGAGAAGGACCGTGGATGCAATATGGTGCACCGCTGGCGGTCCTAGCGGCTGGTGTATGGGCCGCTTTCCGAATTGTTAATATCCCACGCTTCGCGGATTTTTTGATCTCCGTCGAGGCGGAAATGAACAAAGTGCAATGGCCAGGGCGATCGGAGCTTTGGCGCGCGTCGATCGTCGTGATCGTGGTGATCTTTTTCCTCGCCGGCTCATTGTTCTTGTTTGACATTGTATTGGATTTCATATTTACCAACCTCATCGGCATTTAGCTTGGGTTTATCGGTCGACGCGGACACGGGTCGAATCGGATACGGGTCGAAACGGATACTTAGGAAAAGCCTGCCGTGAGTGACGAAACCAACAAGTTGGCTGACGAGATTGCCGCGGAGGACGCAGGTTCTGCTGACGTTACCGTCGGGCCAGATGACGAAACCGTCGATGCCGCTAGCTTGAGTGCGGCCGAACCGGTGAGTGAAGAGTCGGTTGCCGAATCGACTGAGGATGTCGAACAACCGGAACCCACAGCACCGTCGGAGGAGAATTTAGTCGAGGAGTCTCCCGAACAAGCGGGTGATGAGGAAGTAGGCGCTACCGATGAGCATGAGGCTGCTGAGCCCGCGGAGGCGAGCCAAATTGAAGAAGCGGAGGTCGAAGAAGACGCCATAGCAGACGACGAAACTGCCGAAGAGGCAGACGAGACTGCCGAGGAGGGTGACGCCGAGGAGGGCGACGCCGACGCCGAAGGCGCCGACGCCGAGGAAGACGACGCGGAAGACGCCGACGCGGAAGAGGTTAGCGTCGAGGAGACGATTGCGGACGAAGAGGAAGCCGAGTCCGAAGAAATCAAGATGGACTGGTACATCCTCAAGGTGCAAAGCAACCGCGAGAAATCGATTACCGCCGCATTGAAAAGAAAGATCGCCGTCGAGGGGCTTGAGGACTACTTCGGCGAAGTGGTGGTGCCGGTCGAGAAGGTGACAGAATTTAAGGGCGGCAAGAAGAAGGTGGTAAATCGCAAGCTTTACCCCGGCTACATTGTCGTCAACATGCACATAAACGACGACACTTGGTTTGCGGTTCGCGAGACGTCCGGGATCGGCGACTTCACCGGCTCGGGCGGTAAGCCAACGCCGATGTTGCCGTCAGAAGTCGCGCGAATCATTCAAACCGAGGAAGAAGAAACCGAAGATGCACCGAAGCTGAACATCAGCTTTAAGATTGGTGATCGCGTGAAGGTCAACGACGGCAACTTTGAGAGCTTCGAAGGCGAAGTGAACGCAATCGACGAGCACAGCGGTCGCATCACAGTGATGATCAATATTTTCGGGCGCAGCACCCCTGTCGAACTTGAGTACTGGCAGGTCGAACAAGCATAACCAATCAGTGTCGTTGCGACGGCTAACGATACAAAGCATTACGCGTCGACAAGAGCGAAGTCATGGCAAAGCAATTAGTAGGTTCCGCCAAATTCCAAATTCCCGGTGGTCAGGCGACCCCCGCTCCGCCGGTTGGTACGGCGCTGGGTAAATTTGGCGTCAACTTGGGCCAGTTTGTCCAAGCGTTCAATGACAAGACCAAAGAAGCGAACGGGATGATGATCCCCGTGGTCGTCAACGTGTACAACGATCGTTCGTTCGACTTCATCACCAAGAGCCCGCCAGCGGCGGTGCTGCTCAAAAAGGCGGCCAACATCGCGAAGGGCTCGGGCGTGCCAAACAAGACAAAAGTTGGCAAGGTGACCAACGCCCAGTTGGAAGAGATTGCCAACACCAAGATGAACGACCTCAACGCACGCGACCTGGAGCATGCCGTGCGGTTGATCGCCGGTACGGCGCGCAGCATGGGGTTGGAAGTCGAAGGCTAAGCGAAGCGTCAGAAGAAACCCTAGGTAACCGTGTCGAACACCGAAGTGCTCGAGCGGCCCTCGGTAAAAGTGGAATCGTCAAAATGCCAAAACTAGCGAAGCGAATCAAAAAGAGCGTCGACAAGCGACCTGCCGAAGCTCTTCCCGTGGCCGAAGCCGTCAAGGCGCTCAAGTCTTTCGACGCGACCAAATTCGACCAATCGGTCGAAATCGCCATGCGACTGGGCGTCGATCACACGCAGGCGGATCAAATTGTTCGTGGCTCGATCGTGTTGCCAAACGGCATCGGCAAAGAGCAACGCGTGATTGTGTTCGCCAAGGGTCCCGCAGCCGAGGAGGCGAAGGAAGCCGGTGCCGACGAGGTCGGTGACGCTGATTTGGCCAAGAAAATCCAAGGGGGATGGACGGAGTTCGACGTGTGCATCGCGACTCCCGACATGATGAAGGTCGTCGGTCCGTTGGGCAAAGTGTTGGGCCCGCGTGGATTGATGCCGTCACCGCGTGCAGGAACGGTCACCCCCGAAGTTGCCAAGACCATCGGCGAGTACAAGGCGGGCAAGGTCGAATTTCGCAACGACAAGGGCGGCAATGTTCAAGCGATTGTCGGCAAGTTGAGTTTTGACGAACAGAAGCTGGCCGAGAACATCGAAGCCTTCATCAAGCTGATCGTTGGCATGAAGCCAGCAACCGTAAAGGGAACTTATCTCCGATCGGCTCACATTAGCGCGACGATGAGCCCCAGTGTGAAGTTGGCTGTTTAGGTCCGCACACGGTTGAGTTTTGTTGTCGACAACCGGCGACAACTGGTGCTTCCGATTGAGAATTCGTTTTAGAGCAAAGCTATGAGTAAGTATCTCAAAGATCTGATGACCGACGACTTGAAGAGCAAGCTCGACGGAGTGAGCGATGCCTTGGTTGTCAACGTGATTGGCATGGAAGCAAACGCCAACGTCGAGCTGCGTCGCGCCCTGCGTGAAAAGAACATGCACTTGATGGTGGTGAAAAACAGCCTCGCCCGACGAGCGACCGAAGGTACCACGCTGGCCGCCGCTTTCGAGGGTGCCTCTGGTACTTCGGCAGTAGTTTGGGGCGGCGAGGATGTCGTTTCGCTGGCGAAGGAAGTGGTTCGGCTGGCGAAAGAAGATTCCTACGCCCCGTTTGCCACCAAGGGCGGCGTCATGGACGGCGAGAAGCTCTCGGCCGAAGACGTCGAGGCGGTCAGCAAATGGCCAAGCCGCGAAGAGCAACTCAGCCTGCTGATGGGTCAGATCCTTGGTCCAGGGGCGACGTTGTCCGCCCAATTGCTGGGACCCGGCAAACAACTGGCCAGCCAAGTCAAACAGAAGAGCGAAGAAGAGTAACAGCATTCAAATTCCAAACCAGCAGATTGCCAGTCTGCGTGATCCAGTTTTCATTTGAAGGGGCCCGAGCAGCCCGGACCGTGCGAAAGGAAAGTAAAAGATGAGCGATGCAGCAGTAGCCGAATACTCGGCAGCGACCAAAGAGATCGGCGATAAGATTGTTGGTCTCACCCTCAAAGAAGCCAAAGAACTAAGCGATTACCTCAAAGACGAGCACGGCATCGAGCCAGCAGCTGGCGGTGCAGCTGTTGTCGTCGGTCCAAGTGGCGGTGATGACGGCGGTGGTGCTGCCGAAGAGAAGACGGAATTCGACGTTGTGATGGAATCGTTTGGCGGCAACAAGATCGCCGTGATTAAAGCAGTCCGCGCCCTGACTGGGCTGGGTCTGAAGGAAGCCAAGGAAATGGTCGAAGGCGCTCCTGCCAAGGTCAAAGAAGGCGTTTCCAAGGAAGACGCCGAGAAGGCCAAGGCCGATCTAGAAGAAGCCGGTGCTACGGTCGAGATCAAATAGCGTTTTGATCAAGTCGTTTGTTCGGTTCTTCAAATGAATATGAAGCCATGTGTGGCGATTCTCCGATAGGCGGGGATCGCCAGCATGTCTTTTCCGTTGAGATTCTGGTGCTGGGGGCAAAGGATTGATGCCTAGACGATCATTAAGCCATCGCACGCGACACAACTCGCCTGGCACGGCTGATCGTTTCCTCCCGTCAGAATTTGATGACCAATCCACCAACTCTGCTTGGCAGTCTGGCGTGCAGCAATCGATAGTTTTGCACTGTTCCGCGTGCAAATCGATGGCTAGTGCGCCTTGCCAAGTTCCTACCTCGTGAGATCGGAGCAGTTCGCCCTATGGCAGTCACGGCTCAGCGACGTTTGGTCACCCCTGAAACTCGCGCCTTTGGCAGTGGTCGCATCGGCTATGCGATTCCCGACTTAACTCAGATTCAGACAGCAAGCTACGATCGCTTTCTGCAGTACAACGGTGGCTCCAGCGACAAGCGTAAAGACGATGGCTTGGAAAGCGTCTTGCGCGAGATCTTTCCGATCGAGAGCTACGACAAGACGATCAAGCTGGAGTACTTGCGTTACGACCTGGGCAAGCCGCGCTACGAGCCCGATGAGTGTCGTCAGCTGCGCTTGACGTACGGCCGTCCGTTTCGCATTTGGCTGCGGTTGGTGAAGGATCAACCGGTCGAAGAGGAAGTTTATCTGGGCGACTTGCCGATCATGCTCGGTGGCGGCGAGTTCATCATCAACGGTGCTGAGCGCGTGGTCGTGAGCCAGTTGCACCGTAGTCCGGGAATCGACTTTGTCTCGGAAATTGAGGCGGGCGAGCGCCGACTGCACAGTTGTCGCGTGATCCCCGAGCGTGGCAGCTGGATCGAGCTGAATACCACCAAGAAGGACAGCATCACCGTTCGAATTGACCAGAGCGGCAAGTTCTCGGCGATGACGCTGCTGCGGGCGATGGATCCCAAGCTTGGGATGGACGCAGAGATCCTGCGCGCGTTCTATCCAACGAGCAAAGAGAAAGTCGCCGATGGCCGCAGTGCGGTAAAGATTGAAGGCAAGGTGGCCGTGGACGACGTGATTTATCCTGTCGGCAGTGATCGTGCCGGTGAGATCATCATCGAATCGGGCCAGAAAATCAGCAAGAACATCGCCGAGATCATTTGCACGTCGGACGTGAAATCGATCGAGGTGATGGAACTGCCCAAGACTCCGCACTTGATGAACGCGTTGGCTGACGACAACACGTCGAGTCACGAAGAAGCGCTACTGCGTATTTATCAGCGTCTTCGACCGGGCAATCCGCCGCAACTGGAGAAGGCACGCACGCTGTTCACCGAGAAGTTCTTCGATTCCAACCGTTATCGTTTGGGCCGTGTCGGCCGCTTCCGCATCAATCGCAAGTTGGGACTCAACGTTTCCGAAGACGAGATGGTCTTGCGTCCCGAAGACGTGCTCGCCTCGCTGCAATACCTGCTGCAATTAGTCGCCGGCGAGGGCGATGCCGACGTGGATGATATCGACCACTTGGGCAATCGTCGTCTACGCACGATCGACGAACTCGCTTGCGATGAAATCCGAAAAGGCTTTCTCAAGCTGCGACGGACCGTTCAGGAACGGATGAGTCTGAAAGACGCAGACGACATGACGCCGCGTAGTTTGATTAATCCCAAGAGCATCTCGGCAGCGATCGAGTACTTCTTCGGTCGCGGCGAGTTGTCGCAGGTGGTTGACCAAACCAATCCGCTCTCGATGCTCACGCACGAGCGTCGTCTCTCGGCACTGGGTCCGGGCGGTTTGAACCGCAAGCGTGCCGGCTTCGAAGTTCGCGACGTTCACATTTCCCACTACGGTCGAATTTGTCCGATCGAGACGCCTGAAGGTACGAATATCGGTTTGATTTCCAGTCTGGCGATGTACGCCGGCGTGGACGACTACGGTTTTCTCGTTACGCCATATCGCAAGGTGAGCAAGGGCAAACTGACTGAGGAAGTGGTCTGGCTGCGTGCCGACGAAGAGTCCGAAGCATTTGTGGCTTCCGCTGACGTGCCGGTCAAAGACAACAAGATTCAAGGTGACTTGGTAGTCGCTCGGCACAAGGCAGACTTTGAACTCGTGGCCGTCGATAAGATCGAGTACACCGACGTCGCGCCTAGCCAGATGATTGGCGTGTCTGCCGGTTTGATTCCGTTCCTGGAGCACGACGACGCCAACCGTGCGTTGATGGGTTCCAACATGCAGCGGCAGGCGGTACCACTGTTGGTTGCCGAACCGCCCGTGGTCGGCACCGGCTTGGAGAGCGACGTCGCACGACACTCGGGCATGTTGGTTCGCGCAGGCCATAAGGGGACGGTCACCTATGTCGACTCGAATCGCATCGAAATCGGTCCCGAAGTTCATCACCTGCGTAAGTTTGTCGGACTGAACGAGCGGACTTGCCAAAACCAAAAGCCGTTGGTCAAGCCCGGCGACAAGGTGGAAAAGGGCGACATCATCGCTGACGGTGCCGCGACCTTCAAAGGCGACTTAGCGCTCGGCCGCAACGTGTTGGTCGCGTTTATGTCGTACGAAGGTTACAACTTCGAAGACGCGATCATCATCAGCGAAGAGTTGGTGCATAACGACACGTACACTTCGATCCACATCGAGGAGTTCGACGTCGAGATTCGCGAAACTAAGTTGGGTCGCGAAGAGTTCACTCGCGACATCCCCAACGTCAGCGAAAAAGCGCTACGCAATCTGGACGAGAGTGGCATCGTGCAGATCGGCACGTTCGTCTCGCCCGGAGATATCTTGGTCGGTAAGGTTTCGCCGAAGTCTAAGACGGAATTGACCCCCGAAGAGAAGTTGCTGCACGCGATCTTCGGCCGGGCCGGGGAAGACGTGAAGAACGACTCGCTCGAAGTTCCTTCAGGTGTCGACGGGATCGTCATCGACACGCAGAAATTCTCTCGTCGCATGAGTCTGGGCGAAGACGAACGCAAGCTGTTCGAAAAAGAGCTCAAGACCGCCGAGAAAGACGGCAATGAGAAAATTGCTGCTGCGTTCACGGAGCTGGTCACCGAGATTGAGAAGATCTTGCAAAAGAAGCTCACCGACGTCGATGGCAATGAAATTATCCACAACCAAGAGCCTCAGTTCGTCGCCGATCAAGCGACTACGTTCCGACTGGAAACGATCGAGATTCGTAGTCCGCAACGCAAGAAAGACGTCGATAAGGTGTATCGACAACTTTGGCCCGCGGTCGAAGACGCGATCGACGAGCGTGATCGAACGCTCAACTCGATGAAGCGTGGCGACGAGCTACGCAGCGGTGTGCTGCAGATGGTCAAGGTTTACATAGCCACCAAGCGGGTGATTTCCGTCGGTGACAAAATGGCCGGACGCCACGGGAATAAGGGTGTGATCTCTAAGATTCTGCCGATTGCCGACATGCCGTTCTTGCCGGACGGAACGCCGATCCAAATCATGCTCAACCCGTTGGGTGTGCCGAGTCGTATGAACGTTGGTCAGATCCTTGAGACCCACTTGGGCTGGGCGGGTGCCAAACTGGGCTTCCGCGCGATTACTCCGGTGTTCGATGGAGCGACCGAAGAGCAGATCAACGACGCACTCGAGAAGGGTGGATTGCCACGTCACGGCAAAGCGAAACTGCTTGATGGACGCACCGGCGAGCCGCTCGAGCAAGAGACCACCGTTGGCTACATCTACATGCTCAAGTTGCATCACCTGGTTGACGACAAGGTGCATGCCCGCAGCACGGGACCGTACTCGTTGATCACACAGCAACCCCTTGGCGGCAAGGCACGCTTCGGCGGGCAACGCTTCGGAGAGATGGAAGTATGGGCACTGGAAGCGTACGGTGCCGCTTACATCCTGCAAGAGTTGCTCACCGTCAAGAGTGACGATGTCGAGGGTCGCACCAAGATCTACGAATCGATGGTCAAGGGTGAAAACACCCTGCAAGCCGGCACGCCCGCCAGCTTCGATGTGTTAACCAACGAAATTCGTGGTCTCGGCCTGAATATGCAACTCGAGAAACGATAACAATCAGCCCCACGGGGCGACACAAGATAACCGTCCAACAAAAATGACTGCCGCCCCGACGGGGGCTCACTTCGCCGCTGAGGAAAATATATGAGCATTCTTGAAGGCAGCAATTACGATCGCGTCAACGACTACGGCTCGGTAAAGATCAGCCTGGCGCGGCCGCACGATATTCGCAGTTGGTCATTCGGGGAAGTCAAAAAGCCCGAGACGATCAACTACCGCACATACCGTCCTGAGAAGGATGGCTTGTTTTGCGAGCGGATTTTCGGCCCAGAGAAGGACTGGGAATGCGCCTGCGGCAAGTATCGCGGCATGAAGTACAAGGGCATGATCTGCGATCGCTGTGGTGTGAAGGTTACGCACAGCCGCGTGCGCCGCAAGCGGATGGGCCATATCGAACTGGCTGCGCCGATCGTGCACATTTGGTTCTTCAAGGCGATGCCCAGCCGTCTGGGCAGTTTGCTCGCGATGAAGACCAGTAGCCTCGAGAAGGTGATCTATTTCCAGGATTATGTTGTGGTCGATCCAGGCGATACGGGCCTGCAGCCGCAGCAGTTGCTGACCGAGGAAGAGTATCGCACCGCTCGCGAACAGTACGGCGAAGGCAGCTTCGATGCGGACATGGGCGCCGACGCGATTCGCAAGCTGTTGTCCAGTCTCGATCTGGTGAAGCTCTCCGAAGACCTGCGCGTCGAATTGAAGGAAACCGGCTCGAAGCAAAAGGCCAAGGACCTGATCAACCGACTCAAGACGGTCGAGGCCATTCGCGATTCGGACAACAAGCCCGAATGGATGGTGCTGGACGTCATCCCGGTGATTCCGCCTGACCTGCGCCCGCTCGTGCTGTTGGACAGCGGCAACTTTGCCACGTCGGACCTCAATGACCTCTATCGCCGGATCATCAACCGCAACAACCGACTCAAGAAGTTGGTTGATCTCAACGCGCCCGAGGTGATCATTCGCAACGAGAAGCGAATGCTCCAGCAGTCGGTTGATGCGCTGTTTGACAACAACCGTTGCAAGCGTCCGGTGCTGGGTTCGTCGAACCGTCCGTTGAAGTCCCTGACTGATATGATCAAAGGTAAGCAGGGACGTTTCCGCGAAAACCTGCTTGGCAAACGCGTCGACTACTCCGCTCGATCGGTGATCGTCGTCGGTCCGCGCCTTAAGCTGCATCAGTGCGGCTTGCCTAAGAAGATCGCGCTGGAGCTGTACCAGCCATTCATTATTCGTCGTCTGAAGGAGCTCGGTCACGCCGACACGATCAAATCGGCGAAGAAGATGCTTGAGCGCAAGGACGAGGAAGTATGGGATATTCTCGAAGAGGTGATCACCAATCACCCCGTGCTGCTGAATCGCGCCCCGACGCTTCACCGCATGGGTATTCAAGCGTTCGAGCCGACGTTGGTGGAAGGTAACGCGATCAATTTGCATCCGCTGGTGTGCAAAGGTTTCAATGCCGACTTCGATGGCGACCAAATGGCGGTCCACCTGCCTCTGTCGATCGAGGCTCAGGTCGAAGCGCATACGCTGATGATGAGTACGCACAACATCTTCAGCCCGTCCAACGGCGCGCCGATTATCAGCCCGTCGCAAGACGTGGTGATGGGTAGCTACTATCTCACCATGAATGTGCCCGACAGCCCGGGCGACGGCATGGTCTTCAGTTCCATGGAGGAAGTCGAAACGGCCTACGCGGCTGGCAAGGTTGGCACCCATGCCCGCATCACTGTACGCCTGCCCAAGTCGCGCTGTCTGCGCGAAGAAATGAACGAGCGGGGCTCCAACGGTAAGCGCATTGAGACGACCGTCGGACGCGTGATTTTCAACATGATCTTGCCGCAAGGCATGCCGTTCTACAACGTGTCACTCAAGTCGAGCGAATTGGCTCGCGTGATCTCCGACAGCTACGAATTCATCGGCCGCCGTGCCACGATCGAACTGCTCGACGACATGAACCAAATCGGCTTCCGTCAGGCGACGCTCAGCGGTTTGTCATTCGGCACCGACGATCTCATCACGCCCGAAACAAAGGGCAAGATCATCGGCGATGCCGAGAAGACTGTGCTCAAGTTCAACAAGCTGTTCCAGCGTGGTGTGATCACTGAAGTGGAACGATACAACCAGGTGCTCGACGCGTGGACGCACGCTCGCGAGAAGATTACCGAAGAGATGATGGCCGGCCTGCAAGCCGACTTCCGTCCCGGCGGCTATGTCAATCCGGTGTATCTGATGGCACACTCCGGTGCTCGTGGTGGTGTCGAGCAGATGCGCCAACTCGGTGGTATGCGTGGTCTGATGGCCAAGCCGTCTGGTAAGATTATCGAAACGCCGATTAAGGCAAACTTCCGCGAAGGTCTGACGGTACTGGAGTACTTCAGTAGTACGCATGGTGCCCGCAAAGGTCTGGCCGACACGGCGCTGAAGACGGCCGACTCGGGGTATCTGACTCGTAAACTAGCCGATGTCGCGCAGAACGTGGTCGTTACGACCGAAGATTGCGGCACGACCCAAGGAATCACCAAGGGTATCATTTACCGCGGTGAAAAAGTTGAGGTCGGTCTGGCCGAATCGATCAAAGGCCGCGTCAGCCGCGCCAACATTGTCAATCCGATTACCGACGAGGTGATCGTGGCCGAGAATGATCTGATCACGATGGACATCGCGCGGAAGATCGAAGAACTCGGTTTGGAGAAGATCCAAGTTCGCAGTCCGATGACCTGCGATGCCGCGCTTGGCGTGTGCCGCAAGTGCTACGGTATGGATCTTTCGACGGGTTCGATGGTCGAAGAGGGTATGGCGGTCGGCATCATCGCCGCCCAGAGTATTGGCGAGCCGGGCACCCAGCTGACGATGCGGACGTTCCACATCGGCGGCGTCGGTCAACGTGACGTGCAAGATTCGGATATCAAGGCGAAGAAGGGCGGTATCGCGAAGTTCGCCCGCCTGAAGATCGTACGAAACGACGCCGGTCAACAATTGGTTCTCGCTCGTAACGGCGAGATCGCCTTGGTCGACGAACGTGGCCGCGAAGTCGAGAAATACGAAATCCCCTCCGGTGCCACGATCCGTGTCGAGGAGAACGAGGAAGTCAAACCAGGTGACACCGTCTGCGAATGGGATCCGCATAGTATTCCGATCCTCGCCGAGACGGGCGGTAAGGTACGCTTCGAAGACCTTATCGATGGCGAAACCATCCGCGGTGAGCTTGACCCCAGCGGCAAGACGCGCTTCGTCGTGATGGAGCACAAGGGCGACCTGCATCCTCAGGTCGTGGTGGAAGATCCTGCCGACGGCAAGATTCTCGACTTCTACTACATGCCCGAGCGTGCTCACTTGGAAGTCACCGAAGGGGATATGATCACCCCAGGTGCACTGGTCGCGAAGACGCCTCGTGAGGCTTCGGGTACGCAGGACATTACGGGTGGTCTGCCGCGTGTCACCGAGATTTTCGAAGCTCGTAAACCGAAAGATCCGGCCGTTATCGCCGAGATCGATGGTGTGGTGGAGATTCTCGGTGAGAAGAAGCGTGGCAAACGGTCGATTATCGTGCGTAGCGAAACCGGTATCGAACGCGAGCACCTAGTCACGCACAGCAAGCACTTGCGCGTGCACGCCGGCGACATCGTTCGCGCAGGCGAGGCGTTGGTTGATGGACCACTGGTGCCGCACGACATTCTACGCATCTCCGGCGAAGAGGCAGTGCAGCAGTACCTCACACGCGAAATCCAAAACGTTTATCGTAGCCAGCGTGTGGAGATCAACGACAAGCACATCGAGATCATCGTCTCGCAGATGTTGCGTAAGGTGCGTATCGAATCGCCGGGTGACACCGACCTGCTGCCTGGCAGCGTGATCGACAAGTTCGATTTCCGCCAGGCAAACGACGCACTCACCAAGTGCCTGCGCATCAGTACCCAGGGCGATAGCGAATTCGCCGAGGGCACCATCGTACCCAAGTCGGTGTTGGAACAAGCCAACGCGCAGATCGAAGCTCTAGGCGGCGAAATTGCCAAGGGTGCCAAGCCGAAGATGGCGACTGCCAGCACGCAGCTGCTCGGTATCACGAAAGCTTCGGTGCAAAGTTCCAGCTTCATCTCCGCGGCCAGTTTCCAGGAAACAACCAAGGTGCTCACCGAAGCCGCATTGGGTGGTCGAACCGACAACCTGGTTGGCCTGAAGGAAAACGTGATCCTTGGTCACTTGATTCCCGCCGGTACCGGTTTCCACTCGATCCAAGAAGCGGAAGTACGGATTCACGCCGCGGCACTGGAAGAGTTGGCAGCCGAGAAAGAACGCGTGCTCGAGCGATCGTTCCCGCTGCTTGAGTCGGCGTTGCAAGGTGGTGGAACTGCCGCCCCAGCCAGCAACGGCGATGCTGCTCCGGCGACACCTTCGGAGCCTGTCGCAAGCCCCGAAGTTGCTGGAACCTTGGATGCCCTGCTTGGTATGGGTGCGGAGCCCACGGGTGAGGTGCCTCCGGTCGAACCCGCCCCAGCGGATCCACAAGTGTTCGAACCACCGGCTATGGACGCCCCGAGTCCCGAGCCAACTGCGGAAGCCGAGCCTCCTCAGTCCAATCCCGAAGAGCCTGGTAATCCGCCGCCCGAGGCCTCGTGATTTGCCCAATCGGCGTGTTCGAACAGGTGGCTCTTCGTGGTTGACACCCCAGGTGGGTGCGGTAAATTGATAGGTTCATCGCATGTCGGCGGAGCCCAGTAAGGCGCGGCGACGCTGTGCGGACCGTAACCGAGTTGAAAGAGATTCCATAGATGCCAACGATCAACCAGCTGGTCAAAAAGAACCGCAAGAAGAAGCGGAAGTTTAGCAAGTCGCCGGTCTTGAACGGCTGTCCGCAGAAGCGCGGAGTTTGCCTGCAAGTGCGGACGATGACCCCCAAGAAGCCGAACTCCGCGCTGCGAAAGATTACGCGTGTGCGTCTTTCCAACGGGAAGGAAGTCACAACGTACATTCCAGGCGAAGGACACACGCTGCAGGAACACAGTATCGTACTGGTGCGTGGTGGCCGAGTTCGCGACCTGCCGGGTGTTCGCTATCAAGTCGTCCGCGGAGCACTCGACTCGCTGGGTGTCGAAGGTCGCAAGCAGTCGCGAAGTCGCTATGGTGCGAAGAAGAGCTAGATCCAAAGCAGGAACGACGAAGATTCTCGCGGTATTGGCTTGAGTAGCTTGTCGTTTCTAAGTCATTTGTCATTCGAAATTTGTCATTGAGAACGTTATGGCCCGAATCACCGCTAGTCGCAAACAACTGAAACCCGATCCGGTACACGGTTCGTTGTTGGCGGCCAAGTTTATCAACTGTTTGATGCTCGATGGCAAGAAGAGCACGGCGCAATCAGTTTTTTATGACGCGCTGGCAATCATCAAAGAACGTCTGCCCGATGAGGAGCCGATCGAGGTCTTCACCCAGGCCGTGGAGAACGTGAAGCCGGCGATCGAAGTCCGCTCCAAGCGCGTTGGTGGTGCTGCCTACCAGGTGCCGATGCAGGTGAACCGCGTGCGTCAGCAGTCGTTGTCGTTTCGTTGGATCTTGTTGGCAGTCCGTGACAAGAAAGGCCGTCCGACCGCTTTGAAGCTCGCTGACGAATTAACGGCCGCGTTCAAGCGCGAAGGTGCCGCGATGACTCGTCGCGAAAATGTGCATCGCATGGCGGACGCAAACAAGGCGTTTGCCCACTTCGGCTGGTAAACAGCGGATTCAGGAGCTGGGGGCCGGGGACTAGGGTGTCGAGAACATCCCGGTCCGTGGCCCTCAGCTTTTTTGTGCGCATAGGTGAAAGGAAGCCACGAAACATGCGAACGGAAGGGGAGTGTAGCTGTCTGTTGATTGCTGATATCATTTTCGTGTAACTCGCCGTCTTCGTGATCCGACAAGAACCGAAATCCAGATGCCTAAAGACCTCACTCAACTTCGCAACATTGGGATTATTGCCCACATCGATGCCGGCAAGACGACCGTCACCGAGCGGATGTTGTACGTCAGCGGCACGAAGCATCGCGCGGGCGAAGTCGATCGAGGTACCACCACCACCGACGACGATGCAGAAGAGGCGGAGCGCGGCATAACGATTTATTCAGCGTGCGTGGCGTTCGATTGGAAAGACGTGTCGATCAATTTGATCGACACGCCCGGGCACGTCGATTTCACTGCGGAGGTGGAACGAAGCCTCCGCGTGCTCGACGGCGCAGTCATCGTGTTCAGCGCCCGCGAGGGCGTCGAAGCGCAAAGCGAGACCGTATGGCGCCAGGCAAACAAGTACAACGTCGCGCGGATTGCGTTCATCAACAAGCTCGATCGCGAGGGCGCGGACTTCGAGGGAGTGTTTAACGAGATCCGCGAACGGCTGGATGCCAAGCCGGTGGCACTGCAGATACCTGTCGGCTTGGGCCCGGCACACGTCGACAACCCGTTTCGTGGAGTGATTGATCTCATCCAGCAGAAGATGCTCACCTTCCCCGAAGGCAAAGAAGGCCGGGAAGTCATCGTCGCGGAGATTCCTGAGGACCTACAGGATGACGCCAATTTATGGCGTGAGCAGTTGATCGACGTGCTGTCGAAATACAGCGATGAACTGATGATCCTAGCGATGGATGAAAAGCCGATTCCCGCCAAGCTCATCCAAAAGGTGCTGCGCGACGCGACCGTGCATCAACAGATTCAGCCAGTGTTGTGCGGTTCAGCGCTGCACGGCATGGGCGTGCAACCGTTGTTGGATGCGGTGGCGGCGTACCTGCCTAATCCGCTGGAAAAGCCGCCCGTTGAGGGCGTTGATCCGACCGGCAAAGCGAAGAAGGGCGGGAAGCGGAAGGCGGAAAGCGGAGACGGCGAAGGCGATCTGCCTACCGTGTCGCGCAAGCCGGACCCGAAAGAACCTTTCTGTGGTCTGGTGTTCAAGATTCTCCCTTACAAGACGGGCGATCTCTCGTGGGTGCGGATTTACTCCGGCACGCTCAAAGGCAATAGTCGTGTACTCAACCCAGGAAAAGACACCAAGGAGAACGTCGCTCAAATCTGGCAAATCCACGCTAGTAAGAAGGACGAGCAGCTTGAGTCGGCGCAAGCGGGTGACATTGTCGGTGTGATCGGCCTGCGCGAGTCAGTGACCGGCGACACGCTCTGCGATACCCGCGCGCCGATCTTGCTCGAGTCGATCGAATTCCCCGAAACCGTCATTTCGATGGCAATCGAGCCCGAAAGCACGGCCGACAAAAAGAAGCTCTCGGATTCCCTGGAGATGCTTCGCAAACAAGACCCGACCTTCACCGCCAGCGAGAACGAAGAAACGGGTCAAACCCTCATCAGCGGAATGGGCGAGTTGCATCTGGAAGTGATTCAGCATCGTCTGGAGCGGGACTTCAAGTTGAACGTCAAAGTTCATAATCCGCGCGTCAGCTACCGCGAGACGATCAAGAACACCGTCGAGGTCGACGGCGAGTGCAATCGGTTGATCAACGGCATGCAACATACCGCCAAAGTACGGCTCAGTGTCGAGCCGTTTGATTCTCGCGGTGGCGGTGTGACAATCGGCAACTCGCTCGATCATGGGTTGCCACCTGAGATGCTGGCAATCGTCCTGGAAGAGCTCGAAACCGCCGGTCAGGGCGGGGGGGTGCTCGGTTTTCCTCTCATGCGTGTAAAGGCGAAACTCCTCAGTGGCGAGATCCACGAGACCGACTCAACCGAAATCGCATTTCGTACGGCTGCCAATTTGGCGCTCGACAAAGGGTTGCGCGAAGCAGGGACGGTCTTGCTTGAACCGATCATGAACCTGGAGATCAGCACCCCCGCCGACCACGTGGGCGACCTGGTCGGCGATCTTCAACAGCGGCGCGCGATCATCCATCAGACGCAAACGCGCGGCAATCTTACCGTGCTCAATGCCGAAGCGCCACTAGCAGAACTCTTTGGCTACAGCAGTGCCATGCGAAGTCTCAGCCAGGGTCGTGCCAGCTGCTCGATGGAACCGAGCAACTACGCACCCGCGCCAGACGAGGTGCTCAAGCGGTATCTATAGCTGCGGCAAGCTAGTCCTGTGGACCGCGCAGATTGTGCCTCCAATACTCACGAAACGCCCTTAGACGCGGTAAAGATTCGTGATCTTTCACTCGCCCGGCTGCTTCCTTGCTTGCGATAATGTCGTCGGGGTGGCACACAGGAAAGCCCTCGACCTCGACGCGACGGTCCCACGCGTCTGTGAAATGCTCGATACCGTCGGGGGCGAAGATCAAATCCAAATCGAACGGACCATTCTTCAGTTGAACGAAGTCCTTCCCGGCTTTAATTTGATCAACTTGGGTCGCAGTCAACTCGAAGTCTAGCTCGAGCAGAGCTTGAACGACTGCCACGCAGTTGGGAGGTGTTTTCTCCAGAAATAGATCCGCATCTTGGGTTGTGTCGGGAAAGCCCAGCAGGATCGCCCCAGATTTTCCGAGGAACAGATATCGAACTTTGTTTCGAGCGAACGCGTCTCGTACTTCCTCGGCTTGGCGATACTCAAATGCGCCCATAACCTAGCCAATCCGGAAGGGCACTATCACACCACTGACGATAGTCTTCCATGGTGTCAAAGGCACGAAAACTCTCGTCATCCAGAACCGGTTTGTACGTTCGTACGAATGAGTAGTTGATGCGAGTCGATAACGATCGACGCGACGCGGCGTCAAAGTCCCTCAACCACTCAGGCGGGATGTCGGAGTTGGACTGCGATTTGGAGTTTTCCATGGCACTATTTTACGCGACTCCAGGGACGCAGCCAAATGAAACGGCCTTCGCCAAAACACGTGATGATCTGTCAGCGACGACGCCGAATTGTGTGCTCCAATCGTGGCGCGCGGTGCTGTAGGAGAACTTGACTCGGCGACTGCATTTGGTGATTTCAGGCTTATACCGGCGTGCGGATAGCGAGCTCTCAAATAGGAATCGGCCCGTCGGGGTCGAGATTGTGGAGGTCATTGCTCTCAAAATCTAGTGTTCAACACAGCCCCCGATTGTTAGTCTCCAAAGGAGTGTTTGAGTCTTAAGGCCATTCACAGCAAAGGTTTACGTAAATTCTTGAGTACTCGGCCCGTTCCCAATACAGCCTGCACACAAGAATAATAGTAAGATTGATTGATACCACTTGTCAAAAAATGACGAAACGTCAATAATAGATCATCATGGTTACAGTCACACGCAAACAACGGGAAAGACTAGAGCGAGAAGCGAAGATCCTTCAGCTTGCGCGGGGGATGCTGCACGAGGTCGGCTATCTGGGCCTCAGCATGGATCGAATTGCGGCCCAGATGGAGTATTCCAAGGGAACGATCTATCAGCACTTCCAGAACAAAGAAGAGATCATTCTCGCGCTCGCAAACGAAGCGCTGGAAAAGCGCCTGGAGATGTTCGAGGGCGCTTCGACCTGGTCGGGAGCGACTTGCAGCCGCGATCGGATGGCGGCGATTGGCGCCGCGGCAGAGAAGTTTGTGGAGCAGTACCCACATCATTTTGCGGTCGAACAAATTGTGCGTTCGGCCTCGATTTGGGAGAAAACAAGCGAAGAACGCCGGCAATTCATGCAAGTATGCGAAGGACGCTGCATGCAGATCGTGGGCGGAATTGCCCGCGATGGACTCGCGCATGGCGATTTGGAACTTCCAGAAGAACGATCGGCTGAGGATGTAGTGTTTGGCCTGTGGTCACTGAACTTTGGTGCCTACACGATTGTGACCAGCAGCGAGTCGCTGGAGGAGAACGGAATTCGTGATCCCATCGCCGCGTTGCGACACAACCAGAATTTGATGCTAGATGGCTACAATTGGCGTCCACTTTATAGCGACCGGGACTATGATGCCGTAATGGACCGAGTGAAACGAGAGGTATTCGGAAATGAGTGAGGCAATCACAGAGAGAGCAGGCGGAACGTCTTTTTTTGCGAAAAAATTGACGAGTCGTCAAAAAATGACGAGTCGCATCCTCCGACTGTTGGTCGGAACAAGTGTCGTCGCGGCCATCGGGATTGGCGTATTTCGTTCGAGTTCCTCAACTGCAACCGCGCCCGCAGAGATTGCCGCTGAGGCGGAAGTTTTACCGGTAACAACAATCATCGCCCAGCGGGAAGAGACCTACACACGTTCGCGCAGCTACACCGGCGTGTTGCGCGAAGCGCGGCGCAGTCAACTCAGCTTTCAGCGCGCTGGCGAGCTACTCGAGTTGCTGGTCGATGAAGGAGACTCGGTCGTCGCGGGCCAAACCTTAGGACGACTCGACGCACGGCACATTCGGGCGCGGCGGGCACAGGTCGAAGCTCAGGTCGCAGAGTCAAAAGCCGTTCTCCAAGAACTCGTTGCCGGTCCACGGAAGGAAACCATCGCCGCCAAGGAGGCCGAGTTGCGTGCCCAGCAGTCGCAACGCAAAGTGCTGACCAGCAAACTCGCTCGACGAGAACGGCTGCTGGAGGCAACAGCAGTTTCCCGCGAAGAATACGAAACCTTTAAGTTCGATCTTCAAGCGGCGATCGCGCAAGAAGACGTGATTCAACGCCAGCTTGATGAGATGCTGGCCGGTACACGCGTTGAGAAGATTGCCGCGCAACGTGCGCGGTTGGCCCAACTCGACGCACAACTCACAGACATCGCCCACGATCTGCAGGATACGCAACTTGTCGCGCCCTTCAGCGGACGGGTCGCACAGCGGTTGGTCGACGAAGGCAATGTCATCTCCGCCGGCACACCGGTCGTCGAGGTGATTGACGATACGAACGTTGAAGCGTGGATAGGATTGCCGCCTCGCGGGGCCGCATCGGTCAAAGTCGGCGACCATTACGATCTGACCATTGACGGCCAGCCCATCACCGCGGTGGTCCAGTCACTCGCTCCCGACGTGCAGCAGAGTTCGCGCACTCGCAACGTGATCCTTCGTTTGCACGCAGGCGAGCAGCAAGTCTTGCCGGGTCAGGTGGTGCGTCTTGCTGTGACTGAGGAAGTCAGCGAGCCGGGCTATTGGGTTCCCACCACAGCGCTCACGCGCGGCACGCGCGGACTATGGTCGTTGTATGTCGTCGAAAATGACGTCATCGTACGACGAGACGTGGAGCTGCTCGATACGGTTGGCACGGAATCGTTCGTTCGCGGTACCTTGCAACCTGGCGATGAGATCGTCGCGAGCGGTACGCATCGCGTGGTGCTGGGTCAACGGGTGACGACGCAATTGACGACCCTAGCACAGCGAACGAAGTAATCACGCGGCGTTATCGCACACGGATCAGCTCAGCGCGAGCATCAGCTATCTTCAACGGGATCAAATAAATTATGTCCAGCTTGTTCTACGATAATCGTCGACTGCTAGTGCTGACGATCAGTTTGATCTTGGTCGCGGGATCGTCGTCGTACTACTTGTTGCCACGGATGGAAGACCCCGTGCTGACGCAACGTGCGGCGATTATCAACACGATCTATCCGGGTGCCAGTGCCGAACGTGTGGAAGCTTTGGTGACCGAGAAGTTGGAGGAAGAACTCCAGGAAATCGAAGAGATCAAAGAAATGCGCTCCTCCAGTCGGAGTGGCATTTCGACGATTACGATCGAGCTGAAAGACAACGTCTATGAAGTTGACGAAGTGTGGTCGCGCGTGCGCGATAAAATCGACGATGCGAAGCCGTTGCTGCCGCTTGCGACCAGCGACCCCGACTTTGAACTGCTGGAAGTGACCGCCTATGCCTCGATTGTGGCCCTGGTTTGGGACCTTCCCGATGCGCCCAACTACGCGATCCTGCGCCGTCAAGCGGAGACTCTCGAAGACCAGCTCCGCGCGATCAACGGCACCCGCGACGTCGACACCTATGGCGATCCCCACGAAGAGATCGTCGTCGAGATTCAGCAAGAGGAACTCGCCGCTATCGGGCTCACGGTCAGCGAAGTCGCCGGCCAGCTGCAGGCCAGCGATGCGAAGGTGTCCGCCGGTTTGCTGCGATCGGAGCAAGGCAACTTCATTCTGGAGGTCGACGCCGAGCTGCAGACGCTGGAGCGAATCCGCCGGCTGCCGATTGCCGTCGACCGATTCGACAACGCGCAGTTCGTCGCCCTAGGTGATATCGCGACCGTCAAGAAAGATATCGTTCGTCCGCAGCAAAGCTTGGCATTGGTGGACGGCAAGTCGGCGATTGCCCTCGGATCGCTGGTGAAGAGCGAAAAGCGTGTCGACCACTGGACCGACGATTTCAACGCAACGATCGACAGCTTCGCGGCCGAGCTGCCCAACGGTATTCGCTTGAAGACAATCTTCGAGCAAAACCAATATGTGGAAACGCGGCTCACTACTTTGCTCGGCAATCTGTTGCTCGGAGCATCCGCCGTCGTGTTGGTCGTGTGGTTCATGATGGGTTGGCGCAGCGCGATCGTAGTTGGCGCCGCGCTGCCGCTGGCTTCGCTGATGGTGCTGGCAGGCATGCGCGCGATGGGATTGCCGATGCATCAGATGTCGATCACGGGGCTAATTATCGCGTTGGGTCTCTTGATTGATAACGCGATCGTGATGGTCGACGAGGTGCGGGAACGGATCGCCGCGGGGCTGTCGCGCCGCGAGGCGGTCGGCAGAAGCGTGCGTCATCTGGCCGTGCCGCTGCTGGGTTCGACCGTCACAACGGCGCTGTCATTTGCGCCGATCGCTTTGATGCCGGGCCCGGCGGGCGAGTTCGTCGGTTCGATCGCGATTAGCGTGATCTTGGCAGTTGCCAGCTCACTGCTGCTGGCGATGACGGTCACACCTGCGCTGATGGCAATCCTCGACAATCGTGAACAGGGCACACATAAGCGTCACTGGTGGACAGACGGTTTTTCGCATGCGGCGCTCACCGAGCGGTATCGCAGCACGCTTGATGTAGTGTTTCATCGTCCGCTGTTGGGCATCGGCATCGGCGTCATGCTGCCGATCGCGGGATTCATTGCCGCTTCCACACTCACCGAACAGTTCTTCCCGCCAGCGGATCGAAACCAATTTCAGATTCAACTCACGCTGCCCTCACAAGCCTCGATCGGCTACACGACCGAGATTGCACAGGCCGCACGTGACAAGCTGCTAGAACATCCCGAAGTCACCGATGTCGAGTGGTTTGTGGGAGAGAGTGCGCCGCCATTCTACTACAACATGTTGGCCAACCGGGCGGGGACGGCGCAGTACGCGCAAGCGTTGGTGCAAGTGAAGGAGGCAGAGGGAGCGCGAGACTTGATTCGCGAACTGCAGGCGGAACTCACGACTGCGTTTCCAGCAGCGCAGTTTTTAGTTCGTCAATTGGAGCAGGGGCCTCCCTTTGAAGCACCGATCGAGCTCCGCCTGTATGGCCCGGACCTCGCAGTCCTGCGAACCTTGGGCAATGAGATTCGCGCCGTGCTCTCAGAAACTCCCGAAGTCGTGCACAGCTCAGGCAGCCTCGCCGAGGCGTTGCCAAAACTGGCAATTCAAGTCGACGAGGAACAGGCTCGCCTGGCGGGATTAGACCATACCGCAGTAGCCAGACAATTGGACGCCGCGCTGGAAGGCGCGACCGGTGGTTCTGTGCTCGAAGCGACCGAAGAGCTGCCGGTGCGGGTGAGGGTCAGCAATCCTCGTCGCGGTCGGTTGAGTGAGATTGGCTCGATCGATTTGCTTCCCGTCGCGACGCCCGCGAGGCGTGAGCAGGTGCCGCTCTCGTCGGTGGCTGGTGTCGCGCTGCAGCCTGAAATCGCACTGATTCCGCACTTCAATACGGTCCGCATGAACGAAGTGCAGGCCTACATCACGGCCGGGGTGCTGCCGGCGGAAGTGCTCGCCGATTTTCAGGCGCGACTTGCTGATAGTGATTTCCAATTGCCGCCCGGCTATAGCTACGAATTTGGTGGCGAGGCGTCCAAACGGGACGACGCGATTGGCAACCTGATGTCGAGCGTGGGCGTGTTGATGGTGCTGATGGTCGCGACTTTGGTGTTGAGCTTTTCCAGCTTCCGCATGGCGGGTGTCATCGGCGCGGTCGCGGTGCTCTCGGTCGGGCTGAGCTTGGGGGCGTTGGCACTGTTTGGCTATCCGTTCGGATTCATGGGAATCGTCGGCACGATGGGGCTGATCGGCGTGGCGATCAACGATTCGATCGTGGTGCTGGCGGCGCTTCGCGAGGATCCGCTAGCGCGGGAAGGCAATCCTGCGGCCGTCCGCGACGTGGTGGTGCGTTCCACCCGGCACGTGCTGTCGACCACCCTCACAACGATCGCCGGGTTTCTACCGTTGCTGCTGGGCGGAGGCGGTTTCTGGCCGCCCCTGGCAACCACCATCGCCGGCGGCGTGAGTGGCGCGACGATTCTGGCACTCTACTTCGTGCCCTCAAGCTATGTGCTGGTGATGTGCCAAGGATGCCGGGAAACCAGCACCGACGTTGAACAGTCCGTTGAGTCGATCGAGACCGACGACGAGAAGGAGTACGCGTTGCCACCGCGTAGTCCCGTAGAGGTTCTTAGCTAGTTTCGGGTACGGCAGAAGGCGTAACCCAGCATGCGTGCTACCAACACCGAATCGGTGAGTTCCACTCCGCTGGAATCGAGCTGAGGCACATGCGGGCGGGCATTTGCACCGACAGCACGATAGCCGAAGAAAATCCGAGAAAATTGGTTCGGTATACTCTCGAGGTGCACTCAATGACAGATCCTGCACGTTCGGAGAGCGATCTCTTAGTGCGCGGGGTACCCTGCTTCCCTACCAATTGCCGCGATTCACCCTGTGGCCGAGAATAACCAGCGAATTGCTTGCAGCCCTAATTGCTTGCAGCTATCATGCACGAACTAGTCGAACCTTAAGATTACTGAAACCACAAAGTAAGAACTAACGCAAAGCCGCCACGAGTCGAAGCACCTCATCGTGCTAGGTTCGCGGCGGCTTTTTCTATTGGCATCTTCATTGGGGGTGATGACAACATGATTGCTTCCGGCAAATTCAGGATTCTTCCGACCATCTTGCTACTTTGTACACTAGCACAGCCAATCTTTGCAGAGGAGTCATTCTCTGTCATGACCTACAACATCCTGGCGCAAAGACTCGAACTTAGCTCCGGTATCGATCACACCAACATTGGTTGGGACAATCCTACGCAGCCGCGTAAAGAGCGTGTTCGCGCAATCTTGGAACAGGAAGATGCTGACATTATTGGGTTTCAAGAGGTTACTGATAACCAACTCTCGGATCTCATTGATTTCCTACCAGAGTTTGATTACTTGGGTGGCGCTCCTGTTGGATTCGATGTCCATTTTTATGACGTGATATTCTTCAGACGAGATCGATTCCTGCTCACGGACACGGGTGGCTTCCGTCTGCCGCCGGTTGATATCGATAATGTTCGACACCTCTGGTGGGGAAACTTTTTCGATCGGGAAACGAGCCGATCTCTTGTTTTGGCAAATTCACACCTCAGGCCCCTACTTGCTCCAAACGACGGTCAAGCAGTATTCATTCAAGAAGAGATGCCGGCCGTCGTCAATGGATCACCTTATGTTCACCTCGGGGACATGAATTACAGTCCTAACGCTGAGGGTTATCGAATACTAATCGGTGAATCTGGCCCGCAAAACTTGCTTCTTAACGACGCTTGCGCGCCCTTTTGTGGAGATTCTCCCACGTACCCTTCAGGGTCGCGTATCGACCACATCTTCCACTCTGACGAGTTCGACGTTAGCACTGCTGAAATTGTCGAGCAGCGCATCAATGGACTCTTGCCGTCCGATCACTTTCCGGTGACCGCGATCCTGACAAACCATTCCGCCCCCATTCCCACACCAGCGAGCTTGAGACGCAGCGTACTCTTAGAGAATGTGGCTGCACAAATCGTTTGGGAGAGAAGTCTCGGTGACTTAAACGGTCTGGGGGATGGAAGAGGCGGCGCTATCATCCGAGAGATCGGTTCGAGCCCCAGGGAATCCCCCAATGGCCTAGTGAAAGTAGCCGCTCGTCAAGTCCTGAAGTTCCAGTTGCCCGTTGTAACACAAGTTCCGACGGAGGTAGAGAGTGCCGTGCTACGAATTGCCATTGAGGAGGTGTTGGGAACACTTCCTGAAGGGCTGGACGTGACCCACGGTCTAAGTGACAACAACCCGATAGTGGAAGTTTCTGATTATGAAGCACCCTATGTTGATACCGGGCTCAATCTTCTTGTCCCGCCCAATGGCGCAGGCGACTTTTATGAAATCGATGTTACTCGATTCGTGAAGGCCGACTATCAAGCCGACGGCTCCGATCCCTGGTCTGCGTTTCGATTGGAATTGACCAACATCGATCCATTCTTGGAGCAGACGGCCGCCTACATTATTGAGGCGTCAGAATTGGAAGTCGTGTTCAAGATTGTACCGGAGCCCACAACATCTATTCTCGTGACGATCCTTCTACTTTTCACCGCTTCGACTTGCCATCGCGAGCTAGAGACGCTGAAGCTCAATGTATAAGAGCGGATGAGTCAGGAGTGCACTCAGCGCCCTATCGCCCGCTTTCTGTCAAGGTGCGAGCTACGTTGCACGTGCACCAAACGGATTAGGCTTCTCGCCACCGGCGTGAAACGTTGAGGCCGAGTAGAAACGGTTGGTTCTCTAACTGCTGACGGTGAATCCAACCGATGGCATTTCCCTCAGTGCGATGCCGCATAATGTGCGACCCTTCGCAATGAGAATCAGAGGCTACCGAGTACGTGTGCTTCGTCGTCCTCTCCGAGCGACATGATCCCTATCGGCGGCCAAAAATCGTCGTGGAATTGACCGTGGCAAACTCTACAATGGAGCGCCGGCGGTGGAGGTTCGCGCCGACAATCGCAGTCGGTAGATTCCGACCCGCGAATCGATGGGCTGCCGCTTCGCTCTAGTCCATCCGACCCTTTGTTACAATCAAATGGCCAGTCATCCCATCTAGAACGAAAATGTTTGAATCGAAAGTTCAATCCCTCGAGAAGGGGCGAGTTGCCAAGTATTGCATTTCCAGTGATGGCACACGCTTAACGTACTCACACGTGCTCGACTTGTGGCTGACAAGCGATGTGTTCCGCAGTTTCTTTTCGAGGTTGTTGGCAGACTCGGAATTTACCGCTTATAGGTGGGAAACTCCGGCACTTAGTTGCAATTCCCTTGACCGACCATTTGAGTTTGTCCTACTTGATTCTCCAAGCTTCGGTCGGCGTGAGACAGACTCGATGACCTATGAAGAGTACTTCACGGTTGACGACACGCACCATGGGGTCGTCACGTTCGCAAACCTACGGGGCGATGCAACTCTTGTCGTTCCATCACCACGAACTGACACAGATGCGTATGGTCACCTTGCTTCTTTCGTACGACTCGCACCCGAGTCGCAAGTAAGTGCTTTATGGATTGTGGTTGCGGACGCCGTCAAGAAACTAGTTGGCGAGAATCCACTGTGGCTCAGCACGGCCGGAGGAGGAGTCGCATGGCTGCACGTGCGGTTGGATACCCAACCAAAATACTACGGCTACTCACCGTACAAACAGCCGACATGAGTCAGACTGGCTGAAGACCCTTGCATAACTACTTCATGAACTACTTGTCGGGCTATCTGAGTCGTCTCTACCAAAATCTGCACCAAGGTTTCACAAAGTGACTCCCCACTGAGGCAAATTCGGCTAAGGCACTTTTGTGCTGCTGACGTTCTGCAGTTTCTACAGGACGCTCGTTTCTATAATTTCGCAGGTCGTGACTGGCACCGTACTGCAATAATGTGCGTATGGTTTCCACATGACCACCCCAAGCGGCACTGTGCAGCGGTGCGTATCCTTGTGGGGCGGTTTGAATATTTGGGTCAGCTCCTGCGTCTAACAACGTTTTACATACGGATACCTGCCCATTCATCGCGGCAGAGTGTAGTGGAGTGAAGTTGTTGATGCGAGCGGCTGAAACATCGGCAAAAACCGGAGCAGATAACAAGAATGCTACGACCTTGTCGTGACCTTCAGCCGAGGCTACATGCAAAGCGGTGAGCTCTTCAGGGTCCTGGTCAGCCCGGACGACATCCGGTCCACACCGCTCAAGCAGAACGCGAAGCTCTTCGACGTCTCCGGCCATTACAGCATCAAGAACTGAAGCTCGGTCATCAGTATTCATGTCTGTGCTACTTCGCCCAAGGTGAAGGATGGTGCCGTTAGGCCCATCGTTTCGATAGAATCCGACCCGCGAATCGATGGGCTGCCGCTCGAGCCCACCCTACCACTGCGGAGCAGGTCAGCCTAGCTTCAATGGCGGCCCCACACTCAGGGGATTATATTGAATGCTTCTGACTAAGCAGGTGCTAGCGAGGAAGTTTCTTTCCAATACAAGTTATGCGTCTACATCATGTCGTCAGCGTTTGATTCCATCGTCTACGGCCCGTTCATCACCGAATACCACCGCAAACTCGTTGACGACGCGTTCAAACGCACGTTTGTCGGATTCCTCGATCGCAACCTCTTGCCACAGGTTGATCACGAATTCGCCTCGGCTTCGGGTGCACTCACCGCCGCATACAACGAAGATCGATACTGTGGGCCAAATAGCCTGGTCCGCGATTGTTTCCGCTTTCAGTTCACATTTAACGGCTCCAAAGGCCACTCTAGAATAAAGACCGAACTCGAATACAGTTCAAAGGACCGACAGTTTGAGGTGCGGCGGGGCCGTTCACTCTACCTATGGACGCCTCAGCGGCAACGGAAACGTCAATCCGAACAGGAAGCGATCCAACAGATCGTCAATGGCATACTCGATGGATCAGACAACCAGTCGCTCTGCCCGCTTTGCCACGCCAAACTGATGGTTGTAAACAACTCGTGGTTATTCGACGTGGTTTGTCCTAATCGATGTTTCAAATACAACTTCCACAAGAATCAAGATGGTCAGCCACTACATGGCCACTTCTTCATTGACGATCCAAAGGGCGATGCATAACAAGTCGCTGCAGCAGGCCCGCCAGTCTACTGCCCCGTTTGGCGTATCCCGTTCGGGCGTTGTATACTCGAATTCAAACCTGACACAGCGTGTGGCGGGCAACTGAGCTTTGGCGTTGGCCAGAAAGCGAAACATCACGCATATGGCACTATTCGATTTCTTCCGCAAGAAAAAGGCATCCGCGCAAAATGGCGTGCCGCTCGAACAGTCGTCCTACGACATCGCCTATTTCATTCTTCCCCAATACGTCTTCAGCCAACTCGACCGGTTGATCGACCAATGCGTCAACACTCCAACCGTTGCTGGGCCATTCTTTTACGTCATGGCCCGTCAGGCCCGTGAAATAGAACCCGACATTGAAGCCGCAAAACAATTTCAATGGCACACCGGATCGTTCGACGAAACGCACAAATATCTGCTCCTTGAATATCCCGCTCCATCGGCCGTTGATATGGGCGACGCTGACCCCATCTCGATGCTCGAATCCGGAAGCAAAATTGTGTTAGCTCCACACTATTCGCTAATCCTCTACAATGGCGACGATTCACCACTCTATTACATCCTTGGGCAATCTCCGCTCGGTGGTGGAACCACACTTCGGCAAATCCTCGATGGCGGCATGAACTGCAATCTTGGTCCCGGTCCGCCTCCAGAACGTGATCAGTTCTTCGCCCGTGTTCGCGAAATTGTAAATCACCCAGAAGAAGAAACTGGCTAACAATTGAGGCTTTGACATCGCGAGCTTGAGAGCCGATGTTCAACTTCGCACCGACAATCAGGGCCTAACTTGGACACATGCTTCGTTGTCTTCTCCGACTGACCTGGTCCCAACAGACGGCCAACAAACGTCGTGGAATCGACCTGAATGGCAGTACTGCCAACACCGAATCGGTGAGTCCTTTCGATCCGCTCATCCGCACGTGTAGGATGGTGCCGCTAGGCCCATCGTTTCGGTAGATTCCAACCCGCGGATCGATGGGCTACAATTCTACTTAAGTTTTCTGCTTCTGGCCGGGAGTTGACCGTCGCATGATTCTACACAATGAGCGCGACCTTGCGATTCTAGAAGCAGGCTTAGTGATGACCGGTGGTAGCTTCCTTGCGGTTCTCCTTGGAGTCTTCGTCTTCATTATGTTGTTGAAGAGAAAGTATCAAAGGCGGCGGAATTTAGTGATCTCACTCCTCGGCTCCACGCTGCTTCTATTTCCGTTGGTTTATACATTGTGTCAGGTCAGGGAATTCTACGAGGCCGTTGTAGACCGTAGCCCAGGTTTGATTTTGATAGTGATCGCCTACGGATCGGTACTTGCCTTCACCGTGGTCGGACCAATTGTCCAGCACTGGTTGCGCGTGGTTCCCACAGTTCCAGAGCATATTGAGAGTCCAACTTGAGCTACATCTTAAGTGGACGCCAGTTGCAACTTAGATTGACATCACCGGTGCCACCGAGACACCTCAGCTCAACCATTTCAACCGACCTCAGTTTTGCCAATCTCTAAGTGCCGTCGGTGAATGCAACCGACGGTGTTTCCCACAGTTCGATACCACATGATGTGTGAACCTTCGCACTGAGGGTCAGAGCCAACTGAGTACGCATGCTTCGTTGTCTGTCACGACTGACCCGGTCCCCACAGGCGGCCAAAAATCGTTGTGGAATCGACGGTGGTGAACTCTACAATGGAGCGCCAGCGGTGGAGGTTTGCGCCGGCAATCGCAGTTGCGAACCGGCGCGCAGCCCTGAGTTTTGCTTGCGCTTATTGGCAGCCAAAAGCGGAAAAACAAGGGGTATGGCGCACCGTTTTGCTCGACGAAAACGCGCCGGCGTCGCTGAGCAAAACTGGAAGTGCAGCGTTTGAGAGGAGCATCGGCGGCTAACGCGACTTCGCCATTTCCGCTTAACTCAAGAGGTGCGCGGCGAGTCTGCCGAACAATCATCCCTCCCTGCGCGGGAGAGAATAAATATATGAAACTGATTCGAGTAGAAACGTCACCGCAGGAAATCGTAGCTTGCCGGTTTGCGCCTTGCTATAGTGGGCTGAGGTGCGTTTAACGGTTCAATTGGTTCGGACGGCCCAGAGTGCCGTCTTACGTCGTGAGATGAGGTTTTTATACTGTGTGCCGATTCGCTATCCTTGCGGTTGCTCTGTGCTTAAGTTCCACGGTCAGTGTGCTCGCAAATGAATTCCATATCTGCCGTTACTGTGCATCGGCTACGTATGCTTTAGAAGACGAGGGTGCCGGCTCCCACAGTCCGCGCAAGTACGCGCCGCCGCGTTACCTCGATCTGCTGCATCTGAAACTCGACGTCACTCCCAACTTCAAGCAACGCACGGTCGCGGGCACCGCGACGCTTGAGTTCACGCCAATTGGCAAACCGCTCGCCGAGTGGCAACTCGACGCGATCGATCTGGATGTGAAAGCGGTGCGGGGTTCAGTCGAGGTTGTAGATTTCGTCGCGTCGCGGAAGCATCTGACCATCACGTTCGCCAAGCCGATCGCAGTCGGAGAAAAATGCACACTGGAAATCGACTACTCCGCCGAGCCGCGGGAAGGGCTCTACTTTCGTACTCCCGAGCAGGGCTATCCGGCGGAAGATACGCACTTGTTCACGCAGGGCGAGCCGCAACTCGCGCGGAACTGGTTCCCCTGTCACGATTATCCCAACGAACGCTGCACAACCGAGATCCTCTGCCACGTGCCAGCCGACATGACGGTGCTCTCCAACGGCAAGCTGCTCGAAGAAACGACCAACGGAGACATGAAAACGGTCCACTGGCGACAGGAAAAACCGCACGTGTGCTATCTGATCACACTCGTGGCTGGTTATTTCTCGAAGCTGGAGGATTTGGATCGCGAAGTGCCGCTAGCGTTCTACGCCCAACCCACAACCGCAGAGCTTGCCGCCAATTCGTTTGGCGACACCGCGGCAATTATGGACTTCTTCAATCGCGAGATCGGCGTGCCGTATCCTTGGCACAAGTATTTTCAGGTGACCGTGCGGGACTTCAGGTTCGGCGGCATGGAAAACACGTCGATGACCACGCTGGCTCATCGCACGCTCTCGCCATCGTCGTATGAAAATGTGAAAGCCGCGCGCATCCGCAAGCTCGATGCCCATGAGATGGCGCATCAGTGGTTTGGCGACCTGGTCACCTGCAAAGACTGGAGTCACCTGTGGCTGAACGAAGGGTTCGCGACCTATTATTCGCATCTGTACGAAGGCGATAAGTTGGGCCGCGACGCGCTGTTGTACGACATGTACTGCGATGCCACGGAGAAGGTGTTGCCGAAGCACAAAGATCGCCGTCCGATTGTTTACAATCGTTATCAAAACCCGATCGAGCAGTTTGATTTCCGCGTTTATCCCAAAGGGAGCTGGGTGTTGCACATGTTGCGCAGCCAATTGGGCGAGCAGCTCTACCGTGACATCGTCAAAACGTATCTGGAGCGTCACGCCTTCACGAGCGTGACCACGGCGGATTTCGTCAAGGTGATCGAGGAACTGAGTGGTCGATCGTTTGACCGGTTTTTCGACCAGTGGGTTTATCATCCCCGCCACCCGAGCCTGCGGGTCAAATACAAGTGGCTGGCGAAGGAAAAGCTTGCTCGCGTCACCGTTGAGCAAACGCAAAAGGTCGACGACGAGGTGCTCTTGTTTGAGTTCCCGACGAAGCTGCGGTTCATTGTCGACGGGCAGCCCATCGATCATCCGATCGACATTGCTCAGAAAAAGCAGGACTTCTTCGTAGCGTTGCCCAACCAGCCGTCGATCGTACGCTTCGACCCGGAATACACCGTGCTGGCGGACGTCGACTTCGACAAGTCCGACAAGCTGCTGCTCGCGCAACTTGAGAACGACAAGGACGTAATCGGCCGAATCCTCGCAGCCAACGCTCTCGCCGACCGGGCAACAACGAAATCTCTGGCTGCGGTCGGCAAGACGCTTCGTGAGGATCCATTCCACGGAGTGCAGATCAAGGCGGCCGAAGCACTCGCCAAAGTGAAACAGGACGAAGCTTTCGCGGAGTTGAAAGCGGCGGTCAGCGACGACGACGCTCGGGTGAGGCTGGCGGTGGTGGAAGCGCTCGACAAGCACTTTTCACGGGAGGCGATGGACTTGTTAATTGAAATCAGCGGTCAATCCGAGAACCCAGCCATCGCGGCCGAGTCGATTCGGGCGCTGGGCAAGTATTCTGACGACAAGGCCCTCGATGCGGTACGCGAGCAACTCAAGTCCAAGTCGTTTCGTAACGAACTGCTGGTTGCTGCGATCAATGCGATGGGAATGCAAAAGACAACAGACTGGTGGGAAGTGATTGCGGAAGTCATCGACGAGCAAGAAGCTACGTTTACTTCTCGTGGATTGAGCGAGTGCCTGAAACAGCTGGCGTCGGTCGGGCATCACGTCGAAAACTCGGAAGCGCGACAAAGCATCGAGCAATTCTTACGTCGTTACCTTGAACACCCGAAACGCCAAGTGCGCCTCGCCGCGATCGACGCGTTAGGCCAGCTAGGCGAGAGCCGCTCGCTGGCCGTCTTGGATGCCCTCGCGGACGAAGACCGCAACGATGCCGTCTCGCGAGCTGCCAGCAAAGCACTCAAGTCGGTCCGTGAACGGGCACCTCTCGTTACCAAAGAAATGACGGAGCTTCGCAAGCTGGTCGGGGAGCTCCGAGACGAGAGTAAGAAGCTCCGCGCGGAGGTCGACGAACTGAAAAGCAAGGAGGAAGCGGCAAAATAAGATATTGACATCCAATTTAGCGAAAGTCTAGAATAATAGGGCCATGCGTATCCCAATTGCGTCGTACCTGGTCTTCATGAGCACCGCTCTGTGCTTGCTCACGGTCGTTCCCGCCATCGGTCAGGACGACCTCAATCAGCCGCCAATCAACTACAACACAACGCCCGTCAACGATGCGATTGCTCGGCTCAAAAAGCAACTCGACGCGGGCGAGGTGAAGCTCCAATGGGACGAGCAGCACGGTTGGCTGCCCGCCGTGTTGGAGGCGCTTGAGATCCCCACCTCATCGCAGCTGTTGGTTTTCTCAAAGACAAGCTTGCAGACATCGAAGATCTCGCCACGACGACCGCGTGCGATCTACTTCAACGACGAGGCATACGTTGGTGCCGTGCAGCATGGTGGGGTGATCGAGCTATCGGCCGTCGACCCACAGCAGGGGGCGATGTTCTACTCGCTGGATCAAGAAGAATCCGAGGCGCCGCGACTTCGCCTGACGTCGGACAAGTGTCTGGCCTGTCACGACAGTCGGCGTACTCAGGATGTACCGGGGTATTTCTTGCGCTCGGTGTATCCGTCCAAGAGTGGCCATCCTCACTTCGAACTTGGCACGACGACGACTGATCAGACATCCGACTTTCGGGAGCGGTTTGGTGGATGGTACATCACCGGTCAGCACGGAGACCTGCGTCATCGCGGCAACGCGATCGCTGACAAAGACAGCCAATCGCCCATCGACGTAGAGCAGGGAGCCAATGTTGCCCAGCTGTCCTCGCACATCGACACCGAGGATTATCTCACTCCCCACAGCGATCTGGTCGCGGCGATGGTGCTGGAGCATCAGGCGCAGATGCACAACCTGATCACGCGTGCCACGTACGAAGCCCGCCGGGTCGAGCACTACGACGCGATGTGGAACAAGATGCTCGACCGCCCCGCAGATTTTCGCAGCGAGGTATCGGAGCGTCGTATCGCGGCGGCGGGCGAAGATTTGCTAGAATATCTGCTGTTTTCTGATGAGTATCGGCTCACATCGCCGATCTCTGGCACCTCCGACTTTGCCGCCGAGTTTCAGGCACACGGCCCACGCGACAGCCGGGGGCGATCGCTTCGTGAGTTGGATTTGCAAACCCGGTTGTTCAAGTATCCGTGCAGCTTCCTGATCTACAGCGATTCGTTCGCCGCGATTCCGCCGGTGATGCGCGAGTACATCGATCGCCGGCTGGAGGAGATTCTCAGCGGTGACGATCGCTCGCCCGAGTTCGCGCACCTGTCATCGCAGGATCGAGCAGCGATTCGAGAGATTCTGGCCGACACGTTGACCAAGTAGCGGTCACCGCCGACGCCGTCCGGAGAGCGATAGGGCCGACATCAGCAACAGAACGAGTCCCGTCGGCTCAGGCACGGTTTGACCGGAAGCGGCAGAGGCTGCCCGTTGGAATTCGCGTTGCAACATCAGCCAATCAGCTCCGTCGACATCGCCATCGCGATCGGCATCCCCGTCGGAAAGCAGTGCCCCGGCAGTGAGACCATACCCTGCGGACCACGCCCCAAGATCAAGCGAGTCGACGCGACCATCCGAGTTGACGTCCCCCGTCTGCTGCAAGAGCGACACGACCACCGAGTCAGGATTGTAGGTGATTCCATCAAAGATGACACCGAATCCCAGGTCGGTGCCCACTTCGGGAACTTGGTCAAAAGTGCCGTCGATGGTTGCGGCAGTGAGGATTTCGAACGTCGTGTCGATCTTGATGGGGGACCAAAGCTCCAATTCGAGGGAGCCACCTAGGTAGGCGTCTCTTGTGACGCTAATCGTATCGTGCTCCACTTCGTTCAAGTCGAGAATCAAGTTGCTCGTCGGAGAAAGCTGCAAGTCGCCATGCAAGAGAATTGGACGCGGGGGTGAACGCACACCTGCAATGAAATCGTTTTCTATCCGTGCCGTCCCACCTCCTTGTATTCCTGCCGTGGTTAACGGCCCTTGAAATACCGCAATCGAGTCGACTGCGACGTTTATGACTCCCTCGTCGAGGACCGACCCGGAAAAGGTGGTTTCACTACTGCCGCCGATAAAGACTGTGCCTTGGTTTTCTAAGTCGGCGTCGAGGACATTAGCACCGAATATGAATGAGATTGAGCCCTGGTTGAAAATCGGGCCCGAGAAGTCGCTTGTGCCAATTCGATCTTGGGTAACGACACCATCAGAAACCATGACTGTTGAGCTTGCGTCGTTGAAGAGTGAATTGTTCACTTTCAAGGTGCCGTTTGTGACTTCGATCCGGCTAAAAGAAGTGTTGAGTATCGCATCTATATGGAGGTCCTGCCCGTAACCAACGCTGATGCGTCCTCGATCGTTCCAAACACCTCCATGGATCGCACCCGAGCCTTGGATTACTCCGTGGTTGTCGATTGTTCTGAGCGTACCTAGCTCTGGGAAACCGCCCACAGTCAGCAAGCCACGATCGAGGGTTAGTTCGCTCGCGGCTTCGATTTCCATCGATCGCAACAGCCAGTGAGCACCGCTGGCGATCTCAATTTGACTACGTTGACTACCATCCCCAAGCTTGACCGTACCACCATAAGCGAAAGCCGCATCATCAATATGCAGTGTTGCTGGAGAAAAGTTGCCGATAGTGAAGTTGTCCGGCGTAAAGCTGAGCGGCTGCTTCCCCAACTGTAGCCTCGTGCCCGCTCCACTGACTCGAACCGTGGCGCGGTTGAGATCAATCTCTTGAGCTTCGAGTAGCGCGCCATCGAGAATCTGCAAGTTGCCGCTACCGACAGACATTTGATCGGCAACAACTAAACGGGAACCCTGGTCCGCGATTCGAATATGTAGCTGCGAATTCCTGAAGTCACCGATATCTAATGTCTGAGATGCTAGAGTGGCCCCGCTATCAATAGCTACAATTGCAGCTCCGAGCCTCAGGTCTTGTTGGAATTCGACGAGGGTATTGTGTCCCGACGCGAGCAAGTGTGCTGATCCAATACCTATGCGAGCTAATCCACCGTCGAACACGCCGTTTTGAAATTGAGCGAAGGCACCACCCCCGACGAGAAGTGCACCTCTACCTGGTCCCCCAAGCTGCAAATCTGTTCCGTCGGCAAACACTTGCGACCCGAATCCATCAACAGAAATCGTACCGTCTCCATCAAAGCGTCGGCCCACTGCGATCCCGTCGCGGAGATTAGTTGCAATCAACCTGCCACCATCGCGGATTTCCAGATTTCCAGTGCTTAGGTCACCAATTGCTACCGGACCAGAGTTGACATCAACGGTTCCCCCGTCGAGAACTAGGCGGCCCGTAGTATCCGGATAGGTGCCGACTTGGACGCCGTTCGTGATCAAATACGTCGGCCCGGTGATTGACAGTTCGCCATCGCCGTAATTCGTTGCTACCTTGATGGCACCATCGAACACAGCGTCCCCCTCGGTGATGACGGCGGCCCGGCTGACGTCGGCGATCGGAATCGTCAGTAAGAATGTACAGAGCTTCAGCGAATTGGAGAATGAATTCATGACGTGACTCCCCTGCAGGCTGTTGTGCACTAACGCTTATCACCGCATTCCGTACGTGTTCACCCCTCGTGCTATTCGGGATTGTTGGGCAGTGTTGACCTGCAAACTCAGCGCGAATTCAGTCTGTCCGCATTGCCGGAGCGGTTGCAGGAGATTCTCAGCAGTGAAGATCGTTCGTCCGCGTTCGCGCACCTGTCGTCGCAGGATCGAGCAGCGATTCGAGAGATTCTGGCCGACACGTTGACCGAGTAACGGTCACCGCCGGCGCCTGCCGGTTAGCGATAGGGCCGACATCAGCAACAGAACGAGTCCTGTCGGCTCCGGCACGGTTTGACTGGAAGCGGCGGAGGCTGCCCGTTGGAATTCGCGTTGCAACATCAGCCAATCAGCTCCGTCGACATCGCCATCGCGATCGGCATCCCCGTCGGAAAGCAGTGCCCCGGCAGTAAGACCATAACCTGCGGACCACGCCGCGAGATCAAGCGAGTCGACGCGACCATCCGAGTTGACGTCCCCGGTCTGCTGCAAGAGCGACACGACCACTGAGTCAGGATTGTAGGTGATTCCATCAAAGATGACACCGAATCCCAGGTCGGTGCCTACCTCGGGAACGTGGTCAAAGGTGCCGTTGATTTGCGAGGCAGTGACAATTTCCGCCATGAGGTCCTCATGCAGCGGCTGCAACGCATTGAAGCTGAGTTCACCAGCAAGGCTCGCAGTATGCGTGATGTCGAGTTGATCATGCCCGTCATTGCTGAGGTCGATGATCAGATTGCTGGTGTCTTCAAAGCTAACCCAACGGTCCAATGGCACGTCGTCAACGCTTCCCGGTCCGAACGCGACTTGGCTCTCGAACCAGATGCTGCCATTGCCTTCGATGGGTAGACCCGAGTAGGGGCCTAGGAATCGCGCGCTGGAGCCGCTGGGCACATCGAGAACCCCAAAATTGGTCACCGCGTCGTGAAAGGAAAGCTGGCTGCCGTTGAGGCGGATTTCGCCGGTTGCGTGTGAAATCAGTTCGCCATGGACCTCATTTCGGCCAAGCGAAAGGATGAGTCCATGATTCGAGGCGACTTGAGATCCCAAGCTTCCTATGTGGAGCACGCTATCGACCATAGTGATCGTTCCCTCCGACTGATTGCTGAACAAACCGCGCACGTCGAGTTCCCCACGGTACAGGCTGATAACACCTTGTTCAGTATTGGAAAGGGCATCGATCACCAGCTGTTGATCTCGATCGACTTGAATCAGCCCTCCGCTTTCGTTGACGACGGATTTTGCAATCGTCCCTGAACCTTCGATCAGCCCCTCGTTGAAAATACCCCTGCGATTGTTGGCGGGACTGGATTGAATGATCTGACTTCCTGGCTCCAGCGCGAGTCGACCCAATCTACGGATATGAAAGTTGTTGGTGGCTAGGTACGAACCCGGTCCGGCAATTCGCATCCTGGCCTCATGCTCGCCGTGATCTTCTCCTAGACGGATGTCGGCACTCGAAACGGAGGCGCCATCAAGAACATCGACTTCACTCGTACCGTACACGTCAAGCGAGCCGAGCGACCAGAACGTTCCTTGCCCAGAAACACGCACGTCGGCATGCGGTGAATCGAAAAGGTCCGAGCCTAAGGACATTCCGCTACTAGTCATGTAAGCCCCGTCGAGAAGCCGAAGCTCGCCCGAAAACTGTACACCTAACGCACTGTTCAACCAGCTTCCCAGCCCAGCTACGGTCACGTTCGCCCGAAGTCCCTCCCGGTGCAGAGGTAACGATCCAGTTTCAAGATATCCGCCATCGGTCACCAAGATATCCAGCTGCTGAGGCGGGTAGATCTGCAGTTCGTCCACAGAAAGTCGCGAACCGAGGCCACTGACACGGATTGAAGCATCGATAACGCCGCGCTCCGTATAGCGCTGAGTGATCGTACCCGCTGTAAACTGTCCCCCGTTGGTCACGATGATCTCAGTCTGCTCCGGTGAGTCCACGTGCAAGGAGCCCACCGAAAGTCGGGAACCAAAGCCAGTGACAAGAACGGAAGCACTTATCCCTGGTATAGGGATGTTCCACGGCTGGCCAAGGCGCAGCGAGCTGATTTCCGCAATTGCGCCATCGCGGACTGTTTGATCGCCGTTCAAGACACGTACTTCGCCAGCATGCCTCCAGTGGCTGCCGACGCCTTGCACGACAACCGAGCCACGTTGGTTGCTACTGCCGACAACGGAATCTGCGGGTCCGCTCACAAGCCGGCCACCGTCCTCCACCGCCAGCGTGCCACTGCCCACGTCGAGAGAATGTTGCACGTCCCAACGTGAACCGACACCTCGTATTGTAGCCGTGCCGCGACCGAAGGTTGGTCGTCCGCGGAATCCTCCAACTCCCAGCTGGACGTCTCGCGAAACAGCAGTCGCTCCGGCTTCCACTATCAACGAGCCCGTCGCACCATTGCCGACTCTTGTTGATGATGCCCTGAGCAGTGACCCGAGGCCGCTGACCAGGACCTCACCGTTTCCATCCTCGCCACTGCCGATGAGCAGACGCGAGATGCTGGACGCCGTGCCGCCATTGATGATCTCCAGGCTTCCTGTGCCTGCCTGGCCGATTTCGAAGTTGCCGCTGCCCTCATAGCTGGCTCCGTCAATGACGACACTGCCAGAGGCAGCCGACTGGTTGGCGACGAAAATTCCTCCGCCTTCCAGTTCCGTTGGAGAAGTGAGCGTCAGTCTGCCGTCGTCGCCGTTTTGGGCGACCAGTATGTCGCCATTAAACTCAGCATCGCCCTCGGCAATGATTGCCGACCTGCTGGGCGAGGGGCTGGTAAGAAAAACAAGAAATGAAACGGCACCAACGAATGAAGCTGAAGAACGAGATCGCATGAAATTGCTCCCTGACGTTGCGCGGTTGCCCCTGACAACACTCTGCAAGCAATTCTTTCATGTTTTACAACCGTAATTCACTCCATGTGCCCCTCTCTCGACGGATTCGCACCCGATAAACTCCACCCAGTTTGCCGTGCGCCGTCTCAAGGGTTAAACCTGCCAAACTGCGTACGAATTCATCCCTGGAAAAACGCCCGAAACACCACTTCCGCCTGTTGACGCTCCCACGAAATCCCCTTAGAATCTGCGATTCGTCACTATTCGTGGTGACGGGTAGTGATCTTTGAAAATTCTGGGTCCAAGGTCATGGCTGGGCCGCCATCTGGGTGGCTAGGCCGTTGAGAGCAGGAGTGAGCGAGTGTCCGCAGCGAAAGAGGTAATTCGTATCCGGATGGAAGCCTATGACCACTCGGTCTTGGATCAGAGTGCCGCCGAGATTGTGGATACGGCCAAAAGAACGAACTCCGTAGTTCATGGCCCCATTCCGCTGCCGACTCGCATTGAGCGTTACACGGTACTGTCAGGGCCGCACGTCAACAAGAAATCACGCCAACAATTCGAAATCAGAACCCACAAGCGGCTGATCGACATTGTGCAGGCAACTGCCAAGACGATCGAAGCGCTCAACAAGCTGAGCTTGCCCGCTGGTGTGGATATTAAGATCAAGGCCACGGCTGGCTAAACTCAACGCCCTCCCTTAGCGGCGGGTTTTTAACGGATATGTATTGGAAGCTGCGTGGGTAAGCTTCGCTGCGGCGAATGTCTCCCGCGTCGGTAAGACTGCACTGGAACTATCGTATTTGTCGGACCGATCTCTGGCTGGAGATTGGGCCCTAGTGAGTGTTAAGATCATGGCGGCAAAAGCTAATAACTCCGCAGGCCCAGTCGTCGGCATTCTTGGTCGCAAGGTCGGGATGACACAGGTCTACGACGATTCTGGCAAGGTGGTGCCGGTGACCGTCGTTGAGGCCGGGCCGTGCGACGTGTTGCAGGTTCGGACGCCCGAGAGCGATGGTTATTCTGCAGTGCAGTTGGGTTACCTCGATAAACCTCGCCGTCTGGCGGGCCGCGCTCAGCGTGGTCAGGTCGCCAAGCTCGATAGCAAGCGTAGCAAGAAGCGTGCGGCTGCGGGTATTGAGCCGGCCGTAAAGCCAAATTGTGAGCCTAAGCGGTTCGTTAGAGAGATTCGCAATGGCACTGGCGAAGTTGGCTCGCAGGTCAGCGTTGACGCTTTCACCGAGATTAAGGCAGTCGACGTGGTTGCGACCAGCAAGGGCCGCGGTTACTCCGGTGCGATGAAGAGGCACAATTTCGCCGGTCAGCGCGCTTCGCACGGCGTCAAGAAATGCCACCGTCACATGGGCGGCACCGGCTGCAGTGCCTATCCCAGTCGGCTGTTCAAAGGCGTTCGCATGCCGGGTCAGTACGGCAATGCTCGTTGTACCGTCCGCAATCAGAAGCTCGTGCGGGTCGACGCGGAGCAGAATCTGCTGCTTATCCGTGGAGCAGTGCCTGGCCCCAACGGTGGATACGTCGTCGTTCAGCAAACCAACAAGTTGTAAGGAAGTCGCGAGTGTTTGCTCGTGACTCATGATTGTTAGCTAGCTATGCCAAAACTCACAGTCCATGACGCCAAGGGTAAGAAGGTCGGTACCTACACGATCGAGCCGGAAGACCTCGCGCCGAGCATCAACAAGCAATTGTTGCATGATGCGGTCGTGATGTACCAGGCGAATCGTCGTCAGGGGTCACACAAGACTAAGAATCGCGCGGACGTTAAGGGTTCGCGTAAGAAGATGTATCGTCAGAAGGGTACCGGCAATGCTCGCGCTGGACACAAGATGAGCGGTGTGCGTCGAGGCGGCGGTCATATTCACAATATTCGCAACCGGGACTATTCCTATACAATGCCGCGAAAGGCCCTGCGGTTGGCTACTCGCATGGCGATCGCCTCGAAGATTCAAGACGAAGAGATCACATTGATCGACAAATTGGAGTTTTCGGAGCCGAAAACCAAGGATATGGCCGGTGTGTTGCAGCACCTCGATTGTGCGGGTGAGTCGCTACTGATTGCCACGCCAAGTCATGCGGTGAACGTCTACAAGAGTGCTCGCAACATTGCCGGTGTGAGTGTTTCGTCGGCCTCCGATCTGAATGCCTTGGATGTGCTGTCGGCCCGACGGCTACTGATCACGCCAGAGGCGCTCGACAAGATCAAGGCGCGGGTTGAAGGTGGCAAGGCGGCGGCTGCTGGAAACGGTAAGCCTGGAGATGAAGGCGAGGAAGCGTAATCATGCCGAGACATATCCCAGCAAAGACCAGTCTGACCCTTGAGCCGCACCAGGTGATTGTTAAGCCATTGGTGACGGAAAAGGGCATGCATCGTTCGACGCGTTGCAATGCCTATGCGTTTGAAGTCAACAAGCTTGCCACCAAGGCTGACGTCCGCAGCGCCGTTGAGGAGCTGTTCGACGTAAAGGTCCTCAAGGTCCATACACAAAACCGCAAGGGCAAGCCACGTCGGACTCGAATGCGATTTGGCTATACGAAGCCATGGAAAAAGGCCATCGTTACGCTCGACGCCGAACACACTATTGAACTGTTTTAGGGAGTCGCGAGTTACGAGTCGCGAGTTAGAGGTTCGTTGCGAACACTCGAAACCCGCAGCTCACGACTCGAAACTAAACCATGGGTATTCGAAAATACAAGCCGACAACGCCAGGGCGACGCGACGCGTCGGTGAGCGACTTTGCAGAGTTGACTCCCGGTGCCAAGCCCGAGAAGAGCTTGCTCCGTCCGATCATCAAGACGGGTGGTCGCAACAACCAGGGCAAGATAACCTGTCGCCATCGCGGCGGTGGGCACAAGCGTCGTTATCGGTTGATCGACTTCCGTCGCAACAAAGACGGAATTCCCGCGACGGTCGATTCGGTTCAGTACGACCCAAATCGATCGACTCGAATTGCCCTGCTGTGCTACGCAGACGGCGAGAAGCGGTACATCCTATCCCCGGACGGTCTCAAGAAGGGCGATCAGGTAGTCAGTGGTCCCGACGCACCCGCCAAGTTGGGCAATTGCTTGCCACTGGCGAAGATGCCACTGGGGACCACGGTTTTTAACATCGAGATGCGAGCCGGCATGGGTGGGGAGTTGTGCCGCAGTGCTGGGACGAGTGCCACGCTGATGGCTCGCGAGGCTGAGTGGGCGCAGATTTCCCTCCCGAGCGGCGAGATTCGGCGTATTCCATCCGCCTGTCGCGCAACGGTCGGTCGTGCCAGCAATGTCGATCACAGTGCGGTGGTGCTTGGCAAAGCGGGACGCAAGCGGTGGCTTGGTCGCCGTCCGCATGTTCGCGGCACCGCGATGAATCCGATCGATCACCCACATGGTGGTGGCGAAGGCCGCACCAAGGGCGGTCGGCACCCGGTTAGTCCGGAGGGCAAGAGTGCCAAGGGTGGCGCTACTCGCCAGCGACGCAAAGCATCGAATAAAGCAATTGTCCGTCGTCGACGCAGCAAGCGTTACGGCCAACTGAAATTGATCAAGAAATAGGGAGTCGCGGGCCGTGAGTTGCGAGTCGCGAGGAATTTCTCACGACTCACGACTAACGACTCAAAGCTAACTTATGGGACGTTCACTCAAAAAAGGGCCATTTGTCGATCCTAAGCTGTACAAGAAAGTGGATCGATTGAATGAGTCCGGCAGCAAAGAGCCGATCACGACTTGGGCGCGTGCTTGCACGATTATTCCTGAGTTTGTCGGGCATACTTTCATGGTTCACAACGGCAAGGCTCACCTCAAGGTGTTTGTGACCGAAGATATGGTCGGTCATAAGCTGGGTGAGTTTTCGCCGACCAGAAACTTCCGCGGTCACAGCGGGAAAGGGAAGAAGTAAGGGAGAGTTGCTAGTTGATAGACTTTAGTTACTAGTGACTAGCCTCGATGTGGTTTCATTGAAGCCGAACTAGCGCCTTACAACTAACGCCCAACGACTACTATGGCATACACAGCAACACATCGACATGCACGCATCAGCGCGACGAAGGTTCGCCCGGTTGCCGCTTTAATTCGCGGTAAGAAGGTCGACGAGGCACTCGCCATTTTGCGATATCAGCCTCAGCGTGGCGCTCGGATGTTGGAGAAGGTACTAAAAAGCGCCCTTGGCAATGCCGAAGACCTGCGGGCTCCGAACCTGGGCGGATTGCGAGTGGTTGACGCTCGCGTCGACGGCGGCCCAATGTTCAAGCGAGTGCGTCCGCGGGCTCGCGGCATGGCTCACGTCATCAAGAAAAGATTTTCGCACATTAAGGTCACGATCGAATAAAGGAAGTGGTGAGTTTCGAGTCGGGAGTCGCGAGATGTCATTCTCGCAGCTTGCGACTCGCGACTCGCTGCTCAAAACCTATGGGTCAAAAAGTCAATCCAATCGGTTTTCGCACAGGCATCATGCTCGGCTGGAAGAGCCGTTGGTATGCCTCGAAGAAAGAGTTCGCAGACTTGTTGATCGAAGATCAGAAGATCCGCGACTTTGTGCACGATAAGTACAAGTTTGCCGGGATTTCGAAGGTCGAAATCGAGCGCACTCGTGACGAAGTGAAAGTCATTTTGTTTTCGGCGCGACCCGGAGTGATCATCGGTCGCAAGGGGACCGAGGTCGAGCAGCTGCAAGACGAGTTGCAGGCTCTGGTCGGTCGGCGGATCAATATCAAAATCGAAGAGATCACAGACGCCAATTTGCAGGCTCGGCTCGTCGCTCAAGACATCGCCGAGCAGTTGGCCAAGCGTGGCAGCTTCCGTCGCACCATGAAGCGGGCGATGGAGCAGACCATGGAGGCGGGTGCCAAAGGGATCAAGATCCAGTTGGCAGGTCGTCTGGGCGGTGCCGAGATGGCTCGTCGTGAGAAACAGATTTCCGGCTCGATTCCGCTGAGCACCTTGCGGGCGAAGATCGACTACGGATTTGTGGAAGCCAAGACGGCCCAAGGCCACATTGGCGTTCAGGTATGGATTAATCAAGGCATGTTTTTCGAGGATCAAGACGATGGCGCTGATGCCCAAGAGGGTCAAGCACAGAAAAAGCCAAAGAGGGCGTATAAGAGGTAACGCGACTCGCGGCAACAAGGTCGTCTTCGGCGAATTCGGTCTCCAGTCGATGGAGGGCGGGTGGATTAGTGCCCAAACGATCGAAGCCGGGCGTATCGCTGCGCAGCAATATGTACGCGGCGAAGGAAAACTCTATATCCGGATTTTTCCTCACAAGTCGATTACCTCGATTCCCTTGGAAACCCGCATGGGCAAAGGCAAAGGCGAACCCGATTACTGGGCCGCGACCGTGCGTCCGGGAACGATTTTGTATGAACTGGCTGGCGTGACTGATGAGCAGGCGAAGATCTGCTTTGCCCGGTTGGCTCATAAAATGCCCGTACGTGTTCGAATGGTAAAGCGAACCTAAGGAGTCGCGAGTTTCGAGTCGCGAGTTTCGAGCGGATGGCTCGTGACTCTCGACTCACGACCCGAAACTAACAATGACCAAAGCCACAGAACTTCGCGAGATGAGTGATGAGCAACTAGAGCTCACACTCAAGGAAGCAAAAGAAAACCTGTTTCGCTTTCATATCCAAGCGCAGACCGATCGACTGGATGCACCGAGCGAATTGAAGAAGCATCGCCGATTGGTTGCGCGAGTCAAGACAATTCAGACTGAGCGGCAGAAGGCCGCGGTAAAGAACTAGTGTTCAGCCTCAATCGCGACATCAATCGCTGAGTGGTGCCCAGAGCCAAACTAACATGCCTAAAAAACAACTAATTGGTGTCGTCACAAGCGACAAGATGGACAAGAGCCGCCGGGTGGAGATTGATCGTTTGGTCAAGCACCCCAAGTATGGGAAGTTCATCAAGAAGCGCACCGTGTGTCATATGCATGACGAGCAGAACGAGTCGAAACTGGGCGACACAGTCGAACTCATCGAGTGCCCGCCTAAGTCGAAACTCAAGCGGTGGGACTTAGTCAAGGTCGTCAAGAAGAGCACACTGGTTGACATCGCAGCCATGCGTGCTGCTGCTGCCCAAGAGGCAGCTGAAGCCGAAACAGCAACCTAGCAACACTGCGGGCGAATAGAATTATTGCGGTCGTTCCCGGGCGACCCAGCAGCAAATCCAAAAGTATTCGAGAACAGTACGATGATTCAGATGCAAACCCGCCTTGCCGTGGCCGACAACACCGGCGCCAAGGAAGTGATGTGCATCAAAGTGTTGGGCGGCAGCCGTCGACGTTTCGCGCAGGTAGGCGATGTGATCGTCTGCAGTGTGAAAAGTGTGATTCCCGGCAGCGAAGTCAAAAAGAAGTCGGTCGTGCGTGGGGTTGTGGTGCGGGTGAAGGCACCGACTCGTCGGCCAGACGGCAGCTACGTGCGTTTTGACAGTAACGCCATCGTGTTGATCGACAAAGACAACAATCCGCGCGGCACGCGCATTTTTGGGGCAGTTGCCCGTGAGTTGCGTGAACGCAAGTTTATGAAAATTGTGAGCCTCGCGAGCGAGGTAGTATAGCCATGTTGATTCGAACCGGAGACACCGTCGAGATCATTGCCGGCGCCGATCGTGGGACGCAAAGTCGCGTCATCCAGGTCGACCGCGAGAAGGGGAAGGCGTTGGTCGAAGGTGTCAACAAAGTTTATAAGCACGTGCGCCGTAGCCAAAAGCACCCGCAGGGGGGGCGACTCAGTAAAGAGATGCCCGTTCAGCTGTCGAACGTCATGTTCTTCTGCGAATCGTGCAGCAGCCGATCTCGTCTGGGTGCTCGGTTCTCAGATGAAGGTGCCAAAGAGCGGTTCTGCAGAAAGTGCGGAGCCGGTGCTGGCGTGATTTCGCCCGCGCATGCCAGTCACGCCAAGAAATAGCCTTTAAATACTAAAGCCATGTCCACCCCACGACTACAAGAACGCTACGAAACCGAGATTCTGCCTCAGTTGTCTGACAAGCTGGGTCGCAAGAATCGCCTTTCGCTGCCGAAGCTGGAGAAGATCGTCGTCAGCATGGGCGTTGGCAGCGCAATCACCGACAAGAAACACCTTGAGGATGCGGTGTCGGCGCTGACGGAGATCACTGGTCAAAAGCCCATGGTCTGCCGAGCTCGAAAATCAATCGCTGCCTTCAAGTTGCGAGCCGGTTATCCGATCGGCTGTAAAGTGACTTTGCGGGGAGCGCGAATGTATGAATTCCTGGATCGTCTGATTTCGCTGGCGCTGCCTCGCGTCCGTGACTTTCGCGGGTTGAAGGCCAACGCCTTTGATCGACGTGGGAATTACAGCTTGGGATTGAGTGAGCAACTCGTGTTTCCTGAGCTGAATCCCGACAAGTATTCCAGACCGCAAGGAATGAACATCGCGCTATGTTCGACGACCGATTCCGATGACGAGGCCCGAGAGTTGCTGCGGGGCTTTGGCATGCCGTTCCAAACTGAAGATAGCGCAGCGTAGATAGGTCGCAACTTACAAATATAAAGAAGGAAGACAACCGACGTGGCGAGTAAATCAAAAATTGCCAAGGCATTGAAGACGCCCAAGTTTTCCACGCGGCGGGAATCACGCTGCAGGATCTGTGGTCGCCCGCGGGCCGTCTACCGCAAGTTTGGTATCTGCCGGATCTGCTTCCGGGAGTTGGCCGACCAGGGCAAGATTCCGGGCGTGAAGAAAGCCAGTTGGTAAGCTGATAGGTGGCAAGGTGAGAAGCCAACCCACTAGCAAGGCCCGAGAGACTTTACCGTTCGGGTTTTACATCCCTGACCTCGACAGTAAGTAACGAGACATTCGACATTAGAAAAGTTGACTGAGAGTTATTTGGGAACCTAAACCTTATGATGACCGATCCGATCGCCGATATGCTTACTCGCATTCGCAATGCTGTCCGCATTGAGCGGCCGATAGTGCAGATGCCTCACTCCAAGGTGAAGCGAGGTGTGGCTGAGGTACTAAAGCGGGAGGGCTACATTTGGGACTGGCGCGAACAAGATGCTGAAGACGCACCAGGCAAAGAGCTCTGCATCGACCTCAAATATGGCCCCAACGGCGAGCGGGTGATTCGACATATTAAGCGGGTCAGCAAGCCCGGTTGTCGAGTCTACAGTCGGGCGAACGCCTTGAAGCCAATATTGAACGGATTGGGTATTTCCATCATCAGCACAAGCCGAGGAGTGGTTAGCGACCGTGAAGCCCGCCAAAAAAATCTTGGTGGCGAAGTTCTTTGTGAGCTGTGGTAAGCGAAACCTGAAAGCCGAAAACACATGTCACGTATTGGAAAAAAACCGGTTGCGATTCCCTCGGGCGTAAAGGTCAACGTCGCGAATCGAGAGATCACCGTCGAGGGCAAGCTCGGCAAGCTCGTCTGGAGTCACCGCCCAGAAGTCACGGTGGAAGTCGACGAGGAAGCCAAGGAAGTGAATGTCTCTCGAAATCAGGAAGATCGAGAGGGTCGTGCGTTGCATGGGCTAACTCGCGCGCTGATTCAGAACATGGTGATCGGCGTATCGGAAGGCTACGAGAAACGGCTTGAAATTCACGGTGTTGGCTATTTGGCGGCGGTTCAGGGTGATACTTTGCAACTTCGCGTCGGGTTTGCCAACGAGATCCAGAAGAAAATACCGCCTGGACTCGATGTGACTTGCCCCGATCAGACGCATGTCGTGATTAAGGGTATCGACAAACAAAAGGTTGGCCAATTTGCCGCTGAAACGCGTGCTGTTCGCAAGCCCGAACCCTACAAGGGCAAAGGCGTCCATTACGAAGGCGAGCAAATCCGACGTAAGGCAGGCAAAACAGCTAAGTAAGTCAAATTAAGGTGACCCGACGCGCGAGTGCGGGGAAATCATGGACCACAATAAAGCAATTGGAAAGCAACGTAGCCGCCGCCGCTATCGGGTTCGCAAGAGCTTGCGAGGCACACCCGATCGTCCGCGATTGAGTGTCTCTCGCAGTCACCGCAACATTAGCGTGCAGGTGATCGATGACATTGCCGGAAAGACTTTGGCGAGTGCTTCGACCGCCGACAAAGATCTGGCAAAATCGGTCAAGTACGGTGGCAATGCCGATGCCGCGCAAGCGGTCGGCAAGGCGATTGCTGAACGTGCCGGCCAAGTGGGCGTTACGAAGGTTTGCTTCGATCGCGGCATGTGTAAATACCACGGGCGTGTGGCAGCCTTGGCCGATGCAGCCCGCGAAGCAGGGTTACAGTTTTAGAGTGCACAGGATTTTGCCCCCTTGCGGGGAGTGACCGAACCTCGAGTGATAATTCTGGGACGGGCGTTGTCGCTCGCCCGGTCCCGCTTCTCCCCAATGGGAAAGCACAGAGTTTCAAGCAACCAACTGGAGAACACTGAGCGTGGCTACAGGGTCTCGAAAGAAACGACGAGAAGACAAGAAAGACAACGAAAGCCGTAGCGGTGAGCTGCTTGAGAAGGTCGTCAAGATCAAGCGCTGCTCTGCTGTGGTAAAGGGTGGTCGTCGATTTAGTTTTGCCGCGATGGTCGTCATCGGAGACGGCAAGGGCAAAGTCGGCTGGGGCTATGGGAAGGCCAATGAGGTCCCTCCTAGCGTGGAGAAAGCGGTCAAAGAAGGCATGCGAAGTATGGTCGAGATTCCGCTCGATGAGTCGACCATCCCCCACACGGTCAAAGGCACCTACGGCGCGGCTCGGGTAATCCTGGTTCCGGCCACGCCTGGTACTGGTGTGATAGCAGGTGCAGCAGTGCGTGCCGTCTGCGAAGCAGCCGGCATCCACGATATTCTTACCAAGAGTTTTGGTTCGAATAATCCCGTCACGCTGGTCAAGGCAACAATCGCTGCCCTCGAGCAGGTACGGCCCAAGTTCGATGTAGAACGTCTGCGCGGAGTAACCTTGTCATGATTCTAAACGACGTCCATCGGGGCATAAAAAAGCATAGAAAACGTAAGCGAATCGGCCGCGGACCAGGTTCCGGCCACGGCAAAACATCGGGTCGTGGGCACAAAGGTCAAGGTTCTCGCGCAGGTTCGTCTAGCCACGTTACCTTCCAAGGCGGTACGATGCCGATGATCCGGCGCGTTCCCAAGCGAGGATTCAACAATCGCTGGGGACTTACCGTGGCGGTGGTCAATGTTGGTCAAATCGATCAAGCGTTCGAAGCAGGTGAAGAAGTCTCGCTCGAAACGCTCTCCGCAAAGAACTTGGCGAAGGGTCGGTTTGACATATTGAAAGTCCTCGGCGACGGTGAGCTGAGCAAGAAGCTGAAAATCTCGGCCCACCGCTTCAGCAAGTCGGCTGCTGAGAAAATCGAAAAAGCGGGCGGAGAGATGGTCGTCCTACCAGGTAAGACGCCCGTCAAAGAGAAACAGCAAGCGGCACGACAGGCCAAGTCCTAGTTGATTTCGGCTTGGTTGGTCGCCATTCCTTCCCAAGGATCGAGCCATGTGGGAAAAGTTACGAGTCGTTTGGCAAATCACCGAGCTGCGTAGAAAGATTCTACTCACGCTTGGCTTGCTGGCCATCTATCGCCTCGGTTTCCAAATTCCTTTGCCCATTGTTGACCCCGAGATGGTCAAGGTCGCTGCTAGCCAGGAAGGTGGCGTGGCTGATGTCATGCGCACGGCGGCGATGTTCAGCGCCAGTCAGCTGAATCAGGTCACGATTTTTGGCCTGGGCATTATGCCATACATTTCTGCCTCGATTATCTTCCAGCTGTTGGGAAGTGTGGTGCCCTCTCTGGAAGCACTGCAGAAAGAAGGCGAGGCGGGACGAAAGAAAATCAACGAGTACACGCGCTACGCGACGGTCGCGATTTGTCTCGTTCAGAGCATAATCTATCTCCGGAGCTACGTCGTCGCGACGGGTTCGGTGTTGCCAGCTTACTTGGACCCCGACACACTCACTGCGATTGGCGATGGGCGCTATACTGGTTCGCTGTTGTGGGCACCTTGGCTCGCAGCCCTATTGACGATGACGGCCGGAACCGTGTTTCTGATGTGGATCGGAGAACAGATCGACGAGTTTGGTATCGGCAACGGGATTAGCTTGTTGATCATGGCCGGCATCTTGGCGGCGATGCCTGGAGCAGGGCTCGACTTGCTTCAAGATGCGACTTTGGAATTGGGCGGCGGCCCTGGCGGAAAGCTTGGCATCGAACAGTTGTTGCTGCTCGCAGCCATGTTCGTCGCTGTGGTAGTTGGCGTCGTCTACATTACACTCGGTCAGCGACGGATTCCCATGCAGAGCGCGAAACATGTCCGTGGTCGCAAAGTTTACGGAGGCACCCGTCAGTATCTGCCACTGAAGGTCAATCAAGCTGGTGTCATGCCAATTATTTTCGCCAGTAGCTTACTGATGCTGCCAACCTTGATTCTCACACCTCTGTCGAAAGTTGCCTGGACCCCGGGTGGTTTCGCCGAATCGTTCTTTAGTTGGGCGGCTGACGCATTCTCCTATGGGTCGATGTTTTATGTATTGTTGAACGTTGCGCTGATTTATTTCTTCTGCTTCTTTTGGACGGCAATTCAATTCAACCCGAAAGATGTCTCAGAGAACTTGAAGAACTACGGCTCGTTCATTCCAGGATATCGTCCAGGCAAGCGTACGGCTGATTACCTCGAAAAAGTCATGTTTCGCATTACTTACGTTGGGGCCGGCTTCCTAGCGTTTGTGGCGATTATTCCAACCCTGATCTCAAGCTCAATGAATGTTCCACCACTGGCTGCAAGCTTCTACGGCGGCACCGGACTCTTGATTGCTGTTAGTGTGGCATTCGATCTTGTGCAAAAAATTGATAGCCATTTGGTGATGCGCAACTATTCTGGATTGTTGGAGAAACCGTCTGGCTCTGCCGGCGGTCCTGCCATTTAACATTGTCCGTCCATTGTGCGGCGCATTTGTCGTTGGCGAACGGGGGGCCAGCTAGTTTCACTGAAGAGCTGGATGCCATGAGGATCGTTTTGATAGGCCCGCCTGGTGCGGGCAAAGGAACTCAGTCGGCGTTGATGTCCGAGAAGTTCCAGATTCCCCACCTCTCGACGGGCGAGATTCTTCGCGCCGCGACCAAGGAGCAAACCGAGGTCGGACGCGAGGCCGCCAAGTTCATGGAACGCGGCGAATTGGTTCCTGACGAGATGATCCAGGAAATCGTCTTCAACGAACTCAGCTCTCCCGCCTGTGCGTCGGGCTACATCTTGGATGGCTTCCCTCGCACGGTGCCTCAAGCCGAGGAGTTTGATAAGTGGCTAGCTGAGCAAGCATGCGCGTTATCGCTCGTCTTGAAGTTCTCAGTCACCGAGGATGTGTTGCTTGAACGACTCGCAGGGCGGGGCCGTAAAGATGACGACCGCGAGATCGTCCGCAAACGCATGCAGCAGTACCTCAATCTGACCAAGCCGCTTGTTGAATACTATCAGGACCACGGCCTGGTGCATGTCGTCAAGGGGGACCAAGGGTCGGCAGAAGAGGTATTTGCCTCGATACAGCAAATCGTGAATAATCTACCCAACAGGGAGCCTGCGAGGAAGAACTAGGCTGTAGGCACGAACCGAGGAATTGGCATGAAACGCGATATATCTCACCGCATTGAGCTGAAATCGAACCGCGAAATCGGTTTGATGCGAAGAGCGGGAATCGCGGTTTGGCAAGCTCATCAGATTGCCGCCAAGATGGTGGCTCCAGGCGTAACAACCGCTGAGATTGATCGCGCCTTTGAAGAGCATTTCGATCAGTTGGGTGCTAAGCCACTATTCAAAAACTATCCCAACAGTGCGCGTGGTAAACGCCCGTTTCCAGCAGTCACCTGCATGTCGGTCAACGAAGCGGTCGTGCATGGTATTCCCAATGACAAGCCGTTGGTCGAGGGCGACATCGTCAGCATCGATACGGGCTGCCGGCTGAACGGTTGGTGTGGTGATGCGGCCGTGACCTATCCGGTTGGTAGCGTTTCGGACGACGTGCGGGAACTGCTCGATTGCACGTCGAACGTGCTCAAGCTAGCCATTGAGCAACTGAGCCATAAATCTCGTTGGAGTCAGATCGCGTCGCAGATGGCTCAATATGTCCGGGACCATGGTTTCTCGACCGTTGAGTGCTTCGTTGGTCATGGCATTGGTCGCGACATGCACGAAGACCCACAAGTGCCGAATTTCTCAAGCCGATCGTTGCGCGGAAGCGGAGACTTTGTGATCCAGCCAGGGCTAGTGATTGCGATCGAGCCGATGGTGAACATGGGGACCAAACGCGTAAAACTGCTTCGCGACCAATGGACTCAGGTGACAGCGGATGGTCGGCCGAGCGCGCATTACGAGCACACGGTTGCGATCACCGACGATGGACCGGTGGCCCTGACCGAAGCTCCCTCGCCTGCGGAAACCGCAGAATTGGCCAGCTAGGCCGCCAGCGGCAGAAAATTGGCCCGTCTTTTGCTCGGCAGCCCTTGTGGCAGAGGGTCAAGAACGTCTATATTCGAGCGTTTCGCCTTATGTGATTGCCGCCCTCAGGGAGCGGCCGTTTGGGAGTCCGAGGAAATGAAGGTTCGAGCCAGTGTCAAGCGCATCTGCGACAAGTGCAAAGTCGTGCGACGTCGAGGTGTTGTCTATGTCGTGTGCAGTAATCCTCGGCACAAGCAGCGTCAGGGCTGAACATGGCTGTGCCATGAAGTGTAGTTTCCCCCTTGCCCATAACAACGGTCATCCCCCTTACGCGTAGTTTCGAAGTGTGGAGTAACAGCAGATGCCACGTTTATTAGGTGTCGACATCCCGACCGACCGTCCAACGGTTGTTTCCTTGACCTACTTGTACGGCGTTGGCCCGAAAATTGCGCGGGAACTTTGCCACAAGGCGGGAGTGGATCCCCAGCGGCAAGCCCGTGAATTGCACGAAGACGAAGTCGCGAGAATCGCGGCGCTGTTGGACAAGGACTACGTTGTCGAAGGTCAGCTTCGACGCCAAACGAGTCAGAACATTTCGCGGCTACGAGATATTGCCTGCTACCGCGGGTTGCGGCATCGACGAGGGCTGCCAGTTCGTGGTCAACGCACGAAGACCAATGCTCGTACTCGCAAGGGTCCGAAGAAAACAGTTGCCGGTAAGAAGGGCGTCAAAGACCTGCGTTAGTCAATGCAGCAAATTTCTCAGGGCAAACAGTCATTACTTTGTTGGAGCGTAGAACCAAGTGGCAAAAGCAACGAAGGGCAAAGCAGGCAAGTCGAAGAAAAAGAATGTGCGCCGTAACGTTACAGTTGCGATCGCTCACGTAACGGCAACGTTCAACAACACAACCGTGACGATCACGGACACCAAAGGGGATACGCTCTGTTGGGCGAGCGCTGGCACGAGTGGTTTCAAGGGAAGTCGAAAGAGCACGCCATTCGCAGGACAAAGTGCTGCCCAACAGGCCGCCGAGAAGGCGCGGAAGTTCGGCGTCAAGGACGTCGAGGTCAAGGTGAAGGGCCCTGGCAGCGGTCGCGAGAGTGCCATTACTGCGTTGGAGGCTGCAGGATTGAAGGTTAAGTCCATCGAGGATGTGACGCCGCTACCCCACAATGGCTGCCGTCCACGCAAGAAGCGGCGAGTCTAAGCTCCTTCGCGCCACCCAAAACAAACACGCCTGCAGGGGCGTTCCAATTCCGAAATTCGATTTAGGCAATCTAGAGAAAACCAAGTATGGCTCACTACACCGGCCCGAGAGCACGCGTCAATCGCCGATTAGGCGCTGTGATTTTTGAGAACGCTGGCGCGACGCGTGCGATGGACAGAAAACCCACTCCGCCAGGTATGGCGGCTCGCCCGCGCAAACTCTCGACGTATGGCGAGGCGATGCGCGAGAAGCAGAAGATCAAGTATTACTACGGGCTCGGTGAGCGGCAGCTACGTCGTTTGTTTCAGAAGGCAAAGCACTCGACCGGCAACACCGGAGAGAATCTGTTGTTGTTGTGCGAGCGTAGGTTAGACAGTGTCGTACGATTGGCAGGGTTCGCTCGCACCCGATCGCAGGCTCGCCAGGGCGTGTCCCATGGTCATTTCCTGGTCAACGGACGGCGGACCGACGTGGCGTCGTACCAAGTGAACGTCGGGGACGTGCTGCATGTCAAGCGGCGAGCCAACCTTTCGGACGTCTACCGAAACAATATCGAGAATGCTGAAGGCGAATCAGTCGACTGGCTGACCGTCGACAAAGGCCAACAAGAAATTATTGTGAGTCGACTGCCGACCGCCGAAGACATCACCTTGCCGGTCGACGTGGGCATGGTGGTCGAATTGTTGTCACGCTAATTGAATCGTTTGCGACCCATCGATCCACAGTGTGGTCGCTTTCCTAAACCAAGAATCTGTGACTGAATAGCAAGCGAATCGCTTGTCTGCACTGTAGAAAGTTCTCGCGGCGACGCGAGACATCCTGGCAGACTCTGTGACGACGAACGCTACGAAGAGACGGTTAACGTACAAACCTCGACGACTGGAGGAATCTGATGCACATCCGATGGCGTGGACTGGAACTACCAAGTCAGGTGACTTGTGAGACGGAGACTCTCACCGGAAATTATGGCAAATTCTTCGCTGAGCCCTTCGAGCGCGGGTTCGGCACCACGATTGGAAATGGTCTGCGTCGCATTTTGCTTTCGAGCTTGGAAGGCAGTGCTGTCACTCAGATCAAAGTCCACAATGCCCAGCACGAGTTCACCACCATCCCCGGTGTGCTGGAGGATGTGACAGACATCGTGCTGAACATCAAGTCGTTGGTCGTTAAGAATCACAGCGAGTCCACCAAAGTGTTGCGTGTCGAGCGCAATACCGCTGGAGTCGTCACCGCCGCCGACATCGAGGCCGATGAATCGGTCGAAGTGATCAACAAAGATCTCGTCCTCGCGACGCTCACCGACGACGTGCCGTTTATTATCGAGATGGTCGTCGAAAACGGACGCGGCTACGTCCCCTCGACGGAGCACGGCGCCAACATCCAGGAAGTTGGCATTATCCCAATCGATGCGGTGTTCAGCCCGATCACCCGTGTTCGATACGAGATCGAGGAAACTCGCGTCGGACAGAAAACCAACTACGATAAGCTGACTCTCGAGATCCAAACCGACGGGTCGGTGAATCCAGAAATGGCGCTGGTCGAAGCCGCCAAGATCATGCGCAAGCACCTCACACCGTTCGTGCAATACACCGAATTGGGCCCACAGGTCCACTCGGCCACACGCGGCGGCATGATGAGTAACGCGGACAGTGCTTTGGAAGCCAAACTCAACATGAATATCTCGGAACTGAACCTATCGGTTCGAGCCGGCAATTGCCTCGAAACCGAGAACATTATGCAGGTTCGCGACCTGGTTACACGTACCGAAGATCAATTGTTGGAGGTACGCAACTTCGGCGAAACAACCTTAGCCGAGGTGCAGCAAAAGCTCCGCGAATTGGGCCTTCACTTGGGTATGCGAGTTCCAGGACCGGCGCCCGCAACCGTTTAGATCCTTCATTTCCCCTTTACCACTCGTACTGGCATGAGACATCGTAGAAAAGGTCGCAAGCTCGGCCGCAACCCAAAGCACCAACGCGCGTTGCTGCGAAACCTGGCGAGTTCTTTGCTGCTAACAGAACGCGACGCGGAGTTTGATGAAAATGCGCCGAAGATCAAAGGTCGCATTGTCACTACCGTCAGCAAGGCGAAAGAGGTTCGTCCGTTAGTCGAGAAGTGCATCACGATCGCGCGCCGCGCCCAAGCATCCCTCGACGCGGCGGCTGAGCATGAAACTACGGCCGAGCGCGGTAGCCAAGAGTGGAAGACGTGGCGTAACAGTGAGCAATGGAAGACTTGGAATCAGGCGATTGCCCCCGCGGTCGCGGCGCGGCGCCGTTGTATTACGCTACTAGGCAACAAGCAGGCCGTCGAGATCCTTTTCGACGACGTCGCCCCACGCTTTCTTGACCGTCCGGGAGGCTACACCCGCATTATCCGTCTCGCCCAACCACGGCTTGGCGACTCTGGCCAGCAGGCGATTCTGGAGTTTGTTGGTGTGCGCGACCGCGTCGTGCAGAAGAGCGAAAAACCTGCCTTCGAAGATGGCGGGGCCGATGCGGCTCCAGCAGATGACTCGTCCGCCGAGCAATCGGAAGCGGAGTCCACCGAAGAAGTATCCGACGACGAGGTAGCGCAAGAAGACGCTCAGACCGACGCCGCCGAAGAAACGGAAGCTGACGCGGACGAGCAAGGCAAAGAGAAGCAGGGCGACTAGCGCATTGCTTTTTGCCGCTAGAGCAGGGGGCCTCGATGGTCAGTCACGGTTTCGACTTCTGCTTGGCTATGCGCAGATTGTGCGGCGACATGGTCGATCGGCTTCCTGAGTTGAGCCATATCGAACTTCCGCTAGTGGCCATTAGCCTCTGTCAGACCCGCAAAGACGTCACGCACGGCATCTACGCATCGCTCACACCGCTGCGATTTGAATCGGGCGCGAAGACGACAATACGTAGAGGCCGCCGCTACGGTGTCGAACCGATCCTCGACACACAGGGCAGAGAATACCTCTACATTCTCAGTTTTTATCTGCCGAGATTCATGAATTCGCCGCTGGAGGAAAAACTCTCGACGGTCGTCCACGAACTCTGGCACATTAGTCCTAATTTTGACGGCGACCTCCGCCGCCATAAGGGCCGCTGCTATGCTCACGGACCATCGCAGAAGCAATATGACGCCCTGATGGACCGTCTCACTCAACGCTGGCTGGCGCTCGATCCGCCGAGTCATCTCTATGAGTTTCTCCTCGGCGATTGCGACGAATTGATTGCCGAACACGGTCGGATCATCGGCCAGCGCTGGCCTACTCCTCAACTCGTGCCGCTGGATGCGGCCTAACGACTGCTAGCACGGCCACTCCGCATTGACGGCCCTCGTTGTTCGACCTATCTTCCCCGCTCTCTTCACCTTTGCCTGCGGGCAAGACTGTTGCGGAATCAGCTGGTATGACCACCGGTAGGGACAACCGACGGCAATCGAAGCGCGCGCACTTTGGCACCCTCGCTTGGTGCTTGAGCAGTATGCTATTGCCGTGCTTATGCGGGTGCAGCCTGTTGCTGACACTGCCCGTGCCAGAAGACCCGCAGTCTTTCCTCAAGTCTGTCGAAACGGCAGCAGACAGTGTGGCGATCGAAATCTTTCAGGTGCGCATTTCGGCGACCGACGAGGAGCTTGATCAACAGCTTTGGCAATCGGTAGATGAGCAACGGCTTGATCTTGAACTACGTCACGAGCTGATTCGAAACGGTTTTCGTGCCGGAGTGCTCAGCGGTACGGTTCCCGACAGCCTAGCGCTCTCGTTGAAGCTGGAAAGCGAACTGCCAGAAACGAAAGTCGAGCGAATAATCACGGGCGAGAATGCTGATCCCACGGTCACGCGCCGCGTCGTGCAACTCGACAAGAGCGACTCGGCGACCATCCAGGTTTCCGGCCTGCGCGACAAGCTCCACGTCCTGATGAACGAAGATGGCGGACTGCGCGGCCGTAGCTACGAGCAGGTCCAAGCGGTCTACACCATGCGCGCCGAAGCGATTTCGGGTCAGCGGGTCCATTTGCGATTGATTCCCGAGTTGCAACATGGGGAACTGCGCAATCGGTATGCCGGCTCTGATCAAGGAATCTTTCTAGTAACCCCGTCACGCGAGCGCGAACTCTATGACGAGCTCGAATTGAGCCTCGACCTCACGCCCGGCGAGCTGCTCGTCGTTGGGGGCCTGCCAGACGCGTCGGGAAGCCTTGGACATGCGTTTCATGCACAGAGCCAGCGTGGCCCCGCTGAGCTAAAACTGGTGCTGATCCGGCTGATCGAAGTGCCCGGCAGCGAAATTCTGGCTGACGCCGATTTCTAAGACTCCACGCTCACTCTCATCGCGTGTTATGCGTGGGTTTTGGCCCCTGCTCCGCCTCTGGCGAAAGTGCTATACTGAGGTGCACTTCCGCTTGAGCGGCCGGTTGCCGTTTCTGGTGGGGTGGTGAGATAGAAGCCAACCGTGAGCGAGGCGACCACTTGCCTCGCTGATCCACGACGAATATCAGACGTAGTGAGCAATCGACTTAAGGAGTTTCAGAGATGCCTTTAGTACCCATGCGAATCTTGTTGGACCACGCCGCTGAGAACGACTATGGACTGGCCGCTTTTAATGTCAATAACATGGAACAGATCCAAGCGATCATGGAAGCCGCTGAAGAGACCGAGTCGCCTGTGATTGTCCAGGCGAGCCGGGGAGCTCGTTCTTACTCGCAGGACAACTACCTACGTCATCTGATGTTGGCTGCTGCCGAACTCTATCCACAGATTCCGATCGTCATGCATCAGGATCACGGAAACAGCCCATCGACGTGCCAAAGCGCGATCGACAACGGTTTCACGAGCGTGATGATGGACGGGTCCTTGGAGGAAGATGGCAAGACGCCGGCGAGCTATGAGTACAACGTCCAGGTCACCAAGGAAGTGACAGACAAGGCCCATGCGCAGGGCGTGTCGGTAGAAGGTGAACTCGGCTGCCTTGGATCTTTAGAATCGGGCGAGGGCGAGCAGGAAGACGGTCACGGCGCGACCGGCAAGTTGTCGCACGATCAACTGCTGACCGATCCAGACGAGGCAGAGCGATTTGTCGCCGAGACCAATGTCGATGCGTTGGCGGTGGCGATCGGTACTAGCCACGGTGCCTACAAATTTACGAGTAAGCCGACTGGCGAGGTGCTGGCCATGGATCGTATCGAGGAGATCCACAAACGGTTGCCCAACTGCCATCTCGTGATGCACGGTAGCAGCAGTGTCCCGCAAGAATTGCAAGACATCATCAATCAGTTTGGTGGCAAACTCAAGCAAACGTGGGGAGTGCCTGTCGAAGAGATCCAGCGCGGGATTAAGCACGGTGTGCGAAAGATCAACGTGGATACCGACAACCGCCTGGCGATCACCGGAGCGATTCGTAAGGTGTTCGCCGAAAGCCCTGAGAAGTTTGATCCACGTGACTACTTGAAGCCCGCCCGCGCCGCGATGAAGGAAGTTTGCGTCGCTCGCATGGTCGCGTTTGGCCAGGCCGGTCACGCCAGCAAGATTAAGTGCGAGTCGATCGACAAGTTTGCCAGCTTCTACGCAGCTGTGTAGGCGATTAGTCGTTCAAAGACGCGTTGTGGTATAATCGAATTATGAGCACAACGTCGAACGTTACCACTGCTGAGCAGCTGCTCCGCCTGCCGCGAGGGCAGCATCGTAGTGAGTTGGTCAAAGGGGAGTTGCGCATGATGTCGCCTGCCGGCTTTGAGCATGGGGTCATCGCGCAACGCCTGGGTGCACGTTTATCGCTGTTCGTCGAGCAGCAGAACCTCGGCATGGTACCAACTGCAGAAACCGGGTTTATCCTTGAGGAGAAGCCAGATACGGTCCGCGCGCCGGATGTATCGTTTGTGAGTAACGAAAAACTTGAACGTTGCGGAATGACGGCCAAGTACTTTCCCGAGGCACCCGACTTGGCGGTCGAGGTCGTATCACCGGACGACACTGCCGAAGCGGTAGACGCAAAGGTTCGCGATTGGCTGGCGGCCGATACTAAGTTGGTTTGGATCATTTATCCCAAAGGTCGAACGGTGACCGTGTACCGATCACTCGATGATATTCAGGTCTTGGGTGAACAGGACATGCTCTCAGGCGAAGCGATTGCGCCAGGATTCACTTGTGCGGTCGCAGATATATTTCCGCCGATCAAATGATCCGCCGCGAGATCCAGCTTGCTGATCAGCCGCCTGGTTGGTTGCTCATTTCGCAGATGGAACATGCTCGCGTAAGCCGAGCGCTCGCCGAACATTGTCTGCCTGCCTATCCCGAGACTTTTCGTAGCGAGTTGCTTGAGGCGGTCCAGCATCACGATGATGGTTGGTCGACGTTTGACGCAGGCTTTGTCATCGACCGCGACCAGGATAGGCCCTACTCGTTCCGAGAGTTGCCGCTGGAACTATCTCTGCCGATTTGGAAGAGGTCGATCGACGTTTGCGCAGACCTTGGTCCGTTGGCCGGCTGGCTCGTGTCAGGTCATTTTCTGGCGTTGCTAGACAACAGCGAATCGCCGGACAATGAGCTCACGGTTCATTGGCGCGAAGAACAAACCTCACGCCGGGCGAAGTGGATTCGCGCGTGGATGACTCAACAACCAGCGCAGAACACTCAATCTATTGCAGACGAAGGCTTAGGTTGGTTGCAGCTTCTTGACATGAAAAGCCTGTGGCTTTGCTCGGTGTGTGCAGGTGTTAGTGAGGCAGTCGAGCCCACTCGCGAGCGCTATTTGTTTGCCGAGCAGCAGAGCCTGGAAACGCTTTGCAAGTTTGATGAAGGGCGCGCGAGCTTCAGTCCTTGGCGCTTCGACGTATCAGAGTTGGAGATTGAGGCGAACGGCTGGTTCGCGCCCCACCGTAAGTATCGCGACGAGACGACTCTGCACGATGCCAGCATTCCGCATGCGATTCGCTGGCGCATTGTTCAATCGGATTGACTGGCGGCGACTTCACTTGAGGTATCGACCAGCGCGATCAATTTTTGCCCCGGCTTGGGAATCATGTCCTTCTCGTCCGTGGCAACGACGAGGTTGCCACTTTCGTCAAGACAGAACAGCATCAGCGCAGTTTCGCCGTAACGAGCCAGAAAGTCGTCAAAAGTGAAGTCGGCTGATACCGTCGTCTTCTTGATTCTGGCACCGGCTTCGAAGCGTTCTTCGAGATCTTCAACAGTGATCGGTTTGTCAAACAGCGTCCGGCCGCGGCGGTAGGCACCGACCGACTCGGTTCGTTCGCTTGATGATTCGGCGGCAGCGACTTGGTACACTTCCGCTCGGCCGAAGCGCTCCGTGAATCCCATCGCGGCCAGCGTGTTCACTTCGTCGTTGGGAGTCATTGCCAACAACCGCCCAATACCTCCCAGGTCGATCTCTTCTTGGACGAATTCGCTCCCTATGCTGGCGTACGCCATCGGCAGCCCCGCCATCCGCGCAGCGGCGTTGTTACTCGGATTGGTGTCGACTAGCAGCACTGGTAGGCCCTCTTTCTGCACCGCCAGCGCGATCTCTCTTACGACCGGTGACGCACCAGCGAATAAGATCCCTTGTGGATTCTCACGCGACAGGCCCAGCCAGCGCGCCAAAGGCGAGAGCGTGAGGCCATACACCGTGACCGAGCCGACGATTACCAGAAAAGTCATCAGCTCAAAACGATCTGCTTCATTAGCAAGGGCGTGAGCTGGTTCTGCGTTTTTGATCGCGAGTGCGAATAGCGAGCAAACTGCCGCGGCAACGATCCCACGAGGATGAATCCAAGCCAAGAAGGCTCGCTCTTGCCAGGACAGGCTAGTACCCACCGTCGAAACGAATACCGCCGTCGGTCTGACGACCAAAATGATCAGAGCGACCAAGCCTAGACCTGACCAACCCAACGTACGAATCGCGTTCAGGTCAATCGTCAGCCGGGAAGCGAGTGCGATGAACAACGTCGAAATCAACAAGACACGCAAGTTCTCTTTGAACTCGACGACGTGGGTTATCGCCACCGACCGTTGATTGGCAAGTATCAACCCCAGCAGCGTTACGGTCACCAGGCCGGACTCTTCCTGTAGATAGTTTGAAAACGCGAACAGCAAGATAACAAATGCCAGGATGAACGGATTCTGCAAGTAGTCTGGCACAAGGTACTGCCGGAGCATACGCAGCAAGATCCATGCGCTCACACTGCTGAGCAACAGCCCGAAGATAATTGTCCGCCCGAGGTGAACCAGCGAATTTTCCGCAATGTCCCCGTGGGTCTCGTGCAGGATCAGCTCGAAGACGAGCGCCGCGAGTACCGCGCCGATCGGATCGTTGACGATGCCTTCCCACTTCGCGAGCGAGCCGATGCGGCGCTCAGGTTGCACATGTCGCAAGAGAGGCAAGATCACCGTTGGGCCACTTACAGTCAGCAGCGCCCCGAGCAGAATTGCCATTTCCCAGGAAAAATCGCCAACCGTATAGGCGAACCACGCGGTGAGCAACCACGTGATAATTAGCCCCACCGAGACTAATCGAAATACAACCCCACGAGTTTCCTTGATTTCGCGAAAGTCAAGGCTCAATCCCCCCTCGAACAAGATGATGCCAACTGCTAGCGACACCATTGCGAAGAAGAGATCTTCATCCGCTGCGCCCTTGGTGCTGGAGAGTTTCCCAAGCACGACACCGAATACTAGCAGCAACACGATGGCTGGCAGGCGGAATCGCCAGGCGAACCACTGCGCGGCGATACCAAGGGCAAGCACGGTTGCCAGGTAGAGGGGGTAGTCCATCAGCGGTGAGAATCTCGCGGGCTCTTGGAGGCGGGGAAGGGCTCATTTTAGGCGATCCCGACGCTGTATCGATAGTATAGCTCTTGATGCTCCGGTGGGCGGTTTCGCTCGAAATCGCCAGAATCTCCGATTCCAACGAAACCTCCCATCTGGATCGGAGTTAGATAATCATGACCCAAGCAATTCACTCCCCAAACAAAGCAGGAGAGCAAGTCATGCGTTATTTAGGCACATCCATTTGTCTCATGATGTCGGTGATGGTTACTGGCACCGCTTGGGCGCAAGACGCGCCACCCAGCGACGAAGATCCTGGGCAACGCCGCGCTGAGATGCGGCGCAGAATTATGGCCGAGTTTGATGCCGATGGCGATGGCGAACTCAGCGACGACGAACGGGCCAAAGCACGCGAGCAGATGCGCAGCCGTCGCGGAAGCAGAGGCGGTGAGGGCGACGCACCAGGTGGAAATCGCGCGCGGCGTGGTGGGCAGGAAGGTCGCCCCGAGGGGCGTCCTGATCCTGCGGCGATGTTCGATCGCTTGGACGCCGATGGCAACGGATCGCTGAGCCGCGCAGAGTTCAGAAAACTTTCCGAGGAGATGCGTCCACAAGGTCCCCGGCGGCGACCGGGCTCATCGGAGGATGCTCGCCCAGCGCGCCGGTCGCGTGACGATGCTGGTCCCGACGGTCAACCGCCAGAAGGAAGGCGACGCTTCGATCGACAGCGCCCATTGCAGAATCCTGACGACGAGGCAGCCCCACGCCGTCGGCCGCAAGGCCGAGGCCGGCTTAACGACGAAGACGCGCAAGGGCCTCGTGGTCCAAGGACTCGTGGTGCCCGTGGCGCAGGAGCTCGCGGTCCACAGGGCACGCCCGACCCGGATGCTCTCTTTGACCGACTCGATCGCAACGAGGATGGGCAACTCAGTCGGGAGGAATTCATGACGTTCGCCCAACGGATGCAGCAAATGCGTGACCGTGGCCTGCGGCCTGGTGGCGGACAGCGGGCACCCGAGGGACGTGGTCCTGGGCGTCGGCGCGGAGCTGAGGCTGAAGAAGGCCAACCCCGGCGGCGTCGACCCGCTCGACCCCAATTCGACGACGACGTCACGGTGACCCCGTCTGAGGCGGACGATTCTGTCTGACGGCCCTCTATCGGCCTCGGGTGTGCCAGGGCCCGACAGACACCAATTCAGGGCACCAACAACCTGAATATCACCGCGACCCCGTGTGCTGTATGCCCCCAGCTAGCGCACGGGGCCGGTGTGTTTGGTAAGGCCCGGCTAATCGCCGGGCCTGTTCCTGCGCCATACCAGCCGACGGCTTGCACATTGTGGAAGGACGCTTCGGAAGCCAATTCTGTGGCTTCTGCCGATTGTTCGGGCGATACTTCCTGAGCGTTGGTGGACTTGGAAAAATTTGCCGCCAGGACGTCCCGCATTTATACTGAATGAGTTGGCGAGATAGGCCAATTTCTTCCAGTTTCGATCTGCTGAGAATTCCATGCGTGGCGATTTCTACTACCGTTGTTTCTGCGTCTTATTGATCACACTATTGGCGCTTGGCACTGCCGATTCGTTGTACGCCCAGCAGTCGGGCCCACAGTTTGCGCCCGGCGTGTTGACCACGATCGCGCCCGATATTGATAGCGAAGATACGGTAGTGGTTCACGATCTTGTCGAGTTGCGTGCCAACGCCACGTTACAGCGTGAGCCTAACACCGATACCAAGAGTCGTACGCTCTACGAAATGGCCCAAGCAGTTCCATTTCGCCGCGATGTATGGTGTCTGGAATTGGCCTTCAAACCGCTTCGCATGCTGGAAGTCGACATTCCGCAGGTCTCGGGGAGGATGCAGCGGAAGCTGGTGTGGTACATGGTCTATCGCGTACGTAACACCGGCGCAGGGCTGACTCCAACCCAGCAAGCAGACGGAACGTTTGTTACGGCGGAGAAGTCGACCGAGTCAGTGCGATTTTTTCCGCAGTTCGTACTGACTTGCCAAGATCGAGATGCCGAGGGCAAGCGCATTCGCAAAGCCTATCTGGATCGGATTCTGCCGACTGCTGTCAAAGCAATCCAGCAGCGCGAGCTTCCCACCGGCGAACTCCTCAATAGCGTCCAAATGGCGGAGCAGTTGCTTCCCGCCGAGACGGGCCGCGCGATTGGTGGACTTTGGGGCGTGGCGATCTGGGAGGACGTAGATCCTCAAATCGACTTCTTCTCGGTTTACGTCGGCGGGTTGAACAACGCCTACGACTGGCGCGACGTCGAGGACTTCCAGGCGGGTGATCCTCCGGGCCGCGGACGGAAGTTCCTGAGAAAGCAATTGCAGCTGAATTTCTGGCGCCCCGGCGACGCATTCGCTGAAGAGGAGCGGGAAATCCGCTTTGGTTCGGCTCCGGGAAAAGCTGATCTGTACGGCTCTGGCGAAGGCGTTGCCTATCAGTGGGTTTATCGCTAGAATCGATGGGCTACGGAACGGGCGAAGCCGCAAACGGTGCGGAGTCCCTCCGAGTTCCCCGATCTCAAACCCCTCCCACTCCCATGGCACACAAAAAAGGTCAAGGCTCCAGCCGTAACGGTCGCGACAGCAACGCTCAACGTCGGGGCGTGAAAAAATATGGTGGCGAGAAAGTCATCGCTGGCAATATTCTGATCCGGCAGGTGGGCAACAAGTTTCATCCAGGCAAGGGTGTTGGCCAAGGCAAAGATTACACGCTGTTCGCGTTGGTCGATGGCGAGGTGATGTTCGACCGCAAGGGTCGACGTGTGAACGTGTTGCCCGTAGGGTAAGTTCGTTCTGCTCGGTTCTCGATAGCAATTCAAGCAGGGGATGCGCCGTTGGTGCATCCCTTTTTTTGTGCCGGATATCCAAATTCTGAATGACTTAGAGATAGAATACTAACTGCGGCATGGCAAATCGTTCAGACTTGTCATTTCTAATCGTCATTGGGTATTTCGTCATTTGCCATTACCTAACTCCCTATGTTTGTTGATCGCGTTACTGTCGAAGTCGAAGCTGGCAAGGGCGGCGATGGTTGCCTGAGCTTTCGGCGTGAGAAGTTTGTGCCGCGTGGCGGACCTGATGGCGGCGACGGCGGTAATGGTGGCAGTGTGATCGTCGTGGCTCAGGCGGGTGTCGACAGCTTGGCGGAATTGGTGCATCGCAAACACTGGCGTGCCAAAGCGGGTACCCCCGGGAGCGGCAGCAATCGTCATGGAGCAAAAGCCGACGATCTGACAATCCGCGTCCCGCCTGGCACGGTACTCATCGATGCCAAGGAAGGATTCGAGCTGAAGGACTTGGCCGCCGCCGGAGACCAAGTGGTTGCCGCGCAGGGCGGCAAAGGTGGCAAGGGCAACACCCGGTTCAAATCGGCGACCAATCAAACACCGCGCGAGTTTACCCGTGGGGGCACCGGCGAAAAGCGGCGGATCACTTTCGAACTGAAAGTCATTGCTGATGTCGGGCTGCTCGGAAAGCCCAACGCGGGCAAGAGTACGCTGCTCAGTCGCGTGTCGCGCGCGCGACCCGAGATCGCCGACTATCCGTTCACCACGAAGATCCCAAACCTAGGCATCATCCAGGTCGATTTAGATCGCACCATGGTAATGGCGGACATTCCCGGGCTGATCGAGGGTGCTCACGCAGGTGTGGGCCTGGGTCATGAGTTCCTGCGCCATGTCGAGCGCACACGCGTGCTTGTTCATCTAATCGAGCCAATGCCGATGGACGGGACCGACCCGGTTGAAAACTATCTCTCGTTACGGCAAGAATTAAAGCTCTACGATGTCGATTTGGCGGATCGCCCTGAGATCATTGCAGTCAGCAAAGCTGAGTTACCCGGAGCCGACCAAGTGCAAAAGCAACTCGCTGAAACCTCCGGACGCGAGGTACTGATGTTCTCTTCGGTGACGGGCCAGGGGCTGAAGGAGCTGATGAATCGCACTTATCAATTGCTTGAGTCCACCCGCCAATCCAGTGAGCAAAAGAGCTGATGGACGGGAGCGACGGACTTCTGGCGGTCGACGTCGGCAGTAGCCGTGTGAAGCTCGGCTGGTTTCCCCCCGCTGGTACGTGCGAATCTGCACCAGTGTCGACGTCGCTGCCGATCGCGTCTTCGCCCTTGCCTCAGCCTGCCGAAACGCTGGCTGTGTCGCATGCAAACCGAGCCGCGATGTGGGCCCAAATTGGAGCTTGGCTGCAAGAATTCTGCCCGCACAGCCCCCCTGGCTTCCTGGCTTCGGTGCATCCAGCTACTTCGGCCGTCATCCAGGAGATCTTCGCCAACCGACTCCGGGTGCTCGCCGCAGACGACCTGCCGATTGAAATCCGAGTCGACCGTCCCGACCGGGTAGGCATTGACCGTCTGCTCAACGCGATCGCCGTGAATCGGATTCGCGCGGTAGATCAGCCAGCGGTCATTGTTGATTTGGGAACCGCTTGCACCGTCGACCTGGTTGCTAGTGATGGGGCCTTTGAGGGCGGAGCTATTTTGCCGGGGGTTACGCTCGCAGCGACGGCATTGCATGCTGGGACTGCGTCGCTTCCGGAATTGGAACTCGGCGACTTCGATGCCCAGCCGTCTCCGGTGGGTAAATCGACGCAGGAGGCGATCACGTCGGGTCTCTATTGGGGGATGATTGGCGCCGTGCGCGAACTCGTCGATCGGATCAGCCGAGGCTGCCCTCAGCCGCCCCAGTTGTTTCTCACCGGCGGTGGAGGCGCCTCACTCGCTGAGCATCTTACGAATGAAGACAGGCCACCGCGGCACATTCCCAACCTCGTGCTTTCTGGCATCGCCGTCGTTGCCGAGGAAACGTTGTGACGGCCCCTGATGCGACGGTCGTTTGTGTGCTGACGCCGGCTGGGCGTGCCGCAGTCGCGGTGGTGGCAATCGAGGGCAACACGGCAGTATCGGCCGCCGATCGATTCTTTCGCGCAGCGAATCGCCGGCCGCTGAACAAGCAGCCGCTTAATCGCATCGTCTATGGGCATTGGAACAGCAGAGAAAGCCCAGTCGCTGACGGGGAAGATCTCGTTGTCTGCCGACGGAGCGACACGCGGTTAGAAGTTCACTGCCACGGCGGAGCGCAGTCGTCGGCACAGATCGTGGCGGATCTGGTTGCTGTTGGCTGCAATGAGGTAGATGCTTTTGAGTGGCGGCGCCAGGAAATCGACTGTCCGATTCGCGCGGCGGCACATTACGCGCTGTCGCAGGCGACGACAGTGCGGACCGCGTCGATTTTGCTCGATCAGTATCATGGCGCGTTGCGGCGCGAGATCGACGGGATTATCGCTAACTTGGAAGCCAGCCAAGTCGAGGAAGCTCGGTCGCGCGCGGAAGAGCTTCTCCAATTTGCCGATATTGGGCTCCATCTCACGGAGCCGTGGCAAGTGGTGATCGCTGGCCAGCCGAACGTCGGCAAGAGCAGCCTCATCAACGCGCTGGTCGGGTTTCAGAGAGCGATCGTGTTCGACCAGCCGGGCACCACCCGCGACGTGGTCAGCGCGACGACCGCCATTGAGGGTTGGCCCGTCCAATTGAGCGACACCGCCGGACTGCACGACACCGCCGATTCGATTGAATCCGCCGGAATCGAATTAGCGCGGCAACGGCTCGCGGCGGCAGACCTTATTGTATGGGTGCTCGACGCGCGCGATCTCGCCGCAGGGGAAGCCGATACTGCGTGGGAGCTTGCGCTACGGCAAGCCGCTGAGGTTGGCGTGCAATTCGTGAAGGAACGAGTCTTGCTCGTGGCGAATAAATGGGATCTCACCCGGTTTGAGGCTGAGGAGGCTCTGTCACTTGTGACGACATGTGCGCTGAACGGTTTGGGGATTGAAGCGCTAATCCAATCCATCTCAAAGCGACTAGTTCCCGAAGCCCCAGCTGCGGATTCTCCGGTATTGTTTGCCAGAACGCAGGTGGACTTGCTAAGACAGTCGGTGTCCGCGCTTGGGAAGGATGATACGGAGTTCGCCCTTGATAAGTGTCTGGGGATGCTAAACGAAACATCATAACAACGAACTTATTCATTGGTGCACAATGTCCGGGCAAAGTAGCGATACACCCCGTTTCAGCCTGCGGACCCTGCTGGTTGTGATTACTGCGTCATGCCTGCTGTTGGGTTTAGTTGGAGTAAGAATCAAACGTGCCCAGCAGGAAAGTACCCGTCGCAACAACCTGAAGCGTATTGCCCTCGCGTTCCATATTTATCATGACAAGTATGGCAGCTTTCCGCCCGCCTACGTGACCGACGAGAACGGTAAGCCAATGCACAGCTGGCGCGTGCTGTTGCTTGAGGTGATGGATGATGAGCAAGCGCAGCGGATTTTCCAAAGTTACGACTTCGACAAGCCGTGGAACAGTCCTACCAACAAAGCTCTGGCTGCCGAAATCCCCAAGGTTTACACAAACCCGTTCGACTCCGGCGAGCAAGTAGAAACCAGCTATATGGTAGTCACTGGCCCAGGGACAATGTTTGATGGGCAAAAGGGGATCTCTTTTCGCGATGTGACTGACGGGGCGTCCAACACGCTGTTGGTCGCGGAAGTGGCCAACTCGCAGACGTTATGGACGGAACCCCGCGACCTTGATGTCGAATCGATGCCCAGGGACTTTCGAGCGTCAAATCAGGCCGAATGCATTTCTGGATTGCGTGCTGGCACAGCCATGATTGCAGCGGCGGACGGAGCCGCGCTCTATCTTGACATCGGGATACCGCCTGAGTCGCTCCGACAGTTGCTGATCCGCAACGACGGAGAAGTCCTCAATCAAAATTACCTCACGTACGTCAAATAACCTGCCAGCACTGCAGCCAAACCGCCTGCGCCGGCTGATTTTTTTCGCTGCTTGGTACAATTGGCACAAAGCGTAGGACACGCATGACCGATAAGGGACGATAGCAAGGCGCGCGCAGCGAGCGCTCGCCGGTGCTCACATTCCACGACGCCGTCACTCCCGCGTGACGGCCACTGACGCAAGAAGCCGCGACCCGCAATTCGCGAGCTTGGCGCCAGAGCAAGATTATTCCATGCGAGGGGGGAAATCCATGGGTATGCGTAGTAGCAGTGCGCTGCGGCAAACGTTCGCCGCGACGCTTGTCTTTCCGTTAGCCGGACTAGGAACTTTCACGTCGACCGCGATCGCGCATCATGGTCCCTACCACGAACATTGCGAGCCGACTGCCGCACGCGAGCAGTCGATCGTCATCTCGGCCAAGAAGCTGACTGACTCGGGGTCGCCATCGACCGAGCAGTCAGAATCGAACGCAAGCTCAACCGAAGAGAGCTCGCTCAAGCCAATTTCCAAAGTGTCGAAGCTTGAGCCAGAACTGGCCGAGCCGCTGGAAGTCGCCCAAGTGCCGACTTTGGCTGATCCGGTGGAAGTAGCCGTCGCGTCCAGCAAGGCCGACGAGACCTCCGCCACCGAGGCCGCCGACATCCAAACCGAACCAGAAGCTGAGTTCGTCACGATGGCCGAGGCCGAAGTGATCAGCTTCCACGGCATCACTCCTGGACTCTCAAAGCGTATCAACGTGCTGCGCACCTGGGGTGATCCTCGCAGCGAGGATACCCAAGCAGCGGAGCTGAAGTACCGCTTCGACGACTTGCCGTCGGTGTGGGTGCGATTCAAGGACAACTTGGTCGAGTCGATCGAAGTTGAGCTTGCCGAGCCATCTTCTGCCGTGACGTTGGCACGTAAGCTTGCACTACAAAAGATCCGTCCGGTGGTTGTTCAGGATTCCGAGGGCACCGACATCGCGCAGGTATATCCTGAGCGCGGGGTGACGATGAACTACGTCACCGAAGAACTTGGCCTGACGATCGCTAGCGACGACGACAGCGAAGAAAGTGGCAGTCCGAGAATCGAGAGCATTCTGTTGCAGCCGATTCAAGCGCAGTCGTTTCTCGATCGGGCCACAGCCAATCTCGATCGAAGCTATACCAATACGATCGCAGATTTAGAGGCAGCGATCCGGCTGGACGGACAGTTGGGTGAAGCGCGGGCAACACTCGCGGATCTCCACTCCAAATTGGGCAAGGCGGTTACTGCCGAAAGGTATGCTGCCGAGGCGGTCGACGTCGAGCCACAACAGGTCGCGCATCGCTTGAAGTGGGCGAGGTGTCTACGCCAATTGGCCCGATACGATCGGGCGGTTGAAGAAGTGCGTACGGTTCTGGAAACGCCGAATGTTCAACCGTTGGTACGAGCGAAGGCGCTGCACGAGATGGGTCTGCTCGCGGCATTCGGCTCCAGAAAGGTGGCTCGCAACTCGATCAAGCTCCATTCCAAGGCAATCGAAATCGCCGACGAGTTGGCCGTGGGAGACGATCGACTCGCTCGGTTGGAGGCGAAAGAACTGCTCGTCGAAGCACACTTGGCGGTTGCCGTGGAGATCTCCCGCGGCACATGGCAGAAAAAAGACGAAAGCGTGCCGCAGTGGATCGAGCGTGCGTCGGCTTTGGCCGAGGCGATGATTGACGAAGACGAAGCCTATTTGGGGCTGCGGTTGAAAGTCGCGGTCAGCGCGCTGGCTGCTGCCGCCAACCTGGAGAAGCCAATCAATCCGTTGTTGTGGATCGAAGAAGCCGAGAATACGGTCGATGATATCAAGACGTCGGTCTTCGACTCGTTGGCGCTGGACCAGTATAAGTGGCAGCTTGGTTTGGCCTATTTTCATGGTTCACAGATCGAACATCGACGCAGCGAGCCCGAGAGTGCCATCCACCTTGGTGAACTGGCCGACGAGCAGTTGGCAGAGCTTTCGTTGCAACGTGACGAACTGCCAGACACGGCTTATCTGATGGGTCGTTTGTACTTCCAAATCGGTGCCGTCCACGCCGTTCACTACGACGACCACCTCACGGCCTGTCAGTGGTACGACGAGGCGATCGACCGATTGCTCAATCCGGTGCCCGTCACGACGGTGGCCGTGCCTCAACAGCACGGCGACGCCTTGGTCAGCATGGGCGTGTCCTACTGGAGTCAAGACGACCGATCACGCGCGATTGAATTGACCGAAGCCGGTGTCGAGCTAATCGAGGCTGCCGTGAGTGCTGGGTTGCTTGAAGGCGAGACCTTGATGGTGTCCTACAATAACCTCTCTGCGATGCACCAAGCCCAGGGAGATCAAGAGCCCGCGGCGCGTTACGAGCAGTTGGCCAAGAAGATCACGGGCACTGAGGTTTCGCAGAAGCCGAACTCGACCGGTTCCCGTTCGAAGCGGAGGTAGCCGCCCAGCTACCAGCCGATCAACTGAGCGAGTCGAACAGCTCGCCCAGTGCAATGTCCACCGACGTCGGGTGTTCCGACAAGCCCGCTGGCAGCGATGGAACTGTCGTCGTTGCGGCGGGGGATGGAATGAGATCGTGCGCTAGCTGAAGGGGGGGCCGGCTGGCGGCCGAATGGCTAGGACGTGCAACATGGACGAATCGTCCGCGATCGTTTTCCGTGTTCTCTAGCCACAGCGCGAGTGTGGAGGCAGGCGCGGCGAGCGCAGCGAGCGGTGGTGTGACTTCCGCCTCCAGGTAGAACTCGAATACGGTTTCGGTCGCACTGGCGTACTGGTCGAGCAGCACGCTTAGATCGTCCTGGTCGACGGCCCCATCGCCGTTGATGTCGCCGTCGGCGAGCGTCGCGCCGCTGGTTGTTCCCGCACCGCGCTGCCATTGCAAGAAGTTGGTGCCGTCGACGTCGCCATCGGCATCGAGATCGCTGGCTGCGCGATCGTTGGACACGATTCGCACGGTGCCCGACTTTTTGCCTGCAGTCGAAGTGTCGAGGGCGATCGTGAAGGTGTCGCGGCTGTCAGGCGCGATCGTCGCGTCGAGAGGTTCGGTCAGACTGAAGCCTGCCGGCACTTGCACGGAGCTGATTATCAGGTCGGCGAAGCCGTGATTTTCGACGATGAACTGCTTGGTTGGAGCGGTACCGCCTTCGCTCACCGTGCCAAAGTCGATCGGTGTGTGCCGTCCGTCAATGATGAGCGGCTCATCAAACTGAATCGTGCCTGCGTCGTCGCCCGTCACCTGAACGTCTTCAATCACGCGCAACTCAGGCAGCGTCTGCCCAACGACAAACGTCTCGTCACCAACGGGGATGCCGTTCACCAACACTTCCGCCCGCCAGTTGCCTGCTTCTGGGTTTTCCAAGAACAGATTCCACCAGCGGTTCCATTGCCAGGAGCCTTCGATATCGGCGGCAAACTCGATCGGCACCGCGAACGCCGGTTGCAAGTACTCACTACCGTCGGGCCGATAAACCTTGAGCTGCCATGTGTCGCCGGGCTCAATCGAAGACAACACAACCCATGGGAAGAGCGATACAGACTGAGCTGGTAGGGCGTCGTTGTCGGACGGCAATTCAATCACATCACGGAAGTACGGAAAAGCTGTCGTGATGCCCAGGTCGTGGAAGACCGGGTCGTTGTCATAGGCATAATTGGCCGGATCGATGAAGTAGTCGTCGGGCGAAATGAATGGCTCAACCGGAGAGTTATTGCGCTGCACTTCAAAGTGCACATGCGGACCCGCCGAATTTCCCGAACTGCCGACCTTGCCAATCACCTGACCCGCCGTAACTGGATCTCCCACGTTGACGGTGACGCTGTCGCGTTGCAGATGATAGTACTGCGAAACCCAACCGTTGCCGTGGTCGATAAACACGCGATTTCCATCAGGAATCGGGAATTGAAACGAGGTCCATCGGTCGAAATTGCCGTCTTGCGCGAGTGTTACTGTTCCGTCCGCCGCGGCCAGCACGTCGACGCCTTGGTCCGCCTGCGCGAAGTTGATCAGCGCGAAATCGATGCCATTATGAAAGTCGCGCGTGATCGACGCATTGCCACGGAAGTCTTCATCGCAGTCGAAGCAAAACTCAGGGTCGACGTCCACATAGCCATTGACGACCCAATCGACGTGCTCGACGCCGGCAAGCGGATTGATGAACTTCTGCGGAAGCGACGTCGGCGCGTCGGGGGTGAACTGGAAGCTGAACGAGTTGTTCCCCTCGTTCATTTCGGCGGTGGTGTCATCCGGGTCGACCGTCACGGTGATAGTGTGTTGCACGTCAGGCCGCGCAACCCAGCCATCGCGAACCACAAAGAACGGCGAGAAACCGGGCAGATTCTCCTGCACATCAATCATCACGCCGTCGATGTCGAACCGCAACGTGTAGGAATCACTAGTGGTCAGACCTGAATGTTCGACCTCAGCACGAAGCGCGATCTTCTGGCCGTCGACAGGCGTAACCCCGGTGGCAGCACCGAACCAGTCAGTCGGATCGACGAACTGCACATCGACAACACTGAGATCGACCGCCAGCAGCTGACGGGGCTCGAGTGATTCAAACTGTAAACGACGGCGTACAGGCATTGGAAGTCCTCCCAGTTCTCGATTGTAACGAGCCACTGTTCGGTCACGCAAATTTTTTGCGATCAATGCTTGTCGGAACTTCTCTTCGTGCGTTCAACTACTTAGGATGGGCGGAGTTGCTTGCCTGAATTTCCCAGCCAGAGAGGGGTCATCATGTCCTTTTCGCCAGCCGATTATGGACCCGTGTTTAGCGAACTGCTGGAGGTCGATCGGCTGCGCGATCTCGCTGAGGGCGCGCCACAGAACGAGGACCGTGCCCGGCTGGCAACCGTGACGGTCGATCAGGCGTTCGCGCATACGCAAGTGGTTGATAACGATCAAGCACGTTGTTGTCTGTCGGCGATGTGGTTGCTCTACGATTTCTTGGACGACTCCCACACCATCAGCCAGGCGATCCATTCGGCCGAGGGAAGTTTCTGGCACGGCATCATGCACCGGCGCGAAGGAGATTTTTCGAATGCCAAGTACTGGTTCCGGAAAGTGGGTCAACACCCCGTGTTCGAGCAGATCGCAGACGACTGGAATCCGTTCGATTTTGTCGACCAGTGCCAGGCGGCTACTCGCTCAGGCGGTGATGCGGCCGTCCGCTGCCGCGAGCTGCAGCAACGCGAGTGGGAGCAGCTTTTCGCGTACTGTTACCGCGAAGCCACAGCTCAATAGACGCGAAGCAATCCGGCGTCGAAACCTCGAGTCCGGCAGTCCGCTGGATTGCGGTTAAGGCCTTGGTCATTGTGTATTTCTGTCATTGACCGCTTCGCTTCCGGCCCTTGCAAACTGGCCTCAAAAGCCGATACTAAACGGCTTGTGGTGCCGCTGGTTGCCACTTCTCCCGCCGATTGATTCCCTCCCCGCATATTCGAAAAGGAAGCTTTCCATGTCTCGTTCCGGAGCAGTCACATTCAAAGGCAATCCCATGACTCTCGCAGGCGAAGCTGTTGCCGTTGGGCAAGCAGCGCCTGAGTTCAAACTACATTACTTTAAGGATGGCATGCAGGAGTTGACGCTCGCCGATCTGAAGGGCAAGCCCAGCCTGATCAGCGTGGTGCCCTCGTTGGACACGCCTGTGTGTGCCACGCAAACCAAGACGTTCAACGAAAAAGTTGGCGAGCTTGGCGACAGCATCAATGCCGTCACGGTGAGCCTCGATTTACCGTTTGCCATGAATCGGTTTTGCGGCGCCGAGAACGTCACCAACGTCCAACCTGCTAGCGACTATCAAGACCGCAATTTCGGCAACGCTTGGGGAACGTTGATTGAAGAACTCAAGATCATGGCGCGCGCGATCTTTGTGCTCGACGCGGAAGGCATGATCAAATATGTCGAATACGTTGGCGAAGTTGCCGAAGAGCCCAACTACGATGCCGCGATGGCGGCGTTGAAAGAACTGCTCTAGGGAGATCTCCGCGGTGTCTTTTTTTAGGGAGGGTTAGGCGGAATGAGTACTTCTCGTTGCATGGCGGCAGAGGCGATTGGCACGTTTTTCCTTTGCTTTGCTGGGATCGGTGCGATTCTTTCGACGCAGGACCCGATTGACAGTGGTGCAGGACTGGTTGGTATCGCGCTCGCTCACGGCCTTGCGCTGTCAGTGGGCGTTTGTACGTTTGGCGGCATCAGCGGTGCGCACTTCAATCCGGCCGTGACGATCGCCATGTTGCTGACGGGGCGGATCAAGCTCGACGGCGCGATCCAGTACATAATTGCACAGCTGGTCGGCGCGGTCGTCGCTGCCTGGTGTTGCCAAATGATCTGGCCGCCCGACGTAGTTTCTGCCGCGCAACTGGGAATCCCGCTGCCGGCGGCCGGAAACATGCCCGGTACCGAAGGAGCCTGGCTGAGCCTGGGCGGACTGCTGATGGCGGAGTTTATTGCAACGTTCTTGCTGGTTGTGGCCATCTTCGGCGTAGCGATTGATGAGCGCGGCAAGGCGGTTACGATCGGCGCTTTTGCGATCGGCCTAACGGTGGCGTTCGACATTTTGGCCATTGGGCCCGTCACCGGTGCTTCGATGAATCCGGCCCGCTCGTTTGGGCCCGCATTGATGTACAAACTGACCGGCGGCGAGGCGGCAGCCGGCGCTTTTGCTCTGCACTGGTGTTACTGGGCGGCTCCGATTGCGGGTGCAGCCGCTGGGGCACTGCTGTACGAGAACTTTCTGTTGAGTGACGAAGAGTGACATCTGCGAATTTGCAACATTCGCGAAGGAGAGAGAATCATGGGTAGGTTCATAGCAATCGTGATCGCTTTGGTGGCGGTCGCGTTGTTTATCAACAACGCGATGCAAAAACCGGGGGACCAGCAGGCCGAGGATGGCGACGTCGCGCAGGCGGCCGACCCGTCTGATCAGGCGAGTGAATTAGCCGGCGACGCCGAGTCCAAAAACGAGGACGAAGCGGCCGCCAAGCAGCCTCAGTCGACCGTCGTTAAGGCGGTCGCAGCCGAGTCGGAATCGCAGGTCGTTCAGACGGCGAGCGCCGAACCCGAATCCGTGTTACTCGGTAGCGGTGACTTGCTTGCCGGGATTCCTGGCGAGGGTGATCTGACACTCGCCGACGTTGAGAGCTGGCTAGCGAATCCCAAGAATCACGTGGTTCTGAAGCCGGAACTGCCCTTGGGCCTGGCGGCTGGTGCCGCGGAGATCAAAGGCATCGACAACAACCCCATGACCCGCGCGAAGATTGAACTGGGTCGGCAGCTTTACTTCGACACGCGTTTGTCGAGTGACAACACGGTGAGCTGCGCCAGCTGCCACGACCCTGAGTTTGGCTATGCGAAGGATACCCAGTTCGGTGTTGGTGTCGACGGTCAGCAGGGCGGGAGAAACTCGCCGGTCGCTTACAACCGCATCCTTAGCGGGCCGCAGTTCTGGGACGGAAGAGCTGAATCGCTTGAGGCTCAGGCCGTTGGTCCGATTGCCAATCCAATCGAGATGGGAAACACGCATGAGAACTGCGTGAAGACACTCAAAGAAATCGAGGGCTACGTCAAACAATTCGAATCCATCTTTGACGACGGCGTGACGATCGACAACGTCGGCAAGGCGATTGCCACCTTCGAGCGTGCCGTGGTCACCGGTCCTGCACCGTGGGACTACTACCAGAAAGTTGCTGCCTTCGAGAAAGCTTTCGGTGATGATCTGGAGTACATCAAGGAAGAGCGAGCCAAAGCAGAGCCGGAGCTCGACGACGAGGACCTGGACACTTGGAACCAGTACACCGAGCTCATGCAACCGCTGGAGACCAATCCCATCAGCGAATCGGCAATCCGTGGCGGTGACCTATTCTTCAGCGATAAGGCCGGTTGCACTGCCTGCCACGTGGGTGCGAACTTCGCTGACGAGAAGTACCACAACTTGGGCGTTGGCATGACGGCCGATGAGCCTGACCTGGGACGCTACACGGAATCCAGCAACGAGATAGACCGCGGTGCTTTTAAGACTCCCACGGTGCGAAATGTGTCGTACACCGCACCCTACATGCATGACGGGTCACAAAAAACGCTTGAGGAGGTTGTCGAATGGTACGCCAAAGGAGGCCACGCCAATCCTCACCTGAGCGAAAAGGTCAAGAAGCTCGACCTGACCGACCAGGACAAGAAAGACTTGGTAGCGTTCATGGCGGAAGGCCTTAAGGGAGCGTTCCCAAAGGTTGAAGCCGGTCGGCTACCGCAATAGCAGAGCGTTGCGGCTCAGCTGCGGAGTGACCGTCGCGTAGCCCATTTGCGATACGTGAACATCGTCCACAGGTTGGGTTTCGCAAACAGTGCCCGCGTCACCAGGCCCCAGAACCCGCCTGCGTGTTCATATTCTACATGTTCGTTGACGCGTGTTGTCTCGGCGTCGACGGCTGTGAACGTGTGGGTATGCTCCCACTTCTTTGCTGGCCCTTCTGCCTGCACGTCAGTGAATCCGCTGTCGGAGACATCTCGGTGTACGGCGGTCCAGTGCAGGGGCAGCGGTCCAACCCACAGCGTGAACTTCGACACGGAGCCCTCCGCCAGCGGTTGGATCTCGTGGAGTTGTACGATCGTGGGCGGCGGGGTCAGGGTCTTGAGGGCGCTGGTGTCGTGGTGGAATTCACGTACTGCGTCCAGCGGGGCGTCGACAGTGAATTCGTAGTCAAAGATCGGCATGCGTGTGGAGTGCCCTGAATCGGGTCGCGTCGAAGCGTGGAGGATGACGCAGGCTCTCATTCCTCGACAACGTGGGCATCCACCACGCGTCCCTCGACGACTTTACCGTCGCGAACTTGAGTGCTTCCCCTTTGGCCGTCAGCCCAAAACGAAACGTTGGTTTCGATCTTCACGTTCCGGGCCAGCCAAGCCTTGAGGATTTTCCGCACTACGACTCTTACCGGCGGCAATAGTAGCGATAAACCGACCACGTCGGTGATCACTCCGGGTGTGATCAGCAACACGCCCGCCACCAGCAGCATCACGCCATCGCCCATCGCTTCGGCCGGCAGTTTTCCTTCGGCCAGCTCGCTGCGGATACGGATAATCGTCAGCCAGCCCTGCATCTTGGCGAGCCAGGCACCGACGAACCCGGTCAGCAAGACCACGGCAATAGTGGTCCAAAAGCCAAACACTCCGCTGAGCTGGAACAGCAACCACAGTTCCAGCAGCGGCATGAGCGTGAATAGCAAAAACAGCAATAGTAGCATTTCGGATCTCTGGGCAGTGCACGGTCTGGTCTTCACAGTAACTATAGGCGATTCGCCAAACTTCGGCTTGGCTTGCCAATTGGAATCGGTAAAATGAGTGTACGCATGTATATTGAGGTGACGATCAATCCGATCGCGTGGGGGCCTGCTGTGGGGATTCCTGAAAGACCAATTCATAAGGCCCGGGGCGCATCGGTTCAGCCACCAAATCGCTTTCTCGCCGTCCATCAGGAAGACGACTGGGAGCACGTCGCGGAGGACGAAGAATTCTTTGCTTCGATCGATCGACCGCCGACGGTCTACTTGCCGGACAGTTCGCAATCAATCGTCGCCGAGAACGACAGCCCCGACGTGCCGTTTCGCTACAGTGTGAATCCCTATCGCGGCTGCGCGCACGGTTGCAGCTATTGCTACGCTCGTCCCACACACGAATATCTCGGCCTGAGTGCGGGTCTCGACTTCGAAACCAAGGTGATGGTCAAACATCGCGCGCCCGAGTTGCTACGCAAGTGGCTCGCCCGTCCGAAGTACCAGCCGCAGTCGCTCGCCTTTTCCGGCGTAACCGACTGTTACCAGCCGGTCGAGCGCGAGTATCGACTGACACGCGGCTGCCTGGAAGTCGCTGCCGAGTGTTATCAGCCGATCGGCATCGTCACGAAAAACGCACTCGTCACGCGCGACCTCGACCTGCTCGCGCCGATGGCGGCGGTCAAGGCCGCGCGCGTCGCGCTTAGCATCACCACGCTCGACAAAGAGCTAGCGCGAACGATGGAGCCGCGCACCAGTACGCCGGCCGCCAGATTACGTGCCATCGAGAAACTCTCCGCGGCGGGCGTTTCGACGTTCGTGATGGTTGCCCCGGTCATTCCGGGGCTGAACGATGCGGAGATTCCCTCGATTCTCAAGGCGGCCCGAGACGCGGGTGCCGAGAGTGCCGCCTACGTATTGCTGCGCTTGCCCTACGCGGTGGTCGACGTGTTTTATGATTGGCTTGACCGCCACGTCCCCGACAAAGCCGACCGTGTCCGCGCTCGCATTGAAGATACGCGAGGCGGCAAATCCTACGATGGCCGCTATGGCCACCGCATGCGCGGGACGGGTATTATTGCGGAACAGATCAGCGAGACGTTTCGAGTGTTCGCGCGGAAGTTTGAGCTAGACAAGCGTCTCGAGCCACTCGACACGTCGAGATTCCAAAGGCCGCAAAGGCACTCGGATCAAATGCGACTATTCTGAGATTCTACGCGCATCCCGTTGATCCTGTGAATCCCGTCATCACTCTCCAAAATTGGCCCGACAAATAATCATGCCTTACATCAACGTTCAAATCACCCAAGGCTCAACCCGTGAGCAAAAACAGGCGCTGGTCCGTGAGATGACCGATTCGTTAGTCCGCGTGCTGGGCAAACAGCCCGAGCATATCCACATCGTGATTGAGGAAATCGCCGACGAAAACTGGGGCTACGCCGGAATGTTGACCGACGAGTGGAAGCGACAGCAACGCAAGCAGCCTTAGCCGTAATTGGACACACTCTTGAAGGATGTACTTACGCCAATTCGGGCCAAGTGTTAATTGCAACCAAGTGGTGCGGTTTGTCACAGATCAAAACCTGGTCACGACCATGTGAGGATGCGCAAATGTCCACGAAGTCTGTGTTGATTTGTCTGGCAGTTGCCGCCGCACTGTTTTTCGGCTGGAAGCTTACCAGTTCCAGCGCCTACGAATCGGCGGAATACACGGTGCTGGAAAAAAACGACGCCTTTGAGATTCGCGAGTACCCCGATTTGATGTTGGCCGCCACGAACATGAACGCCGACCGCCGTCGTGAAGACGGCAGCTTCATGCGATTGTTTCGCTACATCAGCGGCGATAACGACAACTCACAAAAAGTGGCCATGACCACGCCCGTGTTCATGGAATCGGAGGCGGACAGCAACGATGGCCAGATGGGATTTGTGCTCCCGGCAGAAGTGGCCAGCAGTCGCGTTCCAGAGCCAAACAGCGAGCGCGTTGAGATCAAAAAACGCACAGGCGGTTTGTTCGCAGTGATCCGCTTCAACGGACGGATGAATCGTCAATCAGTCGACAGCGCGGAAGCATCTTTACGCGAGTGGATTGCGTCGAAGGGCTTGGTTGCCGCCGATCAATTCGAGTCCGCCGGCTACGACCCACCATGGACACCGGGGCACTTTCGCCGTAATGAAGTGCTGATTCGCTTGTTGCCAACTGCTGAAGCGACGACCCAGCAAAGCGAATCTGCAGAGATAGACAAGTCTCATGGTGTCGTCAATTTGGCAGACGAATCGAAGTAGCCGTTCCACACGCTATGGCCGCAAATTGTTTGGTACGCCGTCGGGATAGTACTTCTGTATCGCTTTCTCAATATACGCGACGCGGTTGGCTGGCTTGGGGTGCGTGCTCATGAACTCAGGAGGACCGCCGCTGGGGGTCGCCTGGTCGAGGATTCGCATCACGCCCTTCATCGCACGGGGGTCGTACTTCGCTAAGCCACAGAGTTTGACGGCCCAGTCGTCGGACTCGAGTTCATGGTCGCGACCGTACTGCATGCTCAGTACCGAGGCGACCATCTGCCCCATCTGGCTCCCTTCTCCGCCACCGCCTAAGACACCCATCGCGCCGGCAAGTCCTTGATAAAGACCTTGCTTGGCCATGCGCTTATTGCCATGTCGCATGATCACATGGCCAATCTCGTGGCCGAGTACTCCGGCGAGTTGGCCCTCTGTTTCGAGCTTGTCGTACAGGCCGTGCGTCACAAACACCTTGCCGCCAGGCAACGCGAAGGCGTTGACCGTTTTGCGGTCGAATAGCAGCACGAACGCAAAATCGTTGAGGTACGGATTGCGCCGATTGGCACCGGGGTGCTCCTCATTGAACTTGTCGAGATCTTTTTCAAGTGCATCGAGTAGGTTCTTGCCGACACGAGTTACAATGTCCTGATCTGCCTGACTTTTCGTTAGCCCGCCGTGCTGGCTGACCATCTGTGGTGCCGCCTGCAGTCCGAGCTGGACCTCCTGCGCTTCATCGGTCAGCGCCACCCGTTCCGGTTCGCCTGTCGTTTCGTTGATATCCTTTTGCTTCGAGTAGTAACTAATGAATGCAAACGCCGCGATTGCCAGCGCGATCAACAACCGCGCTTTGAGGCCTCCGCCAGAACTGCGACCGAACGTGGGTCGTCGCTGTCCGCGCTGAGGCTGTCGTCGTTGAGGAAACGGAAAGCCGCGACTACTGCGCTGGCTGGGGAACTGCAATGGGGACATGATGCGAGGCGATTGGGATGGAGCTCAGATGGACAAGTTCTCCCAATATAACACGAACCAAGTGGTGTGCGAAGAAACCGTCTCGCCGGCGATCGGTACACGGAACTCACGGCCCGCCGGCCCAGGCCGTGCGTAAACGCAAACAGCAGCGGATACTGTCTCGCGACCGAGTGCAATTCTATTGCGGTTTGCGCCGACGTTTTCGGCCCTTGGGAGCAAACATCTGTTGCACTTCAGCGATGCCCTCTACCAGACGGTCGACATCTTCGGGGCGGTTGTAGAGATAGAAACTCGCCCGTGTGCTGGCGGTAATGCCCAGCAATTTGTGCAGCGGCTGTGTGCAGTGATGCCCCGCACGCACGGCTACCCCATAGCGATCGTTGAGCACTTGGGCAAATTCGTGCGCATGGATGCGATCGAAAGCGAAGCTTACGAGTCCGGCACGATGCTCAGGCGCGGGGCCTAAGATTTGTAGCCCTTCGATTTGGCTGAGGGCTGCGTATGCTTGCTCGACGAGGATCTGTTCGTGTCGGTGAATGGCATCCAGGCCAACGCGATTCAAGTAGTCGATGGCTGCTGACATGCCGATCGCAGGAGTGATCGGCGGTGTGCCGGCTTCGAATTTGGCGGGCAGCGCGGCAGGCGTAAATCCGTCGAGACGAACCTCGTTGATCATGCTGCCGCCGCCCAGGAACGGCGGCATTGCGTCGAGCAGCGTTTCCTTGCCATACAGAATGCCAACGCCCGAGGGCCCAAGCATTTTGTGGCCACTGAAGGCTACGAAGTCGGCATCCCATCCGCGCACGTCTGTGGTCGTGTGCGGGACACTTTGCGCCGCATCGACCAACACCAATACGCCCGCTTCATGGGACTTTCTAACGATCTCGTCGATCGGATTCACCGTGCCCAGCGTATTCGACACCGAGACCACCGCGACGAGCTTCGTTTTCTCGCTGAGCAGTGTGTCGAAGGCATCCATGTCGAGGCGGCCGTCTTCGGTCAGCGGGACGTGACGGAGCACGGCACCCGTTCGTTGGCAAACTTGCTGCCACGGGACGAGGTTAGAATGATGCTCCATCACGGTGGTGAGGATTTCGTCACCCGATGTTAGATTCGTTTCGCCCCAACTACGCGCCACGAGATTGATCGAGGCGGTCGTGCCTTGGGTGAAGATCACCTCGTGAGCGTGTACGGCGTTGATGAAGGCGCGCACTTTTTCGCGGGCCATTTCGAACTGCTCGGTGCTTCGCTCACTGAGCGTGTGAATGCCACGATGGACATTGGCGTAATCTCGCTCGTATACCTGGCTCAGCGCGTCGATTACCTGCCGCGGTCGTTGAGTGCTCGCCGCATTGTCGAGAAACACCAGGGGATGTCCGTCGAGGACGTTGTTGGTGAGAATCGGAAAATCTTCTCGCAGCGAAGCCGGTAGCAAGGCAGCGTTTTCTGTGACGGTACTCATTTATTCGTTTCCAACCGGCGAGTGGACGGCGGATTGGATCACCTTCCAGGAGAGCAAGCAGCACTTCTGCCGATTAGGCGTGAGGCGCGGTCCGTACAGATCGAGCATGTCTTCGGCCGAGAAGTCTTTCAAATCGTCGATGGTCTTGCCGTACATCTCCTCCAGCAGCATCGACGCAGATGCCTGACTAATCACACAGCCTTCGCCGGTGAAGTACAAGTCTTCGATCTTGCCGCTCTCATCGAGTCTCAGCTCAATCCGCACCACGTCGCCGCACAAGGGGTTCTTGTCCTCGTGCGCGTGGGTGGCATCGGCGAGCGTGCCGCGATGAAAGGGGTCCTCGTGATGATCGAGGATGTGTTCCTGGTAGAGTTCTTCTTCGGAGGGCATGGACGGGGAGGGAGTTGGATACCTGACGGATACTAAGTCGCGGGCGAGATTTCTTCGACATTGGCCATGGCGACTAGAGGGAGATACACGTTCCTCATCACTCCATCGTCGCCGCGGTGCAGTAGTGTGAGTGTGATGTCGCTGCACAAGGCAACTTCCGCACTGTCAACCACATAGACGCTGCCGTCATTCATCGTGATTTGTAGCGGGCACCGCGCCAGCACCTTGTTCATTTCCTCTCGATCCATAGTAGATTCCTATAACCGCGAAAGGTGTCGTGTTACAACGACTGCTCTGTTAGTGCTATTCTAGCAGTTTACTGCGGACGTTCCACTACGCTCGGTCTCGGAGGATCTCCTGTGCGGCATTGGCCCCACAAGAGCCCATCACGCCGCCGCCCGGATGGCTGGCGGCACCGCACAAATACAGACCTGGCACTGGAGTGCGGTGGTCGGCCCAGCCGGCCACTGGGCGGAAGCAGTAGAGTTGGTGCGGCGACATCGCGCCCTGCATGATGTTGCCACCAGTGATGCCGTAGACGCGTTCCAGGTCGAGTGGACTGAGCACTTGGCGGTGCTCGATTGTGTTGGGCACATTGGGCGCGTAGCGGGCGAGCATCTCGACGCAACGGTCGCCGAACGCTTCTTTCACGTTGTCCCAGTGATCGTCGCGCAACTCGTAGGGCGCGTACTGCACGAATATGGATAGCAGGTGCTTGCCGTCGGGGGCGATTGAGTGATCGACGCTCGTGGGCATGGTCATTTCGAGGACAGGTTCCTCGCTGGGCCGACCGTACTTCGCATCGTCGTACGCGCGGTCAAGGTAATCCAGCGAAGGGCCAACGTGCATCGTGCCGTGATGGTGCGGGGCGACTCCATTGGATGGTAAACAAGTGAACTGCGGCGGCTCGCCCAGCGCAAGGTTGACCTTCGCCGACGCCGAGGAGTAGTCGATCTTTGCCACCGCGTCGCGGAATTCCTCCGGCAGGACTTCTGGCGACAGCAGTTTTTCGAACGTCAGATGTGCATCCACGCTCGACGCGACGCACCGCGCCGACAGCTGGGATCCATCGTCCAGCCCAACCCCGCAGACGCCGCGCGGGTCGGTCTGAATTGAATGGACGGGCGACTCCCGACGAATCTCCACACCCATGTCTTCACACGCCGACGCGATTGCCTCAGAGAGCTGGCCCATGCCGCCTTGGACGTAGCCCCATACGCCTCGCGCGCCACCCGCTTCGCCCATCACGTGGTGGAGCAGCACATAGGCACTGCCCGGCGAGCTAATCGAGGTGAACGCGCCGATGATTGCGTCGGTGGCGAGCGTCGCCTTAAGCACTTCGGTCTCGAACCAACGCTCCAGAATCGGCCGCGCAGCGCCGGTCAAGATTTCGACGGTCGCGGGGAGGTCTTCGCCGAGTTCCTTCACCGCGTTGTACAGCCCCAGCAGTTTCTTGCCGTCACGCAGTTTCTTTGCTAGTCCAATCTTCCGCCATCCGTCCGGCAAGGGCAGGGGGTCGGGTGCCGCTTCGCTTAGCGCGGGCTCAAGGGTCGCGGCGATACGCTCCAGCAACGCTTCGTAGCGCGGAAAGGCGGCTGCATCCTTAAGGCTGAACTTGCCGATCTCACGATGATTCAGCGCTGGATCTGGGCCCATCGTCAGGCTGCGTCCGTCGGGCAGTGGCGTGAACGAGGAAGGCGAGCGCGGCAGAATCTTCAGTCCATACTCTTTCAGGCGCAGCTCACGAATGATGTGCGTCTGAAACAGGCTGATCACGTAGGCGGCGGTCGAGACCTGGTAGCCGGGCCACAACTCCTCGGTCGTTGCACAGCCCCCGAGCACGTGACGTCGTTCCAAGACACAGACTTTGCGGCCTGCGCGGGCCAGATAAGCCGCACAGACCAGTCCGTTGTGGCCGCCGCCGATGATGATCGCATCGTATTTGCCATGCTTGGCCATGATTGCATCCCTGCCAGTTTAGTTGCGTAAATTGAGCTGCGTCGTCCCAGTTTGCCCCTTTTCGACCTAGTCAGCAAGGCGCATAGATCATTGCGGGATCCCGTCAAAATGGCTGGTGGTAGCACGGTTGAGCAAATGAAAGTCTACCTGCGGGTGCAGATTATCCGATTAGGTAAGCATTAGTATCGCGGCGCGGCCGACTGTAGCAACCGCAAGCGAACGTTCGAATACGAAACTGAGCAAGTTTGTTCGACAGCTTCCGAGCATATTACAACTTGAGAGTGGGCTCGTCCCACGTTGCGATCTCACGGAGGAGATAAAAAATGGGCACCAAATTAGGCCGGCGATCGATCGGCTGCACGCTTCTTACCGTCGTTGTTGCTAGTGCGACTGCAGCCTCCGCATCGGAGAGCTTTGATGAGCAGTGGCTGTCTGGACTGATCAGCGAGAACGACACGCAGGTTGAGCTTTGCTCGTCGTGCTGTGACGACTGTTGCTGTGGTGATGCCTGCGACTGCGGCGCGGCTTGTTGCGGGAGTGACCGCCTACTTGGCCTGTTCGCGCCCTCCGATCACTGCTTTGATCGATTCATCAGTCCGATGACTAACCCGGTCTTCTTTGAGGATCCACGAACCTTGACTGAAGCACGTATGGTCTTCCTGCAACATAATGTGCCTAGTGCCGCAGGAGGCGGTGATGTACGGCTCGTCGCGATGCAGCTCCGGGCGGCACTAACGGATCGCCTCTCGATCGTAGCGGCCAAAGACGGCTTCATCATGTCGACCAATCCGCTGATCAACGATGGCTGGGCCGATTTCGACGTAGGTCTCAAGTACAATTTTTATGCCGACCCCCAGTCGCAACGTCTGCTAAGCGGCGGATTCGCTTACGAGTTGCCGGTGGGTACCCCTCGTGCGCTGCAAGGTAGCGGTGACGGTGAGTTGCACTTCTATCTTTCCGGCGGTGCACAACTGGGCGAACGTTCACATTGGATTAGCAGTTCGGGTTTTCGGGCGGCGCTCGACGAAGACACGGACAGTGATCTGTGGTACTGGTCGAATCACTTCGACTACGAATTCCACGATCGCTGGTACTTCTTGACCGAACTGAACTGGTTCAATTGGACACGCGCAGGAGCAAACCCCGCATTGAATGGGGTCGAAGGTGGTGACCTGTTCAACATCGGCTCGACCGGTGTCGCTGGCAACGATATTGTCACCAACGCAGTTGGCCTCAAGTTCAAGCGCAATCGTCATCGCGAGTTTGGTGTGGCCTTCGAGTACCCGCTGACCGATCGACGCGATGTGCTCGAGACGCGCATCACAGCGGATTGGATCTTCCGCTACTAGAGGCCAAGCGACTTTGCCGTGACGTGCCAGTAGAGTTCCCCGCACCCTGGTCCGATTTTGCCATCGTAGCGGACGGCGGCGATCGCACCTTTGGCGAAGCGAATCTTTGCGCTCGCATCGCCGATGAGTGCGGCGGTTAGTTGATCGACGTCGGGCGTATGTCCGACCCAGCAGATGTCCGTAACGCCGCTCGCGTTGGACCACTGGACGATCTGCTCGAAGTCGCTGCCGGGCTGCAGCGCGTCGATTTCTGTGACCGCCGGTGTGTGGACGGTGTGCCGAGAGATCAAATCGGCCGTCTGCCGACAGCGGACGTAGGGGCTGGTGGCGATGGCTTCCGGCTCGAATCCGCGCTCGGCAAGTGTCTCGACCACCTGCATGTACCTTTCGGCGCCGTCGAATTCCAGTTCGCGTTGCGAATCGTCTGGCCAACGTGGATCGCCGAATTCGTGAGCCCAGGCGTGCCGGGCGATGTAGATGAACATGTCTGTGCCTTAAGCGAAAGTGAGCCACCGCGACGAAGAGTTATTTTCCTTGCGTTGTGCTAGCGGTCTCGTCGAGGCTGGCCTACCGAGTTCTCCAGAGAATCCGATCTTCAATGCCAAGCTTCGATTGTACCGCTTCGATCTCGGCTTTGAAACGCTTGGCGTCCTGCGGATAGCCGGCCGTCGGCTTCAGTTCCGGGACTTTCGAGGTCCAAAACGCGTTGAAGGCGCGCATGGCCAGTTCGCGAAAGTACTTGGCCGCCATCGACGCCAAGGCGACCGGCAACTCCGCCTCTCCTTTGGAGCGAAAACTGACTTCCGTCTGACAATCGGCGGCTCCCCAGCGGTAACGGCTGAGTGGACGGCTTTCTTCGACAACCTGCAGCAGGTGCTCGGGGAAATGGTGCTGCAGCAGCGCTGCATAGCGGTTGCGGCCACCATGTTTGTCGCACATGACCGAGGTGTGAGTCGCGAGTTGCGAGTTGCGATCCAAGAGCTCCCTAGCGAGTTCAATTGACACATGCGACAGCGCGGCGCCCTTGGTGCCGTACTCCGTCACCAGCGAGTTGAATTCCTCGGGGAACACCATCCGTACCTGCAGATCTAGCAGCTGGACGTCAGCTGCTTCGTTGGCGATCTGCCATTGGTCCACCAGCGCCATGACCTCGACCACGTCGACGTCCACGGGAAGCGCGCAGTTGTAGTCGGCGTACCAGGGCAGCTCCGGCAGCGCGAGCAACGCTTGCATATCCGCCGCCGGCCGCTGAAGCATTTCCAGCGCCGTCAGCACAGCACGTTCCAGATGAATCAACCCATTGTGCTGCGCATGACTTGCCGGCTTGTAGAGCCGCTTAGAATCCGCAACTGCTATGCGGTGCTTATCAGGTGCGGAACTAATGACCTCAGCAAGCCGCTGATAAAGATCGAGATCCTCCCCCTTCCGCCCTCCACCGTCCACGTTCCAAGCGCTAGCGCCAATGCACAACGGCCCCAAGTTCGGTCCGTAGCCAGCTTCATCAATGCCGATCAGTAGAGTCATGCCCGGCATTGTAGCGTGCGATGGATCAAAAAGTCAGACGTTAGAAAAAGCCGCCTCCGCCAGGATTCGGTAGATAACGCTCACCCAACGTCCGTTCGTGTTCCTCATGGTATTCGCGCTCACCGAATCTGAATTCGCCAAGCTGCATGTCGGTTACGAAGCCGTGTTGGAAAACGGCGCTTTCAGTCTCTATGCGCATGAACGCAAAGACAGCCGCTACCCGAACTTCAGGAGATTGTTGTTCGTCGGTGAACGTGTAGATTTGATCGGACATACTGATGGCAATATCGTTTAGGACTGCCGATGTTCTAAGCGCGATTAGGCGCGTCCTATCGTCTTGTGCGGTTTCCAAATCCTTGGTCATAAGTGCCACGATTTTTGCCGCAGCCGACTTGTCGACGAATCGCAAACGTTCGCGCGATCGCTGACGCACAGTGAGGTTCTCGTGCAGCAGGCCCTGGATTAATGCATCCATCGATCGTACTTTTCCGTGCCGTTTTTCCTGGTCGCCAAATGATCTGAAATTCTGAGGGTACCAATGATTGAGGGAGACGGCACTCACCACGGTTTCTGGGTCCTCTGAAGTGATCAATTCGTCGACAAGCTTCTTAATTTCCGTGTCATCGACTTGGCAACCGGACAGACCGCCCAACGCGACACCCTGTAGCAGCTTGTTTTCGCCATGTGCCAATTCGATGAGCAAATCGCGAGTCTGATCGTCAATCGATTGAGCTGCGATGCCTGGGATCGCGGCTTCCACAAGCTTCTTCCACGTCTCTGGTTCCGACTGATAGTGTTTCAGCAGAATCGGTAGCCACACAGAAGCCTTTAGCCTTCGGTTGGCGTTGTTGTTCAACACCTCGAGGACCTGTTCCTCCGCACTGCCACTTCCCCAGGTACTGAAATCGTACTGCTCCGCCACCTCAAATATTGCCTCGGCAGCTTCCTCGCCATACCCCGCCCGTCCAAACGCCGCTAAGGCCTTGATTGCCTCGGTCCGTTTTTCGGTTTTCAACTCATTCTTCCACAAGCTGCGCCACTGATCGAAGGTTTTGTCGTCGTAGAGCAGGGTCGGTTGTTCCTCGCTCTTGGCTTGCTCTTTCAGAGCGTCTAACTCAACTTCGGCCCGCTCTATCCGCAGCTTGGCGCGCTTCGCTTCCAGGCCTAATCTTTCGATTTCTTGCTGCACAACGGCACCTTTGTGTTGCCGGTTGTGTTCTACAGCCACGTCAAAATCCTTTTTTGCAACCTCATAAGCGGCCTGGGCGTAACGCAGCTCGATTTCAGCGATCTGGACGAGGTGCTCAAGGCTTGCGGGGCTTTTGGACAATTGGGGCTGTCTCCGGCGATTGAGCTCGTTCGCGAGTTGTGAACGATACTGGAGCGACTCCTGCTGCAGCGCATCCAGACCTGCTTGCAAACGACGAAGTTGAGCTGAATTGTCCTGGGCTTCGTCGCGACGAAGTTCCGCAATTTGTTGCTTGTAGGCAAATTCCTCCGCCTGGTATCCCTGCAGCGTCGGATCTTGTCGAACGGCCTCATCAAAGAGTTGATTACGTGGGCTTTCTTGTTTTGCCGACTGCTCTGCTTGGTGCTGGGATGCCAACGACGTGGTGGTGTCGCGAGGAAATGTCTGCGTTGGTCGGCTCGAGGTGAGAATCGACTGCTCTTTTGGTTGCGGATCCAAAGGGTCGCTCTCGAGTGGCGGTGGCACCAAGTAGGTCGACGCCGGGTCTTGAGCGGGCGAGACAGGAGAATATCTGTCTTGTGCGACAGGCGGCAAGATAGTGGGGTTGGGCGGTGAAGAGGAGTCGGTCGTCGAAGACTGTGCCGGGGGCTTTGTGTTGCGATCGGGATCTTGCCACCCACTAGCTAGTGAGTTCAAAGGCTGCGTACTCGGCGTTGCAACTCCACCGAGCGGTGTGGACTCAAGGGTGCGTTGAGGGCTGCCAGACTTTAGTGCATTAGTTACCGATCGCCACAAGGTTTGCTCACCGAAGACACGTTGCCGCTCTTGCTTCAGTTCTACGAGTTGGCGATTTAGTTTTTGCGTCCTTAGGTCGAGAGTCGTAAATTTGTCACGTAGCTTCTGATCGACTTTCCCGTTTTGCTCCTGCTCCAACCACTGGTCGTGGACCTGGTCTCGTTGAGCTTTGACTTCTCGGTAGCTTTGCTCGACAGCGCTGATCCGTTCGTCAATCTCGTCTAGATATTGATCGTACTGCGATACCAGAGACGACTGCTCCGCGTACTGCTGCTCTCGAGACTCCCCCGATTCGTCCAGCGTCGTGTCCATCGGGCGCGTGGGCGGATAGCTCGAGGACTGGTATGGATTGCGAGCCGCTGCTTGTCGTTGCTCGCTGGTCTCGTAGAGCGTGATCTGCACGCGTGGTTCCTGGAGTATCTTGGACAATTCGCTTTGCACCTTCTTTTCTGCCTCTTCGAGGCTGAGTCCCACGACTTTGATCCGTCCGTAGGTTGGGCCCAGCGGCAAAGTGCCCATGGGCTCGATGACATAGAGGTCGTCGAGTGGCTGATCCGGATACACACCCGTCGCGACGACTTTTACTCGGTCACCTGGGGAAAGCACGTATTTGTCGGTGAACGCTGAGTCGGTACGCCCATCGCTCGACTTGCGCTTGATCGCGGCGACACTCACCATGATGCGTCCGGTGACGAGTTCATCAACGTATTCAACCTCGGGAGCCATGCCGCCGCCGTAGCCTCCATATTCACCTCCATACAATTGCTGCGGGTTACGAGTCTTTCTGATGACATAGAACTTCAGCGGTGACAGTTCTGCCAGATCGTCGCGTTGGAGCACTTGTTTCACGTCAGCCAGCGAGGTCGTGGGCCACACGTGCAGGCCAACGAGCAGATCGTTAAGTTTCACCCCGTTCGCTTTATCCACGACTCCGCCCGCTACGCGCAGGCCGCCCGCAAAGCCTTGTTCTTTGACGCGCGTCAGTTCTTCTTTGCTGAGTGATTCCAACTCCAACTGAAGCAGCTTGTAAGCCAGGTCGGCGGCGCGTTGTTCTTCCAGCGTGGGGAAGGGAGAAGCAGTATTCGAAACGGGGGAGAACTCAGCTTCACGACGGCTGGTCCTGGCCTGCTGCAGCAAGTCGGAGATCATCTTGTGTTGATCTTCGTTTGCCGCCACCACTAGCGAGTCGTTCTTCCGTGAGAGCTTGACCATAGGCCCCCTTTGACGATTTAGCAGTTCGGTCCACTCGGCAATTGGGACTCGTTCATTCTTTCGCAACGCGTAAACGATGACGTACTTTTGTTCGGGCTTTGGTGTTGTATAGCTAGGCTTAGAGGTGTTGGCTCGCTTTACGCCCGAACCCACGGGCCCTTCGACCGCGGCGTCCTTGCCCCACTTCTTGAAAATCGGCTCAAAAAATTTCTTGTGGGCTGCTACAGGAGCTTTAATGGCGAGCGTTTCGCCTTGCTCACTCCACCGCCAGTCAATCTTGAGGCGAGGACCGTAGGGATCGTTCGCCATGCCTTTGAAGATGTTTGCAATCTGATCTGAATATTGTTCATTGACGGCGTATCGCACAGTAATCGCGGGATGCCATTCGTCGACCTTGAGCAGCTCACTCAGCTCTTCAGCATCCGGTAGCCCCGCGAATTCCACATCCTTAATTGTCTGTGCCTGTTGAGTCTTCGATTCCGCAGCAACTTCTTCCTCCGCAACTGATTCTTTGGCAACCGAAGAATCAACAGGAGTCCACAGCACCGCCACGAGCAGACTCGCTAAAGCTACGCCTGCCAAACCAATGGTGCCACGCGAGACCAACATCGTTTCATCCTCCAGTTTGAGAATCTTGCGGATACGCCCAGCAAGGGGGTGTTGGGCCATCGCGAGACCGGCGAGCGGCTGGTTCGGTGTGGCCAGCGCCACGAGCAATTCGGCGTACGCCCTCGGTTCGGCTGTTTGAGAAACCACGATCGCGTCGCAACACTCTTCGCGGTCGCGGCGTACCCAGCGGCTGACCCACCATATGCAGGGGTGAAAAAACAGCAGCGACTCGATGGTCCGCTGCAGCAAATTCACCAGGTTGTCCCAGCGGCGGACGTGGGCCAGCTCGTGCAGCAACACCATCTCGAGTTCTTCCGGCGTCCAGCCGGTGAGTGCGGCCGGAGGGAGCAGAATCACGGGGCGCACGATGCCAACCAACAGCGGGCTGACGATACGCTCGCTGAAGGCGATGCGAACTCGCCGCGAAATCGACAGCGCGGCCCGCAGACGCGCGCACGTTTCAGCAATCGGTCCCTCGGTGATCAACTTGCTGTGCTTTCGCAATCGATGCGAGCCGATCAAGCCGGTTGTCAGCAACAAGAACGTCAGCGGCGTGCCAACAATCCACAGCCAAGGCAGATATCTGATCACCAAGGCACTTGTTGATGCCATGTCGAGGCGAGAATCATCCGAAGGTTCGGGCGTCCACGTCGGGTCCGTCGGCATGAGAGGATCAGCGAAGGGACCTTCAGTCGGGGGATACTGCAGGATGGGCAGATTCGTCGTCGGTGGAGCCAGTTCACGAATTTTGAAATCGACGTCTGGTGACGGCGGAATCACTCGTGTCGACCGCGGTGGCTCCAGGTCCTTCAGGTCAATTGTCGGTGGCGTGTCGATTGCGAGTAACGGTGGCGCCGGCAGTTGTGGCCATAGCCAAGCCCCGATGACGATCGGCGTCACACTGAGCAGCGTAAGCACCGTCAGCGACCACGCATACCGCACTGTCGGTGACGTGCGTCTGATCGCGAAGCGCAGGGCAGCCCCCACCAGCGCGACGAGTGTGCCGATCGCCAGAAAATAGCACATGATCCAACCCACCAATTCCCATCCCTGCTGCCAATCAATCGAGAACAGGTTCATCGCTGAGGACCTTTCTTGCTTGAGGAACGGAGATCGACGTTCGTCTTTTGATCTATCATGGTGCGCAGCTCGGCCAACTGTTGCGCCGACAACTGGCCGCCTTCGATCAGGTGCGCGGCCAGCAGATCGGCAGAACCATCGAAGACGTGATCGACCAGCTTGCTGACCATGTTTTTGGCGGTCTTCTTCTGCGTGACGGCGGCCGACCACTGGGCACCGCGGCCGGAACCTTGTCGCCGGACCAGGCCCTTGTCGAGCATCACACGCAGCATGGTCGCAACGGTGGTGGTCGCCACGTCACGTTGCCGGCGGAGCGTTTCGCACAGCGTGCTCAACGAAGTCGGACCGTCCGACCACAGCACACGCAGGATTTCTAACTCACCATCCGTTGGATGAGGACTCGCGGAACGGGCCATAACTATGCTCTCAAAGGAGTTCGATTGTCGTCGTGGCGCTAATTCTAACGAATTAGAATAAATCGCGTCAAGTGTATTTCAGAATTGTGAGGATTCGCCGCCAATACGGCGAAAAGCCCCTACTGGAACAACAGCAGCGAGAAGTCGGAGTCCGCCGTTCGTGGCTCAGTCGTGTGCTCCTGGTTAGCCTCAATCCCCGGCAGCACGCGCTCTCCAGCGACTGCCCAAGCGTCACCGGCTTGGGGTGGTACAGAAGAGAGTTCCTCCATCGGGATCGCCGCTTCGATCGTCCAATGGGTGGTTTTGTTGTCACCTGCCGCAACGTACCACTTGGGGTTCCAGCCGGTCTCGTGCCAGCAGCGATCGTTCGTCCAACCCCGATGATCAACGACCAACTCATAGCACGTGGCATAATCGCGATCGACGTCCAGCAGCAACCGCATGCGATCATGCAAACGAAGGTCCGCATCGTAGGTGCGCGCTCCTGCGCCCGGCGCGTAGTCCTGGGATTCTTGCTTCGGTTGAGCAATCCCGACGTACAAGAAGCCATCGTTGTAGGCAAATTGCAACTCTCGGTTTGCTTGCCAGAACGGTTCGTCCAGCGCACCGTCCAGGTGAGGGTGCTCGTCGGTGCGCGCGCAGGTGATGACTTCCATCGGCGGATCTTTTTTGCGATCGCTGCTGAGCCAGTTTTCCGCGAGCGCGCGGGTTCGCCAGGGCTCTGTCCGTCGATTGCGCTTCAGTCGGGTCAATGCGCCAAGCGAGGCCTTCAAGTGACCTTCGTGACGCATAGCAAGGGCACGCTGAAAAGTGAGCGCCGCATCGTCGGCCAGTTTCGGATTGGCAAGAATCGTGGTCCCGGCGATGTGCTGAGCGTACTTGGAGAAACTGGCCCGCTGCTGAGCACTCTGCGAACCACTGCGCTCTGAGCTGGGAGCTTGCGAATGGGCCACTTCGCTACTGCAGTACAATCGTACCAGTTTGAGCAGTGCCGATTTCGCGATTGGCTCTTGAGGGTACTGATTCAGCAGTTGCTGCAAGACGCTGGCCGCCTGGTTGTATTTGCCACGCTGCAAATAGTCGGTCGCCAGATCATCGTACAGTCGGGTGGTCGCCTGCGGCGACAGGTTTCTGGTCAACTGGACCAGATTGGCCAGCGCGCGAGCATCCTCGCCTTGGTTCAGCACGATCTTGCGAATTCGATCTACGGCTTGCTGATCAACGGCTACCTCCGGCGCCTTAGATTGATTGTGGGTCGCCAACTGAATCGACGAGTCGTCCTCGCCGTGGGCCAGGTTCGTCGCGAGAATAGCCGTGGCAAGCAGGCTCGGTAGGAGTAGAGAGAATCGCATGGTGGGTCTTCGATTTGGGACGTGGGGCCACCAATTCTAGACCAAACGGAATAATCAGGTAACGCGGGATTGCTGGGCCGTACAGCCCATGCCGGTCGTGCTAGCTGTGGCCGCGTGGCACGATTGCGTGAGCTATAAAATAGTAGCCGTCGAGGTGTGTCCCGACGGCGCGTAATCGGGTGCCTCGACGGGCGTTGCGTGAATTCAAGCGGACCCAACCACAGAATCGATTTCCATGACGATTGCCACTCCGACTGAACAGGATAGCTCCGCGCCGATCGACGAACTCGTCGCGCGCGCCCGCTCACTTTACACGTTGCCCGCCGTGGCGGCCGAGGTGATTCAGCTCACCAGCAATCCCAAAGTCGATGCGCGGGCGCTGAAGGAGTGCATTCAGACCGATCCGGCACTGACGGCGAAGCTGCTGCGCGTGGTCAACAGCTCGCTGTTCGGACTGAGTCGCGAGGTGTGCGACCTGAATCAGGCGCTGGCGCTGCTGGGAACCAAGCCGCTGAAGCTGTTGGTGCTCGGCTTCAGCCTGCCGGAAAACCTGTTCGCCGAAGTCGCCCGCGAACAACTCGATTGGTACTGGTCGACAACGCTGACGCGAGCTGTCGCGGCGCGTGAGATTAGCGAGCAACTGTTTTCCCGTCCCGGGGATGATGCGTTTATCGCCGGTCTGTTCCAAGATATCGGCGTGCTGGTGTTATTGGGCGAACTGAAAGAGCCTTATGCCGACTTCCTCTCTGGGGTCATCGAGCAGCGGGCCGATCTGCAGGAACTGGAACTTGAATCACTCGGGTTTGATCATCTGCAGCTTACTGCCGCGTTGCTGGAACACTGGAAAATGCCTCATCTGTTGGTCGGCGCGATTTCGGCACCGCGCGATCAAGTGCAGTTGAGCAAAAGTAGCGAACCTCACGCTGAGCTGGCAAAGGTACTGCACCTGGCAGAGTTGGTCGCGGAGTTGGTGGGCCAGAACCGCCTGGGTGTGCTGCCCGACTTGATGGAAATCGGCGGTGAATACTGCAACTTGGAGAAGGAGCAGCTTAACGAGCTGGTCGGTGAGTTGCAGCCGAAGGTGAAGCAGTTGGCCGAAGTGCTATCGCTGGAAGCGGCGATCGAAGAGGAAACCGACTTTGCGGAAATCGTCGCGTCAGCGCATCAGCAGATGAGTGCATTGACCGAAGAAGTCGTCGAGTTGCTCGGTCATCCGCAGCTGGAAGAAGAACAGGCGTACGCCAACTTGTTGGCCGATGCGACGCGGCTGCGTCATTCCGTGGATAGCTTTCTCAGTCAATCGTCGCCACCCGAAGACTCCAAGTCCGCGTCGAGCGCGAGCCCAGTAGGCGAGCCAAACACGACGACTACCACCGAGCAGCCGGCTACGACGGATTCAAACAAGCGGTCAAGCGTGGACACGACGCTTACGAAGGATTTCCTCACGCAGCTGACGTTGACGATTGGCTTTTGCCGTTCGCGTCGCCAGCCGGTGAGCCTCGTCGTGTTTGATATGAGTGGACCGAGCAGCGACGATATCCAGCGACGCCCGATTCTGGGGCAGATTCTCAAAGTCGCTTCCAAGCAGATCGAAGTGGCCGACATGATTCGCGACGAATTCCGCTCGTGTCGGCACGTCTTGGTTTTGCCCGGTTGCGATCGCCACGAGGCCGTGCGGCTGGCGGAAGAGACCCTCACGCGAATCGAACTAATGACCCGCCGGCTGGAAGAGAAGGGCACCGCGCTGGAGTACCTGGCCAGCGCCGGCGTCTCGTCAGTCGCTTTGCCGCCGAAGAACTTCCCGCCCAAGGATCTCTTCGACACTGCCGCACGTTGCCTCTCCGCCGCCCAGTCCAGCGGTTCGAATGTGGTGAAGAGCTTGGAGATCTATTGAGGCTCAAGTGTCCAGTAGTCAGCAGTCGGCGGTCAGCAGCCAGTGGCCAGTCGACAAGGTGCTGGCTACTGACGATGGGCAACTCGCTCATGCCCCTCTGTTCCTTCTTGGCTCGCCTGTGCTAAAATTGACCGATGGATGTTGCGGATTCTAATGCCGGAGAGCAGGTGCGATCTCAACCCGCTGTGCCGGTCGAGTCGTCTGCGGTTGAGAAGCTCAAGTCGTCGGACGATCCGTTTCATGATCCGGCCGTCGCGCATCTCCCGGAGATGCGACTTTCCGACATCCACTTTCGGCCGCAGCGCAGAGTGCTACTGCCGGTGATGCTGTTTCTGGCCACCTGTGTGTCCACCTTTTGGGTCGGCTGCACGCAGTGGGAACCGGTCGAGCCGAAGTATCTGCACAGCTACGCGGCGATGGGCCGCACGATTGCCGGCAACTGGCAGACCGGGTTGAAGTACATGGTCGCGGTGCTGGCGATTCTGCTCACGCACGAGATGGGCCACTTTCTGCAGACGGTCAAAAACCGCATCACGGCCAGTTATCCGCTGTGCATACCTGTGCCGTTCAATGCCATCGGCACGATGGGTGCCGTCATCGGTATGGACGGGATGAAAGCCAACCGGCGCGAGATATTCGACATCGGCATCGCCGGTCCGTTGGCGGGATTGGTGGTGGCAATCCCGGTTTTCTGGTGGGGCATCGTCGACTTAGACCTTCGCCTACAGCCGCGTCACGGAGATTTGCAACTCTACATGCCATGGATTGGCCAATGGATGCTGGAACAGGCGCATCCGCAATGGGCCGATCGGGAGTGGATTGGGCTGTCGCAGGTGAACGCGTACTTCATGGCGGGCTGGGTCGGGATGCTGATCACCGGGCTGAACATGCTACCGATCAGCCAACTCGATGGCGGCCATACGACGTACGCGCTGTTCTTGAAAGGTGCGCACACGCTGTCGCGGTGGTTCATCTCGCTGACGATTCTGTATGTCGTGATCAATTTGGAGCAGGCCGTGATGTGGACGCCGATGGTCGTGCTGGTAATTCTGATGGGAATCCATCATCCCCCCACCGCCAACGATGACGTCGAACTCGGCCCGGTGCGCTGGGCCATCGGCCTGGCATCGCTCACGATTCCACTGCTTTGCTTCCCGATCGAGGGCTTCCGGCAGTAGAATGGTCGAAATGACTTGCTACGTGTGGAAGCTTCAACAGACCAATCATACTCTCGCGGCCTGTAGACGCACCTGTGGAGGGGGTAAGCTCCCTAAGATGGTCTACTGTCGCATTCTAAGGGAGTTTTTAGCAGGTCCGGCCAGATGCCACCTATCGCTTAGGCACTCTGTAGTGGGGGGATCACACGGCCTAAAGAAAGGTAGAAAGATGTATCATCCTAGAAGGAATTGCTGGGTCTGTTGCACTAATCGCTAGTTGACACGAGAGGCTGTGGTCTTACACTAGCAATTGTGGACTGCTCAAGGCGAAGGATTCGCACGTGCGGCCAATATCTCCAAGTTGGCTCGACGCGCGTCCAACTCCGTGTTCGAGCAGTTGACACCGCTTCTTTTTCGTGACACCAAACTGAGGGGTGAGTCCGATGACGCTTCGAGCACGCTTTGCTTCTGTCAGTCTGATGGTTGTCTGCCTTTGCTTGATTTTCTGTCCAACAATCGTTCAGGCTGATCTCGTAAACGGCAATCCGGCATCCGATTCGTCTTGGACAGCTGGGTCGAACTCGTTGGACAGCGGTGCATACATCCGGGGTGCTGGAAATTTCGGTTACGATACCTATTCCACTTCCTATGCGATTCCTTCAGGTTCACCGCTTGTCGCGAGTGGATGGAGCGTTGGCGACCGAGTATTGGGCGTTGGTGGGTCAATCGCTACCAATGACGGCATAAGCGCGGGCTGGGGGTCGGCATTTACCGGCGACGCTGTAAATTCGAATTTGACAACGTCTGTGCGCATCGTTGCAAAATTCGGTGCAAGCCCAACAGCATGGGTGCCTAGTACGGTCAGGCCTGACGGCGGGAATGGCAGTGGGAGTTTCAGCTCGGGCCATGGAGGAGATGGTGCGATCTTGCTAGGGACTGACGTTGGCGCTATCGACGATTCGGATGCGGGTATGCTGCTCACCTTCGACACGAATCAGCGGTACGACTCTGGCACTTCGAGCATCAGCTCTTCGGTCGGTCGACTGATTTTTAATTCGACCGGCGACATTCTGGAAAGTTGGTCGGTTTACTTGAATACGACGCTATTGTCATCGCAGCTATCCGGTGGAAGCGAAGTTCCACTAACGGGCGACCGAATCAACTTGACTCTACAGCGCAGTACCAACTCGACTCTGTTCACTGATGCCATGGTTACTCCGGCTGCAATTCCGGAACCCTCGGCGTTTCTTTTTGGCACTCTGGTCTGCAGCCTGATAGGCGTGAATCGTCGCGGTCGCAAGTAAGGAACTTTGCGAGTTCGGGTTTTGCGGTGGTGCTGGTCAGTCTATAGATCGCTGCGCGTCCAATGGGCCTCGCCGGAAACGGTTTTGTTGACGAGCAAGGCGTTTCCGGCAGGGTCCAGTTCATTTGCCACGCGGTGATCGAGTAGGAGGCGGTAGAATGGTCACATGCTGGATCGTCTACGAAAACGCCTGCCGAGGTTTTCGATCGGCAGCTTATTCCTACTCACCTCTGCGGTTGCGATCGGCTTTGCGGTAAGCCAGTCTCCCTCGCCTGGAGACAACCTGGATTGGTCAATCAAGTACACAGCTAGTGACTTTCGGGTTTCAGAAGGATTTATCTGCACTGGCAGTGTGTTGATAGCGATCGAGTTTATCTGTCAAGCGTGGTTCGTGTGGAAGCTGCGTAGTAGCGTCCAACTCGAGCATCGGTTCTCTATCTATCTTGCCCTATTCTTGAGGGTGGTCTTAGCCTCAGGAATACTACTGCTAACGATGTTGAGGCTCTTGCTGAACCAAGACATTCTAAGCCGATCGGAATGGGAGGGGTACAATCACGTCTTTGGCAGACTCTGGCCAGACATTTTGCTAAATGTCACTCTTATTCTGGCGATCCGTATGATGTTGGTTCCAAGAACGGCGATCCAGTCGGCTGCATCTCGATGGTTTCGTGGTGTCTTCGTCATCGTGGGGATGTTCGGCTTCTTGGGCTACGCTGTGATAGATCGAGCGGTCGTGCCCGCACTCGTGCACATGAGAATGGATTCGGTGGAAAGCAACCAAGTAGGTGTCTTTCAACGTCGAGACGTTTATCCGAATCACGCCGCGGAGGGCTTTGCGTCATTTTGGGAGTCGGCGATGGCGGCAACGGCCGTGTTATTCTCGATTTCATTGTTGCTCATCTGTTCGGGCATAAAGGACTTTCGCGTTAGGTCTTGTCTGTGGGTTGTAGTGCTCGGGTTGATATCAGTCAGTGCGAGATATGTTTGGTGGTTTTATGCGCATGAATTTCATCGCATCAGTCCCGAATTGGCAGGCGCGGGGTTGGCACATCAATGGTGGAAAGCTGGAGCTGGTCTCGTGTTGGTAGTTGGCGTTGCGCTAAGTAAGGGTACGAAATCGGGAGTCCGAGCCAGCGAATTACTCACGCAGACCATTCACTTTCCCAAGACGTCTATCTTGGCAATCGTAGGTGCCATATCGATTGCGATTTCCGCAGGATGGAACTGGGTTTGGTTACTTCGAGAGTCATTGGAAGGCGGCGGGTGGTTGTATGGATGGCAGTCTTTTCGAGGCGTCGTTTGCACGATCGGCTCGAGTTTACTTTACCCGGAGTTGGTCTTCCCGCTCGCGCTCTTTGTCTCTGCCTGTAGTTTGATATGGCAATCTTTCAGCGAGCCAGACAACGGACCACCACTCATTTTGTTGGAGGGCCGTCAGTTCGCTTTGTATTCGGTCGCCTGGCTGGCGGTCTTGCTCGTCGGCATTCCTACTTTCGCGATCTTCGGTTTTTGCTATTGGCTTGGACCGTGGGTACTGTGATTCTGGATCCTATGAGCACCTCTCTGTCTTTCCTATCTGCTCAATCGCTGGATAGCGATGCAAGCGTTGAGTGCCTACCTCCGTGACCCTCCGTGTCCTCTGTGGTTGATTCTTTAGCTTGCAGTGCAGCACCTCCGGCACGCCCCGACAGAAACTAGGCAGCATAGCGAACTACGGCGAGCAATTTTTCTTGGGAAATCGCCGGAAATATCGTGCGAGAATAATGACTCTGCCGCGAATACGATTTCGTGCCGAATCGCGCAATACTCGGCTCACACAGCGGAGTTTTGGCCGAAGCAGCGGCTTTGCTACATTGAATCGCTAGGTGTCAAAGCCCAGTGGTGAACGCACTGATCAGTTTTCCGTATCGAAGGGACCCTTGGAAAGGACGGAGATGATGATGAGACATCGACATGTGGTAGGTTTGATTGCGGCCCTCTTTCTCGTTGCGCCAAGCCTGGCGCTGGCAGAGGACGCCGTCGCGGAAGTGGAACAAAGCTCCGTCATCACGGGTATCGGGGACTTGGAAGTGACGGTTGAATTCCAAACGGCCGAACCGGCGGAATCTAAGGAAGAATGCGACTCGAAAGAGCAACCCTGCGAAACGAAGGAACAAAAAAAAGAACAACAGGTCGTTGCCAAGAAACGGACTTCCAAAAGCCTGTTTAGCTACTTCTTTGCTTCCAGCGATGACGCGGACGAGGTGAGCGACGATGCGGACTTTCCCGCCACGCACCGCCAGGTCGCGCTACTCAAAGTCTCAGCTTCGGTCGACGGTGAAGAGCAGTCGCCATCGGGCCTGAACGTCCATTCGTTTTGTCTCGACAGCCAAGACAACCTGCTGGTCGCGCTGACCGAGGGTCAAGCCGGCAAGCTGCAGTTGCTCAACCCCAAAGGCGAGCACCTGCAGACCATCGAACTGCCGGTGCTGCCTGAGGCGGTCAACATCGACGCGGACGGAAATTACTTGGTTGCCGGTGCTGGCAAAATGTATCGCCTCGATCCGCAGGGTGAAGTGCTGACCGAAGCGCCATCGCCCTTGGCTGCACAAATCGAAGAGAACAAGGCCAAGATTCGCGAAGAGGTGATTCAACAGATCAAAGCTCAGGCCCAGATGATGGTCCAGCAAAAGGACATGTATCAACAGCAGATCGACCGCATTGTCATGCGGGCAGCTCGACGACTCGATCGCGACGACCGCAATGAGTATCAGTCGCTCAAGAAGCGCCTGGACAAACTTTCCGCGGAAGAGATAGCTACCATGGATGTTGAGGAGCAGAACGCCATGGCGCTGCGCAAGGTGTTGCTGCGCATGTTGGAAACCAAGCTCGAAGCACAGCTTACCGACGACGAGAAGGAAACACGTGAGCTGTATGCAACGCAACTAGAGTACATCAAGGATTATGCGGAAGTGCAGGCGGGCGCCGAACCGAGCGATAAGCAGGTGGACGATACGCTGGCCAGCATGATCCAGTACAAGTCGAAGATTGCCTCCATCAGCGCGACCAGCGATGAAGTGTTCATCGCCACCGGCGCGGTTAGTGGCTACGGCTACGATGTGTGGCGGATGGATGTGAAGATGGAAAACCCCGAGAAAATCGTCACGCAACTGCGCGGTTGCTGCGGTCAGATGGATGTGCAAGCGTGCGAGTCGGGCCTCTACGTTGCCGAAAACTCGCGCCACAAAGTGCAGCATTTCGACCTAGACGGCAAGAAGGTCAACTCGTGGGGTAAAGGTGCACGTGAAGGAGTGAGCGGATTCGGCAGCTGCTGCAATCCGATGAACGTCGCATTCGGCTCCGATGGCTCGGTCTACACCGCGGAGTCGGGCAGTGGACGGATCAAGCGCTATTCCGCCGAGGGTGAATTGATGTCGTTGGTCGGAAGCGTGGAACTCGTCCCCGGCTGCAAGAAAGTGTCGATTGCTGTGTCCAACGACCATGAGCGAGTTTACATGCTCGATATCACTCGCAATCACATCATCGTCATGGAAGCCAAACCGCAAGAGCAGCAGGTGGCAAGCAAGGACGAGGCAGAAGCTGCGTCGTAGTCGGTGACGCAATACTCATTGACTTTGCGAAGGTCGGTGCGCGTTGTGGGAGTCATCTCCGACGACTCCCACAACCGCTTCCTCAGTTTTCTAACAACTCAGCGCCACAAAAGTGTCCGTCGATCAGATTCGCTGAATCTGGAGACGAGCAGTTGGGCAAAGGAGGTTTCATGCAGGTAACTTCGGACCTCGGCACTTACGTTTGGAGGCAACTGTTCTTCCTGGGAGCGTTGTTCACCACGATGATGTTTGCCCCGTGGTCATACGCCGGCGAAGAAGAACAACAGTTGACGATCGTGGTGATGGATCCGCTGGCCGCGCCGCTGTCCTGTCCTTGTGTGGAAGGGTACGCCCAGCGCGACTACGAGCAATTGGCGGACTTCATCCAGCAGAAGACCGGGATGCCCAGCCAGGTCGTCTTTCACGAATCGTTGGTCGTCGCGCTGAAGAAGACCAAGGGCGCGGCAGATTTGGTGATCGGTAAGGATTCCGTTGTGCGCAGTGATGCGGCGCGAGCAGAACTGGACTTGCGGGGCGTCGCCAGGTTGACGGGCAAGGACGGCATGACGTCGCAGACTGGTCTGATCTTGGTGCGGTCCGACGATCCAGCCCAAAACTTGGCGGACTTGAAAGGTTATCGATTTTTGTTCGGCCCAGCCAACAGTGCCGAGAAGCACGCCGCCGCCAAAAAGCTGCTGACTTCCGCTGGCGTGAGCTTGCCGGAGGAAATCGAAACCAGCTCGGCTTGCAGCGATGGAGCCTGCAAAATCATCGAATGGGGACCCGACGTCCGCGCCGCGACCGTGATTTCCAGCTACGCCAAACCGCTGCTGGAAGGGTGCGGGACGATCTCCAAGGGCGACCTTCGCGTTGTGGGCGAAACCAAGCCGGTCCCATTCGTTTCCGCATTCGTGAATCGCAAGCTCGCAAAAGACGTGCAGCAGACGCTAACGAAAACGCTGTTGCTGGTAAGAAAAGATCAGCAGACACGCCACGCGTTGGAGTCGCTAATGGGGTTCGTGCCGATCCCAGCAGAAGAAGAAATGAAAGCGACCAAGGCGATCGAAACTTCCGCGACTAGGCCAGCGGTCGTGATTCCGCCGGATGACAGTTGGCCCGGCTGGCGAGGTCGCAACCGCGACGGTCACAGCGGTTGGTTACCCGATCGCTTGCCCGCGGAAGCACACATCGTTTGGCGCGAGGATCTGGCCGGTCCAGGCTTGGCCGGGATCGCCGCGACCGACCAGGTCGTCATCATCGGCGACCGCGATTTGCTCGACCGCAGCGATGTGTTTCGCTGTTACGCGGCCGACGATGGAGAACTGCTGTGGAGTGTTGCCTATCCCGCAATGGGTGCTTTGGACTACGGCAACACGCCGCGTGCTACCCCATTGATAGACGGAGATCGTGTCTATTTGCACGGTGCTTTCGGTCATCTCCATTGTGTCGTGTTGGACTCCGGTGAGATCCTCTGGGAGAAACAATTTCAAACCGACTTCGGCAGCACCTCTGATCTACCGTGGGGCACCTGCGGCTCGCCGATCATCGCGGACGGGAAGTTGATTGTAAATCCTGGCGCGCCTCAGGCTTCGGTAGTCGCGCTCGATCCTGAGTCGGGAGATGTGCTATGGCGGGCCGAAGGCGCGGAGTCAGCCTATGGGTCGTTTGTCGTCGGTGAGCTCGGCAAAGTGATGCAAGTGGTTGGGCACGATGCCGAGTCGCTCGGCGGTTGGGATCTGGCCACCGGCAAACGTCTGTGGACGTTGGTCCCCGAAGCTTCTGAAGATTTCAGCGTGCCGACGCCGATGGTGGCGGACGGAAAACTGATTGTCGCCAGCGAAAACAACGGCACCCGCTTGTTCGAGTTCTCCGACGACGGCAAGATCGTGCCGACCCCCATCGCCGCGAACGAGGATCTGAATCCCGATACGTGCACGCCGGTCGTGGTAGGCAGCAAAGTGTTTGGCATCTGGAATGAACTGTACTGCCTCGATATCGAGCAGGGCCTAAAAACTGCGTGGACGGCAAGCGACCCCTCGTTTCGACTCTACGGATCGTTGCTCGCCAGCGGCGACCGACTAATGATCAGCGGCGCGTCGGGCGAGTTGCTGCTGCTGGATGCGGAAGCTCCCGAGTTCAAGGTTCTCTCACGTCTCGAAGTGTTTCACACACCTAACGCCGAACTCTATTCCCATCCCGCCATGGTCGGCAGCCGCATCTACCTCCGCGGCGAAAACGCACTGGTCTGCGTAGAACTGGACGATTCGTCTGCGAGCCATGAATAGGTGTGCGAACTCGAGAAGCAACCACAGAGGAGACGGAGTAGCACGGCGCTGTCTGTGGCGCATTCAACCAAGTGGAACAGGAGGAAACAGAGATAACAGAGTGAAGCAGCTATGCACCCTCACTTTGGTGAATCTTCGCCGATGAGACCAGCGACAGCCAATCTTCACGTTCCTGTCTAGCTCCGTTCTCTCTGCGATCTCCTGTTCAAGACCTTGCGCTAGCTGGGGTCGCCTGGGCGTTGGCGGCAAACTCAGTAGCTCGTCCCACTTCGTGATCCTCCGTGTCCTCTGTAGTGAGAACCTCAGCTCGCCGTCAGGACTTCCAGCATGCCGCGGCAGAAGTCGGGCAAGTCGTCGGGTTTGCGGCTGGAGACGAAGTGCCGATCGACGACGACCGCCGCGTCTTCCCAGAGCGCACCCGCGTTGACCAGATCGTCTTTGATCCCCAGCGAGCCGGTCACACGCACATCGCGGTACACGCCGGCGGAAATCGGAATCCAACCGCCGTGACAAATCGCGGCAACCAACTTGCCCGCCGCGTCAAACTCGCGAACTAAGTCCAACACCTTCGCATCCCGCCGCAGCTTGTCGGGCATGAACCCACCGGGGACCAACAGCCCATCAAAGTCGGCCGCATTCATGTCATCAATCGCCGCGTCCGCCTTGCACGGATACCCATTCTTGCCCGCATAGACCACGCCCGCCTCCGGCCCCGCGACCACGACCTCCGCCCCCGCCTCGATCATCCGCAGCTTGGGATACCACAGTTCGAGGTCTTCATAGATATCGCCGACGAAGGAGAGAATGCGTTTTTGTGTGAGGGGTTGGGACATGGGACTGTGGTCGGTTGAGTTTGTTGTCGTTTCCCGCCCGCTGGGCATTTAGGATACCGGCTATGAGAGGTTCTTCCCACGTTACGAAATCTGTCGAACAACTTCGTCGTATATGCCACGTATATGATTATCTGTGTATCGACCGTGAATCGACTGGCGGATAAAGGTCTTTAAGTCTTGATCGTTTACCAACAAGATTATGGAATTGCCATTTTTTTGCTGTGAAGCACGTTGTATATGCTCGAAATAGTGTTTCTTCTCTGATCTAGGTCCTCGGAATACTATGATTCCAAGACCCCCGAACTCCGACGTCAAGTAACCTGCAGTTTGTAGAAAATCCTCTGGATTCAGCTTCTCGTAGTTCTTACATTCCCAAAGCACATTGAGTGCATTGTATCTGTGTCTCATCGCTTCCCAAAACCCACCTAGTGCGATATTCGATGTAATCCAGTCGCGAATGACTCTGCCGCTATAGTTTCTGCTCTTGGGTTCTGGGTTACCTAACCACCTAAAAAAGCACAGTTTTAAAACGTCACCTACAACGTCTTCAAACTTGTCACAATCTTCATCTCCCGGTGCAATCAAATCAAGCCGTTCCCCAGTCTCCGTCAAGTTCTTGACATAGTCTTCCATGGAGACACCGCCAGGAACATCTGAAATGATTCCACTCTGTCTGAGTTCATATTCATCTTCTAGCTTGTCAATTACTAGATCCTGCAAGCCTAGTGCCAGTCCAAATGTTTCGTGTATCTTTAGCAACGTAGATGAAGTTATCTCTGGAGCTTTTGATCCGGAGGATCCCATCGAACGTGATACCACCTTGCCGTCTTGTACTAGTCCTGCAAAGCCAATTCGGTACAGCAATTCTGCAAATCGCTCGGGTGCTGTGTATTCGTAAAACCAAGGACATAACGTGCCGATTTGTGGATCAACAACGAGTTTGGAAAGAAAAGAGGTTAGGCCATTAAGTGTGAACGTGTTTCCCAGGCCAAAGAACATATTCAGAATATAGTCGAGACGTGGAAAGTTTTCAGAGTATTCATCAGCGAGGTCCTTAAATCGATTATCAGCAAATCGTCCACGGGCGCCCTGCAAGTCTTCGATGTCGACGCGAGTACTATTCCGATGTTGAGCTAGCTCAATCGCAAACTCACAGTATGCGAGTACATCCCTCGGCTTCATTTGGCAGAAGCCGAAGATGTCGTGCCAAGACGATTCTCCATCTATCTGCTCGAAGAAGTGATCCCAAGTCGTACCATCAACAGGGAGTTTTGGGTTCAGAGTCCTATTCAGCCGTTTTTCGAGCATCTTGAGCAAGCTGGGACTACTCCATTCCAAAGATACAACCCAAGTCTCAAGCCTAGAGAACTCTGTTTCGGTTTCGCGAACTCGATCAAACATGTTCTCACGAAGAAACAGAAATGGCCTTGCGGCTTTGGAGTTTGCGTTGAGGTTGACGCACGCATGCATGAGTGCTCGGAGGAATAGCACAGCAACGTTGCTTCCGTCCCAAGAGTCATCAATGCTGTCGATCATGACGATAAACTCTTGGCGCTTTGTATCACATTTCGATTCGACGAAGTGTATAAGCTCCTTCTTGCGCTTCAAGATTTTGCGCCACTTTCTTTCGTCTTTCTGTCCAACAGCGAGCAACAACTCTTCAAAGTATGCAAGCAGGCCATCGTCAAAATCAAAAAATCCGTCGACTAGCTCCTTAGCAATGACTTTCGGCATTTCATAGTCATCTAGTAGCCCCTGTTCTATCCATGAACTAAGGACGCACGCAGATATTGCGTATTCAAATGCAGCGACTAGCGATGAAAACACTCGTTTATTGCGATTTGCCGAATCAACAGTGTCTTCGCTCGTAAACATGGGAGCGACAAACTCGGGAACGATGCGAATATGACTCCGCGATTTGTTCTCAAGATGGAAACTGATGGCTGTTTTCCCCGTTCCTCGGCGGCCGACAAAGAAGCACTTCTTGCGCTCATCGCCGATCGCAGCATTGATAGCCGGAGTCACAACAAATAATGTAGGGTCGTCGCGGATCAAATCGTATTCGGCAAAGGAGTGACCTAAGTGAATCTTGCTTAGCGCATCCTTAGGAACATGGATCTTCTTTTTTGCTTTTGACATCGTCTTTCCTGACTGAGGCGGCACGAGTCTTCTAAGCAGTACGTAGTGTGCGATGCAGCGATAGCGGAATCGCACCGCAGCGCGTAGGACAAGGGCACGCATTCCATAGGTGACCACTCGATACCGCAGAAGTCTGCTGCACTTCCCTATTCGTTGGTGTACTGACCCCCTCATACTGCCGCATCGCAACCTACCGGTGCAATTGAAGCAACGCAAGTTGTTCTTTGCAATTGGGCCACGAGGTCGGGTAAAATCGATGCCAATCCACGGTACCAATCACCACCCGGACGTCGACGCCGTTCGCGGGTCGTACGCGCATGCGCGTTTGGAGAACGCCGCCCTGGTTTTGAAAGGTCAGTAGACCGCAACCTTTCAATACTACGGCGGAACTGCAGGCGGCGAGAATCGCAACTGCTTGCGACAAAAGGGTTTATGGCGATCGCAGGTACCTGGAGGCCGGGAGGTTCTGCAAACGAAAAAGGAAAACCTTTCAAAACGGTGGCCAGTGGTCCGTGGCCGGTAGCCAGTACGCGCTATCCGCGAGCCAATGGCTCGCCGGGGCGGCCGCAAACAACAGAATGACAACGCAAGAAGTGCTCGGCTACGGTGCCAGCAGCAAGCGGCCGGGGTTGGCCAGGTAGCTTTTCACTTCGTTGAGGAACCGCGCGGCGGCGGCGCCGTCGACGATGCGGTGGTCGTAGGTGATCGAGAGTGGCATCATCAGACGTGGTTGGAATTCCCCCTCGTCCTTGATCCACTGCGGCAGCATGCGACTGCGGCCCACCAGCAGGATGGCGACTTCCGGTGGGTTGATAATAGGGGTGGAGTAAGTACCACCGATGGCCCCCAGGTTGCTGACCGTGAACGTGCCGCCGCGGAGGTCGTCGACGGAGAACGTGCCTTCGCGGACTGAGCTAGCGAGCGTGGCGATCTCACGGGCGATTTGAGGGATGCTTTTGCGATCCGCGTCGCGAAGCACCGGGACGACGAGACCTTTCTCGGTGTCGACCGCGATGCCGATGTTGACGTATTCCTTGTAGATGATTTCGTTGGCGGCCTCGTCGATCGAGGCGTTGATGATTGGGTGCTGTTTAAGGGCCGAGGCGATCGCCTTGACCAAGAACGGCATCGACGTGAGTTTGATGCCCTTGGCGGCGTAGTCGTCCTTGCTTTCCTTGCGAATGCGTTCCAACTCGGTCGTGTCGACATCGTCGAAGTTGGTGAGCTGCGGGATGGTGCTGTACGACTGCATCATGTTGCGGGCGATGGTCTGCCGCATGCGCGACATTTTCTCGCGATGCACGGCGCCTTGCCCGTCGGAGGCCGGCTTACCCGGCAGGGTAACGCCTTCGGGTTGTGAGGAAGCGGCTTGTTGGTTGCCGACGCGCACGTGAGCGCGAATATCGTCCTCGGTGATGCGGCCGTCGGAGCCACTGGGGCGAACGCGCCGCAGGTCGACGCCTAGCTCGCGCGCCAGCCGACGTACGGCGGGACCGGCCGCGGCCGACGATTGGCCATCGCCGGGGACATCGATCGCCGGGGCAGCGGGCGGATCGGCAAGAGCCACTGCCGGGGCCGCCGCGGGTGGCGTCGGTTCGGGAGCGGTCTCGACCGCCACCGGTGCCGCTTGCGGTGCAGGAGCGGGTGGAGGGGTCGGGGCCGGAGCGGGCGGCTCCGCTTGGGCGACAGGTGCGGGCTCAGGCGTGGGCGCTGGGGCGGGCGGTGCCGATTCCACTGCCGGTGCGGCGGCAGCAGCGCCGTCGGAGGCCTCGACTTCGAGGATGGCTGCGCCAATCGCGACCGTGTCGCCCTCGCTCACCAGAATTTTGGTGACGGTGCCCGCGGTCGGGCTGGGGACAGGCATGGTGGCCTTGTCGGTTTCGATCTCGACGAGGTCCTGATCGACGGCGATCGTATCGCCTTCGCTCACCAGCAAGGACAGGACGTCGCCCGATTCAATGTTTTCACCCAAGTTGGGGAGAGTGATTTGTGTTGTCATGGTTTCGTTCTATTCCCCTCCCTTGCAGGGAGGGGTTAGGGGAGGGTTCAGCCTTGTGGGAGTGCTTTGCCTAACTTAGTGAACGCCGCTTTTTGTATGGCATCGCAGACACCCGCTAAGTTGTCGATCACTTCATCATTCGGAACTCGCATGATTGTGAGTCCCGCACGGCGAAGTGCATCGGTGCGATGTTCGTCGTATTGTATCTGTTCATCATGGCTGCGGCCATCGAGTTCAATAACCAGACTGGCTTCAGCACAGTAGAAATCAACAATGTATGGTTCAATTGGATGTTGTCGTCGAAACTTCAAGCCGCCGATTTTTCGTCCACGTAGTGCTTCCCAGAGCTTTGCTTCGGGAACTGTTGCACTGGAACGTAGCTCCTTCGCTCGTTGTTTGGTAAGTGCGGAAGGTCGTTTCGATGGGCGAATGGTCATGGGCGGATCAAACCCTCCCCTAGCCCCTCCCTGCAAGGGAGGGGGACTTCGGTCAAGCATACAAAGCCGAGGCTTTCTCCGGGTCGACGCCGAGGTCTGTTACGGCCTCGGCAACTTGGTTGGCATTGAGTTTGCACCGTTTACTCAGCTGGTAAAGCGTTGCGATCGCGATACACTCGGCGTCGACCTCGAAGTGACGCCGCAACGCTTCACGCGATTCGCTCCGACCCATGCCGTCGGTACCCAGGGCGAACAGGCCGCCGGGGACCCAAGGATCGATCTGTTCGGGGAGCGCCCGCACGTAGTCACTCGCCGCGATCACCGGACCTTCAACACCGTCGAGCTGCTCTTCGACGTAGCACCGACGCGGCTGCTTATCGGGGTTGAGCATGTTCCAGCGCTGGCATTCTTGGGCGTCGCGCCGCAACTGGTTGTAGCTGGTCACGCTCCACACGTCAGCGGCGATGTCGTATTTTTCAGCGAGGATCTCGGAGGCTCGCAACGCCTCACGCAAGATCGGGCCACTACCGAACAGCTGCACACGGTGGCCGCCCGCGTCGGTCGAAGCGACCTTGTACATCCCGCGAATGATGCCTTCCTCACAGCCCTCGGGCATTTCCGGCATCAGGTAGTTTTCGTTCTCCAACGTGATGTAGTAAATGGCCGTTTCGTCGTCGACATAGAGCTTCTTCAGGCCATCGAAGATGATGACTGCCGTTTCGTACGAGAATGCCGGATCGTAGGCACGGACGGTTGGGAAGGCGATTGCGTTCAGCAGACTGTGACCGTCTTGATGCTGCAGCCCTTCACCGTTGAGCGTGGTCCGTCCGGCGGTTCCGCCGAGCAGGAAGCCCTTGGCCCGCATGTCAGCGGCGGCCCAAATCAGATCGCCGATTCGTTGGAAGCCAAACATCGAGTAGTAAATGAACATCGGAATCATGTTCACGCCGTGAGACGAGTACGACGTACCCGCGGCGATAAACGAGCTCATCGAGCCCGCTTCGGTGATGCCTTCTTCGAGCAACTGGCCGTCTTGGGCTTCTTTGTAATACGAGATTTGATCGGCATCGACCGGCTCGTACAGTTGTCCGGCATGGGCGTAAATTCCTATCTGGCGGAACAAGCCTTCCATGCCGAATGTCCGCGACTCGTCGGGCACAATCGGTACGATCTGCTTGCCGATCTTCTTGTCGCGAAGCAGGTCTTCCAGCAGCCGCACGAAACCCATCGTCGTGGACATCGGCTTGTCGGGGCCTCTGCTGACGAGTTTCTTCGTCATTGTTTTTTCGTAGTCCGTCAGCGAAGGTACTTCCATCGTGACCGGCGTACTGTTTCGAGTCGGTACCGAGCCGCCAAGTGCCTGACGTCGTTCGCGCAAGTAGGCCATCTCGGGGCTGTTTTCAGGTGGACGGTAGAACGGCGCCTCGGCCACGCGCTCGTCGGAGATCGGAATCCCAAACCGCGTGCGGAACTCGCGCAGCTCGTCTTCGTTGAGTTTCTTGTTGTTGTGCGTCATGTTGCGGCCTTCGCCCGCTTCGCCCAGACCGTAGCCCTTAATCGTTTTGGCGATGACCACCGTCGGCTTGCCGTTTCTGTGCAAGGCCGCCTGCTGGTACGCCGCGTAGACCTTTGCCGGGTCGTGGCCGCCGCGGTTGAGCTTCTCGAGCTGCTGATCGGACATGTTCTTCACGCGCTCGAGCAGGGCGGGGTACTTGCCGAAGAACTTCTCGCGAATGTACGCGCCGCCAGCAACGACGTACTTCTGATACTCGCCGTCGACCACTTCCATCATCCGCCGGGCAAGCAGACCGTCGTGATCCTCTTCGATCAGTCGATCCCAGCCGTTCCCCCAGACGACTTTGATGACATTCCAGCCGGCACCACGGAAGGCGCCTTCGAGCTCTTGGATGATCTTGCCGTTGCCGCGCACCGGTCCGTCGAGACGCTGCAAGTTGCAGTTGATCACGAAAATGAGATTATCGAGTTTCTCTCGCGCGGCGAGTGTGATCGCGCCCAAAGTTTCTGGTTCGTCGCATTCGCCGTCACCCAAGAATGCCCAGACGTTCTTGTCAGCCACATCCAGGATGCCTCGATCGGTCAGGTACTCATTGAACCGTGCTTGGTAAATCGCCATGATCGGCGCCAGACCCATCGAAACAGTCGGAAACTCCCAGAAGTCAGGCATCAGCCACGGGTGCGGGTACGAAGAGAGCCCACCGCCTTCGCTCAGCTCGCGGCGAAAGTTGACGAGGTTCTCGTCCGTCAGGCGACCTTCCAGATACGCCCGTGCATACATGCCAGGAGCGGCGTGCCCCTGGTAGTAAACCTGATCGCCGCCGTAACCGCTCTCGCCACGTCCGCGAAAGAAGTGATTGAAGCCGACTTCGTAGAGTGTCGCCGACGAGGCGAACGTACTAATGTGCCCACCGGGCGCGGCAGGGTCGCGATTGGCGCGGGTGACCATCGCCATGGCGTTCCAGCGGACATAGCTCTTGATCCGCCGCTCCAGATCACGATCGCCAGGAAAGGGCGGCTGCTTATCACGCGTAATCGTGTTCAGATAGGGCGTCGTCGCGGTGAAGGGCAGCTCAACCCCGTTGCGGATTGCAGCTTCTTCAAGGACGGCGAGCAATTGTTGGACGCGCTCAGGCCCTTTGCTCTCCAGAATGTAGTCCAGCGATTCGAGCCATTCGGCAGTTTCCGTGGGATCGACGTCGTTGGGAATCGGAGAATTCGATTGAATGTCGGCGTTGGCCATCGACTTACCTTTGTTCAGTACGTTTCGCCTTCTTCGTCGGTGATCACCGAACCAGGTATCAAGGCTGAAACTTCTCTTAATCGGTCAATTAACAGGTCTGTGTCTGTCGCTGGATGGAGTTGGCAGGATAGCCCTGCGTCTTCAATCACGGCTTCGGTCATGGTTCCGGGCAAGGTGATGCCGACAATGCCATCCTCATCTATCAGTTTGTATTTCGGAAGCTTCGCAACTACCGTCTCAAGGTCGCGCTTGAGGATCGGAAGTCGACTACTCTCTGGTTCCGCCGCATATCGTTCAAGGTACAAAAACGTGCTCAAGCCACTTCCCCATCTGCAATGCAGAAACTCACTTTCGCTTCGGTCGATAAACCTCCGTCGCCGTGCCCAGGTGGACTTCGCCTGCGAAGGCGACCGTTTCGCTCAGGGTTGGATGTGGATGGATGGATTCACCGATGTCGCGGACGGTGCAGCCCATCTCGATCGCGACCACCGCTTCGGCGATCAGCTCACCGGCCCCCGAGCCGACAATGCCACAGCCGAGGAGGCGGTCGGTTTCGGGATCGATAATCCACTTGGTCAAGCCGTCGGTCTTGCCGATCGCGATCGCCCGTCCGCTGGCTTGCCATGGGTATTGGGCGATTGTGACGTTGCGGCCGGCGGCCTTGGCTTCTTCAGCGGTGATGCCAGCCCAGGCAATTTCCGGATCGGTGAATACAACGGCTGGAATCGCCAATTTGTCGAAGGCGGCCGGCTCGCCGGCGAGCACTTCAGCCGCGACTTTCCCTTCGGCGGACGCTTTGTGGGCAAGCATCGGATCGCCGGCCACGTCGCCGATGGCGAGGATGTGGGGATCGGACGTGCGCTGCCGATCGTCGGTTTCGACGAAGCCTCGCTCGTTAACGGTGACGTTGGTGTTTTCCAGCCCGATTCCGGAAGTGACAGGACGGCGGCCAATCGAGATCAGAACGCGATCGTAGGTCTTGGTGCCGCTGACGTCAGGGCCTTCCATTTCGACTTCCACCTGCTCGCCAACCTCTTTCAGCGAGACGACCTTCGTGCCGAGATGGATGTTGGCCAACAGCGATTCCAACCGCTTGGCCAGCGGTTTGACCAAATCGCGATCGGCGCCGGGGAGCAGACCGTCGGTCATTTCTACCACCGAGACTTGCGACCCGAGCTCAGCGTAGACGGTCCCCATCTCCAGACCGATGTAACCGCCTCCGACGACCAGCAGCGATTCGGGGATGTCGGCCAGCGCGAGCGCCCCGGTCGAGTCCATGACGCGGTCGCTACCGATGTCGAAGATTTTGGGCATCGCCGGGATCGAGCCGCTGGCCAGGATGCAGTGGTCGTAGGTGATCCGCTCAGTTTCGTAGGTCGAAGGGTCACCACCTTCGAGTTGCAAGGTTTGCGAATCAACGAACACACCGCGCGCGTGAATGACTTTCACCTTGCGGCGTTTCGCCAGCTGAACGAGTCCGCCGGTCAGCGTGTCGATCACCTTGTCTTTACGGGCACGCATCGTGTCGATGTTGATGTTCACGCTGCCGAAGTCGACACCCCATTCTTCCATTTCGCGGGATTCGTTGATCACCTTCGCGACGTGAAGCAGGGCTTTCGACGGAATACAACCACGCAGCAGACAAGTGCCGCCGAGCCTGGGGTCGGATTCGACGATGGCGACTTCCATACCCAAATCGGCAGCCATGAAGGCGGCGGCATAGCCACCGGGACCGCCACCGAGTACGACAACTTGTGAGTGCATAGCAACCCTGCGGGTTAAATGACAAATGACGGAATGACCAATGACGAAAGGAAGGGCTTGAACTATCGCACTCAGGCCAGGTGAACGCGTTGCGCATCAACTCATTCGGTCATTCGGATTTCGTTCGCCATTGGTCATTAGGAGTTTCGTCATTTCGCTCAGAATATCCCATTTTACCGCAGTACGGCTGTCTCACAATGCCCATCTGAGGTTATGAAATGTCGATCAAACGCCTGAATCTACGGGGAAGTGCGTCGAACTCGTGCGGGCAACACACCTCCTCGAGACAGCGAAGCCGCGAGACAGTCAGGTGACTGGGCTCGCCTGTCATCACGGTTCGCGGGCAACGAGCAGATCGATCTGGTGGCCGTCCACCACGGTGAAGAAGCAGTAGGACAGTCTCGCTTTGTGAAGCTGCTGAGCCACTGCCGCGACCTGCCGCAACGCTTCCTGATCGGCGGCTACCACTTTCTTGGCGGCGATCAACTGCTCTGCGTAAGTGATACTCTGCCGCACCGTGAGGATTTCCGCCTGAAGCTGCTGGAGCTGTTGCGCTTTGGCGAATGCGGTCGCCCGCGATCGGGGCACCGCCTTGGCGTCGCGTTCCAGCTCCTTCAGTCGACTGCGAAGATCGTCGATCGCTGCCTCGGCGGCGAGGGTCTCCTGATACAGGGCGGCAAGCTCTTTGACCTTCTTGTTACCTCGGGCAATCGACAGCGGCTGCTCGTCGCCGGAGGGTAGGGCATAGCGACTCTCGATTTCGACGATCGTCACATTCCCACGTTTAGACATCGTGAGTCGCGTCGCGGCGCCGGGGGCTTCGAGGTACTCCAGAGTCGTCTGACCGCCGGGCTGCAGCTGCTCGGGTTCGACACCCTCGACAATGCAGGGCGGGAGTTCGTCCAGATTGAGCAACCGGAAGGAAACCTGCCCGGGTGGTGCGAGGTGCGAGAATTTGCCAACGATTTTTTGTCGGTTTTCATTGAGATCAATGTTAAGTGGTGTTCCGCCGTCGGCGGTACGCAGCGCGATCACATGCTGGAAGTCGTTTTCCCGCAGATGGACGATTGAGTTTCGCAACGCCGTTTCAGCCGCGGAGTCGACTGCCGCCGACCAACGAAAACTCAAATTGCCGTCGACAACCGATAATGCTGCGATGACCGCGTCGTCATCTCCGTCGTCCGATTGCCAGAGAACACGTTGATCCTTCAGGGCCAAGTCTGGGGAGTTGCTGGCCAGTTGAACTACAGGCTGTGCCAAGCCCTCGACGAGCGCGACTTCATCGGTTTGCTCAACGGGTGGAAGCGACACCAACGCAGGAACGTCCACGAACGGTGACGTCGGAGCGGGGGCGATTTCGGCTTCAAGTTCGAGAGCGGGCTGTTCGTCGCGTTCGATCGGTAGATCGGGCTCCACGTTGTCGCGACGCTGAAGGTCGACAGGTCTTGTCCGTTCGCCGATGGGACGCTGCTTGGGTAGCTCGGCAATCTCCGTCGCAGGTTCCTCGTTGGCCGCTGGGCGATGGGTGACCAAATAGTATCCGGCATAGACTGCTGCCAGACTGATGGACAGATGCAGCGTCGCGCTGACGATGCGGTTGCCGGCGGCCCGCTGCCGGCGCCGCTGCGTCGTTGACGTCGTGGCCGTCGTGACGATTACCGGCGAATCCGGCGGAGCAACCGGCTCTTCAGACTGATCAACGACCGGTACCGCCAGCTGCTGCCCGCAATTGAGGCAGCTGATTGTCTTGCCCTGCCAACGCTCTTCGAGCGTTAACTTCTCTCGGCAGTGCGGGCACAAGATGGAAAGCATCGCCACCCTCCCCGGTGCGATAGGGCTTTGGTGTTTCCATCTAGGCTACTCCACCCGACGAGACTTATCCAGCAGGCAACCAAACAGCGACGATTCTAGGGTTTTTTATTCAAAACGTGGAACATAGGCTAGAAGCGATCGCGTCGTTTCTCGCGCCATAAGGCACAAATCAGGGCGAAGCCAGCCAATGCCGCGGTCGATGGCTCCGGCACGGCAACGATGCTCGAATTGGTCGCAAGATCGAGCCACGAGCGCCCGATGTTCTGTTGCCATTCCAAAAAAGCGCCCCCATCCATCTCCGTGGTTCGCCAATAGAGCAAGTCATCTCCATCAACCAGCCCACTACCATCGAAGTCGCCAGGCAACTCGATGAACGGATCGCTGAAGAGTTCGCTGGACAGGAAGACTTCATCCGTGAGTGTGTTGAGATAAGCGATCAGGGCGTCCTTCTCAGATTGGGTGAAGTTGAACTGAATGGGATCGTCGTTGGGCTGTCGGTTTTCGCGTAGCGTGAGCGCCAGGTTGGGATTGTCTTGGATCTCGGTGCTGTAGAAGTCGATCACTTCCTCTAAGGTTTCAAATCGGCCGTCGTGCATGAAACCATCTCGCACCGCGATGTTTCGCAACGAGGGCACTTTGAAGCGACCGTTGCCGGCACCGTCATCGGCAGAATTGTCCAAATCAAGGCCGATGTTTCGGGGCAAATCTGCGACCTGCGCATCACCCTCGTGGCAGGCGCTACAACGCCCGCCACCGTGAAAGATCTGACTGCCTTGGCGTTCCAAAGCCGTCAGTTGCCTGTTGAATCCCTGCGACCCAACCTCACCGGCTGCGCGCGCATCGTCGAACTTCGACTGGTAGGATGCCATCGAGCGAACAAACTGTGCGAGCGCATCCGCGATACGATTGTTGGTTACTTCGGTGCTGCCAAACGCGTCGTTGAACAACACGGGGTAGAACTCCGTGCCAGCGAGTTCTTCACGCAGTTGATTGAGGTTGGTGCCCATCTCCACAGAGTCTTGAATTGGTCCGAGGACTTGTTCTTCCAGCGTGGCAGCACGCTCGTCCCAGAAAAAGCGCCCGCGCTCGTAGAACATGGCGTTGGACAGCCCCATCGAGTGTCGGCCAGTAAGTCCCCCTTCGAACCCGACGCTGAATTGCTCGGGATCGGAGAAGCCATTCTCCTGTTTGTGACAGGAAGCACAGCTCGTCGAATCGTTGTGGGAGAGCCGCTGGTCGTAGAACAGCGCGCGTCCGAGCGTCGCGCCGGCGTTAGTGATCGGGTTGTCTGCCGGTGTATTGTTGGTATCGCCAACGTCCGTTCCGGGCTGAAAGTAGGTGGGCAGGTTGTCGACGGCGTAGGCGACGTAGTCTAAATCGGTCGAAGGCAGTGCGGGTACGCCGGGTGATTGGGCGACGCAAAGACCGACAGATGTCGTGAGAAGATACAACGCGAGCGCGGGCTGCACGAAGCGCATAACAAGCCCCTTCTGCTGAAGTGCCAATCAGATGTTCCGGTCCGGGAACGAGTCGCTGAAATCGCGAAGCGGGAGAAAGACCGATGTGTTCCCAGTACAGAACTTCAACCCTGCAGCGACCGAAGAGTTTCGATAGAAATCGAAAAATACGGTCAGCCGCGATCTAGAATGTGGCGCAGTGCGGGTTCTAGTTCCGCATGATCGAACTGGAAACCGGCGTTTGTCAGCGCGTCGGGCACGACGCGGGTGCTGGCCAGCAGCAACGCGTCGGCCATCTCTCCAAACACCAACCGTGCAGCAAAGGTAGGCATCGGGAGAATCGTTGGACGTGAAAGCACGCGTCCAAGCGTCTTAGTGAAGTCGTGATTAGTCACTGGATTAGGGGCGACCAAGTTCACCGCTCCGCTGAGCGACTGATTGTCGACGACAAACTGCATCGCGCGCACAATGTCTTCCAGTTCAATCCAGCTGAAGTACTGTTTGCCGCTACCCAAAATTCCACCGCCGCCAAGCTTGAACGGCGTCAACATTTTCGCCAGCGCGCCGCCCTCGGTGCTGAGCACCACGCCGATCCGCATGTTGACGGTGCGTATCCCAGCGTCGCGTGCCGCTTCGCAGGCACGTTCCCATTGCAGGCATACCTCAGGCAAGTAGCCGTCGCCCGCAGGCGCGGACTCGTCAAGAACCGCGGTACCGCGATCACCGTAGAAACCGATCGCGGACGCGCATGCGAATACACTCGGTTTGTTTTCGAGGCTGGCCAGGGTCTCGGCGATCAACGTCGTGCCATCGACGCGGCTGTCGAGGATCGTTTTCTTGTAACTCTCCGACCACCGACGGTCAGCGATCCCCGCGCCTGCCAGATGTACCACCGCGTCCACGCCTTCAAGCCGTTCGCGGTCGATCGTGCCGTTGGCCGGATCCCAGCTGATTTCTTGGTCGCCACGTGCGTCCCTGCGGACTGCCCTCAGCACGCGTTTGCCATCGGCCTCGAACGCTTTCGTGAGCTTTTCGCCGATCAGGCCACTGGCACCGGTAATAACGACGGTCGGTTGTGTTGTTGATTCAGACATAGATTCCCCGGGCGGCTCGCGATGAACAACGCAGCTTGCTCAAAACCGTAGGGCGGTGCGGGCCTTTAACTCAGGGAGCTCCGACGTCGCGCGCGCAGCGAAAACCGGTGTGGCTAGTCGTCTCGCTCGGCGGGGCATGGTCGCGATAGTCCACTCGCAAATTCCCACCGTAGTTGGCCGTCGAGAGCCAGCTCCCGCCGCGTCGCACGCGCTCACGGCCCTGCGTCGGCCCCCGCGGCTGATCCGGCAAGCTCGCTGCGTAGTAGTCTGACGAGTACCAATCGAAACACCAATTCCACACGTTGCCGGCCATATCGTACAGACCGAACCGATTGGGCGGGAACTTGCCCACCGGCGAAGGACCTTGATAGCCGTCTGAGCCCAAGTCTTGCTCGGGGAAGTGACCCTGCCAGCTGTTCGCAAGATAGCGTTGGTCAAGTTGCAGTTTGCGACCCCAAGGGTAACTGCAATCGGCCAAGCCGCCACGCGCGGCGTATTCGAACTCCGCCTCGGTCGGCAGGCGCTTGTTTGCCCACGACGCGTAGGTGGCTGCGTCTTGCCAACTGACGTGCACGACCGGGTAGTGCTCCTTGCCGACCAGCGAACTGTCGGGACCTTCCGGGTGCTGCCAACTCGTACCGACGACCTCACGCCAGGTGGCCAGCTCACGATCGAAGACCAACGAACTGCCGCGCTGTTCTGCTTCCGTTTCGTAGTTCGTCTGCGAGACGAATCGCTGAAATTGCTGATTCGTAACCGGTCGCGCGTCGAGCCAGAACGGTTCCAGCCGGACGCGATGCAGCGGCTGCGAATCGTTCTCGGTCCCGTAGATTTCGCTACCCACTGGGCTGCCCATGAAGAATGAGCCGCCTGGCAGACGAATCATCCCCGCCGACGATGGCAGCTCGATGGGCGAAGGCAGCAAGTCGATTTGCGCTTCTGCCCGAGGATACCATTGCCAAAAGCCCAGGCCGATGGTGCCTGGCAAGAGGATTCCGGCGGCGAGCCAGATGGTTTTGCGGCTTCCTGCCATGGGAGAATCCTGTCAGCGCCGTTTCTGGTATTCCCGACTCGCTTGCTCAAGAATGCTACGCTCACGACGTGTCAAACTGTCTTGGCCTTGCTCATTGATTTTCTTAAGGATCTCGTCCACCTGCCGATCTGTGTCGGAGGCGAGCTGCTCGTCAGGGTCGTGAATTCGCAGCTTCGTGCGCCGTTTCATCTTGGGCACCGAAATCTGATCGGGCAGCCAATCGCTGAGCTTCCAACGGAAACGATAGTATAAAAACGCAAAGGCAGCTCCACCCAAATGCGCCATGAATGCCACGTTGCTGACGTCCTGGTAATTCATTGCGCCGTACGCATCATAAGCGACGATAATGCAGCCCAAGACCCACATCGGTACCGGGAACACAAACATCAACAGGATCGTCCGGTGCGGATAGTGAAACGCAAACAAGATCGTCACCGCGACGACTCCACCCGAGGCGCCGATCAATCCTCCTGTTGCGCCAGAAGCCGCGGTCGAGATACTCCACACAAGTCCCGCCACAATGATCGATGCCAAATAGAAGGCCAGGAATTCTCTACGTCCGTAGCGCTGTTCGATCTCGCGGCCAAACAGCCACAAGCCATACATATTCAGCAAGATGTGTTGCATCGCCAATTGGGAGTGCAGAAACCCGTAGGTCACAAGCTGAAACACTTTCCAAGGTTGTCGGTACCATTGTGCATCGAGGGCAAAGACGTCGCTAAACCAACCGGCTTGGCCGAAGAACAATTGCACCAGGTACACACAGCCGGTGAAGATAACCAGCTTCATGGTCATCGTTTGTGGCGCACTCAGATGCACACCCGGTTCGTGGCTGCGTCCGTAATCTCGATCGTAGAGTCCCATAGTTACATTATAGGTGCAAATCGTAGCAGTCACGCCCAGAGTGACTCGTAAAGCCGTTGTGACCAGCAAAGCCCTGAGTCACCCGTTCCGCAAAGATAACGGTCGGGCGCGAACACCGAAAGTGGAATCCTCGTCAGGGCGGGTTGACGCGGCCAGACTTCGCTCGCCGCCTGGCAGAGTTCAGCTAGCAACTATGGTGCGGGAGCCACGCTGTTGATGTAGCTGGCCAACTGGAGTTGCCGCTGCGTGAGCTGCTCGGCCAGTTTCGCATTCGCTTGCAAGTAGCCCTGAATGCGATCTTCGAAGTGCATCAAGGTGTCGGAGACTACCTGGCCGTGCTGTTCGATCGCCGTGCGGTCTGCCTTCATCCCAGCCACATCGCGGTTCAGCGCTTCGATCTGTTGCTGGCGAAATTTCGCGGTCTCCTCGGCGCCTGCAAGCGACTTCTCGAGCTTGGCGTTATCTTCCTGCACGGCCGCCTGCTTTGCTTCCGCCACGATCATCTCGCTCGCGAGTTGATTGAAGATATAGCTGTAGTCCCGCAGGCTGCGGTTGTAGAGCGTCTTGACCGCCTGATCCATGTTTTCCCGCCCGACGCGTTTGCCATTCGCGTCGACACCGATCACATGCCACTCGTCGTCGTTGTCGGTCGCTTCGGTACCGTGGCGGAGATACTCCTCTGCAGAAGCCTCTGGCACGAGTCGGGCCAAGCTTTCCGGCGGAATGTTCGCGAACAGCCGATGGCGATCGATGGGCATTGTTTCATAGAGGCTCCAAGGCCCCTGGCTGCGCGCTAGCCGATCGCGCTCACGATTGCCCAGCAGCAACACCGATTCGAGCAGCACGCCGCCCTCTTGCGCCTCCCGCACGCGAAACTCACCCAGGTACTGAGGGCCATTGTTTGGATCGGCAGTATTGGGGTTGCCGGCTTCGAATGCGAAGACGATTGCGTCTTTGCTGAGTCCATGAGGATTGGGTCTGGCAATCTGTACGGGAAGTTCGCCCTGTGGACCCATTTGACCTGCTGGGGCGACGCCGCGCCACACCCGTCCACGCTCACGCGTGTCGATTTGCAAGCGATGCTCTAGCTCGACGATTCCAAGCGAGTCGCCCACTCCGTTAACCAGATCAAAGTTCTCCTGCTCGAGGTCCTGAATTCGCTTCTCCAGTCCGGACAGTCCTGCGCGCAGATTCTTGTGGATGCGAAAGGTCTCGGCCGCGAGGAAGACGAAGCCGACACCGGCGAAGAACACCAGCAGCACCAACGTCAACTGGGTCCAATGCCAGTTTTTGCCGCTCATGATGATGGTGATCAGGCCCACCAACAGTGACAGACCCAACACAACTTGGAAGACAAGCGTCACCAGAATATCCTTCGTAGCTGAGCCGCCAACGACATGCGGCACGTTCTGTGTTCCGTGAACCTGCGGTCGACCCCGACCACAGCAAAGACCATCAACCGACCTCGGACCACGGCGAAATCGCCCGCCAAGGCTGAGAATTGAGGTAAATTGGGTAGAGTCCTATAGTTTCGATCGTAAGTGGGCTTACGTCGGGCGTCAAGTTTTTGCCGTCTGAAAGCCGCTATTCAGGGCCCGATTATCCCCAAAACCGGCACTTGCGGACTTCGCGGGTGCTTGGCGCGTTGGGCCGACACAAGAACCAAGAACCCAGTCGTTTGCGAGAATCCAAGTAAGCCCTGATGGCTGCGGATGGTACCTTTCAGATTCCTGTGGATTTGCGCGCTCGGCAGCCCAGGTTGGTTACTTCCTAATGACGAAAATTGCGTCCGACGGTGGTGCTGTGCACGGTCAGGCTCATGCTGGCCATACCGTATGGCCGACTACTTCGTAAGTTCCCGGAGTCGCAGTCGTCGGAACTCAACGACGGAGTGGTGGTTCTGCACCGAGACAAATCCCTTGAGGGGCATGTCTTTGGTCGTCTCGTGTTCGCTTTGGTCAAAATCATGAATGGTAACGCCATTGAGCTTGATGTTGAGTCGCGGGCCGCGGCAAGTGATTTCGAAGGTGTTCCACTGGCCATGCGGTTCTTGAGGATTGGATTTCGGCGCGAAGTGGCCGTAAACCGACATGTTTCCCTTGATTGAGATCTCACCTGGTCGGTCGAGCAGTTGGATTTCGTAACTGGCGTGCGAGGGACGCGTGGCTAGTGTGCTGACATAGGGAACCGTGCGGAGGCCAATTCCCGAATTGCTGTCGCGGGCAAGCTTGTACTCGCCTGCGAACACGAAGTCGGACACTTGACGCTTGTATCGTAAGAAACCGAAGCCTCTGCCATCGCAGTGCAGAACTCCGCGGTCGAGCGACCAGACGCCGGATGGTTGGATATGCGCGCCATGTTTTTTCCCCTCGACAACCCAGTCGTCAAGCTCGTTCGCCAACATGTCGACCCATTTGGTTTGCTCTGGGTTGGCGGGAATCTCCGAGTCGATCGCGTCCGCTGCCAGCGCCGAAATCGAGCTAGTGCTGAATGAAATGGCAACCAGCACGCCCAAGGCGGACGAGACAGGCAGGGCCATGATGTGCTTCATTCTACGCTTCTCTCGACAGCCCGCGGCTACGTGTTTGTTATCCGTATCCATAGTGAGACTCTCACTTCGTTGATTTTCGTAATTGCAATTGTATACCACGGACTGCGCGCTTCAGAGTGACTCAGCGAGTAATCACCAACCCCGGGAATTCTGATTTCAGATGCGTGATCCCCTCTTCGGTCACGTCAGTGAAGTACAAGAATATCTGCTGGAGTTTCGGTAGCTTATCCCTGGTCAGCTGACAAATCCCAAAGTCGGTGATTTCCATTGGTGTTCCCCCACCGGCTATATCGAGAGTCCTCAGGCTCGGCAATTCGCCAAGGTTGGCGAGCGTTTCGTCGGATATCGAAGTTGCTCGGAGCTCAAGGGACTCAAGCGAAACCAGGCCAGCGGTTTCGATATTCCGAATCTTGGTGAATGAGAGGTCAAGCGCAACGAGCCGTGACATCTTTGATATTGGAGGCCAATCTTCAATGGATGTTCTCCGCAGGCTGAGTTGGATAAGCCCCGGCAATTTGTCTAGGTGCTGTAGTCCCGCGTCGGTGATCTTGGTTCGATTGAGATTGAGTCCGCCTAGTTCAGTCAGTCGGGCAACATCTGCGAGTTCTTAGTCGCTGACGTTCTTGTCCGAAAAGTCGACTGATGTGCCCTTTTTGCCAATCCGGTCACCGAATTGACTCCACAGCCAGGTTGGTTTCCGAGTCATCTCGTAGATCTTGCCGCCTGCTGCCTTAACATGGTCACGATGCGAGGCTTCCTCGCGATAGTGATCTATGTAGGCCATGCGGAAGTACGCCACCATGACAGCCGCAATCAGCATGACTGTCAGCAGGGAACGCAGAGAGAATCGAATCCTGTTGCCGAGAAACATGGGCTGATGTCCAAGTATCATTCGCATCCCTAGGCTGACGCCGAGGGCTGAGTTCGTTTGGCCCCTTGGGAACCGCTTAGTGCGACTTCTGGCCGGCAACTGGCCAGCGCATCCAGAACTTCCTCGATCATCTCGTCTGTGTGCGAAGCCGATAGGCTCAACCGGAGCAGCGATCCTTCGGCTGGCACCGATGGTGGGCGGATACCGGGTATCCAAATCCCGCGGTTGCGGAGTTGCTCGGCGAATGTCATCGTCTGCTGTGCCGAACCGATATGCAGTGGGATGATTTGGCTCGCCGACGCACCGACGTGCCAGCCTTGTTGGACGAGCAGCTCTCGTAGTCGGGCGGCGGTCGTCAACAAGTCGCGCCGTCGCTGGGGTTCTTCCTCGACGATCTTCAGCGCGACCGATGCGGCTGCGGCCGACACGGCGGGCTGTGCGGTCGAGAACACGTACGACCGCGCCCGATTAGCGAGCCATCCGATCAGCGACCTTGTGCCGCACACGAAGCCGCCTGCGGTGCCCAGGGCTTTGCTCAAAGTGCCAACGCGAATGTGCACTTGTCCGTGTAGCTGAGGGAATTCCCCAGAAAAGTGCTCGACGACTCCGCGGCCGCGCGCGCCGAACACGCCGGTGGCGTGGGCTTCGTCGACCATCAGCATCGCGCTGTGCTGCTCGGCCAATTCTCCAAGTTGCGGCAGCGGCGCGAGATCTCCGCCCATGCTGAACAAACTGTCCGTAACGATCAGTTTGCGACGGTATTGATTTGCCTCGGCAAGCAAGCTTGCCAGCGCATCGACATTCTTATGCGGATAGATGTGCGTCTTCGCGCGTGACAGGCGGCATCCGTCGACGATGCTGGCGTGGTTTTGCGCGTCGCTAAAGATCGCGTCGCCCTCGTCCACCAGAGCGGGGATCGTGCCAGCGTTGGCGGCGAAGCCGGAGGCAAACAGCAGCGCGGCCTCGGTACCTTCGAACTCAGCAAGTTGTCGTTCCAACTCGGAGTGTCCGCTAGCTCGACCGCAGATCAGCGGGCTAGCGCCGCGACCACACCCGTCGTGGTCCAATGAGCGAGCTGCCGCTTCGACAAGTCTGGTGTCCGCCGCGAGTCCCAAATAGTCGTTGGAGGCGAAATTCATCAGTTTTCGCCCGTCGACTTCGCAATAGGGCCCCAACGCTCCCAGCGGCGATGGCAGCTCGCGGTAGAGGTCTGCCTGACGCAGGCGATCGAGCTGTTCGTCTATCCAGTCGAGGGGTTCCATGAAACAATGGTAGCAGATTTGACGACCGTGCGGCTCGGTATCGGTGCCGCAGGAACTTTTTCGCAGCCGTGGCGTCTAACCCTGCAGAGCCGAACGTGAGTGACGTTTCTCCTGCCGATCGCGGTGCCAACGACACCGAGCTGGTGCAGGCCGCGCTCGGCGGTGACAAAGGTGCGTTTGGCCAGTTGGTCGAGCGCTATCAGGATCGAATTTTTAACACCCTGGTGCGCGTGCTGGGCAGCCACGACGATGCGCGCGACGTGGTGCAGGACGCCTTCGTGCAAGCCTTCGTCAAACTCGAAAGCTTTCGCGGAGAGGCAAAGTTCTACACCTGGCTGTATCGCATCGCGATGAACCTGGCGCTGAGTCATCGACGACGCAGAAAGCCGACCGATTCGCTCGACGCGGTGAAAGAGCACGTCGGGCAGGAACCGACCACGCAGCAACCAACGGCGGCACAAGACTTGATTGAACGCGAACGGGCCGAGCAGCTGCAATGTGCGCTGCTGAGGCTCAATGACCAGCATCGCCAAATTCTCGTCCTGCGAGAACTGGAGGGCTGCGATTACGAAACGATCGGTGAGATTCTGAATATGCCGATTGGCACCGTGCGCAGTCGGCTGTTCCGTGCCCGACTGCAACTGAAAGAGCAACTGCAAATGATGATGCCCGACGAAGCGGCGAAATCCGAATAACCAAGATATGAACGAACAACATCCCAACTCGCTGCCAGATGACCCGCTGAAGAGTGACGAGCTGCTCAGCGCGTACGTCGATGGTGAACTCACCGACCAGGAGCTTGCTGAAGTCGAGCAACGACTCGCCAATGATCCACAGGCACAGCAGTTGGTCGATGAAATCCGCGCGCTCAGCCAGCAGGTACAATCGTTGCCGCGTCAGTCAATCAGCGAAGACCTCCGCGCGACGATTATGCGACGAGCGGAGCGGGAAATGCTGCTGGGGAATCAGCCCCAAAAGTCTCTCCCGCAGAAGGAATCCGGCAATCATCGGCGGTGGGTGTGGGCGGCGCTCGCTGTGGCGGCGACGCTGCTGCTGAGTCTCGTTCTACCGAATGCACAACAGGACGAAAAACCACTGGCCAGTGCCGAACCGGTTCCCGAGGCGCAAGAGCCAACAGCAACGCAAGCAGACGCCGAAGCGGTTCCTGTCGAACCCGAAGCGATGATTCTTGCCCGGGACAAATCCTTACCGGAGCCCTCGTCCGACGAATTGCAAGGAGAGCCCTCGGTCGAGAACCTGCAGGTTGCCGAGGCACTCACTGCAAGTCAGGCCGCGGAACGTGCACGCCAAGCAGATGCACTTGCCAAGAGTGCTCCCCCGGAGCCCTCGTTTTCGGCAGCACGATCGCGAGCCCCGCTGTCGGCGGGCGGTGGAGCTGGCGGGAGGAAAGCGGATGCGATCTTCCCTCTCACCTGCGAGGTCCACATCACTCTCGGCGATGGTCAAAACAGCATCGCACAGGTTGATCGTTTCATGTTGCAAAACGGGATCACGCGGTCGGATGCGAAGGGCGTAGCAGGAGGATCCGACGAGCGCGACGTCGTCAGTGAACAGGTGGCGCGCCCAGCGCAGCCTCGCGATGCCGAACAAGCCGACGTTGCTGCAAGCTACGAGAGTTTCGCCAAACTGATCTTGGTCGAAGCACCTCTGGAGAACGTTGAGCGGACGCTCCAAGCCTGCAACGTGGACGAGTTCCACTGCCAGACCATCCGCGTGGTCGAAGAGACCCAGCCCCCGACGACTCCTGTCGCAAGACTGCGCCAATGGGAGCGAAGCGTCGAGCAACCTACCGAAGACAAATTCGCGGAAGACGAGACGGCCCTCGCTGAGACGCCTGCTTTCGAATTCCGCCGCTCGTCGACGAGTCAGCTGGAGCGACGCAACGCCAGTGGTGTTGAACGCGGTAACGGGGCACTGTCATCCCGCGCCGCGCAAAGTGCCCAGTCTAATGCGACAGACGTACGCGTGCTGTTTGTGCTGCAACAAGCAGCGGATTTGCGCAAGCCGTTGCGGGTCGAATCGGAAACCGATTCCCCTCCCGAACGCTGACAATCCTGGCCCTGTCGCGGTATAATTGTCGCTCCGTCGCATTGACCTTTCTTCGCACGAGGCAGAATTACCATGGCAGACGAAGTCGTTATCCGTATGCGCCCTGACGGTCCGTTCCTGGTGGAGGGGCCAATCACCTTGACCGATTCGCAAGGCAACACTTTCCCATTGGACAGCAGCAAGCCGGCGATCGCGCTGTGCCGATGTGGGGCTTCGGCCAACCGGCCGTTCTGCGATGGTTCGCATAAACAATGCGATTTCCAGTCGGACGAGCAAGCGCCGAGCGCTTAGCTTCTCGTTGTCGACAGGTTTTCCCCCTCGCGTGGTTGTATCGGCCGCGAGAACGGCTGGTATGTGTACCAACGCTGAGCCTAGGATTTGCCTGCCGTAACGATTGCGCAGACAAATGTGCGAATCGTTGGGCAGTTTCTTTTCGGTTGCGCTGCTGTTGATGCTAGTTGGTTGCTAGCGGGTCATGCTAGAATCCGCGGCCCGACACGGGATTCGGGACCGATAGCTCATCGCAATACCAGAAAGGAATCGCCTCGATGGCCAAACGTAAGCGCGCTTCGCACGAAAAACCATTCTCTCGCTCCGCGCAGAAGTCTGCTGAGCCCGGCACTGAGGCTGCCGTCACCGAGGTCGAGCGCAACGCGGACGACGACGTCGCGGCGCCGTTTGTGGGGAAGTGGAACCGCTTGATCAGCACCACGAACTGGGAAAAGGGCAAGATCATCTGCGATTGGCGCGACGCCCTTGTCGAAACTGGTGCGTCGGTGACGCAATACTCCGACGAGGCCTGGGCGCAGACCGTCGGCGGCGTGACCAGTCAGCATGTTGGTCGGTTGCGTCGGGTGTTCCAACGTTTTGGTGATGTGTCGACGCAGTACGAAGGGCTGCACTGGAGCCACTTTCAGGCCTGCTTGGATTGGGACGACGCGGAGATGTGGCTGGAGGGCAGCATCCAAAACGGTTGGTCGGTCTCACAGATGCGCGGCCGCCGATGGGAAACCGTCGGTGCTTCGCCCGAACAGCAGCAGGCGGAAGCTCAGCAAGTGGCCGCCGAGCAGCAATCGGAAGCCGACGCTGAAGAAGAGCAAGCACAATCGGTCGCTGCCGAGCAAGAGGCGCCGTTTCAGGACGAAGCAGTCGGCCCCAGCGCGACCGAAATCGAACCGTTTGGCGGCAGTGTCGGCGAGCCTGCCGGCGATGCGTCGGAGTCTAACGGCGCAGCCAAGCCCGCCGAGACCGCAGAGACACGCACCCGACTGAGCGTCGATGTCGAGTCGCTGCCGGACGATTTGGCGGAAGCCTTCGAGAGCTTCAAACTGGCCATTATCGCGCATCGTCGAGAGAACTGGCGTGATACGACGCCTGAATCAGTCGTTGAGTGTTTGGATTCACTCAAGCAACTAGCACTTGCCCAAAGTGACTAGCACTCGCGCAAAGGAGCGGTAAGCCTAATGCGTCCGGAACAGATATTCCGTCAGTAGCACGTCTTCGGCCAGATTGGCTCTGAACAGGCGGTTCACGCGAATCAAGACGATCCGCCGCACCCGAGAGAGATCTGGCTCCTGAAAGTCCTTGATGGTCGCAATCCGTACCGCGGTGATGACTTGATCGCGTAAGCGATGCTTCCAGCTTTCGAGTTGCTCCAGTTGCTTCTTGTTCAGGTCTTTGGAAAGAGCCAAATGCATGGAGAAGGTGAGTTTGGCTGTTTCGTTGCGGGTGGGGCGGAGATCGTTGATCCTGAAATCGCCCAAGTCCAGAAGTGGCCGCACGTTCTCTTCTTCCTCGGCTTCATCGACTTCGGCGTCAACCTCCGGGGTATCCACCGGTGCCGCTTCCTGCCCGTAAGTCGGTAGCGGCGATGTCAACACCGCCAAGGCTAGCCCAACACTCAGCAAACGGGTGATTTGAGCCAACGCTGACGATTCGGTTTGCTCTGCAACGGGCATCAGATGGGCTCCCAGGAGGCGGAGTCGCTAAACGTGATCTGTCGAATCCGTTCGTCACCCAGCAGAGGTCGAATCGCGTCGAGCAACCGTGTTTCAATCACCGTCCACCCGTTGTCGTTTAGCATGTCCACGGAACTGCGACGGCACACCGACTGGATCGTGTCGTCCAACATGCCGCGATGGCGCTCGATGCTCTTGAGGACCGCCTTCTCATCGTCCTCGGCGGCAATGACATAGAGGTCGAAATTCAGCTGTACCCACACCGACGGCACGTCAGCTCCTGCCTCGTCTTGATGGCGCGCGGCGCAGGGAATTTGATAGGAATTGACTTTGATTTCCTTGACCGATTCCAAGGGTCGGTCGAATTCCAACTCTTCCAAGTAATCTTCCAGCCTGGCGAGTTCCTCGCCGCCGCAGCCGGAAAGCAACCCGACCAGTAGCAGCGTCGGCAGTGCGACCAGCCAGAAGCGAATTTGCGAGTGGGAATGTAGGGCAATCATGGCAACCATTCGAGGGAGGCGCAGCGGACGCGCAACGATCACTGAAAGCCTACGTCATGGAGTCGGTTTTCGACCTATCCTTGAAGTAGTAAGTCCCCGCGCCCTGCGGCCACGGACGGTTGTAGGGAAAGTACCGATTTGACGGATCCATCATCGCCGCCAATGGACACGATCATCACACGACGAATTCTTGCGCCGGCCGTTCGCTGGGCGATGACGATCGTTTGCCTGTCGTTAGTGGGCTGCTTTGATGCGGATGCGATGATCGAGGCGCGTCGCAAGGTCGCCATTCTGGCTCGACTCGAAGAGGTCGATCTCGGCGAGTATCGGCTCACGCTGCCGCAGCCAGTGCAATCCACCGAGATGGCGGAAGTACAGTTTCACGTCTTCGGGCAGGTCGCTAATCGCGATCTCGATCAGGTGACCGAGGCGCTGGAAACCTACGGACCCGAGTTGCGCTCTCGCATCTTACTGGCCGCACGAAAACTGAGTCTCAAGGACCTGGAGGATGCGCAGCTAGAGCTGCTACGCACCGAGATTGTCGACGTCGTCAACGAGACGCTTCCCGGCGAGCCTCTCCAGTCGATCGGGCTGTACAGTCTAAACTACTACAACTTCTGAGTACGTCCAACGCAGCCAGAGCGTCCATCGGCGCTTCGCGCCACAGCCTAGCGGTTGGTACTTCTTTCGCAGGGCTGCTCCAGCTGTTTCTCGTACCTCAGATGCAACGTGGGATGTTATCTTTCCAAGTCGCATTTGGTAAAATGGTGGACGGTACCCCCAACGCCCATCCAGCATAAAGCCAATGTTCGAAGAACTCGCTTCCGTGTCGAGCGACACGGCTCAGATGTTTCAACAAGCGGCGCGGCAGTTAGTCGCGTCAGGAAAACTGCATCAACTGTTTGATTTGCGACTACTCGAGCATCGGCACAAGCTGGGACTATCGATCGAGGAGCAAACATCACTCGACGAATTGCCCTCGCCGACACGCGAACAGCTGGAGGAAGCGTATTTGGCCGCCTGTCGGGAAGTCGGCTTGCTGCTGCTCAACAGTGGTCAGGCGCGCGAAGCTTGGACCTACCTGCGTCCCGCCGGAGAGAAGAGCGCGGTCCGCGAATGGCTGGAGCAGTCGGTTCCCGAAGAAGAGCACGCAGACGAGCTGATCGAGTTGGCGCTGTACGAGGCAGTCGACGCGGAGCGTGGATTCGCCTGGCTGTTGGCCCATCGCGGCACATGCAATGCGATCACCGAGTTCGATGCCCTCGCCCCTCGTCTGTCTGTTGCCGATCAAAAGGCATGCGCGGCCGTGCTCGTGCGGCACATGCACAAAGAGCTATTAGAAAACTTACGCGGCCATCTGCAGCGACTCGATCGCGAGGTGCCGCCGACCGACTCGATTGTTGCGATCTTGGCAGAGCACCCCGATCTGCTCGATGAAGGGGCCTATCACGTGGATACGTCGCACCTGTCAACGACGGTGCGATTCTCACGCGCGCTCGACGAACCAAAACTGCTGCCGCTGGCAATCGACCTGGCCACCTACGGCAGCCGGCTGGCCAAGGATCTGCAGTATCCCGACCAACCGCCGTTTGAAGACTTGTATCGCACGCATTTGTTACTGTTTCGCGCCACCAGCGGCGAGGCAATAGATCCCGCGATCGAGCACTTCCGCGAGCAGGCCGAATCGGTGTCGACCGAGTACTACGGATCCAGCGCGATCGAAGCGTATCTCATTCTCTTGTATCGGATCGGCCAGCCGGAGCTCGCGCTTGAAGAGTACGCCCGGTTAGTCCCCGCAGGCAGTTCGCTGTCAGCCCACTCGCCCACGCTGTTGCAACTAGCAGACAGTAGTGGCTGTTGGGATCGCTATCTGGAAATCTGCGCCGAGCGCGATGACGCGGTCGGATTCGCTTCGGGCATCTTGGCCCGCCAACGTTCGTAGCGTGTCGATCATTCCTCGGGCGGCGGAGGAATGTCGTCAGGCGGAGGTCCTTCGCGGCGCAGGCCGTCAGGACGTCTGCGTCTTCGCGGGCCTTCCTCCTCTTCAAAATACCCAGGTCGGCGCCCGCGAGGTCCGTCGAATCCCCGTGGCGGGTCGTCCAATATTCGTTCGGGACCACCCCGTCTGCGGTCACCTTGCCACGGCGGACCGGATCGCTCTCCTCCAGGAGGTTGTCCGCGAAGTCGTGGCGCACCGCCTTGGGGACCGAGTCGATCTTCAGGGCGTCTCCAACGTGGACTTCCGTCGCGGTCTTTCCACTGTTGCCGAGCACGTCGTCCTTGAAGCAACCCAATCAGCTGTTGTTGCATTTGATCTGTTGGCAACGCGAGTAGACGTTCCTTCTGAGCTGGGTCGAGTTCTTCGACGAAGAAGCTCTGCAGCTCTTCTTCTGTTGGGCGCGCCGCATCGCGCCTACGTGAACCGGATCGGCGCTCTCGGCTGATTTCCTCACGAAACTTCTGGTACAGCCAGGCACGCAACTGGTCCAGTTGCTGCTCATCGGTCAGCAGTTGAAACGCGTCACTGACATCCGGCGGCAAGGCCGTGTTAATCCGCTGTTGTAGCCGTCGAAATTCCTCCGGTGCCTTTCTGATGAGCGGCATTAACTCACGTCGAACGGTGTCTGGCCGCATCATCTGTTGATTGCTTCCCAACTTGTGTCCCATTGCCTTTTTGAATTGGACCATGAACGGAACAACTTGTTGGAACAGTTCGTGAAGCTGCTCTGGCGTGAGTTCGAATGTTCGATCATCGACAAACCTCTTGATTCCAGTCGCTGCATCCTCGGCTTGTTGATCGTCTGGCTGTTCTCGCAATTCGTATTGCTTGCTCGGTTCCAGTTCGTTGAGCCATTGTTGATAGACGTACATTGTTGGCAGGAGTTGTTCTTGCTCGTCTGCTACAGCGATTTCCTGATGCAACGTTCTCAGCTCTTGTTGTTTGCTGGCGGGCAGCTCCCGAAAACGATTGAATTTTCCACGCAAGGATGTCTTTTGGCTCTCGTCCAAACTTTCCAACCACTCCTCTCGCTGGTCGCTGTCGCTGATGAGCTGGTGTTCTTCCAGCTTGCTGGCCAGTTGTTCTTCGTTGAGGGTGTAGCTGGCCAGGTCCTCGCCGAGATACTCGCGCAGGTCTTGGAGAAACTTGACACTCTCAAACTGTGAGTAGATGTCCACGTTCTGAATGATGGGCAGGTCGGCCAGCAATCGGCGATTTGGGTTTTGAGTGATGACCCGTACTATCAGCGCCGCCAGCAGCACGGTCATTGCCAGCAGCAGGATGTTGGTCGTGTTTCGCTTTCGCCGCTGGATCGGCAAGGCGATCGTCTTCGCTTCGAGGTCATGTTGCGCCGCGTCGACCACCATTTCCATCGTGGTATTGGCGAAATCGTCGCCCACGTGCGGCATGGGGAGCTGGTCGAGAGCTGACCAGGCACGCTGAGCACTCTGCAACTCTCTGCGAAACTGCTCATCGGAGGCGAGCTGCTGCTCTACCTGCGCACTTTCTTCAGCAGAAAGCTCGCCGTCCAGGTAAGCGACGATTCGTTCGAGTTGTTGGGGGCTGGATTTCATGTTTGTGACTACAATTTTGCGCCCTGCTGGAGATAGGGCTCTAACACTTCGCGCAGGTTGGCACGTGCGCGCGATAGCAACGACTTGATTGCCGACGGGCTTTGTTCCATGACTTCCGCGATTTCTTCGTAGCTGAGGTGTTCAAATTTGTTGAGTAGCACCGCCATCCGCTGACGCTCGTTGAGCGTCGAGACAGCGATCTTCACCACTTCGCTCAATTCCGCCTTGTCGAGTTGTCGCGTCGGCATCAGTCCACTCGCTGCCAGGGCTTTGGCCGCCAACGGGTTGCCGCCCAACTCGCCACTTTCGCTGCCCACGAGATTCACTTCTTTGCGTCGCGACAAACCGCGCAAAGCATTCGACGCGACGTTGTTGGCGATCGTGTACATCCAAGTGGAAAACTTCGATCCCGGCACATACCGCTTGCGTGCTCGGTAAATCCGCAAGAACACATCCTGGGCCAAATCTTCGGCCAGGTCTTGCTTACCCACCAGATGCGTCATCAGCGCAACCAATCGGCTCTGGTAGCGCTGCATCAGTTCCTCAAACGCACCCGCATCGTCATCGCGCACCTGTAGCATCAAACGCACGTCGGGATCCTGCGCCGTGTAGCGCTGGGCAGTGGATTCGCTGATAACCAAACGGAGTGTCTCCGGATTGTGTGAGGAGGCATTCGCCAGTTTACCATCAAATACACGTGTCGAGCAGCCTCAGTCGATCTAACCCCACGGGATTGAAAAAGTTGCTCCTGGGACCGAGAGAATGCAGAAAGATCTGGTGAGGCGGGAAACAAATCGACTCTCGCGAGCATCAGTTCTGCACACTGCGGCGGTATGGTAACGTAGTGAGTGCAAATATGCTGTCCCTACGGAGGCTCGTTGATGGCAAGTTCTGAATCCCCGATTTTCCCAGCGCCTAGCGATGATCCAGAAATGCAACAGGCGTCATCCAAAGCCAGGCAAACTTTTCGGTTCTTTTGGCGAGAGCTAGCTTGGGAGCGACGTCGCATTATCCCAGGTTTGGAGCTTGCCGCTGTGAAAGAGTGTTTTCGGATCCTCCCGAGGTGCGAGCTCAAAACCCCGAAGGCCTCGAAGCCGAACAGATGTGGCTCCTTGATGTGGACTTCGATGGACGGCGAGTTTCCGGTTCACTAATCAACTCTCCACATTCCCTACAGTCTTTTTCCGAAGGGGATCAAGTAGAGATTGCAGGCAAGCAGATTAGTGATTGGATGTATGTGATTGCTGGGGCTGTTTACGGTGGCTTTACGGTCGATGTTCTGCGTTCTCGAATGGGTAAGAGCGAACGCAAACAGCACGATCAAGCTTGGGGATTGGAGTTCGGCGACGTCGGCATCGTGAATCTTGTGCCTCCCGACTTCATTGGAGAGGCTCCGCCGAAGAAGGGTTTGTTCTCTCGGTTCGCGGCAAAACAAGAGCAGCAAGATTACGGCAAGGTTGCCGCGAACGAACATCCGATGTCGGTCAACATGCGAGAATCGCTTGAGCAACAACTCGCCGATCACCGCGATTTTCTCAAGGAGGTGGACGACCATGGCTTCACACTTCTCCACCAACTGGCACTGGCCGGCTCGTTAGATGGGGTCGAAGTTTGCTTAAAGTTCGATGCCGACCCCACGCTGCCCGCCGCAAACGGAATGACTCCATACGAGTTGGCAAAAGCCCTGGGGTGGAAGAAGGTGATGGCGAGACTCGAAGCAGCGGGTGGTGCCTAACCCTGCGCGGCAATAGCTTTCCGTTGGTTGTTGAGCCTCAATTGCGAGAAGCAATGAAGTCAGCACTACTCAGCGATGAAGCTAAGCGAGGTTCGTGACGCAACCGAGGCGAGAAGTCGAACATCGCGACAAGCCGTTTCAGGTTGACTTCGACCGCAGAAAACCGAACTCGGCTACTCGATTCGAGTGTTCTTTGGTATAATGAGGTCACGATGAGATATTTCTTGTTGTGCCTGCCGATCGTGCTCTTGCAGCTTGTTGCCTGGCAGCAAGCTTGGTGTCGGCCTCCAGACCAAGTAATCGGTTCGCCGATACCGCCACTACAGAAGCCCCAGCCGCGGCGGGCGACTCCTAACGAAGCTGGTTGGGGCGTTGATCTCGGGCTAAATTTGCGGCAAACAAGTCTGCGGCAATCGAGTCTGCAGCAGCCAGTTCGTGCGAATCAGGCTAAGCAGCCAGCGCGTGCGAATCAGGCTGAGCAGCCCGCGACGAAGACGCAGGTCGAGCGCTCTGCCGATGCCGCTGAGTATCAGGAAAGTCTGAAAACGCTGTGGAACAGTCGTGAGATGCAGGTTGCCGTCGCGACTGTCAAGGAGTTCTGTCGCCGTGCCGCGCAGACAAGCCCCGACGAAGGTGAGCAGTTTCTGAACAAGCTGGCGGAGTTATCGCCAGACGAACAGCAAGACTGGCTCGAACGATTCTATTCGCGGCGAAGGAGTGTGGCGCTCGGTCGAGAAGTCGATGCATTCACGCGTCAAATCCGCGTGGAGCGATCACTCAATGCCAGACTTCGATCGGCGGAAAACGTTGCGGAGCTGCGCCGCCAGTCGACAATCGTGGTGCAGTCGTCTTCGACCCCAAAACCGTTCATGCAGATTCCTTCGTTGGGTGTGGAAGCGATCACCAGTCAGTTTGGCGTCAGCTATGACCCGCTGGAAGCGGTCGTCGATCCAGTGAGCCCGCGCGGTTATCGACGAAAAGTGGCAGCCGCCATGAGTTTGCCAGGCGACTTGCCACGCAGCGATCCGCGCAACTTCATTCGGGGCGAAGAAGGCGTTGACTTTGGTGAATGGGCCACCAGCAAGAACGCTCAGCCACCCGGCCTAGCGGCTCCTCCGCCGGGTGCCGTCCCCGCACCACCAGGTGCTGTCCCAGCGGTGCCGTGAGTTAGCTGCCGGTCTTCTCCTTAGGCGTTCACTGCGTAGTTGCCTGCCGGTTCGTCGTTGAACCAGACTGCGTAGAAGACAATCAGTCCACCTAATGCGGCAAAGCCCAGGCAGAAGTAGAGTCGAAACTGCGGCGTCGCATCGGGCATTGCTGAAACCGGCACATACGTGCCGTAGGCAGGCGCGCCGTTAATGCTCGGCTGATCGGAATGGTACTTGACCGTGATCTCTTGACCTTCGTGCAGCGCGAGGAAATGTGCTTCGCTGATGTTGCTGTGCTCGCCAGTATGGGTCTGGCCATCTTCCGCTACAAATGAGAAGTCCATGTGGTAGGTCGTATCGAGGGTACCCGCCAAGGCGTGCCGCAGTTCGGTAGCGCTTAGATGTGTGACCGTGCCGGTCGTCGTGACGTCTCGTTTTTCCTCGGGTGCCTTGCCGAAGTCGTTGATCGCGTTGTAGACGCCAAACGCGCCTAGACAGACCATGCCGATGCCAAGGATGAGAACTCGGATGTTGCCCATGACAGAACAAGCCCCCTGGGAAGCGAAGAGTGGACGAGCGCCCCAGGCGAGTGCCGGGGCATATGAAACACAACGCTACGAAAGCCTACCTTTTTCCTGCCGAGGGTCCGCGTAGCCAACGCATCGACGCATTCCGTACAACCGGATTGATCGACAGAGCCGATCAGAAAACGGCTGGTTTTCCGTGCAGCGGGTGACGCCGAACGGAAGTTCGCGGCTGACTTACCCCATGTTTGAGTAGCAACTTTTCTACGCTCATCTCTTGTCTAGCCGGGGGGAATGACAGTGATCATCGTCTGGGGCACGAAGCTGTACGGAAAGGTCGACGAAATCGAAGGCGTGGGGTACGTCGCCACGCAGTTCGGTCATCTGTTTTGGATTCCGCTAATTCCGCTGAATTCGTTCTTCGTGACGCGTGATGGCAGGCACGATTTCGAAGGCACGCCGATTGGGCTCCACGGCAAGTCGGTGTTGGCCGGGTACGCGCGAGTGTTTTCAGTGCTATTTATCCTGGCAGGTCTTGGCGCTACCAATGCGCTGTTCAATCCGCATGAGGTACTTGAGCCGGAGAAAATTCGGTCGACCAAAATCACGATCGCACTCGGTGTGATGGCGATTCCCGTCTGCATCGCCTGCTACCTGAACTCAGTGCGTTTCGCGAACTACGCGACCGCGACCAACTTGACCAACAAGCTGGACCTCGACGAGCGCCTGCGCACATGCATCGAGTTCTACTACGACCGAATCAGCGAAGAAGAAGCCGAACGCCGCATCGACGCGATCAACAACAACGACGGCTCCGAGTGGCAAGGCGACGACGAGCTAACGGAAATCTACCAGCGTTATATGTCGGCGTAGTGAGCAATTTCTCGTTCCCAGGCTCCCGCCTGGGAACGCACTGTTCTCGAGGCTCCCGCCTCGCGACCCCTAAGCTCCACCGGTCACACCAAATCCGCACACACCTCCAGTACACTGGGACGACCCGCATAGCATCGCGCGCTTGAATACCGCCAATCCAGTGCGTCATCAACGTAACCACGGCGTAACGGATTGTTGTGGATGTACTCAATTTTCTGTCGCAGGACGCCTTCGTCCTCCATGATCTGTGGGTGACTGCCTTCTTGCCACAACTGGTACTTCTGGTCGGTCTTATGCCGCAACTTGAAGAACTTCAATTCTTGCAACAGCGTGCGATATTGTGCTGTTCTATTTCACGCAGGATGGAAGTCGCTGTGAAGGATTTGAATTCTCCAACGCGCTTGCTTAGTTCAGGGCCTACAGCAACCCAGTGAAGATGATCCTCCATAATCACGAATGCGAGGATGTCGATTTCCCGCTCAGTTTGTAGGAATCGCCAGCTGTCTAGAATGATCTCAGTGAATCGTGGCGTGGAGAATACTGGCAGCCATGCGACTGCGGTTGCAGTCATGAAGTGCGGGAAGTAGTCATCGCCGAAACGGTATCTTGAACGCGTCATGGGAGACTTGTCTGCGCCGGTGGATTCGAGGCAGAGCCTCGCGTGCAGTGCGTTCCCAGGCGGGAGCCTGGGAACGAGATCGGTGACGTGTTGAAGTTGAGTCCTTCAAGACTGGCGGTCACAAGCATTTACTCTGGTCCCCATATCTACAGCAGACTTTCCAGCAACAGCCGAATCTTTCGCATTTCGGCGCGGTGGTCGAGACCTTCGATGGGGGGGACTTGCACGGACAGCGCGCGATTGTACTTTTCCGCTTCTAGTTGGCTGATCAGCTTGCCGTAGTCGATTTCGCCTTGGCCGATGCGGACGTGCATTTCGGTTTTCGTCGAGTCGCGCAAATGCGTGTGATAGACGTACGGCATGACCTTGGAAAAGTCGCGACCTTGTCGCGGACCCGTGATGTAGTGCGTCGGATCGAGGCACAGGCCCAGGCCCTTCACGTTGTCGCACAGGACGGTTGCCGTATCGGGGTCTTCGGTCATGCAACCGATCTCGGTCTTCAGCGCGACCAGACAGCCCTCCAGCGAGGCGATCTTCACCAGCTCGCGCAGGCGTTCGATCTCTTCGTTAAACGGTGTGCCCAACTCTGCGGCGGGCACAACCAAGGGCACGACTTTCAGTGCTTTGGCCAATTTGCAACAGGCGGCGAACTGCTCGTAGTACGGCTCGCCCTGCAGGGGACGACCATCGACGGTTTGCTCGACGCTCAGCGCCGCGACGGCCAGTCGCTTAACGTCTCCGCAGCGATCGATGGCAGGTTCCAGTCCTGCTAGCACCTCGGACGGGCGAATCCAACTGATACCTTCTTCGTGAATCGGCAACTCGACTGCCGAGAACTCCAAGTCGACCAACTTGGACGGGGCCTCTTCCTTGTCTGCTGGCAAGAAACACTCTACTGAAGCGCAAACGAACAACGCAAATACTCCTTTATTCTCACAATTACCAACCGCAAACCGACCGGGCCAGAAGTTGCTTGACGAAGCTGCTCAGACGGGCGACCCGTACGATTACTGTAGCGGGAATGGTGTCTCAGTGGCAACAGCACGGCCCGGGAATGACCAATTCATAATGACGAATAACGAGAATCGTGCAAACTTCGTGATTCGTGCTTCGTCCGTGTGCAATTCCGCTCAGCCTGTAGTCGTTGTCCGATTCTGCTAGCCCAGTAGAATGGGGGTTTACAAGTTTCCCTTTGCCCCAAGTGGAGCAATTATTATGTCGATCCCGTCCCCCGACTCGACCGGTAGCCAGCCGCAGGCCACGCCGCAAATCATTGTCCAGCAGCAGGCCAGTGCCTTCGGTCGTTACGGAAAAATCTTGGCCGTCCTCCTTGGTTTCGCCGTGATGATGATTTTCGGATTGACGTCCAGCTACCAGCGTTACTTCAGCCCGCCGGATGGACCGCAGGAGAAATACCATTCACTGAGTAAAACGGCGGACAAGAAGATCGCGATCGTCGACATCTCGGGCACGATCATGGACGGCGAGGGTTTCGTAAAAAAGCAGCTTGATCGGATTCGCAAGGACGATGAGGTCGTGGGCATCGTGCTACGCATCAACTCGCCTGGCGGCACCGTCACGGGGAGTGATTACCTGTACCATCATGTCCGTCAGCTGTGCGAAGACAAAGAGCTGCCGATGGTCGTGAGCATGGGAGGCATGTGTGCTAGCGGTGGTTACTACATTGCGATGGCAGTCGGCGATCAAGAGAACGCGATTTTCGCCGAGCCGACCACCTGGACCGGCTCGATCGGCGTGGTCATCCCGCATTACGATTTCTCAGGAATGCTTGAGAACTTTGACGTCAAAGACGATTCGATTGCCAGCCACAAGTACAAGCTGATGGGTAGCCCGACGCGTAAGCTTGATCCGGAAGAGCGTGCCGAAGAACGTGAGTTGTTTCAAGAACTGGTCGACTTGAGCTTCGAGGGATTCAAGGAAATCGTACGCAACGGCCGGCCGAAGTTGCGAGAAGATGAGGCGGCGCTCGACGCGGTCGCGACCGGACAGATCTTCACAGCCAAACAAGCACTCGAAAAGGGCTTGGTCGACAAGATCGGCTTCGTCGAGGAGGCGATCGAGCGTGTTGCTGAGCTGGCCAACGTCGAACTCGCCAGCGTGCGCTGTGTAAAATACAACCAACCGATGCCTTCGCTGTCGTCGCTGCTTGGAGCTGAAGCGAGGTCGCCCAACCTGCTCGGTAGCGACCTGCAAAGCTTCTTAGACCTGACGGCACCGCGAGCCTATTACTTGTGTACATGGCTGCCGTCGATTCTGTCGAACTCGCAGCGGTAGTAGCTTGAACCAAGGACGCCAAGTGCCCCAAGGGCAGTGGAGTCTCTTCCTTGGCGGTATTCTCAAGTCGGGAAGCGGACCATTAACACCCAACGACCGCATTTACTGAACTCGATCGACGATTCGCTCGCGCAGTGGGCGGACGATCGCAAGCTGCCGAAGTTTCGTCGGCAGCAAGTCCGTGAGTGGCTTTTCAGGCATCGCGTGCGCGATTGGCAGGCGATGACCAATCTGCCCAAAGCGTTGCGCGAGGAGTTGGCCGAGAGTCTCGTTCTGTGGACGACGGAGATCGTGCGTCACACGCAGGCAGACGATGGCACCGAGAAACTGCTGCTCAAATTGGCTGACGGCGGGCAGATCGAGTGCGTGCTGCTGCGCGACAAGGTGCGACGGACGATTTGCATCAGCACCCAGGTCGGCTGTGGCATGGGCTGTGTGTTTTGCGCCAGCGGTTTGGACGGCGTAGACCGCAACCTGACGACCGGCGAAATCGTTGAGCAGATGTTACGATTGCAGCACTTGCTCGACGACCAGGAACGCCTCAGCCACATCGTCGTGATGGGAATGGGCGAGCCGCTGGCAAACCTCGACGCACTCTTGACAGCTCTGGAAGAAGCCCATCGTCCCGACGGGCTCGACATCAGCCACCGACGCATCACGATTTCGACCGTCGGCTTGCCGGCGGCAATCGAACGCCTCGCGCGAACTAACGCCAGCTATCGTCTGGCAGTTTCTCTTCACGCGCCCAACGACCAATTGCGAAATCAGCTGGTGCCGGTCAATGACAAGATCGGTCTCGATGCGATCATGCAGTCGGTCGACGACTATTTTGCCGTGTCGGGGCGCCGTCTCACTTTTGAGTACGTGCTGCTTGCCGACGTGAACGACGAGCCGCAGCACGCTCGCGAACTCGCCCAGTTGTTGCGTGGGCGCGAGGCACTGCTGAACGTCATTCCGTACAACCCTGTGGCCGGGTTGCCCTACCAAACGCCAAGTTACCAGCGGCAGGTGCAGTTCCGAAAGATCCTGGAAGCTGGCGGAGTTCGCATCAAGTTTCGCCACCGCAAGGGCGATCGCATCGACGCGGCGTGTGGCCAGTTGCGCCGGTCACAACAAAACCCGCCCGTCGTGCAGTTGGGCTGAGGTTTGGCAGCGCAATAAAAAAGCCACGAAAAACACGAAATGGCACAAAAAAGAAATCGGGGCAGCTATCTTTTTGCGTGCGGTTGTGTTTTTCGTGGCCACGTCGACTGAGAGCTGAATGCTAGTTCGCCGGATCGCCTTGTTCAAAACGTCCTTGAAGTTCTTGCAAGCGTTTTTCTAATTGCTCCATACGCTGCTGAAGTTGGCGTTCTTGTTGATTGAAGCGCTCTTGGGGAGCAACTCCAAAGCGTTCGAGTCCGCCGAGATTGCGAGGCAGGAACTTTTCAATCTCTTGCTCGATGTTGCCGAAATCAAAGTTGCCTCGAACGTTTGGCTGAAATCGACCGCCAAACCCTTGCATGTTGCCTTGCCCCTTGAGCATCCGCGCGACGAACGGTCGTACGTCGTCGGGCAGCTGTTTGAGCGATTCCTCGTCGTCGCCGACGATGTTCCAGGTCTGATCGCCTTTCTTGACGGTGATTTGCGCAGGCTCATCGTTGTTGCGCTGCACAGAAACCGACACGCCGTTGGGCATTTGGTTGAAGTTGAAAGCCTGACCGCCGCCACCGCGAAAGATCATCCCCGGACCAATGTTGCGATTGCCAAACTGCTGCATCATGCCTTGCATCTGACGCATAATGTCACCCTCTTGACCGCCGAAGCGATCGAACTCGTTGTTGGGCGCGGTAAACTGCTCAGGCCGCTGCTCCGGTGCGACGACAAGGTTCTCGCTTCTGCCTAGGCGAATGATCTTCAGTTCCAGCGGCTTGCCGTTGCCGGCGCGAACGTGATCTTGCAACACGCGCATATTGTCGACCGCATCGCCGTTAGCGCGGAGGATGATGTCGTGGCGGCGCAGCCCAGCTTTTTCCGCGGGGCTACCTTCGACTACGTCTTCCACTACGATGCCCATGTCAGCCGCCAGTTGGAAGTGCGTTCGCAGCACTTCGCTTTCGATGTTGCGACCTTGAATGCCAATCCAGTAGGCCGGCTCCTCGACGACTCGTACTTCTTCTTCAATCTCAAAATCGCTGTTGCCAGCATTGGCATCGATCGTCACGACCTTGCCCTCTTCGGCTTCCTGCGCTTGTGCTTGCGCGCAGACACTGGCGATCACTACCATCGCAATGACCAGCATCGTATCCCAAGTGTGGTTGGAGCGTTTCATGTTCTATCTCTCCTTTGAAAATGGCGAACGTTATTGCAAACTAGAAAATCGGGCGGCTGACCGGTACGATCTTCGTGTCGTCCACCGGCACGATCATCGGTACCAGTTGCTCATTCTGCTCGAAAAACATCGGTGCGAAGCGACGTCGACGCTGCACGTCGAAGCCGCGATTGCGGAAACGGTTTCGCAATTCTGCCGGCAGTGCGTCGGCGAATTGATCGTTGAGTGCTTCGACTTCCATCAGTGGCACCTGCACGCGTTGGTCGTTGCCGCTGACATCGCGTACCAATAGCGTCACGGCGTCGTTGGGATCGACAGCTTCGCGAGGACCTTCCGGAAACTCTTCAGGTTCCACAAGCTCTTGCGGGTCGGTGTGGGCAAGGGTGGTCTGCTGGTCCATCGGTCGATCACGCGGCGCGGAATTCGTCAGCCAACCGACTCCGAAAGCAATTAGCAGACCAGCGGCAATCGCGAGCCAACGACCCGTGGGCACCGCGGACGTATCGCCAGGCAAAGACACGACTTGCGGCGAATCGGCTGGATCCGCCAGCATCTGTTTGAATTCGCCGCTCCAGGCTTGTGCTTCAAGGAACGCCAACGCGCAGCGTCGCCAGCCGTCTTCGCGACTGTCGAGCGAAGTCAGCAACTCCTGACGCTCGGTCGCGGACAGTTCGCCATCGACCAAGCGATCGAACTGGGTATCGTCGTTGTTTGGATACGTCGCGGTCATAAGCTTTTAGGTCTTCTTGAACAGGAGGGAACAGAGAACACGGAGCTGCAAAAAATCACCTTTGTTCTCTCTGTTTTCTTCTCTTCTGAATCTTCCCATCCAAACTATCTGCGAACTAATTCGGGTGATAATTTCGCCAAGGCTGTTCGCATTTTTGCTCGCGCGCGATGCAAGCGGGCGTCGACGGCGCTCTCGCTGATTCCCAAGTGTTGGGCCAGTTGTCGGTAACTCCAGTCTTCGGTGTGCTTGAGCAGCAGTATTTCCGCGTCGCGCGACGGCAAACTGCCGATTGCCTGTCGTACCAACGCTCGCTGTTCGTCAGCGAGCAGCCATGCGAGCGGGTCCGGCTCGGCGCTCGTGGTCGCGTCGGCCTGCGTTGCTGCGAACCGTTCGACCAACCGCCGCTTGCGACCCATCCGCCGTCGGTGTTGCAATGCGCTAGTGACCGCGATGCGATACAGCCAAGGAGCCACCTTTTGTAGGTCGCCGAGTTGCGGCGCACCTTCAATCGCAGCGACATTCACCTCCTGCAACACATCGTCGACCGCATTGGCCTCGACACCACGAGCCCGTAGCACGGTCGTCAACCAACGCCGATGCTCAGTCAGCGCTCGCTGCACCTGGACCGCTCGTTGCTGCTGCGCCGGTGGGTTCATGGTCTACGCCAGATAGTTACCGCTGCGAGAGTTTTCCTGCGAAGAAATTCGAAGAACTAGAAAGATTTTCGCAATCTATTGTACGCCAACGATTTACGACGAGCGAAGCCAAGGCGCCGGTTAGCTCGCCAGCATGAGTTCCGCACGCTGTGGCTGTTGGCGGAACAGATAGACCCACAAGCCTAGTGCCCCAGCAAACACGACGATGCTGATGTTCTGCGAAATGCTCAAGCCTGTATTGAACACGGCGGATTCGTCAATGCGGATCCATTCGAGCAAGAATCGAGAAATCGGATAAATGGTCAGCATCAGCGCCGTCACTTCGCCATCGCGCCGGCGCATCGGATAGTACGACCACAGCACCCAAGACAGTAGAGCTGCGTGGACTGCGCTGTAGATCTGCGTCGGATGCACGGAACGACTACGAGCTGGCAACGGTGGATTCGTGATATCGAAGTTCTGACCAGCATCCGTCGTGAGCCGAAGTGTGGAATCTACTCCCACGCTCGCGATCAGAGCTTCTTGCACTTGCCGAAAGTTCTTGACGAGGTAGTTGCCAACACCGGTGATCGTCAAACCTGCTTCCAAGCCTGCTTCCGCTGCAGGAGAATTTGCGTCGACTGCGGCGATGACGGGCAAGGCCGACTCATCGTCGCTTGGCACAAAGCGCAGACCGACTGTTCTGCCGCCGGCGACTTGCTCCATGTACGGGATGCTGTCGCGTGGAAAAGTGACCGCCCAGGGCTGATTTGATTCACCGCCATAGCAGCATCCGTTCAGCAGGCATCCGATCCGACCGAAGGCCAGGGCCGCCAACAAACTTGGCGCGATCAAGTCAGTCAGCGCCAACGGTGGAATTCCGTGTCGCTTGGCAAACACCAGTAAAGCGATTGATCCGCCAATGACCGACCCATAGACGACCAAGCCGCCCTCGGTGAACTTCAGCACTTCAAAAAGTGTCGTTTGCCAGCTGTTGAACTGGAACCGTGTGTCCCAGTACTCGATCACAAAAAACAATCGCGCTCCGATGATTCCGCAGACGAACATTCCAACTACCAGCGGGAACAGCGCATCAGGCGACAGATCGGCCTGTCGTACTCGATGTATCGCCATCAAGATGCCAGTCAACGAGCCAAGTACCACCATCACGCCGTAGCCACGAATGGGGATGCCAGTCACGAAGCGCGGAACGAAAACCAGTGCCAGCGCAATGATCACCAACCCGGGCACGTAGCCCCGTGCTTCCGCCGACCGATTGGTTCTTCGGCCCCAGGCGAGCAGCTTCAGGATGCCCACGCCGATGGCCAGCGCCAGAAGCATCCCGACCGAGATTTCCCCGACCGCCGACGTGTTGAGCCAATCGATCGGAATGCGAAACAGTTCGGAGCACATAGGGCAGGTTTTAGGGAATCGCCGCGATGCTTGGAAGACTATTGTCTGATCGGCCAGCGTGGTGCTAGCAATTGCCGACCAGCACGTGACGAAAGTAGGCGAGAGCGGACGTCATTGGGTGTTTCGTCATGCACCACTTACCAGCTGGTTGTCAATCAGCCGGGTTTTACCCACCCGCGCCGCGACCGCCATCACCGTCGGGCGGTCAACCTTCGTGAGCGGTTGCACCGTGCCGGCTTCGACGAATGCCACGTAGTCGACCTCAACTCCGGGAAAAGCCGCGAAGTGCTGCTGCACTCGGTATTCCAACTCCATGACGTCCGTAACCCCTTCGTCCACGAGCTGCTTGGCCAGTTGCAGGGATTTCCATAAAGACAAGGCTTGGTGTCGCTCGTCTGTGCTCAGATAAGCATTGCGGGAACTCATGGCCAAGCCGTCCGGCTCGCGGATGGTTGGGCAGACGACCACCTCGGTCGGAACGCTCAGATCGCGAACCAGTTGTTTGACGACCAATGTCTGTTGATAGTCCTTCTGACCAAAAAAGGCCCGATCGGCGGGTATGATCTGAAACAGTTTAAGGACCACCGTCGCGACGCCGGGAAAGTGCGTCGGTCGGGCAGCACCTTCCAGAGTGCTGGCAACCGAACCAACGTCGATCAACGTTTCGCTGCCCGGAGGGTACATCTCCTCGGTCGAAGGCGCGAACACCAACCAGCAGCCCAGTTTTTCCAGTCGCTGCAGATCTTGTTCAAGGTCGCGCGGGTAGCGATCTAAATCTTCGTTGGGTCCAAATTGGGTGGGATTCACAAAGATGCTCACCACCGTTCGGTCGCAGGCGTCTAGCGAGGCCTCGACCAAACTCAAATGGCCTTCGTGCAATGCCCCCATGGTCGGCACAAAGCCGATCAATTCGCCAGACTGCTTGGCGGACTCGACCGCCGCACGTGCTTCTTGTGCTGAGTGAATCAACTGCGTGGTTGCTAGGGAAGGCATTGGGAATCAGTTTGTCTTGGAGTAGGCGGGTGGCTAAAGCAAATCGGGCCAAATGCAACGGATTGCGGCTGCTGCTTCTTGCATGACGGTCGCGGGGTCGTCCGTAGTAATCCGACACACGGGGCCCAGGCCCAGCGGCTCAAATTCTGTCGAAGTCGACCAATCTGCGTGTTCTGGTTCGGTAGGGCATTCCGTGCAGCCGACTGACTGAGCGAACTTGTCAGCGTCGCGCACGTCGAGCCACATGGTCAGTGCCGGGCGGACTTGCTCGTAATGCTGCTTACTCTGGGTGGAGCACCGGAGGAGTCCGTCAGGCGTTTGAGCGACGATCACCGGCGGTTGGCCGCTGCCGCTGTGAAGAAATTCTATACCTCTGCCGGGTTGCAAGACACCAGTCTGCGGGACATTTTTTTTCTCTTCAACAATCTTTGCAGCGCTGCAGTCTTCGTGAAGCTGCGTTTGTAGCCACCTAGCAAGTCGGCGCTCTCTGGAGGTCACAACCACCAGTCGCGGCGATTCTTGCAGATGTCTGAGTAAACTTCCCAGTGTCCAGCCCGACGTGGGGTGCATCATCGAACCAGCGATTTCCACCGCCGGTTCCAATACAAAGCGGCGAAACGCCATGCGCGGATGAGGGATGGTCAGTTCCGGGGAATCAATGATCTGATTGCCATACAGCAGCACGTCGATGTCGATCGTCCGCGCGTCCCAACGAACGACGCGTTGGCGGCCGAGTTTCGTCTCAATCTCTTGCAGTGCGTGGGCCAGCTCGGTGGCAGGAAGCAGCGTTTCGATTAGGATCGCTCCGTTGAGAAACTCACCTTGGCCGGTCGTACCCCCAATTGGGGTTGTGCCGTGCCAGCGGCTCCGCGCGAGCAGCTGACAGCCAGGCAGTGCAGCGATTTCACGGCATGCGCTCGCGAGGTTCTGCTCGCGATCGCCCAGATTCGTTCCTAGTGCTAATACACATCGAGTCATTGTCAGCAGTATAGCACCATCGCTGGGTTGAGGTTGGGAGCAGTCGCCAAGCCACGCCGGGACTAGAGAGACTTCTGACGCTACTGGTGATTAATCAGTGCCTGAGAAACAGTGTTTCAGACGCAAGCAAGTACGAACAAAGGGTCCAAAGCCTCGTGCTTTGGACCCTTTGTTCAAGCATCCCTGCTAAGTTCAGTTGTCGTCGTTGGTTCACCAGGCGAGTGCAAGCGTACGTCAGACGGGCCGATTTGTAGTCGCCTCAGCTCGGGTGAAGTAGATTCTGCACTCCAAGTACATCAACAACTCAATGAAACTGCAATTCGTTCAACATAAGAGGGGGTATCCGTTCCGCATCGAGTCAGGCTCCTGAGAACCTCCACCTGCCCAGCGTCTCTCCCTAAGTTGTGGCCCCCCTAAATTCCTTCCTGGAACCTACTAGCAGACGTTCGACTGTGTCGAACTGCATTTTCTAACGCTTAGTAACTCAAGCTCATTAGGTGACGCTCAGTAGTTTGTGCCGCGCGCACACTTAGCGCAAACAGAAAACAAAAAACTCCTCTTGAACCACCCGCGACCGGCCACATTCCTCTTCAGGGAGTGCGGCCAGTAAATAAAAAGACAGGCAAAACTTAGCCCGGTTGAAAGGTAACACTCGCTACGTCTTGTGCATCCTTACGCATCAATCTTAGATCCGTACAACGACTAAGAGGCCAATTGTCTACAGAAAGAAAAAGAAGTCAAGCAAGAATCTAGTGACGATTTTGAATGCGGAAAATTGTAGGACAAGTATTCAAAAAGACTTGACAAGAATTCTCAATCAACCAGCGCAGGCGCTGCGCGAGTTCTATTTTCGCTCGCGAATTGCGACAGAAAAACCGTTCCAACTACCGCATTAATGCACACACGATTAGTATGGAATTGGTATGAGCATTCCGTAGATCACAGCGTGGCCAAATTGCAGCCGTAAGGGACGACTGTTGTCGGCGAGCAACACGTGTCCAGCGCAGGCGCAGAGGCAGTCGTCGCGCGGCGATCAAACATTCCTTTCACGTTCGGCGATTGCATGTCCACGACTACAAACTCGTTTTCGAATCTCAGTGTTGCGGCGTTTGAAAGTCGGCGCGCCGACGACATGGTGCGACTCATTGAAAAGAACGAGGGGGTTTCCTACGTCAGCCCGTCCATGCGGGAAGTCGCGGTTGACGAAGACCGACCGTCGATCGATTTTGCCAATCGATTAATCACTGGGCAGGTCGACGCCGTGATTTTTCTGACTGGCGTTGGCATCCGGCAATTGATCGCGCGCATTGAGCGCCGTGTGGACATGCAACGCTTTCTCGATTCGCTCGCCGATGTGAAGACCATTGTGCGCGGTCCCAAGCCGCTAGCGGTGCTGCGCGAGTTGGGGATCAAGCCCACGCTGCAAGTGCCCGCGCCAAACACGTGGCGCGAGGTGCTCGCCACGCTCGATGAGCACTTGCCGGTGGTAAACCTGAACGTCGCGGTGCAAGAGTATGGCATCAGCAACGTCAGTCTGAACGCAGGTCTCGAGGCGCGCGGCGCAGCCGTCGAGTTGGTTTCAATTTATCGTTGGGCATTTCCTGAAGACTTGGGGCCGCTGGAAGCAAACATTCGTCGGATCGCTGATGGCGAAATCGACATCGCGTTGTTTACGTCTGCACAACAAGTGGAACACTTGCTGCAAGTTGCCGAGCAACTCGACCTGGCGGACGAGCTGCGCGAGGCGCTGCGGCGCGTTGTGATCGGCTCGATTGGACCGACGACCAGTGAGCGTCTGACGAGTCACGCGATAAACGTTGATTTCGAGCCGTCGCATGGGAAAATGGGACATCTCGTCAACGAGATGGCTCAGCAGTCCAGTGAGTTGGTCGCTGCCAAGAGAGCCCTGTCGATTCGCCTCACGCGCGATGCCGCCATGTCAGAAACGCAAGATCCCGCCGCACCGTGGCACGACAGCCCGTTCATGCGTGCCTGCCGCCGCGAACCGGTGCCGTACACGCCCGTTTGGCTCATGCGGCAGGCCGGGCGTTACATGCAAGAGTATCGCGACGTCCGCGCGCAGACGACATTTCTGGAGTTGTGCAAGAATCCGCAGCTCTGCAGCGAAGTGATGTGCACCGCCGTCGATAAACTGGGCGTCGACGCGGCGATCATCTTCTCCGATTTGCTGCCGATCTTGGAACCCATGGGCCTCGATCTGGAGTTTGTTGCGGGCGATGGCCCCAAGATTCACAACCCGGTGCGCGAAGCCAGCGAAGTCGACCGCGTGTCGGCGCTAGAGAGTCTCGACTCGCTGCAGTTCGTTATGGAAACCGTTTCGCAAACACGTCGCGACTTGCCCGACAACCTGCCGCTGATTGGCTTCGCGGGCGCGCCATTCACTTTGGCCAGCTATGCGATCGAAGGCGGCAGCAGCCGCAATTACCTGCACACGAAAACGCTCATGTATCGCGAACCCTCGGCGTGGCACGAATTGATGCAACGTCTGGCGCGATCGGTCGTGCACTACCTGAACGCGCAGATCGCCGCCGGCGCGCAAGCGGTGCAACTGTTCGATAGCTGGGTCGGTTGTCTGGGGCCGCACGATTATCGCACGTACGTCATGCCTCACATCCGCGAGATCGTCGCCGGCCTGACGCCGGGGACTCCGTTGATTCACTTTGGAACCGGCAATCCCGCGCTGCTGCCGCTGCAAGCCGAAGCCGGCGGCGACGTGATCGGAGTTGATTGGCGCGTCGACCTGGCGACAGCCTGGGAGACCGTCGGTCACGATCGCGCGGTGCAAGGCAATCTCGATCCCCTAACCTTGCTGGGCGATCAGAAGACCATCGCCGCCCGCGCCACCGAAGTCCTCAACGCCGCCGGCAATCGTCCCGGTCACATCTTCAACCTCGGCCACGGCGTGGTGCAACAAACACCCGTCGAAAACGCACGCTACCTGGTCGAATTTGTACATGAGGCGAGTGCGCGGTGATCGTTGGAAGGAATTGGCCGCGGATGCACGCAGATGAACGCGGATGAGCCTTAAGAATCTTGGCTGACCAAGCAGTGGCGGCTGGCAGTATCTCTATCGAGCAAATGAAATGGACTTCGATTCTTGGTTCACCACTCAGTTCGATGAAACGTTGTCAGAGCCGTTGGCGCAGACTGACGGCATGTCCGAGGTCGAAATCGACTCCGCTTTGCACGGACAAGTGATACCAAGCTCGATGCGTGCCTATTTTCGCGTCGCTGGGAGGCATTGGCTCAACACACATTACAACGAGTGGCTTCCGTTGGGTGCATTCGAGTCTGCTGGTGATTACATTGTCTTCATGGAGGAGAACCAGTGCGTGGTGCGCTGGGCCTACAGGTCGGTAGATCGCACGGCTACCGACCCAACAGTTTTTCAGGTTCAATCGCAGGGCGAAGCGTCCGAATTCTATTCGGAAGAGATGGCATTTTCACAGTTTATTATCGCAATGTGGAAATGGGTCCTTGCTAGTGACTAGCTGAGTGGAGCTCGACTTGTTTAGGCCCATTGCTTGTTCAGGCAAGACTTTACCTTCCGTTCTTGAGCCAACACTGCGCTGCTTCTCTAGCTGCAGTCCACCTCTGCGTCTCCGCGACTCTGCGTGAGGCTATTCCGACCGCTTCCGTTACAACCTCGTTACATTCCGTGTGGATGGGAATGCGTACCATAAACACAGCGGGATTCCGCCTGCCGGCAGCATTTTGGCGAATGTCCAAAAAAGTTGGGAACTCCCGTTTGGCGCACATCGTCAAACTCGCTGTTCGGCTACTTTTCCTGGGAACGCATGGAGAACGAGATCATGTTGCACAAAAGACAGACGGTTGGGATGCTGCTGGGATTGCTATCGCTGGCAATCGCGCAGACAGCAGTGGCTCACAAGGTAACGATCACCGTCGAAAAACCAGAGCCAAAGGTTGAAGCTCCGGCGAAACCGCCATTCAAAGGCCATCGCGCCGCGGTCGATGTGGCGATCTTGCTCGATACGTCCAACTCGATGGATGGGCTGATCAGCCAGGCGAAGAGCCAGCTATGGACGATCGTCCAGCAGTTTGCCAAGGCGCAGAAAAACGGCCAGACGCCAATCCTGCGAGTAGCACTGTTCGAGTATGGCAACACTCGTTTGCCCGCTGCCGAGGGTTACATCCGTCAAGTCGTGCCGTTGACCGACGACCTCGATAAGCTCTCCGAAGCGCTATTCGCGTTATCCACCAGCGGCGGCGACGAGTACTGCGGTCAGGTGATCGACGAGGCACTCACGCGGCTGGACTGGTCGCAGGAAAGCAACGGCTACAAGGCGATCTTCATCGCTGGCAACGAGCCGTTCACACAAGGCTCGGTCGACTATCGAGAGAGTTGCAAGCGGGCCATCGAAAACGGTGTGATTGTCAACACCATTCACTGCGGTAATCACTCCACCGGCGTCAACGGCAAGTGGCGTGACGGCGCGCTGCTGGCGGAGGGCGAGTTCTTCAACATCGATCAGGATCAAGAACTGGTACACATCGACTGCCCGCAAGACAAGATCATTCTCAAGCTCAACGCCGACCTGAATAAGACCTATCTGTGGTACGGCACACGTGAGCAACGCGGCGCTTATGGTGGCAACCAGTTAGCGCAAGACACCAACGCGGAAACACTCAGTGAAAGCGTGGCTGTGTCACGGGCAGCAATCAAGGCAGGCAAAGCCTACTCCAACTTCGGCCGTTGTGTGGTCGATACCTTCATGGAGGACGCTGACATTCTCTCGAAAGTGAAAGAGGAAGATCTGCCCGACGAGCTGCAGAAAATCGCCGCCGACAAACGCGAGGCGTATGTCAAGCAAAAGGTGGCCGATCGCAAGCAGCTGCAGCAAAAGATCAACAAGCTGGCCGCCGAACGCGAAGCCTATCTCCAGAAGGAGCGAGCGCGTTTGGCTGAAGAAGCCGGCGAGGCCACGCTCGGCGATGCCGTCGTGTTGGCGGTGCGAAAACAGTTGGTGCAATCAGGTTTTGAAACCGACGAGTAGACGTTGCTTTGCAGCGAGCGGTGATGGAAACGGACGCGCGACTGGAGTATCATCGAAAGCTCCTTACCGCCCGTTCCACTTTCCATCTAGTGATCATGTTTTCCACCATCGCCCGCTTGTTTGTCTTGATTGGGCTCTGCGGCAGCCTCGCCTCGGCTGTTGCCGCAGAGCCCCAGAAGTTTGAGCCGCTGGATGTTTTCCAGCTTGAGTACGCGACCGAGCCGCAGATCTCACCCGATGCAAGGCAGGTCGTCTATGTCCGAAAATCGATGGACATCATGCGCGACCGACGCGTTGGTCGGCTGTGGGTGGTGAATACCAACGGCACGGCGCATCGTAAGTTGACGTCGACCGATGCGGACGAGTCGTCGCCACGTTGGTCGCCCGATGGCACGCGGATCGCCTACGTCACCGAAGGCCTCGACGGCAACGAGATCACGCTGTTGTGGCTCGACACGGGCCAGCAGGCGCGGCTCACTCAACTAGAAGCCTCGCCTTCGTCACTGGAGTGGTCGCCAGACGGCAAGTCGATCGCTTTTTCGATGTTCGTCGCCGGCAAACCGGAGAAGCTGGTCGACGAACCCACCAAGCCCAAAGGCGCCCAATGGGCCGATCCGCCGCGCGTGATCACGATGCTCAAGCACGAAGACGATGGCAAGGGCCAGCGCAAGCCCGGCTACCACCAGCTGTTCGTCGTTCCAGCCGACGGTGGTACGGCGCGCCAGATCACTGACGGCGAATTCCATCACCGCGGCCCGACTAGTTGGATGCCCGACGGCGAGTCTCTGTTGTTCTCTGCCAATCGTAGCCCAGAGTGGGAGTACGAGTATCGCAATTCGGAAGTCTATCGGGTGTCGGTCGTCGATGGTTCAATCCAGCAACTCACCGATCGCAACGGTCCCGATCATTCACCTGTCGTTTCGCCCGACGGCAAAACGATCGCGTACCTCGGCTACGACGACAAGATGCAGACTTACCAAACAACGAACCTCTACCTGATGGACGCAGATGGTGGCAATCCACGATGGCAGAAACAAACGCTCGACCGAGACCTGCGAGACATCCGTTGGCATGCCAATAGCCGCGACGTCTATTTTCTCTATGAGAATCACGGCGAACTCCTGCTGGGGACCGACAGCTTGTCAGGTGAAAGCCACGTGAAGATTGCCAACGACGTGGGCGGGGCGACCGTGGGGAGCCCGAGCAATCGTGGGTCGTATACGACCTCTGTCGATGGGTCGATCGCTTACACGAAGGCCAGCGAAGATCGACCTGCCGATGTGGTCTTCCGGGCGAAAGGCGGAGAGGTCCGTCAACTCACCGACCTCAACGCCGACTTGCTCAATCATCGCCAACTCGGCAAGAAAGAGGAGATCTGGTTCGAGTCCTCGTTCGATGGTCGGAAGATTCAAGGTTGGATTGTCACCCCGCCAGACTTCGATTCGGGGAAGAAGTACCCACTGATGCTGCTGATTCACGGGGGACCGATTTCCAACTACGGTCGTTGGTTCGGAGCCGACGTTCAACTGAGTGCCGCCGCCGGCTACGTTGTGCTCTACACCAATCCGCGCGGAAGTACAGGCTACGGCGCGGAGTTCGGAAACCTGCTCTACCACGATTTCCCCGGACACGACTACGACGATATGATGTCGGCCGTCGACGTGGTGATTGAGCGCGGCTTCATCGACACCGATCAACTCTACGTCACGGGAGGCAGCGCCGGAGGTACTTCGACGGCTTGGATTGTCGGCAATACCGATCGGTTTCGCGCGGCGGTCGTCGTCAAACCGGTGATCAATTGGCTGAGCAAAACACTGATCGCTGATAATTACTATGCGTATCACAACAATCGCTATCCAGGCTTGCCGTGGGAAAACCCCGAGGGATATCTTCGCGATTCACCAATCGTGTTGGCGTCCAACATCAAAACGCCCACCATGTTGATGGTCGGTACCGACGACCTCCGCACACCACCTTCGGAGGCAAAGCAACTTTATCACGCGCTGAAACTGCGTAAAGTCGAGACGGCATTGGTTGAGATCCCGGGCGCCTCGCACGGCATTGTCATTCGACCTAGTCAGCTGATTACCAAAGTGGCACACACGCTCGCGTGGTTCGAAAAGCATGCACCGGCAGAGACGACCGTTGCAACTGAAGAGTCATCAGACGAGTAGCGAACCCCGCGCACAAAAGAAGCCCGACGAGTTTTCGCCGGGCTGTTTTGATTGATCTCTGTGGCTTGTCAGTTACGCCGACGGACGCCGGAAGTACTGATACGCCGACAACACTTCGTACAAGTCGCGCGAAATCGTGATGTCGTCGTTCTCGAAGTCCTTGAGCCACGTCCGTTCGCTGGCGATCGCATCGGCGATCAATGGCAGAGCTTCACCGACCGACACGGTAACGACGTCTTCGTCGGTCTGGACGGGAGTCGGCACTTCTGCCGGGCCCCGATAAATCTTCAAATGAGTATGCTGCATCGTCGAGGGTTCCTTCCCTTCGCTGATTTTCAATTCTCCCCACGCGCGACCAGGCACCTACGCCGAGTCGTCACGACCCAACGCCCCCCTTCGCACTCAGTTAGCATCGGCTGTGCGGCCGAGGGAAATTGAACCTATTTCGCCGATCGTCGGGTTTATTTGTGAACCGTGTGCTAGCAGCGTCGAAATGACGAATGACGAAACACCTAATGACGAACTGGTGCGTGCTGACCGGATTTCTTGGGTATTTGGTTACTTCGTCATTCAGGCGGCCCTGGAGAATCTAGTGGTTCTCGCGTACTATGATCAAGTAACCGCTAGCACTTCGAGCCCCATCCAGCGCCGCCGCCCATGGACTTCAAAGAACGACTCCACCGCGCCACGGAGCGCGGTCAGCAGGCCCGCGATGCGGAGGCTGCCGAGGCCGCCGCCAAGGCCCTCTCCGAAGAGGAATGCAAGCGTCTGCATTCGCAGTACCGGCGCGACCTCACCGACCACATCGAAGGTTGCCTGAAACAACTGGCGGACAACTTCCCGGGTTTCGACTTCGAAACGGTCGTCGACGACAAGGGCTGGGGGGCCGCCGTCCGACGAGACGACCTGTCGCTGAACGCCGGTCGGCGCGACTCGCTGTTCAGCCGCCTGGCGATGACGATCAGCCCGTACAGCCAATACCACGTCATCGACCTGCAAGCCAAGGGCGCCGTTCGCAACAAAGAAAACTTCAGCCGCAACCACTACCAGTTGCTCAAAGACGCCGACGTCGACGGCTTCAAGCAGCTGATCGAGCAATGGACGCTCGACTACGCGGAGCAGTACGCAGCGAGTGGCGGCTAACGTCGATTCGACATCGCATGAGACTGTTGGTTCGGATCGTTCTGAGACGGTGAGGTGAGAGTTTCAGCAGAAAAAGGTATGGACTTTCGCGATCCAGGCGTAGAATGAGCTGCCGAGCCATTGCTCTGCTTCTCTTCTAATTCGCTGGGGGAACGCTAATGTTCCATCTACCTCTGCCTACGCGCCGGGCTCTGCGGCGATATTCATGTGCCTGGACAGTTCTGAGCTTTGTTGTTGCGCAGTATTGCAATAGCACGGCCGCAGCTACCGTCAGCTTTCAATACAAGAAGGTTGTCGATTCGACGACTCAAGTGCCGGGCGAATCGCTAAAAACCAAGTACCGACTGTTCGGTCGACCGGCGATCAACCAAAGTCAGGTGGCTTATCGTGCCGGATACCTGGATTCGAGTAACGCGTGGCAGCAACGCGTGGATCGTGTAACACCCGGCGGGTCGATCCTACTCGTCGAGAAAGCAAGTGCGAGCGGTCCGGTGACCCAGATCATTAGCGACCCGACGATCTATGGGACCGAGGTGGCGTTTGCAGGTCGCACCAGTGGCTCGCAAGAGACCGGCGCGTTTTACACATTCGGCAGCGGCCTGGTGACGGACGGATTCGACTTTCAACAGTCACCGACGATCTTCGATGGCCGCGTTGCTTATCCGCGCCGATCGTTAACCGGCGGCAACAATATTCATATTGCGACCGTCCAAGGTTCGAGTGCACCGATCGTGCGAGTTGACTTCAGCACGCCCGTTCCGGATGAATCGGGACATACCTTCAGTCAATACGATGCGTACCTGGATCACAACTTGAATAGCAGCAACACCAGCGGATCGATCGCGTTCATGGGGGTATGGTTTCCTGGCACCAGCAGCAGCGACCTGCCTCACGGAATCTATCGCTGGGATGAAGAGACCGGGACCGTCACCACGATCGCCGACGAGAATGTGCCGATCCCCGGTCAAGCGGGAAACTTCGATACCCCGACCGGCTTCGCGCCGTTTATCACGGACATTGCGCAGTTCAACAGCACGGTTGGCAATGCGTTTAGTTTCTCTAGTCCGCCCTATACCAGTTCGAGCTTCGCCGTTTCGTCGCGACCGTCGCTCTATGGCAAAACGATTTCGTTCAACTACGATGATGGCCCGCGGGCGGGCGTATTTCAACGCACGACCGGACCGGTCAATGTCGTGGCTGATGTGAATACGCCGCACCCGACGATCTTCGGCAACTTCCGCGATTTCTATGCTTCTTCGACCGTCGGAGGCTCGACGGCCTTTTTGGCGACCGACGCGTCAGGTGAAGAACTCGGCCTATTCTTGACTCATTGCGGAAAGATCAACACCGTCGCCGCCGAGGGCGAATTGCTCGATGGCAAGGTCGTGATCGACTTGGAACTCGGCCACCGCGGACTGGCGGTGAAGCAGGGGACCGCGTTCACCAAGGGACTCGAACTCGCCTTTCGCGCCGTCTTTGACGATGGCTCGGAGGGTGTGTACGTCGCGTCCACGTCACAGCTCTGCTTCTCGATTGGCACGACGGTCAGCGCAGGGGTAGGGAACACCTCGACGCAACGACGGGGCACGGTGTTTGGCTTCCCTTCGGCGACTGCGCCGGTGTTCGACGACCTTACGTCCAGCTTGCAAGTAGAATTGTCAGCCTCGGCCGGCGCCGTGCCGGCAGTGTTTGGCGGCAACGCAGACGCTGATCTGCTTGGCGTTGACAGTTTGCCCGGCAACGATCCACTGCAAATCGACTTCGCCATGCAGTCCGGAGAAGTCGTCCCCGAGGCGATCGCGATGTCGTTCAACGAGCCGCTGCTAATCGACGGCATTCAACTCGTCGATTTCGGTCCGAACGATTCCGCGCTGCTATCGATCGGCAGTCAGACGGTTCCGCTCGACGGGCTGACTTATTCCGACGGTCTGATTCCGCTGCCAGGTGCAACGCTCGCCAGCACAGACGAATTGAGAATCAGCTGGGACCCCAGCAACACCACCGGCGATGGCTTCCGTCTGGGCGATATTCTGGTTTCAACCGTTCCAGAGCCGGGGGCGTTATCACTGGCGCTCGTATTGTGCGGCATGTTGTTAGGCTACCGCACGCGTACGACACCGACGTCGATGGCTTCAACCTTCTGATCAAACAAGGAAAGACTACACCGAACAGTCCGCGGTGAGCGGTAGCTGAGGTTTGTTAGGCAACTCGTCTGCGCCGCCTCGTGATCAACAAAGGCGCCGCAATCCCCAACAGTAGGATCGTCGTCGGCTCGGGAATCCGTGCGGTGATCGTAACCGGCGCAGAAGTCGCCGTAATCCCCAAGAACTCAAACGAGAACGTCGCGTTTCCGCCTGGGGTTACGGGAATAACGTCGAGGTCCTGGGAGCCTTGGTTCCCGACTCGAATCGTTAACTCCCCTTCGGAGAAGCTTGGATCATACTCCAACAAAACGTTCGCCGAGGTGTTGTCGATCGTCTGAAGCTCGACAACGCTTACGCCCGCGGAACCCTGTGATCCGACCCCAGAACCGCTGGGCTCCGCACCACTCGGGTACTCCCAGTCGAGCACGAATTCAGTTCCGATAATCGTATCGCCATGTGCCGGGCTAACAATTGTTGGCGTCTCTGGAAACAGATTAGGTGTGATCTCTGGCAGTGTAAACTCGTAGTCAAACAGCTCAAGGCCGCGTCGTTCGGTGAAAGTCCAGGTGCCGGAGAAGACAGATTGGGCGGCCAGCAATGAGAGATTCTCGGCTCTTAGTGCGAGGGCGTTGTTAGGAAAGAATTCGATACCAGCAGTGCCGTCCGGCGCAGTCAACGACTCGACCACGGCGTCGGTACCAGTAAGTGTATTGATGATCACATATAGGTCGTAAACTGGGTCTCCATTGCGCGTCGCGAGCTGCTCCAGCGAGGCAGCTAGTGTATACGTATTTTGTGCAAAGGATTGTGTCGCGTTGGCGACGCCAAGCAGGATCGCCAGCAACGCGAAGATCCGTCGTCTCGTCGATCGAGTGTTTGTCATTGGTTCTGCTCCGATTGAAAAATAATGAATAAATGCCTCAATGTTCTTCATTTTTGAGGTCGTAGTGCATTTACGTCAAGGATAATCTCCAAACGTGCACAAAAACGGCGCATCAATTGTCCTCGCTTACCGCGATTCGATAAGAGATCACGTCCGACTCTGCGTCAGCGGCTGGATTCCCGCATCGGCGCGACGTCGATGGCTTCAAGCAGTTAATCGAACAAGGAAAGTTCGACTACCGTGAGCAGTACGCGACGCGTGGCGGCTGATGCCCCTATCAGTTGATCAGTCTGCGCCGCCTCGTGATCAACAACGGCGCCGCAATTCCCAACAACAAGATTGTGGACGGTTCAGGGATTCGTAAGGTGACAGTAGTGGGTTGTGACATCGCCGTAATCGACAGAGCTCTGAACGAGAACATCGCGTCTCCGCCTGGAGTTACTGGGATGATGTCAAACCGTTGAGACTCCGGGTTTCCAACTCGAATCGTCAAGTCCGCTTCGGAGAATCCTGGATTTAAGCTTGCCGTAACGTTCTGCGACGTGTTGTCGATTGGGTCAAAGGCTCTTGCTCCTCCGCCTAAACCCTGCACACTTATCAAATAACCATTGGGTTCCACGCCACTCGCGTACTCCCAGTCGACCAAGAACTCAGTCCCAACCGTATCGCCTTGCATCGGGCTGACGATTGTAGGAGTTTCTGGAAACAGGTCAGTTGTAATTTCCGGAAGTGTGAACTCATACACCAGCAGTTCAGTATCTCGACGTTCGGTAAACGTCCACACTCCGGTGAAAGCAGCTTGCGCGGCGGATAGCGAGAGGTTTTCACCTTGGATCACGTGTCTGTCCAGAAGAACATCCGCAGTCGCAATCGTACCGTCGGGCCCGATGAGTGACTCCACGTCTGCGGGATCGCTTAGGAATGGACGCACATCAACATAGAAATCGTAAACTGGATCCCCGTCGCGCGTCGATAGCTGTTCCAATATTGCACTGAGCGCGAATCTATGTTGGTCAAGGGTAATTTGAGCAGAGCTAGGTGCCAGAAAAATCGTGGACCATACCACCGTACCAGCTAGAAACGCTGCACCCCGAATGCTTCTCATTGGTTCTGCTCCGGTTGAAGAATGATGAATATGCCTCAATGCTATTCATTTTTGAGCCGGTAGGGCATTTACGTCAAGGATATTCTCGAATCCTGCACGAAACTGTTGCGCGATCGACCCAGCGCTCTTCGAACGAATGCTACTTTGCTATTCACTTGACGTGCCCGAACGTTCGCATCCCTGCATCGGCACGTTGACTTTGGCGACCCAAGAAACCTAGCAAGCGGCTAACGCAGGTCGGTGCTGAGAAACGAAAACGGATCGCGATCTTCGCCGTCCAAAAGCTAAAGGCGGCGCAGTGCGCTAGAAGTCACGGCTCGGCAGCGGAACGAGAATTCATCCCGAGGAGTCAATGCACGCAGGCACACGAGCTACTGATGTGAGGTCCCAACACCACAGGACTCGACGCTGGAACATACGACTTCCCGTTGAAGCCCCAGTGGTAGCCGCGGCTGTTCAGCACCGACACGCGCCGTCGACCGTGCCACTCCCAGCGCAGGCCGCTGTCGAGGTCGTAGTGCGAGCGAATCGTCCGCGTCGGGACGACTTCCCAGCGTCCGTCCGTCCCGAGTCGCACGTAGATCTTGCTCGCCTCGGTGCGGCTCTTCTCGAACCACGTGCCGGCCGCTTCCTCTACGAGTTGCTGTGTTTCGCGACTCGAGGTGGCGAGATCGAAGTTCTCGGGCAGCTCCGTCGAACCTGGGCCTAGTGCGTAGGAGAATCCACCCCCTTCGACCGCGTACGCCCACACGTAGCGATTGTGTCGCGGACTGAAATGACTATAGATCTTCCCCGGTTTGATCTGAGCGGGATCCACGGGAACCGGCTCGCCAGACCGTGGGTCGGCTCGGCGCACTTCGCCAGTACTGGCTTCTACAGCCAGACAGGCGGTCGGGCCGATGCCGAGCGTGAAAAACAAACTGAAGGCCGAGCAAAGAATCGATAGAATCGAATCACGTCGTATTATCATGCGTAACAAACCGCCGTAGGAGTAGCCTGTAATAGGAACAAGAGCACCTACTTTCAGCCTAGCTCCCACATCGTGCACCTTCAAGCAAAATCGGAGCCTTCCAGCATCGGGACGACAGTCGTAGGCTGGGTCAACCGCCAGGCGTAACCCAGCCTACGTGCTGTGCCCGAGAGCAGTTAGCGGGGCACGCGTCGGCTCGCGGACATGACAACGAGCGCGCTCACCAGCAGCGCTACCGAAGACGGTTCGGGAATGGGAATCTCGCGACCTTGTATCCTCATGGCGTAACGCTCATCGTCGTTCCGCACGTTCCATGCGTTACCTTCCGTTTGGCCAGCTGTGAGACCCATATCACCGATTGAATTGAATCGCCAACTACCGTCGAAGCTCCCCTCCGCGTCCGCGATAATCCAATAGTCCGTGTTGGCATCCAACTCCAACGAGCCATCGAACGAGGCGGTGATAGTCTGCTCACCAAGGGCAACGACGTTTACCGATTCCGTCTGGAGTGTCGCTCCGGGCGTATCTCCTGCGTCAGCAGCAATGATGACGTCGATTTGACCCGTGGCCGTCGAATTGATGCCCAGCACAGCACCCAAGAACACAGAATCAACCGAGCCAACCGTGAACTGATTCGCTTGGTTGACGTCGCCAATCGTGCCGACTCCTGGGCCCTGAAGAACGCGACCGGTGGCCTTGAAGGTGTCCCCCGCCCCGAAGTTATTGAACAGTTGTGCATGAGCAGTTGCCGAGACGACGAATGAAGCCAACAAAGAAAGCACGGCGTTGGTTGGACTCTTGAAAGCATGACTCATGAAGTTCTCCTCCAGATGAAAAAACAGGTCGACGTTTGGTTGGATTTGTAAGTGCTGCTCGGAGCATGCAGACTGGCTCTCAAGCACGTAACTGAGTAAAGCACAACAGGTATCTGATCGAACAACGCGCAAACTAGGCATCGAGTGAACGCAAGCTTACCGGTCAGTGCAACCGCTCGCAAGGAAATTCTAAAGAGTTAATGAGCGAAACATCTGACGACTGAGTCACACTTTGCTTCGTGAACAGAATACTGTCTTCGTAGTGACTGCCTCTGGCTACTCGTCGACTAGGATTTGGACTAATTCCACCTCTGGTGCTACTTTGGTCCAACCCAGAGCATGAAACCAGGAGCCTGCGTCGAAGTCGTCGCTGGGTCTCGGACTCTTGCCACCACGGTTCGCTGAGCGGTTGGCAGGAATTGCGTTCGGAAACTGACGCCTTCCAACACGTCGATGTCAGCACCACCGGGGCGCGCTCCTTTGCCCCAATCGATATCAACTTCCCACACCTGCGTATGCACGCGCCCGTCGTCACGTCGCCAACTGAGTGCCACGCGCCATAGACCTGTGGGCGAGTCGAGCGCGGCTACCACGTCGACAACGTGCTCCTGCTCAGGCAGGAGCGGTATCGAGAACTGAGGAGGAAGATGGCCGGTGAGCGGAATCGGACCGGCGGCCATCGATAGGTAAGCATTCGAGCCCGGGGGAGGCCGAAGTCGCCACTTCCACGTTCGACGGATGAGCGTGTCCTCGGTTTGGACGCGAATCGCGGTGAAGCGGTCGGGGAAGCGATCATCCAACACACCGAGTTCCGCGTGGTAACCGGCCAACTCAGTACGAAGTGCCTGGTTCTCTCGCGACAACTTGAGAATCGTCAGCGCCAGTGCCACACCAGCAACGACGATCACCAAGCTCAAGAGCGAGAATCGCGGGTGTTGCTTCGTTCGACTCATGCGGAGATTCTACCATAGTCGTAGTCTCGGTTAGCCTTCAGGGGTAACCCAGCACTTCCGAACTGCGCGCCTTCGATAGTCTAACATCCGATGAAGCTGGGTTACGCTTAAGGCGAACCCAGCCTACGTTCTAGCTACGCACGCGGAAAGTTCCGGTCGGCAGTAGGATAGATTGATGAATGATCCAGGCCGTGTCGATGCCGATTCGTAAGTTGCCTCGATTGATGAAGGCGTAGCATTTTCAGGTATGCTGTAGTTGACGTCGACGCCGGGAATTTGATGAGTTTCCCGCTGACGGTAGCTCCATTGTGGACTGAATAGAATGCACAAGCGGCTTAAATTCAGCTTGAGATCACTGGTCGTTGTATTTACGGCGGTTGCCGTTTGGATCGCCCTGTACAGCGCTGCGGCACGTACGCAGCGCCGTGCAGTCGAGGGTCTCAGAAACGCTGGAGCAGCTGTCTACTACGACTACCAGATCAGCGGTCGCGGAGGCAGCACCAATTTCGCAGGCGAATCTCCGTGGCCTCTATGGTTGCGGGAGTCGCTCAGCGAGGATTTTTTCCATAGCGTGCAGCGCGTCGGCATGAAGGGGGGCCATTTCTCTGACACGGAACTCGCGTACGTAGCAGACTTGCCCGGACTGCTGGTGCTGATTGTAGAGGATGCAAACATCACCAACGACGGACTCGCCAACTTGAGCCACTTGAAGAAGCTGCGCTCGCTCGCACTTGACCGGACACCAATCGGCGACGACGGCATCGCGCACCTTGCTTCGCTACGCTCGATCGAGCATCTTGACCTACCGGACACACTGGTAGGCGATGGGGCGATGGTTCACCTCAAGGACATGTCTCGACTGAATCGCCTAGACCTACAAGGCACTCGGCTAGTAGGGGAAGGGCTCACCCACCTACAACAGCTGACGAACCTCGAGAACCTGAAGCTGTCGCGGAGCGATCTACGAGATGTAGGTCTATCCCACGCAGGTCGCCTAATGAGCCTTAAGGAACTTGACGCAGCGGGTACCCAAATGAGTGATGCTGGCCTGTCACATTTGACTGCGCTGCGCGAACTCCGGCAGCTGGAATTGGAGGACACGCAGGTCACCGATGCGGGACTCGCGCACTTGAGGGAACTTCAGAACCTGCAAGAGATTCAACTCGGCAACACGGCGGTTTCTGACGCCGGGATCCGTCACCTGCGCGGGCTATCTCAACTCAAAGACGTAGGCATCCGAGGAACAGAAGTGACCGACGAGGGTCGCCGTCAACTTAAGGCAGCGATTTCTGGGGTTACTCTGCGATAGCCGCAATGCAGCTCCATCCGTCAGTAGCAAAGCTCGCATGAGCCGCGAGGCTGCCCATCGGCGTCCTGGCGGCGGATATTCCGTGGTCCCGTGCCGAACCTCACTCGCCCGATGAACCTGGGTTACGCTCAAAGCTAACCGATCCTACGAATTGAGTTCATTGTGACAGATCAAACGCATCGTGAATGGCACAAGGTGGCCACCGAACTGAAGTCCAAACTTGCCTCGTCTCCCAACGACATCAAGCTTGCCCAAGAGTATTGGACACACATAAGCGGTGAAACTGGATTCGACGTGCGAAGTGGGTCACGGTTAGTCGCTACCTTTCGCTCGTGTGCGCTCAAGTCCGATGAGGGCCTCGAACTGCTGATCTCAGCATTCAGGAAGCTAGCGGAGGATACCGGCGAGTATCCGAGAGCCGAGTTAATCGATCCTCCGCTGGAAAATGCGATCCGATTCGTAGCCAGGCAATCAGACAGCATGCTAGCCCGTGAGGCGGTTTGGATTCTCAGCTTCGTTGATCACGAGTGACGCCTAGGGCTAATTTGCCTACACCTCACACTTCACATGGATAGCTCTGGTCGGATCGATAGATGATTCAGACTGTGTCGATGCCAATCCGTAGGTAGCGGCGGTCGATGAATCTCAGCGCAGTTTGCAACCCATCTCTCTGCAGCGGACAGGCATCACTGGCCCGAATAATTGGGTGGCAAAACGCAGCCGGATATACAACAATGCTACAGATTTGCGCTCGCTACTGACCGGACGTTTTTGGACGTCTTGAACACACGTTTGCGGCCCGTACTGGTATGAGGTTCCGCTTCCATTACGAGGACATGCTATGAGATGTCTCAGTTTCGCTTTACTTTTCTTCTGGGCGTCATCGGTTGCGTTTGGTGACACGGCCGCGGACGTCAAACCGTTCCCTTTCGATCAGTTCAGCCGCATGGCAGAGGAACGCGATGTGTCGATTGACGCGCCGGCGAAAGCGGTCATTCGAGAATTCGCGGATGGCTTAGACTCTGTACCGGCAGAAATAGAGTCCGTTGTTGCTTCGCTTCGAGATGGAGAGAACTCCGCGAATCTTAAGATGCTGACTTCGCTGCTGACCCACGAGCGAGGACAGGCGGTTTCTTCAGCAATGGCGAAGCATCGTGACCCGATCGTGCGATTCCTTGCGGGTGTTGTGCTATCTGGCAGCGGTAACTCGAACGCAGCCGAAGCAGTTCATGCGCTGCTCCATGAAGAGTCAATCTCTATGACGGACAAACGCATGATTAGGACATGGTGTGATGGCATCGGCATTCGGGCGGCAAGCGATGATGCCGACGACATTCTAGCTCACCTCACTGCGGCGATGAGTAGAGAGCCTAAGCTAAAGAAAGGTCATGTAGCACCACACTTTACTGCCGTCACCGACGCTGGTCGTAAAATATCCTCCAAACAGCTCGCCAACAAAGTAGTGCTGCTCCATTTCTGGGCCACTTCCTGCGGACCGTGCATGGGGCAGATGTCCTCTCACATTGAAAAACTGTCAGGTTATGACGCCGAGGACATTGAGATCATTTTCGTCAGCCTGGACGACGACGAGCAGGCATTCAAGTCTGCCCTCAAGGAATATGGAATGCCGTTCAACAATATCCGTGAACCACAAGGATGGGGTGGTGCGATCACTCGCATGTTTGGCGTGAATTCGATGCCGTTTGACATAATTGTGGGTCGCGATGGGAAGGTGGTTTCCAACTCCATCAACGATCTCAATGCCGCAATCGGCCACGGCGCACACTCGGCGGTCAACGAACAGGCAAAACAAACGAATGCGGTGAAGCCGGAATAGCATGAGCAGTTTTCCGCTACCGCCCCGATTTCGCACAATAGGTACTTTCGATGCGTGTCCGCTTTCGAATTTGGGACTTGGGGCTGGTTACGGCAATCATCGCATTGGCCCTCGGTTGGCTGCTAGATCACAAGCGTTTGACCGACGAAATTGAGCAAGTTAGCGCGCTCGTGGAACCGGCCTGTGCGATAGCGGGACGCGTCACGTATCGTAACACTGGCGAACCTGCTGCCGGAGTACGTATCCATGCTCAAGCTACCGACATTACAGGTCCAAACCAGTCGGAGCTACGGCGGCGCTGGGGCACCGCGACAACTGATGCCGATGGTCGTTACAAATTCGTCGGTTTGTCACCTGCAAACTGGAATGTTTTTGTCGAGGTGGACGGTTGGACGGCAAACGCCATCGATGCGCTGCCGGCGATGAAGGGCCAAGAAATCGAGGATGCGGATCTGCAACTGGTCCATGGCGGCTTCATCGAGGGACGGGTAATCGATGAAGCGGGGAATCCGGTCGCGTTCGCGCAGGGTCAGCGAATTACTGTCGGCGTTTATGGTCCCGCCCGCCCCAAGAGCGGCGCTGCGATCGAGGCCGTCTATGTGGACGCAGAGGGGCGGTTTCGGATCCGAGTGCCGCCAGGGAGGAACTACCCGTATCTTTCCAGCATCAGCCCACGTTCGGTCCTTGCGGGCAATGAACTCGAAACAGAGGGCGTAACGGTGTTTGACGGCAAGTCAACGGAGATTGAATTCCGCATTAAGTCCACCGGCGTACGTACCGGACAAAGGTGGCCACCTGCGCAACCGAAGGAAAGTGCGTTATCGGACGAGTAATACTCGCATTAGAGTATCGGCAGATAACCTCATCCTTCCAGATTTGCTCCACATCTTGAACAGAACTTCGCGGGTGCAAAAGGACTTTGGTTGAACAGCGTCTTGCCACATGAATCGCAGAACTTCGTACTGCGTAGGTTCAAGAACGTAATCAAACCCACCATGGGAACCAGGACATAAATGAATGGGTGTTTTGCAAACCCCGTCAATGCACCAAAGACTAGAAAAAGTATGCCAACGCCAACTACAAAAGGTGGATAAACTTTACGTTTCAGAGCGGCATCATTATTGAAAAAGAAGAATGCAGCTGAGAATATGCCGAGCAGAATCCAGACGCCAAAAAAGATGGGAAATACAATGTCTGCTTGTGCGTTCATAATGCTCCTCACGAGCCGCGTAAACTGCCGGTCTATTGTATGTTCTTGGCACTGGCGTGGCAAAAGATGTATTCTCCCAGCATGTCAAGTTGCCTCGTTGTGAAACGCCGACCGCCCACTTGCGACACGCTGCCGTACTTCACCCCAGTCGACGAACGCACACCTCACGCCGATAGCTTCGGACCGGCAACTGGCTGTATTTATGGGCATAAAGGCTGTGTTGATGTCGATCCGAAAGCTGCGTCGGTCGACGAGAACCGATTCGCGGTTACCAGCATCGGATGGGCAAAAATGGACAAAAATCACCACGCGCTAGACGCGGGTGGGGGGTGCGATGTTAAGATAGGGAGCGATTTAGGCTTGGAGCGGCTCCAGGCTCAATCCAAATGAGAAATCCCGGTCAATAGATAAGTGGGGCAAACGGCACTCGAAACACATCTCAATTCAATGTGGGAGTTAATCTATCATGAGAAACTGCGGACGCCGACTTGCTGGTTTCACGCTCGTTGAGTTGCTTGTTGTGATCGCAATCATCGGAGTGCTGGTGGCGTTGCTTCTACCAGCAGTCCAATCTGCACGCGAGGCAGCTCGACGTTCGCAATGTGTGAACAACCTGAAGAATCACGGGTTGGCCATGCAAAATTTTCATAGCGCCGTCAATCGGTTTCCGCACGGTGCGTTTACTGACCAGCCTCCGATCGGCAAGGCGACTGGGCGCGCCTGGGGTAGCGCTTGGCCGGCGTTTATTTTGCCGTATCTCGAGCAATCTGTAATCTATGACCAAATGTTGTTTGGCGAAACGCCTAGCGGACAGTCTACGAATTTGGGATCGGGATGGACCAATCCACACAATTACGAAGTGGTCGGCAGTGCTGAAATGTCGATTTACCTGTGCCCTTCCTCGCCAATTCAAACACGCACGACCGAGGGTAACGACGTATGGGAAGGACCGCTTCCCGCGCTCAAACTTGGAATCACTCCCAACCACTATGTCGGAATCACTGGTTATGCAAGTCCGAATTCACCCGACGAGCAAGTGACTGCGGTTGGATTTTACGACGACCGGCAACATGGCAATACTCAATGGGGCGCGGTGAGTTCGGCGGGGTTGCTGTTCGCCGGTGGAGCCACAGCCATCAATGAGGTGACCGACGGCACGAGCAACACTATGATGGTAAGTGAACAGAACGATTTCTTATACACTAGCGAAGGTCGGCAACTTGCGATCAACGCTGGTGGACTCGCCTACGGATGGTTCTTGGGCACCAGCCAAAACGTGCCTATCAGCCAGGACCTCGGACGTGGAACACTCTCGGGCGATTGGCGTGCATCGCAAGCAACCACGATTCGCTATGGAATCAACGAGAAGACCGGCTGGCCTAATTGTCGAGATACTTGGGGAGATCAAGTGGACTGCGCGAGCAACATCACGGGAATTGGCGCGATCGGGACAAATATTCCACTCAACTCCGCGCATCCGAGTGGTGTGAATGCGATGTTTGCTGATGGATCGGTTCGCTTTATGCAAGACGACGCTGCGATCGCAACGTTAGCGAGACTCGCCGTGCGCGACGATGGTTTGTCCACGGGTTTGGAGTAAATCTTTTCAAGTCGTTCTATGCATGCAACTCGTTGAAGGAGTTTGAATTGTCGCGTTACGTTCTGTCGTTATTCGTTGTCGGATGCTGCTTAGTTGTCGGTTGTGCCGATCCAGGGCCACCGACAAAATATGTTTCGGGCTCAGTCACCTTGGACGGTGAGCCGTTGGAGGATGCGTTTGTAGAGTTCCAGCCGGGAGACGGTAGCCGCGGAACCACATTGATGATTGCCGCCGGCGAGTTTTCGGGCGATGTGCTCGTCGGGAACATGACCGTCCGCTTTTTCGCCATGCGCCCCGCTAAACCAGATCCCCGCCTGTCGCCACTGGAGATGCAAAACCCCCGGAAGAACATCCTGCCCGATCGCTACGGATTTGACAGCACCACTCAGCTCGATCTCACTACCGAAGAGGGCACAGGTCTGAGCTACCAGCTAGATTCGAAGTGACGAGCGCATCAATCGACGTCGTCAAATACTGACCCGATGCAAGACGCTGAGCGTACTTTCGTGCTATCCTGTCAAACCTCATCCCAGTCGACGAACGCACACCTCACGCCGATAGCTTCGCGTCAGCAACTGGCTGTATTTTTAGAGGCATTTAGGCTGTGATGATGTCGATCCGAAAGTTGCGTCGGGCGACCAAGCCGATGTACGCTAGGCTGGAAGTTCAAGATGCTTGGGAGTGTCGCTCACTTGTACTTACGTGCGACACAGAATCCGGCGTTAAGCAGTGAAGCTAGCCAGTTCGGGCTGCAGTTGGTATGAACATACGTCCCGGGACATAATCGGTGCAAACCGATCGAGTACGTTCTTTCGGTCCTCAGATACGTATGTCAACGTTATGAGAAACACCTGCTGCATCATATCGGGAATCGCACTTGTTTCAGCGATACTACTTTCACTCTCCGCGGGCGAAGCGAAATGCCTAGGTCCCTTTAGAATTTTGAACTGGACAACAAATTCTGCGATTGGAGAGTTCGGCGTTCGCGAATATGGCGTCCTTCCGAGAGGTTTCCTACGACAAAACGGTTTGAGATGCTCATTGTTCGACCCTGACCGAACTTTCCTCCTTCTCGGCTCGATCGGCAGTGTGAGATTGCGTGAAGCGATGGTGATTAGCTGCGTTCTATCCAGTACGTTTCTAGCCCTCATAGCATGTCTAGGACAGGGAGTAAGTGGCAAAGGATTGCCACCTGGCAGCAAGTCTTCGGCGAAATCGAATATCCTAGCAACCAACCTAAACGTGAATCGCTGAGGTACTTTCGCAACCAGCCAAGTTCAAGCCTGGTGCGTCCTTCCTCATGTGGAAGCTGGTTTCCGAGAAACTGCATAAGCCGACGAAGCTGATGCAACTTGCGTGAGTTCCGTCACGCGGAATCTGAGGGCTTGAGTCGACGCTGCAAGAGCTCCTTCACTGCGGGGGTCGGAGCGGAATTGCAAGCGATACCACGATAGCGATTTGCCGTCTGAGCATCGCCGCAGCGTCGATGTAAATCGGACATAACCGCAGCCCAAAGGTAGGAGCCAGACAGCCATGTCGGCGGTTCGAATTCCGTGAGAACCGAGAGCGCTGCCTGCGGTCCCTGACACTCTGCCACCGCTACTGCACGATTCAACTTGTGAATTGGCGAAGGCGCGGCTTGCTCCAAGAGCTGATAGCATTCCACCACGCGTTCCCAACGCGTCTCTCGAAACGAAGGTGCCAGGCAATGCTCGGCCGCGATCCCGGCTTCTGCGTGATACCTAGAAAACGCGTCTCCTCGTGCCGATTTGGCCAACCACTCCAGTCCAACCTGTATTCGCTGGCGGTCCCATAGTTCTCGGTTTTGTTCCTCCAGCAGCAGCAATCCACCGGAGCTGTCCTGCCGAGCGGTCATCCGCGCCGTGTGCAGATGCATCAAAGCCAATAACGCGAATGTTTCTGGAGTCTGTCCCACCGGATGTTCCGCGAGGAGGCCAGTCAAACGCAATGCTTCACTGCAAAGCTCCGACCGGATCGCAAAATCTGCATGGGAGGAAAGATGGCCCTCAGTGAACAAGAGGTAGAGAATCTTGTGCACTGCTGGAAGTCGCGCGGTGCATTGATCGCCTGTGAGTTCTCTGATGCGAAGCGGCTGGTCGCGCAATCGATGGCGAGCTCGACTGAGTCGCTTGTAGACACTGGCTTCAGTCGCAAATAGTCGAATCGCGATCTCTCGAACATCGAAACCACATAGCGTTTTCAACGCGAACACCAGTTGAGAATCAACCGGGATCACCTCATCGCAACAGACAAAGAGCATTCTGAGCAGGTCATCCTGCATCTCGTCGGCAAGAAAACACTCCGGCCCGCTCTCCGGAGTGTTGATGTCGGCGAGTAGGTTTTGCTCCAGAAGTCGACGGTGCTGGTTGCGTTGACGCAACACTCCCATCAGGTCGTTGTGCGCCACACGATAGAGCCAGGCAGACGGATTATCTGGCAGACCTGCAATCGTCCAGTTCTCGATTGCTCTCATCAAGGCGGACTGAACGGCGTCCTCAATATCCTCGATGAATTCCACCCCCACGCGACGCGAAAGCAAGGCCACGAGCCTGCCGTATTCGTGCCGGAAAAAGTGCTCAACTAATGCGGGTGTGGTCAAGGAGTGCTGATCTCCCTGACTTCAACACTCGAGCCGGGCATCGCAACTCCAGGGCTCTCTCGCACGACCTCCAGAGCCTCTTCTATGCTATTCGCCGAGACAATCATGTAGCCACCGACAATCTCTTTTGCCTCTACGAACGGCCCGTCCGTTGCGCCTTCTGAGGTGACAACTTTTCCGCCAGCCAACTTGCCTCCCATATCCACCAGGTTGTCCTTGAATTTGTCTTTCCAAGCATTGAAACTGGCAAACATCTCCTCCATTTGGGCTGGCGATGGTTTTTCGCAGCTACCCGACTGGCTCCGCTGGATACATAGGTAGTTCTTCTTGGACATGATTTCTCCTTTTCGAGGGTGTTTGTTTTGCCGGTCAACGCCGCCGACACCCTATGACGCAGAGGCACGCTCATTTTGGACACATCGCGAGAATTTTTTCGAGAAAGCTGTCTTCGTCATAGAACGCGTGCCGCACGGCGGAGACGACTGCGGGTCCCTGCTCTCAAGAGTGTAGTATTATCGCACACCTCACGCGACTCGGCGAGCATTGACGTCGCGCGCGGGAGTCCTGCCCTACGGGAGGGCACGCGCGGCGTGGTCATATGAAGCTACAGATCTAAGGGAGGTAGCTCGACCAGGAGTTAAACGCCGACCGTACTTTCGTGCTACCCTACCGCACCTCACCCCAAGCGTCCGTCGCCGTCGAGGTCTTCGCCGAAGTGCTTTTCTAGCGTCTCCAGCAATTTGCGTTGGAGCTTCTGTGTGTTGTGCAACTCTAGCTCCAGCGCCGCGACGCGTTGTTCGAGGGACTCGTTGGCGGCGTGGTGTTCGCTGAGTTGGCTTTGTTGGATCAGATCCCAGAAAAGTCCCATGATCGGCCTCGGTATGCTGGTTGCTGATTGGCGATGAATTGAAACTAGCAGCTAGTGGAACTCAAATCGAACATCAATTCAACTCGCCGACATATCCACCACGCCAATCAAGCTGCGACGTCGTGCTGTGAGTTTTTGAGCAGGAGGGAACAGAGGTCACGGAGATTTGGGATTCTGGTACGGTTTCTTGTTGACCGCTGATCTACGCTAATCAGCGCTAATGGAAATGGGTGGAGCTTAGTATTAGCAGCGATGAATGACACACCTCTTTCTTTCGTATGCACGTCACGAGCAAAAATTCTTATGTCAGCTTCGACGCTTGGAATCATGAAGTCTGAGAACTCAACATGCAAGTCGCTAAGTACATGAATCTTCAAGCTGGATAGTCCTACAATCTGCGATGAAATAGTCGTCGATTAAGTGACAGCACACCCCATTGAATGGTTCACCCACTAAGCCACAAACCCGATTGAGAAGATTGCTATCGTGGAAACAATAGCACGACGCTGGTGCCAGACCTACGCCTAGCTGACCAGAATTGTCACTGGTGCAACCGCTCTAGCAACCCGAGACAGTGCACGTAGTCGCTTCGGAGCAAATTAGGCTTAGAAGACTGCGGCATATACTTTGGAAAAGATCAGTACTTGTACCTAGAAACACCCCGGGATTTCTAGCCTCTTACAACGTAGTCAAGCGTCATCTGAACAGCTTGCGATTCAGAAACGCTATTGATGTAGGATGCAAGTGCTTCCGAATCATACTCACTATAATGTGCCGTAAGTAGTGCAGGATTGCTCGGAATTGGCTCATCAATTACGGATGAGAGATGCTGCCTGATTTCGGAAGGCGTGTGATTTATTGAGCTTGGCCAAGATGAAGAAGCTGTTAGTTCCAAAAGCACTCCTACTGCCTGAGTATCTTTTTCTAGCCAAGTTACTGGACGAGCCGAGACAATATCTTCCCAAGGTATTAGCACTCTTCTTGGTTTACTCGCCTCAAATTGCCATATTCCAGCTCGGTCGACGACAAGAGGGGTACGAGTAAACCACCAGATACGCAACCAAATCGTGAAGAAGACTAAGGCGGATAAGTTGATCATGATATTGAACGGCTCCATAGCACGCCTACTTGGCGAGAGGACCATGCTCAATAGCCACATCACCGGAACGCAGAAATAGAAGATGTGACTGCGTTCGGACATCCGCACTACGAATGAACCTGGCAGCTCGCTAGAGTATTCAGAACCCAATTGGATATTCAAAGGGTTTGATTCCTAGGTAGTTCAATGAAACGGCCAACTAGCACAATAAGGCCAGAATACCATGCGTGCCTCTCCTGGCGAACTCGACTTGATTTCATTTTCAGAGATACACACTAGAATTAGTTCAATCCCATCATTCCGGTAGATTGACTGAAGAAAATGAGCGTCTAGGAACCAGCTGTCTTCCCATCGTCCCAGCCCTCCGTTCCTTCGGTTTCCGCCTGTGCCATAAATGGCCCCTCACCTAGCCTCTCCCCAACGGGGAGAGGAACGTTGAGATTGCATCTAGCCACGAAAAACACAAGGAACACAAAAGGGGACTGATGAGATCCTTCTGTGCAATTTGTGTTTTTCGTGGCGAACACCATGCAGCGTTCGCGGAGTGGCCCAAAACTGGTTGCTGAAATTGGCCGCGCGCGCGGATAGAATGAGCGTGCGTTGAAGTCCAGCCATCAGCGAGCCGAGCTGTTCCCATGGCGCACGCGGCGTCCACGGGGAGTTTTGCTTGCAGAACTGAGTCCGCGTAGCGGCGAGTCGTTGGCGCAAACGATGGTAGGTAAAACACTTACGACAAGGCACCGGGACGTCCTAAGCCGAGTTTTGCTCGACGGATTTTGGTTCGACCGCCTGAGCAGAACTCAGCTGGGCGATTCAGCGCTTCGCTGCTTCGGACTGCTTGTTCGCCATTTCGCCAACTTGGCCTTGGGTTCCCGAAGGATCGGACAGAAACGCGAACAGGTCGGCCACTTCGCTGAGCGAGAGTTTGTTGAGCAGACCGGTAGGCATGACCGAGACGCTGCTGACGCGGAGGTCGTCGATATCGGCGTGGGCGAGGTCGACCTTTTGCCCGTCGGAGAGCAGCACGGTCACGCCCGCGTTGCCACGCGGGACGACCAGACCGCTGTAGGTGCGGCCGTTGGTCGTGACGTTTTTACTGGCATACTGATCCGAGATGTTGTGCGAGGGGTAGACGATCGACTCGAGGAGTTCCTGTTGTTGGAATCGCTGGGCGATCGTCGTGAGGTCGGGACCGATGGTTTCACCCTTGCCACCGCAACGATGGCACTTGAAGCAATCGGCTTTAGTGAACGCCGCTTCGCCGCGCTCGCGATCACCGGCGCGGCCCGACCGCGTACGGAGGAAGGCAAGCAGTTCGTCGTGACTCCATTTGTCGGTGCCTGAGTCGACGGGGAGTTCGGCAGGCGGCGCGCCGGGGAAGTGCTTGGCGTACCATTGCTGCCAACCGGCGAGCTTGGCTTGCCAGTCGGTGGTGGGTTGCCCAGGTTGGTTCGCTTGGGATTGGCCCGACCAATGGTCGAGCAATTGCAGCGCCAGCGGCGCACCGCTGTCGCCCAGGCGCAGACCGAGGAGGATGACTTGACGAAACGGTTCAGGTTGTTGGGGTCTTTGTGCCACTTGGGTAAGGGCGCGCAACACTTCCTGCGCGACGATACCATCAACTGTTTTGATCGAGTCGACCAGATACGCCCAGTTATCGCCTTGTGGATGCTGGGCAAGCGTCATCGCGATCGTGGTGCGCTGCTCCGGCTCTTTGGCATAGATGTCGCGTAGGTAGGCGAGTGAAGCGGGTTCGCCGCTACGCCCGAGTACGGCCAGCGTGCCAACACGCAGCCGACGATAGGTGTCGCTCTTGGCGCACATCGGCTTGATACGGCCGTCGAGGGCACGCAGCTCGGCAAGCAGATCGGCACCAGGACTGGCCGGCAGGGTGGCGAGCAACGACAACGCCGAGGTGGGCCACTGCTGGCCGGTGGTGATGATCTGACGCGCCTCGACAGGAGTCATTTGCGCGAAGAAGTCGCGGGCGAAGTTCTCCAGGTAGGCACTGACGCTGTAGCCGCCGGGAACGGCACGCGAGACCTCGTAGAACTTGAGGAACGCTTGTTTCGCGTCAGGCGTCCAACCGGTTTGGAGTCGTCCGGCGTAGGCACCGAGGTGGATTTTCTCGGGGTCGGCCAGGTCTTCGCGGAGCATTTGGGTGGCAAACTTCTCGGCAGCGCCGGGAACTTGCAGGTAGACGAGGAGACGAACGAGTTCGCGGTCAACCGGGTCGACACCGCTGGGGTAATACTGCAGCAATGTGGAACCGAGTGAGGGGACGTTTTGCGGGGCGATTTTACCAAGCTCCAAAGCCAGCTGCGCGACACGCAACAAGTCGAGACGCAGACGATTGCTCGCGACGGTCGACTCCGTGGTGGGAGGGTTGGCTAGCAGTTGCTCGCAACGCGGCAACACGGCTTGAGCAGCCTGTGTGCTGGGCGACGTGGCGAGGATTGCCGCCGAGCCCCGGCAGAAGACAGTGGGGCTGGGATGCTCGAGCACTTGTTGAGCCCAGTTGCCGAGCGGCAGCTGCTCCAACGCTCGCCGAGCGGCGAACGCGACGAAACGGCTCTCGTCGTCCAGCAGCTTGACGAACGTCTCGGGCGGGGCAGGGGAGCCGAATCGAGTGAGTGTCTCGCAGGCGACGCGACGGACGAAGGGTTCCTTATCGTCCAGTAGACGGACGAGTGTGTCGCGGCTGGAAGTCGTGCGGTGAGCGAACAGTAGCCGCGCCGCTCGGGTGCGCAGCTCAACCGAGGGGTCGCTGGCTAACTGCGTCAGCAACGCTTCGCTCGGTTGCGGACCGAAGGTTACGAGCAGGTCGAGCGCCTTAAGCCGCTCGGGGACGGTGCGCTTGGCGGACGCGGCAATCGTGGGCAGTTGCAGATCCCATTTTTGGCCGAGTGCTTGCTTGACCCTGGCAACTTGCGATTGTGACCAAGCGGCGTCTAGCTGCGGCTGGGCGAGCGCGTCCTCCAGTGTGGAGGGCAGTTGGGCCTTGGATTGATTCTCTGTCCAACGGATGCGGTACACGCCGCCGTCGGTGCCACGACCGCCGGTGCAGAAGTAAAGTGCCCCGTCGGGCCCAACGGCGAGGTCCGTCGCGTTGAGCGGTCGGCCCTCGACGAACACCTCGTTGGTGGCGGTGTAAGAGGCTCCGCCTGGCTGAAAGCGAAGACAATGGATTTTACCCGTCGCCCAGTCGCAACCGAACAGAGCCCCGTGGTAGCGTTCAGGAAATGCGTCGTGGTAGTAGAACTCCACGCCGGTCGGCGAACCGGCACCGAGATTGATCGCGGCAGGCAGGCTGTCGAGGTAGTAGGACGGCCATTTCGCCCAACCGCTGCGCCAGCCGAGCTCTGCACCGGCGGTTACGTGATTGATACGAGTGGGGCGATACCAGGGAGCGCCCATGTCCCATTCCATGTCGGCGTCGTAGGTGAACAGCTCACCGGCAGCGTTGAACGCGAAATCGTACGAGTTCCGCAACCCACCGGCCACGAGTTCGACGAAGCTGCCTTCCGTGTCGGTGCGGAAGACTGTGCCGCCAGGGGCTGGAATGCCGACGGCATGGCCACGCGGATCATCGTAGCGCGGCTTGACGAGATCGCCCTCGTAAGCGTTGCGGTAAGGGCTCTGCGGCCCAGGCTGCACGCCGACGCGGGCGTGATCGCCGATGATGACGTAGAGCATCCCATCGGGCCCGAGTCGTACTGCATGCGCACCGTGCTCGCCCCGCGAACCGCGAATGGGCACGAGCGCCTTGATCTCTTCCGCTGTGCCGTCGCGGTTGGCATCGCGCAGTCGATACAGGGCGACACCCTCAGGCCCGTCGCCAATGGAATACACGCTGCCTTGGTGAGCCAGAATGCCCTGTACGTTCTTGATCTGGTCGCAGAACACCTCAACCGCGTCGTGCGCACCGTTACCGTCGGTGTCGGTCAGCAACAGCAGGTGGCCGCCCTCGCGCGAAGCGAGAATGTTCCCGTCCCCGTCGAACGACATCGCGATCAGCGAACCGACTTCGTGGTCGGCCATCAGTCGCTCGACCGTAAACTCTTTGCCGATCTTGAATCGCGACCCCTCGCCGGCGAATACGACCTCATCACCCCAAGGGAGGGTTGCGTTGAGCATGCCGTAGCTCTTTGCCCCGACCCATTCGCGGTCAGGGAAGTCGGGGTTCGACCAACTTTGATACTGTCGCACGCTGGTCTTCCACGACTTGTTCGTCGAGTAGCTGACGAACGTGTTACCGTTCTCTTTCACCAGCACCCGCGCGACCAAGCCCGCCGATCCGGCGTCGATGTTGCTCACCTTCACCGCGATGCAGTTGCGGCCTTTACGCAAATATTTCGAGATGTCGTAAACTTGCATCTTCCGCCAGTCTTCGCCCCGACCGACCGATTGCTCGTTGACGAACAACTCAAACCGGTTGTCAGCGGTGATCTGCACCTCGCCCAGCTCGGGCGTCTTCAGGTCGAACGACTTACGGAAGTAGCAGTCGCCGACGGGCACTTCGTTTTTTTCGTGCGAGGGCGACCAAATCCACTGCGGCTCTTGAGCGGCGACGACCTGGCACAGACTGAGAATAACAAGTGTGAGCGCCAACACGCGCGTACCCACGGCAATCGCCTTCATGGCTTCCTCGCAGATCAAAGGTTCAGAGCATCCCCGCCTCGTGCGGTAGAGCCGATCAATCTACCGAGGATTGCCGCTGACGAGCAACAGAAGTTCGGGCCTGCTAGCAAGGCGACTGTCTTGACCTGGGCAACTCGCCTGCGATACGATGCGCGGCAGCTTGCCCAGTCTCATCGGACTGCCGAAAGTAGCCCGATTTCCCCGATGGTTGAAGCTTGCCAGCTAAATCAGCTTCAGCGTCGTTTCCCGCCAAAGTTGCTTCCAGGAATGCCACCGATGCCCCGCTCAGTCGCATTAGTCCTGGGAGTTTATTTGCTAGCTTCAAGCGGTGGTTGTACCCCACGCGTCGAAAACGGCGACGAACGAGTCATCCATTTGCCGGTTGTTTCTTCAGGTCCAAACTCGCTCGATCCGGTTAAGGGCTCAAGTCAGTACGACAGTAAGGCCGCGAGCTACGTCTACCAAACGCTCCTGCAGTATCACTATCTACGCAGGCCGCTTGAACTGGAACCGTTGCTGTTGGCGAAGATGCCGGAAGTATCTGAGGATGGCAAGCTATATCACTTTACGCTCCGCGACGACGTCTATTTTCACGACGACCAGTGCTTTCCGGATGGCAAAGGTCGCAAGCTCGTTTCTGCAGACGTGTTCTATTCATGGAAGCGGATGGCTGACAACAAGAATCAGCCCAAAGGTTGGTGGCTGCTGAAAGACACGATCGTCGGCTTCGATGAGTATCGCGACGAGCAGAACGCGGCCAATAATTTCGACTACGACGCCCCGGTCGAAGGGTTTAAGATCATTAACGATCGAGAGTTCGAGGTGCGTCTGAAGGAACCTTTCTATCGATTCACTTACACATTGGCCATGTTTCAAACGTCGATCGTCGCACGCGAGGCGGTCGAGCATTACGGCAAGAAGTTTTCACGAAACCCAGTTGGTACGGGTCCGTTTTTGATGGAGCGTTGGGAAGCCAATAGCCGCATGACCTTTGTGCGAAATCCGAACTATTTTGAAGAGTACTATCCCGAGGACCCAGGCCTCAAAGACGATGGCAGCGAGCCTTATGAAGGATACGCGGAGGATAAGGAGCTCGGTTTTTATGAGGACGCGGGGAAGCGTTTGCCGTTGGTCGATCGTGTAGAGGTCGGTTTCTTCGTGAACTATCAGCCGATGTGGCTCAAGTTTCTGAATCGTGAGCTGGATTATACGACCGTTCCAGATGAAAACTACAACGAAGCCTTTGTGAAGCGCACACAGCGACTCCGCCAGAGCTTCGCTGATGTGGGGATCCGGTCGTCGCCGGTTGCGCTGGTGGATCTGGTTTACTACGGATTCAACATGGAAGACCCAGATTTCGGCGGCTACGACGATAAGCGGAAGTGGGTTCGCCAGGCGATTGCACTCGCTATCGATTGGGTGGAACGCAACGAAGTGTTCTATAGTGGGCAGAACGTCATCTACGATGGACCGATTCCTCCGGGTCTCTCAGGCCATCCCGAAGGCCACACTTTGGCCAACGCGTATCGAGGTCCTAATTTGCCAAAGGCAAGAAGACTCTTGGAGAAAGCAGGCTATCCCGGTGGCAAGGGTTTGCCGAAGTTGGTCTTCTTCACGAGTCGCGGCGCAAAGTTTCCTGAAATGGCCGAGATGACGAAGCGACATCTGGCAAAAATCGGAGTCCGACTGGATATTCGATTGGTCGACTTTTCGACGTTGAGCGATGCCCTACGCAATCGTCGGGCACCCTTTTTTGGCTTGGCTTGGGGAAGCGATTATCCTGATGCAGAAAACAACTTGCAGTTGTTTTACGGTCCCTTCAAATCACCCAGCTCGAACAATTTCAACTACGACCGCGCTGAGTACAACACCTTATACGAGCGTGCTCGTATTATGGGACCTTCGCCTGAAAGACTCGAACTCTATGAGCAGATGCGCGATATGGTGGTCGAAGACGGTCCGATGATTGGTTCGATGGCGCGTACACGGAATTACCTGATTCACGAGCGATTGAGGAACTGCAAGCCCATCGAGACGTTTCACAATTGGAACAAGTACCTCAACGTCAACTAGTGACCGACCGCCATGTGGGCCTTCATTATCCGCCGCACTGTCTACAACATCCCAGTGTTTCTGGCGATTGTTCTGATGGTGATGTCGATCCTCAGTTTTCGTGATCCCGTGCCGGGCATGATGGGTAAGAATCCGACTGAGGAAGAAATTGCAGCCAAGCGCAAAGAGTTAGGTCTCGATAAGAAGCTTCATCAACGTTATTTCAAATTGATCGGTGAGATGGTGACGTTCGATTTCTCGCAAGAAATGTGGACGCAGCCTGGCATGACCGTTGGCGAGCAGTTGCGCAAGTCCGTGCCGATCTCGCTTTGGCTGACGCTGCCAGCGCTGGCGTTGACGACAGTTATCTCCGTTTGCATTGGCATGCTCTCGGCGTACGCCCGCGGCCGGTGGCTCGACAAGCTGCTCGTGTTCCTAGCAGTACTTGGAATGAGTGTGAGCTTTTTGGTCTACATCATCTTTGGACAGTACTTCGGCTCGTATCAACTCGGTCGCGGTGTCGGTCACCCGGTGTTCGCCATTCACGGCTACGAGCCGGGGATCCAGAACTGGGCTTACTACATGTTGTTGCCGGTAATGATCAGCGTGATCGTCTCGATGGGCTACAACACACGCTTCTATCGCGCGGTCATGGTCGAAGAGACGACGCAGGACTACATCACGACCGCGTGGTCAAAAGGCGCGACGACCTCAAAGATTATGTTTGTGCACATGCTGCGCAACGCCATGATTCCGATCATCACTCGTATCATGATTACGCTGCCGCTGTTGGTGACCGGCTCGATTCTGCTGGAACGATTCTTCGGCATCCCAGGCATGGGCGACACGTTGCTCAGCGCGATTAGCAACAACGATTTTCCCGTGATCGAAGTGTTCTCGGCGATCTTTGCGGGGTTGTTCATTTGTAGCATCATCTTGACCGATGTACTGTACGCCGTGTTCGATCCTCGGGTGAGGCTGCATTAGTTTGTTACCACAGCGTCACGGAGGCGAACGCAATGAAGACACCTGCGTGTCATGCATCAGATCAAAATAGAAATGTCCCAGTGTGCCCCGTGACTCCGTGGTGAAAACTCAGTTCAGTGGACTACGTAGATGCTAAGTAGATTCCTCAAATCACGCGAAGGACGAAAGCTGTTTCGTGACAAGCTGGCGATCGTGGCCATGTTTGTGATTGGCGGCTATTTGCTCGTGGCGATTGCAATGATGCTGGGCGTGCTCACGATCGCAGACTGCTCGCAAGTTGTCGGGCCGACCAATCTTCCTGGGTTCTTTATCGAAGAAGAGCCCGAGCGACGATACGAAATCGCGCGGACAACGATGCTTGGGCGAGTGAAGGCAGCGCTGGAACTCTCCAATCCCACCGAGGCACTGGCGGACATCGAGCTCGGGAGACAGCGCGTCGTCGACAAGTCAACCGAAGAATTACAGCAGATCGTCGACAACGCGGTTGAGATTCAGCAGCAGCTTGAGCAAGCGGAAACGCTTGAGGGTGACCCCGAGATGATGGCGCTGTTGGAAGCCTTTGAGGACGAGACTGCCCAGCTAGTTGCGCCGCTCTCATCGTGGGATCGGTTCGTGCAAAACTCCGCGTTGTTGCTGGGCACCGATGCTCAGGGACGTTCGATCTTCTTTCGAGCAATCTATTCGATCAAGGTCGCGATACAAATTGGAGTCGTCACCGCCCTCGTCTCGGTATTGATTGGAGCAATCTTGGGATCGGCCGCCGGATATTTTGGCGGCTGGGTGGATTACATCGTCGTCTGGTTGTACACGACGTTTTCGTCGATTCCCAATTTGGTGTTACTTGTCATCATCGCCTACGCTTTCACTGCCACGGACTCCGACGTGAAGGACACGCTGCTGCCGGTCTACATTGCCTTTTGTGCTACGTTTTGGATCGGCACCTGCCGTGTGGTGCGTGGCGAAACACTGAAACTCAAGCAACTGGAGTACGTGCAGGCTGCCAAAACAGCCGGGTTCGGGAGCGGGCGCGTGCTGCTGCGACACATACTGCCCAACACGAGCCACCTAATGCTGATCAACTTCTCGCTCCTGCTCATTGGCGCTATCAAGTCGGAGGTGATTCTCAGCTATCTGGGGCTCGGCGTGCAATCGCAGCCGAGCTGGGGGGTAATGATCCGCGACGCGGGTAATAACGGGGATGTGATGACTGGTTTCTTTTGGCAGATCGGCACGGCTACGGCGTTTATGTTTGTGCTGGTGCTGGCGTTTAACATCTTATCAGACGCGTTGCAGGACGCATTTGATCCTAAGCATCTATGAATAGTAACCACGACGACTCAACGAGCACTACGCAAGAAATGAGCCATTAGTCGTGCTCGTTTAGTCGTCGTGGTTTTTGAGATCTTATGGGAACAACCGAAGCACTACTGACTGTTAACAACCTTTCCGTCGGGTTTCATACCGATCGCGGAGACGTTACGGCAATTGAGGACGTCTCTTTTGAAGTCCGCGCAGGTGAGATTCTGGGTATCGTCGGTGAGTCGGGTTGCGGCAAGTCGGTCACCAGTCGGAGCATCATGCGATTGTTGCCGAAGCGCAATAGCTTTATCGGGCCGCAGAGTGAGATCCAGTTCGACGGTCACAACTTAGCCCACGCCGACGAAAGCACAATGCGCTCGATCCGCGGTGATCGAATCGCGATGATTTTTCAGGAGCCGATGACGGCGCTCAACCCGGTGTTCACGATCGGTTGGCAACTGGACGAGGCGCTCAAGTATCACACGACACTTGATAAATCACAGCGGCATCAGCGCGCTATCGAGATGCTTAAGGCGGTTGAGATCCCCAACCCCGAGCTACGCTATCACGAGTATCCGCATCAACTTTCAGGTGGTATGCGGCAGCGCGTGGTGATTGCGATGGCCTTGTGTTGTGATCCCGAGTTGTTGATCGCCGACGAGCCCACGACGGCGCTGGACGTGACGATTCAGGCACAGATTCTCCGTCTGATGGACGAGTTGCGACGAAAAACGAAGACAGCCGTCGTGCTGATTACGCACGACTTGGGCGTGATCGCGCAGATTTGCGATCGTGTGATCGTCATGTACGCTGGCCAAATCGTCGAGACGGCGGACGTCCGTTCGTTGTTTAAATGTCCGCAGCATCCCTATACGAAGGCGTTGTTGGAATCCATTCCCAAGACGGGGCGGGAGCAGCACCAAACCCGCTTGCCAACGATTGAGGGCATCGTGCCCAGTTTGTTCGAGTTGCCGGCGGGCTGTCGGTTCCAGGATCGTTGCGCGTTTCGCGAGCAACGATGCGTCGATCAGCAGCCGCAACTCAGCGACGAGGTCGATGGGCGAAAGGTGCGTTGTTTCTTTCCACTGAGCGAGGCGTAAGCGATGGCATTGCTGGAAGTGGAAAACTTAGTGAAGCACTTTCCGGTGCGGGGTGGGTTACTAAACCGCGTGATCAAGCAGGTGCACGCGGTCAACGGCGTGAGTTTTTCGGTAGACAAGGGCGAGATTGTCGGCGTCGTCGGCGAATCCGGCTGCGGCAAATCAACGCTTGGGAAGCTGATTGTTCGCCTATTGGAAGCGACCGCCGGCGCGGTCAAATTCGACGGGCACGACATCACGCACTTGAGTCCCAACGCGTTGCTACCGTTTCGACGCCGAATGCAAATGATCTTTCAAGATCCACACGCTTCGCTTAATCCGCGCATGACGGTGGGTGCCGCGGTGCGCGAGGTGCTTGCGTTTCATCAGATAGCAGCACGCGGAGAGCTGAACGCGAAGCTCGATGAGCTTTTCGCGCAAGTCGGCGTGAATACCGACGCGAAAGAAAAGTACCCGCACGAATTCTCTGGTGGACAGAAGCAGCGCGTGGGTATCGCACGCGCGCTGGCGGTGAATCCGGAGTTCATCATCGCCGATGAGCCGGTATCGGCGCTTGATGTCTCGATTCAGGCGCAGGTGCTCAACGTGCTGATGGATCTGAAGGCAGAGTTCGACTTGACGATGCTGTTCATTTCGCACGATCTGAAAGTCATTGATCACTTTTGCGATCGTATGCTGGTGATGTATCTGGGCTTCGTGGTCGAGGAGATGCCCTGCCAAGACATCCATGCCGATGCGCTGCATCCGTACACCAGGGCGCTGCTTGGCGCGAACCCGGTGTCCGATCCGGACAAGAGAAGCGAGCTAACAGTGCTCGAGGGAGAGGTGCCCAGTCCTTACAACCCACCGCAGGGTTGTCCATTCGCGACACGGTGCGACCTGGTAACTGACCAATGCCAACGGGAGATGCCACCGCTGGTCGAACTAGATACCGGTCATCGCGTCGCTTGTTGGGAAGTGAACAAGACGCCCGAGCCAATTACCGCTGCGGGAGTATGACGGGTTGCTGCTTGTTGTTGATTAGCTCGATGGTACCGGAGGGGCTTGCTTCACTGCGGCCCATGACGATGTCGGCCCGATGCATGCCAGCGGCGTGTTTCTTATCCTCGTTCAAGAACCAGTGCTTATCAGGTCCAGTTTGGATGCAGATCTGGACGAAACTGACGCTGCCGTCTTGGAACAGAACGTTCTGTCCACAAGGGCCGTGATGGGGGCTTTGGAATCCGGCAACCTCGTAGCTTGGTTTGTCGGCCAGCATCGGCTCGGAACTACTACGCGTGAATTTGATCTGACGATAGTTGCCCTGACGGTCGATATAGCCGATGCGGTAGGCGAAGCTGCCGCCCATGCGCTTAACCATCCATTGTATCTGAGCGCGCGTCGCTCGTCGCATTTCATCGCGCGTTGGAACGACGAGGCTGACTGTGCCCGCAATAGCGGTTTCCGCCGTTTCATCCGATGGGCACTGCAGCGCGTTGCTCAACGCTTCCGGAGTGATGACACCGCTCTCAAGCAGTCTGACGGCATACATCCCAGCATTTTCATTGCGCCCAATCGCGGGCAATTGCCCATCGTGCTGTTCAGCAAAGCTGATGAACGCGTGGCCAAGCTCTTTCAGCTTAGCCTGGCATTGTACTCGGCGCGCTGCTTCACGGCTCTCCTGGATGGCCGGGACCAGCAAGGTGCCCATGATCGTCAGGATACTGGCCACGACGACCCAATCGACCATGGTCCAATGGTTGCCTCTGGATTGAGTGGCATCTCGCGATTCAGACAGCTTCGCAGGCAGCACCGCTGGTGAGAGCTCGCCTTGTGAGCTTGCCTGTCTGACAAACGAGCAGGTGCGATGAACCAGATCTTCGGGCAGTGGCTCAGAGTCGTCGTCTTGACCCCTGGACGCGTCGACGTAAGATCGAAGTCGCTCGAGTTCGTGCTGCCAGATAGGGTCTACTTCTAAACGTTCTTCGACGCGTTGGCGCTGTTGGTCGTCCAGATCGTTGAGCAGATAAGCCAGTAACTCGTCTCTCATACCACCCCCCCGGGTAATGTCGAGTTTATCACTGAATACGACGAACATCGAGCGGGACAAAAGACAAGCCTGTCACACAGCGTAACAGGCTTGTCGAGCATTCTCAAAATACGGTCAGGTTGTTCAGCACTACTCGCGATTCGTAGTCTGGCCGTCGCGCCAATGCTGACCCAAGCGTTGCAGAGCCGAGTGAAGGCGACTCTTAACGGTGCCAACCGGAACCGATAGGACTTGGGCTGCTTCACGGTATTTCATCCCCCGGAAGTAAACCAGCTGAACGGCGCTTTGCAACGTGTCTGGCAAGGTGCCGACGGCTCTGCGAATCCACTCTGCTTGTTCACCGTTTTCCGCTTTGGCGTGTGGCCCAGCTTCTTGGCTGGCGACCACATCGATCAAGCTACCGACTTCTTCGCCGCTCGTCCTTTGCGACTGATCAAGGCTCAGCCGGCGGTGACGCCGGTTGCGACGTTGATAGTCGATGGCCTGGTTGGTGGCGATCGTATAGAGCCAAGGACGAAATTTTCGTCCTGGCTGGAACAACTCACTTTTTACGTGTACTTGCAGGAACGTTTGTTGAAAGACGTCTTCGGCTTTTGCCGCATCACCGAGAAATCGTCGGAGGTAGTTAAACAGCTCGCGCTGGTAACGCGCGACCAATTCGGTAAATACCGCCTCATCTTCGGTGGTACGGTATTCCAGCAACAATTCCTCGTCACTGCGACCGTCGTGATTGACGTGCATCGCCGCGGCGTTGGAATTTCTGGTTTCTTGGTTTTGGGTTGCTTCCGTGTGATACTTCTTCATCCTACGAACTCCTCATGCTGAGGGTTCGACGTTCCGGGGAGAAAGTCCATTCTCCCTGCCGTCCGATCTGGAATCCGCCGATCCTCGCAAGATTAGCCAATGCGTGTCCATGGATCGGGGAATTGCCGGGTCTTTAAGCTCGTGTTCCTGAGCAGCTCCGGCTTGGCAACCTTTTCAGGCCTTGCCTTACTCGTTGGTATTGTTACGAGCGAGACTGGGGAGACCAGTGGTCGATTGCCGCATTTACGTAAGGCAATTCCCGTGCCGGGAGGAGGTGTCCACCTGCCAATATGCCCTGCTAGCGGGGTCCCAAATGACGACGAGCACTGTACTTACGTCACGTACCTCAATCGGGTTCACCCGCAAATTCTGACGTGCCAAGACTGCCATTCTTACATAGGGTTGTACGATTTTGGCAGAAAGTGTCCCAGATTAAGAGTCTCATGTGATCGATTTTGCAACAGGACACTTCGTAAGTCGTTTCTGGGCAAGTAGTTGAGCACTTTGTAGTTAAACTGCTCGATGAACTGGTTTGAACCCTCTAGACCCGACAGGTCACTCCGAAGCTAGCGAAGCTAGGATTGACTATGTGGATCCCGGGCACGCTACCACCGAATCTGGTTTTTCTGATCACGGTTACAAAGCCGATCGTAGGCGAGCCGGGACGGGTGCCGCTAAACGGCTCACATCCGCGCGACACGGTTGCCGCCGATGCGGCGGATCAGGCCGCGCATCTCGAGGACGCTGAGCGTGGAAAGCACCCGATGGACCGGCAGCCCACTGGATTGGGTGACGTCGTCGATCAGTGAGCCATCGCCCGGCTGGATCGCCTGCAGGACCTGCTGTTCGACGTCGTTGAGTTGGACTTCAGCCGGGACCCGAATCGAGGTGCCGTCGTCGCGCTCAGCGGTGTGGGCGAGTGGACCGAGTTCTTCCAGCACGTCGTCGACGGTCATCACCAGTTTCGCGCCGTCGCGGATTAGTCGATGGGGGCCATTTGATACGCGGCTGTCCACTGGGCCTGGCACAGCAAACACTTCGCGATTCTGTTCCCAGGCATGCCGCGCGGTAATAAGCGCGCCCGAGCGGTCGGCGGCTTCAATGACAATCACACCGAGGGATAGCCCACTGATGATACGATTTCGCTGCGGGAACATGCCGCTCATCGGCGGCATCGTTGGGGCGGCTTCACTCATTACGCAACCTTGCTGGGCAATCTGCGTGGCGAGGTCGGTGTTCTCAGGTGGGTAGGGTTTCAGTACTCCGCTGGCCAGCACGGCAATGGTTCGGCCACCGGCAGCGAGTGCGGCCTTGTGCGCGGCGGTATCGATACCGCGGGCCATGCCGCTGACGATCGTGACGCCCGCTTTGGCAAGATTCGAGGCCAGCTTTGTTGCCTGCTCGATACCATAGCGCGTGGCATGACGGGTGCCCACGATTCCGATGGCGAGTCGATCGGCAGGTGACAATTCGCCGCGCGCAAACAGCACGCCTGGCGGGTCATGAATCTCTGCCAGCAGCGGGGGGTAGTGTTCGCTCGATTCGAGCAGGATCTGGACATCGTTCTCACTGGCGAGTCGAATCTGTTCGTCGACGTCAACTTCCTGGCGGGCGTTGGCAATTCGCTGTGCCAGTTTGGGGCCAATCCCCTGCACGGCTTGTAATTGACCAGCCGACGCACTGAGAACTTCGTGCGGGGTACCAAATTGATCCAACAACCGCTGGCGCGAGAGCGGTCCCACGCCGGAGATCAACGCCAACAGGAGTTGGTCGCGCAGCTCAGCTTGTTCGCTAGTCTGACTCACGTGAATATCAGGAGCAGTGCCGTTGGGTAGTCAGCACCACTATAACGAGTCTGAATCGACGTGCTATGGGGTTTGGGCGGCGGGAACCTGAACAGGGAGGCAAGTGCCAACGGAGAATTAGGCGATTCCTCTGGTTCCGCCTGTTCCTCAAGTAGTGCGGTTCGCTCGTCTGAAAATGTGTTTTGCACGTTGTGAGTGAGATTTGTTAGACTGCCGGTTGTGGGGGGCTAGGAGCCCCGAATCGGATGAGCAGTGATTATCGATATGTGGTGTTCGCACCGCAGAAGCAGCCAACGGTGCGTGAAGTTGACGATCTCAAGGCGTATTGCTTGGATAGTAAACTCCGCTACGCAGTCGGTGTGAACGCGGACGACGGCGGGCTCGCTTTCGTGTTTGGCTCGCGCGAGTTTGAGGCGGCTCGATCCACCAACCGCCAGTTCGCGCGGTTGCTTGATCGTTGGGCGGTTCGTGGCGCGGAGGTTCGCACGCAGCTGCTGTTCATCAAGCGGCCCGACGCGCTGCGGCCGATTCCCGGAGACTTATTGCACGAGTCGGTAGAACTGCGGACCGAGGCATCGTTGAGACATAAGCAGGTAGCGGCATCCGAAGCGATCGGCGAGGCAAGACTGCGGCTGCAGCGCACGCTCGCGCAGCATGCTTGGGTGCAGCGAGTTGCTAAGGTCGTGCCGTATGCGTTGATGGGTATGGCGGCGGTGCTGACGATTGTTGCGGGTTCGTTCGCTTATCAGCGCCTGATGCACTCGCCGGTCGAACGACGGCAAGAGACAATCGAGCGAGTTGCCAGCGACGCGATGGGCGAGACGCTGAGCAGACAATCCAGGCCGGACGCGAGGGGTCCAACTGACGAGGCGACACAATGATCAGTGACGATTGGGACGAGGCTGAAGACGACTGGGATGACGAGTCGGAGGTCGAACAGACCGGCCCCTGTCCAGAGTGTGGAGCTGAGTTGCACGTGGATGCCGAAACGTGCTACGCCTGCGGCCATTGGCTCACCACCGTCGAGCGGCACCAGCTATGGGATGCCGGCTCGCCGGTGCGCGGAGTGTTGGGCGTAGGGAAGATTGTGTTGGTAATGGTTTTGGTTGCGCTATTGTCGGGATTCTTGTTTTTCTGAATAGGAGCATGCCATGGCGACAAAGTTTCACTGTTCAAATTGTGGAGAAGAGATCGAGAATATCTCTATTGGCTGGGGAAAGTACCAGTGGCTGTGGGGGTTGCTGAGTTTTCTGCCGCTGGTTTTCTGCCTGTTCTGGTTCAAAAATTACGTTTTCGCGGACAACGATTTTGGTGAGCAGATTGAGGTTGCCCACACCGAAACGCGATCTTCTGAGAACCGCATCGACGTCTTGGGAACGTTAAGGAACTTGGGCGATGAGAGCTGGGATCGCGTCACGGTCGAGGCTGAGTTTTTTGGGGCAGACGGACAGTTCGTGGATGAGACTTCCGACTACATTTCCGTAAAGCTCGTCCCAGGCAGCGAAGAGAACTTCCGCCTCACCTTGTCCAATCCTGCGGGAGAGTTAGGGTTGCAAGCCGATCCCAAAGTGGTGCTCAAGGTAACGGACGCGAGTACGAGCCGGTTTTGATAGCGGGGCTCGCCACGCCCGGTCGCGGTAACAATAGATGGTTCTGGTCCGCACAGTGGACCCTACGATTGGAGCGATGCCAATACGTCGTCGACGCGTACGTCCTTCACCAGTTCGACGTGTCCTATCTTTGTCGGCAGAATAAACCGCAACTGACCTTCATCAGCTTTCTTGTCGCGGCGCATCAGGGCCACGAGTTCTTCGGCGTCGTAGTCGGGTGTGTTCGTCGGTAGCGTGAGGGCTTCGAGCAAATCGAACTGCCGAGTGACGAAATCATCGTCGATGCGTCCCATGATTCTCGCTAGGCGAGCAGCGCACATCATGCCGATCGAGACCGCCTCGCCGTGCAGCATGTCGCCGTAGTTGCCGGCGGCTTCGAAGGCGTGAGCGTAGGTGTGACCGTAGTTGAGCACGGCGCGGAGTCCGCTGGTTTCGCGCTCGTCGGCTTCGACCACGTCGGCTTTCAATCGGCAGCAACGCTGAATGATCTGTTGCAGGACGGCCGGGTCTTTCCTGTTGATCGCGTCGACGTTGGCTTCCAGTGACGCAAAAAACTCAGCGTCGAGGATGACACCGTACTTCACGACTTCGGCCAACCCCGCGCGGTACTCACGGTCGGGCAGCGTGGTCAGCACCTCGACATCGATCAGCACTCCCTCGGGTTGCCAGAACGCGCCAACCATGTTTTTTGCGCCGGGCAGGTTGATGCCGACCTTGCCGCCAACCGAGCTATCCACCTGCGCGAGCAGTGTTGTTGGGATTTGAAAGAACTGGAGGCCTCGCGCGAACGTCGCGGCGACGAAGCCGGCCAGATCGCCGACGACTCCTCCACCGATGGCCAGCACGATGGATTGCCGGTCGGTGCCTTCGTCGAGCATCGTCTCCCACAGATCGATCGCCAGGTCGGCGCATTTGCTGGCTTCGCCCGCATCGGCGACGAGCAGGTGCACTTCCCACCCATGTTCGGTCAGTTGATCACCGATTCGATCGGCATAAAGCGTGTCGACGTTGGTGTCGGTGACGATGACGGCATGGCTGGACTTCGTCCGATTGCCCAAAAAGTCTGCCAGGCCTGCGAGATTGCCACTGCCGATTTCGATATCGTAGCTGCGCTCGGCCAGATTGACGCGCATGATGTTGACGTCGTCAGCCACGTGAGAGTTTCCTTTTCCGAGCCGGCGGCGCTCGTCGTGGGTTGCTGCGGAGTGGCCCGCGGCTAGCGCCGGCGGCCCAGACGGTGTTGATTGCTACGAACTGACGCGTTGGAGGTCATCGTCAGTGACGGTGATCTGGCGGCAGAATCCGGTGTGCGTGCGTACGTATTCCAGCTGCGAGGCTTCTTCGGGGCTGGCGTGCAGCAACGATTCGAGCTCGACGCGGCGCTGTGGGGCGAGTTCGGTCCCTTCTGGCCAAATGGTGGTCGTTTCGACAATGAGTGCTTCGCGATACGGATCAAACTTGTCTGCCATCAGGAAGGGTTCCGGCGTTGGGTTTCTAGGTGCGGGTCGTTACGGTTAACAGACTCGACAGTATACTAAGCAACCTGACGGGCGGGAACGCCTGAACGAGCCGCTCCGGCCCTCCATGGGACTGCGGTTGCCGCCCAACAGATACCCGATCACTATGCAGAACTCCGGCAAAAAACTCGTGCTGATTCTCGTCGCTGGGGCCCTGCTGCTGGGCAGTTCCTCGTGGTGGTATCGCTACGTCGCGGCTCATCGGGCCTCGCAGTTTTGGGGAGCCGAAGCATCGCGACTGATTGCCGAGTCGGAAGGCCTGGAAGGTATGAAGTTTGACCCTGTCGCGACGGGGGCGTTGGTGAAGGTAACGAGTGGGTCCTTGGGGGACTTCGCCGATCTGAGCAAAGCACGCGGGCAGGCGCATCTGCGGCACGCCCTGCTGAGCGATCGGAATTATCTGTGGGACGAGCCGATCGATGCGGGAGCGCCCGCGTGGGGCTGGTGCTTCCGATTTCATGAGGGCGAACGCGATGTTTACGTCGTGATCTCCGCAGACTTGCAGGCCATCGGAAAATTCCAGCCAACGACCAACTCGGTGAGCGGGTACGTCTGCGAGCCGATGACTGCTTCCCTGAAGCAGTACTTTGCCGCATTGCCACTGTCAGAATCGCCGCAAGCTGATGCTAGCACCCCGGAGGAAGCAATCGCCGAGTGACCTGTGAAGGATCCCGGTCGATTCCTATAATCCGCCGCGAATATTCCTACGACCACGCGGAATCCACGGGACGGCTGAGCATGCGTTCGATTGCGATCATCAACCAAAAGGGCGGAGTGGGCAAAACGACCACCGCCGTGAACTTGAGTGCCGCGCTCGCGGATCGCGGACTGCGCGTGGGATTGATCGACATGGATCCGCAGGCGCACGCTTCGCTGCATCTGGGTATCGGTTTGCAAGAGAATCAGTCGACGGTCTACGATCTGTTGACCAGCGACGTCGGTTTGAGCGACCTTTGGCAGGGGGCTAGTGACAACCTTTCGGTAGCCAGTTCACACATCGATCTGGCTGCGGCCGAAGTGGAACTCGCCGGTGTCGTAGGCCGCGAACTCATTCTCCGCGACAAGTTGGCCTTGGTCGAAGAGCAGTTCGACTATGTGTTGATCGATTGCCCACCCTCGCTGGGAATTCTGACGATCAACGCGCTGTCAGCGGTCGACGATGTCTTCTTACCGTTGCAACCGCATTACTTAGCGTTGCATGGTCTGAGCAAGTTGCTACAGACGATCGACCTGGTATCGAAACGGCTGAACGATCGGCTCCGGCTTGCAGGAGTGATTCTGTGCCTGTACGAATCAGGCACACGGCTGGCGTCGGAGGTGACTTCTGATGTCGAGGCATTCTTCGAAGAGTCGCAGGTGGGCAGCTCGCCCTGGCAGGAAGCACATTTGTTTGCGTCGCGGATTCGGCGAAACATTCGCCTTGCCGAGGCACCAAGTTTCGAGCGGTCAATCTTTCAGTACGCTCCACAATCGGCCGGAGCCGACGATTATCGGGCCCTGGCTGACGAAGTGGTTTCGCTGTACGCAAACGACGTCGAAACGGATCATCAGCCGGTCGCCGTTCCTCTGAAGCGGGCTGCCTAGATCGGCAAATCTCCAGTTCTGAGGCCGACTTTGCCGGTCGGCGGAACTTCTTGGCTGTCTCGATCCCAAGGGTCGAGCGGACGTTACTTCCGCGGCTTATTGGTCGGGCAAAGATTACCGCCTGCGCTGTTTGTGACTGTGAAACTCTAGCGGTTTTTCTAATCGCACTGGGTGCTAGCATCAAAACCTTTGCGCTCGTCACAACCGTTAGCAATGCGCGTCTCATGTAGCGGTCGATGGGGTTCTATGGATGAGACGGTACGTCCATCGCGCAAGATACGATTAGTTTGCCAGCGCAGAAAAACAGGCACAATTGGGGGGACCCGATACCAAGTGCTTCGCTGCTGCGGCACTCAGATCTCGTCACGGACGGCGAGACGACCCAACGCAAAGGAGACAAGCGAATGCAACTTTCTTGGATCAGAGCACGCAGGGCGGTGGTGGTATCAGCCGCCGTCATGGCTCTACAAGGAGCCCCGGTGTTAGCCCAGTTTGTGCCTTTCACCCCGGGCGCAAGCCAAAGCTACAACCAGTACCAGGCCCACACGGCCCAGCCGCCGTACCAAGCCCAAACGCAGTTTCAAGCACAACCGCAGTATGGGCGGCAGTACGCTCAACCGCAGTACACGGCCATGGCGTTTCAGGGTAGCGACACTCGCCCCGCCGTGAGCCAGCCCATCGAATCAGTAGCTCCCGGTCAATCGATGTCATCCGCGCCGATGCAGAGCTACTCGGCCCAGTCCGCGCCGATGCAGAGTTACTCCTCGGCGCCTGCCGCTGATTGCAATTGCCAATCATCGGGTCCCGCGATGAACTACTCTCAGCCAACCGCTGGCTACCAATATGGCGGCTGCACCGCTGGTGCGTGCGGTAGCTACAATACCTTCGACGATGGCTGTGGAGTTGGTGCGTACGGCGGAGGCGGCTGCCTCGGTGGCTGCTGCGACCAGGGCTGTGGTTGTGGTACTGGCTGCGGATGGTTTGGTGGCTTCTATGGTCTGTACCTGGAACGTGCCGGAAATCACTGGCGGCCCTTGGCGTTTCAGACGACCGACGGTCAGCCGTTCGGGTACTATCCGACCGATACCGAGTACTCGTTGAATCTCACCGACATCGATAACGGTACATTCGCCGGTGCGGAAATCCGCCTCGGTTCGACAATTGGCGGCCGCCGCAATTGCTGCGGTCCCCGCCATGCCTGGGAAATAGCAGTTTGGGGATTGGAAGAAGACACCGCGACTGCTGTTGCGACCGACGCTGTGGGTACGCGGCTGTACAGCATGATCAACCACCTGGGGATCGAATATAGCCCGACCGGTCTTCCTGCCGACTACCGACCTGCCAACGACTACTTCGACTACGCTCCACCGACCGAGGATCACACGGCTCCATCGGATGTCGAAGTTCGTAGCATTACGGCTCGCAATACCTTCTCGTTGCAGAGCTATGAAGGCAATTTCCTGTGCTTCTGCTGTGGCGGTGGCAATTTCAAGGGTAGTGGGATTGGTTGTGGTTGCTGTGGCGGTGGTTTGTGTGGTCTACGTGGTAAGCACCGTCGACACGCGTCGGGTGGCTGCTGCGACACTGGCGGTTGCGACTCTTGTGCTGGTGGATGTTGTTCAACCGGATGCGGTTGCTGCCCGTCTGGTTTCTCGTGCACTGGTGTGGCTGGCTTCCGCTTCATCCGCATGGATGAAGACTTCATGTTCCGCTCCGACTGGGACACCGGCTTCCTGTCTCGCGCCATTGATGTCGACAGCCAATTATACGGTGGTCAGATCGGCTGCAACGCGATGTACCGTTGCGGATGCCGCTGGGCACTGCATTGCAACACCGTGGTCGGTATTTTCAACAACCACGTCGAAGTGTGGAACCGGATGGATGCACCAACTGGTGGCGTTGCAAGACTAGCGAACAACGGTCAGGAAACGTACGATTTCCGCTACGAGGACGACCAAATTGCTGTGCTCGGTGAGTTGCGCACCGGCGTGAGCTACCAGTACAGCTGCCATTGGAGACTCTTCGGTGGTTACCGCTTGTTCGGTCTCAGCGGTGCGGCTCTGGCGTTTGACCAGATCGCGGACCACAACATTTCGGCAAGCCAAGTGCAGTACGTGAACGCGAATGGTTCAATCTTCCTGCACGGTCTGCAAGCGGGCGTCGAGTGCGTTTACTAAACTGAGAGTTTAGCGAAACCGAAGAATGACAACCCCAGTCGATGCCTTGTGCGTCGGCTGGGTTTTTTTGAATGGTGAAGAGTGATAATTGAAGGGTGAAATCGGCAAAGGCTGCGCGGACTCGGCGACTTTCACTCTTCAAACTTCACTATTCCCACTTCACAGATCATCCCAGCATCGTCATCGTCTGGAAGAGTGGGTCGTGACGCAGTGGATCGAAATCGGGTTCGTCGTGGACGAACTCGCGGAAGTTGCCGTCGATGTCCAGTGCGTTGGCGAGATAGCGCAACGCCATCCGTGGGTTGAGAGCGATGCTCCAATAGCAGGCCAGGTTGTAGTGCAGAATTGCGTTGCCCGGCTCGACGTCGACGGCGCGCTCTAGCGCGTCGATTGCGTTCTCGACCTTGCCAACGCGTTTGTAGCACCAAGCCAGCGCCATCCACGCGTGAATGTCGTCGGGAATGAGTTCCAAACTGCGATGCAACGGCTCGATTGCTGCGCGATATTGACGCAGTTCTCGGAGCGCTTCACCTAAGAGGTAGCATCCGCGCGCGTCGTCGCGGATGAGCTGGTCGTGACGCTCCAGCGCTTGCAGGGCATACTTGGGCATGCCCAATTCCAAATAGCCTTCGGCCTCGCGACGAGTTCTACGGAGTCGTGCTCTGATCCAATGCTCTTTGGTATTGCCAGACATCATGGGGAGCTCCAACTTCGATAAGCGCGGTGCCGCGATGGGCTAAGTCGAACGCTACTACGAAGTATTGTAATTGCCGCACTACGCGAGTACAGCGTTGGTCGAGCAAGTCGGCCGGGGAAAAAGAAAACTGGAAAAGCGAAAATCGAACAAGGGTCGCACGACTCGACGTTACAACTTGATTCCACAAGAGTTAACGTGATGCGAATCGTAACTACTCACTACTGATTTTACTCGCGAAAACGTGCGCGCCAAAATTTGAACACCCATTTCGTGTCGTAACTCGTGAGCAGCCAACTGCTAACGAAATAAAATTCGAGTTCTTGGAAAATTCCAATTAAATCGGCAGCGCAAACTCTTGTGTCGCGCTCCGTTTCTTGTTAGCTCGCGAGCATCGCAGCTCATCGTCCCGCAAGACCTGTGTTGCCTTACGGCAGCATCAAAGAATCGAAGTGTTGCGAATTGCCTACACGCGGCAGCGACCTGGAGTTGCCGCTGATGGCGATTTGAGCCTGCTTTTCTAGCGATTTCTCGCACGTAGGCGCACTAATGCCGGCGCGCAGGTACAAGCCTTGCGAATCCTTGGGCCGTCGCCATTGGGCTGTTTCGAAAGCTCTTCTTTCCGCCAATGGCTCGTTCCGAGGGTGTTGGCGTTGCTGCGATCTGTGCTCACAATCCTGTTTGTCGTCGCGTTGAGCGTAGGTATCGCCCACATGCGTGATGCGCAAGGGGAGCGAGTAGGCGCTGTCGCCGACCAGAGAATTGCCTGGGTGCGGACCGTGGACGGTTGGGAGCCCAGTTCGGTGTTGACCATCGGTCCACCGCCGCCGGGACCACCCGCAGTTCATCCTGTTCTGGTGGCTACGTTGCAAATCGGCCTTTCCGTATTCGCCTTATTGGCCCTTCCGCCGGCGGTACAGACGACTCGCAAGTGCTGACTCTGCCGGCAGTTGCCGAAATCTTTGCCGTTTCGGCCAGAATCTTGCACGACGGCAGCGGAGAGTTGCCACTAATACAGGTAGAGGGTAGCAGACGAGCGCGTCGTCCTGCAGACTCCGAGTGATTTATAGCACCCACCGAGGTTCCGATGAGACTTACGCTGCGCACATTGCTGGCTTACATGGACGATATCCTTGAGCCTGCCGATCACGAGGATTTAGGTAAGAAGATCGAAGCGAGTGATTTTGCGACCGAGCTAATTCATCGCTCACGAGATACGGTACGTCGCCTGCGGTTGGGTGCGCCGCCGGTCTTGGCCACCGACAGCGACGATGTGTTGGATGCTCTGGACATGGGCGACGCCAATGCCGTGGCGGAGTATCTTGACAACACCTTGCCGCCTGAGCAGGTCGCCGATTTTGAGCGTATGTGCCTCGAGACGGGGACGACTCCCGATATGCACTTGGCCGAGGTGGCCTCGTGTCATCATGTGCTCACGATGGTGTTAGGCGAGCCTGCCGCAGTCGATTCCGCCCTCAAGCAGCGGATCTACAATTTGACCTCCGAACAAGCCAGCGGACAGAAGCTCCGGATTGAGCCGACACATGTGGCGGCCGCACTGAGCGCGGAGACAGCACCGCCGGTTCAAGCTGCTCCAGTTTCCGCGCCACCGATTGCACAGCCAGCGAGCTATGTTGAGCCGGAGCTCCCCGACTATCTCCGTGAAGCGGCGGAATCAAAGCGACGGAGTCGCAATTGGGCAATTGCGATAACGCTGCTGGTGATGGGAGGAATAGGCATCTGGCTAGCAGTGCCGCAGAAATCCGAACTGCCTGCGGAAGTCGGTGCCAAGGACAAGGATTATGGCGAAGGCAATATCGCGATCCAGTTGGACGGCAACGAAGGGACCGCCGGCGCGGCTGGTGCCACCACGTCTGGTGATTCAGACACGATGGCGCCTGCGCCTCCATTCGATCCCGCCGACACGGCGGATGCTCCAGCTCCAGCATTTGAGCCAGGTGGTGCTAGTGATCCGACCGAACCAGCCCCACCTTTTGATCCAAGTGCGAACAACGCCGCGCCTGCGCCGCAGGAAACCGAAACCGATCCATCACCTGCCGCAGGTTTAGCAGCCGGCGAGACCGAGCTGCCGATGGTCGATGCAGAGATCCCAGTCGCAGTGGCCGACGCGACGCGGCCTGTCGGAGTGGTGCCTCCGACGCCACCCATCGAAACGGAACAGACCGATACGGTAGTTGAGCCAGTGGCTTCAGGTGAAGAGCCAGTGCTCATCGCTTCGACACCCGACCGCCCCATGCCAAGCGAAGTGCCCCAGACGCCTGTGGAAGCGATTGAAGCAGAGCAATCAGTCAGTGAGCCTGCACAACCGCGTCGATTGGGCAATTACCTTGGTAACAACGATGTATTGCTGATTCATAATCCAAGCCTAAGTCATTGGCTTCGCATGCCGCCGCGTAGCCCAATCTCGACGGGTGCCGATTTATTAACGATGCCGAAGTTCTTCACGCATGTCGTGTTGGCAGACGTGAACACGTATCTGTCGGGGGGCACGCGAGTCCGTCTTCCGATCGAAACGTTCGACGGGGTCACTTCCGAATCGGCACTTAATCTGGAAGTCGTCTATGGGCGGGTCATGTTCAACTCCGGTCTGGATGGCAGCAAGGTCGCGATTTTGGTGGACGACCAGTTACGCGAATTCCATCTCGACGGCTCATCCAGTGTTGCCGTCGACGTGCAGCGGATGTTTGTGCCGGGCAATGACTACGAGAATGAGGCAGCTCCGACGATTGCCACTTGGTACCTGACAAGCGGTAGCGTGGAGTGGCCAACGGCGACCGGTGGCATGCAAAAGGTCCGCGGTGAGATGATGTGGAGAACCATTGACGGTGTCGACGAGATTCCGGAGCCGGTTTCACAGTTGCCTGATTGGATCGGTCGCGAGCCGCTGACCGACATGGAGCGCAGCGCACGCGCCGATTTGTCGAAAGAACTCAAGGAAGGTCAGCCTGTTGAAATTCGCTTACAAGAACTGACTGACGGCAAGGGTTTGGGACGTCGCAAGGAAGTTCGCGTAATCGCGGCAGCCTCTAGTATCTACGTCGGTCAGTTTGAGCTCCTAGTACGTGCTCTCGACGACAGCGATCAAGCTCGCGGCTGGGACGATCATATTCGCGACTTGCGGCAAGCGGTGGCTCTCAGTCCCGACGTCGCCGCTAGCGTGCGCGACGCGTTCGTGAAAATCCGTGGCGAGCAGGCGGCGCAAGATTTGTTTGAAATGGTCGAGGGGTACAACGCCGCGCAGGTTGGCACGACGCCCGAAACGGTTCGTACTGGTGCCTTGGCTCAATTGATCAAGTGGCTTGATCACGAACGATTGGATTATCGAGTGCTGGCGATCAGCAACATTCGCTCCATCACTGGGAAGAACAAAGTGTTCCGCCCGGATGACTCTCTGAAGGGCCGGAAGAAGAATCTGCGACGAATCATCGCCGAGTTTGAGGCTGACCAGTTGCTTGAGCTGTGAACTCGGTTGTGAAGTCATCGAGGTTCTGGGATAACGTCTGACTGCCCTTAGGGACCGCCTTCCGGCGTACGCCCGCGCGTTCCTTCTCTCGAGCCACCACGTGCTAGGGCTGATTTCGGCTCTAATTCTGCGGGGAGAGTGAGGTTTGTCCCCGATGCCCAATCGCGTTAGAATAGAAGGCCTACAGAACTCTGCTCGTCGAGTGATTCGAGGTGCCGGTCTGCGTTAAGTTCAAGTATAGTTAGCACTTAGAGTTGGAGCATCGTCAGTGCGAGTCAGCATTTCGGTACGTCACGGACATCTTGCAGAGTCGACGCAAAACAAGCTGAAGAGCAAAGCCGAGAAGCTAAGCCGTTTTTTTGATCGCATCATGGCTATCGAAATCGTGGTCGATCTCCAGGAGGAGCAGCATCCTACTGTTGAGGTCATTGTCTCGACGGAGCACAAGCATGACTTTGTCGCTAGCGACAAAGGCGAAAGTTTGATGGCTGCTTCCGATGGTGCAGTTCAGAAAATTGAGCAGCAACTGCGTAAGTACAAGGAGAAGGTTCAACAGAAGCACCGAAATTCCGAGCAACGGAGAGCCGAAGTGATTGTCGATTCGGATTCCAGCGAAGAATCGAACGACTGATCGCTCGTTGATCGAGCGGCGGGCCAGCCGCCGCACAGCCGGAGCGGTAATTGCCGCCCAACAGCGATCTCTGTTGGTTGCTTTCATAATCATTCAAGGCGATTTGAGGTTAAAAAGAGAAACCATGAAGTTTGTTGATTTTGTAAGCCGCGATGCGATTCGCACGAGCATCGATGTTCATGACAAAGAGCAAGTGATTCGGTCGATGGCGACTGCGTTGCTCGAATCTGGCAAAATTGCCCAAGACGAGCACGAGAGCATTGTCGAAGCGATCCTCAAACGGGAAGAACTCGGCAGCACTGGGATAGGACGTGGCGTGGCGGTACCGCACACCAAGCATCCGAGCGTCGGAGAATTGGTTGGCACCGTTGCCGTGAGCGAAGAGGGAGTCGATTTTGATAGCCTCGACGGCGAGAAGGTCCATTTGCTCTTCTTGCTGGTCTCGCCCCCGGATCGACCCGGAGATCACTTGCGGGCACTAGAAAACATTTCTCGTCAGCTGCGCGACGAGACGTTCTGTCGTTTTCTGAAACAGAGCAAGACGCCTGACGACGTATGGCAATTGCTCGAGGAAGCCGACAACAACCAGTTCGTATAGCACGTTATTTCGTCTGGGGTATCGGCGATCCGTCGATTCCGCCAGGCCATGCCGCTTTGAGCGGCGGTAGTCTCGCGTGAGTGCGAGACTGAAAAGAAGAGAATTCAACAAGAAGATGACAGTCGTCGAAAGAACCGTTGTGATTAACAATCCTCAGGGGCTGCACGCGCGGCCTGCGGAAATGTTCGCACGACTGGCCTCTCAGTTTGAGTCAGAGATTAGAGTGAGTCGCGACCACCAACCGGTGGATGCCAAGAGCATTTTGCACGTGCTGACCCTCGGAGCCGCACAAGGGACTGAACTGACCCTCTCGGCCGAGGGAGCCGATGCCCAAGACGCTCTGGAGGCGCTGGTCCGCTTGGTGGATAGCGACTTTGCAACCGATGAAACAATGCGCCAAGAAAGCTCGGGTTAATCGACAGTTTCAGACGAGCTGACGTTCCTAGTCGTCGCCGCTCGTTGCTGTCGTCCTCGCCCCCGCAGGCTACTTGGCGAACACACGTCAAGCGTCAAGCCAGGGCTAGCCCTGTGAGCACTTCGCGTGAAGAAAGAAACAGATGACCGTCAGCGGTAACCCCAGCATTCATTGCATGAGCGAACGTTATCAGCGGTATTGTCGAGAGTAGCGCGGAATTGCTCCTCAACGCTTGTTGAGGATGCTCGCTACCGACAGGTTTCTCTTCACGTGTTCAGTGCCCACGTGGTCACCCTAGCTGGTGCTCCGTAACGAGGGCGCAATGGAACGCCTCCAAGGAATTGCCGTATCGCCAGGTATCGCGATCGGTGAGGCATTAGTACTGGACAACGAGGGATTTCGCATCCCCCGCCGCTTTCTCCCACGGGATGCGGTCGAGGAAGAACTCGCGCGGCTGGACCGCGCGCTTTCCGCGGCAGTTGCTGAGGTCGAGCACAATCGCAAGCAAGTCGCCGAGCAGTTGGGCGATGAGTACGCGGCAATTTTCTCCGCCCACATTCAGATGCTGCGTGATCCACGTCTACATGATGAAATCGTGGAGATGATTCGTTCGCGGCACTATTCGCCGGAATACGCCGTCAGCCGTGCCTTAAGACGCTACGCCAAAGTGTTTCAGTCGCTTGAAGGCCAGTACATGGCCGAACGGGCCAACGATATCTTCGATATCGAGAAACGTATTCTGCGTAACCTCCTGGGACGTCGTCGCGAAGAACTCTCTCAAGTGACTTCACCGGTGCTCGTGTTGGCGCACAACTTGACCCCCAGCGAAACGGCCAATCTTGATCCAAGATTTGCGTTAGGGATGGTCACCGAGATTGGTGGTCCGGGTAGCCATACCGCGATTGTTGCCGAAGGACTGGGGATTCCGGCAATCGTCGGGGTCGGGCCGTTTTTGACTGACGTATCTGGGGGCGATACGGTCATTATCGACGGCGATCAGGGCCAGATCGTTTTGCATCCGGACGAAGAAACTCTCGCCCGGTATCGACACGAAGTCGAAGAGCAACGCTCGTTGGCTGCGAAGCTCGAATCGCTTCGCGAATTGCCCGCGAAAACGATGGATGAACAGGCCATTCAACTCCTGGGGAATATTGAGTTTCCGTACGAAGTCAAACAATGCGACGAGCGCGGAGCAGCAGGAATCGGCCTGTACCGCACCGAGTTCATCTACCTTGGTCGAGAGGATGACCCGTCGGAGGAGACGCATTTCGAATCGTATTCTTCGGTCGTTCAAGCGATGGCAGGCAAGCCGGTTGTCATGCGCACGCTGGATCTGGGAGCCGATAAGATGCGCTCCTTGCCAGATCCCGAGGACGAGCGTAATCCGTTTCTGGGACTGCGGAGCATTCGCCTCGCCTTGCGTAACCGAGATCTGTTCCGCATTCAGCTGCGGGCGATTTTGCGCGCAAGCGCGCTTGGCGAAATCCGCATTATGTTTCCGCTGATCAGCACGATCTTGGAGTTTCGGCAAGCCCGCATGGTGCTCTCGGACGCGATGGAGGATTTGGACGAGGCCGGCATTGCTTACGACAAAGACATCAAAGTGGGCATGATGGTGGAAGTGCCCTCCGCCGTGATGATGATGGATCGTTTTGTTGAGGAAGTCGATTTTTTCAGCATCGGCACCAACGACCTGATCCAGTATTGCCTGGCCGTGGACCGCAGCAACAAAGATGTTGCCAACCTGTACACGGCTGCCGATCCCTCCGTGATCCGCATGATCGACATGGCCGTGACTTGCGCGAGCAACCACGATGTGCCGATCAGCACCTGCGGCCAAATGTGCGGCGATCCAACTTACACGATGTTGCTGTTGGGGTTAGGGCTGCGCAGTCTGAGCGTCACACCCGCGGCGGTGCCCGAAATCAAACGCGTCTGCCGGAGCGTAACGATTAGTCAGTGCCGAGAAGTGGCGCAGAAAGTCCTGCAACTCGACAGCGCACGAGAAATCAAAACATTTTTGAAGGAAGAACTGTCCAAAGTATTTCCTGAGTTTCCAACATGAAAAAGAGGCTTTGGGCTCTGGGCCATGAGCTGTGAGATTTCTAAGCACAGCCAGCAGTCCACAGCTCATCGCCAATAGCCTACAGCTAGATCAAAAGGACCACACCTATGAAACAAGAGATGCTCATTAACGTCGCGCAGCCGGAGGAATGCCGGATCGCGATCGTTGAAGACGGGCAGCTGGAAGAGCTCTACGTCGAGCGCAGCAGCCAAGACAACTACGTCGGGAACATCTACAAGGGCAAGATCGTCAATCTCGAACCGAGTATCCAAGCGGCGTTTGTCGACTTCGGTGTCGGTCGTAACGGGTTCTTGCACATCAGCGATGTTGAGGCGCAGTATTTCCGGCAAGGCGGCTTCGATCCCGACAAGCTTATCCAACCCGACGGCACGCAACAGGCTGCGCAGAAGAAGAGCAACGGCTCCAATGGCAGTGACGATGGAGGCAACGGTTCCACGCGTACCGCCACGCGGAAGGCGCGGCCGGGTGTGCGACCACGGATCAAGCCACCCATCCAAGACATCTTCCGTCGTGGCGACGAAGTGCTTGTTCAAGTCATCAAGGAGGGAATCGGCACCAAGGGGCCGACGCTCTCGACGTACATTAGTATTCCGGGTCGCTACTTGGTGCTCATGCCTGCGCTGGGCAGAATCGGCGTCTCACGCAAGATCGAAGACGAAGACGATCGTCGTCGGCTGCGTGACATCCTCCGAGAACTCAATCCACCGAAGGGCGTTGGCTTCATCGTTCGCACCGCCGGCACCGATCGGACGAAGAAAGAACTGTCGCGCGACCTAGCTTACTTGCTACGTCTGTGGAAGGTGATCGTCCGTCGCATCAAGAAAACCAGCGGGCCGATCGATATCTACGAAGAAAGCGACATGATCATTCGCACGATCCGCGATATCTTCACCGGCGATGTCGATTCGATTCAGATCGATCAGCCCGAAGCGTACGAAAGGGCAAAGGAGTTCTTGCAGGTGGTCATGCCGCGATACGCCAATCGTCTGCATCTCTACGAGGGCAAAGAGCCGCTGTTCCACAAATACAAGCTCGACGAAGAGATCTCGCGGATCAACCAACGGGAAGTGCCGCTGAGAGGGGGCGGATCACTGGTGATCGATCAGACCGAGGCGTTGGTGGCGATTGATGTCAACAGCGGCAGCTTTCGAACCGACGGATCGGCGGAAGATTCCGCATTCAAGCTCAACCAAATCGCGGCGAAGGAAATCGCCCGGCAACTTCGCCTTCGCGATCTGGGCGGGGTGGTGGTCAACGACTTTATCGACATGCGTCGCGAGCGCTACCGTCGCACTGTTGAGCACACCTTGCGCGACGCGGTGAAACGCGACCGGGCGCGAACGAAGATTCTTCGCACCAGTCCCTTCGGCCTCATCGAAATGACGCGACAGCGGATTCGGCCCAGCCTGAAGCGAAGCGTTTACAAAGAATGTCCCGGCTGCAGTGGGTCAGGCTTGGTAAAGTCCGCGGAAAGCATGGCCATCGAGGTGATTCGCAAGCTGATCATGACGTCACAGAACGATCGGATCGCAAGAATCTCGGTCACGGTGGAAGAAGAAGTCGCCACGTACCTGAACAATCGCAAGCGCCGCGAACTGACCAAGCTCGAGGACGAACACGAAGTACAGGTCGTCGTGCTGAGTCGCGAGGCCGTATCGCCCGAGTACTTAAAAATCGAGTGCGAGGACAGCTCAGGTCGGGAAGTAAGGACGTAAGCGCTTCGCCACATACGCGACATCGCTACGACTGCAAATGGCGAGCAAAGCCCACGCCCAGTGCGCCGCAGATGGCCATGGCGTAGAAAAACCACTCCCAAGTGCTGATAAACCTTGAGCTATCGATCGACTTTATCAGCAGAGCAGATCCGAGCATGATGAAGGCGATGAAGATCGCGATCGCCAGATCGAGCGGTAGCTTCTCGTTGCGACTGGCCAGCATGATGCACATCTGCGTCAGTATGATCGTAACCGCCACGCCGACGAAGTACCAACTCCACATGGTCTTCAGTTCGTTGCTTTTGTGCATGCAGTAGACCGTTCCTAGGTTGATCACGAAGCCGACAAGCAATATGGCGATCGATTGAATAAGGCTCATTGGTTAGGGAAGGACGTCAAGTGTTTGCAGGGGCTTCAGGATGCCTCGATTGTATCGCGAGGCGGCGCCTTGGATAGAGTTCACAATTCATAGAGCGACACAACGCGTAAGTTCTGCAGAACTACTGACCACTGTACGGCCAAAGTGCCGTTGGCAGAAAGGCTGCTCCTGATTCGGAAGTCTTAACCGACAGATGCGGGGGTTCGACGACCACGTAGTGATCGATAAGAGCCTGGCAGCATCGTGATGAGCACCTAAGTCTCCATTACAGACGTAGCGCTCAGGCGATATCGTACCGGTTTGCCAATTCAAAGGCCCTGTCGCGTCGACCGGGAACTGCCCCGTCGATAGTTGCAGACCACACCGTACGTGATGCAGCCGAACAGCAAGACTTGCGAGGGCTCGGGAATCGCGGTTACTTCCCAACCGATATCGCTTAGCGCGGCCGCATCGAGGTTGGTCCACAGCTTACGCATGCCTATTGCAATGTCCGGATCCATTGAGACTTCTTGGATAGTTGAGGTGCCAAGAATGGTGCTCATGATGTCGTTCTCAAAATGATCTTCGTCGGGTTGGTCGAGTGGAACAGGCCCACCGAATTCCGCGACGGCGTTAGCGCCGGTAAAGCTCATATTGTTGACTAGGGCAAACCACTCGTCAGAGTCTCCAAGCCCAAGCACGTGGCCAATTTCATGGACTGCGACGGAGAAAAAATCGGCGAGTCCTGCCGACGGAGCCGTCGTATGATCGAAATGGAAGCTGGCCGGGCCGTCGGTGTCAAAGGTTACAGAGCCACCCCAACGCGCGAAGCCACTGGTCTCACCACGATCTTCGACAGCTAAGGAAAAGTCCGCGGTAATCGCGTTGATCTGTGAAATCTCAGCGGGCGAAAAAGTGCCGCCATTGTTTGTCGCAGCCCAGGAACCGCCGCCAAATCCACCTTGCCCGAGTGTTGTTCCCGTCAAACTTCGCGCTCCGGCGTAGATTCGAAACTCGTCCTGAGCGAAGCTGTCGTCAACAACGACTTGGTTCGCTCCGGTCCCTGGATGAAAAAAGTTATGGCTCCAAGTCCACATCGCTATGCCGGTGCCTCCAGCCGTGCTGGGGAAGTCCGGGGGCGTGGAGATCGGCGAGAAGGTGTCGTCGAGCATCCGACTGAATAACGACGCCGCTGCTTCAAGCGAGTTTCGCGCGGCAGTATTGTTTGTAAAAAAACTGTTCGAGTCGTACGTGTAGTCGATGACCACGTTAATCGCCGAGGCCTGTTGGGGCAGGGCGAAGATAGCACCAAGCAAAACTATCGCCAGTCGGAGACTCTTCTCGGGCGTTAAACTCATGGAACCGATCCGATCGACGAAATGTGAGGTGATTTGTGGTGAATCAGAGCAAAATGCCAGGCCCTATCTTACCGGGTGATGCCTCAAGCAACAAAGGTTTCTCTCCAAAACCTAAAATACCGAAAGTAAACGTAGCTTGGTCCTCGGAGAGCGGCACCTACTCACCGGACGGCGAGGCGATTTGCTCTCGGAACACAGGAAGAAGAAACGAAGCTGCGTCGGAGGTTTGCGGGTGGTGGACTCATGGGGTGGGTAGCCGTGCCAAGGGCGATGTGTCGTCCCAACGGTGGACACGACTATAAGTACCAGCGACGATCCAACTGGGACCTTCGTGAACGGAGCGCCACGGCCACCCTTGTGCGACGCTCGTCCGCGCGGGTATGAACTCTAATAGGGATTAGAGATCACGCAGTGGGATGTCTCACTGCGCAGGGGTCAGCCACCCCGATTAATGAGGATTTTCACATGGCGACCGTAAACGACCATCAGACGGCATTTCCAAGACTGACTGACGACGAGTTGAGCTGTCTTGCAGCATTGGGAACGGTGCGGACCTTTGCCGACGGCGAGGCGCTCTTTTCCAACGGCGAAAAGGACTACTCCTTCTTTGCCATCCAAACAGGCGAGGTCGTGATCCTCGACAACTCGTCAGGCGAGTCGCGCAAAGTGGTGACTCACGCGGCGCACTCATTTACCGGCGATATCGATTTACTGACACGGCGTCCGGCGGTCGTGGCGGCAGTAGCGCGCGGTGAGTGCACAGCAATCGAAGTCAGGGCAGACAAGGTTCGCCAGATGCTGGGAGAAATCCCGACGTTGAGCGACAAACTGCTCGACGCGTTCCAAGCCAGACGAGATCTCCTCGAGCGCACCGAGTTCATGGGCGTTCGGATCGTAGGCGAAGCCGATTCCAAGGAAGCGTTGCAACTCCGTGAGTTTTTCTACAAGAACAAAGTTCCGCACACCTTTTTTGAGTGCGATTCCGAGCAAGGACGAACACTGCTGGAAGAAAACGGCATCTCGCGCGACCGGACGCCGCTACTCGCGTGTTCTGAGCACCTGGTGGAACGGCCAACGCTAGCGAAGGTAGCCGGGTGTTTGGGGATCTCGCGTAGCATCCCCGACGAACTCTACGACACCCTAATCGTCGGGGCGGGCCCAGCCGGATTAGCAGCGGCCGTGTACGGCGCGTCTGAAGGCCTGAAGACATTGGTGATCGATCGCATGGGCCCCGGCGGGCAGGCGGGGCAGAGCTCGAAGATTGAAAACTACATGGGTTTTCCCTCGGGTGTTACTGGTGCGGAGCTCGCGAATCGCGGATATCTGCAAGCGCTGAAGTTCGGCGCGGAGTTCACCGCGCCGGTGTCGGTGTTGTCGATAGCAAGTGATCAAACAGGCGAACACCTCGTCGAGCTTTGCACCGGCGCGACAGTCCGAGCGAGAACTGTCCTGATCGCCACCGGTGCCTCGTACCGACGACTGCCCGTAGTTGATTGCGAGCGATTCGAAGGGGCAGGAATTTACTATTCCGCCACGTCGGTCGAAGCTCGTGTGTGTCGAGACTCCACGGCGATCGTCGTCGGTGGAGGGAATTCCGCCGGGCAAGCTGCGATGTATCTCTCACAGCATGCCAGTCAGGTCAAGCTTGTGCTGCGGGGTAACGACTTGCGCAAGAGTATGTCTGATTACCTGGCGACTCGCATCGAGAAAACTCCGGGCGTTGAGGTTTTGCTCAATACCGAACTTGTGGAACTGCTGGGCGAAGGGCGTCTCGAAAGGGTCAAATTCAACGATAAATTGGCCGATCGGCAGGATTCGCTCGAATGTTCGGCGATCTTTTCGTTTGTCGGCGCAAAGCCTCACACCGAGTGGCTGCCCGACGCGGTCGCCCTCGACGATCGCGGGTTTGTGTTGGCGGGTGCCGAGGTACGCAACCACCCGCTTTGGACCCTCGACCGTCCGCCGTGTGAGTTGGAGACGACCCTCCCAGGGGTATTCGCCGTCGGGGACGTGCGGAGCGGCACGACCAAGCGTTGCGCCTTTGCCGTAGGCGATGGAGCGCTGGGCATCACCTGCGTGCATCAGCACCTGCGAAGTTACAGTTAACCGCGGTCGGCTATGCGCCTCCGCCTTACGGCGACCCCAACGGTAATCAATCCGAACATCAAGGCTTGCGCCGGTTCCGGAATCGCGACCGTACGAAGCGACTCGCCGACCATCGCGGTTTGCAATTCTGTGATCAGCGAACTGACTAGGGTATCACCGGATCCGCGTTCGACGATCAAGCCTTCGTTTTCCTCGTCTTCAATTTCGTAGATAAACCAGTGGATTCCTAGAATAGCCAACTCCCCATCGACGGCCGCGAAACTGGGGCCGCCTGAGTCGCCCCCTTGTGTTCTCGATTCGTCCTGCCCCAGGCCATTTGCCGTGTCGTAATCGAACGTGAAGATGTCGCCTTGCGAGATTCCCAGTTCTGGGTCGGAGAAGTCAGACACCACCCGGTTGATCTTGTTCCTGCCGACTCGCATGCCGGTGGGTTCGCCTGGCCCCTGACCGACCACGTAGATTAGTTGGTCGATCAAATTGATTGGCTCCAAGATGGGGTAGGTGGCAATCTGCGAAGTCACCGGGCTACTGAGTTTACCCAACCACAAGTCAGAACCTGCGATCCGTACTCCTGATTCGACGGTGCGGTCGATGAACGCCCCCGACATGTTATTTGTTTCGTAAAACCGAATCGTCTCATTCGTCGGAGCATGAAGATGCGTGGCCGACAGGAAGTAGGAGGGACTGATCATCGTTGCCCATGCACCACCTGTCGATACGCGACCTACGCCGCTCAAGTCGAATTCGTTCCCGAGAAATTCACTGCTGTCCTCAAACCGATTGTGACGGTCTTCGTCGTACCCCTGGATAAGAATTGCCTGGGACGTGTCCAATGTCAGTACAGACCAACAGAGCGGGAGGAAAATGAACTTCCGCAGCATCTTCTACACGTCCTAGGTGTGGGTGCGCAAACAACACGGTCCGAAGCAAGAGATATATATGGTACTTCAAATTCAGAATGTAAGCAGTCTTGCATTCGTTGACAACGGTTGGCTGTTTCGCGGCCAGAACTCGTACTTGGGACACTCGAGTCCGCTGCTGATTACTTGTTCGTTAAGTGGCAGAGTACCAGATTTTGGGGGGTGTGCTTTCCTATCGCAATCAGGTCGGATTAAAATCACCGAGCTGGTTGGGTAAACATAGCACAGCGCAATCTAAGGGGTGAAAGATGGGACGCATCTACGCAGCAGTTGTCGTGGTGGGGTTCGGGATCACCGGAAGTGTCGTCGCGGCGGAGTTTTCCGACGAGGCATCGGCCTTGCCGTTCCCTCCCGATACCAAGAAGCTGGAATTCACCGCCTGGGCAGGCGACATCGACTTCGAGACACCTTCGACGCTCAACGCGGTGGTGTCATTCTACGTGCGGGAGATGCCCAAACGCGGCTGGCAACTCGATAAGTCGGAAGTCGAGGTGGACGATGACGACATCGAACTAGTGTTTCGCCACGGCGATGCCGAAGTCGAAATGGACTTTCGCGGGCGATCGTCCAAGACGGTCGTTAGCTTCGATTGCGAAGGACTTGAATTCAATGGAATCGACGATCCAACTGCGCTAAAAGCCAAGGGCGTGCCCGTGCCGCTGGCGACCGTCTTTTTTCAGCAGACGTTTCCAATACCCGAAAATGTGACCAAGTTCACTTATCAAGACGATGGCTGTTTGGTCTATAGCCGGCAAAGCTTGAAAGAAGCGTTCGACTACTACAGCGGTCGCGTCAAGAAAATCGGCTTTCGCGAATCACGTCGACCGCTGATCGATTCCTCACGCATGTACACGGAATTCAAGAAGGGATCGGCGAAGGTGAGCGTCAACGTCTTCACCGACGCGGTCGGTTCGCGGAGCGTTATCGAGTTCAAAGACAAAAAGAACCAGCCGCGCGTCCCACCGTTACCCCCCGTCGCGTCGCTGCCGATTGAACTGGCGGGCGAGGAAGCACCACAGCAGGTTAGCTCTCGCGTGCGTCAGCCTGGGGTACCGGCGGCGGCAGAGGAAAAGCTGATCCCAGTGGATGTCACTCGCAACCAAGGAAAAGCCGTGGTCACCTTTGGTGGGAAAAAGTACGTGTTTCCTCACGTCGTGGCACATCGAGCCGACGGGTATGCCGATGGGATCACCTTCGTGACATTCTCCAGCAAGCCGATTCCGTACAACAAGCTCCAAGAGCTGGTGAGAACCGATGAAACAGCGTCGTTCTCGCAGTTATACGACTTCAGCACGCCCGATTACCTGCAGCTGAACCACGGTTCGTACGAGAGTTTCTCGTTCTCCATTCCCGGAGTCGGCATTGGCGGCAAGCAGATGGATCAGCGAACCGACGAGACGAAGATTGAGAACGGTCGACTCGTTGGCACGTTCACGATGGCTCCCCAAGAAGTGTTTCGAAAGCAGTTCTCGTTCACTGCTACGATGGACGTCGGCATCATTACGCCCAAAACCAAGCTCGGCAAGAGTACTGCCGGCGATCCCATCGAAGATCCGGTCGAACTCGCTGCCAACTCGGTGCTCGACGAATCGCCGGTACCGTGGCCCGGGGGCGTGGAGGATATCAGCCGGTCGGGAACTGACTTTCGCAAGACGTACCAGGCCCTTGTGCCAATGCCGCGTGACCAGGTCAAAGCCTTTTACATCAAACAGTTGCAAGCCGATGATTGGAAGTATTACGCGCGCTCTGAAGACACGAAGTTGCTGAGCTTCAAGAATGATGACAACGAGGTTGATTTCACACTGACTGCCGAGGGCGGTCAGACGCGGATCGAGGCACTCGTCCGCTACCCCGAGCTGGCTCGCAAGATGGGAATCTTGCCCAAGCCACGCCAGGCGCGACTGGTGCTCGCCAACGCTCGTCCTTCTCCGGTGGTCTATACGATCGGCAAGACCGATTACAACGTAAAGCCGGGCCAAGGTGCCGACGATCCCAAGACGGCGCTGAACTACTCACTAAGCCCCGGAACGTACACGATCACGATCAAAATCCCCGGCGAGCAACCACAGACCGAGCGATTACAACTCACCGAAGATACCACCTGGGGAATCATCGCGCTGCCTACCGGTGGCTACATGCCAATGCAGATGTATTGATCCGCAACCAACAAATGCCGCAACACGTCACAAAGATCGAACGGTCTGAAGTAATTGCTGTTTCGTCAGAAATTCTTCAGCTCGGTCAGGTCGGCTTGTCGAAGTCGGTCGATCTCTTCGGGCATCAACTCGCGGAGGTAACCCCACTGAAGCATCCCTTCAAACCTTTGCTGCGCCCGTTCTTTGACGACTTGTAGCGCACTGTCGTAGTTTAGCTGCATCACGCGTTTTCCCTGGCAGCGATCACGATGCTCTTGATACCGCTGAGCCAACGGGCGATTGTTTTCCAGGCTGATCAATTCCACAGAATCGAGCTGCAGCATTTCCGCCATCGGCACATCGATTTTCCGCGTGACGCCGGTCACGATGTCGGGCGCGTCGTCACGGTAGGAGTTGAACTCCAAAGGCGTGATTTCTTCCATGCCGTTGGCAGCATTCATCCGTGACCAGTCGAGGATTGCGACCGTGGTTCCCGAGTCGTCGAGGAGCGTTGTAGAGCAGTTCAGCTTCACACCCACGGACTTGGAAATCGCACACTTCAGCGGCTCAAAGCCCAGATCTTTCAGTTGCTCCAACAATGGTGCCCAGCGTGCGATGGCCGGTGCCGGGATGTCCTCGGGACCAACCACTGTCTCTGTGCCAGGGAAACCCATGCCGTGGGCGGGGGGCAGCCCTTTTCCAAATTTGCCCATGATGCGAATTACCGCAGCCACAAGCCAGGCTAGCGGTTTTGGCATCATCGGAGAAATGGCATGAACCAGAAATTTGAACGGTACTTTCGAGGTGTCTTCGCCGAAATATCGTACTTCCACAGGCTCAGACTCCTTGCGCTAAGATGCCAACAGTTCCAGGCCTGTTGTCTCTGGTAAGTGAGGTTCGACTTCATGTAGTCTCGGCAAATTTGCTTTGACTAGCAGCTGATCAATTCGGGCTTTGCGTGCCTCCGCCTCCAGAGGACCCGCGACCACAAATTCTGGCTCGTCGTCTGTGTTGGGCATCTTATCCGTGACGGCTTTGCGGACCTTCCGTGCCACATACAGATACAAGCCGACAATCACTCCGGCTGTCGCACCCATCGAATACAATACAGCTGTCCAATTACCTGAGAATGCACCGAACAGCACAAGCGGAATACATAGTAGGAAAACTAAGCAGCCAGTCGCCTTCTTGGCTAACTTCTTCACCCCTCCACCCAGCGAGCCCAATATCATGTTGGCGTTAACTTGCGCGGTTGAGAGTACCAGCGGCAGAATCTTCGCAAGCACATCGATGTCGCTCATCGGCAATCCTTGCGTGCCAGACGTTGCGCATTGTTCTGCGTAGCCGCGATGCGTCCACTTCAGCCGCCATCCATTCCACAGCTTGCCGTATTCTTTCATGCGCCCCAGTAATTCGTTGGAGCCCCACATGCGAGCCGTTTTTTTCGACGGATTTAGAATTAGCCCTTCCGATACCCAGGCCTCCCTGGGTATCTCAGCAGGCGGTAGCTTAGCGAGGGCATCGAGGGCGGCGGCTTCGCCCTTGAGTAAATCGAGGGAAAGTTCGCGGAGCTGGCGCTGTCGGGTCGAACCGTCTTCGTCAATGAGAGTGACCCACGCACGGAGCGAATCATCGTCCTCCTCAGCTTGATCCTCTTCGTCCTCAGGGTCGTCTAGTCGAGCTTCATTGATCTTGAAGAAGCGCCGGTCATACTCCACGTCACTTTCTTCATCGTCACTATCCATTTCAATGGTTTGGTGAGGGAGGCCCAGGTAGTCAGCCATGTCTTCGTTGTTGTTCTCAGTATACTTTACCGTGAAATTGGGCCATGCACTCGACAAGAGATTGCTATAGGTTCGCCAAATCCTTGGGGCTTTCAAGCTAGTGACGTTGCAACACCACATTAGTGTGTTCTTGTCATAATCGACGAGAGCACTGCCAGCGCAGCTGTAGTTCCACTCCTCGACTTGCTCAAATTGCTCGACCCACGCCTCAAAATCATCCGGTCCCCATATCAGCTCGCGACGCAAGGCACCAGTCGACCACCAATCATTAACGAAGAAACGCTTCTTGCCGTCACGTATCACTGTATAAACAGCCGGCTCACTCATGGTGCATCTCGCCATCGCTCACAGAAGAATGTGCCCTCCGACTAGGGACATCAGATTACTGCGAAACGAACCGCAAAGCAAGAAATTACCCGGCGAAGAATCGAGGCTGAGGTTCAGCTTACAAATCTCACCGCGTAGATCGGCGGTAGGTGATTCGAGACGCATTGCCAGGAGTGACCAGCGTCCTCGCTCACCCAGAGATTGCCGGTCGAGGAGCCCATCGCTAGCCGCTCGCCAGCGGAGTCGACATCGAGCGCGTGGCGAAACACCAGGTCGTAGGCGTGGGTGTCGGGCAAGCCGTCGCGGTGCTGGGTGAACGTCTGTCCGCCGTCGGTCGTTTTGGTCACGACGAACTTGCCTTCGACCGGCACCCGGCACTCATCTTTCACTGCCGGCACGAACCAGGCCGTCTGTGGATCGGTCGGATGGGCTGCCACCGCCAGACCAAACACCGAGGGATCGACGTCCGTGATTTCTTGCCAATGGTTACCACCATCGGTCGAGCGGAAGATGCCGTTGTGGTGCTGAATCCACTGGTGGTCGGGCTCCGCCTGGCACGCGGCCAGTCGGTGGGGGTCTTGCACCGTGGGTTCGTAAGCCTGGTCAGGAGGCATGTATTCGGCACGCAACCCGTCGGACGTGCACGCCCAACTCGCGCCGCCGTCGTGCGTTTGCCAGACGCCGCCGCACGAGATGCTGATCGTCACGTGCTGCGGATCACGAGGATCGACAAAGATCGAATGCAGTCCTGGGTCGTCCTTACCGCCGCCAAACCAATTATCGCGCGAAGGTTGATTCCAGAGCGCCGTGTTCAGGTGCCAGCTGTCGCCGCTGTCTTCCGAGGTAAACAGTCCGCCGGGAATTGTGCCGCACCACAGCTTTCCCGGCTGATCGGGTGCGCCGGTTTCGAGCGACCAGATTTCCGACAGCGCGGCAGGTTTGGTCTTGATGGTTTCCCAGTCAGGCATGCGCTGCGGGACGGTCTCTCCTTCCGGGTACTGCGGCACCGCGATTTCATCCCACGTCTTCCCCTGGTCGCGGCTGCGATGCAGATGCGTGCCAAAATGCCCATGATCGATGGCGGCAAACCAGCAGCCATCGCGCGGATCGGCCAACGACATCGTGATGTTCATCCCCAGGAAAGCGACGTCATCAATGGCCCACGAACCACCGTTGCGTCGGATCGTGAAGAGTCCTTTGCGGGTAGCGATATGCAGCGTGTCGGACATGGGGTTAGACCTTATGGATTTCAGGAACGCAATTTGAAAAGTGATGACGAGAGTACTGACTAATGACGAAATACCCAAGCACGAAGGAATGACAAAGCAGTGTAGAATCGTTAATCGGGAACTACGTCATGCGGACTTCATTGCTCATTGCTCATTGCTCATTGCTCATTGGTCATTGGTCATTGGTCATTGGTCATTGGGTGCTTCGTCATTCGTCATTTCCCTCATCCTCCCGACAGCGCTTGCATGACATAAACCTCCGTCGCTTCGGTGATCGGATCGCTCAGCCCGACGCGATCGGCAATCAGCTGTCCATCAACGAACACGGTCATGTGCCGTCGCAGCTTGCCTTGCTCGTCGAGGACGTAGCTGCGGAGCCGCTGGTTGTCGGTGAACGCGTGCGTGAGCGCTTCGCCCACCGTCGATGCGGCAACCTCGACCGACTCGCTGTTGGCAAATTTCTGCAGATGGCTGGTGAAGTGAACAGTGGCCATGACGCGAGCAGTATCGCATGTCGCCCGCTGGCTGAACAGAATTTTCCTGCGAACCGGCATTGCGCGATCTTGCCGCCGCAGAGCCGGCTATTTGTATTCCCCCCCGACCCGCAGGGTCAGACCGGCTGCTTACCCCAGGGTGGGGGCCGACCGGCAGCGACCCCCTCGACGGAACTCGGCGGATCGGCTATTTTATAAGGCTCGAAATCACCCGAGGCCCCCAGCCTCTGTCCTTGAGTCCCCTGACCCTCGCAAAACTATGTACGCAATCATTGCCGACGGCGGCCGCCAACTGAAAGTCGAAGAAGGACAAGAGCTGACCATCGATTTCCGCGACACGCCCGCCGGCGAAAAGCTCACCTTCGACAAGGTGCTTGCGGTGAGCGATGGCTCTGGGGACGTCAAACTGGGTGCCCCAACCCTCGATGGCGCGAGCGTCGAGGCAGAAGTCCTGGGTGCCGAGAAGGGCAAAAAGCTCGTCGTGCAAAAAATCCGCCGCCGCAAAAACTCCCGCCGCAAAACGGGCCATCGCTCGATCTACACGAAGGTGAAGATCGAGAAGATTACGGCGTAGGCATCTACCCCAACGTCGTTGCGATCGTTTGTGCAAGCCCATCGAGGTCGAGATCGTCGGCGTCGATGCCGAAGGGGTCTTCGACCGTGCTCGACAGCACTTGCAAGCCGATGAGAATGTAGGCGTGGATCATCGTTAGCGGAATGGCCCAGCCGCCAAGCACCGTCACCAGGCTCCAAGGCATTGTGAATAGCAACACTGCGATGCCTTGATACAAAAATAGACGGTACGATTTTGCCAGCGGCGTTTTTTGGATGCGTTCGCAGCCACCGCACACTTCGAGGAACTCGCGGACTTCGCTGTCGAGGACACGCATGATGTCGTCCGACAGCTTTCCTTGCCGCCGCCAATCGTTCAGCAGCGTGTACATCTCACGCACGCGTTGGTTGGGCTGATGCACGGCTCCCGCGGGCTTTGGCGGTTGGCCGGCGAGGTTGGCGCGGAGATGGTCGCGAAACTCCGCGGCAAAGACTTGGATGTGTTCCTTGAGTTTGGCCTTCTCTTGTTGACCGACGTCCAGCAGTGTGTCGACCTTCACCGCCAGATTCCGGCTGATATTCACGAGCTTGCCCCACAGCGTGCGACCTTCCCACCAACGCTGATAGGCAGCATTTGAGCGAAGGACCAATAGCAGACCCAGCAGCAACTCGGGGCCCGCATACACTTGCGGCGAGTGATCGGCAATCGCGTGGAACGCCGAGTTCTCTTTCCATAGCGGCAGCAAACAATAGACCCCCACCACCGCGGATCCAAACGCCGCCTTACGCAGCGTATTGGTGCCCAGAACGAAATCGCGGAAAGACAGGTCACGCACGGGGATTCACCCACAAACACGTTGCAAAATAGTATGCCGCCAGGCTGTGAGATTAAGTAGTCTGCTACCCATCTTGGGCACGCTTCTGGCTGTTGCGTTATGGATAACATCGTAACGTCAACACGCGTGAACCACTAGTCGGCCGAAAAGGACGACGTATCCGCGAAACATGAGACCGGTGCTCGGCGGGTGACTTGCGTCCCAGCAGCAAACCGGTTTGAGATCCATCGCAACAGCTCATGGAAACGCACGACATGTCAATACATTGGATTACCACTCTTGGTCTCTTTGGGCACGAGTTGGATCGCGTCCCAATGCTCAACGACCTTGCCATTGTCGTCGAAGCGGAAGAAATCCATCGTGACGTATTCCTCGTCACCGGGCCAAGTTTGATGAGTGTGAACCGCGACCAGATCGTCCTGAGCCACGGCGCGCACAAATTCGATCTGTTTGTCAGGGTACTGCTCTTGCATCTGGGTGAAGTAGTCGATGAACGGTTGCGGACCATCGTCAACCAATGGATTGTGCTGGATGTATTCCGCGCCCACATACATCTCGACCGCCTTTTCCGGATTTCCCAAGTACGCTGTGCGATAGAATTCAATCGCGTTACGTTTGTTGGCTTCCAGGTCGTGTGTCATTTCATTCAACTCCGCTTCGGTAAGCTTGCGTCTGCTTAGCATCCTAACGCGAACGCTGCCGAATCACTACCTACCGTCGGCATTTGTTTAGTGGTTGCGAAGGCGCAAAGACAGACCGCTTGGTGAGCAGAATTATTGTCTGAGTGGCAAAGAAAAAGTGGCGATCGGTTGGCAATCTTGCTAAGCTAAAGTCCGGTAGAGATAGACCTGACCAGAATTGCGAGCACGAACTAACGCAAACCGTCACGAATTGATACACATCAAGCAGCCCAGGTGCTGTCGGCTGTGTGTGATTCGTGGCGGTTTTTTTGTTGGCGGAGAGTTATCTTGAGAGACAATCCACGAACGATGAGCCTTTCAACGTGTCTGGTCTGCGGATTGCTCGTTGCAATGTCTGCGACGTCCGTCCGTGCAGCGCGCCTGGTTGGTCCTGAGCAAGATAGTTTCGATCGCGAGGTGGGCTCGCTCACGGAGCGGCGACGCACAATCAATTACGAATTCTTCCGTCCGCCGAATCACGACCAGCCGGGTAAGTTGCCGTTGATGGTTTATCTGCACGGCTTCACGGATGGCTTGCCAGAAAAACAATCGCGGCTCAACGATACAATGCGCGATCTCGTTCATACTACCCAACGCGATAATGCCTCGCGCGGCGATATCTGCCAACTTGCCAACAGTTGCCAGCAGTTCGACGACGACTTCGCCGCCTACTTGCTTGTGCCCAAGATCCCAGTCGTGGAAGGTTGGGATACTTACCACCGGCACCTTGACCTGCTGCTGGACGATTTGCTTGGCCGCTATGACGTGGATATGAACCGTCTCTACTTGTCTGGGTTTTCCAACGGAGCATTTGCTATTCCGAACATCATCCGGCAATATCCAGACACTTACTCGGCAGGAATTTTGCTCTCTGGAGGCCAAGTCAACGCGTCGTCGTCGGCTGCTGCACCCCTCAAGGACGTACCGTTGTGGTTCTTTCACGGCACGGCGGACCCCGCCGTCGACCCGCAGGGCTCCGTCGATCTCGCCAATGCGGTGCAAGCTGTTGGTGGCGACGCGCAACTTACGCTAGTTCCCGGTGGCCACAACGCGGGCTACGAATTTGCCTTCCGCGATGCCAGCAACGAAGTCTATCCGTGGCTCTTCCGCCAAACGACGGTGCCCGAGCCGTCCACATGGTCGTTGATGCTAGTCAGTCTTGCAGGTATGAGTAGCCGGTTCGTCAGACGACGCGAGAACTAGCGCAATCGAGTCACCACGAGATGGCTGCGCCGAAATGGCGCCATGATCAGCAATGCGCATGCAGCAGCGAATTGCAGCGTGAAGTTGGTTGGCTCTGGAACGGGTTTCGAACTTGTGGCGAGGGCAGAGGCCGCACCTGCGGAGTATTCGCCCTGCCAGTCCGCCAGGTCCGCAGCGCTCAATGGGTTGGACGATTCGCCCCGTTGCCACGCCAGAAAATCTTGGCCGTCGATGTCGCCGTCGAAGTCGAAATCGCCGGTGCGCGGGTTGTCACTGAGGCCGAGCGTAAGTAGCGGTGCGTCGTAGAATTGGCCTCCTTCCAGCGTGCCGAATCCGAACGAGCCGAACAAGTTTGGCTCGATAACCAAGCCGAGATGCGATGCGCTGCCAATCAGACTCTCGACGAACGCTGGGTCGATTTCGATCGACACGACACCCGTGCCGCTGATATCTGTGATTCCCACAACATCGATGTGATCAGCGGCATCGCCGATGCCTGCGGTACCGTCGCCTGCGTAGCCGAGCACTTCGAACTGGGCATTCGAGTCGGAGAACAACAGGTCGAGTTCGAGCGTGGCGGACACGACATTGCTATCCGCCGGTACATCTGCCAGCGGGAATTCCAGGACAGGCACCAGGTTGGGGTCGGTGATCGCCTCGGGTTGATCGGCGGTGATCATTGACTCACCATCGACCAGTCGCACGCTCTCGACGGTGCCAGAAAACTCCTGCCTTACGACCTCGGCGGTCACATCAAAGGTTGGCCGGATCTGAATCGTTCCGGGTGCAGACTCGGCAATTGCATACACTCGACTGTGATCCGTTGTACTAAAGACTTGGATGTTCGATTGACGGATCGACCATGCCGGCCAGTCACCGTTGGGAATATGGCCATAGCGGATGAGCCCGTCCGCGTCCGCATCGGCACCAAACTTCCCACCTCCGAACAGCAGCGCGTAGCTACCGGGTTCGAGGGTGACGTCCAAGGCACCAAAAACATCCTTGCCGGTGAACGGGTTGCCGTCCAATTCAATGAGGGTGGTCGCCACGACGTCGTCGCCCGACAGGTCGGGTGGGTTGGGGATATTGAATTGGCTGCTGCCCAAGTCGACAACGGCCGCAAAGATGGTCCCGGTACCACCGATCCACGCTCCGACCTGCTTTAGCTTGGTGGTTCGCACGACATCGAAAGTTGTACCGCGGAAGAAACCACTGTCTACCGAACCACTTGTGTAACCTCCCGGTCCGGTCGGTGTTGGCTTTGCTGTTTCAAACAGCTGATACGTCGGCGCTCCCGGGCCAGCGACGGTCACCCGCCACGGCAGCCCTTCAATATTGTCGCGCTCGAAGGACGAATTATCCAGCCAATAACCGCCAGGGCTTGAGCCGACCTCTGGCGCTTCCGCGTCTGGGAAAAACCACTGCGAAGTGTTGTCGAAGCTGATGCCGGCGCCAACTCGTCCCGCGCTGGGCAGCAAGATGTTCTGCGATTCAAGGTCGGTCACCTCAATCACCAAGCGACGGTTGAAAGAATCGTTCGGGTCCGTCTCAAAAGTTCCGCTAAACGGGATCGTTGCCAGCGGATCGCCTTGCGGCTGACCTAACGTTTCGTCGTACAGACGTAAATCGATTACTCCCGATGCCATTTGATCGGTGGCTCCCACGGGCGGCTGCGCGATCAAAGAGATGCTGCTCAGCACACCGCCCTGGGTCAATTGCAAGTCGTCCCAGATCGTATCGATTCCACCGAAACCGTATGATATTGGCAATTGAGCATTAATCTGGTTGTTGTAGACTTCAATTTGTGCAACTGCAGTTTTCGCGGAAAGAAAAACTGCTGACAGAGCAAGGAGCCGGATCCATCTCAGCATGGTCATTTTGCCTAGTAGTTGGTAACATAGTCGTCCATTGAGTCTGTGAAGTATTCTCCCTTATAGGACTCCGCGACACGAGACGCAAGAGTACGTATAGTGGAAAAACAGGATGTTTTGCACTTTGCCTTGACGAGCACAAAACTGCGCCCAATGTCAGCTTGTGGGCAATGACTCGAGAAGGCGAACCTTGCGGCCGGCGCGACTGCGATGATGGCGAGGAGGGGGCTGTTGGCGGTTGGCTATAACACCCTGGCGATCAGATTCTCGACAGCACGATCGCCACCAGCACAACACTGAACGACAGCGCAAGCACCGGGCTCAATGCGAAGTGCATAGCCAGCACCAACACGGTGGCGAGGTAGACCTGCAATAGATCGCTGACTGGTAGGTTCTCTGGTGGCGGCTGCTCGAAGCGTCTTCGTCGAGGGCGCAGTGGCTGCATGAATCGCTCCTGCAATTGCTGCATGAGGCTGGGCAATCGGTAGCTGAGCAACACTATTGCAATCAACGAGACGATGATGACTTGCCAAGGTCCGGGAGTGCCGAGAAACGCGACCATCTGCTCATCGTAGCCGTCAGCACGAATTTAGGTCAACGGAAGTTGCCCATTCCGCTGCCATAGAGGGCCGTGCTGCCGTGCGACGAGTTTCTTGACTGTCGTCAAGGGTCCGGCGAATGCGTGGGGTCGACTTAGCCGAGAGAGTTTTTCGTCAGCAATTTCTCAAACGCGGCGACTAAGGCTTGCGTTCTCGTGTCGATTTCTTCGTTGGGTGCGCTATTGTTGATCGCTGCTTCGACGGACAGACCCAACCGAGAGATCTCGGGGAACCCGTAGCTCGTGGCTGAACCCTTAATTTGGTGTGCTAATCGCTGCAGGACCTGTAGATCTCTTCGGTCCCAAGCATCTTGCAGTGCGATGATTCGCTCCGGGACTTCCTCAATGTACATCTCGACAAGCTCCCGGAAGTCTTCGTCGAACTCAAGACCCAAACTGTTGGCCGCTGAAAAATCGCTACTCATGTCAGTCTTGTCCCTTCGAGAATGGATGGGCCAATTTCGCCCAGGTAAATCCTACGTCAGCACGACCATGGAGCCGCGATAGGACTGAAGTTTTAACTCTAATTACCAATTCACCGCTGTCGACTGCCGATTCCGTAAGCCGCATAAGTGGAACATTCGTACCTCACCAGCCTTTCTGCTTGTTGATTCGTACCAAAAGAGATCCAGTGCTCGAAGTTAAGACACGATCGAGAGTTTACCTGCTTAGGCGCAGGGTTGATTCAAATTGGACGGGCAATTGGGTTCTTTGCATTAAGATTGGCGGGAGCTATGCTTACTTCGCCAGTGCCCCAGGCCTACATAAGACGATCGATTTTGATGGATGGTAAGCGCAGAGACGGTTCAAGTGAACAACTCGTCTGCGAACGTTTGCGACGAGAGTCTTCAATTTCCTAAGGGGCAGGACGATGAAGCAGCAACCAACGATTCTCCATGTTGACGACGACAAGTGTATGTTGCGATTCGTCAAAAAATTGCTGAGCGGTTTTGATTACGACGTCGTGTCGGTGCAGGACTCAAGCCAGGCTCTCGATGCGCTTGCTGCCAGCAATGCGCGGCTGGTGATTCTCGATATCGACATGCCAGAGATCGATGGCCTTACGCTCTTGGAACACATCAAGACCTACGACGGCGGAGTTCTCGTCATCATGCTCTCGGGCGTCGTGACGATGATGACGGCGCTGGAAGCAATGCGAATGGGGGCCGAGGCCTGTGTCTTCAAGCCCATCAACGATTTGCAGCCACTGCAATCCGCCATCGAGGCAGCGTTTCTCAAGATTGAGTCATGGGAAAATGCAATCCGCGAACTGGAGCAACGTCGCTCCGCGGAACTCACACCAGCTTAAGCGTCGCTGACGACAAAGCTAGCGAGTCAATCGTCTCGTTGACCGTCGTTGTCAATCGATTGCGTGTGTGGCGCGCTGCGGGCTTGGCAACGAGTCGAAGAACTCATCAAGTATTCCAAGATAGGCGCTCGGCGGTTCCCAGTTGTGATCGGCGCCTGCGATAGGAGCAAATTGTTTCGGCTCGTTTGCTGCCTCAAAAAGCTGTTTTCCGTGCTCGAACGGAATGAGTTGGTCTTTCGTGCCGTGAGCGATCAGCAGGGGGCCATGGTAGCGCGGGATCTTTTCTAGAGACTTGAACCGGTTGAGCATCAAGATACCTGGCGAGAGCGGCAGCAGATCGTTCGCAACGTCAGGCAATGACGTGAACGTGCTTTCCAACATCAGCGCGCGGGCGCCATCGTTGGCGGCCAGATCGACCATCACGCCACCACCGAGCGAGCGGCCGAACAGCACGATCTCCGCTTCGTCGAGTCCCTCTTTCCTGGCGAGCCATTCTCTTGCGGCACGGGCATCGATCAGCAGGCCTTTTTCGTTGGGAGTCCCTTCGCTCCGTCCGTAGCCGCGATAGTCGAACGCAAAGACAGTCACGTCCATGTCGCGCGTCAGTCGCACGCAATCGGGGTAACGGTAGGCGATGTTCCCAGCGTTTCCGTGAGCGAACAGCACGACGGCACGCGGTGTCTCAACGGGGCAATACCAGCCATGCAATCGCACACCGTCGGGAGTCGTGAAGTACACGTCCTCGTACTCGAGCCCTGGAGGCTGCCAATCTTCGGAGTGCGGTCCGAGCGGTTGGTAAACCAACATGCTTTCTGGTGAAACCACGCGAAGACCGTCTAATGTGTGGCAGCCACAGAGGCCGCCGACTGCGATGACGAAACCTAGCAGCTCAAGGTGCTTCACCGGATACCCTCTGCTGCGGTTGCTGTTAGGAGGAGTTACGGATTCGGAAGTGTTGAGAGCGGGTGCGGCAATAGGGGCTCAGCGTTTGAGTCGATGCTTGACTGGAGGCTTGCGTTGAGTTCACGGAATTGCCTTAGGTCTTCAAAGCGTTTCCGTTCTTCATTACAACGGCGTCGGTCGTCGTCTTTTCGATCCTGCGCCCATTGCTCATGCATTTTTTCTTGAGCTTCAAGTTTCCTGTGAGCCTTGCTGCCGCGTTCGATGCCTTTGCGCTTGAGAATGTGTGGATCGATCTCGTCATCATCACTTCCGAAGAGGGCATTCTCGGCGGTGTTTGTCACCATGCCAAATAGCCCGTCAATCACCGCGTCGCCAACGGCTTGGCATCCCGTGCTGAATAGGCAACATAGAACTAGTAAAAGCCATCGATACATCGCTTGGCCCATGGGTACCAGAGGAGGGCGAGAAGTGTAGCTGAAGAGGGTGGATCAGACGAGCTTGAATGGTCGCTGGACCGTCGCGGGGGGCTCGTGGTTGAGGGCAGAGAAAATGGGTCGTTTGTGGCGTTTGTCCGTCGCATTTTTTCTCACGAAATGTCGAATTCGACGGTGGCGGTTTTCGAGAATCGCCAAATCGCTGGAAACCATTGGAATTACCGCTTCAAATCGATCTTCACATTACGCCAACAGACTCTTTGCTATCGCTTAACAATAGACACAACTTGTTGTATGATAGCACTTTACGTCGACCACAATTTTCAATTGACGAATCAAGTTCAAAGTGTAAGATCGGACCCTTCCAACAACTGGATGTAGTGGGTTGATGGGCATCTCCCACAATATCTAGTAGGAAAACTTAATAAGTAGCTCGTTTTTGACGAGTCAAGGTCATAGCAACCCAAAATCTAGTACCTGAAGCATCGTCGGACTGCATCCTCCTCAGGTTGGTTCGACGTCAGCGTCGCTAGTGTCAAGCTGGTCCGCAGTGAGGATGGACAGGCTTGGCAAGCACGGAAGCGGACCGCTGCAGTGCTGGCACCATGTGATCGCCGTCGCGTGGTGTGGCAAGGCAGTTTGATAAAGCCAATCGGTAGCGAATGCCGATGGCTATTGAAGTGACGTGTGTACGGATGTACACTGGTAAGGATGCCCCTAATCTTGGTTGTGGGCTACGAGTCGCGAGTCGCGAGTGATCGACGCTAAGGCGAAGCCTTAGTGACTATCTCGCGACCCACAACTCGCGACCCACGACTCACAAAACAGGAGGTTCTGCTGTGGCCACCGCCAATCTTTCACAAGGCGATCGTCTTTCCCAAGCGACAAAAGGAGCTGGCAAGCAAGTGAGTGATTCTGCGATCAAAGGTGCTCGGCCTGCTAGCGCTGCCGGAGCGAAGCGATTTCACGGTCGGATGAAGTTCGATGCGGCCTTCTGTCCTCGCGACGTCGACAGCCCCTTCGACACGGTGGAGTGGGTCACACGGACGTCGGCGATCAAGGGCGAGAACGGCGAAGTCCTGTTCGAGCAGGATAACTGCGAGGTGCCCTCGTTTTGGAGCCAGCTGGCCACCAACGTCATCTGCAGCAAGTACTTCTACGGCGAAGTAGGCACCGAGCAGCGCGAGTTCAGCGTCCGTCAACTGGTGCATCGCGTTGCGCGCACGATCGCCGATTGGGGGCTGGAAGATGGCTACTTCGCCAGCAACGAAGACGGCGAACGTTTCTACCGCGACCTGTCGTGGCTGTGCCTGCATCAGCACGGTGCGTTCAACTCGCCGGTGTGGTTTAACGTTGGATTGTATCACCAGTACGGCGTGACCGGGGCAAAGTGCAATTGGCGCTGGGATCCCGTGACCCAAGACGTCACGCAGCCCGAGAACCCGTACGAGTACCCACAAGGCTCGGCCTGCTTCATCCAGCATGTTGAAGACAACATGGAAGACATCATGGAGCTGGCCCGCAGCGAAGCGATGCTCTTTAAGTTTGGTTCCGGCACGGGCACTGACTTGTCGACGCTTCGTAGCCAACGCGAGAAGCTCTCGGGCGGCGGACATCCCAGCGGTCCGCTGTCGTTTATGCGAGTGTATGACCAGATCGCAGCAGTCGTAAAATCCGGCGGCAAGACCCGGCGGGCGGCCAAGATGCAGTCGATCAAGGTCTGGCACCCCGATGTGATGGAATTCATCGAGTGCAAGTGGAAAGAAGAGCAGAAGGCTCACGTGCTGATCCAGAAGGGCGGCTACGAGTCGAACTTCAACGGCGAAGCCTACAGCTCGATCATGTTCCAAAACGCCAATCTCTCCGTGCGTCTGACCGACGACTTCATGGAGGCCCACGCGAAGAACGAAGATTGGACCACCCACTGGGTGACCGATGAGAACGTTCCTGGTCCAACCTATCCGGCTCGCGAAGTGATGAATCGGATGGCCGATTGTGCCTGGCACTGTGGCGATCCTGGCGTGCAGTACGACACGACCATTAACAACTGGCACACCTGCCCCAACAGCGGTCGGATCAACGCCAGCAACCCGTGCAGCGAGTACATGTTCCTCGACGATACGGCTTGCAACCTGGCGAGCATCAACTTGATGAAGTTCCGTCGCGAAGATGGCTCGTTCGATCACGAGCGTTACGGAGCGGCCTGCCGCGTGTACTTCACGGCTCAGGAAATTCTGGTCGATCATGCCAGCTATCCGACCGAAGACATCGCGCGCAACAGCCACAAGTTCCGTCCGCTCGGTCTGGGCTACTCAAACCTCGGTAGCCTGCTGATGAGCAACGGCTTGGCGTACGATTCCGACGCCGGACGTGGTGTGTGCGGTGCGATTACCGCGATCATGCACGGTAACGCCAATCTCACCAGTGCCGAGTTGGCCGAAGCCGTGGGCACGTTCGACGAGTACGAGATCAATCATCAGCCGTTCATGAACGTGATGCAGATGCATCGCGACGCGGTCGATGAGATTTCCGACGAGTGCCCCGCCGATCTGGCCCAAGCGGCCGCCGACGTGTGGGACAAGGTGCTCTCCGCCGGTGCCGTGCATGGCTTCCGCAATGCTCAGGCGACCGTGCTGGCCCCGACCGGCACGATCAGCTTCATGATGGATTGCGACACCACGGGCATCGAGCCCGACATCGCGCTGGTCAAGTACAAGCAGCTTGCCGGTGGTGGCATGCTGAAGATCGTCAATCAGACGGTGCCACTCGCGCTGGAAACGCTTGGCTACAGTACCGAGGATATCGAAGCGATCCTCGAGTACATCGACGAGCACGACACGATCGAAGGTGCCGAGCAGCTTAAGCCCGAGCATCTGCCGATCTTCGACTGTGCCTTCCAAGCTCGCAACGGTTCGCGCAGCATCGCCTGGAAGGCCCATGTCACGATGATGGCGGCCGCGCAGCCGTTCCTCTCCGGTGCGATCTCCAAGACGGTCAACATGCCGCGTGAGACCACGCCCGAGGAAATCGCGCAGGCCTACGTCGACGGTTGGAAGTTGGGCCTGAAGGCCTTGGCGATCTACCGTGACGGCTCGAAGGACAGCCAACCGCTGAATACCGCGACCGAAGCCGATCAGGCCAAGGACAAGGCCGCAGCGATGGCTGGCAAGCCGCGCCGCGAACGTCTGCCTGACACGCGCCAGTCGGTCACGCACAAGTTCAGCGTCAGCGGCCACGAGGGCTACATCACCGTCGGCTTGTTCGAAGACGGACGGCCCGGCGAGATGTTCATCACGATGGCCAAAGAAGGCTCGACCATCGGCGGCCTGATGGATGCCTTCGGCACCGCCGTGTCGATGAGCTTGCAGTATGGGGTGCCGCTTGAGGACTACGTCCGCAAGTTCTCCCACATGCGATTCGAACCGCAGGGCTTCACCAAGAACCCTGACATTCGCATCGCCAAGAGCCTGATCGATTACATCTTCCGCTGGCTGGGTATCACGTTCCTGCCCGGCTACAAGGAGGCGACCGTCGGCTCAGCCGACAGCGGCGGTGGCGATTCCGGCTCAAGTGAGGGGGACTCGGAAACCGTTACCACGCCTGCCACCAAGAAGGTCGGTGGGCTAGCAGCTGGCCAGGATCAGGCCAAAACCGCCACGAACGGGCATCACACCAACGGCCACAGCAATGGCCATTCCAACGGTGCTACGAACGGTCACGCCAATGGCCATGCCAACGGCGACGCCACGGGTCTCGACAAGCTGTTGGAGCGGGCCGGTGCCAAGCTTGAGCTAAGCTCGGACGGACGCAGCGAACAGTTCGCCGGTTTCCAGACCGACGCCCCCAGCTGCGACAACTGCGGCTCGATCACCGTCCGCAACGGCAATTGCTACCTGTGCCACAACTGTGGCAACTCGATGGGATGTAGTTAAGACAAGTCGTGAGTTGTGGGTCGCGAGTCGTGAGAGATGACTCGTGACACGCAACTCGCGACTCAAGACCCACAAAAGGCTGCTCGTCCGCAGGACGCCTGGGCCCGGTTTAAAGGACTACCGGCGGCCCACGAGCAGTCTTTTTTGAGTTGCTAGTTGTTAGTGACTAGGCGCTAGTTGAGAAACTAGGGCCTAGCGCCCAACAACTAGCGCCTATCTCCGGGTGACACCGTGACGGGTATCGGTCTCTATGTAAGGCTGGTGCCCGTTTTTTTATGCGCGGCTGCCCGACCGTCAGGGAGTCGTCTGAGTAACACGAACGCACTGGCCGATCCAAGTTGAACAGGAGCAAACAGAACAACGGGGAGAAGTCATTCCACATCTCCGTTCTCTCCGCGTCCTCCTGTTCGAGACTTGATACCAAATGCGAATCTTTCGGGGCAAAGAAAGCGCACGTCTGAATCCTCTCCGTGTTCAATGGCAAATTGCCCGGTCGCGGTTTCGTGGGCTCTGCAGGACGTTTGAGAGTGTCAAATCGTAGCGTGATTTGAAATATCGCAGTAGCGTACGTGCAACATAGCGACTCGGGATCCCGTGATCAGTCAGTGAGAACAAGCGCGAAGTGGTTCTCGTCTGTCGGCTTCACCGTGCAACGCATATCGGTTTCTGAGGGCGAAGCATACCTGGAAGGGATCTCCGATCGACTGGTTGAATTGTGGTTTCTGCGACCGGCTTCTTCCATGCTTGCATGATCATCTGGCTGTCCGCCATTCACGACGTATTTTGTCACGGTTACAATATGCTCGCCAGTTGTGGCCCCGGGATTTCCGCCCGTCGCGAGTGAGAACTCCCCATTGACGTCGGTAATACCAATTGCGGGCTCGGCACTGCCTCCTGCACCGCGAAATGCAATCGTCGCACCTTCCACCGGTTTACCTCGGTAGCTCACATTCCCTGTGACTGTGACCAAGTTAGAATGCGATGTCTCGCAACCAGCCAAGCATAGAATCAACAATTGCGGTAAGATCCAGCGTTCAAATACCATCAGCGATATCTTCCCCGTCGATAGTGCCGAGTGCGCCCCAAACGCCAAAGTCTGGATTGGTTCCGCTGCCGTAGTTGCCGACGCTGATGTCGTCCGAGAAGAACCGCACTGAGCCGTCCGCCATTACTCCGTTGACACCGCCCGGATGTGCGCTCCCAACGGACCAGATCCCCCAGCCGTTGCTCGGATTGCTTGAGCCGTTGTTGTAACAGGACGGTGAGTTGGGCGGGAGAACGGTCGTGAATGCAGACCAATGGGGATGCCCAAACGGCCACAACGAGCCTTGTCCCCAAGGGCTGATTTGCTGCCTCGCCACGTATTGACCACCTGATGCGGTGGCGACGCAAAGGCTTGGGTCGACGTCAACGCGAGCCACGCCGTAGACGCTTTGCCCCAAGACTTCTCGTGTTCCGCCCGGCCCTCCGCGGCCTTTTTCACTCATTGCAATCGTGTTGCTTGTGCCGTCGATGACGTCGGCCATTCGCTTCTGGGTTTTGAACTCAAATAGGCCGTTCGTAGGTTCGGAGTAGTTGTTTCTAATCGTCGTGCCTACCGAGAGGTGGTAGTTGCGTTGGCCCTGGTTGTTACGAATTTCGGCCGGACTGTCCGAGGGGCATAGCAAGGCGGGCAAGCTCTCTTGCCAGAGAGGGTAGGTCTTGGAATATGGCTCCGTGAGGGGCATGTCGGGACGGGCCTGGGTGTACAAGACCCCTTGTTCAAAATACGGAATCAGCATGAAAACCCCGCTATAATCGCCGCCGCGATTGTGTGGAGTATTCGGCCCGCCGCGCATTGCCGGAAACATCTTCAAGCTTGCGTGATAGTTATGCAGTGCGAGCCCGAGTTGCTTGAGATTGTTCTTACACTGCGTCTGTCGGGCTGCTTCACGAGCCGCCTGGACGGCGGGTAGCAACAGACTGACCAGGATACCGATAATGGCGATCACCACTAAAAGTTCAACGAGAGTGAAAGCCATGCAGCTGTTCTTCGATCGTGCCATGATTCAGGACTCTTGCTCAGGCCCCTGGAAACTCTCCACTACTATGAGCAATTCGCAAGGAGTCGCCAGTTGCTTTTGACCGGGATGCTCCAAATAGTTCAGCCGGGAACCGCTCCCGGCACAATCGGCATTTATTGTAACCGCTGCGGCCCCCACCCCCATGTCTAGCGCGTGGCTATTTATTGAGATTTTTCCGTGCTTTGCAAGGCAAGAGATAGTTCAAGGTCCACCCTTAGGCTTCGAATCCGCACTCCGGCGCGCAACTTCGCCTGAAATCGTGACTTACGCTGGCCATTTGGGTTAGACATGACGCATGGCGACTCCCGGCGGCGGCATCGCCAACCGTGTGATCGTGTCGAGGATCACCGCGAACAGCCACGCGCGGCCAAAAATAATCCTCGCGTCGGGTTTCCCGAATCTGGATAATTAAGACGTACTTCGTTCCTTGAAATCCAATCTATGCAGAGATCAACAGTCGAGCCCAATGGGGTTCAGTGACACTCGTTGCTGCGCGTCGGGCACGGTACACGTGCTCGGCCATCGCTCGGCGGCAACTTGGTCGTTACTGAAATGCAAAACTCGGTGACTTTTGCACGACGCGATCGCCGAGAACCGCTACCAGAGAGGCATCTCAGCGGACTCGACCGCGCAAAAAGTAGGGTTTTTGAGTTAAAAAACGTGGTTTTGTAGCCCGTGCACAACTGCAATATGCTGCAAAACTCGTGGGTTGAATCGGACGTGAACAAGCTCCTTGGCGCTCGTGGCGTCCTTGGCGGTTCTCACCGGGAGTTCATCAAGCGGCACAATGACGGTAGAATCGTGAACTCTAGCAGCTTGACACGATCTTTCACTCGCGGAGTCGTCCCATGAGCCTCGTCTACTTCCTCGTCATTGGCCTGATTGCCGGTTGGCTGGCCGGGCAGTTTATGGGTGCGGGCAGTGGTGGCTTGCTCGGTGATATGATCTTGGGCGTGATTGGTGCCGTGGTAGGCGGATTTGTTATTGGGCTGTTAGGTTTCAGTGCTGGCGGTTTACTGGCCAAGCTGATTACCGCCACTGTCGGGGCCTGTTTGTTTATCGCCGCACTGCGGATGATTAAGCGGGCTTAACTTCAATTGGATGAACAGGAGCGAGAACGATGCACAAGGCAATGACTTTGGGATGGCTGTTTAGTGGTGTGGTGTTATGGACGGGATGCGGTGTGCAGGCCGTGTCCGAGGTAGGCGGCCCCATCGACGCCCCAGCTACGGCCGCCGACGATTCGGCTGAGGAAAACGCTGTCCAAGAAGCCTCCGCTGAAGAACCCGCCGAGCAAGCAGCGGCAGAATCGCCCGCGAGCGAAATCGCTTTGCCCAGCTTGGGCGAGCAATTGGCCGAACTGTCGGCCAAGAGCAAAGAACGCATGCCAGCACAGATCGTGCAAGTTTTTACGGATGGCATCGAAGAGGTTCGCAGCACAGGCATCGTCGAGTCAGCACTGAACGTCGGCGCGCAGGCGATCGATGGTGAGTTGCCCGACGCGAATGGCAGCGCGGTGAAACTCAGCGATCTCTGGGCCAAGGGCCCCGTGGTCGTCGTGTGGTATCGCGGTGGCTGGTGTCCGTACTGCAATCTGCAACTTCGAGCCATGCAAGAAGCCTTGCCAGCGATCAAAGCCAAGGGTGGGACAATGATCGCGATCACGCCCGAGACGCCTGACAACTCCTTGTCCACGGTCGAAAAAAATGAGCTCGAGTTTGTGGTGCTCAGCGACGTGGGCAATGAGCTGGCGAAGAAGTACGGCGTGGTGTTCAAGCTGCCGGAGAAGGTCTCACCGATCTACAAGCAAATGATCGATCTGTCGAAGTACAACGGCAACGATAGCGACGAGCTTCCGCTGGCGGCCACCTACGTGATCGACCAGTCGGGAAAAATCCGATACGCGTTCCTCGATGCGAACTACACCGCCCGCGCGGAACCGGCAGACGTCGTCGCGGCCCTGGAAACACTCTAGCCGCGATGCAGACTACTTAGGCGGGCGTGATTAGCGCGTGGGTTCAGCGCTCACCAGATAGTTGGCGACCCACGGCGAGGCGATAAAGCCAAACAGAAACAGCGTGAACAAGGTCGAGCCGATCTCCAGATCGGCCGTGCGACAAACGATGGCCGCCACTCCCGCGGCGGCCATCGCCGCGGTAAACCGCGTCATCATCGTGCGTGGCCAACCGACGTCGCACTGATACAACGCGGTGAGCGGCATCGCCATCCCGCCGCCAAACAGCGCGAGAAACAACGGCCATTCCGCTGAAGTGGCAATGGCGAGCGCAATGCCGCCCACGACCAACAAGATGCACAACCCAAACCAGTTCGACCCCATCCGCTGATCGCGCGACAGCGCGTGCCTGCCGAACTTGTTCAGCCGCAGCATCAGATTGAACAGTGGATAAGCGAACCAAGTAAGCAGCACAAACAAGAGATAGAGGAGCAGGATTGGAAAAATCCAAGGCGCCAAATCGGGGTAGTTGCCGGCGATGCCGCCCAGCACGCGGTAGCCGACATAACCGCCGATCACAACGCCCCACTTCGCACGATCGCTAAGTCGGGCCATCCAAAGAAAATAGGAGAGTATCCACCGATAAACGGGATTGCGCGCCTTCAGCGCCTCGACGATTCCCATCTGCGCGTATTCGTAGTTGGGATTCAGCCGCAGCGCCTCGCGAAAGTGCTCAAGTGCCTCTCGCGGTTTGCCTCCGTGGAGTAGCGCCCAGCCTTTGTTGGCATGCGCCATTTCGTCGTCGGGGTCTTGCGCCAGCGACTGGTCGGCCGTAAGTATTGATTCATCCTGACGACCCAGCTTGGTGAGCGCCATGCTGCGTAGATTCGTGCAGCCTGCGTGCTCCGCGTCGTACTGCAATCCGTTCTCGCACGCATCGAGCGCGGCCTGCCAGTTTTTCTGGTGGAACAGCGTAACGCCGAGCTGGGCATGAAAGTCCGAATTGGTGGGGTCGATCATCACCGCCTCACGTGCCGAAGCCTCGGCTTCCGCGTACTTGCGGCGATGGTTCAGTACGACCGAGCGGCAGTAGTGCGGAAACCCTTCATCTGGGGTCAGCGCGATCGCCTGCTCGGTTTCGTCCTGGGCCTCGGGCAACTTGTCCTGCCGCATCAGACAAAGCCCCAACAGCGCATGCGCATACGCATCCTGCGGATGCTCCAGCAGCGCCTGACGAACTTCTCGTTCGGCCGCGTCGTATCGCGATTGGTGGTAGAGCAGCTGGGCGCGGCCAAGATGTGGAGTCATCAGTTAGTACCAACAGGAAGGACTAGGGCATGGATTGGGATTCCGAGACGTTCGTACGGCAAAGCCAGGCGGCGATCTTGTCGCTAAAGAAAGTGATTGCAAAGAAGCCAAGGATGAATGGAACCGCCAGGAATTGCTCGGAACCGGCAGCATCCCCATACGCGAGGATGCATATCCCGATCACAGCGAAGAAAGAAAGCACCAGGCAGAGCGGCAAGCAGACGATTATGCCCAAGATGCTTCGTTTGCCTCGTCCGCGCGCTGTCGCAGCGACCAGGGGAAAACAAGTGCTAACGGCGAAGACGCTCGCCATCAACTCTGGAGTGGCGGCAAAACAGACGCCGAGAAATGTGGCGAACAGGATCAGCAGCAAAGCCTTCACCCAACTAAACAACTCGAATCCGACACGCAGCCAGCCGACGTCGAGCTGCCGTCTCGCTCGCAGCATCGCGGCGCCTTTCGCCAAGAGTGGTAAGGTGTACGGAAGTACGAGGTAGTTGGTGAGCATAACACAGAACACAAACCACAGTGTCATCATCAAGTTGGGTGCAGAGACTTCGGAATCTCGCCGAGGAATACCAGTGACCGTTGCCGCCGCGCAGAAGACAAGCGTCATCACGAACGCGACCTGCCATTTTCTTAAGAATGGCCATAAATGCCAACGGACGGCGTAGCGATTGATGAGTCGAAACAACGGTAGGTTGAGGCCGTAGGCCTCCGCGATCGCCCGCTTGTCGTTGACGCGAATCGGATCGAGCCGTCGGGCTTCGTTCAGCAACGACATGGCTTCGTCGGCATCGCCACTCCTCAATCGCAGCCGACCTAGTGCATGGTGAGCTTCGGCCACTTCGGGACTGAGTCGTAGCGCTGCGGCGAAAAGTTCTTGCGCCTGTTCGTGCTGGCCGAGCTCAATCAGCTTCTTGCCACGCAGCAAGATGCTAGGAATGTGCTCTGGGTCTTGCTGAAGTGCCGATGCAGTGGCTTCCAGCGTCCGACCGCGATCTTCATTCCAAGCATGGATTTGCGCTAAGCGATAATAATGATCAGCGGTAGCCGCAAGTCGCAAAGCTTCCATCACTGCATCCCGAGCGGCATAGAAGCAACCTCGGGCTTGCTGAACGTAGCTGAGGACGTAATAGCCGTGTGCCAATTCCGGGTCAATAGACAGCGCCGTTTGAATTGCCTCCTGAGCGGCTGGGATATCACCCAAGTTGAATTGAGCAGCTCCGATGTTGGCGTACGAAGCGGCGCAGTTGGGGTTCTCGGCGACTTCCTGCAAGTACTCTTCTATGGCTTCGCGACTTCGGCCTAAGTCGAAAAGTTTGTTTCCTCGATCGAAATGAATGCCCATAGTCTGTTCGAGCTACAAAGAGCCTACTTGAGCTTCAGATAGTTGAGGATGTCGTCGTACACGCCGCCCTGGTTGCTGTAGAGGGCGTAATTGCGTGCCGAGGCGAACCACTCGCGCGTCGAAGGCTTCACTTGGCCTGCGGCGTTGAGTAGGTCTTTGGTCTTTAGCGGCTGCAGCGATCCCGCTTTCATCGCCTCGCGGAGCTTGCCTTCGACGGCGATGTCGATGACAGCTTTCAGGTCGGCGCCCGAGTAGTCGTGCGTCTTCTTGGCGACCTTATCGAAGTCAATTCCATCGCTGGGTTTGCCTTCGAGCATCAGCTTGAGAATGCCGGCTCGCGCGGGTTGGTCAGGCGGCGGCACGAACAGGATGCGATCAAAACGTCCGGGTCGTCGAAATGCGTTGTCGAGGTGCCAGGGCGCGTTGGTCGCGGCAAGAATAAGTAGCCCGTCGTTGTCGTGGTCGACACCATCAAGTTCCGAGAGAAACTGATTGATCAGGTGTCTTCCGGCGCTTTGACGCATGTCGGAGCGGCTCGCGCCCAGGGCGTCGACCTCGTCAAAGAACACGACGCACGGCTTGTTGCGACGGGCCTGCTGAAACAGCTCGTGTAGGTTCTTTTCGCTGTTGCCAATCCACATGTCGAGCACATCGCTAATGCCGACTGAGAGAAAGCCTGCTTTGACTTCGCCGGCGGTCGCACGCGAGAGAAACGTCTTGCCGCAACCGGGCGGACCGTACATGAGAATCCCGCCGCCCACTTTCTTGCCGTATGCTTCAAACAGCTCGGGCTGTGACATGGGCAAAATGATCTTCATGCGAATCTCTTCTTTGATCTGCTCCATGCCGCCCACATCTTCGAATGCTACGGTCGGGCGTTCGAGGTCGTACTCTCCTCCGTCGCGGGGCATTTCTCCCGCTTGTTGACGCATGCGACCATCGACCACTTCCTCGTCGGTGTTGGCTCCGAACTGCTCCACGCCCAGTTCCCTCGCCAACTCGTCGTCCACGCAGGTTGCATCCAAATCGATGGCTTCGCGGTACTGGTGAGCAGCTCGTTGGGGCTCGCCTGCGCGCAGCAGCAAGCGCGCGTGCATCAAGTACGCTTGGGCGGGCGGATCGCGCTGCGCAATCATGTCCTCGATGATTACCAGCGATTCGGAGTTTTTCTCTTGCTGGTAGTAGGCGTTCGCCAGGCCGAGCTTGATATCTAGGTTCTGCGGCGCTGCAGCCAGGGCGTCACGGTAGGCCGTTTCGGCTTCGCCCAAGCGCCCCAGACTCAACAAGCTCTCCGCCAAGTGCTTGTGAAGCGGTATGTTGTCGGGCGAATGCTTGAGCGCTTCGCGCAAGGCGTTAATCGAATCGTCGGACGGGACCAAGGGAACCTCGAAGAAAGGATGAAATCGTTGCAAGGTAGTTTATCGCAGTCTCTCACCAAATCCAATGCATCGGCTAGGAGGAAGCCTTCAAAGCCCCGCGTCGATTCTGGCTGTAGATCACTAGCGCATTGGCAACCAGCACCAGCACGGTCCCCATCATCGCGCGCCCGGATAGTTTCTCTCCGAGTACGAAATAGCCCATGATCAGTGAGAGCGGCAGATAGAGATACGACAAGATGCTCGTGGTGGTCGTCGAGAGGACCGTCGTCGCGTGCACCCACAGGCCGTGGCCCAGTAGCGCGATCCCCAGACCGAGATACAACACCAGCAGCACATCGCCGGCGCGGAAGTCCCACGTGGCCCACGGCTGCAAGCACGCGAACACCAGCAGCGCAAAAGTAAATTGTCCCCAGGCGCGCAGGTTCCCGTCGATGTCAGCGTAGTGCTGATTCAACAGCGGTAACGCCGCGCACACCAAACCGCTGAAGATACCAATCAGCAATCCCACCGTGTGAGTGTTCTGCAGACTGAATTCGGGAATCAGCAGCCAAGTGCCAACGCACGCCAACAAAAGTCCAAGCACGTCGATTCCCACGAATTGCGCACGACCAAGTATCCAACCAAGTACCATCAGGTGAATCCCATACGTGGAAAAGCCGATGGCACCAATTGCCGCATTGGCGATCTTGATGCTGAAGAAAAACGTGAGCCAGTGAATGCCGAAAGCCCCGCCGATCAATAGCAATGCCTTCCAAGTGCGCCAAGTGCTCGCTCGCAGCATGGTACGCGTGCTCCGCCACCGAGAACCAAGAAACACGGACATTCCCAAACTGGCCAGCCCGAGGCGGCAGATGCCTAGCGCGATTGCGTCGAGACTTACCGCTCGAACGCCAATCGGTGCGCTGGAGAAGAGTACGACCGAAAACAGCGCGATGAGCAGTGCTTGGCGGGGATTCAACGGCGTGCAGAGGGTCGATGGCAGGTGGGCGATTCGTGAAGACGATAGTATCGTCGACGGGGAGCTTAGATTACAGTGGTAGCTTGGAGAACTTCATCAGATCACCATGACTTCGCGCTGACATGGCCATTTCTCGAACTGTGAAACTTGGCATCGGGTTGCCGTTGGCGTTGCTGGTCGGCGCGATCGTGGCTGGGCTGATTTGGCGCGGGGAATACCCGACGCGACAGACGGCGGAGCTGACTTTCGTCATCGATCAAGATTTCACCAAGGTGCGCAAGATCATGGTCCGCACCAACGCCGCTAAAGAAATCGTCACGATGGGCGGTGGCAGCGAGTTTGTCGAACAGAATTGGGACTTGGGTGGTAGCGAAGTCGATTCGGGGATCGACATGGAGAAAATCGGCGAAGGAGCGATTGGCCGAGCCATCATGAAAAACCTGCTGGGCGAGCCCGACTGGGAACTCAAACTGCATGGCACGCTGAAGGTGCGAACTCTCGATGAGTACATCGGCCAGAATGTGGTGACCTTGGAGCAGGATGTCGAGATCGTGCCAGACCATTTGCAATCGGATACGCAACTCATCAAAGGGGCAGGGCGGTTGTTGGATTATGCGATGACAACGCGGCTGGAGCGTGAAGACGATCACACGCGAGTGAAGCTCGCGCTCACCCAAGAGATCAACACGGACGCCCCGTGGTTCGCGCATGGCATTGCCGATCGACGGGTACTTGCTTCGGCGGAGCAGACGCTGACCAACCAAGAAGCCGCGATGCGGCAGCTCATCGAAGACAACAAAGACAAGGGTTGGCTGTTTCCGCTAAACTAATAACGTGAATCTACGTACTTTCTCACATCACCAATCTGCGGTGATTTGTTGATTCGAGGGTGGCCCCGCATTATCTTGATGGCTTAGCGATTCGTATTCGCGAACCGCGACGGGCACAGAGATCTGAGACGAACCATTTCGCACAGTCCGATCCGCATAAGCTGACTCGGTGGACTTGAACAGGAGTTTCCTCATGATCGACATCGCCCCGCAGCAGGCTTCCAGCAACGTTGTTCGCTTTCTCGGCCTCGCATTTCTGCTCCTCTTGCAATTCGCGGTCGTCTCGCGGTCGGACGGGCAAAATCGCACTTGGAACGTCAACGGCGACGGGGACTACGACGTCAATGGCAACTGGACACCCGGCGATGTACCCGACACGGCTGGCGAGAACGCAATCATCACTTCGCCCGGTGCGACGGCGGTCACCGTGACGGTCCCCTCAGCCCAGACCATCGACGTCGGGGACCTGACCATTGCTGCGTCTGGAGCCGCTAACCCGCACCGCTTAGTCGTTTCCGACGATGTGTTCTATGACGTCCACAACGACATTGCAAACGAGGGTTTGATCGAGATCAACGGTGCGACGCGAAACACGTTGCTGCGACTAGAAACCTCGGACCTGAGCGTAACTGGGGGCGGAACGATCCGTCTCAGCCACGACGACTTCAGCGCCATTACTGCCTTAAGTAATCTGCTGCTGACCAACGGTGCCGGTCACACGATCGAGGGGAACGGCAAGTTAGGCAGCAATACGACGCGCGTGCTTAATCAAGGCTTGATTGATGCCAACGTCAATGGCGGCACGCTCACTGTCGACCCACGCACGGGCGGGGCAGGTGTGGTCACTTTCGACAACGAAGGAACTGCACAAGCATCCAATGGTGGCACGTTATTGCTGTTTGGTGCCAGCGGAGGGGAGTTCGGAGGAACCGGCACGTATCAAGCGCTCGCGGATTCGGAAGTCGTCATGTCGTTTGGCGCAGTTTTTCGCAGTACGACCTTCGACACGGTCGGCACCGGCGTCGTCCGCGCGCTGGCGGGCAACAATCTCGAATGGCATGATGTCACCAGCAATGGCACGACGCTGGTCGACGCGAATACCGATCTACGCATGCACGAAACCATCACCAATGCCGGGACAATCAGCTTGCCCACCTCCGGCAGTGCGGGCGACATTGAACTCGGTACCGATGTGATGCTTACTGGTGGCGGCGATTTGCAGTTCACGGGCGCGGCCTCACGGTTGAACGCGATTGGCGATTTCGCGCTAACGAACGTGAATAACACCATCCAAGGGACTGGCAATATTGGCGGAAACACCGCACGTCTGGTGAATCAAAGCTTGATCGATGCGAACGTCAGTGCGGCGACACTCACGATTGATCCACGTACCGGAGGTGCTGGCGTCGTGACCGTCGACAATCAGGACATCATGCAGGCGTCCAATGGCGGCATCTTGGAACTCAGTGGCAACGCGGGCGGTGAATTTGGCGGATCGGGAACTTATCAAGCGTTGGCGGGGTCAGAAGTCGTTCTCAATGCTAGTGCGATCGCCAGGAACACAACGTTCACAACGGCCGACGATGGCCTGGTGCGTACCGGTGGCAGCCAGAATATCGAGTTCCACGACGTGACTAACAGTGGCAATCTGCAAATCACAAACAACAGCGATCTGCGCATGCACGGCACGATTACCAACTCGGGGACGATCACGGCATTGAGCACAGGAAGTGCGGCCGATTTCGAATTGGGCTCCGACGTGCAACTCACCGGCGGCGGGCGTGTGACGTTGGCGGGCCCGATTGGTCAGATCAATTCGATTGGCAATTTCACGCTCAACAATCTCAACAACACCATCGACGGTGTGGGCAATGTCGGTGGGAACCAGACGAGATTCATCAATCACGGAGTCGTTCACGCGAATGTTGCCAGCGGCACGCTGAGCATCGATCCTCGCTCGGGTGGTCTGGGTGTCGTGACGTTTCAGAACCAAAACATAGTGCAGGCGTCCAGCGGTGGCACTTTAGTTCTGTCGGGTAACGCTGGCGGAGAATTCGGCGGGGTAGGCATCTATCGAGCCTTGGCAGGATCGGAACTGGTGCTCACGGCTGGCGCTGTCGCGCGAAGTACAACCTTCGACACGAGCAATGACGGGCTCGTTCGTACCGGCATCAGTGACAACATCGAGTTTCACAATGTCACCAACAACGGCTCGCTGCAGATTTCCAACAACACGGATCTGCGGATGCATGGCACGATCACCAACGCCGGGGAGATTGTACTGGCGAGTACCGGCAACAACACAGACTTCGAGCTGGGTGGCAATGTGCAGCTCACCGGCAATGGGACGGTTACGTTGACGGGAAGCTCAGCGAATGTCACGTCCATTGGTGATTTCACGCTGACGAACCTGAATAATGCCCTGGAGGGCGTGGGCGGCATCGGAGCCAATCTCGCGCGTGTTGTAAATCATGGTGTGGTCCATGCGAATGTCAACGGCGGGGTGCTGACCTTGGATCCCCGTAGCGGCGGCGCCGGCGTGGTCACGTTCCAGAACGATAATGTCGCCCAGTCTTCGGTGGGTGGCGTGCTGCAGCTATCAGGCAGCGCAGGGGGCGAGTTTGGAGGTAGCGGAGTGTACCGCGCGCTTGCTGGATCGGAAGTAGTGCTAGTGAGCGGAGCAATTGTCCGTGACGCGACGCTCAACACGTTGGGTGATGGACTCGTGCGGACAGGCGTGAACGAGAATATTGAACTGCACAACGTCACCAACGACGGTGTACTGCAGGTTTCCAACAACACCGATCTGAGAGTGCATGGCACGATCACCAACACCAACACGATCAACATTGTCAGCACCGGAAATTTCAGCGACCTAGAACTCGGTTCGGATGTCACGCTCAAGGGCGGCGGGACGATCAACCTGCAAGGTCCTGCGGCTCGCTTCACGACGATCGGCAGCTCACTGACGATCACCAACATGGACAATACGATTCAAGGTGCCGGCGACATCAATGCCAACGTGGTTAGCAACGGCAGCATCGTTGGCACCTCAGCGAGTGAGTTTATCGAGATCAACAACCGCCTCAGTGGCGATGGGGCACTGGAGAATGTGCGGATCGACAGTATTCACGCGCCGGGCAACAGCACGGCGGTGGTCCCGCTGACGGGCGAGTATACGATTGCCAATACCGGTGAGCTACACGTCGAAGTCGGCGGACTAGCGCCTGGTGCGGGTTACGATCAGCTTAGTTCCACCGGGACGGTCAATCTCGCTGGGGACCTCGTGGTGACTTTCGCCGATCTGGGGAATGGCTACATTCCCTCGCCGGGCGATCAGTTTGAGGTTGTCACGTCCAATTCGCCGATCAATGGTACGTTCGATACGGTCACTTTCGCCGAAAGTGGGGGAGGGTTGGCGCTGACTTGGTTGCCCGTTGATTACAGCGACCCGCTCAGCGTGGTCCTGGAAATCGCTACGACCGACTTTTTCGCCGCCGACTTCGAAGAAGACGGTGATGTCGACAACGTCGATCTGACGTTCTGGCAAACAGGATACGGGATCAACGGGACGGCCACACACACCGACGGCGATGCCAACGGCAATCTGATCGTCGACGGTACCGACTTCTTGATCTGGCAACGACAGCGCGGTTTGGGAGCGCCACAGACTGCCGCGCAAACCATCCCGGAGCCAACAGCGATGCTACTAACGATGTGGGGGCTCGTCCTGGCCGGCAACGTGAGAAGGCGTGCTTAGTTGTTGACACCTACGTTTCAATCTTCAGCACGCCTAGTGTATTTCACTTCCATCGTCTTCCGCCATTCGTCTTTCTTGCCGGGGACCGGTTCGTAGGCGACAAACGCCTTGTGGCTGGCATCGGAAAAGGTCGACACCATTTTGGTCACGATCTCTTTACCCGTCGCGGGGTCGATGCCCGTGGAATACATCGTGAGCGTGTTGCCTTCCATCGTGCCTTCCAGTCGATTCAGTACGGGGGTCATCGAATCGATCCAGGTGCCGATGAATTTCTTCGTCTTCGGGTCGTAGCCCACTTGGCTGCGACCATGGAACGATTGACCGAACATCTCGCTTTCGAAGTTGCCAATCAACCAGAACTCGCCCAGCATCTCGTTGGTTTCGACTCCTTTGGAAACGATCGGCGGCGAATTGGGATCCATAAAGAGCTTCTGCTCCGCGTCCCAGGTACCGACTTCGCGTTTCAGCACCTGATGGCCCGTCTCCACGTCGAGTTTTGGGGCTTCTCCATGATCCGCGGCGTCAGCGCTACCAACCGCAATCAACAACCAAACCAGTGCCGCGCAAGTTTGAAAGCTCTTCATCGCTATTCTCCCAGGGTTCGTGAATTGGCCGTCTCGACCCAGCCTGTGGCTCGTCGTATGGGCAGGCATTATACTGCAAGGACTTGGTGCCATTCAGCTACTTTCCCTTGAAATGAGAATCAAAATGAGCCGAATGCCTCATACCCACAAGTCTCGCCGTCTTGCAATTTCAAACGCGATACTGGGCAGACCAAGTATGGCCGCCACGCTGTTGATCGTGTTTTCTTGTCACGCACTGCTGCTAGCTTCCCCATCATCGCACGCCGACACAACGGTCGCACAGGCGATCAAACATTCGCAACAGACAGGCAAACCAATTTTCGCTGTGGCGGGGACTTCGTACTGTCCGGCGTGTCAGAAGTTAATGAATACGCTGAACACGGACCAATCGTTGCGACCTTATATCGATCAGTTCGTACCGCTGAAGATCAATGCTCAGAGCGACGACTACCAACGCTGGAAGCAGTTCTTCCCACCCAAGAAAGCGGCGATTCCCGCCTTGTTTATCGTGACCCCGCAAGGCAGAGAGGTGTACAGCGCGGTCGGCGCGCTGCCAACCCAGCGCCTGCAGCAAGTTTTGCTGACCAGCCTGGAGAAAGCGGAGCGCTATCCGACCAAGGAACAGTGGAAGGAAATCGCCACGACACTCGAGTCGGCCGAACAGGCATTGGACGAACAGCGTATTCTGGAGGCGGCTGGGCTGCTGCAGCCGGTCTTCGCGCAGCTTCAACAGATGGGTCCGTTGCTGGAGCTGGAAGATGCGGGACGCGACACGGTCAGCCGCGTCAAAACGCTCACCGACAAGCAGCGTAGCTTGCTGGACAACGCGCTGAGGTCGCTGGTGTCCACAGGTGACTTGGAAAGCGCACTGGAAGTTGCGGCGCTGGAAGGCCTGTTAAAATCGCATCCCGAGCACGGCAAGTCGGTCGCGGTTGCTATCAAGAAGGTCGCTCGCGCAGCCGAGCAGAAGACCCTACTCCGTCAAGCGCGCGAGTTGCGGCAAGCCGAGTCGCTCGCGCGTCAGCCTGAAGCAAAATCAAAGCGCAGGGCAGTTGCCGCCTACAAACGAATCGCCAAGCGCTACCCCGATAGCGAGGCCAGTGAGCACGCGCAAGAAAAGCTGGCAGAGCTGTCGAACTGAGGGCGTGTCGAGACGCATCCCAACACGGGGGGTGGCCAATAATCGTTGCTGAAACCGTCACGATGAATCGACTAGAATAGGTTCCACGAGCGGGCCCGTTCGTCCCCAAGATGCCGTTCCGTGATAAGCCTGAATAAGTCGCGGTGGGCACCGCGTGTCGTAACAACTCAAGTTGGGAACGCCCGTCGACGTCGTTTGGACGCATTTGGCAAAAGTCGCGGCAATTTGCGCCGACGCGAACGCGTAAGGTGATATGCCTAGGCGACTTACAGCTTTGCAGTCCTGCAAAAGTCCCGAGTTTTGCGTTAAAAAACGCGTTTTCGAAACCCGCGCAAGGCGGCAAAAAGGCGCAAAACTCGCCCTAGGCGGGCTGGCCAACGACTTGGCTGATCGCTTCGGCGACGTGGTCGACGTTCGAGGGCGTGAGCCCCGCGACGTTGATCCGACCTGAGCCAACAATGTAAATCGCGTGCTCCGTGCGGAGCGTTTCGACCTGATCCTTGGTCAGGCCGGAGAATGAGAACATGCCGCGCTGTGCGGTGATGAAGGAGTAATCGCCGGGAACTTGCTTCTCGACGAGCGAATCGACCAATTGCTGACGCATGCCGTTGATGCGGTCGCGCATCGTCGCGACTTCATCTTCCCACTGGGTGCGCAGCTCGCTGTCGCGGAGAATCGTGTTGACGATTGCGGCGCCATGGGCGGGCGGGTTGGAGTAGTTGCAGCGAATGACTTTGTTCATCTGGCTCTGAATCGCCTTCACCTGGTCGGCCTGCGGACAGACGATCGTGAGCGCCCCGACGCGTTCGCGATAGAGACCAAAATTTTTGGAGAACGAACTACAAACCAACAACTCAGCACCCGGGCGCGCGAACGCACGCAGCCCAACCGCGTCGTCCTCAATCCCATCGGCAAAACCTTGATACGCAAAATCCAAAATCGGCAACAACCCACGACCGTAGACCGCGTCGGCAATTTGCTTCCACTGCTCAGGCGTGGGGTCGATGCCGGTTGGGTTGTGACAACAACCGTGCAGCAAGATCGCATCACCAGAAGGGATCTCATTGATCGTGGTCAGCATCGCCTCGAAGTCGAGGGCGTTGGTGGTCTTGTCGAAATAAGGATAAGACTTCAGCGGTACGCCGGCGGCGGTGAAGATGTTGGGATGATTGGGCCAGGTCGGACCACTCATCCAGAGCGTGAGATTCGGGAAGTTGGCTGTCAGGAAATCGCCCGCCACGCGCAAGGCGCCGGTCCCCCCGGGCGTGTGAGCAGTTGCCGCTCGCGCGGATTGGACGACTTCGTGGTCGGCCCCGAAAGCCAGCTGGCGGACGATCTCGCCATACTCAGGCGCGCCGGGGATCGGCAGATACGATTTGACCGAGGCGGCCGCCGCCAAACGCTGCTCGGCGGTGGTCACCGATGCCAGCGTGGGGGTCGTGCCGTTCTCGTCCTGGTAGACACCCACGCTCAGGTTGATTTTCTCCGGACGCGCGTCCTCCTTGAATGCGGCCGTCAGACCAAGGATCGCATCCGGCGGAGCAGCTTGAACAGTTTCCAGCATGATGACTCAACTTCAGGTAAGCAGTTTGACTACATGGAGAACAATTAGGCCCGAACAACACAGAGATCACGACAAAGCTGCAACACGATCGTTCGCCCGTTGTGTTCGACCGTTGTGTTCGTAGTGTTGTCGTGGTTCACTCGACGAGTGCCGAGAAAGCCGCCCGTTGACGCTGCCTGTCGGCCCATGCGACAATCATAATCTTCCCACCATTGTGTTCCAAGTAGCGACGCGCCTGGCAACCTGCAGGTTCACTCTCACTCACACCCAAGACGATCTGTTATGCCCACCCCTCGCTACGGAATCTGGTTGATCGGAGCTCGTGGAGGAGTGTCGACGACCACGATACTGGGCTTGTCAGCTCTCCGCCGTCAGCTTACGCCTGAAGTCGGATTGGTGAGCGCCTTGCCGGCATTTGCAAATCTGCCGTTGGTGGACTGGGATCAGTTTGTCATCGGCGGTCACGAGATTCGGCCCTCGACGCTCGCGACCGAGGTGGAGATGCTGCACCAGCAGAGCCGCGTGTTCAACGACCGGACGTTGGACGCCTGTCGCGAAGATCTCGACACGATCGACAAGGACATCCGGCCCGGCGTGCTGTGGAACGTCGGCGATACGATTCGCGGCCTCGCGACCGATAACACTTCGACCAACCTAAGCCCGCGCGAGTCGATCACGCAGATTCAAGCTGATTTGAACGACTTTCGCGATCGGCATCAGCTCACCGACGTGGTGGTCGTGAATCTGGCCTCGACCGAACCGCCACTGGACGAAGCCCTTTGGCCAGCAACGTGGCAAGCCGCCGAGTCGCTGCTCGAGCAGCCCAGTTGTCCGTTGCCGGCCAGTAGTCTGTACGCGATCGCTGCCCTCGATCTGGGGATGCCGTACGTCAACTTCACGCCCTCGCTGGGGGCCACACCCGGCGGCATCGACGAACTCGCCCGCGAGCGAGCAACCTGCCATGCGGGTCGGGATGCAAAGACCGGCGAGACGTTGCTCAAAAGTGTGCTGGCCCCGATGTTCGCCGGTCGCAATCTGGAAGTCATGAGTTGGGTGGGCCACAACATCTTCGGCAATCTCGACGGCAAGGTGCTCGACGATCCGGTCAACAAACGGGCGAAGGTTAGGAGCAAAGACCATCTGTTGGAGAAGATGCTCGGCTATTCACCCCAGACATTGGTCTCGATCGAGCACATCCAGAGCCTAGCCGACTGGAAAACGGCCTGGGATCACATTCATTTTCAAGGTTTTTTGCAGACGCCCATGACCATGCAAATCACGTGGCAGGGATGCGATTCGTTGCTTGCCGCGCCGTTGGTTTTGGATCTGGTGCGGTTCACCTTGGCAGCTCGCGCACGCGGCGAAACCGGGGCCCTTGCCTTCCTAGGGAGTTTCTTCAAAAGCCCGTTAGGCACTGAAAATCAAGCGTTTTTTGAACAAACGCAGGTGCTCGAAGCCTGGGCGTGCGAATCTTCATAATGTAGTTCGTGCAACGACTTCCAAGGTCATCGACCCATCGAGTTCAGACAAGAAGACTAAGCAACGCGCGCTAGATGTAGTGGTCGCGCTCAACCAATCGTGTCGGAAGGTGAACAACGAAAAGCGAATTTTTCTGTCAATTCCACTTGACGAAAAGTCGAACAAATTGGTTCAATGCGCGCAGTGACGGCTATTAGTCGTTAGTCGTAGGTCCCGTGAGCGGTACCGACGACCTACCACTAACGACTAACAGCTTTGGTTCTTCTCTTTGTTTCTCGCGCCCGAGAGAAGAGCCGGAACGGACTCAGGGCGTCATTACCAAAGGAGTTTCAAGGTTATGGCAACGAAGAAAAAGGCCACCAAAAAGAAGGCCGCTAAGAAGTCGACCAAGAAGAAGGCTGCTAAGAAGTCGACTAAGAAGAAGGCCACGAAGAAGAAGGCTGCTAAGAAGTCGACCAAGAAGAAGGCCACGAAGAAGAAGGCCAAGAAGTCGACTAAGAAGAAGGCTACCAAGAAGAAGGCTAAGAAGTCGACCAAGAAGAAGGCCGCTACCAAGAAGACCGCGAAGCGAAAGACCGCCAAGCGCAAGAAGAAGTAGCGTCGGCCAAAAATCGTCGAAGATTCCACGAGCCGTCCACGCTAGAATAGCGTGGTCGGCTTTTTTTGGTGGATTGCTAAACGGTTTGACGTTCGCGTTGACCCGTTTACCTAGAACTGCTAGCCTAACTCGCTATTACACAACAACTTATCACGAATACGTTACCGGTCTGCCCTGGCATGTAGACCAATTGACTGGAAGTCGAAGCACTTGGCCAAGAAAAAAGCGACTGAGAAGCCCAAAGACAAAGCTAACGTGACCGTCCCCGGATTCGATCAGCTCGGACTATCCGAGGTGATGATGAAGGCGCTGGCGAATGCCTCCTACCATGAGCCGTCGCCGGTGCAGGCCGGCATCATTCCCCGCGCGCTGGAAGGCGGTGACCTGCTCGGACAGGCACGTACTGGCACAGGCAAAACCGCGGCATTCGCGATCCCGATCCTCGAACGTCTGTCGTTAGTGCCGCGCAGCCCGCAGCCCAACGCAATCGTGTTGGTGCCGACGCGCGAACTCGCGGTGCAAGTGCGGGACGAGATCATCAAACTGGCGCACGGGCGTAAGACGCGTTGCGTAGCCGTCTATGGCGGTAAGCCCATTCGTTCGCAGATCACGCAGTTGGGCAAGGGCGCCGACATCGTCGTCGGCACTCCTGGCCGCGTGCTCGATCACCTCGCGCGCGGCACGCTCAAGCTTGAGAGCTTGCAGTGTGTCGTGCTGGACGAAGCCGATCGCATGCTCGACATCGGCTTTCGGCCAGACATTGAGAAAATCCTGCGGCGTTGCCCCAAACAGCGCCAGACGTTGTTGCTCAGCGCGACCGTTGACAAGGGCGTCGAACGCTTGTCAAAGCGCTACATGATCGAACCCGTGGTGATGGACTTCTCGCCCAAGACCAAGGCCGCCGACACGATCGAGCAGCACTACTTCACGGTCGAGGAAGATCGCAAGTTTGAGCTCCTGTTGCGCTTGTTGGACCGCGAACAGCCGGAGCAGGCGATTGTCTTCTGCCGGACCAAACGCGGCACCGATCGTGTGGAACGCAAGCTGTCTAAGAAGGTGGACGCGGTGAGCTGCATACACGGCGACATGCAGCAACGCGTACGCGATCGGGTGATGCGTTCCTTCCGCGACGGCAAGGTACGGATTCTCGTCGCGACCGATGTCGTGGGACGAGGGATCGACGTCAGCAATATCTCGCACATCATCAATTACGATCTACCACAGTCCTCCGACGACTACGTACATCGCGTGGGACGCACGGGGCGCATGGGGCGCGAGGGGGTCGCGTTTTCGTTCGTCACACCCGAACAAGGCAACGAACTGACACGGATTGAGATGCTAATCAATACGTTGCTAAAACGCGACGAAATCGACGGATTCCAAGCCGTCGCGGAAGCGGCACCACCGCAAGAGGTGGTGTCGGAGCCAGTCAAGCCGAAACCGGCACCACCAGGCCAACGCCCGCGCAAACGACATCGCCGCGGCCTTTAGTCAGCGGTGGCGAACTCCTGCCGCAAGAAAGCCGCTGCCGAGTTCCACAGTTTGGCAGCGGCGTCGAAATCGACTTCCATCGCGCGAATCGTCTGCGGCGACTCGACGCGGTCGGAACCTTCGACCGCCGGGTTCAATGGAATTTGCGCGCTCGGTCCGTCGGCGAGCATGCGTTCCACTTGTGGCGATAGGAGAAACTCAACAAGCCGTCGTGCCGGTAGAGGATTGGGCGAGCCTTCGATCAAAGCCAGTGTGTTGGGAATGAACAGGGTGCCGAGGCCGTCGGGTTGCTGATCGGGATAGACGATCTTCACGGGCAAGCCTTTGTCGACTTCGATGATCGCATCGTCGGTGTCGGTCAGGCCGAACGCCAACTCCCCGCGCGCGACGGATAGCGCCACTTGTTTGTTGCCTGCCATCACCCGGGCGTTTGCCTTCAGCTTGCGAAAGAACGCCTGTGCCTCTGCTTCTCCCCAGGTGACAAACAGACATGCGGCATGGCTGGCGGTCGTGCCGGCTAGCGGCTTGGCGAAGCCGACTTTGTCCTGCCACTGCGGGTCGGCAAGATCGAGAATCGAGGTCGGCCCCTCGTCTGTGGCGACCAACTCGGTGTTAACGATCAACACTCGTGCTCGCGCAGCAAACCCATGCCAGGTGCGTCGCTTCGATCGAAACTGTTGGGGATAAGCTTCGGCTGCCGCCGAGGCGTAGCTCGCCAACAGTTCGGCTTGGTCGAGGCGCAGCGTATTGACGATCTCGTTGTTCCAGAACAGGTCGCACCGCGGCCGAGTTCGCTCGGCCAGCAGTGCTTGAGTCAGCCCGACGGTCTTGGTCGATTCGGTGTCGTACTTGGCCAACACCTCGATCCCTGTCTGCCGGGTGAACTCCTCAAAGACCGGCTCGGAAAACTCTCGATCGAGTGCGGTGTAAACGACGACACTCGCTTCTCCGCCACGGAGCAAGGGGAGAAACAACATACCCGCTAACCCTAGTCCGATCGGAATCCCATACAGCAGCAGCGTCAGAAAGCTCGAATTTCTGAACGGGACGCGCGAACGACTCATTGTTGCTCCTCAAAAATGACCTCAGATGGCCCAGCCACCCTCAGTTTGCCGTCTTCAATGCGATGGATTCAAATCCAACCGGCTAGTACAATAGTGAATCGTACTATTCCGCTGGATCAAGGGCCACCAGGGCACGCACTCCCTTGCCGACATGAACAGCCGTTGAAGAGCTAAGGGCATTATGAAATTGCTGTTGCTGGGCACGACCGGCTACCATCCCAACGACCGTCGGCAAACGGCATGCTTGATGCTGCCTGAATTGGGTGTCGTGCTCGACGCGGGGTCGGCCATGTATCGCGTGCGCGAGCACCTCAAGACCGATACGCTCGACATCTTCCTAACGCACGCCCATTTGGATCACGTCTCTGGGCTAACGTTCATGTTCGACGTGCTGTATGAGCGTGAGATGCAGCGCGTCACGGTGCACGGCGAACCGGAAAAGTTGGATGCCATCCAGAAGCACTTGTTCTCCGAGTTGTTGTTCCCCGTCGAGCCGCCGTTTGATATGGCACCGATTCAAGCCCAGTCGAAGCTTGCCGGTGGCGGCGTGCTCACGCATTTTCCGCTTAAGCACCCAGGCGGGTCGATCGGTTTTCGGCTCGATTGGGAAGATCGTTCAATGGCGTATGTCACCGATACGGTCGCCTCGAAAGACGCAGACTACGTCGAGAAGATTCACGACGTCGATCTGCTCATTCACGAGTGCTACTTTGGCGACGACATGCCCGACCAGGCGGAACTCACGGGTCACAGTTGTCTCACTCCCGTGGCCGAGGTGGCGGCGAAGGCGGGCGTTGGCCGACTGGTGCTGGTACACATCAACCCGATGATGGAAAGCGACGACGAACTCGACTTGGCCGGGGCACGCAAGATCTTTCCCAAGCTCGAAGTCGGCATCGATCGCATGGAACTAGAGTTCTAGGTTCGACGATCGCCATCACGAAATTGGCAACGACATGAACCACTCCACAAAGCTCCTCCAGATTGCTGTGTCGTAGATTGCGTTCACCAGCAATCGCGTCGCGATACTCAAGCCCAGCATCAGCGGGAACACGAAGTGCTGTCGATGCACTTTCCAATCCCAGTACGCAAGGCATGCCAGCATTGCCCATAAGAGTGGGTCAATCACATCCATCGGCATCGGCATGCCGTCGAACCAGGGCAGCATCTCGGTGCGAGGATAGATGAAGAACCGAAAGATGCGAGTCATGATTGGGCCGATAATCGCTGGGAACACCGTGCAGAACATGAACCGCGCATGCACCGCCACGTTGCGGCGGTAGTACATCGCGAGCCCATAGGCCAGCGCAAACAGCGGTGCGTTACTCAACAAATTCAGCGCAATGAAGAAGAGCTGAAAATCGCTGAAATCAGGCGAGTTTTTCGTTGCCTGATAATGCCGCATCACGACGATCGACACGACCACAGCCGGAGCAAGTAGGTAGGAAAGTCGACCGATCAGCTTGTGCAGTGTCCGATAGTTGAGTCGAATCAGCGAAGCCTCGGCTACCAGCAGCACCACCCAAAGCGTCATGATCGCCGCATGCACGTGGTGATGCATGTCGACTGCGAAGATCTTGGAGTAGTAAAATCGCCAAAATGACACGAAGGAAATGAGCAGAATGGCAGCGAAGAAGTAGACGCTGTAGCGATAGAGAGCTGTTGTTAAGGATAGGTGCTTTGGCATCACTCTCAACTTCTCTCCCGAATCTCACTCCACGCTATTTCGACTTAGGTGGAACTTGCTGCGCCTTACTATGCCCTGCGGCCCGGTGAGCGAATTCATCTCCACCTTATGAATATCGCTTCTGGTAGGCCGACAGCTGCCAGGTGTCCATATTTTAGATCAGAGTAATTCGTACACATTATCGGAACAACCCTCACGAGCTACGCGAACTTCGTCAGCAAGTGCTGAATCTGCCGTCTGTAGGTGTAATGCTCAACTTCCAAGCGATGACGGGGCGAGTCGAGATAGGCGATCCCGGCTGGCCGGCTTGCGGCCGACTGTTTCAGCCGCGCGAAGCGATGAGCCGCGCGGGGGTTTTGTTCTAGGGCGCGCAGGTAACGAGTGATTAGTTGGGCTTGATAGTCGACCAATCCCCATTGGCCGCTGTCGGGCTGGATCAGTCCTGCGCAGAAGAGATCGTCTCGCTCAGGATGAAAGACGTTGAGGAACAGATTGGGTCGGCCGTCGTGCCAATTCAGATGCTGTGTGTCGATAAATGGAAAACTGATTCGAAAGCCGGTGGCGTAAAGGATCAGATCGATCTCCTCCTCGCTGCCGTCGACAAATCGAATCCGATTGCCTTCGAGTCGAGCGATGTTTGGCTTCATGCACAAATCACCGTGCGCAACCTGGCCATGCAGACGTGAGTTAATGATCGGATGGCTTTCGAACAACCGATGATCGGGCTTCGGCAGACCGGCGAGTTCCGACGGACCCAAGACCCAACGAATGATCATTTTCGCACCGATCCGGCGCGCCCACAGCGGAAGCCGCAGTTTCAATAGTGTTTCTCCGCACTGGTCGATCGGCTTGCCCTTGAAGAACTTTGGCAACAGATGGTAACCCCGTCGCCAACTCAGTAGCGCGCGCTGGGCGTGCAGCGATGCCTCGACCGCCAAATCACATCCGGAGTTGCCTCCGCCGACGACCAGCACGCGCTTGTCGCGTAGCACGTCGGGTGTTTTGTACTCGCTCGAATGTAGAATCTCTCCAGAAAACTCGCCTGGGTACTCAGGAAAACGCGGATCCCAGTTGTGTCCATTGGCAATCACGATCCCCCGATACAATCGGTGTTCGCCGCCAGCCAAGCTGACACACCAACCGCGCTCCGCAGGTTCAACTCGCTCAACGTCCGTATGGAATTGGATCCGCTCGGTGAGGCCAAACTCGTCGGCGTAGCCTCGCAAGTACTCGAGTACGAGGCGATGGTTCGGAAACTCAGGATAGTCCTCCGGCATCGGATAGTCGGTGTACTCGGTGAGTGCCTTGGACGAAATCAAGTGCGTCGATGCGTACACGCTGCTGTTGGGTTTGCCATAATTCCAATTGCCGCCCAGATCATCCTCGCGCTCCAGACAGTCAAACGGGATGTTGGCCTGCAAGAAGTTCTTCGCCACGGTCAGCCCGGAGGTGCCGGCACCGAGAATGCAGAAGCGATCGGAAGTCGATAAGTCCATACTGCGTTGTGACTTACAAGGGAGGCAGCGAGCCGGTCAAATTCTCCATTATGCCAAATCCCCAGGCGCGGGACAGGCATTGCCCACGGGCGACTTGACAACCGACGTCGGTATATGTACACGTGTATATGTGATGTCAAGGGGCGCGCCGCCCCAATTCCTGGTGCCCGCAGCGTCGACCATGGCACAACCTTCCACTTTCCACCCCAACGTGCGGATGCTCCCAGCGGCGAATGTGCGCCGGCTAATGGCCGCCATGAACATGACGCAGAGCCAAGTGGCCGAAGCGACAGGCCTGGATGGGCGCACGCTGCGGAGCATCTTGCAAGGCGATTCGCAGCCGCACTCCCGTACGCTGCACAAACTGGCGGACGGGCTTGGTGTCTCGGTGGATGAGCTTTTTCAGCAGTCAGGTCTGGTCGGCAATGGCGCGCTGACAGCTTCGTCGTTCGATCGCGCCACGAATCCGACCGCCGTGGAAACGGTCGAGGCACATCCTGAGTTGTTCCGTGATTGGACGGTCGCCGAGTTCAATGAGCTGTTCAGCCGCATGGCCGTGGGCGGAGAGCTCACCGAGGCAGGCACACTCGCAGCCGCGCGCAAGATGAACGAGCGTCGCGAGCTCATGCACAAAGTCGCTGTGATCCTGGAGTCCAGCGAAGCCGACGTGATGCGTGAATTCATCCAGCTAATGTATCGCCGTGCGACGTCCATTGCATGACGGCCGTCTCAAGTTGCTTCCTCACGCAGCGCCTTGGCAATTGGCAGCCGATCAATTCGTTCGGCCTGTGTGAGCGATTGCAATCGGTAGGTGTTGCCCCGCTCATCGATCAGACGATCATCGGGCTCAAGCGGCGCCAATTCGCTAAGCACAAACTCGTAGATCAACAGCTTGGTCGGCGGGGTGGTCGACGAGTCGGCAATCATCTCATCGAGACGAATACTTACCGGCAGTGCGTTGCAAACCTCAGTCCAGTCGACGACCTCGGGCCCCGATCCGAGATCGTCCCACACGGGCCGGATCACGTCGACCAGTTGATGGCATCCGAACGCGAGTCGCAACTCACGCGTTGCACACTTGCAACGGCCAAGCGCAAACAGTGATTGCGATTGGAGAATCGTCCATCGACTCTTCTGCTGATCGATGAGCACATCGCCGACTTGCGGCATCTGCTCGTCGTGTGGTAGCTGCAAGTGCCACACCACGTCCGCTTGCACGACACTGCCTTCGCCCGGTTCGGCTGCTTGCGTAGTGGCTTGTTGCCGCTTGGCGATTTCCACGAACAACTCGCTGGTCGAATCTCTCCGGCGCAGCGTGACCGCCTCCAAGTCATCGTCCAACAGCTGAAAATCATGGGTGAGATCTAGTTTGGTCATCCTGTGGTCCCCTGCGAACGGTATTCAAACGGCTGGTAGCCGGCCAGTTTCTGGTCGCACCAATCGATGGTCTGTTGGAGTGACTCGACGTACTGCTGCCACGAGACCTGCTGCCCATCCACCGAGTAGTTAGGCTTTGGCTGCTCGCGTAATTGTTGCAGTTGATTCAGCGACTGATTGCGGATCGCACGGATTTGTTCAATTTCTTCGGCCATAGCACCTGTAGACTCCTAAATGCATCGCACGCGGAAACGGAAGACGATCTTCTGGCCCGAGGTCGGAGTGACTTCGAACCGCACCTGGTAGACTTGCCCAACTTTCGCAAACGCCTCATGCTGGCTCACGTCGAGTTCGTGGCGAAAGTTGTACCCGATCGCGTCCACCGTCCAGGTCGTATCGGTTTGTAGCGTGTTGTAGACGACATCGGTTTTGCTGAGCGAAACGTTTTCGTGCCCTACGACAGCCGGCGATCGATCGCCACAGTCGTTGTCGACCTCGCTCACCGTGTAGCTCACGGCGCTGACGTTCGCCTGCGTGAGTTGCGACCCGGAGCTGTCTTCCACCCGCGCCAAGAACGCGGCTGTCGCGTTCTGAAACGCCGTCCCTTGAATGTCTTTCGCACTTGCCATCAATGCACCACCTCTCCTGAGAGTTTCGAGTCAAGCATCGTCACGCCCGAGGATGCGACGTCAGCCGCAGCCGCCGGCGACAAGCAACATTCACCGGCAGTACAACTTTTCGTTTTGCACGTTCTCGCGAGTCGAGCGGACGAGGATAGTTCCGCCACCTGAGTCCCACTCGAAAGCTCCCGTACCACTTGAGAATCTGACATTGCGCTGGTTCCCGAAATTCGAAACAAGAATTCGAGGAATCTCAGGAGCCAAGATGAGTTCCCAGCAAGAGCGTTGCCGGTTGGGGAATCTCTTGGCTCCCGAGCCCTGGACAAAAAACTTAGCCCGTGCTCTTGACCACGTAGCGTGGATTCAAGACCGCCGCTGCACCGCGTTCGCTGGCTTTGAAACGCAGGATGATGTCGCTGTTGAAATCGGCTTCGCTGTTGACGGGAGCTTGCGTTACCGTGATCGGCCAGTTCTCCATGTAGGCGAAGGCCTTGCGGAAGTCGCCGAGGAACCACCACTTCTTCGCATCGGCTGCCGTCTCGCCGCCGGCAACAATCTGTCGATAAGCGATGCGGCTTTCCTGAACGCGGTAGCTACCAAGCGGATTGGCAGCGGTGGTCGCTGTTGAGGCACCCGAGCCGGAGTAGGTGATTTCAGCTGCGTTGAACACTCGATGCGCCGCATGCCGATAGGCGGGCATCACGAGCACCGTCGTTCCGTGCACCAGAATTGGCTCGCCGGTCACTGGGTCGGACATTTCGGCGAATAGCTGCTCAGCCGCATCGACGTTCACCCAGTCAACCAACTCGTTGCCTGCGAGTTCGTTGATCCATAGCCCGCTAGTGAGGTAGGTGTTGCGGCTCTGGCCGTTGGCCTTGTAGTTATTGGTGCGACCAACAACTAAGTCCACGAGCCGCTTTTCTTTGTTCAGGCCCAGAACCTCGCCCACCTCAGCCGCGCGGCTGAGTACCAAGTTCGTGCGATCGAAGAAGATCGCCTCCTTGGTCACTGGCACGATGAAGCCGCGTTTGGAAGTCGCGGGGGTCTCGACGAAGTCCTCGCCGAAGCCCAAATTGGGATACGGCATACCAGGCTCGATCACGTCGATGTCGTCGGCGATCTTGCTGACGCCTGGGATCTTCTCTCCGTCCAATCGCGTGGGGATATGCTGCACGAGCTTGGAGACCACAAACGCCTCTTGGTTGTACGACTCCAAAATCTTGGAGTAGATCACTTGGCCCGTAATGTTGAGGAACGCCGAGACATCGACGCCTTCGCTCGCTTCCATGATGTTGACGCTGCCGCTGGAGCGCGGGTCGAGCATGCGGACCCAGTGCCGCCCATCGGGGATTAGCGATTCGGCCAAGTCGCGTAGACTGAAGTCCTCGGGTTGTAGATGACCTTCACGCAGCGATTCGGAAAGATGCTCGACCGTGCGGTCGGCCCCGTCCAGTTCGTACCGACGTTTGAGTTCTCGATAGTTGAGTGACACGTTTGTCTTCTCCTCTGTGGTGAATTGGAAAGCTACCGATGGCGATCGCGTTGCGTTTTAGGCGGTTGCCGCCGCTTGTGGCCCGCCACGCACGACGGTGCTGACGATGTCGACCAACACTTTTTCCGAGCCGGCGGGGGCTTGCTTGACGCAGCGCCCGAGTGCGAGGTTTTCGGTCGCGACGTCTACGACCCGTTGGGATTCCAGTTGATTCCCGGTGCCGTTTTCCGCTCCGCCGATCAAGTCACCCACCTCGAAAGCGGCTGGGCTGCAAGCCAATTCGAATACGCCGCTGGTCGCGACACGAATCGTCTCCTCCGTCTCACCGGAAGCGCACTGCATCGCGACTCCAACGAAGTTGTCATGAAAGGTTTGCTGATTACCCGACAGGCTTCCTGCGTCGGTCTGACTGGCAGCAGGCTTCACGTAGCCAGCCTCCAAATACACCAGATCGCCAATCTCGACGATTGTTCCCGCAGAGGCGGGTAGCGCAACCGGATTGGTTTCGCCGTATCTCCAACGCATTGTGTTAGGCATTACGAATACTCCAAATACTATGGTTAAGATTTGTAACTCAACCGACGGGGGTTGAATTTCTCAGTTAAGGGACGACTTCAGGGCGGTTGCGAATTCTTCAGCGGTTGCCAGAGGCGTACGTGGTTTGGCTGCGAAGAGTGTTTGCTCGCGCGAGAAAGGCGCAGTCGCGCTGGCGGCCAAACTTCGGACGGTAGCAGCCGCCTTCGCTAGCTCGGCACGCTCGGTGATCAACTTCCGGATGTCCGCTTCGTCTGTGACGTTCAACAGCGATTCAACGAACGTCGGACTGACCGTTCGTAGATCGTTCTCCCCTGTCTCGGCGAGTGCGGAGACCCACAGCTGATGCTCCCCGAGCAGTTCGAAAACGCGCTGCCGCCGTTGTGCGTAGGCGGCGCGAGCCTCCGCCTCATCAAGCTGCTGCCGCAAGCGTTGCAACTCGGTGGACTCTAGCTCCTTCAGCAAATCGGGCCGATGCAGTTCGAGAACCTCTCTGGTTAGTGCATCCAACGCGGATGGATCACTAGCGCTGCCGCGATGTTGCTCGAACAGACCCTGCGTTGTTGCCGGGTCGGCCACGAGATCGACACTTTGGACCTTGGAGATCTCTTCGACGACTGCGATGTCCTGTTCGCGCGATAGCCGCGCCAGTACGTTGTGCGAGAAACCGACGTTATGCGGGTTGTGCTGCGCATCCCACAGCAGTTGCTCGGCTAGCGCGTGCTTGGGGTTGAAGTGCAAATCGCCGAACAGACCCTCGCCTGCGCGCAACTCCACGCCGCGAATCACGCCCAAGCGGTCTTGGTAATCACGTGGAGTGAGCGGACCGTCCTTGGGGTGATTGACGTTGACCTTCGCTTCTTCGTACAGTGTGGCCGCCGCGGCTAGTGCCGACTCGCGATAGCGGCGACCGTTGCGCGACTCCAAGCCGATGAGCTTGACGCCCCGCAGAATGCCGAGTTCGCGGTCGACACTGAGTGCGACACCGCGCGAGTCGACGTATTCTTGTAACAACTCTGACATGGCTCCCTTTCTGGTGGTTGAAAATTACAAATTTCCAATAAAAAAGCCCCGCAGCAGATCAGCGGGGATCTGCAACGGGGCTCGACGGGATACTCGACCAACGAAGTGGTTGAGCTCGGTTCGATACCTAATCTATGGGTTTGGTGCTACCGCACCATGCGGTCGACCATCACGCGTGTGTACTGGATGTGGCCATCCTGCACCTGCACGGTCACGCTGGCCGTACCATGAAAGCCGCGAACGCTTATGTTCTCGACCAGCTTGGCGAATTCCGTTTCCGCCTGTTCACGCTTATCAACTTGCTTGGGTTTCGTTGTTGTTCTCATGCGTCTGAATTTAGCAATTGCGAGGGTTGATTGCATCAACTATTTTTGGCCACCCCCCGACTGGTGCATTGATAGGTTTTTCTGTTCTTGATCGTAGTCCAACCCCAGGCGCAGGCTCCACGTCTGCGGTGAGAGAATCTTGTTTTCGAACGCCATTTGTTCCACCCGGCAGGCGTTCAGCTGGTCGCGAACCTCGAGCGATGGCGGTGTGATTTGCAAGTCGACCAAGCGTCGGATGTCGCGGGGAAGTCTGCCAGCGCTGACTGCGTTTTCGATAACGCGCCACATCACATCGCAATCGTCGTTCGCGAGATTCGCCTGCAATCGCTCGAACATCTTGACCGCCGGGCCCTCGGCCACCAGGGTTGATGCATAGTTGGCATTGGACGCGTCGGAGGTGAACATGAACTCCGGCATCACCAGCCGCGCCGCCACGGCACGCAGTTCCGCCTGCAACACCTGCACGAAACTGCTCGCGTCGATCCCCGCGACGGGGAAGTCGTATTCCAAACCTGCCGGCGCATCGAGAATTGTTCCTGGCGCGTATCGCGACAGGTACTTGGTTTGACTGTTTGGTGCTGAGCCCGCCACCTGACTTTGATCGGCGACGAATTGCTCCACGCCGCTGCGCGTCGCGCTGCGGTGTTTGCGGATCAGGGCGATTGCCGATTGAATTTCGGCCACCACACTCATGTTGCGAAGTAGTTTCTCGACGCGGCGCAGGTTTTTTCGCACCGGATAGTACAGCGGCAGACCACGTTTCACGTTGCTGTCCACGTTTGCCTTGCGATGCTGAATCGCCGCGGCATCGATCGGCTCGCCGTCGATGAAGTAACCCAGCACGGTTTCGACGTCGTGCGGTTCGGTCTGAATGCCGAAACTGGCCGGCGCGTGGTTGGCTAGTTCAGTCGGCGTTTCCACTTGGTCCGGTTCGACGAAACGGATGCGCGTCGCGCCGCTCCCGTCAACAAAGTATCGCAAGAAGACTTCGCCATCGCGGTCCATTCGGCGCACGATCTCCTGCTGGCGCGCTTGCCAGCGGTTGAGATGCATGAACTCGTCGAGCACTGCCTGCACGTCCAATTCCAACTCGGCAGGAGCCTGCACCCCCTTACGAATCGACGCGCGATAGACATGGCCCGACCCGACCAAATAGCTCGTGCGGTTTTCGATGCCGTTGATGGCAAACTCGTTAGTGGCGGCCAGGCGGCGGCATTGCTGACGGATGTCCGCCAGCTGCTCGTTCGTGGAAAATGGCACACTCGTACCGCCACGCGATAAGTCATTGGCACCTAGAGGATTCCACCAGGTGCCGTCATCATCAAGGTACGCCTCGCGCGGGTCGACGAATAAGTCCCACAGCGCCTCGCAGGCCTCGCTTAGGCGTTGTTCCAGCGGACCGGTATCAACGGTTGCGTTCGACATGATTCTCCTCAGTCTGTGATTTGCGGTTTGATGTTGGAAATGGAACTACGCACTGATCGGAATTCGATTGCCCAATCCATCGTCGGCGTCTGTGCTCGAGAGCATTTGCTCGGCGAGGCGCAATGCCATCTCCAGGGCGTCTGGCCCGTCGTCGTGCGAGCCGAGCGGGAAATCCCGTAGCTGGTCGACCAGCAAGCGGGTCGAAGGGCTGCCCTCCAGGAATCTCATTCGGCGTTGCGACAGATACGGACTCAAACGGCGAATACGCGTCTGCTTGTTGGTGTGGTTGTGGATTGCGAACGGCGCGATCCCGTGCACGCCACGCCTGAGAAACTCGGCTTGAATCTCATCCGCCAATAGCTCCTGAAACTGATTCGCTTCGACGCCAAAGCTGCTCACGCGATGTTGTTGCACCAACGCAGCCGCGTCGGCAACGATCTGTGGAATGGGGCGACGTGCCAGGTCCGCTTCGACGTATAGCATTCCCCGTGCATCGACTCCCAGCACGACAAACGCCGAGTAGTCACCGTGGCGCGCATCGGTCCCCTTGCTTGGGTCGAGCGCGATTGTCTTGAGTTGCAGATCTTCCGGCCAACGGTCGAACCAGATGCGCTCGTCGAAGTACTCGGACGGCCACTCGCACCGTTCGGGATCGAGTGGCGACGATTGTTTCTCGCGCTCGAACGCCGTTCGACCTTCTTCAACGCGCATTTTCATCAGCGTGTAGAGGTCTTCCACCTCCGGCCAAAGCAGTTCCGCTCCTGCCTCCATCAGTTGGCGATGACGTTGATAGAATTGATAGGCCAATGCTTGTGACTGCGGATTCTCCAAATCGCAGTAGATTTGTTCCCAATCCGACCACAAGCTTTCATGGGTGGGCCATTGTTCGATGGCCCGGAACTTCTTCGATTGCCAACCGGGCGTGTTGTCCAGCTGCATCGCCAGCGCGTCACGGTGGAGCGCTGTCGCGAGATTTACGATGTTGGTGTGTTTCGTGCCCGCCTTGAGCAACGTGCCATGAAACCACTGCTGGCTCGACTCTCGCTGGGCAGCCGAAACCATGTGGCTGTCGTTCTGCAGGTCGTCGCAAACGATCAACGTGGGACGGTGTTCGCGCCGCCGCCGACCGCGCAAACGCTGACCCGTGCCGAACGATTCGAGGATCGTACCGTTGCGGAGTTCCAGGGTTGTTGAGCGCCAGCGCGGTCCTGGTCCGCAGGCGTGCGGATAGTCGCGCGCGAGCAGCTCGTTGTCTTCCAGTTCCACGCGGATGTTCTCCAGATGCGTTCGCGCCTGATTCTTCGTGTCGGACACAATCCAGATGTACGGTTCCCAACCCTCGACCGCGACTTGCAGCGCGAAACAAAGTGTCGCGATTGTCGACTTCGCTCCTCCACGCGGTCCGATGACGTTGAGTTTTGCACCGCGCTGCTCGTGCAGCAGGTCAAGTTGCTCGCCTAACCACAAGTGCATTTTCGAAGGGGCGCTGCGAAAATGATCGGGCAGGTAGGTTCTTCCCCACGCGAGCGTGTCGTCGGGTGCGACGTGCCGTAGGGGCGTCGGAGCGCCCTGGTGCTCCGCCATGGCTCGCGTCAGCCGCGACATCAAGCGAGCTACTAACGAAGAAGGCATGCACCCATCGCGATTGATTCTATTCATGGCATCAGCCTATGTTGCCTACTGTTCATCGGAAGGTTCGCAGTGAGAGGGATCGGGGTACGATTGAAACGAGTGTTCTTGCAGTTGCGTGGTCAGCTCTGCAAGCTTCGACTGCAGGCGCGCACGGTCCTGAGGATCGTGAATTTCGCACAGCATCGATTTCGCAAGCTCGTCCACAAATTTGCGGAGTTGCGTCACGGTCAGCGAATCTGGCGAACGTCGGCCGAATCGCTCCGGGGCACAATGCTCCAGCCACCAAACCGAGACCCGCCAGTTCTTCTGTTCCTTCGCCGCCTCGTGGAGATTTCGCATGTGCTTGAACTCTGGAGTCGCCTCCGCCACTAAGATTCGCGTGCGAAAATCACCGTCGGATTGCAATTGACGCTGCAGTTGTTCTGCGGTCTTGCCCAGATAGTGGCAAGCAGTTTGTCGATCGCAGCCGATCGAAATCATCAGGCAGCAGTCTCGTTTTTCCTCTTCACTGAAACTCATGATTCTCCTCCTTGCCGATGTACTCAAAGGAAACCACCGCCCGACCTTTCGAGCTGCGGTAGGCGCTCAAGTTCGCGGCGTTACGGCTGCTCGAACCGGTCTTCTTCACGTTGATCGCTTTCCACAGCGACGACCGTCGGCAATGGCTGATTAGCGAAGGGTGGCTACTGGTGACGTTGATGCGATGACCTTCACGACGATGTAACGCCGCGACCGCCGCGACGACTCGCATGCCGATGCCCATGCCTTGGTAGTCGGGCAGCGTCACGATGCGACTGAATCGACGGTGGCCTTTCTTGGGGATCACCGGCAAGGTGGCACAGAAGGTCACTGGTTCACCCTCCCAGGTCGCCAGGTAGCACCGCGATCCGGTTCCCAGCGTGCCGGTCAAATAGTGATGACGCGCAAACAATTGCCAAGCAGCCATTCTGCAGCGATGGATCTCAAGCTCGATTGCAGGGCGCCGAAGACGCCTCCGCTGCAACGTGCTAGTGGCCATGTCGAGGACCCAATCTGCTTCCAACCAGGGGGCAACATCGTAGTGGCAGGTGACCGCGATGAACCTGCAGGGAATGTTGCCACCGCGAATCCCCTTGGCGATCGCCGTCGAGCATGCTCTGGCAACCTGCCGATCGACGACGCTGGTGAACTCGTCGAACACGACCAAGGGAAGTGCGGAATGCGGATTTCGGGTTGCGGAGTGTGTTTTTTGTGGGCCGTCAGATTCGGTATTCTGTGATCGGAAGTCCGCGTTCGCCAATGCTTTCGCCAGATCGCAGCGAAACTGCTCGCCGCAGCTGAGGACGTGGTAAGGCTTCACCCAAGCGGGCGACGAACCGAAGCCGACGGCGGTCAGTAGCTCGATCACTTTGCGAACCGGCAGGTCCTCAAAGCAATCGACGACCGCTTTGTCGCGCGGCCAATCCAGGCGTTGGTAGAGTTGGTCGGCGTAGAACTCACGCGCGACCGTGCTCTTGCCGCTTCCCGAGGGGCCAACGATCAAACCGACTCGCCAATCTTCGTCCTGCGCGGGCAACTCGACGGAGAATTTCGAGGTCGCTTTCTCCGCCAGTGGCACGTCGAACATGCCAGCCACCTGTTGCACGCGAAACGAATCGAAAACCGGACACTCAACTACAACGTCAACACGCGGCATCGATAGCCCTCCTTGCGCATGCGGTGGTAGAGTTGTTCCTGATCGTGTTCGTCTTCGCACTCAACGACGACCTGAAACGATTCGGGGATTTCGACCTCGGACCGTTCTTGCTGGTCGTCTGGCCACGAGTGCTGCGGTGATAGTTGCTCTAGTTGGTCGAGCATCTTCTTGACCTGCGGGTGCGCGAACTCGCAGGAGTCAACCAACTCGCTGACTTGCTGTACGTCCGCTTCCGCCAGTTCAGCAAGTGGGTCGTGCGTCAACAGGATCTTGTCCGCCTCGTCGGCCGTTACGTCCAACACCAGCACCGGCACCAAGACCTCGGGGGTCGTCTCGGCACGCAGGTGCCCGTCGATCAATTGCAGTCGGCCGTCGTCAAGTTCTCGCGCGAGTAGCGCATCCGCGTAGCCAACTTCGGCCAAAACTCCCCGCAGCGCGTCGCGCTGTATGTCGGGGTGCGTTCGCCAGTTCTTGGGATGCGGTTGTAAATCGGCAGCCAGCACCCGGCGCAGTTCCTTGATTCGATCACGAATTTGCATGCATGCCTCCTATTCGCACAGTGAGTTTCGCACCGGTTGCAACAATTCATATTTGTCACTTGTGCCGCTGTCACCTTCAAAAGTGAGGGCGATCGGAATCGTGGCGAAGGATGCCGCGACCGTCTCAATGGTGAAATGCACGCCCTTGCCGGCCGCGACCGTTTGCCCATTAAAGGTGACCTCGTCGTCGTTCACCGCCACGTTGCTGACCGTCAGCACGGCAGAATAGCCACTGACGATCGTGGCTAAGGTGAGTAGTTCTTCGGCTTCCAGCGCGCCCGTGAGATCGACGAACAAGTCGCGCTGTGAGTTTGGACTACCGATGGGATCAAACTTCAGACTCATGGGATTCCCTATCTAATTGAGAGGCTTCGTGTTGTGTGCTTCACGTTCAAGAATCCACTGACACTGGAACTTGTCGAGCCATGCTGTGCCGGCACGGTCACCGAGTGGGTTTTCGGCAGCGCCGGCTGATTGCCTAAGCCGCGTGGCACCGTCAGACCGCGCGCCGAAATACCGCTGCCCAGAGTGAGTGACTTCACGGAGGAAGTGGGTGCGCTCGCTAGCGTCAGCGCGACGGTTCGGTCGCCTGTTCTTGCTGCCGAGCTGACGGAAATTGCCGCGCCGTTGTCGGTGAATTGCCAGGCGGCCGCGTCGTAGGTGGATGCTTCCTCAAGATCTCGATCGAAAGTTAACGTGATTGTCAAACCATCGACAACCGCAGTGAGCAGTTTTGGTGGCGTACCATCCGACCCATCAAACAGTGCTTCGTCGATGGCAGCCCACCAACGATCCGCCAATGTGATCGCTTGGGCATCGGTCGTGAAATGGAGATTATCGGCCAGCGGCCCGATGTCGTACGTAACTGGGCCGGGCAAAATATTTTCGTTTGCCCAAGCGTCCGCCTGAGCGTATCGAATATCGTCGGTTGTGCCGTTGAGTACTCCGTTGATCTGCCCACAGATCAACGGTGGCGTGCCAGGCAAGTCGTTGTGCAGTCGAGTCAGCAGGTCGTCCATCGCCGCGGCGTAATCCGCCCGTTCGACGTCGACGTTCGCATCACGCTCGCCTTGGAACCAGAGAACTGCATCGATATGCGTGACCCCGGATGCGGCGACCGTCGCCATTGCTGCCTCGTAAGTTGCCCCACCATCGCCCCAATCGGGGTTATCTACTAGTCCCGTACCATTTTCGGCGGCGTAGATAAAGCCGAGGGACTCGTCTCGGTCATGCAGCCAACGAGTCGCCAGCAAGGGCCAGACTTCTCCCGCGGCGTCGACATCGAATAATTCGCTCCACGTACTGTTTTCGAAGACGGACGCAAACCGCGTGGGATGCTCGTAGACCTGATTGTTGTCGAACCGACCCTCGGCGTTGGACTGCCCCAGGACGAGTACCACTTTAGCGGGCTTGGCGTAATCGACGTTGGTTCCTGAGAGTTCCACACCAGCAAGCTGACCTTCCAGCGAATAGGCCGAAACCGGATGTCCAGCGCCGATCGTACTGATGAGGAGCTCAATTCCATAGCTGGCTGTTTCGCTGGCTACAAGAGCACCGTCGACATACAACGTCAGTGTGGGGGTCGGATCGGAAACGTCATGGACGAGCTCATACTCCGACCATTTCGTTCTGGTGGCGCTAGGCACAGGGAACACAACGTCGAGTCCGCCGTTCGTGCCAGTCAATGTGGACGCGTTTGCCGGTCGGACCACGAGCCCTCCCATAGTCGAACTCAGCCATACAAAACTCAGCGGGGTGCTTGGGTCACCGAGAATCATGCCCTGTTGACTCGCGCTGGCTTGCTTGGCCCAGAATTTGACCGACCAGGCATGTTTGCGCGACAACGTGATGGGCGAGTCCAGGATGATCGGACTGAGGGATGTTCCATTCAGTTCAGCGGCGCTTGAGTAGTCGCCGCCCGGCCCCGGCACACCGAACGTAACGCTACCGTCCGCAGTGCCGTTGTTTGTTCCCCACGAGTCGGCAACCGTCGTGCCGTTCGGTTCTTGCAATGTCCATCGATGGCTAGCCACCTTACCCTCCTTTCGCTTGTGTCTCAGACCATTGGCGTTGGAGTCTGATCAGGATTCCGTTACCAGCCGCACCAGATAGCCGGCGAGCGCGGCCACCAAACTGAGCAGTATGTGCCAGGAGCGAAACAAGATTTCGACCTTCCCCACGAGTCCGATTTGATCTTTCTCGCCCCGCAGTAACGTCAGCGCCTCAGTCGATCTTCTGTTTGTCTCATTCATTGTTCTATTCACATTGCCCTCCGCCTCGGTGTCGTAGCCAAGTTCCGAACCGAGCCACGACGCGATTCGTTCGAACTTGCGTTCCAATTGCTGCACTCGTTGTAGGAGCTCTGCTTCACACTGTTTTGCTTTGTCCACGACTTTACCTTCCAGACTCGTTAACGAGCGAACGATCGAAAGATCCTCCGCCTACGTGATCTTTGTTTGCCAAACACCACGTAGGCGGAAAGCAGTTACGCCAAGTTTGCCCGGCCAGTAGTTTCTGATCGCATGTTCGGTGAATCGGACGGTCCGAGTGGCTCCTCCGTAGGACGCACACCGGCGGCCATGTCGACGCGATTCGAGTCGCCCGCAAACGCGTTGAGGTACTCAAGAATTTGCACATAGCTGCCGTACATCCGCATCGAATCCTTGACGTAGATGAACGTGCTGCGGAAGCGGCTTTCCAATCGCGTCCAATTGACAATCGCGCGGTCGAGCGCTCCCAGTAGGATCAAAGCGTTTTGACTGCGGAAGTTCAGTTGGCTGGCGAGCGGAATGTTCGGATCGGAACCGTCTACCGCCCACGGCAACGTGATGAGACCGCCGGGTGCCTCCTGGACTTCGTCGCCGCCGAAGGGTTCGGTGGAGCCAAGCAACGTCTGACCTGAATCGGTCGCGCGCTCGATCAAATCTCCCAACGGCTGTTTGTCGGGATTATAGGTCACGCGGCGACGCATGCGGTCGGACGCGACCAGGTGCTCGACATAGTGGTTTTTGGTGGTCTCGTCCAAGCCGCCGCGAACGCCGAATTCGTCGTTGGATACGACTTCGCTGCGAAAGTCGAATAGCGGTCCTAGGGCCGCTACAATGTGTAAGTTTCTGAACTCGGCAATCGTGCGTCGAAACTGTTCTTTTCCAGGATCACCTGCAGGCATCGTTTTCTCCTTGAAGGGTTGCTAGTTGCTAGGCGCGAGGCGCTAGTCACTAAGTGAAAAAAGGGGATGCAATAACTAGCGCCTAGCAACTCGTGCCTGGCGCCTCACCTACTTCAAACTTCGTGGGTGCGATGTCGTTGAATCGCTCGCGTAGTTCGCGCCGCAGCTGGTCTGCCCAACGCGCGTGCTGTGGGTTAGCGTCTCCGTCGGCAACCGCGTCGAGCCGGTCGAGCGCAAGGCGTCCTGCAACCGCGTCTTGTAGCGGATCACGTCCCTCCAATTGCGAAAGTCGTAGAAGTTGACGAGCTTCCGCGTCGTCACGCTCGATCGGCTGGCGCACTTCGTGAAACGTCGTCACCGCATCAGCCGCGGAGCCCTCCTGCAGCGAATCCTCGCGCGTTCCGCTCCGCGTATTCTGGTCTCGCGGATTAGGTTCTCGGCTCTGGTCCCTCGTCGCTGGATGTTGGAAACCTTTGGCGGCGACGACCTCCGGCGCCGCCCATGCTCCGCTTCATCTGTCTACCAATCAGCCAGCCACCGATCGTCGAGGCGGCGATCACCGCCCAGCCAGCGGGTCCGCTCAGACCAAGCAGACTAACGGCGGCAGCCCCGGCGGTCTTGCCCGCTGCGCGGCCGTCGAGGCTTTGCAGTCTCTCCAACAAACCCGCATGTCGTGTTACTGATTCATCTTCAATTCGCTGGATATCCTCACTGCGTGCGAAGCCACTAAAGGTAGGCAGCTCTGCGCGGAGAACGTAGTCGCCCCGATCTTGTTTCTGATCTCTAAGTCGATCGAGTTGTCGTTGAAGGGCTGCCCAGCGTGCATCGACGAGCTCCGCGTTATCTCGTCGCGGCGCGATCGGTCGACTAGGTTGTCGAGGACATGTTCCATCCGGACATGAATAGACCACCGACGTGCGTCGCCCGAGCACGCGACCAAGGAATTGTCGTAAGGGCTTTCCGTAACTGGCGTAGGTGACGCCTTGCGACTCGCCCCAAACCACCGCGACCAATCGTCCTTGCTCGTCGAATACCCCACCGCCCGAGTCGCCAGATCGGACGGAATCGTCCAACAGCAAACTCATCCGCCCAGCACTGGCGGCTTCTCCCACGCGCGACCCGACAGCACAACGATAGACGCCATCCGGACCATATCCGCAAGCGTGCAAGTTAGATTGGGCGGACGTATCCAGTGCGACTCCCGCAGGTTCGCCCGCAGGTTTGGCGATCGACAGAGCCGCCAAGTCGGCCCGGTGATCAATGTCGACTAACCGCGCGAGGTGTTTGTGTCCGTTGCTGAACGCCACCACAATTTCTCCGGTGCCCTCGCGAAACAAGTGTGCGCAAGTCAACACCAGGCCCTCGCGACCATCCTCGGTCTTGTCGATGAGTGTGCCGCTCCCCAAGTTCTTCGCGCCGCTGACGTCGTTGGTCACACGGCATACGACCGCTTGCAACTCGCGAGCAGTCGTTCTTGCGACCGCCGGTGGAGGGCAAACAGCGATTAGTTCGAAGGCAAGCGCCGCTAGCGCGAGCACTGCGAGTGGTTGCTTCAGTCTCGTCCCGACCAACAAAACCTCTCTCATTTCCCAACCTCCGCTAGAGTGAATCGGTAGCGATAAAACGGGCTGCGCGCCAAGTCCGCTGGCTCGGTGACGCGATCTGCCAGGTGCGGCACGGGATCGATCCCCCCGCCGATGCGGTCTGCCATGGCGCACGCCTGCGAGCAGAAGGGCGGCTGGCTGGTTATCTTTTGATCATTCATATCCGGGCGAATCAGGAAGCGCCACAGTGGCAAGTGCACCAGCGCTGCCGTCAACACACCCCGATATCCATAGTCGCAGCCAGCCAGCCGCCGCGTGTACCGCACAGCGCCGCGCCGATCGTAATTGCGCCACCGTCGGCTCGGATTGGTTTCAAACACGTCAATCATTCCTGGGTACTTTCTCACCTGACTCTCCAACGTGACCGCGCGACCCCCTTTCAGCTCGCGTACTTCGCAGCAGAAGAGCAGGTCGCCCCACCAGACGGCTCGTGCGGCGTGCGAGTAGTCGCTCCTCCCGGCAGCGCCAATCATCCGCGACAGCAAACCCTGACCACGAAATAGCAGCAAATCGCCGTCGCGGATCAATGAGCCGTACCGCGAGAGGCTGACCATATTGCGATTCGCGTTATCCACAGATCGTTCTCCCAGCGCACAAAAAAAGCCCGTCACCGACTACGGTCTCTTTTGACCGATGTCGGTGGCGGGCTCATTGAGATACCTAACGCTTCAATCAGCATTAGGCTCTGTCCGATACCAAATGTTCAGACGTAACTCTACGCGAAGTGGTGGCCCAATTTCAACAAAAAACTGTGCCGAATTTTATTGCCGTTGTGCTAAGCAACTTGCTCGATGCGGACCGCTGGCGGATGATCCATAGAGAACATTCGCTGTTGTCTAGCGGAGGGCAAGATGGATGCGTGTGCATCCCAATTCAACTATCGCCCAAACTGACGACGACTCGCGATGCGGCCAGCGGAATCTCGTTCGTAGACGCTAAATTCCGCCCACACGGGAAAGTGGTCGGAGACTTGGATCGCCTGCTGGAGGCTGAGATTCTTGAATCGCATGAAATCGAACACGCCGGAGCGTCCTGCGTACTCCGTCGTCGAAGGCCGATGGATGATGATGTTGTCGTACTGCTTGTTTTGCCGTGTGTTGGTCCAGACACCCGCGATCAAAGGCATGATCCCAGGTAGCTGGCCCAATCGCCCTAGATGGCGATCGTCCGTGTTGAAGTCGCCGAGCAATATGATGTCGTCCTCACCCCGGCCCGCGCGACGCACAACGCGGTAGACTTCCGCCAACACATCCATTTCCTGAGCAACCACATCGGGGTCCGTATGCATGTTGACCAGTGTGAACGTAAAGGCTTGATCGGGATCGACGCGTGTGCGAAACGTTGCGACTAAGGGCTCGCGATGCAACAGGCCATCGGGATCGCTGACCGTGTAAACACTTTGCAGGTCGATCTCAATCTTCTGTGTGTCAAACAGATACGCGTATTGTTCCGTGATCTTAGTAATTCCCAGCCGCGGGCCGATCACATGATCGAAGCGACGACCACTGCGGTTAACGAGTTGCACAAAGTTAGGGATGAGGTACTCGTTCTTTGACCGAATCTCCTGGATCGCCACGACGTCGAACTGATTCACGATATCGGCCAGCTCTTGCATGACGTGTGGCTTGCTCGCTTTGGTGTTGCCGAACACCTGGATGTTGAACGAAGCGATGCGAATCGTGGCATTGTTGGCAGCGTTTTGCGGCGCCGGAGCATTTCCGCCAATCGACGTAGGCTGAAACGGTTGCTGCGTTGCGTTCGGGAATGAACTCGTTGGCAGCGCTTGCCCGTTGCCGGCCGACGGTTGACCCGTTGGTACCGCCAACTGGGGTAGACCGCCATCTTGCAAGAACAGCCAGCCGAGCCCGCCCAAGACGGCAAGCGTCGCTACAGAGATAAGGCGTTGCACGGCCCCTCCTTGGGCGTGTTGCTAACAGATCGGTACTCATTTGGGTGGGAGACGTCGCGAAGGGTAGGACTTACACGGCTTTAGAGCCAGATTGATCTGGATGATAGCTCGCAGACCCGTAGCACCTAAGCAAGTAAGTCCTTGTATAGAAAGCACTTACGGCGAATTTGAAGGCGTCTTACCGAAGCGACCTAAGCAGAGGCTACGCCCAAAATGGCACGTAACTCCGATACCTCGTCGACGTCGCCCCAGGATCAGTGAGCTTGATCATATCCATCGCGAGAGTATCAGAAATGACACGAGAGACCGACTCAGACCGCTTTTTTGGCAACTGAAATCGGTCGCGTAGGCTCTGATTGGTCATCCTTTGGTTGGTGACGTACTTCAAGCAGCAATGTTGACAACATGCGCGAACCCTGGCGTTGCGATCCATCTCAGAGAAGTCGACATGAGCGTAAAGCGTTGCGTGAGTATGAAGACAACCGGCTCGAAAGTCTGGAGCTGGTAGTTGGTGAAATTCAGCGCTGTGGATCACGCGGTCTATTCCGCTTCCCTTTTCTTCGCAAATGCCGAGTCTACGCATCAGAGCGGCCAGCGATTCATTCCTTGACTTATACTCATCAATGAATCTGTCAGTAGGAATTGGCGGCACGCCTGGGTTGGAAATCTCCAGCCGATCAGAATAGAGCTCGATCACTACGGAGGTGCCATCTTCCAGAAACTCTTGGTGTATCAGTGCATTCGCAATCAGTTCACGAATCGCGTCATCTGGAAACATCTTTACTTCACGTCTGAGGGCCTTTGTTACGATCTCGTTTGATGGAATGAGACTGCTCACGAAATCGACCAGTCCTTCGAATCCGACTGCGTAGCCTCGAACTCCAGGTTTGTCCAACCGCGTTTCAGCTTGTCAACACCATCGTAAACGATGACGCGCGCGGCCTTTCGTCCAAGGCTTGGGAACTCATCCAAATGCTTCGCAAATAGCACTGCTCCAAGATTCGTTATATCCCAAACTGTGTTTCTCGAAGCGATAAGGTTTTCGGTAGCAAACCGCTCTAGCACGGCATTGCGTCCTGAAGGATAAGGAAGCCGCAACAAATCGAAGTAACTCTGTGTATCGAGAAGCCTGACAACATCCTCGCCCGTGCAACCGGAGATTGCAATTCGCGATAGCCAATCAGGCCTGCCTTCGTCGAAGATTCTTCTTAGTTGATCTTCTGACATTGGCACCTGACTCTCACCTGAACGCATTAGGTACGCACCTTCGTACTGATACGCAGTGCCACTTGGTCTTGAAGGGATGTGAAAAACAACGACGCGGCCATCGGTGTGCGTGATCTCTTGGACATCAACCCTGAACCGCAACTTATTGAAGATGTGAGTAGCCGTTGCTTCCTTGTTTCCAATCGCGTTTGTTCCGACAATTTTGCGTGGTAAACCATCCGTAACTCCAAGGATCAGCTTTCCGCCGCCCTCGTTCGCAATCGCAACACAGTACTTGCATATCTAGGGGATAGCGAAAGTCTCTTTCGCTTCTTTGAACTCGAGGTTTTCCGATTCTCGCCGTTGAAGAAGCAACTCTTCGATTTGTTCCAACGTGATCATCTCTCTCACCCTCGTCCGTGTGAGACTAAGTGACTCAACTCCGGCAAGATCAGTTTGTCCATCGCTAGCCTTACTGCTGGTGTGGAGCCCGGCATCATCAGCACCAGGGTGTCGTCGACCATGCCTCCGCACGCGCGACTGAGCATGGCGGCGGGGCCGATTTCTTCGTAGCTGAGCATACGCAAGAGTTCGCCATAGCCGGGCATCTCTTTAGTGAACAGAGCGGAGAGTGTCTCAGGTGTTTGATCGCGAGCGGCGATGCCAGTGCCGCCGGTGAGGAGGATCGCGTCGACTTCATCGTTTGCCACCAGGTGCGTGACCAGTTCGTGCATCTCCGCGGGTTCGTCGGGAATGATCGCCCGCTCGACGACGAGGTGCCCGTCAGCTTCTAGCAACTCGACGGCCGTTTGGCCGCTCTTGTCGTTTTCCAGGGTGCGGGTGTCGCTCACCGTGATGACTGCGCAGCCGACTTTTCCCGGTGCTTTTTGCCGATGTTCGGTAGCCGAGTCACTCTTGTAACGGTCTGTCATTTTTCTGCTCGCCTGTGGAAGCTATCGCCTATAATTGAACATAGGGGACCCCATTCAATCAAGCGAGCGGTACGACTTTGGACCTTCGAGCATCCGTATTGTCATTGTGGACTTGCGCCGTCACGGTCATGTTGTCGGCGGGCATGTCGCGATCTGTCTGTGGTGAAGTGTTCCAGCTAAAGTCCGGGGGCCAGATATCCGGCACCGTCATCGATCGGGGTGAGCACGGCGAGTACCTTGTCCGTAGCGATCGCGGCGCGCAGCTGACGCTCTCACGCCGGCAGGTGGCAAGAGTGATTGAAGCTGACGAGTTTGATCAGCAATACGAGCAGCGTTGTCACACGTCGCCCGATACGGTGGAAGCACATCGAGAGTTGGCTGCATGGTGCAAGGAGAATCGTTCCAACAAACTCTATAAGGTCCACCTGCAGCGCATCCTTGAACTTGATCCCGCGGATGAGGCCGCGCGTCTGAGCTTGGGCTATCAACTGCACCAAGGGCGCTGGCTGACTCGCGATGAAGTGATGGCCGCGCGCGGGATGCGCAAATACGATGGTGAGTATCGTACGCCTCAAGATATCGCCCTGCGAGAAAGCACAAAACAGCGGGAGAGAGTGGAGAACGATTGGTTCCAGAAGATGCGCGTTTGGGTAAGTTGGCTCGACAAACGAAGATCCGCCGAAGCGGTGCAGCTGATTTCCAACGTCAAGGATCCGCGCGCCGCACTAGGAATCGTCAAGCTGCTGGACAAAGCCAAAGACCGACGCGTACGCGACTTGCTGACCGCGACCCTTGCGGAACTCCGTTCACCGCTGGCAGTGACAACTTTGGTCGACTTTTCGCTTAATGATCCCGACCCCGAAGTGCGCTTGCAATGCCTTGACTATCTGCTGCGGTTCCATCGGCCGATCAACCTGGAGCCCTACGTTCAGGCACTGAACGATCGGAAGTACAGCAACGACATTATCAATCGTGCTGCGGTGGCCCTGAGCCGTATCGGTAACCCGACGGCGATCAGCCCCTTGATCGATGCTCTGGTGACCACGCACAGCTTCAAGAATGTCAACGCTACGGCTGGGAACATCAATCCCACCTTTGGCAACGGCCCCGGGGCAAGCGGCGGCGGCTTGAGCATGGGAGGCCAGAAGAATAAGACAATCCGTAAGGACATTCGGAATTTCAAAGTCCGGCAAGCGCTGATAGACTTGAGCGGCGGACAAGATTTTGAGTTTAACGAACAAACTTGGCGGCGTTGGTTCGTGAAGACGCAAACGGCCCAGTACGTCGACGCGCGGCGGGATCAGTAGGAACCGGCGAGGCGCGCGGCTCTTTACTCGCTAACTCTCGCTCGGAGCCCTTCATGACTCAACCCACCGTCGCGATTATCGGCGCCAGTGCTGATCGCTCGAAGTTTGGAAACAAATCCGTGCGAGCGCACCTCGCGCAGGGATACGAGGTCTTCCCCGTCAATCCTAAGGGAGAGGACATCGAAGGACTGCGGTCCTATACGTCGATTAGTGAGGTCCCCGCCGAGCACCTGGATCGCATCAGTCTTTACGTTCCGCCGGCAGTTGGCTTGAAACTCGTCGAGGAGATTGCCGCCAAAGGATGCAATGAGCTATGGCTGAATCCTGGTAGCGAAAGTGAGGAATTGGCCGACAAAGCACGGGCCCTGGGACTAGAACCGATCATCGCCTGCAGCATTGTCGACGTGGGCGTGAGCCCACATGAGATGGAAGAGTAGGTTTCTAATCCGCCGCTTGCGCCGCTTTCTTTGCCAAGTGGCGTTCGAGCAAGAAACCGCGACTGAGTTTATTGAGCGCCAACCGGTCTTCCAGGTTCGGTCGGAAGATCGTCAGTATCAGCAGCGGCAGAAACCAGGCAATAAAGATCCCTCCGTCGTACGCGTGCCAAAACTGGACCGCCAGCATGATCGCGCCTGAGCAAGCAATCAGCGAACCAAGGTTCTTTTGCGTCGGCCACATCGTGAAGCTAAACGACAGTGCGACGAATGCCGCCAAGATCGGATAGCGAAACACATAGTTCCACGTCTGCCAAATTCCGTACAGATCGGTCATTCGAGGTGTGCGAAGACCGAACATTTGCACTAGCTGCTGCACAAACTCGTCGGTGCTCGTGGTGGTAAAGGCCATCGTCAGCACCAAGACGGCAATCATCAGCAACACACCGGTGATAAACCGCTTCAAACCACGCATCCAATAAAAGCTACACCACAACGGCAGCAGGAAAGCGGGGTAGTAGATGGTCCCCGAGGCCAATCCAATCATCATCCCTGAGAAAAACGGCCTGCGGTACAGCACGACCGCCCACACCAGCAAAGAAGCAGGTAACGCATGTACGACATCACCTGTCCAGAGTGCCGTGTACGGCAGCATCAGGTACATCGTGGTGGCGGCGATCCCGGCGGTGATATTCTCGAAGTGCACATGGCCGATCGTTAGCAGCCCGATCACGATAAACACGTGCGACAAAATCGCCACCACGCGCGCCGTGGCCTCTCGGATTTTTAGCTCTTCCTCGACGAGTTGCTCTTCGGTCTCCTGCTTATCGGGCTGGCCGGCACCGATCCATTCCTGGGTCAGGATCCGAGGCTGGCGGTAGATCAAGAAGAATCCTGGCCCGTTGGTCGCGAAACTGTCGAATCTCTCGTTCCCGTCACTGCTTTCTTCATCCTGCTCAGCGCGCACTGTCTCCGCTTGCCGTGCAGGCGAGAGGTTTCCCTGGCTCGGCTTGCCCGTCACGACGTTGGCCATCAAAAAGAACAGCAACGACCCGCCCATGAACAGCAGACCCGCGGCGTTCAGATTGGGCTCAAGCAACGGACGGCGGACCATGGCCGTGTCAATAAGCAAGCGCGCAAGTAACAAGCCCTCGGCCACAAAAAGCCAGAGAAAGCCCAGGTACTCGATCTCCGCTGCGTTTGTCTTAATCCCTTTGTTTTCGGCCGCCCATTGGACGAGCAACAATCCGGGAGCCAGCAAGATCAGCAGGAACAGGTCGATATTCCGCACACTCCAAATACGATTGAATTTGAAGTAGAGTGCCAACATCAGCAGCGAGGACAAGTACGCCCAACTTGTCGGATTAACGCGTTCGTAGTGAAAGAGAATGTCGGGCATAAACCATCATTCGTCCGGAGAAACGGTATCTCGGCAGCGTGAACGAGACACTTCAGGATAAACCGTGCCAGACAAAGTGCAACCGGTAGACAAAGTCAGTTGGGCATCAGAACGGAGTAGGGCTCAGCCTCGCCGAGGCTTAGCTGAGAGCGCACCAGTGCTGCCCAAGGGCTCTCGGGAGCCAACTCCAAAAAGGTTCGCCAATGTGCCTCTGCTTCGGTCAGATCGCCCAAACGGGCTAGCGCGTTGGCGAGATGGTAGTGCACATCAGCATAGTCGGCATGAAACGCCAGCGCTCCTTGAAAGGCCGCGACTGCTAGGTCAAACTCATCGAGCTCGGCCAACACACATCCCAAGCTCGCGCGAGCTTCCACATACTCTTCGTCGAGTTCAATTGCCGCATAGAATCGTTCTCGAGCTGCAGCCAGATCACCCGTGCGGTACAGCAAATCTGCCAATGCGAAGTGAATTTCTGCCGTCGGCTCACTTGCCATCAGAATCGTTCGATAGACTTCTGCAGCACGCGCCAGTTCGCCTTGGTCTTCAAGCTTCAGCGCTTCCAGCTGTAGCTGATTGAGTGTAGACGGGACGGGTTCTGCGTCAGCGGCGCTCGGCGGGAAGCCGATGACGGAATTCACCGAAAGCAGTGACCCGCTGAGTTCGTCGGTCGGATCTTCCAGATCAAAATCGATCAGCAGCTGCCCACCAGGTTCCGTTAGATCTTCACCTCGCCGTACAAACACTTGCTGCCCTGATATCACCACCGACGAGTCACACAGCGGTCGGTCCACCAGTGGCATCGAACGTCGTAGTTCCGTCAGCTTGCGATCGATTGCAGCCAGCGAGCAGCCCGAGTTCAGCAGCGTCGTCAAGTGACGCGCCACGGCAATCTCTGTGAAGTCGAAGTACGGCAAGCGCCCATCATCTCGGCGCGAATGGAGGTAACCCTGACGATGCCAGCGTCGAATCGCCTGTGCCGGGACTTCGAGTAGCTCCGCCAGCATCGTCGGAGTGTACAGGCGGTTGACGCCGCATTCTTCCAGTTCGGCAGCTTGATCGACAGGCGGGCTCATGTCGCGAGGGGAGGGTACCGTGGAGGCAGGAAACTCAATCCACGTATTCTCTAGCTCGCGCGGCGGACTGTCAACGTGGTGAAATCACTGCAGAATATCAAGATCTCGTTCGTCATTTGCGGCGAGCAGTGGCAGCGAAGCACCAACGGCCTGGTTGTCGGCGTCGGCGAGGCGAGCATTCGATGTGCGCTCGGCGGCCGCACTTTGGCCACAGCAGGGTTGCTCTAGCGGAACTCGCATCATGATCGTGCGAGGCACGCGATACGTGTACGTCACTGGTACTTTACGGCACACGGTCTTAGCGACGTTGATCTTCTCGACTTGGTCGACCATACGACATACACGGACTTGGTAGGGCTCGACGCGCTCTTCTTGTACATAACGGCAAACCGTTACCGGAATCTGACGAACACGCTCCTCGGTCACATACCGACAAACCCGCACGGGCACTTTGCGTTCGACTCGCTCGACCACTTTCCGACAGGTGCGGACTGGCACCATCCGGACTCGCTCTTCGGTAACCATGCGGCAGGTGCGAACCGGCACCTTGCGAACCATCTGTTGTGGTACTTGACGACAAACCTGCACGGGCACCTTCTGCACGACCTCCCGCGGGCAGTAGGTCGTCACGGGTACTTGCTGCGCGACGATGTTCGGACGCCAAACTTTTGTGACGACCTGCTGTGGCGGAGCCTGTACGTTCGCCCACACTAGTCCGGGGCGCTGCAATTGAACCATCCCGACCGTCGGATTAAAGACTTGCTGTGCTGGCATCCAAGTCAAGCCGCGTCGTGCAGGTTGCGCGGGAGCGGCGTAGCTCACCTGATTCACGTAGCAGCCTTGGTCGGCGTAGCGCGTCTGATACGTCGTCACTGGTCGCATCACCGTATAGCGACGCTCCCGTTCGACCGTTTCGGTGACGGTACGCATGACGGTGTAGCGTTCTTCCCGCTCGCTCGTTTCCCAAATGGGCCGTTGCACCGTGTAACGTTCTTCACGTTGCGAGGTCTCGACAACGTTTCGCACGCGGTTGTAGCTGCAGTCGCGCATTTGGGTTTCGTAGACGGGGCGCTGTACGCGATACCGTTGCTCACGGATGTTCGTCTCGCGGACGGGTCGGGTGACAGTGTAGCGCCGCTCGCGATTTTGCGTTTCCCAGACAGGTACTTTTCGGGTGACTTGCTGCTCTTCGTAAACCGTCTCGGGAACGAGCTTGTAAGCCGTGACCTGCCGCTCTTCGTAGACCGTCTGGCACTGCACTTGGTAGGCCGGCTGCACACACGTATCGCACGCAGTTTGGCCGTGAGCCGCACTCGCTACACCAAGCAGCAAAAACGAAGTACCCAGTACACAACAGCGAATGCTGTTCATTGTTTCACCCCATACGTAATCAATTAAATGAGAAATTACGGGCTCGTTCACGTTTTGGATTCGCCCTGACAAGACCCCTCTTGTCCTAGTGCCGCGAGGCCGTCCTCAGCCGCTAGCAAACGCGCAGGTTCGCGACCAACCTCCTAACACTAACTCCTCATCTAGAGTCTTGCGGACAAAATCGTCCGAGGCAAATTTTTATTGACCGAAATCTTCCGCTAGCAACCGAGCAAGTGCTACGCAGTCCTCAAGTTGCGCCGACACACAATTTCCATTACTATTTATGTGAGCGGGCGACGCCTCGACATTCAATGGTCTGCGGACGTGCCGAAGACAAAAATGCAAGCACCGTGCAGCACAATCGGTACAGTCGTCAAAGTTTCACACACGCGGCTTTCCTGCTGCAATGTTCGGGAGCTCAGTGCGGTCGCTTGTGCAACCAGACGTACCAGCGCTACGATGCACGTCGGATCCAATCATTTGCAGAACGAAATTCGAATTCAGCCGTGGACGACAACCAAGAAAACACCTCACTTCCGATCGCAGGAGCGTTTGATCTGAGTGCCACCTTGTGGCTGATGTCGATGGGAAGCGGCAATCCATGCCTGCGCGCGGATAGCCCGACACAGGTGCGGATGGGTTTGCAGACATCAGCTGGACCGGTTGGTTTACGGGTGAGCCGCGAGGCAGAAACACTGAAGATTGGCGCATCGGGCCCAGGAGCGGGTTGGATAACACCGCATCTTCGTGGGCTGTTCGGCCTCAATTTCGAGGTTCCAAAGCTATCTGGCCTGCGCAAGTTGCGACAGATTGCCTACGACTTACGCGGCTTGCGGTTGGTGCGCATGCCAATGGTCTACACGCCGCTGGTTCAGATCATTCTGCAACAACTAATCAGCTATCGCGATGCTTGTCACGGTTGGCGTCAATTGGCAAAGCGGTACGGCGCGCCGGTGCCGGGTCACGACGATTTGTGGTTCCCCCCGGCCCCCAATGCAATCGCCAAGCTGCATTCGCATCATTTCGTCGAGTGCGATATTTTGCCTCAGCACGGCCGACGCATCGTGGAAGTTTCGCGCGCAGCCGACCGCATCGAAGCTGCTTGGGACGCTGGACGGGGCTCTGACGCGGCCAATCGGGTCAGTGCGCTGCTGCAAGACCTACCCGGGATCGGTCCGTGGACCGTGGGTTTACTTCGCGGTGGTGCCTTAGGCGACGCCGATGCAGAAGTGCTGTGCGACTACAGTATGCCCAAGTTCGTTAGCTATTTTTTCGAGGAAGACTTACAGCTTGCTGATCAAGCAACCGACGATGATATGCTGCGCCTGCTCGAGCCGTACCGTCCGCATCGATTCTACGTTCTGACGTTGATCAACTGTGGAGCGAAGAAGCCGCCTCGTCGCGCTCCAAGGCGAAAGAGCATCCGCGAGCGGTTTTAAGCGAGACACCAAGTAAGAATGTCAGGTCAGTGTGTCCGGCCGAAGAGCAAAAACTATTCTTGTTCCACCAAGAGACGTTTGCCGCGCTCGATTAACGAATTTGGCACCGGCAGTGGCTCCCATTGGGCCGCCGTGTCGGTGAATTTCTCGATGGCCGCGCGCAAGCCATCGAAATCCGCTGCAGGACTCTTGTCCATCAGTGTTTCGCTGGCGTCCAACGCGTTCTTGATCATCGTATCGCGTTTGAAGACCTGCATTTTGACGCCTCCTTGTTCGCTGGCGGTACTCAGTGCTAGTGCCTCAGGGTCGAACATTTCAGTCACGGCACCCAATGATTTGAGGTTTCCTTGGCGAGCGAGCGCGAGCGCTGCATTGTAGCGCGTGTCGGAGTAAAGATCGTCGACCAGTTGTTCCAATTCAGTGGTCAGCAGCGGGTCGGCATCAGGAGTAAGTGCGAAGACCCCTAGAGCAAATGCCGTCTGCGAGCGAATGAGATCGTCCTGGTCATCGGCGAGCGCCGCAAATGTGTCAACCAATTCCGGATGGTCGATCGTTTCGGGTGGATCGAGGCTGGCGAGTCCAGTACTAAGTACCGCCAAGGCGTTGATTGCTTCGCGCCGCACGTCCCGCTCGGGGTCTGTGCGGGCCGTCTTGAGCAACACCTCGACGCCGTCATCGACGTAAAACTCGCCCAGGACTCGGCATAGATAATAGCGCAGACTGATCGAGTTCTTATCGTCCAGCCCCGCTTCAACCTCTTCGTCGAGCAGCTTAGCGAGTTCTGTGGCCAACTCCGTGTTACGTTTCAGCTCGGGATAGCGCTTTTCTAGGCGCAACATGTTGGCCAGTTCTTCGGCTTTCTGCCAACGAGTCTGATTCGAACTGCGTAGGGCGGCAACAATCTTCGTCGGATCTTGATCACCCTGGGTCGCGAGCGTGGTGACCAGCAGCCACAGCAATACGACCGCTAACACGATAATGGCCGGCACAACGAACAGCTGCAGAATGAAGCCGGCGCTGGGCGGTTCGACGGGGGGCAGCAACTCGTCGGTCGTGACCGGCGTACGGTCCGCATCCGCAGCAGTCGGCTGGTCGGATGGGGGCGTGCCGGGTTCCGGGTTGGAAGACATGGGCGTTGGTGGGATGATGGTGGTGCTAGGCTCGCCTGACAACTGGCCGCGAATCTCCCAGATTAACAGACAAACCACTCAGCGGCGAGGCCCTGCTGTGTGGGCAACCGTTGCCGCAATGGCCAATGCAACACCTGCAACTGACACTGACGACGCCGGCGGAGAATCTTGCTCTGGACGAGGCCTTGCTGGATGCGGCCGAGGCCAACGAACTGAAGCACGAAGTCCTACGAATCTGGGAATTGCCGCAGTACTGTGTTGTACTGGGACGTTCCTCCGCGGTGGACGTCGAAGTCGACTTGGAAGTGTGCCGGCGAGACGGAGTACCGGTGCTGCGACGAGCAAGCGGCGGCGGCACAGTGCTCGCGGGTCCGGGTTGTTTGATGTACTCGTTGATTCTGAGTTCGCGCGAAAATCCACAGTTACAGACGATCGACGGAGCGCATCGATTTGTGCTGGACCGTATGTCGCGGCTACTGACGCCGTTGGCGTCCGACATTGAGCCGGCAGGAACAAGCGATCTCGCACTACGTCCGCCACACGCAACAGCGTGGCGCAAGTTCTCCGGTAACTCGCTGCGGATCAAGCGGCACCACATTTTGTATCACGGCACGTTGCTGTACGACTTCAAGTTGCCATGCATCGAGCGCTGGCTTGCCGCTCCGACGCGAATTCCCGAGTATCGCCAGGACCGCGGGCACGATGACTTTGTCGCAAATCTGGGTGTTGAAAAATTGCAGCTTGTAGAGAGCCTTATTGCTGGCTGGAAAGCTGATGTGACGCTGTCAGACTGGCCCAAACAGCGCACAGCGAGTATCGTCGCCAACAAGTACGTTGATGATCCCAAATGGAAGATCTTCGGTCCAAACAGTGCGTGAGTTCTTATGCATCGCCAACCACTACTCCGTCTGCTCGCCCGCTACACGACAGTGCATCCCGACGAATCGGCCGTTGCCGAGCGGATTCAAAAGCTCGTTCGCAATCACGCGGATTGCTTCGAGCGCACCTGCCGCCCGGGACATATTACCGGTTCGGCGTGGGTACTCTCTCACGATCGTCAGCAATGTTTGCTGTTGCACCATCGCAAGCTTGACCGCTGGCTCCAACCCGGTGGTCATGCCGACGGGGAGACCGATATAGCCGCGGTCGCTTTGCGAGAAGCACAAGAGGAATCGGGGCTGCAGGACCTTTCCCTTGAGAACGATGGCATTCCGCTTGACCTGGATGTCCATGAGATTCCCGCGCGCACGGCTGCCGACGGCAGCCTCATCGAAGACGCCCACGAGCATCACGACATCCGGTTTCTGTTTGTTGCTACGGCAGGGCAAGAGCTGGTGCTGAGCGAGGAGTCCCACGAACTGCGCTGGCTGTCGCGCCAGCAGGTGCTGAACCTGACCGACGAGGAGAGTGTCCTCCGCATGCTACGCAAGGCGGGACCCCATGCCGTGACGGCCTAAGAACCTTTTCAGCCAGCGCGCGGCGTGCTAAGTTGTCAGCTTGTTGTTTGCGAGAATTTAAGAGGGTCTTGAGTATGTCTGTTGGGTTTGGCGTCGAGCGCATCAATCGTGAGGATTTGCCAGAGGGCAAGGTTTTGTGCGAGTACTGCACGGCTAAGTGCTGTCGGTATTTTGCCCTGCCCATCGAGACGCCCGAAGACTTTTCTGACTTTGAGTACATCCGCTGGTACTTGCTCCACGAGCGCGCTACCGTGTTCAAGGAAGATGACGATTGGTATTTGCTCGTGCATACCGTCTGCAAGCACTTGCAGCCCAATAACATGTGCGGCATCTACCACACCCGTCCACAGATTTGCCGCGACTATACCACCGACAACTGCGAGTACGAAGAAGACTGGACCTACGAGTTCTATCTGGAAACTGCCGAGCAGGTACACGAATTCACCGAGGCGATCATTCAGAAGAAAGGCCAGAGCATTCGCAGCCCGAAGCCGGAATTGTTGCCGGTCGTGTAGCCATAGCCGTACCCCATGTCTCGTATTCAACCACGCACTCTCAAGGGCTTTCGCGATTTTCCGCCCTCGGCGATGATTCCACGCGAGTGGATCATCGACACGGCCAAGCGCGTGTATCGCTCGTACGGCTTCAGCCCGATCGATACGCCCGCGCTGGAACTGCTGGAGATTCTCACCGGCAAGGGGAGCGATGAAACTGATAAGCAGATGTATCGGTTCGAGGACCCCGGTGGCCGCATGGTCGGCATGCGGTTCGATCTGACGATCCCGCTCGCTCGGTTTGTGGCCAAGAACATCCAAACGCTGGGTACGCCGTTCAAGCGCTATCAAATCGCGACCGTCTGGCGAGGCGAGAATCCTCAAGCCGGCCGATACCGCGAGTTCATGCAATGCGACTTCGACACGATCGGCACCACGTCGCTCAGCGCGGACATCGAGATGGTGTTGGTGATCAACGACCTGCTCAGCGCGCTTGACGTCGGCGAGTTCACCATCAGCGTCAATCATCGCGGCGTGCTCAACGGCCTGCTGGAGAAGCTCGGCCTTAGTGAGCAGTCAACGGCCGTACTGCGCACGCTCGACAAGCTGGCGAAGATCGGCGCGGAGCGGGTGGCCCAAGAACTGGTCGACGCGGTCGGCACCAGCGCGGCTCAAGCCGAGCAGCTGCTACAGCTGAGCGCATTGGAAGGCGACAACCAACAGTTACTGGCCGAGGCGGAACGGCTAGTGGCGGGAAGCGAAATTGGTGAGCAGGGTGTCTCGCAACTCCGAGAGCTAATCCAGGCCACCACCGCCACGCTAACGCCATCGACCGACCAGCGCGTGCGTGTGGCCCCGTCGATCTGCCGCGGGTTGGACTACTACACCGGCATCGTCGTTGAAACGACGCTCAACGAGCTGGAAGGCATTGGGAGCGTGGCCAGCGGGGGCCGCTATGACAACTTGGCCGCGCTGTACACCAATCAACAGCTCCCCGGAGTTGGGGCATCGCTGGGCCTTGATCGCTTACTGGCGGCACTAGAACAACTGGGACGGTTGCAGGAAGTACAGACGCCCGCGGTCGTGCTGATTCCCTTCTTCGCCGCCGATCGTCGTAACGACTACCTGCGGCTGGCGGCACAGCTGCGTGCTGCGGGGATTGGCACCGAGTTCTATCCCGAGCCGAAAAAGCTCGGCAAGCAGTTGCAGTACGCCGACAAGAAAGGTTTTCGCGCGGCCCTGGTGATCGGCGAGTCCGAGTTTGAGGGCGCCGAGTGCCAGGTGAAGGATCTCGCCAGCGGCGGCAGCCAAACGGTGCCTCTGACCGACGACGCGCAGGCGATCATCGCGGAAGTGCAACGCCTGCTGGCCGACGGCCGGTGACAACCGTCTGTCACTCGACGACCATCTCCGCGTCTGCGGCAGCCATCTCACTCAAGTTACAATGACTTCCGCGAGCTGTTGCTGTGGGCAATTCCTATGGCAATAGAAATGACCACCACGACAACAGATGACAACTTAATAGGAGGCAACAGAGAGAACAGAGAATAGGAAAATAGCACATCAGTCTCCTCCGTTCCCTCTGTTTCCTCCTGTTCCAATTCCCCTTGTTTCAAGCCCACCACGCCATGGCCAAACGCAGCAATCACTACGAGCTGGCATTCGAGTCGTACCTGCGCGATCAGCGCGTGGCCTACGTCGCGGTCAATGAGCAGCGTCGTAGCCTGGTGGCTCAGGGGTCGCTTAAGAATCTCGACTTCATCGTTTCGCCGTCCAACAACGTCTCGCTGCTGATCGATATCAAGGGTCGCCGCTTTCCCTCGGGCAATCGCCAGAAGCAGTATTGGCGCAACTGGTCCACTTGGGACGACCTGCAAAGCATGGCCCGGTGGCAGCAGAAAATGGGCCCTGGCAGTTGCTCGTTGTTCGTGTTTGCCTTTGAGTTGGTGGGCACGCGTTCTCCAGTGCAGCCCAGCCAGGTGTACGAGTTCCGCGACCGCTGGTATGCCTTCCTGGCCGTGCGGATCGCAGACTACATACAGTTCTGCCGCCCCTTGTCGGCCGCCTGGCAGACGGTCACGATGCCGACGCGACTGTTTCGGCAGGCTGCGTTTCCGATCGCTGACGTGCTCGGCTCGTCTGCCAACCCCCAGGTGCCCGAATCTGCCGGCGCGCCGGTTGGCTCGCCGACCCTCGCCAATTAAACTAGGGAAAGTGCCCATTAGCAAGGCAACTGCCACGCCGCAGACATCGCCTCCCAACCAACTCAGAAAGAACCACCCATGGCCTGGGGAATCGTACTCTTGTGTTTTATTCTCGGCGGACTCATCGCGCTGAAACCCAGCGGTCGGAAGGCCGACTTCAAGCGTTCCAAGAGCGAGGACGACTAAGCCTCGTCGCTCAGGCGGCCAGCTCCGCAGTGCCCTCGGAGTAGGCGATTTCATAGAACTCAGCCGCCGCGCGGATCACACAATTCTGCTCTTCCGTGGTCAGCTCAGCGAAGATCGGCAGACTGAGCACCTCCTCCGCCGCTTGCTCCGTGATGGGCAGGCTACCTGGCTCGTACCCCAAGTCCGTAAAGCACTCCTGCAGGTGCAACGGAATCGGGTAGTAAATCGCTGAGCCAATCTTTCGCTTGGCGAGAAACTGTTGGAACTCATCGCGACGGCCTCCGGGAACGCGAACCGTGTACTGGTTCCAGATGCTCCCACAGCCGTCCGCCTCGACAGGCACGCCCAGCTGCTGGTCGATTCCCAAGCGGGCGAACTCACGAGCGTAGCGGGTCGCGTTGTGTTGCCGACCGGTCGCCCAACTGTCCAGATGAGCGATCTTCGTCTTGAGCACCGCCGCCTGAATCGTATCGAGCCGACTATTCACACCCACCACCGCGTGATGATAGCGCGGATGTTGGCCATGATCGCGAAGACGTCGGAGCTTTGCCGCCAACTCTTCGTCGTCGGTAGTGATCATCCCCGCATCGCCCATCGCGCCCAGGTTCTTGGTCGGATAGAACGAAAAACAGCCTAGCTGTCCGAGCGACCCGGAGCGCCGACCTTGATACGTGGCACCGATCGCCTGGGCTGCGTCCTCGATGATGGTGATCTCACCAGCCACTTCTTGCAGCGCCGTCATGTCGACACTTTGGCCAAACAAATGAACTGGCATAATCGCCTTGGTTGACGACGTGATCTTGCGCGCGACATCGTCCGGATCGAGGTTGAACGTCTCGGGCAAGATGTCGGCAAATACCGGCTTCGCTCCCAATCGCCAGACGGCACCTGCGGTGGCAAAGAACGTGAAGCTGGGGATGATCACTTCGTCGCCCGGCTCAATCCCGAGCACCATCAGGGCGAGCAACAACGCGTCGCTTCCCGAAGCGCAGCCCACGGCGTGCTCTGTGCCGCAGTACTTGGCCATCGCCGCTTCAAACTCCCGACACGCGGGCCCGTGCACGAACGCCCCCGACCGCGTCACGTCGGCGATCGACCGATTGATTTCGTCCAGCAACGGCGCATTTTGGCGGTTCACGTCCAGCATCGGAACCGGGGTGGCAACAGGCGAATTGGTCGGATGGGCGGACATGGTGTTTCCCTTGTCTGTTAGCGCAAAGCTGGATCAAAGGCGGAGAGATTAGGGCGCTGGCCGTGACTGGTCAATGCCAGCTACGGCCCTCGAAAATCCTGCCAACGCCAGCCTTTTGCCCTTTTTTGCCGTTGTGCCCTGGTTCGAAAAACGTACTTTTTTGCGCAAAACTCAGCGAGTCCGCCGTCGGATCGCGAAGTAAGTCTGCTGCTGTCCACGATTTGCGTTCATGCAGGCACGCTCGGCTTGGTGACTTTTGCCAAAACGCAAAACTACGGAGGACAGAACTTGGCGAGCCACACGAGTCCCCAGTACTCACGAAGTGCGCGAGCCGGTCGCAACGCCCCACCGGGGCACACCTACGTCAGCCCAGGGCGTAGCGCAACGAGCGTTAGCGAGGTCTGCGGAGCCCTGGGACAAAACCAGAACAACCATGAGCCCCAACGGGGCGGCACGATCAAATCAGGAACGCCCCGTTGGGGCTCGGGTCATTGGACTCTGTTGGGGCGTATGAGCTGACATCGAAGGACCCATTGTAAGTGCTTCGCCCCAGTGATTCATCAACAGTTTTTGGCCGCCCCTCGACTGGAGGGAAGCTTCACGCGGAGGCGGGGAGACGCGGTGAACAGCGAAAGTTTGTCTCTTCGGTTTTGCGTGCATAGAATGCTGACGTCTTCCAGGGGCGCTCTTTTCGGAGGACTGTGAAAATGCGAGTGAATCGTCCGGCAATCTCTCTGGCGGAAGTTGTGATCATAATCGCGATTATTTGCGTCCTGTCTGGATTGCTATTGGTCGGGCTTAGACCCCACACTCCCGGGAGGCCCGTTGACATCATTGTAGAACTCCAGTGCATCGGCGGGGCGATTGAGGACTTCAGGAATCAATACGGTTCCTATCCTCCTAATCTCGTGCCCAATTCCATCACAGCGGGGACTGAGCAATCGAAGGTGTCTCCCAAAGTTGACATGCTGAGAGCATTCAAAAAGGCGTTTCCGAGAAGCCACGAGCCCAACTCGCTATTGCTTGCTTTGGCTGGTGAAACCGACGAGTCTAGCAACACGACTACTTTGATTGACGGAATGACGCCAAGCGAAGCGGTCTTTTTCTGGCTCGGTGGATTCAGCGATGATCCGCAATACCCGATTAGCGGCGCCGGCGGACCTTCCTTCAGTGATGCCGAAGGCAATGGCGATGGCATACTCGATGCCAGAGACGAAGACTTGCAGGCCCGAAATCTTCGCTACGAGTTTGATTTGACGAGGCTTGGACCGCGCACAGAGGCAGGCCTGTTCGACGACGAGGATCCCAGCGCAGGAATCGGGCGTTACGTCGAGTATGACGATCCTCGCGATGGCACTCGTCGTCGGATCAACTTCTGGCGTTACTATCCCGTACGCTCAACCGTCGCGATTAGGTACTTTGATGTCTCGCGACACGCACCGTCCGAGTACTACCCAGCGGTTCACTCAGCCTCGTTGAGCAATGTCGGTCCGCTCATGCAGCTAAGCGCCGAAGCGAGCCCCCAACCGCATGCGAAAGATGACCTTGTGTTTGTCGAACAAGGAAGGTTTCAGCTGCTGCACGCCGGCGTCGACGACGTTTGGGGCGACTGGTCCGCCATCCGCGCGGGCAAGGTCGTCGCTCCGACTGGACCGTTCGTGGGAGATCTTGCCGACACGCTGGCTAACTTCATGCCTGGGACACTGGAAGACAGGCAAGAATAATCGGGTCGCCATCCGTCCGTAAGGCGAATGTTACGAGACTCTGGAACCGTCGACGACCCTACCCAAACGCCTTCGCTACCGTCACTTTCATCTTTTGCAATCCCGTCGTGGCCACCTCCAGCGCGTCTTGCTTCCAATACTCGGGGTTGAAGAGTTCGAGCGAGAGTGCGCCGGTGAATCCGTTCTCGGCCAGGTCGCGAAGGATTTGGCGGATCGGGGCGATTCCATCACCGGGATAGACGCGGTCGGCGTCGCCGATGGTTTCGCGTGGGGGGTCAGCCGGGTAGTCGTTCATGTGAAATACGTTTATTCGCTGGCCGGCGATCGTGCGCAGACCGGCGAAGTCGGAGCCGCCTTTGTAGATGTGGTACACGTCGGGGAGCATCGCCGCGTCGCGATGGCCGGCTTCGGTGGCGACGTAGATCAGCTGCCCCAGTTTGTGGATGGCCGGAGAATGGCCCCACAGTTCCAGTTGCGGAACGACGCCCACACGGGCGCCAACTTCCAGCACAGCACGATAACGCTCGGCGATCACATCGAGATCCATCGGACCCTTGGCTCCCACGGGCGGCGCGGCGATTCTTGTACCGCCCAGCTGTTTGACCAGCAGCATGTCCCGCTCGGCGTCTTGCAGACCTTTCTTGCGTTCGGCCTCGTCGTCGACAATCCAGCGCGCAAAGCCGATTGCGCTTTCAACCGTGAGCCCCGCGTCCGCCAGTTGCTTGCCGGCATCGGCCAATGATTTGCCCCCGTCGGCGTGGGCCTGCAGGTCGCGGATCCAGGGTTCGATGCCGTTGTAACCTGCCGCGATGGCGATCTCGACTTGCTCAGTCAGCGGGAGCCGCTGCCCTCGGATCGTGCTGGTGTTCAGGCAGAAGCGAAACTGAGGCGGATTGCCAACCGCGTTCGTTGCCGCGTGAGCCGGTACTCCGACGACGTGCGGCAGGCACAGCGAGCCAGCAGCAAGCCCCGTGGCGGTAATCGCCTGGCGACGGTTGATGGTATTTGTCACGGATCGAAGTCCTGCGAATTAGAATAGAGATGATGCCGTTTCGAGCACGGTATTCTAACGCAAGCGGGGACTCATTTCAGCAGCCCGCTTGGATGAAGCGGCAGACAGGGTGGATGGAACCACGTAGCAACGAAGAGGAGCGCGAACCTCGCGGAAAAGGGACACGATCGATCTTCCGCAGACTTTTTTGACAGGATTCACATGATCGACAGGATGAGGGCATCGAGCAACTGGATCCTGTCGATCCTGTATATCCTGTCACCAATCGAACAAGAGAATTCCGTTGTGCCCGTCGTGCCGTTGTGGTTAGTGTCTTACAGACTTCCATTTGCAGCGAAACCTGACATGCGATGATGCACGACGAAGTGAGCAAGAGTTGGAAACAGTCGACGATCGCGTTTCTGTATCGCGCGGCGAAGACCTGCTTTCAGTTGGTGCCAAGCCAAGTGCTGCGCTTCCGTCCGTTTGGGGTGTACGAGATTTCGCTTGCAGAAGCCGCGCGGCAGGCGACGATTCCCAAGCAGTCGGATCCGTCGTTGCGAATCGACTGGGCGGCGCATCGCGAGGGCCTCGCGAAACTGACTGACGTGGCTGCGCCTGAGAACCTGGATTCGTGGAACGGCACGACTCGTCGTGTGGCCATCGCATGGCGAGAGGAGGTTCCTATCGGCGCCGTATGGATCGCGACCGAATCGTTCGCCGAGACCGACTTAGGGTTGAGCTTCCGCCTGCAGCCCGACGAGGCGTGGCTCTTCGCTGCGGTCGTCGAGCAGTCGCAACGCCGGCAGGGGATCTACAAACACCTGTTGCAATTTGTCACCAACGAACTTGCTGGTGAGAACCGCACGCGTCTGCTGCTGGGCGTCTCCACCGGCAACCAGGCATCGCTCGCCGCGCATCGTCGGTTTGGTGCTGAGCAAGTTGGGTCTATTTTCGCAGCGAAGTGCTTGGGGTTTGGGTTTTGCAGAGCCAGCGGCGACATTCATAGAGAATCGCGCGCCATCGTTTGGAATCGGGCGATCGCGGTGAACACCAATTGATCCGTGCTATTCTGCCACCCTCGCGCAGCCCGTGAGCCGCGCCTCACCTCAGCTACCCAGGCTCGCATTGTTGTGCTAATCTTACAGTAGCGGGCACGACTTGGTCTTTCGCCTTCCATTGGTTTAGTCGTCGTGAATATTCTGTTTGCTACTTCCGAGGCGGTACCGTTCTGCAAGACCGGTGGCTTGGGTGATGTGTGTGGTAGTCTTCCTGGCGAAGTTATGCAGCTGGGGCACCAGCCGACCGTCATCCTGCCAGCCTTTCGGCAGGCGATGGATTCAGGGCAGCCGATCGAGCCGACGGGCGTGACGTTTGAGATTCCGATCGGACAGAAACTCGTTCCTGGTGAGTTTCTGCAGAGCAAATTGCCCGGCACCGACGTAACGGTCTACCTGGTCAAACAGAACGAGTACTTCGATCGCCCGCAGCTGTATCAGGAGGACGGCGAAGACTATCAGGACAATTGCGAGCGGTTCACATTCTATTGCAGGGCGGTGCTGGAGGCGATTCCGCTGCTCGACCTGCAGACCGACGTGCTGCATTGTCACGATTGGTGCGCGGCGCTGTTGCCGGCGTATCTGGAGACGCTGTACCACGGGCAAGCAACCTACGACAACATCGCTTCGCTCTACACGATTCACAACTTGGCGTACCAGGGCAACTTTTGGCACTGGGACATGGCGCTCACCGGCATCGACTGGAAGTACTTCAATTGGCAGCAGATGGAGTTCTACGGCAATCTGAACTTCATGAAGTCGGGCATCGCCTTTGCCGACGCGATCAGCACGGTCAGTCCGACCTATGCCAAGGAGATTTTGCGTCCGCCGCTAAGTTGCGGCATGGAAGGGATGCTGCAACATCGACGGAACGATTTGTTCGGCATTCTCAACGGCGTCGACTACTCGGCGTGGAACCCGGCGACCGACCCATTTCTGAACGGAAACAACTACGATGTCGACTCGTACGAAGTTGGCAAGCCGGCGTGCAAGGCGGCACTGCAGCAAACGATGGGCTTGCCCGTCAACGCCGACGTGCCGCTGGTGGCCTCGGTCGGCCGCTTGGCAGATCAAAAGGGATTCGATCTGATTGCCCGCGTTATGCAGCAATGGGCCTCAAACAATAGCTTCGTGCAGTGGGTGATTCTCGGGACGGGCGATCCCAAGTATCACCAAGTTCTGGGCAAATTGGCGGAAGAATATCCGCAAAACATCGCGGTGAAGCTGGCATTTTCCAACGAGTTGGCCCACCAAATCGAAGCGGGTGCCGACATGTTCTTGATGCCCAGTCAGTACGAGCCCTGCGGACTGAATCAGCTCTATAGCCTGAAGTACGGCACCGTGCCGGTCGTTCGCGCGACGGGCGGCCTGGCGGATACGGTTGTCGACACCACGGCCGACACGCTCTCCGACGGCACCGCGACAGGGTTTGCGTTTGCTGAGTACACGTCGTTGGCCTTGTCGGACGCGCTCTCGCGCGGCTGCGAGACGTTCGCCGACAAGGGGGCGTGGAACCAGCTGATCGAAACGGGCATGTCGCAAGATTGGTCATGGAGCCAAAGCGCACGGCGCTACATCGAACTGTACGACCAAACCCGTGCCCGTGCTCAGCAAGAGGTGTTGCACTGAGCGGCGACACCAATTCCGCAGGGCCTGACACGCAACGGCCCGTCTTCGAGCTGCGACGTGATCCAATCGTAGGGCGGCAAGTCTTCATCGCCGAGGATCGCGCGAGCCGGCCGAATGACTTTTTGGCACCCGAATCTGCTGAGACGGCCGCTCAAGTGCCGGCGGACTGCCCGTTCTGTGCCGGACATGAAGAGCAGACTCCGAGAGCAGAGCTGGAGGTATTAGCGGCAACGGGTACGTGGCAGGTGCGTGTTGTGCCCAATAAGTTTCCCGCTGTCTCGCTGAATCAGCGAGCGTTCGCACCACTGGGCACTTCGTCCGTTGAGTCAGTTCCTCAAATGCCACTCGGCGATCATGAGGTCATTATCGAATCGCCGCGACACGTTCAGGATATCACTGAGCTATCACTGGATGAGTTGGCACGAGTGCTGCGAGTGTATCGGCAACGACTGCGTGATTGGTCTGGGGACGACCGCATTGAGTACGTGAGCATTTTCAAGAACGTCGGCGTAGCGGCCGGAGCTTCGCTCGAGCATGTGCACAGTCAGTTGATCGCGCTACCTGACGTGCCGCCGGTGATGATCGCAGAGTTGGCAAGCGCTGAGTACTACTTCGCCAAGCATCGACAGTGCATCTTTTGCCAACTCATTGAGGAAGAGCTAAGCCACCGAAACCGATTGGTTTTCGAGAATGAGTCTTTCGTCGCCTTCTGCGCCTACGCCGGTCGGCAGCCGTACGAGACCTGGATTTTTCCGCGCGAACACGAAGCCCGGTTCGAGCGACTATCCGACGAGGCGTCGCTTCAGCTGGCGACGTTGATTCAGCAGCTGGTGCGGAGTCTGCGATTGCGATTGTCACCGTTGTCGTACAACTTGATGCTGCATACTTCACCCTTTCGCCAGGATGCCGCAGACTACTATCACTGGCATTTCGAGCTGGTCCCGCGATCCACGCAATTGGCAGGTTTCGAGTGGGGGACCGGCATGTTCATCAATCCGCTGTCGCCCGAACGGGCAGCCACACTGATGTCCAGCGGACCGTCGACGGTGGACGGCTGATTGGGTTGGATTTCTGGCCGCTGGCTACTGACCCCTGGCGACGATTCCCGTAAGATGGGCGGAGTTGGTCGTCCCTGTGTCCTGTAAGGTTTATTTCAGCCCGCACGTCAGATTTTGTCGATCATTCCATAAACACGCCCGTCCGACCGCTAGTCGAATTCCTACAAACCGGCCATTCTAGTAGAACTACGGTTTTGCTAGCACAATTTCCAACGCGCCAGTCCGCATTATCACCATGAATCATCCGCTTCGATTGGTTCTCGTATTCCATAACCATCAGCCCATCGGCAATTTCGATGGCGTGTTCGAGCAAGCGTACCAGGACAGCTACCGGCCGTTTCTGGACGTCTTCGAGCGTTTCGAGAATCTGAAGATCGCCATTCATACCAGCGGTTCGCTGATGGAGTGGCTCGACGCGAACCATCCCGAGTACGTCGACCGTTTGGCGGCGCTGGTATCAAAAGGTCGTTTGGAAATCGTCGGCGGGGCGTTCTTTGAGCCCATTATGGCGATGATCCCCTCGCGTGATCGGATCGGCCAGATAACTAGCTATACCGAGTGGCTGGAGCGGCGGCTGAATTGCGATGTCCGCGGCATGTGGATGCCCGAACGTGTGTGGGAACAATCGATGGCCAGCGATCTGGCCGCGGCGGGAATCCAGTACACGATCCTGGACGATTTTCATTTCAAGAACGCCGGACTCACTCAGGAAGAACTGCACGGTTACTACGTGACCGAAGACGATGCCCAGGTGATTGGCGTACTGCCCGGCAGCGAGCCATTGCGTTACCTGCTGCCGTTTCAGCCGGCGGATCAGACGATCGACTACCTGCGCGGCGTTGCCGAGCAACATCCCGGCGCCGTGGTGGTGTTCGGCGACGACGGTGAGAAATTCGGCACCTGGCCGGGCACGAAGGAACACGTCTATGATCGCGGCTGGCTCGCACAATTCTTCGAAGCCCTACAAGCCAACGGCGATTGGCTGAAAGTGACCACTCCCGCCGAAGCGATCGACAGTGTGCCGCCGCTGGGCAAGCTGTACATTCCTGAGGGCAGCTATCGCGAGATGACCGAGTGGTCGTTGCCATCGGCAAAGATCAATGAGTTCGAAGATGCGCAGCATCACTTGCAAGACGCTGGGCAGTGGGAAGAGATCAAGCCGTTTGTGCGTGGTGGCTATTGGCGCAACTTCAAAGTCAAATACCCTGAGACCAACGCCATGTACGCCCGCATGCAGTTGGTCAGTCGTCGGTTGCACGAGGCGGTGCAAGCCGGCGCGACGGGAGATTTGATTGATCAGGCGCGCATGGAACTCTATCGCGGCCAGTGCAATTGCAGCTACTGGCACGGTGCGTTTGGTGGTGTTTATTTACCGCATCTACGCAACGCCGTCTATCAGCATCTGATCGCCGCCGACAACTTGCTCGATCAGAGCGAAAACCGTGGTTGGCAGCCCGACGCGCTGCCGTGGGTGACGCTCGAAGCGGGGGACTACAACTTGGATGGGCGGCCGGAGGCGCGGCTGGCCAACAACCGCTTGACGACGTTTGTCTCACCGGTCGAAGGCGGGCAGATTTACGAACTCGATGTGAAATCGGTCTGCCACAATCTCAAAGCCACACTCACTCGTCGCGCGGAGGCATACCACCGCAAGGTGCTGCACGGCCCCTCCGACGGTGGCGACGGGGTCGCCAGTATCCACGATCAAGTGATCTTCAAGCAGGAAGGTCTCGACCAGCGGCTCGGCTACGATACTTGGGCACGCAACAGTCTGGTTGATCACTTCTATCCGGCCGAGGTCTCGCCGCCGCAAGTGGCCGATGGCTCGGCGCAGGAAGTGGGCGACTTTGTGCACGGTTCGTACGAGGCGAAGCTCCGTCGTAGCGAAGGCCGCGTGCAGTTGCAACTCACCCGTGAAGGCAACGTCTGGGGGCGTCCGATTCGCGTGACCAAGGGAGTCACGATGAACGCCGCCGAGTCGGTCCTGGAGATCGCTTACCTGCTAGAAGACTTGCCAGGTGATCTGAATGTGCATTTCGCGCCCGAGTTCAACTTTGCCGGTCTCCCTTCGGGAGCCGACGATCGCTACTTCCGCGACAGCGAAGGAAATTCACTCGGCCAACTGGGTAGCAACCTTGATCTTCACGACACGCAGCAGCTCGGGTTGGTCGACCAATGGCTGGGGATCGACGTCGGGTTGGAATTCGATCGTCCTACAGCGGTGTGGACGTACCCCGTCGAAACGGTCAGCCAGTCGGAAGGCGGGTTCGAGCTCGTGCATCAGTCGGTTGCCGTGCTGCCGCACTGGCAACTGGTGCCCGATGTGAATGGCTGCTGGAGCGTGACAATTCGCCTGGCCGTCGACACCCAGATGGCTGAGAGCCGCATGGGGGAGATCGCCGGGGTGGCAGCGGTTTCTTAATTCGCAGGCCGTCGGTTGGCGCAACTACATTGGCGTAACGGCATTGGCGTAACTAAGGGTTCGCCATGCTAAACCAATCCGGTTCGCTGTTGAGCTGACTCTGCTCAAACGATACGGTCGCCAGCAGCGGCACGTCACAGTGCATTTCTAGTTGCTCCGCGTTGTGCTCGACGCTCACGTCGTCGAGCAGCTCGGCCGCCTGATTGAGAATGACCCCCGCGATCGGCAGTCTCGGGGCGACGGCGCGGGCCGAGAGAATCGTTTGCAGCGTGGCGTTGATGACGCCCAACTCGTTGGCCGCCACGATGATCAACGGCAAGCCAAAGTCGGCGGCCAGGTCGGCGTTGTAGTCTTCGTCCGACAGGGGTGACATCAGTCCACCGGCGCCTTCGACGAGCACGAGATCACTGCGCTCTTTCCAAAAATCGAGGCCCTGCCGGAGCAACTGGGCATCGACGTGCGCGCCTTCCAAGGCCGCTGCTTGCGGCGGAGCGAGCGCCGCCTCGAAACGTTGCGGACAGACGTGGTTGAGCTCACCCGGCCGCTCGGCAGCGTCCCACAACGTATGTGCGTCTGCCGCGACGAGCGAACCTTGCTCGCGTTGGCAGCCGCTTTCAACCGGCTTGTAGACTCCAACGCGATGCCCGCCTGCGACAAGCCATTTGGCGAGCAACGCCCCGACGTGCGTCTTCCCCACGCCCGTGTTTGTGCCCGTCAGGAAGAAACCTCTCATCGCCCCACCTTTCTCTCGTCCCGCCATCCTCTCGCGCCGCCGATGCCCATCACAGTACCAGAAACTCTTCGACCGCCTCACGCATGGCCTGCCGATCGGCTGACGCTCCGGTCCAGATCTCAAAGGCTAGCGCCGCATGTTCGATCAGCAATGTAAGCCCATCCAGGGTGGAGCAATCTCGCTCTTCGGCGCGGCGCAAGAGCCAGGTTTCTGGGGGGTAGTAAACCACATCGGCCACCAATGTTTTTCGCGATAACGTGTCGGTCTCGACGGCCAGCTGTTCATCGGGGGTGTTGCCGTCAACAGAAGTGGCATTGATCAGCGCGCGGCAGTCGTCATCGATAGCTAGCGGTTTCTCGTCGTCGAGTTTCTCGATACGGCAGTGATTCAGCGGGGTCCGTTCGCGCAACGTCTTTACCAGTGGTTCTGCTTCCTCAGGTTCGCGACAGGCGAAGATGAGCTCATGGACACCCACCAGCGACAGCTCGGCAGCAATTGCGCTGGCCAACCGACCCGCGCCGAGAATCGTCACCTTGGCGTTCTTGACCGCTCCGGCCTGCTCGAGCAACTGCCGCATCGCGCGGCCTTCGGTGTTGAATCCGTGCAGCTGACCGTCGATCTGTTTGATGCAATTGACCTGCCCACTGATGCGGGCGGCATCGTCGACGTGCTCCAGATACGGCAGCACCCGCGCTCGATGCGGTGTCGAGAGCATGATGCCCTGAAAATCAAAAATCCGAGCGCCGCGAAGGGCCCCCTCGAATTCCAGGGGTGGCACCTCAAACGTTAGAAACCGCCAATCAAGCCGGGCCGCGGCGAACGCCTTTTCCAACATGTATTGCGTGGGGTTCCCCGCGACAGGATCTCCCATCAGGCAACAGACGTCTTGCTGGGGGTGTTTCGTCATTGGAGGAGGGGTCAGAGGAGAGGGAACTGGGGCCAGGGTCTGGTTTTAGGACGGATCATCGGTCGAAACCGCCCATTGTGGCCCGCCCGGGCCCGGTTTTCAACGCCAGCAAAAAAACCGACGACGGAGCCGTTTCCATCGTCAAACGACGCTCCGACTCTCAAATTAGCGACTCTGAGACCGAAGCCACGCGACTGTTGACCAGCCGGCGAAAAAACCCCTGTCGGTGCGGTACCGAGGACATGCTATCGTAGAAGTAGCGGCAACGTTTCCACTTACATCCGAATCATCGAGCCGCGACCGTCATCTCACAGCACAGCCGAATCCATGTTTCTTGACCGACCGTTAACTTGGTTGTTTGTGGTAGCGACGGTCCTCGTGGATATTGTCCTGGCGGTAGGCGGCGTGGAGTGGGGGTGGGAATCAGACGACATAGTTGCGTGCTATTTTCTGGGCCAAGTCGCAACCTTGGGGTGTTGGGGCGCTGTCGGATCTAGACATCGGCTAGAGCGCGGTGCCGTATTCCTGATAGGAATGGTGGCACTGACGGCGATCACGTGTTGGAGTCTGAACGGTGGACTTGAAGACTGGCAAGATCCCTTCTTGATGTTTTTTGTCTATGGGTCTTTGAATACCCTCTTTGCAATGCTCTGGAAGCTGTGCTTTCGGCGGCTGTCGATGAAGGAATCGACTGCTGAGTTCCGCTATTCACTGATGGAACTATTTGGTTGGACCGTCGTCGTGGCGATCGCCAGTGCGTTACTGAGGCAAGCGCGTGTTTCCGAACTCATTGGGAATCTTCCAGTGCTAGCCCTATTGGTATCTGTTGCCGCCGTGCCGGCGGTCTTGTCGGTACTCTTTGCTGGTGAACAACAGTACCGCTCCTATGTTCCGAAGATCACGGTCCTGGTCGCAATCGCTGGTTTCATCGTGGCTTACATTCTGTTTCCTGACCCTAACGTGGTCACGGTTCTTGCAGGGTCGTTGATGTATACGGTGGCGTGGATCGTTGCCGTACGGCTCGACGCGCTTTCACCCGTACATACGGTGCCACAAACATCGACCGATGACCAAATGAGCCCACCTCGGCTGTACGATCCGCATGCATCGGCTCGACAAGATCTTCAATAACGAAACCAGCGCGGCAGATGCCTCCCAACAGCTGTTCCCAGCGGTGCAGGTACTCGATCGTCCCCTGTTCGCGAAGCCGACTCGGTTCGGTCGCGGCGGACAGCGGTGCCTCTCGGTAATAGGTTTCTACCAGATCGCAGCCGCTGACCGTCGCGTACGTTTTCGCTTGCAAACTGGTGGGTGACTTATGCTGGCTCACATACAAACCGCCCGGACGCACGACGCGCGCGACTTCGCGAAACACCGGCTGCACGTCAGCGATGTAGCACGTGCTCACGGGGTGGATCACCAGATCGAACTCGCCGTCGGCGAGCATCGATAACTCGTCCATCGAAGTCTGGATCGCTCGTATGTCGAACCTGCGCTCCGCAGCCACCTGACGGTCGAGCGCGAGCATCTCGCCGCTGATGTCGACCACAGTTACCTTCGCGCCGGCAGCTGCGTACAGCGCACTTTGACGCCCGCCGCCAGCTGCCAGGCAGAGGACTTTCAGGTTCGCGATGCTCTTGCCCAACCACCCCAGCGGATCGACGGTCTGCAGCGGATTCGCGAAGTCGGCGTCACCGGCCGGTTTCGCCAGCGCCGCCTGCCGCCGCGCAAGCGCGTCCCACGCCTTGGCATTCTGCTGTTTCGCGGAGTCGGACATGGGTGAGGATCTAGGGGCTGGGGATTAGGAACTAGATTAGGGATGATACGACGCTCGTTCAACCTATCAATTCTCCCTAGCCCCCAAATCCCAGCTCCCAACTCCCACCAAAGAGTGGCCTGAGGGATGGTCGCGGCGAGTCAGCGGGGTCTACACATTGAACCATCCCTCAGACCCTTTGTCCGCTAGTCAGCGCAAAAGGTCTCCTCCCGGTTAGGGAGGAGAGAGGGAAGGCGAACGCGTCGAACCACACGCTTAAAACCGTCGTCGCGTTTGCCTATTCAAACTTATCAACACGCTTACGCAAAGCAAAGCGAGCGTGTTCGGTTCTGGCACTGCGCGCACGTCAGCAAAACCATCGATCTCGGGAGTGGTGCCCGATCCCTGCGGATTCACGACTTTCACGTAGCTGATTTCGCTCAGCCCGACCCAAGCCAGGTCGATGCCTGCACCGCCACCAGAGCCATCGTAGCCAGCAATCACGCCGGCGGTATTCAGCCCAGTCAAGTCTAAGTTGGGATCAACGGGCTTGGTGAAGTCCGTCGGGACCATACCGTCGGTAGGGAACGGGATTGAGATGTCCGTGTATCCGTTGGTTGGAAAACGCCCATCGGCATCGACGCCATCCACCACGAAATAGTCGGTCCCGTTGGCACTGACCGAGATGATGCCCCCTTCGCCGAATGTGAACCCGTTGGCCAAATCGGTTTCGTCATTGTTGAAACTGTCCAGCCCGAGAAATGAATTGCCGAATACCAAGAGATCGATACCAAAGGGGTTGAGCGGATCGTCGACCACAGGCTCGTCGAACTTCACGATCAGTTCGCCGCCATCACCGAGCGAGACGATTTCGCTGGGGTCGGCTGCGCCACCAAAGGGACTGATCACAAAGCCACCAAAACCAATGCTATCACGAGTAGGTTCACCCAACGCTGCGTCCGCGTTGGTGAATCCGGGTGCCGGGTCGGTTCCGGGTTGATACGAAACGACCATGTCGGCCCACGGGTCGGCAGCTAGGGCTGTTGAAGGGACGCATGTGGCTCCAAAGAAAACAACACAAGTAAACGCAACGCACGACTTCATTAGATGCAACTCCTTGAGGTGCGGTGTCGGTTACGAGAACCGACTACCAATAGGACTATGGAAACAAAACAAAAGACCAAGCTGCTTGGTTCGGGAATCGAAAGACCGACATGCGGCGGCTGGTTGCCATAGGCCTGCTGCCACTGAGCGAGATCGTCAGCATCAACCAGGCCGTGCGCAAAGTCGCGTTGCCACAGCAGCACGTCCGTGCCGTCGACATCTCCGTCGGCGTCGTAGTCAGGGGAAAACGGTGCGGTCGCGGCCACGGGGTTCTCGGGGAACCCCACAGGCGTAAGCGTCGCTGGCGTCTCGTACGTCCAGGCATCCCAGCCGCCGTCGGACAGGTCGCGAGACGTGAGGCCTTCGTCGCTGCTTGTCCACTCGCCTTCGCCAAATGGATTGCCCACGCCAGTCGCGTAGTGCCAGAAGCCGGTGAAAAACCCTTCGACGTAACGGTCGCCCTCGGTGGCCACTTGGCCTGGCAATCGCGGCGGTTGGTCGGGCACGCTCGTTTCCGCAAAGCCTTCAGGTGTAAACGAGACATCCGTCGTGATAGCGAACTGACCGTCGTCGTTTTCGTCGTAGCCAAATCCGTAGATTGGCAAGCCGAACGTGCCGTCCGCTCCGTGACGCAAGTACAGTCGCGCGTCAGCCTGCACGATGGCCCACAGCATATCCTCGCCGGTCGCCGCGCCGTCCCAGCGATAGCCCCACACCAGCGACTGATCCGTCGCGCTCGTGTGATCCCAATCGATGACCACTGCGGCACGGTTCTCGCCCATGCCGACCCAATAGCGAATGTCGTCGAAGTCGGAGACGCCCACAGCACTGGTATGCCTGGGAATGCTAATCCACACAGCAACCGCTGCGACGAGGGCAAGGCAGCTCCTAACGCTCATGCGATGCCTCCTCGCCGGCGCGTGTCAGCAGTGCGATCAACACCGTTTGCTCGATCGACTCGGACAGGAATTCGACGTGTCCATCGGCGAACGCAACGCCGGCTACGCCCGCGTGCTCGCTGAAGATCTCGCCGTTCTTCCAGGTTTCATTAATGGGCATTTCCTGATGCTGCGCGAAGCAGTTCGCACCACTGGCCCACTGTGACTCGTCGACTTCGGGGCACGCACGCTCGGCAACAATCACCGTGTGCGATAGCCCGTCGGTGATGTCTACCGCACGGGTGGCGATCTCGGCGAGCATGATCCCGCGTGAGCCGGCATCACGGTAGTAGCGATTGCTTTCCTCCGCCGGGGCGTCGCGACCGGGTCCCTCGACGCCCGCCATGCCGCCATAGTCTGTTAGACCCATGCCTTCACCGGCGTCCCATTTGCCATTGACCAGGTACTCCGGTGTGGTCGAAAAATCGCGGTTCGCATCCGGGCAGAGGAACGTGGGAATGACCGCCGACACCGCTTCGCGATTGATCTCGCTGCCGATCGGTTCGCTTGTGTCGAATCGCTCCCACACCGCGACCTGATCCAGGTAGGGCAAAGTCGCCACGTTCCACGATATGAACTTGCGATCCCTGGGATCGGGCGAGAACCGACAGCCGAGGCAGCCGGTGGGGAACTCGCTGCGAGCCGTTTCAAACTCGGTGCAAGCAAGCCCGATCTGTCGTAGGTGGTTTTGGCACTGCGTACGTCGTGCCGCGGCGCGTGATGCCTGCACCGCTGGCAGGATCAACGCAACGAGCGTGCCGATGATCGCGACCACGACCAACAGCTCGACTAGTGTAAACGCTCTGCGCACGCGACGGCCCGGCATGGAGACGCACTCACTGCATGAGACTCGACTGTGCGGCTGCCGAACCCTCGCGGCGTGCCACAACAAACGTGCTGGTAGGTCTTCTGACTCCCAAGTTTTCCGCGAAACGAGCCTTCTCATCCCTCGTTGGAGGGACAATGGCGTTGTGGAATGTTTCGCGGCACCCACTTGGTCACAGCGGCGGGGCCGTCCCGGAATCGCACCGGAGTTCCCTGTTTGTCGGCTCTTCAGCTACCTCGCAAGAGGCGAACAGAACCGACCACCAACACACAAATCATTCACTCGAGCCGCAACTTACCGCAGCCGGTTGCGGTTGTCAAACAGTTTTCTACTGCGAAATCTCATCTCCATTCTCCGTCACACAAAACATCGCCCCCTGGTCGTCGGTGGCCATCGCAAACGGCAGCTCGGTACTGGGCATCATTAGCACTGAACCGCCCGCTTCTGTCACGCTACGCACTACCGCGTCCAGATCGTCCACGGCGAACATTACCGCCCAGTAGTTCTTCGGCCCCTTGGTCGCTTCGTCGAGGACGAGAATCGACGCGACCGCTTCGCCACCTTCCGTCTGGACGATGTAGCGATAATCGGGCGTCGCGTCACTCTTGATCTTCCAATCGAACAGCGCCTCGTAGAACGAACCGACCACTTCCAGCGAGGGCACATGCAGCTCGTTCCAGCACATCCGTCCGTGCCTGGCCAGCGCATCGCGCCCATCGAGGTCGAGGCCTTCGTGCAACGTAAACCCGGCACCCGCAGGATCGCGGACTAACGCGAACCGCCCGTCCGCGTCGAAGGCGGTCGGCTCGATCTCACACTTCGCACCCAACTCGGTCGCCAGCGCGACTTTGCGTTCCAGTGAGTCCACGTGCACATACGACATCCAAAACGACGGCATGTCGATGCTCTGGAAAAACTCCGGCATCGTGTAAATCGCCGCCGACGCATCCTCCCCCGCATAACACAGCGTGTAATCATCGCCCCGACGGTCGTCTTGCATCGGCTGCGACGACCAACCAAACACACGCGCGTAGAATCGCAACGCTTGCTCGAGATCAAACGTAGAAAGATCACACCAAGTAAAGTTGTTCGCAGGCATTCGGAGGGAATTAGTTGTTAGTCGCTAGTCGCTAGTCGCTAGTCGTTAGTCATTCGTCATTCGTCATTCGTCATTGGTAATTCTCACGTCCCCCTCCCTTGCAGGGAGGGGTTAGGGGAGGGTTGATTTGTCGGTGGACTCGCCCCTCACCTAGCTTCTCCCCAACGGGGAGAGGAACATTGAGACTGATTTGTAGATGTTAGGAATTAGTCGCTAGTTGCTAGTTGTCAGGCGCTAGTCGTTAGTCATTCGTCATTAGTAATTCTCAGGTCCCCCTCCCTTGCAGGGAGGGGTTAGGGGAGGGTTGATTTGTCGGTGGACTCGCCCCTCACCTAGCCTCTCCCCAAGGGGAGAGGAACATTGAGACTGCTTTGTAGTTGTTAGTTGTTAGTTGTTAGTTGATAGTCGTAAGTCGTTAGTGATTCGTCATTCGTGACTCGTCATTTCTCCCTCCCGCCCCCTCGCTTGGGGTTTTTCGGACATGACAAAACGCAACGAAAAACGTCTTCGCGCCCGAAAAGTCGGGCCTTCTCGGACCTACGCCGCGCAGCTAGTCCTTTCACGGCAAGGGTTTGCGCAACGGCCGTGCCTGCAAATGGCGGGATTATTCGGAAAATCGACCTCCAAAGCGCCCGAAAAACCATTGCCGCTGCCGCTGCAAACCATCGCCTACAAGGGTCTTGCGACGAAAATCGCGCGATCGCAAAACGTCCTAAAAATGCCGCTCGTCTCTTGTGAAGAACTCGCCGCGCAGTTCCAGCCAAGCCCAGTCTACTCGAACCAGTGGCCCAATTGCATCAAGAAAGTTTGGTGGTTCTAGAGGTCTGGGAGACGGCTGAGCCGTTGTGGTTGGGCCCATTTTGAAGGCTGGATCAATGCGCTCTGTGTTTGCGGATGTGGGCACGCTCTAAGCGCCATGAATATCGTGTCCTGCGGACTTTCAAGGTAATTCAGTCTCCTGATTATAACCCGCTATCCCATGTTAGCGTCGCGCGCATTTTCATCATGTATGAGCAAATGCGATTGGGACTCACTGGTCAGTCGACTTGGGTTGAGCTCGACTTCCCCTCCCAGACTTACGTCGGTTGGTTCGGTTTGCGGTACTGAGTAGCACGAGTATCTTGCTCCTCTCGATTTTCACTGGTCGAGGGCTTGTCGCAGAGATATATCGTGGTACGATATATCTGACAACGAACTATTAGCATTACCTGGAGCCTTATATTGTGCCTCGAGAAAACCGCCGACAGAAACGCACGCAGCCCGTTAACCATTCCGAGTTTCACATTCTGTTGGCTTTGGCCGATCGTGAGCGGCATGGATACGGAATCATGCAAGAAGTGGCCGATAAGTCTGGCGAAACCGTCAAGTTGGGTCCTGGTACGCTCTACGGTGCCATCGATCGCATGTTGAATTCAGGTCTGATCGAGGAGTCCTCAAAGCGACCTGCCGCCAAGAAAGACGATAGCAGGCGAAGTTGCTATTACCGAATCACTCCCGCCGGGCGCGAGGTAGCGCGTCGGGAAACGCAGCGCCTAGCGTCGCTCGTAGAGCTTGCCGCGTCGAAGCATCTGGTTAGTCCCATAGATCTGAATATCGCTCCAAATTGACCATGTCCCAATCTCCAATGCTTGTGAGACTTTCTGTCCGAGCCTACTCGGCGTTTACTCTCCTCTACCCGAGTAGCTTCCGACAAAAGTATCGGCAGGACATGACGCTGGTGTTTCAAGACTGGGTATTAGATGAGTGGCAACGACGCAGATGGGTCGGGCTTGTAGGCGTCTGGAGTCGAGCGATGGTCGATCTCTCCAAGAGTGTGATGTTACAACAGTTCGCGCATTTGCGTGAGATTGCAGCTTCGACCACTGACCGCCAACTAGAGCGGGGCGCGCCTGCGGCGTTAGTAACTCCTTCTATTCAGCAGCAAAAGCTGGCCGCATACGGAATCGGGTTTTGCGCAATCAACAGTTTTCTGTGGTTTTCGACGCCCGCGCTACGCGCTGCGGTCGACGCTTCCGCGGGAAGACTTGATTCTCCCCATCGTCCGTACATCATTCGTGGAGTTCAAGAACTACTCGTCTATTTTGATCCCTGGTTGGCGTGGTACGTCTTTCCGATCGTCTTTACGGTTGGGTTCGCTCTGCTTCCGTTCTTGCTGGTTTCTCGGGGATCTGGAAACTCGGATTCAGCAACCAGCCTGAGCTACGTGTGGTTAAGTTCGCGGCTGATGATATCCCTAGAGTTGATCTGGTTATTTCTGATTTGGGTTGGTGTCTGCTGCCGTGGTCCGCAGTGGAACTTCTATTGGCCGGGCGAGGCCTGGGACGAAACTCGCGAAGTTGCGCTGAATCTCGTTGACCTATCAGATTACTTTTGGACAGGATTATTCGCGCTGAAGTCGACCGAGTTGCCTTGGTTCATTCGCGAAATTCCAGGGATCGTAGGATTGCTTGCATACTTTGTTGTTGGTTTCCTATTGGTGCGGAGATACTGGAATCGGAACTATTCGTGGCCTCTTGCAGCCACAACGATCGTGCTGCTACTCGCGATAACTATTCCCACGAAAATGTTCTGTCGAGTGGTTTTAGATATGAGGTACATCGTTGCGATTCCAGAATTGCATCTGAATGTTTGAAGATTTCGAAACGGTATTCGTACTTCAGCAGAACTAATCGCGGAACTCGACTGTAGTGCAGATGCCTACGAGAGTTTCCGTTTCATCCCAACTAGATGCTGCAAGTCGTCGTCGCATGCACGGACTGACAGAAACACAGTTCCTTGAGGAGGCAGCCTCGTTCCTGTGTTGCTATTACCTAATGCTGGGCCTCATGAATGGCGTTGCAGCACTCTTTCTTTGGCAATCAGGGCAATCAAGAACTTGGTTCCGGCTGCCAATTCCTGGTTTCGCAAATACCATTCCAGTCACAAACCTCGTCGTGTGGCTTGCAGTCGGATTCGCGTTTGTCGTTCTGGCCGGGTTCGCATCGAGCGGCAATAGCGATTGGATGCCTGCCGTTCCAAAAACGTGGCGCATGGTAATCAACCACAGCACGGGGCCAGTGACTTTTAGCGTTGGTACTACTGTGGTTCTAGCCGTGTTCTACTTTTTCCGACGCTTTTTCGTCCATGAAGCGATCGCATGGACTATTTGGAATTTGATCTGGCTGACGCTCGGTCTCTCGATGGCCGATCGGAACTTCTTTGCGATTGTCGCCAAGCCAGACAACGTTCCGATTGCAGCAATGATCTTCCTACTAGCATTCTTCACGTGGTTGGCGACTCGTCGTGCCGTTGCAAACGATGAGCGACTAGCTCGCGGTGAGCCGCCATTAGAAAAACTGAATGACGAGAAAGTCTTGGTGTGGCCCGACTTGGTCTATTCGGAGTTAATCTGCATGATCGCCTTAACGTCGTTTCTGCTTCTCTGGGCAATCGCGTTGCCTGCACCACTAGAAGAACCAGCCAACACGGCGAAGACGCCGGTCTCGTCGAAAGCCCCTTGGTACTTTCTGGGGCTACAGGACATGCTCGCCTATTGCGATCCCTGGCTGGCGGGTGTCGTGTTGCCCAGTGCAATTGTGGTCGGACTGGTCGCAATCCCGTATCTCGACTTCAACAAGGCGGGAAATGGATACTACACGATCAACGAACGGAAATTCAGCTATCTAGTTTTCCAATTCGGCTTCCTAGGAATGTGGGTTCCTTTGATCGTGCTCGGAACATTCTTGCGCGGACCGTTCTGGAACTTCTATGGACCGTTTGAGCACTGGGATCCGCATAAGGTTGAGTCGACCGTCAACGTCTATCTTTCCCACCTCTTCTGGGAAGATCTATTACAAAGAGCATTGCCGACGGCTCCTACTGGAAGTGGGTCCTTCATACAGTTTCTCTACATCTTGCTACGCGAGGCCCCGGGAATTCTGTTGGTAGCGAGCTATTTCTTGCTACTGCCACCTCTATTAGCGATAACTGTCCTGCGCAAGTTTTATCAACGGATGGGGCTGATACGTTTCATGGTTATGGCCCATTTGATTCTGTTGATGGCGGCTCTTCCGATCAAGATGATTCTCCTTTGGGTCTGGGACTTGAAATACTTGATCGCCATACCGGAGTATTTCCTGAATTTCTGAGCGCTTGATACCACGATGGCCATTAGATCAAGCCGCATTCTATGTCGGCTTGGCCCTACGGTAGCATCCAATGGAAAACTGCAGAGGAACTGCGATCGGCGGGTCAGCGGATTCGTTGCACGCCGTGGTCAGGGCGAACGCTTCAACGCGGCTTATCGAGCGTGCCGTAAGCCATCGCAGCGCCTCGTCCCAGGCTGATCGTCATTGCTGGCTGCGACTTGCTACTCGTCGGCCAGTTTGTCTGCTGACGGCTTCGCGTTTTTCACGTACCGGTCGAACCACTCTAGTTGCTCCCACAGCACGTGCTCGACGCTTTCTCGGCCGCGGTAGCCGTGATCCTCATGGGGAAGTAGCACCAGGCGGGCCGTACCACCCGATCCACGGACGGCTTCGAAGAAGACCCGGGACTGGTCGGTCAGCGTGCCCGGGTTGGAGTCGCTGGCGCCGTGGATAATCAGCACAGGCTCGTTGACCTGGTCTGCAAAAAACGTCGGCGAGAGCTGAATGTAAACATCGCGCGCCTCGAACAGGGAGCGACGCTCGGACTGGAAACCGAAGGGTTGGTTGGTTTTGTTGTACGAGCCGCTACGGGCGATGCCGGCACTGAACAAGTCGGTGTGGGCCAAGAGATTTGCCACCATCAGCCCGCCGTGACTGTGACCGATGACGCCGATGCGATCTGGGTCGGCCACTCCGATTTCAACGGCCTTGGCCACCGCGGCTTCCGCGTCGGCGACCAACTGCGGCACGAATGTGTTGTACGTGGTTTCGGGATCGCCGATCATGGGCATCGCGGTGCCGTCGAGCACGGCGTAGCCCTGCAGCAAGAAGAAGAGATGCGAGGGGCCGTAGATCCGGCTGAAGCGATGGGCCGATCCACGCACCTGTCCGGCCGTCGATGGGTCGGAGTACTCCAGGGGATAGGCGTACAAGACTGTCGGAAGGCGAGTGCCCGGTTGGTAGTCGGGCGGCAAGTGCAACTGGAAGCTCAGCGGCACGCCGTCGTTGCGTTGGTAGCGGACGATACGCTTCTCGATCTTGCGTAGCTGCGGAGTGGGATCTTCGAAGTGAGTGATCGGCTCACGACTCAACGCGCGCGTCGCCTCACCTTCGTCCGCATCCATCTCGTCGCCCAGTTTGGCGAGGTAATAGTTGGGCACGTCGGTAGCCGATTCCGAGCGCATCACGAAGTGCTCATCGTCTCCGGCGAAGCCAATGAAGGACTCGTAGCGGTCGGGTGCGCCGCGGAATAGGCGGCGGACTTCGCCGGACTTCATGCTACGCAGATCCAGGAACGGACGATCGCCCTTGTCGGTGGCGCCACGACCCGAAAAGTAAACTTCGTCGCCCGATTGGTGCAGGACCATGCGGCCGTTGGCCAACTTTCGCAGCACGGGACTGCCCGGCGACGCGTAGCTGTCCCGCTCGTTCAGGTCGAACCAGGGCCGTGAGGTCCCGGCGTCCACGTCGAGCAGCCAGGTGTAGCGCCAGCGCCGGATTCGTTCGCGCTGGGTGAGCATGACGGTGCCGCCGTCTGCGCTCCATCCGCGCTGCCAGCCGATGATGCGATGCTCCGCGCGGAAGACCTCGACTGGTTCGGCATCGAAGGGCGCGTCGAGGCGCATGAGTCGATCGCGATGGGACACCTCCGCGACCGGACTGCCGCCATCGAGCGCCTCGACCCAGAACAGCGTGTGCGGCGCGGTGGGGCGCCAAGAAATGCCACGAGGGCCCGTGCGCACGCCGTGTGTGGGTACTTCATCGGCCAACGGATGCGAGGCGATCGACGCGACCAGTTCGCCCTGGGCGTCCCAAATTTCGACTTCCGTGGCAAAGCGCCACCAGGGAACCGCGTGGGACCAGGGGCCGACCAGCCGCTGGACGAGTAGGTACTTGCCGTCCGGCGAGATGTCGGAGTCGACGTAGATGGCCGGCTGGCCCAACTGTGTCATCTGTCCGTTGCTGGGATCGACGATGACCAATTCGCAGGTTCCAAAATAATCGAAGAGGGCATCGTCGTAAGCCGTCTTGAGCAGGTTGCGCGACTCGTAGGTCGAACGCGCGATGGCCCCTTCTCCCTCAAGGATGGCGGGCCCCGTCGGAATGGCGGGTGCCGTGGGAACTTCGCCACGCTGGGGAACCCGGCGCACTAAGAGATGTTTTTGGTCGGGCATCCAGCGCACGCCGGTGTCCATGAGGGTGTTGATGGCTACGCCCTTAATCTTTTCGAGCGAGCCGTCGACCGACCCGACCCACACGCCAAGGTGATCGGCGTGACGAACGGTGAGGGCGAACCGTTGCCCGTCGGCTGTCCACGTCACCCCCAGCACTTCTGCCGCTTCAGGTAGTTCGAGTGACTTGCCTTCGCCACCGACTCCGACCTGAATTAGGCGCGGCGACGTGCCACCATGTTGTCCATGGATGCCGCCGACCACCGGGTCGACTCGCATGCCGGCCAGTTCGTGCATCGTTGACGCGAGTTCGGCCAGCGGCGGATAGATAACCGGATCAGCGAGCAGCATGTGCTTTCCGGTGGGGGCGGTCCAAACCATCGGCAACTGCGCCGCGTGCAGCACCTCGAGCACCTCCTGTGGCGGCAACTTCCAAGTAGAAGTCTCTGACGACTCGTTCGTCTCGGCGTCATTAGGCATGGCCACATTGGCTCCGTCGCAAAAACTCTGTAGGCAGCACGTCAGCGCCAAGCACCAGACCAGGGAAAGACTGCGAAGCTTCGATGTCATAACGTTCTCCGGGAATGTATCCAATACGATGATTCTCTATCAATATCTGGAATCGGTGAAGGGGCTAGGTCAAAGAGAAACGCAGTCTTCCTCGTATCCAGCGGCGTTGAATGAGCTGGGGCAGGTGGTCTTCTCTACGTCGTATTCCGAGGTGCTTGTGGCAGATGAGCAACGCCCCGACGACGTCTTTCTTCTTGACGGGGATGAATCGCATTCGCTGCGCATAGTCAACTAGATTTCTGCCGACGCAGTCCCTAGGTACTCCAATGATACCGTGTCTTGGGCCCTAAGCCAAAGACTCAACAATTGGCCTGGGGGAACGGATTATGAGTGGCAAGTAACGCAGTCCTGTGCTCAGATGCTGAGTTTTCAACTGGGTGGCCGTTTCCGGCCTGTGCGCGTTAGCAAATAGGCCATAAGATCCGCTAGATTGAGGGGAGATTGCTTAGCGCCGGACCGAGGGCTTTCGTTTAAAGATGTGTTCGACAGTCGATATTACAGCGACAAGTCCAAGATCCAGGCGTCGTGAATTCGAGCATCGATGCTAGTCCTCGCCAAGTTGAACCAGCTCTGTGCCTTGTCGAGTACTTGACTATCGGCGGATGCCACAATCTGACTTGTGCGGACGAGGTTCGCATCAGGATCAGGGACGAGTTCGGTGTACCAATTCCAGCCACGTTCCGTGCTGATCTTTCCCAGCAGAGTCTTCAATCGTCCGCTATTTGAAACCGGCTCGTCCAGGAGCCAATAGCATGCTTCAACTTTCAATTCAGCCAAGACTTCTCCGAGCAGGTGAATTGCTGGGATAGTTTCAGCTACCTTGCGGTAGCTACCGTGCATACTCGCCATGTCCCGATAACAACCATCTCTCGCCCTCAGGATCACTCCACCGGATAGAGCCGCCTCCACGGATGTTAGTACGTTGTATCCGTCGATCCAAAGCTCTTGGTGGTGCAGTGCGCTTTTGTCTATCTGGTGTGCCTTTCTTCTCGTGGCCTCATGATCACCACAAGAACAGCGAGCAACGGCAACTCTCTGTCTCGCATTCAAAGCGTATCGATCACCGACCAGTTTGAGCGCTGACGTGGAAGCATAGCCTTTGGTCAATAGCCAACTTAGATCACGTGTTGCATTTTGTAAGCCACGTTCTGCGTTGACGTGGAAGAGTTCCTGATCTTGAGGATGAGGGCCACGATGTTTCCGTTGGTCAGGCAATTCCTAGTCTCCCGGTAATGCTCAGGCGTTGCCTGAATAGGGCCAGCGGCCGTCAGTTGAAGTAGGTGACCATTTCACCGCACGTTGAGCTGGTGTCACCAGCTTAAGACACAATACAAGCACCATCCGATCTATCGGCGATTGGACCGATACCGCGGACCAAGTGGTTGCAAATTAAGTGGGTACCTTTCAAGCTTTAGCGCAAGTTTGGTGAGATTCGTGGATGGCAGCCGTGATCAACCAATTCTGATGGAAATCAAATCGCTGAATGAGTAGCGCAATACGTTTAGATGTTGCGTAAGCTCAAGCAGGTTGCCAAGCCGTGATTGGCATCATTGTAGAACTCGCAACCATACTACATAATTCTCTCGGGGGGTGGTGGTGTAATGAAGCACATCGATCTGCAAATCGGAGGTGAAGGTGCAAGTCCTTCCCATCCCCCACTTGCAATGGGCGTTTGTGACTACGATGAACGCAGAGATTCCATTTCGGAATGCACAGACGTAATCGCTAGGCAATGATGAATTATACACGCCAAGATCTTGATACCTGCCTAAAGGTCCTTCAGATAATTGCAAACGATCCATCTGCGATCGATGAGCATTGTCGGTTGAAGTCCCTCATCGCGAAGATTCATCGAAAAGGTAAGGCGAGTATGCGTCAGAAGCGACGTCAACAAAGGATCGACTCTGATCGGCAAAAAATTGCAAATACGCAGATTTTGTCAAAGCGTAGAGGCGCCGAACTCACATGTGACGATCATTCAAAAATCGCACTGGAACGATCTCGCACGTGTTACATATGTAAAGAGCCGTTTACCGATTTGCACTTCTTTTATCATCAGTTATGCCCTAAATGCGCGGCAGTAAATTGGTCGAAAAGACAGCAACGAAGCGAACTCTTCGGGCGCACCGCACTGGTCACCGGTGGACGAACCAAGATCGGATTTCAAACGGTTTTGAAGCTGCTGCGAGATAACGCAAGGGTCCTGGTAACTACCCGATTTCCCAGGGACGCGTGCAATCGCTTTGCTGCAGAGGCAGACTTTGTTGAATGGCGAGATCGGTTGCGCATTTATGGGCTCGACTTACGTGACATTCCTGCCGTTGAAGAGTTTGCGAGAAGGTTGGTCGCCGACGAGCCTTACCTCGACATTCTGATTCACAACGCTGCTCAAACGATTAAACGACCGCTAAAGTTCTATGAGCACCTCTTGGAAGCTCGAGATCTATTGGATGATCAGCGGTCACTTATGGCTCAATGTGAGCATGACGATGCAGTGCTTCTCGAGACACGTCCTGGCTATCAAGGGCAGCTGCCAAGTGCCGAGGAGTATTTTCCTTCAGCGAGCTATGATTTGGATGGACAGCAAGTGGACTACCGCCCCACAAACAGTTGGAAGCTCCGTCTCGGAGAGGTAAGTACCATCGAATCACTAGAAGTCTTCTTGGTAAACGCAACGGCACCGTTTGTGCTTAGTAGTCGACTGCGGCCACTACTGGAGCAATCACCGAATGCAAGACGGTTCATCGTAAACGTCTCGGCCATGGAAGGACAGTTTTCACGAGCAGCGAAGACCTCATTCCATCCTCATACGAACATGGCCAAGGCTGCGCTAAATATGTTGACTCGCACTTCGTCAGCCGATCTCGCAGCCGATGCGATCTATATGAACAGCGTAGACACAGGTTGGATCACTGATGAACGGCCGCATCCTGAAGCGATGCATCTACGAGAGGACCAAGGTTTCTACCCACCTTTAGATATCGTAGACGGTGCTTCTCGAATCTTCGACCCCATCGCAACGGGGATAAACGAAGATTCTCAGCCTTTGTTTGGGCATTTCCTAAAGGACTATGCTCCGTATCCTTGGTAGTTGGGCGAAACATGGAAACCGCACACAACGGCCTCGCTTGTCCAGTTCCAAACCTTGACGAGTTTGAGCCATGCCCAAACGAGGAAGTGACACCACTTATTCAGCATTTAGCACTGAATATCCCAACGCGTGAGACAATTGCGTTTCCCCGTGGCACCATGACCGCTCAGGGGCAATTAGATCTATGCAAGCAAAACCTTGGCTCTTTGGGTTGCGCCCGTGTCACCCACGCTCTCCACGCTCATAGTTACGTCCAAGCCTTACTCCTAGGCACGGACGGAATTGGAGATCCTGGTGCAAAAGCCGTGTCGAGACTGCTTGAGGTGAACCATAACTTGGAGGTCATCTACCTTGGCTGCAATCGCATCGGACCTGACGGAGCATCTGCCATCGCGAGAGCGCTCAACAACAACCTGCAGATCAAGGGCGTCTGGCTAAAACGCAATCCAATCGGTCCCCGAGGAGCTCAAGCACTAGCGCAAACGCTTCGTGTGAACCGTAATATCGAAACTCTGGACCTCGTCAATACTCATGTGGGTCGGCGAGGCTTAGAGGTTCTCGTGGAAGCGATATTGGAAGCGGGCACAATACAGCGGCTTTATCTTGGTGGAAATAGCTTTGGTGCTGATGATGCCGGATTGTTTGCCAAGCTGATAAATCAGCACGATGCACTCACCGAACTGTACTTGAATGTCAACGACCTTCGGAATGCTGGAGCAACGGTACTGGCGGAAGCTCTGAGCGGCAACCATAGCCTTCAGAAACTTGGCCTAGCGAGCAACGGCATCAACCACATTGGCGGGACGGCGATTCTTGATGCCATCAAGTCTCATCCTGCAATGGTGAGTCTAGATCTGGGGTTTAGCCCATCAACGCATGTTCTCGACGCGGCACAGAACGACTTGGGGAACAAAGGAGCTATTGCTGCAGCTGAGATGCTTTCTAGCAATTCATGTCTTCGTAGGCTTGATCTCACCAACAGCGGTATTGGTGAGGAGGGTAAACAAGCACTTGCTCAAGCTTTGTCTTCTAACCACTCACTTGTTGAACTACGAATCGACGGGCCGGTACCGGGCGCGATAGTCGAATCGACGACTCGCAACCGAAGTGAGTGCTCGAGTTACTTCGGGCCTTCTCAGGATGTTCTGCTCACACGAAGCGTTTACCGAACTTCCAGATAAGGCGGAGCAGCCTTCGTGAGTTGCAAGAGCGGCGTTTTGATAACAGCGACGCGATTCTCAGCGGAGGCACACCGCCTATAGCGGCTCTTGGCGAGCGTTCTGCGTTTAAGGCCAGTGCGCGTTAGCTACCGAACCGCGAGTGCGTAGCCCTGGTAGGCCGAGATGACTAAGCAGTCTATACCTCGATTTCCAAAGTGAATGACAATCTATTTGGCTACACCAGTGAGAGTGGAATGGGTGAAGGAATAGGTCTCTCGCGGAGTTGCTGAGCAGTTTTTCACCCTCTCAGAGCGCGTCGAATGCGTCCTGATCGTCGGGGTGTACGTCGAGCGCGACGGTTCCTGGGATCGGTGGCGCGTTGGTTTTTGGGAGCCAGCGACGGTGCTCCGCGATGACTGGGGCGAACGCTTGCTCCATGGCAAGGTTTTTCCATTCGTTGGGGTCGGTCGTGTGATCGTACAGTTCCTGTGATCCGTCGGAATAGCGGATGTATCGATACCGTCTAGATCGCACGGCGTGGTTGTTTGTCCAGAACGTGGTGAGTGTGGGGCGATCGCGCGGGGCCTTAGGATTCGTCAACTGCGCACGCAGGGTTGTGCCCTCAAGCTCCGTGTCAGGCTCGATACCACACAGGTCGGCAAGTGTCGGGTACAGATCAATGAGCCCGACGGGTTCGGTGCAGATCTCGCCGCGCGGGCCGCCAGGTACCGAGACGATCAGTGGCACGCGCGTTGAACGCTCCCATAGCGAACGCTTGCCCCAGCGTTCCTTTTCTCCGAGCGTGAAACCGTGGTCGGATGTGAGTACAACAATCGTACGGTCACGCCGTCCGCTCGCTTCCAGGGCGTCGAGGATGCGGCCGACCTGAGCATCGGCGAACGCCACACAAGCGAGATACGAACGTACTGCAGCGCGTTGTTGTTTCTGAGCTGTCATCCACTCGTGACGCGGTCCCACCTTGGCGTAGGTCAACCGCTGGCCCCAGTCGGGCAGATCGTCACGGTCTGCGGCAATGACGGGCGGCAGCTTGATTGCTGACTCCTGAGGCAACATATCGAACCATTTCTGCGGGACACACATCGGCACGTGCGGACGGATCAAACCGACTGCGAGGAACAACGGCTTAGCGCGTGTCTGCCCCAATTGCTTGATGGCGAAGTCGGCGGTCTGGAAATCGGGGAGCTGATCATCGCGCTGGGGATACGGCCCCCAATCCCAGACGCGGTGTCCGGCCGGCCAATGAAATTTCTTCTTCGGCATAGGACCGAGCCCGGGCCGTCGGCCGGTGGTCGCGAATATTTCGCCGGAGTCGAAAATCTTCCCGCAGCCGACGGTGTCGTAGCCAGCGTCGGCGAAGGCCTCGGGCAGCGTGATTGAATATTGGAGTGCAGGCGAACTGCGGAAGTTGAATCCGCCGAGCGCGTAGATGCCAGTGGTCGATGGGAGGCGACCGGTCATGAAGCTCGCGCGGCTCGCAGTGCAGACCGGTGCCTGACAGTGTGCATTCGTAAACAGTACACTGCCGGCGGCGAGCTTGTCGATGTTCGGCGTGCGCGTCTGTGGGTGGCCGCCCATGCAGCCGACCCAATCGTTCAGATCGTCGACCACGATCAGCAGCACGCTGTGGCGCTCCGCGGCCCCAGCGACCGGCCAAGGGACTGCTACGAGAACGAACACTGTCACGATCACACGTGAAAACATGGATACTCTCCGATCATCGTCTTCCTACTCTCTGCTCCGGTCCTCTCTTCTTCGAAACAGAAACGATTACCAAGGTAGTAGTGGCACGATCGTCGCGTTGAAGTTGTCTCTACTGTCGACGAATCTCTTGTCGATCGCAAGCAGGGATTGTGAATCCGTAAGGATTGCGTCGCGTCCCATCTTGCGGCGGAAGGCATGGCGGATCACATCACGCTCGCGGGCCCCGGAGGATTAGTGCAAGAAGAACTCGCCGCCGTGCCGGAACCCGCGCATGGGGGTTGCTCTTTGTGGCAGGTATGATGTTGCTGCTCGCTCGCCGAGACTCAGAGCGGTCACATCGTAGAGAGCCGTTCGACGTTGGTGTGCGAAAATGTCTAACGGAGCTACGCGGCAGCTGGAACGGCACTACGTGCGTCTCACTCCAGCGCTTCCAACACGACCGTATCTTCGATCGAACCCATATACTTCCAAGCAATGAGGTCGATGTCGTCGTTGGTAAAATTCACGCTCGCATCGCCCATCATGACGGTGACGCCGCCGGGGTGACTGCTGCGGGCGGTGGCGTACATGCCGGTGCCGTCTCCGTTGTTGATGGGCCGACAAGGTCCGGGCAGCTCGGTACTATCGGGGCCACTGCACATCATGCGATCCACGTCAGACGAATTGGGTGTGTTGATCGTCATGTAATTGGAATGGCCGGCGTGGTTGTTGAGGATATCGCCGCGTCCGTCCCAGTCTTCATCGTTGACGGAGACCAACACTTCCGACATCAGCATCGTCTGGCTCACTCCATCGACGAACTTCCGCATGTTGTGTCCGGGCGCATCCGGCTCCCGGTAGTCAGCGAACGGTGCCGGCATGTAGTTGGGATAGCGAGTTCTGCTAATGTCGCCGGTCCTCGCCTCAAGACTGTTCGTCGCAAAATCCGCGTTGCCGTAGCAGACGACGTAGTTACCACGCGAACGGGTGTACGTATCGCCCTTCCAGAGTGCGCCGACTCGATCGGAGGGGCAAAAGTACATGGCCGGCTGCGCCATCATCGCAGGCTGGTTGGTCGGATGCCAAAAAGGCACGCTGAAGTCATACATAGAAAACAGGTTTGCTTCTTCCAAGAACGGCCAGACCAAGAGTACGAAAGTCCGCCGGTCTTGAGGGTTCACACCGGTGCCACCTTCGGAGATCGTGCCTGCGGGAAAGAAGCCGCGTGTATCATGATGATTTTGCAGCGCAATCCCCCACTGCCGCAGTTTGTTGGTGCACTCGGTGCGGCGGGCGGCTTCGCGGGCCGCTTGCACCGCCGGCAACAGCAGCGCCACAAGCACACCGATGATGGCAATCACCACCAGCAATTCAACAAGCGTGAAAGCAGCTGACACATTTCGGGTTGTTAGCTTCTGTCGCTCCATATCGGTCCTCACTGAAGAGATGGCTACCCACGTTGCTGTTTGGCGTGAATAGAAGGTCGGTGTATGGCACGTCCCAGGACGTTTCCACACCGCCGACAGGAGTACATGGTCGAATCACAGATTCGCTGACGGGAATTTCAGGAAAAAAACTGAAATTTCGGCAAAAAGCGACAAATCGCCTAAATGCCAACGTCCATTGGGCACTAACGCGTGAGTTGCAAAATTAGGTACCCGGCGCGGTACGCGCATCGCGAACCTACAAAGCGGAGGCACGAACGCGCGTTTTTTGGGCTGAAGACAGCGTTACCGTGAATCAAAGTGTTGGACGCCCAGACTCGAGCTTCCTCCGCTGGACAGGCGGGTTCTTTAATCGCCGGTCAATGCGAATTCGAAGACATTGTCGCCGTCGGCGCTAACGTTCTCTGTCAATTCGCTTTCGTCATTGTACTTCAGGGGGATGAACTGCTCGTATCGATATTGATTCATCGCCTCGACATAGCCCGCCTGCCGCTCGGAGAAAATCCGTATGGTGTTCTCGCCCAGATAGGCGTTGAGTTTAAACTCCCCGTTATTGATCTCAGTAGCCTGCGGGCTCCTACTCGGATCGGGCACAAACGACACATATCCATCCTCAAGCGGCTCCCCATTCCACGTGACGGTGCCACTCACCACGATCATCCCGTCGGGAGCGCCGCCGCATCCCACGAAGAACAAACAGCACAGCAACACCGTCCCACAATACCATGCAACGCCGAATCGAAGCTTGTTGATCCAAGCTGCGGATTGGTTCATCCGATCAATCCTCCTTTACGCGGCGCATCGGCTTTCCGGCGCTGCCATGTACCTCAATAGTGCCTCTGCCTGAACAGGCCCCACTACTATTGGATAACCTCCTGGCCATCCCGACTCCCCATTGCGCGATAGACGATTGGGCTAATCGAGTCGATGATGAAATCGACCGACCCGTCTGCCCGACAAACGTTGACTCCCCCTGCGTGATAGCTCCGCGTTGTGATCGCCAAGCCACCGCCATTGCCTATCCAGAGACACGGGGCTTCCGGGGGTGCTTGTCTCCTTCCGCACCATGTGTGCCTATCTGGTTCCGTTGAGTTGGGTGTTCTTCTGGTCGAAAAATACACATTGCCATGAATCGGATTGTGATACCGACCGCGGATGTCGTTTTCGCCTGCGTCCTCGACCAGAATGAGTTCAGAAAAAAGCAGGGTGTTGGACGTGCCATCGGTGATATCCGACATGGTGACTTCGGACTTTGGAAAAAGGATGCCGTCCAGATCCGAGCCGACTTCAAATGGCGTCTTACCCCGGTACCGTTCCCGCAAATGTTCAGGACCCTCTCGGTCAGCTCTGTCAAAGTACACGGATGCGGCACAGCCGATGTAGTTGCCGTGAAAACCCTGATGGCCGGGATCCTCGGGACTCCCAGCGAGTGGCGGCAGAGGAGGCGCGGCGGTTTCAAATTTGGGGTTAAGCGGATCGGAAGGACACATCGCTGTGGAAATGACCGTCGTCAGAGCCGGCACGAAGTTCAGAGCACTGGCGTTGGGAGCCGTCTCCAAATGTTGTTTCAGACCATCGGCCAGCGCTTGCTGCTCAATGTAGGGGAGCATTTCGTGGAACCAGCAATAACGATCATCGTTCGGAAGCGCGGTTGCGCTGCCCTCGTTCAGGTGGTTGGTCGTGCCGATCGGGAAACGCTGATTCGTCGATTCGAAGTTCAGTGCACCCAAGCCGAATTGCTTCAAATTATTGATACATTGAGACCGTCGGGCTGCCTCACGCGCCGCCTGCACGGCAGGCAACAGTAAGGCAACGAGGACACCAATGATGGCAATCACCACGAGCAATTCGACGAGGGTGAAGGCCGCTGACAGATTTCGCGTTGAAAGCCTTTGTCGCTCCATATCAGTTCCCACAAAAAGAGATGGCTGCCAACATTCCTTTGTGGCGTGAACAGGAGGTCGGTTTATGGCACGCCCCAGACGTGTCCATACCGCCAATAGAAGTACATGGGCGAATTACAGATTTGCTGACGGAAATTTCAGAAAAAAAACGAAATTTCGGCAGAAAGTGACAAATCCCGTAATGCGAACGTCCATTGGCCGATGACGACGGGGTTCTGGACCTATCGTCCCTGAGAAGAAACGTCGGCGCTACTACTCACCTGACGCCGTCATAGCATCGAGTTGTCGACCGAATGCGTACCATTCCACGCGTAGTGCCATTGGCGTTGTATCGGAACGCTCGTCAAAGTAGATGTTATTCCAGACGTCGATTTGAATGACGTTTTCACCTGCCACGAGACCTTCGCTTACGTTAACAAAGCGGAACTGATCGTCACCAAAATAGTTTTCTATGTTCCAGGATTCGAACTCCACGGGCTGTCCATTGACGCGAACTTCTCGCACACCGTTGTCCACCAGAAAGCGGCCAAACAGTTGGATGGTTGACAGATCGTAACCACTTAGGTTGAACGACGTTTGAAAGGTAAACACGGCGCGCGCTTTCGCCACATCCCAATTTGCAATGGAGACCCACTGCGAGGCTTGCGGATCATTCGGCAAGTAGTTGTATTCGCCTTTTATGTTGGCGCAAACGGTGGCGAATTGCGGCCATGTGGAGCCTGCGGGCCCCGAGACGATCTGCCAGTTTGGATCCTCGTCGCCGACTTCAATCCCCAACCCGGTATTGTGCAATTCGACCGGGTGATAGGGGGCGAGCTCGCCGAAATTGATTGCATCGTCGGTTGCGGATTTGGATGTTGGAGCACGCCAACGGCGGCCTTGCTCATCCACCAAGTAACTGCCTCCCTCGGAGACAAGCAATCCGCGTCGAGTTTCACTATCCGACTCATGGAGATGCACGCGCACCAGTCCCTTCAACACTCTGGTTTCCACTCCGTCATCGGGCGAGGCTGAAACGGTGAAAGTTGTGCCGAGATCGACGACGTCCATGGCCGAGGTCTCCACGGTGAACCCTTTCGCCCACTCGGCGACCTGGACGGCGATGTTCCCATGATTCAGCCTTACGCTGCTGGGCGACAAAAAAGTAAGCGAGAAAGGTCCTGTAGCCAGGATCTCCGCTCCGAAGCCAACACTCAGTTGGACTTCGCCTGAAAGTAATTCAATCGAATCTCCCTCGCGTAGCACCGCCCCCGGGGCGAGTGCCTCACCCGGCCAAACGGCCTTCTCTTCAGCTGCAAAAGTAGCGACGGGACCGGGTGGCCTGGTAAAAGCTCTCGCGGGATCTACCTCCACCACGGCTGAATCGTTTGCACGATCACTTGTACTCGCCGTCTTTTCACCTTCGTTAGTCCGCGGTAGCAACGGCAATCCGACGAGGATTGCCGCCGTCACCGCAACTGCTGCGAAATAGGTCCGCGGCTGAGACCACAGCGGAACGGTCGGACGGACGGACTTTGCTTCGGCGTGCGACGCGCCCTCGCTTTGGCTTTTCGCTAACTCAGTGATTCGCGAAAGCGCCCGCTCAGACGCGGCGGCTGCGGCGGCATTCCGACTCAACACCAGATGGATGGCAGAAGCTCGAAGCACGACTTCGCAATACTCGGTGCCATGCTCAGCCAACAGCGCGTTAATCTCTGCGTTGTCTGCCTCCGTTAGCGTTCCATCCCAGCCGCGCCCAAGCAACTCGATCAAACGATTGGCAACTCGATCAGATTCGTTCATCAAATGCCCTCCTGCGAGAGAGTGCGCTGAACGCAAGCGTGCAGGGATTTCCTCACACGACTGATCGCTTGATAGATAGCACCAATGGTACGACCTTCTTCTTTCGCGATGGTGCCAAAGTCGCGATTGGGTGCATAGCAACGATCAACCAGTTTTCGATCCCGATCCGACAGCTTCTTCACGCAGGTTGTCAACGCGTCGGCAACATCGCTGTTCGAGGTCCGTTTGGCCTTATGAACTTCAGCGATTGCGTCGAGCACCTCTTCACTGAACGTGATTGCTACCCGCTTGCGCGAGCGAAGAAAATCTCGCGCCACATTGTGTGCAACCGTAGTCGCCCAAGCTGGAAAGTTGGTCCCCAGCTCGAAGGTATCAAACTTCTCCCACAGTACGATGGCGACTTGCTGGTACACGTCCTCGGCATCTGCGTGGTGCTGCACCAGCGAGTAAATGAATCCAAATAAGTCCCCATGACATGCGGCCAACAATGCCCCAAATCTCTCGACACGATGGTCCTTGAACTGGTCGTCGCCAGACATGCCATCATCGGTCGATGCAAGATCAAGATGCATAGTTTTCGGAACTCGCTGCTGGGCCGTCTCTTCCTTCATCGCATAAAGCCAATCTATGTTTTTCGCGAAAACTCACGCTGGCACGCTTCGTACACAATGCCACCTAGGTACGTGAGTCCACACCACTGTATGGGAGCGGTCGCCAGTTTCTGACGCGAATAACGACAAAAATGCGGGAAATTTCCGACGATCGCACGTCACCGCCGATTGAGACTCCCAATTTCCGGTCGATGGACCACCAAACCGACGCTCGCACTCGTGAATGCTGAAGGAAGCCTGTGCCCAGGAAGGTCGCAGCTTTCGGGGTTGCTGCAGCGCCCGCCTGTCCTCGGTACTTGCGGGTGAGGTAGCTAAGCAAGCTGCTCTTCGGGAACGCGTTCGGAATGCCAGAGATCGTCAAACCTAGAACTAGTAGTGCATCCGTCGTTGAGTGAGCAGAAATTGGCCCAGTAACACCAATGCGAGCGCCGATGGCTCCGGGACAATCGTTTCAATTCTCAAATTGTCAATGAATATGTCTTGGACCAAACCGCCGGTGCGAGCAGCAATAGCAAAGGTGTAGTCGTCGCTAGGCAAAAACCCACTGGCACCAGCGTTGATGCTAACGAAGTTTGCATCAGTGATCGCGCCAGTCGTTTGGAAATCGGTAATACCGTCGGAGGTCATGAGTATATGCACGGTTCCACTGATCGTCTGTCCTTCAGTAAGAAGGTCACCGACGGTGTTTGCCAAACTCGACGCATGCGTGCTACCGCCGATGTCATTAACGTTCATCGGACGATTCAAACCGATTGCCGGGCCACGTTCAACGGGAGGATTGCCCAAATTAAAGTCGAAGGTATCCATTTCATAGGAAACGACGTTGGCTACTCCAGGCCACCCTTCCTCAGGCTGAAAGGAGTTGGTTCCGAACGGGATGGCACCGTAGCTAAACGAGAATCCGTCGGCGGTAATCTGACCATCGGCACGGTCAATGATCTCATAGTCGAACCAGACTTCGATGCCGTTACTCGAACCTGGTATCGCTGGTAGGTGGAATGCGGAGTTGTTGCCTGCCGTGCTATTAGTCAGCTGCAAACGCCCCGTTTGCACGGATGGCATGAAGTTGGCGTTTCCGACGAGAATGGTTCCTTGCCCCAGATCGATCGTCCCATCGGGAAACTCAAAGTCGAACAGCACAGACGCTGTGGAAGTTGGAGCGCTGCAGAGGGGAAAGCATAAGACTAGTAGGATAAGGATCTGGGCGCGGCTAACTCGGCAGCTATTCTTCATGATTGACTTCCTGGAGTGAACGACTGTTTCATCGCTTCAAGTCTCTTGTCACGGAGACGTCAATAAAAAAAGCCACTTCGAAACATGTTCCGTCGTCCCGAATGGGAAGGCCGGATACATCGATTCGAAACGGCTGTTCGTTAGCAAAAACTCAACAGAGGTCTAGTACGTAATCTTGCTCTCTAGCATTGTAACAACTGGTACATCTGATGCAAAAAAAAGGCTCTATTCGAGAAATCGACTCGCGATAGAAACAGACGTGTAAGTCATCGTACGACTTGATCCCTGGTACAGCCAGAATCGATAGATAGACCATCGGTAGCATAATTGGGAAGAACTAACGGCTTGAACTCACTGACGCGGCTTGTTGGATTCATGCAAATTTGAGTACGGCTATCACGGGAATAGATTGCCGGCTAGTTCGTTTTTGCAAGAGAGTTCAGACCGTTGGCCAGCATCTCAAGACTCTCGACGAGTCGTGGGCCAGACCGGTTGAAATACTGCGAGCCGTCAAACATCAGCACGCAACCCGACCGCACCGCGCGCAGCTGTGGCCAAAGGTCGCCGCGCGCGAGTTGTTCGATATCGATGCCGGCTTGGGCGACGGTGCGTCCACAGCACGCGACGACGATCACGTCGGGATCGGCTTCGGCGATTTCATCCCACGATACCCGCCGTGACTTCTCACCCGCAGCCCCGAGTACGTCGGTTCCGCCTGCCAGGCTGACCAACTCTGGGTTCCAGTGCCCGGCGGCGAACGGTGGGTCAAGCCACTCCAGCAGCGCCACACGCGCTCGCGGCTGTTGGCCGTATCGTGCCGCGACCTGGTTGATGCGTTCGCGTAGCTCCGACACCAGGCAATCGCCTCGTTCCCGCACGCCGGCTGCTTCTGCAACCTCGCCTATCGAGTCGAGAACGCCTTCGAGCGTCTTCGGCTGAAGCTTAAGCACCTTCGGTCGCGGGTTGAGTTGGTTGACGACGCGCTCAACGTCGCTGTCGGGCACAGCGCACACGTCGCACAGCGCCTGGGTTACGATCAAGTCGGGGTGGAGCGAAGCGACCTGCTCGGTATCCAGCGCGTACAGCGACGGCTCGGCAGCCATCTGTTCGGTGACCAAGCGGTCAATCTCGGCGCTGGATGCCTCCGCGGGAATGAGCGATCGAGTGACCCGCGGCAAACTTTCGATTCCCGCCGGGAAGTCGCACTCGTGCGTTACGCCGACGAGGGTTTCGCGCAGCCCTAACCGGCACAAGATTTCCGTGGAACTGGGAACTAGCGAGATGATCTTCAAGGTATCGCCATGTCGTGTGTAGCTGTCTAAGCGGCTCCGCAGGGTGGTTGCTATCGCCTACCACCCCACGCCTGCTGCCCCCAGCCGGTTAAGAGTCCGCCAGTCGGGCAGCTCACAATCGGGAGGAGTATACGCCGTTGAGCTGAGAATCGCCACGGCATCACATTCTCCGCTTCTTTTATGCAGTTGGACGGAGACGAAGCGCCATCGAGGGTACCGTTCGCTGTGTTTTCGCTCACTCGCGTTACAGTTCAGAGGTCGCTTTGACCAGCTATCGTCTCTAACGCAAGTCGGCAAAGAAAATAGAGATTAGGGTTCGTGACTTCCGCACGCGGCCAGTTGAGGTCAAACTGTCACTTGCCAGTTTTCCAAATAGTTGCTCATACTTCTTTCAATCTATGGCGGGTCAACCATGAAGCTATCCACGCTGCCGTACCTGATGCTATCTGTCTGTGTATTTGTTAGCCTGACGGAGGCGAAGGAGGAATCCGCACCGATCAAAGCGCGATCGGTAGCGCAAATTGGGACTCTCGATCCGGAAATGGCCGAACGGGAGAAGGCAGACGATGGGTTGTCGTGGCACGACGTAACCACTTGGGGTGTCGAGGGACGAATTCTGCCCGAAGTGCAACGAAAGCGATGGTTTGATCGTTTACCTGCCTCGGCGGAGGGCACGGTGACTGCGGCTGTCTGGAACCTGAGCCGTCATTCTGCCGGAATGCTGGTCCGATTTAAGACAGACGCCACAGCCATTCATGTCCACTACAAATTACTGCATGAAAATCTCGCGATGGCTCACATGCCTGCGACTGGCGTGAGCGGCGTCGACTTATATGCGAGAGACGGCGACGGCAGATGGCGGTGGGTTCAGGTAACAAGACCCTCGTCACAGGAGGTCAAAACTCAGTTCGTGCGTGGCCTCGCTCCAGGTTTGCGCGAGTTTGCGGCCTACCTTCCTTTGTACAATGGGATCGAATTCCTACGCATTGGCGTGCCACCGACAAGCAAGTTCGAATCGCTGGCGCCTCGGCAGAAGCCCATCGTATTCTATGGAACAAGTATTACCCACGGAGCGTGTGCAAGCCGTCCCGGTATGGTGCATACGGCGATTTTGGGACGGCGGTTTGACATGCCTGTCGTGAATCTTGGCTTTTCCGGTAACGGCAGAATGCACGCTGAAGTCGGCGACTATCTGACTGAGATCGACGCGGCTGCGTACGTCATCGACTGTCTTCCTAACATGGACGCAAAGATGGTTGAGCAGCGCTGTGTTCCTCTGGTGAAGCAGATTCGGGCGCGGAAACCAGACACACCCATTGTGCTGGTTGAGGATCGCCGCAATACCAACAGTTGGATTCTCCCCGCCCGAGACGCGCACCATACAGCCAACCACGCCGCGCTGAAAGCCGCGTTCGATGTCTTGCAATCTGAATCAGTTGGCAACCTCTACTACATTCGTGGCGATAGCTTGTACGGAACTGATGGGGATGGCGCGACCGATGGGTCTCACGCCAGCGATTTAGGGTTCTTCCGGCAAGCGAACGTGTTTGAGCCCGTGCTGCGCCAGGCGATGGGCAAGTGAGCCGGCAGCGAACTCGGCGCGATTGGGACTTCGTTGCGAATACTTCGCTACGATCCGCGAGAACTCTTCTTTGTTGCGCGCTTCGCGTTGCTCGCCGGCGCGGACAGGGCGTAGCTTTCCTTCAGCCAACGTTGCCATAGCTGCTTTGCAATAGGCTTCTCGGAGGAGAATCGGACGGTGACCCAAATAGACGTCCCTACCTGGAAATCCTTGGGAGACTCCTTCGCAAGTCGATTCGCTTCGTCACGTGACGCCTCCAGTTTGAACATGACCTTGTAGCGGCCGCCTTGCTCACCAACGTACAAGAACGCCTTGCCATCGCGTTTGAAAGAGGTTTGCGTGCAAGACGTTCCTTCTTCGACGGAAGGGAGTCGCCGGGCGGCGTTCTTAATCTCTTCGTCAACTCGTTTGGTAGCCATGGCAAGTTGTCGTCGTGTTCATGTGGAGCTCGGTGAAGCGGATTCTTGATCGGCTCTGAGTACTCGACCCAGCTTTTGGGACGCGGCAAGCCAACCCGACCGAACGATCTCGCGCAGCTCCTGATCACCGTCGACTCGAACGTCTGGGATTCCTTCGTGCACCAATCGAACCTGCGTTCCACCATCCACCTCGCTAAAGTCCACGGTGACTCGCATCTTCACCGATTCGTCACCCGGAAGGTAGGACTCGTATGCCAAACGCGATGGCGGATCGTACTCGACGACCGTCGCGAACGTAGGAACCTCGCCGACACCCTCGATGGTCATGCAGTGGTTGTACTTGCCGCCGACACGTGGGTCGATTTCCGAAGTGACGGAAGTGCACTCGGCGCAACCCCACCATTGCTCGACCTTACTGGTCTCCACCCATGCCTCGAAGACATCCTCCCTCGGTGAGTCATAGACACCAGTGACGATCAGTTTGCCGTCCTCGAATCGTGCGTCGGTCTTCATTCGCCCGTGCCTTTCTTACGCTGGAGGTATTGTTCGACCTCGTCGAATTGCTGCGTCCAGAATCGGAGGTAGTAGGTGATCCAATCCGCCGCTTGCTTTGCGGTTTCCGGCTTGATGCGCACGATTTGCTCGCGTCCGCGCTTCTCTCGTTCGATCAGTCCAGCCTTTTCGAGCACGCGCACATGCTTTGAGATGGCCGGCTGTGACATCTCATAGGGTTGAGCCAGCGTCGAGACGTTCGCCTCGCCTTGGGACAGCTGGCGGAGCATGCCTCTGCGGGTGGCGTCCGAGAGGGCACCAAAGGCCAAATCGAGCTGAGCATCATTGATAACCATTTGGTTATATATTAAACATCTGTCAGCCCAACGTCAAGACGAGGCGGGCGCTGCGATTCACCGAATCGAGGGAGAAATGAGCCAACTGCAGGGCAGGAGATTCGCGGCCACAAGCCACCGGCAAACTCCGTCAGTTCCAGTTCGATGGTCCCGGGCACGGGTCGGCTGATTCGCTGCACCGCGTCGTCGGGAGCGAACTGTTCAACATGCTCAGTCAATGCTCTGGCAAATGCATCGCGCATGAAAAAACCCCGTCACGCGGGGCGTAACGGGGTGGGAGTGCTTTCGATTGTGTCGCTGAGGCTAATCTAAAAAGCCGCTTAGTTCTTGGCTGCGGCTCGGTTGCTGCAGTTTGCGGACGGCTTTGGCTTCGATTTGGCGGATACGCTCGCGGGTCACTTTAAAGATGTGACCTACTTCTTCGAGCGTGTAGCTGTAACCGTCGCCCAGGCCGTAACGGAGCTTGATGATTTCGCGTTCGCGATAGCTCAAGGTCTTGAGGACTTGCGTGATTCGCGAGCGGAGCATCTCTTGGCCGGCACCAACCGCGGGGCTTTCGGCACCCGAGTCTGGTAGCAGGTCGCCGAAGTGGCTGTCTTCGCTGTTGCCAACGGGGCGGTCGAGGCTGATCGGGTAGCGGCTCATTGCCAGCACGCGACGGGCTTCTTCGACCGAGCACTCGGCGGCGCGGGCGGTTTCCTCGATCGTCGGTTCGCGGCCCAAACGCTGCAGCAGCGCTCTCGACACGTTGCGCACGCGGCTCATCGTTTCGACCATGTGCACGGGGATGCGAATCGTGCGGCTTTGGTCGGCCACCGCGCGGGTGATTGCCTGACGGATCCACCAGGTGGCGTACGTGCAGAACTTGAAGCCGCGTCGGTACTCAAACTTGTCGACTGCACGCATCAAGCCGGCGTTGCCTTCCTGGATCAGATCGAGGAAGCTCAGACCACGATTACGATACTTCTTGGCAATCGACACGACCAAACGCAAGTTGCCCTCAGACAAACCTCGCTTGGCACGTTGGTACTTGGAGTAAATCTCACGTAGGAACGCGACACGGTTGCGGAGGCTGGTCGGAGTTTCCTGAGTCATACGCAGAATATTGCGATACTCCACCAACAAAGGCTTGCGTTCCGACATCGGCGCGCGATCCTTTTTCATCTGCTTGAGCTGACCTTGCAGCTCATCGACCCGTGCACTGAAATCTTCCAACGCGGCGATCATCGGTTCGATGCGCTGGGTCCGTAGACCGAGCTCCTCGATCAACATGACGGCGCGGCGGCGGCGTTGGGCCAGGCGGCCCCAGGCGGCGCGGCGTTGCGACATCTTGACCGATTTGCTGGTGGCGGTGCGATAATCTTCTTCGTTGCGTTGCAGCAGGGTCTCGAGCGTCTTGAGATTATGCGGCAAGCGACCGAGAATCTGCTCTTTTTCGAGGCGATCGGTCACCGACACCTGCACGGTGCGGTCGAAGGGCAATTCGCCACGATAAACGCGGTTGAGCACCTTGTAGGCGGCGCGGATGACAAAGTCGCAGGCCAGCAGTCGGCGGCGGAATGCGGTACGCGTGGTTTCAATCCGCCGCGCGAGATTGATTTCTTCCTGGCGGGTGAGCAGCGGAATCTCGCCCATCTGGGTCAGATACATGCGCACCGGATCGTCTGACCATGACTCGACGTCGAGCGATTCCTCGTCGTCCTCAGTATCTTTCGCGGCCTCCAGACCGATGCCGACGGTGGCTGCGTGCTCGTCGGCGCCGTTGGTGTTATTGATCGACTTCGCGTGGAGATCCTTTTCGACGTCAGCGACGGCGGAATCTTCGTCAAGCTCGTGATCTAATAATGTTTCGTACAAGTCGAATACTCCTCAACTTCTGTGGTGGACTGTTTTCGATAAATGACTGACAGGCCCCTCAGCGGGCAGCGCTTCCGTCAGCATTTGTGATCGCTTCGCATAAGCGACCAATTGGCAGCGGTTAGGTAGTCGGTGAAGTCGTCTAGAACGCTCGTCGGTAATCAGTTGCGAACTGCTTGCGATTTGCCGGATAGGTGGTCACTACGACCGGGGCGTATTCAGCAGAGCGAAGTCCAATCGCGCTGAACAAACGCTGGTAGAATGGGGCAAATCGGAATATGCCAACAGTCGCCTTGGAATGGGACACGCGCGGCAATGATAGCGGGAATGAAATGTTTCTCACAGGAGTAGCCTTCTTTGAGAACAAGATTCAAAGTGAACGACTTAAGACAACCAATTTTAACACCAGTACATCAAATGGCTTTGGGCATTTGACATTTGGCAAAAGATTACGTTTGATCCAAGAACAACATCTAAAGCATCACGCTGAGCTCCGCATAGGGGAGTTCAGCGGTTTCATGGTTCAGGCGGATGCGGTTGTGCTTACGAATATTGATGATTCGCTAAAGTGTTTTTCTGCCCACGTTACACCGAGACAATACGTCTCGATTCGGATTAAGTTCGCACTCAAACCCGCGGCGGGAGAACACCTTCCTATATCAAACAGGCTTCGCGGATGCGAAAGTTTGCCGCTGGCAACGTTCGCAAGGGTAGGGTCCTGTGTAAGCATTCACGAATCTGCCCCAGAGCCAGCAGTACGCACGCAACATTCAAATAGGTACAACCGAGCCCTGCTATCAGGGTTAGGCTCCCCGTGGTCAGCCGCTTAGCACAAGCACTCAGCGTTAGCGTGTCAGAAAGAATTTGCCGTTAGGCGAGGGCTACTTGGAGGCAACATGCCACCCAGGGGGCTCAAATCGTCCGACAATGGGTCGCGTCCGAAGGAATCGGACCCAGAGAGTCATAATTTTGTCGAGCAGCCGAGGGGGGAGTGTTATTTAGTCGGTGAGACTAAGCCAAGTCGAACCACAGGTAATGCGTGCGTCTGACGAATCTGCCAACAGGGGGAGTGTAAGTGTGGACGGGGGAGAACCTAGCTAATTCCAGCTTACTAATTTTATTCACCAGTGCACCGTGGTCCATAGAAAAACCGCAGAATTGCCGCGAAGTGTCGAAGATTTCTCGACCCGGAAGGCAGACTTGCAGCGAGTGAATCGACTGACGAAGCGTCCCGACGCGGCATAAGCTCCATAATCATAAAGGTTTACGGTGAGATACAAATTCGCGTTCATAAGCGGAGAGCGCGCCTGGGCGCTCGTTCGTTGGCGGAAGGGGCCGACTCCTCGTGCGGCTGACAGGCACCGATCTGGTGGGAATCCTGGAGATTTCGCCGCCGGAGAAAAGATTGCGGCGCAGCGATGAGAGGAAGCTACTTCAGCAACTCATCACGGACTGCCTCACCGACCGGTGTCCAGTAGGCGCTTAGTCGGCTACCGGTGGCCAGGTGCCGAACGGCCAGTGATTCCTTGTCTACGACCACCAGCAGACGTCGGGTCCAGCCTGTCGCTTGAGCGATGTAGACCGATTTTGTTTCGGCCAGCTGCCAGTCATTCCATCGGTCGAGGCCGCCGTGTTCGCCCAAAATCCAGACGATTCGCGGATCATCTTTTTTGATCTTCTTGAGCGAGCGGCAGGCGGTGCATCTGCCATTCTTGAGCGCCATCTTGCTCACCGATTGCTGGCAGTTGCCGCAGCTAGCAAACTGGTCGAGCAAGCAGTGCTCGCCGGTCACGGGACATGTCTCGGTGAATTCCTCCAACACGTGCTTGCCTGTCACGCTGCAAGTGACGAGTTCCTGTCGCAACACCCGTCGGCCGCTTTCTTCGCAGGCGGCAATCTCGTCGTAGACGTCGATACGACCATCGTCGGTAGCGGCCAGATGAAAGCCGCTTGCTCCGGATACTGGTGATCTGTACGCCTGCGATTGCACGAGTTTTGCCCAGCCGGAAAAAGACTGGGAGACCGTCGTGTCGCCGATTGTAAAGTCAAGCTGGCCACTGGCATGCTTGACCCAGACGACCGCGGTTACCAGCGGCTCGACCGTCGTCGCGTTGGGGTCGCGTGAGGCCACCGTCTGCGCCGCCACGCGCCGCCCGGCAGTGATCAGCGATTGCAGTGCGGTGTTGTCGATTCTTGGCGGCAATTTCAGAATTGGTTCGATGTCTAAGAGTCCGAGATTCCGCGCCAACTCGTCGGACACCGACGAACCATCATGCGCGACGAACACGTGTCGCACTTCCTGTTGGTCATTCTCGGCGCCTGCAAAGCTCAGTCGCAAGAACGGAAAGTCGGTCAGCTGACAGCCGCCCAAATGGACCAGCCCGTTGTCAACTTGATAAGCAGCGAACAGACTCTGCGCGATGTCGTTGACGGCCGACGGTTGATTCAGTGGCCTGACAGAGATCGGCAGTTCCGCTGAGTTGAGCTGGCCAATCAACCATTGGCAAAGGCGACCGTCGAAGTGGGTCGATTCGCATTCGTCGTCAAGCGACTCGTCGGTCAGAGGGATTCGTACTTCGGCCTGACCGTCGAAAGTGCTTCGCTCGGCTTCGGGAATTGTGACAAGTCCGTAGGCTTGTCGCTCTTCGCACTCCAGATCCAACTGCGCCACGGCCCAGCGCACAAAACTGGTCGCCGATTCGCGATGATTCGACTCGGGGAGGATGAGTGCCGAAGTTGTCGACGTGCTGCTCAACGGCTGATCGCCAACGGGTTGGAGGGAATTCGTCGCCGGCCGACGGGATCATCTTAACATTTTCGCCCGAATCGACGGCCGTGCGAAGACCTATCTTGATTTGCAATTTAAACTCGCTTCTTGAGAATATAGACCACATCTTCGGTCTGCGCGTCGATTTCGACCGGTTTCTCGACGTCGTAACCGAAATCGTAGACAGCAGTTACCTCAAATTCGTCAATCCCGGCTAGTAGCGCCGCCATTTGGCGGTGGGTATACGTGCGAAAGTCGATTTCGTCCTCGATACGAAACTGCCGCGACGGTGTGTAGACGTCGAAGCTCACTCCGACGGTCTCGCGCCGCTCGCGCAGGTTGCAATCGATCACCCACATCCGCGAGAGCACGGAGAGATTGCCCCGCCTGGCGGCCCAGCTTTCCTCTTGGATCGGCTCGACCGCGGTTGGCGTTAGATGGAGGCCCAACACATACAGTCCGCCGGGTCGCAGTGAGTCGGCAACACACCGCAGGTGGTCGCGTGCCTGTTGCTGAGTGCGGAGGTGGCGAAAGCTGTTGATTGTGTTGAACGCCGCGTCGACCGGTTTGTCCGTGACGTGCTTCGTCATGTCGCCCACGACGGCAGTGCGCGGATGACCGCCGCGCGCGAATCGGTCGTTGCAATAGTCGATCGCCTTAGCATTGAGATCGACCCCCGAGACTTGATAGCCCACGTCGGCGAACTTGATCAACAACCGTCCCGTGCCACAAGCGGGCTCGAACAGTCGCTCGACCACCCCGTCGGCGTGCTTCTCGAAACAGTCCTCGAGAAAGTCGAACTCCGCCTTCCAGTCGGATCCGTAGACCAGATCGTAGTATTTCGGGTAGTCGTAGAGGTTGGCTTGGAGCGTTTCTTGCATGATTAACTGCTGAGGACTCAGCACAAGGTAGATCAAGATAGGTGTGATCAATCAAAGAGACGCGAGTAGTCCCGCGCTCCGTCCAGTATCCGAACGATTTCGATATCCGTTCCAGCGAGACGATAGAAGATCAGCCAGCGCTTGTGTCGACCGACTCGGCAACCTTCAAAAAACTGATCGCTCTGAGTGCCAATCAACGGAGTTCGCGCGTAGGTGTTACACTTTGCAACCAATTCATCGACGATACGCTCAGCCGTTTCCGGTCGTCGGTCTGCCCGACCTATATGATTGGCAACTTCTTGCGGATCCTGTTCGGCCGCGACTGAGCGTAATGCTCGGGGCATCGCTATTGAATGCCTTCCTGGGACAGTTGTTCGCGGAGCTTGCGTTTGGTTGCCTCCGCGTCAAACGGACCTACTTGACCTTGGTTGCACTGTTCTAGGCCGATCTGAAGTTTGTCTCGTAGATCGTTGAGCTGGCGGTGATACTCTGCATCATCAGGAAGTTCAATAATCACCTTCACTTGCGCCTGCTCAGGTAGCTGCAAGGGCTGCAGCGGGCGCAAGACCCCATTCTCGTAGATGGCATCAAAGGATTCGCTCATGACTCTATCTTACCATCGCTCCGCAAATGCGGAAATATACCGTTTATCAACAATAAGGAACCGCTACGTTGCCGTTACAGCAACTCGTGGCCCATGACGGAATTCTGATTTATGGATGATTGGTCGCTGAGATGGGGTAATCGTTGCAGTAGCTGAAGCGGGTGACGAAAGGAAGGGGTGTTGGTTGGTCTGAGTATCCGTTGCGTTCGTCTGTAGCCCAGACGCGGAATCCAGAGATCGTATCAGGACTCTTATGGGTAACTAGATTTATGTGTCCAGGAAATGCTTCAGCGAACCGCAGGCGGGCGATCAGCTTGAGAGTCGTTCGAGACATCAGTTCATAATTGAAACCCATCGGACGCTACCCATCCCCAGCGTACGGATTCAACGAGATCTTCTTCTTGATCTCTTCCTTCAGCTGCTCCAGTACGGATTCCTTGTCGGTGTTTTCCAGGATCTGCGTGATGACTTGCTTCGCCGACGCGTTGCCCCAGCTCGCGCCATGTTGGAAGTAGTACCGAGCCGCCTGGCCCACGATGTAGGAACCGTAGCCAGCCGCGGCGCCCTGGGGGATCATGGTCGCGGCGCTGCCGATGCCGACGGTGAGTGCTTTGAACACCGAAGATGCGTAGCTAACCACCGCTTCGCTGAGCATCACCCAACCGGCTGCCTTAAGGATCGAAGTCACCAGCGCGCGGGCGTTGGAAGTCGTGATGTCGATGCCGTAGATTCTACCCAAGGTGACCACCATCGTCGCGTCCACGACGGTGCCGCCTAACACGTCGGCCGCCGGAACCGGATTTAGCGCGACCGCCAGCGATTTGGTGACCGCGAAACTCCAGATCGTCTTCGCGGCACGGTCTTCGCGCAGGCGGACGCGCAGTGCCGCCATGCGATCGCTCTTGTCCGCGGCGAACATCGCGGCGTTGAGCGCAATCAGCGCTTTGCCTTCGGCTTCCAATACTTCCAGGATGCGAATGCGTAGATCTTCAACTTGCGGTGCAGGTTTACGCCATTCGCTCCGCGTGCTGCCGTCGGCTGCTTCGATGATGTACTCTTTCTCGCGTGGATCGGCCTGCGTGGTGACGATGTTCGCCGCTTCGATCAATCCGGCCAGCCGCGGGCCTTTGAACAATGTCAGCAGTTGCTCCAGTTCCTCACGACGATAGAGATCGGTCTTGTTGAGCACCAACACGATCGGCTTGTGAGCGTCGGACAAATCGACCAGCGCCGAGTATTCGGTCTCGTTCAGATCAGAGTCGGTGACAAACAGCACGAGGTCGGCTTTCGAAGCCGCGACGCGTGCCATCTCGCCACGTTGCTCGCCCGAGACCTCATTGAGTCCGGGAGTGTCGATCAGCACGACTTCAGTCTTGGCGAAGCCAGGCACGCGATACCCGGTTCCTTCCCACGGCACGTGCCAGAGGTCCTTGGTCCAACCGCCTTGCACGTTGACTTGGGTCAGATCTTCACCGACCAAGGCGTTAACGAGGGCCGACTTGCCGGTGCTGATTTCGCCGAACACGACAATCTCGACGCGACCCGATTCGAGCTTTTCGGCCATGCGGCTGAGTTCGTCTAAGTCGTTTTGCAACTCTTGCCGCTCGGCTTCGCCGCAGTCCTCAAACCGCTCGATCGCCGCGCGCACCGCGTCAATCGCCGCTAAATAGTCGTCGTCGAGTTCGTCGGATTTTTCTTTGCCGTTTCCGTCGGTCATCGGTCCTCCTCGTCAGTGACAGCGCCCTTCAATTCACGACGGCCGAGTTGGACCAGTCTGCGGAGTGATTCAGGCTGCGTGAGCTCTTGCCATTGCTGGCGAGCAAGTTCAGCGAATCCACTGCTTGGAGTTCTCATTTCATCCTGGAAGTACTTTTGGAAGACGTTTCCAATCCAGCGTGTGACCAGCGCTTGCACGACGCCTTGCACCAAGCCGCCAGCGAGCGTGCCGATGCCAGGGACCGTTTTGAGCATAGCGCCGACGCCGCTGGCCAGCGCGGGCGTGGCCGCGGTGACGCCGATCATGGCGATCAAGTTCTTGCCCAGTTGTTCCAGCAGCTTCACAACCGTATTGGCATCGATCGATTGTTTGTACACGCGTGCCAGCTCCAGCACCATCTTCACGGTGATCGCACTGCCGCCGGCAATGTCGAGCAGTGGAATCGGATTGATCCCTGCCGCGCCGCCTGCCGCCCACATGTGCTTGCTAATGATCTCGTCGGCGCGCTGGTCGAGTACCGCGCGGACGCGCGCCTTCGCTTCGTCCACCAGACCGCGAGATTGCAGCAGCAGATTCGCCAACAGCAAGTCGCGGCCATCGTGCTGGACGACCTGCATCAGCCGATCGGCCAACGCTCGGACACTCGGTGGTTGCTCGTACTCCTCGTCGATCTCGCTCCCGTCGGCTGCCACGCGCACACGCGACCTTGCGACGGCACCCGCACGGACGGCAACGACATCGGCTTTGGTTACTGACGGAAGTTGCTCGGCGATTTGATCGATCAGCTGCTGCTGATCTTCCTCGTTGTACCAATCCTCCTTGTTCAGGCAGACGACCAACCGTTTTTCCATCTCGGTCAATCGCTCAACGAGGTCGACTTCATAGGACTTCAGGGGACCATCGACGACTAGCAGCACGACGTCGGCATTTTTGGCCGCGCTCGCCGCTTCGGCGGCGCGCGACTCGCCACGGACCTCGGCTAATCCTGGAGTGTCGACCAGCACCACTTCGTCGTTACCGGGCCAAGGAATTTCGCTACGCGCCGTCGTCGTTCCGCCGACCACGTCGGAGGCGAACACCTGGCGGCCGGCGAGTGCGTTGAGCAGGGTCGACTTGCCGCTGGAGATTGTGCCAAACGCGACGATTTCCAGTCGCGAGCTTTCTTGTTTGGCCTCTAAGTCCGCCAGCGCTTGATCGATTTCGGTGCGTAGCTCGGGCGCGACGCTCTGGTCGCCGGCGAACTCGCGGCTGGTGCCCAAGTTATCGCGTAGCTCGGCTTGGCGTTGTGTCGCCGACATCTGACTGGGATTCTGCCCACGACGATCGCGATGTGCTTGCTTGTTGACCGTATTTCGCCACAGCCGCACAATCAGCCATAGTGACAGCCCAAACAGAAACAACCCGCCAGCCGCAATCAGAATGAGATAAGTCGTCGCCAGCCGTGGATTATTCGCCGCCAGGTCACGATACCCACTGACGGCGGTCGGAAGCCACGTCACCAGCGCATACGCCACCACCGCGACATACGCGATCAACAGCCAGCCAAGTTTCCGGGGTAATGCCATTTGGCGTTGATTGCCTCGTTCCTAGGGGGAGCCTAGGATCGAGAATGCAACTTCAACTAAGTACTAGGTGTGAAATTACCGAGCGACGACTTCTCATTTCTGCTCAGCAGGCCAATCTGGCAATTCAAACTTCTTTTCCACGTTTGCGGTATGTTCGCCGTAGTGGCGCTCCATCTGCTCGAGTAGTTTGCGCGGTGTCCAGAAGCTGCCGGGTGCCTTCTCATCCAGCGGCACGCCATCGAGCAGGTAGGCGAACCGCCGTGTGAATGCGAGTACTCGCTCCATTTGCCGTGCCTCCTCCGTGCCGGACCAATCGGGGTGCGCCGCCACATAGTCGGGTGGCATCTGTTTTGGGTTGAGGTCGATGTGCGCGATCGCCGGGTCGAGTTCCGCGTAAATCTGCGAAAAGAAACCCAGCTCGCGACCCATCATGTGTTCCGTGTTCCACCTGGGTGTGTGCGAGCCATTGCTCGGTTTGAAGTTCATTTGTTCGCCACTCAGCTTCTCAAATACTGCCTGCGATGCCCGACATGCGGCTTCCTTCGCTGCGAACAGACGGGCGAGTTCGTCAGGCATCTCCCAGGGAAGAAACCCGAGTACGACGGCTTGCGGTTTCACCGCACTATGCTCATTCGCGGCGACAGCGAGCGTATTGCCCTTCACTCGCACAACTTCTCGCTTCTCACCGATCGCGTGCAAGAAGCCCTGTACCCCCTGCAGATCATAAACGAGATTCGGCGTCTTGTAGTGAATCGGAACGACGATTCGTGGTTTGATCTGATCCACGACGTCAGCCGCTTGCGTTCCGTCAACCGTGTAAACGCCACCGACAGGGATCAGTAGCACATCGACTTTGCCGAGGGCGCTGAGTTGCTCCTCGGTGAGCTTAGGCTGCCCTAAATCGCCGCAGTGCACGATGCGCACGCCATCGACTTCGACGACGTACAGTGTATTCGCGCCCCGCTGGCTGCCGGCAGTGTCGTCGTGCCAGGCCGCGATGCTGGTTACTCGAACGGCGTGTGGCGACCGGGCAATGCGCAGGCGGGCATCGCGCCACGTCGGCTTCTCTTCCCCAGGTAGGCGATCGAGCACGTGGTCGAGCTGGGTGACTTGTCCTGATTCATTTAAGCCGCGAGCCACTAGCGGTTCGCCGCCGATGAGGCCGACGTTGTTGTGATCGCCGTGCTCATGGGTCACAAGCACCAAGTCTGCGGAAAGCTTGGGATTGGCGTAGCCGACCTTTTCGCCGTAGGGATCGATGACGATCGTGAAGTTCCAGTAGGTCTCGATCGACACCATTGCCTGACCCCACCACCGCACGGCCACCGGGTGACCGGGCTCGCCCAGCGCGTTGCCGGAAATCACCCAGCCGACAACTACCAGCCACAAGTTTACGCGTCGCATTGCGGAGTCCTCTCGACAGAAAATACTTGAAAGCTCTGAGTTTACAACAATCGCAGCATCTTCGCTGCCGGCATATTTGGCGATGTCTTGCGGAAGCAGGTTGCGATCGGTAACGTATACGTCCGTATAGTTTCTGCGTTCGTGAAAGCAAGCCATGGCTGTTTCGTCAACCAACCGTCCGACGATCGACGGAATCCGTGCGCTGGTCGCCAAGCAGTGGGGCTACGACAGCTTTCGACCACTGCAGCGCGAGGCCATCGAGAATGTGCTCGAAGGGCGCGACTCGGTCGTCGTACTGCCCACTGGCGGCGGCAAGTCGCTCTGCTTTCAAGCGCCGGCGTGCGCGATGGATGGTTTGACGGTGGTCGTGTCTCCGTTGATCTCGTTGATGAAAGATCAGGTCGACGCGCTGCGTACCACCGGCATCGCTGCCGCGTTTTACAATTCCTCGCTCACGCCTGCCGAGCGGAACACGGTCATCGAAGGCGTTCGATCGGACGCGCTCAAACTGCTCTACATCGCGCCCGAAGGACTGCTGACCTCCAACATGCTGACGCTGCTCAGCAGTGTGCCGCTCGCCATGTTTGCAATCGACGAAGCGCACTGCATCAGTTCGTGGGGTCACGATTTTCGGCCGGAGTATCGCGGTCTGAAATCGTTGAAACATCATTTTGCTGGCGTGCCAATACATGCCTACACGGCCACGGCCACCGAGCGCGTGCGCATCGACATTGCCCAGCAGCTCGACCTCGAGCAGCCGGAGTTCCTCGTCGGCTCGTTCGATCGACCCAACCTGAAGTATCGCATCGAGCGCAAGGCGGGCGGTATCGATCAGATTCTCAACGTCGTGGAACAACACAAGGGTGAGTCGGGCATCGTTTATTGCATCTCGCGGAAGGAGGTCGAACGCACGGCCACGGCGCTCAAAGCGTTGAACTACACCGCTGCCCCTTACCACGCGGGCTTGTCCGACATCGATCGCAAACGCAACCAGGAGGCGTTTCTCGAAGAGCGCGTCGACATCGTCGTCGCGACGGTCGCGTTTGGCATGGGCATCGACAAGTCGAACGTGCGGTTTGTCGTGCACGCGGGTATGCCCAAGTCGCTGGAAGCGTACCAACAAGAGAGCGGACGTGCTGGACGCGACGGGCTGGAAGCCGATTGTTGCCTGTTCTATGGCGGCAACGATCTGGGCACGTGGAAACGATTGATGGCCAGCTCGGGAGAGGCAAACGATGCCGCTTACGAATCGCTGGAGGCCATGGATCGCTTTTGCAAGTCGGTCCAGTGCCGCCACAAGCTGCTGGTCGAACATTTTGGCCAGACGTTCGAATCGACCAACTGCGGAGCGTGCGACATCTGCCTCGATCAGGCCGAACAGGTCGACGATCCGTTGATTCTCGGGCAGAAGATCCTCTCCTGCGTGATGCGGCTGGAACAAAACTACGGCGCCGATTACACCGCTCAGGTGCTCACTGGCTCGCAGGACCAACGGATTCTGGAAAAGGGTCACGACCAATTGAGTACCTACGGCCTGCTGGAAGAGCATCCCAAGGGCGTCATCCGCGACTGGATCGAGCAGCTCGTCGGCCAAGGCTGTGCGATCAAATATGGCGAGTACAACCAACTGCAGGTCACCGATCTCGGTTGGGCGGTGTTGCGCGGCGAGCACACACCGACGCTGCTGCGTCCCGTGTCGAAGCAAAGCAAGAAAGACCGCAAGCTTGATCCCGGCGCGTGGGACGGCGTGGATCGCTCGTTGTTTGAGCGATTGCGTGAGCTGCGTCGGGAGTTGGCTACCGAGCAGGGCGTGCCAGCCTACATCGTATTCGGGGATGCGACACTTCGCGACCTGGCGCGACGACGGCCATCGACGGTTAGGGGGCTGCTTGAGGTGCATGGGGTAGGCCAAAAAAAGTGTGATGACTATGGTCCGCAGTTTCTGGAGTGTATTGGCGACTATTGCGCGGAGCACGACGTCGCGCGCGATGTGACTGGTGACGCGGCTGCTGAACCAGCTCCCGCGGCGCGTGAGCGCAAGTCGCTGAGCGCTGCGGCAATTGCGGCGTTTCCGCACTTCAAGGCCGGCCTAACGATCGGCGAAACCGCCCAGCAAATGGCCCGCGCCGAGTCGACCATCCGTGGCTATCTCGATCAGTTTGTCCGTCACGAAAAAATCACCGACCCCTCGCCGTGGGTCGACAAGGAAACCGTGCAGCGCATTCACGCTGCCATCGACGAAGTCGGCAACGAACGACTTAAACCGATCTTCCAGCACCTCGGCGGCGAAGTCTCCTACGACGACATTCGCGTCGTTGCCAGTTGCCTGGCAAACGCGAATGACTGATCCTTCTTTGAACAGGAGAAAACGGAGAGAACAGAGTTCGGTGTTTATGCCGAATCCGGTCCCTCAGTTTTCTTCTGTTATTTGGTCTGCGAGGACTTGTCTACAACCATTGAGCAACACAGGCGGCTACTTCCTCGCCTTCTAAGCGATCATGAGCAAGTAGTTGGTCGGCAATCTCGGCGACCGCGGCCCAGTGGTTCTCTTCGTCGAGCCATCGACATAGTTGAGCCGTCCGCTGCTCTAGGTATTTCACACGTAGTTGCGCACGTCCGAACAACGGTTGTGCCGCTGCCCACGCATCGCGCCAGTCCTGCGCCCACTCGGCGACGAATCCCGGATGATACGGTTCGTCGCGGTACGTCATCTCTGCCGCTGGGCCAGCTAGCGCAACCAGTACGGCGTTCTCCGCTAGCTCGCGAGCGGTAAAACGATCACGATGCCATACCACCTGCGTGTCACCGGTGCGTTGTGGCCCATCGTCCAAGTCGGGCTCGATCGTGACCGATAACACACGTGCGCCAGTCACGACAGCCATCCAGGCGTGTCCGGCTTCGTGATAGGCGGTGAGTTCAGACATGAGATGGTCAGTAGGTACTGGACAAAAATCTAACAGGAGGGAACGAAGGAAACAGAGAGAGGAATCCTCGTTTTAGTCCGTTCCCTCAGTTATCTCCTGTTCCTTCCCAAACAAAACTCCCAGCGCCCGCAAACACGCGCTCGGGGGCCGATCGTTGGTCATCGTGATCAGTGCTCCGTGACTGTTTTGCAATTTTGCGACACGTCGACGCGTGTTTGCAATCTTCGCTGTGTCCGAAAACGACACTCGTCGTGAACTGCCAAGTCGCAGCTAACTCTTTATTCTGTAAAGATTTACGTGGATCATGTTGTTGCTTGTGTGCGTGAGATTTCGGAATCTGACAGGCTAAAGTGTCCGAAAACGATTCACCGCCAGAAGTGCTAACCCTTCGCTACACAACGATTTGCATTCGACGAGTCAGGGATTCCGAATTCCTAAAAGTCGGACATGTCTGCGACTCGCCGAAGTGAAAGACACTCCACGGCAGCCGCATTCTACTCGATGTGCTGGCCCAATTTCAGCAAGTTAATTTGGCCAGAAGAGGACGAGATACAATCGCAGATTACCAGTGCCAAGCATCAGAGTACACGTAGATCGCTGTAGCTCGCAGCCACTACCATGCTGAATGTCACTCTCCAGTACGAGCATGTCCGCTCAGCCGCGATGTCGATAGGTCTCGGATGAAGGACCTAACAGGAGGAAACAGAGACAACAGAGAGCGATAAACAATTGTGTTACTCTGTGCTCACTGTTGCCTCCTGTTCGATCTCAAGCGCAACCGGATCGTGGGCGGTCACGATGTCTACACGAACGTTCGCCGGAACAGCTAGCAGCATACTTACCGAAGCATGCCAACGAACAATAGCCTTTAACCTCGGACTTCTTCTGTTGATCTTAGGTTTCATTTGTATCCCATTGAAACCTGTCGCTACTGTTGAGTTAGTACGTCTAACAATTCTTGTGCCATTTCACTTGGGGGCAAATGCAAGCCATATACATTCGAAGCGTGCAGATACAATGTTCTGCGGACTTGTTCCTCTAAGGAATCAAATTGCTCAAGCAGCTTAAGCAATGAGCCTCGGGCCTTCGGATGCCCTGCACGCGCAAGTAGAACAACTGCCCTTAGGTAGGGAGTATCACAGTCGTCCCAATTGACAAGTGCTTCCAATTCGGACATAGCGTCTTCATCATCAAATTGCGCTAAAACAATCAGTAGCTCTAGCTTCCAAGATCGAAAAAGCTCGTTGTTCAGAAGTGAACGAGAGAACGAGGTCGCTTGGGCGCGTGGAGCCAACGAGGCCGCTCTTATGATTAGAGTAATCCACTCATCGCATTTGGGCGATTGAGAGAGCATTCGATTAAGCAGAACCTCACTGTTCTCTGGATCAAGTTGTACTGCAGCTTGAAGCGCCTTCGCAGGGATATTCAGTGAAATTAAGTCATCTTCATCAATCGGATTATCCAGTAGCCGGTGAAGTATGGGTACAGTAGCTTGATTACCATCACGCGTGGCGTTCATTGCCCCGAGGAGTTGGCTTGTATAACCGCCGTTTAGCAATGCGTTTACTATAAGGTGCGCATCTGCTTTTGATTTTCGGGCAAGATTGTGGTACGCCTTGAGTCGGGCTGGCCAACTCTCAGTTTCGTCAAGCACGGTTTCATGGAGTCCCATGTCGACACCTTCCTTACGCGAGAAGCTCGAAGACCACCTCGGCCGTAAGATGTTGTAGCTGGTTCGGAGTGAATCTTCAATTTACACCTGGAGTAATCCTCGTGCAGTTCTCATCAGCCGCGCAATAGCAGTTGATCGAGGGTAGGCATTCCAAGAGCGGCTGCTAACCCATCGGATGCGATCACGACCAGCGGGTACTCGCTACTGGCGCTCGAGTCGATTGGCGTACGCCAAAACTCGATTTTGGACGGCCCGTTATCGAGTGGATCGAAGGAATCGAATCGTCCTAGCCGTATGTGCCGCTACTGCCGGGAGCACGGTGGAAACGAGATACCACATGGCAATAGCGACCATGAAGCCTTCAATCGCGACAAAAGGCGAGTATTGACGGATGAAGGGCGGGACTGTCAGGATCCACACTGCAAGGCCTATCGAGGCACCGAGCGACGATCCGATCGCGATGGCGCGTTTGCTCGCGAACACGTGCAGTGCGGCGAAGGCACCTGCTAACGAGAGACAGACGATGGCATACTGGCGCATTCCCTCCGCCAAGGGGAGGAACATCAGTCCGGCGACAAAAACGCCTCGGAACCAGTCTTTGAGGGAGTACGCGAGTCTCAAGGTGCGTTGCATCGATCGATGATTTTGTTGTGTCAATTGGGTGCGCCTGTCTGTGCTGCCCAAGGACTCCCCGTTGTGTTTGCAAGGTGAGCCATGTGGGTGAACTGGCATCGCCTAAGCGTCCACTACACCAGCCCCCAACGCTTCCTCAAAAACCACTCGGTTCCCAACATTCCCACCAGGCCGAGGAACACCGGCCAGGTGTCCCAGAGGGTTTGTTGTTGGCGGATTTCTTCTTCGAATTGGGCGGTGCGAGATTTGAGTTGCTCTAGCAGGTCGGGCAATTCTTCGGGCGCGAGGCCTTCCCCGCCTGCGTCAGCGGTGATGTTGGCGAGGGAATCGAGAAAGGTTCGCTCGGCGGCGGGTTGGTCGAGTTCCATGTCGCGGTCGGGGATGGTAAAGCGCGCTTGGGCGGTGCCGAGTACCTGACCGTCATTCGATGCTGAGACCGTCACGCGGTAGTCGCCTGGCTCGGCCGTTTCGGTAAAGGTGGCGACCTGCTTGTCGGCGCGGCGACTGGAACGCACAGGGTATTTTTGGCCATCGGGACCCTCGACCTCGATGTCGTAGCTGGCGGTGGTCAATGGTTCGCGCTGTTCGTCCAGCGCGCCCATCGAGAAGTTCACGCGGCTGCCGCGTTGGAAACGCCGACCGTCGAGGCGGACAAAGACCGACTGGCCATCGGTGTCGTCTTTGCTAGCGAGCCACATCACGAGTTGCCGCCAGAATCGTTGGTGCGAGTCGGCAAAACCTTCCATCGGCCACCGCCAAGTCGAGTCGCCTGCGAATGCCAGCGTACGGCCCTTCGCCCACGCTCCGACGACTAGCAGCGGGTGACGCCCTCCGCCGACTGTCTCTGCGATCACCTGGGCCGACGGCTTGACTCGACTGCGTTCTAGGCGGTTGGCACCATCGAGCGGCGGTAGGTCCGCCCAATCGCCTACTGTGGGTGGGTCGCCGGCGAGGCGGAGAATCGGGTGGATGTTGTTGCCCAGTTGCACGGGAATCATCCGTAGCGGTCCGGCCAGGTGCATGTCTTGCCGGGGCGGTTCGCCGAAGTTCTGACGTTCCGCGCGGCCCATCCGCACGGGCAGTAGCGGTTCCAGATCTGAGCCGCGAAAGCCGCCCGGACCGAAACTATGGAAACCGCCCAACATGGCGAGCCCGGAGCCCTCTTCGACCGCGTCGGCGATCGCCGACCAGGAGGCGTTGTTCAGCGCCGTGACATCGACATCGCCGAGCAGGAAGACGTCGAACTTGCCTTCTTTTAGCGCGGCGCGAATATCGAGACGCTTGCGGCGATAATTCAGCAGATCGTGACGGACGTTGATGTCGGCATGCGCGGCGAGCGACCTGCGCACGAAGCTCGGTTCGATACCTGGCCCGCCACCGATGCGCGTGGCGCCAACCAGGTAGAGCACGTTGACACCACCTTTGAGTACCGAGACGAACGTGCTCTGTGAGTTGTTGGACGTGACCAGTTCGCCCTCGGGCCAGTTGCCAGCGTTGTCGACGATTTTCACGGAGATTTTATACTCACCGGGGGTGAGCGGTGTGTGTGTCAGCGAGATAGGAATCCGCCGCTGGTTGTTTTCAATCGTGATCTCGCGTGTGTCGACGACTTCCATTTCGCCTTCGGGGGTTTCCCACAGGAGTTGCGCTTTGAAGGTTTGATTGGCGTAACCCTCGGCACCCAACGTGGCGCGCACGGTGATTGGTGTTTCGGCGAACACCGTATCGTTGGCGAGCAGGTCGTCCACGCGCAGATCGGATTGCAGACCGAGCGCCGGTTTGCCGAAGGTGACGGTGTACAACGGGATCTCATCGACCGCCAACCGACGCACGGCGGTCTGAGGGGGCAGGTCGCGCGGTGCGAAGGCGCGCTGCGCCCCATCGCTGAGCAGCAGTACCGCGACAATCCGTTGTTGCGCTTCGCGATCGAGCACGTCCTGCAGTGACGAGCCAATCGCGCTCTGGGGGCCATCAGCCTGTTCGGGAAGCTGTGGCAAACCGCTCGCCGTGTCGACGAGTTTGCTGATCTCATCGAACTGATAAAACTTCAGCTCCCAGGATTCAGCAAGCTCGGTGAATTGATCCTGCGCCGAATCGAGAATCGACTTCATGGCATTCCAGCGTGAATCGTTCCCCAAGGAATCGGCAATCTGCATACTGCGCGAACTGTCGACCATCACGATCAATGAGCCGGGCAGTTTGCGGGTCTCAGTAGCCACGAGCGTCGGACGCCACAGCACAAACAACAGCAACAGCGCCGTCCCCGCCCGCAGCGCGCGCAAAATCATTCGCCGCCGGCGTGAGAGCTTCTTGCCTGCGGGACCGATCACCAGTGCCGCGATGAGTAGCGCACCAACAGCTCCGGCGAACCACACTCCCCCGACCGGATCGACGCTCCACTCCGTCATGCGGACGCCTCCCGATAGAAGCGGTTGGCCAGCAGATGTTCGCTTCCCCACACGAGCGCGACCAGTGCGATCAAGTACGGAAACAACTCCTGACCGCTCCGACCGATGTCGACGTAGCGCTCGACGTCAGAGAGCGTGTCCGCCAGACGGACTTGCTGCTTGGGCAAGGCTGCCATCAATTCGTCGGGATCGATACGTGCCAACTCGCTGACTTCGGGCAGCAAGTTCACACTAAAGCCGCGTTTGAGCTGCCCACTGGCTCCGCCAGAGGAGACTCGATAGTTCCCCAAGACGCGCGTGGTGCTGATGCGAATCGTATCTTCTCCGGGCGGCAAGGTGCGAGCGATCGATTGGCCATCAGGCGTATAGAGAACATAGTTCGACACTCGCTGGCTGGGAGACAACTTCAAACTAACGGTCTCGCCGGCTTGAAAGCTAAGCGAATCGTTGTCGCTCTGGCTAAGATAGCCAACGAGTTCATTCATCAGGGGTACAAATGGCCACTCGCCCAGCGGCAGAAGGTTCCACGGATCACGGCCGCGCGGGTTGGGCGGATCGGAGTAAGGCGTGGTAAAGGTCAGGGCGCGCCCCTGGCCCACCGGACGGACGAGCAAGGCCGGTTCGTTGTTGGCGAACCGCGCGATGGGATAGGCATCCCCCACGAGCGTGTCCAACTCCCAGTAGCGGAATACCGGAACCGCGTTCCAGGGGATGATTTCCGCATAGGGACTGAGCGCCGCCAAGGCGGGATGATCGAGCCGACGGGGACGGAGGTAGGTTTCGTAGCGCGATTTGCGTTTAAGCTTCGCTGGCAGTAGCTGCGTGACGGCACCTTCGTTGAATTCGCTAGCGCGAGCACGCTCGCCCAGAAAGAAGCCTACGCCACCACCATCGTTTGCGTAGTCCAGCAACGACTGCCAGAGGTCTTCCGACAGCGGCGGTGGATCGAGAAGGCAGACGGCCGCGTACTCCGAGAAGTCGAGTGTGCTGGCCTCCGCGAAACGACCAGTCGTGCATTTGAAGCGGGCGGTAGTCTCATCGGCCTCACCCAAGGACGAGGGGCTAAGCGATTCGCGCAGATACAACGTATCGCTGCGTTGTTCTCCCAGCAGCAAGATTTCGGCTGGTGGGCGCACTTCGACGGTGAAGTAGCGCTTGTTGTCGATCATAAGTGGATCGGTGTCGGGAAGCTGGACAAAGCCTTGATGCGTACCCAGGGGTAAAGCGCCAACCTCGAAGGTTGCCTGGCCCTGGCCACCGTCGCCGAGTGCGACTAGTTGTTGGCCTCGTTTGACGGGGTCGCCTTCGGCTGGGGAAATATACAGTTCCATCAGGGGATCGTTTTCCAACCCAGCGGTCGCGACGGGTACGTCGAGACGCAGTGGTTCGCCAGGCCGCAAAATGTGCTGACGTAACTCAAGCGGGCCAAGTGCCCGGTTATTCGGTGCTTCGACACCTACGTCAACCAAGTACAGACGAATCTCAGGCAACTCCGACAGTGTCTCGTTAAGTACTGTGATCGCCGATTCCGTCCACACCTGAGCGCTGAGGTCGGTGAACAGAAACACTTCTTGTCGAGAGTCTTCGTGGTCGCTGACCAATTCGAGGGCTTCCCGTAGCGCGTCTTCAAGCGGCCGTGGTCGGCTTTCTGGCTGCAGATTGCGCAGACGTGATTCCGCGGTAGCAACGTCGACCGCGAAACCACTGGTCGCGCGGCTGCGATCGAGGACGGCCACTTCGGTGCCTTCGGGAAGCTTCGTGAGCAGGCCTCTCGCCATCTCGGTGGCCTGGTCTTGACGGGTTTGGTTCTCGTGGACGTACTGCATCCGCAGCGAGTTATCGACGACCAGCGCCACCGCCAGCGGCGCGCCCTCCTTACCACGCAGACCGCTGCCTTTGAGTGTGGGTCGGGCGAGCGCAATAGCGAATCCGGCGATCAAAGCACAGCGAAGAGCCAAGAGCAGCAAGTGGCGGAGGTTTAGCTTGCGGCGATTGGCTTGCTGCCGTTTGCGAATAAACTGCAACGCGGGAAACATCAGCTGCTGCGGCTGACGGCGCATGATCAGGTGCAGCAATATGGGCACGGCAATCAGTGCCGAGCCGGCAAGCAATGCTGGAGTGAGAAAACCCATTCAAAAACCTCAAATGACCAATGACCAAGTTCCAATGACCAGGGTTCCTGTACAATTATCATTGGTCATTGGGATTTGTGACTTGGTCATTTGTCGTCATCCCCAGTTGCGGCGGTTAATCAAGTATTCCATCAGCGCGCGATCGAATTGCATGCTCGTGTCGAGCGGCACGTAGTCGATGCCACTCTGGCGACACTCGCGCGCGTAGGTTGTGCGAAAGCCTTCGATTTCTTCTAAGTACTCACTGCGATACGCATCGGCGTCGACTTCGATAGTTTCTTGCGTTTCGGGGTCCTTCAGTTCCACAAGCCCCTCAAACGGAAAGGCAACCTCCGCCTGGTCGAGAACGTGAAACAGAATCACGTCGTGCCCCCCGTGGCGCAGGCGGCGCAAGGCGGCGATCACGTCGTCGGGCTCGGCAAGCAAATCGCTGAAGATCATTACGATGCTGCTGTGCTTGAGCATCGCTGCTAGCTGGAACAAGCTGTTGCGAATATCGGTCTTGTCCTGCGGCTCAAGGTTCGCGAGCAGTGAGAGGATGTTGCCTATCTGTGCTCGCTTCGACTTCGGGGCCAGGCTGTCGACAATTTTCTCGCCGAACGTGACCAGCCCGACGGGGTCTTGCTGATGGATCATCAGGTAGCACAGCGCTGCCGCCAGGCAGATCGAGTACTCGAACTTGGTGAGTTCCTGCTCGTGGCTGTACGCCATCGAGGCACTCAAGTCCATCACTAGGTAGCCGGTCAGGTTGGTCTCGGCTTCGAACTTTTTGACGTAGTACTTGTCGGTCTTGGCGTAGACGAGCCAATCAATATCGTCGGGATCGTCCCCGTGGGCGTACTTGCGATGCTCGCTGAATTCAACCGAGAACCCGTGAAACGGACTGGCGTGCAGCCCCTGCAGAAACCCCTTCACGATAAACTGCGCACGCAGATCCAGCCGCGCAATCTGGCGAATGACTTCGGGCTTCAGATATTTTTCGACAGTGGCCATGGGAGGAAGTAGTCAGTGAACAGTAGCCAGTGACCAGTTATTGATGGAACGCCTGTCCGTTGCGGGAATTAATTGAGTGACCTTGCCAATCCGCGGATTAGTTTTCCGACTTCAGCGGCGGTCGAAAGCACAGCCTGCGCGTCATCATCTGTCAGGTAACCAAGTCGAATTGCAAGTAGTATTTGTGTTTCTGCCTCACTAAGCGAGCCGTGTGCGATGGACAAGAACCTCTTGAAATCTGGATTGGAAAAACGACCTTCGCCCTCGGCGATATTCGACGGCACCGAGATTGCACACCGGCGGAGTTGAGCGGTTAGTGAGAATCGTTCTTCGACCGGAAACTTGTTCGCGAGGCAATACGCAGCTTCGGCAAACTCCATCGCTTTCTGCCACGCAATCAAGTCACGATAGCTCTTGGCACCCATTTTTGTGTTCCACCACCTTCGCCTCGATTCCCAAGCTCCCTTTTTTACTGGCTACTGGCCCCTGACTACTGACTACTTGCCTCTGCATACTTCGGTATCTCCGGAACCGGAATCACCTCAAGCAGCCGGGCGATCACGTCTTCGGTGGTCATTCCCTCGGCTTGGGCTTGAAAGTTGGTGCTCACGCGGTGACGCAGGACGGGGACAGCCACTTTTTGGACGTCTTCGATCGCGACGGTGAAACGTCCATCCATCGCGGCCAGGGCTTTGCCACCGTGGATGAGGAACTGACCGGCGCGGGGGCCGGCGCCCCAGTCGACGAGCTCTCGAACAAACTCGGGGGCCGAGTCGTCTTTGGGGCGTGTCGCACGCACCAGGCTCGCTACGTATTTGATGATGTACTCGCTCACCGCGACCGAGCCGACCAGCTTTTGTAGGTTGAGGATCGCTCGTGCGGAAAGCACCTTGGTGATCTCGGGTTTGTCGCTACGTGTGGTGGCGGTGAGGATGCGCTCCTCCTCGTCACGCGTAGGATAGTCGACCTTGATGTTGAACATGAATCGGTCGAGTTGCGCTTCGGGGAGCGGATAGGTGCCTTCCTGCTCGATCGGGTTCTGCGTGGCGATCGTGAAAAACGGTTCTGGGAGCGAGTAGGTTGTTTGCCCGATGGAAACTTCGCGCTCCTGCATCGCTTGCAATAACGCGGCTTGCGTCTTGGGAGGCGTACGATTGATTTCGTCGGCGAGCAGAATATTGGTGAACACGGGTCCTTCGACGAATCGAAAACTTCGCCGACCGTGTTCGTCTTCGTCCAACACGTTGGTGCCGGTGATATCTGAGGGCATCAAGTCGGGCGTGAACTGAATGCGTTTGAAGTTCAGATCGAGAATCTGGGAGAGCGTGCTGACCATCAATGTCTTCGCGAGGCCCGGTACGCCTTCAAGCAGACAATGGCCGCGAGTGAAGATGGCTGCGAAGATCTGCTCGATCACTTCGTCTTGCCCGACGATGATCTTTTGCAGCTCGCGCTGCATGACTTGCCGGTGCTGCCGGAATTCCTTGAGGATGTCGCCGAGGTTGCGCGTCAAAGTGTCGTCCTTGGGAGAGGAAATGACGAATGTCCAATGACGAATGACGGAAAGGATGACGAAGCGAGAAACTCGAAAATCCTGCGGAAACTAGGATTTCTTCGTTCTTTCGTCACTGGAGATGTCGTCATTCGCCATTTCTATTAACGCCAATTCTATAGCTCGCGCTACTGGTGGACAATGATCGCACTCAGGCGTGATTTCGACGCATTGTTTCCCCTGCTATCGCAACTTATCATAAAACTACTGATCACAATGCGTTCCACCAGTCCCCGCCGGACGCGGCTCTCTTGCCCAACCAAGGCGTTTCTGGCCGGGCCGTCGGTATTGACATCGCGCAGCGATCAGTAGGACCAGCTCGCATGCGGGAGAGGATCATGGACAGACGCATCGCATCTTTGTTCGCCGTCGGACTGTTCGTTCTGACGCTGATTTGCACACCCTCGCAAGCCCAGGCGCAGCCGGATCAACCGCTCACCGCGGAGCGAGTTCGTGCGGCGATCGACGGGGGCGTCAAATACTTGCTGACGGAGCAGAACCCGAGGACCGGGGCTTGGAATACTTACGTCCGGCAGCGAGGCGGGGTGACGGCGCTGTGCACGCTGGCACTGATCAACTCGGGTGTCGAACCGAGTAACGAGCAAATCAAGAAAGCGCTGACTTTTCTGCGCAAGATCCCCCCGACACAGACCTACAGTGTCTCGTTGCAAACGATGGCGATGTGCGCCGCCTCGCCGCGTGAAGACCTTGTTCAGATCCAGAAGAATGTGAATTGGCTAGAACAAGCCCAGCAAGAGGGCGGCGAGTGGTCGTACACCATTGCGAAGGGTGGCCGGGGCGACAACAGTAATTCGCAGTTCGCCGTGCTGGCCTTACATGAGGCAGAGCGCGTCGGCGCGACGGTCAAACCCGAAACATGGGAGAAGGCAGCTGCCTACTGGCAGAATTGCCAACTGGTGGACGGCTCGTGGAGCTACACCAAGCAGAAAGCCGTTGCAAATGAGAAACTGATTCGTGGCGGAACTGGGAGTATGACTTGCGCAGGCATTGCCGCGACCGTCATTTGCCAGGGCCGCGTCAACAATCCGAACGCCACCGTGAAAGATGGCTTCGTGCAGTGTTGTCAGCCACAAGAGGATGAGGACCGTCTGGAGGACGCCCTCACGTGGCTCGGCAATAGTTTTTCGGTGCGACGCAACCCTGGGAGTCGGGCGTGGAACTACTACTATCTGTACGGTCTGGAACGTGTGGGTCGCCTGACAGCGCGGCGGCTGATTGGCGAGCACGATTGGTATCGCGCTGGTGCGGAATACCTGCTCAGCCAGCAAGATCAGTTCAACAACAACTGGGTTGGGCAAGGCCATGCTGAAGATCGCCCCCACATCGCGACGGCCTTGGCACTGCTGTTTCTCTCGAAGGGTCGCCGACCTGTGCTGATGGCGAAGCTGGAGCATGGTCCGGGTGAAGATTGGAACAATCACGAGAGCGACGTCGCGCACCTGACCGCGCACGTGGAGAAGCTGTGGGGCTTGGATCTCACTTGGCAGATTTTCGATCCGCGGGCCGCGGAGATCGACGATTTGCTGCAAGCGCCGGTGTTGTTTCTCTCCGGCAGTGAGTCACCCCAGTTAGCCGGTACTGAGGAGAAAATGCGCGGATATCTCGATCGTGGCGGATTCTTGTTTGCTGAGGCCTGTTGTGCGGACGGGAGCGATTTTGAAGAGGGGTTTCGCAAGTACATGAATCGCGTTTTCCCGGAGAAGGAATACAAGCTTCGCCGCGCTGGACCAGAACATCCGATTTGGCGCGTGGATCAGCCCGTGCGCCCCGATTCGCCCTATGTCGGCGGTTTGTGGACGGTGGAGTATGGTTGTCGGACATGCGTCGTGTTCTCCGAGATCGACCTGTCGTGCTACTGGGAGCTCTACGGTCAAGGCCGTCTGCGCAATGTCGAAGAAGTTATCGCGAACCGTTTGTCAGACGCCAACGCCATCGGCGTCAATGTGGTCGCCTACGCCACGAATCGCGAGCCGAAGGGTAAGGAGGAGTCGTTCACCGGCGGCGGCGATTTGTTGGAACTGAACGCTGCCGGCAGCCGCGGCACGATCCAGATCGCCAAACTGCAACATGGCGGTGGCTGCAATGACGCCCCGGGCGCGCTGGTGAACCTACTGCGCAGCGCGGCCCAAGGCGATTTGCAATTACGCGTGAGCACCAATGAATATCCGGTACGTGCCGACGACAAGAGCCTTAGGCGGTTTCACATGGCTTTCATGCACGGACGGCACGACTTCAAGTTTACCGCTGCGGAGCGGACAGCACTTCACGAGTACCTGACATTTGGGGGGACATTATTCGCCGATTCGATTTGCGCGAGCAAGGAGTTCGCGACCGCGTTTCGTCGCGAGATGAAAGCGGTTTTCCCGGAAGGCAGTTTGCGGCGCATTCCGGTGACCGATCCGCTGTTTAGTGCCGCTCCTGGCGGCTACGATATCCAGAAAGTTGAACGCCGCGATCCGGCTTCGCAGCAATCCGGTCAGCCGTTGCGCACGCGCAAACGCCAAGTGGAACCGGAACTGGAGGGCATTCAAATCGACGGACGTTGGGCAGTGATCTTCTCGCCCTACGACATCAGTTGCGCCCTGGAACAACATGAATCGCTCGAATGCCGCGGCTACACGCAGCAAGACGCGGCACGTATCGGGCTGAATGTGCTGATGTATACGTTGAACCCCGACGTGGGATTGTGAGACGCCGCGCGCTCAGCTTGGTTCGACCGCGCGAATTAGCAACGGCAACACGAGCAAGTTCCCCACGAGTCCGCCGATCATGGAAAGGCTGACCAGCGTGCCAAAGTAGATCGTCGGGATAAACTCGCTATAGCAAAGCGTGGCGAAGCCGACGACCAGCGCCAGTGTTGCAAAGATTGCGGCGCGGCCGACCGTGGATTGGACGGATGCGAGCGCGTCGTTCAGGCTTGTTCCTTCTCGCTTGAGTCGCAGGTACGACATGACGTAATGGATCGATCCATCGACTGACAGGCCCAGCGATACTGCGGCGATCATGGCGGCTCCCATATTCACCTTCACACCGAGCCACCCCATCGCTCCGAACAGAAACAACACCGGTAGGGCATTGGGAATCAGTGTGACCAATGCGAGCTTGACGCTGCGGAATGCGATGGCCATCATCACGACGATTGCCACTGCCGCGACGCTAAAAGTAGTCCATTGGTCGCGCAACAGGCTCTCGATGAGCTGATTCAGCAGCACGTAATAGCCGGTCACCTCGGCATCGGGAAACTCGGCTTGCGCCGTCTGACGGACTTGTTCGATTAGTTGGTTCTTGTCCGCCGCTTCCAATCGCTCGGGAGAGCGAAGTAGAACGCGCACCTGAATCGAGTCCGATTGTTGGTGGAAGATCGCATCGACAAACTCGGGCAACGTTGTCCGCATGACCGGCAAGCCGAGCGTACGCATCAGCTTCATTCCGCCTGCACCGGCATCGAGCACGCTGGCGATCGAAATCGCTTTGTTCAACTGCGGAATATTCGTTAGTTTCTCCTCCAGCTGGATGACTTGATCGATGTAGCCGTTGCTGAGTTTGCCGGTGGGGGGCAGCAAGATATCCCAAACGCCAGCGCCGCCGAAATGATTCTCAACAAACTCGTACTGCCGTACGAGCTGGCTGTCCTGCCGAAAGTTGCGAGTGAAATCCGTTTCCCGCGTTAGCCGCGCGCTGCCGACGACCGCGAGCACTGTGAGCAAGATTCCGACGGAGGAAATCAGCAGCGCGTGTCGTTCCGACCAATGGAGCAGTCGATCTAACAGCCTGCCGATGGTCCCTTCGTGAATCGGAAGGGTTGAAGAAGCTTCTCTTCGTGCGAGAAGTACCACACCCGGCACCACTAGCGCCACGCTCACCAACACCATCACGCTACCGATCGCCATCATCAGACCGAAGTCGTGCACCGGTCCGACCTTTGAGGTCATCAGTGCCGCAAATCCAGCCGCGTCGGTCAGACAGGCGAAACAGACGGGCGCCACAAGCAGTTTGCCTGCTTGGAGCAAGGCGTCGATTGGCGCGAGCCCTTCGGCTTCGGCGTTGCGGTAGCGGACAATCACGTGCACGACGGTCGCCACTCCGACGACAGTTACGATTGCCGACAACATCGAACTGACCATGCTTAGCTGCAATCCGAGCACGACTAACGTGCCGCGCGTGAGCGCGAGCGTGAGCTGCACGACGATCAATGGCAGTAGTAACCATCGCCAACTGCGAAAGCAGGCAAAGATTGTCAGCATCAACAGCAGTGTGCACCACGTGTTCAGACGTTTCCCATCGGCTTCGAGTAGGTCGAACGCTTCTTCAATCAGCACGGGCTCGCCAACCAAGGCACCATCGGGTAAGTCAGCGATCAACTTGCGGAGTTCTTGTAAGGTCTCACTGCGTGGCGGATCCCCTTCTTGCGGACGCGCAAGCAAGCACACAATCCCAGCAGCATCGAGGGCTTGGTTGTGCGTATATCCAGCGAACACGTCGCGGAGTCGAGCGCCTTGCGTCGTGTTGTTGAAATCAGAGGCACTTGGTGGATCGTGGATCGAGACCGCCGCAACGACGCCCGGGATCTTCCGGGCTTGCTCGGTGAGTGTCTTGATTCGATCGAGGCTGGCCTGCGATGTGAGCTTTTTGTCCGCGTAGACGGCCATCGCGATCTCGTGCTGGCCGAAGCGGTCTTGCAACTCGCGGTACGGTTGCAGTATCGGATCGTCGTCGGCGAACATGTGTTCGATGGAACGATCCAGTTGCAGTTGGCTACCTACGAGTGCCGAGCCAACTGCCAACACAAATCCGAGTGCCAGCAACCCATAGCGAAATCGCACGAGCGCGGAGAGCAATGGGGAGTTGGAATCGGTGGGCATATCGGCAGGCGGGTGGCGGAGCTAGGACCAAAGGCGATGCGCAGTATCAACGCTGGGCATGTCTGCAGCAACCGTCAGCTGGCACGGTTTGATCACGGCCAAGACGGGCAGCGGACGGGCGAATTCCTCAGTGATTCCGCCGACGCGGTTGCTAGCGTCGGAATTGGCCTGATTTCTGAGTCGTAAGTCGTTTGTTGAAAAAGGGTTATGGACGGCGGTGAAGGTCCGAAGGTGCCTTGACCCCCATTGTTGGCCGCCCGTATACTTCGCCGCCGAAATTTTGCCGCTCTCCGAGTGGCGTTTTCTTTTCGTAACTATTGGTCCCGCTTATCATTACGCGCACTCCACCGTGTTGCCGAGGGTTGCTCCGTCTATGGCGGACCGTCTGGTGTTGCGCGCTCGCGTGGTTCAGCTTGACCACCCCACAAGCGACCGCGAGCGACATCGCTGCTGAGGCGGCTGACCCGGTTGATCCGATCACGGTCGCTGCCGATCAGTGTACTCGCTGGCAGCAGGGTGCGTACGAAGTGTACCACCTCAGAGGGAATTGCTACCTCAATCAAGGACTGACCTACGCGCGCGGCCCGGAGGCGGTGTTGTGGATTGAACGAAGTGCGGCGTTGACTCAGCCGACGAAGGTCATTGCGTACTTTGAAGATCAGGCGGGGCAGGGGGTAATCGTTGACTACGACAACGATAGTTCGACGCCACAGAGCTTAGGACGCGAACGAACTTCGACGTGGTTTCGTAGGTTTTACACCGTTGTGCCGTTGCGGCTGAAACTTCCCAAGCCGGCACTTGCGCCCGATCCGCGTCCAGAGATCTATCAGCGCGGACTGGCGCAGTTCGATCCGCAGCGGCGTCGGCAAATCGCGCTTGCGCAGTTCACGGAATTCGCGCCCATACCTGAGGCAGTGCAGGCCACGCCGCTGGGCATGCGCAGCATTCAATACGGAGGACGTAGCGATGTGCTGCCCGATGTGTTGTCGCAGGAACTGCCCACGGGCGGTCGCGTGACGACCGTCACTGGTGGTTTGCGCGTGCTGATCGAAGGACTCCCGACCGACAACATCCCCGCGGCGTTCGGACCGATCGGAACCGTCGATATCAGCACCGATCGTGCCGTCGTGTGGAGCCAGGGAACGCTATCGTTTGGCGGCCAGACGATCGAGTCGACCGAAACGCCGCTGGAAATCTACATGGAAGGCAACATCGAGTTCCGGCAAGGCGATCGTGTGATCTACGCGGATCGCATGTTCTATGACGTCCGCCGCCAGGTTGGTGTGATCCTCAACGCGGAATTGCTCACCCCGCTGCCGAAGACGGAGGACTTCGAGTACAAGGGCTTGGTACGACTACGTGCGGCTGCCATCCGACAGCTTGATGCCTCCCATTTTTCGGCCACGGGGGCGGAGGTGACCACGAGTCGATTGGAAGAGCCGGCGTACAGCTTTGGTGCGAATCAGATCACCTTTGAAGACCTGCAATCGCAGACGTTCAATCCGCTGACGGGCGAGCCGGAAATCGAGCATCGCTATCTGGCCGAGAGCCAAGGCAACGCGGTCTATATTCGAGGGATTCCGACGTTCTACTGGCCGCGCTTCGCGACCGATTTGAGCAAGCCTTCGTTCTTTGTCGACAACATCCGTGTGGGCAACGACAACATCTTTGGTACGCAGGTGCTCACTGATTTTGACGCCTATCAGTTGTTCGGGATTCGCAATGCCCCTGAGGGAACCGAGTGGGGATTGAGTCTCGATTATCTCAGCGATCGTGGCATCGGACATGGCACGGATTTCCAGTACGACCGGCAATCGTTCTTGGGTCTCGATGGGCCCGCGCAGGGACTGATCGATTTTTGGGGCATCGCCGACGATGGTCTCGACAATCTTGGACTGGGCCGAAACGCGGTCGTGCCCGATGAGGACTACCGCTTTCGCTTGTTTTCACGGCACCGACAACGCTTGCGCAGCGGCTGGGAGATTACGGGCGAATCGGGTTGGCTGAGCGATCGGACGTTCCTGGAGCAGTACTATGAGCAGGAGTGGGACGAATACAAGGATCCACGAAGTGGACTGCGAGCCAAGCGCCTGACCGACAACCGGGCGTTTTCGATCGAAGGGAATGTGCAACAGAACGATTTCTACACCGTCACGCAGTGGCTTCCGCGCGCCGATCACTACTGGTTGGGCGAATCGGTATTCGGCGATCGCTTCACCTGGTACGAGCATTCGCAGATTGCTTACGCCAACTTGAACAACGACGATACCACTGGCATTGTGACCTTGCCCTGGGAGATCGGTGCGGGGCAAGAAGGCGAGCGTATCGTCACACGTCAGGAAATCGATTTGCCGCTCGCACTCGGACCGGTGAAGGTTGTGCCTTTCGCCCTCGGCGAGCTGGCACACTGGGGCGAAGATGTCGGCGGCGGAGACCTGCAGCGAGCGTACCTCAACACCGGCGTGCGGGCGAGCGTGCCGTTCTGGGCTGTGTTCCCGAACTTTCGGGACTCATTATTCAACCTGCATGGTCTCGCGCATAAGGTGGTGTTCGACGCGGAGTTTAGTTACTCCGATGCCAATCGAAATTTCGACGAGCTGCCACTCTATGATCCGCTGGACGACATCTCGATCACGGAATTCCGACGTCGCGTGTTCGATCCGGCGTTTCCTCCGTCCATTACCGATCCCAAGTTTTTTCCGACAACATACGCGTTGCGTAGCGGTCTGCAGAACTGGGTGACATCGCCATCGACGGAAATTGTTGACGACCTGATGACCGTTCGCGGTGGCATGCGGCATCGCTGGCAAACCAAGCGTGGAGCGCCGGGCCGTGAGCATATCGTTGATTGGCTGACGATCGATTCGAACGTTACTTGGTTCCCAGACCAGGACCGCGACAATTTCGGAGCGGACTTTGGTTTGCTCGACTACGACTTGCGGTGGCACCTGGGTGATCGGTTTACGATCGTCTCGGATGGTGCCGCTGACTTCTTCGGCGATGGCCTGCGGATGATGTCCGGCGGCGTGCTGCTGAACCGACCCACCGTCGGAAACGCGTACCTCGGCGTACGGTCGATTAACGGGCCGATCGACAGCAACGTGTTGCTCGCGAGCTACAACTATCGCTTCAGCCCGAAATGGCTTTCCAGCGCCAGTGTCGCGATCGACTTTAGCGATGCGGGCAACATCGGCCAAACATTCACGATGACCCGCATTGGCGAGTCTCTGCTGGTTTCGTTGGGAATCAACGTCGACGAGGGGAAAGACAACGTGGGCTTCAAGTTCATGATCGAACCGCGAGCCCTGCCGAAACTCAGCCTCACGGGTCGGACAGGGATCGAAGTGCCCCCGGCCGGTGCCTTCGGGGTTGAGTGATGTCACTACGCGATTGAGAATTGCGGACTGCGGAATGAGTAGGCAAACGCAAAGCGAAACGAGTTCGTTGATCGCGCGCTGGCGGCGGAAGTTCGCGTGCGCGTTTCGCGGTCTGGCGATTGGGGTTCGTGGTGAGAGTAGCTTTTTGGTCCACATTCCAGTCGGGGTCGCAGTTGTTGCGGTTGCTACGTGGCTCGGCGTGACGCCGATCGAGTGGGCGGTGTTGATCGTATGTATCGCGATGGTGATTTCTGCCGAGTTGTTCAATTCGGCGATCGAGCATCTGGCCAAAGCGGTGACGGCCGAGGACTCTCCCGAGATTCGCAACGCGTTGGATATAGCCAGTGGCGCAGTGCTTTTCGCTTCTCTGGGGGCGTCTCTAGTGGGCCTGAAAATACTGGCTTGGCCACTCGTGATGTGGTTGACCGACATCCCATAGATGAAGGTTTGATCGAGGCGTCCACGATATCCGAGTGAGATGGAAATTGCGGCTTTGAACGACTGCCGAGTGCGATACAATGCACCGTCAGGCTCAAGTTTGTTTTCATCGCGGGAACTCGGAGGTGGAAGATGGCTGGTATCAGTGGTGTCGTTCGCACGACTTTGGTCTTGCTACTCTCGTCGTTGAGCGCACCAGTTGTCGCCGACGAGTGGCCACAGTGGCGCGGCCCGCAGCGCGACGGAGTGTGGCGCGAATCGGGCCTTCCCAGCGGCTTGACTGATCGCGAAGTCTCCGTCCGTTGGCGCGTTCCCGTAGCGCTGGGGTATGCCGGTCCCGCCGTAGCCGGCGGCAAGGTCTATCTATTCGAGTACGAGCAGAGTGCTGGTGAGATTGAGAATCGTCCCAACGCCCGTGCCAAGTTGGAAGGTCAGGAACGCTTGCGTTGCCTCGACGCGCGATCGGGAGACGAATTGTGGAAGTATGAGTATCCGCGCACTTATGAGATCTCCTATCCCAGCGGTCCGCGGTGCACACCCACAGTCGACGGAGATCGGGTGTACGTTCTGGGTGCTGAGGGAGATCTCACTTGCGTCAGTACCAGCGATGGCTCGGTCGTGTGGTCGAAGTCATTCAGCGCAGACTACGGCGCGAAGACGCCCATTTGGGGACACTCCGCACATCCGCTGGTCGACGACGACACTCTTTACTGTGTTGTGGGCGGTGAGGGGAGCATCGCGGTTGCGTTCGACAAAATGACCGGCCAGGAAAAATGGCGAGCGCTTTCGGCCAACGAGCCGGGGTACTGTCCGCCAACCATGATGACCATCTCTGGTCAAAAGCAAATCGTAATCTTCTACCCGCGGGCGATCGCTGGAATGAACCCTACGACTGGCGAGGAACTGTGGAGCGTGCCGATCGAGCCCAGCTATGGGATGTCGATCGCCCAGCCATTGCGCGCCGGCGATCGCCTCTTCATATCCGGATACAACGCTTCGGTCTGTTTTTCTTTGCCCAGTCCCGGCAAAGAACCGGATATTTTGTGGGCAGGCAAGCCCAAGACGTCCATCTCAAGTTCAAACGTCTCGCCGATCTACGATGGCGCACTGATCTATGGAGTCGACGCGAATGACAGCGCGCTGGTGGCAGTCGATCCAGCCTCGGGCCAGCGGCTATGGCAAACTAAGACACCCACGGTTGGCGAAGGAGAACGCGGTCGACATGGTACGGTGTTTCTCGTACGACAGGGTGAGACCGATCGCTATTGGTTGTTCAGTGAAAAGGGCGATCTGATTCTCGCGAAGCTCAGCAAAGCGGGGTACGAGGAACTCGGTCGTCAGAACATATTGAGCACTACGTCCGGAGCTTTCGGCCGCACGGTTGTGTGGAGTCATCCGGCATTTGCCGATCGCGCCGTATTCGCACGCAACGACAAAGAGATCGTCTGCGTTGATCTTGCCGCGAAGTGATAGCGATCTTTGGACATCGTCGAGATCTTTGCCGAGGCAAATCTGTGCACACACCAACGAGTTCAACCCGACAAGCGCGGCTGAATCTGGTTTCGTGTAGCAAGTGGCTCAGGAGGGAGTGCTGAGCGAATGTCGGGCTATCGAGCGACACTGCGGAATGAGGTTTATCACTTCGCATCTCTGCGGGAATTGCTCGCCAAGGCCTCGCCAATCCGAAGCGGTGATGCGCTTGCGGGAATTGCCGCCGAAGATGAAAAGCAACGCGTAGCAGCACAGCTCGCCCTGGCGGATGTGCCACTACGGGCGTTCTTGGATGAGTGTCTGGTGCCTTACGAAGATGATGAGGTCACACGCTGGATTATCGATTCGCATGACGCTGAGGCTTTCGCGCCAGTAGCCACTTTGACAGTTGGTGAGTTTCGCGATTGGTTGCTCCGCTATGAGACGACGACGGACGTGCTCACAGCGTTGGGCCCCGGTTTGACGCCCGAAATGGTTGCTGCAGTTTCGAAGTTAATGCGCAACCAAGATCTCATCCTCATCGCCAGTCGGTGCCAAGTCGAAACGAAATTTCGCAATACACTGGGGCTCAAGGGCCGATTGGCTATTCGACTGCAGCCAAATCATCCTACGGACGACCCGGTCGGAATAGTCGCGTCGATCATCGACGGGCTGATGTATGGTTGCGGGGATGCGGTGATCGGCATCAATCCGGCGACCGAGTCCTTAGAGTCACTGCTTCAATTGACGAACATTCTGGCTGAACTGATTCAGCAGTATCAGATTCCCACGCAGGCCTGCGTGTTAGCGCATGTCACGACGCAGTTAGAGGCGATCAACGCTGGCGCGCCTGTCGATCTGGTGTTTCAATCGATAGCGGGTACCGAGGCAGCGAATGCAAGCTTCGGAGTCACGCTTGATTTGCTGGATCAGGCGAACCAGGCAGCCCAGCAGATGGGACGTGGTTCGGTCGGACAGAACGTGATGTACTTCGAGACGGGACAAGGGTCGTGCCTGTCGGCGAATGCCCATCATGGCTGTGATCAACAGACGCTCGAAGCTCGCGCCTACGCCGTAGCGCGGCGGTACCAGCCGTTGCTGGTCAACTCCGTCGTGGGCTTCATCGGTCCAGAGTATCTTTATGATGGCAAGCAGATTACGCGCGCTGGGTTGGAGGACCACTGTTGCGGCAAGCTGCTTGGCGTGCCGATGGGTTGCGACGTTTGCTACACCAACCACGCCGAAGCCGATCAGGACGATATGGATACGCTGTTGACGCTTCTGGGAGCAGCTGGGTGCAACTACTTTATGGGCGTCCCGGGCGCCGACGATATCATGCTGAACTATCAGACCACCTCGTTCCACGACAGTCAGTACCTGCGCCAATTGCTTGGCCTGCGTCCTGCGCCCGAGTTCGAAGAGTGGCTAATCCGCTCCGAAATCATCGACCAAGCTCATCGTTTAGCACGGCCTACGGAACGAATTCGGCTAGTTGAATCGGTGAAGAAACTAGCGGTATCGGCATCCAAGTGACGGAGACGCAGCATGGATAAGCGGGCAATCGTTACCAATGACGCGACTTTGCCGCTGCGGAAGCTCACGCGCGCGAGGATCGCCCTCGGACGCGCCGGGGGAAGCGTGACGACTCGTGAGTGGCTCGATTTCAAAGGGGCGCACGCGGCTGCGCGGGACGCGGTAAACCTGCCTTTTGATGTCCCTGCTGTGCAGCGATCCATCGATTCGCTCGGCTACCCGACGATTACTTGTTGCTCGGCAGCCCAAGATCGTGCAACTTTTCTGTTGCGTCCCGATTTAGGCCGGCAGTTGGACGATGCATCGCGTGAGACGATACTTGCCAGGACAGCCGACAGCGAATCTGTCGATTTAGCGATCTGCGTCTGCGATGGTTTGTCGACCACCGCGATTCACACGGCGGTCGAACCAGTCCTCGCGCGGCTACTACCGCGCTTGGCTGCAGCGGATTGGCAGCTTGGACCAATTTGTATTGTTCGAAATGGGCGTGTCGCTTTGCAGGACGAGATTGGCCAGCTGTGCAAGTCGACGATTGCGTTAACGCTTATTGGGGAACGGCCGGGGCTGGCGACCGCCTGCAGCATGGGCGCGTACGTCGTCTTCGATCCCGCGCCGGGAAAGACGGACGCCGATCGCAACTGTATCTCCAATATCCACGCTGATGGTTTATCGTTCCAACAGGGGGCTGAAGCTATCTATCGCTTGCTGGTTGCGATTCGCAGTCAGAAAATAAGTGGCGTATTGCTGAATGCTCCGGAGGGTGCCGCACAAAGCCTGCCAACCGAGTAGTCGCCAACTTAGCGAGACCGGTCCACGGTCACAGTTCGCGCGTCGTCTCTGATTCAGGCGAGAGCTGAACTTGCGACTTCAGTTTCTCCCAACTTGCTTGCCAGACGTCGAGTTCGCGACGCACAGGCGACTCGACCGTCATCGCCAAGTCCTCCCAGACGGGTAGTTCCGGCAGCGACAGCTTCGTGAGCGGAGATAGTTGCGGAAGTTGCGACTGCGAGGTTGCGGCGGCACTATTGAGCACGCGTAACACTTCGCCTGGGACCGCCGTGAGCTGTTCTGAAAAATCGCCCGCATGCACTTGAGGCTTCGTGGGTTGGATTCTTGACGCTGAAAACATCACGAGCAAGAGAGCTGCAACTGCCAGTGCCCCATACCATTTCATCGAGCTTCGCGGCGACTGGGCGATTGCTGGCTCAAGATGCTGCGGCAATGTGAGTGTGGCGATGGGCTCGTCGCTCTCCATCGATCGCCTCTGCTTGGCAGCCGTCCCGCGCAGCGCCCTGTCTAAGACGCTTGTCTGCTCTGCGAATGCACTTAATCGGTCGTCTCGACGCGCGAGCGTCTGTAACCAGCTGGGCAACGGTTTGCCATCATCAATGGAACGGCTAACAAGAAACTCCAAGCACGAGCGAATCATGGTTCTGCCCTCGCAAGCTGCAAGGTTGAAGGAACGGCGAAGCCCTCCACTGGCCGGTTAGTAGTTTCAAAGCTCTCCAGTTCGGCGAACTTCGCCAAATGCGGCACCAGGGCCTTCCGTGCTCGATGCAACAACACACGCACTGAGACCGTGGTGCGATTGAGCGACTTGGCGATTTCCTTGACGGTTTGACCCTCGCCATACAATAGCCACAGGGCGGTCCACTGATCGGGTTTCAGTATCTTCTCCGCCATCGACCATAGATCCTGTGAGGTTTCTTGATCAATCGCTCGCTGCACTGGACTTGGTTGCGAGTCGATCACGGAGTAGGCCGGTTCGCCGGCGGTCGTCGGTAGTTGCTTCTTGCGATGATGATCGGTGGCAAGTCGCAGCGCGATCGTAAACAGCCACGGACTGAATTTCTGTTGTGGATCGTATAGTTGGATCTTCTCAAACGCGCGAATCAGTGTTTTCTGCGCAACGTCTTCCGCGTCAGCACGGTGACCCAAGCGACGTTGCAGCACAAACAGCAAACGCGGTTGCAGTCGTTGAGCGAGTTCGGAGAAGCTGCTCGCGCACCCTTGCTGTACGCGACGGGCGAGATCTTCCTCGCTCACGTCGCCCTGCTTCGAGGCTCGATTGTGCACTGATGAGTCGTTCATCGTGGCCAGCGGCGGCTTTCCTGCTCGTTCTCAATATCTTGGATCAGATCTTCCAGCACTTCGTAAGTTACTGACATGTTCGCTTGCACATCGGGTTGACCTTCCGAGTGACTGACAACCATCTGATCGACGATCGAAGCGATACGTTTGACTTCGTCCTCATCGGACAGTTGCAGCATCGCTTTCAGTCCGGTAAGCAACTGACTGAGTTGTCGGGCTTTGGCGGGATTGTTGGCCGTGATGTTCACCGCAACGTCGAGTTTTTCGTTGTCGCTGGCGACGTTCAATCCGATGCGCTGGATGATTCTCATAATTGCGGAACCCGGGTCATCGTCGCCGACCTTTATCGGTACTTCGGAAAGGTCATTGATAAAGAATGAAAGTACCGAGTTCCCCTGCAACGGATTCGGGGATGGCGAAGCGTTGCCGGAGAGTACTTGCTGAGCCAGATCGACGGTTCGATTCTGATCGAGTGAACCGACCAAAATGAAATTGCCAGACGGCGAATGCTGGGGCAGCGCGAACCATGCTCGTCGGTCCTTTCTTTCGAGCTGCATGGAGTGCAGTTGTGTGTTGTCGTCGAGATCTTCGGAACGATAACCGGGGGCGGCAAGGATCCAGCCTTCCAAGTTGCCGGTGCTGCTGCCGAGGCTAGCAATCACAGTCACATCAGTTTCCCCGAATCCATCTCCGAATACGACGACCTCGCCAATATCGGTTGTCGGATCGAGTCCAATGGCTTCCGACAGTTTGAGCAAGTCGTCGTACTTGTCCGGCTGCTTTGCTTCAACCATCTGCAGCATGCGTTGCCCAAGCGGGCTGGCGAAGGCCTTTTCGAGATGAAGATGAACCTCCCAGAGCGGGGAGTCAGCCGCGCTGCCCGATGACTGGGCTTGTACCGGCAAAGCCACACAGGCGACGACGAGAGCTAGCGACAGGACCAAGGTACGCATCGAATATCCTCGAATCGGTGAGCAGATTATTGAACTATCAGATTCTACTCACACTACGGCCATTCGTGGCAGAGCGTTACAGATTGGGCCCAAATGCCGGGGATTCGGCCGATTTACCGGCCAAAATCGAATGTTCGTCGTCCCAAACTGAAATCGAGATACTCCATCTCAGGCCAAGGCCTTGAGCCGGGGTACCTGCAAAGGTGCGATTGGCAGGTACTGAGCTCTATTCGAGTCTGTGCATTCGACGATAGCAGGACGATCGACGACTCGGCAAATCTGCTCAGTCCAGCCAGTCCTTGGCTTCGAGCCGCTCGGGTACGTAGACTTCGGTGACGTAGCTGATGTCTTTGGAGATGAGCGATTCCACTTCGAGTTTGAAGTCGTTCTTCAGCATGCGGGTAATCTCTTGCTGCCAAGGGCGCTTCTTTTCGAACCAGGGATACTTGGCGATTTGTTTGGCTCGTTTCTTGTCGTTGTCGTTCAGGGCAATCTTGACGCTGTCGGAAAGGTCGCAGCGATCATAGTCGAGGCTCCGAAGACCAAGGTACTTGGCGTCTGGGATGGCCATGCGTTGCGATTCAAACGCCAGATTGATTGAGCCCTGCTTCAGTACACTGTAAATGTAATAACCCCAAGGGTCATTATCTAGCACGCAGTAGACAGGAAGCTTGAGTTCATTGTGCATGCGGAACAAGAGTCGACGTACACCGCGCGGCGGTTGACCGGCTCCGTGTGTGAGAATGCAATTGTGCTTCTCCCAAAACCGATCCTCGTTGAAGCGCTGCCAGACCGTGCCTTTTTCGACATGCAGGATGAACTTTGCGTCGCACTTTTTTCGGTCGAGTTGAATGACTTCAGGTTCGACAATCGACGGGATCGCGTAGCCACCCGAACCCATTCGAGAGCAGTTAATGACGTCGCCACGATCGGTGAGCGTGATATTGCCGACCATTGCGCCACGATTTTCCGCGTACAGATGTAGCTCTTCGCGGATCGAGTCGAGCAGCACTTCAACGTCTTCGATGATTGTGTCGCACTCATTCTGATCGTCGAAGGTGTTCTCCTTGGCACCCTCGATCGTGTGTTTGAGCATATAAAACAAACCCCGGAGGCTGGTCGTCTTGCCCTGATCGAGCAACTGCTTGCAACCGCTGGCCACGAGCATCGTGCGCATGTAGGCCTTTGCTTGCGAGAGATCGAACAGCTGCCGGCGGTTCTTGTTGCCGCCCATCTCGATGATCTTCTTCCGAGGACTGTAGCGCACGTTCGACAGCGTGCGCGAGGGGATATCGACGCTCGGGTCGCGGCGTGCGTCGGCGGCCTTCACCACGCGATCGGCCAGACCGGTGAGTCGGGCCATGGTCTTCTTGTCGCGCGGCGTGAGTTTGACTTTGGGTTTGCGAGTGGTCGCTGCGGCGGGGCGTTTTTTGGCCATCGGAATGGGCACAACCTTGTCTATAGAGTATTGGCAATTGCGAGCTTAAGTGTCAGCGGAGGTTGATTTCTCGCGGGAGTTCACTCAGCTTCGGGAACTTCTTCACCCGCTTCCACCCGATTAATCGCCGCTTTGTGTTGGCTGGGATCGACAATCAGGACGTTGTCACCGAGATTCATGTCTTCGGGCTTTTCGTCGATCGGGCGGCCGCGGTCGTCGAGTTTCATGTCAGCTTCGGCCGTGTGTTTCTTGGCCACTTTGACCAACTGATCGTACAACGCATCGCGCTTTGCGCCGTTGATTTCGCTCACCGCCGTCGAAACTTCTTTGAGGTAACGCAGGAAGATCTCGCGGCGGTCCGATTGCTGGCGAACCTTGAGCCGTCGACGCAGATACATCCCTAGCTTGCGTCCGACCGATTGCAAGCCGAGGCGGATCTCTTTCTGGATTTCTGGGTAATTGGCGATCGCTTCCTTCGACTCGCTAGTGAACGGGACCCACACGCTCGCGATGTGCACCATCAAGGTGACCGGCCCTTTGGGCATCGCGCCGCGCGACTGACTGAGTCCGTATCCTCGCCAGTTGGTGTTCAGCACAGTTTGCGTGACGGCGCAGGCGGATTGCTGGAATTGCAGTGGTACGCGATTGGCGTAGCGCATCACTTCCATCTGCTGACCTTCGGCGACATTCACGTTCTTCATCGCCTCATAGAGTTTCTGCCGCTCTTTGGGCTTGAGCTTGCTGGGATTCTGACGCGTTTTCAGTCCGGCTTCCTTGACGAGCTTATCGGCAGCTTCGCCGCCGAGGCCATTAAACGTGTGAATCAGGAATTGGCGGACAGTACGTGTGTCGGTCTCTTCGAGCAACTCGAGCAACAGATCCTCGGTCACGTTTTGCGTTGGTGCCGTGCCACCGTAGGCCAAGCCTACTTCGATTTGGAACGGGTTGCCGCGGTACACGGAGGGCGGCCGCGTGGCGGCGGCGTAGAACTCACCGGGTACCACCTGATGCAAGCCTTTGAGGATCAGTTCTTCGCCGATGGGGCAGATGCAATCGGTCGCCGGAGGGCTGATCTTGGTTTCTTGGATCGTGTGATAGAGCTTATCGGCGTGCGACCGATCGAGCTTACGGACGTTGATGCGCGTGCTGACTTTGGAGCCTTCGCAGATCTTCTTGGCGACCGGGCCCGTCACGCGTGAGAACTTCGTGCGGAAGAACTCTGACGCGCTCATCGGTTCCGAATCGGCAAGCATTTGGGCGAGTCGGCCAAGCTCGACGCCGTAGGGATGCGGTTTGATTTCCTTCGGCTCGGGCGGCAGCACCTTGGCGGAGCGTTCGTAGTCGTACTCGTAATCGTCGGGGTCGAGATAGTGTAGCGTGATATGAGGATTAGCGATTGCCGTTTGTTCTAGGTATTCGTCAACGCTGCCCCGTCCACGCACGAACTTGGCTTCCAACTCGATCGTCACGCGCGTGCCGTGCGGTTGTTCGACCCACTCGATGCCGTGCTTCTCGATGTACGTGTTGCCTTTGTCCCCGGGGGGGATATCGATGCCATCGCCTTTGCCGTTGAGGATCTTCGGTTGATTCGTCTTCGTGTCGATCTGAATTTCGTAGTAGTGGGCCGGCTTGCGCACCGAGACTTTGGAAATAATCTTTACTGGCTTGCCGGTGGTTTGCACTCCGTACATCCCTGCGGCGCTGATGCCGATTCCCTGTTGGCCGCGCGACTGGCGCAAGCGATGAAATTTCGAGCCATACAGCAGCTTGCCAAAGATCAGCGGAATCTGCTTCTTGAGGATGCCGGGGCCGTTGTCTTGGATGCCGACCTTGTAGCGGTTGTTGGCGGTCTGTTCGATGTGAACCCAGATCTCGGGCAAGATGCCGGCTTCTTCGCACGCATCGAGCGAGTTGTCGACCGCTTCTTTGACGGTGGTGAGCAGCGCCTTGCGAGGGTTGTCGAAACCGAGCAAGTGGCGATTCTTGGCGAAAAACTCACTTACCGAGATATCGCGCTGGCTGGCGGCCATCGCTTTGGCCGTGCTACGACGCTTGGGGGCTCCGTTCGACGAGTGAGTGGCTGGCTTGGAGCGAGTCGCCTTTGTTCGCGTAGGACTCGCAGGCTTCTTCTTTTTGTTCTTCGCGGTCGCCAAGGCGACGTCTCCCAGTTCGGTGTTTGGTGCCGGAAGCAATTCCGATGGAAAAGTGTAATGATTGCGTAAATTATAGCGAGAAAGCGAGCTTCGCCCCAGAGCGCGCCGGGGCCGCGATTCTTGCTAATTCGGTTTTCGTCACGATTGAATCCACCACTAATTCCCGCACATAAAAACTGATCGTCAGGACCCGAACTGGCCGACATCGTATCCTAGAGACCCCACTCGCCGGACCTCGGCTTTCGCGGCCACCTACCCCGTTCGGCGGAACCCCAAAGACCCACCCCCTGATTCTCGCTTGACGCACCCTCGCGTGCGCTTCCGTTTCGCGTGATCAGGAAAAATCGCAAGGAGGCGATTCATGCTCACCCGTGTAACCCGCGCCGGTATGGTCGTGTGTCTGGTGGCAGGCGTTCTGCAATGCTGCCAAACTGCCGAGGCTGTTGAAGGCCTCTGGAAACGGCACATCAGCTACCAAGACAAGAACGATTTGTTCGCCAACTACTACGTTGGACCCAACCCAAGTGGCACGGCCGCGCAAATGTACATCTCGCCGCTACCTGTGCCGCCGTTGGTGGGGCACACCTACACAACTTACCAGCCGTGGATGCCGCACGAGTACTTGTACAAGCACACTCGTTCGCACTATGGGTACGTTCCTGGTAGTGGCTGGACGCGATCGAAAATCCGTTATCGGACCGCCGGATTGCTGTTCAAGGATTGTGCACACTACATGAATCCTCGCTACTAGGCACTCCGCCTCGAAGTTCCGTCCCGAGCAGGCCAGCTGTCATGGGTCGGAAAGGATCGAGGTCCGAATGAAAGGTGAATTCGTTCCCCACGAGATCTCCCGCGCCCGGCAGAAATCTGCCAGGGCAACGAATTAAGTAAAATCCCCCCACACGAATATCAAGCACAAGGAACCCAGATCGTGCTTAAGCAACTTACTCTCGCAGTGGCTGCAACGTCGGCGCTTGCCATGTTTGCAGACACCGGCCGCGCCGCCGAGGCGCGTTACTTGTGGCCCAAGACTCGTCGTGCTCCGATGTATAACTGGCACGCCAACTACGCGCATTCAGCGTATGGACAGCCTGTCGCGCTGGTTGTTCCGCCGACGGCGCAAATGAAAACCAATTGGAGCTGGGGCGCGCCTAGCGCACACTTCAGCCGCATCGATCATCAGTTTGGTCGCGACTATCCCGGTCCCGGTCCGTTCGGTGGCGGATTCAATCGCACACCCTACTGGCCTAGCAACATGCATCAGTTCGGTGTGTACTACTCGCGAGGACCGTGGTATCCGACACAGCGCTAATGCTGAATTGCGAAATCTGTGATTCTGTGATGACGAACGGACGGCTTCGCAGTTCGCAAATCGTCAATCACTCGCCGGATAGAGAATCTTTGTCAGCTGCTCAAGCTTCTGGGCTTGTTCCCCCTCGCCCAGTTGTTTGAGTAACGCAAGCCGCGCCCGGCGGCCGCGCCACCAGCGCGGCCCGCCGGGCTTGCTGCGTTTCTCGATCTGATGCCAGACGTCGAGACCCTCGCGTAAATCCCGCTCCAGAGAGCTTTGCGCAAGGAGTTCCGCGTAACCCTCCAGCAGCGCCGCATCGGGCGAGGTCCCGCTGGTCAGCTTGCGGTAGAGCGCCAGAGCCGCTTCGGTTTTGCCTTGCGCCACCAGTGTTTTGGCACGTTGTCGGTCGATCTCAGGCAGTTCCGCTTGGCTCAGCCACCCGTTGACTTGTGTTGCGGTTGGTCGATCTGGCCAGAGTTTCAGATGCTCAGTGAGCAAATCCAAGTACGATTGGAACGCGGCGGTACGCTGCGCGGGCGGCGCTACTTTCGCCGATTGGGCGGCCAAGCCAATCGCGATTAGGTGGGCTGCCGTAGCCCGCTCATGCGCGGAGTGCTCCACGGCGAGGCGTCGAAATCGCTGCATCGCGTCTCCACCGTCATCTGCGTCGCGCACGATTGCCGCGGCAGTTTCCAATGCCTTGAACTGCTGATCGTGCTGTTGATTGGCACCATGAAGTGCCGCGATGCGATCGTACAGGGCGACGGCCTGTTCCAAGTTGCCGGCGGCGTAGAGGCTGGTGGCGGCGTAGCTGAGCAGTTCGGGGTCTGCGGAATCGACTTGGTTTGCCATTGCTTGGCCGATGCGAAACTCCGCTCGGCGTTGCCAGAAGGGACCATGACTGGCTGTGATGTGCCGCAACTGCGCAAGGGCACGTTGCAGTAACTGCTTTGAGCGCGGGGCGTCGGCAAGTTGTTGGGCAGCGACCAAAACTGCGAGAATCGTGTCGTCTGTCTCCGGGGCGACGGTTTCAGGGTTTGCTCGGGTATTGCTTACGAGTTGCAGCGCGCTGTCGAAATCACCTTGATCGAGTCTGATCTGCAGTTGTTCACCGGCGAGGCGCGATGCGATGATCGCAGGCGGTGAGTCGGACTGCCAGTCGGCGAGTAAGCGTTCAGCCTCGCGTAGCTTTTTCATTAGCCGTAGGCAGACGATCTGCTCCACGCGAGCGCGCCATATGCTCGCGTCGTCGAGCGGCTGCGTGATGATTTCCGTCAGTTGCTGCAGGGCGAGACTCAGCGAATTCACACGGTCGACGGAGCCTTCCGCGTAGCAGAGTGCTTGGTTGCGATAACCGCGTGCGAGCTGCACTTTCAGGTTTCTCTGCAGTGATTCGAGCTCCGTGACCGTCCAGCTGTTCGCGTCGCGTTGCGAAGGGCGCGTCTGATAGGCGGTGCGTAGCAGTTCCGCCAATTGCGCTTCGACCTCGACGAGTTGGGCGATCGCAGTTCGACATTGCTGACGGGCAGTTGCCAACTGCTCACCTGGTTGGCCCGTCAGTGTTGTGTCTTCTTGTGCGATCTCGGCCTGAGAGAGTGTATCGAGCGCCTGTTGGATTGCCTGATAGAGCGGCCGAGAACTCAAGTGGTCTTCGCGTACTTGTGCGTGAGCATGACTTACGGCGACCAGCCACACCATCCATCCTGTCCACATCGCAAGATCGCGTTCCGGAACGTTCATTGATCTATCTCGGCGACGAATTGGATTCGCTCGAAACTCGCCAGTCGACAACGATCGTAGACGTCGATGGCTGTGCCTAACGGTGTTTCACCCTCGATGTCGAGCAGCACTGGTAGGGACGAATCGATCGCCGCCAACGCCGCCAGCAATTCCGAAAGTCGCTGCAGCGATGCGCAGGGCTGTCCGTTTACCGTGAGTCGAACCTCGGAGGCGTCTTGGGCGACGGTGATCAACACGCGTTCCAAGTCGCGCTCCGTCAGCTCGGGTGGCAGCAATTGCGACTGACCCTGCAAGGAGAGCGGGCTGGGCAGGATCGATTCGACGATTTGAAAACTGGCAGTGCAGACGAAGAAAATCAGCAGCAGAAACACCACATCAATCATCGGCGTCATCGAGACGTCGAATTCGCGTCGGACCGTTGAGGAATGTGGGATGCGCATAAAAAAATGGGCGGCGATCAGTTGTAATTCAGGGTGCTGGCTTCTCGACGACAGCAAACGATACGTTCCAAATCTGTGCCTTGGCACACGCGAGTAGCAGCGGTTCGATATGCCGATAAGCCAGGTCGCGGTCGGCACGGATGCGGACTTCCAGGTCCGCAGAGGTTTCTTGACGCTCGATGCCCAACCGGCGACCGACTTCTTGGGTCGACACCGCTTCACTTCCCAACAACAATTGGCCGTCGGCGCGCACGTTGATCGTGACGCGTTCCGTGTCTGACTCGTCATCCCGAATACTCGACGCGGTTGGCAGAGAGATTTCCAACTGCGTTTCCTGTTGAGCCAAGTGACTGCTGACGAGAAAGAAAATGATTAGCAGAAACACGACGTCGATCAGCGGTGTGACATTAAACTTGATCGATCGATTTCGACCGAGCCGTGGGATATTCATCCGCGTACTCCCCGCGCTGGCGCGGTGATCGGCGGCGGCTGAGGTGCGCCGGTTTGAAAGGCGCGTTTTAGCGGCGCGATGGCATGCTGTGCTTGTTGTCCCGTTTCGGCGATCAGCTGGTCGATACGGTTGCGAAAGACGGCGAAAGCGGCGAGCGATGGAATTGCCACGATCAAGCCACCGACTGTCGTGACCAGCGCCTGGTAGATCCCGCTGGCCAGTTCCGCAGCGCGGGCGGCACCCTGCGTGTTAGCGACCTCCTGAAAAGCAAAAATCATGCCCACAACGGTGCCCAGCAGTCCGATCATGGGGGCGATGTTGCCGATCACCGACAGGTAATCAATTTTCCTCAGCAGCTTAGCCGATTGTTCGGCGAGGGCTTCTTCCATCCCTTTTTCGATGGCAGACCAACCGCCGGGCGTTTCGCGTAGTCCGGCTTGCAGCACCACTCCCAGCGCGCTTGGTGACTGCTCGCACTGTCGATCGGCCTCGTCGGTTTGGTTTTGAGCGAGCAGCTTGCGAACTCTGTCGGCCAGTCCCGTCGGCATCAAGGTTTCGCGGCGGATCGTCATGAAGTGTTCGACCACTAGCGCCAACGCAATCACCGAGACCAACACTAGCAGCAACAGGATTGCGATGCCGGTGATGCCTCCAGATAGGATGATCCGCCAAGCACTATCGGGCTCGGAAGGCTCCAATTGCGCGAGTACAGGCAGCAGAGAAGAAATCAAGAGGCTGAGCTCCGGTTAGCGACCGAGTCGTTGCGTATCGACATAAACATAGCGTCCGCCGGTTTCGCGTGCGAGTTGAATCAAAAAGTTATCGCTAGTCGACGCCTCGCCAACTCCGTACTCGATCGTGTTCACCGCAATCGAATCGCGCTGGGCGCGTCGGACGGCTTCGGCGAGATCAGACTGTGACATCGGGTCGTCCGTGTCGGTTAGAAAGAAGATCACGTCGGGCCGGAGCCGCAGTGCCAGCATCAGTGCCGAACGGCGAAAGGTGCCGCCGGTTGCGATGACGCCATCGACAAACTTCTCCGCCAGCCGCTTGTTCGCCTCCGACGCGAACGCAATTCTGCCTTGGCCACCGGTGAGGTCCCAAGCTTGCGGTTCGTGATGGAAAAAGATGATTTGAAACTGATGAATACTATCGAGTGAATCGAGGCTGGCGATCAACTGTTGCTTCGCGGCGCGCAACGGCGCGCCGGCCATACTGATCGAGCGATCGAAGACATAGACAAACCGCGTGCCTGTGCCCGAAATCCCAAACACACTGACGGTTGCTTTGCTCTTGAAGCCTCGGGACGGAGCCGCTCCCGATGACATTTGCCCGACGTCACCTGCTTGTTCAGCCGAGAGCGCGCCGGGGCCGACGGCGAGAAGTTCGGGCAAGGCAGCATCGCTGCTGGGAATGTCAGCCGGGTTGGGCAGCGCCTGGAGCATCTGCTCCGCCGCGGCGTTGGTCGCTTGCGAGTTGTCAGCAGAGTCCGCCTGCTGGTCTGTTTCTTGGTCGGGGCCGACAAACATTGGCCCGTCGTCGTCCATTTGCTTCAGGACGATGCCGACCTCGCGGGTCGACTCCTCAGCGGCTCCCCGCACGGGCAACGAGCGGAGCGTGTACAGCATGAACAAGAAGAGTCCGGCGTGAACAAACAGCGAAGTACACCAAGCTGGCCAGCCGAGCGGACGATCGGAGGGCAATCTCTCGGGAAATAAGGCCATGCGTCAGCAATGGAGAACGAAGCCAGGACGGGCAGGCCAGCACAGCCTACTCCTAGAATTCTAGGCAGTCGGTTTACACAGCGTCAACGCAAATGCGGGTGATTCGGTGATCGTGGCAGACCTACGCCCGCTGTCGGATCTGATCTATAATTGACGCGTCGTCGCACACATTCGCAGTATTCAAATAAGTTAGGCAGACCGTTGAAGTTACAGATTGTTCATTATCCCCATCCAACCCTACGTCATGTCTCGAAGCCATTGAAGCGAGTCGACGCTGATCTGCGCGACATGATCAGTCAGATGTTCGCACTGATGTACGAGCACGAAGGTGTCGGATTGGCCGCCAATCAGGTCGATCTGCCGTATCGGTTGTTCGTCGCGAATCCAACGGGCGATCCCGACAATAAAGAGGCCGAGTATGCGTTCATCAATCCTGTGCTCAAGGCGGGTAAGGGTCAGGTCGAAGGTGATGAAGGATGTCTGAGCATTCCGGGCGTGCAGGCACCCGTCGTGCGGAAAGAGAAGATCACGATCGAAGCTTACAATCTGCAGGGCGAACAGTTTGTCGCGGAGTTGGACGGTTTGTTCGCCCGCATTGTTCAGCACGAAACCGATCACCTGGACGGCAAGCTCTTTATTGACCGCTTGTCTCCGACTCAGGCGGCCGACGTGCGGGGGGAACTGGAAGAATTTGAGATCGACTTCCAAAGTAAGCGCGATTGTGGTGAGTTGCCCGACGATGAAGTGATCGCCACTCGTTTGGCAGAGCTGGAGAAGCTGAGAACTTAGTATTTGCCACTTCGGCAGAGGAGCAGGGAATGTTGCGGATCATGCTCACCTTATGCTTGGCGCTTTTCGCGACCGCTTCTCATGCCCAACCTAGGCGTGGCAGCGCCCCTGCAGACGTTCTCAGCGAGGCCGAGTGGGAGGAAGTCAACGAATCGGTAGAGCAAGCCCTGCGGTGGCTAGCCAGCGAACAGGAGGAGGACGGTTCATTTCCTACGCAATCACACGGGCAGCCCGGCGTCACGGGACTGGTCGCGCTGGCTTTTCTGACGCACGGCCATTTACCTGGCGAGGGACAGTATGGCAAAGTAGTTGATCGCTCGCTCGACTACATTGCCGAATGCCAGAAACCAAACGGATTGCTCGCGAGACTAGGGCCGAATGGACCACAGCTAACCAGGCATAATATCGAGCATCGGATCGGTGTTGCGGCCAGCTACAATCACGCGATCGCGGGACTGGTTCTGAGTGAAACCTACGCGATGGCTGGTTCCGATCGCGTTCGAAGCATGCAGCCGGTGATCGAACGAGCGCTGGACGTTACGTTTCAGATGCAAGATTGGCCCAAAGATATTCCCGCCGATCGGGGCGGTTGGCGCTACGTGGACGACGATGGCGAATACGATTCCGATCTTTCAGTTACTGGTTGGCAGCTCATGTTCATGCGATCGGCGAAGAATGCCGGTTTCGACATCGAGCAGCGTCGCATTGAGCGGGCAATCGGCTACGTGCGACGCACCTTCCGACCGCAACTAGGGAGTTTTTGCTACAAGTCGGAGCCTCGGCCCCGGTCTTCGCGCGGTTTGGCGGGTGCTGGCATTCTCGCACTCGCCCATTCCGGTATGCATCATACGGATGAGGCCCAGCAGGCAGGTGATTGGATTCTCAGAGCGGGATTCGACCACTACAATGCTGCCGGAAGAGTCTTAGACGAGAACTCGCGACGATCCGATCGTTACTTCTACGGTCTGCTCACGTGCAGTCAGGCGATGTATCAGCTAGGCGACCCATATTGGAGCGAGTTTTTTCCACCGATGTCGAAGGTGCTGGTGCGAAACCAGAACCCAGATGGTAGCTGGGATCGCGAGAGTCGCGGCCGCAATAGCCGCTGGGGTAACGCCTACACCACCGCCATCGGCGTGATCGCGCTGAACGCGTCGAACCAGCTTTTGCCAATCTTTCAACGCTAGCGCACAGGGGAAGCACGCATTCATGCGAATCGTTGTCCTGGGAACCGGTCCCTTTGCGGTGCCGTCGTTGCGTGCGTTGCGTGCTTCGGAGCATGAAGTGCTGTGCGCCGGGTCGCGTCCGCCGCGCGGTCGGCGAGCCAAGTCGGCGCCGGTGACCGTGGCGGCAGAAGAACTTAGCATCGAAACATGGCTACCCGAGACGGTTAATTGTGAGGAGGCGCGCGCTAAGATTGCCGGCTACGAGGCGGATCTGTTGGTCGTTTGCGACTATGGCGAGATCCTCAAGTCTGCCACGTTGGAGGCCACTCGGCTTGGCGGCATCAACTTGCATGGTTCGCTGCTCCCGAAATATCGCGGCGCAGCGCCAGTGCAATGGGCGGTGCTCAACGGCGACGTCGCGACTGGCAACACCGTGATTCAGATGACCCCAGGACTCGATGCGGGGCCCGCCCTTGGTGTGCAGCATATTCCCATCGATCCGTTCGAGACCTCTGGAGAGCTAGAAGCCCGCATGGCCGAGTTGGGAGCCGATCTCGTGTTGCAAGTCGTCGAGCAGATGGCTGCGGGTACCACAAAACCAGTTCCTCAGGACAACAGCGAGGCGACCAAGGCACCGCGACTCACTAAGGAGATGGGTCTCATCGATTGGTCGCGATCGGCAGTGCAAATCAAGAACCAAGTGCGTGCCCTGCATCCCTGGCCACGCGCGTTCACGAATTGGCAGCGTGACAATGGTCAGCCTTTGCGACTAATTGTCCATCGCGTCGAAACTACCGAAGCGGATACTCCGGAACAGCCGGGCACGATTCAGAAGTGCGATGCGGAACTCATCGTCGCGACCGGCGACGGGTGCTTGCGGTTGCTCGAAGTCCAACCAGCCGGCAAACGCGCGATGCAAGCCGATGAGTTTTTGCGTGGCAGCGCCATCCAGGTTGGCGATCGATTGGAGTAGGCCGCCATGCAATTGAAAGCTTGTCACTGCTGCGGTCAGATTCATCGTTTGCCGGCGCTCGAGCCGAATCAGTCGGCCAGCTGCGCGCGTTGTGGTGCGGGCATTGCCACGCTCCCAGGGCTCTCGGCCAGCCGCACGGCGGCCGCAGCTGCGGCCGCGCTCATCTTGTATTGGCCAGCGATCTTGCTTCCCATCCTGCGAATTGAGAAGTTCGGCCAGCACTATCAATCGAGCCTGCTTTGGGGCACGATCGATCTATTGCGGGAGGGCAGCTGGTTTGTCGGCGGGGTGGTGATGCTCTTTTCGATTGTGTTTCCACTGGTAAAAATACTCTTGCTGTTGGAGCTCAGCCTGCTGGGTCTCATGCATAGCCAACACAAGGCACGTACTTATCGTGTGATGGAGTTTGCGGGCAAGTGGAGCATGATGGATGTCATGCTGTTGGCATTCATGGTGATGCTGGTGAAGCTAGGCACGTTGGTCGAATTTCACTTCGGGCCTGCCGTGTGGGCATTTGTATTGTGCGTCGCGATGAGTATGCTGGCGTCGATTTGCTTCGATCCTCACACCATCTGGGATGGTGAGTCGAACCGTGGCACAAGACTGAGCGCGAAAGCTGCGGACTGAGCCAATCTTAGCGCATGTGACCAGTCCGACTACGATTTAGTCCGTTGGTTTTTGCAAAGCGATTATCGAAAGCGATCCTCTATGGCAGACGAGCAAGAATTCCCCGAGGCGACGATCAAGACTCAGCGTTCCTCTGCGCAGGTGGCGCAGCTGGTTGTTTCGCGGTTGTGGATCTTGACGATTCTCTGTGCGGTCGTGGCAGGCGGATTAGTCGTCTGGCAAATGGGCGGTCGCGGTCCCGAGATCGACGTGCAGTTCGCGGAAGGTCACGGTTTGGAAGCGGGTGACCCGGTGCGCTATCGTGGCATCACTGTCGGGGAAGTGCGAGAGATTGTCTTGGCCCCGGAGCTGGAAGGCGTCGTCGTGAAGATTCAGCTCTCGGAAGCGTCGGCGAATATCGCGCGTGAAGGAACCCGTTTCTGGATTGAGCGTCCCAACATCAGCATCGGTCAGGTGCGTGGGCTTGATACCTTGGTCGCCGGGCGATTCGTGGGCGTGTTGCCAGGGCCGAGTAGCGCACCAGTATGCCAACAGTTTTATGGGCTGGAAGTCGCGTCGGCGCCGGTGAGCAACATTGCCGAAGGATTAGAAGTCACACTGGAGGGTCGCAACCGCTACGGCTTGCAAGTAGGCTCGCCGGTCAACTACCGCGGGGTAACCGTCGGACAGATTCTGTCGATCGGGTTAACGAACGATTCCGCAACGGTCGAAGCGCGTGCCTTCATCGAGCCGCAGTATCGTCAACTTGTTCGTGAGAAGACCAAATTCTGGAGCAGCAGCGGACTGGACGTGAAAATCGGCTTCAGCGGCATCGAGCTCGACGCGGACACGCTGGCGACGATCGCGGCGGGCGGCGTCGCCTTCGCAACGCCAAACTCTCCAGGCAACCCTGCGGCGACAGGTCAGAGATTCGAACTGCACAAATCACCGCGTGAAGATTGGCTACAGTGGCAGCCCAGGGTTGCGCTTGGCAACGCGACGCTGCCTGAAGGGGTAGAGACTCCCCGGCCGGTTTTGGGCATTCGCACCCAATCGAGCGCCCTTGGAGCACTTGGTGCTGGACGAGAACGAGGTTGGCTGTTGCTGCTGCAGGACGGTCGATTGCTCGGCCCAGCAAACGTGTTGACAGGTGCCGAGGACGCGGAGTATCAGCTTGAACTTGCCGGAGTCGAGGCCGAGTTGCCACTTGCCGATCTCAAGCAGACCGATTCTCTGGCTTGCGGTCGGCTAGATATAGAAATCGATGCACAGGTAGCAACCTGGCCAGAATATGAACTGCGTGCAGCCACCAAGCCTGAGCCGCTAGTGATTACTTGTGGCAGTGCCGAAAAGACTGTCCCGGTGGCTGCGCCTCGACTGACGGTCGAAGCGGACGGTTGGCTGGTCGAACCGAGCGTGCCGCTAGACGACAGCTGGCACGGTGCGGCCGTTTTGTCGTCCCACGATGGAATGGTGATAGGGATCTTGTTGCGAACGAACGATCGTTCGCTGATTGCCCTGATCACGGAAGACCTGCTTTGATACGATCGTAAGACGACAGAAGTTGCGGCATCAAAGTTGCAATCACAAGTTCGTTTTGCCGCCTTGGACTTCTAGCCGCGACAACGGTAAAGCGGCATGGGCGCGTGGAGCGAGTCGCAAGATGGCTTCATTGACTTTCTCCGCTTGCTAAAATAACGCGTAGCAGACCCTCCCGACGAGAGCCCCCCAATGACGAGTTCCCGATCCAGCCGGTCCCATGATGGCCGTCCCGATTTCATGGTGGTGTTGGGGCTTGCGCCTCCTTACGCGGCAGAGGACGTGAAGGCGGCGTATTTGAACAAGGCAAAAGCGTTGCATCCCGATCATGGTGGAACCGTCGAGGAATTCAACGAACTGCAGGCTGCGTACGATCGGGCGAATCAATACCTCGAATTCCGCAGCGACCGGCGACGCTGGATCGCCAACCAGATGGCAGACTATTTGAAGGTCGGCGAGGTGGTCGAACAGTTAGAGGAATTTGGTGCCCAGGTCACCAACGATGCGATAGATTGGCTAAAGCAATCGTTTGGCGATTTCGCGCAGCTTACTGAAGCGATCACGGCCATTCGTCTGGAGGATTCCACCAGGGCAGACGAGTTGATCACCTACATGGTCGAGCAAAGTGATGTGTTGAGCCGGCTCACTCGGCTCGAATTGCCCGGCTGCCAGGTAAGCGATGAGGCCGTGTTGCAGCTAGAGGTATTTCAGCAACTGGATCATTTGGACTTGTCGGGAACGCCGATCACCAAGGACGCGTTGTGGATTGTCGATGCGATTCTCGATCTCGAGTCGATCGATATCTCCGGCACGCGCATTGGCTGGTGGACGCGACGCAAAGTTCGAGCGGTCATGCAGAAACGGCAGGCTGCCATGCCAGCGACGCCATTTGGGCAGGACTCGCGCTTGAATTGAGCGAAGGCGGCGCGAGTGATAGCGGCCTTCGTGGATTTACGTCTCGCTCTGAAGGCTGACCGCGGTGTATCATGGGGATTTGGTGTTTCAAACGGAGTTGATTCGAGTGCTGGATCGCTGGGACATACTGATCATCGCAGGCGCGGGATACCTCGCGATTATGACTTTGGTGCGGCTGATGGCCGCTCGGCGAAATCAATTGGTCGATCACGTGCGACAGCAGATAAGCGAGCAGCATGCGAAACGTAAGCAAGGCAACCCGGAAAGCGAAGACTCAGGTCGAGGTGCGGCGTAGCAGCGGAGTAGTCAACATCACGTAACATGATGAAGAAACTGTATATCGAAACGGTGGGCTGCCAGATGAACGTGCTCGACAGCGAGCTCGTCGTGGCCAGCTTGCGCAAGCACAACTATCAGCTCACCGACAGTACCGACGACGCTGATACGATCTTGTTCAACACATGCAGCGTGCGCCAACATGCCGAGGACAAGATCTACAGTGCCCTGGGACGCTTAAAGGATGCCAAAAAGAAGCAGCCCAACAAGATCATTGGTGTCCTGGGTTGCATGGCACAAAAAGATCAGCAGCTGATTTTCCAACGTGCTCCCTACGTTGATCTAATCGTCGGTCCGGGACAACTACACCAAGTGCCTGACCTGATCGCCGGAGTCGAAGCCGGTAGCGGTCCGCAGATGGAAGTCAGCCTCGGACGCAAAGACGGCTCGCGCGACCAGATTGAGCGGAGCCACGAAAGCTTCGATCCGCTGCGCGACCCAGCGATGCGGCCGACGCCGTTTCAAGCTTACGTGCGGATCCAGATCGGCTGCGACAAGTTCTGCACCTACTGTATCGTCCCAAGCGTTCGCGGTCCTGAGCAAAGCCGTCCGCCTTACCAGATTCTGGCCGAAGCACGGCAGCTCGCGACTGAGGGCTGCAAGGAGATCATCCTTTTAGGTCAGACAGTTAACAGCTACCGCTACCGGGAGGGCGATTCCGAAACCCGTATGAGTGATCTGCTCCATGCCTTGCACGAGATTGATGGCATCGAGCGTATCAAGTTCGTCACCAACTATCCCAAGGACATGACCGACGAATTGCTCGCTACCGTTCGTGATTTGCCAAAATGTGCCAAGTATCTGCATGTACCAATTCAATCCGCGTCGAATCGCATCTTGCAGCGGATGAAGCGCGGCTACACGGTCGAGGAGTATCTGGCGATGATGGATCGGATTCGTCAGTGGATGCCTGATGCGGCGGTCACGAGTGACTTTATTGTCGGGTTCTGCGGTGAAACCGACGAAGAGTTCCAGATGACCTGCGATCTGGTGCGCGAGCAGCGATTCAAGAACAGCTTTATCTTCAAGTACAGTGAGCGGCCTGGTACGAAGGGCGCGGAACACTACGAAGACGATGTCCCTGAAGAGGTGAAGCGAGAGCGAAACAATGAATTGCTCGCGATACAGAATGCCATCAGCGAAGAGGACAACCAGCAGTTTCTCGGGCGCGAGGTCGAAGTGCTAGTCGAAGGACCTAGCAAAGCGGCTGCGAAGCAGCTGGAGCGAGCAGCCGACGAGGCGGACAACACACAGCAGTTGCAACTGACTGGGCGGACGATGTGCGACCGTATAGTCGTTTTTGACGGAAATCGACGTCAGGTCGGGCAGATCTTGCCGGTGACGGTCTATGATGCGAATGCACATACACTGTTCGGTACGGTCGTCACTCAGCACGTCGGTCCCGAATTGTTCTCGCTCGGCACTTAGCTGACTGCTTCTTTGTTGAATAGCTGATGCAAGTTGATCAGATTCACTCGCTGCTCGATTCGTTCGCCAATGCGGAACCCTGGCTGACGAGTCTCGGAATCACCCAACCGCGCACCGCGCATGCGAACCTCCTGCGACTCGCCAAGGCAGGAATGCCACTTGATCTCCTGGGCACGATTTGCGAGCAGTTTCAGCAGTCGGCTCCGCAGCTGGCCGACCCCGACATGGCGCTCAACAACTTAGAGCGATTTCTCTTATCGTCGCGTAATATCCTCTCGGCGGCTGCTCTGTTCGAACGGGATCGCCAGTCGTTGCCCAACTTACTGCTGATGTTCAACAGTAGCCAGCACCTTAGCGATCAGTTGTGTTCCGATGCGGAAAGCTACGACCTCTTGCGTATGACTGAGGGTCAGCCCGTCGCGCGCGAACCCCTGGTCGAGGAACTTGTTGAGAGCTTGCGCGGTCTGAACAACGAAGCGGACGTTCTCGCGTCGCTGCGACGATTCAAACGGCGCGAACACCTCCGCATTGCCTACGGCGATATCGTCCAAGAATTGCCGGTCGAGACCATCACCCGTCAGCTCTCGTATGTCGCAGATGCCTTGGTCGAGGGTGCACTGGAGTTTGCCAAGCAGTCGGTCGCCGAGCGGTTTACCAAAACCAACGGCAGTCCGTTCTCTCCTCCACGCTTTGCGGTGCTGGCGCTGGGTAAACTGGGCGGGCTCGAACTGAACTATTCGAGCGACGTTGACCTGGTCTTTCTGTTCCAACCCACAAATTCCGCCCACTCTCGGCGTGAGACCGCTTCGCAAGACTATGCCAATCGTGTTGCCCAGCACCTGATTCAGCTACTAAGCGACAACACAGACTTGGGCTTCGCCTACCGTGTAGACATGCGATTGCGTCCCGAAGGCAAACAAGGACCCATTTGCAGTGAAGTTGATAAAGCGCTTAGCTACTACGACTTGCGCGGCCGTACCTGGGAACGTCAGGCGTATGTCAAGGCTCGTCCGATCGCTGGCGATCTGGACCTGGGAAATGACTTTCTCAATCAACTGGAGCCATGGATCTACCGTCGCTATCTGACACTTGCCGACATTGCCGGCATCAAGTTATTGAAACGAAATCTTGAGGCCAACGCTTCGGAGTCCGTAGAACTGGGCACCAATGTGAAACTCGGACGCGGAGGCATTCGCGATATCGAGTTCGTCATTCAGTTCCTCCAACTCGTGAGCGGCGGCGTTGAGCCGGGAGTTCGCACGGGGAATACCTTGGATGCGATAAGTTGCTTGGAGCAGTTTGGCGGCTTAACCCACCAGGAACGCATGCTGCTGGAGGAGAATTACCGCTTCCTAAGAAAGCTAGAGCATCGATTGCAGATCATGTACGATTTGCAGACGCACACGTTGCCGATCTCGCAGCAAGGGTTGATCAAGGTCTCTCGGCGCATGGGTTATGTCGATTCTCCGGAGTCATCGGCGATCGCGGCATTCCAGTCTGATTATGAGCAGCGGACGGAAGTCAATCATAAGATATTGACGCACTTGCTCCACGATGCCTTTGGAGAAGACGCCGAGACGGAGCCCGAGGTCGATCTTGTTAACAATCCCAATCCTGATGACGAGACGATTGCGAATGTGTTGGGGCAATACCCTTTTCAGGATATCCCGGCGGCGTACTCGAATCTGATGTCACTTGCTGCCGAGCGGATTCCGTTTCTGTCGACGCGGCGATGCCGACTGTTCTTGGCTGCGATCGCACCGCGACTCTTGTCGGCGATTGCCCAAACCCCCGATCCAGATGCGACGTTGGTTACTCTGAGTCGAGTCAGCGATTCGATCGGCGGCAAGGCAGCGCTGTGGGAACTGTTCAGTAGCAACCACCCGACACTGAACCTGTACGTCACTCTGTGCGCGGCATGCCCGTATCTGTCTGGGATTCTTACTAGCAATCCGGGCATGATCGACGAGCTACTCGATAGCTTGCTGATTGACCACTTGCCGAGCATCGACACCCTTGAGCAGAGCTTGTCGGAACTGATTCGGGGCGCGGAAGATGTGGGGCCGATCTTACACAGCTTCAAGCACGCACAGCATTTACGAGTCGGTGTGCGAGATATTCTGGGTAAGGACGATATCGAGGCGACCCACGCCGAATTATCGGATATCGCGGAAGTTTGTCTCAAGCAGATCATCGCTACCGAGACAAGTCGACTGTTGGATAAGCTCGGTGAGCCTCACGTTGGGGAGCCTCCCAAAGAAACCGCAGAAGCGACCGACGAACTCCGATTTCATCCCGGCCACGATCAAGTCGGACGGCCCTGCGAGTTCGTCGTGCTGGCGATGGGTAAGCTCGGTGGTCGTGAGCCCAACTACCACAGTGACCTGGATCTCATCTTTCTGTACGAAGCGGATGGGATGACGGTCGTGAACGGTCGTGGGCACGCGAGTGCGACGACCAATCAGCATTTTTATAGCGAGCTTGGACAACGCATCATCAAACAGGCGGGTTCGTTTGGGCCATATGGACGTTTGTACGAAGTGGACACGCGTTTGCGTCCGACCGGTAAGAGCGGGTCTCTCGCCGTATCGTTGGACGAATTCGTCCGCTACTTTACTCGTGGCAATGGTCAGCTCTGGGAACGCCAATCGTTATGCAAGGCCCGAGTAATCACCGGTTCTGCCGCTGTCAAACAGCGCACCAAAGCGGCAGTGCAGGCAGCCATGTTCTGTCAGCCTTGGCAGCCAAAGTTCGCAGCCGAAATTCGGGAAATGCGACTCAAACTCCAGGAGACCGCTTCCCCACGAAACTTGAAACGCGCAGCCGGCGGTACGATGGATACCGAGTTCATTGTGCAGATGCTCCAACTCATGCACGGGCAACGCGTTCCTTCGATCCTGAAGACCGGCACTTTGGATGGCCTGGCGGCGCTCAGGCAGGAGGAGATCCTCACTTCCGCAGACGCTGATTTTCTGGGCGAGGCTTATCGTTTTCAGCGGAGCATCGAGGCGCGAATTCGTTTGATGGATGCCGCCGGAAGACACGAGTTCCCTGACGACCAACTGGAACGATCGAAACTCGCATTCCTGCTCGGATACTCTGACACGGATAAACTGGCGAGAGAAGTGTCTGAGGTATTCTGCGAGGTCCGCGGAGTTTTCCTGCGCGTGTTCAGTGCTGCGGAACAGGAGTGACCGAGTAGCGCGCCAGCGGCAGCGCTCGCCGCTCGTCAAAGATCGGCTCGCATTTCCGATCTGCGGTTTGGAAACTAGGCGACAGATTTGCCGGTCTGGCCGGATGCAGTGCCGCTCCCGTCAGGTGATTGCTGAAATCTGGCGTGCAGCGATTCCCAGTCGATCACCAGCCGACCGCCTGTGTTTTCGTGCTGCTTGGCCCAAGTCATCAGCAATTCGAGGCAGGCGTGGTCGATGTAATTCAGGTCTTTGAAGTCGACGTGTAGTTCCATGCCGCGCGGCACACTCTCTAGTTCGGCGGCGACACGCGGCAGTCGGAGGAACGTCGCGGTGCCAATCAAGTGCAGCACGGCGGAGTTTTCTTCCTGGTTGATCTGCAAATCAGTGTCCAGGTGAGAAAAGTTGTACAGCAGTTTCGCGGCTGCCAGCGCGATGCCTACCAAGACTCCTGTCAGCAAGTCGGCGCACACGATCATCGTGACGGTTGCCGCGTAGATAAACACTTCGCTCTTGCCGTACTTTGCCAGATCACGAATGGCCTTCACATTGAATAGCTTGAAGCCGGTGTACACCAGAATCGCGGCCAGACTGGCGGTCGGGATTTGCCGGAGCAAGAACCCCAGCACGGCCACGAAAATTAGGAGCCAGATGCCGTGTAACACCGCCGCTAGACGCGTTTTGCCGCCAGCCTGAATATTGGCGGAACTGCGGACGATTACGCCAGTCATCGGGAGCACGCCCAGGAAGCCACAGATCACATTGCCGACGCCTTGGGCACACAGTTCTCGGTCGTAGTTGGTCCGTGGCCCGTCGTGAAGCTGGTCGACGGCGGTCGCGCACAGCAGGGTTTCGGCACTCGCAACAACGGCCACAAGCAAGCCGGTCGTCAGCAGGGTGGAAAACTTAGCGTCGCCCAGCACTGCTAGCGACGGGAAGTGCACTCCGTCCCATAACCGATCAGGAATCTCGACGTAGAAGACGGGCAGACTCAATACCGAAGCCGCAATCGTTGCGACGAGCACCGCCACCAGGGGTCCCGGAATCACCTTCAATCGAGCCGGAACAAACTGCCAGGCCAAGATCGAAAGGATCGCCGCAATGCCAAGGTATGCCGCTGTATGATGATTCTTTAGTTGCGCGAGGAGGTCTTCCAGCTTCTCCACGGCTTCGTCTTGAGCCGTCAGCAGCGCACGTGGAGTATCGGTGCCGAAACTCGCGAGCACAGCTTCGTTCTGCTGCTGGGCCTCAACCGCTGCCTCCTCGACAGCCTCGGCCTTTTCGGGGCTACCTAAAAGCTCATCCTCTTCTTTCAACTCCCCGACGATCTCAGTCAGTGCGTCGGTGATGGCTTGTTGTCTTTCAGTCAGCGCTGGCAAACTTCCGCGCGCGGCTTCCTTTTGGGCATCGCTGAACTCGATGGCCGGATCGTGCAGATGTGGGAATCGTTCGCCGACTTGTTCTTGCAAGTCGACTTGTTGACGATGCAGCTCACCGACTGCCAGCAGGGTGCGACGTTTGAATTGACGCGACTCCTGACTGAGAAACTCGGGCGGAGACAACGCTTTGGCAATCGCCCTGGGAATCGTCACCAAGTTAGTAATGCCGTTTCCCGGCGGCTTGTCGTCGATCATGACGTGGAACTGGCTGGCGAAGATCAGCACGCCGATGCCGGCCAGCATCCCTTTAATCACAGCTGGCGACACGGCACGAAACCACTGGCCGAGTCGGAAGATACCAGCAAGTAGTTGCAGCACCCCAGCCAGCAACACGATGATCCCTAGTGTCTCAAGACCGAACTCCTGCACGATCTCGATAATGATGACCGTCAGGCCGGCTGCGGGGCCGCTCACCTGCAGTGGGCAACCCGCGATCGACCCAACCACGATGCCGCCAACGATTCCCGTGATCAGACCCGCAGCGACCGGTACGCCCGAGGCGATGGCGATGCCCATGCACAGCGGCAACGCGACCAAGAACACGACAATCGAGGACATGAAGTCTTGTCTGAGCGTTTTGGGAATCATGCTGACCTCGGTGAGCCTTCACAAGGTGGGATGGTTGCGAATGGAACTACGCATTTGGTACTTGCGATAGTATTTTCCAGTTGGTGAGCGGCACTTGCCAGTCGACTTGCCGCGAAACTGCAATCCGCTCGTACGTCTGAGCGATCACTATGATCGGACGACCAATCATCGCAGCAGCAAGTGGCATAATCTAACAACGCAAGGCGGTGCCGAGTCCACCGTTGCAGAGTGCATATTCCGCGCGCGACGGAGTCGCTACGCCGCGAGCCTGGCCTAAGCCGTGGGTGCGGTGCAGCGGACGCATGTCTTTGCCTGATCGTTGGCGCACGTCACGACGATCATGCTGCCGACAGTGCCGTTGAGTCACGAGGAATTCCAACTCAACCAAGTCAGCTTTGGCGGGGGCCGATTCGCCGTCCGTCACGTGGAAGGCGGTGATTCCTGAAACGCTTGCACCGATGAGAATTCCGATCAGCAGCGCGTTGTTCAGCAAGTGGCAAACTAGCGAGAGTACGAATCGAGCGGGCATTGCGGAGAACGCTGAACAGGCACTGGTGATTGCGGAACCTCGTAGATTTTTGGGGAGGCACCCAATGGGTTAGTAGCAAAGCACGGCAAGCGAGACAATGTCAGATCTCGATTCCTTCCTACACGATAGGGCATCATCGTGATCGCCCAAGAATCAACGATACAGATTTCAAGAATAGAGCGCTGGGTGGCCAGTTGCAAGCATTTTCGATCTGGCTGTCGCGCGGGGAATCGTGGTGCGACCGATGAGGGCGCTGAACGAAAAAACCCTCCAACCGTCCGGCGATTGGAGGGTTCGTTGACCCATCGCGATTTCGCTGCGACCCTAAACCATGTCTTTGAGGCCCTTCAGTGGCAGGATCTTTACCACGTTACGAGCGGGCTTCGCCTTGAAGATGGTTTCTTCTTTGGTGAACGGATTGATTCCCTTGCGTGCCTTGGTCGCCGGCTTGCGCACGACCTTGACTTTCATCAGACCAGGAATGTTAAAGACACCAGGGCCGCTCTTTTTAAGGTTCTTGCCAATGAGACTACCTAGGTCTTCCAGCAGCCCGGCGACTTCCTTCTTGGTGAAACCACTCGACTCGGACAGCGAGGCGAGGATCTCAGACTTGGTCATGGGTTTCTTGGTCGCAGCCGCTTTTTTCTTCGCCATCTTAAATCCCTTTTCTTGGTTTAAAGCAATACAGTTTGAACGAGTTGCAACACGTGTTGCGAAGTGTGTATTTGCATGGCCATCCAATGGCACTCCCATTGGTAGAACTGCTTGACGCGTTCTTTCTCTAGCCCGGATAGAGAACGTATTGTCCTCAGCTTGCCAGTATTGGCAAGTCCGAAATACCCAGAAAACGCCGAGAATATGGCTATTTGTGGCCTTTCGGTCGCTTTGGTGGCGGCCCTTGAGGGTTTGGCGTACGCCGAGAGTGATGGTGGTCAACGCTAGCGCCGATGAGGAGGGATCAGGGATGACCGGTGACAGCGCACTCTCCTCGGCGCCGGTAGATTCTGTCGGCAAGCGAGTCATCCGATCAGAATCAGGAACTGGCAAGCGGAATCATCTCGTGCGACTGGGCCGAGAGGACGAAGATCTTGCCGTCGCCGATTCTGCCTGTGCGGGCGATTTCGACGAGCTTGCGAATGACCTCTTCCGCTCTGGAATCGTCGACCCAGGCGGTGATCTGAACCTTCGGCAAGAAGGCCAGCGCGTACTCGCTGTCAGTGTATTGGTCGAGGTAGCTCTTCTGGCGCCCCATGCCTTTGACTTCGCAGACTTCGACGGCTTCCAGTGGCGCGCGGCGGAGGCCTTCGAGGATCCTCTCAGCCAGAAACGGTTTGACGATTGCTACGAGTTGTTTCATGGGAGTTGCCAGTCGCTGGTGTGCTGTGTGCTAGTTGATCTGCATTCACTAGCAACTAGCGTCAAACAACGAACAACTCACTAGCTGAAGAAGTTCTCGCCAAACAAATCGATCTCGGGACCGGTTTCGACTTCCATGTCGCCATGGACTGTTACTTGGCACGACAACCGCATCGTTTCCTCGTTGCCAACGTAAGCCAAGCAGGGAGTCCAATCAATACCGCCCGGAGTGATGGGAGTCGGTACCGGCACGCGGAAGCGGGTCTTCTCGAGCACGCCCATTTTGCTCGCGTTCTCAATTCCCTTGGTGACGCGCACGCGGCAAGTTCCGCACTGGCCGAAGCCGTGGCAGTTGATCACTTTGTTGAGCCCAGCACCAAGTCCATTGAGACCTTGATGGACGTTGACGCCCGCCTTGATAGCCTCCGTACGCAGGTTGGAGCCTTCGGGGACTTCGATTTCCTTCTTCTCATTGACGAACTTAATCACCGGCATGACGGACAGTCACCTACGCTAGATCGGGGCATGTTGAACACTGTGGCTACCGCCACGAGCAGGAACTCAGTAGGATAATCTACCGCGCCGACTGTTGCTAGAAAAGTGGACTCCTGTGGGCCAAAAAGTACGGAAAAATGTATGGCAAAGCAGTATTCGAAGTATCAACAGAAGATCATCAAGAACTACTACGATAACCGTGAGGCGATCTCGCTACAGCGGCTCAGCGAGTTGGTGACGGACCTCTACCTGGCGGAGGGCAAGGCCCGCGAAACGAAGTGGAAGCAGGCGATCGGGGCCCTCGAAAAGCTGGGTCTGAAGCCAGATCGGATCGAGCATCTGCGCCAGCAGGACAATCCCGCTCTGCTGGCGAAAGTGGTCGAGGAGATGATGGGCAAGCAATGAGACAGTACCTCGATCTGCTCCAACACGTCCTCGACCGTGGCGTTTCCAAGTCCGACCGTACGGGGACCGGAACCCGCAGCGTGTTTGGGTATCAGATGCGCTTCGACTTGTCGGAGGGATTCCCGCTGCTGACGACCAAGAAGCTGCACCTGCGTTCGATCATCTACGAACTGCTGTGGTTCCTGCGCGGCGAGACCAATATTCGATTCCTCAAGGAGAACAAAGTCTCGATCTGGGACGAATGGGCGGATGCCGACGGTGAGTTGGGGCCTGTGTACGGCAAGCAGTGGCGCAGTTGGACGAAGCCTGACGGCAGTTCGATTGATCAGATCACGGAGGTCGTCGAAGCGATTCGCACCAATCCCGACTCGCGGCGGTTGATTGTCAGTGCTTGGAACGTCGCGGACGTAGCGCAGATGGCGCTGCCGCCTTGTCACCTGCTGTTTCAGTTCTACGTGGCTGAAGGACGCCTGTCTTGTCAGTTGTACCAGCGAAGTGCCGACGTATTCCTGGGCGTGCCGTTCAACATCGCATCGTACGCGTTGCTGACGATGATGGTTGCGCAAGTGACCGACCTGAAATGCGGCGAATTTGTGCACACGTTCGGCGACGCTCATCTGTACGACAACCATCTTGAGCAGGCTCAGTTGCAGCTGCAGCGCGAGCCACGCCCATTGCCAACGATGCGAATCAATCCCGAGGTCAACAGCATCTTCGACTTCGCGTTTGAGGACTTCACGTTGGAAAACTACGATCCACATCCTCATATCTCGGCGCCGGTAGCGGTATGAAGCTGTCGTTGATCGTGGCAGTCTCGGAGAATGGAGTCATCGGCCGCAATGGCGATCTGCCATGGCACCTGTCGGCTGACTTGAAACGGTTCAAGCGAATCACCATGGGCCACGTGATGCTGATGGGACGAAAGACATGGGAATCGATTGGTCGGCCGTTGCCAGGACGGGCTTCGATCGTCATCTCGCGCCAAGCAGACTACTCGACCGGTTTCGCAGAGGTTGGAGTGGCTGAGAATCTCGACCAAGCGTTGGCTCAAGCGCATAGCAGTCCGGCCGACTCGTCGGAAGTGTTCGTCATCGGTGGGGCGCAGCTCTACGAACTGACATTTCCTCGGGCGGATCAGCTGTTGCTTACGCGAGTGCATGCGACCGTTGACGGGGATGTGAAGTTTCCGGAAGTTGATTGGAACCGTTGGCAATTGGTCGAGGAGACACCGCACGAGGCGGATGAAAAGAACGAATACGCACATACTTATCAGGTCTACCAGCGGGTGAAGTGATGGGACGTGTTAAGCAACGTTGCGAGTGGTCCTATTCGAGTTGTGAATTGTACGAGCAGTATCACGACGAAGAATGGGGCGTGCCGGTGCATGATGATCAAAAGCAATTCGAATTCCTCACACTCGAGAGCGCGCAAGCGGGGCTGAGTTGGTCGACGGTGCTCAACAAGCGCGAAGGCTATCGCAAGGCCTTCGCCAATTTCGACGCCGCCAAGGTGGCGAGATTCTCCGACAAAAAGATCGCCAAATTGTTGGAAAACCCTGGGATTGTACGTAACCGACTAAAGGTCAATGCCGCCGTGACCAACGCGCAAGCTTTCTTGCAAGTGCAAGATGAGTTCGACGGTTTTGACAACTATATTTGGCAGTTTGTCGATGGCAAACCAATCCAAAACAAGTGGCGAACGATGAAGCAAGTTCCCGCCACAACCAAGGAGTCGGACGAACTGAGCAAAGACCTCAAGCAGCGCGGTTTCAAGTTCGTCGGCAGCACCATCATCTACGCCCACATGCAAGCGGTCGGCATGGTCAACGATCATACGATCGATTGCTTCCGCCACAAGCAGTGCGCTAAGCTGCGCTGACGGCTCGAACTTGCTCAGCGACCGACCTTGGGCTAGGATTAAAGCATGGCTACCGTCTCCTCCAAACAGTTGGTTTCAGTTGCTGACTACCTCGCAGGCGAGCTCGTCTCGCAGACGAAACACGAATACCTTGGTGGTGTTTTTTATGCAATGGCGGGTGCGCGGAATGTGCATAATCTGATTGCAACGAACGTTACTTCGTTATTGCACTCCACTTTGCGCGGTAAGCCGTGCCGGTCCTACAACTCCGATACAAAAATCCGCATCCGGATGTCGACTCATGTGCGGTTTTACTATCCTGACGCGTCGGTCATTTGCGATTCGAATCCCGCGGAAGATTCATTTCAGGATCAACCGGTGGTCATCGCTGAGGTGCTATCACGTAAGACGCGTCGGATTGACGAAACGGAGAAAAAAGACGCGTATCTCACGATTCCTTCGCTTGCTGTTTATCTGTTGGTGGAGCAGGATGCCGCTCTCGTGACCGTCTTCCGCCGCAACGAGATTGGCGGCTTCGATCGCGAGATCTATGAAGGTCTGGAAACAGTCATTCCGCTCTCGGAAATCGAGACCCAGCTGTCCCTCGCCGAAGTCTACGAAGCGGTCACGTTCTCGCCTGAGCCCGACGAAGACGACGAATCGGCCTGAAGTGCTCACTCGTCGGGAAACGCCAGTACCTCGCTGATCGATTTGGCTCCGCAGGCCAGCATTACCAGTCGGTCGAAACCTAACGCACAACCAGAGCACGCCGGTAGCCTCGATTCCATTGCCGTGAGTAACGATTCTGGCAGCGGCAACGCCTCTTTCCCGTCAGCCCGTCTTTGATTGTTAACGGTATCCAAACGCTTTCGCAGCTCGATGGCGTCGGTTAGCTCGTCATAGCCGTTTGCGAGTTCCACGCCTTTCCAATACAACTCGAAACGCTTCGCAACTTCAATGCCTTGCGCGTTATTCGCAGTCTTCGCGAGCGCTGCCTGGCTGGCCGGGTAGTCGTGCAGGATTTCTGGTCCGATTGTGCCGAGATTTTGTTCCACGCAGAACGACAACAGCAAATTTAGCCATTCATCTCGGTCGTCGCAACGAAAACTATTGGCCACCTCGATATCGAGTTCGCTCACGCGAGCAGCCAACTCGTCGACCGTCGCTGTGAGCGGACAGAGGCCCGCATACTTACGAAACGCGTCGGCGTAGGTCGTTCGCTCCGCACGGCTTGTATCTAGTATCGAGTGGCAAAGCTCGTCGAGCAATTGCATGCCCGACTGCATGTCGTCGCCGACACGGTACCACTCGACAATTGTAAACTCGGGGTTGTGCAGCTGTCCGTGCTCATCGCTGCGAAACGAGCGGGTGACTTGGAAGATTGCCGGCATCCCAGCGGCAACCAGCCGTTTCATGTGCAATTCGGGGGAAGCCTGGAGAAACTTCTGCCCACCTGCTATTGAAACCCGATGAGGTTCGATGTGCTGTTCAGGGATGACCTCTTGGGCAAGTAGCGGAGTTTCAACTTCGACGAACTGACGGTCGTAGAAGAACCGTCGCAATTGACGCAACAGGTCGCTACGACGTTTGAGCAGGTCAATCTGCGCACCTGGCTCCATCATTTCCTTACCTTTTGACCCGGCAGCAGTGGCGGCATCGGGCAGTCGAGCATGTCGGAGATGCCGCGGAGCAACTCGGCTTCGCGGATCTTCACCTCGTCGTCGGCGCAGATGGCCGCTGCGCACGCGTCGATCAGGCGTTCGCGATGCTTCGCCGAGACTTTCGCCAACTCGGTGAGTGCCTTGTCGAGGTGCGACAAGGTGCATTGGCTGGGCGGCAACAGCTCGAGTTTCGCCTTGGGCAAATGGGTGGCGGCTTCGGCGAAGGCGCGACGGGCCTCGTCGGAGTCGTTGCCGGCATAGGCCAACGAGGACAGCAACACCGAACAGGGACCTCCCAGTCGCTGCAGTCCGTAGTAGGCGATCCGTGGCGCGGCGGCCTCTTCAAACTGTGGGTGCAAGTGCCGCATCAACACTCGAGCCAGCGTCCATTCGAAGAGGCCCAGCCGTTGGTCGGCCTCGACGAGTTTTTGGAACGCGCGTGTGAATTCGACATATTGCGATTTGGCCATCGCACGCAGCGCGGCTAGCGACATGTCGACCAGCGGCAGCCGCACCCGCGCGTCCAGCTTTCTGACGGTTGGGGCCAGTTTTGCGGTGAGCTCGACAATGTCGGGCCGAATCGTTTCGCTGAGGGCTTGCATCTGCACGCGTCGCACTTCGTCGGTCTCGTCCAGCAGCAGCGCGAAGATCACGGCGCGCGCGCCGTAGGGTTCGTGAACCGCTTCGACGATCTCGGGTGGCAGCGCCCGCACGAGTTCGTAAGCGTATTGGCGGTGGTTCTCCGTTGGGTTGCCGACGTGATCGGCCGCGTGTTCGACGACTTCGATAGGGATTTCGTCCACGGCAGCGGCCGCACCCACAAGGCCCGAGGCTCCGGCGATTTCGGTAAGTGCGATCGGCGTCTTTGGCACGGCGGGAAACTTGCCGTTCCAATTGGGTTCTAACGCACGAATCCGCTTCGGCAGTGGTGGATGCGTTGCCATCAGACCCGTGAATCCCTCCCACACGCCGGTCGAAAAGTACATGTGGCTCATTTCACTAGCGTTGCTGTGCTGCATCCTCGATCCGGTTACCGCGGCACCGATGCGCTTGAGTGCACCTGTGATCCCACCTGGGTTGCGGGTGAACTGCACAGCGGATGCATCGGCCAGGTACTCGCGTTGGCGCGAGAGGGCCGCCTTGATCAGGTTGCCGCACAAAGAACCCAACAGCCCCAGGACGAGTAGCGTCAGGCCGATCGCCAGCAGCACCGCGCCGTTGTTGTCTTTCGAACTTCGGCGATGGCCGGAGTAGTAGGCACTGCGTAGCAGGAATCGTCCGATCAACCCCAGCAGGAGGATGCCATGCAGGACGCCGATGAGGCGAATGTTCAGCCGCATGTCGCCGTTCAAGATGTGGCTGAACTCGTGGGCGACGACTCCCTGCAACTCGTCGCGCGAAAGTTGCTCGGCCGTGCCGCGCGTCACAGCGACCACCGCATCGCTGGGTGAGTAACCGGCAGCAAACGCGTTGATGCCTTGCTCCTCCGACAGCATATACACGGGCGGAACCGGCACGCCCGAGGCGAGAGCCATCTCTTCGACGACGTTGATCAACCGCCGTTCCACAGGGTCGGTCGTATTGGGCGTAACCCGCTTGCCACCGACGCTCTCAGCAACCGCCGTTCCGCCGCCGCGAAGTTGTCCGATCTTGTACAGACTTCCCAGGACGATGAGCGCGAGTGCTGCCGCGCCGGCCACGGCTGGGGTCTTCCACTCGTCGATGGGTTCGCCTTCCGACAGGCCCGCCGCCATTTGCAACTGCTGGTTGTTGTTGGCGGTACGTATGGCTAGTAGCGTCACACCGACAATCGTGCCGACAATCACGATCACCGAGATTGTAAACATGCCCACCAGCCACCTCGTCGAGCGGCGAGCGTTAGACTGGCGTTCAAAGAAATCGGTAGCCATTGGGAGGGGGCAGGGGAGAGTGGTCAGGGGTCAGAGAAGGCGATGGTAGTAAAACCCTGACCCCTCACGCCTGATTTCTCATCCCTCAAAACGAAACCTTCGGTGCTTCTGCGATGGCTTCGCTGTCGAATTCGAGTAGCTCGGCGTCCTCGCTGTAGCCAAGCATGTTGGCGAAGATGACGGCAGGGAACTGTTGGCGGTAAGTGTTGAACATCGTCACCGCGTCGTTGTAGGCTTGGCGTGCGAAGGCCACTTTGTTTTCCGTCGAGGTCAACTCCTCGGTCAGCTGTGCCATGTTCTGGTTCGCTTTGAGGTCGGGGTAGGCTTCCGACAGAGCAAACAACCGACCCAAGGTGCCACCGAGTGCCGACTCGGCCGCGACCAACTCTTGCATCGCCTTGGGATCGCCGGGGCTCTGCGCCGCCGTCTGCAACCCACCGACTGCGCGGTTGCGGGCGTTGATGACCGCTTCGAGGGTATCCTTCTCGTGGGACATGTAGCCCTTCACCGTCTCGACCAGGTTGGGAATCAGGTCGTAACGGCGCTTCAGTTGCACCTCGATCTGCGAGAACGCGTTCTCAAAGCGGTTCTTCAGCGTAACCAGTTTGTTGTAGATGCCCACGCCGTACATGACCAAGAACAGGCCGACCACGACGATGACAATCAAGATGATGGTAGCGGTACTCATATTGTTCTCCAGATTGAGGGGCTCGGAGTCAGGGTTTAGGGGCTAGGGCAGTCGAGACGGGTTGTCAAAGCCGCCAACCCCTGGATCCCAAATCCCAGTCCCCCATGTTCCCATTTTGCCCGTGCACAGCCTACAGCGCGAGCGGCAGGTTGCAAAGCTGAGAGTTGCCCCTGTTGCCGTTGGTATTCGTTCGAAAAATGCGTATCTTGCCTCTTGAGTTGCGCCCATGTGGATCACGACCGGGCCGAGGTTTTGAAAGGAAAACGGTTTTCGTTTACAAAACCTCACCGCCGTCAGGCGGTGACCAAAGTGCTTAGTCTTGTTGCCACAAGGAGTTACGAGAAATGGCGTGACTCCACAGCGCGCGAGTATTGAAAGGTTCGCATATTCCGACCTTTCAAAACCCTCCGCCGCGCTTCGTAGGCAGCTGCGAACGCCCGATTGAATCCCGTGCGGTGCCAACCTGCGAAATCTCGTCGTGACGCGCTGCCAAATCACTGACGGCATAGTGCCGCGTAAACGCCAATCTACCCGAACCGGTGCGTCGATTCAGCAACTGTTTTTGGCCGGGTTGGGTATACCACGGAGTCACGGAGAGCACAGAGTGGCGACTGGCAAGCACTAACGACGAGCAAATCCGAGCCGCGACCGTCAGGGAGTCGGCCAAAAGACATAAGTCGTGCTCTGAACGACTCACAGGTAGTTGTGACTTGGTATGGTTTCGATTGATCGTGGGTTGTGGTGGCGAACGCTACTCGTACTCCGAGTAATTGATTCCAGGCTCGGCAAGCCAGTCATCATCGTCGTCATCATCCCCGAAGTTGATGTTGCCGGGGCGCGGATCGAGATAGTGAATGCCGAATCGATGGCTAAGCTGATAGAGGACTAGATTCACATCGTCCCAGCGCTTTCCGAACAGGTATCTCCACTCATGGTGAGCACTTGCCAGCTTCTGAGCGTCATAGAGATCACCGGGAGATTGATCCAATCGGACCTTGCCAAAATCTAAGAGGTACGGCGGTTGCACGAAGGTGATCTCGATCACGTTCAGCTCGTCGTCAAAGCCTTCGAGCACCGGAACGTTCAGGCCATTGATCTTGTCGATACCTGCCGCTTTGAGGCGCCGGTAGCATTCCAGCTCGATTTCATAATTCTCGTGACGATAGAGTGCCTTCAAAGCCGACGGCACTGACGTCTTCCAAACGACTCCGTCCGATCCGTAACCGAGCTTATCTTGACTCTGGAGTGCGATATTTTTAGAGTTGCAGTAGGCAATCGCATTTCCCAACACCGCTTTTTCGTCAGGCATCATGGCATCAGCCTCAGGTTATTCCACCCAAGTCGCCCTTACGTTGGTCGTCAACGGTCAGCAGCTAGCCGTCTCGCACGTCGGCAACAGCGGCCTGAGAATCGACGAGCCCTGCGACCCCATCCCGGCAACGCAAGCAACCTTGGTTGTGAGTATAGACGACAAGACGGAGGAACGCTCGATCTATCTGCCCGATGGCGTGCCTGGACCGGGGGAGTTCGTGCAGTTTTTTTGATATATCTATTTCACGCTTTAAAGCTGGCTTGGCGACTACGGTGATCGTGAGTGGTTTTTTCGTAGCAACTCGATCAAACCACCGATCTAGAGTACCGTTAGTTGGGACGCCTTCTTTTGCTCGTTGGGTCTAGATGCATGGCACGGAGAAGCTGTGGGTGTTCAAGAAGCTGAGTTGGCGATGGCAGCATTGGAGTCTTCCACTGCGAAGTTCGATTCGGGGATGTATGGCTTCTATCGAACAAAGATACGTGAGTACATTTCTTTCAAGAAGGAGATGTACGGTGAGCAACCTATACTATTAGATGTGACAGGAGGCAGGATCGAACTCCCGGAGCACCTAAGCGAGAGAATTGAATGTTGGATGACCAACCATCCTAACTACTCTCCGTACATGAAAAGGTTCGCAGAGTGCTATCTGTTGAGTCTTCTCAGCGATGGGCCTGGCGCAAGACTCTACCTGCCGCTTGCCGAAAGCGTGTTGGAAGGTTGCAGTTTTTATCTCGAAACCGGATTCTTCTACTTAGAAGATGGCTACCCAGTAAGCGGCCATTGATCTAATGCAGATGAGCAAAACTCAAGACGATCCAACATCCGCCTGTAGCTTTTCTGTGCCCTCCGTGGCTCCGTGGTAAGAATCCAAGAGTCACTTCACTCCTCATTCGGATCCCTCGTCCGTTCGATGTAGTCGCCCGTCCGCGTGTCCACGCGGAGCCAGTCGCCGATGTTGATGAACGCGGGGGCGAGGATTTCGGCGCCGGTTTCTAGCTTTACGGGTTTTTGCACGTTGGTTGCCGTGTTGCCTTTCACGGTCGGTTCGCAGTATTCCACTTGCAAGATGACGTGGTTGGGCAGTGTCACGGCGATCGGGTTCTCATTAAATACGACCACCTGGCAGTCGAGGCCTTCCTTCAGGAAACGGCCTTCGTCGCCCACTTGTTCTTGGCTGAGTTCGTACTGTTCGTAGTCGTCGTTCTTCATGAACACGTAGCCATCACCCTGGCGATACAGATATTGGGCGGTGAATTCCGAGACGTCGGCGGCTTCGACACTCTGGCCGGCGCGGTACGTCTTGTCGGTGACGGTTCCGCGGATGAGATTCTTCAGCTTGCACTCATACAATGCGGTTCCTTTGCCGGGCTTGCGGAAATTCATCTCGACCATTTGGAACGGAATGCCGTCGATTTGGATCTTCAGTCCTTTGCGAAATTCGTTGGTGCTGTAACTTGCCACTGGGGTTCTTTCTGGGTTCGGAGTATCTTGGACTGGGAGAAGAATAGGACGCGGATAACGCAGATTGGACGGATCAGAGCAGATAGAATTCAAGATGGCTCATCTGCGTACACCCGCGTCTTCTGCGAAATCTGCGTTCTATTCTCCCGTATCATGAAGCAAGGAATTCGAGTGGCTATTTTAGCGTCAAATTTGGCACCTGTCCGCCCCGGTTCGACGGGCCCGCAGTGGCAGAACGAGCTGCGTCAGGCGGTGCGAACGGCCGACGCGCTGTGTCGGCGGTTGGACTTGCCGGAACTGCTGGCCGAGGCCGCCGCAGCCGGAGCAGGGGAGTTCCCCGTGTTCGTGCCGCCGAGTTTCCTGGTGCGAATGCGACCAGGGGATCCAGACGATCCACTGCTACGGCAAGTGCTGCCGATGGCGGCGGAAGCGGATGTGGTCGAAGGTTTTTCGCGCGATCCGGTCAACGATGCGGCCGCGACGATGCAGCCGGGAGTGCTGCAAAAATATGAAGGGCGTGCCCTGCTGATTACCACTGGCGCGTGCGCCGTGCACTGTCGCTATTGTTTTCGCAGGCACTATCCGTACGAAGAAGCGCCGCACAGCGAAGCAGCTTGGGATCGCGCGCTGGCGAGCATCGCAGCAGACGCGTCGATCCGCGAAGTGATCCTCAGCGGCGGCGATCCCCTGATGTTGGTGGATCGTAAGCTCACGCGGTTGGTCGAAAAGATCGCGGTAATTCCGCATGTCACTCGATTGCGCGTGCATACGCGCTTGCCGATCATGATTCCTTCGCGTGTGACCGACGAGCTGATCGCTTGGCTGACGGGAACGCGCCTTACGCCGGTGATGGTCGTGCATGCGAATCATGCCCAAGAGCTAAGCGACGAAGTCGCGAGCCAACTGGCACTCTTGCGCGAGCGCGGAGTCATGTTGCTCAACCAAGCGGTCTTGCTACGCGGCGTGAACGATTCGGCCGCGGCGCAAATCGAGCTGAGCGAGCGACTGATCGAGATCGGTGTGATGCCCTACTACTTGCACCAACTCGATCGCGTGGAGGGCGCAGCGCATTTTGAGGTCGAGGCCGCCGATGGCCGGAACATCATCGCAACGATGCGTCAGCGCTTGCCTGGCTACGCCGTGCCGAGACATGTGCAGGAAGTCCCGGGCGCATTGAGCAAAACGGTGTTGGCGTGATGGTCGGGCTCATGAAGGACATCACGCAGAGGCGCAGAGACGCTGAGGATTGCGCCGCCCGCGTGTCCGGTTGTCCACTGTCGAACTGCGCGACAAGTGAGTGGTTGACCAACCGGCCACGTGCCTGGCCAACTGTTATGATAGTTATCGCTCAGCGTCTCCGCGCCTCTGCGTGAGGCTTTCAAATCATGACACCGCTCATCAGTATCTACGACACCAAGCGGCTCGACGAGTTGCGGAAGGAACTTCGCCTCGACCCGCAGTCAATCCGCAAGTTGAGGAACGATCTGCTCAAGCGATTCCAGTCCGACGAACACTCGCTGGCTGATTTCGCAGCGGCGGATCGAATCCGTCTGCACACACTGCAACTGCACCAGCGGTGTGATTCTGAGTTGGACGGCGCGACAAAGTTGCTATTTCGCACGTCGGCAGGAATGCTGATCGAATCGGTTGTGCTTCGCATCGCTACCGGTCGCACGACTCTGTGTGTGTCGAGCCAGGTGGGCTGCGCAGCGGCGTGCGATTTTTGCGCGACGGGCAAGATGGGCGTCGCGCAGAATCTCACCAGCGAAGAGATTCTCGACCAGGTCTTGCAGGCGGGGCAGCTAATCGTCGGCGAGGGGCGACGGCTGCGCAACATCGTCTTCATGGGCATGGGCGAGCCGTTTCACAACGAAGAAAATCTCTACGAAACACTCGATCGACTGAACGCCGCGGAGCTGTTTCACCATTCCCCGACGAAGATCCTCGTGTCGACGGTTGGCGCGGCCGACGCGATGATTCGCTGCGCACGAAGATTCCCCACCGTGAACCTGGCACTCAGTCTGCACAGCGTACGGCAAGAGACTCGCGAGCGACTGATCCCGATCGGCAAGAAGTACCCACTCGACGAGCTGCGGAGCGCGCTGGTCGAGTTGAACCGTCTGCAAAACTGTCCGGTGATGATCGAGTACTTGATGCTCGCGGACGTCAACGACACCGACGACGACGCACGCGAGTTGATCGCCTGGCTCGAAGGGCTGAACGTCCATGTCAATCTGATTCCTTACAACCCCATCGACGATGCGCCGCACCTGGTTGGGACCGCTCAGCCGCGCCGCGATGCCTTCGCCGGCATTCTCAAACGCGCCGGACTAACGACGACGATTCGTTACTCGCTCGGCAATGACATCGCCGCCGCTTGCGGGCAGTTAGTGAAGAAAGAGAATCGCGAGATCGCCCGCGAGCTGAATTCGCTGCTGGTCGACGACTAGGTCAGCTCGCCTTCGTGGCCACCGCTGCTCACACCCGCTACCCACTCATGGCTGATTCGCACCATGCGAGACTGCTCGCCGTGAATCAATCGCCAGCGCAGCGTATCCCGACGAAGTGCGGACGAAGTGTCGCGTTGTGGCGAAATCGATATCGAATTGATCACAGGTGTTGAACTAACGAGAGTTTGACGGTTGGGCCCAACTCGTTGGTAGCAAGGACTCTACGGCGATTCACCCTATATTTCAAGGACTTTGGCGCCACGGGCATGCTACTTGCAAATCTGGGGAAGGTACAATGTAACGTACGGCGAATCTTCACGCTTAACCAAGTGTGAGGCAATGCGAGTTGGGCCGAGAACGGTTTTGTGTGCCCTCCGAAAGCTACCGGCCGTGCCATCGCGGTTGGCGAGTAGCCTGCACAATGTCCTTGGCCTGCGAGGTTATCGATGAACATCAACGTCAAAGCTGTACTGGGATTGCTCCTGCTGCTGATTACGGTCGGGATGGGCGGAAAGTATACGAGTGTTCCGATCGAAAGTGAGGTGCTTGCCCAATGTGAGCTCGCGAACGAACCCAAGCGGGTCGTCGGTCCGGTCGTAACGGTTAGCGAAAGCGAAACCGACATGCAGTTTCTGGCGCGTGTCGACACGGGCGCGAAGACGAGCTCGATGCACGCCGCCGAGAAACAGGTGCTCGACGCCAGCGAGTACATGGAGAACAACGTCGGCAAGACGATTCGCATTCGCATCGAGAATCGCAATGGCGAATCGAAGTGGATCGAGCGCAAGATCGCCGACGTCCGCAAGATTCGCACGTCCGAGGGCGAAGAGACTCGCTACCTGGTTCCTATGCAGCTGACGGTTGACGGTGTCAAACGCGAAGTGCTCACGTCACTCAACGATCGTTCGCGGATGACCTATTCGATGCTACTGGGCCGCAATTTCCTGAAGGGCTGCTTCGTTGTCGACGTCACCGGTGCGGACGAGGACTTGGAGATGCTGGCGAGTGGGTTGTAAGCGTCAGAGGCCTGCTGCCTTCGAGCTACAGATTCTATTGGCCCGTTCATCATCGAGTCATTTCACGGCTTTGAGGCGTCACCTCAACGGGGATCACTTCTACCCCCGCTGAGGTCGTTCTCATTGAGTATGACGGTTGCTTTCTTCCATGGAATTCAAAGGGATGCTATTCGCTGCACGGCCTCTGCCGTGTCGAGTGTCTCGCTGGCGAGCATGTGGTAGTTTGTCTTGGCGGCGGCCATGCCATCGAACTCGGGCAACTTGGCCGCACCTGTGGCATCCCATGCGACGCCGACTTCAAACCCTTGCTCCAGCAGATCTCGCAGGTGCGACTCGACGCACAAGTTCGCCGACATTCCGGCTAGCAGTACCTTGTCGATGCCGCGTTTGCGGAGCTGCAGCACCAGGTCGTTGGACTGAGGGCCGAAGACCTTGTGCGGACTGGTGACGACGGTCTCGCCGTCGTTGATGTAAGGCTTGTAGCGCTCGAGCCAATCGGCACCCGATCCTTCAAACCCTTCCAGATCGAGCGGACTGGGTCGGTCGAACATCTTGATATCGTGCATCAGCCGCTCCAGTGATCCTTCGAAGTGCCACTTGTGATCGTGCGGGTAATAGTAGTGGGGAGAAATGAACACAGGCAACGAGGCGTCCTTGGCCGCGCGGAACAGCAGTTCCAGGTTGTCGACGGTCTTGTTTTCCGTCACGCTCTCGCCAACGACTCCCCACGTGACGCCTTTGGGGCTGAGGAAATCGTTCTGTGGGTCCGTGACGACCAGTGCGGTGTTGCCTTGTGTAACCTCGAATCCAGGGACGGGAAGGGACATGACGAAATTCCTTATTGCTAGGGGAACCTTGGTATCGGTGGTAAGTAGGTGTCTTTGTACAGCGTGGCCTTAGCGAGTATGTGCGGTGTCAATCGGCTGTTTCGTACGCCGCGAGCTTTGCTTCCAACTCGGCGATTCGGTTCTCGAGCCCGGCGATCACCGGTTCAACGCGATCGACGCGAACGCGTGGGTGGATGTGCTGCGGGCAGTTCACGTCCCAGGCTTCGATCGTGAACACAATCGCCCGTTCAACTGTTCCGGGGTACGACGGATCGGCAAGCCGCTCCAGCAACTGCGGATCGTCTTCGACAACTCGCGCCGTGCCCCAGACTTTGATCCGCTGGCGGTTTTCGTAGTCCATCAGAAATAAGAATGCCTTGGGGTTGTCTTGCAGGTTGCCAAGCGTGATGTACTGTCGGTTGCCGCCGAAGTCGGCGAACGCCAAGGTGTTCTCGTCGATGCTTTGCAGGAATCCAGCCGGGCCGCCTCGGTATTGGATGTAGGGTTGGCCGTCAGCGTTGGAGGTGCCGAGGTAGAACATGTCTAACCGCGACAGGTAGTCTTCCAGGTCGGGGGTAACGACCGTTTGCCAGCCGCCTCGTTCTTCCATCTTGTGGTACGCAGTTCGTGAACCCTTCTGCGCTTGGATTGCTTTGACACTGCGAGTGAAGGCGATGTCGCTCGGGTAGTCGGCCATGGTTAGCACCTCGAAAGTTGGAGAGAGCCCGCCGCCGCGAGCGGCAGCGGGCCAACAGGTTAGCGACTCACTTTGCGAGCCAGGAAGTCTCGCATCAGTTTGGCGATCTCGGCCCCGTCTTCTTCCAAAGCGAAATGCCCGGTATCGAAGAGATGGAACTCGAGATCCTGCAGGTCCCGCTTGTACGGATAGGCACCAGCGTCGGGGAAAATCGCGTCGTTCTTGCCCCAGACAATCAGCGTTGGCGGCTGATGCGTGCGCAGGTACTCCTGCCACGCTGGGTACAGCGGCGGGTTGCTGCCATAGCTGTGGAACAGCGCGAGCTGAATCTCTTGATTATCAGGGCGGTCGAGCAGCGGCTGCACGTGATCCCACGTGTCGGGATTGATCACCTCAACGTTGCGAACGCCGTGCGTGTACTGCCACTTCGTAGCGTCAATCGTCAGTAGAGAACGCAGCGCGTCGCCATTTTCGGTGGAGCGATCCGCCCAGTACTTCTTGATCGGCTTCCAAAAGTCGTTGTCGATTCCTTCGTCGTAGGCATTGCCGTTCTGGATTATCAGGGAGTCAACTCGCTCTGGTGCCGCGGCTGCGACGCGAAAACCGACCGGAGCACCGTAGTCCATCAGGTAGAGCGAGTAGGTTTCCAGGCCGACTTTGTCGATAAACTGGGTGACGATCGACGCAAGGTTGTCGAAGGTGTAATCGAACTTTTCGACTGACGGGGCCGAACTGTAACCGTACCCCGGGTAGTCAGGCGCGACGACGTGATACTTGTCTGCCAGCTGTGGGATCAAGTCGCGGAACATGTGCGACGAGGTCGGAAAACCGTGCAGCAAGAGCAGTGTTGGCGCGTCTTGCGGACCGGCCTCGCGGTAGAAGATCTCGAGACCGTCGATCTCGACGGTGCGGTATCGGACGTCCACTTCGGCGGAAGCCGTCTGCGACGACATCACGGCGAGCAGAGCAACAATTAGCCAAGATTGGTGCTTGAGTGATTTGAACATGGGATTCTCCTTGAGTGTTGTCCGCGTTGGCGGACTGAGAACGTAATGGTGGGAAATTGCGCAAAATTGGTCAGGAGACGCAGAGGACAACGGGCGGCTCCTTGGGTCGCGGCTCACCAAGTGGCCAGCGGAATTTGCGATCGGATTCGGCAATGGCAACGTCGTTGATGCTAGCCTCGCGGCGACGCATCAGGCCTTCACTATCGAACTCCCAGAGCTCGTTGCCGTAAGCGCGCCACCATTGATCGTTGGAGTCGCGATACTCATACCGGAAACGGACGGCGATTCGGTTTTCATCGAACGCCCACAGGTCTTTCACCAGGCGATAGTCATGCTCCTTCGCCCATTTGCCGGTTAGGAACTCGCGGATCTCATCACGGCCTTGAAGAAACTGGTCACGGTTTCGCCAGGTCGAGTCTTCGCTGTAGGCGAGGGAGACTCGCACGGGATCGCGCGAGTTCCACGCGTCTTCGGCTGCTCGTACTTTCGCTACCGCTGTTTCTCGTGTGAACGGCGGGCGGATTGATGTTGCGGTTGTCATGGTCGGGCCTTAGCTCGAAATTCTGGAGGGGAATCCGGGCCACGTGTTGTGGCCCGGAGCGAGGAAGGGTTCACAGGCTGCAGCTACCGGTCGAGCAGGCAGCCGCTTCCAACGGCTCTTCCTGCAGCGGAGGAGCGGCTGGAAAATCGACCTCTGGCTGGGCGACGTTGTTGAAATAGTTCGTGAAGACGTTCAATGCAACGTGCGCCACGACTTCGGCAATGGCATCGTCGCCAAAGCCAGCGTTGCGGAATGCTTGAATCTCGTCGTCCGAGACCCGACCGCGCGATTCCAACACAGCGCTGGCTAAGCGGACCACCGCGCCGGTCGAATCGTCGGCACCCTCGCCGCGACGAGCGGCTTGGATCTCCTCAGGCGACAGGCCGACCATCTTGCCGAGCGTTGAGTGGGCGGCGAGGCAGTACTCGCAGCCGTTCGCTTGGCCGACGACTAGGGCGATCGCTTCACGTTGCTGAGCGTTCAGCCCTTGGGTGGTACCGATGGCAGCCGACAGTCCGAGGTAACCCTCAAGAGCGGCTGGCGAGTTGCCCAGGGCGCGGAGGAAGTTTGGCACACGGCCAAGCTTCTGCTTCGTAGCGGCAAACATTTCGGCTTGCTGAGGGGTGGCTTCGTGGCTGGCAATTTGCGGAAGACGTGTCATAACTGGAGTTCCTTTCGTGTTGGGAGTTGTGCGTTCGTTGCTGAGCCCCTGGCTCGTTGCGATCAGGGAAATACAATTGCCGTGCCGAAGTGCAGCGAACGCCATAAGTTGCTTTGAAGAATGGAGTTATGCCAAATGAGGCGGCCAAAGCAGATTCTCGAAAAATCGCTAATTAGCGGTTTTTCGTTGTGTGTCAACGAAATTTCGCTATAGTCTCGGTATGGAGACAGTTTCCGAAAACGCCCCAATCATCGCCGATCCCAAGCGGCTGTTGCTCGATCTCGCTCAGCAGAAAGAGCTACCTGCCTTGCTCGAGTTGCTCGTGGAGCGAATTGCGGAGTCTGAGTCTGTAGCGCTGGCGCGGCTGTGGCTCGTGCGACCTGGCGAGGGCTGCGAGACGTGTCCCATGCGCGCTGAGTGCCCCGACCGCTCCCAGTGCCTGCATCTCGTCGCGAGCCAAGGGCGATCGGTGGTGGATCCGGACAGAGACTTGTCGCGCTTGGATGGCCGCTTCCGACGGTTTCCGATCGGAGTGCGCAAGGTCGGACGGATTGCGATGACCGGCGAATCGATTGAGGCGCCCGACATGTCCGAGCTGCCGACGTGGATTGCCGATCCCGATTGGGTTCGCGCGGAGGGCATCACCGGCTTCGCCGGACAACCGTTGAGTCATCACGGCATGGTGCTCGGCGTGCTGGGTGTGTTCAGTCGCGGCCGGATGGGCGACAGTTGCCTGGACTGGCTGAGAATGGTTGCCGATCATGCGGCGGTCGCAATCGCGCACTCCTACGCCTGGCAAGAGGTGGAGCGTCTCAGAACACGACTTGAAGAAGAGAACGAATACTTGCAGCAGGAAGTCGCAAGTGAGCAGGGCTTCGGCGAAATGATCGGGTCAAGCCCTGCGTTGGGCCACGTCGGGCAACAGATCGATTTGGTTGCGCCCACCGATTCGACGGTGCTCATCCTGGGCGAAAGCGGCGCCGGCAAGGAACTGGTCGCCCGCGAGTTGCATCGCCGCAGCAGTCGTGCGGACCGTCCACTCATCAAAGTGAACTGCGCTGCCATCCCGCGCGAACTCTTCGAGAGTGAATTCTTCGGTCACATCAAAGGCGCATTCACCGGCGCGCTGCGTGATCGCGCCGGTCGATTCGAACTCGCTGATGGCGGCACACTCTTTCTGGATGAGGTTGGCGAAGTGCCGCTCGACCTGCAGAGTAAGCTGCTGCGCGTACTCCAAGAGGGAGAGATCGAGCGCATCGGTGAAGAACGGACACGCAACGTCGACGTACGGGTGATCGCCGCGACCAATCGCGATCTGCGTGAAGAATCGCGTCAAAAGAAGTTCCGCGAGGACTTGTACTATCGCCTCAGTGTGTTTCCGATCGAATTGCCGCCGCTGCGCGAACGGCGCGAGGATATCGGATTGCTGGCGGAGCATTTTCTGCAACAGGCAGCGCGACGGTTTGACGTTGCCCAGCCGCGACTGACCAAGGCTGTCGTTCGACAGTTGCAGCAGTATGATTGGCCGGGCAATGTGCGAGAGCTACAGCATGTCATTGAGCGTGCGGTGATTCTGTCGGGAGGAGGCCCGCTGCGTGTGAATTTGGAGTCCGCCCCCGACTCGGATTCCCAATCGACCGAGCTGCGTCAGTCGGAACTGATGACAGACGCACAGTTGCGCGAGCTAGAAAAAACCAACCTCCGTCGCGCTCTGGAAGAGGCCAAAGGTAAAGTGTACGGCCCAGCAGGAGCGGCCGAGTTGTTGGGCATCAAGCCATCCACGTTTAATTCCCGGTTGAAGGCCTTCGGAATTCAGCGGGTATCTTGAACAACAGCGGATCAAATCTGCTATTCTGATGAGAAGTCTGCTAGTCGGTGCGCCAGCTGTGTTCACAGGTTGGTCTGCGCGTTTCCTGACACAAGAGATTATTGACCCTCGCCCAGTCACGGGAGTGCTTTGTCGATGTACGAGTGTCCGTCTTGTAAGGCTCGATTGTCAACGGAGGAGATTAAGTCCCGGCAATGCTCACGTTGCGGCGCAACCTGGCAGGGTGAACTAACCAGAGCCAAAGCTCCGGAGGCGACTCTCACGCCTCCCGATCTGGAGGCACAGCTGGCCGCTGCTGCGACCCTTGAGATGTCAGGTGCAAGCGGGGATCCGGCTACACCGTCGAACTCGGATTCGAATCCAGCCACGACTAGCGGGATATCCGAGTCAAACGATCTGCCGCGTGAAGACCTCTCGGACGAAGCGGCAGTCGGAACAGTTGCTGAGTTGGCTGCCGAGTCGTCGGCGGCAGACACGAAGGAAGAAGTAGATGCTCTCTCGACGCTCGAGCAGAACTTACCCGATGACGAGCGTCCGTTGTCGGGAGAAAATCTACAAACTTACTGGCAAGATCTGAGTCAAAGCGGCGCTACGCCGACGGTCACGCTCGGCGCCGGTTTGTTGGGTCCAAAACAACTGGCGCGATCTACAGATCTCGACGTCAGGACCCCCCAGCGTTCTTTAGGGCAAGCTGGTAGTGCGACGTTGCCAGATGCAGACTACGAGATCATTCGCATCGCGGGCGAAGGGAGTATGGGTCAGGTTTTTGTGGCTCGGCAGAATTCCATTCAGCGACTTGTGGCCGTGAAGCAGCTCAAGCAAGACCTGGCTGAACAAGAGAAGCACCGCACGAAGTTTCTCGCGGAAGCCGCGATCACGGGCGAGCTGGATCACCCTAATATTGTGCCTGTTCACGATCTGGGGGTCAGCCAAGATGGTGAGCTGTTCTATTCGATGAAAATGATTCAGGGGCAGGACTGGCAAGAATCCATCGGTCAAAAAAGTCGCAGTGAAAATTTGGAAATCCTGCTGCGTATCGCCGACGCGATCGCTTTTGCGCATTCAAGGCACATCATTCATCGCGACTTAAAGCCAGAAAACGTCATGCTGGGCAGTTTTGGCGAAGTGCTGGTTACCGATTGGGGCATCGCGGTGCAGCTCGACAAAGACCACAACTTTGGGCTGGCGGGTACGCCGGCCTACATGGCACCCGAGATGGCGAAGGGACCGCCTCGATCGATCGGCAAGCACAGCGACATCTATTTGCTGGGTGCCATGCTCTTTCAGGTGATTGTCGGCAAGGCGCCGCATCACCTGACCGACGATACTTGGGCCGTGTTGCGGCACGCGGCTGCCAACGACATCGTCGAGACGGACCGCGAGGACGAACTTCTGAGCATTGCCCACAAGGCATTGGCCACTCGTCCTCAGGATCGTTACCCCACGGTGGAAAGCTTTCAAACGGCGATCCGTCAATATCAAACGCACGCCGAAAGTCTAGCCATCCTGCAACGCGCCGAGGCAGACTTGGAGGCAGCGCAGGTATCAGATTCCGAGGAGGGTTTCTCCAAGGCAATCTTTGGATTCCAAGATGCGATCGCACTTTGGTCTGGGAATCACAGGGCCTACCAACAGCTGCGGGAGGCGAAACTGGCTTATGCCGAGCACTCACTGAAGGCGGAGAACTTCGACTTGGGCCTCTCTCTGCTCGATGCCAATGACGAGCGCGATCAACCGCTGCTGAAGAAGCTCCACGCGGGTAAGAAGGAACGCGACCAACGAGCCCGTCGATTGAAGCTGATGCGTTTAACGGCCCTTGCGTTGGTCGGCGTTGTCGGAGTGGTGCTCGCTGCGTCGAGCGCGATCGTAATCGGTAAGAACTCCCAACTTCAATCCACCAACGTCGAACTTTCGCAAACAATTGATCAACGAGACGACGCGGTTACGTCCTTGAATTCCAAAAATGAAGAGTTGGAAGAAACGAATTCTCGGCTCACAGAGACCATTTCTGCCCGAGACAAGGCGGTCGAATCGTTGGACGCGGCAAACGAGGATCTGAAGACAACGATTGGCGAGCGAAACGAAGCGCTTGAGACGGCGACGCGCAATGAAGTGATCGCCAATGAAGAACGTGAGAAAGCGGAAAGTCGTCTTCAACGCGCACTACGCGGAGATTTCATATCATCCATCGGTTATGCAGATTCCAAGCTGGATGCGGATGAATCAAGTAAGGCGTTGAGGAGGCTCCGAGAACTGAAGACAGACGAGCAACTCAAAGCGTTTGCTGACTGGGAATGGGATCGTCTGTACTACCTCTGCCATCCGGATACCGAATCGTCCGTGTTGGGGCGCGATTGGCAGGCCTTTGCAGCAGATGCCAACGACCGAGTGCTGGCTTCGACGCGAGCGGCGAGTAGAGGCACAGAAGTTCAGCTGTGGAATGTCGACGGGGATGGTGTTCCGCAGCCGGGGCTCAAAACCATTGTTGAAGGGCTCAATGCAACGTGCGTGGCGCTTTCATCCGACGGCCAGTACTTGGCTGTGGGGGGAAGCGCGATTGGCGGCGGGGCGAATGATCCGATTGGTGTAGTGCTTCGAAATACGGACTCCGCGCTTTCGCAGGAACAAGTCATTACCAAAGGGACTTCGTCAGCGAGTATTAGCAAGGTTGCCTTTCATCCCTCGAGCTCGTGGCTGGCCGCTGTGCGAGGCGCGACCGTTTTGAACTTCCGAAGATCGGACAGTGCCAATTGGGTTCTGGACGAGGAGAACTTGCTTCGCCATCGAGGCAGAATCAACGACGTGGCTTTTGCTCCTGACGGTTCAGCCATGGCGGTCCTAAATGCCTCTAAGAAGTGGAAGGAACAGCAGGGCGTGTATATTTGGCCGCTGGAACAAGGTCGCGTCGCGATGGGAGAGGGTTACAAGACGAAAGCCGTCGGAGAGTTTGACACGATTGCCTTTTCTCCGCGAGATGCCGCGTCAATCGCGATTGGCACATCAAAGGGGATCGTCAGTCTTTGGGACTGGCGTCAAGCTGGAAAGCCTTGCCAAGTATTGACCTTGAAGTCGGGCATTGCAGACCTCAACTTCAGTCGCACCGGTGATCGTCTGGTCGTTTCCACGGAACAGGACTTCCAAATTTACGAGGATATATCGGATTGTGTTTCTGATTGGAGACTCTCCGAGCAAGTTCCGGTCATTCAAGACGATCGACAGACACTGGTTTCAAGTCAGTACATCGATGGCTCGCGGCTTGTTTCGCTCACTAGCCAAGGTAACGCGCGGCAGTGGGACTTCGATAAGTATTTTGATGAGGTAAGTTTCTTCCACGATGCATCTGCCGATTCTCTCCCCTGTTCTGGATCAGCTTTTGGCCCACGCGGTCAGCTATTCTTGACAGCAGGCGAGAATGGCTCGATTCGACTTTGGCAGGGCGTGGGAGCGGAGAATCCTGGGGCGACGCGCGCGGCGACGGGACTTTATGTGGGTCATCCGCGGAAGCGGACGAGCGGGAATTTTCAAGCGGGGCTGTTGCGATTGCCGGACACGAATGACGTGGCAGTCGCGACGACATTCTGTGAAGATCCCAGGCAAACCACGAAGGTCCTAGACGGCTCGCTCAGCTTATGGGAAGTCGAGAGTGGCCGGTTCTTGCATGACACGCCAACGTTGCGGTCTGATTTGATGGTCGCCTCACCGGATAGTCGGTTCGTTGCGCTCAGACACAGGAACGTAGAAGATCAACTGACTCTGTGGAGGTTCGACTCAGGGAAGAACTACGAGAGCAAGCAAGTTGCCGCGTTGAAGGACGGTGTGGCGGGTTTAGCGTTCCGACCGGGCACGAGTCAGTTATTCGTCGGCAGGACGGACGGCAGCGGCAGGTTGCTTTCACCGCCGTACAGCGCGATGAACAAGAAGTTTGGGAACATCGCCGGGACCCTCGACAACTCGGCATTTACGGCCCAAGGCAAGTGGCTGGTCTACTCGGGGAAGTGCAACCGAGGTCATTGCCTGTGGTATGCCGATCCCGAGACGGGCGAGGTTCTCGGCGGTGAGAACATCGTTGGATTCAAAGACACCATTCTGCATCTCGGTGCCGCGGCGAATTCACCGACGTATTGCGTGGTCGTACTATCGGGGCAAAGTAGAAACCCGAACCCGACGACCAAGAACCGTCTATCGGTCGTCGAATTCTCCAATGGGCGGCCAATGCTGACCGCACAGTCTGCCGCTGGGGCCTATTTCAATGCGGCGATCTCGCCAGATGGCAAAACCGTATTGGCGCTGAAGCGAGGGGATGTCGGCATAGAGCTGGTTCAGTGGTTGCCGGAGTCAAAACGACAGTTCACGCACCCGCTGTCTACTTTGCTTGCCGATACGACTCCCGAGAAGGTCGTGTTCGTTGATCAAAATCGAGTAATGACATATGGCATTCAACAGCGGAGCAATCGGCCACTGGCACAGATTTGGGATTTGCGGACCAATGAAGAGTTGTCACGAATGGCTTCAGGTAGCGCGGTCCTCGCCGTTAAGTACCTTGCAGACCGAGAGGAAGTGTTAGCTGCAAGTCAGAGCGGGATCGTCTATCGATGGGATGTGAAAGATTTTCGTCGGCCAGCGATTCGTAAGCAGAACCTCATTCCTGGGATGACATTCGTCCGTCGGGCAGCCATCTCACAAGATGCCCAGCAAGTCGTGATGGTTGGCGATAACCAAGCAGCGGTTATGGAAACTGCCAGCAATTCGATCACTCCGGTGACCAGTGGTCAATCCAAACCCGCTGCAGTCGCGAGTTCCAACGAAGGGGTTGCCATCGCGTTCGCGGACGGTCGCATCTGGGTGCGACGATCAACTTCCGAGGAGCATTGGATCGAGGCAGAATCCAACGGCAGCCCCTCGTGCATGTGCATGTCCGCCGACAGCTCAGCCATTGCTGCCCTCGTTGCCAACAGGCTGCACTTGTGGAAGTGGGAGAACGGGCAATGGGCAATCGATCTGTCGACCGACGGACAAAGTGACACGACGGCGCTGGCATTTTCATTGAGCAAGAACCGCTTGGTTACCGGTAATCGGAAAGGAGTCGTGGACGTATGGCATATTGACCGCGAAAATAAAGTGGTGACACCTCTATTCGATTGGTCAGCGCACGACCTGGACGAAGTCCGCTCTCTGGAATTCTCTCCGGATGGCAAACACTTGGCGACCACCAGCGCCAAAGGGAAGGCCACGATCTGGCCAACACAATCAGAGTAGCTTAACGTGGCAGTGGCGCGTCATGGCTTGCCAGAGTGGAACCTACGTCAGTAGTGCAGTTCTCGAGGGTACGCCACAATCTGTTTGACTTTTTTCCCGCCCTCAACTAATTAGTGGATAATCGGGGAGTCTGCGCGATCTGGTCAGGCATATTGAGGCGTAGACGCGCTTCGGCAGTCTTTCGGCAGGTCGAAATCCGCCAATTTGGCTGCGCTCCGTGATCTCCTGCTGAGTTACTTGTTGTGGACGTCGCGATCGTCGCGACTTCCGCGCGATAGATTCTCCTTTAGCTATCACACTGGCTGTTGGTTTCATGATGCGAAACTTCTTTCGTCGTTGTCGTCGCCATTTGAGGTCTCTGGGGCTGCTCGATAAACCGAATTACAGTGCCCGGTTTCAGTCGCGTCCGTCCATTAGACGGTTGGAAGAACGCCGTGTGTTGAATGCCGAGTTTATGTTCGTTAGCGGAGATGCTTTAACGCTTGAGAACTTCACCAATTCGGTGGGAGCGGCAGGTGACGAAGGATTGAGTATTTCTGGCAATGCCGCCCAAACGGACTTCGTGCTGACCGAAGGTGTCTGGTCGGGAACCGACGAGACCGGGGTCGTCGAAGGGATGGGGACTGATACGCTAAGCGTGTTCAACGTGCCCGGTATCAACGACCTGACGAACGGGATTCAGGTCCTCGGCAGCGGCGGACCTGCGATCAGCCCGACTGCACCTGCTGTGACGCTGGGGAATTCAAATCTGTCGAGCCTGGACGGACCCCTCGCTTTCCGGGGCATTCGTTCGATCACCCAGACCCCAGCTACCACAACGACCGTGGGGAATCTGACAATCAATCAGCCGGCCGATTTTATTCTTGAAGCGATCAATCTGAATGGCAACCTGCAAGTTTCGGTCGACGGGAATCTGGCCATCAACGATGAGATCACCACGAGTGATGATGCCGTCGCACTAATTTCCACGGGGGCACTCACGGTTAATGATGCCATCAACGCTGGTGCCAACGGTAGCGTGCGACTCGTCGCGGAAGGAAATATTACTCAGGCGGCTGCCGGAACGATCACGGCTGGAGAGTTGGGAGTCCGGCAAGAGGCAGGTACCGGTAACATTGTCTTGGCAAACCAAAACAATAATGCGGGTGTCTTTGCTGCATTCAATATGGACGATGGTGGCGGCATCTCCTATCGCGACTTCGACGCCTTGGCGATTGGAGAACTGTCGGAAGTTGGTGATTTTGCAGAAACTACCGGTGTCAGATCAAGTAACGGCGACGTGTTGATCAACGTCGGCACTTCTCTGGAGATCACTCAGGTGCTCGACAGCGGCAATGCCAACGTACGAATTGTCGCCGACGGCGACGTCACGCAAACCGGCACAGGGACGATCACTGCAAATGAACTTGGCGTCCGCAAAGGAGCCCTCGCAGGCGACATCACTTTAGACAATGAAAACAATGATGTAGCGACCTTCGCTGCACTAAATATGGAGGTTGGAGGCGACATTTCCTATCGCGACGTTGACGCCTTGGTGATAGAGGAAGTATCAGCCAGTGGCAGTTTTGGCGTGACGACAGGAGTCATGGCTGCCAACGGCAGTATCACGATCGTCGCCGGTGGGGAGCTTACCGTGACAAACGACGTTGTCTCGACGGCGGCAGGTACCATCACACTAAGGACAACCGGTCCAGGAAGCGATATCGTTGCCGATGGTCAGATAAACGCTGGCACTGGGCAAGTTCTTCTACGTGCTGCAGACGATATTGTTGATGGGAATGGGAATGCCTTGAACGTCAGTGCCGGTGTGTTGACTGCCATTGCTGTCGATAATGATACCACAGGCGCCAACCACGGAATTGTGCTGAACACCGAGGTTACCGATCTTCGCATTGATTCGAACGCAGCTTTCGATATTGACAACGGCGCGACAGTACTGACGAATCTTAGTATTGAGGTTGATCCCACCAGAGACTCTTACGACTATGAACTCGCGTCCGGTGGCGTGACGCCGCCATTTGATATGGAAAGCAACGGTACGAGCCTGTTCATCGAGAATGTCGTCGTCGGCAATGTTACTCTCTTGATCGCCGCCAAAGCAGGTGATGCCGATATTGGTCAGATTATTGGTGGCAGTACCGTGGCAGTGGCCGCGGCGGAAGGGTCCATTCGAGATCAGGCCGACGACGAGACGTTCGATATCATGGCAGTAGCGGCGATCACTCTGTCGGCCCGCAACAATATCGAAGGGATAGCCGGGACTGACGAGAAGCTTGACCTGGCCGACGGGAGCGTTGTGAATGCCTCCACGTCCGGTGCTGGCGACATCCGGCTCCGCGGCGTAGGGACGCTAAACCTTCAGCAAATTACAGCGATGGACGGTTCCATCGATGTGATGGCTGCCGGATTGATCACAGCGACCAACGTCGAGGCGGACGGCAATGTGGCTCTCGATGCAGACGCCGGTGATGTCACGAGTGGTTCGATTGTCGCAACCAATGGCAGTGTGGACGTCAACGCGGATGATGGAGACGTGCTGATCGGACAGATTTCGGCTGGCACGACGGTTGATGTCGCTACACCTCAAGGTTCCATATTGGATGCGGCGGATGACGCGGTCGCCGACATCACGGCGGGCACGACGACTCCGCCGGTGGCCGATCGTCTGATTACGCTGACCGCGCGCGATGCGATTGGCGGAATCGGCATCGACGGAAAACTCGACTTTGCAGCGGGCAGTCGCGTCGATGCGTCCACGACCACCACAGCGACGCTCGAGGGAGATATCCGTCTGCGCGGTGTGGGTGCTCTGGTGCTGGTGGACGTGGACACGGTGGACGGTTCCATCGACGTGATGGCCACGGGTCGCATAACTGCGACAAATGTGGATGCCAACGACGCCAACGACGGAGATGGCACCACTGCGGACATCTCGCTAATGACGACGGTGGGTGGGATTGCTGTCGCGACGGTTACCGCGGATCGCAATGTCACCATGAACGCGGTGCAAGGAAGTATCGTCGACGGAGACTTTGCCGCCGATGACAACGACATTACCGCGGGTGCTAACGTAACACTGACGGCTGACAACGGCAGCGTGGGATTCGTTGATAGTATCTTCAAGGCAGATGACTTTGATTTGCTCGAGATCGTCGCGGGTGTCGATCCATTGGTGTTGGGCAACATCAATGCCATGGCACCGAACGGATCGATTGGCGTAGACGTGTCGCTCGATGGCGTGCTGACACTCACTGCCGATCCCAACGGCAGCATCTTTCTTCGCTCACCGGACGATCTAGACGTTTCCGGCGGCGGCTTCACGGCGGCGAACTTGGCCTTTGTCTCGGAAATGACGTTGACGATTGCGGACGTGGTGGCCGTTGGTCCGTTGGTGAACCTTCGACTGGAAGGCGCTGACGTGGTGACGGAAAACGCATTGCCTGAGCTGACGATCTCGGCCGGTGACCTGCTCTTCAGTTCGCAAGAATCAGAAACGCTCAACACGGCCGTCACGCGACTCGATGCGACGACCTTCAATCCCGTGGATGACGGTGATCAAGAAGACCTGATCGTCAGGGAAACGGACGGCAACATCATACTTGCCGATTTAGATTGCGATGCGGAACGATTTGCGGTGCGCGTTAGTGGGGAGTTCACGATCAGTGCGCCGGGTGCCATTACGGATGATCCTGCCTCAAACATCGACGTCGATAACGATGCAACGTTTACAGCAGTCACGACCATCTTGCTCAATGACTTGGGGCTGGATGTATTGACCGTGGGCGGTAAGGCATCATTCTCAGCGGGAACGATCACGGTGGGCTCGGCCGGCATGTTCACGGCCGCGACATTGCAATTCAACTCGGCCGGTACCGTGACGATTCAGGAGGATATTGTCCCGGCAGACGAGGAGATGGTCATCGCGATGACCAACACGGCCGGAACGCTGTTTCTAACCAGCGCTGGTAGTATCACCGATGCCGATGGTACGAGCATTCGCGTGGAAGACAATGCGACGTTCACAGCAGCCACGACCATCTTGCTCAATGACATGGCGGCGGACGTGCTGGTTGTAGACAACAACAACGATACGATTGGTAAGGCATCGTTCTCAGCGGGAACGATCACGGTAGGCTCAGCGGGTACGTTCACCGCCGCGACGTTGCAATTCAACTCCGCCGGTACGGTGACGATTCAAGAGGATAACGACACGGTCATCGCAATGACCAACACGGCCGGAACGCTGTTTCTGACTAGCGCCGGTAGTATCACCGATGCCGATGGTACGAGCATTCGAGTAGAGGACGATGCGACGTTTACAGCAGCCACGACGATCTTGCTCAATGACACGGCGGCGGACGTGCTGGTTGTGGACAATAACAACGATACGATTGGCAAGGCATCGTTCTCAGCGGGAACGATGATCACGGTAGGCTCCGCGGGCACGTTCACCGCCGCGACGTTACAATTCAACTCCGCCGGTACGGTGACGATTCAAGAGGATAACGACACGGTCATCGCAATGACCAACACGGCGGGAACGCTGTTTCTAACCAGCGCTGGTAGTATCACCGATGCCGATGGTACGAGCATTCGAGTAGAGGACAATGCGACGTTTACAGCAGCCACGACCATCTTGCTCAATGACATGGGGGCGGACGTGCTGGTTGTGGACAATAACAACGATACGATTGGCAAGGCATCGTTCTCAGCGGGAACGATCACGGTAGGCTCGGCGGGTACGTTCACCGCCGCGACGTTGCAATTCAACTCGGCCGGTATCGTGACGATTCAGGAGGATACTGTCCCGGCAGACGAGGAGATGGTCATCGCGATGACCAACACGGCCGGAACGCTGTTTCTAACCAGCGCTGGTAGTATCACCGATGCCGATGGTACGAGCATTCGAGTAGAGGACAATGCGACGTTTACAGCAGCCACGACCATCTTGCTCAATGACATGGGGGCGGACGTGCTGGTTGTGGACAATAACAACGATACGATTGGCAAGGCATCGTTCTCAGCGGGAACGATCACGGTAGGCTCTGCCGGCATGTTCACCGCCGCGACGTTGCAATTTAACTCGACCGGTACGGTGACGATTCAAGAGGATAACGACACGGTCATCGCAATGACCAACACGGCGGGAACGCTGTTTTTGACTAGCGCCGGTAGTATCACCGATGCCGATGGTACGAGCATTCGCGTGGAAGACGATGCGACGTTCACAGCAGCCACGACCATCTTGCTCAATGACATGGGGGCGGACGTGCTGGTTGTGGACAATAACAACGATACGATTGGCAAGGCATCGTTCTCAGCGGGAGCGATCACGGTGGGCTCAGCGGGTACGTTCACCGCCGCGACGTTGCAATTCAACTCCGCCGGTACGGTGACGATTCAAGAGGATAACGACACGGTCATCGCAATGACCAACACGGCCGGAACGCTGTTTCTGACTAGCGCCGGTAGTATCACCGATGCCGATGGTACGAGCATTCGAGTAGAGGACGATGCGACGTTTACAGCAGCCACGACCATCTTGCTCAATGACACGGCGGCGGACGTGCTGGTTGTGGACAACAACAACGATACGATTGGCAAGGCATCGTTCTCAGCGGGAACGATGATCACGGTAGGCTCAGCGGGTACGTTCACCGCCGCGACGTTACAGTTCAACTCGGCCGGTACGGTGACGATTCAAGAGGATAACGACACGGTCATCGCAATGACCAACACGGCCGGAACGCTGTTTCTGACTAGCGCCGGTAGTATCACCGACGAAGCAGCCGCTTCTCTAACCGTGGCTGACATGGCGACCTTTTTCGTTACGAGCGCCGGACAAGTGATCATCCTCGGTGACGGTGATGCAGAACTGGATCTGAATCTTGTGGAGATTCCAGCTGCGGGAGCCGTGACGGGAAATATGCAAGTGCAGAACGTGTCGCTCGAAGAAGGCGCGACCGAGACGGTGAATCCCGATATCACGTTGTTGAACGTGAATGTGGCCAGCACTTTGTTTGTCACCAACGTCAACTCGTTTACTGAGGGGTTCGACACGGTGGGCAACATCTTGCAGGACTTCGTTCGCATTGATGATGCTGAGATGCCAAGCCGTTATGAATCTGCCGTGGCAATGACGACAACGATCCAGGCGACCAATGCGGGCTTCCAAACAGCGGACGGAGCAGTCATTTTGCGTAATACGGAGTTCGACGTGTTGGCCGTTGATATCGGGTTTATGCCGGGTACGGACTTGCCGGACGAGCAGTTCGATATCACCGCGCCGAATGTGGCCGACCTCAACGCGATTGACGAAGCGCTGAACACGACAACTCTCGATAATGAAGTGGTGAATGGGCTGCAGCCGATTAGGCTCAGCGATGACGGCACCACAATCGAGAACTTAGAGGTCGATGAGTTCTATGGGCTTGTGGTTGCATCAAATACTGGCAATCTGCTGATTGGCACTGCTGTTGTTGATCCTGCGGGGCTCACAACCCTCGATCCCGGCCTCAGCATCGCGGAGGGGCACGCGTATCTCAATTCGGACGGGGATGTCACTTTCCGCCAAAACGGTGCCGCGTCGACAGTGGTTCAAATTCAGAACGATCACGTGTTTACCGCCGTGGCGAGCGGACAACTGAGCATTGACACGGTATCCGACTCAAGCACTGGTGCCGTGGCTGGGATGCCTACGGAACTGACCAGCAGTAGCGGCAGTGTATTGAGTGTCGGAGTACATAAAGATCAATATGATGGGAGGCTAGACGAACTTGCCAGTACTGAAGATAAGAGTGGGCCAAGGCTCACCATCACTCCTCCTGACGGGCTCGAGGGAGATACGACGGGGTTGGTCCAGTTCGTCAATGGCTCAGCGACTCAGAAGATCACGCTGCAAGTTGGTGTTGTAGGTGAGGAAAACTTCTTCCTCGACGTCGCGTACGCGGATGAAATCCAGGAATTGGACGAGATACCTCCAGGAAGCCAAATCCCCACGCCTTTAGTTGGAGAGCGTGATCTGGAGCTCGACGGTGTGAATTCAGCAATGCCTGGCGAACTGGTTTCATCCGAGTTCACAGTCGATAACGTCTTCATGGATATCGAGTTTTTCTCCACGCTCAAGAATCCCAACGGCACGGCGCTGCCCACAGAGGTGCGGCTATTCAACGATCCATTAATCAATCTGTTCCAGAACGGCGGTGCTCAAAATCTGAATCGATCGATCTCGGTGCTGGCGAGTCCTGATGGTGATGGCCCCGTCAGGCAAGACAACTATGTCCAACCTCAGATGTTGATCGTTCCCATTGACGTCCAGCCTGAAGCACCACCACCGAGAGTATTGCTGCCGTTGTACGTTCCCGACGACGTGCAGACACGTGATACGAATCCCACGTTCGAACAGCAGGTCTTCGATCAAATTCGCCCCGCGATTCAGAAGGAAGATCGCGTGTTCTACGGACCGGTGGATATCAATGATGAGTTTGAGAAGAGTTACGTCTGGGAAGAGGGCACGACGAAGGAAGACTTCATTCAAGACATCAAGGATGAAGTAATAAAGAGTGAGAATTTGAGTAAGTACCCGCCTGGAAAGTATGTCATCGAGGTCATTCCTGCCAAGGGAGCGGAGAAGCAAGAAATCCCATTTGTGAAAGAGCAGGAGAACGGCGACGAAGAGGTTCCAGAAGCAGAGGAGTCCATCAAGATTGACGTAGGGCTGTCTCCTCAACACTCAGATCAGCGTGCAGGCTGGCTGGATGCCTGGGAGCAGTGGGCGTCAGAAAAGGCGTTCGCGCCGAGTGATCTCGAGCCTGTCACAGACGCGGCCGCCGCAGTCGAAGCTCCAAGTGCCGTATTCCCCGATGAGAGCTTCAGCGACGGAGAGTTGCAAGAATACGATACCGCGCAAGGGCCAGTGGAATTCTCACCACGCGATCGATCGCAACCCAGCGGGTCACAAGTCCACGAAGGTACCGGTCTGTTGGTCGGATCGCTGCTGATGGCAAAGCAAGTTCGTCAGCGAACGAAAGGTTCTGCAAAGCGGACTCGCTCGCTGGCCGATTGGTGGCCCAAATAGTCCTGTTCTCCCGGTTGTGACGGCCGTTTGAACTGAGCATTGGCATAAGTCTTCGATTCCAAGTGCGTCGCCGCGTCCGAATCGCGGTTATAAGGCATTTGTTGCTATACTTGAAGCTATGTGTGCTTCAGCTTCTGAGCCTCTGTCCGGCGCTGAGGATTTCCTACGCGAGATCGAAATTCTCGTCGACGAAATCCGCCGCTTGTCACAGTCGAGCGTCGACCCCTCAGAATTCTACCGACAGCTACTAGAGCGCGCTGCATTCGCCCTCAACGCAAACGATGCGGCGATCTGGGACATCGGATCTCAGGGGCGGATTGCACTAATGTATCAGGTCGGCCTAGAGCGACTCAGGTCGAAGCGGGGCCAGACGTTCTACTCGTTGGAACGAGATCGGCTATTACCGCTGGTGGACAGCACTCAGCCGACCATTGTACGCGCGGAGCCACAAACGGGTCTTACTACGTGGGTCGTCGCAGCTCCTGTTCTGTTGGAGGGACAGAAGCATAGTTTGTTGACGGTCTATCTAGATGAAGACCTGCCGTTGGCTGTGAAGCAAGGCTTCCTGCGTTTCGCGCAACAACTGGCCCAGCTTGCGTCCGACTTTGAAGAGCGGCGAATCTCAGCGTCGTGGAAGCAGGAGAGCCGCGCCTGGAAGCGCTACGCGGAACTTTCCTTGACGGTCAATAGTGCCTGGTCTGTGCAGAAAGTCGCTTATGAGATTGCGAATGAAGGTCGAAGGTACGTTGGCTGCGACCGGGTCGCTGTGTTGTTGAACAAACGGCGAAAGAGCCGCGCGCGAGCAATCTCCGGTGTCGACGCGGTTCATCAACACGCGAACGTCGTCCGCCAACTCGAACAGCTGGTTGATGTTGTATTACCTTTGCAACAAGCGTTGTTTATCGAAGATCAAGCGGAGGATCTACCGCCACAGATCGAAATTCGCTTGCAGAGGTATCTCGACGAAACCGCGACTCGCAGCATGGCGATCATTCCGCTGTTCCACCAAGCCGATCAGGAAGCAAAGAAGCGATCGCGGCCCTTCGGTGCCTTAGTCTTTGAACAGTTCAAAGAGGAATCCTTGCTCAGTCTTGGTGATCGCATCCACTTGCTGAGCGAGCAGGCTGAAATAAGTCTCAGTCGGGCGACACGGATCAGCAATGTTCCCTTGCTTGGTTTTCTCGTCGAGCAACCCACACTCTACGCTTGGTTGAGAGTACAAACATGGCCCATGTGGGCAGTAGCAATGAGTGTGCTTTCTGCGGTTGTCGCATTCTTACTGCTGTTTCCTGCGGAATTCGATCTCGTTGCACATGGTGAGTTGGAGCCGGTTAGGAAGCAGCATGTTTTTGCGACTCAAGACGGGACAGTAACGGATGTGCTCGTAGAAAACAATCAGCACGTTGCCGAGGGAGAATTGCTTGTCCAGCTTTCGTCAACGAACCTCGAACTTGAGTTTCAGCGCACCTCAGGCGAGATGTTAGTGGCAAGAAAAGAACTCAGTGCCATTCGGGCAGAGCAGCTTCAGTCGGATGACTTTGACGCGAACGACATCGTCAAAGTGCAAGCTCTTTCCGCGCGTGAACTGGCAATTCAAGAGCAGCTAGAGAATCTTGCCGCACAACTCGAATTGCTTTCTGAGCAACGAGAACAACTGGAAGTTAGGAGTCCCCTTGCAGGCCGAATCATCACGTGGGACATCAGCGAAACGCTGCAGGCGCGCCCTGTTCGTCGCGGAGATGTGATGATGACGGTCGCGGATACGGAAGGCGACTGGGTCGTCCAATTGCGCGTGGCAGATGCGGATATGGGACATTTGCTGAATGCGGCAGCCGACAGCGAAGCCGATCTCGCTGTCAGCTTCGTGGAGGCAGCCGACCCAACCACAGTTCATCAAGGGACGATTCATCGCGTCGGAGAAGTATCGCAGGTCGACCCGCGAGGAAACGCGAATGCGGTGCTCGTTGAAGTCACAATTGACTCGCAGTCAAAACCACAGCTACGCGCTGGAGCGTCTGTGGTAAGCAAAATCCACTGCGGCAAGCGGGCCATCGGCTTTGTGTGGTTGCGAGAACTGCTGGAAGAATGGGACCGCCACTTTTTCTAATGCTACACGATCACCCCGGATCTCGTTGTGAGTATTGGGCAAGATAAATGAGCGAAACTCCTGAACATCCCAAGAGACGAGTAGTTTATCCCGTGCGACTGCTATTCTGTCTGCTTATCGCGTGCGTTTTGATGACCTGCAGCGCAGGAGCATTGCGATCCGAAGAGCCACTGAAGTTGCCGCCTGTCTTGCTGACCGTCACGGAAAGCGCGGAAGTCTCCGCCGGTCGAGCTGGCATTCTCGAGAAGATCCTAGTGCGCGAAGGACAGATTGTGCAGGCGAAGCAGGTCATCGCGGAGTTGAACAGTGCGAAGGCTGCGGTGACGCTGGAGGAAGCACAACTGAAGCTGCGCATGTCGAAGCAGGCAGCCGAGGACGATATTGAAATCCGCTACGCTCGCAAGAAGAACGAACGAGCAAGGAGTGAAATGCGGCGCTCCGAGGCAGTCAATGAGGATTTGCCGGGGACTATTTCGCAGCGCGAACTGGAGATATTGGAATTGGCCCTTGAGCAGAGTGCATTGGAAATTGAACGAGCTGAGAAAGACCATCTGTTGTTACAAATGAAGTTGCAGCAAGATCAAGCGGCAGTTCGGAAGGCGAGATTGGAATTGGAGGAGCACTCCTTCCTAGCCCCAATCTCCGGCATGGTCGTCAGCGTAGCGAAGCAGTCTGGCGAGTGGATCGAACCGGGAGATCGGATCGTCAAAATTGTGCGCATCGATCGTATCCGCGCGGAGGGCTTCCTACCCGCTGAGCGGGCAAGTCTGAATTTGATGGATCAGCCAGTGGAACTAACCGTGCAGGTTTCCCCCAATTCGAAAGTCCGCGCTGAGGGCAAGATCACGTTTGTGAGTCCTGAAGTCAATCCGGTGAACGGGTTAGTGCGAGTTTGGTCTGAGTTTGATTGTGGTGAAACACCGTTACGGCCAGGCCTGCGTGGTACTGTACAAATCAAGGCTGATCATGGGCACAAGCAAGCGGCGCTCAAGCGTTGAAACTGGTCAGTTCAAACTGCGGGGTGATCTGACAGCCATCCAGCGTTCTCGTGGTCATTCGTCGCGTTGGATCGTCAAGGACCCCATCGCATTGAAGCACTTCGAGTTCACCGACGATGAGTATTTTCTCTTGCGGCAATTTGATGGCGAGTCGTCTCTGGAAGAAGTGAAGCAACGTTTCGATAGGAATTTCGCTCCGCAAACCGTCAGTTTGAATGCAATCTACACTTTCTTGACCGACGCACATCGCAACAATTTGGTTACGGTAGACAGTTGTGGGCAAGCGGACGCGCTACTCCAAAGAGCTCGCGAAGCCCAGAATCAGAAACTCCTTAGTGCCCCGTTGTCTGTGCTGGGTGCGAGATTCTCCTTCGGTGATGCGCAGCCAATTCTTGACTGGCTCCGTCCGCTTGGGCAAATCATCTTTCATCCCGTGTTTGTGCTTGCCTGGCTGGGTGTGTCGTTAGTAGGGCTGCTGTTGTTCGCCATGCGGGCAACGCAAGTGGTCGCGCTAGCACCAGGGCTTGACGCGTTCTTCAGTGTGCAGAATCTATGGGCGCTAACGTTTCTGTGGATGTTCATCAAATTGGCTCACGAATTGGGGCATGGTCTCGCGTGCCGCAAATTTGGGGCAGAATGCCATGAATTCGGCATCCAGTTCCTCGTATTCTTTCCGTTCGCCTACTGCAACGTTTCCGACGCATGGATGCTCGATAGTCGTTGGCGTCGCATTGTGGTATCCGCCGCCGGAATGTACGTCGAGCTCATTCTTGCGACTTTTGCGGTGTTTCTTTGGTACTTTAGTCAGCCGGGGTTCTTCCACAGTTTGATGTTCAATCTGATCGTCCTCTGCACGGTCAACACTCTGCTGTTCAATGGAAATCCGCTGCTGCGCTTCGATGGTTATTACATCCTCAGTGACTATTGGGATGTACCCAACCTGCACGCGCAAGCCAAGCAAGCTCTACTTAGACCTTTCGAACGCTTACTGCTCAGGACAGCTCAGAACGAACAGCGGCGCGATGGAAGCTATCTGGGTCTGTTTACGTTCGGAGTGATGGCCCTGGTTTATCGCGTATTCACGGTGGCGATGATCTCATGGATGCTCTACCACGTGCTATCACCGTACAAACTGCAAGTGCTGGCATATCAGCTAATAGTTCTGTTGGTATTGGGTTTGATGCTACCCATCTTGGTTCCAATCCTGAAATGGCTCAGAACCCCACTGATGTGGCGTTTCGCTTACAAGTGGCGTCTGTTGTGCTTTCTGTTGCTGTTGGGCAGTGGTGCTTTGGTCGTGCTCAGTTCGCCATGGGAATACTGTCTGAAGGCACCTGTCGTATTGCGGCCCCAAGACGCGAAGTATGTGTATGCCAAAGTGCCAGGCACCTTGGTTTCTGCTGTGAGTTCGGGGCAGTTCGTCCGTGCGGGTGAGGAAATTGTACGTGTGCGCAACTTCGATCTCGAAAAGCGAGTTCTAGAGTATCGTGGCCGCGTACATGCGCTGAAATTACAGCTTGAGAATCTGGAGGTTCAAGTTGTCCAGAATCCAGAACTGTCAGCTGAGATTGGTGCTACTCATGCCGCACTGCAGCAAGCGACCGAGCAACTAGCATCTGCCACCGAAGAGCAGGGAAGCCAATTGGTCCTGGCCCCACAAGACGGAGTTGTTCTGGATCCTCCGTTGAAACTCTCTGAGACCAGGGAAGATGAACTCGAAACTTGGACGGGCTCCCCACTATTCGATCGCAATGCAAATTGCCACATCGAAGCAGGAGATTTGCTCTGTTTAGTCGGTCTGGCGGGAAAGAACGAAGCGATGCTCCTACTCGACCAACCAGACCTTGGCCTCATCCGGATCGGAGCGGACGTCAAATTGCGTTTGGAGCATCTCCCGAACCGACCTATCGAGGGGAAGATTGTGGAAATCGCGCGCAAGCCGGTCGAGACGATTCCACCAGCACTGGTAGCATACCAGGCCGTTGCTCCGCCCGCCGCCGACCGAAGTGGCGCCAATCCGAGTGAAAACTACTTCTTGGCGCGTGTGCATCTCTCACAGCAGCCGCAACTTGCTCGACCGCGATCAACAGGTTGGGCGAAAGTCGTAGTTTCTGATCAAACGCTGGGCAGGCGGCTCATTCGTGCGTTACAGCAAGTGTTTTACTTTGAATTGTAAGCCGCTTGACTTCTTGAGCCCCCCGGATTCGCTAGCAGAAGAGCTAGAATCAACAGATTCCTCAAAGCAGGATTAGCGAGCATTCTGCAGAGAATACTTAGAAGCCCAAAATCCATGAGAATCTGGGTAATCAGACTAACGAGCATAACCCAACGGTGACGATTGTGGCTCTGGGTATTCTCATGTACTTGCGGTTCGGAATTGGAAATCAATCGAAGGGCTCAGACCGCCAAGGTCGGATGCTAGCAACCCTCCTATCGGTGAATATTGCAGATGTTCATTGCTACCTCGGGACCTAGGTTTGCTCTACTGCTAGCATTTTTTTCGGCTGCGTTCGCTGGTTGTACGTTGCACAAGCCAGATGAATGGGATTTCAATTGCTCGAAGTGTGCCGAGCCCCTTACACCAGGTTGCTGTCCGAATCAGCTCAAAATCGATGAGCCGTGCAAGAGCGCTTGTCTCGCCGATGAATGTCCTTTGCCGATCGGTCCGAGTGAAATTGGGCGTAATTTTGAACCTGAGTATTTCAATCTAACGCTGGATCAAGCGATTTCGATCACGCTGCAGAATTCCAAAGTACTGAGAGACCTGGGTGGGACGGTGTTGGCCAATCCCAACGGAACTTCAACGGCCTACGATCCGGCCGCCGTCTACGCGGATCCGCGGTTCGGTGAGGAAGCAGCACTTAGTGCGTTTGATACCAGCCTCGGCGTGTCGATGTTCTTCGACAACAACGACCGAGTTGAAAACAGTACATTTATTGGAAACGGTGGTGCCTTCAAGCAAGATCTCGGCATCTACAACATCGAATTGAGAAAGCGCGCCGCGACCGGTACGCAGCTCGCCTTCCGACATGTATCCGAGTACGATGCCAACAACTTCGTTGGAAATCAATTTAGCAGCTCTTGGCAGACCTATTTCGACGCCGAAGTTCGTCAGCCTCTATTGCAAGGCGCAGGTCTGCGGTTTAATCGCATTGCGGGGCCCAGCAACCAGCCAGGCGTCATCAATGGCGTGCTTATCGCGCGAATTCGTTCCGATATAAGTTTGGCTGACTTTGAGGTCGGCGTGCGCGATCTGATCAGTGATGTAGAGAATGCCTACTGGGATCTCTACTTTGCTTACTATGATCTCGACGCTAAGAAGCTGGCTCGAGACGAGTCACTCAGCCTGTGGCAGAAGAAGAAAGCCAAACAAGAGCAAGAGCTCATCGGCAAGTCGGAAGTTGAGCAAGCTCTGGAGCAATACTGGCGGTTCGAATCGGCTGTGATCGACGCCTACAACGGTTCTCTGGTCGACCGGACTAGCACAAACAACGGGAGCTTCTCAGGTACATTTCGCAACCCGGGCGGATTGCGGGTTGCTGAACGTCGATTGCGGCTGATTATGGGAATGCCCATCAACAGCGGGCAGTTGATCAAGCCGATTACGAATCCTCCGGATGCGCCGATGCAGTTTGATTGGCACGCGTGCTCCGGCGAGGCACTAGCCCTTCGCACGGAAATCCGCCGTCAGCGTTGGCGAGTGAAGCAACGCGAGTTGGAGCTGATTGCGAACAAAAACTTCCTTACTCCGCAGCTTGACTTGGTCGGCCGTCATCGTTGGCGAGGTTTTGGTAAGAGCCTTATTTCACAGAGTAACGCGACGCAAGCCCCGACGTATTCGAATGCATGGGGCAACCTAACGGACGGGAACAATCAGGAGTGGCAACTCGGTGTGGAGTTGAACGTGCCGATCGGATTTCGTCAGGGGCATGCTGCGGTTCGCAATTCAGAATTGCTGCTCGTTCGCGAGACCGCACTGTTGAAAGAACAAGAGCGCACGGTGATTTATGGCTTGAGCAACGCCTTTGGCGAAGTCGAGCGGGCGTTCTTGCTGCTGCAAGCGCAGCATAATCGCAAGGAAGCCGCCAAGAATCAGGTGGAGACATTGAAGAAGCTTGAAGATGAAGGCAAAGCCGATATCGACGTACTGCTCGAATCCCAGCGTCAGTTGGTCGACAGCCGGATAAGCTACTATCAATCACGAGTCGAGTATGTGTTGGCGCTGAAAAACTTGCACTTCGAAAAAGGGACGATCCTGGAATACAACGATGTCCACCTCGCCGAAAGCGCATCGCCGAGCGGAGCTTATGCCGACGCGAAGCGTCGACGGCAGAACAGCTCCAAGCCGCTGAATTATATCGCTCGCAGCTTGAACATTGGGAAGAACGCAGCCCAGGCATCGTTGTCTGACAACCCAATTAAGCAGTATGTGACCAGACGGCCCGAAGACCCGGTCGAAAACGCCGAAGAATCCGATAAGAGCGCAGCGACGGCAATCCAACCTAGTGACGTTCCTAGTACGACGACCGTCGAGGCGAACGCTCTCACGGAAGAACTGAAGTCTCTGCTGTCGTTGCCGAACAAGGTGTTCAGGCCTGCGGCAGACATTGAATTTGAGACAGTCATTCCTGTGCCCCAACACGTGACAGAGCCTGTAGGAGCGATTGAGCAGACTTCGATCATCATCAAGAGCGAGGCAGTGAGTACCGAGGATCAAGAGCCCGTCGATCCTCCCAAGCAAGTATCAGAATTGACGTTCATAAGCGGCTGAATCCGACGCAGCCAACAATTTGTTTCGTCCAGCGATTGCCACTGAGCTGATCCTGTGACGGGCATTCGAATATGTGGAGCTTTGGTAAGCATGGCTACTCGACAGCTAGAAAAGGACTCCCAGTGCCGAAGGCCACTGGCTGTTGCGTTACTGGTCCTGTTCTTTGGATTCGTAAGTCAGCCAGCGACCTGCCAGATTTGCCTTGCCGACGGAGCTGCGCAAGATTCCGTGGAAGGCGAGCTGGTTATTGTCCCATCAGTAGTTCAACTCATGCCGCCAGCGAGCGAACTATCGTGCATTAGCCCACTAACCATTACACCGGTTGTCCACTCCAAGGATGCTGAAAGCACGCTCAAAGTGCTCAGTGCCGCGCCAACAACCGTGGCCTCAATCATTGATCTTGAAGCGCCGCGAAATACCGCGTCGGTCGCTTTCGATGCCGTGGAGACACCAACAGAGATCACCTTTATTACTGATATGACGGACCAAGAAAGTTGCGATCCGAAAAGTCAGTTCCTGGCCGCAATTCGGATGCGTGCAAACCAAATTGGCTCCACGCCAAGCTACACCGTCAGCAGCTTCGATGCATCGTCGCAGGATTCTTCGGAACGGCTCACCGTGATGGACCTGCAACCTCCGAGCATCTCAGAAGTGGCTAGCGCACGTAGCGAGGTCTTGGATTTCCTTCCAGCTATAACGCTCTCCGAAGATGCAACTGGAAGCCTGGAAGATTCTCCCGCGGAGCCGTCAGGTATTGAGACAGATCCGCCGCTTCACACTGGTGTCACCCTGAACCAGGAAAACCTATCTGCGCCTGCAGCAACGCTGGAAAGCGATGACATCGTGATTCCTGAGCAAGTCGATGTGCAACACGTGGCGGCGTTGCAGGAGATGATGGCCAACCCTTTGCTTCTTGAGGTGCCTACGGAGCCTGTAGAGCAACCATCGCCAATCGTTGAGACGATTGAGCCAGAGACCACCAGCAAAGACTGGGTCATTCTTAATCCTGAAGTCGATGTGACGATTATCAATGAATTGAGGGCGGATGTACTGCCCAAACAGATTGGCGAAGAGGTTTCCTCGGAAGGTGCGAACCAAGTGCCCGAGAATCTCGCCGAGAAGACTCACGGACGGCTCGAAGATGCCCAGTTCGTTGGCGTCGGTGCTCGTCGCTTCGCAACCGGCAATCTAGCACTTTGGGCAGCGCCCAAGTTCTACCACAAGCCACTGTACTTCGAAGAGCCAAATCTGGAACGCTATGGCCAGCATGTCGGCGGGCCATTGTTTCAGTCCACGGTGTCCGCAGCGCATTTCTTCGGCAGAATCCCGCTGCTTCCCTACATGATCGGCAAAGATTCACCGTGCTCGTGTGACTACACGCTGGGGAGATACCGTCCTGGCAACTGTAATCCGACATCCATTGGGCTCCCCGAGCTAAGCTATCGCGGCCTATTCTACCAAGGCCTATTCACGACAGGCGCTGCCTTCGTTGTCCCCTAGGGCATGCTGCTGACCGAAGCGGTCACAATCAAGTTTCCGCTCTATTCTGTAGCTTGGATTTCAAGTTTCGTGCCAGTCTGTGTACTTGAGCCTGCGGCTCGACGGGCTTGGTTGCGGCTTCTTTGCTGACACGCAGCAACTGCGTCGAGGACGATGTGAGGTTCGAGATCACATCTGCTATGCTTATAATTCACGCTTCTTGAACTCCAAGTCCATCCGCGGGACGCTACGCGGCTGCAGCCATAGGCAGATGCCATGATTAAGCCAGGCGACGAACCGGTGCCCGGATATCGTGTCGAGGAATTTCTCGGCAGAGGACGGTTTGGTCAAGTATGGCGCGCAAACGCTCCGGGAAACACGCTCGTTGCGCTAAAGTTCATCGAGTTGACCGGGCTGCATGGCTGGAAGGAGTTTCGGGCCATTCAGCGCGTTAAACAGATTCGCCATGCTCACTTGATGCCGATTGTGGCTCTCTGGCTCTTGGATGGCGAGGGGAGCATCGTCAGCGACGAAGTCGTCGACGACCTCGCAGCGAATGAGTCGACCCAAGCGATCCTGTCGACCCAAGGAATTGCCGCTACGGAGACCGTGACTGCGGCGTCAGAGAAACGGCTTGGTGATCCGACGCTGATGATTGTCGCCAACCTGCTTGCCAGTCACTCACTTGGCGACCGCCTCAGTGCGGCACAAGACGAAGGGCTGCGAGGGATTCCGCGAGACGAACTGTTGGCGTACATCACGGAAGCTGCGAAAGCGCTTGATTTTCTCAATCTGACCAATCACAAGATCGGTGACAGCGAGGGATCCATCCAACACTGCGACGTCAAACCGGACAATATATTGATCATGGGTGGCTCGGTGGTGCTCGCCGACTGGGGAGTCGCCCAAGTGCTGGCGAGTCAGCAGGAGAGCTTTACTGCCACCAGCCTGGGCGGAACACCTGCGTACATGCCCCCGGAAAACTTCAAGAACGCTCCGAGTCCCAATTCGGATCAGTATTCCCTCGCGGTGACGTACTATCAACTGCGTACCGGCCAGCTGCCTTTCCCTGAAGAAACGTACGCCGCGGTGCTGGACGCTCATCGAAACGAGTCACTCGATTTCTCCCTAGTCAGTGCCCAAGAACAACAAGTTCTTCGCCGCGCGACGTCCAACGATCCGAACCAGCGATTTAGTGCTTGCGCCGAATTCGTCGCTGCGTTGCGCACTCCATCCGTCCAGTCCGTAGAAAACGCCGCGCCCCGAAGTAATTCTTCTTGGTTGGTGAGACTTGTTACGGCAGCTGCGCTCGTCGCGTTCGCATTCGTTCTGATCGCCTCGGTAGCGTGGTTGGTAAACGAAGAACCTTCGGCTCGCGTAGTCATTGACGTTGTGCCACCCGACGCGACGCTCCTGGTCAATGGGGAACCGTTCTCACTGGATGCTTTTGGAACCGGAGTGCTGGAGAAGCTCCCTTTGGGCCAATCTGTCAGTATTTCCGCTTCGAAGCCAGGCGAGAGAAATCCAGTTTCGGTCGAGATTAGTCCAGCGCAGAAAGAAGAGCACCACCGTATCGAACTTCCCTACTCCGCAGACTACCACGCTGGGATCGCAGAGAAGATGCTCGAGCAAAACGACTTTGACGGAGCTGTCGAGGCGTTCAAGAGTGCCCTTAAAGTTGATCCAGCCACGTATTCGCGCGTCCCTACCCCTCAGTTGAGCTTAATGGCAGAAGGTGACGATTCGATCACTACCTTGGAGTTTTCACGTGATGCGAGTTGGATCTTATGTGGGACAAAGCAGGGGGTACTTCGTAGTTTCGCTATCGATAACGGAGAGCTGACCAACGGCAAACTCGAACACCAACTTGATGCGAGAATACAGAAAATAGCCGCTCATCGAGAGTGGGTCGCTGCCATGAGCAGTCTAGGTGAAAGAATCTGGTTGGCTTCGACGGATCGCCTGTCTGCGGGGTTTGAGCTAACTCTTCCAGACAAGGCAGGACGCATCGTCGACTTCGAGATCACCGGCGACGGGCGTTGGCTAGTGGCTGCCGTGGAGGACTTTCTCCTGGGCGACGATGATGATCTGACGAATCATGCACTGTCTCTAGTATTTGCCTGGGATCTCAAGGCACAGGACGTAGCCGCCTCGAGGCGAAAAATATTCTCCTGGGATAAGGAAATCGAAGCGACTCTCGCGGTCGGGTCAACCGAGCCTTGGTTCATTATTTCCACCTATGCGACGGCAAAAGACTCCTGCTTCGTTCGACAGTGTTGGGTTGAAGGGCTTCGAGATACGCGTTTGTACGAAGCACAAGGTGAGAAACGCAGAATCGCGGTCGGCATGCAGGACCAGTTACTGGCGGTCGGGGGAAGACGAAAGGAGTCGGAACTCGGAGAGCAGTGCGTTACACTGGTCGAACTGGACGCGCCAGCTAGTGCTCAAGAGCTTCCTTGGGGGCACACTTCTTTGGCTTTCTTGGGCTGGGGCGCGACGGGTGAATGTCTCGTGTCCACCGATGGTAGCGACGAAGTCCACGTTTGGCGCATTCCGCGCACATTCGATATGGAGCAAGCTGAGTCCTTAGCTCCCACGTTCTTACGAATTGAGAACCGAAAAGGATCTCAGACGCGGCACTTGGCACGTGACGGTCTGCGCTGCTTCGGCACTGGGTGGGTACTTTGTCACTACGACAGAGGTCAACTGTCGTTGTGGAACAGCAACGAGGAGAAGCCGCAACCGATGGATCTGGTGTCCGGGCTGGAGCGGATTCTCGCTGTCGAAGTCTCAGCGAACGGCGAGTGGATTGCCGTGGGTGGGACCGGAAAAGCTGGAACGCCTGGAGTGGTCGGCATCTGGTCCACGCGGAAGCTACGATTGTTGAAGCGCGCGTGTGTCGAAACGGGTGTTGCGCCGAAGGCTGAACAGTCTTCCTTGTCAGATCGAATTACAGCGAGAGATTTTCCCAGTCAGCGTTCTCTCTGGGAAAATAATGAAACCGCGTTTGTTTCTCTTCATCGTCCCAGCGTAACACTTGCTTGATGAACTGTGCCTCGCTACTGTCGGGCCAGATTGCCAAGATCTGAACAAAGCAATCCTTCAGTTTCTCCGGATTGACGAACTTCTTGTCAACGCCCCAATCTCCACTGTAAATGCCGGCGAGCATCCAGTACGCACGGCGAGTCGCACTCATGTCAAATCCTGTCTGGTTCTCCAGCAACCCTTGGTAGCCCCTGACGGCCTTTTCCGTGTCGCGCTGAATCAGCAAGGCATAGTCTGCTTCGAGTTCCGCTTTAAGCGAGGCATCTACGGTCCGATTCGATCCAGCATTTAGGGCTTCGCGCAGATGTTTGGCGAATTCTTGGACACGCTGGCGTGCTCCATCAACGTCTTGTTGCAACTTGAGATTTCTTGCCTCGTTGTAACAACAATTGGCAAGCAGGTATCTTGCCAAGATGCTTTCGTCATTTGCTGCTAAGGCTTCAGTAAGGTGTTTGCGCGCTTTCTGAAGGAGTTGGACAGCTTCTGGGGCTCCTACGGGGTAAGCAATCGCTTGTTCAAGAGATTCCATGCCGGCGAGCAATGACGACTTCGCCCCACCCAAAGCCACGGGAACGAGCAACTCGCTGCGCACGTTATCGGCATTGGCCAAGCTCGCAAACGCCTGCTGAAGGCGACGGTCTGACATGGCCAGTGAGAGCTCTGAGCTTACCAGGCGTTCTGCCAAGATCATGCCGAATTCGTCGGGCTTTGTCGTCGCGTTGCTCGGAATACGAACCTCCAGGACGCGCTTGCCGGTCGCTCTTTCATAAATGCCAGTCTTTGCGACAACGGTCGTGCCGTTGGGCTCAACGGTGCCCCATAGCACGTAGTCGACGTTCAAGGCTCTAGCCAACATCTGCAACAGCGCTTCGCCGCGCAGACCGCGACGTGAAAGCAACTCAAAACGATCACGTACCGTGACGGGGTCCTTAAAGTCGACCTCCGGTGCCTCGCGTAACCGAAATCGCAATTCGGTTGCCAGCTGCACGCCGGCAAGGTCGGGTTCGAAAGCCATTTCATCCAACGGGAAATGGGGGAGCACAGCCAGAAGAACACGACGTTTTTCCGACGTCACAACGCTGGTTTTGTTGATCGCCTGACGGGCAGCCACAATTTCTTGAATGTCGATCTTGCCAACACGCTGATACTCAGTCGTAGCGCGCGGAGCAGTGCTTCGGATCGCATTGCGAATATCCTGGTAGGACAGGTCCAGCATTAGTCCCTTGGTTTCGGTGCTCAATGTGCTCATGAAGCGCCGAGTTTGGCCGAGTACGCCGCGGTAGGCCTCCAGGTCTTGTGCGCGACTCTGGCACAAGATGCAATTAATCTTGACTTGCTGCTGAGCGGCTAGCGAAATCAGCTTCTGCGTTCCAACTCGACGTCTCGCAAGAAACTTCGGCTCGTCAAAACTCTCGGAGTAAGGAGGCGCGTCGCCGATGAGAAAAATCCAGCGAGATGTATTGTCATCGGTCGACCACGGCAAATCAGCTAACGCAGACTGCACGCCTTGATCCGGCAGTTCCAAAAAGTAGGGTGCACCGCTTTCTGCTTGCACAGATTCGATAGCATTGGTAATTGATTCGCGATCGTAAACAAAGCTGTTATTTGTCTGCTGGAGCGGGAATTGGATTTCGCCAGACGGAGACCCCGAGTCGCGATAGACGACAACTTGGTAGCCGATCTTCGCCTCCTTGTACAACTCTAAATCTTGCATTAGAGCGACTATGGAGGTGCGCACCGACTTAAGTTGGTCCCCCATGCTTTCTGTTCCGTCGATGACAAAGGCAATCTCTAGCTTGCCGCGACTCTCGTCGGCCAGATCGAGGAAGTTCCGCTGCAACAGCCCCATCGACTTTTGCGCGGGAGCATGTCTCGGGCTGAATAGGGTTGCAAGGGCATCGCCCAGCAATGCTTCGTTAGTCCCGGCGCTGATTCCGGTCTGTTCCTGAGCGACGGATGGTTCGTAGAGGTGAGCCGTGCTGACGAGCATCACCAGAATAGTTCGCCCGAGGAATTGGAACATATCACAGACTCCTGATATAACGTAACTTCTCGGGGGTTGTTGCGCTTAGACGACACGCTGGCAGATCGTGTCCCCCGCAGCCACGTTTGCCCAGGTAATATACCAAGGTCTAAGCGAGATTCCTAATCTCGTGTTACGGGGCTTCGATGAACAATGATGATTCGATCGAGATGGGTCGTTGGCTACCTGGCACTTCTCACGCAAGCCATGATCGGTGCGCTGAGCTACGCCCAATTGCCCTCTGAGTCGACACTGCCCGGAACGAAGCAGCCGATAGCGAGTTTGCCCGGCGAATCAGTACTTCCAAAGCAGATGGAGTGGGGTAGCACTGATGCGGTCGAGCAGCAGGGTAACAGTTCTCAGCAACAAGAGCAGGATCGTCACGAAGCGCTGCCGGACGAGACCGTTCTTCCGGCACATCAGGAAGGTGACACGGTTGTTGCGCCAGCTTTGATGGATTCAGCCCGCACCCCGTGGCTACGTCTCAATTTGCCCGGCCACACCGCCGCCGCGCGTGCCGTTGCCTTTTCTCCCAACGGGAGGAAGTTGTTTTCCGCAGGAGATGACAAGTCGCTCTTGGTTTGGGCCGCAGATCAAACGAAGCCGGATCGGATTGATCGCTGGTCCTATGAGAGGACCATTCGTTGGCAGATCCAACGAGGGACTCGCGGTAGAATCAACGCGCTGGCCACGACGAAGGAGTTTGTCGCAATGGCAGGCGAGGGGGCAATGGGGGGCAACGGCGAAATACTGCTCATCGATCCTCGTTCGGGCAACCTTCTCTCAAGTCTCGTTGACACTGACGGTGCACATCAACAGGTCATCGTTAGTCTCAGCGCTGCAGAGACGGCTCAAGGGAGTGTATTGGCATCCCAAAGTATCGATGGGTGTCTCGTGCATTGGGAAAAGGACCCGGCTGGACTTTGGAAGCCAAGACGCTTACGCGCCTCCGATTCCGTCGTGCATGCCGGCGATGGATCATTGGTTGCACGGCTGCAGCAAGGGCGTGCCTTTTCTGCGGTTGCCACCCTAGGCGGTGACAAGGTCGTCGCTGGGGTGTATGACGGCCAACAACAAGGACACACGATCTGGCAACTTTACGCGTACGACGTTGCTAATGGCCGACGACAACGTCTTTCTCCGCGAGCCAACTCGGCACCTCATTGGGATTACGTGACGGCAATCGTCGCGTCCGGTGATGGCAATACGGTTGCGTCCGCCGACGGCGCCGGGAACGTTTTTCTATGGGATCTCAGTGGTCCACAAGTCTCAGTTCGCACGCTACCGAAGTACTCTACGCCCATTGTCTCACTGGCGCTGGACGAGGCAGGTGTGACCTTGGCTGTGGGCAGCGCATCGTCTACCGGCAAGAGTACCGCGTTTCTCGAGTTGTGGCGTATCGGCGAAGGCCTTAAGCCATCACGACTAAAACGTTTCGCGACCGATGCAATGGTACGTAGTTGTGCCTTGAGTCGTGACGGGAAGACGATTAGCTGGACCAACGGATATCAAATCGGCCTCAGGTCAGTTCAGGGTCAGACGGATCTCCATGCATTGGCTCCTGGTGTCAGGCCCCCAACAACCGTGGCGTTTTCGGCCGATCAGGACAACTATCAGTTAGGGATCAGCAAGCAAAGCACCGGCGATAACCGAACGTCCCTCGAGTATTCCTTCGATACGAGCCTCTTGCGCCTGGATCGGCTGAACAAGCCGACGCCTGATCGCTGGTTGCCGCAACCCGATTCTGTTCAGGGTTGGTCGATTCGCCAGCTTACTCAATCCAACGGAGGCTACGAAACCTGGTTGTATGCCGGGGAGAATCAGCGTAGTCCGCTGCCGCTGAAATGGTATGAGGCGTTGCACGCGCAGTGTTGGATACCCGGCTCGCCAGAGTTGAATCAGCCTCTGCTCGTTGCTGTGGGTTTGGGCACCGGCAACATCGCGGTGTTTGAAGTCTCGGCGAACGGAGCGATTCGGCAGGTCCGTCGGTTTCGGGGTCACACCGCGCCAGTCGTGTCACTTGCTGTTTCCAAAGATCAAAGATATCTGTCGTCGGCTTCGCTCGACGGCACCGTGCGGGTGTGGCCGTTGGCGGAGCTACGCAAAGACTCGCCACAACTGCAACGCTGGGGAGCGGAATTCGTCGTCCGCGATGAAGTGCTCGTTGCCAGTGCCGTCCGGCCCGATGGTCCATTGCACTTTCGCGGATTGCGTCGCGGCGATCGAATCGAGCAGATCGAGTTGGTCGCAGGCAACCAAGCACGCGTGATTGACAATGCAGAGCAGATGCTCCAGACGCTGGTCGAAAGCGACTGGGATTCGATCGTCACCTTTCGTCATGTCCGTGGGCAGGAGGGCGCTAAGCAGTTCCAACTCGTACCAGCATGGCAGCAACTTGTGACTCTGTTTGTGGCGGATGACGGACAGTGGGCCTACTGGTCACCAGCTGGGTATTACGATGCCTCGTTCGAAGGCCACAAACTGTTCGGCTGGCAACTCAATCGAGGTGTCGAATTGTTGCCCGATTTTTTTCTCGCGGCGCAGTTTCGCAAGCAACTAGAGAAGCCCGGAGTGATGTCGCGATTGCTCCAGGCGGGGAATCTTGAGCAAGCGTTCCGTCTCGCGAGCCGCGAACCGCCAGCCAACTCTCAGGAGTTACTGTCGAGGGCCTATCGCCTGAAGCCGCGTGTGCAGATTCTATCTCCGCTATCCGAGGACGAAGTGACGGGTGAAGTAACGTTGAAGGCGTTGGTTTCCATCGATGCGTCCCAGCGATTAGTTCCTCCCAAGGCTTTTGCGAACGGTGTGGTCGCAACCGATCGTCGTCTGGTATCCGCCACCACGAATGAAGGCCTACGGCAAGTGGAATACGAATGGCAGCTGTCACTCCCGTCAGATCAGCGAATTCTGTTGCAGGTGAATGCGGCTTCGGAACGCGAAGTATTCGCCAGCGATCAGGTGGTCGTCAACCATCGCTCACCCCAACGCGATGAGGCTCGTCTCTTCTTGCTCTCGGTCGGAGTCGACGACTATCGCGACGCGCAGATTCCCAAACTCACCACGGCAGTGCGAAGCACTCGCCGGTTCTTGGATGTGTTGCAGCAATATGCTGCCCCGCTCTATCAACTTGATGCCGCTGCGCTCCTGAATGACCGCGCCACGAAGGCCTCATGGCGGATGCTGACACGAGACTTTGCCACCAAGCTTCAGAAAAACGTGTCACCTGACGATCTGCTCGTGATCTTCCTCTCAGGGCATGGCGTACGATCAACAGAGAGCGCGGGTTACCAGTTCGTTACGTCGAACGCGCGCTATGCCGACGTGCTCTCAGGAAAATATGCTGATTGTCTTTCTTTCACCGATCTGTCCGTCTTCTCCGAGGTCCCGTGTCGGAAGCTGGTGATCCTGAACACATGCCACGGTGGGAGTGCGCAACCCCTGATGCACCGCGAAATGAAATCGGTCGTGCGCGAGCTGCAAGACGATTTACTGGTGACTCTTGCCGCTTCTGGTGGAGAACAGGAAGCGGTCGAGGGCCGCTTCGCGGGCCACCTGCTGGAGGCGCTGCAAGGACAAGCCGACGTCGATGGGGACGGGCTGGTTGGCTTTGGCGAAACCGTCAACTACGTGCAAGCGAGGGTCCTTGCTGATTCCAAGAACGACGCGACCCAGCAGTTTCCTGCTGCTGGGCCTGCGGAGCTGATACCCTACTTGAATCTACCTCTCGCAACCAGTTCGAAACGTCAAGCTGAGACGCGCAGTTTTAGTACGCAACGACAGATGGCTGTTCGTATGGATCGCCCATCCTCTACAGATCGTCACGGAACGGATTGAAATCCGCTTTGACTTTGTTCAAGGCTTTGGCAAAGTTTGCCTGCTCAAACCATACCCGTGCTAGAGGAACCTCGTGCTTCTTCAGCAATTTGTAGGCTTCATCTTTCTTGACCCAATTGAACCCATGGTGATCACGCCGCAGCCATTTATTGCCCTGCTCGGAGCGATACACGTTGGTCACCGTGATGGAAATCACCTCTTCGGCTGTATCGAAGTTGTTGCCTGCTGCCGTGCAGCGCTGCTTGCCTTTCATCACACGAATTCCATGTACGATTTCGTGCAACAAGATGTTGTCCGGGCACTTCCAGTGCTTGGGCGTAAACTCAATGGTCACGGTGCTGCCCTTGCCGGTACCTTTCTTGCCGGCTAGCAACACGGTACCGTCTTTGCAGCTTTTTGCGTCGCGGCTTGCGTTCTTCCCGTCCATCGGGCTGTCAGCTTTTGCCACCGCATTGGCTGATTGACCGGCTGGGATCGTGTAGGGACGAATAATCAGTGCTCTCGATACCTCGTTAAGCACCGCTCGACCTGTGGATGTCCGGTTAATTTTCTCCAGCCAACTGATGACGTTCTTCTCATACGTATCGGGGTTCCATTTCTTCGTTTTTGTGCCACCGCTGACGGCGATATTTGTGGAAAAAAGGGTCGACATGATCACGCTCCGGATTTGCAGGTTTCAATTAAATGCAAGCACACGCCAACAAAGCAGCGTGCTTTAGGGTGGGTGCCGACGTCCCAGTGCGGCTTTGCCGTCGTAGAGCATGATCGAGGCTGGCTGCTACCCAATCCTGTTCTCGTAACTTCGCCGGCAATGTTACGTACTTTTTGCGAGAAATCTCTGATTGCCAGATGGGCTCCCATTCAAGTGCTTCAAGTCGAGCAGACTCTCGAAATATCGTGATTGCTGTAACATCATTACTGGACGCACACTTATAGATCAGAGAAAGTGCTCACAGCCCGACACACGCCGATTTTTGGGAGAGATTGCGAGATGTCACTAAAATCCCCTCGATTCGCCAGCAACGAGCGTTTGCAAAGCGCTGCGTCCAACGACCCAGTTCTAGCTCGCGGGGCGATCTCCGCAGCCGTCAGGGTCATACAGCAGGCCCTGATCGACCTGCGGTTCCCGCTACCAATTTCGACAAAGAAGTTTGGCAGCCCAGACGGGGTCTTCGGCGCGGAGACAAAATCTCGCGTGCGAGACTTCCAGCGAAAATCTGGCTTGTCGCCCGACGGGATTGTTGGGAAGAACACAATGCACAAGCTGGACGAACTCCTCCCTGGCGCGGCCGCACCGTTGCCACCGCTGCCCAAGGGCACACTGTTCACGCACCGCGTGAGAGTTCATTTGCGCACTGTGGCGCGACCGAGCGTGTCGGAATACACTTCATTTCACACGGCCCAACGGGTTTACGCTCAGTACAAAATCAAGCTCCAACTCTCGTCGGCCGCTTCCCTGATGCTCCCCAAAGGGAAAAAACTCGACCTGGAAGTGATAGACGTGGATTGCTACCCACACAAACTAAGTGCCGATCAACGGCTGATTTATAGCTTGGGGAATTCCGGCAATATCGGCGCGAATGATATTCGCGTGTACTATGTCGATCGCATTCGAGATGTGGACCTTGGCACACTGCATGGGTGCGCTGGCAGCTTGCCGGGTAAGGCGGCGGTGACCGTCGCGGCGGCCGCGTCTCGCTGGGATATGGCTCACGAGATTGGTCACATTCTCCTTGGTTCGAGCTACAAGCCGGTCCACCACGCCGACACCAGAAACTTGATGCACGCAAGCAGCGTACCCGCGACGACTCCGTTTTTGGACGACAGTCAGGTGCAAGCGATCAAGCGGAGTCGATACTGCGTCGCGATGTGATTACGGATACTTCTCGCTTGGAAAGTCGTTTCGCGTAGGTTAGTATTGAGCAAGCTCAGGGGTTTCTGTGCCATACAAATCGAGCCGTCGCTGAGCGTTGAGTAGTTGACGGCTCGCAGATCGTCCTCGTGAGCACAACTCATCGTTGCCGAGTATTTCGATCTCTTACCGGGGTAAACCATGGCCAAAAAAAAGAAGGCAAAGGGTCGCACAACAACCAAACGTGCGAAAAAGAAGACGGCGAAAAAGGCCAATGCGTCTGGCAAGAAATCAGCACCCAAGCGGGCAGCCAAGAAGACCACCAAGAAAAAAAGCGCTCCTGCTAGCTCGAATAGTGTCGATGGTATCATCAAAAAGTACGACAAGGAGCGCACTACTCAGGGGACGCAGCTAGCTAGCCTGCGCAAGAAGATCGAAGATTTGCAGTCGAAAATGCGCGTCTTCGAAGAACAGATTGCCAAGCTCCGAGAGCAGGAAAGCAGTACCGAAGCCACGATCGAAGCGCTCGACTTGCGCCGCGACGAGGAAGTCGGCGCGCTACTTGCCAAGCTGGGCGTGCAGCTAAGCGGTAGTGACGCTAGTGCAGCTCCCGCCGCACCGGAAGTCGATGACGAGCCGGTAGATGACGCCGATGATGAGCCTAGCGACGATGAGTCGGACTCTGGCGACGAGCCAGGTGACTCAAGTGCCGATGGCGGAGACGATGACGACTCGGATGCCGAAGAGGATGAGGACGAGACGGCTTAGGGCATCATGATCCGTTCCTGCACGCGCCTGAGACTGTGGCCTACGGATACCATCAGGAGATGGGGTACCAGGTTGGCAGCAGCTTTTGCTGCCAGTCGCCGCGAACGCGTACCTCAAACAGCGGCCGCTTGGGGTCGAGCAATCCCAATTCCAGCGCAGCGGAAGCACGTTGGCGTTGGAATCCTTCGTAGAGACTCAACGGTAGCGAATCCGCTGCAATTTCTCGGCCGCACAAGTAGCGACGTCCCGCTGAAAACCCATTTTGAATCGCCTGCCAACGAGCGGCGATCAATTGTGGCTGCGGCCAAGGTAAGTTCTCGTCAGGGTCCATAGCGACATCTTCGTCGGCTGGATCCTCGGTCGGCCCGGCCTCGAATCCTTCCGGCTCGTCCTGTTCCAGGTCATCGTAAGCAAGATCGATGCCACTGATCATCGAGAAGGCTTCGCCAGCAACGCGGGCGACTTCGTCGACTTGCATCAATTGAAATAGGACGCTGATCAACTCTGGGTCCCCGAGAGCAGCAATGCCGATCGCGGCTACACGTTGGGTTTCGGCCGACTGCGCGAAGCTCGTTAGCCACTGCTTTACATCGCCAAGCGGCGCGACGCGGGCCAATAGGCCTACAGCTTGTTCTTGGAACGGCCCTGCTAGTTCTGCCATGTCGCGCAGTGTACGTAACACGGCCGGCGCCCGCACGCCAAGTCGTACCAACGACCACACCGACCAGAAGCGAAGCTCGCCGTCTTCAGCGCGGGCAAGTTGGTCCAGCTGTCGAAGCACGTCGACACGCCCCAATTCCGCGACTGCTCGGCACGACCGCGCCGCGACGGTGGGGTCGCTGTCACTTAGCAGGTTCGCCAGCGCGTTGCCAGGATCGGAGCGTCGAATTGCGTAGCCAGCAATCCCAATCCGCCGTCGAGCGGGCTGTTCCGACACGACCAACTTTGCCAACATGGGCTTCACGTGCTCGCTGGCTGTCCAACCCAATGCCGAGACGAATCCTCGCTGCAGTTCAAGACTAGACCCAGCGACCTCCAAGACTTGGTCTATTCGAGAGGCGTCACCGCTTTCCAACGCCAACACGGCTGCAGCAAACACTTCGCCCTGGTCTGCATCTTCGAGTTGACCAACGAGAACTTCCCAAGCCGGGTCGCCGTTGACACGTAGGCCTTGCACGTGCGCTTCCACTCGCGCGTCCAGTTCGGCGATGTCTTTGAGGTTGTAATGAGGCTCCCGCTCGACGGCGTCCTCACGTAGCAGCCACAGAAAAGCCGCCTCTTCGGCGTGCTGGGAAACGACTTGCGGTATCACGTGAAGCATCGCGGACGTCAATCAGGAATGCGGTGGCCAAAAAAGTATCGCACACCGGGTTCGTACTTGTCAGCTTCGCCGGATTCGAGGAAGTCTTCAATCAAACTGATGGCGGTCAGTGGCTGCAACTCTTCATCTTCGTTGTAAAAGCTAGAGCAATCGATTCCGGTGTAAGCTTCGAAGCGACGCCGATACTGGAAATTGAAATCAGGTTCCCTAAGAGCCGAAATAACGATCTGCCCCAGTGTGTCTGCACTAAGCAAATTACCGCGAAACAAATTGACGTCGCGTGAACCGTGTATCGTGGCCAACTCTTCGATTCGCGAGACAACGGTATCTTGGTACTCACTAGGTGACATGACGTCAATGGGCGTAGGAGTCACGTCACCAAGGATGTAATAGATTTGCACCGGAATTGTGGAAGCCTCACCATACTCGAAATTCTTCAGATAGGCATCCATCATGACGGGAACATCCGCGAGGCGGCCCCGCACTGCTAATGCCTCACACTCATAGATGATGAGATCAATATTGATATTGCTCTTGATTTGCTCAATTAGGGGTTGAAATGCCGTAGCAGGAGCAGCGTCTCCAAAGAGTTCAAAACACAAACTCTGCAATACAGGGTCTTTAACCGCATACAGCTCTATAAGCTTCGGGACGTCATTAAATTCACCTCGCTTTGCCAGTTGCAATATTGCCGACCAGGAAGCCCAAGGGTCTTGGAGAAGATTACGCAAAGATGAGTGTTCCGATTCCACTGTCGGGCACTCAAAATATCCTCCTGCTTCCCAGTTTGTTCCGTACAGTTCAAACTCGCTCATTTCGCCACTCTATAATCGCTGTTGGACTGCTCATCATTGCAGTTCGAATATCGCTTACTACTGGAACTCCGAAAACCGTTTGTCAATATCCTGGCATACCTGACAGAGTTTGTGGTTCGCTTGTAAGTTATCGTCATTCTTCTTGTTTCCTGGACACCCTCCAGCGCTCTTGGGAACTTTATGATTTCCTTGCCTCTGTAGTTGCGCTTCTTCACTTTCTGGATCCGCTTGATCTGCATAGAGAGGCGTTCCGTTTTTCTTATCGAATGCGGGTTTGTGCTTTCGCCACTCTGCGTCAATTCTTGTTGACCGGTTTGCGTCCGCTGGGTCCTTTCTGTAGAACACATCGCAGGGCGGTTTTGGAAGTAGCTCTGTCTTCGGTTTCTGTTTGTAGCAGCTACAGCCTAGCCTGCGTCTCCCGCTGTCCGATGCATCGTCAATAAGCTGACGGTACTTCGCCAAGCGGCTTTCCACGGTTACGGCCGCGCTGATCTGTTCACCTCTTCTCCAGACCTCTCTTTGGGGGACCGTTTCTCTTCTAATGTTATCCTCGTACCATTCATCTCGATTCATGGGCTCCCCGGCTTGAGCATGCTGAGGCTTCTTGCAGCAAGGGCACTTCTTGCCGGCAATTGCTCGTTCTGCTGCTGCAATCTGCTTCTCCATATTGGGGAACGGAGGCGTACTTCCGGGATAGCTCGCGTGATTTGAAGTCGTGATGTCAATATGGCGAGGGACATTCAAGCCCTCGAACTTCACGTCCATCGACCACGCAGAAAAGTATGTTTTTCCTGTAATCACATGAGTAATCACACTCGCGCCGAAGCTCCTGGTTGCTGCTTCGTCACCTAATGGGGATGTCTTGTAGAACGACTTGTTTTTCAACATGACTTCCTTGTTGTTGATCTTAACTGTCTTGCTACCATTCTTCGTGTCCTTTGAAAACGAGGTGTCTGGATAAGGCACAGGGATCGGCCCGGCTGGTGGCGACGGTGGGCTCAAGCACACGTCGGGAAAAGCAGCGATTACCTTGCCGCCGCCCGCCTTACCGGCAATTGCGTTTCCATTTGCGTAGACGTTTTCAGCCATGTGTCAAATATAAAGTTGAGTAACTAATTGTTCAGTGACCTTAATAACACCCAATGGCTACAGCTCGATCACCGGCACTTGCGCTAGTGAAGCATGCTGTGCGCCGTCCGATCGCATACCCAAGTTGAACAGCATCCAAGGCCAAGCTGAACTGACTTAACCCAGCCGCCGCACCGATATCTCCAATGGTGTCTGCACAATGCCAGAGTGGTGATTCGTTTCGTTTGACTCTTTGGACTCTGGTTAGCATCAAGGATTGCTCTCGAAAGCCGTAACTTTCGCCGGTGACGTCCGATATGCGGCAGTCTACATCGTGTAGTCCCAAGTTTGCTTCTGCCAGTGCCGTTTGTGTAGCATTGGTCAATCCTTCACCTTGTAGCGGGTAGTCGCTGAATACGTTAGCTTCTTCTACACCAAAACCCAGTCCCAGGATTTCGACGCGCGCTAGCGAGTTGCTGTTCTCGCTTTGACAGTACACTGCGCCAGCACCTTCCCCCGGAATCACACCATCCGAGTGATCCTCTCGTTTTAATCGCCAGTGCTGATCCAGCCACAACAACGACCGAGCGTTGATATAGGAATCCCCGCCGCACACCAGACATCCCGTAACTTCGGAACCTTGGGTGAGCAACTCGCGCGCAATCTGCAGGCATTCGAATCCTGCCGTGTGGCCCTTGCAGATGGCTTTCGAATACTGAGGGTGAAAGCGAACGCCGAGTTTCTCTTCGACAGCTTTGATAATCGAATCTGCCATGTGAGCACCGCCCCCGGGGCGATCGGGTTCAGCCAATCCAACCAGTAGCGGCGTGCGCAGCGTGTCGAGATTCGGCTGCTTGTTGAGGCAATCGGTGAGCGCCATCGACAGCATTTCGATGAGGCGTTCGCCTCGCTTAAGCTCGGGATCGAGTCCCGGAACCATCGCGCCAATAATCGGCTCACCTTGGTTGTCAACATAGGGCAGTTCGTCGAATCCGGCGATGCCTGCTCGCATTGCAGCGCAGGCCGCGTCGGCGGTTAAACCGACGGAGCAGACCAAGCCTGTGGAGACGATAAACATGCCGGGAGGTCGATAGATTGTTTTACTGTTTGGATTTGACCAATTCGTCGAGCGATTTGAAACGTCGTTTGCCAGGCGAACGTGGTGCAAGCAGCCCTTCATCTTCGTACCAGCTGCGCGGCGGCGAACCGACAACGACTCGCGACATCTCGTGAATGTTTTTCTTGAGTGGGAGCGTCGCGCGGCAGCTGATGGTGAATCGCCCTTCATCGGGCTCAAAGACGACCGTGTCGTTGTTGGCGATCATGCTAACCTGTTCGCCATCTTTCCGGAAAAAATCGACCGGTACGCGGATCGTCGGGAGCATGAAGCTCGCAGATCCAGATGGCGTTAGGTTGGTCAGTTCGACCTGTTCGCCACCCTGCACGTATTCGATCCACTGATCCGCCGGCGCGGCTTGATAGTACTCTTCCCGAAAATCCGCCGGCAGGAAGGGGAAAACGTTGTCGAGCCAATTCTGATCGTATGTGCCTGCGTACTGAACGCGTTGCTGCCATGCTCGACCGATCGGCCCCAGTGCCATGGGGCGGTAGGTCCCGGTAGGCGAGGTAATCGGACGACCTGTTTCCTCAGTATTGGGCAGCGGTGTCTCCTGCCAGTCGTTTGGCGATGCGTGCGTGTTGAAACCGATACCGACGTGATTATCCAAACAGTACTGATCGGATTCCGAATCAGACTTGGCCTTATCGATCCCGCCAAAAGCGTTGTTGTACGAAATCGGCATCGCAGTAAAGGGTTCCGGACCGGTATGTGAAGTTTGCAGCAGGCCCGCTTTCCAAGTTCGATTGCCAACCACATCAAACGACTTGGACCAATCGCCCACACGTATGGAAACGGTGACTCGCTCTGCTGGTTTCTCGCCCGGCGCATAGGCGCTGCCATTGAGTAGCACATCGCATTTTGGTTTGTGTGGAGCGTAGTCGATCTCGGAAAGCGGCGCAGAAAACCCAGGTTCGCCGCTGAATTCATCGGTCATCACTAGCGGTACTTGCTCGTCGGCAAGCTTGGGTTCGTTCCCAGACGCAGGTATCGTGAACGTGCCTTTGGCTACCACAACCAGCAACTCCCGACCATCAGGCTGCACGCCCATTGTGTAGCCGGCTTCGAGCTTGGTGGCGTTGCTTAGATTCATGAGGGAGGATCTCGGAATCGCACTTAGTTAATCTGCACGGACCCGCCTTTGATGCGGTTCACACCTGAGGAACGACTAAGCAAGTAGGCACCGCGCAGGATGATCTTACCGGCGCGAGTTAGTGTGATGCTTGCCTGACCGCATTTCAGTACGATTTCGCGATCTGCCTTCAGTTCAATTCTTTCCTGGTCGGCTTGCACAGTCAGAGGGATTTCATGATGGATGGGCGCATTGTCTGCCGCCGGGATTGGTTCATGAACGAGACCAATCAAGACCGGACGGCCGGGATCGCGATTCTGGAACATGAGAGCAGCTTGACGGCCGACATCCGTGGGCGTGACGGCGACCGTTGTCGTTGCAGCCAACGGCATCGAGCCCAGGTTGCCATCGAATTCAACTGCGGGCTTGCCATCGGCATCGACGTCCACAAGCTGGCCAATGACGATTCCCTCGATTGTCAAGTTATCATCACTGTGGCTCTGGGGCTCGCAAGTGAGGCCGTCCGCTTCAAGAACCTGCTGGAAGTCGAACCGCAGTTCTTCTTCGCCGCTTTGAGGAACAGACTCCGTCGTTGATAGGTGGTTTCTCATTCGAAAGCGGTCCAGTCGGGTAGATGGCTAGTTCTGTAGGATCTTCTTGCCCTTGAGAATCATGTCTTTCTTCGCTGTTTCGGTAATCTTGCCGGAGCCGTTGATTGTAATGTCCTTGCCACTGATGGTAATCGTGCCGTCCTTTTTCATCACGATGCTTGCTTTCCCGGTGGTGAGCGAAATTTGCTCACCGGCGGTGATGGTCAAGTTCTTTCCGACAGAGAGCGTATCGTTTTCGCTTATCGTGCTGGACCGGTTTTTGCCTACCTCTTCAGTTCGATTGTCGCCGATCGATTCCGACATATTGGTGCCGATCGTCGTTGTTTGGCTCTTGCCGACGGTGTGAGCCTGCGCGAGGCCAACAGTAACGGCACGCAATCCACCGACGGTGACTTCTTGCGCGCCACCGACGTTGATCATCTCGTTAACGCCAACGTTGTGTGTCCGAGTTAATGTGACTGTGACGAGCTCATTCTTTCCGACAGTGCGAGTGCGATTTGAACCGACGGAAAGAGTTTCGTTGTTGCCGACGCTGTCTGTCCGATCATTACCGATTACGACTGTTTCATTGTTGGTTACATCACGGCTACGGTCGTGCAGCACGTGTTCGCGCAGATCGTTTTCTATCGTCGAGTCTTTGTCGAACTGTCCATGCTCTCGAATCAGCTCATTCCCTTTGGTGTCGTCGAACACATATTCGTTGTACCCACCGCCTCCCTTGGTACTATTGGACTTCATGCCACTGATGTTCATTGCGCCCGGCAAACCGAAGGGGGGCATATTCTCAGCATGATAGACACGACCAGTGATCAGCGGATGATCGGGGTCGCCATCCGGGAAGCTGACGATCACTTCTTCGCCGATGCGAGGGATATCGATACCCCCGAAGCCTTTGCCGGCATGAATCTGCGACACTCGCACCCAGCACGAACTGTTTTCGTCCTTCTTGCCGTAGCGATCCCAATGGAACTGCACTTTCACGCGTCCGTACTTGTCAGGAAAAATCTCTTCGCCACTGGGGCCCGTGACCACAGCGGTTTGCACCCCCTGCACCCGTGGCTTCGGCGTAAGGCGAGCGGGACGGAAGTTGACGTCGTCGGGAATCGCGGTGAAGTCGTTCTCATACCCGCCGCCAGCTGCCGCCTGGCCAGTTTCATACGATAGCGGTTCGTGTGCGACGTGATGGATGCGCGTCAGTACAAACGAATTGCCTTCCTCGGTCGAGGCGCGGTGTTGGCGTACCTTGAACTTACCGCCCGTCGAAAATGCGCGACAAATGCTTGTGCCCTCAACGACGTTGTGCTCGACCTCTTCCTCTTCCATGCGGACATCCGTCAGCGGTTGGCCATCGTCTTTCACGCCGTACAGGCCCGGATACTCGAAGTGTTCGAACTTGTCGGCCCCCGGCGTGTCAACAATCGTGCTGCTGTCGGTTTTGAGATCTGTGCTCGGCGTTTCGAAGTTGTAATCTGTCTGGGCGACTTTGCCGGTACGGAATTCGTAGCGATGCTCCCAGCTCCGAATGTGATCTTCGAGAGCGATCGAACCAAAATCGAAGGGATAGTCCACTTCTTTCTGGTCGCAGTCGAAGTAGGCAGATGCTTTGTCGCCGAGGATCATCGTGTGCGATCCATCCGCGTGTTCGAAGTAGTAGAAGATGCCTTCTTCTTCCATCAGTCGTGACACGAAATTGAAGTCGGTCTCCTGATGTTGGACACAATACTCTCGCTTCGCGTGCGAACCCGACAGTTTGAGCTTGTAGTCGGTGAATCCGCGATCCTTAAAGATCTGTTCAATAATCTCAGGTGCCGTCATCTCCTGAAAGATCCGGCAGTCGGAGTTTCGTGTGAGAAACCAGAGCCAGGGAACGATCTGTGCTCGATAGCTGCGACGGCCGTTTTCATCTTCGTCGCCAGCGAGAAAGCGGCTCACAATGCCGTTGAAATTCCGTGGCGATTCGTCAGCCAGTTGCACGCTGAACGTCACGTTTTTGCCCAGCAAATCTGTGGCGGCAACGGAATTATTATCAGAGATCATTTCCAGCTTGAAATGAAACAACTGCGACAGCCCTTCGTGCCCCTCGAAGTGCGTCAACAGCAACTCGTCTTCGCCTAGCGGCGTGTTGAGATTCAACAATCGATTGGCTTGTTTCAGAGCCATGATGACAACGCTTGAATCGGTGAGTATCGGGGAGTCGAATGTGCGTAAGCCGTGCGAACGACTGGTGGCAGTTCTCGGTTTTCGGGCAAAACGTGCCCCGTGTCAAGCAAACAGGCAGCTTGCCACAAAACTCTATGCGTCGGGAGTATGTGCCCCCGACGCATAGAGGGAATGTCCGCGTGGCGTAGGGTGTGGTGAGTTTAGGTCTCACCTTCCTCGACCTTCCAGGTCGTTTCGACGTTGCCGCCCTTCTTGCCGTCCTTGCCGTACTCGGTGAACACGACTTTGTGTTCTTCGAAGTTGAGCGTCATGCTCAGATCGTCAGTCGCTGCGTCGTTGTCGAGCACACCCAACTGATAGGAAGTGATCTGCGACTTCATCAGCTCGATATGGATGTACACCTGTTCGCCTGAATCGTCGTAAGTGGCGGTGCCATCGATTTCCACTTTGTCGATGACCTTACCCTTGGCGGCCGCTTCCAGCAGCTTGGGCAGTGCCTTGTCAGTGATGATCCCGATCGAGACGTCCTCAAGGTTCATTTTGCCACCCACGCGGGCAACACCGGTACCTCCGCCGCCAGCCTTGTGACCGCCGAGGTTGACTGTCGCGACGTTGCACCATTTCTTGTGGTCTTTTTGGACAGAACTGCCCTCGATGTCGCCAAATTTTGCATACCAGGCCATTTTTCTTCTCCTCGCTAAAGAGTGATCTCAGAAAGTGAACTCTAAACAAATCGTAGAATCTTTGTCGTTGTTACTCGACTCGTTCAATCTCTTGCCAACCGCGTCCAAGTCCATGTGGTTTGTTTGGCGGTTAAGCACGTTATCGCGAGTTGACAGCCAGTGTTGCGTCTTTTTTTCGAAAATTCGTTTTCGTTGGGGCAGAGGAGCAATTCGAATCGCTGGCTGCTACCGGAAATTGGTACAAATAAGGGGTACGGGCCGAATATGATGCCTGCTGGAAGCCTATCGGCGCAGCTGCAAAAAGAGAATCAATCACGCCGTAATACGAAAAATGTCCCATATTCAGGCAATTCTTCACTGCTGATGGTAACAATCGGCACGCCGTCGCGCTTGGAATCTCAGCGATGCGGAGGGCTCCTGGCAATGCCCTCGCCAACTCACAGGTTGCAAGGAGAACACAACCATGCCTGGCGGTGACAAGACTCAGAAGAAGTCGGTAGGCGGCTGCTCCAAGTTCGGCCCCGCGGCCAACAAGACCGTGGCCGTGGCAATCGATCTGGTCGGCTGGTCGGGAAAAAACTCTCATCGGATCGTCGAGCGCGTTCTGGAAGACAAGAAAATACAAAAGAAACTGGCTGAGGAGCTCAAAAAGGCCGGTCAAGAGCTGATGAAAGAACAAACTGGCGGCAAGGCGGTCTCCCTGGGCGACAGCCTTGGCAAGATTGGTGGCGCTGCTGGCGGCGTGCTCCAGAAGCCGATTACGAACCACGTGAAGCAGTCGGTCGAGTACAAGCGACTCGATTCCAGTCTGTCGCAGCTGAAATGCGCGTTCGACAGCACCCCCGTGGGGGCATTCGTCAATGAGAACAAGACACAGCTGATCGTGATTGGGGCAGTCGCTGCGATCGGCGGCGGAGTGGCCATGTACTACACCAAGGCGGGAGATATCCCCGCCAAAGGTCTGAAGCTTCTGCCGATGCTGATACCAGATTTTTCGATCGGTTCGGTCGATCTGAGCGTGAAGACTCTTGAGTTCAAGCCCTCACAACGCCGGATCGGCGCGGATGCAACAGCCAAAGGCAAATGGAAGGGCGTCAATGCCGATCTCCAGCTGGGGGCAACGTTTGCTAACGATGCCCTGGTTCGCGCTGCAGGAAAAGGGAACTTGGTCCTCAGCTTCAAGCCTGGTTGGCAAGCCACGGCGTCGGGATCGTTCAGTTGGTCGCGCGACAACGCGGAAGCACGAACCGTGATCGCTGGATCTGCCGCGATCGGCGCACGGAAGAAGGTCTCCAAGAATGCCAGCCTCAATCTGCAGCTCTACGGCAGCTACACCGACGATGAGAAGGGCATTGCTGGACAGGGCGGACTCAAGTCGAATCTAACGCTCAACAACGCGATGGGAAACAACACCCGGCTGCTGCTTAGCCCTTCATACAGCACAAAAGTGTCACAAGCGCGTAGCAACCGCGGCCTAGGCGCGACTCAAACAGACCATCGGGTGATGCTGAATCTGAAGTTGGAATTCAACTAATCGCACACGGGTGAACGGCTGGGAGTTAGATCTGAGAAAGCGAATTTCGGCCATCGTTTGATGGTCGTCCGCGGGTAAGGACGAGCTCTCGATTCGAAAGATCACGGGAATAGAGATGCACCCTGCTGCGTGGTCTTGAGACGGCGTCCATTGTTCGTTGACGGCGCACTCGCAATTGGGTCCGCTGGTCCATCCAACTGAGCACCGACGTGAAGTTCGTCGAGCCGTTCCGTGGCATAGTCGACGTATTCTTCTGAAAGTTCGCAGCCAAGATACTCACGTGCCAGTTTCTTCGCCACTGCCATTGTTGTGCCACTGCCAACAAACGGATCAAATACCAATTCACCCTCATCGCTACTCACACGGATGATGCGGCCGAGGAGTTGCTCGGGCATTTGGCAGCCGTGAAAACCTTGGCGTTCTTTGAAGGTGCCGGCTACCCGTGAGAAGAACCAGGTGTCTTGCTCCGGCGTGAACCCGTAGGCATCGCTCTGGAAGTCTTGCGGACGGAGGATCCATGTGTCATCGGGGAGTCGGCCTTTGGGGTTGGCTCGCTTGTCCCCGTAGACCAATGCCCGCGCTGAGGGAACGCGGATCGCTGGGTCGTCGGCGTTGAACGTAAATTCCTTTTCGTCTTTGACGAAATGAAAGAGATGGGCATGCGAGCGGCTGAACTTGTTTTTGCAATTCACCCCGAACGTGTAGTACCAAATCACCCAACTGCGGGTGTGGAAGCCCAGACTGCGTTGGGCGGCGACTTTGAGTTCGGCGGCGTATTCGTCGCCGATGGCTAGCCAGAACGTGCCGTTGGGTTTGAGGATGCGATGAACCTGCCGCATCCAGTCGGTGCACCAGGCGAGGTATTTCTCGTCATCCTGCCGGTCGTCGTATTCGTCGTACTCGTAGCCGATATTGAATGGCGGATCGGCAAACACTAAATCAATCGATCCGTCGTCGATCTTCTTCATCAACTTCAGGCAATCGCCTTGGTGAATCTTCCCTGACTTGAGCATGGCTGGAATCTGAATGGAGGAATTCGAAATGAGCGAATAGTGGGCGCATGTTCATTGTAGCGAACGACACGCGCTGTTCAATATGGTCGTCTGTGGCGACGAGAATGCCAAGTCGGTTTAATTCGTCCACAGCGCGAAGCCCGGAAACTGGCCGCGGAAAGTGCGCTGCAGCTGACGCCAGAATCGCGGATCGGTCTGTTCGCCTTCTTCCAGGTAAGGCAACGCCGCGGTCCCTTGAATCCACAGCAAGAGGTCGAAGTCGCGAGGATCCTCGAACATGAGTCGTAGGTTGACGCCCTCGGTGAAACCCGAGCGCCAGAAGGGAAGCAGCTTGTCGCCGTTGAGTAGCTGCTCAGCTTCGTCGAGGAACTCTCTCCAGGCGTCGATCTGATCGGGTCCAGCTTGCAAACCCGGGATCACGCTTTTCTGTCCTGCACCGGGAATCCACTCGTTGCGATTGTCGGTTTCTTGATCTATGAGTTTCCAGCTCTGGCGACTGAGTTCAATTACTTCGAGTAGATGCTCACGAGCCGATTCCATCCGGCGCGGCTCGATTAGTTTGAAGTCCATCAAATGGATGGCGGCGATCAGATCGGCGATGCCCTCCCAACCACCCCAAAACTGTCTTGAGGTGTTTTGCGAGTGCTTGATTCTGCCGTCCTGTTTTCGCACATAGTCCGTTTGAGGATTGGCGAAGAAGGCGTGTGCGGTAAGCTCGAACAGTCGATCGTGATCGTAAGCCAGCGTCATGTCAGCGAGTGCCTGCAGGACATGGCAGTAGCCACGCAACCAGTAGACATCGGCTGCATCGAAATCGACGACGATCGGCTCGGGGATGGTCTCAACAGGAGGCCGACGTAGTGGGCGGCGCATGCCAGCCACCATGCGGAACAAGCTGTCTAATCGTTCTGCAGGTTTCCGATCACCGTCGCCGTTTAGGTCGAAGGCGACTTGAGAGAAATCGAGCCGCCAGTCCAGCTCATCTGACTCGACGGCGGCGAGTGTTTTCTCTGCGGCTGCGACGCCCGTATGAAATCGTCCGATCATGGCGCGAACGTCCTGATAGGTGACTGGTTCCGGCTCGTCACGGCTTTCGCCGAAACCGCCGATTCGCACAAATGGAACTGCCAAGGCATTGGACAACACTCCGTAGCGCGCCCCTTCTTGTGCGAGCTGCTCGACGGCGCGAAACAGCTGCACAGTGCCAAGCTGGAAGCGCGCCACGTCGTCGTTGGGCGAACTGCCGAGGTGATCGCTGAGCAATTCCTCGGCTTCGCCAAACTTTCCACCGGCGAGAAGGTCCGCGATTTCGGGTGCTGCCTGAGCCTGCGAAGAAGCTGCGGTTATTGCGACCAAGGCAATCAACACTGGGGAAGCGCGACGAAAGAAGGTGGGCGGCGGAGTCAATTTGTTGCTCCTGCGGGCTGGATATGACGCGACGGGAACGGTTACAGTGGGAGTCAGCATACCTTCTCAAGACTGACTACGCAGGATCTCCGCGATGCGTTACGCGTTTTGCAACGAAATGTTCGGCGACCAGCCCTTCGACCAAGTTTGGCCGACGGTCCGCGAAATGGGCTACACCGGCGTGGAGATCGCACCGTTCACGCTATTGCCAGGGTGCGAGACCGTCGACGTACGCGACGTGTCCGCCCAGCAGCGCGTGACCGTCAAGCAACAGGCGGCCGACGCGGGATTGGACGTTGTCGGGCTGCATTGGCTGCTGGCCAAGACCGACGGCTTCTATCTGACGACCGCCGATGCGACTATTCGTGCCGCGACCACCGAGTACTTTCGAGCGTTAGCTCAGCTGTGCGCAGACCTCGGCGGCACGGTGATGGTGCTTGGCTCGCCACACCAGCGCAACTTACTTCCCGACGTGGAGTACGAAGAGGCGGAGAAGTACGCGGCAGAAGTCCTGCGAGCCGCCATGCCGACGTGCGAGGACCTCGGCGTGACCATTGCTCTGGAGCCCCTATCATCTGCTGAGGGTGATTTCATGCTAACCGCCGAGAGCGGGATTCAGCTGGCTAAAATGGTCGACTCGCCAAATTGCAAGTTGCATCTCGACGTGAAAGCCATGTCAGCCGAAAAGAAACCGGTCGGCCAGATCATCCGAGACAGCGTCGACTGGATGGTCCATTTCCACGCCAACGATCCGAATCTCCTGGGCCCAGGAATGGGCAAAGTTGATTTCGAGCCGGTTTTCTCAGCGCTAAAGGAAACGAACTACGACGGTTGGGTGTCGGTGGAAGTATTCAAGTACGAACCGAGTCCCGAGGAGATCGCGCAAAGTAGCATCGAGTACATGCGATCGTTCGAGCATTGAGCCAACGCTATACGGCGTTGGTGAGTCTACGCAAGAGCGGATTACGTCGCCGCACGCAGCTCGGCCAGATTCTGGGCCGTTGTGACCAGGCGGTCCCAGTTTTCCGCGATGTACTCGGGTGGGCCACCGATTTCAGCCATGATTTGGGCGGCATTCTCCGTCGGCACCATCTCGATCGCGTCCCAGGGGCAGACCTTGAGTTCGTAAGGGTTGGTCTTCTTGCCAGGGATGTGAACGCACACTTCGCAGCCGACGCAACGCTCGATGTCGATCTCGCACCATTGCTGCACACCTTTGACCACGCCGCGGTCGATCTTGTTCATGAAGATGCAGTCGACAGGACAGACCTCCAGACACGATTCGCAGCCTGTGCAGTTGTCGGCGTTGATGATCGCCAACTCCTTGGGCACCTTTTTACGGGGTCCTTTTTTGGCCATGGCAGTCGATTGAGGTTGTGTGGCGCGAGTAAAAAAGCGGAACTGACCGCAATCGAGCTAGATCGCTGGCACCCCGCGGAGACATTGTGAAATCTATCACAATCTTATCCTCTTATCGGCCTAAAGCCAAGCGTGGCTAAGCGCATTTTTGGGACATCACCCGATGCCAGCGGTGTGAGCTGAAAGCTGCATAACAGCCATTTACGACTGCAGGTGGATGTCTACCATCATGTCGCTGGCCACCTCTTCCAGCGCCGTACGCAGCGACTCTTCCGAGACGCCCTCAGGTAGACGCAGAAGAGCTTCAGCTTGGAACAGCGATTGGCCAGAGTTGGGAGCCCGCTTGCACTCGGTGTTCAGCTCTTCGACGTTGACGCCATGTGTGGCCAGCACGCGGCTGATCTCGCGGACGATCCCGGGGCGATCTTGCCCAACCAAGGACAGCCGCACCGCCGGTTTTTCCGCTGATGCAGGTACGGCAGCGTCGGCGTGGACAGTTGATTCTAGGCCGCCTTCCGCGAGCGAGCCTAATGCCGCCCGTAAGCCTTCGGATTGCTCAGCATCGACTTCGACGCGCAAGATGCCGGCGAACTGACCGGCCAGATGCGCCATCCGGCTTTCGACCCAATTGCCCCCGTGCTCGGCAACGGTCCGTGCGATGGCATCGACGAGACCTGGGCGATCTTGGCCGAGGATGGTGAGGACAAGCGACGTTTTTGGCATCAGATCTTCACTGATTTCACGAGGGTGAGACTAAGTAACTCGCACACGCTAACGCGAGGCGACCTCTGTGGGCGCGTCTGGGTTTAAATCATAACACGCCGCCTCTTGCCCATTGCGTACGAATAGCCGATCGCCAGCGATGACCGGATGATTCCAGGTTTTTCCGTCGAGTGCCTGGATCTCGGCCACCACAGTGTGCTTTTTGGGGTTGGTTTCCAGCAGGACGAGTTCACCTTGCTCGCCAAGAACGAGCAACATGTCCATGTCTTGCACCAGCAGCACCTGACCATGGCCGTAGCGACCTCGTTTCCATTTCTTCTTGCCGTTTTTCAAATCGACGCATGCGAAGATCTCGTTGTCGAAGCCGTAGAGGTAGCCATCATGCTCGACGTAGTCGTTGAAGTACGGCTTCATCGCACGCGACGTCCACAACTCTTCAGTGGACCACTGGTCGCCTTCATGGTTGACGGTGATGCGCCGCGTGCCAAGGCCAAGAAAGGTCCCGATCAGCACATCATTACCGAGGACTAAGGGCTGTACGACGCGATTTGGTTGCGCGCCGAGATCCCATTCATGCTCCCAGAGTTCGCTACCATCCTCGGGCGAAAGTGATAGGAGTCCATAGTTGCTAATCATCAGCACCTGAGGCACGCCATCGAATGTCGCCAATTGCGGCGAACTGTAGCTGTGTGTGCCCTTGCCAGCCATCCAAGCGATTTCCCCGTCTTCACGTCGGTAGGCCACAACACTCTTGCCATCACCAGCGCCCGCGTAAGTAGTCACCAGATCGCCGACAACCAGCGGCGACGCAGAAAAGCCCCATTGTGGCGGCTGAGCAGGCGTATCGACCGTCAGATCGCGCACCCAGAGCGATTCACCCGTAGCAGCCTCGATGCATTGAATTTTACCACCGGCTCCTTGGGTGAACAGTTTGCCTTCGTGGTAGGTTGGAGTGCCTCGCGGGCCAGGTCCCCCGACCACCTCCGTGAAACGCGACTCGACTTCATTCATCCAGACAAGGTCGCCGGTATCGGCGGAGTAGGCGGCTACGACTTCCTGCTCGCCCCGTTGTTCCTGGGTGAAGATCGTGTCGCCGATCACCGTGAACGACGACCAGCCAGGGCCAACCTCGCGCCGCCAAACTTCGCGCGGTGGCGTGGTCTTCCAGTCAGTGGGAAACGACACGCCAGCTACGCGACCGTCGCGGGCACGACCACGAAACTCGGGCCAGTCCGTGTCCGCCAACTCCTCCGAGAGCACCAGTTGTTCGGTGATCGACTGCTCAGCGGCTCCGCTGGCCTTGGCGAGAAATACCTCCTCACGTGTCGGGTCCCAGCGATAGGAGAGTTCGGGCTCAAAACTGCCACTGAGTCCGTCGAGTCGCAACATCATCGCGATGCCAGCCATGATCGTGGTCGCGGCCACCGGTAGCCAGCGCCGCTTCGCCCACGGGATAAACTTCAGTAGCAGCACACCCACGATGGCAGTCACGGTCCAGGGGAGCGTGAACATCAGCAGGCTGAACGCCATGCTTTCGTGCGACACGAACACGGCCGCAAGAGCCAATGCCGCAATCAAGCCGAGTCCCACCAAACGTTCACGCCAGGAAACTCGACTGGCAAAGAGCCACCACAAGACCATCAGCACTCCAGCCACCATGGGAGCGAAGAACCCACCCATGAATTCGATCATGGTTCCTTTCGCGAACCACTGTGCTCCCTTCACCACACCCCACATGGCCGCCACAATCACCACGGCGGGCCACAGCCGTAGCGAAGTTTGGTCTGGTTGGTTTTCGGATTCGGTGACGATTGCCATTTCGTTCTCCCTTGAAATGCGGAAGCCAGCTATTCGGGTATGAGCTCGCCTGCGATCATGTCTTCAAACGTTTGTCGTCGGCGAATCACGTGTGCCTTGCCGTCTTGGAGCAGCACTTCGGCGGCTAACGGCTTGCTGTTGTAGTTGCTGCCCATCACCGAACTGTACGCGCCAGCGCAGCCAATAATCAAATAATCGCCAACCGCCGCTTCAGGCAGCTGGCGGCTGCAGACAAAACCGCCTTCTTCTTGTGTGAAGATGTCGCCGGATTCGCACAGCGGACCACCCACGATAACGTCCTGAGTCGTTCCCTGACCCCTCGTCCCTGACCCCTGATCCCTATCTGCGTAGCAGATCGCCATCGGGTGATAAGCACCATAAAGAATCGGACGGGCCAGATCGTTGAAACCTGCATCAAGCAAGTAGTAAAGGTTACCGCCCATTTGCTTGATTGCGCGGATCTCTGCGATCAGGCTGCCGCTCTCGGCGGACAGGTAGCGGCCCGGCTCGATTTCGAGGCTGATATGGTTGCCAAATGCCGTAGCGAGCCGGTTACGCGTCGCGTCCCACAGGTCGAAATAGGCGGCCAGGTCGACGCGCTCGTCACCGTCACGATAGGGTGTGGGCAGTCCGCCACCAGCGCTGATTGACGTGAGTGTCGGTCCGACTACGTGGGCCGCTTGTTCCATCGCGCCGCACACCTGGCTGAGGTGCTCCATGTCGGTCCCAGAGCCAATGTGCATATGCAAGCCAGTGATAATCAGATCGTTCTCGGCGGCGCGCGTCACGCAGTCGGCCAGTTGCTCGTGCCAGATGCCGTGTTTCGATTGTTCGCCGCCAGTGTTGGTCTTTTGGCTGTGACCGTGACCAAAGCCGGGATTAATGCGGAGGGTAATTCCGAGCGGCGTTTTGTCGGCGGCTTTCATTGCTTCGCCGTACTGATCGATCATGTCGGGCGAGCCACAGTTGATCGGGATGCCGTGTTGGATGACCAACTCGAGGGCTTCTCGGTCGAAAATGTCAGCGGTGTAGACGATCGGCGGATGTTCGCCGCCGGTGGGCTGGTAGCCGGCAGCCAGCGCACGGCGAATCTCGCCTGCACTGACCGCGTCGACGAGCACTCCGTGTCGACGGACCAGATCTAGGATCGCCAAGTTGGAAGCCGCTTTTTGGGCGTAACGCACGACGTCGAACGCTGCCAGGTCGTTGACTCGTTCGACGATCTTGTCAGCGTCGTAGCAGAACGTGGGGGTGCCAAACTCTGTGACCAAGTCCGCGATGGCGTGCCCAGCGAGCGAGTCGATTTGAGTCGGGAAATTGGTGGTCGTATCGGTGGGCATAATGCGATTGAAAACGTGATCGGTGGCTGGCGGTGAGAGCTATACGGCCGAAAGCGTACGGTGGATAGCTGGCCGCCAATTATACCAAAACGGGCATTGGCTGCGTGAGCGGCCAATGCCCGCAATTGAGGTGACAATGCTACTACGAATCCGCGGGTCGCTTAGAATCCGCCGGCGGCCTCCATTTGGGCTGCCATCGCAGCCATACCGATGGTGCGCAGGACACCTTCTTCGGCTTCGATTCGAGTACGAGCGCCGTTGGGAATCATCGTTACGGCGATGCGCACGTGGTCACGACCCTTGGCTTCGTTAGCCAACATATTGGCCATCATTTCGATTTGCGGCTTGTCTTCGTCATCGACCATCGCGGCGGCAGCTTGCATGATCTGCGTCAGCGCGAAAGTCATTTCCATCGGTGGTACTGACTTCTGCGGCGAAGCTGCGGACGTGTCCATGATTCCCTTGACCGCTTCCATGCAATCGCGTCCCAGCGCGAAGTACGCGGTTTGCTTGCCGATCCCAACGGCGATGTCCACCGTGTCACCAAACAGCTGACGCGCCTTTTCTTCATCATCGCCACCTTGAGGGATGGGGATATTCAGGGTGTGGAATTGCACATCTTTGTGGCTGCCAGAATTCCAATTCACAGCCGGGATCTCTTCGCCTTCCTTTTCCGCCACGCTCTTGGCGACACCGGCGAGTTTCTTTAAGCCGCTTTCGACTTTGGTAGGATCGCCAACAAATCCACCCGCGACAAACGAGAGCGAGGAGGGACTCACGTTGAGCACGGCACCGCCGTCCATTTTGCCCGCCAGCAAGGTGGCTTTCAGCGCCTCCATGAAGTCGGCTGCAGCGCTCTTCACGGCTTCTCGATCCTCTTCCGCCTCCAGGTCTCCCTCGTTGTCGATGGAGGTCTCGATTTGCTTCATGATCGCGCCAAACATCTGCTCCACTTGAGCGACGTCGGATTCGCTCACCTTAGAAGCGAAGGACACCATCATTGCCGCATCAGGCTGAAAGAAACCAGCGAAGTCGGTTTTGGTATCGGAGTTTACGGAAATTTGGTCGGCCAGTTTCGACCCGGCGACGGCCGTGTAGACGATGTCCAGGAAGGTCCGTTGCTGTTGACCATCGATCGCCAGCCCTAAGGTCAGCTCGTCGAGGTCCTGAGCCGCCTGCTTGAGCTGATCGACCTGCACCTTGGCCATCTCCTTGCGCGCTTCGTACTGCTCGTCCGACTCGCCTTCCAGTTGTTGCATACCCGCTTCCATGCCTGCTTCCAACTGGCTGAGCGCGATTTGCTTGTACGCTTCGGGAATGTTCTGAACATGCACGCGAATGCCCAGGTCGTATTCGCTGGTCAACTCACCGAACAGAGCACCAGGGTCGGCAGGCGCTCCGTCCAACATCTCAAGACTTGTTGAGATGAACGCCCACCCGTTGGCTTCGCGGGCAACCAAGTTCTGACCTTGCGTACTGATCTGAATCGTGCCGTCGGGGCCGTCTTCATGTGCGATGCCGAACATGGCCATGCCACCCAACATCATCTTTAAGTCCTTGCAGGGCACGCAAATCGCGCCGCTGGGCGTGATGCCATCGGATTGCACGACCAGGCCAATCGGCTGGTCGTTGTCCAGACCTTGCACCATGCCCACAAATGGCCGAACGCTATCGGCCAAACGTGGTTGTCCGCCGAGCGAACCGATGAAGTTCACGTCTTCCAGGATGTTGTTGACGCTGTTGAGCGCCACCACGGCAATCGGCTTCATCTTGCTGCCTTGGGCCTGAGCTTTGGTCGTAATGCTCAAGCCGAACAGGGAGACCAACGCGACAACCAGCGATTTGGTCGCCAGTGACCGGGCCGCCAGCCAATTACGGGAGGACCGACAACGGGGGGAGAGAATACTCACAGCGCTTTCTCCTGGAGAATAAGAAATGTGGCAGGGTTTCAAGAACATCGGATTTGAATTGAACGTCTGGCGCAAAGTGCAGGTTCTCTGCCCGTTTTGCGCGGTCACGTAGCATAGCCGGTTGGCAGAAGGCAAGCGGTTATACTGGTATACGCTAGTTGATACGAGATTATTGGCGAGATTCGTTACAAAAACCACCGAGGTTTTTAGAAATCAGCTCGTGTATCACCAGCGAGAATGGGCTGGGGGCAAGATTCAATCCGCGCAGCGGTAGCGGATAGGTTCGCGGGGATGGAGCGCACCACGCTCGACGTGAAGAAATCAGCGTTCGCGGTAAGTGATCCGGCCTTTGGTCAGATCGTAGGGCGAGAGTTCCACACGCACTTTGTCGCCGGGGACGATACGGATGAAGTGCTTGCGCATCCGTCCTGCGACGTGCGCGTTGACAGTGTGGCCGCCTTCGATCTCTACCAAGAATCTGGTATTCGCGAGTGCCTGCGTAACTACGCCTTCCACTTCCAGGGCCTCTTCCTTTTGTTTCGCCATAAAATCTCCATGGTTTAGAAATAGGGTGAGCCTCCCGCTCCGGCTCGGACCTCTTATCTTAGCACTTGTGGGGGTGAGTTCCAGTCCGATTGTCGGGCCGGCAGTGTGAGAGTGATGGACCTTCCCATACGTGTGACGGCGATTGCTGTCCGCAGCGAACGACCGATTTTCGCCGCCGGCGGCCACGGATTCGGGCTGTCTGCCGAGGCATGCGACGCGCTATTGCTATCAGGGGTCCGGTTAGGCGGCTTCTGCCGAGAAAAAAAGGGTTTTGTCGACTCAGGATGCCCATTTGAGAGTTTGACGTCCCTTCGGAATCGACGACAATGTATGTTTACAGAAGGCCACGCCGGCGTGTGCCAGCAGGGAGGTGCTCGCCCATTACTGGCGAGACGATGGTGCCGGCAGACCACAATTTTCTCCTTCACCTCGGCCAACCGATGGGCCTCCCTTAGCAATGGCAACCCAGTCGACAGTGAGCAGTTCTCTTCCGCCCGATGACGACGCGGTCCAGCGTGCCAAGCAGGAAATCCAAGGCTTGGTGCAGGAGGTCGTCGAACTCTCCAAGTCGGAGATCGAGCCGAGCGAGTTCTATGCCGCTGTACTGGACAAATCGGTCGCGGCGCTAGCGGCCATCGGCGGCGTCGTCTGGACGCAGGAAGAGGGTGCTCCGCTGCAGTTGGAGTACCAGGTCAATCTTCGCCAGACGGGCTTAGCCGAAAGCGAAACTGCCCAGCGGCAGCACGGACGGTTGCTGCAACAAGTGCTCGAGAAGGGCGAGCCCGCGCTGATTCCGCCACATTCGGGCGCAGGAGGTGGCGACGACGCCAGTGCCGAAGCGGCCGCCAACCCGACCGACTACTTATTGGTGATCGCGCCGATCATTAGCGATCGCGGTATCGACGGACTGGTCGAGATTTTTCAGCGCAGCGGTGCCCGACCGACGACCCAACGCGGCTATCTGCGTTTCCTCAAGCAGATCTGCGAGCTTGCCGGCGAGTACGTCAAGACACGTCGTCTGCGCCACTTCACGCACAAGCAATCGTTGTGGGAACAGCTGGAGGCCTTCACGGGTTTGGTGCACCAGGCGCTCGACTCACGCGAGACCGCCTATACCATCGCCAACGAAGGCCGCCGCCTAATCGGTTGCGATCGCGTCACGGTGGCGCTACGGAAGGGAACGAAATACGATGTGACCGCGATCAGCGGGCAGGACACTTTCGACAAACGTTCCAATGTCGTCCGTCTGCTGCGCAACATGGTCACCGCCGTCGCCAAAACGGGCGACGATTTGTGGTTCGACGGCGACACCTCCGACTTGGCGCCCCAAGTTGAAAAGGTGGTGAACGCCTACGTCGATGAGTCGCATACCAAGCGCCTCGCCGTCTTGCCCTTACGCGAAGCAGACAACGAAGAGGAAACCCCGGGCGAACGGAAGCAAAAGAAACGCGAGAACATCCTCGGCGCGATCATCATCGAACAGCTGGTCGATCAGCAGCAACCAGAGGGGATGCTGCAGCGGATCGACGTGGTGCGTCGACACAGTTCGACCTCGCTGACCAATGCGCAAGAGTTCGAAGGCCTATTCTTGCTGCCCCTGTGGCGCACACTGGGCAAGACCAAGGTGCTCGTGACTGCGCGCAACTTACCCAAGACCATCTTGGCGGCGATTGCCATCGGCGGCGCGATTGCCGCCTTGTGCCTGGTTCCGTACGACTTCACGGTCATCTCCGACGGCAAGCTGCTGCCCGAAGTACGACAGGACGTGTTTGCCAGCATCGAAGGTAAGGTCGTGAGCATTTCGGTCGATACGGGTTCCGTCGTGACGAAGGGGGATTTGCTAGCCGAACAGCAAAGTGACGAGGTCGACCTTCAAGAGATACAGCTCCGGGGTGAGTATCAAAAGGTGCTACAAGACATCCGTTCCACCAACTACGAGCTGCGCGGAGCGGGCGCAGGGGCACGCGACCCCCGCGAGATCGTCGAGCGCGATCGACTGCACGGCAAACTGCGGCAGCTTGAAGAGACCCGAGCCAGCCTCCAACAGCAACGCGCTCTGCTGGAAACCAAGCATGAGCATCTCAAGATTCTCAGCCCCATCGATGGCAAGGTCGTGACTTGGGATGTGCGCGAGTTGCTCAAGGACCGGATGGTTGGGGCAGGGCAGCGGTTGATGAAAATCGCGGACACGACAAGCCCCTGGGAACTAGAGATCTTCGTGCCCGAGGCGAAAATGGGGCACGTGTTGGAATACCAGAAAGAGCTACTGCAAGACGATCCCAATGCGCAGCTCGAAGTCGAATTTGTATTGGCCACTCATACCGGTGAGCCCATTGTTGGCAAGGTCGAGAGCATTGACGAGAGTGCTGAAGTTCACGGCGAAGAAGGTAACACCGTGCGGATGCGGGTCTCTTTCCAACAAGAAGAGCTGATGGCGCTGGTCAAGGATCCTTCCAAAGACCTCAAGGTGGGGGCTGACGTGAAAGCCAAGGTGCTCTGCGGCAAGGCCTCCATTGGCTACGTCTTGTTCAGCGACCTGTTTGAGTTTGTCCAATCGGAAATCTTCTTCCCATTCTTCTAGCCAATCGACGTATTCTCGGCAGTAATTTCGGACAGCGAACCAGAGGATCCTCCCATGAAAGCCATTACGTGCGTGTTAGTGCTGATCGTCGCGGGACAGGTAACCGCTCCCTCCAACCGTTATTCGACCCCAGACGGCAACCCCGTGTTGGATGCCAACATCTTGGTGAAGGACGAAGCTCGCATCCCCGCGGTCGAGGCGGGCATGTTGATCGAGATGAACGTCCGCGAGGGCAGTCACATGAAAAAGGACCAGGTGCTCGCCCGCATCGACGATCGCAAAGCGAAAGCCGCAGTCAACGTGACTCGCTTTGGCGAGGAAGCGGCCCTCAAGCGTGCGGAGCAAGACATCGAGAAACGCTATGCGCAGGCCGCTGCAGACGTGGCGGAAGTCGAATGGCGACAGGGCCTCGAATCAAATCGGCAGCACAAGGGGGCCGTCGTCGAAAGCGAACTTCGCCGCATGAAGCTCGATTACAAGCGAGCCACTCTCCAAATCGAAAAAGCCGTGAACGACCAATACTTGGCTGGCCTTGACGCTAATACCAAAACCGCGGAGCGCGAGGCTGCCGAAATGGAACTTGCTTGGCGGACGATTCGTGCTCCCTTTGATGGTGATGTCACCATGACCAACGTCCAGCAGTCGGAATGGGTCAATCCGGGGGATCCGATTCTGACGCTGACGCGATTCGATACGCTTTATGTCGAAGCGTTGGTCAACGCGAAGGACTTTGACCGCTCGGAAGTCTTTGGAAAACCGGTGACGGTCGAAGTGACCAAGGCACGCGGTCGCAAAGTGACCGTCGAAGGTACCATCGTTCACGCCGATCAAATCTTGCAGCACAACGACGTCTACACCGTTCGCGCTGAAGTGACCAATCAGCAGGTCAATGGGAGCTGGTTATTGCAGCCCGGTGGTGTCGCGCGGATGACGATTCATATCGATCAGCAAAGCCAAGAGTCTCAAGCCCAGAGTCCAGAGCCAGCCGAGATTCGTCGCTAGAGTTCCATCGACAGCAGACTCTAGCACCTCCACTCTCGACTCTCCAGCATGGCCACACTTGCCGACAGCATTGTTTCTAGTTCGTCGCGCAAGCTGGCAATCCGCGTCCGTCCCGATCTCAAAGCGCGCCGACAGCGCTATCAGGGGCGCGTCTACTGGGTGGTAAAAGACCCGGTTGGGCTGCAGTACTACCGGTTTGAGGAGGAAGAGTTTGCCATCCTCCAGATGCTCGACGGAGATTCCAGCTTAGAGGAAATCGCGGAGCAGTTTGAAGCCGAGTTTCCGCCGCAGACCATCCGCGTCGAAGAACTGCAGAATTTCATTGGCATGCTGCACCGCAGCGGTCTGGTCCTGTCCGACGCGCCAGGGCAGGGCGTACAACTCAAGAAACGCCGTGACGAGAAACGCAAGAAGGAAATCATCGGCGCGATGAGCAACGTGTTGGCATTTCGCTTCAAGGGATTTGACCCTGAGCGACTACTCAACGCGATGTACCCCTGGTTGAGCTGGTTCTTCACTCCCTTGGCGACCTGGTTCTGTTTGGGCCTGGCACTTTCGGCGGCGATGCTGGTGATCGTGCAGTTCGACGTGTTTCAATCGAAGTTGCCTTCGTTCCAATCGTTTTTTGCCGCCCAAAACTGGCTATTGATCGCGTGTGTGCTGGGAGTGACCAAGGTCATTCATGAGTTTGGCCACGGTTTGTCCTGCAAGCACTTTGGCGGCGAGTGTCACGAGATGGGCGTGATGTTCCTAGTGCTCACGCCGTGCCTGTATTGCAACGTGTCGGACTCGTGGATGTTGCCGAGTCGTTGGCATCGAGCGGCCATTGGCGCTGCAGGTATGTATGTCGAAGTGGTGATTGCCTCGATCGCGACATTCATCTGGTGGTTCAGTGAGCCGGGCATGCTGAACTACGTTTGCTTGAATATCATGTTCGTTAGCTCGGTGAGTACGATCTTGTTCAACGCGAATCCGCTGCTGCGCTACGATGGCTACTACATTTTGAGCGACATCATGGAGATTCCCAATCTCCGTCAAAAGGCGACCTCAATCCTCAGCCGCAAGCTTGGCAAGTGGTGTCTTGGATTGGAAGAGCCCGAGGATCCCTTCCTGCCAAAACGTAATCAGGGGCTCTTCGCCCTCTACACAGTCGCGTCGTTCTTCTATCGTTGGTTCGTGCTGCTGTCGATTTTGTTTTTCTTGAACAAGGTGTTTGAGCCCTATGGCTTGAAGATCATCGGTCAATTGATTGCCTTGGTCTCGCTGTATGGGCTGATCGTGATGCCATTTGTGAAGGTGTACAAGTTTTTCCGTGTGCCTGGGAGGTGGAGTAAGGTGAAGAAAGTTCGCATGTTTGCCAGCTTGGGATTGTTGGCGGTGCTGGTGGCGGGAGCATTTGTGTTCCCCTTCCCGTCCAGCGTGCTCTGCCATTTCGAACTGCAGCCGCGCGACGCTACGTCGGTCTATGTGGAGGTCCAAGGCAAACTCGAAGAGATTGCCGTCGAACCTGGGCAAGAGGTGGCAGCCGGCGACTTAATCGTGAGATTGAGCAATCTCGACCTCGACATGGAGATCACCAGGCTCCGCGGAGAGTTGGCAGCGCTGAAAGAGCAGCTGGAAACGCTTGAACAGATTGTGTTCCGTGACGAATCGGCGGGGCTGGAACTCGAGACGGTACGCGAGAGCATCAAGGCGAAGAACGAGGAACTCGACAAGAAGCTCGTCGATGCCAAGCGATTAGAAATCACCGCTCCCGTTGCAGGCACAATCATCCCACCTCCGCCCAAACGCGAACAACCGTCCGACGATCGCGTGACGCTGGCCAGCTGGTCGGGCTCGCCTTTGAAGAAGTCGAATCTGGGTGCCACGCTCACACCCGAGTCGCAGAACAATTTGCTCTGCCAGATTGGCGATCCCAATGCCTGGGATGCCGTGCTGGTGATCGACCAACGTGATCTCGACTTGGTGTTGCCTGGTCAGGAAGTGCGGCTGATGTTCGAGGAATCGGCCTACAATGTCTTCATCAGCAAGATCGAAGACATCGCCGACGACGAGATGGAAGCGATTTCTCCTCGTTTGGCAAGCACCTCGGGCGGCGTCGTCCCCGCTCAAGCCGACCCCGACGGCGTTGTGCGCCCGCTGAGTACTTCTTACCAGGCAGACGTACCGCTGGACGATTCCCTCGGCATGTTTCGCAATGGCTTGGTCGGCCAGGCACGCATCAAGACCTCTCCGCGCACGCTCGCCAGCCGTATCGGAAGATACCTCCGCCGGACGTTTAGGTTTGACTTATGAGCTGTTTGCCGAGATAGATGAGCTGATCAAAAGTCGTCTGTGTAGCCGTAGAGTTTGCGAATAGCGACGCGTTGTTCGGCGTTCATGCTTAGACAAAAGACCGTGGCTCGTCCCACTGGTGTACTCCCGAGGATCTTTGCTCCGGCAAAATAGAAGTGCTCTCCCCAGACATCGCGTCTCGGGTGAAAAAGTCTTATCGGTTGCTCAGGAGGGCTTTCCGGATCGATACTCGAGAGGTTCGGTCCCTTGTAGAGATTGCAATGCTGACATGCGAAGGCAAGATTGCTGTCGTCGTCAGTGCCCCCATGCTTCAGAGCGATAATGTGCTCGACGTGGAAAAAATCCACATCATCGTCTTCTCTCAGTAGGCAGTACTCGCAACGGTATGCGGCTCGTTTAGCGACGAGGCCTCGCGTTGCCTCGTCCATCACGAGTGCTGCTGCAGAACTGATCGCGCTTTTGCCTTGATCACAGTGAGTACATTCGCATAGTGTACGTGGGTTTCGTACTCACTTCGCTCTGGTTCGGTCAGTTCGCCCTCATTAGCCTTCTTGGCGAGTTCAGATATTCGTTGACGGACGGCTTCGCTCACCTTGAAACCCGCAAGCGCACTCGCAGCCTCTGGAGTGAGCGACTCCGTGAGCGGCTGAAGAATTTTGTCGATTATGGTTCTTGATTCCATGCTGTTATTCTAGCATGTACACAGTGAGGAAACTACATTATCAGACCCCGCTAGCACTTCTATCAGGCTACTCGATCTAGCTTGGTGATCCCAACGCTCGTAAGATAGCTGTTGGTTTGGCAGGACGTGTCCAACCCTGCGGCTTTCGGTAGGGAATCCATGAGCAGGAAACGGCGAAAGCGAACGCGCGACCACCGTGCTGCAACGGATGTCGACAACGAAGCTGAGATGTCGACAGCGCTTGCTCCCCGTCGGCGGAAACGGTTGCGACGACGCCTGGTTGCCCTCGTACTTTTACTGTTCATAGCGATTGCCGCCGCACCGACGATCCTCAGTCGCACGGACCTTCGCAATGCCTTGCTCGCCCAGGTAATGCCTCCCACTTGGCACGTCGAGTGCGAGCAGGCCCACTTCGGCTGGCTCACCAATCAGTCGCTCGGTGGCATAACCGTCACCGACACTGACGGCAAGCAACTGCTCGCCGTCGAATCGCTGACTTTGCCGAAGCCGTTGCTCTCATTGGCTTTCAATCGCAATGAACTCGGCGACATCAAACTCGTCCGTCCGACGGCAACCGTCGAGACTCGCCCCGACGGCAGCAATTGGGAAGACTTCATCGGGGCGCTACAGGCGATGCAGCAAGAACCGGCAACCGAGCCGATCTCGCTGAGTATCGAAGTCGTCGAAGGCGCCGTCCGTGGCACCGATGTCGCCAGCGGCCAACAGTGGTCGATTGAAGACGCGAACATCATGGCTGCCATTGGCGACTCGATCGAAGCGAGAGGCAGTGCGGAGTTGCTCGCCGATCAAGGTCAGCAGCGTGGCAAGCTCTCGTTCCGGTTGCAGCCCCAGCAAGGTGACGAAAACCGACTTGAGGTTCTCGCCGAGCGCTTGCCGCTACGGGTACTGCAGCCTTGGCTGGATCGGTTTGCAAACGGCACCCAGGTGGCTGGGCTGCTGTCGACCGACGCGAGCATCAGCTGGCACAACGACTCCCAGCGTGGACTCACGCTCACAACGATAGGTCGCTTGGAAGCGAGCCAGCTAGAAGTCGAAGCAGCCGCACTGGACGGCGATCGTCTACGAGGTCGTAGTTTGACGGCACCTTGGGAGATCAGCTTAGCCGGTGATGATCTCTCGGTCCGCAGGCTCCAACTCGATTCCGATGTCGCCAAGCTTGATGTTAGCGGCAAGCTTTCGCTGGGCGAGTTGCAATCGCTGAGCCTCGCGGATCTTCTCAAAGGGCAACTGCCAAAGCGCGAGGCACAGCTGACTGGCGACGTCGATCTGGCAAAGTTAGCAGCCATGCTGCCACGTAAGTTGCAACTGCGTAAGGGTGTTCGTATCGACGCGGGGAACCTGACATTCAAAGCCAGCGGCCAAACTGCTGGAGATCAATTCAACTGGCAGGCAGCTGCGACCGTCGCGAATGTTGCGGGCACCGATGGGCAGCGCCAGATCCGTTGGCAACAGCCGATCGAGGCTCGTGTCGACTTGCGAGAGGTCGCCACCGGCGCCCAACTCGAGACCATGACCGTCAGCGCCCCGTTCGCCAACGCCAGCATGAGGACTCAACAGGACAGCATCACGGGAGACTTCGAAGTCGACCTGGGCAAGCTGTCGCAAGAGTTGAGTCAATTCGTCGACATGCAAGCGTGGCAACTCCGGGGGCTGGGCGAAGGCAAGTTCACACTCGCCCGACAGCGGGATCAGCAGTTCTCCGCCAACGCCGATTTGCAGTTGACCGATCTGCACGTTGACAACGGCGACCGCGAAGTTTGGACGGAACCCAAACTCGAGGTCAGCATCAGCGCCGCCGGAGAGCAACAGGAGTTCACCCCCACGGCGCTAACCAGCGGCAAGTTGCAACTTCGCGGACCGCGCGATCAGCTGGAGGCGAGCTTGCTGCAGCCGGTGAAGCTCGACCAGAATGAGCGCTCCTACCAACTGCAAATCGAAAGCAACGGTCCGCTCGAAATGTGGGCCTCACGTCTGCAACCCTGGCTACCCGGTGTGCCCGACACCCTTCAAGGCGACGCACACGTTCAAGCGCAGGTACAGCTCGCCGGCGGGGCGATCAAGGTGATCCAGTCTGCCGGCAGCGTCGTGCAGCTCCAGCTGCGAACCGACGCACTAGCGATCGAGGAGCCGCGGGTCGAGTTTTCGGGCAGCGGGATTTTCGACCTCCAGTCGCGTGTGCTGAAAACACCCGAACTGCAGCTGCTGGGCAGCTCCTTCTCGTTCCGTGCTCGCGACGTCGATGTCGTTTTGAACGCCGGTGGCAACCCAACCACGCGTGGCAACGTGGCGTTTCGCGCCGATTTGGAGCGCCTCGCGACGATGGCCAAACTCGTCGGCGGTCCACAATCGACTTGGCCACGGGGCACGGCAGTGGGTCAGCTGAAACTCGCCAGCAACGCCGATCAGCTGCAGGCCGACATCAGCACGACTGTTGAACAGCTTCAACTCGTACGCACCACCGCTGCGGCCGGTGCTGTTTATGGGCAGCCCGAAGTCGTTTGGTCCGAACCATCGCTGCAAGTGTCGGGTGTGGCCAAGTATGCGACAGCCGCCGACCATTTCCAAGTCGAAAAGCTGCAAGTCGTCGGCAAGACGTTGCAACTTTCCAGTTCCGCTACGATCCAGCGCGTAAGCACCGAGGCACTGCTGCAAGCCAATGGCCTCGTCGAGTACGCGCCAGAAGAGTTGGCCAAGCTGGTTGCCAGTTTCGCCGGCCAGGAAGTGCAACTCCAAGGCGATCGCCAAGTACGGTTTCAGCTCGCAGGCCCGTTGCGTACCACGCCCAATGCACCATCCAGCCATTGGACGCACAGCTGGGACGTCACTGGTGAGGCCGGTTGGTCGAGCGCCGGAGTCTATGGCCTGCCATTGGGCGGCGGCAAGCTGAAAGGCTCGCTACGCGACGGGCAACTGCAGATCGAGCCGCTTGATGTAGCGGTCGGGGAGGGCCGCTTCACCGCCCAGCCTTTGGTGCGGCTTACACCCGACGCCCAGCAACTTGTGCTGCGACCAGGTCCGCTAGTGACCAACGTGTCGATCTCGCCGGAAGTGAGCGAGCAGATGCTCAAGTACGTCGCTCCCATCCTCGCCGGTGCGACTCGTACCGAGGGCGAGTTCTCAGTCGAGTTGGCCCAAGCGGAAGTGCCGTTCGGAGATCCTGAACAGTCGCGTGTGCAGGGCAAACTGACCACCCACCGGCTGGCCGTTTCTCCCGGGCCGATGATGAACCAACTGATTGCGCTGGTGAAGCAAGTGGAATCGCTTTCCAAACGCAAACAGTTCCTGCAGGCGGCCGTGCAGCCGCGGACCAAGAGCTTTCTGACAATGGTCGAGCAAGAGATTGAGTTCCAAGTCGTCGAAGGTCGCGTGTACCACCGCAACTTGGAATTCCTCGTCGACGACGCGCCGGTGCGGTCGTATGGCTCGGTTGGTTTCGACCAAACCCTGGCGTTGATGATCGAGATACCAATCCAGGACAAATGGATTGAGGACGAGCCCGCGCTGCGCGGCTTTGCTGGCCAGTCATTGCGATTGCCGATTTACGGTACCTTTCAAAAGCCGAGAATCGACGAACGAGCGATTGCCGACCTGACCCGTCAGCTGCTGCAGGGTGCCGCGAGGCAAGCTCTCGGCGACGAGCTGAATCGCCAGTTTGAAAAGCTCTTTCGAGGTGACTAGGATATTGCTGGCAGGCCATGGTGATTACTGCGAGATTTTCATACTGTCCCCACCCCAGCGGTACGTGTTCTCCGCAACAGCATGCATGAATTGACTAAGTCTGAGCAAACGGTAAAGAACCAGCCGAAAAAGTACTTTAAACTGTTTGCTTACGCCGAATTTCTGCCTATGATGAAAATGGAGATGAAACATTTTCATGGAGGAAGACGAGTTAAAAGCTTGCGTGCCGTTGTGTACTTTGATGACTTCAACCGAGGCGAATTGAAGTGACTGAGTCCAGCCCCTCCGCTGTTTGCAACCCGCCCAATGTCGACCCTTCCAGCCTGCGCAGTGTCTACGAAGACGCTCGTCGCGAAGCGGAAAAGCACAAGTGGTTGGAGAGCGAGAAAAACGGATGCGATTTGGGTGATCAGGCCATCGAGGACTGGTACCGCCAGTTCTGGAACAAGTACTGTCGCGTGCGTCGACTGGAGCATCTGTCAGGCGAGCAACAGTGGGCCGAATTCGCTTCCGAAGAGTTCGGCCGCATGTACGAGTTGCTCCTCTCGGGCGACGAGTTGCTGGAAGATCTGATCGTTCGTTTTGAGCATGGCTGGGAAAACCTCCGCTTCACCAATTGGGTGCATGAGTGCGAGATGTCCCGCCCCAAAATCGAACGGATCCTCGAACTCCTGGAAATCATCAACATCAACATCGCCCGCCTCGACCGCCGACAGCATCACGACCAAGACTAGCTCCGGTCACGGTGGTCCAAAAAATCCCGCTCTTCGCGTCAGCTTCTTAGGACATACCCCCCCCGCTGGGATTTTTAGGACACTCGGGCGCGCTCAACAAAGGCTGTCGTGTCCGAAAATTAGCACCCTTGTTTACCGCGGCGTCGCACTTAGTCCTTTGACGGCCAGGGTTTGCACATTCGCCAAGTCCGCCATCGACGCGACTTTTCGGATTAACGGTCCCGAAAGTGTCTGAATAATCTCAGCGTTCGCATGCGTAACTCGCTGCCCGCAAACCAGTTGCGCGCGGAAACGCAGGTTCCTAAAAGTCGCAATAGCGCGTCGTTCAAGTTGTCAAAGAACTGCCGGCACGCCTTGATGCCGATCCCAGTCTACCCGAACCACTGGCCCAATTTCAGCAACATTCTTTGGGCCATCATGATTGAGCCGACGGCGCTAGCCGCGGGCAATTCTGCATTGGAAGGGTCCGCCGTGCGGACCCAATCAAGCAGCAGTTTCGTAAGTCCCCTTCCTTGCAGGGAGTGGCTAGGGGAGGGTCGATGCGTCGGTAGGCCCGCCCACCGGTCCGCACAGCGGAACCCACGAGTCGCGGAACGTTGTGCGGACTGGCGACAACGAAGATCGGCCGACACGTTCGACGGTGCGATCGCGCCACAACCGCCAAGCTCGTGTGCCAGTGCCATCTCCATTGTGTTGGGGGGTGAATCGTACCGGCGCAGCCAGTGGTGCGCGGCGTGCCCAATTCGCTGTCAGACGCTGGGTTGTTTATACCTATTGCAGATAGCAGAACGTAGCATGGCGCCGTCAGGCCCATCTCTTCCAGTGACCTCAATCGCATCGATGAGCCGCCGCTTCGCTTTGGGCCGTCCTGCATACGGTACAGAAGTATATGCCTCAAATTGACGCGTGTCACGAGTTTAGATAGGATCATCCTGACCATATCTTTTTAGTTTGGAGTTTCCGTTCCAATAACAAGTTATCCCACTAATGGATACAACACGAGCATTAACTCCCGACGAGACATCGCACATCGAGCAAGCCCTTGCTCGACTAAGAGAGCATTTCAAAGTGTGGCCAACTGAGTCGGGCAAAGAATGGTACCTCGTTGATTTTGCATACTACGAGGGATGCGGACGCCGCGATCAATGCTGCATTGATATTCTAGGGGAATGTGCACCTCTCGCACTTGGTCAAACGCTTGTTAATGATCACGGATTCGAATGGTGTATGGTAGAATCGCCTGACTCCTCGCGGTTCGCAGTAAAACACTATGAGATTACCGAACCGTTCGATTTGTATGAACTGGACGAGAATCCCCTGCTCGACCCCGACGAGCATGACGAGGAGACCGAACCATTTGAACCGGGCGAAGCTGCACACGAATCAATCTATGCGATCCTGCGTAAAATCGGACAATCGGTAGCGTACGACTGAATCCCCTACAATGAATGCTTGCTGAAATGATCGCTAAAAACGTGGGATAACAAACGGATGAACCGGAGCCGGAACAACCGGGCTGGCTCGCTTCGCTCGGTAACGTCAACTCCCGACCCGGTTATCCTCAACGTTCTGCCGCCGACGAATCTCATCACAATGCGAGTGAATACGCTGAAGATTGACGATGGGTGCGGCGCGTATGATCTGACGTTCTCCGATCGCGATTTCGCGCTCTTGGGTGGCCCCTCTATATTCATGCCGCAAGGTGGTCGGTTCATCAACGAGTTGGGCGTTTTTGAGAACACTAGTGTCGCGCAAGACATGAAGATTCCGGCGGGATCACATGTGCGTCGCCGCAGAGGCAATTTTCTGATACACGCGAAAAGCACACTGAATTACCTTGAACGCGATGCTGACCTTCTGGCTTATGACTACAGTTTTCGCCTAGCCAAAGGCGATGACCGCCACAAACTAAGGGGACATCTCGGAGGTTTTAAGATTCGTGGTCTGTTGGGAGGCGTCGATGGGCAACCACGCGGATTCTGCACACTAACACTTTCAGAGGTGTCGCCAACTGGTCTCGGTCGCGACGTAGAACTCGTTGACCTTCGTACCCGCAGCGAACTGGAAACCGACGATTGTGGTCTTTTGGAGATTTACCGCACCGAAACAGAATTTGGCTGGCTTTCGCCAATTCGCGGCATGATAGAATTCCTTGAATCATCAGACGCGGATGAAATCGTGATTCACCATTCCTAGGTTGGTAAGATTGAATGGCGGATCGAGGCAGAACAATGGCATGAACGCGGAGCCGCCGACAGCGCGTTTTCAAGTGGAGCATCAACCGCGGCGGCCCGGTTATGCCAGACGTTCTGTGCCCAGTGATAGCAGCATTCATGACTGATGCCGTCGGGCTCGGTCGTTTCCATTGTTTTCTAGCATGCACGACTCAGAGCCAATTCGCCGCCCGCGCATTTCGCTACAGACGCTGCTGCTGTTGGTGACCGTTATCGCGATGGGGCTCGTTATTTGGCAATTGAATGCCGAGCTCGAACCATTGCGAAAGGAAGTACGGAAGCTACGCGACGAAACCGGGAAGCTCACAATCAATGATCCGGAGAAGATTCACGCGATTCAGATGGTCACCGATTATCCACTAGCCTGGAAATGGCGGGTTTATATTCCGGCAGGCAGGAAGGTTCGCGTCGCGCACCAAACTTATGGAATATCCAAAGATGGGTTGCCTGAATCGAACGGCGGCTCTTATCTTACTGGACCGAAGGAGTTCGTTGTCACGGTGAAGCTCGACAAGCAACCAGACGGAAGATGGCGGAGTGGGATCTCATGTGACGGCGCCACCAAGTATCGCGTATTTGCCGACGACGCAACGACGTGGTTAACTAAAGGCTTATCGGGTTCGCAGTCGAAACAAGTTCACCGAGTCGTCTCTGTAGAGCAAACAGGCGAACCATTGGTGTTGTTGCGCAAACGAGTGTTCTATAACCGAAGGGGCCAAATTCCCCCCGCCAATGAACCAGCACAAACCGACGGCTTACTCGTATGGCTTGCCGAGTAAGATACGAATAGAAGCAAGCGGCACAGAACTACGCGATGGACCCGGAGCCGCCGACAGCGCGTTTTCAAATGGAGGATCGATCGCGGCGGCCCGGTCATCGCAGACGTTATGCGTCATGAGTAGTAACTACGGATGTTGGATTGAGGCTTATCGCTCGAATGTGTCGAGTCTTACATCGGCCGATGTTACCGCTGTGAAGTCGGCCATCGAAGGTTTGCTAAGAGCCGAACGTGATCGAATTTCACCGTACTGTGAGTTCGAATTCCGTTATGGTGGCAGTCAGCGGATCGATGGCAGTGACGGCCTCTTGATTATGCTGTCCGAGTATTGGATTGGGGACGAACGACGAAATGACGGTTGCGATCCAGAGGTATTAGTCCAACGAGATTATCCGTTGGCTCAAGAAGTTGCCGATGGGCTGCAACGTCAACTAGGCGAATCATTCCAGGTCGAAGCGCGCTGCGGCGGTTGGTAAGCATACAACAAAGCGTTGCACCCGACCGCCAAAACGCTTTGTCAAATGGTACAATCCACCGGCGGCGGGTGAACTTAGTCGTTATGCTCTCAGCCCCGAAACAGGACGCTCATTGGTGAATGCGATAGCAGATTCTGACGGCAGGTAGCACTGGTGCACAGCGACAGCAACGCTCGTGTGCCACTGGCTTTGCCAGTGCCTTTCGAGTGGATGATTGTTTTTCAGTATGACACTGGCGGAGCCAGTGGCACTCGGCATGGGCTAGCTACCGGCTGCAGTTGACCGGCGACGCCCGCGAGTAGAATGGTGTTGTCGGTTTGTAGCCTGCTCCCGCGGGCGGCCGGCAACTGAGTCTCTTGCGTTATGCGACTAAGACAATGTACATCTGGCGAGTAAACCGACTAATTGAAGATTTTAAGAATGGTGACGTCACCGAACGTCAGCAGCTGAATTATTTGCTTGTGATAGTGGCGTTTTCGTATGTAATAGGCGATCCATTTGTGCATAGCTTACTGGCATATGATTCTATCAATACCCTCGATACTTTGGTGCTTCCGACAAGTCTTGTCATAGGAATAGCTGGTACTGTCGTTTGCTATCACGCCGCTCCAAAATCGTCTACGGGATTCATACCCAGATATTTGTGTTTAGGGTTGCCCGTGTTGGTTCGGATCGGGGTGGTCGCGGTTTTAGTAGTGTTGTTCGCATTCGCGATTAACGATTCTGTCGATTCTCTCCCAGGAGTTGATCAGTTTCTCGAGTCGGATCAGACCACAGTCATCGAGTTCGTGGGGATATGCGTCTTTGAGGTTCTATATTTTGGGTATCTGCGTCATGCTATTGAGGCGTCGTATGCCTAATTGTTTATGTTGGTTGACGCATTCAAAATACCGGTGCATAACCTCTTGAGAATTGCAGTTCCCGGACCCGAAGCTGCAGTCCTTTGTTAAAGAAGCCCCTCGCTTGGTGAGCAGGCGTGTATCTTAGGGTAATGCATCGGTCAGTCGCACCCGTGCCAGAGGCAGAGTTCGTGGACGAAGTGTACCGGCCGTGATCGTGGATGTGACCCGAGTCGCGGCAGGTAGCACTGGTGCACAGCAACAGCAACGCTCGTGTGCCACTGGCTTTGCCAGTGCCTTTCGAGTGGATGATTGTTTTTCGGTATGACACTGGAGGAGCCAGTGGCACCCGGCGAACTGTATTTGCGATTGAGAAACGGGAAAAAGGGGCTGACAAGTAGGTGGTATTGTTCACCTCAATCCTCAGAGGACTTGGTGAGGGACAATAGGTTTTGATAGCATTGGATTGGGGGCAAGGAAAGATCAGCTGTATCTCGTTAGCTGGCCAAGGCGGACAAGGTTGATCCATGCGTTTACTGATCGTATGTTCGGGTACTATGGCACTTGCTGCCTTCGCAATCGGATTCGTCGTGTCCCTGTTTGTCCGAGACGCCTCGTGGCTGGATCGATTGACGATGGCCGCGATGCCTGGAGTCATCACGTTTGCGGCCGCGTTGCTGCTATTTCACCGAGACTCATCGAAGCGTGCGGCTACGATGCGATCAGTCCGCAGTAGTTTGCTTGCCCACCCAGATACGACCGACGATTTGTTTTTGTCACCACGATCTTATGTCAACTTCGCATTGCTGTTGGAGACGCGAACGGCAATCGCGCTGTTCTTTGATGTGCGGCCCGAGAAAATTGGCCGTGATGTTCGACTGATCGACGATCTTCACGTCGACGAACTGGAGCCGTGGTTCCAGCTTTATGTTGTGGACGCGGTGATCGCTACCCAGACCATCGAACCTAAACGATATGCATTCTCAATGGCCGATATTGAGTCAATCGACGAACTTACGACGGCCATTCACGCTGTACTTGATAGCTTCAGCGAACCGTACAACGCCAAAGCCTTCGAACCTTAGACGGCCACATTAGCAACTCCCTGCCCACATCGCTTTGCGACAAACAATGGAACTGGTGATATTGCGTTATACTAAGGTAAATCCTATCCGTATCTTGTTATTTGGCCTAACTGACATGCGTCGGCTACTGCCCATCATTACAGCGATTTCCCTCATGGGGCCGGAACCTTGCGTCGCGTGTCTCTGGGATTACGACACGCTCGCGATGGAACGGCAACGATTTCCCAATGCCCACGAGCTTATCACGGGACACTTCGTTCGCCATTCAACCGCATACTACCAGTGGCGGATTTCTGACAGGACTGCCAAACCCGTTGATCAGCGTACGCCGATTGACTTCGACGATATCGCTGTGGCTCAAGACAAGCTGGGGCAGCATGACAAGGCGATCGATACTATTCGTGACAAGATTGCGCGGTGGCCAGATGAGCGACGGTACGAATCTGAAGCGAACTTGGGAACGTTTCATATTCATGCGGGTCGCTTTGAGGAAGGCTTGCAACATATCAACAGGGCGATTGAGATTAACCCAGATGCACATTTCGGACGTGAGGTTTATCAGAAGCTTCTTGTTGAATATGTGATTGAATCACCTCGCCACGGCAATCAACTTCCACTCAACGACGATGAATCCTACGGACACAGCGGCTTCGCTGCATTTGTGCTGACTGCCCAAGAAGCCAAAGATGATGACCGACCTGCTGAGATCCAAGCTGCGGCCAAGGGAATTATGGGGATGATGCATTTCGGCCGTCACGATTCGCCCATTCTCCTCGAAGCTCTGGGAGATTTACTCCTATCTGATGGATACCGCAATGATTCAAAGATGCTGGCCGCACGCGCTTACTTGAAAGCGTCATACGAAGTTGAGGATTCTGTCGCGTCGACCGCGTATCGCGAAAAAGCCCAGCAGGCGCTCAAAATGCAATTCGGCCGGGAGATGTCCGAGGTTGAGGAAGACCTTAAGAACGAGATCGACCAGGCAGACAATTTCTTTCGGCAAATCTCCGCCGATGAACGAGCGTGGATTGCTTCCGGAAGCGCCCTCGATATAGAGTTTGCTAACAAATACTATGAAGCGCCCGCGCTTGAGATTAACCGCCCGAACTGGAAGCCGATGGATCCCATGACAAAGGCCGCACTAGTGATTCTGAGCGGCCTCGCGATCCTGTTCGTCGGGTGTGCTTTGATTGTTACAGTTATCATCCGAAAGGTCCGACGTAACCGCGCCGCCGCGGCCACATGACAAAACGGTGAACCGGAGTCGCGTAGCCGGGCGACTTGGAAATGGACAATCAACCGCCGCGAGTTGGTTCTCGCAGACGTTGTCGCGTAAGGGCTCAACCCGCATGTCGTTTCGTAAATCGAACAATCAGATCGACCGGTGGCGTGCCTTCTGTACAGAACACAATCGCTACGTGGCGCAGTTGACTCGTCTGGCTTCCATATTCGCGACCGCTGATCGATTTGATCAATTCCTCCAATCGGGTGTCTACGCTGGCGATGGGACGATGCTGACAATTATGTCCCTGACAGACGATGAATGGCCGCCGTTTTCGTCGTTTGTTGATCAATACTCGACTGATTGGCAATCCTATTTCGCCAAGACCATGTACGTCGCATACTGGGACGAACATGAGAAACGCAACTGGCGTCCGGCGACTACTTGCTTTAAGCGTGATGACTTGCGGATCCCAAGACTGGTCATCCATTTTTGGGCGAAATGGAACGGACATGACAGAACCATGGACGCGAATCTCCGATCGGCAACCGAACGATTCGATGGTTGCGTTGGATTCCGTTCTATCGACATCGACGTCCCGCAATTGCAAGACATTTTTCTTGATGCCGGCGTAGCCAATATCCCAGCACTCGGGTTCTATGCCCATGGCACCCTAGACCGACGACTTGTTGGCGTTCGTGATTCAGCTGCTATCATCCATGAAATAGAAACTTGGCTCTCGCCGGACGAAACCCGATAACAAAGCGGTGAACTGGAGCGGCGATGGCGTGCGGTTTTGAAATGGACGATCTTTCGTCGCCATCCGGTCATGTCAGACGTTCAGCGGCCGGGTGGCACTGTTGTGCAGTAACGGCAACGCTCGTGTGCCACTGGCTTTGCCAGTGCCTTTTGAGTGGACGATTGTTATTCGTTATGACACTGGCGGAGCCAGTGGCACCCAACCGCTCAAATCGAGGACGCCTTGCCACACACTGCTTTCGCTGCAAACGGTAACACTTCATATGACTGCGGACCGATAGGAACGCCTTCAAGATGAACAAGACAAATTGGCAGATCATTAAGCTGGCATTAACCGCGGTTCTTGCCTGCATGCTGAACACGTGCGTTGCTGACGCTGTTCAAGGTGACACGCTGAAGATTGTCAATTGGAATGTCCTCTACGGATTCAATCACCACAAGTCCATTGCCGAGGCGGGTCGCTGGCTCGATGGGCAACGGCCCGATGTCGTCGCGTTGCAGGAATTAAACGGGATTTCCGAGCAGCGTCTGGGTGAGTACGCCAAGCAATGGGGGCACTCCCACGCCGTTACGCACAAGGAAATTGGCTTCCCGGTGGGCCTGACCTCGACAGCACCCATTGAGGTTGTCGAGCGGCAGTTCGAGGGGTTCCACCACGGATTCCTGCACTGCAAGACTTTTGGGATCCACTTCTTTGTCGTCCACTTCTGGCCTGGGAAAGCCAACGAAGTCGACGAGATTCTCAAGCGAATAGCGCCGCTCCTAGAACAGCAGCGGAAAGTGATCATTTTGGGCGACTTCAACGGCTGTTCGCGCAAGGATGAAGCATTCTTGATCGCCAGCGCGACGCTAAGGAAAAGAGACTACACGTTCGTGAATCGAGTTGAGGCCCAAGGGTTTGTCGATCTCGTCCATAAACACGACCCGAATGCCAAAGTTTCCTGCCCGTCACCCATCACCATCCCCCGCTGGTCGAAGGACCTGCAGGAATTGAACCAAAAACGCTATCGAATCGACTTCATATTCGCAGACAGAATACTCGCCGAGGACTCGCGTTCCGGGACAATCTCGTTAGCAGGAGAAATTGACACCATCTCGGACCACTACCCAGTGATTGTAGAATTGGAGATCTCGACGCGTCACCAGGCGGAAGCAGGTGACGGTTCCTAGCCGCGCGGAAATGCGGCAACGTCATCTGGCCGAATCCATTCGCTGCACCACTGCCTGACATGACACGCCACAGTATTTGCTTGAAGCTGGGCACGACTTGGGAGTATTGCAAGCGAACGAAGCTTGGCCTCTATGGCAATGCGGAGCTAATCTAAGAGTTGCCTCACATGAATGAACCGTTGCTCGAATTCTCATCTTCTCTCTACTCAGACCTTGAGTGGATCAACGATAGGCCGCAACCATTTGAGTGCTACACTGCGAAGGAACTGTGGACGAACGAGCACACTTCGCAGCGGATGCTGGCCTTTCACCTGGACGGGGATGTGGACGTGTCGTCGCGACGCCTCGAATTCATAGACGCGTCTGTAGGTTGGATGGCTGACAGATTCAACTTAGCCAAGGGCTCGCGGGTGATCGATTTCGGATGTGGGCCCGGTTTGTATACGTCCCGGTTGGCCAAACTGGGAGCCGCCGTCAGCGGCGTCGACTTCTCTCCTCGGTCGATCAGCCACGCCCGTAAGCAGGCTGAGCAAGACGGGCTGGACATCGCGTATCACGAAGCGGATTACCTGGATTTTCAACCAGACGGCCAATTTGACCTTGTGACTTTGATTATGTGTGATTTCTGCGCGCTGAGTCCGATGCAAAGATCGACGCTGCTCGAAAAGTTCGCCCGACTGTTGAGCCCTGTGGGCCGTGTCGTGCTGGATGTGTACTCAATCAATGCGTTTCAGCAGCGAGAGGAATCGTCGCGATACGAAAAGAACTTGCTCGACGGGTTTTGGTCTCCTCAGCCCTATTTTGGATTCCTCAACACCTTCAAGTACGAGGCGGAGAAGGTGATCCTGGACAAATACACGATCGTCGGTCCAGAATCCATCAGGCAGATATACAACTGGCTTCAGTACTTCTCGGTCGAAATGTTGGAAAGCGAACTCAAATCGACGCCGTTCGAAATTGAGGAAATCCTGGGCGATGTGGCCGGAGGTCCTTTCGGGCCTCAGCTATCAGAGTTTGCAGTGGTCTTGAAGTCGCACGATGGTGGGTGACCAGGGCATGATCCGGGGCCGGATGTCGTGCGCGGAGCAACTTCGTGGCTACTATCGAAGCGAGCGAGAACCAACCGACGGCAGCCCTTGAACGTGACGTTGCCGGCGGAAGATCGAACCTGAGTTGGATGCGCTGACATGTCATCGTTACCCAAACGGCTGCTCTCCCGCGACGGTCGCCGTGGGAGGTGTCACCTGTCTGTTCTTGGGATGGGATGCCCCGCCAGACGTGGAGGTTGCACGCTGCCTGTCGCGTCGTCGCCCCTTCTAGGTACCGAAACGAGTTTAAGTTTCATCAGGGGGAGGCTAGTCACAATGAGACGTGGTGGGATATCTCGTCGCGTCAGCTTGTGGGAGGGCGCTTCCGCGCTCCCAATGGGAACCCGATTGAGATTGGGTACGTCAAGAACAATAATGGCACGATTACGGTCTACGCGTGGCGGCATGAATGATCGCCACGTCACCAAGGGATGGACGCGAAGCCGGACACGCCGTGTTTATACTATCGGGAATCGCTGATCCGGCTCGGTGATTGCGGACGTGAGGCGCTGAAGAAAATGAACCCCGACATCGCGGCATTCAACGAAAGTCAAGCCACGGCCGAAGAGCGACGGATCTGCGAGAAGCTTGCGGCAGCCATCGACGAACTGCTTCCCGAAGCAGAGTGCAAGATCTGGCATCGCCATCCGGTGTGGTTTTTGGAGGGCAACCCGACGGTTGGCTACAGCAAGCTGAAAGCTGGAATACGGTTAATGTTCTGGAGTGGTGCGAGTTTCGATGAAAAAAAGTTGCGTCCCGGAACCGGAAAATTCAAAGACGCTTCGATCATTTTCACGGACCCAGACGAGATCAAAACCACTGATATGAAACGCTGGATCAAGAAGTCGAAAGCGATTCAGTGGGATTACAAGAATGTGGTCAAACGCAAAGGTAAGTTGGTGCGACTCAAATAGCGCTCGTTGATCACTGCAACGGCGCAATTACCTCCCGTTGGCTGCTTCCGCCCAAAAAACTGCACTTGCCGAACGATTGCTACGCGGAGACGGGCAGATCCGTTAGGCTCACATCCAAGAGGCAGTCGAATTCTCGTGGGAAGTCGACCGACACGCGGGCATGGACGGCACCCTGCTTGTCGAAGAAACGGTGTTCTCCGCTGATTGCGAAAATTCCTTCGTGCCAAACGTTGGGGTGAATGTACAACCCGGCGTCGCCGCTGAAGTAGAAGCAGACGAAATCCTCCGGCGACACGTCGTCGCCCGGTTTGGCCAGCGGGGCGAGGAAGGGTTTGTTGATCTCCGGAAAGAACAGCTGCCCACCATCGGGATGATAATTGGCGTGCCATAGCAGCAGGTTTTCCGGATCGCGAGAATGCTCTTCACTCGCCTCCGTGGGCTCGGTGCCGTACCCGAGTATGTAATGACCATCAACGGCCGCATTGCGACCGTAGAGAATATCGCCTTTCCATTCCGAGATGAAGATGCCCTCAGTCGTACCGCCTTCGTCTCCTGTGTCTAGATCGACCGGCCGCCAACCTTGCGCTGGCCAACGGACAATTTCGATTTCCGTGCCGTGTCGATCTTGAACGAGATGTCCGTACCCCGCCAACGACTCGTCCGTTGCCTCGACAATCGGAATCTCGACACGCTTGAGGTTTGCCGGAATGCCTGGATTTAAGTAGTCAGGGACGGTTTGCATCGATCACACGCTCCTATCTGAAGGACTCGCTGCCGGTCGGGTAGCTTCCAGACGAAGCCTGATCCCCTAGCAAGCAGTAAGATAATCCGTTGCCGTTACACCGTCCAGGCATTGCGCAGGCCTGAAATCCGATGAGGACTTTGGAAACCGCTTTGGTTGATGAGCCGCCTGCAGTTTCTGCTCATGTATCATTACTTCGAACAGGCATCACACCCAATTATGGATTGTCTAATCGCTAGAGTACCAAGTGCGGTTTTTATGCACGAGCCTGCAACCAGGGACCGCCTTCTTGAGGTCCTGCAATCCCCGCGAGGTGACCATTGTGTCGTCCACAAGAAGTTCTTGCAGAGTGGTTACGCTGTGCAATTCACGTAAGCCAACATCGGTAAGTCGTGTTCCTGGAGCGTAACAGTCTACGCGCCGAAGCTTTGCAAGCAGAGGGGCAATACGCAGAAGTTCAGAATCCGGTTGAGGACATTGTACATGAATGGACAGAACGAACGCAGTTCCCTCCGGAAAACCGTACTCATGAATCGTGACTAGGCACCATTCACTCTGATTGATGCTCTGCACTGCATTCGCTTCAATCGTTGTCACGGTTCTCGTTCGACGCAGGATTGGGGCGAATATGGCTAGAGCTACTGCGCAGATTGTCAGTCCGACCAACATGAACTTCAGAGAGAATTTCATGTGTTTCATGCTAGATCGGAACCGCTCGGATTGCCAGCAGACATGCCCTTGATTGATGAAGCCCAGCAGTTTCACGTCGTTTTCGTTAGCGAGTCGATTGGTAGGCATGGGGCGCGATGTCGGGTGTCATGCCTCGCAATAGCCATCGAGGTCCTTTGAGGTTCAGCCGATGACGCTACGGCAGCGAGGCGATGTGTATGGTATGAATACACTGGCCTGTCGACGTAAGCTGGAGCAAGGCATTTCTTGACTCGGCAGCTTCGTCCCGTTAACATCATCATGTCGAGCTGCCAATAGCCACTTGGCTGCGACCCTCACGTAGTAGACGTATCCTGAGGCCTATCTGCGGGATCGCGGGTGAACCTCGCGGCCAATTCATCGACTATTGAACGAGGAGCCTTAAACGTATGATTCGTTTATGGAACGTGGGGTCGCTAACGCTGTTGTCCTGCATGTTGGTTGGGACAACTTGGGCAGCGGACGTCAACGAGTTCATTGATTTCTCGCTGGGTGGACCCACCGACCGACGCCCCGTGCTGGGCCGGCTGTACGTTCCGCCTGAGGCTGCTGATTCGGAAAGGCCGTTCGTCCTGTTTCTGCACGGGGCGGGCGAAAGTGGGCGAGACAACGTGAGTCAGGTCAACGGCAACATTGACAACCTGTTTGATGAAGTCAAGAGTCGTGGGGCATTTCTCTACGCCCCACAGACAGTCCTGGGGAACTGGAGCGATTCGACGCTTACCAACAACGTGATGGCGATGATCGACCAGGCGATGATCGACTACAACGTCGATCCGAATCGCGTCTATGTGACGGGGCTTTCGTTAGGCGGTGGCGGCACGTGGAATATGCTCAATCGGTTCGGGGATCGATTCGCCGCCGGGCTGCCCATTGCCCCAATAGCACCGTCAGGAGACTTCGATCCAACCAACTTCCTCGATCAAAGTGTATGGGTAGTGCATGCCCGCGACGACAATATCGTACCGGCAGATGCGAGCCGGCAGACCACCAATCGCATTCTGACAGCAGCCGGGCAATCGGCTCTGCGGTACCCTAACCTCTCCAACCGCAGCACGTTGTTCGACTACGAAGATCCCGTGTTGGACTATCGCTACACCGAACTCCCGGAAGGAGGGCACGGTATCTGGTTCGGCGTGTACCGCACGCCCGCAGTTCACGACTGGCTTTTTTCTAGATCGCTGGTAATTCCCGAACCGACGACGCTTGCAATGTGCCTGACATTGGCCGCGATTTGCGCTGCAACAACGCGCAAGTCGCGCCCAGGTGTCATGCGCTCGGAGCAATGATGTGAGCGTGAGAGCCTCACCATGTGAGGCGGCGGCGAAGGCACCGTTTGATTTTGCCGAGAGAATGCCAATACTGACGGCATGACCAGCGACGAGCAGCAGATGGCCGTGTTCCTAGACGTGCAACGTGGGTTGCCACGACAAGGGCCTGGCTCGGCAGACAGTACGAAGCAAGCGCTCGCCCTCTGTGCGGGGCTGCCCAGCGATCCCACGTTGCTCGACATCGGTTGCGGCCCGGGCGCGCAGACGATGGTCCTTGCCGCGAACTTGCTTGGTCGGATCATCGCGGTGGACACCTGCCAAGAGTACCTCGACGTGCTACTCGACCGCGCCGCACAAGCCGAGGTGGCCGACCGCGTCGAGATTTTGAACGCGGACATGGCCGCTTTGGACCTGCCTTCGGGGTCGATCGACATCATTTGGTGCGAGGCGGCCGCCTACGCGATGGGCATTCCGGCGGCGCTCAAGGCCTGGCGGCCACTGCTGCGTGAGGGTGGCTATTTGGTCTTTTCGGAACTGGTCTGGCTGCAGGATGACGCGCCAGCGACTGTCCGCGAGTTTTGGGCCAGCGAGTATCCAGCGATGACGGAAGTGGACACCGTGCTGAAGTGGATCGACTCGACTGGCTACCGGCGTGTAGGGGACTTCACGCTACCGGACGAAGCCTGGTGGATTGACTACTACGGACCACTCGAGGCCAAATTGCCCGGCCTGCGCCAGAAGTATGCCGACGACGAGAGGGCGTTGAGTGTGGTCGAAGCAACGCAGACCGAGATCGAGATGCGTCGCAGCTATCCGACGTACTACGGCTATCACTTCTTCGTCACGCGAGTGCTATCGGGGCCGTAGCTCGAGTTGCAGGCAGCTTCGATTCGACGTTGTGGAGAAACTGCCATCGCCATGAATTTGGTGGTCTCGGTAGGCGGACGGTGCTAGAATAGAGAAGCCTGCTAAGACTCTTTCTGGGAGTTTGCGTTATGTTGCGTAAGATGGTTTTACTAATTGCCGTCGCGTCGTTTTTTTCTCTCGCCCCTGCCGAACCTGCTCAAGCACGCAAGTGGAGCCCCGGTAATCCCGGCATCCACGGGAATATTCACGGTCTGACGTACCGCTCGTCGAAGTGGGAGCGTGACAATGGGAAGCGCAAAACGACGTATGTGCGTCGCAGTCGCGGGCGTTTCTTCCGCTGGCGCTGAGTTGCGTTTGCAGGCTAGAGTTTCTCAAGCCACATGAAGGCGAATAGGTGTCGCGCGTGCGGCACCTATTTGGCTTCAACATGCTGCTGCAGGAATCCGGTCACGCGTTGGGGGCTGACGATGCCGACGATGTTCTTTTCCAAGTTCAGCACGGGCACGTGGCGATAGCCGCTCACCGCCATGACTGACAGGACTGCCGCAGACGAGTCGGTGTCGTAGACAAAGATCGGCTCTTTCGTCATGACCTCGGAAACGGGTTGGTTTTTCATCTTCTCGAAATCCAACGCGACTTTGTCCAAAATGTCGCGATCCGAAAAGACGCCGACCAGCTTGCCGTCGAGTTCGACCAAGAAGCAGGCTACATCGAGTTTGGCCAGCTGCTGGATGGCTTCCTGTATCGGTGTGTCTGGCGGGATGCTCGCAAACGGAGTGGCCTGTATCGAGGCCACCGGCTGATCAGCCAACGCCTGCTCCAACGGATCGTCGTAGGTCTTGTGCGAGTAATCTTCCAGAGGATCCTGAAACTCGCCCGCGTCTGATTGCGGTTCTGATGGCGACATCGTTACGCTCCTTCGCGATCGAGGTACGGCGCGCAGCCCACGCGCTGCACCATGACTTGTCCGGGGAAATGATCCGCGACAAACTCCATCAAGCCCTTCTGGCCCGTGAGCCCTGCGACGCGGCCTTGCTCATCGCACACGCAGATGAATCGTACATTCGCGGATTGCATCGCATTCAAAACGTCGACGACAGGGTCCGTGGTCTGCACGCAAGGCCAGTTCTCATCGAGCTGCGTGTTGATGGCATCGTCCAGCGGAGCAGGGCCCTGCGTGAGCAACTGCGTTAATCGATTCTCGGTGAACATGCCGACCGGTTTGCTGTCTTCGTCCACTACAATCACGCAGCCGAGCTTAGCTTGCTGCATTCGCTTGATTGCTTCGCGAAGGGTGTCCTCCGGTCTGCAGAGCACCGGCTCGCGTAACGCGAGCTGGCTAACCGGTTCGTTGAGCATGTTTTGATGAAGACCCACGACTTAGCCTCCTGTCTCCAGTTTGTCTTGGTAAGCGATGTCCGTCTGATATTCTCTCGCTTGGCAATCGATTCTCGAACAAACTCGATTATCTGTATTCCTCCATGGCCTTGGCAAGACGTATCAACCCTGCAAAACGCGAACTTACGGTGAAAGGATACGAACGCGCTGATCGGTCAATGCTGCGTTTGCGCAATCTGTAGATGTTGGGCCCACGCGGGGGGAAAATTGACCAGCACGGTGTCTCGGCGGACGCGGTGGTTGGCGAGATGCTCGGTGACGATGGCGTTCACGCCAATCACCTTTTGGCGGGTCTTGCCCAAAGTCAGCGCGGTGCGGAGCGGGCGAATGTAGGCGTACTCGAAGTAGCTGAGTGTGCCGCCCGGTTTCAGCAGTCGGAAGTAGGACTGGAAAACCGTATCGACGACTGCGGGCGGGAAGTTCACGTGCGGCAGGCCGGAGATGATGTAGTCGTACGGTTCGCTGTCGTCGAAGTCTTGCAGCAGTTGCTGATGGATTTCCGATTGACCGGCAACCGCCTGCCAGTGCGGTTCGGTCGCGAAGCGTTTCTGGAGCACGTCGACAAATGACTCGTTGAGTTCGACCAGATCGAACCGATCGCCCTCGCGCAAGTGTCGCACGATCTGATCAGTGAAGGCCCCGGTACCTGGTCCGCACTCGAGCACGCGAATCGGTGTGTCACCTCGCTGCGTCAAATACCGTGTGATCGCCCGCGCGAGATAGCGGCTACTAGGCAAGATCGAGCCGGTGGTCTCAAACTTGCCGCCGAATTCTCGCAGAAAGACAAGCCGTTCGCTCAAAAACCGCAGCATGGGTTGGACGCGTCCAGGGGGCACAAATGAAGGGAGGATCGAGCAACCAATATAGTCAGGCATCGCGTGTCAGCAACCGGCGCACGCTCAGCAACTCTTGCTCGAAGTTGTTTGCTGTGTGCGGATAAGAATGGATGCCATAGAATTTGAGCAGGAGGACTTTACGACCTGAGTCGGCGTTGCCGTGAATCTCCTCCGTTCTCTCTGTTGCCTCCTGTTCATTTGTTCCGAATCGCTAGCCCAAACGTATGCTTCGCCCCCTCACCACTGCGCTGCTCGTGTGGCATCTTGTCGTTCCCGCAGCTGTCGCGGCCGAGTTACCCGCGCCGCGGCGCGTCGACGAACGGCGGGCAGCGGCGCTGGGCCTGCGAAAGATCGTGGGGCGACATTTGCGGCTCTATACCGACTTGCCGCCCAGCGACGCGGTCGACGGTCTGGCTGCCGTATTCGATGCGGCGGTTCCGCAATGGGCCGAGTACTTTGAGGTCGATCGCTCGCAGCTACGCAATTGGAGGATGCAGGGTTTTCTGATGGACGACCGTGCGAAGTTCGCGGCGCTGGGTTTGTTGCCGCGAGAAAGGACCGACTTCGTCAATGGCTACTGTAACGGCTTCGAGCTGTGGTTGGTCGAACAGCCGAGTGACTACTTCCGTCGGCACTTGCTGTTGCACGAAGGCACCCACGGCTTCATGGCCGTGTTCTTGGGAAACGAAGAAAATCGAGGCGATACCGGTGCCGGCTGGTACTCCGAGGGTATGGCCGAGCTACTGGGCACCCATCGATGGCAAGCGGGGAACTTACAGCTGCGCGTCATGCCGCAATCGCGCGAAGAGGTGCCGATGTGGGGGCGGATCCGATTGATTCGTGATGCGGTGCGAGACGGCAAAGTGCTGCCGTTGGAAGAAGTATTGGCAATGGACAGGCGCCGCACGTTTTCGACCGACGAGTATGCATGGTGTTGGGCGCTGTGCGCGTTTCTTGATTCACACCCGCGCTGGCATGCCAAGCTTCGCACGATGCGCGAACATGTTGGCGATCGGCAGTTCAACGTCCGAGTGCGCCAGGACCTGCGTCAAGATTGGTCCGACCTAGAAGCGGAGTGGCAGGCCTTCGTCGCGACGCTCGACTACGGTTACGACGGCCCGCGGATGGCGATGCAACATCGCGAGAGCGCGCCAGTGACGGAGCAGAATCGTTTGGAGATCGCCGCCGATCGTGGCTGGCAATCGACCGGCTGGAAACTATCAGCAAACCGTGAGTATCGAGTTGCGGCCCAGGGACGTTTCGAGATCGCAACGGAGAGCGGTGTAGATGGCAGCGATGTCGCCTGGCCCTGCGAGCCCGGTGGCGTGACCATTCGCTATCATGAGGGCCAGCCGTTGGGCATGTTGTTGGGTGCCTGGCGTGAAGCAGGCAATCATCAATTCTCCGACGCATTCCCGCTCGGGCTGTCGCGTGTGATCAAGCCACCGGTGGATGCGGTTCTTTACTTGCGGGTGAACGATTCTGCCGCCCAACTGTCTGATAATCGGGGTTCGCTCACGGTCAGCATCGAACCTACTACCGATTGACACTCTCGGCGAGTGAATCGACAATAGTAGGGAAATGACGAATTCATCGACGACGAAGGAACCTGAACCTCAATGGGCATCGAATCCCCAAGCTCGTCATTGGGTATTTCGTCATTCGTCATGTAACTAACGTCGGCTAGCGTTCCCGGATCAGCTCGCCGCTCATTCCCAACTGTCTTGCAATTTGAAATACTACTAGATGACAAACTTTCTTGCCGCCAACGATCCTGAGGTCTGGTCTGCCATCGCGGACGAAATGCAGCGCCAGCACGAAGGTCTGGAGCTGATCGCCAGCGAAAACTACACGAGCCCCGCCGTCCAGCAGGCAGCCGGCAGCGTGCTGACTAACAAGTATGCTGAAGGCTACCCAGGCCGCCGGTACTACGGTGGCTGCGAGTACGTCGACGTGGTTGAGGATCTGGCGCGCGAGCGGGCGAAGGAGTTGTTTGGTGCAGAGTTCGCCAACGTGCAGCCGCATTCCGGCTCGCAAGCGAACACCGCGATCTACTTGGCGGAGTTGGAGCCGGGCGATACGGTGCTAGGGCTCGACTTAGCACACGGCGGACATCTAACGCATGGCATGAAGCTCAACATCTCGGGGATGCTGTACAACTTCATCAATTATGGGGTCCGCGAAGAAGACCATCTGATCGACTTCGATCAGGTTGCGCGGTTGGCCAAGGAACACAAACCGAAACTGATCGTAGCCGGAGCGAGCGCCTATCCACGCGAGATTCCTCACGGCAAGTTCGCTCAGATCGCCAAAGACGTCGGCGCAAAGTTCATGGTCGACATGGCTCACTATGCGGGCTTGGTCGCCGCAGGATTGCACGACAATCCGGTAGCCGTGGCCGACTTCGTCACTTCGACGACGCACAAGACACTGCGTGGACCACGCGGTGGAATCTGTTTGGCCAAAAAAGCGTACGCCAAAGTGATCAACAGCCGGGTCTTTCCCGGTATTCAAGGCGGTCCGTTGATGCATGTGATAGCAGGCAAGGCGGTTTGCTTTGGCGAAGCGCTGAAGCCGGAATTCAAGATCTACATGCAGCAGGTGCTCGACAACGCGAAGTGCTTGGCCGAGACTTTGGCCAGTGGCGGCCTCAAGCTGGTCAGCGGCGGCACCGACAATCACCTGATGCTGGTCGACGTCACGCCGCTGGGTGTCGGCGGAAAGTTGGCTGAGGAAGCCCTGGGGGCGTGCAACATCACCGTCAACAAGAATATGATTCCCTTCGACGAGCGTAAGCCGATGGACCCGTCGGGCGTGCGAATCGGCACTCCGGCGCTCACCTCGCGGGGCATGGGCGAGGACGAGATGAAGCAGGTTGGACGTTGGATTCTGGAAGTCCTGCGTTCGCCGGAGGACATCAAAGTGCATGGGCGAGTCCGGGACGAAATCGGCCAGCTATGCGAGCAGTTCCCCGTGCCAGCGGCCGCCTTGAATGACTCGTTGGCTGCGGCTGCGGTGTAACGGATCTTTGTTAATGAACTATCCACTACGGAGACACGGAGAGGTCGCCAGATCGCTTGAGTAGAAAAACATGATGCGCGGGTCCCGAGCGAGCGACTTTTCGCTGCTTTTTTCTCCGTGCTCTCAGTGGCTCCGTGGTTCATTTTCGATTCCCACATAGTACAAACTGAAAACCGGATGACAGTTTTGATATGAGCGAAACCAGCAAACCGCGGATTCTAATTGCCGACGACAACGAAGCGAATGTCGAGCTGATCGAGGCCTACCTGGGTGCGCTGGACGTGGACACAGAGATCGCCGTCGACGGGCAAGACACTCTCGACAAGGTCGCTTCGTTCCGTCCCGATCTGATTCTGTTGGACATCATGATGCCCAAACTAAGTGGGTTTGAAGTCTGTGAGCAATTGAAGGGCAACCCCGAAACTGCCGGGATCATGATTCTGATGGTCACTGCGCTCAACGAGTTGGGCGACATCGAGCGCGCCGTCGAAGCCGGTACCAACGACTTTCTATCCAAACCGGTCAATAAGATCGAATTGAACATTCGAATCCGCAATATGCTGGAAGTGCGAAACGAAAAGGACGAGAACGAACGCTTGCGCAAATATATCGAAAAGATGGAAGGCCGCTGACGTGCGCGGCCAGCAAATCCTCCGACGCATCGAGGCGGCCATGAAAATGACGCTCAGATTGATTTACTGCCTTATTGTCACGACGCTAGTGACTTCCGGTCTCACCGCGGCAACGAACAGCGATAAGGACAAACTAAGGCCCGAAGTGACGCAGCTGATCGATCAGCTTGGCCACGACGAATACTTGCTCCGCCAGCGTGCGGAGGCGCAGTTGCTGGAGCGCGGCGCGGAGGTTTTCGCCGAACTGCAGTCGGCCGAGAAGAATGCTGATCTGGAAGTCGCGACGCGTGCCAAATACTTGCTCACGCAAATTAGCATCGAATGGGTGCGTCCGGACGATCCGCCCGCAGTGCGCTCGATCATGAGCCGATATGGCGAATTGTCTTTGCAGCTCAAGCTGCGCAAGATTCGTGAGTTGGCCCGATTGAGCGACCAGCAAGGATTTGGCGCGCTGTGTCGCATCGCCCGATTCGATTCCTCGTCGGGTCTGGTCGCGAGATACGCAGCCTTGGCGATCGTCGACAACGGTTTGCTCCCCACCGCTCGTGTTGAAGCGGCGGTTGCGATGCTGCAGGAAGAACTCGGCGAAGACCCCGATACGCCCGTCTCGTGGATCGAGGTCTACGCCGATCAGTTGCAATCCCCCGACCAGGTCGATGGGCGTTGGGTAAAACTTATCGATCAAGAGTTGGCGCTGCTAACCGACGATCCGGGTGAGACGAGCGATTTCGTGGCGCTTGCGCTACTGCAGACTTTCTTGGAACTCGGTGATAAGCTTTCCGACCAGGAGGCGATCCTGGCCGGATTGCAACGCCGTATTGAGTTCTCTCGCCGAGGGGCGGAGACCGCCAACGAAGGGCTGATCGACGCGATCGCGTGGGTTGTGGATCGCGAACAGTGGGAGGCACTCCGGCTGCTCGAAGAAGGTTACGCTCCCCAGATCAAAGCTAGTCGGCGGGTGCTCTATCATTTGGCGCTGGCACGCGAGAAGGAGGGTCGTTCCGAAGCAGCGGAAGAAGTCGCACTTCAGGCTTTGGCCATAGAAAACGACGACTTCTACGAGCACAACGAGTGTGCCGACCTGATTGCCAGTCGCGGACATCATGACTGGGCCGAGCGCGAGTGGTCCGCGGTGGTCGAAGCGGCGAAGCCGGTCGATATCGAATCGTTGTTGGCGCGAACATCGCTGGCTATGTACCGATTGAACGATCGATTGGAGCACAAAGAGGCGGCCGATTTGCTGGCCGAAGCCGTTGATGCGATCGAAGCCAATCCACAGATCTTGGAATACTATGAGACTCAGGCCTACCCCAGGAACAAGCATCCGCTCCTGTATTACCTTAGTCAAGCGCGAGCAAACCGCGATTTTTTCCTGGCGGCGCATTATGCCAGTTTAGGCGAGCATGAGCGGGAGCGTGAGTACCTGGAAAAGGCCTTTGTACTCGACTCATCCAATCCTGACATCATCATCGCGATGTATCGTTCTCAAGACGCTGGCGAGGAGTATCGGAAAACAGTCCTGACGCGGCTGACTGCTGTGAAGAACGAACTTGAAAAGGAAATCAACGAGCGCAAACGCAATGTTCGGCGGACTAGTCAACAGATAAACCGCTTAGTCTTGGCAAGTCGTTACAATCACTGGGCTTGGTTGATCAGCAACACCGAAGGCGATTTCAACAAGGCCGTCAAGTACTCGCAGCTATCGCTCGAATTCCAGCCCGGCAGCCCCAGCTATCTCGATACGCTCGGACGCTGCCACTACTCCGCCGGCAATCTCGAAGCAGCACTGGAGGCACAGCGCGAAGCCATTTCAAAGCAGCCCCATCTTCTGGTGATGCAGCGACAACTGCAGTTGTTCGAGGACGAGCTCAGCAAACGCGAAGCCGGTGAGGCACCGTAACGATGGCCGAACATGTTTTTTCTGTGAACGACGTTCAAATCACGTGCCAGACTGTCGGCGAGGGACCGCCGCTGGTGTTGATTCACGGGTTTCCGTTTGATCACACCATGTGGCAACCGCAGATCGAGGTGTTGTCGTCGGTGTGTCAGGTGATTGCCCCAGACCTGCGCGGCTACGGCGGTTCGACATTAGGCGATGCCGATGCGAGTACTGGCGTTGACATGGCCAGCTACGCGGCTGATGTGGCGGGCGTGTTGGACAATTTGCAGATCAATGAGCCGATTATCTTGTGTGGTTTTTCCATGGGCGGCTACATTTTGTGGCAGTATGCGCTCACGCATCCGGAGCAGGTGAAGGCCTTGATCCTATGCGACACGCGCGCAGCGGCCGATTCCGAGGAAGCTGCCGCGGGAAGAATCAAGATGGCCGACACGATCGCCACTACGGGCGTCGAGCCCGTGGTCGAGGGAATGGTGCCCAAGCTGCTTGCGGCCGACACGCTCGAAAACCGGCCTGAGATCGTCGCAACGGTGCAAACAATGATCCGCAGTGCTTCGCCAGCGGCGATTGCCGCATCGCAGCGCGGCATGTCGCGACGCGATGACGTGCAGGGCAAACTTGGTGCGTTCGAGTGGCCCTCGCTGGTGCTGGTGGGCGCTGAGGATGCAATTAGCACTCCCCAAGAGATGCACGCCATTGCCAACGCTTTGCCCAACGGTCAGTTCCATCAGATCGCGGGTGCCGGGCACATGACCGTGCTTGAAAATCCGGCTGCTGTGAACGAGGCGCTGCTAGCGTTTCTCGACGAATTCGCTTAGGCGCCCATCTGCTCGCCGTTAGGCTTTCTTCGGCAACTGGAACGACGATTGAATCTTCAGCACGGCGCAATCGTCGGGGAACGTATGGAACGCTTGCACGCGGAACAGTTTGTCGCGCGAGTCGACGTTGATGTAGCTGATTGCGCCCGTTTCCCAGCGGCCGCTGGAGTCGAACTGATGCAGCAGACCCTTGCGCGTCGCCTGTAGTGTCAGCTCCTTCTGATAAGCAAAGAATCGTTCGGAGTTGGCGGGTTCCAGCGAGAACGCCACCTCGTACTTGATTCCGCCCCGACACTCCAGCTGATCTGCCCGATCACCTCGTAGGCGGTGCGACATCAGCCGTCGTTTAGCGGGCAGCGGATGGTTAGCGGCAGTGGCAATCTCGGTGAGCGTGATGCCCGCGTATCGCCATGTGACCAAGTGCCCGGCACTGGTGATTTGCACGAGTGCTTCGTAATCGCCGCGCTGGATCTTTCGCGATTGATAGACCTCAAATAGTTCGGGATGCAGCGATCTTCCGTACAATTGGAAGACAAGTTCGGCAACTTTTGGTCGGGCAGATAACACCGTAGATTTCTCAGCTAATGACTGATGATCGATTGGTTGGCCAACAGGAATCCCGTTGGGTCTGCCTCGATTATAGTTGGCAGCTGCGAGCATCTCAAAGGGTGATTCTGCAACGCGAAACTTGCCCGAGATTCACTCTTGACTTTTGCACGTCAAGTAAGTCGTTCTGCAATTGGTTGCTAGCAGTAGCGGCGAAGTCTACCGATGCCGTGCAGGGGTATTGAGGTGAGAACAACAGAATGTCTAAGCGAGCAATTTCGTTGAGCACGACGACGCAAAAAGTTTTTGAACAGTTGCTTGACAGTTTTGGACCCCAGCATTGGTGGCCGGGTAATTCGCCGCTTGAGGTGATGGTCGGTGCCGTCTTAGTACAAAATACGAACTGGAAGAATGTGGAACGCGCGCTAGAGAACCTTCGCGCGAGCGATGCCCTGGATGCCTCGCGAATTCTTGCGTTGGACGAACAACAACTGCAGCAACTCCTGCGACCAGCAGGCTACTATCGTCTCAAGGCGCGCCGACTGCGCAGTTTGATGCAGTTTTTCGTGGAGCGGTACGACGGGTCGATTGAACAAATGGGGCGCGTCCGGCAGCAGGAACTGCGGAAGCAGTTGCTTGCCGTGCACGGGATCGGCCCTGAAACGGCGGACGCGATTCTGCTCTATGCGCTCGACAAGCCGGCAATGGTCGTTGATACCTACACGCATCGAGTCTTTGCGCGTCACGGTTGGGTGGCGTTCGAAGCGGACTATCACCAGCTGCAGGCGCATTTGATGAGCGAGCTACCGGAGGATGTGAGCACCTACAACGAGCTGCACGCGCTACTCGTGCAAGTCGGCAAAAGCTATTGTGGGAAAGTTCCCCGCTGCGAAGAGTGCCCGCTCGTGGACATGCTGCCGAAGGGCGGAGTCTGCATCGGCTAGCCTCGTGGCGAAAGACCTGGAGGCACGACGCGATTAACGAGAGCCCGATTCAGCGCAGCTCGTCGCGCAGGGCGTTAAGTAACTCGCGGATGTTGCGTGGATTCTGACCCAGGTCGCCTTTGCCGACACGCGATTGGCTATGGACGTCGACGCGTGTGCCGGTCGCGGTCGACTGCAAAAAAACCTGTACATCGTCGGCGAAACGAAACACGCGCGTCGTACGGACCAGGGCAAGTGCTGCATTGTCGTCGCTCGGATTCGGATTAACTTCCCATGCGGGTGCGCGCTCGACGAAGCCGGTGATCGCGGCTTTGATTTCGTCTGCGCTGGCCTTGAGTTCGAGCGAACGAAGCGTCGGATCGGGGGAATCAATGCTCGTCGCGGCTCGATTGGTCGAGAGATCGCGGCTCCAATCGTCAATCTGCATGGCCAAGAAGATCAACATTGCTAGCAGGATGAGCGCGATCGTAATTCCCATTTTCTGCCATTTCCGCAGCATATGCGTGCCATCTCCAGATCTGAGTTCTCGGTACGCTAGCATAATCCAAGGTCGTGTGGCTAGCGAGCGTCGCGGCTGTCAGCATTGCTGTAGCTTGTCCAGAGCAGTTTGCCTATTATCCGCTTCGCAGTTCCAGCGCGTGCAGCGTTGGTCGTCCACGGAATAACCGTTGGCAAGTCGTAACGATCACATTCGATCCTACTGTCGATTGATGGTCGACCTAGAAAAAAAGATTCCTTGGGAGTGCGAGCCGTGAGTTCGATCCGACCACTTGTAACGATTACTGTGTTGGCAATAGTCGGCGCTTTCTTGTATGCGAAAATCAACGAGACGGAACCACCACTGCCCGAAGGAGTGGAAGATTGGGCCGTAGGAACCGATATCGAAGTCGATTTTGGTGACTCGGAATCACTGATGGAGCCCTCGATTGAGTCGGGGTCACCGAGCGGGCCTGCACCAACCTATTCCGCAGACGCCGCGTCGGTTCCATCGGCGCCCGCCTTCGATGCCGGTGATGCCGCAACGCAGGCACCAGCTTGGACTCCGCCGCCGGAGACACCTTCGATGGAAGTCTCTGCAGCACCCACTTTTGATGCGGCAAGCAGCGAGGTCGCTACTCCCGATCCTCTCGCGGTTCCCGATTTGCCACCGCTTCCTGAAATGCCACCTGAAGTTTCTTCAGCGGCACCTGCCGCAGGAAGCGAGGCCACGGCCGGGTCGAACATCAGCGCGGCGAGCGGGACGCAGGGGACCCTATCGGAGGAAGCGTTGAATCCGCCAATGATGGAGACTCCGGAAGCGAGTTCCATTGGTCCCGGTTCGGGTGGCGAAACACAGGCACAATCTTCACTGTTTGCTGCCACGCGATTGGCAGTACAGGCGGCTCTCGATCGCGGTGAGCTTTCGCAGGCGCTACTGTTGCTCTCCGACTGGTACGGTGATCCTTCGCTGTCACCCAGCGAGACGGCAGAAGTCAACACACTGCTTAGTCAGCTGGCAGGCAGCGTCATTTATTCGACCGAGCCGCGTTTGGAATCACCCTACATGGTGCAGCCTGGCGAGCGGTTAGAAACAATCGCCAAACAATACGAAGTACCTTGGCAGCTGTTGGCGAAGATCAACGGCATCAGCAGCGCTGACCAATTGCAGGCTGGGCAGGAAATCAAAGTGCTGCAAGGCCCCTTCTCGGCCGTGATCGACATTAGCAAACGAACGATGACCTTGATGCTCGATCGGCGCTACGCGGGCAAGTTCGCGCTCGATATCGATGCGGGTGTTACTGTTGAGGAAGGCCATTGGGAGGTGAAGCAGAAACTGTTGACCCCCGCGGACGTCAGTTTGCCTGGCACTGGTCCGACCACTCCGACCGAAGAGCGAAGTTTGATGCTTTCCAACTCGGCCGACGGCGTTGAGAAGGTCGCCGTACTGAAGGGCACTAATTCGAGCAGTCCGCTGGCTGAACCGGCCGGACGAATCCTGCGATTGAAGCCCGCAGACGCTGAAGATGTGTTTGATATTCTGTCGCTAGGTTCTAAGGTCGTCATTCGTCGCTAGGCGGTGCGAGAGGGCACTTAAGTTTGTTGACCTTACGTGGTACATTGCCGGGCTCTGTTGACCCTGACACAGCCAATGAAGGTGCCACGATGTACGATCGACAAGAGCTTCAAGAATTAATTCGAGAAAAGGCCCTGCAGTTCGGCGACTTCACGCTCGCCTCGGGAAAGCAGGCCAGTTTCTATCTCGATTGTCGCAAGGTGACGCTCGATGCGCAGGGCGCGAAGTTGATTGGCGCAGGCATGCTCGAGTTGCTCTCCGACCAGATGCCTCCGCTGGTGGGAGGCATGGCGATCGGAGCTGATCCGATTACCGCGTCGATCCTCACTCTGGCGGGAACGAACAATCTGCCACTGCGCGGGATCATTGTTCGTAAAGAAGCGAAGGCCCACGGGACCGGGAAATTTGTCGAAGGTCCCTACCAGGAAGGCGAGCAGGTTGTGATCGTCGAAGATGTCGTGACGACCGGTGGGTCGTCGTTGTTGGCGATTGAACGCTGTGAAGCCGTCGGGCTGAAAGTCAAACGCGTGCTGGCGATCATCGATCGTCTGGAAGGGGGACGCGAAGCGTTCGCCGAGCGCGGATACGAACTGACGACGTTGTTCACTGTGAGAGACTTTGGCATCGAATAGGCGGAATTCGGATTTCGAAGTGTGGATTTCGGAATCGCTTGTCATGGAAGATGCCAATCCGCATTCCGAAATCCCAAATCCCCATTCGACTGATGGAAACTTCGCTGCATCGGCAACTCAAATTGCATTACGCTCACGACGAGAGCCAGGTCGAGGTTGCGTTGGGTGACTATCGAATCGACGCGATTCGGCGTGGACGATTGATCGAAATCCAGCACGGTTCGTTGGGGGCGATTCGCGACAAGATTGCCAGCCTGTTGGAAGATCATCGCGTTACGGTGGTCAAACCGATCGTTGCGCTCAAGCATCTGGTGAAGTTGGACGGACGCGGCGGCGAGGTCGTGGATCGTCGGCGCAGTCCTAAGCGTGGCGGCGTGCTCGATGTATTTGACGACTTGGTTTACTTTACCCGCGTCTTCCCGCATCGCCGCTTGGTGCTAGAAGTCGCGCTGGTCGAGGTCGAAGAGCTGCGCTATCCCGGTCACGGGCGTCGTCGACGGCGGCGGGCGAACGATTTTGTAATTGAGGATCAACGGCTGGTCGAAATCATTGAGACGCGTCGCTTTCGCACACTCGCCGATCTGCGCAAGATGTTACCAAGCGGGCTGCCGAAGAGCTTTCACACGGGCCATTTGGCCCAGCGGCTCCAGGTTCGCCGACATATTGCTCAACGCATTGCGTACTGCTTGCGCGAGACTGGCGCGATCCATCCGGTGGGAAAGGAAGGGAATGCGGTGCTCTACACGCGAAGGCGACAGGCGGCTTGACCAAGTCGAGACCAGGAAGGCGTAGAGAGGCAGGGAATCACGTTGCTTCCTCGGTCCTTGCGGCTTCCTCATGCACCCTTGCGGGAGTGCTTGGCAGGGCGTAACCTAATCGGTTTCTTGCTTGCCTTTCCCCTGCGCTAGAGCACAGCCGCCATGAGCGATTCCAGCACGTCGTCATACCAATCGCCGATGCGAAAACTGACGGGCGTGCAAATCGTCGGCACGGGAAGTTTCGTTCCGGACAATGTGGTCACCAACGACGATCTGGCGTCGTTGGGATGCGACGCAGATTGGATCATCCAGCGCACGGGCATTCGTGAGCGGCGACACGCACCGCCTGAGATGTCAACGAGCGATATGGCGATCGCCGCGGCGGAACGCTGCATCGAGGCCAGTGGAGTTGCTCGCTCGGACATCGACCTGCTGCTGCTAGGTACGTTTACACCGGACCGCTTGTTTCCAGCCACCGCGACGGTCGTCCAAGATCGTTTGGGCCTCAACTGTGGTGCGATGGACTTGGTGGCTGCTTGCTCGGGATTTGTATACTCACTGGTCACCGGCATGCAGTATGTCGCCACAGGTGGCAGTCGCTACGCTTTAATCATCGGCGCGGACACAAACTCACGGGTGGTCGACCCGCAAGACAAGAAGACGTACCCTCTGTTCGGCGACGGCGCTGGCGCGGTATTGCTGGCGGCGGGAAGCGACGAGCAAGGCGCACTGTCGTACACCTTGGGAGCAGACGGCTCAGGGACGGAGCTGCTGTGTCGTGATTCGGGTGGCGCGGCAATGCCTTACGACCCGGCGGCCTGGTACGTGCGGATGGACGGTCGTCCGATTTTCAAGTGGGCGGTGCGGTTGGTTGAGGAAGTCTCGCGTAACGCGATCGAGGTGGCGGGCCTGTCGATTGACCAAATCGATTGGTGGCTGCTGCACCAGGCGAACGCCAGAATCCTTGATGCGGCGGCCGAGTCGCTAAACCTCGACCGCGATCGCGTCGTGATGCATCTTGATCGCTACGGCAACACATCCGCAGCCAGCATCGCGATTGCACTGGATGAAACCTTCCGCGCCGGTAACATCAGCCGCGGTGATCATCTGCTGATGTCGGGCTTCGGAGCCGGATTGACGTGGGGTACGACGGTGTTTCGATGGTGAACGGAAATCACGAATTGAAAGCAAGGAATACTGAGTAATGAAGTAGTGGGTTTCCCACGTGGCATTCTTTGTTTGATACTCTTTCCACAAACAATCAATCTAGTTCTTCTGAGAGTTCCCCGCGAGATGGCAACCGCTACCCAAAAGAAACGGCAAAAAACCCTTCCACCGCGCAGCAAAGTCAAAGAGGCTGACACCTGGGACCTTGGCAGTTTGTACGCAAATGATGCGGCGTGGGAGGCGGCCTTCGTCAAATGGGAAAAGCAAATCAAGAGCTATGCGAAGTACCAAGGTACGCTGGGCAAGAGCGCCGCACAGCTTGCCGCTTGTCTAAAGTTCGACACCAAGTTTGATCGACTGGCGGAGCGGCTTGGCATCTACGCGTTTCTGAAGACGGCCGAAGACACCGCCGACGGCACTTATCAGCGAATGATGGGACGGTTCCAGCATGCGGCGAGTGAAGCGAGTCAGGCGGCCAGTTTTATCCGTCCCGAGATTCTCGCCATCCCCAACGCGAAGTTCAAGAAAATGCTGGCGTCCAAAGAGCTGAAGCCGTTCCAGCTGATGCTCGAACGACTCGTTCGCTACAAACCGCATACGCTCAACGACGGGGAAGAACGTCTGCTGGCGATGCAGGGCCAGATGGCCGACACTTCGAATCATACCTTTAAGCAACTGACCGATGCGGACTTCAAGTTCGGCATGATCAAGAATGAGAACGGCGAGACGATCGAGCTATCGCACTCGTCGTTTTCAGCGCTGCTGCATTCGCCGAAGCGTTCGGTCCGCAAAGCGGCATTTCATCAATACTACGACGTATTCGAATCGCACGAAAACGCGTTGGCTGCAACCTTGAGCGGATCGGTGCAGCGCGACGTCTATTACGCGCGAGCGCGCGGCTACGAGGGTGCGCTGCAAAAGGCGTTGTTTGCCGACAACGTGCCGGCCAGTGTGTACGACAATCTGATCCAAGCCGTGCGGGGCCGTCAGTCCGCGATCATGCGCTACCTCGAGTTGCGACGTCGGAAGATGAAACTGAAAGAGATTCATCATTACGATACGTATGTGCCCATTTTGAGCGACCTCGATCAAAAACGTACGTGGAATCAAGCGGTCAAGGCGGTCTTGCAGTCGTTAGAGCCGCTGGGAGACAACTACTGCAGTGTGCTGGAAGAGGGCATGACCACGCAGCGTTGGTGCGATCGCTATCCCAATCGGGGCAAGTCGAGCGGCGCGTTTAGTTGCGGCAGTTTCGATGGGGCTCCGTACATCCTGATGAACTATCAGCCGACGGTTCTCGATCATGTGTTTACGCTCGCCCACGAGGCTGGGCACTCCATGCACAGTTACTTCTCGGCGAAGAGTCAGCCGTTTCAGTATTACGACTACGTGATTTTCGTCGCGGAAGTGGCCAGCACATTCAACGAGCAACTGCTGAGTCGTCATCTGATGGAACAAGCGAAGACCGACCAGGAGCGTGCTTACCTGATCAACCGCGATATCGACGCGATCCGTGGTACAATCATACGACAAACCATGTTCGCCGAGTTCGAGAAAGTGGTTCACGAATTGGCCGAGGCAGGCGAACCGTTAACCCTAGATTGTTTTAAGTCCGAGTATGGCAAACTGCTCGAGCATTACTTCGGGCCCGACTTTGTGATCGACGAGCAGCTGAAGCTGGAGTGCTTGCGGATTCCGCATTTCTACCGCGCGTTCTACGTCTACAAGTACGCCACCGGTCTCTCGGCGGCGATCGCGCTCAGCGAGCGCGTGCTCAACGGCGGGACGAGAGAACTCAATGATTATCTCTCGTTCCTCAAAGGCGGTTGCTCGAAGTACCCGCTGGATTTACTGCGCGACGCGGGTGTGAATATGGAAGAACCCGCGCCCGTCGAAACCGCACTCGATCGCTTCGAAACGCTCGTCGATCAGCTCGACGAATTGCTGTAGCACGGGAAGCCGCAACAGTGCGATTGCTTGACTTTCAACACAAGCAACGTTAGCTTGCTTCATGATCCAGCGTGAACGGCTGGTTCGAAATTCCCTTTTCGTTGATCGCTAGTTCAAGAACCGCCAAGTTTGTTTCGGTATTCGGGCGCAGAGGTGCTTCCCTCCGGAATCAGCTTGGCGGTTCCTTTTGTCAAGGAGATGGAAATATGGAAGAGTTGATCAAGAACGCGGTTGCGCAGCTGGGTATTGATGAGGCGGCCACACGTAGCGCGACCGGTTCGCTGTTCGGATTCATCAAGGAGGGGATCGGCGACGACTTTTCGCAGATTGCCGATAAGCTTCCCGGGGTCGACGATTTGATCAGTCAAGCATCGAGCGCGTCCGCCGGTGCGGACGAGGGCGGTATCCTGGGAGGAATCGCGAAGGCGGCCTCGTCCGTCCTCGGCGGCTCTGCTGGAGAAGGGCTCGAACTGGTCAGCATTCTCGAGAAGCTCGGTTTGTCGACCGACCAGATCGGATCGCTGGTGACGATGGTCATCAACTTCATCAAGGAAAACGTCGGCGATTCGGCGATTGACCTGATTGTCGACAAGGTTCCCGCGCTCAAGCCGTTCTTGACCTGATCGCGTTTACCTCGAGGACGCGTCGCGCAGATCGCGGCGCTTGCCAGGGCGCGGGGCGGGGCGTGTAACCAGATAGGTGAGCCCGCTACCGAGCACCAGACCGACCACCAGCATCATCGCCAGCGCGGACTTTCCCGACATGGTTGGGAAGACGTGCAGCAGATTAGCCCCCAGCACCGAGGATAAGGTCGCCAGTGGAAAGAAGAACGCGGCGAGCACGTTCAGTCGGTGCGCTGATGCGGCCATTTGGTGACTCGACTCGGCCTGCAGTTCCGCCTGATGTGCAATCTCGAAGTTGAGTGTTGTCTCGGCATCACCCTTGAGCAGTTCCGCACGTCGCGAAAGCTCGTAGGCCATGTCGCGCCAGTTGATTAAGTCCTCATCGTCGGTTTGCAGCTTGCGAGCGTCTTGTAATGTCGCGTACATGTTGCGGGTCGTGCGGACGATCGGACTTAGCTGGCCGAGCACGCGAAAACAGGTTTCGCTGTTTCGTGCATCGTCCACAGCTTCGTGCAAGTGGTCGAACGCCTTTGCATACTCCTGGAGATGTTGCTCAAGTCCCTTCGCGCCGGCGCCGGGCAGCGAACTACGCCAAGTCCCATCGGGCAAGCGCCAGAATAACCGGCCCACGCGCTCGTACTGATGATGCTGGGGGATTTCGTGCAGCACGATCAGCAGATGCCCTTCATTTTCCAAGACTCGTTGCCGACCAGGACCGTAGCCAAGGCGAATACGCAGGACTGCAGGCAGATCCCAATCGGCAGGAATCATCGGGCACGACTTCATCACGTCTCCTTGCTATTCGGTGGCGCGGGGACTGTCCTTGCCAAACCGCGTGACCCACAGAAACGGCTTATCAAGTTCGTCAACGCGCAGTTCATCGGACAGTCGCGCCTGACTGAACATCTTGCCGAGGGCCGATTTTAAGTGGGTGCGCTTCTTTGGCAATACGACCTGCAGGGCGCTGGGTTCAATCTGGTTCCGCCGCAGTACTCTCTCATCGAAGATCACCGGAACGCGCATCGCCGGCTGCAGGGCCTCCAAGGCCTGAGTGAGCGTGAACCCCTTAATCTCAATGTTTCGCTTCTCGAACAACTGGGGAGCTGCCCGCCGAGAGAGGACTCCCGGTTTCCAGCCGACAGGCCAATAGTCAGTCGTCGCGTCGTAAGATTCGATCGTCAGCCGCAGCGCTTGCCCTGGGAGCTGCTCCGGCACAAGCATCAGTCCGTTCTGACGCAGCGCGAATGCCAAGGTGGTCCCGAGGGAAACGCCCTTGAGCTCCGACGTAATCGGCTTGCCCGCTGGTGAGGAAGTGGGCTCCAATCGTTCTATTGGAGTCGTGATTTCTTTTTCCGCATGCCTAAGAATCTCCTCGGCAGTTTTTCCCACCGTCGAGAACTCTACCGGTTGCGACAATTCGGCGAACACGCGTTCGAACTGCGACTTCGTTAGCCCGAATCTACCACGTTCTTCCGCGTTGTAGGCCGCCTGCTCAGGCAGCTGCTGGAAGTACTTCTGCATGGCGCTCCGATCACTCACCCGGAAGCGGCGATCGGGAAGGAGCAGTTCGTCGCCGCGGGTAAGAATCGCGACCACTCGATAGCGGACGGAGTTGCCGATTTGTTTCGATTCGAGCTGCGCTCGTTCCGGTCCGCGCGCGTCGCGAATCTTAACGCTGCCCAGATTCATCCGTCCCAGTAGCTGAGCCCATTGCTGAGGCGCGGTAATCGAGACGCCACGCTCCTTGGCGACTTCCAAGTCGATGGGTAGCGCAGCAACACTACGCTTTGCGAGCCCGCACGAGCACGCGAGTAGAAAGCACAGAAACAAACTGATGGGTCGGATATTCATGGCGTCACAAGTATAGCATTGTCTGTCGGTGGGCGTTTTGGTCGATTTCCGGCGAAGCGATCGATAGTAGCTTGTCAATCAAGCGGTTTTTGCGAAAATACGGGACCGGAAACTTGTCGCTCACGCCAATCATTCACACCATTCTCGAACAGATCCTACAGGAGCTCTCCATGTCGCGTCCCGTCACACTTTTCACTGGCCAATGGGCCGATCTTCCGTTGGATGACTTGGCGCGCAAGGTGCGCGAGTTCGGCTACGACGGACTCGAGCTGGCTTGCTGGGGCGATCACTTTGAAGTCGACAAGGCGATCGCCGACGATGGCTACGTCGCCGCGAAGCGCGAGCAACTGGAGCGGCACGACTTGCAGTGCCACGCGATCAGTGCACATTTGGTTGGCCAGGCCGTCAGCGACACGATCGACGAGCGGCACCAGTCGATTCTGCCCGACTACATCTGGGGCGATGGCGATCCAGCAGGCGTCAATCAGCGTGCTGCCGAAGAGATCAAGAACACCGCGCGGGCCGCGCAGAAATTCGGCGTTGACGTCGTCAACGGCTTCACCGGATCGGGCATCTGGCCACTGCTGTACTCTTTTCCGCCTGTGCCCGACGCGATGATTGATAAGGGCTTCGCCGATTTCGCCGCCGCGTGGAATCCAATCTTGGACGTCTTTGGCGAATGCGGAGTGCGTTTCGCGTTGGAGGTCCACCCGACGGAAATCGCGTTTGACTTGTATTCCGCCAAACGTGCCTTGGAAGCCTTGGACCATCGCGAAGAGTTTGGTTTTAACTTCGACCCCAGCCATCTCATTTGGCAAGGCGTCGATCCGGTCGAATTCATTCGGGAGTTCCCCGACCGCATCTACCACGTGCACATCAAGGACGCGATTGTCACGCTCAACGGCAAGAGCGGCATCCTCTGCAGCCACATCAACTTCGGCGACGCGCGACGTGGTTGGGATTTCCGTTCTCCGGGGCGCGGCGGCGTGAACTTCGAAGAGATCATCCGTGCCCTAAACGACATCGATTACCAGGGCCCACTCAGTGTTGAATGGGAAGACGCCCGCATGAATCGCGAGCACGGTGCCCGCGAGGCGTGCGAATTCACGAAGCGGTTGGACTTTACGCCAGCCAACGTGCAGTTTGATGCGGCGTTTTCGGAGGCCTAGGTCCAGCGGTGAGCATGCTACACTAAAGGTATCCTGCTTGGGTTCCTTGCGAGGTAGTCGGACGTGTGTAGCTGGATCGGTCGTCGATGTGTGGGTTTGATGTGCGCCGCGCTGACGGTAGTGATTGCGCACTCAGAACTCTCACTTGCTGAGATCGTTCCGCTGGCCGCCGACGTTTATTCTTCGCGCTCAACGGAAACCGCCGACGACGCAGCGGACCTGCTTCGTCGGTCTCGTGAGGCCTGCGAAGCGGGCGACGTCGGCAAGTCGCTGCAACTCGCGACGCGCGTTGCGATGACGGATTCTGCACAGGCCGTGGTTGCCCGGCGAGTGCTGGGTTATCAGCTTGTTGAAGATCAGTGGGCGGGACGCTACGCGGCTCGGCGCATCGAACGCGGCGAGATTTGGAACCCCAGGTACGGCTGGATCGACGCAGCCGACTTATCGCGTTACGAAGCGGGTCAGCGCCCCCTTGGCAGGCGTTGGATATCTGTCGAGGAAGACGCGCGCCGACATGAGAGCATTGATGATGGCTGGCAAGTGCGCACCGACCACTTTCGCGTCGTGACCAATCACAGCCGAGAGGCGGCAGCCGAACTGGCGACACGGTTGGAGATGCTCTACCAAGTTTGGCAACAGCAGTTCGGCAGCTTCGCGATCAAGTCGAACGATTTGCTCAAGCGTTTCGACGGTAAGCAGATTAGTGGCTATCGCAGCAAGCCTTTCGAGGTCGTCTACTATCGCACGCGAGAGGAGTACAACGCAGCGCTGCGTCGCAAGCAACCGCGCATCGACATGACGTTGGGAATCTACTTCGACGACCTACGTGAGACGCATTTTTTCGCGGGGGAAGATCAGGACCCGGGAACGATTTATCATGAAGCGGTCCATCAGTTCTTTCACGAGTCGCGTCGCGCGGCGCGCAACGTAGGCGCGACCAGCAACGCTTGGCTTATCGAAGGCGTAGCTTGCTATTTCGAGTCGCTGACCGAACATCAGGACGCCGACGGTGTCAGTCATTACACGATTGGCACCCCATCGGCGGGCCGCTTGCCGGCGGCCCGTCATCGGTTGCTGGTCAACGACTATTACGTACCGCTAGCAGAGCTTTCGGCTCTGGGGATCAAGGACTTTCAGCGAAGGACCGATCTGCCGCGGTTGTATAGCCAATCGGCGGGCTTGGCGACCTTTCTGATGCAATTCGAGCAGGGGAAGTATCGCCCGGCGCTGGTCCAGGCGATGCAACTTCTCTATGCAGGCCGCGACGAACCTAGTACTCTTGCCGACCTCACCGGGCAGAGTTTCGCGAATCTGGATCGCGAGTACCGCCGGTACCTCGAAGCGCTACCAATCGAAACGTCGACCGCGTCGCCTTAGTCCGTCCCAATCGATCGAGAGAATTCCCCCATGATCAACTTCCTGGCCCACTTCACTGCCGTTGAAGCACCCGCCGGCGCCCTGCTATTCCTCGCGGGCTTCGTAGCCGGCGTCCTCGCCCCAAAGCTCGCACGACTGCTGCGCCCACGCTAACGCCCATCGCCCGATTACTTTTCGGGACCCGGCAATAGTGTTCGACTTCTAGGTGCGAGACCGGCTAGTTGACCTTCCGCGCACCAAGTTGGTACGATGTGAGGCTCCTCCATGCGGTGGCTATAGCTCAGTTGGTTAGAGCGTCGGATTGTGATTCCGAAGGTCGTGGGTTCGAATCCCATTAGCCACCCTCGCCCTAAACCTTTGCCGAACAAGAGTTTCTGTTACCTGCCGATGGTCGGCAGTGCGGCGTTTCCCAAGAGCGCAAAACGGTACATACCGTCTTGGCTTCCAATCGCTGGGAGAACCGCACAATGCCACGTATTTGGAACTCACTTCCGAAATACCGCAAGCACCGTGCTAGCGGGCTATCGGTTGTTTCCTCGCAGCAATGCCTCGGCTTCTCGCAACAACACATGAGCCTCCATCCAATCAGGGACCGGTACTCGAACGCGCCGCTTAGGCTTTGGTGGAATAGCGGCCAGAATCAGATCTTTCGCTGTCGCCAAACAGCCTGCTGCTTGGTCAGCCCGCCCGAGTTGGTGATGGCACATGGCCAGGACCAACCAGTTCTGAGCGTCGGCGGCCGGGTGGGCAATTTCCGCCCAACCCGAGGCATTGGAAGTTTCGAGATGCTCGATGGCCTGATCAAAATGACCTGCACGGTAACGGGCCAGCCCGACCAGATGTTGATTCCACGGCGTCGGTTCTTCTGTAAACCTCGCTTCAGCCCACTCGATCAGCTGTTGCGCCTGTACGTGCTCACTGGGTCTTAAAGCGCAAGTGCGCGCCTTCACGAAAGCGAAGAATGAATCACCTGACTCCGTAGGGTGATCAGTGAGCCGCCGGCAGAGTTCCTCGTAACTTGCCGAGTCGTTTGCGAGAAGCAGCGCCGCAGCGTACTCGAAGATAGTCTCATCTTCTACGGAACGCGACACAAAGCCTTTTTTGTAGGCCTTGACCGCACCGGTCCAATCGCGACGAAGTCCACGTGTTTGCCCCCGGGCTATCCAAAGCGTTGTGAGGTCGGGGCGCAATTCCACAGCACGAGGAAACGACTGAGCCCCCCATGTCGCCCACAGACAGGTTTTCTTCCGGTCAGATTGCCATGAGTCTGAATCTTCCGTGAGTTCGATTGCGGCAATATTGTCGCGCGCCGCCTCATCCCACCTCTTTTGGGCGACGTGTGCCTTGGCCCTGCTGAGTAACAACTCACGATGGATAGTACGATATCGGTCAAAGTCCGCGCCGAGCAGGTCTTCCGCAGTCTGGTTCTCAGTGAGTTCAACCATCAACTGAGTCGCTGCGACAAGGAGTGGACCATCCCATGCGTAGGGTTCGAACAGCGGTGATTCGACAAGTCTGTCGTAGATTTCGCGCGCCTCTTGCTGTTTCCCTGTTCTGGCCAAAGCTATGCAATAGTGCCAAAGCTTCTGTCTGGTTTGGTCTCGGTATGCTGGGTCATTGTAATTAAATAACTCGACAGCCTCGATCGCCAATTCGAAGGCGTCGGCTCGACAGGATAGTATGGCAAATTCACCCCACAGATAGTCAAGCTCCTTCTTGGCCAGGTAAGTATCCTGCAGACCGTCCCGGAGTTCATCGCCTCGTTGGAGTTTTTGGTGCATGACGGTGAGCGACTTGCGGGCCATTGACTTGTTGCCCGACTCCAGGCTCACCCAGGCTTGTTGTTGCTCGTTATATGCGGAGATGATCAACCGATCGAGTTCCTCTGTGGCTGGCCCCTTTGAGTCTTTGGGCGACTTACCGTCCGCGTTTGACGCGTCCGTACTCTCTGCCTCAGTGGACGACGCGGAGGCCAACTTCTTCGCAGCATCATAGGCAGGCGTCGCGTCCCAAGTATCTACTTGCCCGTTACCCGCAACAAGCGCCAGTTGGGCTCCTGTCAGACCCCATGTTAGTTGCGCAGGTTGTGACTGATCGTGGCTGGATGCATCCAAGACAAGTAATTCAGCACCACTTTCAACGTCCCAAATGCGAATGGTGTCATTTCCCAAAGAGGCCAGGCGGGACCCCGTGGGCGTAAAGGCCATCGAGCGAATCGAGCTGGAGTGTCCAGTGGAAAGGTGTTTCGTGCGCCCCTGCTCGGCATCGATGATCTGCACCTGTCCGCGTTCGTAACCGACTGCCAGTTGCGTACCGTCGTTCGCCCACGCGAGCCGTCGAGGACGAACGTAGGATGTCTCTGGCGGGACTATGTCTAACAGCCGACAGTCATTCCCGTCGCGTAGATGAACGTATCCGTAGCCGTCAGCGCGGTTACCAGCGACCGCGATCACGTTTCTCGGCCCCCAAGAGATGATTGGCTCATAGTTGAGATCAGCATGCGTCACCAACGTTGGTTGCTCCCGGGCGACATCGGTCGTCAACAGATGCGCACCGCTTGTTGCGGCCAACTTTCGACTGTCTGGGCTCCAGTGAAGTTTACCGACGTGGGACCAATCGGCCGGGCATTGTGGTGGCACCGGGACGGTTTGAATTTTGTCGGTCTTCAAGTTCCACCGGCGGGGCGCCTTCGCCTGACGATCAACCCAGGCAATCGACTGGCCATCCGGACTCCAGGATAATTTACCTTCGAAGATGCCGTAGGAGTACGATTCACTATGGTCACTCGCTGGAGGGAGCCCCGAGTTGCGACGCCGGACACGTTCGTGCGTTCTAGCGTCCCAGACTACTAGATCCCCGTTCTCATCAATTCCCGCAATGAATTCACCGTTCGGGCTCTGCCTAGCGTGGGCAAGCTCGCCCAGATCCGCCTTACCCGGCGCTCGGGACCCATGTTGCGTTGGCCAAACCTGCAACCCATTCGCTAAACCAGTGCACCAGGAGACCAAGTAGGAACCGTCTGGACTGAAGCTCAGCCAGTCCGGCTGTCGAACCGCACCATGGAGTGAGTATGATCGATACCCATCGGCGACGCTCCACAGTCGGATGGTGGAGTCTCTGCTGGTGGAGGCCAGCCAGCGGCCGTTCGGCGACCAGACGACACGATTGACCTCGCCAGCATGTCCCGACAAATGGGCAAGACGTCGACCCTCGTCCATTGTCCAGATATCGACGGATTCGTTGTCAGTGGTTGCCAGCAGCTTTCCGTCCGGGCTCACAGTGCAATCGTTTTTAAGGCCGCCATTCTGCCCAAACTGTCGCCTGACCTCCCAGGATTCGGCGTCCCAAACTTGAATGCCATCGCGCCCCGAACCTGCGGTTACCAGTGACGTCCCGTCACGGGCCCAGCTGATACCATCGAAATGATCCGTGGCTTGAAGTTGATGAGTCGAATTATCGGCGTTCAGGACCACCACATCTTTCCATGTGATCAACAAGCCCGCGATCTGCTTTCCTGATGGGCTCCATTGAGGTACTTGCCAACGAATATGGAAACCTGCTTTCAGTTGGCGCTGGGCCACTTTCTTCCCGGTACCAACTTCCCAAAGTACCAACCGAAACGCCTTATCGAAGGTCGCCAAGAGGCTTCCATCGGCAGACCAACCGAGCCAATTGATCGGGGGACCTTTGCTCTGTAAAGTAGCGGTCAACCTGCCCGTCCGGAGCTCCCAGATTTTGATGGAGCCATTTTCTGCTCCCGTCGCCAGTCGCCCGGACGCGTCATGAACGTCGCACGTCTTGATGGTACTCTCCTGCTGAGCAAGTCTGCGCGTCTGCTTGAGCTCGGCAGGATCCCAGACGGATACAAAGGGGTCTCCTGCTGCGAGAAGCCGTTGAGGATCCTCGGTCCAGCAGAAGGCGCTGAAATTTACGGCGGCTTTCGCTGGGCTTTCGGCCAGTCCATTCCGTGGCAACTGGGAGCTTAAGTAGTACCATTCCCACTCACGAAAATCCTTGGCCCCTGGGCGCGGTTCGTAGCGCTCGAGTGTCTCCGCTAATCTTCGCATGGAACCTGCGGACAAGTCATAGGCTGCTTGTCGCATTTCGGCGAGGTAGAGATTCTTCTGGGCACGGTCGCGTTCACTCTGAGCGGCGGCGCGTTGCTCCTGCTCGCGTTCCCCGGCCGCAATTGCCTCGTTACGCTGCTCGGCGATGAGCACAATGCTCGCAGCCAAACCGGCCATCGTTAGAAGGACCAAAACTACGGACGTAGCGACAAGTGGCTTGTGGCGATTCGACCATTTGAATGCGCGTTGAACGACTGTGGGACGTCTAGCCTGAATTGGATGGCCGTCTAGATAACGCTGCAAGTCTGCAGCCAAGTCGCTCGCAGTGGCATAGCGATCGGCGGGATTCTTAGAGATCGCTTTGAGGACGATCGTTTCCATATCGCTTGGGATCGACGGGTTTATTTTGTGTGGCGTCGTCGGCTCCTCCAACGTGAGGCGGCGGAGTAGCTCTTCTCGATCGTCTCCGGTGTGCGCAGGCTGGAGCGTCAGCAGCTCATAGAGCGTTACACCGAGGGAGTAGATGTCGGTGCGATGATCGATAACCACCCGTTGCGCCAGCGACTGCTCAGGGCTCATGTAGCGAAGTGTTCCCAGTAAGTCGCCAGTCATGGTGAGATTCGGGCTCGACTCGGCCATCGCTAGACCAAAGTCAGTGATCCAGCATCGACCGTTCTCGTCCAGAATCAGATTCGATGGTTTGATATCGCGATGCACAATGCCGACTCCGTGGGCATAGTCGAGCCCGTCAGCAGCCTGCTTTCCAATCTCCGCAACCGAACGGAAATATTCACGAGTTTGATTCGATCCTTCGGTAGTTATCGCCGCCTGAAGTTCCTTTCGAGTCTCGCTCGAGGAAGTTGAGGGGTTCGCAACTCGTTCTGCGGGAGCAACCACGGGCCGGAATAGGGTAGTCGGTTCGGCAGCCGCCCCAGCAACCGAATGCGACTGGTGAATGCTAGTGGATGCTCGAAGTTGGGACACAATCTCTGCAAGCGTATGCCCCTCAACGTAATGCATCGCGTAGTAGTGAACTGAGCGTTCGCATCCAGTCGCGTGGACACTAACAATGTTCGGATGTTCGAGCGCTGCAGCCGCCATCGCTTCATTCTTAAACCGCTGCAATTGACGCTTGTCCATCACAGATGCAAAGGGCAACACCTTCAACGCAACCCGTCGCCCAAGTGATAATTGCGTTGCCTCGTAAACAACCCCCATGCCACCTCGCCCGACTTCGCGGATGATTTGGAAGTCGCCCAGGGTGCCAACGTTTTTCGTCTTCTCTGTGCCCGATACACTCTCATCACTGTTTAGATGTCCCAGGTCTGCCATCGCCAGTAGCGTGGGCCAAATGCGACGCAGCCGATCTGCGAGCTCAGGGTGCTGCTGTTCGTATTGGCTGAGTTCAACGTAGACGCCGTTGTCGATCTGTTCGGAAATCTCACAGACGACCGCGTCGAATTCGCCATCCAAAGATGCAGCAGAATTGACAGGACGAGAGTGATTGGTCGGAGTAGACACGATTAAATCCCTACGTTATGGACTCATCGTCGATGAGATCGTGCATGCGTTCAATCGCACGACGATAGCGTGATTGGGCAGCGGCCAGGGTGACACCCAAGATCGTGGATACCTCATTCATGGGTAACTGTTCGAGGTGCCTTAAGAGTAGGATTTCTCTATCAGCGGGCTGCAGTGATTTTAGGTGCTGTTGTACGCGCTGCTGCAGCTCCCGCCGCACGGCAACGCGACTGGGTGTGGAAATCGACGCGGCCAATTGCCGGCTTACTTCGGTCGCTGAGGCGTCGGGTAAATGCAAGCCAACCTCTCGATGAACCGACCGTTTTCGGGCCCCTAGATGTTGTCGGTTCAACTGGACCAGTCGCTCCCAGGCAATCGCCCTCAACCATGGATAGAAGAGGTCGTCGTTCTTCTTTAGGAATGCTGGCAATCGGCGATTTGCTTCCATCAGCGCCTCCTGAACCACATCGGAGGGATCGAGTCTCGCGGATAGGCGCGAGTCCATACGCGCCCGCACCATTCTTCGCAACTTCTCGCGATTGGATGCCAGCAGCCGATCTGCAGCTTGCTGGTCGCCGCCTCTGGCTTGTCTTAACAGTTCTGAATCAGGGTTTGATTGAGCCATATCAGTCGAAACGTCGAAAAGCACCTGATGTTTCTCCTGCAAACCGCTCGAGAATCTGTCGCGGAAAAAGGAAAAAGCGGAAGATCTCCGGCGCTTCCAGTGTAACGACTTCTGCATGGCGTGCATCTTGCAGAATTTTGGAAGTGCTGCGATGGCAGGCCAACGCAAATTGTTCGAAAAAGATTGCTGAAAGGCTGACAGATTTCGCGGCTATTTGCGGGAGTAGTCATCAAGGCAGCATCACGCATTCGAGATCTTGCGGAGTTAGTGCCTCAGGCGGTTTTACTAACCAATCTGAAATCTGGTGAGGGGCGATCGAAACAGATTCAGCCACCGGGTGGTGTCGCCCCGCAGAGTTGGAGCAACCGGTATCCCATGCCCAGGAGCAAGTCGTGAAGATCATTTCTAGAATTCTACTCACAGCTGGTATGACACTCTTGCAATCAGCCTCCGGAGTGGCCCAGATAGCATGGGAGACCAACTATTATAGTGACGGCCCTCCAGACCTGACCCGAGACTTCTTCCGAATTTGGAACGCCGGACTTACTCCCGTTGAGGTGACCGACGGAGTTGACACAATCCTCTTCGATGTCCCCGTTAACAATCTGGGGTTTCAATCAGCCTGCGACAACTGCGCGGGTGATCCGGCCGCTAACTATCCTCAATTGGACGACGGCTGGGACAAGATACTCAACTCCCAGTCACGGACTCCGGTCGAAGGTCGAGCGGTATTCTCCCGAATTGACGGTGTTACCCCGGGCATGACCTATCGTCTTCAATTCGGTGGAAGCAATCATACGGCGAATGCGGGAAACCAGTTCCATAGTTTGAACAACATGTTTGGCGCCGCTGTGTCTCCAACGTACGAACAGAGCAGTGGCACCTGGTTCTCCGTAGATATTACAGCAACAGCCAACTTCCTTAGTGTGGGGACGCACGCACTCCTCGGCACTTTTCCGAACATCAGTTGGATGACCATCGAAGTGCTTCCCGATCCTCTCGACCTCAACGGCGATGGCGTGGTCACCCTGGATGACCTGTGCGCACTTGGGCCAGATGATCCTAATGACCTTACTACCCGCAACGAAATTCTTTCACTATTAGGCTTATCTTTGGGAGACGCTCAGGGAGACGGCGTTGATATCCTTGACTTGAATCTGGTAACAGACAATTTTGGCATGGAAGCAGATTACAAGGGAGGAGACTTTGACTTAAGTGGAATTGTAGACTTAGGCGACCTGCAAATTGTCAATCTACGTCTCGGGCAAGGCGCTTGGCCTTATGATCCTGGCCAATTCCAGGAGGCCGAGGGAATCACAGCGATAATCAACCCGCATACCGGCTATCTCGTCCTCGCCGAGCAGTTAGGAGAAAAGCATTGGCAGGTGGTTGACGATTTTCCGGCCATCCAAATCGTCTGCAATGACTGCTTTGTCCAGGGAATCTTGGAAGATCTGGACGCAAGCGATGGAGACGTATTGATTGCTGATGATGACTATCTCGTCCAGATTGACCCTGGCGGCCTCGGTTGGTTTTCCGGAGTATTCAATACGGAAAGCGAGCTGGAAGACCCACAAATCCTTGTCCTAGATTCCCAGACGAATGAACCCCTCCTAGTCGATGGCATCCACTACTACTTCAACGACTACGATGGCGACGGCGATACCGATCAAGATGATCTCCAAATTTTGCTGAATGACTACGGCCAAGAGAATGGAATCGTTGGCAGTAGCTTCCTCAACTGGCAAACGGGCGTCGGTGAGATCATTATTGAGGTCCCAGTACCCCTGGAGTACGTGCCGGAGCCAAAGCCGCTGTCGCTGGTTGCAATGTGCTTAGTTATCGGCCTCGTTCAGGTCCCCAGGGCAGCTTCCTGTTCCCGTCACACAACACGCCTGACATGTTCGAATCGATGTCGCTGAATTTGCCAATTCGGCCTCCTGCCGCCCGAGCTGCTATGCAACTCGTTGCTCAGTTTCGGTAACGCGCTGAGTAGCACATTTGCCGTGACGGGCGGAACTGGCCGCTCGATGCCGGCAAACTGCGATCGACAACAGTGGTCACTTGATCGGTAGTCAGGTGTCTAGACACCAGTCCAATAAATTGCAGCCACGTCAACGCTCCGTTACGATGAGGTCGATCTTGATCTCCGAGGATTGGCGATGACGGTCCGAGGGTACTATCTGGACGAAGGCACAACGCGCGGCCCGGTGACGGGCAAGCAGCTGCGATCTCGCTGACTCAAGCACCATCGAACCGCGGACTCCGGTGAAGCGCATCTCTGGCGACGATAGATCACTGTGGACTCGAGCTGTCGCAATTCGCGAGCTCTTCGATGGAGACGTTCGCGATCAACTTGGAGAGCCCATTTGCGACGACTGTGGATCCGTTCGGGTCGATGGCATTTGCCGGCAGTGTAACCCCACACAGAAACCGTTGCCGTCCGAATCGGCAGCCCCAAGGGCAGAGCCGCAAACGCCCTGCGAGGCGCCATCGCGAGCAGTCAGTTCCACACCAAGTACTCCTCCGCGGCAGAGCAGCTCCGCCGACTGGGCTATTCTTGCAGTGCCGCAGCGATCCTCGCTGCAATGCTGTGGACGGCTGGGAATGCCTAACGTACTTAGCAAACAGCAATTTCCACACTAGGAGATTCCGATCTTTAGTAGAATCTAACCGAACTGTGTGGGACTAGTGGCAACCGTTTGATGCGTGAGGGTTTAGGGGAATTGTTGCTATTGTTCCCTGCACGAACTTACAATCGATATGCGAAACAGCCAGTTGCTCCGTCATCAACCTGGCATTTTTCTGCTATTCGACACCCACACATTCGCCACAGGAGATCTAGAAATGGTTCGTACTTTTCTTGCAACCGCAGTTTTTCTCGCGGCCATGCCAAGCATGGCTGCCGTTCTAACAGGCCCAGTGGTCAACCCCACTAACGGAAACCTCTATTATCTCCTCGAAGCTGCGACTTGGACTGCGAGCCAAGCTGAAGCGCAATCCCTAGGGGGCAACCTAGTGACAATAAACGACGCTTATGAGGACATATGGGTATTTGGGAACTTTGCCGACTTCGATGGAGAAGCACGAAATCTCTGGATTGGGCTCAATGATGCGTTATCTGAAGGGAGTTTCGTCTGGGTAAGCGGAGAGATGGTCGAGTATACGAACTGGAATACAGGAGAACCGAACGACGTCGGTGCCGGAGAAGACTATGTTCATATCTGGCATACTGGTGCCTCCTTTGATGGGGCTTGGAACGACGCGCCTAATGTAACTGGACCGCCTGTCTACGGCGTAGTTGAAGTCATCATCCCCGAACCCACCACCTCAGCGCTCGCAGCTCTCGGCCTATTGGGCGTGGGCTGGAGGCGAAACCGGCGGAGTTGGAAGCGGGGTATGAGGAGCAGCGGTTGCGGATGAGTTGTGTGGGGTGTGAGGAGTGAGTTATCCTGAAGCTTATCAGCGCCTGAAGCTCGAGTCATTCTTTAGCAAAGGCCCAACGGTACTGGCGTGGGATATCGCCGATAGAGACACCCAGTTCGCGCAATTTCACCTGCGCGTATAACGCGTGCGCCGAATTCCAGTAAAGGCCACCGGCGGGTTCGCGCAAGTATTTCTTCGCCAGCTCCTTCTCGCCACGATTGATCAAGTGCCAGCCGAGATAGCTTGAAGTCGTTTCGCGATTGCCGAATCCATGGCTGATGAATAGCTTCTCGATCATATCCTCGTCCACCTTGTCGAGCGCCCTGACAGCTTGGAGAAAGTTGACCGCGGTCTCGTAGCTGTACTGCGCCTGGTTAGCTGGAGGACGCCACTCTGCCGCCGCTTGCAAGAGTTCGTTAGCCCGATCTTCGTGGCCAAGTTTTTCGGCCAGCATGGCGTGGGCTAGCGCGTTCCAAGGCTCTGAAAACGCAGCCCAATGTTCCTCTGCAAGTCGGTAGGCCTTCTCCGTGTTGCCCAGGTAAATCTGATGTTGCACACGGAACGGTGTTAGGTATGACTCGGAGTACTTTTCAAGCACAACTTGTCTCCGATCTTCCCAAGCTTGCTCCAGCTCGGGCCGACCGTGCCGCACGCACCAGTAGTAGTCACAACCTGTATCGTACCTTTCGTTGGCACTCTTCATTAGCTGGTACGCGTCATCATGTTTCTCCAGGCCTTCGTAACAGAAGGCAAGATTCCGCAGTGACATGCCCGAATAACTGGATGCTGCCGACTTCGCATAGGGGAGTGCGTCGTCGTACGCTCCTTCACTCATGAGGGTTGCGGCGATGCGAACCTGTGCGTGGGCATGACCTAGGCCATAGTCCCTTGTCTGCAGGGCCTGTTCCATGGTGGGGAGCCACTCGTCACTGCCGTCGGCATAGAGTACGCGTGCCAGATTGACATAGCCATCGACGCTGGGAACCAGCTCAACGTGGTGTCGATAGTACGTAGCCGCCTTCTCTCGGTCTCCCTGAGTTTCATATTGCTTCGCGAATGCCAAGGCGACCAGCGGGTGATCTCCGTAGTGTTGCTCCCAATTTTCTTCAAGGCGTGCTTTCCGACTACCTTCCCAGTCCTCGGTAATCAAGACGAAGTATCGATAAGGCGAGTGAGGGCTGATATCAAACGTCCACTTCGCCAGTTGCACCCGCGCACGCGACTTACTCTTCGTTTTAGTTTCCAAATAGTATTCAAATTCCGTTGCAGAACTCTGACGATAAAGATGCTGATTGGCGTCTTTCCGAGACATGTTTGCAAACCTTACACTGCGGGGAATGCGCCCAATCACTCTCGTCATCGACGCGGCATTGGTATCGTCGATCGTCTGGTCCTTGAGAAGCTGCTGGAAGACCGGCGGCGGCGTATTATATTCATACTCTAAACTCGATATCAATTTGCCGTAGGGATGATTGGCGTAGGCCGCACGACTTTCCGCCATTAAACCTGCTGAATCGACGCTCCAATCATCGCGCATAAAGGCCCCCCGACAAGCGACGTTGATTGCGTTCTGTTCCTCGACCATTCGCCCCAGGAGTGCCCACGAGGGCTCGACCGCCGCGGCAGTTGACTTCGAATGCTCGACCAAGGCAGTGGCAAAGTCTGCGGTGCCGTCAACTGGACGCAGGTGATCCGCGAAGTCGACAAGCTTATCGCGTAGCGCAATGGGGAGGCCATCTAGTTTTGCAACTTTCGCTTTCAGTACATTCTGGAAGCGGCCAAACGCGCCAGCGGTGAGTTGATGGTTGTAACTGAGACCGGTCTCTCGCTGCATGCCAACCCAAACGCGCAAATCATATTGGTTTTGGGCAATAACTGCACGACCTATCTCGGAAATGAGCGCCTCGTTTTCAGACGCTTCAACCGAAGCAAACCATAGCAATCCGGCGACCTGGCTCAATTCGTCGTCTGCTTGCGACGCGAGTTGGAGTTGCTGGAAATCGTACTTGTTGTAACTCTCAATCAGCGACACCCAGGCTGGGGATGTCGCGTCAGAGTTCTTCGCGAGCTTTGCGGCCTTCTTCAGATCCTCGATGGACCATCTTTGCAGACCTGCCATGGATAGCGCGTACGCGCGATGCCACCATCCCACAGGTGATTTTGGATCGGAGCCAATCATTCGTTGGGCATAAAGGAGTGAGCGTGCACGGAAGGTGCGATGCATCGACGATAAGAAAGTCTGCGTGAGTTGACCAAGATGTGCGTAGCCGCGGACGAGAATGGACAGTCGCTCAGGAGTTTCTCCGTGGGCTCTGATTTCGTGGTGGCAACGACGAATTGCGGTGTATTGATCGAGCAGGTTGACCTGCCGCAGATGATCGTAGATTTCGTGATGCGGAGCTGCCGTGGAATGCACGGGCTGTTGTTGCTCCTGATATCCAGCCTTCTTTAACGCGTCAAGGATGGCGTTTCGAGTGAGTGGCTCCAATTTCTCAGCGAGGTCGACGTACATGTTCGCGGGACCGACGACGCAAGGTTGAAAATGCTCCCAAACGACTCCTTCATCGTTGGATAGCTTGATCAACATGCCGCGCGCGTGTCGTGCCTGCGTCTCAACGTGGAGCCACTGAGCAGCGGGTGCGGATTGACTAAGCGGCTCACGCAGGGCCTCGTCGCGGGTGGCAATCCCCAGCTCGTCCCGCGCCGATAGCAACACAGACTGGCGGGCGATTTCGCGGAGCAGCAGGTCACCCATCAGCCGACCGCGCTCATCTTCAAATTCGCCGTACTGTGGCGTTTCGGCCCCGAGACAGAACAGATTGCCAGGCGCTTCGTCCTCGGCTGTGGCGGCGGCGATTGTCGATACATTCAGCAAGATGGCCAACGGAAACCAACTCGCGATCGCTACCCGGGTTGCGCTTTCGGTAAGTCGTTGCATTGCTTCATCCCCTCCCAATGTTAGATTCCAACGCAATCCACAATCGCTGAACTGCGACTCGCCGGCCGACTCTTTTGCACTATTGCTACTATCGCGACTGGTCGCCTGATTGGGAAGAGTTAGTGCGATTTGTCCGTTTATGGCCGTCGCGAATTCCTCTACTGGCCAAAAGTACCCAGTTTCGCATGGCGTAACTGGCGATGCCTCCCGGGGTGACCGTCTTCAAATGGCGTCGGGCAGGCGAGCACTCTGGCATGTCCGCCTTAGAATGGCCAGATCATTGGTCACTATCCAAGCAAGACGGCCACGTACGCATTGAATGCCGTCGCCCGGCTGCGATCTAGCCAACGCAGGAGCTGGCGGAAGCGGGACAGGTGGCGTACGACTGTGTCGACCGGTTCTCATTTGAAGAGTGATTGGGCAAGAGATTTCAGCAGGATCGCGCGACAAAACGTCGCACTCTACACGGCTGGCGACGTCTCTTGCCGAAATGTCATTCGTGGCGGAGCGCTTCAATCGGATCCAAGCGGGCAGCGCGCATCGCGGGATAGACGCCGAATACGACGCCCACGAATACGGCGATCATGAACGCCAGCGGGATCGACCAGGAGACGAGCAGGGGTTCGACCGTCCGGATCAGCTCGGGCAGCGTCTGCATTTGCTCTGGGAACCACTCGATCAGCAGTTGCCGGAACCACACGGACAGTGGTCGGCAGAATATGCCACCCAGCAGCCCCAAGGCGCCACCGGTGATCGACAGGACGGTGCTTTCAACCAGAAACTGACGCGTAATGTCGCGACGCTTAGCACCCAGTGCTCGACGAATGCCGATTTCACGCGTGCGTTCGGTCACCGTGGCAAGCATGATGTTCATGATCCCGATGCCGCCAACGACCAACGAAATGGCCGCGATCAGCCCGAGGAATAGAATGAACATCAAGCGGGTGGTGCGGGCTTGTTGAATGAGCTCCAGCGGGACGGTCACACCAAAATCGTCAATCGTGTGACTTTGTTTAAGCGTGTTGCGCACAATGTCTGCCGTGAGCAGCACCTTGCTGCGATCTTCCACTTTGAGCGTGACCTGGGTCAATTCGGTAGTGTCACGTTGAAACTGACCAGGCTTCAGCACCAACTCAGTATCGCCGTTACGTCGCCACAAGGTGGTGATGGGCACGTAGATGTCACGCGAATAGTCCTCCGCAGCGAGTGAACCGCCAATCCCCGCGGAGGGAGCACGCGATTCCATCACACCCACAACCGAGTAAAAGTCGGTGTCGACCATGACCGTCTTCCCAATCGCGTCGCCGCTGGGAAACAGTCGATCAGCCGTCTCAGCAGCGAGCACGCAGTAGTTGCTTTCGCCGTCGATGTCAGCGTCTGAGAGAAACCTTCCTTGGTCTTGTTCAAGACGCGTAACCTCTGCGTAGTCGGGTGTGGTGCCGATCAGTCGACCTTCAAAGGCGCGCGTCAGGTGACGAAACTCTTTGGTCATCACACGAATCGGCAAGGCTGTTTCGATCGTTGGAATGGTCGCCAGTAGCCGGACGTAATCGTCACGCGTCAGACCGTAGGCGCCATCGCCGACCTCGTCCCCCGGCGGCTTGATCGTACGCACGATGATATTCTGCGCGCCGAGGCTGGCAATCTGCTCTTGAGCTGCACGGCCGATGCCTTCACCGATCGCCAGCAGCCAAATCACACTCGCCACGCCAATAAAAATACCAAGCACCGTTAGCGCCGAGCGCAACGGGTGGAGCAGCACGCCCTTGATGCTGAGCTTGATCGTCCGGATCCAGGTCGCCATCAATCGATCCTTTCATCCGAAAGGATCAAGCCATCACGCAGCACGATATTGCGTCGGGTGCGTTCCGCAACTTCGGGCTCGTGAGTGACCATGATGATGGTGCGACCTTCCTCGTTGAGCTTGGCGAGCAGGTCGAGGATTTCATGCGTGGTCGATGTGTCCAGGTTACCCGTCGGTTCGTCCGCAAGAATGAACTGCGGATCGTTGACGAGGCTGCGCGCGATGGCAACGCGTTGTTGCTGACCTCCAGATAGCTGGGCGGGGCGATGGCCCAGGCGGCTATCGAGTCCGACGAGCTTCGCCAAGTCGAGGCAGCGCTGGTGATCTGTGGGGGAAAGCTGTCCGCTATAGTACAGCGGAACCTGAATATTCTCGACCACCGACAGCGCTGGCAGCAGATTGTACGATTGGAACACGAAACCCAGACGCCTTGCGCGGACTTCGGCGAGCTCGTCGTCCGACATCTTGGCCACGTCTTCGCCCCCCAGCAGATAACTGCCAGCCGTGGGGCGATCAAGACAACCGAGCAGATTGAGCAAGGTACTCTTGCCGGAACCCGAAGCCCCCATGATCGAGATGTAGTCGCCTTGCGGCACCTCAAAGCTCACGCCACGCAACGCGTGAACGGTCTCGCCACTGAGGACGTAGTCTTTGCACAGCTTGTGCACGTTTGCGGCGAGGCTGGTTCCGAGAGTGGCAGGCACGGCGATTTTTGATCGAATGGTGAAGAATTGCGGCGCGGCCGAGGCGCAACTAGCAGCGATCCAGATCGGAATCCCAACAAGGAAGCCAGCGCACAATCAGCCGCCGGCGCTCGCTGGTTCGGAGGCGCTGGGCTTAGCAGCTTTTGCCTTCTTGGTGGATGCGTCGGTGCTGCTGATCAACTCTTTGCGCTGCTGCTTCGGTTGTGGAATCGCACGCTGCTTTTGCTCGGGCGCAAGGTCGGGCAGCGAGACCTGATCAAGAAAGCGGCGTGGGTTCATGGCGACTCGATCGTTGTCTTCCAGGCCACTTTCGATGACGAAAAACTTGTCGTTGGTTGGTCCGCAAACCACCTCCTTGGCGGCCCAGGACTTGCCATCATGGAGCATGCAGAAGAACCGCGCGCCGTGGGCATAAACAGCTTGGACGGGAACTACCAACGCATCCGGGACAAAAGCACATTCGATCGTCACCGAACACGTGAGACCGCTGCGCAGCCCTGCGGGGGGATCTTTAATTCTCACAAACGCCCTGTACTCTTTGACGTTTGCTCTCCGCCAGCCGGCCGGCTCGGCGTAGCGATTCACTTTCAGCACCGTGCCGTCCATCACGACGTCACCCATTCCCACGGGCGTGATTTTCGCCGGCATGTCAGCTTGCACAAACTGGATCAGCGATTCGTTGATTTTGATTTCAACCTGCATCGCGGTGGAATCGGGAATTCGGATAATGGGTTGACGCTCGCGTACCGTCGCTCCTTCTTCCACGATGAAGTCCTCCCCGCCACGTCGATCGCGCTCGTGGGCATACATCACGGTACCTTCCTTGGGCGCGACGATCGTGCATTTGGCGATTTGATCCTCGATTTCCTTGAGCTTGTCCAGTTCCAGTTGGTAGCTGTTCTGGTTGGCTTCCCACTTGGCCTCGGCGATGAGGATATCGCTTTCGAGTTGTTTCATCGTCTTGGCCTTGGTGAACTCGTCGAGCACCTTCAGCTTCGTCTTGGCTGCGTCCAACTCCTTTTGCGACTTTTCCACAGCAAACTTGTCGGCTTCGAGCTGCAGATCGTTCACATAGCCCTTGGTCGCTAGTTTCTTACTGTACTCAAAGTACTCACGTGCCCGGTTGAGGTTTTCCTCCGCCACGAACACTTCACTCTCGATGGTCTGTCGCTCCTGGACATACGTCCCTTCGAGATACTCACGTTTAGCGATCACCGCCGTTTGATAGACATTGCGTGACTCGATGACGATCGCTTCGGCCGCGTTGCAGGCAATTTTCTGCGTGGTGCGATCTGCCTTCAGTGCCGTCGCATCCAGCTCGACCAAGAATTCTCCTGCCTTGACGTCCGTCCCTTCGGGAATGATCCGCAGGATGGCAGTCCCTGAGCCTGCCGTGGACTTCACTTCCGAGCGAATCTCCGTGACGCCGGCGGAGTCGATTTCCCCCCGTTCAGTCACCGAGAGTAAGAAGTCCTCGCGCTCGACTTCGTGCATGATTGCGTTGACTTCGTTGGTGCCGTCATTCTGAGCTAGCCAATAGCGGTTGACACCAAAGTAGGCCGCCACACCCACCACAGCGATGAGCACGATGGTCAGCAGGCTACTGGAACCGGTGATGCGAGGTGAATTAGCCATCGTATTTCCTTGCGAATACTGGAAGGCGCCCAACTTCGCCGAGCGTTGGCGAGACCACCTTATTATATGCATTACGAATACTTGTGTCAGCTTCCGCTGGAGGTCGCTATTTGCCGTCCTGGTTCACTCTTCAACTGGTGGCAGTGCGGTTGGTAGTTCAGTCTGACCCTGGGTTTTAGCGGGCGCCATCGGTTCGGTGAACGACGTGAGCTGGATATCGCCCGCTTGCGGGTCGTCGTTGGATGACTCTGCTGGCGGTGTCGGAAGTGGTTCTGCCTCGTCGGGACCTTCGACGTCGGGCGAAGGAGCCGGTCTCACGCTTTCGGGTTGCGCGGTATTGACCTGTTGAAATTGGAGTTTCTCCATAACGATCGGGCCCAAGTCGCCCGAGTTGAGCGGCAAATCGACCAAGTAGGTTTCTAGCGGGATGTCGTTTTCTAAACGCAACCCGTTGGGTGCGAGTTCCATGACGCCAAGATCAAATTCAAGTCCCAATCGCTGCACTCCGTAGTTGACCCACACACTCAGGAAGTCGTTTTGTACGTTAAGCAGATCCGAGAGCGACTGCACCAAGTCGCGCGACGTGGTGTTGCTGAGCTGTGTCGTCTCGCCCGGTTGCGGTGGTTCGAACAGTCGAAGCTGGGTCAGATCGACCTGCGAAATGGCAACTTGGACTGCTGCCCGCCGCAGTTCAAGATTGATCTCGTTGAGTCGGATCTGACGGATCGTGTTGCGTAGGCCTTGGTACACGCGGTCGCGGAACTGATAGTAGCTTCGCCGTGCTTGTTGGTATTCGATCAGTGATTGGCGATAGACGTTGCGTTCCGCCAACCGCGTTAGCGGTGCGTCGAATTCCAAACCTACCCGCAAACTGCCACGTGAGTCGCGGAATCGAAACGGGTTGTCGCCCACATTGCCCAAGTCGCCGCTAAAGACCAAATCGAGGTCACTTAGAAGATCGTTCGCGTTGAAGTAGATCAACCTCCACGAGTCGACCAGGTTGGCCCGCGCGTTCATCCAGTCGCGTCGATAGTTGCTGGCAATGGCCAGTGCCTGTTCTGCGGAGAGATCGACCGGTTCGAAGTCGATCGCTTCCAGTCGAGCGCTCGCCTGTGCGAGCTTGAGTTCGAGTAGCTCACTTGAAAATGTGCTCAGGGTATCGATCAATCGGTTCAGGGTTTGATCTGCCGGCGCGTCCGTCTGGGTGGCAAGGGCATCCATTTCGTCCAACGTCTGTGTCAGCCGGATCTCAAGCGCCTGAAGTTCAGCCTTGCTCTTAGCAACCCGGGCCTCGAACTGCTCCGCGCTGAACAGTGTCGGATCGATATTGGCTTCTCGAACTTCCGAGCGACTTGACAGACGGCGGAGGTTCTTACGCCGCGTAGGCACGGCCTCGTCAAGGATGCGGAAGTCGTCCTGGACTGCGGCCAGCCGTTCTTCCGCGACCGCGCGCACTTCGCCCAGTGCGGCGAGGTAGTCCGTCAGCGTGTCGCGTAGCTCTCGATCGATGACTGCTGCCTCTTCCGGATTTGGCGGTACCAAGAGTGGAGCCTGTGCAGCATCGTCCTCTGTAGCTGCGGCCTGAGCTTCGCGCAGCTCGCGTAGCGATAACAGCGCGTCGGCAACGACTTCCTGAAGCTCCTCTAAATCGGGATCGAGCAAATTGAGCCGATCGAGCATCGCGTCACTCAGCTTCACGTCCAACTCGGGAGGTAGTCCCAGTGTGATGACATAGTTTTCCAGTGAGTTCTGGAATTGGTTCTCGGCACTGAGCAGCTGACTCTGGGCGGTGTAAAGCGCCTGACGTGCGAGGTCGACTTGGAATCGATCGATACGACCCGCGTCGTTCGACGCTTCGAGTTGTAGCACGCTGTCTCGCAATGCTCCGACGTTCGCCCGTTGGTTTCGCAGCACTTGTGAATTCTGCAGCAGTCCCAAGTAACCGCCGGCACCCTGGGCTCCAGCACCGCCAGTCACGCCCACGTTGCCGCCGAACCCACCGCCTCCACCGACGCGACCGAAGCCGCCGCCACCGACCCCTGAGAAGCCTTCCAAACCGGCGGCGCCAAAGAAGCCACCGCGACGCGAAGGACCTGCACCGGGTCCATCACCGGTGTAGATGTTCTGGTAGAACCCGCGTCGGTAACGCTCCATCTGTCGTACATTCGCCAGCAGCGACCGCTCCGAGATCGTCAGACGCTCAAGCACCCGTGTTCGACCGCCGCGACGAAGCAGCGGTTGAATCAACGAAAAATCAAGCAGCGTGTTGCTCGAGTAATTGTTTGGACCCGACAGTTGCCACATCAAAGAGTTGGCGAAACCAACGATACACTCTCCACCCACCGCGTTAAGCTTTCGAATCTCTAGGCCAGTGGAACCCGTCGTGAGTGTGCTGGTCGGTATCCGAGACGTCGTGCCACCGACGGTGCGAGTGGTGCCGGAATTCAGTTCGCCGTCCGCTTCGAAGAGTACTCCTGAACCGCCAAAGAACTGGGCGTCGAAACGAAAACGTTCGAACGTCACGTCGAGTGCCGACAGATAGAGCTCCTCCAGTTGCGATTGGTAGTCGGGCGAGTGAATCAGTGCCGTCTGCACGGCGCCTTCCAGATCGAGAACCAACTGTCCGTTCTCGTCGCGTGGCAGATACTCAAACCAGGCGGGATTCTCGACGAACGGTGTCTTCGGCAGGCACTTCCAACACTTTGAACCTTTCTTACAGTCGACGCATTGCATCAACTGGTTCGAGGTCGGATCATCGGGCGGCATGGGCTCGCAATCGGGATCGTTCGGATCGAACATTCTCGAGCGAGGGTCAATCTCGATTCGGTATTCGCCGGGGGCGACTCCCACTCGCGCAGATTTTTGATCGACCATGCAGTAGGCATCAGCGTCCGCTTGTTGACGGTAAAACGTCGTCGGTCGGCAACCACCTGCCGCTACGATCAGCAGGAGACAAACGCTAGCAGCGGCACATCGGTCGTGACGAGAAAGGGCGACTCTCATGCGGCTTCCTCCCGGCGATGAGAGCAAGTCACTTCCTCGCATTGCGCCAGCCACTCGCGACTGAGTTCGTTGAGGACCTCGTAAATCGCATCGAACCGTTGTCGCCCAGCTGGTGCGAGCTGCCATTGGCGCCGTCGTCGATCACGCGAGGACTCACTCGCAGTAATGATCCCTTGCGTCCGCAGCTTCTCGACGATTGCGCTGACCTGAGCCGGTGAGATCCGCAGCCGCGTCGACAGCGAGCTTTGCTGCGGCGCCGGTTCGCGGTTCAATTCCGCAACTCGCAGCTGCCACAGCACGCGAAACTCGGCTTCGCTGATCGAGTACTCGCGTAATGCGCTCGCAAGCTGGTGCGCCAAGGTCCGCCCGATCGTGATATGTCGGCAGACGACATCGAGGCCGTCGGCTTCGTTGAACAACGACATGGAGCAATCAGACTGCGGAAGAGACAAGCAAGCTGCGCACAACAGGCGACTTCGTTACTGAATAATTCGGCACCGAACGATTCAGACTTGAACGAAAGCAACCATCCGCGCGACGCGACTGAGCTCCGCCGCTAGCAGCTAGGCTGATAGCGGTGGGCCGTTTCTGGTGAGCCGTTCCTCGGCCAAGTTTCTACCCCCTCGCTTGGGGTTCGTGCTGACCAAAATGCCATTCAACAACGCCGTCGTGTCCGAATATTCGTCACCATCTACAGCAGCTCGTCCCGCGTAGTCCTTTCACCGCAAGGGTTTGCGCAAACGCAGAGGTAATAGCAGGCTGGGATTTTCAGAAAAACGGCCCCAAATGTGTCCGAATAGTCTCTGCCCTGGAGTGCGTAAATCACCGCGCACGAACACGTTACACGCCGAGTGAGCCGTTCCGAAAAGTCGCAGAACGGCAACGTTCAAATTGTCAAAGATCATCCAGCAGAGCTTACTGCCGAGCCCAGTGTACTCGAAGCAGTGGCCCAATTTCAGCAAGAATGTTTGGCCACCTGCAATGGTCGGAAACTGCGTTCGGTCGATGAAGCTGAGCGAAAATCGGAGCAATCGAACGAGGCGTAGGATGGCGTTTTGCACCCAACTTTGCCCAAGATTGATGGGTGAACCTGTCGGTGGTAGAGTTTATAGGCAAGGGAATTGAACGCCGACAGAACCACCCATCCGACATACTGCTCATTCAAGGAAATCGCGATGGTCCATTCCTACGCAAATACACTCGTAGTCGCTGCGATTTCATTCTTCGCATACGCTTGCTCACCAGCAAGCTCCGCGTTTGGATCAGTAGTGGTGACGGCAGTGGAAGAGGGCGGGAATGTGATTTTTCGTGGAGAAGGAACAATCGACACTTCGGCCCTTACGCTATTGCCAATCGAAGTTGAAGGTGTATCTCCAGGAGTTAACACCGTCACTGGTTTGCGATTACAGCCATTGAGCAATACTCCGATAGAGCTGTACGAAGGAAACTTTAGCCCACTACCGGACTTTGGAGTACGACGAGCCTTCCACCATGCAGACAGATCTTCTGGAGACACCTTCGGAATTTTTGAAACGCTGTTAGCTTCCACAGCCGAAGGAGGCCCGGCGGGTCGACTCCATCTGCCAGTAGGTTATGTTTCCGGAGATTCGCTGGCAGGAACAATGACGTATCTTAGCTCAAACTTTCAGAGGTTGGCCGTGGAGCCCGGGACCTACAGCACATCATGGAAAACTACCTCCGGAACAGATACGTTTACTCTCCGTGTCATTATCCCTGAACCTTCTACCATTGCTTTGCTTTTCCCTTTGGTCTTGAATACATGCCGACACCGTCGTCGGTAGAACCAGCCACTTCATCAGTTGCCCGTTACGCATTTGAGCGTCGATGCCGGGCCAGTTGTCGAGCTTAGGGGATCCCGAACAGGCGTGAAACGCCTAACGGGGCGACGCAACTGCGTAAGCAAGCTCGGTCTGGTTCGCTGAATCAACTCTGAGATTCACGATCTGCGCTCAGGCCATCGCACTGGTTGCGCAGATGATGTTATTACCAGCGGACTGATGAAGGCGAACAGCCTACCTGTTAGCGACATCTACCCTAGCGCAACACACAGTCAGTAAGGCAATCAGGCAAGCACAGATCGCACTAGGCTCAGGGACAAGCAAGATGGTCGCTCCTTGCGCTCGCCCGAAGTCGACGGCAAACGGCGATCCGTCGGACAGGGTCCCTTCGATTCGTCCTGCCTCATCGTCTACGAATCCGAGTGGACGATTGAAGCCGTAGCCGTCGATCACCAGCTTTGCCGTATCGTTGACTTCGAAAAACGGATCGCGGTTGCCGAAGTCTAGAGTACCGCCTGACCAATAGAGTTGCGACGAATCGGCTAATCCGATCGTTTGGCCAAATAGCAAGTCACCCCCAAAACTCGCCAGTCGCCCAGAAAGGATGTCGAGCCTTGCGTTGTTGTGCAAGTTGATGGGGATCGCATTCAGGTCGGGGCCAGTCGAAGTCGCGATCAGGTCGCCCGCCACGGTAATATGGCCGTTGCCGAAGCCTGTTAGCAGCACGGCGTCCCCTGGGCCTTCCTGGGTAATCGTGAAGTTCCCGCGATAGTCAATCCGACCGCTGTCAGTAGCGGAGAAGCCGCGCGCTATGCCATTTCCTGTCTCGATGATCTCGCCGAAACCATCGATGATGATATGGCTATTCCCTGTAGCAAACGCAAGATCCGCGTCGTTGTTTCCTTCATCGATGACAGTCATCTGCCCAGTGAGGTGAATCGTACCTGAGTCACCCGACACGACACCCAGGGCAGCCCCATTTCCCGACTGCGAGACAGAACTCACACCGTCTACCGTGATGTTGCTGTTAAAAAGTGCGACTGCGAAGAACGAACTACCGTTGCCGTTGTTGGTCACTTCCGTGTTGCCTTGGTGCAGCACAGAAGCCTCGTCAAAAGTTCGATAGCCAAAAATGTCGCCAACTAAGGCCTCATGATGCAGCCGAACTTGCGGCATAAGCGTCGAAGGAGACACGGTGACCATTGATTGGTCGACCGCGAGGAAACCGGTGAGCTCGCCCGACGCCGATTTCGACAAATCGAAGTCCAAGTCACCAGGAACAGTTAGGTCTGTCATGTTCAACGTGCCAACTGCGTTGACATGTTCCCCTGGAATCATAACCGTGCCGCCGCTCCCGACGAGAACTTGTGGGGCAGTCTCGTCGAGAATTAGTATCGTGATTTGTGAAGCTGCGCGGTCGCAGAGTGTTGCGCAGATCAAAAGTGGGATTGCACAAATTGAGAGGGCAGAAGTTGTCCTTAGTGTCATTAGCGTACTCGCAGCATTGAAGAATTATCTCAGTGCCAACTACCATCAATACCAGTGAGGCGGCCAGTGGTAGTAACCTACCAATGTTCTAACCTCGGAGTACTTTGAAATCAAAAGAAATCTCCGCTGCCGCTCAATTTGCGCTAAGTCGTATGAAATGAACTAGGAGTTTGGAATTACGACAAGTACCGGTCGCCGAGGTCTAGGACGTCGCATCGAGGCGATACCAAGAAGGGCTTCCTCCGCAATGCGGGGTAGCCTTGGCGACCTCGTTAGACGACGTGGTTGTAGAATGCCAATGAATTTCGCGCGTTGCAGCAAATTGCTGAATCTGATTCGGTTGATTGCAACTGGGTAGTTAACGATTTGGCGTCTGCCTATCTGATGGCCTAAACTCAGCGACGAGCATCGCCTCACGCCACCTACCGATATGCCCAATCGACCCGCAACAAGGCGCTTAGTTGCCCGACGATGCTGCCCGCCGTATAATCGCGGTCGCGCAGCGTCGGTCAAGCAAGCCGGCCTGCCGTTGCTCTTCTTAGGCTAGTGCACACGCTGGGCGTTTACTCACTAGGCGAACGTCAGCGCTGTTCGAGTGACCTGATCATTAATTCCTTATCGCAGAAAGGCCGACTAATGAAGACTCTCTTTGGCTGGGCGACGCTGGCAATTCTCTGGATCGGTTTGGTGTTTGTGCCTCAGGCCGACGCCCAAACGGCCCGCATTTTCTGGGCTGCCGGTGATTACCCCGCTTCGCCGGGTGAAATCGGAGTGGTCAACGAGGATGGTACGGGGTTGCAGACGATTCACACCGGGTTAGCGTTTGTGGAAAACCTCGACGTGGACGGCGCGAATCAACATATCTATTGGAACGAACGCAGGCGCGTGAGTGCGAACGGCCCGTTTATGTCGCGCATTCGCAGGAGCGATTTCAGTGGCACTAATATCGTCGATCTGGTCACGGTCGCCAACGAGATTTCGGGGCTATCACTCGACCTGGTCAACAACAAGATGTACTGGACCCAAGGCAACGTGGGCGGGCCCCCTACCGTGGAGCGGGCGGACCTGACCGGGGCGAACCAGCAGACCATCCAGTCAGGATACTTCACGCCAGCGATCGAAGCCGACCCAGCCGCGGGCAAAGTCTTTTGGGGCGCCCAAAGCAGCGTTTGGCACGCCACTTTGGCCGGGAGCTCGCCTCAGCAACTCTTCACTAATCCCGGCGACATCATCCTCGGGCTCACCGTCGACCCGAATCAGGACGTCTATTGGACCAGCGCCGCGGTCTCGACGGGGGGCGTGCGCGTTGGCGACCAGGGCGGCACGAGTTTCCAACCCATTGCTTTTCCCATCTCGACCAAGCTCGGTATTGACTACGAGCCGACGGTTAACCGCGTGTTTTTTGCAGAAAAGGACCTCGGACAGATCCAGGCCTTCGACCCGATCGGCGGGACCTCTCAGGTAGTTGCTTTCGGTCTGGTGAAGCCGATCGACGTGGCAGCGCTGGTTATCCCTGAACCGGGTGCGCTGTCGCTCGCCGCGCTCGGTCTATTGGCGGTGTCTGTCACACGCTGTGGCAAAACAACTCGGAATTGAACTTCGCGTCGCGACCGTTTGTCGGTTCCAGTTGCTTGCGGTAGATGCGGTAGGTTTTGTACTTTCGTCCGCCGACGCGCTCGATCATGCGATTGACCAGCACGTTGTCTTCGAGCGTCCAGCCGAGTTCGGCGCCGGTGTAGCCGAGTTTGCCGAAGCCGTTTTGGAAGGTCTGTTGAATCAGCGCCTCCGCTACTCCACGACGGCGGTAGCCGGGCAGCACGCCGAGCACCGCCAGCCGGCCTGTTCTGACTTTTCGCATACGATACAGCAATCGCACCAGCCCGATCGGAATGCCCGCGGTCGTCAGTCGCCCGCCCAGCGGCTGCACGGCTTCGTTCAAGTTTGGCAGCGACAACGACAAACCGACCGGTTGGCCTTCGACTTCCGCGATCTGAATCAACTCGGGAGCGGCCAGTTGGCGGATTTCGCGCGCGAGATGATCGAACTCGTCGTCGGTCATTTTGACGAAGCCCCAATTGCTTTCGAACGATTCGTTGTAGATCGCTTTGCAGCGTGCGATTTCCGTTTTGAAGTTTTTGAACGAGATCGAACGCACCTGCACGTTGTAGCGGTTGGTGAGTCGAGTAACGCGTTGTTGCCAGCGCTGGTCCATGTGGTTGTCGCTGTCGAACCACCATGCGTACAGGTCCTTCGCCTTGCGCAGGCCGCAGGCCTCCAGCAGGTACTGATAGTAGTCGGGTTGATGATTCATCATCACCGACGGTGGCGTGTCAAATCCGTCGACCAGCAGCCCGGTGGGATAGTTGGTCGAGTAGTCGATCGGTCCTAGCAGTTCGCTACGCCCTCGGTTCTGCAACCACCGCGAAGCGCAGTCGATCAGTTTGCCGACGGTGCGCACGTCGTTGTTGGTTTCGATCATGCCGAAGCAGCCGACATTGCTGCCGTGTGCCTTGTTGTAGCGCGAGTCGTCACTCACGAGAATACGCCCAACCGTCTGTCCGTTGCGACGGGCGAGGAAGGCTTCCGCTTCGCCGTGTCGATAGAACGGATGACTGCGATTCAAAAACTGTCGGACCTGCATGTCCAGCGGTGCCACCCAGTGCTTGTTGCCTGCGTAAAGGCGCTTGGGTAGCTGGACGAATTCGTTCAAGTCCTTGCGCGTGCGAACTGGCGTGACACTAGTGGTCTTGGCCGCTGTGAGTACGAACTTCTCGGCGCTGGCTCGAATCGCTGGGAGTGGAAACTGCGGGATCGCGGAGGCGTGGGTTGTCATGGTTCAGAGTCGTCGCGTGTTTGGGTGGGAGTGCTACGGTGCCGTTGGAGCTGGCCAGCCAAAACGGCGGGCAAATCGTGCTGCTCGATGCAGGGCATACCAAGTCCGCTTGGCGGGGTTGGGCGAGTGCCGTCGTCTTCGTTTTCCGTCTGGCATGGTTGGGCTCCTTTGTTTTGGTCACGTAGTACCAAGCGTGCGCGGCGAGAGTTCGTTACACAGAAACCCGTACATGAGCCACGGCGGCTCCGGCTGCAGATTTTCGATGTGGAGGTAATCGGATCGCTACGTGCTCAGCAGGGAATCTGTGCAGGAAAATTCCCGCACGTGCGACTTCAGTTTGGTAGAATGGAGAATCTCCGTTGCATCCCCGCCCGTAGTTGTCCTCCCCCTCGCGATGAAACGATTCCTCAAATGGCTGGTCGGCGTGACCATTGCCTGCGGCTTGGCGTTCGCTGCTTGTCGGCCGATCGTGGGCAAATTCAGCGCCGCCAACAAGCCGGATTGGCGTACTGCACAGGTGACCAAGGGTCGCGTGTTGTTCGACGTACGCGCCACCGGCGAAGTCAAACCGGTGCTCAAGGTATCGATTGGCTCGTTTGTCTCAGGTCCGATCACCGAACTCTACGCCGACTTCAATCAAGAAGTGAAAAAGGGAGACATGCTCGCGCTGGTGGACCCTCGGCTGTTTCTGGCGGCGGTCGCGCGCGACGAGGCATCGCTGGAAACCCGCCGCGCCGACGTGCAACGAGTGAATGCCTTGTACCAGCAAGCTGTGCGTAACGAACAGCGTGCCGTGGCGCTGCGCGAGCAAAATGAGGACTTTATCTCGCCGCGCGAAATGGACGGCTTCTGCTTCGAACGGATGTCGTTTGAGGCGCAGCTAAAGGTCGCGAAGGCAGCGGTCAAGCAGGCAGAGGCGGCGCTGCAAACTTCCGAAGCGAACCTGGGCTACACCGAAATTCGTTCACCGGTGGATGGCGTGGTGATTAATCGGTTGATCGAAGAAGGCCAGACGCTCGCGGCCCAGTTCCAAATGCCGGAGTTGTTTCAGCTGGCGCCCGACATGGAAAAAAAGATGCACGTGTTCGCTACCATTGATGAAGCGGACTTGGGCCGGATCATTCGGGCGAAGGCGAACGGCTTGCCGGTCGAGTTCACGGTGAGCGCTTATCCCGAAGACACGTTTTACGGCGAGATCGAGCAGATCCGCAAGAACTCGACCACGACAGAGAATGTCGTCACCTACCCCGTGGTCGTGGCCGCGCCCAACCCTGAACTGAAACTGTTGCCGGGGATGACGGCGAATCTCTCCTTCCAAGTCGACGAGCGCAAAGACGTGCTGCGCGTACCGAATTCAGCGTTGCGATTTTATCCACCCAAGCGCAATCAAGTGCGCAAGGAAGATCACAAGATTCTCGATGGCGAAGAAGAGGACGACGATGACGACGTCGAGGCGAGTCACCTGTCTGAGGAAGAAAGGGCCGAACTGAAACGCAAACGCGCCCAGCGCTACGTATGGGTGCAAGACGGTGAGTTCCTCAAAGCCGTGAAGATCCAAATCGGATTGGTCAGCTGGAAACACACCGAGGTGGTGGAAGGCGACCTGGAAGAAGACGACGAACTGGTCATTGGCGAGAAAGTAGGTCAGTAAGGATGAACGCCCTCATCACGGTAAGGATTGCGCTGCGGGCACTGGCGAAAAACAAGATGCGTGCGGGCCTGACGGTGTTAGGGATTGTGATCGGCATCGCGGCGGTGACGACGATGGTCTCGATCGGGCAAAGCGCGGAGAAGCTCTTCCAGAATGCCGTCGAGTCGTTTGGCACCAATCTGCTCATGGTCCGGCAAGGTAGCCGCACCGTCGGTGGCGTGCGTTCTGCGAGCGCGCCGACCCTGACCGCCGAGGATGCCGAGGCAATCGTCGACGAATGCGATACGATTCTCGCCACTTCGCCCTGCGTCTGGACGCGATCGCAGGTAATCCGCGGGAACGTCAACTGGAACCCCAACGAGATGATCGGTGTGGGCGATGGTTACCTCACCGTTCGCAACTGGCAGCTGCGTCGCGGGGAGTTTTTCACCGAACGAGAAATCGATGCCGCCGACAAAGTGTGCGTCATCGGGCAGACACTGGTTGCCAAGCTGTTTCAAACCTCCAATCCAATTGGCGAGACGATTCGGGTGCGCAATATTCCGTTTCGCGTGGTCGGGGTACTGGAAGCCAAGGGTGCAAACATGGTCGGCCAGGACCAAGACAATGTGCTGCTGATGCCGTACACAACAGTACAACAGCGGTTGTACGGTTCGCGTTTCAACACCGTGCAAGCGATCATGATGTCGGCGCGCCGTTCAGACTTGATGGATCAAGCGGTTTGGGACGTCAGCCAACTGCTGTATGAGCGCCACCGCATCCCGCCGGGCGATGAGCCCGACTTTGAAATCCGCAACTCGCAGGAATTCGCAGAGTTTCTCAGCACGCTGACGACTTCGATGACGCTGTTGTTGGCGGCGATCGCGGCGATCTCGCTGTTGGTGGGCGGAATCGGGATCATGAACATTATGCTCGTCTCGGTGACCGAGCGCACTCGCGAGATCGGCATCCGCATGGCTGTCGGCGCACGGGGCAAAGACATCCTACGGCAGTTCCTGGTCGAGTCGGTGATCCTGTCGTTACTTGGAGGCGCGGTGGGCGTGGGCCTTGGGATCTCTGCCTCGGTGGGCGTGACGAAGGTGATCAGCTCGCTGGCGGGCGACTCCGACTGGCCACTGGTGATCTCAATGCCGGCCGCCGTGATCGCCATGCTGTTCGCCGGCGCAGTCGGCGTGTTTTTCGGGTTCTATCCCGCGCGAAGAGCGAGCAAGCTCGATCCAATCGAAGCGCTACGGTACGAGTGAGCCGGGCGGTGCCGCGCTCGCGTGGTGGGATAGTCGACTGCGATGCGGGGTCAGTGCCAGACATCAAGGGACGGAACCGCAGAATATCGAACAAGGAATCTCCAAGGAAGAAGAGTCCATTGCATTCCTTCATCATTGGACATTCCTTGTTGGACATTCGATATTCACTGCGCACTTCCAATCCGGGTTGGGTGACGCTGCGAGCTTGCCTAGCAGCCTACGATTCCGTGGGTGCCAACGCGAGCTAGCATCGCCGCTAACAACGAGCGTCCACGTTGAATCGCCGGCGGACAAAGAAACCGCCGCCGGCCAGTAGCAGGAGCACGACCGAACTCGGCTCCGGCACCAGCGTCACTGTCAGCAGTGAATCGGTTGAGAAAAAGTCCTTTGTGCTAATACGCAAATCATTGAGTTCGAAGCTGAATGCCGAGCCGTCGGCCAGCGTGCCCGAGAGGATCTGGCCGCCGCGACTTGCGATTGTGGATGGCTCATGCTGCGTCAGCGTGTCTAGCGGCACGCCGTTGAGGAAGAATTCGGTCCCGATGAGGTTCACCTCGCTGCCGGCGCGCGCAGCGAAACTGCCTATGCTCCCACCACTAATATTCACTCTGCTGCCCGCATGAGCGAAGAAGCCGTCACCCACACTTCCGCCACTCATGTTGACCTTGCTGCCCGCATAAATGAAGAAGCCGTCACCCACGCTTCCGCCGCTGATGTTCACGACGCCGCCAGATAAGGCTCGAAGAAAGTCACCGACACTACCCCCGCTTATGTTCACTTCGCTTCCGTCGTAAGAATATAAGAATCTACCGACACTGCCGCCCCTGATATTCACCTTGCTATCGGCGTAGGCGTAGAAGAAGGTATCTACGCTGGCGCTGCCGCTGATGTTGACCACACCTCGGGTGACTTCTGTTCCGCGGCCGACCGTGCCACCTTCGATGTTTAGCGTCGCGTCGACTACGGCAAAGGCATCACCTAGTACTCCGTCGGGTTGGAGCAAGAGTGTTTGACCCGCACGCAGACCTGAAGGCGCTATCGTTGATACATCAGTGTTTACGACTCGCGGCGTTGTGTTCAGTGGCGGTACCGGCACCTCACTTAGCTTTGCGAAATTCAGCTGGTCTCCGACTATGGAGCTAAAGATGAACGACGATCCGTCGGCCAGCGTGCCGGTGAACACATCGTTGTCCCCAATCGTGATCCGCGATTCGGAAAAGGGGATGCCGTTGAGTAGGAACTCACTACCGCTCAACTCGACAGTGCCGAACTCTGCCTTGAAATCGTGACCTATACTGCCACCACTGATGCTTACTTTGCTGCGGGAGTCGGCACGAAAAAAGCGACCGATGCTGCCACCGCTAATGTTTACGTTACTATCAGCATGCGCGCGAAAGTGGTAGTTTACGCTCCCGCCACTAATGTTCACTTCGCTACCGCGGTTCGCACCAAAACTATGATCCACGCTTCCGCCACTGATATTGACCTCGCTCCCAAAATAAGCGTCAAAGTACTCGCCTACGTCGCCGCCGCTAATGTTGATCTCGCTCCCGGACGAGGCGCCAAAGCTGCTGCCTACACTTCCGCCGTCAGCCACGTTGAGCTGGATCGTTGGGGTTGCGTCGCCAGCGGCGTTGCCGATCCTCCTGCCCAGCAATGCTTCGTCGCCTGGCAGATTGATGACCGTGTCGAAGTCGTTCGGGTCGGAGGGACCGGGGCCGTTGACGTCGGCGCTGGCAGCTGTGGCTGCGAGCGTCGAGGCGAAGAGGGCGATGATCAGGTTGCGTATCATTAGCAGCTTTCGTCTGCGGTTGGCTAGGAGGTTACTTCTGAGTGAATGGATTTACCACGGAGACACAGAGGACACAGAGTCGGCAAGCAACGAAACAATATGCCGAACGAATTGCTGCTCTTCCCCGTGCTCTCCGTGACTCCGTGGTGAGTTCCCTTATCACTTCGGGAAAATTGGATGAATCGAAAGCCCCAGATTATTAGCGAATCGAAGCGTCAACGTTTGCAATTCTAAACTGATAGGAACAATCCAGCAAACGAGTTCTCACGGTGCAAGGTACCATCCGTAAATCCCGTCGCTATCACCGAGCACGCCTGCTGCATCGCCACCGGGCCAGCAATCCGCCGCCGGCCAGTAGCAGGAGCACGGCCGAACTAGGCTCGGGCACTAGCGTGACCGTCAGCAACGTGTCGATGGAGAAGTAGTGCTCACCGAGGCGCGTCTCGTCAAGGACGAAGCGAAACGCCGAACCGTTGGCCAGCGTACCCGAGAGTATCTGGCCACCACGATTGGTGATGATGAACGGTTCGTCCTGAACCAGCGTGTCGAGCAGTGTGCCATCGAGAAAGAACTCGGTCCCGAAGAGATGCACCTCGCTGCTGTGGAATGCGGAAAAACCTTCGCCTACGCTGCCGCCGCTGATCTTGATTACGCTCCCTGGCAGAGCATCGAAGTCGTTACCCACACTACCGCCACGGAGGTTCACGACGCTGCCGTCATTGGCGTTGAAGCCGTCAGATACGTTACCTCCGCTAACATTCACCACACTGCCGGTGAAGGCATCGAACCTGTTGCCCAACTCGCCGCCGCTGATGTTGACCACGGAGTGTGCGCGGAACGATTCGCCTACGCTACCGCCACTGATGTTTACCACACTGCCGGATTGGGCTTCGAAGAATTCGCCTACGCTGCCGTCGCTGATGTTCACCACACTGCCGGAGGGGGCCTCCATGCGATCACCTACGCTGCCTCCGCTGATGTCTACGACAGAGCTAGCCCGGAAGAACATGCCCACGTTGCCGCCAGTTATGACGACGCTGCCGCCTCCAACCGCGCTATGATCGCCGACGGTACCCCCGCTGATGATCACATCGCTGCCGTCGGCGCCAAATTTCGCCACGTTCCCACCGCTGATGTTCACTTCGCTACCGGTGTATGCGAAGAACTCACCGACGTCGCCACTGCGGATATTGACGGTACCACCAGCGATCTCCAGCCCGTCGCCCACGTCGCCACCCTCGATGTTCAGCATCGCGTCAACCACCGCGAAGTTGTCGCCCAGCACTCCTCCGGAGCGGGCCGTCATCGTCTGGCCCGCACGCAGGCCCGCAGGTGATGCGGCTGTGATATCGCTATTCACGACCTGCGGCGTGATGTCTAGAGGCGGGAGTGGCGCTGGAGTCAACGTCACTTCGTTGAGCGCATCGACTACGCTGGTAAAAATGAACGACGATCCGTCCGCCAGCGTGCCGGTAAATATACCTGGGGGTCGCCGCGCCAGCGTGATCGTCGAATCCGTGTATGGCATGCCATTGAGCATGAACTCCCCACCGATCAATTCCACCTTGCCGAGATTTCCGATGGGACTGAAGTATCTGAAGCCACGGCCGACGGTACCGCCACGGATGGTGACTTCGCTGGTTCTTTCCACTTCGAATTCCGCACCCACGGTACCGCCGCTGATGTCGACTACGCTGCCATCGCCAGCGATGAAGCGGTCGTCGACGGTACCCCCACTGATGTTCACCTCGCTGCCAGAAAGAGTCTCAAAGCTCTGACCCACGAGACCGCCACGAATGTTCACCTCGCCGCCGCTATTCACGGTGAAATCGTCGCCGACGACTCCACCAGCGGCGATGTTCAGTTGGGTTGAATCGCCAATTCCCTCGCCATCGCCGATGTTTGGATCGGGAGGTAAATTGATTACGGTCGTGAACAACGACGAGTCGGACGGCCCCGCGTCAAACACTTGGGCAGTTGACGACGAATTAATGAGAAGGAAGACTGCTCCGGTTAGCAGACCGAGAGCTGCATGGCTCGTCAGAATTCGCAACCAACAGCTTTTCAAGGACCGGGTGGGAGTCGACTCGACCGTCCTGCAAAAGCGAACACGGGGTGTTCCCGGCGACTCGCTAGGCAACGACAGCGCGTGCCTGCATCGCAAAAGACCTTCACATACCGCCAGGTCTGCGCGTACGGCGACTTCATGAAACTTGGACACAATGATGCCTCCAGAAAGAAATGAAATGATGGTAATAAATAGGATTGATGATCCCGGAATGGAAAATGAATAGGGGATCGATCGAGACTCACAGACGGACAATGCCTGGAGCTATTTCTCTTTTGGGTCGTCGCAAAGATCGGCAAATGAGCGGCGTGGCCCGCTACTTGCGACAACAAGATGCACACGAGAGCTCGTAAGTCGCAGCCGATGCGCGCGAAAACAGGCATCGCCTGTCGTCGAATGAACGGACGACTGCTAATGAGACTTTCGCAACGAGTTATCACAGTTGCCTCTTCGTGGATACTGCTCGCCCCAACTCACCGCGACAGATCGCGAAATGAGATGAGTGTAATCTTACCACAGACTCAATAGTCGGGACAAATGCTCAGCTATTCCTGCGATTTCCCGCGAATCGAAAGCGAACCGGCGTAATTACCTTTGCCCTATCGGACTGCGCAGGTTGCGACATACAGTGGGGAGTGCTGCTCAGAGAGCTTCACCACGGAGTCACGGAGAACACGGAGTAGGCGACGATCAGATGCCAAGCGAAGTATTTCGAGGCGCTTCCCCGTGCCCTCCGTGACTCCGTGGTAATTTTCTTTTATGCCAGTTCGTTAGCCACGGTCCTGCCGTACTCCCTTCCGGTTCAGAAATGCCCAGTGTTTTCTTGATGAAAATGGGCCACGCGATGGAGTAGAATGCTTGAGTCGCAATGTGCGCGGGGCGGTCTTTGTGAGCTTGGGACGTGGAGTTCGACTCTCTTGCCGCTGAGCTGACTCGTGGGAGTGGTACGTAGCGCGTTCGGGGAGGTTTTGAAAGGTCAGACGACGCAACCTTTCAAAACCGGGTCCTCAGCCGGGCTTGCCGAAACACGAAATAGCTAGATTTCCCGCTGTTTTTCGAAAAACTTGCACGCGTCGTGCGGGTGGTTTTGAAAACGAAAACGAAAAACCTTTCATAACTGTGAGTGTATTTCAATGGAGTAGTTCGCAGATCTGGGACGCGGCGGCGAGCCGATCGATGGCTCCTCTCCCCGAGAATCAAAGTCGACTTAGAGGCGCGCAAGCACTCCTCAGTTTCAGAACGCTGGGGGAGAGGTTGGGTGAGGGGGAAACTGCACACCGACCGAGTTGCTCCGTTGAAGGAACGCGTAACGGCGAGGTGCGTCAAGACCTGAAAAACCCGGCAGCCTCGAGCGCGCGAGCAACGCCTAGCAAGGCACTCGTTTGCGCACGAGCAGCAGACCGCGGCGTTCACGCAGCGGCGGAGATCGTGACGAGTTCTGCGTTGACCGACTCGATTTGGGCGGCGTCGATCGTGTGTTGCCGCGCGGCGAAACCGACGACCAGGGCCAGGTCGCAAAGTCGGTTGAGTTGGCGCGGAACGCCCCCGGTAAGTTGATGAGCGATTTCCAGCGCATCGGGTGCGAAGATTTCGCGCGTAGCACCGGCGGCTAGCAGGCGGTGATTCACATAGTCGATCGTCTCGGTGGCGGTGAAGGGCTGCAGCAGCATCTTCATGTCCAGACGTTCGTCGAGCGTAGCATTGCGCTCGAGTGCCGACAGCAGCGCGGTTTGACCAGCGAGCAGCAACGTAAACGCGGCTTGGCCGTCGGATTGGAGGTTCAGCAGCAGACGCAACGTTTCCAGCAGGCCACAGTCTTCGAGCACATGCGCCTCGTCGACGACGATCACGGCGTGTTGCCCACGGCGGTTGCTTTCCTGAAAGGCGAACTCCAAACGACGTAGACTCTCCTCGACGGTGTGTTGCTGAGGGTCTGCCGGCGGAGCGCCAAACTGCTCGGCCAGGTAGACGAGAAAGTCGCGACTCGACATTAGCGGGAACACCACGCGGACGAACTTGCCGACGTTCTCGCCCAACTGTTCGCTCAACATGTCGGTCAGCAACGTCTTGCCGGTGCCCGAGGGACCCGCCAGCAACGCCGCGCCGCGCCGACTTTCGACCGCGTAGCGAAGTTTGTGTAGCGCTGCCTGCTGCGAACCGGATGCGAAGCGGAAGGCCTCAGTCGCGGTGGGTTCGAACGGTTTGCTGGCAAGTTGCCAATAGTCTTCATACATGAGGAGCGTGCCTACTGGTCAGTTAGGAATCTACAATCAATTCGCATCACGCAGCCGAGTTGCCAATCACTCCCAGGCAAGTGTCACCGAATAACGCGAGCAGTGTGTCGATTGGTTCGATGCCGGTCCGATCGCCATCGGCGACGATTAGGTTCGCATCGAGTCGGCAATGTTGCATCACGCTAAACGCGGCCGCGTCTTGCGGTGGGGCGCTAGCGTCGCCCAGGTTGAACAGCACCAGGTCGTAGTGATAGCGCAAGACACCGGCTGTGACGGAGGTTTGTATGCTGCTAAGTAGTTCGTTGGCGTGCGGATGTGGTTGGGCGAGTGGCAATAGGGTCATCCGATCGTTGAGCGACTTGACCACGCACTCGGCAAGAGGCAACTCGCCGGTAAGCACATGTTCCCAACCGGTTTCGACTTCGATGCCGAGATCACGAGCGAGCGACGCCTTGGCGAAGTTCGCGTCAACGATCGCGACCGACTTGCCAACGCTGCCCATCAGCCGAGCCAGGCTGAGCAACAACGTTGAGCAACCGACATTGGGCCGCGTTCCGGCAAAGCCCACCAGCGAACGGCCTTGTTCGTTCACGTCGAGCAGGTAGTCTGCCACCGGGATCAGCAATTCGTGGTGCGCTGCCAGCAATTCGTCGGTGATCTTCGGCCAGCGAAAGGCGTCGACCTCGTACACGGGGTTGAACGCAATCGTCGGCTGAGGCTCGGGCGCAGAAAACGTTGACAGCGGGCGACGCTCCGTCGTGGGAGCCGCGATATTGGCTGGTGGTGATGGCTGAGATGCAGGCGCCGCTGCCGCTGGCGGAGTGCTAGCAACCTGAATGTGCGGCGCAGGAATGGGTTCAGGCGAATAATGATGCGTCGTGGGCTGCGCCGTTGGAGGAGGGGCTGCAGCCGGTGTGGCTACATCCGTAGGCAGCGTCTGCTGGCTGATCGGGGCCTGCGGTGCGTTCGTGTTGTTCGCTCCGAACTGCGACTGGAAGTGCGGAGCTTGGGAGACGCCAGTCGTGGCCGGATGATTGGCCATCACAGGCACATCACCAACGTCGGGCGCATTGGCCGGCTTTTGTGGTGACGAGTAAGCCTGAATGAAAGCTTGGTCGATTTGGCTCATAGTCGTTTGGTCCGTCGGCAGCTAGCGATTAGTCGAAGGGGATGGTCGGCGGGCGACTTCCGGCAACATCCATACTTGGTCGGCGCTCTGTGGATTCGCGGCAGGCGTTGTGACCTTCGAGAAGTCCAACGGCTGGGAGGCGAGTGACTTAGGATACGGCGAGGCGTCAGCGGTATCGTTTGATTCCGGCTTCAGCGAGTCCTGCTCCAGCGGTGGGAGCTGGTTGGGTTCTGCCGATGCCGGCGGTGTTGGCAGAGTAATCTCGTTCCATTGATCCTCAGACTGCTGAGTGACATCGGACTGTGGGGCTTCTGCCGCGAACTGTGGTACGTAGTTCTCAGGCATTTGGTGGGCACTTTCACCTAGGCCTTCAATTTGGATCTCGTTACCGATGTTGTCGTACTGCGGTGCGGGTAGTTGGGCCGGTCCGACAATCAGCCAGTAGAGCAAACCAGCAGAAGCAACCAGAGCCAGTGCGACGATCAGTCCGGCATGTGGCGAGAGATGATTGTGCAGTTGAAAGAGCTTTTCACCCAGCGTGACGGGACGTGAGTCGTTAGCGCGTCGGTGTGAGCGGGTGCGTTGATGGCGAACGGACGGTTCAGGCGGGTTGTCGCCGGTTGTGTCGGCAGGCGTTCGGACGTGCTCGCGTTCGGCGTAGTAGACGGTCTTGGCGCTCTGTTGATCATCGGGCCGTTCCGCGACGTGGAGCTTGATACGCTCGTTGAGCTGGGTGCGCAGCTCGAGTCGTGGCATCTGTTCGGGAGGCGGAACCGCGGGAGCAGGTTCGGGCGCCGGGGTGCTGCGGACAGCCGTCGTCACGGCGGGACTGGAGGCTCCGATCCGAGGGAGGCGCGCCAGGACGATGGGCCGTTGCCGAGTCGGAGGCGTCGATGGTGTGTTGTCGGGGCGTGTGTAGTGCGACACGTCGATCCATCCTTGTTCGACAATGAGAGTTGAGTCGATCCATGCTAGCACGCAACGGTTGCGAACCTCGGTCGCGCGTAGCCCGATCTTGTCCTTAGTATCGGTGACGACTGGGCAACTCTTGAGGGTGGATTCGATTGTTCCACCCCAGACTGGGGGATGGACCGCTAGCGAAGTGGCATTCGCGCCTGACGCATGGGATCGGTGCGCCAGTCTATAGCGGGCCAGAGAATGATCGCGCCATCGCGACCGCTGGTGAGCACCGAATCGCCGTCAGGAGAGAAGCTGACGGAGGTCAGCTCCTGATCGTGACCCAAGAGAGTGAGAATCTCCTTGCCAGTCTCAGCATCCCAGAGCTTGGCGGTGTTGTCTTGGCTGGCGGTCATTGCGCGACGACCGTCGGGCGAAAACGCGACGCTAGTGATGCTGTCGGTGTGCCCCGCCAGGCGCAACAACGACTCGCCTGTGCTAGCGTTCCAGATCAATGCGGTGTTGTCTTCGCTGCCGGTGATCACTCGTTTGCCGTCACGCGAGAACTCACCACAGAGCACGCCCCATTCGTGCCCGCTGAGAGTCGTTAGTGCCTCGCCGGTTCGAGCATCCCAGATGCGTGCCGTCTTGTCACTGGAAGCCGTGAGTACCAAAGTGCCATCCTGCGAGAAACTCGCCTGACGCACGCGGGATTGATGCCCGCGGAAGACGGTTTCGCTCGGCTCGCCCGTCGCAACGTCCCATAGCCTGGCGGTGCGATCGTCGCTGCCGGTGAGGATGGTCTGGCCATCGGGCGAGAACTCAACGCTGTTGACGTAGCCTTCGTGCAGACCGTCGAGCTTGCGAATTGCCTGCCCCGACGCGACGTCCCAGATCTTTGCTGACCGGTCCCAACTCCCGGTTGCCAGCAACTCGCCATTGGGCGAAATGTCGGCTGCGGCAACTGCGCCGTGCGGGCTGAAGCGGACGATGGGCTCACGCGACGCGATGCTCCACAACCGAGCATCGTTGCCGCCAATCGTCAGCACTTGGTCACCTTGGGGATGGAAGCGCGCGGCCCAAAGTACGCCAGACTGCGCGGAAAAGTCCATCCAGGCGGGCTCGTCACCGTCTCGCACTTCTTCGCCTGTGAGGAGATTCCATATGCGAACGGCTTCTTGCCGTGATTTGCCAGCAGTGCCCTTGGTGACCGAAACCGTCGCTGCCAGCGTGCCATCGGGCGCGAGGTCAGCGGACGTAAACACGACTTCCTCGGCGGGTGCGATTTCCGTCAACAAGGCAGCATCGGTCAGCGACCACAGTCGTAGCTTGCCGTCATCGCATGCCGTGAGTGCCTTGGTGCCATCGACCGAGACCGAGAGATCAGCGATTCGATTGGGATGCTTCAGTACCAGTTCAGTGATCTCCTCGCCGGAGGCAATGTCCCATTGGGCGCAGGTGTTGTCGCCGCTGGCGGTGACCAACTTCGTGCCCTGCGCGACGAAAGCCATCGCAGTGATCGAGCGGCTGTGACCGCGCAACCAATGCGATCCTACCCACGCGTTGGAATCGCTTTGGAGATTCCAAAGTCGGCAACGCCCCAAGTCGTCGCCGCTGGCCACGGTCAGCCCGTCGGGGGCGAAGCAAAGTGCCGTGACCGTTTTTTCGTGTCCGGAGAGAACAGCCACTTGCTCGCCCGTCTGCGCGTTCCACACCAGGGCGTTTGTGCCAGTCGTGCCTGTTGCAATCCAGCGGCCATCCGAAGATACGGCTAACGAGGCGGTGCGGCCGGTCCCTTCTAGCTTCAAGACTTCAGTGCCCATCGCGACGTCCCAGATTCGCACGGTTCCATCCCCGGCACCCGTGGCGAGTCTCGTCCCGTCAGCAAAGAACACCGCCGTGGAAGCCAAGAAGTCGTGGCCTTCGGCGAACGACTGCAATGGCGTTTGCTGCACGGTATCCCACAGCGTGGCAGTCCGATCGCGACTGGCAGTGACAATGCGTTGCCCATCGCGTGAGAATCGCGCCGACAGCACCGCGTCGCTTGCCGATCGGTCAGCCTGCCGACCTAGGAAAATCGCTTCGCCATAGTTTTTTGGCTGCCAGAGCTTCACTTGCTGGTCACGACCCGCGGAGAGAAGCGTGTTACCATCTGGCGAGTACACACAGTCGCGCACATGGCTGGCGTGGCCTCGCAGGACGGTACGCTCACGACCGATCGCAAAGTCCCAAACGCGTAAGACATTGTCCTGACCACCGGATACGAGCTGCTGACCGTCGGGCGAAAAGGCCAATCCGCGTATCGGCCCGTCGTGCTGAGCCAACTGTTGGAAGGGCGAGGGCGGATCACCTTCGTCGTTGAGCCTGCGGTCGATGTCGATTGGTCGGACGTCCTCGGGTCTCCACAGCAACACGCGGCGGTCGTGTCCGGCCGTGGCGATCGATTGGCCGTCCGGCGAAAATTGCGCCGCGTAGACCGGGCCATCGTGTTTGGCGAATTCCGTTTGTGTTTGATAGACGCCCTGATCGTCGCGTCGCCAAACGATAGCGTTCCCATCTTGGCTCACCGTGACGAGTTGACTGTCGTCGGGCGAGAACTCAGCCGCCCAGACCCACCAGCTATGCCCTTTGAGCGTCTGCTCCAGCTCGCCGGTCTCAGCATTCCAAAGACGGGCGGTATTATCGAAACCCGCCGACAGTAGTTGCTTTCCATCGGACGAGAAACGAACGCTCACAACGGCGTCTTCATGTCCGGCGAGTGTCTGTACCAACTCGCCACTTTCGATATCGTAGATGTGGACGGTCTTGTCACTGCTGCCGGTTGCAAAGCGACGACTGGACGGATCGAAGGCAACCGCATGAACGTACTGACCGTGCTCGATCGTGTGCAGTGTGGCACCCGTCGCGGCGTCCAAGAGCTTCGCCTTACCATCCCAGTCACCGCTTAGGTAGTAGCGCCCGTCCGCAGAAATTGCCACGGCTTCGACCGGGCCATCCATGCGCCAGGTTCTGCGGCTCAGGCGGCAAAGATGGGACAGCCGACCCCACTCCCAATGTCGTAGTTTGGGGTCGCATTGCTGAAGTAGTTCCAGAGCACGCACAAAGGCGTTCTCTTCGATCTTCGCATTGGCTAGACCAATACGCGCGACGTAGGCTTCGTATTCTTCCGCCTGTTTGGCTTTGACGGCGAGTTCCTTCTGCTTCTCCGCCTCGTCACGCTGTTCGTTGGCGATCTGTTCCTGTACCTCAGCCCGCTTGCGCTGGGCAACGGCCTCGGTACGCTGGGCGACGGCTTCTTTACGTTGTGCGACTGCCTCTTTGCGTTGCTTTTCTTCTTCTTCACGTGCCTCGACCGCGATCTCACGCTGCTTGACGGCCTCGTTCCGTTGCGCGCGGACAGCAAAGTAGGAGACCGAGACGATTCCCACCACTGCCAGCACCAGTGCTGCGATCGCACGCTTCATCCATGCCAAGCGCCGATTGCGAGAATCACGCTCGTCTCGCCCGGCAACCAGCTGGGCCATCAACTCCTGGTGCTCGGGCTCATCCGCATCGAGCAGCGAGATGCCAAGGTCGAAGTCACTTTTTTCCAAGGCCGCCTGGGCGTAGGCAGCACGCGATGCCGTGAGCAGCGCCTTCGCGCGCTCGTTGCCCGACCACATCGCGACGGCTTCTTCGAACCCGTGAACCGCGCGGGAGTAAAGGTCGTAGTCATCGGCGTCGATGGCTGCTTCCAGATTTTTCGACGCGCTGTCGGTCAGCAGCACGCTTTCCGAGTGCGATTGATACTGCCGAATCGCCGCCTGGAAGTCTTGCACCGTCGCGTACCGATCGGTCGGCTTGGTGGCCATCGCCTTCATCGCGATGTCAAACAACTCGCCCGAGGCGTTGCTATCGACGAACTTGTTCTTGGCTGCCGAGAACAGGCAGGCCATCACCGTTTTGCCGGAGTGCGGTGGGCGATCGGTGATGATCTCGAAGAGAATCGCGCCCAGGAGGTAGATGTCGCTGGCGGTTGTGATTTCGTTGACCGGGCCGGTCGCCATCTCCGGCGCCATGTACGCTGGCGTGCCGCCCATGACATCCGATTGGCTGACCGCCTCGGCGTTGGGAAAGTCGGCACTGATTCGTGCCAATCCCCAGTCCATGACCAGCACTTCGCCGAAGTCGCCGAGCATGACGTTCTCAGGCTTGAGATCGCGATGCAGCACCCCGTTGGCGTGCGCAAAGGCAATCGCGTCCGCGACGCGCATTAGGATATTGAGATTCTCGTCCAGCGAGTTTTCTCCGAACACATCATCCCAAGGAGTGCCACGGACTCGCTTCATTGAGTAGAACAGCGCGCCGGAATCGTTGGACCCGAGATCGTAGATCGGCACGATATTCGGGTGATCGAGCTCACCGGTAACGACCGCCTCGGAGATAAATTTCTCGCGCTGCTCCAGAGTCTGCTCTTCGGTGCCTTTGAGCATTTTGACCGCAACGGTACGCGCGATGGAGGATTGCTTCGCCGCGTAGACGACGCCCATACCGCCCTCACCGATTACGTCAAGCAACTCGTAGTCGGGTGCGTCTGCGACGGAACTGACCGGAATGTTGACTTCGCTCGGGCTCCTCACTTGCCGCGATTTGACGATCAGCGAAGACCGCGTTTGCGCCTCACTGTGAATGGTCTCCTTCTGCTTGATCGTCATGTCGGGGTCGTTTTCGCCCCCGGCGACATTGTCCAGCCACTGCGCGGTGACCATGCTGTCGGTCACGTCGATATCGATGGAAGCATCGCCCAGCGACGTGCTTGAGAAGTCGATCGTTTGCTCCGCCGAAAAAGCAACGGTTCCCGGTTTAGCCGACGAGGTTTGCTCGTCGCTCGCTGGAACTTCTGAGGTCGGAAGTTCCATCGTCTGGATCGTATCCGGGTTGATACTCGGTGTGGTATCGTCCTGGGCGTTTGGGTCGAGTGTGTCCAGTTCGCTGGGCGGCTCCGCATTTGTGGGATGGTCGGAGTCCTCAGCCGTCGATAGACCTTGATCCAGCGTGTCGCGGACGTCCTGAATCTTACGTTGTGGAACCGCGCGCAATACCGCACCGCATTTGCCGCATCTGCCTGCGGCACGCGACTTGGCGTCGATCTCAGCATTGCAGGCGTGGCAGGTCGGCATCGAGGATCCAATTGTGAAGAGGCGAAGAGCAGCCCATCAGGCATACTCTTCGATTGTAATTTGAACCAGCCGAGAAAAGCACCCGACTACTCGTTTTTCCGTTTATCCGAGTTATTTCTCTTGTGCAATCGACGACGCAACGCGCTCCAGTGTTTGGTATCTGCCGAGGCGAGAGCTTTCCCAACTTCCTGGGACCAGGATCGGCCCGCTTCGGAGGCGGCCAATCCGACCAGTGTGCTGCCCAGTAGCAGTCTCAGTCGCACATTGTTCGGCGAGGGGCTCACTCCGCTTTGGTTCTCCGTAGGTATCTCCGTGGAATCTGCGTCCTCCGCGGGCTCAGTCTCTTGAGTGGCGGGTTGAGCGGGATTGAGAATCGGCTCTTGCTCGGGCGTGACTTCCTGCTCGTTCTGGTCGGTTTCGTCGGTGGGCGGACGATCGCGTGTGCCTTCGGAATCGTCACCCGGGTCGATGACCTTACCGTTGCGGACGTAGATTTCGATCACCAACCGACGCGTGTTGGTCTCGGTACGAACCAGGTAAATGGCATAGCGATTGTCTGGAAGTGTCCGGAAAAAACCGGGTAGGTCTTCGAGCACTTCGTCCTTGAGTCGGTAGCCTTCGCTTTCTTCTCCAGTCGCGGGATCGATCACACGCAGTTCAAGATAGCGATCGGTTGTTGATTGGGTATCGCCCACGGCGGTACGCAAGTCGGTCGTCTGAGCGTTGGCTTCATCGGAGTTCGAGGCTGCGAAGAAGAACGTCGCCTCGTCTTGTTGCGGAAACAACAACCTCGGCACTTCTGGTGTCGTGTCGATCGCGACCGGATCGCCACCAGTTCCCGGATTGCTGATCGCGACCATCTGGGTTTCGCTCTGTCCCGGATCAACCACCAACGGGAATCCAAAGTCGTCGTCGCGGACGAAGACTGAAATCACAATGTCGGAAGCAGGGCTGGTCGGATCGGGCGGACCATCGTAGCGATGCTGCAAGGTGAGGGTCTTCGTCCCCGGACCTGGTACCGCGGTTTCAGGTACGAAACGCTCTGCGGGAACGAGTTCCAGCTTGTCGCCCCAGTCGACCCACACGGTCAGCGTCTCGGTACCGGGATCGTCAAACTCGATGACGATCGTCGTTTCGCCGCGTGTGTTGACGTCGGTGGCTGAGATGATGGGGATCAGCGTGGGGTTGACGTTCAGGACCTTGGCGGTGATCTCTCGGGTGACCGTGCCGCCATCGTCATCGCTGAGCGTAACTTTGATCGTGTAAAGGTTGTCTTCGTCGTTGTCGAGGTATTGATGCTGGTCGACGAGTGTGCCGAGGGTGTCTTTGCCGACCGAGCCATTCAAGACGGTCGCCGGCAGCTGGCCCATCTCAACGGTGCCGTCGCCCCAATCGATTGTGTAAGTGAACGTCTCCTCAACTTCACCACCGTTGGACGGGTCGCCAACATTCAGCGGGTTACTGAAGCCGGGATCGGAGAACATGCCCAGGTCGAACAGGTCGAGGGTCTCGCTCTCACGGATCACAAGTTCGCGCTCAGTCAGTTCGAGCATTGGCGCGACGTTGTTGACTTCGATCTGGAAGGTTCGCATCACGGGGTCGCCATCGTCGTCACCGACGGTGATCGTGACGGTGTAGAGCCCGTTGTCGGCGAAGGTGTGCTCCAGCGGTGCAAACTCTGCCGTCGTGGCGATCCCAGGCTCGCCGCTCACGCGGTTAACGACTCCAAGGGCCTCGACGGCAGTTCCGTCGCCCCAGTTAATCGTGGCTGCCGTGAAAGTCTCGACACTGCCGCCTTCTTCGTTCTCGGAGTTCGGATTCAGCGGATTGTCAAAGCCCGGGTCGGTGAGCGAGATGCCCAACTCAGACAACGTGAATGCCTGCCCTTCGTTCACCTGGGGTATCGGCTCGGTGCCAGCGAGCATCGGGTCAACGTTGTTGACCAGCACGCGGAACGTTTCCACGGTCGTGCCAAGGTCATCGTCAGCCAGTGTGACCGTAACGGTGTATTCACCGTTGTCAGCATAGATGTGGCTTCCGCTGAGCGTGCCCGAACCGGCTGATTGGTCGATCGTAACGGTCTCAACCATTGAGCCGTCTCCCCAGTCGACGATCGCAGTGTGCGTGTCGCGCGTGCCCACGTCCGTGAACGCACCCAAGCCGCCGCCGGTAAGATCGAGGAGCGCACCTTCGTCAACTTCTTGATCCGCTGCCACCTTCAGCACCGGTTCAACGTTGTTGACCAGCACCTCGGTGGTTGCCCGCGGCACACTTCGGCCGAGATCGTCGTTGATAATGCCGACGCGAATCAGATAGCTATCGGCGCTGGTGCCGCTGGGATCGTCGTCGAGATACTGATGTCTGGCCGTGAAACTGCGTTCGCCGGGCTCGATGTCGACGCGCTCGATGGGCGAACCATCGCCCCAGTTGATGCTCGCGAAGTGCGTGTCCTCGACGCCGAAATCCTCAAACGTCACACGAATCTCTGCGAATCCATTCTCGTCGACGGCTCCTAATGCCTCGATCTGCACGTTGAACGGCGATTCGTCCACTACCGTCAGCGGCACACTCTTGGTATCGCTGCCGGTGTCGTCGTCACGCAGTCGGACGGTCACGTCGAAGGTGTCGCTCAAGGTTCTCGTAGGATTGTCATCGGGAAACAACCGAGAGACCTCGAACGCGCCGCCACTGACTTCCACCGTTTCGTCGAAGTTTAAATCACCATCCCAATCGATATCGAGCAGGTAGGTGTCTTGAGTTCCTGGGTCGCTGAACGTGCCGGTCAAAACGGCAAAGTTGCCCTCAACAATGGGCGAGGTGATCGACAGGGTTTCGATCGTCGGCGCGACGTTCTTGACGATCACCGGTGCGGTCGCCGACGCCTCGTTGCCAGCGGCATCAGTAACGCGAACTCGGATGGTGTTAGTGTCTTCCGCCGTATTCGTCGGCATATCGTCGAGATAATGGTGGCAGGCACCCAGATAGCTAATTCCCGGTTCAAGCACATGCGTCTCAACGTCTGAACCATCTCCCCAATCGATCGCGACTGTGTGAGTTGTGTTGGGATTGGCGCTCTCAAACATGATGGCTAACTGGAGATCGTCGTTCTCAAGAATCTCGCTTTCGCCCAGAAACAGCGTGACGTTCGCCGGCCCTTCATATTCGCCTGGGTCCGACTCGCTTCCATTTGCAGCTGGGTTCTCCCCCGCTTGCACGAACTCGCCCGTGTCTGTCAGCGGGCCAAACAACAGCTCCGCGGCGGTCGCATCCAGCACCCGTCGCTTCTCTAACCGCTGTGGGGAGAGCGGTGCTGGCTGGAAGCGGCGCATGGTGTCCTCCGCCCGCCGCGCATAGAAGTAGCGCCCCAGCCGATTGCTAAATAAAGAGAATAACCCCATAACGACTACTCTAACCTCGCATAGCGCGCAGAGCGATCGGTGCTCAACAGATGCATAGTCTTCCAGCAATGCGATAAACTTCTATTATCCCGACAGAACTACAATCTTGTCAAATTAGAGAAACCTTGAGGCTGCGAGGACTCAGCGTCGCCAAGGGACAGTTGACTCGTGGGAAACCGCCAATTGCGGCAATCCGCTGGTTTTCTCTGTCAAAATAGAAAAAATCTGCCGGTTTTCTGGCTCGCAACAGTTGTACGGTGGGCAACGAATCTGCTGTAGACACCGATTGTGCCACGTCGAAGAGAGCCATCAGCGACGGTGCCAACCGGCGCGTCCCTGGCTATTTCGTGACCGCGATCGGATGCAAACTATGTCCTCTGCACTCTGCCTTCCGCGCTGCCCGCATCGTGTGGCAAAAAGAAAACTCGTTGGAAGTCTAGCCGTTCTCTTGGCCAGCTTCCTGAGTTGCACCACTGCCTCGGTGTCGCTTCATGGTCAGGAACCACTAGATTACCGCCTCGTCGTTCCCGCCGGCCACATGCAGCCGTGGCCTGACGACAAGGCGGATATCTTGATTGATTCGCCTGCCGCCATTCGCATCGCAACCAAATGGCGAACAAATCTGTCGCGCACGAGCGAGAAACCGCCGGCAGCGGAAGAACCAGCGACCGAGCCTCCCGAGGCCACCATCGACATTCCCGCGCCGGTTGTGGCACCCATGCTGGAACCAGAAATCGTTACGCTGCCCACGACCCCAGAGCCACCTGCCCAGATCACGAAGCCCGAGCCGGTGACTCCATCGAACGCGCGTGGCTGCTACACAGCACCGCCGCTAACCGCGTTGTCCACCCGCATCGCAGTGCCGGAAGGGAAGTTGCCGACCGACGTTGCCGCGTTGTGCGCTACGCAAATTCCACCAACGGGCGACCGTCGCCTCTATGGTGCCTGGGCAGGCACAAATGTCCAATGGTCCGCCACGTGCATGCATCATCGTCCGCTGTACTTTGAAGAGATCAATGCGGAACGATATGGCTACACGGTCAGTTACGCGTTCCAGCCAGTCATTTCTGCCGCTCGCTTCTTTGCCGCTATCCCCGCCTTGCCGTACAAGATGGTTGTGGAACGACCGCGGGACTGCATCTACACGCTGGGTCACTATCGACCGGGAAGCTGCGTGCCACGTCGCTGCAATCGGATTCCTTGGAGCTTCGGAGGAAGCGCCGTCGAGACGGGAGTCATCGCAGGTTTGATTCTGCTTATCCCGTAGCACAGACGTAGGCTACCAGGGCAGTTTCAACATCTGCCGCAGCTGCGTCGCGACGATCGAACTCAACGTGCGACTTCGCGCTTCGATCTTCGCAGTGCCGCGTGCTCCAACTAGCAGCGCCGCGTCCGTCGGTTCCAGACGAACTTGCACGAGATGGTATTTGCCTGCATCTTGGCTGGGCGAAGTTGCCGTACGCTCGGCAGATCGGCGCGCGACTTGGACGACGTCGCCAGCCAGAATCGTCACTGGCGAGGATTCGAGTAAGACGCGTACCGTCTGACCTGGCTGCACTTCCGCAACATCGGCTTGGTCGATCATTACCAGTGCCTCGAGTTGATCGGAATCTGCAACCAAGCACAGCACCGTGCCTGCGTCCAACCAACTGCCAAGATTGCGCGCATCGAGTGGCGATCCCGACCACGTTGGCAGTTGTGACTTGTCCTGTTCGTCGCGCGTCATCTCGGGTGGTGCGATGATGGTTCCCGAGACGGGCGCGTGGATCGTGAGTTCATCAACTTGCCGCTGCAATTGCGTCGCGCGCGCGGAAGCATCGTCTGCGGCAGCCAAGGCGGTCGGCAGTTGCTCCGCCGCCTCATCATTCCACGCTCGCATCGTGCGGAACTGCTCGTAGCGAACTTTCGTGACCGCCGCCTCACCCTGTTGTCGAGCAAGGTCCAGCCGCGCGTCTGCGTCACCCAAACGGGCAATCACGTCGCCCTCGGCGACTCTCGCGCCCGGCGTAGCGATGTACTGCAGTTCTCCGGCTGACGAAACATAGACGGGCCTAGCATCGGCTGGCACGAACACTGCTGGTCCGGTGACCGAACGGGTGATGGGCCAACCAAAGAACGCCGCAACTAAGCCTGCGACGACAGCCAGCATGGCTGCCAATCGTGGCTTCCTGATCCGATACCGGAGGGACGGATTTCGCCAAACGCGATACGCGCTGAGCAGCGGTGGATAGAAGATCCCCGCCAAACTGATGACGCCCAAGGTGTACACCAGATTCTCCAATTGATACGGTCTTGCCCACGTGAGCAACACCGCGAAGATCCCCACCAGCACCATCGTCAGGTAAACGCGAGCCGCAATCGCGTAGACGAGGATTCCCTTGCGTTGTCGCGCATTGAGCAACGGATCTTGTGTGGGTTGTTCAGCCAACAACCAACGTCGCAAAGCGCCGGGCATCAAACTTTGAGCACGCATCGCCAGATTGGGCACTTCGACCAAATCTGAAAGGATGTAGTAACCGTCATAGCGCAGCAACGGATTGGCATTTACCAGCAATGTGCCGACAGAGCACACGATCACCACGCTCAGGCACCAGAGATTGAGTACGCCAGGCTGCGTGTACCACCAGCCCAGCAGTGCCAGCGAAGCGATGACTAGCTCCGTTATCATGCCGGCCGCTGATACCGCGATCCGCTGCCACTTGCGCTTCAGTCGCCAGATGTCACTCACATCGCAATAGAGGCACGGGATCATCGCCAGCAGCAGCACGCCGATTTCGTGGCACCGACCACCAAAGTGTTTGCAGGTCAGTGCGTGGGCCAACTCGTGAACGACTTTGACCGCCGCGATCGTTACTATCCAGAGCAGCCAGTACCGTGGTTGAGCTAACTCCGACAGGTTGGGCAGGCGCCCGACGACTTCGCTACCGCCGCCCACTAAGATCGTCAGGGCGTAGGCAACCAGCCCGAGTGCACACACCAGCATTGGCAAAGAAAAGACCCATCGCAGCCGTCGGTACAAGCCGTCGATGAAGTCCGTCGCGTCGATACTCCCCAAGCGGAACGACAACACCTTGAGCCAGCTCTGCCAGCGCTCGGAGCGACGGGTTCGCTCGCCGCGTTCGCGCAGCTCGGTGCCTTGTCCCGCGGCGTCGCTCAGCAATAGGCCCTGCGTGTGCAGCTGATTCAGACCGTGTTGCAATTGCTGAGGTGTGATTCTCCGCGGGGCGAAACGTTCTTGGAACGCGTGCTGCAAACCTTTCAGCGATATCGCTTGCTTGAGTCGCTCAAACAGAAAGAACTCTTCGCACGAAAGGTGAAACAGCTCCAGCGTGAGTGGGTCTTTCAGAACGTAGGCCGTCTGTCCCAGAAATTCCACGGGCGCAACTTGCACGTCCGCCCGCGCGCGAAGCACCAGCGGTCGTTCGACTGACGAATGCGATTGCGGATTGCCGTGCTTCATGGTTCGATGACAAGGGTGCCTTGTTGACCGGGACGTAGTGCGTTGGCTTCGTTGGAAATCTCCGCCCAAACGCGCACTTGCCCAGAGACGGGTTCCATTTCGGGGCTGACAAATCGCACGATTCCGGTGGTCTGCTGTTCTTGATCACCGCTGCCAGCGCTGAAGCTGACCGCCTTGCCGACCAGGGCCGAGTCCGCCTGGTCAGCCGGGAGAAAACCCTCGGCGCGCAGCCGGTTGACGGCAACCAAACGCAACACGCGATCGCCGACCTCCACCCACTCTCCCACGCGACCACGTACGAGCACGACTGTGCCGTCAAACGGTGCCGTGAGTTGATGCTGTGCAAGTAACAACCGTGCTGCGTCGAGTTCTGCTTGTTTCAGTTGCACTCCGTATCGTTCCAACTCCAACTCGTGCTCGGCTTGCTCCCGTTCCAAGGTGAGTTTTTCAATAGTGAGCCGCTCGACGTCTAGCTGCGATTGCGAAATGCTCTTGGGGAACTGCTCGATCGATTCGCTCGACCGCTTGAGTTCGGCCTTGGCGACCTCCAGGGCTTTGTCCGCGTAGCGAATGGAGATATCGTTTCGGGCCTTGGCCTCTGCCTGCGACAGTTCAAACTCCGCGCGCGCGACTGCCAGTTTCGCCTGACGGTCGTCCATCGCTGCGAGCAGTTGCCCACGCTCGACGAATTCACCTTCTGCAACGACGATCTTCTGCAGGAGCCCTGTTTGCTGGGCGGGTACCTCTGCGGCATGCATAGGGCGTAGCACCACGGAGTCGACGCGTATCGTCGACTGGTCGGCGGCCCATATTGCTTGCGCGCTGAGCAACTGCAGAACGCAAAGTAGCACACCCAGATTTGACCGTTGCGAGAACATCAGAATACCAACCAGCTGTAAATGGATTCCCAAATGTCATGGAGCCAGACGTAGCCAAGCGAGCGTCTGCCGCAGTGAATTCTCACTTCCGCGCTCATGCCGGGCCGTGGGAGAAAATCTTCCTTTTCATCAATGTCGATACGCACTTCGAACGCGGGGCTTTCTTGATCTAATCCGTCTGTATCGAGAACGGCGTTGGTGCTGATCGACGCGAGTTGTCCGACGTAAGTCTGATCGGTTTCGCCAGCTAGCCGAAAGCGGACGGGTAGCTGTTGGGAAGCAGTTTCCTGGGCTTGCAAGATCTGGCCGATCCGCGCTTGCGGCACTTCGGCTACCAAACGCCATGGCCCCGAAGTGTCGGACACCGTCAGCAGCACCTGCCCACGCTGGACGGGGCGCGTGCGCAGCAAGTTCTGCACATCAAGCGTCAGGACGGTTCCATCGATGGGGCTCTTCAGCGTGAGCGCATCGCGTCGTTTGGCGAGGATCTGCTGCTGCGTGAGCAGACTTGCCAGGCGTTTTTCCAATTGTTCGGCTTCGGCGGCCAGCGGGAGCTTGTCGGTGCTGGTCTCTTCACGAACTTGACGATCGGTGCGTGTCACCGCGATCGCTTCCAACCGCTTGCGAGTAGTTGCGATTTCACCGTCGACCCGCTGCACATTCAGTAGCAATTCCGGATCGTGCAAAACCGCAAGCACGTCGCCTGCAGAGACTTGATCACCGTGCTTAAACTTGATGTCGGCCACGTTGCCATCGGTCGTGGCGAACACATCACGCTGGATGGATGGCTGCAGAGTAGCGGGAGCGGAGATCTCGTAGTCAATCCGCACCAGCGCGAGCGTCGCGACGAGCAAAACGAACGCCACGATCGCGGTGACCAGTTTCGTGAGGCCCAACTTAGTGCAGACTCGATCCCATCGGTTCGCCCACCGCATCGAGGCGCGCATCGGGAATCGATCGAGGTCACTCGCTTGCGTCAGTGCGGGTGCGCAGATGTTTGCCAGTTCGAGGACGCGTTGTCGCGAGAAGTCGTCGCTATGCGAGGTGAACTGCTCAGCGACCAAAACAGCTATCGTCGGCGGTGGCTTTGTGCGGTCGTCCTCTTCGGCCGTGCCCGCTGCATGCACCGGTGCTGCCACCAACGTGCGTGCTTGTGACTCATCGACGTGTTGCTCAACGAGTCGTGTCAGTTCTGGAGGCAACTCGTCCAGGGTCTTCGAGTCCGCGTCGGAGTACTCGACGGGCTCGCCCCAATCGGAGGTTGCCGCGGCTAACGCCTGCAAGCGCTTGGTCACGTCGGCCCGGGGTTCGACGCGTTCGACTCCGCTGGCGGCGAGCACCTTCCAGTCGGTGCCTCGTTTTGCCACCACACTCAAGCGATCCGCCCCAGCGAATCGCCGTCCCTCATTGGCAATTTCGTAGGCCGTAGCTTGAAGCTGGCGACTTTGTTGTAAGCGCTGGATCAACTCGATCGATTGATCGTACAACCCGCGTTCGCTTCGCAGCGTGCGCAGCTGCTCGCGCAAGTGAAAATCGCTCGCCACCACAGCGACGGTTTCTAGTAACTCCCGCCAACCCCTTTGTACTGCTGGGCTGCTGCCGGGGCTGAGGAATAACTCAACGATCGCATGAGCTGTCGGCGAGCCGCTCGACGGACTTGAATCGACAACAGGCACCAGTGCCAGCACAAGCTCCGAGCGATTCTCACCCACTTGGGTGCTGCTGTGCGGCTGTAGTACGCTTGCACCGCCGGCTTGGGCGACGTTGCGTAGTAGCTGGGTGTGCGGCTCTGCATTGCGAACGGCTGGGCCGGCAAACACCTGCTCACCATTGATCTGGTAGTCGGCCCGCCAACGCCCGCGCGTTTCTGGCAGCCACACTGCGCCCCCTCGCGCCGCGAGCAGGGTGACGCACCCGTCCAGCAGTTCGCGATAAAACTGTGACGCGTCGATCGACGAATGAGCGGACTCTTGCAACTGGTCCACAAACGTTTCGAGCTGATGCCAACCGTCCGCAGAACCCGTGTCGAAAGGTGCATCGACAGAGCTTTCAGCTTTCTGGGGCGAGTGGGGATCGGCTTGGGACTTCATCCTCTCAGTATATCCAAGCCGTGCCAGAAAGCGGTTGGTCGAGCGCGAGCGGAAGGAAGAATGCACCGCTGGCACTTCCGCTCGCCCCAGATTGGCAAGCTGCGCAAAGTTTGACGCTTGTGCCGAAAATCGTAGTTCTGCCAGTTATGCGGAGCCGAAAACGAATGCTGAACCACCACAGATGGGTTCGCGCGTTCGCTGGTCTAGTCCCGAAGAGCCGGCGAACGGAATGACTCAGACGATTCCTCACAAGAAATCCCCGCATGCTTATCAAGTCCACTGTCCGAGTGCCGCTGATCGTCGCGATCTGCTTCGTGCAGATCTTTGCGGTCGGTTGCCGTTCGCGATCGCTGCACGACTTCAAAGCGACCAGCGATGTGGACAGCTACCACGCGATTGCGACTCAGATTGAGTACCCGTCGGGCAACCAGAGCAGTACCTCCCGAGAGTGGGCCAGCCTCGAGCCGCTGACGCTCACCACCGATGCGGAACCCGAATACTGGGACGTCGACCTTGAGCAGGTCATTCAGATGACCTTATCGCAATCGAAAGTCTTGCGCGATTTGGGCGGCACAATCGTACGTTCGCCGGCGTCGGTGTCAACGGTTTGGGGCCCCGCGCTAGCGGAAACGAATCCGCAGTTCGGCGTCGACGCGGCGCTGAGTGCCTTCGATGCTCAGTTCTCCACAAGTATCTTTGGCGAAAAGAACGACCGTGCGATCAACAATGAGTTCTTCGGCGGCGGCACACGCATCCTCAAGCAAGACGCGATCGTGTTGCAGCAACAACTGACCAAACGTGCCGTGACCGGTACGGAGTTCACGTTCCGCCACAACGTCGATTACGATGCGAACAACGCGCCTAGCAACTTGTTCGCCAGCGCGTGGAACGCCAACATCGAAACCGAATTCCGGCATCCGTTGCTGCAGGGATCGGGCATGCAATTCAATCGGATCGCAGGCCCGAGCCAGATTCCTGGAATCTACGGCGGTGTCCTCATTGCTCGCGTCAACACCGACATCGAGCTGGCCGATTTCGAGATTTCGGTCCGCAACTTTATTAGCAACCTTGAGAATGCCTATTGGGATTTGTATTTCTCGTATCGCGATCTGGATGCCAAGATTGCGGCGCGCGATTCGGCGCTCGACACGTGGCGGCGGATTCACGCGCTGTTCGAAGCGGGTCGACGTGGTGGCGAAGCCGAGAAGGAAGCCCAAGCTCGTGAGCAGTTCTTTCGGTTTCAGGAAGAGGTGCAAAACGCACTTAGCGGTCGTTTAATCGATGGTACCAAGACCGGCAATGGCAGTGACGGGGGCACCTTCCGTGGCAACGGTGGCGTACACGTGGCCGAGCGTCGCTTGCGCCGGCTGATGGGTCTGCCACCTAGCGATGGTCGACTGCTGCGTCCGTCGGCGGAGCCGATTACGGCACCTGTTCAGTTTGATTGGCCGCAAGTCACTAACGAAACAATCATTCGTCGCGCCGAGTTACGAAGACAACGTTTCGAAGCGCGTCGTCGCGAGTTGGAGTGGATCGCCAGCAAGAATCATCTGTTGCCACGTCTCGACACGGTTGGACGTTACCGCTGGCGTGGGTTTGGCGACGACTTGCTCAATCCCGATGGCAACAATCCGCCGTTTGATAACGCCTATGAGAATCTCACCGGCGGCGACTTCCAAGAATGGCAGTTGGGTGTGGAATTGACTGTACCGATCGGCTATCGAAGGGCGTTTGCTGCCAAACGGAATGCTGAACTAAGGCTGCATCGCGCCCGGGCGATACTTCGTGAGCAAGAACGACAGGTCCTTCACGATGTGTCCGACGCGGTGGCCGAGATGCAGCGTGCCTATGTCGTATCACAGACGGCGTACAATCGGTTCGATGCCGCACAAACGCAACTCGCGGCGGTGAGCGCTGCTTTTGAAGCCGAAAAAGCGCCACTCGACCTGCTGCTTGACGCGCAGCGACGATTGGCCGACGCCCAGAGTCGTTACTTCCGCTCACTCGCAGAACATGCGGTGGCTGTGAAGAACGTTCATTTCGCCAAAGGCACCTTGCTCGACTACGACGGCGTGTTCCTTAGCGAAGGAGGCTGGCCACAGGCGGCCCATCAAGACGCCATGCGGCGCGAAAGCCTCCGCGGTCGTGCTCGACCACTGAACTACTCTTCGTATCACGCTCCCCGGGTGAGTCACGGCGCTTACGAACAGCGGCTCGACAAAGTCATTCCGGTGGAGTCCCTACCGCCTGAACCCACGGAGCTCGAACCGACAGCTGGAACCGACGCCGGCGTCGACAACACCGTCGCGAGTGCGGCGGCAACCAACGCTTCTGCTACGACGACCGTCGAGCCATCACCTGCCGCACCAGGCTGGAAGCCAGAAGTTCCTTCGGTGTCGCTCGATGGTGGCCGATCTAGTTCGGCAGGCTCAAGCAACCGCGTTGAGGCGGTGGATACCAATTCCGTGCGAGTCGATACGGCGGTCAGGCCGACGAGCTATTCAGAACTCGTGAGTTTGCCAGCGGTGACCGACGACTAATCGTCGGTGCAATGTCGAAAGATTCAGGCCGACTGCGCCTTACCCTGGCGGCTGGTGACCAACTCTTCCGCCAGATAGGCGGCTAAAGCCTCACAGGTCGGGCAACTCCAGATCACCATTGGCGGCAGTTGCAGCTCCAACTGCTGGTCCATTTCCTGACTGATCTCCACGGCCGTTAGCGAATCGATGCCTAGCTCGGCGAAGGGTGTCGCACGCTGCATCACGTCCGGCTTCAAATCGGCTCGCACGGTCAACCAGCGAATCAGCCAATCTTCAATCTGTGACTGCAACGTCTTCGTTTCGAGATTCAGCACGTTGGGCAGAAAATCTGGCGCAGGCAAGGTCGCCTTCGCGCTCTCCTCTGACTTCGGCTCGGATGTCCACTCGGCTAGCACAGACAGTTCGCCAGCCAAATATTGCTCGCAGCAGCGCTGGCGTTGCACTTTGCCGCTAGAGGTAATTGGCAAACTGACTGGTTTTATCAACACAATCGTTTGCGGATCGAGTTCGTGCTCTTCGACAATGGCGGTGCGCACGGCGCGAATCACTTCGTCGAAGTCCGCTTTGCGATGCTCACGCTCGATTTGATGCACGACAACCAGCTGTTCTTCGCGGTCCGCGTTGATCGCGAACGCGGCACCCATTCCGACGGCGGGGTGCGCCTCGCTGGCCGTGCGTTCAATGTCTTGAGGATAGTGATTCCGTCCGCGAATAATGATGACGTCCTTCAACCGCCCGGTGATGTACAGCTGTCCGTCGAGTTGGAAGCCAAGGTCGCCGGTGCGCAGGAAATTCCCCTCGCCGGAATCGGCGAGCTGTGCCTGAAAGACCTCGCGATTCACTTCGTCCAGGTTCCAATAGCCATTGGCAACCGAGCGGCCCCGCACCCAGATTTCACCGACGCTTCCGTCCGCGCAAGTCTGCTGCGATTGCGGATCGACGATTTCGATTTGTTGCCCATCGAGGGAGGAACCGCAGCCGACCAGATGCTGCGCCGAGGTGTCGTTCGATTCGACGCGCGCGGCTCGATGCTGTCGCAACTGGTCACGTTCGACACTCAACACATTCAACTCGTCGCTCGCTTTGCCGCCGCTCACTAGCAGTGTGACTTCCGCCATGCCGTAGCAGGGGTAAAACGCTTCCTCGCGAAATCCTGTCGATGCGAATGCCGCGGCGAAATCACGAAGCGTTGCCGGGTGAATCGGTTCGGCACCACAGAACGCCAGCCGCCAGTTGCTCAGGTCGAGCGCTGCGCGCTGCTCCTCAGTAGTCTTCTGCACTAGCAACTCGTAGCCAAAGTTTGGCGCGCCGCTGATCTGCGCGCCGGTTTCCGAGAGCAGTTCCAACCACCGTTGCGGACGACGTAGAAACGATGTCGGCGGGATCAAGTAACTTGTCCCGCCAACATAAATCGGCGTGAGGATGCCACCAATCAGTCCCATGTCGTGATAGGCGGGGAGCCAAAACACTCCCGAAGGTACGGGTGCGCCCGCGTCCGCCGGTGCGATCTCGAATCCCTGCCGAATCGATTCCAGATTGTGCAGCAAGTTGGCATGGCTGATCATCACTCCTCGTGGTTGCGATGTCGAGCCGGAGGTGTATTGCAGGAAGGCCAAATCGTCCGCGCTGCGCGCGACGGGCTTGAAATCCGAAACGGGCGCGAGCTGATCGGTCGGTTCCCACGTCAGATCAGCCACCGCCGGCGATTGTTGATCGAGACACAGCCCGTTGAGTGCCGAACTGTGCGTCAGCACGACCGTGGGCGCGCAGTCGGCGGCGATTGTGTCGAGTCGGGGCAGGGGGCGGCGTGGCTTGGGGTACGTCGCGGGGACGGGCAGCACGCCTGCGTACAAGCAGCCGAAGAACGCGGCAATGAAATCCAAGCCAGCAGGATAGACCAGCAAGGCGCGGTCGCCGACCGTGGTGCGCTCGGAAAGCCATGCTGCAACCGCCTGCGCGCGTTGGTCCAACTCGCCGAAGGTCCACTCAACGGTGGCACCGGTCTCGTCCTCCAGCACAAACGCAAGTCGGTCGGGGAACTGTCTGGCTCGCAGCTGCAACAAGTCCGACAACGTCTTGGGAGTCGGACTATGTTCAGGAGAATTGCCGGGCATAAACTTTTCGGTGCGAGAAGAGCAACTCGCGCGAGTTCTTAGGGGAAGGGTGACTCAGGGTTCGTGCCTGCTTGGCGCGCACAACACTGGAATCGAGACTAGAAACGCAGCGAGAACCCTCATTCTGAAGCTGATGAAACAGGAGATGGCAGGCAACGGCAGACCATAGAGTAGTCTGTCGCGCAGGTTGCTGGCAACTCGTTGGTGCTCGGAAATGGCAGAAATTCGGTATTTATGGTTCCGTTGTCGGTATGGATCGACGCTTTGCGGGGGCAGTGAGCTTCGAGATTACCCGTTCGTTGTTCAACCAAATGACACCTTGGGTGGCAACCGTTTGTAGCTCGTCTGGCATTTGTTTGGCGGGTGCGGGCTCGGTGGTCGCGATCGCCCGTACTCTTCCGATGTCGTCGATAATGTCGAGCCGCTTGCTAATGACGCGCTGCAAGATGGCGTTTTCGTCGATATTGCACACCACCCGTCCGTCACTATCGACGAGGCGCAAGGTGCCGACTTCCTCGGCCATGCTCAGTGGGTCGTCGCCTTTCGCTTGCTTAATCCCCAACTCAGCAAATGCCTGGTTCCCAGACTTTTGCTGGCTGACAATACTCAAGCTGTTACTGGCGATTTGGCACGCTTCTTTACGTCCCGATTTCTCCTGCTTGATGATACTCAAACTAGTATTGTCTATCTGACATATCTCTTTCCTTGCCGTGTCAGTCAAGCGCAGAAACCCGTACTGCCCGGCAGGCTGCTGCGGGTTGTTGTAGCGTTGTCGTTCGACACTCAGTTCGACGAATGCCTGCCCGAGGGGATCATGCTGGTCGACGATCTTTAAGCTTTCGCAGTAGATTTCTTTCGCATCGACGCGATGTAGAATTTTGTCGCGAACCGCGGCACCTAGGGCGAAGAATAAGAGGGGATAGACGATCCAACGTTCACGTTCTGACATGGTCGCGTTCCTGAAGCGGTTACTGCGTTAGTTCTGCGGAGGGGCACTTGCGTCTGCTGGACGCGCGAAATAGAGTGCGCCCAACTGGGCGTCGGCACCTGCTTCGCTCAGCTGGAACCCCACGCATACCCCCTCGCGCTCGTCGAATAGCAATTCGAATCGCCGGCGCGTTTCTTGGGGCTCTGCTTGCTGGGAGTCGGTCGCCTCGGTCGTCACTTCGATGGTGCAACCCGTGGGCGACGTGGAGAGGACTTTCCAGCTTCCGCGGACCGGCTGACCGCCGTCAAGGGTCATCTCGATCTGATCGCTGCTGACAAAGTCCATCGTGATCGTCACATCGTACTTTTCCCAGTCGGTCACGTACTCGTCGTCGTCAGCCTCATCATCGGACAATTTGGTAGCGAGTTTCGACGTGGGCTGCTGAGGTCGCTCGTCGCCGTATTTTTCCGCTTCGCGGTTGGCACGCATCGCGGCGGTATCGGGTCGCCCCACCCAGCGGCCTTGCAGCGTGTTTCCCGCGCGTTGCTGACACCCAGGAACTGCTAGCAGCAGTAGGCAAAGCGAGCAGAAGTAGAGCGTCGGAGCAAATTTCATAGCGGTCGGCCGGAAGGTTTGAGGCAGAGGCACTATTGTACCGCTAGAGGCGCTAGTGACCAATGCGTCAGGACGATTGATACGGCCACAGGTGTAGAAAGCTCCGCGGCGACCTTGGATTGGATTGTCGCGAAGCATTAGTTGATTATGGAGTTGTCTGCGGGCATCAAGACATTTTTTGAATTCTTATCTTCAATTCTGAGTACTTCGATGAGTCGTCTAGCCCAAGGCTGAATCAATATCCCTTCGTGATGTCCACCGACCCAACGTCCTTGTTCATACACGGCAAATATGGTTGTTTCAGTACACAAGTACACCCTCACTGAGGAAGAATCTTTTGTGAAATCGAACCTTAGGTCGTAAGCTGGCATGCAGCTGATTGCAGTCAGTTTATACTGCTTGCCGATGCTGCTGAACTCACCAGCTATTTTCTCCGAAACATCAGAGTCGACCTCCAAAGGTCCCGCAACAACTCGATAACTAGGTTCTGCAAGTTGGTTCGTGCCCCGCAGATCCTTAGGTTTAGGTTCAACCAGACAGACAGTGATGCTACTAGGCGACCTTATTGTGGATAAAGCACTTTGGCTCCTAATAATTCTATTGCGGTCCCAGCCCTCAGGCTCTGTAGCTCGCTGTTCAGGCCAAAACGTTATTGTCAGTGTGAGCAGAATGCTAAGGTAAACAAAATACAATAAGATGTCTTTAAGCCGAATTCTCATGGAAGCTACCGAAGACGCCCCACAACTACTAACCGGGGATTTGTGATTTCATCGAACATTTACTGAGGGTGCCCTGGTAACGAACGCACTGGTACCACGGGGTGCACACCACCATTCCTATCAAACGTTACTAGGTCATCCTGGGAAGATGGTGGAACTCCGGAGCTGTTGGGAACATATAGGGCCGCACCCGATCGACGGTCGCTGCCTAAAAAAGCAGGAGAAATCATGCACTGGCTGCAACCCAGTCTCGGGATCAAGCCTTCTCCCAGTATACAGATACTCGTCATCGATATCGCTTCCATTGGTGTCCTCTTACCACTCAGTTCCGCTATCACCATCTACGGCCCCATGTAGCACAGTCACCTCCCCATAAGGTGTAGCGTCCTCCTGATCAGCACTCCCGTTAACAGTGCGTAGCGCGTCCCGGTAGTGACTGCCGAAGCAGGGGCGTTCCGGGCGAATCGAGCACGTGAACGAATCAGACGACGATGTCGCGCGTGCAGTCAATTAAGGCGATGGACTCGAGGCACCAGAGCCCATGAGCGTAACGGCTCCAACGACAATCGCTAACAGAACAACCGCCACCAGCACGACGATCCAGATCATGGGGTGCATCAGCCGCGACACACTCCGTAACTTAGGCGGTGACTTGCTGCCGAGTTTGGCGTGTTTTTCTGCTTCGAGTTGATTGTAGCTATCTTGCGCGGTGCGGAGTTTGCTCCACGCGGTGTTCGCCTGGGAGATTTCAGCCACCGTTCTCTCGAATGCTGCCATCGCCGAGCTGCTTTTTCGTTTCGTCGCACCACCGCTGATCATCGCCATAAGCAGGGCGATACCGCGATAGCCTAAGGAGAACAGCTTGCCAGGAACCTGCCAAAACTGTTCGCTATAGTAAGCCTTCGCCCGTTGTTCACGCTCGAGTGCTTTCTTGAGCTTCGGTTCGTAGGCGGCCTCGATCTTTTTCTGGTCAGCAGTCGGTGTCGCCTCGTCGGTAGGCGATTCTGTTTCATCGGTTGGCTCTGCTGATTCAGATTCGTCAGCGGCAGTCTCTGCTTTCTCTGCCGGCTTCGGCTCGGGCGGCAAGAACTTGTCTCGCACGGGGTCCATGAGTTGCTTGATGCGATCGCGCGCCAGCGGACCGGCCAGGTACGACATCGCCCAGCGAGTATGAAAGACCTGCGGCGCATCCTCGTGCACGTTGTTCATCAAGAACACCCGGCTTCCCAAACCGGCGAGTGTTCGCTCCATCGCTTGCTTGTCGAACGATCCGCCGGCCTCGGCAGACGCGCCTTCGAGCCCCTCCATCACGCGCATCTTGTCGCGCTCGGTCTGCAAACGGCCCAGCAGCCAGGTGCCGGTGTTCGATAGTCCCTTGTAGTCGAGGTCTACAGGGTTCTGCGTCGCCAGCACGACCCCCAATCCGAATGCACGCGCCTGCTTGAGCAGCGTGAGCATCGGTTGCTTACTGGGTGGATTTGCGGTAGGCGGAAAGTAGCCAAACACCTCATCCATATAGAGTAGCGCCCGCAAGCTGCTGGTCCCCGACTGCGTGCGCGTCCACGCGAGCACCTCGTTCAGCAGGATCGTCACAAAGAACATCCGCTGCGCGTCGTCGAGGTGCGCGATCGAGATGATTGAGTGCCGTGGCTTGCCCTCGGGAGAGTAGAGCAGTTGCTGCACATTAAGTGGCTGCCCCGTCATCCAGCCAGCGAACGCGGGACTCGCCAGCAAGTTGTTGAGCTCCATCGCCAGCTTCGTGCGTTCTTTGGTGGGATAGAAAGTCTCCAGGTCCATCACGCCCACTTTGTCAAATGGCGGCGATTGGATTTCGGCGATCATCTCGCCCACATCGAGGTCGTTGTCTGCGTTCCACGCGTGCGTGATGATGTTGGATAAGAAGATGTGCTCGCGGCTGCGCACCGGATCGGCATCGATCCCCAACAGTGCCAGCAGCCCCGACACAGCCGATGAAACCCGCGCGCGGAATGCATCGGCATCGTCCCGCAGTTCTTTGGGCGGCGCGTCGAAGCTCTTCAACACGGTCAGCGGAATGCCATGGCTGGCTCCTGGCGTGAAGATCAGTCGCTCCACTGTGTCGTTGTATCGCTCGACGCGTTGGCCGTCTTGGTCCCAATCGGCTAAGCCGTTCTTCCACAGCTCGGCCATGTTTGCGCCCATCTCTTCGGTCGACAGGCCCTTTCGTTGAGCCGCGGAGGGATCGACCCATTCGGTGAACTTCGCCGGGTCGAAATCGGGAAACCCAAGCAGCAGGTTGCCCAAGTCACCCTTGGGATCGATACAAATCGCTGGCACGCCGTCCAATGCCGCTTCTTCCAGCAGCGACACACAGAGACCCGTTTTGCCGCTGCCGGTCATGCCTACACAGACCGCATGCGTCGTCAGGTCTTTGCTGTCGTACAAGACCTTCTCGTCGAGCGTCTCGTCCGATGTAAGATCGTGTTTCTTGCCCAGGTAGAAGGAACCGAGTTTGTCGTAGTCGGGCAGCGCCATTTCTTCCTTCAAATCGATAGACAGAATTTACCACGCAGTCACGGCGAGCACGGAGATACGGAACCGCAGAATATCGAGCAAGGAATTTCGAATGACGAAGTGCTGTTGCGACACTTCTTTGGACATTCCTTGTTCGACATTCGATATTCACTTCGCTTCGGCGACTCAGCGGCGAATACAAGCACCGAATTCTATTCGGAACCGACCCCCCAACTCAACACACGTCAGGCTAACGCCAGGAGAACTGCAAAGTCTCGTTATTGAACCGCCAAGAGCGCCAAGTGCGCCAAGATAGATCTTGAGAGAGTCTCAATAACAGGCCCGCTTGCTCGCTAGCTGCTTGGCGCACTTGGCGTCCTTGGCGGTATTTTTTGACTTTGCAGTTCTCCTGAGGTTAGCGCAACACACCTTGCAGCAGTGTGGCGACTTCATCGCCACTTCTCGCGCGGACGAACGACACCAGCGAGTCGACGAACTTGGGGATCATCGTCTTGTCGCATCCCAGCGTCTGGAAGCCAGTGGCCAGCCCTGCCAATCCACCCAAGCCGCCAAACCAGCGACTCAACCTCTCGATCAACGCATGGCGCGACGAAGCGTCCGCGCGTGGAGCTTTGCCGATGACGTCCGAGATGGCCGGGATCGTGTCGGCCAGCCGCATGAACTCATCTTGCTGCAGCCGCTGCTGAGCCATTGCCAGCAGCAACCCGGCACCTCCCGCCGCTTGCCTTGCGGAAACCCCCAGTTCGCTAGTCATGTGCTCGACGAAATCCATCCCCCGCCTACCTTTCAACGCCTATTGTGCTCGCGATTGCGCATTTGCCTAGATTGATGTGGCGCAATCTCGCTTTTTCGATACCAAAATCCACCTCGGACAGACTAACAGAGAACTAAAGGACTTCTCACCGCGCCAAGTCTCAGATTCAGAACATGAAACAGCGTCTTACTTTTTGTCTGCTAGCTCTGCTTATCTACAGTTCCGCGCCTCGCGCCGCACTCGGCCAACAGCCAATCCACGTCGGCTTTCTCTGGCACATGCATCAGCCCACTTATCGACCTGGGCAGACTATCTTTCAGACGGAGAACTCAGGCGATTTTTCTTTCAGCGTCGTCGAAGTCCATAACCAACGCGGTGGGCCCTACACCACGTGGCCGCGCGACGCGGTGCAATCAGGACTCGGTCTGCCACACTTGGGCGCGCAAGTATCATTCTCCGGTTCGCTGATCCGCAACTTGAACGACCTCGAAACGGCAGGCGTGAATGGCGGCCAGTGGAACAACTGGGAAGGTGCCTACCGTCAGGCCGCCAACTGGCAGACGAGCGAAGGCAACCGCCGGCTCGATATGGTGAACTTCGGCTTCAATCATCCGTTGATGCCGCTCTTGGATACGCGCGATATCCAGATGCAGATCAAGCTGCAAAAACACATTCACACGCAAACGTGGGGAGCGAGTGTGCCATTCTCCAAGGGCATCTTTCCACCCGAGACGGCATTCTCCACGCGGATCATTCCTGCGCTGGTGGCCGAAGGGATCGAGTGGTCGATCGTCGATAGCATCCACCTGGAGCGCGCCGTCGAGAACTATCCGCACACTGACAGCTCGAATCTGTACCGCCCCAACAGAGCCGATCAAATCAATCCGGCCATTCCCGATAACCAATGGGTGCAGCTCAACAACTTGTGGGCACCCAGCAAAGTCGCCGCGCCGTTTGCCTACCGCCCCCATAATGTGCAACACGTCGACCCCGCGACCGGCGAGATCAGCAAGATCGTTGCCGTGCCAGCCGCGCGCTACGAAGGCAACGAAGACGGCCGCGGTGGTTTTGGTGCGCTGCAGTACGAGCAAGTCATGGACCAGTATCGACAGTTCAATACCGACCCTGATCATCCGATGTTCGTACTATTGCACCACGACGGCGACAATTTTGGTGGCGGTAGTGAGGCCTACTACCACGGCAACTTCAACAACATGGTCAACTGGGCATCGAACAACGCCAACTACGACGTGTCGACCGTGCAAGACTATCTTGATCGCTTCCCCGTCAATCCCAACGACGTCGTGCACATCGAGAACGGCAGTTGGGCTGGTGCCGACAACGGCGATCCTGAGTTCAAAAAGTGGCTGGGGGATCCGGACCCCAATACGGGTTGGAGCCCCGATCGCAATAGTTGGGCCGTGCTCACCGCCGCGAAGAACCGCGTCTTCACCGCTGACGACATCGCACCGGCCACTAACCTCGATAACATTATCAACGGTGCTGGCACCTCGACCGAACGCGCCTGGTACACGCTGCTGCAGGCGCAAGCGTCCGACCACTGGTACTGGGACGGCACCGAAGTTTGGGATAGCAACGTCACGCTCGGTTCCAACCAGGCCGTCGCGCACGCCGACAGTGTACTCAGCAGCTACTTCGGTGTCGAAACCACCGCCCCTACGGTCTTTATTCCACAGCGCGAATCGTACAACCCCGGCGGCGATGAGTTTGGCCAGACGCAGCCCAGCGACTTCGAAGTGTGGACGTACGCCTACGACGTTAGCGGACTCAACAGCGTGCAACTCAAGTACCGCATCGACAGTGATGGGACCAATCCGCTCAATTCGATTCAGAACGAAACTTACGCCGGCGGCGACGAAGTGGGCGATTGGATCACACTCGACATGACTTCCAGCGATGTCGCGCCGCCGTCGGGAATCCTCACGCCGACCTACCGAGCACTTCGTTACGGGGCGATGATCGATGGGCTGGAAGACGTGCTGGTGGATTACTATGTCGAAGCGATCGACGGCAATGGCAACGTCGAGCGCACCGACATTCAGCATGTGTTCGTCGGTACGGCGGATCTGCCCACTGGCGGCTCAGACGTGACGCTCGGTCCCGGGTTACCCACGGCGGGCGAGTTGATCACGATTTCGTTCGACGCGTCCGATGGACCGTTGGCGGGTGCCAGTGAGATCTTCGCTCACATCGGCTTCGACGAGTGGACGACCGTCCTAGACCCCGACGAATCGATGACTTGGAACGCCTCTAACGAAACCTGGGACCTCGACGTGACCATTCTGTCGAGCGCCTCGCAATTTGACCTGGCGTTCAATGACGGCGCCGGCACTTGGGACAACAACGGCGGCGACGATTGGCACTTTGCGATCGAAGGCGGTGACCTGCCGGTGGGATTCGTGATGGACGGCGTGCTTGACCCGCAAGCCATCGAAGTCACCGCGGCGGGCGATCGCGCGTTGCATGCCGCGCTGGAGGGCAACGTGCTGTACGTCGCGACCGACGACGCAGGCGAAGGCGGAGACGTGTTCATCTATTTGGCCGACTCACCCGGCGCGCTCACCGACGCCAACTGGAGCAAGTCGGGGCAAGTTGCCGAGTGGGACGCCTTCCTGGCCGACGAAAACGACAACGACTACGAGGGCTGGTTCGACGTCTCGGGTTCCGTCGAAGCGATCACTGGCGCCAACGGCGGTGTGCTGGAAGGCACGATCAACTTGCTGGAAGAGTTGGGCGAGTTGCCCGACGAAATCTACCTGGCCGTGGCCGTGTTCGATTCCGCCGACGGCGGCGAACTGCTGTATTCGCTGCAGCTGCCAGCCACCCTCAACGCCGATGGCAACCTCGACGCCAACGAGTTCGTGGCCTTCGCCCTAATCGCCGACTTGCCGGGCGATTTCAACGGCGATGGCTTCGTCGATGCCACCGACCTGGCCATCTGGCAGTCCGCGTTGGGCCAATCTGCTGCCGGCGACGCCGATGGCGATGGCGACACCGACGGTCGCGATTTTTTAGTCTGGCAGCAACAACTTACCGGTCCAGCGACATTGGCCAATCAGGTCGCCGTACCCGAGCCGGGCTGCCTGTGGCTGTTGGCGCTAGGCGTGGCCATCGGAGCCACCAGCCGTCGGTTGCGTTAGCCCGGCACCCATCGGTGGGTTACGGAAGCCAATTGATCCTCTCTGGTTTCCGACGGCGTCATTCCTCGTAGGCCTCGCCGCTTTTTGCCAACGTGTGGTCGATCTGGTAGACTGCATGCTCGGCAACGGTGGAAGAGTCAGCTGTGTACGCACGCTTGGTTACTTTTCCTGGGAGGATCAAAGTCGTGAATTCCTCACTGCTGATCGGTCGCACCGCTCACGAGACCGTGATCCGCGTCATTGGCCATGGCACGATGGCAGAAAGTGCGGCGATGAAGACGGCGGTCAAGTCGCTGCTGTCTGGCCGTACAGGCCGTGTTCTCTTTGACGCCACCGATTGCGAGTACCTCGACAGCACGTTTCTCGGTTGCCTGATCTCGATTCAGAAGTATGCCGAGGCGTCGGAGGGCGGAGAGTTTTGCATTGCGGCATCACCTGCCAAACGTATTCAACTCTTCTCCACCTCGTCGCTCGATCATTACCTGCGTTTCGTCGAGGAAGCGCCAACCGGGTTGGACGAGCTCACGCCCTTGGATGTCGACCAACTCGATCCGCGCACACTCGGGCGCCATATCGCGGTATGCCACGACGAGTTGGCTGAGCGAGGCGGTGACGAATCAGAATCCTTCCGCACGATCGCGGAAAAGCTCAAGAAGGAGCTGGGCGAGGATTTCGCGCCGTAGGTGTTGAGTACGTGAGTTTGTGGCGAATTGCCAACGTGTAGAAGCCGACAGATCCTTCCTCATCGTCGACCGCACCACTAGCGTTCGCGAGGGTGTGACGCGCCAGGCACGTCTGACCTTCCAACCCATCTGTCTAAAGCCGTTAAGCAGGCATCGTTAAGCCGGTTAACGAATTCCAGGTGGACCTATCCGAATTCACTACCGCAAATTCTGCAACCGTCGAAGCCTTGTTACTCCTCCAGCGCCCTAACGACGCACACATTCGTGCTACGATCGCTGCCCATCGGCAGGCGGAGTTGACGTACGCAGAGATCGCCGCCACCAATCAGTCGCTCTGCCCCGCAGGCTTCGCCAGCAACGAATCACATGCCATCATCGGTCACGGTGAAGCTGCCTTCCAAAATGCCAAGGCGGCGATTGAGAGTTACCAGATGTTGAATCTCGGCTGGGTGCAACAAGTTGGAGCAATCGAGCCTATCGCGACGGGCTCAATCGTAGGTACGCTTGCAAGGCAGCTCATGGTTTACTCATTAAACGTGGCCAAGATCGTTTCGGTTGACGATTCGGTTCCCAATCGCTTCGGTTTTAGCTACGGCACCACCGCCGAGTATCCGTTCATCGGCGAGGAACGCTTTACGGTTTCACTCGATGAGCAAACTGGTGAAGTAAGTTACGAGATCTACTCGTTTTCTCGACCCAAGACGTTCAGCATGTCGCTGGTCTTGCCCTTGCTAAGGATCGCCCAGCGACGGTTTTGCCACGACTCAATCGCCGCTATGCGCGCGGCCTGTGGTGGACAGCTCTTCTCGCTTGCTGCTACACGCCATGCACCTTCGACGAGCGAACTCAACGCGTAAGGATGGCGACTCGACAGTCCACGTTCAACACTTGAGTGCCATTTGCTAGTTGCGCCATGGGTTGAATCCAGTGTGCATGACCTCGTATCACCATGGTCGCTTCGGCAGACTCAATCGTATGACGTACGATGGGAGAGCCTTTTTGTGCACGATCGACATCATCCGGGCCATCGTGCATGACGACGATATCGGGTTCCTCCAACAGCAACTCGACCAACTGATTCGCAAAGTCCTGGTCGGTTTTGCGCTGTGGTTTCCTAGGGTTGCCGATAATGCCTCCGAGACCAGCTACTGTGAGCCCATCAACGACAACATGATCCCCATCAAGGTAGTACGCATTTGAGGCGATCGCTCGTGAGGGCGCGAGAGAGTCACCGTATAGATCATGGTTGCCGGCGACACCGACGATCCACTTAAACCGATTGGCAAATGCCCGCCAAACTGCATGGACGTCTCCAGAACCGCCTCGTCTGTCGAGGTTCGGAACCGTGTAGAAGTCACCGGCGAGCACAACGCCAGTTCGTTCCGGGGATAATCTCAAGTCCGGTAGCACATCGTGAACAAGTTTATCTGGAAGCACTTCACCGAGGAGTCGAGGTGGATTGCCTTGCGCCTCCACAAACTGCTCTCGACCTTGAAGATCGGCTGTCGCAATAATCGCGTCAAGCTCATTCGGCAGAGAATCTAGTTCGCCAACGTGAATAGGTAATCGATCAACATAAAATGCTCCTACCCCTTTGCCGGCATTCAGGAAGGGGATTTCGCAAATCGGATCGTCTGAGAAAGTGCGGATCTTCATTCAGACGAGGACATGCTGAAAGCACTTGTGGTTCACGTACTGAAGCAGTTTCATAGATCTCCCTCAAATGCATAGTACGTCTCTTCAAAACCGTGCATCATCTCGTCAGCCGCGACGTGACTCGGGTAAGCCCAGATGCCAAACACGAACTGTTTCGTCCCATCCGGCTGAAAGCAGCCGCTTCGAGTCAGGCGTAAACGCAAGGTCGCGCACCAGGCCAGTGTGACCACTCAGCGTTGCGACCTCGTCTCCGCTTTCGATGTCCCAAACGTGGATTACGTAATTTGCCTCGGATTCGAGGGCATCGCGATCCGTGCCACCGCCGGCTGCAGCCAGCAAGTGACCATCAGGGCTGAACGAGCAACGTTTTTGATGTGCATCTATACCGATGGTCTTCACTTCCGTGCCAGTAGATGTGCTAAAGATCGCTATACGGCTTTTCGACCCCTCCGCCGCAAGTCCATCCGGAGCGATTGCGGCGGCGAAGATATCCTTCTTGGGATGCGAAGCGAGCGCTCGAATATGTTGCCCCCGCCCAAGGTTGACCTCGAATGCTTGGCTCTGTTGCGAAAGGTTCCAAGCGCGGATAACGCCACCGGAACCGCCAGATAGCAATCTCTTGTTATCGGGCGCGAGCGCCAACGACCAAATCTGATCGCTGTTCTCTTTGAACGCGAAAGACTGCGTGCCGTCGCTGAGGCGGTAGCCGGAGATTTCACCACGATAGTCTCCGACCACAGCAAGGGTTTCGTCTTGCGATATCGCGAATCCATCAGCCCTATGAGCAAGATCGATGTTGTTCGACAGGATTAGTTCGCCAGTCGACGACCATCGGCAGATGTGCGAATCGAAGCTGAAAGAAACGATGGAACCGTCGCTCAGGAACCGCGCACGAACAACTGGGCATTCGTGGCTGCGAAGCGCGTATAACACCTCGCCTGATGCCGCATCGCAAACGCTAATCGAGCAGTCATCCCCCGGAGATCCGCCTGCCCACAGAAACCTCGAGGCATCGTTGCTAATCGCGACCGTGTACACCGGAGCATCACAACTGCGAGTAAGTTCCTGCTCATTTAGCATGGCGACGTGTCAATCTGGAAAAAGTTAAGGCCACGAAAGACTATTGAGCAGCTTGGGATTGCAGATCGATGATCTGGCCATCGGAATCAGACGTAAAAGTAAGCGTTGAGTACTTCCAAGACCCGGCTGTCTTTTTACCCACGACAGAAACGAGGCCAGACCCTTTTGGACCGGAAACTGGGAAGAAAATATCAGCATCGCCTGAGGAGCCCGTAGTTTCGATGGAACCGGACAGCCAGACGCCCGCAACGATTGGTTCGCCTATTAACTCCTGAACATCGGTGTTGCTTTGAACCTGACGCAGGCCAGTTTCATAGGCATCTGATGATTTTAGGAGAGACAGAATTCCAAAAACAAACGCACCACACCCGCCGATGGCCAAGAACGTTACCACAAGACAGCCGCTAGTTACCTTCTTAGTCGTTGACCAGTCTTTGATACTCACAAAGAAACATCTTCCATGTTTTCGAGTTCAGAATCTATCCAATCCGCGTCTATGGACTTACCAACTCGACCGGCAAATCAATGATCCATTGATCGTAACGAAAGCGCCCACCTAAGGCAGGAATTTTCTTCTCGTCGCAGGATGTGTCAATCCCAATGAACCGGTTGGCTGCGCAAGCCACTCGATTCTGTATCAAGGCTAATCAACCCCGCGAAGCTTGACGAGGGCGTAACGCACCACACGTCTGGCTTGCTGGGCGAATGAGCTTCCTTTTGATCCGGTCAATCCCGTAGATCCTGTCAAAAAGCCTCTACGCACTCCGCGCGCCCGTTTCCAGCCTCAGCAAGTGGCCCAAGAATCGTTGCTGAAACGCCAAGCTGAGATCGCTAGAATCGAGTATGGTGCGCGTTGCGCCGGTTCGTTCTTTGGCAACTAGAAGGGTGTAGAAGTGCTGCGCTCACGGTGCGGCCAATGAGGTTTTGAAAGGTCTGAAACCGCCAACCTTTCACAACCTCCCCGTAGAGAGACGATGCCGATCGCCGCAACCTGTTGGAAGGCAAGGCGTTAGGCATATCCGCTCAAGCCGACGACCGCCAGGTTTTGTAAATGAAAACGAGTAACCTTTCAAAACACAGAACCTCGCAATAGCCCCCTTGCTGCAGTTTCGGGGAAAGATGCCACGGAAGAAACACCGAACAAACACGGAAGGACCAGCTATCCGTCGATCTGTGTTTCATCCGTGTTCAATCCGTGGCCCGGAACCGAATAAATCAGGATCTGAGCGTGGAAAAAGCCACCACCAGCATCCGTTCGCTGTCCTTCAAGCAGCGACGCTGGCAGTGGCTCGGGGAGATCGGCGGTGACGCTTTACGGCTATTGCGGCTCGTGGTGCGAAACCTGAGCGTGGCTTTGCTCCGCATGCACGTGGTGGCGATGCAGGTGCTGCAGCTTTTGTTCGATCACTTGCTTCAGCCCATTGTCCAGGCCGATTTGCGTGGCCTTGGCGGTGAGCGTTTGCACCTTCTCGGGCGAGATGTTGCAGACCACGTTTACCAGCACCAGGTCGTTGCCGTCCGCGGCGACGACGAAGGCACCGCGAATGGCACCGTTCTCGCGAATCAGCGAGAGCTGCACGTTGTCGTTGCCATCGTGGACCTTGACGATCGTGTTCCAGTTGGCGGACTGGAGCTGATCGGCGAACTTCGTGCCCAGGTCGGTCGGGCCGTCTTCGTACACGCGAACTCGCACCTCATGGACCACGTCGCTGGAGATCTGCACGATCTCTTGCACAGCAGCTAGCTGATCGGCGGCGAGCTTGGTCGTTTCGGAGCCTTGCGGCGATTCGATCAGCGTTTTGGCCACGCCGCCGATCGCTGCCTTGCCCAGTCCGAGCAAGTCGCCGATCATGCCGGGGCCGAGTTCGACTTCGACGGTGGCGGGTGGCAGGTTGGCTTTCGCGAAGTCGATCCGGCCGATCGCATGACCGTGGCCAACGTCAGCCGCCTGCGCCTGGGCGGCGACAGCACTGTACATCACCAGGGCGATAGCAGTCGCCGGGCAGCCGAAACGGCTCAAAACAAAGCGAGAAATAGGGGACATCTGAAGGCTCCTTTTCAATTTCGAGGGAGGCAATCCAGCCAGCAGGGGCCGAAATGAAGTAGCTATTTCCGATGATTCGCCCCGGTTTTTCGATTCTTGGGCGGATCTTGGAAATAATTTCGAAGTAGTGCCGCATCGTGCTGACAAGAAGCTAACCACCACGACACAACGGCCGCAACGAGGAGGAATACCAGCATTCGTCGTGATCGTCGTGCCGTTGTGGTTTCTGGCTGGTATGCTAGAGGGCCATGACAGAGAAGTTGCCATTGATTCGCTTAACAGACATCACCCGCGTTTATGACCTGGGTGAGGTGACGGTCAACGCGCTGCGTGAGACGTCGCTCGACATCGAGCAGGGTGAGTACGTTGCGCTGATCGGTCCTTCGGGCTCGGGAAAGTCGACGTTGATGAACACGCTCGGCTGCCTCGACCGGCCTAGCAGCGGGAGCTATCTGCTCGATGGCGAGGAGATCGTCGAGATGTCGCTCGACGAGCGGGCGCGGATTCGCAACCGCCAGATTGGTTTTGTATTCCAGAGCTTCAACTTACTGAATCGCACGACGGCGATCGAGAACGTCGAGGTCCCGCTGCTGTACGCGCCCTCGATGTCGTCCAAGCAGCGTCACGAGCGGGCGGCCGAGGAACTTACGCGGGTGGGACTGGGGGATCGGATGGATCACACCACTAGCCAGCTCTCCGGCGGCCAGCAGCAGCGCGTGGCGATCGCGCGGGCGCTGATTAACCGGCCGTCGATTTTGCTAGCTGACGAGCCGACAGGCAACCTCGACTCGAAGACCAGTCGTGAGGTGATCACACTGTTCAAGGAGCTGAATGAGGTCGAAGGCCTGACCGTGATTCTGGTGACCCACGATCCCGAGGTCGCGCGAAATGCGAAGCGCAACATCGTTTTGCGTGATGGCCATGTGATCGAGGACACGTCAGACTTTTCGCAAGCGATGCAATCGTTACAGACTTACACGACGACCGAGACGGAAAGTTAAGTTAGATAGGTAGGACGCCTAAATCTGGAAGGACCGGTGCGATCCGGCCGAAACCAGCGGTATGGTTTCGCTGCGCGCATTAGTCGGAAGGCTTTTGCTGGGGATGCTTTCGCTTTTCCCAGCTTCGCACTGCGCCCATTCGGAGACCCCGTTGGCCGAGCCCTGGTTGCCCTGGATCAAGCCGGAGCAGCGGCGGATCAGCGTGCGGCATCCGACCCAATTGCCACGTGTCTCGCTGCCTGCGACGCCACGGCCGGCGACGGTTTCCGACCTGCAGTGGGATGTGCCGGTTCGAGATCTGTCGCTCGACGAGGCGATTCGCATCGCGCTCGCCAACTCCGAGGTCATCCGGGTGCTAGGCGGTGTGACGGCGGTACGCAGCGGCAGCACGATTTACGACGTGGCGATCGCCAACAATGCGATCGACGTTGCGCAGGGACGATTTGATCCGACGATTTCGGTTGACAACTTTTGGAGTCACATCGAACGACCAGGTGTCGATTTCGACCCCGGCGGTTTGACTGGGGTGATCACAGGGTCGCAAAGTGACCTCTACGACCTTGACTTCCAACTGTCCAAGACGAACCTTAGCGGTGGTTTTTGGACATTTGGCGTCAGCGACGACACGACACGACGGCCACCGGCAACCTTCCAGCTCGACCCCTCGATCAGTAACTCGCTGGACGTCGGTTACACGCAACCGCTTTTGCGCGGTGCCGGACGCTTAGCGAATCAAGTACCGATTGTGCTGGCCAGAATCGATACCGAGCGGTCGTTCTTCCAGTACAAGAGCAGTGTGCAACAACTGGTGCGTGACGTGATTGGCGCGTACTGGAATCTCGTCTCGGCACGGACGATTCTGTGGGCCCGCGAACAGCAAGTCAGCCAGTCGGCCTTTGCACTGGAGCAAGCGGAAGGCCAGGTGCTTGCCGAGCAAATCTCGGCGGCCCAGGCGGCGCAGCCCAGGGTGTCGCTGGCCAACTTCAGGTCGATTCTCATTGGTGCCAAGGCCGACGTGTTGCAGGCGGAAGCCGCGCTACGGAGTATCCTGGGTCTGCCTCCCTACGATCCAGAACGCGTGACCCCCGTCACGCCACCCAACGAGGAGCGACTGCAGTTTGAGTGGGAATCGATTATCGCTTTAGCTGAGCAATACCGCCCAGACATCATCGAGTTGAAGCTCGTGCTTGAGGCCGATCAGCAGAACAACATTCAAGCACGCAACCTCGCACTTCCACAACTCAATGCGGTTGGGCTCTATCGCTGGAATGGGCTGGAGGGCGTGCTGCCAATCGGCGATCGCATCTCATCCTCGCTCGGTCAGAATACCGATTGGACGTTGGGGATTAACTTCTCCGTGCCACTCGGCCTGCGTGCCTCGCGTGCGCAGCTGCGGCAGACGGAGCTGATCATCGCCCGCGATCGTGCCAACCTCACGCAACAGCTACTGACCGCCAGTCACATACTCGCGGCGAACCTGCGGAACCTGGATCAGTTTTACGAGCAGTACCGAGCAAACCAAGAGACGCGAGCCGCCGCACGAGAAAACCTAAACTATCAACTCAAACTCTACAGCGTTGGGCTGGAACAATACATCAACGTGCTGCAAGCGATTGTCTCGTGGGGCGATGCCGTCAGTTCCGAGGCGCAGCTGCTTAGCCTGTATAACATCGAGCAGGCGAATCTCGAGCTGCAAACGGGTACCATCCTAGAAACGCATGATGTGTTCTTCTACGAAGAACGTTACGCCTCGATTGGCCCGCTCAGCTGCATGGGTCAGCAAGCGTGTTACCCGCGTGCCAAGCCACCGACCGAGAATGCGCCGCTATACCCCGACGGCGACGAGCCCTCCGAGGAGTTCTTCGACTTGACAGATCCTCAACAGGAAGAGCGCGAACGGCAGAAACGAACCCGCGAGCTCCTTCCACCGCTGAACCCACCGCCGCCCTCCGAGCCCGTCGAATCGCCAGCGTTGCTACAGCCAAGCGGAGTGTTGCCGGTGCCGGAACCCGAGTAAGCGCGCGCAGCCAGTCGCAGCAAGTACTGAGCCGCGCCGACCAGGATGTACTATCGGTTCGTCTGCTCATGGTTTGCTCAGCAAGAGTCCGCGAATCACGGTAAGTTGCTAACGCTACGCTTCTCCGCTCGCGCGTCCAAATACAGAAATGCCGTCATCGTTAGCGTTGCCAGGATTGCAATCGTCAGCAGCACACTGAGAAAAGTCGTCCAACCGTAGTTTTGCGCGATCGTGCCGCCGAAGTAGGTGAAGAGCAGTGCCGTCGCGTAGCCAAAGATGTCGATCAGTGCGATCAAGAACCCGCTGTGCGGACCGCCGAACGCGACTGAGAAGATACTCATCGGAATGTAATACGCGGTCGCAATCGTCAAGCCGAAGGCGAACAGCGTGCCCACTACTGCGGGCGTTCGGATGGCTTCAGCAAGTTCCACTCTGGGGAATATTATCAGTAGCATGACGCAGCTTGTACCGACCACTAACTGGCTCCCAAGGACCCAGACGAGTTGAGATTTCGTGAATCGGTCGTAAAAGATTCCAGCGATGATAAGAGCCACAAACATGCCAGCGAGAAACGACGTCGAATAGATTGATGCCTGCGCCTCCGGAATTCCCAGCGTCTCGAATAGATACAGCGGTAGAAACGTTAAGAAATCCACCAAGACTGTTAAGCAACCAATGCCGGCGCAGACCAACCAAACGCGCGCACTGTCGATAAAAGCCAGACATGCCTGGCCAAGTGTCGTGCCATCAAGCGGATGTGCGTGAGACTCGACGGCATCTTCCGTCAGTGGCGCGAGGCCGACGTCATGAGGACGTTCCTTCAACAGAAAGTACCCGGCCAGTACAACGAGTAGTGTTACGCCAGCGGTGAGGAAGAACGCAAGGCGCCACGAGGCGATGGCTAGAAGACTGCCCACCAGAAAGAGGGCGGTCATCGTGCCGACGCGCGAGCTGGTTGAGATGATGCTCCACACCCTGCCATGTTCGTGCGGTGAGTACCAATGGCCGATGATCTTTGCCATCGACGGCCAGCCGCCCGCTTTGCCAAACTGGCCGGCGAAGTTGAACAGCTTGAACCAAGTCACCGTCGAGACGAGGCCGAACGCGATGTTCGACAGTGCGGTGAACGCTAGCGCGCATAGAAACATTAGCCGTCCACCGATGACATCTGCTCCTAGTCCGGTGACGATTTTGCCAGCGATCGCACCCGCCGAGTGCCAGCTCATAATCTGACCATAGGTCTCCTTGTCGAGCCCCAACGTCGGATCCTCAATCATCGCGGGGCTAGCTGCAATCAATGTGTTGCGGCAGAGCATAAATGCCATGTAGCCGCAGTACATGGTAAGCAGGATTATCAGATTCCAGCGAGTGCGGCGCGTTGCGGGCAGGTCCATGTGTCGCATGGTAGCACGCCGGAAGGTGTTATCCAACCATACCGTATCTGATCAAAAAGAAACCGAGCCACGCTTACGAAGAAGGGTAAACTGATCCGAATGTGGATCGTTACCGCCTCCGGATAAGCGAGGCTCGGTCGAACTTTGGGCGAGTTGGTTCTACCGGCTTGCCTGGCCTTTTGCCATCGCCAGGAACTCGCGGGCCATTTCTGGTCGTAGGCGGTTATGGTACTGCAACCGGTCGAGCCACCGCGAGACTTCTTGTTGCGACGGTTGGCGATTGGTGACCAATTGGAACATGCGGCGTACGTATTCCGCATCGTCGGCGTTCGATTGGTAGTAGAATTCCGGCGTGCTCAGGATTTGCAACTGGGCGTCGGTCAAGGAACCACCACGAGCCAGGTGTTGCTCCCAGACGAAACGCTCCTGAGCACGCGGCTCGCGTCTGAGGTATTCGCGAAACCAGGCGGCGATCTGTTCGATACCGCTGCCAGAGTAGCTGCCGCCTCCGCCGGGAAAGCCCGAAGAGGTCGATTCGACGAGCAGTTGGACGTTTTGACTCGGATTGCTACCAAGCACAGGCGTGTCTTGTCGCATTGAGTAAATCTGCCGTCCGCCGGAGGTGACATCGGCGTGGAGTACGTAGTTGCGGCGGGAATCAATTTGAGTTGGGTCGTAGTCCAGTTCGAATTGGATGGGCGGACGACCAGCCGTGTAGGATTGGCGAGTCAGCGTGACCGGTCGTGAGTTGTAGCTCAGCACTTCGCGCAGTTCGACGTTCAGGATCGCATCGCGCGGCAAGTTCGGCCGATCGCGATACGACACGGTGCCGGTAATGCCTTGATGCCGCGGGTCAAGTTGGATCGGCATGTTCATTAGCTGGCCGTTGCGGTTGTTTTGCACAAGCACGCGGACCCAGCCTTGCGAGTCAGCGTGACGCTCGAATTCCTGTCCGCAGTCGTAAAGCGTGCCGTTGACGTAGCCGACTTGATAGCCGTGCACCGCGACGATGCGGTCGTTCACCTCCAGGCCAGCACGTTCGGCTGCCGAGCCACGCACAACCTCGGTGACACGAACGCCGGTGTCGGTGTCTTCTGGGTAAATGCCTAATCGCCACTTCTGCCAAGTGGGTGTCGTGTCGGCAACGTTCGGTTGGATCGGGTTGCCACTTTGCCAAGAATTATTGCGCAGCGGGTCGGTGTAGTACGAATTGTCTCGCAGTGGATCGTTCCAATTGGGCGTCGCAACGCTCGTGCTAGAGCGATCGCGAATTGCTGGCGCAATCTGGCGATCGTAGCCGAAGGACGGATCGTTGAAGTTGTTGGCGCCAGGGCGTGCCCACTCTGGAGCAGTCCGAGTGAGGTTGTTGGATTGGTTGGTGTTGACCGCTTCGACGTTTTGCACGCCGAGCAGGACGAAGAGCAGTGTTGCCGCAGCAACCAACTTATGTCGTGTCATGGATATTGTTCCTGAAAAGGCGTTAATCGTTTGAGTTACGAACTTCGAACATGGATAGCCCAGAGGCATCTGCCAGAATTTCTTGATCGATCATTCTGCTAGCGTGCAAGTCCCAGCCCGACGGCATCAAGCGCAACTCGCGCCGGACGCGCGGGAATGGGCTGAAATCCGGCCCGGACGACGTCTTCTTGGCCAAGGCGGCTGAAGACGTACTTGATGAATTCTCGTTGCAGCGGAGGCAGATTGGTCTGAGGGTCGTGCTTCACAACGAACTGTAGACGGCGCACAAGTGGGTACATACCACGATCTGCTGCAGGAGAATCAACCTCGACGAAGCCCTCTTGCTCGCTGAATGCCAGTGGCACAGCGCGGACCTCGGGAGTTCCGTAAGAAAGTCCCGCAAAGCCGATCGAGTTGGGATCTGAAGCGATCGCCTTGATCAAATCGACGTTTGATTTGTGAGCAACCATATCATCGCGAAGCGGCGCGCCGAGCATGACGGCCTGCTGCATGAAGACCTGCGATCCTGTGTCTTTGGTCCTGCCGTGTGTGACGACAGATCGTTTGCCCCATTCGCCCGTCAGGCCATAGTAAGCCCAAGTACCGCATGGCTTGTCGCTGCCACGACGACATTCCGGAGAGTAAATCGAGTCGAGTTGGGTCATCGTCAATCCCTTGATCGGATTGTCCTTATGGACAAAGATCGCCGTTCGTTCCATGCAAGGTGTCAACACGGTCGGGCCGTAGCCAAATCGTTGCCGAAACGCTTCGACTTCCTGGCGATAGACGGTCCGACTGAGCAAGCCGATATGTGTCTTGCCTTCCTGCACGTCGTTGACGGCTTGACGCGAGCCGTTGACCTCGATGGTGATCTGCACATCGGGGTAGAACTGCGTAAAGCTATCAATCCAACCGGCTGCGATGTGAGACATCGTGTTGGAACCCCCCAATCTCAACTCGCCAGAGAGTCGCTCGACGGGGCGGTAGTAAGGCAGGTTCGGATCGAGCGCGATTCCGCCAGGCGGTACAACGACCTCTGCCGAGGTGGCCAATGTCGGGCCCATTGCTACGGCCACGAGAGCAAGTATCGAGAGAGTGGGTCGAATCCAATGACGTCGCATGTAGTAGCTCCTTCTGAGTCGCTGAACGAGGGTCCGCGTTTTGGACTATTGCCTGAATCGGCGAGTTTGTTCGATATGGGAATTTCCGTAAAGACGAGTATTCGGAGTACGGCACACTCCAGTCGAGCATGGTGCTAGCAAGCCAGACTCAAGCCCCAGCGGCAATTCCGCGTAGGAGGTCTGGCCTTGGAAACTCAGCGTTAGCAATAGCGGCTTTCAATCGATTAGAATGAGCTGCGCGAGACGACTTGAGTCGGTGAAATGTGGTCGGGCACAATGTGCAAAACTTGCCGGGAGTGATCCAGTGTCAAATCTGCCTGAACTAGCGCGACAGATTGCAACCGCCGCGCACGTGGGCCAGTTCCGACGCGACGGGGCGACGCCATACATCGAACACCCGCAGGCGGTAGCGCGCAGGGTCGCAGGTGACGATCGAGCGGAAGCCGTTGCGTGGTTACACGATGTGCTGGAAGATACGGCGGAGACTCCGCAGAGTCTCGCGGACAAGGGAATCCCAGCCGATGTGATCGCGTCGGTTGAGGCGCTGACGAAGGGTGAGGATGTTGACTACGACCTGTACCTGGACGGCATCCTCGCCGATCCGATTGCTAAGCGAGTTAAGATTGCAGATATGCTGACAAATCTCAGCGATCAGCCAACCAACAAACAGATTCGTAAGTACGCCACCGGACTGCTCAAACTGGTCGACGAGTCGACTTGATTCCAAGCTATACGGAGCGACTAACGAGGTGACTCAAGACCGCCAGGTTGGCTTTTTCCGTCGCGCCTTGGGGTGGCGTTTGAGATTGTTTTCTTGCTTGTTGACCGGCTTGGCCACCACTTCGACAGCTTTGGCAAGGGGCTCCTTCGCGTTCTCTGGATTTGTTTTAGGAATGAATCGCACATAGTCGCCTACTTTCAGCTTGTCGAACTTCTTGCCCTTCACAAAATCGGGCTCGAAATAGTATTCGTAGCCGCCGTCGGTAGAGGAGATGAATCCAATCGGATTCTTGCGCGGCAGCTTGGTGATGTAGCCAAACGCGTACTCGATCTCTTTCCGTGCTGTCCGCTTACCTGACTGGCGATCGCGCGGTTTGTGGGCGCCCGGACCGCGCGAGCCAGCAGTCTGACGCGGTTTTGTGCGTCGCTTGCCGCCGGTAACAACCTGTTTGGCCCGCGGTTTCTCAGACGACGCGTCGGGCTCGTACTCGACGGGCTGTTCGAGCTTCAGATCGCTGAACTCGGCATCGACGGCCGAGCAATGGAAGAACAGATCGGCCCCACCGGTTGAAGGTTTGATGAAGCCGAAGCCTTTTTCCGCGTTGAGAGTGTGTATTTTTCCCTGAAGCATGCGGTTTAGCATAATTCTAGCTTGCTTAGCTGACAACGACCTGCTCAGCTAAGGGACCCTCCACCGCGTGAACCTTCGACGTAAGGTAAGCGTCCTGCTTGGCGTCGCACTAGGAACAGTTTCGATCGCCAGCCCGCTGACCTCCAGAACGATCGCCGCAAGAATGCGTATCTTATGAGCCAAGACATTGCCCTTCAGCGAAATCCGACGGTGCCAGCGGCGCGGACTGCCGGGATCGCGTTCGCGGCGATTATGGTCGCGCACGCTGCTGTCGATGCGCTTTCGGCTTTAGTGCCGGCGAGTTTAGGGCTGTTGGAAGCCAGGCTTCAGCTGACCGCGCAGCAGTCAGCCTGGCTGATGGGCGTGGGGCCTCTGTTTTCGGGTCTGGTGCAACCGATTTTTGCACTAGTGAGCGATCGCTTCGAGACGCGATCGCCGGGCACTTGGGGCGTGGTCCTCGGTGTGTTGGGAATCGGATCGCTGGGCTTGGTCAGTAGTTTCTGGGGCCTGGCAATCGTCTATGCAATTGGCGTCATCGGCATCGGCATGTTCCACCCAGTCGGCGTCGCGACGGCGGGACACCTTTGGTCGGAACGACGGTCGACGGCGGTGAGCTATTTCTTCGTCACTGGTATGATCGGCGGTGTGCTCGGCGCGATGCTTTGGCCACGTCTGTTGGCGACGTCTGGCGGCTTCCAACTCTTGCCCTTGCTCGCCGCGCCGCTGCTGCTGTTGGCGTTGGTACTGCAACGCTCTTTCGCGGGGCTGAAGCCGATTCATCATCGCCATGCTACAAACGACGACACAAAAGAGTTGCCAGACGCCGAGTGGGCGATGGTTTGCGTGTTGTATGTGGCGGCGGTGCTCCGATTCTGCGTGAACATGGCGCTGGTGTATCTGTTTGTCCGTTGGACGCAGAGCCATGTGGCGGCAGAGCATGCCGACTGGTCGCTGGAACAAGTTGCGAAGGGTGCAGCGCCGATCGTCGGCAACCTGAACGCTGCCACGCTTACAGGAATGGCGTTTGGAGGTCTCGCTGCCGGAGCGTTTGTGCGGACTGGCAAGGAGAAGTGGCCGATGGTGCTCGTGCCAGTGCTGTTCTCCCCGGTGATCGCGCTATTTGCTTTCTTGCCGATCCAAGCTGGCTACCTGCTGGCGGTGGCCGCGGGCATTGGGTTCGCGTCGATGATCCCCGTGACGATCGCGCTCGCGCAACGATTGCTCCCCAAACGCACCAATCTCGCGTCGAGTCTGATGATGGGCGGCGCGTGGGCCTTGGCGCTCGTTGGGCCTAGTTGTGCCGAGTACGGCGTCACTCACTTTGGCCTGGAGACAACGTTCTTGCTAACGGCCGGTGCGCTCGCCCTGTCGGGCTTGGTCTGTTTGCCGGTGCGAAATCGTCCTGCTTGATCCAGCACGCACGCAATCGATGTCTTCGCCCGCCTACGCGTAGGGTATCTGTTTAGGCTCGGCATTCGCGGATAGAATGTAGTGATGGACGGAACGCAACTCATCACGTTAGCTGGTCGTTTGGCGGCGGCAGAGATCTCGGCGGACGAATTCCTGCGGTTGGCAGCTAAGGAGGTCGGCCAGACAGACATCGCCACGGTCGATCTCGACCGTGCCGATCGATGTGGATTCCCTGAAGTGATTTACGGCACAGGGAAGTCTGTGGAAGCCATCACAGAGATTGCCAAGCAGCTACTCACGAACGACCAATCGGTGTTGGTCACCCGCGTGGAGGCCGAGAAAGCCGAGCCGCTGCTCAGTGAGTTCCCCTCGGCAACGTACAACGAAGTCGGACGCACTCTGCGAGTTGATCCCGATGCTCATGCGACCAACGCGGTTGGCCATGTGGCGGTAATCACGGCTGGGACCAGCGATTTGCCGGTCGCTGAAGAAGCACGGGAAACGTTGGAGTGGATGGGTGTTCGGACGACGATGGTGCATGACGTTGGCGTCGCCGGTCCACATCGGTTGCCGGAGCGACTGGCTGAGTTCGCCGACGCCGACGCGATCGTCGTGGTGGCCGGAATGGAAGGCGCGTTGCCGAGTGTGGTCGGCGGTTATGTGCCGTGCCCCGTGTTTGGTGTGCCGACGAGTGTGGGCTACGGCGCGAGTATGGGCGGGCTGTCGGCACTGCTGTCGATGCTGAACAGCTGCGCGAGCAATGTGGCGGTCGTGAACATCGATGCGGGATTCAAAGCGGGCTACCTGGCCGGGTTGGTCGCGACGCGCCGACATGGTTAGTTGCGGCGTGTGCATTATCAAGCACTACCACGGAGACACGGAGAACACAGAGACGATAAAATAGTTGAGCTGTCATCCACAACGTTGAACAGCATGACTCTCTTGATGAGTTTGCTTGCACCTTGACTTCATCACTCCGTGAGCTCTGTGTCTCTGTGGTGATGTTCTTTTCCATTGAGTTACACATGCAAGATGTCACTTCTCAGTCGTTGCCCAAGCTCCCGCCGAGGGAGTTGGAAAGCCACAAAGGCGATTACGGTCGTGTGCTGATTATCGGCGGCTCGCGCGGCATGGCCGGCGCACCGGCGCTAGCAGGGATGGCGGCGTTGCGTAGCGGTGCGGGGTTGGTCACTCTAGCAGTGCCTCAATCGATTCAGGCGACGGTCGCCAGCTTTGAGCCGAGCTATATGACGCTCGGCGTCGGCAGCGCGACCGACGATTGCTTGGTGGTTGATTGCGAAGCGGAACTTCTCGAAGCCGCAACGATTCGCGATGTGGTCGCGCTAGGGCCTGGGTTGGGAACGACGCCGAGCACGGCCAAGTTGGTCTGCAATCTCTACTCAAAAGCCGAGTGCCCACTGATCGTTGATGCGGACGCGCTCAACGCCTTGGCAAACTCGCCGCAACATTTGGAATCCCCAGGCGGAGTCCGCATTCTCACTCCGCATCCGGGCGAGATGCAGCGTCTGACGGGACTTTCATCCAGCAACGATCCGTTGGTGCGCGCGGAGCAGGCCACAGCGCTGAGCCTTCGAGATCCAAATGGGCATACCGTTGTTGTGCTCAAGGGTCATCGCACCGTCGTGGCCGCTCAAGAACTGTACGCGTTCAACGAATCGGGCAATCCAGGCATGGCCACCGGCGGCACCGGCGATTGCCTGACGGGTATCATCACAGCGCTGGTTGCTCAAGGTATGCAGCCCTTCGACGCGGCCAGGCTCGGTGTTCACGTTCACGGACTTGCGGGTGACTTAGCGGCAAACGAGCTGGGCCAACGGTCGCTGATCGCCAGCGATCTAATTCAGTTCTTGCCGGCAGCATTTCAACAACTAACCTAATTCGCTGTTCAGCAATCATTTTGATCTCGCAAAGGCACTAAGGCGCAAAGAAATTTCTGTATACGACAAGTACTTTGCGTCTTCGCGCCTTTGCGAGAGCCATTTTCGAAGCAATCACTGACCTAGTTCGTCAGCCAAGTGCCCCGCTCCGTAGATGTTTCGTATCGCTTCGCGGATGCCGCTACTATGTACCGAGACGGCGCGGCAGATCTGGTCGGTGTAAAAGTACGCAGCCGTAAGCGATTGGATGTTTCCATCGAAGATGATGCCGACGAACTCGCCTGCGCGGTTGACCACCGGGCTGCCTGAGTTGCCGCCGATGATGTCGGCCGTGCACACGAAGTTGAGCCCCGCTGATTCATCGATGTCGGCTTCGTGCTCGATCCAGGACTCGGGGAGTTTCCAATCGCCCTCGGCATCGTGTGCGGCCTGATGTTTATACGCGCCGCCGAGCGTTGTCCAAGGCTTGATCCATTGGCCTGCCTCTTCATAACCTGCGACCGTGCCGAAAGCGAGCCGCAAGCTGAACGTCGCATCGGGGTAGCCGCTGGCTCCCTCCAGCGCGACCTGCGCAGCGGTGATTTTCGCGTAGGCTTGTCGTTCGATTTCCTGGTGTCGGTCTCGGATCTCGCGGAGTCGACGGTATTCGGGTTCCAGCATCTGAGCAAGTTGAATCATCGTGTCTTCGCAATTTGCTAGTGCGTCTGCACCGCCTTCGGCGAGCTTCTTTCTCACGTCGACGGACGAGAGCGTCGAGCCGCGAATCAGCTCGGTTGCGCGCTCCTGCGGACTCTTGCCGTCCAAAACCTTGATCGCCAGCGGATGATCACCGCCGCGATCTTCCACGAATCGCGACAGCGAATCGGTCAGCTTGGCAATCTCCAGGTCTTCGTACACGGGCGCCGGTGAGAACAGCCTCTGTTCGAGTGATTCGCGCGCCGAGTCGCGGAACTCGCGGAGTCGTTCACCGCTCGGTTTTTGGTCTTCGGTAGCCATCAGCACGAGCTGATTGGCAAAGCGATAGAGCTTGCTGTCCATGTCGGTCCAGACACCGAGCAATTCGGCGCGCTCTTTTTGCACACGGGCAATTTCGTCCCACGCCTGCTTGGCATCCTTTAGGTCTGCGCGACTTTCGAGCTTCGCCAGCATCGCGCTTTCTTCCAGTTCTTTCCGTTGCATGAATGCCGGGGTTTGCAAGCCGTGCAGCATGCCGATCGTGCGTTTGCGGCTGTTTTGCACGCCGGCGCGATCGCTGTTCGCCCGGCGCCGTTGTTCAGGCCCACCCAAGCTGTATTGCTGGATCATGACTTCGTAGCGTTGCAGGTAGCTGAGCAATCGCGGGAGCTGTTTGTCGCGCAGGTAGCGGAGGGCCTCGGTCGTGTAGATCCGCTGTGTGCGTCCAGGGTTGCCAGAAACGAAGACCAGTTCCTCGTCTTCGGCACCGTTTTCCGACCAGCGGAGAAAGTGATCGATCTTGGCTGGCTTGTCGTCTTCGTAAACGCGAAACAACGTTACGTCCAGACAGTAGCGCGGATACTCAAAATTGTCGGCGTCGCCGCCGAAGTGCGCGATCGCCGCCTCGGGTGCCCAAACGAGTCGCACGTCGGTGTACTTCTTGAAGCGGTACAGGTGGTACTTCGCACCGCCGTAGAGTGTGATCACATCGCTGCGCAGGCCGGTCGCGTCGAGCGATTCCTTTTCGATCTCCGCCATCACGGCACGCCGCGCCGCGAATGCCGTTTCGGCATCCATGTCGGTCGTAACGGCGGCGTTCACACGGTCGGTCACATCTTCGATCGAGACGAGCTGATTCAACTCGAGGTCGGGCGCTTTCAACTCGTCGGCGATGGTTTTGGCGAGGAATCCGTCTTCGCGATAGTTGTTCTCCGCGTCGGAGAGCTTTTGCAGCGTGCCGGCGCCGACGTGGTGATTGGTGAGCACCAACCCCTTGCTCGAGACAAACGAAGCCGATCCGCCCGTGTTGAACCTCACCGACGAGAGCATGAGGTGCTCCGCCCACTCGTCGGTGGGCGTGAAACCGTATTTCTCTTGCAGGTATTGCTTGGGCAGATCGTTGAATAGCCACATGCCTTCATCGGCGCGAGCGTGAGGGTAGGTAAAACACAGGAGACAGACGGCGGGCAAGCAGTTCTTGAATCGAGCAAATTGCATAGGTGTGTGCTTTCGTGAATGTTGTGATTGAACAGGAGGTAACAGAGAGAACCGAGTGACGATTGCAAACCTCTCGATTTCCTCTGTTTTCTCCTGTTACCATTTGCAGGATTGTTGAAGTGAAATTGGGCAGTTCACCGGTAACCGGGGCGGGGTTCTGCTAGGTTTTGGGTTTTGAAAGGTATTCCGTTTTTCTTTTCAAAACCTCGCCTGCCGGCTCCGGGTGGATATTCCTATCCCATTGCCAGCAAAGGGTTTGCGTCACGGGCCGTCCGGCTCCAGCGGCTGGTTTTGAAAGGTTCGGTGTTACGACCTTTCAAAACTCCCGCCGTCTCCTAGAACCGCCTCGCGACGGCATTCTCGGCAGTGTTGTTGTACCTGATCTCACCGCGGATTTCAGCAGCTAATTTTGGCCGGGTGGAAGGGCGTCGGTCAATGAATCTGCGGTAGATTGGCTTGCAGCTTGAGAACCCTCAGCCAGTCAATACGATAGCCTTATGTGAACAAAGACACGTCTCTGAGCGAGTATTACAAGGAGTTAACTTGCCTCGACATCTTGCGATCGGTGACATACACGGATGCTACAACGCGTTGCGCACTCTCTGCGACTACGTCCAACTTCGGCGCGATGACGTTATCCTTCCGCTCGGCGATTATTGCGACCGGGGGCCGAACACGCATGCCGTTATCGACTATCTCCTGCACTTGACCAAGACGCACGCTGTGCGTCCTCTCCGGGGCAATCATGACATTATGATGCTTAATGCTGGAGAAAATGACGCGGAAATGTCCAAGTGGCTCGACGTTGGTGGAGACAAGACGCTTCAGTCGTATTCACCGTTCGAGGGAGCGAGCGGTACGCTCTCAGACGTGCCGGAACATCACTGGCGGTGGTTGACTATTGCGTTGCTGCCATACTTTGAAACGGATACGCACTTCTTCGTCCATGCGAACGCGTATCCGGACGTGCCGCTCGACGAGCAACCCGATTTCATGCTTTATTGGGAGCGGTTCAACGACCCACCAGCCCATGAGTCGGGAAAGACTATGGTGTGTGGACATACCTCGCAGAAGTCAGGACAACCGATCGCTAACCCGAACGCAGTTTGCATCGATACTTGGGCACACGGTCGCGGCTGGTTGTCATGCCTGCATGCCGAATCAGGCATGGTTTGGCAAGCCGATGAACTCGGCAATACGCGTAAGTTTTGGTTGGACGACCTGCCATTGTAAAACGCAATGCGATTAGCCCAAGTATGAAACGCCGGCCTGATCGGCACGCGTTGCCATCAGTGCTAAACTGATTGCTGTCACAGATCATCTAAAGCTACGGACTACTGTCTTCTACGCGACTGAAGTTCGGTAAGTTCTGATTTGACCTTTTCTAGGAACTCGGGAACTTCTTCCTGGAGCCATTGGTTGGCCAAGAGTGTTTCGGCCGCAGAGATGGCAAGTTCTAGATCTGCATCAAGATGATCAATTGGCCAAATGTAAGTTCTGCCCAACTGCGCGAAGAGCCAGACTGCTGCCCGCACTTCTTCGTAATCATCTTCGGCGTCGCCTTGAATCCCTGACAGCCAATGCTCGCGAAGATTTGTGGCATCCATAAGATTTCCGAACCAATCTGCAGCAGAATCATTGTCCCATGCTTCGAAATCCCACATGCCCATACTTGTCTCAGCCCTCTGAATTTAGGTGTTTGATTAGTTTGCAGGCCGCAATGCGAGCCATATTGTAATGCACCTCAGCCACGTTTCTTAGGAATTGGCGTGTTGCGTAGTTTCGGGCTATGTCGTGCCCTCACCAGTCTTCCATCGGTGTGGTGCCATTCATCCAGCTCCACTCGACCTCGGTCATGAACCAGGTGTAGGCCTCGATGTCTGGGACTCCCCAGTCTTGGAATTCTTGCACGCAGTGGAAGAGCGTGCCGGCGGTTGCGGAGCAGGGCTTGTCCAGCAGTTCCTGCAGCAGCTGGAGGAAGTCGGCCGGTTTGTCGGGTGCCTGTTCAACCTCTTTGAGCAGCCATTTGTGGAACGGGAACAGGATGCGGTTGTGAGCCAGGAGGAGTCGGCTAGAAAACAGCGAGAGTTGCGAGGCCGCGCGGAGGATGCCATGCCGATTGTCGTATCGCGACGCTTCGTGCATCAGCCAGTTGCCCATGAAGGCCAAGCAGTAAAACGTCTTGATGCGCCGATCGCGATCATCCTCGGGGTACTCCGCGATGCGCTCCAGCAGCGGCTGTAGCTCAGACAGGCGAGAGAAACCGAGTATCACGTCCGAAAACGCCCACCGCGTGGCCTCATTCCCTCGATCGGCCACGTCGTGCAAAAACGATGGGTTGATGACTTTGCCGTCGACGTAGCCACCGTCGTAGTCGGAGAGGTCGGTCCGATTAATGAGCAGGTCGCGCGCGGCCGCACGTCGGGCATATTCTTCGTCGGTAGCGACGAGCAGAAAATCAATGTCTGAGTCCTCGCGCGCGTAACCCTTGACGACCGAGCCGCCAATGATCAGCGCTTCGAAGTTAGGGTCGTCACGATAGGCCTCGGTCAGCCGGTCGATGGTGCGCTGATGATGAGGTCTGATGTTTGGGGGCATGGTGTGGTTTGTTTAGGGATAAGTCTAACGCCTTCGGCGTAAGGTGCATTCTACGGCAACATGACCCAGGATGCGCTGACGCGATCCTGGGCTTTGGGATTGAATCGCTTCGCGATACTCTGCGGCGGAACTTCGGACCACGTGGTGGTCCGGTTGCCGGTTGGCTTATTCTGTGGCGGTTCGGCGACTGTTTCGTTTACGATTCCGAGGCGATGGCGGCGGGTTCGCCGGCCCATTGAATCGTCACTTCGCTGCCGAAGGCTTTTTCGAACATGCCGGTGCGGCGGCGGGCGGCCCAGAGGTTGACTTCGGGGTATTCTTGGGCCGAGACGAGCAACTCCACTTGTTTCTTGCCGCCGGTCACACGCACCGATTCGACCGTTTGGTTGTGTGTGCGGTCAAGTCCGCTGGCGATGCGGAGGACGGCGGCCATCGAGTGGACGCGGCGCTGGTCAGTCTTGCTGAGGCGCCGGAAGTTGTCGTGTTTTTGCTTGGGCTCGGCGCCGCGATGATAGCGGGCGACGTTGGCGATGATTTCCAACTCTTCGGGACGAAAACCCTCAATGCGGCTATGCAGGATCAGGTGATAGGAATGCTTGTGATGGCCTTCGTAGTTGATCAAATAGCCGACGTCCTGCATCCGCGCGGCCGCATCGAGCAATCGGCTGTCTGCACGATCGAGATCGAACAGATCGCACAAGCCGTCGTAAAGTTCGGTCGAAAGCTTCGCCGAGTGTCGTGCGTGGGCGAGTTCCACGCCGCAGGCGGAGGCGAAGCGTTCGATCTGGGCGATGTCGTCGGCCGGCGCGGTGGTTTCGCCAACTTGCATCCGCTCGATCATCGAGAGCAACAGTCCGTCGCGCACGCCGTAGGAGTGCACCTGGATGAGATTCACGCGGAATCGCTTCATGATCCGATCGATCACCGCCAGGCCAGGGACGATGATGTCGGCGCGGTCGGGGCTTAGCCCGGGGACTTCGCGACGTTGTTTGACGGAGAGCTTGCGCAGCCGATCGATCAGGTGGCGAAGTTCCGCGCGGGGAATTTGAGCGCCGGCCACGGGCAGTCGCGACTTGCCTTTGGACGACATTACCATGTTTGCTAGTGACGTGAACGTGCCGCCCGAGCCGATCAGCAGGTGAGGTGGCAGCGAGACCTTGTCGGTGTGCTTTTTTAGCTGGCGGTCGATCCACTCCTGCATGCGTACAAAGTCGTCGCCGGCCATCGATTGCCCGCCGCCAAATTTTTGCGCGAGCCGCACCGCACCAAGATTCGTGCTGTAGATCGCTTCGATGAGTTCGCCCGAGGCAAGGACGATTTCCGTGCTGCCACCGCCGATGTCGGCGAGCAGCGTGTTCTTACCGGCCAAATCAAAGCGTCGTTTGACACTGTGGAAGGCGAGGTCCGCTTCCTTCTCGGAACTGATGACTTCGATTGCTAGACCGAGTTGCTCGGCGACACGTTGGCAGAACTGTTCGCCGTTGGAGGCTTCGCGCACCGCGCAGGTGGCGATGGCGTGGATGGTTTCGACGCCCAGTCCGGCGGCGATGGATTGAAAGCGTCGCAAAGCGGCCATCGAGGCTTCGATCGACTCGTCGTCGAGCTTGCCGTCGGTGCTGAGCGAACGCCCCAGCCGCGTCGACTCGCGCTCTTCGTCGAGGATGCGATATTGCCCGCCCGGCTTGGCTTCGGCGACCACCAAGCGGATGCTATTGCTGCCGATATCAATGGCGGCAAGACGCGGTACGAGGTCGGGAGTCAGATAGGTTTGTTGCTCGGCCATTTACGGAGGAGCCATTCAAGGAGTAGTTGGTGGGTGGCGGGCTCGAGAAGTTGACCTCGGTGCATAACTGCAGAATAATCGTGGCTACACCGACGCACAAGCGACGATGGGTTATTCTCTCTTGTCAGTGAGGCATCAACTTGCCGATTATTCGTGACCTTGCTGAGTTACCCGCGACGGCACGCGGTGGAGCGGTTGCGATTGGCAACTTCGATGGCGTGCACTTGGGACATCTGCGCATTGTGCGTCGGCTTCTGGAGCGCGCGCAGGAAGTCGGCGGGCCGGCGATTGTGTTCACCTTCGACCCGCACCCGGTGCGCATCCTGCGCCCGGAGCAATGTCCGCCACCACTGACTTGGACAAAGCGCAAAGCGCGGCTATTGGCCGCCGAGGGCGTCGACAAGATTGTTGCCTATCCGACGGACGAGGCGTTGCTGCAGCTGTCGGCGCGCGAGTTTTTCAACCAGATCGTGCGCGAAACGCTGGACGCGAAGGCGATGGTCGAAGGGCCAAACTTCTATTTTGGTCACAATAGAGAAGGTGATGTCACGTTGCTTGATGAACTCACCAAGGCAGCAGGCATGACTTTGGATGTGGTCGAACCCTATTCGGTCGACGACGAGACCCTGGTTTCCAGCTCGCTGATCCGCAGGCTCATTGCCGAGGGTGAAGTCGCCCGCGCTGCCGAGTTGCTCTCGGCACCTTATCGAATTCGCGGTATGGTGACTCACGGGGCAGGGCGGGGGGCAAAGCTCGGTTTTCCGACGGCGAATTTGGAGGCCGTGGATACCCTGTTGCCATGCGAGGGTGTTTACGCCGGTCGAGCTTGGGTCGAGTCCGAGCCTCGAGCGGCGGCCATTCATTTGGGACCCAATCCCACGTTCGGCGAAGGGCATCTCAAGGTCGAGGTGCACCTGATTGATTACGCAGAAACGATTTATGGATTGCCGCTGGAAGTGGAGTTTTTTGAGCGTCTACGCGGGATTCAGAAATTCGAAGACCAGGAGTCGTTAGCGAAGCAGTTGCAACAGGATATCGCACAGGCCCGCGAGATCGGCCTGCAAGAATGATGCAATCGACCTCTGTGTGGTCTTTCAATAAAGTGAAGTAACAGAATTCTGAGGATTTGATGGCAATTGATTGGCAACCACTCTGTGAGCTGATTAGCGCACACGATTCGTTCTTGCTCACTAGCCACTGCCGCGCGGACTGCGACGCGGTGGGCAGTGAGTTGGCGCTGGCGCAGATTTTGCAAACGCTTGGCAAAGAGGTCATCATCAGCAATGGTGACCCCGTGCCCGAGCACATCGCGTTTATCGATCCCGACAACCAAGTGCGTGTGCTGGGCTATTCGGTGGAGCCAAAGCAACTGTGGAAACAGCAAGTGTTGATCATCGTCGATACCAGCGCTTGGGTGCAGTTGGGGCCGATGGCGGAAGTGGTGCGGGCGTTTCCTGGCGAGCGCGTGATCATCGACCATCATGTGAGCCAGGACGATTTAGGTGCGATTGAATTTAAGGAAGAGACGGCCGAGGCGACCGGTCGGTTGATTCTTGAGTTAGGCGAAGCGCTGGGGGTCGAGATCACTCCCAAGATCGCGATGCCACTGTTCGCGGCGATTGCGACCGATACCGGCTGGTTTCGCTTTTCGTCGGTCAAGGAAGAGACTTTTGCCGCGCTGTCGCGGTTGGTCGCGGCGGGAGCGAATCCTCAGCAGATCTTTTCGATGCTGTTCGAACAACACAGTCTGGCGCGGTTGCATCTGCGTGGGCGGATTCTGGACAATATCGTCTCTGACGTGGACGGACGGTTGTTCTCGACGCATGTGACGCGACAAGACTTTCTCGAGACAGGCGCGAATTCGACGGACACCGAAGATGCGATCAACAACTTGCTGACCGTCAAAGGAAGCGAGATTGCTGTGTTGTTCGTCGAATTGGAACCCGATCGCACGAAAGTGAGCCTACGCAGTCGTACCGACTTCGATGTGCAAAAAATCGCCGCCCAGTTCGGTGGTGGCGGGCATAAGAAAGCTGCAGGGGTCACATTTTCCGGTTCGCTCGCACAGGCACAACAGGCGGTGCTTGACGCGTTGCGCGCCGAGTTGGGATAATCTGGCCATGGCAAAGAAAAACAGGAATAAGAAAATGTCGGATTCTACGGCGGCAGCGGAAACGAATTCGGGCGCAGACCGTCGCTCATTCGTTGCGGTCGTTGCTGGGGGGTTGGCCATGTTGGGACCAATCGGTGCCGGCGTGTGGTCGTTTCTTTCGCCCTTGTTCCGCAAGTCGAGTCCGCCGGAGGTTCGCGTGGCGCTGCTGGATCAGGTGCCCGCGGATGGGCGACCGTATTTCTTTCCGGTGGTGTCTGATCGCAAAGACGCCTGGACGCAGTACAGCCAGCAGAAAGTCGGTGCCGTGTATCTTATTCGTCAGCCGGGCGAAGAGATTCCGACGGCGTTCACTGCCAAGTGTCCTCATGCGGGCTGCTCGATTGGGTACTCGGCGGACGAAGAGAAGTTCAAATGTCCTTGCCATACGAGTGCGTTCGCCCTCGATGGCAAGCGAGTTAACGGCGACGAGGAAGTCTCGCCACGCGACATGGACACGTTGGAAGTCAAACTCAATCCGATCGAAGTGGCCGAAGGCGAATCGGTGACCGAAGTTCTGGTGACATTCGTCGACTACCAAACCGGCCACAAAGAGAAACATCCCACCTCATGAAGAAACTGGCCACAGGCGTCGTCGACTGGCTCGACAGTCGGACGGGTATCAAAGGGATTCTGCACGAAGCTCTCTACGAACGCGTGCCGGGTGGCGCGCGTTGGCGTTACGTCTGGGGTAGCACGCTGGTTGTTGCGTTCATGACGCAGGTGATCACCGGCATCTTCCTGTGGATGGCGTATAGCCCCAGTACGCAGACCGCCTGGGAAAGCGTGTACTTTATTCAGTACGAGATGAACGGCGGCTGGTTCCTGCGCGGCGTGCATCACTACATGTCTTCAATGATGGTCGTGTTGCTGGCGATTCACTTCGCACAAGTCGTGTGGGACGGCGCGTATCGCGCTCCTCGTGAGTTGAACTTTGTGTTGGGCCTGATTCTGATGCTGATCGTGTTGGGGCTTTCGCTCACGGGTTACTTGTTGCCCTGGGATCAAAAGGGCTACTGGGCGACCAACGTCGGGACCGAACTGGCCAGCCAAGCACCCGTTGCCGGCGGCGCGATCAAGAAGCTGGCCATTGGCGGATCCAGCTATGGACATCATACGCTGACGCGGTTCTTTGCTTTGCACGCGGGAATTTTGCCGGGATCGTTGGTGGCGTTCTTGGCGCTGCACTTGTGGCTCTTCCGTAGGCATGGTCTGACGCCCAAGCAGCCGATCAAGAATCCCGATGCGATGTTCTGGCCTGATCAGATGCTCAAGGATTGTGTTGCAGCGCTGGGCATCGTCGGTGCTGTGCTGATCGTGACGGTGTACACACACGGCGCGGAACTCACGGCACCCGCCGATCCGGCGAACAACTACGCCGCCGCGCGACCAGAGTGGTATTTCCTGTTTCTGTTCCAGTTTTTGAAGTGGTTTCCAGGCGAACTTGAGATCTGGGGCGCGTTTGTCATCCCCGGTTTGATCGTGGCGTACATGTTCCTGATGCCCTGGATCGGACGCACGAAACCAGGGCACGTGCTCAACGTGCTGGTGTTGGCGGTGCTGCTGGGCGGAGCGGCATGGTTGACGGTGGCAGCGGTGCAAGAGGACACGTTGGCGGGGGCGCCGGACGCAACCTTCGAGGAAAGTGGCCTGGCCGACACGGAAGCCAACAGAAATGCTTTCGCCGCATCGCTTGATTTTTTGAAGGCCAAACGTGATGCCCACCACGAAGCAGAACGCGTTGTTGATTTGGCAAAAGCATCAGGAATTCCACCGACCGGCGGGCTTACGCTGGTTTACGACGATCCGTATTTGCAAGGTCCTAAGCTGTTCAAACAAAATTGTTCGAGCTGTCACAACTACAAAGGCGAAGGCAATGATGATCCGCGGCTGGCAGAATTGGTCAACAAAAAACCGACGGCGCCCAACCTGTTTGGCGTTGGGTCACGCAAATGGATTGAAGGTCTGCTCGATCCTGAAAAAGTTGCCAGTCCTGACTACTTCGGTTACGAAGGTTCGCCGTTTTCCGCCGATGGCGACTACCCCGAGATGGTTAGCTTCATCCAGGAGGATTGCTTTGGCGAAGATACCACCCCCGAGCAGCGCGAAGCCGCAAAGGTGGCACTGAAGAAGATTGCCGCAGCGCTGTCTGCCGAAGCCAAGCTGCCTGCACAGGAACAAGCCGATGCGAAAGACGCGGAGCTGATCGCCGAGGGTCGCGCGCTGATTGAGGGCGGGCTGGCGGACATTTTGGATAGCGGCTCCAGCTGCACCGACTGTCACACTTACGGCGAGCAGGAAGACATCGGCTCACCCGTGCTGGATGGCTACATGTCGCGGCAGTGGATGATCGACTTTATTCGCAACCCAGCAGACGAACGCTTCTATGGCGATATGAACGATCGCATGCCAGCCTACGCGCCCCACGACGATGAGAAGCTCAACCAGCTGGACGACAAAACAATCGGCCTGATCGTCGACTGGCTGCGGGGCGATTGGGTGCGGTCCGAAGATACCGTGGATGAGTAACCACAACGACACGACGAGCACAACGTTGTGGTCGGCGTATCGTTGTGGTCCACTTCTGCTAGCTTGAATAATCGCCGAAATCGTCAAAGTTTGACAGCGACGGTTGCCGATCTTAGTCGACGAGTACCTTCCGTTCCCCTCGTCCAAATCGGTTTCCGTATGTGGTGTGTCGATTGCCAGCAAGATGTGCCAGCGGTCGCGCGGTCTGTCAGTGAACCGCTGAGTTGTCCGCGTTGCCAGCGAGAACTCGCGCCGTCGGCTGCCGTTCCCAGCGATGCTGGCATCGCCTTGGATTCGTTTGACGAGCCCGTCGTCGACGATCTCGCGCCTCCCTTAACTTGGCTTGCGCAAGAGGACACGCAACAGCGATTGCGAGAGATCGACCGCAAGCTCAGCAAGACGTACCGCCGCGATCGAGCCAGCCCGGCGATCGCGGGATTTCATCATCCGCGCTCGAATGTGCCACCGGCGTCGTTTGTGACGACCGACGTGCCACTACGCTCCGTCAGCAAACGTGCCACTGTTGAGTCGGCAGCGAGTCGTCGACCAACCAGCGCATCGTGGCTGTTGACTCTGATGCTTGGTTGCGGGGTGATAAACTTCTGCGCCGGCGTCGGCATGCTTGCCTGGTCGGCCGCGTTTGATTTGCCCGAGCTTTGGCACCACGCGATGACTCTCACCATTTGCTCAGAAGGTTTGCTCATCCTCAGCCTCGCCTGGATGGCGACGCGCCTGTGGCGCAACAGCCGCAAGGTCAATCGCCAACTCGACGGCGTCGATCGGCAGCTGGAAGAGATCGAACAAACCACCAGCGAACTCGCCGGCAGCCATCAACCAACCAGCCAGCACTTCTATCACCACTATGGCCAGGTGGCCAGTCCGCACATGTTGGTAGCGAATCTGCAGGGGCAGGTTGATCTGATGTCGGCACGGTTGTCGACGGAGCGATAGCTGCGAAGGGCTCACGCTGAGGCGCGGAGATCGTAGATGGGGGGAGAGAAGTTTTCGCTTATGCAGCTTCCGATAGGCATAACCGGCCTTGGTGATGTCCGGAACGGAATTCCATCGGAAACCGTTGATATTCGTGCATTTCGCGTGTCACTCTACCATGCCGCTAGAGAAGTTGGCGCCCGAGTACTCTCCCCGCCAGATGATTTTGCTGAGTACCCTGCGAACTATATTCACGCCTTGCTGATGCATAAAGAGTCGCGTGTAAGGGTGTTACTGAATATCTATCATCCGTATCTCGCGTTCGCCGACGGTGAACGCAGACTTGATGACGAGCAAGTATTTGTTGCGCATCCTGACCTTGAAGCGGCGTTCAACTTGTCGAATTCTTACAAGACAGTTGATGCGGAAATGCTCAACTCCGTTGCTACTGATGAACTCGTATCGCTACTTCGCAAGGCAGAACGTGATCAGTATCAATACTGGAGTCCATGCAGAGTAGGGGAAGTGGTATTCAACTCTTGGGACTAATTCTCTGCGTCTCCGCGCCTCTGCGTGAGGCCCTATCCATCAACTCACTCGCCCAGAAATCTCCTCGACCACGTCGTCGATCTTCACGCGCCATTGTTCTAGCGTGTCGCGGTCGCGGATGGTGACGGTTTGGTTGGTGAGGGTTTCGCCGTCGACGGTCACGCAATAGGGCGTGCCGACAGCGTCTTGGCGGCGGTACCGACGACCGACGGCGCCGCCCTCGTCGTAAAACGCAGGGAACTGTTTCTTCAAGGCACGATAGATGTCTTTGGCGATCTCTGGCATGCCATCCTTCTTAACGAGCGGGAACACAGCGACTTTGATGGGTGCGATACGCGGGTGGAATTTCATCACAATTCGTTCTTTCAGCTCGCCCTTCTCGTCGGGCTGTTCGTCCACCGTGTAAGCTTCACACAGAAAAGCCAATGTCGCGCGGTCTGCACCGGCTGAGGGCTCGATGACGTGTGGCGTGAAACGTTCGTTGGTGACGGGATTTCGATACGTGAGATCACGGCCACTGCCTTTGTATTTGGGTTTGCCCTTTTCATTCTTTTCCACTTCCAGCGGACAGCTGCTCGGGTCGAGCTTGCCCTCCATGTGGCTGCGGAGATCGAAATCGCCGCGGTGGGCAATACCCTCCAGTTCGCCGTATTCACCCTCGGGCAAGAACGGGAATGCGTACTCGATGTCAGCCGTGCCGGTGCTGTAGTGGCTCAGCTCGTCGGGGTCGTGATCGCGAAGTTGGAGGCGCTGGCCGGCCAGTCCGAGTTCTTGATACCAAGCGAACCGACGATCGCGCCAGTACTTGTACCAATCGGCCGACGTATCGGGGTGGCAGAAGAACTCAATTTCCATCTGCTCGAATTCACGCGAACGGAATGTGAAGTTGCGTGGCGTGATCTCGTTGCGGAAGCTCTTGCCGATCTGCGCGATACCGAACGGGATCTTTACGCGCGTGCTGTCGACGACGTTCTTGAAGTTGACGAAGATGCCCTGGGCCGTTTCGGGGCGGAGGAAGGCCGCGTCCTCCTCGGTCCCCATCGCACCGACGATGGTCTTGAACATCAGGTTGAATTCGCGCGGATCGGTGAGCGTGCCGATCGACTTGGCTTCGGGGGCAAAAGCCTTCGACAGGTCGTCCAACTTGTCGAGCGACATCACTTCGCCATCCCATTGCAGCTGTTCGGCGTCTTTAGCGCGTAGTTTGAAGGCCTTTAGCGCTCGGCTTTGCAAATCGGCTGCCTCATCGTCCTTCTCCGCGTTGGTGGTCACGAAGACTCGATCGCCCTTGGCTTCCACCCAACGACCCCGCAATTGGTCGTATCGGTACCGCCGCTTTGTCTCACGACAGTCGACCATCTGGTCGCAGAATAGATCAAAGTGGCCCGAGCACTTCCACACCTGCGGGTGCATGATGATTGTGCAATCGAGGCCCGTCATCTCGTGCGTGCTGGGAGCTCCGTTGGTGGCTTCCAATTCATCGTGCGCGGTGACCATGTCCTTCCACCAGGCGGCCTTGATGTTGCGCTTGAGTTCAACACCCAATGGTCCGTAGTCCCAAAAGCCGTTAATGCCGCCGTAGATTTCGCTGGATTGAAAGAGGAAGCCACTGCTCTTGCAGTGAGAGACGAGTTTTTCCATTTCCATGGGAGAACCAAAGAGTGTGAGTGCAGGAAGCGAACCACAACGACACGACGGGCACGACGAAGGCCGTACGGTGAAGTAACGTCGTGCCCGTTGTATCGTTGTGGTTAGTTTCTATCGGGGATAGCCAATAATTGAGGCAGCCATTCTACTAGCGGCGGGAGCCAGGCGTCTACGGCAGGCGGATCTCGCCGGTCGAGCGGTCTAGTTCTGGGACAAGATCGAGCCGATCAAGTTCGGCGCAGTCCCGGAGATCTTCGTCGTAGCCCAGCGCCAGTAGGTTCTTGCCACCGAGGGTATCGCGGAGTTCCAGGGCGAATTGGTCGGTCGGCGAGCGGTCGAGTGCGCGGGCGGTGGTGATCAGTTCTTGCCATTCGCGCCGGGCGGAATCGGCCCATTCGTTCGTGATGCGGGAGTTGTCGCTCGCAAGGAGCTCGGCGATGGCGCCGGCGGCGAGGATGTCTTCGCGGGTCACTTTGCCGCCTGTGCCGGCACAGAGGATGTCGACGTGCTCAGCTTCGGCGACTGTCTGGGCGACGGCTTGGCGGTTGACGGCGGCTCCGATCAGCACACGTTTGGCGAGTCGCGCGTGCTCAATGGCTTTGGTGCCGTTGGTCGTCGTAAACAGCACCGTCCGACCGAAGACTTCGTCCGCTTCGTACTCCGCTGGCGAGTTGCCTAGATCGAAGCCTTCGATGATGGCGCCGCCCCGCTCGCCACCGAGGACGATCTCGTCGCGACTGTAGTGCTGTGCCCTTGCGAAGGTGGCATCCACTTCTACCGTTGGGACCACGCACTTCGCCCCGCTAGCGAGCGCCTGGCAGATTGTCGTTGAAGCGCGCAGCAGATCGACGACGATGACGGTGCTGCCGGCTAAATCGGCTTCCGCGACGAACTGCGGCAGGTAGTGGACAGAGAGCTCGGGCACAGGTTAACGGTCGACGGTGGGCTCGGTTAGCGCTAGCGAGGGGTACGTTCTCATGCGATATTGTAGGGATGGCAGGCGAAATGACCACGACCGCAGAAATACCCGCTCCGGCCCCGGCGGTCGATAAGTCGGCGTCGCGGGTGCGGCAGATGTTTGGGGAGATCGCCGGTCGATATGATTTTCTGAATCATCTGTTGTCGCTGAACATCGATCGCTACTGGCGGTGGCGGACGGTGCGGATGGTGCCGCCCAAGCCGGGCATGAAGATTCTCGACATGTGCACAGGCACGGGCGACCTGGCGTTGGCTTACAATAAGGCCGCGTCAGGCGAGGCGGAAATCGTCGGGGCGGACTTCTGTCACGAGATGCTGGCGATCGGACACGACAAAGGCAGGAAAGTCGGTGCGGAGAATACGATTACGTTCGTCGAAGCCGACGCGATGCGAATTCCCTTGGGCGACGATCAGTTCGACATCGTCTGTGTTGCCTTCGGTCTGCGGAATGTGGCCGACACCGATGTGGGTCTTCGCGAGATGACTCGCGTTTGCAAGCCAGGGGGCAAGGTCGCGGTGTTGGAGTTTTCCACACCACAGTGGCAGCCGTTCAAATCGATCTACGGCTGGTACTTCCGCAACGTGCTGCCGAAGATCGGCCAATTGCTCGCGCGGAATACGAAGAGTGCTTACAACTACCTGCCGGAGAGCGTGGGCGAATTTGCTCAAGGCGAGCAGTTGGCAGGAATGATGCAAGCGGCTGGACTCACCGACGTGCGTCACACAGCGCTTACCCTTGGAGTGGCGACACTCTACGTCGGAGAGAAACAAGCGTCGACAAACTAGCGGCGGGTAACTATCGCCTACCAGCACCATGAAAAAGAACGTTTGCGTTGGAGTCACCGGAGCGAGCGGCGCGGTCTACGCGGTCCGGCTGATCGAAGTGTTGCTCGCTACCGGGCACGATGTGCATCTGTCGATAAGCCCGAGCGGCGCGCAGGTGATCGACGAAGAGATGGACTTGCGGGTCGATTTGAAGGACTTCAAACCTGCGGATCTGATGATCGACGAAGAGACTGCCGCCGAAGATAGCAAGATTCGGATGTTGCAGGCGAGCGCTGGGGTGGGCTCTGCTGATAGTAATGTGCTCTCGGCGGAATCCGTGCCGCGCGGCGAACTGCACTATCATCACTTTCAGAATTTCAACGCACCGATCGCTAGTGGATCGTTCCTGACGACTGGGATGGTTGTTTGCCCATGCTCGGGGACAACGCTGAGCGCGATTGCTCACGGCGCGGCCAGCAATCTGATTCAGCGCGCTGCCGAAGTGCATCTGAAGGAGCGCAGGAGACTGATCGTCGTGCCGCGCGAGACGCCACTCTCGGTGCCGCACATCGAGAACATGCGATTGGTCACGCAAGCGGGAGCCGTCGTCATGCCGGCCTCGCCCGGCTGGTACCACGGTGTGACGACGCTGCGTGATCTGGTCGACTTCATGGTCGCGCGGATTTGTGATCAGCTCGGAGTCGACAACTGTCTGATGAAGCGTTGGGGAGCTGAATGAACATCAAGTATCACGCAGAGGCGCAGAGACGCAGAGAGGAAGCAGGCCGGTTTGCTCTGCGTCTCTGCGCCTCTGCGTGAGACTTTCGCATGCTCAAGACGATCAATCATCTGCTGTCGCTCATCCGATTTAGTCACACGCTTTTCGCATTGCCGTTCGCGCTCTTGGCGTCGGTGATGGCTTGGCACTTGCGGGCGATTGAAGGGACCAAATTCGCTGGGACAGCGCGTGATGAACTCTTGAAGTTTTCTGCAAACAACGGTCAACCACCTGGCACGCATTTGTGGATGTGGGCCCCCAGCGGCTTTGGATTCGCCGTTCGCTGGCAAGAGGTGCTTGGCATCCTGCTGTGCATGGTCACTGCACGCAGTGCCGCGATGGCATTTAATCGCCTGGCTGATCGCGACATCGATGCCGATAATCCGCGGACGGCGAAGCGGCATATTCCCGCCGGGATCCTCAGCGTGAACCAAGTGACCATTTTCGCTATTGCTTGTGCTTTGGCTTTCGTCGCTAGCACGTTGCTGTTCTTGCCGAATCGTTTGCCGCTATACCTGTCGGTGCCGGTGCTCGCGTTTCTGTGTGGATACAGTTACACAAAGCGTTTTACGTCGCTCGCGCATTTTTGGCTGGGAACGGCATTGGCGCTCTCGCCGGTCGCGGCTTGGATTGCGATTCGCGGGGAGGCGGTCATGGCGAGTCCGTTGGACCTGCTGCCTGCCGTGGTTCTTGGCGGGGCCGTCGCGTTTTGGGTGGCGGGGTTTGACATGATCTACGCCTGCCAAGACTTCGAATTCGACCGGCAGGCGAAGCTCAACAGCGTGCCGACGCGGCTGGGAATTGCCGGGGCGCTGCGGCTGGCGGCCGCCTGTCACGCGGTGACGGCTGTTCTGCTAGTCTTGCTGACGCTGGTTTATCCGCCGTTTGGTACGTTATATTGGGTCGCCGTGCTGGCGGTCGCCGGATTGCTCGTCTACGAGCATGCGCTGGTGCGGCCAGACGACCTAGACCGCGTGAACACGGCGTTTTTCAACGTCAACGCCGTGATCAGCATCGGCCTGCTTGCGGTTGGAACCCTAGACCTGTGGCTTGGTGAATCATTCTTCTGAAAGTGAAATGCTACGAACTTCCTCTGAAATCCTGAAACCGATCCGCGAGAAAGTGGAAGCCGGCGAGCGGCTGACTCTCGACGACGGCGTGTTGCTGTACAGCAACGACGTGCCGCTGCCAGAGCTGGGCGAGTTGGCGAACCTGGTGCGTGAGCGGAAGAATGGCAACTTCGCTTACTACAACATCAACACGCATCTCAACCCAACGAACGTCTGCGTGTATCGCTGCACGTTTTGTGCGTTCCGCGCTGATCTGCGCGACGAGAAGGGTTATTGGATGTCGGACGAGCAGATCCTTGCCCGCGGGCAGGAGGCGGTCAACGCGGGTTCGACCGAGATGCACATCGTCGGAGGACTGCACCATCAAGCCAAGTACGATTGGTACCGCAAGGTCATCAGCCTGTTGCACGAGAATTTCCCCACGCTGCATCTGAAAGCGTGGACGCCGGTCGAAATCGATTGGTTTGCGCGGCTCACTGGCAAGTCGATTCGGTGGGTGCTGGAAGACATGGTCGATGCCGGGCTGGGCAGCTTGCCGGGCGGGGGAGCGGAGATCTTTCATCCCGAGGTGCGAAACAAGATTTGTGAGCACAAGGCCGATAGCAATCGCTGGTTCGAAACACATCGGACCGCGCATGAGCTGGGCTTGCGCACCAACTGCACGATGCTCTACGGACACATCGAGGAGGCTTATCACCGTATCGACCATCTGTTGCGTCTGCGCGAACTGCAGGACGCTGTGCTGCAGGAAGGCTGGGGTGGTTTCCAGACGTTTATCCCGTTGGCATTCCATCCCGACAATACGGGGTTGGACCACATTACGAAGCCCTCGGGGCCGATGGATCTGCGGACGATGGCAATCAGTCGGTTGATGCTCGACAACGTGCCGCACATGAAGGCGTATTGGATCATGCTCGGTGTGGGCACGGCGCAGATCGCACTATCCTACGGCGCCGACGACATTGACGGCACGGTTCGTCACGAGTTGATCTATCATGACGCGGGTGCCGAGACCCCCGAGATTCTAAGCGTCGAAGAAATCCGCCGCGTGATCGAAGAGGCCGGCCGCGAACCGGTCGAGCGAGACACTCTGTACCGCCGCGTCCAGCGCGATGAGGCCGGCTGGCGAGCGGGTGAGGCGATTGCTGTCGGGGGTTAGGTTTTACCGCATTCCGCACGGAATCTCGCCAAGATCGCGTGATCAAGCCCGACTTGCCCACGGACGAACCGAGCAGTAGCATTCTGCGTACATAGCTTAGTGTTGCGGACCATTCAAACATCACTTTGACAGGAACCTCCATGTTCTTAGACCCATTGTACTTCCTCATGATTGCCCCAGCACTGCTGTTGATGTTCTGGGCGCAGTGGCGTGTAAAGGCGACATTCGCCGAGGCGCAAGAAGTTCGCGCGAATTTGAGTGGCGCGGCTGCTGCTCGTCATATCCTCGATGCAGCTGGCTTGCATGACGTCGGCATTGAGCAGGTGCCTGGGCAGCTCTCGGATCATTACGATCCGCGTGATAAAGTGCTGCGACTGAGCCAGCCTGTTTATGGCACCAGTTCAGCGGCGGCAGTTGGGATCGCCGCACACGAAGCTGGCCACGCGCTGCAGGATGCGAAGAACTATGCTCCGTTAGTCGTGCGCAATGCGGCTGTTCCCGCTGCCACATTGGGGCCGAACGCGAGCTTAATTATGCTTGTAGCCGGCATGTTCCTGCGATTGCCCGGGCTGATTTACGCTGGAATCGCGCTGTTTGGAGCGTTTGTCTTCTTTCAAGTCGTTAATCTGCCTGTGGAGTTCGATGCGAGTGCCCGCGCAAAGCGCCTGTTAGTAGAACACGGGATCGTTGCCGACCAAGACATGGTTCATGTCAATCGAGTGCTCAACGCGGCAGCCTGGACCTACGTGGCTGGCACGCTGCAGGCGATCATGACGTTGCTGTACTACATCGTGCGTTTCGCAGGTAGCCGCGAATAACTCGCGGCTACCCTTCAATCCGGCGAGCGGTGCTCAGTCACGCGACATGAACATCTGTAGGACGTACCAAAACAGCAGTGCGACCGACGCGAAGAGCGCTAGGGATGCGGCGACGTACTGCGTTGTTCGGTAGTGATGTAACACGTTGGATGTGTCGTAGAGGATGAATCCGCAAGCCAAGGCGATCATCGCGTAGGTGAAAATTGGTCCAAGTGCGAAGTTAAAGAAGAAGCCGCAAAGAATCAGGCCGAATGCGGCAATACTACCAAAGATCAAGACCGATCGTAGAAATGAGAAGTCTTGGCGGGTGATAAAGACCACGGTCGTAAGCACTCCAAACAGGCCCAAAGTTGTCACGCCTGCGGTGGCGATGATCCCTGAATGAAACGTTTGCGCGAAGTACAGCATCGGGACGAAGAAAATCGCTTCCGCGACCACGTATAGTGCCAAGCCGGCGTATTGCATTGGCAACGAGGTGGACGATCGAGCCCAACTGTCGGCTAGCCAACTTACGACAACGAATCCGCCGAACATGATCATCAGGCCGTAGGGTGCGTTGATGACACTTTCCACCAATCGGGGTGTCATTGGCAAATTCAGCAAGACCATTTCGAGCAACACAAACGCGCCAATCGCTCCGGCGAGGTGCAAATAGGTCTTGGTGATAAACGATGCTCGTTCCTCGTCGGAAGCTTCGGCAGCGGCGAGGAAATTGGCAGCCAAGTAAGGATTGTCGGCTTGATTCATGGTCATCTCCAGGCATCGATGAACGGAACGGGCAGTGGCGAGGCTCCAGCCCTCCCCACGGAAATCACCTATCTAAGAGTCTAGCGTTTTCCAAGTCGATATCAAATTGCGTTTAGGGCGTTTCGGCGGCTTTCAACGCCTGGAAGATAGGGCAGATAGTCGCTAAGATTTAGACTGTAATGGCTATTCCAGGCTTACCGGCAGTGTCAGACAGGTGTCGCTCATGCTGGTGCCCAGCAGTTTCGCAGCGGGAGAGGAGCGATGGTACAGCGAATTTTGAATCATGCGGCGGTCTTGGTGCTGGGCCTGTTTGTGGGAGCCGTGCTCACGGCCGCCTGGGTCGGCTTGGGGCAGGGCACGCAAGTGCAAGCGACCGCCACGCACGGCGAGTCGAACTTCGCGATCGCCACCGGCTTTGTTGACGACAGCGTGGAAGCGTTTTACTTTCTCGACTTCTTAACGGGTGACTTACGAGCGGCCGTCGTCAGTCGGCGCAACGGCGAATTCGTAGCCCTATTTGAACGCAACATCCAACAGGATTTCTCCGGCGGAGCGAAGAATCCGAAGTATCTGATGGTCACGGGGATGGCACACATTCCGCCTGGACGTGGACAGAAAATCGGCAACAGCCTGATTTATGTTGCGGAAGCAGCGAGCGGTGAGGTCGCTGCTTACGCACTGCCTTGGAATTCGAGCTTGCATGCAAAAGGACAAGCTCAGCGTGGAGAGTTCCTTCCGCTGGCCAAGGGATCCTTCCGAACCACATTTGTTCGCGACGAATAATCACCGAGCGATCGACTGCGTGAAGATTCAAGTCAATGGTGAAGAGCGAGAGGTGCCGGCCGAATCGACGGTCGCCGACTTGCTCGCGCAGCTACAACTTGAGCCGCGTGGTTTGGCGGTTGAGCGGAATCTGGAACTCGTGCCGCGCGCATCGCATGCCGAAACGAAGCTGACGGAAGGTGATCGTCTAGAAGTCGTTACGCTCGTAGGCGGCGGCTAGCCGTTAACCGAGAGACGAATATTCATAACCGCGATGCAACACATCGCCGGAGCAAATTCGCAAACTCATGGCCACCGACCTCTCCACCGCCGACTCCCTTACTATCGGCACTCACACGCTGCAGAGCCGACTGATTGTCGGTACTGGCAAATACGCGAGTCACCAGCTCATGCAGGAGTCGCTCGACCGCTCGGGGACTGATTGCATTACCGTCGCGGTGCGACGCGAGCGTCTGATCGACGCGGACGGCAACAATCTACTCGACTTCATAGATACCGATCGCTATACACTGTTGCCCAACACCGCCGGCTGTTTCAACGCCGACGACGCGGTGCGCGTCGCGCGCCTGGGACGCGAGATTCTGCTTGGATTGGAGAATCCCGGTGCCGATTGGGTGAAGCTGGAAGTGTTGGCCGACACCAAGACGTTGCTCCCCGATCCGGTGGCGACGATCGAGGCCACCGAGCGATTGGTCGCCGATGGCTTTCAGGTGCTGTGCTATTCCAACGACGACCCAATCGTCGCGCGCCGCCTGAAAGAAGCAGGCGCAACGAGTGTGATGCCTGCGGGCAGCCCCATCGGCTCGGGTCAGGGTGTGCTCAATCCCAACAACATTCGCATCTGCATGGAGTACCTCAAGGAAGGCGACCCCGATTACCCGGTAATCGTCGACGCCGGCGTGGGGACCGCCAGCGACGTGACCTCCGCGATGGAGCTGGGCATCGACGGCGTATTGCTCAACACCGCCATCGCCCACGCCGCCGATCCCCTGCGCATGGCCGACGCGATGCGGCTGGGGCTGGAGGCGGGAAGACTTGCGTTCCTGTCGGGACGAATTCCCAAGAAACTCTACGCGACTGCGAGCAGCCCCGAGGAGGGGACGATCACCGCGAAGCCGCGGTGACCTGTTTGCAGCCAGCAGTTAGAATGGATTGCATGGGTGACACGTCAGAAAACTCGGCTGCTGCGTTCGTCGAACACTGGGCTCGTGTCGGACCAATGTTGGAGAGGATTAATCGCGAAGAGCAGCGGCGTTTGTCGGAAGAAGAGCATCGGGCGGCGGTCGCCAACGTTCTCTCCCTAGCCGATCCGCAGCACGGTAACGGCAACACAAGCGGACTAGTTGAGCAGCAGCTCCTGTTCTCCCAAGGTCGAAGATGATCGGAGTTCTCCAGGCAGCCGCGCAGGTGCAGGAGTTTCTGGAAGAGCAAGGCTGGGAATTTGCCTTCATCGGCGGTTTGGCGGTCAATCGGTGGGGGCGTGCCCGCACGACCAACGACGCAGACATTTGCCTGTTCACTGATTTCGGCAGCGAAGCTCAATTTGTCGATGCATTGCTGAGTCGGTTTGACGGGCGACGGGATGATGCCAAGGAATTTGCTCTGATGCATCGCGTAGTGCTGCTCTCCGCAGCGAACGGTTTTGGAATAGACATCTCGCTCGGCGCGTTTCCTTTTGAACGAAACGCGGTGACTCGAGGATCACGGTATGAGTTCTCGGATGCCGTGAGTTTGCGAACTGTTTCAGCAGAAGACCTAGTTGTGTTCAAGGCGTTTGCAGGTCGCCCTCAGGACTGGTTCGACATTGAGGGGATATTCATTCGCCAGCGGACAACACTTGATTATGAATTGGTCAGTCGAGAGCTTGGTCCATTACTTGAGTTGAAAGAATCGCCCGAGACGCTCGATCAATTGGAAAGGCTTTGGCAGTCGTGCCAGGACGACTAGGCTATCCGCATGGAAGCAGCAGAACTTTCCGTCTCTGACATATTGGGCTCTGGCGGGGCAATCGCCCGGCGGCTGCAAAACTATGAGCAGCGGCCCCAGCAGCTGGCCATGGCCGATGCGGTGGCGAAGGCGATAACGGAGAATAAGCATCTAGTTGTCGAAGCGGGGACGGGCGTCGGTAAGAGCTTCGCATATCTCGTTCCCGCGATTCTCGCCGCGACGCAACCGACGCCTGACGGCGAGAAGCCGGAGAAGCCGCTGAGGGTTGTGGTTTCAACGCACACGATCAGCTTGCAGGAGCAGTTGATCGGCAAGGATATTCCGCTGCTGAACAGCGTCATTCCGCGCGAGTTTTCTGCGGTGTTGGTGAAAGGACGACGAAACTACATCAGTCTGCGACGACTCAACAGCGCGCTAGCACGCAGCGGAAGCCTGTTCGATAAGTTCGACGCGGTCGATCAGCTGCGCGATTTGCGCAGCTGGAGTGAGCGGACGACGGACGGTTCGCTGAGCGATCTGCCTTATGAGCCATTTCCACAAGTGTGGGACGAGGTTGCCAGCGACCATGGCAATTGTCTGGGCCGGCGGTGCCCGACCTATCAAAAGTGCTTCTATTACCAAGACCGTCGTCGTGTGCAGCATGCGCAGCTGATGATTGTGAATCACGCGTTGTTTTTCAGCGATCTGGCGCTAAGGCGCAGTGGCGTAAGCATCTTGCCCGACTACGACGTGGTCGTGCTCGACGAGGCGCACACGGTCGAGGCCGTTGCGGCAGATCACCTGGGGATTCGGTTGACCAACGGACAAATCGAGTACGTGCTCAGTCGGCTCTACAACGACCGCACCCAAAAGGGATTGCTCGTGCATCACGAGATGCGCGACTTGCAGCAAATGGTCGACGGCTGCCGGGTGATGGCCGACGAGTTTTTCGCAGACCTGATGGATTGGAAGGAAGCCAAGGCTCCCCCTAACGGACGGCTGAGCCAACCGCTCAACGTGTCGAATCGTCTGAGTGGCGAGTTGCAGTCCCTCGCCCGCGAGGTCAAACGCGCCGGAGATGCGCAGGATGAAGAGACCGAACGGCAAGATTTCATTGCGTCGCATGACCGCCTGGTCGCACTTGCCGGCGAGCTGAATTCTTGGCATCGGCAGCAAGTAGACTCGGCGGTGTACTGGATGGAATCGTACCACACGCGTCGCGGTCTGCCGCGGTTGACGCTTTCGGCCGCGCCGATCGATGTGGGGCCCGAGCTTCGTGAGCAACTGTTCAACGAAGTTCCCACGGCGATTCTAACCAGCGCGACGCTTGCCGTCGGCAAGGACGACTCGTTCGACTTCTTTTGCGATCGCGTTGGGTTGATCAAATGCGAGACGCTGCGACTCGATAGCCCGTTTGACTATCAGGAGCAGGCAGAACTGGTGACGATGCGGGGCATGCCTGACCCCGGTGGTGAGCGAGAAGCATACGAACGGGCGTGCGTCGAGATGATTCAGCGGTTCGTCCGCGAGTCGGATGGGCACGCCTTCGTGCTGTTCACGAGTTACGACCTGATGCGTCGCGTCGGGTCGCGGCTGTCGTCCTGGCTGCGCGCGAACAACCTGAATCTGCTCAACCAAGCCGATGGGACGCCGCGAACGCAGATGATCGAACTGTTCAAGAAAGATCCACGATCGGTGTTGCTGGGGACCGACAGCTTCTGGCAGGGCGTCGATGTTCCAGGGGACGCGCTACAGACGGTGATCATCACCAAATTGCCCTTTAGCGTTCCCGATCGGCCGTTGTTGGAAGCGCGGCTAGAGGCCATCCGTGCGGCCGGTGGAGAACCGTTTCGTGAGTACCAACTTCCCGAAGCAATCATCAAGCTCAAACAGGGCTTTGGTCGGCTGATCCGCAGCCGCAGCGATCGGGGTAAGGTTGTGATTCTTGACCCACGCGTACACACGAAGGCTTACGGTCGGTTGTTTCTGGAATCGTTGCCAGAATGCCGCTTAGTTGAGGTGGAATATCTGTCTGCAAATTCACGGAGTACTTGAGCCACGTGTCGCAGTTCCAAGATTTTTTGGTTCAGCCCATCACTTTGGGCTCTGCTAATCGGTATTGGCGCGCTGCGTGCTGTTGTTCAGGCCATTCTCCGGTCCAAACGATTAGCTGTCCCGCGGCTTCCGTTACCGCTAGTTGACCACCCCTCCAAGCCTACTTAAACTGTATAGTTTGGGGGGTTTCCGGCGATTGCTGGGCAGCGTCCGCTGAGACGGGCTCCCGCGATGCCGACCACCTGCACCTCACTAGCGGTGCCCTATCGCGGCTGTTACGCAATCTGAGATCCGCTTTCCGAAATCCTCGCATGCTCGCTAAACGTGTGATTCCCTGTCTGGATGTCGATCGTGGGCGGGTCGTGAAGGGGACGAATTTCGTCAATCTGCGCGATGCGGGCGACCCGGTCGAGGTGGCGGCTCGTTACGAGCGCGAGGGGGCCGACGAGTTGGTGTTCCTCGACATTTGCGCTAGCCACGAAGGACGAGAAACCATGCTCGACATCGTCCGCCGTGTGGCCGAGCAAGTGTTCATGCCGTTTACTATTGGCGGGGGCATTCGCTCGCTGGAAGATGTACGACGGTTGATTCAAGCGGGCGCGGAGAAAGTGAGTATCAACTCTGCCGCGGTGAAGACGCCCGAATTGATCACCGAAGTCAGTCGCGCGTTCGGCGCGTGCGCTACGGTCGTGAATATCGATCCCAAGCGGGTTCAACGCGACGGACGCGAGATTTGGGATGTGCATATCAACGGCGGCCGGATTGCCACCGGCCTCGAGGCCGTATCGTGGGCGCAGCGAGTTGAGGAACTTGGTGCTGGAGAAATCGTGCTGACCTGCATGGATGCCGACGGCACGAAGGACGGCTACGATTTGGAGATCACGGCGGCGGTGAGCGAAGCCGTCTCGATCCCGGTCGTCGCTAGCGGCGGAGCGGGATGTCCCATGCATTTGGCTGACGCCGTGACCAAAGGCAAGGCGGACGCGGCATTGGCCGCTAGCATTTTCCACTTCGGGGAGTACACGATTCAAGAGACCAAACGCGTTATGGACGAACAAGGCGTACCGGTGCGCCTGGCGGCGTAACGACGAATGGCGAACTACAAAACATGATGATTTTGAACTCCAACGTCATGACTGTTCGTCATTGTTTACTTCGTCATCGCCAAACTCACTGAGACAGACGTTCGAATACAAGATTTAAGAAACTCAACAGCCCTCATCCCACGGAGGTTTCCTCCATGCCATCGAAATCCGGAATCAAAGAATCTGACTACGATAGTTTTGTTGCCAAGCACCAAGACGATCTGGAGATCAACAAGCTGTTTAGGGCTTGCGTGAAACTGGAAGGCTCTGACTTGCACCTCAAAGTCGGGCGTCCGCCGATGATTCGTGTCGATGGCACGCTGCGCCCGATGAGTCGTGGTCCCATCGACGACGAAGAGATGGTACGTCTGTGTTTTCCGCTGATGAACGAACGGAATCGCAAGATCTTCGATCACGACGGCGGTGCCGACTTCGCCCACATGCTGAACGTTGATGGCACTAATTGGCGGTTCCGTGTGAATTTGCTCCAGCAACTGGGGCACATCGGCATGGTCGCCCGGCGCGTGAGCAGTTGGATTCCGGATTTCGAAGGGCTAAACTTGCCGCCCTCGATCGGAAGGCTCTGCACTTACGACCAAGGCATGATCTTGCTTGCCGGTGTGACCGGTTCTGGAAAGAGTACGACCATCGCGTCCATGCTCAATTGGATCAACGCCAACTATCGCAAGCACATTCTCACGCTGGAGGATCCGATCGAGTTCGTGTTCACCGAAAACAAGTGCTTGATTAATCAACGCGAAATCGGCTTGGACGTGATCGACTTTGAGATCGGTATGAAGCACGCCGTGCGTGAGGATCCTGATGTGATGCTGGTGGGCGAAATGCGTGACAAGGAGACCTTCATGACGGCGATTCACGCCGCCGAGACCGGTCACTTGGTGTTCGGGACGATTCACGCGAGTACGGCCGCTTCGACGATCGGACGTATTCTCGACCTCTTCCCACAGGAAATGCACGGCGCATTGCGTAGCGCGATCGGCATGAACATGAAGGGCATCATCGCCCAGAAGTTGCTGAAGTCGATCAAGCCGGGTGTCGGACGTGTGCCAACCTGCGAGATCATGACCTTCACGCCGACGGTGCGAAAACTGATTCTCGAAGAGCAAGATCATAAATTGGGCGACGCGATTCGCGTGGGCGCGGAAGATGGTATGCAGGATTTCACCCAGAGTTTGAAGAAGTTGGTCGACGACGAGTTGATTGACCGTGAGGTGGCGTTGGAAGTTGCGCCCAATCGCGAAGCATTGAAGATGGCACTCAAAGGAATCGACGTCTCGCAAGGCGGTATTCTCTAATGAAGCAGGTTTTAGATTTTCGTTTTGCGACGGCTTTGTTCCTGTCGTTAGCGGTGTTGTCGGCCGTTGGCAACTCAGCGTTAGGGCAAGGTGGCGGACTTGCTGAGCAGTCGGGGGTAGCCGGAGCGCAGCAGCAACTGGCAGGCAACAGGGGCAGACGTGTCGGAGACGAACAAGACCCGGCCGACGAAGCAGTTGCCGAGGATGACGGTGCGGAACAGGAGGCTGGTGAGGAAGCGGAGGCAGGAGCGAAGGCGGGAAAGGCCTTTGACAAGATTGCAGCCAGTATGCCGCTCCAGGTTACACCGCTGCTTAAACTGTTTGGCATCGCACTGGTATTGCTGATGTGGGTGCGAGGAAACGACTGGGTTAATCAAGATTCCCAGATCTACCGGCTAGGCTGGTACAAATGGAATCACCTTATCTTTGCTCCGTTCGCAACTGCCGCGATTGTCTTGTTCTTGGTGCCGATAGCGAGCGTCATCAAGTTGGCGATCCTGTTCGTGCTGTTTCTTGTGACATGGGTGCCCTATGTGATCACGCACAACAAGAACGTGCAGCCCCATCAAACAGTGCTCACGGGCTCGTGGTGGCGGCATGTGGTCGCGACTGCGGCGGGTAGTGTCGGCATCAAGATGAGTTCCGATCGGGTCGCTGATTACGAAAAAGGTGTGAAGGTCGAGCTTTCGGCGATGGGGGCGGAAGATGCAACCGTCGACAACGCGAACTTACTTTCGGCGCGGAACTCTCCCGGTTATCTGTTCGTGAAAGAGGCGGTTGCCGAAATGGTCGATCGTCGGTGCGAGCGGATGATGCTTGACTACACCAAACAAGCGGTGAATGTGCGGCACGAAATTGATGGTATGTGGCACAATGGCGAAGCACGTGAGCGCGATGCCGCCGACGTGATGTTGGCCGTGATGAAGACTCTGGCGAACCTCGACGTGAGCGACCGTCGCAAGAAGCAGACGGGGCAGTTCGGTGCCAAGTACGAAGGCCGGAGCTATCTGTGCTCGATCGTGAGTCAGGGGGTCTCGACGGGCGAGCGTGTGATTGTCACGCGTAGCGGCAAGAAGCAGTCGTTTGAGTCGTATGCCGATCTGGGCATGCGCGAAGGATTGCAGGAGAAGTGGAGTGAGTTGATGGCGTCCGATCAGGGCCTGTTGATCCTGTCCTCGATGCCTGGAGGCGGACTGACCACGATGACCAACGTGTCGTTGGAAGAGACCGACCGCCTGATGCGCGACTTTGCGGCGATCGAAGACGCCAAGAATCGCGAGCAAGAGATACAGAATATCAGCGTGACCACCTACGATTCGGAGGCGGGCGAGACGCCGGCAACCATTCTGCCCAAGCTCGTTAGAAGTTACCCTGACGTGTACGTCTGTCGCGACATGGTCAACGCCGAAACCGCAGAGATTCTCTTCAACGAAGTAAAAGATGAGGACGTCGTGATCACGACGGTTCGAGCCCGCGAAGCGGGCGAGGCACTATTGAGAATCCTGCAAATGAAAGTCTCCGCCAAGGACTTTGCGGCTGTGGTGAAGGCGGTACTTTATCAACGACTCGTCCGGTTGCTCTGCCCGGATTGCAAAGTCGGCTACACGCCACCGCCTGAGACGCTTCGCAAACTTGGCATTCCCGCCGGAAAAGTCGAACTATTGTATCGCCCGCCCAAGGGCGAAGAGATCGACAAACCATGCAAGGCCTGCCAAGGTTTAGGCTACCAAGGTCGGACGGGGATCTTTGAACTGCTGGTCGTGAACGATCAAATCCGAGAGATTCTCGCGAAGCAGCCCAAGCTGGAATTAATCAAGAAAGCGACTCGCGCTTCGCGTCAGCGATCGCTGCAAGAAGAAGGCGTCTTGCTTGTCGCGAAGGGCGAAACATCGCTGCAGGAACTGATGCGGGTGCTCAAGGGATAAATGCAACCACAAAACGATGTCTGCGCCGTATCCTCGTTCCCAGGCAGCGTCGGACCAAGTAAGTAAATGAAGCCGCGGAGAATTTGAATCAAAGTTTGTTGCACGGAAATCCAAATTCCCTATTCACTCGATTCGCAAGATGAGCACTCGCGTTCCCTGCGATCCCAACTGAAGAAGCTCTTATGTCCTATCTACTGACCTTGTTGATTTTCTTGGCCTTCGCGGGGATTGCGATGACCATTAATGAGGGGTTATGGAGCAACACCATCACCTACTTGTGTCTCGTCATCAGCGGACTAGCCGGGGCAATTGGTGGTGTTCCTTTGGGTATGATGATATTTGATCAGGCGGGCCAGGGAGGGGAATTCGCTTGGTACTTTGTCTTTGCGGGGATGTGGCTGGTCTTTTCCCTCACGATGCTGATTCTACGGATTCTCACTGATAAGGCCTCAAAGGTCCGTGTGCGATTCTTGCCGATCGTCGACAAAATTGGAGGTTGGGTCATGTGCATTCTGGTGGCCAGCATGCTGGAGGGGTTTGCAGCTTACACATTGCTTGTCGCGCCGGTGAATGCTGGTGAATGGAAGCCCGACAATGATCAGCAACGGCCGCGAATGGAGAGGGCAGCGGGCCCATTTACCCTCGTGCTCGTGAACTTTGTCAAATCCGACCAGATCGATTTGCCTTTGATCAATTCCGGCTCGTAGATTAATGACAAAGTCACGCTGGTTTGCCTCTCATGAGTTGAACGCTCCGTGGCGACTCCGATGACCTGAAAGTTGCCAAAGCCTAAGAGTCTCAGTACATTGCTAGGTGTGATGGCCACGACCGAATCTCTCTCAACTGACGCGCCCATGGATCACTTCGACGCTGACGAACTTGGCCAGTACCGCTCGCTTAGTTCATTAGCAGTCGTGTCGGTGGTGCTGGGCGTTTTCTCAGCGATAACATTCGCCTCGCCCATGCTAATCGTCGTGCCCCTGGCTGCTGCGGCAACGGCGCTGCTTGCATTGCGGAGTATCGCGACTTCCGGGGGTGGTCTCAGCGGGAGGCGACTGGCACTGGTCGGACTGACACTGTCGGTCATGTTTGGAGTTGCTGCGTTCGCCCGCATTACGGTGCGGGATTCGCTGCTGAAACAGCAGGCGGATCAGGTTTGCCAGCAGTGGCTTGGTTTAGCGAGCAACGGCCAGGTCGACGAAATGCTCTTGCTGATGAGCAAGCAAGCTGCCGATCGTCTCAAACCCGCAGTCGAAGTGGCGCAGCCCGATTCGATATTCGGAGGCATGCTCACCTCCGCGCTGATGCGTCAGGATCCGCTTGTGGCTGCCCTCAGCGACATCAGCGAGTCCGGGAATCCCAGCTATGAGGTCCAAGACGCGCAGATCCTTGCCGCGATCATCCCAGCGCAGGCGCGGATGCGCTACATGGTATCCAGCTCAGAATCCGACGCCGACGTGTCTTGCCAGATCGTGTTGAAACGCTTTCGAACTGCGGACGATCAATTCGAATGGTTTATTGACGGGTGGTCCGTGGAGAACTAACGCAGGTCACGCAACGTTTGAGTGGGCTCTGAACCATGTCGTCGTCGCATCGTAGCGAGAGCATCGTCAGCGGCATTCCACCATTCTTCTTCTGAAAGTAGTGAGCGACAGCCGAGAAATCGCCGCGGCAAGAGAGTAAGGCTTGTTAGAGTTTGCGGCCTGGTCAAGCTGTAACGCGTCCAGTGTCGAGGATGTCAGCCTCGTAACCTGTTCATGTGGAAAATCTTGCCACAATCATCGCCAGCGAGGCCGAAATCCCGTTCTTTTGCGGCTGCACGACTTGATCTGCTAATGCTAGTGGGTCGATGAATTGTTGCGAGGCGGAGGAACAATTCCGCAGGCGCAGGTCCTGGAGTGCCCAAAACTTGGGACCGTGGGTTTGCAAAACGATCCGTGTCTTGGCGTTTTCTGGTTGGAACTGGATGACACGTCAAGGCAACATAAGAAGGAGCTTCGAGGTGAAATTCAAAACATGGACAGCTGGAATCGCTGTGCTGACGCTAGCTACGGCACCCGTCTTTGCCGAAGATAGCTTGGCTCAGTGGTCTTACGATCAGATGGTAACGCCCGTCGGCTGCTGCGACGATGACTGCTGCGGCGACGGATGCGACTGCGGAGACGGCTGCGGTTGCGGTGCAGGTGTCGGAGGCGGTGCTCTGCTGAGCGGCATCGGCCCTGGATGGATTGAAGGCTTCTCGATCGCCGGACTACTTGGCATCGACAATTGGGACGTTGGTGGCTGGACGCAGTATGGCGTGACCAGTGAACCAACGCTGTTGGCTTCGCTAAGTGACTTCGATGGAAATGCAGCAACGTCCGCTCGCGATGGCGGTTCGTTCAACAACATCGAAGATCGCTTCAATCTGCACCAACAATACTTCTATATTGGTAAGGCTGCAGATGGGTCGAACGGGTTTGATGTTGGTTTCCGTGCTGACTTCATCTATGGTATTGACGGCCCAGACACCCAGTCCTTCGGCAACCCAGCGAACTCGTTTGACAATGGTGGTGACTTCACTCGCGGTGACGGTAGCCACGGTTGGGCGATTCCTCAGCTGTACGGTGAACTTGCGTTGGGCGATTTCTCGGTCATCGTTGGTCACTTCTACACCCTGGTAGGCTACGAAGTCGTTACCGCTCCGGACAACTTCTTCTTCAGCCACGCGTTGACCCAGTACAACAGCGAGCCGTTTACTCACACTGGTGTTTTGGGAACCTACTCGGGCTTCGAAAACCTGACCCTGTACGGTGGTTGGACGCTTGGTTGGGACACTGGCTTCGATCAGTGGAACGATGGCGTCGGTGGCCCAAGCCACGGAAATAGCTTCCTGGGTGGTTTCAGCGCAAGCATTAGCGACGCGATCACTCTGACCTATATCAACACCTTCGGTAACTTCGGAGCGATCTCGCGTCCCGGCAACGATGACGACTACGGTCACAGCGTTGTGCTGGATGTGGCCTTGACGGACAGCCTGAACTACGTGTTCCAGTCTGACTACAAGCGTGTCAAGCAAGCCGATCTCGATGAAGACCTCGGTATCAACCAGTACTTGATCTACAGCTTCAACGACATCCTGTCGTTCGGCTCACGCATCGAGTGGTGGCGTGACAACGGTACTTCGTTCTACGGCTACACCAGTGGCGTGAATGTACAGTTGCTCGACAACTTCATCATTCGTCCTGAGTGGCGTACCGACTGGTCGCCTGGGACTGTTGTCCAAGGATCGAGCTTCGACGAGAACATCTTTGGTTGCGACATGATCCTGACTTACTAAGTCAGACTCAAAAATCTCGAAGATTCCCCTCAGCCGGGGGTCAGCCTTCACGAAGGTTGATCCCCGGTTTTTTCGTGTAACGAAGAGCTGATAATAGAGACCAAGACCTTACGACAGAGATGTTGCGGCTTTCAACCGAATACTGCGATAGATGTCTAGAAGAGTAGCGCAGAAGGCGTAGACGGGTGACGCAATCGGCCATGCAGCGCTTCGTTTATCGCTGAGAGTGCATCGTTTCAGACGGTTCGATTTGCACCACTGAGAATGTCGAACACGATATAGAGCAAGAAGCTGCCACAGCCAATGATCATCGGAGGGGTAAACATGAGAACTCTCCCTTTCCTTGGGACGAGTGAAAATCGATCCAGAGGACGCGACGGCCGTGGTGGCAAATCAGCGAGCCACGTGAACATCGCCTTCATGGCAACGACTTTTTAGTGGTGTGGCTTTGTCGCAGTTGCTTCATAATTTCTGCAATTTCCATGCCGCGGGTCATCGGATTCACACAGACACGCCATTTTTGCACGGCCTTGCCACGATTCCGCGACGGTTGAGCGCACGGCGTGAAGTGGAATCCGCGAGCTGCCGTGGTGGAAACTTCAAATCTGGTTAGAAGTCTTACAACCATGGTTCAAGATTTACACAGTGTGGAGAAACGCTTGCCGGTATCGTGCGTCAAACTCCGGTGTATTTAGCTATCGGGCTCAACATATCGAGTGGCCGCGATTACAGACGCTTGTCAGGTGCCCCCTTTCGCGCGATAATTCGGGATTCTCGACCCGACGCTAGCGGAGACCTACGATGCAGGACAAGCTGACCACTACGGGGCTGACGTTCGACGACGTGCTGATTCAGCCGCGTTATAGCACGATCGTCCCGTCGGAAGTTGATGTCACGACTCGCTTGACGGCTTCGATCAGTCTCAATCTCCCGGTGCTAAGCTCGCCGATGGATACCGTCACCGAGAGTCGCATGGCGATCGCGCTGGCTCAGCAGGGTGGTCTGGGCGTCATTCACAAGAACATGTCGATCGAATCGCAAACCGAAGAGGTCGACAAGGTCAAACGCAGCGCCAACGGCATCATCATCGATCCGGTGACACTGCCTCCCGATGCTAGCGTCGCGACGGCGCGCCGTACGATGGATGAGTCGAAAGTGTCGGGAATTCCGATCATCGAAGGGCGCAAGCTGGTGGGCATTCTCACTCGACGCGACCTGCGTTTTCTCGAAGACAACAGCCTGCCGATCGCTCAGGTGATGACGCGTGAGGGCCTGGTGACAGCAACCGTCTCTGCTTCGTCGACCGTGACGCTTGGGGAAGCTGAGAAGATTTTGATGGCAAAAAAGGTCGAGAAACTCTTGCTGGTTGACGAAGATTATCAACTGACAGGCCTGATTACGATCAAAGACATCGACATGATGCGGCGATTCCCTCAGGCTTGCAAAGATGACCAAGGACGATTGCGTGTGGGTGCCGCGTGCGGAGTCTTCGATCTCGAACGAGCCGCGAGCCTGATCGAGAAGGACGTCGATTTCCTCGTCGTCGACAGTGCCCACGGGCACTCATCCAACGTTATCGAGACCGTCAAACAGATCAAACAAAAATGGGACCTCGACGTCATCGCGGGTAATGTCGCCACTGGCGAAGGATGCCGCGACCTGATCAACGCAGGTGCCGACGCCGTGAAGGTTGGCATTGGGCCGGGTTCGATTTGCACAACACGAATCATCTCCGGAATCGGAGTTCCACAAATCACGGCTGTGTACGAGGCAGCCCAGGCAGCGAGAGGGTCGAACACCACGGTTATTGCCGACGGCGGTATTCGCTATTCGGGAGACATCACAAAAGCAATCGCCGCTGGAGCTCACGTCGTGATGCTTGGCGGACTGTTGGCGGGCTTAGACGAAAGCCCCGGTGACCGAGTGCTATACCAAGGACGAACGTACAAAGCTTATCGAGGAATGGGATCATTGGGAGCAATGGTCCACGGGTCGAGCGAACGTTACCGCCAGTCCGATCAAGAAGATGCCGGCGGTAACGGCAAGCTAGTCCCCGAAGGAGTCGAAGGGCGGGTACCGTACAAGGGCGAACTGCAAGAGTACTTGTATCAGCTTGTTGGCGGCCTGCGAGCCGGCATGGGTTATTGTGGCACAAAAACTATTGAGGAGCTGCGCACGGACGCGCGATTCATTCAGGTTTCGCCGGCTAGTGTGCGGGAGAATCATCCGCATGACATCGCAATTACGCAAGAAGCGCCCAACTACACCGCCGAGTACTCGATCGGCGACAAGTCTTAATCGAATCTGCCCGGTCAGTCGACGCTGGGGTGGATTAGCGCTCGTCTGCTTGTCTGTTGCCTGCGTCGCATTGGCGGGCAACGCTAACGCGGGACCCAACAGTTCCGCGCTTCAATGGGGACGTCCCAAGCTCACCCATCGATCAACGAACGCGGCTACCGGTGTCCAGCGGGATGCACATCGATTGCATGCTTCGAGCCTTCGAGACAATCACGTTGTTTCAGCAGCGTGGGAGCAGGAGGAATCCTCGGGCATTCAACAGGTTGCTAGCCAGCACCAGAGCATCGTTGTCGACCGTACGGCGCCGCTTGTTCGCGGAGACTCGGATGATGCGCTCGCCTACGATCCTTTCGACGAAGACGATCGTCTGGCTCAGCTGCCCAACAGCCTGAGCGACGATCCATTTGATGAACCCGCAGGTGAGACCATCCCAGTGCCGGATCCCGAAGAGATACCGGTCGACGATCTCGAAGATGCCCAAGAAGCAGTCGAGGGTGAGATCGAGCGACGGCGTTCCGCGAGCGATTTGCTCGAAGGAGCCATGGACGAGTCGATTGAGCCAGAGCTTCCAGAGATTGAGCCGCTGGATGAGGACGATTACGAGGAGGAAGGTCCACTCAGCGAGGACCCCGAAGACGAAGACGATGATCTGTTCCCGCGCGATGATGAGGACGATTGGAGGTCGCCGGACTTCGATCTCGACGACGAAGACCGATTAGAGTTGACTCCCGAGGAACTTCAGCAGCGTAGTGAAGAATTGCAGCGGGAGCGCGAGGAGAGCGAAGAAAACTGCCGCGAGGAGCTACGTCAAGTCGCGTCAGATACGATCAGTACGATAGATCTGAGCATTCGCGTGGAAGGCAATGCAGGTGAGGATTTTCCGTATGAGTGCCCAGTTAGCCACGGTAGTCATCAGCCCCGGCAGTGGCCCCAGATCACCTACAACTGGAAAGCCTCAGCGATCTGTCACAAGCCACTCTACTTTGAGCAAGTGCAGCTAGAGCGGTATGGACATTCCTGGGGGCCGTTTGTGCAACCAGTTATGTCGGGCGCTCACTTCTTCGGGACCATTCCGATCCTGCCCTACAAAATGGGAATCCGGACTCCGACCGAGTGCGTCTACACGCTTGGCTACTATCGTCCCGGCAGCTGCGCACCCTACATGATCGATCCGATTCCCTTCACGTGGCGAGCCGCGCTGTTTGAGACAGGTGCCGTGACGGGGATTTCGTTTGCGGTTCCATAAAGGCCGCTAGATCCTGAATACTTGCTGTGGCTCTCCAAGGATCCGCGAGTCTCGCTATACTGTCGGGCATGCTCACACTCACCCGACAGCAATCCCGCGAGGTCGATCGCGTCGCCATCGAGCGGTACGGCTTATCAGGCCTGGTGCTCATGGAAAACGCCGGACGGGGTGTGGTCGAGGTCCTGCTTAGCATGGATCCGAAACTCGTCGGCAATGCCGATTGCTCCGTGATGATTCTCTGCGGCAAAGGCAACAACGCTGGCGACGGCTTCGTGATTGCCCGCCATCTTGAGATTCAGGGTGTACGCTCGCAGGTCATTCTTCTGGCACCAGCTGAACAGCTCCAGCGGGACGCGCGAGCGAACTTTGAGATTCTCAAGCATACGAACGTCCCAATTCTAGAAAATCCGGAGAGTATCGGCTTCCTTGGTGCGTCCAATCCAGCCGGCGCGGGCTCGTGGATCGTCGACGCGATGCTAGGCACTGGGGCTCAAGGCGAGCCACGCGAGCCGTTCGACGCAGCAATCCGCTGGGTGAATTCACAACCCAGTCGTCGTTTGGCGGTCGATGTACCTAGCGGGCTCGATTGCGACACGGGCGTTCCCGCCGCTACCACCGTGCGTGCCGACCATACATGTACGTTTGTGGCGGCAAAGCAAGGGTTTACAGCTCCCTCGGCAAGCGAATTCGTTGGGCAGATTCATGTCGTATCAATCGGTACGCCACCGTCACTGCTCACCGTAGTTTCTGGCAGCCGCGCTGACTTGTAGCGGTCCTAAGTGGGGCGATCCCGCTACAACTGATACGAGCGCTCTCAATAGCCGATTGTCTGCAACTGGAACACCTCCGGTGGGGGAGTTTTCCGCCGTTCACCACTCCTGAAGCTACTCTTCACTAACGGCATCGGTACGCTCCAGATCATTGACCTTTTTATGGCGGATTTGCACTAATGTCACAATCAGTCGCCACAGTTACTACCGCGAGTGAGTTTGTTCGTATCCCGAACTGCATCCTGCGCACGCTAGATAGAACTTCCGTCGATCTGTTCTTGCAGCACGACGACGTAGAGGTACCCGTCTTGTATCGCGACGCTGGGTACCCATTGTCGGAGGATCGAGCCAAAGGATTGGTGGAAAAGTGCGGAGACACATTGTACGTGCGTGCCCGGGACTACGCCGACTTTAGCAGTGATCTTGTAGATTCGCTTGAACAGATGCTCGAAGAGGAAATGGTTCCCACGGGCGAGCGATTCGAGTTACTGCAGTGCGCCGTGTCGATGGAAGTCGAGCAATCGCTGCGAATGGTTAACAGCGACAACTATGTCGCACATACGAAGGTCATCGGTCGCCAGATTGTTGGATTGATCAACCACAGCGAACTGCTTCCGGCCGATCTGTTTGATATCGTGCGACACGACCACCATACCTTTGTTCATGTCACCAACGTTGCCGGGTACCTAACGTTACTCGCAAAAGAACTGGGTATCAGTGACACCAACGAGCTTGAACAATTGGCAATTGGGGGCTTGCTTCATGATTTGGGCAAACGAAAAATAGCCGCTGAAATCCTGAATAAGACCTCGGCACTCTCGCCTCGCGAGTGGGAGTTGATTCGGCAACATCCCCAGACTGGCTATGAAGAGTTGTGTATGCGAGACAATATCATTCATGGACAGTTGATGATGGTTTATCAGCATCACGAACACCTCGACGGAAACGGTTACCCGGTTGGCGTCACCGAGGAGGAGATCCACCCTTGGGCGAAGATGTTGGCGGTTGTCGATGTCTTCGACGCTTTGACCGGTGAGCGCCCATACCGCAGTCCAATGGACTGCGACGACGCGCTCAGTTTTCTCGACAGCAAAGCTGGGACTCAGTTTGACAAGGAGATTGTGGCATGCTGGACGTCAGCCATGCGTCGGACATAAGTGAGCTGTGGGAGGAGCTTTCGCTCAAGGCCGCCTTGCCGGGATCGCAAGCAGACTTCTTCAGCAAAACCGGGTCTAAGGCAGATCATGGGCAGCGCGAATTTGACAGACATTATTTGCGCTGTCAGGCAATCGTGCGGCGTGAGTTGGAAACCTTTGGCGTCTATATGAAGGACTGCTCGCGGGCCGGGATGGGGCTCGTATCACCCGTGCAATTGTTTCCGCGCGAGCGCATTCAACTCTGGCTAAAAACAGAGCGGAGTTACACGCTGGAAGTGATTCGTTGTCGGCGCCTATGTGCAAATTGCTACGAGTGTGGAGCGATCTTCATTCTAAAGTAGCCTGGCGAATAAACTGATCCTTGTAATCGACCAGGGCAAACTGAACGATGATGACGTAGGGTAAAAGGTTCCGCTGACTCGCCTTGGATCTCTCTCATTGGCGTCAAGAAGCACTGTTTCACACAGCGACAGACTGTGAACCGCTGAATCGTTCGGCGTAAGACCCTTTATGCCAAGGACTTCTGCGCAATTCAGTCAGGCCATTGCGGATGTCAATTGTGCCGCGGATCGGATCTCCTTCATTCTGGGTAGTTGCGGAAAATTGCCAGAAATGAACTATTTCTGCTTCTCATTCTTCGCCCAATCGCAATAATCGCCGTGTATCGTATTAGGTGGTATGGATACGAGCCGTGCGCACTTGGAGTGTAGATTCCGGTGCATGGTCGGATTCACCCGAGATTCGCGCTCAGGTTGTTTTTCAGTGGGTCATTCTTGCCCACGAATTGCTCTGAGATCAATTTCACGCTCTGTTTCTTGTTTCACGTCTGGGAGCCCTATCAACGGATCAGTAAATCTTGCCATCAGTGCAGCACTCGTACTTCCTTGCAAGCGGTGAATGATCCATGGGCCAACCCACAAACAGATCGACTGGCTGAGCAGAGGCTACTTCATGCACCTCAACGACGATGACTTCGACTTTCATGGCACGCGCGTCGCTTAGTTATATTTGCCTGAGATGCATGTGTGGGTATGTCAGGCAATTTTTGAGTACATTTGCCGGCCCCCGCCGCTATATGTCACGGCGGCTCTTTTCGTTGTTTCGTACCCACATGTCGACACTTGAATCGACGGAACTTACGATATCACGGTCGGGGCATTGAGAGGCATGCGAGCGATTGTGCTCACACTAATAAGAACCTCGTCAGTTAGGAGAAATTGCATCATGACCTCACGGCTCGTCAAAACGATGCGGCTCGCGTTGCTACTTTCGGTTGTATTGAGTCCAGTCCTCGTCCGCGCGATGCCGCGAAAGATAATGGCCATCTCGCAGGTGCAGCCCAGCGGCGTTTCTGAGAAAGCTGGTGCTCCCTCAGATTCGATCCTCTTTTACGATGTCACCGACATCGGTAACGGAGCCACCTCGGGCGTTTTTGATAACGACCCTCTGTTCGCAGTATGGATGGGATTTGAGATTTTCCAAGGAGAATTGAACGACCAGCCAGCAGGTCTACCGGTTGGCAACCGTGAGGAGTTCTCTGCTCTCACAGTCAATCCAGCCAACGGGACGATCTACGCCGTGGCATTCGACAGCGGCGTTCCACCTGTTGTTGATCTAGTAGGTGACACACAGGGCGATTTCGATTTGTACCGTATTGACTACCAAGAGATCTTGGCTGATTTCATCGCTAATGACCGTGAGAAGGGAACGATCTACGCACCGACAGCCCTCACTACTGAGGTTGCTACGGAGGAGTTTCTTCAGAACATAAACAGTCCGCTGTTCGATGGTACAGTTGATGGCTTGGCCAACGAGATTCCACATCCCTCGGGCGCCACGACGATTCATCTTGATGGGGCCTTTCAGAAGGTTGGCGAGCCGGGCCGTGCCCAATCACCATCGTCATTTTTCGATTACCAGTTAGAGTTCGTCAATCCCGAGACGTTGGTCTTGATGGATGCTAACATTGGCTTTTCTACTCCAGAAGACGAAGACTACGCAATCAAGGTTCTTAGTCGTGTCAGTACCACACAAGGTAACGCGACGACGCCGACGCCTCCGTTCCCATCTCCCCCAAATCAAGAAGGGGGCTACAACAGTGTTTCCAATACCGAGTCCTGGGAATCCAGCATTGCCGGAAGATTGGCACTGGACCCAGGTTCAGAGACCAATCCAGCAGGTTTTACCCTAGTCAATCACGATGGTGTCTTGGGCGTTTGGGCGGCTGACTCAGATGGTGGCGGCGATGATATTGCGTTCTACGAAATCGATTTGGACGCGAGCGGCGGACCGACGGCGTCGAAGAAGGAGCTGGCAAACACCCTAGAAGGCGGAATTGGTCCTGCACTCGCGAAGCAATTCTCCTTGGCTGAAGACCCGGCGATCGATCCATTTACCAACGACGCTGAGGTCGATGCCTTGTTCGTTGACAGAGACGGCAATCTGGTGATTGTGGAGAGTGGTTTTTTCGATTCGGAATTCGGAAACACGACGCCACCGTTAGGAGTTGGGGGCGAGACCGCCCAAGAGCCGCGCGTAATCACCGTCGGGATTGAAAGCTACGACAGCCCTGACTCCGACTCGAGTGGCGAAAATGAAGTCCTAGCTGCTGGCGCTGCGGGGACGAGCTTCGACGATACGGATCCTTACAGCGTGTCGGACTTCCTGCCGGTGTCGGATGGAGCCGGAAACGATAATGACGATGCAGTGACTCGCAGCACGGAGGTCGCCTACGACAAGAGCACGGGATACGTCTACATCATTGACCGGGACGATGGCTTCACCGAAGACATCTATGTCTTTGATCCCGTGACGAGTACGATCGTGTACCACGAGTTAAATCCGTTCGATATAGGGATCTTCAACGAAGATTCGGCGATCGTGTTTACCCGCGGCGACATCAACAACGATGGCATGGTCGATGGCGACGACCTGACGGCGTTAGGCGATGCGGTTGCAGCTCCAACGGCGTTGCTCGAGGAATGGTACGACCTCACCGGCGACGGCATCATTAACAACGACGATATCGTCGAACTGCAGGGCATTATCGGCGTCGCGACCACTCCGGGCGACTTTGACGGTGATGGAGATGTCGATGGTGCTGATTTCTTGGAGTGGCAACGAAGCGACGGAAGCCCAGGTGGATTGACGAATTGGCGGGATCACTATGGCACCGGGGTTGGTACATTAGCGTCCGCCAACGCAGTGATCCCGGAGCCGGGCAGTTTGCTGCTTTGCTTAGGTATCGGCTCGATGTACTTCATTGGCAAACGGAATAGAGATTAGATGTAGTTCGCATTATTGTAGGGAATCATCATGAGCAAGAGACTTGGAAGGCAATACTGCAGCGTAACGAAGGGGATTGGCGCAACGCTTGTTGTTATGTTCATGCTGGTCATGGCACCCTCCGCCCTCGCCGATCTTGAGATCACCGAGATCATGTACAACCCAATCAGCAGCGGCGATGCTGTCTGGGAGTGGATTGAAGTACGCAATACTAGTGGCGCTCCAATCGACCTGGACGGCTATGTGAGCTCAAATCTGAACGCCGAACAGCCTTCATCCATCAATCCCGCGATCGACAGTACATTGGCCAGCAATACGGTCATCGGTGCCGGCAAAGTCGCCGTGATTTATGATGGAACGCAGAGTGCTTCGTCAGGCTTTCCCAACTATGACGATGCTTCCTTCCGGCAAGCGTGGGGACTGAGTGAAAGTGTGCCTGTGCTGGCAGCAAGATCATTGCCCGGGCTCAGCAATGTAACGGGTTCCGATAACCAGAGTGTCGCATTTTGGCCGGATGAAGCGACGTACCTGCTTGATGTGGAATCGGTCGAGGACGATCCGGAAGGCGAACCGGGAGTATTCACCGACCGCGTCACGAGCTTTACAAACGCCGCTTTCAGCATCGACTACTCTGCTGGGTTCCCGACCGTTGGGAACCCGGGAGGCCGTTCAATCACATGGACTGGTAGTGGGGCCGATAATCAATCCGGAGCGAATTGGGTAGAGAGTGAGGCTGGAACCAATAGTGCAGTCACGAGTACCGCAGTAGAATTGTCCGGACCAATCAACAGCACCAACGATATTGGGAATCCTGGAATTGCACCGTCCGGTGCGCCTTCTACCACGGGTCTGCACATCACGGAAATTCTCTATGACTCGGCGGGAGACGATCCCGATTGGGAATGGGTCGAAGTCTATAACAGTACGAATGCTCCGATCAACTTGGCAGGAGGGGTCATCGACGATAACAACTCGATTGCCCACAGTGCCTCCAACATCGCTACGGGAACCGTCCCGGCTGGTAGTACGGCGATTCTTTATAATGGCGACCAAGTCTCGGAGGCTGACTTCAAAGCTGCATGGGGTGCGGGATTGAATGTAATTGCCGCCTCGGGATGGACGACTTCGCGGATGGGGCTAAACAACGGTAACGACAAGATCGGGATTTGGGCAAATTTCGGGAGCTACGATGGCGATAATGTAACCCAGACCAACGCCTTGGTCTCGCAGGCTTACAACGAAGATGCCGGGTTCACAACGTCCCCTGGTGGTCCCTCGATCAGTCTAAATGGACTTAACCTCGATCCAACCGACGGCGCTAACTGGACCGTCGCGTCCGTGGGTGACGACAACGGCTCGTTTAAAGCTTCGGAAGTTACTGCGACGGTCACCTTCCACCCTGGTGGCGATGTCGCCAGCCCCGGTACGTTTGTGCCTGTTACAACTGCCGACGTCGACCTCGACAACGACGGTGACATCGACGGCGCGGACTTCTTGCTGATTCAGCAGAACAACTCTGCGTTGATCCCCGATTGGCACGCACAATATGGCGGTGGTGGCCTCGCGGCGGTAATGGTGCCTGAGCCGACTGCGGTTGCTCTGTTTGGTGTCGCACTGTTTTGCCTGTCGGTCACACGTCGCAGTTAAGTCCTGAAAACTATGCGTTGGCCATGCCGCAAGTTGGGGCATGGCCAATTCTTTTGACGAACATCTACGTTACGCTCCTCCGATTCCTCAATTTCGTCATTGGGAAGAGTAATTCTCAACTCGGCCCGCGTCGTCAACTAACGTGGGAGTGCCCGGCCGACGGCGATTGCGTCGTCGGATCGTGCTCCTAACGCGTTGGTCGCGATGCCTCTGCGCAGCCCTTTACCGGCCGCCGCGAAGAGCGTGGCTCTGAAGGGCTACGGCAACCCGATGGTTTTCGTGCGAATCGTTGCTCGGCCTTCCGCGGCAGAGTCTAATGGAGCTTTGCGATACGAGTTCGCGGCTGCTGGAGCGGAGGCGATAGGTTGTTCTTGCCACATCTGTGGGCCGTTGGATTGCTGGGGTGCATATGCTGGGCTTGCGCGGACTCATGCGCGCAAGCACAGCTGCGGATCGTAGGCTACAACACCGCGACAGCCAATACGGCGTCCAACGCGTTTACTGCCCGCCCGGGTGCTGACACGGTATTGGAGGCCATCGGCAGCGAGAACGTCGGTGGGATTGCCAAGCCGATCGACGTGTTGTTACTGCAAGAACAACACTTTATGGCAACTTCTACACAGTCCTTCGTCGATTTGCTGAATGACATCTATGACCCCATCAATCGCACGATGTACGCGCGTTCCAATCTCAACGGCACCGCTTCGTCGGATTTTTTTCTGGATGGCGACGGTGGGCGACCAGGACTCGTCTACAACACCCAGACCGTCGATTTGATTAACGAAGTTGCGTTTGGTTCCGTAAGTGCGAACACTCAGGCAAGGCAGACGTTGCGGTACCAGTTGCGTCCGGTGGGCTACGATTCCGCGGCAGACTTTTTCGTGTTCAATAATCACTACAAGGCAGGGACTTCCTCAAGCGATCGAAGTCGCCGACTATTCGAAGCCCAAGGCGTACGAGCTAGTGGAGATGCGTTAGGCGAAGGGACGCACATCATCTACGCGGGCGATTTCAACGTGCAAAGTAGCGCAGAAGCAAGTTATGTCGAATTGCTGTCGGCTGGCGAGGGGCAGGCGATTGATCCGATCGACGCACCAGGCACTTGGCACAATAGCACCAACCTGGCGATCAAGCGCACACATACGCAAAGCCCGGCCAGCACTTCGCAGTTTCCCGGTCAGGCGCTGGGCGGCGTCGATGATCGGTTCGATTTTCAGCTCGTAACTAATGAACTTCTGGACGGCGAGGGACTCAGCTATATTCCGGGCAGCTACCGAGCATTTGGAAACAACGGTACCCACGGCAACTTCAATCAAGCGATAACGACCGGCACGGGCGCTGCTCCTAACGTACTCACTGCCCTTACAACCGCCAGCGATCATTTGCCGGTGGTGGCCGACTATCAGGTGCCCGCAATACTTAACGCACAATTGGCGGAGATCCCGCCTAGTATTCCGGTGGGCTCTAACTTCAGCGTCGATTTGCTGATTGAGAACGCAGCCAGCGCACTGCTGCCTTCCGGGGCCGACGAGTTGGACTACAGCTTCACCGTCACTGGCGATTTGCTCGGCAGCGGCAGTGGTACCAAGCTCGCATTAAGTGGCGCGACAACGCATTCGATCATGTTCGACACCTCGGTCGAAGGACTTCGAAATGGCACGATAACCGTCACGACGACCAGCCAAGGCGCGGCGAACGCGACGATCAATATTCCAGTGAGTTTCGCCGTCGGCGATGTAATTCAAGTGCCGTTCCTGGCGCGAGACGATTTCGACGACCCGATCGGGCTAAATAGCTTTACCCAGTCGCCGGTGGCTGGGGCGTTTTCTAGTGACGACGACGGATTTCAACGCTACGAAGTGGGCATGAGTTCCTCGATTCCAGGTTCGTTGGTCGACGCCTCCGCCAGCGGCAGACCCATCGACAGCTTGGGAATCGTTGACGAGTCGACCAAACTGGACGGTTGGTTCGGTATCACGGATCTTGATAACAACGAAAATCCTGCGGGCGAAGGAACGGCCACTTGGGAGTTTGATATCGCAGGTGCGAGTAACCTAACAATCTCGATCGACATGGCCGCCATGGGCGACTTCGAAGGCAACTCCGATTCGTTCGAGTGGACCTACGCCGTTGATGACGGGCCAGCGGTGTCGTTGTTCACGTCTTCGGTGGATGAAGCAGGATCGGCGACCTATACGCTTGCTGACGGGGATGAATTTCTGTTGAACGATCCGTTGTTGATGTCCGATGTCGACGGCAATGAAACGCAGATATCGAATATGTTTCAGACGCTTAGTGCGTCAATCGACGAAATCGGCGATTCGCTTACTATTCAGTTGGTCGCCTCGACGGATGGCGGCAGCGAAGCGTTCGCGTTCGATAACATTGTGATTGAGGGTGTTACCCTGGTCCCCTCCGACGCCGACTTCGACCAAGACGGCGATGTCGACGGTGAAGACTTCCTTGCCTGGCAGCGGGGGCTGGGCACCGGCACGACGTTAGCCGACGGCGATGCCAACGGCGACGGACAAGTCGACGCGGAGGACTTGACCATCTGGCATACGAAGTTCGCTGGCAATGTGCTCGCCGCACAACAGTCGTTCGCATTGGTTCCGGAGCCAAACAGCATCTTGCTCTTCGTAGGTGGGTTCTTTGGTTTCATCTTGAGCAGTTCACGGTCCGCCAAGAGATGCGTCGATCAGTAGTTGGATTTTGCTACTTTACGATTGATTCGAGTTTTGTCGCCGCGTGAGATCTGAAGAACTCCTCGTGATCGGCTGGCGTCGGGGGTCGTTGGTGTCTTGGAACGCTGGTGTGTCAGCCCCGCAACGTTGTGCAGCGTCGTAGACGTGCCATCTAGCCGACTTGCAATCAGCGTACGTGCAGATCGACATAACGTTGGTGATGGACTATAATCTTGCCTGACAATGCTCCCATCTCTTCGATAGCAACTGGCGGAGGATAAGACGGCCATGAAGTCTGTGAATCGACGCGTTTTTTTACATGGTGCCGTAGCTGCGGGCGCTGCGGTTTCGCTCCCCACACGTTCGCTGTTGGCCGATAGCGCCAACGAGCAGATCAACTTGGGTGTCGTCGGTTGCGGATGGCGCGGTGGGCAATTGGCAGGGATGTTTCAAGATTTGCCCGGAGTGAAAGTTGCCGGGCTTTGCGACGTCGATCGTGCGCTGGTTGATGAGCTCGGCAAGAAGCACCCAGGAGCGCAGAAGTGGACCGACTTGCGCCAGATGTTCGATTCCTTGGACATCGACGCCGTGGCGATCGCCACATGCAATCACTGGCACTGCCTAGCTGCAATCTGGGCAATGGAGTCGGGCAAGCACGTCTACGTCGAAAAACCGCTGGGGCACAACGAGTGGGAAGGTCGACAAGTAGTACTCGCTCAGCAACGAACGCAGCGCATCTGTCAGCTCGGCACCCAGCAGCGGAGCGATCCGATGCAGGCGGAGATCAAGAACTTTTTGCACGAAGAGAAAGCGATTGGCGAAGTCGAGTCCGTGCGTGTGAATCGATTCGGTGTGCGCGAGCCGATTGGAAAACGATCGGAACCGCTCATCCCACCTGCGAGCGTTGATTACGATTTGTGGCTTGGGCCCGCACAGGATATGCCACTCTATCGCGACAAGCTGCATTACGACTGGCATTGGGACTGGAACACCGGTTCCGGTGAGATGGGCAACTGGGGCATTCATATTCTGGACGACGTGAGGAACAACGTGTTTCTTGACTCGGTTGCTGCCCCCGACTCGATCGCGGCCGCCGGAGTTCGCGCCGCCTGGGACGATGCGGGTAACACGCCCAATGTTCACTTCGCCGTGTTGGATGCCGGCGGAGTTCCCGTGGCGGTAACATTGTCGAATCTGCCGTTTAAGAACACGCCTGTGAAGATTCCCGGCCCCCGTAGCGGATACATCGCCTATTGCTCTGCCGGCAGGCTGGAAGGCCAACGCGGAAAGGCCGTGGCGTTCGACGCCGGTGGGAGGCAACTCAAAGAGTTCAAAGGTAACAACGGAAATCGTCTTCATCAGCAGAACTTCATCGATGCGATTCGCGCTAACAGCCAGGATATGTTGGCGGCGCCGATTAGCGTGGGGAATGACTCGACAACCTGGTGCAACCTGATCAACGTTGCTTCGCGCGTGCCAGCCTCGCAGGGGCGTCACGCCGGTGAACAGCTTGCAGTGGAGTTCGGTGCGTCGTCGGCGGAGCAGATTCTGCAGCAGATGAACGGCATTGTCGACGCAAACGGTGGTTCGCAGACTTTGCACTTGGGTGCGAACTTACAGTTTGATGCGAAGCAGCAACAGTTTGTCGGCACGCATTCGAGCGAGGCAAATCAATTCTTGCGACGTCAGTATCGGGAGGGATTTGCAGTGCCTGACTACACGGAAGCCATCAAACTAGGTGCACGCTAACCAGCTCGCTGTTAGAAACGAAGCTACGACCAATGCGAAATCGAATCTACGGCTTGCTATGTGGCGTTGCTCTGCTGACAACTCCGGTTGAGCGGGCCAACGGCGTCGAGAACTCGAAGCCTGCCACGCCGAATTTCGTCGTCTTTCTCGTCGACGATTTGGGCTACATGGATATTGGAGCGAACAATCCCAACTGTTTCTACGAGACGCCCAACATCGACGGCTTGGCTGCATCGGGAATGCGTTTCACCGATGGTTATGCCGCTAATCCAGTCTGTTCACCGACACGTTACAGCCTGATAACCGGCAAGTACCCGTCGCGCGTGGACGCAACCAACTGGTTTTCGGGCAAGCGCACCGGCAACTTTAAGAACGCGGTGCTGAGAGATGAGATGCCGCTAGAGGAGATCACGCTCGCTCAATTGTTGAAGGAGCAGGGCTACGCAACGTTCTTCGCCGGCAAGTGGCACTTGGGCAAGGGCGAAGAGTTCTATCCACAGAACCGCGGCTTCGACATCAACATCGGTGGGTTCTTTCGAGGTGGACCGTACACCGGGAATAAGTACTTCTCGCCGTTCGAAAATCCACAAATGAAGGTCGACAGCCCGCCTGGTGATCATCTGCCCGACCGACTCGCACGCGAGACAGCAGATTTCATCAAGGAGAACAAAGAGCGGCCATTTCTGGCTTACCTGTCATTCTATTCCGTGCATACGCCGCTGATGGGCCGACCAGATCTCGTCGAGAAGTACAAGACGCGTGCGGAGGCGATCGACGGCAAAGAATTTGCCGACGAGGAGCAGGTCTACGGCGACAAGCCACGACGAGTGCGAATTCTGCAGAAGCACGCCGTCTATGCCGCGATGGTCGAGGCGATGGATCAGGCGGTTGGCAAGGTGCTAACGCAACTTGAAGATTCGGGCGTGGCGGACAACACGGTCGTCTTTTTCACGTCCGACAACGGTGGGTTGTCGACGTCCGAAGGTTCGCCGACCAGCAATCTTCCGCTCCGCGGTGGCAAAGGTTGGGTCTACGAGGGTGGCATCCGCGAGCCGTGGTTGGTGCGTTATCCCGGCGCGACGAAACCAGGGTCAGTCAGCAACGAGCCGATCTGCTCGATTGATCTTTACGCTACGGTCGCCGCCGCCGCAGGTGCCGACGTGCGACACGAAATCGACGGGGTCGATCTGATGCCAGCACTCCGGGGCGAGCAACTTGATCGAGACGCACTCTACTGGCACTATCCGCATTACAGCAATCAAGGCGGCATCCCCGGTGGCGCGATTCGCGTTGGTGATTTTAAGTTGATCGAGCGTTACGAAGACGGACGCGTCCATCTGTACAATTTGGCGGACGACGTCGGCGAGGCCACCGATTTGGCTAGCTCGCAGCCCAATCGCGTCGATCAAATGCGTCGTCAACTGCACGACTGGTACCGCACGGTCGACGCCAAGTTTCTGCGTGAAAAAGACGGGCGAACACCGTGGCGGCCCTAACCCGCTGGCGAGTTTAGCCCTTTACTTTGGGGTGCAAAAAGTCACAATGATTTGAGGCTTCCGCAACGTGCGGACCGCTCCGCATCCGTAGTTCAATTGGATAGAATATCGGTCTTCGAAACCGAGGGTTGTAGGTTCGAGTCCTACCGGATGCGCTCGCTTTAAGTCCCAAGTTGCCCAATCAAGACCGTCGAGGCCGGAATCCTCATTGTCCTGCACAGTGCCGTCTAGGTTATAGTCGCCTTGAGAATAACCGTGTCGGCGGAAGAAGTCGGCGACGTCGCCCGTATCGATCGTCCCGTCACCCAAACCACCGTCAGTGCGGGCCAGTAAATCCGCGGCAGAATTGGCACGTGGACCATACTCGGCTACGTAGTGATCGAAACGTGACCATCACGGATAGCACGTTTGCGAACAACGGTGGTGGAGGCATCAACTATGCCATGCTCTACGACCTAGCCCCGGCAATGCTAGCGGTCAGTAACACGACGATCTCAAGCAACAGTGGACCAGGTCTGTTTGCTGTTGCTGGTGATGCTCTGCTCACCAATGTTACGATCCGCAACAACAACGCCGACGTCGGAGCGGCCGCGGGTGGAATTGTCGCTCATAATACCGGGAGTTTGCCTCCAAGTAATGTGACGCTCAACAATTCGCTTGTTGCCGGCAATATGGTCAATGGGACGGATAAGGACTTAGCAGAAGATGGCGGCACTTTGGATACGAGTTCCTCTCACAACAACCTGATTGGCGATAGCGTGTCGGCAATTCACGTCGGTTTCGCAGAGGACGCACAAGGTAACCTAGTGGGGCGCACGAATACTCAAATCGCATTGTCAGAACTTGACTACTTCGGCGGTCCGACGAGGACTCACTCGCTATTGCCAGATAGCCACGCGATCGGTGAGGGTAGTAACAGTTTTGGGGGCGAATCGGATCAACGAGGTTTCGCTCGCCAAAGCACTAGAGATATTGGCGCATTCGAATACGTTGATCACTCCTCCGCATCGATTTATGTGACGACTCTTGCTGATAGTGGCATCCAACGCGGCAAACTTAGTTTACGTCAGGCACTCAATCTAGCAGACTTGTTTCCCGTCACGAACACCATCAGGTTTGACGATCTGGCGCTCATCGGTAGCGATGGAATAATAACACTAGACCATGATTCTCCGACAGACGGGGATGATATTGCTGATGAATTGACGATTGGCAGCAGCGTCAACATCATCGGACCGGGTACGCTGCAATTGACTATTGACGCCAATGCACGCTCGACGGATCCGCGACGAGTCTTTAAAACGACGACGGGCACGGTCACAATTTCAGATTTGTCTATCGCCGGTGGCTACGCTAACGGCGCGACGGCAGTCGACCAGTACGGCGGTGGTATTTTCAATGACGGGGCGGATCTGACGCTTTCGCGTGTTGCCGTCGTGGACAATCAGTCCACAAGTGTTGGCGGGGGAATCTACAGCAGTGGCGGCTCGTTGACATTGGAAAACACTGCCGTACTTGGGAATGTGAGTCTTACCGATGGTGGTGGAGTCTACGTCACCTCACCGACGTTCACCGTGCGTAGCGGTAGTCGTATATCCGACAATAAGGCACTGAACGGCCCTGGAGGTCTCTACGTCAACGGGGTCGATGATTTCAAACTACTAGACTCCGAAGTCAGCAGGAACCAGGGTACACTAGGCGGCGGACTGCGAATTCAGACGGACAACGATTCGAACACTCTACTGATCCAGCACAGTGTCTTGGCCGACAACATTGCCTCGCAACAGGGAGGAGGCATTTACCTGACGAGGGCCGACGGTACCGACTCGAAACAACTAAAGATTGAGCAAAGCCAAATCCGCGACAATGAAGCAGCCGTAGAAGGTGGAGGCGTTCACATTACTAACGCCACACTGAATGTGGTCGAAAGTGAAATTGAGCGCAATTCATCACCAGAAGGCGGGGGTGGTTATGTCAAGCTTAGCTCAGACGACTCGTTGGCGATTACGAATAGCTCGATAGCAAACAACGCTGCTGAAAGTCCTTCCGTAGGAACTGCTGGCGGCGGATTCTATGTGAATGGCCCTGGTACAGCTGCTGACTCGGTTCAAATCAGCGGCACCACTTTCGCGTCAAACTATAGCCGTGACCTAGATGCCAGTACTACTGTCGGCGACAATACGGCCGGTGGGCTCTACCTGAAGGGGGTGGCTGATGCAAGTATCGATAATTCGACTTTTTCCGGCAACCAATCGGATGAGTGGGGCGGAGCACTGAGCTTCGAGGCTTCTGGTCCGGCCACGATCACGAACAGTACGATAGCGCACAACGAAAGCCGCTGGAAGACTGCAGGTGGAATCTGGGTACAAAGCGGTTCCTCCGCAGTGCTCCTACACAACACGATCCTTGCTGAGAACCGCGCCCTACTCGATGATCCAGCGGATCTCAACAAGCGTAATCTGGTCGGCAGCATTAACACCAACAGCTCATACAACCTCATCGGACCCACGGAACCGCTATCGCTGATGGGGGTCGATAACCAACTACTCGATGCTGGCCAAACTGCGGGCTTGACAGCATTAGCCGAGTACGGCGGGACTGCGCTGCCGAGCGGCAAGTATGTCGAAACGCACGGCTTGCAAGATGACAGCCCCGCCGTGGACCATTCTCCGAGTGATCAATCATGGTCTCAAGCTCAAGACCAGCGAGCCATGGAGCGTTACAACGTCCCACCCGGCGGTGACCATGATATCGATATCGGTGCCTTTGAACTCCAGCAACGAGAAACTAGTGGCGACTTCAACGGAGATGGCCACCTAGATTATGTGAAACTTGAGCGAAATCCGACGTCACCTGAAGCACGAAATCTCGATGTCCACCTTGGGGGACACAACACGGCAGGCTCCGCGGTGTGGGCGGAACTCTTATTTGCCGGCTACGAAAACTTTCAAGCTGGAGATTTCAATGGTGACGGCCGCGATGACCTGGCTTTCCAAGATCCCTCTGACGCTTGGATCATGGCATTCTCTGACGGTTCCCAATTCAGCGTTGTGCCGCTACTAACGCTAACCGGAATTCCTAGAATCACCGATTGGGCGGTTACTACTCTTGGTGACTTTGACGGAGATGGGTTGGATGAACTAATCGGACGTAACGCAATTAGCGGCTTGTGGGAAGTACTTCATTATGAAAACTCGCCAAAAAGCTTTCTCGCATCGCCACTTACTAATTACTTCAACAACGAATCCGATTGGACGATCTTTGTCGGCGACGTGAACCGCGATGGGCACGATGATTTGGTCGGACGTCGGCGTGATGTCACGGGTGGGAGAGTGCGAACTGGTTTGTTTCCTTTTCGAATGGCACGGCCTTTTCCGCCCTGAGGGACTTGGGCAAGTGGTTCGACCCTTACTTTAAAGAGGGTGCTTTCGGCTACAACGATTTTGATTTGGGGTTCCACGCCTCGTTCGAGCGAGATTCGGACTCAGTCGATGTCGATGGTCCTCTACGCACGATTTTTGGGGAGTTTGAAGAAGTCTATAACAACTACGAAATTGAGTTTTACAGTCGATTGATGAAGGGGCCCGAAGCTACGCGACAGACAAAGACGGGTAATGATTGGGATCAGGCGGCATTGCTGGTAGACAATCTGTTGGCCGCGGGTCTTAACGCGGAAATTGTCAGTGGAGAAGTCACGGTATCGACTGCGGAGGCCATGCAATGGACAGGCACACTGGGCATCCAGGCAGCGCGAAACGTGCTGCTCAACGCGACTGGTGCCAGTGCTGTTGTAGTCGGAGACAATCTACGCTTTGACCGTGCATGGGTACGGGTTCAGGTGCCAGATGACAATGGAGCCGGCTGGAAGTGGCTGCACATCGATCCTTCGTGGAAAATGAAGAACCGCCAACTCGGCATTCCACTTAGTGAGACCCTGGATCTCGTTCCCAGCCCTATCGATCAGTTCGAGCAAGGATTATTTGACGAGTTTGCTTATCTGGCTGATCCCAAGGATCAGTTGCCGATCGAGTACTTCGAAGATCGGGTGATGGACTACCTCGTCGAGCATCATCCGGGGAAGTCCCTGGCCGATGTCGCCTATGACGGGCCGATTATTCAACGGAGTTTTGCGAACAGTACTCTTGATAACGATGAGCATCTAAACTTGTCTGGTGCTACAGCTCTGGGAGACTTTGACTCGATACTGCAGAGTGCTAGCGCAGCGAAAGCACATACTCATCGAGTTCAGGTCAAAGTGGGCTCCTGGGAAAAAGAGTTGGTGATTCCCGAAGTCTCGCTAAACACGTTGAGGTTCGTGCGTACGGCATCTGGGTTTACCTTCTACCAAGAGGGAGCCGCACCGGTTACCGTGTCGTTGGGAGCGACTACGCCCAAGCTCCAGCTCCGTCACGCGGATCCAGGACAGGCATTGAGTGACGGAAAACTCCTGCAGTTCGATTTCGATCGCAGTGATGTCGATCGACACTACGTTATCTCCATAGATGCCAGACAGTTTTCGCAAGTGGAACTCGACAAACGACGTGAAGCAATTAACGTCGCTGCGAGCAATGTTGACAGTGGAGATTCCGAGAAAGTCGGAGAGGCCGACATTGATGAAGTATTGGAGTACATCAGTGCTAAGTTCTGGTATGAACAGAGTAGGGATGTTGACGCCGCTGTGGCGCTAATGCAGGCAGTCGGTATCTATTCAGTCGACTCGGGCGTTGTAATGGCCGACGACAAGCTTATCGACGGCGACTTTTCGTACCTTCAAACTCCCATTGTTCCTCAAAACACTGGCGTCGATCTGCCCAATGCCAGACTGAGCGCATTCGACTCTACGACAGGGAATCGAAACGCCGAGGCGTTTCAACTAGGTGGTTTCACCTCATCCGCCTTGGAGCATGCTGTCATTGAAGAGGTTATCAACAACGAGAGCATATCCACGGTGCGTGGATTGAAAGATGGTTATCTCGGCAATCCCGTTCTGGATACCGCCCCATACGATGTGCCAAATTCCCTGTGGATCATCGAAAGTGTCGACGATCCCAGCGGCAGAAAGGTCTACATCCGAGGGGAAATCGGCGCAAGGGCAACAGACACCAATACGGGTGGAACTGTATCTCTGCCTTACGACCCCAATGAGACTAGTCGCCTAGTGACGAGCGCCTCGGACTTGCGAGCAAAGCTCCCTGGACATACTTTCACGATCGGTAGCACCCCGTTTTCGAAACTAGATGGGCTTTGGGAGTTCCTTACCGACGAAGTTATCGGAGATGCGGTTGCAATTGTTCCCCAAGAACTGAGTATTGTTGGTAATTCGAGTTCGAATTGGGGCGGAACCGTTTACTATGGATCGAAACAGGTGAACACAAACAGCTTCTCTGACACATATGCCATCAGTTCTGTTTTCGATGAGATGCCGACGATGCAAGGCGGATTCAGCTCGGGTCTGACATTCCCTGAAAATGAACAGATCGTCGCAGCCGCGACTCCGATCTTGAACTTCAACGGCGATCCGGTCAACGTGCTCAATGGCAATATGTTTCGCGACGAGTTGGATATCTCGATGCCCAACACTGGAGTGGCGCTCGACTTTGCACGTCACTATGATTCTCAGTCTGAGTACGACGTTGGGTTTGGGCGCGGCTGGGTCCACAGCTTTAGCGATCGCTTGTTGAAGAAAGCAGGTATTAGCGACGAAGTGATTTGGCTCACGTCCGAGGGTGTGCGGCACACCTTCGAAAAGGTTGCTGGCAACTGGATCGTGCCCAATACTCTATTCGGAGAATTCATCGAAGTTGCCGGATCATCCGAGGAATACATCTTTAAGGACTCCAATGGGATTGAGCATCACTTCGAGAACGCCCTCGATACGCCAGCCTCGAACATCGGCGAATCCGATGAAGACCGCTACGTGTCACGACTGACAAAGATCATTGATCGCAACGGACATGGAGTGCTGATCAATTACACAAACTCCACCGAGTACACCATTGACTTCGTGCAAGACGTACATGACTTTGATCGCCGACTTGACTTTATTCACGGAGTCTCGGGTAGCTCGACGACAATTGAACTCGAGAAGCACTATAAGGATGTTGTTGACGACGACACAACGATTACTGCTGCGGTTGGTCGCTGGATTTATGAGTTTGATGGAGTTAACAAGGACCTGCTCACGGCCGTCAAGAATCCCGCCAATCCCACGGATCCGGTTGTGTACGAGTACTATACAACTGGTGCCGCCGAAGACACGATCTCGAAGATCATTGAAGCGGACAACAGTTACCACGCTTACGAGTACTACCCCAATGGTCGCACGTTCCGCGTAAAGGAAGGGATCATTGATGGCGGCGGTGTGGATATAGAACACTCTTCGCACAGCTTCTCGTACAACCTCTTTACAAACACAACGGAATTTATAGATGAGAATGGGAACGTCGAAACGTACGTCCACCAGGAAGATGGGCAGCTGGTTCGTCAGATCCACGCAGACCGGACGCGAACGCTGACAGAATGGGGTGCGCTGAACGGCAGCGGCGAGGTGATCGAAGGTACCGAGTTGCTCATGCGATCGATGACCGATGAAATCGGAGCTACCGAGACGTTTGAGTACTTCGAAGATTCAACCGGTGCCGACGCGTATAAGTTCCGTCGACTGAAGGAGTCAACTGGCAAACGACGGATTGATCCGTTTGATTCAAATGGAATCGCGTTGCCCAATCAGGAGATACTGACCACGCAGTATGATTACGAGAAGGCAACGGCAGCTGGCTTTGAACACATTGTCAACATCTCGCATGTGACCATCGACCCCGGCACTGCTGACGAACGCAAGACGTCTTATGATTACGACTCACGCGGTCGGGTGATCAAGATTGCGGATCCGCGCGGTGACCTGCTGATCGACGGTGAGCATACGACAAGCTTCAGCTACTACTCGGATACGGATTCGATTGTCTTCCGCCGCGGATTGCTTGACCGAGAAACACGTCCTCGCAATGCAGAACTGGACGGCTCCTTCCCGCTGGGCGACACGTTCAGCGTTTCCTACTCGTACAACGATGCGGGTCAGGTGAAAGAGACCACACGTGCTGGCCAAGCTCAGGGCAAGACAGAGTATCACCACACCGGTTTGCCTGACTTGACAACTGAAGCCAGCTATGGAACCGGGGCACGGACGAAATCGAGCTACGACGCCTTGGGACGACGAACGGCGCTGGCGCGGACATACGAGCTCACATTCTTAGAATCCCAGCAAGAGGGATTCACCCCCGTCGAATTGATTACGTCCTTTCAACATGACGAACGTGGACGAGTCACCAAGTCGATCGACGCTTTGGGTAACACAACAGAGTTTGCCTACGATTACCGTGGCAATATGACGCAACAGACAAATGCCGATGGCTCGGTGGTCTCGTTCGAATACGATGCGGTCGGCAACCAGATTGCGATCACAGACGAGTTGCGCAGGACGACCAGGTTCGTCTACGATTCTCGAAATCGTTTAGTGCAGACGATCTTCCCCGACGGGTATTCTGAGCTACTGCGATACGACGGGACTGGACGCGTCGTTTCGGCGACGGATGCCTTGGGACGAGAGGCTCTATTCGAGTACGACTCTCGCGGCCTCTTGGAGAAAACAACACTTGCCGCCGGCACGGACGACCAAGTGATCAACGAGAGTGACTACAATCAGTTCGGTGAGTTGATGGAAACCGTCGAAGACGCTGGCGATCCAACGCAAGCGGTCGTCACACAGATGTTCCGAGACAAACTTGGACGCGTGACCAAGGCGCACGTACTCGATCGAAATGACAATCCGGCCGCTCCCAACCTCATGCCAATCTCGGTTGTTAGCACCAGCTATGATCGGCAGGGAAACGCGAGTAGCACAACCGCCTACGACGTCACACAACTCGCCGCTCACAAGGCGACGTTGCTTTCCGACGATCTTGCCTCACTCGCCGGCAACGAACATACTCAAACGACAACAACGTACTACAACGCACATCAGAACCTCCCGGAAGTTACTGTCTTCGCTGACGGAACTTCGATACAGACGGAGTATTTACTATCAGGTCGCATCCGTCGCGCGATTGACGAATTGGAACGCGAAACCACCTTCGATTATGACAGATTTGGTCGTTTGGTTGAGATTGCCGACCCAGACCCCGATGATAGTGCCTCGCTGCCGCACAAGCCGGTCACCCGATACGAGTACGATGTGGCGGGTAACCAAGTTGCGGTGCTCGAAACCGATGAGCACAACACACAGACTCGAACAACTCGCATCACTTACGATAAGCGGAACCGTGCCGTTGCGGTAACCGATGCAGAATACGGGCAGACTCGCACCGTGTTTGATAGTGCAGGTCAACGCATTTCAACCATTGACGCACTTGGGCGGGCCGATTTCGCCGTTTATGACCAACGCGGTCGCGTACAGTTGTTGAGTTCGCCCGACCCCGACGGTGACGGACCATTGACACCAATCGTCACGAGATTTGAATATGACGCAGTTGGGAATCTCCGCAAGGAAATCGATCCACAAGGATATGAGACGCTCTTCCAATATGACAACCTTGATCGGCTCAAAGAAGAACAATACACCATTGCCGATCCCCATGCAGCGACTAGCGAACTGGTCACTCGTAGCTACACCTATTTCAGCAACGGTCTGTTGGAATCCGAAACCGACACGCGCAGCAACACGACCGACTACACCTACGACGAACTTGGCCGCGTTGAGACTGTCGAACTACCGGCACCGGGCACGAACGACCGACACGGCAATCCGCTTCCCCGACCGCTTACGACTACGGAGTACGATGGCTACGGCAATTCCGTTCGCACGACGGAAGCGCGCGGTGGAAACCCGAGGATTAGTGAATGGGAGTACGACGATCGCAATCGTCTCGTCAAGGAGATTTTAGCAGTCGGAACGACCGACGAAGTCGCTACTAAGTTTGAATACGATGAAGTCGGCAATCTGAGGAAACAAATAGACGACTACACCGAAATCGCCAGCCAGGGAATCAATCGAACGACTGACTTTGGCTATGACAATTTGAATCGACTGACTTCCGAAGCCGTTGAAACGGTGAATCATCCTGCCACCGGCGATTTGGCAATCAGAGAGCATAAGACGCTTTACGAATACGACACATTCGGCAACTTGAACAAGGTCGTCCGTCGTCTCGAGAAGAACGACGGCGAACTACATTACCACGAGTCGACCACGCAATCCGATTTTGACAATCTCGGACGCGAGATCTCAGTCACGGTGGACGTTGGCGGCGACCTTGAGGCTTCTACTCACTTCGAGTACGACGCCGTCGGGAACTTGATCCGCTCCATCGACCCGCTTGGCAACACGTCGACCAGCACCTTCGACCGCCTCGATCGAGTGATCAGCAGCACGGCACCGGATCCAGACGGGTCTGGCACTTTCGAACTGCTTACGACCTTCGAGTATGACGCGGTCGGCGATCTCGTCGCGCAGACCAACGGCGAAGGTGAGACTCAGCGTTACCTCTACGACAATCTGGGACGCTTGGTGCGTTCCTTCGAGCCGCGTGATACCGGTCTAGCTACGCCGACCATCCGCAAGTACGACAGCGAAGGCAATCTCATCCGCTACGAAGATCCGCTCAACAGCGTGACCGACTACAGCTACGATGCGCTGAATCGGCTCACCGAGGAAACGATCGATTTGGGTGGAGCGACCGGCATTGTTCGGCGCACCTACAAGTACAGCTCCGCGGAAAACGTCGAGCAAATCATTGACCGTGAAGGTCGCGAACGGAGATTTGAATACGACCATCTTGACCGTCTCCAAACGGAGCGCTGGCTCACTAGTGGGAGTGCCGAAGTAAGCAGTCTCGGTTGGCAGTACGACAAGTTGGGACGCGTCACGCAGACTCGCGACGGACAGAACCTGGCTACCTCGACGCTCAGCGATGACTATTATGAGGAGTATAACTACGATGATCTCAATCGTGTTATTAGACAGACGAACTACGACGACTTCGGATCGACCAATCCATTGGTCGCGCAGTACTTTTTGCACGATCAGATTGAGCCCGGTAACAACCTATTTACCAAGGCAACCCATCAGCAACTGATCGTCGATTACTACGGGGCTGGAGATCACGCCTCGCTTATCTCCGAATATACGACCGATCGCCTGGGTCGCCTGCGTCAGATGGAGAGCGAGCACGTGGTGCGCTTGGGCATACCCGACAACCAAGTCGCCTTTAGCTACGATGTCAACGATCGCATGATCGGCATCGAACGCTCGGCTGATGAGCTAAGTTTTGCCACCGGTTACCGCTACGACAACGCCGGACGATTGAAAGATATCCGTCACGCGACCGATTTCGGTGATATTCTCACCTACGAGTATGTTCTCGATGAAGCCGATCGAATCACGAGCCAAACGACGAACTACAACCCCGCTATCGCCGCCTTCGGCAGCTACTCGTCGATTGGCCATTCCCTCAGCGAGACATTTGGTTTCAACGAGGATGGGCACCTGGAAACCAACACCAGCAACGTGGCGGCGAACAACGAGAGCTTCGCCTACGACGCGAATGGGAACCGCACGGGCGGGACGGTGGTGGGGGCGTACAATCGGCTCAAGGAAGACGCAAACTATATCTACGCCTACGACCACGAAGGCAACCTGGAGCAGCGCACGTCCAAGAGCAACAGCAGCCAGTACGAACAGTATGCTTGGGACCACCGCAATCGTCTGATCGAGGTCAAGCGGTATGATACCAACCAAGTCGAGCCCCTGCGCGAGCAGGTGACCTACCGCTACAACGCGGACGATCAACTGGTCGAGCGCGATCACCATTGGCAATCCGCAACCCAGTGGGAACACGCGGGGACCGAGCACTACGTTTACAACGGCAACCAGCGCGTGCTCACTCTGGACGAGAATGGGAGGCTTGAGCATCGCGCCATGTGGGCTCCGGGGCTGGACCAGTTGCTGGTCGACGAGGTGTTTGATGCTGCCGGAATGTTTGACGAGTCGCTGTGGGCGGTGACCGATCACGCGGGCAGCGTGAATCAATTGCTCGATTCGGCGGGTGACGTCGTCGAACACCGAGAGTTCGACAGTTTTGGCGGCGTACGCGCAGCTTACGACGCCAGCGGTACGGCCAAGACCCTCGATCCTCGCAACCCAGCGCAAGATCTCGATAGCGACTGGGCCTTCGCCGGTCGGGTGTGGGACGACGACGCGCAGCTGTACTACAACCGCGCGCGTTGGTACGAGCCGGAGAGTGGCCGCTTCGTTGGTGAAGACCCGGCCACCGAGGGGAGCAACTGGTACCGCTACGCGGGGAACGACCCGGTCAACTTCCGCGACCCACTGGGACTGCAACAAGACGGCCATCCGCTCTCAGGCGGTTTTGGCTCGGGCGTCACGAAGCCAAGGAATACGAAGATTGATTTCGGCTCGGTAGTTTCCAGCACTGCCAACACCGTCGGCAACCTACTCGGTCAGGCCAGTAACACGATCAGCAGCGCGATCAACTCCGCGTTTAGCAACTCGCCGTCGCCGAGTGCCTCCGGTAGCTCAACGCTCGGCAGCATCGGCAACTTCGTCGCCGATACCGCGTCCACCGCATTTCGAGCAGTCAATCCGGTAGTCAGCTCGGTGGTGAATGCGGGGATTGGATTCGCCACGACAAGTGCAGGAGCAATTCCACCAGTCGATACTGGCATTGGTGTTAGCGATCTATTTAGTTCCTTCACGGGTTACCTTCGCGCAAACCGAGAACGTCGTAACCAAGAGTTCCAAGCACGGCAACATCGAGTGGCGTTACAAGAAGCCGCGCTCGCAGGCGCGTTTGGCGATCAGGCATTCCGGGCAGCTGACGCTGCATTCGATCGGCAAATGCGGCAATCCGATTTCAGCGTTAGCCCGCAGCTATTGGCGGAAACATCACGACGTCTGGAGGACGACGTGATGTTGCACACGATGGGGTTGACACGTCGGGAGATTGCACTGGGTACGGTAAATTCGATTTATTCATTAACAGGGCAGCCTACGATAACCGCAGACCACTCGTTGACCCACAGTCCGGGATTTCAGATTGTCGAGAGCGCCGTCGGGGCTCCCTTCAACCCAGCAACGTACACTCCTATAATGGCTGGGGTAGCTGCACGGACTGGGCCGCTCCGCCTGCTGAGCGACGTGCCAAGACGCAGCACGTTCACCATCGATATCGATCCAACGGGCACTCGGAATGTCGTTGGTGACTTGGTGTCGCCATCGTTCCGAAAGGTCACCGGCAGCGGAGGAATCAACCTTGCTCCGCATCGTAGTAGCGCCTCGACGGTTGAAAGGATTATACTACGTGACCCTAGAACTAGGCGAGGTTATGATCCCGGTTCCATCCAGCTCGATCACACCGTCGCAGAGGTGTTCGGCGGGACACAATTGCGACCAGTCCCCGCAGGATTAAATCTTCGCAAAGGAGGACTTGAAGGAGAGCTGAGACGGTATGAGAATTATTTGATTAGAAACGGTCTAGACGAAAAGCAGGCACGACAAGTCATATTGCCCGAGATCGAATCATTGTCACGCGACGCTATCGCTGCTCCATTCACTAGAGTCTTTGGTCCAGGATTCTCAATAAATGACATTGATCAGTAGTATTGACTTAGACGGAGTTAATGTAGACGGGCTTGTTGTATCGCGAGGCGAGCTTTTGGAGCACTATAGCAACGTGTTAGGAACTCCTGATCGTTGGACGATGCCAGGAGCCCCACCGCCCGTTGGGCATCGCAACAATGTCATACACTTTTACGACCAGCTAGGTTTCTTTCTTCGTGAGCATCATGCGACGCGACTGATTAGCAGTATCGTGTTCCTGTTAGATCTAAAGGATGCTGTTTTTCCAACTGCTATGGCATATTCAGGAAAACTAGCTGTTTGCGGGGTGAGTGTCTTTGCTGGCATGCCATTTACACAGTTCTCTGATTTGTGCGGGCAAACTTTTAAACCTCATCTTGGACATGCTTGGTACTTGGACGGAGAGAAGATCAGTATTCAGTTCGAAGTACAGCGGCAATCAGCAGGAGGAGAGCCAAGACGAGAAGTCATTACACAGTTGGCTGTTGGATTTGAGGGGGCGCATAGACCAAGACATTTCAATAACCTCCGCTGAACCGCGCGCGTTGGTACGAGCCGGAGAGTGGGCGCTTCGTTGGTGAAGACCCTGCTGCCGAGGGGAGCAACTGGTACCGCTACGCGGGCAACGACCCGGTTAACTTCCGCGACCCACTGGGCCTGCAACCCGACGGCCATCCGCTCTCAGGCGGCTTTAGCGCAAACACGCCCAAGCCGAGGAATACGAACATTGATTTTGGGTCGGTAGTTTCCAGCACTGCCAACACCGTCGGCAACCTACTCGGTCAGGCCAGTAACACGATCAGCAGCGCGATCAGCTCGGCGTTTAGTAGTTCGCCGTCAACCAGTGCCTCCAGTAGCTCAACGCTCCCGAATTCTCTGGGGACACCGTCGGTCTCCAGCACGAACTCACAGCTTAGCAGCTTGACCAATCTGACAACGCCGAACCTGAGTGTTGTTGATTATGCGTTTTTGAATGACCCAGGGGTACGACTTCAGCAAGGACTGGCGGATGAAGCGGCTAGACGGCGCTCAAGGTTCAATCAACTCAACTTGGTTGATGCCAATTCACTCAGTTCGCTTGACCGCAAGTTACTCGACCCGACAACGCCTCAGATTGCCAACGTGAGGCAAATCGGTTCGGGTGGAGCCGGAGTTGAGCTACAACAAAGCGCTGCCGAGCTGAGCCTACGCGCGAATCAAGCTTCATCAGCGAGCGAGGCATGCATCACGCAATATGCCGCGAACGGAAGGCAACTCTTGGGAGACTTTCTGCAAGAAATCACCGAGAACACTCCAAGCTATGAAATAACGTATGCAAGTGGACGAACAGAAATAGTCATGGGCGGTGAAATTACGACCAATGCGGGAATAAACACCGTAGAACTCTTCTTCAATCCTGCGTACGGTGGTACGATTAGAAACAGCCGACTCGCTGCCCCAACAAGTGGTCGTGTCTTTGCTGCGGCAGGAGATGGTGAAGGCAATCTAGCCCGCCTGTCATTTGCTCAGAAATCTCAGGCCAAACAGTCCATCCTTGGCCTGTTAGATTCAGGTGATGATTTCTCACGCTCTCTCGTTAGCCGAATTAGATCAAGCGATGACAGCGTCCGGGTCCATTTGCGTTTTAGCGATGGGCTAGGGAGCCAGCTGGGTAGATTCCGAGAAGGTTCGAATGTCATCGAGATAAATAGCAGCCTGATTGCTCGTGGCGACTTTTCGCGTGCAGCCAGTGTCGCCGTCCACGAAGGCAGGCATTTCATTGACGATGTGACAGGTGGGCTAAGCCGATTCAGTCGGCGACGAGCTGAGTTTAGAGCAGAAGCACAAGAACTGCTGTTCCAGAAAAGTCTCGGCGGGGGACGTAGCTTGCAGATACAACAACAGCAAGGATTTCTGGGACTTGGAAGAGATATTGAGAGGCGAAATGCTTTCTTCTTTGGAGAATAATACGATGGACTCTGCGGTCAGAGCCAAAGTGAACACAATCGCAACTGCCAGCCTGAGTTCGGCCCCTCGTTTGTTCCGAGAAGTGCGATTCGGAGCGGTGCTTCTATGGCTATTTGAAGCTCCTGGTGTTTACCCGCGAGAATGGGTCTGCATAGTTAGCACGAGTTCTGGGGACTGCTATTGCTCATCGCAAGACTTGCGGTCGTTCCAAAAGCTCGTCCTCGATGCGAACGTCGGTTTGCAAAGCATAGATAACTTTGAGGAGTGGTTTACACTAGTCGCTCCACGAAAGTTCTTGCTAATGACTACACAGCGTCATCCTGAATTATTTGGTCAAGACGAAAGGTTTCATGACCCGGCAATTGTGTCTGATGCGTTTGAGTTTTTTTGCCAAGACGCTGATGCTCTTGTGGAAGGCGACGGGCTTACAGACCAGAAGTTCTATAAGTTTAGAGTAGTCGACGAGCAAAGAATGGTTGTCGAGGAGATCAGTTAGTTGGCGATCCTCTTGATCCTTCATTCATTGAGTATCCTAATATCGCAACACCACCCAACATTCCAAGCATCCTCAGCAGCCAACCTTCCTCAGAATCGCAGCACGCTCTCAGGGGATAGGGCTGTCTATGTCACACTCCAACAGCCTTGTAATCACACGGGGCTTCAACCCCACCGGGGGTTAGGAATGTTGGGTTGTGGGGTGCGGTGCAGGGTGATAGTCTTGGTTAGTTGACGAGAGTTGCCTTGCATTCTGGGTGATGCTCGCTTACATCAGCCTTGGCTGCAATCAAGATTAGCAAATTTCATGGACGAGATCGAACATTACCAACGGCTATCCGAGTTCGTGCCATCCCATGCATGGAACTCAACAGTCGCAATCTTGATCCGACGTGGAGAGCAACTCGCACAGCACGGCACAGGAACCTTATTTGCAGTAGGCAATGACTGCTTTCTCATTACCGCCGCTCACGTCCTGGAAACCGCACGGAATGCAGGAAACGCAATCTACGCCTCAAATCTGGAAGGCAAATTTGTACAACTTGGTGGTGAATGGATGCTATCAAATGATGAAGCATCTGAGGGTACGCTGGATGTTGCGGGTTACAAGCTAAGCGAAGATTTGAAGAATGAATTTCAATCGTCACGATTTCTTCGACTTTCGGACGTATCATTCGATTTCGACGCAGAACACGGTGTTTATACCATCTTCGGCTTTCCTAGCATCTGGACTCACAAAAGCGAAGAGAATCCCTCGAATCTGAGTTCAAAGGCAATTGAGTACACCACTTACGCTTATGAAGGTAATACGTCACCACTGGAAGGTTTCGATGATCGCTTCCACTTGGCAATAACAGCCTCACTAGATGAAGCTCGTGACAAGGATGCTAAGGAAGCTGATTTTTCGTATCGCGGCGGAGTGCCTGCCCGCTTCCCTGGTGACCTCGGCGGAATTAGTGGCTGTAGTGTTTGGCAGATTGGAGACCTTCGATACAAGCTGGAAGAATGGCCGACGGTTGAGCCTCGTATCGTGGGTATCGAAACATGCGTCTATCCCACCAAGTCAGTTATGCGGGCAACTCGATGGAATGCAGCCGCAACAATGCTGTATAAGTGTTATCCAGAAACCCGTTCAGTATTCAACCTTCACGGAATTGACTAGGTTGCATGTCAGGTGAACGAACTCAGCACCTCCATCGTCTCTGAAATCGCTGGCTACCTCAAGCCAGACGTAAAACCCAAGCTGGTAGACAACGGGCGTGTAAGATCAGTTAGTGAAATCGTTGCCGATCTTTTGCCGCTGACTGAATTAGGCAATAGGTGCTATCAGGGCATTGGCAAATCAGAAGTAGATCAGTTTTACACAGATTTGAAACATGGCGGACCACCGCCAGAGCTACACCTAATAAAATTGCTGATAGATATCGTTCCACAGCACGTAACTATTTCACAGAATGGCGACATCCATTTGAATGCAGAGCAATTGGAAGGCTCGCTTTCCAATGCTTTTGGATGCATCAGCACTGGGAAGTTGTCTTATTCGTTTACTCTTCGGCTAGCAAATGTAGACATCAGTGAACCATTTCAATTGACCGATTCAATTGCTTTTCAAAAGTCCTCACCTGCCGAAATAGCACGCAAATACCCAATCGAACGAAGGATTACGGGCGTTGCCCAATTAACCGAGGAGAACTGGCTTCGACACTGTGTTGAGGTTGTCTTTACTCGAAGCGGCAGCCCCAAAGACTTCCAGAATGATACAGGAACGGAGGCGATGGATTCGCTAGTAAATTCGATCCTACATGCGTTCTTGTTTGCCGATACTTCGATAGGCACGCCACACGCAACCCATGTGTTACTGGAATCGCCAACAGAGTGTTACTGTCATTTGCGTAGTATGCATGTCGGCTGGTCTGCTCCGCCGGTTATGACGGAAGCGGATATCAAGCAATTGAAACAAGCGTTCGATTTTTTGCAAGAGTTGAAATCGGATCACGTCTTAGAAACTTGCGTAGATCGATTGATCCTTGGGAAAAAGCGGGGCAGCCATCATCCCAATCGAATCAATTCTCCAAACTGGAACAAAATCGTTGACTACGTCATCGCGATGGAAACACTGTTTTTGACAACAAACGGTTCATCTGCCGATCACGAGTTGTCTTACCGATTCCGATTGAATTGCTCTACGTTGCTCTCAGAATGCTCGTCTACTTCCCGACTTCAATTATTCCATGCCCTCAAACATTTGTACTCGCTCAGATCAAAGATCGTCCATGGATGTAACGAATCGACCATCGCCAAACCGGCTCGTCAATTCATTGATGCTATTGATCCTGGAAAGTCGCAAAGCCTTAATTCCATAACTCTGCTAAAGACAGTGGCCAGCACAGTAGAGAAATGGTTGCAGTCAGCAATGCTACACGTGAGTGCAATGCCAACGGACGAACGTCCATATCGCCAGAAGGATGGTTGGGAACTCCGACTTTGGGGCACAGCAGGTGAGTGATCCACCTTTGTACTTCACCCCACAACCCAACATTCCTAACCCCCGGTGGGGTTGAAGGCCCGTGTGATGAGAAGGCCCTTGGACTGTGCCATATACTGCCCTATCCTCTGAGAAGGTGCTTGACTACGCTTCCGTATGCAAATGAACGCAGCGTCAAATCTCCTGTTCCAACGTCAAGAATCGTGTCAGGCTGATCAAACCAGATCGCACCATTTATTGGATTATACAGGGCTCGCGGGGCGATCGGTTCTGCGGCATATCTGTGACCTAGGTGGCGCTCTTTTGCGTAGCTAATCACTGGAAGGACCGTCTTGCTTTCGTTTTAGTGTAACCGACGGCCCATTGTGAGTTCGGTGGTTGGGCAGAGATTCTACTACCTAGATCCACTGATTCAATGTTGCCACTTGCGACCCGGTCGCAATTACAGAAGAATGGTTGATCAAGGTATCGGGCAACCGTGTCCCCCGTGAACCCTTCACCCTCAGCTGGGGGTGAATAACATTTTTTCCCGAGAAACAACGGACCGTTTTGAAGCGGATTAGACAGTCTCCCTCGAACACCCAGAGAAGCATAAGTCGCGCGATAGCGAGCACTTACGGCTCAAGAATCGTCCCCCAGTTTGCATTCTTCGAAACCGAGGGTTGTAGGTTCGAGTCCTACCGGATGCGCTCGCTTTTTCTTGAGACATGACCAGGCTGCCCGCGATCTCTTCGCGCGAGCGGCAGGTGCTCGATCCTTCGTTGCTCCGATCTTTCGCATCCCCTTGAATTGGGGACGAAATAACTATGTCACCCAGTGGTCAATCGGTTAGACTGTAGCTCCATGTCTGCTAGCTCATCAGTAGCATTCGCGACGACGACCAATCCATTTCCAACGTTCGTAGGGGAATCGAATGCAGTACCAGATTAAAGAGCTGAGTTTGGGTGAGATTCTCGACCATGCTGTGAAGCTGACGAAGAATCATTTTAGCTTGTTGTTTGGAATTGTATCCGTACTCTATCTGCCAGTCGTGTTACTAAATGGCATCATTACAGTCACGATGCTGCCTGAAATGCCGTTGATACCTGAGATGGAAGATATTGCGGCTTACCAAGAAGCCGCAGCTCAAATCTCCATTTTTACCACCCCCATATCGTTTGCGTTTTTGTTGATAGTTTTGCCGGTTACGAACGCGGCAGTGGTTGATGCAGTTTCGCGCTGCTATCTTCAAAAGGAAGCGACGGTAGGTGGAGCTTTCTCACATGCGTTTCGAATTCTACTACCGCTCATCGGTACTTGGATTCTACAGTGGCTCGCAATGTTTGCAGGTTTCTTTCTGCTGTTCATTGGAATGCTCATTTTCGGGCTTTGGTTTCTTCTATCTACACATTGTGTAGTTATTGGCGGCGAAAGTGGGAGGGCTGCACTGTCTAGAAGTAAAAAGCTAATGAAGGGCAACATGCTTACGGGAGTTGCTCTGTCGTTCATTCTCATCGTTATTCAATGGGGAATCGCTTTCGGAGCTTACGTGATTCCGCAGAAGCATGTAGCGATGCTAGGACAGGTCGTGCTGGGGTCAGTGGCTTTCATTTTTTCAACGGTATGTTTCGTGGTGTTCTACTTCTCATGCCGTTGCAAGAACGAAAACTTCGACCTCACTTTGCTTGCTGAGAACATTGGAGCGGAGGCACCCACGGAAGCTGAACCGGCACTCTAGCCGTGAAACTGTTCTGGCAGGTGACTTGCAATGGCGAACTCACAACCTCCTCCCGATGCTGGGGTAATTCGCCAGACGGCCGCGGAGATTCTGCAGCGGAGCGAATACCAGCTCGATCGCGACACGCGGCTCGGCGACACGATCGTCGATATCATCGTCTGGCTATTCGAGTGGCTGATCTATCCATTCAGATGGCTGTTTAACGCGATGGATGGCTTGCCCGAGGGGTTTCGCTGGGTGGTGGTCATTGGTCTGGTGTTGCTGCTGATCGTGCTGGTCGGACATCTCCTATACACACTCGTAGTGGCGCTCCGCCCGGCGACTCGGAGGGCAAGCTTTTCGTCGGCGCTGGACGCCAAGCATAAGCTCAGCGCGAAGGAATACGAGGACTTGGCGCAACAGGCGTTCGCGCAGCAAGACTATATTGCCGCGGTCAGGTTCTTGTTCCGTGCTAGCCTGGCGCACCTGCAGTCGATCGAAGGGCGTCCGTTCAGTCCGGGTCTGACCAATCGGCAGTATGTGCATCGGTATCGCAAATCGCCGTTCGTGGGGGCGTTACAGTCGTTTGTCGAAGTGATCGACCAGGGCTGGTACGGCAACGGCATTTGCCGGGAAGAGGAGTTTCAACGTTGTCGCGAAGCTTACGCCGAAATCCGACGTCAGACGAAAGCAGGTTCCCATGCTGACGGCGCGTAGCGTTATCTTGGCGATTGTTGCCGTCGCTTTGCTATCGGTGGTGGGAGCGCTCATTTCGCTGATGTGGGGCGATGACGGGCGGAACGTCATCGGAGGCAACAGTTATGGTGTACGCGCCAACGGCTATCGGGCAGTCTACGAGTTGTTGGACGAGTTGGACTATCAGGCCGAACGCAGTCTGGTTCCTATGTTGAACGGTGATCCTACGTCCATCAGCTACGTGCTGTGGAATCCGAAAGCACGTCTGGTGCAAACCGAGCCAGCGTACTTTGCCTCGCTCGCACAGTGGGTCCGGGAGGGGGGCCGACTGGTCGTGTCGCCGAATGTGACCGGCCGGTTATCGGAGCAGGGCTTCTGCTATCAGTGCTCGCAACGAAACTGCGATTGTGTCCCCGTCGTCCTGCTGCAGGCATTGGGGCTGGAGGGTGTCACCATCCAGGAGATTTCGCTTGCTGGCGGGAGCGCGGACAAGAGTACCGTTGGCAACAATGCGATAAATCAAAACAACGGTTCTGAAGACTTTGGAGACGCGATTCGCGAGGTCTTCGAACTCAAGGAAAGGCCCACCGATCGCTATGCGATTGAGGGCGTAGGTGAGTGGGATTCCCCCGACCTCGCGGCGAACCAAGTTCAACTGCCCAGCGATCGGTTTTGGTCCGTGAGCACCGACGAGTTGCAACCGACGGCGCAGATATCTGTTACTTCATCAGCGAGGGAAGATCCTCCCACGTTGGCGGCAGAGTTTCCGCTCGGCAACGGAGAAGTCGTGGTGGTGAGCAATCCGTACTTGGCAGCCAATGCCAACTTGGGGGCTGCCGACAATAGCGTACTGCTCGTGCACTTGCTTTCCGGTAGCCGGCCGCAGGTGATCTTCGACGAGTTCTATCATGGCCTCACGGTACGCGGCAACGCGCTTTGGCTCCTGTCAAAACCACCTTACGCAATGATCACGGTGTGCTTGTTGGCAGTCGTCGGTGTATGGATCTGGCGACAAGCCATATTCTTGGGGCCCAGCCGCGCTGACAAGCCAACTTCTCGCCGGTCGATCGGCGAGTACGTCGAGGCGATGTCGCGGTTCATGCTCAATGGTAAGGGGAGTGCCCACTTCATGTTGAGCCAAGTGCGTGAGGGTGTGCTGTGGCAAATCAGTAAGACCCTGGGTTTGCCGCCACAACAGCAGAACACAGAAATCATTTTGGGCTTGCTAGCGCGTCGACAACCGCAGCAGGCGTCCCAACTCGACGCGGCTCTCAAGCTTGCCGACAGCGTGCTGAACGATCCGCGAGCGCGCCACGAAGACATCCTCCAAGCAACACGAAAGGTAAGCGATTGTCTCTCAACCTAATTTACCAGCAGATTCGCGACGAGATTGGCAAGGTCATCTATGGTCAGGACGAAGTCATCGAGTTCGCGCTGGCTGCACTGTTCAGCAGCGGGCACGTGTTGCTGGAAGGCCCTCCCGGAACGGCAAAGACATTGCTAGTCCGCACGATTGCCGCGACGCTCGATCTGGACTTTCGCCGGATTCAGATGACGCCCGATCTGCTGCCCAACGATGTGACCGGTTCGTCGATTTATCGTGAAGACACCAGACAATTCGAGTTTCGACAGGGGCCGGTGTTTACCAACTTCTTACTGGCGGATGAAATCAACCGTGCCTCGGCGCGGACGCAATCGGCACTGCTAGAGGCGATGCAGGAACTCCACGTCACCTACGACGGGGTATCACACAGTTTGCCCGAGCCGTTTATGACCTTCGCCACGCAGAATCCGGTGGAGCAGGAGGGCACCTATCCGCTGCCGCTGGCTCAGTTGGATCGCTTTATGTTCAAGGTGCTGGTCACCTATCCTGAGACGGAAGAAGAAAAGCGGGTCCTGACCGAACATCACGCTACCGGGGGACAGTCAGACCCCGCGAAAATGAATGTGCAACGGATCCTAAAACCGGAGGATATTCTCGCCGCCCGTGCGGCAATTCGAGAAACGCAGATTCGCGAAGAGGTCGTCGGCTATGTTTGCGAATTGCTGCAGGCGACACGCGAGGACGACCTGCTTTCTGTAGGTGCGAGTCCCCGTTCGGGGTTGATGTTGCTGATGGCCGCCAAGAGCTTAGCTTGTTTTGAAGGTCGCGACTATGTAACCCCGGACGACGTCCAACGTGCACTGCCACCTGTGATGCGGCATCGGGTCGTGCTGAGCCCCTCGGCCGAGTTGGAAGGGATTTCTAGTGACGATGTCCTGGCAAACATGCTGGAAGTAGTCGAGGTTCCGCGGTGAAAGTTCGCCCAGGTCGGAATCTAATTCGCGCGATCGTCGTGCTCGCTGCCTGCTCGCCGCTCACCTTCGCCGCGCCCCAGGTAGGCTGGATCTTGTTGTTGGCCCTCATTCCGATACTCGTTGCGTCGCACCGCGAATATCGTACGCTGCGGCAGATGCACGCGAAAATGAAGATCACACGAACACAGCCGCAAGTCGTGGGTCGCGACCTTTCGTTCTCGTGTGAGGTCCGAATTGCCAACGAGGGTTCCGAGGCCATTGTCGGTACCGTGCGCGATATTTTGCCGGTCGAAGCAATCCCCGATCATCGACCCCATCCGATCAGCGTGCAGGCCAATCGCAGCGTTGTGACCACAACGGAATTGCGCATCCCCGAACGCGGACAGTACGAACTCGGGCCAGTTTGGTTACGCTTGCGGGGTCCGTGGCAACTGCTCGAGGCACAGAAATCATACGATTGCCGCGCGATGTTGAAAGTGGTGCCCGAGACCTATGTGTCTCAAGAAGGTTTGAGTGAGGACCAACGTGCCCAATTGCTGATGCTCGATAAACTGACTAAGGCTCGACAGACTGGGGCAGGCACCGAATTCGAATCGTTGTCGGAGTTCCGACAGGGTGACGACCCCAGGCGTATTGATTGGCGGACGACGGCGCGGTTGGGTCATCCGATCGTGCGCCGCTATCAGGTCGAACGACATCGCGATGTAATGATTATCGTCGACTGTGGCCGACTGATGGGCGCAGAGACTGACGCGGGCTCGAAGCTCGATTGCGCCGTTGACGCGACATTAATGCTCGCTGAGGTAGCGCTGAAGCACGGTGATCGCTGCGGGGTTGGCTTCTTCGACGACCGCGTGCGCGGCTTTCGCACGCCCGTGTCGGGGCTTAACTCTGTACACATTATCGCGGAGAGTATCTACAACCTGCAGTCGGAGTGGCGCGAATCGGACTTCGGTGCGATGTTCGCCGAGTTGCAAATCCGCCAGCCACGACGATCGCTGATCGTGGTGATCTCCGACATTGTCGATGTGGAAACGACATCGCGTTTTCGCACGTCGCTTGCTCACTTGGCAAAGAGTCATGTGCTGTTGTTTGCCGCGCTGCGAACGCCATTGTTGGAAAAGATTGTGCATGCGCCGATGTCGTCTATGCTGGACGGTTCACGCAAGTCGGTGGCGTTCCAATTGCTCCAGCAGCGACAGAAAGCGCTGCACACTCTCCGTCACGGCGGCGTACATATTCTGGATGTCGAGCCAAGTGAGCTGACGGTCCCGCTGATCAACGAGTTTATCGACCTCCGCTCCCAGAACTTACTCTAGAGTGCCGGCGGCTCGATCGAGATCGGCAGCGAGTTCAGCTTTTCGCTGTTGATCGGCCCTTTCGCGTGCAAAGCCGCCGTACACGTAAATGATCCAAAATAGTGCCGTAGCGGCGGCAAACATCATTCTCGCGGACGTCGAGAGATGACTTTGTCGCAAATAGCTTTCGATGATCGCAGCGGCGATCAGCATCAGCGCGACACCAAGGCAGATGATACCCGCCTCGATGCCCGCGCGTCGCAGGGATTCAGTCCGCGAAACAATGCCCGGACTGACAACCGCCTTGCCAAGCATCAGTCCGCAGCCACCACACAGAACGATCGCACCAAGTTCGGTTACGCCATGTGGAAGGATCCAAGCCCAGAATTCGGTCGTGATTCCTGCCTGATGATGAATCGCCGCGAACGAGCCCAGAATCATGCCGTTGAACACCATCAGCAAAACGGTGGGAATTGCCGCGAGCACACCCAAGCCCAGCGCTAGGATCCCAACTTTCAGGTTATGGCTGAACAAGAAGGATGCGAAAAAGAACTTATGACCGCCGCCCTGGTCTCGACCCGAGCGGAGCACCTGCAACAGTTGTTCTTTGCTTGCCCCCGGCTGCCGAACATCCCCCTGTGGCATCAGCGCGTAAGCGGCCTCCGGATCCTGAATTGATGTGAAATAAGCGAGCAACGCACCAAGAGTCATCAAGGCGGCGGAGATGCAATGGAATTTCCAATTCCGCGCGATCGAGCGGGAGAAGCCCTCGCGCAGGAAAGTGACTACTCCCGACCACATCGAGCGGCGGGGAGGTAAATAGATGAGCCCGTGCGCGGCCGAAACCAGGCTGTTGAGGTAGTCTTCGAGCTGTTTGTCTGAGCTTCGCGTTGCCACTTGCGAGAGGTGAATGGTCGTTTGCCGATAGAGAACGTCCAGCTGCTGCAGTTCTTCGGGCGACAGACTGCGTCTCGATTTGCGGTAACGCTGGATAAGGTGTTCCAACTGGTCCCACACTGGCTTGTTGCGAGATACGAAACCACTCATACTGGGTGCTTCTCCGAGATAGCTGAACGTAGTACCCCGATTATCGCATAGTCGGTTTGCCGCCACCACCAGGCAGAATTGCCCCTTGAGCTAGAAGACGATGGACCAACGCGTTAAGTTTGAAACCCCAGAAAACGTGAAGATCTCTTACCAGGTCGCTGGTCCAGGGACTCGGTTCTTAGCATGGTTCGCCGACAATGTCTTCTTGACGATATTCTGTATCTTCCTGTTGGTGGCTTTCATCGCGGTCGGTGTATCGCTGGACGGAGTGTTTGAAGACATGGTCGGCCAAGCGGGTGGCAATGGCTTCGTCGATGGAGAGCAATTTTCACTGGTTTTCTTGGGGATCTGGCTGATGATTTGGTCGTTGGGCAGCTTCTTCTACTTCGGCTTGAGCGAGCTGATTCTGCGCGGTCAAACCATCGGCAAGCGGATGTCAAAAATACGCGTCGTCAAGGCGGACGGTTTCTCGCTCGACCCGGTTAGCATCCTGATCCGCACGCTGTTTCGAGTTGTCGATCAGTTGCCGCCGTTGTGGGTGGTGCCGGTGCTTTCAAATTCATCTCAGCGATTCGGTGACATGGTTGCCGGTACGGTCGTCGTGGCGGACGAGCCGCCGGAGATTAGTACGGTGCGCCAGATTCTGAGCAGTCGTCAGGCGAGCGAGAGCAAGTTCAGAATTTCAGGTGCGATGCTCAAACGCGCGCAGTCCAGCGATTTTGCAACAATTGAATCAATCTTGGATCGCTGGGACGCACTTTCGGTCGAGGAGCAATCCGCACTGACTGAGAAGATCGTGCCCGTGTTGGCACAGCGTCTTCAGACCGAAGTTCCAGCACTATCCGATCATCAGCAATTCCTGGAGGACTTACTCGCCGCGGAGTACCGGCGACAGAGCCGCAGCTTGGGCTAGAGAAATCCGACCAAGTCGCACAGATTCGATATTAGCCCGGCGGCCAACTGAGCGCTCGACCGCCGAGCAGATGGAAGTGCAGGTGATCGACAGTTTGACCGCCGTCGGCTCCGCAGTTGACGACGACCCGATAGCCGTCGGTTAGTTCGAGTTCCTGGGCCAAGTTGCGAATCACAATCCACAGGTGCCCCAGTAGTTCAGCGTCCTCGTCGGCCAGCTGGTCAATCGATTCGACGGGCTTCTTGGGGATCACCAACACATGGGTGGGTGCCTGGGGTGCGACGTCACGGAACGCCAGGCAGTGGTTGTCCTCGAACACAATGTCGGCTGGAATTTCCCGATCGATGATCTTCTGAAAAATGGTATCGGCCATAGGTTCCTCGCAATCAGTCGAGCTGCGAAAGGTCAATCGCCTCGTCAGGAAGCATCACTGGGATCGCGTCGACGACCGGATACATCAGATCTCCGGCTGCGCGGACGAGTCCGCCATCGATTTCCTTCTTGAGCTTCTGCCCCGCCATGTTGGAGAGTCGACCAGCGGCGATCGCACGGTTCGCTTGCTCGACCAGCTCGGGTTCCGCGTGCGTAAGTGAGGACTGGTCGTGGGGACAGCGTAAGATCTCCAGGAGTTGGTCTTTGATCAACGGATTGCTCGCAGCTTGTGGTTCCAAAGGAAGTGAGCAACTTATTGTACGCCGATGCGGAATTCCCTGCTAGCAGCCCCCCAACAGGACGTTCGCATAGTTCACAGAATGCCCAGCTTGTGCTGTGATAGCTAAACGTTGTTGGTGCTGCGCCTGATGCGGCGGCGGAAGCGATGCCGATAAATAGGATGATGTCGTAGTCGGCCGCACGGAAGCGCGCTCAAGCTCTTCGCATCGCGCTGGCGGTCTTTTCTTAGGAACAAAGAAAAGAAATGTCGCCGAGGTAATCTCATGATGAATCGAACTCGACGAGTGACCGCCGCCATGTTGGCGCTGGTCGGTGGATTGTGTGTTGTACCAGCTTTCGGTCAAGTACGAGAAGTCGTACAGAACGGAGTGCGGTACCAAGAAACCAAACAAGTGACACAGCGGCAGGTGCCCGTTACGGTCATGCAAGATCGACAACAGACCGTATACACGCAGCAACTCACCACCAACACGCTCAACCACCAACAACTCTACTGCGTACCGACGACAACTTATCAGTGGGACTCACAACTTCGAGGTCGTTGGAATCCGTTTTCCACTCCGTATTGGACGTATAACCTACGTCCGGTGACGACCTGGAGTACGCAGGTCGCGAACGTCCAGATTCCAGTCAACCAGGTTGCTTGGGTCCCGCAGACGCGAACCGTGCAGGTGCCGGTGACTTCTTACAGGACTGCCGAAGTGGAGACGACGACGCGCGTCGCGATGAATCCCGCCACCGGATCGACGACATTGGCGAACGCACAACCACTGAGCAGCCCCTCAGCGACCATTGCCGCGCGACCGGGCACAGACATCGGCGGCCGAGCCTTGGAAAACGATCCGCCGCGTCAAGCTTCGGGAGGCTGGCAAACACCAGCAGGTTACCGATAAGCGCTGACGGCTTATCAATCTAAAAAGAATAATAAAGGGCCGGGAACAAATCTGTTCCCGGCCCTTTCATGTTGGATTCAGCCTGCTTGGCAGAATGTAGCGGTCTAAGCTTTACTCGTTCGACGTCGCGATTTTCGAGTGGGTGTCGCGCCCCACTCCTTAGTCAGACTCTCGAAGACTTCAGGCGCCTCGTACCGCACGATCCCTTTCGCTTCGGGCATGGGGCCAATCAATCCGCGAAACACAGGCATGCCACGAAGACTCAGATCCGTGCTGCAATCGTCGATTCCGATCTGTGTATGCATCTTCATCACCGTCTCTTCGTGTTTGTAGTCGTGCGTGCGAAGTTCACCATTCTTGCCTCGCGTCACGATACGTATTGTCTTGGGGCTTGCCATGCGATGCCTCGCTACGGAACGGGGGAGGGGGAGATACTGCAGGATAGATTCAGGTATCGGCCCCGCTGCTAGCACGCGACGAAGAAAATGTTGGCCCCTGACAAACAAGGAACAGCGTGCGGAACCGCTAAATCTGTTCCTGCTGTGCACTTCGGCACATTGCGCGGTAGCTTGCGGCGACTAGTTCGGTTAGCGCTCCGCTGAGGTATGCGAGGTAAGCGGTAGCGATTCTAAGGGGCATCTGGAAACTACCCCGTGTAAATCTTGCCCTATCGTGATTGTTCTCTTTGCCAAGTCACGACCAGCAACTGTCGGCAACAGTTCGACCAGGTGCGCGGCAATGTCTGAAATCGCTGCAATTCCGGTAGTTTTTCAACGCTACCCGCACCTGCTAAAATGAAGGCCTACCACCCCATAAGTTCTACCGATTATTCGCGTTGGTTCGCCCGCGATATTCTTGACTGCCATGCAATCGATCGCCCTGCGCCTTGTCAGCTTGAGCCTTTGCCTGGCGTGTACCGCGCCTCAATGTTCGATCGGGAGCGAACCGATCAATTTCAATCGCGACATTCGCCCGTTGCTGTCCGACCGGTGCTACCATTGCCACGGTCCAGACCCAGAGCATCGGCAAGCCGATCTGAGACTCGATGTTGCTTCGGGAGCGTACCAATCGGCCATCACGCCGGGGCAGCCGGAGGCGAGCGAACTGGTCGCACGCATCACTAGCGACGATCCTGATCTGCACATGCCGCCGGTCGACTCGGGCAAGACGCTTAGTGACGCGGAAGTCGAGCTGCTGAAACGCTGGATTCAGCAAGGAGCTAAGTACGAGCGGCACTGGTCGTTTCAAACACCTCAGCGGGCTAAGCCTCCGCAGGTCGAGGGACAACTGATGCACTGGATCCGCAACCCTCTCGACGCATTCGTCGCGGCGCGACTTCAGCGCGAAGGTTTGCAGCCCTCGAAGCCCGCCAAGCGAACGACGTGGATTCGGCGAGTAACACTCGATTTGACTGGGCTTCCGCCGACGCCCGCTGAGGTTGACGCGTTCGTCGAGGATGTATCGTCAGACGCCTTTGAGAAAGTCGTCGATCGGCTGCTTGCCTCGCCTCGCTATGGCGAGCGAATGGCACAGGAATGGCTCGACGCAGCGCGCTACGCAGACACGATGGGCTATCAGGCCGATTGGGAACGCTACCAGTGGCGCTGGCGGACCTGGGTCATCGATGCCTACAACCAAAACATGCCCTTTGATCAGTTCACCATCGAGCAGCTCGCTGGCGATCTGTTGCCGAATCCGTCGACTGAGCAGTTGATTGCCACGGGCTTCAACCGCAACCACCGCATCAACGACGAGGCTGGGATCATCCCGCAAGAGTATCTCGTCGAGTACATCGTCGATCGCGTCGAAACCACGTCGGCCACGTGGATGGGTCTTACCATGGGCTGCGCGCGGTGTCACGATCACAAGTACGATCCGTTCTCTCAACGAGACTTCTATAGCATGTTTGCCTTCTTCAATGGCGTGCCTGAGAAGGGCAAAGAGGGACGCCAAGGGTTTGCCGAACCCTATATGCGCGTGGCAGTGCGCGGCAAGGAGGAAGAGTTCCTCGCCCAACAGCAAGCAGTGACCGATGCCGAGGCGGCGCTGGCTGCCGCGAGTAGCGCGCTCGACGAGGAGCAGCTTGAGTGGGAGCAGCAGGCGATGGAGCAGATCGCTCGGGCCGAGTCGTCTTGGCAGGTCGCGACGGCGGATAAGGTAGCGGCCGACTCGGATCTTCACTTCACGCAACTTGACGACCTGTCGTACTTGGTGAGCGGTGCGGGCGACGCGCGTCCGACCTATGAGTTTGAAGTCGAATCAAGCGGTTCCATGCAACTGACCGCCGTACGTCTCGAAGCACTGACGCATGAGACGCTATCCGGCGGTAAACTCTCGCCCGGTGGCGGGAACATTGTGCTCACGGACTTCGCGGTGGAAGTGCTCCGTCCGGGAAACGATAAGCCTGAGCCCGTTGAGATTGCCACAGCGTCTGCCGACTACGAGCAACCAAAGTACGGGATTGCACAGGCGATCGACGACAAACCAAAGACCGGCTGGGCTGTTGATGGGAACAACCGACGGCAGAATCGAACGGCCGTCTTCGCACTCGCGGAACCTACCGCACTGCACGCGGGTGACAGGCTGCGTGTTCGCATGGCTTACAAGTCGCAGTTCCCGAAGCACGGCATCGGTCGCTTTCGAATCTCCTCGTCTAGTGCAGACTCCGCCGTTCTTTCGGCCGTGGCGATGCCCATTGAGATCCGGAAGATTCTACAGCAGCCACGCGACCAGCGCGAACCCAAAGCACGCGAACAACTTACCAAGTACTTTGCTACCGTCGCACCCTCAACCGCCAATCAGCGACGAGCCGTTGCGACCGCGCGCAATACACTATCTCGGTTCGAGCAGCAGTTCACAACCTACGTGATGGTCATGCGCGAGATGCCTGAGCCGCGACCGACGCATATCCTGAAACGCGGCGTCTACAATGCACCCGGCGAGCGCGTCGAGCCTGCCGTCCCGAGCGCGATCCTCGGTAACTTGCCCCCCGTTGCGCCGTCAAATCGCTTGGGGTTCGCCCAATGGCTCGTCAGCGGCGAACATCCACTCACAGCGCGCGTGATGGTGAATCGGTATTGGAACATGCTGTTTGGTCGCGGATTGGTGTCCACGGTGGAAGACTTTGGGATGCAGGGCAGCTACCCCAGTCATCCAGAGTTGCTCGACTGGTTGGCGACCGAGTATTCACGCATCGGCTGGGACACCAAAGCACTGCTGCGCTTGTTGGCAACTAGCAACACCTATCGCCAGGCGTCGGTGGTTCTTCCAGAGCACTACGAGGTGGATCCCGGCAACGTGCTGCTCGCCCGCATTTCACGGCTGCGATTGCCCGCTGAGGCAATTCGCGATCAGGCGTTATCAGCGTCCGGGTTGCTGGTCGAACAAATTGGCGGCCGCTCAGTGAAACCGTATCAACCCGCCGGACTGTGGAAGGAGATTTCGTTTCAGAGTAAGGAACGTACGACCGATTTCTACGTCCAAGGTTCCGGCGAAGATCTCTACCGTCGTAGCCTGTATACATTTTGGAAGCGTAGTGTGCCACCTCCGACGATGGAGACCTTCGACGCCCCCAGTCGCGAAGCGTGCGTGTTGAGTCGTTCGCGTACCAACACACCACTGCAGGCGCTGGCGCTGATGAACGATGTGACCTACGTCGAAGCAAGCCGCAAGCTGGCCGAACGCGCCATGCTCGCCAGTGATGGGCCTGCCCAACAGATCGAGTTTGCTTTTCGAACCCTGTTGGCCCGACGGCCCAATGAGTTTGAGCGGTCGACGCTGCTGAACGGCTATCAGACCCGCCTTGATTACTACCGCGCAGAACCCGAGTCTGCCGAAGAGCTTCTGCAGCAGGGCGCGTCCGCCGTCGACGAGTCACTCGACCGATCTCGGTTGGCGGCACTCTCGACGTGCGTGATGAATATTCTGAATCTCGACGAAACCGTGAATCGCGAGTGATCGCATGAACCTAAAATTTGAGCATCTGCTTATCGAAAACCGTCGTCACTTTTTCTCTCGCTCGGCACGAGGTCTCGGTGCGGCGGCGCTGGGATCGCTGTTGGGCGCTTCGAGCACGTGTGCGTCCGCCGCCAGCCTGCCAGCTCCGCACTTTGCGCCGCGGGCGAAACGGGTGATTTACATGTTCCAGTCGGGCGGACCCTCGCAGATGGACTTGTTTGACTTCAAGCCCGCGATGGACAACATGCGCGGCGTCGACCTGCCTGAGTCGATTCGCATGGGCCAGCGGCTGACCGGTATGACCAGCGGACAGAAGTCGTTTCCGGTTGCCAATTCGATCTACAAGTTTCGTCGACACGGCCATAGCGGGGCCGAGATCAGCGAGTTGCTCCCCCATCTGAGCAAAGTGGCCGACAAGTTGTGCATCGTCCGATCGATGCACACCGAGCAGATCAATCACGACCCAGCGATCACATTCTTTCAGACCGGCTTCCAACTCGCCGGTCGTCCCAGCATCGGAGCCTGGATGAGCTACGGACTGGGCAGCGAGAACCGAGACCTGCCCGCCTTCATCGCGCTCGCTTCGCGCGGCACCGGGCGACCTTCGTGCCAACCGCTTTACAACCGCCTGTGGGGTTCGGGTTTCATGCCCACCACGCACGCGGGCGTGAAGTTGCGCTCGGCGGAGGATCCTGTGCTCTACCTCAACGACCCAGCCGGACTGCCACGTGAGATGCGGCGCGGCATGCTGGATGAACTGGCGGCGCTGAATCAAAATAGCTTCGACCAAAAGGGCGACCACGAAATCCAAAGTCGTATCGCGCAGTACGAAATGGCGTATCGCATGCAGACGAGTGTCCCCACGCTGACCGATATCTCCGATGAACCCGAACATATCCTCGATATGTACGGACCCGAGGTCCACAAACCGGGTACTTACGCCGCGAATGCTCTGCTTGCGCGGCGGCTTGCCGAGCGCGATGTCCGATTCATTCAGTTGTTTCACATGGGTTGGGATCAACATGGTGCCTTGCCTCAACAACTCCCGGGTCAGTGCTACGACACCGACCAGGCCTCGGCCGCACTGCTCATCGATTTGGAGCAACGCGGCATGCTTGACGACACGCTCGTCGTGTGGGGCGGTGAGTTTGGCCGCACGGTGTATTCTCAGGGTGTGCTCACGCCAACGACCTACGGTCGCGACCATCATCCCCGCTGTTTTACGATTTGGATGGCGGGCGGCGGGATCAAGCCCGGCATCACTTATGGCGCGACCGACGACTTCTCATACAACATTGTTGACAATCCTGTGTCGGTGCACGACCTACACGCGACGATCCTGCATCTGGTCGGCATCAACCACGAGCGGCTGACCTACCGCTACCAGGGCCGCGACTATCGTCTGACCGACGTCCACGGCGAAGTGCTGACGCCCCTGCTGGCGTGAGCCCGACGCGTGTCACGTGTGTCTTGAGCTCCAGGAATCCCGTCCTTCGCCGTGCCGAGGACCATCTTGCCCAGCCCTGCCAGGACCATTAAATTAAGGGTGCCCGGAGGATACGCGAATTGGCTAGCAGCCTGACTCGAAATCAGGTGCCCCGTAAGGGGTTGGGGGTTCGAGTCCCCTGTCCTCCGCTATGATTAAACCCTTGCCGCAATTGCAGTTACGGCAAGGGCGATAGCGACTGAGCATCTCTCACGAGACACACAATCTAGCACTGTTACGCTTTGTGTTCAGTTTTCGTGAGGAGTGAGCAATGGCTCGTCGTGCAAAAGTATGGTGGAACAAGCAACGTAAGACTTGGGTGACGGACGCCGGTGGTGGCAAACGCCGCACGCTTGCCAAGGGTTGGGCTAACAAGAAGCTTGCCCAGCAGCGGCTTAAGGAACTACTGGAAGAGCAGGCTCTCCTCGCAACCGTCAATGGTGCGGTCACCGTTGCTCATTTGGCCGAGCTGTTTCTCGACGATGCAGAGGAACATCTTGCCGAGGGAACCTACAAGAGCTACCGCTACGCTTGCCAAAAGCTAGTTGATTATTGCGGGACTCGAATGGCTCACGCCATCGGGGCTCACGATCTCGAGGCTTTATCTCGCAAGTTGAAGTCGACATTGAACCCTACCTCACGCGCAATCGTACTGCGTTCGGTCGTTCGCTGTTTTAACTGGGGAGTTGAGCAGCAGCTCTTGCCCCGAGAACTCAAATTGGGGCGCGTCCGCAAACCGCAATCGGAAGTTCGTGATCGCTTTCTTACCGATGACGAATTTCAGGCTGTTCTACGGGCCTCCAACGCGAAACGGAACACTCGCAACGGCGCCACCTATCGACGATTCTTGCTCGCGATGGAATGGACAGGTGCAAGACCAGGAGAGCTTTCCAAGTTGCGGTGGGAACATATCCGTTACGATCTTCGCATAGCGATCTTGAAGGATCACAAGACCAAACGTTCGACGAAGCGGCCGAAGGTCATTCCCCTAAATCAGAAAATGGTGCGATTGCTACGCTGGCTAGAAGCCAATTCCCAGTCTGATTACGTTTTCGTCAACAGTAGTGGTCAACCTTGGAACCGTCATTCACTTGCCAAGCGATTCTCTACTATTCGAAAGCGGTGTGGTTTAGCCTCAGATGTTGTTCCGTACACTCTACGTCATCGAGCGGCTACCAAAGCCATCACTGCAACCGGTGACCTTAATGCCACCAGTAAACTTCTCAATCATACCAGTGTCACGACGACGCAGCGGTACATTCACCTTGCTAGTGAGACTTTGGTTGAATTTTCTGAGAAAGCGCTTGGCTAACTCTGATATGTCGAAACTGTGACAAGTTGCGCTCTGTGATCGCTGTACTGGTTCTTTTGCTATCTCCCGCAGGTGCTTCTTCGACCATCACTCCTGCAAGGTATACATCCAGATCTGCTCTGTCGATTCGTATTGCTCTTCTTCCCAAGACATAGTGTCGCAATCGACCGGATCGTAGTTCCTGGTAGACTAACGAACGACTGATCGCGCACAATTCGCTTACTTGTCTTACAGTCAGTAGTTGCATTTGATTCGATGCACATCTGCGTGCGACGGGTTCCTCTTCTCTGTTACCGCTCACGGTACGGCACCTCGACTGCTAGGCGACGACAGAGCTCGCGGGTGGCTTCATAGAGCGGTAGCTGGAACAGCTCCGCTGCCAGATCGAGCTGGTTCCCTTGAGAACCACACTTGAAGCACTGGTAAATGTTCTTGGAGAGGCTCACCGAAAAAATACGGCTTCTGTCGCTAGTCGACTTGTGAATTGGGCACGGTCCGCGCTGTTGATCCCCCAATCGAGCCGATGGCTCCCAACTCACAAGCTCCAGCACTTGAGCGATGGTAACCTGTTGCCTTAACGCGACGTAATCAATCAGCTGTGTATGTTGAAATTGTGCCATACCTAACTCATACGCCAATTGATTCTTCGTTTCAAACCGAGAAAGGGAACTTATCTCACTTTCGGTGATTAACAGATCCTGGGAATCACTTGATACCAAGCTACGTGAATCAGCCCAGCACTGCCGTACTGATACACCAGCTGCTGCCCAGCAGGACTGCGGGTCCTAATGACTAACGTATTGGAGCCCCGTTGTCGCCACGCATGCCCACCCGCAAATGCGAAATCAATTTCATCGCTCCGAAAGAGCCCAAAGATCCGGTTGCCACGAAAATACCGATCTGCTAACACTAAATCGCCATTAGCGAACAGTGTTAGCGTTCCATCAATGGTGACATTATCAGCCGGTAGCGAACAGTCAGGCAGGTCAACAGAACCCGTGTAAAGTAGGGGAATCTTTCGGCCTTGCAGCTTGGTTTTAGCCATTGGGATTCCGTGTCATTGAATCACGCTTAATGTCATGGTTGGACAGATACCAATTGCGAAACGTAGAAGAAGTGGAGCAATGCAGTCGCATCTGCAGTTGCTCCACAATGGGGATAGCGACGTGGAACCTCACCGCAGTTGGGCTCAATCGCTTGAATTCAAGGTAGAACTCCGCCGCAGCAGGACTACCAAGGCGAAATGGTCGCAAGCAGAGCCGAGAGGACTCTTGCTGAATACTCCTGAAGTTCAGAAGGTAACCGGTAGTACCCAGCAATACAAAAACTGAGCCCCGGCAGCAGCATAAGAATCCAAACAGTTCGTTCTCGCTTACGACTCCATCCATAGTTGGTTCGCATGTTGTCCGTCCTTGTAATATTGAGCCGAGCAGTTTTTCTGAAGCCGCAGCCACAGAAGGTATGTATGCTCGACTCGGTTGTTAACCAGCCCATCTGTGGCAAATCCACAAATGCTCTGGAGTACTCCGCAATTGGTTTTCTGTGAGTGGTCAGTAAAGGCGTAGTCGACCGTCTGCGTGGCGACGAATGATTTGAGCGATCTTTTCTGCGCTATAGCCTCGTCCTAGTAGGTCGATGGCGACCAGCTGGCCGTCGGTATCAATGACGGTAGCGTCAGGTCGGATGGTGGTGTTCTGATTAAAACTGTCTTCGTGGGTCCAGGTGATGGCTGCTTCGGGCGAGATTCGCAGCAGGTTTAGGTACAGCCCGGCAACATTGATGTCGTGCTCTAGTTCTCGATTTCGCGGCGGCCTACAGCGCCCCCCAAAATACGCCCGGGATTTTTCGGTGCTGGTAATGCAGCTGGTTCGTGTTAGTACACCTGCCTGCCATCGCTTGGCATTCTGCCACGCGATCTGCTGGGATGAATACGAAGCGACCTGTTGGGGATCACGCTCAAGAAATGCTGTAGTGATCTCCAAGTGGGTGACACTCGTATGCCAGGAATTCCCAAAACCGGCCGCAGCTAGTTTGCGAATCGCTCGGTGGGCACACGCTAGTGGGTCCGTCATTTCGGCATAAAAGTGCTGGGCAATCTGATGTGCGGTGAGTACGCGGACCTTTGTTGCTAGTATTCTCGCTATTTCGCTAGGAACCTCACCAAGCATCGTGTTCTCCAGCGCGCGCTGCGCGTAAGTGCGCTACAGGCGCCAACTTGCGCATCAATCCAGCGGGACTCTTCGCACCCAACTATGGGGGTTCGACTGCGTGATGCCGCGCGTCTATTTCAGTAAACGATAAATGGGGAGGTTAAGAGCAGAGCAATGATGCAATCGCTCTTAACCTCCGTTGCACTTCGGTCTAAGCCGCATCCGCAGCGACTAACCACTTTCTTTGGACAAACGCATCTGTCCGTACCACAAAGCCGGTGAGGTCTTCTTGGGCGGTGATGCCTTTGGCACTGAGTCCTACGATGCAGCCCTTGGGATCCAAGAAGCGAGCATCGTGAGTATCAGCATCAATGACTTCATAGCCGTTCCAAGTACTTGGCGTGACCGGCCAGAACACGACAGCCACATTGCCACCAGCCGCTAAGAACGCCGCAGCGTCTTTGCCGTTGTCTTCTCCTTGAGAAAACGTCAGGTGATAGTTGGCTGGAAACGGGCGGGTGCCGGCACGACCTTCCAGGTACGCTCGGTACCGGGCAGCGATCTTGGTGTAGTCGTAGAAGCGAATATCAAAAAACTCTTCAAACAACTCACCATGCAGTCGTTCCCACGGAACGTCACTACAGCCGTTGAGCCGCATCGCTGCGGTCATACCGACTGCCCTGGCATCGTCTCGTAACCGCTGTAGGTCGCACCGCAAGAGTTCCAGAAAATGATCCTGGTCCTCCAGGTACAGTGCGGTTCTCCGGTCACGAGCGTTTGCTGCCTGACTCATCGTCATCCGACCAGCCGTGTGCCCTAGGCAAAGCTTGAGGCACGATTCAGTTGCTGCCGGACAAAACACACCCGACGTCAAGTAAAGCACGCGTGAGTAAACGCCCACCTCACGAGACTTGTCGGTTTTTGACGAGGAACTGATCAGCGAACGAGGCCTGCCAAGTTTCTCGAGGACCTCCTTTGCAGTAGAGTTGTGGTGAAACATCGATTGCGGGTCCGAAGTTCGTAGAATCCGCAACTTCGAACGCGGTTTTTTTGGTAACACGTGTGCCATATCAAGCCATCCTGTCTGTGCAGCGATTGGTTAGCCGAGGCGGCTGCTGCAACGCCCCACGCCTCGTTGCTTGCTCCAGACGGGGAACAACCAACGAAACGAAGTGCGACAGAATGTGCTTCTTTTTGATGGTGGCGGTCTTACCGAAAAAGCCTAGCCTGGTGCATGCCCAAATGCTTTAAGTGACGAAAACTCCGAGCGAATTGAATCACGTGTTCCGCTTCTCTGGTTCCCGTTTCGTAGGTTCTTGCTTGACTAGTGACTTTGGTTCTTGCACGGCACTGCGGTCAACTGTCCAGGGAGTTGACATTCGAATCGGTGTCAGCACACTGCTATCGCAACGCGGACAGCGCTGTGGTTTGGCGTTTGCAAAGAACTTAGCCGTGCAACGCCCGCAGGTCGTGTACCAAGTCTGCGGCATTGGATTATTGGGTTGCTTCATGATTGCTTACCTCCGAGCTGCCACGTTGTTTCTTGAGTGATCCGGGAAATTAGTGCCAACAACTGCTCGCGCCGGACGCGAGCTGCTTCATCCAGAGTTTGATTCACGCTACGCTCGATCTGGCGCGGCTCAGGCGATTGCGGCTCGTCAGATAACGGCTTGGTAGGTAGCGGTTTGTTTTTTAGCTCGCGGTGCTCTGCAATGGACTTGGTGGGCGGGATGATCGTGAACGGAATCGGATCACGATGCCGATCGCCCAGGTTGAGCACGGCATAGGCCTTCATCGCCTCAGCGCTGAGACGCAGTATCGAATTGCGAGTAAGGCCCGGTTCTTCCACTTCGCGCACACTCGTGCTAACTCCCATGCCGTGCAGGCTTGAGCCAACGTTGTCACGCTTGACATCAAGGCTGCGGTCGCGGAGTTCGTTGGTCTCTTCACGTGATGTCGCCGAAAACACGATTCGCTGACATTGGCTCCTAACCACAGGCCCCAAGTCACCACCAGAAGTCTTTAGTTGCTCAAAATCCTGAAACAGCAGATAGAAATGCAGATGATGTTTGCGACTCATTGTGAGACCCGCATCGACATTGGCTTTGGCATTAGCCACTTGAGCGTACTCGTCGATCGCTAGTTGAACCTCTCGCGTTGACTTGCCGGAATTGGAGCGAGCGGCGGTCTCGCACATTACTGACCACACTGCAAGCGAAGCTACCGCGCGAGCTTCATCAGTATGCAGGATCGTCGGCAGGTGGAGGACGACCACTGCTGCTTCTTCAATAGCTTGAGCCCAGTTGAGGACGATGCGATTGGTGCCCACTAAGCTCGAAAACCGCATCAACTGGTCCGCCGCGAGATAGGCTTCCGAGATGTACGGCCCCGATCCCTTGCCCATCCGTTTGAGTTCGGCCGTGAGTTCGGCGAAACTTGGAAACGGATTGCCGCCGATACGTGACGCGTCAAACGCTTCGTTCACGACCGATTTATTGAGCTTGCTCCAATACGCTTTGGCCGCATCCTGATGGACCAGCTTAAGTCCCTGCGTAATTCCGCTCACTGCCAGCCCAATATCCTGCAGAAACGCCGGCGTTCCGTGAATCGGATCCCAACTACAGGAATCATGCGACTCATCGAGCGAGAAGAAGTAAAACGGTTTACCCGCGCGCTCGGCCGTATCTTTCAGGAGCCAGTAGGCAACCGGATCGCCGCCCAAGTCGATGAAGATACAGCAGTCAGTAGGCAGCGGGATCAGCTGCAGGAAGATCGACACTAAAAACAGCGTCTTCCGCTGACCAGTAGCACCTACCACCGCCCAGTGCTTTTCACGGAGTTCATCGAGCAAAATCGAAAGTGGTTTCCGGTCTGCCAGCGCTCCTAAGGTAATTTTAGGTTTGCGATTTTTGTGCTTTACAACCATCTACTTAACAGCTCGGCTGACTCTCAGGTTGCGCAAGCAACTGGCAAGCGTTGCTGAAACTGGACCCAAACCGACTACTGTTGGCACACCCGAAAACCGATCATCAACGGCAAACGCATTTGCAAGCTCAGCCACCCGCTCAGGAGTATGCCCGAGGATCGCCACACCCAGCTGGGCCGTGGCTATCTGCGGAGCCAAACGAACGTCTGAGCGAGACTTGGTAACGAACGCGGCTGCCTTCTTCCTTACCTCTTTAGTCTTACCGCTGGCTGCAAATTGCACTCGCAGCACAGCAGGTTCACCTAGCTCGGTCGTTACAACATGCGGCACATTCCCGGGCAGAGCTCCACTTACGGCCGCTAGCTCATTGGGCAAAATCCGCTGCCTAACGCCGCCTCCATCAACCACACAAAAAGCCGAGGTCGCAATTGCCCCATTAAGGGCTACAGCACCAAGACTCTTCGGTTTCACATCAACGCCAATCTGCTGGCCCCCTTTGGGAGTCAGGCGAAAATAGCTCAATCCCCCAGGCAACGCGCCCGAGTATCGTTCCAGCCAGCCACGGTCACTTAGCTTCCGCAGCACGTGCCCACACTCAAGGCCCTCAAATATCGCCGCACTCACCGTGCAGTTGAGCGCTATCCCGTACCGCAACGCAAACCAGAGAATCGCCAAGTCGCGTGCCGCATACTCGGCTGCTTTCGGTTTGCGCTGATGCTCGGTGGTCGGGACTACAGCGTTGTTCGCAGAGGTCACGGTGTGCGGTGAGGCGGGGGGCGGCATAGTAGGTTGGTCGGGTGGGGGAGTCATAGACGGCTTACCTGTGATTCATCAAAGGTTTACGCGCTGCGTCGACTGTTGCGCTCGGTGCTCGGTTAGGTGATCAGGCGGGAGTCCCAAAATTCTCGATGCCGTAATAGACCGGTGTGCCTGTATACGACTTCACTACCGCGACACCGACATCTCTCCAGTCGGCATAGATCATATTGCGATGATGATCGGGCGAATGAATCCATCCGGAGTGCCACTCGCTAGCGAGAGCGGTTGCAGAAATCTCCAGTCCCCAGGACTTAGCCAGGTTTTCACCACAGGCCGAATACCGATATCCAAAGTTCGCAATGCGATCCGACAGGTCTACTCGGTCAGAAAGTACATGCTGAAATTCATTCTTTTGCAGCATGCGCTTACCCATATAGCGAGCAGCAGCGGCGAGTTGATCATTGTGGGCGAGCGTTCGCAACCCAAGAGATGCTCTGTATTCATTGAGCAAGCGCCAGATCTGCTCCGCTGCTGCCGCACAAAACGGATCCTTGTGCGTGCCAAATAATCTTGTGTTGCCATCTTCTGCTTTCAAGGAGTGTGAGGCCACCGACGGGCGGTTCAAGAGATTCCTAAGACTCCAGTTGTCAGCTCGCCAAAACGGAATAAGTCCCCAGGCGGGAAGTGGCAGAATGGCCGTTCTGTTGTGACATTTCTTGTTGCTATCGTGATTCATGGCGTGCTTTATTCGTGATTGCTTTGTCTGTCCCAAATAGAAAAAGTGAGGAGGGATGAACTGTCGCAAAACAGCTTGCATCCCTCCTCGAAATCAACCTACCTAGAAGGCGCTAGGAAGCGGCAAGAAGGGACGTTCTTTCCGTTTCGCCGTTCACCTTCTGAGAGCCAACGGTTCTCGCAGCCTTGACCTTTTCCACAATCGCTTGCAGTTCCTGATTGACCATCGTCAATTCAGCCTTCAAGTCGACTGGGCAGTCTTCAGCACGCGAAAACACTCCCGCTAAAAAGCCAACTGCCTCGGTAGCATCAACCAGTTGATCCGGCTTCAAAGTCCGAAAGGACTTCGAGTGATCCTTTGGATTGACCCGAGAAAGACACCACGCACTTCCACTCTTCTCATTAACCCACAGGTCAACGATCGTAGTTTCATTTACGCGTGCCGATTCAGTCGGCCTATTACTCCCATTTGCCTGATTGTTTGTCCCAAATAGTGACATAGTTTGCTCCTGTAATATGGCACGTCGCCCAATACACGTGGGGAACGAGGTTCAGTGCCAGTGATTGCTAAACGTTCCCCGCTAACTCACCCGCAGGCGGTTAAGCGCGAAACATCTTCGCCAGAGCTCACATTCAAAGGGCAATTGGAAACAGCAGGTTGATTAATCTCCAAGGGTTCGGGGGTTAAGTGGTTTCAGCGTTTACGGAACCACACGATGTAGCGTGTAAAGCACGATTTGATTTGTCTTGCGGGCCCCTTGAAACAATCTTGCCGTGTGCTTGTAACTTCGCGCTTGAATGGTATTGCTATCGACAATATCCCATCGGAGTCCGCGTTCGCGGAGGCTCTTGCCGCCTTTCTGCTTGTAGATCAGTTCTTCAACGACTAACGTCTTGTCATCAATGAGTCGCAATCTGCCGTGCCCATGGCTAGGTTGCGATCCGCGATGTAGCGTAAACGTAATCTCCTTGCCTTCGTGTTTCAGGTGTAGAGTGACGCCGCCGCTAGCCACTCCCCACCATCCACTTAGTTGCTCAGCGGGTAGAACCGGCTCCCGGTGGCCAGGTAACAGCGTGGTACCAGTGAATGTCACAAACGGAGGAATCGATGGTCGATCAGTAGTCGTAGAAACTGTAAGCGCTGGTCGCACTGGATTTCCGCGACGAGTAGGCTCCGGGGGAGGAGTCCTTCTCTCATCGGGCAATTCTTCGTGCGTTGCGCTGTGGAATTCTTGCAGCAGTTCGCGTAGCCGCTCAAAAGCGCTAACATATTCGGCAATCTTCTTGACAAACTCTTCGCTCGCGGGGCTATCTTCCGGGAACACATCGAGCACTTCCTCCAGCCGCACAAGGAACAGTTCGCTATGCTCGACATAGACAATATTGTCCCGGACTGCCTGTAGGGCCGGATCGATGAGATCTCGACGCTGTTTGTACTTGTTAGCAACCGCTACCAATGATTCCGAAACGGACAGATAACTGTCCTGCAGATCGGAGAATCGTTCCTGGTCGGCATAAGAAGCGAAGGATTGCGCTACATCAAGCATTAGGGGAATCGCTTTCGCCATTTCCTCCTCGAAGTCTTCAGCGGCACTGCCGTAGTTCTCGTGGGCCGCTATGACCTCGCCCGCCTTTGCGCGCATGGGACCAATGATGTTGCGGAGCTCTGCGATCGTGAGACGTTCCCCAAAAATGTCTTTTGCATCGATCAGGTCGATCGCGGTCTCCAGGCGATCGAGCAACCGATCCATCGTTTCGACAAATCTCTGTTCCGATTCTTCCACCGCATCTCGGGCTTGATGGGCTGACGTGTAGAGTGTCTGGTATCCTTTATTATCTCGCTCTACTGGTAAATTTAGTGCCCGATGCGTTCGAATAGGCCTTCGCGGTAGGTGCGTGGGTGTTCCGGATTCGTCAATCGAGAGCGAACGTTCTACGTAGGTAATCTCTATTGATTGATCCCAGGGCTCTAACTTGTCTCTCCGAGTGTAGCGATGCCAGATTGCAATCACGGTGATGATAATCAACAAGATGAGCGTTTTTTCGATGACTACGATACGCATTTCTTATCTTCTTTCCTTTAGGTGTTGCCACAGCGGAGGTGTCTCACTCTCGGTGGATTCTGCGAATTCATGAAGCAACAATTGAGGCGTACGACGTAAACGCTTTACGTCTTGAATCTGCTGCGAAAAACTTCGAGATGGTGAGAACTCTTCTCGTTTCAAACTCTCGAACGACTGATTCTCGACGGCGTCAAAACGACCGCCATTAGATTGAGACTCGGGTTGCTCGATCGCCGAATAACCACCCGCACCAATCAAGATCAGAGAGGCGGCTGTGGCAATCTGTTTCTTCCCGGGGAGTGTTAGGGGAGCTCTGACGTTTCGCAGTCGGCTCGGGGTCGTGCCAGTAGCCACACATTGCCACTGGGCGTCGGTGAGCGACACGTCGCCCGGCGCATCGAGCCTGGCAAACGCTTGCTCCCACTCATCCCCAGAGGGACGCTTGGAACCATCGGAATGACCCAGTGAAAAGCAGCGGCGAAAGTAGTACTGTAGCTCTACATCCAGTGACGAAAATGGTCGACTGCCACGACGCGGTCCCACCCTTGAATGCCTGCCGTCATGGGGCCAAAGTCCGGAGATTATCCGCTGGTGTAGCGAAGGCCTTTTTCCGGCCCCCAGCCACTGGCAGGCAAACGGGTGCTCGCCAAACAGCAGCATCCATGCGCAGACGCCAAATGCCCAGCTGTCATCATGAATCGAAAACTGTGCATCTTCCCAGTTTTCAAGTGCTTGAGGAGAAGTGGTATCCGGTTTGGTGGCGGTAATGGGGTACTGCACGTCTGAGCGATCGACGGCGATTGAATCCATGTCAATTTCAAAGACTCGGCCCGATTTGTCCACCATCGAGTTGGGCCAGTCACCGCGAATCATTTGCGCACGGTTCAAATCGGCGAGCGATGCAGCCAGATTACGAAGCACGCGATACCGATAGTCTTCAGGTAGCCAATGAACTAGTAGACGCTCAAAATCCACAGCCCCATTTGCGGCGGGCAGCAAACATCCCAGCGGCTCTTTAGTGACGGGATCAAGCCCGATGCCGCATGGCCAACAGAAGCTGTGGTCTGAATCACTGGAGATCATTGGATTCCTGATCATCCAGCGGATTTTGCCGAAGTCGAATTCCTCCAGCGTAAACGGCTGCTTGAATACGTAGTCGGTGTTGCCCATGAGTGACGCGCTGCCCAAACCACCTGCACCCACACGGGTGTCAACGGAGATCGTATAGCCCACGTTTTCTAGGAGCACGTCCACACTCAATACCCTGCCAAGCTACCAGCAACAGCTAGAAGAAATGCAATTCGACAAACCCAGAGCAATAGCCAACCAACAAGCAGATACGCTTCACGAAACATTCGTCTGATGCTCCACTTCGCAAGCGACCCTGGCTCCGAAACACCAGGGTCGCTACATCTGTGCAAAATACCCGTTAGCCATCACCGATGAGCGATTGACCTCCCAGCGGTGGCAGTTCATTCTGAACCCCCGGCACCGAAGCACTCTTGGTGCGAATTGATCGCATCAGCCAGGGAAAGAACTCTTCCTTCCACGACTTAATCTTCGCGATATGGATCGGTGGCCGGCCCTCTTGGGCGAGCGCATTCATCATCGTGACGTTCGGCTGATGGCCACATCCCAGCACAAAGATGTTGACACCCAGTTCTGTGCAGCGCTGCTTAGCTGCCAGAGCCCGATCTCGGTGCTCCGTGTCACAGCTAAAGAAGTCCGATGCGAGAAATATCCACGCTGAGCCGGTGTCACAATCTAACTCACTTCCGAGCGTTTCGACTCGTTTGCAGATGTGTTCCAGCCCGTCGGCACATAGCGTCCACATCCAGGTGGAGTGGGAGCGTTTGAGCTCAGGTGCCACAAAATCTGCTGCCGGAGTGAAATCACGCAGCATCTCAGTAGGAGAGTTCTCGCCGAACGACCACACACTGATCTCAAACGCTTGAGCGAGTCTTACATCGTTCCCCAACTCTTCACCAAAATCTCTCAGACCATGTCCCAGCTGCATCGCGCCGCTATTTGCGTCCATGCTTGGACTGTTGTCACACAGAAAACTGAGCGGCGACATCATCGCTGCCGGGGTCGATCCCCAGGTACTGGATACCAAGGGGCCGTGCTCTCTGGATAACGAGAGTCGGCGACCTAGCGGGATCGTGCGTGCGATTGAATTCGCAAAGTTCTTTATGCCCATGGTATTGAATACTCCAGAAAGAAGAACACAGTGAAAACAGACGTTCGTTACGACTTGTTGGACGTGCGATCGGCAAGCTCAACATCAGCTGCGTTCCGCTGTTGAATCCACTCTGCGGCCCGGCGCGAGAGTTCTTGCATCACAATGAGGTCTTCCTCTTGCATGGAACTGGTTTCTCGCCAACCATCGTCATCCTGTTCGCGTCTATCAGCCGACAGTCGATAGCTGCGAACAATGTGGGCGGAATAGTACGTTCGATCCTTGCCGCCAATATTGGGCCAGATCGTGCATTTCAGTGAGCCAAGTCGGAGCGTTGCCGCTGGAAGTGGGCGAGTCTCAGTAGTCATGGAAGTTGCTGCCTTTCAAATGCGAAATAGGGGAAGGAAAACGAACGTAGTGGACGGCAAGTAAGCAGTTACTAGCCTGCAGTACCAAGCCGAGGCGGCCTGAAGATCACGATGGCACTCGGGAAGGGGGCAGAGTTCTTCGCATTGCCAAACTTGAGGCGGCCACGCAGAAATCGTATTTCTCCACGCATGACGTATTCGTGCCACCAACGCGTGTCACATCTGGCGGGTAGGAGGCAAACAACCAAAGCACCAGCTTGCGCCGACTCGAAGGCTTTTTGAACCCAGCGACCGATCTGTCGCCCGTAAGGCGGGTTCATGAAACAAACGCCACGCCACTGTTGAGCGAGTCCGTTTTGGTCGGGGCTGTAGAACTTCTTGCATTTGGCATTCTCTACAGTCGCACATACGTCGACTGTGAATCTGAATTCCGCATGAAGTGCTTCGAACAAGAACCGGGGTGTTGCCCAATTGTCGGACTCCGACATGAAGTGCACGCTAGTTTTCATAGGTAGGCTCGTGTGTGTGCCGGCGGGGTGACTATTTGGGTCGAACCTTTTTAATGGCTTCCTGCTGGGCGACTTCAAATTGGCCCGTGCGTTTTGCCGTCAGCCAACGCCGTCCTTGACACCACACGCACTCAGTCTCTGAGCCATGCAGATCACAGACTGGGCACAAAGCATAAGGACGGGACGCTGCGATCTGGTTCGACACGGCTTGAAGCTTATCAAGGTCAATTGCGCTCAGCTCGTCAGTCGCTGAGTCCAATTCACGAAGCTCTCGAACCACTTTGGCAACGGTTGCCAGCGAGGCGACCTGCTTGTCGAATACACTTGCTGCATCAAAGAGTTCACGCAGTGGACTGCCAGCTGGAATCTCTATCCCCAGTTTGTCTTTGGTAGTCTTGGGATTTCCGCCTACAAGTTCCTGAAACTCTTCCATGCGTCCTTCACGATACGAATTGGCGGCTTTTTGCTGTTGCTCAGAAGGAAGAGCGGCAATCTTTTTGGCCGTAGACAGAGTCTTGAGCAGCCCTTCTTTGACTAACTGCTCGGCGGGAGTGCCTAAAATCTTGCGTGCGGTCTTGACCGATGCCGCTGAGATACCACAGGCAGTTGCGGCCAGCTCAGTCGATTTGCCTGTTTCTCCAATCGCCGCTTGGCCTGTTAACTTCCGTGCCTTCGCTGCCGGTTCATAGACCTCTTGGCAGAGCCTTGCGCCATCGAGTGCTTTTTGGGCGGCGTTTAAGTGACGCTGATTGCGACTCGCTACTCGTTCTTGAGCGACCCATGCGTTTGCCTCTTCTACAGTCATCTTATCAAGTACGACGCACTTGCACGCAATTTCCAGCTTGTCACATGCCGTCTTGCGGGTGACACCAGCCAGAAGTTGGTATGAGCTCTCAGCGAGCTGGATAACCACACAGGGAGTTAGCTGACCGACCTCGGCAATCGACTTGATAATGGCATCAATGTGTTCACTAGGTCGTACCATTTCCTGAGCGATCGCATTGATGGCAACTTTTGCACCAGCCTTTAGCGAGATGAGTTGACCTAGGTGCGAACGACCTTGTGACAAATTTGCCCCATGGTTGGATTCAGGAACACTCGGAGAGTGGCTCCACGTAGCCGATGTAGGCAATGACTGATTGGCGGCTGCACCGTTGGCTGCGGTTCCGTCCGTTGGTTGAATGGGTTCAGTCATGTGGTTACCTCCTGAAGCCTGGTGTCTGACGTTCTTGGGCAGCTGACGTCCTGACGGAACAGCTCTGGTGTTTCTACAAAAAAAATCCCGGATCGCCCAAGGTCGCACTTGCAAGTACGTGTCTTCGGGTGAGCCGGGATTTAGTAGACCGAATGGCGATTCGGTTGGGTTGCTTTGCTAGTTCAACATAACGTCGATTTTGCAAGCGCCAATGTTCGTGTGAAAGGTTGTCTCACTTTCACCAAGGTTGGATGCGAGCTTCAACAAGAACCGTCACGTAGCAACGCTTGTTGTAAGTACGCGAATCCAGGATTAGTCGAAATGCCCTCGTCGTTCGTTTTTCCCTGCAGCAGCACACCTTCCATGCGGCGAATGGCAAATGCCTCGACGTACTGCGGCAGGACCTGTCGCTCATACAACAAGTAACGTAGTCGATCGATCCAACCACCATGCACTGCCTGCGTGTGTAATCGTGTGTACAGATTCGTCGCGTATTCACTCCACACCAAGCCCTCTCTTCGCTCGTAAACACGCGTTAGCCATTGGTGCCCATACGTTCCCGGGGTATATCCCGCGCGAACGGCCTGCCAATTCTGGCGATCGTTGAAGGGCTCCGCCCAAACGTGTTCGCAGCGCTCCGGTCGGATGCCGTCAAGCAAGAGTTCGATACTGTGCTCTCCTTGCAAGACATCGGGGTCTATTGGGCACAGCATGCCAAAGGTCGGGACTCCGGCATCCTGGAGTTTTTGCAACGCCGCTACCCTGGCGCTGGGCCTCGATGTCCCCAGTTCGATCTTGGCGGCCCACCGATCATCGAGCGTCCCGGTAGAGAGGCCGACAACGAACCGACCGGGATATGCCCGAAAAAACTCAATCCAATGGTCAGAGCCCACAATCGCATTCTTGGTAAGGATGCGAATCCGAAAAGAGGTACGAAGAAGCAACTCCAGCGCCTTGCGTGTTGTGCCTCTGTCCACCAGAGTCGGGCTAAATCCATCGGTGAGCATGGAAAAGACCAAGGTTTTTCCGCTTCCCCAAGACGACTGCTTGGTAGCCAGCTGTGCTTCCATCTGCTCCAAGACATCCGGCCAGTGAAACGTAAGTGCCGGATTATCGGTAGGGTAGAAAGTGCTGCCGGTCTGCTCCTGCGTAGCCTCGGCAAACCGGCGCCGATTAATTCTCAGATAGTTACCCGAGTTAGAAGAGCAGTAGCGGCATCCAAACCTGGGGAGGAGGCGATAGGATGGTTGATGCTCGGGATGTCGACGATCGTGTTTTTCATCGCTTGCTCTTGCTCTTATGAAGTTATGTTGTGATCACTGCATTAAGTCACGCCCGCTGTCCCGGTTTTGCGCTCGCCAGGGCCCATCACCCGGAGGGATGCAGGCCACAACGCTACGCCAGGCAGTGGACGTGACATTTACGAGGTTCGTTCGTCGGGTTCGTCGGATTTCGTCGGATCCGTACCCCATGATCGCCAGATTTCTTGCCACGCAACTCTGGCACGGCGATAGTAGGCGGCACGACTGCGACCAAACTCTTCTTGGTAAGCATCGATCCGATGTCTTTCGAGCTCGATGTGCGGATCCAGCAGCAGTTCCTTGACTCGATCAATTTCTCTGCGAATGTGATTCCGCATCGATGTCCTCCGGGATGCTATCCACCAAATACACCTCGAGAGCGACAGCTAAGAAAAAAGACCTGTCGCCGCGAGTCAATTCGTGCGAAGGCCTTTTGTTATTGTCGACAGATTTGCAACCACTGGTGCGTTTTGGTTGCAGCGAAGCGCTAGCCCCGATTGTGTTGAATCATAGCGCCCCATTTTGAACTGACAAGTGTGACGAGATCAGAAGATCAAGAACTCCGATTTCACGTCATAGTCATGAACCCGAGGAGTCACAGTCCCGGTTACCCAGAACCGCGTGTTTCATCTACGAAACTTCCTACTCATCGGAGATTGTTGAGGTTTTGTAGACGTTCAACACAAAACGGCGAGAAGGCCTGCCTCCTGATTTTTTCGGCAGCACAACTTCCCACGCACCCCAACCAAGTTCTCGCAACTCCTGCAATCTTCGCTCTGCAGCTTCCGTGTTATGGCAACTTCGATCAAATTGACACAGCTCTCGCGGAGTAACGCTGCCCCCTCGACCTTCAATCAATTTCACTGTTTTGAGAACAACACCGTTCTCAGCCTGATCGTCAACTAGTTCATAAATACGGGCTGCTTCTTCGCCAAACCACTCGGCAAGCTTAGCGGCGCCAGTCATTGCCTGTTCGCTGACCAACTCCGGCGGTTTAGAACAATCGGTGACTGACCAAGCAGCCAACTCGAGCAACATGGCCAGTCTGCCGGCATACGCCCTGAGTTTCGGCCAGGTTGCCGCCAAGTTGGCACTAAGTCGATGTTGCGTTGCGGCTTGACGATTGTAAAAATCTCGAAAAGCATTCTTCGCGTCGGGAGTAAGTCGCAGAACTTGTGGTTCAAAAGAATCCTCCCTGCTCACCGTCGGCGCGAGCTCAAAAAGCCGGGTTAGCGCCGAAGCGTATTTTGCTCTGACTTCTACTCGAGTGGTGGTCTCATTCCACTGCACCGGACGGATCTCCGGAGAGGCAAATAAAAAGCGAGCCGCCAAGCCATTTTCGCGGTTTTTCTTGCAGAGCAACTCCCTTTGCAAGACACCGGGCTGAATTCCACCACAGATGGAAACCGCAGCGCGGGGAATGATCAATTCTTTCGTTCGAGCCCGATCCACAATGATTGAATCCGCATCATGAATGGATAGCCACTGTGAACCTCCAAAACGCGAGTTAAAACCCTCTATCCAACCGGTCAATTCGTCTCGAACAAGCACGACTCCTCGAGTGTTAGCCGCCAGTACTTCAGACAAGCCAGCTAAGGTAGTATCGGATACGAGTATACGGTGAGTTCTTCGGAAGGCGTGTGACGGACCATCCGATTTGGTCGCGACCCGTCCATTGCCAGTGGCACCTTCGCAACAAGAGACTCTGCCGAGAGTTTTCCCAGAGTTCCACAGATGCTGCTGGTGGTCGGCAAGTGGCTTGATGCCTTCTTTGAGCGCTGGTGACTTTGCGGTACCTGGCGGACCGACCAAGCCAGTCCAAAGAACAGAGGGTTCCGTCCAACCAGTTTTCAGCTGCACTACTCTCGAATTGCCAATGGCCCCAGCTATCGCTGTAAGAACAGGCAGTGCAACATACGAAGAATCGCAACCAATGGCGGTAGCAGACTCCTCGATCAACTTTCGATAGGCGCCAGGAAGTACGTGACTGGGGAATCTGTTTCTCATGACCAAACTGCTCCTTGCGTTAGGAATATACATTCGTGCGTTGTAGAAATCGCTCAAAAGTGAGGAGCTGCCGGCGCCGGGGCACCACTACCGACTTGCATCCCTTCGCTGAACACTTTGGCAGCTCCTCACAGCTGAGCAGTCTCCGCATTGCCAACACTCAAATCTCGACGCTGAAAATAGGGGATTAGTCGTCGCTGAAACGAAGGTCGCGCAGTTGTCATAGGAACCAAAGCCTGACCTTGAGCACTTCAGCAGGTGGAATGCAATTAGTGCTTGTTGCCTAATAAGTACTGGGCATGAGAAAGTGCTAAGTTTCCAGGATTCCTGGAAGAATCCAAAAAGAGTTGCCTAAGCAACCCTAGATGAGATACTTCCGGGTATGGAACCAAAGCAAATAAATCAAGAGAACGCTACACTAAAAAAGACAACGGAACTGCTCAATCCTCAGGAGATCTGGAGCGCACTTGGATTGCCGGGAAGGCGAATGGTGCCGCACATGGGGTATCTCGTTCTCCACGAGTGTGAGAACCCCAATTCACTTCGGCAAGAACTAGCGAGTTTCGCAACAGAAGTGGATGACTGGGTAGCTTCCTTAGAAGTCGTCCCTCGGAATGAAATTGTGCCTGCTATCTATGTACAGCACAAAGACGCGGAACCACAACCGTTCGTCGACACTGGGGAACCACCCGCAATTACATATGACGTGCTCGCAGAATACATGGGGGGAATGCTTGAGTGTGACGAAGAACTCGCAATGGTACATGAGAGCCTTGCTTACCGATCCTGGGTCGGCGCCGCTGTGCGGATTCGGCGATTCATCCAGGTGTTGCAACCTGAGGCAGATGCGATGCTGAGTGAATTAGCAGCCGCATATGAGGTCGATTGATTCTATAAGCTCGCGCCGCAGATCAGCATTCTTGCTAGCACACAAAAGAGCTCGATGCTTGGAGAGGCGAGCATTGATCGCCTTAACATGTTTACTAATATTACTTGGAGTCGTTGACAGCTCTTGAGCTACCATTTTCCTAGGTTTCTGCTCGACTAGCAGTTTTCTGAGGATTTGCCTATCGATGTTCTTTAGGCAATCAACACTGGCTTTGAGTTCTTCTAGCTCTTCCGCAAAGACAAGAGGCGTGTCGACAGGGAAATCCTCCACCTGTTGCGCTGCAACATTTGCAATGCCTTCACTGTGCAGACTGTCAACGGTTGCGTGTGTCAAACACAGTTGCTTTTTGCTTCTTCTAATTAGCGACCCTAGCTCAGTCCCAATCCAGCCGTGGATGTAGCGGATCAAATCCTTTTCGCTGCTCCAAGTTGCCATCGCTGCACGTCGCCTTGCATTGCCTCTTCGAGATTGCCTCGGCCTGGATAACGAATCCTCAATGAGTTCAGCGAGTAGCAATCGTGAGGTTTCAGGATTTATCCTTGCTATTTCTAGTCGACGGTCCCTTGCTTCCACCAGCGCATGGTACAGGTCGGAACACTCGTTATAGAGTAGGCGTCGCAACTCTGTGTCATCGATTTCGTCGCACGGACTTAGCATGGCATGCAAGAAAAGTACCCCCGCTTGTTGGAGGGTGAACGTGCTGGGGTCAATCGCTTCGATGATGTGCTCAAATAACCAGTCATTCTTGTACCAACCATATTTTTGGATGAAAAACGTTGTCGGACCAAGGACCTTTAGCAGTCCGGGTGAAACAGCTGCCGCCTTCAAGTCCTTGGTCGCCGCTGAATCATAAACAGACGTTAAGCGATATGCGAAGGACAACCGCGTACAAACACTGCTCGCATCTAGCTGCTGCGCGGTTCGCCGATGACTGGCCAAAGCGACTATTCCATCGGAAGAGGTTGACCCGGAACCATTGACTATCCATTCAAAGAGTGGGCCGAAGGCAGTATCGGAAACGGACGGCATTAACGTGTGCCAAGAGACTTCGCCAGCGAGACTCTGAAGAATACTGGGCAGCAGCTGGACATCGTCATCAAGAACCATTCCGTTTACATCAATGCACTGTTGGAATTTATCCAGGGCCGCATTACGTTTTTTCGCATCACGTTGATTGAGCAGGCTGTTCAATGCGATGGCTACCTCTCTTGCTACCGAGTCGCGCAAATGAAACCGATGCGAAAGTTGCGCAGAAACGAATGCCAAGATCAAACGAGTCGAAGCAGTGGCATTATCCGGCAAATGAAACCACAACTGCGCGTCGGCACCTTCCCAATCCCAGAGCCCTTGATCGAACGCTTTGAAGATAAGCTGCTCAGTGAGTGTTCTACCGGCAATTGCCTCAAAGGCTTCCGTGAATGACCATACCACCGGGCTGAAGATCAGCACTAGCTGCGAATAGATGGAGCATAACACAGGCACATCGTCCGTCATTTCCCCCTGTCCGTATTCTTCCACCTCAGAGCGAAGCTCTGGCGGGCAATTGCGCAGTGCTTGTTGAAACATGTGGGTTGTCGCTTGTGAGCAGCGCCATGCGCTATTCGAACACATTGGCGGGTTGGATATCCGGAGCTTTGCCAGATATGCAAGCAGCTTGTTCAGGGCGGCTGTTCGGACTTCATCCGGGTTCTCTGACCACCAACCCAACAAGCGCGGTAAGATCACAACAGACTCTTCCCCGAAGATAAGCGCAGCATTCACACCACCGTCAAGTTCCAACGACTGATCGTCAATGATTGAGTCCAATCTCGTTCCGTACCTATCTGCCGCTGTTTTTTTGGTAGCCATGGGTCATTTCCTATTGGAGTGTTCGCAAAATACAGTCCCCCAAAGCTGATGGGCATGGCGTCCGCTCAAGTTTCCAATAATGTTTGAAGAAACGCGAAATTCTCTGAAATATACCTGAAGACGCGGAAATGAGTCTGGATGGGTGCAGTCGCTTGTCCGACTCAGCGGAAAATGCCCAGTTATCGCCGAGCTCCTAATCTACCAGCAAAGCCAACTACCACTGCGAATGGCGCTGACCAGAAACCTTCCCCGAGCAGACGGATTCGACTTTTGGAATACTATTGAACATATATAGGAAAAGCCCATCGAGACCATTATCGTGCCGACAGGCTTCTCAACAGACCAGCCATTAATCGCTTATCGGCGTGTGAGCAGCAGCAAGGCCCCACCGCCCAAGACAAGCACGATCGTGCCCGGTTCGGGTATCTCGGCAGTATTCACTTCGACTTCCCAGTTATCGATCCCGGTAAACACATCGAAATTCAGCGAGAAGTTCGATGAAAACTGGCGATTGAGCCGAAACCCAAACTCGATCTCTGCGCCGCTTGCTGAAAAATCAGGATTTGCCGTCGGCAACACAATGAAAGAGTTTGCCAGCGAGTCAAAAAAGAACAGCCCGAAATCACTTTCACTCAGATCTGTCAGCTCGAATGGTAGCCACTCGGTAGTACTTGTGTTGGTGTTGATACTAGACGTGTTGATATAGAGATTTCCTCCTTGCCGTAGCGACATATTTACTACGGTTGCGGTGCCGCGCAGCGTACTTCCTGGTAGCAGTATCGACTCACCCGAGAAGTCAACTGTCTCAATGGCACCCTGTGTGCCAGGGTCATAAGCATCTGCCACGTTGAAGTTCCAGGCGTTCGCCAGCTTCACTCCCGTACAGCATGAGTTCATGCGAATGCGTCGAAACTCACCTGGGTTTCCACCCGCTGGGAACTGGCCTGCTAAAGATTCTGTAATGTTACTTCCATCGGTCGTCAGTTCCCAATCCGCGTCGTTAAAGGTGCCATCTGTAAGTGTCACAGTGCCCGCGTAGCCGGCATGCGGCAATAGAATTGTCGCCAGAGCAATGACCCAACATCGAAGTCTCATCGTCGTCATCTCCATCTTCAAGGGTGAAACGGTAGACGTACTGAGCGTCTGGCCATGACCGTTTGAGATGCACCCTTGCGTTAGGAAGAGTTCCTAAAGAAAGAGGAGCGCCGCTACGGGCTACTCCCTACGACGCACGCCAATGCGCTTTTGCGAATAGACACCGAGACCGACGCTCCCGTATCGCGGGAGCGTGGCATCCTGGTGGCTAGGCTTCGCAAAAATTTCTAACGCACCGCGAGGATGCGACTAGATTTGGCGTTTTCGTAGGGAAGCAAATAGCCGGACGTACACGCACGTACGTCGAAACAAATTATCAGCTCACATTGTACCATCCGTGCTGGGGGCGACAACTTCATGCCAAACATCCTAGAAACAAGGGAGTTACGACTTGCGGAGGCGAAACGTTGCAGCGGGTTTGGAGCGATGGATGACTTTGGCCGTGAAAGGTCCACCAGAGCAGTTGTTCTCTCACTTGGGGAACAGGTCTTGAATCTGACAGCGAAACACTTTGCAAAGGTGTTCTAGGGTGTCGATGGTTACGTTTTGGGCTTGGTTTTCAAGGTTATTGAGCGTCGCCTTAGAAAGACCTGTCAGCCGCGCAAATTCGCTGCCTGACATGGTCCCTCGTTTGTGCTTCAAGAATTTTGCCAATCGCTTGCGGTATTGTCCCATGTGTGCAACTGTATGCACAAAAACGTCTATCATGTTAGACGATTGACAAAGCCAATGAAGCGAATTCGTTTACCGCAAGGAATCTCAGATGGCTCTCCCGAGGGGCCGCTTGACTCAACAAGCGGTTGCGCCTTTGCGGTCGGCTTTCTGCAAGGTTTTGAAGCAGGGGCAGCCGGCCTAAAGGAACCTGACCTGGAAGAGATCGAGCGGCGCTACGTTGAAGCTCAACATGATTTAGTGTTTACGATCAAAGAAGATCTAGATCTCAGCTAGGCGACTTCCACATTTTCCATGGTTAAGTGATGATCGATGATTTCTTTGGCTTGCTGGAGGGTCTGAAACGTCTCATCATTGCCGCCCGTATCGGGGTGGGCCTTCTTCGATGCTTTCAGATAGCAGGTCTTTAAGAGATCACCATCCTCTAGCATCGCGTAGCCCGTCGCTGGCTTAAATCCAGCCAATTCGGCTACGTACTCAGCAGCTTCTTGGGGACTGGAAAAGTATCGCACATGCTCTTCTCCCGGTGGTAGCCCTTTCCAGCCGGCATATTGCTGCCCGCCTTTGGTAGCACCATACCTTTCGATGGCCCGTTGTGCTTCCAGGGTCAGAGCAATCGCGCGCAGGTTATCCTTCTGTTTGCAGTAATTCCCACACGGATATTGGAGCGGTCCTTGCTCGGGGTGAGAAAACGTAAGTCGCACCCTTGGGGAATAGGGTTCCGACACGCTCGGGAATTTTCCGCGGGCGCGGCGCAGGTCGGATTCCGAAACATCTAGCTCGATAATACCTTGCCCCACGTCGAGTCGATCGAGCTCATAATCAATTTTATCGAGCGTATCATGGACAGTCGACTTGAACTGACCCCACTCGCGCCGAACATCCCCCCATTCGTCTAGTTCTTCTTCCGGGTAATCATCACGCAGTGCTGTAAATCTGATCTTAACCATAGCAAGGATGTGCCATAGCCATTCGCGAAAGTCAATAGAATCTCCATGAAGCGCTTCCCATAGATTCTTAAGGCTCCTCAGCGCAAATCCAGTGAACGATTCAATCATTCTTGGATATCCATTGCCTAATCTGAGATAGTTTGTGTTTGCTTGAGCTTGAGTTTCCTGCGGTTTCTTGGTGGAGTTGCGATATTCGTATCGAGCAACAATCGCTTATGATCATCGCTGTCCCACGACTTGAGCCATTGATCGCGTCCTGATGGAGCTTGGACTTGATGTTCTAGTTCTTCATCTTCTGCGACAGCGATCTGCTCGAGTGCATTGCCCGAAACGGTTTCCAGGCGACCGTATTCAGGAGCGAGAAACATCGCAGTAGCGCCCCGGTTTCTGCTGGGCAACTCAATATTATAGAACTCCGCCGGCAGGATCTCAGTCCTCTGGATATGCTGTTCCGCCAAACTCCTAGAAGCAGGAAACACTTTTCCGTGTTCGGATTGCAACCAGTGCACTGTTTCATACTGACCACACAGGCCACTCGCCCAGCGACCGCTTTCTTCCGACTCCATTCTGCCAAATGCCTTATACGAGCATTGTCCCACAGTTTCGTTGGCAACTTTATCGCCGCCACACGCGTCGCGAAATCCTTCGATATCTTGAAACGACAACACCAAACTTCCTCCCTTCGATCTCGATTTCACCGCGAAGTAGGGGATGAGGTCACGGCGTAGTAGCGGCCCCGCAAGCCGTGCCTCATCGAGCCACAGCACGATCTTGCGACGACTGGAATTGGGCAGCATATCGACCTCTTGTACGACCGTGCGGAAGAGGAGTTCATTCACAACATCGAGCGCTCTGCGAGAAGTGGCGTTGACCCCTAGCAGCAGTATCGATTCTCCATCCAGCCACTCTCGGATGCTGAGCTTCTGATCCGACGGTAGGCGTTGCCACAGAGCGGCTACTGGCCGGTAGTAGCTCATCCGTGAAGCGATCGTCGTAAAAATCTTGTAAGCTACGTCCTCGTCAAAGAAGAAACTCTCGAGGGCTTCACTACCCTCTGCGTCGCGGTTTAGGACCGTAGTGATTCGATTCAGTGAAAGCGAAGCATACACCAGATCAGCGAACCTCCAATCTTTAGGTGTATGTCGGATCATCGATTCGATGACAGCGGACACAACAAGCCGTGCCGAGTCTGTCCAAAACCGGTTGGTTCCATCCTTTTCCTCAGGGAAGATGCCTGCCGAAAGATTGAGGGCCTCAGACGGGGTGGTCACGTCGGCTGCGACATCCCAGGCCACCGCTTGCGGCATTGTATCTCGCATGTCGAAGGGATTGAGCGAATAGACGGGACAATTCACCTTGATCTTTGCAAGATAGGGGACAATGTCGTTTTTGGCATCGAGAATAAGGCACCGAGAATCCGAGTCATTCTGGATCCCGACTAGGAAATTCTTGAGCAGATGCCGCTGGAGCAGCGTCTTGCCACTACCGCTGGTTCCGGCGAACAGAAAATGATTGGTCAGCGCGCTCGCCGGAAGTACCTCATTACCGAACTCCAGAAGCAGCTTCCCGGGATTTGCAGTGTATGTATTCGGGGACCGTGGTCTGCGTTTTCCTCGAGTGTGTTTTTGGGTGCGATACCAACGCCGTACAGTTCCTGAAAGTAATAACGCACACGCAACCAGCCCGCCGAATATTGCGGCAAGAATCGACTTCTCAAAAACTCTCTACAAAATCGTGAGCGAGTTCTTTAGGTCTCGACCGGCTCATCTGTCGCGCAAGTGCTTCTATGCTCTCCCCACCTGTGAGTTCATCGGCGTAGAAGTAGGTAACACCTCGAGCTCGCGAGCCTTGGACGTAGGAGATCTCCCGGTCGGTCATGGGACCGCCAAGTAGTACAAACCCTCGTTCTACGGATTTTCCCTGGGCGGCGTGGGTGGTGCTGGCATATCCTAGCTCAAGATGGTCGTAGGATTTTGTGTCGACCGTGACACCGAGGCCATCATCCAGTTGGACACACAATTGGTTGTCGGCTGGAGAGACTGTCGTGACGGTTCCCATTTCACCATTTCTTAGGAACAGCAGCGCGTTGTTCTTGGTAAACACGACGCGATCTCCAACGTGAAAATCATTGCTGTCAACGGTGAGCGACTCTTCGCTTAACTGCCCTGCACGCCGACGCTCGTACTGGCAAAGCCTGTTGATGGTGACTCGTTCTAGGTGGGTGCCGACTAAGATTAGATTACTGCGAACGTCGTGTAGCGCCGATTTGGCCCAATCCTCCACTAGTTTCTTCATGACGACATCGCGATCTGAGCCAATATGCAGCAGTCCACGTTCGGCATACCGGGCGAGAGCGGAGCGAGCCTTGCCCGTTGCCAGCTCATGAACGCTTTCTCGCAGCCAACGCCTACGTTGGCGGATAATCGTCTGAAGCTCGAAACAACCAATCCGCTCGGCAATACCTCGAAAAGGAGCTCCGGCATCGATGGCTTGAAGCTGTCGATGATCGCCCACCAGTACCGTCTTCGCATTAACCGAGTCCGTCAGTGTGATTAGCAGCTCAAGTTGTTTCGTACCGAGCATGCCAGCTTCATCGACTACCAAGACGGTTGAGGAGGTGAGGCTTTGCTGACCCGCCCGAATGTCGACCAGCAATTTATGGATGTGTGTACTCGGAATTCTGGAACCTTCTTCCAATTGCTTGGCAGCCGTTGCGGCCAGTGCAGTTCCGATAACTTGGAGACCTGTTTGCTGCCAGATTTCCCGGGCGGCTTGCAAGAGCGTCGTCTTACCGGTTCCTGCCATACCATTGAGGCAAACGGCTCTGGAATCTCCGGTTGTGATGTGCCGAATGGCTCCGATCTGTTCGGCATTTAGATGGTCAAAGCCACTGAGCACATTAGCGACAATGCTAGTGGAAACGGTATGGGTAGAATCTCCTTGGGCTCTAAGCGCGGCATCAAACAGGCGACGTTCAATAGCGAGCATCTCCCGAGTAGTATAATTCTTCTCGTACTCAACATCCTGTAGTCGAACGATGTCAGGCGAATGTGAGAGTGCATGCGCTACCTCTGGAATGATCTCTGAAATACCTATTCCGCGACATTGGGCTTCCTCAGCCGCAAACCGCAGCAGCTCGACTTCAGAAAAGCGAGCCCGTTGGTCGGTGATCTTCATTAGGGCTCGCTCTACCGCTGCATTTGATTCAGCCTCGCAATCTCTTACAGGAACACGTCGAGTCAACACCTCGGCAAGATCAACCGCCATAAGACCGTATTCCCCACCAAGCTTCTGCCATGCTGAGAATAACTGTTCCCGGGGATAGTGTTCCTTCTTGCGGCGGGTAGCAAGTGCTGCCCGTTCGGACATCTTGGCACCGTTTACGTTGTTCTTTAGGAGCCACGTCTCGATTTCCTGCCGACGTTTCGACATCGCCCGCACAAAATCTGTGGGAACTGCATCGAGCTCAAACCAACTGGCGACTCCTCTACCGTTTTCTCGCTCAGGTCGATGCGACGTGAGCCCTAACTGCTCTAGCCCCTTGGCAAGCTCCGCTCGAAACGACGCACCCAGCATCATCTTCATATCCTTGGCGAACAGGTTTCGGGCATCGAATGCGCCGGTGGAATTGTCTTCACGGATCACCGTGTTCAGCAAGACGACATGCCAGTGCAGATTGGCATCAGGCATTTCACCAGGGAGCCCGCGGGAAGTTTCGTGCCGAAAGATCGCAGCGATGAGTTTTGCAGTTTCAACACGTGAGCCTAAGTGGCCGCGACGAGTGATGCCGCAACGCTCAGCAAACACGTCTAGCGTTTTGGAAAGTGCCAACTCGCAAGCAGCTTCGATGAGTTGGCGATGGGCCGGTTTGCCTTGACTCCAGGCACACGAGACGGATTTGGGAACTGAGAATGTCAGATCGAACGCGGCCCTACGATCTGAGTTTCCGGCATTCTGCACGAACTTGGTCCCGCCATCGGGAGAGTACCCAAGCAGTAGCTGCTCAAACGATCCGGGATCAACTGGTCCAGAAAGCCCAAGTTCCGTTGCCCCAGCTCCCCACCAAGTTCCTTGGGGTTCGCCAGCTCTAACGTAGTAGTCGTCGTGTCCGAGCGAGACATAATAGGTAACTTGGCTGCTGCTACTTCCGATTGGCTTTATCGAGAGCATAAGGTTCTCTCGAATTCATGCGGTTGCTGATGATGTTCTTTACTCGATCGCCTCACTGAGTTCTTTTCGCAGCCAGATAACTTGCTCTTCAATGCGGGCCAGACGATCGTTTGCTCCTACCAAGCCCCCATCGATCGTTAGCATGATCGCGAGCCGAGTAAACTCACTGGGAGTGATTTTGGAGGAATCGATCACTTCGGCAACGCGCTGCGAATAGGGTGGGAAGAGCCGAGTGGTGACTTTCTCAATTCCTGTTAGCGTGGTGTGATTATTGGATTTGGGCGTTGGTCTATTCGGCACTGGGCAGAAGTTAGCATGACAGAAGATAATGCGCAATTTGATCTTAAGACGAGAATGCTAATTTCAATGTCGACCTAGACTTTCATTCCCACGGATGCCTACTCGTTCGCCGATGCTGATGTCTACAGAATTCACTTTTTCGACCCCGTAGACATTGCCACACCCGTGCACCGCAGTGCCGGCAATCTTCGATGTCAATTCCTCTCCGAGGCGCAATATTGCCTATAAGTTTCTCGTGGTTGTGACTGCCGACGTTTCGATATCGCGACGAACGGAGCACGGGCAGAGTGCGAATCGGATTGTCGACAAATGGCGGCTAACGGCCATTTTCTGCTTGTGTTTTCTGAGGATTAGCTTTGTCGACAACGGTTTATTGAGGACAAATTGCTTTGCGCGTGGCCCCGATTTGTGCGATGTAGGTGAGCTAAGCCCTAGCGAAGTGCAACCAAAGGTTTAGCAGAAAACCGATCACCCATTAGATTCTTCGCCATGAAGAAAGAAAGTGACGGTTTCCATGTCGTGTTACAATCGCACGATTCTCGTTGGTCATCTGACGCACACCCCTCAGCTCAAGTTCACAGATAGCGGTACCGCCGTCTGCGAAGTGGGAATTGCCGTGAATGAGCGGCACAAGAAAGATGATCAGTGGGTCGAAGAGGTTTTGTTTGTTGACGTTACCTATTGGGGTAAGACCGCAGAAGTTCTTGCCGAATACTGCCCCAAGGGAACGCCCTTACTTGTTGAGGGAAAGCTCAAATTAGACACCTGGGAAAAGGACGGTCAGAAGCGTTCGAAGCTTCGCGTCATTGCCCAGCAGATGAAGATGCTCGGTGGGCCCAAGAAGGACACTGAACAATCATCCGACGTGAACACAAGCAATGATCAAGAGTCCGCCGGTGCCACTGGCGATGACTCCGATTTCTGAAAAGAGAGGTTCTCTGCCCCAGTGATTTGCACTTCGCTTGGGGCCTTCACGGTAGGTATGTCAGGACCAGAATGACTTTGCCACGGCCAGCAGCTGCCGTGTTCACTGTCAAATCGTGTGCGATCGGTGTGTCGGGCTGAGGCAGTTTCCAGGGTAGCCGGAACAACAGCTATCTGTGCCCACCGAAGGCAGATCATATGGTACGATGTGTCCCAAGCGATCAGGACGTTCCCGTTCGCGATGTGCAAAGAAGGCCCTGGCTTTACGTCCTGGCAACAACCTCGACCACTATTACCGTAACTTAACTCAAAGCCTAGTGGAATCGGTATTCGTGGGTCCTCAAAACAGATTTCGTACGATCCACAGAACCGATGCCTTGGAAAACAGTGAGGGAGCAAGAATAGCGATGTCTGCAAACGAGTTGCTGCTGAAGAACGAGTTGGTTAGCGAGCTGCCTCACAAGACTGGAAACCAGATCGCTTCGTTGCTTGAGGCAGCGGTAGGAGAAGGAACACTGGAAGGGCTATTTGAGAACGAAACATTGCTGAAGGCTTCGACCACGGACGGGCAGCTAACCAAGCCTCAAAGAGCTGCGGTCACGGCCAGTGCATCGCTGATGCAGGACAAGATTATCCGGCTGATGGAGGGGATGGTACGAATCCTCCATGAGCAGACGGTCAGAAGCGACTACCTCCTTCTGCAAGAAAAACAACGGTCTCCTGTGGTGCAGTTCTTGAGTTCCGAGATGTTCCATAAGGGATCAAAAAGGATTGAAGATGGAGGAGAAGACCTTGAAGAAGATCCAGCCGAAGGCTTGATAACGAAGACTCCGCCAAAGTCGTTACTTACTTGGGGGAACTTCCTGGCAGCAGGCGCTATTCTATTGGTTGCGATTGCGGCGATCGTCACCTCCGCCTATGCGAACTACAAGGACCTAGCTGAGTCTAGGCTAGTAACGATAGGCGAACGGGATAAAGAGATTGCCGATCTGACGAAAGACCTAGCTAAAGCCGAAGGAATTGCTGTGGCGGCAAGTACTCGTGCGGATCTCGCCGAAGGGCGGGCCGCATTTCTGGAGGATCAGCAGAAGAGATCAGAGAGTCTAGCTTCGGGAGGTGCTGAAGGATTGAACGATGAAATCAAGAGGTTGAATGAAGAGCTAAAAAAAATAGTCGCCAAAGAGGCTGAGTATCGAACAAAATATGAGTCTACAAACAAAGAGTTCCAGTCATATAAAGGATCCTACAACACCATATACAAGCGTATGACTGACGCTGAGAAAAAGGTGCAAGCCTTGAGCACTATGCTGGCAGAAAGAGGAGTATATACCTCTGAATACAACAGCTCTTCTACTGGGCGAAGCACAAATACCGGAGGATGAGAGTGTGCAATCGATATGAGAGTGATTCCTTTGATGACGTTCGCGACGATCACCTCGAGGCTAACAAGCGGCTGCGAGCCACCCTGCCTAACTCACTAAACACAAACGTTTACGGGATTTACTACACTGTTAGCCTGTGGCAAGTCTTGGCGCAAGAGCAGCTGGTGCGACGTGATCTACTGTTGATCAACTGAATCAGATCGGTCAGTCGATACGTAGATAGACTTTGCGGTCTGGCCCGCCGCTGTAGATTCGCCGCCACCCTCTTGATTCGCTCCCGGGTAACAGCGATATGGCACTGTTCGGTTCAACGTTCGGGTGCCCAAGTGACACATACTGGGCACGAGCGTGTCGGGCTGAGGCAGTTTCGCGTTCTGCATCATGAATCTTCGGTGGGACCAACTAAGGCAGGTTGCCAGACTGGGCTAAGACGCATCGATACTCCGCACTTAGCAAAGGCCACGGAGGTGCAAGGAGTTATTCTGACGCAGTTTGAAAAGGCTGTCCGAAACGATTCTTCCAACAAGCGGACGTGCTGACGGCGTTCACAAGTTGGCGCGTTTTAGGTCTAATACTAAGGAACATGGTTTTCGACTCCCAGCAGTAACTCGTACAAAATGCCAATCCGAGGGAAATGCCAGCAGCCTGAGCCCAACGGAGATTAGTAGTGGAACCTATCGACAACGCCTACCAGAAATTCCAAACCTGGAAATCGGAGACAGCCGAAGGGGCCAAAACTCTCAATTCCGAATCTGACGTTCGGATGAAAGTTTTAGACTCTTTACTTACTGACGTTCTTGGTTGGACAAAGCAACAGATCGCTACTGAGGAGACTGCAGGTACTGGTTTTCTTGACTATAAAATTTCAATAGAATCTCGCGCGCGATTGATTGTTGAGGCTAAAAAGGACGCTCGCGATCTAGAAGTCAATGCTAAGCATTCAGGCAAGTTCTACAAACTGAATGGGCCGGTGTTCAAGTCGAAAACGGCGAAAGAGGGGATCGCTCAAGCCATTCAGTATGCTGCCCACAAGAATGCTGAGTTGGCGGCAGTCACCAACGGGCGCCAATGGATTATCTTTCGAGCCAACCGTCTTGGAGATGGGAAAGACACACTTGACGGTCGTGCGTGTGCATTCAGCGACATTGATTCCATAGACTTGCATTTTCGTCGATTTTTCGAGCTGCTATCGTTCGATGCTGTAAGTGACTACGGATTTCGCGCTGTATTTCAGCAGGCTGAGGGGGAACCTATTCAATCCACGTCATTCTGCAAGCCCATTCGAAGTCCCGAACACCGTAAACTTCTTCCGATCGATCCGATATCAACAGACATAGATCGAGTAATGACCCAGTTTTTCCGCACATTGTCAGAACCCGAGATGCGACGGGCATGTTTCGTCACGTCACCAGAAAGCGACTTGGCAGAGGCACGTCTCGCTCGAATTTCGGAAGAGCTATTGTCGAGAGTTCAACAGATAGAAACAGACGAAGGTTCGAGACTGGCTGAAACAATACGTCGTGTCGATGACACTCAGATGCAGGCATTCGGATTACTTGTTGGTACAAAAGGCGCTGGGAAGTCAACTTTCGTCGAGCGCTTCTTTGCAGACGTCCTCCCCTCCGATCTCTCGTCAAAGTGTGCTGTGATACGCATAGATCTCGCAGAGAGCGATGGCGACGAGCGGACCTTAACAGACTGGCTAAACTCTCGCTTGCTGCGCGAAGCAGAGAAGGCATTGTTCGAAGGCTCACATCCAACTTACGACCAGCTACAAGGTATGTACTTCGATGAATACAAACGCTGGTCTGAAGGTCCATATCAGCATCTCTATAATTCAGACAAAACTGCCTTTAAGCATAAGTTCGGCGAGCACGTCGAAGAATACCGCAAGTCTCAACCATTGGACTACATTATTAGGCTCCTTACTCGATCGGTCCGCTCTGAGAAGCGAATCCCGTGCTTGGTATTCGACAACGGAGATCACTTCACAATTGAGTTTCAAGAACGTGTATTTCAGTACGCAAAGGCAGCGTCGAATCGCGTTATTTGCATGACGCTATTGCCAATTACCGACAAGACCAGTTGGCAACTATCTCGCCAAGGGGCATTGCAATCTTTCTACACAGAAACATTTCACTTGCCTACGCCCTCACCTCGTGCCGTACTCCTGAAAAGAATTCAATATCTAGATTCGATCATAGCCGATGAGAAGCCCGTACGAGGAACCGGATACGGGTTTGGATCAAACATGACTCTTTCAGTCGGTGATCTGAAGGGCTTCGTTAATTGCCTCCAAGGTGTTTTTATTGACAGTGGCAATGTCGCGGAATGGATTGGCCGACTTTCAAACAACGACATACGCCGGTGTCTAAAACTCGTTCGTGAGACGATTACCTCACCGAGGATTGCCAACTACGAATTAGTACAAGCATATGTAGCAAAATCGGCAGTTGAAATCGATTCGGAGAGGGCTAAAGAAGCCATTATTTACGGCAGGTACGACACCTATCCAGCTGGTCAACACGAGTTTGTCCAGAATTTATTTGCTCTCCATACTGAGATTGCTACAACACCACTTCTAGGTGTGAGGATTCTTATGCTGCTACAGGACGCTCAGCATCAGGAGCCCGATGGAGACGCAAAGTTTATTCCGGTGGAAGATATAGAGACATACATTCTGCAAATGGGGGTTGACGTTTCCGTTACACGTCAATGGTTGGATTCGATGCTCAAGGCTGGTTTGTGCTGGAGCTATGATCCGACTACTGCATCTGTCAAAAATGCATTGCGCATTGAAACTTCCCCGTCCGGCATTCAGCACTTAGCATGGGCGCAGTCAGATTTGTCATACCTCGAATCGATGATGCTAACGACGCCATTGCGCGATCAAGAAGTGCACGCAAATCTTACTGCTGTTGGAGATTTGTCAACTCCGCTAGAACGGCGACAAGCCTTATCAAGATTCATTTCTTACTTGCTCGATTCAGATGAAAGCATATGCCTGGTTCCGGAGCATAGTGCTTATGAGAGCCAGAGGGCAGTTCGTTCATCGCTGCGCAGTTTAGTTGACACGCTTTGCGGTCCAATAGCATTGTCAGATTCCAAGAAGTTCGGATTGCACCAAGGAAGGGTTGTATCTTGGAAAGATCAAGAAGGTTATGGGTTCCTAGAAGTTGACGGCATAGATGAAGGAGTCTTTGTGCATGTTACTGATATAAGGGGAAACACGCCCCTTGCGTACGGCGAATTGGTTGAATGTGAAATCGTAACGGGTAAGCAAGATAAGCCAAAAGCAGTCTCCGTTCGTGTGCTTTCTGGAGTGTGATTCGATTCAATATAAGACTGGAATCTGATCGCCAAGACTTGGCAGTCTGCCTAATCACTTCGTGCTTTCTGCGTTCTAAACCATGTGCATCTTGGCATTTGCTTTCCTGCCTCGGTCGTAAACGCCGAACGCATCTACGAAGCAGCTTCTGCAACTGCGATCCGATTTAACGAAGTATCATTCAGCCATATTCAGTGTGGTCTAAGTGAAGCTGGGTAGATACCCAGTCAATTCGCTCCCGACTCGGAATACTCTAGTCGACTGCGGTTGACGCCACCTAGCAGTGCTATGTTCTCCGTGGAGGCGAATTAAAAGTTAGGTTGGACAGGATAGGACATCTAAGCGATCCTCTATGGGGAAGAAGCAGTAAACTCCAACCCATGAGCATTTCAGATTGCTGAGTTCTCTTCGAATAAGAATTCATAGACGCCGAATTAGAAGAGATCAAAACCAACTGGTGATCGCCTCCGCTGGAATCGCAGGATACGCCTATTCGAGAATGTAACTTTTTCGAGTTTGTTCACATGATCCGCAAGCTGACATTCTTCAAGAATTCGGCCAAGTTCATCGGACGCGGCATCGTTCGACAGCTATTTGTATCTCCAAGCTCCCATACGGAGGATTGTAAATGGCATTCCGCGATTTCACTAACGAAGAGACTCTCGAAGGGGAGGCGAGTTGCGGCCAAACAATCGCGAGTCGTTTCATGGAATGCCAGCCTGACCGATGCCGATTCAGGGGTGTATACACCAATTCTGCCATTTTCCCTCAGAATAACGTTCCCATCTTGACGAGTTAAGTCGCTGAAATCGACTAGTATACGTTTGTTCATATTGATTAGACAAAAAATACTACTAGGTTGTTAGCGAAGATTCTGCAGAAATCGCAATTTGTTGGAGTGTCCCCCCCCAAATCGAAAATAGTACTTGTGTCTTGATCTCGAAACTGGTGATGAAGGAGCGAAGCTATGAAAGGTTCGTGTCGGGTTCGTCGTTACATTTTCGGGTTCGTGGCGGTGATTTCAATCGCGACACTCCCGTCACAAGAAGCTTCGAGCGCAATTACTCTTGCTGAAGACTTCGAGACCGGTTCGCTTGACCTAATCGCCTCCTCGGTTACCGGCACCAGCATTGACCTGGTCCCTTATCGGTGGACTACCTATACGAACCTATCACAGACCATTACAAGTGCTGACAATCTGCATTGGTGGTGGGCAACAAAAGTAGGTGGCGTTAGCGGTTTAACACCTGATTTCTCTATTGATGATTCAAATGAGTGGGGAGGTGATTACAGCACCGGTTATAGCCCGGTATGGAGCTACGATCAGCAAAACTGGGAGTTTTTTGACAACGGGCCATTCAATAACTCATTAACGTTCTCAAACGATTCGTCGTTTACTCAATCTGACGTCTACGTTTCCTACACACTTCCCTACACGCCATCAATGGCTGGTGCGCACACGGCATCGATCGCCAGCCATCCCCATGTTCACCCAACTGGAAGTGCCAACTCGCAATTGATTATTGGTCAAACCCCAACTGGCCACACCGATTTTCGCGGTAACGCGGTCACGGGCGCGCAAGATCTCTACGGCTATCAAATCACGGACATTTCAGAACCCGGGGTCAAGGAGAAGGTCGTCCTACTTGGTGGAAATCACGCCGCTGAGCACAGCGGGAACTTTGCGCTACAAGGTATGGTCGACTTCCTTGTCAGCGACCATCCGCTGTCAGAAAAAATACTCGATGCTAGCGAGTTCTTTGTCTACCCGATGGCTGATCCAGAGGGCCGCGTGTTGGGGCATACCCGCGGAAACGATTCGTCACCCGGCCCAACATCTCAGCATCCGATAGATGACTCTTACGAAATTTATGATCACAATCGATTCTGGGATCAATCGGGGACGCCCTCCCAACCCTATGCTGGAATCGACACCGTCAGGGAGGCCATCATCACTGACACAGGCGGAAGTCTGGTTACTGATAGCAGCGACATTGATTGGTTCTTCGATTTTCATGGCTTTCCAACTTCAGAATCCGTGTTCAACACGAATCGCTTCGAAGTATACGACACGACGCCAGTGGGCGATGACATGACGGGGTTTATTGATGAACTCGAAAATGTCACGAGCAACTTCCTGGCGCTCGAAGGGCTTGGTGCCGCGTCTGGCGTAGCTGACACTTGGGCGATCGCCCAGAATGGATTGAACGCCGAGCACAGTTTTACACCTGAGATTCCTGTGTTGGACGCAAACCTCGCTGGAATCAATTTCTCCACAACCAATCTCAAGCAGGCTTACTTTAGTCATGGCGCAGATTACGCGCGAGCTTATGGCATTGCTTTGTTCTCCGACACCATGTTTCTGCGAGAAAACGGCAACTATACATGGGATACGGCAGACTGGGCTCAAGCGAATCTGAATTCGCCGACTCCCAACAGCTCCTCAGACGTGTTTATCGCGTTAGCGGAAGTATCCGGGTCCCCACTCTGGTTTGATGGACCCTCGAACAATACGACGCTGTCAGGACTCTCGTTGAACGGTTACGATCTCAAAGTAGGAGTTCGAGGTTACCGTGGAATGAAGGGTTTTCGCTTCCACAACTCTGCTGATCTAACGATCAACGGTGATTTGGTGCTTGAAGGGTTCATAGCATCGCCGGCAACGTCGTTTGGACAGATGGGAAACCTCACCGCAGACAACATTGAATTGATTGGCACCCAATACGCTGCAGTGTTGACCGTGAGCTCTATGCTTACAGCCCAATCGGTCACCCTCGAGGGAGAGCAAGCATCCTTGAGGTTCAATGGGAGTTCTAACCAACATCAGATCACTGGCAGTCTGACCAATAACGGAGGCCGAGTAACATTGAATAGCCTTTCGTCAATAACTACCGAAGTATACGCAAACAATCTCACTAACCACTCGGGAGTCATCTCTCTGCTCAATGGAGGTGTTCTGAGCGTCGATTCGCTGACGCTGGGGAGCGAGGGTGAGCTTAGCTTCTTCGGATATGTAGCGGACGGTGTCGTCGAGGCGAAAACACCTGGAGGCACCGGTATCGCAAACATTGCCGGAACTCTGGATCTAGACAGCACTACGTCAAGGATGTTGGGTGACGTGATAGATCTGATTACAGCAGATGGAATTATCGGAGCCTTTGATTCCGTTAATGACGTTGCCCTTGCAAACACACCATACGGTTGGTCACTCATGTACGAAGATGGGGTAAGTGAAGATAGCCTGACTGCTGAAGTGCGGTTCCTCGGCGATACAAATGGTGATCAGAGTGTGGATTCTGTAGATGTCAGTGCATTCATCGGTAATTGGCTACAACATGTCACCGCAGGCGTATTCGACGAAGGAGATTTCAACGGCGATGGTTTCGTTGATCTGAGCGATTGGGCGCTCCTAAATGGAAATTTCGGCATGTCGGGAGGAGGGGCGATAGCGAGCATTCCAGAGCCTGCCTCAGTCTCGATGTTGGCGGTGGCCTTGGGCCTTTTCACAAGACTTCGCTTCAAGAGACAGCTTCTGCTTTGATGTATCTACTTGTAATCGGTGCAGATCTCTAGACTCCTAAAATACCTACCACAATCATGCACGGCGACGCCGATAAAGTTGCTATCAAGCGAGACGGCGACAAGATTACGGAGTCGGTGTTGACTGTTGTGAAAATCAATAAGTCGATCCATTTTAAGCCGGCGCAAGACTAGATGTTCCTATTCGAGACTACTTCGGACTGTTTCACCGAAGCGGCATTCCATCGACGTTTATGCATAAACTCGCATGAGCAATGAAAACCACGTCAAACACAGGATTACGCTATAGAATGATGTCTCTCATTTCCCGGATGGCGGCTGTCTTACGAGGCGGGTTTCCAAACACTTCATTCTCAGCATCCTCCGATTCAGGATTAGCAACCCTGGCTGGTATCGAACCAGATAATGCAGGGCCCTGCAGTTCATGATCGAAGAGGAGCGGATCAAACTGACGTAAAGCTGGAAATGTCAGCCCCGTTAGTACTTCAATAGTCGTCAGTCGTACCTGCTCTAGCACCGGAGAAAAAGGCAGTGGGGATAGACTGTCATAATCTCTTTGCCAGACCAGAAATCCCGCTGATCGCATAGCTCCATTCAACTTGATCGAAACTATTTTCCAGTAGCCTGCGGGAATCCGAATAGGAACCTCCCCTTCTCCGTTTTTGTGCTCTGGGTCATCTTGAGTAAATACTGGCCCCGTAAATACGCAAGCTCTTCGGCCATTACTCTCTACGCGTTGCAGCATCCAATCCTCAATTTCCCCCCACGCATCATCGTGCAAGTTTTCATGCTGAGGTGCTATATTTGACCAAAAGTCACTTTCTCGTTCAGCAATGCTTGCCTCGGCCTCATCGCCCCAAGACAAGCTCTTGCGTCTTGCTAGGTGACCTTGGTCCCACGGATTAGGGCCAAACCCGTGTTGAGCACTCTCGCGGTATCCGCGATCGCGGTCTACTTGCAGTGCAGTTGGTTGTATTTTTGGGTCGTTCTTGAAGCTGCGATTCGTGTGCTGTGCGACGGGTAGCGTCGCCCCATCAATGTTGTGAGCTGAGACAAAAGCGAAGCCACGTTCTATGTTGAAAAGCACCGAATGGCGAGAATGATGGATGTAATGTCCTTCATAAGCCAATGCAAGTACGCGGTCGCTGGGAGTCGGCAGCGGAATAGATTGGCCAGCAATAAACTCAGGATCATATGGCATCGTCTACTCGTAAAATGAGGCGAGTTTCAGTCAATGAACATGTTTCCCAGTTTCGGCAACTGAAATAGGCATGCTGCATCTGATACTAGTAGCGTATTAGCCGGGCTGTCTGCGTACTACGGACAACAAGCTTAGGTGAAGCCTGCTCAAAAAAAGTTCGCAATTGCTCGATTCCTTTGTGAATCAACTGGCTAAATGCGCCGTAGACTAGCTTGGTGCTTCTAGCTTGATCTTTAGTCTTAGGCTATCGTCGTCAGTATTGCCCAGCACCTTGATAGTCACTCCTGACCAACTTCCTCCCGGGAGCTTAATTTTCTGTGGTCCCGTCTTGCCTAGTGTGCGTACCATCGATCCGTCCGGCTTGGTGTGTGGGAAAAGGTCATGCTCATCCCCGGTATTCCCGAAGTGGCCACTTTTGGCTAGGTCGCGATTCCCGTCAGCTTGAATAAGCTCAATTGCAAGGTTGTCTTCGTCATTAACATTTTCAATTGACTCGTCTACTACGAAAACGGCAAGACCCTCGTCAGGTAGCGCCCGGTCCATGTTAACTCGTTTGCGAAACTCGCAAACGATATACTGAGAGTTTGTCATTGTCGCATTGTTGCGAATCAGCGCTACGCCGCCTCCTTTGCTAGCAGGCTTGAGCTCCACCTCAGCGTTGGATTCAATCGGTTCTACATCTATCCAGTCATGAAAAGATCGCAGCATACCGTTCGGATAAGTTGGAGACGTACCACCTTCCCCCCATGAGCCTGAGGCCATAAGACAATACATGCCTAGTCCTTGAGACTCTCCGGACTCCCCAGTGTCGTAGTAGTCTGCCCATCGTGCGGCTAGGTGCCCCCACTCATGCGCGCATACACCAACTGCACAATCTTCGGGTACCGTCAGATACGTTTGAGCAAAGATCGTGGGATCGCCTTGCTTGCTGACCTTTACGCCACCGGGTATTTGCCACTTATGGCTCCATATGTCATGAGGAGAACCTGTCTCTTCAGCTCCACGTCCTGCATGAATGACAAATAGAGCTGTGACAATCTTTTCACCGAAAACATCATACCCGTTGAATGAAATATCTTCGGAAATTGCTGCGTTGACAGCATCTCTTGCTAAGCCTTGGGAGTTCTTGGGGAACGTTGATAGCGTTCCAGACCCTCCATTCGTATAGAAGGTAAGAGGCTTTGGCATTCGTAGCCAGCCATGAACTTCGCCTGCGATCTTAACCTTCTGGTTGCTGACCTCTGAGTAATACTCCGCCATGCTTCCGGTAGGCAAAGAGCCAAAGAGCATTTCTTCGAAAACACCTACAGTGTTCTCTTCCGCATGTGGCTGGTCTTCAAAATCAACAAGCAAAACTATTGTTCGAACTTCACCCGCGAGTTGCTGACTTGGGCGGTCGATCTTTTGAAGTTCCTCAAACGTTTTTTGATGCACTTCAGCAATTAAGCCATCGTCGATACCAGGGACGTTTCTGCCACGGCGTCGAGACAACCAGTAAGCAAAGTATTCGTGAAAAGTGATCTTTTTAGGCAGCCTGTTCTGCCGAATTAGTTCCTGGTATCGCCCGAGCAACCGCTGCATTAGGGTCGGGTGTGGTGGCACAAAACACGGTTCAACTGGGTTGCAAATGTGTCGCTCAAGCTTCATTAGAACGTCTCCATCCCAATTGAAAATTGTGTCGTGAGATTATGATTCTTGGATAGATATCCAACTTGCCCCACAAGCAGCTACTTGCACATAACGATTTTCAGCGATTCTTGATGAATGAGATCAAATGCCCTCAAGGCCTATTCCGTGCGTTATTAAGGGACAACAGTCACTGGTCGCTTAGGAGGTATTGGATGAGTCTACGCTCTTTAGAGCAGCGACCCTGTCAGTCATCATCGTCTCTAACTCGAAACACAGTGACGACAGCAAAATGATCGCTCAAATACTCATCGTGTGCTTCAGAGTCACTCGCAACCAAAGCATACTGTCGCGCGTAGCGGAACTCACTACTCCACTGAGAGCGAGGGACGAAAAACCTATCAAATGGTGACCTGCGCCCAACATAGGTTGGTAAGTCACTAGCGTTTAAGTCTAAGTAGCCAGCTTCTGACAGCAGTTCACATGCACGCTCGCTAGCCCTGATAACATTAGTGTCACCTAAGATAACGATATCTCTATCATCAAACTGATCCTCCACTTCACCCATCTTAGCGAGCAGACCTTCAACTTCCAAAGCTCGTTGTCTAGCACCGAAGTCACGACCGTCAACATTACTCTTCATGTGTACGGGAATGAGCACGAAGTCCGTCTTATTCTCACCGGTACTAAATTTACAAGCGTGCGGGTATCTGTCCCAAACATTAAAATCATCATCTTGATCATCTTCAATTTCAATTCTGAATGTTGATCCTACTTTCTCTATCCGTTTTGTATTCCAAGCAATGCCAGTCAGTTGGCGAAGGCGGCCACGAGCACTGCTTCTTGGGTTTTTGGGGAAGAGTTCATATTTCCAGTTACGGTCTTCACGATTGTTTAGAATGCCAAAAGCAGTATCTAGCGATTCATTAGTCTTGGTGCTGTCATCGCCGTCCGTATCGTAGATTTCTTGCAGAGCAATGACATCAGCACCAATCAATTCAATATGTTCTGCAAGTCCTATCGGTCGTTGGCCAGGCGTGCGTTTGCCTAAGTGCTCAATGTTCCAGCTCGCAATCTTTACGAAGTTGACTTCCTCGCAGATGCCCGTTTCTTGGAACGTCAGTAGGCTCACAGTGACCAGGGCTAGCAAACGCATGAAATATCTCCATCTAGGTAGGAATGTAGCGGAAATAGCGACGAGTATACTACAGAATTGGCGGGCTGCCTGTCAAAAATCAGGAGCTAACACCCCAATAAACCACTATGGCATTCCTAGATTATCCGGTTCCAGGAGTGCTGTGAGACTTATAAGAAATCACCTCTGACAGGCCAAATCAGGTGTTTATACCCCTATTATTTTGTAGATTCGATCTGTTTCACCGAAGGACGCATAAGGCAAATACGATGTGTTCTTCGATCTCCCGCCTTCTCTGAGCCTACTGCTCTACGCATGCAGCTTATTGCTTGAGTAGCTCGTGACGATTATTTTCGAGGGTAAGCGAGGCCCATAGTAATCGCAATCTTATTGTCCACCCATGCTAGCGGTGAAGAATTATGCCACTCTCCCAAGAAGACATAAATGCAGTTAAGCGACTAATTACTGAAGTAGACGAAGCGAAGCTAAGTCAACCTCGACGAGAAGAAGTCTTGAGCTTAATTGCAAGACAAGACAAAGAGAAGCTGAGTGCTGAGCGTCGACAAGAAGTCGAGGCAATAGCTACTGCAGTAGCACCAGCAAGCAAGGTAGTCAAATCTTCGCTTGCCAATTCACTCGCAGCTTCAAACACCGCGCTTCGACAAACAAATGCTTCTCTTGCTGACAGAAATAAAGCGCTTAAAGAAGAGATATCAGATAATTGGAAGAAGCCGCAAGACGCCTTCAAGCTGGTTGTTGCGCTGCTCGCAGTGCTTGGCTTTATAGGTATAGCAAGAGAACTCATTACACTCAACAGAATAAACACCCTAGCCGATCGGCTAGAGACGGAAGTAGATTCTAGCGCAGACATGCGCACGAAATTCTTACTTGAGGTGAGCAGGTTCGACATCCTCCAGGCTGCAAGGTCTGAAGCCAGCTCCGCAGCCCTAACCGCACTTTCACTGCTCGAAAGAGCACAGGATGAGCTGTACCAAGAGCATGCCCCTCGACAGGCACTTATATATTTGGATAACGCAGAAGAAAAAATAGAATCTGCATCGTTTAGCAAGTATGATCAAGAACTCACAGACAGAGTAAAACAGTTGTTTGATCGCAACTCTGACGCCAGTGCCGTTCGCTCGGACATCAGCAACTTGCAAATAAGCGGCGACCTTTCTCCCGTAGAGCAAACTCTGGAATCCATTCGTTACTACATAAGAGTCCAACGCGCTGAGTGCTACGTACGAATGAACGCTATACAGCAACTTAGAGATATGAGAGCACAACTATTCTGTCCTCCAGGAGCAGCTTGCAATGGCAATTTGCTTAAATACTATGCTGGCCTCATTTCTGCAAGAAGTGTGCTTGATGAGCTTCAGACCGCGGTGAGAAACGACTTAAGATCTAAAGCAATCAACGAATTTTCTGCGGCTTTGGGTAGCGACAATAGAGAATCAAACCCAGTGCAACTCCTCTTAGCGTTGCTTTATTTAGATGGACAAAAATTCCAAAAAGCCATTAGTGTTTCTGACGGCTATTTGAACAGCCTTAAATTCAGTTCACCAGCAGAGTACAGAAACCTGCCTAGTCAAGTTCGGTCACGAATACTAATAGCACGCGTAGTGCGAGGCTTAGCTCAAATGGCTTCAGGGCAAAGTGATGGAGTAGAGGCTCTCGATGCACCTGATTGTACATTGAGCGTCTATTCTTTGGGTGTAATGGAGGCTAAGCTTATACGCGATTTCTTTAATCGTGCTATTGACCAACGTGAAAAAATACTACCAGCCGCCAACGACAAGGAGGCCGCAAATGCTTTTGGATATTATTGTGTCAAGATGATTGCAGCAATCGATTACTCATGCAAAGCAGTTAGCCAAATTGGAATGTCGGATTGCGGCGGAGGCTGCGGTGCGGCATCACCAGGCTGTGAAGGCGACGGCATAACAAAAGACCAGTACATTGATGCACTTGCTGCAGACTACGGATTATGGAAGCCCGATGACAGAGTGTTGCTTTCCCGTGATACCAGCCTCGGAGTTGAGAGCGGTAACCGATTTTATGTGATGTACGTTAGCAGCATTCCTGGAATAGAAACTCGTACTATCTCAAGAAAGAAGTGTAGGCCGGTTGAGAAAACTTATGTCTATGAAGTTGCGTTAAATGTTATTAAAGAAGGAAAACCAGAAACAATAACAGTTGAGAAGACGGAAACTTACACTGATTATGAAGAGTACATCGAAGACCAGGAAGTCTCAGTTAGCGGATATGAGGCCAAAGTAGCTGTGTACGAAAACCCTTTGCGACACAGCCTTCCGTTGCGGCGATATTTGCCTCTTAGCGCAGATTTTGTACCGGACGGGTTTTCCATAAACACTGAAATTACCCAAGAGGACCCACAAGCCGTGCTAATAGAGTCTTACCCGACACCTGCAACTCAACAGCAGCAATCATTAAACACTAAAAGCACCCAAGCGAAGCCACAAGCCATACTAATCCCAACACCTGCAATTCAATAGCTGGAATCATTTGAGTAGAATTTCGAGTCGCAGGCAGTGTACCCCACAACGAAGTGACTTTCGCTTGCTATGTCCAAAATGAGCTGCTGTATGTTGGCGGGTAGTTGATTGCATCGATCTACCAGACTTGAGTGACCTCGCACTGTGTGACCGAAGTGAGTTAAAGGAAGTGTCACTGCAATCGAAATAGGACCACGCTCCATTTAGGGAGATTGATGTAGATGCGTCCATCAGATTGCGTCTGCGGTTCGTAGTACGCATTGCCAGATCCATGCCACCCTCCGAAGTCGGCATCTTGGGTACACAGAACCTGGGTCCAGCGTCCTGGCTGATTATCCGTGAAAACGCCATAGGAATGGCCTTCGAAATTGGATTCTCCCAGGTTGACGACGGTGAGAACCAGGTTCCCATCATGCCATCGCTTAAAGGCAATCACTTGGTTGTCGTGATCCTCGTGGGTGATGATCAACGTGTCGCTCCGCAACGAGGGATTTTCCCAACGCAGATGATTGACCGCACTCACAAGCCTTCTCATCTCAACCCCCAATGAGTCGCCAGCAATCGCCCAATCGAAGCGATGGTCACCATTGTTATCTTCGCCGTCATGCCAGTATCCCCAACCCACAGTTGGGGAGCCCATGTGGCACTCGCTGCCCATAAAGATCATCGGTGTTCCCGGCATAGCGATATTCAATGCCCAAGCGAGTCGGCATTTGGCTCGGGAGTGCCAATTATGTCGACCGCCAAATTGATCGACGAGATAACGATGACGCGCATCCCAATTCGTAAGTCCGTCTTTGGCATTTCCGTTCTTATCATCTCCTACATCGTCGTGCGAACCTAACGTGTATTTCACGAGATTCCACGCCTGAGCAAAACCGTCCCAGCCTAGGAATGATTTGACTCTAGCGACGGGGTTATCCCCGTTAAGAGCACGCTGCATTTCGTGATGAGACTTGGCTAACCAGCTGGCGTCGAAGTTTCCAAGCGTCGTGATCCAATGATGCGCAGGAAGATGCTCAGCAATAAAATACTTCGTGGGATACCTCTGCTGCAACTTCCAGAGAACTTCCCGCAAGTGATTGCCATTGATTTGCGTTGTCACATCGAATCGCAAGCCGTCTGCGTTGTAATCGTCGAAGTACATGCAGGCATTTTGAAAGAAATAGTCCTGAACTTCTTCTTTGTGCCAAGCCGGTCCTCGTCCCCAGTCAGTCCACTGCCCACCTTCAAAATAGATGCCGCCATGATTGTCGTGGGTATGCGGTGCATAGCCATCGTATTGCCAGAGGACGTTATCCTGTGGCCCAGCGTGGTTGTAGACCACATCGAAGATCACCGCTAAGCCATGCTTGTGCGCTTCGTCCACAAAGTGCTTCATTTCATGCGGATGCCCATAGGCAGATTCCGGTGCAAAGAAAGCAGCCGGATTGTATCCCCAAGATCGACTCTGAGAGAATTCTTGCACTGGTAAAGGCTCAATGGCATTGAACCCGAGTTCACGGATATAGGAGAACTTACTTTCGATATCGGAGAAGCTGGCGATCTCTTTGTCGAAGTGATCATTGCGGCCCGCAAAGGTGCCACAATGAAATTGATAGATCAAAAAATCGGTAAATCGAGGTGTCTCGAAGGGCGTCCAGGGATAGGGCTCATTGGTCACGACGATGGACGCATTTTCGCTGGCGGGATGGTCTTTGGTGAGTTGCGAGTGGATCGTGTCACGGGCTGCCGCATCAAGCCGTTCAAAAATCCTACCATCATTGGTAATTTGGCAGCGATAGAGTCGCCCTGCTTCAACGCCACTAATGAAACCGGTCCAATAACCGTCTGGCGACGGTGATAATTCGAATGATTGCTGGGTCTGAGGATTGTGATCCCAATGCGTCCCTGTCTGTAACAAGACCTGGACAGCTTCAGCATGAGGGCACCATACTCGGAACTCACAGCCACCATCTCGAAGAATTGCACCAATCGGCTCATTCATTGCTTTTTCCTCATCGCTTTCCCAAAGTATCGCCTAGCTGCTGTATACGCTGTTATATGCGATTTCGGCCAAATTCCCAGCAAATCGAAGACTGGTCCTAAGCCACAGGGCAGTCGGAAGCACCACATTGTGGTCAGGCGATGGAACTTCTATTCATGCAGAAAAATGGCCAAGCCGGGGGGAGCTGAATATATGCGTTGTATCGAACATGGCAATCCTTCTGGCAAGACATGAAGGATATACCCCTTTTTTCGTGCGAGGGCACCGACTGCAAGCTCTTAGTGAGCGATAACTCTATAGGGCCGAAAGCAGAATCATCCGGATCGAAGGGTTACAGTACAGTCATTTTCTACAGCAGAGAAAGAGCTACCCATGGCTAAGAAGAAGGCGGCATCCAAAAAGCGAACGACCAAGACGAGAGCTAGCAGAAAATCAGTCAACAAAGCTCAATCAATTCGGAGTTACGCGAAAAGCAATCCGGGCGCAGGTCCAACGGCGATCAGTAAGGCACTTGCTGCCAAAGGGATCAAGGTAACCCCCGCACAGGTAAGCACTACACTGTCTAACGCAAAGAGAAACGGCAAAAAGAAGCCTACAAAAGCAAAAGCTCGCAAGCCGAGTACGAAGCAACCAACAACTACAACAGACTCCGTCAGTGTCTCCGAGCTGTTGGCTACTCAGAAACTTGTCAGAAAAGTAGGTAGTATCGCGGCTGCTCGCAATCTCATTGATGTAGTTGCCAAGCTGCAAGATTCTTAATCTGCAGTACATACACGCGTTCAATGCCCTAGTGTCAGTTCCAAGGTGGGAATTGGCACTAGGTCTTCAATTATCGGTCGCATCTAAAATCGATTGAGTCGTCGATTTGAACCTGCTCTGGAATCCGAAAATCGGCCGATTATCCTGAGAAACAGCGCACGACCATTTGGTGCAACGTGCGAGTCTACGCGCTAAGCGGAATAATGCGCCGATCAGCAGGCTGCATAACATTCGCCGGTCGGTAGGAATCTGGCATTGAAGCAAGCATCGGTGGCTGGAGATTAACCATGCCGACGAGTTTGATGAATGCCACCGGTAAATACCTACGATCTAGACAAGCCTCCCAGGGCACACAGGACGAATACAACACCACTCTCAACAAATGGCGACTGTGGGGTCGTGGCGCACCCGTCGAGAAGATTGATCGCAAATGTATTCGCGGTTTTCTCGATTGGGTTTACAACCAAGCAGTTACAAATGACGGATCAAATCCAGGCCGCACCGCAAACAAAGCACGGGCTAACCTTCGAGCGATCATGTCATGGGCTTGGGAAAACGACATAATCGAGACTTTACCTCGTTTTCCGAAGCCCAGAGCACAACGAGATGTGGCTGGTAGACATTACCTAACTAAAGCAGAGATCAATGCTCTGTACTTTGCAACCTACCGATTAAGGCGGCCGAAGGGCTGGCACCATCCGCTTACCGTTGGTCACTACTGGCGGGCAGCCTTGGTGGTCTTCTTCAACTACGGCGTTGACACCGGGACGGTGTGGAGAGTTACTGCTTCGCATGAGCCTATTCTTTGGCGGCATGTCTACTGGAGCCGAGAGTGTCCAGATCGAAACATAAAGCAGCTTTCCCGCTGGGGCTGGTTACATTATCGACGTACCAAAACCGGCAAATCCTTCTGCCGACCGTTGAATCGTGTCGTCCATGCTCATCTGCGCAGCCTTATTCCAAGCAATCAAGATCCCGATTCCGCGGTGTTCTGCGGAGGTGGCTCACGTCCGAACGACCGATTCCGCGAGCTCTGCCGGCTCGCGAGTATCAAGCCTAAGTCTGATATTGAATCTGGTGAGGACAAGCCTTGGGTGTTGAAAGACCTGAGAAAAACTTGCGCAACCTACTACGATGAGCACATGGCAGAATCCTCCATTGAAATTCTTGGACATTCCATTGGTGGAGTCACCTATAGGCATTACGCCCATCGTGCGCCATTGGCATTCAAGGCAATCACGACTCTTCCGCAACCAACGGCATTCTCAGCTCTAGTTCGAGGATTCGATGGGAGATGTCCGTGTTGTCGCAGGTCGTTTACAGGAGCATCGTAAGCAGCTGGCTGAACATCGCGATTTCTTCACCTCAAAGTTGGCCGAAATGCAAATCGCATACCACTTTGCGACGAAGTAGCGAACGCAGCTGTAGATTTGCACAAATGACTTGGGGCTGTTTCACCGAAGACACTTTGAGCGATCCAATAACGTCTGCCGTAACCGGGAACGAACGGAAGACGATGATTTCATTTGCCGCGTTTTTGAGTGCTCCGGTTGACGGCTTTGATGTTAGGCAGTCGCCGGATTACGTGATGACGCCTTCGAACAAAACATTTGGAAGCTGTTGCGACGTTGTCCGTAATCCAAGTCTTTGGCGTACGAAATGCTGACACAGCGAAACGACCTTTTGGTGTCCCGCGATCCAGACCTTGCGCTGCAAATCTCGCCAAGTTGCGTGAATACATCTTTTGTGTAACCGGACGTTGAAAGGTACAAACCACCATCCGTAGCATCTCCTAAATTGACTTCAACGAAATCGTAAATAAGCGTATCGTTAACTCGTTTACCACTTCGCCAATGCTTTATTTCGATATAGTAGGTTAGCGTTTGTCCTTGTAGGCGACACGACGCAACGACGTCCTTCCCACCGTCTTTGCTAGGAGGAGTAAGGGTAATGTCAAAGCCAAGTCCGTTCAGTGCGGTTGCTACGACCATCTCTAGATGTCGCCATTCAATGTGCTTCAGCGCTGTTTCATCTTTAGCGATGAGTTCACACAATCTAACGCAAAGGTCATTGATAGCGGAGATTGTTCGCTGTTCGATTTCGTCGCGATCACACTCCTGGCGTTGCGATGACTGGCTGTGGACCTCCGTGGTTGCAACGAGCAGTGGTGCCCAATTCTCAACATCTGCTGTGTCGGGTGGGCGCCGGAGCTGCAGCACGAGGTCGTCGATCAAGGCGAGCGTGTCTTCAGCATCCCCATCCTCGATGGCAACTTGAGTGCGCTCGACTAAACGCCGAAAGTTAGCACCAATTTCATCGTCTTCGTCCGCGTAGCGATCTGGCGGAAAGAGACTGCCCACGAAACCGCGCCCCTCTAGCTCTGCATCCAAGTTGAGGAACGCGCCGAATTCATCAGAGTTAACCTCTGGACGAAAATAGTCAGAGAACAGGTAGCCCTGCCGATTGTAGCCGTCGAGTAGTGTTTGCACGTAACCCGTTAGATATTGCCCAGCATCTTCGTTCGGGAGATCCCACGGGTGCACAAGGCTGTCTTCGTGTTGTCGATCGGAAATCATGAATTGTTCAAGCACGGAGTTAAATTAGCTGCCTTACGTCTGGCATAACCGGACCGCGATTGATGCTCAACTTGAAAACGCGTTGTCGGCGGCTCCGCGTTCATGCCATTGTTAGATGCCGGCGCGTTAAAGTGACATGGGACGACCGTGTGGATCATCGTTGTCCCAAGGCCCTGACGATAAACGGCCACCGCCAGCGGCTCTATGGAATCGTTCCAGCAGCTCAAACAGTTCGGCTAGTTTTTCACGGTCATCCGTCAGAAGTCGCGCATGTTCTAGGATTTCTAATTTGAGCTCGTGTACCGACGCGCCGTCCAGCGCATCAATGTCTCTACGCTTCTTTGGCTTTGCCATCGCCTTTGTCTCCAACGTATAGGTCATGCGTTCTGTTAATTATTCGTTCCGAAACAGGTGGTGATTCACCGGCCGCCGCATTCATTCGTTCTGAGAATCGATTGACCACCGACGAAATATCGCCCCGATCCTTGCGTGGAATCGCGAGGACGGCCTCGATGTCACGAGCAACGTCTCCAAACCTAACACTTGCACGTTGATGTGACTCAGATGCCTTCCCAAAGTTTAGGAACGTCTGAAGCGCTGTCATGATTGTAGCCACCGTCCCGAGGCAACCGATTGAGATGCCGATATACATTGCCATATTGCCATCGAAACCGAGTCCAAGAAATCCAAGTCCTGCAGTCAAAGCAGAGAGAAGGACAGTCGGAACTCCGATACGGAGATAGTACTGATGAAGGGATCGAGAAGCGGCCTGTTGGAAAGCCTTTGTACGTTCGGCGCGCATACGCCAAGCCCGGAGTCGCTCTTCCGCTTGGTCCCAACCGTCGTCCATGTTTTCTCCAGCATCTAACTTGTTATAAGTTGGGAATTTCCCGTATAAGTCCTACTTATTTGGAAACAACCAATATAATCCCCCGGCGCTGGGCGGTCTAGATAAGGCTGGTGGCTGCCTTCCGCGAGTGCATTCGGTCTACCAGACATAGGTGTGTAGGCACCTATTTCTTGTGACGTCGGCCTGTTTCACCGAAGGCAGTTGCGGTAAGACAATTCTAGCCAAGATCTTGGACTACAGAATACAGTTCGTTGAATTCCGTTTTCATCTCCGACTGGTAAATCACCGGAGCCTAGCTTCATAAGCAAAGCGAATTTACTTCTTGTTTGGCCTTTGCCCGAGGCTCAGCCGTTGCTTCGATTGTCCTTATCGTAGCGTAATGAAAAGCAACACTTCAACAATACTAGCAAGGGTATATAACGCAATTCGAAGCCATAGCCTCTGTCGCAAGAACACTCGCTTAAATTTGCGCTGCCTGGAAATGCCCGGCGCATCCTCAAAAATAGACCCGAAGCTATACCAATCCGGTGAGCCAAAGCCGATATACAGATAACCAATCTCCTCTTTTTCCGCGTCCGAATCCTGAATCGCGAGCAACTTGTACAGAAAAGGAGCTAGAAAACGCAATCGTACCAGTAGATCCAGCAGTAATGTGAAGAGCGGAATACAAGCGGCGACCAGAAATAGTTTTTGTTCTTGTTCGCGAATAGCAAAACCGGTTACGGTTATGCATGCGAGTGATAGAAAGATGTTAAGTGAAAGCCGAGCTTTATTTACGTCGACAATTCGATCTAGAATCTTTTCCGGGTCGGCTGGCATAGGAATTGAGACTTCTTGATCCAGGGAACTTGCTAGAACATGTTATTGATACGGATCCCATCACTACTTTGAAATGTGCGTGCATCCTTGAGTGCGAATTTTGCATCAGCAAGCCTAGTTATATTGCGACAAGACACAGCCATTCGACAACTTGTAGAAAGGAAAATGGTGTAGAATCCGATGCTCTCTGAATACTTAATAGCCCGCATCACGGAATACGGACGATACACGTCGTGCCACACAACCACTCCATCGGTGGTGAGGCATCGTTCAATCGCTCTAAAATCTTGAGTTGGATGATCTTCCCTATGATTTCCATCGATGAACCCAAAATCACAGGTGTTAGACTCTATATGCTCTAGTGCTCTGGGAGAAGTACCTGCACTAAAGGAAATGATATGCTGGAGCCCTAGGCAGACAGCTCCCTTTTGTGCAAACTCCGCGCCTATGTTGGGAGCATCACCTTCTGATCTGTTATCGACTGTAACAAGATGCCCTGACGCGTTGGTGTTACTGCGAATAGCTTCCCCAATCCAAAAAGTTGAATAACCAAATCCCGTTCCTATCTCAATCGCTGAACTGACTTTAAGCCTGAGAGCAAGGTTGAAGAGAAATACAGCTTCCACTGTGGATACGCTGACTGGTCTAAAATGACCTTTAAGAGTCCAATGATGATCTCTCAGGTCATCGCTTGTCTGCATTCTTCCGCCCGGCCATTTTACATCTAGCTCCTGATGAATGCCTTTAATGGACGCCAAGAACAGATTGTTCGATTTTTCGATCATATGGTGGCGCAAAATAGACTTATCCAAATAATCAAAAAAAGGAGATACATTACGCGAACTGCAGTTCCGGATGAGAACAAACCTCGTTTGGGAGTAACGCCAAAAACTTGTATTCCAAGCTTAGTTTCAATTGCCTGAGCTCGTTCCTTAAACGACTTCCAATATGTCACGATTCTTTCATCTTGAACCCAGAATATGATAGTGATCGCAACTCCTAAGACCGTAAGATATAGTCTAAAGCTGGGGGGCAAGTTGCCGTTCCATGCTGCATATCCCTGAAATGCTCCTCCAGAAATCACTAAGAATACGGTCATCGATACCCAGCGGAGACGCTCCCAATGACGGACATTTTCGGCTAAGGCGTCGTGTTCGTGCTTTAGATCAGGTTCCATGCTGAATTTCTCTTTTTGCTCTAGATTGTCAATCGTTATTCGTCGAGTATCTCCTTTTATTGCTGGTAACTTCCTTGATAAGTACGTCGCATCTGGGTACTACCCGTATAGCAGGCAAGCAGCGAGTAATTGTAGCAACATCTAACAATTGTTGTGACGCAGCCAAGTATCTTTTGGATGCAGAGTTGAAACGTCTACAGCACTAATCCACAAGATATAAGCTACTTCGGAGTTGGCCCACCGAGGTCATGTTGGCAAACTGCTAAGTCATCTTGGTCTACCATACATGTGTATAGACACCAAATTTTCGTGGCGTCGGACTGTTTCACCGAGCGCATATGTAAGATAGAGGAATCACTTGTTGCTCTCGCTTTCGGCACCGAGAAGCGGTGTGCTGCGGAACGCCGACTTGTTACCAAAGATGCTAGTAGAAATCGAATCAATACGGTCGTGATTCAATCTACCTTCGAGCCAGTTCTTCTTGGCTTCAACGCACATAAGATAGGCCAAAAGATCCGCGTTTTCACTCGTTTCTATGTTGCTGCTATTTGCGGAGCCAATTGCTTCGGTAGCGGCTGTTGCAAGCAACGCGGAAGCCGATGATCTGTCAAGACACTGCCACCCAATACCGGCAAAGATGATAGCGCAGGCGCCGAATACGATTCCAAGATGTGCCGAAAACCAGTTGCTGACGCCTGAACTTAATCGTAGAGTTCCAGACGGTGCTCTTGCATTCGACGCACTATTGACATCTTGCTCTTCTGCCGCCGCACCATTGGACGGCGCTACCTCCTTATCATTTGGAAGTACCTGAAACTCAAACTCTGTGCGCGCGGTCGTTCCTAATAATGCAAATAGTCCAGCTGTAACCACAAAGAACCAACCTGCGATTTGCAGTACGAATGACAATGATTGTCCACGTTCCGCCAATTGTGTTGCAAAGATTGCGCCTGCGCCTTGCTCGTATTTTGGCGGTAAGGGCACGGGGAGTCTGCGAAGTATAGCCATTATTGATCTCCTAAGTGCTGAGCGGCGACTACGTGGCTAAGATTGTAATAAGTCGGAAATCGCCTCAAAAAAGGCTGCGTATCTCAATACAGGAAAGCTCAATATAGGCACGTCATATTGGGTAGTCCAGGAAGGCTGGTTGGCTTTATTGGAAATCTTCCCTTACATGGAGCATTAGGTGTATACACCCCATTTTCCACGAAGAGTCGCTCTGTTTCACCGAAGGGCCATAAGGCGGATGCGAGGCTCCAGCCAATCTCTTGCTTTCCAAACCCACAATAAAATGGCACGGAAATGGCGACTTGCCCCTAAAATCAGTTGACACATAGGTTTGTGACAACATTCGGAAAACATTATTATTGTGATGTACGAAGGTAAACCCAACCCATATCTTGTTATCCGGCCACAATTGTCACGATGATGATGGAACGCCTCAGGTTTTACTATCAGGAACACGCCGAGCAGGCTCGTCAACATGAGAGTCAGCGCGAGCGGATGACCAACATTGTTCTGGCCATCGCTGGCGCGCTAATTGGTGTCGTGACATTTGCAGAGCTTGCCCTCTGGTCACTTCCGGCAGCTCTGGCAATCGCCGCCCTCGGTATCTACGGCCTGTTGTTCGCACAGAAACACTACGAGCGGAATAGATACCACGTGTACATCCTCCGTGAGATTCGAAAGGAAATGGACTACGCGTCTGACATCGTGCCGCGGCCTGAGGGACTTCCGGAGAAGCGAACGCTTGAACAAATCCGGGAAGCTGGGGTGCGCTCTCACTACAAGAAGTTTACCAAGAACACCGAAAACAATCGCACAGGAAAGAAAGACGTTGAAAGTGCAAAGGATGCTAAAAGTGCGAAGGACGAGACAACGCATATCAGTGAGTCGTCCGAGGCACGTAAGGACGATCTCGAACTCCTCAAATCAAACTCGCGGTTCGTCTGTCACGTCCGCGTACACAAGATGTGGGAGGGATTTCATTGGCTCGTTTTCGGACTCGGCCTTTTTATTAGTAGTGTGATTATAGGAAAGGCTTTTCTCCCCACCGGGGAACCGACACCCTTGAAAGTTGAACTCGTTCAGCCTGACATTGGTACTCCCACCCAACCGTAAGACCTGCGAAATTGCCAGATAACAATTGCGTGAACCGGAGCGGCGAACCCGGCGGACTCTGAAATCAATGCGTATCGTCGCCGCCCGGTTACGCAAGACGTTATCCTGCCTCGGTCTACCAGGCCGAGGCGCTAGTCGTCTGGTTGCGAACCTGCCTAGGACGTAAACGTTGAGGCATACTCTAGAACATCACCGAACTGGCTGGTGGGCCGAACCAAGTCCATTAGCACTATATGCAAATCTACGTCTGTCGTTTGTCGCTGAACTGGAAAGAAAGTTTGGTCCAAGTGTTCTTGAAAGCCAAACCGAATTGAGCTTCGGATCGGCGAGAACGTTAGCTATCTCGGCAACTGCAGCTCACGTTGCCGAGTCCACTTGTCCACGTTCCAAACAACGAGATTTCCATACTTGTCACCTGTTACCAAATCGGTACCTGCGGGAGAAAAAACGGCACATTCTGCCTCACCGCCAAGTTCTAGTTGTTTGGCGCTGTCGACCGTCATAAGATAGTCACGAACACGTCGAGTCCGAATGCGAACTTCGGGGATCTTCGAATCCATAGCCGCAGCTAAGAACGGCTCAGTAACTCCGCCGAGATTCTTCAATCCTTCTGAGGCAGATTCGCGAACTTCGTAGTCGTCTTGCTCGAAGTGAGCAATGAGCTCGGCGATCCGATGCTTCGTCGTGTGGTCTGCGACTGGAAAGTCGTACACATAGACACTTTTTCCAGCAGCAACTGCGATCTTGCCATTATTCGAGAAGCAAGCCCAGTCTGCGCTATTTGTATTAAGTTCGAATTTCAGCTGTAGTGATTCTGTCTCATAGACTCGACAATAGCCTCCCCAACTTGAGGCGGCCACCATGTGTCCCTCGGGTGAAAATGCAACATGAGGTACGAGGGAACCCATACGCGGTGACTCGCGAACTTGTTGCAGCTTGTTCAAGTCAAACAACCGAATTACATATTCTCGGCCGTCTGTGACCGCCAACAAAGCTCCATCACGTGAAATGTCCACATGATATATGTTGCTTCTCGCTGCGTCGGTAATGGTGTGTTGCAGTTCCTGGCTTTTGGTGTCCCATATCTTGACGCTGCGATCGAAACTACCTGTGATTATTTGAGAGCCGTCCGGAGTGAACACAGCACAGCACGCATGGTTGGAGTGCCCAATCAGTTGCCCGATCATTTTCCCGCTTTCCGCGTCGAACAGACCTGCTTCAGGCGCATATCTGGATAGTGCAATCATTCTAGAATCAGGAGAAAACGCGACTCGAGAAAATCCAACCTTCTCTCGATGGACAAACTTCAATTCCCATGTCTGTGCGTTCCACACGGCGAGCTCTCCGACGGCACTACCCGAGGTACAAGCCGCAAACAGCTTTCCGTCGGGAGAATAAGCAACAGCTCGCACTCCCGGAGTGTCAGCGAGTGCTGAGTTGCTTCCTGCCGACAGTATTACGCCAAGCACTGCTGCAAAACGAATCATCTGTTCTGTCTCCATCAATAGGGATTGGTAGCGACACGACTGTCCGTACTAGCGCCGAAGGAACAACCAAACAAAGCCATGCGATTGCCGTTGGGGCTGGTACCTAACGACGATTGCCTGAGCGGACGTAATCCGCTTCTTCAGGGTTCTGATCTCACTTAGCAGGCTTTTTGCATCTGTGTCCTGAGCTTGTGGTAATGCCCGGTAGTCCCGAAAACACTGAGCCCATTGGCGTTGCAAATTGGGCAATGCTTCGATAGCCGCTCGCTCTTGCTGTCGCTCACTGGCCAACTGACCGGGCTTTCCTTGAAATCCACCGCACAGATCCCCTAATAGAACGTCTAACTTGCCGTCACCATTCCAGTCGGTTACGCAGATCTTGGATCGTAAGCCCCAGTCTCCTGCATTACGAATCTGGTCCGATCCCCAGCCAATGGGACTCTTGGGCACAATGCAACGTCCCGTAGAGAACTTCCGGTTCGTAACTGAGCCAATATTCCGATAAAACGATACGCTGCCGTCGCCTGCTCCCACGAGGAGGTCGTCCTTTCCGTCACCGTCCCAATCCACAACCACTGGAGCGGCATCCGAGTGCTCTCCACGATTGGAGTGCTTGAGGTCGAGCGTCCTCGATTCGATGAACTGGAGTTTCTTTCCCGAGGACACGTTTTCTACCAACTCAACCTGACCAGTAATCGTGCCAATCACGAGATCGAAGTCACCATCGTTGTGCCAATCTGTGACAAATGCTGCCGCCGCAGTCCCGACATTGATCGTCTCTCCGTTCTTGTCCTTTAGGATCTCCGCTTCCGCGAATTCTTGATTTGCCAGTCGGCGAAACCAATAGATTTCGCCGGGCCAAGAACCCGAAATGCAGTCCTGACGTCCGTCTTGATCGAGGTCCACCAACTGTGGAGTAAATCCAATACATCATCCAAATGGCACGGTCGCGTCATGATCACCAGATCGCATGAACTCGTAACCGTTAAAGAGTGGATTGGTGTTAGTGCCAACGTTTTTGTAGATGCGAAGCTTGCCGGCTTCGTACTGTCCTACGAGAAGATCGCGCAGTCCGTCGCCATCAATATCTCCATAAAACGGCGCGGCATGACCAGAACGCTCAATATCCAGGGCCTTTCCACTCGCGAGCACTTGGCGCGGCGGGTAAAGCTCGTCACTTTGTTCCTCGGCTGCCAAGGCAGTCGGAATGGCAAGTAGAACTGCCACTGAAACGATGGAACTCATCGCCGGTTGTTGCCACATGGTCAAATTGTCCTTATTCTTTGTCTTGTGCTTCGTCGATAAGATTGCGGATGCGATCAGCTTCTTCTTTTGAAAGGTGCCTACGGTTTAGCAGTGCCATGACGAGCCCTTCGGTCGATCCCGCAAATGCCGTGTCAAGCAATCTAGCGACCATTTGCCGTTGCGTGCCCTTTCGTCCTTTGGATGCTCGGTACCAATAGATATGGCCCTCGATTCGTTCGAGAAGCCAGCCTTTGTCACGCAAGCGGACGATCATAGTCTGTACGGTATTGCGCGCCACGTCACGTTGCGAACTCAGTTCATTCCATACGTCAGCAACTGTCACTTCACCGTGATCCCAGACGAAATTCATGATTTCCAATTGCGATTCGGAAAGTGATGGGAGTTCGCGGCTACGACTCACTTCCACACCCCCATTTCCTTCAGGTCCCACAAGACTACGGTTGTGTTTTGCAATGCGACAGCAAGCCGCTGCCCATTCTTCGTGAACGCAATTCTATTATCGGATGAATCCCATCCCACCTTCTCAATCTTATCAATCTTAGCCAGCTCCGCACCGTTGATGGCATCCAGCAGATAGACTGCGTCGCTTGGTCGTCCGCGTTGGCAGAGAGCAACGAACCGACCATCGGGAGAAAAACCAATGGACCCAAATCGACCATCGATTCCAAACGTCCATTTCTCGTGGTCAGCTTGGAGGCCTAACAGAACGACTTCGAACTTTCTCGGTCCGGCCTGTCGAACGCCACCTTCTTTGAGTGGTGTTGTAGTAGGGGCCATCGCGGCTCGTGCCAACAACAGGGACTTACCATCAGGGCTAAAGCAGGCAGATACGATTTCCTTGCCCGCAGAGATTTTCTTGAGCACGTTTCCGTTCAAGCCATCATACAGGTACGAGGCGCTGCGTTTCATCAATAGCAACTGAGCTGCATCCGGTGAGAAGACAGCTTTGCCTTGATCGAAGTGACCCATCGGTCCGAATGGGTCATCCTCCTGTCGCGACGCTCCGTCGGGACTTAGCGATTCTTCGAGCAATGCCTTGCCCGTCGCCACGTCCCAAATCCGCAGGTACCCGTCGTCGCCAAAGCTGCTAAAGGTTGACGAATCGGGTGAAAAAGCAACGACACGATGGCCGCCCAACGCGCCGTGTCCGGCAAGTTGGTAGATTTTCTTAAAGGACACCGCGTCCCAAAGGCAGACGGTATCATCCAACGAAGACGTCACGATCCATCTATCGTCATGCGAAACCGCCATCCCTCGAATCCATTTGCCGCAATCCAACCTTCCCAACTGCTTGCCACTTGAACTGTCCCAGATTCGGGCTGTTTGATCGTCACTGGCAGTCACGATGCGTTCACCATCGTTGGTGAATTGAACTCCCGTTATGATTGCAGAATGCGACCTCAGTTCACCTGCGATTCGTGTGCCGTCTTCAAGATTCCAGACTGCAATTTCTCGTTCACCGGCAGTGGCAACCCATCGGTCGTCCGCACTAATGCTGACTTTCCCGGGAACACTATCGCATCGAAGCTGGTGGACGAGTTTGCCACTCTCCAACTCCCAAACAAGAATGGAGTTTTTCCGACTCCCAGTACCAAGATTTATCGAATTTGGCACAATCAACAATCTGCCGTTTGAGGAGAAGTTGATGCTAGGCGCGCTAATTTGATTCATCGCTGGATCGGCGAATTCCTTAATCACCTCCTTTGTTGCCAGATCCAAGACTTCGATCACTTGCTTGTCGTAATCATACGAAAGGGCGAGCGATTTACCGTCGGGGGTGAACGCCATACAGCTCACGCGCTCATAACCATCGAGAACTTCTGGAGCTGCTCCAGCAAGCCACTTCCAGAGAAACAGCTTCCTGTCGCTAGCAGCTACGATGAGGCCACCATCTGGTGATACCGCAATAGAATCGATTCGTCGACGCGTTGGCAGTTGGAAATCAAGCATTTCTTCTTGGAGCGCCAAGTCAAAGATCTTAATCTTGGCCCGCCCACCGGCATGGATGATATTTCGCCCGTCAGCTGTGTAAAGCAACTTCGATTCGTCAGGACGACCATCCAATACGATGTCGCCGACGAGATCGCCAGTCGATAAATCTCGGATCTGAATTCCATGTTGGTGGGTTGCTTGCCTTTCGAGAAACTTGAAGTAGGTAAATGCGAACGTCGACCTGTCTGGAGCGAAAGCAAAGCTCCTAGCATTGAGGGAAAATTTGGTGGCTCTCTGACGCTTTCCCGTGACAGGATCCCACCAACTCATCCGTCCATCCGTGGTTACCTTGATAATCGATCGATTGTCCTTCGAAAATGCGACCGAGCTATGCCAACCGTCACCTAATGGGCGAAAACGCTCCGTTCCAATACGCACCTTGCCACCGTATGGAATCACATCCCCGTAGAGGTCCGTACTCGAGGCACTGGGCGAAGACCCAGTCTCGATTGCATATGAAACGAAACGCGCTGACGACCAAAAGCCAACTGTCACAGCTATTGATAATGCGACGAGCAGCCTGATTGACGTAGTCGACTGAGTGCGCGTATTTCGATTTGGATCGAGCAATCCCTTGACTCGATCTTCCAGCTTCCACGAAGTGGGAATTAGAGGCATTGCAATGGAATGACGTGGAATCGTGAGTTGCTCACCAAGCTTCAGCAATAAGCTTGCGTAGTCTGTTGGCTTTGTGATTGCTAAGACAAAATTGTCGCAGATTTCTTCCCGGGATATGTTGAGTTGCAGATTGATCCAATGCACCATTGGATGGAACCAGTAGAGTGCCCCTGCCACTCGTTGTAGTATTCCGACGAAACAATCTCCACGTTGGACATGAGCTATCTCATGTGACAACAGTGCGGTCAACTCAACTGGTGATAGCTGCCGCATTGTTCCCTCAGGCAGCAAGATGACTGGATTGAAGCAATTGGTTACTGAAGGGACCTGAACTTGATTAGATTCAAGAATTCTCGGCAGTGGTGCAGCATCAAGTAACTCGGCGATGGCCGAATAGTCAGTCCGTAACTTGACATCTTCTATTGACACGGCTGTGGACGATTTCACCAGACGTGTCAACCACCATGCCCCCCAGAAGAACCGGAGTACACAGGTGAGTACTCCTGTGATCCAGATCCAAATCAACACTCTCTCGGATAACTCAGGCCATTCTGTGGGCGTCTTTGGATCGCTTGTCTCAACTACAGCTTGGATGGTTTCTCTGCTCAACTCACTAGTATTCTCAATCGGCGACACAAGCTGGACGGGCGGCTGCAAGGCATCGCTAGCAGCTCTGTCGGTAGTTAGTCGCATCCACCCTTCTGAATCGACAGGTTCAACTGCGGAGTCACCGAATTCGGCTTCAGGTGAGACATCTGCGGCAAACAGCGGTACGTCCATCCTCGTGTCAAAGGTCCGACTTGCGACAACTAGGAACGGACATGCAACTAAGGCAAACAGCACACCGACCAGGACAGTATGTCGAACGGCGGAATTCAACCTCAGAATCACGATGGATGCAATAATCGCAACTAGCGTTACCTGAAAAAGAACGCTCATTGCGATCTCTTCGAACCAAACTCCAGCCTCGGCCAAGGATAACCAACGCATGACGCTCTCCTCTTACAAGAGTCGCGATCAACCGGATGCTGACGAGACACAATGTTGCGTGTCCCGGCCGAGTTTACCGACACTTGTAGGCATTGTCAACAGGCTACATCAAAGGCGTGCTGGATAAGTTGCGTTATCAAACATGGGCCGCGCACATAGTTGATGGGCAGCTCCATCTCCGCTTCAGTACAAGAGCTATCAACTCAATTGTAGTCCAAGTCCGCGATAGTCTATTCGCCTGCCACCCCGACTAGCTACGCTTGGCGGTAGTTTCGTGCCCGAAGTTGTGGATGCAATCCTGCCTCGGTCGTAAACACCGAGCACATCTACGAAGCAGTTTCTGCAACCTCGGCTCGTTATCCGCCGTGCAATCATGCTTGCCAAAGGAAACCCCGCCGGTCTACCGCTTTACGGATTTGGGGTGTTGTCTTATGAATCCAATTTCATCTGATAGCGAAGTTGAAGTTTTCTTCTGCTATTCCCTTCAAGACGAGTCATTGACGATATGGAGCCTACTAGATTAGGCAAAAGCCTGCAAACACTAGAACACCACCAGATTCACTCTTGCCATCCAAAATACTCGGAGCGAGCGTGCTAGAAATTGTGTTTTAAAGAAATAGGACGAGAAAAGGTGCCCCTGTTCCAGCAGCGACCAACTAGGTCCAAACAATTAGTCCTGCTTCTGGCTCATCAGTCAGCAAGCTGAAGTTAATGGTGGCTGGATTGGTGTTTTGTAGGATAGGCAAGGATAATTTCCAAATTCTCAGCAACGAAAAACTGTACGATTTACAGAGGTCGCGCGTTCTTCTGGGGTATAGACCCCTAAAATACTGAGGGGACTTTCTTGCAAATAGCCGTAATTCGGAGATAATTGGCAGCCTCATGACTCAGAACTTGGGGCTCACTATGAGCTTGCAGCAGAGTGAACTTCGAAAGTCTCCGTCAGATGGAACATCTGAGGGGGTAGCTGTCAAGAGTTTGCGATTTCCGAACCGGCTCTTTCCTTTCGCTGTCGGAGCAATTCATCTAGGAAGTAGTGTGTATCTGGCGACGGCGGATTCTAAGCCGACGCCAGCCTTCAATGTTACGCTGATAACATTCGCCGTCAGTGCTTAGACACCATGTCCTTGCATAAATCCTTGGCTAATGTTGGGTCTAATCTCAGAACTAGATGTGAAAAAGCTACTACCAGGAATTCGTTGTGTGGAAGATCATTGCATTGTCATTCGTCACTCTTAGAACTTCGCCAGAATTAGGCGAACCACTAAATGCATATCTCAACTATGGCATCAAATCCATTTGACTTGTGTGGCCAGGAGAATACGTGTCGCAGTAGGAAATTAGGTTTGTTGGCACGATTAATATTAGGTGTAGAGCCTTTAGCCACGACATGGATCCATGATGGATGATCGCACGAGGGCAACAATGCATCCTTCAGAAGAATCTGTTAGCGGGCTTCCTGAAGATGCCCAAATAAGAACCGGTTACGCAATACAAAGGGATAGCATATTTATTGGAAGAGCTTATTCCACGAGCATTAAGAAAGTAGTAGGCACTGCAAGCTAGTGCTAAAGCCTGTGTCTGGGCCGATGGAAACTATTGGATGTTGCAAATGTCCTCGAAGGAGCTGCGATGTCAGCAAACAGACGTTTTACGTTGTCTACCGACGAAGCAGAGCGACTTCTCCGGTCATGTAATCCATGTAAAATTGCCGAATGGAATGAAATGCACAGCCAAGGAAAGCATCCTCCAAGCTGGAGTGAGCCATTGGAAAAGGAGAACGAAAATAATAGAGGCTTAACAATCGACACTGAGAATGGAGTCGAATTATTCAATGTGCAAATGGAGAATCTACGCTTTGGGCCAATAGTGCTTCTAAATCGCTGCAAAGCCAAGGACGGATTATTCAATGCTGTTAGTGCGCGGCGATACATCTTGCGAAATTGCACATTTATTAATTGTGATTTCCAAAACCTCAGGTGGCGACGAGCAACTATCGAAAATTGCAGATTTGAGGGATGTAGATTTACTGATTGTGATCTAGCAGAGGCTAAAGTAATCAAATCTGTGTTTCAACGTATAGACGATGACATACCTTGCGTACTTGATAGAGTAGATTTGCAAGAGGGAGTTCTTGAAGGAACTCAAATCCGAGCTTTTCTTCATCATTGCCAATTTGATTTAGTTGTGCCAGACACACACACGTTATTTGACTTTGAAGATGTAGACGATCACTCATCGTTTGTAGGGATGCCATTCTCGGTGGCTAGAGTTACACCATACACAAAATCGAAAATGGCACTCGCTATTCGTCGCGATTACTGGAAGCAGCTATTAACTACGCATTCTGCCCCTTCGCGTTGGGCATGGAGTTTTTTTTGGCGTATCGTCGGATACGGATTCGAACTTCGCAACTTATTCGCTGTGTATTCTTCCGCAATTTTCATTTTCTCTTTGTCCATTCTATATACTTCAAAATTTAAGGCATTCAAAATCGGTGATGTAGTTTCAGAACTAACTTACTGGCAGTCGCTTTACTATACCATAGTAACAATGACGACTTTGGGGTACGGCGACATTAGCCCAGCTAACGGGTCACTGCTTGGGTACTTTGTTGTCGCGATGATGGTGACTACAGGCTATCTCGCCTTGGGTGCACTTGTTGCGCGTTTGATCATTTCCGCACAGTGGCCGGAGTAGGCGATGCCAAGCAATCTTCCTAGTTATTTTTCTTTGCAAACCTGGACTCTGCGTCATAATTTTTCTCCTCGGCGATCTGCCTCGTCCTCAGATGCATACAAAGGCACAGTAGAAAAAAACAGATGTGTCCTAGAGGATGCCCGTAGATGTGGATATACATCGATAGAGGTTTCAGCACGAGGGCATATGCAGCTAAAAGATTTTCTCGTGCTAGCCAGAGAAATAGGTTTGTCATGCTCTGGATTGCATTTGCCTTGTCTTTGTTCGCTTTCTACGTCTATGGCTGAATCAGTAGTTAGCACGGCGGTAGAAAATATCATGAGTAGTTATCCACGTCGTGCTATTTGGAAGAATTTTGTGCTGACATTTATGGGAGACCCAGATTATTTGCAAAGTGACCTGGAGAAATACAAACTTTTTGCCAATGTCATATCAGGGGCAATGAAATCTCATAATGCATCCTCGCAACAATTTGCTTTCGCGTATCATCTGTACGACTTTGACTTGTCTGCGGGTGAGGATTGCATTAAGGCCATTATAGATACGGGCTGCAATCTTGTGCTTGATACTTATTACCTTAGGCGTGCATGTCTTCTGGGAGGGGAACATCTTGAAGATTATTGGCAGAAACTCCTAGAGTGTTATACGGAGAATATTTTAGTCATTCACATGAACGATACTAATTCTCATGGGCAGCAGACTTCACTTGGAAAGGGAATAGAGCATTGGATCAACTTGTTCGCTTACTTTGGTCAGCTCCACAAACTTATTTCCTTGGTTGTGGAACACGAGGCAATTGGGGATGCAGGTCCATCTATGGCTCAAGACTCGGCAACATTTCTGCTTGAAAACCCTGATTTGCTTCAGACGTATTGGAGGAATCGATCTGTAGCCAGAGCCCATTGAATTTCGCCGCAATAGTTGGTGGTGATAAGGTTTGTTTTTTGTTCAACTGATATTGTGAGGAATAGAATGCGTTTTTCGGATCGTTACAGCAATGCTTATAAATATGGCTTTCCTGAAACGCTATTCGATGGCTCTCTAGCAAGCGAAATTGAGTTGCAACGCATTCTTCATGAGGTAAGCTGCGATGGCATAATGGGTGGTTATTGCTCACAAAGAACTGATGAGAACGGAATGCAACTTGCGCCGTTTGCGCAGGAATATGAACTACTTGATCTATTGTCCAATGAATCTCCTCCTAGGAATGTGTTTGTGGTTGGTGAAGCTGGCTGCGGAAAATCAACATTCCTCCGTCTTGTATTTGGTTTTCTCAGACATTACTGGGAAGATATGCGGACATTAGGCGTCGACAGGTGGATTGCGAATGCTAGAAACTGCCTGCCACCTGCTTCACCGAGCAGATGGGTCGTTCTAGAGGCAACATTAGAGGAATCCTCTGATCCTGAAGTGTCTGCTCAACTGGTTTGTAGGAGTTTGCGACGCCAACTTCTTAGCATTTATGAGGGACTATTAAAGGAAAATGAATGGGCAATGATTCGAGATGATCGCCAAATGAGGTCACACCCTGATACAGAGCAAGCTGAACATTTGAAACAGCAGGCCGATAGTCTGCAAATTGATGACGACAAAGCTTCCGAGTTTTGTCGGTTAGCTTTTCATTACCTAAGACGTTCTAGGGAGCCTAGTTCGGAGAGAATGCCTCTAGTACTGTTGATAGACGATAGCGATTTTATCGATGCTGAGCATGTTAGAGATGTGATACTTCGGCTGGAAAAACTCGTGGCTGATTCAAAGGACAATCTGTCCGAGACTAGTTTTTCCTATGTTTACGCGGTCCGCCCCGACACCTACGATCGGCGTCTGGATTACCATAAAGGACTACCATCGGATCATGTAATTGAATTGTGCAACGCTAACTATCAGCTCGTGGTAGACTACTGTTCAAAGCATTTTGTTTCACTTGTGACGGATGACTTAGATGATTTGGAAGATGAAATTTCACCGGATGAAAAAGCGACATATTCCATCCCAATCCCTAGCCTCCGCGTCCCAGGTATCGCCAAGGGTATCTGCAAAGCAGCATCAGGAGGATTCGACGAAAACAAACGCTCTAAGCACGTTGCAACAACTATCATAGCACCTCTATGTGGTAGCTCCTTGCGAAGAATCAAGCGATTTCAAAGACGAATTGCGAGTAGTATCGCCATTGAAAATCGAGTTCGCACTAACGAAGCCACTAGTAATTATGATGTTCTAATTGGTTTGATTACCGGAGCAAGTGGAATGTCAGAGGCACTCGGCGATGCGAAGGGAGTTGGAGAGTGGTTTCCGAAATCGCCTGACCCAATGGAGACTTATCTGCATGCAGCATTTGTGCTAGGCTCACTAGTTAGTTGTGGTAATGGTAATTACAGTAATAAACTACTTGCTTCGAATGCATCTATGTTAATGCTAGGAGATGTCGATAATACAATTTTAAAGCTTGCTCAATTTGGTTACATCGGTCGCCCCAGAGTAGACAGTTCGTTTAGGTATCAGCTAACTTCACTGAAAGCTTTGCTGAATCTCGTATCGCAACCAGCGTATGTAGATATAACGGCGGTTCGCATTCTAGGGACCCCGGAAAAAAAACGTCGAGGCCGATATCGAATTCAAGCTTCTGATGCAGAGCAGACATTTGCTAATTCATTGCGTTTTCTGCACCTTATTCGAGAACATGAAAGCAATTGGATTACTGGATTGCAAGCAAAGTGCAAAGTATCTCCAACTGACCAGAATAACATTAGCAGGTGCTTGAATAGTCTATCGATTCCTATACTAGGTGAGTGGATTCGCTCAAACTATGTTGATAGGCTACGTGCCATTAGTGAAAACAGGGGCTATAGCTATAATCTACGCGACATTGCGGCACAGCAAACGAAGGAATATTTGAAGCTAGGGGCAATACAACATGATGCGGTTTGGAGCGTGGGCGATCTTTCGCTCAAGCATACCGTTTAGTTTCTCACCCTCGGGCTGTTTACAGCCTGGATAATAATGTTGTGTCAGCTATCAGCATTCGGAGTAACAATTTGGCGTCCTGTTCAACAAGGTTGTCAATGGATATCAACCGGACATACTGCATCAGAAGGGCTTCCTAGACGCTCGTTGAAACACACATGTCGGTAGTGTCCGTCAATATGCGCACATTGTAGTAGCTGCCGGTAAACTAGTGCTCAGCGATGAGGTCTTGCCAGATGCGTTGCGCAGAAAGCCCTTGCTCCAACTTCGACTCGAGTACTTCTCGGTGCGGTTCGCAAGCACTCGCAGGGCCGGAAGTTGGAGAAGGTGGGGGATGATTGTCTTCATCCGACCCGGTGGGCGCGTTTGGCTGGTTTTCAGATTGTTCCAGATTGACATACCGACCCACCGTTTCGCGGTGAATGCCGGTCAGTTCGGCAATCTTACGGTTGGAATATCCCTGACCAGCATCAAAAACCTGTAGGATCGCAGGCGAGCCATCACTCCTTAAATATGGCCGGTTTTAACGCGCCCCCTAATGGACGGTTTGGTAGTGTCCGTCAAGATGCGCACATTGATTTGGGAGCCCTGCTTGGCAGGGCTGCCGCCGCACTCCGGAGCAGCGTAGCTGCGGAGGAGTGGGGCGGCGGCTCGATCTACGAAACCTGGGTTGTCTCGTGGTCCTCTTCGGCATGTAAACCGATGGCAAGCTACCCAGATCTGACATCTGAGCTAGTCGCAGGGCATCATCGCGGTCAGTCTTACGACTGACGTTCTTCCAACGCCAGGCATCGTGATTAGGATTGGCAACCTCGATCTCTATTCCTATAGCCTCGGCAAGATCGGTAACCCAGCCTGCCTGTGAACCAATCTCGATAACAATCCGATCTGGAGATTCGGCAGCAAACAAATCCTGGAAATTCGCAGGCCTTGTTGGGACCGTCTGAAAAACGTACTCGCCATCGCTGGTATTGAAAGTGCAGGCGACGCTCTTGTACTTGCCCAGGTCAATTGCCAATATCTTTGCCATGATTCAGCTCCTCAGGCTTGGAAAGGAAGTCAAAGGGCTTCCAAGTTATCAAACCCGGCTTACATAGCTTCTTGACGGAGACTACCGTTTTGGTCAATTCGTAACTTGGCAAACGGGTAGCGGTCCGCGAATCCATTTGAATGTTCCACACGGACGCCTCCGTTACGTCACGCATTTAATGTGCTGTTAGATGTTCAAGGTGTCGCACCGAGCTCTTAGGCTCAACCTAATCAGAAAAAAGTTCTGAAATGCGACGGGCGCGCTGACGAGTAGAAATGTGCCACAGCGTTTTCATACCCGCACAGTAAGAACCGAAATTAGATGACTCATCCTCATCTCCGACGACCTGATTGTAAAGCGTTGCACAGACGATACCGAACTCGTCAATGGTAGGCCCCTGAGTATAGGTGATCGGTAGTGGGATACGATTTCTTAGACATTCACCTGCATATGCTCTTTGCGACAGAAGAGAATCTACGTTCCTGTTGCCATAATGTGATTCGAAGACATCGATGATATCGTTGGAGAACTTCGGCCCCAGCAAAGCCAAGTGCCAGTACTTGATTCTCGCTACACTCCTCGCGAACGCCGCAACCTCGTCTTTATTGAGCTTCCTTAGCCCTTCATCCTTGTGAGCTTCTGAAACAACGTAATCGGAAAACGACACGCTGAAGTCGTCCATGTTCGGAAAACTCGGCTCCTTGGAATCAAGCATGTTCTCAATTCCGGAGCGTACAATCTCGGACGCGACGAAAATCCTGAAGAGTATCTCGATGAAGCCTTTCGAAGAAGACGTAACGCCACCGTTTCCATGCAAGCAAACCTCCCCCTTGGAAACCATAAACTCGTTCACGCTGTATCGACGATACAAAGTGACATCCCTGATGAACACGAAGGTGCACACAAATACTTCGGCGAATAACTCACTCGCTGCAGGTTCGATGTCTTCCATGAAGATCTTCCCTGTAGGCAACGCAAAGTCACTCGTTGCGTCTATGGGACTCGTGGTTCCTGTTCGGTATCGATTGAGATAAAATAGATGGGCATACTCGTGGAGTATTCGGACCAGCTGCTCGGGCTGAAACAAATGCGCAATATCCATCTTGATGAGGTTGAAATAGCGAACGCCAGGTCCGCCAAATGCTTGGATCTGGGCGCTGGCGCGCTCATTAAGCTGTGCGGAGACCAAGCCGAACATTCTCTCTTTGGCATACCCTTCGCCATGCAGAGAGTAGTTTCGAAGTAACCCAGAGGCACACTTCAATACAGCATCCGCGCAACTGAACAGATTGTTTATGGAACCGCCGATTCCCATCTGATAATCGTGGATATCGTGCTTGGAGTTCGCGCAGGCCATTCGCACCCGAAAAGCCGTTGACAACTCTTCGGCCGCTTCAATAACGATCATTTTGTGCCGATGTAGGACGCCAGCCATGAACTGCGGTTCGCATTGATCAATTGTGTAGGGGATCGTATTAAAGAGAAAATGATGCAAACTGTAGAAACAGTCGATCAAATCGACAACGCTGTCGAAAACAAGCGGATCGGCAATTGCAGCGATGAATCGGTTGTATAATCGTATGATCGAACCGCGTGCTGGAGAAGATAGGCCTATATTGGCGAGTTGGTCCTCAAGAGATTGGCCAAACTTACCTTCAAGACGGGCCCCTAAGTCCTCCAATCTTGACATCCCGCAAAAGTGACTCGCCGACACCTCCGGATCTAACATGCTAGCGAGCCTCAAGAACTGCACGGTCTCCCTGGTGTCCTGATGTTGTGCTAAGTTTCTGAACGACGGAATCGGAATGCTCAAGTAAGTCGACATGTCTTGAAATCCCGATTCAACTACCTCACCCTGTTGCTTCGGGTTGCTCTCTCCTTCTATCGCCTCGTCTTCAAACATCCGACTCGTCAGTTGCAAGGCATCTTCTAAGGAAGTGACTCCATCTGAAAAATTTACGGCTCGCTCGCCACGCGAGAAGAGCAAGTCATTGCGTCCTGGAAGGGCAAATGTCCATTCATCCTCCACATTCTTTGGAATGGCTATTTCTTGGCTGCCGGTTTTCTTCGCCTTGTGCCGCATCCTGTCAATGACTTGCCTCGAATGTCCTGGACTTACGTCGACCGTCCCGTGCATCGAAACAACTCCTCGCACATGTTTCGATCTGGCATTGAGATCTTCCATGCCACCGTTAACCGACAATGTCGTATACGAAGAGATAAATAAATGGTTGGATGAGATAGAATCGTCTGAGAGCTTTGTGGTTCTTCCGTCGGAAAAGTCCACCAGCGCCTGCTCACAGAGGGGCGGCGGATCTGCATCTAGGTCGAAACGGTCGAGTTGGTTCGTGTCGTTCAATCGATGCCGCCATTGAGTGGTTACGCAATCTGGGTCCTCCGGTGCAATTGTCGTCAGATCGCCAAACGTTAGAGAGCGAATCGCGCGCAATAGGCTGCCAGCGACAGAGAAATTGCGACAGAAGCACACCATTATTATGTCGTCTGCCGACATTGGATCGAGAAGTAGGCACTTGACGTTTGAAAAATCGTCCAAGTTGCTAAACAAAATCGTGTGCTCTGAACGCAACGGCGTCTTAACTGCCAGATCGATGATGGTTTCAACTCTCGCCGCGATCACTTCAAAGGCAGCCAACTGTAAATGAAGACCAAAAGCTAGTGCGGCGATTCCGTTGAGTTTTAGATGTGTCACGGTCATCAGTGGGTGTTCGTCGCTATCCAGCTCCTTAATCGCCTCAGCTGGATCTGCGAAATGCGACTTCTCTTCCGATTCAATAATACTGCTAAGTTTGGGTATCATCGCTATGGTGTAATTTTCTAGCTCTTGCGGCCAAGACACCAATCGTGAAAAATCACGCACATGATCGAAGAAAGCGAGAGCAAGATCATCCGTGTGCCCGAACGTCGTTGCAAAATGAGGCTGCGTGCCTGGCTTTATGTGAGGTTCTGCAACTTCGCAGAATCTTTCTCGGATGCCTGTTAACCGGTTGGATCTAAATCCTCCGGTTTTGTCCAAGCCGCTTCTTGTCTCTTCCAACCGAATCACACGGGAGTGGTCGAAAAAACCGAGGAATGCACCGTAGTCCTCATATTCGCACTGTCTGACGTCAGCTGCCATTTTTGGGGTGTTTCCTTCTGGTTCAGTTGTGCGTTACTCCAGACTTCGGTATCCTAGCGATTTTTTGTTACAAAGCCAGGGTGATCGCATGGCAACTGAAGTTGATGTTGCGGTTATTGGATCGGGTGTCACGGCCATCGAGATCGCATCTCGAGTGCGCGAACGAGGCGGTCGGGTCGCAATCGTTGGCGCCGGAGCTGGAGAATCCGCGCATGCGCAGGGCGTTATTCATCAAGGCTATGCGTATGCTCGCAAAGATCCTCGACTTGTCCGTGAAATGTGGGCGGCGGCGAGCCTTTGGGATGAACAAGGCAGTTTTTACTATGGCTTCCGATCGATCGACACACGTGAACGATGGCAAAATGCCTGGACATCGAGTGGGCTAGACGCCGATACCTCCATTGCTGCTGCTAGTAATCACCATGTTCTGCCAGGGGAAGTTCCTGGTGGTCTGTTTAAATCCTCTGAGAAGTGCATTAGGCCGAGCAGAATTCTCTCACGCCTGAGTCAGCTTTCGCAACCTCACCCTGGCCTTCCGGAAGCGATGTTCTTTCATGGCGAGGTGGACGAGTATGTCGAGGGCGGGGACTTCCCGATTTCCCTTACCGTGAGACGAAAAGCTGCCCCGCCGGTGAACCTAGGCTGCCAGTACTTGGTCCGCGCAGTGGGACGTTCGAAATATCGCGTGACGGACCGTTCATTAATGCTGGTTGCGAATGGCAAACTTCCCAACATTGACCTGTGTATACCTGATTTTGCGGCAGCTGACATCCCATTGAGCCTGTACATGTGCACACACATTGGTGAGCTAGGAGATAATACTTGGCTAATACAGAGTAGTGGCCTGACTCGCCGCGCGGGGACGGGACAAGTGACTGGGCATGAGATTGCCACCCGCGCAGAAGCAATAAAATCGGATCTGGAATCGCTAATCTCTGACTCCGGGATGGCTGACGCAAAGTGGGGCTACTATACTGCGAATATCACGAGCTTTGACCCTCCACACAGACCGTTACGCGATCGCTGTTTCGTTCCTTCAGCTGAACGGGTTTTCGATGCTTACTCTGATCGATTGACTTTGGCACCCAGTGTAGCTGGTTTGGTGCTGGAGGCTCTGCCGAGCAGGTTTTCAGGAGGAGGATCAACTCCCCAGACCAAGACCAAAGGAGATTCGATACTACCCATCGCAGAGAAGTGGTGTGAGGTACCCCTGGCCGATTGGGCAACCCTCACAAGCCTACTGCTAAAGGTTAAGCTCTAGGGGTATTATAGGTTCTTCAATTGACGTCTGACAGATAGTATGCAATGGTTTACATATGATGGTTATCGATCAATCTGAGACGAGCCACGCGACCGAAGTAAATTGGCCGCAAGATCGTGACACGTTGCTTGCAATGGTTTCGAAACACCTCGAAGGATTCGACGCCTCCCAGCGAGGGTCAGCGCGAACGTCAGCCTCGAGTCAGTTCAACGTGGCCTCGTGGCTGCTGTTTGAAGACCTCGTCGCGCAGTACGCGAACGATGAAGAAGTGCTCGATCTCCTGCTTCAGGTTGTCGCTAGATTTGGCGGGCCCGAGCACTTTATGATGCTTAACAGGTTTGCGCGGGATGAGAGGATCTCAATCGGGCAACGCGCTATTCAGGCGATGCGCTGTATCGGTGGCGAGGTCGCGATCAAGCATCTTCAGGAGTTGGCATCTGAGGATCTACCACGGCCGATAGCCAGGGCGGCATCCTGGGCTAGTACAGAGGTGTCGACCGGAGGAACTTCTGAAATGGTTTCTGGATCTCCCATACTCAAGTCTACACCTTCGAGCGACGAGAGCTTGGTTCTTGCTGGGCAGTTCGGCACATTTAATGAGGCTGACTTCGATCAGGAGTTTTTCGACTCCAACGACACGGAAGCACGTAAGAGCTTCGAGAAATTTCAAAGTGCGCTAACTAGAGCCGCGTCAGAACCAGCCGAGTAACACTCAACCTGTTGTTAGCCAGCTTTCAGTTGGAGATCGCACGTGGGTCAGCCTAGCACTTTCTGCTGATACTCCAGCCAACTAAACTGACGATCAGCATAGCCACGGACGTTGGTTCTGGGACAATACCAATGTCCACCAATCTGAGGGTGACATCGTTGGGATGGTGGAGCAATTCCCAATGAAACGACTGTCCGGCGGCGAACGACACGGGGTCGTTGGTGAACGCACCGCTAACTGCGTCAAACGAAGTTAGCACGGTAAATTCGTCCCCGACTTCAGGTAGGAACAGTCCTGCGCCAGCATCAATCAGCTCCACCTCCATCAATCCATCGAGTATCGTCTCGCCATCGGTGACCAACAGCAAATCATGCTCGTCGCCGGCAATGTGACCGCCGATCTCGACTAGCCAGGTGCCGTCCTCGGTATTCTCAAATCGGTCGACGGCGGCGATTCCTGGAGAATTACCAACTTCGAGCAAGCCTGCGTTTCCAAGACCTACTTCATCAAGCGAAGCACCATCTTCGAAAGTCATCCCTTCTGACGATATATTCACAAGCGTGCCTTGGCCGAGGAACGTAGCGTTTGGACGCACCGTCGACGCGGCGCTCAGGATGAGCAGTGTGTCAGGGTCGGCAAACGTTGTTTGGCTACTGTTGTCAAATGTTGTGGGTGCACTAATCCCGATCGCTTGCGCGACATTCAGTTCGCCAGTGATACTCATGTGGGAGCCTGCCACGCGCGAGATGGGAAACGGCACGACGGCCAATCCTGAGAGATTCATCTCGCCGGCCATCGTCCAATGGTCAGCGGGTTCGTCTAGGTTGATGGTCAGCTTCGGTAGGAATCCGCCACCGATGTTGATCGTGCCGTCGAAACTGTTACTGATTGTTGAATCGACACCCGCAGCATTGATTGTCAAGCTATGGCCGACATCCCACGTTGTGTTCCCACCACCATCCATATCGAGGATGCCAGCATTGATGGTCGTGGGACCGTCAACCTCGGCATCGCCGTTTTGGCGGGCAATGCCATTGATGGTGACGTTGCCGTTGTACTCAGTCAGAGCCTGCCTCAGTCTCGATGTTGGCGGTGGCCTTGGGCCTCTTCACAAGGCTTCGCTTCGAGAGACAGCTTCTGCTTTGATGTGTCTACTTGTAATCGGTGCAGATCTCTAGACTCCTAAAATACCTACCACAATCATGCACGACAGCATCTCTGTTTAAGACAACAGATTACTCAGGCCCGACTTCCTCCAGTCAACTAGCGTGCGGCCGGAAAACTGCCACCACCCTAGAGAGGGTGAAGGTATGTCCTAGTTTGCTCTCATTACAGTTCAATCAACCATACGTGTAAATCAGTAGTGAGCACTCTATCCGCTTTCAGGCTGTGCAGCGCTGGTAGGGCGATCTGAGAGCACATCTGTTTGTTCCTAGCCCAAAAGAACCAAAAGTTCGTCAAAGTTCTCGGATGGCTCTGTCAGAGAGCCACTTTCTCCAAGCCAGATTGCCCATTTTGAAGAAGCTTGGGATATTGGGGTATATTCCCCTGTTTTCCTTTAAGTCTTTGGTTGACATATACTTAATTCAAACTTATCAGGAGGACGGAGACCTTGACGTTCCCAGCCGGCGCTCATGTGTTGGGGTCTGATCGGAAGCCTGTCCCAAGAAGGCTCGATTTCAGCAAGGTGCTTCAAATTGCCCGCGAGGATGCTTCAGCTGATTTTGCGTATTTTGGCAGTATTACTTCTTTGTAAACATCTGGACGTCCGCTAATTTGGGGAATGCCTAGGAGCTGACTGGTACTTAGTAACCACAGAAGATTCTCGCGACCCATACCGTTAGAACAAGCCGCGTTGTTTTTTAGTCGCAGGGCAATTGTTCTGAGCCTGCTGCTGATTTGTGCAGATCCGCTGTTTAGGTTTAACCCACTCTCTAGCCCTGAGGGAAGTAGAGATGTCAATCGTATTTGTTCACGGTGTTAACAATCGTGAAAGTGATTCTTATCGGGCGGGTGTCAGAACTCTCTACGAGTTTCTCGCTGAGTACTTTGGTGGTGTCACCATCAACGGAAAAACTCTCGGCAGCCCACCCCATCTCCCTACGCAACCACCTTACTGGGGAGACTTGGGAGCTTCATTCGCGTGGGGCATGGACTCACTTCCTAAAGGTGACCTACAAGCCCTAGGTGGTGCCGGAAACGTTGATGATGCAGCGCTGATTGCACTGATTCGTGATGCGCTGCCTGGGCCTATGGGAAATGAGCCGCTTACCGAACTTGCAAAGCACGATTTTCGCGCTGCAATCGATGTTGTAGCCGAGCTGGCGATCAAGAATCCAGGGGCGGGAAACAATGCCGCAGCTGATACGGCAAAATTCATCATGGCCATCTCCGAGTACGCAAAAAGTATTCCAAGTCCTCCCTGGCTAGCCAACGTCGCCAATGACCAGACTTTTATCAACGAGTTACAGATTCAGGTGAAACAGCACCAAGGTGGGGTCCAGGCATTAGGTGGCGGGCTCCTCAACAATATCAAGCAGGGTGTGCTAAAACTGAAGCAAAGCGCTCAAAGGATGGCCGGTTCCGCGTTGAACAAGGCTGGCGATTTCGCCTCGACAAAAGCGTTGGCGCGCTCTCGGGAATCACTGAACGGGATCCTTGGTCGATTTTTTGGAGACATCTTCATCTACTTCGATGGACGAGGAGACAAGAATGATCCGGGAGAGATCCCCAAAAGAATCATAGTGTCACTTGATGAAGCAATTGCGAAGGCCCCAGATGAACCTTTGGTGTTAATCGGGCATAGTCTAGGAGGCGTCATTTCCTACGACATTCTGAGTCACTTCAGGCCTGATATCGAAATAGATCTGTTTATCACCGTTGGTTCGCAGGTCGCACATTTTGAGGAGATGAAGCTCTATCACGCGAGCAAGCCTGGAGTCAAGAAACCCCAGAAAGTCGCAAAACCTGACAACATACTCAATTGGATCAATGTGTACGATGAAGTTGATATTTTTGCTTACGGCGTCAAGGGAGTGTTTGATGGAGTCAATTTTGACTTGCACTATGACACGGGAACCTATGTGATTAAGGCTCACAGTGCTTACTTTGAGCAGGCAGAGTTCTACGAACGATTAGTTGCCAGAGTGAATTCGTTGTAGCGCGGAGTGCCAGATGACACTATTGTGGCCAAGTGATGAGCAAGGCATCGATCTGTCGCAAGGGCGGGTGCATGCCTTCATTGTGGGAGTTGGCGAATATCCACACATGTCAGGCGGGGGCGGTGACCCTGCCGTCGAAAATTTTGGCTTGCAGCAATTAACGACAACGCCCATCACGACCAAGGCGGTTTCTAAGTGGCTCATGAAAAATCGTAGTAGGCTCGCAACCCCCCTGGGGTCGATTGAAGTGTTAATGTCACCCGATGGGCAGATCATTGACGATCAAGGTACCCGGCAGACCATTGAACCCGCAACGATGCAGAACATTGAAGATTCCTTTGACCAGTGGTGGACAAGGTGCAACGCGAAAGAAGACAATGTTGCACTTTTTTACTTCGCCGGACATGGCTTAAGTGTCGTGTCTCATTTTCTATTGCCATCCGATTTTGGGAGTCCAAACAGCCCCAAGTTATGGAAGAATTGTATCGACTTTACCGAAATGCGGATTGGCATGAGGGCCAATGCGGCGAATACGCAGTTGTTTTTCATAGATGCGTGTAAAGAGACGCCCATTGATGCCCTTGTGCACAACAATCCTAGTGGTGAGAGTTTTTGCAGTTCAACAATACTTGACCACGTCGATTCGTCAGCCGCTTATTTTGCGGCCGCAGAAGGTATGCTGGCATATGGTCCTGATGACGATAGCACCTACTTTTCACAAGCCTTGCTCGAGTCGTTAGAAGGTGCGGGAGCAAACAACCAAGGTGGCAAATGGACTGTCGACACCTTTTCCTTAGGGAATAGCATTGCCAAAATCATTGAATTTATCGCAAAGACCACTGGTCATCCGCTCACCAGCAATCCTGACGTCGATGGCATTCCAAAACCGATCTGCCTCCCACCGCACGGAATGGTGAAAACCTCGATCAGCTGCAGCAGTCAACAAGCAAACGATGAATCCTCTATTAAGCTGCAGCGAAACCAGACGTCGCATAGCTCAGCACGAGGCGAACCGCGTCCGTGGGTCAAGCATGTTGAAGCAGGTGAATGGTCCATCGACATCAAATTTCAGACGCTCCCCAGCATCCTTGAGAAAGATACGTTGATGCCTCCGGTATATGATCGTGTGGAGCCAGTATGAGCGATCGTATCAAAATCAAATTTGATCAGGATATGCCTTCGGCATCCGTAGAAGTCGTTGCTCCTGATCTGCAGACTGTGCAAAGACTTTGGATGGACTCTGGGCAGCTCTCCTCAGAGATCGAAGTGCCCAGTGAAGATTCTTTTCTTCGTGTACACCTCGCTTCTGGGCAATCGCTGGTGGTCCGTCAGCCTGGAGAGGATGTCCGAAATGTCAGTATGCAAGGCCTCTCTCAGAATCAAGCCATGCAGCGTAACGTCAAGGGTGACTTGTTCGTTGCTGAAAGTCATGCACCACCAGTCGTAAAGCCTACAATTCCTTTAGATTCTGGTGTGCAATTGAAGCTTACCGATAATGACTTCGCTATACCTGGCGAAGGGAGTGGCCAATACGCAAGTTACCGAGATTTCTCTCACCCCAGCTCTGCCGATGCTCTTGATTTGATAGCATGGGACACGGAATGGGAACTTTCAGTGCGCCTTCCGAAACGGCTTCGCTCAGTCTTCGTTTACATGGAGTTCAACAAACGGAGTGCCCCAAGCCTCATAGTTGAAGTTGCAACCGAAAGTCCGCAAGCTGATGCACTATCAAGTTACTTAAATAGGGGCGATTATTACTCGGCTGAAGGGATGACCAGTTGGGCTCATAAAGCGGAAACTATGTTCCAGCAGAAGCAGTTGGATCCAAGTGCTGCTGCCGTTGGGGCGTATTTGTTGCTGCGACTTCGAAGATTTGACTTGATGCGAGACTGGGCCAGAAACCTTGCAGATTGGTGGCCTGAGCTGGCTGACGGGGCAATTATTTGGGCCTGGCAACAGATCCATCAACGCGGCGATGAACAAGAGATCAAAAGCTATTTGCTGAGAGCTGCTGACGCAGAACTGCCAGTTTTTTCTCAAGGCTTGAAGATGCTAACCGACGGCCTGCATTTGTTATCGGGGGAATCAATTGGGAAACCAAAGTTAGGCAGTTTAAGCGAGGAATCAGGCGTCGTGCAGTGGGATTCACCGTTTACGGCAACTGTTAGATTTAGTGGTACTCCATCTCATCTGCCTCGTTTCGTGATTCGATATGACACTTCAGCTGGGGAAGTCAGCAATCAAGAAAATGACTAGCTGTGAGTTCCCTTGGTCACTCCGCAGGGTACCAAACGATCAACTCTGTGAAGAGGTTCTCTCGTTCTCTCCCGGTAACAGTGTCGAGGCAATGCGGTTTGATGGAGGAAAACTCCGATGACTTCCGTCGGGAAGTATTGCTCTCAGAAGGAAACATAAATGTAGCGTATATAGAGTTGACGGCAGCGCTCGATTACTACAGAGGTGAAAATTCGAACTCAGGCGGGCGGCCCATCCCTCTGATGTCCGATGTTACGAAACGCTTCCTACCCAACCTTACCACAGGAGCCCGTTTTGGTTTGTTGCCGACGGGGGCGTGCGCGGCTCAAAGGCGCCGTAGGCAGAAACGGCATATCCAAGTGTTGTACGAGTGGGAGCGCGTGGCGATGGTCGCCGGCTGCGAAGTTGCTCGACACGAATTGGGTCCATCGTGATGGCCCGTTTCAACACCTCACGGAGAGGTGAAATTGACCGCCGTTGGACTATGAATCTGCGTCCCGAGCGAGAAAGGACCTCACGGTTGCGTCATCAAGAGCGCGGCTCATCTACAATTCTTCTGCTTCAGTACAATATCCAGCAGCTACGACGAGAAATAGCGATATACCAATCTTTTGTATTTGCTTCATCTTTCGGCCAATTGTAGTGTTATCGCTGAAGAGTCCGTGTTGCTCTTACCCCGCATCTGTCAACTTCACCGCCTTTGCACATTGGATCGAAGGACCGACGAACTGTGCCGCGGAATAGGGGATGGACAGCGAACGAGGTCATTTATTGTGGTATCACTTAGATGACATCCCAACATTCGCTCATGGGGCTGCAAGCATAGCCAACTGCAAGTGTTTTCGTACACAAGGAGGCTGCTGTTCCATGCCTCGGCAAACTATACTTGCGGACTCTCAAGGTGGTTTGGATATTCAAATCCTCGCTTGTTCTCTCGGGATGTCGTTAGTCCACATGGGTTAAGCCGGATTTCCGCTGTCCGAACGGTTTCTCACTAGTTCCGCCTGCAACTATTGTAGGGAACATATCAATCCTTCCTGCGAGATATGAAGGATATCCCCCTTTATTCGTTCATAGGTACCGACTGTACGCCCCTAGTGAGCGATAACTCTATAGCACCGAATACAGAATCATCGAGGTTGATGAGACACAGGACCAGCATTCCCACAGCAGAGCGAGTTACGCATGGCTAAGAAGAAGGCAGCATCCAAGAAGCGATCAACCAAGACAAGAGCCAGCAAGAAGGCTATCAGTAAGGCTCAAGTGATTCGAAACTACGCCAAGAGTAATCCGAGTGCGGGTCCAACGGCTATCAGCAAGGCACTTGCCGTCAAAGGCGTCAAGGTAACCCCCGCCCAGGTAAGCACTACGATTTCTAATGCGAAGAGAAATGGCAAGAAGAAATCTGCAAGAGTAAGAGCTCGCAAGCCGAGCACGAAGCGGATGGGGGCTCCAACTGATTCCGTCAGTGTCTCTCAGTTGTTGGCTACTCAGAAATTCGTCAGAGAAGTTGGCAATATCGATGCTGCTCGCAATCTCATTAGTGTGGTTGCCAAGCTTCAAGATTCTTAAGCTGCGAACCATGCCTGCGTTCACTGCCTTGCCCAACCACACAACCCAGATAACGCAATCCAATGGAAGAACACGGACTTACTAAACGAGAAGTAGAGATAGTCCGCCTACTCAGTCTCGGCTGCACTGTCAAAGAAGCCGCGAAGCTCCTAAAGCTTGCACCGTCCACTGTCGACAACCACAAGTCGCGAGCGATGGCGAAACTTGGCACTGATAAAGTTGTGTTAGTAGCCCGCCTAGCGATGTGGTACGGCATTACCACGCCAGAGGAGACATTGACGAAGGCCGAGAAACGAAAGAGTGGCAGGCCAGATGATGGATGGAATTGAATGGCTAGTCGAAGCACTCATACAGCAATTTGCCTTCAGCGTCCTCCTCAATAGTTTGGTTCCCACACTGGAGTATTCTTAACCAGTAATTCATACAAGTGCTCAATGCCCTAGCGGCAATTCCATGGCGGGAATTGTCGTTAGGACTTTTCAATCTGCAGAAGCTCAGATTGCTTTAGTAGATAGACTGCTACTTGACCTAGAATCCGTAAATCTGCGAATTATTCCAAAAAGAGGCACTACGATTTGTGGAAAGTGTTACTCTTCGCGCGCCAAACGGATAATGCGTTCACCAGCAGGCCGCATAGCATTCGCCGGTCAATAGGAATCTCGCATTGAAGCAAGCATCGGCGGTTGGAGTTCAACCATGCCGACGACTCTAAAGAATGCCTCGGGTAAGTATCTGCGATCTAGACACGCCTCACAAGGCACACACGACGAATACAACACCACTCTCAATAGATGGAGGCTATGGGGTCGAGGCGCACCCGTCGAAAGATTGATCGCAAGTGTATTCGCGACTTCCTCGACTGGGTTTACAAGCAAGCAGTTGTGAACGACGGATCAAATCCAGGCCGCACCACAAATACGGCCCGAGCCAATCTCCGAGCGATTATGTCATGGGCTTGGGAGAGGGATATCATCGAGACTTTACCTCATTTTCCTAAGCCGCGACCACAACGGGAGGTTGCCGGCAGACACTCTCTCACCAAAGCAGAGATCATTGCTCTGTACTTTGCAACATATCTTATTGAAGCGGCCGAAAGGCGGGTACAATCCGCTTTCCGTTGGCCACTACTGGCGGGCAGCCTTGGTCATCTTCTTCCACTACGGCGTGGATACCGGGACAGTGTGGCGAGTTACTTCTTCGCATGAGCTAATTCTTTGGCGTCATGTTTGCTCTTTGGCGTCATGTTTGCTGAAGCCGAGAATGTCCAGATCGAAACATCAAGCCGCTCTCTCGCTGGGGCTGGATCTATTACCGACGGCCCAAAACAGGCGAATCATTCTGCCGACCTTTGAATCGTGTTGTGCATGCGCATCTTCGTAGCCTGTATTCAAGCAATCAGCTATCCGATTCCGTGGTGTTTTGCGGAGGTGGCTCACGTCCGAACAATCGATTTCGCGAGCTCTGCCGACTTGCGAATATTGGACCTAAGTCCGACATCGAATCCGGCGAGGATAGGCCGTGGGTGTTAAAAGACCTGAGCAAGGCGTACTCATACTACGATACCTCCTTGAGAATGGACTATTTGAAGGGGAATTCAGATTGTTGGGGGTTCGACTGAGTGAGTGCACGGCCTTCCTGCACGGCTTCTACAGCCGCTTGGACGGCTGGCAACTGTAACGAGTCGCGTTCAATGATCCATGGCGTTGACTCTACAACCTGGAGTGCCGGCAGGGTGCGCTCGCGAATCAGGCGACGGATGACTGTGCGGCTAACGCCAAGCTCTTCACTGGCTTGTTGAACAGTAACCCAGTCATCCGACATGTGATGGTTGGTCAGCCGATTGCTGTGACGCGCGGTATGGATACTGTGCACACGCCATGTTTTTCCGGCTCCAGTCTTCATGCCTATCCGATTGAGCGTTGCGGCGATGGTTTGGTCACTGCAGACCTTCGATAGTTCCTCGACCAATTCGAGAGCCTTCTTGCTCGTGACAGTGAACTTCTTACCGCTCTTATTGCGAGGCACGTACAGTTCGGTATGTGTGCCGCCTTTCCAATGCAGCACGAGTTGGTGATTCTCTCGCTGCTGATCGTCACCGATCACGATTTCCACAAGCACGCAGCGCAGTATGCGTTTCTTCAGATCATCGGTGGCCGATGAGTCACTCCACAGCGATTGTAAGTCGCGCCCTAGTTCGAGCAGACGGATCTGCTGTTCATCCGAGAGTTCAAGTCGTTCATGTTGGTGGTTGCGGAGTTGGCTTTCAATGGTAGCCACATGCTCCATGGCTGAATTCCAACGTGCTTCCAACTCGCTGGCCACTAAACGATTGGCAGGATCAACCAGATCATATTGACGTCGAGCGCGGTCGACCTCAAAGCGCGCTTGCTCCAAGGACATCTCCAGCGAATGGCGTTTCTCGTCCAGCTGGGATTCGTATTGTTGCATCGCATCCAATGCGGCTTCAATGCCCGCCGGCTGGATTGCCTCAAGCACGACTTCGGCTACTGCGCGGTCAAGGTTTTGGCCGCCAACGGATTGGCATGCTGCACTACCACGAGATTGGCGATCTCCATGGCACGAGTAACGAGGATGGCGACTGCCCTTGCCGCTATACCCGACGAACATCTTTCGACCACAGTGTCTGCATCTCAATAAACCACCTAACAGTGCCGAGCCTTTTTTGGCCACCCCGGCGGCGCTTGGTTCTCGTGACGCAGCGTTGGATTCGAGCATCGATATATTCTCCAGGTACTCCTGCCACGTAATATAGCCTTCATGATTGTCTCGAATCAGTACCTTCCACTTCTCTTGTGGTTTGAAGCGACGAGTTTTGCTCTTGCGAGCTCGGTCACCATCCACGCTGACAACTGCTTCAGTGCGTCCGTAGGCTAGCACGCCGGCATAGCAAGGATTCTTGAGAATCTGGCGAATGTGAGTTTCACTTGCCGGTCGCCAGACGATTTCTTTGCTCCTGGTTCCATGAATGGCTTCTGGTAGTGTCATCTGATGATCGCAGTACCAGAAGGCAGTCTGTCTCGCAGACCCCAGTTCTCGGAACTTTCTAAAGACTCCCGTGAGTGCAGCTTGGACCCGACGATCGGCAATTTTCTCGATGCGGTCGAGTTCGTTGCGGATAAATCCCACTGGGAGTTCCCACATCGCGTGTCCAGCGGCAACCTTCATCTCAAAGGCTTCGCGAGCGCGTTGGCGGAGCAGACTCAACTCAAATTCGGCCAAGCTTCCCTTGAGGCCAAGTAACAACCGATCGTTGACTTCTCGAGGATCATAGATCCCCTCACCATCAATGATCAATGTTGCGGTAAGTGCGCAGAGGTCGATCAAGTGATGCCAGTCGCGATTATTGCGAGCTAGCCGAGACGCTTCCAAGCGAACACCGCACCAGCCTTTCCTTCGCACACTGCAGACAACAGCGCTGCGAAGCCAGGACGTTCCACCAGTCCGCTGCCGGACTTGCCTTGATCCTCATCAATGAGCTCGACCTGAGAAAAACCCAATTCACGGGCACGATCTGAGAGGTCGTATTGCCGTTGCCGTCCCTGAACATGGTTCCGTACTTGATGACCGGTCGACTGCCTTACGTAAACGAACGCGTAACGATCCAAATGGTGTTGTTGAAGCTTTTCACTCATGATCGTCTTCCTCCTCAGAATGGTCGTATGATGCGCTGTCAGACTCGTCCTGTAGGACTTCGAGCAATAGGTTGGCAATCGCTTGCCGGCAGGCTCGCTGGTCGCCCTGCGGCAGCTCATTCCAGATGCTGTCTCCGAGGAATTCAAGAGTCTGTTGCCGGGCAGGCAGTAGAGCCGCTAGCCGCCTGAGCTTGGTTTCGAGTTGCATGGCGATCTCCTTTCGCCATCATCGGACTCGAATCTTCCCCGTCTTGGCTAGTAGCAGCGGCCAACTGATCGACCAGTTCTCGGAGCCGCTGAAGGGCAGAAACTGCAATGACTGGCTTCTCAGCAGGCTTCATAGACGCGCAGATGGATTCGTCGAGCATCCAACAAGGGACGACGAATTGAATCTGATCACCCACTGCATCGAGCTGCAATTGAACCACTACAGCAGGCTCAGCAGCCTTGCTCGCCTTTCGGACAATGACTATGCTTCGCTCGAAAAAGGGGTGAAACCGATACGCAATCTTTGTTGCACCGAGTCCATGGGCAGTGTGTGAATGCGTTAAGAAATACTTGCGCAACGTACTACGACGACCATATGGTCGAATCCTCGACTGAGATTCTTGGTCATTCCATTGGTCGTAATCAGCCCCACGAACCGGACACGAGTTCTGGAGAATTTCCGAGACAGGTTTTGTGCAGCGCGTAAGTCGTGCGATGACAACGATTTGTGTCCGCCGAGAAAAACTGCGAAGAACTGTTTCCTAGTAGCCGGCCTCGAAGCTAGATTAGCTACATGACCCGAAACGCGGCACGACGCCGGATAAGGTAGTGGCATGAAACGCATCTACACACCTAACTTCTTCCATCACAGCCTGTTCTATGATCTTGGGCTAACGATGGACGTGCCCGATGGCGGGCTCACCGACCCGTTTGTATTGATGACGCATCAACTGGGCGAGCGAAGCATTGTCGAACTGGGCTGGTGGAAGCCTGCCACGGACTTCGGCACCTTGGAAATCGCTCCTGTGGTTGCCAGTAAGATTCCTGCGGCAAACTTAGTGTTTCAAGTCACCAACGCCGCGATATTCAAGACCATGCATATGCAAGGGCTCCCTTGGCTGGAGCCTGACTTTGGCACCGTTGAATAGATGATTGGTCCCGTGAAATCTCGATTATACTTCGCATTCACCCTGGTCGAGCTGCTAATCGTAATTGCCATTATTGGCATCCTTGTGGCCCTCCTGCTGCCTGCGGTCCAATCCGCACGCGAGGCAGCGCGCCGCGCTCACTGCACGAACAATCTCAAGCAACTGAGCCTCGGTGCGCTCGAACACGAAAGTACCGTTCGCCACTATCCCTACGGAGGCTGGGGCTTTCGATGGATTGGGGTAGAAGGTCGTGGATATAAGCAAGGGCAGCCTGGAGGATGGGCATATAACATCCTGCCATTCATTGAGCAAAAGGACATACATGATCTCGGGAGCACAACTAACCTTGTCCCCGAAAATGAAGACTACTCGTTGCGGTTGAGGACTCCTGTTTGTGCGTTCCTCTGCCCATCACGAAGAGGCTGCCAGACATGGGCTGTAGACGAATCGCGGGATTATCTCTCGCGACCCTACCCTGCTGGCTCTTCGAATGACATGGCCAGGAGCGACTACAGTATAAATGGAGGCTCTCTCGTTTCGGCTTGGCCAGGACCAGAAAGTATCTCTGAGGGAGATGACCCCAACTACTACTGGCAGACCTCCAATGACATAGATGGGGTCAGCTATCTGCGACTAGGGGTTAAGTCCCGGCAAATCACCGATGGTTTGACGAATACTTATTTGATAGGCGAAAAATTTCTAGCCCCTGATCATTATCATGACGGAATGTCCCCGGGAGACAACGAAACGCTCTACAGTGGCTTTTGCTCCGACTTGTACCGATTTACACGAATAGACCTTGTTCCGCATCCAGACACTAATGCCAAGTTGAACGGCAAGGGTTTCTTGCGATTTGGCAGCGCCCATCCCAGCGCCTGGCACATGTCAATGTGCGACGGATCCGTGCAGGCCATCTCCTATGATATCTCTGCTGAGGTGCATCGCAGCAGGGGCAGCATTGATGACAATGGATTATTCACGAAGTGATGCGCGAAGTCAGTCAATAATCCGATCACGCATGGCCATGCGAACGATTTGTGCCGTCTTGTTTACCCCTAATTTCTTCATCAGTCGCGATTTGTGATTGTCCACGGTGCTCGCCGCGAGCCCCAACTGATCAGCAATCTCCCGCACGGCACAGCCCGCACCTAATAACTTAAAAACCTGACGCTCACGCCGCGTCAGGTCCAAAACAGACGGTCCGTCTAACCTAATAGTCCGGCGAAGTCCCTGGCCGTAGGAGACTATCCCACTCAGGCTAGGATCAAGAGAAGTAAACCCACGAGCAGCTGTTTGCAACCCCCCGCATATGACATCGAAGCTCGTATCCTTGATGTAGTAGCTGGCCCGGGGCAACGCAAGAGTACGCTCTAGGCTCGTGATGGACAGGCTGTCATCTAGAAAGAAAATGCTGACGTCTTGCTCAAGGGCCAGAATGCGATCTGCAGCAGAAAACGCTTTGCTGACTTTGCTCGACAAGTCGAGAATCACGACATCTGGTAGAAATGACTTGCAAAATTCAACGGCATCATCAAGACCCGTTGTCGAATGGAGTACCTTAAATCCAGGGGTTTCCCGTAACAAGTGCGACAAAGCAAGGCAGTCAATCGTCCGGCACCGAGTTACGATCAGACTCGTGTAACCAGCCGTATGATCCCTCACAGCACCCCCAGGCTTGCTAATGTCACGGCATTCACTCAATTCAGCTAAACCTCCCGATTGCCGCATAATTTTGATTGAATAGCTTGAAATGCCATACCTAGCTGGTAGCATTTGGGATATCTGTGGTATTTCCCCTAGTTCTTGGGGCAATGCCTCCCTTATTACGGGGATGCCTTCCGCCAGCCATTCGGCAACGGTTTCTGATAATTTTCCGAAAGAAGCAATTTGGGCTGAGGAAGACGCAACATATTGGGGTGTTTTATGGATTTGTTGCAGCAAGAAAAGCAAGGTGCCTTTGACGATCTATACCGCCAGCTCCTCGATGGATCCGAAACAGCGGCGATTAAGATCGTTGAGCTCTACTACGAAGCCATACTGCGCCGCCTGCGCATGAAGTTACCAAGAGCCATTCGCTCAAAGTATGACACAGTCGATATCGCTCAATCGGTTGCGGTGGGACTGGCCAGCAAGGCCGATGTGATGCTGAAGCTAGATTCGCCGGAGCGGTTTATCGCCTATGCGATCAAGTGCGCTCAAACAAACATGCTCATGAAGTACCGCCTATTCGCCGGCACTCAAGCTCGTAATACGAACCGAGAAAAACGCATTTCTGATGTCTACGAAAAACGCGGGCACCTAAGAAGGAGGAGCGTAATCAAGAATTCCCTACTGGATCATCGCAGCCCGCCGGGTAGTGCCGTTGCGATAGCGCGCGAGGGAATGGCGAGGCTCTTGCATTCTTGTACTAGTGCAGAACGGCAGATTCTTCAACTTAGAATGTCAGGCCTAAAGACCCTGGATATCGCTGATCAGTTGGGCATCAGCGATAGGACTGTTAGACACACACTGCAGAAGATTCGCAGTAAGTATTATCGTGACCAGTCGAGATAGCCTCACTTGACGAGCGGGAAAGACACAGTCGCTAGCAATCAGGACCAGACTTTAGATCAAGGTCTTGAGGTTCGATTACGCCACCACTCTAAGAATCGCGATCTACATGCAGTTTTGGGCGAAGATCCCGAGGTCTGTCAAAAAAGATCGCTAATCATTTCGCTCGCAGTTGATGATTACGAAAGCCGAATTGCTGCTGGCGAAAGCATTGATATCCAGGAGTATTGTCGGCAGTTTCTTAAATACGGACGGTCGATTTACAGTTCAGTGTTTCGTCAGATCGAATTCGAAGAGTTCCTGATCGATCATCCGGACTTCGACTTGCTGCAGAAACCAGACCGTTGGCCTGAACCCGGGGATACCGTATCGGAATTTACGGTTATTGAGGAGCTTGGACGCGGAGCTTTGGCACGTGTCTACCTGTGTTCTCAATCTGACCTAGGGGACAGGCAAGTTGTTGTGAAGGTCTCGGGCCGCGGCGAGCAGGAAGCTGCGACTTTGGGGCGAGTTCAGCATCCGAATATTATGCCGGTTCATTCGATTGAGATTGAGGACGATCTCTCGCAGACCTATCTGTGCACGCCATTCTTAGGCCGTAGTACACTCGCAGATCTGGTGGTCTCCGCGTTTGCGGACGCAGGGCCTCGCTCCATCAACACACTTTATCGGGCGGCCAATAAGTGGAATCAAAGCTCTGACAAGGTGACGCCGCTGCGCAGTCCCGTCCGCAAGTTGCAAAAGGGCAGTTACGTCGATGGTGTGATAGACATTACGATAAAGCTCGCGAGTGCATTGCAACATGCCCACGAATCCGGAATCCTGCACGGCGATCTAAAGCCCTCTAACGTCCTGCTGACTTCGGAACTTGAGCCCATTCTACTGGATTTCAACCTCTCCCCATCGGTCGGCATTGAAGCTCGTGGAGGAACTATCCCTTACATGGCTCCAGAGCAGGTGCTGTCGTTGACAGATTTCGATCGCGAATATGAGTATGACCACAAGAGCGAGGTCTTTTCTTTGGGTGTTATGCTTTATGAGTTGCTTTCAGGCCAATTGCCTTTTGAAAGCGTTCGCATCGATAGCATTGCCGAATTGACGCCAAGCGACCTGCAGGCAAAGCACAAGAACATTGCTCCCATCGCATCATGCGAGATCCAGCCAGGCTCGTCACTGTTCGCGATCATAGAGCGATGCTTGGCGTTCAGCCCAGAACTACGATTCGATTCAATGGGGCAACTGCGGGAGGCACTTCTGCAGGAGAAGCAAGTAAAGAAGCGGCTCAGAAGGGGATACCAATACCACCGAAAATCCGTCCTCACTGGTGCATCTCTTTTGGGCCTTTCGTTAGGAGCGCTCGCGACCTGGATGCTATGCAGGCCACCTTATCATGATCGTCAGTACGCCCATGGGATCGCGATGTACAGGCAGGGAGATTATCAAGAAGCATTTCACCACTTCGAACGAGCCTTAGCGGATGGAGGTAGCCTGGACTCACAGTATGCGGCTGCGCAATCCGCGTTGCAAGCGGGAGACACCGAGCAGGCAACGGACTTGTTTATAGACTTGGCCCTACACAAGAAGCATCCTCCCAGCATGGCAAGTACTGCATATTGCCTCAACCTAAAAAAGTCTCATACTTCTGCGATTCCATGGTACAGGCGGGCTATTGATGCCGGGTACGCACCAGCAAGTGTCTATAACAATCTGAGCCTAAGTTACGACTTGGGGCGTTCAACGCACAGCGAAGCAGAACGACTGGACCTGGGAATAGAATGCGCTAAAACGGCTCTGCGACTTAGTCCGAAGATAGCGGCTGCCCACCTGAATTTAGCTCACCTAGCGATTAAGCGGCACCTAAACGATGGTGAATATCCCGTTGACGAAGGGATTGAACACATCAATGAATTCATCAAAGCGCACCGCGGTCTCAAGGAAGCTTACATTCTGGCTGCCTATCTGTATGGAGCAAAGGCGCAGCAAGATTCGACTGCGATCGAGGCAGCAATCAAGCTGTTAATAGAAGGGTGTGATTTGCAAGTCGGAATCACGCTGAAGTCTATCTTAGAATCTCCTTTTGGACATAGCTTTCGGTCTCATCCCGGGTATCCTGCGTTGAAGCACGCAATAGATCATCAGAATGCTTCTAGGTACATGCCGCGTTTTAGCAGGCTGGTAGACCCAGCAAATCTATAGCTGTCGGGTAAAACCAGGTCCCAAGCCTGCGTTCTTGCCGTTCTCCTCCGACACTTATCGGCTTTTTTCGCAGATTCTCTTGCCGCGATCTTCTGCAGTCGCATCTGAGCATGAGACGTGCGTTTACCACGCACTATTTGTACTTTTCAGCCGAATTTGCTTGGGGGAACAACAATGCAGGACACAAGTCGTTCTCAAAATGCGCAGTCATTCGCGAGAAATCCAAAGCTGGAGTCACTTGAACCGAAACAGCTGCTAAGCACTGTACCGCCTACAGTTACTGATGTGGCCGTATCAAGTACGACGTGGGAAGAGCCATTTCTTGATTATCTTGAGACAAGTGGTCTTGGGTCAGAAGGTTACTCAATTCCCGTGGGTTCCGCGGCTCAATCGAACCCTCTTCCCTGGGTCGATTTGGATCGAATCACAATCACCTTTAGCGAAGATGTTGATGTCGATGCGAATGATCTTTCAATCACCGGAGTTTCCAACTCGACTTACGCCGTTGACCACTTTTTCTACGATCCTCAAGAAAAACAAGCTATGTGGATATTGGAAAATCCGTTTGCTGAGGAAGAGCGAGTGCATCTTGACTTAGATGGCGATGGAATCGATCCGGTTCAAGATCTCTCAGGAAACGCACTCGATGGTGATTGGTATGATGAACTCAGCACGTACAATTCGGGCAACGGAACTGCGGGAGGTGATTTTGAATTTAGGTTTAACTTACTGAAGGGAGACTTCGATTCGAGTGGATCAGTCGATCAGTGGGACTACTATACTCTACATGCACTGGGGAAGAGTACAACCGATCTAGGATATGAAGCGATGTACGACAGCGACGGAAGCGGTGTATTGGAGGCTTCTGATTGGGATGCAGTTATTGACAACGCAGAGGAAAGCCTTCCAGCGGGAACTCCTGCAGGCGTAGGAAATGATGCTCCGTCGGCGTCGCATATCCCACTGGTTGACATTGACGACCATACAATAGACGTTGCAATCTCCTTATTCGACGCGTTCGAAGACACTGAAGACAACGACAGCCAGCTCAGCTTTCAGGTTATCGGAAACTCTAACCCCAGTCTATTTGACACGCTTTCAATCGACGGAAGCACTGGTGAAATAACGATCAGTACAGCAAGTAGCGCAGTTTCTGGGCGCGCACAAGTCGTCGTCCAGGCTACTGACACGCTGGGGCTATCAACGGCGACTACGATCCCGATTGACGTGAACAGAGATAATCTGCCGCCTAGTATCTACAACTATTTTGCTGAAGAAGACGAGGAAGACACTTGGATTTTATCAGGCTATGTATCAGATCCAGATGATCCCATCGAAAGTCTAATGGTAGAATTCTGGGGAGTCTTCGAAGCCAGGGCATCCGTGGATCAAACGGGTTACTTTGAATTCACAGTTATTCTTGACAGTCATTCCGCAGGCTATGAGTTGGGGCAGGTTGTCGATTCTGGGTTGCTATCAGACACGGCGTCAGTCTGGCTGAACCTGACCTAGAGGTGAGCAGCATGAGCGGTTGCGGTGTCAGAGTGTGAATAGCTGTCGAAAAGTGCAGCATTTAACGGGGTAGAGTTGGCAATGGAATCGTACACCGCACAGCCTAGCAAGTGATTAGTTGTCGTACTAACTCACATATTCAGCCGTTGCAGGAATCAGAGAATTGCGATATGCCGGATCCAATCTGCCGTAATTCAATCAACTCACTCAATCTCCACTTGGGATCAAAATCGTCCTGGTTCGCAGCAGCGTCGCCCTCTAAGTTGATAATCATTTCCAAATCTTCCATGAGTTGCAACAGATAGGAAGCGGTGCAAGACTCGGACAGATGGACACCGGCGTTGGGGTCGCCGACGTTGTGACTGGTAAATCTTGTTTGCACCAGCTGGCACATGGATTGGACAGTACAGACGAGACCTTCGACCCCTGAAGCTCTCATGGTTTGCATGAGTGGACACCTACGCTGAGTGAGACGCAAAGCGAGTGTATACACCTGTACTCTTGGCTTCAGCCTGTTTCACCGAAGCAGCTACGGTGTGCTATTTCATAAACAAGGTTAGGCCACCGGAGTAGATAAACACTGAGGCAATCCGTAAATGGGCCATGACGAACGACCACAACTCACCGCGTGCGTTTCCAATAGTTTAACGATAGAATCGCCGAATATGTAGCCGCTCGGGTTCACCGAATAGCTAGATGCTGAAAAGGTACTCCCGAATTGGTGTTAATCAAACACATCTTTGCTTTCCTCACGAGCGTCAGCGTCCATCAGGATAAAGCTGAACCTGTTTCGTGCGTGGTAAACGCAAACTACTCGATTGTTCCGGCTCTTTCCGATTTGAATTGCGTCTCGTGTCAGGCCATCGCAATAGGGTGTTTGCTGCGTGGCAACAACAACTGCGTTAGACACGTCCCTGTCGAATGTCAATTCGACGTGGCCGCTCGCAGCTCTTGCAGTCCAATCGTTCGTACCGCTGATTGCGACACCATCAGATCTAACTAAGCCAAATGATGTGGCCATTGAGAAACTCCTGTCTATGTTTGATGTTGTAGGGTGAAAGACGTATTGCAAAAAAGCGAGTGATACTAATTTGAGAGCTCTGTTTACGATCGTCAGTGCAAGATGAAAATAGACATCCGTCTTTTGTCACTCAATGGACATTGCCTAGTTGGGACCATGAAAATATACTGTTACTTTCGATCCTTGCTGCCAATCGACAGCAGGATTCACAAAGTGAATTTGTGGTCCGTCAGAAGCGTCCAGCTTCCGGCAGAGCTGCATTGGATCCGCCACAATTTTACCGGTTGCGGCGGCCAATTCGACTAGTAGTCGTGAACCCGACGGGCACCAACAGTTGCCTGGCAAGAACGAGCCGCCAACTTCAGATAAATGATCCTCTACGAATTGATTTGCCGCGTCACAAACTTCAGTTGCCACTTCAAAGAAGTCGATTGTTGTAGGGTCCAGATGAAAGCTCCACGGTGCATTAAATGCTACAGGCTCTTTTATGATAGTTCCTCGTACATGCGTGCCATTTGTGGGGTTTCCAGCATGGATGGTTTGAGCCTCCGCAACTTCCCTAGGATCAGTTAACTCGAACGCAAGAGTTTCTTTTCTAGGTGAATAGTCGAATAGGAAGAAACTCGTGCTGGAGTTCCTCTGTTTCAGATGGGTAAGAGCGCTGCGGTCCCAGCGGCCGCTAAGCGTCGCGGACAGCCCTCAAAAGCGAAAACGTCGAGTTATTGAAGACTGGTCCCCATTCATCTGTGGTGTTTCCCGTTCTATGGAATGCGTCGTTTCCAAGAACTTGACGGTTGTTTGCGCCGGTGACAATGAATCGTGCTCCGCCGCTGTTGCCGCGTCGCATAGGATTTCCCAGCATTTCGACTGTCCCACCGCTAACCTCCCCTCGTGTACCCTCTACGCGCTGCATGATCTGACCTCCACCATAGTTCGATGGGTAGCCAAATGCAGCCCAGCTGTTTTCGCTTTGAAGAGTCTTATATCCCAAATGACCGACATCCGAATTCTCGGTTGTTCGCAAGAACGCATAGTCATAGCGGTACCTCCCGGAGGATGTACTGACCCATCCGGCCTTGGTACCCCACGCATTCATGACAAATCGTTTCACATAGCCGCCGTTCTTATAAGCACGGTAGAATCGAAAATCCGTAAAAAATGCGCCCGATGCGTTATCGCGCACACAATGAGCGGCCGTCAGCAAAATATTGTATTCGCCGACGAACTGAGCAGAGCCTCGGTAAGTGTTTCCGTCGGAGCCGGTAAACGTAAGCCAGCCACCATAACGATAAGGAGATTCAGAAACGTCTGCTTCGGATGGTGTCCCAAGTAACTCCAACATTGATTCACTCTTAGATTCTGGCTCAGATTCTCCAGCTTCTTCTTCGGAACGTCGCATTTCTTCCACCTCTTCCTCGGATACTTCAGGCTCAGGGACGGGAATTGCCTTGCGGAAAAGCTCTCTCTCTTCAGCTTCAGAGATTTCTTGTGGTTCACTGCCAGTTGAAAATACATCATCGCGGTCGGCATTCTTGTCAGGCATTGCATACTCCTTCTGGGAAAGAAATCAGGTAGGTTTCAATAGGTGGCATGATGCTTTAAGAAACAGCGACAGAGTAAGGCATGGTTTAGTCAGTCCAGTCTTTACTCTAGCAATTAGCCAACGACATTAAATCTCTGTTAGCCAGCGGATTGTGCGCCCAAACCGCAGTGAAGTATGAATGGGCAGAAAATATTCTGTATATCTCAATAAATTAGCATGCCTTAGCTGAGCTGCAAGCCATTGCTACCTAACGAATAATGAAATACGGCAGAGTATCTCCAAAAGTTATTCGGAGAAAAGCACAAGCACTCTTGGTTTTCCCGGAATGGGTGTCTATGCCCCAAAATGCATGCTTGATTTCGGCAAGGCCTGCCAATGTTAAAATCGAATTGCATCTCTTAGATCTATCCCAAGCAGGTGTATAGACACCAATTTTATTGAATCAGGTCTGTTCAACCGAAGGGAGTTTGACACAATTCCCGTTGGCCCTGCTTTACTTATTCGTAGATTACGGCTGCCAATGCCATTAGCCAATTTGGTAGTTTGAGCGCCAGCAACTCATGCCTCCATCAGCCTCTGCAATTTGGCCGAACTGTCCGCAGTTAGATGTCACAGGAGATTCAGCTGTAAGCGTCCCACGTCTCGCCGTAATGTATGAGAGGGATGGACCCAAACAGCTTATCAGGCGGTGGTGATCCAACAAAGCGACATGTACCGCAGAAGCTGTGTTGCCACTGCCCGACTTTTCGAGAAAGCCCGGTGATTTTGTCGATCCAGCGTCGAAGTTCGGTTGTTCAAGCAAGTGATGCTCTACAAGCTTTCAGAACGTGCACATATGCATACAGGGGCATTGACGCCAATTTGACTATAGGTGTGTTTAGGAAAGCTGTTTGCGCTATCTTTGTGGCAATCTATCTCCGCACGCATGTTATCGAAGGGGATTATTGTATTTTTTTCTTGCACTGGTAGTATTTCATCGCTAATACTCGTGGGCGTTGGGTTGTCACATAGTTTCATATTCCTACGTCTAGATAGCTTCTAATCCGAGACTCACGTAATATCTTTAGCATATTTTGACGCAAGATTTGATCGGGAAATGTAGTTGCTTCAAGCATGCAGGTCCCGATACTTTTCCGTTCAACACTAGCGAATCACACAGCCATAGGTCTAACGATGCCCTGGAAACAAATTCCCTTTAGCGAAGTAGCAGACGAACATGGCACTATTGAGCGCGATGAAGATATTTCTCTTGGTGTAAGCGTCTCTATCAAGGAGTACAAATTTCGAACATTTACTGGATGCAAAGGACGCGGTCATACTGCCAGAATCACGATCGATGACGGAGCGACTCCGATGATAATCGGACCAATCGAATACGAAGACTGCGTAGCAACTAGTGATTCCTTGAGTGGAATTAGTCTGGAAAAAGGCAAACTATATACTGTCACTATCTGGACGAGTGGTTTCGAATCGAATGAGGAAGTCGAGGGCCAAATAGAGCTTCGTTGGAAGTTAGGCAGAGTAGCGGTCGAAGGTCTCAGTGAGGAGGAATTCCTAGCACCGGCAGAGCCAGAAGTGATCGACAACCTGGAGTTGTTGAACCTGCGTTCGAACAGCTACAAACAGATCTACTCGATTGTCCGAGCCAAGCTGTATGCGCTATTTGGACCCGATTATGCCGCCACCGAAGATCCTGCTGCAGTCACCACTGAAGTTATAGAATACATCTCTAAATTGGACCCTCAACAAGCGAAGTCACTAGCTAGAGGGCTAAATTTCATTGATAGATATTGCAGAAGGCGAACAGGCATTTCCCTGAAGAGACTTCATCCGAGATACGTAATTGAAGTACTGAATCAAGGTGAATCTAGCTCCGGGCATCCAATAATCCCATGGGACAAGAATCTTTGGACTTGGATTCGTCACACTGCTATATCGTCGATCTCCATGATCGCTCGTATGGTTGTCCATTCAAGGCCCGCTGGGCGACAGGCAGTAGGTTTCCAATGGTGGGAGCCGTGTAGCAACCGCAACAATTTGGTTCCAACAAACCAGTTACAGAAGCCAGCATACCCTGACCTGTCTGAAAGTTATGATCTATGTATTGTCGGCTCCGGTGCTGGTGGTGCAGTAGCCGCAGCAATCGCGGCGGAGGCAGGTCTCAAAGTGCTCATCATCGAACGTGGTGATTGGGTTCATCCAGCAGCTCTGGTCGAGACAAATCCATATGAGAGCGACCCGGACATGAACGCATGGCCTGCTCGAGCAGACAAGGCTCTAATTCAACTGTACCGTCGAGCAGGAGTGAATTTCGCGGCTGACATTTCCATCTGGCCGCCGAACTGTGATCGGTTTGACTACGAAGATCAAACTTTCGGCCCTTACGGTGCGGCCCTAGCATTCGAACCTCCACAGATTGTGAACGTCTCCCAAGCCGAAGTGGTAGGCGGAGGTCCCTACATCAACAACGCGCTCCACCTGAAAGTTAAACAACATGTTTGGGAAACGTGGGAAGACTACTGGAGCAGTATAGGAGTTAGCGCTCCATGTACGTATTCGGAGCTAGATAGGCGAATGGATCAAGTTAACATTGACTTAGGTGTGAATAACGACGCGACTTCATGCTGTACAGGCGACGATGCGGCCATCTTCGTTGCAGGATGCAATGAAGCCGGCGAGCATGTAGAAGCAATGGATGTAGCAATCCAGGAAGATACTTCGCAATGCAGTGGGAGAGGAGGTTCTGGACCGAGCTGCATCGGCTCGGGATCAGACAACGTTGTAGATCCTTTTGGCAGACATATTGGCGGTTTGCATCCATATAATGCAGGCGGTCCAAACAGTTACTTGATGCGAGCAATCCAAGCGGGGGCAGTCGTTGCGTACCAGACCAGCGCTGAAAAAATGCTATTCACAAGAACGGGTAGAAGTGTAGCGAGCGTTATGCTGCTCGACTCTCATCGTGGCCCAGGAAATGAGTGCCGGGTGCATCTATCAGCTGATGCTTACGTACTCAGCGCGGGAGCGATCGGCAGCACACAACTACTGCAATCAAGTCTTGCCGGGACAGGCCTTTCGCTTGATGGTTTGGGTGAAAGGCTAACCGCTAACATTGGTACTCCTGTCTACGCGGTATTTGAAGATCCGATCCGTGATATTTCTAGTGGGCACCCCTGGCCTGGAATTGCCCAGTGCTATTATGTAGACGAAGAACCCGTGGGCTCTGTCGCGAAGGACTACCCTACCTTGGAAAACTGGTTTGGCTACCCGGGTCACCTGGCTTTGGCTATGACAGGTTGGTTCAAGGAATACGTCGATGTTATGAAGAAACATAACAATATCTCTGTCTGTGGAATGTTTGTTCCGACACAACCCCGATCAAGAAATGCAGTTCAAGCAGATGGCAGCGTCATTATAGAACTCAACGATACTGAATTCGAACTCATACTTAAAGGTATGGAGAAAATAGGCAAAATATATTTTGCTGCTGCAACAAAGTACCGTAATCCCGTGTCGCTCTATTTACCGACGCGGAGCATACTGCTTGATGCATCAAACAAGCCGATGCGCATACGGAATATGACTGCACTGAAGAAGGCGCTAAGCATTGTCCGTAGCAAAGGACCTGCGTTCCTTAATCTCGTCACGACACACCCTCAAGGTGGAAACGCCATCGGAAAGGTTGTTGGCACAGAGAATTTTGAAGTTATTGGCTTAGGCAATCTGCACGTCATTGACGCAAGCATCTATCCGAAAGGCTGTGAAATTAACCCTCAATTAACGCTAAAAGCCCTAGCTACTCTCGCAGCAGAACGTCTCGTAGCTCGATTAAAGGCTCGAATTCCATGATTGGAGTTATGGCAGATGCAAAACAGATGTTTGTGAAGATGTCGACATGGCGATGCGCGATCATTGATAGGCAAATCGCACTCATTATTTACCGTGCTCTACATCAACGTTCTTCAGCCAAGCCATATTGTGTAAGGAAATTACTGCCAATCTTGTGATTTGCGGTATGCGAGCGGTTGCATCTCCTGATATGTTTCACCGGCAAGTGAGACTTTTTGGTTCAGGTACAAGTGACGATCTCGGGTGATGGGTAGGGTAAGGTTCTCTGCCTGATTCCTAGGTTGATCTGCTTGCGGCGGTGGCGGGCCTGGGACAGTTTCAATCGCCTGGCCGCCGTCACTTCTACCGGGTTGCCGCGATACCAAGTAGCGGGCGTCTGGAATTCCAGAGCGCTGTGCAAACGCTCGGTGTTGTAGTGATCGATGATCTTGCCAAGCGCCTCCTCGGCTTCGTATCGACTCGTGAGCTCATGGACTTCAATCGCTTCGCGGAGCGTGCGGTTGCAGCGCTCCATCACGCCATTCTCCTCAGGGCAGTGCGGCTTGATCCGGTGATGCATTAATCCGTGGTGCGCCAGCAAGCCGCCAAACTCACGGCTGATGTAACCACTGCCGTTGTCGCTGCGGATGATCGGCTGGGTGGTGACTTGTCCTTGATCATTCGTGGCGAATGTCTCCAAGGCCCGTTGCGCCGCGACGCTGATCGAATGACCGTCCATGCTCGTGAGTAATTCCCAATGCACCAGGTAACGCGAATACTCGTCGATGAAATTCAGCAGGTAATACTGCGACTCACCGAGCGTGAGATACATCAGATCGGTCGCCCAAATCTCGTCGGGCCGACTCGCCTTCTCGATCTGGTCGCGGTAACGCTTCTTTCGCCCAGGACACTCGCACATTAGCCTTTCGCCCTTCAATATCCGATAGACCGTGCTCTGACTCAGGTAGGCCACGTCGTCGTCGATCATTCTCCAAGACAACTCTCGATGCCGAATCTCCGAATGCTTCAGTGCGTAGTTGACCACTGCCTGCTTCTCCTCGGGCAATGCCTCGAATGCCTGTACCGGTGAAACTGGTTCGCTTCTCTCTTGTTGCCAACGCTCTGCTTGCTTCCAGCGGAAATAGCTGGAACGCTTGACGCCTAAATGCTTCAGTACTGTAGCGATTGGCATGCCGCTGCGCGTCTTCGCCTGGTCCACCGCCGTCACCACTTGCTCTTGAAGCTCCGCGGGAAGCTGACCGTAGTCCTCTAATCCGAGAGTGTTTTTTTAAATTGCAAGTTCTCGGCCGTGATCTCTGCGATCACCGCGTCCTTCTGACGCAGTTGCTCGGCGTGGCGAGCTTCCTTGCGCTGCTCGGCCTGGCTCTTCTTCCTATCGCCGAAGATGGCTTCCGCGCTGCCCAGCAGTTGGCTCTTCCATGTGTGATACTGCGTCGGCTGGATCCCTTCGCGGCGGCACAGTTCCGAGACTTTCACGTCCGGCTCCATGCCAGCAAGTACGATCCGCAGCTTCTCCGCAGGCTTCCAGTGTCGACGTCTTCGCTTCTCGCTCATCAGGTCTCTCCGTGAAATGGGAGACCGTCAATCGTAACTTCTAATGAGTCTCATTGTCGATGATGCAGTACACTCCTTCACTCAGAGTAAGAGTCAGTATAGGTCACAGGCGTTGGTTTTCTTTGACCTTCAACCCCTTAGCTATCGATCGCGAAGGCCCCTCGGTCTACCAGACCCAGGTATATAGACACCAATTCTTCTTAAATACGTTCTGTTTAGCCGAGAAGCAGTTACCGCCTGACCCATCCTGCCGCTGTGAGACTGGGCGCTCAGCAAAGCATAGGTAGAAACACATCTTAAATCAGCGATTTAGGGGTGTTCCCTTCTATTGTTATTGGTCTTGCAATGACTTATCGTCACCTTTCACGAAAAGTTGTTGCCCTTCTTGTTCATGCCTTATCGACTTGTGGGAGAAGCGAAGATGCCTGACATAAGCCTGGAGTCCCTACCCGCCCCTAGTAGCTGCAAACTGATTGACTTCGAGAAAGTTGAAATAGTCCCTGGCATCGTTTCAGGCACATACTTTTTGGTTGTCTCAGGAACGAAACCGTGCTGTAACATGGAAGTGTGGCTTACACCGCTTATCTACATCGATTGCCCAGAGTATTGGGGTATTGAAATAGTTGCGTGTTTGCCTGGCGGGATCTGTCTTCCAACAATCGCACCCTTCACGGCAACGATTCCGCTCGCTGGCGTCACAGGCTCAAAGGGCATTGAAGTGCTAGGTGCGAGCAAAAGTGAGAAGCATGAAGTACCTGGTGGCTGCAAGGGGTAGGTGCTGCAGCAGACAATAAACTTGGATTTAGAAGCAACAGATAAATGGAAAGCATTCCCCGATTAGGTAGAGGGCGTGCGCGTGCGCGGCCCGATGGCGGCGTGATGGAAAAGCGGCTTTGGAAAGAACCGGGAAATTTAGTCGGGGTGCGGTAAGTAGAGGGCAAGGAGAATGCAGATGCGGCTTCTGACGCGCTGCACATACTGGCCATTCCGGCTGCATTCTTCTCAATCACGCTTGCGAATTCCAATCAGTCCCGCGGCAGAATCGAGTTTCGCCCTTCAGCGGGATTACTTCTTGGCTGATCGGTCTATGAGGTGTTCTTACCGCACTCTTCTTAGCCCAATCGATGGTCGAGCAAAGGAATGACCATTCGCCTGCGCCAGCCAACCAAGCGGTACACGATCCCGAGCCTACACTCAGTAAGAGTGAGCGAAGTCTTGCGTCGATCGGTCTTACTGCTGGTGAGTCACACAGTTCATCAAAATCCATTACCCACTAACTAACTCCAAATCGTTTCTGCCAGCTGCATTGCGGATCTGATCAATCACCAGTTCGATTGGATTTGCGAACGTATGTTGCCCGTTACCCGCAAACAGCAACCCAACAAGTTCGTGTCGATCATTTAGTATCCCGCTTCCGCTGTCTCCACGATCACTAAAATCCCCCTCATTATCCTCAGTCGGTGCAATGACAAGCTGGTCGACAAATCTTGCCGTTCCACCGTCATACGGCACATTGGCAACGCCCGCAATTCCAATCACATTCCCTTCAGTGTAGCCAGTCGTCCTTCCCACCTTATAAACCCGCGATGATTGAGCCAGCTCTCCGGTAGATGCGTCGATCGAGTAGGGAGATGCGACACCACGAATAGCGCCACCGTAAGTCACTCTATCTAAATCATCGAACTCTCGCCCAGAATCAAACAACTGTGCAATAGCTGCGTCCACGGTATTGTTTGGAGTCCCAGCGGCAACTGGGAATTCAAGTTGCACAACGCCTACCACACCTCCAATTTCTAACTCATCGACTAGATCATCAAACGTTGGCATCAAGTTTAACTCGCTATCAGTCAAATCAAGCGTGCCTGGTTGAACCACCGACTCCCCATTAGCTGCGTCGTTTGACCTCCCGATAACGTGATTGTTTGAAACCAGGTAGAGATTGTCCGCATCATCGGTCATGTAAAACCCTGCTGTACCAACCGTAAGGAAGTTAGGATACTCATTGGTCGGATTAGTCACGCCAATGCCGCAACGCAATTGCTGAAATCGTTTTTGCGCATTTAGTGACGGAGGCGGCCCACCAAAGCGACCGCGTTGTGCCACTGGAGTTCGGAATGCGGGCATCGGGGTAATTGCCCCCGTTGTTTCTACGACATCAATGTCTCGCCTACCCACATCGTTACCAGTAACCGTCGAAAAAGACGATGCAAAGGCGTTGACGCCGTGTGATTTCAGTTGGCTAGCCGTCAACTTCTTATCCACATAAGCAGTAACACAAAAATCTGTCGCTTGATCTAGCGGACCAGCATCCTTGCTTGCAACTGCCACAAATCGAATGTTACTTGTGGGGTCATCTAACATAGAAATCCCGTGCTTACGTACGACACTTACTGCTTGCTTGAAATCCATGATGATCTCCAAAGATGCAGGGGGCGAATGGTATTAGGGCGAACTATTGCGGCGGGTCGATTGAGAGTGTCAATTGCAAGAAAGGTTCGTTGTCTATTCTCCAGTTACAGCTGTATAATGAGACTACCTATTATTCTCGTTGGAAAAGGAGTGCTTCCATGCCATCACAAGAACCTTCTTTTGAACAGTTAAGAGATCTACTACACGATAACAGCGCATTGTTGTCGAAGCTCGATCTTGACGATGCGAATTTTATGATCCCTACGGATGGCAAGGGTTTGAGAATTCGGGTCTCTGGCCCAAAACACAAGTGTGAACCTGGAAACAGGACGCTAGAGTGTAAGCTCCCAGACGGTGAGACTGTATCTGTCATGTTTGAGATCCATGATGATTTTGAGCCAGTCGAGCCGATTTCTAAGCAAGAGTAGGATAGAGAAGCAAAATGACTCCACCGCCGGAAGTCCACAATTCTTCCAGCCAAGGTAAGTCTATAGATTAGTTATCATCAACTGGTTCTCGGTACTCAAGTGGCAAACTTCACTATGGAACATGTAATATCGGTGAGGCAGTAAATGTCAACCAGTTTCCACCAAGAATCTATCGGGTAATCTCCCACGTGGATTTGAGCTACCTTCATTCGGTCCGCAGGAAATAGTGTCTATCCCCCAATTTTTGCCGTACCAGAGCCATGAGCACCGTCAGCCAGCTTTGGAGAGGCCTTTCTGACGACATTGGTTCGATTCCAGGGAGTTGGTTCGTCGTCCAAAACTGCCTCGGTCTACCAGGCCGATGCGCTCGCCATCGGTATTCAAATCTGCCCCAGGCGAAAACTCTGATTGCAGTGTGACTTGACACTCAGGGTTGTCAGCCCAATATTGCCAGAAAGTCTCACGATCAGACTAAACCAGGAATTGCGAGGTACCCCTAATGCGTCCAGTCCACGAAGAACAATTGATTGGTCCAGCTCGGTACGTGTTGCGTATGCTGGCTTCATGTTCCGCGGTCCGGTATTCAGAGAGTTTCTATGACGGCTCATTAGCGACGCACCAACAATTGATCCACGAGATTGGAGTTACATCCGATGACGATGCGGCAATAATTGAATCTTTGCTGGATGAAGCAATAGACCAGCTGGAAGAACAAGAAATTGTAAAGGTCACCCTGCTAGATCTCAGGCTAGCGGACGGAGACAAAGACTTTATGATCGAGCTTACGGAGACTGGCAGGAAGGTCCTGAAGAATGAAGCCCAGTTTGCACTCTTCGAGCGATACTACGAACGCGATAGAGCTGCGGGTTATAGAGCGGTCAAGCCAGGATGAAAATTGGCTGGAATATCTCGCGAAGCCTGTTCTCAACATTGGCTCAAGAAAACGGGTTGGAGGGATGCCATAGATGGCCTCATCAGCCCGTTTCGCAATAGCGATGATGTTCTTGCCTTCGCAATCGTCAGACCTGGCACGCAACCAGCGTGGCATATTTCGACTCCTTGAGCCACCTCCGAGAATACCTCGTCCGCAAATCTCGCACTTTCACATTGTATTGACAACGGTTGCGCCCACAAGCAAGCCTGTTGAAGAGGTGCCTCTGGCTATCAGGCCCACGCACTGTTGGGCTACCGCTAGCACTTACTGCCGTCAACACGCACCGGAGTATTCGAATCGATTTGAAGACTGTCGACTCTGATCACTTCATCAGTAATTCACCGGCGATGTCGAGCCCAGGTCTTGCGGAAGAGAATCTGAAGGATCGGTGGAATTGGACGAAGTTGTGTGAACTATGAGCTGAGCCGCTCGCCGTTTCGCTTCCTCATAAGTCATCACGAACTGAGGTTTTGGTCGCACGACCCAGCACGTACCGTCGTCGCGAGTTTCAATCAGCCTCGCCCAAGGATTGTCAAAGAGAAGAATGTTGCGGTGAGCGTCCATCCCCTTGTATCGTCGATGACGCTCCTCAGCCATCGCGGTAGTCTTGAATGTACTGAGTTCCTTAGCAGTGAAGCTTGAGGAGTATCCGGGCAACTGTTCAACACTCGTTGGAGCCTCGTTGAGCTTCTGGTATTCAGGAAGCACGTGGTCAAGAACAGCCCGATTATCTACATCTTTGTCTGTTAAGAACCTCATATTTTGGCACCGGCAAGATAGACTTTGCTACGCTGTAGATTACAGGAAGCCGTGAGCTCTTTGACGACATCCGATTTCGCCCAACCGATGAGCCAGTTGTAAACAGAAATCATCGCCAAGTTCTTGCCTTGCGATTTGTAGGTTGTGAGTCGAGCTGCCACACGTCTGAATACCAGTTTGAATTGATCTGGCGGTATGCCAGCTTCCGCCAATTGCTCGAAAACGTCTGCCAGCTCATGAGGCGTTAGAAACATGTCAGGGTAGTTCTTTAGAGGCCTTCTACCGGCACCAACGTACTGTGGATTTTGCAGCCATGAAGAGCTTGCCTCAATCGGCAAGAAGTGATCCTCCAGTTCGTGTCTCGTGTGAGCGCTCACTTCTTCATCATTTTTCTCATTCTTAGCATTCTCATCATTCTTGATTGTGCCCACCTGTTGATGAGTAGGTGCTCTTGCGCTGCCCACAGGTAATTGTCCGCTTGCACGACCGGTTGCATCCACTGTTGAGGTGCCCGTTGTACCTTCGGTTTCTTCGTTCGACTGAAACTGCGCGTAGTTCACAACCGATATGAACGTTCGATGTTTGTTCGTTTGTTGTACGATCATCTGATCTCGTACGAGTATCTTCAGGAATCGGTCGAGCCTTTGGCGTGATAGCTTGAGCTGCTTGGACCATTGCAATTTGGAAACGACGAACGACCCTCTAGGAATCTCAACGAGCGTTCCATTAAACAGCAGCTTACTACGCTTGTGACTAGCCAGCAGCAAGATAGCGATCCATACTCGCAGCAAATCGGCATCATCAAAGATCCAGTGCTGCGAGATCGTCCGGTGCAGCTTGATCCATCCCTGTTCCATTCATCCTCCCGTAATTGATAGCTCTTACGAGCCCGTCTTGTTGTAGTAAAACTTGCTGGGCACGATCCGTTTGCTGTAAAGCCAGGCATCCAGATCGTGCTCCAGGTAATAGGTATCATTGCCGAGCTTGAAGTAGGGTGGTCCGAGACCGCGCGAAGCCAAATTGGCGAGGGCTTTGGCCGTGTAGTTGGTGGCTCCGCGGTCAGCGATGTACGCTGCTGCCTGACACCGCTTCAAGAGATCCGGCTTGGGCCTAAGCCGTTCAATCGCAAGTTTTAGTTCCGCAATCTCTTGCAAGCTAAACCGCCAAGTTTTTGGCTTCGTTGGTTTTACATCCTCGTTGTGCATTCGTCCCTCCTTAGTGAATCGATGAGAATTAAAACTGCATGTGAAAAATGAGTGCTTACAAGGGTCAGGGGATCACGGAATAACCGCGCGAGCCGCACAAAGCGAGACTTCGTGCAAGTTCGTGGGAGTTTTTGCTTGCTTTGGTTTTCCGATAGGTGTATACCCGGCATGTAGATAGTCCTTGGTGATTGTCTGCCAAAAAAAGCTCACGCCCGCTCGCTGCGGACGTGAGCCAAAGGGAGAGAGAGGGTGGTTAGTTTGCTGACTGATACCCTTTCTCGCCCCGGTTTCTAGACTAAGCTCAACCCCCTCTGGTTGAGCCCTCTATTGTTTACTCCTCCTTAGAAGCCCTCGCTTTGACGGAGCACTGCTGCCGACAAAGCGCATTTCTCTTTGCGTACAACATTTTCAGAAGTCGATCAACAAAAAATACTCAAGTTTCGCGAGGGTCAACTCGCGCCTACGCAACTACAAGCTGCTATCGCAGCGAGTCAAGACATTGCTGGCGGGTAGGGGAGATCACACAGCTGGCCATGATCGACTCGCCATGCCGGGAAGTTTGTCAAGGCAACCGCGTGACGGTCCGAAAGTGCGACCACGCTAGAACGTGATTAGATCCTGCAAGTGGATCCCCGCCGCATAGCAGATCCTCAATACGTGCTCGAGCGTGAGCTTGCGATTTCCGCGCTCAAGATCCCCGTACATTGTTTTAGAAAACCCACATAGTCGGGCCATCTGCTCAAGATTGAGACCAAGTTCGAGCCGCAAAAACCAAATACGCTTTCGTACTTCTTCTAGTTGCTGCTCAATTCGGTCGCTGTTGTCTTGAGACATGATTTACCAAAGAAGCCGTCCGCCAGGTGATTGATTCAGGCTCATCTCACACTAGGATTAGCTCCACCTGGTGGAGAGATCCTCAGGCCCTACTTGCTGCCGTGAGCAATTCTTAGCATATGCCGGGCCACGTTTTCAAAGGATTCTCGCACGCGTCGTTCCAAGGCGTGGGTATAGCCATCGGTCACGTCTTTTTTTCCTTGGTGGCCAGCCATTCGCTTTCTAACTGCCCAAGGCAGGCCCAGGTCATCAGCGTAGGTAAGAAACGTGTGTCGCAGGCAGTGCATACCAACCCCTTGGGGATCGATTCCAGCTGCCTGAGCAATCTTTCGTAGACCTTTCTTGGGTTCCACCAGATGGCCTGTATTACCAGCCCCTGGAAAAACCCACTGGCTGTTTTCACGCTTATCGTAACGATTAAGAAGAATCTCTTTCACGTACCCGCAGAGATAGATTTTGTGAGCTGCTTGATTCTTCATGCGGACATCGGGAATCGCCCAAACGCCGCGTTCCAGATCGATCTGAAGCCAGGCTGCACTGCAAACGTTCTTACGTCTCAGCCCTGTAAACAGGGCGACCAACGCAGCATCTGCAACGGTCTGGCAGCCTGACCGGCGCTCTACCGCGCATGCTTGAATGAATGGGCCGAGCTCGTGCTCGTCCAAAAAACGTTCTCGGCTCCGTTCCGGGAAGCGTTCAATCCCCTTAGCGGGATTACTACCCGGCCAGCCTTTGCTGATAGCATCACTAAAGATCCCTGACAGGAGGGTCAGGGCGCGATTCGCGGAATAGGTGCCATTCTCTTTACCAACGAGAGTATGTAGTTCGTCGACGTCATGACGATCAATAGAAGATAGTCTTCGACTCCCGAAGCTCGTTGCCAGGTACCGCTGATATTGTCGCTGATACTCGTCGGTGGTGACCTGTCGGCGAGGACCCTTTTTCTTGCGGCTTGAGGGGTCGGTTAGAAAAGACTGAAACGCCATTTCAAGAGTCGCCTCTTGTCGACGAATCTTCCGGCTCTTAGGAGGATCCAGCCCTTCTCCCGATAAGACGGCCAATTCACGTGCCCGGACTCGCGCTTCGCTTAGTTCGATCTGCTCGAACTTGCCGATATAGATTCTATCGGTGTAGCCCTTGGCCGAGTTCCAGCAACGACAGTAGTAGCTCTTAGCACCTTGGCGCGTCACTTGCAGTTGCAGTTCGGGCCTCAATTCATCCTGGAAATGGATTCGAGACTTGTTGATCGGACAGGAAAGCCGATCTAAGCGAGCTTGGGTAAATCTTAGTTTCTTCTCCATAGGTCATTTGCCTCCCTGCAAATAGACACCGGCACCGCGAGCACCAGATTCTGGTTCTCGTTTGGTTCTCGGTCGGGTGATGAAATCGCGGGAAATGGCAGGAACGACAAACACCGTTGTGTTCCCACCGGCTCTCGCCGATTCCTAAATTGAGGGGTTTTCTTTCGGACTACCGAAAGGAGAAAAGCAGCGAGTCTAGCCAGTTACCCGTCTAGACTCGCCTTGAATTCAATACTAGCGCTATGGACGACCTAATCAATCAACTTCGATAAAATTGAGCCGAGTAGGATTTGAACCTACGACCCACTGATTAAAAGCCATTGCGTCCTGCGGAAATCTCAAAAAGTTCCCTCGAAAAGGACAGTAACTCAGGTGAGTTGCGAATGTCAAATCTTGCTGGAGAATCCGCCGCAGCTCTGGTTCTCGGTTGGTACTCGGTGTTCGACGATATGTAGTGGGAGAGGTGATGGTGGCGTGCAGCAAGATCACCCAAAAACCTTCTCCACAATCAACTTTGCGTGGCCGCTTCGGAACGTTGCGATTCCAGCTTCTCCAAATCGGTGATTAGCTCCGAAGCGACTCGACAAATCCGATCCAGCGACTTCATCAGTTGCTCGGAATCGCCTGAGTACAACTGGATGTAGTCAGTCGACTGCTCCAAACTGTTTTCCAAACCGACGGATTTGGACACCACGTAGGAAACGGCTTCCGCTTCCAACTCCTTTACGGTCTTGGAGAGCTGTTGCCGATCTGCACTGCGATGTAGCAGCTCATGAGCCAGCTCGTGCGCTAACGTTGCGAAGTCAGCAGCCGGCGTGAGACTCTCAAGGACGTAGATCTCACCACCTTTGGAGATTCCGTACGCGCCACCAAGTTCCTGCTTATAGGAAACGGTGATGTCACGATCCTTGGCCACTTGACGGAGCAATGCTAGCTTCACACCGGGGTCTCCAATGACACTGGAGAATTCCGGCAACGCATCGCCTTCTGTTTGAGAAATGTCAAAGACATGCACCGCCCGAAAGCCGCACAGTTTTGACTTCTCTTCATCGTCGTCTTCATCTCCACGCTTCCAAACCAGTGGCGCCAAGATGCAGATGCCTTTTTCACCTTTTTTGACCGTGCGGCCTAACTTCTTCCAGGCTGTGAATCCAGCAACATAGGTTGCGGCCGGAAACTGCTGGGCAATGAGCATACAATTACCAAAAGAATACTGATGAAATCGACTCATCGCATCGAGATAGCTTATCAAACTTTCACTCTTGCCGGCGGCAAGGGCGTCGGCAAGTTCTCTCACCGCTCGTTCGCTCAGTTCAACTGCTTCTGCTTTCTTCATGGGAAAACCTCACTTTCTCTGCCTGACTTCGTCAGGCAGAAATTATTTCTAGAAAAACCTTGATCTTGCGATCAGCTGCACACCACCTCCCTCCCAAGGCTGTCGCTGCGGACAGATTTGGGAGAGGGTGACACGCGCGGTCTACCCGAGAGAAGCATGAGTGAGGGGGATGCCACTCAGAAGACTCAGCGGCAGGAGGAGACTATCACAGCTGAGGCTCGCTTTGTCGGCTGCTGCATCGATGTGCCGCAGCACATCTTGGCTAGCGGCAACCGTGAATTGTTCTTTCATCCCCGAGCAGTAGCACGATATGCTCGACCCCAGCAAGAAAAATTGGAGAGCACAGCGGAAGAGAGAACTGACGGAAAGCTACAAGATCGCATCCAGCTGCCAGGCCAGGGCGATTTTTCTCACGTCCGCCGCCTCTTGCACTCCAAGCTTCGTCTTGATGCGATTGAGGACCGTCCGCACGGTACTGTTTGAGGTGCCCAACTGCTGGGCGATCGTTGCCGTTTTCGTACCAGCTCCCAGGAGTTCAAAGACCTCGAACTCGCGTTCCGAAAGCTCTTGGATCCTGGTCAGGTACTGGTAAGACACCGCCTCCTCCGGGGCTTCACTGGGGCTGACGTAGGTCTCCCCACGGAGCAGCAAACGGATCACGTCAACGACTCCTAAATCATCGGGGGACTTTTGCTTGTAGCCGTGCGCTCCGGCTGCCAGGACTCGATCCGCCATCACCCAAGCGGGACGCTGGGAGAACACCAAGATGCGGACGGCGGGCCAGTGTTCCGCCAGATAGCTCACAAACTGCATGCCGCGCGAACCAACTAGCGAAAGATCAACCACCGCCAAGTCGGGTCGTTCGCGTTCGACTTCCGCGATCGCGTCGGCAACATTGTGGGCCTCTCCGCAAACCTCTAGGTCGTCGTGCGATGCAAGGAGAGACTTCAGGCCTTCTAGCAGCAGCTTGTGATCCTCCACCAGGAGGATTTTTTTGTGGGGAGAGGAACGCATGGGAAGGCACCGCCAAGAAAAACACTTGGACTGAATCTCAGCATACCTTCTAGCTGTAGATCGCAATAGCCGTGAGCGAACCTAATCTCGTCACGCGCCGCTCAAGCGCTGAGTTGTTGCGGTCTCGCCTTCGCTCTGCGCGTGGAGATTGGCACAACACAAATCACGGCAGTCCCTCGGCCCGGTTGGGACTGGATGGTTAACTTCCCACCGATGGCGGTGGCACGCTGCCCCATGGACCGAATTCCTAGTTGCTTTTGCGAATTTAGGAGTCTTGTTGCATTGAATCCGCAACCGTTGTCCTGAACTTGCAGCTTGATGGCGCGTTCGGTACCCAATAGTGCCAGACTGATCCGATCCGCTTGTGAGTGTCTGACCGCATTGTGAAGTGCTTCTTGGCTAATCCGATAGAGTTGGAGCGCCACGTGCTGCGATGGCAGCTGTATCGCTGTTGGAACATCGCAGAGGCAGCGAATTCCGTTAGTGTTGTGCCATTGTCGAGTCAGTTTCGATAAGGCCGATGGCAAGCCATGCTTGGCCAATTCCGGGGGCACAAGATCTTGGACGGCGGCTCGGACCTCGGTGCGAATCTTGCTCAGTATCTCGACAAGTTCCGTCGTTTGCGCAACGGCACGCCCGTTCGCGGGGGAGAGACTTGCCAACAGCTCTTCTGCCTTGGTCAAAGCCGCAGTTTGAAGCTGGCAGATACCATCGTGGAGCTCCCGGCCGATGCGCAGCTGCTCCTGCGTAGTCGCAACCAACAACTCTTCGCGTGCTTCTTCTCTTTCCTGCAAGAGGCGATTTCTCTCGACGGCATAACGAATTGTTCGCGCAAGATGGTTCTCTCCCAGGTAGTCTTTGCACAAGTAGTCGTGCGCGCCGCAGCTGATTGCAGCTGCCCCTAGCTCCTCGTCATTACTGCCGGTCAACACAATCACGATTGCCTCGCCCGCGACGTCTACCAGTTGCTTAACCGTCTCAACGCCATGACTGTCGGGGAGATTCAAATCGGTTAGCACAACGTCGAATTCCGCGGATTCAAGCTGGTCGATCGCGTCTTTCAAGGAAGTGAATACGCAGACCACTGCCGGATCCGGTAATCTACCGAACAGCTCGCGACGGACGCGGCTAGCATCGGCTTGGTCGTCTTCGAGAAGCAGCAAGCGCATAGGTGGCCCTCGGGCGCTAGTAGACCGCGGTAACGGGGGATACGGCTATGGGGTGTTCGACGGTAGGGTATTAGGCTGTTCCTGAGGAATTTGGTTCTATCGCGCTAAACGGCTGATTTCAATCGGTTTTGGCCAGCGGAATTCCCCTTCTAATCGCGAAGCACTAAAAACCCCGAAAACCGGGGGTTTAACCACTAACTTTTTCAACCCACGCACGGCCGCTCGATCATGAAGAGGCCACAAGCTTGCCCAGATTAACAGCAAACTATTTGTCGAAATCCGGTAATTTTGTGCCCGTTTGTGGACAAACCGATGACAAGGCTTTTTTCAACCAGGGGTAGAATCCGCCAAGGCGGGTCGGTGCCGCAGCGTCGGCACTAGTCGGTTTTCGCTACAACAACCGCGGAAATGAGGATTTGAGTCATGCGTAGTCACCCCTCTTGCTGGAACAAGACTCTTGCTCAATTGGGTTTCAGGCGGAAGCGACGCAAGGCTCCCAAACACGACCAGCTTCGACGCCGTTCGCTATTCGAGGCACTTGAACAGCGCCAGATGCTTTCGGGCGATCCGCTGCTCGATCCTGCTGCTGAAGAACCGATTCAGTTCTTCGCCAGCGGTCCAGAGTTCCAACTCCTTCAGCCAGAGATGCCTGTAGAGGATTTCCTGAGCCTGACGGAAGAGGAGCGTGCTGAGGTCGAGACGGTCTTCCTCATTGACACCGTGCAGACGGAATCAGGTCCCAAGGCGATTATCTCGTTCAATCCCAATAGCGCCGTTGGACCACCGGCTGGCTTGCAGCGACTGCAGCTTGAGCTCCAGCAAAACGGTCGAGTCATCGACACGTACGAAATCCTCATCGACATCGCCGAAGAGAGTTTTAGAGAGCAGTTTCTGGCCGACCGGATTGCGAATATCGAGGTCAATTCCGATGTCAGAACGCTCAGTGAGGCCAGGGAAGCCACTACCAGACCTATCACCGCCGACGAACTCGCTCAAGAGGTTGCATTCTGGGATACGTTCATTGGTCCTAAGACACTGGAACAACAGCAGCGCTTTAATGCTGCCATGGATGGAACGCTTCGAGTGGCGGTAGAGCATACCGATCTGACTACGGATGATCTGGTGTCCATTGCAAAAAGTGATTCGTTTCAGCGTGCGCGTGTTCTGGGCAATGCAACGCAGACCACTCTTGAGCGCAAGCAGATCTACAATGAAGTTGAAAAGCAAACGGCACAGCTCAAGCAAGATCGCCTCGCAGTTACCACGGATGTTGAGCGAGAGGCCGTCGCTAAACAAGAGAGATCTCTGCAGAACCTAGCGCTGGCACTCGCCAAGAATTTGAGGGAGGATCTCAACAGCACCGACGCGACTCTAGCACAGTCTGCCCAGAAGGTACGCGATGAACTGGTCGCGATTAGCGACCCAATGGATATCCTATTTGCAGGGCTGAATGTAGATAACGAAGTTGAGCGCGCCACGAACATCCAGGGCGACGAAAAAGCGCTCAGTTTCGTGGAGACCGGGCGGTACGTCTTTGACAACCAGCTAGAGATCGACCTGGGTGAGCACCAGGCGATGGTGCAAGTAACGCGACTGGGCAACTTTCGGTTAGCGGCTGCCACTTCAATCAGCGAATCACCGGCGGTAGAGGATGGTTTCTTCCGGGAATCGACTCCCACGGCGATGAACGCCGGGGGAAATCGCTTACGGGCGATTGGGACACCCAACGATAATCAAGAATCCCTGATCCGCTTCGACCTCGGCCAATTTGCCGGGCTAAGCGACCCCACGACGATTGCTTCCGCCGTGCTGGAACTGACCGAGCTCGGCACCGGAGTTGGCAATGCGGAAGTCTATGCTTGGAATGGGTTACTCGATGGCGGCGCGGATAGTGTGACCGATTGGGACGAGACCAATCTGCGCTGGGATCGGATTCACGGCTCTCATGACTTCGATAGCAAACTGGGTGAGTTCACCCGCCTGAACAACTGGGAAGGTGGCACCACCACCTCAATTGATGTCACGTCCCACGTACAACGAGCGCTGCTGTTCGGCGATGCCAACGGTGACGGCGTGTTCGGCGCAGCCGGCTCCGACGGAGACATTGAAGCGTTTCATCTGGCGGTCACCAATTGGGACGCCTACGTGGCCGAGTACGGTCCACGCGCGAATTCAGCTTCGGATTTGCTGGCCCGCACGGACGGTGGTTTGGGTGACGGGACTATCGATACCGGCGACATCGCCGACTTTTTCCGCCGGCATGGGTTTTCCCAGGGTGACTATAACCTAGACGGCACTGTCCAGGACAATGAGGATTCCGGCCTTGATGGTCTTGATTGGGCGACTTGGCACGCCAATTACGGCTTGGAGAATGCTCGCTTCACCCAGGGCGATGGCAACTTCGATGGTGTGATTGACGACTTGGACTATAACATCTGGCTCAGTCGTACGAGCGAAGACAATCTCACCGCTGAAGAACCAGAGATCATCGTCTGGGTACGTCCGGAAGATTCCACAACGAACATCAAGTTTGCGTCGCAGGAGCACGCCACACAGGATGGACCCACGCTGGTCGTCACCGAACAACCTGATCTGGCGCTCAACAAGTTTAGCGTCGATGGCAGCAACCTCGTCGTCGACTACGCCGTACTGGGCGACACGTTTACCGACGTCAAAGTCCAACTCTACAAAGTTGGAAGTCCCGACACCCTGTTGCATGAGACGGCTGTTCAATCGGGCGCGCTGGGTACGCATGAAGTGCTCATCGCCACCAGCGTGTTAAGTTCCATCGTCGAAGGCGATTCCATCTACGCGAAAGTCGTCGGTACACCGGCCTCTGGCACGCAATCCAATCTGCTCAATGACCAGCTTGATTTTGAGTTCAGCACCGACAGCACGCAAACGGTGAACTCGCTCGACGACGCGGGCATGGACACACTGCTGCGCGACAAACACACCTTGCGTGAGCTGATCGAAGCCGATGAGTCCCTCGGCTGGTTTGACACGCTGGCGCTTGACGACAGCCTATTTGGGCAAGGACAAAAAACAATCGTTCTGGGTGATCATAGTGGCGATCTCGTTGCCGACCGGCTGGACATTTACAACGACCTGACGATTAGCGGGCCGGGGCAAAAACGCCTAGCCATCGACGCTCGTAACCAGTCGATGGGCATCGTCGTGCAAACTGCCGCTCAAGTCACGTTCAGCGATTTAACAATCACCGGGGGATACGCCCTGGGTCACGGAGCAGGCATCTACAACAAGGGAGATCTCACGATCGACGGCGTGACGGTCGCTGATAGCAATGCGCAAAGTCACGGTGGCGGCATCTACAATCTAACGGGCAGCACTCTCGATATCCAGCGGAGTACGATCGATGGCAACAGTGCTCATTACGGTAGCGGCATCTCCGGGTTCTTCCCTGTTGGTCAGTCGCTGACCATCAACCAGAGTACGATCTCTAATAACTCGAGTGCCAGCCATTCCGGTGGCCTGAGCATCGTGGGCACGCCGGGTGCCACAACGACTGAAGTACTCATCACCAATAGTACCTTCTCTGGGAACGCATCTGGAACGACAGCAGGAGCCATTCGGGCACAAACGAACACCGATTTGAAAATTGTCCATTCGACCATCGCTGAGAACGACGCCGTTTCCAGTGCAGGTGGGATTTACTCGCACACGGGAGCTACTACGACACTTCACAACACAATCCTGGCCGACAACTCCATCGAGGGAACCGCCGTCTGGGCCACCGATGCCTCTGGAGATATCGGTGGTACCACTCTCGAGCCGAGCACCGGAAACCTGATCGGAATTGGACAAAGTGGTCATCAGATGGATGACGTGATCAATCAGGTCGGCACAACGACAACTCCAATTGATCCAATGCTCGACGAACTAAAAAGTTACGGTCTGCATGCCGCAGCGCATGTGCCGTTGCCGGGGAGTCCGGCGATCGATCGGGGCGACGACTCACTCACGATGTCTTATGGTGCGCAACAAAGTCAGTCTGGCGTTTCACAATGGGGGGATACGCCTGGTGCTGGCACGCCCGGTGGCTTTAGCGACGTTGGCTCAGCAGCTGTCTATGCCGGGCACATGACCGAAGTGGTCACGATCGACGGGCAAGAAGTCGCTGCTGTCACTGAACTTACAGCCACGCCCACGCAGATTCGCGTCGACCTGAGTAACGATGAACTCGACAGGGATCTGGTCGACTATCAGGACTACAACGCTGGAGACCCGGACATAAGCTTGCGGGAGGCGCTTGAGATTGCCAAGCAACCCGGTAACCACATCATTACATTCGACGCGAGCTTAACTGGTGAGACCTTCACGCTCAACCGCGATTCAGAAGAACTGGTGATTTCCCAAGATACGAACATTATTGGTTTGGGAGTTGACCAACAGACGATTGATGCCGACGCGAGCGCGGACGACATGCGAAGTGTCTTCCGAGTCGAATCAGGCGTCACCGCCAGCATCGAAGGACTTACGATCACGGGTGGCAATTCTCGTCGAGGGGGCGGCATCAACAACGCGGGTAATTTGATGCTCGATCATGTCAGAATCGAACGTAACACTGCTGACCTTGGTGGCGGCATCTATCTGGCAGACTCCGGCCCCGTGAGCCTGAACCTCACCAATAGTACGATCGACGACAATTCGGCCAGACTAGGCGGCGGACTTTATTCTGCCGCTTCCTCGGGTAGTATCGACATCGACATTGTTGGCTCGACCTTCTCCAGAAACCGAGCGGAGACTGATTCTCCTGGTTCTAGTGCTGAGGGGGGCGCGATGTATTTGGCCAACGCTCCCACGTTCGAGCTGGACGTCAGCAACTCCACGTTTTCCGGGAACGAAGCTGAATACGCGGGCGGTGGTATTCACCTTACTCTGGCTGCCCTCCCCACAGGCAGTGATGCTGTGGTTGCGCTTACCAATGTCACCGTCGCCGAGAACAAACTGACTGGCAGCGGCGGCGGCGGTGGTGCCGGTATCCACCTCTACGGCTTCAATTCGAATCCCGAAGGCGACCCTGCGAACCTCGACAGCGTAGAGTTGCACAACTCGATTGTCGCTCGCAACACCAAAAACGGTGGGGCCAATCACGACGACATCTTCGAGAGCGGCGGGGTACTCGCTCAAACGAGTTCTTACAACCTCATCGGCAACGCTAATACCGCTGGCGGACTTGAGGATAAACTCCATAAACCCGCCTACCACAACATCGTCGGCGATGATGGTGAAGTTGGCACAACGATTGACCCAGGACTGTCCGCACTAGGCAATTACGGCGGCCCGACGTGGACTCATCAACTGGAAGCAAATAGTCCTGCAATCGACGGCGGCGGCGATGTGGCTGTATACACTAAAGAACTCGACAGTGATCAGCGCGGCGCTACGTATCTGAGAATCGTGGATGCCGACAATGACCAGGGATCCAACAACGTTGATATCGGCGCGTACGAACTCTCGCTTCTCGATCTTGATACCACAAGCAACGGGTCAAACACGGTGGTTGATTTCATTGTCGGTGAAGGGCCGGTCTTGATCGCGCCGAACGCGCAATTCGCTGGCGTTGCCGACGCTATGACGGTCACTTTCAAAGGCCTACCACCGTACCACTATGAACATGGAACTGATATCTTGCTCAGTTCCTACACCAATCCGGCAATCACTATTGAACATTTGAGCGGGCAGATCAAGCTGACCGGCGCTGCCACTGCGGCTGAATACCAAGATGCGCTAAGGCAAATCACTTTTGAGAGTGTCGAGGTAGATCCAAACCCGACCCCCAGGCAGATGCAAATCGACGCATTCCTTGACGCTCGGCGGATTTCTTCTGCTACCGCCACCATTCAACCGAAGTATCGCGGTACGATCACCTACCATGGTATTGAGGATGCTTCCGTCTGGGGCGGCAGCGATCCCAGCGGCCGGGACAACCCTGAATCGCGGTATTTGTATGTTGAAGACGCGAGCGAAAACACTGCGTACATCAAGTTTCCCCTACCACATCAGGTTACAGACGTAACGCATGCGGCCGTCAGCCTCTACACCAAAGACATTGTTCCGTCTTCGACATCAACCGTCGATATCTACGCGTTTCACGACGATTGGTCAGAATCGCACCCACCTGGTCACTTGCTCGATACGGCCGGCATCAGTTCCATCGGGCAGTATTTGGCAGATCCATACAGTCACGATACGGTTGATGTGACCGACGCAATTAGAGCAGAATTAGATGCCCCAGATGGTTACTTTTCAATTGCTCTTGTTGACCACAATGCTGCCGCAAATGTGACAACAATCTCTAGTAGTGAGACTGTACGAAGCGCCGAAGTGCCCCGACTGACGGTCACTGGACTGTTTACAAACAGACCACCAATCGCAGCATCTGACATCTATTTCAGAGAGCTAAGTGACCGACAGGCATTAGTCCGGATTCCGGCGTCCGAGGGCGTATTGTCGAACGACATGGATTTAGACGGTGCCGCGGCATCGTCTTTGCGAGCAGTTCTTGAACGGCCCCCCCTATATGGCGAAGTATCACTCAGGCCTGATGGGAGCTTTTTCTACGTAGCCGACGATGGTTCTTATCCCTTTTTCACAGAGGACTCGTTTACCTATCGCGCCTTCGACGGAGTATCCTACAGCGACCCCACAACGGTGACAATACAGGAACGTACTATCACTGGTGAAGAACGACATTATGGTGTCTTCAGCATGACATCTTACTCGTATCCACCCGATGTCGACAGCCACCCGGAGAAGAACTACATCAACGCGCCTTTCTCATTGGCAAGCGGCCATGCTTGTTCCGACTGGTTGCAACGAGACTACGATGGTTATGGAGGTGCTTTCGGTATTGATTACGAAAATGGAGCAGCCCCAGGCCACTTGAATGAACTTACCTACCGTATTGATGATCTGCTCAACACTGTCTCCGACCCAGTTGCAGAGATTGGACGAGCTACGATTGAATTGGGACTGGAGGGAACGAATGGGAGTTATGCGGACGCGTATGGGCGATTGATAGAAATAGCCTTGGCATCTGGAACGCCGCTACCACCTGTTTTTCCTTATAGTTGTCTTGGCGATAATCAGTTTTGGGATACTGCCCCTACGGGCATGTCGTGGGAGCCCATTGATGAGAGCTGGGGTATTCCATCTTCTGCGATATCTCAGTCGTCGGGGGCATGGAACAATGACTTTGAGTCACATCCATTCAACAACAGAGTCGACGTAACCGAGTACTTGCGGGCAGCCATTTCCGAGGGAGATTCGACGATATCCATTGAGGTGCGGGGTAGTACTCCTTGGACCACTCACCTTCAAGCTGGTGATCTGACGGTCGTTCTCACGACCGAGCCAGGATCACCGGCCGACCCGACGCCGAAACCAAACTACCTCCCGTACTTCACTTCCAATGCGGATGGTGAGGTAACGATTGGCGATACCTTTGAGTACCAGATGGCGGCCAGTGATCCCGATGACGATATCGCCGAACTGGGGCTTCCAACAACAAGCATCATTTGGCCAGCCGGGTTCACACCCGGGCCCGACGAACTGCCAACCTTTACTCCAATTGCCGGTGCGAATAAGGCGGACGTCCGTTGGACCCCACCGGTCGAACTTGTCGGAGAGACCATAACGTTTGCCGAATTTGTGCGAGACGATTTCGGTCACTTGGTGAGTCGATCATTTGATGTGTATGTCAAGCAAGATCCACAGAATCAACCCCCGGTTATCATTGCTGCTCCTACGAGAGAATTCGTCTTGCCAGAAACTGTGGGTTCCTTCGTAGACAATGGTGTTGCAGTTAGCCCCGACTTCATCGATATCTATTTAGCGGAAGGACAGAAGGAGCAGATCGACATAACCGCTGCAATTTCTTCTAGTGACCTTCGATCTGAGATTGTATTTGTCGTCGATAGTACAGGTTCGATGGCAGACGGATTTACTTGGATCAAACATGTCATGTTAGGGTTAGACGAAGCTCTAGAAGAGCGTGGGTTTGCCGATGGAAACAGGCGCTACGGACTAGCGACGTTCAACGATCTTGACGGTACGAAGCTCTACGACAATTTCAGCGAAGGTTATTGGGGCACGGCCGCTGAAATTGAGATCGAAGCCGACGTACTGAAAAGTTTCGTTAGTGGCGATGGAGAATACGGGTACCACGCCCTTGGTGAAGTGCTTGGAATCGATAACGGGGGAGCTTCTCCATATAACTTCAACGCCAATGTTCCTGGAACTACGCAAGATCCACGGCTGACATCATCGCAAATCGTTCTGATTACTGATGACAGCGTGCAGGGATTCGAAACACCGAACCCCGCGGACGGAAAGCTGGAACGGGAAGCGTATCGAGATACCCTGTCCGATCTGCTCCAGGGCGGTCCTGGCACGTTCGACGACATACTACTCACCACCATCGTTGACGCTCGGCATCAAGCAACCGTTGAGCAAGGTAGACCGGCAGGATTCCAAGAGATTTCCGGTACATGGACACTTGGTCCTCAGGGCTATTCCGCTTCCGTAGCAAACGCAAACGATTGGGCTATTTCGGTTGCAGACGCCTATCTTGACCACAGCTACCTTCACGCTGGTCGACAGAAGAACATTGTGGTGCCGTTGGAGATTCAAGACGAGGGCCAAGGTGATGGTAATGCGTTCGTCGTCTTTAACTACCACGACGAATTCGACTTTAAGTTCGTTGCAGCGTTTGCATCGGAGAGTGGATCCGACGAGTGGAGAATAGGATATCGAGATGCCTTTGGGGTAGAATATGGACCCCCCATTTATTCCAGCGAAGGCGTCGATTTTGATACACGGTACAATGTCAATGTGCAGCTTGGAGTTGACACAGTAGAGTTGAGCGTGAACGGCGAGAGCTTGGGCGTACACAAGTTCTCAGGGCTTCCGGGGCCGAAATTCGATCAACCGTCACTGTACGAGGGTCATGTCGGAGTTGGTACTCTTGGGGCTTCTGCACAGTTCTTTGGACTGGCCGTGACACCCGAAGAAAACGCTGAAATCACCGTCCCGCCGAAGCGTTATATCTACGAGAACCTCAGGCACGTTTTCGGCACTGAGGGTACAGCATTCCCAGTGCTAGGGCATTCTGCTTTAGGTACCGCATACATTCCTGAAGCAGGCGGACAATTTAGCAAGGGGGAACTATCTTCGACGGTCTACAGTCACTTTAACATCGATCACAACGGCAGCGATACCTATCAGGACTACATCTCACTAGCTACGGAAGCCGGCGGTTCAGTTTGGGATCAAAGCCTACTCCGTAGCATCAAAGATGACCCCAATTCCAATATTGCTGTTGTTTTCAGCAATGCATTTAGTGAAGCATTGGTCGAGCAAACGTTACGCAATATGGGACCAATTGAACTCTCTAGTGATGTGCCGTCTCTCGTCAGTCTTACATCAATCGACGATCCTTCAAATGAAGTCGGCAACAACAGCTTTGTTGCATCGTTTGAGGGTGATGGAGCTAGCCATTTTTTCCAACTTGGACTTGAACAAAACGGCATGCCGATCGGACAAATCCCAACGAGAATACTCGCGCCATACGTTGCGGACTTTGATGCAAACGACCCGGATGGCCCACCAGATCTAGAATTCTCTTGGGCACAAGGATCTTGGACCACAACCGATGAGGATCACAAGCCTCAATTGATTTCAAGTGGCCGTGACGGCATTGTGAATGACCGCATGATCTGGCAGCCGCCGACGATAAATGTAAGCCAGTACCCCAACGGCCAGGAATTCAGATTTGGAATTACCGTTCACGATGGATTGAAGTTGGAAGCCGTTGAGGAGTTTTGGTGGACTGTGACCGTTAAGCCACCTGCCGACAATACTCCCCCAGAAATCGATGGTTTCTACCCGATTGAAGACGGCAATGCCGCATCGACTCCGCCCAGCGGCCAAGTAGGTGTCGGATACTCTATCCAAGTTGCCGCCCATGATGACGATGGCGACCGCCTGCGGTACTTTATTGAAGATACACCCACGCCTCCCGACAATATGGTAATTGACCCCAACACAGGTGAGATATTTTGGGTCCCCACTGAGACGGGTTCGTTTGATGTGAAGGTCCGAGTATCTGATGGGCGTGTCACTGCGCTACCTAACACTCCCCTTCCAGGAAAAACCAGTTACCGACCGGATGAAGCGACCCATACGTTTTCTATAACGGTTGATCCACGGACATTTTCAAACTTCGCACCATCGCTTAGTCCAATTCCTTCTGGCTATATCTACGTCGGACAGACCCTTTCGTATCCGACGACCGCTTCTGATCCAAATGGCCACAAACTGCAATATGACTTGGATGGCGAACCGGATTGGATGTCGATTACAGACAAGGGGGTGATCACGGGCACACCGACCCATTCAGATATCAACACTTTAAGCACCGTGACCGTCATCGTCGATGACGGGCAGGGGAAGCAAGATTCCGAAACTTTCCAGATTGCGGTCCTAACCTCAAATAGAAAGCCAATCTTCGACTCGAAACCGCACAACGCGGGTAAAGATCTCGATTTCGCGTATCGTCTGGAGGCTCATGATCCTGATGGAGATTCAATCAGGTTCTATCTCGACGATCCTCCATCGCAGATGGAACTGGACACTCGTGCGGATGGCGTCTATGTAGTGTGGAATCGCGAAGATATGACCGAGGGGAACCATTTCATTAGGATCCTCGCCGACGATGGAAAAGGTGGAATCGAAGATCAGGAGTTTAACCTAGAAGTGCTGCCCGTCGCCGCACCGGTATTTTCTGGCATCATCCCGACGCGTGTCACTATCGACTCTGCTGTAGCGGATGAGTACGTAGCAGAATTTAGCTTGACTTCCGGCGTGCCAATTCCTGATTTGGCAAATCAGGTCGCTTCGCAAACGAATGTGACCCTTGACGCGAGATCGCGAGCGCGGGGGATGTCAATCAACGTAGAAAACGTCGCCGAATCTCAACAAGCCGACACATCGTATCGATATGACGGTATACGGTTGATTTGGGATCCGTCGTATGCCGACGTATTTGAAGTTGAAATATCCGCTTCCAACGGATTCGCCGATTCGTCGCTGCCATTCACCGTGGAGGTGTTTCCTGAAGTATCAATCAATAACGGCCCACTAATCAGGAGTGATGCCCTCGGGCCGTTCGCTGTCGGTGAAACCTTCGATTTCCAGCTTGCTATCGAAGACCCAAATGGCCACGACATCTTTGATGTTGTAGTGCTTGCTGAAACGACCGCGCCCGGCTTTGACTCAGCGAACGTCAATTACAACGGTGAACCTGGGCGCATCCATTGGACTCCGACCGAATCTGGCGACTATGTGTTGGTGTTGCGCGCTAGAGACTTCGCCAACGCAAACGAGCCACTTGATTCGACCAACATCTTAGCGCAACCGGTGATTATTCCTGTCCACGTCTCGCCGAACGCCCCGACGAAAATCTCCACTGGACCGGTCAATTTCCCTCCATTCTTTGGTCAGCGCTTCTCGCACCCATTTACGGTTGCGGATGCCAACGCAGAAGATACCATCACCGTCAGCCTTAACGACGAAGCGCTTGCTGCCGGGCTGAGAGTCCAGGAAACCGCGACGCCTGGGGAGTGGGAGCTGGTCTGGCAGAGTCCCAGTCCGATTGGAAGTCAGATCTTCGTGCGCGTTGAAGCCACCGATGGACGAGGTACACTTAGCGCTTTCTCATTCGAACTCACAGTCTTTGACCCCGAGTCAGAGGCAGCACCGCTGCAGCCAAGCGGGATTGGTCCGTTCGACGTACCGTTTGGCAGAGAACTACGTCATGGAGTCCTAGCGGCTGGGGCAGGGTACATACCGCCGACATTCAGCATCCAATCTACTGGAGGTCCAGCACCGGACAATCTGCCCACGATTTCTAGCAATGGCGAGATTCGCTGGACTCCGACGTTCAACGACACCGGAGGCTTGAGTGCCCCATCTGTTCAGTATGGCTTTGAGATCTTAATCGATTACAACCCATTCATAACTACAGACAATATCGTCGTTCCGCTTACTCTGCGGGCCGTGAAGCCAGAGGACTTCGCAGTCACTGATGTTGCGATTTCCAGCACGCCACCGATCACTGCAGTGACTGGCCGCTTGCTCAAGTACACGCCCGAGACAAGTGGTGGGGTAGGACAGATCGTCTGGAGCCTTGGAGAAGGTACGCCATCCGACGTCAGCGTCGATCCAAACGATGGTACTGTCACTTGGATTCCCAATAGCGACGACCTCGGAAGCGCCACCACGATCTATCTTCTCGCTACGGACGCGCTGCAGCAATCCAGCATTCAGGAGATCTCGCTGGAAGTTGTTGGCGAGGGAATGTTGCCTCAAATCGAATCCTCATTCCCGTCACTGTGGCCGATCCTCAGAGACTTTAATTTTCCGGTTGACGCTCGTCATCCCAACGGCGGGCGGCTCGGCTATCGTCTGTTGGAGCTAAGTGGAGACCCGATTCCGGATGGTACCTGGACTATTGACGCCACTGGAGTGATTCGCTGGTCGGATCCACTGGAAGGGCAATATCACTTCCTAATCGAAGTCTTTGATCGCGATATACCAGAACTATTCAATCGCCAGCAGGTCAGTATTGACGTCGACGGCGCCGATTCTTATGTAGCAAAGCCCATTATTCAGGATCTCCCTTACGGTCGCGTCGCGTCCGCCGGTAGTCAATTCGAACACTCATTAAGCGTTTGGGATCCCGATGGCGTCGTCAACACATGGGATATAGTCTCGGGTCAGCCCCCCGCAGGTCAACCACAGGTCGCTATAGACGATGCTGGTAGCATAACGTGGACGGCAGACTCTGAGCAAGTCGGAGAGAGTTTTTCGCTAAAAGTCCGCGCCTCTGACGGCCAACCAGGTGGCTACGAGGCTTTTGCCGATTTCGATTTGCGAGCAATCGCGAACGATGCTCCAATCGTTACGCTACCGGTGCTGACTCCGACAGTTGGCACTGAGTTGCTGTACACGGTGACTGCGCGTGATCCTGAGGGCGGAGATCTCACGTATCGAATCGAGAGCGCTCCGTCTGGCTTGACCATAAACGAACAGACTGGCCTGTTGCATTGGTCCGTTCCCACAAGTGTGCCAGCCCCCCTGCCGACATTCGATCTTATCGTCTCCGATGAGCATGGCCTTGAAACAACGACTTCAGTTTCAATAAATGTTCAACCAGACACCGAAGCGCCGACGGTCAATTTCTGGATCGAAGATGGCAATGGTGATGTTGTTCCATTGGGCAGTACGCTCGATTCAAATCTCGTCGACGACTACAAGATTTGGTTCACGATCGAAGACAACCTTGGTGAAGGCCTCGGGGAAATGAACTGGTTGTTGCAAGTGGTCGATTCTGCAGGCCTAAACATCGAAGGCAACGAGAACTTCAAGACCAGCAGTACTCGTGGCGGCACCGCGTCTACCAGTTTCCAAGACACCCTTAATTCTGGGCTGTTGTTCTTCACGTTTACGCTAGGTGACGCAGATACCGTAGCTATTGTCCCCGGCGACCCCGATGAGGGAGTGCTGCCGGATGATATCACCGGCAATGTCGCCACGTACACATTCCGTTATGATGTCTCCAATAGTACGCAGGAAACCTACGCACAGCTGCTCAATGTGGACCATCCCGACGAGATGCTTGTCGTTGATGAGCGGTTTGAAGTTCGCGGTATCGCCAATTACGAAATCAGCCAGAACGATTACGCTTGGTACGACCTGAAACTCGCGTCAGTCGATGATCCTAATGACTTTGTCTATCTCATCAGGAATGCGAGCGCCGAATTCGATACAGATAGCGTCATAGGAGTTATCGACCCTACTCTCGTTAGGTCAGGCCAATACCGCCTCTATTTGGAAGTACGCTCCACTCAAAATGAGAACTGCCTCTGTATCGCTGGAATCGACGAACAGATCATTGAGGTTCGCAATGAGTCGCGGCTTGGCAATCTTGATTTATCCTTTACGGATCTCTCTGTAGATTTAGGTGGGATTCCGATTTCTTTGGTAAGAAGCTATAGTTCCTCGCTAGTCGGCGAGGGAGACGTAGCTTTAGGTGGAGATTTCGGTCCAGGTTGGACGCTTAACTTCTTGCAATCGGGCATCGAAGTTGGGCATCCCGACCAAACCACAACCAACCTAAACGAACCTTTTGCCGATCGCACTAGACTGCTCGTCGAACTGCCAGATGGTAGCATTCATCGATTTGAGTTCGACGTGGAAGAAGTTGGCAACTCGGATACAGGGCCGTTCCGACCGCTCTTCCGCCCTGACCCGGATGTTACAAGCACTCTGGAGCTGGCTGATCAAGACGACTCTCTGCTCCTGATTCCAAACTCCTTAAGGCAAGATGGGAGCTTTGTTTCAAGCGATTCCAACAGGGAGTTCTTGCCGGCGAACTTTGGCACGTCGATTGTACTAACAACGCAAGGCGGATTGCGTTACCTATTCGATACGAGATCTGGCAGACTCATTGCAATTCAAGATACTAATGATCGCCGCGTCACGGTAACGCGTGACGAAACCAACAATCAAGTTGTCATCGCCGCAGAGAATACGTCGGCGTCTGCCTCGGAAGAAGTGATCATTCAATTCGACGCAGAAGGAAGAATCGAGTCAATCGACGATCCAGTTCAACAGTCTCCAGTCAACAAGACCATCAACTACTACTACGGCGAATTTGATCCAGCTACTGGCAACACTACCGTGCCGGGAGCTGAGAATCTTGGCAAAGTCGTCATGCGAAATGATGATCGCATCGTTTATCGATATGCCAATGCCATCTATCAACGCCATTTGACGAACATCTACGACAATGCTGGAGTCAATGTGCTCACAGTGTCCTACTACGACGACATTTCGCAGGTCCAAGACCCTCCCGGTCAATCGCTCACCGACGAGCAAAAGAAAACCTATCTTGGACGCCTCTGGGACCTACAAGATGCAAGCGGACAGGGTGCCGATGTCAGCTTCGATATCGACCTTGGCGATGGACGCATGGTCACACGCGTGGACAACGGATTCGGGATCGAAGTGGATGAGGTCACCAACAATCGGGGCAACGTCCTGCGTCGTGTCCAGCTAATCGATACGGGTGTTATCGGCGATGGCTCCGATGCCGAGTACTTAGTCACCAAATACGAGTTTAACAATCGTGGTTTACTAACCCACCAAAGTGTGCCGTATGTCGTTGAGGATATCGCAAATCGGTATGAATCTCCTAACGATCCGGTCAGTGATCCAGACGATACAAACTATGACCGCGCGCGATGGGCTCAGATCATTACGTACGACCAGAATGATCGTACCCATACGTCAAGCGATGCACTCGGCAATACAACGACCTTCAAGTACGACGATGATGATCGCATCGTTGAGACCACCGATCCTAACGGCTTCGTCACGCACAATGTCTACGATCACTACACGGGCAATTTGCTGGAAACCTATGTCACGGAAGGCGAGGGTACGCAGAAGCATAATCATTCGAAGTTTGTGTACGACGACGTTTACGGGCGCCTCACAGAGACTTACCAAGTCGATGGTACGAATGAACTGTTGATTTCAAAGACTTCGTATGATTCAGATACGGGCCGAGTTGATTGGACGCAGCAAGCTGACTTGAAGGAAGGCGTTGATGGCGTCAAACAATACTTTGGCTACGACGCCAATGGCAATCAAACGCATTCGTGGTCCAATTGGACCAATGGTGTCAGCTCTTACGCACTGCTTTCATTGACCGTGCTCGATGATGAGGGTCGCGTAGAGAGAACGGAAGAGTACGAACTGACCGGGAACTATACGGACTTTGACTCTCTCCCCAACCTCGCAACGATTTCTGCACTCTGGACGACGCATACTGAATATGATGATCAAGGTCGCGTCGATCGGTCGATTGATCGATACGGAAACGTTTCCAAGACGGTCTATGACATTCGTGGAAATGTCATCGAGTCGCGTACTGAGAGCAAGGACAAGAACGACAATGTGGGCTGGCTCGTCACGCGCACGCTCTATGACGACCAGGGACGCGTACTCTTCTCTGCCGATCCGTACTTCTCATTCGGGGCCGGCGATCCTGCTGCAACTAGTCCATCTCTGTTTGGCAGCTACACCCACTACGATGCACTAGGCCGCGCTGATCGAACCGAGCGACACGGAGGCGTCGTGATTGAGTTGCGAGACGATGATCAAGACGGAATCCCAGAGCCAACCGATAGCGATGGAATCTTGGGTGCTTATACAGGTTATGATTTCACCGACGCAGTAACGAATCCGCCAATTTCTGTTTCGTCAACGCACTACGACTCCATCGGCAGGGTCAATCATACGATCAGCGAAACCGATGCCCGTACAGACTACTACTACGATGCCACTGGGCGGCAGATTGCGACGCTGGGCCCGATCGTAACCGTCAGTGAAATCCAACAGCGGCTCCTCTCGATCAGCGATTTCGACGCAGGCGGCAGGCTACGGCAATCGACCACGGGTATCGCAATTACGGAGACTTCGCCTGGCAACTTGCACCCGTCGCTTAACGATCTCTTGAATCCCCAATGGACCGAACGCGACGACACGGCCCGACAGGACACGTTTTACGAGTACGACGCCGCTGGCCGCCAAACGGCTGTCATCACTACCGCGTTTGACAATCCCGATTACGACGATAATGGTCCCATCGGCGAGTTCGATACCGTACACGGGCGCATTCACTTGCGTACAGAAACAGTTTATGACGGCTTCGGCAGACGGATCGCCAGTATCGTGGGCATCAAGCAGGCCGATCCGCTAGTTGCGACGACAATTGAAAGAACTCACCAGCGTGAGACCAACTACGAATACGACGATGCTGGCAACCTGACGGCGGTAATTCTGCCGGCAGTGGAGCACCCCGTAACCTCGACAATGGTTCGTCCGCGTTACGAGTACACGTATGACATCTATGGCAACCGCCTAACGATCCGCGACAACGTCTACGTGGAACCGGCGACTGGTGACATCTACTATGAGCATGGTGGCACAGCGAACGATTTCACAGCAGATTACGACACGCGCGTCACCACCTTCGAGTACGACCATCGCGGCCAACAGACTTTGCGAACGCTGCCACAATCACAGAGTGAATCGATGCACTTCAGCAGCACGGCACTCAATCAGGCGAGTCCCGACGATCGCGTCAGCGGCCAATTGGAACACTCCGTCAGCTTCGAAGGCAAGGTGACCGCCTACTATTACGACAACACAGAGCAAGGTGGCGGACGACTGATTGAGACACGCTACTATGGCACTCTACTCGACTATCAAACCAACGAAGCCAACCCCGCCGAAACTGTCAGCTACGAGTACGACGAGTTCGGTCGACAGGTCGAAATCAATGACTCGACTCGGGATGTCACGACCAACACCTATGACCCAGAAGGCAGGCTCACGCGTGTAGACTCACCCGAGGGCATTGTCAATTACGAATACGATTCGGTGACCAGCCAGATCACACACACGTGGACCGGGAACCTCGATTCGTCGAATCGGTCCACCTCGGCGACCTGGACAGAGTACGTTTACGACGATCTCAACCGACTTGAGCAAGTCATCTCCCACCGTGCCGCCGGTCAGCCTGTAGTCGTTGGCGATAGTACAACCGTATATTTCTATGACCTGTTAGGCAACTTGGCTCGAACGCAGCTGGCCAACGGCCTAGTCACCGATTACGCCTACGACGAGTTGAATCGCCTCGTGCGGATGGTCAACTACTTGGACGGAGTGATTGATAGCAATCCGGATGGCACGTTTGACCGGGATGTCAATGGCGATTTCGACCTCTCATCCATTAGCGATAGGCTCCGTAGCAGCTACGAGTATGCAATTGACCTATTTCACAAGCGGACATCAGCCACAGAGATCATCAACACAGGCGCTGATAACTTGGCTGTCAAGACAACGCAGCTCGACTGGGAGTATGATGCGTTGGGCCGTTTGACAAGTGAGAAATACGACTACGAGCCGAGTGCTACTCCTTCCGACGACGACTTCTGGGCGGAGTACGACTTCGACCTGGTTGGCAACCGTCTGGAGAAACGACTCGACGAGGATTACTTGGGCAACGCAGGCGTCGATGAAACGATTACCTACCGCTACAACGACAACGACCACCTAGAGCGCGAACAAAAAGACGTTACCGTTGGCACTGCCAACGATACCACCACGTTCTACGGCTATGACGAGACGCAGCGCATCTCGAAGCACGTCTACGGCCAGATTCACACGAACGAACCTGGTAGTGGCAAAATCAACGAGACCACGTTCGCATACAACCTGCAGGGTCGCATGAAGTCGGCCACGGTCGACACTGACGGCGACGGCACGACCGAGTCCCCAGTCACTACCACCTACGAATACGACGACTCGGGTATCCGCGTCACGCAGCAAGTTGGCACTGCTGACAAGACGATCTATGTCGTCGACAAGAACAATCCCACTGGCTACGCACAAGTGTTGGAGGAGGGAGCCGACACAGATGGTGAAGGCGACTTAGATGCCAGCGAAGTCGACAAGAGCTACGTCATCGGCCACGACGTCATCGCCCAAGCAGTTCCCGATGTTGTGAACGCCGTGATGCAATACCTCATGTACGACGGCCACGGCAGCACACGCGCGATGCTTAACGACGTTGCTGATGTCATCACCGCGGGCGGCGAGCAACAACTGTTCGCCTACGACGCATATGGCAATCTCGAGGGACCAAACACGGTCTTTGTGCAAGCGATTACCGATGCCATCACGTCGCTGCTATACAGTGGTGAACAGACCGATCGCTCGACAGGTCTGCAATACTTACGGGCCAGATTCTACGATCCCTCCATCGGTGGCTTCAATCGCCTCGACCCGTTCGCTGGGGACTTTGAGGATCCCCAGTCGCTGCACAAATACCTCTATACTCATGGTGATCCTGTAAACGGAGTAGATCCGAGCGGTCTACTTCTGAGCGCACTCGCGGGCGCAATTGGCAGGGCGCTTCTCGTGGGAGGAATTGGAGGAGCTATTTCAGGTGCATTTGCTGGAGTTGGTGCTAATCAACTGGGTTTCAGTAAGTCCGAATCATTTTCGCTAGGCGTGCAGTTTGGTACCGCCAATGCAATTATTCTTGGGAGGACCAGCCTGAAAGCGAGTGCGACCGGGGGCGCCAGCCTATTAGACGGCGACTTAGTTCAGAACATAACTTTCCCAACATTCAATGCCCTAACTGCCGCGCTAACCTCTGTGGCGCTGGATATAGTAACAAATCGATTCGGGAGTGAGCCGCAGATTTCAAGTGATGAGATGGTCCGCAATGGATATCGCGTTTTTATTCAGACATACTTTGACGTTGCAATGGTGAATCTATTCAGGGTTAATCTGGGCGTACGCGAAAGCGTCGCATTTAGTTTAGTCCCAAACATCAACAATGTATTTAACATGTTGGGCGGCATTCTTTCAGCGAATGGGCAGGAGGAGGTACTAGATCGGTTTGTGGATGGTATGATTGATGTCGCACTTGGTGTTTCAATCGGGACGCTGTTTTCCAAGGATGTGACTGGCGGGTTTGCTGCTTTTCCGACAAAAACGCCTGGGATGAGGCGTATAATACAGAAGATGCACACCGTCCTAGAGAAAGTAGATTGGTCTCAAGATCAAGTAGAGCTTGCAATTCGATTACAGTTTCGGATTCATGCTAAACGCGCAATTAAGCAGGTCCTTAGCATGTTTGAAACGGACGTATAGGGCTTGTAATGGTAGGCGTGACCGCTTTGCAACGTTGACCGGCACATTTTGCACGTTACGTGCTTCACTTCCTGCACGTGCGGTGTCATCTGCCTGAGTCATGGATGCACACATTTCGCCATGAGATTGTCTAATACTCGGCGGCAATTCTTGGACGATTGACAGTATTTTAGTTAAGCCAGCATCACCTTGCAGCTATGTTCTGGGGTGACTAGGATAAAAGTAGGTATAGAGGTTGCTGAGACTCCCCTTTCTTGCCGTAACGGCATCAGGGTTGTTCATTTGACCCACCTAATGTTTAGGCGATGCCAACCACTATCGACTGATGTCACAAAGTACTTCGCTTCGCACGTTTATTCCTATATTTGTTGGCCGATGCGTTACCTAGTCGCAGTTGATTACAGTCTCGATTCTCCATATTCCATATTGCTTCCTAGTGGCGAAGTAATTGGTGCCACCAGTCTCGATAGTCAATCTGACGTACGTTGGGTTGACTCTAAAGGCACTTCATGGACAGTCTATTCTGGAGAACTGAAGATACTGCGTAACGAGCGAATATGTGCGCAAAAGACGCCGTTCCGATTTGGATGGGAGGTAAGCGGAGTTCCCGGCGTAAGCACTATAGTTGATAGATTGCGATGCGACGTCCTACGTCTCCATGACAAGAATCGATACAAAATCGCTCATGTGAAGTTCGGTAAAAGGCAATACCCAAAAGAACAAGCAATGGTCGTATTAAGGAATCGATTCCTCGATGCGATGCCAATCGTCACTGGAATCGTAATTTCAGCGTTCTACGCGCGCGCTGGCTAAGTCGCAGAACTGCATAGGTGTGGGTAGAGACTTGCAGTGCGATGTAGTTTGGTGAGCATAGTGCATGCGGCCAGGTGATTCTTGATTCGATGGGATTGATCCGAGCGGAGAATTGCTGGGCGCGCTCGGTGGAGCAATTGCTCAATTCTCACTACGTGCAGCAGAACTTGGGGCTATCATCGGCGGAGTCAGTGGTGCATTGCGCGGAGCACTTGATGAAGCACTCGACAGAGACTCGAGCTTTGACTGCATTTTGGCTGCTGGCTTCGTAAATGGTGCTGGCTTGACTGTTGTCAGTTACAGGAGGCCTCTCTCCCGTCGCCCACCTGGCTTTAGCCTGCGATATCGATAGTCCCTTACTGTCCAGGTATCACCTACTTTGGTAGCGTCCGTCAATATGCGCACATTGATTTGGGAGCCCTGCTTGGCAGGGCTGCCGCCGCACTCTGGAGCAGCGTAGCTGCGGAGGAGTGGGGCGGCGGCTCGGTCTACGAGACCTGGGTTGCCTCCTGGGGTGGATGGGTTAGTCGTGACATGTCGAGGTACTTGCGTGTGCCCCACTTGGTTCCAGCGATGTGACGCAGCCGGGCCGCCACGAGCATCAACGCACTGTTGCCATCGGGAAAGGCTCCCACCACCCGCGTGCGTCGACGGATCTCACGCATGATCCGCTCCAGCGGGTTGTTCGTGCGAATCCGCGTCCAGTGCTCACGCGGGAACGCCATGTAGGCAAGCGTCTCACTCACGCCTTCCTCGACAATCTTGGCCGCCTTAGCCAGCTTCATCTCGCGAAGCTTAGCTACAACGTCGGTCGCCTTCTTTTCAGCCGCCTCGCGATCTTCTTGGGCGTGAATCGCCTTGAGCATCGCCATCACTTCTTTGACCTTCACCTTGGGCACCTGAGCGGCAACGTTGCGATACCAATGGACCATGCAGCGTTGCCAAGCGGCCTCGGGATAAAACTCGGCAAGTACCTCGACCAGCCCCAAACACTTGTCGCTGGTCACCAACTGAACGCCCTTCAGGCCACGGTCCTTCAGGTGACGTAAAAACGCTCGCCAGCTCTCCTTGTCTTCCTTCGTGCCTTCACAGACACCTAGCACTTGGCGATAACCGTCTTGGTCGACTCCGAATGCCACCAGCACCGCGACGTTCTTCACTTCGCCACCCCAACTACGCTTGAGCCAGATGCCATCCATCGACACATAGGCAAAGTTGCCTTCGATCGGCTGGTTACGCCACGCTTCAATCCTCTCATAAAGCTGCTGATTCAGCTCACTGACCGCACTGGGCGAGACTCGCGTACCCCACAATGCTTCGGTAATATCTTCCACCCGGCGAACGCTCACCCCGGCCAGATACATCTCCATGAGGGCTTCTTCCACTGAAGATTCTCTGCGTCGATATCGCTCGATAATCTGCGTTTCAAACGGCAAACTACGCAGGCGAGGCACCTTCAAAGTGACCTCGCCTGCCTTGGTCTGCAGAGCACGGTCGTAGCTGCCTGCTCGCGTATCCACGCGGTCAGCAGTCCGCTCGTAACGCTTCGCGTTACAGAGGGAATCCGCTTCCGCATCGAGGAGGCCGTTCAAGGTCTCCTCCACGCTCGAGCGAACCACTTCATCGACGTGACCGCGAACTTGCTCCTCATTGATCTCAACAATGCTTCCTTTTTCTACCCGTCCTGTTACACTTGCCATCGTGGCAGTCTCCTATGCTTGGTGGGGGAAATGTTATGCAAAACAATTCCTACCAAGCAGAGGCTGCCCAAGCAATGTGCGCAATAATTAAGACGTTATCCCTACTTTTTCGACTTCGTATTTCCAAAACCTTTTCCCCCAGTCCGTGTACTGTGTCTCTATTACGACCTTGTTTTCCTGCTCACTCAGTGATATCACTTTTTCGCAGTGGAAGAGGCATGTTTGTATCCTCTATGGTGAACATCTCAGAACCAACGAAGTCGTGCACCGCAATCGCCGTGATTCCTATTTGTGTCGTCAGAATTCATTCCGTGTATCGAGCTAGCTCGCGCGACAACATGTTGCAGCCATCTACTCTAGGGCGCTGAATTGGGCCGTATAATATTCACCTGGGAACTAGGGGCCAATAGCGGACACTGGGCCCACATGAGGCCCATCGCCGAGCGCCTTGCCGAACACGGACACGATGTCTACGCAGCACTGCGTAAAGTAGATGCCGTCAGCGGACACTGGGACGATCGATATCCGCTAACGCTGCTACAAGCACCGTATCTATCTACCCCACAATCGAGGATCATTCGCGACGTTCGGTCCTACGTTCATGTACTCAACAACGTGGGATACTATGATCCGGCTGTGTTGCGTACAGGAATTGATGCCTGGCGAAATCTCTATCGCCTCACCTGCCCAGATGTCATCGTGTTTGAACACAGTCCGACGGCCATGATCGCGGCTAGAGGAGTCGAGTGCAAACAGGTAGTCATCGGCGATGGGTTTTGTATCCCTCCTTCAGAGTTTCCATTGCCCGATCTGTTGCCGTGGCTGCCGCCCGCGAACGCTAGATTGGCCAGAGACGAGCGGCAAGTGGTAGAGACAATCAATCAAGCACTAAATGAAGTGCGAGTAAAGTCGGTCGTACAGCTTGCCGATCTTTTCGCACAAGTCGATCAGCAATTCCTGCTGACCTACACAGAATTGGACCACTATGGTGCGAGTGCAGATCGACGGTACCTGGGATCATGGGGAAGCACTGGCACTGCACGTTGCCAATGGCGTATGAAGGACAAGAAATTCAAGCTGTTCGCGTACCTTAGGATGTTTCCTGGGATACGAACCATCCTTCAGCAGCTTTTGCAATTTGACTGCGAAGTAATTGCATACCTGCCGGACTGCGAACCGGAGCTTGCGCATTCGCTAAGAAATGGAAACGTTCACATTGTCACTCAACCCGTCTACCTTCCAGGTATCCTAGATCGCTGCGACTTGTCCATCCTCAATGCCAATGTGAGCACGGTCTCAAGTTTCTTACGCGCAGGTGTTCCTAGCCTTAACTTTCCACTCTACCTTGAACAGGTGCTGGCCTCATACCGTATAGCTCAAGGGCAGCTGGGTACAACATACCCGGCAAATCAAGTTGCCAATTGCGGGGGCATCCTCGAGCAGGTTCTGGCTGATGATATCGTAAAGCAAAATGCTGTGCAGTTTGCACAGAAATACCGAGGTCTAGATGCATCTAGCCTAGAATTCGTGGTGCGCGGTATCGAGGAACTGGTATCGTTCACCGGCAAGTGACACTCTTGGTTGTGCCACACAAGTAATGCCATAAGCTGAACCCATTCCTAAGAGTGGTCACTCAGAGAACCGCTCGAATCCGCGCCGCGTCTGCTTCTGACAGCACTTGGCCGTACCGCAATAAGAACTCGTCCCAGTGCCTGCGGGTGCAGGAGTTGGTACCGTGATAGACGTAAACATACAGCTGAGGAGCATCCAGAAAAGCGAGCTTGTCCTCTTTGTGCAAACTGGCAACCACTGGAGTGTCTTCTTGACGTTCCAAGTTGGGGTACTCTGGTACTTCCGCACGCAGGCCTACAAGGCTACCTTCCCAAGAACGCCATTGCGATAGATAAGCCTTCCTGTGTACCGAATCGTACAACAACAAACGCCTCAAAACGCAATGCTTCTTGCCACTCCGCCGAATAATACGCATTTGCCAATCGATTCGATGGGGATCGTACCAATCATCATCGTCCCAGATCGCAACGTATTGGCCCTGAGCGGCAGCGAGGGCTGCGTTGCGCATAGCTCCCAGAGAGATTTCGTCAGAGAGAGGCAACTCTACAGGAACAATGGAAGTCTCATAGAGCGAATGAAGATATTCTCGCGTTGCGTTGTCGTCGGCATTATATGCCACAAGCAGTTCACGAAAACGATAGGTCTGGTCTAGAAAGCAAGCGACCGCCCGGCGTAGCATGGCAACGCGATTGTGAGTAACGCAAAGACAGCTGACGAACGCATTGTCGGTCATCATCTCAGTCTGGAGCATGTCGTTTGAACAGATTCGAACCACCCAATACTTGTCAATTCCAGTGCCATTTCTAGCGCGGAAATCATGTGGACAAGAGGCTGTCGCTAACCAGACCCAAATTCGATTGGTTACGACGAAGTACTCGATTGGTTATAGTTCTCATCGCTTGCAATAAGAGCTGCGTAAACTGCCCAACCCCGTTAGAGGGGCACGATTCCACTAGAGGCGGTCGTAATAATGAATCCAGTCGGAAGCTATCTGTATACCTCAAGGCTGCAGGGAATGCAATTTTGCCAGTTTTCATTGTTGATTCAGGACGATCTGCCTCTGGTATCGCGCACGAAGTACCTGACCGGGGGAGTTCCTGGCTATGTCATGTTCAGTTTTGCGTTCAGTTTTGGGGTGGAAAATTTGCCATCCCGTGCTAGATTCGGGCTTCGTTTACGCTAGTATTGCAGTGTCTCGCGTGTGATGCCGTTACTCGAAATCAGGTGCCCCGTAAGGGGTTGGGGGTTCGAGTCCCCTGTCCTCCGCTCCAGTTGAACCCTTGCCGCGATTCCAGTTACGGCAAGTGCACTGGCGACAGAGCATCTCTCACGAGACACGAAATCTAGGTTACATTGCCGTGAGTCGTTGTTAGCTGTCCAGTTGACGCAGCGGCCATTAGCGCGACGCTTGCGTTGAGTTTCTCAAATGTGATCCGGGACCTCGGCATTCTCCGATTCAGAAGACGTGCCTTAGCAAGTGGAGACTACTGGTCAGGTCCGACTTCTGATGAGATGCACACGGCGGATTCTGTGCGGTTCACCTAGTCCGATTAGCGATGTCGACCTCATTGCCTGGCAGCGTACTCCCGCGAAACGAACAGTGCGGCTGACGCGGCAAAAACCATTCCTGAGCCGAATTCCGCGCTATTGATACCCATCAGCGTGGCCACTAAGTTGACGCATATTCATAGCTATTGGCTTATCGTGGATTAGTCGGAAACAGCTGTCGTCTTCAGTATTTGTGGTGTAGATATGATCGTACTTGCGTCTAATTGGGACTTCGACGGCATCCTTGCTGTCGCCACATCGACGGGCGACTCTGCTGCCAGCGGAAGCTGGACGATGCTAATTATCTACTTCTGCGTCGCGATACTTGTCTCATTTGCGTGCTCGATCTTTGAAGCAGTCTTGCTGAGCGTGAGTCAACCTTTCATCGCGACGATGAAAACGTTGCAACCGATCATGGGCGAGCGCTGGGAGACACTGAAGACTCAGATCGATGGGCCACTAACTTCTATTCTGACTCTCAACACGATCGCTCATACGGTGGGATCGATCGGTGTCGGGAAGGAAGTGTCAGGCCTCGCCAGAGAATCAGGCTATGGCGGCTGGGTTGAAGGGATGACAGCTGCACTGATGACGTTTGCCGTTCTCGTTCTCTCGGAGATCATCCCCAAAACACTGGGAGCAAAGTACTGGCGTAGACTCGCACCAACAGTCGGAATCCTGCTGGAAAAGCTCACTTGGCTGATGACCCCTGTAATCTGGTTCATCCGTCTGTTTGGTGGATCGAGCCACGGCGAGGCCGAATTCAGTCGTGAAGAGCTCAAAGTGATGGCAGATATTGGTCGTAAGCAAGGGAAACTGCAGGAGGGCGAATCACGGATCCTGCAAAACTTGCTGCACATGCGGGAAATTCAAGTCGCTGACGTGATGACACCAAGAGTAGTTGTCTTCTCCGTGTCAGAACTGACCACAGTGGGAGAATTCATGAAGCAACATGAAGCTTCGCCATTCTCGAGAATCCCCTTGTATGTTGGCACACCGGATGAAGTCACCGGATTCGCTCTGCGTGATGATTTGTTGCTCGCAGCGGCCAAGGATCAAGAGGAAGTTAAGCTGGCGGAGTTTTCGCGGCCGATTCAGTCCGTACCCGAAACGGCCAAACTGACGGTCGTGTTCGATCAGATGGCCGCAAACCAGCACCACATCGCACTCGTTGTTGATGAGTACGGGGGCCCGGCAGGACTCGTAACACTCGAAGACATCGTCGAGACGCTGCTCGGCCTAGAGATCGTGGATGAAGCCGATACTAAGACCGACATGCAGGAGTATGCTCGCTCGCAGTGGGCAAAGCGTGCCAAGAAGATGGGCCTTTCCATCGACTTGAATCCAGCCTCAGACGACAGCTGAAGTGGCGCGGTTCCCGGTTCCAATGTGACAGAGGTTGTCTTTACTGCCGTGCGGTTTCGTATTGACCAGCCGGTTGTTACTTCGCAGGTGGGTGGGCACTTCGCGGGCGTGGGGAGCTTCTTCGGGGCGATCACCAAGAACAGGAACGTGACGACAACGATGACTATTCTGGTCACCGGTTCAGTTCCTCGGGAACGACGCCATTGCCGGTTGTTGTCCCCTCGAGCACCCAACTGAGATTGAACCGCGCAACCATGGAGCCACCACTCTCGAAGTGCAAATAAATCCAGCCTTCGCTTGGGGTGCCGGGCCGGCCCGCTGCGAGCGATGAGTAGGCGAAGCTTCCTTCGTAAACTAGCCTTTTCAGTGGCCACGTGATTCCTCCGTCAAAGCTCGCCCAGACCGTTCCGTGATTTCTGCCTTTGGGGCTGTCACAATTGCTGTAGATCAGGATGTCCTTGCCGGTGATCGGCAGCCGAACCAACCCACCCATGCAGCCGTAGCTCGTGTCTTGCGGGCCGTCCGGCAGCGCTTCGCAGACTCTCACGTCTTTCCACGTCGACCCGCCATCATCACTCCATGCGGTCCAACGCCGTAACGGGCTTTTGCCCTCGGGCGCCCAATGACGCCGCGAGTTGTAATAGATTCGGCCATCGGACAATTCAGCTAGGGTGGCTTCGCCGGTTCCGTTTTCGGGAAACGGATCGCTGGTGCGCCACGTCTGGCCGCCGTCATCGCTGTAGATGGCGTTAGTATAATGCGTCGGGAATAAGCTCTCAGGACGATTGCCCCGTCCGTACTGACGCGATGCTCTCAGCAACCGCGATTTGTGTTTGCCATGTCGCAGCGTGATGCCATGCTCGTTCATATGCATGGATGGAGTTTTTCCTTTAATATCGGGATGAATCGTTACCGGTTCCGCCTGCCACGTCTTTCCATCGTCCTTGCTGCGGTAGACCGTCAGCGGTGCAGGCGGGTGCTTCTCTTCGACGAAAGTCAGGATGTCGCCAGTCGTTTCATCGACCGTCGTGCCGCCGCCATGTATGCCCGAGTTGTCGATAGCAATATCATCTTTCCACGTCTGGCCGCCATCTTCGCTTCTCTTCGCGCGTACGTGAGGGTTTCCCCACGTTGCCAGAACCGTCCCCTCGAGCGTCACGACGATGTTGGGAAACCGGCCGCCTTGAAATAGCGGCTGGACAGTCAAATCAGATTCACTGAGAAATGAGTCCAATGTACCTTCGACAGGTAGATTAGCAGCGGTCAACGACATTGCTGGCGAGAGGTACAAGAGCAAGAGTATGGAAAGTCGCGAGCGTATTGTCACCATGTGTTCTCTTTCGAAAGCGATTGTAAACGATTGGAAGCTAGATCTTTCCCTGCGACTTCATTTCCTCGGCGAGCCGGCGTTGATACGCGGCGTGAGCTTCGGCGTCCTCGCAGGATCGCTCGCTGTAGTAGATGAATCCCAACGCTCGACGCGATCGCGTTGTCGATCGGTTTCCGTCGGCGCGGTGGATGGTCATCGCGTGATGCACCAACAGGTCGCCGGGCTGTGCCGGAATCGCCATTTCACCTGCGAGGTCCAGATCTGTCGGGTAATCGATGATGCCCTGACTAAACCCGAGCGTCTGGGTGCGCGCATGGTCGCGCATGCCGTGCCGATGTGAACCACGCACGTAACGCACACACCCGTTCTCCTCATCGACATCGTCCAGCGCGAACCACATTGTGACGGCCTCACACGGCTGGAGCATGAAGTAGTAACCGTCCTGATGCGGCGGGGTTGGCTGACCGACGCTCGGCGGCTTGTTGAAGTACTGCATATTCTTGGCTTCGACCGGCCCGTCAAGCAGGAGTTCGGCGACCTTTCTGAACCGGCTACTAGTGAATAGTTGATGAAACCACGGATCGTGTGCGCCCATCTGCTGAATCTGCTTCAGCGTCGCGGCGTTGTCCTTGTCTTCGTAGAAGATTTGCTCCCTTGGCATTTGGGGAACCGTATCACGAATGAAGCGATCAACCTGTGCAAGTAGTTCGGTTAATTCTTCACCGCCGACAAACTGAGGCAACGCTACGAATCCATCCGTGTGGAAGGCTCTCAACAGTTCGGCGTTTGATGTCGATCCGATCATCGATTGTGCTCCACATCGGTTGGTGAAAATGATTGCCAACCGATGTTGCGCATCCCGGTAAACTCCCATGTCGCCTCGATAGCGACCAACAACACGTGGCGTAGGATCGCTGCCTCTCGTGTCACGACGCTCGTTAACAACACTGCGCCAGCAATCGTAAAAAAGACAGGGATCAGCCCTTCGTTTAGATTCATCGCCCGGCCTCAGTTTTGGGTCTACGTCTCTTCAGGTCCGGTGCTGGTTTCGCCTCCGTTGCCGGCAACCATTTTCTGTGGGAGGCAATGACTCTCGAGTATCGTTGATCCTCTGCAAGGATACGCCATTCGTTTGGATCCGCATCGTGGTCGTAGAGTTCCTCGCTACCGTCCTCGTAGCGGATGTAGCGCCAGCGCTCACTCCGCACGGCGTGATTACCTCGCATATAAGTCATCAGCGCGGGCCGATCCCACTGCGCATTCGGATAGCGTAGCAGCGGCATGAGGTTGTGTCCGTCGCACTTCGCGTCAGCCGGTAGGCCGCACAGCGCCAGCAATGTCGGATAGAGTACGGTCATATCCACCGGTCGATCGCAGCGACTGCCTGGCTTCGACACACCCGGAGCAACCACGATGAATGGAATGTGATTGCTCTTTTCCCACAACGCGAATTTCTCAATGTGGTCTTTCTCTCCGAGATGGAATCCGTGGTCCGACCACAAGATAACAATCGTATTGTCGCGTCGTGGGCTACTATCCAGCGCGTCGAGCACGCGACCAATCTGGGCATCCGCGAAGGAGGAACAAGCTGCGTATGATCGAATGAAGTTCTGGTAGGAGCCTTCACTTTTTCTCTCGACATTCATCATGCCCTGCCAAAACCACTTCGTCTTGCGCATCAGTGAAGCTGCACCGGCCGGCAGGTCATGCCAGTCGTCTGGTTTTCTAGCGGGTAGCCCAATCTCGTCGTAGACCCTGTGATACTCAGCTGGAGCAAAAAACGGTGAATGGGGTTTGTAGATTCCGCACGCAAGGAACATCGGTCTATCCCTGGGCGGGTCGTTTAGTGCTTCAACACAGTAGCTTGCCGTATGATAGTCAATTGAGTCCTCATCCCGATTTGGCCAATGACCCCAATCGGTGTTACGAGAACCGTACTCCGGAGCGCCGTTCAGTTTCTTCGGCGGATACTTCTGCGGACGCATGTGCTGGAAATCTAGGAACGAGTTGTTATCGTGAAACGCGCCGTCCAAATGATGATGAAAGATCTTTCCGGCTCCCCGCACATCATATCCGGCGGCGATGAATTTCTGCATGATCGTTTTGCGGTAGGGAACCGCGCCGCGCCAATCGCTCTTGTTGCCGTAAACACCGGTAGTCGTTGGCCGCAGGCCGGTCAGCGCGGCAACTCGCGAAGGATTGCACGCGGGTGAAGCGCAGTAAGCCCGCGAAAACAGCATACCGCGCTTCGCCAGCCGCTCAAGATTGGGCGTGTTGATCGGAGCCTTGGGATCAAGAAGCGAGATCCAGTCATTCATGTCGTCTACGACGATGAAGAGCACGTCCGGCGCGCTCGTGTCATCCGCGGTTGCAGCGGTGAGAGGCATGCAAACAACCACGATGATGAGCAACCACATCAGAGCTTTTCGAGTTTCGATCAGGTCTAGTGAGTTCACGAACCCGCCTTCGCCGTAAGTGGATGTCTCCCTGTTATTGGTTCCACGATTCTAGCCGCCAAAGACACAACGTACACCAGTCCATTGAGTGGAACATGAGGCACCTGCACTCATTGGGAGTCTATACCGTTCCAGAGCCCGATGAGGTAGTCGAGCCGTCCATGGCTATCATGTGAGCTTCCTGAACAGCAACTCATTGTTCGATCGGTTGCGAGCGAAATGGGCCGTTGGATTTGAGTTGCGTCGGTCTCGACTTGCTATTGCATTTTGGTATGGCGCATTCTGAACCTGAACAGCACTTCAATGCTTCGGTTTTTGATGTGGTAACGAAACTGCATTGTGTAAGAATGATAGTTTCAGAATCCGAAACTGATCGACCAGATGACATGTAGTCCCAGCCTGGCATAATGGACATTCCCAAGATTGTATCTTTTGGCGAAGTGTTGTGGGATATCTTCCCCGCTGGGGAGCAGTTTGGAGGTGCGCCCGCAAATTTCGCCTGTCATGCAGCAATACTGGGGGCGAATGTCACAATGGTTAGCGCGGTTGGTTCAGATCGCCATGGACGGGAGGCAATTGAGATTCTGCGGGGCTTTGGAATCGACGTAGGCTTGATTCAGACCGTACCGAACCTTCCAACGGGCACCGTCAGCGTTGCGGTGGACACGGCAGGTAAGCCGTCCTTCGCGATCCACGAGAACTCGGCGTGGGATCGCTTGGGTTGGACAGACCAGATAGAATCGCGTGTAAGAGAAGCGGACGCCGTGTATTTCGGCACGCTAGGCCAACGTTCAAGCTTATCGCGCAACACAATTCGTTGCGGTATTCGAACAGCATGCGAGAAAACTGGCGCTGCAAGGCTCGTCGACATTAACCTTCGTTCACCGCACTTCGACGGCCAACTGATTCGCGACTCGATTGAACTGGCCAATATTCTCAAGCTCAGCGACGACGAGTTGCCAGAAGTCGTTTCCGCGTGTGGCATCGATTTCGCCGCGCCCGTTGAAACGCAGCTTCGCGAGATACTTAGGTCAGGCGATCTTGACCTGCTAGTGATGACTCGTGGAGCAGATGGCGCGGTGTTGGTCACTGCCGATGGTATCGTCAGCCAACAAGGGATGCCGGTCAAAGTGAAAGACACAGTCGGAGCGGGGGATGCCTTCGCAGCGGCATTTCTGCTGGGCGTGTTGCGAGCCGACACACATGACGAGGTGCTGCGAACGGCGTGCAAAGTTGCAGCGGCTACGTGTTCGCATGCTGGCGCGGTGCCAGGGGGTTAGAATATCCACGCGACGCGACGTCCGATCAATGCAGCGATTAAGATGAATAGTCACTGAAGAAAGACCGATGAAACGGTGTTGCTTGTCCTTTGCAATAGTGCAGTCCCTAGTAAGCTAAGCGTTCGCGAACTTGCCTATGATGCGGCTGAGCGATTCTATCGCGCCGCTTAGGGTCAAGAGAGCCAGGAGTCCCGTAGCTGGATATGAGCCAAGCGGGCGGGTATATTGTCGGTTAAACTGCCGAGCAGTGCTCTCCCGCCACGTTCTCCCGCCACGCCCTCCCACCGCCGCACTTCGCTTTGGATTACCTGGTTTCTGAGTTGAACGAGCAGCCAATTCTTGCGCTAGCGGCGTTGATCGCTGCTGGCATGCTGCTGGGGCGCTGCCGCTGTTGGGGCGTGTCGTTGGGAGCTTCGGGGATGCTGTTTGCCGCTATGGTCTTGGGGCACTGGGGCATGGAGTTGCCCGCGGTTTTCGCAGACCTGGGTGTGGTGCTATTCACCTACACTGTGGGTTTGCAGGCCGGTCCACATTTTTTGCGTAGCGTGCGACGGCATGGCGTCTCTTACTTCTTGCTAGCACTGTTTACATTGGGGATCGCGTGGCTGGCTGCATTCGGCTCCGCCAGATTGTTGGGAGTCGAGTCATCGCTGGCGACAGGTATTTACGCTGGAGCACTGACCTCGACGCCGGGACTGGCGGCGGCGCTGCAGACGTTCGACGATCCCACGATCTCGGTCGGTTATGGTGTGGCTTATCCGTTGGGGGTGATCGGGGTAGTGCTGTTTGTTCAGGTGGTCCCGCGCTTATTGAAGATCGATTGGCAGGCAGAGATCCAACGCTCAAACACAGGCAACGGTCAACCAGACATCGAGCGCGCCTGGCTGCGGATTACGAATCCGCAGGTCGAGGGCAAGACAATCGGCGAAGTCGAAGCGACCTCCATGTCCGAAGCGGTGATCTCGCGAGTGATCGACCGGTATGTGGTTGTGCCGCCGCAGTCGACGACCCACTTGTACCGCGAGCAACATGTGCACGTCGTGGGGACGAAGGAAGAGATCAACAAGCTGGAGCTGCTGCTAGGGCCTCGGCAAGCGGATTTCAAGGAACCGCGTTCGGCGATTTCCTCCGCGACGTTGATTGTCACCGAGGAGAAGCTGTGCGGAAGAAGTCTCGAACGACTCCATTTTCGCGAGCGCTACGGACTGACGATTTCACGGATCTGGCGCGACGATTTCGAGTTTGTGCCGCAAGCTCACACGACCCTCGAATTTGGAGACGAAGTCCGACTTGTGGGCGATGTGGAGGACCTGGCACGGATCGAACCAATCGTCGGGCACCAAGCCCAACGGCTGAACGATACCCAGTTTTTGCCGTTTGCGATTGGATTGTTGGTTGGAGTGGTGATTGGCAACTTCCCCATTCGCTTGACGTCAACGACGTCGTTTCAACTCGGCTTGGCCGGTGGGCCGTTGGCGGCCGGCTTGGTTGCCGGACACTTTGGCCGGATCTCGAGAATGAATTTCCGCATGCCGGTAGCCGCTCGTCGGTTCGTCAACGAATTGGGCTTGATTCTGTTCCTGGGTGGAGCCGGGTGCGAGGCAGGCGCTAGTTTTTGGAGTGTGCTTCAAACTCAGGGGCCGAGTCTGTTGCTTGTCTCGGCAATTGTGACCGTCGTGCCGTTGGCTGCCGCGTTCGGATTGGCGCGGCTGGTGTTTCAATGGGATGCGCTGAACTGCCTCGGCGCCGTCTGCGGCGCGATGACGAGTACACCCGGCCTGGGAGCCGTCACGCGCGTCGCCGACTCCTCGGCTCCGTCCACCGCGTACGTGGCCGTCTACCCGGTGGCGCTGCTGGCGATTACTTTGCTCGCTCCATTGCTGGGCAGCGCTCTATGAGTCTACCGCTTGGGCTATTGATACCATTCCTCACAGGTTCGGCGTGGTGTGGCCTGGCATCGACGTTGATTGAAATGATTCGAGATGCGTTGCTTTCACTTGTTCCGTGACGACTCGCTCGGCAGGCAACAACTGGTTTCATCCGTGATTGCCGCGATGTGCGCGACGAGTTGATTGAGATCGATGGAATTCTCCGCCATATTTCTTGCAATGTCGTCATTCGATGAAATAATTGGAGACTGACGGCCGCGTTGCTTGTCGCTTGGATTTTTGATGGGAGAGACCTAATGAATAGAGAACAAGTTGTTTCTCGAATCCTTCTCTTGCTCGTATCATGCGCGCTCGGCTTGGGTATTTCACCAGAATCTCGCGCCCAAGTCTTCTATGATTGGGAATGTGACACTGATGAATGCTCATCGGGGAGAAATGCGTTTGGTGGCTTCATCGCGTTCGATCCTGCCGTGACAACGCCCGGCGGCACTTTCATGGATGGAAGTGGAGGCAGGATACTCGACTTCTTCTTCGAGTCGAACATACCTGGCAACGATCCGGGTGCTGGTCCTTGGGGGTTGGGAGGGCTTGCTGAGTTGCACTCGATTGAGGATCTCAGCTGGACGATTGGCGCCGATGGCCAGACGCTCGATGCCTTCACAACCGTCAGTGGCAACGTTCAGTGCGGGGGGCAGAATGCTGGCGACATCTGCTTCGGTGATGTGCAAAGTCCGGTGGTTGCGGGGCAAGCTCTCGTCGTGCGTGGCAGCGCCGCGTCGGTCGACGATGTCGGAAACGCGGAGTTTAGCGGTGCTTGGGTGCGAAGGGTTCCTGAACCAACATCCCTCGGCTTGCTGTTGTCGACACTTGGTGCTGCGACTTTGCTACGACGCCGTTAAACGGACAGCTGTCTCACGACGCATTGGTCATTGTGATGCGGCGTTTTACATCTAGAGAGTGGGATCGAGTTCTCGGTTGGTGAGTGACCGAGCAACCGCACCGACGCGACCGCGATCGGCTGCGGGAACTCCGGCAAGATCGGCTCCTCTTCGAGGCTGCTCTCGTTGTCAAACTGTTAGGGAGTTCAGCTGCTTGGGTGATCCGAGGCGGGCGGCAACATGGATCGGATCAATTTGCGGGAAGAGTGATTCCAAGACCATCAAACGGGCGACTTGTAGGCTTGTTTGCTGATTCAGTTCGACCGACGACCGCATCGGGCCAGTGGGTCCCTACGTGGTTTGAACATTCTTGTTGACAGCGCGCGATGTTGCTGTAGGTTGGCGATTAACCAACTTGATCCCCATGCCTTCGGGCGAATGGAGCGACACATGCGACGAACTATCTTGCTTCAACAGACGGTGCTTTTCGGCCTATTGTGCGCGATATCGCTGATCGCTCAGACTAGTCGCGCGCATGAAGGGCCCGATCCGATCGCTCACTGGAGCTTCACGAGCCGCGCCGTAAGCGACGGCAAGGTTGCTGCGCGGATTGGCCCCGACGCGAAGCTGAGTGGCCGCGCGCGGGTAGTCGTCGACGAACTTGGAGAGTCGCTCCATTTTTCGGGTTGGAAGTCTACAGCTCTTATTGCTGAGGACTTAAACGAAGTGCGGAAGATGCTCCCACAGCAAGCGATCACGATCTCCGCTTGGGTGACTGTCGAAAAACGGCAAGCTTGGGGCGGCATCATTGGCACTGTGCAGGACAATGGCAATTCCGAATCAGGTTGGGTGCTGGGATACGATAACGACAACTTCTATGTGGGCCTTGCCAGCACAGGGGCTGACGATGGCGACGGGATGATGACGTACCTGAAGGGCGAAACTGCTTATGAACTCGCCAGGTGGTATCACGTTGTCGCAGTCTACGACGGGGCGAAGCTGCGCCTGTTCGTCAATGGCAGGCTCGATGGCGAGTCCGACCAGCAGTCGGGTGGTATTCTGTATCCCGAGGCGGCTCCTTTCGTGATCGGCGCGTATCGTGACGACAACGAGAATAACTTGCACCAAGGCCGCATTCGTGAGGTCAGCATTTACGACTTGGCTGCCAAGGAAGCCTGGGTGAGTCAGCAATTCGAGCATCAGCAAAGACTGACGTCGGTCGTCGCCATCCAAAAGACATCCCAGCAGCAGTTTGTGGTCAAGCCGTATCTGCAATTCGGTACGCAAACGAGCATGACCGTCATGTGGCAAACGAGTCAGCCAGGCAGTTCGGTATTGCACTACGGCGAAACGGCGGACTGCTCGCAAATGATCGAAATCGACGAGGCCAAGTCGATACACACCGTCAAGCTCACCGACCTCAAGCCGGAGACACAGTACTTCTACCGGGCGGAAACCCTCGGTGCAGACGGCAGCGGAACCTTTAGCGACGGTTACACCTTCTGCACAGCCGTGCATGAACAGACTCCGTTCGCCTTCGCGGTGATCTCCGATACGCAGGGTAATCCGAAGGTGAGTGGGCAGATCAGCAAGCTGGCCTGGGCGCAGCGACCTAGCTTCGCCTTGCATGCCGGAGACCTGGTCGACACTGGTACGGTCGATAGCCACTGGACGCAGCATTTCTTTCCAGGAATGGAGGAGCTGATCTGTCGGGTGCCGTTCTATCCAGTGTTGGGCAACCACGAGCAGAACGCGAAGAACTATTTCGACTACATGTCGTTGCCGGATCCGGAGTACTACTACCAATTTCAGTATGGCAACGCCCATTTCTTTATGATTGATTCGAACCGGAACGTGGATCCCGGGTCGGAGCAATATCGCTGGCTTGACGAGCAGTTGGCGGCCTCCGACAGCACTTGGAAGTTTGTGTGCCACCACCATCCGCTATACTCGTCTGACGAGAACGACTACGGCGACCTGTGGCAGACGAATCAGAGTTCGCGCGGCGATCTGCGTGTCCGACAACTGGCTTCCCTGTACGAAAAACATAACGTAGATCTGGTTTGGAACGGCCACATCCACTCTTATGAACGAACCTGGCCTGTGCGCGAGGGGAAGGCGCAAGAGGACGGCGCGCCGATCTACATCATTGCTGGCGGGGGCGGAGGTGGACTCGAGACACCGGGCCCCGTGCGGCCGTTCTTTCAGAATAACGTCCGACGCGATCATCATTATGTGATGGTGCATGTGAATGGCCGTACTTTGGAGTTCCGCGCGTATACGCTTGATGATCGGCTGTTTGATACGTTTCGGCTTGAGAAGAAGTCTCAGCAGTGATCGCGGAGCGTCCGTATTGCGAGCGGGAAGGCATTCGTGGCGGGCCGCATGCAATCGGATGCCTCCAGGAACCCTGCGGCAGGCTGTTGTCAGTTGCTACCAGCCTCAGGTGCAGAGATCGCGATCTCCTCAACATTGCTGCCAGCGGGCTTTCGCAAGAAATAGGTCCCGCCACCGATAACAAGAACAGCGCCCGCTAGCGAGACGAGGTAGCTGAGGTTCTCTAGAAATTCCAGCCGCGACTGATCGCCCACGATCACGTCGTTGAACAACTGCGCGACAATGCTCCCGGTATAGCCCAGCGAGTCGGCGATATAGATGGCAAACACCGCTGTGCCCGTCGCGCGGGTCGACGCCATCAGTCGATCGAACAGGACCGAGTTGTACGGCACGTAGGCCAGATAGGACCCGAGCCCCACAGCGAGCATCCACCAGTAACCGGTGATGATATCGCGTTCCCGCAGCACCGTTGCCACCCCGACTATCAAGGTGCCGCACGCAACGATGGAAAGAACGCCGAACAATGCCCGCTGGTTGTCTTTAACGAAGTAGACGAGCCCCATCGTACCCAGAACTAAGAAAGCAATGACCGATTCCATCGACGAGATCGTTCCGCCAATCTTTTCCTTGTCGTAACCAAGTTCTTCGAGCACATCGACCATGTAGTTGTCACGAAAGTCACGAAACGCGGTGAACAAGACGTACGCCAACACGAGCATCACAATGCCGCCAAAATAGTTTTGGACAAATTCCAGGCGATCTTGCACAGTCATCGTCTTGCGCATCGATCGTAGCTGCACGTCCTCTTCGGTTGGATCAGGAATCTGATTGAGCAACCAGACCGATACAAAAAAGGGTAGCAAGAAGACGAACCCGGTAGCTGCCGGCATCCAAAACTCGGGGACCGGTGCCAGTTGCAGACTTGACTCCTTGCCGAACGGAGCGACGCCATTCATCAGTGCGATTCCGACAGCCTTGACCATGCCGCTAGAAACAATGAATGAGCAACTCAGCACGGCGAGAAGAATCTCCGATGTCTGCCGGCCTTCCAGATACCATACGATCAGCCCCCAGACCATCCCTAACGACAGTCCGTTGAGGAAGATCGCCCCGACTTTCAGTTGCTCAGGGAGGACGGCGAATAGCACCAACGACAGCTCAGCAGCGCAGATTACCGAGATGAGCAACTTAGCGCGCTGGTCCCGCTTCACCTCCGGACAGTATTTGATGCCGAGGTACTTGGACAGCGCGTAGCCAAGGAGCTGGCAGATGACGAAAGCGGTCTTCAGTTGGATTGCGGAGCCAAAAAATGCAAGGCCTTCGTAGGTGCCGGCTGCGAACGGCTTGCGAAAAGCATACATGCAGAAGTAGGCGAAGAACGCCATCGACATCGCGCAAAGGTTTAGTGCAATTGGCGACTGGGCGAGGTACCTGCTGAGACGAGTATTCATGCTACGATCAAGAACCACCAATTCACGAAATCAATTGAGGAAAACCACGGTTGCTAAACACTCTAGGAGGGATTCGCCAATTGGAATAAGGGAGTATTGTGTGCATACATGATAACTTTGAGTCCTTCAATGAAAAGCTCGCTGATTCCGGCCAACGAGCTGCGTCCAGGCTCACCTACGCCGGCCTCTTGGTTTCGTACTGTCAAGTCGGTTTTCCGTTAGATTTCCGTCCCTGATAATGCTAAGCTATTGGCCATAGCGTGAAGCGCTGTTTTACCGCGTCGGAGACCCCGAGAGAAGCCAAATATGAATCCCAGTCAGAATGTTGTAGAAGAAATTCGTCGCCTCTTCGATCAGCGCGGTGGTTCCATGTACGGAGGCGAATCGGTCACGCAGCTAGAACACGCGCTCCAAGCCGCCAGTTTGGCGGAAAAGGCGGAGGCTGGCTCCGCGACGATTTCAGCAGCTCTGTTGCATGACATCGGTCACCTCTTGCATGACTTGGACGACGACGCCCCCGACAAGGGCGTGGACGATGTGCACGAGGTGCTGGCCAATGAATGGCTGACCAAGTACTTTCCTCGTGACGTGACCGAGCCCGTCCGGCTCCATGTTGCGGCAAAGCGCTATTTGTGTACCGTCGAATCCGAGTATTACGAAACGCTCAGCGAGCCCTCCCGTGTCAGCTTCAAGCTTCAAGGCGGAGCGCTTGATGAAGAGGAAGTCAGAGAATTCGAGCAACACGACTTGTTCGAGCAAATCGTCCATGTACGGCGTTACGACGATGAGGCGAAGATTGTCGATTTGCAGACACCCAATCTCGATCATTTTCTGGAGCACGTCGCTCAGTGCCTAAGTTGCACGGAACAAACTGAGGCTTAGAGGTGACTCAGAAGTACTTCTAGGGATCAAGGGAGTAAGCAAAGCAGTACCCAGCCAATTGTAGTGATCGTCGGTGCTGGGATCGTCATGGTCTGGCCGATCGGACAGACCAACGGCCTGAATCACCGCACGGCTTTGGCAAGTCGGCAGCTCTGGCTGGAGTTTCTGGAAGTCCCAAATCTGGCACAACCCGCACGGATCGTTGCATCTCGCCTATCGCGACGGCGGTGAATCCCGACTGGGCCGCAACCGTGGTCCCACCGCATCGATACCCCCCGTCTGGATCAGGCGATTTGTAATCAAAACACGTTGCAAATTACAAAACCTCCCTTCGTTTCTGGGGTGCTGAAATCGCAAGTTGTTTGCTGGTCATCGGTTAGGGATTTCCCCGGTTGAAATTGGTCTGAGGTATTGAAAGGTTCGGGTCTGTCAGTGTTGCAAAACTCATCGGGCCGATCGTGCTAAGTCGTTTCCTGCCTTGGTGTAACGTTCTGCAACGCTCCTCCCAACATGCCGCAAAAACCCAGGACGCCAGCAGTCCAGATCTCGATTCGCGCATGCGCAAGCAACCGGCCGAGTGCCGACGCACCGCCGCTGCTGATTGCGATCATGGTGATTGAGGTAAATACTCCAAATCGATTCTACAAAAAGCAGTGGCCCAATTTCAACGAAAAAGTGTGCATGGGGAACCACGGAGTCACCGAGGTCATGGAGCGAGTCGGCCTACTGTCGCGTTCGTCTCGTGGCGAGCAGGCTGTCGGTAGCCGCGCCTTGGGTTGTCTTCATCGGCTATTGCACCCCAAGCTCCTGTTCTAGAGTCTTGAGCTGTGAATGGAGTGCTGTTTGAACCTGGCGGCATTGCGGTTCACCATAGAGATTGATGAGTTCCTCGGGATCGTCCTCTAGACTAAAGAGTTCCCAATAATTGCCATTACCGTACCTGGGAAAATGCATGAGCGCATGAGACTTGGTGCGTACGCCGTAGTGCTCAGGTATCCCATAGCCTGAATAGAAATGGTAATACAAACCTTTGCGCCAGGATGCCGGTGTCTCCCCTGCAAGGAGCCCAGTGATAGATCGTCCCTGCAAATCAGCCGGAAGCGCTGCGCCGGCCAACTCGAGGAAGGTCGGAGCGAAGTCGACTATGCTGACGAGATCATCGTTTACGGTCACCGGGGCAACCACTCCGGGCCAGCGCACGAGTAATGGCAGCCGCATGGATTCCTCGTACATCCACATTTTGTTATACATGCCGTGGTCGCCGAGGAAAAAGCCGTTGTCAGAGGTGTAAATGACGACCGTGTTGTCGCGCAGGCCGGAGGAGTCTACGTAGTCGAGCAGACGTCCTATGTTTTCGTCGAGCGACGCGACCAGACGCATGTAGCCCTTGATCATCTGTTGATACACGGCTTGTGTACGGGGTCGCTTCTCCTTGGGAGCCGTTGCCATCAGCTTTCTGTAGATATCCTGTTTCCAGTCGATATTGATCAGCTTGGTGCCTTCGCACTTGCCGTTCTGCAGCGGCCCGCGCGTTGCCCAGTCGTCATGCAGTGTCGACGGGGGCGGTATAGTCTGATCTTCGAAAAGCCTAGCATGTTCCGGCTTGTGGATGTCCGGCCCGTGTGGCGCCTTGTGGTGGACCATCAAGCAGAACGGCTTATCGGAGCTTCGGCTGCTCAGCCAAGTGATTGCGCTGTCGGTGATGACATCGGTGAGGTAGCCCCGTTCTCTGCGCCAGTCCTTCCTGCCAGTTTCGCGGAAGGCGCAGTTCAGGTAGCTTCCCTGTCCGTTCATGACCTTGTAATAGTCGAATCCGTTTGGCTCGATGCCGAGATGCCACTTCCCAACGACTGCGGTCTGATAGCCCGCCGCCTGCAACAGCATCGGAAACACCGCCTGCTGACCATCGAACTTGTCATGATTCGAGCGTTTACCATTGGCATGGCTGTGCTTGCCCGTCAGGAGACACGCTCGAGCCGGCGCACACAGCGAATTCGAACCGAAGGCATGCGTGAAGCGCACACCCTCGGCAGCGAGACGATCAATCTGGGGCGTCTTCAGAATCTTGCTCCCGTAGCAGCTCAAGCCGTGTGCGGCATGGTCGTCTGCCATGATGAAGAGGATGTTTGGGCGTGAACTAGCGCCTGGCGTAACAGCTGCTTTCCGATGCTCCGACTCCGCCGCCAAGGTAACAGAAACAGCGAGCCAGGCATTCAGTGTGATAATGAGTGTGTTGTTTGGCATATTGTCAGTGTGGCGGTTTGCACCTATTTCTTGCCAGAACGAGACATCAGTGGAGTTTATCCCCACGGAAGCCGATCATAGTGTTCTTTGATTCTTGACACAAATATGGCAGCGAACCGACCGAACCATGCGGTGGACAACTTTGGCAGCTGTGTGAGAATTAACCTTGTAGCAGCGGCTCGGATTGGGTGGCATAGGGCACCGACAATTCTCACTGCTGGAGAAGCCAGCAGTGGCACCCAGCAACTGAATTTACCGCAGGTGGGATCAGCCAATTGCCTGATTCGCTCGTTGTTTCGCGTTGAGACAAGTAAGCATTCGTTAGTTGACGAAATCTGTTTGCGACTCTGCTAGAATCTACGGCTACCCATACGCCGCTGTAGTTGGAAGCCATGGACAAGATTTCATCGCTAATCAATGACTTGAAGTCGGAAGAACAAGATACTCGCGAAGCTGCGGCGAGATCGTTATACGAACTCGGGTTGGACGCTAAGAGTTCCATTCCGGCATTGGTTGACGCTCTATTGTGTGAGAGTGACGCCTGTCCATGGATTGGAACCGCCATTACAGAAATCGGGCCAGATATCGAACAGCTCCCGAAACTCCAGGAAGCACTTAAGCACTCAAACCCAAATGTACGATTCTGGGCAGCCAGGGCAGCTGTAAAACTAGGTCCATCCGGTGAGCCTCTTATTGAAGACCTTCTTTTGTTACTATTGGATGAGAACCATCCTGTCGCTGATTCGGTATTGTGGGCATTGGCTTCGATTGGCGAAGCATCCATTCCAAAGTTGATTGGCGTCACGGAGCGTGGGAGCGTGCCGCTTCGAGCTCGTGCACTAATCGGACTTGGCAAGTTCGAAGAACACACGAAATCGACTTTGCCAATACTTCTCCAAGCCATGGACGACGGCGACCGCCATATCCGTAGTGCCGTAGGGCGTGCCATTTGTGGGCTCGCACAGGGTATCTGTGACCAACCACAACTCTGTGATACCGTCACGACCGCTAACCTAGTGGCGATACTCAGTGTAGTTAAGCTCCAAGAAGAACAATCACGCATAGACATTGAGATGGGCTGGGCTGATAGAGTGCTTGGATGGATGAGACAGGCGGAGTAATCTGTAGAGCAACTTATCTCAGCCTCAGCATCCGAACCAGTTTCTCGAAATCCCGTTTCCATGCTCGAAGTGATTCGCTGCCGCTGCCATCTCACGGATGAGTTGCACGTGGTTTCAGTATCCCGCCGACTTCACGTCGCGCCGAACCTGGACCGGCCAAGGTTTGATGCAATACATGGTTCCCACCACCGGCGGCGAAGAGCGGCTTTTGAGTAGCAAGAAACCGAGCCGCGACCGTCAGGGAGTCGACCGTGAAAATTCAAGCCCAATGACAAATCCATCAAGCTGGGTAGGATGCCAGCGCCAATTGAATCGCTAAGTCCTAACGTGACCAAAGCCGCTCGGTCGACTCCCTAACGGTCGCGGCTCGGTTGCTGTGCTAACGGCGCGTGGATTCAGGCGGGTAGAATCAACTGACCGTTTGCGGCGCTCGGCGTTTCACGCTGAGGCATTTTAGCGATTACCGATTGCAGTACCTTGATTCGTCCTATGGAAGTTATCCACCATGTAACTTTCGATTGTATTCTTCCATATCATCCCAGGCCTTTTGCATTTGCGGTGGCATTGAATCATATGCCCAGGACCGCCGCTTTCGCTTTCCGTCCGAAAAAGTGAGGTGCTCTAAAAAAGAGACATTCAGTGCATTATTTACATCTGGGTCACAGTCTCGCCATATCGTCAGAAATGCCTTTGTAACCTGCCCCCAAGTGTTACTGTCTTCAGTACTAATAACTTCTTGAGCCCAGCGGGCGAACACAGCCATTTGTAAGTGGAGCAATCCGTCATTAATTTCATCATGCATCTCGGACGCCAGATGAGGGAACGTTGACTCCAGATGCTCAATGGCTGAGTTCTTGTCATACATGGTTACCAGTCCGTCAACTGACTGCTCGCGTCGCGACACACCGACCGCATTTGTATCATACCCGAAACTACCTTGATATCTATGAAAGAGTCTTGAAGAGAAGAAGCGGTTCTCCTATCGCTTAGGGATGCTTTAACCCATTTCCCTTTACCACAGGAGAACCACGACGGTGTTATACCTTGGAATCGACCAACATGCACGGCAGCTCACGATTTCACTCCACCGGGTGCCACTGTCCGGCTTGTCCGGCAGTGCAGGCGCGGTTCGGCTTCGCCACTTTGATCGGTGATTGGCAACAGTGGCCCACGGAAGCAGGGTTCGCACTGCTGAACAAGTCAGCAGTGGCACCCGGCGGCTTTCGATTGGTGCGACCTCAATGAGTTCAGTTCGCAGCGTATGGCGGGCGGTGTGAGCAACGTAGCCGGTTTTCACCACAAACAGATCACCATCAGAATTGTGGTTGCAGGTAGATTTTGCGGTTAGGTTTGCTAAACTAAAACTCATGCGTGCAGGGCGCTACTGTGTCCGCGGGAAGGGCCGAGCCTACCTGAATCGATCGATCGTCTTTGTTGCCAGCGTACCTTCTTTCGGTTCGCGTCGCGGACACGGAGCCAAGCGGCCAACAGCCGTAGAAAGGAGGTCCTGATGCCTCATCGCGACTCTGCGCCCACGCGCACTCTCCCATCCCATCCAAGCCTTGCCCAATTACGCAAGCAAGCCAAGGAACTTCTCAAGTCGTTCAAGCGCGCCGAGCAGAACGCCGTCACCGAAGTCCAGCTTTTCGAACGACAACTGGACCCCGCGAGCTTCGCTCTCACCGACGCGCAGCGCATCCTCGCCCGAGCCTACGGTTTTTCCAGCTGGACGAAGCTCAAAGACCACGTCGAAGGCATAGATTGTCAGGCATTCATCGCTGCAGCTGAAGCCGGTGACATTGATGCCGTGCGCCAGTTGGCGGAATCGAGGCCAGAACTGGTGGACGCCAATGTCGCGGAGTTTCACGGTAGTGCCTTGCACCAAGTGGTTCTCAAACGCGACGCAGAAATGACGCGCGTCTTGATGGAGGTTGGCTCCGATGCTCGTAGGGGCATCTGGCCACATCGCGACGCTACCACTGCCTACGCGATCGCGGTGGACCGGCAGTACGATGAGATCGTCGAAATCATCGAGCAAGAAGAACGGCGTCGACGAAAAAAACTGAGTTCGCAAGGAGCGACCGTCGATTCGAGAACGGCCGAGATTCACGCAGCGTTTCGATTGAGGCAGCCTGACGACGCCATCCGGATTCTACAGAACGACTTAACTCTGATCGGATCCTGCGATGTCGATGGAGTAGCACCTCTGCACATAGCTGCTGCGACGCACAATCCGCGTGCCGTCGCATGGCTACTTGATCACGGAGCGTCAGTCGACTCACATGATGCAGAAGGCAATACTGCTCTGGATCACGCCGCATTGTTCGCGGGATGGTCGGCAAATGACCGGTTTTTTCCATTCCTTGAAAATGCGAGTGTCGAGCCCGCAAGATTTTGTGAGACCGTGCAAATACTGAGGTCGCGGGGAGCGGAGCTAACACCACGGGCTTCTGTTGCGATTGGCGACGAGCACGCTGTATTGCAAATGATGAGTCAAGACCAGCTCAAGAATAATATCCACTTCTATCGAGGTGGATTGCTGGCGATTGCAGCCCGAGTCAACCGCATTGGCATGGTGAAGCTGTTGTTGGACCTAGGATTCCATCCTGACGAACCAGCCTCAATCACAGAAGACGGCGGCAGAAGTTGGGGATTTCCGCTCTGGTTCGCCACGCTTTGCGGGCGGCATGACATTGCAGAAATGCTGCTGACTCGTGGCGCAGACGTTAACGCCATGGTATACGCCTGCGGAGATTCGCTATGCATTGCGCAAGATACGAGCGACGAACAAATGCGAGCGTTGCTCCTCAAGCACGGTGCGCGAATGACAGTTGAGCATGTTGTGGGTGCCGGCGATCGAGAAACGGCGGCGGCAATACTTGACGGGAAAATCCCGGCACAAAGCTTGAATGTGCCCGACCCATCACATTCTGACTTGGCAGGCCAGATGCTTTGGAGTGCCGCCTCAAGCGATCCCGCTATCGTAAAAATATGCTTGCCGCACATCGACTGGTCTGTAAATGACTCGTCGTGGCATTACGTGCTAATCCACTGCGAGTCACCGGAATGCCTCAAGTTGATCCTTCAGCACGGTGTTGATCCCGATGTGGCTGAAGAATGGGGATTCACAACCCTCCACCACATCGCGACCATGGCGATTGAAGAGTCAAAGCGGCTTGAATTGGCATCGCTGCTCTTGGATGCCGGCGCATCCCTCACGAAACGTGATTCATTGCTTCAGTCAACACCGCTTGGTTGGGCGTGTCGTTGGCAACGTGAGGACCTCGTCCAATTATATTTGAAGAGTGGGGCCGACCCCATCGAATCGGATGCCGAGCCTTGGGCGACGCCGATCGCTTGGGCGAGCAAGTGTGGATGTGAAAACATCATCGATACACTATCCTCATACGGAACGAAGTGAGTCTCTGTGCAATTTGGTTGGAGGGATCGTTTCGATTGAGCGACTGCTACCGTTTTCTAGTACGCTGCAGCCTGCTTCAGTTGAGTAAACCGGCGCGACTTCGTCAGCATACTACATTGTTGAAGTTGGACTAGGCGCCCTCAAAACATCTGCTCGCTAGTCTGCACAGGTGCATTAGACCGATGCACTTTCGGCAAACTCCGAATCCGCCTCAGCCTCAGCATCCGAACCAGGTTTCTCGCGATCCCGTTTCCATGCTCGAAGTGATTCACCGCGCCTGCATGCGTACCGATGAGTTGCTATCAGCTTCAAAATCTTTGCCGGCTTCAGGAGGTCGATGGGGAATCGGTCGGCGGCCGCTCACTGTGTGTGGATCCCAATCACTTCCTCGCCGTTCATGGTGCTGGCGGCTTGCCAGGCGAGGAGGTCGATGCCGTCGGAGACGAAGTGGACCGAGGCGTCGCACATCGTCACGTTCACGCCGCCGGGGTGGCGGCTGCGGGCGAGCAACCGTCCGCGCATGGGGTCGGGGCTGATCGCACACGGCGGTGCGGCGTCTCGGCGGTATTCGGTGGAGCAGCGTCCTGAGTCGCTCGCGCCACTGTTGGGCGTGGCGTGGCAGGTGATTTGGTAGCAACTGAAGTCGTCGTTCCAGATCCGTCCGCGCCGATCGCAATCAGAAAGCTCTGGGACTTGCAGCATCTCGATCATCGCCATCGTGTTGCTGGTGCCATCGGTAATCTGACGCAAGTTGGCTCCAAACGCGACGTGGAAGGGCGCTCGTCGGCAACCGGAAGATGCGGGCGCATTGCGGCACTCAGCGGCAATGGGGTCGTCGTCGAGATACTGCTTGCCAAAGGTATTTGGCCCCCAGTTGACGCCGTAGTTGCCCTTGAATTCCGTGGTGCGTCCAGCGTCGCAATTGCTGGTTTGCTGTGGTTCGTCGCTGGGGCAGGTGAGGGCGGGTTGCGAATTGACGAAAGGACTATCCGGTGAATGGACCATGTTGAAGTAGATGTCGGCGTTGAAGTCGTAGCTTGCGAACAGGTTCCCTTGCTCGATGTAGGGGAAGAGCCAAATCGAAAACGCGACGCGTCGTTTCTCCGGCGAGTCACGGCTGCCAAAGTACGCCAGAGTTCGTGATTCGCTGTTTCTCCCCTGCGAGCCAATCGGAAAGCGGTCGAGCACATCGTGATGATTTTGCAATGCAATGCCCAGCTGCCGCATGCGATTGATGCAATCGGACCGACGGGCCGCTTCGCGTGCTGCTTGCACGGCGGGCAAGAGCAGGGCGACCAGCACGCCAATGATTGCGATCACCACCAACAGTTCGACCAAAGTGAAGCCACGCGGGCGAGACTCGTTTCGCTTCATGGAACACTCCACAGGTGGATCAGAAGGCAGCTAGTTTGCGACAATCAATGCAGAACAGTCGCTCACGCCATTGTAGTCGTGATGGCAATGCATTGGTATCGTCGCATCTAAGCCGAGTACCGCGACTGATTGCGGCCAGCTGCAGGCGTTCTCATTGGGCGGCGTCGCGGATGCCGGGCGGGTAGGGAAGCAATGTCCTACGGCGGCCGGTGCATTATTTTGGCTAGCCGCGCGCGCCTGGTTACTCGTTGGCATACTCCTCTTTGCAGGCACGTGTGAGCCGGGTTTCTCGGCGGCGTTAGCTCGCTCTCAAAACAGATTCAAGCTCGGCCGGACGAAGTTGTACGGCGGTCGCATCAAAAGTTGAGAGCGACTCTCGCAATTGCAGTGGATGCTCGCCGGCAATTCGCAGTCTCACCTGCCTGAGTCCAATTCACCCACCATTTTTCTGCGCGGAGTGTTCGCGCCGCCCCACCATGTTTGAGATCGGAGAATGAAAATGTTCGCAACTACCGAAAGAATCGTCGATCTGATATCGCCAGCGAGTGAAGAAGAATCTTTGCTTCAGTTTAAGAGCTATCGGCGCGGCAAACGAGCGCAGTTGTGCTCGCTATCTGCGAACGGACGCCCAAAAAGTCGGCATCGGAGTACCACTTATCCACGTGCACAACGGCAAGTTGACGGTTGTCATCGTCGCCGCGTCAGAAAACTTTTCCTTGGTTTGTTGATGATGGCGATGGTGGCCGCAAGGCCTGGCCTGGTGCAGGCAATGCCGATTGTGCCGAGCGGGCTCAATCCTGGTGACAAGTATCACTTGATCTTCGCCACTTCGACGCGGCACACAAGTGACTTTGGCGGTATCGCGGCAGGCGATGTGATCGTCGATACACGGGCAAATTCGCCCGGTGCGCTGACGCGTGGTGCCAGCTATCGAGCCATTCTCTCGGATAGCACAACCGACGCGATTAACTTGCACGGCACGTCGTTCTTTAATGGGAGTTCGGCGCCGATTTACAATACGCAAGGACAGCTTGTATCGCCGGACTATCCGACGATGTTCTCCGGTCCATCAACGATCAATAGCGCACCGATCTATACGGAATTCGGTAGCACGGCGACTTACGTTGCTTGGACAGGCACCTCGGATTCAGGTGTTCACGTCAACTCGGCCAATGACTGGACCGATCGATTTGCACCCGCCGCCTTCGGAATTCCTCAAGCGACCACGTTCCAATGGATCCAGCGCGCGCCGCTGAGTAACAATTCGTCTGAGTGGCGGCTGTATGGCATCAGTCAACAGCTGACCGTTCCGGTTCCCGAGCCAGCTTCATTCGGTCTGCTGGGTTGTGGACTGCTGGCGATGGTTGGAATGCGTTGCCGACGCCGTAAGAGTGTTGAGGCGAGTTCGGGTTCGACAGGCATCGCGACGCCGGTTGTTAAGTGCGTCGCCTTGGGCGCCGCGTTGCTAATCGGTTTTCAAGGCAGGGCCGAGGCACAGTTGCACAACTGGGAAATGGATATCACGGTTGACAATCAATACAACATCTATTTCGGGGATTCTCGACTGACGACACCAACGCATGTTGGCGGTGACAGTAACTGGACGACGACAGAGAACTGGTCGATTAGCGGCGTTAATCCGAATGACTACCTCTACGTGGCAACGGCCTCCGATTTTTCAGGAGCCCAAGGATTCCTGGGAGACTTTCGAAACCTCACGACGGGAACCAGCTTCAGTACGAGTGATGATCCTTCGAGCGTTTGGGAAGTCTTTCCCGCTGGTCAGTATTTGGCTCAGCTGAATGCGATCGATTCGTCCATTCCGGCCACAACTTGGCCTCGCGCGCTCCAGCCGAGTATGAGTCAAGTACAGACCGCCGTGGATTTCGCAACGACAAACAGACTTTGGGTCAAACCAGTTTCGGCTCCCGGCTACAACAATGGCGCAAGCCCCGCGCCGTGGCGAACACGCCCGGGAATCTCAGCAGGTGCCGAATGGATTTGGCATGACACGGGCGCTGGACCGGTGATCTATCCTCGTCCATTCCAGGGATTCAATCACGACGAGTTTCTCGTTTTCCGTGTGCCGGGCGTCCCCGAACCGTCGACCGCCGTACTTTCACTATCCAGCATCGCCGGGCTTACACTCGTGCGGCGACGCGGCCATTGCTAACCCGATTGGCGACGTCTCTTCGACGTGCTCGAGGAGGCGTCTCTTCCTAAATTTCATCGCAACCTCACACGCCCGAGGAGAACTCCCATGCGTACTACTATGCTCATTCGAATTGTCACTGTTGTCTCGATGCTTACCGTCACTTCGCGCGGATATGCCGCGCTGATCAATGTGCCCAATCTGGCGACCGTCCGCGTTTGGGAATCGACAGGGCCATTCGTGGCCTACGACTTCGCTCATAACGGAACGGAAATGACCACGCGGCTTGGCGTTGGGACGCTTGGACCGGCGATCAATGATTTCTCGCCGCTGACGGTGGAAAACTACGACGTCTACTATTCCGACAAGCACGGCAACTTTGATCTGCAGGGCGATTACGTTTCTGTCGAGGCCGTGTTTCCTGTGGTCACGCCGCAGCCGGGCGGGGGCGGTCTCAACTTAGGAGCGGTCGACTTGCTGGATAGCTCTGGAAATTCCCTGGGTCGTGCCGACGTGCTAGGCAGTTTTCTTGGTCGGGGTACCAACTACATCGCGGGCTCGGAGTTGCTTGCGGTCGACGCGGACACACCGATTCCTTCAACGGATACGACGATGGGCAACACGTTTACGACCGGTGCGCCGGTCGATCACTTGCGTGTGACGGTGGCATGGTCGCGGTATGTGGTGCCTGAGCCAACGACCATGGCTTTGGCGCTAGTCGGTCTGTGCGGCATCGCGCTGGGGCGAACCCGGCGCGATCGCGCGGCGAATGATGAGTTCGCCGGTGTCTTTGCCGTAGGCGATTGAAGTGCCGTCGGGGGCGAATGCAATGGGTATTACCTGACTGTCAGAGTCACTGAACGTGTGCAGCTTCGCGCGCGTCAGAGAATCCCAAATCGTGACGGAGTGTTCGCCTGTCGCGAAGTTTTTGCCGTCGGGACTAAACCGTAGCATTCGCATGCCAGCGTATTCGTAATTTGAGTTCCGCTGGAGCAGTTTGCCTGTGTTCGTATCCCAAAAATACCAATGCCCCGCAGAAGTCGATGCCACGTTTGCCGTGCCCGGCTGAAACGCCACACCGTGAACATCGCCTTCATGCGGGCCCATCTCAAGTTTCAGTTGTCTTGAGTTCCGATCGTAGACGCGCAAGTGCGATCCTTCCGAGGTTGCAATCAAATCGTTGGCGAATGAAACGTCGAACCAGCGCGGCATTTGCTGGGTCTTAATCTCATTGATGAGGCTGTAGTCGTTCGTATCCCAGACGGCGACGCGATGATCATGGCCAGCGCTGTACAGATGCTTGCCATCTGGAGAGTATATTACATTCAGCCCTAAGCCCCGGTGAGCCTGCCACTCGGTCACGAGGGCGCCATCTTTCGTATGCAAAACTTGAGCGGTTCCATTGGCGAGCAGTACTGCCAGCTTTGTTCCATCTGGAGACACTGCCGCCGCATTGGGCATCTGAGGCGTTGTCACTCGCCACTCAGTCCATCGTGTCGTTGAATTCTGTTTTTCGACGGTATGATCGTGAGTACACCTGTATAGGTGCTTCGAGTCTGGAGAATAGTCGATATCATGGACTGGACTAACACCGTCCCCGTAGCACGTTTCCACTACGCTGTAGTTTGGTACGCTCAAGATCCGCAGCTTGTCGTCGGAGGCTCCGACTGCCACGAGCCGGCCATCTGCGCTAACCGCTAGTGCCTGATAGCCGATTTTGCTTTCCTTGTTCCAGTCGGACCATTCCAGCGCGCCAGTTTGGCTATTGAGTAGACCGATGCGGCTGCCACCGTCCGTCACGATAATACTAGACCCACCCGCAACATACCGAGCATTCACAACAGAGCGAAGCGGGCAGAAGAAGCTGAGATCACGTGCCCACCAACCAGTATGTATTCTGAGTACCTCTTCCAACGTCGAGCCGAACAGGAATTTGCTGTCGGGTGAGAATATCAAGGTGTGGTGCGCTTGCTCAGCGTCGATCTGTTTGATGAGTTTCTCAGAGTCTACACTCCAAATTCTGATCGTAGGGTCTTGAGCATTACCGGCTGTGGCAAGCCATTTGTTATTTGGAGAGAACGCCAGCGGACCTTGATACGTCCACATCCCATTGCGTAAAGGTCGCGACTCGCCCGTCTTGAGATCAGCGACGAATAGTCCACAGAGAAAGCCCTTCCCAAAACCCATTACGCCTTGCGTGTGATACGCGATTTTCTTTCCATCCGGCGAAACTGCGAGCCCGCGCACTTCGCCTGGTGCCCGGATAACGGTTCGCACCGGTTTTCCCGTTTCACAATCCCACAACTGAATCCGTCCCGTGTGGTGTGCGGACAGCAGCCCCGTTCCGTCAGGCAAAAATTCGACGCCCGTGACGTGCTTCATGTCTAAGGGCCAATTCGACTTGTAGATTTCTTTGGGCTGCCAAGTCTCAGTATTCCAAAGCACAATCCGTCCGTCATTTCCACAACTGGCCAACAGCTTCTGATCTGGTGAACACGCAAGATCCGTGATGAACGCTGTATGCTGCTCGAGGTGCAGTTCGAAGGGACGGTCTGTCGCGTACATGATGTGCCGCCAGGCGAATTCACGTGACGCGGGCGGGCAACGTTGCGGGTCATCAATCAGTACGCGTGCCCACCCAGGCTCCCATAGGTAGCTCGTCGAGCCGATCGTTGCGGCATAGGCTCCTTGTTTCGCTAGCCGTTCGTTTTCTTCGGCAATTTTTCTTGCTTGTTCCGCGCGATCGGCTGAGTCTCTTGCCTCTGCCTCTCGCTGTGAAGCGCGCTGACGTTGGCTTTCAGCGTCGTGCAGCGCTGAGGCAAGTTCCCTCGACTGGGATGCTTCGTGCGCGGCGATCAGCGGTCCCACGATCGCGAGTATGGCAAGTAGCACCATTAGCGCTGCTGCGAACGGCTTGCGTTTCGCCCAGCGCACCGCTCGTCCGAACGCGCCGATGCGCCGTGAGCGAATTGGTTCGTCATTCAAGTACCGGCGCAGTTCGTCGGCAAAGTCGGTTGCTGTCTGGAAACGTTTGGCGGGTGATTTCTCCAGGCAACGCAGGCAGATCGTTTCCAAGTCGACGGGGATCGTGGGCTGGAGCTTTCGCAGACTGGGCGGATCGTCGTTGACGACCTGCTCGACGATGCGGTGCGGCGTGCCGCGAAACGGCAACTCGCCGGTTAGCATCTGAAACAAGATCACACCAAGAGAGTAGATGTCGCTGCGGGCATCCGCGCGCCGAGCGTCACCCCGGGCTTGCTCCGGAGACATGTACAGCGGAGTCCCCATAATCTGACCGTCGAGGGTCATCGTGACTTCGGCATTGATGTTCTTGGCCAGCCCGAAGTCCGTCAGAAAGGGAGCGCCGGCATGGCTGAGTAAGATGTTATCGGGCTTGAGATCGCGATGGACGATGCCATGATCGTGCACTGCCTGCAAAGCTCGCGCGACGGTCTCCACGAACTGCACGGCCTCGCGCGGCTGGTATCGTTGCTGCTTGAGTCGACTGGCGAGAGAGCCCCCGCCGATGAAGTCACTCACGAGATAGATCGTATCGCCCTCGCGCCCCACTTCGTGTATCGAGACGACGTGCGGGTGACGTACTTGCGAGGCAGCGCGTGCTTCGCGCAGAAAGAGATCGGCTTCGCTGGCAGTCAGGTCACCGGAACGCGGAAGTTTCACCGCCACCACGCGATCGAGATGTGGATCTCGAGCCTTCCAGACCGATCCGAATCCGCCGGTGCCAACGCGAACGAGCAACTCGAATCTCCCCAGTTGTCGCGGCGGCTCGTCCACCAGTCGGACATCCTCCTCCGCCTTGCTGCTGTGCGCCCATGCACTGGCCACGGCATCGACCGTCGATGCGTTCGCTTGGGCGTCTTTGATCATGCGCGCCAAACGGATTTGATCTTCCAGTTCCGGCATCAAGTCGGAATGCTCCGAGAGCAGTGAATCAATGTCACGATCACGCGAGGAAGGATCGTCGATGAATCGTTCGACGACTTGTTGGATTTGTCGACTGCGTTCGTCTGCGGGTGAGGCTTCGAGATCTGCCATGGTCGTCCCGCTGAGAAGCTAGTTCCTTGCGAACCAGGTCGTCGAACTGCCGAGCACATCGCGCAACGATTTCTTCGCGCGGTGCAGCAGCCCACGGACGGCGCCGTCGGTCTTGTTCATCGCGTCGGCTGTGGAGCCGAGCGTTCGCTGCCGTAGATAGTGTTGCAGCACCGCTTCGCGCTGATCTTCGGGCAAGGTCGCGATGCCGACCTGCAGCGCATGAACCATTTCGTCGCGCGCGACATCTGTGCTAGGGGTTCCGCCGGCTTCATCGGCCAACAGGGCGATCAGATCGACGGCAGAGCTGACCATGTCTTGCGGCTGGTTGTTTTGGCGTCGAAAATCGCCGCCGCGCTTCTTTCGGCTTCGTTCGCGAAGCATGGTCGCAACTCGGTTGTCGACGACTTTGTTGAGCCAACCTACCCAGCCGGCAGGATGCTGGGGATCGAAGGTCTGAATGCCGCGAAACACGTCGACAAATACTTCTTGCATCACATCGTCAGCGGAAAAGTCGACAAACGGATTGAGTTTCAACCGCTCGGCAACTCGTCGCGACAAGGGCGCGCTCTCTGCCATCAGCGCCCGCGCGAGTGCCTCGCGGTCGCCGTTTAGGCCAGCTTCCAGATCCGCACCGATCGGATGAGACATATTTCCTTGGTCCGCGACAAGAGGTCGGCATCGATAGCCCTAGCAGACCCAGTTTACCCCCAGCGAGAAGAGTCGTCACGCCTGGAAATCTGACCACGCAGACTGCGAATCGGTCACGTTACTTGCAGCAGCAAACGCCGGGCAGCGGTTTTTCGCAATAGTTGTCACACGCGGGGCGATAGCACGGCACGCACTCGGGCGTCGGGCATTTGCGACAATAGTCGTCGCAACATTGGCGACGTGGCGGAGTGCAGACGGCGGTGTCGCACTTTTCGCAGTAGTCGTCACAGCAGAAGCGGACACACCGGCAGAGGTGGTTCAGCCGGTTATGGGTCGAAACGCAGCCGCACGTGGTTGCGGTCAGCGTTACGCACGCGAACATGCAGAGTGCGGCTAGCAGGTGACGGGAACGGCTATGTTGAGGCATCGATCACTGCTCCGTCGTCGCGGGCACGGGCAGCGGAATCACCTCGTTGTCGGCCGGTTGCGGTGCGGACGCGCCGGGTTCGACGGGCAGGGTTGAGACCACTTCGATCGCGTGCCGACCACGATAGGGGACGTCGCACCGTAGTTGCCAACCACCGCCTAGGGCCTTGTAGACTCGCGCGAGTGCAATTGCGATATCCGCCTGCGCAGAGATCAAGTTGTCCTGTGCTCGTACCAGATTTGCTTCCAACACGAACACGCGGCCAAAGTCAGTGGCCCCTTCCGTATACTGGATTCGGACTAGATCAACTGATTTAGATGCGGCTTCGGCACTCTTGCGAAGCTCGTCGGTACGCTCTTTGGAACGCAGGAACTCGACCATCGCGTCCTCGACTTCACGATGCGCGTCAAGCACTACGTTTTCGTAGTTGACGATCGATTGTTGAAATCGCAGTTCCTGCACCTGGATGTTGTTGACCAGTCGGCCGTAGTTGAGGATGTTCCAGCGAAAGCCGGGGGCAACGAATCCGGCCGTGCTCGAGGTGTCAAACAGATCGTTGAAACTCTGCGAGTTGAGTTTGATTTCGCCGTTGATCCCAAACTGCGGATAGAGGTCGGCTGCAGCAATGCCGATCTGAGCGGACTGTTGCGCGATGATCCGCTCGGCATTGCGAACATCAGGCCGACGACGCAACAGGTCTGCCGGGATTCCGACCACCGCCTGTTCAGGCGCGTCGGGAAGGACGCCCCGTGCGGCGAGCAACGGCTCCAGTCGGTAGGGAGTCATACCCAACAAGACCGCGAGTCGATTGAGCGTTTGACGCCTTCCTTGCTGCAGCGCTGGGATCAATGCACTCGTTTCAGCGAGGTTGGTCTTGGCTTGCTCCACATCTAAGGAGGCGGTGCGTCCCTGATCGAAGCGAGCTTGGGCGATGTCGAGACTGCCCTGTTGAATCGCGACGTTGTCTTCCGCCAGGCGGAGTCGTTCGTCGAATGCACGCAGTTCGATGTAGCTCGCCGCGACATCGCCGATCAACGTGACGAGGATGTCATCGTACGTTTCCACTTCCGCATCAATCGCCGCGTCAGCCGATTCGATCGAGCGACGCAAGCGACCCCAGACGTCGACTTCCCAAGAGAGGTCAAATCCGGTTTGCCAGTCGTCGAAGACGCGTGCGAATCCTGGGAAGGCGAAGACATTGGCAGCCTCGGTACTGAGTTGATTGCGCGCGTATTGGCCGAAGAACTGTTGAGATTGCGGGAACAGGTTGCCGGCGGCAATCCTCCGCTGCGTGCGCGCTTCCAACACGCGAAGACCGGTGGTGCGGAGCGAGAGGTTTTGCTGGTAGGCGGTGAGAATGAGTTGTTCCAACATTGGGTCGTTGAAGACTCGCCACCAAGCGGCTTGAGCACAGCGATCGTGAACGATGGATGGATCGCTCGAGTCAATCCAATCTGGCGCTACGGGGACGACGGGGCGTTTGTATTCGGGCCCCAGCTTGAAGCCGTTCTGGCACCACTCGCGCAAACCGAGACAGCCCGAAACGCCCGGCAAAACGAGCACAATCAATAAGATCCGAAACCGCAGCATAGGTGGCGACCCGTAGGAATAACGCAGACAGAATGAGCCTAGCTACTGGCAGATTCGGCATTCTCGTCGCGTTCGGGTCAAAACCTAGGAGTGGACCCAGAAAACCGGACGAACTGAATCAAATCGCCATGGATTCGCAGTCGGTGCAACCGCTACGGCTTAACAGGATGCAATCTTCAGACTCGGCTTCCGGCCGGCTCATTCACTGCCTTTCGGACAGCCGGCGTGGTAGGGCATATGATGCTGTCGACAAGCGCTTTTATCGCGGTGGGAACTCGCAGACGCTAGATTAGAAAGCTATCATGATGTAGCGACTCCAGTAGATTTTCAGAAAGCGCTCCGCAAGATGAAATTTTGCCCCTCAAGATCGACTTTCGTCCTTTTGGCGACAGCCACCGCGTTCCTGCTTTTCCCTGCAACCGGTTGTCAGCAGGCGAAGAATGAACTCGCGGAACTCCCGCCTGCGGAAGTGACGGTCACCCATCCGATTCAGCAGCCCGTCACCCAGTTCGTCGAAGAGAACGGCACGATCGAGGCCGCCGAGGAGGCTGAAGTACGGGCCCGCGTGCGAGGCTTTATCGAGGAGCTTGTGTTCAAACCTGGGCAAGTCGTGAAGGCAGGCGACGTGCTTTATCGGATCGAACCAGATCAGTACGAAGCCGAGAAGAATTCAGCTGAGGCAACCTTGGCCGCCGCGACCGCCGCGATCCAGGTCGCCCAGGCCCAAGTCCGGACCGCTGAAGCCGACTTGGTTAAGCTCGACCGAGAATACCGCCGCGAAGGTGAACTCATTAAGAGCAATGCCACGTCGCAGGCGAGCTACGAAACGGCCGAAGCCGCGTTGGCTTCGGCGAAAGCGAATCTAAGTTCTACGCAAGCTAGCGTCGAAGCAGCGAAGTCCGACGAAAGGCAGGCTGCGGCCAAACTCGCGCAAGCACAGCTGGACCTGGATTACACGATTGTGCGTGCACCCATCTCGGGCCGCATCACCAAGACAGACATCAAACTTGGCAACTTGGTCGAAAACGGCACGGTGCTGTCGACGATCGTTGACGATCGCCGAGTCTTCGTGAACTTTAACCTGAGCGATCGCGAAGTACTCCGTTATCGCAAAGTGAGTGAGGCCAAACTGTCGGCAGGCGAAGAATTCAAGGAGCCCGAACTTTCGTCGATCCCTGTCTATTTGCGTCGCGAGCTCGACCAGGGATTTCCGTTTGAAGGAAGACTAGACTACGTCGACCAAGAGGGCATCGATTCGCGAACCGGAACGCTGGCACTGCGGGCGGTGTTCGAGAACCCAGACGACAGCTTGTTTCCGGGATTATTTGTCCGTGTTCGCATGCCGTCGGAACAAGTGCCGGCCGTGCTCATCCCTGAGCTTGCCGTCGGCAAGGATCAACGTGGCAGTTATGCACTGACGGTAGGGCAGGAAAACAAAGTCAGTCGCGCGTCGATCGTGACCGGTGCCAAATACAGTGGCTGGATTGTCGTCGACAGTGGTCTCTCGGTTGACGATCGGGTCATCTACGAGGGCATTCAGCGTTCAAGACCGGGTATTGTCGTCAAGCCCGACGAAAAGAACATGACGATCAGCGATGAGGAACTGCTGCGTGGCATGCCAGCGCGGAAGCCCGCGGATGCAGAATCAGCGGCGGACGAAACGGCTACTGATGAAGCAGCCACGGACGCTGACGCGCCTCCGCCTGACGACAGCGTAACCACTGAATAATTAGCAGCACGCCCACGCTTTGCTCTCACTCTGATCTCGCACACGCTCACGAATCGACCGTATGTCACGCTTCTTCATTTATCGACCAATTTTCGCGACGGTCATTTCGCTTGTGATCGTGATCGCAGGATTGGTCTCGTTCGGAGCGTTGCCGGTCGCGAAGTTTCCGCCGATCTCTCCACCCACGGTGCAGGTGCAAGCAGTCTATCCAGGTGGCAATGCCGAGACGATTGCCGAGACGGTTGCCACGCCTATTGAACAAGAAGTCAACGGCGCGGAAGGCATGATCTACATGTCGTCGACCAGTGCCAATGACGGCAGCTACACGCTAACGGTGACCTTCGAATTGGGCACCGACATGGATATCGCTTCGGTGCTGGTACAGAATCGGGTGGCGATCGCTGAGCCGAGGCTACCGCCGGAGGTCCGCTCGCAGGGCATTACCACGAAGAAGCAGTCGACGCAGATCCTGCAGTTCATCGCGCTCACTTCGCCGGACAAGACCTACGACTCGCTGTTTCTGAGCAACTACTCGCTAACCGTCAAAGACGAGTTGAGTCGGCTGGCCGGTGTCGGCGAAGTGCAACTGTTTGGCGCCGGCGACTACAGCATGCGGCTATGGCTCGATCCGACGAAGCTGAAGCAGAGGGGCCTGACGACGCAGGACGTGGTCAGCGCCGTGGAAGAACAGAATGTGCAGGTGGCTGCCGGTCAGATTGGTGCGGACCCGGCGCCGCTGGGAGTGCCTTTTCAGCTGTCAATCAACACGCGCGGTAGGCTCGTTTCCAAGGAAGACTTCGAGAACATCATCGTCGCGACGGGCGAAGGTGGGCGTGTGCTACGTGTGAGGGACGTGGCCAGAGTTGAGTTGGGAGGCAAAGACTACACGTTCGATTCCAAATTCAACGGCAGCCCGTCCGCATCGATCGGCATCTATCAGCTGCCCGAGGCAAACGCGATGACCACGGCTGCCTTGGTCCGCGAGAAGATGAAGGAACTGAGCGAGACGAGCAACTGGCCCGAGGGCGTGGAGTACGAGATACCGTTTGATACCACGCGGTTTGTGGAAGCGTCGATCTCCGAGGTTTACGAAACGCTGTTCGTCGCGGCCGCGCTGGTGATTGTGGTGATCTACATCTTCCTACAGGACTGGCGCGCGACTGTCGTGCCGGTGGTGGCGATCCCCGTTTCGTTGATCGGCACCTTTGCGGTGATGAGCGGAATCGGTTTTTCGATCAACATGCTGTCGCTGTTTGGGGTGGTGTTGGCAATTGGCATCGTGGTCGACGATGCGATTGTGGTCGTTGAGAATACAACTCGACATCTGGCGGACGGGCTAAGTCCAAAGGATGCCGCCGTGAAGGCGATGGAAGAAATAACCGGTCCGGTGATCGCGACCACGTTGGTGTTGCTGGCCGTTTTTGTACCGAGCGCGTTCATGGGTGGAATTACTGGACAGCTGTTTCGGCAGTTCGCGCTCACGATCTCGGCGGCCGTGATGATCTCTACGATCAACGCCTTGACGCTTAGCCCGGCGCTTTGCGGCATCGTGTTACGTGCCCCGAAGGAATCGACATTTGCCGGTTTTCGATTGTTCAATCGCAGTTTCGACGTCGCGACCGGTGGCTACACCTCAATCGTGCGACGATTTGTGCGTCTGGTGGTGGTCGTCTTGTTCGTGTATTTCGGCCTGGTGGGTCTGACCGGTTTGACGCTTAGCCGGTTGCCGACCGGATTCGTGCCGCCTGAGGATCAGGGTTATCTGTTCGTCAATGTACAACTCCCCGATGCCGCATCAACGCAGCGAACGGTCGAGGTCATGGACGGCCTAACAGAAATGTACAAGGAGATTCCAGGTACCGCCGACACGCTCTCGATTGCCGGCTATTCGTTGCTGGGAGGTCATGCCGGATCGAACCTAGGGTTCTCGATCATAATCCTGGAGCCTTGGGATGATCGCACTGCCGAAGAGGAGAGCTTGCCCGCGATCTTGGCATCGCTGCAACAGCGATTTGCGAAGGTGAAGCAAGCGATCGTCTTTCCGTTCGTGCCACCACCGATCGATGGTCTCGGCAACGCCGGTGGTTTCCAGATGGAAGTGCTTAACCAGGGTGGAGCTGACTATGCGCAACTGCAACAGAACGCCGAAGACCTTGTGCAATACGGCACTGGACAGAGTGGACTCGCGGGTTTGAATTCGACGTTTCGTGCCAACGTGCCGCAGCTGTTTGCCGACGTCGATCGGTTGAAAGCCAAGACGATGCTCGTGCCGCTCAGTAGTGTCTTTGGGACGCTCCAGGCCTATCTGGGTTCTGCCTATGTGAATGACTTTACGTACAACAATCGTTCGTATCAGGTGAGGCTGCAGGCCGAGGCGGAGTATCGCAGCTCGGCCTCAGATATTCTCGCCCTCGATGTCCGCGATTTGACCGGACAGATGGTGCCGATGGGATCGCTCGTCGATGTGCGCGAGGATTTTGGTCCCTCGGTTGTGCGGCGCTACAATCTTTATCCCAGTGCCTCGATCAACGGTTCCGCCGCGCCCGGTTTTAGTTCCGGCGAGGCGCTGGAACTGATGGAGCAATTGGCTGACCAACGTTTGCCCCAAGGGTTCGGCTACGAATGGACCGGCATGTCCTACCAAGAGAAGTTGGCGGCCGGTGGACAGGCGACGGTGTTCGTGTTGGCCGTGGTGTTCGTGTTCTTGGTGCTGGCCGCGCAGTACGAAAGTTGGACTAGTCCTGCGGCTGTGATCGCCGTGGTGCCGCTGGCTGCACTGGGAGTGGTGCTAGCGCTAATTATGCGTGGGGCCGATAACAATACCTACACTCAGATCGGTATCGTGTTGCTCGTGGCTTTGGCCAGCAAAAACGCGATCCTGATCGTCGAGTTTGCCAGTTCCGAGCGCAGCAAGGGCGTCGGCATTGCCGAAGCAGCCGTCAATGCGGCCAAGCTGCGTTTTCGTGCGATTTTGATGACTGCGTTTTCCTCGATTCTTGGCTTCCTGCCACTGTTGTTTGCTTCTGGAGCAGGGGCGGCGAGTCGTCAGGCGGTTGGCAACGCGGTCGTCGGTGGTATGTTGGCAGCAACGGTCTTTTCACTGTTGTTCGTTCCGACCTTCTTTGTTGTCTTCCGAACTATCGCCGAATGGCGTAAGACCCCTACGCCTCAGACTTAGCCGCAAGTCCATGTCAACGTAGTCTCGCATACTTCCATTTTCTTCGGCCCCTACGCGAACCCATGATCCTCGCCATTCTCGTCGGAGTCCTGCTGACCGTCGTTACGGTCGTGATTCACGGGGTGGGAACTACGTTGTGGATTCAACGTCTGATCACCCATAGCGATTCCGCCGGCAGCAATCTACAACAACTACGTCCGATGAAAGTCCTGTGCTGGACCGCCACGGTACTGTTGCTCTTGCACGTGGCTGAGATCTCGGTTTGGGCTGCGGTGTACATACTCTTGCCCGACGTGGGTGAAGTCACTTCTTTCGAAGAAGCCGCCTATTTTTCGACGGTTACCTTCGCATCGCTTGGATATGGAGATCTGGTCATCGAAGGACCGCCGTGGCGGCTCCTGAGTGCGATTCAAGCAATGACCGGACTGTTAGTATTCGGCTGGAGTTCCGCCCTGTTCTTTGCCGTGGTGCAACGGATGTGGTTCGTGGCGGGCCTAGAATGACGAGTGCCGACGGCATGCCTCGATCGCTACAGTGTGACCTTGCCGCGTGCAGCAAGTTCTTGGAAACGCGATAGGCTAAGCCGAATGCCCTCGGCAATTGCGGTGCGAGGCAACCCCGGGAACGCCTGCTCGATGGCGGCATCGTCGAGGTCGCAGATAAACAGGTTGGGTGTGGCATCTGGGTCGACGCCGGTTTCGAGAAATTTGCCGATGCCTAGTTCGTCTGCCACCTCGCGGATCGTTTCCAAGAACTCAGCGACCTCAATGGTCTTTCCCTTGATGTTGAAGGCTTGGCATCCTCCAAAGGGCAGCATGCACACGCCAGCGAAATGAGCGCCGACATCTTCGACGTAATGGTAATTCTCTCGACCAGTATAAGGCATGAAAAACGGTAGCGTTTTACCTTGATGTGCACCGAGGACGAGCGACTTCATTACCTTGGTCGGTGCCGACGTCATCCCCTGGTCGCGGCCTGGGCCATAGGTCGTATTCAGTCGTAGCGAAACCGTTGGGATGCCGGTCTCTTCGTGGAACAGTGCCGCTAGGTGCTCGCCGGCGACTTTCCATACGCCATAGTAATTTGGCGGAGCGAGTTGGGCGTTCTCCGGTACGGTAGCACCTGGGTACATCACCCGCTTACCGTACACGGCCCCAGAACTTGCAAACACAAACCGCTGCAGCGGCAGCTTTGAACCTGCGATCGTTCTAAACAGATTCATCGTGCCGGTCACGTTGATCGCGACACCTTTTTCAGGATCCGACGCGCAGTCGGGGCTCTGCAGGGCACCCAAATGGATCAGATGCGTCGGTTGGAATTCCTGCAGCGTGTCGTCGAGCAGCTGCCGATCGCCGATGTCGACCTTGGCGAACGCGATGCGACCTTCGCCGATCAGTGGCGCCAACTTGTCGTTGAACCAGATTTCTAGTTGGCCAGTGTTGTTGGAACGGCTGGCGACCAAGATCTGTTCGACGTGGTCGCCGAATTCGGTGATTAGCTTGTGAATCGTTGCCGCGCCGATGCAACCGGTGCCGCCGGTGATAAAAATGCGTGCCACTGGGATTCCTACCGGAAGAGGAGGTTAGCTGTTGATGGCCAAGATTGCTTTAGGGGTCTTGGCCATGATCGAGTCTTCCATCGCTTCGAGCACATGATCAAATGCATACTGCTGCGAATAAACGTCGACCGGGAACACACCGCGCTGCAGTAATGCCTGTGCCGTCTCAAAATCTTCGCGGTTGGAGCCCATCACACCCTGCATCGATTGACCAGAACGCGTAAATGCCGTCGCACCGAAAGTGACATCAGAGCCAAACGTTGCGATCACGCAAATGTGGCCTTCCAGTTGCACCGACAATCCGGCAGAGCCGAGCGCGGGCGGAAACCCAGAGCATTCGATCAGACAATCGACGGTTCCGTTTTCAAAGGCGTTGCCAAACCGACGGCCGTCGAGGTCTTCGATACCGGCGGCCAGCTGCTCGTGCAGCGGGTTTTCGCCAGATACGACGATCGGTATGAAGCCGCGTTCCTGGGCTAACTTCAGTCGCACTTGTCGATCGCGTTCGATGCCCGTCACCGCGACACGAGCGCCGGCCGCGCGGGCGAGTTCCGCCGCCATCAGGCCGATGATTCCGCAGCCGGAAACGACAACATCCATTCCCGGCTGGATGTTTGCTTTGCGATGAATGCCTTGCGCGACGACAGACAGCGGCTCGACGACTGCGCCTTCAATTGGCGTGAGTCCCTCGGCGAGCGGCATGCAGCGCTCCACGTTGACAATCATGCGTTCGGCCATTGCGCCATCGCGGTGAAAGCCGTAGATTCGCTTCTTACGGCAATAGTTGGGTCGGCCTCGCCGACAGCCAGTGCAGCGTGGATCTGTGCAGCCGCGCATGGGAATCGTACAGACGACATCCCCAGTTTGCAGTCCGCCTGCTCCTTCGGTGTCTGGGCCAAATCCGACGACGCGTCCACTCGTCTCGTGGCCGATGGTGCGGGGGCGTTCGACCCACGAGAAATTTGGCTTGCCAGTGCTCGCGCTATTGTCTGACCCACACACACCAACAAACAACGGCTCGACGATGACTTCCCCTGCAGCCGGTTCGGGGAGTGTCACGTCTTCGACAGCCAAATTTCGCGTGACCGATCCATCTGGTTTTCCAGGGTCGATGTACTCGGTTCCATTGAGTCGCAGAGCACGCACAGTTTCAGGCACGATTGGTTTCTCTTGGCGAAGGGTTAGTGATTGGAGCCCTAGATTGTAATCTCCTCGGACGTGACCTGCGAGTCTGGAATTCTCATCAGTCATTACTTATCGCTTACGGCTCAATTGCTTAGAATGGCCGGATCGTCCTTCTAGCAGATTCCACCACCTACCAAGTCGACCATGAAAAAACGAACCCTTGGCAACACAGGCATGGAGGTATCCGTGCTCTCGTTTGGTGCCTCATCACTCGGCGCAGAGTTCCGCAAGATCGATTTGGGCGAAGCACTGAAAAGTGTAGAGGTTGCGCTTGATCGGGGCATGAACCTGATTGATACCTCGCCCTACTACGGACGAGGTCTCTCCGAGTCGCTGCTCGGGTTTGCGTTAGAGGGCGTGCCACGCGACAGTTACTATCTTTGCACCAAGTTGGGCCGCTATGCACCTCGGCACTTTGACTTTTCAGCGAGACGCGTCCGCGAGAGCGTTGATATCAGCCTGGAGCGGATGAGGCAGGACTATCTCGACATTATCCTGTGTCACGATATCGAGTTCGTGGACATGCAGCAGATCTGGGACGAGACGATTCCGGAACTGCATAAACTCAAGCAGGCCGGCAAAGTGAAAAACATCGGCGTCTCGGGCTACCCGATGAAGATCTTTCGCGAAGCGGCTGCCCACGCCGAAATCGACGTGATTCTGTCGTACAACCACTACACATTACAAAACACGATGCTGGCCGATTTGGTCGACGAGATGAAAGACAAATCGATCGGTGTGATGAATGCCGCGCCGTTTAGCGCGCGGCTGCTCACCAACGCGCCGCTCCCCAAATGGCATCTGTCGACGCCCGAAGTGCGAGAAATTTGCAAACAGGCGGCGGACCATTGCACCGCGGCGGGGGTCGACATTGCCAAGTTGGCATTGCAGTTCTCGGTTGCCAACGAGGACATGACCACCTGCATCACCGGTTCTGCAAACCCTGATCGTGTCGCTCAATGGTGCGATTGGCTGGAAGAACCCCTCGACGAGCAACTCGTGTCGGAAGTGCAAGAAATCCTGGCACCGATTCACAACTGGTTCTATGTCGAGTGCCTGCCCGAGAATAGCGATCCGCAAGGGGCTTAGCCACAAGAACATAAAGGTCACAGAACGACTTGCCGGGCCATCTTGTGAGTTGTTGTGTTTTTCGTGGCAATACATTTAGCGAGTTAGCAGTGCTCGCCTTACGCGAAGACATCCATCGGCTTGAATCGTCCGCCCAGGATTGGCTCGCTCCCCACGCCAAGCCAACCCTCCAACACACTGGCGTACACGCGACGAAAATCGGTGTGAAACTTTAGATCGCCATCGTCCAGGTCGGTCAGACTGGGGTGCTTGCCGACGATACCGCCGCGCAGACCTCCGCCTGCCAGGAACATCGGGGCGGCGGCGCCGTGGTCGGTGCCTCGGCTGGCGTTTTCCTTCACGCGGCGTCCGAACTCGCTGAAGCACGCCAGTAGCACTCGTTTCGATTGACCTGTCTTGGCGAGATCATCAACGAAAGCCGTGACGGCACCGCTCAATTCCGTGAGCAAGCCTGCGTGCGACTCGGCCTGCAGGCTATGGGTATCGAAGCCATCGAGGGTGACATAGTAGATGCGGGTGGCCAATCCGGCGTGGATCAACTGGGCGATGCCACGCAGTTTCTTGCCTAAATCGGTTTGTGGATAATCGGCAGAATTGTCAGCGCGATGAACCGCCCGACGGACGCGTCGACTCGACGCGAGTGCTGTTTGCGCGGCAGCACGGACGTGGTCGACCAGCGCATTCGATCGGGACGGACTGGAAGCGATCAGCCGCTGGCGTGCCGCCTCCAAGCGACGGTCGCCTAACTCCTCGAACCGAAACTCGTCGAACGAGCCAATTGACGGGACTTGCACATTCAGCCCCGCAAGTGCGAGTGGCTGGATATCCGTGCCCAAGTGGACACCGAGAACCTCTTCACCTGACGGATCCCCGTCTACGTTACTGCGGACATCAAGGTACTGTCCCAACCAGCCAGTTTGCCGGCTGACGCCGCTAGCTGCGGGCTGCGCCGTGTGCCAGATATCCATCGACTCGAAGTGAGAACGATTCGGGTTCGGGTAGCCGACTCCCTGAACGATCGACAGCTGCTGCTCTTGGAACAGCCGATGCATGCCTTCCATCGCCGGATGGAACCCCAGATAGTCGTCGAGCTTGTGGACAGCGCTGGGGCCGATCCTGGTTTCAAATCGATTGCGTGCGTACACATCGTCGGCGTAGGGCACGACTGTGTTGAGGCCGTCGTTGCCACCCGAAAGCTGCACGACGACCAACACGTTTTCGGTACTCGATGCCGTGCCTTGAGCGGCAGCGGCCCGCAGCAGCATCCCGGGTACGTGTGTTGATCCCGAGATGACGGCCGCTGACGCGGCACCCGTGGCTAGAAATCTGCGGCGTGTGAAAGACATTGCCGGGTTCCTTCTTTGCTACAAACAATTGGTTTCTTCGCGGTAAGGATTTTGAACAGGAGAACACAGAGGAAACGGAGAAACTACGAGGAGAAATACTCATGTGCGCGAAGCCAATCACGCCGAAGTAGCCCCCGCATGAACTACGTAAGCGAGGCCAAACTCCGTTCTCTCTGTTTCCTCCTGTTTCTTGTATTCGGTTGCTTTGTCGCGGGTTGTTTTTCTCTTCCTAGACTACTCAGCAGAGCTGAAATTCTGGCAAGGCGGCGAGTGCAAGCAACACGTCGCTGGCGGCTTGGCCGACGTCCTGGTGATGATGTTTCGCTACGGCAATCAATTCTCGACGCGCGTTGTCGGTGAGCGGAACAGCTAACAGCAACTCGATTAAAGAATCGACGAGAGCTGCTGGACGATCCTGATCGGAGGCAGCCAGCTGTCGATCGAAATACTCTACGACCGAGCTGCCGGCAAACCGCGCGCTCTGATTTTGCAGTAGCTTTGTGACTAGGTTCACACGGCCGATCAGGGTGGTGGCGTTGATCCAGGTCGTGCCGCCGTCCCAGCCCTTCACGTTGGGCGGAAAGAACACTCGCTGGCCAAGCGGTCGCAAATGTTGTGCGAGCGCAATCGTGCCGACGGTCCCTTCGAGGCTGCGGAGCAAGCCGATTGCCAACTCGACGGGGCTACGGATTTTCTGACCGATGCTCTCCGCCGAATAGAAGAAGCGGCTCGTCAAGATACGACGCACAAGCGGTTGGATATGAAAACCGTTGTCGCGTAGTTCATTCGCCAGCGGCTCGATCAGCTCGTCGGAGACCGGTTGGTCGCAGACGAAATAGTTGATCAGCTTGCGGACGATAAACCGGGGAGCCGCTCGCTGCTGCAATATGATACGGACCGCGTCGTCCCCGTCAAAATTGCCCGTTTGTCCGAAGATCGTCTTCGTGTTGAAGTCGTGCTGATGTCGATTGAAGCGAAACTTGCCGCGACGGATTTCCCATCCCGTGAAACATCGAGCGGTCTCTTGAATTTCGCGCTCGGTGTAGTTACCAAGCCCCAAACAAAACAGCTCCATAACTTCTCGGGCGTAATTCTCGTTGGGGTGCAGGCGAGCGTTGGTGGTGGAGTTGAGATACGTGAGCATGGCCGGATCACGTGACACAGCTTGGACCAGTGTTTCGAACTTTCCAAGTGCGTGTTCACGCAGCGTTTGGTTCTGCGTCACCATCATCGCGGCGCTATCGACCGTCGCGGCACTGGAGGCAAAATGGCCGTGCCAAAACAGAGTCATGCACTCTCGTAGCGGTGCTGGTGTGAACAGCATCCGATACAGCCACCAAGGCTCCAGTCCGCCTGGCTCTCCAGCAGCGAGGCTGGCGGCCATCTTCGTCATCTCCACGTCGAAGGCGGCTGTTTCGGGTTGACCTGGTTCACATGCCTCCAGCAATCGATCGACACACTCTTGCGGACCTAGCGCGACAGCCTCGTCGAGTTGTTTGCGGGACGCGCCGAAGCTGGCCCGTCGATACAAGTGCGCGGCCTTTTGATGATCCCACCGTTCGCCGGCTGAAGGCTTCCATGTCTGCCAAGCTTGGGCTGGGCTCAGTGTTTCAGCAATTGCGGTCATGCTGATTACTCCTTCGCTGAGGTGAGACGCACCGAAAGTTCCAGCTGATCGTCATCAACGGTCAGTGTCGCATCGCCACGCTCGAAGAACTCAAGGATCGTCAGCAAGCCGTCGATCTCGCCAACCGCCGCAGAGCGGTCGTGTCCCTTTTCGAGCATGTTGTTGGTAATCAGTCGCTCGCGATTCTCGGCCAGCGTTTGTCGCAATGGTTCGGCATTGATTTGCAACGCGGAGTTCGTCACACCGCTACTCGACGAGGCAGTTTGAGATTCTTGTGGCCCCGCCGTGACTTTATTCAACACTTGGTTCGCCAGAGAGCGAGTGCTGGCAAGAACAATCGAGTCTGCGGCGAAGCCCACCGTCGGCGAAAGCTGGAGCAGCACGCCGGTGCCACTGGCGGCCATTTCCATTTGCTCGTCGCCGACGAGATCTTCAGGGCTATAGACGGCGGAAAGCAGCACCTTACCGTCACTCCGTTCGGTTTCCAGTTCCAATGGCGGTCGGCCTTGCTGCGCACCGATTAGGTTGGCGAAGCCAACGGCCGTTTGAAAGGCGATGCGCAGTGACCGCTGAGTGCTGGCAGGATCTTTCAAGCGTGCGACGGCGGCGAAGCCAGGTAGCTTCACAGCCGAGTCGGCAATCATCCCATCGTTGTGCTCTTGGCGAACGATTACCAAGCGTAGCTCGCCGTCGAGTGCGCCCAGGATTTCCTCAGCGAAAGGCTTGCCTCCGAACAGCGTTGAGAGATTACTGTTTGCCTTGGCCAGCTGAGCATTGACTTCATCGTTGAACAGATCGGGCCCGTGAAGCCACATGCCGCTGACCCCGCGGTAGGCGCGAGCCTCTAGGACGGTTTCGGGCAATGCGAACGGAGGCGGGGCAGGGCTGCCGTGCTCCGGACCGAAAAAGAACTCTCTTTCCTCGGGAATCCATTTGGCATTGTGAGGTGCGCTAACAGTCAGTGCAGGGGAACCGTCGACAGCGATAAGGTTTGCCGTCGCGAAAGGGGTCTTGTGGAGCGTTTCCAACACGCCACCGAGGATCAGTTCGGCCCCTGGATTCTGTGATTTGCCTGCCAACAAACGCTCGGCAACTCCGGCGGTACGAATCGTGTCGAGATCTGCATACGCCCACACTCGCGCGTTCGTTGGACGAGTGGTGAGCGCTTTCCGAAATTGTTCGTTTTCGGCCAGTGAGTTTTCCGGTCCGTCCAACATGCGGTCGATGATGTTCTTTCCTGCGTCGGCGGAGTTAGTAAAAATCAACCAATTGCCAACGACAGCAAAGTGAACTCTGTCCGAATGATAAGCTTCGACGCCGCGATAGTTGACGGACTGGAATGGCTTCGTCTTCCGATTACTCGCAGCTCCCATCAAGGCGAGGTTTACGACTGCGTTTTTCGCTTTCTCCAGTAGCAATTCGTCACCGGATTTCACGAGCACCACGGGACTTTGGGATGCTCCGTCCAGTGCTACATGAATTCCGCCCGCACCAAGTGTCTCGAGCGCCTGCCGCCACGGAGTCTCAAGTTGGGCTTCCATCAACTTGACGACCATGCTCAGTTTTCGGTAGTCCTCACCCTGAAGCCATTGCTGGTATTGGGGCAGCGACTCCATTTTCTCGCGGACGGGATGATCAAGTATGGCGCTGAGTAGGTCGGCTGTGGATGTTGTTTCGGCGTAGAGGACGACCGATGAAGGCAGCAACTGCGCTGCGGACGGTTCCGCGATCGACTTGGAGGCGGGCAGCAAAAATGTGAAAGAGAGACAGAAAATCGCAACAAGTCGACGCATGGCGGACCTCCAGGAAAGATCGGCAGATATCGGGTCGGACGCGGTGAGCTTCAGAACCGCTCAACCATTGATACGCCGCTGTCGCCGGCTGCGTTACAGGAAAGGCGAATTTGCGCTAGAAGGGCCTATTTCCTGCTCGTAAGTCGCAGCTCAATCGATTGAGGTTCCGATGCGTCAAGACATCACTGAACAGGCAGTTGCTAAAGAACGCGTTGCTTTGCCCACCCTCGGTTGCGCGACCTGTGCGGTACGCAACAATTGCGTGATGCGCACGCCGATAATGGCAATTACCACCAGTGACTCAACGCGCATAATGCTCGCCGTTCGCCGCCGGTCTTTCGCATCGTGACGAATTGAACTCCTTGATCAAATTCGTCCGCGTCTGGTTCCCAATAGGTAAGCATTTCCGAGCAGTACGAGTAGCAGGGTATTGGGCTCAGGTATGTTTGTCGCTCCGCCTAATTCCGTGACCACACCGTACTGGTTTCGCCAAATTGCTAGGTCCTCACCATCGACGGTGTTGGTGTTGTTGGCGTCTCCCTCGGGCTGGGTCGTACCGCTGTCGAAACCCCGTTGCCAGATCAGATAGTCGCTGCCGTCGACATCGCCGTCATCGTCAAAATCAGCATTCTCAATGAGCGGCAACACCCCGGCGACGGAACTAAAGTCGTAGCCGAATCGTGTCTCGTCCCAGAAGAAGCCGCGATCGGTCCAAAAGTTGGTCAGCACAGTGAGTCGATCGATGCGATCGTTGAGATCCATCGCGGCCGACTGAAATATACCGGTCGCGGCCGCTGAATCAGTCGCGGTCGTTTCGCTAGTGAGATTGGTGGGATTGACCCAATAGGTGACGTCGTCGGCGACACCACCGTCGACATTAATGTCGAGTTTGAGCATGACGTGATAGGTGTCGCCAAACGGCTCGTTGCCTGCGTCCGCGATAAGCACCGTGTCGACCAGGTCGCCCGTCGATACGTCGCGTGCACGGACGATCAGATCGACCGTGTCAGTGGCGGCACCCACATCTTCGCCCCGGAAACCGACCAGCAAGCCAAACGCGTTGTCGGCGTTAGCATTCTCGAAAGCTGCTTGACTGACGAAATTGGTAAATCCAACCAACGCATGCTCTCGACTTCCGGGCTCAGCGAACGAACCAGATGGGTTGACGAAGAAACTCATGAAGTACGTATCGGCTGGCTCATAGCTATCGAGGTCGTGAGACGCGCGACGAAACAATGGGAAATTTGATGCGACCTCCAAAAATTTCCCTTTGCCGTCAGACGCGTCGTCGTATGTCGTGGTCGGATTACTGAGTGAAATCGTATCGGCTTGCAAATTCGCGCTACCCGAGGACCACGCGGTGTCACTCGTCCAACCCGGCGAGATCATGGGGTTCTGACCATTCAACCCCCCAGTCGCGTAATTGGCGGTGTCGAAGCTGTCCGCAGCAATTAGTTGCGCACTGGCGGAACTTGTGGAGATTACGCCGCTCAGCAAAACTGCGGCCTGCACCATGAATCGATTTCCCGTTGCCTTCAACATCACTCTCTCGCTCCCAGATTGATGAATTGCACTTTGTTGCCCACAACTACGCTCCACTTTCCAGCACGGCGGGCAGGGGCATGTCGATAAGACATGTCCCTGCCGTTCTCGAGTGAGACTCCGTTATCGTCGTCGCCGCACTTCAGCAAGGCACGCGATCGCAAATGCGGCTAGTGCTAGGCTTGTCGGTTCTGGCACCACTCCAGTTACTGAAATCAAGTCGTAGCCCAAACGCGACTCGTCGAAGAAGAACGAACGGTCGTAGCCGAACGTGTTGACGGTGAGTCGATTCATGTCAGAGGCACCGCCGAGTTGGAAGCCATCGATCGAGCCGGACGACTCGGAACTATTGGTCATCGCGGTCTCGCTGGTGAGATTCGAGGGATTGAGCCACCAGTCGATTTTATCTCCGCCAGTGTACGTCAACTTCATCACGACGTGGTGCGTCAAGTTGTCCACCGCGTCGCCCGCCGAAGCGTCCAACAGAATCTCGTCCGTGACTGAGCCGGCACCTGAAACACCGGTGCGCGAGCGAATCACCAGGTCCACGTTACCCGCGCCGTCGGGAGCGTATCCAACGAACGCGCCAAACAAGAAGTCCTGCGTACTCTCGAGGCGAGCCTGGTCCGCTATGCTACCAAAGCCGACCATAGCGAATCCTTCCGTATCGCCATTGGGAATTTCCGGTCCGGTGTTAACCAGGTGACTCATATAGAAGACGTCGTTGGCTGGGGCCGCGAATGGCGCCAAGCTATGCTCAAAACGTCGCTCGAAGTCCGAGAAAGTCGCGTTTGGTGTGAATTTTCCTTTGCCGCCCGACTCGTAGCTGATAGCCGGGTTTTCAAGGGTGATCAAATCGGGATGTGTGTTGCCGGAAGTCGATCCGCCACCCCAAGGATCTGTGAACCCAATCGCGGAAGTGGAGCTTTGTCCGTTGAAGGTATTTCCAAACCCAGCGTTGTAGTCGGTGCCACCATTTTCGTAGCTATCGGCGGCAATCAGTTGCGCCTGCGCGGAGTCGGCCAGACACCAGAGTAGTGCTAAACTGCCAGCGATGGCAGTTAGCCGAATCGTAGTTTTTAGACTCATTAGAACCCTCCAAGTGAAACACAAATGCGACGTAACAGGGAACGATGTACAAGAGAATCACATCAGCTTATGCTAATCCCTGCGCGCATTCGGGCAAAGCTAAAATGCGATAATTTTACTCGCAAACGCGCAGGGTCCCGCCGCGTAAGAATTGGGTGATCGGCGCTGCGGGTCTTCACAGAAATACTGGGTTGACCACCGAGTCTGAACGATGAGGCGGAAAGTTTAGAATCCGCACGTCACGTTTGCTGAGCGATGATACGGCACGGTAGAATTCGAGCTTCACCATCCACTTGCCAGATGGGCGTAAAATGCCAAACAAGCGAATCGGCTTCGTCGACTATCGACTCGACAATTTCCATGCAGACGTCTATTTGTCGGCGTTGCGCGGTCCGCTCTTGAGCAGAGGCTATGAGATTGTCGGTGCTACCGCCCTCGAGCACGAACCCAGCGAAAAGTGGGCGTGTGAGCATGACGTGCCTTACTTTACAAATGTGAACGAATTGGCGAAGTCAGCCGACTACTTCGCGGTTCTGGCGCCTGCGAATCCCGAGTTGCATTTACAGTTGTGCCAAGCCGTGTTTCCACTGGGAAGACCGACCTTCGTCGACAAGACGTTCGCGCCCGATTTGCAGACCGCCAAAGAGATTTTTAAGCTCGCCGACACCAACGGAGTCGCCGTGCAATCAACGTCCGCCTTGCGCACCAGTTCTGTCCAGGAGGCATTGAGCGAGGCAGATTCCCCACTCCAAGCGATGTTCATTACCTCTGCGGGCCCGACGTTTGACGAGTACGGAATCCACCCTGTCGAGTTGGCGGTCAGTTGCCTGGGGCCAGAGGTTGAGACCTATCAACGGCATGGCACAAACGAGCATCCTCGCTTTGTGTTACAATTCTCTGGGCAACGCATGGCAGTGATTGACTTCAACCAGACGGCAGATGTGCCCTTTAGCGCGACGCTGGTAACTGACGATGGCTACCAACACGTTGTCGTGGACATGGATTCGTTGTTCACTGGTGCGGCGGCAAGCATTCTAGATTTTTTCGATTGTGGACAACCGATGATCGATCGGGACGAGACCTTGTCAGTACGGCACATCCTTGATTTGGCGAATCGCGCAGACTTGCACGGCCAGATTGTTGAAGTTGCCGCCTCATCTATTCATTACGAGTAGACAGGTCATTACGAGTAGACGGGGCCGTGCTAAGAATGACTCGATATTTTTAGTGGCAACACGACATGAAGACTCAAGCAAGCTTTCGATACCCGACGCAAAAATCGTCTACGAGTTCGTGCCTGATCATGCTGCTGTCACTGGCGATAATGACGCCAGTGGTGCAGGCAGAAGAGTTCGTTGATCCAAGCAAACGCCCCACTCAGTTTACTCGTCACGACGACTTCGACGTCGTGATTGCTGGTGGTTCCACGGCGGCGTTCGCGGCGGCGATCGCCTCGGCCAAAAGTGGCGCACGGACGGCGCTGCTCGAGCCCACCGACTGGGTCGGTGGGCAACTCACTTCGAGCGCGGTGCCCGCGATCGACGAAGCTTGGCATAAGATCAACGATCCTGCGACCGGCGAGGTACTGCTCAACGTCGCACAGTGGGCACGCACGCCTGCGAATATGACGTCTAACTTTTTGCAGACGTTGCGCGGGATGAACGACTGCGGCGATTGTTGGGTTAGCCGGTTTTGTTTTCGGCCGAAGATCTATCTCGAAACCCAATTGTTGCCGATGCAAGAGGCTGTCGGTGACAACCTCGTGGTGTTCCTGGAAACAGTGGTTAAGCGTGTCGAACTCGACGACTCGGGGACGAAGGTGACGGCGCTGGTCGGCATTCAGCGAAAGTCAACGAGTGGAAGCGGCTACGTTCGACTTCCTTCACAAGATCTGGCCGAATGGTATTCCGCTGCGGACTCGGAGCGATTTACGAAGCAGGTCTTACGGTTTGGTTCCACGAATAACAAACCACTGGTGGTTATCGAGGCAACCGAGTGGGGCGAAGTTCTTGCTCTGTCAGGGACTGACTATTTGCAGGGGACCGAGGATGTTGAAGGCCGCCCCGGTGGTGACGACACCTGCGGTCAGTCGATCGTGTTTGATTTCATCCAGCATTTGCACGCGGAAAAAGTTGAACAGAGTTCACCCGCCGGCGACCCTGTGCGGCTGGGATTGGGCGACTATCAAGACAAACCCGACGCCTGGGAATTGATTTGGACGTATCGTCGCGTGCGTGGCGACGGAGAGCCTGCGCCAGGTGATCTATGCTTGCAGAATTGGGGCTACTCCGAGAAGCGAGGGCAGGGGGGGAACGACTATCCGTTTGGCTACCTGTTCAAGTCAAAGACTGACACGGCGCTCGAGACTTCCGACTGGCAAGGTGGAATTGATCTCAAAACGCTTGCCGGCGCGGAGCAACGGGCCTACGGCTGGCATCATTGGTTTCGCAACAACGCGCCTGGGAATTATCATCCCGACCAGTTTTCGCTCGCCGGCGACGAGCTCGGCACCGAGCACGGCTTGGCCAAGTTGCCCTACATCCGCGACACGCGCCGAGCGATTGGTCTGGATGGATTCATCTTGAGGTTCGACGATCTAACTGGGCCAGCGAGTCAGAAAACGGGCACCGTCTTTGAAGATCGCATCGCGCTGGGAGCGTACCCGGTCGACATTCACCAATTAAGCAATTGCCTACTGCCCGCACACTACGCCGGCAAGCACGATACGCTGCCGTTTTGCATTCCATTCCGCGCGCTAACTCACCATAAGCTCGAGAACCTGCTTGTTGCTGGGAAAACGATGGCCCAGAGTTTCCTGGCGAATTCGGCTACGCGGCTCCACCCGATCGAATGGTCAACCGGTACCGCAGCCGGCGTAGCAGCCGCCCACATGGCCGAAACAGGCATAAGTAGTCGGCAGGCATACGAGTCGATCAACGAGATTCAGTCGCTGGTGCGCAAGCAAACGCCGATCGACTGGACAGAGCCAAACTAGCTATCGCATCGGCGCTCTCATGGTTGGCGTCCGTCCTGAGACGGATGGTTCTTGCCGCTGTTGTCGGGCGCCGCTCTAATGTGTTTTTCTCACCAGCCAGGGGTATCGAGATGCTGCGACTTTCAACGGTGATCGGATGTTTGACTTGCGTTCTCATCGCGCAAATTCTAGTCGTGAATACTCATGCTGACGAAACCGACGTGCGGCGACCATTGGTTGTTTCCACGTGGCGGCACGGACTAGCGGCGAATGCAGCGGCCTGGAAAGTGCTGTCCGGCGGTGGTCGGGCGCTCGATGCTGTGGAAGCGGGAGTGAAGGTCACCGAATCGGATCCGAACAATCTGAGTGTCGGTCTGGGAGGCCTGCCAGATCGAGATGGCAACGTGACGCTCGACGCGTGCATCATGGACGAGACCGGCGCTTGCGGTTCGGTCGCGTTCTTGCAGCACATTGAGAATCCCATCTCGGTGGCGCGGTTGGTAATGGAAAAAACGCCTCACGTCATGCTTGTGGGCGAGGGCGCTCTGCAATTTGCGTTGGCCAATGGCTTCCAGAAGAAACAGTTGCTCACTGATCGCGCGAGCGCGGAGTGGGAAAAATGGAAGAAGAACAATCCGGACGCTATCCAAGAACGCGAAGTTAATGTCGAAAACCACGACACAATCGGACTGATTGCCATGGACAAGGAAGGTAATCTATCCGGTGCTTGCACGACCAGCGGTCTGGCGTGGAAACTGCACGGACGGGTGGGCGACTCTCCGATCATCGGTGCCGGGCTGTATGTTGACAACGAGATTGGTGCCGCGACGGCAACTGGTGTCGGCGAGGCTGTGATTCGCGCCGTCGGTAGTTTCCTGGTCGTCGAGTTAATGCGGCAAGGCAATTCTCCGCAGCGAGCCTGTGAACTGGCGGTCGAACGCGTCGTTGCAAAAAGCCCCGATTGGAAGCAACTGCAAGTCGGCTTCATAGCAATCGACAAGCAAGGTCGAGTCGGCGGCTACAGTATCCAGCCTGGGTTCGACTTCGCGGTTTACGATCCGGCGCAGGGGAACCGTCTGCGGAAATCTGATAGCCGACTTTGAAGCCCCCCGGTCGCCTTGCTGGCGGTCACCCGCAAGTCCTGGTGTGTGGCACCGGCGCTACCAAGTTACAACGCGTTGCTATCAACGATTTGCCCATCCGATATGTTGGCCATGCGGTTGAACATCACCAGATTGACGTCGTAATTGATGGCGCGCATCGAAGCGTCGGCAAAGCCACAGATGAACACTGCCGGATGCGACGAACCGGGCACGAGGACCTCCGGGCCGGTAGGCTTGGTCGAGTCCGGGGTCGGTTGACAGGACCCAAGTCTGAGTGTGTCGAAGTCCCAGCCATCCGACCAACCGGCGTCATCGTCTGTGTGCGGCCCATCGAGTCGGCCGACATCGACGCGTTTCTCGCACAACACGATCGTATTGCTGGTTCCGTCAGTTATCTGTCGCATCTTTGTGGGGCCGGGTAATCCCATTTCATTAACTACCGGGTTACCGCTTGCGCCGGTGCCATCGCTCACGAAATAACTACTTCTGACGATCACGCCCTGTGTCGCGAAGATGTTTTGATTCGACCCACTTCTACTGGGAAGGAATCGCTCTGCCCGACCCCCTTGGAGATGGGAGAAAGTTCCCCCCCAGAAGGCGCGGAAGGCGATTCCTGAGTTGCTGTTGGAGCACATTTCTCCGTCTGCCATCTGCTGATCATAGTTCGTGGGATCGGCAGTCCCAAAAACCCACCCGTACGCGTCCGTCTGCCCTGGTGTGGGAACTCCTACAAGCCCACCGTAGTCCATCAACCAGCGACCATTGTTCGGATTCTGGGTCGGCGGGCGACGGGAAGGGCAAAAGTACAGTTCCACGGGAGTCTGCGACAGTTGTTCCTGAGTCGCCAGGTTGTGCACGGCGTTCTGTTCGAGGTACGGCAATGCCTGAAAGGCCCAACTGAGACCCTGTTTGGGCGCAGCGAATGGCTTTCCGCCTGCTGAGTAGTCCTCGATCGACGGCCAGGGATCGATTCCGCCACTCGGGAAGATTCCTCGAGAACTCTCGTGGTTGTGCAACGCGAGCATCATCTGGCGCATTTGATTCAGGCATTGCGTCCGCCGCGCCGCCTCCCGCGCTGCTTGCACTGCCGGCAGTAGCAGAGCAACCAAAACACCAATAATCGCGATCACGACCAGCAGCTCGACAAGCGTAAAACCCGTCATTGACCGCCCTATTCGGCGTCCAAGCTTCAAGGCACGAATCGACCGCGTATGATTCCGTTTCACTTCAATTACCTCAAGCTGCTATTTAAGGATCTGAACGCCGAGGCCCAATTACCGAAGGCCGTGCGAATATCACGCATCCCACAATGGATAGAGAGAGAGACGTTTTCTTCGTGATTGAATGATAGACGTTTTCTTCATGATGGGTAGTTGCGGATAGTCACCGCAAACTGAAGTTCTGAAGTAACAATTAGGCCTGACCAAAAACCCATCGCGAATGTGGGGTTACCGAAGACATATCAAATATGAAGATATGTAGAACTTAGCTACTTGTGACCTGTGAACCCGATTGTTATATTTTGCCCAAGTTGCACAGATCGTCGATGCGTTGTGTCTGGTGTTTTGGCTCATTGGCACATCTTTTCGGACCTTCGCATTAGAATTCCTGGTCAGTTGGTACTCACATGAAAGGCACTCCCGTGAACCAAGCTCACTCCCACTCCCGATTAAAACTAGTAGCGTTGGTCGCTGCTCTCTCTTTCGCGGTGACCTCTTCGCCCGCAGCGGCAGAATACCGAGATGCAGTCCTCGGCCTGTCTCCCGACTTCTATTTTGAACTCAACGAAACGGAATTTGGGAGCGGGGAGAATGGAGAAGTTTTTGATACTGTTAGCGGCAACGCGCTTGGCAGCTACAACATCATTGATGAGTTAATTGTCGAAATCGGTGCGGATGGACCAGACACTTTGATTGAAGGTGGTGCCTGGACGACCAACGACGTTTGGACCGAGGTGGGAGCCGATATTCCAATCGCTGGGTTGGGAGAGAACAATGTAGCATTTGCCGCCAACGATGATGGCCACATCGACATTGGGCCCGCAGCTAATTATGGCGCCAATGCGCTGACGGTTTCCGCGTTTGCCAAAAGTGGTGGCGCACCCCAGGGTGGCGAGAGAATCTTTACAAATAACCTAGCTGACCCACTGACGAGTTTCCAGATCGTTGTCGGCAACGACGGCATCGTGGTATCCACCAACCCGACGCTCGGATGTAGCGAAGTCGATGGATGTGGTCACAAGAGCCTGTTTTTGCCAGGCGAAGGTGTTGATTTCACCAACTCTGGTGCTGACCGAGGTTTGTCCAACAAGCCGGATAACGACTGGTGGCACATTGTCGCTTCCACCTCGGGAACGACTGCCGAGGAGCGTACCGACAATATCCAGATCTGGCTCAATGGCGTTAATCGCACCGAAGATTTTCGACCGGGTACAGCTGGTTGGGGAGTGGATACCGATCTCGCCAAAATTGGCGGACGGCGTGAAACTCCGAACGATTCCACGACGTATTCTGGTTCGGTCGACGAAGTCTCGATCTGGCTTGATCGTGTACTGACGGATTCCGAAGCGCTGGGCCTATACGGCGCCGCAATCGGGATTGATCCCGACTTCGATGGTGATGGCGATGTCGATGGTGCTGACTTCATCTATTGGCAGGAAAATGATGGCACAGCCGCTGGCTTGGCAGTATGGCAGAACGCGTACCCTGAAGCGGCCGCACTCGGCGCCGCCACAATTCCTGAGCCAGCCTCGCTAACGATCTTGGCAACGTGCGTCGTGGCATTCGCCGCACGTCGCCGACGCTAGAGGTAAAGCTTCGCAGCTACGCATCGACCGGCCACATTGCCGATTGCCGGTCGGTGCTTTCCACATCGGCTGCGCATACCTTTAAGGTTTCAGCAGACTCGCACGCAACAATTGCGGTATCGACGGCCATCGCTTTCTACGGGGCAGTAGGAAGCGATGGCTTTTGTATGCGCAGATCATGCACTCTCGAAAACTCGCCGTCGCGATCGTCGTTTGACCTATCCGACTGCGGCGCACGCTGATTCCATCAATCCGACCTCAATATTGAAGTACCCCAAGTCGGATTCAAACGCGAGGGCAATCGGTCTCACTTTAGATGGAAATCGAATGGTGTGATTCTTACCGACAATTACCGTCGGCAGCGCCAGCTTGAGTTCCAATTCTTCCAGACCCGTCTTGGCATTGCCGGCAATCATGTTGGTCAGTTCGCCAATCGTGTCGATGACATCGGGGGAGATATCAGTAGGTTTCTCCCCGATGAGCGCCTCGGTGGCAAGTAGAGCCAGGTCGCGCTCGAAGCTAATGACAACATCCCCCGTCGCTCTTCCCGACAGGCCGATGATACCGGTGATGTCGTATTCAGGCGCGAACGATTCGCACACTTTCGCCCCAGTTCGTTTCACCTGACAGCCGAGCATCGTCTCAAAGACGTTGACTGCTGATTCGATAAACGGGTTGATATAGTCGGCGTTCATCACTATTCCACTAAGCAATTAGAGATACAGTACCGGTGATTCTTCACACAGGTACGAATTTGTCGATTTTTGCCGAAAGATCCGCGGCTTCGAACGGCTTGGTCAGATAGTCTGACACACCGGCTTCGATTGCCTGCAGCACGTTACCCTTTTCACCCTCGGTGGTGACCATGATGATGGGGACGTTGCTACCTTTTCCTCGAATCTCTTGGATTACGTCCAGGCCCGATTTATTAGGCATATTCCAGTCCGTAAGCACGAGATCGAAGGCTTCCTGCTCAAACTTCGCTAACGCGTCAGCGCCATCGACGGCTTCAACAATTTCGTCAACACCGGAAGACTTGGCGGCACGGACAATGATCTTTCTCATAACTCCGGAATCGTCGGCGATTAGTACTTTAATACTCATGGAATCGGGCTCAGCAATGGGGTCTTAGTCTACTCGAACTGAGATCGGCGAAGACTTCTCGCCGATTGGTTCAATAATTCATAGCTCTCGAATAGGTCGTTGGCAAATTGGGACGTGCTCCGACTGATGATCGCAGCATCGTCCACTCGTAATCGGGACGAGTGTGCCGATTCGCCGAATCGTCGCAATTCGACCCCCGCGATCGCTCATGCGAGTACAGCCTGCGAGGAGCACCCACAGCCTTCGTTCTAGCGCATCGCGATACACGATCTACCGCGACGAATGGCGGATTGGCGCAAAGTCGGCCCGCTGTGAATTATTCGCACGGTGCGAGAAATCTAGCCTGATTTCTGTGACCTACGGTTGCTCAGTCGTTGAGAATCATCCGGGCGTTCGAATCGATCGAGTTCGGACTACTTCAAGAGTCGCCGTGCCAAGAGGCAAAGAAACGCATGTCATGTGAAGACGAATTACTAGACGAGTTCGTGGTCGAGTCCAACGAACACTTGGCCGACATCGAGAACCAGTTGCTCAGTATTGAGGAATCCGGCGCTGACGTTGATGTTGATCTCATCAATGAGGTATTTCGAGGAATTCACTCGATCAAAGGGGCCGCCGGCTTCCTTGGACTCACTAAGGTCAACGATCTTGCCCATAGCCTCGAAAACATCTTGAACATGATGCGCAATCACGAGTTGGTCCCCAACTCGCAAATGATTGACATCATGTTGCGCGCCGCAGACCGGTTGCAAGGGCTGATCAACGATGTGAGTTCGTCCAATGATGAGGATGTTAGCGGCCACATCAGAGCACTTGAAAACATCGCCACTGGAACAGTTACAGAAAGCGAGACGCCTGTATCTCCAGTCACTACGGAGCCATCTTCCGCTGAGACTGCCGCGGATGCAAAGAGTACCGAGTCTGAGGATGATATCGACGCACAGATCGCGAGGGCTTTTGCCGCGCGCGAAGAGAAAGCATCTGCAGACACTCCGAATGAGCAAGCGGCTGCTGCCGAACTCGCTCCAGCTGAAGCACCCACTCAGCAGAAGGTAGACAAGAAGTCGTCACCCAAGAGGGACAGCCAAGACAAGAAGACTCCACCCGAAACGAGTATTCGCGTTTCAGTTGGCGTCCTCGATCGGCTGATGAACCTTGCCGGCGAACTTGTGCTGAGCAGAAACCAGCTGATGCAGGCGATTGGCTCGGCCGATGGTACCAGTCTCGACACGATCGCATCGCGACTCGATCAGGTTACCACGGAAGTTCAAGAGTCGATTATGCAGACGCGCATGCAGCAAATCGGCACCGTCTTTAGCAAGTTCCCCCGAATTGTTCGTGATCTGAGCGGAAAGCTCGGCAAGCAGTGCACACTTAACATCGAGGGCAAGGAAGTTGAAGTCGACAAGACCATCGTCGAGGCGATTGGTGATCCGCTCACTCACCTGATTCGCAATTCAGTCGATCATGGCGTCGAAGCTCCCGCAGACCGGACGAAAGCTGGCAAGCCCGAAGCGGGCACGATGGACCTTCGCGCTTTCTATCAGGCTGGGAAGGTCCGAATTGAAATAGAAGACGATGGTGCAGGTATCGACCCGGAGAAACTGAAGCAAAAAGCGATCGCCAAAGGCATCATCACGCAGGAACGTGCCGACCAGATGAGTGATCGCGAAGCAGTCCGGTTGATTTTTCATCCGGGTTTCTCGATGGCCGCCAAAGTGACGGATGTCAGTGGTCGTGGGGTCGGGATGGATGTCGTGAAGACCAACATTGCCAAGTTGGGCGGGACGGTCGATATCGAATCGACGGTTGGCAAAGGAACACTGATCGTTATCACGTTGCCCCTGACGCTGGCGATCATCCCGTCATTGATTGTTCAGTGCGGTGACGATCGGTTCGCGATTCCTCAGGTCAATATTGTTGAACTCGTAAGAGTTCGCGGCGACGAGCTCGACGAACGCATCGGCCGAGTGCAGGATGCCGAAGTACTACGGCTGCGCGGGAATCTGTTGCCGCTGATTCGACTGTCCGAAGTTGTTGAGTCCGATCAGACGACTAGCGATTGCGATGAAGAAGCTAACTCCTCTGCATCGAATCACGAAGCACTCAACATCATCGTTGTGGAAACCGGCGAGCAGAGTTTCGGTCTGATCGTCGATGGTTTGCACGATTCGGAAGAAATCGTGGTGAAGCCACTAAGCCAACACCTCAAACAGTGTCGCTGCTTGTCTGGGGCCACCATTCTCGGCGACGGCCACGTCGCGCTGATCCTGGATGTCGCGGGCATCGCCGCCCATGAAGAGATTCAATGTGACCAAGAACTCAATGAGCAAAAGGGAGCCGAGACGAAACCAGGCGACGAAGATTCGCAGTACATGCTGCTGTTTAGCAATCACGACGAGGAGCATTTCGCAGTCACGATGGATATCGTTTCTCGCATCGATCGCATTCGAGCTGATCAGATCGATGCGGTTGGCGGACAGGAGTTGTTGCAAATCGATCGATCGACCATGCCGCTCATTAGGCTGGAAAATACCATCACAGCCAGAAGGCCAGAACCCAAGTCGCGTCTGTACGTCGTTGTGTTCGAAGCTTCGGGAAAAGAGATCGGACTCGTCGTGCCGACGTTGGAAGACATTCGGGACGTGACCACAAACATTGATGAAACAACATTCATCGAACGTGGAGTCATCGGCTCTATGGTCTTGGGCGAGAAAACAACGAGGTTTGTCGACCTCTTTCAGGTTGCTGAAGTCGCCCATCCGGAGTGGTTTCAGAGAGAAGAAGTCGTCGATCAATCCACTGACGAGCCGCCAACGATTCTGTTGGCCGAGGACTCTAGTTTCTTCCGCAAGCAAGTCGCAGCAATGATGAGCGAACAAGGTTATCGCGTGGTCGACTGCGAAGATGGATTGGTTGCCTGGGAGACCCTGCAAAGCGATGAGTTCGAGTTTGATGTGATCGTCACGGACATCGAAATGCCGAACATGGACGGATTCGAATTCACAGAGCGTGTGAAGCAGTCGCGATGGAGTCATCTCCCGGTCATCGCGCTGACGTCGTTGGCCGGATCAGCCGACATTCAGCGCGGCATCGAAGTGGGAATCGATGATTACCAAATCAAGATGGATCGCGAGAAACTGCTGAATTCCTTGCGGAACTTTGCTGGGAAGAAAGCTGGCGACAACCGTCGCGTCCTCCAGACCGTCTGAGCGAACAAATGAAGGTTGCCGCTTCCACTGGTGCGGCGCAACAGGTATGGGAAGAACCCAGGGTCAAGAAATATGAACAGTACGATCGAGCCCGAACAGGTTGTTGAGATTGCTGAAGAGCAGTACGCAACGTTTTATGTGGGGAACTTGCTCCTTGGAGTCGACATTCGGCAGGTTCAAGAAATCAATCGCCAGTTGGATGTCACCAACGTACCTCAGGCACCCGATTGCGTGCGAGGCGTCATCAATCTTCGCGGCGAAGTCACGACAGTCATCGACCTACGCACAATTTTGGGGATGGAGCAAGCAGAAGTCACCAGGACCAGTCGCAACTTGATCGTCAACTCCAACGGCGAGTCGGTCGGCTTCTTGGTCGATCGGATCTCCGACATTCTTACGTTGCGAAACGATCAGATTGGGCCTCCTCCCACAAACATTGACGGTGTTCAAGGGCGATACATCTTTGGCGTGCATACGCTCGAGAAAGAGATTCTAGTGCTGCTAAATGTTGAGGAGGCATTAGCCGTTCGCGCCGGTGAAGCACAGTAACCGACCATTCCGAACAGAACATGTTCGCGAGTTTCCATTGATTGAGCCAATAGGCGATTCTCTTTGAAGGGGTTTTGAAATGAAGATTCGAAGTAAGTTGACACTTGGATTCCTTGTCTGCGGTCTGGTTCCACTGGCAATCGCAACGATAGCGAGCTTTGCCTCGATGAAAGGCGGCATGGCGACCATGACGGATGAGGCTCGCAAGGATATGCGCGACAAGGTGGTCTCGTCGCTGCAAGCTCAACAGGAACTGAAGGCCGGAGAAATCGAAAAGTATTTCGCATCGATTCGCGATCAGGTGCTCACGTTTTCGGAAGATCGGATGGTGGTGGACGCCATGCGTGACTTTAAGGACAGCTTTGACAGCTACCGGCAGCAAGCCGATATTGATGCCGAATCGCTCCGCGAGATGAAAACGAAACTGGCAACGTACTATACTGGCGAGTTCAGCGCTGAGTACCAAAGTCAGAACGACGGCGCATCGCCAAATGCGAACCAATTCTTAAGTCAACTCGATAAAGACTCTGTCGCGCTGCAGTACGCGTACATTCGAGCGAACACAAATCCCCTGGGTTCGAAGCATGAACTTGATGCCGCTGACGAGGAGACCGATTATGGGCGGCTCCACAGCGTCGTCCATCCTGTCGTGCGAAGTTATCTCGATAAGTTTGGCTACTACGATATCTTTCTGATTGACGACAAAACCGGCGACATCGTCTATTCGGTGTTCAAGGAGCTCGACTACACAACGTCGTTGATCGATGGTCCCTATGCCAATACGAATTTTGGCAGGGCGTTTCGTCAAGCCAATCAGCTCACCAGTCCCGACCAATTCGTTTTGGTCGACTTCGAGCAGTACACACCATCTTACGAAGCTCCGGCAAGTTTCATCGCTTCACCGATCTTCGATGGCAATGAGAAAATTGGTATCGCTATTTTCCAGATGCCGGTGGATCGCATCACCGCAGTGATGAGCCAGCGCGAAGGACTGGGCGAGACGGGCGAAACCATTCTCGTTGGTCCCGACTTCCTGCTGCGGTCCGATTCGTTCCGCGACCCTGAAACACGTAGCCTGGTCAACTCGTTCCGGAACCCGAAGGCTGGCAGAATCGAGAGCGAAGTCGTAACTGCCGCTCTGAAGGGTGAGTCAGGAACTGCCGAAGTCGTCGACTATGTTGGCAATAAATCGCTGCAATCCTATGGCCCTGTTGATCTGCTTGGTTTGAAGTGGGCCCTGATCGCGAAGATCGATGCAGCCGAAGCCTTTGCCGCTGAGCAATTGCTTGCGGATGCGGAAGCCTCCGCAACGAGCGGAGTGCTCTGGCGGATATTCGGAGTTGGTGTTCTCGCGGTGTTGGGTGTGGTGGCGTTGGCCTACTTTATCTCAAATGCGTTTGCCCGACCGATTCAGTCGACTGTGACTTCGTTGGATGCCGCAGCCGGCGGTGACTACACCGTGCGGCCTCAATTCCGCGGCAGCGGCGAACTAGCCCAAATGAACGGTTCCGTGGAACAACTGCTGGACAAACTGTCTACCAAGGTGGAGGAGAATACTGACTTTGACGGACAACTGCAGGCGATTAGCAGATCGCAGGCGGTGATTGAATTTGATCTCGATGGCACGATCAAGTATGCGAACGATAACTTCCTCAGGGCGTTAGGTTACACACTGGAAGAGATTGTCGGCAACCATCATCGTATTTTCTGTGATCCCGAGTATGCAGCCTCCGCTGAATACACAGCTTTCTGGGACAAGCTAGGCCGGGGTGAGTTCGAATCGGACGAATTCAGACGCATCCGCAAAGACGGTAGCGAGATCTGGATTCAAGCCTCTTACAACCCGATCTTTGATGCCAAAGGCAATCCCTACAAAGTCGTTAAGTTCGCTACTGATATCAGTGATCAAATCGAACAACGCAATAAGGCCCTCAAGCTTCGTCAACTGGTCGACAAGTCAGAAGCCTCGGTCATGATGATCGATCGAGACTTCATCGTACGTTACGTGAACGAGTCCTCGATGGAGTTGCTTAACAAGTACGCTTCAATCTTGCGAGAGACCTGGCCCAGCTTCGATCCGAACACGATCATGGGGGCTTGCATCGATCAGTTCCACGAGAATCCAGCGCATCAGCGGAAGTTGCTGTCGGATCCAAGCAACTTGCCTTACAAGACCGATATTCAGGTCGGCCCGCTGACTTTTGCGTTGACGGTGACGGCCCAATTTGATGAGAGTTCCGATTACGTCGGGACCGCGTTGGAATGGAAGGACGTCACTGAAGCACGGAACCAGGCCATCAAAGAGACGAAGATCGCTGAGTACCAAGCGGCAGAAGTCGAAAATATGTCGCAGGTGCTCAATCTTGTGGCAGGAGGTGACCTCACCCAAACGTACGAGGTGGCGGAAGCTGACAATGACACGAAGGCCACACAGACGGCGTTCCGCGATATCGCTAAGGCAGTCAACGCGATGTGCTCGAATCTCCGAGAAGTGATTGGCGGAGTCGCAACCAACGCCGCCACACTCAACAGCACTTCGACCGAGTTGTCTGCTACCGCGACGCAACTATCCAGCGGCGCCAATCAGACGACCAATCAGTCAGCGACAGTGTCTTCGGCGGCTGAAGAAATGTCGATCAACATGAATAACATGGCTGCCTCGACAGAGCAGATGACCACCAACGTCAAGACGGTGGCCTCAGCCGTGGAAGAGATGACCGCGAGTATCGCTGAGATTGCCAAGAATGCCGAGCAGGCTTCGAGTGTGGCGGGCAACGCAGCCAACTTGGCCAAGTCGAGCAATCAGACGATTGGCCAACTTGGCAGCGCGGCGGACGAGATTGGCAAAGTGATCGAGGTGATTCAGGACATTGCCGAGCAAACGAACCTGTTGGCCTTGAATGCAACGATCGAGGCCGCTCGCGCCGGTGATGCTGGCAAGGGGTTTGCGGTGGTGGCCACCGAGGTCAAGGAACTTGCCAAGCAAACGGCGGATGCGACCGAGGATATCCGCAATCGGATAGAAGGGATCCAAGGGTCGACCCAGTCTGTGGTCAGCTCGATCGGCGAGATCAGCGAGGTGATCTCGCAGGTGAGTGAGGTCTCGCAAACCATCGCTTCGGCCGTGGAGGAGCAGAGCATCACGACCAAAGAGATTGCTCAGAACGTGACGCAAACCTCCGACGCCGCTACGAGTGTTTCAACGGGGGTCGCCGAATCGGCATCCGCCAGTCAGGAAATCACTCGAAGTATCACTCAAGTCGATCAGGCTGCGAAACAAACCTCGCAGGCGGCAGCTCAAACGCAAGAGTCGGGCAGCGCTTTGTCGGGCTTGGCGGAAGAGTTGCAGCAACTGGTGGGACGATTCCAGGTTTGATCGCCCGCGTTGGACGGAGTGTCAGATTTCTCTTGGGAGAAGGGCCCCACCGGCCCTTCTCCCTGTGTTAATACGACAGCGAAAGTAGCAGCATGGCAACGTCAACGATTCGTGCACTTGTAATTGACGACTCGGCTTTGTATCGCAAGTTTGTGTCCTCGGTACTCGAGGATATCCCAGAGGTGGAAGTCGTCGGAACAGCCACAGATGGACGGATCGGCCTGAGAAAAATCCAGGAGCTACAGCCAGACTTTATCACGCTCGATTTGGAGATGCCCGAACTCGATGGCTTGGGCCTCCTCGAGGCGCTGACGGATCTTGGCTTGGAGTTGCCAACGATCATGATCAGTTCGATGACGGCGACCGGTGCCGAGTCAACGAATCGTGCTCTGCAACTCGGTGCCTTTGATTTTGTTCTCAAGCCGCAAGGTAAGGGGCCCGAGGAAAGTCGCGAACAGCTGAAGCAGGATCTCGCGCCGAAGATCTCCGCGAGTCTGGCCAGTCTTCGAACACGCAAGGACTCGACGAAGCGCGTGCAGACCAACAGCGACTCAACACCGCCGAGTGCTACGAAACGCTTCGCAAGCAACGTCAATCCGGGTGGGCTGCCGCCCCAGGTGGTCAGCTTAGGAGTTTCTACCGGTGGTCCCGTCGCGCTGAATCAGGTGATCCCCAGATTGCCGGCAGACTTTCCATGCCCGATGCTGATCGTGCAGCACATGCCTCCCTTGTTCACGGCGAGTCTTGCGAAGGATCTCGATCGCGCGAGTGCCGTGAAGGTTGTCGAAGCCGTGAGTGGCATGCAGCCCCAGCCAGGTCAAGTGTACATTGCACCGGGTGGATCACAGATGCGAGTCGTCTTGCGCGGCCGCGCACGTGTCATCGAGATCACCGACGATCCCCCCGAACGATCCTGTCGCCCGTCGGTCGACTATCTGTTTCGCTCCGTGGCAAAGGCCTACGGTGACCGCGTGCTTGGCGTAGTTCTCACAGGCATGGGCGATGATGGTACGATTGGCTGCGAGTTACTCAAACGCAACGGTGCCAAGATACTTACGCAGGATGAGGAAAGCTGCGTTGTGTATGGAATGCCTCGAAGCGTCGTTGAGGCGGGCTTGTCGGATAAGGTTGCTCCACTCAACGCAATTGCCGATTGCCTAGTTGATGCAGTCGGAGTCGGCACGACAGCGTGGTAAGGACGACAACGGAAGATCATGGCAACACTGACAACTGAAGATATTGATGCCGTTTGTGGCCTAGTGGACGAACTCTGCGGCATTTGCTGGGACGAATCCAAGGCGTACCTCATCGAATCCCGGCTGCAGAGAATCGTTCAGCAGGAAAGCTGCGAGAACTATCGTGACTTGGTAAGAAAGGTCCGAGCTGAAGTCGTGCCCGATCTCAAGCCGCAGTTTATCGACGCGGTGACTACCAATGAGACACTCTGGTTTCGAGATAGTTCCCCTTTTGATGCTCTGCAGTTTAAGTTGGTTCCCGAGCTGATCGATAGCAAAGCGGACACTCCCTTCCCAAGACGTTTGCGCATCTGGTCCGCCGCATGCAGCACTGGCCAAGAGGTCTACAGCATTGCGATTACCCTCGCGGAAACCATTCCAGACTACTTGAACTGGGATATCCAGATTCTGGGTACCGACATTTCGCCAGCGGCTGTCGAACAGGCCAGTTATGGCGCTTTCAGCAAACTCGAGATGACTCGTGGGATGAAAGCAGACTTGCTGAACAAGTACTTTGTCGAGCAAGGAGACCAGTGGCGAATCTGTGATGAGATTCGCTCTTTGTGTCGCTTTCAAGAGTGCAACTTGCACAAGCCGTTTGCTCATCTAGGCAACTTTGACGTAATCTTCTGCCGTAACGTCGCTATCTACTTTGACGAAGCAGATCGTCGCAGTCTGTTTGAACGCGCTGCGGAGATTCTGGTGCCCAACGGCTGGGTTATTGTGGGCTCGTCGGAGTCGTTAGCGCAACTGGGCCCGCAATGGCATCCCCAGCAACACTGCCGTTCGAACTGCTACCACCCCAACATGCCGGCGACCAACTTCGCGTCGAGCCGATGATGTTCACGGTCATTCCAACACCGTTGCCACCTCCACGTGTTGCCGACGACGCTCGTCGGTCTGCAACTCTCGTGTCAGCCAGCGATGATCACGAACCCGGCGGCCACGTCAGCGGCTTACGCAGAATCGTTTATGTAGCACTGGCGGTATTGTTCCTGACGCTAGCCACTCTTGGCGTCGTCCTGCCAGGCCTGCCAACCACTCCGTTTATGTTGCTGGCGAGCTATCTGCTTTCGCGCTCGTCGCCACGGATGCACCGGTTGTTGCTCGCAAATCGCTGGTTCGGACCGATCCTCTCCGATTGGCAACAGCATCGAGCACTCAAGCGACGCACCAAGATTCAGGCGATCTGCGTCATCGGCGCAGCGATCATAGGACTTGCCGCATTCTCATCTCTGCCGTGGCCGTCGCTAGCCTTGGTGTTCGCACTGGTCCTCATAGGATTGGTAGTGATCTATCGCTTACCGACGATAGATACGCCCACTGCACGTGGTTTGCGGAGGCGTATCGCGGCGCAAGCTTGATGGAATGCGTGTTGTGCCCCGACTGGTAGCTCCAAAGTTTTTGGGATGACCGGCACGCGACGAGTCGGTAAAATACAAGATCGGTTCTTATCTGCTCCGGCCCGTACCGCAGGTGCCCTCTGATGCCTTACCAATCTATGAAATCTGTTCGTCGGCGATTCGCCGGTTTCACCCTCGTCGAATTGCTCGTTGTGATTGCCATCATCGGCGTGCTCGTCGCGTTGCTGTTGCCCGCGGTTCAATCGGCTCGCGAAGCGGCACGCCGGTCGCAGTGCCAGAACCAAATTAAGCAAATCGGGCTGTCGGCGATCAACTACGAAACAAGCCATGGGGCGCTGCCCTCCGCCGGTTGGACGTACCGTTGGACCGGTGACCCCGATCAAGGCGCGGGCGAGGAACAACCGGGCGGCTGGGCCTACAGTCTGTTGCCGTTCCTGGAAGATGGCGCGGTGTTCCAGATTGGCGCGGGGCTCTCCGAATCCGCAAAGGCGCGCGCCTTGTTGCGCCAAAAGACTACGCCGATCCCCACGTTTTATTGCCCTTCGCGGCGTCAGCCAGAGCTTTCCTACGGTCCCGAGTCTTCGATCAACAGTGTCGATCCGGGCGACGGCCTCGTTGCCAAGTCTGATTACGCGGGTAACGGAGGCTCGATCGCACCACCGGAGGGCATCGGTATCCACTGGGAGCCACGCGCCGATTTGAGCTGCCTCGACACCTACCCCGATTGCGGCTGGGAAAGCTACACCGAAGAAAACATCCGCTTTATTGATGGCATTTTTCAGCCCAGGTTTCCAGTCGAATTTCGCGAAATCCCCGATGGCTTGTCAAACACGGCCATGATCGGCGAAAAGTATCTGCGCCACGACCTGATTGACCAGAACAACTACACTCTGAGCACCTGCGTGGACAACAACTCGTTGTACCAGGGGTACGATTGGGATGTGATCCGCTGGGTCAACTCGGCTGCCGGACAGCGGATTCGCCACGCGCCGTCCAGATGGGACTATCAGCCTCAGCCCGACTCCTTCAACGACGTGGAGACTTGTGCGGTGCGGTTTGGCAGTTCACATCCATCGGGATTTCACGTCGTATTCTGCGACGGATCGGTTCAATCGATTGCCTACGACGTGGACATGGAGGCACTTGAGCTTCAATTCCGCCGCAACGACGAGGGCGCCTCGCGCATTCAAGTTCCATTCAGCCCAAGATAGTTCGCCCAGTATGGTGCGAATATACCTATATGAATCTGCAGCGACGATTGCCCGCGGTTACTGTTCTGTCCTGCCTGCTCCAGTTGGCGACGATCACGGGATGCGGCAGCTCTCCGACCAGCCAGATTGGTGCTTTTAATGACGCGTCGGCTACTACCGACGCCGCCTTCCAGCTGCTCGACAGCAACTCGGACGGCGCTCTCGACTCGGAAGAACTCCAGGCGTGCCTGGGCCTGCGTTCTGCCGCGAATCGCATTGACACCAACGGTGACAAACAAATTGATCGCGACGAGGTGTTGGCACGTTTTGAGAAGCTTGGTTCCATGTCAGACATTATTGGATTGGACGTAACCGTCGTCCGAGGCGGCCGACCGCTGGCCAATGCCAAGGTGACGCTGACTCCGGCTCCTTTTCTTGGTGAGGGTTTACAGTCTTACCAGGGTGATTCCAACACGGGTGGTGGTGTGCGGCTCGTCGGCGAGACGGTCAAGTTGCCAGGCCTTCCGACCGGATTCTACACCGCTCACATCGTTCAGGAACAAGCACAAGTCGATGCCAAAGTCGGTTGCGAAATCGCCGATGACGCATCCGGTTCGCGACTCGTACTCCGAGTTCAAGACTAAATCGCTTAGCCTCGCTGCTCTCTACGTGCCTCCTTTCCGCGCATCTGCTCTTCCTTCGGCTGTCCAACACAACAAGGCCCCTCGGTTCGCGGACCGAGAGGCCTTGCCTCAGCATTTCGCATAACGCTCTGCGAAACTAGCTTCGACTTCGCTTGCGGGTGGCAGGAATCAGAGCCGCCGCACAGATTCCCAACAACAGGCTGCTCGGTTCGGGAACTGCCATGATCGGAGGTGCTGGCGTCACGCCGTACTGCGAATGCCAGATCGCTCGGTCCATTTGATCAACGTCGCCGTCTCCATCGGCGTCACCTGTGGCGTTGGAGGCACCAAAGGCGGTTGGGAAGTTCTGTTGCCAAGTCAGGAAGTCGATGCCATCGACGTCCGAGTCGTTATCGAAGTTGGCGTCCAGGATCGGGGCCTCAACTTGTTGGACGTCGAGTGCATCCAATTCGTCGTCCCAAATGTCACGATCTTCGTAGCGTGGGTTCTTTACACCCCAAGACTTGCCGCCACCGGAACGAACGGTCGCGATGCCTAGGGCTTCGGCGTTGATGAAAATACCAGGTGCCCATTCGGTGGCGCTGATTTGCACCGGCACGAGGATATCGCCCTCGGTGATTTCCATGCCTGAGCCCAATGCGTCGAGTGTCGGCGTTTGCAGCAATTCGGAATTCCGACGTAGAGAGAACAGCAACATGTCGGTGCCTTCCATCCAACTATAGGGTCCCGTGACCGGATCGTATTCCGGGTTGTCATTGTTCCACAACACGAGGGCATCCAGATCGTCGACGTCCAAATCGTTGGGCGAATCGAAAGGCATGCCGCCGTTGAGTCCCAGGAAGCGTGAGTCGGCAAACAATCCAGGCGCCGCACCACTCAAATCGCTAACCAATACGTCGCCGCCCACAAAGCCGTTGGCCACTGCCGTGCCCGTATTCACAGGCGGACCGGGCTCGAAGGGCTCTGGGAAGTGGGAATCGAGTGAGAAGTAGACGCTCGGCGGGAACTCATTGCGAGAGACCGGTGTATCCAAATCCCACGCGTCGAGGTTGTCGCCTTCGTCTGCCAATCCGCCGACGGACGGTGGGTTGGGTTCAACCAGGTCCAAGCCGGGTCCTCCGAACGGTGCGGCTCCGTTGCCATCGAAAACTCCGACGTTCGTGCCAGCGCCAAGAAACCCAAAGCCGCCTGGCCCAGTACGTGATCGGTAGATGTCGGCAGACGCCTCACGCGCACCGCCAGCACCTTCGGTGCTGACCGAAGGGCCAATTCCTAGTCCGTTGCCGACGGCGAATTCATCAACCGAGAAAGTCCACGACTGCCGAAATTGCTCCCGATCCGGAAACAGCGGGGCCGCCTTTAAGTCTTCCGGGAAGAACTGCCCGTCCAACCCGTAGGAGAGTGCGTCCAACTCGCGAACCTCGTCTTCTGAGTTTATTCCAAATCCGCCAATTGCGAGCGTGCCGGCGGCTCCGGCAAAGCCTGCCGGAATCGTCAAACTCGGACCGCCGGGAGACAAAATATCGGCGGCTGAAAACGGCCCCGAACCTCCAGGAGGAACCGCGGTCGGTCCTTGGAAATCGACCGAATACGTCGGCGGAGACGCCACAGCGCTGGTCATCGCAACCGCCACGGCTCCCCATGCAACCACCATGAACTTCGCTAGATTCTTGATCCCCATCGCACTATCTCCTTGATTTGAGTCTTGAAGGGCTGCGTCGGTGAAGCAGCCTGCCATGCCAGCACTTCTGTTCGATCAACACGCAAATCAAGTTGTTGTCGCCAACCCCGACAAACATTTGAAAAAAATCATCGCCGTTTCATCATTCCCCCCTCGGTTGGGGATATTCGGACATTCTGAGAGAGTTGAAAACAGCTTTCGTGTCCGAATATTAAGGCCCGTGCGCACAGTGCCGTAGCTGCTAGTCCTTTGAATACAGCGGTTTACGCAATCATCCGGACCCCAACCTGCGGGACTTTTAAGAAAATCGGCTCCCAAAGTGTCTTAAAACTCATCCCCTACGTGTGTGTAAATCACTTCCCGCCAGCAAGTTGCGCGCGGAACTCCCGCGTCCGAAAAGTCGCCAGAGTACGCTGCTCGATTTGTCAAAGAACGCCCGGCCAAGCTTACTGCCGAGCCCAGTCTACTCGAACGTGTGGCCCAATTTCAGTAACTATTTTTGGGCCAGTAGTGGGCGCAAAGAATGCCTCAGCCGACGCCGATGATTGCACGATGGACGGTCGCCAACGTTGGGCGACTGCAAACGACGTGGACTTTTGAGGATGTGCGCAATAACCGCTTTCGTGCAGGAGATGGTTATGTACGTCCACCCAAAATGGAGAATGAGTCCGTGATTATTGACCTCATTTCATCACTGACCAGTGGGATGTTGCTTAGTTCGTCTTGAGAGGCCCAGATGATTTCACGTGTCCGTCTAGGCTTATCGTATGCAAGGTTATTGCCGCAACTGATGAGGAAGTAGCTAACATTTTTCTGTATCAATTTCTCGTCCTTGGTGAAACTGTAACTTATGTCACCTACTTTATCATGCACTTCAATTTGGCTTGAGATACCAACCTCTTCAATGCACTCACGGTGGGCAGCCGCGGCGAAGCTTTCACCTTCTTCTACGTGCCCCTTCGGTAACTCAAAAAAATCTCTTCTGATCCTGATCAATAGGATTTGAAGCTGACCGTTACGATCTCTTCGATAAATTACACCACCCGACGAATTTTCAATCTGTGTTTCCATACAACAACAAAGTCTGTACGTAACGCTAAAGTTCAGTTGCCGGCCACACGCCGTGGCAAGTCGCAGTAGTATACACCGGCGGCAGGAACCACAGTAAAGGCACGGGCCTCATGCCGCTGGATTCCACAATGGCGAGAATAGGGCGTAACAGCGTTTGCCTGCCAGAACACGCCGTCGGTTGGCCCAACCAAGGGTTCTGAGCAAATTGCTGGACGACGGCGTGGATTTGGGTGAATTGTTGAAAGCAGTTTCCAGAAGCGGCGGTTCACACCTTCGCTGGAATCTTGGAACGGGAATCCTCTGCAATGGTGTACACTGTCGAGAGTTGCGGGGCTTCCAATTACCGCCGCGGATGCATAGAACGAAGATTTTTTTGAACGACGTATGGTACTTAAGATGGTGCCGCCAATCCCGTGCTGTCGTCAGTGCCTTAACCAAACGGTTCGATTAGCTGTCGCTTCGCCTAAGCCCACGCCGTCTACTGCGTTATCAAGCTAGTAAGAGTTTTTGCAATGGATGCTCTCAGACTCAAAATCCGTCGACTGTTTCGATTTCGGCTTCTCACCCTCTTGCTTGTCATGACACTCTTAGCTGTTTGGGTTGGCACAATCTCAAACCAGGCAAATCGACAGCGTCGAGCTGTGGCGGTCTTCGAAAAGCTGGGCTTGGACATTAACTACAGCTACCAGAAACAAACGGATGGTAGCTATTCCCAGTTGCTTGAGCCTCCCGGACCAAAGTGGCTTAGGCGTCTCATAGGACAAGACTACTTCCAGAAAGTCGCATGGATATCAACCTTTGATGCTGAGGACAAGATTTCCGCAGAAGGAATGACCCACCTTGCGGAACTCCCATATATCGAATTGCTCCATCTTAACAATTCAAATATCTCTGACCCAAGCCTTCAGTATCTTCGAGAGCTTTCAAGAATGACCAATCTGGTGTTAGCTGAAAATGACATCACTGACGCAGGGCTGAGTAACCTGAAGGATCTTAGGCAACTTGAAACGTTAGGACTATCTGGCAACCGCATCGAAGGTGAGGGCTTACAGTTCTTAGGAGGCATGCGTCATCTCAAAAATTTGTTTCTATATGAAAACCCGTTGAGCGACGTTGCCTTGTCGCATATCGCGAATATACCAAACCTAGAAATGCTTGGACTTTCAGATACACCAATTACGGACAGGGGCACCAAATACCTCGCGAACTTGTCGAAGTTGAACTATTTATCGATCAACTGCGAGGACATTAGCGATGCATCGATTGAACACTTTGCAAAAATGAACTCTTTGAGGGAACTTGAGCTATACAATACTAAGGTCACTCCGCAAGGAATAGATAGGCTTAGGAAGGCCCTACCCAAGTGCAGGATCAACGGAAAAGGCGGTGACGGGAAAAGCTCCAATTCCGATCCATTCGGTTGATGCAGAAGCTCGACAAAATTAGAAGAGACCTAAAGCTACTATGCCTCGCCGTGAAACGCTGAGGCACTGTCCCTAGTGCAAAATCTGAAGTAATGTCGGCGGATTGCCAGGGCTCCGGTTCAGTACGATTCCACCAGAGAAGGGCTGTCCTCGCTTGGAATTTGTTAGTTCCTGCCTCGGCGTTTCGCGCTGGGGCGGCGCAAAAGATCTCTTGAAGCGACATTAAGTCGCAACTAGTCGTGGGTCTTGGTACCGATTTCGAGCATCCCAAATCTGTGGATACACGGCGAGGCTATTACATAGAGCGTCCAGTTCCACCTTTGGGCTCACTGCGAAGGTTCGCGACCGTGGTCTGTCTTTATGTAAGTAGAAAACTCGAAGTCTTACGCGGTCCAACGAAAAGATTACGATTCGTGTTCTTTGAATTGCATCGGACTTCACTACCCAGTGTGACTGTCCCGTCATTACATGTATTCGGTCATCGCGGACATCGATGCGGGACGGGATTGCAGCATGGACCAGCAGCATAATAAGCATGTAAGCGTACGGGGTTGGCAAAGCGAGAAGCATCTTCCACAGAGGTGGAAGTTGAATCATCGGCATTGCCATCTGTAGTCCGATGACGATTGCCGCACCTACAAGAAGCGAGAGAACTGAAACCCGGATGAGAGTACGAGAACCCGAAAGTAAACGCCACGTTCGCCACGTGCGAGGAATATGAAACCAGTACGGTGCCCACCAAGATATTTTGGTGCTTCGTTGACTATTACTTCGGCCAAACAGTTTCAGCTTTATTTCCTATTGAATGAACTATCGGTTACTTTCGACAATCGTATCAAGAAAGGTCCGTCGATACGACATTGCCCCACAGCTGGAAGCAATGAAGAGTCTATTCGTATAACCAAGCCGAATCTTGCCCTTTGCCGACTGGCTAAGAAGAGGTTTTCTACGAAAACCCAACTACGTTCGGCTTCATCGGCCGAGGCACGTGTTTTGATATTCCGATTCCACAATGGAAGGGACTCGCCGAGTTTGGAAACGCTTAGATTCTCGCTCGCTCGCTAACGGGTTACCGTCCACGGGCTAGCGTATACGGCTACAGCAATTTGCTTAGTACCCTAACCGAAGGGACTAGAAGCTGTTTCATGAATCGCCCTCCCTCGCAGGGAGGGGGATACGAAACGGGTTCTAGCGACTACTACGGCATGGATTGGAGTTGTGCGACCTTTTGGACCTCTAAGTCTGAGTGGAGAATTGTCTGAGTGGAGAATTTCCTTGCGGTCGGACGGCGTACGTGATTACACTACTGGACATGGTGGGTGCGACCGTCACCCGTTAGTTTCGCGGACTTCGACCAAACCTAGACCTTATTCAAAACCGTCAGACAGCTTTCCAAGACGCCGGGTTCGAGCCGGTAGTGGGGAGCGATCTGGCGGTTTTTTTGCATCTGTGTTGACCGGGAAAGACCATCATGAAGCCACTTTTTGTTACCTTTCGTGTTGCCAGCGCTCACCACGCTTCCAAATCTGTTTGGGTTTTGGTTTTCTTGCTCGGCTCTGCAACGCATTGCTTTGCGATCGGTGACGTTTTCGATCTTGCAGCTGGGGTAAGCGGATCGGTTGTGCCAGACGGTCAGCAGCAACCAACGGACTCTGACTTTACGTTATCCACACCCTTTCTCAGCTATGGTGGCGCTGGCTTATTGACGATCAATCGCGATGTGATTGAGGCTGCGGTTGCCAATCAGCTTAATGTCAACTTCGAGAGTGTCGATGCCCCGCCCTCACTGGGCGCGTTCGCAGCGATCGTCGCCGCTTTTGCCACCGACGGAAGAACCCTTGCGAACACTCCACCCCAAGACTTCCTCCAGGGTAACTTTACCAACGCTCTGACACTCCTGGTGTTTCAGAATGATCCGGTAATCTATTTCAACCTAGAACTTCCCAATCCGAGCGATGAAACGATCGAATACTTCTTCACCCCAACTCAGGAGCTCTCCGCATTGGAGTTAATGGGAGATGCTGAGTTGTCGATCGATCTTCGCGTAGAAGATGGCAACGGCGACGGGGCGTCGGCGATGGCCTCGGGATTTGCCTTAACCAGTCAAGAGGGGTCGTCGCCCGATGTCCCGCTGAACACAATCATTCCCATCGGCGACAACTTTGGTGCCTACGAGGTAACAGCCGATGATCTCAACCCGGGAAGCTTCCAGCGGCTTGTTACCGACGTCGAGTTTGGTTCGTCGAGCAGCGGACCAATCATTGGCCAGTCGCTAACCATCCAGGTTGACGTTTCACCGGGCGACACGGCATTCGTTGAGGGCTACTTCGCAGTCGCCGACTCCGTGAACGTCTTGCCGGGCGATGACCTTGTAGCCGCCATTGACTTGACGCTCGATAACACACTGGTCCTAGCAAAAGAACTTTTGGCGATCCCCGAGCCATCGACCGCCGCGCTGTTGCTGACCTTGCTTACTACTCAGGCCTCCCGCCGTCGGAGACTGGCGGGCCGTGCAATCTGGGAGCTTCCGTAAGTGACCGAGTGGCCACCGATCATCGCGCGGCGGCATTGATGTCGTCCTGCGTCAGGTGCAGATCCCAGGTCGACGTTTCGCGCGGCAGTTCTTTTTGCACCGTGATCGAGAAGAGATTGCTGCCGGCGGAATTGACACCGCCTTCGGACATCGGGTCCGGGATAGCCTTGCCGTCGAACGCGACGATCTCCACGCTGTGCTGGCCGCCCACGGTTCCCCAGCCCGCTCGCGTGCGATACGTTCCGTTTTCGATATTGGCCGTTGCGCCGGGACCATGCGCCGGCTTGAACACAAGCCAGCCAAACGGAATGGGCTCACCTTCAAACGTAATCTGCCCAGAAAGCCCGAACCGTTCTACCCGGCTCTCGCTGCCACAGCCAAGAGCGATCAGACACAATGGCAGGCCGATCAGACAAGCGTGCCGTCGATTCATTCGCTGGTGAACTGGCTTAGCCTCTCGCATCGTGGGATACCTCAATCCAAAATGATCGGCTCACCGTCTTCCCGATTCGACAGGTTCATGAATGTCTGAAAGTCGACATCGTAGGAAATGCGTCGCACCGATCCGTCGCAAATTGCCACGTTGAAGCCGCCTGGGTGCGACGATCCGAAGCCACCGCGTTCGGCGGCGTATCTCCGCTGGTGCGCGGGCATGTCGGGATCCTGGATGTCGGGCGCAGGCGGGTAGCAGCCCCAGCGCACGGTGTCGAAGTCCCAGCCCTCTGCAAAGCCCGCGTCGTCGTCGCCCAGGTCTTCGGTTCCGACCTTGGCCGCATTCATCAGTTTCTCGCCGATGAGCATGGTGTTGCTAGTGCCATCGGTGATTTGTTGAAGACTGATCGAAGGTCCCTTGGGCAAGCGACGTCGATCCGCCGGACGTCGCGTAATAGGCGCTGTATAGCCGTGCCCGCGAATCCCCCAGTCCCGAATCTGCGGACAGTCGGTACCCGCATTGCCACCGTAATCGAGCATGCCTCGTGGCAGTTGCTGCGCCCAACTTGGGCCGTTACCGATGTTCATCACCATCTCCGGCGCGCGTCGCGACGGACAGTAGTAAAGCGAGATCGCATTGTTGGCGACAGCAGCATCGTCCTCCAACTCCCACACTTGAAGCAATTCACAATAAGGCAGAATTTGATACGACCAGCCCCAGAATTGTTTGGGCGCGACGTTTGGCGCTCCCTCGGCAGTTTTCGACCGTCGTACCCAAACGCCTTCGCCACCGTCGGGGTAGATTCCGTGTGTTGATTCATGCGAGAGCACGGCCAGCGCCATCTGCTTCAGATGGTTGTTGCACTGAGCATTGCGAGCGGATTCTCGCGCAGATTGGACAGCCGGTAGCAGCAGGCTGATCAGGATGCCGATAATCGCAATGACAACGAGCAACTCTACCAGCGTGAACCCACTTGTGCGGGATGTTGGCTTCATGGTCGCGACTCGTCCGGGTTAGTTGGGCTGATGCCGTGTCATTTTAGTTTGCGGTTCGATGCGGAAGCAAGTAACTGGCCGTGGTACCATCGCGGCGACGCAACTGCTGGGATCATCGTGTGCACGGCGGGCTAGTCGTCATGGACATCTTCATCTTTCACGTGCCGACTGAGGAACTCACGGATTTCCTGCATTCCGTGACGAAGTTGCTCGATCGCGCCGGTTCCCTCGCGTTCTAGTCGTTCCACACGCTCCGCGAGTCGATGACGATCCGGATCTTGGTGTTCTTGCCGGACTCGTTGCAATTGTTGAGCAATCTCTCGCATCTCGCCTTGCGTGCGCTGCAAGGCACCGCCTAATTCGTCGCGTTGTTGTCGCATCGATTCTAGTTCGTGTTGCATACGCTCGCGTTGCAGTTCCATTTGCTCCAACTCCAACTGATGCACGCGCTCCCGCAATTCATCGCGCTCGTCCTTGAGTTGGGAGTTCATTTCTTCCAGGTGGTGGCATCTTTCTTCCGCACGCTGCAGCGCTTCAACAAGCTGCTCGCGCTCTTGCTGGGCAACATCTTGTCGCATCTCTGTCAGCTCTTCACGTAACTCCCGGCGATGCTGTTCCGCGTCGTCGAGTTTCTTCAGCAAGCCGGTCCATTTCTGCTTGGCTGCAGATTCGTCTTGCTGCATGTCGTCTGCCAAGTCGGCCAGATAGTCGGCGGTTCCACTCATGTATTCGGCCAGTTTCTGTTGGCCTTTGTCCATCAAGATCTCCGCCTGCTTCTCGAGTTTTCGCGCGGCAGCTTCCAGATTTCCTGACTCCGCGGCGTAGGCTGAAGTACTAATAGCGAAAGCCAAACCAAGTGCCATCAAGAGAGTCATTGCGTTTTTCATGGTTAACTCCTCCACAAACGGATGCGCGCAAAGTGTGTTGCCCCTGAGCAGAAGCGTCTGCTCAATGCAGTCGATTATACTATAGATGTGTTTCCGGATGACCACTGCCTAGGCGCCGCTCACGGCGTTGTCCAACGAACCCAAGGACTGCGATCACAGTTCTGCCTAAGACCGGGAATCTTTGCCACCGAAGTGCTTGCGCTATAGTCGGGGCAACTGCACGAGGTTGGTATCCACATGAGCGATGCGATTGGCTCGGGTAGTGCGCGCCCAGACCACGCAGTGAGTCCGTACAACACGCGTCCTCCGGCAAGTCGGAGTCCGGTTGTCGAGACCGGTTCATGGCGGTAATTCCAGTCTTTACCGAAAATGCCAGTTCGCGGATGGGTGTTTTGCGAAAGAGTCGCATGGATTTTCCCAAGAACGCTCTGAACGCTCCTGATCGTGACCTACCTTTAACAGTCAGAATCCCGAATTTGGGCAGTCCCGGTCAGTAATGTCAGGAGCCAGTCGTGAACGTCAGTGAGTATGAATGGCAGTCGATGTGGAATGCAATCAATCGTTCGCAGGCCGTGATTGAATTCACCACCGATGGCACGATCATTACGGCAAACGATAATTTCCTGAATACTGTCGGCTACGAGCTAACGGAGATTCAGGGCAAACATCATCGTCTGTTCTGTGATCCGGAGTATGCGAACTCATCGGAGTACCGACAGTTCTGGGAAAGCCTTGGCCGTGGAAAGTTCCATTCACAAGAGTTTCAGCGTTTTGGCAAGAACGGCAAAGAAATCTGGATCCAAGCGACTTACAACCCCGTGCTCGACGAGAGCGGCAACGTTTCGAAGGTGGTTAAATTCGCAATCGACATCACAGACGCAAAACTGCGTAACGCCGACTACGAAGGCAAAGTCGACGCGATTAGCCGTTCACAGGCGATGATCGAATTCCATCTTGATGGCACGATCATCAATGCCAACGAAAACTTCCTAGCGACGGTGGGCTATACGCTAAAAGAAGTACAAGGCAAACACCACCGCATCTTCTGCCGTCAGGAGTTTGCCCAGTCGGTGGAGTACCAGAAGTTTTGGCAAACGCTGGGGTCTGGCGAGTTTCTTGCTGGGCGGTTTGAGCGAGTCACGAAAGCTGGCAATCCGATCTGGATTGAGGCGACCTACAATCCGATTATGGATGCGAGCGGCAAGCCATACAAAGTGGTCAAGTTCGCTACGGACATTACTGAGGAGGTGTTGGCAAAAGAGCAGTTTCACCTGCTCTCGCTCGTGGCAAACGAAACAGACAACTCCGTCGTGATTACCGATCCGGAAGGGCGGATCGAGTATGTGAACGCTGGATTCATGAAGCTCACGGGATATTCGTTCGCAGAAGTTAGAGGGCGCAAGCCTGGAGACTTCCTGCAAGGGCCACACACGGATCCCGCGACCGTCAAGAAGATTCGTGCCAATCTTGAGAGTCGTAAGCCGTTTTATGAAGAGATATTGAACTACACCAAGGCGGGAGAACCGTATTGGATCTCACTGGCAATCAACCCGGTGTTTGGGGAACGCGGCCAACTGGAACGATTCGTTTCTATTCAAGCGAACATCAATGAGACGAAGCTGGAGTCGTTGGAGTTTCATACCCGTCTCGCTGCGATTAGTGCGTCGGGGGCGATTGCCGAATGGAATGCCGATGGCACTTTGGGCGAGGTCAACGAGTTTCTGGAACGACTTACCGAGGAAGTGGCAGTTCGGCAGCCCGGCTGCAACCTGGATGACCTACTCACGAAAGCGGAGCGCGACGAACTAAACTCCCGCAACTCATTGAAAAAGACGCTTTCTTGGCCGAACGGTAATCAAGATAAGATTCTACTCGACGCGATTATTTCGACGATTCGAGATTTGGACGGGAAGATTGCCAAGTACATTCTGTTTGGAGTGGATTCAAGCTCGCGCCAGCGGATGATTGCCCAAGAAACAGATCGGGCCATGAAGGACACGGTCGACTCGACTGCCCAGATCACTAACGTGGTCACACAAATCGGCGACATCGCCGACCAGACAAAGCTACTCGCGCTCAACGCTACCATCGAGGCTGCCAGAGCCGGGGATTCCGGCAAGGGCTTCGCTGTCGTTGCCAGTGAAGTCAAGGAGCTGGCCCATCGCTCGAGCACGGCAGCACACGAGATCGGCGATATTGTCAGCCGCAGCGAAAAAAGTGTTCGCGACTTGGCCGATGTGCTGAAGAGTTTGAACGCTTGAGTGCCGCGCGAGTCCTCTCTGCTAAGCGACCACAGTTGCCTCGCTGTGGTGCGAGAATGAGCCCAGGCACCCAGTTCGAAAAACGCCTTCACATCAGTCCCGTGAAGGTGTCCGGCTAAGCTTGGGCTATCTCTAACTCGCTGTCGAGTCCCATAGTCACCGGGCGTCTCTGTTGGGCAACTCCCACGATTCGATCTGAGGCTTGCGCGAAGCCTGCGTCGCCTTCTGGACTCATTCGACGACGAGCGTCGTCAGGCGACCTCTATTGCCCTGGGTCGAAAATTCTACGAAACCCGTCGCGGCGAGCGGTGTTAAACAGGCAGTAGCGAAAGAAACAGGATTGCGGGACGTTCGCGCACCCAGTGCGTTAGTAGCACGCGGGCGAGTGCGCATGAGAAACCTAGGAACAAACAAGATGCACGCGCAAGGTTCAAAGAACTTTTTCCTTATTGGACCGTTAACAGCAGCCTTGTTCGGCTGTGCAATGCTGCCTTGGAACGTGGCGGCGCAGCCGAATGGTCGCATTGCCAGCCTTAGCAATTCCGGCGCTACGCTGGCAGTCCATGACGAACGGCAGCGGGATACGAAAAGCGGCCAAGTGGGCATCGAGCAGGGATTCTTGATCGCCGACGGTCACTATCTGCCGCCGCCTTACTTCGTATCGATCGTGGGCGAACGGATACAGGTGAACGACGTTGACTTGGGTCCAGCCGACCGCCTGGCATGGGGAGGGCCAGGCGGGCGAGGTTTCGGCGGGTGGCGCGGCGGGGGCGGACCGAGATTTCGAATGCCAGCTGAACCGCAAATGGATCAGACGACGATGGCGCAAGCGAATGTCGAACAGGCGCTGCTCAACGGCGACTTGATCATCCGTTTCGACGACGGCAGCGCCCATCTGACGCGCGACACCTATGCGGTGTTGGAAACGCTGTTAAATCCGCAGCAAGGAGAGAACCGACTGCGGGACCTGGCGAGTACGGGACGGCGGCGAGTCACGTTGAGCCAGTGGGCTTCCTTACTTGGCAACTTTGAGGAATCAGAAGCCTTGCAACAACGATTTGATGAGATGCAGGCGGTGAGGAAGAAGCCTCGTACGGCAACCGTCAATTCCTCATCGGTCAACGGCAATACTATGTATGCCCTGACGGTGTTGGGTATGCTGCTCACGGTGTCAGCCTTCGGCGTGGTGCTCAGCTACCACCCCAAGCGTGGGCAACGTTGGCGGGAAATCAACGAGCACCCAGAAGCAGTCCGCCTCGTGTGTGTCTGTGCGGCGTTGGTCGCGGCACTGAGTATTTTCGACCTGATGCTGACGCTCCTGTTTCGCGACTCGGCGGGCTTCTGGGAACTCAATCCCCTGGGTGGCTCGATGTTAGCGGAGACCTGGTGGCTGACGGCCTTCAAACTCGGCGCCACGGCCGTGTCAGTGACGATCCTGCTAGGACTGAGAAAGTACCGCGGAGCACAAATGGCCGCTTGGTGGACCTGCCTTGCGTTGACACTCCTGACGGCACGTTGGGTGGCTTTTAACTCTATGCTGATTGTGTGAGTGTTACCGAGTTGGGACACACACGGCGGCACGAGAGAGATGGACGTACGGTGGCAATGTACTCGGGCGAGTGCGGATGCCATTTTCCAAATGAGCTGGTTCGCTTCGATGCGCGCAACTCAGACCTGAGTATCCCGTGAATCGCAGCGCTGTTGGCCCCCTCTCCCAGAAGCACGGTGGTCCTTGCCATTGGCTGAACCGAAGCCCTCTCCCAAGTCACCTGAGACATCCGACGGGTCCGATTAAGCACACTCGAAATCGTGCTTCTTGGGAGAGGGGGCCGGTAACGCTTCGCTTCGATGTAATTTCTCGACGGCCGATTCCACCAGAGTAGGACTCGCTGCTGGTAGATACCGCTTCTCGCAAACCTCGAGCAGATTTGTTGCTCATCCGAACTGCTCCGTCGGCACGATGACAGTTTACTGCAACGCGTCGGGCGAGACGTAGCGGATGTGGACGACTCCCAGTAGATTGCCCACGGATCCGCCTTTGCGGTACAGGCCGACCTGCTCCTCTCGTTCGACACCGGCGCCGGTTCCGACGGCGCGTTGCCCGCCTTCGCGCTCATAAAACGCAGCAGTGATTAGGCCGATGTTCTCGCTGAAATGTTGCCGTGCTGCGAGCGATTGCTGTGCGTCGACCACGGTAAACTCACGATACGTATCGTTGCCGGTGCCAACACCCGTGTAAAACCCTTTGATCGCCCAAGTGCGTCGCTTCGACGGATCGAGGACCCAGTGCCTGGCCTCGCTGAGATTGACGCGCTGGCCCCATGCCAGAGTTTTCACTCCTTTGGTCGAAAGTTTCTCAGGCATGGTATTCAGCCCGTCGACGAGCAATCGCATAAATACGGGTTTGTCGGCATTCGGGCCTAAGTCTCGATAGTCGATCCAAACGGAGTAGACTTCGCCCTCAGCCAGCGGGACGATCAGATCGTTCCCTTTGCTTTGAGGTTTGCGTTCGACGTTGTTGACCATTACGCGCACGCGAAAGGGAAAATCCTCTGACAGCGCGGGATTCGCCTGACGCGAATTTTCCTCCATGTTTCGCACGACCGTAGCGCTAGTGGTCAGAAACTGGCCAGTCTGTTCGTCGGTCTGAGGGCGACGATCCGTGACCACAGCGCTCTTGCCAATCATCGCCCATTCCGATTCGTTTAGCGCGGCGACCCCTCCCGCCATGGCAGACTGGCTTATTCCGCCTGTCTGCACGACTTCGGTTTGGATGTTGATCACTTCACCGGTACGGTTCAGAAAGGAACCTCGCACCAGAGCCGGCATGTTTCCTACGGAGTCGGCCAGTGATTCCAAAGACTTCGTCGAGGCCAGATCGGCCAGGCGGAACCGTTGCTGGGAGAGCGCTTCGTGCAGTCGACGGCGATCGACGACTTTGAACTGCCCGACACCGAGGGTCAGAAGCTGGCGATTCACCTCTTCGGCGCAGTAGCTGCCAAGCAGTCCGAAATCTCCTCCCAACAGTTCGGTGTTGTTTGAACGGCCTGAAAACTCCAACACTCCCACCGAGTCTAGCTCGTCGAATTCTAACGCCCAAGCGATCTGTTCGGCGGTGTCTGCTAAAACACGCTTCAACGTCTGCGGTCTTAGCCGGTTGATCGCGGGATCACCAAGAGTGCCGCTACGGACGATTCGCACGGGTTGTTGTTTTCTGCGGAATCGCGCCTGGGCTGTTCGGCTCACTTGCCCATAAACGTAGGGGTACACCTCGCTGAAGCTGACAACGCCATCGTTGTTGCCGTCGGCGTGCCCCTTCAATGCTTGGACCAGCCAGTAACTGAACAACGATTGACGTTTCTCGTCCCACATCAGGCTCTTTTGATCGCCTGTGGAACTGGCAATCGTCGCCACGCCTTCGAGACCGCGGAAGACGTCCCCGAGTTCGTCCGAGCGAACGCGATCGGTGTCGTCTCCTTTCTCGTTCCCTGCGTGACACGCGTCCAGCACCAGCAGTTTGAACTTCGCTGGGCAACTTGCGAGCTGCTCGCGAAGCCAACGAGCCGGCACGCCTGTGTCGGCGGGATTCTTAGGATCACAATCTTTGGGAGCTAAAAACAGTGTGTTCGAGTCATCTCGAAACCCATGACCAGAAAAGTAGATCAGCACGCTATCGTCGGCTTGCGGACGCTTCAGAAAGGCGCCAATTTCGCGCATCATGTTCTCTTGCGACGGCAGAAACTGTTTGTCCTCGGCGCGGTCGTAAAGGGTCACCAGATTCCGAGCGTTGTACAATCCGCGCTGAGTCAGGGCGTCTGTCAACTCGAGTACATCGTTGGAAGTATAGCGCAAGGATGGCGCCTTGTCGTATTGCTCAACCGCCATCAGCAGTGCCCAACTGTTGCCAATAGATTGATTACTGCCTTGAGCGCGAACACCGGTGGGCAGAAAACAACCAACAGTGACCAGCGGTATCAGAATTGAAAAGGCCTGGTTGAGCATTCGTAGGGTGTCCAGTCGCTGGAGCAAATGAATCGGCGAACAATTGGCCGGAAGCTAAGGCCTCAACATGATCTGGTCACTATTCTCGCCAATGAGAACAGGGGCATGTCGGTACTCTTCGGGGAAGCTCTGGAAATAGGCAGTCATCCCAGTTTGGCAATGCTCGAAAGCAGCTTGCATCGAGATGCTGCCAGAAGGATCGATCAGTGCTTCAACCAGAAACGATGTCATCGCCCCGAGTGGCCCCCGACCGTCTGGGAAATCGTCGCTGCGAAATCGCGACTCCTTCTTCACGCTCGACGATCCTAGCAGCAGTGCGTCGGTCTGCCCGATATCTTTCAATCGCCCCAGTTCGGTGTCGAGGAAATCGATTTTGTCCTTAACGTCGGCGGCGGAAAAACTCTTCTCGACGTTGGCATATCCACCAGAATAGCAAGTGTCGAGAATCACGATCACTCGGCGGCCGTCGAGAGCTTGTACCCAGCGGCCCAGCAAGTCATCAGAGACTCCTGTGCTGCGCATCAGATTGCTCGCGATCTGTTCGTCAGAGGGCTGTTCCGTTGCTCCGGGCTTAATGCCAGAAATCAACACCAGCTGCCTGAAGCGTTCTAGCCCAGCTTGATCAAGTTTGTTCGCTTGTTGCTGCTGGAACAGGTAAGTCAGCATTGCCGGCCCGGCAAAATCGTGGGTCAACAAGATCTCGTCCTGACCATCGCCCTCGTCGTTTGCATCGTCGGGGATTTGCCCGGTGTGCCCCGAGAAGAAGATGAACACCTCGTCGCCCGGCTTGGAGACTGAGGGCAACCATTGCGTAACCGCCTGTTCGAAGTTAGCGCGAGTCGCCTGTTTGTTGACAAATATCTTGACTCGCTCAAGACCGCCAACGGTCGTCAGTAGTTCGCCAAGGGTAGCGGCATCACGATCGCAACCGGGAATGTCGAGACCTTCTTTCCCTTCGGTCACGGCCTTAATCACATAGTGATAACGGTGTTCAGAAACACCGCAGAAAACTCCGAATCGCTTGTTGGTTGGCTTTGGAGGGGCCGCCGCGGGAAGCGTCGTCACGTTCACGGAGTGCTCAGCCCAGCTTGAGGGTGACTTGGTAAGCAACTCAGTGCGCAACCCCTTGAGTTCCTCTTCATTGACTGGGGAAAAGAGATTGGCTTCCAGTTGCTCCTTGTCCGCCGCACTCAGTTTTTCAGTCGAGACGACCGCTTTGATGCTCTCCTCGCCAAAGGGTGGGGCAACGACCCAGCGAAACCGATCTGCGGCGGTCGGCAGTTGAATCGGTGTCCGTGCAGCGATTCGATTGTCTGATTGCGCTTTGTTCGGATAGATTTGGTAAGTCGCACCGTCGGCTTGCTGATAGTACGCGTACAGATAACCAGCACGCTCAGACGTGGCAGTGAGCTTCAGCACTTCGCCATCGTGATAAGTGCGCGAGGGCTTATCGACGCCAACTCGCACCATGAACGAAGGTGCCGAATTCTGGACTTGGTCCAAGGAACCTGCACTAGTGTCACCTTGCCCACGAACGGACAGCGAGTGAAGTGATAAGATCGCCACCAGCTGGGCAACGACGATGTACCTTGCAACTGCTGTTAGCCTAGACATGCGATAAGGTCCTTGGTTCATTCGTCCTCTTGAATTTAGTCTGCGGGTCGAGCACTCTTCACACGACTATCCAGGTCCTACCAAGACAAACGTGCCCCAGTAGTACGGGTTGCTCCACTTGGATTGTTTTCGGGCCCAACGCTTGGCTTCGTGCAGAGCTTTTGCGTAATCGGGCTGCTCTCCTTTTGCTTTCGCCTGGGCGATATAGCTGCAGAACACGCTGACAATGCTGGCAGCAGCTTCGTCGTCTACCAGCCAGCTGCTGGCCACGACCCGCTGTGACCCAGCCACAAGGAATCCTCGCGACAGGCTCCAAACACCCTCGCCCTGTTGCTGCGGACCGTAGTTCGTATCACAGGCACTAAGGATTGCCAACTCGCACCCCTTCAGATCCAAACTACAAATCTCTGGTAGAGTCAAGAAACCATCGTCAGAGGAGTTTGCCGACCCTGAGCCTGGGGAAAGTGCCAGCGAGCCAAAAAAGTTTCCAAAGCTCTGATCCACCAAACCATGACAGGCGAAGTGCACGATCTGACATCCTTTGACGGCCTGGCGAATGTTTGCCTCTGTGGCAGTCGCGCCCTCGAAACGTTGACTGTCGACACCTTGTTTCTTAAACGTACTCTCGACCCACTCCACTTCACGACCTGAAAACGGAAGCGGCGCAAGTCTTCCGCCTGCAGCTCGGTAAGACGAGCGAGTCGTAAGCCCAGCGAGCATCGTGGAGTCGTCGAGCGATGAGGCAGGACCATAAGCAGGATTGCCAACGGTCAGGATCGACGTCGGTGCAGAATTTGAACTTGAGACGCGGCGCCCTAGATTCAGCATGACTGCCGTCGACGGGCCGTAATCGATCGGAGGACCTCGATCGAGCAGGAAACTCGTTTTCGGCTTCGTCTCGACGACCAGCGTCTCGAAGGGCAACAGGGCAAGTGGTCCGTCAGGCACGATGAGTAGGTGGTTCACCTGACCGCTCGAGAGCGAGCGGAGCAAATCGCCCGGCAACAAGACTCGTGCCAGCGCTGCGAGTTTCTTCTCCGTCGCAACGTCAAGCTGTTGGTTACGTAATCGTGAAAGCAAACTGGAGTCGTTGCCTGAGAGCAGGTTTTTGAGCTGATCGGCTGAAAGCGGACCGGCGTCGATCTCCAGGATCGTTGCCTGGTCCTCGTCGACATCCAAACGCGAGAGTTTCTCACCTTCTCGACTCATCGAAATGAGATAGCCCGCTTTTTCGCCAAAGTAGTAGACCAGCAGCAGATCGCCCTCTTGCAGCAGATTCCGGCGGACCTGGCTCAATCGGGGCGGTGCGGCGCCGACGGAAAGCAAGTTGCGGTAGACGGGGCTAGAAGAACGCGACTTCTCATGATGCGAGTAGAGAGCGTTGCGTGCTTCTGTCAGTTCGTCCGTGAGCGACTCAATCTCACTATTCTCGGTAGCTGCGGCGAATCGCTTTTCCAATTCCATGACTCGGGCCTGCAGTTTGCCCTCCAGCTCTCGTAGTTGTTTTCGTTCAAGCTTCGATCGGCCAGCCTGGAGATCAGCCCCGGCGACCTGTAGCTCATCCAGCAAAGATCGCGCCTTTGCTCGCTCGATAGCGCCCAAAGCGGCTCCTACATCACCCACTTCGAGCTGCCATTGGATCATTTTCTCAAACGGTTCTAACAGCTCACTAAACGCTGCTGCTCGCTGTCTTTCTCCGCCTGAAAAGCGTGTTCGTTGCTGTTCGGCTAAGCTCATTGACTTGCGCAGATCGGCAAGGGCATCGCTACGCTCGTCTAGATCCCAGGCGATCTGGGCTCGGATGAAGTATCCGTTCGCTCGATCGTCGGCCGAAGCGCTGACTCGATCCAGAATAATGATCGCCTGATCAATCAGCTCCAAACCCTTTTCGGCATCTCCTTGCTTACGATAGAGATTTGCCAAATCCATGAATAAGAAGGCATTGTCTGGATGATCAACGCCGTGCGTCTGTTGGATGATTCCGAGCGATTTTTTGAGGAGCGGTTCCGCTTGCTCGTATTTCTCTTGCTCAACGTAGATCTGTCCCAATAACTCATGCGCCGCGACGAGACTATAATCCTCCGGCCCCAAGGTCTCCTCAAACATTTTCGTGGCACGACGGATATTCGTTTCCGCGTCTGCGAAGGATTCGCGAACCAGATTCACGTTCCCAAGTCCAAAGTACTGCCAAGCAAGATCCATATCGCGGTTTTCGTCGGACGCGTCGAGCACTTTCTTGAGACGGTCGATCGCTTGTTTGTAAAGCGATTCTGCCTGACGATGTTTGTTCTGGTAGATCGCCACATCCGCCAGGTACGAGATCGTTTGCGCGGCATCTCGATGCGAGGGACTGGGCTGATTTTCTTGAATCTTCAAAGTACGCTGATAGAGCATCTCCGCCTTCGCGTATCGCCCCTGCCGGCTGTAGAGCAAGGCAAGGTCGCCCAGGCTGACCGAGAGGTCGAAGTGGTTGGCTCCTAGCGTCCTCTCACGAATGTCGATGACGCGCTGGAACAGCGGCTCCGCCTCCGCATAGCGACCCTGGTCACGCTGCAAAGAAGCCAGCACGTTAGTGATCCACAGGGTATCGGCATGCTCGGGACCTAGCTCCCGCTCGCGGATTTCTTGGGCTTGCTCGTAGTAACGACCGGCTTGATCGTATTTGTTAAGCGAATAGTAAACATCGCCCAGCCCGGCGAGCGTCTCTGTGGAATCAACGTGTCGTGGCCCCAGTTCTTTGTCATAGATGGTCAGCGCTCGCTCAAACAGAGGTATCGCGCGCGAACATTGATTGAGGAGTTGCAAGCAACCGGCCAAATCGCTTGCGTAAGCTGCGGTGTCTAGCACGTCGGCCTCTTCGCTGCTCTCTTGCAGCTTTAATGCCCGAGCCAATGGTGCCTCAGCCTTGCTGTATTCACCCAGCGCGAAATGAGAATTGCCTAAACCATTGAACACAAAGCCCAAGTCGGTGCTGTCGATGTCGGGCAGTTGCTCGAACAGTGTCGCGGCTTGCCGATAGAGATCAAGCGCCTGTTGATAGTGCTCAGCCCAAAAATAGGCGTTGGCTAGGTTGCGCAGGCCCCAAGCAACATTCTCATGCTTGGCACCGCGAAAATCGATTTCCATGTCTAAGGAACGTTTGTAGTACTTCGCGGCCTCCAGCTCTTTACCGTCTTGCTCGAACAACGCGTCGCCCAATCCATCGAGCCAGGCAATCTGCGTTTCGGGATCACGCCCTCGATCGGCAATCTCCAACCCTTGGCGTGCCGTCTTGACGGCCGCTTCGTAGTCCTCGCGTTCGAACTGCTCATCATACCGATCCGAGAGTTCTTGCAGGGTCTGGCTATTGGCGGTTTGAGCAAAGACCGCCGGTAGAAACGTCCCGAGCACAAGAACGACTACGTAGAATCTGACAGAAACCGAGCGTGTATTGGTCGCAGATTGCGTCATCATGATGGAAGACCGACATCACCAGGTCGGCGGCTACGATTTCATGTCGAATAATCGGGACGCCCCATAGGCTCTAGATCCGTCCTTTGATCCTAGTTACACAGCATACCGTGGGAAACGGCCAAAATCCAGGATCTCGCTCCCGGTTTCGATCGGAGGCGACGCGCGGTCGGGCTCCCAAAAAATTCGCATCTTGGACACAAAGGTGTCGTCGAATCTGCGTCATGTATGGCAGTCGCTCGAGAGTTCGAACTCGCCCGTGCAACTTGCGGCTGGTACCAGCTCCACGATGCGGACGCCTTGGTGCTTGCTCAGCTGGAGCGTTAGTGGATTGCTCATTAAGATATAGTTTCAAGGAGATCTCCCGGGGCGACTGCCAGCAACCTATACCCTGACATCAAATGTCGACACGTTTCTCTGATCGCGACTTGCTCTATGGTGTGCTTGCTGTGCAAATGGAGTTTGTCGACCGACAGCAAATGATCGAGGCGGTGCAAGTTCGACACGCCGGCGAGTCCGATTCGTTGGGTGAGATTCTGTTGAAGCAGGGAGCGCTCGCCGAGGACTCGAAGCGCACGCTCGACGCGCTGGTCGAGGATCATCTCGCCCTGCATAGCAACAATGCGGCAAAAAGCCTCGCGACGCTCAGCGGTACGGATTCGCTCGAGGACGAGCTACGGACGCTAGGCTTCCCTGACTTGAATGCCACGTTGGCCCACTTGTCTACGCGAGTGAATGCGTCGAGCTCCGAATCGCCTCGACACGCTTCGCGACAAGAGGACACCATTCGGTTCCGAGTCAAGCATATGCACGCCAAAGGTGGCATCGGTCAGGTGTCGGTCGCGCTCGATAATGAACTTTCGCGTGAGGTGGCGCTGAAGGAGCTGCAAACGCGCTTTGCCGACGATCAAGATGCCCGTGCCCGGTTCGTGTTGGAGGCAGAGGTCACCGGCGGCTTGGAACATCCCGGCGTCGTGCCCGTTTACGGACTTGGGCACTACGCTGACGGCCGCCCGTTTTATGCCATGCGCTTCGTGCGTGGCGACAGCATGGAAGATGCCACGCGCCGTTTCCATCAGCAATTCGCCAAGGAACCGACCGACGACGGTTTTGATCTTGAGTTGCGGAAGCTGCTGCAACGTTTCATCGATGTGTGCAATGCGATGGAGTACGCACATAGCCGTGGCGTGCTGCATCGCGACCTGAAACCGGGCAATATCATGCTGGGAAACTACGGCGAAACACTCGTTGTCGATTGGGGCTTGGCGAAAGTTGGCGCTGAAACGAGCAAGCACGCCACGCCCATCGATGAAAGTGCATTGTATCCAGCTTCTGCGTCCGACTCCGCGCCGACGCAACTCGGCTCGACCGTTGGCACTCCCCACTATATGAGCCCCGAGCAAGCAACGGGCCGCATCGACGAGTTGGATTCTACGAGCGATGTCTACAGTCTGGGCGCGACACTCTACCACATGCTGACCGGACAACCTCCATACAACGGTTCTGACATCGGTGTCGTTTTGGCCGCAGTGCAAACCGGCATCTTTCCCCCTCCGCGCACGATCAATCCACGTATCACCAAACCACTGGAAGCGATCTGCCTCAAGGCGATGGCCCATCAGCCTGCTGATCGCTATCAAAGCGCTCAAGCCTTGGCTGAAGACATCCAGCGTTGTTTGGCCGACGAGTCGATCCAAGCGATGCCCGATAGCGGGCTACAGAAGATTCAGCGCTGGACACGACGGCACCGTGGCGTCACGCTTGCTACCGGGGTCGGACTGCTACTTGTTGCGACAGTCTCTGCGATTTCGTTTGTTGCCGTCAGTAACGAACGCGACGAGGCACAACGACAGCGAGATCGTGCGATTACCTCCGAGGCAGAAGCGAAGCAGAGCTTTCAGGCGGCAGAGAAGGCTCGTAGTATCGCCGTCGAGCAGGAGCGAAAGGCGTCGCGAGTCGCCTACAACAGCACGCTCAGCGAGGCAACTGCGCAGCTGGGCACTGACCTGATGATGGCGAGATTCCTACTGGAAGACGAGGAACGCTGTCCGCCTCGCCATCGCGACTTTGTGTGGCACTGTCTGATGAAGCAGGTAGTGCGAGAGCAGTTTACTATCCCGATCAGCAAACCCAAGTCGTTCGCGCTCGGCTACTCGCCTGATGGGCAGTTACTCGCAACTGGCGGCAGCGCAGTTGGCGAGGTTGTGCTCTGGAACACTCAAACCGGCAAGCAGCTGGCTAGCTTACAGACGGAATTCGAATCCGTCGATCGCCTCGTATTTGCCCTCGATGGCAGCTCCTTGGCAGTGGCACATGAGCAACACCAACCAACGATGTCACCTGATCGAAGCCTGCTCACCACCGTCCAGGTATGGGATATCGCGTCCCGCGAGCGACGTATCGATCGACAGCTCTTCGTGCCTCACAACAGTATGTTGTGCGCAACGGAGCGAGGATACTCGCTGCATGCCTTCCTCTCCGAGTTCGAATACGCGTCCATGCACCCCGAGTATGAAGACTCCATAGTACCAGCGACCGATGAGATGGGACAGTTGATCAATCGGTGGTACCAATGGCAGCGTCACAATCTTCAAACTGGCGAGCAGGTGACGAAGGTCCTCCAGGTAGGCGAAGAATTCAATCTTGCAGAAGGGTTCTACGTGCATGGCAAATGGTTGACGACGCCGTGCCACACGGCAGAGGGCGAGTATCTGTGGTTGTACGATACCGATAATCAAGTTGGCAAAACCTTCCGAATCGGACCAGCGACAGCCAACAAGACTTCTCTGCTCGTCGGTTCGAATCCGCAGTCCGCCCTTTTCTTGGGCTTGCAGTACGTCGAAGAATCGGTTTCTGAAATCGATTCGCTTGCCTACTTTGACGAGATCGAGTTTGATACCGAGCTGCTGTTTCAGCGATTGGACTTCGACGGTCCCTCGGCACAGCAGGGGATTGACCTCGGTCGGGTGCACTCCGGTGTGTTTGTCGAAGGGGATCGAAACCAGTTCGTTGCTACCGATCGCCAAGGTTCCGTCCTAGCGGCTGCCATGGAAGGTCGACCCGTGGTGCAGGTGGTTCGACTCGGTGCTCCACTGGAAACTTCGTGGATTCCGGTACACCTAGGCGATGTAGTTAGCATTGCGGTCTCGCCGGATGGCAAGCAACTGGCTTCCATCGGACTAGATCAATCGCTGCGACTGTGGAGTATTGCGGAACTCGCCACGCCACGACAGCAATTCACTCCCACCGTCGAGCGGCCACGTCGATTGCTGCTGACACCCACAGGCGAAGCAGCCATTCTTCTCGCGCTTGGGCCCGATACGTCGGACGAAGGGATCGACTACTCTCAACCACTACCGCCGGGCGAGACTGAGTATCCGACTCCCATCTTCTTTCAGATGGAGAAGTTCGCGCTGGCCGATGCCAAGTCTCTCGCAACCCGCGACTTTCAGGATCCGCCCGAATACGAACCGCCGCAAGGAAAGAACGCGCTTGGCATATTCGGCAATTTCAGCGAAGGGCTCAGTGAAGCAATTGCAGGGTCTTTTCAGGTCAATCCTGTTCAAAATGACCTGACCGACGCGAAGCTGTCGGACGACGCGTCGCATCTCATCTTAGCAGGGCCTGATAGATTGCTTCGTTTTGATCTGCAGTCAGGAAAGGGCGAAGAGCTGTGGGGAGAACACTATCCCGACCTCGTACAACCGCTCGCCATCAAACAGATCGTCGTTTCCGACGACCTAACTCGGTTTGCCACGTTGCTGGAAAATGATCGCACTGTCCGCAGCTATGATCTGGATACTCGGAAGTTGTTGTGGCAACTCCCTCCAGACGGTGACCAAGTTGACCAAGTGAAATTCGTTCCGGGTGGTCACACCCTGATGGTGCTAAAGAACGCAGACGATTTACCGGCTTCGTCAGCGCATACTTTAGCCAAGCTAGTGGATGTCGACTCCAAGCAAACTCGGACGATCCGATTGCCCTTGGTACAAACGGAAACACAGCTACAGTATTCCACCGACGGGAACTATCTAGTCATCTTTCAGAAGTATGATCGTGAAGTGCTCGTGATCGACTTGAACTCGGGCGAGACGGTTTCCCGTGTGAATGTCGTCCGCGAAGTGCCTGGAGGTTTGCTTCCTGGCAACGAACTACTACTGTTGTTCGGCGAGCGCGGAGAGCTGAAGCTGTGGGATTGCCAGCTCGATCAGTATCGGGCAACGCTCCAGGTGTTTTCCGGAGAAGCGATCGCCAGTGCCGTCTTGTCGGACGATGGCAACGTACTCCTCGCGTTGGGCGAACATGGCAACCTCAAGTTACTTGGCGCCGACCGACTGCGGGACGATCTGGCGGACGTCCACGCCCTAATGAACGTGCCGCTCATCTCGCCCGACTCGATCGCACGGCAGGAGCCTGTCGAAGATATCTCCGTTCCTGAGGATCGATATCCGCAGATCGAGGTTCTCGACGAGATCCCAAATCTACCGCCCGCAAGACCTGAGGACGCGAACGACGCTGTGCCGCTACCACCGGCACCCGCGCCGATTCCACCGGCTCCGATTATCGACAACGACGCTTGAGCTGAGCGATTGTTTTCTCCACCGCTACCAAATTGGGCCTTACGTCGCATATAGTCAGTTCGTTCGCCACGACGAAGATCGTTCGGTCGGAATTATTGCATCGGCAGCGCTAACTCCTCACAACCGTCGATGTAACGTGACAGTGTGCTCTGTCTCACTGGCTGCTAGACTCTGTCGCAGTTCGCGATAGCCTTCTGCATAGAACGAATAATCAACTTCGTCAGCAGGAGCCCAATCCCATTGGAACACTCCGTCTTTCTCAGATTTCATGGGAATTCTCGTGTTAAGGACATTGGGATGTCTGTGACTATAAAGTGACTGACTCCCTCGCCACCCACGGATACCCACGTGGACGCTTGGTACTGCATCACCATTTTCGTCAACAAAACGGATACGAAGAGAATTCCCTTTTTCGAGTTGGAAATCTTCTGTAGAGCCAGCAGCTGCTATATCGATAGTCCGCGACTCTGGGCTCCAACCGGGTGCGACTACAGTTACATTCATTGTCCCTGAGCCTAATGGATGCAATTGGTACACGCCGTCGGCATTTGTGCGTACCTCCTGACTGCCTTCTTGCTCATAAGGATTGTCTCCCCAGATAACTACTGCCTCGGAAACTGGTTTTCCAGTTGGGTCGGTTATGGCTCCGGTGACGATGCCGCCTCTATGCATTGCAATCGTGGCTGACTTTTCACGAAAAGCTTTCATTGAGATGGATTGCTCTTCTTGCAAACCACCCCAAGTTGTATCGCTAATGTAGTTCGGATGAGTCAGCTTTACGCGAATGAAGATTTCGTCTCCCGCAGGGACATTATTCAGAGTCCATCGTCCTTCTGCGTCAGTAATGCAAGGGTTGCTGCCAGGACCAGGGACTTCAGCGAGCCACATGGAGGGTGCGGGCCGTCTACCCATTTCGTCGATTAGATTTCCTAATGCAACTTCCACTATCGCACCTTCGATGGGATTGCCATCATCATCCTTAACAACACCACCAACCTCAGTCCCACTAGGTAAGGTAAAGGTAAACTCATTTGGGATAAGATGCCCGTCAGGTTGATGTTCAGGCCACCATTGAGCGAACAGAGGTACATAACCATCTTTTTGAGTCCACATGCGGAAAAGCCTGGGTGGATGCGGCACTAGTACTGTTACTTTCCCTTCTTCGTCTGTCGTATAATTGCGTTTCGATGTTTTGTAGCTGCCCGCAGGCCAAATAGCCACATAAATGCCTGTCTGAGGAACAGTTTTTCCCTGACTGTCGACCACTTTCACAACCATGTCCCGAAAGCCCGGCGTGGCATCTTCTGGTTGTGCAGGTTGAGCCGTATCTTGGGAAGTTCCATTGTTCTCCACAGGATTCAAGACAGGGCCAATCGGATTACCTATTTGATTGATACCTTCCGGTTCCAATTCAAACCGGGAGGCGTTTAACGCTTCATTTACTGACCAATCAGAAGCCTCGATGTGGTTTCGACTTGTCAGAAAATATTGACCCTCCGTAGTAACGTGATAATTCCAAATGTCAACGACTTTGGGCAACCAGACTCCTGGCGTCACTTCTTGGAGCCGCTTTCTGTCAATCTGATAGTGTAGTCCCCAAGGCTTTCCAGTTCCTCGCTGCACATAGCTTTGCGTGCGAACTACTGTGTAATTCCGTTCAGCATCAACCCAGAATTGATGCTTGTAGAGGTAGTCATCTCGAACAACGACTGGGGAGCATTCAACGACGACGACTGAACGTTTCTCCCATTCTTTGTTCCCAATAATCTTGCCGCCATTCTCAGATACAAGGGTGCTATTTGGTTTGCCTAATTGCTGGATTGTTATGTCAAAGGGTGTAGGAGCAGTTACCATGAAACTCTCCGTTGGACTTTGGCTGCGTTGTACTACAACGTCAGTCGGTGTGCTAACTATTGTTAGGAATTGCCCACTTGAACCATTGAACGTTGAGACATATTCCTCTTGTTTTTTCGTTTTGCTCCCATCAAAACGGCTATTTGCCTTCGTGTACTTTGCCTCCATTCGACCCCGCCCATCCCGCATCACTTCCCAGGAAACGCTACCTTTACGTGTCATTGAAACTGCATCATCCTCAATCATATTCTCGCCCAATGGGCCACTTCCTGGTTTGGTAAAATTGTGTGTGGATTCAGTCTGATATTTGACCAGCAAAGTATTAATAGATTGTTCGTTGGCCTTCATCCCTTCAACGACATCAATAATTGACACAGCAGTGATTTTCTCAACAGATTTAGTACTTTCACGCTGAGGCTCTTCGGCAGATAGCGGCAGAATAGCCAATGCCGTAAAAACTAGAACAATATGCATGGTTCGTGAGAGGCGACGGGGTAGTTTTTCATTTACTATCATCTCGATTCTTTTCTTCATTTGGCCTGCACCTCGCATTTCACTCACGAGGAATGTGGCTCCACGTGGAACACCGGATAGATAATCACTGACCCTAAGCAAGGACTCACCAAAAGCATGAGAGCAGCCTGGATAAGACTCCATGACTAACGAGTCGCAACACAATTCTTCAGCTTGCCTGATTTCCCGGCGTGCAAGCCACAGACATGGGTTCCACCAATACAAAACTGTGCACACGACCTCTAGCCAGCGGACCCAGCAATCTTTGCGAGCAATGTGGGCGTACTCATGGGCTACAATCGTTCTGAGTTGCTCGTCATCAAAATCTTCTACGAGACCAATTGGCAAGAGCACCGTAGTGGGTCGACCAATTGGCCAAACCAATGGGCTAAGTCGGCTATCAGTAATTCGCAAATCTGGATAGACCTTCAGGCCCAGCTCATTTGCAACCGATTTGCCAATTCGTTGAATGTCATCTCCCGCAGGCTCCGTCTCTTTCAGCTTTCGGTGAAACTGCAAAATTCGTACACAAGCCAAGAGCCCACACAGTAGAGAGCCACCCAACCAGACAGCAGCGGTAGAGACTGGCCACGGACTTTTTACTCTTGGACTAGTCACGAAGGGGATAGGTGCTTCCTGGCTGACGACTGCTGCTACTGGCAACTCATCCAATACTGCTGCAGAGTCTATAGATTCAAATGCGAGACTGCTGTCTTGCGTAGCTTCAAAAGGTGAGACAGGAAACAGTTCACCAGAATCTACCGCGGCCGATGCAGCACCTTTGTTTTCATCCCAACTAAACTTGAGTGATACAGGCACATTAATCAGTGGCGGCGTGACCAACTTCAGAAGCACTATTAGCCACAAGAAATGTGCGAGGTGAGGATTTCGCCAGATTCGTGTCGTGGCCAAGACAACGAGTGCGAGGACGGCAGTCAGAATTACATTTGTCACGCCAATTTCAAAAAGGAAAGCCATCATGATTTGTGACTCCTGGGAGTTTTGCTTTTGCCATCTAGCAGTTTGCGGATTTCTTTTCGCTCTTGTGGGGTTAGCTTCTTGCTACCCACTGCATGCATGATGAATGGGACTAGAGAACCTTCGGTAAGCTTCTCAGCAAGAGATTCCAGCTGTTGCCCCGCCATTTCGCTTTGCGTGACTTTGGCTTGAAAAACATGGACGAAAGAGCTGCTGTCTCGGGAAATCAGTTTTTTGTTTTCCAGTCGCTGGAGTAGCTTCTGAACTGTACCGTGGTCTGAGGATGTACCATTCGGATATAGCACCTCACGAATCTCTCTGGCCGTAAGGGATTCGTCTTCCCATAGCAGTCTTAATATGGCCAACTCGGCATCGGATGCCGCTTGCTTCTTCTTTGCCATGATGCCCAGCCCGATTTGGTTGAAGACAATATGTCTACGGAATATAAGACGGCGTGTCTTCAAATGCAATACAACTCAAAAAGAAATCCGAAAATAGCGCGAATTCGTCGATAGAACCGCCCGTTCGATGAGCAATTCGAGGAGAAGTAGCAGTTAGCTAGCTGCTGGAGGTGGGACCCACCGCAGCTCGAACCGATGCTGCTAAGTGCGGTCGGTGAATCTAACGGATGGCATTTTCCGCAGCAAAGTAAGCGATTTCCGAACATGCTGTTTTCTGTTCAAAACCAAGGCAGTGCAGCTTTTTCCCTAGATTTGGTTCACTAAGTTTCCACAAGCGGTGGGACTGGCCGAATGTGGAATCATACAGCGGTTTCCAAGGTTGAAGGTTTACTTCTCGGCACGTAACTCAGACCTGAATATCCTGTGAAGCGCAGCGCTGTTGGCCCCCTCTCCCAGAAGCAGGGTTGTCGTTGCTATTGGCTGAACCGAAGCCCTCCACCCAATTTGGGAGAGGGTTGGGGTGAGGGAAATTTATCAGCCGCTTGAGTCACCTTCAATTTGCAGAAGCTGTGCGCTGGCTATTGCCACCGACTCCACGTCGCCAAGCACATCTGCATTGCTAAAGCGAACGACTTGCCAGCCGGCAGCTTCCAACTGCTGCCTTTGGTCACGCTTGTAGATGCGTTCGTGGTACTCGCCATCGAGCTCCATGATAAAGCGTTTTTCGATGCAAACGCGATCAACAATGAAAGGTCTGAGAGGATGCTGACGTCGAAATTTTAGACCGCCAAGCTTCCGTCCTCGAAGTCGCTGCCATAGCAAAGACTCGGCACTTGTCTGCGTGGCTCGCAGTTTTCGCGCTCTCTCGGTGGTATTCGGATTCTGTTGTGAACCCATGAGCTTGTAGTCCCCTCACCCCAACCCTCTCCCAAGTCATCCGAGACATCCGACGGGTCCGATTAAGCATACTCGAATCGTGCTTCTTGGGAGAGGGGGCCGGTAACGCTTCGCTTCCAGGTAATTTCCTGACTGCCGATTCCACAGGCGGTGCGACTGGCCGCTGGTGCATCCCACTACTTGCAGATCTCGATCTACGTCGCCATCTCTTCCGAATGGCTCCGTTGGCGACTGGCCGAACTTTGTTGCTGAAATTGGGCCAGTGGGTCGGGTAGAATAGGCGTTCGTTGGCTGCGCTCTGCGAGGCGAACTGGTTACGCCAGAACTTCGCGAATCACCTGCGCCGGTTTGACGCCGGTGAGTTTTTGGTTCAGTCCTTGGAAAGGGACGGACAGACGGTCATGCTGGATGCCGAGCAGGTGCAGCAACGTGGCGTGAAAGTCGCGCAGCGGTACTTCGTTGAGCGCGGCCTGGTAGCCCATTTCGTCGGTTTCGCCATAGGAAAAACCGGGACGGACGCCGGCGCCGGCCATCCACAGGGTGAACGCATTCGGGTTGTGATCCCGTCCGACGAAGGTCATCGTCGCACCGCCGCGGTTTTCGCGCATCGAGGTGCGTCCGAACTCGCCGCTCCACACGACCAGCGTGTCGTCCAACATGCCACGTTGCTTGAGATCGGTCAACAAAGCAGCCATCGGTTGGTCTGCTTGTTCGCACTTGTCTTGAAAGCCTCCGTTCAGTGCTTCGCTTTGAGCGGCTCCGTGCGAGTCCCAACCCCAATCGAACAGTTGAATGAAACGAACACCCCGTTCGGCCAATCGCCGCGCGAGCAAACAGTTGTTAGCAAACGACTCCTTGCCGGGCTGAGCACCGTACAAGTCTTGGATGTGCGCGGGTTCCTGCGAAATGTCCATCGCTTCGGGGGCGGCAGTTTGCATACGAAAGGCCATTTCGTACTGGGCGATGCGGGTGAGCGTTTCGGGATGACCGAACGTCTGGTGCGATTGCTCGTTCAGCTTACGCAACGCGTCGAGCAGTGCGCGACGCTCAGTCCGCGATTCGCCTTTGGGATTGGTAATGTTGAGCACCGGATCACCTTTGGAGCGGCAGTGGACGCCTTGGTAGACCGACGGCAGAAAGCCGCCACTCCACAGCGCCTTACCGACGCGCGGCTGCCTGCCACCGGAGAGCAAGACGATGAAGCCGGGCAGATCTTGATTCTCCGAGCCCAGTCCGTAGGTCACCCAGGAACCGATCGAGGGATAACCGATGCGCGACTGGCCCGTATGCACCATCAGCTGCGCGGGCCCGTGATTGAACTGGTCGGTGCTCATCGTCTTGATGAAACAGACGTCGTCGACGTGCTTGGCGAAGTGCGGCAGCCGATCGCTGACCCACATGCCGCTGTTGCCGTGTTGTTGAAATGGATACTGCGGCCCCAGCATCTTGGGGGTGCCCTGAATGAACGCGAAGCGGTTGCCTTCCAGATACTCCTGGGGGCAGTCCTTGCCGTCGTATTTTTCGAGTTCCGGCTTGTAGTCGAACAGTTCCAGCTGGCTGGGCGCGCCGATCATGTGCAGATAGATGACGCGTTTCGCCCTGGCGATGGGCGGCGCGGCGTTTGGACTCGTCGAGGCGAGGGCCGACTGCTGCAGCGTCAGCCACAGCGCGCCCAAGCCGGTAGTGCATTCGGTCAGAAACTGCCGACGAGAGTTGTGCTCAAGTTGGTTTTTAAACCACTGGTTGCGAAGGGTGGGCTGATTCATGGGCTTGGTAAGTGTTACTTGGTGACAAACTCGTCAAGGTTGAGCAGCGCCGTCGCCACCGCGACGAGCCCTCTCTCGGCTGGCAACCGATCGTGCAACTCACGCAGGACGTCAAGTTCCGTCGGCGCAGGTGGCCTCAATACGGTGAGTAGGAAGCCATGGGTAAGTTGTTCGTCGAGCGCGTCGCTGTGCTGCCGCATTCGCCCGGCGAGCGCCGCGGCGCATTCGGCGAAGGCTTCGCTGTTGAGTAGTTCCAGCGCTTGCAGTGGTGTGTTGGAGCGCAGGCGGCGGGGTACGCAGAACTCACGGGAGGGTTGATCAAAGGTCGCATGCATTGGATAGGGAATACTACGTTTGACGTACGTGTAAATCGACCGTCGATACCGTTGTGGATCGCCCGGTTCGGGGGCGGGCCACTTGTCGTTGGCGGCAAATGGTTGCCACACGCCAGCCGGCAGCGGCGGTTGGACAGGCGGCCCAAACATCTCGTCGTTAAGCAAACCCGAAACGGCCAGCGCCTGATCGCGAATGATCTCCGCGGAAAGTCGCTGGCTCGCGCCGCGTGTGAGCAAACGATTGTCGGGGTCGACCTCCAGCATTTCGGCCGTCGTGACGGAACTTTGTCGGTAGGTACGCGAGAGGACGATCTCACGCAGAAGCTGCTTAACGCTCCAGTTCAGCTCGCCCTGAAACTTCGTTGCCAGGTGGTCGAGCAGCGCCGGATGCGACGGCCGCTCGCCCGAGGACCCAAAGTCCTCCTCAGTCTCGACGATGCCCACACCAAACAGCCGCGCCCAAAACCGATTCACTGCCACCCGCGCTGTCAACGGATTCGCCGGGGACACCAACCAGTCCGCCAAGGCCAGACGATTCGAGACCGGCGACAGATCGCGGGGCGTCAGCGAAGCGGGAACCCCGGCGTCGACCTGCTCCGCCTTGGTCAGAAACAATCCACGGGTGAAAACGTGCGTCGGGCGAGCCAGGTGAGCAGGGCGTTCGCGCAACACCGGCGTGCTGATGGATTCGATCTCTTTGCGTTCACTTTTGAGCTTGGCGAGCCGCTTGCGCTTTTTCTGCATCGGTTGGGATTCGAGCAGCGTCGGGAACTGCGGATCGCTGCTCACCGCCACGTGCCCTCGACGCGTGACCAGGCTGAATGCGCCGAGCAGATAAACGCGGTGCTTGAGCGTGACGCGAAGCCGCGCACCAGCCGGTACTTCCATCGGCTCGCTCAGCACAAGGGCTGCACGGCGCGGATAATGAATCCGAGTGTAGGCGCTGAAGCCTTGATTCGACTTGGGGTCGAGGCTGGCTTGAGGATCTTGCAAGGGAGTCGGCTCGTCATGATACACCCTGGCGAACGAAATCGGCAGCGGCGACGCTTCTCCTGGCACGACCAGGGCGGCTTCGACATGCGACCAGACAAAGCCCCACTCCGAATCGGCGACGGCTTTCGCAGGATCGAGCGGGAGCGCGGTCACCCGAATCGCAGTCAGCTGTCGCATTCCTGCGGGGAGATCGGCATCCAAAGTGATGTCGGTATTACGCTCGATAGTGCCGACGGTGTGAAACTCGTCGTGGGTGTCCTTCGTCTCGACCGCGACTTGGGTCGCTTTGTTGGTCTCTGCTTGCAACCCCCGCAGCGGCTGCCACAGCGACTCGCGCGCGAGGACGTCGAACTCTGGCTGCCAAGTCGAACGTTCGACGCGCTCGATCTTCTTGTCCAATTCCGCCGCGCGGGAATAGTCCTGCGGATTGACGGGTGTCTGATACGTCGGCGCATCGCTTTCGAGATCGCAGTCGACGGTGTTGTTGAACAGGGCGACAAATCGATAGTAGTCTTCGTGCTCAAACGGCTCGTATGGATGACTGTGACATTGGACGCAGCCGAAGGTAAGACCCTGCCAGGCTTGCCAGGTGGTGTTCACGCGATCGAGCACGGCCGCGACGCGGAACTCCTCGTCGTCGGTTCCGCCTTCGCCGTTGGTTTGCGTCAGTCGGTGGCAGGCCGTCGCGATCAGATCGTCGGGACTCGCGTTGGGAAGCAGATCGCCGGCGATTTGCTGGCGGGTAAACTGATCGTAGGGCAGATCGTCGTTCAGGGCGCGAATCACCCAATCGCGATACTTCCAGATGGTGCGCCGCGCATCAATGCCCAGGCCCATCGAATCGGCGTAACGCACCTGATCGAGCCACACGCTGGCCCAACGTTCGCCAAAGTGCTCGGAAGCGAGTAGGCGATCGATCTCTTGCTCGTATGCCTGTTTTCCCAAAGCTTCGAGATTTTCCTGAAACTGGCTCAACTGCTCGGACGTCGGGGGCAGTCCGACGAGATCCAGCGAAGCCCGTCGCAGCCAGCGGTAAGGTGTCGCGTCGTCGGCGGGCGAGAGCTTCTCCTGATCGAGTCGGGCCATGACGAAGTAGTCGAGCTCGCTGGTAGGCCACTCGGGATCGCTGACTGTGGGCAGAGGCAATTTGCTGGGGCGCTGGAAGGCCCAGTGACTTTGCCATGCGGCCCCTTGAGCAATCCAATCCCGCAACAGCTCGATTTCACGCTCATCGAGTGGAGGGCCGTGCTCGGGCGGCGGCATACGCACGTCGGGATCGTCCGCAACGACTCGCGACATCAGCTCCGACGCGGCGGGATCGCCAGGCTCGATCACCCAACCATCCGGCGGCAAAACGCTTGCCGGGTACACGAACGACAACTCCGCTGCCTGCTTCACCCCGCCGTGACAAGCCAAGCAGTGTTGGACGAAAATCGGCCGAATGTCGCGATTAAAACTGACCTCGTCCGCGCGGACGCCGAGGCTGCCGGCCAGCAGCAGGCTGAGTGGCAGCAGCCCTCCCCAAACAAGTCGGCAAATACGCATGACGTCTCAATATATACGATGTCAGCCTGTTGCGAACGAAGTGTTCATACTGCGGCTCAACCCAGTCGAAGCTTCGAGCTTCCTCCCGCCGCAGGATGGACTATTATACCCACGATCGCTCAGAATTTCGCCGGTAGAGCAGGGCAGGGCGAACTCGGCGAAACTGCCGTGCCCCGCCCAGTCGAGCGGCAATTTGGGACGAGTATTCTTCAGCTATTTGTGGGCTGGCGTAAAATTCGCGTGATCTGGCAGACAATTCAGGTGTCTCTGAATTTGGATCTGCCGACGGCGACGTGGTCCGCAAAACCATGGCTGCGGTGCAACAAGATCAAGGTCGAAGACGGGCGAATCGGTCCCTGCTTGACGGCCTCCGTTGGTTGAATCAGATGTCGGATATGCTGAGCGCCGGATAGAGTGGACAACGCCCTCAAGACCATTTACGTCAACAAACATACGGCTGTGATTTTCGGGTGACTAACGACAAGCTAAGCGAGGTGAAATGCACAATGATCAATGACGTGTTTCTCGACATGGACGGAGTTCTGGTAGACTTCGTTGGGAGTGCCTTATCGGCGTTCAAGCAGCAGCGCGCAATTGACGTAAATTCAAAGCAGCTTGACATCGATAAATTCATGGATGCTTGGCCCCCCGGGGAGTGGAACATTCCGAAGCTGCTTCATATCGATGAAGATGAGTTTTGGGACACCATCCACAAAGCGAACGACGGATGTTGGTGGGAGCAGCTATCGAGTTATCCGTGGGCGGGTGAGTTGGTGGACGCCGCAAGACAAATTGGCAAGGTCCGAATACTCTCATCCCCATCGAACCATCCGAGCTGCTATAGCGGGAAGAAAGTGCATCGAGATCGCGATTTCGGGGAACTGCCGCTGATCCTCTGCAGAGAAAAGTTCCTCCTAGCCATGCCGGATCGACTGCTGATCGACGATAATGATCGCAATGTGCGCCGTTGGAGAGAGCACGGTGGCCTCGCGATTCTATTTCCTCGGATCTGGAACGCAAACCACGAGTGGAAGGATTCACCGATGGAATATGTCAACAGGGAGCTTGAGAAGTTCCGTGAAGGCTTTTAAGTTGCAACAATCTAGTCCCGATTGTTGGACAACGAGCGTCCACCCGTAACGCCTGGAAGAAACGGACACCTATGCGAAACTTAATACTGGCAGCCCTGTTGCTGTTCACTTCGAGCGCTTCGGCGGAGATCGTTGGCGTAAACGAAGCGGCGCATGTTCCGCAGCATCCGGAGTTTCGGCTGCGCAATTTGGCCACGCGTGCGCGAAAGTGGCGGAACGGTCAATTGGCGCTCACTTTCGCCGCGACACCGATGTTGCCAGCGCTGAAGAATCCCAAGGCGATGCCGCCCTCAGCCAAGTATCGATATAACGCGAAGTCGGGCATCATCCTGCGGGATCCTAGCGAGCCACGCCGTCCGTTGTTGTTCGACTCGGCGGCGGCCCATGTCGGTCCGTTCCGCAGCGCGTTCATCGACGACCTGCGGCGATTCGACGTCTGGCGAACCATGGATCTCAGCAAGACCAACGGCAACGCGCAAGCCGAATGGGTGGATCGACCCACGCTCGATGGGCCGGTTGGGCAGTGGTTCGAACTCGGCTGGCCGTGGGAGTTGCAAATCGAGGCGGCCAATCTGGCGGAGGTCGATCTGTGGATTTGTGTGCCGCACATGGCCAACGATGAGTACGTGCGTGAATTGGGCAAACTGTTTGCGGCAAAGCTCGATGTGGAGCGCACGGTCTATCTGGAGTATTCCAACGAGTGCTGGAACACGGGGCCCGCTTTCAAGCAATCCCGCTGGATCGTCGCCAACCTGGCCGACGACAAGTGGGCTCAACGCAATCGCGCGTACGGCAAACGCGCGGCAGAAGTTTGGAAGTTATTCACCGAGGGCGGCGCGGCGGTGCGGGTCCAACGCGTGCTCGCCGGACAGGCAGCAGCCATTCGAGTGATACGAGAAGCCCTCGAGGGTTGCGAGAGTGTCGGCGGTCGACCCGATGTGGTGTCGTGTGCCGCGTACTTCAATCCAGGCAAGGAAGGACTTTACGACCATTTCCAAGTCAACGGGCCAGACGACGATCACGCCTTCGCGCTGATGCGCCAGTCAATCCAAACGACGCGCTCGCCGTGGTGGCAGGCTCACGGCGAGTTTGCCAAGAAACTCAACAAACCGCTCATCGCCTACGAAGGGGGTTCGCATATCGCGGCTGACGCCAAGCATCGCCGGGATGCCAAGTACGTCCGTTGGCTGCACGACCTGGATCGCGACCCACGAATCAAAGACATCTACAAGCTACTGCGCGAGACCTGGCGCGACGCTGGTGGTGATGGGCTTCTCTACTTCCAGCGCCTAGCCGGACCGACGAGATTCGGCAGTTGGGGGCATCGCGAATACGCTCGTGATGACGCGCCAAAGAACCAGGCGATCGACGAGCACCTTGCTGAACTCCAAGATTAGGGACCCGAATCGAAGGCTAACGGATCTTCACTGTTGTGATGAGAAATCGCGCGGAAGAGCGTCCAGCATCATCGAATGACGCTGATTCGGCGGCAAACTTTTCGGTTTGACCTGATTGTTTCGACTCTGGATGAAAAGAGATGACGGTCGTTCCTGTTGTCAGACGGATGATTGGCTTTTTTCTGCAAGGGAGGTGGTATGTTTGAGCAGCCAACCCAATCACAAGGACCAAGGAACCGAGTTGAAGTGGCATGGATGTGCACAGCAGACGGATGCTGCATGGGCGTCAACTTATGTGGATCGCGGCGTGTGTCTGCCTGGTCACTGGTTGTTCGCTGACGGCTCGAAAATCCTACTGGCGCGCTCCTGCCTACGCGAAGCCCGACGCGGATGCAATTGGCAACTGGCGATTGATTGGCGCGGAAGATTCTTACCTCGCGGCAGTCGCGCTGGAGTCCCAAGGACGGCCCGATTGCGTCGAAGCGTATCTTGACACTGCCGGTAAAACCTGGACAGCGCTGGAACAGGAGTTCGCCGCGAACGGAAAGTCTTCGTCGCGCGCACTGCGCCTTTACCAGTCCTCGGTAGCCAAAGTGATCGTGACGGGCCAGCGATTTGGTCGTTGGCAACCTGATCTCGGGCTGGTCGTTGCGACGCCCTCCGGGAAAACAGTCCTACCGATGGGTTTTCATGGATTCCGCTGGTCGCCAGATCAGTTTCAGCACTTACAACCAGTCGGGGAGTACTCAACGCCTGGGCTGTCACGAGCCTACAAGAACGTCGGCTTGGGAGTACCGCTGGTTGCGCAACGTCATGTCATCAATCCACAGCCATTCACTCAGCAACAACAGGCCTTTGCCGCAACCGCGTTGGTCAGATACTGTGCGGAAATAGATTCTTACCAACTCGAGTTTTTCGATCCGCTACGCGAATCAAGCGTGCCTATCGGCAATTGCAGCGTTCCACTTGCTCGTGACCTGTCCGCTCCTCTCGCCTACACGAGCTTGGACGATGAACGCCAGTGGCTCAACGACTTTCTCCGACCAGGCGCAACAGGGGCCGGCGACGGATTGTTTATGATTGAACCTTATCAGCCCGGGAAAATCCCAGTCATCTTTATTCATGGGTTGCTGAGCGATCCTGCGGCCTGGACTGATCTGGTGAATGAACTCCGCAGTCAGCCTGACTTGACTGCAGGATTCCAGTGGTGGGGCTTCCAGTACTCCACGGGAGAACCCTTTCTTACCAGCGCCGCGGTGCTTCGTCGGCAGCTTCGCGAAATCCGAGATACTTATGACCCCCAACGTCAAGACACGGCGTTCTCACAGATCGTTCTTGTCGGGCACAGCATGGGGGGCATCGTCGCGAAACTACAGGTAACCAGCAGCGGTGACCAGCTCTGGAGCGCATCGGCTCGTGTTCCTCTATCAGCTGTGGTAACCACGAACGAAACTCGGAGAGCATTAAGTGAGGGCTTTTACTTCCGACCTTCGACCGACGTTCGAAGGGTGATCTTTATCGGCACACCGCATAAGGGCTCCGACTGGGCACGGCGCCCAGTAGGTCGGTTGGGATCGATGCTTGTCAAGCCTGCGCCGACCGCGCAAAGTCGGCATGCGCAGCTCATTCGTGACAATCCGGGCGTGTTTAGGGCGGAGCTGGGTCAGAGATTCCCGACCAGCGTTGATCTCTTGGAACCTGATAGCGCGCTGCTGCAATCGACCACTCGGATCCCTTACGCTCCCTGGGTCACGCTGCATTCCATCATCGGTACGGGCAAAGAGATGCGTAACGGTGAGCCTGCGGATGGGGTGGTGCCGGTGGGGAGCGCCCGTCTGCTTGGGGTTGCCAGTGAGCTCGCCGTAAATACTACGCACGAGTCATTGCACCGAGCACCGGCCGCAATAGCGGAAGTGATTCGCATATTGAGGACGCACAAGCTAGCAAGCCAAGCCTGCGGCCCGATGCGCTAATCAAACGATGCTCGCCGGCACAGCTGTGATCTAGACTGCTGCGAGCTCCGTCGGCGAAATGCAATTGCCGCTACCGACAGGACTTAGAAAAAGTGGAGCCGAGGGGGCTCGAACCCCTAACCCCCGGCTTGCAAAGCCGGTGCTCTCCCAATTGAGCTACGGCCCCGTTTCGAATGCGAGATTCGGATTGGGGAATGCGGACTGACGGTGGCGTTCAATCCACAGGCTGGTTTTATCGGTATTTTTGCGGGCTGTCTATGGGGTAATCTGGGCAGAATTGTGGAACTTGGCGACTACTCGAGGCGTGTCAGTTCCAGCAGGCGAAAGTCCATGACTTGCTGCCCCTCGATTTCCAATGCACGCAGTGTCAGGTCGCCACGTCCTTTCGTCAGATATAGCTCGCCCAGATCCAAACGCTCGAAGCGTTTCATGTCGCCTTCCTGTCGGGGGAAGCGATCGTGCTGGGCGGCTTTCAGCGGTGGGTCGAACGCTGGCGTGACGTGAGCCTGACAGGCGGCGTCTCCGAATCGCAGTTCGACCAGCGATCCCAAGTTGGACTCGCTGCATGTGTAATGCGCCGTCGCGCGGAAGCGACCACTCTCGTCAACTTCGACATCCCACCGAATCGTCTCGTCGGTGGACGTCCAATTGGTGAAGTACGTGCTGTTCTTGAAACGGTTGGAACGCTGAATACCTCCGGTCGCGGTAGCATCGCGCACGGGCAGTTGCGTCGAAATGAGCTGCGGATTCCCAACAGTAAACGGCCGCTTTGCTTCGGCGTTTTTCTCTACCACGTCGCGTCGCCACGCAGTGACCGCTTCGCGAAGTTGCTGGGCCTCGCGGGGTCGCTGGTCGGTGAGATCTTCGGTTTGGTTGGGGTCGGTCGCCAGGTCGTACAATCGCCCCTGGTGATCCAGCACGAGCGAACCGCGCCGCGCGGCAATACGTCCGCCCCAATGCGCGAACAACGTCCGTGGGGCGATTTCTTGTGTTTGCCCCAGCAGCGTCGGTGCCAGACTTACACCGTCGATCTTTGGACCGTGTAGCAGTGAAATCCCCGCTAGTTCGGCTAGGGTCGGAGTCAGGTCGATCGCCGCGGACGGAGTCGTTACGACCGTCTTGAGTTGAATTCTTGCCGGCCAACGCACAAACAGCGGCGAGCGGACGCCCCCTTCGTCAGTTGAGCCCTTGATCCCACGCATGCCGCCGTTGAAGCGATGGCCGTTGGGACCGTTGTCGGTGAGGTAGACGACGATCGTGTCGTTGCTTAGCTCTAGTCGTTCGAGTGACTCAAGAAGTCGACCGACGTTCCAGTCGAGATTCTCGCACATCGCTAGCGCGGCACGGGTATGTAATTGCTTCTCTCGCGTAGCTTGCGAACCGTGTTGTGTGAGTGTTTGCTCCGCGTGAGCCTGCCACCAGCGATCGGGGACCTGCATTGGCGAGTGCGGTGTGTTGTAGGCGAGCCAGGCGAACCAGGGCCGATCACGATTGGTTTCGATGAACTTAATCGTCTCGTCGGTCAGTTCGTCGGGCAAGAAGCCGTTGCCACGCGTCAGCTGGCCATCACGATCGAGCAGTGGCGAAAAGTAATCAGCCCAATGGCCGGACGTGAATCCGTAGTACGAATCGAATCCTCGGCAGAGCGGATGATAGGGTGCCTGTGTGCCGTTATGCCATTTGCCAAAGGCCGCTGTCGCGTGACCCGCCGACCGGAACGCGTCGGCCAACGTGGGAAAGCTCGGATCAAGTCGTTCGCCACCTGCGGTGACGCCGGTTACGCCTACGCGCGGAGCATAGCAACTGGTCAGCACTTCGGCACGAGTGGGCGAACAAACTGGTTGCACGTAGAAACGGTCGAATGAAGCGCCCTGCGCGCGTAGTGCATCCAGCTGCGGAGTGGAGAGATTCTCGTTGCCATGGCAGCTGAAATCTCCCCATCCCTGGTCGTCGGCAATCACGATCAGCACAGACGGATGCTGGCTCGCGCGCGATTCGAGGACCGGGCAGAGTGCGACAATAAGAGCGAAATGAAGCGGATTGAAACGGCGCATGTGACAAGGATTGGCAGAAATAGGGGTGATGTCGGCGCGTCGATGCGCTTATCGTTCGTCGCAGACAAGCGTATGCCCTCGACTCGCACGATTCTAGGATTCTCTGGACCGATCGCAACGGTTGCACCGCGGAATTTGCCTGTTCATTGTGGTCTACTCATGCGGTCCGCGGCCCCTCGAAGCGGACTAGGTATTCGCAAAACGATTGTACGGATGGAGCGACTCAGCCGTGCGGTCGCAACCCCCAAATGTCATGTGTGTTATAGCAATTCAAGCGGTTATTTGCCTGCGAGCGCCTGACGGTGAGCTAGTTTTGTTATAGAGAGGTTTTGTCAATGTTGGGGCGGTTACCATCATGTTCAAATCGATCGTTAGGACAACAATGAGTTCTGAATATGGGACATCTTTAGCGCTGAGAGTTTTGCAGATCGAAGATGACTTCAGCTATGAGCGAGTCGTCCGACGCGTGCTGGCTCACGCTGGTGTTGATCTCGAAATCGAGAGTCGCACCTGTCTGCAGGACGGCATCGAACTGATGCGCGAGAAGCACTTCGATGTGGTACTGCTGGACCTTGGCTTGCCCGATAGCTTTGGCATCGACACGGTCAAGCGCATGCTGGAAGAGTTCTCAGACGTCCCCATGATCGTGGTGACAGGTTCCGAGGATGAAGAGATAGCGCGGGAAGCGGTAGAACTGGGCATTCGCAACTACCTGGTCAAAGGCGAAGCGACGGGGGCTGAGATCATCGCGGCGACCCTCGAGGACGCGTCGCAGTCTTCTCCGGCCTAAGGCAACACGAAGTTGGTAGCATTGCCAACTTCGAAGCAAATCACCGCGGAAATACGACTTTCCAGTCTCGCTTCATGTCGACCACGGTCCAGCCGCGCTGAGGTGCTTGGTCAAGGGCTTGGTCTAGTTTGCCAATGTGTGACTCGCGGTCGTAAGCCCACTCGCGCTCGGCATCCGTATGGTGCACGATCAGGCCGAATGAAGGTTCGTGGTCGACGGTCGTGTACTGCAACATTTGTAGATCGCCGTCGGAGTTCCCCGCGGCAAAAATCGGGCGCCGTCCGATGTGCTGGTAGATGCCCACCGGCTTGCCCTCTTTGTCGTCGATGAACAGATCGGTCGGCTGTTTGACGATCGTCGGTACGCCATCGCGCATCTCAAACTTCGCGCCGAGGCGCGACCCGACGACCTGCTCGGGCGGAATGCCGTAGGTCTGCTCCGCGAAGACACGGAGAAAATCGACTCCGCCGCCAGAGACAATGAACGTTTTGAACTCGTTGGCGCGCAGATACTCTAGCAGTTCCAGCATCGGCTGGTAGACCATTTCAACGTAACGCTTGCCGGTCTTGGGATGCGTAGCAGTCGCCAACCAACCGCGTGCTGCATCGGCAAAGTCCTCGGCACTAACGTTGGCGTGCGAAGCAGCTCCGATCTTGGCTAGCCCCTCCTTGCCGGTAGCCATGAGCCCTTGCATGTCACCCGCCAGCGCACTCTTAAACGGTTCGGTGGTCTTCCATTCGGGATGATCTGCAGAGAGCTGCTTCACGCGGTCTAGCGCGAAGATGAGCTGAAAGTACATTGGTTGTTCAGCCCACAGGCAACCGTCGTTGTCAAACGTGGCGATGCGCTGCGCCACAGGGACGAAGTCGGGCGAACCCTCGTCGGTGACTTTTCGGACGAACTCGAGGATCGCCGATTTGGTCGGACCGTCGTTCCAGGAGGGGAGTGGTTCCTCGGCACCCAGGGCGCTGGCGGCAGTTGCCGAAAGGTAGGCGAAGATTAAAAGCGTTCTCATGTCGGGCCTCCCAAAATGGCAAAGGCCGCCGTCCTGATGCGAACGGCGGCCTCGGGTTCTCTGCAAGCAAGCCTCAGCGGCCGCGGTTGGCCTCTTTGATCTGCTCGATTACCTTTTCCAGGTTGAAGGAGCCAGGCGTCTGGCTCGGCGGGTACTCAATCATAGACTTAAAGAAGTCGCCCGCAATCTGCTGCATTGGCACGAGCACGAAGGCCCGGTCGAGGTACCAGTCCCAGTAGACGTTGGCATTGTGCTGGGACTTTTCGAATGGGTCGCGCCGCAGGTTGAACAACAGCGGGATCCGCAATTCGGTGAAAGGCTCGGCCCAGACTTGCATTCTGTGCGCCCGGTTCTCCAGGAATACCGCCTTCCAGTCGCCGAGACGAATCGCGACGATCGACCCGTCGTCGTTGACGTAGAAGAACTCCTTGCGGGGACAGGCTTTGATGTTGTCGTCGAACGACTTGTAGGACTCGGCACCCGACAGGTAGTCGTTCATATCGTACCCGTCGAGGTGCTGACGGTAGGTGCGGCCGATCGCCTCGTACCCGTCAAGCAGGTCTTCCTTGAGATCGGTCTTACCAGCGGCAGCGGCGAAGGTGACCATCCAGTCCTCGTGGGCAACGATGCCGTTGACCGTTGCGCCGGCCGGCCACTGACCGGGCCAACGTACGAACGCCGGCACACGGTAGGCACCCTCCCAGTTGCTATTCTTTTCGCTACGGAATGGCGTGGTGCCGGAGTCTGGCCAGGTGTTGTAGTGCGGACCATTGTCGGTCGAGTAGTGGATGATCGTGTTATCGGCGATGCCCAACTCGTCCAGCAGGTCCAAGAGTTCACCTACATGCAGATCGTGCTCGACCATGCCGTCGTGGTACTCGTCGCCACGGGGGCCAGCGAGCCCGGTGTGCTCCTCCTTCACGTGGGTGCGGAAGTGCATCCGCGTGCCGTTCCACCAGCAGAAGAAAGGTTTGCCGGCATCGTGCTGACGCTTGATGAAGTCCTTGGCGGCCGCGACGGTTTCGTCGTCGATGGTCTCCATCCGCTTTTTGGTCAACGGGCCGGTGTTCTCGATGGTCTGCGTGCCGTCGGCGTTCGCTTTACTCTTGAGCACGCCTCGAGGGCCGTAACGCTCGAGGAATGTCTTGCCGCTGGGCAACGTCATGCCGCGCGGGTAGTCGCGGTTCTCTGGTTCCTCCTCAGCGTTGAGGTGGTACAGGTTGCCGAAGAATTCGTCAAAGCCGTGGTTAGTGGGCAGGTGCTCGTCGCGGTCGCCGAAATGGTTTTTGCCAAACTGGCCAGTGGCGTAGCCTTGCTCCTTCATGACGGCGGCGATCGTGATGTCCTGCTCTTGCCATCCCTCCTTGGCACCGGGGAGGCCAACCTTCGTCATACCGGTTCGCACTGGCACTGTGCCGCCGATAAATGCAGCGCGCCCCGCGGTGCACGACTGCTGGGCGTAGTAATCGGTGAATGCAACTCCCTCCTTGGCGATGCGATCAATGTTGGGCGTACGGTAGCCCATCATGCCGCGGTTGTTATGGCTAATGTTCCAGGTGCCAATGTCGTCGCCCCAGATCACCAAAATATTGGGCTTGTCGGCTGCAATCGCCTGCGTGCTAGCCAGTAGCAGAAAGATCAGAAGCAGCGGAATTCTATGTTTCAATTGGGTCATTGCGGATCCTCCAAGATGAGAACAAGTGAAAAGTCTCGTGGATGCGGATGGTACGATTTCAGTGGGCGCGGTTAGCGAGCCGACGGTCGAATTCTAGCGCACCAAGCCGGTCACGAGGCCCACGCGGATTCGGCGACAAGCTTACTCAGTCGTTGTGCCGCCCTCTGAATCGGAGTCCTCCTCAGGCAAACGGACCATCAACCACGTTTGGGTCTTCTCAGCACCGTAATGGACGAGTGCCGTCGACTCGTCCTGCGTGAGGTTGTAGATGGGCGTCTCCATCACAATGTCGGAGTTCTTTCCGTCGGCGAATCGCCATGCGGCGCGTTGCGACTCGCGATCGACCGTGCCCTCCAGTGGTCGGCCATCGTCGGTCAGATCGTTGTAGAACGTACCGGCAATAATGCCTTCCTTGCTCACCGCCAGTTGGATCAGCATGCCTGTGTCGATTCCGCCTTCCTCGGCGATGGCAAAGACTCCCAGGGGCATCCACTCAACTTCTTCCGGTTGAACGTCTTCGGGAATACTGTTGGCGATTGTGTCCGCTTGCTGGTAGTACTCTTCCGCCGTCGCGACCTGCTCGTCGTTCACGTAGACATAGTTGTCGCGATAGACGACCGAGGAACCGTAGTCGTAGACAACCGGGGTCGACCAATTCCAAGCGAACCAAGTACCGAAAGTTGCCCACCCTGCGTGTCGCCAATACCAGCGACCGGGATAGCGATTCCAAGGTCGATGCCAACGCCACGCTGGCAGGTGCGTGGGGTAGCGGCCCCACCAGTTGCGATTAAAGGGGCGAGTCCCTGGACGGGTCCATCGATTGCGAATGTTGTTGTAGTTGTTGCGGCGATTGATGTTCACCTGGTTGCCGATATTGACGCGATTGCCAACGTTTGGCCGATTGCCAATATTGGGCCGATTGCCGATGTTCGGCCGATTCCCAATATTCGGACGGTTTCCGATGTTTGGTCGATCGCCAATATTGGGCCGATCCCCGATGTTTGGCCGATTGCCAATGTTCGGGCGGTCGCCGATGTTCGGTCGGTCACCAATACCTGGCCGATTATTGCCAGGGCGGTTGCCGCCGGGACGGGTATTGCCCGGCAAGGTTGAGGGACGGTTGCCGCCGGGGATGCCAAGAAAGTCATTCAAGTCCCCTGCTGACGGCCGTCCGGGTCTGGTACTTGGACGGTTTCCTCCGGGGCGACTGTTGCCGATATTGGGGCGATTGTTTCCGATGTTCGGTCGATTGTTTCCGATGTTGGGGCGAGTATTCCCGATGTTGGGCCGGTTGTTTCCAATGTTGGGTCGATTGTTGCCGATGTTCGGCCGCTGAACATTCGGTCGGCTCACGTTTGGTCTGTTCACGTTGGGACGCGTGCTAGGCCGACTGACGTTGGGTCTACTGACGTTAGGTCGACTCACATTCGGCCTGCTGACCTGAGGGCGGGCTGCCGGACGACTCACCGAGGGTCGCGCTGCGCGACTCATCGACGGAGTTCTGGAGTAGCCGCCAGCGCGTCCCATGGAGCGGCCGCCGCCACCACCACCCATGCGTGCTCCGCCACCGCGACCACCGCCTCCACCCATGCGCCCTCCGCGCGCCCACGCGTCGGAGGTCGACAGCAGCACTGTCAGTGCGAAGACTATGGCAAACCTAAGCGAAAGGTTCATGACCCGATCTCTCATTCTAAATTAGCGGTCTCAGTAACTACGGTTGCGCGACAGCTTCCGCTCCACGGCGTACGACTCGGATCGGTTCGATGCTGGGCAGCAGTTCCCCATCGACTTGACGGCCGACCGATCGGAATTCCAGCGAGTTGTCGTCCAACTGCTCGTACATATGCGTCGCCGAGGCGCGCTTTCCATCAGGCAAAATGTTCAACTTGTGCACAGTCCAGCCGTTGCCGTTCTCGCTCCACACACCCGTGCCGAATCCACCGTCTGAATCAAACATCCAAGAACGGATCCTCTCGGTGGACGGGTCCCAGCCGATCACCTGCGTACCTTCGAAGTTGATGCCATCTTGAGCATAGACTTTGAAGCTGCGTACCAAGAAGTTCTGATTGGTGGTCCACCGGCAGGTCGTTTCCACTTGCATTTCGCCAGACTCATCGACCCAGGTTCCCACCATCCATTCCAGCGCCTGCAGTTGCTGGTAGTGCGACGGGGCGGGACTCGACTCGGGCTGCTCACGCACAGAGTCGAGCTTCCAGCCTGCGGCAGTCTTGACGTACATGGCCTGGTACGAAGTGTCACTTGGCTCCTGCTCGGGAGCGACCACTCGGGTCGTTCCGGTCTCGCGGGCGATGCTGGGCGAGAGAATCTCGATCTGCGGATCGATCAGCTCAATCTTCGCCGACTTGGTTTCGGAAAAATACTTAGCGAAACCGTTTTTCAGCGCGTCGTAGCCTTCGAGCAGCGTCCCCCCAGAAGTGAGAAACTCGCCCTCTTTGGTCCAGTGTTTGGCAACTGCTTCCGCATCGCCTTTGTTGAACGCTTTGATATACGAGGCGATCTGTTGTTGAATCAGCTCTACTTCTGCTGCAACTTCAGCGGCATCGCCTTCCGAGGCATCGCCAACTTCCGCCTGAGGTCCCTCTTGAGCGAAAATCGGAGGCAAGCCGAAACCAGCGACGATAAGCACAACCGATGAAAAGACCGTGAGCACACGATGACACATTTCACTGCTCCAGATTCCGAAAAACGAGCTCGTTGCCGATATCCACAACACTGCTTTGGATTGGTTTGGCAAACCGAGTCGGTCAAGACTAGCACCAATTAGACTAATGAGCTTACCAGGGTTCGCCTAGTCATTCAAAAACTGTTTTTGCAATTCTGCAGAAAGACGTCGAAATCGGGCCAGGCCTACCAACAATACGGCCACCCCTAAGCAAATGAACATCCAGCTTATGGGAATTGCCCAGACACTGGTCGGAAAGAATTTCAACAGCGTAACCCCAGTTGCGGCAAGCAGTAGCGACGTCCGCACATAGGCCAACACGGTCCGTTCGTTGGCCAGCTGCGTGCGATTTAGTGCGAGCTGATCGCGAGTGCCGGTTTGATTCGCGGTATCTTTGTCATCCATGCGCGACCTCCTGAAGACGCAGACTGTCCGTGCGTTGCAGCATCACCCAGTCGTAACCTATCAATCGCCCTGGTACGACTTTCTTGGTTCCCAGTCTGCGCCAAATTGTGCATGGCCGGGCGCGTGGCCGCTAGCTGTCGGCTCGCCAGCAAACGGCGAGGCCCTGGGCTCTGCAGCCAACGCAAACCAGCGGCTCTCACGCTCAAAACTCGACTTGGTACTTCTCGGTCATGGCCCGTCGAATGGCGGCAGTCGAGTCGGCAATTTGCTTCGCGCCTTCGACCCGTGCGTTTTTCGACTCGGCCATTGCTTGTGCCTTCATGGCCGACCGATCGGCGGCGCTGACTCTCGCGCCAGCGTAGCGATCACTGCCAAAGTAGCCGTAGTCATACGAGTAGTCGGCATAGCCTCGCCCGCCCATGCCGGCCGTAGAAACGCCCGATTGGATTCCGCCCTTGCGCCGCGAAAGCGCGACCATCCGCAACGTTTCGGCCACGTCAGCTCCGTAGTCTAGCAGCGCCGGGTCGACGTTCAGGATCGGCATGCGGTCGATCTTGCCCGCGTAGCGCTCCAGGACGGCTGACACCGCCTTGTTACCGCGCAAATCGCGTTTCAGGTCCTTGAGCAGTGTGTCGACCGAGCGATAGTAGACCAGCGAACTCTCTCGCATTTTGCTTTCCGAAGGGCCGCCCGTCGATTCTTGTTCGTCCTTGAGCATGCTGAATTTCGCAGAGGGCAACTCGACGATGCTGAAGATCCGACGTTGTCCATTCTGTGACAACTTGCCCATCATGCGAATCTCTTTGCCAGCGACCTTCGCTTGCCAATCGGCCATCTCGGCAACTTCAATCCCCAAATCACCCACGGCGTTCAACACGAGCTCCTTGGCGATCGCCTGCAAAGGCGTGACATCCTTCGCAAAGTCGATGCGTAACTCGGCCTGCACCTCCTCGTCGATTGCCAGACGTAGCATCGCGCCCTGCAAGCTTGCCAGCAGCGGCACGGCCTGCTCCGGCGATACCTTCGCCTTCTTAAACAACTCAGAGCCGCGCACTCTCTCGTCCAACTCATGCGGCTCGGCCAAATCGCTCAGGTCGATTGCCAACAACACTTGGATCTGATCGCTGGTCATCCCAGCGGCTTTGGTCAGATACTCAGACAATGTGACGTCGGATTGGCGCTGTGTCGATTTGATCCAACGCGATACGTACTGTCGGTTCGCTGGGTGCACCACACCCAGCGTGCTGGTGTCAAGCGAAACGAAGTACGCGTCGCTGGGAGTCCAAGCCACCTTGATTCCTTGCACTTCGTCGACGTAGCCACCTTCGCTACGCGCTATCGAACGCATCGACATCGGTTCGGCCAAGTCCATGACCGCTAACTCCCAATTTCGGTGAAACGAGTTGCTGGCGTCCAGCAATGCGGCCATGACCAGCTTACTCGCTTCTGGCGGCAGAAAGATCGGCCGTTCCACATAGGCCAACTCCAACTGCTTTCCCCAGCCTTGCTTTTCGGCAATGGGCGTGCGGAGCAAATTCTCCACGTCGAACATCACCACGGTGTTCGCTTGCGGGGGCACCTTGCCCAGCAACGAATTGAAGTCAGCACTCTGACTCGGCGAGACCGCGAGTGCCAACAGAAACATGGGAACCAACAGCAACAAAACCGACCGCCTACCAAGCAGCTGACGTGGGAACGAAACGTTCATGCAATCTACTCTCCGGGAATAGCCTCGAATCTATGGGTGACAAGGGACTCTACATAATAACCGATGCGCTTCGTCAAGATAGCCATTTACCGGCGATATTCTGCGGCTGACGGTCGGTCGAGACTGTGTAATTCTGCCCCCAGGGCGACCGACAGCGGGCCATCCCGTAAATCGAGATCAGGGTGGCGCCAGTCGCTGCGGAAGAGTCGTTCTGGCAAGCACCTGATTTGCGGAATCGTTGCGCATTGAGTAACTTGCAGTCGCGAGTGCGGACCGAATCGCTGACTCGATCGGGGATCATTCTACGACGCGCCCGAGGCGAAAACGACGGCCGTGCGGGAACACCACGAAAGTCAAACCGAGTCCTTCGAAGTGAGCACGCAACAACCGCAGCAACGAACCGGCACCACAAACGCCAGCCCCCGATCCACGGACATTCGTGTCCGGGGCGCCCAGCTCTACTTCCTGCCGGTCGAGACGCGCATGCCGCTGAAGTTCGGTACCGAAACACTGACGTCGGTCACCTGCGCTCGCGTTCGCGTCGTCGTGGAAGATCGGCAAGGTCGACGGGCTAGTGGCTGGGGTGAAACACCATTGAACGTGCAATGGGTGTGGCCCAGCAAGATTTCTTATACCGCCAGGCACGCGGCGTTGCTGGATTTCTGCGAGAAGCTGGCCGCCGCTTGGGCGGACTTCGCCGAGTTTGGGCACCCAATGGAGTTGGGGCATACGTTTCAGCAGCAAGTACTACCGACGCTGCGGGCAAACCGTAACCAAACTTGTCAGCCAGAACAGGTCATGCCGTTGCTGGCGGGGCTCGTCTGCTGCTCGCCGTTCGACATCGCCTTGCACGACGCCTACGGAAACGCGTTGTCCAAGCCAGTCTACGAAACGTACTCCGCCGAGTTTATGAATCACGATCTGGCCCACTTTCTTCAACCGGCAGACGATTTCGACATCGATTTCTCGGGCAAGTACCCCGTCGATTACTTCGTCTCGCAACGCGCGAACACTCTGCCGGTGTGGCACTTGGTGGGCGGGCTCGACCCGTTGCGGCAGTCAGAAGCTGACGACGCTTGCCCCGACGATGGCGAGCCGGTCATCCTGAGTGATTGGATCGAGCGTGATGGCATCAATTGTCTGAAGATCAAGCTGCGCGGCAACGATGCGGCCTGGGACTACCAACGTCTGGTCGACGTGGGGTCGATCGCCCGCAGCTACGGCGACTTCTGGCTGACCGCCGATTTCAATTGCATGGTCTCCGATCCGGCGTACGTCAACGAGATCCTCGACCAGCTGCAAGCAGCCGAGCCCACGATCTTCGACGCGATTCTCTATGTCGAACAGCCGTTCCCCTACGATCTGCAGGCGCATCGGATCGACGTGCATAGTGTCTCGGCGCGCAAGCCGCTGTTGATGGACGAAAGCGCGCACAATTGGGAAATCGTGCGGCTCGGTCGAGAACTCGGCTGGACGGGCGTTGCGCTGAAGACCTGCAAAACCCAAACCGGCGCGATCCTCTCGCTATGCTGGGCCAAAGCACATGGCATGCACCTGATGGTCCAAGATCTCACCAATCCGATGCTCGCTCAAATCCCACATGTGTTGCTCGCCGCGCACGCGGGCACGATGATGGGCGTCGAATCCAACGCGATGCAGTTCTATCCGCACGCTTCCGCGCCCGAAGCACGCGTTCACCCCGGCTTGTATCACCGCCGCAACGGAATTCTCGATCTGGCCACCATCAAAGGCGCCGGGTTCGGCTATCGGCTCAACGAGATCGATCGCACCCTGGATGCCCCCGCCAAGCAAAGCGGCGACACTTCGCTCTAACCCCCCGCATTACCAGCGTGAGCAACCTTCGCGAGCAGATGCTCCGAGTCGCGACCAAGCCGTTCGCAGATCGCCCCCGTTTCGCTGAAGTCAACATCCAACGCGTCGACACGGCTCGCTTCAAACAGTGCGACCGACCCGATCCACGGATCGGGCGAACCGGGCAAATAAACCACCACCGTCTCAGGCGACGGGCGGCCCGATTCGAAGCCGATGCGAACCATGTCGTTCAGCCGCACCGTCACGGGCTTGAGCGTGGGAGCCAACGTTTCGCCGCCGACGTTGCCCGCCAGGATGTCCTTGTAGATGGCGTACTTGGGGTACACCATGATCAGATGTTTCTCCAACGTCTGCGAGAACTTGCGGCCAATCGCACGACTAGCGGCTAGCCCGCACACAAAGCACAGTATCACCAGAATGCCAACGGCGATGAAGAACACCAACGCGACACCGGCCAAGGAACTCACGCCGAGGTGGTCATGCAACGGTTCGTACACGAGCATCACGGCGTTGTAGACGTAGCCGAGCGCCGCCCCGACGATGATCATCGGTAGCAAAAACACGAGGCCGCCGACGGCGGTGGTCTTCAAGAACCCAAGTTTTTTGACGACTTGCTCTTTCATGGGACAGTCTGATTTCTGTTGGCGTGTTGGATCAGGAAGCACGACGAGCCGCCCGCCGCTGCGTCTCGGTCGGACGCGCTCGCGGGGCACTGCCCAGGATACTCCGCCCCGCCGACCATCGCCAAGTGCGCTCGCACTTCGGGAACAGCGCGTCGCCGCTACCAGGAGAGCTACAGAGTCTTTTTATTGAACCGCCAAGAGCGCCAAGGACGCCAAGGAAGATCTTGAGAGAGTCTCAATAACAGTCCTGCTTGCTCACTAGCTGCTTGGCGCACTTGGCGTCCTTGGCGGTTTTTTTTGACTTTGCAGTTCTCCTAACGCGGCCGCGCGATTTCTTGACTCGGCAGCCCCGGCCAATGAGAATGGAAGCCATTCGCACCGTTGAGCTTTTCTGTCACGAATCTTGGAGTGCCACCTCATGTCGACCACAATGCAACCGTCAGAACTTGCCAATTTGCGTGAATCTTGGGGATGGATCCTGGTGATGGGAATTCTCATGATCGTGGGAGGCATCGCGGCGATCGCTACGCCGCTGTTCGCCACCGTCGGTGTAGTGACGTTTTTGGGGTTGCTGATTCTCGCCGCCGGCGTGGCGCAAATCGTCAGTGCCTTTCAGTGCAAAGCGTGGCGCGGCGTGCTGCTGAACACATTGGTAGGCGTGCTGTACGTGGTGACCGGTTTTCTGATCTTGGAAAACCCCTTGGAAGGCGCCGCAGGTTTGGCGCTGTTGCTGGCCTTGTTCTTTTTGGCCAGCGGCATTTTTCGCATTGTGATTTCGCTGCAAGAACGTTTCCCCGGGTGGGGCTGGACGTTGCTCAGCGGCGCTGTGACGGTGTTGCTCGGCTTGATCGTGTGGCGTCAGTTCCCCGCCTCCGCGTTGTGGATCATCGGCCTGCTGCTGGGCGTCGAGTTCGTATTCAACGGCTGGATGTGGGTCATGCTCGCCCTCGCATTCCGCAGCATCCCGGTCGAAGAATCCGAGGAAGCATCAGCAGCCTCAGCAAAGTAATCGTTCCCACCAGCCACAAACACCAACTTGCAAGCGCACGCAACGCAGCGCACAAAACCGAGCCGCGCCCGTCAGGAAGCGCCCGTGGAAGACCCGACGAACCCTTCATTCGCAAGTCGCCCGTCCGCAAGCATGGCACCGAGCTCGCCTGCCGCGTCGCAACACGCGAACGTGCTGCACGGAAATCAGACCTGCCAAGGCGAGGAATGCGGAGGCGGGTTCTGGAATACTAGCAACTCGAAAACCAATAAAATCTCCTTCGAAGCTCGGGCCAATCCCGATACCCTGATGGACAGCTGCTAAGACATTTGATGGTGTTACCCAGGTTCCACCACTTGCGTTACGTCCCGCCTCTGGTAAAGCGTTTATTCGAACAAACGCAGTCTCCTCCCATTCCCGAACATTCCCACCCTGACCCGCGGTTCCATATGGGGATAACAGTCCGACGTCTGTGATGTCATTAGGTTCAGGGTTCGCCGCTCCATCAAAGAATACCGCCTCGAAGTCCGGGTCGCCCACAAAATCAATACCGTCCGGCACGGAATCACTCCCCGTTGGATAGTTAAAGTAACGATCGGTCATTGGATCGTAGTAAGCTGCCTTGTGCCATTCGTCGCGTGAGGGCAGAAAGTAGTAGGCACGGCTGTTGCGGAACCGATTTTCCGCGTTGTAGCCGGGATCGCTGGGCTCCCAAAGTTGAAACTCACCCTGATCGTCGAACTTGTAGGCAGGCGTGCGACCGGTGCTGGTGTTGAGCCAGTTCACAAACCGCGCGGCTTCAAACCACGTGACACTCGTGGCCGGTTTATCAGGGCCACGATCGTCGATGGTAATGCCCAGCCCACCGAGCGTGTTCGCCTTCTCGATCATCTGCTCCGAGATTTCGTACTTGCCCATGCGATAAACATAGTCGACCGCCCCAGACGGATTGGGATCGTCATCGGCAGCGTTCCCCGGATCGCCGATCGTGACGAACTCAATCTCGAACGTGTTGTCGCCCGTGCCGAAGGTGTCGGCACGCGCTGATTGCGATAGCAAGAAACCGAGACCCAACGCGATCAAATAGAAAATTCTCTTCATGACCGACCTCCGTAACCCGCTGTGGCAAACAAACCGATCAGCAGGAAAGTCAGCGTGTATGGCTCTGGGATGTTGTGATCGTTGAGTTCGAACCACATGCCGCCATTCGCAAACGTATCCCACGGGCCCGTGAGCACATTGCCTCGCGTCGAAGCTGTGATGGAATCATGAACGCCGACAGCGCGAGCCCACTGCCAAGAGTGATCGGGACCAGGATCATTCATGATGGTTACCCAATATTCCCTGAAAGGGCTCAGAGTTAGGCCTTCATTCAAATTGACAGAGTACTCAATCGGCCTAATGAAACCATTCAGGACTGAGCCCTCGATCGCTCTGCGTTGGAATGCTGAGTCAATTAAGAAGTCGGCACCTGGTACTATCACCTCTGGAATGCCGTTTTCGCCTTCTAGGAATACAATTCGGAAATTGTCTCGTGGGATTGAGTCGAAAGGCGGTGTACTTGGGGGTGGGTTTCTAACGGTATACCCACCAATGAAGCGCAGCGACCGAATTGTAAGTGGTTCCATTCCGCTTAGCACAAAGCTATCTGCGACTTTCTGAGCGTCTTGAAGGTCATTTGAGCTAAATGCAGCGGCAGGTTCCGCAGGAGTCGTTTGACTGTAGATTGTCGCGGCCCGGGCAGAACACGCATGGGCAAGGCCAAGTCCTACCAAGATTACGCACAGAAGCCTGCTCATGACCGACCTCCATAACCCGCTATGGCAAACAAGCCGATCAGTAGGAAAGTCAGCGTTGATGGCTCTGGCACTATGCTACCAACAACAATAAACCGACTGCCACTAATGAATGAATCTAGATCAACCCACGGAACACCGGACTGTGGCTGCAAAGCAATGTACGACTGATCTGATATATCGACACCATTTCTAATTGCAACTCCCTCTCCTTGTGCTCCGAATAGACCGCTCCCAAAAACAAGAGCATACCAACCGGGGTTAAGCGCCACGTTAAGATCAGCAAACACTTCTGTAGATGTCGCCGGCAAATCAGCTGTCGCTACGCCAATCAAGTCTGGGGTCGTGAGGTCAAATGAATTGGGGAAATCGTTCTCATCAGTTAAACGCACGACTGCTCCAAAAATAGAGGAGCCATTATCACGAGCAACGAAGTGACCACCTATTTGAGACGTCACTGCAGGTTGCCCCAAATGAAACCGAACACCAGAGAAAACGGTCTCACTAACACCAGTTGTCGGTATTGAGTCAGCGACAAGATCGTTGAAAGTGAGTCCCGTTTCCCCTAGTGACGCACTTTCAAAAATCGTCGCCCCTCGAGTTGGTAACTGGTCGACCACTACAGCAGCCAGCATTAGTAGTGATAGAAGTCTATTCATCTAGCACCTCCGCTGAAATCTTCGAGCAGTGCGAGCGAAAGATACTCTGCCGGACAAGCAGCTAGATTGCCATGCCACTGCCGAGTTAGGCAGCCGGAGAATAGGTGGCTTGAGCAAGTTAAGATCACAGCAAACCTCCTGAGTTCCTACTCAGACGACGCGCCTCGGTGGAGCCCGTCGCTGCGGCTGCTGGCAATTGCTCTAATTCCTTCTCCCTAACCCCAACGTAACCGATACCCAGGGCTAAAAGCAAGCGATTTTTCCGCCGGATTCATCTCGAGCGCGCTCACCCGATAATCTCACTGACATCAATGAGATGTACTTGCCGACCTTCGCCCGTGTGCGGCGAATCGATGGCCACTAGTTTTCCATCATTGCTCGACCGCGGATGGGTATCACAGCGCCACTCGCCCCGGTATTGCGGCGGTGATCGAAAACCGCCTAGATCCACCCGGCGTCTCGTGGGCACGTGAAACAGGTAGGGCGTCTGCTCGCGCGTCTGCGGGTCGGGGTAAGTGTCGTTCAAGATCCACTCGTTGTTGGTGTGGGGGACATACGTGTTGTGACCATTGAGATTCATGATGCCGTCGCCAACAACTTGCAACTCCCGCGTGCGGTCCTTCAGCAGATAGAACGCCGCCGGTTTGCCGGCCGGTTTGGTCCACGCGCACACATGCTGGGCATCTCGCCAGATGAAATGCGACGTGTGCCCCGAAGGATCGAGAATGAATCGCTCCGTGCCATCCAGCGAAACGGTGAACATCCGCGTGGTGAACCCGCCATAGGGCTCCGCGTCGTCGCCGCTGCCCCGGCTTTCCTTCCAGCGGTGCAGCACGATGAAGCGCGAACTGTCGGGACTAACCAACAGATGATTGAAGTAGTTCCACTTGTCACGCAGCGACTTGCCCAGGTGATCGACATCCGCCGCGTCAGACAGCGAAAAGACGAGCTTGGACTCGCCCGTTTCCATGTCCATCCGCCACACGCCGGAGTTCTCCGGTGCTCGCTCCCGGTGGCAGGGATCCTGCAAGCCGACGTAACCGTAGCCAGGGCGGAGTCGTTGGATGCGTGAAAAGTCCGCCGTGATGGCCCACTTGCCATCGGGGCTGAGCGCATACACTGGTCGCGGCAGGGTGCGCGTAGCTCGCGTCTTCACGTTCAAGATCCGACACACGTGTTGATCCTGCTCGCGGTCGTTCCAGATCACTTCGTCGGACTCTCCGCGCCACTGCAGCATGCATCCTTGCTGCCAGCCCCAGGCGCGGCTCGACCCCAGCTCGATCCACTGGTCGTTGTTGGCGGTATCGATCATGCCGACCCGAATCACATCGTCGGCCGTTGGCGTGCGGCCCTCAAAGTCGATCTGGTTCGACAGGACGAAGCGATTGGTGGGATCGAATTCGCGTTTGTCGTAGTACCCGAACCAGTGATGCTTGGGCCCGCGAGTGATCGTCCGCACCGGTGGAAGTTGATCCGATTGGGGCCGCTCGTTGCCAACGGTAGGAAAAGCGGGCATGACCGTCGCGGCAGCCATGGTCTTAAGTGCCAGTCGTCTCGAGACGGAGCTGTTCATGTTCTGAAAACCCGGATAGACAAGTACATCGCGTTGAGGCAGACCATCCGCATATCTTAACAACAGCCCTGCGAGCTACAACTTGCCGGGCCCAGCTCATTTTGTTGCAATTGGGCCAGCGGTTGCTGTAGACTTGGGGTGGCGTTTTTACCTTAATCAATGCAATCGCATACACGCAGCGACAGTGCCCTGGCACTCGGTCGTTGGGTCGCGCATGCGCTGATTTGCAGTTCGCGTGCTGACCACCCTGATTTTTGAGACACTTTAGGACCCGCGCCGCAAAACCTAACTCCAACTAGACACACACCTTAGTGCGAGCCGACCGATGATTATTGCAACACGCGTGCCCCTGAACCTTTCAATACTTCGGGCCGAAATCACCGAGGAGAGTTCCCAACCCGTTACTGGCAAACAACTTACGTAATCGGCGGGCATTCGAAAGGGGGGAGGTTTTGTAAACGAAAACGGGTGGGATGGCAAAACTCGGCATGACGCAATAACTGCCAGTCGTTTGGATCTGCGAGTTGGCGGGGGCGACGCGCACGATTGTGCGGCCGTGTGGTGATTCCGGAATAGTTGCCGAAAGCGTGTCAGAATCCGCGCGGGGCTGGATTAGGTATGATAGCCGTAGCGGGAGGTGATTGTGCCGGAGTTTCCAGACACGCGTGACAGTCTGATCGTGGGAGTTCGCGATCCGTCGAATCAGCTGGCGTGGGACCAATTTGAACAGCTCTACCGCCCCGTGATCTTTCGCATCGCGCGGGCGAAAGGACTACAGCATGCGGATGCGCACGACCTCGTGCAGCAAGTGCTGGTGTCCGTCGCGGCGGCCATCGATCGGTATGAAAAGCGGAACGATGACGCACGGTTTCGCAATTGGCTAAGTCGGATCACTCGTAACGCGATCCTGAAGGCGCTGACCCGCGCTCCGCGCGATCGAGCTGCGGGAGGCTCCGCCATTATGAACGTGCTGTCGGCGGTGCCGGCGATCGACCCGGCAACGAATGCGTTGATTGACTTGGAGTACCGTCGTGAGCTGTTTCGGCGCGCCGCCGAGCACGTGCGTACCGACGTTCAGGAACCGACGTGGCTGGCCTTTGAACTCACGGAGCTGCAGCACGTACCGATTGATAAAGCGGCCAAAGTGCTCGGCATCTCAACCGGCAGTGTGTATGCCGCACGCAGCCGAGTAATGCGGCGCATGCGAGATTGCGTGGTGCAACTGGAACAGTCCTCGTTCGCCAGTGAGGAACCATCATGAACTCGCCCGAACAAACCTGCGACCTGCAGCGAATCAGCGACTACCTCGACGAACGACTCGACGAAGCAGACTTGACCGAGTTCGAAACTCATCTCACAGACTGCGTGAGTTGCCAGAGCGAACTACAACGACGCGCCGCCGAGCCCGAAGTGTGGTCGGACGCGGCCCGATTGTTGGGGCACGAGGACAGCATTCCGACCACGGACGGCACCGGCAAGAAGCACGAGCGACAAATCGCCAGCGTCCTCGACGCACTGGCGCCCACGGACGATCCTGACATGCTGGGTCGTATTGGCGAGTACGAAGTCAGCGGGATCGTCGGTGTTGGTGGAATGGGCGCGGTCCTGAAAGGTTTTGACAGATCGCTACGGCGGGTTGTGGCCATCAAGGTGATGGCGCCGCACCTGGCCGACAGTGGTTCGGCCCGCAATCGGTTTCGCCGCGAAGCGCGGGCCGCCGCCGCGATCACGCACGACAACGTGATTGAGATCTATGGAGTCTCCGAAGCGAACGAGTTGCCTTACCTGGTCATGCCGTTTGCGCGCGGGCCTTCGCTGCAAGCGCGCATCGACGAGAGCGGTCCCATGACAGCGACCGAGGTCGTCCGCATCGGACGGCAAATCGCGTCGGGGCTGGCGGCTGCTCACGAACAGGGACTCGTGCATCGGGACATTAAGCCGGCAAACATTCTCCTCAGCGAAGGAATCGAGCGGCTGTGGATCACCGATTTCGGGGTCGCCCGCGCGATCGATGATGCATCGATGACACAGACAGGGTTGATTGCCGGCACGCCGCAGTACATGTCGCCCGAACAAGCCCGCGGCGACACGGTCGATCATCGCAGCGATTTGTTCAGCCTCGGCAGCATCATGTACACCGCCTGCACAGGGCACCCGCCATTCCGTTCGGAAGCGGCGTATGGAATCCTCCGCCGCATCACCGACACCGACCCGCGGCCGATTCGAGATTGCAATCCAGAAATCCCGGCGTGGTTGTGTGGGTTCATCGAGCGACTGATGGCCAAGCATCCCAGCGACCGATTTCAAACCGCTCACGAAGTGGCGGAACTGCTGGAAGGTTGCCTAGCACACTTGCAACAGCCGACCCAGGTCGAGCTTCCCCCGTGCGTTGCTGCTGGCAAACAGACGGACGTACTCATTGATAATTCACCAAGGCGTGAGCACCTTGGTCAGCAGCGCGGTATACGTAGGTTTCAACTATCGAGGAAAGGAGCTTGGTTGATGGGCATTTTGTTGACTTTCGCAGGCCTAAGTGCGCTGGCGATCCAAATGACGGCTCCCGTAAACGTGGCTGGCCAGTGGGCAGGCGAGAACTGGCAAAACGTGACCCTGTCGTCCGTGGAGGAGGCCTCCGACTGGTACACGGGGGCGTTCACTGATGCCGAAGGGCGAACAGGCGCGCTGCACTTGGAATGGTCGCGCCTGCAACGCCGATACAACGGCCGCTGGAAGGTGGGCGACGAGCAGGCGGGCTCGATCACGCTACGCGTCGAGGGCACAAGCGGAATTCGCGGCGCGATCTCGGTCGATCCCGATTCGCAACTGGCGGCAGATGGTCCTCGCTTGCGTGCGTTTTCGTGGACACGTTCTTCGGGTGCGGCAACCACTGCTGGTCAAGTCACGCAGGATCCGAGCGCGGTTGCGCAAAACCGCCAGACAATCCAATCGCCGGTGAAAGGCCGAATCTCAACAATCGGAGAGGGCATTTCCGAGGGGGCACAAGTCAAGCAAGGCCAGCTAATTCTCAAAATCCAAGATCAAGACCCTCAGTATCGCAACCGCCTGGAGGAGCAAGCCGCTAACTACGCGAAAATCGTCGAGGTCACTCAACAAGAACTTGCTGCACTTCGTGAGGCCGCTAAGGCCATTCAGGCCAGCGTGGACGCGGCTAAATCAAAGGTGGTCTATCACGAACAGGTCGTGGAAGAACTACGCAATTCCCACACGACGATTGCTAATGCCGCTCGGAAGCAGTTGGAGGCAAACCAGAACTTACGCGACGCGCGGACCAAGGCATTGAAGCAAGCACAAGTGGAACTCACTCATATCGTAGAGCTCTACCGCAAGGGCTTTGAGTCTGAACTCACGATGCAACAAGCGCAGCAGCAGGTGGAGGAAGCGAAAGCGCTGCTAGCGGCCTCGGACGAGGTGGTCAGCATCGCCCAGCAGAATCTGGCCGCGAAGCAAAGTGAGGGCAAACTGAAATTGCTGAAGGCTGAATCTGACTTAGAGCAAGCAGCAGTGAACGTAGGTAATGCAAACGCGAAGCTGGAAGAATGGAATGTGAAGGTGGCCAAAGTAAGTGAACAGTTGAATCTCAGCAGGCAAAAGCTAGAGGAAATCAAGACGAAGCTGGCCAAGGAGGTGACCAAAGAAATCGAAATCCGCGCCCCCAGGGAGGGGGTCATATCAGAACTGGTGAATCTATCCGAAAACATGATTACCAAAGCGGGAGATAAGATTTGCGTGATCACGCCGACCATAACGAGTCAAGATGCTCAGGATGCGAACGCGGTAGCGCAAAAACGTCAGACTATCCAATCCCCGGTGAAGGGGCGAATCGTGGCACTCGGAGAGGGAATCTCCGAGGGGGCACAAGTCGAGCAGGGGCAATTGATTGCTAGAATCCAAGACGAAGCCCCTCTGCGGGTTAGCCGTCGTGAGCAGCAGTATTACAGCATCGTGCTCGAAGTAGAGGCGAATCGGAATGTTCTCGAGGCACGTAAACAGAAAGTGGACTCTCTGAGGTACAGTCTCGAATCTGCGGAGTCAAAAGTCGTCTATCACGAACAAGTGTTACGGGAGCTGCAGGATGCTAATACGACGATTGTCGCGGCTGCTCAGAAGCAGTTGAAGGCAAAGCAACGCTTGCTCGACGCGCCGACGGCGGCTGTGAACCAAGCACAAACAAACCTCAGTCGCGTCAAGGAACTTCACGACAAAGAGTTAGCATCCGACGCGGAGGTGGAACAGCTAGAGCAGAACCTGAAGGAAGCGAAATATCTGTTGGCAGTTGCGGAAGAGGCAGTCAGCGTTACCGAACAGAATCTCGCTACGAAGAAAAGTGAAGGCAAGTTGAAACTGCTGAAAGCTGAATCAGAACTTGATGAAGCCAAATCGAATCTCAACAAAGCGTATGCCGAAAAGGCCGATGCGAAGGCGGAGCGGGCAAAAGTGGAGGAGGAGGTGGCCCGCGGTGAACAGAGGATCTTGGAAACGCAAGCGAAGTTGGCCGCGGAGGAGATTCATGAGATCAGAGCGCCGCAGTCTGGCATCGTTACAGGATTGACCGAGAACAAAATCCTCAAGGCGGGAGATACGATTTGTGTGATCACGTCCACAGCCGCCGAACAAGAGCGGGGTGACAAGGGAGCGATCTCGAACGATCCCGCACCAACCCAACCAATTTCCGACGACTCGGTGGAGTCCGAATACGACGTTTACGAACTACCGAGGCAGGTGCCGAGACTGCCGCGAGTATCGGGGGAGACCATCGCGGAATCGATCAACGCTGCTGCTTCGCTCAGCCAACGACTTCGAGAGATTCGCAAACGACTCGAGCTTGCCAAGAAAACCGAACCGACTGCTAAAGATCGATCGACCATCGCGAAGCTAGAGCGGCAACTGGCTGGACTGGAGCGGGAACGAAGTGCCGCGACCGAGATTCTTCAAGAGCAATTGGAGGAAGCGAAACGACTCACTAGTTCGCGAAAAGGACTGAGCGACTTCGTGAACGCCCGTGTGAATCAAGGTGAGTTGTCCAAATCCCAAGCTCTGGCAGCCGAGCACGTGGTCGCAGCGAGTGAGGCCGAACTGCGGCAGATCGAATTACTACTGAAGTACTACACGAAGGTAGGCGAGCAAGACACCCTTTCGCCGGACGCGGAAAGTTCGCTCGCGAGCGAGATCCTGCAGGTCCAACTCAAGGCAGCGAAAACAAAGTTGGCGTTTCTGACCATGCAGAGAGAACTGAACAAGCGACTTTTCGATGATGGCCATGGGGACATCGAGGACCTCGTGGCCCTGGAGCAAGACGAGACGAAAGCCGCCACGGAGGTCCGCACGGTGGAGGCACTCATTAAGTACTATCAGGAGGAGGCTGAAAGTGACTCAGAGTCAGAGCCCTGATGTCGGCACACGTGGAGTGCTTGATGCGCGTGTTACTGAATCATCGGATTCAGACGCTTCGAGTACTCAGTGAGGTGTTTGGCACCAGCGATTGGCGGCCGCACAACGCACGACGGTGAGAACAACAGTCATTGCCAGCGTGGACGGTTCAGGAATCGCCGCCAGCGGAGCAGCGTCGACACTGTATTGCTCCTGCCAGAGCGAAATTAGCGAGGGGTTGTTTCTTTGAATAAGCAGAAAGTCATTGCCATCGACGTCACTATCCCTGTCGAAGTCGCCAGGCGGTCGATAAACGATTCGCCCTGCCATCGGTACTGTTGCCCCATCTAAGAAAAACTCAAATGACAAGTCTTGCCGCATCCCAGGAACGAACGCCGTGCCAAGGTCATAAGCTTCGCCGCTGCGGATCAATAGCGCGTCGGAGAAATTCAGCTCCGCCAGTTGGTTGACGGACGGGTTGGATTCTTCCCAGCCGGGAATTGCCTCGTCAGCAAGACTCTGCCAATCGTCTGGATTGAGCGAACCTGCTGCGGACAGAACCTGATAGGCATCGATCATCGCGTCAAACGATGAGGTGTTTTGTAACGTGGCTTCACCTGTTTCTGGGTTGATGTAAATCGTTAAGTTGTTCGACGAATCACCCATGAACACGACATTCGCATCGATCGTTTGACCGTCACTCAAGTAAGAAAACGACACGTCTTCGCTGTCGACGCCGAAAGCAAGTTCGGTGGGCACAAATGCCTGGCCGAGCGAGATCGCTCCGTCAGCCCCAACTTGAAACGAACCGCCAGCCAGCGTTTCGCTCAGTGTCGACGAATTCGCCGTCGTTTCTTGCCATTGAGACAGATTCTGATCGGCGAGACTTCGCCAGCCTGCCTCGTCGAGATTTCCAGCCGTGGCAGAAATGGTGTACTCACTCAGCGCTGTGGGATCGGCCAGCGGGTTGGCGAGCACGACTTCTCCCGTTTGACGATCAATGGTAATGACTGCGTTGGTTTCCCAGCGGACACGGAACTCCTCGGCCGCGGATACGCCAAACTCATTGCCGACCGTCTCGATTTCCAGCACCGTGACTAGCTCTCCATCGCCGCGCTGTAAGCCGTCGACAAAGTAGGCATTCGTAGCAGCTCCACCTAGAAACGAACGAGTACCAACAGCATCGCGGCGGAAGACGTTGTAGTTGTAGACCTTGTTGTTTTGGTCACGCGAGTAATCCGTCGAGTGATCCCACAGCAGCCGCACATCAGCAACCGCACCATCTTCGATGCCGACCGACTGCGCCGTTGCGTTGGTTGGTGCGGCCGGGATGTCGATCGATCCACGAACGAGACCCAGTCGCCCGACGTTGAGGCGGTAACTCGGGTCGTTGTTGTCCAAGAACTTCAGACCCAGCGAAGCAATCTCGTTACCAGCATGAGACGTCAAATCGAATGTCTGGGTGTTCCAACCGCCGGTTGTGGTAATGCCTAGTGGAAAGCTGACCGGTGCGCCTTCGGCCCCCTTGAACTCAACCACGAGCTCCGCGGATGTCTCGCCAACTTCACCCGTCTTGAACGCGATGGTCAGCTTCGAGTCGTTGAAGATCGGCATCTCGGCCAAGTATAGCGGCACCTCCGTGTCATCATCAAGAGATCCTTCAATACGCAGGCTGTTGCCGCCGTGGTAGGCTTCGTCGAAGTCGTAGGCAACGTCCAGCGGCGTTGGGTCGCTGGTGGCAACGATCCAGCGCCACGTCGGTAGCACATCTTGCAAACCGATGTTGTTCCAGTTGCCAACGCTACTCACTTCGCCTTCGATGGCATACTGCTTGCCCAAACCGAAATTGAAGTTCGTCATGAAAGTATCGTTCACCAAGGGAGACTTCGCCGCCACGTAGTTGGCTATTCCTCGCCAATTCGTGCCGGCAACCGCGGATGAAGTGTTACTCGGATCGCCGGTGGCGCCCACGTAAATCTTCTGATCCTCTGCGATCATCGCCTGTACGTCGAAATTCTCGCTCGCGGTGGCGGCCTCCCAAGGAGCATTATCAGGTCTAAACAATGCCAACGACGAACGGTGGTTGCCACCGGGACCGGCGAAAGAGTTGAGCAATTGACCGGCACCGGCTGCGATGCCGTTCGCTTCTAGCAAGGTGCCGGCGTAGAGATCAAACTCGCTGCGCCCAAGATTGTTCGCAACGGTCTTCGACGTGCTCAGTTCGAATGTTGACGCACCAAAATCAAGGAACATCGCTTGGGATACGACATTGCCGTTGTTTTGAAAGAAGCGGTCGTTCTGGCTGTTGAGTTCCTCCTGCCAGCCTACGAATCCCGCTTCGGTTTGCGCGTCGTACCAAATCAGCTCGACGTTGCTGTTGGCCTGGATGTAGTCCATAAACTGTCCGACTTGCTCGGCGATCGCGGAGCCGACGCCATTGACTTCCTGGTTCAGAAAGTAGCCGTCGAACCCTTGAGCTTCGGCGATTTCGATGAGCTGGTCAGCGACCGGGAAATTGCCGTCGTTATTTTTCTGTATCAAGTACTCGACCTGGTCGACGCTACCACCAAAGACTGTCGGGGCGAGAAACACGTTACCGTAGATCTTCACTCCATTGCGGTGCGCCGCGTCGATCCAGCCACTACGGGGGATTTTGATGTTGCCTTCCGATGTCCCGCCCCAATCGACAAATTTGTCGATGTACTGCCAGTGCGTGAACGTGTATTGCTCAAGAAAGGCCCCTCCTTGCGACTTCACCGAACCACGTTGTTCCGGTTCGATTAGCGCCATCACGCGGCCTTGGTCATCACGGGCGTTGCTGTTCTTGCGCAACACGGAGTTGAAGACGGTGTTGGACCGTGCAATTCCACCTTCGTTAAAAGGTTGGTCCAGATCGCTGTTGACCTGATAATCGAGCACCTGCGTGAAGTTGGTAGTGGTTTCGTTCGTCGTGATAATGGTCGCTATCGGATCGGCAGCGTGAGACCGCGTCTGAAACGCTAGTGCGATCAGTAGGATCAACGGCCAATGGACTGTCTTTGCTGCACACGGGTTTGGTCGCTGAGAACCTCGCCGCACGCCTAATAGCACCGACAACAGCACCATCGAGAGCACGAGGGTCGACGGTTCCGGAACCACCAACTGCCCGGAGGCTGGGCCCTGCAGATTGTTTTTTAAGATTCTAAAATCAAGCAGCGTGACCAATCGATCGCCGTCCAAGTCGCCACCTTGATCGGCAGGAACGACGTTCCCCAAAGCGTCGCGAAGAATGTTAGCATCGCTGATGCCATCGGTTGCCGCGGTGTCGCCTGGCGATACGAATACTTCGTTCAGGTCGACATCCCCGTCGTCGTCAATATCCCCTAGCAGCGGACGCCGATCGTCAGAGAACAATTCGATTTCGGCAATCTGGATCGAATTGGGGGTCCCGGGGTTTGGCCCGCCTGCTCCCCGTTCCGTGAGAAACTCAAAACGAAAATATTCGTAGCTCGCCGACGGACTCTCGAGTGAAAAGAGCTGCGTTTCAAAGCGATCAACAAAGTCGACGGCAGTCCGATTGTCAATCTGTGTGAAGCTTACGCCGTTGTTGGATCCAAGTAGAGTCCATGCGTAGGGATCGCGTTCTTCGGCGTCGTTGGCAGAAGTAAGCGAATACCCTCGTAGCAGCGATGCCGTATCGAGCTGAATTTGAAAGAACGTGCCATCGGGCTCAAATGAAAGCCACTTGGAACTGCTGGTATTATCAACCGCTTCTAAACTGCGTTCACCTGACGGAGAACTGCCGCCGGACGTGACGGTCGCATCCAGAACACCATTGTCCTCGGGATCCGTGAGATCGTTGCCGAGCGGTCCAGCAAAGACGATTCCATTCTGAGCGCAAGCAGGTCGCACAATGCAAAGGGCGTGTAAACTTGCCAATGCCAACAACAGCAGAAGCCTGTCGGCCGAGGGTCTCAACAAATAGCTCATCTCAGTTCTCGTGTTCCGTGCCGTGGCCATACGCATCGTGGGAAGCATAGGCTCAGGATGGGCTGGCAATTGCGTTCTCTCAGAGCACAACTACCGCGTGATAAGGTCCTAACGGCCCTATTGCATTAGTTTAGTAAATGCGCTGGAATATTCCACCAATTTGCTCGGGACCGTTGCCAGGAGCGCTGCCGGAATTGCTCTATGCGCGGTAGCAGAGCCAGCGATCTAACACACGAGATAGAAAGTCGAAGTCGTGCTTGCGATCAGATCAACCGCCAGCGACCGCCGCGACGTCTGCTGCGGTATCAACGACGACCATTGACGTCGATTCGATATCGACAGCGACGACGCTTGCTCGGCTACTCGAAGATGGATTCTAGCAACTCGTCAGACAGCCAAGGACTCTCAGTGTCTTCGCCTTCGGTAGGATCGTTGTTGCCCCCGTCATGGTCAGTTGCGTTTGTGACGGCTGGAATTTCTTGCGAGTTGGCAACTGCGGAGAAATACTCACCGCGTCCATCGTTGGCAAACCAAGGACGGTCGACCAAATCAGCCAGAGCCACTTCCGCGATTGGGTCGTCGCTCGACCCGTCGTCTAGGCCAAGTACCAATGCTAAGTCTCTCGCTGTTATCGCATCTGGTTCGCCGGACGGTGCGACACGTGCCGCCTCGACCGTAGCGCTAAGCGGCTCCGCGACGTGCGCCGCCGCGACGACGGGCTCCGTGGCTTGGAACGCCGTGACGATTGGGGCAGACAATGTCGATATTGGCGAAGCCTGACCGTAGTTGGCTCGCCACGTCGCCAAGTCACTGGCGTCGTAGGTCGTTCCGAAGCCGCGCTGCCATTCCAGGAAGTCGAAGCCATCCACGTCGCCGTCATTTTGGAAGTCACCCGGCGGCGGTGCTACGGTGAAGTGGATGCGATCGCTGGCAAATCTACCGTCTGGTGTCGAAGCCTTGACCGTGACCGCCAGCTCAGTACCAAACTGAGCAGCCGTTGGTGTCCACTGGATTTCGCCACTGGTGGGATTGATTGTCATGCCCGTCGGTGCGTCGACCAGCGAAAAGGTTCTCGGGTCGCCGTCGACGTCGCCGGACGTCGGCGTGTACGTGTAGAGTTGCTCGACCATCGCGTTCTGGAAGCGATCGACGGTCAACGTCGGCGGCTGATTGCGATCAATGATCGTGAGCGTGAACAGCTGAGTGCCGCTCAGCCCGGCCGCGTCGGTGACACGAATTGTCACGTCATGATCGCCAATTTGCGAAGCCCGCGGCACCCATTGCAGCATGCCTGTCTCGGGATGAATCGTCATGCCGGTCGGCGCGGTGTCCAGCGAGTAGGTCAGCACATCGCCGGTATCGCCGTCCGTGGCGGTGACCTGGTATGGATAGAAGTCGCCAGCTCTAATGCTCGTAGCGGGCGGAGTGGAATCAATAGTGGGCGCCGTATTTCCCGCGATCACCGTGAACGATTCCGACTCGTTGAGGTTGCCGGTCCCGGCCAGATCCATGAATGCGCCACCGATGTAATCCACAGCCACCTGCCCGGCTACAAAGTTGCCAGTGAAGGGGAAGCGGTAGGTGGGGGTTACGCCCTGACGTTGCGCTACGCCGGTCAGTTGTGCTGTTCCGAGGCCAGGCCCACTGATGCGGACTTCATCGCCGTTGATCGTTGCAAAATCAAGTGCGATGTCGTCAGCAAATGTCACTTCGACGTAGTCGCGGGCGTTGAGCGTGGCGAGGTTGATCGTGCCGCCGTTGGTCGGATCAGCGAGATCGACAGTTGGCGTGCTGACGTCGCCGACGACAACGCTGATCGAATCGGTGTCGGTTGCAATCGTGTCATCGCTGATGACGGTGAGCGTATCAACTCCGGTGAAGCCTGCGGCAGGGACGAACATTAGGTTAAACAGGTCCGTGCTAACTTCGTCGAGCGTTCCCGAGAGGGTCATCATACTGGTGCCTTGCCCCGTGACCACGGACGCGAAGACACCGCCGAATGTGTCAAGGAAGAGCGTATTGCTCCCGCTCGCCAGCGACAACGACAGCGTAATGCTCATCGCATCGGGGTCGATCACGCCCAGTCGATTGACGAGATTTCTGTATAGACGAATATTGGTTCCTGCCGGGGTCGCGAGTGGCATATTGGGGAGCGCGTTGACCGGCGGATTGTTCCCCACGTTGCTGTCAGCAAGCGCGACCGAGTTGAAGTTTTCGTAAGTGACGTTGCGATTCTCGTTATCTCCAACCGCCTCGAAGTCAAAGGAACCGTCAGGGGTCACTTGGGCGTTATTCGGAAGTTCGCCATTGCCGTCGACTTGCAGGAAGTTATCCGTTACCGTTCCAATTCCCGGGTTTTCGTGACCCGTCACAATGACGCGACCGAACGTGGAAGCCGGGATGAAGAACTGGTCGAATTGATTGCCACCGTTAATCTGAATGGTGAATGTCTCGACTGGGCCACCCCCCCTTAGTTCACCATTGATCGCAACGATCGCTCCATCAGCTTCGTCAGCTGCGTTGGGCACGCGGTCCGCGTTGATAACGATTGCTGGAGTGGTCGCATTACCACTGCCTGCAATGAGCGTTCCGGGCTGCGATGTAAAGTCGTCGCCGACCGATACGACCAAGGTCGACACGCCACCACCGAGCAGCCCGGTGTGCCTGCGCATTTCTGGCGAGAGGTCCTGGCCAGCCTCCAGCAGCGTGAGATTCTCGGTATTCAGCGCGGGCGAGTCTTGCACGGTGATGCGTGTCGAACCGACGATCGAACCGTCATCGTCGCCGGTTGCTGTTGCGACAAGCACATTCAGCTCACCCGACGTTTCTGTTAGGAAGACTCCCAATCGCGCGGTGGCAAACAATCGTCCAGCGTCTGCTATGTCGATTTCCAAATCGTTCGCCTCAGCACCGATCGATGCGCCGCTGCCGCTGGCCACCAAATCAAGCGAGCGAGCGGTGATGTCCGCTCCAATGTTGTTGCCAAATTCCAGGATGCTTCCTGCATTGGTGACAAGCCGTACGTCACCTGTCGAGGAATTGACATTGCTAATGTTGAGATTGCCGGCAAGATCCGTGATGAAGATATCTCCGTCCGCAACTGCCACTAGCGAACCGGAATTCGAGCTATCGATGTCTAATGGGTCGGATTTGAGACCAATGCGCAAACCAGCATTGAGAGCCACTGAGTTGCCAATGACGTTGGGCTCTTGGAGCGGATCTGGCAAGATAACATCGGGGTTGCCGTCGTAGATGCCATCGGTGGAGCCCGTAGTTCTCAGTCTGACGTTCCCACCGGTCGACTCGACTTGGAAGACATCCAAGTCGCCGTCGGTTTCCGTGATAAAGATGTCACCGCCCGCGATCGCTGACAGCGTGTGGTTCGGTCCGTTGGAGGTATTGATGTCGAACCGGTTCCCGCTGGTACCGATCGTGCCCGTGCCGGCCTCCAGCATGATTGATCTACCCGTCACGTTTGCTGCCGAGGTGTTGTTTGCGTCCAAGAGCGATGCCCCGGTCGTGCCGACCAAGACGTCGCGCGTGAGGGACGTCACCTCGTTGACGTTCAGGTTGCCCGCTGTGTCGATGAGGTAGGCGCCCAGGCGGGCGATGGCGGTGAGGGAACCGGCGTCGCGGACGTCGATCTCGAAGGGGCCTTCGATATCGCCGATGGCGCCGAGTTCTTGTACGTCAAGCGTGATAGACGTTCCCACGATGTCCGCAGCCGCGTCTTCCCCAAACTCGAAGAAACTGCCGTAGGCGTTCCTGAGCGTCACGCTGCCTGTGGTGGACAGCACCAGTCCGATGCCCAGGTCATTTCGCGATTCCTCGATGAACAGATCATCTCGAGCCGTCGCGTCGAGGAAGTCAGCATCAATTTCGAGCGGGTTCACGGCCGAACCAACGCCGCCAGCCGGCGCGTTCAGAGTCACGTGCGAGCTTTGGATGTCAGCATGGTCGCCAAATTCCGCATCAACGATGCTGCCATTGTTCGCGGTTAGCGCAACCCGATTGGCGAGCGCGATCACATCATCCACCGCCAGCGTGCCATCCGTTTCCGTCAAGTAGATGCTCTGCCCAGTCGCAGCGGAGACGAAGTCGTCTCCGGCAGTCGCGCGGAGATTGCCACTGCCCGTGTTGATTTCCAGAGCATTTGTCTCAAGACCAATGAAGCCATCGTCCGCCGTTGGTGTTAGCACCGTTCCACCGCCACTTCTGTTGTCGAGTGTCGACTCCCAGACTCGTTGGCCGTCGTGCCGGTAGATCACCACTTGGCCATTATCTTCCAGCCGTAGCTGAGGATTGACTGTTGTCGTGGCCCCGCTGGACGTCGAATAGTCCAGGTTGTCGCCGGCGTCGAACATCTCCAAGCTGCCATTCGGATTGAGAATCGCTCGATTCGCACCGCTGCCATTGGTGCCTGATGCCCAATAGATGGTGTCGGTGCCATTGAACGGACCATAGACGACCAGATTGCCATCGTTCTGCATGCTGAGTGTGAACTCACCGTTTGCCGACTGGATGGATTGTCCGGCGCCCAAGACTTCGTTGCTGACCAGCACATTTGCACCCGGGTCGCGCGCGACGGCAGCACTCAGTGTGATGTTGTTCCCTGCGACGTCGGCTGCCGCGTCGCTACCCACCTCGACAATGCGTCCGGGCGCAGTGAGCGTTACGTCGCCGCCAGTGGAAATGAGCGCGCCGACCCCCAGGTCAAAGCTCACTTCGTCGATGAAGATATCATCCTCAGCGGTGCCGCTCACGCCACCGTTGCGTGTGTCAACGTTGATCGGGTTGTTGCTCACCCCAATGCCGCCGGTCGGAGCATTTAGCGTAACCGACTCGCCGCTGATACGGTGATTCTCATCGAGGTCGACGATCCAGCCGGTGAGGCTCGTGAGCGTGACATTCCCTGATACGGAATCAATCACTATAGGCAGGAAGTCGCCAATCGTCTCGGTGAGGTTGATGTCATCTTGCGCGTTGGCCGTCACGGCACCGCCCATGTTGAACGGCGTATTGATCTCAATCGCATTCGCCTGCGATCCGATGCTGCCAATGTTCGACGTAAGCGTGATCAGGTTAGCGGTAATGTCCTCCGCGGCATCATTGCCGCCTTCGAGCATGTCGCCACCCAGCGCCACGAGCGTCGCGTCGCCACGGTCCGAGGCGACCAGATCAATGTTGAACGTCCCCGCCGTATCCGTAATGAAGATGTCTTGTCCCGCCGTTGCTGTTAGCGCTCCGGTGCGAACATCGATTTCTAGTGGGTTGGCGGCATCGGTGCCAATTTGATGCCCGGGGCCAGCGGTCAGCGTGATCGAGGTTCCGAGCACATCCGCCGCCGCGTCGGCATTCGGATCGAGGATCGCACTCGGGCTCACCAGTACCACATCGCCGCCTGTCGAATTGACCTGATCGAGATGCAGGTCGCTGGTTTGCTCGATGATGTAGATGCTACCGCCTGCCATCGCGCCAAGAGTATGGTTCGATGAGGCGGGAGTCTCAACTTCCAGCGGGTTGGCCGACGTGCCAATGGTTCCGGTCGCGGTCAGGCTCACTGAGCCCAATAGTGTGGTGACATCGGTAATGCTGTCGCTGGCGTGATCCAGGATGCTACCGTTCGCGGCCCGCAGAATGGCATCACCCATCTCCGAGCGCACTTCGTTGACGACAAAATTGCCATTGGTCTCGGTCACAACGATGCTGTCTTGGGCAAACGCCGTCACGTCGAATGCGTCGGAGGAATCGATTTCGAAGGGGTTGGCCACTTCGCCAATCGCGCCCATTGGCGCGTTAAGGATGACCGACCAAGTGCTGACGTTGAACGAATCGTTGTTGTTCGCATCCAAGATGCTGCCCGTGTCGGCGATCAGCCAGGTGAGACTGCCAAACGCATTTGTCGTAATCGTGTTGACTCGCAGGTCGCCTGCCGTTTCGGTGATGAAGATATCGTTTAGCGCCGATGCGGTGACCGCGCCATCTGCCGGGCTCGACGAATCGATTTGCAGGCGGTTTGCTGAGGAGCCAATTGCGCCACTGTTGGCCACGAGCGTTACGCTTCCGCCCACGACATCGGCTTCCGCGTCACCCGTTGCTGTGTCGCCGCTGTCGATCGCATCGACGATCGAACCGGTTGACGACGTCAGCGAGACGTCGGACTTGACGGGCATGCCGAACAACTGCATATCGGCGATCTGCATCGAGTCGGTCGGACTCGATCGCAATTCCGGGAAGACCACGCGATAGGATGTGAACGATGCGGAGTTTGTCACGGGAACCAGACTGCTGGTCGTCTGGCGCGCTTCTGGCAAGCTCAACGTACCCTGATCAATTAGCACCCAGTTTTCCGCTTCACCCGTTGAGTTGGCCGTGCTCGTGATCACATCATTCGTGCCAAACAACTGATAGGATGCCGGATCACGGTCGGGGCGATCGTTTGCCGTAGTGATCGTAAATCCGTGCACAACACTCGCGCCGCCGGTTGGGGTCACGATGAATCCTGAGTTTTCCTGACCAAAATTGAGGTACTTGGTACTGCTGTCGCCGTCTAAGATGTTGGGCGCAAGTTCATTGAGAATTGGTGAGTTCGAATTCCCGTCAAGATCGATAGGAATAATCGCAGCACCTGTCGACAGGAACGTCGGAGTCGTGCCTACTGTTTGAATCAAGCCGACTCGCATGTCGCCTGCGATTTCAGTGAGCGTGACGTCGCCGTTGGTGCTCACGTCGATGTTGCCTTCCGGTTGGCCAGTGGTCGGAAGCGTGTTGGTATTTCCAGAGATGTTGATCTTTCCGCTGCTGAACACCCCGAAGATGTCGATGTTGCCTTGCACCGGATTGACGGTGCCACCACCCGCTTCGATGAGACCGAAGTCGTATGTGGTTTCGATCGGCGTATTGCCCGTGCCGAAGATTCCCAGCGGATAGTTGATCGTGGTCGTGTCGTCAGGCGTGTAGCGGTTCTTGATTCCGGTTGTCAACAATCCGTTGTCGAAGACCGTAAAGTTGAAGACCGGTTCGGGAGTTGGTGGCGTTGTCTGGTCAAGGCCTTCCAATAACTGCAAGTCGACAAAACCACCGGCATCGACCTTGTCGATGTTGATCGGGAGATTCGTAACGGGAGGCGTAGTCACCGCGCGCAGTAGGCCGCGGATGTCGGCGTAAATGTTCTGTCCGGCTTCGGCGGTCATCTTGGTGGGTGTCAAGCCATTGGGCTCGCACTCGTCTTGGCTAACGACCAATTCGATGTTCATGCGATTGGTCATTGAACCGATGTTGCCGTCGGGCGTGATGACCGTCAGTTCGTTGGTACGAATGGTACCCGTGGAAATAATGTCGCCAGTGGAGGTGACGATGTTGGTCGTGCCCAGCGGATTGTCGATGTCGCCGTTGATTGTGATTGGTCCGTTGGCCTTGAGATCGAACAGCGGCGATTTGCCCGTGGCGGTCTTGTCGGATTTCGGTGGTTGAAAATCGGGCACCAGGTCGAATACGAAATCGCTCAATGTTGGGCCAAGGATGCGGACATCGTCGCCTGGACGCTGCGTGACCGTTCCATCGTTGTTAATCCCAGAGATGCCACCGCTGATGTTGTTCACCACCACGTTAGCGTCGTCTTGAATCTCAATCTTGAGTTGGTCGTACGCCTGCTGGTAACGGAACTTTGGTATGACGTCGGCAGATTTCGTCAGTGTGCCTGCGCCGGCGAAGAATATTTGTGCCACGTCGGCGCCTGGAAGCGCGACGCGATCGATTGTGTAGGTATCGGTGTTTGCGTCGTAAGTGAACTCGACATCCCGTACCCTGCCAGAGCGCGGTGCCGCCAGATTGGCCGTCGGAACCGCAACGAATGACCCAGCCCCAGGCGTTTCCCACTGCAGGTTCACGCGCGCTGCGCCATCAAACTCGACATATTCGAGTCGGATGTCGTAGGCCTCGTCCGCGTTGAGCGTGATCGGCGCGCTGGTGAGTGTGGCAGCGCTTGCCTCAAAATTGTCGATCAACAGTTGGCCGTCGACCCACAGCCGGACTCCGTCGTCGGAGGCCGTGCGGAAGGTGTGATCGCCGGTCGTTGTGGGTGTGATCGTACCGGTCCAACGGACTGAGAAGTTGTCAGTTCCTAGTCCGGTGATTCCGGTGGGCGCTTCCAAGGCCCAATCGAAGTTCACGGCGCTGTCGAGCCGTGTGTCCGCTAAAGTCGTTAAGGTGGGGTCGCTGAAGTACTCGCCCAAGAGGCCGGTGGTCGTACCGTCTGGTGAGACAATCAGTTCAGCAGTTGGCACCGCGGCCAGGTTCACAACGTCGGCGTCCCAAGTGGTCGTGCCCGGGTTGTTGACGAACAGGCCCAAGTGAGTCATTCCCGATCCAGCGAACAACGGTGTGGCCGCTCCGCCAAAGGCGCGCGGACCGGCGGCGACGATGGCACCAAGCTTCGCGTCGACGGCTTCTGTCTGCGAGATCGTGTCATCACCGCGTTCACTGCCGAGCAGCGAGTTCTCCTTGATCGCGTTGCGGCTACCGCCGAAAGTCGATGCGGTCGTTTGGATGTCGATACCTTGGTCGCCGCGTACCCAAGTTTTTTCCGAGTCGAGTTTGGCATCGACGTTGGCGTCGATCTCGACATTAGCTCGCAAGTTCAAATCGCGATTGGCCGTCGGGTTGGGGGTCGCGATCACGCCATTGGCTCGTGCCCGCGCAGTCGACGTCGGCACCGTGTCGTGCCCGTAGGAATGGATGTCAATGTGCTGGGCCATGAGGGTGGCCACTTTGCCGACTCGTACCTTCGCTTCGCTGTCGATGTCGGTGTCGGAATTGGATCGGGCGAACGTGGAGAAACTAAAGCCGCCGTTGCGCGAATTGCTATCGGCCGTCGTGGTGATCTTCTTGGTAGACGTTGCGTCTCCGGCAACGAGTGTGGCGAGATTCCCTGCCGTGACCATGCCGCCGTCTTTGATTTCGACCGTCGGACGATCAATCAGGTCAGTCTTGGACGTCGAGCGCTTGGTCACGATTGCACCGCCACCTTTGGCCTTGGAGGTCGCGGTTGCGACGTACTCTGACTGTGCGATCGCCGTGAAGTTATTCCCCGCGTCCACCACTCCGGAGGTTCCCACTGTGGCCGCCGTCACCGCCGCGTCGCGGTTGCTGTTGGGACCGATGGTCGCGGTCGCGCTACCGTTGTCGACGAATCCACCTGAGGTGGCGTCGGCATGCGCTGACGTTTTCGTCGAGGCATTCGCCAGAATCGAAACGTCTTGCACTGTGGTCACTGTTCCGTCAACGCGAGCCTGAACGGTCGGTTTCAGCGTGATAATCGCGTCGGGCGTGCCGCTGGCGATGATGCCGCCGGTACCACCCTTGCCAGTCACGCTCGACACTCCATCGCCGTTGGTGGTGATCGTCGTCTCGAGTGGAATGCCGCCCTCAGCGACGAGTTGATGGATGGTATTCACCGGAGCTGATGTCAGATCAATACGCAGTGTTTGATCGCCCGTTCCCTCATTGAGGTCTAAGCCCAGCGTGCCAATTTGATGGGTGCCAATTGCGCCATGTTGATTGGCTATATACTCGATACCGAGGGCATCTCCGGCCGGCGTCAACGATAGCCGAATCGAGTCGGCGTTCCGATCGACGACGTAGTACGTTCTGCCGTTGCGCAGTCCCGTCATATCACGCGACAAAGAATGCTGATCGGTATCGTTGGTAGGAGTCAGCAGTGGGATCGCCGTCGGCACCGGATCGATTGCCTCGCTGCGGGTCGCCGCGAGTTGGATCTCGCTGGTGCTGATGACAATCACAAAGTAGTTGGTGTCATCAGTTAACCCGATGCCGGTACCTCGGTATCGCACACGGTCACCGGTCGCGAAACCGTGATTAGGCAGGAACAAGTTATCATTATCCACATGGACGGCAGCACCTTCGCTGTCTCGCAGGATCGAGGAATTCGGGAAGGTGGGCAACACCGTCACGTCAACCGCCTCGTTAGCAAAGGTGGCAGACTGCGAGCGATAGGTAACCGCTTGGCCGGGATCCAGATTGTTTCCTGGAAGGAAAATCCGATTGATGTTGTTGTTCGTGTCCGTTACCGGCGCCAGCAGTGTGGACTCATCTGCCGTCGCGGCGTCCAACGAGTCAACCAAGCGGATACGGTAGTCGTCAACGACACGTACGAACAAGTTTGCCGGCGTTGTGCCAAGGATATTCGTGCCGCTGGCTGGGTCGTAGACGACCCGATCGCCGGAGACAAAGTTATGCAACCGGTCGAACGTGATAATGTCGGTCGCACGGTTGACATCGGTCGAGGCATCCAGGCCATTGCCAAAGCGAATCGCCCCATTGGTCACGTCGAGAATGTTGTACTGGCGCGCTTCGCCGATCAGGGGACGCGGCGTTAATCCGCCAATCGGGAATGGCCCGAAAGCGGAATACTCGACGGTATCCCCGGCGATCAGCGGGAAGGCGACGTTCACGGTATCGTTGGCCGTGTCGATCGCGGTAATCTGGCCGCTCGGCGCAGATTGGCCACCGTCGCTCGCCAGATCGGCCAGTACGTTCACGTTGTTTGCATGGACCACACCACCGGACCGCACTGCTGCATCCACGGTCGGCTGGACGGTGGCCTTGCCTTTGGATGAATTCACCGCGATGCCGCCGACCGTCACGGCTGCGGCCGACGCGTCGGCTTCGCCTCGTCCTGTCGCCTGCAACGTGACATCACCAACGACATTCACATTGCCGCCAGGCCCAACGTATGCGTTGACGGTAGGTGTACTCGATGCCGTTGAGGTCGGCGCCGTGACAGCCACGAAGCCACCGGCACCGCCGGTTGTGTCGACACTGGCGATGTTGTTCAGGACTTCCGCTGTGGCGGTCAGGTTGCGCGCTATGACAGTACCATTCACGTACGCCTGGGTCGTGTTCTGAGTCGTTGCCGACCCATCGCTCACGACTGCGGTTGCCAATAGCGATCCGGCTCCTGCGCGAACCGTCGCGGTCGCGTTTGCTCGTGAGTTGGCGGTTAGCACGACATTGCCGTTGGAGGAGTCCGCGGCAGTTACGTTTCCGAATGAGCCGATGTAGGCCTGTGTCGTGCCCCCGATCGTCGTTTCGGCATCGACAACAGCAGCCGCAGCGCCGATGCCCGCCGCGATCGCGACTGTGAGAGTCTCCGCGCTGGCGGCAGCATCAGAATTGGCGGTGAGCGTCACATCGCCAGTGTCCGAGGTTACACTACCATTGATGTAGGCACTCACGTTCGGATTGATCGTATTCTTCGTAATCGAAACTGCGCCGGCTAGCGCAGCGATTCCTGCCGAAACCGCGAAATTCGGCAGATCTGCCGTGATTTGGCTCGTCTCGCGGGCGGAAAGATCGACGTTGTCGCGGGCGGTTACCGAGCCGCCGTTGGTGTAGGCAGAGGTGCTGTTGCGGATGGTGTTCTCCGCGCGCGTACCGCTGCCGGCACCAGCGCCACCAATCGAGACGGCTGCGGCAATCGCCGTAGTAAACGCCGTCGCGTCGATCGTCGCGTTTTCGGTCGCTTCGATCTTGATGGCACCGTTGGTCGCGTTGACCGAGGCGTTTTGGGCATACGAGGCGACCGTATTCTCAACGGTATTGAACGATTCGGTTGCAGCTACGGCCACTGACCCACCGACCAAAGCCAGGTTCGCCGCGACCGACACCGTATTGACGTCCGCGTCGATTGTCGACTGATCGCTGGAGGTGATGGAAATCGGTTGGACAGCACTGCCGTTGACGGTCACGCTTCCACCGCTGATGTACGCCTGCGTTGACGTCGCGATAAAGTTCCTGACCCGCGCGCCAGCGCCAGCTCCCGCTCCCGAAACGCCAAGCGCCGCGGCAAGTGCGGCCGAAACGGTGGTCACATCCGCTTCGATATCGCTGTTGGATTGGGCGTCAAGGATCAGGTTGCCATTGATATTGAGCGATGATCCGCTGATGTAGCTGTGAACCAACATCGCATCCTTGGTGGAACTATCGCGATATCCCACAAAGTTGTCTGCCAGCGAAACGCCGATCGTGACGGCGCCTCCGCCCCCTTTGCCGACGCCGACACCAGCTGCCACAGAGACGACCAGCGAATCAATGTTCGACGTGTTGGGTACGGTGGCAGTCACGGTAACGTCATCGATGTTGCTGCTGAGGTTACTGCCACCATCGATGTAAGCCTGCGTGCTACCGAGGATGAAATTTCGCGAGTCGGCACCCGCGCCGGCAACGCCAACACCGGCACCCAAGCTGGCTCCAACGGCAAGCGAAGCAGCTACTGAGGTTGCGGTAATCTGCGGATTTGAATTCGCATCGACGATCACGTCGACGTCGGATGCCAACGATGCGGAACCGACGGTGCCACCGGTGATGTGAGCGAGCGTATCGCTCTCGATCGTGTTGCGTGAAACCGAAGCGGCGACTGCTAATGCGCCGGCAAATCCTTGTCCGACGGTGCCGCCAAACGATGCTCCCAAGGTCAACGCCGTGATGTTCGCATCGTCGTCAGCAAGGACTTGAACGCCAGGAGTTGAACCAACGTTGATGCCGAATACCGAGGCCCCAGTACCGATCAGTGCGTCGGTATCGATGTTGATCTCGTTGAACGAAAACGCCCCAGACAAAGCAGCCGATAGGCCGTTACCGCCGGCAATCGCCAGGGCACCGCCAAGCGTAAACGTATCAATGACTGCAGTGGACTTCGCCGTCACAATCACTGCACCGGTGTCGGCCATGACATTGGTCGAGGTGCCTTCGATCGCAGCCCGCACGTCGTTGTCGATATCTGCTTCAGAAATCGAGAGCCCGACGGATACCGAGGCCGCCCCCTTGCCAATCGCAAGTGCGAGCGCAACGGCACCCGCATCGGAATTGATACTTGAGTTGTCTTCGGCCAAGACGCTCACCGTCTGGCCATCGACATCGGCACCACCCGAGATGCTCGCATCGATCACGTTGGCGATCGTGTTGTACGACCCAGTGCCGGCTCCTGACAGAGCCAAGCCGAACTTGCTTGCGCCCACTGCGATCGAACCTGCAATGGTCAGCGCATCGATATCCGCGGTTGAATTGGCCGTCACGTTCACGCTGCCACCCATCGAATTGGCAACGGAATTGTCGATCTGGGCTTGAACTCGGTTACCGATCGTGTTGTCGGAGTTGGCAGCACCGATGGACAATCCTGCGCCGAATGATGTACCGCCGGCGATTCCCAACGAGATCCCACCCGCATCGGCTTCGATCTTCGAGCGATCCTCCGCGTCGACAATGATGCTATTCGCCGCGGTTACGTCAGCCGTGTTGCGCACGAGCGCTTCGACGCTGCGGTGAATCTTGTTGAACGAAAATGCCCCCGCAGCAGACAGGGCGAAGTTGCCCTTGCCGGCCAGACCAACCGCCGCTGCACCCCCCATCGTGAGCGATCGAATCCCGCTAGCGGTGGCCGCCTGCGCGAACGAGTGTAAGCGTCCCGAGGCCCCGGAGCTCGACAGCGGGATGGCATTGTTGTTGGTCGCGTCGTTCGAATTCGCGGCAAGTTTGATGCGGTTGGCATCGACGACGATCGCAAAGTACTCGGTGTTGCTGGTCAGGCCACCGATATTGCCGGTCTGACCGGTAGGCGTTCCGTTGTTGTACGTTATCGCGTCGCCGGTCTTCAGACCGTGGTTGCTAAGGAAGATCGAATTCTCGGCGGTATCTACGGTCGGCGCTTGCTTCTCGAATGTGTGTTGTACCGGAGTCGACGGAGCCGACGTCAGGATGACGGTCGTCGGCCCGGCCATCGTCGTACGCAGCTTGATCGTGTCGGGATCGATGACTTCCGCGTAATACGTAGTGCCATCTTGCAGCCCGCCGACCTCAAGGTCTTGACCGACCGAATAAGTTATTGCATCGCCAGTTTCCAAGCCGTGATTCAGCAACGTGATCTGGCTTGTAATGACGTCAACGACGGTTACATCGACCGGCTGCTTAGAAACGGTTGCCGCAGGATTAAAGTTGATACGTTCCAGCACATCTTGATTCGGGTCGAAGTTTAGCACTTTCTGGCCGAAACTACGCGCCTGCACGATGACGGCCCCTGTCGCGGATTCGACCAGTGCGTCGTCGATAATTGCCGATGTGCGATGTTGGTCGGGGAAGAACGTGATCACGTCCTCCGAGAGGCCGCCAACTGCCGTGATGTCGATGGCCGTGCCAGCTTCGGCTAGCTCTTCGGTGAGCGCAAGTTTGAACGTATCGTTACTCTGTCGGATCACGTAGTAGTCAGTATTCTCGCGCAGGATGTTGCCTGCGGGCGCAATGGCAATCGGCGCCTTGAACGATTGCGTGCCCGTACCCGTTGTGGTGAGATCGAGGACGTTGGTCCCAGCGGCATCGGTGGCAAGCTTGAAGGAGTTGTTGGTGCGCTGGGCTACGTAATAGTTGTTGCCCGCAGTCAGCTCGTTGATCTCGCTTCCTGCGTTTGCCGAGTACGTGAGAATCTGGCCGTTCTGCCAACCGTGGTTGGCGATCGTGATCGCATTAGTATTGATGTCGACCGCACCCGGATTGAAATTCTTGCTCTCGGCCGTGTACCGGACCCGCTGACCCGTCTGCATGTCATGGTTGGGCAACGTGATGGTGTCGTTGGCAACGTCGACATTCGTCGTGCTCGTACTGTCTAGAATGAAGGTCTGCAAGCTGCCCAGACGCGCGTCGAGCGAGTGGTTGGTGCCGCCGCCCAATGAAGTCAAATCGATTGCCGCGCCAGCCACCGCGTTGTCTTCACTCGACGCCAAACGGATCGTGTTCGCATCGATTCTGATGACGTAGTAGTTCTTGTTTTCTGCCAACCCGCCGATCGCAGCTTTGTTGTCGTCTTCGTTGCCAGCTGTGTACTTGACTTTTTGGCCAGTTACCAAGGAGTGATTGGGAATCGTCAGTGTGTTGCCGCCGACCGACACCACGTTTGCGGCAGACGAATTGAAGAAGATCTCGCGGGTTTGACCGATGTCGTTGATCGCAACCGCTGCGCCGACACTGATTGCTGTGGACGCACCTTTGCCTCCTAGCGAAGCGGCAATGGCAAAACCGCCCGAGTCAGCGTCGATCGTCGAAATATCGGTGCCCAGCACACGGACGTCACCGCTGGCTGCAACGGTCGTGTCGGTGCCGCCGATGAGCGCTTCGGTCTGCACGTTGATCTCGTTGATCGACAGCGTTCCGGCCAGCGCGATGTTGATTCCTTGCCCTCCAGCCAGTGACCCGGCGACCGATATTGCATCAATGTCCGACTTGCCGTCGGCCAGGACATCCAGCGTACTGACTCTCGACAGCTTCGAGTCGTCGAGGCGAGCCAGATTCTGTCCGTCGATCTGATTCCACGCAAAGCTCAGCCCCGCGCTACCATTTTGTCCGCCGAGCGCGACGGACAGTCCACCGGCAAATGCGAAGATTTTGGCCTCGTCGACGGAATTGATCAGCAGGCTAAACGTCCCCGGAATGGACGGAATCGTCGTATCGTCTTGGATGCCGGTGACAAACGCTTCGGTGTCGTTTTCGATCTCGTTGATTGATGCCGATCCGGCCACAGCCAGCCCCACTTCCATGGGACTGTTGCGACTTACCTCCACACCCAAGCCAGCCGAGATCGAGGTAATCTTCCCGGCGCGCTTTGCGCTGACGGTGATCGGCCCCGAGCTAAGCAACTTCAATCGCGACTGGGCCGTGCGTCCTTTCACGTAAGCGCGCGTCCTACCATCCAACGTATTGCGGCTAAGCGAGCCGGCGATCGTGGCCGTGAGTTTCCCACCCATCATGGCTTGGGTACTCGGCAGCGTCACCGACGCAGCGAACGCGAGCGAGAACAGGTCGGTAATGTTCTCCGCAATCACATCGATAGCCGACGCGATGATGGATCCCGAGTCGAAAATGTACGCATTGACGGTATCGTCGACCTGATTCCACGAGACATTTGCCGAAACGCCGATGCCAAACTTTCCCTTGGTTCCATCTTGAGTTCCCACCGGGACTTCGTTGCCGCTGCTCGAAGCTGCCTTCGAGCCACCGGCAATTGCTGCCGCCGCCGTGAACGCCCAAACCGCGCCGTCGTTGTTTGCTTTCACGGTGACTGATCCGGACGTGTTGACATCGGTGTCGGTATTGGCCGTCGCGTTGGTGACGTCTTCGGTGCCAAGAATGGCGTTGGTATCACGCTCGATATCGTTGAACGCGACCGTGATGCCGAAGCTTTTCGAATTCGTCCTGACCAACGCACCCGCCCAATTGATGTGCGTGTTCAAGCTGTTGGCGAGAATAGTGAGCGGGCTGCCCGCAATGTCGGTGTCCAATACCCCGCCGTCCGCCCCCACGATCGTTACGCCGCCTTGCACCTCGGCGCGGGTGTCACTGTCTTGGATAATCACCGCTCCCGTGCCCGACAGACCAAAGCCGTCTGCCTCGGACCCGGATTGCGAGAGGCTGAAGTTCATGAACGCCTCTTCCGCAACCACGTCCATCCCGCCCAGATAGCCGGTGTAAATCTGCGTGCCCGTCTCGACGATCGCGTGTGTCGTGATGTCGATCAAGTTGACGAAGACGACGCCACCGAAGCCACCACTCGCGTCTTTGCTGCCAAACGAGGGACGGTCGCCTTTCAGTGCCGACAGAATCGAGGGGAAGTCAAACACACCCGTGACGTGTACTTGCTGCTTGTAGTTGAACGCCTGCACTGAAAATGTTTCGTTACTGTCCGGCCCTCGAAATACATCGTCCTGGTTGATCAGTGCGCCCGACTTGACGACCGATTTGGCGACGTCGTCGAGGATCACAATGTTCACGGCACCAGCCAACGCGTTGCCACCGCCGTCGGCCTTGGCAAACGCACGCGAGTACGTGTTCATCAGGTCTGTGAATGCGCTGCCATCGATGTAGTCCTTGAACGAATCGATGGGGTTGCCGTCACTCTTGAGCTTATCGATGAGTTCGCCCCAACTGCCGGGAATGAACTCGTCGGGCCGCGTGAGGAACGGATAGACAACTTCCGTCACGACGCGTGTGGCACGATAGCCATCCAATTGCGCCCCGCTCTGCACCACGCTCTTCGCCTGGTTGTCGTGGATGCCCAGTGTTAACGAAGCCGAACCGGCCGTCGATTTCTGCTGTCCACCAGCCGTGTAGACTGTATTCTTAATGTCGCTAGAATCCTGCGGTTCATTGTTGGATCCGGCAACTTGCTGGTATTGATGGCTAATCGAGGCGACCACTTCCAGATCTTCTTTCGACTTGAGCTGAGCCGATGAAGTGGTGCTCGCGTTCTCAATCGTATCGAACGAGGTGCTCCCCATTTCGCCCACCAAGGCCAGCGCTTGGTGATCGGTCACCGACACCGAGAATGCTCCCGCAAGTGAAAAGCTCGGCCGAGAGCCCAGCTGCTGTTGGACGTTTTGATAGCGGGTGTCGCTGGTGGCGTTTCCGGTGGTGAAGTCGTAGATTCTGTCGGCGAAGGCGAACTTGTTCTGCAACTTCGTGACGTTGGCCTTCAGCCCCGTCGTTTTCGGATTCGCGTCGAATTTGCCGCTTCCCAAACCGGCATCGCTGCCCACCTCGGTGACGACATCCAGCTCTGCGAGCACGCCGATGCCGGTAGCCAGGCCCGAATCGAGGACATGGGTAGCGGCTAGCTTGTGGTCATTACCAGTGGCCGTACTGAGATCGAGATCGAGCGTGATACCACCGAGCGCTTTGTTCTCCGTCTCCGAAAGTTTGATGACCTGCTTGTTGACGAAGCGGTCGTCGCCGTTGATGCCTGCTTCGGTGACCGGCACGTTGACATAGTAGATCTTCCCGTTTTCCAACCCGCCGATGGCGGTGCCGCCCATAGGGACGGTATAAATCACCGCCTGGCCAAGTTCAAAAGTGCTACCAAATAGCGAAAAGCTGTTGGTGCCAAACTCTCCCTGGAAGCCGGGATTGGGCAGCGTGATCTCGTCGGTATCCTGATTGACTTTGTCGAGGTTGAACACCTTTTCGTTCAGCGCCACTTGGTTGCTGACCGGCAGCGCCACGACATCGCCGACAAAGGGTACGGTGCTGAGCGATTCGCCGTTGGCCAACTTTTCAGCCGCACGCCGTGCCTTGCCCACGCTCTCTGCCAGGTAGATGAAGTCGACATCGTCAGGCGAACGCACAACGTAATACGTTTCGCCGTCCACCAAACCGCCTAAGGGCTGCCCTTCCGGACCGATCAACTGGTTACCCGAGCCACCGATGCCCACGCCGCGCCGGTTGGAATACTCAACCGCGCTACCGGTTGGCAGATCGTGCGGAATGGTGGTGGTGTCGTTCTTAGCTGCGTCGTTATCTAGCGCAATTGCCAAATTGATGCGATTGTTGTCGATCACGCCATCTAGCGTCGGATCAAACTCCCATTTGACGACCGCGCCAGGATTTTGGTTGGCAGTCACGTTGCCGTTGACTTCCGATTTGACATCCGCGTTGGAGATATCCACGCCGAAGGCCAATCCCGCAATGCCGTTGGAGTGCAAACCGGCCTCGGCCTCGGCAACGACTTCCGTTTCGCCTTCGGCCTTGATGTTCGCAGTTCGCTGCGAGACGACATTCACCCCGGCCGGTACCACAACTTGCGAAACCAAGTTGCCTCGTGAGACAGCAGCCGACAGTGCCAAGTTGGTTGCCCCAGCATCGCCCAAATCGCGGCTAGTTTTGGTACCGAGCTTGGCCTTCACTTTGCCGTCGGAGCGGATCACGGTGGACAGGCCAGAAGTAATACTCGTTGGATTCTGCGTGTCGCCGACGAAAGTGACCTTCGAAATCGCTTCCGCCTGCACATAACCCACACTGAAGAACTTGCTGCTCACCTTGCCCGAGGAGTCGCTCGTCGCGCGCGTGCGAATATCGACGTGCCCATCGCCGGCGATCGTCACGCCGGCGCCGACATCGATCTGCGCGTCCGACTTTCGCAGTAGTACCTTGACCGGCACACCAGCCAGTTTGTCTGCTCCGGGCAGGAACGGGATCGAATAGTCGTTGATCAGGCTCGAGCTTTCCAACTCGTTACCGGAGAAGATGCTGCTCGCCAGGCTCTTTAATGTTCGATCACGAGCCGCCGCGTAGAACACGACGTCGTCGCCGCGAATTTCGACGCCCGATTTGACGTCGATCTTCACTTCTTTGGTGTTCAAGGCAAACGGCGTTCGATTCTGCACCGCGACAAAGTCGGACTCCTCGACTTCCAGCGTAATGTCCCCAGCGCTAAAGCCCGGGCTTGCCTGCGCGAGCAGCTGCGAGTTTTCATTCAAGGTGATCGTGTCACCGCTGAAGAGAATCGACCCGGCGTCGGCACTCGTCGTGCGCGTGTCGATCGTTCGATTGGCATTGAGGATGATCGTCTCAGCGAAGATCTCCAGATTCTTCCCAGGGATCGTCAGGTTGGCATCGATCGTCACGGTGTCGTCGCCGCCCATCAGGTCGATCTTGATGTCGGGGCCTGCAGCCAAGGGCAACGTCAGGCTGGACACCGGTGTTCCGTACGTATTGCCACTCAGCGGAACAAAGGTGACCGTCCCCCCGTTTGCAGCCGCGTAGCCGACTTGCAGATTGCCGCCGGAGACCTGCAAGGTGATCTGATCATCGCCCGAAGTGCCCTCAATCTCATCGAGCGTCAAGGCAATGGGATCGATGTTGGCGTAGGTAATCGTATCGCCAATGTTGAGCCGGTTCGGTGCCGTCCCGGACTGATCAGCGGTAACTCCGCTCAGTTGAACCACTTCCAGATCGTTGCCATCGCGAAATGCGAACGAATCGCGTCCGCCGACGCCACCATCAATCAACGTGGTAATGCTCGCCGTGTTGCCGCTAAACACAAATTGATCACTGTCGGCGCTGGACCCCGTTAGCGTTTCCACGTCGACAAACTCGACGCCATTCACGGTGACGGTGTCAGCAGCGGTGATTTCCCAAGTTGTTTGAGTCGCGGGACCACTGACGCTATCACCGCTCGCGCTATTGGCGGTGAACTTGGCGATCTGACGGTAGGAACCAATCACCTCTCCCGAGTTCACCGTGACACGACTATTCGCCAGGTCAAAGTTCGTGCCGCCCGACAATGCCGAGAGGTCTACTTCGTCTGGCGCCTGCGCGACGGCGCTCCAGTCGGCTCCCGTATAATCCTCAGCCGCCAGGTCGAGCGTAAGCCCAACGGGGGCAGTCAGCGCCGAATTGAGCCGTTCATAAATTGTGTTCACACCGCCAGCCACGACGATGACCCGTTCGCCAACAAGGACTTGCTCCGGCTCGCTCTGCTCAGTGAAATCGAAGTATGCCGAGTCGCCACCGTCAATCTGACCGCTGATGGAGCCGCCGGCAGCGAACGTAAACGTATCCGCCCGTCGGCCACCGCTGAGGTCGGCAAAGTTGGAGAACGAAGTCGTTGCATTCAAACTACCGGCGTCCGCTCCGCTGATCGCCCAAGCATTCACCGTGTCTGCCGCAATGAACTCGTTATTGGTGGCCAGCCGCCATAAGTTCGGGTCTTCGTAGTTGATGCCAGTCGGAGTGGACGTGGTGAGCGGGGCTAAACTTTGGGAGGCCAACTCGTTTTGGTCGACGTATTGGTAAATCTCTGCGCCTACCTGGACCCGTTCATTCGGTTGCACCGCCGAAGTTGCGGCGCTGGTCAGTCCCGGCGTAAAGTAACCGCTGTTGCCTCCGACGAAGGATTCCAAGTTCGCAATGTTCGTGACGTTGGAAGCGGTCGATTGCGATAGGCTGACAGAAATCTCATGGTCAAACCCGGAGTAGTCGAGCGTATCGGTGCCCGCGCCGCCATCCAGATCGCGCGACAATAGGCCACCGTCACCGATGACTCCGGCGTCGATGATATTGAACAAATCGTTGTCGCTGCCGCCAGTCAGCGACTCGACGCTCGTAAACGTGGCAACGTCGGTGTTGGGCGAACCCACACCATAGCTACCACTATCTCGGCCCGTGACCGACCAGGTCGACGCGACGTCAGCGCCTTGCAATGTGTCGTTATCGGTGCCTCCTTCGAAGCTCAAGACCACGCTGTTGGCGGACAGTGCCGTGGTAAGCGTGCTATCTAGCTGAAGCGTATCGTTACCCGCGCCGAGGTCGACCGCGATAATGCTTCCTGCACCAATCGTTAGGGCTTGGTCCCCGCCGGTGATCGGATCCAAATCGATGGAGAAGTTATTGCCCAGGTCGGTCGAGAACTCTAGTTGATTGGATACATTCACGCGGAGCAGGAGCGTATCGTCGGCACCATCGCCAGTAAACGTGGCCGCGCTGCCCAACAACGTCGGCGTCACGGTGAGCAGGTGCCGTTCTTCCAGGGTTTCGAACCAGTGCTTCCGCCGGCGCTGGTCGCGACGGGCCTTCGCCCGTCTCCGCCGCGCCGAGCGTGTAGAAGAACGCTGCGGAGTGACTCGGCCCGCGCCAAACCAACCCAACCAGCGTGGCGCTTCGCTCGTACGATTCAATTCAAGTGTGGAATTGCCACGGCGCGATTTATCGCTCGCGCGGCGACGATGACGTCGGCGATTGGTGCTCATGTCCGAGAAGTTCCGGTGCGGTAAAGGAGAGGTGCGGCAAATTGCGGCAGTGCAAACAGTTGAAGGCCGCTACGCGAGACGAGCCACGCTCCATAGTTTCTTGCTTTTCAGACAGGCAATCAAGTATTTTTGGGGTGAATATTCCTACATATTTCAGGTGGACAATTAGTTCATTTGCCGTTAATGCAATCACTGACTGGACTTGCGAACATCGCTGTCAAAAAAGTGAGGCACAGTTTTGCCGAACCCCGACTTGTTTATTAGCGTGCCGCGTAGTCCGATAACGCGCCGTCAGGTCCGTTTGGCGGCGGGTCGCCCATCAAACACAGATTTGCTAGCAATGCGCAGATCACCGTTGCGATGGTGATAAGTTGCGGTGCACCCTGCATAAACATACGGGGTCGCCGGTCGCCTAGCTTTGGCGATGCGCTGGTGAGTAGCACGTCCTAGTCGTCTTGTCGGACCGACTAGTCAAGCAAGCAGTTACAGGACACCAAAGGCAACTAGTCACCACTCAGCAGCCAACCCATGAGTTGTTGCCAAAAACGTTCGTAGCCTTGCCAGTAAACAAAGTTACAACCCCAGTGAGGTGCCGGGTCGGAGGTGTAAGCAGCGACTCGCCCAGAGCCATAGTTCGATAACACCAGTGCCGGATCTGAAGTGTCTTCCCAGGTGGCGAGAACTTGCGCCTCAGGTTTCGCGATCGTGCGGTTGTAGCCCAAGATCGGCGGAGCCGATTCCAGGTCTGTGCCTTGGAGAGCCGCCTGTGAATCGACACATCCTCGCATTCGAAATCCTTCCGTGCTCTCAACCAAATCTTCTTCGCGCAGACACTCGACAGGCAGGGCCTTGGCCAATTGTGAGCGGCCCCAACCACCCTTGCCCAACTCGCCGTTGAAACTGAGCCAACCTCCGAGGAATAGCGCATGCGTGCCTTGCTCAATCGCTTCGACCGTCAGTCGCACGCGATCGGGAAAGGTCAACGGCTCAGTGCCGAACTTGCTACGATCGAAGAACGTCGGATCGAGTTGAAAGTTCTTGATCTCCACGTCTGAGAAGATTAGCACATCGAACTCAGCGAGAATCTCTTCATAGCGTCCGGGTGGATTACGGTAGAACTCCCAGGTCGGCACACTCACGACTTCGTGTTCGCCCGTTGCCTCCAGCGCTTCCTTCAGCCACTTGCCGTAGTTGAAGACGTCGGTGCCTTTGAATGAGTAATTGAACGGTGTCTCGGCGAAGCATGGGCCCAACATTACCGCCCAATCGCCAACGTAATAGACTTTAGCCATGAACACTTCCGGATCAGATCACTTAGTTAGCATGACAGTACCGTCAAAGGAATGGGATGATCGACCGCAGGGCAGTTGAATCGAATGACGCGTCCTTAGGTCGACCCACGAACAATGAGTCTTGGCGTGATTTCGACAACCCGGTCCTCCTCCGGTAGTGGACCTCGGGAGACCAGTTGCACCATCATTTCCAGCATTCGCTCAGCAGCCGCGCCTTGACGAGTGTCGATCGTCGTCAGCGGCGGGTCTGTCCAATCCGCGAGGTAGTGATTCAGATAACCGACCACTGCCACATGAGCTGGCACCGCGACGCCTCGCGCCCGCAGTCTGCGCAACAAGGTGGCACCCCAAAAGTCGTCTACGCAAACAAGTGCGTCTGCCCCTTCGTCGCGGACGAGTTGGTCGATTGCGATATCAACGACATCGTCGGGAAACGTCCACGTCAACGTTTCGGTATCGTGCCACGGATAAGCACCACCGTGCTCCGCCGCATCGAACACCATCTGATCGTCTGCCTCGAAGCCATAGGCCTCATGCTCATCTCGGAAACCACGCAAGCGATCTTCGCACGACGTCCGGTTCAGGTCGGAAAGCACGAGCCCTAAACGCCGACGTCCCCGTTCCAGTAGATGCCGCGTCGCCAACCGTGCTGCGATGTAGCGATTCGCCTTGACGATATGAGCCCCGGGGACATCGACATCTTCGTAAAAGACCGTATTGGGATGTTGCTGCAGCAACAGTTTGCGATCCCCATCGAACCAGTTGTGCACAGCACAGAAAACGCCATCCACGCCGCGTCTGGCCAACTCTTCGATGTAATAGTCGAACTGGTTGGGCCCCACGTCCATGCGACCGATCGTGTTGCCGATGATCGTGTGGCAACCAGCTTTCACCGCGGCAGTGTCGAGGTATTGCACCAGAAACGATCGCAAAGGATCACCTGCTGAAGCAACCAAGGTACCAAACAATCGCGTGCGCATCCCTTTGAGCTGCTGCGCTGCCGGGTTGGGTTGATAGTTCATGCGCCGCGCGACTTCCCAGATTTTTTGGGCCGTCTTCTCCGCGACACGCGAATTGCCTTTGCTACCGTTGAGCACTTGCCCGGCGACCGCCCGCGATACCCCCGCCGCTTCCGCAACATCCGCCAGTCGCACGCGTTTCACGCGATTGAGATGATTGGAAGTCTTCTTACGAGCCATTGCCTGATCCTCTAAGTGCTGGTGACTGCAACAACAGTCTACCACTTCATCATTTCATTTCGATCTGAGTTATTGAGCCGATGAAACCACTGCTCCACATCTCAATGGCGAGGAGTTTGATTTGTCTCAGTTCGCGCCAGCGGAACGCACAAGACTCACGTTCTCGGCGAGACCGTGATCCATGCCTTGGTCGCGTTCCATCTTGACCATGAGCGCGGGCCGGCAATTGACGATCACGGCTCGGCGGTCAGCGTCCGTCGAATTCGCTCGCGAGTAGTGCAACGTTCTGCCATGGTGGACCGTCGCATCACCCGGCTTAAGCGGGACAGGTTCCGCTTCGCTTTCGGTCGCTTCACATTCCAGCGCGCGCGTCGCCTCGTCTTGATGATGTTTGCGCATCGGCTCCAAATGAGAACCTGGTACAAACCACATGCATCCGTTGTCGACAGTCGCCTCATCTAATGCGACCCAGAAGCTCACAGCACGGCAATCGGGCAAGTCCACCCAGTAGGCGGCGTCCTGATGCCAGGGTGTTGCTGCCGACCGACGTGGTGGCTTATTGATCAGCATGTCGAAATCGAAATCCATATCTCCACCAAACAACTGCCGGGACAGCGCGATGGCGTGCTGGTGCAACGGACCGTCCAGCAGCGGTGGCACGACGGCACTGGGCCACATGATCTGAGTAATCCTCTCCGAATCGGTTGCCGAATCATCACCTTGCGGACCCGCCAGGTCAGCACGCAAATGCCCCGTGCTGATCGCACCCTCGAGAAATCGATTGTAGAGCTCTCGGTAACGCTGGACCTGGCCAGAATCAAGCAGCCCAGCAATGTGCAAGAAGCCCTCGCGGTGAAATTCTTCGATCTCGGCGGAATCAAGCTGAACGACGTTTGGGATACTCATTGGTTACGCTGTCTATGGAGTAGGTGCGAGAGAAGTCATCGACGCTTCGATTTCTTCCAGGCTGCGCTGCCGGGTCTCTGGAACGAGGACGTAGAAGTAGCAAGCTGCCACCATGCAGATCGCGGAAAAAACTAGGAACGCCGCATGCATACTGAAGGCCTCCGTGAACACAGGAAACCAAAGCACACTGAGCGAATTAGTACCCCAGTTGACGAACGTCGAAATCGACACGCCTGTGGCCCGCAGCCGATTAGGAAAGACTTCTGGCGTGAGTACCCAGATGACAGCACAAATCGACAGCGCCACTGCGGCGAAGTAAACGGCCAGCGCGAGCACGATGCCATACTCGATCAGCCCACCGCCGGACGCGTCCGGTTCCTGGCCATCCAGGGCATAGAACAGGCCACTGACAATCAGCAGCGTCGCACTGACAACAAACATGCCACCGATGAGCAATGGGCGGCGTCCCCACGAATCGATCACAGCCAGTGCAATCAGCGTGAAAATCAGGTTGATGGCACCAAATCCGACCTGAAAAGCAAGCGCTCCATCTTCCACGAAGCCGGCAGACTCCAGAATCGAGGGGCCGAAGTAAACCACGACGTTAACGCCAGTCAACTGACCGAAGAAAGACAACCCCACGCCCACCAATAGCGCCCGACGGTACTCGGGTCGAAGAACTTCCGTCCACGCCAGTTGTGTGTCGTTCTGGCGAGAAACGATCTGGTCGTACTCGGCTTCGGCGTCGACTGCTGGTTGGATTCGACGTAGCAGCGCTCGTCCGCGCTGCTGATCGCCATGCAAGATTAACCACCGTGGACTTTCCGGGCTGAAACAAAGCAAGCCAAGAAACAGCAATGCCGGTATCGTCTCCGCCCCGAACATGGCTCGCCATACCTCGTCGCGTACGAGCCAATCAATCCATCCTACGTCGGTTTCACTCGTCCGTGCGTCGGTCTCGCTAGTTATTATGTCGGTCTCGCTCGTTTGTGCGTCGGTCTCGCTCGCCTGTGCGTCAGTTTCGCTCGTCAGAGATTGCGAGAGCGTCTGCAAGCCGAGGTTACTCATATAGGCAATCAAGATGCCAACCACGATCGACAGTTGGTACAAGGCGATCAATCGTCCGCGCGCCTTGGACGGCGAGAACTCCGCGATGTAGGTCGGTGCCACCACCGACGCGATGCCGACGCCAAGGCCGCCAATCTTGCGCGCTAAGATCAAGACATCAAACGTTGGTGGCAGAGCGGAACCGATTGCCGAAACTATGAACAAGATCGCGGCGACGATCAACGCCGGCTTTCTGCCCCAGCGATCGCTAAACCCGCCGGCACATGCAGCGCCAACGATACACCCCAGCAGTGCTGAGGAAGCAAACCAGCCAACATTCCACTCGCTGAGGTCAAACTTCTCCTGTACGCTGGTGATGGTTCCCGAGATGACGGCGGTATCGAATCCGAACAGAAGCCCGCCCAGAGAAGCCACCAGACAAACACGGATCAAGAACCATGTGGAATCTTGCTCGCCACCGGCTTTTGCTTCCACGTCATTCATGGTTAGCGTCGTCCACGTGTCGATCGAGCAACTGATAGACGCGATACAGGATCCGCGGCGTGTGGAAACATCCCTTCCAGCCGTTGGCCTTGGCGGTCCAAATTGGTGATCCGTCGCGGTTCAAGTAGCCGTACCATTCGCCGTGCTCCTCGTCGGGAAAATGAGCGAATGTGTACTGATGCACTCGTTCGTACCATCGGGCCAGCTCCGGTCGTCCGGTCAGTTTCCAACCAAGCAGTGTTGCGTACAAAGCTTCCGCGTGTGGCCACCATAATTTGCAATCGGCTTCGATGTTGTGGCAGGGGGATCCGTCGACGTTGAGCAGATAGCGAACTCCTCCCATCTCTTGATCCCAGCCGATTTCGAGGCTGGCCAGGATGATCTCGATGGCCACGTCCAAGGTCGCTTGATCCTGAGTGCGCTCGGCATGTTCGAGAATCATCCACGCGCTCTCCAACGCATGGCCTGGATTGGTCAACCGTCCTTCGGGCAATTTCCAGAGTTCCTCTCCGGCGGGCCCCACGTTTTCCAGTAATGCGCCACGCTCTGGTTTCCAATGTCGCTGCACAATGGAGTTGGCGGCCTTTCGGCTGTCGTCTTGATACCGCTGGCTTGGCCATAAGTCATCGAATACTCGGGCGACGGTGAGTTTGCACATATCATGCGAGTGCAGATGATACTCCGCGCGCATGGGATAGCCCAGCAATGGCGTGTCCGAAGGCTTGCCCAGCACTTCCATGAGTTCGTCGTACAACGCCGATGCTCGTTGAGTACATTTCTCATCGTTGGCTGCATAGCCAAACTCTGCAAATGCAATGGCGGCGAAGACCTTTGAGTAAACGCTCAGCACGTCAGCTAACGGACTGCCATTGCGAGCCAGACGGAAGTACATCTTGCCGTCTTCTTTGAATCCGTAGTCCAGTATGAATTCAGCGCCTAGCCTCGCAATCTCTAGCCACTTAGTCCGTGGTTCGTGCGTGTTGTACAGATGAGCAAACATCCAAATTTGCCGACCGAGCATCCACATATCTTTGTCGGTGCTGTAAGGTCGCCCCCGACGATCCAATCGACAGAAGTACCCACCCATCTCTTTGTCGGGTGAATGCCTCTGCCACCACGGCACAAAATCATCGAACATCGCTTGCCGGTAATGCTCTAGCAGTTCGATCTGTCGTTGCTGTGCATCTGGTCCTGCGAGGCCCGCAGTATTGACGCTTAGATTTGGATCAACGGTACTCAAATTGATTCACTTTCTATGTCTTTGCGATTTCAGATGAGTAGGTTCGTGATTGGCAACCGTCACTGTGGAATGCTCTGTGAGTCTTCCTGAGCTACTTGACTCACGATTTCTTGAGGCAGCATGGACTCACGAATCGAAGGGTAGATTTGGTCGATTTCGCTGTCAGACATCAATTTCCATAACGACGTATCTAGTTCTCGCATTGCCAGCACCGCGGTGATCCAACCTTGCGTCCAGCCTGATTCAATGCTCCAAGCGCCCCAGCCAATGTCAGCGTTGGCTCCCCAGGGCTCCCAGCGCTGAAAGTCGAAGGCTCGGAGCCAACCACCATCAACTTCAGGCACAGCATGACTCTTGGCTTGGATACGCAGAAGAAAATCGACCAGTCGGTTCTCGGCTTCGCGAATCTTTGGATCCCCCGTGACCGCAGCCGCTTCGTGTAGCCCAAGCAGTGCGAAGTTGTTTGTGTATAACATGTCGGCCACAGGATCACCATTGCGCGCGATGAGCGACGCTTCGCTGGTGCCGTACGCTTCATTCGTTCCTGGCGGAGGAAACATCCCTGTGCCGGCTGGCCCGAGTTCCTCTTGAATCGCTCCACAATCAGCCTGGAGCGAGGCCAAACCGTCAAATGCTTCCATCAAGAGCTGGCGATGTTCAGCGGTGTCTTCCACTCGAACCAGCCAGGCTAGCGGCAAGAGTATTCGAGCCCGCTCCTGCGCGAGGCCGTTGGTCCAACGCAACCCGTCGGGATACTGCTCCATGGTCATCTTGATCGCTGTTTTGGCTCGATCCAAGAGCAGCGGATCGCCGGTCTCAGCGTAGGCCCACAAGTAGCATGCCCACAGATAGCATTCGAAATGCGGAGCGAAACTCACGGTTTCTGCCTTGAAATAATGTTGCCAACCGTGATTGCCCAACGGCTCCACGTCGATCCGGTCTCCGCGGAAACCCAGCTTACCCGTTGTGCGCAGGTTGGCGACGACGCATTGGGCAATCGCTTCGTTCCAACGCTGCTCACCCAAGAGGCCAGCAGTTGCCATGGTTGCCAAGATGACACGGGCATTATCGTCACCGTAGTTGGCCATGTACCACGCCGGCTTGGAGATGCCCCAAGCAATTAAGCCATACGCAGGATGGTCTGGGTCGCCGCGCTCGTTCTTGCGTGCTTTAGATTCGAAGAAATAGAAATCCAGCAAGTTACGCGCGATCTGTGCTTCTTGCTTGCGGCCAAGCAGTTTCGCAGCGGAAGCGTACGCCATTGCGGTTTCGCTCGTACAATCGCCGCGCCGCGCAGTACTCACCGCTTGTCGACCATCGGCATGGATAATCGAGAGCACCGCCTCCAAGCTTCCCAAGCTCCCATCACCAAGGGGAACATTCTCTGGAACGCGCTGTAGTCGATCCGTCTCCTTGGAAGCCAGAACAAGATCTTCCCAATCTGGATGGATTAGCAGCTTGGCGTTTGCATGCCACTGCATTGACTTCTCGATGGCCTGTCGCTGGGCATTGACGGGTAGCGCGACTACAGCTGAAAAACTTGGCTCAACCAGTGCTGGCGGTAGCGGCAGCACAAGTTCTTCGCTGCCACTGGCGAGCCATCGCAACACGCGCTCCCACATGTGTTGCCAAGATCCGTAAGGCGAGTACCGGCCTCGACGGAAGCGGCTAAGTCCGGTCGCAGCGATGAGGATGTCTTCGTCCTTTACCTTCGCCAATATGGGCGCGACTTTCGCGGGCAAGCCGAACACTGCGGAATCAAAACCTGCCACCCGCGCCGCGACGAGCATTGGAGGCTCTAGTTCGACAGAAGACTGCGCGTCCATCGACAAGTAGTGCAAACCATTTGCCTGCAAGATCGATAGCTGGGGGAGCGCCTCGCCGAAGAAGTCGCTTGCTACGACGATCCGTTCAATACTACTAGCAGTCGGGGAGATTTGTTCGCCATCCCCATCTTCGAGAAAGCTTGGATACTCGAGGTAGGCACGAACCTGTTTCGATCGCACCTGCGAAAGAAAGTCTTCAGCAATGGTTGTAGGCTGATCGGGATACCCATCGGCTAGAACAAGTATCGCATCGCCCGGCTTAGCCTGGTTGAGTGCCGCGGCAGTCGATTCGCAGCGGAGGACACGACTCCCAAAAGCACTGGTGCAGGCCTGTAGCAAGTCGTTTTCTTCACCGGCCACGAACAAGAATCGTGACGCTGGTTCGGCGGACCACGTAGCGGATGTAAAGGCGATACCAAGCAGCAAGGAAACGCAGCATGCCCTAAATCGCGAGCAGTGGTCCGACATTTCGATTTCCCTCACGGTCATCAAGTAATATAGAGAGGCAACGGTTAGACGGGGATATGCGGTCGTACCGCAGAGGCGAGCTAGGAATCGCTTTCGATTTCAGCGAGGTCAAACTCCAGTTCGTTCTGTCCCGATTGGACAGATGCTCGGAGCTTGCTGGTCGTCTGATTGCGGACCTGCTGGGGGATTTTTTCGTACTTGATCGGTATTGGCCTGCCAGGCCGCAGTACTCTTTCTAGGTCATTAATGTCGCTAGGTGGCGTTACAACAACGATATAGTCCCCCACGTAGGCGCCGTCGCCGGGTTCTTTGGTTGTTAACTCAAAAGCACCGTCTTCTTGCAAACGGCCAGCGGCCATTGGGCCCGACTTCACAGGGAATAGCTGAACCGTGCCCGCAGTTACCGGCTGTCCTTTAAACTTGACGACACCTTTTACCGGCGCCATTTCCGGTCCCGAATTGCAACCTGCGGTCGTGAGGAGGCCAGCCACGAGCATCAGTGGCACCACGATTCGTCGTATCATGATCCAGGGTTCCTCAATCGCAGGGATTCGATCCTTGACCTGGGCCGCCAGCGTCGGTCAGCCCATCATCCCGAATGGCCATGATTTGAAAGATGTCAAAGTCGATCTCTTCAGTAAGGAACTGAACCGACCCATCCCCCATGGCCACGTACGCGCCTCCCGGATGCGAGGAAAGCACCGGTGCGCGGTTGTCGAGCATAGTGCACGGCTCACCGCCACAGTAGGAGGAGTCCGAGTTATCTCGCACGAACTCGCAGAACTGCGTGCCAAGCGGCCTGCCGATCGTCGTTGTATTGTAAACGCGGTCGTCGAACGAATTACCGCCGCCGACGCCTTCGGTCTTCAAGAAAGTGCCGATCCAAGCACCGTGCAAGCCACTGCTGCGGCAGTCGGTGGGCACGGGGCTGTTGCTACGACGCGGAACGGTGAGACCCCAGTTCGACTGTTCGGCAAGAAGCATGACGTTGGAGAGTCCGTCGGTAATTCTCCCGGTATTCATCTTGCAATTCGAACAGAGAATCCCATTGTAACCGTGTACGTTTCCGTATCGCGTACCGATGTAACGGCACTCTGGATCGTTTCCTGCTGCCCCGGCGACCCCCGCATAGTCCGCAGCAGAAGCAATCATGCCGCTCCGGTGTTGCGGGTATTCGCGCGGCATATCGCTTGATGGACAGAAGTTCCAAGCCGGCAGATAGCCATTTAACACCGCATGATTGTTGCTGAAGTCCTGGCCATAATCTAAATCCATCGAAGCCGTCATTTCCAATCCGCCAGATACCGCCGTGGCTTCCATGTACGGCAGCACAAAGGTCCTCCAACTGGCTCCATATCCGTCCGCCCAACTTCCACCTCTTGCTCCGACCCCGCCGGGAGGAAACGCGTCATTGGTGCTTTCGTAGTTCAGGCAGGCCAATGCCAGTTGATGCATGTTGTTGCCACAAGCTGACCGCCGTGCTGCCTCACGCGCAGACTGAACCGCTGGCAACAGCAACGACACCAATACTCCGATAATGGCAATCACGACCAACAACTCGACTAGCGTAAAGGCCGCGTGCCACGAGACTCGACGATCGGTTCGACGAAGAGGTTGTCGGGCTGCGGTTGAGGTTTTGGATCGGACGATGGGCGAGAGAGCGCAGGATGGGTTTCTTGCGGGAATACCCTGAGGGCGTAATGCACGTTTCATCGACTTGCTATCTCCTCTTTGAAAGGTTTCACACTTCCAAATGCCGGCGTATCGACATGGCGACACAGACGTCGGCGAACGGTAAGACCACCGAAGCTACTGATGAGCGACAACGATAAGCGTAAACATGACTGCACGTGCAGTCAACAGGGTTTTTGAAGTTTTTTTGAGCATTTCGCGCAGGAACGCGCCCAGCGATCTCTGTCTAGACATGGTCGGACATAGAACGTAACCGGTCGCCTCCGCGTCCCGTACCGCCAGTAACGCAAGGGCCCTAGCCGCCGACAGATGACTGCGCCAGCCGCCGTTTACTCGCCTTGAGGCGATCCAGTACCGTCGGTGAATAAACGACAATCGTCTCCCTCACGATCCGCGTTCATCGGCGTCCATCTGCGGCCATTTCTCTTCCGTGCCCGCCGTAACTGCGTGGCGAATCCTCACAACTTTTCCGTTGAAATTGGGCCACCACCTTCTGTAAAATCTCTTAGAGTTTTTACCTCAAACCAGAAAACACAATCAGTAACCGACAGTGCTGATGCACTGCCGAGAGGTTTACGCATGCGCGGATGATAAGTTAATAACGCGGAGATTTAAGACGACAGCTGTTTTTCGGAATCACGGTCCGGAATTGTAACTCGCCGCAGTAGCATGACTTAACGCAAACACGAGGGAGAATTTTAGGACACTTTCAACGTCCGAATTCCGAAAAGTACGGCCCACTATCACCAAGGAGAATTCCTAACCTATGTGCACCATACAACTTACAAACTTTGCTCAGGCGCAGAGAGCTCGATTTTTGCGACACAAACGCGTGTCCGACGGCGCTGTCATGCTCCAAAACTCTCCTTTGAGGCTCGCTCCGAATCCGAATGTAATCGGCCGGCTTCCAGAACTGTCCTCAGTATTTTCATCGAAGTCCCCTCGGCGAACTGATATAGTTGAGGTCATGCCGCGCAGGAGGATAGGCGACTCTCGTTGGCGTGCACGAGCCACTGCCTACTGCCGTGCTTTCAATGCGTTCTCAATCACGTGAAGCAAACGATCTGCGTCGAGGGGCTTCCGAAGAAAGTCCAACGCTCCTCTCTCGATCGCCTGCGTCCTCGCTTGCTCATCTTCAAAGGCCGTGACAAAAACAATCGGGAGAGACCGATTTGTTCTTCGCAGTTCCGATTGGAGTTCAAGGCCACTGCGGCCTGGGAGATGCACGTCGAGCACGAGAAAGTCTGATGGTTGAGTTGGTTCCGATTCCATGAAAGCTTCCACCGACTCATACGCGGCGACCTCGTAGCCAACCGACGTACAAAGTCGAGAGAGTGCGCGTCGCACGAACTGGTCGTCGTCAACGATCGAAACTCGGGTTTTGGGTGCCATGTTGAAAGCTTCAGGTGCGGAGTGAAACCGAATGCTAACGATCAGCGAGCGACTAGCTATTGGACCTTAGTACACACGCAGACCACAAGGTATTCGTCAATCTTCTGGGTCAACGATACCGGCTCGTTCACAAAGTCTCGCCAACTCGGCGATCGAGTCGATGTCCGTTTTTCTCATGACTCGACCGCGATGTTCCTTGACAGTTCGCTCGGTGATCCCAAGACGGCTAGCGATTTGTTTGTTCAGCAAACCGCTGATTGCCAGCGACATGACCTGCCGCTCGCGTGCCGATAGGGTATCGACTCGTCGGCGAAACTCATCGAGCTCGGCGTTGTCTGCTCGCTGCGACTCGTGGTCCTGTATTGCCGCATGTACAGCTGTCAGAAGTTCTTCCGAAGTAACTGGCTTGGTGAAGAAGTTGATCGCGCCGGATCGCATCGCTTGCACGGTCATCGGAATATCCCCGTGACCGGTCAGGAAGATCACCGGCAGATCGATGTCGCGCTCGATCAGGGTCTGCTGCAACTGCATGCCGGATTTGTCCGGCAACTGAACGTCAAGAATCACGCAGCCCGGGCCATCGTCTTTGTCGCGGTCCAAAAAAGCCTGCGCGCTCTCATAAGTTGCCACCCGAAGTTCTGCTGATCGGAACACCCGCGTGAGGGCATCGCGGACGAGCGGATCATCGTCAACGATGTGAACCTTCGGCACGCGATGTTGTAGATTACTCGGCATCGGCGAGTACCCCATCATCAACAAACTCGTGAATCGGCAATAGAAATTGGAACGTCGCACCGGGGCCATCGTTCGCCGTCGCCCAGATCTGACCGCCATGGGCACGAATGATGGTGCGATTGATGGCTAGTCCCATGCCGATGCCACGTGCCTTGGTGGTGTAGAACGGCTCGAACAATCGATTGGCTTGCGTCTCGTCGATCCCAACGCCGAAGTCACGTACAGATAATCCCACGGAACCATCTTCTGCCCACGTAGCAACATGCAAAGACCGCGGGCCCTGGCAGGACTCCATGGCCTGAGCACCATTGATGATCAGGTTGACAAGAACCTGCTGCAACTGAATTTCGTCACCTGAAATGCTCGGCAGATCCTCGGATAAATCGGTGATCAGCACCACGTCACGTCTACGAAGTTCCGGCTCAAGGAAAGCGACGGCGTCTCTTGTGACCTGGCTCAAGTCGAGCACCCTATTCAGCCGTTCTTCTTTACTGACGAGGCTTCGAATTCGATCGACAATCTCTGAAGCGCGGTTTCCAGCGCTCTCGATGCCCTGCAGAGCATCCTCAATCTCATTGATATCGGACGGGTCGTTCCGCATCAGTCGCGTCGCCGTCTTCGCATCGGTCATCATGGCGAACAACGGCTGCCTGATCTCGTGAGCGATCGAAGTGGCCATTTCGCCGAGGCTGGAAGCTCGAGCGACCCGTGCAAGTTCGTGCTGGTGACGTCGTGACTGTTCTTCGGCTCGCTTGCGGTCCTCGATCTGTCTACGCAAAACGATGTTGGCCAGGCGATACCTTCGCGTTCGATAACGAGCATAAAGGAGAGCCAGGCCGAGGATACCAACAACCGCCAAGACGCGGACTTCCGCCCGTTCCCACCACCGAGGCTGAACGCTCAGGTCGAGATCAGCACCTTCGCGGTTCCATGTTTCCCCTGATGCAGCGATCACCTGAAAACGATAGTCGCCCGGCGCAAGATCGGTATAGTACGCGACCCGTTCGTCTCCTGCGAGAATCCAGTCACTGTCAGAACCGTCGAGGCGATACTTCACGTGCAAGTCATGCGAATTTCGAAACGATGGGATCGAAAAATCGATCGCCAGGCGATGGCGCCCGGACGGAAATTCGACAGTGTTCTCAGCCGCAATCGTCTGACCGTTGACACGCACTTGTTCGATTCTGATCTCCGGCGACACCGGTTTCTCCGGCGGCTCGGGCGAAACGCGGATCAACCCTTGTTTGGCGACCATCCACATTTCCCCGTTCGAAGTCAGGTGACTCTTCGGAGCATGATTGGTAACGGGAACACCTGCGACGGGTTGCAGGCGATGGCATGTCAATCGTTCGAGCTCCCCGGAAGCCGCCGCATTCAGTTGCGATGATTTAACGGAAAAGATGCCGTCGCGGCCCGCAAACCAGAAATTTCCATGAGCGTCTTCCTGAATGCAATCGATATAGTCCGCCGCCAGGCCGACTTCCGAGGTGACGGCGTCAAATTGCCCGTCTCGGTAGCGAACAATTCCTCCCGACGAGCCAATCCACAGCGATCCATCTTGTGCCGCATAGTGGCAGGTGAAGTGTCTAGAGTTCAAGCGTTCGAAACATCGATTGGTCACCTCAATCGTCTGTCCGGCGGAAAACTGATAGAGCCCGTACTCGTGCCCTATCCAGAGCTTTCCATCGGGATCTTCGTGAAACCATGTCACCAACCCATGATCGAGCTCAGGAAGACTCTCAATGGCGCCGTCTTTGAACCGCAGCGCCCCTCCGCTGCCTGGCGTCAACCATACCGTGCCTCGCGAGTCAACAAAAACAGCAGCCACGTTCAGCTGACGAAGCAACGGTGGCTCAACGACCGGCGTTAACTTCGTGCCATTCCATCTGACCAAACCTTCACGAGTTCCAATCCAAAGAGTGTCATCGTCACCTTGGGCAATGGACTGAACAATCACATTTGTCAGTCCCTCGGCGGCACCATAACTGGTCAGCTTGTCATCTCGCAAATGGTGCAGTCCTGCGAAGGTCCCGAACCAGAAATCACCCTCGCGATCAACGTGGAGACAATTCACCCGGTGGTCCGCCAGAAAAGTCTCAACTGCATTACGCCGAAAATAATGCAGACCACGGTCGATCACGTGGCCGACCCAAAGACCACCCTCCCGGTCCTCCACCATGCATCTCGCTCGAGATTCCGTATCAAGGCTGACGAAACCGGACTCGTCCAAGCGAAACAATCCATTACTAGTGGCGGCATAAACCGTGCCATCGCGCGTTCGATACAGATCATTGATTCGAGTCTGGCCGACGTCCTCTCTATTGGATGGAAAACCGTCTGGTTCAACACGGATCAGTCCGTGGCTCGCCCCGACCCAGACGCCTGAGCTGTCCGCCAGCAAAGCGGTGATCGTAGGCGTTGTCTTTCCTCCCGCGGCCAAACTTTCTAGCCGCGGCGGATCGACGGCGACGACTTCCGTTTCATCAAGGCGGTACAAACCGGTAGTTGATCCAAACCAAAAAGAACCTTTCGAATCTTCGCAGATAGCATGAACCAGGCTGGGCGCTATGGAGGCGACTTCAAAATCTTTCCCCGGCTTCTTGATCCAAGTCTCTTCACGCGTTCCGATCCAAAGCTTGCCTTCGCTATCTTCAAAAATCGCATGCACGCTGTTGCCGTCAAAGGCATCGATTCTTTCAAAACGACCTGGCCTCCCTGGCCGGTATCGCGTCAAGCCGCCGACCGTCCCAATCCAAACGCTTCCATCACGACTCTCGTATAGGACTCGCGTATCGTTGGCTGGAAGCTGTGGAGCACTCGATCGATTGATCAACTGAAAGCGTAATCCGTCGTATCGCGCCACCCCGTTGTGTGTGGCAATCCAAAGGTAGCCATCGCGCGTCTGAATCAGATCGTAAATCCAATCGGATGGAAGCCCGTCGCTGCTGCTGAAGTGTCGATGCAGATGGTCCGCGAACGGGACATTGTGAGGTAGACCTGTCGCAATCCCGTCCGCTGCAAACGCAGATTGCCAGCCCGTCAAAGGAAAGAGTGCTGCCAAAACAAAGATGCATGCCAATCGAAGTTTGTTCGGCGCACTGCTGGGTGCGTTCTCGAACAAGATAACGAGCAGATCCCTGTGCCAGCAGTGTCGTGTCAGAACGCTGAGTTTCATGAGATCCTCATACTGACCGCTTTTCAGGTTGCTCGCCAGATCCATTCTTTTTTTGGCGAGGGAGTGCATATAAATCAGTTCCCGTGAGGTCCGTTCGGATGGACTGTACCAAAGTCCAATATCCCAATGCCGTTGCCGGGAATAGAGTCTAGTCTATTCGAAGGGTGACTGTACCCAAAGCATCCACGTACTCCATTTGCATCCACGGGAGACAAACATGATGATCCGCTCTCAGAGTCCCCTCGCCGCCTTATTTGCGGCGGTACTCACTGTTGGCGCCGCTCAAGCCCAAGACAAACCCAATATCCTGCTTATCATGAGCGACGATGTTGGCATCGCAAACCTCAGTTGCTATAGCATGGGCATGGCGGGCTACAAGACACCGAACATCGACCGGATCGCCAAAGGGGGTATGTTATTTACCGACTATTACGGAGAGCAAAGCTGCACCGCGGGGCGTTCTGCCTTCATCACCGGGATTCACCCCGTGCGAACTGGATTGACAAAAGTGGGTCTTCCCGGCGCGCCGCTTGGACTGTCCCACAAAGATCCCACCTTGGCGGAATTGCTCAAACCGCATGGCTACGTATCAGGGCAATTTGGAAAGAACCACCTCGGTGATCGCAACGAATTTCTGCCCACTGTGCATGGCTTCGATGAGTTCTTCGGCAACCTTTATCACCTGAACGCGGAAGAGGAACCAGAGAACGAGGACTACCCAAGGGATCCCAAGTTCTTCGAAAAGTTCGGCCCGCGCGGTGTTCTCGATTGCAGTGCATCGGACGCCGACGACGACACGGTTCAACCACGTTGGGGCCGAGTGGGGAAACAGAGAATCAAGGACACTGGACCACTGACGCGCAAACGGATGGAAACCGCGGACGAGGAGTTCCTCGATCGCACCATGAAGTTCATCCGCAAAAACCACGAGGCGGGAAAACCTTGGATGGCCTGGCACTCGTCTTCACGAATGCACTTCTACACGCATCTCAAGAAGGAAAGCCAAGGTGTCACCGGGTTGGGGCTTTATGCCGACGGGATGATGGAACACGATAATCATGTTGGCCAGTTGCTCGATCTGCTCGAAGAGCTAGGAATCGCCGACAACACCATTGTGGTCTACACCTGCGACAACGGGCCGCACTTCAACGAGTGGCCGGACGGCGGCAATACCTGGTTTCGTGGTGAGAAGAACACCAACTGGGAGGGCGGCTATCGGCTGATGGGGCTTGTCCGTTGGCCGGGCAAGATCAAAGCCGGCAGCATCTCCAACGAGATCATGTCACACCAGGACTGGGTGCCGACGCTGCTTGCTGCAGCAGGCGACTCCGACATCAAGGAAAAGCTCAAGCGTGGCGGCCACGAAGCCGCAGGCAAAACGTTCAAAGCGCATCTGGACGGCTACAACTTCCTGCCCTACCTGACCGGCAAAGAAAAAGAGGGCCCGCGTAAGGAGTTCTTTTACTTCAACGACGACGGCCAGCTGGTTTGCCTACGCTACAACCAGTGGAAGCTCGTCTTTGCCGAGCAACGCGCGCGGCAGCTTAACGTGTGGCGAGAACCATTCGTAAATTTGCGGATCCCACACCTATTCAACCTGCGAACCGATATGTTCGAGCGAGCTAACACCGACTCGAACAACTATCACCAATGGATGATCCGCCGCGCTTTTGTCGTCCAGGGATCGCAGGCGATCGTTGGGAATTTCGTCAAGACGTTTCAAGAATTCCCTATGCGTCAAAAGCCCGCTAAGTTCAACGTCGACGACGTGATGAAACTGCTCTCAGCAACCAAAGCAAATTGAGCACGTTTACGGGTTTGTGAAGGCGGGAGGGGTGCCTCCCGCCTGAGCGTCTGTGCCCGGTCTGTATCCTCAACAAGTGTCGCAGCGGGCTAGCCTCCGCAAACGGCCGTGTGCGCCAGGGAGCCTGATGGGTCATCACCGAAAGAAGTATCGGCCTAGGTCTCGCGGGAATCAGCATAGATCTGTCCCCGATGGAGGATGGCCAGCATCGTGGTGGATTGTTCTTTTAGTTGTGTGGCTGATTTTGCTGGCTTTTCTTCCGGACCCGCGTCCGCTGGCCGCGCCCGATTGGGCAGTACTGACGGCGCGACGTACGCTGGGTGTTTCGGAGCCGGTTGCGCGTTTGGCGGCCACGATGGTGCTGCGAGCACTTGGTGTGGGCGCGATTGGCGTGTTGCTCTCCGCGGCTGCTGGCGGCTTGAAACTTCGTGTGGCTGCGCCGATCCTGTTGATCGGCGCTCCGGTACTGGCTCTGCTTGCCAAGTCGATTAACTTCGGCACGTTCCCAGCCTCACCGCAGTTGGAATTCATTCTGATCGTTGCGTTCCTTGGTGGCTTGATCGGACTGGAGCTTCGCCGCAAGTGGATGGCGCTTGCTGGGGTCTGCATTCTCGCGAGCGGACTCCTCATTTGGGGTACCGCCACCAGCATTCCCGATGAACTCAATCAAGCGGCCAGGGCCACGGGCCAATACATCCTGGACAACTCCGACGACATTCCTAGTGGGGACGATGGATTCATTGCGTTGCTGGAAAGATCATTCGCCTTTGCCCAGGCGAATTCACGCGGCCACGACCCGGTGATGCCGAACAAGGCGGCGATCCTGGCACTGGGAGTCATCCTGGGCGAAGACAGGGTTGCTTGGGTCGGTGGTCGCGAACTTGATGAATACAGAAAAAGGTGTCGGGCTTCGCTACGAAGCCGCATTCAGATTTGCGAACGCATCGACCTGTCGAGACATTTTTGGGTGAGTGCGTCGCTCACCGTGCTGGCGGACGCCAAACGCTCCTGGGCGGTCGGATTGACGAAAGAACTGAAAGACGCCACATCAGGTGGATCGGGTTTCTCCTTTGTCGATATGGCTGCCAATAAAGCGGGTATTCGCTTCGCAGTGTTGGCGACTCGAGACGAGGAATCAGCGACTGCCATTCAGCAGCGGTTGGCCAGCCGCGTCTCCATTGACGAGATCTTCCCACAAATTGATGACCTGCCCGAGGGTATCACCTCCGAAGAGTTTCAATCGGAGTATGGAGGGCTCGGAGGGAAGGAAACCCAGCGGTTGTTCCGGCTCACTGACGAACGCATCGCTGTACTCGAGGCCCTGCAATGATATTCGCGATTTGATAGGCCCGGCAATCCCATCAGGCGTTTGAACAGCGACGTCACGTTAGATCGATTCGCATTGACCGATCTTTCTATGAGTTTGCACCAAAGCCCAATTGGGAAACGTCGATTCAGACATGATGCCTGTCCGGTTCGCTCGTGGCTGTAGAGCAGATAGCCCGCCTTGATTCAACGCTTATAACATCGAGGTCGTCGCAAAGTGATATGTAAAATGTGATTCCCAGTAGTTCTATGCGTGCCTAGGATCATATATCGCATACTACTTCGATCTCGCCCTCTTTGATCGCAGAGTCCAGTTGTGCATGATCCTTCCATGTACAATCTGAGTAGTTATCCGCATATTGAACCATGACTTCATCGAAGGTTTCGTCTTCGCCGATGTATCCGCGGATCATCATGGGATCGCCCGATCGTGAATGCGAGAACGCCAGCGACTTCCCGCACAAGCCAGCGAAAATGGCAAGCCGCTTCGGCCCGAGTTCCTCAACACTAATTTTGCCCTTGCCGTCCCATAATTGGCGGAAATAGAAATCGATATCTTTTGCCTCGCCACCTTGCCATCGCGCCCAGCCCAGAAACATGTCACTGGTTGCTTGGATGAGACGTTGTCCTTCGACGACACGCTGGCCGGACTGCTCGAAAACACTGTCTCCCAGATACTGTTCCAGCACAGATTTTGTCGCTTGCTTGAACTGCAGAAACAATGGCGTCCCGTCATCTGACTCAAGCAACACGATCAAGCAGCGAGTCCCGACACTTCCCACGCCGACCACCTTCTTGACCACGTCGACAAGTGAAAATTGGTCGATCAGAACTCGTCTGTCGAGCGGGAGTGTTTCTTTGTAGGACTGATAGAATTGCGAAATCTCGGCCAGTTCGCGTTCTGCGAGATCTTCGTCAATTCGGACAGTCCGTGGAGGGTCAGGAACAATAACACGGCGGCCGTTCACGACCGCAGTAAGTTTACTTAGCGCTCGCATGCTATTCTTGCGCGCTGCCTTAGCAAGTACGCTTTCTTTCCATGCGCGGTGCTTGCTGCCGTGTTTAGAGACTCTTGTTAAAGCTTCCTCCGGCCGGAATCTGTAGTAGAAAAGCTCAAGTGGATCGAACTCAGATGCCGCACGCATGGACTCACGATACTCTCTCATCGCGGAGCGGGTAGCGGCTCGGCACTTCTTTGGGGGGAACCCGTTGATGCGAGCTGCGACCGTAATGCTCGCCGCCAAACGTTTGACATCCCATTCAAAGGGCCCCGGAAGCGTTTCGTCAAAATCATTGAGATCAAACACCGGCTTGCGGTCTGGACCGTTGAACCACCGAAAATTCCCCAGATGGGCGTCGCCGCAGAGTTCGACCCAGAGATTGGTTCGGGGTCCGGCGGCGAGGTCGCTGGCTTGCACCGCCGCTGCCCCACGAAGATAGGTAAACGGGCTGTAACTCATTCTTCCGAACCGCAGCGGAATGAGCTCCGGGACGCGATTTTGATCCAGGTTCTGCTTTGTGAGGATCTTCAGCGGATCGGCGCGCTCGACACTGGCAGTGGATTCTAAGTGCGACTCAAGTGGTACCGTGTCTCGCTGCGACCGGCCTTTATCGTACCGGTCTCTGGGTGGTGCATGGAAGTGTGACAGATAAGGGTTAATGCGTTCAAGTTTCGTACTCATGTCAAACTCCACACCTCAAATACACAGATAGATCGCCTTATTTGCTGTTGGTGAGAACAGATTGCCATGTGTTTGCGGCATACCCAGCCAACCCCATGTGCTCGCATCCACTGACGAGCGCTACAACCCGTCCCACACTCTGGAAGGCATAAAATAGCCCGAATGGATATCGCATTTCGAAAATCTGTCTTGCATCGCTCATTTCAAAACAGAAGAAAAGAGTTCGTTTATGATACAGTGTACACTGCCGCGTCGTGCGATTCATCAGAAACAATTCCGCGCAATCATGGTTCAGTACGACGCACTGGTAATAACTTCAAGATGCGGTGAAAGACAGAAACACAGAGCCTATTTAAACGACTGGGAAACAAATGGGGACGCGGTTAATGAATTGGCGGGTCATCGTACTACTCGCAATTGCTCTAGTCATCGGTGCAAGCTGGCTGACTGTTAGTTCAATGCGTGCTTCTCGTCCACCGGCGCCTCCGTCAGGCAGTCCCATCGTCTATTCCTGGGGGGCAATGCATCTGGATGCACTCCACGCTGAACCTGATTCGGACCTTGAGAGAACCATCAAAGCGTCGTTCGAAAGCGAGCCACAAGGGGAATTTGACCCTGATAAAGATGGCAAACGTGAGTATGCAATCTTGGTTCTATCCGGCGGGGGCTCCGCTGGTGCTTTCGGAGCCGGCTTCCTGACGGGGTGGAGCAAAGCTGGAACGCGTCCTGATTTCAAGATCGTCACTGGCGTTAGCACCGGCTCGTTGCAGTCGACATTCGCTTACCTCGGACCGGAGTACGATGCCCAACTGACGGAAGTATACACGAGGTACTCTACTGAAGAGATTTACACAAAGCGAAGCTTGCTGGGGGCTGTCTTGGGGGAGTCCGCATGGGATACCGCGCCACTGAAGGAACTCATCGCTCGCTACATCACCAGTGATGTTCTGAATGCTGTAGCGGCCAAACATGTCACGGGGCATCGCTTGTTTATCGGGACCGTCAACATGGACACCGACGAGTTCATAATTTGGGACATGGGAGCGATCGCGTCCAGCAACCGGCCTGACAAGTTAGAGCGCTACCGGAACGTGTTACTGGCATCTTCCTCCATTCCCGTGCTGTTCCCACCTGTCTATTTCGATGTTGAGATTGATGGTCAGCATTTCTACGAAATGCACGTGGATGGAGGTGCTCAATCGCAGCTTTTTCTGAGGGGCTTCATGCTGGATTGTGAAGAAACCTTCGAAGAGGATCCGCGATTGACGGATGCTGAAATCTCGTTGTACCTGATTCGTAACGGAACGACTAATGAATCAATAAGGCGTGAGGTCACTCAACCATCATCGCTTTCAATCGCATCCGCCACGATCAACCAACTCTTCGACCTGAGTACCGATTCGAGTGTGTTTCGTGTGTACGTGCTTGCCACGCGGCATGGCATAGATTTCAACTTGGCAGCGATCCCTGATGACGCTTTTCCTGACTATGATCCCATTGTGTTCGACAAGACCAGCATGCGCAAGCTCTATGACTTTGCGTATAGGCAGGCTAGTGACGGCTACCAGTGGGCTAAGGTACCGCCGAGACTCGATCCCGCTGAGGCGATTCTATCCGTGCCTGATCGAGGCTTCGAAGACGCAGAGGTCAAAGCTGACCAAGGAGCTAGACATTAGTAGTTAGTCATCACGGTCAATCACCTGCCATGAGTTGTCTTCGATTGTCGCTTCATCCGTGTTGACCAACGCGTTCAGAGTATCTCGACTGGAACTATTGAGAGAGATGGCCAAGCAGACAAGACGGAAGCTAGTTGTGAGTATGTTCCAATGCTTGGGCAACCATATGAATAACAGTCCTGGAAGTATTCACTTAAGTTCTGAATTGGCAGAGCGTTGTCAGAATAGGCCTGCGTATCATAACCAGCTGTTACTTGAAGTTAGCGATCATTAGTCCAAGACCTCACTTGGGCATCCAAGATGCTGGCCGCTCCGGGCAGTTTCGTCGCAGTGGTCGCAACACCGACAGTAGTTGCAACCGGTTCTATCTGCGGTAAGTTGCTGGCTATGTCGCTGAGCCGGAGGCGGAACATTCACTGTGAAGGTCGCAGGGGTTGAACTCATTGCCCTGCTCACTAGCTTCATTATCGGTTTAGCCAGTAACGGCTGAATAGTTCGGAGTTTTCAGTCGCTCTGACGGTAGCTCTGCAACGATGTCACTCGCATTGCTACCTCCCAGCGCCCACAAATCGGCCGCGGGTTCATCCGCTGAGTGCTCGACGTAGAAGCTCATCGTGGTCTGAATCGACCGATGTCGCATCAGCTGCATCAACGACAGCGGTCGCCCGCACATCCGTGTTCATCTGTGTCCATCCGTGGCAATTTCTCTTCCTTGGCAGTGGTGATCGAGGCGGCATAGGCAGAGCCGCTGCGGTCGGCCCATCATTTTCTTCCTTTTCGAGTTTTCATGAGCCGTTTCGCGGGTGAATTGCGTTTCTTTGGGTAGGCCGGTACTTTCTGCCAGCATTCCTGCCCGAGGCGAATCATACCATGCGAGTTATTCTTCCCGCGCTCATGCTACAGATCGCGATAACGCCCCACATTGTCCTCGCCCAAAACGCCGCCTGGGTCAATTCATCAGGCGGATTCTATGATGAGGCCAACAACTGGGTGCCTAATGCTGTTCCGGGGGCGGGTAACGACGTGCTGATCAACGTCGCCGGGGCGTACAACATCGGCTTCCTCGCCGACCACACGGCCGACACGCTTTCGATCTCAAACAACATCGACCTTACGTTCAGCTCCGGCGGCCCCGGGACTACGGAACGCACGTTCAACCTCGCCGACGACGCAACGATCGACCGGGCCACGCTCACGCTAGGCGACCTGACGCAGGGCCGACTACTCCACTTCGATGTCGACGGCCAGTTGAATATGACTGGCGCTAATCTGGGAGTGCTGAATGGGGCGCAACTGGACACCTTGCCCACGATTGCGAGCTCGAACACGATTGAAGGCGCAGGGGGCGTTGCCAGTCAGGTGCTGGTGAGCGGAACCGACGGCGCAGGTCGGGCAAGCCGGTGGGCAAGCGGCGGCGACATCAACGTCGGCCGCGGTGGCGGCCCGGCCTCGCTAACCGTCGACCAAGGGGGACAGGTGTCGTCCATCGGTGGGGTCACCGTCGGCAATGCTGTCGGGGCAGACGGGTCCTTGCTCACTGTCCGGGGTACGTCGGCCGACGGAACGCCTTCGAGCCTGACGAGCGGCTTCTTTCATCTTGGATTCCTCGGAGGTGGCGGCATCTCAACCGCGACGGCCCGAGTCGCCGATGGAGCCCAAGTTACGACCGACGGCGTTCACGTCTCATTGGACAGCGATATGATCATTGAAGGTGAAGACAGTAGCCAGAACCCTTCGCGATGGGATGCCGGAACGTTCGATGTCTCCACAGGTTTCTTAAACGTCCTTGGTGGCGGTCACTTCACGAGCGGCTCTGCTACGCTCAATCGAGTTTCAATCGCGAGGGTCAACGGCGTCGGCGCGAATGGCCGACCTTCGCGGTGGGACATTGTTGGCAACCTTACCCTGGGCAACGACGATGGTGGCAATATATTCATCGACAGCGGCCACGTCACCAGCCACACGGCGCAAATCGGTGAGGGGACCGGCAGCAGCCTGCTGAGCGTCGAAGGGGTGCCCGAAGTGCATGGAGTTTGGGAGAACTCCGGCCACGCTTTCGTTGGCGGCTCGACCACAGGGCCCGAGGCCAGCGGCGACCTCCGCCTGTCCGATAACGAATCCCGCATCGACATCGGCGGCACGCTCACGGTTTGGGGCCCAGGCAAGGTCAGGATCGATGGCGGCGAGTTAGAAGCCGACATCATCGACCACACCCACGGCGGCGCGTTCGAATTCAACGCCGGCACACTGCGCGCCAATCGGTTCGACGGGGCGCTGCTGAACGTCGGCGGAAGGCTCACGCCAGGAGTCGATAGTGAAACCGGTGCCACGTTGATCGATGGAAACTACACGCAGCAATCAAGTGGAACGTTGGCGTTTGACATCGGGGGCACGGGCCCGGGCTCGACCTACGATTTGATGAACATTACTGGCAACGCCCAAGTCGACGGTCTGTTGGAACTCTCATTGGTCGGCGGCTTCACACCCGACGCCTCGAACAACTTTACCCTGTTAGTCGCCGACGACCTAGTGGGCTTCTTTGACAACGTGAACACCGGCCAGCGACTCGACACAATCGACGGCCGCGGTTCGTTCATCGTTAACTACGGCATCGGCAGCGCGTTTGACGAGAATCGCATCGTCCTGAGCGACTTCGAGGCGAGCCTATCGACTCCCGGAGACCACGACGGCGACGGTGATGTCGACGGAAGTGACTTCCTGGATTGGCAGCGCAATCCAAGCCTTGGCGGTTTATCTGAATGGCAAAACAACTATGGTAGTCACGGCGGACCGCTAGTGGCTGTCGCTACGGTGCCCGAGCCGGCAACACTAGTCCTCCTGATGTTATTCGCCGCGGCAGTCACGTTAGGCAAGCGGCAGAGTAGATAGACCTCTCGATTTCGGCAGCATGGCACACGCCGGAGCAGGCGTGTGTTTTTTTCGCTGACGGAGGCTACCTGGGGCGTCAGCTCCTGGCGACCAAGAGTCTACGTGTTCCTACCATGAAGCCAAACCAGACACGACGTGCGATCGTAGTGCGCACCCTGACAATCAAGTCAAAGAAGCAAACGAGAGCAACAACAAAACCGCATCACGACATTGATCCTCGCCGGTGACTAAGCATTCCTGACCTGGCAGCGAGATCCCACCATTGGTGCCCTCAGCGACTGGCAAGCGAACTACGGAATGTCAATCGCACCGCCGATGAACGCAGCGACCGTACCCGAGCCTACAGCAGCCGTGATACTAGGCATCGCGATCGGATTGGTCACCACAATGCGGCCGACTTCCTAGCTGAGGATGCAACGGCCGATGTCTGGTAAGAATGCGGGGTAACGCCCAGCGGTCGTATTCCGCGCCGGCAGTTATTGAGCAGCACGGCAAGGCCAGACGAATCAGCCGTTACGCAGTTGGTGGATCGCACCGGATTGCACACTCTGTGATTTGAATCCCAAGACCAACGCAAGTTCGTTTGATTTCTTCCTGCAGTCGGTTACATCGCCCGACCGCAGATTTACGGCTTGCTAACTTGCACAGGTGTGGCCGACCGATGCGCCGTAGCCTGTATCGTTCGACGCATGTGTGAAACTCCTATGCGAGTTGCGGGACGAACGCTGGAGGTCGCTGAACTTCCATCTTCAAAGTCGATCGAACAACTGCAGGTGCCGGGCGGACGCAACTGATCGGCTGTGCGGGAGCGTCGCGATCGCCCAGCGTGTGGGCTCTAGCACGGACGGCTAACCCACACTGGCCCAAGGCTCGCGCGGCGTCGGATCGATAATCGAATCCGCCTCCGGCAGACCGACCGCACGGCGGCCTGCCGCGTCCCAATCGATGGGCCGCTGCATCCGCAATGCGAGCACGCCCAGCATGCCGATCTCGGTGATCCGCGCGCCGACCTCAAACGGCGAGTAGGCCTTTGCTTCGCCGGTGCACGCCAGCGCCCACTCAAACATGTGCGAGTTGTTGACACGGCTCCAGCGCGGGCGTTGCCCCTTGGCCGTGCGACGCGGGTCCCACTTAAGCACCTCAGTCTGGATTCGCGGCTGCGTGAACGCGACCTCTGCCACGCGAGGATCGTCGGCGCCATGAAACTGTTCATCGCCCCGAAGCCAGACGGCGCAATCGGTGTTCCAAAGCCCGGCCGAAAGCGTTCCCTCTTTGCCCACGAGGAGGCAGCCGAGGTCACCGACCGGCGCCTTGGTCACGTCGAGCGGCGGCTTGTTGTTCTCGCCGGAGTAGAAGTGAATCCTCACTGGCCCACGATCGCCCTTCGGCGCAAATTCGAACTCCACGTTGCATCGCGTTGGGTAAGCCTCGTGGCCCAGATTCTCGCCGGTTGCCGAAATGCGGACCGGGGCGTCCAGGTCGAGTGCGCGGTACGCGAGCTGAAACGAGTGACAACAAAAATCAGCCAGCGAGCCGCCACCAAAGTCATACCATGCGCGCCACCGCGCGGGGTGGTAGATCTCGTCGTTGTAGGGTCGCTCTGGCGCCGTACCTAACCAGAAATCCCAGTTGAGCCCTTCCGGGACTGGGTCACCCGTTGGCGGGCGATCCAACAGCCTCGGCTGCGATTTGCCCGCCAGCCACACGTGCACGTCGGTCACCTCGCCCAGCAAACCGGCTCGGATTACTTCGAAGCTACGACGAAAGCCTTCGGTCGCGCAGCCCTGGTTTCCCGTCTGAGTTACCAACTCTGGATGGGCGATCGCAAGGCGCTCCAGCTCACGGCACTCGGCAACCGAGTGCGCGAGCGGTTTCTCACAGTACACGTGTTTGCCACTTTCGAGCGCTGCCTTGCAAATCGGCACGTGCCAGTGATCCGGCGTGCCGATCAACACGCCATCAACGTCAGACTCTTGTGCGAGCAACTCGCGGTAGTCGCGGTACTCGCGGGCTTGTTCAAGACCAGGAATCTGTTTGGCAAGGTCCGTATGTCGTTGGTCGACATCGCAGATCGCGACGATTCGTTGGTCGATCTTCTGCAACTCGGGCACCAAGTAGTTGCGCATCTGCCCGCCCATGCCGACGCACGCAAAACTCAGTTGGTCGCTCGGCGCGACCGCGCGTGGCGTCGCCGCCGAGAGGATCGACGGGGCCACAAGGGCCGCAGCCGCCGAACTCGTAAACTGCCGACGTGACATTTCGGACTTGATCATAGTTTCCTCCCATTCGTGGTGGCTGTCATGAGTTGGCGCGTGTGTTAGAGGCTCGGCACGATTCACACGTGACCTGAGATACCCTCGAAAAGCTCAGTCGGGGAACGTTCCCGAGACGGTTAGAGATCATCGTAACCAGTGCGCTCCCCACGTGTCCGGCAGGTGACGATTTTTTCAGATTTTTTCCCTTCCCTACCAAACGAGAGCACACCGAAGCTGGACGCGCAGACTGCAAATGGCGATTTGCTCGGGTCGAGAAGTACGACCGATCTTTGCAGACGGGCAAAGATTTTGGGGAACACGTCGAATCTATCGTCCGACCCAGCTTTCCTGCGGATTCCGTAACTCGCGTCGGAGACTGCCATGAGGTTTTCAAGTCCTGACTAAAGAAAGTTGGTTGGAGCGGTTGGACATTCTCACAGTTGTTAGTTGTTAGTTGCTAGTTCTTAGTTGTTAGTTGTTAGTTGTTAGTTGGTCATTGGTCATTGGTCATTGGTCATTGGTCATTTGCTTCTTCCCCCGATTGGGGTTTTTGTCCACGGTAATTGGAAACGCTTTGGTGTCCGAAAATTACCGGAGTTCCAACTGCTTTGGGATGTGTAAGTTGCTGTTGGGAAACACTTTAGGGTGATGGCAATGTTTCAGGAGGCTCTACTTTTCGGAATTTCGGGTCCGAATGTGTCCTAATAATCGGTTGGTTTGCGGTCGTTTCTGATTCGTGAACGCTGGTAGGTAAGCGCCAAATGGCTTTTTGGACACTAATGGCGATTTGTCCTAATAGTCTTTCTGGTCGGTAACGGATGATTTACCACGGAGTCACGGGGAACTCGGAGGGGAATGAACCGTAGAATGTTGAACAAGGAATGTCCAACCGACGAAGTAGGGGGCATGACTTCGTAATTCGATATTCCTTGTTCGAAATTCGATATTCACTCCCAATTCTCTGTGTCCTCAGTGGTAAATCACCCATTACCGCGCGGAGTCGTTTCTTAGTGGCAATCACGTAGGACGGTCCCCCAGGGCCGTCCGTCCAAGAGAACCGCCGATTCGGACGGCCCTATGGGACCGTCCTACGATTTGGGCTAGGTTCGCATTATCGCCGATTGGCTGGCCTAATTTCAACGAGAAAGTTGTGAGTCGAATGGGCTCTCGCAAAGGCGCTAAGGCGCGAAGGGATTTGGCGGACGATACTTTGCGCTTCGCGCCTTTGCGAGAAAGCGGGTAGCCCAGGTTGGCGGGTACGCCTACTACCCGCTTGAGAATCGTCTCGAGCCCAGCCGACGTAGGTCACGGATTCGCCTAACGAATCGTGCAATGTATTAAGTGGTTGTCGGGGCCCCTGACCCACTCGCTCATCGCCCCATGTTCCAACAACAGGCGCTCCAAATAGTGCTTTTTTCTAATTTGAGCCATCTGTAGCACGGAATATCGTCCACGAAGTCAATTGGGGTCTACCCCGGTGTCAAGCAAGAATCTGGCAACTTGGGTGGCTCCCGCATCTCCCATCCGATTACTAACAGCGCAATAATACAGTGGGTCCTCGCCCGTATCACTACAAAAGCGGGCGTCTGCACCATTCTCCAACAGGAGTATAGCGACTTCAGGGTGTCCGCTGAGGATGGCTTGACATAAAGGAGTTACGCCCTGGCGAAGCTCTTCTAGATGCGCGCCTGATTTGAGCAACTGGACTACTTTTTCCAAGTCACCATCAGCAGCTGCCGCACATAAGCGTCCAGGAACTACACGGTCGACGCTATCAACATCGTGCTGATGTGCAGAATTAGCGTCCACCTTTGGCTCTGTGACGTTGACTTCAACCGCTTTCGCGGAGTTATAGAGATTTACGGATAGAGAATGTGCCGCTTCAAATTCCGCAAAGCAATCGGATCCTATTCCATCGCTCCACTGCGCGACTGTACGAGCGCGAAGGGAATCTAGTAGGCTATCTGGCATCTTTCTCTGAGCTGTATATGTTGTAAGGACCATATAACTTTGCTTGTCATCGTCATAGATTAGTTCAATGTAACCTCCGTCTAGCCCATAATCTGAGAACTCTCCACCGAGATGATCAGTGCACGTTTCCTTTGAGCGCGAACCAGAGAGCATCGCGCTAATCTGATTTCTTGTCTTTGTTACGCCAGAGTGGAAGCTTACTTCGGCAGGCGCCAGTATTGTAATATTCATCAACGATCCAAATGTCACATAAAAGTGGGTAGCCCCGGTTGGCGAGTACGCCTACCAGGGCAGCGCAGTCGCAGGAGTCTCTCCCCTGGGACTCCGACCTAATTTGGCCAAACCTCTGGTGACTTCGTCAGACTGGTACGCTAACGCCAACCAGTGTTACCCGCTGAACACGCCCTAAGGTTGATCCCCAACACCCGAAAACCTCCCGAGTGGGGTTCAACACCTCGGTGATGAGCAGGTCCTCGCCTGTTTGATAAGCAGAGCCCGCTGCTCTGGGATTCCGGGTTGTTGGGCTATTTGAGTACTGGGTCAGATCGCACGCAATCGCTTGCGTGTGAGGGTGGCCTCCTTGGTAAATGGGTTAATTATCTCTATCTCTTCAAACTCAAACATGCTGTCCCAATGACGAACGCCATTGCACCAGCCTTCGAGCCACGTGTGCAATGTATGACGAGTTTTGGTAAATCCTGTTTCGTCTAATGTATACATGCGACTATCACTCGTCCCGCAGTCTATGCAGGACCATACTGACGATCCCCACTCGCAAATTGGAAGGAAACTCGGTTCCCATTGGTTGCCAGATGATTCGGCAGTAGATCGAAGGAAGTCGCGCAGTTCCAAGAGAGCTCGATCATCACTATCACTATGGCCGCAAGAAGTCCCAAGAAGCCCATAGCCTGGCCCGAATCCTCCATTGGCAATCTCAGTCAATAACTTTTTCAGCAAATCAGGGAGGTGTAACGACAGTTCATTTTCAGTGGTGGCGATTTCCTTAGCATTCGCTGGCGAAGGCAGCATCGTGTCAAAGTGGCTAGAAAAATCGTGCCTAAGATCGAGATCGATTGCCCTAGTTGCAATTTTCGAAATAAGAGTTTTCTCATCCATAAGGCAGCCTATTTTTCAAAGGTCTTCTAGGAAGTCGAACGATCTACGCTCAGATATATTTCCACCAAGTCCGGAAATGTCATCAGCACAAGTTGGGCAGGTACGGTTGGCAGTCACGCAAGTAGTAGCCCAGGTTGGCGGGTACGCCTACCAGGTCGGCGCAGCCGCAGGAGGGTCCCGCTGGGACTCAGACCTCTTTCGCAAAGCCTCTGGGACTCCTTCACACTGATAGGCATACGCCAACCAGTGTTACCGGTTTACCCTAAGCATGATTCTACTCTCTTTAACCAGTTCAAGAAATCCGCCTCATTCTTGAATGAGATCGAGTTTGCGCGTCCGCGAAAATTCGAGTAGAAATCGGCAGCATTATTTCGCGCGTGCTTAATTTCTCTGTGTAACTGTGGAATCAGACCTTTGTTTCTCATCGCAAAGTAGTCGGCAAAGATCTTCCGACTCGGCTGCCGAGAGCCCTCAACGCAGACTGTTAGAGCATAAAGTTCTGGAATCTCAACAGTTACATCTCGAACTTGCCTTTGCCATTAACTCATTCTCGGGAATGCTGTGTTGATGATGAAGTGGGCAGCCCAGGTTGGCGGGCACGCCTACCAGCGCGGCGCGGCCGCAGGAGGCTCCCGCCTAGGGCTGAGGCCTCGTTTGCGATGCCTCTGGTGACTCCGTCACACTGGTAGGCTAACGCCAACCAGTGCTGCCCGCTTACGACAGGAGCGTCCAAAAATTCGAAATTATGTCGATACGTAAGCCACCATCAGAGAGGTCCGGCAATTTGAGTTTAACAAGCTGTTCAGCAACAGCGTCTTCTGGTTTTCGAGTGACTATAGCTCTAACATCCGCTTTCCATTCAGACACGCTGCCAATGATCCTCATGTTTATGTTCTCGCAATGCGCAATCTCATCTGACGCGAAGTCAATTGCTTCCACGTAATACGGCTCTGTGCTTCCAAGCGTAATCACATCGCGGAAGAAGTGAGGGATATAGATTCCTTGAGGACCGAAAGCTCCATCTTTCGCAGCAACGACGTGTTCAATGAAGCTCACTAGCGACGGTTCTTGATCGATCGGAGCCTGATCTCTAAATGTCTCGATAGCGTCACCAATTTGACCATACCTGACAGATCTGTACGCACCACGCGACATCAGCGGCGCGGCATAAGCAAGTGTTACTACCCGATTTGGAATAAGTAAGTTATGAAAGAAAAAAGTCGGCTTGTAGCAGTCCGGAACTCCGAGTTCATTGAGGCAGATCCCCGAAAGCAATCCTCCGTTTCTTCGAATCAAGAATTGATTCTTCCACGGCCTCAAGTCTGGGAAATGCTCAGACCAAATTGCGAGTGCCTCCTTCTTTTTCGCTGTGTTCGCCAATTTTAAGGGCCCATCTGTGTTTGTCCGGTCGCTTGGTGAATGTCCAAGAACTGCTGCGTGTGGTCGTGCGCGTTCGCTGCAACTGCTCTCTAATCAGTTAACGGTGCCTTCTGTTCCCAGCAACCAATGCAACGCAAGTGACCATTTGCGAAATCGCTACCGGTATCTTCCATTATCTTAGCGTTCCATAATACCAATAAACTCCGCACATCATATGAGTCGCTTCTATTCGCAATCTCGTCAGCAAACTCAGCAGGCTCTACTAACCAGCATCAGATCAGGTGCCTACTAGTGCAGATCCGTCTGCGAAACTTGACCATCCACTAGGTCATGTATATATAGGAAAAGGAACACAGAGGCCGCTTTTCCGAATGTCGTTCGACACTCATCTCTCATCTTTTTGATCGGAGGGCGTCATGCGTTGCTTATCTTGCATTGCTGCACCATCTTGATTGCAGCTTGGGCTTGATCGCAGCTTGGGCTTAATCTCAGCTCTAGAAGTCCTATCTTATCCAATTCATAAATCTGCGGCATTCTCAATTCTGTTGTGAGTTCGCCGTATGACTTCCTGCGCATCGCGCAAGAGAGGAGGCACGGACTATGCCAAACAATCACCAAGTCGCTACTAAGCCGTGGTGGGCATTGCTATTCACTCATAATCCATTTTACGTAATTAGTGCAGTCATGACGTTGTATGGCTTGCATATTTCATTTAGCGACAACATCGATCCGACTCGGGGTTGGCTGCAACTAGAGATATTCCTCGGATACATGGTGCTACTCGCAGTGACGGGTGTGCTCATCGTTCGATATGGGCAGGTTTGGGAAGACGCTCGCACCCTGTTCTTATTGCTCCTGCTATTGATGGTTGCCTTATCGGTCAGCTTCGATCGTGTTTGCCTGGATGATGAACATCTGGGACTCCGGTTCTTGGCGATCGGTCTAGGGGCTAGTCTGTCGCTATGCGAGTTCTTGCTGAGAGCCTTAAAGGTTCGATTGCCGTGGACGTATCGTAGCGTGCTGTATTTGCAGCTGGCGATTCTCTTTTGCTATCCACCTTGGCTAGGCCACCTGTCGTTGACAGACCAGTTGACTCCCTTGGCATGGTGGACACTTGGGTTTCCGACTCTTGTCGCGGCAAGTATTGTGCTGTTGATTCCTGCCGCGCGCAAGGGTATGCGTGGCGTGCGAAAGAATGGCACACCCTGGCGCTGGCCGATGTATCCTTGGACGCTGTTTGTGATCTTGGGAGTTGGCATTGCCATTCGAGCTGTTACGCTAACCTTCTCCTTCGATCCCACCAAAGGTTTCAATAGCGGATTTCAAAGCTACTTTCTTGTTCCGCTATTGCTTGCGGTGATTTTGATCATCGCTGAGAGTACTTTGGCGCACTGCAATGACAGATCGTGGTGGCGATTCGTGGTATTACCTCTTGCGCTATTGCTGTTGTCGCTACCTGGGACACCAGCTTCTGTAGCTCAAGGGAGATACCTGAGCCTGCTGCAAGAGACCGTTGGCTCACCGGTCCAAATCACTGCGGCACTGCTTATCGTGTTCTTTATCTATCTGCTTAGCAAAGGACAACAAATCGCTGAGTGGGGTATCTTGATTAACTTAGGAGTACTGTCCGTTGTCGACCACAATACACTCGACATGGACTCGCTAGCAGAAATCAATGCTCTGCCGGCTTGCGCAGGGCTCTTGTTGATGCTCGGTAGCGCAGTCTTACATCGCAGTACGGCTCGGCTGGGCGTCGCGATCGCAGGCATCCTGTCGGCAGTTTGCTATGCACTCTGGGATACCGAGTTCGTCGATTATCGCGGGTATTTGCCCATTCACTTGATCTTTGTATCGGTGGTGTCGGTAGGCTTGGCTTACAATGATTGGCTTGGTCGATTGATTCAGCGTTATGCTTCAGCCTTTCTAGTAGTTGCGGCATTGTTGAGTCTATTGATCTACCGCTATCTATTTCCTCAAGCTCTTATCCCCTGGCACGCACTGTATGTGTTGTGTTTGGCCGCACCAGTCGCGGTGTACTGGCGATTGAACAAGCGATTTGCAGATTTGGCCGCAATCATTGTCGGTCTGTTTGTCGCTGTCGGACATTTAGCGGAGCACTACCTTGGCACAAGCCTAAATCTTGCTTTTCTGCGAGGAAGGACATGGATCGCTTGGGGCGCCGTTTTCTTTGTCGCAGGCCTAATCGTCAGTATGGCAAAAGCTGGACAGCTGCGCTGGCTGTATCGAAAGCTGCAACAACGACAATTGACCAGTGAGCAGCCAACTCAGGAGTAATGAGCATGAAGCCGGAGGCTGGAGTAGTGCCCAGCCTCCGGTGTTGCTTCACACGACGACGCGCGTTACGACACCAGCAACGACGGTCTGGTTCCTTTCGCTGATCGCGAACGGGCCCCTGCATCCAGTGCGATTGGTTTCTGAAGAGTGATTCCGAGCTTTATGCCATCACCTGGCATGGCAAGTTTAGCTCCTTCCAACAATGCAATCTCATCTGTCACATCAGTCGTGCGGAAGAAGAACTGAGGCGTATGGCCATTAACAAACGGAGTGTGAAAGGCTCATGGCTATGGTCAGAGTTCAGCGTAAATGGAATTCCTGCTAGCTGTGCCACATTTCTATTCTTTGCGTAATCAGCGAACCGACCGCAATCAGAGTGTGTCATCTAGCCACTTGGGAAACTTCGGCATCAATGTGCCATCACAGATGTGCAAGGTTATCGCCATGCTCACTCGATCACTAAGCCTCTCTAAGGCCATCACTAACTTGTGATGCTACGCACTTGTATTTAGTCGTAGCGTCTCGCGATTTCCCTGCGCGAGTTCTTACCTATTTGACTCAGTTCCGCCCCGTTTGATGCGGTCGCGGTGTGCAGTAGACGTGGTAGTCCCATGCATACACTCCATAAACACGAAACCAAGAGACAGCGTCTCTCTCGCCTACGATCCAGGGCACGGCAGTTGCATGCGCGCATTTACGCGACTCCTGAGGGGAGGTTGCTATTAGTTCGCGGACGACCGGATCCGAAACAAATGTATCGCTATTTGACACACTTGGACCCACATTCATCCCACATCATCACCCCGGCGGATATCGGATTTCCACGAAACCAAGTCGAAGAGCTCACGGCATCCGTGCTTACTTCATCAGCTAGGTCGTTAACTAAATGGCGTCACGCTCTCAGCGTACGAAACCGCCACCGTCGAGCAAGTGGTGATCAAGCACAGCAGCAGCGGGAGATAAAACGTCTTGAGGCCAGACTAAAGCAGTTGCACTATTGGAGACGCTTGGCAGACAGCGGCAGTCTTACAGATCAATCACCCTGGATGCTGGATGACCAGCAAGAACTGAGCCTAGAGTCTACTTTTCTTCATTCTTGCATAAGCAGCGAAAGCATCCACAGGTATGCCCGACTTGCACGGCTGGCAATGTGGATTTCCGGCCGACAAGCGGCATCTCGATTCTGTAATGCGGCACAGTTTCTTAGCGGCAACAGTCCGGAAGCTGATGCACGCAAACTACTTCGCGCGTCACTGGCAAAACTCGACGTCTGGCAGAAACGGGCTGAGTGCGAGAATTGGCGTGGAATTCAACGCGAAATACGACAGTGGATTCGACAACTCCCTCCACGTGTCGTTGTGCGTGCAAAGCTCTCTTCGAAGCTGTTGGGAAAATCGCTCCTGGATAGAATCGCAGAGCAGCGAGCGTCCTGCAAACAAGCAATTCGGGAATGCCACGATGGTAGCCAGCATCGCATCGCGGCGGCACTCGCCACGATCGTTGTGACGGATAATTCTACAGCTCCGATTCCTCAAAAGCTCGTTCGGTATTGGATTGAAAAAAACAATGACAATCTGCTGCAACGATCGACCTTTGAGCTTATTGCGGAGGCTAAGCAGCCCGCCTATGACCGTTTGCTACATATTCTCGGTGCGTTCCAAACGCTTCCACTGAATGACCTGCAATTCGTTCGGCAACAACTTTGCCTAACGCAAGAGTTCCAGGATATCGATTGGATTCTTAAGCACGACCTTCAATACTATTTCGAGGAAACAACAATACGGGCCAACTGGGCTCGCCAACAGATAGAAAGGCTCAGCCGTGCTGGCATAGAGTTGAAAGACGATCAGATACATCAGTTGCTAGGAGCTCTTAGTTCCACCAAGGATCGCGATATTCTCATGGGTTTTGCTGATTGGGTAGTAGCACTGTCGCACACAGTCCGGACTCCCCGCGTAAACCAACTTCTAGTGTCGACGTTGTTCGACTACTATCTGCTGGGGATTTCTAAACTCAAGAGTCACAAGAAGCTTCAAAACTGGGTTCGCTCAACCAAAGTCAATACGACTTCTCTTTCTTCTGGTACAGACTGTTGGGTAGAGAAGGTTTATCAGTGCCAAGAGGCGATAGGGCAAGTGCCTCATCTCCCTAAAACAATTCGGTGTCAGCTGGAAATAGCAAACTCTCGCCGCAGAGAGCACGATTATCTGCGGCGAATAGATAGTCTTGGTTCTGCGACGGCATCGCAGCTTGCACGACTGCACTATCTTGCTGAAGAATCGAAAGCAGTAGGTGTAGCAAACTCTCAAAAGTTGCTCAGAGCAATTCAAGACACCTACGTGCATATCGCTCTAGACGCTCTGCGATATGTGATACGTATGGACGCGGAGGTCCTGGTAGGCGAACGACTGGCCAAGAGACTTGAGTCGGCTTCCTTGCGACGCCTGCTAGCGTTTGCTGGTTGGGTTCGTGAAATGACGCCCGCCGAGCGCAGGCTCTTCGACGAAGTGCTACTGGCACATCAAAACCATGGAGCAGGTTACAAGCGAACGTTGCCACTAAATGATCGATGGATTAGTGCGGCTCGAGCAAAGAGAATTGATGTCGATGCCTGGCTAGAACCCACGTCTACAGAGGCAGTTATTGATGACCTGAGGATTCGCATTGAGCCTTGTCGTGATCCGTTGGAAATATTCTTAATGGGCACCTACTTCAATACATGCCTGAGTCTTGGCCGGGAAAACCATATGGCTGTATTGGCTAATGCTGCTGATGCAAATAAACAAGTTGTGTTCTTGCGCGATCAGCATGGCAATGTCCTTGGTCGTCAGCTACTGACAATCAGTCAAGAATATGAGCTGCTAGGATATTACTGCTACTTAAATGAAGAAGGCACTAATGAAGATCGCCGTGACGCATTGACTGCCACATTAGCTACGTTCTGCGGTCAACTTGCTAGGCGATGCGGTCTTGCACTGGCAAGCGAAGGGGAGCCAGAGCCACTAGGAGAACACTTCTGGTACGATGATGAGCCCACCGAATGGCATAAAGCTGCGCATACCGCGAATCTTCAGGCGAGCTTGGTGAGCAATACACTTGTTTGCATGGCGAACAGTCTTGCGTAGCCGTCGAAACCGATCATGGATCAATAGGTTGAATACGTTGGGCTCTTGACTTGGCTGATTGGGATTAACGGGACTCCAGTACAGGTTGCGCGATTATGCACACATTAAGCAGGGTCGTCATCCACGGCGAGATATTACATTGTTGGAACTTCATCGTGCGCAAAACTCCAAGTCAGTCATTGCGAAATGCACTCAGTCGCAATCAGGTCTGCGATCGTCACGAAATGAATGATGCCGTTGCCACGAGCACTGATGGAGCGCTAGTACACGCACTGGGAGCGTAACGCAACACGCCGCCTGCAAAGATCCGCTCGTCTAAGCAAACAACGACGTAACGGCTTTTGCTTTGACCAGCTCGCGAGGTTGGTTCAAATGGTTCATTACCATCGTCTCCGGATCGATGCCGAAGCTATGGTAGATCGACGCGAGCAGTTCGCCTGGATGAACGGCGCCCTCAAGCGGCGCTGAGCCGGTCGCGTCGCTGGCACCGTGGACGTAACCTCGTTTGACCCCGGCACCCGCGATGAGTGCCGTGTAGCAGTATGGCCAATGGTCGCGTCCATCGGCCGTGTTGTTGTTGCCGCTGGTGCTGAGCCCCTTCTGGGGACTACGCCCAAACTCACCCACTGCCACAACAAGCGTCTCGTCGAGCAGGCCGCGCGAATCCATATCTTCAAGCAACGCTGACAGACCCGTGTCGAGCATGGGACCCGACTGGTTCTTCATGCGCTTGGTGAGTCCAGCATGCTGATCCCAAGAGTGATTGTCGGAGTTGGCCACCTTCGGCCAAATTACTTCGACCACACGAGTGCCGGCCTCGACGAGCCGACGTGCCAGTAGGCAACTCTCGCCGAATGTATTCCGACCGTAGTTATCGCGCAGCTCCGGGGACTCTCGACTGAGATCGAACGCTTCGCGCGCTTTTCCCGAGACGATCAAGTTGAGCGCTTTGCTGTAGTACTGATTGAGGTTTTCTCCTTCGAGTGCCTTTTCCAATTGTGGCGTGCGACTGGCGATCAATTCCCGGAGGCGGGCGCGTCGCTGCAGACGGACGGAGAACATGTCTGGACGCATCTTCAGATCGTCAATCTTGATGCGCTGCATCTTGTTGAGATCCATGTCGTCGCCTTCTGGGTAAAGTGTGTAGGGATCGTACGCTTTACCGAGAAAACCAGCCGTACCACCTTTGCCGACAACGTTGCTCTCTTGCAATGGACGCGGCAGCATCACAAACGGCAACATAGGTTCGTCATAGGGTAGGAGCTTGAGAATGTTGGAACCAAAGTTGGGAAAGTCTTTCGGACTGGGTGGCTCAAGCTGACCCGAGGCACTGACCTTGTCGGTCGTGTAGCCGGTCATCATTTGATAGATGGCCGCCGTGTGATTGAACAAGCCGTTGGGTGAGTAGCTCATCGCGCGGATCAATGTGAATCGATCGTTGAGTTTCGCCAGTCGTGGTAGGATTTCGGTGAATTGTACGCCTGGGATCTGAGTGGAAATGTTCTTGAATGCGCTACGCACATTGTCAGGAACATTTTCCTTGGGGTCCCAGAGGTCGAGATGGCTGGGGCCGCCTTGCAGATAGACAAGAATAATACTCTTGGCCTTACCCCACCCAGGACCTCCAGAGTGCCCAACAGCGGCGGCTTCCGCTTGCCACTGCAGCATCGGACCGAGCGACATGCCGAACAGGCCCGCACCGCCGATGCGCATGACATCGCGCCGCGTGGGACGAAGATGCGGGTCACAGAGATCTTTTGCCGGTGCTCCAGTAATTCGAAACATACTACACCTCGTCCTAGTGGTTGTATAAAAACTCTGGACTATTCAGCAGCGCCCAAGCTACATCTTGAGCGACGGTTAGACGCTTGTTCGCAAGTTGTTCGGAACTCAATTGCGCGGCGCGGCGCAGCCGTACAAGTTGAGGATCTTCTGGAACCGGCTTCTTGAGTTCTTCTATTCTTGCTTCGAGACTGACGACTTTTTCATCACGCGGTACCTGCGCTTTGGCTTTCTTGAGTTTCGCTTGATGCTCTTGATAAGCGTTATCTTTAGCCAGGTAGTAGTCGATCAACTTCTGCTGTTGCTCGGACGACCGATCTTGAGAAACCGTCGCCAGAATCTCGGCGATCTCCTCAGGCAACTGGGGCAACAGTGGTTTGGGGGAACGCGTCACAGACAGGCGAAATCTGCCCAGCATGTGTGGTCCTGGGTAATTGTGCACCAACTCGATGTTCAACAAGCCGTTCCCTTTGCCTGCATAGTCGTCACTCGTCTCAAACGTAGCGGCGTGCCTTTTGCCGGCATGCGGAGCTACGGCCCAGCCAAAGTCTCCGCCCCCGTCTTTTCCATCGATGGCCTTGGTCACGCTATAGTTCGCCTGGCTGAAATCGGCTTGGGCATTCGTTAGCTTTTGTTGAGTGAACTTCGGAGGCTCCGAGCCGATCAGACGGATCGAGTCGATGACAACTTCCGACCCGCCCTTGAAAATCTCAAGTCGAAGTCCCGTTACCGCGGACTTCGGTTGGAAATGAACTCGATAAGTGCGCCATTCGCCATTCCCAGGCGAGACCCATTGCCGCGCCGCCTGCGCATCCTGGAATTCTGGGTTTTCGTTCGTCGTCCACAACACACCTAAGCGGGTTGCATTACTCACCTTGGCAGTGACATCAATGGCCAGCTGGCCAGCAGAAGCTGCAAACGGTATGCGCAGCTGTTGCTGGCGATCTTCGTGGCGAAGGATCAACCGACCTTCTTCTTGACCGATTGTTGTTCCCTCCTCAGCCTTCCATCCACCCGCGTCGGTTGCGAAATCCCACGCACGATGAAGCTGCGTGGGAGTGCTCGCAATCTTAGCAACGCTGAACTTCAACTCGCTAACCACATAGTTTCCATCTGCGGCCCGGCCGGGGCCCTTGTTGGGCAAGCTCTCGTCGAGCAAAGTCTCCAGGCGCAACCCAGTGATCCCGGTTAGCTCAATGGGTGCCACGATCGAGTTGGTCGTGTTGCCACGCTTCGCAGCTCCGACCAACACACTCTTGTCGGCGAGCACACGAAAGTCTTCCCCAGCTTTGGAGCGGAGCTGTTGAGGATCGATGATCTCCCAACTGGTGGGATGATGATATTTCGTTTCCCAATCCAGCATATTCACCAACAACGAGGAACGGACTTCGCTAAGCTCTTTTCTCGCCGCCGCGATGCGATCAGCGCGCGCTTGTTTGAGTTTCGCTCGTTCTGGAGCAATCGTATCCTTACGTTCATTTAGCGCGGTTTGCGCGGCTGAGAGCAGCGCGCGGCGATCTTCTTGCCGCTGCTGCATGATCGGAGCGATTTCCTTCTGGTACCGCTCATAGCGGGCGACCGTTTGTGCGTGGGTTGGATCGATGCCTTCAATCACATTCAATACATCAGTGACCTCATCCGTCCGCGCCGGTCGACCGAGGATTCGCAGGAATAACTTCTCGAATAGCTGAGCATCGTCTGGCTCGTCAGCGACGAGCTTGGCGATCGCACCTTTGGGGTCACTGATCGCGTCACCCACGGTAGCACCGTTGATCAATGCCATCACGGGTCCCATTTGCAAGCTGCTGGTTCGCTCGCATTCACAGGCACTTTCGCGTGCCGGTCTTCCCAAGTTCGCAAGAAAACCATCCGGCAGTTTGATGCCAACATCGGGTAGCGCGGCGGCACGCGTCCCTTGCTTGACACCCGGGAACTTCGACTCAGCGCCGGTTGCCAGGTAGAGCGAATCGTACAGGACTTCCGCAGGCAAGCGGCGTGCACGAGCGTGGGAATAGTTCAGCGTGTCGTCTGCATTGAAGCGGTCGGTCGACAACGCTAACTGGTAGGTTCGCGATTGGCAGATCGTGCGCATCAGGTGCTGCGTGTCAAAACCACTCTCGACTAGTTGGCTGGTCAGCCATTCGAGCAGCTCCGGGTTGGTTGGCGGGTTGCCTGCCCGAATGTCGTCGATCGGCTCGATGAGGCCGCGACCCATCAGGTACGCCCAGATTCGATTGGCGTAGCTGGTCGCGAAGTACGGATTATCCGCCGCCGTGAGCCATGCGGCCAGCTGTTCGTGCCGCGGAGCGTCATGATCACAGTCGTGGTCGCATTCGAATGGGAACTTCGGAGCAGTGGTCTTCCCGGTTCGCTGATGCATCATTTCGCCGTCTGGTTTCGTGAAGACCACTTCGAACAGGGGCTTGGCTCCTTCGACGGCCGTTCCGCCAATGGTCTTGTCGCCGCTTGCTGGATCGGGTTTGAAGCCAAGACGGGAGAAGTACGCAGACAGCTGGTAGTACTGATCCTGCGTCCAACGTTCGAACGGATGATCGTGGCACTTGTTGCAATTGAATCGCGTTGCGAGGAACAAGTGCGTCGTATTCTCCATCGTCGCGGCGGGATCGCGAAGAATCTTATAATAGGACGCCGCTGGATTGTCCTTGTTGGAACCAACGGCAGTCAGGATTTTGTGTGCAAACTCGTCGTAGGGCGTGTTGGCTTTCACTTCTGATCGGATCCAATCGCGAAAAGCTTCGGCACCTTCGCGACCCAGGAATTTGCTATTCACCTGCAGCAAGTCAGCCCACTTGTTGGTCCAATGCTCAATATATTCATCATTGCCAACGAGTTGGTCGATCAGTGCATCACGCTTCGTTTTCGATTCCCGTGTGTCCTCGATGAATGTGTGAATTTGCTCGGGAGTTGGTGGCAAGCCGGTCAGATCGAGATAGACGCGACGCACAAAGGTGTGATCATCGCAGAGATCCGCTAGCGACGTCTTCGTGTGTTTGAGCTTCGCGTAAACGAACTCATCAATCTCGTTATTCACCGGCGCGTCGGTCCAAGTGAATCCCGTGCGATCGCCCATCACCGTGACCGTCGTCGCGGCGTAGGCACCCTCGTACCGTACGAGAATCGGCGCTTCGCCCCGGCGCAAGACTTGGATTACCCCCGCTTTCCCCGGCACCGACTTCGCGACTTCGGTTTCGCCGCTCTCGATAAACGCTTCGCGCGTGACATCACGCTGCGAACCGTCGGCGTAGGTCGCGACGACTCGCATTTGCTGTTGCGAACCGATCTTTTCCACAATTGGGTTGGCCGGCTGAACCGAAATCGAGGTGACGCGAGCTGATTCCGGATCGTACTGGGCGCCACCCTCGATCCATCGCAACAACGTTTGGTAGTAGTCGCTGTCCTCCGTGAGTAATTGTCCACCCTCGTGCGGGACCTGCCCGGTTGGCTTGAGCAGCATCAGGCTCTGAGCGGGTGAAGCCAGGTTGATTCGTCGCGAAGTCGCATCGTCGGTCAATGCCCGCAGGTCGAACAATGGATCGTATCCACGCAGCGACAACTTGAAGCCGTTCTTGCCATCTTGAGCGCCGTGGCAGGTTCCCGAATTGCAGCCCACTCGCGCCAAGATGGGTGAAATATCTTGCAAATAGTCTGGGAACTCGGCCGGTTGCTCGTCCGCCTCAGCGACCTTACTCGCGTCGGGAGTTTCGCTCGCCAATTCCACCGGTAGAAATTGCTTGACGATTTTTCCGGTGGTCGCGTCAATCAATCTCACCTGACCGTCTGCACCGGCGGCTGCCACGCGGTGGCCATCGGGGCCAATCGAGACGGCATAGACGCCTCCGTCGACATCCAGTTTGGCAACTAGTTGGAAACTACCTGGGACCTGATGCTCAACAGGCTTTCCACCTTCTCTGATTGGCTGCTTAATGGTCTTGTCTTCGATCGCAAACAGTCCGATCGCGCCGGACCCATCGGAACTACTCCCCGCAGCTACCAGTTTTCCATCGCTGCTGTAGTCGACGCCAAACACGCGCCCTGGCAGCTGGCCCAGTGGCAACAGCTTGTTTGCATCGTCGCCGATCACGCGCTTGGTCGTGCGATGCATGCGATAAATCTTAGGCACCCCGTCTGCACCGCCGAACAGCAGCTGATCGCGCTGCGGATGCCGGGCGATGGCATTGATTCCTCCGCGTAGTGCGCCGGGCGTGATCGAAGTCACGTTGTCAATAAAACGTTCATTAGGCACATCGATCAGTTTCGCACTCATGTCGCGGCTCACCGACACAAGATGGCTTCCGTCGACGGAGAAGACGGTGTCAAAAACCCAATCGCTATGAGCCCCCTGATACAAGACTTGCTCGCCCGTATCGGTATCAATGGCGCGAACCGTGTTGTCGGTGCAACCAAAGGCAAGCATCTTGCCGTCGGGAGACCACGATGCGCCATAGACACTGTCGTAGGTCATTGGCAGCGACAGCTCAAGCTCCTGCGAACCGACGTCCCAGATCTGCACTTCGCCCATCTGCCCGGGCGAGCCCCCCGTCACGGCCAACTTGGTGCCGTCCGGCGAAAATCGCACGGAATCGATGCGTTCCGACATGCCGATCAGCCGCGCGACCAGGCCTGAGCCATCGGCGCGATGCAGCAAGGTTTCATGAAACCCGGCAATAGCCAACAGCTCGCCACTGGGGGAGTGGTCGAGCGAAGCGATTACCGGCGGACGGACGTATTCTGGAGGATGGTCTGCGTCCACGATGGGCCGCGTACCCGATGGCGAATCATCGGTTGCTCCCGCAGCGATCCAGCGCCGCACCAAATCGATTTGTTGCTCGCTCAACGGAGGTGCATCCAGCGGCATCGCCGCCTCGCCATCGACTGGGGTGATTTGCTCCAGCAGATAGCTCTCACCAGGATTGCCCGCAACGATGGCTGCTTGTTCACTGTCACCCGCCAACAGCAGCGACTTGGGCGAAGTCATTACATATCCGCCACTCGCCTTTGCCGGTTGATGACAACCTTGACAATGCGCCTGAAAGATCGGGCGAATGTCTCGATGATAGCTCACCGGCTTGGCCGACTCATCTGCGGGAGCTGCAGCAACAGGTACTGCGCCAGGTCCTAGTACCGCGAGGAGTATCAGAAAACGCTTAGCGATTCGACGCATCATGGGGTATCGCGCTCGAGAAGTAGAGGAAGTACCGAACACAGCAATATTCTCGTTGGAATCGCTTTTCAATGCAATAGTTGCCCGCAGTGCTGAATGACCTGCCGTACGAACAGCTCGCACAACCGTCCCAGCACATCTTCGCTGTTGAGCTTCCAGTCGACATCAATCGACAAGCACTCACGGGTGGACTTGTCCACGAGCGTGAAGGCAGCAGAAACACGTCGTGTTGTGAGCCTCTGTCGCAACAAATCATTCCTAACGGAAGAGATGGCCGCCTACATGCCTTTGTGGAGGTCGGCGTATGGCACACCCTAGATGTTTCCACACGGCCGATAGGAATACATGGGTGAATGACAGAATTGCTGACAAGTTTTTCAGGAAAAAACGGAATTTCAGCATGAACAGCGACAATTGGCGTACTGCATAAGACCAGTGGCCGATGACGTCTGAGTTACGAATCTAGGTTCCCTGACAGGCTCGGGCATCGCCAACGTCGACACCGATGGTCCTAACACACCCCTTTGGGATCACGCCTGTTGGGCAGTGAATCACACTGGTCGACGCGGAGCGTGTTCCTTGACGAAACCGGCCGAAGACCGATCTCAAACGGCTTTACGGTCGAGCGGATGAAGATGATCGACTCGTCGAAGGGTAACGGCTTGCCGATCCTCAATTCAGGACGTGGTCGACTCACTGACGAGTAGGAGCGCCATTTACGACAGAATCTTCTCAGCGACCTGCCCATGCACGTCGGTGAGTCGAAAATCGCGGCCCGCGTGGCGGTAGGTCAAACGCTCGTGATCAAGGCCCAGCAAATAGAGTATGGTCGCGTGTAGATCGTGAATGGTGCAACGATCTTCGACCGCATAATAGCCGAAGTCGTCTGTCTTGCCGTAACGAAAGCCACCTTTCACACCACCGCCAGCCATCCACATCGTGAAGCCCTCCGGATGATGATCGCGGCCGAGTTCTCCGTCGCCCTTCTGTACGGTGGGTGTGCGGCCAAATTCTCCACCCCAAATCACCAAGGTATCGTCTAACAGGCCGCGCGATCTGAGATCTTGAAGCAAACCGGTGATCGGCCGGTCGATCTGTCCGACGTTGATTGAATGTCCGCTCTTCAGATGGGAATGCTGGTCCCACTGCTCGTTGTTAAACGGTAACGAGTGCGCATGGCTGACCTGAATAAAGCGCACACCTCGCTCAGCGAATCGGCGCGCCAGCAGGCACATGGTACCGAAGTTCTCTGTCCGCTCGTCGTCGATGCCGTACAGACGGCGGGTCGCCTGGCTTTCGCGTGACAGGTCGGTGGCCTCCGGTGCCGCGAGCTGCATGCGAAAGGCCAGTTCGAATGATTTGAGTCGATTCTCCAACTCGGGCTCACCTGCTGCACCCGTCTGAAGGCGATGCATCTTGCGTAGTAGCTCCAGCTGCAACTCCTGTTGGCGCCTCGTGGCGTGTGGACTGCGTAGATACTTGAATTGCGCATCTTTGGCCAGCGTATTCGGATAGCCGGGCGTGCCCAGCGGTACACCGTTGTGAATGGAAGGCAGGAACGCATTGCCAAAGTTGTTTACGCCTCCATGCAGCGAAGTCGGACATATCGTGATAAAACTGGGCAAGTTTTGATTTTCCGTTCCCAAGCCATAGCTAATCCACGACCCCACACTGGGCGCAACGACTGACTCAAAACCGGTGTGCAGCTTCATACACGCGCCACCGTGAGCCACATTGGTCTCGCAGACCGAGTGCAACATGCAGATTTCGTCAGCCACTTCGGGGAGCGCCTGCCACAGCTCACTCATCGGAATGCCGCTTTCCCCATGGCGACGAAACTTCCACGGCGAACGCATGAGATTGCCGCGTTGGGCAAAGGTCACTCGCGACCCGTCGAACGGTAGCGGCTTGCCGTCGTACTGATCGAGCTTCGGTTTGGGATCAAACAAGTCGATGTGCGAAGGCCCACCGTGCATGAACAGAAAGATAACGCGTTTGGCACGCGCTGGCAGTGGAGATTGTCGTGGTGCGAGTGGGCTAGGCAAGGCGTTCGTGCCTGGCTTCGCCACGCCGAGCTGGGCCAGCAATGAATCGAGCGCCAAACCTCCGAATCCCAGGGCCATGTTCTGCAGCATGGCGCGCCGCGAACCACCAAAAGGCGATGCGGCATCGGCTGTTCTAGTTGACGTAAACAAATTCATGCGACATCACCAGGGTCTGGCAAAGCGCAGTCCAAGCCCTGCGCTCATTGGATTCGCTGCTGTCAGTTTCTGCGGAATAGGATTCCGAACCCTCGGGCTCGTCCGCGATCGTGGGTTCGTCGATCGCAATGTAGTGTGACAAGAATTCCAAAGCGGATTCAATTTCTGCCTCAAGGGGTGGCCGAGCATACAACAACTCGTAGAGCCGCACGATTCGCTGAGGGTCGTCGAGCAGATTCGCATCCCCCAGCACCCGCCGGGCGAGCTGTCGGGCATGCTTGATCACGACCGGATTGTTCATCATCAACAGCGCTTGTGTCGGCACGGTCGTCTTCGCTCGTCGACCCACCGACGTGGCCGCATTGGGGAAATCAAACAAGGTTAAGAAATCGTAAACGTTGGTGCGTACCACAGGAAGGTAAATCGTCCTGCGCAGCGAATCCTCATAAATCCGCTGATTCTCTCGAAGATCCGCCGCTGACGGGTTGGACGTAGTCACCACCAGATTGCCACCCCCTATTGTCGTGTCGAGTCGATCGGTAACGTGGATCAGTGCATCACGAATCGCTTCGGCCTCCAGTCTTTGTCGCTCGCGCCGCCAAAGCAGTCGGTTCTCTGGGTCAATTCGCTGCGCCTGAGGATCGGTGTGGACCGATGCCATACGAAAGGTCTTCGACAGCAGGATCAGTCGATGCATTCGTTTCATCGACCATTGCTCGTCGATCAGTCGTCGGGCTAGATAGTCGAGCAATTGCGGGTGAGTCGGCCGCGCTCCCATCGTGCCCATGTTGTTGGGCGAGTCGATCAATCCGCGCCCGAAATGCCCTTGCCACAATCGATTCACAATCACTCGTGCTGCCAGCGCACCCGCACCTTCGTTCACGTCAGTTAACCAGCGAGCGAGTTGAGCACGTCCACTCGTGTCTGCTGGCAATTCGGGCTGCTTGTGCAATGCGATTGTTTGCAGCATGCCACGAGGTACTTCTTCGCCGAGATCGAGATGACTGCCTCGCCGATGGACGCGCACATTGCGCACTTGACCATCGGCCACGGCCATCGTCTTGGGTGTTTGGGGAGGCTTCTGCCGCAGTTCGGAAAGCGATGCGAAAAGCTCTTGCTCCGTGTTGTAGAGTGTTCGAAATCCGTCGGCATCCCCCACTGGAGTAATTCGCAACTTGTCGATGTGCGACATATGTGGCTCAGACTCGATCCGCAGCGTACGAATGCCTGCATCGAGTTGGACGAGGCATTCGCGAAACCAGGTCTGGCTGTCAGGTGTCCAACTGCCGGTGACGTGTTGAATTGCCTGCTTATCGACTTCTTCGCCATCGACTAGGATCCGGCCCGGACGGGATTCGGACGCGGCGTACCGCAGTTCCACCAAGAAACTCCCGTCCAAGGGAATCTCGACATCGTATTCCGCGAAATTCTCTTGCTTGCCGGGATCGGAGATCACTCCGATTTGCTCACCGTAATTGCTTGTGTCAACAATCACGTTGCCGCGCGCGAATACTTCGGCCTCAAGCACAATCGACGCTGCCTCTCTCATCGTCGAGTGCCACTGCTCGCCTACGGCGTGCAACTGCTTGCGAATCTCTTTTACCTTGCGATCGTACTCAGTTTTCGCAGTACGAAACTGGGGCGTGTCCAGCGCATGCTCGTGTTGCTCGGTGCTGTGGAGAATTCCGGCAAGGGCGTAGTAGTCTGCATTGGAGATAGGATCGAACTTGTGGTCGTGACAACGCGCGCAGGCGACCGTCAGTCCCAAGAACGCCTTGCCGATCGTATCGAGCTGTTCGTCAACCATGTCAGCTCGCTTCTTGACCTCGTCCTGCTCGGCGAGGATCTTCATGCCAATGGCGAGAAAACCGCTGCCGATCAACTTTTCCGTCGAACGCTCCGGAAAGTCGCCGTCATCGATCAAATCGCCAGCCAGTTGTTCAGCTACGAACCGGTCGTACGGGACGTCATCGTTGATAGCGCGAATAACGTAGTCGCGATAGCGCCAGGCATACGGATAGGGATGATTCTCATCGCCACCGTTTGAGTCGCCATAACGCGCCACATCGAGCCAGTGTCGACCCCAACGTTCGCCAAAATGTGAGGAGTCCAACAACTGGTCGACCAACCGCTCGTACGCATCTGCGCGTGTATCGCTGAGAAACGACTTGACCTCGTCGGGTGTCGGTGGCAGTCCCAGCACGCTGAAATAGGCGCGCCGCACAAGCGTCCGTCGATCTGCCTCTGGAGCTGGCGCCAAACCGGCAGCTTCTAATCGCGCCAGCACGAAACGATCGATCTCGCTCGTCGGCCAAGAACCGCGATCTAACTTAGGAATCTCAAACTGGAGCGGCTCAAAGGACCAGTGCTTACGATACGAGGCGCCTTCCGCAATCCAGCGATTTAATAGCTCAATCTCCTCGTCAGATAGTCTTTGTCCGACTTCTGCTGGCGGCATTCTTAAATCCAGATCGGCGTGTGCGATACGGGCGATCAACTCGCTGCTGGCGGGATCGTGCGGCACAATCGCTTGGACACCCGACTCGAGCATTGCCATTGCGCCCGGGGCAGTATCGAGTCGCAGATCGGCCTCGCGCGCTGACGCATCGGGTCCGTGGCACGCGAAACAGCGGTCAGCCAACAGCGGTGCAATGTCGCGATTAAAGTCGACGTTGCTCGATCCATCGGCAGAGTGCGCCGTGGTACACGTAGCCGCTATGACAAGCGCCAGCAAGTACGAAGGCGTCCAGTGTTTGACGGTAGTCATCAAGGTGGGCGACTTTCGTGAAAAGAATTAGAATGTGCGCAGAACCGGCCATTCCTTCGGATCGTCAGCACTACCACGCAATCTTGGTTGGCACGCAGTTTTGGTTGGCACGCGGCACACGGTCAGAGCGTTGAATTACCGGCGCTGTGACCGTGCACTGTTGGATAAGGCTTGCTCGTAATGCATCGTAGGACGAGCGATTCTGCCGATCCTACCTGCCGCTGCTGCGTGTTGCTATTCTAAGGGGAACAGCAACCGCTTTCAACGATCTTCGGCGTTCGCAGGAGGCCTGTATTGACGAAAATCATTGGTGCAGAAATCCACGACGTTCGATTCGACTTGCCGGTGGGTGCAGGCACCGACGCGGTTCATACCGATCCCCAATACGGCTACGCGGTCACGCGTCTGTTGACGGATGGTCCGTTGATGGGCTGCGGCATCACGTACACGCTCGGTGGCGGCACGAATCTCATTTGCGAAGCAATCCGTTTGCTGATCGATCCGTTGCTCGGGCGCGAGATCGAAGAATTGATGGCGGAGTTTGGCTCAGTACAACGGAGCATTGCTGAACACCACCAGATCCGCTGGCTGGGACCGCACAAAGGAGTAGTCCATGCCGCCCTCGCGTCGATGACCAACGCCTGTTTCGACCTCTGGGCGAAGCATCGCGCCGTGCCGCTGTGGCGACTGCTGCTGGACTTGGCGCCGGAGGAACTCGTGCGGTTGATCGACTTAAGCTATCTGGAGGAGGTATTGAGAGCCGAAGAGGCGATCGACATTCTCCAGTCGCATCAGTCGACGCGCACCGCGCGAGAGCGTGTGCTTCACGAGGGATATCCGGGATACGACACGTCGGTCGGCTGGTTCCAGTACAGCGACGAGCAAATTTGCGATAATGCGCGCCACGCGATTGATGCCGGCTTCACGGCCATGAAACTCAAGGTCGGCGCCGCCGATCCTTCGAGCGATGTCCGGCGCACACGTTTGGTGCGTGAAACTGTCGGTAGTGACGTGAGGATCTTGCTCGATGCGAACCAAGCTTGGTCACTGCCGAAGGCTCTTCGGGTCATGCGCGAGTTGACTGAGATCGACCCCTACTGGATTGAGGAACCGACTCAGCCCGACGACGTGTGCGCGCATCGTGCGTTGGCCCAAGCAATCGCGCCCGTTCCCATCGCAGTGGGCGAGTCGATACCCAACCGTGTGCTCTGGAAGAACTTTCTTGAGGCCGGCGCGGTCGGCATTGTCCAGGCCGACTGTACTCGGCTAGCGGGCGTGAGCGAATACCTGGCGGTAACGCTCTTAGCCACCAAATACCCGGTACGTGTGGTACCCCACGTGGGGGACATGGGACAGATTCATCAGCACTTGGTTCTTTTCAATCATATCGCATTGAGCCACGAGAAACTCTTCCTCGAGTACATTCCCCATCTGCGCGCACACTTTGCGGAACCCGCGAAGATCAACAACGGCAGGTATCAGACTCCTCAACAGCCGGGCGCTAGTACGGACCTGAAGCTAGATCAGTCGGTACCGATGGCTATCTGCAGCTTAGCGGACTAACCACATGCAGCGGAGGATGAACCGCATTCGTTTGTTGAATGAAGCACTCTACATCGCGGCTCATGGATCAAGTCGTTGCTCTTTGACGATCGCGACTTCGTTAAGTTATAAAGGAGATCCTAACTATTGAATCAAACACTCTTCTTCACGGTCGGCCGCGTGGATTGGCGCGCGTCGAATCACTGACCGCATTTGGGTTCGTGGCTTCCGCGTGTCCGTCCAAGAGTCTTCATCATCAAGTCGTTGCACAAGGAGAATTCGAGTAATGACGCATCCCTCATCCGACACGTCAAGCGAAAGGCAATTTCGCGCTGCACTCGTTGGCTTAGGCTTTGGGGCTGAATTCTTGCCGATTTACCAGCGTCACCCCGACGCCAGCGTGGAAGCGATCTGTCGTCGCGACGAGAACGAACTGAATAAGCTTGGCGATGCGTTTGGAATCAATCGTAGGTATACGAGCTACGACGATGTGCTCTCCGATCCTAAGATCGATCTAGTGCACATCAACAGTCCCATCGGCGATCATGCCTGGATGTCACTAGAAGCCCTCAAGGCAGGCAAGCATGTATTGTGCACGGTCCCCATGGCAACAACCATTGATGAGTGCCAACAGATCTGTGAATTAGTTGCGGAAACTGGACTCAAGTACATGATGGCTGAGACGGTCGTCTACAGCCGTGAGTTTCTGTTCCTAAAAGAGTTGTATCAAAACGGTGAATTGGGCGAGATCCAATACATGCAGGCGTCGCACCCGCAGGATATGGACGGCTGGCCGGAGTATTGGCAACAAATGGTTCCGATGCACTATGCCACACATGTGGTCAGCCCCGTGCTAGGCATCGTCGACGGTCGGGCCGAGTATGTGACCTGCTTGGGCTCCGGTAAGGTACGAGACGACATCCGCGAGAAATCGGGCTGCTCGTTTGCGGTGGAATCTTGCCACGTCAAACTAGCGGACAGTGACGTGGTAGCGCACCTTTGGAGAACACTCTACGATACCGCCCGGCAGTATCGTGAGAGTATTGATGTCTACGGAACGCAAAAGAGTTTTGAATGGACTTTGATCGAAGGTGAAGAGCATGTGTTGCATACGGCGAAAAAACCAGAGCCGGAGATCCCGCAGAGGGTGATTGTTCCCGATTTTGCTCACTTACTGCCAGAGCCAATCCAGAAGTTCACCCAAACGATTGAAGACGCCGACCATCTTTCATTTGTTCAGGGCGGCGGTCACGGCGGATCGCATCCGCACATGGTCCATGAATTCCTTAGTGCGCTATTAGAGGATCGCGATCCTTGGCCCAACGCGACGACCAGCGCTAACTGGACTTGCGTGGGCATTTGCGCTCACCAATCTGCACAGAAAGGTGGTGAGATTGTTCACCTACCGGAGTTCACCCTGAAGTAGTTACTTTCACGCGGTCATTTCTTATCTCACATCTGGTTATCGATATGCTGACAATTCGGCTCACGCACAACCGGGCCCTCACTTCGTCTTGGCTCACTCTTTGCTGCCTCCTGGCAACTTCCTCCAACAGTAGCGCGGAGTCGCTGCGACTGCGGCTCGACGAGCAGGCACACACGATCGAGGTCATCGGCCCCAGCTCGGAGGAGCCAATTGTCACGCAGCACGCCAAACCTGACCATCGTCCGTTCCTCCATCCAGTGGTAGCGCCAGACGGAAAAGGCGTCCTCACGCAGAACAGCCCGTCGCATCATCCTCATCAAACGGGAATCTACTGGGGATTCACCAGAGTGAACGGGCGTGACTATTTTCATCATCCCAAGGGAGATTACTGGAGACGCGTCTCGCTGAAAGCACTGAAGAATGAAAGCAGCGGAGATACCGATCACGTTCAGTGGCAAACCATTTACAACTTGCTCGACGAACAAGGTGAACCGGTACTGACCGAGACTCAAGTTTGGACGATGCGTCATGAAGGGGACGCCTACGTCCTCGATCTGCAATGGACCGGGACTGCCAGAACCAAGGTTACGATTGGCAAGTACGACTACGGTGGGTTGTTTATCCGCATGCCGTGGCGGAAGGGGATGCCAGCTGAAGTGATCAATGCGGCCAGGCACCGTGACCTCGATGCGGAAGGCAAACGCGCCCCCTGGCTTGATCTGGGCGTACAAGTCGATGGACGCGACGACATGGCGCATATCGCCATCTTGGACCACCCGAAGAATCGAGGGTTTCCGCAAGCTTGGCGAGTAGATAGCCAATTCGGCGTGGGACCAGCGCTGTCGCGATCTGGCGATTGGACGATTGAAAAAGGCGAAGCGGCGGTCCTGAAATTTCAACTGCGTATCTACACCGGCGCTACCAGGGACCTCAACCTTACCGAAGCGTGGAGCAAATTCAGTGGGCAGTCGTATACCGGGGTACTTTGGAATTTGGCCCGAGAAGAAGGGCGAGCGGCTGAGTTCCTGACGCCACAGCAGGCGGCCGAGGCGATGACGCCGCGCGAGGGATTTGAAGTCAATGTGTGGGCTGCGGAACCAATGATCACGCAGCCCATGGGGTTTTGCTGGGACGATCGTGGCCGACTCTGGATTGCTGAAAATCGCGACTACGAAAATCGAGGACAGGGTTTTGCCAACTCCGGGGACAGCCGGATCTTGATTCTCGAAGATACCGATCGCGACGGCGTGGCTGACAGTCGCAAGGTTTTTCTGGAGGGGATCCCCTTTCCAGCGGCGATCGCCGTCGGTTTCGGTGGACTCTGGCTGGGAGCACCACCTAACTTGCTGTTCGTTCCAGACCGCGATCGTGACGACAAGGCCGATTGGGAAGATATCGAAGTTCGATTGACCGGTTGGGGCATACGCGACCGACACGAAACGATCAACAACTTGCACTGGGGTCCCGACGGCTGGCTGTATGGCTGTCAGGGTTTTGCCACAAGTTCTAAAGTCGGCAAGCCTGCCAACCCCAGTTTCGTTGCGCACCAAGGCGGAGATTTCCCGGAAGAAGCACGTTACGAAGGACCTACCGTCGAACTGAATGGCGGCGTCTGGCGCTATCATCCCACGAAGGACCGATTCGAAGTGGTCGCTCACGGCTTTAGCAATCCATGGGGAATCGACTACGACGCAAAAGGTCAACTGTTCATCACCGCTTGTGTCATCCCCCACCTGTGGCACGTGATTCCCGGCGGAATCTATCACCGTCAGGGCGGACAGCACTTCAATCCTTACGTCTACAGCGACATTCGCACCATCGCCGACCATCGCCATCGCTCAGCCCACGGCGGTGCAAGGATCTATTTGTCTGATGCGTTCCCCGAGCGTTATCAGGGTCAGATCTTTATGGCGAACATCCATGAGCACGCAGTGCTCGCCGACCGACTGGAGCGCAGTGGATCGGGGTTCATCGGACGGCACGGTGAAGACTTCGTTCACGCCAACAATGCGCAATGGGTTGGTTTCGGCGTAGAGATTGGACCCGATGGATCGATCTACGTGCTCGACTGGCACGATGCTGACATCTGCGGCGCTGACGTGCTGAACAAGGATACCGGTCGGGTATTTCGCATCGCGCCAACGAAGTCAGATGCCCGTTCGTGGGAAGGACGCTATTCAGATCTAAAACAAATGTCTGATGCTGACCTAGTTGCATTACAAACGAGCGAAAGTGCATGGCACGCCAGGCGAGCACGTGTCATCTTGCAGGAGCGAGCGGCCAATCAGTCGCTCGACCCGGAGTGCCACGAAGCACTACATCAGTTGTTCAGCACGCACAAAGAAGTCGATGTTAGGCTGCGCGCAATGTGGACGCTGCACATTACCAATGGCCTGAACAGCGAAGTGCTGATCCGCAGTCTTGACGATTCAGACGAGTACGTGCGTGCGTGGGCAATTCAGCTGCTTTGCGAAGACGATAATCTCCCGAACAATGCATTCGCACGCTTCACCGAAATGGCCCGACATGATCCATCACCGGTCGTTCGATTGTACTTGGCGTCCGCGCTGCAACGGATGGACGTCGAGCGACGCTGGGCAGTGGCAGTTGAACTCGTCGAGCATGGCGAAGACGTCGACGATCATAACCTTCCTAAGATGGTGTGGTTTGGTGTGGAACCGTCCGTCTCCGAGGATCCAATACGTGCGCTGCGCCTTGCGGTGTCGAGCAAGATTCCACTGATTACACGGCACATCGCTCGTCGCTTAAGTGACGCTGACGAGTTGGAACTGGTCGTCGAAGCCATTCGAGACAACCCAATCGCGCGGCTCGACTTGCTGCAGGGAATGCGAGATTCGTTGGCAGGCAGATACGACGCGAAGCCACCGCCATCTTGGCAGGCCGCCCACGCGGTCTTGCAGTCGGACGAAGCAGCCACCGCTCAAATCGCACTAGAGTTAGCCCAGCAGTTCGGCGATACCGATGCCGCATCAGCGATGCTGAAAAGCCTAAGCGATAAGGATGCCGACATCGATGCCCGGCGCACAGCCGTACGTCAACTCTCGCGTCGCGGGCACCCTGAACTCAGGGGCATGCTGGCCGAATTGCTCACAGACGATTCGTTGCGTCGCGATGCGATTCAGGCGATCGCAGCTTACGACGATACGAGCTTGGCAACCAGCTTGCTCGCCAGCTATCCCAATCTGTCGAGTGCGGAAAAGTTAGATGCGATCCATTCTCTGGCATCGCGTCAGCATTACGGTCGACTGCTAACGCAAGCGATAAAGCGTGGCGAGATTCCTCGACGAGACATTCCCGCCTACGTGGCGCGACTCTTGCGGCGTGTGGTCGGAGGTCAGTTTATCGATGTGTGGGGCCCGTTGGACGAACCATCAGTCAACCAACAAGCAGCCTTCGACAGATATCGCGCGCTACTGACGAGTGATGCGATCACGACGGCAAGTCGTGATCATGGTGAGCAGGTCTTCAAACGCACCTGTTTGACCTGCCACAAGCTGCATGGTCAAGGCGGCAACATCGGACCAGACATTACCGGCGCAAATCGGACTAACCTGGAATACTTGCTCGGCAACATCCTGACGCCCAGCGCCGTCATTCAAGACGCGTACAAAATGCATCTGGTACTTACTGATGAGGGCCGAGTTTATAGTGGCATCCCCGCTGGGGAAACGGATCGCGAGTTGCTATTGCGTGTAGCCGGTGAGGATGAGTCCGTCGTGATTGCAAAAGCGAGCATCGAATCAAGAGAAATCGCTTCGGTTTCGATGATGCCCGTTGGATTGCTGCGGGAACTCTCGGATAGTGACGTCACCGACTTGTTCGCCTATCTAATGCATTCCGAATAGCTGGCCGCTTGCTTGTCGGTATATAAGAAAGTCGTTGCGACACTGCCTATCTTCGAATGACTTGGAATCAACAGTAAGCTGTGCCATAATTCGGAACGGCGGCTGCTCATCGCACCACGCTGGATACGACAGTCATGCACGGCTCACCGGTCGGTACCGCATAGCGTGCAGCGGCCGGAGAGCCGGGTAAACACTCAGCCGAGGAGGAACAATTATGTCGCACGTTCCAACGCGTAGAGCCTTCCTTCAATCGGGAACCACAACCGGAGCATTGCTCGGGCTTGGGAATCTGGGTTTTCTTTCTCAATTGAGGCCGGTTTCCGCAGCCGAAGCGGCGCTCGACACCGACGTCGTGCAGCTCAAGCCGGAAATCGCTCCGGTCGTGCGACTGATCGAAGAAACACCACGCGAGCGACTCTTGGAAGAAGTCGCGTCGCGCATCAACCATGGTCGGCTTAGCTACCGCGAACTCCTGGCGGGTCTGTTGCTGTCTGGCGTAAAGAACGTCGAGCCGCGGCCGAGTGTTGGGCACAAGTTCCATACGGTGTTGGTAGTGAACTCCGCCCACCTGGCAAGTATGTCTTCACCTGCCGAACATCGCTGGCTGCCAATATTCTGGGCGTTGGATTATTACAAGAGCGCCGCAGCTCGCGACGTTGCGGAGCGAGGAGATTGGACCATGCAACGAATCGACGAGGCGGCCCTCCCGTCGTCGAGCAGAGCGTTGCAAGAGTTCAATGCCGCGATGGAAAGTTGGGACGAGTCGGCCGCCGACACAGCCATCGTCGGTTTCGCCCGAGCGGCCGGCACGTCGCGTGTCTACGAACGGCTCTTTCGTTATGGGATGCGTGATTTTCGTTCCATTGGGCACAAGGCGATTTACGTCGCGAACAGTTGGCGCACTTTGCAGTGCATCGGCTGGCAACATTCGGAGCCGGTGTTGCGCTCGCTGGTGTACGCGCTGCAGATGCATGAGGGCGAGAACCCCAGCAAGCGTGACGCCGACGCCGATCGACCTTTCCGTCGCAATACGGAACTGGCAAATACCATCCGCTCCGACTGGCAGATTGGCACCGTCGACGAGGCGGCCACACAAGACCTCGTTGCTGGGATTCGCACTGGCTCGGCAAACGACGTCTGTGACCAAGTGGTAGAGTGCCTCAACCGGGGAGTTTCTCCGCAATCTGTCTGGGACGCCCTGTTCGTCAGCGCCGGTGAGCTACTCATGAGGCAACCGGCGATCGTGGCGTTGCACGCAGTCACGACCACCAACGCGATCCATTTCGCCTACACAGCCAGCGGAGATGACGAAACACGACGACTGGCAATGCTCCAAAACGCGGCATTCCTTGCCATGTTCCGAGAGGCAATGCGCAAACGCGGCAATGTGCACGACAAGTTCGTCGACACGCTTGAGTCGACGCAATCACAAGCATCAGGTGCGGGAGCGGTAGAAGAGATTTTTGCCGAGCTTAGCGACTCACCGGACACGGCCGCGTCCAAGGCGTTAGGTTTCCTGCGGCAGACCGGTAGTGCGCGCGACGTCATCGATGCGGCCCGAGTGCTTGTGTTTCTTAAAGGCACCAACGCACACGACTACAAATTCAGTTCCGCAGTGCTGGAAGACTACTACGCGATCTCTCCGGCATGGCGCGACGTGTACCTCGCATCCAACATGTACATGCTCCGCGACTCCCAACGTCCCGACAACAACTTGGTCGCCCGCACCCGCGCCGCCCTCGATGCTCACTCACACACGCCCTAGACGTTGGATAAATCTGCTGAAGTTGCGTGACGCATACCCGCCGGCAGGTTTAAGTCCTCATGGACGATCGAGAGCAAAAGGTCACGAGCATCGAAATCCCAGGTTGTCGGGACGTCATTGGGAAGTACTCGAGTCGCCCGTCGAGTTGTTTTGAGCTAAGATCCTGTCGATACGGGCAACAACCAAATCGAACCCGGCTTCTTTCGCATAATCACGTGCTACGAGATTGTACCGATCCTTCGGAGCAGGATCCGCCACAGCGTTAGCCGATCTCGCAGATCAAACGTCCATTCGGTGAACACACCATTGGGCAGTCGTCATTCTTTTGCGCCTGCTGCAAGTAAGAGAGGGACGCAGGGATTAGGACCGTCGTACTCCTCGCTGCTTCTTGCTTTTTGAAGAACGCTTTCACCGCTACGATCTCGTGCGTTGAAATCGGCACCACGTTCAAGGGCTATTTTGGCAAACGTCTCGTTGCGCGCAGCAGAAACCAGCATGAGTAACGTCTCTCCTCCGGGGGTGATCGACATGTCAATATCAGCAAGATGGGAAATCAGTTTTGAGCTGAGGTCAACATGAGGATCGTCGTCTTCAATCCAGGCAACCGTGGATATAGGAGTCCTCCATCCTCCCTTATCTACGGGGGCACCTAGGTCGATCAGACTTTCGACCAACTGCCGCGTTCGCAGGACTCTATCATCTGTGCAATCAGGTTTGCCTTGCTTCTTGCCGTCAATCATCTCTTGTACAGTCAACTTTGGACGAGTCGATTTCCTGGCTCTGTAGTAGGCAGCCAACGCTTCCTCAAGTGGTGTACCCCACTCGGGCTCCAGAAGCTCATCCAGCGGCTTTTTACTGGATTGGAGGAGTTCTAGAGCGATGGCAGGTTCAGCTGCATGTATTGCTTCATAGATCTCTTTGTCCAATCGTAGCCGCTCAGCATATGCTGCTGAATAGCGTTCCTCTACCCACGCCAATTCCTCGTCGGAAACGTACTGCTCCAGCAGCTTGATCAACCGTTTGTTCTTGTTCTTACGTGCCAGGAACAAGGCACTCTGGTCGTTGCCATCATGACGATTCGGGTTGGCGCCAGCTTCTAGAAGCAACTTTACGAAGGGATAGAGCCCTAGCCGGGTAGCCCGAATGAGATTGGTTTCAAAATCATTGTCCTTTTCCCAAGTCGGCTGACCGTCGAGATTGGCACCGTGCTCGATCAATGCCTTGGCCAAGGATAGGCTATTTTGTTTGATACTGCGGGCCAGGGAGTCTTCCACATTTGGGTCTGCCCCCGCTTTGAGGAGCGATCGGATGATCCGCAGGTCCTGAGCGTCTATGGCACGCGACAGCGGAAAACCAAACTCATCTTGAGGGTGAAAACCGTTCACATCCACTCCACCGCGGATGAGGGCGTTCACTTTCTTCAGACTCTTCTCGGCGATCGCCTGGTGCAATTCGGTCAGCGCTTCGGCAATGACAGGTGGATCTACGTCTGATCTTCGCTCGGAATAGTATTGCTGGAACATGAGCGCAAAGGGACCAAGCTCCTCGGTATCGGAGGTATTGGACTTCTCCTCTGGGGGGCGGTCACCTGACATCGCTATCTCTCCTACCTGTTAGACGCAAACGTAATTGTCCGATCGGTTAGCTGAAGTACGATTCCTAGAATGCCTGCTTGCCCGAGGTTCTTGATCGCTTGTGCAAGCGTTGCTAATAGACTATTCAGTATCGACCGCACGCACAGCGCGGCCATCCAAGCGAGTCTCCTCGTCAAACATCATGACGGGTGCCCCCATGTGTTTAGTCGCTACGAACCGTTACGCCATGGCTCATAACACAACCAGTATAGCGATGGAACGCGCCAACCCCATCCTTAGTGCCTTTGCGTCTTCGCGAGAGATTCCTCGACAAGTTTATTTTGTTGAAATTGGGCCAGCGGATTCGCTAAGCTTGACGTAGGAAAGACGACAACCGGAGCAGCCTTGCCTGCGTCGCGGAGTGGTGGCCGCTGCGCGGAAGTAGGAAAAGTGAAGAGTGAATTGTGAAAGACTGTGGTGATGGCGGCGGGGGTTTTGAAAGGTCTGTAACCCCCAACCTTTCAATACCTCGACCTGCTGACAGAAAGGAGGTAACACAACCAACACAGCAGCAAGGACTTACGAAAATCACCTTGCGTCGAACGGGTGAGGTTTTGAAAACGAAAAAGGAAAAGCTTTCAAAACCCGGCCGAGATGGATTTCCATGGGGTCGGGCGTCGCGACGGAGAGCTTAGCGGCATGATACGATGGTCCGGCACAGAGTGCGGGCGCGTCGATTGGAGGAATCCGGTAAGGCAACGACGTCCCGATTTAGGCTAGGATGCCCTCGACCGGATGGTGCTCTTCGACGCCGGTCAGGCCGAGATCGAGTCCTTGGAATTTGACATTGAAGCGGCGATGGTCGATGCCCAGGCAATGCAGGATCGTGGCGTTCATGTCGTGGATGTGAACAGGATTCTCGACGACGTTGTAACTGAAGTCGTCGGTCTCACCATAGACGATGCCCGGTTTGATGCCGCCACCCGCCATCCAGATCGTGAAGTTGCGAGGATGGTGATCGCGTCCGTAGTTTTCGCGCGTCAACTTGCCCTGGCAATAGACGGTGCGGCCGAACTCACCGCCCCACACAACCAGCGTGTCGTCAAGCAGACCCGTCTGCTTCAAGTCTTGAATCAACGCATAACATGGTTGATCGATATCGCGACACTGGTTCACGAGATCCTTAGCAATGTTGAAGTGCTGGTCCCATCCTCGGTGGAAGATTTGAGTAAAGCGGACGCCTTGTTGAGCCATCCGACGGGCCAACAGGCAGCTTGATGCGAACGTACCAGGCTTCTCGACATCGGGTCCGTACATATCCAGTATGTGCTGCGGTTCACTGGAGATGTCGGTCAGCTCTGGGACAGAAGCTTGCATTCGGAAGGCCATTTCAGCCTGTTCGATCCGAGCCTGTGTTTCCGGATCGCCGACGGTCTGGAAAGTCCGCTGATTGAAGCGATTCAATCGGTCGAGCATGCGACGTCGCGTCGACGTATTGATGCCCGGAGGATTGGAAAGAAACAGCACGGGATCCCCTTGCGCGCGAAATGCGACTCCCTGATGAGAGCTGGGTAAAAAGCCGGAACCCCACAGACGATTGAACAACGCTTGCGCCTCAGGACGACCCGTCCAGGTGGGCGTCATCACGACAAAGCTGGGCAGGTTGTCGTTAGCCGAACCAAGCCCATAACTTAGCCACGATCCGAGACTGGCACGGCCGGGCAACTGGTGTCCCGTGCAGATGTAGGTGATCGCCGGATCATGGTTGATCGCCTCGGTGTTGACGGTCTTAATGATTGCGATGTCATCGACCATCTTCGCGGTATGCGGCAACAGCTCGCTGACCCAAGCGCCGCTTTTGCCGTACTGCTGGAACTTGTACTTCGAAGGGGCAATCGGCAACGATGCCTGACCCGACGTCATGGTCGTGATGCGTTGACCCATTTGCACACTGGGCATCTTCCGCAGGTCCGTCTGGAACAGATCGTTCAGTTTCGGCTTGTAGTCGTACATGTCGATCTGTGATGGCGCGCCAGCCATGAACAGATAGATCGCTCGCTTCGCTTTGGGAGCGAAATGCGGAAGGTGCGGCAAACCATTGGACCCCGCCGCGAAGGACTGTTGGGTCGGCATCAATGACGTCAATGCAGCGGTTCCGAGCCCCATTGCGGACCGGCCGAAGAAATGCCGACGAGTGAGTGCTTGACCGTATTCGTGGATTGGATGCATGGTTGGCCTTATTGGTGTTGTAGCCGCGATTGACTATTTGTTGACGACTTCATCGAGTGTGAGCAACAGGTTCGCCGTGATTGTCCATGCCGCCAGTTCGGCAGGCTCGAGGTCTTTATCCAGCGGCGCGATGCCGATCGTGAGCAACTGCTTGGCGGCTTCGCTGTCGCTCTGATAGACGGACAAATCCGCGTGATACCCTTGCACCAGATCCTTCAATTCGTCGTCCGTCGGTTGTCGGCAGGTGCACAAGCGAAACATGTACGCAGCGCGGTTCTCGACGGTGTCGCCACCTTCGTGCATCGTGCGCGTTGCCAGTGCACGGGCGGCTTCTACGTATTGCGGGTCGTTAAACAACAACAGAGCTTGCAGAGGCGTGTTGGTACGTTCACGGCGAACGCAGCTCGCTTCGCGCGACGGCCCGTCGAAGGTACTCATTTGGGGAGGGGGCGCAGTCCGTTTGAAGAACGTATAAAGCGACCGACGGTGAACCTTGTCTGGGCTTTTGTCTGCGACGAACCTGGCGGTATTCGATCCGGTATAGCCAACTGCGTACCAAAGCCCATCAGGCTGCGGGGGCTTGACGCCCGGGCCGCCCAGTTCTTCGTTGAGCAATCCACTTACTAATAGCGCCTGATCGCGTAGCATTTCAGCGTCCAACCGAAAGCGCGGTCCGCGAGCAAGCAGACGATTCTCTGGATCAAGCTCCGCCAACTCTGATGAAACGCGCGGAGACTGACGATAAGTGGCAGACATGACGATCGTCTTCATCAGATGTTTGATATCCCAGCCCGATTCGACGAACTCGACCGCTAGCCAATCAAGCAGTTCCTGATGGCTGGGCGGCTCTCCTTGTGAACCGAAGTCTTCGGAGGTCTTGACGATGCCGGTGCCAAACAATTGCTGCCAAAGTCGATTGACTGTGACGCGCGCAGTCAGTGGATGGGCTGGATCGACGAGCCACTGGGCCAGTCCGAGACGATCGGTCGGTGGTTCGGGAGTAATCGACGGCAGTGCATCGGGGGTGCGCCGGCCCACGCGTTCGCGGCGCTGGTCATACTCACCGCGAAAGAGAACGAACGACTCTTTGGGCTTCGCGAGTTCTCTAAAGACCAGCGTCGTCGGTACTTTGCTGAGAAGTTCTTTCCGCGACTTCTGCAACGACGTCAACTTGTCGCGAGCCTCCACAAATCCTGCCTCATCGGCGATCGATTCACGGTAGAACTTCTGCAACTCGACTCGCTGTTGCTCGGTCCGCTCGCCGGCGTCGCGATGAACAATCTTCATGACTGCGGGCGGAATCTCAGCGGGAATCGGGTCGCCTTTGCTAACCGCCAGGCGGATACGCCCGAATTGATGCTGCGAATAGATCGACTCGTGCTTGAGCACCACCTTCAATAACGCATCGGCATCTAACCCGTACGGCTTATCGGTTGTGAAATAGGCCGTGCGGTCCTCGCGCTTCATGTGGCCTGCGATGGCCCAACCGGTGCTCGCCTTGCCATCAAGGGCATTGGCGATCTTGAAGTCGCCGTTGGGTTGCTCGTAGTCGGCCCAAGATTTCGAGAACTTTACACGTTGCCATTCAGCGGGCTTGTCCGCAGGAGCCAGATAGGCTTCAAATTCAGTGAGCACGACGTTGCTATTGGAACTGCGGCCCGCTCCGCCTTGGGTCAACGACTCATCGATCAGGGCTTCCAGCCGAATCGCCTGCCAATTGCCGCCTTTGATGCGGCTAATCACTTCGTAGACCTCCTTGGCTGGATTTTTGCCGCTGGCCAGTATCGAACCGTCGTCGCGTTGAGTTAGCGTGGCTCCGCCCTTGGAAACAAACTCCGTGGGAACCAGAGTCTGCCAATCTTCTTTGTTGTTGGTCGCATCGCCTTCCTGTCCTGCAAGCAACGCTATCTCCCATGCCCTTTGCGCCTTGTCGACCGCAGGCCAAGGTGCCTTCAAGCGTTCGTTGAGTGATGCGATTTGTTGGTCGAATTCATCAAGCTGTTGCTGCTGCTCATCCGATGTCACGCGAATCACGGGCTCGTGGTCCTTCTTGTTTCCATCGAGCGGTTTGCCATCAAGGCTGTTGAAGTACGCAAACAGCGAATAAAAATCCTTCATCGTCAGAGGATCGAATTTGTGATCGTGGCAGCGCGTGCATTCAAACGTTGCACCCATGAAGACCGTGCCAAAAGTGACCACTCGGTCGTTGACATTGCGAACATAGACCTCTTCGTCAATCGAACCGCCCTCGCTGGTAGTCACATGACAACGTAGGAAACCGGTGGCGATAAGTTGTTCTGGAGTTGGGCCTGGCAGCAGGTCACCAGCCAGTTGCTCGACAACGAATTGATCGAACGGTTTGTTGTCATTGAATGTTCGAATTACCCAATCGCGATACGGCCACATTTCCCGGTAGTTGTCCAGGTGCAGACCGTGAGTATCGCCGTAGCGGGCGGCATCCAGCCAATACCGTGCCATGTGCTCACCGTAACGAGTCGACTGCAGCAACCGGTCGACCGCCTTTTCGTAGGCATCTTCTGATGGGTCATCGACGAAAGCATCCACTTCGGCAGGCGTCGGGGGCATGCCAGTTAAGTCGAAAGTAACTCGACGCAGCAGCGTAACGGGATCCGCTTCGGGCGACGGTGAGAGTCCTTCCGCTTCCAATCGCGCGAGCACGAACCGATCGAGTTCGCTGTTTGGCCAGTCTGCTTCCTGCACTGGGGCTGGCTGCCGTCGAACGGGCACGTCGAATGACCAATGGTTCTGCCAGTCAGCTCCCTGTTCGATCCAAGCGCGGATCAATTTGATTTCGTCTTGCGTCAGCGGTTTGTTCGTCTCTGCAGGCGGCATGCGCTCGTCGATGTCCTCCGCGACCAAGCGACGAAGGAGTTCGCTGCCATCCACGTCGCCTGGTACGATCGCGCGTTCGCCTGAGTCAGCTTCCCCAAACGCACTCTCTTTCTTGTCCAGCCGCAGACCACCTTCACGATGCGCCTCATCAGGTCCGTGGCAGGCGAAGCACCGGTCGGACAGAATTGGCCGAATATCGCGTCTGAAGTCGACTTCGTCCGCGCTCGCTGTATGTGCGCTCACGACAATCATTAAAGCAACAAGCGTCTTGTAGATCATCCGTCGATATCTCATATAGATGTTGAAGTGTCAGCCATACCCACGATCTCACTTGTGAAATCGAATTGCTATTCCAACAGTCTTGGGCGGATCCAATCGTTGTGCAATCTAATGCAGGATGGCGACTAACTGATACATTTTGATTGATTAACGCTGGATTATGCGCCAAACGATAACCGGACCTCCGCGTCCACAAGCATTATAGTAGCGATGATAACCGCTTTGAATCACCGACGTAGAGATTCTTAAGGCAAATCAAACACGAATGACGAGGATTGCGATCGCATAGAGTCAAAATCCGCGAAAAGACGCCTCGCTTGTGAGCTATCGTACCACGACGGTCGGCGATCACAGCCTTCAATCGAAGACACCGCTAACCTGCATAGATCAGTACTTAGCATGGTGTGGTGGATGCACAGCTGCTTTGATCTTGCATCCGAAAGGGCGAATTGAACAACCACAACAGGCGGCCCATGCCGAGGGGTCTGGTAGTCCGTTGGGCGAAGTCGTCGACGATGATTGTCGTCGAGGTGCCAGCGATCAATCGCCCCGTCTTCTAGTTTGAGACAATGTCCGCGATTGAACAGTTCATCCCACGGCCTGCAGATTCAGCCTTCCAGGTCAACGTTCCCCGAGCCAAATCGGTCATTCATCAAAGCGGAGGCCGGAAGTCAGCGAAGCTGGTCCACCCGCCTGCAGTTCGGGAATCTGCGAGTTGCGGTCGGTGGCGCGACCGCTGCACCAGTTGACTTCCATTTCCGGCGGCGGTCGTGAACACCGCCGTTATGTGCGCGGCCGTGTAGCAGGCAAATGCATTCCAACTGGCGGGTGGTCAGAAAAAGAGGCGTCATCAATATGACTACGCAATCCACCAGTTTCTCTATAGCTGAAAGGCGTGCATGCAGACTCGTCGGAGTTGGGAATCTGAGGCGTCACCAAAGACCAGTTGCAGACTGCAGTCGCCTCGCTGCCGTCGTAAGAAGCCAATGCGCGACGATCTGGGCTCCAAGCAACGCAGCGCGTGTTTCCACGGAGTTCGCCATTGGTGAACATGCGTTGGAAAGATTGGAATTCAAAATCCCACACACTTATCTCGACTTTCGCATCTACAGCGGTCTGACGCTGATTGGGGCTCCACGATGCGCACGCACGCAGAAGAAACTCTACCTACGGAACCGACATTCTTATTGCCGTTAGCGTCTGTTATTGCATATTGCGTTGTCGTTTGAAAATCTGCCGTCGCAGCACTGTTCTGCTGGCAAGAGGCGATAACTTGCTAGCTCACGACCGACTTTCGCTCAGTGGTCTTTTAGGGGTAACCCGTTTTCCATGTCTTCGAGATGCTGCCGAATATGCGATATGTTCTCCTGCAGCCGTCGACTTCGGCTTTTTCGATTTCTCTCAACAGACTGGGCGTATAGCTCCATGGATTCCTCCAGCGCGTCGCGTCCTTGATCGACGGCGCCATTGCTGTAGAGTGCGGCACCAAAACTACGTAGCGTGAAAGCGAGGTTCTCTCTCCGTGAACTTGACGCGGGTGCAGCGAAGGCTCTATTTTCGCAGGCCATCAGTCGCTAACTGCAGATCGACAATGCATTCGTCAACTTTTTCCATCATACCATTGGCAAGATGCTCGATATGCACGGCGCGCTTTGAAAACAAATTTGGACTGCTTGCCAGATTTCTATCGATCAAGGTTGGCCATCTTCCGGTTTCGTTTCAGTGTTGATGCCCAGCAGCTCTCTCGCTTCTTTCTGTAAGTACTGCGATCGGAGACCACGAAATCTCGCATTGTCCACAGCCTCTTCAAACGTCTCACGCGCCTTCTCGGGCTCGCCCAACTGCATGTAGTTCATGGCCTGGAACATTCTGCAGGCGCGATTGGTAGGGTCTATATCAGCGGCCTTCTCTAAGGCGGCTCGGGCCTCCTGCCATTGGCCTGTTCGATAGAAGGCCGCTCCTAGTACCAGCCAGCTATCTGGAACGTTGGGCGAACGCCGCATCGCGTTCTTGATCAGTTCTAGGGCATGTTCTCCGTCACGGAACTGTACTGCCGGGCAGCAATTCAGAAACCTAGCGAACTTCATTTGGTCCTCCGGATTGGAAGATTCATGTTCGACGACCTCCTTGTGAAAATCACATGCTTGTCGAAAGGCATCCAATGCCTCCTCGTCATCGTTATCCAGCCAATAAATCAGCTCCCCCAACTCTGCCCACGATTCGGCAAGCTCGCCGAGGTGTTTCACCGAAGCAGGTGCCAGCGCAATAATGTGCGTGCGGTGAAAGAGGGCCGTTCGGGCTGATTTTTCGGCTTCAGGGAAATCTTGCAATTCAACTAGATACTCGCAACGGTCCAAGTAGCCGTCAGAAAGTTCACTTCGCACGTTGATATGGCGAGGGAACTGCTGGATCAGGCTTTCAAGAGTCTCGATAGATCGTTCACACTCTGTGACAGCCTGCTCAGTACGACCCTGTTTATGGAACGCCTTTCCAAGTTTTGCGTAGGCACTGGCAAATCCCTCGAAATCCGATTCATCGAGACCCATGTCAAGATAAGTGTCGATTGCCATTCGCAGGCATTCTACTGCTTCCTCAATTCTTGAATGTTCGACCGGAGTACGTAGTAGTACCCCACCAAGTTTGACGTATATATCTGCCAGTTCTTCAGGAACATCGACCTCCGGAAATCTTTTTTCAACCGTCTTCAAAATTTCAATCGCATTCCGAAGATATGCTTCCGCCTCAACACGATCGGAGTGCAGATATGTGGACATACCAATGTTGGAGTATCGGCGGGCCAATTCCACAAGAAGTTCGGGGCTCGTCGGATAGTCATCAACCATCTGCTCAAGGATTGCGAGTGATTTCTGAGCGTTTCTGAGTACGTCGGCGCCTGATTCACTGAACCAGGAAGTCGCGATATAAGCCTGAGATAGAAACTTTCGAAAACTCGGGTCCGCAGGATATTCAACGACCATTTCTTCCATGATTTTGATTGCCTTGCTTTCAGAGGCAACAGCCTTAGCAGATTCGCCAAGCAGGCCTTGAATGCGTGCCAATTGATGATAGGCGACCGCGGTGTTGTATCTAATCTCTGGATCGGAAGATTTTGCATCGAGAAACGATTGGTAGAAGTTTGCAGCATCTTCGAGCAGTACTCTTTGCACCTCCTGCGTGTGAGGAGAATCCCTCATTTCCTGAGCGGTTTTGAGGAATAGTTGATCAACGATTTTACGTGCCTTCTGAAAGTTCTCTTCGGCACGTTGTGCCTCTTCCTGAGCAAGTTCGCGTGCGATTGCTATCTGCGCGGCAGCGAACCCGAGTGCGACGCATAGAAGCAGCAACGCGACCATCGCAAACAACAAGAAGCTGCGGTGTCGCCGCGACCATTTTGTAGCTCGATCGACGATCGTGGGCGGCTTAGCAACGATCGGTCGGTTGTCTAAGTAGGCCTGCAGGTCGTCAGCAACTTCGCGGGCGGTCTGGTACCGGTCCTCGGGATTCTTGCCCATCGCCTTCAGGACGATCGTTTCCAACTCAGCGGGTATGTGACGATCGAGCTTGCGCAAGCCGCTTGGTTCATCAAAGGCGATGCGCTTCAGCAACTCACTGCGATCGGATTCTCCGAAAGCTGGTTGCAACGTGAGCAATTCGTAGAGTGTTGCACCAAGCGAGTAGATGTCAGCCCGATGGTCGACCAAGACTCGTTTTGCCAGTGCCTGCTCGGGGGCCATGTACCGCAGAGTTCCAACAATGTCGCCGGTCATCGTCATGCCGGCATCGGCTTCGATGCGTGCCAAACCAAAGTCTGTAACGTAGAGTTCGCCATCGCGGCCAATCATCAGATTGCCTGGCTTGATGTCGCGGTGCAAGACCCCTAGATCGTGAGCGTGCTGCAAAGCCTCGGCCGCTTGAATACCAAGTTGCGCTGCTTTCCGGTGACGTTGCGTATCGCGCACGGAATTGATCGCCGTGCTGAGAAGTGCTTGCTCCTCGACGGTTGTCGTGGCGGGTGGCGCGATAGAGGATTCAATCGTGGGGTCTTCATATCTGGCAGGATTTCCTGAACTGCCAGTAGACGGGGCTTCTTTGTGAGAATCGAGCAGCTCCGAGCGAGTTTCGGAGATTAGCTGAGCCAACGACTGCCCTTCGATTAGTTGCATCGAATAATAGTGCACCCCTCGCTCTTCGCCGACAGAGTAGACTGAGACGATGTGTGGATGTTCGAGTGTAGCGGCGGCGCGCACTTCGTTGCGGAACCGCTGTAAGGATTTGCCGTCGGCCAAGGCGGCGAAGGGCAGGATCTTTAGAGCGACCCGCCTACCCATCGACATTTGTTCTGCCTGATAAACGGCCCCCATGCCGCCGCGACCGAGTTCGTTGAGAATACGAAAGTCGCCCAGCTCTCTGCCCGCAAATGAACAATCCGAGTCAGGAACTTGTCCATCGTCGGCTCGCTGCTCTTGGCGATCCCAGGTCGCGAGCGCCGTTAGCGTTGGCACGAGCTCCCGAAGTCGATTGGCATGGTGTGGATGGTCGGCCACCAACGCCTCCAGGTCGACTTCGTCACCTGCTTCGAGCGAGCGGTTCACGCTTTCCAAAAGATTTGCGAGCGACTGCTGGTCGCTGATGCTGCCATTTGTTGCGTGCAGCTTCTCAGTTTTCTGGTGAATCATTGCTTAGTGCTCCCATTGCTCGCGCAACAGTACTTTGCGGATACGCTCTATCGCTCCCATCATCCGCATATTGACGGCCGCCTCGCTGATTCCGAGTACTGCGCCAATGTCACGCGACGACATGTGTTCCAAATATCGCAGGATGATCACTTCTTGATCGGATTCACGCAGTGCGTCCAAGGCGCGTCGCAATCGCTGCGACATTTCCGTGCGCATGGCAGCGCCGCTGGGGCTTTCTACGGAGCCCACGATCTGCTGCGCCAATCCATGAACCGAAGCGTCGGATAGTTTCGGGCGGCTCCGTTGTTCACGTGCCACGCTTCGCTTGGCCGCATAAACATGGCGCCTGTGCTCTTTGAGCAAAGCTTCCCAAGCGATCTGCCGTAGCCACGGATAGAAAGGCAGCGGGCGCTCGGCCACGTACTGCGACAAGCGTTGACTCGCCAAGGTGAGCGTCTCCTGGATTACGTCGGAGGGATCGATTCTTCCTCGAACTCGGGGATCCATGCGTACCGAGACCATTCGTGCCAAATCTGCTCGATGCCGCTCCATAAGAGAGTGGACGGCCTCGCTATCGCCGCCAGCGGCGAGATTCAGCATCGTATCGGTATCGGCACCATTCTCAGGCATCGGGCGGTCCTCATCGTGGTTACTACCAACCCTGCGAGACTCTGAGTCATCTAAGGAACAATCCATTCTAGGCGAACGAGATTATTTGAAAAAATCGCCTTCCGCTCGCTCTAACCCGTTGACTTGAATAGGCTTCCGTCAAAAAGAAGATTTTTCGCACTTCTGCCCAGAATTCGCCTTAGATCGGCCGCGGACTCGCAGGGTGAGAGGTAGGCCCGTGCATTTCCAACCCAGGCTCCCGAATGATATCCAATCTTCAGACTTCAAAGACAGCAAAAGCGGTTCGCACGACCTTAATCCCGCTCTTTTTGACACTCTCCGTCCCACTATCTGGTCTCGCTCCGCAGGCAATCGCAGTGGATTTGCTTTGGACCGACGGAAAAATACTCCGAGCGCCGATCGACGGAAGCGGACCGATTGTGGAGATCTTCGGAATCGACGACTACCCTGGTGCGCCAGAAAGAATTGCTCCGCGAGATGTAACAGTTCTTGGCAACTCAATTCTTTGGGTTGATTCTCGGACTGACCAAATCCTCCACGGGCCGCTAGATGGTAGTGGCCCAGTCACCTCGCTGTACGACAGCCTGGACGGTCTTTCTTCGCCGAGAGGTTTAGTCATAGACGGTGGCTTTCTATACGTTGCCGATCGATTAACGAACCAGATCCTACGTGGATCGCTCGATGGAGTAGCTCCACTCACAGAACTGTTTGGGCCGGCAGACGTGGGTATCCCCTCCTCCCTCGCTATCAGCGGAGACTTTCTTTACTGGCCTGACACGTTTGACAATCAGATTTTGCGCGGCCGCCTTGATGGGGAAGGCACTGTGACCGTGCTATTCGACGAGACCGACTACCCAAGCTACGATTCAGACCACAATCCGACTCCCCAGGGAATTGCCATAAGCGGCGACAACATTTTCTGGACTGACATTATCGCTGATATGGTGCTACATGGCAGCATTGATGGGACGGGTCCTGTATCAGAAGTGTACAACAATAGCGACTACCCTGGTTTGCCTACTAGAATTTCACCGCGTGGGATCATAGCCAGGGATGATTTTCTCTACTGGGCCGACAACGGTACAGATTCCGATCAGATACTGATGGCGCCATCTGATGGGAGTGGTCCCGTCACAGAACTCTATACGTCGCAAAGCCCACAGTGGCTTGCAATTCGAGATTCAGGTGGCGACTTTGACTTCGATGGACGTGCCGATGGCCGTGACTTCCTCGCTTGGCAACGCGGTGAATCGCCCAATCCCCTAAGCGCCTCCGATCTAACCGAATGGCAGGCGAACTACGGGGCAGTTGGTTCCTTTGGTGGCATGCTCGCTGTACCTGAACCAAACAGCGGAGTGCTTACCTGCTTGGCAGGGCTGATATTTCTCGGTTGCAGGACTCTGGGACGAATCTCCCCGCTAACTGAACCTCTCGCGACCACTCCCTTGAAAGCAGTGTGCGCCCGACAGTGCGTCATCTACGACTCTCGTGTTGGCGGCGGCGATTCATTGAAGGGTGAGTTGTCGACCCATCGATTTACAACAGAGGCTCCAGGATGATATCTGATCTTCACATCCCAAAGACCGCAGGTCCGAATCGAACATCCCTACTCCAGATCCTCGCGTTACTATGCGTCACTCAAACCGTTAGCGCCCCACATGCGGCGGCTGTTAACTTGATATGGACTGACTCTACTACCGGCCAGCTCCTCCGTGCGCCAATTGACGGCGCCGGCCCTGCAAACGAGTTGTTTGGCATCGAGGATCTACCAGGCCCCCCCTCCAGATCCATTCCACGAGGCCTATCGTCGGATACTCGATACGTCTATTGGACCGACTCCGGCGGTTGGACTTATCGCGGACCACTTGATGGGGGCCATTCGGCGGGCTTGCTGTTTGATATCAATTTGCCGATGGGCTTGGCGCTAGATGAGGAGTCCATTTTCTGGGTGGATATCTCCACCGCGCGAATATTACGCGGCGCGATTGACGGTAGCGGAACCTCTGTCGAGCTGTTTGGTGTTGAAGATTTTCCCGAAGGGGCAACATTGCCTTGGAGCGTTGCTTTGGAGGGCGATTTCATCTTCTGGGTCGACCGGGCGAGTGACCAGGTGCTGCGCGGCATGTCTGATGGAATCGGACAAGTTAGCGTGTTGTTCGACTCCGGCGACTACCCCGGTTTACCAAGCAGTGTCTACTCTCCCTGGGACCTGGCAATTAGCGACGGTTTTATCTACTGGACCGATGAAGGAAGCGACCAGATTCTCCGGGGATTGATCGATGGAAGTGGTATGGTAACTCAGCTCTTTGATGCGAACGACTATCCTGGCTCGCCAGACGAGATTAGACCCCGGGGGATTACGATTCACGAAGGTTTTCTTTATTGGGTGGATTCCGAAACTGACCAGATCCTACGAGGAGCATCAGATGGAAGTGGATCGATAAATGTGCTCTACGATATCGGCGATTATCCTGGCTCGCCCAGCTCGATTAATCCTGAGTTTATCACTATTGGCCTGGCTGCCACTCAGTCGGGTGACTTCACAGGCGACGGGAACGTTGATGGCAAAGACTTCCTCGCCTGGCAACAGAATCCAAGCATCGGCAACCTCGCCGAGTGGGAAGCGAACTACGGGGCAGCAGGTTCACTTGGCGGAACGTCAGTCGTACCAGAACCCACCGCCTGGATGATGGGCTTCATTGCATCATCATTGCTTGCTGGTGTCCGCCGAGCGGGCTTGACTAAATACTCTTCTCAAATCAATTCGTTCTAGCGGTGGGCATGTCATTCCGCACTCCTCCATCGTGCTCACTGCCTATGCGAATTCTTGCAATCTTCGCCGCATTCTCCACTCTCTTTGTGACTCCAGCGCTGGCGGAACTGTTCGTGCTGCCCATTGGCGGGACGCCCTACGAAGATTGGACCATCGTCAACTACGTCGATTTGCAGTCAGGTCCCGGTGTCTTGGATTGGCGTGGCGGTGCGTATGCCTATGACGGCCACAATGCAATCGATTTTACGTTGCCAAACTTTGCGGCCATGGATGCGGGTGTCGACGTTTACGCGGCGCGATCAGGCACGATTACGGCAGTGCACGATGGAGAGTACGACCGTTGGTCGCGCGTGAACCCGAATCCTAGACGTCAGCCGAATTACGTTGTGATTGATCATGGCGAAGGCCTCGTTACCGAATACTTGCACCTAAAGAACTCCTCGATACCAGTGACAGTCGGACAGAACGTATTAGCTGGTCAAAAGATCGGCGAGGTCGGCAGCTCGGGAAACTCCAGCGACGCCCACCTGCACTTTGCCGTCTACGAGTCGGGAACTGCGGTGGAAACCTACCTCGATCCTTCGTCCTGGTGGGAATCGCCGCTTCCCTATGCGGGAGACGTGACTGGTACTCTTGATTTCGGCATTGTTGGTCACGTTCCCACAACCAGCGATTTGGTCGATCGACCTATCGAACACCGTGTTTTCTATCAGTCCGACGGTCCCGGGCAGGAAGTTTATAGCTGGGTCAACCTGTTCGGATTCGAACCAGGAGACGATCTCGATTACTACTTCTACCGCCCAGATGGCTCGCAACAGGCGCATTGGCACTGGACTACCAGTGCGATTCGCTACGGCTGGTGGATTGCAGGCATCGGACTGCCTGACGTGCCCGTTGTTGGGGAGTGGACGTTAGATGCCAAGCGAAACGGCGTCACGCTTTACTCGGATTCGTTTTGGGTGCGTACCATGCCCGGCGACTTCGACGGCGACTCAGATGTCGACGGGTCTGACTTCCTAAGCTGGCAACGCGATCCGAGTATCGGTAGCCTAGCCGACTGGCAAGCGAACTATGGGCAGCTGGCTGGTTCGCTGGGTGGCTCATTGGCTGTGCCGGAGCCGGATGGGCTGATTTGGATGGGCTTGGGCCTCTCGATTCTCGGCCTGCCATCCCGTCGGGCAGCTCTCTGAACTTCTCGAGCAGCTCACAAACTGTTGCAGTTGCATGAGTTGCGCCGCAGCAAGAAAGTTTTTTTATTTTTCCCGTTAGATGCAGCGAGTTTTTGGAAGGTGAGGAGTAGGAAGCACTAGTTGCCACTCTATTCAATAGATATTGCCCTCGGGAGATCATTGTGAATCAGTCCATAATTGCCAGTTGCCTCATCATTGTCGCGCTTCTTGCACCAGGTTCAACTCAGGCATCGCTCGTATTCGACCCTCCGCCGGGGCTGAGCCCGGGCGATACGTATCACGCGGTGTTCGTCACCGGTGCCATCACGACAATCTCCGGCTCCACCAGCGTGCCGCCTCCCACAGCCACCGAGTTTGGCTCGGCGGAAGCGGCCGATTGGATAGTCAACTTCCAGGCATTCGTAAGTGGGAACAATACCGGCTGGAACGGTCTCGACCTGAACTGGACGGCACTGATCGCGACCTCAGCGGGAGTCAGCACCCCCGCCGAGGCCATCACCGATCGTGTCTCGATTGAAGGTCCCGTCTACAACATGAACGGCGACCTGGTTGCAACCAGCGAAGCGGATATGTTCGATGGGTCGCTCGCCAACCCGATCGCTTACGATGAGTTTGGCGCCCTTATCTCTGGTAATACCCGGGTCTGGACCGGAGCCGCGGGTGATGGAACGACAGCAGGCTCATGCGGCTCCGGCAATTGGAGTAACTCTTCTGCCACCGCATTCCAAGGCGATGCAACCTCGTCGGAGATCTTTTGGATTACTGACGGTGTGGGCGCGGCTTGCAGTGGCCAAGCGCGGCTCTATGGCTTGAGCCCGGTGCTCACCGTTCCGGCAGCTGTTCCTGAGGCATCGTCGGTGCTGGTTTGGTCAGTACTATCCATCGGGTGCACTGCGGTGCGAGTAAGAAGAACTCGGCTTAATCGCTAAAAAACTGCGTTGGTTGCTATTCTTGCCTATTGGAATCCACTACTGCATGCGTTCAAAGAATACGGTATCTGGGGAGTTGCGCTCCTTGATGTGCAGAATTGCACCAGCTTGGACGGCCCCTCAACTGCCGGCAGTGAATCGAACCGATCCGCAGTTGGCTATGTCGCTTAGACGGAGGCGGGATATTCAGCACAGTTGCGGATCAGCTTTTAAGGTCGCAGGGTTGAACTTATTGCCCGTCGGTAGCTCCGCGACTTTGTCACTCGAACTGCTACCTCCCAGCGCCCACAAGTCGGCCGCCAGCTCATCCGCGGAGTGCTCGACGTAGAAGCTCATCGTGGTCTGAATCGACCGATGGCGCATCAGCTGCATCAAGGTCGCCGGCATGACCCTTTTTGACCAGCGCGTACCGAAAGCCCGGCGCAGATCATGAGCGGTTGCTGATCTGCCGTCATTGGCATCGACAACAATCCCCGCTCGAGCACCGAATGCGGAGATATAGCGGCTGGCACGCTTGGTATCGAATGGCTTGCCGCCAACTTGACCCACAATGCCAAAGACGAGGCCGCGTCGTTCGCCCTGGGGCGTCTCGAGCAAGAACTCCGCAAAGTCGGGCGTGATCGGCAATAGTTGATCACGGTGGGCCTTATGGCCGCTAGCGCGCAGCTGCAACCGTGGAAACTTCCCCGACAGATCAGCGGCTACATTCGCATCAAGATCCCAGGACAGAGCCAACGCTTCGCTGAGCCGCAACCCAGAGAGCCACAGACCTCTCAGCAATCGTTGCCATTTCTCTGGCTCGTGCTTGCGAACCTGTGGGACTGCCGCCAGCATCCGCTCGAACTCCTCCCCAGTAATCGGTCGACCCCGCATCGACCGGTCGATTCCTTGGGCGCTCTTGGGCAGGTCAATGCGCGGGGCTTCGCGCATAAGTCCTTGTCGCACTGCCCAATTAAACGCGGCTCGCAACGAGCGCAGGTGACTAGCCAGCGTGGTGGCCTTCATCCCCTGCTGCGACAGCTTCCTCTGCAAGCGGCTCAGCTGCTCGGAGTTCAAGCCTTCCAGCAACCTCGGTTTAAGTTCTCGCTCAAGATGATTGAACGCGGCAGACGCGGCACCGAGGGTGGTCTCGGCTAGGCTCGCCAGTTTTTCTTCGGTGTACCGCTGTCGAAACTCCGCCCATGTGAGACGTGACGGTTTCTGATAGCGGCCCTCGCGGAGCTCGGCCTCCCATTTGGCAGCCAGGCGTTCCGCCTCACGGCGACGTGTCGTGCGAGCGGTCTTGCTCACCTGTTTGCCACTGACAGGATCAAGGTATCGCATGACCAGATTCTTGCGAGACTTGTACTTCACCACGTGGACTCGAATATCGTTTTGCATGGTCTATTCTCCGGAGTTGTCGTGGGCTTGCCGGTTTGATGATCGATCGAAGTGACTGGGCGCCGAGCGCTGTCATTCTTTTCTGCGCACTTCGTCGTCCTCTTCGAGCAACTTAAGCAAGTGCTTTTTCGAGCCCGCGTCACCGTACCCCCTAGATTTCAGGATCCTCTTGTAGCGATCCATCTCCCGTTTCGAGCGGCGCGGGATGCGCGAAAACTCCCTTTCGCCATTGGTCTGACGGATGAACGTTTCGATGGCCTCCACTGTGGTAAACCAACGCCCTCCGATTTTGGTGAGCTCTAATCGGACACCCCGAAGGCCCGTTAGCCCCCAGCGGCCGAGCGTGCGGACCGCTGGGTGCTTGCCGTTCACCTTGGGGAACAGCTCACGAGCTTTCGCAAGGGGAATGAAGTCCGTGAAGCCATCGTGGCCAGCCGGTTTTCCAGTGCGTTTGTTCGACATCTTTCTTCATTGTGGTTGAGGTGCTAAGTCCAAGTACGACACCATTTCGGCGTGCATCCCCCTACTGCATTGGTTGAAGGTATCGACGAACACTTGGGCGTCGCCTCGTTCCAACAGTTCTTCAGCAATCGCGCCTTCCGGTTGAATGACCACGCGAAACAGGCCGTGTGTATCTACGACTGCATTTCCATCGGGGAGAATCTCGACGACCTTGGGTCCCGAGGGACTTGAGTCCTCAACCTTGGCGGCTGGCGAATGCGGAACGATCGGTTGGACGGGTTGCGGAAGGAAGTGATTACGAGAGGTACTGGCCATGGTGTGACCCTTTCCGTACTGGAGAATCCTCCAGCACAAATAAGAAAGCGCAACCGCCGGACGAGTGCTGCTAGGTGGATTGGAGCCACCTCGGGCCGTCGCCGGTTCCCGACACTCTCTTCTCGGCGGTTGCGCTTTCATTCCAATTTGCTTTTAGCACGACAGACCAATTGCACGAGGCTTTAGCTTGCTAGGAGAGCTGCACGGCGCAGCCCCACCTGCGCAGCACTTCACCAGGAAGAACCGCGCAGGCGAGGCCGCTAGCCGATGCGGCGGGCGACTTCGATGCCTTTGGAGACGTCGCGCTCGGCGTAGACTTCTGTCACGTTGGCCTGCGCGTGGCCGAGCACGACTTGGGCAGCTTCGAGTCCGAACTCACGGCGGATCTCGGTCGCCGCGGTGTGACGAAGGCGATTCGGACTCCATTTCTCGATGTCGTGCTTTTCGCAAGCACGCGTGATAGCGCGACGGTAGCTGTCGGTCGTGTAGCGATCGCCGGGAGTCTTCTTTAGGCTACGACGTCGCTTACGATTGGTGCCGGGGCGATTACCGCACGACAGCGGCGTGACTCGATTTGCGTGCAATTCGGCACGTCGCTTTTCCTCGCTGTCACAGGGGCGGAAGCAGTATGCTTGCGAGTCACGAGCCAAGTATCGGAGTAGCACCTCTTGGGCTTTTGGGCCGATGAAGATTGCTCTCGCCCGACCGTGATGTTCGGTCTTATGGCTTTCGGGAACGTAGACCCAAACATCGTCGTTACTACGATCGACGTCACACGGCCGTAGCAAGCACACCTCCGCCGGGCGACACCCGGTAAAACGCTGGAACCGAACCATGTCAGCGACTACCTCCGGAAGATGGGGTAGAGTAGCATCGACTATGGCATCGTCGACCGGGAGCACTGGTGCAGGCTCAGGAGACTTGCAGCGTCCCTTCCTTAAGCCCGGAATGATGCCAAGAGTTTGCGGAACGGAGGCTGGAATTAGGCCCTCAGCCGCGGCCCAGCGGAATACTTGGACGACGCGTCTCATCTGGTCGTTGACGTACGGACGAGCATTACCTTTGTCGATGAACTGCTGCCTGACCGCCTTAAAGTGCTCTGGTCCGAAGTCGGCGGCGTTCGTCTTCCCGTACAGTTGACGCAAGGGGCGCAGGACTACCTTGAAACGCTCGAACGTGCCCTGTCCTTTGCCGACATAGTAGGTTTTGGCATGTCGAAGGAACGCTACGAGCATCTCGGATACTGAGAGTTCGTCAGCTGGGGTTCCAAAGGCGGATGATCGCCCTGATGCGAGCCACTCGGCGATGAGGCGATCATACCCGAGCTTGCTCGTCGCGCTGCCGTGAGGCCCTAGATAAAAGTCTCGGCCGTTGAGAGTAACAACCGCTTGCCCACTGGCGCGATGCTTGCGGTATTTTGGGTAGGCGTCGGTCAATCTTGGCATAGTGCAGGTCTCCCATGGTTCGCAGCCGCCAAACCGGTATGTACCGTTTTGGCTTTGGGGAAACGCTGCACTGCCGAACGCTCGGCAGGTAGTAAAAATGCCTATAAACTCAGCGATTTTCGGAAGTGGGCGTGCCAGGATTCGAACCTGGGACCTCAGCCTTATCAGGGCTGCGCTCTAACCAACTGAGCTACACGCCCGAACGAACTGCCAGAACAAGACCAATCATGCTAAGTCAGCTCTGCTTGCACTCGTACGGAAGTTGTTCCGAATCGCCTATTTTAGGCTGCTATCGCTGGGTGTCAAATGCTGTTTGCCGGGTACTAATTTCTAGTTTCGTTCGCTCCCCAGTCCTTTGGATGCGATCGACTTTTCAAACCGTCAGCATCGGTCTGGCCTCATTGTGCGTCCGGACGCTATAAGACGTAGTACTCGGCTAAATTCTGGACCGCATCGCAGCTATTCTCGGCGATCCAGTTGCCTGAACCCTACAGCGCCTCAATGAACCAGGGACTTAATCGCATGTTTCGCCACCGTTACTACCAATGGATTGCTGCCTCTGTCCTCAGTTGCACTCTCGTGGCTAGCACTTGGGCAGCCCCTTCAATCACAATCGCTTTGAATCTCGAACCGGTTCAAGACGGCGTCGAATACGACATTCCGACGGCAGCTCAGGTTAAGGACTGCACGATAAAGGCGGAGAAAATCAATGGTTCGGTGGCATGGGTCGTGCGTGGGCCCGAAGGCAAGGTGATACGTCAGTTTTCGGACGCCGATGGCGACAATCGAGTAGATACTTGGTGCTATTTTCGCGATGGACTTGAGGTCTATCGCGACCTGGATGCCAATTTCAACGACAAAGCCGATCAATATCGCTGGTTCCACAATGCAGGTATGCGGTGGGGAATCGATCGCGACGAAGATGGCACGATTGACAGTTGGAAACTTATTTCTGCCGAGGAGGTCGCTGCCGAAGTGGTCGAGGCCGTCCGCACTGCCGATGTCGAGCGATTTGAGCGATTGCTGCTCAGTTCCAAGGAGTTGGAGCAGCTCGGACTTAGCGACGCGTTGCACGAGAAGCTGACTAAGACCCTCAAGTCGGCACCCACCGACTTCCGCAAATTGGCTGCTAGCAAGAAGCTGGGTGACGACTCGGAGTTTCACGATTTCGGTGGACTGAAACCGGGCATGGTGCCAGCTGAAGCTGGCAGCGCAGAGCAGGATTTGCTGGTCTACGAGAATGTCTCAGCGATGGTCCGCGCCGGCGACGACTTCGAGCAACTTCGGCTGGGTACGATGGTGAACGTCAAAGGAGCTTGGCGTTTGCTGGGCAGCCCCACTCTCAACGACGCGGCAACGGTCGTCAGCGGACTGTTCTACGACACCACACCGGGTGTCGCTCCAGTCAATAGCGGCGCTCTCGCGATGGACAACGCTCCCTCGGAGAAAATGCAAGAGATTCTTAGCAAGCTGGAAGAACTCGACAGGGAACTGATGCAGGCCAGCGCAAAGAAAAAACCAGCACTCAACAAGGCGCGAGCAAACTTGTTGTTGCAATTGGCAAATTCCTCAGCCAATGCGTCCGAGCGTTCGCAGTGGCTTCGTCAACTCGCCGATATGGTCAGCGCTGCCACACAAGATGGGAGCTTTCCCGAAGGGCTCAACTATCTGAAGGCAATCGAAGCAAAGCTAGCCAAGCAGGATTCCGCCGACGATCTGCTCGGATACTTTGAGTTTCAGCGGATGCTCGCTGAGTACTACGGCGTAACGCTAGCGGACCCCGATGTCGATCACGCCAAAGCTCATGCACAATGGCTTGAAGATCTGGAAGCGTTCGTTGAAAACCATCCGAAGGACGACAACGCTGCGGAAGCGCTGCGCCAACTCGCGATGGGCACGGAAATTTCCGGCAACAACAAAGATGCAGAAAAATGGTATCGCCAAATCATCGAGAATCATCCTTCAAGTATCCACGCCCCAATGGCGCGCGGTGCAGTAACTCGACTCTCGAGCGTCGGGAGTTCCATCAAACTCGCAGGAAAGGCAGTGAACGGCCGTAGTGTCGACGTCAGCAAACTACGTGGCAAGGCAGTCATCGTGCAGTACTGGACGAGTTCAAGCGAGGTCTGCAAATCAGATCATGCAGTGCTGAGCAACCTCTATAAGAAATATGGCGGCAGCCGCGGACTGGAAATTGTAGGCGTAAACCTCGACTACTCGCGTGAGGAGATGCTCTCTTATCTGAAGGAATCGCGTTTGCCGTGGCCACAGCTCTATGAGTCGGGCGGCTTTGAGAGTCGTTACGCTCATGAAATGGGCGTCGTGACCGTACCACTGATGGTGCTGATCGGTGCCGACGGTAAGGTGATCAACGACAATATTCAAGCCGCCGAGATTGAAGAGGCTCTCAAGAAGTTGCAGACGCGCCAGGCGCGGAAGCCAAGGACACGATAGCGGTTTTCTCTATGAATCGTAGGAGTTGCAGCCCATGCATTGCGAGCGTGCGCGCTGCGGTTGATCCGGTCTCTGCGCAATCCAGCGCGTGAACTGTCGACAGCGTCGCTTGTAAGAACTTCAATGCTTTTCCGAGTTTGACTAAAGTTCTCGTGCCTCGACAGCTCGCTACGATTGCGGAAACTCCTACAAACTAGCTGAACAAGTTCTTTCGAGCCGTATCGTGAACGTTTGGCACGCCAATCGCGTAAGTAACATGGAGATTCTTCTCTCGCTGCTCACTGGCGCACCGAAGCGCACTGGTTCGAGCACGTGCCATTACCTTTCAGGAAGGCCGGCAAAAGGAACATTCGCCGGAAAGTCAAGCATGGATTGGTTCTCAAACAGCAGTCTGACGGGCATCGGCTTGTTATGGATCGTTGTTCATCTGCTCGGTCTGCTCGCCGCTTGGATGGTGCGAATGCACACAGGCAAGCGATTCGAGGCATTGATGCAGATCGGGTTCTTCACCTGTCTCGTCGCCGTCTCGCTCACGACCGTCGTGGGCCACTTCTGCTGTCTACAGATGTGGCCGCTGTCTGCGCTGACGTTGGCATCGATGATCGTGTTGGCGATCGTCGACTTCGGCGCGGCTGAATCTCAGGCGTTCAGCTTAGAACGCTAGCAAATCGCAACGGATGCTCTTCGCAAACTCCTCTCAACTTGCCTAGCTTGTTCAAGTGTGACGCAATCATCCTCAAAATCGGAAAAAAACTCCGATGCCGTAGGGTGACCTGCCGAAACTTGTTTCCAGACCAACTAGGTAGGAGTTGCGAGTTTCGAGTCGTGGGTTGTGGGAACGTTCCTCGCAGTCTGTGACTCGCGACTCGTAGCTCGCGACTCAACTTTCCAGGAGGGGATCATGCGGAGCTTCATTTTAAGCCTGGCTCTGGTATCTGCCGTGTCCGGGACCATGCTCTCGGCTCAGGCTGCCACGACAGGCGAGGACACAGCAAAAACGATTGCCGCCAATCTCAAAGAGAGTGGCCAACTTAAAGACTATCGTGTCGGCGTCAAGTACGAAGACGGAGTCGCCTGGCTGATGGGTACCGTCACCAGTCCACAGCAGAAACGAATTGCCGAGCAGTTGGCTCGCCAGACGCGTGGCGTGCAACATGTGGTTAGCAAGCTCGAAGTTGAAGGAGCTAGCAACACCGATACCCAGATTCAAACTGCCAGCGAAGAAACTCCAGCAGAGCTACGTCCTGCAACTCTGGCACCACGGACCGCTAGCAGGAACAACATGCCTGTGCCTTACGCACGTACCGGTGGTCAAGGTCGAGGCGTTCAGCACGCCAACTTCAACCCTGCTCAATATGCCGAAGGCGGCTACGCGCCCAATGCAAACATGATGCCAGCTCCCATGGGACCACGTCCTCCAATGGCGGGCGGAGCAGCCGTGAGCTACGACAATCCTCAGATGCCTGGTTATGCTTGGCCAAGTTACGCGGCATCGCCGAACTACGCCGCGTTGACCTATCCCAAGCAATACTCGGCATCAGCCTGGCCATATATCGGCCCGTTCTACCCTTATCCCCAAGTGCCGCTTGGTTGGCGTAAGGTCACGTTGGAATGGGACGACGGCTGGTGGTTCCTCGACTTTGCTGACTGCAAGGGCCACTAGGCCAACGGTCAGCCGAAGTCACCGATAGCACGAACGACCCTCGCCAGTCATACGATTGGCGAGGGTTTTTTCGTCGGATCGTCTGCGTCAGAGATCCGCTCTGACCATTCGCACTGCTATCAACCCAGAACGGATGACATAGGCATTTGGTCGCCGCAGCTAGCTGATAGCGAATCGCTTTTTTCCACATAATCGGAAAAGGCCGCAAGTTTCCCCCAAACTCACACGATAACACTTACACGGCCTCTTACTGAGCGCCGAGCAAGATGTTACTTTTCCGAGTGAAGTCTCCACTGGTAAGAATCTGGTGAGCTTCCAACGACTCAACTGCCACGGACCAAGGTAGATTCGATGTCACGATCAAAACAGTTTACGATGGCCACGCTCGCTCTGTTCTTCGCGGCTACGTCGCTTTCAACGACCGGTTGCTATTGGGGACTAACAACCCTCGGCCCCAGCTTGGGACCATTTGCGATACCGACGCCCGTTAGTCCTTTGCTAGCCAAGAAGAAGGAAGACGCGTATTGGACTCGCGAGCGTTACGAACGCGTGCCGATTCTAGGTCCGATTCAATCGGGTGGCACGATCGCCGCGCTCGATCCACCGAGCGACGACGAAGTGATGCGTGCTTTGGAGAAAGCTCGCCCGGTACAAGGTGGCATTCCCTTCTTGCATGAACGCAACCGCAACGATGTGCGGATCGTGAAGGAGAAGATTGCCGATTACATTGATCCACCACGTGTCTATCCGTTGATCGGTCCAGCTCAGCAGCATCACGCACACTACAAGTGCACGATCTATTACGAAGACGTCCGACGTATCGGATGGCCAGTACCTCACACGCTCCGCGATGAAGACGCTCGCGAAGTGATCTATGTCGACCACAACCACTTGCACATGGTTGGCAATGTCGACACGGGCGATGGCCCTGCACCACCGATTCAATGAGGCAGATAGCAATTACGACGCTCGAATGACGGATGACGAAAGCCCGTTGGCGGTATGGCCGAAAACTGGGATTCGACATTCGTCATTTCTCTTTGTTGGGGGACGACTAGCCTGAGATTCCGATGTCGCAGCTCTATCGTGCGTTCTCCTTACTGGTGGCTCTTGCTATTCTCGCGCAAGGAAGTGAGACAGGCTTCGCCGCCGAGGGTGTAACCGACGAGGCGTTCACTGCCGCAATACGTCACTATCAGTCAGGTCAGTGGCCATTGGCCGCCACTGCATTCGATCAAATTGCTCAAGAATCAACGCGGCCTAAAGCAATTCGGCAACAGGCCCAACTCTATGCCGGCGAGTGCCTGACACAACTTGGCAAGTACGCCGAGGCACGACAAAGATACGAGTTAGTTCGCGATCAAACGCCGTCTGCCAAGTTTCAGGCGCAGGCTCTGTTTCGCCTGGGCGAAGTTTCTTGGTTGGCGGGTGAGGCGAACGAAGGAGCGCGTTTGCTGCGGTCTTATGTGCACACGTATCCGCAGGGCCGCTCGATTTCCTTTGCCCAGGACTACCTCCGGCAAATCGAGCAACGCTCGTCGCTAGAAGCGGACTTCGCGGTTCTGGACGAAGCAGTGGGACTAGAGCGCGCTGGCCGCTACGATGAAGCGCTCGTCGCGTACGCAAGGATTTTGCATGCCAGCGTCGACGCCAGCCAACTTCACGCGGAAACCCTCCGTCGCTCCGCGCTATTGCATCAGCGACTTGCCCAGTCGCACGAGGCAATCGAGCTGTTTCAACAGTACCTGGCCGATTATCCTCACTCGAAACGGACTGCCGAGGTGATGCAGGCGATTGCCTGGAACTTCGTGCGGCTAGATCAAACTGCCCAGGCCGCAGATCAGTTTCATGCAGTGCTGGAAAAGTTCCCCCAGAGTGCCCAAGCCGCAGAGGCGGCCTACTGGCTCGCGCAGCAGCGTGCCGATGAAGATAGTACGGAACAAGCGATGATGCTATTGGATCGAGTGTTTGGTCGCGACCGACTTGCCTCGGAGCAGCCGAAGCTATTTACTCAAGCGCTCAACCTGAAGTGTCGGCTATATTCGTCGCAAGACGAATGGCAAGCAATCGAAGCACTGGTAGAAGCGAACAAAGAATCGGTCGCCGAGGGTTCGTTCCTCGCAAAGCTTGAGTTTTGGTCGGCCGAAGCCGCATTTCGACTTGGAGAATACAACACGGCACGAACGAGATTCGGGGACCTACAGCCAAAAACCATCGGCATCCAGCAACGCTGGACAGCGATGGTGCCGCTGCGTCGCGCCCAATTGGCGGCTCGACGTCAGCAATGGCGCGAAGTACTTGGGATCCTGGATCGCATGGAGCGACAGTTCCCAAGTTTTGAATTGGACTATGAAGTTGATTACTTGCGCGGTCGGGCACTAGCAGGTATCGGCCAAATGACAGCGGCCCGAAAATACTATCGGAGGACGCTCGACAACGACAAGGCACAAGATACCGAAGCAGCCACGATGGCCGGTTGGATGATCGGGGAAACCTATTTTCATCAGCGAGATTACCCACGTGCTCGCCTCGCATACCAGCGGGTGATGGAGCAGGACTCCTTCCCTGAATGGCAATCGAGAGCAGCGTTGCAAGCGGGCAAGTGCTGGGAATTGGAACAACGCTGGGACGAAGCGGCAGACGTGTACGCAGCAGCGCTGGAGCGTTGGCCGCGCTCGTTCTCAGAACCACAACTCACTTCACGACTGCGCTGGGCTGAGAATCAATCCGAATCGACGACCTCAACACAACAACGATAGCTAACGCAGAACAATAACGACCGCAAACGTCGTAGCAGGGCACGCAAGGATGCGAAACCTCACCGCACTCAAATCGATTCCGTTGATCGCCAGGTCAGCGACGTTACTGCTCGTGCTCACAAGTTGCAGTGAGTGTCTCGCCCAAGAAACGACCGTTCTGCAAACCAAGAGCTTATGGCAAATGCTATGGGCCGGCGGACCGCTATTGTGGCCGATTGTCATCTGCTCGTTCGTCTTGATGTTGGTCGTGTTCGAGCGCACGGTCAGCCTCCGACGTAGCCGCGTCTTGCCGCGATTATTCACCGAGAGGCTGCTGCTGCAAATCGGCGAAGGGGCGCTGGACCGGACAGACGCCCTGCAGCGCTGCCTCGAAAACGGCAGTCATATCGCGGACGTGTTTGCCGCTGCAATCCGAAAATGGGGCAAGCCTGCCGTGGAAGTGGAGCAGGCGGTGCTCGACGAAGGCGAGCGCGCCGCAAACGAACTGCGACGGTTCTTGCGCGTGATCAACGGTGTCGCCACCGTCTGTCCATTGATGGGTCTATTGGGAACCGTGTGGGGGATGATGGAAGCGTTCGAAGCGATCGCCGGCAGCGCGGCGATGGGCCGGCCGGAACTTCTGGCTGGTGGAATCGGCGGCGCGTTGCTCTCGACGGCAGCTGGGTTGTCGGTTGCCATTCCTGCGTTGATCCTCTACCTCTGGTTCGTTGGACGCGTCGACGCGCTAGTTATGGAGATCGACCGACGCGGCCAAGACCTGGTCAATCTGATCTCCGCCGAAGCCCTCGACGAACGCCGCGGCACCCGCAAGCCAAAACTGAAGAAAGCAGCTTAACAAACTCGGATTTGGGAATGCGGAGTACTTGATTTCGCCAGGCGCATTCCGACGTCCGCAATCCTCTATGCCTCTCAAAACTCAACAAGACGAGCAGCCGCAACTGAACTTGACGCCGATGATCGACGTCGTGTTCTTGCTGATCATCTTCTTCATGGTCGCCACTTCGTTCGCGGAAATCGAACGCGACATCGAGTTGGAGCTACCTGAGGTCGCCGCTGCCAAGGCGCTGACCGCCGCACCAAAGCAACGCGTCGTCAGCGTCCGCTCAGCGGGCCAAATTCGGCTCGATGGCGAAGATGTCACACTCGAGCAGCTCACTCAACGCCTCACCGTGGCGAGAAGCGAATACCCAGAGCTCAGTGTCGTCATCCGCGGCGATGCTTCGTGCGCCTTCCAACACGTGGCCGCAAGTCTGGCCGCCTGCAAACAAGCCAACATTTCTGACCTTGGTATCACCGTACGAGTCGCCGAGGCTTCCCGCTCGCCAGCCCGTTAGTGCCATGGCCGCAAGTTCATTCATCTTGGCAAATGGCATCCTGGCAGACTGGGGCCTCACCTCAACCACTTGGGTGGCGCTGTGGTCCGTGCTGTCCGTTCTCACAGTAGTATTAGTAGTCCTGCTACGCACCCGCTGGTCCCAAGCTAAGCCGTGGCGCAAGTGTGCCATCCTCTCGTTGTGGCTGCATGTCGTACTTGGCTGCGTGGCGACCACCGTGCGGATTGTCACCGGCGCGCCGGAACTGGGCAACGACGAGCCCATCCGCGTCGCGGTGACCGAGGTCGCGGTCCCCGCCGAGTCGGAACCGATCGAGGAGATCACCCCCGAGTGGGAGCAGCCGAGCGATCCACCACTCGTCGCGCCCGATGTCGAACCTTTCGAGCCTCCACCAGCTGAACCGATCGAAGAACTCGAGCCATTGCCTGAGCCCGAACCGTCCGAGCCTGCTCCGCCACTGGAAGCTCCTTCGTTGCTGGAGGCTCCCGCTCCAGAGCCGGCACCCGTCGAACAACAAGCCGAGCCCGAACCGGTTGAACCGACGGAAACAGCTGTCGTCGACAAGGATAGTACAGAAACCCCAGAGGCTTCACCAGCCGAACTCCCACCTCACGACACCGAGGAAGCTCAACCTACCAAGCCAACTCCCCCAGCCGAACCACCCCTGCCTTCGACCTACACCGATCGCTTCGCTAAAGATCGCGATCAACTCGTCGAAAAACGCGGCGGCAGCGAACAGACCGAACAAGCCGTCCGTGCGGCATTGGGTTGGTTAGCGCAATCGCAATCAAACAACGGCGGTTGGGACGCTTCCAAGTTCGGCGCCGGAGCAGCACGCGTCGTGCTGAGCCAAGACCGGCGCGGTGCCGGGGCGCAGGCCGACATGGGCGTCACTGGGCTTGCTCTGCTGGCATTCCTTGGTGCAGGTCACACGCACACGACGGGCGACTATACGCACGAAGTCGCCGCCGGGTTGGAATACCTCCGCCAACGCCAACGCGCCAGCGGCGCGCTCTACGGCGAGGCCCAATTCTTCGCCCGCATGTATTGCCACTCGATGGCCACCTTCGCGGTGTGCGAAGCGCTCGCACTCACCAAGGACAAACGTTTGGAGCCCATGGCGCGCGCCGCCGTGCGCCATACCTTGTCCATGCAACATCCGACAGACGGTGGGTGGCGCTACCAGCGCGGCGACACCGGCGACACCAGCCAACTTGGCTGGCAGCTGATGACTCTCAAAAGCGCACAGCTCGCCGGCATCGACATTCCCTCCACCACCTGGACACGCGTCGATCGCTTCCTGCGCCGAGTTCGTCGGGGATCGTCTGGCGGCCTTGCGGCCTACCGACCCAACAGTTCGGTGAGTCGCTCTATGACGGCCGAAGCGCTCTTCTGCCGCCAGCTACAAGCCGAGCAACTCACCGGCGAGCTCACCAGTGCTGCCATCGACGAAGCCGTTGTTGCCGTGAGCAATGACCTTCCGTCGGCTGATCGTCGCAACTTGTACTTTTGGTATTACGCAACCCTCGCCCTGCATCGCGCGCAGCAGAACTCCTCCATCGCAGCCGACGCGTGGGACGAATGGAATCATGCGCTAACCACTACCTTGCTCACCACCCAACAGGGCGACGGCAGCTGGAACAACGACACCACTTGGGGTGGCTGCGGTGGACGCGTCTACACCACCGCCCTCGCAACGCTCTGCCTGGAAGTCTATTATCGTTACCACCCCGACCTCTCCCCCAGCCAAGTCGCCGACCGCGAGAGCTGGCACAAATGAGGGACCAAACGCCAGAATTCAGCTTTGATAATAGCAAAATCTTGCAGCCAGCGGCGGCCAGCAATCTCCTGTTCCGCTCCCCTCACCCCTACATCCTCATGCCTCCACTCCCGCTTGCCCCCTTGGTCTGGTAGGGTAGAATTAGTGGTATGGAGATCGGTTCGGGCCTTTACCATGTCTAGGGTTCGATTTGATCGCATTGGTCTTCGATGTGAGTGGTTCTAATTTGAGGTTGAATGTCATGTCATCCCTTCTTGCTTTCGCATTTCCCGGCGTACCGGAGATGATGATTATTGGCCTCGTGGTATTGTTGCTGTTCGGATCGCGGCTGCCATCCGTAATGCGCTCACTCGGTGTGGGCATCACAGAGTTCCGTAAGGGAATCAAAGGTGAAATTGACGAAGATGGTAACCAGGCAATCGAAGACCAACAGGAATCTAAGGCAACGGAAAACCACTCCAGTCACTCGACCACCACAACTGCTTGATTTGTGGGATTCTAACGGTGTGTGATTCTATTGGGTGCTATGTTCTTGGATTTGGATTCAGTCCAGGTCCACCCGAGATGATAATCATCGCGGTAATTGCTTTGCTTCTGTATGGAGGTAAACTCCCGGAAGTTGCGCGCAGTTGGGGCAAGACTTTCGCTGAGTTCCGACGCGGCCTCTCCGGTATTCAAAATGATTTAAACGAAGTCATCTACAGTGAGCCCGATCAGTTACCTTACCACGAGGAAAGTGAATACCCGCCCCGCGACGATACCCGTATCGTCGATGGCTACGAAGACGCCGACGACTACCAAGACGATGACGCCCAAGTCACCGACAGCGGTCAAGACGACGAGACCGTTGACTATCAGCCCGACGAAGCCAGTCCGAGCCAGCCTTCCGAAGACGAATCCTCCGCCGACGACGTTGACCCCACCGTCGACGAAAGCGACCAAACCGTCCGCGACGTCAACGCCGAAACGGTCGTCATCGACCCGAACAAACCGCAGAGTTAAATCTCACAGGCAGGCCCCATCGCAGAGCCGTTCGCTCACGACTTCAGTACTTCTCAATCTGCCATCAGCATTCTAAAATCTGAAGAAGTACGGGCCCTCGTCAATCCGCACTCCAAAATCCAAAATCCCAAATCCGTAACCCCCTCGGGCGGCTAGCTCAGTTGGTTAGAGCGCTGTGTTCACACCGCAGAGGTCACTGGTTCGAATCCAGTGTCGCCCACTCTTTGGCTTTTGGTTAGTTTCCCGCTGAGCCACCTGCTGCCAGAGTTCCGGCACTTTCTCGAACGGGTCAACGTTTCTATCTCGACCCGCCTTGGTAGGATCTCACACTGCGTGCCATCACGGTCGCCCCTTCGGCTGGGGTTTTTGCAACACCGCTGTCGGACATGCGTTTGTGTCGCAAAAATCGAGCTCTCTGCGCCTGAGCAAAGTTTGTAAGTGGTATGGTGCACATAGGTTAGGAATATTCCTTCAGAAAAATGGGCCGTACTTTTCGGAATTCGGACGTTGAAAGTGTCCTAAAATTCTCCCTCGTGTTTGCGTTAAGTCATGCTACGGCGGCGAGTTACAATTCCGGACCGTGATTCCGAAAAACAGCTGTCGTCTTAAATCTCCGCGTCATTAACTAATCATCCGCGCATGCGTAGACCTCTCGGCCGCTGCAGCAGTACTGCCGGTTGCTGATTGTGTTTTCTGTTTTGAGGTAAAAACTCTAAGAGATTTTACAGAAGGTGGTGGCCCAATTTCAACGGAAAAGTTAAGAAGATTCACCACGGATCACGTTGGACACGGAAGAGAAGTTGCCGCGGATGGACACAGATGAACACGGATGTGATGGGAGACCGCTGTCGTTGATGCAGCTGATGCGACATCGGTCGATAGACTACGATGAGCTTCTACGTCTAGCACTCTGCGGATGAGCTTGCGGCCGACTTGTGGGCACTGGGAGGTAGCAATTCCAGTGACAAAGTCGCGGAGCTGCCGGCGGAACTATTGGAAACTCTGGACTATTCAGTGGTTGTGTCCGGCTAGCTACCTGATAATGAATCAGGTGAACAGGGCAATGAGTTCAACCCCTGCGACCTTTGAAGCTGATCCGCAACGGCGGCGCTGAATACCCCGCCTCCGTCTCAGCGACATAGCCAACTGCGGAAAATGGGATCGGCTGGATTCACCGCCCGCACTTAGCACCGCGCTTGCAAACTACGAATTCCAAATCCGCCTCAGCGCACCGCACGAGTGATGTGTTTGTTAAGTTTGCGGAATTCGATTATCTATTCACGCACAGGCGAACTTCCATTTCCTACAGAGGGCGTGAACACCGCCGCTAATTGCGAAGACGGCGGCGGCCTCTTCAATAGTGGCACGGCGACGATTACCAACAGCGTGTTGTTATTCAATAACTCATACTCCAGTGGTCGTAGTGGCGGCATTTACAATTCATTTACTGGCTCTACAACAATCACCAACAGCACCCTCTTTGCTAATGAGGCAAGGTTTTCCGGAAGTGGCCTCTTCAATTTTGGCACGGCGCCGTGGCTTACCGACAAACTGCTGGAAAGCGTGTTTGGCTGAGTCTGCCACTCCATCGACATTCCTGAGAAGCTTCGTCGATCACGATCCCAAGGTTGAGCGGCTGCGCCACTGACGGAAGATAGCGGATTCACAAAACACATCGGTTGGACCATTCTGTCTCTTGGCGGCCGGGAAACCTCTGCAGTTCGCCAGAAGCGCAATCTACAGGTGTCGATGCAACCGATCGCAGGAAGAAATCCAAGGAACGTGCGGAGATCTTCGAATCTTTTCACAGAGTCTCAATCCAGTGCGATCCGCTGGCTACGTCACGACGGCTTGGCCTTCAGTTGATTGCGGCGTCATCAGAAGTCTCGACTGCGCCGGCACCTAACAGAGTGAATCTCGTTTGCGTCGCCACGTGGCTGGCTTGCCTGGACTTGCCGGGTCTTTAACGAGCGGCTTGCGAAGAAATTCTCCGAGTGTGGAACGTGCATCGGCTTTATTTCTGAATTGTATGCGTTCCAAGTGATTTGATGATCTATGCAATGGACATGAGAATGACAGAAACTTCGTTACATTCCCTCACCGAAGCTCAGATCCACCTTACACAACAAGTCATGTTTGCAGCGACATTCTCGCTGCAAATCGCAGTTAACGGCCCCACAACATTGTGCGGTTATGCCGTGCGACGGCGTAGATCCAATTGCCGATCATGATTGGCGATCGATTAGAGATACGCTAGGGTTGATTCAGTTCGATAAGCTCTAGTGATCTTGCGCGTCCTAGATCGAGTTGTGATGTTATCGGCGAGGGTGTGCCGCGGATAAGTTGCGACGCCTCGCGATTTACCTGCAATGCTTCCACCAAATCGAACCAAGGCGTCTCGGTATTTTGGAACTTCCGCACACTGAAGATCGCGAGTAACTCATCGAGTATTGCATAGGAATTATCAAGTTCGGCACTGGCTTGCTTGATGTCACCGCTGCGATATTGAGCTAATGCAATGGGTGCGTGAACGAGGTACTTTGCTGGCCAGTGAGGATCTCGTTCGGCGTGCAATAGCGATTCAATCGCAGCGTCGAACTCCCCGGCGCGGAGATGAATCATCCCTGTGATGTATTCACGTACGCACAGAGGAGTACTGTCGAACTGCAAATCGCTACCGAACGAGTCGCGTTTTGGAGGTCGACCAGGGCCAACAGGCAGCTCTTCTCTGAGTTCACGATTCCTTCTTGCTGGGGGAGGCGGTGGTCGTTCTCCGGCAGGTCTTCGATCAGACAGCCAATCTAAAGCAATCGGGACGAATGCCTTGAATTCCTCGGTCGACAGAACTTCGTTGCTTACTGCCAAATCGCGCAAGAGCATCCATTGGGGAGTATCTGGGGCTCGTAGGATTTGGTCTTGCCGTTGCTCAGAGATTCGACGAAATGCGGCGTCGTGGCCCGTGTAGAGATACAACACGGGGACACCCCACCACTGCGGCTGAGAAGTCGCGGCGCCGCTTTCGATGGCTGTCGCATAATCTTTGGCTGCTTCGGGCCATAGCCCCAAGCGTGTAAAGAGCTGTGCCCTTTGAACGCGCGGCAAGTGGTAGCTTGGTTGAATCGCGACGGCCGCATTGTAGTCGCGTGACGCGTTCATCCAACGTCCAGCGTCGGCATGCGTCTGGCCGCTGACGACGAGTTCGTTGGCTCTCACCTGATCTTTGGCAAATTGCTCCACCTTCTGCCTGGCCGCAATTGCTTCGGCTTTCGCTTGCGTCGCCTCTTGCAACGCCTTGTCCTTGGCATTCCGTTCGCCGATCGCCTTGGACATCTGCCAGAGGCTGGCTGATGTTCCAGCGATCATCGTCACTCCGACAAACGCCGCAGTCAGGAAGGCCACGTGATGACGCCGAGAGAACTTCTGCAGTCGATAGAGGGTGCTGGGCGGGCGAGCAATAATCGGGTCGCCACTAAGGTAGCGACGAATATCGTCGGCAAGCGAGGCGGCTGAGTCATAGCGTCGAGACCGGTCCTTGTCGAGCGACTTCATCACCATCCAGTCGAGATCGTCCTGCAACGCGGAGGTTAGATTGCGTGGATCGATACGCCGCTGATCCGCAGTCGTAGCTTGAGAGTTCTTGCACGTGGAGTGCCGCATACTGGGACGAGGCGGTTCTTCTTCTCGAATTATTCGCCTGAGTTCGTCCAAACCTGCGGATTCCAATCGCTCGCGGTCGAATGGGGTTTCTCCCGCAAGCAACTCGTACAAGATCACGCCGAGCGAAAAAATGTCGCTACGTGTGTCGATATCCAGTCCACTCATTTCGGCCTGCTCGGGACTCATGTAGAGAGGTGTGCCAATCATGGAGAAGAAGCAGGTGTAGACCGTCTTGTCGGTCAGCTTTTCACTTAGTGCCTTGGCGACGCCGAAGTCGATTACTTTAGCGACCGGTTTGCCATCGTGTAGCGTCACTAACACGTTCGAAGGCTTCAAGTCGCGATGAATGATTCCTTTCTGATGGGCGTGATGAACCGCCAAGCAGACATCGATCATCAAGCCCAATCGCTCGCGTATGTTGAGACGCTGTTGGTCGCAAAACTCTGTAATTTGCAGTCCACGGATCAATTCCATAACAAAGTAGGGGCGACCATCGGATGTGACGCCTGCATCAAACACCTGAGCGATGTTAGGATGATTCATCATCGCGACGGCTTGACGCTCAGCTTCGAATCGCGCAATCACTTCCTTTGAACCCAAGCCGGGCTTGACGATTTTCAGAGCCACCCTGCGACGTACAGGAACGTCTTGTTCAGCGACGAAAACGAGACCGAATCCACCTTCACCGATTTGCTCCATTAGCCTGTAGGGACCAATCTGCATGCCAATATGGTTGATCGACGCGGTGGGTGCGAGGACGTGCGGAGATGGCCTAGTCTGATTCCCGCCGATTGGAGCGTCCAATAAGGCAGAAGGTCCGTCATGAGCGACCAATAAAGCGTCTACCGACGCGCGCAGCGCCTGATCATCACCACACGCAGAATCCAAATAGGCTAAGCGATCCTCAAGATTACTCGCTTCAAGAGCTTGCAAGAAAATAGAGCGTTCCGCTGGATTAAGCATTATTCCATTTTAGTCGTCGGCTGTTCGGAATTGCCAGCGGAAGTCACTCTTGCATGGGGCCGTTGGTGGGGCAAGCACATTCACAGTGTTTCGACCCCTTTGTCCGTCCATCATAATCGCTACCGGTACTCAGCCCAAAAAGTGGAACCTTGTGTCTCAGTCGTCCCAAACTTCCCGACCAGCACGTGTGCCTTTTGAGGTGTAGACTTCGAAGTCGATGTCACTCGCAATGCTCTGTACCGAGCCGTCGCAGAGCAAGAACTGGGCCAATTCACTATGGGCAGACGACACATCACGGTCGTCGCTCAAGCCGGCGTTGGGTGTGTGGCCAGTTTGAAACAGCGTCATGTGACCATGGTCGTCAGTCGGGTCGTCGCTATCTCTTACGCTGGCAGCCCAAGTTGTTTCGTACTCGAAGTGATTGTTGAGTTCTACGCCGGCGCGGAAGGGACCATTCTGACGCTCACCAAGCATAAGCGTCTTCGATAAGCCGTCTGTAATCTGCTGAAGGCGCGTTTTGCTATTCCTGCTGAAGACTCCATCACGCTGCTCTTGATCAGCATCGAGATCCGGTGGACCGAAGTTCGCCACGTAGCATCCCATCGCGAATTGTGCGGACCCCATCTCGATAAAACCGGTCGGCGAAATGTCATCACTGGGGCACAAAAACAATTCTAGGTGCTGCTCTCGAACTGATTGATTGGCGGAGTGATAGACCGGAAGGTCAAAATCAATTGCGTCATGCATTGTCCGTTGCTCCACGAAGGGTAGCAGGTAAGCACCCCACGCGTGGCCGGAGGCATTACCGGAGGCATTGGGAACATACGAATAGCCGGACGGCAGAACTCTACAGGCAGCCTCGTAGTTATGCAACGCGAGGCCGAGTTGACGGAGGTTATTCTTGCAATGACTCAACCGGGCCGCTTCCCTAGCAGATTGAACGGCAGGAAGAAGTAGAGCTATCAGCACGGCAACAATTGTGATCGCGACAAGCAACTCCACGAGTGTGAAACCGCGACCTGGTTGGTGACTGCGCATCTTGGGAGGTACCGCGGTATTCATGGGACTTTGTTTTTGGACGTTTTTGAAGGTCGAGCCAGTTACCCGACTATGGCCATTGACAGAAAGATGTACGTAGCTCACGGGCACACCTAGCCCTTCTGAGTCAGCGACGTGGCGGCGGGGAGCCAAATCCGCCAGGCCCACCAGGACCTCTGCGAGATCGTGCCGCGGGCACTCCACGCCACAACCGAGGGACTGCAGGGTGCGAACTTGTGATGAAGTAGTGGTAGGTTCCTTCGGGGAATTCGGGAGTGATTCCGAATCGACCGTTGCATTCGTCGAGGTCGCCTAGGCCGTTGACATATTCCCAGTCTTTATTGAAGGTGCCGTCATACTTTTCCCCGGGTCCTTCGGGAGGTGAGGGACGTCGACCGGCCTTGAGGCGGTAGCTGGATTTGAGTTCGACAAGTTCGGAATCAGGGTCGTTAGGGTCGGCATAGCCGTAAGGAGCGTAAATCGGAAAGCCGTCAAAAGCCCATCCGATTTGTAACATTTTGTGAGCGTGTGCTTGGCCGTCTTCATGTGAGTGTTGGCCGAGCGATTCGAGCAGGCCGGTGGGAATGCCGTGGTAGTGGTATTTCCCGGTCGGTTGGACATGGGCATGATTGCGATCGATACCGAAGGGGACACCGCCCCCTAGTGCTTCATAGTTCCAAGCGGCGCCGGGACCTCCACCCGGTCCGCCTCTTCCCGGTGGACCGGGGCGCCCGCCACGCCTATCTGATTTACCGGGAGGGCCAGGTCTTCCGGGACCATGCCGCCGTCCATCAGCTGACCAGAACTCTCCGGTCCCGGAATCAAAGACAACACCGTTAAGTGCGATGCCAAACTCAGGCCGGGCGGGCGTCAATCTGTCGGCGATCTTTGGGTGTAGTGGCACACGATACTCATGATTCTGCGGCCGCATAGCGTTGGGATTACCGTCATTGGGGAATTCGCCGGTAGCGTGATTTGGGAGGCCGTTTGCACGGATGACCCTGTACTCGCCCTCGACGGTAATCGATACGCTTGGAGCCGGAAGCTCAACAACTTCCATTGTCCTCCGTTCGTCTTGGGACTTGGGGTCTCGACCACTGCTTGGCTGTCCATTGGCAGGTAGTGCCACGACTGCCGCGGCTATTCCCGTCACCAAGCAGGTGCAGAATTCAGTAAGGCGATTCATTTTATCCAACCCAATCTTATAGAAGTCCGAGGTTATGTTTGAACAATCAGAGCGTCGACGGCGTGCCAACCGCGACTGACGCAGAGTCTTCGAGAACTATCGAAACATTCGGCGAAGCGTCAGTGCGATCAGTCCGCTTCCGAGCAGAGCGACCGATGTCGGTTCAGGCACGGCCGCGTACTGAAACTGGAATGTTACGTCATCTGGAACGGTGATCATCGCACCCGGGGCTAATAACTCTGCATCAACAACGCCGAAGTATTCGGGGCCGACGATATAGGGAAACGCTAGATCCGCGTCGATGTCAGTGGCATTGCCGCTGATCGCATTAAGAACGTCCAGCGTCAGGAAGTATGCCCAGTCTCCTTCGGAGTCCGTCTCGTCGGTGACGATTGCCCGACCATCGTCATCGAACTTGACGAATGCCATGTTGTACTGGTTGAGCGTGCCTGTACCCTCGTAATATACGAAGTCTTCGATGAAGGAACCAAGTGCGTAGTCGGCCACGGTTGGGGCGTCGTCACCGCGGGGTTCATCGACGCCGTTGTCCTCCAGTAACCCGTAACTAGAAGTCATCTGCATGACGGAGAGCGAGCCGTCACCCTCCTCCACGTAGGCGTAAGGGCCAACCACCGCATAGCCGTCGAATGCATAGCCAACAATGGGTGAACCCATACTCCCTTCATTTCCGGGGTCAATCTGTTCCATTAAGCCATAGGGTGTTTGGTGGTAGTGGTACAAGCCAAGGATGCTCCCATCGGGATTGGTCTGGCCGAACTCCGGTGACGAGTGCCCGCCAGCATCGTCCAGGCCCTCTCGACGGGACCACAAGGCGTTAGTCGACCAGGTTGTCTCCTCTACTTCGCCACCGGGTCCACCGCCGCCGGGTCCACCGCCACCAGGCCCACCACCTCCGGGAGGTCCACCGCCGCCCACTTGTCCACTAAGGTCGTTAGTTGCGGGATTCCAGGCCGTACCGTCCGACTGGTTGTAGAACGACACACCGTTGATCATGATCCCAATTGAGCTAAGGCCAGTCGCAGTCTTTTCGCCAGTTTCTTCCGTCGGATTAAGGCTGATCCTATAGGTCGCGTCGAGGTCGCCAGCTTTGGCGGGGTTGGGGTCGTTGGCCGAGCCGATGTCGTGCGATGGAATGCCCGACGTTCGGACGTAGACATACTGGTCGTCGTACGCGACTGTGTTCACATCGGCCAGGACACTTGTGACGATGTTGTCTGTCTGCGCATCCTCGCTGCTGAATCCTGTAGAGCCATCGGACAACTTCCAAGAAATGATACGGTGGTCGAGATCCTCATTTGATTCTTCCGTAGCTGCTTCCATCGCTGCGTAACTTGCGGGTATGACCTGCGATTCGGTCTCTGCGTGCTGTGGCCAGAGCCCTGATGGAGTTGAGTGGTCGTGGCCTTCGTGTGCTACCGCGGCTGTGCCCATCGCGAACAAACATAACACGCCGGCACGGCGAATAGTGCTGACAAATCTCATCATCTCTTTGTTCCTATTAGAGAGGGAATTTCCCACGAATCGGGGCAAACCAGGTCACTCACCAATAGCAATTGAATGCCTCCTGTGAGCCACCTCAGCCGTGCGGTGTGGTAAATCGCACCATTGCCCCACGACGAACTGAAAAACACGACCACTTTTGGGGGTAAGACAGAACATCTTGCCGCTTGGTGGGTTTATTTAATTGCCAAAGTCAATCGCTCCGAGCGACAAGATACAATGCGCCATTGCCGATTATGACGGGCCAATCTTTTTGACTTTTTTCTGGTAGTAGCGACCAGCGGAGCTAGGTACTGAGAGCAGGTGCTTCTTGAATCGTGATGTCACTCAAATCCTCTCCGCCATCGAACGTGGCGACCAAGCAGCGGCTAGCGAACTATTGCCGCTGGTCTACGAGGAACTGCGCAGGCTGGCGGCAAGCCGCATGAAACACGAGCGTTCAGGGCAAACCCTTCAGCCGACGGCTTTAGTCCACGAGGCGTTCCTCCGCCTCGTTGGCCGTGATGGCAAGCAGTGGGATGGGCGTGGGCACTTTTTCGCGGCAGCAGCAGAAGCGATGCGTCGGATTCTGATTGAGAGCGCACGCCGCAAAGGTCGTATCAAACGGGGCGGTGAATGGGATCGCCACGAACTTGATGACCATATTGCAAGTATGGATGCTGAAAATGTCGACGACCTACTCGTGTTGGACGAAGCGTTATGTAAGCTCGCTGAGGAAGACATTCAGTTGTCTAAGCTCGTAGAACTGCGGTACTTCACCGGTCTGACGATCGAAGAAACGGCCGACGTACTTGGCGTCTCGCCGCGTACCGCTAAGCGAAACTGGTCTTACGCTCGTGCGTGGCTCCAACGCGAGATGACTAAGTAGCAGACTCCGCGATCTGCGTCGCCCATGGCCCCCTGAGCCGGCGACGTGGGCCCTCGTGCTGTTGACCGTAGTCCTTCTGCCGTTACATCGGCGTGGTCAACAGAGATGAGATTCGGTGGTTTGGTAGGTGCCCTATCTCTGCCAGTAGGCATCTAGCACTTCACGCACTGTGTGCTTGCTGTTTGGAGCGCCGGGGTGCATCAACTGGTGGAACTTGGCAAACGCCTGCTCTCGGTCTTTGCCGAGATTGTGCTGTTTACCGTTGATCTGCACATACCAAGTCTGGTTCTGGGTGCGTAGCCACGGTTTTGGGAAGTCGCATCGGTCTGTAGTCCTCCAAGCAAAACATAGGTTGCTGGAAGACGGATACCGTGCATTTACCGTGCATAAGATGCAGAGTTTTGTAGATCGGTCGATCTAAATTGCTCTAAAACTCGGCAGAAATCAGTCGGGCTGACTGGATTTGAACCAGCGACCTCTGCGTCCCGAACGTAAAGGTCGTTCCAGGTAACGAAATGTAACGCCATTGTAGTAAATGACTTGCGACCATCAAGGTCGAAGGTCGATTGAACGTAACTCTCGTAATTGAGGGTATGTCCTCGCTATTCCGGGTACATTCTGGGTACCCATTAGTGACGCAGAACCTCAGGTACCGTCGAACTTCTCTTAGGGGTGATACCTGCAAATCCGCCCCTGTCGTTTGCGTACTCCGCGATCTGGCCACTGCCAAGCAAGGCAGCCCGAGTCGCAGAGTACATCGCCATCATGTGAAAGTGATTAGAGGCGATAAGCGAAATAGCCGTATCGCAGTTCAAATCCATCTGACTCGATTTCGAGTTTACACTGCAAGAGTTCAAAAACGGCAGTTTATCGATACCTTGCGCAATTGCCGCACGTCGAGTCCCTCGACAGGCTGCAGGCGGCCGAGCCCATCTATTTCAGCGCGTGGAGCCTGGAGAATTGCAATGCCGGTCGTCGCGGCCAATTTGAGCTACCACCGTCGATCAGACGGTCGGGATTGGACGCAACGGATATCAGCGGCCTGATTATCGGGCGATTGGTTGCAGCTGTCACGCCTACAATCGCTCTCTGCGACGACGTGCACGTGGGCGCGCGATTTGTTTCCGCAGGAGACCGATCCCAGAACTACGAGCGCGCCACCAACTGCCAACCACGGTGACGCCGGCTCACGAAGCAGAGTGACAGAAAAAACGAGACCAAAGACAGGAACCAGGTTGAGGTAGACCGCCATTTCGGAGGCACCGCGCTCGGCCACTTGCCAGAACCATAGAGTGTATGCGACTACAGTTGTCAGCAAAACGAGTGCCGCTAGCGCGCATAGCGAAGTCGGAGTAGCTGACGAAACTTGGACCCAAAATGTGGAGCTACCGCATCGGAGCAGGAATAGAATGGAGCCGCCAACGATAAAGACTTGTGCACAAACATTTGCGGCGCCAAAGCGCTCAAGCAGGGGGCCGGCGAGAGTGTTGTAGCCGGCCAGAGCAACAGGAGTGAGGCAAAGCACGGCGAACGACAACGGACTACCGGCGATCGTGCCTACTCCATAGTGAATGGCAACAAACAGAGTGCCGACTACCCATGTAGCAACGCTTAGCCAAGGGCGGCGAACTTGGAATTGGCCGGTCGTGAATCGTTCGGAAACCAGGATGAGTATTGGCGCGGACTGCACGACAAGAATTGCAAGTCCGGCTGGCAGATTCTGTTGTGCGACATTGAGGGAGAGGTTGTAAACCACGACCGTAAGTATCGTGATCACAACAAAGCGAGGCCAATGGTCGGACGGAATGCTCACCGCCTTAATTACACCGGTCGCCAACAGGAGTCCGTAGACGGCCGCAGCGATGCCAAATCGCGCAGCAAGGAGATCAAAAGGTGTGAACGATTCTAGTGCGAATGGAATGAGGGTGAAGGACGCTCCCCAGAATACCGTCGACAGAATCGCCCAGTGTTGGTGTGAATTCATCTAGCTTGCCCTTCCCAACGCTAGCACACAGAGGATCTCAAAGAGAATCGTGGCCGCTGCAAGTGAGGTCACTCCGCTACCAGAGTCCAGAATGGGTGAGACTTCTACGAGATCGCCCCCGACAAGGTTTAGGCCGCGTGCACCTCTAACAAGCTGAATGGCCTCGCGGCTTGTAAATCCTCCCACAACTGGGGTCCCAGTCCCGGGCGCAAACGCAGGGTCGAGAGCGTCGATGTCAAACGACAGATAACAGGGATTGGTACCAATGATGTCGCGTGCCTCAGCAAGTACGTCGTCCAGCCCGCGCGCGATGCATTCTTCCATGGTGATGACGCGCATTCCTTCAGCGCGGCTGAATTTCCAAATGTCGTCGTTGTTCAAGGGCCCTCGAATCCCAATCTGCACGGTATGGTGCGGATCAAGGACGCCATCCTCTACCGCGCGGGCAAAGGGCGCCCCGTGGTGATATTTCGATCCCATATAGCCATTTCCCGTATCGCAATGAGCATCGATGTGGAGCATGGCAAGAGGATGACTCGATCCCAGAGACTGAAGAATTGGAAAGGAAATCGAGTGGTCCCCGCCGACGGATAGGGGTGAAACACCTGACGCGACGAGCTTGTCAAAGAATCCTCTGATCTCGCCCAAGCAGTCCTTGACATCTCGAAACGGGTGACGGACCCATATGTCGCCTAAATCGGCAATCTGACGAAGCGAGAATGGGTTGACATGGAGGGCTGGATTCCATGGCGCGATCATCGTTGACTGATTGCGAACCTCGCGCGGTCCCAGCCGCGCACCAGGGCGATTCGTGGTCCCTCCATCAAACGGGACACCAATGCATCCTATATCGACGTCTTGCCAATCCGCGGAGTGTGGGCGGTATTCACTGCGAAAGAATGTCGCAATTCCGGTAAAGCGAGGAGAACACTGCCTGTCGTTGCTGTATTCCATGACCAATCCTGATGCGGTTAACGATCAATTCAATCCCTGGCTGTCGGGAACCGGCCCGATCGAGTTTGTATGGACTTGCCGCGCCTATGGTCCCACGTTTAGGATCGCGTCTCGCAAAAGTTTGGCACCAACCTCAAACGTCGACGTGTCTTTGAGTAACGTGAAGCGCACGAACCGATCGATGGTCCCAGTCGACTGCCAGAAGAAATGATGCCCCGGTAGGAGGCCGAGTCCGTATTCTTCCCGTAGGTGCGCCGTAAGAACTTCATCGGAATAGCGATCATCCGTAATCTCGATCCACTCGACGGGCAACGTGCTATTCATCGCTTCTGGCGCCGGCCGCAGGAAAGTGCCAGACAGAGCGCGGCGAAGTTGTTGACGCCGTTCGAGGATCGGCGCGTGCAGGGCCGATTCAAGTCCAACTTCCTCAATACGCGCGAACAATCGCTCGCATAGCAGGATCACTGGGCTGCACCAGCCGAGGACGTGGATCTCGCAAAGCTCGTTGACATCGTGCTTGAGATCGTTGGAGCATACAATCAACGACGTCTTTCTTTCGCGAGTTGGGAGGGTCTTGCCCGTATCTTCGATGACCACATATGAAACACCTTCGTCTTGAAGAATTGCATAGTGGTCATATGGCTGTGGATGGTATGCGCGGAAGCTGCAGTCAAGTGCTAACGTTGTGCGTGCACGAGCGCATTTCCTCGCAATCTCCCGGAACGCATGTTGGGAAATGAATGCCCCCGTGGGGTTGTTAGGATCAATCAATACGACCAAACCGTGCCGCGTGTCAACGGCGTCGGCCCCGTCTCGGCAAAGATCCGTTTCGGACAACGGCGTCAAGGGAATGTCACGCTCGGCCGCATAGTGGTAAAGATTATCGAAACATGGGTGGATAAGTTGAACACGCCACTGGCGACGATTTGCAAGCGCCATCAATACGTCGATGGAAAGGGAGGCGCTAGGCAGAACCTTGTAGTTCGCCCCGATAGCCTTTGTCTGGCCAAAGAGACGCGTGAATTGACTTATGTAGATCGACTCGGCTTCTCGGTCAGTGAGCTTCTTTGATTCCGCCTCAACCTCCACTAGCAATTCGTTGAATTGAGACATCCATGTCGCATCTTCAAACCCCATGTGACCATCAGCGACGTTGAACTCGAGATCGTTGCGGCTCAGCACCTCGACGCTCGTAAGACTGCTTGTGATTGGACGACCGTTTCGCTGGGCAGAAAGCTTGTCGATCTTTGACATCTTCGATCTCCTTTCGCGGCTGGCGTGCCGCACTGGCAGAGAGTCTTTTAACAACAATGACAGAAAGTGAAATGGATACCGGTTGCACCGGTTTCACCGTTGTATAACATAGAGGTGACTTGGTCAATTGGGGAGCCAATTCCCCCATATTCTTCGTAAGTCCTTTCGTAAAAAGTGCTTGATTCTCGGTGCTGCTTGGTCGAAGGTGCTTCTTCTTGGGCCATGAGAGACGCATATTCACAGCAGTGTCGCCCTTCAGTATATTGGATTTGGTGGTTGTGTGTGGCATACCGAATTGGTATGTTATGTATTGTTGCAACCGAGAGGAAGCGTTGAATTCGGTGGAGGGTTCTGTGGCTAAGCAAAAAACAGCAAGAACACGTCGGAGCAGCAAGTTGCCAGATTTGAGTGAAGTTGTAGCCAAAGAACTGGCAGATCTAGGGGTCTCGAAAACCGAACTCGCACGTCGAATCGGTGAGAAGCCAGATTCATTGAGGGGCTGGCTTGGGCAGAACAGCTATCCGCAGGACGTTGTTGACAAGCTGTCGCGCGAACTGCGGCTGAACATTGATGCTGAGGCATACGAATACACAACCAAGCGTCATCGGGCGAGGCATCGGGATAGCGATGGTACCCGAATCGATTTCTCAAGTGCCTCACTCGCAGACTTGATTCGCGCTCATTGGTCGGGGTGCACTGGAGAATCCGGCGCCGTTCAGGATCGGATTCCCGCGATTGAGAATTTTTTCGACGCGATGCACGAGAGCGATTTATTCTTGATGCTCTGCACAAACACACTTCCCAGAGAACTCGACGAAACCCACTGGGACAGACTGGGGTCGCGACTTTGCCGCGCACTAAGCCGGGGAGCCTTCTTTGTCTACCTCTGGCCAGACTCAGAGGTTGTAGCCCGATATCGAGATTCGACAAATCTGCCGTTTCCGGGATTTGAATTCTTTGAAACAACCTTCCTCAACTTTCGGGAAGTAGTCGAGAGGCGCCTGGAGAAGGCTGGCAGTGACCCTGGATTGGCAACGACTAACCTGCACGGTATTCGTTGCGGGCTACATGGAATATGCGCTCCTGAGCACAAGTATTGTCTGTACCGAAGTGCGGATCCGGATGATCTTCTACACGGTGCATTTGGTCTTATTCCGACGGGCGATCTAGAGGATGACTCGTTCACGAATTGTAGCTTCGGCCACAGCTTCACCGCGGCGTTCATCCATTTTGTTCGTACAGCGTTAAGCGCCGGCAGCGAAGACCTGTTTGATAGGGTTTGGCGATCAACTCGAGGCAGTTGAGATTCACTTCTAATGTGGAGTAGGATTCATGGAAACAAAAACGCACGCTCCTTCACAACTGTTTTCGTTACTCTTGGCGATCTACGTCGGTCTAAGCGTCGCAGCCACGGCGGGTGCTAACAAAATAGTCGCACTCCCAGGTGGCTATGGTGCTTCGGTCACTGTATTCGCGTTTCTTGGCTCGTTGATGGTGCTAAACATCATCAATGAGCTATTTCGTCGATCGGCCGGAGACCTCTGTGTCCATGTATCGATCCTCGCGAACGTGATTGCGGTAATGGTCTTCGCGGCATGCGCCGCGGCACCTGCGGCAGAATATTGGGTTGACCAGGGCGACTTCGATCGTCAGACGGCGTATTCGTTCGTACTAGGACCAACTTTTCGCTTTGTAGTTGCGGGTCAATTTGCGGCATTCGTCGGCAGGCGACTCGTGAACCGGCTGATTGAGCGATGGAGGCAAAGTCCATTCATAATCAAGCATGTCTTCTCAACTCTGCTTTCGGAATTAGTGGACACGGGAATCTTTGTTCCAATTGCGTTTCTTGGGACTGCACCGATAGTTGAAACTTTTGTTGGACAGTACGCCGTAAAGGCCATCTTCATGATCGTGTTCTTCCATCCGATCCTGTACCTGATAATGCGATTCCTAAAGCGATCCGCTGGCTTAGCGCCATATGACATAGGTCAAGTGCAAACGGTAGACTCGAACGAGCCATGCACGCCAAAATACCAAGAAACGATGTGATAGTGACGATCTAACGGGTTGTTAGAGGTGAAGAATTCGGTGGAGCGGTGTTCGAGTCGCGGCACAGCTGCACCTACGGTTTACACCGCAAGTGCAGTTGCGGCAGTTGCGGCCAGTGCCTGGGTGAGCTGCGGTGGCCAGGTATCCATTTCGGTGGAGAAAAGTTCTAACCGTGTCCAATTACCCCGGGGCAACCGGATACGGTTAGCACTTTCTTTCGGTTGTGAAGGTGCAGGCGACGCTCTTGTACTTGCCCAGGTCAATTGCCAATATCTTTGCCATGATTCAGCTCCTCAGGTTTGGAAAGGAAGTCGAAGGGCTTCCAAGTTATCAAACCCGGCTTACATAGCTTCTTGACGGACATCTATGAGCAAGCCTTTGTCAAGTCGTACAGGTCGACTGCGGGCAACCAAACATCTATCCGGCATTGTCGCAGACGACGCGCCATAAGTCATTTTTCGAACGTCAGCCTCATTCACTTCCGTGGGGTGGATCCCCAGTCTCGTCCAATCGAGGTCTGACTTTTTGACCCGCACGACAACTGTTGGCTTGTATATTGACGAACTCTAAGCAACAGCCGTTTTCTCAACGACTTTTGTCTCCCGCCGGCATTCTCCAGTTTGAAGCATACTCAACATGACGCGGGCCAGATAATGGGCCGTTGCTACCAATGCCTTCTTCTTTCGATCATCCCTTCCTTGCCGGACCTGTTCGTAGAAGGCGCGGATTGTCGGACTACGGCGAATGCCTTGCCAGGCAGCTTCGCCCAATACCTTTCTCACCGTGCCTGGCCCTTCTTTCGTAATTCGACCAAGACGGTTTACTCCTGCTGAAGCATCCTGGGAGGGAACGAGCCCAAAGTACCTTCCTATTGCCTTCGTCCGCTTAAATCGTTGTGGATTATCGACATAAGCAAGAAAGGCCTCGGCTGTTCGAATGCCCACGCCGGGAATCGTCCGCAGCAGAACGATGCCGGGCTGCGAATGAGATAGCTTTCGCCTGTTTGATGCCGTACTTAGAGCCCAAGGAGATTCTACCCATACCGTTTCCGCTAGCATTGTCGCTAATGTGCTCGGTGGCTTTGAACATCTAAATGCCGAGCAGATCGGAGCCATTCGGCATATCACTACCGGAGATTCCAGAGCCGTTTGCCTCAATGGTATGGCAGGAACCGGCAAGACGACGCTCTTGCAAGCCGCCCGGGAAATCTGGAATCAAGCAGGTCTTCAAGTAATCGGTACTGCCTTGGCAGCTGCAGCCGCTAGACGCTTGGAGGAAGGCTCCGCTATTCCAAGCACGCATATCCATAAGTTGCTAAGTGACATACAAATCGGACGACAAACTCTCACTCCTTCAACAGTGTTGGTAGTCGATGAAGCTGGCATGATCGGTACGAAACAACTTGAGCTACTAATCACACTGACGGACTCGGTTAATGCAAAGATAGTACTGGTGGGCGATCATCGACAACTTCAAGCCATTGATGCGGGAGCTCCTTTTCGAGGTATTGCCGAGCGGATTGGTTGTTTTGAGCTTCAGGCGATTATCCGCCAACGTAGGCGTTGGATGCGAGAAAGCGTTCATGAGCTGGCCGCAGGTAAGGCTGGCTCCGCTCTCGCCCGGTATGCCGAACGTGGACTGCTGCATATTGGCTCAGATCGCGATGTCGTCATGAAGAAACTAGTGGAGGATTGGGCTAAATCGGCGCTACATGACGTTCGCAGTAACCTCATCTTAGTCGGCACCCACCTAGAACGAGTCACCATCAACAGGCTTTGCCAGTACGAGCGTCAGCGTGCAGGGCAGTTAAGTGAAGAGTCACTCACCGTTGGCAGCAATGATTTTCACGTTGGAGATCGCGTGCTGTTTACTAAAAACAACGCGCTGCTGTTCCTAAGAAATGGTGAAATGGGAACCGTCACGACAGTCTCTCCAGCCGACAACCAATTGTGTGTCAAACTGGATGATGGCCTCGGTGTCACGGTCGACACGAAATCCTACGACCATCTCGAGCTATGTTATGCCAGCACGACACACGCCGCCCAGGGAAAATCCGTAGAACGAGGGTTCGTACTTCTTGGCGGTCCCATGACCGACCGCGAGATCTCCTACGTCCAAGGCTCTCGCGCGAGAGGTGTTACCTATTTCTATACGGACGAGCTGACTGGTGGGGAGAGCATTGAGGCACTCGCGCGACAGATGAGCCGGTCGAGACCCAAAGAACTCGCTCACGATTATGTAGAGAGTTTTTGAGAAGTCGATTCTTGCCGTAATATTCGGCGGGCTGGTTGCGTGTGCGTTATTACTTTCAGGACCTGTACGGCGTTGGTATCGCATCCAAAAACACACTCGGGGAAAACGCAGACCACGGTCCCCGAAGACATACTCTTCAAATGTCGGGAAGCTGCCGCTGGAGTTCGGTAATGAACTACTTCCGGCGAGCGTGCTGACGAATCATTTTCTGTTTGCCGGAACCAGCGGCAGTGGCAAGACGCTGCTTCAGCGGCGACTGCTCAAGAATTTCCTAGTCGGGATTCAGGCTGGCTCGGATTCTCGGTGCCTTATTCTCGATGCAAAAAATGACATCGTCCCCTATCTTTCAAAGATCAAGGTGACTTGTCCCGTCTATTCGCTCAATCCCTTCGACATGCGAGATACAATGCCACGAGTGGTGGCCTGGGATGTCGCAGCCGACGTGACCACCCCGTCTGAGGCCCTCAATCTCTCAGCAGGCATCTTCCCTGAAGAAAAAGATGGGACGAATCGATTTTGGACCGATTCGGCACGGCTAGTCGTCGCAGCCGTCATCGAATCGTTGATTCGCCATACTCCCAGAGATTGGATGTTTTGCGACTTGGTATATGCCTCGCTTTCAATGAATCGAATCACTACGGTCCTCAACCGCGACGCTGAGGGCATCGAAACCCTCGACAATTTTTGCTTCGACGAAGACGTCGCTTACAAGATTTTTACGACCATCGCTTCACGGATGAGCTACTACCGACCAGTTGCCGCTCTGTGGCAACGCCTACCGTCGGATCAGAAGCTCAGCATCCGAGAGTGGCTGGATGGAGAATCGATACTGCTGCTAGGGGTCAACGCCACTTCTCGCAGAGCGCTCGATGTTGTGAATGAACTCCTCTTCCGCACGGTCGTACAAGAGGTCGATATGCTGATCAATTGCAGTCGTCGCAAGATCGTGCTGTGGCTCGATGAGGCACGGCTTGCGGGGCCGCTACTACGCCGTGACCTCATCCCCTACTTCGCGGTGAAATCGAGATCGAAGGGAGGCAGCTTGGTCTTATCGTTTCAAGATATCGAAGGATTTCGCGACGCGTGTGGCAGCGATAAGGCTGGCAACGAAATCGTCGCTCAATGCTCGTACAAGACGCTTGGTAGACTCGAGTCGGAAGAAAGCGCCCGCTGGGCGAGTGGCCTCTGCGGCCAGTATGAGACGGTGCACTGGTTACAATCCGAACACGGAAAGGTATTTCCTGCTTCTAGGAGTTTGGCGGAACAACATATCCAGAAGACTGAGATCTTGCCGGCGGAGTTCTATAATATTGAGTTGCCCAGCAGAAACCGGGGCGCTACCGCGATGTTTCTCGCTCCTGAATACGTTCGCCAGGAAACCGTTTCGGGCAATGCACTCGAGCAGATCGCTGTCGCAGAAGATGAAGAAGTAGAACATCAAGTCCAAGCTCCATCAGGACGCGATCAATGGCTCAAGTCGTGGGACAGCGATGATCATAAGCGATTGTTGCTCGATACGAATATCGCAACTCCACCAAGAAACCGCAGGAAACTCAAGCTCAAGCAAAAACAAACTATCTCAGATTAGGCAATGGATATCCAAGAATGATTGAATCGTTCACTGGATTTGCGCTGAGGAGCCTTAAGAATCTATGGGAAGCGCTTCATGGAGATTCTATTGACTTTCGCGAATGGCTGTGGCACATCCTTGCTATGGTTAAGATCAGATTTACAGCACTGCGAGATGATTACCCGGAAGAAGAACTAGACGAATGGGGGGATGTTCGGCGCGAGTGGGGTCAGTTCAAGTCGACTGTCCATGATACGCTCGATAAAATCGCTTATGAGCTCGATCGACTCGACGTGGAGCAAGGTATTATCGAGCTAGATGTATCGGAATCCGATTTGCGCCGCGCCCGCGGAAAATTCCCGAGCGTGTCGGAACCCTATTCCCCAAGGGTGCGACTTACCTTTTCTCACCCCGAGCAAGGACCGCTCCAATATCCGTGTGGGAATTACTGCAAACAGAAGGATAACCTGCGGGCGATTGCTCTCACCCTGGAAGCACAACGGGCCATCGAAAGGTATGGTGCTACGAAGGGCGGGCAGCAATATGCCGGCTGGAAAGGGCTACCGCCGGGAGAAGAGCAGGAGCGATACTTTTCCAGTCCCCAAGAAGCTGCTGAGTACGTAGCCGAATTGGCTGGATTTAAGCCAGCGACGGGCTACGCGATGCTAGAGGATGGTGATCTCTTAAAGACCTGTTATCTAAAAGCATCGAAGAAGGCCCACCCCGATACGGGCGGCAATGATGAGACGTTTCAGACCCTCCAACAAGCCAAAGAAATCATCGATCATCACTTAACCATGGAAAATGTGGAAGTCGCCTAGCTGCGATCTAGATCTTCCTTGATTGCAAGCACTAGATCTTGTTGCGCTTCAACGTAGCGGCGCTCGATCTCTTCCAGGTCAGGTTCCTTTAGGCCGGCTGCCCCTGCTTCAAAACCTTGCAGAAAGCCGACCATAAAGGCGCAACCGCTTGTTGAGTCAAGCGGCCCCTCGGGAGAGCCATCTGAGATTCCTTTCGGTAAACGAATTCGCTTCATTGGCTTTGTCAATCGTCTAACATGATAGACGTTTTTGTGCATACATTTGCACACATGGGACAATACCGCAAGCGATTGGCAAGATTCTTGAAGCACAAACGAGGGACTATGTCAGGCAGCGAATTTGCGCGGCTGACAGGTCTTTCTAAGGCGACGCTCAATAACCTCGAAAACCAAGCCCAAAACGTAACCATCGACACCCTCGAACACCTTTGCAAAGTGTTTCGCTGTCAGATTCAAGACCTGTTCCCCAAGTGACAGAACAACTGCTCTGGTGGACGTTTCAAGGCCAACGTTATCCTTCGCTCCAAACCCGCTGCAACGTTTCGCCTCCGCAAGTCGTAACTCCCTTGTTTCTAGGATGTTTGGCATGAAGTTGTCGCCTCCAGCACGGATGGTACAATGAGAGTTCACAATTTGACCAGACGTGTGTACGTCCAGCTATAACGTTTCCCACTCAAAACGCCAAAACTCTGAGTTGCACCAACGTTGGTGCCATAAGAAACGAAGCATAGCGATAGCAAGCATGGACTCCACGCCCCGAATGGGGCGTCGGATTTCGTGGCTGTCTGCTTCGTGGGTATTGGCGTACCTGAGTGGGAGCGGTCCGTGCCGGCGCTCCTCTTTCTTTAGGAACTCTTCCTAACGCAAGGGTGCCTCTCAAACGGTCATGGCCAGACGGTCAGTACGTCTACCATTTCACCCTTGAAGATGGAGATGACGACGATGAGACTTCGATGTTGGGTCATTGCCCTGGCGACAATTCTATTGCCGCATGTCGGCTAGGCGTTGATGTGAAACCGAAGCAGCTGGGAGCTGTGGCCCTTAATGGGGCAATTGCGACCTCGGCTTTTTGTGCGGTTGATGGAGGCGGTGTCAGTAATGTGTGAGACCGCCGCTCGCTCCAATTCCGGCAAGTCAACGCGAGAGGTTCAACTAGCGATCGACGAGTACGCTCAAGTGGCTAATGCCAAAGCCAATGTCGATGCGGGTCTCACAATGAGCCGCAAACATCATCTGCACTTTTACTTATTGTTCCAGGATTTTGAACAGCTTAAGACTTCCGGTGGTGACTTGGGGCCGGTAGTAAGAAGTCAGTGTCAGCGCATTGTATTTTCGGCCACGTCGCGTGAAGAGACCAACGAACTCCGCGACCGCAGCCTTGATGTCACGCGAGACGACGTTGGCTCAAGCCTTCACGGCATGGGAGTTAGCACGAGTGTGCGCGAAGTGGAAGAACCGGGCCTTACTCGCAATTCGATACTGCGTCTCAGCGCTGAGGCGATGAAGGCCTATGCCGTGCTTAACTTGGGCGATCGGCATCGTGATCCGATTCCGTTCACGATCATCCCACCCACCAAGTCCATTGCAGAGCACCGCGAGCTAAAAAACAAGCCGCTACCTACCAAGCCATTATGTGACGAGCCGCAATCGCCTGAGCCGCGCCAGATCGAGCGTAGCGTGAATCAAACTCTAGATGAAGCAGCTCGCGGCCGGCGCGAGCAGTTGTTGGCACTAATTTCCCGGATCACTCAAGAAACAACGTGGCAGCTCGGAGGTAAGCAATCATGAAGCAACCCAATAATCCAATGCCGCAGACTTGGTACACGACCTGCGGGCGTTGCACGGCTAAGTTCTTTGCAAACGCCAAACCACAGCGCTGTCCGCGTTGCGATAGCAGTGTGCTGACACCGATTCGAATGTCAACTCCCTGGACAGTTGACCGCAGTGCCGTGCAAGAACCAAAGTCACTAGTCAAGCAAGAACCTGCGAAACGGGAACCAGAGAAGCGGAACACGTGATTCAATTCGCTCGGAGTTTTCGTCACTTAAAGCATTTGGGCATGCACCAGGCTAGGCTTTTTCGGTAAGACCGCCACCATCAAAAAGAAGCACATTCTGTCGCACTTAGTTTCGTTGGTTGTACCTCATCTGGAGCAAGCAACGAGGCATGGGGCATTGCAGCAGCCGCCTCGGTTAACCAATCGCTGCACAGACAGGATGGCTTGATATGGCAAACCTACTGCCGAAAAAAACGCGTTCGAAGTTGCGAGTATTACGAACTTCGGACCCGCAATCGATGTTTCACCACAACTTTACCGCAATGGAGGTTCTTCAAAAACTTGGTAGACCCCGTTCGCTGATTAGTTCCTCGTCAAAAACCGACAAGTCTCGTGAGGTGGGCGTTTACTCGCGTGTCCTCTACCTGACTTCCGGGGTGTTTTGCCCGGCAGCAACTGAATCGTGCCTCAAGCTATGCTTGGGGCACACGTCAGGACGGATGACGATGGTTCAATCGGCCAACGCACGCGATCGGAGAACGGCACTGTATCTGGAGGACCAGGAGCACTTTCTGGATCTGTTGCGATGCGATCTACGGGCGTTGCGCGATGATGCCAGGGCCGCCGGCATGACGCCGGCGATGCGGCTCAACGGCTGCAGTGACCTGCCGTGGGAGCGACTTCATGGTGAGTTGTTTGAAGAGTTTCTCGATGTTCGCTTCTACGACTACACCAAGATCGCTGCCCGGTCCCGATGGATTGATGCGCAAGTTGGCGCCTGTAGCGCACTTACGCGCAGCGCGCGCTGGAGAACACGATGCTTGGTGAGGTTCCTAGCGAAATAGCGAGAATACTAGCAACAAAGGTCCGCGTACTCACCGCACACCAGATTGCCCAGCACTTCTACTCGGGCATGACGGACCCACTAGCGTGTGCCCACCGAGCGATTCGCAAACTAGCTGCGGCCGGTTTTGGGCATTCCTGGCATGCCAGCGTCACCCATTTGGAGATGCCTACGGCAATTCTTGAGCGTGATCCCCAACAGGTCGCTTCGTATTCATCCCAGCAGATCGCGTGGCAGAATGCCAAGCGATGGCAGGCAGGAGCACTAACACGAACCAGCTGCATTACCAGCACCGAAAAATCCCGGGCGTATTTTGGGGGCCGCTGTAGGCCGCCACGAAGTCGAGAGCTAGAGCACGACATCAATGTTGCTGGACTGTACCTAAACCTGCTGCGAACCTCGCCCGAAGCAGCCATCACCTGGACTCATGAAGACAGTTTTACTCAACACAGCACCATCAGACCTGACGCGACCGTGATTGATACCGACGGTCAGCTGGTCGCCATCGATCTATTGGGGCGAGGCTATAGCGCGGAAAAGATCGCTCAAATCATTCGTCGCCACGGAGACGGTCGACTACGCCTTTACTGACCACTCACAGACGACCAATTGCGGAGTACTCCAGGGCATTTGTGGATTCGCCGCAAATGAGCTGGTTAACAACCGAATCGAGCAAACATTTCTTCTGTGGCTGCGGCTTCAGAAAAACTGCTCGATTCAACATTTACAAGGACGGAAAACATGCGAACCAACTATGGATGGAGTCGTAAGCGGGAACGAACTGTTTGGATTCTTATGCTACTGCCGGGGCTCAGCTTCTGTATTGCTGGGTACTATCGGTTACCTACTGAACTTCAGGAGTATTCAGCAAGAGTCCTCTCGGCTCTGCTTGCGACCGTTTCGCCTTGGTAGTCCTGCTGCGGCGGAGATCTGCCTGAACTCATGCGATTGAGCCCAACTGCGGTGAGGTTCCACGTCGCTATCCCCATTGTGGAGCAACTGCAGATTCGACTGCATTGCTCCACTTCTTCTACGTTTCTCAAATAGTATTTATCCAACCATGACATTAAGCGTGATTCAATGACAAGGAATCCCAATGGCTAAAACCAAGCTGCAAGGCCGAAAGATTCCTCTACTCTACACGGGTTCTGTTGACCTGCCTGACTGTTCGCTACCGGCTGATAATGTCACCATTGATGGAACGCTAACACTGTTCGCTAATGGCGATTTAGCGTTAGCAGATCGGTATTTTCGTGGCAACCGGATCTTTGGGCTCTTTCGGAGCGATGAAATTGATTTCGCGTTTGCAGGTGGTCATGCGTGGCGAAAACGGGGCTCGAATACGCTAGTCATTAAGACCCGCAGTCCTGCTGGGCAGCAGCTGGTGTATCAGTACGGCAGTGCTGGGCTGTTTCACGTTGCTTGGTATCAAGTGATTCCCAGGATCTGCTAATGACAACAAGTGAGACAAGTTCCTCTCCTCGGTTTGAACCGAAACGTCAGATGGCGTAAGTGTTAGGTATGGGACAACTTCAACATACACAGCTGATTGATTACGTCGCGTTAAGGCAACAGGTTTCCATCGCTCAAGTGCTGGAGCTTGTGGGCTGGCAGCCGACGGCACGGTCAGGCGAACAACCACGGGGCCCATGTCCAATTCACAATTCGAATAGCCCAAGGAGCCGTAGTTTTTCGGTGAATCTCTCCAAGAACATTTATCATTGCTTCAAGTGTGGTTCTCAAGGGAACCAGCTCGATCTGGCAGCGGAGCTGTTTGAGCTACCGCTCTATCAGGCGGCTCGTGAGGTCTGTCATCGCCTGGCAATCGAGGTGCCGTCCCGTGAGCGGTAGCAGAGAAGAGGAACCCGTTGACGGACAGAGCTGAAGACAGCAAGTATCAAACATAGATCTCGGAACAACTCCAAATGCCACGACAACCTGCAGTACGCGCATCGTCGAGTGTCGGTCAGCTTGCAAAACGCTGGGGAGTTAGCACGGATCGTGTGCAGCGATTAGTGCAGTCCGGAAAACTCCCAGGCGCATTCACCATTCCCTCAGCAGGAAAGTACGGCAAGGCCGTTCGTATTCCTCACCATGTAATTGAAACGATGGAGTCTCGATGGCAAATTGCTCCATCGACCAGCGAGAAATTGCCGGAGCTAAGAAGACCTCATCTGTCCGATGGAGAATCATTTAGGCACTTTCCTGAGTTGGACCCATTGCTCGACGCTGAATATCCCGCAGACGATCAGTGTTGATATGAACATAGCGCTGGGTAGTCCGAACATCGGTATGCCCGATGAGGGTTGCCAACTCGATGTCAGAAACGCGTCCAGACGCTTGGGACCCGAACGTATGACGGTTGCAGTAGAGCACCAATTCCTCGCCTGCCTTGGAGCTGATACCAGCTCGTTTCCTGAGTCTCGACATCTTCCGGCAAAGTGCATCTTTAGTGTAGGGATTTCCTCGTGGGTTCAAGAAAACATGATCGGTAGGTTCCTGTCGTTGCTGAACCAATCTGACACAGATTTCCATGACTGCTGGTGCCAGTGGGATTGTCCTTGGAAGTGGGTTGCGTTGCCGTGTAATAGTCTTGTGGTCCGGCAAAATCCAAAGTTCCCTTTCCAGATCGACCCAATCCCAGATCAAAGTGCGAATCTCAACCGGTCGGCAGCCTGTCCAACGCATGGCAACGAGAACGTCCTGAAAGCTGCTGTCGCTATGCTCCAACAACAGGTCAAACTCAGAGTCACTAATTGTGCGTGTGCGAGCCCTGGCAGCAGGTTTGACGTAAGCAATCAATGGATTCTCGATCAGCAAGTCGTGTTTGACGGCCCAGGAGAAAACTGCTTGGAGACTGGCGATTGTGTCCTTAATCGTCGTTGGACTATAGTTGCCGCTCATCCGCCGTTCGATCTTGGCGAGGTGGAGCTTGCCGATGTCCGCTACGCGGGTTTTAGGACCGATGATCTTCAAAGCTCTCAGCAAGCGATAGCGGTAGCCTTCGTGGGTGCCTGGTTTCTTGCGAGCTTGAATATCATCGAGAAACTCATCAGCCAAGACGGCTATCGAGGCATCGAGCCACTCGACGGTCGCACCTTGCTCAATGCGTTTTTTCTCAGTGAGCTGCTGCTTCAGTTTGCGACAAGCAGCTTTGTAATCTTTGTCGAGGTAGACGCGATTGCCATCAATCGTGCTGCACCAATAACCAGAATGCTCGTGCAGCCACGGTTTTCCAGAAGAACGACGGGGCATGGTGGACCTCCCAATAAACCTGACGAAACAAGTTTAGGAACGTCCAAATCGGTCGGCTCGCAGCCCGGATTCCGGGTAGAATTGTGGGTACTGCGAGTCGACCGGTCGTTTCGCGAACGCAAAATACTCTATTATTATAGAGTCGGGCTGACTGGATTTGAACCAGCGACCTCTGCGTCCCGAACGCAGCGCTCTACCAAGCTGAGCCACAGCCCGAAAGCGCCCATTGTAAGGCTTCGCTATGCAGTGGGCTAGGTGCTGAACCAACGTGTTGCGCATTGGCTGGTTGGGCGAGCGGTACCGATCGACTGCAAGGTTGCCGTTTGGTGCTACTGCCAGTCGCTACTGTTGATGATTTCGGCGCCCTTGCGGGAGAGCAGGGCGGTGATGACTTCGACCTCCATCTCGGGGGAAAATAGATGGACAGAACCGTCGCACATCGCGGTCATTGCGCCCACGTGGAAGCTATAGATTCCGGCCTGGTTGTCGACGTTGATCCCGGCTGCATAGATTGAAGAGAGCTCGGCGGTGGCCCACGGACCTTCGCGAAGTAGTTCGGCAGTGCTAGTGCGGGAGCGATTAAAGTGCAGCGGCTTGCCCGCCTGTTCAACGACTAGCGCGGTATTGGACAGACCATCACGGATCCACGCCAGGTGCCCAAACTGCGTACGGACTCGGGCGCTCTGGGGATCGGATGCGAAGGCGGGCGTGCCTGTGGTGTCTACGAAATCGACGGGTCCCTTCGTCGCCCAAGCGGCAGGGAAAATCCCACTCGAAAGCAATGGATCGGCGACATCGTGCACGGCAGAGTAGTCGCTCGCTCCGGCATTGAGGTCCTGAGGACCCTGGTCAACAGGACCCAGTGCATCGATCGTGCGTGGTGACTCGGGCGTCGAAGGACACTGAAAGATCGATATTAGTGTGGAAACTCCATTCCTGTTGCTGACGCCCAGAGGCAATTGATCCATGCTGAGCAGTTCGTAAACCGCAGTTTGCTCCATATGCCGCAACATTTCCACACGCCACGAGAAGTAATCCCAGGGCTCGAAGTTGACTTCGAATTGCGCACCTTGGAGGTTCCACAGCGAAGGCAATCGACCCTCGTTTTGGTCGGCGTGTTGCAGTGCGGCGAGGGCGATCTGCTTAAGGTTATTCTGGCACGACGTCTGACGCGCCGATTCGCGAGCTGCTTGGACGGCCGGTATGAGAAGGCCGACGAGCGTACCGATGATGGCAATCACGACAAGTAACTCGACCAGGGTAAACGCCCTGATGTGAGTCTGGCGGTCTTGTGCGGTGCTCTGTTGCATTGTGGATCTCTTTGCTCAGCCTGTGTTACAAGTAGGTTAGACGGGGCTTTCTGAAGACTGCTGTTCCCTTCGTGCAGCTCAGCCCAATCGACCCAAGGTATGCGGTGGGAAGAAGCCCGGTCGACATCCGCTGCACCGCGCGTCCCTCCGACGACAGTTGCCATCGTGATTCGTGGAGCGGTTGACCGTTCCAGTGAATCTCGGGCATCCCTTGTCGGCCCAAGGTGGCTTGCAGGCTTTGGGCACTTGCGTTCTGATCCAACTCAACCGCCACGGTTGCCAATTCTGTTTGCGTGACGTCGGTGGCATCGTTCTCGCGCTTCGATAACCATTCGCTCCACAACAGGTAGTGTTCCGGTTCTTTCGCAGGCGGATTGATCGTGCTTCGTAACTCCACACTTTGAAATCGTAACGTCCGATTCGGTTGCGAATAGTCGAACTGCCCTCGAAAAAACAGGCCACATCGGGCGACGTCGTCTGCTACTAAGTCAACTGAAAATGAAAAATGCCCGTTGACTGGCCGCCCCATGTTGACCAGCGTCATGTCGGCGGAAGTGATTTCGAATTCGTCTTGCTGCAGCGCGCGGACGTCGACGGCGGTTGCTGGATCGGCGGAGAGAAGAATCTTGGGCTCCACCGGTACCAGCGGTCGCCAGATCGAGCGCTGCAAGGAATTCGGCGAAAACAACCGCAGTCGGGTGAGCAGAAAAGCAACTCCCCCAGCGGCAGCAGCACCCAAAATCACGGTGCGTCGGTTGAAGACGCTTCGCTTCGTCCTCGCCTTGGGATCCGTAGTTTCTGGCACGAGCGCGGCAAGTTGCGGTGAGGTCTTTACGATCATCCCTGGTAGGTTTGCGTTACGGCAGGCAGGCTCCAAGGCGTCGATCACGTGCTGCATCGATGCCGGCCGACGTGCTGGATCTTTGGCTAACAGGTCTCGCAACAACCGTTGTACCGGGCGAGTAACTTGCGACAGCGCGGCGATATTCACGTCCTCGTGTTTCGGTGGGACGCGTGCTGTCAGCAACTTATAGAGCGTGCAGCCCAGGCTGTAGAGGTCGCTACGCGCGTCGATCGCCGCGGGATCGTTCCACGCCTCGGGGGCCATATAATCCAAGGTTCCCTGTGGCCTCGCTTTGCCGTTTTCAACGCCATGGTGCTCGTCGGAACGGGTGGCGATCCCCAAGTCGAGGAGTTTCACCTGGCCTTGGACCGTCACGAGCAAGTTTGATGGCTTCACGTCACGATGAATCAACGATTGCTCGTGAACGAACTGCAAACCCAAGGCCGCTTGCCGCGCGATATCGCAGGCGTCGGCCACTCGCAATGGGCCGTGCCGAAACAGCAACCGCGCTGCATCGATGCCGTCGACGTACTCCATCACCAGGAAGTGATTGCCATCGGCCTCGCCCGCGTCGGTCGCGCGCACGATGTTGGGATGCGTGAGCGAGCCGATCGTCTTCATCTCGCGGAGAAACGAATCGGGATCGATCGATCGCGACGAGTCGAGCACCTTCACAGCGACGGTCTGCTCCAGCTTCAGATGCCGCGCGCGATAGACGGCACCGGAGGCACCTCGACCGATACAGGCGAGCAACTCATAGCTGCCGAGTCGGCAGGGCAGGGGACCCAAGTCAGGATCAGCGAGCCGACTGGCAAGTTGCAACTGTGCCGACGCGGCGGCGGCATTGGGGAAGTCGACCGTCTGAGCAAGTGCCGATTGCCGCAGCTCCTGATACGCAGGTTCGTCGTGCGGCGACATCGGCAACGTGGTGAGCGCTCGAATGATCGCGTCGCTCGGGTCATCCAATTCGTCGAGCATCGTTTCGCAGTGCGGGCAATTCAGTAGGTGGTTTTCGAGTTGCTCGGCCTGCTGATCGTCGAAACCCCCTGCCGCATAGTGGCGGATCGACTCGGCGGTCGGGCAGGGAGTAGTTCGCTGTTCGATCATGGTTCACTAATGGGTTGCTCCGCATCGCCGAAGCGTTGTCGCAGCCGGCGGAGCATTCGCATCTTTACGAGGCGGACCGTGTTGGCTGTGACGTCGAATTCGCGACCCACCTCGGCGGCGGATTGACCATCGACCACCACTCGCCAGAAAAATTTCCAGTCGCGCTCGCTCACCTCATCACGGATTTGTCGAATCTGTTCCTGCAGGTCTTCGGTTTGGGGTGAAAGTGCCTGTGCTATCGAAGTATCCCACGTCGGTTGATCGCTAGGAACTTCGCTGTTGGGTGATTGCTCGTGGCTCAGGTTGAGCAGGCGATGGTATCCGTCGGTGCCCCCGGTCGCTGCGTCCAGCGAGCGACCTTGGCGACGAAAGTGATCGCGAATCTTATTGTCGGTAATCCTGCGCAGCCAGCCACGAAACGTGTCGCCTGGCCGATCGCGACGGAACTCGCCCAGGTTGCGAGCCACCGCCTGCAGCGACTCTTGGACGACGTTCCCCGCATCAGCCGATTGCAGACCGGCGCGGCGGCACCAGCGATACATTCGCCGACTGTACAGGTTTACCAATTGCTCCCAGGCCCCCTGGTCGTTCGCTTGCGCCTGGCGGAGCAACTCCGTGGAGGTCGCGCTCGGTTCCGAGCCAACAGGGTAGGACCCAGTAGGATTAACGTCGGAGCGCTTCATAATCGCATTTGCCGGGAAAAAGGCCTCTAAACGGCTCATTTTAGTCCAATGGGATTGGTCCCGCCAGATTTGCGGCGAGGCAGGAGTTTTGCGCACTTTTGCAGCGTCGCCCTGTGAACAAGAACACGTTTTTTAACTCAAAAGTCCTTCCTTCTGCGTGCATCGATTTTGTCAAAGGCCTTGGTCAAAGGCATACGACACGATGGGGTGCCAGCAAAAAGGAGGGACTTTTGCATTTCGCGGAATCCCGCCCCAGGTCGTACCGGTCGACGAGGTCCACTACGGCGCGCAGCAACAGTCGTTACTGCGTTCCAATGATCGCAGTAATCGCCCAGTGGTTGTTTAGGTTGTCAAAGAACGAAGGCACCGCGCACCATGAACGCGAGTGCATCGCCAATTATCGATGATCGTAATGGGTGATGCGAGAAGTTTTTTTGGCCACCACCGGCGGGTTGTTTGCCCGCTGGGCGTTTGCGGGTGGGTCTGCTGGGATCAATAAACACCACGCATTCACAGGGAACCTCCCATGCCCACAAACGCTTGGCTCCTCACCTGCACTACGTACGGTTCATGGCTGCCTGGCGACGCGCGTTGGAGCTACACCGTCGTGAGCGGAACCACTACACTCACCGCGCCGCAGCCGAGATTGGCTCGCTATGCACGCAATATTCAAAAGCACACGGCCGCGAAGCTCACGCGCGAGCAGGCCGAGTTGGTCCTCGGTCAGTTTCTCGAAACGAGCCGACACCGAGGTTGGACTCTCCATGCCGCGGCCGTGATGTACGATCACTTTCATGTAGTGATCGCCAGCTCAGAAACCACCAAGCCGGAGAAGATGTTGGCTGATCTGAAGGCCTACGTCTCTCGCGTTCTGACCCAACACGACGGTAAGTCCACCGGCAGGCGTTGGTGGACTAACAAAGGCTCCAAGCGTTTGCTCCCCAACGAAGAGGCGCTACAAGCAGCCATTCACTACGTGCTACACAAGCAACCCAACCCGCTCGCCCAACACAGCCCGTAGCGTGAGCGCCGGGATCAACAAAAGGGGCGAACAAAGTGATCCCGGCGCTTACGCTTCGGGCTGTGGGTTGATCCCGCTCGCTGACGTGCGGTGCTGTGGGGATCACGAAATTTCCATCATCGGGCGAGTGCGAGGGGCCGGTAGCGAACGCCCGGAACTCTGGAAATGCTCGATGACGTCTTCAATCACTTCTCCCAGTTCCTTGTAGACTTGCACGGGATCATCGCCGTGTATGCCGGTAATAAGATCAGGGCATTTACCGACGTAGACGTTGTCTTCTTCGCTCCACTCGACCCAACGATGGTATTGATCGATCGGCTTCATTGCTGGACCTCCTCGATAGCCTGCTTCACCTGTTTTTCCTGGTACTTTTTCGCGTCGTCACCATCTCGTCCGCTCAATGTCACAGCACCCGCAAAACTGGTGTGGGTGAACTTGCGATGAGAACCTTTGCCTCCCGCTGCCACCTGCTCGAAACCGGCACGCTCCAAGTCTCTTACTAACTCTCGTATCTTACGTGGCACGGCTCAGCTCCATTATACCATTCGGCGATGAGACTCACTCAGATTCGGTATGCGCCGCGAACTATCACTGATCGAGTAGAAGGTGATTCTGTACACACAGCAACTATATCGTGAAGCGGTTGGCACACAATCGTCCTGCCAACCCTAGTTCCCAAACACTCCGGTACTGGTGTATGATCAGAAGTCTCAAATTGGGAATTTGGGCTGTAAGTGTGGGAAGGTACCTGGGTGTATGCTTATCTGACGATTCTATCTGGCTCACAGGCGGGGACGAATTTTCCGCTGGATCCGAGTCGTGAGACCTTGTTGGGTCGTGGGACCGATTGCCATATCTCGGTGCCCGATCCGATGTGTTCGCGGGTGCATGCGATTCTCGCCTGCGAAGACGATCGTTGGACGGTCCGCGATGACGGCAGCCGCAACGGCACGCACGTCAACGGGCAGAAAGTCGAGCAAGCGACGCTCGATGACGGGCATCTGATTCGCATCGGCACCAGCGAGTTCGAACTACATCTGTCTGAGGAGCCGGCGACCGCCGACACCGACGATCTGTCGATGACCCAGACGATCGTGCAGGACATGCCGATCGCCGTCCAACAAAGCAATCAAGAGGTGTTGCGAGCGCTTCCCACGCCCGAACAAGTGCAAGAGTTGATGTTGCTCTATCAACTGAGTATCCACTTGCTGGCGTGCGAAGACCCCGAGGAAGTGACGTCGGTCGCGCTAGATCTGTTGCGCGAACGGACCAATGCGGCGGTCGTTGGTTTTTTATGGGTCGACGATCAGCAGAAACTCGTCCCCAAGAAGGTAATCCCGGCCGATCAGGCGGAACACATCACGCTCAGCAAATCGCTCACCGAGTTGGTGTTAACTCAGGGCCACGCGATTTGGATTGCCAATCAACCGGCGGGCAAGAAGCCGAGTGAATCATGTACGTTCGCCGATGCCGTTTGCGCGCCGCTGGTGAGCAAAGGCGAGGACGGAGAACGCCGCACGTTGGGAGCGATTCATGTCTACTTGCACGACGGTCGGTTTCGTCAATCGGATTTCGACTTTATCATTGCGGTCGCCAATCTCGCGGTGATGGCACTGGTGCGGGCGCGGTCGGAAAGCACCTTGCGGAGCGATTACGAACGATTGGTGAGTTCCTCGCCGGGGTACGACGAACTTATTGGCGAGAGCCGTCCGATGCGCGATCTGAAAAGTAAGATTGACCGCGTCAGTGCGGCTCCGGGGGCCGTGCTGATTCGCGGTGAGAGCGGTGCCGGCAAAGAACTGGTCGCGCGGGCAATCCACCATCGCAGCCCACGCGCGGACTGTCCGCTGATCGCCGTCAATTGTGCGGCGATCCCCGATGATTTGATGGAGAGCCAACTGTTCGGCCACAAAGCGGGTTCGTTTACCGGTGCCGATAACGATCACACGGGCTACTTTCAACAGGCGGATCTGGGCACGCTGTTCTTGGACGAAGTCGGCGAGTTGCCGCTGGAAGGCCAAGCGAAGCTGCTGCGAATTCTGGAAGGGCATCCGTTCTTGCCGGTCGGTGCGACCAAAGAAGTGCAGGTCGATGTGCGCGTGATCGCCGCGACGAATCAAGATTTGCAGACGTACGTGCGCGAGAAGAAATTCCGCGAAGACCTGTACTATCGCCTGAGTATCTTCGAACTGCACCTGCCACCGCTTCGCGATCGGGGCGAAGACATCGGCCTGTTGGTCGACTTTTTCTTGCAGCACTATCGAGCCGAGCGCGGTCGACCCAAGTTGGGACTGAGCGAAGCGGCGCGGAAGCAGTTGCTCGAGTATCGCTGGCCCGGTAATGTTCGGCAGCTCCGCAACGTGATGGACAGTGCCGTCGTGCTGGCCGAAGAAGATGAGATTCGACCGAGCGACCTGGGCCTGCGCGACAGCGGCGGCGAGATGCTCGATTCGTTGCAGATCGAACACTGGGAAAAGAAGTTGATCGTCGAAGCCTTGAAGCGATCGGGAGGTAGTGTGCCCGAGGCGGCGAAACTGCTGGGAATCGGGCGGGCGACCTTGTATCGAAAACTGGAAATCTACCACATCGAGAGATAGATCATGCGAATCCTATACCCCACGTCGCAACCTGCGCTGCTGCGAAGTACCGGCTTCATTGTGGTCGCCCTGGCAGCTCTGTCCGCTTTAGCAGTTTCCGCCCAGGCGGAGAACTGGACTCGCTTTCGAGGACCTAACGGATCGGGCATTGCTCCGGACGTCTCGTTCCCCGCCACATGGTCAGATGATGATTATGCATGGAAGATCCAACTGCCCGGCGTCGGGCATAGTTCACCCGTGGGCTGGGAAAGCAAGTTGTTCATCACCTCCGGCAGTGCGGAGACCGGTGACGTCACCCTGCAGTGTCTCGATGCGACGACGGGCGAGCAGCGTTGGGAACGCAAGTTCGCAGGTCAGACGTACAAGATGCACACTGGCAACAGTTACGCGTCGACGACGCCGGCGCTCGACGCCCAGCACGTCTATTTGACTTGGTCGACGGGCGGCAAGATGCACTGCGCGGCGCTGACGCACGAGGGCAAGGATGTCTGGCAGACGGAGTTGGGTGAGTTCGCAGGCCCGCACGGGTTCGCCGCTTCGCCGATGGTCGTCGATGGCGTGGTGTGTGCTCAGGTCGATCAGGCGGAGGATGGTTTTGTCGTGGGCATTGATGCCAAGTCGGGCGACGTGCGGTGGCGTGTCGAGCGACCAGCGGGCAAGGCTTCGTACGCGACGCCTTGCGTCGTTTCGCTGGCTGACGGCAAGCAGGTGGTCATTTCGCAAAGCATGGTCGGCGGCATGCAGGCGATCGATGTGCAATCGGGCGACGTAGTTTGGGAGGATGCCAAAGCTTTTCCGGCCCGTTGTGTCAGTTCGCCGGTTAATGTCGGTGGCATGGTCCTTGGTGTGTGCGGTGGTGGCGGCAACGGCAAACTGCTGCTTGGCATGGATTTCAGTTCGTCGCAGCAGCCAAGCGAAAAACTGTTGCTCACCAAGCAGATTCCGTACGTGCCCACGCCGTTGGTTGTTGATCGGCGCCTCTACTTGTGGCACGATCAAGGGAAAGTGTCGATGGCCGATCTTGGTGGAAACACGCCGCCAAAGAAGGTCGCTTGGACCGAGCGCGTGGGCGGGAAGTTTTTTGGCTCGCCGATTCTCGCCGGCGACAAGATCTATTGCATGTCGATGGAGGGGAAGGCGGTCGTCCTGGCGGCGTCCGCGGAGTTTCAGTTGCTGGGCGAAAACGACCTCGGCGAGCCGAGCAACGCCACACCGTCGGTGCATCAAGGCCGCCTGTATTTGCGGACCGAGTCGACATTGGCATGCTTAGCGGCGGAATCATCTTGATTGGCAGAGGGAAGCGATGAGCTTGAGTACCCCAGAATCGCGTCGGCGGATGGAGTCGCTTGATCGTGAGGCGCTAGCCGAGCATCAGCTCCAGCGGCTCAACGATTTGCTCACGCGCGTGCTGCCCGACAATCGGTTTTACGGCGATAAGTTGGCGAGCGCGCCGCAGCGACTGGAACATCTCGATCAACTGCAAGATCTTCCCATGACGACCAAGGAAGAGTTGATCCCCGAAGAGGCCGCGCAGTTCTTGCCAACTAATTTGACCTGGCCGTTGGAAGCATACACTCGCTATCACCAAACCTCGGGAACGCGCGGCCGCCCGCTGTCGGTGTGTGATACCGCGGAGGACTGGGCCTGGTGGGTGGACGGCTGGCAGTATGTGCTCGACGCGGCTGAGATTACGGAGGCCGACCGCGCGATGCTGGCGTTTTCGTTTGGTCCGTTCATCGGGTTTTGGAGTGCCAACGATGCGCTGGTCGAGCGTGGGGTGTTGACCGTGCCCGGTGGTGGGATGAGCACGCTGGCACGACTCGATTTGCTTCAGCGGACCGAGGCAACCGCGCTGTTCTGTACGCCCACTTATGCATTGCGTCTGGTCGAGGTGGCGGAACGACATCAGGTGAATCTGAAGCACTTCGCGGTCCGCAAGATTGTGGTGGCTGGCGAGCCGGGAGGTTCGGTGCCCGCCACGCGCGAGCGAATCGAGTCGGCGTGGAACGCACGCGTGACCGATCACAGCGGAGCAAGTGAGATTGGGCCGTGGGGTTACGGCAACCAAGCCGGCGACGGATTGCATGTGCTCGAGGCGGAGTTCATCGCCGAGTTTCTTTCGGTGGAAACCGGCCAGCCCGCCGAGGAAGGCCAGCTGTCGCACTTGCTGCTGACGAGCCTGGGCCGCGCTGGGATGCCGGTGATACGCTATCGCACCGGAGATTTGGTGAGACCGACCTGGCCGACGGACGGGTCGAACCGATTCGTGTTGTTGCCGGGCGGAGTTCTTGGTCGTGCGGACGACATGATGGTTATTCGTGGCGTGAACGTGTTCCCTAGTTCCATCGAGCAGATCTTGCGGAGTTTTCCCGAAGTCGTCGAGTTTCGACTCACGGCGCGCAAACGGGGTGCGATGGATGAACTGATCGTGGAGGTCGAAGATCGCTTGCGGGAGCCTGAGCGGATCGCCAAGGAGTTGGAGTTGCGGCTCGGCCTGAGAGTCGAAGTCCGCCTGGCGGACGTGGCATCGCTCCCACGATTCGAGGCCAAGGGTGCCCGCTTTGTCGATCGACGGATGTAGTTTTCAGCGAGTAGCAGACGGATGAACGTGCAACCACGACAGCTCAGCATGGCCAACCCCGAGACCCTCCAGATCGAGTGGTCCGATGGCGAAACGCGGCGATACACCGTGCGTCACCTCCGCGAAAACTGCCCGTGTGCTTCTTGCATGGAGAAGCGAAGTGCTCCGCCACCCCCAGCGACGTCACTACCCGTGCTGAGTGCTGCCGAAACGCAGCCGCTGCGGATCACTCACATGGAACCGATGGGTCGTTACGCCTACGCCATCAAGTTCAGCGATGGTCACGACACGGGCTTGTTCACGCTGGAGTCTTTGCGCGAACTCGGCGAGACGCACTAGTTCGTCGGATTGATCGGCAGATTTGGTATGCCGGGCAACCCTGCCGGCGCGGTGGCGCCAGGTGACTCGTCGGCCTGCTCGTCGCTGCCCTTCTTTTTGATGACGTCTTCTCGGCTGAGGTGGATCTTCTTGTAGACGTCGTTGGAAATCACGTAGTACCAATCGCCAAACCGCTGGTTGAGCTCATCGACCCGCTCGCGGCCTGCTTTCAGTTTGTCCTGGTACTCGTTGAGCTTGCGTTGGTTCTCTTCTTCGATCGACTTGCGCCGGGCAATGATGTCGGCGAGCTTCTCTTCGTCGCTCTGCTCTGGGGCGGATTCCGCTTCCGTTGCGGCTGTCGATTCTTCGTTTGCCGTTGATTCCTCGGTTGCTGTCGACTCTTCCGCCGCCGGAGATTCCTCGGCCGGGCTAGCTTCGGAATCGCTGCCCGAGTCGGCTTCACCATCATCGGCGGCAGTCTCGGCGGACTCTTCGGCGACTTCCTCTTCCTCTTCTTGTTCTTCCGTTTCCTCGGCGGTTTCCTGCGGAGCTTCCGCGGCCGCGTCCTCCGTTTCACTTGCGGGTTCGCTGGACTCCTCGGTACTCGCTTCGGAATCGCCTTCCGCTTCAGTCGCTTCTGGTACTTCCGCGCCCTCGGGCAACGCCGGCAATTCCTCCAGCTCGGGTTTTTCGATCATTGATTCATTGAATCGCGCCATCACGAAGAGGTACCGACTGAAGCCGTCGTCGGATTCGTCGTCGGACTGTTCCCCTTCGGCTTGGTCTTCCGTGGACGACGAGCTGCCCTCGCCGCTTTCCCCGTCGACATTGAGATTGCCGAACCGCAGCACGTATTCGACGCCATCGTTCAGCGTGCAAATCGTTTCGCCTTCGCTGGAGATAATGTCTGCTTCACCGTCTGCTCCGCGACCGACCGGAATGAAGCCTTTCTCGCTGAGGCTTTGAATCGCCTCGCGGTTACTCAGAAAATCGCTGCTCGCCTTCAAGTCGCTGCTCAGACCTTCCGGTTTTCGCTCGACGTCGACCAGTAACAGATCGTCTAGACCATTGCGAAGCTCACGGATCGTGTCCTCGTCGATTTCCTCGTCCTCAGTCAGTGGTGCTTCGACATAAGATCTGGATTCCTGGTCAAATGTCTCAAGCTTGGTTGCTTGCCACTTCGAGTCGTCGGAATCGTAGGTCAATTCCATTTTCCCGCGTTGCTCCATCGCGACGCGCGGCTCGATGGTTCCCTGGGGGGTCATGATGATCTGCATTTCAGCGGAATAGTCTTCCAAATACAGTCGGCTGATATCCATGGGGGTGAGCTGGAGTAGATCGTCTTCGATCCAGTCGTCGAACTTCGTTGAGAGCTTCTCGGGATCGAGATTGACGACGTAGACCACATCTTGATCGGCGTTGCGCACATAGTGCTGTCCCTCGGCGTCCTTGACCGGCTTGCCGATTATCATGTCAGCGAGCACTGCATCGTTGGAATCGGTCATCGTCACGCGTGTGCCCACACCTTCGGCCTTGGAATCGAGTGAAGAAGTGCTGGGGTCGACCACGCCCAGGTCCTTGTGCTCGATGGCGGTCTTCGCCGCGATCCGCAGTACTTCGCGATCGATCAAACAGGTGGCTGCTTCGCCCATCTGGCTGGCCGCGTCGGCTGGGTAATCCTGTTTGGAGGGAATCGTCCACAGGCCGTCGTTCTCCGCGACTTCGAACTCGCGCTTGCTGGCGGTCTCTTTGTCGAACTTGACGATTTTCAGCCGCTTGGCGACCTCCACTTCGAATTGGTTGAGGCGCGTGCCCAGTAAGTCGTCCAGATTCTCGGACACGTCTGCGGGGCCCATCGCAAAGGCAATCACTAGCGACAGCGCCGCTGCGCCGACAAAGATGAATGTTTTTGCCGTTTCGGTCATGGTTCTATGTAATTCTGGTTCGAATGCAGCGCCATGACGGTTCGATGCGAGACTCGTCACTGGCAATCAGATTAGTCGACTCTCTAACGTAAACGCTCTTTAACAATGCCTTCCTGCTCGGCTTCTCGGCGGCGGAAGAACACATACAACGCCACCAGTAGCGGCGGAATCGGCGGGATCAGGATCGCAAACATTTTGTACAGATCCTGCACGCTGCGAATTTCCTGTTCCAGATCGTAGTCGATCTGTTTCTTCTCGCGTCGACGACGTGTTTCGATCGCTTCGCGGTCGGCCTGCAGCCGATCTTCTGCTCTCCCGCGAACGAGTGCGATGCGCTGCTCAATTTCGAGGCTGCTGAGGCCTTCGATCTTTTCCACGTCATCGATCTGTTTTTGGAAGTTAGCTTGTGCTTCCTCAATCGCCGCTTTTTCTTCTTCGTCGGACTTCTTATCCAATTCGCTCGCTTTTTCGCGATTCAGTTTGGTCGCGTCGTCGATCTTCGAGAGTGTGCGGTGCTTGCGGACGCGCTTGCGGATCTCGATGAAGCGATCGTCGCCGGCCAGGTCATCGATGAGATTCAGAACGAACGTCACGTTTTGGGTGGCTGGAATAATCTCGCCGTCACCAAGCTCGCGAATTTCGAAGAAGCCCGGGATGATGCAGTCGATGTCGGCAACCACCACGGCGTTGACATCGCTGCGTCCCTCGCCCGTGTTTTCGTCGGTGACTTCCGCCGCATCCTCCTCAGCTTCGTCTGAGGAATCAGATTCTTCATCCATTGCGTTCAGGTCGAGGCTATTCGTGTCGAGCAGATTGTCATCGACGTATTCGCCACGAATTCGCGCCGCGAGGATGTAGGACTTGCTGGTGGGCAAGTAGCTGAGCATCTGCTGGGTGCGCGAGAGCTGACGCAACATCATGGTGTTCATCGTGCCGGAATTCGAACTGCCTGTGACGGCGAGCTGCTCGAACTCCATCTCCGAATCGTCGTCGTGAGTGACCGAACCCGCGTACAAGAAGAGCAACTGGTTCATGCCCGAAGTGATTTTGTTATCCGGGTTCAGGGCATTCTTTGCACCATTGTCCGAGTCGATGAAGATCCACTGGTTGTCCGACTGATCGCGGACGGTGTAGTCGGGTTTGTAGTCTTGCCAGACCATGTCGAACGCTTCCATCTGGATGCCCAAGGTCTTCCAGAGTTGATCGATTTCTCCCTTGGGAAGGTTCTGTCCACCGCCGAACATTCCGCCCATGCCTGGCGAACGTTTTGGGTCCCCGGTGCCGACGACTCCCATTTGTCCATACGCGATGGGGAACGGATCCTCGAAAATCGCCGTCGGCAGGCCTGCCCGCACGGCATCGACGAAGTGGTCCATCTCTTGCGGACCGAGCATCGAGGGTTGGACGGCCACCAAGACGTCGTACTTATCCACGTTGATCGGCTGAGTTGGGTCGACCGGATCGTCGTCGACTTCGTACTGCTTGCGGAGTTCCGTGATCAGTGGCCATTCCGCGTCGCGATTGCTGGAAGGCGTCAACGGACGGATGCCCGTGTCAAGAATCCCAACGCGCAAGCTTTTCTGCTGTTGGACGGTGGCGATGGAACGGACCAGTTCGTATTCCACGGGGATGCCTTTGCCGAGGAACGGGATAACGACTTTGCCGAGGCCTGAAGTCACGGCGGCACCGAGGAAGAACTCTTCTCGACGGCGCTCGTTACCCTTCATGATCAACACCTCGCGCGGCGTGATCCCATAGGTACGTTCCGCGAGGTTGGCTTCCTCGCCATAGTTTTCAATTTCGTGCGTCGTGACTTGCACCTTGCCGCCACTGAGCGCCTCAAACTCGGCGAGCGTCGACAGGAAGTTGTTTTTCTTTTCTAAATACTCGGTCGGTACTTGGGGGCTGACATAGGCATCGATCTTGATGCTGCGGGCTTCGTCGTCCTTGCGCAAGTCGGTCAGAATCGTGCGCGTATCGTCGGAGAGCGTGCTGAGCTTCTCGCTGCTCATGTCTGCGCGCAGTAGATTGCGGCTCTGCACGATCTGAGTCACGCCGACTGCCAGCACGAGCAGCGCAATGGCGCGGAAGAAGTAGTGCCAGCCCAGCGTGCTGCCCTCCTCGCGTGCTTGCCAGTGACGTTTGCCAATCAGCACCATGCTGAGATAGAGCATCACCGCCGCCAGCGCGACGAAGTAGGTCACACCACCCAGGCTGATAATCCCGCGTTCAAAGTCGCGGAACTGCTCCAACGCACTCCACTGGCGAACGGCTTGCGCCATCGTGGGGTCTGTGACGAACCAATCGGCCACTCCAAACAGTGCCAGGGGCATGTTAAACAGCGTTCCCAAAATAAACCCGACTGTGAGGTTGTCGGTCAAGAACGAAGCGACCATGCCGATCGCGATCATTGCGATGCCGATGAACCAGTAGCCGATGTAGGTGCTCATGAAGAGCCCCACGTCGGGGTTACCCAATCCCCATTTGAAGACGAGGAAGATGGAGAACGCGGAGAACATCAACGAAACGGTAAAGATTGCCACGCCGGCCAAATACTTGCCCAGCACGACGTCGAAGTCGGTCGCGGGAACAGTGAGCAGCAGCTCGTCGGTGCCTTGTCGGCGTTCTTCCGCCCAAATGCTCATCGTGATGGCGGGGATGAACACCAGCATGATGAAAGGCAACCAGCGGCTCAACTGGTCGAGGTTGGCCAGGTTGCTGGAGAAAAACTCCGGTGGCCAGAACGTGGCCAGCGCGCTCAGCACGACGAACATGCAGATGAACACGTACCCCGTTGGGCTGGAAAAGTAGCTCACAAAATCGCGTTTGAAGATCGATTTCAGAACGTTGAAATTCATGTCGAGTCAGCTTTGAGTATTGAGTTGGAAGTTGGGAGTTCTCAGGAGCGCAGTTGGAGGATCAAACGGTTACCGTCAACTCGTGGAACCGTTCGTCGAGGTTGGCGTTTTGCTCGGCAAGTTCCGTTGGCGTGCCATCGAACACCAGCTTGCCCTCGTTGATGAAGACCACGCGGTTACACATCGCATCGACTTCCTGCAGGATGTGCGTGGAAAGTAGGATTGTTTTTGACGCGCCCAGTTCGCGGATCATTTTGCGAACCTCGCGAATCTGATTCGGGTCGAGACCAGCGGTTGGTTCGTCAAGAATCAGTACGTCGGGGTCGTGCAGCAACGATTGGGCCATACCCACGCGTTGGCGATAACCCTTCGACAGCTTGCCAATCGGTTTGCCGATCACCGACTCGAGTCGACAGGTGTGAATCACTGCGTCGAGACGCTCATCAAGCTCGCGACCGTTGAGCTGGCGCAACTCGCCGAAAAAAGTCAGTAAGCTACGCGGGGTCATGTCGGCGTACAGCGGGCCGTTTTCTGGCAGGTAGCCCAAACGCTGAGCACCTTCCAGACGATGGGTCGCCATATCGAAGCCGGCGATGCGTGCCTCGCCCTCGGAGGGCGCCAAGTAGCCGGTCAGCAGCTTCATCGTGGTGCTTTTGCCCGCGCCATTCGGTCCCAGGAATGCAGCCACTTCGCCTTTGTTGATGGAAAACGTCACATCGCGCGAAGCGGCGAACGCACCGTAGAACTTCGAGAGGCCGATGGCCTCGATCATCGGTTCCGCGGAGGAACCATTGGGATTGGTAGAAACTTGGGTGGAAGGGGTAGGTGTTTCGCTCATCGAGACTCCACACTGCGTGCTGATGATGGCTGTGTGCTATTGATAATTGCGCGGGGATGATGTGGTCACAAATCGAATCGGGTCTGATCGAATCTGGCCTATTCGTCGGAAATCCGACGGGGTGGGGAGGGGCCCGGAGCGACGCCCGTGGGGCAGTGGCTGCGCAAATACGCAGTCTGCACGTTCACGTGCGCTGAGCAGCGGATCGCTGCTGAGTCGCCTTTGCCGGGGTCACTTCTGCTGGGTCTACGTGGACTCTGGTGCTCTGTCAGTTGCTTGAAATCTGGCTGTCAAAGCCCTCAAAGGTAATCCCTGAGGCTCCCCTTTGTCTATACCTGCACGCTACGTGTCGCGTACCAAGCTGGTTCGAGGCTTGTCGAATTTTTTGTCCCTCGACGGAGCTACAATGCCGGTTCGCGCACCGTGGCGAGTCGGCGCTGCCACTGTTGATTGTCCTGCGCGGGGAAATCACTGCGCAAATGAACACCGCGAGACTCCTCGCGGCGCAAGGCGGCCGCGATCATCACCCGTGCGACTGTGAGCAGGTTCTGCAGCTCCCAGCCTTCCGGATCGGTGAATTGCCGCGGTAGCACGTAGTGGCACCAGCCGTCGATGGTCTCAGCCGCCTCGCTAAGCGACTTGCCATCGCGTTTCACGCCCGCTGCGCGCCACATCAGACTTTTCAGCGAGTTGCGAATGTCCAGCAGATCGAGCGGCTCTGCCTGCGGGGGGTGGGGATCGTTTTCCAGTGGAATTGCCTGAAAGGTATCGGCCTCGGTGAGGGCCGCCGCGGAAGCTGCTTCGCCCGCGCGTGCGCCGTAAACGAGACCCTCCAGCAGGCTGTTGGAGGCGAGGCGGTTCGCGCCGTGCAAGCCGCTGCTGGTGACCTCGCCTGAAGCCCAAAGTCGCGGCAGCGTCGAGCCGCCTAGCCCATCGACTTTCACCCCGCCAATCATGTAGTGGGCGCCGGGGCGGACGGGGATGCGATCGTGCTCGATATCGATCCCAAACTCCGCACAACGTTTGGCGATCCCTGGGAAACGCTTCTTCGCGCGGCCTGGCTCAAGTGGACTCAGGTCGAGATACACGCAAGGATGATGCGTTTTCTGCATGCGGTCATTAATCGCCTGGCTCACGACGTCGCGCGGCGCGAGTTCGCCACGTTCATCGTACTCGCGCATAAACCGCTCACCGTTGGCATCAACCAGCAACGCGCCTTCGCCACGAATGGCTTCGGTAATCAGGCTACGGCTACTGCCGGCAATGTAGAGGACGGTTGGATGGAATTGCATAAACTCCATGTCGAGCAGCTCTGCTCCGGCGCGATAGGCAATCGCGTGTCCGTCGCCGGTGGCGACGATCGGGTTGGTCGTTTCGCGGAAGAGTTGCCCGGCGCCGCCGGTACACAGTATCGTTTGCTTCGCCCAGACGAACGTGCGGCCGTGATTCGGGTTCCAGACCAAGGCCCCTCGGCATTCGCCCTCGTGGGTGAGCAAATCGATCGTAAAGGTGTTTTGCCAGATTTGCGCGCGTAAGTCCTCGCGTGCCCGTTTGATCATCGCGCGCATGATCTCTTTGCCGGTGGCGTCGCCGAGTGCGTGGGCGATGCGATTGTGGCTGTGCCCGCCTTCGCGTCCGAGGAGAATCTCGCCGTCTTCGCTGTCGAATACGGTGCCCCACTGGATGAGTTGGCGGATATGCGCGGGCGCTTCGCGAATCACCATCTCGACGACCTCGCGGTCGCAGAGGTCACCCCCAGCGGCGAGGGTATCGGCAACATGGTTCTCGACGCAATCCTCGGGGTCGAGGACACCAGCGATGCCGCCTTGCGCGTAGGTGCTGTTGGATTCTCTCAACCGGTCCTTGGTGACCACCAGCGCCGAGAGCCGCGGATCGACGGCCATCGTCGCGCGCATGCCGGCAATCCCCCCGCCAATGACTAGCACGTCAACAAAGTGATGCGGGATATGCTTCGGGTGAAAGGGGACGAGGTAACGGGGGATCAATGCCGTCATTCATTCTCCTGCGAACTGGCAGTGCCCTTGCGGTATCGATTGATTTGTTCCTGATACTCTAGCGGCACGCGACCGCGGTAGGCTTCTTGGAGGTCGCGTAGTTTGTCTTTCGTGATTTTGGAGTTGTAGCCGGTGCGACGATTTGGATTCAGGCCGAGGCTGCGCAGGGCGTCGTTGAGCTCGTCGGAGCCGCCGGTATCGTCCGCTGGTTGTGACTTCAGATTCTTCCAGCGATCGACAAAGCGGCGCAGGTCGTCTTGGTTCCAACCAAGTTTCTCCAGTAGACCCTCGTCGACTTCTTTCTTTTTCAGCTGGTCTTCGAGTCGTTCCAGGATCAGGTCAGTCTGCTTGTTGGCATAGTCGAGGTTTGCCTTGTCGCCGGGTAGGAGTTCGTCTTCGGGCTGTCTGCCGGCGTTGTCACCTGAGCCGCCAGCATCGCTGCCTTCGGCCTCTGCGCCGGATCGTTGGTTATCTTGCTGGGGCTGTTGCTCGTCTTGGGGTTGTTGATCGCCTTGGGGGGCGGATTGGCCGTCGTTGGATTGTGATTGACCTGGATTCTCTCCCGGCTGACCCTGCTGTCCCTGTTGATCATCGCTAGGCTGACCGTCGCTGGGAGATTCACCGTCCGGCTTTTCGCCAGGCTTTTCGCTTTGCTCGCTGCCTTCTCCTTTTTGGTCGCCGCTAGACTGGCCGGTCTTGCCGGCGGCTTTGTCTTGTTCGCCCGCTTGTTCGCCGGTTTCGCCCTCGCCTTGTTCCGAGCTCTTGCCAGCGCCATCTTCGGCCGCTTCGTTCTGTCCGGCGGCACCCTTGCCGCTTTCATCGGCCTGTTGGCCTCCGCCGTCTTTGCCGCCGCCGCTACGATCACCTGACTCGCCGCCCTCGGAGTCGGACTCGCTGTTGTCATCAGCTTTGGCGGCAGCTTCGGAATTCTGCTCTTCGGGCCCATCGCCCTGATCGCCTTGCTTGTCACTCGGATGCTTGGTTTCTTCGGTATTCGGAGCACCCTGCTGCTCACCCTTCTGATCGCCAGCGCCGGCGTTGCCTTGCTCCGGCGACATTTCGCCCGCGGGCGACTCGCCTTCCTGCGGTTGTTGCTCGCCTTCACCTTGTTGCCGTTCTTCTCCGGGAGCCGGTTCTCCTTGCGCACCTTCGCCTGCTGACGGTTGGTCTTGCTGAGCGCCTTCTTTGCTAGTGGATTGCTGACCATCACGCGCGTTGTCTGGCGACTGGCCACCTTCGCCGGATTGCTCGCGATTGGGATCGGCCTCTCCGCTGTTGTTCTGCTCCGAGTTTTCTCCCGCCGCGCCTTCGTTGCCGTCGGACTTGTTTTCTTGTTCGTTGAAGTGGTCGGCCATCCGGTCAAAGGCCTCGCCATCGTCGTCGCCGTCGGGGGAGACCTTGCCTTGCTCGCCGCTGTCGCCACCTGAAGAGTTTTCGGAGGGCTGGCCGTTGTCGTCTTGCTCGGTGTTATTCTGCTCGCCAGAGTTCTCGCCGCTATTGTCTTGCGAATTGTCATTGGGCGCTTGGCCATTGGCGCCGCCTTGGGTCTCGTTGTTTCCTTCTTGCGAACCGTCAGCGCCGGCCTGACCACCGTTTTGCTGCTGATCGTTCTCTCCCTGCTGGCCGCCTTCTTGGCCTTGGCCAGATTGGCCTTCGGCGCCCTCCTGGCCTTCACCTTCGCTGGAGTTGCCCTGCTCGCCACCACCGGCTTGTCCGTCTTGGCCGCCTTCGCCGTCTTGCGACTCGCCGCCTTCGCCCTGTTGTTGTCCTTCGCCTTCCTGATTCTGCCCGCCTTGGTCGTTGCCTTGCCAAGGCCCGACGACTCGAATCTTGCGGTGCGCGCTGTAGGCGAGATTCGGTTCCGGTTGACGGTTGTCGGCAGCGGCTCCCCAATACTCGAGCACGTCGCCTGGCTTGAGGCCCATCTCTTCGGGCGTCTTGCGCAGTTTGCCAACAAACTTGCCGGTGCGGAACTTGGCGAGCAGCGGTTCCTGCAACTTTTGCTCTTCGCCAACTTGACCGACTAACAAGACCTGACTGAGGGCGAAGTCGGGGTCACGTGCCTCCAACTCGAACTCGATTTCCTTGTTCAGCGCGACCTCCAGCATTGGCTCTTCGGGCAGTAGCAATTGAATCTCGGGCGCGTAGTCGGGTTGCACGTCGATCGGGTACTTGGGTGGCAACTGGTTGCGATTGCCGTCGGTGGTCGTGTACTTGAGCATGTAACTGCGATGTAGCGGCGTGCGCCGATCTTCGCGCAGCCCAAGCGGAAAGGTGACCGACGCCTGCTGGTCCTTAGAATTCATGAGCAGGTCGTTTCGACCGTCTGCGTCGAAATCAACGTGGGCAGCTTTGATGGGTTTGTTAGCTTGGGCGAACACGGTTACGCGCGTGCCCTCGACGGCGCGGATGTCGCCGGTGTGCTCAACCTCGCGCGAAGGGAACCCCGTGTACGACGGATAATCGTAGCGCAGCCGCGTGACCACCAGCGTGGGACGGGCGAACACTTGGACGTTGTACCGCGGCGAGCGCGCGTCGCCAGCTTCGATCCAATAAGTAAAGTCCTGCTGCACCCCGCGACGATCACCACCACCTAAGCGACTGGGCACCTTGCATGAGAACTGGATGCCGCTCTCGCCTGCGGACATCGGAATCTCTTGTTTCACGATTTGCTCATCGGCCGTGGAGTACAGTAACTTCACAGGCTCGTCCTCTTCGAGGCCGAAGATTTCGGCGGAAATTTTCAGCTGTTCACCGCGTGCGGTCTTGGTGTTGCCGGGGGTGACGTTCGAGATGCTCACCCGACTGGGCGTCGCGATGTCCGACCACGGCATCAGCACTCTGCCGGCCGACGAAAACAAGTCTTTGGGCGACAGCACTCGATACAGCACACTAACCGCTGTGAGCGCGACCAGGATGTAACCTAGTCGCAAAATGGCCGACCGATCGACGACCGTCTCCATGCGGACTTGGGAAAGTCCTTGGGCCGCTTGGGATTCGATGGCCTGGTAAACCTGCCGCGACATTTCGCGTTTGTGACCGCGCAAGAGCAGCAGGTTCAGTAGGCTGTTCTTTAGCGAGGGACTGCTTTGCTCGATCGCGTTGGCGGCGAAGACCGGATTGATCGGCTGGCTGAGCAGTGGCCAAAACGTGCGCCAGCTATACCAGGCGCAGCAAAGGATCAACAAGGCAAACAAGAAGAAGCGGGCTGGATCGCTCCAACCGCCGGGGATGACCCAGTGCTCGAGAACCGACATCGTGAGCAGGTAGGCCAGCACTCCGATGGCGAGGGTAATCAAACCCGCCGTCACATCGACCAGCTTGAGCGCGCGCCTCGTTCGGTTGACCTGCTGGTCGACCAGTTTCTCTTGAGCGTCGCGAGGTGCTTGGGGCGGGCGCGGCGGTTGTGGTTTCTCTGTTACGGTGGCCATAGAGCGATTCGGTAGCGGCTATGTTGAGTCTGTCCTACTGTTCCGTCAGTCCATTATAGAGGCGATTGCCGAAAAGTAAGACGCACCGAATGGCCATTTTGTGCCGCGGATTCCGGGACTGGGGTGTCGCTGGGCTCGATTTTCCCGAAAATCTTGGTTCTGTGCGACTGCTGAGGCGCTGCGGCGATTCATGGCATCGCGATTACCGCTCGTTCGATGGCTGACTTCTATTCGCTGCCGTGATCGATCCGACGTCATTTCGCAACTTGGTTAGCGGCCGTCAAAAGGGACTGGCGGCAAAGTGTCTGCGCACTGGATTGCGCGCAGCTGAGTTCCCTTACGGCTGGGTCATGACGCGGCGTAATCTGCGCTATGATCGTGGCCGGGCAGAAATCCATCGCGTCGAGGTGCCGGTGATCAGCGTTGGCAATTTAACGTTGGGCGGCACGGGCAAGACGCCGTTGGTGGAATGGCTCGCCCGCTACTTTCGCAAGCGCGATGTGCGCGTGTCGATCGTGAGTCGCGGATATGGAGCAGAGCAGGGCGAGCGCAACGACGAAGCGCTGGAATTGGAACTCTCCTTGCCTGATGTGCCGCATCTGCAAAATCCCAACCGGGTCGAAGCGGCACAGTTGGCGGTCGAGGAACTAGAAACGCAGCTGATCGTGCTCGACGACGGTTTTCAGCACCGCCGCCTAGCGCGCGACCTCGACATCGTGCTGCTCGACGCGACCGAGCCGTTTGGTTACGAACACGTTTTTCCGCGCGGAACGCTGCGCGAACCTCTCGCGGGCTTGGCGCGCGCCCAGGTGGTCGTCCTCAGTCGCGCTGACATGCTTGAGGAAACTCAGCGCAAGGAGATTCAACAGCGCGCTCGACAACTTGCTCCACATGCCGTCTGGTGCGAAGTCGTACACAAGCCGGCGATGCTGCTGGACGCAGATGGTGTAGAACATCCCCTGGCGTCAGTACCTGGACCAAGGTCGGCCGCCTTTTGCGGGATCGGCAATCCGGCCGGCTTTCGACACACACTAGAGACGCTCGACTACAACGTCTGCCTGTGGCGAGAGTTTCCCGACCATCACAATTACTCGCGCGAGGACGTGCAGTCGCTGACGTCGTGGGTAGCCGAAGTCGACCAAGTGCTTTGTACGCGCAAAGACCTGGTTAAGTTAGGAGTTAGCAAGCTCGGCCACGTGCCGCTATTCGCCGTAGGCGTGCAGTTGGACTTCTTGACAGGCCAGAGTGAGCTGCAAGAAGTGCTCAGTGGCGTGAAGCTGTGATCAACGCTACTTCGACACGCGGACGTCGATATTGTTGATCAGCTGTTCGTACTCGATGACGCCCATGGCGATATGCTGGGCCAGTTGTTTCGAGTAGAAGGTGCTGCACTTGCCAGCCAGCACGACGGCGTTCTCGGTAGTGTAGACGGTCAGGTCGCGAATGCGGCCTGGCAGTCGCAGTTCGATGCGCTGCAAGATGCGCTGTGCGAGTGCCTGATCGTGCTGCTGGACGTCGGATGTTTCCGTCTGCAGTAGACTGGAACGAATGTCCGATGTCGGTGGTTCGTATGCCCCGCCATTGCTAAGCGGCTGGACTCGGATTGTCGGTGGCTTTTCCGACGCCTCGAGCTTTCTTGATTGCGGGGAATAGATCATCTGCAAACCTCCGTGTGAGTGCTTGGCCCGGGCCAGATGCCCAGCTTTGGGCCACCTCTCATTAAGCAATCTATGCCTACATTGCTGTGGAGGTCAACATGAAGTTGAAAAGATGCTGATTCAGTCACTCTGGCGCAGGGCTAGCACCCAATGCTTAGTGATCCGCGTTTTGAGAGCTTCGAATAAGTTTTAGCTAGCAGATAGTTTCCCATGGTCGATCAAGTACTTGATCACCTGATCGGCGAGCACATCGGGCGCGGTCGCGTCAGCCGCCAACTCAATTTCGGCGTTCTCGGGAGCTTCGTAAGGGGAACTGATGCCTGTGAAATCGGCAATTTCCCCGGCCCGCGCTTTCTTGTAGAGTCCTTTGGGGTCTCGCGATTCACAGGTTTCTAGCGATGCGTTCACGAAAACTTCAACAAAATCACCGTCCGGAAGACTTGATCGCACACTTTCTCGATCGGCTCGAAACGGGCTGACAAACGCGGTCAACGTGATCAACCCCGCGTCGCTCAGCAATCCTGCCACGGCCCCCACCCGACGGATATTCTCTTCCCGATCTTGCTGCGAAAAGCCGAGGCCAAAGCGTTTGGCGAAGTCCTCTCCATAGCGCTGGGACAGCAACTGCGGTGTTGCGTTGAGGCCATGTCGCACGTTATCGCCGTCGAGCACGTAGCTCCGCGCTCCGCGCTGATGCAGTTTCTGATCGACCAGATTGGCCACGGTGCTCTTGCCGCATCCGCTCAGGCCAGTAAACCAAACCACACACCCGCGATGGCCATTGAGTTGTTGGCGGTCGGCGCGAGATACTGTGTGCTCGTGCCACACGACAATTGGTTTTTCCGGATCGGCCATAAATCTCTTACGTGCTAGGGAAGGTCAACGCAGCTGCGGTAGAGTATTGCAGATCTGACGAGGCGGGACAAACGCGCCGCCCGGTCAGTCGGAAGCGATGCCCGCCAACTCGCAAAGGTTGGCGGCGAGCACCGGTTGAGGGCAGCTCCAAACGAGAAAGAACAGCGCTTCGCGGCACCAGCGTCCCGCCGGGTGGCCGGTGATGTAGCCAGTGCCCTTCGCGGCAGCGAGGGCGGCTTGTGCCGAACGCAAGGCCAGGCTATTGGCGCGTTTGCGGAGCTCCTCAGTGCTGCAGTCTGGTTCTCCGCGGACTACGGCAAACAGCTGCCCGCTGACCTCATCGAAGTCGTCTTGCAGAGCGTCCAGCGGCGTACCGAGTTCCGTTCGTTGCGCGGACTGCTGCTCTAGGAAACTCAGAGCAGACCGCGTTAGCCCAAGTGCCAACGTGGAAGTTTGATAGCCGCCCGCTCCAGCGCCCGACCCCACGGACATGACATTTTCGACCGGTCCTGCCAGTACCCAGCGATCCTCGACGAAGACATCCTCCAGCTGCAGCTGGCCAGTATGGCTAGCGCCGAGTCCAACGAGCTGCTCAGGCTTGTCGGCGGAGACGCCCGGCAGATCGGATGGCAGCGCGATGAGGAGTTGCTCGGGGGTCGGATCATCGCCCACCATCACCGTCGCGCCAACGACGATATACGCCGACTGGGCCGCGCCAGTGACCCAAGGCGCGAATCCGTTGAGCCGGAAACCTCCGTCAGCCCGTTCCGCTCGCAACACCGGCTTTGCCAGGTGTCGGCGACTGGTGGTGAGGTGTGAGATGCCGACCGTTGCCATCAGCTTGCCGCTGACCAAGTCGGGAAGCAGGAACTCTTGCGCTTCGTCGTTTGTGGAGCTGGCAATCCGGCGGCAGGCGCCGGTGCGTTGGGTGAGGATGAAAGTAGTCGTCAGGCAGGCGCTCGACAGTGCCAGGTAGCCGCGGACGACCATCTCGTCGTCCCAGGCTTGACCGCCCCATTGCGGCGTGAGGAACCATTCGAAGACGCCATAGTCAGCGCAGAGCTGCAGTTGACGCTCGGGCCAAGCACCGGTGAGATCCAGCTCGCTGGCCATTTCGGCCAACTCCGCGCAGAGCTGGTCGAGAGCCGGATCGTCTGGCGAGGTAATCCTAGTGGCACACATAGATCGAAACGATTGCAGGGTGGAATGCATGAGGCAGCCCGGCGGCTGTCATCAATTATCGCATATCCATCTGCGCACTGACACCACCTGCGGCCACGAGGTAGGATCGTTCGACGTAGTCCATCACCATGCGGTGGGCACTGAAGCGAGCAGCCAGCGTGGCAATCGAATCGGCCATCATGCTGATCCATTCCTGCGGCAGGCCATCGGCATCGCGATCATAGAACAGCGGGACGACTTCTTCTGTAAGCACTCGCATCAGGTCTTCGGCATCTCGTGCGTCGCCTCGCTCGACGTCGGCGTGCTCGCGGCCGCGGCCAATGCCAAAGCCGTTGCGGCCGTTGTAGCCTTCTGCCCACCAGCCATCGAGAATCGAGCAGTTCAGGCCGCCGTTGAGTACCACTTTCTGCCCGCTAGTGCCCGAGGCTTCCAGCGGACGGCGCGGAGTGTTGAGCCAGACATCAACGCCTTGCACCATGTGACGCGTGACGTTGATGTCGTAGTCTTCGATGAAGACCACACGACTGCTGAAGTGTGGATCGTGACGTAGGTTCGCGATTCGCTGAATCAGCTTCTTACCCGGTTCGTCGGCGGGATGGGCCTTGCCTGCGAAAATGAACTGAACCGGCCGATTCGCATCGGTCATCAAGCTCACAAAATCGTCGAACTGACTGAGGAACAAGTCGGCGCGCTTGTAGGTTGCGAATCGACGAGCAAATCCGATGGTCAGTGCTGACGGGTCGAGCACCGTGCGGGATTTTTCAATCGTGCTCTCGTCTTCGTTACGATAGCGACATTGGCGACTGACGCGGCGGCGAATGAATTCCAACAACCGGCTCTTCAGCGCGTTATGAGTCTCCCAGAGTTCGCCTGGATCGACAGTGTAGATCTTCCGCCACATATCCTTGCTACCCATGGAGAGCTGCCAATCGACACCCAGGTACTTGTCGTACAGCAACTGCATGGGGTAAGCGAGCCAGCTGGGCACATGCACGCCGTTGGTGATGTGGCCGATGGGAATCTCTTCTTCGACCCGCCATGGCCACAGGTGAGCCCACATACGACGCGAGACGTGGCCATGCAGCGAACTGACAGCGTTCGCCCGTCGCGACAGCTTCAGCCCGATGACCGTCATGCAGAACGTTTCGTTTTCGTTCTGCGGTTCGACACGACCGAGTCCCATTAGTTGTTCGTAGGAAATGCCGAGCTGATTACGCAGCGGCCCGAGATGCTCCTCGACGAGCTTGCCATCGAACCGGTCGTGCCCTGCTGGGACGGGTGTGTGCGTCGTGAATACGGTCTGCTGGGCGACTTCGCGAAGGGCCTCGTCGAAGCTCATGCCCTCGTCGGACATGCGTTCGCGGATGACTTCCAAAGGGGCGAAGCCGCTGTGTCCTTCGTTGAGATGATAAACACCCGGCACGATATCCAAGGCTCGCAGTGCCTTGACGCCGCCGACGCCGAGGACCAACTCCTGACGAATGCGGGTGCGCACGTCGCCACCGTAGAGACGTGAGGTGAGTTCGCGATCCTCGGGGCGGTTGCCCTCGACGTTGCAGTCGAGCAGATACAGCGGAACGCGTCCCACACGGATCAGCCAGACACGCGCCTGCAGCGTGCCGTCGAGCGTCTCGATCGACACGGTAATGGGCTTGCCGTTGGCATCGCGGGCTGGCTCCATGGCGAGGTTCTCGACTTTCGTGTCGAGATACTCTTCTTGTTGCCACCCGTCGGAGTCCAGGTGCTGCTTGAAGTAGCCCTGCGAATAGAACAGCCCAATCGCCACCAAGGGCACACCCAGGCCGCTGGCACTCTTAATGTGATCTCCGGACAGCACACCCAGACCACCCGAATAGATGGGGACGGACTCATGGATGCCGAACTCAGCGGAAAAGTAGGCGACCGGCTTGGAACCCAGCACTCCGGCGTTTCTCCCACCCCAGGAGGTGTGCGATTCGGAAAGATATTCCTTCAGCCGGCGATACGCTTGGTTGATCCGTGTGTACAGCACCATCTCCGAGGCGCGCTCGGCGAGTTGTTCGGGCGTCATCTCCGACAGCAAAGCGATTGGGTTGTGACCGAGCTGACGCCAGCGCACGGGGTCGAGATCTCGGAACAGCGAGACCACATCGGGATGCCAACTCCACCACAGGTTACGGGCGAGCGTATTGCATTTGTCATAGAGCGCCTGGGGAGTGACCTCGGTCCAGTAGTCCAACGACGGGCGTGCTGCTGCACTGGGGATCTCAGTTTGACTCATGATCTTTGACGTCCTTTGAAGGTACTTATCTTGAGATTGCTGGTGGCTCCGGCTGGCAGAGCGACTCAAGCAATTCGGTTTGTTGTTGAAACGGCATGGTCCCGGAAAGCGTAGCGATACCGGTAGCCTTCAAGCCCTGAATTATAGCGAAACTAGCCGAAGTCGCGACGTGGATTTTTTCTACAGCCCGCAATTGCTGGCCGTCGGTCAGCTATTCTCGCCAACGCGGCCGTTTTTCAGAGAGAGAGCCTAACCTTGCCTACTGCGGAGACTCACACTCATGGCCGCCGTGCGTATACTTCAAGGTGCTGCCTCAAACTGCCCATTTTTGCCAATTCGTATGCTTCGGGTCCTCTCGAAGTCGGTTCAAGGCTTCATTGCGGAAGTGCTACCAAGCACTTAGAGTGGAAGTCTGTTCCAGTGGGAACAGATTGATTCAATTGGCATCTGCCTATTTGGTTTGGAGAATACCTCGTTGACGTCGCTTGCACAGACCTATGGACCGGGAAAGTTTGGGCTTTCCTTTGAGCTTTTTCCTCCCAAGACTGACGCGGGCGTCCAGACCCTCTTCCGACACACCGACCGACTCGTTGAGTTTCAGCCCTCCTACATCACCTGCACCTACGGCGCTGGAGGCTCGACCCAGGAGCGTACACTGGGCGTCATCTCTGAAGTCCGCCGCAGGTATCAACTGCCGGTCGCTACGCATCTAACGTGCGTCGGCAGCACGGCTGAGCAGCTTCGATCGTACCTCCAGCGCGCTTGGGATTTGGATGTCCATAATGTCGTCGCGCTGCGCGGCGATCCGCCGAAGGGTGAAACTGAGTTTCAGGCGACCGAGGGTGGGTTTTCCTACGGCAACGAACTGGTGGAGTTTGTTCGCGGGGAGTTCCCCGACATGGGAATCGCCGTCGGCGGCTACCCGGAGACGCACCAAGAGGCCGTTAGCGCTGCCGACGATCTTGCCAATCTGAAACGCAAAGTCGACGCCGGCGCGGACACGATCATCACGCAGCTGTTCTACGACAACGCGGATTTCTTCAACTTCCGATCGCGTGCGGAGGCGTTGGGGATCTCCGTGCCCATCGTGCCGGGCCTATTGCCAGTGACCAACGGAGCACAGATTCAGCGGATCGCTGCACTCTGTGGTGCCAAATTGCCACAAGCGTTTGTCGCCGACCTGCAAGAGCACGAGGACGATCCTGCCGGGCAGTTCGAGGTGGGGGTCGAGTTCGCCACGAAGCAGACGGCGGAGTTGCTAGACGCAGGCGTCCCCGGCATTCATTTCTATGTGCTGAACAAATCGGAAGCAGCTGAGCGCGTGCTCGGTGCCCTCGACCTGCCGAGGTAACGGGATGGCAACACCACCAAATTCAAGCGATTCAGACGGCAATAGTTCCGTCAGCATTGCTCCCGACCTGACTGGCCGTGACGTGGGTGACTATCGCGTATTGCGCCGTCTCGGCAGCGGCGGCATGGCCGAGGTCTACCTGGCCGAGCAGCGCTCGCTCAGTCGGCAGGTCGCACTGAAAGTCCTGAATCCGACGCTCGCCACCGATGCAAACTATGTGCAGCGGTTTCAGAACGAAGCGCGCGCGGCCGCCTCGCTCGTCCATCCCAACATTGTGCAAATCTATGAGGTCGGCCAGGCCGACGGTATCCACTTCATCGCGCAAGAGTATGTGGCCGGCAAAAACCTCTCTCAGTTGCTAGAACGCGAAGGGGCGTTTGAGCCGGCGCTGGTGTTGGACGTCTTGCGCCAAGTGGTGGCCGCCCTGTGCAAAGCGCACGAGCTGGATATCGTGCATCGGGATATCAAGCCCGAGAACATTCTGCTGAGTAACTCGGGAGAGGTAAAGGTCGCCGATTTTGGGCTGGCGCGGGTGCAGAACACCGACACCAAGACCTTGACGCAAGTCGGCGTGGCGATGGGCACTCCCTTGTACATGAGCCCCGAGCAGGTCGAAGGCCGACCTGTCGACGCACGCAGCGACATCTACTCCCTCGGCGTGTCCTCCTACCATTTACTGGCGGGCGTACCTCCGCACACCGGCGAGACGGCACTGGCGATCGCCGTGCAGCATCTGCACAACATGCCAGAGCCCTTGGAGAATGTGCGCTCCGATTTGCCGAGCGCGCTGGCGAGAATCGTACACAAGATGTTGGCGAAGAAGCCAGAGTCCAGACCGGATAGTCCGAGTCAGTTGTTGGTCGAACTGCGTGACTTGGCCAAGCTCGCGGCGAAGGAAGGTTGGGCGGCTGGGCCGGACGAGTGGTCGCTGTCGGAACTGATTGCCACCGAGCCTGCCCGCAGTCGCAAAGGCGAGCAGCTCGACGAGTTGATGAAGGCCGAGTCGCGTTTGAAGTTGGACGACCCCAAGAAACGCCGCCTCGTGTTTGTGTTGCTCGGCGCAGCCGTCGTTGGCGGAATCCTCGGCGCAGTCACTCGTCCGCGTGATTATCTTGGCGGACCCGAGACGACTCTGGCCAACGTACCGGACCAAGGTTCAGCCTGGGCCCAACTCTATCACGCACAGATGCATCCCACGGAAGCCTCCTGGCAGAAAGCAATCGAAAAGGCCGATGACGACGATCCGTTTCTGACAGAGCTCGCTACGCGCGGTTTGCTGCGGCACTACCTGCTGTACAGTAAGGATCACTACCGCATCGCGCTAGGCGGCTTCAGAAGACTGGCAGAGAACGCCACCAGCGACAACGCCGAGCTGTTGCAGGCGTTTAGCTTGGCGGGCAGCTGCATATGCCATCAGAGGCTCGGAGAAACTCGGGAAGCGATGGAGCTGGACGACAACATCGACGCGGCAATGGAAACGTTGCTTCGCGAATCAGAGCCGCAAGTCTATCAGGCTTTGCAGCGCGCGCGGGCGAGTTTGCGAGAAGCGCAGACGTCCGATACCTAGTCCGCCAGCAAGCCGCCCCCGTCAGGATTCGCTGACAATAATCCTGCCGACGAATGCCCAGATCGCTAGGAACGCAATCGCGGCGGCAATCTGAACAGCATCTAAGGGCATCAGAAGTCTCCATCCACACGTACGTGTCAGCCGCGAGCAGTCCGGCCAGCGCATTGACCTTTCTTATCTATCGCCGCTTTGGCACCGGCGCGCCCATGTCGCGAACGCATGCCAGTACAACTGGCGTGACCCATCTAGAGCGAGACCCAGCGCCGACGCGAGGCTGACGGGCGGAATTGTATAGCCCAGTTCGTCCGTGGCAGACCGCCTGAAATAGCGCGCACAAGCGGCTGCGCTGCCTTCCGCGGGGCAGTCGAGAGGTGCACAAAAATAACATAAAATTAGTGTACAAAAGTATAGTAATTGGCCACTTAATACGCTACTTTTATGTCAGTTGCTAGCAGCATTCTTCGTCTTTGCTTTCGCCACAGGATCACTTGGAAATGCCGGAAAAACCGAACAAACAGAGCGCCGAGCGGACTGTCGCACGACCAATAAAACCGGCGATTCCTCAGGAGCGTGCTGAGCACCTCGATTACTGCACCGATGCGGACTTCTGGGAGGCCTTTCCGCCTGATGAGGCAGAGACTTTGCCCGAGGCGGGCGACTTCTGGCTGGAAACGGATTGAAGGTGCCTGGTGAAGTCTGTCGCCCGAGCGGGCTGGGATTCTCTTGCTCACGAAACCACTGATTCGGAGTGCTCAAAACATGTTGCCATTCGCCACAGTCGATGAGATTCGCCGCTTGCTAGAAGAGGGAGAAATGTCGCAACGCAAGATAGCCAGAAAGTTACGCGTTAGTCGTGGCACAGTGGGAGCGATTGCAAGCGGGAGAAGAGGAATCCACGGACGTGAGTCGGACGAAGAAGTACCGACGGTGGGCTTGCTGAACCGTCCACCGGAGCGCTGCGGCGGTTGCGGCGCGACGGTCTACAAACCGTGCATACTCTGCGGCACGCGACAGTTCCAGGAACGCCACAAGCTGTTGGAGCTTCTCAAGGCGATGCCAACGTCATCTGCTCGCCGCGTTGCGTGAAGGCAGTCGCTCATGGATTGGGATCACGCTACACTGACGACATCGCAAGTCGCTCACGATCCCGTGCCGTGGAAGATTCTCATGATCTCGCAACGAAACATTTATTGCCTCATTATCGCAATATTCGCCGGTGGACCTGTTCAATTCTCGTTAGCCCAAAAATTCGATGCTCAGTTCACTGCGCTGGTCGATGAGATTTGGGACAACAGCATGCGCGAGGCGCCGCTATTGGCCACGTCGACCGGTGACCACCGCTTCAACGATCAGTTGGCAAGCGTTTCGGTCGCTGACAGCAAACGGCGTCACCAACAAGATCGCAAGTTCCTGGAACGCCTTAGCCAGCTCGATCGTGAGAGGCTCTCCACGGAACAGCAGATGAACTTCGACATCTTGTCACGCCAATTGCGCGATCGTGTGGCGGAGTTCGAGTTCGACGCCTATCTGATACCGATCACGCAACGCGAGGGTTTTCATATTACGTTTCCGCAACTGCCTCGGGACGTGCCCCTGGTGACAACCAAGGACTATGAGAACTATGCCGCCCGTCTGCGCGCGTTCGGCGATTACACCGACGGGCATATCGAGTTGCTGCGTGCCGGGATCGCAGCCGGGCAGACGCTGTCGGCGATTGTGCTGGAAGGGTGGCAGAAATCGGTAGAAGCACAGATCGTCGAGCGACCCACGCAGAGCTTGCTGTACGAGCCGTGCAAAACGTTCCCGACGGCCGTCGCCAAGGAGCACCATGACCGACTGCGTAAGGAAATTGTCGCGGCGATTGAAGAATCTGTGGTCCCGGCTTATCAACGCTTCTTCAAGTTCATGGATGAAGAGTACGTCCCCCAGTCCCGCGGGTCGGTGGGCGCGTCGGCGTTGCCCAACGGACGTGACTTCTATCGGCACCGCGTGCGCCGCTTTACGACGTTGGACATGACTCCCGAGCAAGTGCATCAACTCGGGTTGTCGGAAGTAGCGCGAATTCGCGCCGAGATGGACAAGATCATCAAACGCGTCGAATTCGAAGGCGACTTCGCGGCGTTTACGAAGTTTCTGCGCGAGGATCCGCAGTTCTACGCCGACACCGAAGACGAACTCCTGCAAGTCGTTTCATTCGCGCTCAAGAAGATGGATGGCAAACTGCCAAGTATGTTCGGCCGCTTGCCTCGGATGCCCTACGGTTTGAAGCCAGTGCCCGAGTACATCGCACCACGTACCACGGCGGCCTACTACGAACGCCCAAGTGGGGATGGCACCAAGGCCGGCTACTTCAACATGAATACCTACAATCTGAAGAACCGTCCGCTATTTACCGTCGAGGCGTTGTCGTTTCATGAAGCCGTGCCGGGACATCATTTGCAACTCGCCTTGCAGCAAGAGATCGAGACTCTGCCAAACTTCCGTAAGTTTGGTGGCTTCACCGCATTCGTGGAAGGTTGGGCGTTGTATTCGGAACGACTCGGTATCGAAGCCGGATTCTATCAAGATCCTTACAGCGATTTTGGCCGCTTGACCATGGAGATGTGGCGGGCGTGCCGGCTGGTGCTCGACACGGGCATCCATTACTTCGGCTGGTCACGCGATCGGGCGATCGAATATATGACGTCCAATTCCGCGCTGTCGGAGCACAACATCCGCGCTGAGATCGATCGGTACATCAGCTGGCCTGGTCAGGCGTTGGCCTATAAGATCGGTGAGCTGAAGATTCGTGAATTGCGAAAGCAGTGCGAAACACAACTTGGCGAGCGCTTCGACCTGCGCGCGTTTCACGACATGATCCTGGGCAGCGGTGCCGTGCCCTTGGACGTCCTGGAGGCGAATACGAAGGCGTGGTTGGAGCAGCAATGAATGGCGTTCCTCGACGCTTTCGCAGCTACGAGAACAAAACAGAGGACCTCTGTGAGATAATTTGCTAGGTTCAAAGTGGAAATGCGAGGCGACACACGGTGAGGAGAAAAAGACCATGAACTTCAGTGTGATGAATTTGAAGATTGTCATTCCGATTGTCGTTGCGCTCGCCTGCTCACATTTGCGGACTGCTGAGCGATGCCAAGCGCAGAACGTGACGGTGCAGTTGCCGACGTTTGAAGTGACGGGCGTATCGACGACTGTGCTCGTGCCGGATTCGGGAAGCTTGTTCCTAGGGGGAGTGAATCGCTCGAGCCTGGGGAGTCAGAGCTTTGGGCCGGGTGTGCCGGGGTTGGGTAATCGTGGGTTTGGTCGGGCGATTGACGCGGGCGGCATGTCGATCAGTGCGACCATAATCGATCACAGCGAAATCGATCGCGCGCTGCTTGCCGAAGCTGCTCGACGGCGCGGTGCGACCGTGGATATCCGCGGACGACCCGTGGCGGACGCGCCAAGGTTGTCTCCCGCAGTGACGCGTCGAAGCGCTGCGGTGCGCGCCCGCGATGGGCGGAACTCGCTTGCGCCTGTGCGTTATCGACCGTCGCGACGCAACGCCGATGCGGAGCTTGCAGCAACCTATCTCGATCGCGCTCAACGGTCGGAAGCGAAGGGCGAACCGATGCAGGCGAAGATCTTCTACCGCCGCGTCGTCAAACACGGTGACACGGCGCTAAAGCGGCAGGCCGAAGCGAAGCTGGCTCAACTCGACCAGCAGACGCAGCGTTGAGCGCATCAAACCAACGACAGCGGGCCGTCGGCGCAGTGCTCAGCTTTCCCGAAGGTCGTGAGTTCCTGGTGCCCCAGCCCATTGGCCAGTGCGAGCCACAGCCGATTGTGCGGCACGGCCCCGAAATCGAGCGCGCGGCCGGTCTTGAAACCAGCACCGCCACCGATCAGCAGCATGGGAATGTTGTTGAGCGTGTGAGAATTCCCTTTGCCCAGCTCGTTGACCCAGACGATCTGGGTGTTGTCGAGCATGTTGCCGCCTAGGCCGCCGGGTTCGGGGGTCTTGGCCAGGCGCTGTGCCAGGTAGGCGATCTCGCCGGCGAACCAAGAATTGATGCGTTTCAACTTGGCTTGGGCGTCAGCGTTCTTATCAGGTTCGTGCGATAGGCTGTGATGCCCCTCCTTGATCTCAAGCCAGCGCATACGCGCTTGCCCCACCGAACGCATAAACTGCAGACTAGCGACCCGCGCCATGTCGTTGGCTAGTGCGCTTACCAGCAGATCGATCTGCATGCGACTGATCTCGGGGGTGTTGTCGTTGACCAGTTCGATGTGAGGGTCGATCTCGGGTTCAGGGTGCGTTAGCTCTTCCTGATTGGCGGCCGCTTCGATGTCGAGTTCCAGCTGACGCACGTGCTGCATGTGTTGCTCGATGAGCGAACGATCTTCGCTGCTCAGTTTCGTCGAGACGCGTCGCAGATCGTCGTGCACCAGGTCGAGCACGCTCGCCAGCTGTTGGCGTGATTTGGTGTCGCCGTAGAGCTTTTCGAACATCTGTTGGGGATCGTCAATCGGCGCGACGGGTTGGTTATCGCCGGCATAACACATTCGCGTCCAGGGATCAGCGCGGTTGGGCACTGCGACGCCGAACTCAAGCGAACCGAAGCGTGTGCGCGATTCATCATGGGATTGGAAGAAGTTCTTGATCTCTTGATCGATCGAGATTCCGCTGGCCCATCCGGCGGGGGAATCGCTGCCGCCTTGGATATTGCCAGGGTTTAGCTCGGTGGCGGTCAGCAAACACGACATGCCGCGCATGTGGCCGTCGCCGTCTCCACGGATGAGGTTGTTCACGCCCTTGAGCATCAGCATTTGGTTGCTGAACGGCTGGAGTGACTCGAGCATCGAGCCAAGGACGAGCTGATGTTCATCTCCAAAGTGCTGCGGCCAAAACTCACTGGGCAGGGTGCCGTTGGGCGAAAAGACGACGATCAACCGCTTCGGCAGGCTGTTGTTCGACATCTCTTCGCCGCGCGCGCTGCGCAGCCCAGCGAGGAACGGTAACGCTGCCGCACCGACGCCCAGTTCGCGAAGAAATCGACGACGGTCTCGAGCGATGAATGTCATGGCACGTCTCCAGGGTTATTCCTCAGTCAGGCTATGGGCCGCAACACGACTGGCCACGTTCGCCAGCAGTTTGCGGATATGAAATCCGTCCGCGACGAACATGTCGCGCAGCTGGTCGACGGTTTCCGCACCGTAACCCGTAGGGTCTTGTTTGGCCAGGTGTTGAAAGATCTGTCTGACGAAGGCGCGTTGCGCCGCCGGGCTTTCGACAGCGAAAGCTGCGATGTCGCGCGGACTGCTGATGGTTACCGTGGTGCCCTCAGCCGAAGTGTAATCACTGGTCGCGTCGATTGGCTTGTCGTTCTCTTCGCTACGCCAACGACCGACCGCGTCGTAGTTCTCCAAGGCGAAGCCCAACGGGTTGATCACATCGTGGCACGACTTGCAGGCCTGATCACGCGTTAGCTGAGTTACCTTTTCGCGCATCGTAAGTTCAGGCGAAAAATCGCTGTTCTCAAACGCCACCGCGACCGGTGGCGGCTTGAGGGAGCGACCGACGATGTTGCGGGTGAGGAACACCCCCCGATGAATCGGCGACGTGTTGTTGTGGTAGGCAAACGCGCTGAGCAGATAGGGATGGGTCAAGATCCCGGAACGCGATTGCTTCGCGTAGCTCACTCTCTCGAACGGATGACCGGCGCGGTCATCCTTGTCACGCTTCGCTTTGCCTTGTCCGTAGAGTTGCTGAAGTCGTTTGTTGAGCAGCAGATAGTCGGCCTGCAACAGCTCGCGATAGTCTGACGATTTTCCCCAGACGACGCGCTCGACGAACAGTTCCAAAGAAGTGCGTAAGTCGGCGATCACCGCTTCGTCGAACTCTGGGTACAGCTGCTGGTCCTTGGCGAGGTCACGGTGCTCCAGTTCCAGCCAGTGTTCAAAGAATGACTGCAGCTTCGCGCGCGTCCGTGGATTGTTCACCATTCTCTGGGCTTGCTCGGCGATTTGCTCAGGCGTTTCGAGTTGCCCTGCGGCAGCGGCTTCGCGTAGTTTTTCATCGGGAAGCGAATCCCACAAGGCGAACGCCATCCGAGCGGCGATCGTGTGTTGTGTGGGTGGCTGTTCGGCGGGCGTCAGGTCGGTGTATAGAAAGTGCGGTGAAGTGAGAATGAGCAGCACCGCGCGACGGACGGCCAACTCGGGCGACGCATCTTGGAACAGTTGTTCGCCGAATAGACTCTTTTCCTCGTCAGTAAGCGGTCGACGGAACGCATGACTTGCCAGTTCGTTAACAAACTTGCCGTAGGCCTCGGCCGCTTGCTCGCTATCTCGTTCGACTTCGGTAAGGTTGGGCAGTCGGGAAACGATTTCCTCGGCAGTTGCCAAGGCCGCATTGCCGATGGCGGTTTGCCACTCCGTGGAAACTGCGCTGCCACGTTCGTAACCCAAGCTGTGGTCATCGGGCGGGAAGGGCGTGTCGACCACAAACGTGCGTGGCGCGGGCTTCGAACGGAGCGATTGCTTATCCATCGTTGACCACACGCCATGAGGCGGTTTCCACTCCAGTAGAATTGAAGCGGTCGCGTCCTGATACTTGAAGTACTCCAGCCGCAGCGGATAGGAACGCCCGCCCAGTAAGAACACCCGACCGTTCAGCGTCCGCTGTTCTCCGGAACTCACCCAGCCGTCAATGAGCCGAGCGCGCATCGTGACCGAGTCGTCATCGCGTAGCCTGCCACGCGGATTGTGCGAGTCGGTGTTCAGGTAGAGTCGAAATCCGTTGGGCGAACTAATGCGAAAGTCGTAGAAGCCTGTCTGACGGACATCGACACTGCCATACCACGTGATAGAAAACGCCTCGGGATCAATCTCTCGGTCGGGGCTCCCATCGCCAAAGTCGAAGTCGATGCGCGAGTCTAATCGCATCAACGCGAGGCGATCGCGTTTATTCATCAGCTCCGACTGATAGTACGTGCCGAACAGGCCGCGGTCTCTTTGTGTGTCAGCTCCTCGGCGTGACCTGGGAACGAACCCAGGCGGTCGCCGATCGCGCGGCGGCGGCGTGAAGTGCGCGACCAGATCGGCCACCGAATTGCGAAACTGCGAGACGGTCAGTCGCGAGAGTTCGACGCGCGGCTGGCTTACGAGGCCTTTTCTGACCCGCGCGTCGTACGAGTAAAACTCGTCGAAAATGTACGACGCCACAGCACTCGCTTCGTCGCCGACGCACAATTCAGCGTGGTCTTTAGGCATGGTTTCGGCGATCAGCTCGGCTAGCTCCACGAGCGACTCATCTCCGAACAGCGGTCCATCGTAGCGGTCTCGAACGCCTTCCCCCGACATGCCATGGCAGCTTGCGCACAGTTGATGATAGATCTCTGCACCGGTATCTGCCGCAGCAAGTGGGCACCATGGCAGCAAGAAGAGAAGCGCCAACACGCGGAGTCTTCGGCGTGGAGTAAACTGGCGCGGAGTGAGCTGCAGCACAGGACGCAAGGCGGGAGTTCCCTGAGGGATCGTCTTCAGGCGGGAACTCACAGCATACCATATCGGGCCAGCCGAGTGAAATCCGAGCTGAAGAACGACTCAGAAACAACTTCTGCTTGATCCCTCGCCCCGCGGGGAGAGGGCAGGGTGAGGGGGACAAAAAATGCGGAAGTTGTTTTTGAGCCATTCCTTAGTCGACCAACTGCAGTGCCAAGTACGGCACCAAATTCAGCAAGAAAATGCCGACCTTGTAGCCCGCGAGACCCGCGTAATGAATCGAGTCGAAGGTTTGTGGTGACATGCTGAACAAGCGGCCGTGAAATCGATACATCAAATCGTGGCCGAGCCAGAAGAACAGAAACCAAAACGTCAGCAGGCCGACATTGATCAGCGCACACCATCCGAAGAAGCTCTGCAGTACTTCGACCGTCATCGTCGTCTCCTCTGCGAATCAGTCTCCACTCGGTGAGATTGTTGCCCACACGCTGAGCACTATGTACATCACCATCAGCATCCACCAGCCCAGTATCACGACCGGCGGCAGATAAACGCCGAAGGCTTGTACCAACAGGCCCACCAGCGCGATCAATCCTAGCAGGAGTGCCGCGTTACTTGCTCCCAGTACCTGAGCGAAGCCGAGGATCAGCGCCGCGACGGTGAAAGTCAGCAATAGCTCCTTCGTCGAGAACGCGAATTTGAAGCTCGGCTCTTGGTCATTCTCATCTTCCCACGCGGCGTTGAGCTGCTCAAACTGCTCGTCGGATGCTGGGGGAGGTAGCGGCTTGCCGTCTTCGACGGCTCGTCTTGCGGCCAGCTTATCCCTGAAACGTTGCCGGTCGGCTTCGATTTTTGCCAACCGTCGGCTTTCCTCGCGCAGCACAAACCACCACCCGGCAGCAAGCGCGACCACGCTTGAGACAAACAAGCCCATGCAGGGGCCTTGTCGCGTGACCATGGTCATCACGACGGCTAGCACCGCCGTCAAGATCAACAAGTGCCGCGTCGTGAAGCGAAACTGCTTCAACGAGTCAAAGTCGACCGGATCGTCCGCGTCCACCGAATCGAACACTTCGTTGATATCGACGGAATCTTCTGCCTCACGGGTCTTCCGACGGGCTCGCTCCTCTTGGTGTTTGAGCACCTCCGGGTCGATGGGCTCGAGTTCATATTCGCCGTCATCGCTTGCGTTTTCGTCGGTCATTGCCAGCTCGTTCCGGGAAGAGTGATTCGCTCTGTGTCAGCCCATATTGTCACGATCTGGGTTTTTTCACGCAATGCAGCTGCGGAATTAGGGCGAGACGGCAAACAGCTTTTTGAGTCGTTGGGTGTCGTCGTCGCTCCAGTTGTCCGGTGCCGTTACGGCGACCCAGGCCTCGATATAGTTCGCAGGCGCGTAATTGTGACCGTAGCCCAGCGGCACGCTGGTCGCCATGGGTAGATCGAAGGCAATCTGCAGGAAGGTGACAATCGGGTACCAATCCAAGTAGGGCGATACGTCGGGGCCACGCTCACCATCGAGCCACTCGGGTTTGCTCCACAGCAGACTGGGAGAAAAGAAAACCATCGGATCGCTGGCGTACTGAATGTACACGCAACGAATTGGGCCCCAACGTCGGGGAGGGGTTTCTTGCAGTGTGTTCCGCTGGTTGGTGAACCGCAAAATCGACCCGTCCCCAAATGTCGGCAGCCACGCAGGTGAGTCGGGATTGCGTGCGGCGGTTGCGCTCGTGGAGCCCGTGCTGGGAAACGGCGGACCGCTCCAGACTGCGCCTTGAATTGGGTCTTCGAAGATCGTGAACAGTTGGGCCGAGACTTCCGAGCCGAGCGAGCCGAGGCTTAGGCCGTGTAGATAGAGCTTGGGACGATCGTCCTTGGGCAGCGTTTTCCAGTGGGCATAAACCTCTTTAAACAGGGCCCGGGCCGACACGCGCGAGCGGTTGGGATCGATCAGAATCGTAATCCAGCTGGGCAGATAAGAGTATTGCATGCTGACGATCGCCGTATCGCCGTCGTGCAAATACTCCAGTGGGTCGACGGCACTCTCATCGAGCCAGCCGGTGCCGGTTGGCGTCGCGACGACCAACACCTTGCGCTGAAAGGCACCGATGCGTTTCAATTCCTCAGTTGCCAGTTTCGCGCGTCCCTCTGGCGAGTCGTCCGCCCGAAGCCCGACATACACGCGGATCGGTCGCTTTGCCTCTCTGCCGGTGAAGTCGCTGATCTCCTCCTGCTTCGGTCCGTCTACGATGAAGTTCTTTCCCAATCGTCCGATCCCGTCCCACGGGATGAGCGACGCTTCGCTACCGGCGATCATTGCGTCTGCCGGTTGGTCGACCCCATCGTCGACGATATTGTCGAGACGCAAGAAAACCGAGTCGGCAGCCGTGAGCAAGCTTTTGACAAACACGTCATTCACTAGCAGCAGCAGTAGAAAACAGACCACGCCAACACTCGAAGCAAACGCGATCTTGGGCGGGAGCACACGTGTTAGCTTCTTGTTGAGGTACGCGTTCGCCCGCCTCAACCACCGAAAGGTCGCGATAATCAGGCAACCAAACACGATAGCAATCAGCGCCATGCGCGTTGGATAAGCCGTCGCGATCGGAGGCATCTCCATCAGTCCGCGGATGGAGTTCTGCCATTCGGTCAGACGCCACAGGAAGAAGACGAACACGCATGCTGAGCCGATCGTCGTCACGCGCTTGAAGGTGACCAGGCCCCGTCCGCTGGGACGCGGGAGTTCTAACCAAATCCACAGCCAGGCGGCCAGGTTGCCGAGTCCGTAGCCCAGCGCGATCGCCATTCCCGACAGCAATCCCTGCACGACGTAAGGTCGAGGCAACAGCGACGGCGCGACCGAGACGGCGAAGAACAGTGTCGCGAACACGAGTCCGACATAGGAAAACGAATGCCAATAGCGACGAAACCAATCTTTGAAATTCATTGCTCGAACCTGACCAAACTCGATGGTGTCGCAAACACAGAACGGGCGACCTGCGAGTTTGTAGAATATCTGCTATCGTGTCCGGAAGCCAACATCAACGAGCACACGAAACGAGACCCTTCCGATGCACTTTTTGATGACCGCTCTCGGAAGCTACGGCGATGTGCATCCGATCGCGGGGTTGGGCGGTGAACTGTGTCGCCGTGGGCACGAGGTCTCGATTATCGCGAACCCCAATTTCCAGCCGGTGATCGAAGGGGTGGGGGCGGAGTTCATCCCCTTAGGCACGCTCGACGACTATCAGGTCTTCGCCGAGAATGCCGACGTCTGGCATCCCATCAAGGGCCCCATGTTGGCGATGGAGCTTGGGATTGTGAAGTTCCTACGCGACCTCTACGCGTTGATCGAGTCGAAATATCGAGCCGCTGAGACAGTTCTGGTTGCACACCCGCTTGATTTCGCCAGCCGCATCTTCCAAGAACGGCACCAGGCGCCGCTGGCCAGCGTGATCTTGGCCCCCTTGATGTTTCGCAGCCTCCACGAATCTCCGAAACTGGGAGTGCTCTTGATGTCGAACTGGGTGCCGCGGTGGTTTCGCGGCCTTCAGTTTTGGGTCGCTGACAAGGTTGTCGATCGCATCATCTGTCCAACACTCAACCAGTTCCGCAGCGAACTTGGCCTGACGCCTGTTCGTAGAGTCTTTCATCAATGGATCTATTCGCCCCAACTGGTCATGGGGCTGTTTCCAGACTGGTTCGGCTCCATCCAGCCCGATTGGCCCCGGCAGTTGCGGCTGACGGGCTTTCCACTCTGGGACCAGCCAGACGGCGCGGGCCTCCCGACCGAAGTGGAGGAGTTTCTGCGCGATGGCGAGCCACCAATCGTGTTCACACCTGGGTCGGCGATGGCGCACGGCCAAGAGTTCTTCCAGGCCGCCGTCGAGGCGTGCCAGACACTGGGTCGCCGTGGGATTCTGCTGTCGAAATACACCGGGCACTTGCCCAATGAACTGCCCGCGGGGGTCCAGCACTTTGGATTCGTGCCATTCAGCCAATTGCTGTCGCGCGCGTCCGCGGTGGTGCATCACGGAGGCATCGGTTCGTGCGCGCAGGGGCTAGCGGCCGGCTTGCCGCAGTTGCTGATGCCGATGGCTTACGACCAGCCTGACAATGCGGCGCGGCTGAAGCGTTTGGGTGTTGCTCAGTCGTTGTCGCCCAAGCAGTTTCGCGGCCCTGCGGTCGCGCGGGCGCTCGACGGTCTGCTGTCCGATCCAGCAGTTGACCAACGGTGCCACCAGTGGGCGCAGCAGTGCGATTCGACCACGGCTTTGACGATGAGTTGTGAGTTGCTGGAAGGCTTGCTAACGCGCCAGGAATCGGTTGAACACTGACGTCGCGACGGTTGTTGCACTAAACCGCAACTGCCAACCAAAATGGCGATAAGCAGTGAAAAGCCGTTACATTTTGGCGAAATTGTGGCAACTTCCGAGGCAATCGATTACCATGAAGGAAAGCGGAACTTTCTCGTCTTTGCTCTACTCACTAGCGGCTCTGATTTGGCTCGTACGACCCACGGTGCAGCGCCCAGGCAGTAGGTATCGGCCTTCCCGCGCTAGTTCACACTGACTATCCAGAACGACACCTTCGCCGTCCATCTCAAGGAGAACGCTCATGATCCGAAGTTCGATGTCCGTATTTGCCCTGGCAGCCGCTGCGTTTTGCTGCCTAGCAGTCTCTTCCCCCGCAATGGCGGATTGGCAGGAAGACTTCAACGGCAGCACACTCGACAACACTTGGCTGTTCGGGGGTTTGCTTCCTAACGGCAATCCCAGTCCTACGTTTTCACCTATCGACCAAGGCAGCAACTTTTCGGACGCCATCGTCAACAGCCAACTGCAGATGGCCGACACCAACGCCGCCGCCGCTGGCGGAGCCGTTAATGCATTCGGCGTCGTCTTAGAGAACTTCACCGATGTCCAAGTCACCGGCACGCTCAACCCCAACGGCAATTCGGCCAGTAGTGACACGATCGCGTTGATCGCACGCGGAAACATCGGAAACGGCCAGTTTTACGGTGCCGAGCTTAGCTTCGAGGATGGAAACTTCATTATCTTTCGTAATGACGGACTGGATGGCAGTGGGGAGGATTTGGCCACGGTCAATATTGCCAGTTTGACAAATGCTACGAGCGTCTTTGTTGATTTCCGGCTAGTTGGAAGCTCGCTCACTGCCGATGCGTACGATGCACCAGGCGGCAATCTACTCGGATCGGTAGCCACTACCGACAGCAACTACAGCACTGGACTTTCGGGTGTGCTGACGTTCTTTGCGGGCGACGTCAACAAACCTCTGCTGGGTGAATTCGATGACTTGTCGTCCGTTGTGATTCCTGAACCTACGTCGCTAGCGTTGGCAGTGGCCGCCTTGTGCGCGGGAGTCGCTGCACGTCGGCGGTAATCCTTGATTTACTTTAACAATTGACAATTCTCAGGACCGCGCCTCGGAGTTTCGAGGCGCGGTCGATCGGTATCTATTCCACAGCCTCTTCAAACATTTCGGTACTCAGTGAGGAGTTTTCCCATGCGAAACCAAAAGTGGCAGTCATCATGGACGTCGTTCGCCATAGCGGCGCTGGTCGTCTGCTTTACCACTACCGCCCAAGCCGATTGGAGCGATGACTTCAACGGAGGAGCTTTGAACCCAAATTGGGTGTTTGGCAGCGACGGAGGCGATCCGGATACCTTTCTTGACGGACAAATCATCGACAATCAGCTTGTCCTCACCGCAGATACGACCCCGGGTGATGGCGGTGTGCAATCCGGATTTGGCATTCGAGTTGATGGATTCTTTGAGGATGTCTTCATGACGGGCGTGGTCAATCCCGGAGAAGACTCCAACATCAATGATTCGGTCGGGTTGATGGCTCGTGCCAACACGCTGACCCAGTCGTTCTATTTCGCGGAGCTCAACTACAACGCTGGGGAACTGATCATCTATCGCAACAATCCTGGCGTCGAAGGAGGCAATTCTAACGTTGCCATTGAGCCGATCGATGTGACGTTCTCGGATAGTGTCTACTTGGAATTCGAGCTCATCGGTAGCCAAATAAACCTTTGGGCGTACGAAGATGAGACGAAAGCCAATGAACTAGCGTCGGTCTCCTTCGACGACACCTCCGATGCGGCTCTTGTGTCGGGTCTGACGGGCGTTTTCGTGAACGAGAACTTCAGTGCACTACCAATGTTGGGCGTCTGGGACGACCTTACCGCAACAGCAATCATTACCACACCGCCAGGCGATATCGATGGCGATGGCGACGTCGACGGGACGGACTTTCTGCTCATCCAACGAGGATTCGGCGATACCACTAGTCAGCAGGATCTGGATGACTGGCTTGCTAACTATCCGACGCCGATGCCCCTCGGTGCGAGCGCAATTCCCGAGCCCAGTACGCTCTGTTTGTCCATCGGGATGATGTTGCTCGGTGGCATTCGCCGGCGACGTAGCTAGCGTCAGCTTGGTGTTTTGCCGTCAACTAGTTCCTGTTCCCACTCGTCCATCAGCGGCCAATCGATCGCGCAGGTGCCAAAATCTGCCATGTGCAGATAGCCTTCCAGCCGGTCGATTGTCCGCTGAATGTGTTCATTATCCTTGCGGAACACGGGACCGTGGCTCGGTAGTAGCCAGTCGACGTCGGACGCCTGGATGCGCTTCAGCGAACTGATGAAATCGGGAATGCTGCTGCCGTGATGGGCATCGATCGCCCCGACACAGCCGTCACGGAAGATGTTGTCGCCCGAGAACAGCAGGTTACCCATACGCAGCGACAATTGCCCATCGGTGTGACCCGGCGTGTGCCAGACTTCCAGCTTCAAGTCGCCGACTTCGATCGTATCGCCATCGCTCACCAAGTGCTCCACCTCGATGGGTGGCATGTCCATGTCGATACCCTGAGCAGTAATCTGGGCGAAGGTGGCCAGCTTGTCGCCCGCTTCCAGATACTTTGCTGCCCTGGGATGGCTGGTGACGGTGGTCTTGAAGATCTGCTTGGCCTTGGCAATTCCCTGGATATGATCGACATCGGCATGCGAAGCGATTAGTGTCGTGCACTTGCTGAACGGAAAGTCGAGCTCGCGGATCAGCTCGATCACGTCGTCCACCGCATCCTCGTAGCCGATATCAAACAGCGTCCACGCATTTTCGTCATAAATCAGGTACGCGCTGCAGGTAATCCGGCGGCGCGCCTGATGATTGAGTTCGATAACATGAGGAAAAATCGGAGTCCGTTCGAGCATGGGAGTCGATGACGTTCAGTAAATGATAGGAATAGGCGAGTAATTGCGATCGATGCGGATCGCTAGCGCGACACCGAGATTTTAGGGGTCTGGGTGCTTTTAATGCAACGGCCGGCGATTCGATTGCCAATCGATAACCAATCTCAATAGGCTGTCCGTCGCGATTCAGTCCATTCCGTCACAACCGATGCGGTCGTTCTCCGATTCACCGCTCCCTTGCCTAAATCCAAATCGATTGCTCATGCGGTACTCATTTCGCCCTCATCTGTTCATCAAAGAAGAAACCCTGGTGCTGGGCGACCTGGCGATCGAGCACCTGCGTAATGGCAAGCCGCGACGCAAGATCGATTTGCGAACCGTGCGACGCGTGCAGGAATTCAACTCGGGGATGCTCATCAACGAAAACCGGGAGTCGGTACCGGGCATAACGTGCCGGCTGCATCTGACTTCCGGCCGGCCGCTGATGTTTCGTTCGTCTAGCTATGTTGGTCCAGGTTCCAAGACCGCCCCGATGGCCAAGGATCAGACTCCGGAGTTCCTGGCGTTCTATCGAAAACTACTTGGGCAACTCGCGTCGCTGGACCCTGATCTGCCGGTACAGCAGGGCAGTAGCGGCTACAAGTGGATGTTCATTGGCATTGGTCTATTCGTGTTTCTACTAATGGCGGGGTTGGGTGTGGCGATCCTCGTCGGCAGCGACGAATCATTGGCTGCGCGCCTCATCGGCAGTCTCTTTTTGTTTGCGATAGGAATTGGGTTTGGCTACATGTCTTGGGCCTGGGCGAAGATCTATCGACCGCAGCAAAAAACGGTTCGCGAGGCGCTGAACTCCTTGTAATGGGAACCATGTCATTAGGCATCTGGCGAATCCAAGGTTAGCGTGGCAGCCAAACCTTCACGGTAGGAAGGATAGGCGAAATCAATATTGAGTTCTCGGCAAAGCTTGTCGTTGGAGATTCGTTTGTCGGACGCAGCGCGCGCGGCGGCAGGGGAATTCGGATCCGCCGCGACAAACTTCGGTGGCTCAGCGCCAATGCGGCGAGCGACTTCGCGGTAGTATTCGCCGCGAATGACTGGGTTGCCGTCGCTGACGCAGAAAACTTCGGGGCCCAGCCGCTGAAGCGGACTCGTCGGGAGCCATTGCTCGGCGGCGAGTACGATGGCAGCGCCGTCGTCGACGTGGATCAGGTTGAGCCAGCCTTCGCTCGGCGCCGCGATCGGCTCGCCGGCGCGGAGCTTGGCCAAATATGGAATCCGATCGGGGCCGTAGATGCCAGCGAAGCGCAGCACGATGGCATTGAATCTCGTTTGGTCATCTTCCCCAGGAGCATTGGCTTGTTGATGGGTAGAATCGCTACCGGGCTCGGACCCTCCCCTAGCCCCTCCCTGCAAGGGAGGGGGATCGGTTAGTAGTTGCTCGGCGGCGAGTGACGCCTTGCCGCCCTCGCGCTGTGGGTTGGCGGGAGTGTCCTCGTCGACCCAATCACCGTCGGCGGGGCCGTACACCCCGGTGGTGCTGATGTAAATGAAACGCTGGACGGAGGAGGGCAGGGCGGCGAGCACATTTTGCACGCCATCGGCGTAGACGTCGTGAATCGAATTGCCGACCGAGCGATCAAACCCAACGGCGAACAGTACGGTCTCGGCTTGTGGCAAAACGGCAAGCGTCTCCGGCCGCGTGACGTCGGCTACCAACGTCTGCAACCCAGCGGCTTGCAACTCGGCCGCGCGCCCCGCTGATCGCGTGACCGCGCAGACGTCTTCTCCCACCTCACGCCACAACCGCGCGACGCGCTGACCCACATATCCGCAGCCGAAAATGAGTTTTGGCATGTTTTGTCCAACGGTAGTTTTGAAAGGAAACGCGTTTCGATTTACATAACCGGGCCGACTTGTCGTTGGGGTGATTTCGTAAGTCCCTGCTAGGCAAGTATTTACGCAAATCGAGCAATGCGCGGCACGCCGAGTATTGAAAGGTTTGCCTTGAGCGACCTTTCAAAACCCTCCGTTCCGCCGTGGAGCACGCAACTGAGCCGACGGCGCTAGCCGCGGGCTTCGATTGGCAACGAAACTGTTGCGGTCACCCGCGGCTAGCGCCGACGGCTCAAGTGGGACACTTCACACCGCATTTTACCGGTTTTGGTGGCCAATTTCTCGCGCCGTTTTTGGCCGTATGGCGAATAGGTTTCTGATTTGGACCGCTAATTGACGCTAACGAACGCTAATCTCCGGTGCAGTACTCATTAGTGACTATTAGCGTCGATTAGCGGTTCCTACTCCAACTCTCCCGGCGAATCATTACCTTTCGCACCCGCCTCGAGATACGCCGTGAGCATGATCTGCGCGGCCAGTTGATCGAGGCGTGCTTTGCGTTGCTTTTTGGTCAGCTGCGCGTCGCCAAGGATTTCCTCGGCCTCGGCCGACGTGTAACGCTCGTCAAAATACTCCACCGGCACGCCGGTGAGTTTCTCCAGCCAGGTGCCAAACTCCCGCGCCTCGCGCGACTTCTGGCTCTCGCTACCGCTCAGATGCACTGGCAGTCCAACGACGAATCGGGTAATCCGCTCTTCACGGGCCAGCGTGGCGAAATACTCACCGTCAAGTCGTTCGCTGCGCCGGTTGTAGTTTTCGTACGGACCAGCGATACCGACCTCGAGGTCGGCGGTCGCGATGCCGATGCGAACGGTGCCGTAGTCGATGCCAGCGATGCGAGACATTTTTTCGAAGGGGGAAGGCGGAAGGGTGAAGGTGGAAGGGTGAAGCGTGAAGGGTGAGAGGATTTGAAACACGACGGCACTACGGGCACGACGGGTCGGCTCGTTGGGTGCGTCGAGTCGTCGCGGTTCGCTATTGTAGAGTGCGGGCAGCGCAAGCGAAATGCATCACTACGAACATCAGCCGAGCCGCGACCGTGAGGGAGTCGCTAGACGGTCGCCGGCGCTGATTAATTCACGTTGCGACGTGTTGCGGGGGCGTTGATCGTGAACGCTTCCTGACGGGCGCGGCTCGGTTTTATTGTGTGATGGTGTGATTCTGGGTTGCTTCATCACCTCCTATGATTACCACAGAGGACACGGAGGATCACAGAGGAAATTTGTTCTGACTTCCTCTGGGTTACTCTGTGTCCTCTGTGGTTAGTGTCGGGAAGTATTCAGATTGAATCGATTCTGCTATTGAGTCATTTTACGCTGAGACTCTTTCGGTGTGGCTCGCCGAAGATTCCAAATCAAATAGATTCCGCGAGCGCCGTACCCCGCAACAGGTCCGAGGAACAGGGTCCAAAAAAGCCCGGCTAGGTCACGCTCAACCAAAAGTTGCCAGAGGCCGCGAGAAAGACCTGCAATCGCAACTCCGGTGATTAGTGAGCCAAGAGCTAGAAACCATGCGAATTCACGGCGGGAGTAAGTGTACTTATCGGCACAGTTCTGTTCCTGCTCGGTCAAAGCCATATTGATGAAACCTTACAAATACTCACCCCACCCGCGACTTTCCAGCTCTTTGACCACCTTGCGGATCGACTCTTCGTCGTTGTTGTGGTGGTGCGATTCCGCGTTGCTGCGTGGCAGCTTACGATCACCGCATGCTGCCGCAATACGTTATTTCTGAACCTTGAAAGTTGATTTCAATTCCGCCGTCAAGTTGCCAATCGCATTCCGCGAGGAACGCTACTCTAGATAACTCCCCTCCTTGGAGTTCTAAAAACAGTACGGGCTCTTTCATGGATCCCCAGCAATCTGTCGGATTCTTGATCTGAGTGAAATCGTGCTCCCAAATGTTCCCGTCTTGGTCGCTGAGGTTTTTGTGGAATTGAAAGAACTCGTAGATTCTCTTGCTGACCAAAGGTTGTTCGTTCGCGATTACCTCAGCCGCCTGTGATAGTAATCGCAAGTACTGCGGAACAAGCTGATCCTCCGTCAGAAATGCATGAACTTCAATCTCGACGTTGCCGGTCGGCAATCGCGAATCTTGAATTCGTCCGCGCCAACACTCATTCTCGAATGACAACGAAATCGTTTTTCCCAACAACTCAATCTGCATAGAACTATTTGGCAATCTGTGTTGCTCCGTGCCCTCCGTGTCTCCGTGGTTAATCCAATTCAACTACAAATACTCACCCCACCCGCGACTTTCCAGCTCTTTCACCACCTTGCGGATCGACTCCTCGTCGTTTTTGTTCGCGACTAGCGTGGCGTTGTCGGTGTGGACGACGATGCAGTCTTTGAGGCCCAGGGTGACGACCAAGTGCTGTTCGTCGGTGCGGACGATGGTGCCGCTGGTGCCCAAGCCCAGGTGCTTGCCGACGATGGTGTTGCCGTTGTCGTCGGTGCCGCGCAGGCGCGCGAGTGATTGCCAGCCGCCCAGGTCGTCCCAGTTGTAGGGGGCTTCGATCACCGCGACGTCGGTCGCGTGTTCCATGACGGCGTAGTCGACCGAGATACCCTCGATGGCGGTGAACTCGCGCGTGAATGTTTCTTCCTGCGAATCGGTGCCCCAGTCGGCGACGATTTTTTCCAGGTGGCCAAGCATCGTTGCTTGGCGCTGGGCCAACGCATCGAGAATCGTTTTCGCCCGCCAGATGAAGATGCCTGAGTTCCAATAGAAGTCGCCCGAGTCGAGGTACTCGGCGGCGGTCTCGGCGTTTGGCTTCTCGCGGAACTGTTTCACCGCATAGGCTGCGGCGAGACCCGCTTCAGCGGTCGGGAAAGACTCCCCGCGCTGGATGTAGCCGAAGATCTCGGCGGGGTAGGTTGGTTTGATGCCAAAAGTGACGATGCGGTCGGGAGCGTCGGCGACCATGTCGGCCGCTTGTTGGATCGCGGCTTGAAATTTCTCGGTCGGTGAGATGACATGGTCGGCCGGCATGACGGCCATCACGGCGTCGGGGTCGTGGCGGCTGACGAGCAGCGCAGCCAATCCGATGCAAGGAGCCGTGTCGCGCTTGCACGGTTCGCCGACGATCGAGGTGGGCGGCAGCTCGGGCAATTGCGATTGGATCGTGTCGACCAGCCGCGTGTTGGTGACGATCAGCGTTTGTTCGGGCGTGACGAGTCCGTCGAGGCGATCGACAGTCTGACGAATCATCGTCTCCTCGCCCACCAGGTTGAGCAGTTGCTTGGGCGTGGTCGCGCGGCTCGCGGGCCAAAAGCGAGTGCCGGAACCTCCGGCCATGATCACAGCGTGTAGCATGTTTCGATTGCGGATTGGGGAATGCGGATGGCGGAATGGAAACGCCCATGATAACTGGCGAACGCGGTCACGTCAGGGTTCCGGTTTGGGGACCGCCAAGGACGCCAAGAGCGCCAAGACGCGGCAGTGTGAAGTCCTTGGCGCTCATGGCGTCCTTGGCGGTTCATTCTCCAGGATGTCCAGAAGTTCGGAAGCCTGAGAAGCAGCGGAGCTCACCGCGATGCGGGTGATGCCGGTTTCGAGTACTTGTGGGAGATTGTCGACGTTGATGCCGCCGATGGCGAAGGTGGGCAGTGAGATCTCCTCGGCGACTTCGCGGAGGTAGTCGAGGCCAGGGAATTCCTCAAAGCTCTTTGTTGTCGACGGGAAGGTGGGGCCGGCACCGAGGTAGTTCGCCCCGCCGAGGACCGCCTGGCGTGCTTGCTCAAGCGAATGCGTACTCACGCCGATTAGCTTGCGCGGCCCCAGAATCGCGCGGGCGTCTTTGACGCTCAGGTCTTCCTGACCGAGGTGGACCCCGTCAGCGCTGGCGGCAGCGGCAATGTCGGCGCGGTCGTTGATGATGGTGAGAGTTGTGAGCTGTGCGTCGCGAGTCGTGAGTGATTTGAGTAGCTTGGCACGCTCAATTAGCTGGCGATCGTCAAGTTGTTTGTCACGGAGTTGGATCATGCCAACGCCAGCGTCCAAGAGCTTCTCGACGAGCGCAGTGAAGTCTTCTTCAGACGCCTGTCCGTCGATGAGCGTGCACAGGGTGACGCCGCCGAGTCGCGCGGTGCTGTCTACGGTAATGGTGAGAGCTTTTTCGAGGGTGTAGAGTTGGTAGCGAAGGGATTCGAACTTTGTCGCGGCTTGATCACTCGAACCCTCCCCTAGCCCCTCCCTGCAAGGGAGGGGGACTTTACTATATTCTTCCAGGCTACGCAGCGATTGCTTGGTGCGCTCAAGGCTGGCAATGCAAACGCCGTGAGCGTCGATCCGTTTGGATTCGGATCTGGTCGTGATCGTCGTGCCGACATCCTGTTGCGTATCGCGTGCGGGATATCGATCGTTTCCGAGCAGCGTATTACAAGCTTGTGCCAAATCATGGCGAAGCTGCTTAAGCTTCGTAGTTAGATGAGCATCGTCGAGCACAAACCGTGCGTAGTCCTCAACGACGCGTAGACCCTCGGTTGCGCGATTGGCGGAAGCGTCGAGAATTCGCAGCGGGTCCGCTGTGCGGACCGTATTGCGGCTCCCAACTCTGGCTTCGGTCCGCACAGTGGAGCCGACGCGCGACGGGTACGCAAATCTGTCGGATCCGATTTTCGGATACGCGGCGTACAATTTCATAATCTCATCGCGGGCAAATTCCAAGCTCACGCCCAGGTGGCCTAAGACTTGGGCCGCTTTCCCTTCAGACACTCTCAGCAAGCCCAACAAGAAATGCTCCGTTCCGTAGTGTCCGTGATTCAGCTGGTGCGCTTCTTCCATCGTATACTCGACGACTTTCTTGGCCTCTCTCGTTTGCGGCAGCTTGCCCATCGTTATCACTTCTGCGCCACTTTGGACACGCTTTTCGATCTCCAGACGGATCCTCCGTAGATCGACGCCAAGGCTGGTCAGGATCTGGGCTCCCACACCTTGTCCTTCTTTCATGAGCCCCAGTAGTACGTGCTCAGTGTCGATTTGTTCGTGGCAGTAGCGTTGTGCTTCCTGATTGGCCAACTGCATCACCTTGCGAGCGCGGTCAGTAAATCGTTCGTACATAGGTAATCCTCATTGCACGTCCGGCAACATAGCCCAAGCGGCGAGCCACATGATGCAGGCGGCGGCGATCATCAGGGAAATCCACTGGGGCATTTTATGCTCAAAGATGATGGTTACGAATAAACCGAGTAACGAAATCAGCGTGATCGCGTCTTCGGTGTGTATGTCGACCAGGCTCAGCAAACCGAAGCAGACCGCGGCAAAGGTCGTAATTGCGAACAGATGCCAAAGTTTCCAGCGTGGCCTTTGCATTTTATCACATGCCGGGGGGGTGCTAGCTCCGATTCGCAGGCGTTTGGGTGCGCGGCTAGATCTGTTTAGATGACAAACTTGTCGGATTCGCAGAGGAACACTAATCGCCAAAAATGCAGCACAGTGCGCCCAGACCACACGCTAGGACGAGGAGCGTTCCGACTCCCCGGGGCAGGTAATGTTTATACTCTGTCGCAAGGAACTGAAGAATGATGAGGACCCACGCTAGTGCGAACAGGGGCGTGAGTTCGAACCCCTTCACGAGTGCAGAAAAGCAGGCAACGAAAGTGGTTATTGCTAGTAAGTTCCGGACGTTCCAGCGTAATCGTTGCATAAGGTTATTGTGCTAGCTGTGGTTCACCGCCTCGGGCGAAACTCGACGGCTAGTGGCCCAGAATTCCGCATTCCGCACCCCGAAATCCGCATTCCCAGCTCCCCAATCCGCATTCCCTCAGGTCGTCATTATCGTTATCTTCCCCTCCTTCCCACAATGACAAATGTCCGTTGTGGCAATTGCGCGGATGGATACCACTTTCTCCGGCGTTAACCGCGCCGTGGCAAACGACTTGCGTTGTCGTAAATCTTGGCGCAGACGCTGGTTGCCTTGATTCGGCAGGACTGCAGGCTAGACTTTCGTGGCCCCTCTACATGGCCGTTTAAGCCGTGTTGGAGCTGTCCACTGGAGGCGAGGAGCGCTTTTGGTGACCAGTCGTAGGATAAATCGGTTGGCCTATTTTTGGCCGGGACTTCCCCACTTGTGGATCAGGGGGTCTTGGGCGGGATTGCTAGTAGCGGTAGGATTTACAGCGCTGCTGAACGTCTTGTTGTGGGCGACCTTGGTGTTCAGCGAGTGGCTGACGCTGCAAATGCAACTGAGTGGCTACGGTGCGCTTGTCGTGGTCTGGCTGCTCAGCCGATGGCAGACCAAGGCCGAACGACGTGCCAATTTGGCAGTTGCTGAAGATCAGCAGCCGTCTGATGGATCGACCGAAGGTGAGCCTGAGCAGCGGGATGTGTGGTTTCGCGAGGCACAGGGACACTACCTGCGGAACGACTGGGTGGCGACGGAACAGCTTTTGCTGAAGCTACTCAAGCAGGATGCTCGCGACGTGGAGAGTCGGCTGATGCTGGCCACCTTGTGGCGACACCAGGGACGGGTAGCCGAAGCGCGGCGGCAGTTGGATCGCGTCGCACGGCTGGAAGCCGCCGAGAAGTGGCAGCACGAAATCGCTGCGGAACGGATGGCATTGGAAGTCGACGCATTGGCAGGCGACAACGGCGAGACTCCGGACACGGAATCGCCGAGCGAGGCTCCTCCGGAGCAACCAGAAACTGACGAGGCAAGCAATGCCCGCGACGACGATCCCCTTCGTCGGGCGGCTTAGCGATAGAGAAAACGCAACGGGAGAAACCCCATGTACGAACGATTCACCGACCGCGCTCGCAAAGTGATGCAGCTGGCCAATCAAGAGGCCCAGCGTTTCAATCACGAGTATATCGGCACCGAGCACGTGTTGCTGGGGTTGATCAAAGAAGGCAGCGGCGTGGCCGCGAACGTGCTGAAGAACTTGGACGTCGATCTGCGGAAGATTCGTCTGGAAGTCGAAAAGCTCGTCCAAAGCGGACCCGACATGGTCACGATGGGCAAGCTGCCACAAACGCCGCGAGCCAAGAAAGTCATCGAATACTCGATGGAAGAAGCTCGCCATCTGAATCACAACTACGTCGGTACCGAACACATTCTGCTCGGCCTTTTGCGTGAGCAAGAAGGTGTCGCGGCGCAGGTGCTGATGAACTTGGGCCTCAAGCTCGAAGAAGTCCGCGAGGAGGTGCTCAACCTACTCGGCCACGGTCTGGAAGGCGAAGAGACCGGCGGACGTGGCGGTCGCGGTGGCGGTGGAGAATCCGGCGAAGAACGTGAAGGTCGCAAGGGCAGCAAGAGCAAGACGCCCGCGCTGGACAGCTTTGGTCGCGATCTGACCGAACTGGCGAAGCAAAACAAGCTTGACCCGGTGATTGGCCGCGAGAAAGAAATCGAACGCGCCATCCAGGTGCTCTGCCGCCGGACGAAGAACAATCCCGTCCTGCTCGGCGAAGCTGGCGTAGGCAAGACGGCGATCGTCGAAGGCTTCGCCCAGCGCGTGGTCGAAGGCAACGTGCCCGAGCTGCTGCTGGAGCGCCGCATCGTCGTGCTCGACTTGGCAATGATGGTGGCGGGCACCAAGTACCGCGGTCAGTTCGAAGAACGCATTAAGGCTGTGATGAACGAAGTGCGGCGGGCGAAGAACACGATCCTGTTCATCGACGAATTGCACACGCTCGTGGGTGCCGGTGGTGCCGAGGGTGCGATTGACGCGTCCAACGTGCTCAAGCCTGCACTCGCTCGCGGCGAGATCCAATGCATCGGCGCGACGACGCTTGATGAATACCGCAAGTACATCGAAAAAGACTCGGCGCTCGCGCGACGGTTCCAAGAGGTGTTGGTCGATCCGACTTCTTCGTCGGACACGGTCGAGATCCTCAAGGGCTTGCGAGATCGCTACGAAGAGCACCACCGCGTGCAAATCACCGACGACGCGATCAAATCGGCGGTCGAGCTGTCTGATCGTTACATCACCGGTCGTTGCTTGCCCGACAAGGCGATCGACGTGATCGACGAGGCCGGCGCTCGCGTGCGACTCAAGACGATGAGCAAGCCACCCAACCTCAAGGAAATCGACGACGAAGTCGAGCAGCTCAACAAAGAGAAGGAAGAAGCCGTCGCGAATCAAGACTTCGAGAAGGCCGCTTCGCTGCGTGACTCTGCGGATAAGCTGAAGAAGAAAAAGCAGCAGATCACCAAGGAGTGGCGTGAGAAGTCACGCGAAAATGGCGGCGTGGTCGACGAAGATGTGATCGCCGAAGTCGTCTCGAAGATGACCGGCATTCCGCTCACCCGTATGAGCACTGAAGACACGTTGCGTCTGATGAACATGGAAGACGAGCTGCACGAGAGCGTGATCAGCCAGAACGAGGCGATCAACGCGATTGCCAAAGCAGTGCGTCGCAGCCGCAGCGGCCTGCAAGATCCCAAGCGTCCGACCGGCTGCTTCGTGTTCGCAGGTCCGACCGGTGTGGGTAAGACGTTGCTGGCTAAGGCGTTGGCTGAGTTCATGTTCGGCGACGAGGAAGCACTCATTCAGATCGACATGTCCGAGTACATGGAGAAGCACAACGTCAGCCGTCTGATTGGTGCGCCTCCTGGATACGTCGGTTACGAAGAGGGCGGTCAGCTCACCGAGCAGATTCGCCGTCGTCCGTACGCGGTCGTGCTGCTCGACGAGATCGAGAAGGCGCACCCCGAAGTGTTCAACATGCTACTGCAGTTGATGGAAGAGGGTCGCCTGACCGACAGCTTCGGCCGCAGTGTCGACTTCCGCAACGTGATCCTGATCATGACCACCAACGCTGGTGCGGACGCAATCAAGAACGAAGCGGCGTTTGGCTTCCAAAAGCCCGACGACGACGCGTCGTACGAAAGCATGAAGACTCGCGTGACCGAGGAGATCGAAAAGGTCTTCCGTCCCGAGTTCATCAACCGCGTGAACGACATCATCGTCTTCCGTCACCTGACGACCGACGATTTGAAGGAGGTGATCGATCTGGAACTCGCCAAGATTCGCGGCCGCTTGAAAGAGCGTGGGCTGGAAATCGAACTGTCCGACGAGGCGAAAGAGTTCATTATCAAGAAGGGCTCCAACACCGACTACGGTGCCCGCCCGCTACGTCGTTCAATCGAGTCGTTCGTCGAAGACCCGCTTGCCGAAGAACTGCTCAAAGGCGAGTTCAGCGGCAAGGACTTGATCAAGGTGTCCGTCAAAAAGGTCGGCGGCAAGAAGCAGCTTGAGTTCGAAGGTCTCACGACCAAGGAACCCGAGCCCGAACCGGTCGGAGCCGGCGCTGCCGCCGAGGGCGGCGAAGGCGGCGACGAGTCGCCGTCGGACGAAGGCTAAGCTTCGTCAGAGAATCCGATAATCGACAAGCCGCGGTCCGAATGGGCCGTGGTTTTTTTTATGGCGCAGACAGCGCGTTGACGAGCCAGCGGTAGTACCACGTGTAAAAATCACAGTTGAGTGGGGCCTTGTTGACTAACTCCACTCAAACTCAGGCATGCCGAGTTGCGTGAATTGATTGATGATTTTGCAGCGTATTCGCGATTCGGTCTGTTGGTTTTCCAAGATTCGATTTTTCAAGATGGAACCGAAGTTTTGTTTCACCCGATACATAGCGGTCTCCGCGAGACTTCGTCGATGATAACCCACTTCTTTCTTCCAACCCTTGCGTCCCCGGCGACGAATGCCGCGAATCGCTTCGTCGCGAGGCAAAGGATCGTCATGACGGTTGCCATGCTGCTTGATCTTGGCGTTATGTTGCGGTGGAATAACCGGATCGATCTGTTCGGTCGCCAATGCTTCGTACACTTTCCATTTATCATAACCGCCATCGCCATAAAACTTGCCAACAGGCTGATCAATCTGCTCCAGCAGAACTGGAACCGCCTGAGAATCGTGGCAACTGTTCTCGGTCAGCACCTCGGCAACAATTTCGTGTGTCTCGGCATTCACCGACAGATGCAGCTTTCGCCAAGTTCTTCGTTTTCCCATGCCATGCGTGCGTGTCTTCCATTCCCCTTCGCCAAACACCTTCAGGCCGGTGCTGTCGACAACAAGGTCGATCGCGCCTTTCTTGCTGGCCACTTTCAAGGCAACGCCCAATTTCGCGGCCCGTTTGGCAAGCGACGAGTAATCGGGAATCGCAACGTCGGTATCCAGCAACTTGAGAATCGAACGGCTGAACCCTTCGGTTTGTCGGTAAGGCAACTTGAGCAACTCTCGAATCGTCAACAAGCACTCGATCGCGGTATCGCTATAGGTAAAAGGTCGCCCCACCTTCACTTGATCGTTGGGATGCTCCCAGTTAGCCAACGCTTCGTCGCTAAACCAGACCGTGATGCTGCCACGTTGAACCAACGACTCGTTATATTGCTTCCAATTCTTGATTTTGTACGTCAACTTTCCTTTCGCACTCATCTCCATCTCCTTAAACAAACAAGCTGATTCCATTCCAGCCTAGATTTACGGGAGACGTGGGGGAATTGTTCAACAAGGCCGTTGAGTGGGGAAAGTCCCTGGTCGGATGCTCGTCCATCAAACCACACTTGTCCGGCTTGCGGTCCAGTGATGACGAGGCGGTCGTAGTATCCGCAGCCCTGATGTGAGAGTACTATCGATCCGCAGATGTACTTATCGTCGTACAAGTCATCGTCTGACAGATTCTCGTCGTCGAACGAATTGAATGCATCAGAAAGCGGAAACGGCGAGGAGAGAAATCCGCGAGTTTTGACACCCGTCTCGTCGGTCACTGATTGGGCGAGCGAGAACAGTCCGTAGTACGGACCAATTCCGCCATTGCCGATCTTCGTTAGGAAATCGGCGTAGTCCTGCGGCAGCTTGACATTGTTGTCGTTCTCAAAATCAGCAAGCTCTCTATACGTTAGCAACTGATTCATCTGATAGCCGTGTCCAGAGCCAAAATTCGCGGCCCCGAAGGTCTTCAGTTCAATATCTTGTTTTGCGAGTTCCGCGATTTTCGCAGCCAAATGCTCCATCCGATCGCATGGGTCTGGGGTAGGCTCGTCGTTGCGCAAGAAAAAATGAAACATGAAAATGTTGGGGCGTGATTCATCTGACAGCGGCGAAGAGTCGCCGTCGGACGAAGGCTGAGCTTCGTCAGATAACTTGAATAATCATCAAGCCGCGGTCCAGATGGGCCGCGGTTTTTTATGGTTTCAGGCCGCTCCTGCCAAAGAAGATGGTACCAATGGCGGTAGCTGCGCTAAACACGAATAACCCGAGTGCTCCATATGCGAGTGGGTGAATAGAAGGGAAGTAGATACCAACTGGTAAGAGTATTCCCAGCGAAATCAGATAGTACGTCGCCGCAAATTTCTCGGACTTTGCGTCGGGCCTACGTCCAGTTCGATTCTCGATCCAGCTTTGAAGAGCAGTCGCGCCGCGAGATGCCAGCAGAGCAACTGCCACGATCGAGGCGATAGAGGCCCAAGAATAGTCGAAAATAGCCAAGACGACAACGAGGGCAATCAGAATGGCGACCGTAGTCATGATCTGACGACCTTTCAGGCAAGTTAGTCGGACGCGTGGTTCTGCCGGCAGACGGCAAAGGCAATTGTACTAGCTTAACTCCGGTGGTTTCACCCAACAATAGTGTGCGTCCTATACATTCGCGTGAGAAGCTGGGTGAACCTGGCAGTGGATAGCTGGCGAGCAGTGTATATTTGCCTGCGTAGCGCGCGACGAAGCAGCGCGCAAGCGCACCAAAACGCGGTCTGCGGTGCGATTTCACTTCGCTCGATCGCGCCCTGCTCACTCTATTTCGTTCCAGCTCCGAACGTTTGTGCTTTGAGCATTTGGAGCACCAAGGCGCCTTTCTTGACGGTGCCCATCTTCGTGGGAGCGTAGTTGGTTGTGCCCACGACGGAGAAATGCCCTATTGGCGCCACAATCGCGCCATGGACTTCGTTTTCTTGCACGAATTCAAGTTCATCGTCGACGGTAATCTCGCGCGTAGTGTAAGTTTCGATTCTTAGTCGCATGATGTTCTCGTCGACTGCTGTGATCTCTCCTTGGGCATTGAGCGTTTGCAGTTGCCCATCCACTCGTACCGGGTAATCCCCAACCCGGAATTGAGATTTGCTGTCACCGTCGAATGCGACCGTCGAATTACTCTGGGATACCACATAAGCTTCCGTCAGGCCCACGTGAGTTAACGCATCAATCACAGGTCCGGGGAGATAGTCGGCAGCCGGAGGCGAATCCTCGTCTGCGGCACCCTGGGAAAGCCAGAAAATGCGGACCATGAGCGACTTTGGTCCTAGCGTGCTTCGATCCGCCGAATCGGAGCCGTCGCGCGTCGCGGGAGCGATGTCGATTGCACGGATCAATGCCTCTATCCGTTGGCTCGTTGCTGGGGGTGCAGAAACAATTAGCGCGTTAGAGTTCTCCTCAATCGCCAAGCGATAGCCCTCTTCGCCAAGCAAGATTTGTAAGTTCTGAGCAACCGCTGGAACTGTTGCGTACTTCAACTGAAATACTTTGACTTCCGGTTCTTCGCTGCTACCTAGTGGCGACTCCTTTAGCTTGGTCATCCATTTGCCGATGTGATTGACCTTGGATTCAAGCTTTGTGAGTCGTTTATCCAGGTCGCTTACGCCACCTCCACCAAACTGACCTTTGGCAGGAGTAGTCGCCAGTAGGGCAATGATCAAAGTCGAACCCAAGAAGAGCCCTGTTAATCCCGTTCGATAGCTCATGACGCATCTCCTCGAACAATATTGGTTGCTGGTAACAGAATCTGCTCTGCTTCCCGTTCTCGGCGCCGTGGCGCGTCGATGGTGGGATAGACTTGGACGATCGTCACGTTGGGGTGGGGGCTGTCATGATGGATGACGATCATATCGTCTGTGCCCGTGAACGTCGCGACCGGCGCGGCCGATGATTGGCGATTGGTTTCCGACTTGGGCGCGGTGGTCGGGGCGGGATCCGACCGCAGCCCCACGGCGATCAGGAGTGACGCCGCGGCCAGCAGTGTTGCCGATCCGTAGATTCGACGTTGCTTCCATCGCGCCTGGGCGATCCTGGTTTCGATTTGCCACAACACATTGGGAGTGGCTGTCGTGCTTGTGCCGGCGTCGTGCAGCAGCTGATCGAGCCAAGCCTGTTGGTCGGCCTCGGTTCGACACGATGCGCAGACTTCGAAGTGCGCGAGAAAGTCCGCAGCAGCCGCGTCCTCAAGTTCGTCGGCCAGGAAGACTTCCAGTTGCTCGCATTCGTGGTTCTTCAAGTCTTGTTCCCCTGCAATTCGTCATAGAGGTCTTTCAATTGCATGCGTAAAGTCTTGCGCGCGGCGGCAAGATTGGCTTTGACCGCCGCGGCGGTGGTTGCTAACACCTCGGCGACCTCCGCGTGAGACAGTTGTTCGATGGTGATCAAATGCATGACTTGTCGTTGCCGGGGTGGCAAACGGTCGAGTGCCGCGAGTGCGCGGTGGGCACTTTCTTGTTGTTCCAGTGTCGACTTCGCGTTGGGATTGGGAATGGTTGAGGGCTCGACCAGTTGATGCGGTTGGCGCTGATTGCGGCGAATCTGGTCGGTCCATTGGTTCGTGGCGATGCGTAGTAGCCAGCTCTTCGCTGCGCTCGGGTCGTTGAGTGATTTGCGGTTTCGCCAACCACGCAACATCGTTTCCTGCGTCAATTCCTCCGCTTGCTCGACATCGCGCGTGATCCGCAAGGCGTAGCGATACACGCTGTCGACGTGAGCAGCGAGCATTGCGTCGAGTTGTGTATCCACAGCCTGATCCGTCGCCACTCGCTTCGAGAATGCCGTCGCTGAGTCGCGCGCGGCAAGCTCAGAGCCGGGCGCTGCTACCAGAGAAAGACGAGTTAGGCGTGCGGAGGTCAAAGTGAATCTGGAAAAAAGCAAAGAAAAAGAGAGAGCCAGTATTCGCCATGTCGTGACGCTGTGATCGCGGTCGGTAGCCCGTAGGTGGTTCGGGTGACGATTCGCTTAGCCGATTGTACCGGCATGATTCCGGTAGTTTCACCCATCAGACTCAACCGCTCGCTCGAGTGTATTGGCCGGCCTAGTAGAAGAGTGGGCAAATTAGCATCGTCGATACAGGTGCCTAAGGAACCACCCGTCGGGTGGGATTTAGCGAGACGGCCGAGCAGACTGTGATGCTGGCGTCGAGTTGCGGCCAATTCTCTGATTGCATGAACTTCGCCGCGCGGTAGACTGACCTGGAGTCGATTTGACCCATCGGATTGCCTGCTGCATCTCACAGGAGTCAACGCGATGAATGTGTCTCAGTATCAGATTCGTATCAGTTTTGCGGTCGCCCACTCGTTGTACTTGCTGGCGGTCCTCACCACCCACTCGACAAGCTTCGCGGGAACGGTGTCCATCCAACTCGGCCCACCGGCCATGCTTCATTCAGCCCCGGTCTCGATCGGGGATAGCGGACCTGCGGGCAGTCTGTTCGGTCCCAACTACGTCGCCGAGGCCGACGTTACGGCAGGCACGTTCCGCGGCTTCTCGAAGATTGATTCGAGTAACAACGACCTGCCTGGATTTCCGTGGGCATATGCGCAGACGAGTTCGCCGTACTACATTCTGAACGTTAGCAGTTCACCAATCGTGATTCCGTTTGGTGCGTTTCGGATGGACGTGCTGGTCGGCTACACGCACATTGCAGGATTCAACGGCAGCAGCAGCACTTCGGCGAACGCAAATCTCATCGTCAATCACAACGGTCAACAGCACCTGGCCGGTTTTTCCGCTTCGTTGGCTTACAGTCTGTCCGGTGGCACGACGACCATCGTCACGAATTTTGCGAATCCGGCTCAGGGCGGTTCAGGAGCTCCCATCATTTACGGGTTCAACGAACAGGGTGTAAATGCCTCTCTGCTCATGCCGGAGATCACTCTCAATCCGAGCGAGTCGTTGACCTTCAGCACTTTGCTGACAACCAATGCCGCGGCGACAGGGGATGGCCTCGAAGCGACCATCGATGCCTATTATGGCAACAATGGCGCGCGGCTTTCGCTGATCTTGCCACGCGGAGTGTCGCTCTCCGATATCCAGACCCCCGAGCCCTTCAATTGGATCACCGTCGCGGGCCCCGGTGATTTCAATGCCGACGGCAGAGTCGATGGCTTCGATTTTCTGGCCTGGCAGCGGGGCGAATCCCCAAACCCTTACAGTGCGGCGGATCTGGCAGAATGGCGCACAAACTACGGAAATGTGGGACCATTGCAAGAAGAGCTAGCCGCCGTTCCGGAGCCGAGCACGGGGTTGCTCATGGTCGCGGGTATCGCGCTCTTGCTAACCCGCACGTCGAGGCCCAAAGCGGTCGCATCGTAGAGCCGTTCGACGTTGGTGTGCGACAATGATGACTAAGATGACTAACGGAGCGATGACTAACGGAGCTACGCGGCACCTGGAACGGTGCTGCGTGCTCTTCACTCTAACGCTTCCAACACGACCGTATCTTCGATCGAACCCATGTACTTCCAAACAATAAGGTCGATGTCGTCGTTGGTAAAGTTCACGCTCGCGTCGCCCATCATGACCATCACGCCGCCAGGATGACTGCTGCGAGCGGTGGCGTACATGCCGGTACCTTCTCCATTGTTAACGTCCTGACAAGGTCCTGGCAGTGTGCGACTATCTGGGCCTCCGCAAATCATACGATCCACCTCCGGTGAATTGGGCGTGTTGATCGTCATGTAATTGGAATGGCCAGCGTGGTTGTTGAGAAAATCGCCGCGACCGTCCCAGTCTTCATCGTTGACTGAGATCAACACTTCCGACATTAGCATCGTCTGGCTCACACCATCGACGAACTTCCGCATGTTGTGTCCGGGTGCATTCGCCTCACGATAGTCAGCGAACGGCGCCGGCATGTAATTGGGATAGCGGGTTCTGCCTAGCTCGCCGGTCCTCGCGTAGTGACTATTCACGGCAAAGTCACCGTTGCTGTAGCAAACGACATAGTTGCCACGCGAGCGTGTGTATCGGTCGCCTTTCCAAAATGCCCCGACGCGATCGGTGGGGCAGAAGTACATGTCGGGTTGGGCAGACATCTCCTCGATGTTGTTTGGATGCCAGAAGGGCACACTGAAATCGTAAGTGGCAAATAGATTCGCTTGTTCCAAGTATGGCCAGACCAAGATCACAAACGTCCGTCGGTCGGCACCACTAGTGCTGGTCAAGCCGGTGGAGATCGTACCTGCCGGGAAGTAGCCAAGCGAATCGTGATGGTTTTGCAGCGCAATCCCCCACTGCCGCAGTTTGTTGGTGCACTCGGTGCGGCGGGCGGCTTCGCGGGCCGCTTGCACTGCCGGCAACAGTAGCGCCACCAGCACGCCGATGATGGCAATGACCACCAGCAGTTCCACGAGCGTGAAACCGTAGTTGCGTTGTGCGGCGGGCCGACTTCGGCAATCCCATGTGGATGGACCGGTCGCCGACGTCGACAAGTGTCCCTTCATGTGGTTGTCGAGATGCGAACGCATTGAGACTCTCCTTCGCGGTAGCAGATGTCGCGTGCTATGCCACGTTGCTCGTCAAGGATTGTTGGTGGCATCCATCTTCCCGGTGGAGATGGTGCCCACCCATGACAGTCAAATTATTATAGCAGCACCTGTCAACAATTCCCGCTTCGCCTTGTGTGATTTGCCACATTGTTTGCGTTCTACTCCATGGGTCGCAAGCGGCACGGGAATCGTTCATCTCGATGGTTCGCCGCGAATCTACGGAGTTTCTCCGGTATTTGCTAGCGAAGAACTCTACTCAAGCCGCATGTCTTCCGCAGCCGAAAAGAATGGAAGCGAGTTCTAGCGCGCTCACTGCGCGCGGTCGCGAACACTGAGGGGGGAGATATGTCGACTGGTTACGAAACGGCTCCGCGCCGGCGCGGGCTGCTGGGTGGACTCTACGATTCGATCGCCGACCTGGGCGCGGCCGTCCTCAACGCGATCGACACGTTCTTCGACATGGCCTGGTTCGTATGGCGGACGCTGATCTGGCTGACTACGCGTCTGCCCCGTCGCGAAACGCTCTTCGGCAACATGTACCAAATCGGTGTGCTCAGCTTGCCGGTGGTGGCACTGACGGGCACGTTTATCGGCATGGTCCTCGCCGTCCAATCTTACACGCAGTTCCGCGAGTTCGGGATGGAAACGCAGCTGGGCGGCGTGATCAATAAATCGATGTTTCGGGAACTCGGCCCCGTGCTGGCGGCCACGATGCTCGCCGGTCGCGTGGGTAGCGCGATGGCCGCCGAACTGGGCACCATGCGTGTGACCGAGCAGATCGACGCGCTCTCCAGCATGGGCGCCAATCCGATTCAATACCTGGTGGTGCCGCGTTTCTTAAGCTGCCTGCTGTTGATTCCCTCGCTGACGATCATGGCTGTGTTCATGGGCGTGATGGGAGGTTTGATCTATAGCGTGTTTATCCTCGACATCGACATGCATCACTATGTGGCCAACGGCAAGCTGTTTACCGAGAATTGGGATTTGTTTTACGGTGTGGTGAAGAGCGTGTTCTTCGGCGCGACGATTGGCCTGATTAGTTGCTATCGCGGCTTTCATTGTGAGCCAGGTGCCGAAGGCGTGGGCAATGCGGCCACCTCGGCATTTGTGCAGTCGTTTGTCGTGATCATCGTGTTGGATCTAGTATTGAGTATCGTGTTGGACAAGATCTACACCGTCATTTGGCCACAGAGCCAGATGGCGATGTCATTGGCCGGATGATTAAGAAAGGAAGCCGAGCCGCAACCGTACGAGACCGCTAACCATCGCTGATCGCTAGTCGCTCGCTTGCGGTCCCGCTCGGTTAACTGTTTACAACTTGTACACTCGTTCTCAGGCAGGATTTTGAGCACAAGGCGGATGTGCGGAGACCCTCCCCTAGCCCCTCCCTAACAGAGAGGGGAATGTTGGATGAATGATGGTAGCAGCCGAAACCATTATCGATATTCACGATTTGCACGTCCGCTTTGGGCGGCAGCAGGTGCTGCGCGATATTTCGCTGTCAGTGCCGCGCGGACAGACGTTGGCGATTATTGGCGAGAGCGGTTGTGGCAAGACGGTGCTGCTAAAGTCGATAATTGGCCTGGTGCGTCCTCAGCAGGGCTTCGTTGAGTTCGACGGCAAGCGAATCGATCGCTTCAGCGAACAAGAACTGGCTCAGCAGCGCACGCGGTTCGGCTTCGTGTTTCAGAACGCCGCGCTGTTTGACAGCATGTCGATCGCTGAGAACATCTTGTTCCCGCTTCGACAGCACAAACCGGGTCGGCGCAGGGAGCACGAACAGGCGATGCTGAACTGTTTGGCGGAAGTCGGTTTGCCAACCAGCGTGCTTACCAAGCGACCGGCTGAGCTGTCGGGCGGCATGCGTAAACGCGTGGGCGTCGCGAGAGCGCTGGTGATGAACCCTGAAGTCGTCCTGTACGACGAACCGACCACGGGGCTGGACCCGATCGTGAGCGACGTGATTAACGAACTGATGATGCACACACGTGAACGTTTTGGCGTGACGAGCATCATTGTCACCCACGACATGAAAACGGCTCGCAAGGTGGCAGACCGCGTGATCATGCTGTATCCAAGAGCAAGACTCGAAGGCGATGAGCCACAGATCTTATACGACGGAGCGCCGGCGCAGCTCGATGTGGCCGACGACCAACGAGTCACGCAATTCGTCCGCGGTGAAGCAGGCGACCGGTTGATGGAAATGAGGGAGCAGCGAAGCGTGAAGAGTGAAACCTGAAGTTTACAGCGTGAACAAGGCATAACCGCGAGGCGGTGCCTCGCCGGAGCGAGATCATGGAAGACCGATCCAAACAATTCAAAGTAGGTGTCGTCGTCGTTGCGACCGTGCTTGTGACAGCTTTGTTGCTGGTGATGACTAGCGACATTTCCTTGCTGCCGTTCCAAAATCAGTATCAACTGCAGGTGCTCGTGCCGCAGGCGCCGGGAGTCGCACCCGACACGCCTGTGCGGCGGCGCGGGATACTGATCGGGCGCGTTGACACCGTGGAAGACACCGACGCGGGCGCGCTGCTCACGATCAACGTGCAGGAGGGCAAGAGTGTGAAAACCAACGAGATTGCTCGGATTCAGACGTCGTTGATCGGCGACGCCGTCGTTGAGTTCACACCCGCCGGACCGCCGCAAGGTGCGCAGGAGGTACAACCGGGCAGCCCACCGATGCGGGGCATGTACAACCCGAGTCCGCTCGACCTGATGGCGAATCTGCAAGGCGACCTCAAACTCACAATCCAGGAACTCGGTCGCGCGGGTGGCGAAGTCGCGGAGTTGGCCAATCGGCTGAATACTGTGTTGGGAGAGCAGGACCCACAACGCATCGATCGACTGTTGACTTCCACCGAGACGGCGATGAACAACTTCAGCACCGTGACGGCGAATCTCAACGACGTTGTGGGCGACGAGCAGTTCAAATCGCAGCTCAAAGATGGGTTAGCGCAGCTGCCCACGGTCATTAACGATGCGAAAGAGATCTTGCAGGTGCTCGAACAGGCCGTGGTGTCTGCCGACGAGAACTTGAAGAACCTGCAAGGCCTGACCAAGCCGTTGGGCGAACGCGGTCCCGAGATCGTCAACGCCATGGAATTGAGCGTCGACAATCTCAGCGAACTGCTCGGTGAAGTCGCGCTGCTGGCCAAAAATCTCAACAGCAAAGACGGCACCATCGGCAAATTGATCCACGACGACGAGCTCTATCGCGGCTTGGCCGCGACGGTCAGTCAGGCTTCGCAAGCAATGAGTCAGGTGAACGGCACGATCACCGACGTGCGTGAACTCGTCAACGATCGCTACATCCGCACGAAGATTCGACAGATACTCGACAACGTCACGGTATTCGCTCAGAAACTCGCGCAAGATCCGGGTCGCATCGCACGCGGCATAGTCCCGAGAAACCGGGAACTTCCGGTCGGTAGATAGCAGGCAATATCGGCTCAGATCTACGGATTCCGCGCGACATCGGCAAGATTAGCGCCCTGCCGACGAATAAGGTCTGTAGCAATTCATCAGACCAAATGGAGGAAAATTATGGAACACGATAATTGGGGCTGCCCCAAGTGTTCGCATCGAGACTTCGAGACGGACGAGTTCCGCGCCACCGGCGGTGCCTTCGCCAAGATCTTTGACGTGCAGAACAAGAAGTTCTCGACCGTTTCGTGCACGCACTGTGGGTACACCGAAATCTACAAAGCCACCACGTCAACACTGGGTAACGTGTTCGATTTCTTTACGAACTAACCGCAAACTCTGTCAGCGTTGGTAGATTGGCAGCAGTTGGTACGAGGGCGTCAGCGCTAGCACCCCCAGCGCCGTCGAGTAACATGGTCCGTAAGGCCGTCCGATTCCCGCTTCGGGCGGCCACGACCCGTCGGCCCGCTGGTTCTTCAGCAGGACGTTCACAATACGTGGATAGAGTTCGCGCCAGTACCTGCCGCCGAGTTGATAGGAGGCATGGCTGGCGTAATACAGACCGTAGTGGTAATTGCCACCCGCGCTGATGTACGAGTTGTAGTTTTCGAAGGGTTGCCTTAGTAGCCAGTTCCCCGCGTTGTTAGCCATCTCGGAACCATGGTCGCCACCCATGGAAAGCGAAAGAATGCCGCCACCCACCGAGCCCACGGTCGTATAGCGTTCCCGCCCAAAGTTGCCGTAATTAAAAATCTTGCGCCGAGGATCATAACAACGCTCGGCGAACTCAATGGCATCTCGAACCATTTGCTCGGGGACATCGAAGCCGGCGTTCTTCGCTGATCGCAGGAACATCAGCTGCCAGGTCGTGGCCGACATATCTGCGTCGACATCGAGGTGGTAGGCGTAATATTGCCAGCCGCCTTGGTCAGCCTTGCGCCGCTTGTTGTACTGACCGGCGCGTAATATCTTGATCGCCTTAGGAATCGCTTGCTCGATCTTCTTCGACTGGGCTGCTCCCGTCATGCCATAGGCTTCGCCAAGCATCAAACCCGTAATGCCGTGGTTATAGTATGCCGTGTGCGAACCATTGTAGCGTTCCGTAAACGGTCGCGTTTTCACGGCTGAAAGCAAGCCGTTTTCCTGCTGACGGCTCAGCGCGAACTCGACGGCGTTTGTCAGACCATTCGCGTAGCGTCCTCCTTCCAGGGTGTGACCTGCGGAGAGAAACGCCATCACCCCGAGGCTTGTTATCGCTGGCTGACCTGAAGGCATCGTGGGGAGCGAGCCATCCCGATTCTGCTGATTCGCCAGCCATTGCAACGCGCGATTAACGGAATCATCGACGGCCTCGATCTGGCTCTCGGTCAATCCCGCGTTGATCGAGGAGATACTGTCTGGGTTTTCCACGTTGCCGATGTCGCGTTGGGCGATGGTAGACGTCGAAAGTGATCCGACCAGGAAAAGCGAAGCGAGGATCGTATTCAAGGATCGCTGCATAGTGTGGTACCTCCGTTCTGGGTGCGACGTCCGTGACGTCCGCTAACAAATCGCTTCGCAGGTCTCTTTCACTCAGTCTGCTACCGCATTTATACCAGTTTCAGGTCGAGACGCGAAATCTCGAGCCGACGGTTGCATACCCACGGCCATCGCAATCTGGTAACCTCGTGCTGGGGATGGTGGTAAGCAAGCGGCTAGCAAGGTTTGAGAAAGGTCAAAATGCAGCGACGACGACTTGGACAGAGCGGAATTACCGTCTCGGAAATTTGTTTGGGAACGATGACATTCGGCGCGCAGGCGGACGAGGCCGAATCGTTTCGGATCATGGACCAAGCCTATGAGCGAGGCGTGAACTTTCTCGACGTAGCGGAAATCTACCCCGTGCCGCCCGACGTCGAGACGGTCGGTGTGACGGAAGAAATCGTCGGTCGTTGGCTGAAAACCAAACCACGCGATTCTGTCATTTTGGCCACGAAGGTCACCGGCCCCGGTCACGGTTGGTTCCCACCACCAGTGCGTAACAGCCTGACCGCACTCGATGGCCATCAGATTCGTATCGCGATCGAGGGCTCGCTGCGCCGGTTGCAGACTGACTACATCGACTTATACCAAACGCACTGGCCCGACCACGGCATGCGCTACGAAGACACGCTCGCCGCGCTCACGAAACTCGTCGACGAAGGCAAAGTTCGCGTGCTTGGCTGCAGCAACGAAACCTGTTGGGGCGTGATGAAGAGCCTGCAGGCGGCCGAAAGGCACAACCTACGCCGCTACGACACAGTGCAGAACAACTTTTCATTGATCAATCGGCGCTGCGAGAGTGAGCTAGCGCAGGTGTGCCGGCGCGAAGGCTTGAGCCTGCTGCCTTACTCGCCGCTTGGTGGCGGAGTGCTCACCGGTAAGTACTGCGGCGAGGGCGACAACCCTCCCGGGGCGCGCTTTACCGACTACCTGGCGATTGGCGGCGAACGACAACAACGCATGGCGCGACGGTTCGTCAACCCGCGCACGCTCGAGACGGCCAGCCGCTTGACGGCAATCGCCAAGGAAGCGTCGCTGTCGGTCACCACACTGTGCGTTGCCTGGAGCAAGCAACACGACTTCGTCGCCTCGACAATTATCGGCGTCAGCAGTCTCGATCAGCTGGAAGACAATCTGCAAGCTGCCGAGGTAGTGCTCGACGACGAAACGCTCACCCGCATCGATCAGCTTGACGCAGAGATGCCGACCCCGATGACGGAGGACGGACTGCGGCGACTATAACGGCAATAAAGAAAACGACGGCACAAAAAAACCTCGCCGCACAATGAGAGGCGGCGAGGCATTGTACTAGCCGAGAGAAGGGGACCAGCCGGTTTCGACCAACGGCCATTGATAGCTGTGCGTTACCCACTGGGGCACTGTTCAACACGTTCACCAATTCAATGGGTGTTTAAGCCGATCGGTGAGATCGTGTAACGTTAGGTGCACATCCTATCAACCGTCGCGGGTCTTAGACCGGCGGTTTCACCGGAGTTGCTCGTCTGTAACATCAACAGAACGAGTAGATAGCAATACTTCCCTAGGCGTAGAAGTGACGAAGAACGGAGGGGAAGCTTGAGAAACTAAGGTGGGCGAAGCTCAAGCTTCCAACTGATTGTCTGGCGGATTTTCCATAAAGGCCTCCTGACGAATCGAGGGAAAGAAGCGACCTATCGCGTTCAATTATATCCAGAATCCGCGTCCTTCCAAAGAATTTTTTGAAGAATGTGGAAGTTTGTATTGCGAGCATCTTGCGCGCCAAATGCCTGGGTAGCAGCGACAGTCGGCCGAAGTTGACTTAACAACTTGAAGGGCATCGTGCGGCCGTCTGTCGGTGGGCGACAGCCCAAGAGATTGTTTCGACTGCTCCAGGCGATGAAAATCCAGCGATGCCTCGACGCCAAATCTACGATCGTGAGAAGCACGCGCAGTTCGTTACGTTCTCATGCTATAAACGGCGTCGACTACTAGATTGCGAGCCATTGCGCGATTGCCTAGTCGACCTTCTTGCCGAGAAACTAGCGTTGTACGGCGGAATCTGCTCTGGGTACGTTGTCATGCCGGATCACGTGCATGCGATGGTTTGGTTCGAAGTGGATGGCGAGTTGAGTCGCTTCATGAAAAGCTGGAAGCAAACAGCCAGCTACAAACTCAGGAGAATGCTGCGCGGCGTTGCACCTAACTACGCCAGCAGGATTCCATTTCAAGACCCGTTCTGGCAGCAAAAGTACTATCCGTTCAACGTCTATTCCACACAGAAGGCAGAAGAAAAGCTTGACTATATGCACAACAATCCAGTTGCGGCTGGGCTCGTCGAGCAGGCCATCGACTGGCGTTGGAGTTCTGCTCGCTATTACTTGCTCGGTGAGCCGACGGTTGTCCCGTTGCAGTGGATATTCTGAGGCCTCCTATCGCAAGCGACACCGACAATCGGCCGAACTGAGTCCAGACGATGGCGGACCAACCCCGGCCGACTGTCGCTGCTACCCATTCCCTTTGTTTGATTGCGTTCTAAGCGGGCGGTAGTGCTCTCAACCCGAAATGCACTAGCGCGGCGGAGGCAACGTCTCGATCCGCTGACCACCAATCGGAAGCGCATTTGGCCCGGGTGCTACCGGTTGAACGATCGGTCCAGGCGGGATTACGGTGGTAGGTGGCGCTACGTTTGGCAGTGGTGGTGCTAATGTTGGTTGACCCAGCGTTGGCTGTGTTGGAGTCGGCGCGACGAACATCGGCTGACCTGGCGACGCGTTTGGCGAGATGACCGGTATCGGTGGCCCCGTTGTCGTCGTCGGCAAGACGGTGCCAGGCAGCGTGCTTTGGCGCAGCTGTTCGCCGCGGGCAATGAGTTGTTCCGTGGGAACAATCACCTGCGGTACCATATTGAACGACGCGGTGCGGTAGTCGTGGATGTTGCTGGGGACCAGGTTCTCGCTGATGAAGTCCAGCGGCGGAAGCTGATACCAGGGTGCCGGTAGCGGCTGATTGACCGTCAAAGTCTCGTAGCCCGCTTTCACCAGTCGGATCTCGCGTGTGCCGTAGTAGGTGAAGTCCGTGGCGCAGGGCGTTGTGCCGATCGGCTGATTGTCGACGTAAACCAGCGCCCCCGGCGGATTGCTCCGGATCATCAGCCGCCGCCGCACGCAACCTGTTTGCAACAGGCAGCCGAGCATGGCAACGCCGACAAATAGAAGTCGCGAAATTGGAGGTCTGTTGCTCGGCATGCGGGTTGCCAAAGTGGGCAGGTACGTCGTGTAGTGTCCATCGCCCTGTTTGTCAGACTTATGGGCTGCGAGAGTATAGGAACCGCCGCATAACGTGGCCATGCCGACTGACGCCTATCAACAAGTTGCCTAACGCGATAAAATAGGCGGTCTGTCAGTTCACGGTTATTTGAATCTTTCTCTCTGCATGGCGAATCCTCGGGTCAATTTGGAACAGAGCGTGGGCGGCTTGCACTGCGTGGCGGTTAGCGACGTGGGCATGCGGCGTGCTAGCAACCAGGACTCGCTGGCGGTGTCGCTCGCTGATAGCACGGCCAACTGGCAGAGTCACGGCCACCTAATGCTTGTGTGCGACGGCATGGGCGCGCACGCGGCTGGAGAACTCGCCAGCAAAATGGCCACCGATGCGATTCCGCACAGCTACCGCAAACGACCCGCCGAGTCGCCTAGCGAAGCGCTGATCGCCGCCGTGAAATCCGCCAACGAGTCGATCTATACCAAGGGCCAAAACACGATCGACTTCCAAGGCATGGGCACGACTTGTAGCTGCCTGGTGTTGTTGCCTTGTGGAGCACTCGCGGCACACGTTGGTGATAGTCGCATTTATCGCTTGCGCGGCGAGAAGCTGGAGCAGCTGACCTTCGACCATAGCCTGGTGTGGGAGATGGCCAAGGAAGGCCAGGCGACCGAAGAAGAAGTGCCCGCGTACGTCCCCAAGAACGTCATCACGCGTTCGCTCGGTCCGCACCCGACGGTGGCGGTCGACATCGAAGGGCCGTTTCCTTTGGCCAACGGCGATCGTTATTTGCTCTGCAGCGATGGTTTGACGGGGCCGCTGAAACCGGAGTTGGTGGCGATGGTGCTTTCTGCCTTGCCGCTCGCCGACGTCGCTCAGACTCTGGTTGACTTGGCGAACTTGTTGGGTGGCCCCGACAACATCACTGTGGTCGTGGCCGAAGTGGTAAAGGTATCGCAGCTAGGGACGATGGAGCAAACCCAATCGCGCACGATGCCAAGCTACAGCAGACCGTCCAACAACTCGCGCAGCGGTGGTGACTCGTGGCTCGACGCTCTGATGCAAGTGATCACGTTTGGTCACTGGAAGGGCCAAAAGTGCGCCCAAATCGGCAAGCAAAAGGTGGGACTGCAAGGGAAAGCACCGTACCGCCGTCATGCGGCGATTGCCGATTCCACGAGTATCGAGACGCTCACCGACATCGTCCGTCAGCTGGAAGACCTCGAAGACCAGCGCCGCTGGAACTTCGACTGGAACGAAATCCACGCCGATCGACACAAAGCGCACCAAGCCATCGCCAAGGGAGACCATCCCACGGCCGTGGTATTCTACAGCAGCGCGGTGCGCCGACTGATGAAGGCCTTGCGCGATTCACCCCCGCCAGATCGCCCAAGCGATTCGACAATCGATTTGTGATGAGCGTTTTTAAGTAGTTGCCTCAGGAGTTTCATACTGGGGTGTCGAACGACTCTGTCTGAATCGCTTCGGTCTGCCGCACCTCAGCGTGTGGGCAAAGTCATTTCCCGTGAGCGATCGATGCAAGCGCAGCAGATTCAAGTCGGCCGCATTGTGGCGACCAATCCGATCGCGATGCCTAGTATCACGGCTGCTGTAGGCTCGGGTACGGTCGCTGCGTTCATCGGTGGGGCGAAAGACATTCCGTAGTTCGTTTGCCAGTCGCTCAGGGTACCAATGCTAGGATCTCTCTGCCAGGTAAGGAAGTCAAAGCCATCGACATCGCCATCGACATCGAAATCGCCGGCAAGTCCGGGGGTGTACAGCGCGATATCGTTGCCGTCACCTGCGTCGTAGGTGATAAACACTTCCATGCCATCAAATACGCCAACAAGCGCATCTTCATCTAGGCCAATGAATTGACCGGTCGACTCTCCCGCGACGTCGGCGATCATAAACTGCTGATAGAGTGCGAGCTGGAATCCGTCGATCAAACTCACGTCGAGTAGGCCGTCGACGTCTAAATCGCCGGCGATGTCGAAGCGGTCGAACTCCCCGGCGAGCAGGCCGCCGATTTCGACCGTTGTCGTTGCGGTGTCGGTCATGCTCACGTCACCGCCGAACGCGACCTCTGCCGTGCTGTTGCCGAGGTTCACCGGCCCCTCGAACTGCACTAATCCGACGCCCGCGAAGGCGCCGGCGCCGGAGTAATCTCCTCGGAACACGGTGGACGAGCCCGTGCCGGTCTCGATGGGGTCGCCGTTATGCACCGCGCTGTCGAAGAACGTGGTCGTGCCGCCGCCTGTGGTGAGGACCGAGCCACCGGTATCGTTCACGAATGCCCCGCGGATTTCCATGCCTTCCTCATTCAGGTTCATGGCACCACGGTTGGTGAACGTGCCGCCGACCCGGATGCTGCCTTCGCCACGAATCGTTCCGGTCGACTCGTTGTCGAGGTCTTCGTCGACGATCAGCCGGCCGATGTCGATGGTGTTGTTAGAGAGGTTGATCGAGGCGTTGTTGGTGACTCGGCCACCGAAGCTGATCTCGCCGACTTGGATGGCGTACAGGCCGTTGTTGATGCCGTTCGCTTCGAACCTCATCCGTTCAAAAGAGGACGCCACAAGACTGCCTGAGTCGTTGTTCGTGATCTCGAGGTTGCTTGCGCCGTTGCCTAAGATGAGCCCGCTGTTACTGTAGGCGGAGAAAGTGACTTCGGAGAGGTCTACGGCCGGAGCGATGTTGGCGAACCCAGACAGAAAGTCGACGTCTTCGAGCTCGTCGGTGTCATTGACGCCGAAGAACACGGCCTCGGTATCGACGACGCCGGCGAGCGCGCCGGCGACGCCATTGATCTCGCCGAAATCAGCGGGAGACATCATGCCGAACTCGAATCGCCCCCCGGTGAGGTCAACGGTGCCGTTGGCGCCGATAGTGCTTGTGCCCGCCACCGAGACCACGCCTCCGGTTTCGATGGTGAGTGTGCCGGTGCCGGTGGGGCCGACATCGAGATCGCCGGTCATGTCCCACCGTGATCCGGCGCCGGTCACGGTAGCGTTGCCCGTCCCGCCTACGAAATTACCGAGCAGTCCGTCGGTGCTGTTGACCACACCCCCCGCTTCGATCGTGAGCGTGCCGGTTCCCAGCAGCCCGACCTCCAGGTAGCTGCCATTGTTCCAGGTGGCACCCGCGCCGGTCACGATCGCGGTTCCGTATTCGCCGGCGTTTGAACCAATGGACGCATTGGTTTCGTTGTTGATCGTGCCGCCCGCGTAGACGGTCATCGTGACGCCGTCCATTGGCATGGGGCCGTCGCCGCTAATGTCCAGCCCTACGAAGGTGCTCTCGGAGTTCGTGTCGTTGAGGCGGACGCGGCCCCCGGATTCGATGTTCAGTGTGCCGGTTCCGCCGGCCATACCGGAAAATGCATTGCCGCCAACGGCTAATCCATTGTCGATGCGCACCAGAGAGTTGGCGTCACGGACCGTGACGACACCCGAGCCGCCCGCTGCGTTACCAATGCTTAACAGCTGTAAGGAAGCAACTCCGCCGTCTTCAACAGTCAGCGTGCCGTCACCACCCGCGCCAAGGGAAGTGCCGCTGTCTTCGATGTTCCAGCGCGACCCGGTGCCGATGATATTCACCACACCGACACCATCGCTCGTAAACCCTAAGACCGCGTTCGCATCGCCGGTTACCACGCCGCCGTCCTCAATGTTCAGTGTGCCGTTGCCGCCATAACCAATGAACATGCTGTTGCCGCTGTTCCACTGAGACCCGCCGCCGTTGACCGTCACCGAACCCTCGCCGTCGGCGGATCCAATATTCGTGGAACTCGTCAGATTGTTCACCACCCCGCCGTCATCGATGTACAGCGTGGCGCTACCGCTGCCGCCGACCGTGAGAGTGCCGTCGATGTCCCACTGAGACTCATCGCCGGTGACCGTTGCATTGCCGCTACTGCCTGTCGCCACCCCCATATCCACGACGCCGCTGGACACGAGCCCTCCTTCCTCGATGGTCAGGTCGCCGGAGCCCAGGTTGCCGATCTTGAGTCCATCGTTGATGATGATCGGGTCCCCGGGCTCGAGGAAAGCGTAATCGGTGACCCAATGCGACCCGGCACCGCTGACAGTAACGGCTCCCGTCGAGGTTTCCTGCGAGCCGATCGTGCTGTTGAGGCCCGTCTGCACGACCGCGCCATCGAGGATGTCGAGCGTGCCGTCACCGAAGAAGCCGACGAAGAGGTCGTCCTCGATGTTCGCCGTCGTGCCGCTGCCCGTCGCGGTCGCCGTGCCGGTAGAATCCTCGTTGAGGCCAATGAACACCGAGCCGGTCGTATCGAAGTCGGCGCCCGCTTCGAAAGAGATCGTTCCCGTCCCCGACTCGCCAACATTCACGTCGTTCTCGGTATCAAGCAGAGCGCCGTCGCCGATGAACGTTGCCCAACCGAACTCGCCGGCGTCCTGGCCGATGACGGTCGCACCAGCAAGGTTGACCCGGCCGCCGCTGAAGACAGTAAGGGCTCCGCCGGCCTCGCCAGACGCGTCCATGTCGCTGATGACCAAGCTCGAGCCGACGGGCGCCGCCGTGTCGCCAATCGTAACCGCGCCGCCGGAGTTCACGTTGAGCGTCGCGTCGCCGCCGGGGCCGATGTCGCCGTTGAACGGGTTGATCGCCCCGCCGACAACTATGATCCCGCTGGCGTCCAAGACCGAGTCCGTGCCGGTGATGGTCGCCGTGCTGAGGGCCGTGCCGCCGCCGGCCATCGCGACCGAGCCCGCGGCAACCAGCCCTCCGTTCTCAACGCGGAGTTCACCGGTCCCGCTACCGGCAACGCTAAGGAGGGCTGATACCGTATGAGTCGAGTTCGCGCCGGAGACCGTCAGGACGCCATCGCCGGCGGTTTGGTTTCCGACGGCCGAGATCAGACTGTTGACCGAGCTGCCAGAATTGATCTCCAGCGTCCCCAGCGCGGTACCGCCAACGACCAGGAAGCCACCGGCTGGGTCCCACGGGTCGGTGTTGTCGTAGACGGGAGTCACGTCACCGCTGGGGATGATTGCGGCGTGGGCTGTATTTGAAAAGCCAATTGCCAGCGTCAGAGTGACGCAGTAAAGATAAAATACGCGAGAGCTACAGAACTGTTTTCGATCGCGACTTATTGAAATTTCCATCAAGGCACCTTCGCGAGTGAGTTCAACAAGACCAAACAGCGCTTTGTCTGTAGCGGAATCGCAGCACGAGTGACTGGGATATCGCGTAGCGGGATTGGTAGCGGGCTTGGAGAAAGCACGCGCATGCCTTGCGCGAAAGTCCATCTTAATTGCGACTTGCCGCTCTGTAAAGCGACTCGTTGGCTCGAATTGCGCCCATCGAAAAAGCTGTGGAAGTACCCGCGCGACAGTCACTCCCGATTCGGGTGTCGACTGTTGGCCACCGGTCACCGGCGCGAGCGCCGAGTCAAATCTGGCTCGTCAAGGATCGTAAGGTTATTGCGTGGCTTCTGAGGTTCATATGGTGCGTTTTAGCTATGTCGGCCACGTTGCTTCGCTCCGTAGAGAAGCCCCCGCCGGATCGCCCAAGCGATTCGACGATCGATTTGGGGTAGTTCTCTCCAGAGTCTTTCGTGGTTGTTATCTGCTTGGGCCCCGCGCGGCCATAGGTGCTGGTTCCAGGAAGCATGTGCAGCAGTTCGAATTGCCTAATTCCGCTTCGATTCCGCCGATTCTTGCAATACTAGGCAAAATGGTCTAGGGTGAGCGCGATTGGTATTCCCGACTGCAATCTACTTATTTCGGACTTGATCTAACGCAAAACCGTAGCGAATTGTTGCACACGGCAGACTCTTGGGACTGCCCAGTGCTCAATCGCTGCGGTTTTTTTGTGTGCTAATTCATAGCTTTTATTTCGCGGTGTTTTTGTTGCAGTTCGTGGACCCATCCGGCACACACCTCACATTCATAAGTTTTCATTCGCTGAAGGTACTTTATGTCATTTCATTTTTTTCATACGGAGGACTCACATGAGTATTCTCAGACTGATCACTTTTATTGTGATCCTGAACTTTGTTGCTGCGATGACTTGGGTTGTTTCAAGTCCTCGGCTACAAGCCGAGAATCGCAGCTTTGACGGAACGGGAAACAATGTTGCCAACCCGCAATGGGGATCGGCGGGCACGAACTTTGGCCGTATGGCCCCTGTTGCTTACGTGGATCAGATTTCAGTGCCAGATGTCGGAGGGCGGCCCAATCCTCGGAGTGTGAGTGTGGAGTTATTCCAACAGCAAGCTTCGCGCCCCAATTCGCGTCAGCTTTCAGGATATGTATATGCGTTTGGTCAACTACTGAGCCACGATATGCAGCATACCATCAGCGGTCAGGAACTCGTTGGATTTACCATCCCAAGCAACGACGACATGTTCTTCCCGGGACAGACGTTTCCGCTCACTCGTTCGCTTTTTGATACGGCGACAGGTACGGACGTCGCAAATCCTCGAGAACAGATTAACTTCACGACCGCATTCATTGACGCGTCCGTCGTCTACGGCGTGGATGCCATGGAAGCGTCCATCCTTCGTGGAGGGCCTGCAAATCCGGGAGCCCGACTGCGAACTAGCGACGACATCAACGGCGATGGACAGAACTTGTTGCCGCGCGACGCCTTTGGACCCAATACGGCAGCAGATTTTGTCGCTGGAGATAGCCGGGTGAATGACAACGTCGTGCTATCGAGTCTTCAGACCTTGTTCATGAGAGAACACAATCGGCTGGTCGATGAAATCGAAGTCGAACATCCCGATTGGGATGCTGAACAGGTCTATCAGCGTGCGAGAAAAATCGTCGGTGCGCTGTTTCAAGTGATCACCTACCAGGAGTTCCTACCGGCGCTGATGGGGCCTCACGCCCCGAGCAGAACCGGTGTCTACGACCCGGACTTGGCCCCTACGATCTTCAACGAATTTCCTACCGTCTTTTTGCGTATCGGGCATTCGATGCTCAACAATAGCTTCTTACGTATCCGTAACGACGGGCAATCGGATCCGGCAGGGCCCATCGCGCTGGAGGATGCATTCTTCAACCCCGCAGCGCTTCCAGATGCGCGGGAGCTCAACTTGCTGCTCAAGGGACTGGCGGTCGAGGTTCAAGAAGAAACCGACTTAGAAATGGTATTCGGGATGCGAGTTGCGCTGCTGGGAGCCATCGATGTGCAAAGAGCACGCGACCATGGGTTACCCGACTACAATACGATGCGAGAAGCGTACGGACTGCCTCGTGTGGTCTCGTTCGATCAGATTACCGCGAACGAGGTAGTTCAGCTTGCGTTGGAGCGTGTTTATGGAGATGTCGATTCGATAGATGTCTTCGTGGGAGCCCTGGCGGAAGACCATCTTCCAGGCGCGAGCCTTGGTCCTCTAGTCGCTGCGGGATACAACGCGCAATTTATCCGTGCGCGTGATGGCGATCGCTTCTGGTATGAGCACGATCCCGAATTCAGCCCCGAGGAAATCGTTGCGCTGCAAAACACAACGCTTGCTGATATCATTCGCAGAAACACCCAAGTGCGAGATATTCAGGACAACGTCTTTTTTTCGTCGATTCCTGAACCAGTCGCGTCTGCGCTCTTGTTGAGCGCATGTATGATCGCCATGGCGAATAGAACTTCGGATCGGAGTCTTGCCGCTCGGGTCGGTCGAACGGGGGTCGTCAGAAGCTAAACCAGCGTCGGTCGTGATTCTACAGCAGCACGGTGCGCCGACTGATGAAGGCCTTACGCGATTCACCCCCGCCAGATCGCCCAAGCGATTCGACGATCGATTTGGGTGATTGCGCGGGATGCGTTGTCATATCGGACGGTTCGCTGTTATTGCACTAAACGCTGAAGATAAATGGGCAGTAATCGCCTATGGATTCGGTGTCGGTAGCTTTCCATAGCGATCCGTGTTTATCTGCTTTTCCGTCGGAGATCGGCCATGTGGAACAGCGTGCCATCCCATTTACCTGATTTCGCGATGGCCGTTGACAGATCGCGAAACGTAACGATGTTCGGAGGCAAAGGATTCGATTGCTGTTTGTAGATTGATGCGGCAGCGTAAAGAAAAGCGGCGGCGAAAATAGCCAGCGCGACATATGCGAATTTCGATGTGATCCAATATGCAGATAGGCTGAGCAAAACCAGCACGACTCCAATGTAGCTAGCCCTGCACGTTATCCGACGCCATGCAGTGGGTAGTGGCGGAATTGAGTGTTCCGACATCCAGTGTAGTTTCGTCCAGAAGCCGTCCAGTGTGTTGCCACGGAGCACGTGAATGATCCGTGTGCTAGGAGCAATCTCAGGCGCTACCAGAAGGCGCTGAATGCCATTGAAAACACCAGCAGGCGCGCAGTAGCAGCCGAAAATCGTCTGGGGAGTAAACGACGCAACCACCGGTGCGCGATCCGCAATGAAGTTGGCAAGTGCCCGAAACGTGAGCTTTGGAGCAACAACTTGATCCCACTCTTCCAAGCTACGTTTGGCAATTTCGAATCCAAAGAAAGCCGTCCATTCATCATCAGTGCAATGGAAGCCGAAGAACTGCTCTAGATCACGAAAGATATCGGCAAAGTCGATTTCGTCCCACGTACCGTCCGCTTTCATGAAGGTGTCGATTTGTGTATCCGCATCAAATGAGTCGTTGGCTCCCGTGATTGTCTCCCACGCGTCGTGTAGTCCGCAAAGTACTTGGGTTTCAGTGTAGCGTTCTGATAACATCGTGATTCTCCGGACGGACTTGTCCAACTAGCTTGTTCGGTTCATGCTACTCTGCTCGGCAAAAGGTAGTTACTGTGCCGCAGAGCGTCAATCCGATGCAGTGCCATGCGCAGCGTCGGAACGTGAGTGAATGAACTCCCGAGTGTAGCTCGCTCCTACCACTGCACCCTGACCAGTTTCATGATCCGGCCGGCGATGTTCCAGTCTTGGACGTAGAGGTTGCCGTCTTGGTCCCAGTACGAGCCATGGGTGCCGCTGAAGGCGCCTTCGACCCACTCAGACTGCGGGATGTTGTAGGCGGCACCTTTCTGCGGATCGGGATTGTTGCCGAGTACGGCGACGATTGTGTTGGTCTTGTTCAGGATCACCAACCGTCCGTGTAAGTCGGGCACCGACACGTAGTCCCCCTGGACGGCGACGGCGGTCGGCATGCCCAGGCCGGTAATCACTTCTTCGAGGAACTCTCCGTCGAGGGAGTAATGCACCAGGCGGCCGCGGGGTTCGTGATTGCGGTCGCAGATCAGCAGACGCGGCGGATCGTAACGCGTGTCGAGCGTCATGCCGTGGGCGGTGTTAAACTCCTGCATCCCGTTGCCCTTCTTGCCGAAATGCGTCAGATACTTTCCTTCTTTGTCGTAACGAAAGATGTGATTGCTCGCGTAGCCATTCGACAGAAAGATATCACCGCTGGGCGCGACGGTTATGGCCGTAGGGTTGAATTTTTTCAGGTTGAGCCCTGACTCTTCTGGGTACTTTAGCCGGAGCACGACCTCGCCGCCGCTGATGTTGAACTTGATGCCCTCCGCGTGGTTGTTGCGCGCGCCGTAGATGAACTCTTGCCCGTTCTCCTCGCGGATTTCCATGTCATGAAGTTGCTGGTAGTCGTCGCCCTCGTAGGAGTGAATGACCGTCCCGGCGGGCGAAAAAACGACAACGCCTTTTTGGGCACTCGTGTAGATGTTGCCGGCGTTGTCAATCACCACGGACCCGTGCGTTGGGCCCAGCGCTGAGTCACCACTGGGCCGCAGACCCCATCCTGGCACGGTATCGAATGTCATTGCGCCAGATCCCATCCGCACCGGCGCGACGGCGTACCCGGGATGAACCATTGACATGCAGCAGACGATTGCTCCGACATATAGATACTTCGGCATGAGATAAGATCCTGTAAGGCTGAGGACTGAGAAGATTGGATGCGCGACGAGTGTGGTGCGTGGTCCGAACCGCTAACGTCAGGTAGTGAAAACGCAGAGGCACATCCATCCGCTCCCTTACGGTCGCGGCTCGGTGACATCACTGTTGAACGGATGCTCCGACGCTACACCTCGTAGACGATCCGACCGTGCTGTTGGCTACGGCTAATTTGATCGGTCGCGTAGAGTCCGGCAAGCACAAATTCGACACAAGAGGCACGCACGGCTTCATTTTCACTGGCGTTGACCTCGAATGCCTTGTCCCACACGGGCGGGACGCGTTGGAGTAGCTGGGCGTAGTGAGAGGACGGGAGCATATCGCCGACTTCGATTTTGACGCCCTGGGCGAAGATTTGGCCGATCTCGGCTAGCCCGTGACGGTCAACGTATTCACCAAACACGGTGGCAATCGCTTCGGCAAGCACCGCGTCGAGCACCTGACGCTCGCTCATCTGATGGGTGCCCATGAGGTCAAGTTCCAACTTGCCAAGCGACGACGCGTACAGGTGTCCCAAATCGCTGATCCGCGGCACCGCGGGCGATTCGCCGAGCACCGCCGCCCGCTGCCGCGCACTGGCGACCATGGTGCGATAATTGGCAATCGACAGCCGCGCGCTCACCCCCGATTCGTGGTCGATGTACTTGGAGTTCCGCGCGGCACGACTGATTTCTTCCACCAGTTCCTTCATGAAGTAGGGAACGATTACGGAAGGCTGAGGGCTGAAGGCGGAAGGATGAGCGCCTTCGTCATCCTCCTTCATCCTTCCACCTTCTTCCTTGACATCGGCTTCCTGCTCCAAGATTTGCACGCCCAATTCGCGTTCCAACGGATAGTGCGTATGGATCAACGAGCCGATGCGGTCTTTGAGCTGCGGGATGACCTTGCCGCTGCGATTGTACGTGGCGGGGTTTGCGCTGAAGAGGATCAGCACGTCGATATCGAACTTAACGGGGTAGCCGCGAATCTGCACGTCGCGCTCTTCGAGAATGTTAAACAGCCCGACTTGGACCAGCTCGTCGAGTTCGGGCAACTCGTTCATCGCGAAGATGCCGCGATGCATGCGGGGAATCAGGCCAAAGTGCAGTGCATCTTCGGTGCTCATGCTTACGCCAGAAGCGAGTTTGGCGGGGTCGATCTCACCGATGATATCAGCGAATTTGGTGCCAGGTGAGAGCCGCTCGGCATAGCGATCCTCGCGCGACCACCAGGCGATGGGAATCTCTTCCGGGGAACAATCGGATACCAGTTCCTTGCCGCGACGAGTGATCGGGTGCAGCGGATCGTCGTGAACCGGGATGGCCGGATCGGCGAGGTACGGGATCGCATCGTCGAGAAAGTTAATCAGGAGCCGCATCAGCCGGCTTTTCGCCTGGCCCTTCTCGCCGAGAAACAAGATGTCGTGCTGGGCCAGCAGCGCAATGTTCAACTCGGGAATGACCGTGTCGTCGTAGCCGATGATCCCCGGGAACAGTTCTTCGCCGCTTTGCAGCTTGGCGAGAAAGTTGTCGTGAATCTCTTGCTTGACGGTCTTGGTCGTCCAGCCAGAGTCGAGAAGTTCAGCAAGTGTGGCGGGACGGGCTTCGGTGGTGATCGACATAGACAGACGTTGGCAGGTGAGTGGCTGGGTGCAATCAGAGTGAGTGCAATACGCGGCGTGAGATACGTCTGATTATAGCGCCCAGTGGTCACCTGCCAACGCTCGAATTCATCGAAACGCGGTCATTTGCTCGAATGAGGTACTAACCTTCCATCAGCTGCGCTTCGACCACGTTTTCCGCAAAGCTCCGATAGGCCTCACCAATCTGTTTGGCCATCGTGTCTGGGAATAGGTGGAAGTCGCCCGCCTTCAGGGCCGCGACGATTCCGTCACCCACCAGCGACGGCGGCTCTGCAATTTCGGTCAGACCCGCGTTGTCGGCCATGTCGGTGGCGATCGGTCCGGGATGGACGCTAACCACGGCGGTGCCTTGCTCGTCAAGCAGATCACGCAGCGCTTGTGTGATCGAGTACGACGCGGCCTTCGAAGCCGAATACGTGGCGAAGTCGGCGAAGTTCTTGATCGAGGCGACCGAGTTGAGCTGCGCGAATGCTCCGCCACCGTTGGCTTTCAGCACGGGCGCGAACGCTTGCGCCATTCGCATCAGTCCGATCACGTTGATGTCGATCTCGAACTTGAGGGAGTCGATTGCGTCGTCGGCCAGCGGTGTGGCGTTCTTCAGGACGCCTGCGTTGTTGACGACCAACTGGACGTCGTCGGCGAATTTGGCGGCGGCCACGATCGTGTCAGGCTGCGACAGATCGATTGCTAGCGGCACAACCTTGCTGCCGTGGGCCTCGACCAGCGGCGCGGCTGAGTCAAGATCTCGCACAGCCGCGTAGACTTTGGCAGCACCATGCTGCAGCAGGGATTCGACAATGGCCTTGCCGATGCCTCGGTTGGCACCAGTGACTAGGGCGATTTTTCCGTCGACGTCGAAACTCATGGTTCGGCTCCTTAGATGGGAGGACAGCGTGGATTTCCGGTCTGACGCACCAGGCTGCGGAAGTCTTACTGACCGAACTTGCGCCTATTTTTCGCCGCCAGCAAGGGCCGAATCGTAGAACTTCATCAAATTCTCACGAAGCTGGCGGAGCGACGGCTCGTGCACGTACATCATGTGTCCGGCTTCGTAGTAGCTCATCGAGAAATTGTCGCGCAGGTGTGTTGCTAGCCCCAGGTGGTCGCGGGTGTACTCCATAGCAAACGGGGGGGTCGCCAGATCGTAGTAGCCGCAGGCCGCATGGACTTTCAGGAACGGGTTGTCGCTCATCGCGCGACGCAGTGTTTCCGACGCGTTTACGTAGCGATTGGTGAACTCGCTGTAATCCCACGGATAAACTTTGCTGGTGAGGATTTCGTAGACGCGCTCTTCGTTGACGTCCAGGGTATCGCGAAGGTACTGATTCATGGCGGACGTGTACGGACCGAAGAATGCCGAACCACTAGGGTCGTGGCCCGTGGCATCGTTCACGTGATCGCGATCGACTCCGGTGTAGCGGCTGTCAAACCGACCGATGACCTGCCGCCGCGAACGCAGCAGTTCTTTGCCGAAGCGTTGCATCGGAACACGCAAGTTGGCGCGATCGAGATAGTCTGCCGAGAGGCCAGTCAATTCTGCCATCTTGGAAAGCACCGCTTGCCGTTGCTCGTCGGGCAGTGCGTCTCCGTCGATTAGTGCTTGCATATAGGGGCCACGCGCGAACGCCTCCGCTTGTTCGACCACTTTTTCCACGGGCTCGCTCAGCAGTTCGTCAGACAGGGTCTTGTGATACCAGGCGGTCGCGGCGTAGCTAGGCAAAAACAACGCATAGACGATGTCGTTGTTGCCGCTGGCGCGTAGCGTTTGGAAGTCGACCACGCCGGAGATGATGACGATGCCGTTCAGGTACATGTGGTAGCGCTGCTGCAGCTCGCCGCTAAGACCCGCCGCGCGCAGTCCGCCGTAGCTCTCGCCCAAGAGAAACTTGGGTGACGCCCATCGTCCGTACTTGGTCGTGTAATCGTGAATGAACTGGCCCACGCTCCGCACGTCTTCGTCATAGCCGTGGAACTGATTCTTCTTCTCGCCCTTGGCGGGTCGGCTGAATCCGGTGCTCACGGGATCGATGAACACCAGGTCAGTCTTGTCGAGTAGCGAGTAAGGGTTTTCGACCAGCTGATGCGGTGGCCGAGATGGCTTCGCGTCGTCGCTCAGCTTCACTCGCTGCGGACCGAGCATGCCTAGATGCAGCCACACCGACGAAGAACCCGGCCCGCCGTTGAAGCAAAAAGTAACGGGGCGATCGGCAGCCTTTTCATCGTCTTTCGTGTACGCCACGAAAAAGACATTGGCTTTCACTTTGCCTTCGTCGGTCTTCATCTTCATCGCGCCTGCGGTCGCGGTGAAGGCGATCTCTTCGCCGGCGATGGTCGCCGTGTGCTTGGTGACGGAGGGCTTCGACTCGTCTTCGGACTGCTTTTCCTTGTCCGACGATTTCTTTTTATCCTTTTCGTCAGCCGCTTTTTTTGCGGAGGTCTGCTCTTTGGCAGACTCCTGTTTTCCAGCATCGTCCGCGAAGGTTGCAGCCGTCTGGACGAACGAGAACGAAAGGCACAGCAGCGCCAAAACGATAATAACTGAATGGATTCTCGAATGCATTGGTGTCGGTAGTTTCATGGTTCCAGATCAAGGGATAAAGGTAGCGTTGCATGGATTCATACCATTGTACATCCGCCGCGGCGTCCGTGTAGAAGCCCCCGCACGGGAACCAGAGAATTCATCAACGAGAGCGAAGGAGTCGTGGTAAGAATGCCCGCTGCGGTAATTCCAGCAGTAGCGAATGGGGGATTGGCGAGATCGCGTACAATGGAGTCGTCGTGACTCAAGTTGCCGAAATCGTGTTGAGCGACTGATGAGTTCCTGAATTGTGCGTTCGATCGCAGTGTATCCTTGGCTAAAGCCCAACTAATCTTCGGGACTCGGCCATCAGACGAGTGTAGCTATCATTTTGATTTCGTTTGTCAAATGCGTCAGAGAGCTTTGTTGCTTCTCTGAGATACCAGGTTGACAACTCCCCTGGTTGATACGTACCGCTTGTGTCAAATGCCGGATGCGAATCGGCAAGGCGGAGTTGGACCGGACCATACGAGTCCGCCGTCATCGATTCAAGTGAAAGCGATACTGCATGGAAAAAAAGCAACTGAGCGTCTGAGTCGACCATCTGCGCCGCAGATCGTAGGTGCTTGTCGATCAGTCGAAGTGCGCGAGAGTATTGCTTTGTTCGGGCCAGCAGCAGCACGTGCTCGGCTATGTACCTGAGAAACTGGTGTTTCCCAGCAAGCAAGCTAATGCCAGCCTTCTGCCGTTCTTTCGCCTCATCGATCAGATCACATCGAAGAAGGAGGCGTATGATCCTGCCAAAAGGTCGTTCCGGTACTTCGCGGCAGCCACCCAGCTCTCCATCAACCAGTTTGCGCGCGATACTAAGTGCCTTCTCATTATCACCACGATGAAGAAAGTACTCGACTTCACTATCGTATTCGCAAGCCCGGCAATCTGCCATGGGATCACGCGACGTCAGCTTCCATTTCCGATAATGCCCCGCAGCGGTCTCCAGTTGTCCCATTCTTGCGCGGTTCAAGAATCGAATATACTCAACTGCCCTACGGTTGTAGCCTTCGGCGTCGAGTCGCATCTGCATATCGTCTTCGAGACGTTCGATCTGTTCGCAGCTCACGTTCGGCATATAGGTGATGTTCTGTAGTACCCATTTGAATCTCCAGAGCAGTGACCATTGACTAATTGGCGAGTTAACTTGGTCGTGGCGCGACAAGCACCAGCTGAATGCAACCAACGCACGGTCGTATTGGTTGCTCCAGGTCGCCGATTCGATTAGCTCAACGCGAAGTTCGTAGCTCAACTCGTCGTTGCCGATGGCGTCAGAGGCACGCACAGCTGCTTCAAGCAGCGGCACTTTTTCTGCATGATCTGGGCATTGTGCAACTTGCTCTCGCAGATTGTCTATCTCTTCCTGGCTCATCGACCATTCCAATAGCTTTTATATGTCGAAAAAGGTGATATTGCTGGCGGGTGTGTGAGTAGTGTTAGCCAAGTTACTCCACGTTTCGTCCGCCGATAGCACTCTCGATCAAATCCAGCAGTCCGTCGCTCAATAACGCCGTTTCATTGGGACGTAGAGGATGCCGGCCGAGAATCATGGCTTGAACGTAGAGAAGCTGGATGACACGACCAACAAGATCCACGTCGTCGCAATCAATTAGCCGGCGGACCAAACGATTGTCGTAGTTAAACATCAGCTGCACTTGGGCTGATGCATTAGGTTTCTCCGAAACAGCGTCAAGAACCGAACCCCAGATGTCGTCGCTGAATTCCTTCGCCCCTTGGATAGACCTCAAGAATCCGGCGGATTCGTTCGTTGTATATAGGGCTGGTAAATCGGTAGGGTTGAATCTATGCACAAGCGCACTGCAGCCATACGGGTGGAGCACCAGATTGGCGAGTTTGACAAAATCAGCGGTGCCTACGGAATCTTTAACGGGTAGGTCTTCAAATGCTTCTGCAAGTTCATCAATGCCTACTTCTCTAGTTTGTCGGTCCGGATGGACGGCGCTTAGCTTCTCAATGAGTTCGAGATCGAAAGCGTATCCAGCATTCACAACGCATATCTTCTGCGCAGCTGCCACGCTTGCGATTTGCCCGAATTGATCATAGGTCGGGGAGTATCGGATGACGGGGTCATTGGCCAAACATTCCGCGAGCGTTAGGCGTCCGAAGCTTGTTTCGAATGGCAACCAGTCTATCACCAAACGATAGAACTCGTCGTCATCCGCAGCTAGTGACTTAATCGCGCGATAGTGCACCGCCAGCAGGCGGTCCCAGATTTCAGGTTCGTTTTCAACTAAGTTTAGCAGGTATGCTCGTACACACTTTCCCAAGGATTCGCGGGCCGACGCGAGCGTTGCGTCCGCGAACAATGATTCACGGGATGCCGTTGGGCGAAGGCTTTCTGCATTCACCACACAGCGAACAAAGAATGCCCATGGCGGCAGTAAATCACTAGCCTTCTCAGATAAGAGCATGCCTTTGAGGTAGACTTGATGTGGTTGGTGCTGAGGCGAGCTTGACGAAAAAGGTAGGACGTATGCGACCCCATTAACTTTCCCAGCTCTGCTAGTAATCGGGAACGCATCTAGAAACTGAATATCGAACTCTTCCTGAGCGTAAGCCAGCAAGGCTGGCTTCGAGTCGTCATTGTGTGTGCAAGGCATTTCCCAAGGAGCTAACCGATTCACTTTCTCAAGATCGCCTTCGCCTTCAATCGCAATCGCTATTGGTAAGTGCTTTCCATAATGTCTCACAGCAGGAAATAGGATTTCCGGTGTAAACAGTTCAGAGCTGGATTCATTAGCTCTAAGAAACACCTGAGTCCCAGGAGCAATGTCGGCGTCTATTTCCTTCACCGAGTAAAAACCATCGGAACGGCCACGCCACTCAACAGCCTTAGAATGGTTGTTCACGGATCGTGTTATCAGTGTTATCTCGTCGGTTACTACGAAACACGATAACAAGCCGATTCCGAATTGGCCGATGAAGTCATCAGCGTCTATATCGCTTCGCTTTGACGAGTTTCCAATTGTGGCCAGGAATTTGTGAACGTCGTCGAGGCTCAGGCCCACTCCATTGTCAAGAATCGACAGAGTTGATGCTCCGGATCCCTGGCCCTCAGTGTATTCAATGTGAACCGCACCTTGGAATGAGCTTTCCAGCTTACGGCGCGCAGTAATAGCGTCGACTGCGTTCTGGATTAACTCGCGAACGAAGACAAGTGGTGTGCTATAAAGATGATCAGAAAGCAGCTCGATAATGCCACCAAGGCTGACCTGAAACTTTTCGTCGGACATGTTTTTGCAATCAACTAGTTAACAAATAGAGTTCTTTCTGCGGATTAGATCGCCTGAAATCGGCGCTTACAACAAGCGTCAATTTGATCCATGCATGCGTCACACGCATTTACATGTTACCGTGGATCCGCAACGTAACGCGATTCAATATGATACGCCGTGAGATAGTACTCTCAAGGAGAGGGAAAAGTCACGCTGGTTCGGTGTGGGTCTAACAAAAGCTAATTTGATGCCCAGAAACACCTTGGCAAGTTACTCTGCGATCAGCAACACGCGGCATATCGAGGAGTTTCCGAGGAGTGATTCCAACGATAATGCAATAATATTAGCCATCGCGAGGGCGAAATACCGAGTCCTCGAGTGCCAGAAGCCCTATTAGTGTTTTCTCTTCTTCTCGATGAAAGACGTCAGGGAACTTGAGAATTATGTTCTCGGATTGCGGCGAGAGTAGGGCGAGAAAGGATCGCCATTGTCCTTGATTAGGGGGTGCCGCCCACGAGGCGTGTGTTGGGGAAGGCTGCGTGCCAGCCGAACCAGAAGGCGCGGTGAGAGGGCAGGCGAGGGAGGACGGTCCCGTCAGAACTCGTCAGGCTTGCTTCGCTCACTTGCCAGGTGCCACCGTCGGAGTCGAAGGCACGATCGTTTCCATCCCAGCGGTCGAATCGCACCTCACCGGGATCGTAGACGCGATTGGCTCCGGTTGGGTCCGTCAGCACGACCAGCCGTTGCGTACCGATGCTGTCGTGATGGACGGTGTTTCCGTTGAGGAACGCCGTGTCGATCGCGAGCGGCGGCTCGGATTGATCGTCGAATCGCAGCGCGACGACCTCCTGTTTGTTCTTTAGTCGTTGGTCGTGGAACGGAACTCGAAACATCAGCTGATCGGTCGCGAAGTAACTGCGATACGCGACGCCTTCGCCGTAGTCGCGTCGGTGCCCTGTTCTGAGCGAGAGGACGGTCGTCTCGGGATGCCGACGTCGCCACTCGCCCCAGGTCGTCGTGACAACGTGCAGCCGCTTAAGTTGAATGCCTTGACCAACCAGCGGACCGACAACAGGCTCGCCCGTCAGCGTCGACCACATCGACTTGGTGGCATGATCGTACATCAGCTTGTTGGAGCGGTACAGGAATCCGCTCGTGCCTAGCTCGTGGTGGACGCCTTTGAACCTCGTGTCGTACACAATCATCGAACCACACAGTGTGCAGTAAGCGCCATTGATCGAAATGCCACCGACCGTGTCCTTGAACATTTCGTGCCAAGCCAAAACCCGCTTCGGGTACGCACGTGCGTCACCATTGATCGAGATTCCAAAGACGACATTCGAATCTTCGAGATAGTCTGCCTGTTGGGCGGATAGCATCTCGGGATTCTTCAACGGTGGAATCCCATCGCGGACGACGCCACCCCAGACGATTTCATCCAAGCGGATGGTCGCGGGACGTTCGTCGTCGAAATACTCAGCGAAACGAGGATCGATTCTGGCGTAGAGTGCGGACTTAAACGAAGCGAGCTGAGGGTGCGGCTCATAGGGTTGATTCCAAAGGTAATCGTACCACTGGTGCGTATCACCACCGTAACTCTTGCCGGTCTGTTCTTCGAGAATTTGAACCTGTCGTGTAGACAGTCGATGCGTAAGTCTCGAGCCTTCCAAAATCGGTGCGACATTGGCGATGTGCCAGTGTTTCTCAACCTGATGAGCGGCTGCCAATCGAGATGCTTGGTCGAGGCCATTGAGCAACAGGAATGACTCGGCCGCTGGATACTCGCCACCCTCGATCGGTTCCGGCAGCGATACCGCGTGTTGCATTAGCGTCGCGACGGGGCCCGCTTCGTCGTCGGAAGTTGGTATCTGCGAGAATCGACTCCACGCAACGGCGCCAATCCACAGAACCACAGCCACAGCGATCGTCACGTAACCAGATCGACTCATTGTCAGCTCTCACAAGTTGGGGCACGAGGGAACACCAGCCTCATTATTCTCACAGTCGAGGAACAAACTCTGTATGGTGTTTCACGTTCTCGGCGTGTGAAACCTGAGAAGGCGTTTGCAAATGTCGGTACCAGGCGGCGAATGCCACTACCCGTACTGATCGCGCTCGGTAAGAGCGTCTTCAATCCTCTTTGCGAGCGTTTGTGCTCGCTTGTAAGGCGATTGACGTTGCAATGCGATATCGATCATTTCCTTCGCGCCACTATTGCTCCGCTCCACTAGATAGCAGAGATTGCCTGATAGATCACAGAGCGGTATCTTCGCCAGCAGATTGTCCAATATGGTCTATCCCCATGAATGAGGGTGTAGATGGCGATCATCAATGGTGACACTAGGATTACAGTTATTGCAGCAGCACCTCCGAAAATTAGTCGAAAAGCCACTGTGATTCCATCCGCCATCACGCAACATCCAGCCATGATCCAAAGTTGCTTCAGATACGCCACCCGTTGGGCTAGTTCCGATGGATTATACCAAATCGCTTGAATTGATGTGCATTTGTGCGTTAGGGACCATAAGCACACTTCAATGGAGATTGACGCCAGTGTTTTTTGAACCTCTGTATCTGCTATACTTAGGAAGGTCTGTCAAGTTAGCATGACGCGGGTATTCAAATCATGAAGGAATTTCGTCAGTTAGTCACACTCGTCGCGTGCCAGATAGCCATAGGGTTCTGCTACTGGATTTATCGTGAATCTGGCGGAGGAGGCTTTTTTGTTCCTATGGCGTCCCTGGTATTTTTCTGGATGAGCCTTGGGTTTTTCTGCCTGAGGATTTATGAAAGAGGCAGAACAGGGGATTCTTAGTTCCCCATGACGGCGACCCTTTGGGTGCTTAGCATCCCACGGATTTCCACATGCGGTTGGACTCGCCGCTTCTCGGATCTGCCTTTCGCGAGGCTGCATAGAGTTGCACACTGAGCAAAACAACACGGTCTTGGCCAGGTTCGATAGCATACGCTTGGCCAAGGGCCTCTCATCACCGTAGCCTGGGGTAAAGCGCAGCGTCACTCCAGGAAACCTGTCGCGTCGCATCGCATGTCCCTGCTGATGCAAGGTTAGGTCTGCCGCCGCTTCAGAACGCAGCCTAGCGCGCCTACCCCTAGTATTGCTATTGCGAGTGTTGAAGGCTCTGGAACTACCGCTAATTCTCCTGGCGAACGCACCGCTCCATAATTCTGCTGCCAGGTCGTCAACCCTGACGAGTCTCCACCGCCCCGTTGCCAGATAAGGAAGTCGCGGCCGTCGACATCATCATCGTCGTCGTAATCTCCTGGCTGCGAGACCGCGACCGCGGAGGTGCCCGACAGGTACGCCGAGACCCGCCAGTAGCTGTTGATGTCAACGCCCGCGATCGTCAGCTCGACGTCGTGGGTGCGGCCGGGCTCGATGTATTCGGTGACGTCGATCAAGTAGGGTGCCACCTCGTCGCCGGGGACCCAGCCAGAGCGCGGGAAGTCCGACGACCAAACGTCAATCGGGTATGGGTCGGTGGTGTCACCGTCGGAGTTCCCGTCGAAGCGACCCGAGGTCGGATTGACATCTCGGAAATTCGGGCCGTCGGTTCGCCACGGGATACCGGTCCAGACCTGCACGCCATCAATGAACAAGCGATGTCGCCGTCTGTTGAACTCATCGCTGTTGCCGGTTTGCGTGTGGTGGTGCCCCGAGGCGAAGTAGGCCAGCGTGACACTATCGAGGCCTTCTGGCACATCGACTTCAGAGCTCTTCGTCTGGAGCCCCGAGTTGTGCCAGCCGAAGCTCGGATCACGCGAGAAGGCTGGCGCAGCCCAAGCGGGGTTGGTCTCCGGGTTCGCGTCAGACTGCACGTCGATCGAGGCATTAATCCGCCAGGCGTTCGCCACCCAGGTGTCGATGTGGGCCTCGACGGTGAGTGACTGGCCGCTTAGCAACGGGGCCAGGCGCGAAATGTCTTGACTATGTGTCGTCGTCCCGTTGAATCCCGTGATGAATTTGCCGAGTTGTATCTCCTCTCCGCTTGGTAGCATCACATGGATGCTGCCCGCGCGATCCCACGGATCTGCGTCTCCGAGTACGTCCCAGTTGAGCGTCAACTGATCGTTAGTCCCGAACTCCGGGAATGTGACCGTTTGCTGGATCTCTCGGCTCTGACCGCTGGCAAAGCCAATCCGATCACCAGTAAAGATATCGATCTCTTCAGCCGCAGCAATTGTGAACGCCGTGACGGCGATGCAAGCCAACGCGTGAGTCAAGCCGATGCGAATCCAAGTCGCCAATATTCGGTTCCGAGTTGCCATATTGTGTTCCGTGCTGGCGGCTGCTGGCCGTCGTATCGTAGTAGAGCGTAAGGGTAGGTAATGGACGAAGGCCCGACAGACGATCTGATGCTAATACTTTAAAGCTGTGGGATTACCATAACAACCTCGAACAACAAATAGCAATCGAATTAACCCGAATTGGAACTACGATCCACGTTCGCCGTGCGGAACGAAACAACTCCTCCGTCGACCTGTACGTGACACGAAGACGCGTCGCACAGCCTCACGAGTTTGTCGGACTGCCTCATTGATTCGTTCTTGTTCAGCAGGTCTCTCTTGATGGTCTTGATAGACTTTGACCAAGAGCCATACGAGTGCAACCAAGAAATAACCGATAAACCATTGCGACAGCCGCTAGCCATCTGCCGTGGCATCGCGTGCCCAATCGAATAGAGTGATTGTGCTAATCAATGTTCGGAGATGCCGTTTACTTCGATCAGTTCCGTTGCTTCCATACTGGCCATTTTGTAGAATGGGGGCCAAATAGGCGAGGCAGTCTCACATCCATTGCGCTGAAGGTGACGTATCTGCTGACGCCATTTCAAACTAGGGAACCGAATGTCCGATCCACCGCGCTGCAGACTACTTCATGTCAGGTCACTTCGCATCCAAGCTCTCGAAAATCGATTAGCACTCGACGGGACGCCGATCCCGCTTGGCAATGGCGAGGAAATCGTAGGCACAGTTGATGCAATCGCAGGTGATCAAGAAGATGTTTACACATTTAATGCTGACGCTGGGGACTACATCGTCGTCGGGGCGTATCGTGATCACTCGGCGACCGGCACCGTTGACCTAGACGTAGTCAGCCCCACCGGTACGACTCATAGTCGTTCTGGAGCGGGTGTCGTGCATAACTTTGTCGCGGACACCAGTGGGGAGTATCGCATCTTGGTTAGAGAGTGGAAGTCCGATAGCGCACTGGCCTACAGAGTACGTCGCATCGTCTTATCGGAATCGATTGACTTTCTGTACGAGGATGATGCAGTCTTGGCTAGCGGCGAAGAGCACTCCGCCGAAGTCTCTCCTGGAGAGTTTAGCGTCGTACAGTTCCCTGCCACAGCAGACGGGCTCATCTATCCTGCCTTAAGTCAATTGGCGGGAGATCGCTTTGTGGTCATCTCCGCTCCTGATGGCCAGGTGTTAGCGCAACAACGGACTTCACCTCCTCCCTTTGAAGCCCCGATCACTGGAACCTACACGGCAGTTATTTTCGAATGGGGGGCGAATGTCACCTTGGAATTCTCCTTCACCGTTGCTTCGATTCCGGGTGCGGTCGACTATTCGATTGACCGGAACGAGTACTTGGAAAGCGGAGAACAACGCATCGCTGAGGTCGGCATCGATAGGTTGGACGTCATTCAGTTCCATGCCGACACAGGTGACTCAATCCTTGCTACTCTTGGCGAACTACCGTCGGTCGGGGCCCACCGCCCCCAGCTACTTATCGCCGATCCGCAGGGCAATGTACTCTTTGACGCACGCGACGATAAACTTGTTCACGCGACCGTGACCGCGACTACAACAGGACTCTATACAGCGATCGTCAACACGGACCCTATTGTCTTGACTTCCGACGAAGATGCGTTGTCATACGCGTTTTCGATCGCGATACTTCCAAGCGCGGTTGACTACTCACTACCGCAAAACACGTTTCTTGAAAGTGGCGAGCAATCGGTGCTCCCCGGCGGGATAGGAACACAGCATCTCTTTCAGTTTGACGCAACAGCCGGCAACAAGATTTTCGCTACACTTTCTCCGACCCAACCGGCAAATAACACAATCAATCGACTTCGAGTCTTCGATCCGCAAGGAGTACTAGTTAGCGACCAGAGTGACACCAAGGGCATAGGCTTAGTGCAAAATACTGCCACTAGCGGTCTCCATACCGCCGTTGTCACGCTGAGTGGTAAGTCTAATTCCCCCTTAGTATTCCGTCTCGCCACACTCCCAAACGTTCTTGATTACTCTTTACCGCATAACACCTATCTGGAATTTGGTCAAACTCATACCGCCACTCTCGCATTGGGTGGACTGGATGTTGTGCAGTTTCATGCTGCAGAAGGTGAGACAGTCTCAGCAACCTTGAGCGAAACAATACTCGCAGACCCAGCCAGGCCTCAAATGCGAATTGTTGACCCTGATGGTCGAGTGGTCTTCGGGGGAGGCGATTCTTCCACGGTAGTGTCGACTTTCACCGCAGGGGTTTCAGGCCTCTACTCCGCCGTTATGACCGAAAGCGGAAACGACCAGCTCATTGATTATCATTTCTCACTGGCTACGACTACAGAGGCGCTACCGGGAGATTTCGATGCAGACGGCGACATTGGTGGTAGCGACTTCTTGGTGTGGCAGCGCGAATTAGGTTTGAACACTACACCCAACGATTTGGATATCTGGCAGGACTCCTATGGACAGCCGTCACCAGAGTTGGCGGCTGCACACAGTGAATCGCCGCTAACAGACCGTCCGGTGATGCTTGACGAGAGCTTGTTCGGCGAAGTCGGCATACTAGGGTTGATGGACGACTCAGACGAAGATGAGCCACAATCACCGGAGCAGCTCATATCGCTTGAGGATCGAGACCTCATCTTCGCCACTGCTAGTTCAGCACCGTCGACCTTAGCCGGCACCAAACGCACGTTCACTTCCGACGAAGCAGACGAATCGGATGCCGAGCTTAACGTGGAGCTACAATGGCTCACTAATGAGCTGCTCGAGGAAGTTGCCGGCTAGGCCGTGAACAGACGCATCGCTGGGGCGGCATCAAATTCTGAAGTGCAAGCTAGACGCTGGAAACTCCCACGTACGGTGCTGTGGCCTGCTGGAAATCGCTAGTTTCTTATTGCAGTGAATCCAACCGATGGCATTTTCCGCTATCGAGTACAGAAGTCCAAAACAACGAGCGGTAGAACCAATTACCCTCATTGGTCTCAACCTTTCATTTGATGCTTCACCAAAATTAGCCGACTCAGTATATCGGGGACCGAAAACGTCGCACAGGCTAGATTTGCAACCTAGAAAAAAGCAATGCATTGTAAATGCGAATTCACTCCGAATGCTGAGCCCCGACGAAAGTTGGCGATCTGAAAATGCAAATAGAACCAGCTTGTCGGAACTTATGGATTCACAACAGCTCTTCAACATTTGTTGAATCGCTAAGTAGCTCGTGAATATCCCTTGCAACCAATGTGGCACCATCGAAGTCAAGGTAAGATGAATGGGCAACTAGAATCGGGAACTCGCCATCGCATGGAGGAGTACGCATATCGAAGATGTAGAACACGCCGCCACCGTTAAGGCCAAACGGAAGCGCCCCAGGCATATAAACTGGGAACTCATAGTGAAGCAAGTATTCGCGTAATAGTAAGTCCTCGAAGTAAGCAATTTCGCGTTCGCCAATGGTTAGGCCACCACCATGCGAGATGGACAGAAGCTCAACGTAGCTCTCCGGGAGGTCACGGAGATCAACTGTCCAACTATTGGCGTTCTGGCTGCCGGGAACTTTGCTATGCAATTTCGCGAGTTCGATTAGTTCCGACGTATTTAGCGGTGCCTGAAGCATCGCGTTTATCGCCGGTACTTGTTCTCGACTGATTCCGGGATTCCGCTCGTAGAAGCAGCTATCGTCGATATTCATCTCAGTCAGGTCAAAAGTTATTGATACAGATGATAAGGTATTCAGGTTGCTTGGAATCTGGTCCAATCCCTGCCGCTGGACAGCGACTGCGGGTTTGACGCAGACCGACCAGTATGACTGCACACAACTGCAACTATTGAAGCCTAGTTTCCGAGGGAATCGAATTCAAATCTACGTGCCCTCGTTGAAACCAGCGTTTCCCCAAACTCGCTTATTAAATTCTGTGGACTTGCCAGGCGGAACTGAAATAACTTCCCATTCGTTGCCTGCTTGAATTCTCGCAACCATGATTATTTGTCCAACATGGTATCCACAGTGAGCGAGCGAACGATGAATGGCCAGAGATACACTGTGTGCTTCGCCACGTATGGTTACTGTTTTCGAAAAGTCTTCCGATGTGAGGCTATCGAGTGTATCGAACAAACAGCCCCATCCTTCTTCCCAGTAGTCTGTAACATCTTGGCGACTGCTGAAATCATCCACAAATTCGTTGTCTCGGTTTCGCCAAGGCTTCTCCCCGTCTGATTCTAAGAAGTCTGTCCAACGTGATAGCAAATTTCCAGCCACGTGCTTCATGATGACTGCGATACTATTCGTATTCGGGTCAAGCGATATATGTAGCTTCTCGTCTGAGACCTGAGCGATTGCTTTGTCAGCCCAACCCTTATTATTGCTGAAAACAGTCTTCACACTCGACAAGAATTCTAGGCCTAGGTCTTGCGTCGTCATTTCGCTTCTCCAAAACGAATGCCCGATTTCTCATTTGCAATAGTGATGTATTGTAAACTATTGGACATCGATATACCAAACTGCATCGGTTTATTAAACGGCTAAAGACTGGAGCATGCGAAGGCTCTTGCAGCATTGTCTAACCCGCGTCGGAGGGACTCGCCGAAGGTGGAAACTGCTAGTTGGTATCTGCCTCAGAGTTTCACGCCGAGGTAGGAAACCGGGGATTTCTGGTGCATAATGTGGGTCACACCTTTGTACTTACGGACTCCTGCTATGATGTGGTGAAGGTGTGACAATCCTCGCGTGAAGCCGTTTCTTTTTTGAGAGCCACCATGAGCAGTATCGTTGTCGTTGACTACGACCCGCAGTGGCCAAGATTATTTGAGTCACTGCGTGAGAAGGTATGGAGTGTCGTAGGCGACTTCGCCATCGCCGTAGAGCACGTCGGGAGCACATCAGTACCAGGTCTAGCGGCCAAGCCGGTCATAGATTTGAGCATAGTTGTTGCCAATGACGATGATGCCGGAATGGCAATTCGACAGCTAGCGGTTCTGGGCTACAAGCATCGCGGCAATCTAGGTATTGAGGGGCGTGAAGCTTTCTCTAATCCTCCTGGTCTTGTACCGCATCATCTGTACGTTTGCCCAAAGGGGAGTCTAGGACTTCGCAACCATCTACAATTCCGCGATTACCTTCGATATCATGCTGATGCGGCCAAATCATACGGTACGCTAAAAAAACAACTGGCGAAGAGTTTCCCAGGTAACATTGACGCGTATGTTGATGGCAAGACCAATTTCATAATCGGGGCACTTTCCAAAGCTGGAATGTCGAGTGACGAAAGAGACTCTGTTGAAGCAGCCAACAGGATGGATTGAGCCAGTACTAACGTGCAAATGGGGCGACGTCCTGGGCATCGAACGAGAAACTGCCAATCTACCTCAGCTTCATCGACCGAACGCATTTTTCTGGGAATTCCGTTCGGTGCCCAGGTTTTTCACACTTGAATTCCCCAACGGGGAATTACTCCAAAGCCCAGGGTCGCGCCAGCGCACCCTGGGGTACGGAACACATCATTTGCCTTACCCCAACGGGGTTCTACTTCCTTGCGTTTAGAGTGTAGAAACCCGTTGGGGTTCGAACTTCCTGTGTTGGGTCTTTATCCCAGGGTGCGCCGCTGCGCGTCGACCCTGGGCTCTGGTGTTTAGCGCCGTTGGCGTAAACTCGTTCCGCGAAGCACCAACTTCGGATTCATCGACCGAACGCAGTTTTCTGGAAATTCCGTTCGGCGCCCAGGAGTTTCACGCTTGGGCAGTGTTTGTTTCATGCTGAACTCCGAAATGCTATCCATTGTAGATGTCTTCGGGCGCAACGTTTAAGAGAATCTCGCAGTCACAGCCGCCGCCAAGTGCCAAACATGCCATCAACGTATGGGTTTCAGGAAAGCCATGCTGTTTTAGCCATCTCGCAGACATATTCGTTGTGTGGTCACAACCGACCTTCGGAATCTCCGATTCGAGGTAGTTTAGCAGGTCTTTGAGTTGATCCACGGAGAGCGGCATGCGGCGATGGCGGCCATCTACCGATCCAAACATCACATTCGGGTCACAATGCATCAACACGTCAAAATCGTTTTCCATGCGGTTCGTGGTTAGAAATTCGATGCACGCATCAACATCCGCGTTGATACGGCGTAGAAAGCTTTGGGTCTGCGAAAAGTCACCTTGGTGGCCATTCGCAGCGATGTATGTAGCAACGCCGCACCACAGCGAGTCGAGCTGCTCGCGTGATAGTGGCGACGATTCCAATGCATGATTTTGCCGACGCTTTTTTTCTCTTGCTGCCGCAAGTTGTCGCTCTCGTTTTTTGGATGATTTCGAAGACATCTTGCCATGTAACTCACTGATTCTGATTCTCACATTTTGTGAAATGTCTGGCCGAAGCTTGCAACTACACAAGCAATGTGGATAAGCACGAGCCGTATTGTAGCAAAATCAAGCACTTCGGGCGTGTTGGCGGGTACTTCACCATGCGGAAACAGGTAAGCCACTAACCTGCACAGGCTTCATCGTCGCTTCATCGTCTGAGGCAGTTTTCTCGAAAACGCATTTCCAAAAGCGCAAGGGCGAACACGCGTGGAAGCCAAGCTCCCATTCCCAGCCTTTTCCTCATCAGCCGTTGCCAAACATGGCCAATTTTTGTTGCTGAAATTGGGCCATGGCTTGGGGTAGAATCTCCTTCGGTCGCCGCTGGTGCCCAACGTTCTTTGAAAATTTAGTCAGACTGTGAGCGACGGCTATCGTTTAGCCGTGGTGAGTTCTCGCGGTGCGCCCACGGAGAAGATCTGATTGATCGTTGCTTCGTTCGCTAGCTGCACGATGCGGAAACACGAATCAGGCAGAAGTCACCGACTTTTGCGTGTTGTGAGTTTCACAAAGAACCTGTTTTCAGGGCCGAAACTAAATCGAAGCACGCAATAAGGGTGACTTTTGCGGAAAAAAATGCAGTGCGGCGAACAACGCAAGGACGCAAAAGTCGGCAAAAACCAAACTGTGGTGAGCCGGGCCGCCCATGACCTCGAAGCCTCACTCGTCTGTCACGCAGCCCTCGCTGGCGCTCTTGACGTTCTTGATGTACTTGTAGAGCGTGCCCCGCGTGGCTTTGTAGGCGGGAGCCGTCCAGGCGTCGCGGCGAGATTGCATTTCTGCGTCGGACACACCGATGTCGATCGTGTTCCCTTCCGCGTCGATCGTGATTGGATCGCCATTTTGCACCAGCGCGATCGGGCCACCGACTTGGGCTTCGGGAGTGACGTGGCCGACGATAAAACCGTGCGAACCGCCGCTAAACCGCCCGTCGGTGATCATCGCGACGTCGTTGCCCAGGCCAGCGCCCATGATGGCGCTGGTGGGTGTGAGCATCTCGGGCATGCCGGGGCCGCCTTGAGGTCCTTCGTAACGGATAATCACGACGTCACCTTTGTTGATCTTGTCCTGCTCCAGCGCGGCCAGCATGTCTTCTTCGGAATCGAAAACGTTGGCTGGTCCGGAGAACTGGAGACCTTCCTTGCCAGTGATCTTGGCGACCGCGCCGTCGGGGCAGAAGTTGCCGCGCATGATGCGAATGTGACCCGTTGCTTTGATCGGATCTGAAAGCGGACGGACGACGTCTTGCCCTTCGCTCAGTTCAGGAAGGTCGCTGAGGTTCTCGGCGATTGTCTTCCCCGTGACCGTCAGGCATTCGCCGCTGATGAGCCCTTCGTCCAGCAGCATCTTCATCACTGCCGGAGTGCCGCCCACTTCATGAAGCTCTTCCTGCACGTAACGACCCGAAGGTTTCAGATCGGCGAGCAGTGGCGTGCGATCACTGACCGACTGGAAGTCGTCAATTGTCAGGTCGACGTCGACGCTGCGCGCCATTGCGATCAGGTGCAACACCGCGTTGGTCGAACCACCGACGACCATCAAATACACCAACGCGTTTTCGAACGCCTCGCGCGTCATGATATCGCGCGGCTTGATGTCGCGTTCCAGACAGGTGCGAATCGCCGCTCCCGCGTCGAGGCACTCTTGCAATTTGTCGGGATGTTCTGCCGGGATCGAAGAACTGTACGGTAGGCTCATCCCCAGGGCTTCGATGGCTGAAGCCATCGTGTTGGCCGTGTACATGCCGCCGCACGCCCCGGCGCCCGGGATACTGCAACGTACGATTTCCTTGCGCTCGTCTTCGTTGATCTTGCCGGCTAGAAACTCGCCGTAGCATTGAAAGGCGCTGACGATATCTCGTTTCTGTTTGTCGCCATCGAAGTGTGTGAAGCCCGGTTTGATCGTCCCGCCGTAGACCATCAGGCCGGGGCGATTCAGTCGGCCGAGTGCCATCAAGCAGCCGGGCATGTTCTTGTCGCAGCCGGGCAGTGTGATGCAGGCGTCGTACCACTGGGCCTCCATGATGGTCTCGATCGAGTCGGCGATCAGATCACGCGATTGCAGCGAATAGCTCATGCCGCTGGTACCCATCGAGATGCCGTCCGACACGCCGATGGTGTTGAAACGCATACCGACCAAATCCGCCTGCTGGACCCCTTCTTTCACCTTGTTGGCCAGATCGAGCAGGTGCATGTTGCACGTATTGCCCTCGTACCAAACGCTAGCAATGCCAATCTGCGGCTTGGACAGGTCCTCGTCGGTCAGCCCAGTGCCCAACAGCATCGCCTGCGAAGCGCCCTGGGACTTCGGCTGGGTGATGTGACGGCTGTATTTGTTGAGTTCGGTACTTGTGTTCTGGGTGGTAGCCAACGTGACGAACCTTTCCGCGAAGCTGTAGTTGGGTAGAAGTTTGTGAGCTACTTCACAAAACGCTGATTGTATCGTTTTCGATGTAGCGGGGCAGGGGGCTACGCAGTGGGTAAAACACGACAGCCGCGGCTTTTTTCGAGTGATTTTCGTCTTCTGTAAGCGAGTTCACCAAGAGCCTGGTCATGAGCAGTAACAATGAGAGCTGATCGCTCGAGTCGATGCTGTGAATACAGCCAGTCGACACGCGAATTGGGCAGAGGGTTCGTGTTTTCTTATTGAAGTTCTAATGGCAGGCTAATCTTCTCAACGCGCGCTGCGGCGCGATAACGTGGCCATTTGTCCTGTCAACGATTTCGGTTGTCTAGCTGCGCTAGAGATATGCATTCATTTAAGTGTGGTAAGAAAACACTAAATGTGAAATTGCTTACATTCGAGGGCGTAAAAATTTTTGGAAAGTTTTGCGTTGCGTGGGACAGGTCACAAAACTTCATCTTCGCACGAACTATAAATGGACGCAGAAGAGGTAAGCACGGACGTGTCTAGTCACAACATTTGATGTTTATCGTCACAGTACTCACAGGAGAAAAATCAAGATGAAGTTGAAGAACCTAGCAGCGTCAGCAGTGATCGCCCTGGGAATGACAGTCGGCCAATCCGCCGTCGCTTCCCAGTTAGTGGAAGTCACGATCACCAACATCGCGCCCACCGACGGGACAGCAATCACACCAGTATGGGTCGGCTTCCATGACGGAAGCTTCGATAGTTACAATGGCGGACTGACTTCGCAACCTGGACTAGAGCGACTCGCCGAAGATGGCAATACGATGCAAATCTCCGAGGACTTTGCCAACAACCTCACCTACGTAAGCGGAGGAATGAGCACGACGACGGCCTCGTCGCAGACGGGCACACGAGTACAGGACACGATTGGCAGCATGGCAGGTCCTCCACCGCTTCAACCCGGTGAGAGCGAAACGCGAATATTTGACATCGCGGTCGATGGAACCAACCGCTACTTTTCGTATGCTTCGATGATCCTGCCAAGTAACGACTTCTTCTTGGCCAACGGAAACCCCTTGGCGCACGACCTTTCATCGCTCTACGACGGCCAAGGTTCGGTCAGCTTCACGATCGGATTGCCTGGCACGGTGAACGATGCGGGCACGGAAGCAGAAGACTTCTACACAGCCGCTCCGGACTTGGGGGGACTTAATGCGCTGTTTCCGAACGCCGGATTCGCCGCTCCCGCAGGCCAAAGTGGCCCCGATGAAGGTCCCGCCGATCCGAACAACCTGATCCGCAACGTGGTCGGCGATCCGTACGCCGGCTTTGCGAATATCGGCGGAGCTAACTTGTCCGGGCTTGATTTCAATCAGTTCAGCAATGGGATCGCAACGATTACGATCACCGCCATCCCCGAGCCAACTTCGCTGGCACTAGTGGGACTGGGCATCGTTGGCCTGTGTGGCACGGTTCGCCGTCGCCGTTAATCCTGAGATGGAAATGCAAGCGACTTAGGGAAACCAGCCTCCCTGTCGATGGGCCTGGCAGCGAAATGCTGTCAGGCCTTTTTTCTTTTCTAGTGTCTTGCCCTGTCGAGCCGTTCGGTCGCGCCCTGCGAAGGTCTTCTCCGGCCCGAACTGGCACATCGCTTGCTAATCTGAAGAGCGGCACAGACGAATGGCCTGTAATGCCACGAATCCTGGAAAAATCCAGCCTGTTTGCGGCTAAAGTGCGCAGTGATCTGGCACCGAATGCCCGAGTTATGTGCATATTGATCCGAAATTGGCTCATCGAGTATAAGTGCTGAATCTAAACGCGAAAACACGGGAGTAGAATGTCCTACAGACCGGTCGGATACGACGAGATGTTCCTAGGCGAGAACAAACCTCGCGTGGCCTGCACCGATTTTGTGTCCAGACTGAAGGCAATCTCCGAACACGAACTCCGTGAACGACAGCAGGCAGCCGAGCTGAATCTGTCGAACATGGGCATCACCTTCAACGTGTACGGCCACGAGGACGGCGCGGAGAAGGTTTGGCCATTCGACTTACTGCCTCGGATCATCGATCAGGACGAGTGGCAGAAAGTTGAATCGGGGCTCAAGCAGCGCGTCTACGCGCTGAACCTCTTCGTTGAAGACATCTACAACGATCAGAAGATCCTCAATGATGGCGTCGTACCGCGAGAACTGATTCTCTCGGCGACGACCTACCGACCTCAGATGGAGGGCTTCAGTCCCACGCGAGGCGTGTGGTGCCACATCAGCGGTGTCGATCTCATCCGGCACGAAGATGGGACCATCTATGTGCTGGAAGACAACCTGAGGTGCCCGTCCGGCGTTTCGTACGTGCTGGAAAACCGCGAAGTCATGAAGCGTGCTTTCGCTCGCCTGTTCGAAGGCATGTCGGTGTCCGCGGTGGAAGAGTACCCAGAACAACTCTTGCAGCGTTTGATCGAGTGCGCGCCGTCCCACGTGTCGAGGCCGACTGCAGCAGTGCTCACGCCGGGGGAGTTCAACTCCGCCTACTTCGAGCACACGTTCCTCGCGCAGCAAATGGGTGTGGAATTGGTGCAGGGGTCCGATCTGGTCGTCGATGACGGTCACGTTTACATGCGGACCACCAAGGGCGTTGAGCCGGTCCATGTGATTTATCGCCGCATTGACGACGACTTTCTCGATCCGCGCTGTTTTCGTGAGGACTCTTGTCTAGGTGTTCCTGGTTTGATCGATGCTTATCGCAGAGGGAACGTGACGCTCGCAAATGCGCCGGGCACTGGCGTGGCAGACGACAAAGCGGTGTATGCCTACGTGCCTGAGATCATCAAGTACTATCTGGGCGAGGAACCAATCCTGGAAAACGTGCCCACGTACGTTTGCTCGGATCCGAAGCAATGCGAATACGTCGTTACGCACCTGGACGAGTTGGTCGTGAAGCCGACCAATGAGTCCGGCGGTTACGGAATCCTCATGGGGCCCCAAGCGGAGCCGGCTGAGCGCGAGGCATATGTGGATCGCATCCGCTCGAATCCAAGAAACTACATCGCCCAGCCCATGCTACAGTTGTCGACAGTGCCGACACTCGTGGAAGATCGTCTGGAACCTCGCCACGTCGATCTGCGACCGTTCGTGCTTTGCGGAAAAGAAATCTACGTCATGCCAGGCGGACTAACGCGGGTGGCGCTGAAGAAGGGCTCGATGGTCGTCAATTCTTCGCAAGGAGGAGGCAGCAAAGACACTTGGGTCCTGCGCCCCGATTTCGCGCATGACGGAGTGGCAGGCGGACACACAGTAAGCACAGTCGGGGCCAAAGATGCTTAGTCGGGTCGCTGAGTCGGTGTATTGGATGTCGCGATACATCGAACGGGCGGAAAACGTGGCTCGTTTCATCGACGTGAACTATAACCTCACGCTTGGCGATGGCTCGCCGCTAGGGTCTCAGTGGCACCCGTTGGTCTATACGACCGGCGATGAGGAACTGTTTCGCGAACTGTACGGCGAACCGACTCGCGAAGGCGTGTTGGATTTCCTCGCCTACGACGAGCGCAATCCAAACTCGATTTTGTCGTGCCTCACCCGAGCGCGAGAGAACGCACGCAGCGTGCGCGACACGATCCCGGCACCGATGTGGGAACACATCAATACCTTCTTCAAGATGGTCAAATCCGCTGCTGAGGGTGGCCCATCGAGGGTCGAACCCAACGCGTTCTGCGATGCGGTGAAACAGTCGAGCCACACGTTGATTGGGCTCACCTACGCCACGATGTCGTACGGCGAAGCTTGGCACTTCACCCGCTTAGGACGACTCATGGAACGTGCCGACAAGACGTCGCGCATCGTCGACGTGCAGTACTTCTTGCTCTTGCCCAATGCCCAGGAGGTTGGTTCTGCGTTGGATGTGGTTCGCTGGTCGGCGCTGCTGAAGTCGGCCAGCGCATTGACGATGTATCGCCGCGTGCATGGTCAGATCACCCCGGCGAATGTGGCTGGATTCTTAATCTTAGATCGTGAATTTCCCCGTGCGATGCATTTTTGCCTGATTTTTGCGCAAGAATCGTTATGTCAGATCACGGGAACCAGCCTGGGGACATTTAATCTCAGGAGCGAGCAGCTCATGGGCCGCCTGCGCACGGATTTGGACTACACTAGTATCGACGATATCGTCCGTAGCGGCATGCACGAGTACATCGATCAGTTCCAGAACCAGTTGAATCAACTTGGCGAAGCCATCCACCAAGATTTTTTCCGATTGCCCACATCGATCACGGAAGGAGAGCAATCTCAAACTCAATCACAGTCGATCTCGTGAAGTGCGAATCGATACCTCTCAAAGTAAGTCGTCACTATGAGCATCCGAGTCGCCCTCCAACATAAGACCCACTACCACTATGATCGACGCGTAGGTCTCGGTCCCCAAGTCATTCGCTTGCGCCCCGCGCCGCACAGCCGCACGCCCATCGAGAGTTATTCGCTCAAGGTCCAGCCCGACAATCATTTCCTCAACTGGCAGCAAGATCCCTTCGGAAACTATCTGGCGCGGTGCGTTTTTCCGGATCCTGTGGAGCACCTTGCTGTGGAGATCGACCTGACGGCGCGACTCTCGTCGATCAATCCGTTCGACTTTTTTTTGGAGCCCGCGGCGGAGAAGTACCCGTTCGTCTACGACGACGATGTGAAGGCTGACTTAGAGCCCTACTTCGCCCTCGGTGAAACCGGCGCGAAGTTTCACGGCTTACTAGCTTCCATCGATCGCACTCCACGCAAGACGATCGACTTTCTGGTCGATATCAATCAACGACTTCAGCACGACATCGATTACCTCGTGCGCATGGAACCTGGCGTGCAGACGCCGGAGCAGACGCTCGAAATCGGCAGCGGTTCGTGCCGCGATTCCTCGTGGTTGCTGACCCAAGCGCTGCGGCACTTGGGTTTCGCGGCTCGGTTTGTCTCGGGCTACTTAATTCAGCTCGTGGCCGACCAAAAACCGCTGGACGGTCCGGAGGGACCTACAGCCGACTTCACCGACCTGCATGCCTGGTCGGAGGTCTACCTGCCTGGCGCCGGCTGGGTGGGACTCGATCCGACCTCGGGTTTGCTGGCCGGCGAGGGGCACATTCCCTTGGCGTGTACCCCGCAGCCACTTTCGGCCGCGCCGATCACCGGCAGTCTTGGCGATTGCGAGGTCACCTTCGACTTCGACATGTCGGTCGAGCGCATTCACGAAGATCCACGCGTCACCAAGCCGTACACCGAAGAGCAATGGACCCGCATCGAGTCCCTCGGCCACGAGATCGATCGCCGCCTTTCGGTGGGCGATGTCCGGCTGACCATGGGTGGCGAGCCGACATTTGTATCGATTGACGATATGGATGGCGAAGAGTGGCAGACCGCCGCGGTCGGGCCCAACAAAGAACGGCTCGCTGACGACCTGATGAGCCGGCTCCGCAACCGCTTTGGCCCCGCCGGTTTGTTGCACTATGGACAGGGGAAGTGGTATCCGGGCGAATCGCTGCCGCGGTGGGCGATGCACTGTTACTGGCGCAAGGACGGCGAGCCAATTTGGCGCAATCAAGCGCTGTTCGCCAAAAAGGACATCGACTATGGCCACACTGCCGAAGATGCCGAGCGGTTTGCCCGCGCACTGGCCGAGCGGCTAGAAGTGAACCCCGAACACGCGCTGCCCGCCTACGAAGACGTCATGTACTACACGTGGCGCGAACGTCGTCTGCCGGCGAATGTCGATATTCACGATTCCAAGCTGGAGGACATCGAAGAACGCGAACGCGTGGCGCGCGTGTTCGAGCAAGGTATCACCGCTTCGGTTGGAGTTGTGTTGCCACTGCAATATCGCTGGTGGGAACCAACCCCGTGCTGGCAAAGCGGACTGTGGGCAGTGCGATCTGACGAGTTGTTCTTGATTCCCGGCGATTCCGCGATGGGCTATCGGTTGCCACTGCAGTCGTTGCTTTACGAGCGCGACCCAGGTTACCCACTCGACTACTTCGATGCCGACCCATTGGTGGCAGTTGCTGAATTGCCTTCCCATGCACAGTTCCGAGATCGTGCGGCTTGGTTTGGAGCGAGAGGTCGTTTAGGTGACGATCGATTGCACGGTTCGCGAACGCTCCAACAGGTTCCGCAGTACGCCACAGCTGGGGCTGATGGCAACCAGTTGGGGCATCACGGTGGTGGAGGCAACGGAGCTTGGAACGAGCGCAGCGACACGAGCCAGATCGATCCGTCACGGCTGTTCAAGGTGGATAGCCGTTACGACGACGATTCTTCCGAGGTCGTCCGCACCGCGCTATGCGTGGAACCTCGTGACGGCCGATTGCACGTGTTTATGCCGCCGGTCGACCGCGCAGAAGTTTATCTGGAGTTGGTGGCGGCCATCGAACACACCTGTGAGTCGCTCGACATGCCCGTGATGATCGAGGGCTATCTTCCGCCGCATGATTCGCGTTTGCAGCACATCAAAGTGACGCCTGATCCGGGCGTGATTGAGGTGAACGTCCACCCTGCCCACGATTGGAATGAACTGGTCGATATCACCTCCGGGGTTTACGACGACGCCCGCCAGACGCGTCTCGGAACCGAAAAGTTCGATTTGGACGGTTCGCATACCGGTACCGGCGGCGGCAACCACGTCGTGCTTGGTGGCCCGACAGCCGCCGACAGTCCGTGGCTTCGTCGTCCTGATCTGCTGAAGAGCTTTGTTGGGTACTGGCACAACCACCCGTCGCTCTCGTACATGTTTTCGGGCAAGTTTATCGGCCCCACGAGCCAGGCCCCCCGCGTCGATGAAACGCGGTCCGACTCGATCTACGAACTCAACATCGCGTTCGAACAGGTGAAGGCTGGGTGCGACGTGCCGCCTTGGCTGGTCGACCGCATCTTTCGACATATTCTTGTCGATGGCTCGGGCAATACGCACCGCTCTGAATTTTGCATCGATAAGTTGTTCTCGCCGGATACAACTTCGGGGCGACTGGGCCTCGTTGAGTTCCGCGCCTTCGAAATGCCTCCCCATGCGCGGATGAGCTTGACGCAACAGTTGCTGCTGCGAGCTTTGGTGGCGAAGTTCTGGGACCAACCCTACAGTGATGAGCTTGTCAGTTGGAACACGACGATTCATGACCGCTGGATGTTGCCACACTTCATCTGGCAAGATTTTGGTGACGTGATCGAAGACACCCAGTCTGCGGGTTTCGACCTGCAACTGGAATGGTTCGATGCGCACCATGAGTTTCGTTATCCGTTCATCGGTGAATTCGCGCAGCAAGGTGTTCATGTCGAGCTGCGTCGTGCCATGGAGCCTTGGTACGTGCTGGGTGAAGAGCCAGGAGGTGGATACACCGCGCGGTACGTGGACTCTTCGGTCGAGCGAATCCAAGTCAAAGTGCACGGCATGACCGATCCACGGCATGTGCTCACTTGCAACGGACGTCGTGTTCCGCTGCATCCGACCGGCAGGGAAGGCGAATTTGTTGCGGGTGTGCGTTTTCGAGCCTGGCAGCCGCCTAGTTGCCTGCACCCCACGTTGGGAGTTGATGGACCGTTGGTGTTCGACCTTCACGATGAGTGGATGGGCCGATCTGTCGGCGGCTGTCAATACCACGTCGGACATCCAGGCGGACTAAATCCGACGAGTTTCCCGGTCAATGCTTTGGAGGCGGAGAGTCGCCGGGCTACTCGATTCTTCAGCTTTGGCCATTCGCCGGGCAATGCTACAATTCGGGCCGATCAGCCCAGTCGCGAATTCCCACTCACGTTGGACTTGCGTCGCGGTAAGCATTAGGCGATGAATCACCACCATGCAGAGTCAGCAGCAGACGTCCACAGGAACTCGCGTAACAGGAAAACCGCACGCGGACCCGCATGATATTTTCAGTGGGTATTCCCTTCCTGAGGGGCGCTACGATGAGTTGCTGACGACCGCGGGTGAGTTCCGTCCGGCTTGGCAGCAATTCGTCGGTTTGCTCAAGCGAGTGGGTCAAGCGGAGTTCTCGCGCCGCTGGGAACACTCGCAACGCCTGATCTACGGAAATGGCATTTCCTATAGTGCTTACGGCGACCCAGAGGGCAATGCACGCCCCTGGGATCTGGACGCCATTCCGTTTTTGATCGGCGAGACGGAATGGAATGAGGTATCCGCTGGTGTTGCACAGCGCGCAAAGCTACTCCAGTTAGTACTGGAAGACTTGCTTGGTCCGCAGCGGCTGATCAAAGAGGGCGTACTGCCTGCCGAAGTGCTGTTCGGTCACTCGGGATTTCGCTTGCCGTATCACGGCAGGTCTTCGATCGGGGATAGCGAGCTTCTCGATTTCTACGCCGCCGATCTAGGACGCGACTCGCAAGGGCGTTGGTGGGTACTCGCCGATCGCACCGAAGCTCCCTCGGGCATTGGCTTCGCCCTGGAGAACCGGGTTGTTGTGTCACGGATGTTGCCTGAGATATTCAGGGCTTGTAACGTGCAGCGACTGGCGCCGTTCTTCATGCGACTCAAGACGCGATTGCAGTGTCTCTCGCCACAGGCACAAGAGAACCCGCGCATCGTTATCTACTCGCGGGGTCCTGATCACGAAAACTACTTTGAGGACGCCTACCTAGCGCGCTATCTGGGCTACAACCTGGTTGAAGGCGGTGACCTAGCCGTGCGTGATGACAAAGTGTGGCTGAAAACGCTCGACGGGCTGATGCAAATCGACGTGTTGCTAAGGCGCCCCAACAGTGAGATGTGCGACCCGCTTGAGTTTAGCGATGAATCCGATCTGGGCGTCGCGGGATTGCTGCAAGCGGTGCACACCAATCACGTGGGAGTCGCGAATTCTCTTGGTAGCGGACTGGTCGAATCGCCGGTTTTTATGGCCTTTATGCCGCGCTTGTGCAGTTTTCTGATGGGAGAAAACCTTTTGCTCCCCGGTATCGCTAGTTGGTGGTGTGGGGAAGCGAGCTCGCTCAATCGCGTCCTGGCCAACCTCGATCAGTACGCGATTTCTTCGGCATATCGCTTTCGCGGAGGTGGTTACGCTCAGGACCATCAGCTGAACAAACTGCCGGTTGATGAGCTGCGCCGCCGCATCCAAGCTAATCCAGGTCAGTACGTCGCGCAAGAACGACCTGCGCTCTCCACGATTCCGCGATGGGAGCAGGGCAGGGCGACGCAATCCAATCTGGTGCTGCGTTCGTTCGCGCTGGCTGACGACGAGGGTTACACCGTGTTGCCGGGTGGACTGGCGCGGACGTCCGATCCGTCGGCCGACAACCCATTAGCCATCCCCGCGTCGAAAGGCAGCAAGGACACGTGGATTCTGAGCAGCAAACCGGTCGAGTTCTTGTCGTTGCTCTCGCCCAGCGACGAAGCGATTGAGTTGCGCCGCACAGGCTCCGATCTTCCCAGTCGTGTGGCTGACAACATCTACTGGCTGGGACGACACATCGAGCGCGCCGACGCGGCTGCCCGACAGTTTCGCACGTTTGTGCTGCAACTGACCAGCGAAACCTCCGTCGGCACGAGCAATGTCACCACGACGTTGCTACGCGCGCTCGCAGCGCAAGGGCTGATCGAGCCCGACTTCGCGCTAGAGGACATCCGACTGTCGTTGCCACGCATCGATTCAGCGCTGCCCCGGCTTGTTTTCGATCGCAGCCAAGCAGGCGGTTTACGGGTCATCTTAGACAATATGTTTCGTACCGCATCGTTAGTGCGTGATCGCTTGTCGCCCGACACGTGGCGGGTGCTCGTCCGCATCGACCAGCAGTTTCAGGCCGGCGACCAAGACGATCTGACCGACTTGCTCAGTCGGCTCAACACGCTCATCGTCGATTTGGCGGCAATCGAGGGCATGTGCATGGAGAGCATGACCCGCTCACACGTGTTCCGCTTTCTCGACCTAGGCCGCCGACTGGAGCGAGCTCTGCAGACGACCGAGTTGCTGCATTGCTGTTTGATCGAATCGACCGAAGCCGATACGGAAGTGCTCGAGGCCCTGCTGGAGGTCGCCGACAGCATCATGACCTACCGTTCTCGTTATCTGGCAAATCTGCAAATGCCGGCCGTGCTCGACCTGCTCTTAACCGACGAAACCAACCCCAGGAGCATCGGCTACCAGCTGGTTACGCTTCAGCAACAGCTTGCGCAACTGCCGAACGAAGATCACACTGCTGGGTATCTGCCGCATGAACGACTGATCTTCACGATGGTACACGCCTTGCGCATGTTCGACGTGGTGCAAGTGGCGGAGGAATACGGCTCCAACAAGCGAAGGAAGTTGGAGGACTTGCTACAGAGTTTGGCTCGGCATCTACAAAACCTATCGCACGAAGTTTCGAATCGCTACTTGGTTCACACCAGCCAATCACGACGATTGACCTCCGCAGCCATGGTATCTCCGACCGACGCACCTCAGTCCTGATCTTTCTATGCGTTACCGTATCAGTCACACCACGAAATACGCGTATTCCGAAGCGGTCCCCGTGTGTCAGAACAAACTGCACTTGCGGCCAAGAAACTTGACGAATCAGACCTGCGATCGATTTCGTTTGATCGTGATGCCTGAACCGGCGGTCATCAAATCGCAAAGCGATTATTTTGGGAATACGGTGGAGTACTTTTCGCTGCTAGATTCGCATCGAGGACTGTCGATCACCGCGACCAGCGAAGTGGAAGTGCAATCGACGGGTCGTGAACTTGAATCCGCAAGTTCTCCGGCCTGGGAGCACGTGGCGCAGGATCTCAAGAGTGTGCCACCGCAAGCAGGGATCGACGAGTGTTTGTTCTCTTTTGATTCCGAGTACGCGGCGGCAGCGCCTGCTCTGGCGGAGTACGCCGGGCCCAGCTTTCCGGAGGGCAGGCCGATTGTCGAGGCAGCGTTGCATCTGACACATCGCATTTTTGAAGATTTCGAATACAAACCGCGCGTCACCAACATCAGCACGCCACTGGACGAGGTGCTTTCCAACCGAGCAGGCGTCTGCCAGGACTTCGCCCATTTGCAAATCGCGTGTATTCGCTCGATGGGACTGGCGGCGCGGTACGTCAGCGGGTACTTGCGGACGGTTTCCCCCGAAGGCAAGCCGCAGCTCGTAGGAGCGGATCAGTCTCATGCGTGGCTTGCAGTCTACTGCGGTGAGCACGGTTGGATCGACTTCGATCCGACCAACGATGTCATCCCCACGACCGATCATATCACGATCGCCTATGGACGAGACTACGGCGATGTGAGTCCGATCCAAGGCGTTCTTGTTGGTGGAGGTGAGCGCAGCATGACGGTCTCGGTCGATGTAACGCCGATACAACCAGCAGAGACGTCGTAGGCGACACGCAGCGGAGCCATGTATCAATGAACTTGCCTGCGCGACCGGATAGCTGATGTGCTCAAGGTGGCGAACAATCGAGTTTGGAAATGGAGTAGTGACGGTCAAAACGCAGGATTTTGACACCGTTTAATCCGCGGATAGAATGAATAGAGGTTTTACGTGGGTCCGCCTCGCAAACCGGTCGGTATGCCGTGTTGCTTCGAGGCTGTCAGGCGAGATGAACTTTGCAGTGATCAACGGTCGCATTCTCATGGCACGATCTCCGGTTAGAGGTTTCACGCTCGTCGAGCTCTTGATCGTCGTCGCGATTATCGGCGTCTTGGCGGCGCTGTTGCTGCCTGCTGTCCAGGCAGCGCGCGAGTCAGCGCGGGCGACCCAATGCCAAAACAATCTGCGGCAGATTGGGTTGGCAGCACTGCAGTTCGAGAACACCTATCAGTACTTCCCGCCCGCGCGTTTGAGCAACCGCCCCGGCGATCCGTCGCCTTCGTGCGGCGGTGGCGAACCCTCGTGGGTGGTAAGGCTGCTACCGTACTTGGAACATACGGCATCCTACAACCAGTGGGATCTCTACCAACCGTACGCAGGTCATCCAGAGCATTTACGAAACGAGATTCTGGATGTCTTCCTGTGCCCCACGCGCCGAGACGCTAGCGAAGCGCTGCAGCATGAAGAATATCGCTACGAGGTGTTTGAGGACGATCTGATCAGCACCTTGCCGCCAACGAACGATCACGTCACGCTGGTGCAATCCAGTCCAGCACCACAAGCCGGCGCGCTGGACGCGACGGTGTTGGCGACTCTAGCATTGGTCGATTTGACTCCTTTGTACACGTTCTTGCCGACGCTCTGTCCGGTATGTGGACCCGCACCCCCCGGTGATCTACCTGCGCCAGTTCCGCCAGGAGACGACCCACTGTTGGTGCCATCGCAGCCTGTCCTGCGTGTGGACTATCCGACCGGTTCGTTAGGCGATTACGCGGCCAATCACGGCGACCCCTCCCCCGGGTTTATCGGACTCCCAACGGACTTTGCATTCGGTGGAAACGGAACCGGCGTAATCATCTCAAGCCGCAGAAAATGCGGCGAGAACAATGAGGCGACCGGTTGGATCGACCGGATTGCGGCTGCCGACGTGATCGATGGGCTGAGCAACACCCTGCTGGTGGGTGAGCGCCACGTGCGTGCCAAGCAGTTTGGTGTTCCACCGGTCGATGGCCCGATTTTTGACGGTTCGCACTTGCCCTCAATCGCGGCGGTCGGCGGTGATGAGTTTCCCATCTCGCCCGGACCAGATTTTGATGCGGATTCCGATTATACTTTTGGCAGTTGGCACTTCGGAGTCTGTCACTTTGCGTTCGCCGATGGCAGTGTGCATCGCATCGGCAATGATATCGACGCGGTCGCGTTAGGAAGGTTAGCGAATCGCGCGGACGAGCAATAGCGTGTGGTATGCTGTACCCCACCCATTTGGCATACGTCGTTTCTGTTCGCGCCGATACCGATTGGAGACGCTCTCATCGAAGGTGCCCAGCGAATCGGTAACTTCCAGCTTGATGATCTGTGCTAAAATGGCCCACTGACTTGTCTGGTCGCTCTTGCGAAAGTCCCAATCAATGCAGCAAGAATCACATCGTACACATGGCTCACGCTGTGCCTTCACGCTCGTCGAGCTCTTGGTGGTGATCGCAATTATCGGCACGCTGGTAGGGCTATTGCTTCCGGCAGTCCAATCTGCTCGCGAGTCGGCGCGGGCCACCGAGTGTAAGAGTCATTTGCGCCAAATCGGCTTCGCGACACTTCAACTGCACGACGCGACCGGCGCGTTTCCTCCGGCGCGTTTGCGTGCTCGCAACGATTTCGGCCCAAACGCCTGCGACACATCGCAACCATCGTGGTTGGCTCGCATACTGCCGTACTTGGAAGAGGCAAACGCGGCCGCCACCTGGGATTTATACGGCGCGTATCCCGATCATAGCCCCGACGTCCGAGCGCACATCCCTGCGGTGTTTGTCTGCCCGAGCAGACGAACGCTCGTCGAAGCCGTCGTGGCTACGCAAGAAGTCGAGCAGGAGTTCAGCTATCCTTGCGGCTGTAGCTCGCTTGAGATCGTGACCATGATCGGGGGCGCTGTCGGCGACTATGCAGGCAATCACGGCGATCTGAGCGGTGGAGCTTACGACGACGAGTATTCGTACTGGCGTGGGGGCAACGGCACGGGAGTCATCATCTCGAGCCGCCCTTCTTGCCAAGACGGTAAACCCATGGGGTGGCAAGACAAGGTGCAGTTGAAGGATCTGGTCGATGGTGCTAGCAATACCGCGCTGGTCGGTGAAATGCATATCCCAGAATCGCGCCTGGGGCTACCGCCGGAAAATGGTCCGCTCTACAACGGCAAAGACCTGCATGCTTTTGCACGTGTCGGGGGCCTTGGGGTTGGGCTCGCACGCGGACCCACTGACAACAGCGTGCCACCGATCGGATTTGGCAGCTGGCACGTTGGCGTCTGTCCGTTTGTGATGGCAGACGGTTCGGTGCGAATGGTGGAGAACGAAATCGACACGCAGACGCTGGCCGAAATCTGTAAGCGTGACGACGCTTACGAAGTTGAGTACACGTTCTCGCCGCTGTATTGATCGTGGTTGCTGTTCTGTCGTGAATGCATCTCCATCGAGCTTCAGGAATGTCTCGCCATGGACGGCGCAATGGTGCCGATGGCCCGGATGGTTTGTGTCATTAGCTATGTTCCTTTGCGCCGGTTGTGGGGACGGCCGTCCACCGCTCTTTCCGGTTCATGGTCAGGTGGTGTTCAGTTCTGGTGAACCCGTGCGGGAAGCGACCATTGAGTTTGTGCCGGCAGACGCCAGCCCCTCGCCTCGCGGTAAGACCGACGCGGAGGGGCGATTCACGCTAGGGACGTACGAATCTGAGGATGGTGCGCCGGCAGGGGAGTATCGCGTGTTGGTGCTTCATGCGCTGCCGCCACGAGCCGCGGAGAGTGTTCGCAAGTTGGGGGAAGAACATGCTGACCATGGAGCGCAGATTCCTTTGGTATCGCTCAAGTACGCCTCTCCCAAGACGAGCGAATTGACCTGCACCGTGAAGCCGCTCAGTGACAATGAGGTCACGCTCATCGTCGAGCAGCGCTAGGACGCGAGGAATAGGCACCTCGGCGAAGGAATGCGCGTACGTTACACGCACCGCGGCTCAAGTTCCGGGCTGGTGATAGTAGCACGATTCTCCGCATCGTAAGGCACGGCATCAGAGCGTCGGGTTGCTCTGACACGCCCCAGGGGACCAACTTGCGACGTGTTGCTAGTGATCGTTGCTCGTCGGGCGCGCTACGATCAATCGACGCCGCAAGTTGGCGTTCTGCTCTTGCGTATGGAATTGCTATAATCGTCTGAGTTCGAACTAGTAGAATCATACATCCACATCGCGACGACTGAATGGGCAAGAAGACAACGAAAAAGAAATCCGCAGCTGCCGACGTCGATCAGGATTCGCGTGAGTTGTACACGCTGCATCTGATTGCGGGGTCCACTGGCGATCTCTTGCACCGCTTCGCGTCGATTGCTGCCACGCAGTTTTCGGACGCCAAGTTCGAACTTGTGCCACACACTATGCAGGACGACTTGGAAAAGCTTCAAGACACGCTCGACAGCCTGGCCGGCAGCCGGCCGATCGTTTTGCACGGCTTACCGAATACTGCCGACAAGCGCTTGGTGCGCCGCGTCTGCGTGTCGCGACGGATTCCCCATTTCGACGTGACCGGACCGCTGCTAGATTTTCTGGCCGACTGCGTGGGTTCGTTGCCCGACAACGACTTGTCTCGATTGCATCAAATTGATGCGACCTATGAAAAACGCATTGAGGCCATGGAGTTCGCGCTCTCGCACGACGATGGCCTGGGACTGCGGACGCTCGAGGAGGCCGACATTGTGATCGTCGGAGTGAGTCGGGTCAGCAAGAGCCCGACCATGCTGTACCTGAGTTCGCTGGGCTTCAAGGTCGCGAACGTGTCGATCTCACCCGAGACGGGATTTCCCGAGGAATTGGAGGAGATCGACGAGCGAAAGATTGTCGCTTTCTCGTCTCAGCCGAAGCGGCTGCAAGAAATCCGCAAAGAGCGACTAAGCCGTTCCGGGGCGGGCAGCAGTGCCTACGATGACCTACCTACGGTGATTCGTGAGGTGATGGCCGCCGAGGCCGAGTACCAGGCGCGTGGTTACCCGGTCATCGACGTGACGAACCTCACCATCGAGCAGACCGCAGCGCGAATTCTAGAAATACTGAAGCTGTCGCGGTTGTAGATCACAGGCCATGTGCGTCACTCATTGCGCACGGATGATTTCGTACAAGCGAGCGCGGTTGTTGTCGCCGATGTGATACCCGGACCGTCGCGGGACGCTAGAACATCAGGATGCCATCAAACCCAAGCATAAATTGCGAATCGTTGGTTCCGTCTTGGAAGGGTGACGGGGCTGCGTCGCCATCGTACCAATCGGCGCGGACTTCCGGACGAATAACCAGGTTTCCGGAGGGCTTCCAATTCAATCCCAAGGAGAGCGAATAGAAGCTTCCGGGGAAGGGCGGATTGTTCGGGTTGCGAGCGCGGTTCAGACCAACACGGGTTCCATCCTCGTCGCGAAACCATTCGAATCGAGCACCTGCTTGCCAGTGGTTGCTAATGGTGTAGTAGAGGTACTGATCGATTCCGTACCACCACGCCCTTGTGTTGGCCAAGCCTCCATCCTCCTGAAGTCCCAGCCAATGGTGGAACACGTAATCGAGACGGTCCGCTAGCGGCAATCCTGCCAACCAACTGTAACGCGTACGATTCGTGAAAGCAGTCGAGCCAAGAATGCCGGCCGGGTCCGAGAAGTCGTCGCCAGTGACAAGGGCGAATGAGCTCCAAGCTCCGGTCGACTGGCTGTCGAAACGAATCTTGCCGACGAATCCAATCGAGTCGCTCGCTCGGTCCAGCGCGTCCCAACCGTTGTGTAGCCCGGCGGTCACGGTGCAGGAGTCGCTCGGCCGCCAGTTTGCTTGCGTCCCCCAGTGCGTAAATGGTCCCGCAAACTGATAACTGTAAGCCTTAGAGTAGAAGAAATTGTCAGGAGCCATCACACCTTCGTAGCCGACCACCGAGTAGAAGTGGCCAACCTGCAAGGAAAGTTCCTGACTTCCAAACGAAACGTATGCCTGGGGTATGGCGAGACCGTAGTACTCGTTGTTCCAACGAGGAGATCCGTCGGGTCGCTTTTCCATGCCGATGGATTCGGCCAGAAAGAAGTCTTCGCCATAGAGCAGGTCGACCCTGCCTCCGATTCCGCAGTCGCAACGCGGCAAGCCATACTCAGTGATCAGATACGCTTGGTTGAACATCGCTTCGTTGCTGCGATCAACCGCGTTGTAGGGCCCGTTAAACTTGCTGTTGGGACTGGACGTGTTGCCAATAAAGCCGCCGTTCAACCAGCCACGAATGCTAAGTCCATTAGGATCTTGAGGAAACAAGAACCAGCGGTCGTCGATACTCGATCCGCAGTCGCAACTTACACAGCTGCCGCAGCTGAAGAGATCGCAGCAATCGGAGTCATGCGTAGCGAAAGATCTCTCTGAGAATGCTGCCAGAAACAATCCGAAGGATGCTGCAGTAAAAAGACACTTCGCCAACTGTTGTCCGTAACGACTCATCTGACTTCCTGTTGATTAGCGCCAGAAGGACCACGTCTCCGTGTGGGCCTTGGGATAGATCTGCGTGCCGAAGCTCGCTGTTCTACTGCATCGGGTCTGGCGATCAGGATGCTCGACTCAGCCTGTTGGTTCAATGCGGGTTTGCGCAGGCGCTATAACCGAACCCACCAGGGGTCGACCTGACCGGATTGTAACGCGCGTTTTAATGTCAGCGTTCGCCTGCGAATTCACACGGCGGACCGCGCCGAATGTCGTTGGCACGCGGCGTCCGAAATCGTCACAACCAGCAGAGCTAACACAGTTCTTGGCGGTCACGCCCGACGTTCAGCTGATCGTCGACCCCGCGCTCAATCCGAGTGAGGATGTCCTAGCGCTGTTCGGATTCCGCCTTCGGGTCGCATTCTGACCAGGCCAGTAGCAGAACTGGAAGCCCGAAACTGTCTGGAATCGGATTAGAAATGACAGAGCGTGCTCAACTTCTTCGCAGCACGAATCCAACGCAAACCAAGCATCCAAACAAGAACGCAGATGGCTCAGGTATGGCAGTGAGTTGCGTGAATCGAGAAGTATTAAGTGCAAATCGCTCGATGGGCAGGCCGTCCTTGGCGATTTCAAGAAACCATGGTTCCGAGAATGTGTCGAACTCGTCGGGTGACACGCCTAAGTCGACGGTTACTTCCCCGTCCGATGTGGTGACCGCCACGTTCTCGGAGTAAGTGGCTGAGCCACCCGTCTCGGTCGCGTATAGGCTAAATGAAAGTGACAGGTTTCCGGTCAGCGGTACGCCAAAGTCATCTGTCAGTTTGCCACCGAAAGACAGAGTTCGCTCGCCTTGGTCCTCAACGTACGCAGACAGCACATTCGTGCGTTCTAGCGTTAGCCCCGAGCCGAAGGTGAGTGTTTCGCCAACCGAGTTGAGCGGCACTCGCTGCGCAGGTTGCCCGTCGATCGAGACTTCCACAAACTCCTCGCCAGATAGCGAACTCGGCAACGATGTAGAGAGCCCCAGTCGTGACGAAACGCGTCCGTCCGTCACGCTCGTCGCAATGGTTTCAGAAAAAAACTGAGTCCCTCCAGTCGCTGACGAGTGGAGCGACACGCTGATCGTGTGATTGCCAGTCACCGGCTGCCCTGACGCATCCTTCAACAGGCCGCCAATGGAAGCCGTGCGCTGACCGTCCGATGAGGGGATAAAAGTAGAAACCGACGTGGCACCTCGAAAAGTAAAACCGGTTCCGGTCAAAACGCGATTGGCCGTCGACAGCGGAACCCTCTGTGTTCCGTTTCCATCAACCGTCACTTCCAGAAACTCGCCGCCAGTCAAGTTGACGGTGCCAACGTCAATCGAGCGAATTGCCACGCGACCATCTACCACGTTGAATGTGCCAGACTCACTAAAAAAAGCGGTGCCGCCCGAGGCGACATCATAGATATTAAGTCCGATCGAGCGGCTTCCGTTGACGGGTTGTCCGCCTGAGTCCAGCAGGAGTCCACCAAATGCCAACGAGCGGGTACCACTCTCGGCCACATAGCTCGATATAACCGTCGCATCGGGGACGATCACCGCATCGACGTCGGTCTGCAAGAGAAAGACAACGAAGCACGCTGAAAGAACCGAAAACCTGCACATGGTAACTCGCGGTCCTCACCGGAATCAGTTCCGGTAATTGTTGGGTGAGCTAAGTGTAACAATCAATCTGAGAGCAGTCACCAATGAGCAGACGAGAACTCTTGCCGACATGCGGCTCCTATTCTAAGGTCGCCGGGCCTTTGAAACAATCAATTGCCTGAGTTTCTTCGTGCTGCCTGGATTGAACGCCATTGCGAACCGCCCGTTGGCCAATCGTTCCTGATGGGCAGCTTGTAACACCTTCCACATGCCACGTTGGTCTTACGGCGCGTGGGATCGGCAATGCGAGATGCCGCATCCGCGATCGGATGTTTCCTCATTGAGTTCGACCTTTGGTACGGGCAACCCGATCTTCGAACTACCAATCGGATCTCAGCTCTGACTCAACCACTCCTCACGGATCCGGGTGGTTGTCTTATCGCGCAAATACCTCGATAATCTTCAGCAGTCCCTACCGAATGCTAGCCTCGAAGTACTCATTCTTCCCCATTTCTCTTAATCTAAGGAGTAGAGCATGTCAGCTCCACAAGACCCAATCAATGAGATGATCACGTCACTCAAGCAGCAGCGCGATGAGCTTAAGTTGAAGATGCACTTGGCAGAAGCCGAGGCCAAGGACGAGTTCGAGGCGGCAACCGACAAGCTCGACAAACTCACTGAGGAGTTTGAACCGCTCAAAGAGGCCGTAGCGGAGTGCACCGAGAACGTTGCCGAATCGATGAAACTTGTGGCTGAAGAGGTCCTCACTAGCTTCGACCGCATCCGCAAAGCGCTCTAACGCTGATGATTGACATCGCAGGCGTGCGTCAATTCGCCCGGAACAGTGCAAGGTTTCGCGAAGTTGTTTCGGTACTAACCAAGTACGGCTTAGCGGACTGGTTGGGAGAGGTGCGCGTCGATTGGGTACACGACCTGCTCAAGGGCGCGGACGGGGGACGGATTGCGGACCTGAGCCCCAATGAGAGGGTCAGGCACGCGCTGACCGATCTCGGCACCACGTTCATCAAGCTAGGACAAGTGTTGAGCACGCGGCCCGACTTGGTGGGGAACGAGTTAGCGCAGGAGCTGACGGAACTTCAGTCGAACACCCCGGCAGACGACAGCGAATACGTGCTGCAGCTGTTGCAGGATGAACTAGGGGGCACCGCAGAAGAACTGTTTGCGGAGTTCGAGCCGACTCCGTTCGCTTCGGCTTCTATCGGTCAGGTGCACAAGGCCACGTTGCACGACGGGCGGCGCGTGATCGTCAAGGTGCAGCACGAAGCAATCGAGAGCCGGGTGCAGAATGATCTTGAGATCCTGAAAATCTTGTCGGGCATGGCCGAAGACCTGGCGCCGGCGACCAGACAGTATCAGCCGCAAAAGACCGCCGAAGAGTTTGCGACGACGCTCTTGCAGGAGTTGGATTTCTCACGCGAGGCGTCCAACCTCGGTAAGTTCGCGGCAAACTTCTCTCAGCAAGAGCGGGTTTGCATCCCAGGAGTTTCACCGGAGCACTCTTCCAAACGTGTGCTAACGATGGATTTTCTCGATGGGACGAGCCTCAGAGACAAGCAGGCGTTGATCGCCGAGGGCCACGACCTATCGGATTTGGCGCGGCTCGGCGCGCAAATGTTCCTCGACATGATCTTCCGCGACGGTTTCTGCCACGCCGATCCACATCCAGGTAATCTATTGGTGCTCCCCGGCGGGGCGATCGGTCTGCTCGACTGCGGGATGGTGGTTCGCATCAACGACGAGTTGCGAGAGCAAGTGGAGGACATGGCGATCGCCGCCGTGGATCGCGACTCCAAAACACTGACCGCGCAGGTGATGAAGCTGGGCCAAGTCGCTCAAGGAGTGGACGAAGACGCGCTCGCTGCTGACCTGGACGACTTCCTGAGCGATTACGGCGGACAGTCGATCGCAGACTTTGACCTGAGCGGCGCTCTAAATGGCATGGTCAACATCATCCACAGCCACCGGATCGTTTTGCCGGCAAAGATCGGGATGCTGATCAAAATTCTGGTGATGCTGGAAGGAACCGCACAGCAGCTGAACCCCAACTTCAGTCTCGCCGAGTTGCTGGAAGGCTACAAAGAACAGGCCATTCGCCGACGGCTGTCACCGCAACGGGCTTGGAAGAAAGTGCAATCCGAAGCACGCGCTTGGAGCGATCTGGCCGAGCGGTTCCCGCGAGACGCTGTCCACGTGCTCGACCGCGTACGGGACGGCAGCTTCGAGGTGCACCTAGACCATCGCAGACTGGATACGATCGTCAATCGTCTGGTGACGGGCGTCTTGTCGGCGGCCCTCTTTGTGGGTTCGGCATCGCTATGGAGTCGCGCCGCACCGCCGCTCTTCCGGGGAGTTTCGATCCCAGGAGTGGTAGGCTGCGCGCTGGCCGTTTGGCTGGGCGTCAATCTGCTGCGGGCGGTGAACCGATCGGGAAAGCTGGTGGACAAGGACTAGCTGCTCTCCAGCTGCGACACGCGTTGGCTGTGACTTCGGAGACTGGACCAGCTATGCAAGTCCTTTGTCACGCCAGCGGTACTCCCGAGCGCCTGCGACAGCCAGCACACCTCGTCGCTCACTTTCAGTCCCTCAGGGCGACAGCTAGCATTGCCGTCTTAAGTAAACCTCTGGTTCTTTCTCTCAGGCAAGCGGAGTTGGAGTCTGTGCCATCAGTTGGCGATGAATAGATGTGAAGAGATAGGCTATCCGGTACAGTGCCCAGTCGACCAGAAATATGACGTTCGTTCGGCCAAAGCTATTCCTCCTGGTCATTGCAGCGATTCAAGGGTTCGCTTGTTGCCCGGTTGCCGCTCAATGGTTTGGCGAGGAATCGCGCAGGCGTCAATTCTTTAGTGATGGTCGAGAACCGTTTGGTGCGGAGGATTTTGGGTCGGAAGACAATATTCCCTCAATTCCCGAGCCGATGGTGTTCGATCTCGTGCGCGGATTGGGAGCTGATCGAGGCGAGTTTGAAGTTAACGTTCTCAGCCTCTTCCCAGTGAATCGATCTCGTGCGACCAGCGCAACCAGCTTCGACCCATTCGGCCCAGCGGCGGGCAGCCTCGATCGTGGCGGTATCGAGTGGGCTCCCGAAGTCGAGTACGCGTTGTGTGACGGATTTGCCGTTGAATTTGAACTGCCCTTCGAGGGCAGCGAGTTGGAAGCCTACAAATTCGCAGCGCAACTGACCTTTGGCACCGCCTTTAACGACAAGTTCATTCACGGTGGGCAAACGATTGTCGAACCACATACCGATTTCGAGATCTGGGAGCTCACTTTCTTGTATCTGGCGGGTGTCGAACTTAGCGATCGCTGGAGCGCGCTGGGCATGATTGGTGTTCGACCTCAAATCTCCAATCACAGCGGCGGCGATCCTGTGGATGGCATCCTGAATCTGACCATTTTTGCAGACGTCACTCACCGAATGACGTGCGGCTTAGAAAGCAATTTCGTGTTTGGCGAAAGCGACCGCACGTCGCTGCTGTTGATGCCCCAGGTCGACGTGGAGATCACCGATCATCTTGAATTGCAATGCGGCATCGGCCCCGGGTTCTCTGCCTTTGATACGGAAGTGCTGGCAGGGCTCAGGCTGATCTACAGCCGCTAACTAGGCACGATATTCCAAGTGGTCTCTCCGAATTGAAGCCCACTCTGTTAGTTTGGATACCCTCTCCGTCTTCGCAAGACCAACAGCGCGCAAGCAATCCCTCCGCTCAACGCCGTTATAGGTTCTGGAATAGGGATCAATCGCGAATCGATCTGGAAGACAAAGTCGACCATATCGACAATGCCTCCTCGACTGAGGTTGAGATCTTCAAATAGGATGGTCGTCGTGCCATCGCCAAGAACAAAAGTAAAATTGTCCTGGCGACCTTGGTTGGCGGCTGGTTGCGACAGAATAAGCGAATCGGTCAACAATCGGTCCAGCAGACGATCAGAGACTTCACTATCCGGCTGCAGCAGGTGTACTTCGAGGCGGCCGAAGAGGTTCAATAGCGAGTGCGCAAACCCAAGCTCCGTTCCCGCCTCGACAACCAGGGTTTCCAGCACTGCGGTCTCGTTAAAATTGATATCTCGAATCACTTCCCGGTGGTCCGCCTCCTGAATGTGCAGAACACTCTTTCTTAGCGCTTCGATTTGGTATCGTCTCGGATTCTCGAACGGATTGCTTTCGATCGCGGCTGCATCATAGACACTCAACACATTTGAGTATCCGTCTGTATCTGCGATAAAACGGAAGTTGAGTTCGACCATTTCTCCCGGCTCCCCGGGGACAATAAAGGTGTGGGCATCGGTTTCGACTGCCGTAGGATCTGCGTTGATGCCGGTAAGTTCCATCACGCGATCAACATATTCGAAATAAGCGGGGCGATCGAAAAACTGCAATCGACCCACTGAGTACGGCTCGAATCGCTCGGGGCCTATCCGCTCTACCGCGCGGGTCTGCCTGGTCACCGCGACCAGCGCGCCATCAATGCCTATCGTCAGGTCGGACGTGAGAGGAACTCCGTATGCTTCATCCAATAGATCACCGGAGAAGGACAGCCTGCGCACGACCCCTGAGTAGTTGTCGGCCACGTGCACGCCGCTACGTGAGATGGCGAAAGCGACAGGGCTTCCACCCTGATTGCCTGCGTCGACAGAAAACTCGTTGAGCGAAACACCTGTCGGACTAAATTCGCTGGCGATGTTCCCCACTAACTCTCCAGGCTGAGAAAGTCGACGATTGCCAAACGCAAAGAAACGGCCGTCGTCGGTAATGTGCAGGTCAAATGGCGTGAACAGTCCTTCGACATTCGCTATCGGTGATAGGGTACCGTCAGTCTTGATCTCTGAAACTTGTCCACCCAACAACGCAAACCGTCGGTCATCTGGTCCGAGCGCAAATGACGCGTAGTCCAGTTCGGAATGAACCGGCACCGTCTCGAGGAACGTGCCATCCGGTGCGTAGATGGAAAATTGCCCACTTCTACTCGCCGTGTGCAGGTTTCCTAGCGAGTCGACTGCAATGCCAAGTAGGCGCTCGTTCCAGAACAGCCCCTGGTGCGGAACATCGATAGCAAACCGAAAATTACCTTGCTCGTCGAATGCTTGAATCGTTTCGGTGGCCTCGTCGGCCACGTAGATCGATCCCTCTCCGCTAATTGCTACGTGCGATGGCGAGAAATAAACCCCGTCCAGGTTGAGTTGAGGATCGCGAAGAAGGCTCTGTCCAAATATCTGAGATGAAAGTAGGAACACAGCAGTGAGTGGCACGTAAATCCTAAGACAGATCATTCAGCCCTTAACTCCCACAGCAAACAGGCCACCGCCAGATCCTCCAGTGTGTTGGAGTCTATATATCGAAACCAATGAACGAAGTCAAAGATTGCACAAAGACACCCCGGATTCCTGATGGTGAAATCATTCCACACGTGTCCTGATAGGGCAGTGTAACGGAATGCTCACTGGCTGACGAGTCGGGTGACACAATCGTGGAGGCATCGCCGTCGGCATCATTGGGGTAAGTACTCATCAAGCGGTGCGGTACAGCTCTTCCGTTAGAACGTCAGAGCAAGTTTATGACCTCGTCTAGAGCCTCGCAAACCTGGTGATTCTCCGCAGCGTCAAATCCTGCTTTCTCGATTCTGGTTGCTCTTGTTGTGAAAGTTTCCTTTAGTTCGGCGGGAGTGCAGTCTTCAAGGTGCGAATCGTTAAACCACAGCCCTCCGCTTGGCGCGGTAATCACGCCATCTTTCAATTCCCACCCTTTCTGCCGCAGTACCGTGATAAATCTACTCCGTTCCAACTCAGTAAATGCCATCGATATGGTCCCGGTTATTGCCTCATCTAACGTGTCAGCTCAGCCCTATGACCTCGCCTGGTGCAACTACTGGTTAGGCACATATCCTTCGCTCATGGATTGTACAACTTCGTCTGTGACGTCTCTTCCGCCACCAAGGTTTGTTGCTACCGATGAGACGGTATAGATTGGCCCCCAAGGAAAGCCCCACCAACCCAGGAAGAGAGACATCATTGTAAAGCCCAGGCTCTTGCTCATGGCTCCTTCATGAGCTTTGATGAAGTATATGTCAGTAGGTCGCTTGAAGGTCACTATGAGAACAGAAATGCAATACTCGAAGATGACAAACTTGGCTCCAAGCTCTAATTCCTGATTCAATTCATCAACCGTCAGGCCTTCAATTCCAATGATCTTCATTTCCTATTCCACCTTTCGTTCTGACCGTGACTAACGACCTGCTATGCAGAATTTCGCGCAACCATTACGAGCTAGCCTGTGAGTTGCGTTTGGCATTTGTGCTCGATGACCTTGAGGACAGCGTCTCGCCATGCCACGTAATCGTTTACCACGTAATCCGACATGTTGATGTAGAAGTCCGCGTATTTCCATGTATAACGATCACCGTGTTTATTGTAATGCGAGCCCCATCCGGTTGTGTTTGCCCAGTTCGCGAGTTGCTGGCCCCATGCCCGCTGAGTCCACGCGTGAATTGATCCATCGGAAACACGGATGAAATGGTCGTTTGTGAAATCCATCCCCTGAATGATGAGTTGTGTTTCGGAGAGGAACGGATGTAACGACGAATCGATATCATCGTCATCTGTGGATTCGTATTTTTGTTGAAACGCATCCCAATCGCGAAACAGTTCGAGAATGTCGTTGTACGATGACGGTTGTGATTTTGGGCGAAACGCACCGGCAGGCAAAATCGAATCGGTGCAAAAGTCGCGAAGAATCTCGATGCCGTGCGTTTGCTCGATTTGTTTTAGAGTATCGGCTGCGGCATCGACAGCGGACGGATTTGCTGCCACGTCCATTACAGCCTCGACGAAAGGAAATGTGTGGTTGAGTGTTAAAGGTAGTCCGGTTGCCACCATTTCATCACGTGTGCCTTCGCTGCACAACAACAATTCTACGGCGCAGCGCCGCATAGTATTTGACAGGAAGGAGTTGTATCGCACTAAGGCGTAGATCACACGCCCACCACAGCTCCGCTCCACGGCGGAACTCCTGTCATTTTGACAGCTTATCCCCAGAGAGCCCCCAACGCAAGCAACGGCAAAGGTGGCGCTTCGCCGTGCAATACCTCGATTTCGAGAGATATGCAGTCAGTCGGCGAGTCCAATGGTCGGAAACTCCTCGGTCGTTTTCCCCCGGGTGCCACAGCCATTACCCGATTGAGCCCGAGGTCAATTTGCCAGATTAGCCGTCCACTTCTGCAATGAATATTATTGAAACCGGCTCGCCGCCGTCGGGTAGCGTGGGTTCTCGCACTTCCCGAAATCGAAACCCACTGTCATTGATCAGTTGTTTCCAACTCTCCGTGGTCCTGAAGTACCAGGGAGCGGGATCGACGAAGTCTGTGCTAAATCCGTCCCACGAACCGACTCGCCAACCATCTTTATAGGCACCGTCTTTGCAGGCTGACTTCGGGTGCAGCGTCTGCACGATAAAGGAGCCCGTGGGATTCAGTAAGGAAGGTACAGCTGCAAAGAGTCCTTCCACACTCTCCTTACCGAGCAACGAGAAGTTGCAAACCACGACGTCGACGCGAGCATCAAGCTTCCCAGCGATGACTTCCTCATAAGCGGCTACTTGAAACTCTCCTCCACCCGCACGCTGGGCCTCTGAGATCAGTTCTGGCACGACGTCTATGCCCAGCACCCGTATGCCTCGCGCGGCGAGTTCACGAGACAGCCACCCTTCGCCGCATCCGATGTCTAAAACCGACCGAGGTGAGTTGTCCATTACTGCATCAACTATGGCACGGTCGGTGCTCAATCGACGACTCTCAATCTGCCCCTCTCTCACGGCGGCAACCCATGGAGACGCATTCTTTCTCCAAGAATCAACGATCTTCGCGTCATTCAGTGAATCCATGTTCATGCAATTCAGAGTTGCAAAATGCAGCGAATGCCAAACTACCCAGGCTGTCAGCGTTTTCTAAGCAGTCCAAAGAACTAGGGTAGGAGGTTCACTCTGCTTGTGGAATCTCAGAACGAGAATCTGCTGAAACGACGTACAGTTCGGGTGGCTTCTAGGCGCGTGTAACCTGCCCAAGACAATGGATTTAGGGCAGCAATGTGTGTGCATTCCTAGTCACAGAATACACCGCAAAAGATGGAAGTCATAGACAGTTCGGATTGATACAAACAATAGACTCCCAATCCCAACCAAAGGGCAACAATCCCTGTTGGTAAGCGTGAAAGAGTGCTTCCATCGGAGCGTGGCGTTTACTTAGGGAAACTGCTCGACTCCGAAGTATACCATTGAAATGACTGAGAACCGTCGAGTGCATATGCTCTAGGTCTTCCTCCCATGTAGCATTTTTCTTATCTGATGATTCGTGAACGCTCCTGGCAAATGCTTCAACGACATCATTTTCTACCACAGACTTTTGAACGGCTTCGTACTTTTGATAAGTGAAATCCCCAAAATCTTCTGGACCAAATTGGTGAATCAGTCGAAACGCCCCTTCAACCTCCCTCGTCAGGTCAATCAGGTCAACATATCGAGAGTCTTCGTTGTCAATGTCAACGTCCACATGCCATTCTGAGATATCTACGACTTGGAGCGGAATAGAACCATCTGAAAACGTGTATGCATCGACATCGTCTTGAGGTCCTGCGAGGATGGAACCAGATTGCACCCACTCAACAACTTCAGCGAGTAATGGCGTAGCAAGTTCGATTTCAGCTGATGGCATCTGAGACAACTCCTATTGGGTAGAAACATGCAATTGTCTGAATGGCAGCTAAGTTCGTCAATGAAATCAAGCTCGAATACCTCGGAATCTTAGTTGGTGGTTACTGTGGCTCGGAATTGCTACCGCTCAGATGCTGAGATAGGCTCGGTCCGTAACCGTCTCCGTAAAACGCCTGAAGTAGGATTGACTGAGTTGAAGCTGCACCACTGCAGCTCTCTTAATTGATTCTGATTCGCGCTGATTCCACAAGAGGCGCGACTCGCCGAGTTTGGAAACGGGTAGTTCGCAAACTGCCTCGGCGTTCCACGATGAGACTTCGTAGCTAACTTCCTTCTTGCTTATGTTTTTGGGACATCTGAAATGTCAAACCATTCAGGCGTCATGCCCATTCGCTTGATATTTGCACGGCTCTCAATGCGTGAGAATGGTAAGAGACCGTCGCCATTGTTCTGCTGAAAGAACTCGTCAGCATAGCGGTGAGCAAAGGCTTCTTTCTCCTGAGACGGACGAGAGTGATATCTTTCGCTCAATGCCAGCCGCTTTTCGAAATCTTCTCGGGCTGGGTCGTCTACCTTCGTTAGATAATCTACATAGTGACCTATCTCGTGTGGGAGCGTGCGGTACAGTTGCTCTCGGCGCGTCTCGCAAAAAACTTGCGAATCATTTGAGCACGTAAGCAAACCGAGTTTTGGGATAGTTGCTAAGTGGTTGATGTAAACCTGAATATAGTGGGTGGCCGATCTGGAGTGTCAATAAATGCGACCAACTTTAAGTATCGTATGTTTCGGAGGTATTGCAGGCATGCTTGAGTGGCTTGTGTTTCCTTTAATATTATAGTATTCAAGCTATCGCACTGCTGAGCAAGTCAGCAGTGGCACCCGTTGGTTCACTTCTCCGCGCGCAACAGAAATGGCGGTTCAAACACCGAATCGTTATCGCGAGGGGGATTACAGATTGTTAGACAGCCCGTTTGTACTGACCTCAGCCGCGCGTTTGATGAGTAAATCTGGTGGTGTTAGGATTGTTGGAGCTGGCATCACACTTCGCTCGAAACTTCTCTCATCCGGACCTATGCCAAACTGACTCAATGACCGTTTTTCCCGAAATCTTGGCTAATCTAAGGAAGTCGTCGGTATACGCAGTTTCCCCTTTGGTGTGTTTGCCGCTTTCACAGTTGTTGTGTGTCACGCCCGTCGGTACGCAGGCGTTCGCAATGCTCTGCGAAATGGCCGTCGCTCTCATGCTAGTTGTAGTGCTCTTCGCGACACCGATTCTAATCACCAGCTTGATCTTCAAGGGTCACCGTCGCGATAGCCTAACCCTTTTGCTGCTTGCGAGTCTCTTTATTTTGTGCTGCTACATTGGTATGTTCCTTAGCCAGAAAATTCGTATGGCAGGTATGAGATCACTCGCGATGCGAAGCAATGAACTCGTAAATGCCATTAAAAGTTATGAAGTTGAGCATGGTTTCCCACCTGTTACGCTTGATTCACTGGTTCCGGGCTATTTCCGAGATATTCCTTCCACAGGGATCATGGCGTACCCGTCATACAGAATAATTACGGGCGAAGTTGTGCGGTCGCAGTATGGTCCTTACGAATGGGTCGTCTCCGTGCCAACGCCGAGCGCCATACTAAACTTTGACGAGATGCTATATTTTCCCGTCGAAGAATACCCCACCCACCTTCACGGCCAGCGGTTGGAGCGAATCGGTGATTGGGCATACTTACATGAATAGACGCGATAGGATGCGATAGAGCAAAGCAGCGGCTCGTCAGTGATTCTTCAACCAATGTTGCGCGCATCGCTGGACTCTCCGCCGCTGGAAACTGTGAGTTGCGAAACTGCACGCGATTCACCGCCCGATGGGAATTCCCAAGCCCACCACGTGGCCAAAGATTCTTGCTGAAATTGGGCCAGCCGGTCGGATACAATTGGCTTGCTCGGTCGCTTAACGCCGGGTGCCACTGTCCGGCTTGTCCGGCAGTGCGACGCGGCAGTTGGCTTAGCCATCTTGATCGGTACTTTCAGCAACACGTCCAACTTGACGAGTGTCACGGACGGAAAGTGGGTCGTCAGTTCGACGAATGCCTTGAGTCGAAGAACGATGGGAATCATTGGCCGACTGAGAGTGGCTCACGGAAGCAGGGTTTGCACTGCTGAACAAGTCAGCCGTGGCACCCGGCGTAGCATATGAGTGCACATCATTTGGTGACTTCCTCCTCTGGGATAACCTGCTCCGCAGAGATGGCATAGTAGTACGTCTGTTTGCCATCGCTACGTTGGCCGGCAATTGGGGCTATGAGCAGTGTCTCGCCACGATTTAACTGGCATTGCACATTTACTGTGCGACGGGTTGCTTTTGGGGTTTGGACTGTAAATTCTGCGCCGGGTAGGATCGCCTCAGTTACTCCGTCGATAGACGAGAGTGTCAATCTGCAGCGAATGCCGACTGTGTTGCTGTCGAGAGCGAGGACTTGGAGATCCACTTTCAGGCCTTCGGGGATGACGGTGATGTTCGGCTGCAACGCTGTCGCGTACTCGCCCTCAATGCTCTGAAGTCCGTACATGAATAGCGAAAGTGATTCATTCGAGATAAGAGCCGACTGCCCACTAAACAGAGTTACCTTTGGGGCGTTTATGATGGATGTCTTCTCGTTATCTCTAAAGTATCGAACCAGGTCACCCATCTTGTCGTCGCCAATGATAAAGGCAGTGTAAGGGGCGTATTCAAACGATACTGCCTCCATCGAGAGCGAGAACTCCTGAGTATCTTCCGGCGAGGGGCTCATCGCCCAATGCGATGAACTGACCGGTTCCGGGACGGCATACTTGATCGTGCCCAACCAATCCGCGTCGATGAGATTTTCAACGTGCTCAGAGCTCAAAACTCGCGTTGTGACGACAACTTGCTCTACATGCCCTTTGCGGCATACTTCCGCTAACATCGCCTCGAAAAACTGATGCCTGTCGCGCGGCATCGAAATTGAGAATCGATTCGGTTCACCTTCGATAGCCTTGATCGTGGGCTCCTGGTGGGTGGGAGACCACGCCTTCGCCCACAACAACAACCACTCAGTGGCAATCATTTCGGGAGGGACATCATCGACCTTCGTGAGAGCCTCTGTCAGGTCATATTCGCGAGCTTCGACTTCCTCTGGATTGGATGTTTCGGTACCTAACTGTCGCGCTTGCAAAACGTCCCAGGCCGAACGCTCACTCACGGAGAAGATAGGCAGGAGTGGCTGTTCGGCTATTGGAGCGACCTGCGTGCTCGCCGCGTCAGTTAGGCCCACGATTGCGAAGCAGATCACGAATGCCAGTGCTGCCATTGGCGGCAAGCGTTTCGAATTCTTCTTCTTGGCAATGAAAGCTTCGATCCGTTTCGCTAATCCCTTGCCTTTGACCGGCTGAGCAAACGATAGCCCTAGTAACCCTAAGCCAGTGGCAGGACGGCACGATGCATATTGCAATAACAGGTTGGCGTAGGTCTTGCGTTCTTCCCGTTGGCAAAACTCTCGCACACCGTCATCACACGCTAACTCGCGGTACGTTTCGATCTGTTTGACAGCGAACCAAGCCACCGGATTGAACCAGTGGATTGCCCGCACGATGGTCAGCAACCAGGCAAGGAAGCCATCGCCACGGCGAATGTGCATCGCCTCGTGTAACGCAATCATACGGATTTGCGAGCCACTAAGGTTCTCTGGTGACCCTTCTGGCAGGCAAAGAGTAGGTCGCCAAACGCCAAACAACGCAGGCGTTGGCAACCCGGGAACTAGTTTGACACCTGGGCGTCCCACACGAACCTGATCGCAAGCCCACATCACTTCCCTTAGCAAAGATTGGTCAACTAATTCTGGAATCAAACGAAGCCGCCGTTTAAATCGCAGGGATGCAATAGTCGCCCGGAGCAGTACTATCGCCACTCCCGATAACCAAATGCTACCCATACTGACGGCTAATATCTCTTCCCAGCCCCATTGGAAATCGGCCAACACTAAGCCACCGGCAGTATTCGTCCCGGTAGCCACTGCCGCCAAGTCCGGCAAAATGTTCTCTCGTCCTTCGACCAAGACATCTGCCATCGAAGTGCGTATAAGCTCCAATGAGGGTCCATCAGCCTTGAACCCGTCAGCAGGCTCTTGCCCAAGAAATGCAGATGTATCGGACGCAGCATCGTCAACTGGTTCAGCTTGTTCGGACCAGCTGACTACGCGCCACAAATTCACAGCACTTACAGGGCTTGAAGGGGCTATCGGCAACAACAATCTCACGGCAACCAGCATCCACATCCAGCAGCGTACCCTGGCCGTCATCCAGCTGCCGGTACACCGCTCTATCAGTAGCACTATCAATACCAGTGGGGCAGCAAGCATTGCAGCCATGATGGCAAGGCTAAGTCCACCAGATCCGAAGTAGATCAACAGTTCTAATAGGTAGTTCATGATCGACCTTCCTTGTCATCAAGAAGACGGCGAAGTTCGGCAACTTCGGCATCAGTGAGCTTCGATGTTTTGACGAGGTGCATTAGGGCTGGTGCTGCAGCTCCGCCAAACACGCGGTCCAAGAAACTTCGGCTTTCTCGTCGCACACAGTCGCTGCGACGCACTACTGCACGGTAGACGTAACGCTTGCCTTCACGGTCAAATGCAAGGGCCTTTTTCTTGACGAGTCGGTGCAACATGGTCTTGATCGTTGCCGCTGACCAGTTGTTGGGAACTGCAAGCTGTTCAATCACCTGCTGAGAATCAACCGCTTGGTCTTGCCAGACAACGTTCATCACCAGCCATTCGGCGTCTGAAATCGTTACGGTGCTCGCCAAAACGAATCCTCCTTTTCCTTGTGTCAGAGGGAAGTTAGTTTACAGATGTAAACGGAGTCAAGGTCGATTTCCTGTCTTCTCATTTTGGCAACTGCGAAGTGCTCGCCGCTTGCGGTGACAGCCCGGAACGATTTCGTTGATTAGGTAAAGTGACGAAGGCTTCACCGCCGAAACACAATTTCCCAAGCCCAACACGTGGCCAAAGATTCTTGATGAAATTGGGCCAGCCGTTCGAAAACAATTGGTTTGCTCGGTCGTTTAACGCCGGGTGCCACTGTCCGGCTTGTCCGGCAGTGCGACGCGGCAGTTGGCTTCGCCATCTTGATCGGTTTTTGACAACACGTTCGACTTGGAGAGTGTCACGAACAGAAACAGGGTCGCCAGTTCGGCGAATGCCGTGAATCGCAGAACGGTGGGAATCATTGGCCGACTAACAGTGTCTCACGGCTGCAGGGTTCGCACTGCTGAACAACCCATCAGTGGCACCCGTTGGTTCACACCGCTTGTGGAATCTCAGAACGAGCATTGACTGAGGTTATGTACACCTCTCTGCGTGCGACCGTGAGGTATCTGTTATGATTTCGTATCACATGCTAACGATACTTTGGCCGCAAACTAAGTCATGTCAGATTACTTAAACCCTGAAGAATCTCCCTTTGATACGCATTCAGAAATTGCACGATATTACCGTGCAGTTTCTTCAAATCTACTTCCGGAACATAGTAGCCACACAGTTGCAGTTGTTGTCTGTCTTCCTTCTTTTGAACCTGAATGGGCATTGCGAATTCATGGTACAAAGCGGCGAGGTTATTCAATCACAGTGACAGAATCAGACAGCCCCATATGGGGAGCAGATGAATCGATTCAGCAGTCAACATCTAAAGACACGCTCGATATCTCCGACGAACTGACCACGTTGTTGAAAGATTCGTTAGCCAAAGCACTGCTAACAGTTGCAAACATAAACCCTGATATCGCTGGACTAGATGGAGTCGCTTATCATTTTACGGTGCGGCACGAAAAGCATGGACGAATGTGCGGTCGGACCTGGACTCCAGAACCTTCTACGGTTGCAGGAAGATTGGTTGATTCGATTGAGCGTCTACGTCGAGTCGTTTGCTCTGAGAATCCCAAAGAGTCAGCTATTAGCAAAATTGCAGAGTCATTGCTTAAGTTTAATGCTGCTCCCGAGAACCGTGACGAAGACAAAATGCTTACCACCGCAACAAAAGAAACGGAACATTTCGTGGAGCTTCTTCGAATGGGTGCTATTGCCGATGACGAGCTAGGGTTGCTAATTTCGCGTTCTTGGAAACGGCTGGGGCTGCCATTTCCAAAGGACGTTATCGCATTGTTAGATAGCATTCCCGCTGACCTTCGAGACAAGCTACGCTGACCAGGAGAATGAGATATTTAGGCGATCGTTCCAACTTCGTATCCACCAGCGGCGGGAATCTCCTCAACTGGAAACTGTGAGTTGCGATACTGCACCCGATTCACCGTCCGAACGCAATTCGCCAACCCACCAGGTGGCCAAAGATTCTTGCTGAAATTGGGCCAGCCGGTCGGATACAATTGGCTTGCTCGGTCGTTTGGTGGGAATTGGCTAGGTGCGGTTGGGCGATCGGTGACCATCGGCTGTCGGGAATTTTCGGACACATGGTCGCGTCGGCGTTATGTGGCTTTGGTGCTTCCACAGCAGTGTTTGCAGGGAATTGAGTCCATGAATAGTCGAACACTTTTGGGATCGAAATTCCGAATAATCGACCGATTCGGCTCGCGGGCAATTGCCTAAGTCGTTCGTTGGAAAGGACTTATGAGATGGGGGCAACCAAAACGGCGGTGATTATTAGGACACGAGGCCCATTTGAATAGCGTGTTGCAAAACCCAATTCGGGGGGGAGGGTCGCGGTGTTTTTTACCCAAGTCGCAGTAATGTGCAGCTTGTCCGGCGAATCGGCACGATCGGTACATTCGGAAGCCAGACCATGTGCGGGATTCACCGTCCTGCGAGGCGTTTGCGCACTACATTTGAGATAGACCAATCTGTTCGCCTGACCACGAAAGTGATGGAGCTTCGCCCATGCTCACGCTCGATTCGCCGTCTCAAGATACGTCGGCAAGTTCCCTTGAGGCGCCTGCCGCCGAGGTGATGCTGGCCGACGGAAGTTGGCTGTCGCTGGCGGGTTTGACGATCGAGCAGTTGCAGCAGTTGCAGTGGGATCAGGAGCAGAAGTTTGCCAACGCAATTCGGCAGTTGCCGAAGGGGTCCAACGATCGCACGCTGGTGATTGGCCAGGCGTACGATACCGTGTGTGCGATCCTGGCAGCGCAGCAGCCGGGCGAGCCGCTGGTGATGGGGCTTGATCCACGCTACGGACGACTTGTCGTCGAGTTGTTGAACCAACAGATCAATCGAGGGATTGGCCGGCCGAGTTTTTTCGAGGTTGGTTTTGGCTGTGGGGTGATGTTGCGAGAAGTCAGCGATCACGGCATTCCGGCCAGCGGGATCGAAGTTTCGAGAACGATGCACGAAGAGGCGTCGAATTTGCTCGGTGAGAAGTTCGCCGATCGATTACTCCTCGGCGATCTGCGCAGTGTGACCAAGCAATCGTTGCCCAGTCGGCCGAGTTTGGTCTATTGGAACGATGTCTTCGAGCACATCTGCCCCGACGAGATTGCGGAGTACTTGGATAAGATCTACGAACTGCTCGCACCCGGCGGACAACTGCTAACGATCACGCCCAACTGGTTGCTTCGCCCCTCGGACGTGACGGGTGATTTTTGCCCGGCGCGCACCGAGGCCAACGGCTTGCACTTGAAAGAGTATCGCTTGGGTGAGGTCACATCGCTGCTCAAGCAGGCGGGGTTCAAACGCGTCGCGACGCCGCTGTTTGTGACGCGCGGACGGATTTTTCAGTGTGGTGGTGGGTTGCGGTTGGTAAAGCAGCTATGCGAACCGTTGATCGATAAGCTGCCGGTCAATACGGCTCACTTACTGTGCCGCGGTTTTGGTTTGTCGTGCACGATCGCGACGAAGTAGCGGCCGCTTGGTCAGGTCTCGGCGGATTGCCGCTCGTGCGATGTGCCGGCCAGGTACGTGGTGTAGCCGCCGCTGAGGTTGCGCACCTTGTAGCCGCGCTGAGCGAGGATGCGCGTCGCGTTGTAGCCGCGTTGACCGACCTTGCAATAGGCGACAATCGGCCGATCACGCGGGAGTTCGTCGAGCCGCTGGCGAAGCGACTCGAGCGGGACGTTGGTCGCACCCTCGATGTGGCCCGCCTCGAATTCGCCAGGCGTGCGAACGTCGAGCAGGTAGGGCTCCGCATCCGAGACGTCGGAAGTGAGTTGGGCGGCGTGTGAAATCGGTTGGTCATCACGCAGCACACCTGCCGCGACGAAGCCCGCCATATTGATCGGGTCCTTCGCCGAGCCATATTGCGGCGCGTAGGCGAGTTCGGCTTCTTCCAAGTCGTACACCGTCATGCCCGTTTGAATGGCGATCGCCAGGATGTCGATGCGTTTGTCGACGCCGGCTCCGCCGACGATCTCGGCGCCGAGGATCTTCCCGGTGTCGGTCGCGAAGAGCAGTTTCAGCGTCAGCTGTTCCGCTCCCGGGTAGTAACCGGCGTGATGGGAAGGATGGATGTAGATTTTTTCGAAGCTACGATTGGCCGCCATCAGTGCTTTTTCACTGAGGCCGGTCATGGCAACCGTCATGTCGAACACGCCGACGATGGCGGTGCCTTGCGTGCCACGATACTTGCTGTCGCGGCCAAAGATGTGGTCAGCGGCAATGCGACCTTGACGATTGGCGGGGCCACCGAGGGGGATTTGAATCGACGAACCATCGACGAAGTGGGTGACTTCGACCACGTCGCCGACGGAATAGATGTCGGGGTCGTTGGTTTGCATCGACGAGTTCACGCGAATGCCACCGCGCTTGCCGACGTCCAGTCCGGCATCGACAGCGAGCTGGTTCTCGGGCCGGACGCCGACGCTCATCACGACGAAGTCGGTGTCGAGTGTACCGCCGGAGTTAAGTTTGACAAGCAATCCCGTGTCTGTCGTTTCGATCGCCTTAGCGGCATCGTCGAGTTGCAGCCGAACGCCTTGGTCGCGCAGGTGCGCGGCCACCGGAGCGACCATTTCGGGGTCCCACGGTGGCAGGATCTGGTTCGCCATTTCCACCACGGTCGTTGTGATGCCGCGATGCACGAGGTTCTCCGCCATCTCCAAGCCGATGAAGCCCGCCCCGATGATAACCGCGTTGCGAGCGCCGCCGACCGCCTGATGAAGCCGATCGGCATCGCCCAGGTCGCGAATCGTGTAGACGCTTGCGAGATCGGCCCCGGGGATCGGAGGACGTAGTGGCGAAGCACCGGGGGAGAGGATCAGTTTGTCGTACGACTCCTCGTACTCAGCGCCTGTGGATAGGTCACGCGCAACGACGATCTTCCGCGGGCGATCGATTCGTACGACCTCGGTGCGGGTGCGAACGTCCAAGTTGTAGCGCTCGACGAGCCGTTGCTTGGGCGCGACGAGCAGTTTTTCCCGCTCAGCGATCACACCACCCACATAGTAAGGCAAACCGCAGTTGGCGAACGAGGGGGCCTCGCCGCGCTCGAACAGGATGATCTCAGCGTACTCATCCAAGCGGCGCGCACGAGCAGCCGCCGATGCACCACCAGCCACCGCACCAACGATTAGGATCCTCATGGTTCACACTCCTTCGAAAGTACGAATGTCACTTAGCTTCGCTATCGCTGCTGACTTGATTCCAGGGCATGCGGGCGATCAGCATGCCCATGCCGCACGTATCGGTGATGCCGGCGAACACGAGGCCCGCCCCGACGAACGCCGACAGCCCGACAAAGTAGGGATGGACGAAGTACCCGAGCACTACCCCAAGCACGACCAGGGATCCCGCAGCGATGCGCACCTGGCGCTCCAACGACATGGTGCTCTTGCCTCGAACAACCGGCAGACCGGCCGATTCACAAGCCAGTGTTCCGCCATCGATGTTGATCACGTCATCGATTCCCGCGGCTATGAATCGCCGACACGCCTGTTCCGCTCGACCGCCGCTGCGGCAAATGACGTAGAGTGGTTGCCGCGCCGAATCGTTGCGCTCGCGCTGTACGGCGGTTGGGTCCAGGCGGTCCAACGGGACGTTCTTAGCCCCTTGGACGTGCATATCCTCGAACTCGGCCGGAGTGCGCACGTCAACCAGATCGAGCGGTGGCTCGTTGGCCAAGCGGTTGGCTAACTCCGTGGGACTTATCTTGACGACGGACATGGGCTCATCTCCCTAACAAACAAAAGAATCAATAACTCGGGATATTCCGATATGCAGTGCAAAAAAAGGTTACCCAAAACGTGCTTCTACACACTTCATGATTTGCTCCAAATGTGGTTCGACGACGAAGTAGTACCGCCTCTGCCCATCTCGCCGCTGGTCAAGAAACCCACACTGCTGCATCTTTCGCAAATGCTCGGAAGCCATGTGTGGAACAATCTCGCAAGCTTCCGCCAACTCACCGACCGTGTACTCGCCGCGAAGCAGCATCTGCACCATCCGCAAGCGGTGGGGATGGGCAAGCGTGCGCAGACATTCCGCTGCGTGACGCAGGGCGTCCAAGTCAGTCAGTTTCGCCGCGCTACGTTTCGACTTTGACTTCGCAGGCATCGCATCGTTCTCCATATTCAAATATATCGGAACACACCGATATATACAAGAGAGGAACTTGAAGATCCGTTCCGTTAGGTTCCAGTCAGAGTGCCAAAAACTAGGCGGCCATCACGCGGCGCGGCGCCTTGATGACGTGGCCTTCCAGATCGACCATGCGGCTGAGCCCCATTTTTGCGACGGCCAAACTGCGGCGATCGGCACAGTTTTCCTCGGTCGTGGCTGGCTCGTTCCAAAGCGAAGCGATTACCTCCGGTGCCAGACCAATGCGCAGTCCACGGCGGTGAGCACGGACGAAGAACTCGATGCGCTCGTCGTTCTCAAGTTCCGGATCCCAGCCACCCAGGTCGCGCACCTTGGAGGTCTTGGCGACGAAGAAGCTGTGCACGAAGTCGCACCACGCGTAGCCTTCGCCGATGGTACGATGGCCCGACCGAAGCGTCAGTTCGTCACCGGCAAAGTCCAACAGTCCGTGGCCTGGTTGCGGCTGACGTTTGACAAAGAACCAGAATCGTCGGCGACAGCCGATGAAGTCGCCGGCTGCCAAATCGAGTTTGTCCTCGGCCACCAGTTCGAGCAACGGCTCGGTGAGTGTCTCCGTCGTCAACTCTGCGCGATCGTCGAGCATTAAAAAGTAAGGCGTTCGCACTCGTGATAGCAACGCATTGCAGGCTGACGCGCGTCCCACGGCGGGCGGCACCTTCACGTGATCAGCATGTTTCGGAACGCGTGGTTCGTTCCCGTGGTCGGCCACCAAGATCTTCAAGTCGGGGAACTTCCGTCGCACGCTCTGCACCGCCCGACGAAGGCTCTTGGGACGGTTGGCGGTGCTGATGATAGCAGTCAACTGCGAGAGATCGGCGGCAGACACGGCGGGACCTGTGCTCAACGAGGAAATCGGGCGACGACACTAACTTGGAATCGCCCGATTTGCCGTGCAAATACAGAAAAACCGCAATAGCCGGATTGTTCCGGTCCACTCAGACCATTTCACCGACAGCGCAGCGTTCGTTTAGATTGCGCAATTTGCCACTTGTGGGTGAGCAAGCCAGCAGCGCCCAACGGCGCCGCCGCGTCCTTCGGAGAGCGAGCAGAATACCGACGAGCCCGCCAAAAAGAAATGCCGATGGCTCGGGGATGGCGGCCAACTGGTACGTGCCGAAGGTGCTGGTAAACGCTAGGTCGTTGTAACCAACGATGTCGAAATTCCCCGCGTTCAGTTCGCCGTCTGCGTCGGGGGGTGTGTCGGGCTGGCGGTATGCAATCGCGTCGGCGGAGAAGGTGCCATTTTGTCCTAGCAGGCCAAAGGCATCGAGGATGCCGCTGCCATCGCTGGCGGTTGCCACCGCCAGGATATCGTTGCCATCGTGATTGGCAATGCCATCGGGCAGGGCAGTAGCGAAGCCGGGACTGGTGTTGCCAAAGCCTTCAGACTCGAGATAGGCCTCAGTCGCGGAGTCAGCATAGATGTAGTAAAAGTCGCCCTCGGAGAGGGAGACGTCGGGGAGGCTGATGAAGGAACTGACGGTAAAGGTGCCGCTGGAGCCGTCGGTGTCTCGGACGATATAAAAGTCCGACAGATCAGCGATATCCGCTGTGGCTAGTAACTCCATTGCTTTGGGATGATCGCCGCTTCGCGTGCCATCAACCACGCCGGTGATGATGAGATCGGCAACGCAGACGCCGCCGGCAATGTGCAAAGCAGCCAGTGTGCACAGAAATCGAACGGAAAAGCGAGCATTCATCTTGGCGAATCTCCAGACCAGGACGTCACGAGCAGCCCCCAACACTGTGCCGAGAAAACCAGTCGGGCGGAGAGCAAGTTCGCGACGAAGAGTTTGGCTGCAGAGTAACCTAGGTTGGCCGAGGAAGTAAAGCTGGATCGGCGCAGCAGATTGCAAGGCACGCGGGCAATACTAATACAGCCGCAGGGGAGGGCGCTACTGGAGCACAATAAAAAGCTCGCATCACTCGGATGCGAGCCTGTGTGTCTTGACCGGAATAATGCCGGGTGCGCTCCGCAAGAAAGTCAAAGCACAACAACAGCTAGGATTCATGCACTCTTCACAATCCCTGGGGAGCTAGGATTCGAGTGCGCGCAGCGAATCATCACGTCGAAAAGAAATTGACGGAAAACGTGCTGAGGGCGACGTTGACATGCGGCTATTTGCGGAAGAAGCTTACCGCAAAACACACCGCCGTCAGACACGTTATCGCTGACGTCTCTGGTACGGCGATGACCTGGAGCGTCACGGCGCCGAATACGTCCGCGTCGGTGATGGCGTTGTTGGGGAAGTACGTGCCGACCCGTAAGTGAGTGCTAAACTCAAGGTTTGCTGCATTTGGTACGTCCTGTTCCAACTCCACCAGCGCGGAGCCCGAGGCTCGATACTGCTCGCCTTGTGGCAAGATTGGATGCTGTCCAACCAAGGTGAGATCACTGTTGTCGATCCCAGGAAGTCCAGGAGTCGTGTCCCTCATCAACCGGATTTCGCCATAGGATTGCGTCGTCTCGGCGGCCGTATCGGGTCGGATCGTTAGCGTCAGCGGGACCGAGAGAGAATAGGTATGTCCGTTGCCTTGCGGTCCACCACCAATACTGTCCTTGAATGGTGATATACCAAGGAAATCGTTGAAATCGAGGTCGTCGAACGTGCCTAAGGGGAAGCTGGCGTCGATTACCCCCGAGCCCTCCCAGGATATTCGTACGCGATTCTCACCGACTTCTTTCAGTGTAATCAGTAGATCTGCCCGGCAGCAGTTTGGCACTGCAAGCAAGCCGCAAATCACGATCCCTGCGAGTTGTCTCATCTCAGTCCCTGTCGATTGCTGCCAGCTTGCGGCGTTGCCCTTATTGCTCTTGGCTGCCAATGTACACTAATCTGAGCAAGCTACCAAATGTACGTTTTTTGGATATTACACAGAAACGCGGCAAATTAGTAGAAGCAGTTTCAATATTCCGCTCCCCGTTGGGGGAGAGATTAGGTGAGGGGCAAGTCTACCGAGGAATTAACCCTCCCGTAGCCCCTGCCTGCAAGGGAGGATTTTTGAATCTGCTTCTAGCCAGTTCTGCCGAACTAGGAAGATTACCTACGAGGCAAGCGGAAGTTATTCCGCGTCCCCGGACGTTATTGCGGCCCGCCGCCGATGCACTGGGCGCGGTCGCGGTGCGGGCGTTGCATTCGCAGGGGAAAGGCTACTTCAACAAGTTACTGCTGGCGAAGGGCCGATACAGCGGATCGCCCACCAGCGTCATCATCCAGCTGTTGAAGGGCTTCGTCTGGTAGAAGCACTCAACGAGTGACAATCTGCCTTGCAGCAGGAGCGAGAAGAACTCGTTGGGGCGCGGAAAAGCGATTAGGTAGGGCTCGTAGACCGGGCCGATCGTCGCGCAGACGCCGTCTTCGAGCATGCGCTTGCACCACACCTGACTACCTTTGCCGTGCAGCGTTGTTGCTTCCGCGCTCGCGAGATGGAAAGCCACGGCTCCTGGTTTCCAATCAAAGGCGTCGACGTACTTGCCAAGACTATACCAGCCGCAGTAGAGGGCCGCATCAGGGCAATCGCCCGGTTGGAACAGTTCGGGTTGCTCGTCCAACACAACCTCTAGCGAGGTCTGTTCTTGCATTCCCTTCGCGGTGATTAGGAGCGCCCGATCGTAGTCGGCGTGGCTTCCTGGCGGAACGTTAGGTTGGTCCAGCTTACCGATCCCGCGCGCATCGAGATAAACCTTACCTTCCAGCCCCTTTTTTTCGATCTCGATTGAAGTGTCGATAAGTCCCTTCGCCAGCGGCAGGGTAGGAGCATCGATGCGCGCCACCATCAGTGTGGGGAAGGACTCACGCAATTGAGAATTGCCGTATTCGGGGCGCAGATAGTTTGGTTGCCAACGCAGGAGCTGATAGTTATCATCCGGCCAAAGCACCAGCGACAGTTCGCTATCAAAACTGCTGTTGGTTTCGTTTTTCTTCACAATATTCAGCTGCTTGTCGATCTCATCGACTGCGGCGATCATGCCTTTGGTACGCGTGACGATGTCCAAGCTCAGCTTGTCGCGCTCGATGCTGAGGGCGGAGCGCGCTAGCTGCTGTTGCAATTCGGTGTAGGCGATCAGCATCCCGCGCAGACGCTCGAAGTCGAGTTTCAGCGGGTTGCTCGATTCGCTATCGGCGGGGAGCGATTTTTGGATCGACTGAAGGAGTACCTGGATGCCGCCGACCGTAGATGCGTACCGCTGCACTTTCTCGGTGGCCTGCCTCTTGGCGTCCGGATCGGTCAGCTCTCGGATCCGCGCTTGCGCGAGCTGCAGTTCTTTCTCCAGCCTCACCTGTAGTTCCTTGGTTTCCGCGGAATCACCGGACGACGCGTCCTCGTCGATTGATTTGAGATCCTCGGCTAGTCCCACTCCAGCTGCCAACAGCCCAAACTCGGCGGCCAGGTCACGTAGCAGCTTGATTCGGTTCTTCCGTTCTCCCTCGAGGAATTCGCGATAGCGGGAAATAACGGCGTTGTCCTCTTTGTCCCTGGCAATACGCAGGGGGACGCCCCAAGTCGTGACCAGGCAACGGAGCTTTCGTTTGGGATCGTTTTCATCCAGCCACTTGCGAATATCCGGTCGCACCGACCACCGCCATTTCTCATGACTGATGGTTTCGCCTTTCGGTAGGATGATTTTGCAGATATTCTCCTGGGGGACTCCTCGCTGTTGGACGTAGTAGTCCGCCAGGCGTTCCGATCCGCGATTGCCGAGCGCGGCGATAACTGCGATCTCTTCAGGTCGGAGTTCGGCACGGACCGCGTTGGCAAAGCTACCAACCGACAATACAATCGCCAGCGCTGAGTGAAGCGAATATCTCAAGGTAAACGTTCTCCGCACATAAATAAATTGAGGTGGTCGGACGAGGGACTATTCCGCTTGCTGTCTGTGCAGCTCAGCGAGTTCTTGCTGCCCGAGAGCGGCATAGGCAACGGATAGCGATTCGTGAATCTCTGTTAGCTCTGGAAGGCCGTTGAGAGCATATTCCAGGTCGTCAATGGCATCTTGCCAGCGCTCCATTTGCACGAGGATCTGACCACGTGTCTCGCGAAAGCGATGTTCCTTCGGGAGGATCTCTAGGGCCTTGGTGACTGCAACTAACGCGTCTTCGAGTTGCGGATCCTCACCTGATGCCAAAACCAAGCCGTAGTTATTCCAAGCGACCGGATTAAGTTCCTCGCGAGCGACCGCCGCAGCCAAGAAGGGGCGCGCTGCCTTGAATTCTTGGTTCTGTGCCACCTCCGTCCCAAGCGCAACCAAAAGCTTCGCTGGTGTGTTAGGTGATCGATGCAAAGCGGTGAGCAGATCTGCATACACAGGACTTGATTCTCGTTCGGCATAGAGGGCGCGAGCCAGCTGCAACATCGAGTCGGCACTCTTGTCAAGCTTTGCCGCGCGGAGCCAAAGCTCCATAATCTGATCCTGATCAGGTAACGGATCGCGGAGCAATTCCCTTGCTTGTTGGCGGCAGACTCTCGCTAGCAACTTCGCTGCTTGTTCGCTATCTGGCTCGATCTTGTACCACCGCTCCAGCAGAGAGCGCATCTGTTCTAGATTGCCAAGCATTTCTTCCGCGGCGAACCACTGCTGGTATTCGACGGCGTTCAGCATGGTATCGCCACGAGTGAGTGACTTCATGTGGGTGACAACAGCGCGAGCGTCCTGCTGGGCTTGTTCCCGGCGCTTGAGTGTGTGGTTGATGACCATCCGTTCAAAAGCGGCCCCGGGAATCTGTTGGACAATCGGTTCCAAGATTCTCGCAGCCTCTGCGAGCTTGTTCTCTTGCTTAAGGAGCACTGCCTCGATGTATGCGAGTTGTGGAGATTCGACTTCTAAGCTCTCTAGGTGCTTTAGGTGAACTCGGATGAGGCGTTTGGATTCTTCAGGAGAGTCGCCTAGTTTGCTATTGATTAGATGCTGAATAATCCAATAGTGGGCGTTCGGATAACCGGCATGATCCTCCGGCGCAAGCAGTTCCATGCGCATCGAGGCCTCCTCTAGGTTGCCATCTTCAGCCAGGGCAATTGCCGTGCGATACTGAGTGAGTTGCGTGTCTTCTCCTAGCTGCGCGAGTTTCTGGTCATACAGTTCTCGTAGTTGAAAATCCTTGGAATCCTGGGTTTCAAGAACGGCGTCCTTGTAATGTGCGAGGATCTTGGATCTCCCAAACACCGAATGGAAAGTCCCTACGCCCAATACGAGTACTGCGAGCACGATTGCCGGCAGCGCTAGTAAGGCACTGCGATACTGACGCGTGTTGACCCAGCAGACGAAAAAGATGCAGATCGACGCGAGCGGACGCCAAATCGGCTGCAGCAACCAGACCAGTCCCAGGACGACGCGATCCAAGTTGAGCATTTCGGCGAGTTGCAGGACCCCTGTCCCAACTCGCAAAAACAGACCCTGAACGCTCTCTAGCAAGGAAGAAAAGAACCCATAAACTGGCGCTGGAAGCAGCACCTGGAATACTCTCGCGACGAGACGAAACGGCCATAGAAGCAAACGCACCACACGTGCAAGCAGCGATTCGACGCGATCGACATGCTCACTCGCCGAAAGAACCTTGCCGGCTGTCCGACTCACCAACCGTTCGACAGGGCTGACGATCGCGTTGCCGAGATCTGCCAGCCGCTGCTGCATACGGTCAAAGAAGATTCTGATTCTGTCTAACATGGGAAGACTTTAGTCTTGATTGGAGACAGCCACCTGCTCGCGAAACGTCGTTCGCGCGTCCATCAACAATTGCTGCAGATCATCCTTGAGTTGTTGGTCGTTGGCGGAACTCATGTGCGCGAAGACCTGCACCTGAAACAGTTGCGGTGCGATCTTCAACAACAGACGTCGACGCAAACGGAACCAGGGTCGGAACAGGACCGCTCCTTCCGCCGGTTCCGCGATTTCTCCGCGAGCATCAAATCCAGCGAAGGACACGAATGCTTTGCCGCTGGCTGAGTCTTCTAGGTCACCAGCCACGTACTTCCAGTTCCCGGCGCTGTCGTCGGTCTTGGACTGGACGACGCGATCTTCGATTTTCCAGCCACTATTTCGATAGCAGACACACAGATCGTGCCAGCCCCCTTGGTAGGGGAAATCGAGCGAGACGGTTGCCACGACTCCATCTTCTTCAGCGTGTCGGTAGCGGTAGCTGCGAGAAAACTTTCCAAATTCGTTCCTCGCAGACCGCTCGACCTTTTCAAAAGATTCACGAATCCAAGGTCCTATGCTCATTGGTAAGGCTTGTTCATCAAGAGCCAGTGCGTGCTCCAGCGCCTCCGCCGCTTCGGCGGTATCTGCTGAAGGAAGCCATGCCAGTTGGACAATACCAAGCACTACGAATGGCAATGCCCAGGTAATCGCGGTGACGGCGCGCGGCATGCCAAGGCTTGCTCCCATGACGTCGGGACTTGGCTGCGTATCCAGAGATTCGAGTTCGTCAGTGGTGGGCTGCGCAAAGCGGTTCCAGATGCTTACCAGCCGATTGTCTTGAAAGCCTTCTCCTAAGACAGCCGTATCAATGGGAGCAAACATCACGACAAACAAATAGTCGGTGCTTACCAGAGCTAGGAACATCAACAAGAACAATGACAAGCCAAGTACCTCATGCACCAGTCCTGTTGACAGATCGATATCGAAATAGTGGTACGCTCCAGCGATCAGGCAAATCCGCAGAACGTTCAGCACCAAAGCCCAAGTCACTCCAGCCAGCACCAGCGCGATTAGGTGCAGGAAACTGCGATTCTTCCAGACGGCATAAATCGTGGCACAGGCGATCATGGACATGACCGAGATGATCCCGCTACAGGCTTCGTCGACGAAGAACTGCTTGTCGGGCAATCTGAGCACATTGCCAGTCATCAAGTGGAGGATGCCAAACAAGTCGAGAATCGCACTGCTGAGTTCGGAACTCCTTTGTTGCAGGAAGCGCACCAGTCGATTATCGACGTCCAGAGGAAGCGGCACCAAGAGCCACAGCAAGAGCCAGATGCCCCACAGGTAGGTGATCTGTCGTTGCCGACCCAACAAGGCGAATACGGCAGCCAGGCTGACGTTAAGTGACACGAAAGCCAGCCAAGGCGATACCGTCAGAATCGCACCAATCAAAAGCACAACTCCAGCGACGGCAAAAACCTCCGGCAAACCGACCCAACGTTGAGAGATCTCCTGCTGGACTGGTGCCTCCTGCCAGCGGCTCCACAGCAAGTACACCACCGCCGCGATGACGAACGGGAAGTACTGGTACTGTTCCCGCATCCAGAGTGAACGCAGATGCAAGATGGCGAGGGGAGCGTGCCCAAGCAGCACGGCTGCCGAAAGGATTAGCGCCGGGTTGCTCCAGCTGCGCTGTTCGGTGTTTTCCAACGTGTGAATCGCAGTCGTGCTAGACATCAGTCAACGCGTTAGCTGGGAAACTGAGCTGAGAAAACTTCTGAGAAGCAACTTGTTGCGACTTCGACCTGGTACCGGGAAGCTGTACTTGGCGTGACGGTTACGATGGTCTCGTTCGAGGCTGAAACGCACCAGCCAAAAGGATGGCAAGCGTCGCTTGAATGCTCTGGACGGTAGGTGATCACGCTAGTTCGTATTCGCTTGCCGAACTCTGAGCAGTACCAGCCCTCGGTAAGTTCTAGCATAACTCCGTGCGTAAAAAATAGCCAACGCTCGCTATCCGCTACATTCAGGACAAGCCGCGTAGGCCCATCTTTCCGCACGGTGACTTCGGGAGCTAGGTGAAGTCGACCCACCAGGGGCTCGGGTTGAGAGCTTGTCGCATGCTCCAGGCAGACCAGCGTCCCACTGGAGTGCGCCAGCATCAGCCTGGATAGTTAAGGGATGCCAATAGCGCGTCTACGTTAGTCGTAGCGTTAGCCTCAGTTGGTGATGTAGTTGTTGTACTCTTGTTGGGAGAATCGCTGGAGGAGCTGTCTGTAAGCTTCCCCAGAGTGCTTGGCCATTCCTCTGCGCTGCAGTTTGCAGGAGTTGCTTTAACTTGCTGAAAGCTTGTTCGGTCGAACTGAAGTCGGGTGAGTACGGTGGCAGGTAAAAAGAACCATGGTTCCCGCCGCGCAATCACTTCTCGTACACCAACTCGCTTGTGCCTGGAGAGGTTGTCCATCACCACGATGCTACTCAGTTGAGCTTTGTCACAAGCACTTGGCGGGTATAGGCCCAGAACAGTGTGCGCGTCATTTAAGACGTTATCGTTGGATTCGGATATAGACGGGAAGCAACAAACTGGCCTTCGTCGAGGTCGATGAGAAGATCCGGCGCATGCACGTAATGAGACATACCCGCACCGGGATGCTTGCCCGCCGAGCTGCAATCGTGGTGATCGCCGTCTGTTTTGTGTAGATGACGTGGGTGTCTAGATTGTTCTCTTACAGCGGGTCTGCCAGTCTGGTTGCCGCACGTCTGTCGCTGTTGATTTAAGAGTGATACTCCGGCGGACAAACATGAGAAGGGATGTCCACTACTTTTACTTGGAGTCCAATGCTATGAGACGGCAAAAGAGCTCAGCGAGGCTTCGATGGTCTAAAGATCTCGTAGGCGTCAATGATCTGCTCATTGATGATATGGACATCATACCTTTGCGAGAGTTCCGACCCCGCGATGCCGAACTTCGAACGTAGCTCTGCGCTTTGTATGAGTAACAGAATCGCGTCTGCAAGCGCTTTCGAATTACGTGGGGGTACTAAGATGGCGTTGCGGCCGTTGATGGCGACTTCGCGGCATCCCGGAACGTCGGTAGCCACGATCGGCTTTCCTAATGCTGAAGCTTCCATCAAACTGCGTGGCGTTCCTTCGCGATACGAGGGTAAAACTACGATGTCAGCTTTTCGCATTTGGTCTGCTATGTTCTCCTGGTGGCCTAGGAATCGAACAATTCCCCTGTCTTCCCACGATCTGAAAGTGGAGTCATCAATTACCGATCGGTTACCTCGATCACGGTCACCACAGGCAATAAAATCGACGTTAGGTTGTAGTTCCTTCAAAGCGTGAGCGGCTTCGACGAATTCACGTATGCCCTTCTGTGTCACGATGCGACCAACAAACATGACACGCAGTGGTTCAGAGTCCGCGACACGATCAATTGCATCAATCGGAGAAAACTCCTCCAAGTCTATACCAGATCCAGCGGTAACAATTGGTTTTGGTGAGTTGGGTGAATGATAGGGAAGTAAGATTCTTGCATCGTCCATGTTTTGAAACATTGGTCGGACGTTACTCCTGGTAAGTGCCCAGCGGTACATGCGCTTCATCACCGGTCTTGCAAGTCTAGATCGTGAGCTATCCGACAAGAAGAAATGGCCTAAGCCTGTCACGGTGTTGACGATACGACAAGATGGCAACGGTCTACTGGCCAAGGTGCCGTAGATTACGCACTTCACAGTGAAGTGATGTATGATGTCTGGCTTATACTTTGCGTAAATTGTCTTGAGAGCGTTAACGGATCGATATTCACGAAATGGGTTAATGCCACGTCGATCGACAATCCACTCAATCCAAGGTATACCCTCTGCTACGAGTTTTTCAGAATACTTGTCGCGCGGAGCAACAATTGATACATCGGCACCTAGCTCTTGCAGTTGTTTTGCGAGCTTGCGTCGGAAGTTGTACGCGTACCAGCTGGTGTTTGCCACCAACAAGACGCGACGGGAAGAGCTGCTACCGCTTTTAGTGCAGACTACATCTTCCTCAGCGGTTCCGAATGATGGCAACCGACGGAGTCTTGCGTCTTCATTGATTGTTTCTATCACTTTTCGTGCGGCTTAAATTGCTGGACGGATCAGTTACACAATCCGCTAGTATAGATTGCCAGGCCAATGATTGGAATACGCTGGGTTATCCAATGTAAACCTAGAAACCGAAGTAGCTTTCGTTATGTGAGGCCTAGGGGGCTTTCTGTCGGATATTCAAGTGCAGCCTAGTTTCATAGATACGGTTCTAGAGCCGTCGGCTTCGGATGACACCGAACTTTGGATGGACACAGATCCATTGCTGAAGCTCACTAAGGGTCCTGGTAAGCCCTGACGACCATGGGAAGTGCGGGCGCTTATGAGTTTTTGTTGCGTGGAGCCCGACGGGGAATGAGTGGGAACCATGGCCAAGTTAATGAGATTTGTATGAATTCAAAACGCTACGAAAGAATGCTTGGCGCCGTGGCTCTATCGACTCATGCAAGAATTCTCTTGCAACTTCAAGTCCTTTGGAGGAGAGTTCAGCCAATTGGCGTGGCTGCTGAATTACTTGCACCAACCGTTCTGTGAGAGCATCGACCGATCCAGCTTCCACCAAGCAATTCGTTGGCACTATTTCCGACATGCCACCGACGTCTGTGCAGACGCACGGTAGCCCACGTGATAGAGCTTCAACTGCGGTTCTTGCCAAGCCTTCTTGCCGAGATGGAAGGACAAAGAGCTGTGCTCGATCCATTTGCTCTAAGACGGGAGTACCAAATTGTACTTCACCCATGAAGTCGATCCTGTTGTGGGCTGCGAACTTCTGAGCAAGATCCATAAGATTCGATTTATACTGGCCATCACCTACTATAGTTAAGTGAACATCAAGGCCGGATCGAAGTAAGTTGGCAAACGCACGTATAAGAATGTCTTGTCCTTTGTACAGCCTGTTCAGCGCGCCGACAAATAGTAATCTGAACGGTCGAGTTTCAAAAAACTTAGCTGGCCTTGGCCTATGTGCGATGTCGAATATCTCGACGCTCGAAGCGTACGTTGAAAATGCGTATTCAGATGGTGGATATCGACGCTGGAGGGCTCCTTTCGTTACGTATGATAGCGCCGATGCGTTACGGCACAGTTCTCGGAGTTTTCTTGAAAAGTACCATCGAAAAAACGGTCGAAGGGGATGTCGCTCGGCGCCGGGGCCGTAAACATCCCATGGGTCTCCGACTACCTCGACACCAAAACTTCTGCGTTGAGATCTAATTGAGTGATATGCCAATACAGGTAGGATCTGCGGGGCCCTCAGAATGATCGCACGATTCTTGCGTAGGGCTTCATTCACCGATCGTTTGATAGCTGCCCGTCGGCAGAAATACTCTTGCGGACCGTCGTAGTAAGGCACGGGGTGGAAAGTAAGTCGAGGCAGATTGATTGGTGAGACATTCTCACCGTCAGTCATTGGCTTTGCACGACAGACAACTTGCACCTCATCGAATGTCTGCAGGTAGCGTGACCAGAACGAATTTCCGAACATGGTCGTCGCACAGAGTCGCCCGTGCGAATCGATGCGAAACTTGTGATCAAGGACTACTGTGGCGGATGTCATCGATTGCCGGAACTAACTTAGGAACAGAGTCATTGAACAATTGCGAGGCATGAAGCTTGCCCATGTCGAACGGACCAAGGCATAAGATTCCTATGTCAGCGGCTACCTGGATCCGAAACTATTTGACAGTATTCACCTATTCGCTGCAGATTCTGTGAAATGAATCGAAGAATATTCCACATCGAGACTATTCGTTGGAGTTCCAATGGCTGAGATCACGTCCAATTAACTGCGCGAGATGCTGATTGTGAGGTCTATAATGCTCAGACAACATTTGTAGTGTCTTGCCATCCAAAGCGGGTTGTTTTCCCCAGTGGCCAAGTACCGCTCGAATAGTAGAGCGAACTGAATTTGGAAACAATCGGCCAATACCTGCCTTTCGTAAAGGAGCTAGCAGTCGCACACCCCGGCCCTGCTTTACTAATTTTGGGTCAAAGTTAATGGCTGAGGTATTGGTGTCTATCTTGCACCATTCGAAGACGCGCTGAGCGATTTTCTCAGGATCTCGTATAAGGTCTTCAAACAGATGCACTTGTATTTGCATAGGACCAAATAGGTCGCGGTACCTTAGTATTTGTTCGGCGTAATACCCCATGTCTATATATGTGTATAGATCAGAGCGGGTGGTCCCAGGATTTATGTTTGATACCCAGGTCATGCGATCAACCTCAGGTAGTTGGGATATCCGATCGAAGTTCTTCTTAAGTGCGTCTGCGAATGAAAGGGTTTCGCGCCCACTCGTTACGCGCATCCACCAGTGGGAGTAAGCCCGCTCGATGGGGTTGCGGCACAGTACTAGAAGTTTCGCTGTAGGATTATACTCATGCACGAGTTTCGCGACATGCGGTACGAATAGATTGGATGGTCTTGCATCTAGCGCTACGGATTCGCCGGCATAGTGCGAGAAGTTCTGCTGCCAATACCCAGCCGGGCCACCACCACCTACCGGATCATCCCAATAGCGAGGTTCTTTGGGAGACGAGCCAATTACGTCTGAGTGTTGACTCAGGTAGTAGTGAAGTGACGTTGTGCCAGCCTTAGGTGCCCCCAAAATGAACAGATTTGCATGGTTCTTAACCTTCATTAGACAGTGTGCTGCTGTCAGCGATTAGAAGCTCGACAACCCCCTGCGCGCGGCGTTGCCATGTGTATTTCGACTTGAACTCTGAGAATGCATTTCGAGAGAGGGATTCTCGAAGGTTGGGATCATGACGCAGTCGATTGAGCGCCGACGCCCAATCGTCAGGAGATTCTGGTTCGCATAAAAGAGAGTCTTTTTCGTGTGTGAGCACTTCTCTCAAGACCTCCAAGTCTGATGCCACGATCGGCTTGGAAACTGCCATTGCTTCAAATAACTTCAGCGGTGAAGTGAACTTTCCAATATCCTTGCCCCCACAGTCCATTACCCGATGTTGATTGGGTACTAAGACAACATCAACTGCCTTAAGGTAGGCAACCGTTCGATATGGAGCGACATAGCCATGCAACTTAATGTTCGGTTGGCCATCCAATTGTTCTCGCCATCTTCGTACCTGCACAGTATTCCCACCTACCACGTGGAACTCAGCCCACGGGCAAAGCTTAGGCAGCCTGGAGATCAGTTCCATTCCCTTGCCAGGCAAGAGTGAGCCGACATAACCAACTTTCAACGAAGGACCTGCATTAAGCTCGATTGGCGCGATCTCAGTCGGCATGTCTGCGGCGTCGGGTAAAACCATGCACTTGCTCGGATGTAAGCCATATTTCTCAATAAGGGCGCTCTGATGTGCTTTTGTGACGGTTATGACTTTGACGAGCAGACTGTGCGCAAAAATCCGTGGAAGCAACTTTTCAAAAGCTGAACCAGTTTTGGGTAGCGCATGCGTTTCCAGCAGCGCAGGTAAGTTCGCCCTCATCGCTCGATAGCAAGATGGGATATCGCGGCAATACGCGAAGGCAGCATTGATTCGAAGTGCTCTCCGAACTGCGAGCCACGCGAAAATGCGTCGTCGAGCAATCACATTGGGTACGAATAGGCTGGTGTTTTTGAACGATCCTTTAGTGCCGTAGTAATTGCGCAGCGAGTCCGCCCCTTCGGTGCTTAAATGGTTGCGCGGATATAGCAAGGTAACCTCAACGTTTCGTTCCGCTAAGGCGCTGCACATCTTCATTACATGGTGGCTATTTGCCGTCTCGGAAGGAAACGAGGTCGCGGTTATGTAAGAGATTTTCAACAGCGAAGTCTGCTTGCTAAGAGTCTTTGGCCGCACGGATAGGAAAGTGGGCGACGCGAAGAAAGGGCTGACGGTGATCGTTCGTATAGGATCGACTAGAAGCCATCTTCCGGTCGCGTCTCAAGAATAAACAGTGTATGTAGCTCCCGATACTTTACCCAGCAGTACTAATTTTGGCGGCGGACATACAGGCAAGGCGCTCGCGATAGAAGCTGTCCCACGAATAACCTCGGTCAATGTGCACAACGTCCGATTGAGTTGCAGGCTCCATTTACAGTTCGACGTTTTTTTCGCTGGATCCATATCGCTCGCCGAGTCCCACAAGCCTACTAAGTGGAGCCGACGGGGTCTGCAAGTATAACAAGTTGCCTAGGGGACTCGCCCTCGGCGACTACAGCTTTCTTCGGTAACCAACTGCGAAAGCTCCAGCCCGTCTGGCAGTATGCGAATGTGACGCAAGTGCTCGGCGAAGAGAGTCTCTCCGTATTCGAGCTTCAATCGATAGTTTTTTGTGGCATTGCAGGTCCCATGACGGTAATGGCTTACTGCCCTGCATGAAGATTCAGGGAGCAAGTTAATGAATAGAGTTTTACCAATCTACCGCGTCAAAGGTATGGCATGAGACGCGGTGTGGAGAGTGTGTGGATGCAATTAGGGATTGGTCTCTGTCAAGCGTGCAATGAATCACTTCATGGGTTTGACGTCTCTAGGCATGCGTTAGTAATCTAGGATTGAAGCTCTGCAAGAACGCATGTGATGCTCTGCGGTCTATCGTCTATTGCCGATAGGTACACCCTGCTAGGTTATACTGGCGATGATTCAGGCGCAAGTGGGCCGCTAGTCGAATTGACAAGGCCACAATCGTATACGTCGGGTTTGCACACCCGCTGGTTGGAAAGACTGAAGAGCCTGCAAGATAGACGTTGCGGACGCCGTGAATACGGCAATTCTCGTCCACGACTGACGAAGCAGCGTCCTTGCCCATACGGGTAGTACCCATGTGATGGGAAGCGTCTTCAAATGCATGTCGATGGTTTTCGATGTCGCTCTCCAACGTTCCGATACCTTGGCGTGATACTTCTTTGGCAAGTGCCTTATGGAGTTCGCAAATCGATCGAAGATCCAAATCGGTTAGTTGATAGCTCACCTTGGCGATTCGGTCTCCGTGCAGATCAAGTTCGTTGCCAAGCGAGACACGGTTTTCTGGATGGGGTTCCATCTCTAAAAAGTTGCGTAGTTCAACTTTTGTAATAGGAGGGGAATTGCGTTTATCCATCAATCGCGACCAGCCGTAACGAAAAACTGTAGGCAAGTTTACTGCAATCAATCCAACCAGTTTTGCATAGTCGAGGATTGACTTTTCGGCATTTTGCAATAGAGAGTCGTCGCCAGTCTCCGAGTAATCGCGGAGTGGAACGATTCGCTTCGCACTTTGCCACTTCAGATATGACCGAATCGATTTGCACTTCTTGACGAAATACACAAGACCCTCGACTCCCGCATTTTTTGACCATGGATATACTGGGACGAACCTGACGTAGGAGTTCAGCACGCCAAGCTTCCGCTGCTCATCCTCGCAGAATCGAAGACCCGTGTACCCAGCCAAGCCGTCCTGCATAGCGCCAAAGTAGTAGGGTGAGTCTCGTATGTTCTTGGTAAGTCGCAGCGTCCCGGAGTTAACCTTCGGGTGGTTCATGAAATACCTGCCTACTTGATCGTACTGATTGCCAAGTCCGGCAGGATGCAGATCGTTCGAGTTTAACAAAATTCGTGCGTTCTCAATCCCTCCGCACGCGAGGACGAAGGTTTTCGCCTCAATGGTGATCCGCCTGCCAATCGCCGTCCTCGCCTCTGCGGTCTGTATTTCGCCTGATTGACTAGTGCAGAGGCGCTTGATTGAAAGATTATAATAGCAATCACAGCCGCTGTGATTCTCGAATATATCTCCATGTTCTTTCCAGAAATTCTGCGCATCGGCTTGTGCTAGAAACGTCTTCTCTTCGAGCACCGCCCAGGAGGCGCGGAGATCAGAATGGTGACGGGCCTTCTCTGATGGTCGGCCTTCTATTGACTCAAGACGCGGGAATCGATAACGTTCTGATGCTTGCTTGTAATATGGAATCAGCTCCTCGCGAGATATCGGCCATCCGGAGAACTCCATGAAATCTCTCGGTGAGAAGTCAATTTCGTCAAGTGGGCTGGATAGACCTGCCCATGTCGTTGAACAACCACCGAGTCGACGTTCGCGAGAGTAAGGTTTGATTTCTAGGCCTTCATCTACGTGTAGTTTCTGGAGTGCATTGCCTTTGTTAGTGGACTCATGAGACCCACTTTCCGCGAGGCAAATCCGAAAGCCAGTTCCTGCTAGTTCTGTGACAACGGTCATACCGCTAGGTCCTGAGCCGATGACGCAAACGTCGTAACCGGCCAGGCATTTCTTACTAAGTTTATTGCTGTCAAGTATCATCGCTAAGTATCCACAACCGTCAGGGTCTAATCAACACAAACAACGCTCAGGAGCTTCAGCCATGCAATCTGTAACCAATTTACGAAGATCGCAGCTGTAGCCGCGTACGGTGTGTGTTCGTTGCCGGATATTCTGATATTGGCATCTATTCACCCAGCAGAGCGTCAGGTGACCGATAACGTCTAACGGCGCGAGACACGAAGAGCCCAGTTGAAAACCGATAAACTGCGGTGGCAATGACGGCACCGAGTATGCCGAGAAATGGTACGAATACCAGCGACGCACAGATCCTAATGGCGTTGCTTCCCAGGGTGACATTTCGATTCGCCTTTGCGTCAAGACGCGAGTCGAGGAACGTCTTACGAGTCTGAGCGACTTGGCCAAGAACTAACGTGCCGCATAGCAATTGGCAGTACAATACAGAATCCCGGTAGGTATCTGTGAACGCCAACGGCAGTAGCCAAGGTACTGCAAAGACGATCACCATTAGTATTCCAGCTGAGATTAGACAGCCTGTAATGTAGAGTTTTTTATTAAGTTCTGGCGTAAAATACTCTTTACGTGCGAATTCGCGGACAAGCACTATTCTCGTGGACTTGATATAGTTCTTCAGGATTTCAGGGATGCGTTCCGAAATCGAATAGACAGCGAGCGAGGCCGGCGAAAGGCAGTAATACAGTAACAGCTTATCGATATGGTTTCCTACAACATTCGAAATTGCGTACAGCGAAGTCTGTAGTCCGTAGGTTATCGCTCCAGATTCAGCAGTTAGGGTCCGCGGGATTCCGCGGAGTATCTTGGAAACGATGACAACGTTTACCACGGATTGAATGCACAACATAGTTACTACAAGTGCGACCAGTCCAGTATTCGCGAAAAGCAAGGCGACAATCATGCCGCTATACGAGAGGCCGTGGAAGATCCCCAGGAAAATTGCGTTCCGGCGGAAATCGCCCTTTCCAGCCTGAAAGTCGGGCCATAGAGCCAACCCACAAGCGAAAGGAAAAAGTAGTCCGGAAGCGATTATCGAGGCGCTCAATTCGCGGTCTGTATTGAAAGCGAGGCCATAAACTACCAGGCAAGCTCCCCCAAGCAAACTAGAACATATCCGCCAACGCTGTGCTGTCCGAAAAGTACCAAGGTGTCCCCGGGCCACTGACTGAGCAACAGTCGGCCCAAGTCCTACTAAGTTTGACATTCGTGCTAGACCAACAGTTGCGAGTATCAGTTGAAACTTGCCGACGTGTTCTTGGTCAAATCGTCGCACGAGGACTGCAAGAAATGCAATCGAAAGCAGCTGACGTGTAAAGTTTGTCAGCAACACCCAAGCACCGCTTGCTAGGTGTTTGCCGTGTCTATTCAGTGCTGCATTAACGACGCTTTTCGCCTGCCTGAGGGAAGTAATGGCAATCTCTCTCTGGTGACGGCAGCTAGTTTCGGTGCTGCCTGTCTAAGGTCGTTCGAACAATCAATCGACTTTTACACCGTCCGTAAACGTTACTTCAGCTCCAATGACCTTGATTTGACCGTGTTCAGAGCATTCCTCATAAGAGGTCGGCCGATCAATATAGATAATCCGTCAGACATTGCATCTACAACGTTCATCGTCCAGGCAACCTGCCCAATTGTACAGGTCGACGTCCTGAATCAACAAAAGTTGTAACTCGGCAGTTTCAGAACCTTTATTTAATCTATTGTATTGTTGATAGTTTGACTAAGGTCGTTGAACTGGCTAACGTAGCAGGAAGATCACTTTGAATTGGAGTACGCAGGGTTTCATCCTTTTCGCAACAGACGGACGAAGTATCCGAGAGATACCTCCTTCATAGTCCGACTACTTCTTCCGACTACAGCTGAAGAATCTATTGTGCCAGTCGATGCCATTGTTGAAATTCTTTGGGAAGAATTGCATTTCTTCGGTGCGAAAAGGAGTTAGCTGCGGATGCTCGGTCGAGCACCCCCGCAAAAATGTCGTCCCGACTTTGGCAGCCGCTGCAATAGTAAGGTTTGGAATTTGCGCAATATGCGATGCCCGTTCTTCCGCGGCGAATAACTAGAACTGACTTCACCTCATATGGGTTTGCAGCGGGACCAAGTTCATGATGCGTCTCATTTTACCACCACTGCCTGCATGTTCGAGGGCAACATGGAATCAGTTAGACTCTGTTCGTTTTTGAACTGACGCGTATCGTACTGGCGAACTACGAAAAAATCGAGAAGTGGTATCGTATGGAATAGGCACTCTACCAAAACCCGTACTGGTGCAAATATATCGCATTGGAGATGAATCCTTTGCAGGAGGATCCCGATCGTTTCGAATGGCTGGCTCGCACCGCGGAGCATTTCGAAGTGGTCCCAGTCCTTGAAGAGCAGCCTAATACCGTAAGGCGTGAAGTGGAAAAAATTATCTGGGCACTCATGGAATGAGAATACGGCTGAAGCACTGATTATTATTCTTCCCCCAGGCTCTAGTATCCGGTGGAACTCGTTGATAAGTCGATCCGGATCTGGTATGTGCTCCAGTAGGCCAGTGCACAGAATGACTCTATAGCTTTCGCTTGGAATTTGACTAAGTTCCCGATAGTGGACATCTACATAGAGGTCGGCAGGCACATCTTTTCGTTTTGTTACCGCGTACGCGTTCGGGAAGTGTTCTAAGTACTCAACATCCTCAGAATGAATGACAAGGGTTAATTCGTCGGTGGCGTTTTCACGACAGAGTTTATCCAAGTTGCGTGTCGAGAGCTTGTGCTTCGTCAGAGAAAATCGATGGAGTTTGTCGCGAATTTTAGAGGTCAATCTTCGAGTCGGCTTTGTTTCGTTCATGAATTTCTCTTGCGTCGACTAACAGCAAATTCTTTTTTCTGTAGAACCACGATTTGTACCGATACCGCGGCGTTTTTGTTCCTGAATTTCCTTGTTACGATTTGTCCGAGACCCTTGGGTACAGAACGCTTTCAACTGCCGGCATTTGCTTACATCAATCAGGCTTGTACGAAGAAACATCACTCTTCAGCTTCGCTCCAAGAGCGATAGATTTCAGCCATTTTCCTTGCCTCTCCAGCGGTGTATCCTCGATGGCAACGACCCGTAGCTCATGGCTGCCTACGGAATGTTTCTCGCAATCAATTACGAGGTGCATGTCCTCTTTACAGCGATCGATTAGCACGCCATCGACAAACAGTCGAAACTCCTTAATCCGCGTTCTGGACGCTGATTTTGCAATGGGCGTCAAGATTACTTGCCTGTTGCGTTGATCGCTGCGGTCAGAAACATTGACGTCTACGGAGAGTGGACTCGCCCAGGGTTGGCAAAGGGGATCGCCAACCAGCAATTGCTGATAGGGGCAAAGGACAGACTGATAAAATGCTTCCGCGAGCGAGCATCCGCGGGCATAGTGGACGTGAAGGGATGCGTTGGGAAACTTATGCGGTAAGTTTGTTGGCTCAGCAACAGTGCCGCAAGCACCCGCGGCACCTAGCCGCAGGAACTCGCTGATGCAAGTGTGATTGCCGCCGCTTCTGGGTCCCGTAAATCTTGCGCCGTGGCTTGTAAGATTATCACCGATGGCCCCTGGAGAGAAGCGGCAGCCTGATTCAGAGAGATTAAGTTGTGAATGCCCCGACGTGAGGCCGACGATGTAGGGCCATCCACTAACGGTTTTGCCAGTGTGAATCTCAGCATCGACGCCTTCCTCGGAGAGTAATTCAACAGCCCGAGCAAATTGATCGTGCCGGGGAGTCGAACGCCGGGTGCTATTCTTGACAAAGTAAATCTTGCCAGTGGGCTTCGTACCATCGGCTTTGGCAGCCCTATCGAGGTAATCCTTGATTTCCGCAACAGTGTTGCCGCGTCCGTAGGTGACACCCAGCATCGCACAAAGTAGATAGTGGGATCGGCGAGTCTGTTCTAGATTGGTCAGCTTCTCGTGCCAGTTTATGCGTGCGTCGAAGGCAAGAGATTCTCCCCAATTGCTTTGGTCGCTTACCGCGGCATAATCATTCGCCTCAGGAAGAAACATGCGCATATCTTTCCTCTGCACCATGCGAGCAAAGTATGTTGCTCCTGTAATCGACGCTGTCGGTTGTAAGTAGGGTGGAAACTCCCGGCTAGGAAAATCGCCATGAAATCTAACTGCTATGGGAAAGTCGCACGAGTAAACAAGATAGTCGATTTGGCGGCCCAGCTTGCGCTGTCCGATCTCGCTGATCGCAGGCTTGAGTATTTGGTCTCGGAATTCATTCGATGTTATCCGTTCTCTGCTCCCACGATAGTCCATCCGATAGACATTGCTCTGTGGGATCATCCGTACTTTAGCGTAGTGTTCTGCAACTGCAATCGAATCCCTGCTGTTCTGGTTGACCAACAGAAACACATGCTCAGGACCCCCGCCGGCAAGGCAAGGGCTCGTCGCAGAGAGAGTTGCCGCAAGAGCAAAAGCACATAGCAGTAAGTGTGCAGGCACTGAATGTCTGCACAATTGGGGACGATTGGCAATGGAGAGCACGTTAAGAGGGCCTCATTGTCGTCTGATTCTCTCGGTGACTAGAATGTGGGGACTGAAAGTCTTGTATCGATGAGCATTGGAGCGATTCTGTGAGTGCGAAGCCATGTCCAGCATGTGGAAATGAAGAGTTCATAAAGTCTAGAATGACTGCATTGCGGTTCAGAGGCGGGCTTTGTCTTCCCGTAATCGAGTGCACTGGCTGTGGTCATCGGTGGCTTAATCTGGCCGATGGCGATTTGGCTGGGATCGAAGCGAATTACAAGACCGACTACCCAGGTTTTCGTATTGACGAGTACTTTAGTTCTGTAGTGCTTGCCGAACTCCGCACCCGACTCCGGCCGTTCTTACCCCCGGGCTCTCGTTTGCTCGATGTTGGGTGCGGCAACGGCGAATTTCTGGTTGCGGCTGCGAAGTCTGAGATAATCTGTGAGGGTATAGACGTTTCGTCAGATGGTGTGCAGATTGCTCAGTCAAAAGGAATGAAAGCAACCGCCGCCGATTTCCTCACCCATTCGTTTGAGCATAGATTTGATTGCGTTACATTCTGGGATGTCGCTGAGCACCTTGAGTCACCATTTGACTTCTTATGTCGTGCTGCTGGACTGCTAAGAGACAATGGTGTAGTGATTGTTAAGGTCCCTGCGTACGGATCACTTAACTTCCACCTGCTTAGTTTCTTCAGGGGGCTGGGGGGAGTGCTGCTTAATGCTCCTGGGCACATGCAATTCTACACACAAGGTTCTCTGGAGTGCCTGCTTGGCAGAGCTGGATTCAGAGAGATTGTCTGGCTCCCGAACATTAGTTTTCGCTCAAAAAGGCCTTCGAATTCGTTCAGAAAAGGGCTTGGCCGACAAGTGCGTAATTATGTTGGCAAAGCCGCCGGCAACTGCAATTACTACGTTGTTGCTGCAAAAGAACCGATTTCAGGAGAAATTAAGGAAGCATTCAACGATAATTCAGTTGGACGATTGAGAGAGACTGTCGACTAGAACCGTAAGTGAGCGGCCAAACTACGAAGCAGTTGCCATGCTAAATCAACGCAACAGGATGATGCGACAGAACTTCTTGGATGATCTTGGAGTAATCACTGGCGACTTTTTTGGCGGAGAATTCGGAAGCCCGATTCAAGCTTTCAGCCGAGAGTCTTCGCCGTAGTTCTCTATTGAGCAGTGTTGACTCTACAGCCTCCGCCAATTTAGTAGGCTGCATGGGCGGCACCAGCACACCATATCTGCCTTCAAGCGTAACCTCAGCAGGGCCATAGTCGCAGTCAGTGGCAACAACCGGCGTACCAACGCACATCGATTCTGCGAGGACGTTCCCAAAACCCTCCCACCAAGAGGAGAGCACGAATAGATCCGCTTTGGCGAAGAATGCAAGCGGGTTGGAATAAAAACCCAAGAAAGTGATGCGATCCTCGAGTCGCGCTGCTTTCACCTGACAGCGCAGCTCATCTTCGAGTGGACCAGTGCCCAGCAGCCACAATCCTACATCCAATTTATCGGCAAGCAGCCGCATAGCCTCAATCAGGTCGCAGAACCCTTTCTGCTCTGTTAGACGCCCGCACGCGACCAACTGAAATTCGTGACCACGCTTGATAGGAATCGGCTCTTGGGAAGCCTCTGCAGCTTGCTCGACGTCGTCAAAAGCGGCATTGTAAATCGTGCTGATGCGATCACTCACTTGAGGCCACCTTGCCCGTGTCGAGGCCGCTACGCCTTCGGATATTGCGATCAAATGTTCGGCGTGCTTTATGGCCACTTCGGCACCAGCGCGTAAGTACCTTCGACGGAATCCATTCAATGACCTGAAGGTTTGCGCGGGATTGTTTTGGATCGCAACAATGTGGGGACAGTAATGACGCGATTTAGAAAGGGCGTGGTAGGTTGATGCGGCGGCAGGCTCGAGAAACGACATGCAGCAGTCTGGACCGATGTCTTCGATGAGGCGAGCAAGTCGAGATGTGGAAAAGCGACTTGAGAGGTTGGTCGAACGGCGCGCCCAGCTCGGGCTAACGTGGGTTACATCAAGTCCCGGGGCAAGGAAGGATTCATAAGAACCATTGGGCCGCAATACGGCAAGATTTACCGAATAGTCTCTACAAAGGTGATTGGAGATGCGTACCAAGTGACGCTCAGCGCCTCCGCCACCTAGACGCGTTGTCACTGCCAAGATCGAGCTTTTCATATCAGGTAGCGAACTCTTGGGGATGCGAAAAAAGGTCGCTGTAACTCCTTCCGAGTCTTCATGGAACCTGAGAGATTCATGGTCTTTGCCAGATGTCGAGTGATCGATCAAGTAAGGTTTCGAGACTCTCGATGCTATCAGCGAAGTGTTCATCTAATCGGCGCAGTGCAGAAGAGTAATCTTCGCCTGAATCCGCAAGTAGACTCTGAAGTTTGAAGTAAGCCGACTTGATAGACTGGGGCAGCAACCATCTGGGGCAGTTGCGATTGACCGCTGTTGCGAGCTTTTGAAGTCTCAATGCACCTACCCGCTTGGTCGTATTTCGATGCCCATAGACTGAAATTGTTGCGGCGTCTTCGTTCAGGCCAAGCCATCCCCAGAGGCCTTGCACAACGCAGTTCGGACTTCGGAAATAGTCTTCGGAAATCAGCACCCTAAAGTTGCCGCTGCCGAGTTTTTGTATCCATTTTGAAACGTGTAGCGCGTAAGTGCTCAGACGTAATTCATCTGCCAGGATTGGCCCGCTGACGCGATGCCCTACTGCTGTCAGGATCTTGTTTGTGCGGCCAGTGAGCAGTAGATCGACATATTCTTCGAAAGAGATGGGTTTTGAGAGCCGGGCAAGGTTGTGCTTGGTGTATAGGAAAGAGGACAAAATTCGATCGCTTGGCTGTCGAAGAACCGCAATCGCTTTGCAGCTTTCGCCATATGCGTGAATCGCCGTTCTCGCGTTGCTCGAATAGAGGTGGTGAGTAGTTCCTTCTACAAAGACCATTGGTAGAGCTCGCAGGTCGCGTAGATCTGAGTGCTCTAGCAACTGGCAAGACGCCGCAGTCAATTCCTCAATCCCATTCACTGTCTTCGACTGATGCAGTGGATGGGATTCTTCTAGCAACGCATAGGTTTCTTTTGGCTCGCTTCCAACTACCTGCGGATGCTGAGCAAGTCTGTAGAACAGGTCACTTGTGCCACACTTTGGGGCACCCACGATGAAAATCTGCTTAGGAGGTGGCATTGTGGCTGTGGGCGGCCTGGCCTAACTGGCGGCAGCCTTGCGCAGAGGCGGAGATGGACTAGTCCGCAGTGGTGCTCGGCCGATGATTCCCAGGAACCACAGAACAATGACGATGGGGCCAGTCATATAAAGCCAAGCACGGAATTGAGGTTCACTTGGGCCTAGCTTTGTTATTGTGGCCAAGTAGATCAGGCTGCCGGTCGCGGTGTGGCGAAACCTCAGGAAAAAGTTGCCGATCGACTTCAATATAACCCCCCAGAACGAATATACGAGGACTACCCCAACCACTCCTCCGGTCCAATACGCTTCCCCGACGCCCCCTGGAGGTATACCACCGGTGTTTCGTCTGCCATAAAACACTTCGGCACATTCAATTCCAATCCCCCGAGGCTTGTCTGGCCACACAATTCGCGGTATGAACCTAAACGAGTACTTGAGGTAGTTGAGACCAAATTTGAAGGGCACACGCTCTGGTACCCACGCAACAATTGGATAGATCGCACCGCCGTCGCGCCGCGATCCCAGCTCATTTAGTGACATTGCGAAGGCATCGTCGACGGTGTGCTCAGTGAACGCATTTACATCAAGCTGTCGCGAGTTCCAGTTCGATCTACGGAATTCGCCCAGTATCCCGACGCTGAGAAATACGAGTAGGCCAATGATCGTTAGTCTGCCAATGGCCAGTGACTTGCGACGTAGAATCCAACATGCCACGAGAACAAGCACAATCATTAGAATCGCTGAGCGTCGACCATTTATTAGAAACGCCGAAGACACTGAGCAGAGAGCGGTGGTCCAGAAAATGGGGTTTGCGAAGGCGTCCTCCCTGCGAAAAATCCATATGGCAGGAGCAAGAACCGTCATCGGTACGAGGCTGGCATAAGTGGAGGCCATAGAAGCATCCTTGACCCAAACTTTGTTCGCCATGCCGCGCGTAATGTTCTTTAAGTGCTCAGAGATTCCGCCTGACAGATCCACCAAGAGGATTAAACAGGTTAGCCCAATTGCTAGCCCTATGAGTGAACCCGTTGCGAGGACGTTGTCGCGCTCGCGGATCGATAGAAACCTCCAATCAATCCCATGTGCGTAGTGAAATCCGGCGAAGATGCAGAGCCAAGTTAGGCTCCTGAGGGCCAGAACTTGGACGTGCAAGTAAGCGATGTCGCTGGCGCTCATTCCGCTGAGTGCGATGTGCCTATCAATTCCCTCTGCAAGAGTGGATAAGCCGGGGAGCGTTCCCTTTAAGAAGGCGTAAGCGGAAATCACGTACAGTGGATGTAGAAGCCCAATGCTCTTCCATATGCGATAGAGTGGGGCGGTCGAAATAAGAATGTAGGCAGTTGCCGCAATCAGTCTCAGTTTCTGCCAAGGAGCACCTGTATTGCTCGTAAGTCCAATGTACCAAACTACACATAAGCTGATTGCGACAACGCAGCTTGCCAGGGCACGAACCGAGTCTGTAACTTCTATGAACGGATTAAGCTGCGCCGGCGTTTTCGGCTGTTTGTGAGTTTGGCGCTGAATCGGCTGACTTGCAGCGTTCAACGCTGTGTCTCCAGTATTCGTCTTAGCTTCACTGTATTCTTGTCTGCGGAGAAGAGTCTTCTGGCTATTTGAATTCCGCGTCCACCCATATCAGTGCGCAAGAACTCGTCGGATGCCAGATGCTCGATACTCGCGAAAAGTTCTCTGTAGTTCCCCTGAGTGGCGACCATTCCACATTGATAGGCCCCGAGAATCTCCTTCGCGGAGGTGACTTCGAAAGAGACCACAGGGGTTCCGCATGCCAGTGACTCAATCATGCATCTCGCAAGCCCCTCCCGTCGCGACGCGAGGAGCGTGCAGTCGGCCATTTGGTACCAATCTGATACGTTATGGGAATAGCCGATAAAGACAATTCGCTCAAGGAGGTTTATCTTCTCGGCGGCGTCTAGGCATCTGCAGCTATACTCGTCGTTCTCCGGGTCGAAGTCTCCTACGAAATACAGTCGGGCATTTGGGAGTGCATCGAGCAACTGAGCGGAGTGTTGTATGAGCCCCAGTTGATTCTTCTTGTCACAGAAACCGCCGACATTCACGATTACGTACTCATCATCCGATATTCTCCGCAATCGCCGCCTTCGCCGCTTCTCGTCACGGCTACACGGTTGCATTCTGTCAAAGTTGATTACGCTGTAGACCCAATCGACTGATGCCGCATTTGCTGTGAGCGGAAGTAACCGGCGGTCGATCTCTGAAGCCATTTCCTGGGAAAGGCAGATTATCGCCTTAGCTAGTGACCGAGCGAGTCGCCACTTAAGCGTGTAAGGTCTAGATGGTTCGAAGACATCTCTGATGAAAAATACAATGGGGATACCTTTTGACTTGGCAGCTAGGCCAGCATGTAGTAGTGCAAGTATGTCATTGCAAATCACCAAATCAGGTTTGTCCGAATCAAGCTGTTTCCGGAAATGCATGTTCCATCGAAGTGTATCGAACAGGGACCCTAGTTTTGACAGCTGGTTGTGCGCTGGGATCTGTCTGGTCTGGATTGAGTGCTGCCGCCATCGCTCGAGCAAGGGGCTGTTATCTTGTGTCGTGAGAGCGGTTTCGCAGCCTTCGACGTTGGAAAACAGTTCGAAAAGACTATTCAATCCCCCGTTAGCGTTGCGAGAGGTCAAGAATGCAACGAGACTAACCTTCAACGAATTTGATGACATGCCACTGAGCGCGGACGATAGAAAGGCCTTGTGAGGGCGGAGAATTCACGACAGTGCATATAGGCAGGTCAAGTCCGCAGAGAGGCTCTGACAGCCTGCAAAGTAGCGAGGTCTTTAAAGTCTCGAGCTTTGATTGATCGCCTACACGGAAAACACTGATCGCTTGTTGTCGGGTTTCGCCAACGAAGCCTCGGCTTCTTGGAACCAGCGAACATAGTCATACAGTCCCTGATTGATGCCTATTTGAGGCGAATAGCCAAGCACGTCCTCAGCTAGAGTTAAGTCCGCGAAAGTGACGGGGAGATCTTCCTTACGGCCCGGTCGGAAAGAAATACTGGCTTGCTTGCCGATTGCGCTCTCAAGCATTCTCACCAAGTCGATAATCGCGATCGGGTCGCTGTGTCCAAGATTGAACACCCTGCCGGCCGCTGCGGGTAGGTTGAGTGCGGCGAACATGCCGTCACAGATGTCAACCACGTGGGTGAAGTCGCGACGTACCAAGCCATCTCCGTAAATTGCGATTGGTTCGCTGTTGAGGATCTTGGAAGTAAAGATCGACAGTGCTAAATCGGGGCGGAGGCGCGGACCGTACACGCTAAATGGTCGAACGCAGACGACGGGTACTCCATGCAACGCGAAATATGTTAGCCCCAAAAGCTCAGCAGCGCGCTTCGAAGCTCCGTACGGACTGGCCGGAATTCCAATTATCCCTTGCTCGCTGAACGGGATCGTCGCACCAGTGCCGTAAACAGTCGAGGAGGATGCCAGTACGAATTGCTCGACCGGGTAATTCCTTGCCGCTTCAAGCAAATTTAGCGTGCCAGTTACGTTGTTCTCGAAATAGGTGTGCGGATTGGCAACACTGTAGCGAACACCAGCATAAGCTCCCAAGTGCATGACCTGCCGAAAACGATGCTGTTCGAATAACGAATTGACGACAGCAGTGTCGGTAAAGTCGGCGCGGACGATCGTGACGCGATCGTGGTCGGCGAAGCTTGAGGTGTTGGCCTCCTTGAGACGTGGATCATAATAGTCGTTGAAATTATCTAGGCATACGATCTGGGAGTCGGTGCGCAGCAACAGCAGCTCGATGAAGTGGCTGCCGACGAAGCCTGCTCCGCCCGTTACAAGAACTCTGTCAGTGGTATACCTTTTGCGCATCGTTTCGAATTACCCCATTCAACAGCCGGTCAGTTCATCGATTCTACGATACTACCCGCCCATTAAGTCGGTTGAGGGCGATCACAATCGAATCACTCGCAGGAGCCGATCCGGCATGTCTTTTTCCACTCTGTCCCAAGCTAATCTCCCGGCGTTACTCACCAGCGTATTCGTTTGAGATAGAGTGCATGCCCTGACACGCTATTGCCCGAGCGATGCGCCGTGCGAGGTCTGATCACGTAACACACTCGATTTTCTAATCGCGACCGTTTGGCCTGAACCGACACTAAACTCGATCGTGCCTGTCGACTCCGACTTTGCTGCGCCAACGTTTGATAGGGGTTCTATGAGGTCCGCATGAATCTCGAGGCTTGCACCAGCTCCCATTATCGTCACACCGATCCACAGACGCGTGGGGTTACCCGAATTGACTACGATGCCTTCGACACCCTTCATCGGTCCGCCGTTGATCAGGACCCGCATTCCTGCGGCGAGATGTGGGGATAGCTTTATCTCAGTTGGTGATTTTCTCAGTGCCAATTCGAGAGATGCTATTTCTTGGCGGAACTTGGCTTGTACAGCATGGTCGATTTCCACGAACTGAATCACACGGTTCGTTTTTGCCGCCGCCAGTCGTTCGCGGTCCCCACCAGCCAAAAAGACATAGGACCTGAAGATTGGGTAAAGGTTTCTTCTCCGTCGTCCACCCGAGGATGTTTCGCGGTAGATCATCGGAAGGAAATAGGTCACCTCTTGTCGGCACAGGTCCCACGCAAAGGCCTTTTCCTGGCGGGGTTTACAATACACTGCAGTCCACATCCCGGAAGCTAATTCTAAAGGTTTGCCGGCCGGGTATGCCATCGGGGGATTGTCTTGGACACGAAGCATACTGTGTGTGAATTGCGTTTGTGCTGGTGTTATTGAAAGTGCCGGTTAGCGGCTGCAGTGCATTGACTGATAGCTATAGCTGCCCATTCGGGTAGACTCCGTCCACGTGGGTGCACGCAATTGACGTTCCCCATAGCGCGAGTTGACTCAAATAATCTGGTAAGTCTGTTTGAGTACAATTAGAGCAACCGGGCCAAGGTACACAAACCAAAGATAACAGTGCAATCTCGGAAAGCCTGCCCCAATTGTGACCGGTGCGGATTTTTTACTCATTCAGACACATACTTCCAGTCTAGTCTGGGATCACGGCCTTGCAACCCAGCTCGGTGCTCCAACTCGGTAAAAAACCGGACTTGCCTTCTTCGCTCTCTAATGTGTCGGTCGATGATCACGGTATTGTGGGATCTCATGGGAAACAGGCGGTCGGAAGCCTTTCGGTTCTTGCTGAATGTCTGGAAAATGCCACTCAAAAAGACCGGATGTCGGGAATCAGGCCGACTATCATGAACCAGGAACATGTGAGAGCCAACTAAATCCCGGGAGGCGCGAATTCCAAGCCAAGCTGGGAGGAAAACCCAAAGCCTGCTCCCGACGAGTTGCTGGTCTGCGTGCCAGTCGCTCAAGCTTATAGGTATGCCCGAACGCCCGCGACACTAATCGCATGGCTAGCAACGGAATGACAATTATATAGCGCGCATTCCAGTAATGTCGCAAAGCGAGTCAGCGGTCCCATTCATTGCTTCAACAAGTTTGCAGCTGCCAAGAGCGGTTGATTCGCTCAATCTACCAATAACTGTCGAGCTTCGAATAGCTACATCGTTCTCCTCTGCTGGCCAGCAAAGTGAGAAAATCTTGGCCGAAGGCCACATAGGGCTCGATGGTTCAGTTCTGACCATAGGTTTCTCTTGTTGGGACAAAGTCTGTAGTGATGCCGTGCTGTTCGACTGCTGCGAACTACGCTAAGCACGAGGGCTATCGGAAACGGGCGAAGATGGGCGGCAGAATTAGAAGCGAGCATGAGCAGTAGATAGCTGCGTGTTGCCTTTGACGCTAGTCGATCTACAGCCGCATGGGGGCAACGAAGATCGAAGAGAGCCTGAGCGGTTGTCTGTCGATCCGGCCATGTGACATCTCCAGGGCCGGGAAGCAAGCCAACCGCAGGGAAAAGCCGCACGCTAGCGAGGTCGGCCGGTTCGAAACCCGACATCCTTGGTACCAAGTGTCAACTCATTGCGTTTTCGGGATCTGCCGAAACCATGAAACGACGGAGTCCACCATAGGCAGTCCCCAGGAAACTAGCCCTCGAATGGTGAGCTAGAACTATTCAATACATAGTGCTGTATTCGCCTCCCACCGAATAAAACAGTCTCAAAAAATACTTTGGGCATTTGACACTGGAGGAGGTCGCGTAGCGGTTACAATCGGTGCATTTGTGCTACGATGGCCTCTCCGGACTATCTGGGAAATCCTGCTTATGAGATTCGAGCAAGACACCATCTCGATGGGAGTGAGAATAGGGCATCTATGAAGATCGCAGTCGTAGGGACGGGCTATGTCGGCTTGGTCACGGGGACCTGTTTCGCCGATAGTGGCAACGAAGTCGTTTGCGTTGACATCGACGAAGCCAAGGTTGCCGCGCTGACCAAGGGCCAAGTGCCTATCTTCGAGCCAGGCCTAGAGGAGATGGTATTGGACAACGTCCACGACGGACGTTTGAGCTTTACGACCGATTTGGCCGCCGCAGTCAAACCGGCGGAGATCGTCTACCTGGCCGTCGGCACGCCGCAAGGCGACGATGGAGCTGCGGACCTGTCGGCATTATGGTCGGTTGTTGAGGGGATTGCTCCACATCTGCGTGAGGATGCGATCGTCGTGACCAAGAGCACTGTGCCCGTCGGCACCAACGCAGGCATTTACTCTCGACTCAAGGAGCTGACTGGCCGAGAGTGCGATGTCGCGAGCAACCCCGAGTTTCTCAAAGAGGGTGCCGCGATCGACGACTTCGAAAAGCCCGACCGCGTGGTTGTCGGCGTGCGTAACGATCGGACGGCTGAAACGCTGCGGATGCTATACGAACCGTTTCTGCGCAACGAGCATCCGTTCTTGGTCATGACCCCCGAGAGTGCGGAGATGACCAAGTACGTGGCCAACGCGCTACTCGCCACGAAAATCAGCTTTATCAACGAGATGGCGAATCTTTGCGAACGCATGGGCGGCGATATCAACGATGTCCGTCGCGGCATCGGACACGACAGCCGGATCGGTTTTGCCTTCTTGTTCCCGGGCGTTGGCTATGGCGGCAGTTGTTTCCCCAAGGACGTCCGAGCGCTGTCGGCGATGGCCAGCCACCACGGCGTCGAACCGCGTATGCTGGACTCGGTCGACGCAGTGAACCGCGCGCAGAAAAACGTGATGATCGACAAAATCGAGGCCCACTTCGGCGGCAAACTTGCCGGCAAAACGGTTGCCGTGTGGGGCTTGGCTTTCAAGCCGCGCACCGACGATATCCGCGAAGCTCCGGCATTGGTCTTGATCGATCATCTCTTGAAGCACAATGCAAAAGTGCGCGCACACGACCCCGAAGCAATGGCCAACGTGCGAAAAGTCTACGGCGACAAGATTACCTTCTGCGACAAAAGCACCGCAGCCGTGCAAGGTGCGGACGCGCTGGCGATCATGACCGAGTGGAATGAATACAAGCGTCCCAACTGGCAAGAAGTGTCTGGGGCGATGAAGTCGCTGACGATTTTCGATGGACGAAACCTGTACGAGCCCGAGCGCATGAAGGCTCGTGGCTTCCGTTACTTCAGCGTGGGCCGCCCGGCCGTTTAGCTCGCCTGGGCGTAAGTAGTCTCCGCAAAGTCCCGGTGAGCGGCCTGTTTTGGGTTGTGTGCTGACCGGTTTTCTTGACACTAGCCACAAAGGCACTTAGCCTGATTTTATAGAGGTTTGAGGGACACTTCACCTCGGGTAGAGGCTCTCATCCGGCTGCCCTTCGGAATAGGGGCGCATGCGAACAATTAGCGAGAGACGCAGGCTGCGATCTCGTTCTGCGCAGGGAAATCGCAATTTGGGTGTAGCGTGCCAATGTTAATGAGCGGAGGATTCGGCATTATCCTTGAACTCGTCTACACCAATGTAACCAGCTCGTTCGCATCATTCGGGTGTCAGAAAAGACAACGAAAAGCGTTGCGAACCAACATTATCGGACCTGCTTAGGATACAATGCAACGTACCGCGAGCGGCTGATCAAGACTTCCCAGTTTCCTATCACATCCCCGCGGCAAGCCGCTAGAGATCTCCACACTTTGGAAGCTGCAGCCATGTCGTCGCTCGTCGAATATGACGCTACTTCGCCTCTGGATCCTGACCTAGGAAATGGCGGCCTCGAGGGGACGGCTGGGGCATCGCAGACCAATTTCCTAACGCTCGCCTGGCAGGCGCGGTGGTTGCTGATGCTGACGATTCTGCTTGGAATCGGTGTCGCGTGGATCGTGCTACAGCGCCTTGAACCCCGCTATACGAGCATGTCTCGCATCTTCATCGAGCGCAGCATGCCGAGGATTCTCAGCTCCGACTTTGATCTGGGCAACTCTTCAAAGAATTTCCTGTACACACAGGCCGAGTTGATTCGGTCGACCGATGTTCTTGCAGAAGTGTACGAGGAAAACAAAGGCCTGGAAACGTTTCGCACCGTTGACAATCCGGTGGGCTTGCTACGGAAAGAACTTAAGGTCGAAGTCGGCCAATTGGACGATATCATCAACATCTACATTGAGCTACCCAACAAAAATGACGCTCAGTTTCTGGTCAACGAAGTCGTTCAAGCCTACATCGAAAAATATGCCGAAAAGCGGGTAAGGGACGCGGATCGAGTCTTGGAGATACTAAGCGAAGAAAAGACATTCCGCGATGGACAGCTAGAGAGAAAGCTAGATGAGCTCAAGGAATTTCGCAACCAGTACGCACGATATCTTGTGCAAGTCGGCGAAGAAAACGTGATTACCAAGCGGTTCGCCACGATCGCCCAGGAGCTCGATCGCGTTGAGTTGTTGCTACTGGATGCGAAGGCGCGCCACAATCGCACGCAGGAAATGCTGGAAAACCCAAGTTTGCGACCGTTCTTGTTAGAGCTGGCGAGCACCGAGCAAAGTGCGGCTCAGGAGATCCGCATCGAGGAGCAGTTGCAGTTGGGCATCGAACAGCAGATTCAAGGCGTCGATCGCGAAATCAACGCCCTGCGTGCTAACTGGGGAGATGGGCACTTCCGCGTGAAATTGGCGCTGAAATCAAAGGCCGATTTAGTGCAAAGACTGGCAGACCAGAAGGACGCCATTGAGGAACGCAAAGAGACGATCGTCGCGGCTTACGTCGAGCGAATCGCCCAAGAGTACCAATTGCTTGATCAAAAGCGCGAAGAATTGCAACGCAGTTATGAAACTCAATACCAGCTGTCAGTGGATGCCAATTCGCGGGCGGCGAAGCTGGCGACGTTGGAGGATGCTGTGGAGCGAACGGAGCGTCTAGTTGATATTCTCGATTCTAGAATCAGCGAGTTAGACCTGACCGATCACGCGAATGTTGGCGAAATGAGCGTCAGTATCATGGATCGCGCGCACCCAGCGACGGAGCCCAGCTACCCCAATCGCGCTCGATTCTTGGCAGTAGGCGCTTTTTTGGGTGGGCTTTGCGGCTTCGGGCTAGCTTGGTTGCGAGATCTGCTAGACCATCGCCTGAAGTCCATTGACGAGATTACAGCTACGTTGCAATTGCCTGTTCTGGGCGCGTTGCCGCTCTCCGCTGTGCGAGAAGATCGGCACCTCACTGGTAGAGTCGTCGTAGAAAAGCCGCATTCGGTAGCTGCAGAGTCATTTCGCACTTTGCGTACCGCGATCCACTTTGGCCTGACTCGGGACGAGGCAAATATCATTGCTGTTACTTCGCCCTCGCCGGGGGATGGGAAGAGCACTGTAGCTAGCAACCTGGCGCTGGCAATGGCACAGGCAGATCAACGCGTGTTGCTCATCGATGCCGATATGCGCAAGCCCAAGCAGCATGAGATCTTTGGGTTATCCGCAGAACGTGGCCTCTCAGCCGTGCTGGCGGAGCGTCAACCGCCCGATGATTTGATGCTCGAAACTGAGGTGAGTACGCTCAGCGTATTGCCGTGTGGCTCACGACCAGCCAACCCAGTTGAGTTGCTCAATAATGGCTTTTTCGGTGAGTTTTTGGAGTCGCTACGGTCAAAGTTTGACAAGATCATCATCGATGCGCCGCCGGTCATGCCAGTCGCGGATGCGCGCGTTATCGCCGCTCAGACCGAAGCGACGATCCTGGTGCTACGAGCTGATCGCTCAACCCGCCGGCTGAGCCTCGCAGCGAGGGACGAGTTGTGGCGTGTGCGTGCCCAGCGTCTGGGCGTAGTCGTCAACGCAGTGCCCGGCCGCAAGCAGTCCGATTACTCATCAGGTTACGGCTACGGCTACGGCTCATACGGCTACGCTTCCGGCGGTTACAGCGACGTCGCCTACGGTGAGTCCGAACCTCAACTCGAGAATCGGAAACTCAAGAAGAGCCGGGCGATCACCTCCCATGAATCCATCGAAGAGTCGGTCGAGACGGCGGATTCTTGAACGAGCTGCAGTAGTTCGCCTCGTGGTGCGAAACGGTCTCATCAACGGCCAAGAATAATGTTCGCAATTGGGGTGCGTTGCAAAGATAATCGGTTTAGTCGATGGTGCCAGAAGCTGATCGCAGGTGCTGTAACCCTGCACTGAGTGACCGCATTACGCTGCTGGTCGACGAGACCAGAGTGCCCACCAGTTGATCTCTGTATCGTTAGCGGAGTATCCATCCGGGGCGGCCAGGTGCAGCCATAGAGCATAAAGTACGAGGCCGTGTGGTTTACCGAAGAATGCAAAAACAACCTGTTTTTGCAGCTGTCGATCGTGGCAGGTAGCAGGCGACTGGGGAGTAAACGGAATTGGCGCGTGCAAAACGATTCACTTTTGCGTCATTTAATCTGCTTTTTTTGAAACCTTCGAAAATACAAGAGAGGACCGCCATCGTTGGGAAGGACGAGAGCATTCAAATTGGCCAAATAGCGGCCCCGCGGTAGATCAGATCGCCGCCAGTGGGCTTGAATACGCGCGGAAGGCGTCACCAATTGTAGCGTTTTCGCACGAGGGGCCATGGCCGACAAACAGGGAGGCCTAAGCCGGAACTGCCGGTGGCAGTCATCAGCGTTAAGTTTAATAATCAGTATGTTCCGATCATCCGCCGCTACCAATGCCTAAGTTGACCACAGACTTCAGCGCGGGGAGGCGATCTGTCGAGAGCCATTGGGATTGGTTCTTTTTTGCCGCACTGGCTGGTTTGCTTCTGTTTCTGCCGTTCAGCATGGGAGCGGTTGAAGCCTGGAGCGAGATGGTCGTATCTGCTCTAGCGGCTGCGCTGGTGGTCGGCTTGATCCTGAGAGTCTGGCTGGAACCGAGCTTTCGTCTGGTACGAACCTGGGCCTATCTGCCTCTGGTCGCGATCATTGGACTCATCGTCCTGCAACTTGTTCCACTGCCTCGGACCATGATTGGGCTGTTGTCTGACAACAGCATTAAGCTGCGGGAAAGCCTAGGTGTTGGTGAGTCTGCGGCAACTGAGGGATCTTTCGTCGCGATTACTTTGTATCCCTTTGAGACGACCCATGATCTAAGGATGGCGTTAATCTTCATCGCGGTGTTCGTGACTGTGGCAAATGTTTTTCAAACCAAGGAACAGATCAAACTCGCACTATGGGGTGTTTTCGTTCTCGGTTGCCTGGAGGCGACCGTCGCCGTGGTGCAGATTCTGACACTAACCCAGCGTGTGCACTGGACGGCTGCCGAGCGAGGTTCAGTCGTGACGTCGGGAAGTTTCGTGAATCACAGCCATTTTTGCCAATTCATGAATCTCGCCCTGGGGGCCGGCTTGGCCATCGTCTTGGTGTGCATGAAGGAGGATAGCCGCCGGGATCGTGGGCAGATCAGCCGGTTGGTCGACCTTCGAGGCGAGCGCTATTTGAGGCCACTGACTGGCATCGTCTTATGTGTGACCGTCGTTTTCACATCGATGAGCCGAAATGGCGTTTTATCGTTGCTGATCGCAGTTGGGATCATAGCGGTAGCCCTATATCGACGCGGCGTGTTGAGCACACGCGGGTGGTTGCTGGCGATCGTCCCATGGACGGTGGTGATCCTCGTGTTCTTCACCAGCTTTGATAAAATCTTCAATCGCTTCGCTGCGCTGGAGGAGCAGGGCGATTTGGCAGGGCGACTGGAGCTGACCACCGGAACCTTGCGGGCTTGGCGTGACTTCCCGGCTATGGGAACTGGCCTGGGGACACACGAGTACGTATTCCCACTGTATGACACTGCGACGAGTCGCAGCATGGCTGAACATGCGGACAACGACTGGGCCCAGCTGTTCGAGGAATTTGGTCTCTTGGGTGCGACGGCGGTGATCTGTTTTGTGTTGAGCATTCTTGGGGTGGCGGCGAAGCTGATGCTGACTGGGAAAACGACGCTATCCACAGCGGCATTTGGTCTAAGTCTGGGCTTGCTAGCCGCGGCATGGCACAGCCTTAGCGATTTCGGGCAACGCCTGCCGGGCGTCTTTGTGCTGACGGCGGTGAATAGCGGATTGTTAGTGTGCGTGGCCCGTTACGAGCGACGTAAAACAAGATCCCACGAAAGTCGGGTCGAACGCAAACATGTTGCTCGTAGACGCAGCACAGCATTTGCGGTGACGGTGAGCATTTTGGCGGTCGCTACCTGCTGTTGGGGGCTGTCTGGGGCGTTCTGGTATTATCAGTCGGAATCTTGGTCAAACATGGCCTTCGGGATGGAGCAGCGGCTCGAAAGCAACAGCTGGTTGGGCGCTGACCAGGACTACGTAGATTTGCTTACTGCGGCTGAGCGAGCAGCCGAACTTGAGCCGACCAACGTAAAGCGAGGTTACATGTTGAACCTGTATCGCTGGCGGTCGATCAGTCGCGAACGCGATTCAGATACTGGTGACATACTTGTGGATGACAACAGTGTTCAATTTGTATCGCGATTGGTACAGGAACTAGCAGCATTGCGGACGATATGTCCAATTTACGGACCGATTCATGGGCTGGAAGGTGAATTGCGGACATTCGTTCTTGGGGATGGAGCTGGTAAGGAACTTATCAATCACGCAGCGCGGCTGACGCCATTTCATGCGCCCACGAACCTAGTGGCCGGTCAGCTCGCGGCAATGGAAGGTCGCTGGGAGGAAGCGAAACCCTATCTTCGCCGGACCGTCACGCTCGATCCTGGGCAGTTCGACACGGTCGCACGGCTATGTGTCAGCGATTTCAGACCACAACAACTGGAATTTGCGGAGGCTCTGGCGGAAGATAAGTACGGCCGACTCGAATTGTTGGCCAAGATTCTGGACGATGCTGATCCACCGCAATCTGAGGATGCGGAGAGGTTGAGAAACCGCGCCGTCGTCAAGCTGCGTAAATTGGTGGCTTCGGGGCGGGCGACAGCGGCGCAGTTCGTGGCGCTGGCACAAATCGAGTTGAACAACAGTAACGCAGATGCGGGCATTGACCTGTTGCGCCAGGCGGTGGGCCAAGATTACGGGCGCGTGAGCTGGCGCATGCTGCTCGCACGTACATTGCTCGAAGTGGGTGAACCAGAAGAAGCGCTCCGCCAGGCGAATATCGTCCTGCGGCTAAAACCGCGGTCGAAAGCTGCCACAGAATTAATCGACCAGATACGGGCCAAACAGCGGAACAACTGATATTCCAGAGTTTTCGCGAACTATAGGGACAAGTTGAGACGAGCCACGCGTAGCAGCTCGTGACAATATTCAGCGGAACGGGGAGAAATATCCACGAAATCGGTGGCATTTGCTTGACTTAGCTCACTGGTGAGGCTATCGTACGAGCACGGAAGGCAGTTTGCCTTTCCGCCGGTCGGGTTCGGCGCTTCCCCCCAATGAGACAACATTTTTGATGATCACTAGGCATTTCATTCTTGGTGACTAGGTATGACAGCAAAGACTTTCACAATTGCACTGTTAGGCTTGTGCTTGGCCCTTCCGGGGTCAACCGGGTTTGCACAATCCGACGAGGCGAGTCTCAACGACAGCCAGCCACGAGGAGTCCGAAACGTTCGATCGCGATCGTTCAACCCGTTTCGGCTGGGCCAGTCACGGCGTTTTGCTTCGAATCGATTCGGATTTCCGAGAGTTCAGAGATTCAATTCGCCGCAAGTCAGCCCTGTCGCTGAGGCGGCGGAAGCTGGTGCTGCCGCTGATGAGACCGTCTCTTCTTCGGCAAGCACAGGCGTTACGATTACCGGAGTATCTGCGAGCCGGTCTTCACAGCTGGCAGCTGGAATCTCGGGGCGACCCAATTATCGGCCGCCAGTACGTAGTCCCTACCGGCCACCACCGCGTCCGCCGTTCTGATTTCGGTGGGCATTAGGTGATTGATAACGACCAACCAGCCCGGCGGCCAAATATTTTGGCTGCCGGGCTTTTTTGTGCTAACTCCATTTCAGCCACGGTTGCGAAAGGCAATTTCCATATTCCGAGAGGAAAATCGTTGACCTGGAGTGGGAACACATTTATTCTCAAGGCATAGGCGTGCATTGCGCAGCCGCCGACCCTCTCGTTCGATCTCACAAGTTGCGTTACTGTTGGGTATTCGAGAGTACTCACAACGTGAGCGATTGGCCTGCGAAGGCCGGTATTTTTGAACAGTTTCGTTGCGATCTAAGTCATAGTTGGTTTATTCAAAGGGGAGCTAATGATGTACGCAAAACTTGGTACGCTGCTTTCGCAGCGTTTTCTTCCTGTTGAGGGCGGGGCCGTTTTTGGTTTAGCGCTCACTTTTCTGTTGGCTTGCAGCTCGCAAGCAGCCGTTATTGATATTGTTGACGGCGAGGGATTTGAATCCCCGTCTTACTCCACTGGCACACTAGAAGGCCAGGTCGCATCCCTACCAAGCGATGCGGTAGATGGCGTATGGCAGGCGTCGATTGGCACGACCAGCACAGCAACCGTTCAAACTTCGGTCGTTCAATCAGGGTCGCAAGCGGTCCGCGTGACGCGGGCTCCAAACGAGGCTGATGGGGGCGGGCGTTTTGGCATCGAACTCAGCGGTTGGCCTGATCCTGCTGGGCCAGTTGGTGGCCGTTTTATTTGCATTATGTGGGATATGTACGTGGATGGCCCGCTGGGAGTACCTGGTCAGAGCTTCGGCCCATTCTTTGGCGTTGAAGCTTACGATGACGATGGCGTTGGGCTCAGCAATGGCCTCATCGGCTCGCTCGGCGTTGATGCAACCACAGGCGATGTACTTTACCAAGCTGCCGGTACTGGCTTCTTGACCGAAACCGGCTCGACCGTCAACTTCGGTGAGTGGAATACCTTCCGTATCGACATCGACTTCCTCCTCAATCAGTACCAGGTGTTCGTCAACGGCTCTGATGATCCATTGTCGATGATTCCGTTGGTGACAGAAGGCTTTGTCGATGGTGCGGGTCTTGCTCAATTCACTGACGCACCTCTAGCCACGTTCGCAGCTGCTGGAGATTCAATTTCTCAGGCAACAGGCGGTAGTGCCTGGTTTGACAACTACCGGATTGTTCAAGGCAAGATCCCCGAGCCAACTACATTGGTTTTGGGTCTGCTAGCGCTGGTTGCGACCCAAGGCGTGTCGAGACGACGTTAGAGACTAGCGGCTAGTCGGACAGCGTTCTTTTCTGGACATGCCGAGGTAGCCAAAAAGACGTAATCAACGAGTCCGGCTGGGCAAACCTAGCCGGGCTTTTCTTTTTTTGGCCGCTGCTGGTTTGATGTACGACTCAGCGTGTTACGGCAGGAATGCGTTTGCTTCCGCTTGCAAATCGCCGCGTTGAATAATCTGACTGAAGAAGTTCAATTGCAGTACTTGAGTCATGTAACGAGTGAGCGCTTCATTGTGGGTTTCTTGTAGAACCAGAACGTCTTCCGCTTGAACCAGGATGTTCTCGCGAGGATCACGTAGGGCTTCATTCAAATCCACTCGGATCGCTACCTGGCCGCCCAGCGGCGTCCTTCGCAAGACTGTTAGGAGGCTCGGCGAGGGATTTCCGGTTCCGACACCTACGAGGGCACCGTTGAAGTTGCCGCTGTTGATGCCACCATTATTCAGAGGCCCGCGGCCCTTGAGTATTGCTTCCACGACCGTCAGATCGTAGTCGTTTGGTAGTGGAACCTCGCTACTGGGTAGAATACCCCCAGTGTAGTAAAATTCCGGATCTCTACCACGTACCACGACGATGTCTCCATTGTTGAGTACGACGTCCTCGGGGCCGAATTGCAACGGTTCACCGGGCTTCGTGCGCAGCGGAATCCGCACCACTCGCCGCTGACCGTCGCTTGTTGCGGTATCCGCCTCGGAAGGGTAGTTGCGGTTCTGGCACGATGGATCGAGTTCGGTATTCCAGAAACCTCGCTGCACAATCACTTCCTGGGTTGATTCTAAGCCAGGCAGACCTCCAGTCTGCGCCAGAGCGTTGAGGACGTCATTTTCATACGCAGGGAGTTCCAAAATCTGACCCTCCGCCTGACGTCCGCCGCCTAGGGTCGTCTGCGTCGTTCCCAGGCCGCGTAGCGATGAGGTTTGCAGAGACAGTTGGGCTTGTTGAGCATCTTCGCGCAACACCAGGATTCGAACATGCCGCGGCCTCAGCAGGGTGACCAGAATCCTCTTGTCTTCGACCCGCAGAATGTCCTTTTCACTGTAGGTGGCCACGACTTTCTTTTCAGCATCCTCGATCGTCAAACCCGCCACGTCGACCGCACCAACGTACGGCAACGAGACAGTGCCGTCCTGGCGGATTGGGAAGGGGTAGCCAATCGAAGGCGGCAAATCGGGTGAAGCGGGGACATTTACGGGAGGTGCAGTTTCTTCCGTGCCGAGGATCCCCTCGATGTAGATTCCCAGCGTATCTCGCGGGCCCAGAAGATATTGCTCCGGGCGACGCTGTCGGAGGAGCGTCAACGGCGTTGGTTGGTAGTCTTCCTTGGTATCTGCCAACAACTCTTCGGGTAGCAACCGCACAGGTATTCCATTGGCAACTGGATTGGATAACGAGGCACAGCCACCTTGCATTAGCGCGAACAGTGAGCAGATCCACAGCCCGAGCGTTCGGCAGGATCTAAAACTCCATCCTGCTGAGGAAGGCTGTGCTCCGAAGTTCTCGGATTCTCGGTGATGTCTAGAACGTGCGTTCATGGAGTGTCCAAGGGTGCTCAATCAACCATTTCAGATTGGGCGCCTGATAGTCGGCGTGGCATGCTGAGCCGCTTCGTTATTGTGCGATTCGTCAACATCGAAATCACTCGGAGTCAGAGAGGCGGCGGAACATCTCGGCAGATCGGTCGTCGGACCGTGGAATACTTGGAGGTCGTGAAATGAGAGAGACGCTTGTCTGTTGAATGATGGTTTGTGATGGAGAAAAGGTACTCGGCGTCCGCTTGGGTGGCCGCTGATTCTGCTTCGCCACGTATCGTCGCTTAGCATCCTTCGCTGCGTCTCTCATGGGCGATTTGTTGAATGTCTGCTTCGCCGCGCGATTACTTTGAATAGCCGAGGCGAACGCAGCGCGAGCCTGCTCTTGATCAAGGGTGAGAGCGGTTCGTGTTCGTGACGTTCGTTCGCTTGTGGGGCTCACTTCTGTGGAGCGAAGATCAATCGGTGGCCCGAAGATCTGATCGATTTCCTCCGCAGGATTGGTTTCCTCGGGATTGATGTCTTCAGGTATTGGTGCTGACGGCAGGGGATCCGCTTGCTCCAGGTCTTGCTCGGGAGTTGGCATCGGTACGCTCTCGATCTCCGGAGCTTGGAGGACTGGAGGTTCATCAGTGGGTGAAGGGAACTGCGTTTCAGGTTCCTCAGACGGGATATTGGGTGTCTGAGCATCGGGCTCCAACGGGCCAAGCGGTAAAGGTTCGGCCTTGGGGAGGTCGGGCATAGTCGTCGGAATACGCATCTCTCCCTCATGAGAGAACTGATGGTAGTCTTCGATGGGTTCCACAAGTAGCTTCGACGTGGGTGCCAAAGCCCGCTCTCGAAATCCCTCGTCGCGCGCGACTTGCGCCCCAGTCCGATAACCGTCGAACCAGTCAGCAGCGTGCGCATTGCCTTCGGGATTGCGGTGCCGAACATCCCAGAACTCGCGAGGTGCTACCGGAGGCGGCTCTCCCGAGCCACCACCGTAGACGTAGTCAACAAAGCCGTCTTTGAATCCGGCTTCAAATGCGTCGCTGTAGTGGACTCCTCCGCCGCAGCCGTACATGCGCGAATAGACGTCGTCTGCCCAGCGACGATACGTGCGGACGCTTCGCCATCGGTCCGCCGCGGCGCAGTACCTGGTTGGTTCGGTGATTACCGAGCGTTTGATGTTTTGGCAGAGCGTGCAGCCCGGCAATAGCGCGGCGAAGAGGACGCAAACAGCTACGGGAGCTCGACTTCTTGCAGCGCCAGGCGGCAGTCCGAGGGTCCCCGTTCGTCCGGACCTAGAACGATTTGCACGTCGCGCCGCTTTTGAATACGGGAGCGATCGATCAGTGTTTTCGGCACATTGGAACATGGGAGGACTTCGCGAAGCTGCATGCATTGCCAGCAGCACCTCAGCGTGCCATCTTCTGGCACACCCGAGTGTCTGTTTCCCCCCTAGGAAACCGCACATCCCACGAGAACTCGGGACCGAGCCATTGGTGGAATGCTACTGGACCTTATCGGAGCTTAGCGTGTGTATGGATTAGATTGATTCTGAGGGTTTTAAGGATTCGTACCCGCAGCGCTCGTGAGTAATCGGTACTGCCTTGCGCTCCGTGCCGCAACTCCATGATTACTAGCGACTTACAGCGTGAGCGGAGGCGTTAACGCATCCTTAACACAGGCAATAATTGCATCTCAAGGAATCACTCATTAGAATGCAGGAACGTATGGGGCGTTTGGGCCGGACCACATCTGCAGTTCGAGCACCGTCCAAACCGAGAGAACAGTAGAAGTAACCATCCCTCCCTACCTGTGCATCGCCTTGGCAAATTGGCACAGTTTTTCTAGGAATCTTGTTATGGCATCTGCGAGCAGAGTCACCGTGATGACACGCACTTTGGTTCCAAATTTGAGTTGCTTGCTGATAGCCTACATAGTTTTGCTGTCATTCAGTTCTCTATCCTTTGCAACCACCAATATCGTCAATACAGATGGCTTTGAAACTGGCTTCAGTCCAGGGGCATTGGAAGGTCAGTCGGGATGGCTGCGATCTACTCTGCCATTGGGCGCGGGTAACGTGCCTGGCAGTGCGGTGGTCCAGAACTCCGTTGTCGAAGCCGGTTCGCAAGCAGTGCAGGTGGATCGGGGTGCTCTTACCGACGAACGTTGGGCCATGCCTGTCGGTGGACAGGGATTTCCAAACAATCGGTACATCCTTATCGACTGGGACATGAATGTAACCGCAACGGGCGCAAACTCTGGTTTCGGTCCGTTCTTCGGCGTCGATTCGTATCGGGCGGCTGCTGGGTTGACCGTGTTGGGCACCCTTGGTGTCGACGCGACCACGGGGGACGTGCTCTATCAGCGATCCGACAATCAGAGCTTGGATGTGACAGGGACCACGGTGAACTTCGGGGAATGGAACAGCTTCCGGATGCTGCTAGACTTCGAGCAGGATGAGTACTCGATGTTCGTGAATGATAACCTTCTGCTAACAGACGGCTTCGTTGATGGACCGGCAAGTACATTTACCGATGCGGATATTGCGGCAATTGCGGCGGGAGGCGACACCGTGTCGCGGAGTGCCACAGGCACCGCCTACTTCGATAATTTTCTGGTTCGTGACGTTTCGCCCGCGGACTTCGACATCAATGGCGTTGTCGATGCAGATGACCTCGCCACGCTTGAAACTGCCTACGGGTTGACCGATGCGGGCGACACCGATGGAGATGGCGATACCGACGGGACCGACTTTCTGTTTCTGCAACGTGACTACGATGGAGCCGCGCCACTTTCAGCACTCACCGGAGTGCCCGAGCCATCGTCACTGGCGCTGCTCTTTGTAGCGATGGCGTTTTCCTCACGTAGACTGCGGTAGCTTCTGTAGGGGCAGCTTCTGGAGCCGTAGATTAGGTCGCTAGGTGAGGATCTCGCTGACGACACGCGCCGGTTCGACGCCTGGTCCAGACCTTGGTAGGCTCGTGACAATCATCGGCCACAGGTATCAACTCGCTGCCCCAAGTGCCATGTTGGCCGTTTAGCGCGCGGTATCAAGCTACGACAGCGCCAACCGTTTGCCGTAGTGCGTGAGGCATCTGTTCGTAACACTGATCGTCGACGAACTCACGGACGTCCTCCGGTGCCGCTCAGCGTGATGGAACAAAAAAATGTCCAAAAATCAATCGACTGGACGGAATAAACACGCCCTCGATCGCCGGTTCATCGCGCATAATGTGATGACGCGTGGCGGGCGCTCTAGAATTCGAGATGGGCACAACACCTCTTCGTGAGTGGGGAATGCTTCCGCCATACTCTTGTGTGCCAGAAGCAATTCAGCGTGAGTCTATTGTGAGTAAAGCAGAATGAAGCGAATTCTCCTGTGCTTGACCGTGGTGTTCTGTTATGGCGAGCATGTGTTGGCGGTCGACTTTTCGCGGTCGATTCGGCCGATCTTGTCGGACTATTGCTTTCAATGCCACGGTCCCGATGCGAAGGAGCGCGCGGCTGACCTGCATCTCGACACGGAGGAAGGCATTCAGTATGCGTTCGCTGGCGGCGACTTCGCAAGCAGCGAAGCGTGGCGTCGTATCCAATCGGACGATCCCGACGAGCATATGCCGCCGCCTGAGTTTCCCAAGAAGCTCTCACCTCAGCAAAAGGCCCTGCTCGAACAATGGATGAACGCCGAGACGCCATGGTCGCAGCATTGGGCATTTGCCAAGCCCGTGCGCGTTGAGCCAACCGATGTCAGCGACGCTGACCATCCGATCGATCGGTTTGTCATTGATCGTTTGCGGCAGGAGGGATTGAGACCTTCGCCTCCCGCGTCGCGTGAGACGCTGATTCGACGGCTGAAGTTCGACTTGCTGGGATTGCCACCGACCTTACACGAGACGGCTGCATTCGTCGCCGATGCATCTCCAGACGCCTACGAGCAGCTAGTTGATCGGCTGCTTGAATCACCGCACTACGGCGAACACATGGCCGTCGAGTGGCTCGACGGGGCACGCTACGCCGATACAAATGGCTACCAAAACGATTTCAAGCGGAGCATGTGGCCGTGGCGTGACTGGGTGATCAAAGCCTTCAACGACAACCTGCCTTTCGATCAATTTGTCGTGGAGCAACTCGCCGGCGATCTACTCGCTGATCCGTCGCTCGATCAGCGGATCGCTACCGGATTCAACCGCAATCATCGTACCGTCACCGAGGCCGGATCGATTCAGCAAGAGTGGCTTGTCGAGAATGTAATTGATCGCGTCGAAACTACGGCGACCGTCTTTCTGGGGCTGACAATGGGTTGCGCGCGGTGTCATGATCACAAGTACGATCCGATCAGCCAGCGCGAGTTTTATCAGTTTTTTTCTTTCTTCCACAACGTGAAAGAGCAGGGCGTATACCAAGAACAGCGTGGCAACGTCGCGCCGCTGCAGCCTGTCCTTCCGGATCAAGACCTGCAGCGACTCAGCGACTTGCGAGAGCGCCGAACAGAATTGGAAGCGAACAACAAGGCGCTGAAGTCGGAGTTGCCCAAACGGGCAGCGGAGTGGTCGACGGCGGACTTGGCTGCCACGCCGAACGACAAAGCCGTTATAAGTCAGTTTCGCCTCGGTTTGGCAGGCAACGTATTTGCCACACTCGGCGACAATTCGGCAGTTGAGCCCACCAATAAGACCGGTGACATCGGTTGGGTCGACACAGTTTTTGGGAAGGCGGCAAAGCTCAGCGGCCTGCACGAGCTTTCCTACGGGCAGGCTATCGCGCCAGACACGGATCAGCCGTTCACGTTCGCGTTTTGGGTCAAGCCAGAGAAAATGGGGTCGATCATCGACAAGGTCGATTTGGAGTTGGACTCACGCGGGTTGGGCATCTCTTGGCAACGAGGCGGCCGCATAGAAGTGCAAGTGGCACATAGCTGGCCGGCCGACGCACTCAAGTTCGCGACCGAACGAGTCAACTCGGTGCCGAGGGGGCAGTGGTCGCATGTTGCGATCGGCTACGATGGCTCGAAAAAAGCCGCGGGATGCACGATTCTTATAAACGGTAAGTCGGTTCCGGTGAAAGCGGAGGCCGACCAGTTGAACGGTTCCATCGTGGTGAATACACCACTGCGCATCGGCGCGAAGAAAAAGAATAGTATGTACTTCGGAGAGCTTTCCGATCTACGCTATTTCGATCAAGCATTGCCGGAAAAGGTTGTTGCGGCCATCGCCAACGAAGGGCTCACGAAAGTGCTCTCACGCGAACCTGGCAAACAGTCTGAGCTGCTCAACGCTGACCGAAACTCGTTGTATGCGAACTTCGCTCAAAGCGAGTTCGCGCAGCAACTGCGGAAGTCACGCGAGGCACTTCGCAACTTGCGAGTGGAACTGTCTGAGCTGGAAGCCGCTCAGACCGTAATGGTCATGGACGAACTTCCAGAGCCACGCCAAACATACGTGCTCAAACGTGGGGAATATGACAAACCTGACAAAACTCAACCAGTCAGCGCCGAGGTGCCCAGCTTCCTGGGTTCACTGCCGACCGATGTAAAGAAAGATCGTTTGGCACTCGCCAATTGGCTGATCGCCGACGACCATCCATTGACGGCGCGCGTTCGCGTAAACCGCATCTGGCAGATGCTTTTCGGTGTCGGTCTGGTGAAAACAGCGGAGAACTTTGGCGTGCAAGCCGAGGCACCCTCGCATCCTGAGTTGCTTGATTGGTTGGCAACGGAGTTTGTCCGTCTGAACTGGGATACCAAGGCGCTCCTGAAGCTGATCGTTACCAGTGAAACCTATCGACAGAGTTCCGTGGTCACCGCTGAGCACCTCGCCAAGGATTCAGGAAATCGACTACTAGCACGCGGTCCACGGTTCCGCTTGTCAGCTGAATCGATTCGCGACAACGCGCTGGCGGTCAGTGGTTTGCTCACGAAGAAAGTCGGTGGCCCATCGATCAAACCCTACCAACCGGCGAAGCTCTGGGACGAGTTAGCAGGCGGGGCAGGGGAGGGGCCGTACGTACAAAGCCAGGGCGACGATCTGTATCGCCGCAGCCTTTACATCTACCGCAAACGCACCGTCCCCCATCCGTCGACGAGCACCTTTGATGCTCCCAGCTTCGAGATCTGCCAAGTGGCCCGCGCACGAACGAACACTCCGCTGCAAGCCTTGGCTTTGATGAACGATGTCACGTACGTCGAGTCGGCACGGAAGCTGGCCGAGCGAATGTTGAGCGAAGGTGGCGACACGGACGAGGCTCGTTTGCAGTACGGTTTTCAACTCGCGACGGGTCGCAAACCGACGGCTGCGGAACTCGCGACGTTGCAGAGCAGTCGTGATCGCAAGCAGCAGTTGTTCGCAAACGATCCCGCAGCGGCGAAACAGTTTCTCGGTCATGGGGAGTCGAAAGCAGCTAACGACCGACCGCCTGAGCAGCTTGCCGCGTATTCAGCAGTGGCGAGCGTGCTGCTGAACTTAGACGAGACCATCACCAAGGAATAGTTGATCGATGAACAAGCAAGATTCGTTGTCAATCATGCAGCAGCTGAATCGACGTCATTTCTTGGCCAAGACCGGGACCTCACTCGGCGCGACGGCGCTGCACTCGTTGATGCAAGACGGTGTGACGGCCCAGTCGCCTGCGCAAGCCAGGGCCTTGCGGTTTAAGCCCCGCGCGAAACGGATCATCTATTTGTTCCAGTCTGGAGCCCCTTCGCAGTTCGAGACCTTCGACTACAAACCGAAGTTGGAACAGCTGACCGGTGAGGATCTACCTGATTCGATTCGGCAGGGGCAACGCCTTACGACGATGACCTCAGGGCAGGCTTCGTTCCCCATCGCTCATTCCATCTTCAAGTTTGCTCAGCACGGCAACAGCGGTGCTTGGGTGAGCGAGCTCTTGCCCTACACAGCGGGCGTGGCGGACGACCTCTGTTTCGTCAAGTCGCTGAAGACCGATGCGATCAATCACGACCCGGCGATCACCTTTTGCCAAACCGGATTCCAACTTGCTGGTCGCCCCAGCTTAGGTGCGTGGGTTGCCTACGGACTGGGTTCACTGAACCGCGACCTCCCCTCGTTCATTGTGATGCTCTCGCGTGGCACAGGACGTGCTGCCGGGCAACCACTATACGATCGACTGTGGGGCTCAGGTTTCTTGCCCGGCAAGTATCAAGGTGTCAAGCTACGGTCTGGCGATGATCCTGTGCTCTACTTGGCAAATCCCGCCGGCTGCAGTACCGAGTTACGGCGTGACATGCTTGACGACTTACGGGCGCTCAATCAGGAGAAGTACGCCGCTGTTGGTGATCCGGAAATCCTGACACGCGTATCACAGTACGAGATGGCATTTCGCATGCAAAGCTCAGTCCCCGAGCTGACCGATATCTCCAATGAACCCAAACACATTCTCGACATGTATGGTCCCGACGTGCAAAAGCCGGGCACCTATGCGCGAAACTGCTTGCTCGCGCGCAAGCTTGCCGAACGTGACGTCCGCTTCATTCAGCTCTACCACATGGGTTGGGACCAGCATAACGCCTTACCCGATCACTTGAGCAAGCAGTGCAAAGATACCGACCAGCCCTCGGCCGCGCTGGTGAGTGATCTGAAACAACGGGGATTGCTCGAAGATACCATTATCGTGTGGGGTGGTGAGTTCGGTCGGACCGTCTACTGCCAGGGAGCACTCACCCCAACGGATTATGGTCGCGACCACCATCCGCGCTGCTTTACGATGTGGCTCGCGGGCGGAGGCGTTAAGCCAGGCGTGACGTACGGCGCGACCGACGATTTCTCTTACAACATCACCGAAAACCCAACCGAAATCTATGATCTGAACGCTACGCTCTTGTATCTGCTGGGTATCGAACACACACAATTGACTTATCGTTTTCAGGGTCGCGATTTCCGGCTGACCGACGTGCATGGCCGAGTTGTGTCCGATATCCTCGCTTGATCGCGTACTCTCGCGGCATGACAGTTGCGTTGATCTTTAGCAATATTTCGGCGTGCGGTTCGATTCCATAGCACCCCCGCATCGTCCAGACTTCGCAAATCCCAACCTTATCGTCGACGATGGGCACACGTTAGAATGGCCGAGTATCGGTTGGCATCCGAGGCGCCGATTCGGCACTCAGTTCCAGTTGACGAAAAGGCAAACGCACTCTCGCACGTGACTATGACATGAAGAAATCGCTTGATGAAAAACTTCGTAGGTTGAATGAGGATCCCACCTGCGAGGAGTTTATTTTGGCAGACGCGAAAGATGCTGATATGGCATTCGGGCTTGCCGCGACGGGGAAATGTGCGCAAACTGGCCGTCCGCGCACGCTGGAGGAATTTCGGGACCAGATTCGGCGAATCGTCGAGCAGGGACTCATCGACATCGCGCTAATGAGCGCGAGTACCTGCGAAGTACTCGTTGGCGAGGAGCAACTCTTCGACAGCAGCGCAGTCACCCCCGCTATCCGGGCGAACGACTCGACGGACATTTGGCTAGCGGCGGGCACAGGGGACTATTCGCGACAGCCGTCGTTGCCGTTTCAGAGTGTGAGTCTCGATCGAGTCCACAACAACACGCGATCAATTGCGGACTTGGGCCTCTATTCGGTCACACTAAACAACGATGCGGTTGCCGATAGAGCGAGCTTGGAAGCCTACGCCGAGTTTCGTGCTGATGCCGAACGCCAAGGCTTTCGGCACTTCCTGGAGGTCTTCTCGCCGAACGCGCCGGGTAACAACGCGCCGGCCGATGTGCCTCGGTTTGTCTGCGATTCGGTCGTGCGAATGCTTGCCGGCTTGACCCGTGCGGAGCGGCCATTGTTCCTGAAACTACCGTACTTAGGCCCTGAGTTGACGGAACGCATGGCCTCCTACGACCCCACGCTCGTTCTCGGCATCATGGGCGGAGCGGCAGGCACAACGTTCGATTCTTTCGCCTTGCTGGCCGAAGCGAAGCGGCATGGGGTTCGTGCGGCACTCTTTGGACGGAGGATCAATAACGCCGAGTGCCAGCTCTCGTTCGTGCAACACTTGCGCTGGATTGCCGACGGTGAGCTAGAGGCGGCCGAGGCAGTAAGCAGTTATCACGCCGCGTTGGAAAAAGCAGGGCTGCGGCCGCTTCGACCCTTGGACGAAGATCTCGTGCGGGCGAAGTGAACGCAACTCTCGGTTGTGTGGCTTCAATTCTTCGGTGCGTCGCCTTTGAGTTCTTTGATGCGGACGTTCCGGAACGAGACCACATCACCGTGGCACAAGAAGCCTACATGCCCGCTTCCTCGCTTCAGGCCGGGGTGCTCCTTGCCATCGATGGTCTTATTGTTTGGAGCAACCTCGTCGAGGTTCACATCGAGGATCACTTGATCGTTGAGAACGACTTTCAGGTCGCGGCCGCGGCAAACGACTTCTTGAGAATTCCATTCACCGACAGGCTTCAGCGCTCCGCGTTTGGCGGGCGCAATTCCATAGGCGGAGCCGTGGTACTGATAGTCTTGCAGTTCTTTGTAAGCATCAGCCGGATTGTCGAGGATCTGTAGTTCAATGCCTGCGTAGGCGGCATCGCCATTTTTTGGGGCGCGTATTGCAAGTCCGTTATTCGCACCGGGAGTGAGTTTGAAGTCGAAGCGGAGGACGAAGTCTTCGTATTCCCGTTCGGTGAGGAGCTTCCCGCTGCAACCTTTGCGGCTGACCAGCACACCCGAGTCGACATCGATTTGGTCGCGTGCCGCGCCGATCCAGCCGGTGAGGCTGTTTCCGTCGATCAGATCGACAAAACCGGGTTCCTGGGGCTGAGCGACTGCGATTGCTGAATTGATCAGTGCAATCAGTGAAAGAATGATTATGCGCATAGGGAGTCAGTTCTGCTGGTAAGGGTAAGGATTACTTGGACTTAAGGTTCTTAATCGCGGCGGGTAAGCCGTCGTCGACGATGCCGCGCTCACCGCGCCCTTCCTCGTCGATGCGCTTGTTGACCACACGCAGGACCGACGAGATTTCGGTGCCCCAGAAACTTTCGCACATGGAACGCGGAGGTGTTTCCAACGGGCGGACGATTCGGAACCCCACGTCTTGCGACTCATCACTGGCGAACCACCAAGGGCTGGTCGGCGAATTGGGGTCGTAGCTGCGCCACTCGTCATCGTTCGACTGCCGTCGTGCGGCAGAGCGACAGTCAGGTGGGTCGAGGTTCCACGAGCCGCCACGAAGCACGCGCGGGAACAGCGTCTTGTTGTCGAGGAATGCCGCTTGCGCGGAAACCGTTTCCTGTTTGGTCGCCAATTGCGTGTAGCGCTTCGCGTCATACGCGTCGATCACCCACTCCGATGCGTTGCCGTGCATGTCATACAAACCCCACGCGTTGGGCTTTTTTTCTCCAACCGGATGGGTTTCGTCGTCGGCATTGTCATAGTACCAGGCGTATTGCGCCAGCTTTGCGGGATCGTCGCCGAAACCATACGCGGTGTTCGTGCCGGCTCGACAAGCATATTCCCATTCCGCTTCGGTTGGTAGGCGATAAAAATGGCCGGTCAGCAGACTCAGCCACTTGGTGTATTGCTTCGCCGCGTACTGACTCATGGAAACGGCTGGGTGTCGCGGACCTTCGCCCGCGGCGAACGTGAAGCTCGGCTCATAGAGTTTAGACGGTGCGGTGATCGCGTCGATCTTGTTCTCGTCCATGATCTGGCGAATGCCTGCGTCGTCGAACTTTTCGAACACGCTGCAGAGTTCCATGTACTGCCGGTATTCCGACCAGGTCACTTCATGCTTGGCGACCCACATCGGCGGGAGATGAATCTCGACTTGCGGACCTTCGTCGTCGTTGCGCTCCGCTTCGCCGGTCGCGCTGCCCATCAGGAACTTACCGCCTGGAATGGGGACCATCTCGAACGTGACTGCAGTGCCCGGGATCGTGTCAGAGTAGGCAACCATGTAACCCGCCGCCGTCTTAATCGACGGCTGATCGGCTGGTTTCTGGTCGACCAGTCCCTCGGTTGGTATCGACTTGCTTGGAAACTTAGCCGTCGCAAACTCCGGCGCGACGAGCGTTAGCAGGACCATCCAGGCCCATGAGATATTGAAATCGTCTCTACCGGCTGGAGCTCGTTGCATTAATCAGTTCCGATCAAAGGTCCACCAGTTACGTGTCGTTGCGTTTAAGGCGTTCGAGTATACCAGATAATGGCTGCGCTGCCCTCATTTTTTCGACCGTATCGCTCTAGGAGCAAATTCTCGAGAGTGAGCGGGAGGCCTAATTCAATTGCCCGAGAAGTTAGCTTGTCGGCTTGGCTGCACCCTGCGTTGAACGAGCTTGATGAGGTCGTGTAACGCTCTCTTGGCGAACTCCAAGTCGTTCCCACAAGTACTTCGCTTCAATGAGTCGGAATCGTGGCTTGTGCTTTGCACCCGCAATCACATTGGGCGTTTAGAATAGATGCGAGATTATCATTGCACCGTCTCGGTATCCTGGACTTTCGGAGAATAGTCCTTCACGCGAGTCGGCATCTGAGCGCCAACTTCCTGCCGCCAGCTGTGCAACATACTGCGCAGCTTCTCAGTTTGTTCAGGCAGCTGCGAGGACAGATCGTTCGTTTCGCCAATATCGTCAACCAAGTTATAGAGTTCGACGTGCATGTCCTCGTAGAACTCAATCAGTCGCCACGGTCCTGACCGAACGGCGCCATAGGGAGTTGCCGCTTGATAATGCGGATAATGCCAGTAGATCGCCTGCCGGTCCAACGAACTCTCGGGGTCAGAAAGCAAGGGCACGAGACTCAGCCCGTCGACGTCTTTGTTGTGCCCGGCGTCACCGTCGGTACCCGCCATCTCAAGCATGGTGGGATAGAAGTCGACCGTGATGACTGGCTCGGAACAGGTAGTTCCAGCGTCAACCGTCCCCGGCCAATGGATCATAGTTGGAACGCGTACGCCGCCCTCATACAGATCGCTCTTTCCGGATCGCAGTGGAACGTTGTCGGTAATCCGTCTGACTCCACCGTTGTCACTCGTGAGAAAAATAATGGTGCGATCGTCCAGATTCAGTTCTTGTAGCTGCTTGCGGAGAGTGCCGAGACTCTCATCGACGGACTCAACCATCGCGGCATAGCCTGGGTGGGTATGCCGGGCTCCAGGCTTCACGAGGTCTTGGTATTTTGCGAGCAGCTCAGGCTTTGGTTGAATCGGCGTATGAACGGCGTAGTAGGCGAGGTGCAAAAAGAAGGGTTCGTCTTTCCATTCCCTCATCAATCGAACGGCCTCGCTAGTCAACCGATCGGTCAGGTAGTCGCCGTCCTCGCCCCCTGGGGGCAAATCACCGATAGAGCGTATTTCCCTGGAGTAGGGATGGAAGTAACTTCCAGGCTGCCCCCACTTGTTTCCACCGATATTTACTTCGAACCCGTGCTTTTGTGGGAGATACTCTTCTACCTCTTCGTCTTGGAAGGGCGTCAGGTGCCATTTCCCCAAATGAGCCGTCCGATAGCCTGCTTCGCGCAATGCTTCCGCGATCGTAACATGCCGATGCTCGAGTCGCCGGGTCCAATCTGGATTTCGCAGTGGTCCCGCAGGTTGCCGCGCGCCGGGGATGTAGTTGGTAAGGTGCGTACGGGCTGGGTACATCCCCGTCATCAAGGCCCCACGTGTCGGAGAGCAGACGGTGCACGCTGAGTAACCATTGTCAAAGTTCACACTATCATTCTTAAATTGATCAATGTTGGGCGTTTGATACAGGTCGCTCCCCAAGCATCGCGCATCGGTCCAGCCCCAATCGTCCACCAACAAAAAGAGGATGTTGGGCGGCCGCTCGTCCGAATGCGACCGGGTTGTAGCCGCTGTTGCGTCGGCGCACTTCGCAGCCGTGACGAGCAAACATGTGATAGCAATCAGAAATCTTCGCTTGGTAGTCATACAGCGTTGCGTTTTCAGTGCAATCTAGTCGAGTGCTGTGTTGGTTTCACGAACGTTACTTCCCACGATGCCTCGACTCCCGTCACCAAGATGTTCTTGGGCATGAACGATCAGCTCCGAAAGTCTCTTAACAATCTGGGCATTGTCCTGAGCCACATTGGTTGTCTCTCCAACGTCTGCCTCTAAGTTGTACAGCGTCAACTCGGTGTACTCTTGTTGAAGCCGACGATACCATCCCAAGTCGACGGGGCGGGATTCGCGAGGCAGGACGAGTTTCCACGGGCCGCTTCGCACTGCATGGAGATGGGTCCACTTGTAGAAGAAGTATTCACTCCGGGGCGATTCCACGACTTTGCCCGCCAACAGGTCCATCACATCGACTCCATCGATGGTTCGGTCGTCTGGAACTGCAGCACCGGCTAGACCAGCTAGTGTTGGCATGAGGTCCATGGACGTCACCAATTCGTCGGAGACCCGTCCACCGGCAATCCGACCGGGATAGCGCATCACGCAAGGGACGCGCGGTCCACCTTCCAGCGTCATCATCTTCACACCTCGCAACGGATCGGCTCGTCCTCCTTGAAAGCGAGTCTTGTTCGTCGGAAGGTTATCGCGCTGCTTCTTTCCAGATTCGATCCACGGGCCATTGTCTGAGGTGTAGATGACAAACGTCTGGTCGTCGATTCTCAGTTCCTCGAGCTTGTCCAGCAGGCGTCCCATGTTCCAGTCGATCTCCTCAATGCAATCACCGTACAGGCCGTACGTTGACTTGCCTGCAAAGTCCGAATGGGGATAAAGCGGAGTGTGCGGCATACTGTGAGCAAGATAGAGAAAGAATGGCTGTGTCGCTTTCTTCTCAATAAATGCAATTGCCTCATCGGTGTAACGTGTCGAAATGCCGGCCTGCTTCTCGGTCTGACCAAGGTATTCGACGACGTCGTTGTCTCTCATCAACACGACGGGGTTCATGTCGTTGCTGTAAGGAATCCCAAAGTACTCATCGAAACCTTTCTGGCACGGCATCACCTGCGGATGCACGAGACTGTACCCGCTCAGACCATCCTTGCTTTCGTCCACGGCGACAGCACCTCTGCCGCCCCCCGCCAGATGCCATTTGCCGATGGCACAAGTAGCATACCCAGCTTGCTTGAGGATCTCCGGGAGCAAGACCTCGCTCGCGTCCAGAATTGGGTGAAATCGCTTCTTACCTTGCTTGTTTCTGATCTCGGCGATGCGTTGCGAGTAGCAACCCGTCATTAACGATGCACGACTGGGCGCACAGAGTGGAGCGCTGTTGTAGTAGCTGGTTAGCCTCAGGCCTTCGTCGGCCATGCGATCGATGTTTGGAGTTCTGATACGCTCGGAACCAAAACACCCAAGGTCGTTGTAACCTTGGTCATCGGTAACTACTACGACGAAATTCGGGAGAGAGCTTTCCGACGCACTGACTGATATCGAAGTGCACCGGGAACACGCAATCACAGAAATGATTGCGATTTGCTTGAGCACGAAGTCTACGATCTTACTGCGGTGCCGATTTGCCATGCTGCTGTCCTGTGCTCTCTACGCGTTGCCACGCGGGTCGTGCGTTCTGAAGCATTTCTCGCTCGTAGTTTGCTGCCACGCGCTCCAACTTGTACGCAACTTGACATTTGCTGGAGACGAGATTGGTCTGTTCGCTAATGTCTGCTTCGAGGTCGTATAGCTCCGGCGGCTCTTTGCGTTTGAGCTTCCATTTTCCTAGCCTCACGGCATCGACTCGATTGTGGCTGCAATAGAAGTAGCCGGCTTCATCGTGGGGTGATTGCGATGACGGATCCGACAGCAGGTCGGAAATGTCCAGCCCATCGATCGGTCCATTCGTTCCATACTCCGCGCCGACGACGGTCGCGATCGTGGGCAATAGATCGACCGACGCGGCGACTTGACTGCAGACGCCTCCGGCCTTGATTCGAGCGGGCCAGCGCATGATGCCCGGAACTCTCATCCCCCCTTCGTACGTGGTTGCCTTGCCGGCGCGGAGCGGCAGAGCCGATCCGCCATGATGCTTCTTGGGCAACCAGGGACCGTTGTCGCTGGTATAGATGATCCACGTATCTTCGGTTAGGCCGAGCTCGTCGAGAGTCGCCATGATCTGCCCCACACAGGCGTCGATGTGTTCGATCGTCGCCTTGTACGCCGTGTGCGGATCCGACTGAAATCGATCGTCGGAGACAAATAGCGGCACGTGGGGCATGCTGGTCGCAAGTTGGAGGTAAAACGGCCCATCGCTACTATCGCGAATGAATTTGATCGCTTCTTCGGCATATCGATCGGTCAACGTGACTTGATTGACCGGTGACTCAACGATCTTTTCATCGTCGTATAGCTCATTCTGATAGATATCCCAACGCTTCTCTGTCCAGATCTGATCCAGCGCCTCGGGATCGTTGCGCCAGCCCTTTTTGCGAGCCATATCATTGCTGTAAGGGAGGCCGTAGTAGTGATCAAATCCTTGCGCCGTCGGCAGAGTCTCCGGAGAATCACCAAGGTGCCACTTGCCCACAAAGCACGTCGCATAGCCAAGTGGCTTGAGTGTTTCGGCGATCGTCACTTCATCGGGGTGAAGGGCACGTTTGGAATGGGGGCCGAGTACCCCGGGCATACTGATTCGTAGCTTGTAACAGCCAGTCATCAATCCGGCGCGTGAAGCCGAACATACCGCGAACGCTGAATAGAAGTCCGTAAACCGCATCCCTTCCGCCGCAAGTCGGTCGACATGCGGTGTCTGGATATTGGGCGATCCATAGCAACCAAGGTCTTGGTAACCTTGATCGTCAGTTAGGATGATGATGATGTTCGGACGAGGATGGTCGTCCGCACAGGCGGACAGAATCGGCGTTGCCGTTAGCAGAGCGACCAATGCCATCATTCCGAGAATTGTGATTCGATCCAACATAATCCCTTTCAGGCCCCAGCGTGGAAGTTGCAATTGTTTGCGTGTCGAATCACATCTCAATCTCGTATCCCGCTCGCGGCGTTCTCGAGAGGAATGCACTCGCTTGATCGTCCCCGACAATCTGCTTAGCCGTCGCATCCCATTGAATATCACGCCCCAGTCTGGCAGAGATGCCTGCCAAGTGGCAGATGTCCAACGCATCCAGATGTGAGTGGACGTCGGAAATTGGTTCTTTGCGTTCGCGCAGGCATTGCACGAAGTTTTCCCAATGGGAATGCTTGCCAAACTTTTCCGTAGGCAGCGGGAAACCCTCGTAGGCTTTCGCCAACGCGCCTTCGGGCAGCGGATTGTCGGCTAAGTCTTCGACCGGCTTGCCAGTGAGTTTGCCCCGATTGACAAAAATGCGTCCTTTCTCACCTTCGACGAGCACACCATTCTCCGTGTCGTCGCGAATGATCAGTTCCGTCCCGCCAGCGAATTTTGCAGTCAAGTGAAAATTCGTGGCTGTGTTGTAGCGATCGTTCTGCGTTGGATACCCGTCTTTGAACGGCACAGGGTGTGTCGCTTCACCGCCTATCGATAGCAACGGTCCAGTTTGACCATTAGCACGAAGCGCCCACATTGCGATATCGACGTGGTGTGCTCCCCAGTCGGTCAGTTTGCCTCCTGAATACTCGTACCACCAACGGAACTCGTAGTGGCAGTTAGAATTAGTGCGCTTGCGACCAGACTCTTCGGTATACTCATTCCAGCGGAAGTCTGTGGCGGGTGCAGGTCCCAGCCAGCGATCCCAATCCAGTTCATCGGGTGCCGAGACGGTGGGAATCGAGGGGCTGGTTGGTGCGCCGCCGATCGCTGCATGGATCCGTCGGATGCGCCCCAACCTCCCTTCAGCGATCATGGCAATCGCCGTGACAAACCTTGGGATGGCGCTGCGTTGCTGCGTGCCCACCTGCACGATGCGTCCGGTCTTGTTGACCACCTCACGCACCAGTTGCCCCTCTTCGACCGTGAGGGTCAATGGTTTTTCGCAGTAGACGTCAAAGCCTGCGTTCAACGCTTCAATAAGTGGTTTAGTGTGCCAATGATCGGGCGTGGCGATGAGAATCGCGTCGAGATCAGAGCGCTCCAGGACCTTGCGATAGTCGACATACATGTCTGCCTTGCCATCACTAATCTTCTCATTAGTGAGCTTCGCATGGCGTGAGTCAGCGTCCGCAATCGCGACCAGATCACACCAAACCTTTGACGCATTTGCGTTAGCCCGACCCATGCTACCGGCACCAATAATGCCAATCTGAAGCCGATCATTCTTTGCGAGGTCGGTCGCGGAAATTGCTTTTGTGGAGCTAAAGAAATACGGGGCCGCTAGCCCGGCGCTCGCAGTAGTCTTCAGAAATTGACGGCGATTGTTTCGATGGTCAGACATCTATTTCAGATCCTTTCGGGTGATTATTGCTGTTAACTGTTCTTGATTCGGATTCAAAAATACAAGCGAGCCGGTCTGCACTATTGACGTAGCGGACCTCTAATAGATCGCTGACCAAACTTCGATTGCATGCTCGAATCGGGTTCGAAGATCATAGAGGTCCGGTGTCAGCTCTGCTCACGGCGCGGCCCCAGTGATATCTTACGGGCTGGGCCCAACGTTGGCCTAGGGCTCGAAATGACCTTTCAATATGTCAACGAGGCTATCTGCTTCCAATTCGCCACCCGCTCGCGACGCAAGGCTCATGAATACTAGCGAATCCATGTTCTCGCTGAGAAAGTGAATCGAACCATCGGCGTTAGCCAAGTGAGCTCCGCCTGGGTGTTCGCTGCCTGGGTGTTCGAAATGCCAAGAGTTCAAACCGCCGGCGGAAAATCGCTGTTCCGCGATATTGTCAATCCATGCTGAGGCCGAAGCGGTAAACATGGTCGCGGCGCCGCCAAACAGCCATCCATCCGCACTCCGCCCAGCGTTGACTCCAGAATACCCGTTACCGCCAGCAAATCGTGGATCATCATCAGCGGCCCACAGACGCTGCAACTCGCCAAGCATCACGGTGTTGCTCGTTCCATCGGTTGTTTGTCGTAGGCGCGGCGCGGGGGCCGGTGCCAAGGGAGTCATCGGGCTCGCGGCGGCCCCATTCACGCCGACGCAGCCTTTCCCGGTATGCGCCACTTTCTTCGCATTGTCGCAGCAATTCCCAGCACCCATCGCTGCGCCGTAGTCAGTGCCGGCAGGTGCGAACGACAATGCACGCCTTCCACTGCCTACCTGACCGTTGTTTATGGCGATCGACACCATATTCTCCTGCTCGGTCGATTCCACGGAATTGCGGCGCGAAGGGCAGTAGAGTGACTTGATTTCCGGGGACCCGAAGTTCGTGTTCGAGATGTTGAACATCGGACTGTGGTCTTTATCGTACTGGTCGGCGAGGTTTTGTTGTTCGATGTAGGGGAGAATTTCGACGATCCAACTGTGTGCGCGTTTACCCTTTTCACCGGTCGTAAGTAGTTCTTGCGTGGCGGCGTAGCTGTCGCCGGTTGTGCCGCTAAACGCGGCAACAGGCGGCAGGACTTGCTGAGCTGACTCGTAGTTCAAGCATCCTAGTGCGAGCTGCCTCAGTTGGTTGGCGCACTGAGTGCGGCGGGCAGCTTCTCGCGCGGCTTGCACGGCGGGGAGCAGCAAAGCTACCAGAACGCCAATGATGGCAATCACGACCAAGAGTTCGACGAGCGTGAATCCACGTCTGTCTCTAGAATCTAGTGGAGTGATCTCGCGCCGTAGTGCAGGGACGATCCACGAATCAATTGTCTTGCTGTCATGGTTACAGCTGTCCGAGAGCGACGACCTGTCCATCATCTCGATTCCCCAGGTAAGCGAAAACAGTTTCATCAATATCGTACGAAAAAGTGTGTACGGACCCATCGACAAATACAAACTGGCAACCCGTTGGGTGTGCCGAACCAAACAGCCGGTATCTGAGCCAGCCCGGTCCGCTCTGAGACGGAAGACGATTGCCAGCGTTGTCGTAGAACCATTGTGCATCCGACCGGGGGGGACCTAGAGTCCAACGAATGTTATCGATGTCCCAGCCTTGGTGCCACCCTTGGTCGTTGCCTTCATTAAGCGGATTGCTGTCGCCGTCGTCGTACTGATCGGACGGGATGAACTTTTCGCCAGCAAAAATCGTGTTCGAGGTGCCGTCGGCGACCATCGTGAGTTTCACGATACTGTATTGATGAACCACGCCGGTTCCCGCCTGCACGACGCTGCCTCTTCTGCCAGCCCCGGCAATTCCCGTTGTTCGCAGATGATTACCCCATGAAGTCGAACTAGGAGGAACGACGGTGCCACCGGCACCGAGACTTGGTCCGGGAGTGGCGAGACTGTTGGAGTCAAAGCGATCCCCTCCGTTAGCAGCATAGTCGTTGCGCCCGACCCATCCGGGTGGACCATCGAGTGTGACGTATCCATTGGAGTTTTCGAGAGGATACACCGCGTCGCCGCGTCGGCTAGGGCACATGAACCAGTCAATGCCTGTTCTCACCGCCTGCAGTGTGCCATCTTTCTGTTGTTGCGTGACCACGTCGGGATTGCCATCGCTGCCCAGGTCTCGCAGCGCGCTCTGTTCGATGTATCCCAATACGTTGTAGTACCAACCGCCAGGCTGGTCCAAGCCGTATCCGCGGTCCGGGTCGCCAGTCCACCGCCAGCCCCAGCCGCCAGAAGGCAGGTGCGACTGCGCGCTCTCGTGATTAATGGCCCCGAGGCCTAGTTGCTTGAGTTGGTTCTTGCATTCGGTACGACGCGCGGCTTCTCGAGCGGATTGCACCGCCGGCAACAGCAGCGCGACGAGGACCCCGATGATAGCGATCACCACCAGCAGCTCAACAAGCGTGAAACCGGCATTGCGGGTTCCTCGGCTTGTGATTCGCATAAGAACGACAGATGTCATATCAGCTCTCCAATCTGAACCTGGTATTCTTCAACGCCGGCCTCCAGTAACCGCTTTGAACAGTTTCTGGAGCGCGGCGGCCAAGTTTTCGGATTCCAGTTCATTTCCTGCGCGCGTCGTCCTTGCCATATGCACGAGCGGATCGGCGTTCTCACTGACCCAGTTTACTGAACCGTCGGCCATGGCCATTTGGGCTCCGCCGGGATGCTCGCTACCAGCGTGTTCGAAGAACCAGGAGTTTACGCCGCCGGTCAGGAATCGGTTTTCCCCGATATCCGGGACTTCGGTGTTGATTTGCGCGTCGAATGTGGTGGCCGCTCCTCCGAAGAGCCAGCCGTCAACGCTGCGCGCTGAAGGGTAGCCATCTCGCCCGCCGCCGGGAAAACGCGAATCGTTCTCATCGGCCCAAAGTCGCTGCAATTCGCCGAGCATCACCGTATTGCTGGTTCCGTCGGTCACGACTCGCAATTCTGGTCCCTTGCCGCCAGGGTCTGTAGGCATCATGGGGCCGGCAGCCTCGCCATTCGCTCCCAAGCAGATGTAGCCGAGGAACATGGTCTTCAGCCCCAGGTTGTCATAGCAGTTCCCTGCTCCGAGGACTGCGCCATAATCGGTGCCACCGAGATTAACATCGAGTCTGGTCAAGTCATTCGTCACTCCCCGTGGCCACGGAGACGACAACAACATAAACGCGTGTTCGGTAGTCTCGATACCGCTTCGTCGGGATGGGCAATAGAGTGAGGGGATATCGGCGATTTGGAATCCATTTCGCGTGATGTTGTGCAGCGGGCTGTACTTTTTGTCGTATCGATCAGCGAGAGCTTGCTGCTCAATAAACGGGAGAATCTCCATGATCCAGCTATGACCGCGTGCCCCTTCAACACCGACTCGAACAATTTCTTCGTTCACAATGTTATAGCCGCTGTGCCGTCCGTCCGTCCCCGGACCAGCACGCATCGCTGCCACGGGTGGTAGGGTTTGCTGGGCTGACTCATAGTTCAAACAAGCCAGAGCAAGTTGTCGCAACTGGTTGGAACATTGGATTCTGCGGGCCGACTCACGAGCTGACTGAACCGCCGGCAATAGCAACGAGACGAGAACCCCGATGATGGCGATCACCACCAGAAGCTCAACAAGCGTGAACCCGATTCGGTAAACCCGTCGATTCATCATGTCATCTCTACCTCAGCTAGTGTTTTTCATTGCCTTCAAAGCCGCCTCGCAACCCGCTATTGGTGCCGTCCGAAGAGACAACGGAGCCACCTCAGACGATCTTGCTTAGCGCCTGCCTCCCTGGATCGGGTTGAAGTGTCTCCGCAGCGCGTAGGCCAAGTTTTCAGCTTCCAGCTCATTTCCGGCGCGCGTCGTCCTTGCCATGTGCACGAGCGGATCCGCGTTCTCACTGAACCAATTCACCGAACCATCAACCATTGCCAGCTGCGCACCGCCCGGATGTTCGCTACCGGCGTGCTCGAAAAACCAGGAATTGACACCACCGGTCAGGAATCGGTTTTCTCCGATATTGGTTATCTGCGTGTTGATTTGTGAGTCGAATGTTGTGGCCGCTCCCCCGAAGAGCCAGCCGTCGACGCTGCGGGCCGAAGGGTAGCCATCACGTCCGCCCCCGGGAAATCGCGGATCGTTTTCGTCGGCCCACAATCGCTGCAATTCACCGAGCATCACCGTCTGGCTCGTGCCGTCGGTCACGACCTGCAGCTCGGGCCCCTTGCCACTAGGGTCTGAGGGCATCATGGGGCCGGCTGCCTCACCGTTGACTCCCAAGCAGATGTATCCCAAGAACCAACTCTTGACGCCCAAATTGTCGAAACAGTTTCCAGCGCCAATGACGGCACCGTAATCTGTTCCGCCGACGGTGATTCCAAGCCCCGTCATTTGATTCCTGACCCCACTCGGTCCTGGAGCCGATAACAACATGTATTGTTGTTCTGTGGTTTCGATACCGCGACGTCGGGATGGACAGTAAAGCGTGAGAATATCGGCGACTTCGAATCCGTTCCGTGTGATGTTGTGTAGCGGGCTATAATTCTTGTCGTATCGATCGGCCAGGGCTTGCTGTTCAATAAACGGAAGAATCTCCATGATCCAGCTATGACCGCGCACCCCTTCGACGTTGACGCGAACGATCTCTTCCCAGACGATGCTGTAGCCACCATGGCTGCTTTCCGTGCGAGGGCCCGTTCGCATCGCAGCCACTGGGGGAAGAACTTGCTGGGAGGATTCGTAGTTCAGACAAGCCAGCGCCAGTTGACGCAGCTGGTTGGCACATTGGATTCTGCGAGCCGACTCACGTGCCGACTGGACCGCCGGTAATAGCAGCGCGACAAGGACTCCGATGATCGCGATCACCACCAGCAACTCAACGAGAGTAAAGCCGCAATACGCTGAGCGTTGATCTGGCGAATCTCTTGTCATGGTCATTGCAGCTGGCTGCTTGCGTGTGCAAGAATCGCGAAAACTCTAAGCGCGTTTCACGGATCGGATAGCAACGTAAAATTGATAACATTCTCACCTGGCTTGACCTCACCGGTGAGTTCTGATTCCATATCGTAACGTGCGGGTACTCGGCCCCGACTACCGAACTGCCTGATTCTGACGGTGTGCGTCCCCACGGCTGCACCCTTCGTGTCTCGGATGTAGATAAGTTCGTACTTTCCTTCGCTGTCGGTATGACCAACGGAAGGACGAAACCCCTCCATCGTGAAAGCGATGCTCGCATTGGCAAGCGGCTCCCCGTCGAGAGTGACCACCCCTGTCACCTCGCCTAGGTCAGGTCGATCGCCTTGGTCAAAACAACCCACACATTGTGAAATCGCGATAGCGACCAAGAAATAGCCGTGAAAGGGAAGCTGAATTTTAGGTTGGCTTGGAAGCGTGCGTGAACTCAAACTATCTGCGCCCTCCAACGGTGCCACCCTCCTCAGGCTTGGTAAAGATCACTTGAATCTGGGCTGCCAAATTGCCTTCTCCTGTTTCTTCGCCCGCTTGTGAGGCGTGTGCCATCAGAATCAATGGGTCTTGGTTTTCCGAAAAGAACTTTGCCGAACCATCCGCAAAACCTAGATTTGCCCCACCAGGGTGCTCGCTGCCGGCATGCTCCCAGAACCACGTATTCAGACCCCCAGCCGATGAATAGTACTCTCCCAGCCCGTTAATTGCGGTGGGGACAGAAGTGCCGTAGGTCACCCCCGCTCCACCAAACACCCATCCATCTACACTGCGACCCGCGTTGTATCCGGCAGCGCCGCTGCTGCCGTCGTATCTTGGGTCATTGCGATCTGCCCAAATCCTTTGCAACTCACCGAGCATCAGTGTATTGCTGGCACCGTCAGTAATCTGTCCCATTCTGCTGCCCCTACCGCTGGTGAGCGGAGTCAGCGGACTCGCCCCGCCACCGGTATGCCCGATGCAATTGGAATTCGCCTTCACTCCAAACTTCGACTGATTCGCGTAGCAGTTACCAGCACCAATGCAGGCACCGTAATCTGTCCCCCCGACATCGATACCAAGTTCTAAGGGGTTTGTCGTCCCCGCTTCGTCCGAACCTACAAACGTCAGTAGCATTGACAGCTGCTCATCGGTTTCTACGCTGCTTCGACGTGAGGGGCAATAGAGATTGCCGATGTCCACAATCTCAAACTGATTGACACTGATGTTGTGCCAAGGGCTGTAATTGGTGTCATAGCGCGCAGCGAGCGCCTGCTGCTCAATAAAAGGCAAGATCTCAACGATCCAGCTGTGACCGCGGAAACCTGGTTTGTTGACCGAGATCATTTCACCCAGGAGGCCGGGGCCGCCGTCGGGACCAAAGTAACTGATGTCCGCGGCAAAAGCTGGCGGCATATTACCACGAGCGGACTCGTAGTTGATGCAAGCCAGCGAGAGCTGACGCAGCTGATTCAGGCACTGCGTCCGACGCGCCGATTCGCGAGCCGCCTGCACTGCCGGCAACAGTAACGCGACCAACACGCCGATGATTGCGATCACGACTAACAACTCAACGAGCGTGAAACCGCGTCCTGCAGTTTCACGCCGTGAGCCTTCGGTTCTACTCGTCATAATGAAGGAATCCTTCTTCCTGCGTTACGCCTGCCCCATAGGCTAGGCATCTCGCCTTCGGTAGCACAAGGAGCCCACTACAGCCAGAGCTGCCACGACGCAGCTTGAGGGCTCTGGAACTGCGATTCCGGCTGCAGAGAGTGGGCTCAGAAGACTTAGACCGGTGACATACATTCGGCCGGTAAAGTCGCTGTTTACTTCCCATTGCACCGAGGCCCCTGACACGTCGAATTGATCGGAGCTGACAAACACTCGATCATCCAACGAGCCAGAAGTATCAGGATCTTGAACGACGTTGTCGATGGAAAAATCGATATTCTCATTCCACGTGAATAGCTCGAACTCGTCACTTGCGGAAATCAAACCGGTCAGGTCGTTGAGCGCTTGCAGTTCCAGAAAGAACTCTTCATTCTCAACATTGTTGTTATTTTGCAAAAAGTCGATAAGTGCAATTTCTTTGTCCGTAGCATCATCGCCGTCATCAAGGGATTGAACGTACACCGAGTCATGTTCAACATTCCCTCCATTGTTCTCAAACTCCATCTCATACACGAAGAAATCCTGGAACCGAAGTACGCCCGCCTGCATGTCGGATGAACCGTCTGGGAGCGTGAAGTCAACCGTGAGTGTGCCCACCGTGTCATAATCAGCTCCGGGTTGTAGCCGGGAATCTCGCTGAAACTGGAGGCGTTGGGCTTGAGCTCCATCCAGATCGGTATCAACCATGAAGATGGTTCCAGAGCCGCCAATCGTGTTGAAACTGCGACCGGTCAACACGTTGTCCACCGAAAACGTCCCATTGACAAACAGATCGGTACTGAAGGGGCCTGAGCCACCGCCCAAGGATAAGTCTCCGGTAATAAACAGTTCTTGGAAATTGAAGGCGTCTGCTGCAGGCGGATACCCGCGAGAGATCACGGTCATGTTGCCAGCAAACATCCCTGACCCGGCAAATTCCACTCGGCCGCTACCATCGAACCGCAAGACGTTGAAGTCGCTGTAATCACCAGAAATAACCACCTTAGAATCAGGGTCAAACGGGTTGTTGTTGATGACAAAGTGGGCGTTGGAGGCGCCAGTAGTGGTTCCATCGTTGGTAAATGTGGTGACGCCAGAGCCCACATTTGAGCCGAGATGAAGTGCTTTGTTATTAAAACCGTTACTCGCGTCGAACCAGTCGATCTCCGCGCCACCGTTCAACGTGACCGTCAAGTCGCCACCAACTGCGGCGAAGCCACCGCCGCCAAACGTCGGAACGTCATCGGGCACTGGAGGCACCGTGTCAGTCGGATTAGGAACTTCCCAGGTCACCTGACCGGGGCCAGTACCGATTGTACGAGAGAACGTGCCGCTGGTGCCAAAGGTGGCCACAGGTTGAAGAGTGGGGCCTGCGTTCTCTTGTGCATTAAACTGCAACAGCGCCGTGGCTGGCAGGCCCACACCGTCCTCTGCGTGGACCGTATTTTGCCGAATCTCGAGGACCTCGAAGGTGTTTGCACCCGTCAGGGATAGCAGTCCACCGTGAGTCGCATCCGGGCCCATGACTACCAGGCGTCCGTCACTACCGCCGCCAGAGATTACGCCCGAGATTTCTGAGGAATCTTCGTTCGAGTCCTGGTTGTCGATCAGTTCAATGACGCGTGCGCCATTTTGCAGGTTAATATTGTTGGTCAACTCGACCTTGCCGGTGGCCACTGCCGAACCGAGCTGCAGCTGGTTGCCGTTGAAGCCAGACGTGGCACTCGTCCAATCGAGAGTGGCACCTCCGTCTAACGTGACGGTATGCGTGCCAGCGCCAGCAGCGGCGAAGCCACCGGAACCCAGCCACTGGATTTCTCCTGCACCGGCACCGATCGTCAAAGCCGTCGCGGCATCGCCTACCATAATGACGGCCGCATCGCGCCGCCCGTCCGCGACGACCGGAACGCCTTCAAACTGAACATTCGAAGCGGATGGCAGGTTGCCGCCGCTACCCCCGGTCATCCCGTAGTTGTTCAGCCAATCGGACAAGTTGCCCACGCCAGTGTTGGTCTGCCACAAGCGGAAATCAGCACCGTCGACGTCGCCATCGGAATCGAAGTCGCCGGCAAGGTTGCCCCCGGAGGATAGGGAAAGTGCACCGCGGACGATCCTAGTCGCTCCGGTGTAGCTGAGCGATCCGGCCAGCGCCACCGAGCCATCAATACCCCCATCGGCGCCACCGTCAATCACCACCTCGTAGTTGCCTGACAAGTCTGGGGAGAATGTCATGTTGGGGCTCGCAGCCGTCGGCACGAATGTTAGCGAGTTTGTTGGCGCTATCGTGCCGCCAATCGAAACATTGCTACTATCGCCACGTATTTCAAGAAACGAAGTTGTAATACTGCCGTCCAATGAAACGTTTGCACCATCGGCGACCGCGAACGTGCCTGCGCCGGTAACGTTGCCGGCCACACTCAGCGAGTACCCATCTGCGGTGTCAACGACTGCGGTCGAACCGGTGGACAGCGCAATTCCGTTCGATCCACCAAGCGTTACGCTTTGGCCCGACAAGGCACCCGGAGCCTGAGCTGCTCGAATTGTGCCATTGGTGTTCACGATCACCGCGTTGTCGAATGCCGCGGGACTGGCTGCACTGGCACTGAGCGTCAAACTACCACCGCTAATAATCACAGCAGACTCATCAAGAGCGTTATTTGCTGCATCATTCACTGCCGAAGTGGTACCGCCTTGGAGATTGAGGAACGAGCCGGCGGCCAGACTGTTGGCACCACCCGCTTGATCGAGCACAAGATTGCCGGCCTTTTGCTTGTTGAATGTGTCTCCCGCACCAAGTGTGAGTTGTTCAACATTCAATTGACGGGAGTTAGCGATCGTACCATCGCTACTGGTGGCAGCCGAAGCGATCGTGCCGGATTCTACAACTTGTAGAGTTCCATTGGAAAAGTTTACGTCACCGCCGCCTGCAATCGACGGAGTGATGACCGTGCCCGCGATGTTCAACTCACCACCGGCATCAACATTAAGCGCGCTGCCGGAGACGTTCTCGATGATCTCCAACGTGCGTCCGCTTGCCACGGTGACAGCCCCACCACTATCGATGTCGAGTGTCCAGGCACCCTGATCGGCCGTATCAACACTCACATTGCCGCCATTGAGAATCTGCGCAGCGTCGGCACTGCGGCTAGAAACGACCACGTCGGGTATCGTCCCAACGGGCGAGCCACCGATCTCCCAGTTGGTATTGGCCCAACTGCTGGTGGTGTCGTTGGTGTAGAGCGATCCACTATCGTCGGCGTTCCGTTGAGGCTCGTCGTCGACGTACACGCGATTAACTTCGACTAATGTACCAGTTCCGGACTGGGCACCGTAGGCGACGGCTCGCGCAGAACCAAGGGCCGAGAGAGTTGGGTCTTGAGCTAGCACACCCGCCTCTGCCCACGTGCCCGACATGTCGGCGGGGAGGATAGCGCTGTCATCAGTGGTAAAGAACCTCAGGCCCCAGCCGGTGTCGTCAGTGGTGAGTTCGTAGCGGAGATCATCTGCGATCAGGCTCATGTCGATTTGATCGCTACGCTGACCAGCGGCGACCCCGTCCTCGTCAAACGAGAATAGCGAGCGATCCCAGGTCCACTGGTCCAGCAAGAACGACGGTCCGTCCTGAATCGTGTAGACCAGACTGCCCTCGTCACCGACCAAGCCCCCGGGGGAAAACAGGTCTTCCCGCGCCTTGAACACAACCCACAGGCCGCCGCGGTGGCTACCCGATTTAATGTAGGGGTGGTTTGTCGTAGTGGCTGGTGAAAAACCGTCGTCCATAACGTCAGGTTCGGTGTCGTCGATCCATCCGGTGAACCATCGGCCAGCCCCAGTCGTATAGCTGCTGTAGTCGACGTTGAGAACGGTTGGTGTCGCGCTGGCAGGTGTGAAAAGATCCTGACTGAGAACACCATGGCTCTGAGCACCACCGAGATGTTCAACAGAATAGACGCCACCGGATTCCCCAGCGACCGTATTGCTGACTAGCGGATTCCAGCCGCTACCGATGCCATTGACATTCACGGTAACATCCGTGTCGTCGAATTGGTCGTCCAAGAGTGGTTGCGAAGCCGCCGGATTGGCCAACAACAAAGAAACAGTAACGACAAGAAGTAAGTTCCAAAGAGTCGAACGCATAGCTGTACTCACTTTTCAGACAGTGTCCCCTGGTGCTGAAGGGACAAGAAATTCATTTATACGACGAGACCGACTCCTAGCTCTCTCGAGAAGTCGGGCCCAACATTGGTGACGTTGCACTCAGACAAGTCGAATACACCAACAAAAATCTAAAATGTCTCTGATTAGGTTGAGAACAGGAAGAAAAGCCACGCTCAGGGGGCCCCCAATTTGCTGCCCTCAGAAGTAAATTGTCGACAATACCTTTCTGTGTCAAAGAAAACTGAATTCTGATGGGTTTTTTGCCATCAATCTACGGCCCCTCAGCCGGACCGACGTTGTCGCCGCTGAATTGACTGAGAGTGGTTTTGACGCCGCCTTCCACAAGGAAGCTCAATCTCCCGTTCGCGCAACCTTCCGAGGGAGGCTGCGCTGAAAAAATGTTGCAAACTTCTCGTATCTGTGGTAAAGCACGGCGAGCCGTCGCCAAGAATCGACTTGCCGATCATACAGCGAGCGCATGCGAGTCAAATTGTGAGTGTGATCGGCATCTTCAGAGAGTTCCTTCATCTCCAGCGGATCGGCTCCTGTGTGATATAGTTCCTCCGTGGCAGCAAGGCCCTGTTCGGAATACGGCCAATGAATGTACTTCCAGTCCTTGGTCACGACCGCCAGGCTGTGCGTAGCGGCAGGTCCCCAGGTGTTGATTAGAGGTAACGCCTCATGGATCGAGGCTGTAGGCTTATCAAGCAGCGGTGAAAGATCGCTTCCATCTAGCCCCTCGGGAACTTCAGCGCTTGCCAGAGCAAGAATCGTGGGAGCGATGTCCACGCTGCCGCATAACGCGTCGCTACGACGGCCGCGCTTGTCCAAGGATTGTCGCGGATCCATTACGATCAGCGGTACGCGTGCAGACTCCTCATACGGCAACACTTTTGAACCATAGCCATGAGAACCGCACATGAAGCCATTGTCGGAAGTGAAGATGATCACCGTATTGCTTGCGATGTCGTATTCCCGCAGTGCTTCTCGAATTCTACCCACCGCGACATCAACCGCAAAAATCTGCTGGTAGTATTTGGCCATCACGCCTTGGTAATCGTCACTGTAGTGCCATGTCGTGAAACGCTGGTACTGCCGACCGCGACGACTCTGCTCGGCAAAGTGCAGGCCATTTTCGCGGCCGTAATTTGAGGGCTTCGTGAAGATGCTGCCGTCGTAAACGGCGTCGAATTGCGGGTCGGGCTGCACCGGACGGTGCGGCGCCTTAAAACTGATCGACAGGCAAAATGGCTTTTTCTTGGCGGCTGCGTCGCGGATGAAATCGACCGCGAACGCGCCGTACGCAAGCGTTGAATGAGGATATTGGTCCGCATACTGGGCGATGGAGGCGTTCTTCCGCGTCTCGTAGTGAGTCTGCCCAGGGCCACCGCCCCAACGGTCAAAGTCGTTTTCTGGAAGCACTCCCTTGCTACGAGGAGCGTCCGCAACTTCGAAGCCGAACTTTCCCGCAAACGCCGTCAAGTATCCCGCCGATCTAAGCAACAGCGGATAGCCACGCTTCCAGTGCTCCCGCAGCAACGGCCCATGCTCGAAATTACACCCGTGGCGATACTCAACGAGACCGGTCATGACTGTCGCACGGCTACCCATGCAGATGGCGGTCGTCACGTAGTAGTTGTCGAATACGACCGCCTCACTGGCGAGTTGATCGAGGTTTGGAGTCTGCACGCTGGGCGTACCGTAGCAGCCCATCGAGTACGTGCACTGATCATCAGTCATCAGAAAAATGATGTTCGGCCGCGAGCTTGCGTTCTCTGCGGCAAATGCAGACGTCGGAACGCTCAGGCAGTCGGTCGCAGCGGTCAGAAAGGCGACCGTCCACAAGAGCCATCGAGTTCCACGTAGCGAGGGAACCCTAACGCTGCTGCGAAGATGAAGATTCTGTCGGATAAACCCAAGGGCAGTCTTTTTCCGAGAAGTCATGAGTCAACGATGCTTGGCACGATTAGACGGCAGTGGATGGACTAATGAGCAATAGAATTCTTAGTTCGACTGCAATGCTAATCGAAGGTCATCGTTTCTTCCCGCGACGACCACCGCCGTGAGTTCTGACAATTCGGCCTTGGAGTACTTCTCGGGGATAGAGAGTTTCGGGATTGTCTCCCCTGTCCGTTTCGATTTCTTAAACGCCGTGACTGTTACCGCGTATTCTCCCGGCCTTATTCCGTCCATGCCGCCGGTCTCCATGCTGAACTCACCGTCTGGATCGGTCCTTGCGGTGGCCAAAGGTCTGCCCGGCGAACTGAAGACCACTGTGGCATCAGCAAGCGGCTTGCCGTCTAAGGTTACGACTCCTCCGACGGTTGCAAAACCGGATTTTCCGCACCCAACGTTCACGAGAACGCTGCCTGCGGCAACGATCAAGAGGATGCCAATCGATAGTCTCGTCTGCTTCATCTAGCTGCGCCGTCCTCGAAGAACGACTCCTCTCTCAAGTAAATCATGTCTAGTCCGCACTCATCATGTCACAGCGTGAACGGCTCTTCGCCGGCGATCGTGCTGAGCGCCCGATACAAATCAAACTCGATATCCTCTTGGATGAAGTGCACGGCACCATCGGAGAAAGCGAAGTGAGCACCTCCAGGATGCCAGCTGCGGAATCCACGCACATTCCAGTACTCATTGGGACGGGGATCATTTAAACCAAAATTCAACGGGCATAGTGTGCTGCTGGAGTCACCGTTTGCAAACGACCACATCGTGTGGTCATTGTGCGATGGCAAATCTTCGCCAACCATCATGGTATTGCTCAGTCCATCGGTCACCTGCCGAAGCTTGATCGGATAGAGCATGCTCGACCTCCAAATGATTCCATTACACTTCTTACGACCATCATTGCAAAACGATTGTAATGTCGCATCGAATGGGCAACTCGTACTACCGATTGCCAGCGCCGGCGATCCCATCACACCTCGGTAGTTGGTCGGCGCAACCTCGACTCCGCCGGCTTGGGGCTGATCATCCACCAGCTCCGTGCCGGTTGGATCCGAGGGGCAAACTAAGATGGCAGGTTGCGTTCTTCGGGCTTCTTGCACGGTAACTGGGACAATGGCGGGGTTGGTGCTCCAGTCGGTGTTTCTGACAGATTCAAAGACGTCGTACAGGGCCTGCTGTTCGACATACGGAAGGACCTCCACGATCCAGCCTTGGCCATGATAATACTCCAGCCTGTCTGGAGCCGCTGTCGATACGGGGCTGCTACGCCTGCCACCTCCGCCACTGCCGCCTCCGCCAGCGGCCGGGTTTGGCGGAGGCGCGTAAGGAACTCCCCCAGGGACGTGGCCACGAGCGGACTCGTAGTTGATAGCAGCCAGCGACAGCTGCTTAAGTTGGTTCGTACACCGTGCCCGTCGTGCCGATTCCCTTGCCGCCTGAACCGCCGGAAGCAGCAGTGCTACCAACACACCGATGATGGCGATCACGACCAGCAACTCGACAAGTGTAAACGCTTTTGGGTGTTGACGCCTAAATTGCATGACACTTCCCCTGTTGATGAGATTCATACTCGATTCTTCCTTGCATCATACGACTATAGTTCGGAACAGGTTTATTGGAATTCATTCATCGTAACAATTCGAATCTGATCCGCCGTCGTGTTTGCCCGTAAGTTTACGATCAGCGTCTTCCGGTCGGGGCTGAACGAGACAAAGTCCTCAGTATCCAAGCTACGCCTTCCGATTCCCTGATCTGTGTACTTCGTTTCTGAATTGCAGAGCTGCCGATCCGATTCTAGAAGGCCGACGCCACGGGTAAATAACCCAATAATGGGAGTCCTAAAGGTCACCGTGCCAGATACCCGATTCATCGGGACACTGGCGGAATTGATCTGCGGATCAAAATGCAACAAGTAGCTGTTGACGCAAGTGCCGGCAGCTACCTCCATGTTCATATTTCCAACTTTATCAGCGATTTCCCCTTTTGCATTGCGGTCCGCGTAAATGGTCTTCTCAATGATGGCACCACTCTGTTCTAGGAACAGATACATCTCGTCATCATGTTCGAACTCGCCAACCTCGACCGATGCGGGGGGCTGTTCCAGGACTCGAATGTCTCCGCTGACCTTGCGTGGAATTGCAGTGAGTGGCATCTCTCCGCTGAACTTCAATTGCTCGCCCTCGAATTCGACTGGCTTGACCGATCCATCAGTGCGGCTAAAGAACACGGCGTCGCGATAGAGCAGATGGAGGTTGTCGACACGTTGGTCATTAGGGGCGTGCGTCCCGCTGGCCACCACTTCACCCTCGATGACATGCACCTCAGTTCCGTCTCTGCCGACGTTCACCTGAAACGCAGTGCTCAAGTCCCTGACGCGTGCATCGGGTGTGTCTACCGTATAGCCGGTTGTGTCCGGTCCGACGAACACTGAAAGATTGCCCCTCTCCAGAAGGACTCGACCTGGAGCAACTAATTCGAAGGTGGAATGCCCCTCGACGATCAACCGTGTGTCGTCCGGAAGTGCGATCTCCGCAACACCCTCGATCAGAGTTAACCGACCCGTACCAAGATCTTCCCCGACAGCGATCTCCTCCGACGATCCAGCCCATTTCGCGCCGGCAGATTGTGTCAGCGTGCCCGCGGGCCCATATTCTGATCGGTTGAGAACAGACAGGAGCACCAGCATGGCAACTGCGACAGAGCCTGCTATCGCCCACAGCCGTCGCGGTTGTCCAGGACCACCGTCCATCGAACTCAGTTGTGGATCTGATCGTTTGGTCCGCCGAGACTGTGAGCGCGATCTGGTGGTGTGGCTGGAATGTAGCTGACTGGGGGCTTCCAGTTCGTCGTGACGAAAATCTGACTCAGAAATTGCCGCCGAGATGCTTGATTTCAGGGCGTCCTGCGAGGTCGCATCCGCTGGGCTACGTCCCGAACGATTTGCCCAGCGTAGTCGCGCGTCGAGGTCAACCAATCTCAGATAGTCCTGCAGCGCACGATCATCTTCACGCAACCTTCGTTCAAGCCACGTGCGGTCCTCTTCGCTTATCTGCTCTGCATCAAGCATCTGAGCGACAATTCGCGACATATTAGCGCGGTTGCTTTCAATGCTGGATTCTGGCATGCGATCATGATCTTCCATGCAAATTTCCTTCGGATTCAATCGTCCTCGAGATACAGTGGAGCAGTAGCTCCCTAATCTTCTGAATCTTTCGATAGTAGGTTCGTAAAGGAATGTTCTCAGCCGCAGCTATTTCTGGTGCCCGCCGGTTGCTCGCGTAGTGCTCATCCAGAATTTGGCGATCTGACGGACCTAGCTTGGTCAGGCAGGTCTTGAGCGCCGCTTGCCGCTCGTCTGACAATTCATCGAAATCCTGCCACCGTTCTGCAACCAGTTCCAAGACATCGGGCGAAAATACCTGCACCCGATCTTTCCGGTACTCACGGCGGTGGAAATTACGGATGTGATTTCGTGCAATGGCAATCGCCCAGGCGCGGAATGACCCGATTGCCGGATCGAATGTCTCGCGTTTTCTCCACAAGGTCATGGCAACCTGCTGGAAGATCTCTTCCGCGTCACTATGGTTGGGAACCAAGCTACGGATGAAGGCGTACAGGGCGGACTGCTCCACCACAAATCGATCCATGAACTCACTGTCCTGCTCTTCATTCACCGAAGGCTCCATCTGCAGGCTCATAATGCACACCGTCCAGGAATTGCAATTATCCTTTCCGTATGTTTATTGTCACGCACGCGCGGTCCGTGCCAGAAAAGCTGCTTTTTGCGCCGATTTGTGCTCCATCCGTGCTGAGGGATCGCGAAACCCAGATCAGCAAGGTGAGCGGCAGCCTGCCACTAGTCGACTCAGCGTACTCAGTCAGTGCCAGCGACATCGTCGAGTTGCGGAAACGGATGTGAACCCGATCAGACGCGTTAACGGGTGCTCACCTAGAAAGCGGAAAGCCGCATTCTGTCTTACGGATTGAGGCCGTGTCTAGGTCACAATGGTGAGCAACCACGGAATGAGATGCCCTAAAGTCTCACAGGCAAGGTCTGTCCGAGGGTAGAAGGCATCGGCGGTGACCCCGCGACCAGCGCAGGCCGCTCGGTTGCAGGGAGGGGCTAGGGGAAGGCTAATTCCTCTGTAGACTTGCCCCTCACCTAGCCTCTCCCCAACGGGGAGAGGAATTTTGAAACTGCTTCTCGTCAAGCTCACGCGATCCACCAGCACTGACCGAAATCAGCTGCCGATCCAGAATCGCGCGCACCGAAGTCTCCAGTTTCAGCGGCCTCTCCGCAAACTGCACTTTACGCATAGGCAAAGCGAATCAAGATCGTGGCCGCGAATTAGGAAACTAGCCTAGCTTCCGCGGCCGGCAGCCGATTACGAACATTCCAAGTGCAGCAAAAACCAAAGTCGAAGGCTCAGGGATGATTACTCTCACGGCAGGCATGGAGAAATTCTGCGTATTCCCAAACTGCGTTCCGTCGAGCGAAGCGAAGTTTCCTTCCGTAAATGGCACGTTTTGATTGTCGTAGAAGAAGTTTTGGTTGCCGTTTGCAGAGTGAGTAAATTCAATGTGATAGGATCTCCCATTTACAAGTGATAAGCCATCGAATGAGAAATCAATCCATTCCAATCCATTGGTCGTTACGGTTTGGGAGCCCGATGCCAAGACAGTTTGGCCCGCGGTAACATTGCCGCTTACTACCAGCGTCTCGGCGAGCTCGTACGACAATTCTACGTCGGTGAGATCGTGATAGATGCCAACGCCTTCAACGAACTGATTGCCTACCATCTCGAAGACGACACCACGTCCCAGTAGGTAAGCATCGTTGGAGTCTGTCGACGTGACCGCTCCCGTGGGGTCGTTAGGAGGAACGAACGCAATGGTGTCCATCGCGCTTGCCCCAACCGCGGTCACAGCCTCCACAAAAAGAAACGAGGCTAGTAATGCAATTGTTGCTGGGAACCGGATGGTTTGTGTCATTAGTCTTCTCCCAATCTCGAATTATTCAGACATCAATAAAGCTACAATGAAACCCTCTGCTCGAACGCTACTATACGCGTCGCGTCGAAAGAGCCGAAAGAGCCGTGACAGCTTTTGGTGCCTTCAGGTTTTCGGTGTCGCTCATTAGCATTCCAACTGGCTATTGTTTTTCTCTAGCAACAAAAAAGCCACTGACACCCTGTGCAGTATGCGCACAGAACGTCAGTGGCCTCTTTGAGTATGTGAAATTTCGATGACATCACGAGCATTCTCTTACTGCTTTAGGTCAATTAGTACGTTACGCTAAGCCAACCAAACATCCAATCACGGATGGATGTCCCAGCTGCACTGGTCACAGCCAAGTTCACAATGATCTACTCTGAAAAGTCCAGGTGAGCAACTACGAGGTAATTCGATGCCGACGAAAGTGGCCGCATACCACGAAGGGCTGATCTTGATTGACAAGGGTCTCCGTGAGCGTTGTGTTGGCTACGGATTTAACTGGGATGCCCCCCTCATAGAGTTAATTGTCGCGGGACGCTGGGTGTGTCATAAAACTTCTAAATTATCCTAAAACCCGCCCCAAAAAACACACGCAATCCGGGCCTCTAAGCTACCCCGTGGGATGGAAAATTGCAGCATCCCTCGATCTTTTCATCATAGCTGCGTATTCGTTCAAGAAACAGGAATCCGGCAAAATTTGGGAAATGACAGGCGGGAGCCGTGTTTCAACGGACTTACGTGATGGGGGGGTTACCGCCGTCCGCCTGTGGGTTCGGATTCGGGGCGCGTGAATAGCAACTGAATCTGCCTCTTAAGGTCAGCAGAATGCAGCTCCGCACCCGCGATTGATGTTTGCGCCATCAAAATCAGCGGCTCGACACCCTCGGAGACGAAGCTCACCGAGCCATCTGCAAACGCAAACTGGGCACCCCCCGGATGCTCGCTGCCTGGGTTTTCCCAAAACAGATTGTTGAGACCTCCTGGCGTTGGTTTCAACTCTCCCAAACCTGAGATTTGCGTCGAGACCTGCGTATCGAAGCACACGCCAGAGCCGCCGAACAGCCAACCATCGTTGCTGCGACCTGCTTCGTACCCACCGGCGCCGGTTCTACTGCCGAAAGGTCCGGTTTTCTCCATCCAGACCCGCTGCAATTCCCCGAGAAGTAGGGTTTGAGTGGTGCCGTCAAGGATCTTTCCGAGCTCGTTGCCTTTACCCCGCTGCAATGGCGTCATGGGGCTCGCCGCCCCTCCGTCGTAGCCCACGCAACGGTGCTCAAGACGCATGCCGAATTTACTATTGTTGGCGAAGCAATCGCCGGCACCCTGCGCCGCGCCGTAGTCCGTGCCGCCCACGGCCAGGTTGAGATCTGAGATGGGGTGCCCCAGTTCGTCAGGGCCCTGGACCGAAGTTAGCATATACTCTTGCTCGGCGGTCTCGATGGACGATCTTCGCGAAGGGCAGTACAGCCCACCGATGTCGGTGATCTCAAAGCCGTTGAGCTTAATATTCCACAGTGGGCTGCGGTTGAAATCATACTGGGCGGCGATGCCCTGTTGCTCCATGAAGGGCAGGATCTCGGCGATCCAGCTGTGGCCACGTTCCCCGGCGTAGTTCAGGTCCATTTGCTCCTGAAGGAGATCGTGGTAACGTTGCGACCCAAACTCGATGTCCATTGCGGCGGTGGGTGGTAGATTGCCGCGTGTGGATTCGTAATTCAGGCATGCCAACGCAAGCTGCTTCAGCTGATTCGCGCACTGAGCCCGACGGGCTGATTCTCGTGCCGACTGCACCGCCGGCAACAGCAGGGCAACCAGCGTCCCGATGATGGCGATCACCACCAGCAACTCGACCAGCGTGAATCCCACCTTACAATTCGAAGTTCGCATAGGATGTGACTGCATCGTTTCGATTCTGCGGCTCAAACTCAGGACTCCGGTGCAGCGACCTATCGCCGCCCTCCCGTGGGACCAGTGCTCGGACGCGTGAAATGGAGCTGAATCTGTCTTGCGAGGTCCCCATCCAGCACTTCCTGCCCCGCACGTGTCGTTTGCGCCATTTTGATGAGCGGATCCGCATTCTCTGACGCGAAGGTTACCGAGCCGTCCGTGAAGGCAAAATGGGCACCGCCAGGGTGCTCGCTGCCTGGGTGTTCCCAAAACCAATCATTCATGCCTCCGCTCTGGGGTGCCAACTCGCCCGTCCCCGAGATCACCGCCGACACATTGGTTCCAAAAGTTACCGCGGATCCGCCGAACAACCAACCATCGTTACTGCGCCCCGCTCGATAGCCACTAGGACCAGATGAGCTGCCGAAACGGCCACCTTTGATCGCCCAAACCCTCTGCAATTCGCCGAGCAGCAGGGTTTGGCTAGTGCCATCTGTCACCTCGGCGAGTGCACTTCCTCGACCGCGCCTTAATGGGCTCATCGGACTTGCTGCGGCTTGCGTATACCCAACACAGCGGTCGCTAATGCCGATGCCGGTGTTACCGTTTCCGTTGCAGTTCCCGGCACCGGTCGCACCTCCGTAGTCGGTGCCGCCCACTGCCAGACTAAGATCTGAGATTGGATTCGGGAGTTCCTCGGGCCCTTGGACCGTCATCAGCATGTATTCCTGCTCCGCAGTTTCGACCGATGCCCGACGCGACGGGCAGTAGAGTCCGGGGATATCCGTGATCTGGAAGTTGTTGATTTTGATATTGTGCAGGGTGCTGTAGCTCCGGTCATATCGGTCGGCGATCGCTTGCTGCTCAAAATAGGGAAGAATCTCGGCGATCCAGCTGTGGCCCCGTTTTCCCTTTTTATTGAGCGTATATTGCTCTTGCAGCAGATCGTGAATTAACCCGTCACCAGCTTCAAAACCGGCCGCCGCCAGCGGCGGCAAATGGTGGTGAGCTGACTCATAATTCAGGCATGCCAGCGCAAGCTGACGCAGCTGATTCGCGCATTGAGTCCGTCGGGCCGATTCTCGCGCCGCCTGCACCGCCGGCAACAGCAGGGCAACCAGAGTGCCGATGATAGCGATCACCACCAGTAGTTCGACCAGCGTAAATCCCTTTTTCGACCTCGACGTTCGCATGGCAAGTAACCTACCGAGAGGAGATTCCGTCATCTTCAAGTTGTTGCGAGCACAGCGTATGTGCCAACCATTCGCGTCGATCTTAGTGGATTTTGCGGGGACTTGGCGAGTCGTATCGCCTTTTGATGGCATATTCGGAGATTAGCGACAAGTATAGAATGTAATGTGCGTAACGGCTTGGCAGTCGGGCATCCGTTCGGAGTCGCTCGCGGATTGAGAGGCTCGCCCAACCGGCATGTTGCCGGCGTTCCGCACCTTCGTTCGGCAAACAGCGAACCTCATCTCTGTACTTAGGGAATTCATCGTGCGAGTACCGAGTTCAAGTAAGCCTCTAACCCACATTCTGTCCAGTCTTGTTCTCGCGCTACCCTTAGCGAGTTGCCTTTCGGCCTCCGCCGAACACCGACAGGTCATCCTGCTCGGTGGGCAATCCAACATGGTCGGCGGAGGAGATATTAGTAGGCTGCCCGCGGGTGACCCTAGGAAGAGTCCGCTCGCAGACGTGCTCTTTTTCTACGAACATGCTACCACCACGCCACTTCTGCCGGAGAGCACGTGGGTCGATCTGCAAGTGGGTGGCAGCGGCAGCGCCGGATTCGGTCCTGAGCTCTCGTTCGGACATGCGCTTAACGCGCTCGATCCGGGCGGCAACTACGCCTTGATCAAGCACGCCCGCAACGGCTCCGACGTGCATACCGACTGGAACCCGGAGGTCAGCGACAACGTCTATTCCGTATTCCGAAATACCGTGGACACGGCACTGCAAGCGCTGACCGACGCCGCGATACCTACGAGGTTGTCGGCATGCTCTGGACTCAAGGGATCAATGACGGCAAGGATGCCCGCAGTGCAACGGAGTATCAGGAAGATCTGGAAGACTTGATCAGTGATGTGCGATTGAACTACGGCGCAGAGATTCCAGTGTTTATCAGCCGGTTATCTATCAACATGCTCGCTGCCAGCGATGGTGCTCCGGTAGGCTGTCGAATCGGCCGAAATACGCCCGAGTGCCCCGATGATCCGGCGCTGCCAGGATACGGACTCAATGGCATTCGTACCGGGCAGGAAGGTGTTGCTGAGGACGATCCGCTGGCGTTTCTTATCGATACCGATACGTTCGGCAGCGATCGTATCCACTTCAATACAGATGGACTGATTTCCGTCGGCGATGCGTTTGCGGAATCTTATTTTCAGAACGTCGTGGTTCCCGAACCAAGCACGGTAACGATTGGCCTTGTATTGCTGGTATCAGCGGCGCTCTGTCGTCGCAAGCTCGAGCAATAGACGCCAATGGTCTGTTTCTCAAGGCGGTACGGAATTTTGATGCGCGATTTGCGGTCATTCTGCGCATGCGTAAGGACGACAGGGTAGTCACTTTACCACCCAAGGTTCCATCGCCCTTGGCGAGGCGTTCGCTAGGTCGTACTACGAGAACGTAGTCGTCCCCGAGCCGAGCGCCGCAACGATTTGTGTTTCGCTAATCGCTTTCGGAGCGGTTTGGCGGCACAAGAGTCAACGATAGTTGACGTCTTCAGATCAACGAGCAAACAGCAGTTCTAAGGCGGTCTCGAGATTGCTGCTGCTGCCTGAGATCGAGGCGACCTCATTTCCAGCCATGCTGGCCATGGCCATCAATACTAATGGATCCATATCCTCGCTGACAAAGTGAACCGATGCATCGGCGGTCGCAAATTGAGCGCCTTGGGGATGCTCGCTCCCAGCGTGCTCGAAAAACCACGAATTGATGCCGCCAGCCGAAAATCTCTGATCGGAAAGATTGCTGATTTGCGCCGAGACCGACGACGTGAAGGTCGTGGCAGCGCCACCGAAGAGCCATCCATCGTGACTACGCCCTGCCACAACACCAGCATGACCACTTTTGCCGGCGAAGCGGGGATCGTCGTTAGCTGCCCAAATACGCTGCATTTCCCCGATCAGTAACGTATTGCTGGTGCCATCGGTAATCCTACTGAGGTTCACCCCCGCACCGATTTTGAGTGGCGCCATCGGACTGGCAGCCGCGCCGTCGCGACCCACACAGGCGTACCCCATATGCAGCGCTTTGGTGGTGTTGTTGAAGCAGTTTCCTGACGCCAGCGAGGCACCATAGTCTGTTCCTCCGCTGGCAACGGTCCCGCCGTTACGCCGGCCGCCAGTTGCCCCAGTCCCGCCTTGGCCTTGAGATGCGAGAATCATTAGTTCCTGTTCAGCAGTTTCGATAGAGGCTCGTCGAGAGGGACAGTAGAGTCCCGGCAGATCTACTGCCGGAAAGCCGTTGATGGTCGTATTGTGCGTGGGGCTGTAGTTCTTGTCGTAAGAATCCGCCAGTGCCTGCTGTTCGATCTGTGGGAGGATTTCCACGATCCAACTATGTCCACGTCGTCCCTCTCGATTTGCGGTGAGGCTTTCGTTGGTAATCGCATAGTTGGGAGTCGCCGAATTCAGGTCATAGCCCACTGCAATTGCGAAGGCAGGGGGAAAGTGCTCCTGAGACGACTCGAAGGTCATGCATGCCAAGGCCAATTGCCGCAGTTGGTTCATACATTGGGTACGTCGAGCCGACTCTCGGGCCGCCTGCACGGCGGGAAGCAACAGGCTGACAAGGACGCCAATAATGGCGATGACCACCAACAGCTCAACTAATGTGAAACCATTGGAGTTCCTCAATCGGAAGTTGGAAACCCTTGCGTTGGCCGCTGATTGTTTGGAGTAACGATTCATGTGCCCTAGCTCCATAGAGCCTGTGGAGGTTAGCAGTTCCGGGACGATAGTCGTTCGTGCTGCCGGCTGTAGCAGACAATCGGTCTGTTGAGGATAAGCGAAATTACAGGTGCAATCATTAGTAGCAAGGTGCTCGGTTCGGGTACTGCCACGTTCGTGAAGTAGGAATCAGCGAATGCCTTGCCGAGATCAATCAGGCCACTCGCGTTGAAATGAGTGGGATCGGTTCCGAAGGTATCTGTATCGATGAGAAACGCCAGCGGATCGTTCAAGGCAACATTCTCCTGACCGAGGCGAATCTCGCCCAGGCCACCCAAGCGAGGGTTGCGCCCACCTACCGGAGGCGGCGCACCTGCGGAAGTCATGTTGATCGATAACCGACTGATGAATACCGGTAGGTCGGATCGATAGTTGGAGCGAACGTCGGCGATGAGGCGTTCCAGGTCGGTCTGATACTGTGATGCGACACGACCATCTTTGCCGTCGCGGATGCCTTGAGTCCATAACATGCCAACGATCTCATACGTATCACCCCTATCGGTCAGTTCTTGCAAGGCGGTATCCACGGTCGTGCGAAACACGCTGTAGACGTTGTCGGAAACGGTTGGATTCCAATCGAATTGGACATTGCTGCCGCCACGCGAGTGCTTGATGAGCGCGTAGTTGCCACCAGGATCTACCTCTTGAAGCGAGTGGCCAAAGGAGAGTTCGGGCCCAAACTGAGTGCCAGCCCCAGGTGCCAACGCGATCCATTGATTGGGGGTCAGCGATAGCGAGCCCGCATTGCCGAAGTACAAATCGACCTCGGGCAGCGGGTCGGTAAAAGGCCTTGCAAACGGATGTCCCGCGTCGCCGAAACCGAGCATATTCGACTGGCCGCCGAGGAGGAACACCTGGCGATGCGCGGCAAACGTCGGGCTAACCTGTGTATTCAGCACGATAATCGCCGACAGAGCAGCCGTGCCTAGTTTATGAAGGTACATTGCCTAGAGTTATCGATGTGCAGTTTTGACGAGGGCAAATCAGCAACTTGTGCCGATGCAGTACTTGCAGTTTATTATTGTCGCCCATCGCGATTTGCGACACCCAAATTCGGGCGACTCGCGGAGACCATCCTTGGGCTGGACTCGGGAGCTCGAGCTGGGGGCGCGTGTGATCATTGGGCATCACGCAACGTTGAATTACCCCGCGATTCGTGGTGATTGACGACGGAAATTCGTCGCGTTGTTGACTCGCTTATGCGCAGGGCCGTAAAATTGCGGATTCAAGGGAATCGCAAGGCGTATCGCGTAACTAACGCAGCATGAACATGCGGGCGAACCCCAACTTATAGGTATTCTTGAGATAGCAGACATGGCAAGTTTGACGGTAGTCCAAGGTGGTGAAGTCGGGCGGAAGTACGATCTCGAAGGCGAGCGCTGGGTGCTCGGGCGGAGCCCGGAGTGCGACGTCGTGCTCGACGTCGCGGCGATAAGCCGCCGACATGTGATCCTCACCGAGGAGACCAGCGGCTTCTTCGTCCAAGACTTGGGCAGTCGCAACGGCACTTACATCAACAGTCAACGTGTCGTCGATCGTGCGCCAATTCGGCATGGCGACAAGATGTTGATCTGTGATCTGTTGTTCGAGTTCATCAATCCTCCTTCCGGCGAGCAGTTGGGCGGCGACGTGCCCGCGGAGTCTTCTCTGCTGGCATCGTTGGTCGGGGGAGGCGAGGCGTCTGGGCAGATGGATGATGAGGACACCTCGACCATCATGGCCACGATGGACGTCGTTCCCACCGGCAAGTCTGGCTGGGGCACGTCTGCCAAACCCGAAGCACAACTAGAAGCGCTGATCGAAATCTCCAACAACCTGGGCAGTACCCTCTCGGTCAAGGAAATCCTGCCTAAGCTGCTCGACAGCTTGTTCAAGATCTTTACGCAGGCCGATCGCGGCTTTGTGGTTATGCGACCGCAGCCCGAAGCACCGTTGGTCCCGGTAGTCTCCAAGGCACGGCGGCCAGGCGATGACGAGAACATGCGAATCAGCCGCACAATCGTCGAGCGCGCGATGCAGGACAGACAGGCAATACTCTCGGCGGATGCCTCCAGCGACGAGCGATTCAGCATGGCCCAAAGTATCGCCGATTTTCAGATTCGCTCGCTCATTTGTGCACCACTGATTGCCAACGACGGCGATTCTCTCGGCGTCATTCAGATCGACACGCGCAATCAATTGAGTCGCTTCACCGACCAAGATCTTCAAGTCCTCGCAGGCGTGGCCAATCAGGCCTCGATCGCGATGGACAACGCGCGGTTGCACGAAGACGCCGTCAAGCAGCGCGCCTTGCAACGTGATTTGGAAGTCGCCAGTCAGATGCAGCACGCGTTGCTGCCTGCCAAGTCGCCTGAGGTGCCAGGTTATCATTTCTTTTCGTTCTATGAATCCGCGTTGATGGTGGGTGGTGACTACTACGACTATGTCTTGTTGCCCGAAGATCGTTTCGCCGTGATCGTGGGCGACGTGGCCGGTAAAGGTGTGTCGGCGGCGATCCTCATGGCCAAGCTCTCAAGCGACGTACGGTTCTGGCTCGCACGCGAAACCGACACCGCGAAGGCGGTCGCTGAGATCAATGCCAGCTTCTCGCGTCACGAGTGGGACGATCGCTTCGTGACGATGGTCGTTGCGGTGGTCGACCCGCGCAGCCATACGTTGACGCTGGTGAACGCCGGTCACATGCCACCGATGCTGCGCAACGCCGCGTTTGAAGTCGTCGAAATCGGCGGCGACGAAGCCGGTTTGCCGATCGGCGTGATCGACGACTTCGAATTCGAAGCCTACCAGCGCGAACTCGAGCCGGGAGACTTCGTCACGATCTTCACCGACGGGTTCAGCGAGGCGATGAACTCCAACCGCGACCTCTACAGCATCGAAAAACTGGCCGAAGTGATCAGCGACAAGAGCGTTCCACCGCTCCAACTGGGCGAACACGTCCTGGGCGACGTCCGCCGTTTCGCCGGCGATTTCCCGCAAAGCGACGACATGTGTCTGGTGTGCTTCGGTCGGGACTAACTCGTTGGCGCTTCTGCGACCGTCGCACGCTGCTCATTGGCTTGCCTTCTGAAAGTTCGATTCCGTTTGGAATTCTGCCACACGCAGTTGGAAATCGATTCGCGATAGCCGACGAAAGAACGGGCACCCCACTCCGAACCGTGGCTGCCGTTCGCCTCAAGATGCAAACGAAACAAACGTGTGCTTGCGATTAGTCTGTAGTTGGACCGCTGGCCGGTAGCTACAATGGGATCGGCACGGCAAGCATGGGGAATGCGATGGCTGAAGTATCACACGAGCAATATCTGCGAGAGAAGGTGGGCCAGCTTGAGCAGCGGATTGCCGAGTTGCAGCAGTACCGTGCCGATAGCACGGCGGGCACGCACGGCGAAGTCGCAAACGGGACCGACGCCCGCCGCGGTGATGCTGCGGGCAACGAAGTTGGGTCTGCGGTCCTGGAGCACCTGGTGGCCGTGACCTCGGCGGTCATTGGTGACCGGTTCTTTGACACCCTCGCCGAGCATTTGGCGAAGGCGTTCGGTGTTCGCTGTGCGTTTGTCAATGAATTGGTGGGAGAGCGGGCCGACCGACTCAATCCACTTGCGAGTTGGATCGATGGGCAGCCCGGCGATGCCCAAGCGTATGATTTGCATCACACGCCGTGCCAGTTCGTGATCGAGCGGGGAGAGTTCTTTTGCGGTGCGGGCGTGGCCGAGCAGTTTCCCGACGATCACATGTTGGTCGAACTCGGTGTCACTAGCTACTGTGGCGTGCGGTTTTCTGGCCAGGATGGGAAGCCCCTGGGGAATATCTGCATCCTGGACAGCAATCCCCTGCCGGACTCGCCGCAACTGCGGACACTGTTGCATTTGTTCGGCCAACGGGCCGCGCAGGAACTCCAGCGCAAGCAGGCGGAAGACGAGCAGAAGACACACAATGAAGTGCTCGAACAGATCGTGCACAGCAAGCCGTTGACGCAAATTCTGGAAACGATCGTCCAAGCGATTGAACGCCAGATGCCGGGAGCCCGGGCCTCGGTGTTGCTCCTGGAAGACAAGCAGCTTAGGCACGGCGCGGCTCCCAGCCTCCCCGACGAATACAACGGTCTGATCGATGGCTTGGAAATTGGACCGGCTGTCGGCTCCTGCGGCGCTGCAGCCTACGAGAAACGCAGCGTTGTCGTGAGCGACGTGCTTGTCGACGACAAGTGGACGGCCTTCCTCGACGTCGTGTCTCGCTTTGGGATTCGCGCCTGCTGGTCGCAGCCGATCTTGACCGACGGGGGCAAGGTGCTTGGGACGTTCGCACTGTACTATTCGGAACCGCGCTCCCCCAGCGAAGAGGACCTCTCGACAGTCAGCTCCTTCGCGAGCCTGGCGTGCTTGGCGATCGAGCGAAAAAGGACGGACGAAGCGCTCAAGCTTCGCGATTTGGAACTGGCTCACGTCAGTCGCCTGGCCATGCTCGGCGAAGTCGTCGCGGAGCTGGCTCACGAGATTAATCAGCCGCTGTACACGATTACCAACTTTGCACGTGCCTGCATCAATGAGACGACAAAACCGGAAGGGTTTAGCCAAGAGACTCTGCAGTCTTGGTTGGGCCAAATCCAGGATGCATGCAATCGGGCCAGCGACATCTTGCGCAGTACGACGGAGTTTGTCAGACGCGATGACCAAGACCGAGTGATGCTGGACGTGGCGGAAGTGGTCCATCAGTCTGTGGAACTCATCTCTTGGCGTGCGTCGCGCGACAAGATCGAGATCGCCGTTGAGCCACCTTCACAACCGGTGCAGTGCCTCGGCAACCGTGTCCAACTCGAACAGGTATTGCTCAACATCCTGGTCAACGGTTGCGACGCGATCGGTCAGGCGGGCACAAATTCCGGACGCATCACGGTGGCAGTCGAAATCCAACCGGACGCCGTGGAAATCGTGATCGAAGACAATGGGCCGGGGATTTCCGACGAAGTACGCGCGAGCCTGTTCGATCCGTTCGTGACGACCAAGGTCGATGGCATGGGCATGGGGCTGGCCATCAGCCGATCGATCGTCGAAGACCACGGTGGCAGGATTTGGGCCTCCGAGTCATCCACCGGAGGCACGCGATTTCATGTCTCGTTGCCGGTGCAGTAGTTGAGCTGACCTTGCTCCGCAACGTAATCATCGCGCACCGCATCGTCCCGTACTGTGCCTACCGCCGCCGATACGCACGCACGTAGTCGACCACCAGCGCTGCCTTTTGCGGCGTCGTTTCGTCCGGCGGGGTGTTCGTAGCATTGGGAAAACCACCCCCCACGGCCAGGTTGACGAGGATGTACATGTTTTGGCGCGGCACAAAGCGATTCTCGAGGCGGTTGCGTTCGACGCCGTCGACGAACCACACCAGTCGGTCCCGGCTCCATTCGAGCGTGTACGTATGATGGCCTGCCGTGAAATCGGGTCCCCACCATTGGCGATAGTAGGATTTGTGATTGCCGTTGTCATCAAGGTGATGGAAATTGAACGACGCCAACGTCGGCAGGTTGCCGACGGTCTCCATCACGTCGATCTCCTTCTGAAAGCTCGCCGGACTTTCTTGCAGCAACCACATCGCAGGCCAGTAGCCGTTGCCCCTGGGGAGTTTGCAGCGGATCTCAAACTTTCCGTACGTCTGTGAGAACTTGTCCCTGGTAGTAATCATGCCGCTGCGGAACGGCATCGTCTGACCGTGGTACGGCGTGGGAATGCGTTCGGCGTAGATCCGCAGCTTGCCGCCGGAGAGCTTGATCGCCTCGGGGACGTAAGCCTGTTCCTCGTTGTTGATGCGACCCCACTTGGGGCCGATGTTCCATTTGCTCGTGTCGAGTTGATTGTCGCTAAAGTTGTCGGAAAACGTGAGTTCCCACTTGGAGTTCCCGGGGTCCGCGGGCGGTGACGGGGAACTTGGTGGGGAACTTCCGCGTTTGTATTGGAAGTAGCCGTTGCAGTTGAGCGTGCGAGTTTCGTGGTAACCGGGAGAGCACTCACCGGTCGGACCAATCGAACCTGTGGAAAAAGTCGTGGGGGCCGTGGAGAGGTAGTCGACCCCGTCGAGGTTGACCCGCGCGACGCGGAGATTCATGTCACGGCCGTTGTAGGTGCCGTCGTTGGTGAAGCGCACGCGGATCTGAGAGATTGCGAGTTTCCGCGGCGTCGCGTAATAGTAGCGCCTTGCCGGACCGGTGCGCACCTTGCGAAACGTGCGCACCGTCACGCCACTGATTTGCAAGGCCATGGTCTCCTGCCCAGTGGAGCCAGCGGCGTAGATCTTCACCACCGAAGCGCGGGCCGACTCCGCCCAGCACAACAGCGGCAGCAGGCAAGCAATCACAAACTTCATCGACACAGGTCCTTCTCTCGGTGTCCATCTCCGCCGTCGTAGCTGAAAGCCTTTGTAGCCCAGCGCGGGTCCATTTTCCACCAAGCTGGGACGCTTGGCGGAGATTAGGCGAGAGCCGGGTTGCCTTAATTGCGCAGACTTCCCAGGGTGCCTGTGATGTTGCGTGTGCGAGGTACCGCACGCCGCAGTACGCCGCCTCGGGATGTGGAGGCTATGCGGACCCGCGATGTGCGAAATAGCCCGCCGGCATCGGCAAAAAAAGCAACCAGTACCCTGCGGTGGGGGACTCGGAGAATTCCTTCAATACCCACAACGGAGGCTCCTGCTTAGCACGCGCTGTCGTCTGGTTGTGATCTTCTAAAAAAACCATGCGTCGTATGGGTAATTCTCTGTAATAGTAGATTCATATTACTTGCGAGAACTGGATCCTCTCCTGCGGGAACTAGATGATGACGACGCATTCCACGCACACTATATTTTTTTACCGCGGCAGCCTCACATTCACTATAATGGGTGGGCCTTTCCACCCCTAAAGCAGAGAGGATGTGTCATGTCTCGCCAAGATCGTCATAGCTGGTTTACTCAACAATTGCGTCGAGGTCTGGCCCAACGCCCGACATCTTCACTGGTCACATCGTCCTACGCCAAGCGTTTGCGAATCGAGGCGCTCGAGGACCGGCGAATGCTGGCCGTCGTCACCGTCGACACCGACCAAGATGTTGTCGATTTCGATGATGGCGTAACGTCGCTTCGAGAGGCAATCTTCGCCACCAATCTGGTCGGAGGCGCAGACGAGATCGTCTTTGATTTCGGTCACGATGGCCCAGCAACGATCTTGTTGACCGAAGGCGAACTGGAGATAACCGACGACTTGACTATCACAGGTGCTGGCGCGGAATTGCTCACGATCGACGCCAGCGGTAACGACCCCACGCCTGAAGAGAAAAACGGCGATGGAAGCCGCATTTTCAACATTAATGATGGCGACGATACGCGCCAGCGAGACGTAACCATTCACGGGTTAACCCTGACGGGAGGAGACATTCGTGGGGGCCAGACTTCTGGCGGCGGTGCTATTTTTAGCATAGAGGCGCTCACACTCACAGCCAGCGCCGTCCGCGACAATTCCGCGCGATTCGGCGGCGGCGTTCTCCTTATTGGTCGCGGCAACAGCAGCATAACCATCAGAGAGACGGAATTCGAAAGCAACTTGGCAGGTGAAGGTGGAGGACTGCTCTTCTGGCTAGAAGACACTAGCAGACTGGAACTCACATCGAGCACTCTTGCGGACAACGAAGCTGGCGATGAGGGAGGAGCTGTTCTCGGCCTTCTCGCTGATGAAAGCCAGGCCAACTTCGATGCCAACGCTGTGCTGAACAATATCGGCGATTCTGGCGGGGGGATGTTTGTGCAGGGCAGTGACAGGAGCCAGGTCACGATCACTTCCAGTACCATCACGGGCAATCAAACCGCTGATGATGATTTCTTGCATTTTGGTGGCGGAATCAATGCCACAGTCGTCGACCACGCTCAGTTGATCATCGAAGGGAACACGATTGAAGACAACGTCGGCTACCTGACCGGTGGCGGCATGACCACTTATGCAGATGGAGAAGCGGTGGTGACAATCCAGGACAACTCGATTAGCCGAAACAACTCGGAGCTTGGCGGCGGGGTATTTGCAAGTTTTGGGTTTGAGACGAAAGCAACAATTTCTGGAAATACGATCGCAGACAATATGGGCGGGCAAGGCGGCGGGATCAACGTTGTGGGCCCGGTTGATGTCGTGGCAAACACTATTTCTGGAAATACGTCGCTTATTGGGGGCGGAGTCTTCTCCTATTTGCCTGGAAGATCCAGTGAGTTTGTTATCGAAGGCAATGTCATTTCCGGAAACCATGCGTCTTCTTTTGGTGGTGGCATCGCGATTAGTCACGGCCTATCCAACGACGGAACCAACGTTCGTATCCAACGCAATACGATCGCCGAGAATATTGCGGAACTAGGTGGTGCTGGCTTGTCGGCAGACCTGGCAGAGAACGATGTTCTTGCGATCGTCGAATCGACTTTCTCAGACAACTCAGCTCAACGCGGCGGTGCAATCTCGATATTGGGATCTGATTCCGCTGATTTGATCATCGATTCGAGTACGATTTCGGGTAATCGTGCGACTGAAGGCGGCGGTCTCTTGCTAAGAATGTTTGATTCGACATCCGCGGAGATAAGGTCGAGCACGATTTCAGGAAACGAAGCAAATCAACGTGGTGGAGGCCTTTTTGCCGAACTGGTTGAAGGGGGTGTAATCCAGGTAGCCCACAGTACCGTGACGGGCAACATTGCCGATGCAGATTCTGATGGTGATGGTTTCGGCGGCGGGATATTGCTGACGAACGGTTCCTTGGAATTAGATCACACCATCGTGGCTGGCAACCAAGACAATAGCGGAGTGGTTAACGACGTCGCGGGGGTTATTAGTAGTCGATTCAGTTTGGTGGGCTTTGGCGCGGAGTTTCTTGGCCCACTCGCGGAGAACGGCGGTCCAACTGCGACGCACGCTCTGCTTCCCGGCAGCCCCGCGATTGACGCAGGCGATCCTAACCCCACGGATGTTCCTGATTTCGACCAACGCGGCGCACCTTTCGTACGCATTGCTGGCGAACGGATCGACATCGGCGCCTACGAGGCGCCGGTCGCCGCGGCTGCGGACTTCGACGCCGATGGTGATGTCGACGGAAGCGACTTTCTGGCCTGGCAACGTGGCTTTGGTCCCCAAAATGCGGCGCGAGCCCAAGGCAACAGCGACGACGACACCGATGTCGACGCGAGCGACCTAGCGGCATGGAGCGTATCTTATGGGCAGTCGCAAGGGGTGGCGGTGGCAGTGGCCAGCGCTCAGGCCAGTGCGGGCAGCGAATCGCCAGTCGAAGCAGCGATAGCGTTCGCAATTTCGGAAACCGAGTTGGCATCGCCTTCAGAATCGGTAAGTAGGCCGATGGCCGTTGATTCAGTTTTCGCATCGACGGAAGCAACTAACGACATCTTCATCACAACCAACAAAGCGGTCGAGTCTCTGACGCTGAAATCCACGGACACCGCAGCCGCTGAACCCAGCCAACCGTGGCTTGAAGCGGAACTGCTGACACGGGTGATAGTTTAGTCGCCTTCAGCGCTGTGTGCGGGTCTGCCGAACCTGCACTTCCCTCGACCGAAGGTCTTCGACGGACCGGCTTGGAGACCGGCAGTTTCGACCAGCGGTGAGCGCGACATACCCTGCCATCGCTCTGACGACAGAAATGGCATTTCTCACAAATGCATGTCGAGCTGTCGGTCGATATGCCCTCACGCACCAAGTTGGAGCGAAGAATGGAGCAACCTGGAGCCCGTAGCAGCAATGCTACAATTCCTCCCATAACTGCGACAAGTATCGTGGCCGGCTCAGGTATGGAGAGCAAGGTTAGTTGGCCGGTATTATAAAGCTTTGAGAGGTCCCAGTCATATAAACTATCTACCTCGAACTGGCCCGTCGGAGTCACTCCTTGCCAATCAAAAACCTGGAAAGTTCGCCCAACTTGAGCGGCTAAATCTGTCGTGGTGGTGACAGCCAAATGCAGTGTACCGTCAAGTTCAACGGAGATTCCAGGCTCAAAGGAAATCGTTGAGTCCCACGGACCGGAGTCAAAGCGTATTTCCAAGATGCTGCTGCCAGCCATAAACATATGCTCCTCTACCTTGATGGGAAACTCTCCCAATTGCTCATATGGGTCGTTATAGTTTCGGACTACGAGTTTGTCGCTTGATCTGAGATGAAGTCCCGCGATTCGCCCATCAGGTAAAATGGTGTTGTGCGATACTTCTCCGGATCCCATCGTGAATTGAGCACCTCTTGTATCGGCTCCAGTCAAGTTTGCGTTGGTAAGTCTGGCAGCATGCAAGTTGGCGTTCGTGAGACTGGCTCCCTCCAGATTCGCATTCGTAAGGTCTGAGGCATACAAATCGGCGTTTCTGAGATTTGCGTCCGCCAGATTTGCACTCGTCAGCGTTGAACGATGAAGATCGGCACTCGTAAGGTCTTGCTCTCTGAAGTCCCAGCCGGTGAGGTCATTACGACCGAGCCGAATTCTGCTGAGCTTCTTCTCGTGATAACTCTGAGTCGAGTAGAGCTGAACTGGGGTGAAGCCACGGGATGTTGCCTCGTAAAGGCTGGTCCCACTCACAGCCGCTCCAGTCAGGTTAGCGTCCGTGAGCCTAGAAAAACGGAAACTGGCATCGGTGAGGTTTTGCTCGCTAAAGTCCCATCCCGTGAGGTCATTACCATCGAGCCGAATACCGGTGAGGTTCTTCAACAAATAGCTCTGAGTTGAGTAGAGTTGTTCAGCTACAAAGCCACGGAATGTTATGCCGCGAAAGTCGGCCCCCATGACTGTCGCGGCAGCTAGGTTCGCGTCCGCGAGCGTGGCACCAGAAAATTCAGAGTTTGAGAGGTTTTGCCCGCTGAAATCCCAGCCGGTGAGGTTATTGCTAGTTAGCCGAATTCTGCTCAGGTCTTTCGCTTGGTAGCTCTGGGTTGAGTACAGTTGGTCAGCAGTAAAGCCTTGTGATGTGGCACTATCGAAGTTGGTTCCTGACACTGTCGCACCTGCAATGTTCGCATTTGTCAGTGTGGCGCCACTAAAGTCGGCGTTTGTAAGGTTTTGGTCCCGGAAGCTCCAACCTGTGAGGTCATTACTACCAAGGTTAATTCCGTTAAGGTCCTTCTCTTGATAGCTCTGAGTCGTGTAAAGCTGGGCGGCGACAAAGCCGCGAGATGTGGTGTCTGGGAAGTCTGCACCAGCCACTACCGCTCCAGTCAGGTTTGCGTTCGTGAGAACCGAAGATTCAAAGTCAGCCTTGGTGAGATTCGCTCCGGTTAGGTTCGCGTTTGTCAGTGTGGCGTCACTTAAGCGTGCATAGTTGAGATTTGCCCCTGTCAAGTTTGTATTCCAGAGCACGGAAAAGTCTAAATCAGCAACAAAGAGACTAGCTCCAGCCAGATTCGCGTTCGTGAGGGTGGAAGAGCGGAAGTCGGCTCCTCTAAGGTTCTGTTCGCTAAAGTCCCAGCCGGTGAGGTTATTCCTACCGAGTTCAATTCCATTGAGGTTCTTCGCTTGAAAGCTCTGAGTGCTATAAAGCTGGGTGGCATTGAAGCCGCCGGATGTAGTGTCTACAAAGCGAGTCCAAGTCACTACGGCTCCAGTTAGATTCGCATTCGTGAGCCGGGCGGATTCAAAATTGGTGTTGGATAGATTCGCTCCCGTTAGGTTAGCGTTTGTGAGGTTGGAGAATACGAAGCTGGCTCTTGTAAGGTCTTGCTCGCGAAAATCCCAACCGAATAGGTTATTGCTGCTCAAACCAACTCCACTCAAGTTCTTGTCTTGATAGCTCTGGGTAGAGTAGAGATGAGTTGAAGTAAATCCACCGGATGTGGTGCTTCCAAAACTGGTTCCGGTCACTACGGCTCCCGTTAAGTTAGCGTTCGTGAGAACGGCACCATTGAAGTTAGAGTTAGTTAAGGCTTGGTCACGGAAATCCCATCCGGTGAGGTTATTTCCAATGAGTCCAATTCCATCAAGATTCTTAGCTTGATAACCTCTGGTCGAGTAGAGTTGAGACGCTGTAAAGCCGAGGGACGTAGTGTCGCGGAAGCTTGTTCCCAACACGATTGCATCCGCAAAGTTTGCGTTCGCCAAAGTAGAGGAGTTCAGGTTCACGTTAGTGAGGTTTGCCCCTGCAAAGTTCGCGTTCGTTAGCTTTGCAACACCTAACTCGGCGTTAGTAAGATTGGTGTTTGTGAAGCGAGCACTATCTAGCCAACTAGCTCTGAAGTCAGAGTGGTTCAAATCACCTGTGAATTCGGCGTAGCGGAGGTTCTGCGACTCACTATTCCATCCAGCGAGTTTAAGCCTGGGGCCTAAAGTAATGCCCGATGTCCCCGGAATCATTTCGCCAGTGTCCCATCGCACAATGTCTCCGAGTACAGTGGTCGGCAACGAGAGTACCGCGAATAATGAAAGAATCCTTATGGAAATAAGGAACCAGACGCCGTAGATTCGCGAGCAGGGAAAGGTTGAGTGGTGAGCTGTCGCCGCAGAAAAACTGGCAGAAGCAGAATCTCGATCGAACGCCGAGAAAGAAGCCGGGCACTGTTTCATTTCAACACCTTCACTAGGAAGGCAATTGCCCGTTCCATCATCCCCTTATCGCGAAGTCTACCAGAATTACACACTCAATTACAGACAATTCAGAGAAGAAGATTAGTATCTGTAAACGTTAAAATGGTAGCTTATCCCCAAAATCCAGACTGCGTGCGGTTTGACATGCCTCCGCACCGTAGGGGCTGCAGGAGGCATAGGGATTTAGTTGACATAAATCTGACGGCAGAGCCGCCATTGCTCGCAGCCTTCATCGTGCGGTTTGCTGAGACCACCACACGCACTCAAAGGCTTCACGCTGCGCTGTCTCAGCGTGAACCGATGAGGCAGCCACGGAACCCCCATTGTCGACCCGCATCGGGTCACTGGCCAAAAGTTGTCGTGGAAATCGACCGTGGCGAACTTTAGAATGGAGTGCGAACTGTGGCGATTTCGCCCAGACTTTGGGCGAGCGCGAAACCTGGCGGCGCGGCTAGTGGCCATGAGTTTTGCTTGCGCTTATTGGCGGCCGGAAGCTTAAAATAAGGGGTGCGGCGCACCCTTTTGCTCGACGAAAAGAAGTTTGCTCCGCTGTGCAAAAGCGAAACGTGTGGAGTTGGATTGGTGCGTCGACGGCAGCGGCAGAGATGCGCTCGTGGCGTGGGCTGCTGTTCGCAGCAGGCACAAAAAAAGCCGGCGATTAACGCCAGCTGACCTGCAATTGGTTTTCGACGGCCTCGACCCCGTCGACTCGTCGTGCGAGTTCTTGGGCCATTTGTTTTTGGTAGAAGGAGGTGACCGTCCCTTCCAGGCGAACTTTGTTGCCTTGGGTCGCCACTCGGACTTGGCGTGGCGGAATATAGTGACTTTTGTTGAGGGCTCCACGCACTTGATCAAGCAGGGTGGTAACTGTGGGCGAGGCGGTGAGCGTTGCTTCCATAGTGATGATTCTTTGCCGCTGAGAGTCAAGAAGGTGATGGCTACTTCGAGTGCGGGCACGCAGCAGAGTGACTTGGTGACCTGGAACAATATCGGCCACGAATTCGCGCCCGGTCGCTATTGGCTTGGCGATCGATCAGGAAAAGTCAGAAAACTTGCCGGGTCGTGCGGGCCGTGCGGGTTGCGAGTTGACGCGCTCGTCACCGCAGGCAGAGAGATTGCGAGAAAACCGTTAAGACTGCAACCACGCGGGTAGCTCGCCGGCGGGGGGCAAATGGATCACGATCGCTCGGCTGATTGAGTCCATGTTGCGAATATCTTCGAGCGCTGCGGGGGTTGGTTCCGCGTCGAGATTAAGGACGCCGATCGCCTCGCCGCCGGGGTGGTTGATGGTCCGCTCGCCGGCTCGACCAACGGCCATTTGGCCGATATTTACGCCATGTTTGCCGCAAATCGAGCCTACGCCGCCGATGATTCCGGGCACGTCTTGGTGGTTGAAGATCAGCAGGCAGCCGTCCAGATAGGCCTCCATGCGGTAGTCGTCCAGCGACACCAGCCGCGGCATCGACTCGCCAAACACGGTGCCGGTCGCCTTGTGTTCGCACTGGTCGGTGGTCAGCGCGGCCGTCATCGACGAGACGAACGCGCCCTTCTCGCTGCAGGACTCGACGGATAACTCGATGCCGCGTTCCTGCAGCATCCATTCGGCGTTGACCAGATTGACTTCGTCTTCCAGGGCGTGCTCCAGCAGGCCTGCGGCGAATGCGGCGGTGAGCGGTTTGGTGTCTTTGCTGGCGATTTCGCCGCGATACAGCAAGCGGCAGGCCTTTGCCCCGCCAGTTTGCGTGCCAGCCATGAGAATGCCCAGACGATAGGCCACATCGAGATAGCCACGCAACGCGTCGATCGTTTTGGGGTCGAGTGCCGCGACGTTGACTGAGTGGCGGATGGTGCCGTTGGATAAGAAGTCGGTCAGCAGATGCACCGCCTCGACCGCCACCTGCGTTTGGGCTTCCTCCGTGCTGGCGCCCAGATGCGGGGTGCAAAGCACTCCCGGCATCCCAAACAGCGGGCTGTTGGTACAGGGCTCATCTTCGTAAACATCGAGCGCGACACCGGCAATCTTACCCGACTTGAGCCCCTCGACCAGTGCCGCCTCGCTGTAGATGCCGCCTCGCGCGCAGTTGATCAGTCGCACGCCTGGCTTGATGATCTCCAGCTGCGCGATGTCGATCATGTTGCGGGTTTCTTCGGTGAGGGGCGTGTGCACCGTCAAATAATCAACGTGTGGCAACATCGCATCCACGGTTTCGACCGGTTCGATGCCCAACTCTTGAGCGCGCTCCTTCGACAGGAAAGGGTCGAAGCCGAGCACTTCCATTTCCAGCGCTTGGGCACGCTTGGCAACTTCCAACCCGATTCGTCCCAGACCCACGACCCCCAGCTTCTTGCCGGCGACCTGGGTGCCCATGAATTTCTTACGGTCCCAACGGCCTTCGATGAGACCCTGATTGGCAGGCGCCACGTTGCGCGACATGGCGAGCATCAGCGTGATCGCGTGTTCGGCGGTGCTGAGCGTGTTGCCCGCGGGGGTGTTCATCACGACGACGCCCGCCTTGGTGGCCGCGGGTTTGTCGATGTTGTCGGTTCCCACGCCGGCGCGGACGACGGCTTTCAACTGGCGCACTCCGCTGAGCACCTCAGGAGTGAGTTTTACGCCGCTACGGCAGATTGCCCCATCGAACTCGTTGAGGGCGTCGCGCAGCTCGTCGCCCTTCAGACCGGTGCGAACTTCGTACTCATACCCTGGAGCAGCTTCCAGCAGGTCGAGGCCTTCCTGTGCCAAATCGTCGAGAACAATAACTTTGGGCATGATTGTTGTTAGTGTTTTGTGCTTTGTACTAGGTGCTTGGTGAGTGGCGAATGCGTGACGGGTTACTGATTCTTCTGGCAGAAATCGATCATGAAGTCACGCAGCGCTTCCACGCCGGCGATCGGCATGGCGTTGTAGATTGAGGCACGGATGCCGCCGACTGAGCGGTGACCGCCGAGCGCCGCCATGTTCTGCTCGGCGGTTTCGGCCAGGAACTTTTTGGTCAGCTCGTCGCTGGGGAGGCGGAAGGCGACGTTCATCAGCGAGCGCGAACCCGGTTGGGCGTGACCCTGGTAGAACTCGGGGTGCTCGTCGATCACGTCGTACAGCATCTTGGCCTTCGACTGATTGATTTCATACATCTTGTCGAGGCCGCCGATTTCGTTGAGCAGCCAATCGGTCACCAGGCGGACGATGTAGATCGCGAACGTCGGTGCCGTATTCATCAGCGAGCCCGCATCGGCATGGGCTTTGTAGTTCATGTAGATCGGCAACTCATCGCTGGATCGCTCCAGCAAATCGTTACGCATGACCACGACCGTCACGCCTGCCGGGCCAATGTTCTTCTGAGCACAGGCATAAATCAGCCCATACTTGCTGATGTCGAGCGGCTTGTGCATGAAGTCGCTAGAGGCGTCGCAGACGAGTGTGGAATTGTTGATGCTCGGCTCAGCGGGGAATTGAACACCTTCGATCGTTTCGTTGCAGACGTAGTAGACGTAGTCTGCGTCGTTGCTCAATTGAAGCTGGTCGTTAGTCGGGGTTTGGGTGTAGTTTCCGTCGCTCCCGTCCCAGGCGACACTTGTTTCGCCATGTTTCTTAGCTTCCTTCAACGCGTGCTTGCCCCACGACCCTGTCAGTACATAGTCGGCCTTCCCGGCGTCACCCAACAAGTTCATTGGAATCATCGAAAACTGTAGCCGCCCGCCGCCTTGGAGGAACAGCACCGAATAGTCGTCGGGCACGGCCAGCAGCTGGCGGATGTTTGCTTCAGCGGCGCCGATGATTTCCTTGAACTGCGCGCTGCGGTGGGAAATCTCCATCACCGAGGCCCCTGCGCCGGGCAGAGCCATCATTTCTTCTTGGGCTTGAGCTAAAACCGGCTCAGGTAGGGCGGCCGGTCCGGCGGCGAAGTTGTAGGCCCGTTGGTTCATTTGGGTGGGTCTCTCGAGCTGAAGCATGTGCTGCGAAGTGGGAAGGCTAGGCGAGGGGCAGTGTCAGGAAAGCGACCTATTTTAGTGAGTCGGGCGGAAGTTGGCGATGGGGCTCTCCCGCTGGCAATTTGTTGGTTTTCCGAGTACGCTGGCCAGAATCGCCACGTTCTGCAGCGGTCGGTGGGCGGGGGCTAATTCCGGCAGGAGTGGCTCAAGCTGATCACCGGAAGTCTCCGGTTGCATGCGGGCTTCATTACACGACGACTCTCTGCCGCACTAAAAAACCTCCCCTCGCAGATCCAAGTTGCCCTCCGACTCATCAACCAAGACTGGCAAGTCCTCCGCTGGATCAACCGCCACATCGCGGTCGGGTAAACCGGACAACCTGCTGGCGTCGCTGCTGAAGCGGACCAAGATCTCGGGTTCGACACTGACGGTGACCATCGCTGGGATTGTGGGGTTACTGGCGGGCGTGGGTGCCGTGATATTCACCTGGTTGATCGAACTGGTTTCCTCCAGTACCGTCGAAGCCGCGCTTTCGTTGGCGGCGGACAACCGTGTATGGTTGCTGACACTGATTGTGATTCCGGCGTTCGGTTTGCTGGCGGTTTCGTGGTTCACACGGCGCTACGCCCCGGAAGCCCAAGGTCACGGCGTCCCGGAAGTGATCACCGCGGTGGCCCGTCACGATGGCGTCGTCCGCCCGCACGTGGCGCTGGTCAAGATCCTGGCGAGCGGGTTCTGCATCGGCACGGGCGGGTCGATCGGTCGCGAAGGTCCGATCGTGCAGATTGGCTCGGCTTTAGGGAGCACGGCAGGGCAGTGGCTGAACCTGCCTCCGCGTAGCGTGAAGGTGTTGGTCGCGGCCGGAGCTGCCGCCGGTATTAGCGCGACCTTCAACGCGCCGCTGGCCGGAGTGATGTTCGCTAGCGAGATCATTCTGGGCAGCTTTGCGGTCGAAAGCCTGACGCCGATCGTGATTGCTAGCGTGCTGGCGAACGTCGTGCAGGAACACATTGGCGAGCATCGCCGCGAACCCGCTTTTCAGCAATTGTATTATGACTTTGCTGGCGCCTGGCAACAGTTGCCCTCGTATCTCGTGCTTGGGCTGCTGGCCGGTTTGGCGGCGGCGGGCTTCATCAAGGTGCTGTATCGGACCGAAGACCTGACCGAGAAATGGTTGCCCAGCTGGTGGCACCGCGCGCTGCTCTTGGGTGCGCTGGTTGGGCTGGCGGGAATGCTCTACCCGATCGCCCCCCCGCAGTTGTCGGACGCGACGAAGGAGCACATCGCTGCGGAGCATCCCCGCATTCCGCCGCTGATGGGCGTGGGCTACGGCGTCGTCGATCATGCCCTGCACCTCGATACCCCAAGGAAGGCCGAAGAGTCCGGCGCTCTGGCCGAGACCGCACGTGAACCGTCGGGCAAGTTCACCTCGCCAGAAGCTTCGAAGACGGTGCTGGTTTCCGGTTCGCAGTTGTGGTCGGAGCTGTGGTGGTTGTTGCCGCTAGTGCTGCTCAAACCGCTGATGACTAGCCTCACGTTGGCTGGCGGTGGCTCGGGCGGCGTGTTCGCGCCCTCGCTCTACCTGGGCGCGACGCTGGGCGCGTGTGTGGGTTTGCTGGCGAACATTTGGTTTCCCGCGTATAGCAATTCGCCCGGCGTCTATGCGATCGTCGGCATGGGGGCCGTCGTCGCAGGGACGACGCACGGCGTGCTCAGCGCGATTTTGATCGTCTATGAGATGACTGACAATTATCAGGTGATCCTGCCGATCATGGCGGCCGCTGGCGTGGCGAGTCTGATCTCGCGCTCCATCGAGCCCGAGAGCATCTACTACAAGAAACTCAGCCGACGCGGCGGTTCGATCGCGCGTGGGCATGACTTGCATCGGTTGGATCACATCATGGTCCGTGACGTGATGATCCGCGGTTTTCCGTCGGTGACACACGATGCCAATGTCCACGAGATCGTACGCGTCGCGCGCGAGAATCCGCACATCGAAAGCCTGCCGGTGATGTGCGATGGCAAGCTGATCGGCATCATCCGCCCCAGCGACCTCCATCGCGTGCTCGATAGCGACATCTCACCGCATTTGGTCAATGCCGAAGACATCGCGATGCGCTCACCGATTTCGGTTTCTCCAGCGGAGAACCTGATTGAAGCCCTTCGTGATTTTGGCACGCAAGACGTGGAGACCTTGCCGGTAGAAGTCGGCGTCGGTCCGCAACGGCGGCTCATCGGCTTGCTGCAACGCAACGACGTGATGCGTCGGTACCGGCAAGAGATTCTGGCGAAGCACTGATTCCCAGTACGTCCGCACTCACTTTGGCAGCCAGCCGAGCTTGTCGCACACGCCGTAGACCGCCACCGCGACGATCGCCAAGGTGCTAATCCAGAAGGCGATGTCGTAGATCACGCCCGGACGCAACGCTGGCAGCGTCGACCAATAGCGAAAGTAAACGGCCGCGTACACGACCAACAACAAGATCAGCGAGGTCGCGACGCCACCGGCGATGACCATGATCACCGGCTGCTCGATGAAAACGAATGCACTGGCCCAACAAGCGGGGATGAAACACGACAAGAACGTGATCACGTGCCGGCGTGTCGGCACGTCATGAAAATCCATGAATCCCATCTGCCCGAACGCGTCGGCGTACATCCGTACCCAAGCGGCCAAAGCGGCAAACAGCGAGGAGAACAATACGACAAACGCCCCGCAGAGGAACATGCTCTTTCCCCATGTGCCGAACGACTCGGTGTAGATGGTCGACAAGGTCTCGATTAGCGCGTAGTCCTTTGGCACTTCGCCTTGCGAATGCAAGACTGCGGCGCCCAACAAATAGAATGAGGCAGTCACCAACGTGTACGCGCACATCGACAGGATCGCGTCCAGGTACATCACCCCGATCCAACCGCGGGCCCGTTCTTGCCACTCGGCACTGTCGGGGTCACAACGGCCGCTACGAGCGGCGTAGCCTTTTTCGATCAGCCAATAGTTGTAATGCAGAATCTCGTCACCCCCGACACCAGTCAGGCCGAATGTGCCGATGATGAACACGATCGCCCCGTCGGGTACCGTACCACGCAGACCTGAGGCGATTTGTTCCCACTCGATCGCGAACTCGGTCCATTGCAGCAGCACCACCGATGCGATGGTCAGGAGCGTGAACAAACCGAGGAAGACAAGGCACACACGTTCGACGAACCAGTACTTGCGCACGGCCACCAACCCCGCGACGACAATGGCCGCTGTCCAACACCAAGCCGGAATCGAGACGGCCGGGAACCAGATGTTCATTACCATCGCGAGCCCGCCGATGATGCCGCCCATCTGCAGCATCTTGATCGGCTGTAGCAGCATCACAATCCAAATCGACCAATGGGCTTCGCCCCATCGTCCGCCGGGGAGCCGGTTCATCGCCGCCATGCAGGTCTCGCCACTTTGAATTGTGTAGCGGCCGAACTCCAACTGAATCGCGACCTTCACGGTGCAACTGAGTAAGATGATCCACAACGTGGCGAATCCCGCCTTCGCGCCCAAAGTGGTCGTCGCGATCAACTCGCCCGAACCCACGACCGACGCCGAGAGAATCAGCCCCGGACCAACCTGCTTGAGCCGCTCCAGCCAACTCGTCGGTGGATCGGCAATCTGGCTGTCGTCGATGAGATAGGGGTCGTCAGACGGTGAAGAAGTGGCCATGGAGAGTTTACCGTCGGGAGAAAAGGTGTCGTTGAGTCTACTTGCCGCTGAGTCGCGGAGCAAGGCGACCAGATGTCGACAACGTGCGGTGAAGAACGGCAGACAGACGCCTCGTCCCAGATTAAAATGCTGCCACCTGGTTGGGTTGCCGTGACGTTCCATGAGCGAAGCAGATGAAATTCTATAAGTACTGGGCCAAAGCCACCGAAGAGGTCGCCTCCGTCGGGCAGCGCTGGAGGGCCGAGCGGTTTGGAGCTTCCAACGTGAACATGGCCGAGGCGAAGGCCAATGCACATAAGCTCGCACAACAGTCGGCCGAAGCGTTGCGTCGCGGTGAGTTTCCCGGCTTTCCAGGCGGCTACCTCTATTCCGACCGGCCAGTGCGCGAGGAAATCGTCGAGGAGTTTGGTGACGACGCGGATCCCTACGCGTTGATCTCGCGCAACGCTTACGGTGCGTTGGTGCTGAACACCGCGCGCATTTTGTTTGCCGATATTGACGAGCCGGACGACGACTCGTCGGATTCCAACCCTTTGAAACCGTTGATGGGACTATTGGGCGGGTTGCTGGGATCGCCGGAGATTGCCGGTGAGATGCTTGACGAAGACGAAGAAGAGGACATCCCGACGCGCGTCGCCCAGTTCGTTGCCGAGTCGCCCGGTTTGGGTTTGCGGCTGTATCGAACGGCGGCAGGTTATCGTTGCTTGGTGACCAATCGAGAATTCGATCCGCTGTCGGAGGAAACTCAACACTTGCTGGAAGACCTGGGCAGCGATCCGTTGTACATAAAGCTGTGCCAGGTGCAGGAGTGTTTCCGCGCGCGGCTGACGCCGAAGTTCTGGCGCTGTGGACTGCAAGCTCCGCCGGTGCGGTTCCCATGGGCAGACGCGTCGCAAGAACAGTCGATGCGTGACTGGGAACAAACTTACGGCCTTGGCATCGCAGACTACGCCACGTGCGAACTCGTCGAGGTGCTCGGCTCGACCGAGATTCAGTCTCAAATCGAACCGATCGTCGAGCTGCACGATCGGCTGTGTTGCAGCGAGGGAAAACCACTCGCCTGACATCGGCGGTATCCCCGTTCAACTTGTTTGGACACCCCCAGACAAGTGGCCTCAAACGGGCTAAAATGTGGCCTGCATAGCAAATACACCGAGCTACGACCGTTAGGGAACGTCTACACGCGCATGCATGCGGTTGCGCTTCCTTACGGGCGCGGCTCGGATTGAGAGAATTCAAACGAAGGACGTAAACATGGCTCCCCCTCAGCTTAAGACCGATCCGTTCTCCGCCCGCGACACCTTCGATACCGGCAGCGGTGAGGCCGGCATCTACCGGTTGTCGACGCTCGAAGCTGCCGGACTGACGACGATCGCGCAGCTGCCGTTCTCGATCCGCGTGCTGCTCGAATCGTGCCTCCGCAACTGCGATGGCTACGTCGTGACCGAAGACGATGTGAAGGCGCTTGCGGCTTGGGCGGATTCGAAAGGCACCGCCGCGGTTGAGGTGCCGTTTAAGCCCGCGCGGGTTGTGCTGCAAGATTTCACCGGCGTGCCGGCCGTCGTCGATCTGGCCGCGATGCGTTCGGCGATGCAGCGGCTGGGTGGCGATCCGAACAAGATCAACCCATTGGTCCCCGCCGACCTGGTGATCGATCACTCGGTGCAGGTCGATCACTTCGCCAGCGACGCGGCGCTTGATCTGAACATCGAACTGGAATTCAGTCGCAACAAGGAACGCTACGAATTCCTCCGCTGGGGCCAAGACGCCTTCGACAACTTCCGCGTCGTGCCCCCTGGCACAGGCATTGTGCATCAGGTGAATCTCGAGTACCTGGCCAAGTGCGTATTCCTGCGCGACGATCACGCCGGCAAGGTGGCGATTCCCGATTCGCTGGTCGGCACCGATAGCCACACGACGATGATCGATGGCTTGGGCGTCGTTGGCTGGGGAGTTGGTGGCATCGAAGCCGAAGGCGTGATGCTCGGCCAGCCGATTTACATGCTGATGCCCGAGGTCGTTGGTATGAAGCTGACGGGTAAGCTGCCACCCGGCGCGACCGCGACCGACCTGGTGTTGACCGTGACCGAGATTCTGCGGAAGGAGAAGGTCGTCGGCAAGTTCGTCGAGTTCTTTGGCGAGGGCGTGTCGACGATGTCGTTGGCCGATCGCGCGACGATTGCCAACATGTCGCCCGAGTACGGCGCGACGATGGGCTTCTTCCCGATCGACGTCGAAACGCTCGCCTACCTGCGCCGCACCGGACGGACCGACGACGAGGTGCAGTTGGTCGAACGCTACACCAAGGAGCAAGGCCTGTTCCGCACCGACGACGCCCCGGCGCCGACGTTCACCAAGATTGTCGAACTCGACATCTCGACTGTCGAACCCAGCCTCGCCGGTCCAAAGCGACCGCAGGATCGTGTCGCGCTGTCGCAGATGAAGCAGTCGTTCAGCGAGTCGCTGAAGGCACCCGTTGGGCCGCAAGGTTTTGGCATGGACGACGCGGCGCTCAGCACCACCGCGACCGTGCAGAACAACGGCCACTCGTCGGAGATCACGCACGGTGCCGTTGCGATCGCGGCGATCACCAGCTGCACCAACACGAGCAACCCCTCGGTGATGGTTGCCGCCGGACTGGTTGCGAAGAAGGCCGTGGAAAAAGGCCTCTCGGTGCCGCCACACGTAAAGACGAGTCTCGCCCCCGGCTCGCGCGTGGTGACCGACTATCTGGAGAAGGCAGGCCTCGACGACGATCTCGATGCGATCGGTTTCCAGACGGTCGGCTATGGTTGCACGACCTGCATCGGCAACAGCGGGCCACTGCCTGAGCCGGTGGCGAACGCGGTGGTCGAAGGGAATCTCATCGTGTCGGGTGTGCTGTCGGGCAACCGAAACTTCGAAGGCCGCATCAACCCGCACGTGAAGGCGAACTATCTGGCCAGCCCACCGTTGGTGGTGGCCTACGCGCTGGCTGGTACGACCGACATCGATCTCACGTCGGAGCCGATTGGCGAAACGGCCAGCGGCGACCAGGTCATGCTCTCGGACATTTGGCCCTCGCACGACGAAGTAACCAGTGTCGTCGAAAGTTGCGTGCTGCCCGAGATGTTCCAAAAGCAATACGACAATGTGTGGCAGAAGAACGATAAATGGAACGCCATCGAAGTTACCGGCGGCGAGCTTTACGACTGGAACGATCAGAGCACATACATCCAAGAGCCGCCGTTCCTGGTCGGACTGAAGCGCGAGGTCGACCCGATTACACCGATCACCGGCGCACGTTGCATGGCGGTGCTTGGCGATTCGACGACAACCGACCACATCTCGCCCGCCGGTGCCATCGCTGCCGATAGTCCTGCGGGGCAGTTCCTGCAAGACGCAGGCGTCGAGCCGCGCGACTTCAACAGCTACGGCAGCCGCCGCGGCAACGACCGCGTGATGACACGCGGCACGTTCGCCAACATCCGCATTCGCAACCAGCTCGCACCGGGGACCGAAGGCGGCATCACTCGTTACTTGCCCACAGGTGCAACGATGCCGATCTACGACGCGGCAATGAAGTACAAAGAGGATGGCACGCCGCTGGTCGTCTTGGCCGGCGCGGAATACGGCACCGGCAGCAGCCGCGACTGGGCCGCGAAGGGCACCTTCCTGCTTGGTGTAAGGGCCGTGATCGCCGCCAGTTACGAGCGGATTCACCGTAGCAACCTCGTCATGATGGGTGTTTTACCTCTGGAGTTTGAAAGTGGTACCACGTGGCAATCGTTGGGCCTCACGGGTGAGGAAGTCTTCGACATCGCCGACCTGGGCGACGATTTGCAACCACGGCAACAGCTGAAGGTCGTTGCGAAACCAGCCAGCGGCGATCCGATTGAGTTCACCACTACGGTGCGGATCGATACCCCAGTGGAACTCGACTACTACCGCAACGGCGGCATCCTGCAGACAGTGTTGCGGAAGCTGCTGGAGGATTAACGCACCAGCAGAGTACAACCGCTGAAAAAGCCGACTTCTGTCCGATGAGCGAAAACACCAGCGAAACAGACCTTGAAGCCGCTGAAGCACCAACGCGCTCCGCTAGCTCCAAGGATTCTGGAGTATGGAAGTACGTTGGTGGCATCGGTCTAGGCATCTCGGTGCCGTTGCTGCTGATCGCCCTGACGACTGCCGACAATCCGGAAACGCCCGCGAGCGAACCGGGTCGGATCTTCGCGATCGCCTTACCAATTGCCATCCTCTCGTTGTGTCTCTGCTACGTTGATCAAATCCACGCCCGCGTGCGCGGCAGCGCCGATTAACGGTGGATGTCGACGTTGCGAAATTGGTTTGGAACAAAATGACCCCCTCGCTTGTGGGGGGGCTTTTTGCAACGAAACACGTTTCGATTTACAAAACCTCTCAGCTTACTCCGCCGCGAGATTACGTAAGTCCTTCGCCCGCTTGTCGTTACGGCATTGCCCGGCTCCAGCACACCGGCAGTATTGAAAGGTTTGCCCATCTCGGACCTTTCAAAACTTACCCGCTCGCGCCGGCGCCGCGGCCGTAAGTCGTGTGACGTCCGGTGGTTGGAGTTATGCAGCACTCGCGGTCAGACCTTTCAAAACCGGTTCGCAACCCGCGCTTCCACTCACGTCAGCGCATGCAACACCCCACAGACCGGCGAGCTGCCGGACTGAGGGGATGGTTGGAAAGGATCAACGGCAGTTTTACCAGATTCGGTGGCCCAATTTCCAGCGAAATCTGCCCCGGACGGTGAAACTGGAACGCCTTAGCCGCTACGCTGCGTGGCGTTGGCTATTCCCACAGATGGGAAATTCGCACCGCAAATCAGCGTTGGGTGAGAACCTATCCAAAAAAAGTAGGACGGCCTTGGGGGGGCCGTCCTACGTCATCGGTTGTGGGGTAGGCACTTGGGGTGAACAGCGATGTGCTGCACCCTATCGTCGTACGCGGCTCTGCGTCCGGGCGTTCTTCGTGTCGGTGGTCGTCGGCTCGTCGATTGCCAACGACTCAAATGTGCGTGTGCCGTCGTGGACGAGCTGCTTGGTCAGCTTGCCATTCTGGGCCCACCAGCGCCATTGATCGATCAACATGCCATTCTTAAAGCTGCCAGTGACCGATTTTTGACCGTTCTGATGCCACCAGACCCAGGTGCCATCATGTTTGCCGGCTTCATAGTAGCCCTCGGTCGCCTTTTGGCCATTAGAATGCCAGTACGTGAATTGGTCGACCTTCTTGTCGCGATCGTATTGCCCACTCATTTTGAGCTGGCCATTGGAATACCATTCCTGCCATTTCCCGTGACGGAGTTCCTCGCCTTGGGGCTCGTACTTGGCAAACGTGAGCGTCCAAAAATCGTCTTTCACCGTTTGCAAGGAAGGGGGTGCCAAGTAGTTGCCTTCAAACTTCTGCTTCCCGCGACGGTGCGATGTCTTTCTAGTGATTCTTTGACGGCCATCAAGAAAATTCTTGGCTTGAGCTAGCTTGCCGGTCCTCGTATCCAACTGCAACACATCGCCCGTCGGTACGCCTTGGTCGAACGTTGCTTGCTGCAGGACCGTGCCGTCCGGCATCCAGAACAGCGTGGTTCCATGACGCTTGCCGCGGTGCAGAGAGATCTGGCAGCAACGTCGTTGCTGCGCGTCGAAAATGGACCACTCGCCATCCATCACGCCCTGGTCGAAATTCACTTGGGAAATGAACGGGGGGTTAAAGCGGTTGAAGGGTGCCTGACTCAACAGATTGGAATCGTTGCGATCGTGCCAGCGTGTCCAGATGCTGTCTCTGCTCCCATATTCGAAACTCCCCTCCGCCACCAACTTGCCGGCTTGGTCCCACATCCGCCACGGACCGTGGTTGACGTAGTTCCCCGCGTCATCGAGCGTGACTTCGCGCTCGACTTTGATGGTGCCGTCGGGGTACCGCTCGACGAAGACTTCGGTGCCGACAATCGGCTGGCTGGGTTCCAAATCGGCCGGTCGTGTGGGCCGTGCCAACTTCAATTTTTTGGGGGCAGCCAGCGTCGGTTCCGCTCGATTCAAGTTTCCCTGCCGAGGTGCTGCTAGTGCGGCCTGCGATGCTAGCACGAGTACCATCAGGCCAGCGAAGGTCGCGGGAAGGTGATTTTTCGTCGACAACGAGATTCGCGATATCATCATCATGTTCCTACAGTTTGAGCCTACGGAGGCAGCGCACAGCCACGCATGATTGGACCAGAACTAACTATCGGAAGGGTTTGCCCACCAACACGAAGAACTAGAATCCGACCGATCCTGCTAACCGAAGTGCATCAAACTCCGTGTTCGGCGGATTCGATTCAAGCCGCAGATCTTACCGTGCCATGGGAGGGAGTCTTTTGCACTCCACCAAATGCACCTGCGTAACATTTGGGGATCGACGGACTCGGAGAAAGAGAAGTTGCCGTCGGCACGTCTGCAAATGGAGCACATACTGCTCTATTTGGTGCGTTTCAAGAAAATATCCTTGAAGTCGGTACGCGCACCCTGGTCGTGAATCTGTAGTCCGATAAGTCCCCGATCGAGACGAGCCTGTTTGGCATTGTCGGTCAGCCGCGAGGCAAGCCTGCCATTAATGTAGAACTTGAAGTCCGTTCCTTTGGCAACAACTCGGACGTCGTTCCAGTCACGGTCGCGGATATGGCTCACCTGGAGCGGAACGGGCAAATCGCGAACGTCAGTGCTGCCGTCAGGATGGATCGTCAAATGTTTGCCACGGTGGGCCCCAGGCTCCGGGCGTTCTGCGAAATGTAAATCCCATGCTCCCAGCACATTGCTCCCGATGCCAACGTGACCAAGATCGGCATGGTAACCAACGAGCGGTCTTTTCCCACTCGGATCCACTTGGGCGCGAATCTCGACACCCGTGTTTCCATTTCCTGGCAGCCGGTAACTCAGTCGCAATTCAAAGTCGGTTAGCTCCTGATCGAACACCAGGTAGGCAAGGCCCGTCTTGCTCCCCACACTGATTAGCACGCCTTGTTCCACCCTCCAGTCCTTTGCTCGATCCTCTGGGATTGATCGCCAACCCGCGAGCGTCTTGCCGTCGAAGATCGACTCGAAGCCCTCGTCCTGGAAATGTGTCGGCTGATCGGCATGCTGCTGTAGTGAGACTTCACAGGGACTCTTTGCGGCACTCACCGCAACTAGTGCTATCCATGATGCTGTAGCGAGTAGCACTTTAGAGGAACGATATTTAGCGGAATGTCTCTGCATGGCATTGCGATTCGGCCAAAAAGCAATCTTCAATTGAAACACCTGTAGTAGTAGTTCAACTGAAATCGCGCGGAAAACTCATCTTCATCTCCAGGGCGCTTGTGGCTACGCGACAGCCGGCCGATCTGCGCTCAAGATGGATTTGATGCAGCGCATCAGCGACGGACTGGTCGCGTCCGCCAGCGAAAACATCTCTTGCTACTGGTGGCGATCCATCCCTAGTCATCCGATCGCATTTGGCGTTGCAGGGTCGCCAATTGCGACTGAAGTACTTCGAGGAACCGCGACGTCGGTTCTTGCATCCATTCCAAGACGGCGCTGATCACCAACTCTTTGAGGTATGCGAACGAGTAGGATTCCGTAGCTGCAGCAATCTCGGCGATCTCGTTCTTTGCCCACCCGGTCTCGTCGGCGAGACGGTCTTGCCAAAGTAACAGGTACTGCACCCGTTCGTGTTCGGTTGGCAGGTGAAAATGGTACTTGCGGTCGAAGCGACTGGGTCGGTCGATGATTGCCGAGTCGATACGTTCGGGGTAGTTGGTCGTTGCTAATACGACCAAGCCGTGGTTCTGTTCAAACCCGTCGAGCTGGTTGAGGAAAAACGAGCGGTTCTCATCGCTCACCAACGTGTCGAGATCCTCGAGTACGAGAATGCATGGGGTCAGTCCACGCGCTCGATCGAAAACGCGTTTCCACATCTGGTTTTCTTCGTAATACGGATGGCTCAAGCTCTGCACGTAAAGGCTGGAAATGCCTAGTTCTTTGACGAGTGCGCGCACGCAATGCGTTTTGCCGTTACCGGGCGGACCGATCATCAGCGCGCCGCGTCGCCAAGCGATTCCAAGCGACTGATAGCGCCGTTCGGCTTCCAAGAACTGAGAGAAGTCCTGGCGGATTCGATCCTTCATTTCGTCAGCCAGGATCAGGTCGTCGAAGGACGCGGCTTGCGTCGCCTGATACAGGTCATAACTGCGCTGCCAATCGCCATCGGAAAATACCAAGATAGCGTCGCCCGGAGCGTGCGTCTTACGTTCGACGTCCAGGATAAACTCCTCGGCAAGGTCCACAGAATCGGCCACGACCCAGTCGCGACTGCTGTTACCGCAGGCGGTGTGCCATTGGAAGTGGACGATTTCTAGGGACTGTTTGTTCCACGTCACGTCCCAAACAACCTGCTCGTAACTGGTGTAAAGCCGATTATGGTCTTCGCCGCCCCAGTAGCGGTATGCGCTCGCACGAGGCTCCTCTGCCGGGCGCAGTTGGCAGTGATCCAGGCGAGCGTAATGCTCGACCTGTAGATTGCCGCAGGCGACGACAGCCTTGCTGGGCGACTGGGCGACGATGAGTTGCTCGATGCGCACGGGCAACGCAGCCGTGTTGTCTGCCAGACCTTCAGTAATCAAATCGCTGTCGAACACGTTGTCTGTCACGGGTTGTTGCCAGGTAGGAAAGGATCAGCCGCATTATAGCTGCATTCTTTCATCGAGACACAACCCCATCGAGAATGTTCGGTACAGGGATGTTGTTATTGCCTGCTCGAACTGTAATCTGCGTTCTCGATTGCTATGATCTAGACCGTTTTGGCAAGCGACGCTTCGGGTCCGCACTACTCCGTGACGGAGCCTGGGCGAGCATTTTTGACTCAACGTAAGACGCGTTGCCGAAGTTCGTGGGAGTTATCGGACTGCTTTGCTCCCGCGTACCGATTGGGAATGAGGTTCCTAGTACCGCACTGCCGGTGACCATTGTTGCACGGTGCGTGTGCCGACAGGCGGGGGGGACGTGATCGGCAGCGGTGAAGCGGTCGTTGCCGTCAGGGCCGCGACGCGGGCGGCGATGTCGGGTTGGAAGCGGTTGATCGACAGCGAGCGCTGGTAGTCGGCCAGCGCTTGGGCGTTTTGGCCTTGGACTTCACGCAAGCGACCCAGCGCGGTGAGGGCGCGGCTGTTGTTGGGGTCGATCTCCACGGCTTCGACCAATCGGGCGGACGCTTGTGGGACGTTGTTGTTTTCTTCCAGCACGCGGGCGAGTTCGATACGCGGATCCGCCAATTGCGGACTGCGCGCGATCCAACCTTCCAGCAACCGATACGCGGCATCTTGTCGATCGGTTTCCGAGAGCAACACGGCCAGACCACGGTAACATTCGGTGTGGTTGCCGTCGTAGTTCAAACACTGGTTGTACAACTGCTCCGCCTGCGCGAGATCCTCGGGTCGATTGAATTGTTTGCCGCTCTTGTGTAGCGCGGAAGCCAGATTGTAGTAGCCGTTGGCCGATCGTGGGTTGGCGGCGATTGCACGTTGGAACTGTGCTGCGGCTTGTTGGTAGTTGCCGCTTTGATACAGACGGACGCCTTCGGCGTTGAGCGAGTGCGTCGTCATGTTGGTGCAGCCGGTGAGCGTGAGCCCAGCGATGGCCAGGCAGGCGATCAGTTGGTGCTGCTTGCTGGTCGTGCAGTTCATTCGTGTGCAACTCATCATTGGCGACGCGCGGCGGGCACGTCCCTCCGGTTCCGGGGCAAGACGGAGCGAATTTGGGCAGGAACCGTACCAATCCACGCGTCGAGCCGCAACCCGGATGCCGTGGGCGAGTCGCCCGTTCCCCTCGATGGGGAGGGTCGCGTGCGCAGCTCAGACGGACCCTCGAAGTACTCATCTTGAAAGCAAAGAGGGCTCAATGCTCCGCCCAGCCGTAAGCTTTGGCCAACCCGGAATATCCGTACCAACCGGTAGATTTCGGCAAACCGGATACTTTTCCTGATCGGTTTATTTTCTGATAGCACTGCTCCGATGATTGCTAGCGTCAGAGGTTCTTCCCCACCTAGCGACTGCCCGACCCCCGGGCCCATACGGAGCACTCCCCCGAATGCCAGCGAAAAAGTCCACCGCCAAACGCAAGACCGCCAAGAAGACTGCCGCCAAGAAGACAACGGCAAGCAAGACCAAGAAGAGTTCCTCACCCAAAGTTCGAGCTGCCAGCGGCAAGACCAAGGCCAAGAAGAAGGCTGGAGACCAGGAAGTAACGATCGATCGTCGCACGACAGCCGATCGTCGTGACGCCAGCAATGAAGCCGCGGCGCCGAAAGTTGAAAAGCGAGAAAAGGTGCAGCGTCGCCGTCAGATCGATCCGACGACTTGCGAGCGCGATTACAGCGAGCAAGAAGTCGAATTCATGAACGCGATGGATGAGTACAAACGCACCAGCGGACGGATGTTCCCAACCTGTAGCGAAGTCTTGGAAGTGATCCGCGATCTAGGCTATGTGCAACTCTCGCCGGCCGAAGTCGCGATCGTGCGACCGGAAGTCAGCCAACCCAGCGAGCCGACGGAAGTCGTGGAAGCGGAGGAAACGCAAGCTGAAGAGCTGCAAACGGCAGAGTTTGCGGTTTAATCGCAGCAAGTAGTTTGCCGATCACACAGGCAGTTTCGAGCCCTCGGTTCGGAGCTGCCTGTTTTTTTGTGTGTTACTTCTCAATATCCGCGACGATGTCGCGTAGCTCGTTGACCGAGACGTCGGCCAGTTGTTTGCCGCGGCGGTCGAGGTGCTCGTTGATCTTGATGGCGGTCTCCTGCATCTGTCCATGCGTCTCTTGCGAACCGCCGGCGAGCAGGAAGTTTGGGCCGCGGGTGATGCGTTTTTGTCCGTCCTCGGCATCGAGACCGAGACCTAGCAAGGCGGCTTGCGGCTTGTCGGGTTGAGAATTTGCGGCTTTCATCGGAGGTGGGTCACTTGGTGAGTGATTACGCGAGGGGTGGGCTGGCTCTATTGAAATTCAAACGCCCTGCCGGGGGAAGACGAATTTGGGCAAAAAGCCCAGAGATCTGGCGAGTGTGCAGCGCGCCAGTTGCCTTAGCGACGGCGGTTCCAATTTCGTAGCGCCATCATTGCCGCTTCGCGACTATCTTTGGAAGCGGGCTCGGTCGGAAGTTTGGGGAGCTTGCCTGGTTCCCTCTTCTTCGACTTCTTGTCGTCGTCTTCCTCAGCATGCTCGTCGCTGTCGGCGGCGTCTTCCTCTTCGGCCGAAGCGGACTCGTCGTCCTCTTCCTCTTGGTCCGCTTGCTCTTGTGACGCTTGCTCTTGTGCTTTCTTCTTCAGCTCCATCGCATTGGTGTCGTCCATGCGGATGGTTTGTGTTTCGCTCATCGCTTGCGCAGCAGCTGGAGCATCGGGGGCGTCGTAGAGCCACTTGGTGATATCTTCTTCGCCGACTGCGGAATCACCGGTGGCTGCTGTACGCTCGACCGCGTCGGCAACGGTTTCCACTTTGGGTCGTTTTAGGTTGTTGATGCCGTGGGAAATGGTCAGCAACAGCTTGAGCGTGCCGACGCCCAGTTCGTCTCCGGAGGCGAGCTCGGTTTCGCCGCTAATCTTCTCACCGTTAACCAGTGTACCGTTGCGGCTGCCGAGATCTTGGATCGAGACGGTCGTCTCGTTGCGGGTGATCTTGCAATGCTGGCGGCTGACAGAGCTGCTACCGACGCAGAGGTGGCACTGCTGGCTACGTCCGATCAAGAATTCGTCTTTCTTGACGGCGATCTTGGTGCCAGTTTTGGCGCCTTCCAGTACTTTGAGAATAACGTCCATGGTCACCACAAGCGACAAAATACCCGGGCACTGAGCTAGCCTCGCCGACCCCCCCACGGAATCTTGAAGCTCATTCTCAGTGTTGGTTGTTCCGGATTTGGGACAAAATAGGAAATCCTCCCAGTCGGTGTCCCAACGTAGAGGATATCATGCGAACTCGGAAATTCCTACAAAAAACCGGGGTCCGCACTTGAAATTCTAGATTGTTGATTCCCGCATATAACCCCTCAAACAAGGGGTTTGCCTCAGGGGCTTCGTGCGCTGGCGAAAACCCACATCAGCATTGGTTTCCACTGTCTGTCATCGGCAGTCACGTGCGGCGCAGTTAACGCCGATCTGTCCAGCTGACGGATTGATATTTTGCTTGCTGCAACTGCCGAACTTTGGTGATCAATTCGTCAGACAACTTGCCTTCGACCAGCTGAAGGTGGGTGGCTTTTGCAATCTGTGGCGGCAGACAACGTGCAAGGTCGACGACGGCAATTTGCTGGTTCGTCAATTCGTTGAATCCAGGCAGCTCGGTAGTCAACGCCGATTGGGAGAGCAAAATGCTGCCGTGTTGCAGGACAGTTCCGCGCCGACGACGTTGCGCGCTACCAACGATCTTGTAGTCGGCTCCTGATGCGTCACTGATGGTGCGTCGCAAGAGGATGTCGCCCTTGGCTCGACGTTGGAAACATAGGAACGGTTCTTCATGCGGTGTGTACGTCGAAGGAGCGCCACAAAGTACGGGCTGCCACTCGCCTGAAGTGGGCAGTTGCGTTTTCAGTTGCTCGACGATTACTTGATGGACCGAGTCGTAAAGGCGCTGTGTGTCGCGAGACAGCTCGTGCGCAGCGGGCAAGAGTAAGCTATAAGTCAGCTCGTGGTCGTGCAGAATCGCGCCACCGCCGCTCAGCCTGCGGACGACGTCGGCGGACGAACTCGCCGGATGCTGGGCCCGGTCAGTGATTGCTTGGAAGTAGCCCAACGACAGCGTGGGTCGTCGCCACTGATAGAATCGCAAAACGGGACGGCCCGATTTGCTCACTTCGTCGAGTAGCACCTCATCGACGGCCATATTCCATGTCCCGTCGGCGGGTGGATCGATGAGCAGGTGGCACTCGGTAGGTGGGCTCGGTGTTGCGTCGCCTGACACGGTGCTACTCAGCGTGGACGAGCACCGGCTGCCGAGCCGCGCGGACTTCGTCGGGTCGGCTGACGGCCGTGGTGTGAGGTGCGTCGTGCAACGTTTGGGCATCCTCTTCGGTGATGCGGAACAGGATCTCCGCGAACGCGTCGAGCGTCTCTTTGCTCTCGGTCTCGGTCGGCTCGACCATGATCGCCTCGGGCACGGTCAGCGGGAAGTAGACCGTCGGCGCGTGCACGCCAAAATCGAGCAGCCGCTTGGCGATGTCCATTGCTGAGATGTCTTTGTCTCGCTTCAGGTCTTTGCCCGAGGCGACAAACTCATGCATGCAGCGATTGCCTTGAGGTACCGGCAAGATGTGCTTCACTCTGCTGAGCAAGTAATTGGCATTCAGCACGGCATTCTCAGACACACGCTTCAGGCCGTCAGGTCCGTGCGTGCGAATGTAAGCGTAGGCCCTTAGCAGTACGCCGACGTTGCCGAAGAACGCACGGACGCGGCCAATCGATTTTGGCATGTCGAAATCGAGTGCGTACTCCTCGCCATTCTTCCGAACGATCGGTGCAGGCAAATACGGAGCCAGCTTGTCCGTCACGCAGATGGGACCTGCTCCTGGACCGCCACCGCCGTGTGGACCGCTGAACGTTTTGTGTGGATTGTAGTGCTGCATGTCAGCGCCGAAGTCTCCTGGGCGAGTAATGCCGAGGATGGCGTTCATGTTCGCGCCGTCGAGATAGATTAGTCCGCCCTTGGCGTGCACGCGATCGGCGATCTCGCGCATGTTGGGTTCGAATAGGCCGAGCGTACTGGGGTTGGTGATCATCAACACCGCGACCGACTCGTCGAGCTTCGCGTCGAGATCGTCGAGATCGACGTAGCCGTCGGCCGTGGTCTTTAAAGTGATCGCGTCGAAACCCGCCATCGCGGCGCTGGCTGGGTTGGTGCCGTGGGCGTTGTCGGGGCAGAGCACCTTGGTGCGCGGCTCATCGATATCACGGAAGTAGGCAGCGGCGACCAGCAGTGCGGTGAGTTCGCCATGGGCACCAGCCGCAGGTTGCAACGAGCAGGCAGGCAGTCCGGAGATTTCCTGCAGCGATTCTTGCATGTTGTAAAGGACTTCGAGCATGCCCTGAATCGTCGCGTCGGACTGATAGGGGTGCACGTCGGCGAAGCCGGGCATCGCAGCGGCGCGTTCGTTCCGCTTGGGGTTGTACTTCATCGTGCACGACCCCAACGGATAGAAGTTGGTGTCGACCGACATGTTCAGCGTCGAGAGATTCACGAAGTGTCGAATCACCTGCGGCTCGGAAACTTCCGGCAGGGCAGGGGGGGCCTCGGCCAACGCAGCCTCCGGAAGTAACTCCGTCAAATCATGCTCAGGCACATCGCACGCAGGCAAACGAGCCGCGCGCCGTCCGGGTTTGGAAAGGTCGAAAATCAGTTTGGTGTCGTGGGTGTTTCGCATTTTTTGAACCGCCAAGGACGCCATAAGCGCCAGGAGATGCATCTGAGTTAGTGTTGTACCGTCTCCGCTTGGCGCTCTTGGCGTCCTTGGCGGTTGTTTTTCTCTTGGGCAAGCACATCGACGAGTTTATCGATTTCCGCCTTGGTGCGTTTCTCGGTGACGGCGACCAAGAAGCAATCGGCCAATTCTGGATACCATTGACGTAACGGCACGCCAGCGAGGAATCCTTGTTGCTCCGCCGACCGCAGCAGCCCGTCGACATCGTTTTCGGCATCGCGGATGACGAATTCCTTGAATGTCGGCTGGTCGAAGGCCAGTGAGAATCGCTCCTGCTCACAAAGCTGTTCCGCCGCATAGCAGGACTTCTGCAGGCACAGGTTGGCCGTTTCGCGTAGCCCCTGCGGCCCCAGTTGTGAGAGGTAGGCGGTCGCACGCAGTGCAAACAGGCCCTGGTTGCTGCAGATGTTGCTGGTCGCTTTTTCGCGGCGAATGTGCTGTTCGCGAGTTTGCATCGTGAGCACGAAGCAGCGATTGCCGTTACGGTCAACGGTCTCGCCGGCGATGCGGCCCGGCATGCGGCGCACCAGGTTTTTATCACACGCCATGATGCCCAGATAGGGACCGCCGTACGACATCGGCGTACCGAGCGTGTGGCCTTCCGCCACGGCGATGTTGGTGCCGTAGTCGCCTGGGCGAGCTAGGATGCCGAGACTAATGGGATCAAAAGCTGTGATCAGCAGCGCGCCGGCTTCTTTCGCCACGTTGGCCACTGACTGGGCATCTTCGATGCAGCCGAAGAAGTTGGGCTGCTGCAAGACGACGGCCGCCGTCGTGTCGTCGATGGTGGCGGTAAGCTGCTCGACGTCGATCACGCCGGCGGGCGTTTCCAGCTCGACGACATCGACATCGAGGTTTTCCAAGTACGTCGCGATCGTCTGGCGATACTCTGGGTGCAAACTGGCCGGGACGATCACCTTGCCATGACGACGAGTGCAACTGATTGCCATGAGGACGGCTTCCGCGGCGGAACTCGCTCCGTCGTAGAGACTGGCGTTGGACACATCCATGCCGGTCAGTCGTGAGATCATCGACTGATACTCGAACACCACTTGCAGGTTGCCTTGACTCGCTTCCGCCTGGTAGGGCGTGTACGACGTGTAGAACTCACTCCGTGAGCCAATCGTATCAACGACTGCGGGCACGAAATGATCGTAGCAACCGCCGCCCAAGAAACAGACTGAGTTCCCGGTGTTCGCGTTCTTGGCCGCAAGCTCGCGCAGGTGCTGATCCAGTTCCATCTCCGATAGCGCCGGCGGCAAGTCCAACGGCCCATCGAACTTCAGCGACTCAGGAATCGGATCGAACAACTCGTCGATCGAACCTGCGCCGATCGCTTCAAGCATTGCTTGTTGGTCTTCAGGAGTGTTGTAGAGGTAAGGCATGGGAAGGATGAAGGCGGAAGGACGAAGGATGAATGGTGGAGCGGCTATTTTGTTTGGTTTTCTTGGTCGCTGTAACTGTCATTTTAATTAGCTCTTCGCACTCGTTAGATAGATCGGCTAGCTTTGTCTCGGGAACGATTTCCCCTTCTACCAGCAACTTAAGCTATAACTGCGTCTCATCTAGCTCTTGTACGACGATTCCTGGTTTGGAAATGAGTTCGGCATTTGATCTTGCTCGGCATGCTTCGCGGTAGTTTGCGGCGACTGAAGTTCCTGACCGTAGGACTTGTTTGCCAATGACTTGGGCTTCGACCGACTTCGGCGAGAACTTGAACATGCGGACGATTCGCAGGGCAAAGCTCTTCGTTCGATCTCGCAAAACCTGGTTCTTGAAGATGCTCAACTACTCATCCTTCCGCCTTCATCCTTCCTCCTTAGTTAACTCTTGGTAGGCCTCGTGATCGAGCATCTCACTCAGCCCTGCTTCGTCGGTGATTTTGATTTTGGCAATCCAACCCTTTTCGTAGGGATCCTCGCCGAGGATTTCTAGATTGTCGGGGAGCGTATCGTTTACGGCGATTACCTCGCCGGCGACCGGCGAGTAAATATCACTAACCGCTTTGACCGACTCGACTTCACAGAACGGTTGCTCGGCTTCGACCTGGCGACCGACTGCAGGCAGGTCGATGTAGACCAAGTCGGTCAGCGCCTCGACGGCGAAGGCCGAAATCCCTAGCGTCGCGACTTTGTCCCCGCCTTCCTCGGCGACCGCGACCCACTCGTGAGTCTTGGCGTAGAGCAGTTCTTCGGGTTTTACCATGATCAGTTGTCTCCCCAGCCGGGCCGCGACGCGGTACGCATGTTGTCAGTGGACCGCAGTGTCTGGCTTGTTCTTTCTTGCAATGCGGAGGGCGTGGCCCTCCGGCTGTTTGTTCTTGTTCTGCTGTTATCTCAATTGAGCCGTCGGCGCTAGCCGCGGGTTCGCGCTAGAATATTTGGTGTTAGGGTTTACCCGCGGCTAGCGCCGTCGGCTCATTTCTGGTTACTTTTTTCCGCGTTGATAAAACGGCAGCGGTACGATGGTTGCCGGATGTTGTTGGCCTCGAATATCCACGTCGAGCGTTGTGCCCACGGCAGCGACCGTTGGTTTGACGTAACCCATCGCGATTGGATGATTGAACGACGGCGAAAACGTGCCGCTGGTCACCACGCCGACTTCTTCGTCGCCGCGGAGCAACTTGCAATCTTCCCTGGGTACGCGACGGCCGTCCAACTGCAGGCCGACCCGCACGCGTTGGTGGCTGTCGCGATGAAACTCTTCGATCGCCGCTTTGCCAACAAACTCACGATCGCGCAGATTGACGGCGAAATCGAGTTGTGCTTCGACCGGATTGATCGACTCGAGCAGCTCGTGTCCGTAGAGCGGCATGCCGGCTTCGAGTCGTAACGTGTCTCGCGCGGCCAATCCGACCGGTCGACCGTCCACGCGATCGGCGGCGGCAACCAGTTGTTCCCAAATCCCCAGAATTTTATCGCCGTCGCAAACGAGTTCGACGCCGTCTTCGCCGGTGTAGCCGGTGCGGCTGACGAAACACTCCACGCCGGCCAGTTCAATCAACCGTCCGGTGTAGTACCGCATCGACGTGAGTTCTTCGTCGGTGAACGGATCGACGACTTCGATCGCTTTGGGGCCCTGCACGGCGATCATCGAGTACTCGTGCGTCTTGTCGTTGATCTCGACGTCATAGTCGTCGACGTGTGCTTGGAGCCAAGCAAGGATCTTCTCGCGATTGCTGGCGTTGACCACCAAGCCAAACCCGGCGTGTTGCTCTTCGCGGAGGACTGGGCGATAGACCAGTATGTCGTCGAGCACGCCGCCCGCCTCGTTACACATCAGCGAATAGCGAATCTGCTGCGGCTTCATGTCCGCGACCGAGCGAGTCATCAGCCGATCGAGAAACGGCGCTACGTCGGGGCCGTCAAACAGGATCCGGCCCATGTGCGAGATGTCGAACAGCCCGACGGCTTCGCGCGTGGCCTTGTGTTCCTCGACGATCGAGGTGTACTGCACCGGCATCGACCAGCCGGCAAAGTCGACCATCCGGGCTCCGTGGTCAGCGTGCCAGTCGTGCAGCGGCGTCTTAGCGAGTTCAGCAGTTGGTGGCATCAGTACGATCCGTCGAAGTGTGCGAATGCTGTATTCTAGCGGTTTTGTTGCGGGGTTCTAGGGGCGGGAGCAAACGGACGACGGATAGCCAGATTCGAGCGAATTAGCTGTTAGAATGAATCACCACAGAGGACACGGAGTACCTTCTAGATTCCTCTGCGCGCCTCTGTGTCCTCTGTGGTAAGTCCGTGCGTGTTGCGGAGAAGCAATGGCTTTGGAGAATCTTGGGGACATGCGGCGAAGTCGAACGCACCTGAATAGTCAATGCCCACGATGAGGTGCGTTACTCTACGCTGCACGCACCATACCGTCTGGAGCAAGGGAGTTTGATGTGGCAATGCCAAAGAAGGGGTTGCGGAAACTCGTGATTGACGGCCGAAGATACTACGTGTCGTTGAGTGGCAGAGGGTACACTGAGAGCGGAGCGGTGCCTTTGGGCTTCGCGGTGCACCTAGAAGGAAACGATCGGGCGAAGCTTCTCGTCCAAGGCATCACGAGCCGTGATTACTGGCTAGATTACCCCGACGTTGCAAAGTTCGTCGATGGATCGCTGACATTGACGCCCAAATCAATAGTTGCCGTGATTCGACACTGCCTAAACGAAGGGTGGGACCCAGAAGGTACCGGGCAGACGAACGTACAGATCGATAACTCCGAGCTGACGCCGATTGTCGCATCTTCCGAATAGCAACCGGGCAGTGCTGTAGGGTGCGTGCAACAAAGTGGAACGCACCTGATTAGTCAATGCGCACGATTAGGTGCGTTGCGATACGCTTCACACACTCTACCGACGGTTAGAATGACTCATGTTGGGAAGAAGCGAAGGCTCTGAGGAATCTCAGGGGCGCGATGCGAAGTGGAACTCACCTGAATCGTCAATGCCCACGATGAGGTGCGTTGCGATACGCTCTACGCACGTCACCGACTGTGATCGGGCGAAAACCGCCGGGAAATCGCGTAAGAACTGTTGCAGCGTGGCACCGGGTGCGTAAGATTGGCATGTACTCCCCCCATAGACAGAATCAATCAGCAGTAAAGACCTAAATGATTGAACGCCGTTTCGTATTTCGATTGCTCGCTTGCCTTGTTTCGGCACTTTGGCTAACTCGTGGTGATTGCTACGGCCGGCAGATCATTCAAAGTCAGATACTGGATGTCGGGACAGCGCGATCGGTGGAGTCGTGCTGCTTTTCCGACGCCGTCTTCGCGGTAGACAATGGACTGCTGCTGAGTGCTGATAATGACGAGCTGTTGTCCTTTCGGCTGCAGCCCGATGGGACCTGGCAACCGACAAATGAGGCTCCAGCCATTTCCTTGCAAGATGGTGATTGGATTAATGAGATATCATTGAAAGATGATCTCGCTGCTATCGGTTACAACACAGTTCTAGGCGAAGAGCGGGTCAATCGCACGGCAATGTTCTTCAGGGGATCCGATGGCGTCTGGACGCACAGAGGGGAGATCGAAGGTGGGGTGACGGCCATTGGCGGTCAGAAGGTGCTAGTTGGTGTGCCGAATAGTTACCAGTCGGAACTCGCGACGGCATTCGTCTACGGCTTCGATCAGGACTTCGAGTTCGAACAAGAGAGCCAACTGGATCCCAGTGTTCGGAACTTCGGCGATGACTATGCGAAGAACCTCGCGATTTCCGGAGACACTGCCGTTGTCACCGCCTACGATACGTTGCTCAATCGCGTTTCAAAACCTTGGACCGGGACAGCCTTTGTGTATCAGAGACAGTTAGACGGCAACTGGCTGGAAACTCAACTCTTGGAGACTGGCGAACCCGGTAATCTCGGCTACTCAATCGATAGCGATGGCGACCTGTTCGTAATTGGTGACTTTGCCGACGAACGGGGAGCTACGCCGCGGGCCATCATCTACGAGAAACAAGCCGACGGGTCGCTGAGTTTACTTCATGAGATTATTGCACCCAACGCGGTAAAGCATGTAGGCATCGAAGGTGAGCGGGTCGTGTTGCAGACTATAAGCAATGGTGCATTTCTTTATGACCGCAGGAGCGATGGCTCATGGAGCCGCACGGCTGAGTTCGTCGTAGTGGAGAGCTTTGGCGAGATACGGATGACCAGTTTTGCAGATGATGTCGTGGTCGAGGATGGTTACGCTTTCATCGCGGAGTCTGGCAAAGCTTATGTCTTCGAGCTACCAGCAGTGCCCGAACCGAGCACGCTGATCATTGCCCTGAGTGTTGCGATGTGTTCGATGGTGCGCAGAGACGCCCTGCGGAGTGTGCGGAGCTGAGCTGCGTCGAAGTGTGCGAATGCCGTGTTCTAGCGGTTTTGGTGCGGGGTTCTAGGGGCGGTTCACGGCAGCAATAATGGAGTTGTACAGGCCAGTTCCCCGACAGTTGAAATCACTTCCGTAGCTTTTCGGAGAAACTAGCATGACTAGGGCTTCGCTTGACACACCCTTGATGCGAATAGCGATCGGACTAGCCAGCGCCATGTTCGGAGCAATTCTTGTTTTTGTGATCCTTTGGATGAGTTTCAAGAACACCGATGCACGCTTGCGCGATGAGGCTCAAGCCGACCAAACGAATGCAGCTAGATCGCTTCCTATCGTCGCCAATTGGTTTTTCGGACCGATGAGGGTCTTGATAGGCACCGGCTTGGGAGGCGCACTGGGCGGAATCCTTGGTGCGTCCGTCGGGCCTCACCTTCTTGACCGATTAGATCAGAAAGATCGGGGCGAATGAGTGGTAAGTATTGCAGGGTGCGTGCAACGCAGTGGAACGCACCTGCATAGTCAATGCCCACGTTGAGGTGCGTTACGCTACGCTTCACGCACCCTACGTACTGACGAAAAGTAAGGTAGGGTGTGTGCAAGAATCGGAACTTACTCTTCGGACTGCGCAAGCCTCAAAGAAGTTGAATATATGAACTTGCGTCCGCCAATTCGATCCAATCTTGCGCTTGGGTTAGCGGCTTTAGCCACGTTATTGGTCGTGTCGTGTGCGGTGCTGTATATACGGAGTCGAAATGAACAATTGGTTTCAACGAAGTCGGCAATCCTGACTGCCAAGGAATACGCGCGGGAACACGTAAGTAAGGAGCTAGAATTGGATCTGGACTCAATGGACATTGAGACAACGGTCAAATGGAATACCGTTGAGGTTTACTTCCAACCGCGAGAGCTCGTGCTAGGTGGTGATCTGTGGGTAATTGTTGATCGACGAGATGGGAAAATAATCGAGGTTGTATTTGGACAATAGCCAGTCATTAGAGTTCCTGAATCGAAGTTTTCGTCCGCCGGTTCGATTACCGCTTCTTTCTGCGCTTGGGACCACGAGTCTGCTTCTCTTTCTTCCGCTTTCCACTTCCTGCTTTCCGCTTTTCCTCCGCTCCGCCCTGTTTGCTGATCAGACGAAAATCGAGCTCGCGGCGTTCGACGTCGACCGACGCCACCGCGACGGTCACTTGGTCGCCGAGGCGGTAGGTGTTACCTGAGCGGAAGCCCTTCATCACGTGGCCCGCTTTGTCAAATTTGTAGTAGTCGTCGGACAGCGACGTGATGTGGACGAAGCCCTCGGCGGGGAGCTCCACTCCGGTGACGAAGAGGCCGTAGGACTCGACTCCGGTGACGACGCCCTCCAGCCGAGTGCCGACCTTGTCTTCTAAGTAATTGAGCAGTTTGACTTTGTTGAGTTCACGCTCAGCGTCGGTGGCGCGCTGTTCGCGTTCGCTGCAGTGATCGCCCAGCGTGAGCAGCTCGCCCATGTGTTGCTCCGGCGGCTTGCCGCGATTCACCGCGTCGATCAACCGATGGACGGTGAGATCGGGATAGCGACGGATCGGCGAGGTGAAATGGCAGTAGCAATCACTTGCCAGGGCGAAGTGGCCTTCCTCCTCTGGGCTGTAGATCGCGCGCTGCATCGACCGCAGCACCGAGTAGTTGACGGCATGTTCGCGCGAATCGCCCTTCACGTCGTTGAGCAGATCTTGCAGCGCGAAACGTGACGCGAGATCGTCCGTGTTGAGGCCCAGTTCCTTCACGAATTCGTTGAGCGCTTTCAGTTTCCGCGGCGAAGGTGCCCCATGCACGCGACGCAGGAAGAGCAGGCCCTTGTCGAACAGCATCTCGGCGACTGCCTCGTTGGCCGCCAGCATGAACTCCTCGATGATTTGATGGCTCTCAGTGTTTTCTTCCAGGTGGGCACCGGTGACTTGGCCGTTTTTGTTCAGGTCGATCGTGAGCTCCGGCATGGCCAGCTCCAGCGAGCCGCGTTTCATACGACGCATCCGCAGCATCATTGCCAGCTCGTGCATATCGCCCAGAAGTCGATGAACGGGCGCTGTGACTTTCTTTTTCCAACCGCTGCGGTCGGCGAGATACTGGTCGACTTCTTCGTACGTGAACCGTCGGCAGCTCTTGATGGCCGACTTGAACACGTCGGTCGCGACGCGTTGGCCTTCGGCAGTGAACTCGATCCGCGCGGTCATCGCGTAACGGACTTTGTCGGGCTGCAGGCTGGCCAGATTGTTGGAGATGATCTCGGGGAGCATCGGGATCACCTGGTCGGGCAGGTACACGCTGGTGGCTCGATTCTTTGCTTCGCGATCAAGACCGGAGTTGGGCCGCACAAAGTGCGAGACATCGGCGATGTGCACGCCCAGCAGCCAGTGGCCGTTCTCGATACGCTCCAGGGAAATCGCATCGTCGAAGTCGCGCGCGGTCGCGGGATCGATTGTGATGATCGTCTCGTCGGTGAGATCTTGCCGGCGTGGACCGATGGACTCGTCGAACTTTTCCGCCTGCTTGCGCGCGTTTTCCAGCGATCCCTCGTCGAACTCGCCAGGCAGGTTGAACTCGTAGATGATCGACAGCGTATCGACACCCGGCTGACCGCGCTGGCCAAGGATGTCGACGATCACGCCCTCGCCGTCGCGCACATGCGAGGGGAAGCGGACCATCTCGATGACGACCTTGTCGTCGGGCTGCGCACCTTTAGCCCCCGGGTCGCCGACGTAAACCGGCTCATTGAAAATCTTGCCGTCGATTTGCACCAGACCCATGCCGGCTTGCTCGAGGTAAGTGCCAACGAAGCGATTGGTCGCACGTTCGACAACATCGATCACCCGTCCTTCCGGTTTGCCCATGCGGCCACGCTTGCCGCTGAGGCGGATGCGCACGGTATCGCCGTTGGCCGCGTCGCCACCGGCGTTGGCGGGCACGTAGATATCGGCATCGCGTCCATCGGCGGAGGTCGCGTCTTCGGGTCGCACAAAGCCGAAGCCACCCTGGGCGCGACGAAACGTGCCGACGACGTGATTCGACTTTTTTTCCTTGATCGGTTTGCCGACCTTGGACGCGGGATGCTCTGCGGCGACGGGACACACCAGATGGCTCGGGCCGTAGGCAAGCTTGCCATCCTTGACGAGCCGCTTGATCGTCCGCTTCAGCCGCGACACATCGTCGTCGGTGAAGTCAAGCTGCTTGGCAATCACCTTCGGCTTGACCGGCCGGTAGTTGGGATCGTTGACGTGGTTCAGGATGAGGGTATCGAGTTCAGACATTCGGGGTTTTTAAGGGAAGTTGCAATAGAATTCAGTTGGTTCGTTGTCGGTCCAGCTTATCTTCTCGTCATCGTCAAAGTAAATCGTAACCCAGCCGATTCCAAAGAAGGTGTCATAGGTCCAACCGTGTTTCCCAGATTCCTCGGGTTCGCCAAGAATGTCGCGCACTTCACTCTTGGTCATGCCGACTTTGAGCTGCGCGACCTTATACGGCGGCACGGGCAGAGCGGACAAATAGAGCACTCGTCCTAGAAACAGTATCATTGAGAGTACAGCGACGCAGGACAACATCGACCTGAGGCTGTATCGCATGAAGACACTCTTCTTGCCGACGAGGTTCGCGCTAGTTCCCACTTTCTGGCTTAAACAGCTTCCGCCCGATCTGGGAAAAATACTGCGTCCAGTTGCTGTCGGCGTTGGGGCAGTCGGTCATCAGTTGGGTGAAGCTGGCCAACTTTGCGTCGAGGTTGTCTAGCTGGTGCAGGGCAATCGCCTCGAGTGTCATAGGCAGCTTGGCGCTGCCGTACTCGTATTCGCCGTGGTGGCTGATGATCATGTGCTTCAGCTCCATCAGCATTCGGTCGGGGAAGGGCTGGCCATCTTGCGCGACGACTTTTCGGACCATCTCCTCGAGCATCGACACACCTAGCGACATGTGACCGAGCAGTTGGCCAGCATCGGTGTAGGAGATGTCGCGTTCGTAGGAGAGCTCGTCGACCTTGGCCGCATCGTGCAGGAACGCGCCCATCAGCAACTTCTCTGTATCAACCTGTGGATAGCGTGGGCCGACGACCAGCACCAGTTCCATCAGGCTCACGACGTGTTCGAGCAGTCCGCCCTGGTAAGCGTGATGGTTTTTCATGCCGGCGGGTGCGCGGCAGAACTTGTCCATAAACTCTTCGTCGGCCAGAAAGCCCTTGGCCAATCGCGAGAGCGGGGCAGACTTGATGCCGCCGAGAATCGCCGTGAGCCGCTCGCGCATCTTGTCGACGTCTTCGGTCTGCAGTGTGGTGAAATCTGCCTCATCGACTTCGTCGGGCCGTGCCTTGCGGATGCGGTTGGCGATTAGCTGCATGTTGCCCTGAAACAGCTGTGTGGCCCCCTCAACGTGCACGTAATCGCCGTTGTCGAACGCCTTGTAGTCGTTGTCGTTGGCGTTCCACATCCGCGTGTTGACCGAACCACTGCGGTCGGACAGATCCACCTGCAGATACAGGTTGCCGTTACGGTTGGGCCGCAGTTGCTTGTCCGAGGCCAGAAAGACCTGGCTGATCTGTTCGTTGTGCGAAAGCTGGCTGACGAAGCGTCGGTCGGTGGGCATGGGGAAGGGCTGTGAGCTAGGGGCTGTGGGCTGTGGGCACTAACCGGCGAAGCCATGCCTCGCGGTTAGTGGCTAACGATGCATCCTAGCAAATTCCTTGCGTACCTGCTGGGGGGCTAGCGTTGCGATTTCCTGTGAGCATCGTTTGCTTTAGAATGCGTGATTCGTAGTGTTCCGGCGAGGCGTTGCCTCGCGGTTACTTTCTTCGCCCATACCTCAATAACATAGCCCAGGGCGCACAGCCTACAGCTCAACGCCCATAGCTCATAGCCCTTGCCCCATCATGGCCAAACCACCTAAGAACGCGATCTCGCCCACCCGTGCCGAAAACTATCCTGAGTGGTACCAGCAAGTCGTCAAAGCTGCCGATCTGGCAGAGACCTCCGACGTGCGTGGCTGCATGGTCATCAAGCCGTGGGGTTACGCGATTTGGGAGAACATCCAGCGCCAGCTCGACGCGATGTTCAAGGCGACTGGGCACGAGAACGCGTACTTTCCGTTGTTCATCCCGATGAGCTTTCTGGAGAAGGAGGCCGAACACGTCGAAGGCTTCGCCAAGGAGTGCGCGGTCGTCACACACCATCGGCTCGAGCCCGACGGTGAGGGAGGTTTGCAGCCGGCACCGTCGGCCAAGCTCGAGGAACCGCTGATCGTTCGTCCGACCAGCGAGACCATCATCGGCGCGACGTTCGCGCGCTGGGCGCAGTCGTATCGTGATTTACCGATCTTGATCAACCAATGGGCAAACGTCGTGCGGTGGGAGCTTCGCACGCGGATGTTTCTGCGCACCGCCGAGTTCCTCTGGCAGGAAGGTCATACTGTCCACGCGACCAAGGACGAAGCGATCGACGAGACGCGGCAGATGCTCGACGTCTATGCGGAGTTCGCGGAGCAGTACATGGCGATGCCGGTGATCAAAGGCGAGAAGACCGAGGGCGAGCGTTTCCCTGGTGCCGAAGCCACGTACAGCATCGAGGCGATGATGCAAGACCGCAAAGCGCTGCAGGCGGGTACATCGCACTTTTTGGGACAGAATTTTGCCAAGGCGCAGGAGATCAAATTCCAAAATCAGGAAGGCCAGGAGGTCTACGCCTGGACGACGTCGTGGGGCGTATCGACACGCCTGGTCGGTGGATTGATCATGACGCACAGCGACGACGACGGTTTGGTGTTGCCGCCGAAACTGGCACCCGCGCATGTGGTGATTCTGCCGATGTACAAGTCGGATGAAGAACGCACCGAGGTGCTCTCATTCTGCGATCAACTCAAGGCCGACCTGGTTGCCCAACGTTACGATGATGAGCCGGTCCGCGTTCGCATCGATGATCGCGACATTCGCGGTGGTGGAAAGAAGTGGCAATGGGTCAAACGAGGAGTGCCACTGCTGCTGACTGTCGGGCCGCGAGATATTGCCGAGGGTGACGTCTTCGTATCACGTCGCGACAGCGGCGGGAAAGGGAAGGGTACGCCGCGTGATGCATTTGTTGCCAGTGTGTCGAGCACGCTTGCCGAGATTCAGCAGGCACTGTTTGATCGCGCAGCGAAGCTGCGCGACGAGGCGACCGCGCAGATTGATTCGCTTGAGGAGTTTGAGAAGTACTTCGCGGAAGGTTCGGCTGGCGGCTTAGCCCACTGCCACTTCGTGGACGGACCAGAGATGGAAGCCAAACTCAAATCGCTTAAGGTCACCGCGCGATGCGTTCCCATGGATGCGGAGGAGGAGGCCGGGAAGTGCATCTTCAGCGGTGCCCAGAGCAACCGGCGCGGTGTGTTCGCTAGGGCATATTGAATCACGGCGGAGGGCGTGGCCCTGGGGCTTGGGTTGTGCGAGAATAGCGGGGTAGCCGGAGGGCCACGCCCTCCGAAGTCTCCCACCATCAGGCTCGTGCCATGCCCTGCTATCTCTTCACCTATCACGCCTACGGTAGTTGGCTGCCAGATCGCGAGCAAGGTTACGTCGAACGAAGTAAGGGCATCCTTCCGCAAGATCACGCCCTGGCTGTTGAATACCGTAACCGCATGGTGGAAGTTGAGAAAACATTCGATGGAGAACTTCAGCGCGCCATCATCGCGATCTTGCTCGCCTCCCAGGAAAAGCAGAAGTTCGAGAGCTACTATATCGCGACGGAGCCATCTCACTTGCACCTACTCATGGGATGGCGAGACAGTCGACGCACCATGGAAATGCGAAGTAGATTGAAGGGTTCGTTGACACGAAGCCTGAATGAACAGTTCGGCAGACGACGCTGGTTGTCCGAAGGCGGTAGCCGTCGTCAAGTGGACGACGAGCAGCACTTCGACTACTTGATCAATGTATACCTTCCAAAGCATTGTGGTTGGAAGTGGTGTCGTGACCGCGGGTATTTTCGTTAGGGGCGACAGAACGGCGGAGGGCGTGGCCCTCCGGCTACTGATTATGGGTGAAATTTACGAACCCAAACCGGTTCTGCTGCTAATCGCCGTGAGCGGCCGTTACGACGCGGGGCTTGCTTGGAGCGAGCGAGCGACGTCGGAGATTTACGGCCCGATCCGGCTGAAGAGCGAAGCGTTCGACTTCAGCGAGACCGACTACTACGCCGAGTCGATGGGGACCGACCTCAAAAAGCAGTTCCTCCTTTTCGATAATCCGATCGATCCTGGAGAGTTGCCGCAAATCAAGCGTGCGACCAACCGGTTGGAGGTCGACTATGCTCAGGCGGGCGATCATCCCGAGTCGCGGCCCCTAAACCTCGATCCGGGCTACCTCACCCTGGCCAAGCTGGTGCTCGCCTCGACGAAAGATCACGCCCATCGCATTTATCTCGGCGAGGGGATCTACGCCGAGATCACGCTGAATTATCGCAATCGCGGCTGGCAGGCCTGCGATTGGACGTATCCCGATTACCGACGGGCCGACTTTCAGGCGTTTTTCACGCAGGGTCGAGATACCATGCGCACTGGGCCGTGAACGATCGCAAGAAATTGACGAAACTCGATTGTCGTCGGTAAGATGGGGGATGTGTCACGTTGTCTTGTTCCCGCTTGGACATTCGTCTGGAAGTAGGATTTCTCCATGAAAGCTTTGTTCACCGCTGTGGTTGTCGCCGTGATCCTGGGAGTGTTACTGGGCGGGGCTGTCGCCTACGTTGAAGTACCTCCTGCGCAGTTACAGTCCCCCGAAGACGTCCTAGCCGATTCGAGTCAAGCTGGCGAGCCTGTCGCTGCCGCGAAAGCCGAAGTGCCAGAGACGGTATTCCAGTTTGGCAATATCGAGCGCGGGGCCTCAATGTCTCACGAGTTTGTGATTCGCAACGTCGGCACAAAGCCCCTGCACGTGGAAGTCGAAAGTACCACGTGCAAGTGCACCGTCGGCGACTTGGAGAACAAGGATATCGAGCCCGGCGGCGAGACCAAAGTCTTGCTCGAGTGGGTTGCCAAAACACCGCCGGGTCCATTTCGTCATGGAGCCGTGCTGAGCCTCAAAAACGATCCGACCCAGAAGAGCCTCGAACTTACGGTGGAAGGGCAGGTGGTCGAGTCGACGGCCATGTATCCGCCGGAGCTCTTTTTTGGCACCGTGCAAGCTGGTGAGACAAAGCAAGTGAGCCTCCACCTGATGCAATTCTTAGATGAAGAGGTGAAAGTTCTCGACTACAAACTGAGTGATGAAGAGTTGGCCGAGCAAATCGAAATCGACATCACGGAGGCCGATCCCAAAGATTTGCCCGCGCCGGGCGCCGTTGCTGGGGTGAAGTTGACCGCGACTTACAAAGCCGGCAAGAGTATTGGACCGTTCCAGAGCTGGCTGGACATCACGACGAACTTGGAAAACGCCAAGACGCTAACGGTTCCGATCGGGGGCAATGTAGTCGGTGACGTCTCGATTTTTCACCCGGCATGGAATGCCCAGAAGGGCCTATTACGCCTGGGCTCGATTGCTAGCAAGGAAGGAAAGAAGGAGACGGTAAGGGTTGCGGTTAGAGGCAAACACGACGTACAAACCCAACTGGAAGTCGCCTCGGTCGATCTTCCGCAACTCCGCGCGTCTCTCGGTGAGCCACTCCAGATGGGAGAAAATCTCCAGCACATCCCACTCGTATTGGAAGTGCCTGCCGGGAGCGATCCGGTCGTTCGGCTCGGCGAACCCGTCAGTAGCGATGCCCACGTTGTGCTCAAATCCAACGATGGCACGATTCCCGAAGTGCGGCTGCGTATTCAGTTGGTCGTGGAGTGATTTCCGCCCCGGTTTCGGATGCGGAACCTGCGAACTGTTCTGGCAGTGCCCCCGCCCAGACGGTACGATTAAATGCTCACAAACTTACTCGAGCAGCAGGCATGTTGGAGACGGAATGGTGACTGACGAAGGGCGGTCGAGACGAGCAGCTGGCATCTTAGTCCTAGTTATTGTGGCGTTCGGATTAATCCGTTCGCTAGGTTTCTGGCCGGACCTAAACTCGGCCGACGCTGCGGGTCGAACGAAGTTTGAGAGTCGCGAGGCCGAGATTGCCGACGCGATTAAGAAGAACCAAGAGATCTTTGTCGATTGGCCAAAGCCTCGTTTGGCGTTGGTGTTTTCAGGGGAGATGGATGGCTATCTGGAGCCCTGTGGTTGCGCCGGATTAGACAACCAGAAGGGCGGTCTGAAACGCCGCCACTCGTTCTTCAAGCAACTCGAGCAAGACGGCTGGCCGATGGTTGCGTTGGACATGGGCGGCCAGATCCGACGGTTCGGCCCGCAGGCGGACATCAAGTATCGTTATGCCATCAAGTCGCTCACGGAGCTTGGCTACCAGGCGATTGGTATGGGTATCAAAGAGCTGCAACTCGATTCAAATTATCTGATCTACGTGCTGTCGAATTTCGAAGGCCAGCAGAACCCGGTGGTGTCGGCCAATGTCAGCATCATTGATCCAGGCCTCGGCCTGAGCAGCCGTTATCGTGTGATCGAAGCAGCGGGCATGAAAATCGGCGTGACGTCGGTTCTGGGTGAGAAACATCAGGCAGAGCTACAGAACTCTCCTGACATCATTTATGAAAAGCCTTCAGTCGCCCTGCAAAAGGTCCTGCCAGAGCTTCAAAAGGAGAATTGCGATCTGTTGGTGTTGCTTGTTCACGCTGATCCGGATGAAGCAACTGAGTTGGGCAAGCAGTTTCCGATGTTCGACTTCGTGGCGACGACTGGCGGTGCCGAGACTCCGCCGAATCGACTAACTCCGATTGTCGAGCCGGCACCTGGAGTGCTTCCCACGCAACTGATCGAAGCTGGACACAAAGGCCAGTACGTGACGGTCGTTGGCATTTACGATGATCCCGACACTCCGCTGCGACTGCAGCGTGTGCCGCTGGACCATCGTTTTGAAGACTCGCCGCAGATGTACGAGATGCTGGTGGCGTATCAGAAGGAGCTCAAAGAGTTGGGCTTCAGCGGCTTGGGGCTAACCGTGAACAAGCACCCGGTCGACAGTTTTGTGGGGTCGGCGGCGTGTGCCGATTGCCATACGACGGCGACTGAGGAATTCGAGAAGACGCCCCACGCGCACGCGACCAAGACCTTGGTCGAGTTGGATCCGCCGCGTCAGTTCGATCCGGAATGCCTAAGCTGCCATGTGGTTGGCTGGAATCCGCAGGAGTATTTTCCGTACGCCTCGGGCTTTATGGGCATCGACAAGACGCCGCACTTGCTGGATAACGGGTGCGAGAATTGTCACGGACCGGGAGCCGCCCATGTCGCCGCCGAGAACGGCGAAGTCGATGCCGACGATGAGGAACTGGAACGATTGCGAGCGGCGCTGCGGCTGAAGATCGTGGAGAACGAGGGCAACAAAGCTGACCAAGTGATTGATAAGAATGGAGCCGTCGTTGCCAAGATGTGCATGGAATGCCACGATATCGACAACAGCCCCGACTTCGACTTCCAAGAGTACTGGCCGCAGGTGGAACACTACGGCAAGGACTAGTCGGCCTTCGAAGTATGGTCGTGGACGATCACCCAACGCCCATCGATGCGACGGAAGACAAGCGAGAAGTTGCCACCGAGGTCGTCGCCCTCGCGAGTCAACTTCCACTCGCCCAGGACGAGTGCGGCATCGCCGCTGATTGGCGAGATTTCTAAGTTATCGAAGGCGAGTGTTCCCATCTCTTCTCGAGTGGAGTATCTCTTCTTGTAACGATCTAGCGTGGCTTGCCAACCTCGCGTTACTTTGCCGCCGGAACTGAAGGTGAGATCGTCAGACTTCCAGTAGTACTCCATAAACAGGTCGATATCACCCTTGTTCCAGGCCTTCCGTTGCTCGAGAAGGAGATTCCGAATCGTTACACGACTCTGCGGATCGGTTTCTTGCAGGCTGGCATCCCACTCCTCGAGTCTGCCTGCCAGAGCGTCGTACCTGTGCCGATCGTAAGGAGGCTCTTCACGACGTGTTTGACTTGCCGCCGCATGCGCTTGAGCCATCTCTCGTAGCTTAGCCTGGACAGCCCGGCGCTGTGCTTCTTGGCGTTCGGTGAGTGCTTGTTGCCGGTGCCACAAGAGATAGGTCACTCCTCCGCCGAGGATGAGTGCCAACAACAATGCCGTCAGGAAGTTGCCAGGGGCGGCATTGGTCCTTGAATCTTGCATGAGTTTGTGTGGGCGACACAAGGCGCGTCAGGGTTACATCTCCAACTCAGCCATCGCCTCGTCGGGGATGTTGAAATTCGACGCGACGTTCTGAACGTCGTCGTGGTCGTCCAGGTTTTCCATCAGCTTGAGCACCTTGCGTGCGGTCTCGACGTCGAGGTCGACCGTGTCGTTGGGGATGCGGGTGATCTCCGCCGAGTCCGTTTCGATGGTCGCCTTTTCCAACGCTTCTTGCACGGTCGTGAAGTTCTCGGGGTCGCAGATCACTTCGAACTTATCGCCTTCGGTCTTAACGTCGTCGGCACCGGCTTCCATCGCCACTTCGAGTAATGTCTCTTCGTCGGTCTGTTTGTTGTCGATCACCGCTAGGCCCTTGCGCTCAAACATCCAGGCCACGCAACCGGTCGCACCGAGCTTGCCGCCCGCCAGTTCGAAGATCTTCTTCACTTCTGGCGCCGTCCGATTGCGATTGTCAGTGAGAATCTCGCACAGCACCGCGACGCCACTGGGGCCGTAGCCTTCGTAGAGTACTTCTTCGAGGTTTCCGCCATCGAGTTCGCCGGTGCCCTTTTTGACGGCCCGTTCGATATTGTCCTTGGGCATACTGACGGCTTTGGCATCATTGATCGCGTAACGCAGCCGTAGATTCGTGTCGGGATCGCCGCCCCCGGTCTTCGCCGCGACGATGATCGCCCGCGAGAGCTTGCTCCAAACCTTTCCACGTTTGTTGTCGATCAGGGCCTTTTTGTGCTTGATGCCAGCCCAATGTGAGTGTCCAGCCATCTTTTCGTCGTCGTTGTTTTGTGGATGAATTGAGTTGTGAAGATTCCTCGCACGCCAGAGCGAATGGACTGACGTTGAAGCGTACTCTCAGAAAGCTACTTGGGTTTGCGTTTCCGGAGCTTCTTGGTGGTCGATTTCTTTTTGCCCTTCGCGGGAGCCTTCGTCTTCTTTTTCTTTTTCGCCGGCTTCTTGGTCGCGGAAACCTTCTTTTTCTTCTTGGTGACCACCTTCTTGGTGGGCTTCTTCTTTTTCACGGTTTTTGAAGCAGGCTTTTTCTTGCCGGGGGTTGAGGATTTGGCAGTCGGTTTTTTTGTGCTCGGCGCGGCTGCTTTCCCTTTTGCCGGCTTTGTCTTGTCTGCTTTGTTGGAGGCTTTCGCCGGCGCCTTAGCTTCCGGCTCAGGTGGTTTGGGCTTTTTGCTGGGTCGCTTAGGCAGGTTCTCTTTGCAGCTTGGTTCAATCTCAAGCAGCAGCTTGCGGATGGTCGGACCGTAAGGGCTGCGACCGAGCTCAACACCCAGCTGGTGCAAAATCGTGCCAACTTCAACGCCTTTGTTCTTGGCGACGACCCGCTCAAGCCCGGGCACGGTGCCTTTCTTGGCTTCGGTATCCGATATCACGCCGACGACGCGCATCGATTCCAGCAGGCCGTCGTTGATCGGAATCGCGTGTCCCCCCAGGGCATTTTGCGTCACGAACGCCACGACGTAGCGGCTGGCACCATTGTATTTTTCCAGCTGCTTGACCGCCTGGCCGATGTTTTGTTTCCGCATCGGCTCCAGGTCGAACGAGTAGTGGGTCTCGAACACGCTCTGCAGCACGCGCTTCAGTCGCGTTGCTGCAGCGTCCGAATCGTTCAGCCCTTTCATCAATTGCGCTAATTCGCGAATGGAAGTGACGCGGACTTCGTTCCAGTCGTAATAATCGTTGGTAAGCGCCGCAAACACTTCATTCGCAGCCTCATGCAGGGAGTTCTCCGCGCAGCACGCGTAAATCAAGTGCTCCAGCACCGTGCGATCCGCGGGGATCTCCGTCGGTTTGAAGTGCTTCTTTGTAATTTTGAGGACTTTGTTTATTTGAGTCGCACGATTATTGCTAGCCATGGATGATGGGTCTCTGCTGCGGAATACGTCTATGAATTAGGCAAGGAACTGAGCGAAAATTGCGGACTGAGTGATAGCCGATTACTCCAGCTCAGCATGGTCGGAATCCGTCGAGTGCTGAGCATCGGTCTCTTCCTCGGCGTGTGTCTCTTCGGGCAGCACTTCGTTGAGCATGCGGGCGATGGCGATCGAGTTCTTGACTCCCATGTCAATTTCGAAGCGGATGCGGGGCGTATAGCGAGTGTCGATCCGCCGCGACACTTTTTGTTGCAAGTAGCCTGCCGAACTTTGCAGGCCCTGAAGGCACAGTCGCTGGGCGGTGTCGTCGCCCATGATCGAGACGTGCACTTTGGCATTGCGCATGTCAGGCGAGACCTCGACGTAAGTGACCGTTACGCCCTCGATGCGCGGATCTTTCAGATCGGCGAGAATCGCCATGCTCACCACCTCTCGAATCGCCTCGGCGGCCTTTTGAACGCGTCGTGAAGTCATAAGGGGCGGGGGTGCAGGGCGTGAAACAGTGTCTGGTAGTGGAGGTTTAATGACGAATGACGAAATACCCGATGACGAATCAAATACGAATGACGACGGCGGATGCTCTTTGGGAATTCGAGGCCTTCGTCATGGCAACGCTAGTTGTTGGTGTCGTCGAAGCTCCGACCGATTTCCTCGACCTTGTAGACTTCCAGCAGGTCGCCTTCTTTGACGTCGTTGAATCCGGCCAGCTTGATGCCGCACTCCATGCCTTCACGCACTTCTTTGGTGTCGTCCTTCTCCCGCCGCAGCGTGTCGATCGCGTAGTCGCCGATGATTGTGCTGTCACGAATCACGCGTGCGCGGGCGTTACGATTGACCGTGCCGGCCAGCACGCGGCAGCCAGCAATCGTGCCAATGCGGCTGATCTTGAACGTCTGTTGCACCAAGGCACGGCCGAGGTCGACTTCGCGTTCCTCGGGCACGAGCATGCCTTCCAGGGCTGCTTTGAGGTCTTCGGTAATCTTGTAGATCACTTCGTAGCGTTTGATCTGCACGCCACGTTTTTCAGCGAGGATTCTGGCATTCTCGTCGGGCACGACATTGAAGCCCATGATGATCGCGTCGGAAGCGTCCGCCAACGTCACGTCGGCTTCGGTCACGCCGCCGACGGATGATTGGAGCAATTTGATTTTGACTTCGGGGTGATCGAGCTTTTCCAGTTCCTTTTGGATGGCTTCAATCGATCCACGCACATCGGCACGCAAAATGAGGTTCAGTGTTTGAACGTCGCCGGCACCCTCCAGGCGGTCGAACAGGTTCTCGAGGGTAACGTGCTCCACACCAACACCCAGGTTCGAGGTGCGTTCGCTTTCGGCACGTGCTTCAGCGATGGTGCGGGCGTCGGCAACGTCGTCCAGCACGTAGAAGTGCTCGCCTGCGCCCGGTGCCGTGTCGAAACCGGTGATATTGACCGGCATGCTCGGGCCCGCTTCCTCGACACGCTGATTGGGTCGTAGCGTGTCGTACATCGCCTTCACCTTGCCGAACGACTGGCCGCAGACGACGATGTCACCAACGCGTAACGTGCCGTTTTGGACGATCAGCTTCGCGACCACACCGCGTCCGGCTTCTTGCTGGGCTTCCAGGCAGGTGCCCAAGGCGGGGCGATTTGGATTTGCCTTGTATTCGTGTAGTTCCGCCACGGTAAGCAAGGTGTCGAGCAACTCGTCGATGCCGTCGCCGGTGATGGCGCTGGTCTTGATCACTTCGACGTCGCCGCCCCACTCACTAGGCAAGAGTTCGTTGGCGGAAAGTCCTTGCATTGCGCGGTTTATGTCCACGCCCGGGAGATCGGTCTTGTTCAGGGCCACGACGATGGGAACTTCGGCGGCCCGTCCGTGGCTGATTGCCTCTTCCGTCTGTGGCATCACGCCGTCATCGGCGGCAACGACCAACACAGCGATGTCGGTAACGTTCGCTCCACGGGCGCGCATCTCGGTAAACGCTTCGTGGCCGGGCGTGTCAACGAACGAGATAGGCTTGCCATCCTTGTCGATACTGTAAGCACGAATGTGTTGGGTGATGCCGCCACTTTCGCCACTGACCACGTCGATGTTGATGATTCGATCGAGCAGCGAGGTCTTGCCGTGGTCGACATGGCCAAGAAACGTGATCACCGGCGGTCGGGCTTGCAACTCCTCTTCGGCGTCGACTTGATCGCGGATCTTGGTGAGCAGTTCGTCTTCGAAGCTGACAGCCTCTTTCAGCACGATGTCGACGTCCAACTCGGCGGCCACCAGTTCGGTCAGATCGGGGTCCATGGTGGCATTGATGGTGGTCATCACGCCTTCTTCCATCAGAATCCGCTGAATCTGCATCGCGGGAACACCGGCTGCCTCGGAAAACTCACGGACGGTGCACGGCAGTTGTAACTCGACTTTGCCTTTGCGCGGCGCGGCGGTGCTGACCCCCGATTTCCTGGTGCGACGGATCGTGCGTCGAGGCCGCATGTCGCCGTCGCGCCGTTGGGCTTGCCGCTGTCGGCTGAGCTGACGTTGCTCTCGTCCGCCGAGCATTGGGGTGTCGCCTTCGCCACCTGACTTGCCACGGCGGCCTTTGCGTTTGCTGTCGCCTTCTTCCGTATCGTCCTTGAAGTCGCCTCCCTTGCCTTTGCGCTTGGCGGTCTCGAGCGACTCCTCATGACGGCGTAGATGCGCGGCTAGTGGCTTTGCACCCGACTTGCCAGCCTTCAGCGCATCGGCGGGCAGCTTGAGGTCGGGTTTCTGGATCGGCGCTTCATCCTGCTTCGAAGTGGCCGGAGTATCTGGCTGATCGACGGCTGGGATGGGAGCCAGCTTAACGGCGGGACGGCCACGTTGTTGAGATCCGGACGACTTCGAGCCGCCACGGCCGCTGCCAGAGCGCTGCTCGCCGATAGTGGGAACCTTGCCCGAGACATGGCCTGGGCTGACGTATTCGTCGCGACCCATCACGCCTGCCAGTGGTCCGGGCGATCGAGGGCCAGCGTCCGTTTCAGCGGGCGCCGCGGATGCTGCTTCGGGCTTGCTGGTCGTCGCGGCGGCCTCTTTGGCCGGGCTTTCCGCCGGTGGTGAAGTTGGAGACTCAGTCGTCGGCGTCGCTTCGTCGGCTTCCTTGTCTTTGGAACGTCGAATTCCGGCCAGCGGCGATTGCGGACGGGGCGCGTTGATTACCGGCATCTTACCGGTTCTGACGGGCTCAGTGGGACGTTCGGGCGCTTGCGGAGCTGCCTTACCCTGGGCTGGCCCAACGTCATTGCCGGTCGGATTCGCGAAGTGATCACGTAGCTTCGCGACCTCGTCCTCGGACAAGCTCGCGAGCGCAGAACCTTTGCCTTTGATACCTACTTTCGCGCAGATATCGACCAGCTCGATGCTGTCTACTTTCAGTTCTTTTGCTAACGCGTAGATGCGAACAGCCAAATCAAAATCTCCGTGCGAGGGATGCAGGCCCGAGGGTGGGTGTCAGGTGTTTTCCTATCAAGTTGGGACCGCCCAAACTCGCATTGTTAATTCATACTAGGAAACCATAACCAACGGTCCTCCAAGTGCTACGCCAGTTAGGATGGTGAATTGGTAACTCAAGGTGCTTCTCGTCGGTTCCGCTTCTCTTCAGTCTTCGCCTCTATTCGGTTGCCGGCGCGTCGACCGGTGTTGACTCTTCGTCTGCCGACTCAGCGGCCTCCGGCTCGGCCGTTGCGGCCTCGCCGTCAGCTTCGGAATCGCCCGCCGCTGCTGCCTGTGCTTCCGCCGCGGCAGCCTCTTTGGCTCGCTCCTCTTCTTCGATCGCGGCGATTCGCTCCTGCTCACGCTTCAGTTTGCGAGCCTGTTCGGCTTGGGCCTCCGCCTCCTCGGCCTTTTCTTCCGCCTGCGCGACGATCAGGTCGACTTGCTCTTCGGGCATGTTGCCCATTTCCATCAGGGCATCCGGCTCGATGATCGACAGGTCGTCGTAACTCAGGAAGCCCTCCTCGACGAGCCGCTCCGCAACTTCAATCTCGAGGCCTTCCAACTCGCTGAAGCCCGTAACCGCGCGGTCGATGGATTCGGCGAGCTCCTCCTGGGTCATGATCTCAATGTCCCACCCGGAGAGCTTGCTTGCCAGACGGACGTTTTGGCCACGACGGCCGATGGCCAGTGAGAGCTGATCTTCGCGCACCAGGACGATCGCCCGACCAAGCATCTTGCAGAGAATCACCTGCTCGACTTCGGCCGGCTGAAGCGCGTTGGGGATCAATACTTCGAGGTTATCGTCCCAACGGACGATGTCGATGCGCTCGCCGCCAAGCTCGTCGACGATGTTCTTGATGCGGTTGCCGCGTACGCCGACGCAAGCGCCAACGCAATCGACGCGCTGGTCGCTGCTGCTGACGGCAACCTTCGAGCGATAGCCCGGCTCGCGCGACATCGCGCGGACTTCGATCACGCCGTCGATGATTTCAGGAATCTCTTGCTCAAACAGCCGCTGCACCAACTGCGGGCGGGCGCGGCTGAGGATGACTTTGACGCGGCTGCCCGCCTTACGGACTTCGAACACCGTGGCGCGAACACGTTCATTGACGTGGTGCTGCTCGCCGGGGATCTGCTCGCTGCGCGGCAGGATCGCCTCGACGTTGGCCAGCGCGACGGTTGCGGCTCCGCCTTCGTAGCGTTGCACGACGCCGCTGACCATTTCACCTTGGAGTTCCGAGTACTCGTCGTACAGGGCGTCGCGCTCGGCTTCGCGGATCTTCTGGATCATCACCTGCTTGGCAGTCTGCGCGCCAATGCGACCGACAGTTTCTTCCGAGTCGAGTTCTTCGCCATCGCAGACTGCGGTGATGGCACCAGATTCACGGTCGATGCTGACCGTTATGTCAGATTCTTCGCCATAGTGCTTTTTGGCAGCAGAGACCAGCGCATCTTCGATTCCCTCGAAGACGATTTCCTTGTCGATGTTCTTGTCGCGATGAATAGCATCAACGATTCTCAGCACTTCACTGGCGTTCATATTCGTTCTTTCTGCGACGTATTTCGCCCGCCGCCAGGCAAACCGAGTTGTTCGAATTGTAAGGGTTCTCAGACCATAGTTTGTCCTCATCACCGTCCGCTGGGGGCATCCCCAGAGCGTTCAGCAAGCCCAAAGCCCTTTTATGAAGCCGACTTCCGACAATTCATAATCTGGTAACTCTACCGCTGAAAATAGGGGTTGTCAAGCGGCCAGAATCAGTCGAGAAGGCCGCGTTAGCGGTCGGAAGTGCCCACCACCACCGCCCCCGCTTGTGCCTGCGGGGTGACGCTGAGTTTGAGGAAACTCGCCCCGGACGTGTGACCGGCTTCAGCGGTCACGTTCAATGGGCAATCCTCATCGGCGGACTCGTAGTTGAGCGTGCGGAAGAGCTGCTGCTCTTGGAGGGCTTTGGTGCTCGCGACCAGCTCGACGATGCCGCTAGCGGCACCGAGGTTGCCAAAGTAACTCTTCGCCGCGACCACTGGTACGCGGCTTGAAGCATCGTCGAGTGCTTCAGTCAAGGCTCTCGCTTCGGCGATGTCACCGTCGGTCGTGCCCATCGCGTGAGCGCTGACGTGCCCCAGTTGCTCCGGGGTGATCGCCCCGTCAGCCAGCGCCGCTTTCGCAGCATTGGTCAGCGCTTGTGTGGGATCGCCCTCCAATCTTCCATCGGTGACCGTGCTGCTGCCTGTGCCCAGGATCTCACCATAGATCGTCGCGCCACGCGATTGGGCAGACTCCAACTCTTCCAGGATGAGCGACCCCGCTCCTTCGCCGACGACCATGCCCGTGCGGTCGGCATCGAAGGGCCGACAGGCATGCTCGGGTGGCAACTCAGGGTTGGCGAGTTGCTCCGTCTGCAGGGCATGTACGGTCTTGAACGAGTGAATTCGTGTCCCGGTTGCACCCGCAATCATGCGATCCGCATGGCCACGTGCGATCGTTTGGGCTGCCTCGCGAATCGCCATCACTCCGGAGACCTCTCGTAACGTCAGCGAGTTGTTGGGGCCGCGCAAGTCGTTGAAGATGGCGATGTGGCTGGCCGGCATGTTCGGCAGGTACTTCAGCATCCACAGGGGGTTCATTTCACCCAGCCCGTCGCCTCCCCACTGCTCGTAGCGAAAGCCCTCTTCGGCCACGCCGCACTTGACCATACCATCGGTAAAGTCCTCCGGTGGGCTGAGCATGTAGTCGCTGCCGAAGACGACGCCCGATCGCTCGGGGTCCATCGGAGTTTCGGCAAACCCCGCGTCCGCGACCGCCTGTTGGGCAGCCGAGACCGCCATCATCGTCTCGCGGCACATGACCTTCAGCGCCTTGCGAATCGCCTTCTTGCGGTCCTTGGTCAACTCGCCGAAGTCGCCGATCGCCCCGGTGAAGTCCCGCGCTTGTCCGCCAAAGTGCACGAAGCGGTCTAGTGGCGGCAACTGCTCCAGCGGCGTCACGCCGCTCCGTCCATTGACTAACGCGTCCCACATTTCATCCACCGAGTTGCCCAGCGGTGAGACGACCCCCAGGCCGGTGATCACGACGCGACGGTTTGTGTTGCCTGCGGAAATCATGGCGGGCTATGGACTGAGTGACTGTGTGCTCGATCGGGTGACCTACAGCAATACAGCCTACGCCTTCCAGCCCTAGGCCTCAATACCGACCGTGGAACGTCTGGTTTGGACGCGTGGCAGTCGAGAAGGGTGCCGTGCCGCCAGGCAGCGACGGATCGACGGGACCTTTGCTCTCCACAAACAGCAACGCGTCGGCTCGTGGGGCGCTGCCGCCCGTGGCCAGCTGCAACGCGTCGGTCAGCATGTTGGGCTTTTGCGGACCGGGGGTGGCGACCACGCCCATGCTCAGCAGCAACACTTGATCGGTCGGCCAACGAAAGCGTTCATGCAGCTGCACCATCGTCATCTGCGGCACTTGGCATTCAGCACGCTGGTTGGGGGCAATGTTGTTGGGCACTTCGAGTTTGACCGGCAGCATCTTTTCCACCTGCGCCAAACGAAGCTTGATCACCGCGTCGGTCGTGCGCGTGTCCATCGCCAACAGCGGACTGAACTCGAGAGTGAACCCTTCGTCGAGCTGGCCGAGTTCAGGCTGATAGCCGGGCCAGGTTTGCTGCGTGCGAATAATGCCCTTCGTGTACGGACGAGGCCGCATGGTCGAGACGACTAGTGATTGACCATTTTGCACCATCTGGTGCGGTGGGTTGTGTTCGCGGAAGTCGGTGCGTCGCTGTAATTCCGACATCAGCAGCGCCGCGTCTTCCTTCGCCAGGATCCAGCCTTGCACGCCAGGCGATTGCACCGGGAGTGCGGTCATCAGCGGTAATGCCCGTGCGCGCCAGTTGGGATTCTTGATCGTGATGATGCGCAGGCCGAAGCCGTGGTTCTCGGCCGCCTGATTCACAAAGCGGTCGACGATGTCGGCGACGACCGACTGCATCTGTGGGGTGTGGTAAACGGTTAGTATACGTCGATTTGCACTGAGCGCACCAAAAGGCGTCGAATGCCATGCTTCGTAACCGGTCTCGCGCAGAATCCAATCGACGATGCGTTGTTCGGGATTGGGAGACGATTGGTCACGTAGCGTGTAGGTGCTGATGTCGTATTCGCGCCACACCTGCCCGTGCTCGTGTGGCAGCTCACCCGCGCCTTTGCTGACGGGGGCGCGTGTGATGCGTTGGCCGGTCGCGGTGACGGGAGCGGAACTGCTAGATGTCACAGGCGTCGCTGCAGTTGCCGACGGGGTCGGAGTGGTTGGCGATTGATTCCCGTACCGCGCGATCGGCGCCGCGCCGCCGCCTGCAGGTTTCCAGCCACTGGCTTGACCGTGAGCGTGCGTGTGCAGGATGAGCAGTGGCAAGAGCAGTGCCGCGATGCGAACGTGCATCGGAAGTCTCCTAGGGGATGAGTTCTTCGCCGAGGTTGATGGAAGATTTTTCGGGGGCGGAGTATAGGTGTGGCGCCGGCTGGCAACAAGGTCGGCGGCGCGTGCTGCTAGCTTGCTGGTCGGCCCGGTTGCCGGGTGCCCAGTTTGTGCGAGTTCATCCGTCATTGGCCGCATGATTCGTGCTCCACGTTGCGATCGCCTGCTAGCATCGCTACGCTAACGAGGTCGCTAAGTTTCTTGGAAAGGCAGCCGATGACCGACGCCCGGCAATTTATCGAGCGAAACCTGGACCCGGCCGAAGCACCGAGACCGACCGTGCGGTTCAGCCTGATGGGGATGATGGTGGTGATGTCCGTCCTCGCGGTCATTTGTGCGGTGGTGTTCGCGTTGCCGCCGAGTGTGGGTGCGATTCTGTGCATCTTTCTTCAGCCCTGTTTGCTGGCGGCGTGTGTGATCGGCGCGTTCTACGCGCGGGACGATCTACGGGCGTTTTGCGTGGGTGCCTTAGTACCGTTCGCTCAATCGGTCTTGCCCGGCGGGGGCGGGATGTCGAATTGGAGCAACTATCTCACCGTCATGCTCACTCAGCGCTCCATGAGCACAGCGCGCCGACGGAATTCGACCAACGAGTCGTTGTTCGATTTCATGGGCAACATCTACAACATGCTCGAGAACATCGGCCCAACGCTGATGCTGACGATGTTCGTGTTTGTGTTCGCCTCCTTGAGTTGTGGTTTTACGGGCATGCTGGTCCGGCGTTGGATCACGCGGCGAACAACTTCACCCCCCGAATAGGTTTTTTGCACACGTGTTTGGACACACGCCCCGTGTCCGAAAAATCCTCCGGTTTCCCAATCGCGCGATTTCCCGATCTTGTTCCGCAGTAAAGGCTTGCGCGCATCTGCGTGCATAAACCGCGCCTCCTTTTTCGGAATACGGCCGCCAAATGTGTCTTAAAATTCCACTCCTCCTAGTTGTTAACGCCAACTCGACAAAGGGTTTAGGGCGAAGACGCCGGTGGAACTGGGAGTCCGAAAATTCCAACAACCGACTCGCGGCCCGAAACCCGCCGCACCGCTGGCTCCCTCAGCCGATTGCGAGGCAGGAGCCTTTCCACCAGCGCAGTCCCAGGCGGAGCCTGGGACCGAGGAAAGCCATCCCGAATTCTACTCGAAGGCGTGGCCCAATTTCAGCAACAAAAAACGGCCAGTGTCAACGTGCTGGAACGGCAACGGCCGATGAAGCCGAGGCTGATTAGAGTTTTCTGTGAACCTCAATCAGCAAGTACAATCTAGACTTGCAGGTATCCTTCAGTCACAGGCTCAGTATTGATGTCATCTAACAATCGTAAGAAGACAGAGACCTACCGGTTCAACGGTTATCCCCATCTGAATGCAAAGAGCATTCGTTCATTCGACATTTCAAAGTTGGAATCTATTATTGAAGAGTTTGAAACTAAGCTGGCTGACCCCAATGACTCCGACGATAAGAAATGGACTCAGCGGTGGCTGTCTCGTTTTGAGAAAGAACTCAAGAAGAAGCAGAAGGGGTTGGCACTAAAGCAGCTTGAACAAGCCAAAGCTAGTCGCGTGAGAAACCGAAAAGACTGAACTTTTGCAAGCGAAGAAGTTGTTTAGATGCTAGTAGGACATCATGGTCCGTATCTAAAAGCTAGCGCGTCACAGACCTGCCCAAGCGGGAAACACCTGGGCAGTTGACGGCAACAAATCCGACACGCTTGAGTAGTGTTTCTACGAACCCATCCCACAACGTAGGACGGTCCCCCGGGCCGTCCGTCCAAGAGAACCGCCGATTCGGACGGCCCTGGGGGACCGTCCTACGTGACACGTAATTGGTTACGCTCTAAGAATACAACCCATCCGTGCCGAGTCGGAGATTAGTCGACGTAGACTCAGCCAGCCGATCGCGAGGCGGGAGCCTCGCCACCAGCGCAGTCCCAGGCGGAGCCTGGGACCGAGCGAATCCACCCCGGCTTTTACTCGGAGGATTGGCCCATTCTCTTCAGCAACAAAAAAATGGCGTGGCTATGACGCAGCAGAATGTAGCTGCGAGCGGCTTCAGACGTCTACTGCTCGCCGGATCAGTGCGATTTTGGTAGATTCCACATCGTTTAATGACCCCATATTCTGGGAGGACTGGATGTGAGCAAAAGCAGGCGATTTCGATTCAGCACGCGCACCTTACTTTTCATGATTGCGTTGATGGCACTGAGTATTGCTTTCATCAGGCAGAATGTAGAGCTAAGGAGTCTAAGACCTCAAAGTCGCCTTCATGCGACCAAGAAGATCCCCACTGCGGTTCCAATCGGAGGGATATCGTTCGTGGAAGCCGTTGAATCAAAAACGGAGGGCCACACATGCATCAACAAAGTGTTCATAGCGAAAGATGGAAGAAAGCGGTACGAAAGCATCACCAGCAAGAATGGCTTAGTCACCATTTACGATGATTGGGGCATTCAACGTTTGCATCTAAGCCCAATCAAGAAAACGGCAACTGCTTATGCCGCAGTTGAAGAATTCGGCAAAGGTTTTAAGCTCAAGGACTGGCTCAGCAGATTTGTGGAAGTCGTCAAGAGTCCCGAAAGCGAACTGGGCAGACGAAATATTTCAGGCACTTATGCTGTAGGATACTCAGGAAGCTCGAACGCAATTCCGGATGGCACAGTGGAAGTATGGGTCGACGAGGACACCGGCGAACTAATGCAGGTCAAGGTCGATACTCCCAGCGAGACTATGAAGCTGTTTGATATTGGGTATCGCGACACGCTTGATGAGTCACTCTTCAAATTTACCGCCCCCGAGGACTACTCGATAGTTCACGCTCAATTTGATAACCGCTAAGACGGTTTCGCTCCTTTTGCCAGTATCCGGCCGCAGAATGCGAAGGTCGCTTGCTCGGGCAAGCGTGAACCACCTGGTCGGTTGATGGCAACGATTCCGACACGCTTTAGTTGCGCTTCTACGACCCCATCCCAAAACGTAGGACGGTCCCCCAGGGCCGTCCGTCCAAAAGAACCTCCGATTCGGACGGCCCTGGGGGGGCCGTCCTACGTGATTGGAAATGGGGTAGGCACTACGAATACAACACATTAATGCTGAACTTGAGAGATAGTCGACGTAGGTCCGCTGTGCGGACCAATCGGAGCGATCGGGAATTCGGATCTGTTTGCCAACTGTGATGGTTTTCGAGTCGCCGAGTGTTATAATCCGAGGTACTTCTCAGCAATTTAATCCTCGCCCGTTGAATCAACAGATTCGGAATCGCGAGCAACTCATCATGCCAGGCAGCCATCGTTACCGACGGGCTTTCACTCTTGTCGAGCTATTGGTTGTCATCGCCATCATCGGTGTGCTGGTGGCGCTGTTGTTGCCGGCCGTGCAATCCGCGCGGGCGGCGGCGCGTAGAACCCACTGCATGAACAATCTCAAGCAATGGGGATTGGCCATGCAAAACTATGAAAATGCCTTGGGCAAGCTTCCCTACGGAACGATCTCCGACGGTGGGACGGGTATCAATGGCCAAGATCGCAAGACATTTGTCGTTGCTCTATGGCCCTATATGGAACAGTCGGCCGTCAACGATATCTATGATGCGAGTCTTCCGTTTTGGCACAGCGACAATGAAGCAGCCCGCCTCGTACAGGTGCCGTACTACTATTGCCCGGAAGATGGCCCCGGTTACTGGCGGGCCAATCAATATCAGTTTGCTTTGGGTAACTACGTGGTCAACTTTGGCAACGCAAACTTTCTCCAGAACGAACCGCAGTTCTTGCCCGCGCCTTTTGGCGACTTCAGCAATGGCGAAGGCGTGCGAACGAAGATGTCTCAAGTTACCGACGGGTTGAGCAATACGGTCTTCATGGCGGAGATCGTGCAAATGGAAAACGAGACGGACTACGATGTGCGCGGCTCGATCTTCAACAACACGGCGGGTGCCTGCAATTTCATGACCAAACACACGCCAAACTCGGGTCTCGACGTTTGCCTGTGCAGTGGCACCAATTCGAAGACTTACCCTGGACCGTGCAGGAATCGAAGCGCACCAGACGGTTGGATCTCCGCTCGCAGCCTCCACCCTGGCGGCGTGATGGCAATGTTGGGTGATGGCTCCGTGAGTTTTGCGTCGGACGCGATCGCACTGGATGTGTGGCAGGCCTACGGTTCGATCAGCGGCCAAGAAGTTGTGTCTGGCCTAGAGTGAAACGATCGCGGTGCGGGGATCGTGCCTTGTTCTGTCGGACCCTATAGCTGCCACACCTGCTCAGCGACGCGCGAGACGGCGGCGACGGTTTTCGTTGTATCGCAGGCGTACAGGTCGGAGAAGCTGAAGCCTCCGATCTCAAGCATGCGGTATTCTCCACTCGACGTTTCGCAGATGTCGACTACCCAGACTGGGTCGGGTTCGTAGCCGAGCGATGCGATTTCAGACGCGAGTTGGAAGGCCTTGGGGTCGTATCCGCGCTCCAGCACTTTTTCTGTCCCTCGCTGATAGAGGCAGCCGGTCACGACTGTCCCACCTGCAACGATGAATCGCCATTCGTTGACGATCTTTTTCGGAGAGCTGACAACTACCAAAGATTCTGGCGGGAATTCGTAGAAGCCCATGAACTCTAGGTCGGCTTCGAAGTTGTCTTGAGTTGCAACTTGGCCTGTGAAGAGCTTCAGCGGAGAGTCGGGTCGAACGAAGATTCGGTCGTGCTTTCCAAGTTTTTCAAACAAGAAGCTGCGCTGTCGAGAAAGCTCGCCGAACGGGAGCATCAGATAGTCAGAGTTGATCCAGTACTTTCCAAAGTGGCACAAGTAGCTGGAGCAGTGAAAGTTATCCACCGTACAGAACGCACCGGGCTTCCACAGTCTTTCGTTGCGGATGCGTGTGACCAACTCGATGTCACCATGCGAAACAACACACGCGTCTGCGGGAGCCGCGTCGCGATAGCTGCAGTCCACGTCATCCCATCTGTACGGTGGGCTCGGTGATCGAAGCAACTCTACGAGGTGTCCTTGATCTCGAATCGCCGCCACGAGGTCATCGCGGTAGTGCGCGAACATCTCTCCGTCGATCAGCCAATGGACGCTCATGCGGGCCGGTGCGTGTTACTGTTTGCTTATCTCACTCGGCTCGGCTTGCTACAGCCGCTGCTTCCACGTTTCGACGTCGAGCACTTCACTCAAGAGCATTTGTTGAGCGCAGAGGATCGAGCGATGCAGTTCTTCGGCGGTGACGTCGCCCGCGGCGTTCGACAGCGGTAGGGTACCTGTCGCGTCGTTGAGAAACTCAACTTTCAGGCCACGGTGCACGGCCTGACGGGCGGTCGTATCGCAACACATGTGGGTCATGTAGCCGGCGATCGTGACGGTGTCGATCTGGCGCTGCTCAAGCCACTCAGCGAGCGGCGTACCCGTAAAGCTCCCCGGTAGTGTTTTCTGAATCAGCAGATCGCGCGGCCGTTCCGCGACGTCGGAATGGAGCTGCCATTCAGTCGAGTCTTTCTGAAAGAACGGCGTGCTGGTGTCTTCGAAGTGATGCTGCACCACGACGGTCGGGACGTTGCCCTCTTGCGCAGCGTCCATAGTGGCCAGGATTTGCTCCAGGTGACCGGCGGGGTGCGTGATCGGCAACGCGCCTGTGAAGTACTCATTTTGTACGTCGATCACCAGTAGTGCTCGGCTCATGGAATCCTCCTCTTGGTAGCGAACTCAGCGGCAGCGCGAGAAATCAGAGTCGCGCTTCGCAGAAAACTTGCCCAACGCCACGGACTATCTTACGCGACCAACGATGATCGACGCGTTGTGGCCTCCGAAGCCGAAGCTGTTGCTCATTGCGGCGCCGATTTCGCGTTCTTGGGGGGTGTTGGGCGTGTAGTTCAGATCGCACGCCGGGTCGGCGGTCTGCAGATTGATCGTGGGCGGTGCCACTTGATCGCGCAGGGCTAATAGGCAGAACACGAGTTCAACGCCGCCACTGGCACCAAGCAGGTGGCCGATGTGGCTCTTGGTGCTGGAAACGTTCGCTTTACCGGCGTGATCCTTGAACACGCCCTTGATGGCCTGCGTTTCGGCCTTGTCACCCAACGGCGTGCTTGTGCCGTGGGCGTTAATGTAGTGGACGTCTGTGGGATCGAGCCGCGCGTCGGCCAGTGCGTTGCTCATCGCGCGAGCGGCGCCTGTGCCTTCCGGATCGGGCTGCGTAATGTGTCCTGCATCGGCGCTGGCCCCGAAACCGAGGACCTCGCCGTAAATGATAGCGCCGCGCGACTTGGCGAATTCGAGTTCTTCGAAGATCAAGACGCCTGCGCCCTCGGAGAGGACAAAGCCGTCGCGATCCGCGTCAAACGGCCGGCTGGCCGCGGCAGGATCATCGTTGCGGGTGGAGAGGGCTTTCATGTTGGCGAAGCCCGCCATGCCCATCGGCGTGACGGCGGCCTCGGTGCCGCCAGTGATCATCACGTCGCACTCGCCACGCTGGATAGTGCGATACGCCTCGCCCATCGCGTTGGCGGCGCTGGCACAAGCGGTGGCAACCCCGTAGTTGATTCCACGCAGCCCGTAGCGGATGGAAAGATGGCCGCTGGCCGCGTTGAGCATTAGTTTGGGAATCGTGAACGCCGAGACTTTGTCGGGTCCCTTGTGCAGCAACCGTTCGGTCTGCGATTCGATCTCGTTGAGTCCCCCAATGCCGGAGCCGATGATGGCACCGATGGTGTAGGGATCGTACTTCTCGAATTCGATGCCGCAATCGTTCACCGCGTCGATGCCCGCGACCATTGCGAACTGCGTGAAACGATCGAGGCGTTTGGCTTCGCGCGGACTGACGTAGTCGCCGCACGACCAATCGTAGATATCTCCGCCGAAGTGGACCTTATGATCCGCTGTGTCGAAGATTTTTAGCTGGTGAATCCCGCTTTCGCCAGCGAGCACCTTCTTCCAGAGGTCGTCGACCTGGCAGCTCAGCGAGGTGACGGCACCAATGCCTGTTACGACGACGCGACGATTCATCACTCTTGTCGGATGGAGAATTAGAAGGGGATCACGCGCTGGTAGGCGTGTGGGGAGCACTTGCCAACGCACATGGCGCTACGAATGATGCCGACATCAACGGTATCGCGATGCCGGCATCGGCAATTCTTTAGCTGCCCGAGTTCTGGTCAATGAACTCGACCGCCTGGCCGACAGTCTGGATTTTCTCAGCAGCGTCATCAGGAATGTTGACGTCGAATTCTTCTTCCAATTCCATGACCAGTTCGACCGTGTCGAGCGAGTCGGCACCCAGGTCATTCACAAACGAGGTGTCTGCGTTGATTTTATCTTTGTCGACGCCTAGTTGTTCGGACACGATGTCCGTTACTCGTTCCAAAGTTGAGGGCACTTTGATGGCCTCCTTCAATTTTCACAGGGTATTGGAATGTAACTATCGACGGCGGCTGGCTGAGGGACGCGGTTGCCTGAGTACCTCGCGGCCGGTCGACTTGGTGTTGAATTCTTGCGCTGCTGTCAGCGGCGGAAAGTCGTTTAAAATAGAACGATTCCGCAAGTGAGGTCAAGATATACCGTTAAAGTTCGAGGGTGTCTAGGTCGCCTGGGCAAGCGAAAGTTCCTAATTTGTGGGGATTTTTCCGACATACGTACGGAATGACCAAGGACCGAATCCCAATGACCAATAAAGTGAGTGCTGCGGTTGGTCGGCGGGTCTGGGCAATTAGTCACTTCTGACGTCAGGCGGTCATGCCGCCATCGACAGTGAGCACTTGGCCGTTGACGTACGAGGCGGAGTCGCTCGCCAGGAACAACACCGCGTCGGCGATTTCCTCCGCTTCGCCTTGCCGCTGCAGCGGGACGATTTCCTTGATTCGCTTCTCGATCGCGTCCTCACCGGCGGCCTCCTTCAGCGCGGCCGTCATGTCGGTCGCGATGAAGCCGGGGCAGATCGCGTTGACGGTGATGTGCCGTCGTTTGCTCGCCAGCTCGCGAGCGGCAGTGCGTGTGAAGCCGATAACGCCCGCCTTGGACGCCGAGTAGTTCGTCTGCGCTGGGTTGCCGGCCAGTCCCGAGGTGCTGCTGATGTTGATGATGCGGCCCTTCTTGGAACGCATCATCGCTCCCGAGGCGGCGCGGCTGAATAGGAACACGCTGCGCAGGTTCGTCGAAATGACGGAGTCCCAGTCGTCGTCGCTCATGCGCGGCAAGAGTGTATCGCGCGTGATGCCGGCGTTGTTGACGAGGATGTCGATGCGTTCCCAGTCGTCGGCCAGCTTCTCCACGAACGCTGGCACGGCCTCCGCATCGGCTACATCGATGGCGAATGCTTCGGCAGCGCCGCCAGCGGAGGTGATCGCACTGACGGTTTCGTCGAGCTTCTCTTTGTTACGGGCTACGCAGGCGACCTTGGCGCCGGCGTTGCCTAGCGCGATCGCGATCGCTTTGCCAATGCCACGCGAAGCTCCCGTGACGATGGCCGTCTTGCCGGAGAGATCTACGTGGATACGACCAGGTTCCGTGTCGGACATGATTGATTTAGCCTTTTTCGTTGTCCTCGCTCGTACCTAGCGCTGGAGAGCGAGTTGAGAACGGATGGACGTTACGCCTGCACACTTTCGCAGGGCAACTTGCGGGCGATTCGTTTCAACAGGCCACGGAGGACTTTGCCGGGGCCGATTTCATAACATTGCTCCACGCCAAAGTCGTTGATCAGCCACTTCATCGAGGTTTCCCAGAGGACGGGGCTGATGACTTGTTGAACTAGCAGCGAGCGAATCTCTGCAGGGTCGCTGTGAGTCTGGGCGTCGACGTTGGAGATGACGGGGATTCGCGGTGGTTGGATTTCGACTTCCGCCAGCGCGCCAGTCAAGCGATCGACGGCCGGTTGCATCAGCGCGGTATGAAACGCTCCGGCGACCGCCAGCGGAATCACTTTCATCGCGCCCGCCGATTCGGCCAGCGGTGTAATGCGCTCACAGGCGGTCGAGTTACCCGAGACGACGATGTTGCCGGGGCAGAGCAGGTTCGCGACTTGGAGGACTTCGCCCTCGCGCGCCTCGTCGCACAGTTTTTCGATCCCCTCGCGCTCGATACCAAGGATGCTGACCATGCCGCTGGACACCGCGTCGGAGGCGTCTTGCATCGCCTGTCCACGCGTTTGCACGAGTCGCAACCCGGAGTCAAAGTCGATCGCGTCGGCGAAGACCAGGGCCGTGTATTCGCCAAGACTCAAGCCGGCGGTAATATCACAGCCTTCGACGACCTCGGGCGCGTCTTGCTTGAGCTGCTCCAGCGCGGCCAGGCTACAGACGAACAGCGCCGGTTGACTGTGGACAGTCGAGTTCAGCTTGTCGGCTGGGCCTTCCTTGCACAGCTGCAGCAGGTCGTAGCCGAGGATGTCGGCCGCCCGATCGAACAGCGCTTGGGCCGCGGGTAGCGAACTGGCCAACTCGGCACCCATGCCGACGGTCTGTGCACCTTGGCCAGGAAATAGGAAGGCGGTCTTGGGCATGATGAAATCAAAGCCCCAATGACCAAGTCCCAATGACCAATGGGCTAGGAAGCGCGATTGGTCATTGAGGTTTGGTCATTGGTCATTTGCGAGATCACTCCTCGGTTTCCACAACCGTGCGACCCATGTAGTACCCGCAGGTGGGGCAGGCAACGTGCGACGGCGTGGGAGTGCCACATTTGGGACAGGCTTGTAGCTGCTTGGCCGTCAGGCGATCGTGCGCGCGACGCTTGCCGGAGCGAGAGTTGGAGTGTTTTCGTTTGGGGACGGCCATCGGGAGGCTCCCAGTTACTGCTGAATATCGGGTGGAATCGAATCGCTCAGCATACCGATGCCACCACAGGGGGTCAATGGGTGGGCTGCGCCGAATGACCAATGACGGAATCACGAATTGGGCGAAATGCGACGGACCAGGTGCAAAAATGGGTTCGTCATTGGGTATTTCGTGATTCGTCATTATACTCCCGTCGGTAGTCACGACTCTATTCGAGGATCTTGCCATGTCCGACGGCGCCCCGGCGTTCGACCATTCTTGGTTTGTCGCGCAGCGGTGGCAGCAGTACACCGGCGAGGTGCGGGCGAACTTGCTTCGCATCGCGGCCGTTGGCACCTTCTATCTGATCCACCTTTGGAGGTACCTAGGCAGTCAGGGTAAACAGACGAGTGGGTCCTCGCTATTCGGTGCAGGGGGATTGCAGTTGGCCGAACCAGGTCAAGTCGATCAGCGATTTCACGTCATGGTCACCCTGCTCGCCGTTGCGTGGGTCATGGTGGCCGCCGGGATCCATCTTTCGCTTCGCGCGCGGGTATTCCCGACGTGGATCTCGCTGGTCGCAACATTGTGCGATGTGTTGTTTCTCACCAGCATCTTGATGATCGCTGCCGGGCCGCGCAGTCCGCTGGTCGTGGGGTATTTTCTGATTATTGTGCTAGCGGCATTGCGGTTTGATCTACAGCTGGTCCGAGTGACGACATTTGCTTCTGTTGCAGGTTATGTGTGCGTGCTCGGGTACGCCAAATGGCCAGCTGCATTTGGAGGCGATCCAGCGGTGGATTTGACCGTGCCGCGATACCACCAAATGATTGTGATTGTCAGCCTGGCGCTCACGGGCGTATTCGTCGGGCAGGTGGTGCGGCGGGCGCGAGCGCTACTTGCTGCGGCAAGCACGCCCACCAGCGGCGAAAGGCACATGTCATGAGCGAGTATGCTGACATCGAGCCGACCAATATTTGCTCCCATTGCCAAGCCAAGCAACTTGGGCCGAGCGAATCCTGCTGGTTGTGTCACAAGCCGTTTCGCAAGTCACCCGTTGCTCTACCAGCCTTGACAGAAGTTGCGCCTCAAACGCAGGAACCGGAGAATCTCTCCTTTTCTCTGGCGACTTTGTTTCTGATCATCACGCTGGCGTCGGTCTGCATGGGGTTGTTAGTGGCGGTGCGCGGTTTGGGAATTCTGGCATGCATCATCATGGTCCCGGTGTTCTTTCGCACGGTGCGAGTCGTGCGGCGCCAGGAAGCGATGGGCCAGAGTGTCAGCCCATCGCAGAAAGTGCTGATGTTCTCGACTTCGTTTGCCGTGACGAGCGTGCTTGTGATCGTTGTGTGCGTGTCGGCGTTTTGCAGCTTCTGTGGCGTGTGTCTAACCATCTTTGGGGCAGGTGCCGGCGACGGGGATACCTTCGCCTGGGGTATCGGTATGTGTTTCGGTGCCGCTTTGGGATTCACCCTGATGGTCCAAATCATCCGCTGGCGGCGCCGACGCTATCGCCGCGACATGGGCGAGGAATAAGTAAGCTACAGACCGCATGGAAACCCAGGCAATCCGTTTGGATTGGTAGCGCTAATCTGTGCTAACCTACACCAATCAGTTGCAGCATTAGTGAAGATTAGCGCAGATTAGTGGTGAGTCATCTGTGCTGAGGCGAACCCACGTCAATTCGATCGGGGTGATGGTTTTGGAGAGAAAGCGGTTTTCAGAGTTCAGAGCGATCCTGCTGTCCCGGTTAGCGTTCGCGGTCACTTTTTGTCTAATAGTCGGAACTCCGTTGTTCTGGCCATGGTTGCGTGGTGCTGAAAAAAACGACGCAGCAATTGCCGCCGTCTCAATGTCAAGCGGCGCGACGATCGCGGGTGCATTCGTTGGATTGGCTGTGCTCGAATACGTCGAGCGTCGATTGAGATCAGGGAGTACACCGGCAAAACGTGATCTGGCGAGAACTGGTTGCCTGTTTGCTGCGTTCCCGTCAGCATTCGTCGCGTTCTTTTGTACGTGTGCTCCGCTGGGGATTCTCTCCGGAGCGGAGAGCAGCGTACGGCCGGTCGAGAAGAACTGGAGTACCGAGATAATGGTTGTGGCTTGGGTCGTGGGAATCGGCTCGGCAGTCGCGGTGAGCGTAGCGAAACGTCGCAGGTTGAGGGAAATCGATGACAGATGAGTCGGAGAACAAGCCCGAGCGTCCGCGACGAATGCGAGTCGATACCTTCCTCTGCCTGGCGTTCTCCGCCGTCACGGCGTTTTTTCTCACCTGCGGCGTTGCTGCTGATGTGACTTACACCGGTCGGGGCGTACCAAGCGGCAACTCAGTTGCGATTGGTGTACCATCCTGACGGTCCAAGGGAATAAGAAAGCTACAGACCGCATGGAAACCCAGGCAATCCGTTTGGATTGGTAACGCTAATCTGTGCCAATCAGTTGCAGCATAGGCGAAGATTTGTGCAGATTAGTGTTAGAAACTCCTTTAGTCGGTGCAGATTGTTCGCAACAACGAGGCAAGTTGATGGACGAGTCAGATCGAGAACCCACACTCAATCAGCGCTCGTTCCGCTTGTCGACGATGTTTTTGGTGACAACGCTCCTCAGCGTAGCGATTACGTTAACAGTGAAGCTCCCGATTGTTGGATGGGTATTCAATGTGATCGCGGTTCCAGTGTTTTTGCGCACTGTGAAAATCATCCAGTTTCGACAATCGATTGGTATACTTGTGACCTCTGTGGAGAAGATCAATATCTTTCTGCGGACCCTTGCCGTTGTGGCAGCTTTGGTTACGGTTTGGTGCGTTTCGGCGGTGACATGTTTGGTTGGATTGTGCGGCATGTCGGTACAAGCTGGCGTGTCTGGAATCAGCAACGAGATTTGGCTATTCGCTCTATTTCTATTGGGAGTTCTAGGAGTGGTGGTGGCAAGTCGATGGAACAAGAGATACGAAGACAAGTACCAACAATCAATTGGATCATCAGAGAGATCGAGGCCGGAACATGATTGATAGATCTGGTAGAAGCCTTGCTGGCACAGAATTGCATTGACATTTGATTTAACTGTTCATCGGACTAGAGCGTGCTCTATGACCATCACCTACCGCGACTACACGTTCCTCGGCGCGACGCAAAGCCTCTGTCCGGAGTGCCTTACGTTGCTGCCGGCTAAGATTGTCGAACGCGGCGGGCGGGTCTACTTCCGCAAGCGTTGCCCGACGCACGGCGAGCGGGAGGACTTTGTCTGTAGCGATGTGCGGTGGTTCGATCGGACGGACTACAGCTTGCCCGGGAAGGTGCCCGTTTCGTTTGGCGTGGAGCCCGATCGTGGCTGTCCTTACGACTGCGGACTTTGCACCGAGCACGAGCAGCATACGTGCATTGGGCTGCTAGAGATCAACTCCGCCTGCAATTTGGAATGCCCGATGTGCTTTGCGGCGAGCGGGCCGGGAGGTGAGCATTTGTCGTTTGCCGCCTGCCGCGCGGCGATCGATCGGCTGGTTGAAGTCGAGGGCCAGCCGGAGATTCTGCAACTCTCAGGCGGAGAGCCGACGATTCACCCCGACTTCTGTGAGATCTTCGCGTATGCCTGCGCGCAGCCGATCGACATTGTGATGATCAATACCAACGGGATTCGCATCGCGCGCGATCGAAGGTTCGTGGAACAGTTGGCCGAGTGGAAGCATCGTGCGGAGATATATCTGCAGTTCGATGGATTTGAAGAGCAGGGCAGTGAGGTGCTGCGCGGCGAATCGCTGGTCGAGACGAAGCTGCGGGCGATCGAAGTGCTGGGCGAATTCGGCATTCGCACGACACTCGTCTGCACGGTGCAGCCCGACGTGAATTGTCATGAGCTGGGCCGTATCGTGCAGTTCGGCACCGCGCGGCGTTGGGTCACGGGCGTGAGTTTTCAGCCGGCCACGTACACGGGACGGCATGTGCTGCCAGAACAGCTGGAACGGCGCGTGACGTTCCCTGATGTGATTCAAGGCATTGAAAAACAAACAGGCGGGGAGTGGCTGGAGTCCGATTTCTCGCCGCTACCCTGTGCTCATCCCAATGGTCACACTCTGGCCTATGCGTATCGAAGCGAGAAGGAGTTGCTGCCGCTGGCGCGGTTTGTCGATCTGGAAAACCATCTCGATCTGCTGTCGGGACGAATCACTTTCAACCGACAGCGCGCGAAGGCATTGATCGACGAGTACCTTGCTCGTCAACCGTGTGGATTGGGCGGTTGCACGACGGACTCGGCAGGTGAGTTCTTCGCTCGGGCGCTGGAGGAATCTCTCGATCCGGAGGACGTGTTTCGAATCACCACGACGTCGTTCATGGACGCGTACAACTTTGATGTCCGCCAACTCATGAAGTCTTGCGTGCATCATCTGCTGCCGAGCGGACACATCATTCCGTTCTCGGCATACAACGTGTTGTACCGAGACGGACACGTAGCGCTGCCGCGAATGAGCAATGACCAAGCCCCAATGACCAATGTCAACGAAATGGCTAGAAGCAGTTTCATAAATTCCCCTCCCTTGCAGGGAGGGGCTAGGGGAGGGTTAATTCCTCGGTAGACTTGCCCCTCACCTAACCTCTCCCCAACGGGGAGAGGAATATTGAAACTACTCCCTGCTAAGTATTGGTCATTTCGATTTGGTCATTGGTTATTCAGTAACGATGAACCCACTCTACACCCTAACCATGATGTTCGCCGTCGGCACGGGGATTTACCTGAGCCGGCGTTCGCAGCAGGGTTTGCCGATTGCCCCGGGTGACAAACTGGCCATCGGGCTTGGTGCGTTCTGTGGGGCGATGATTGGGGCGAAGTTGCCGTTTGTATTGGCGGACTGGCAGGGGATGCTGAGCGGTGCGGCCTGGTTTTCCGACGGCAAGACGATCCTTTGCGGTCTGGTGGGCGGCTACTTCGGAGTAGAGATTGCCAAGTGGGCGTGCGACATTCGCGTCAAGACCGGCGATTCGTTCGCGGTGCCCGTCGCCGCGTCGGTGGGCATCGGTCGATTGGCTTGTTTCATCGGCGGGTGTTGTTATGGAACGCCGACCAGTTTGCCGTGGGGCGTCGTCTTCCCGGAGGTCGATTCACGACCGCGCCATCCGACGCAACTGTATGAGGCAGCGTTTCACCTGTTGTGTGCACTGGCCTTGCATCACATGCGTCAGCGAGATCTATTCCGTGGCCAGTTGGTGAAGTTGTACATTCTAGCGTATCTGCTCTATCGCTTCCTGAGCGAGTTTGTGCGGCCCGAAGTTCGTCTTTGGCAAGGATTAACGGGCTATCAATGGGCATCGCTAGCATTAATGCCGCTGTTTGCTTGGCTATGGTACCGCGATCGCAACGTGATGCATGGCGATCGAAATTGACACGCGAAGTGGACGCACGATAGAATCTGAGTCCCCACTGGAGACATGCGCGTCTCCGTATTCCCCCCAAGCAACGTCTTCCGACGGACCTGTCAGAAGATGTCCTGCCACACTAGGAGGTACCACGATGCGAAGATCGCATGTTCCTGGTTTTACCCTGGTAGAGTTGTTGGTCGTGATTGCGATCATTGGTGTCTTGGTCGCGATGTTGCTCCCAGCCGTGCAGGCGGCGCGAGAGGCGGCGCGACGAAACTCGTGTGCGAACAATCTCAAGCAGCTCGGGCTGGCAGTGCAAATGCATCACGATACGCGGAAGCATTATCCCACCGGACGGTTTGCTCAAGAACAACAAGGGCCTTCGTGGGCGTTCTTGCTGTTGCGGGAATTGGAACAGGATGTGATCTACGAATCCTACGATAATTCCGTGCCCGTTTACGATGACGCAAACTCCAACGCGATGCGCACGCCGGTTGACACCTTCGTGTGCCCAAGCCGTCGTGATCCCGCGGCGGACCGAGACTTCGACAACAACGACATGCCGCCGATCGTGGCTGCTGCGGCCGCCGGCGGTGATTATGCGGCCAACGCGGGACTTCACTACCGTTATGGATCGACGGACAGGCCGCTGGGGAATGAAGACCCAGCACGTGTCGCCGGGCCCATCCATACCCGTTCGAGGGTGCAAGATCGTCAGGTGACTGATGGACTCTCGCAGACGGTTGTGATCGGCGAAAAGCACATTCCCGTCGAGTTTGAAGAGGAGATCGTTCCCGAGCAGGAGCATCAGGAAGCGGGCGACACGGCCTACTTTGCGGGAGATTTGCCCGAGACGATTTTCGCGGGCACTGAGAACGGTATCGCGACCGGTCGACAAGACACCTCGAACCAGAAGTTCGGTAGCGAGCACAGCCAGATCGTCCATTTCCTGTTCTTGGACGGGCACGTCACCGGCTTGAGCACCGACATTGACACGCAAACGCTGCAGTGGCTGTCGACCATCGGCGACGCCCAGGTGATCGACTCAGCACAGCTGTAAGTTGTGCTACTCGAACAGCGTCGGTTCGTCGGCATCGGAAGTGCCGTTGTCCGAACTGCCGTTTTCCGCGACATCGTCGAACAGCGAGTGCATCAGGTCTGCCGGCGGTGACGCCCCCAGATGCTCGAAGCCCTTGGCGGTGAGTTTGCGGCCGCGCGGAGTGCGGACGAGAAGTTCGGCACGCAGCAGAAAGGGCTCTACTTCGTCGGTGAGCGTGTCGGTGGCGGTGTTGAGCGTATGAGCGACCGCCTCAACGCCCACCGGGCCACCTTGGAAGACGCGGAGGATGGTATCCAGATACTTGCGGTCTTGGCCATCGAGGCCCAGATCGTCGACGTCGCTCATTTTCAGCGCGTCGCAGGCGACTTGTAGCGTGATCTTGCCGTTGGCTTTGGTCGTGGCGTAGTCGCGCACCCACTTGAGCCGATTGTTGGCTATGCGTGGCGTCCCGCGACTGCAGTCGGCGATGCGCACGGCCGCGTCGTCATCAATGTCAACGCGGAGCTTGGCTGCGTTGCGGGTGATGATCTGCTTGAGTTCCGCGATCTCGTAGAACTCCAGATGCTCGCGGACTTGGAAGCGATCGCGTAGCGGGCTGGAAAGCAGACCGGTACGCGTGGTTGCGCCGATGATCGTGAAAGGCTTGAGCGTCATGTTCAGCGTACGGGCGCTGACGCCTTCGCCGATCGTGATGTCGACGCGGAAGTCTTCCATCGCCGGATAGAGAAACTCTTCGACCGCCTTGGGCAAGCGGTGGATCTCGTCGATGAACAGCACGGAGCCAGGCTGTGCCTGGGTCAGCAGCGGCAGCAGGTCTTTGGGGGCCGCGAGCGTTGCGCCGCTGGCGGTTTGCAACGGCACGTCGAGCGCGCGGGGAATGCAGTTGGCAAACGTCGTCTTGCCCAAACCGGGCGGGCCATCGAGCAGGATGTGCCCCAGCGGTTCCTGGCGAATCTGGGCGGCCTGCACAGCGATCATCAGCCGTTCGTAGACTTTTCGCTGGCCAATCATGTCCTCCATGCGCTGCGGACGGAGCACGTTGTCTTCTTCCGGAGACAGAACTTGGGCGGACGGCGCTGCGACAGGCGGCGCGACGTCATTGGCAGAAAGTATCGGCTCGCGAGTCATTGGTGGATTGCGGATTGGGGATTTCGGAATGCGGATTGGAATCGCGTGCTAACTGCGGTCCAGTGGCTCGCCGGAAGGCACTGCTTAGTGCTGAACGCATGTACGCCAGCGCCGTCACTATATCAGATCGACGGAAATCGCGAAAACCGTGAATTTCCGCGGTTTAGGCTGTGATGGGAGCTACGCTAAACTGGTTGGCGAATCGTCGGATCCGCGATCTTATTGACATGACTATGAATTGGCAAAGCTATCTGCGAACACGCACGCGTCAGCCGGAGTTTCTGTGGCGGATGGTGATCTGGATGTTGGCTGCAGGCATCGGTGTGGGTTACGTCGCGGAGAAGGTTTATCAGCCGAAGCACACTGAGCAACGTGCCGAGCGGCTGGACGAAAGTAAGGAGTCGTGGAAAGAGCTGCGGGAGCTAGCACGTGAGCAACATTGGTGGCAGTTGTGGTGGCAGATGCCGAGGGTGATTTATCAGCACCCATCGGCAGGTGCGGTCACGTTGGCCGCGCTCGCCGGAGTTTGTTGGTTCGTGTTCTTGTGGCAGGCGATGCACGCTCCGTCGTGGCAGAGTTTGCAGTTCTGGACGGCAGTAGCGGCAGTCCCGCTAGGCGTGCTGAGTATCTGGCCGACCATGTTTCTGAGCTACTGGTTCGAATATCGCTGGAACTTCAGTGAAGGCTTGGAACTGATTCCGGGACTTCGCTACTTTATCCTCAGTGTCGGACTACGCGAGGAGTTGTCGAAGCTCCTTTGCCTGTTGCCACTGATGCCAATCCTATTGCGGTTACGCAACGAACTGACGACACTCGTCGTGTCAGGGTGTGTCGGCTTGGGGTTTGCTTTCGAAGAGAACATTGGCTACTTCGGCAGAAGCGGTGGGACGGACAGCCTGGGTCGGTTCCTGACAGCCAATCCCATGCATATCACGTTGACCGGCATCGCTGGCTTGATGCTCTACCGCGTGTTTCGCAATCCCAGCGGTTGGGGAGCCCACGGGGCAGGTGTCATTGGGGTGATCATTTTCGCGCACGGACTGTACGACGCGTTCATTGTGTTACCTGCGCTGGCGGATTACTCGTTATTCGGAATGATCATCTTCGCGTTGATGGTCTATCAATTCTTCCGCGAGTTGCGCGATATGCGCAAACGGCGCGGCGAGACGATCAGCCTGTCCGCGACGTTTCTGTTTGGCGTCTGCCTGTTGGTGTCGGCTACATTCGTGTATCTGAGCGCGAATGTGGGCATTTCCGTCGCCTTCAACACGCTCGCCCAGAGCGTGCTGGGGCTGGCCGTGATGGTCTACCTCTTCCTCCGCGAGATGCCCGAGTCGATGGTAACGGTGTAGCAGAATGAATACCGAGCCGCGGTTTTGGACGGTAGCGCTTGCTCTAACGAATCTCACCCAAGAACCTGATCATTTCGTCGGTACATCGCTTTGGCAATGGAGCATTGTGGGTGAGCCCTTCGTTTTGGAGGAACTTCTTCTGCTCAGTGGGGGCAGCTTCGAACAGCTTGCGTCCTTGTGCGATCGGCACCACCTCGTCGTCAGTGCCGTGCATTTGCAGTAGCGGCCCGTCGTAGGCTTTGATTCGCCGGGAGGAAGGATACTGGTTGCGCATGATCAGGCGCACGGGTAGCCACGGGAACTTCCCGGCCGCGACTTCGGCCATATTGGCGAAGGTGTTTTGCAGGACGAGTGCCTTGGCGCCTTGTTGCTCCGCGACGGCCACCGCCACACCTCCGCCCAGCGAGCGGCCAATCAGAACGACGTCTTCGGTGCCGACCCCCAGTTCGTCGGCCAGCCAGCGTTGTGCGGCGAGCCCGTCCAGGATCAAGCCGGATTCGTATGGCGATCCCTCACTCTTGCCGTAGCCGCGATAGTCGAACACGAGGACCGACGCCTGTAGTGCGTCGCGCAAGTGAGCCATCGCCCCGCCGTTCTGCGCGACGTCCTCCGCGTTGCCGTGAAAATACACAACCGCGTGCTGCGGCTGCTCATGCGGATAGTACCAGCCATGGAGCCGCGTGCCATCTTCGGCCACAAACGACACGTCGCGTCGATCGGGTTGCTCTCGATCCCAGGCGCCGGTGCGATTCGGATTTGGCGGCACGTAGACCAGCCAGCTCTCCAAGAACATCATTAGCAGACAGATCAGCAGGTAACCGATCGCGAGCGGTCGAATCCAACGCCACAGGCGTCGTCCCAATCGCGGAGGATTTGGTGCAGGATCAGTCACGGTTCCGAGTAGTCGGGCTCATCGGAGTGAGGCGATCAAGAAAAGTGATCAGTTCCTCGTAGCAGTAGTCAGGCAGTGGGCCATTGTGATTCAGGTCGGGCACTTCGAGAAACCGCTTTTCTTTGCTGGGAGCGGCTTCGAACAGCGCTTGGCCTTGATGGAAGGGGACGATCTGGTCGGCGGTGCCATGGGATTGCAACAGTGGTCCGTGGTATTTGCGGATGCGCTGGATCGAAGCGAATCGATTTCGCATGATCCATGAGACCGGCAGCCACGGGACATTGTGGGCCGCGGCTTCTACGAGCGTGGAGAACGTGCGATCCAACACCAATCCGCGCGAATGACGCTCGGTGGCCAGCGCGACGGTCACGGCACCTCCGAGCGATCGACCCATCAGCACGATATCTTCTGAGCCCACGCCCGCCCGTCGGTAGAGCCAGTCGTGCGCGGCGTGGGCGTCGCGGATGAGGTTGTCCTCGTGGGGAGTGCCTGCGCTCCGACCGTAGCCGCGATAGTCCCAGGCAAAGACGCTGACCTCGATAAACTCGTTGAGTATTTTTAGTCGTGGTGCCAGCCGGGGAACGTCTTCCCCGTTGCCGTGGCAGTACAGCATGACAGCGCGCGGGTTGGGATGTGGGACGTACCAGCCGTGCAGCCGCGTGCCGTCTGCAGCGTCAAAGTAAACGTCCTCGAATTCAAGATCAGGAGGATCCCAATCCGCCTCATTCGCGCGCGGCGCGGGGAAGACAAGTCGACGTTCGAAGCTGCGAAGCATAGCGAAGGAGGAAGGCGGAAGTATGAAGGATGAAGGATGAAGGTGGAATGAAGTTAGGAGACAGGCAGGTCATCCTTCCGCCTTCTTCCTTCATCCTTAGTTTTGTTTTTGCTCGTAAATGGCGTGCAGTAGGGCTTCGACGTCTTTGTATTTCTTTTTCTTGGACATCGCCTCGTCAAGCAGCCGGCGAGCTTCTGACTCGCTGTGTCCCAAGGCCCGCAGAACTTCAAACGCTTCGCTCATCACGTCGCGCGGCACGTCGGCGCTGCTGGGTGCTTCGCGCCCGACGAGCAGCGCGAACTTGGGCACTTTGCGGCGGAGTTTCGCTACGATCCGTTCGGCGGTGGCGGGTCCAATGCCGGGCAGACCGCTAAGCCCCTTGGCATCCTGGTCTTCGATCAACGCGGCGACTTCGTCCACGGGGCGCACCATCGCACGTAGCGCTTTCTTCACGCCCACACCATCGACCTGGCAGAACAACTCGAAGAACTCGCGTTCAAATGAACTCAAGAATCCAATCAGCCGCGGCGTCATCCGTCCCTGCATCGGGTTGCCTTCCAGATACTCAATCGTATGCAGACTGATTTCCTTGCCAATTTTTTCCTGGACAAAGTGACGAGCGAATTCGGGGATGAGCACTTCGTACTCAAACGCCCCGACAGCGAGCGTCAGCGCGTCGCCCGCGGCGTCGACCGGGATTCCGGTGATTTTGGTGATCATGGGGGAGGGGGCAGGGGTGAGAGGTTGGGGGTGAGAACGCGTGGAGGTCGCGCCGTTGGCTAATCCAGACTCGCGACACGCGACTCACGACTCGAACAATAATGACAGAACGCGATCGCCAGCGCGTCGGCGACGTCGGCCGGCTCCGGGGCGGTTGAGAGGCCCAATTCGAGTTGGATCGCGCGCTGCATTTGAGCTTTGGGAGCGCGGCCGTTGCCGGTGAGCGTTTTCTTGACCTGCGTGGCGGCGTAGTCCTCAACGGCGATGTCCGCTTCGGCGGCGGCCAGGCAGATGACGCCGCGGGCATGGCCCATCAGAATCGCAGTCGTCGGGCGATCGTAGTGAGCGTAGAGTTTTTCCAGGGCAAGAACGCTGGGGGATAACGATTTGATCACGTCCGACACGCCGTCGTAGATCTCCTTCACACGAGTGGTGACGTCGCCCCGCGCCTTGCCACGCACGATCCCCGCTTCCACGAGCCGAGGCTGATGCTCGACGATCTCCAACACGCCGTAGCCGGTGGTGTTGAGTCCGGGGTCAATGCCGAGAATTCTCATCGCATGCGGATTGCGGATTACGGAGTGCGGAATTGAGGACGGACGATTTCATCCAGATTCCGCAGTCCGAGTGTCGCATTCAATCCTTCCTCCATTCCGTCCCTCCGGCGCGGTCTTCCAGCGTCACGCCGATCTCGGTGAGGCGATCGCGGATTGTGTCCGACGTGGCGAAGTCTTTGTTTGCACGCGCTGTTTGGCGTAAGTCGATCAGCAGTTGCATGAGGCCATCGAGTGTGTCCTCCTCGCCGCCGGTCCACTCGGTGCCCCCGGCGCGATCCTCCAGCACGATCCCCAGCGGACCGATGCCATCGCGAATGGCGTCGGCCGTGGCGAAGTTCTTGTTGGCGCGGGCTTCGGCGCGGAGGTCGATGACCAGTTGCATCGCTTGGCCGAGTAGCTCGTCGTCGGCGCCACCGGCTTGCTTTGGCGGTTGAATGAAGATGCCCAGGATACTTGCCAGTTCCTTGAGCGTGGTGAGCAGCTGTTCGAACTTCGCAATGTCGCTGGCGTCTTTGCCGTCGGTCTCCAAGCCGGCATCGTCGCAGAATTTGTTGGTGATTTTGGCAAGTTCAAACAACTCACCGATCGCGCCGCCGGTGTTGAAGTCGTCGTCCATCGCTGCGAGGAACTTATCACGGCAGGCGGCTGCGGCCTGAAGCGTGGCGTCGTCCCCTGCGTCGATCGCCCCAGCTTCGCGCGTCTTCGCGGCTTGCAGATCGTAAAAGTCTTTGCCAGTCACACGTGTGTAACGCTTGAAAAGCCGATAAAAACCGTCCAGGCCGGTGCCAGCATCCTCGATCGCGGGTTCGCTGAAGATCACCGTACTGCGGTAATGAGTGCGAAGGAGAAAAAAACGAATTCTCTCACCGGATTGACGTGCAATCAATTCTGCAAGACCGCCGGCACCTTTCGAACGGCTCATTTTTCCACCGTCCTCAGTGTTGACTGTTGGAGCCGTCCGGTCTGATCGACCGCCAATCTTTCCTGTCGGTCCGGCTTCGGCAGCACGCTTGGATTTTACGCCGAGCGAGTTCATAACATCCGCTGCAGAAAGTTCGCCCTCGAAGCGAAGATTTATCGAGACTCTCAATTGTTCGTCGACGAGTTCGAGCGTATCTATTCCGGAGTCACGATCTACAGATACGTCCTTTCCGGAAGCTGTTCTGATCATCCAAGTCGCGTCACGGAGCGCTTTCGCGATGTTATTCTCAACTTGCTGCTGGTCATCAGCTGGCACTTGAGCCGTGAATGAAACTTTTGCCGCTCGCAACAGACCATTATGGGCCCAGTAAGTGACCATGGGCGCCGCATGGCAGCATTCGCTTTGGGCGATTTCGTTCTCATGGTGTGGAAACACGAGATCGAGTCCGCCGCCGTGGATGTCGAAGGTTTCGCCGAGCAGCTTCTTGCTCATTGCCGAGCACTCGATGTGCCAGCCGGGCCGACCTTTGCCCCACGGGCTGTCCCAAGACGGCTCTTCGGGCTTGGCGGATTTCCAGAGGGCGAAGTCCGCCAGGCCGCGTTTCCGCTCGGCAGTGCCGCCGCCTTCGCCTTGCATCGAGTCGACGCTGCGGTTGCTGAGCTTGCCGTACTGGTTGTCTTTGCCGACTTCGAAGTAGACGTCGCCCGCCGATTCGTAGGCGAAACCTTGCTCCACCAGCGATTCGACGAAGCCGATGATCTCGTCCATGCAGTCGGTCGCGCGCGGGAAGTGACTGATTTGATCGACGCCCAGCGCAGCGAGGTTTTCTTCGTAGTCCTGGATGTTCTCGGCCGCGACTTCGAGCATCGAGATGCCACGCTCGTTGGCCTTGTTGATCAGCTTGTCGTCGACGTCGGTGATGTTGACGATCCAATTCACGTCGTAGCCGCAGTAGGTGAGATACCGCGTGATGCAATCGAAGATCACCGGCCCGACCATGTGCCCGATGTGCGCCTTGTCGTACACCGTCGGGCCGCACAGATAGATGCCGACACTGCCCGCCGCGACGGTGCGGAAGGGCTCCTTCTTCTTGCTTAGCGTATTGTAGATCTGCAACGACGGATGCGGTTCGGAAAGCGTAGCCATATCATTATTGGTAAGGGTCGAAGTACTCATTGTTCTTTAGCTCTCAACTCGTATGTTCCAGTAGTGCAACGCATCGCGCCTCGATCGCCAGCTGTTCGCCGACCGGTCCCACGCCTTCGCCCGTTTTGGCTTTGACGTTTATCTGGTCGGTGGCGAGCGAAAGGATATCAGCAATGCGTTGTCGGATCTTCTCTTTGTAAGGAGCCAGTTTGGGTTGCTGGGCCGCGACCACGCAGTCGAGATTGACGATCTGCAGGCCTGCCTGGTTCACCTGCTGGTGCGCCAGTTGCAGCATCTCGGCCGAGTCGCGCCCGCGGTTCGCTTCGTCGGTGTTGGGGAACAACTGCCCGATGTCGGGCAATCCGGCCGCACCAAGCAGTGCATCGGTCACGGCATGGAGCAACACGTCGGCATCACTGTGGCCGACGGCGTGTTTGTCGTGCGGGATGTCGATCCCACCCAGCCGCAACGGCCCACCGTCGGTGAGCCGATGAGTATCTTCGCCTAGGCCAATTCGCATCGGTCTCGATTCATTGCTGGCGGACGCGCCTTGGGCCAGGACGTCAGCAAGGCCAACTCAAACTCCCCATCTTCCATAACATCGCGCGAATTATACTGCTCTCGGCATTACGTCACAACGTGAGTCTATGGTGCGATTCACGCCGATTCCGCGCTCGCGACCGCGCCGACGGGGCGGGCTGCCATGTCGATCCACAGGAAAAAGTCCTCTTCGGCGGGTGCCGGCAGCCGGACTTCCAGACGCGTGCCATGGGCCAGCGCCTGCACGACCTTGATCTTCGCGATACTGCCAGGGAGTGCCTCCGCCTCGATTTCTGGCAGATAGGTCAATGGTGGGCAGAACCCGATGTGGACGACCGTGGTGCGTTGTTCGGCTACAAAGTCGGCACGTACGGTACCATAAATGATCTCTTGCCCATCTTCGTCCGCCAAGCGGTAAAGCTGCTGAACGAGGTTTTCGTCTTGCGGTAACTCGACGACTTCCAAAGCAGGGACCAAAGTGTCTTCCGTATCTGTCGTTTCGTCATGAATCCAGGGTTCGCCTGCGTCAAAAAAGGTTTGCCTCCAAAACTGATCAGCGATCAAGATTGGCAGCCAGATCAACCAATCCTCCGTGCGATAGCCAGGGTAGCAACACCCTACGGCGAGCAGCAGTAGCCCCAGAGAGGATGCCCAGCCGATGACCAGGTCTGTGGACGACAAATCGGCCGGAGAACCGAGCGGAAAGTTGCGACGCCAGGCGATCCGCGCGAAGGCGGCCATGCCAGCAGTAGCCAGCGCGACGAACAGCATGATCGCTGGTGGCAACTCGCCGCTTAATGGACCGAGCAGTCGCCGGACGAACACTAACAGGCCCACCATCACCAGCAGCGATACGATTGCCGATACGGTAACAAACAGCACCGGGCGGACGCGATATTGCCAAGGCATCCGTCGACCTTCGGTGTTCAGCGGTGTTGATCTTAGCGAATGACCCAGCGACATAGCGCACCATCGAATGCAGGCAGATCGTCGCACCCCGAGTGGCGCAATACGACCTACGTGAAGCATACGCGCTGCAGCGAGTTCCGACCACAGCATTGCGATGGGGTGGAACTGGCTCCGCCGGTGTTCACCGGGCTCCCGCCGTCGAACCAGCCTTCAGCATGCGCAGGCCGAGCCCACGGCACCCAGACTGGTGGACGATTGGCTATGCCTCAACCGTTTGGCCGAGGGCTTCGGCCAGCTTGACGGCCATGTCGGTCTTTTCCCAGGAGAATGCGTCTCCGCTGCGGCCGAAGTGACCGCCGGCGGCCGTCTGGCGGAAAATTGGCCGTCGGAGCCGCAGGTGGTCGATGATGCCGGCCGGGCTGAGCGGGAAGAGTTTCTTCACCGCCGCGCAGATTTCCGCGTCTTCGACTTTGCCGGTGCCTTCGGTGTCGATGTAGATGCTCACGGGCTCTGACACACCAATGGCGTAGGCGAGTTGCACTTCGCAGCGGTCGGCCAAGCCAGCCGCGACGATATTCTTCGCCACGTAGCGGGCCATGTAAGCGGCGCTGCGGTCGACCTTGGTGGGGTCTTTGCCACTGAATGCTCCACCGCCGTGTCGTCCCCACCCGCCGTAGGTATCAACGATAATCTTACGGCCCGTCAAACCACAGTCACCATGCGGTCCGCCAACCACGAATCTACCGGTCGGATTGATGTGGTAGGTGATGTCGCCGCCGGCCAAGCCAGCAGGCAGTTCTGGCTTGATGATTTTTTCGATCACAAACTCGCGGATTTGCTCGTTGGTCACGTCTGGTGCATGTTGTGTCGAGACGACCACGGTGTCGATTCGCACGGGTGTGTTCCCATCGAACTCGACCGTCACTTGGCTCTTGCTGTCGGGACGGAGCCAATCGACCTCGCCGTTCTGGCGCGCGTCGGTCAGTCGATTAAGAATACGATGCGACAACGCAATCGGCAGCGGCATCAGTTCTTCCGTATCGTTGCACGCATAGCCGAACATCAGGCCTTGGTCGCCGGCGCCGACGTCTTTGCCCTTGGAGGCGTCGTCGTCTACGCCCATCGCGATGTCGGGGCTCTGCTCGTCGATCGCGACCATCACCGCGCAATGGTCGGCACTGATGCCCATACTCGAATCGGTGTAGCCAACTTCACGCACCACGTCGCGAACGATCGACTGCATGTCGACGGTGGCTTTGGTCGAGATTTCGCCAGCGATCACGACCACGCCCGTGGTGACCATCGTTTCGCACGCCACGCGGCTCATCGGGTCTTGAGCAAACAGCGCGTCCAGCACGCCGTCGGAGATCTGATCTGCCAGCTTGTCGGGGTGGCCCATGCTGACTGCTTCGCTGGTGAATAGGTACTTTCCGGATGCCACGGGCGTCTCTCCGCATTGCGTTAAGAAGTGGTAAAGTCCATCAGTATAGTAAGTTGAGAGTCCAGAAACTAGAGTCGAGAGCAGCGTCAGCCCGCCCGATTTTCTGGCACTAGCTCGGTGGGAATCCGAAGTCAGGGCCCCCGATCGAATCCGCTCTCTAGACGCTCAAAGTCTTGAATCTCATAATGATTTGAGGCAGTTTTTGCCCTCACAACTCAACGGAGAATTCCTACCAATGGCCCGCTGGCCTCGACACGTTTGGACCTCGATTTTTACTTACGGCATCATCTTTGTCGGCTTCCCGCTGCTATGTTTACTCGCCTACGCTTGGGTGCAGCAGTGGATTTTCTGAACTATGCACATACCTGACAAAGAGTCGCTGACGAAGCTGCTCGAACCGCACGGGCAAACCCACCTCCTCAGCTTTTGGGACAAACTCGACAGCCAGCAACGTACCGATCTGGCGAAGCAGATCGCCGAGCTCGACCTGGATCTGATTTCGTCGTTATACCGCGGCGACGTCGACCTACCCGATTGGGCGGAGCTCTCGCGACGCGCGACGCCGCCCCCTGCGGTTCGCCTGACGGATCGATCCGCCGGTACGGGTGGCGACCTGGGAATCAGCGACGTCCAAGCAATTCAGCGCGGCGAAGTAGCGCTCCGCGACGGCAAGGTGGGTGTCATCCTGACTGCGGGGGGGCAGGGGAGTCGGCTGGGGTTTGAACTTCCAAAGAGCTTATACCCGATTGGCCCCATCTCGAAATCGTCGCTGCTGCAGATCCACATCGAAAAGATCCGAGCGACTTCGGCTAAATTCAACGTGAAGGTGCCACTCTATGTGATGACCAGTCCTGCCACGCACGCAGATACGGTACGATTCTTGGCGGAGAACGATAATTTCGGGCTGACTGATCACGACCTTGTTGTCTTCTGCCAAGGTTGCATGCCCGCGGTCGACATCGAGACCGGACAGTTGCTGCTGGCTGACAAGCATCAATTGTTCATGAGCCCCAACGGACATGGTGGAACAATTGCTGCGCTGGAAGATAGCGGGGCGTTGGACGCAATGCGGCAGCGGGGGATCGAGCAACTCTTCTATTTGCAGGTCGACAATCCCTTAGTGCCGATTTGTGATCCAGCACTGATTGGATACCACATTCTCGCAAACTCCGAATTGGCGTCGTTGACAATTGCAAAACAAGAACCACAAGACAAACTGGGCAATTTCGCCATGATCGACGGACGCTTGCACGTCATCGAATACAGCGACCTGCCCGACGACGTCGCCGCCCAGCGCGACGAGCACGGCGGGCTGAAGTTTTGGGCCGGCAGCATCGCCGTGCATGTCTTCGAACGTGCGTTGCTAGAACGCGCGGTTGCGATCAAGGAGACGCTGCCGTATCACATTGCCCGCAAGAAAGTACCTCACATTGGAGCTGACGGAACGCATGCGACGCCGACGAAGCCCAATGCGCTCAAGTTCGAGAAGTTCATTTTCGATCTGCTACCGGCTGCCGAACGCCCGATCGTTGTGGAATATGCCGAGGCTGAGTGTTTCGCGCCGCTGAAGAACGCCCCCGGCGCGCCGAAAGACACCCCCGAGTATGTACAACGGATGCTGCTCGCGCAACATCATCGCTGGTTGACCGCTGCCGGAGCGAGCATTGCCGATGGCGTGGATGTCGAGATCAGCCCGCTCTATGCGTTGGACGCCGCCGCGGTGAAGCAACGCCTGCCCCCCGATTACTTCTTTGAAAAATCAGAATATCTCGGGGATTAACCGACGTTGCCGCAGCCAAACGTTAATCCCTCCCAACCGACGAGTTACTCATGTCGATCGAAGTCGAACAGAAATTCCGCATTGCCGATACCGACGCTCTGCTAACGAAATTGACGGCCCAGGGTGCCAAGTCGAAACATATTGTCCGTCAGGTGGACACTTACTACGCCCACCCCAATCGAGACTTTGCCGCCACCGATGAGGCATTGCGAATCCGCCGCGTAGGCGAGTCGAACTTTGTCACCTATAAGGGACCAAAACTCGATGCGACGACCAAGACGCGCCGTGAGATCGAACTCCCGCTCGCCTCGGGAGCTTCGTCTGCCGACGGTTTTGATGAACTGCTCCAGTCGCTCAGCTTCACGACGGTCGCTGAAGTGGCCAAGATCCGTCAAATCTATAGCTTGCCCGCCAGCGACCAGGAGATCGAAGTTTCCCTAGACCAGGTGCGAGACGTCGGCGATTTCGTGGAGCTCGAGATCGTCGTGGAAAGCGACGATGAAATCGAACCGGCCAAGCAGCGCATCAACTCGCTAGCGGAACAGCTGGAATTAGCTGGCACCGAACGACGCAGCTACTTGGAACTCTTGCTCGGTGAATAGTGGCTGGAATTGAACTTCACCCCGTTTCGCCATTTTGCCATACTTCGCCTCGCTTCAGTGGTGTGTAAGGTTAACGAGTGAACCGAGGCGTGGCGATGCGAATATTCTTTTCCGTGGGCGAGCCAAGTGGTGACTTGCACGGCGCGAACCTGATCAATGCGATCAAGGCTCGCGAGCCGGAGTGTGAATTCGTCGGCTATGGCGGACCACGGATGGCTGCTGCCGGTTGCCAGTTGCACGAAGATCTCACACAGTTGGCCGTGATGTGGGTCGCACAGGTGGTTTGGAACATTCGCAAGTTTCTCAAGCTGCTCGCACGCGCTGACGAGTACTTTCGACGCGAACGGCCCGACTTGGTTGTGTTGATTGACTACCCCGGATTTAACTGGTGGATCGCTCGCAAGGCGAAGGCGCAAGGCATTCCCGTGTTGTACTACGGAACGCCGCAACTGTGGGCCTGGGCGAGTTGGCGTGTGAGCAAGATGCGCCGGTTCGTTGATCACGTCCTGTGCAAGTTGCCGTTTGAGGAAAAATGGTTTCGCCAGCGCGGCTGCCATGCCACCTTCATCGGTCATCCTTACTTCGACGAGTTGAATTCTCGACAACTGGACGACGACTTCGTCGAGCAGCTTCTTGATGCCGAGCGTCCGTTGGTGACGATCCTGCCAGGTTCAAGAACGCAGGAAGTGAAAAACAATCTGGCTCCGTTCCTGCGGACAGCACACAAGATTCGCTCGCAGGTGCCGAATACCAGATTCGCCATCGCCGTGTTTAAACCGGCACAACTTGACCTGGTTCGACAGCTCGTGGCCGAAAGTGACCTGCAGAGCGATGTCCACGTGGGTCGCACACCCGAATTGATCCACGCTGCTAAGTGTTGCCTCGCCTGTTCAGGTTCTGTGTCTTTGGAATTGCTCTATCACACGAAGCCTTCTGCAATCCTGTACCAGGTTTCCAGGCTGGGTTACGCCGTGCAGTGGGTTTTCCGCAAGATTCGTTACATTACGTTAGTCAACCTACTCACTGCAGAGGATCCCTTCGCAGATCGCTCGGCAGGTATCTACGACCCTACCGATCCACGCGATCAGCATGTGCTAATGCCCGAGTACTTGACCTGCGACGACCGTACTCAAGACTTGGCCGACCATGTGACTGGCTGGCTTACCGACGAATCGCTTTACGAGGAGATTCAGTCCGCATTGTCTCGACTCAAGTCACAGGTCGCGCAAGGGGGCGCATCGCAGCGGGCCGCGGAGTACATTATCGATAACGTGCTTGTCCGCGACCGAACTGACCAACGCGGGGCCGCCGCGTAGCGGCAGACAGACCTCAGGAGCCAAACTGTGATTCTCGCCGAGCCTGCTCCGACTCAAGGCGATTTGCATTTTCGGTTGTTCGGGTTCCCGGTGCGGGTTCACCCATTCTTCTGGGTTGTCAGCCTGGTGATGGTGATCCGCGGCGAGTCTACACCGCCCGCAGAAGTGTTGACGTGGATCGTTGCGGTATTCATTTCAATACTCATTCACGAACTGGGGCACACATTTATGCAACGTCACTTCGGTGGCGAGCCAAGGATCGTGTTGCACGGCATGGGCGGTCTGGCGATCTGCGGAGATTGCGATCGCTCGCCAAGGTCGCAGATTCTCATCGCACTCGCTGGGCCGTTTGCCGGGTTCGCTTTTGCGGCTGTGCTGGCCCTAATTATGGCTCTTGCCGGGAATCCGCTGGGAGTATATGCCGACGGCAATTTTCCCATGTTCGAGGCGAAGCCCGAGGGATTGCGGTTTTTTGGACTGTGGCTGCTATGGGAATCGTTCTCGTCGACGCATACGAACGAAATACTAAAGGACCTGCTGTTCATCAATATCATGTGGGGAGCGATCAACCTGCTGCCGATCTATCCGCTTGATGGTGGCCAAGTCTCGCGCGAAGTCTGTCAGTTGAGCGATCCTCGCCGGGGCATGATCCTCTCACTCCAAATTTCGATGATCGCCGGCATCGCGATGGCGATTGTTGGACTTTCTTGGGGTGACTTACTTATTGTGATTCTATTTGGTTACCTCGCGTACAGCAGTTACAAGACCTTGGAAGCCTATCGCGCGAGTTTGTGGTAACGACCTAGCCGCGATTGAGCACAGTAGAAAAGCACAATATCTTGCGATCAACTGTTGTGAATGACGGCTCGCAACTAGATATGCGGTCTCACAATGAGACATTTCAACCGCGTCACAAGGTTGTCTTGTTGGGAGCGAGCAACTTGTCGCGTGCGTTCCCAACTGCCGTTTCGATGTCGCAACATGTCTTTGATGCGCCCCTGGCGTTTTACATTGCGAAAGGTCATGGACGTTCGTATGGCCAAGAAGCGAGTTGTTTAGGAAAAAAAATTCCAGGAATTTTTTCCTGTGGAATTTGGCGCGCATTGCAGCAAGAAAAAAGTGTGCCAATTACCGCGCTCGTGACCGATATCGGTAACGATTTGGCTTACGAAGTACCCGTCGAGACCGTTTTGCAGTGGGTTGAAAGTTGTTTTGATTGCTTGTTGGCGCTAGGCGCGCGCGTCGTAGTCAGTGACTTGCCTGTGGAAGTGCTGCGCACGGTCGGCGCGATCCGTTATCAGTGTTTTCGAGCCATATTGTTCCCTCAATGTCGACTTGATTGGGAGGAGATGTTGCGTCGCGCGGAACGACTTAGCTTGGGGTTGCGTCAGTTGGCGAAACAACGAGAAATACCTGTTTTTGTAGTCCAAAACGAATGGTACGGCCTCGACCCGATCCATCCACCCAAGCGTCATTACCCACAGCTATGGGCCGGACTTCTGTCGTTGGCGACCGATCAGGTAGCAGGCGTCTCGTCGTATCGGTGCTCGCTCGCGAAGGGTTGGTATCTGCGCCGTCTGCGCCCCGAAAGTTGGTCAACATTTGGTATCGCACGTAGTGCAGTGCAACCCAACGGACAGTTGAAAGACGGAAGCTCAATTTCTTTGTATTGATTTTGAAAAAAAATTCAAAGTCATTCGCGCAATCGCACTGCAACGCGCGTTGTTGCGCGCCGAGTCATCGTCAATTTCTTGGTAGAAGAGAATTTTTTGTTAAAAAATGTGTTGCACTATTTCGATGAATTCGTACAAATACCTCGAAGAGCAATAAGCTTGCATCAAGTTGTTGCAAACGAAGTCATTGTTTTTTGCTTTTCAACACAAGTGAGCAATCTGACAACTTCAGCTTCATACCTTGCGAATTGTCGTGTCACATCGGACGAGTGACATGTTTTCTTATGGGTGCCTTCAGTTCTGAATGACTAAGCAGTTTAGTCGGACGAAGCACCACGACCCTTTATGGAGGATTGACAGTGGCCAAGAAGAAGAAGAAGGCAGCCAAGAAGAAGGCCGCCAAGAAGAAGACAGCCAAGAAGAAGACAACCAAACGTAAGGTGAAGAAGAAGGCCGCCAAGAAGAAGACGGCCAAGAAGAAGAAGACGAAGAAGAAGGCCGCTAAGAAGAAGACAAAGAAGAAAGCAGCCAAGAAGAAGACGAAGAAAAAGGCCGCTAAGAAAAAGACGGTCAAGCGCAAGAAGAAAAAGGCCGCTAAGAAGAAGACGGCCAAGCGCAAGAAGAAGAAGTAGTCGACCGGCGAATTAGTCGACCGACTTCGACGAACTACTTGAGGGCTTGTTCCGTCAAGTACCTAGAAACCAAAAAAGGCCGCCCGCGTCCTGCGCGAGGCGGTCTTTTTTTTTGCCAGCATCTCTCGCGACGCCTAACTCTCGACCCGCTAACGCATTAGGCGCATTGCGAGGCCCGAGCAACCCGAAATGCTCGACCAGTTATCCACCGGCCCACTCACAGGACGGACAGGCTGGGCATGGGTGGATCGGCCGCTTTGGAGTTGGCGATGTTCTGAGCCAAGCTGAAGCAAATCCGCTCCAGGTACGGCGCCGATTCTTGGTCCGAAAAATTGCCTGCGCTGTCACCCGCGTCGCCGCGCTCGCGGATAGGGATTTGTATGGGCACTTCGCCCAAGAAGGGAACGTCCAGCGATTCTGCCTTTTGCCGCGCGCCTCCAGATCCAAAAATGTCGTACCGCTTCCCGTTGTCGGGGCACAAGAAGAAACTCATATTCTCGACGATGCCTAGCAACGGAATGTTGACCTTACGGAACATGGCCACTGCCTTTACTGCATCAAGCAATGCGACGTCTTGGGGTGTGCAAACAACGACGGCCCCGGTCAGTGGGAGTAATTGCGATAGCGTCAGCGCGATGTCACCGGTGCCGGGCGGCATGTCGATGATCAGGTAATCCAAGTTCCCCCAGTCGGTATCGCGCAGGAACTGCGTGATCGCACCGTGTAGCATCGGGCCTCGCCAAATGACGGCCTCCTCAGCAGGGACCAGAAATCCCATGCTCATGACTTTCAGTCCATCCGCGTCGATCGGTTGTAGACGCTTCTCGGGCGAAGCGGTTGGTTGCTCGTTGACGCCTAGTAGATGCGGGATGCTCGGACCATAGACGTCGGCATCCATCAACCCGACTTTCGCACCCGCTCGTTTCAAACCTAGGGCCAATGAAGCGGCGATCGTACTCTTGCCTACGCCCCCTTTGCCAGACCCGACCGCAATCACGCTCTTGGCGGTAAGGCCGATGCCTCCGATTGGTTCGGCGGGGCGGTCATGCTCGACGATCTTTACGTTGACGTTCCCCTTGCCTGCAAGTTTCGCCTGCAGCTGCTCAGTTAGTTGCTCGCGCGTGTGTTCCCACAGCGGAGCGCTGTAGGTGGTTAAGCCGATCGTGACTTCCAATTCGTTGCCTTGAGCTGAAACATCGACCACTTGCCCCATCGTTTTGAGGCCTCGGCCGGTCTCGGGGTCAGCGAACTCTTGCAGTAGGTTGTCGACGACGGACAGTTCGATGGAACTCTCAGACATGGATGATTCCTTGAGGGCGGCACCGCGCGATTCGTCGCGAACGAATCTTTGCATGCGGTGGTAGGTAGTGACGTGGGTGGGCAGTCAGGTGGGCCGGTCGATGCAGAATCCTCTACCATATCGCGCCGGGCAAGCTTGCCAAGGTCGTCGATCACCTGTGAAGTGACTTCGCCAGAATCCGTGGCGGCGTTTGTTCTTGTACCTGCAAGAACGTGGCCAGCATCACAACACTCCCACCGTCACCAGGGAAGCCATGGATACCGAGGGACGGATCTGTTGCGCAGAGATTTGCTAGTGACAGAGGGTGTGCCTGAGTGCAGCCGGATACAAACCGAGTCCTTGCAGCAGAAAACGCTGAGGAGAAGCATAAAAAAGCCCTCTGTGGGTGGGGCAGCGACCCACAGAGGGTAGAGTATGCATGGACTCGCCACGCACAACCGATCATAACGACAACCAGGCCGTTTGGCAAATACTTAGACCCACAAATATCGGCTAATTTCCTAGGTTTGTCTGGTTGAGTCCTGCGGGATAGACTGATTTAGACACGATCTTGCCAATCATCCTCGACACGACGAATTCGCCGTATGGTGCTATCAGTAAAGGACTTATTGCGAGAATTGGTACGCATCCCGAGCGTCAATCCCGCATTTCAGCACGACGAAGCCGAGATTTACGGTGAATCTCGAATCACAGATTTTTTGGGGATTTTTTTTCAGAATCTCGGCCTACCGACGTGGCGGCAGCAAGTTCACCCCGGCCGGGAGAACCTGTTTGCGGTTTTCCGAGGCCAGAACGCGTCGTCCGCGGCTGGATCGATCCTGTGGGAGGTTCACCAGGATACGGTGGGCGTACAGGGCATGAAAATCGACCCGTTCGCCGCCTCTGAGGCCGAGGGACGCGTTTGGGGACGGGGGGCCTGTGACGTCAAGGGTGGCATGGCGGCGATGCTGACGGCCTTCTCGCGGCTTAGGGCGGAAAGTGCCATGCCACGTCAAACCATCGTCCTGGCGCTGACGATCAACGAGGAGAGTGGCTTCACTGGCGTAAAGTCCCTGGCGCGGATGTGGGGCGACCAGGCCGAAGCTCAGACTGAGTGGGAAAACGTCAGGGGTGATCTCTCGCTGGACGAGATCCGCGACTTGCGGCCCCTGCGAGCCATCGTGGCTGAGCCGACGATGCTGGACGTCGTCGTAGCGCACAAAGGCTGTGTGCGCTGGCGGTGTCACACCCATGGCAAGGCGGCTCACACGTCACGTCCGGAGCAGGGACGCAATGCCATCTCGACGATGGTGCGCGTCGTCGCGTCGCTCCAGCGGTATCAGACCGAAGTGCTCGACCGATGCGAACCCGATCCACGTTGCGGAGGACCGACCGTCTGTGTGAGCACGATTCAAGGTGGCTCAGGCGTGAACACGGTGCCCGATCATGCCGTGATCGACATCGACTATCGGGTGTCGCCCGGTGACGATCCCGACGTGGCGCGCGAGCAATTGATTGATTATGTGGCCACGGCCAACTCCGACGAGTCCGCCTTCATCGAGCACGAGCCGCCTTCCAATCATTGCGTTGGTTTGCGCGGCCATGCCAACAGCGAATGGGCTCAGCATATTGCCAAAACGGTCGATGGCGTTGCCTCGTCGGCGCCGGTCCAACCCTCGCAGCTGATTGGCGTGCCCTTTGGCACCGACGCGTGGGTGCTCGACGCGATCGGTATTCCCACCGTCGTGTTCGGTCCCGGTTCGATCGAACAGGCCCACACCGATGACGAATGGATCGACATCGACCAACTCGAACGCGCGACCGACGTCTTCTATCGGTTGGCCATCGACGGCTGAGTCCAGACTGCAGCCGTTATCCCACTGGCCGCAGCCGCTGCTCAAAATACGTCGAGCACGAAGTGATGCCCGGAGTGGAACCGACGACGCGTTGGGTAGTAGTTGTGCCACTTGCGGTTGTAGACCGGAATCCGCATCTCGGGCGGATAACGATAGTACAGACTGTCGGCGCTGCGATAGTACTCGTTGCCCCAGAAGTTCTGAGGGTAGTACACGTACGGATAGTGATAGAAGCGGTTCCAGTCCTGGGTGCTGAACGTCTGCCCCCACGACCGGCCGTAGGCTTGCTGTGCGTTGGCCGTGTCGGCTTGGGTGCTCACGCAGACGAAAGCGCCTGCGCAACAGACCGACAAAAGGATCCTGCGGATCATCGAATTCCCCCCTCAGATGATGCGACAAGGCTCTCGCGGAGCCCCTGCGGGTAGTTGTTTCCACTGTTACTGATCGGCAACCGGTAAACATTGGGTTGAGCGAATGTTCGTGATAATCGGTACAATCGGACGCTAGCACGCATCGCGAACCCCTCGCTGCGAGTCGTCTGTTGGCGGGGATTTCGCGACGATACAATTGCATGCAGTGGGAAGTCGACGACGACTTTCGTTCTTCAGTTTACGGAGTTTGACATGTTCTTGTGGGACCAGCTGGTTGATTGGTTGCGGCTGATGATCTTCGCGTACTCGCAGGCGTGCGGTGGCAATCTCGGGTGCGGTGTGTTGGCAGCATCGCTGACGGTGCGGCTGCTACTGTTCCCATTGACGCTGCGACTGGCGCGGTCCATGCAGGCACACCAACGGGCGCTACAGAAGTTGCAGCCAGAACTGAGTCGGATTCGCGAGCGGTTCCAGAAGCAGCCTGAGCGGATTGCCGCCGAATCACAAAAGTTGTTTGAAAAACACAAAGTGTCGCCACTTCCCGTCGGGGGATGCCTGGGTGCGATTGTCCAAATGCCCATCTTCTTGGCCGTGTATAGTGCCGTCCGGGGTGTGGTGGCTGGTGGTGGAAAGTTCCTGTGGATTAAGAACATTGCGAAGCCAGACGTTTGGTTGACGTTGATTGTGGCAGGCATTACCGCCCTGTCGGTGGCCATCTCGACCAACCCGACGACGTCCCCGTCAGAGGGCAAGCAACTCCTGTTGGTTTTACCAGTGATCATGACGTTGATCGTCCTATCAAAAGTGTCCGCCGGTCTGGGGCTGTACTGGGGAGTCTCCGCGAGCGTAAGCCTCGCGCAGTCGTACCTCGTACGACAAACGGCACAACGCGAGTCAAGATAGTCGCGAGCGCAGTTCATGTCTTGTTCCTCGCTTACACGCATCACCTCTCCATTGATTCGTCCCGTAGGGACTTGCGAAACTAGCCCAGCGATTCATCGCTGGGTGCCCGTCGGGTTGTCAGCGGCAGTCCCGCGAGGGACGACTGAAGCTCTTGCACCTCTTTCAGCCGTCCCTGCCGGGACTGCAGTCGGTGGCGAATCTCTCACCCAGCGATGAATCGCTGGGCTAGTCTCAAGCCTCCCTCCGGGAGCAGCGAGTGTGTGGCGACGCGGCCCTGAGCCGACGACCCTAGTCGCTCGTCGCGTTAGTCGCGAGCGACGAGTCGCGAGTCACGAGAATCGAGCTATCCGCCAATTGCTAACAACCAACAACTAGCGACTAACAACTAACAACTAACAACTAACAACTAACAACTAACAACTAACAACTAACAACTAGCGACTAGCGACTAGCGACTAGCGACTAACAACTCCACTTTTGAAAGCTTTTCACATTTCGTTTTCAATATTCGGCTGGTTGCGAAACCGGACGACATGCATAACTCCTTTGCTGGTTTGTCGTTAGGGTGATTGGTGGATGCTCGTCGGGCCGCGGTATTGAAAGGTTCGTGGTTTCAGACCTTTCAAAACCTCCGCCGACCCCGCCCGCCGCTTCGCGGTAACGTGCTTCTGCCCCAGGGCTTACCGTTCTGACACGGCCTCCCCGACGACCTTTCAAAACCCCGGCAAGCGGCTTCGCTCTCCACGTTTCGGCGACGGCAAAGCCACATCGCCGGAGCTTTGTTACAGCTGCCCTACCTGGGGCGAACGTCATTATCCCAGCTGGGCAATTTCATTTCAGCAACGATTTTTGGGCCATTTTGGAATGGGATGAGCGAGTGGACGATCGGGCTCTTAGGCCCAAGGGGCATTTTGTGGCTGTGTGAGGTCAAACATCGATTCTGGCTTTCAGCGGTTCCCAGCGAGTTGACGTTTACCGTGGGCGTCCTAGCATTGAATCCGGTTACTGAGATACATTCGAGCACCGGCACGGCGTGTCGGGGATAGGCACATTCGGGCGATTGCGAAGTTGAACATGACGGTTCGAAATGTGTCATGATCAGAATCTTTAGGCGGCCTCAACTACTTGCTCATGCGGCACGACTGCCGACTTCGATGCGGTCTTTACGTCCGACAAAGATGATCAAATAATGTAATCGTGCCAGGGGATTCAAAGGGCCGCCGCAGCGTAATCCATATGTTCGAAATTCAGGCGATTCTCGGTAGCACTGAAGATTCAATACGGATGGATACTCGAGCCGGATCGCCAATCGAGAATTCACGTTCAACTCTTGCACCTCCAGAGAACGTAGAACTCAGATTCCTTGGATTCGTAAAAGACCACGGCATGGCCAGCTGGCAAGTCCGAGCGCCTATAGACATCCATTACAACTGTGCTGGCCATGTCTGGGCAAGTCGACGAACCTGTATCTACAAACTCGAAGAATGGATAAAAATCCTAAAAGAGGATGGATATAGCAAGATAAGCAATCCTGTCCCGGACGATATCGTCGTATACTACATGGAAGACGGCTCGATGACCCATGTAGCACGGGTCCATCAGCTGATTCCGTCAGACTTCGGCCACCCTGTTCCTGTAGTCGTGAGTAAGTGGGGCGACACAGGAGGAGAAGTCCTTCACTTTGCCCATGAAGTACCACTGTCGATAAGAACCAAGTATGAATTCTGGACCGACCGCCAAGGCGAACCGCCTACGATTGAACCGTCTATTGTCTTCTGAGCTTGCTTCAATTGAATTCATCTCAGGCACGGACGAGTCGCTTTTTGATGCGCTGGCAGAGTCCGGCGCTGTAATCGCGCTGCGTGACGCACTGGGGACGGGTGAAATCTCTGAGTCGGAGATTCGCGAATTCACTGATGCACTGCTGAAGGACTTTCGCCCTGGGGAACTGTTCGAGCACGACCTTGTTCTTGCCGCGCTGGCGGTCACACTTAGCAAGAATTGGAACACCCCGTTCGCGGAAGAGTTCGTTATCGATCTTGCGAAACTAAGGAACATTGAGCTAAGGAGGTCCGCAGGAGTCGCACGCATCGCGGCACAAAAACTTTTCAAAACCACGGAAACGATCTCTCGAACTTACAAACCAATCGGCGCTCGGTTTGGCAAAGATACGTGGACGTTGTTGCCTTCATCACGGGAAGAGTGCTCTGATGAATTAATGGAATTTACTCTTTGAGGTGCCAGCAACATGCCTAAGCTTGAGTATTTCCTGGTCTGCGAATCGGTGTCAGTAGACAGAGAGACCAACCGAATAAGTCTATTCAACGTAATAGAGGAAATACATCGGATTAAGCCTGGAACAGAGATAACCAATCCACTTGTCTTCAATTTCGTTGCGGTAGCTTGCTGGAACAAACTGGATAGCGACGAAGACACGGATTTCCAAGCAACCCTCCGAATTCATCAACCACCAGGCGAGAACGGTGGTGAAAGCGAGCCGAAAGACCTAACGCTAAATTTCCGGATGCAGTCGAGACGCCAACGGCTGCTAATGCGCTTGGCGGCTCCTGTGCTGCCACCCGCTCACGATGGCAGGCTTCGTTTTGAACTCTTGCTGAATGGTCGTCATTGCGCAGAGCACGAGATAGGAATCCTTGAGAATACAGATTGAATAATTCAACTACGTCAGAAACTATTTGGCGACGCTTAGGGAAGCTACGTGCAGCGCGTAGAGTCACGATCTAGTAAAGAATGCGGGGATATGACGTGCCAGCCAATGATGCGTTGTCGCATGCCAACTCGAAACTACCTTAGCCAAAAGGACCGAGGCGAACGCAGCTTTCTCTGGCGGAATCTGCCAACCCCAGCGCATCAACTCGCCCTCTTCTCCACCCGTCCCGGGCTGGAAGCGATGCGGATGCCTTAGTCAACAGAGGGTTTGCGATCGGATTGGCCCAAGCCGGCTCCGTCAGCGCAGCTCGACACTCGTCTTGGCGCCGTGCTCGCGGAGTAGCTCTGCGATCTGCGGTCTGACGGCTTTGAGCTGATCGAAATCGACTTCTACCTTGAGAAAGCCGACGATGAACTGGGTGATGTCCTGCAGGCCCTGGTTCCACTCCGCGGCCACGCCGTCGAGCGGAGTTTGCCCCATCCCATTTTTGAGATTGATCTCCAGGTCGTGTTGGACGAGTAGTTTGACGACTTTTAGGCGGCCAAGAAAAGCAGCGCCGTGGAGCGAAGTGCCCCCATCCCGGTTCTTGGCATTGGCGTCGGCGCCTTCGGCCAGCAGCAGTTCGACGGCTTCGGCTTGACCCGCCAACGACGCCCAGCACAGGGCCGTCATGCCATTCTTGTCGTGGGCATCGATCTCGTCCTCGCCCTCGGATAAGTGCCGCCTAAGCGATTCTAGGTTGCCCAGCTTGGCGGCTTGCCAGATGTTTTCGCCGGCCAGCTTGGGCAGATCCGCGCCGGAAACGGCACCGTACTTGCGCAGGAGGTCGGCAACTTTGGGCCGGCTCGTTTTCACCTCCTCAACTTCCACGTCAATTTGCATCATCGAGGAGATGAACTGCACAATGCGTTGGATCTGATCGTTCCATTCCGCGGCAGCGCTGTCCAGCGGAGTTTCTCCCTCGTCGTTACGGATATTGAGATCCGCCTTCTCCTCGATCAGCAGCCGAACGACGTCCATTCTTCCCAAGAACGACGCCCCATGCAGTGGGGACTGACCATCATTGTTCTTGGCATTAATGTCGGCACCTTTGCTGAGGAGGAATTTCACGGCTTCGATTTCCCCCGCTACCGCGGCCATCGACAAAGGCGTGGCCCCGGAGCGATGCCTCGCATTGACGTCCTTGCCGCCCGACAGTTGTTCTTCTATCGCCTCAAGGTTCCCCGTCTTGGCGGCGTTCCAGATGGAATCGGCATCTTGACCGAAGGTGGCAGGAATTACCGGCGGCGGATCCGGCACCTTCGTCCAGACCGGCATACCGTCGGAGGTCTCGGCGACGAGGTCTTCGCGCCGCGACTGGATAAACTTGCGGACGCGATCGATTGCGCGCGTAAACTCTTGCTGCGACTCGCCCAAATGTGATTGAAGCATGGCCTCGATTCGCGTTGTTTCCGCCAACAGAAATTCTTCGTCCCAGTGATCTTTCAGCAGAGCGGCCAACGTGTTGGCGTAGCGCTCACGTCCAGATTGCGTTTGATAGAGTTTATGGGCCAGGAAGCCCTTCGTTTTGACGGACAGGGGCGATTCACGGTCGTAGGCGATCTTGCTGTATTTGTCGAACAGCGCGTCGGCTCCCCACGGCATGAAATGGAATTTGTTGGTCTCGGGGTTGAGGTAGAAAAAGAAGTTGTTGCCATTGCCGGAGTATCCGTCCCAGGCGCCGAGCAATCCTTCGAGTGCCCAAAAAGTAAAGAACGAATCTAAGTCGACGAGTTCACCGAGGGCTTGCTGATCGATTTGAGTTTCGTCTTGGTGTTGCAGCAGCTCAACAACCTGTTTGATTCGCTGGCGTCCCACTTCGTCGTCGCCGAACTTGTGCTCAAAGCTGTTCTCCCAGCCGTCAACGAAATCGACGACCGTTCCCTCATACAGAGTACCGTCGTCGTTTCCGAATGCTCGCCGCAGGAGAGGCTTCCGCATGGATTCCACGTGCGAATAAACGCCGAGATGCTTGCCATTGACGGTCACGCTGGCGAAGGCGCAGCGAGGCGCAGGTGAGCCGGCCGCATTGAATAGTGCGTAACCGAGAAATTGGCTTACCAAGGTGGGGTCTTGTTTGTTGTTGTTGAAGGTCAGATTCGTTAGGCCTTCAATGCTGCGCTTCTTGTCGACATGGTTCAGTTTGATCTTGAGCGATGGCCGACTCGAGCTTTGCGAGCCAATGAAGCCCTTCTTGCGAACACCGACCTGCGGGAATTCAACGCCGTCGATGGTCACACTGGCGTCGACATAGGTGTATGGGCTTTCGATTGGCTCGTGTTTCCGTCTCTCGTTAAGGACTTCAAAGAGACTCCGTGATTGTTGGCGAATCTTGTCCCAATCACTTTCAGCGAGCGTAATCTGTACGTCGAGCACGCGATCCGCTGGGAAGAGGTCATCCAGGCCAAGTTTATCGATGGACGCGGCTTTCTGCTGTGCCCCATCCCCTTTGATGGATTGTGCCGTTTGAAACCGGTTCGCCTTGGCTCGGGTCGATTCCGATTCGGCCGCTGTCAAAATGCTCGGTTGGCTAATTCCTACGACAATCCAGGCGAGGACCAGTGCCATAAATTTTCGTTGCAGAGTTTGCATCATGAAATAAGTCCAGGTCATTTTCGCATGTGAGCGATCGGGCAAAGCACCACACAAGTCGCCGTGAAAACACTACCTCGGATCGCCATAGAGGGTTCGATACTGCTGCTATTCGCCACGAGCTATCAAATATTGCAGCCGCCACCGACGTTCCGTAGAGCCACGCAGTTTTCGTCAGCCCTCTCGACGACCAAGCCGATTGTATGGACTGGTCGAAGAAACAGCAATCATGGTTGCGAATACCCGTTTCGCCTTGCTGGGAATTCGACGGAGTTGATCATGCAGAGTTCGCCGAACTGGCTGTTGAGTGTTGTGCCGCTGTTGATTTCTGGGGACGGAAGCGCAGGGAGTTTCCAATCTGGGCGGACGGGAATTCGCACCTCGATAATCCGCCTTACACGTCGCCCTCGGCCTCGGACGTAAACTCTTTCCAGCTTAGTACGATGGCGCCCAGAATAAGTATGCCGACCGTATAGCCAAGCAGCACGCCTAGGTGCCAAGTTGAGGAAGTTTCGCCGAAGTAGGTCAGAAAGACCGGGTTATTCTGAGCCAGTGAGTCGTCCCAATCCATCCAGCGAACAAACAGGCAACGCAGCCGATACTGAATCGTCAGAATGTTTACGGCGGCTGGCACGGTCGAGAGAATCACCTCCGAAGTGATCGTATAGAAGACGCACGCGACCATGGCTCGCTTCGGGATCAGCACGCCCACGAGTGAATAGATGGCGCCGTAGCTTAGACAGGATAGCGCAATCAGCGGCCACTGCACCGCGATATACTCACCATAGTTGTTTGGTGCCATGATTCTCGCAGCCACCGCGGCAGCGAACCATGCTGCCGGCATCGTCCAAGCGACAGCGACCAGGTACTTTCCGAAGTAAACGGCGAGCTCACCGCGTGGTCGAACTGCTGGATAGACCCAGCTCCGCCCTTCGAGCTCGGACGCAATCGACGGTGATGCCCACAGCAACACCCCCAGCATGCTGACAACACCGGGGCATAACACGTAGAGAACGATCGGGACGACAAAGAACTCTTCGTCGCTGGGCAGGCCAACGTTGTAGCGTACGAGCCCGAGTAGCACGGGTGGAAAGCACGCGAGTGCAGCCCACAACGTCAGTCGGGCTTTGTTGATGGATCGTCGCCCCTCGAAGCGAAATACGGTGGCGATACTTTTACTGAGTGAAATCATGGGATTGTCTGCAGCGCTGCTCGCTGAACCTAAATCTCGCTGATTCGGCCGGTTGTCCAAGGCACGCGATCGCGTCGTCGTCACAGTTCGCCTCGATGAATACGGAGTAACGAGCTAAACACCTCTTGAAGTGACTCATCGGCCGATCGAATTTCATAGATCACGCCCTGGCTCGATTTCACCCATTCGCACAGAAACTCATAGAGTTTCAGCACGGAGTGGCTACTCACGGTGAGTTGGTTTTCGCTGTGCAAACGTACGGAATCGACGAGATCGGCCAGCAGCAGGTCACTGGCGAGCGAGCGGGCCGCACTCGTGCCGACGGTGACTTCGCGCGGTACGTCGGCCAACAATTCATGAATCGCGTCTGCTGAGCCGGACGCAAGTAGGCGGCCGCCGTTGATCAGCAGAAAGTCGCGCGTGATGGACTCAATTTCATGGAGCACATGGCTGGCCATGATCAGACTGCGGCCCTGCTCAATCCATTGTCGCAGGAACTCCGACATCTCGTGTCGGCCGATGGGGTCCAATCCGCTGAACGGCTCATCCAAAATCAACAACTCAGGACTATGGGCAATCGCCTGAGCGAGACGCGTTCGCTGGCGCATGCCGCGAGAGAAGCCAGCGATTTCCCGTGAGGCATTTTGCAACATGCCAACACGAGCAAGCGCGCTCGCGGCCAATTCGTGTGCTTGCTTGCGTGAATGCCCTTGTAGCTCCACCAGGTAAGTAACCCAATCGATGGCCGAAACATTCGCATACATCCCTTCGCTTCCTGGCAGGTATCCCAGTCGCGACAGTAGCTTCGGATTGTTTCGTGGCGAGCTGCCGAGAAGTTTGACATTGCCTAGCGTCGGGCGTAGTTGTCCTGTGATCAGATTAAGCAGCGTCGACTTGCCGGCGCCGTTTGGCCCTAGCAATCCGTAGGCGCCAACCGGCAACCGGAGCGTAATATCGTTGACGCCGATGACCGTACCATACAGGCGGGTGACATTCGTCAGCTCCAGCAGCGGCTGCTCGACGGCAGGCGCTGCTCCGACGGGCGAATCAAGTTCTGCTACATTTGGGGAGTCGTGCATAATCGGATTTGCTTGAGCTATGCTCGCATTGGAGAAGAAACCCGTCGAGCCAACACGGCGAGCGAGAAAACCGTGACCACGACCAACAGCACAGTCGCCATCAATACTGGCTGGTCCTTGCCGGAGAGGTCGAATATCCAGGCCTGCACCATACCCATAGTGTGATAGGGCGACAGCAAAGTCGTCCATCCGCCTCCCTCAAAGATCTGACGTGCCTGCTCCTCGTTGCTCGCGGCACCCAGCTGAAACGCCATAACAACGCTATACATCACCCAACCCAAAATCCAAACGGCAAACCAGGCAAACCCGGCATACCGACTCTCGCGGGTGAGCGAGGAGAACATGAGTGCCACCGAGGTTGTAGGTAGGATTAGTACCAACGAAGCGGCCAGAATTCGCAGTGGCAGATCCCATGTCACAAGTACTTCGCTGAGGCTAGGCGAAAGCAGCACTCCCACGAAGTACAGCAGCATCGCTGGCAACGTGGAAATCATGGCCACGAAGAACGCTACCGTGCCAAACTTGCCGAGGATGTACTCAAGCCGGCTGATTGGACGTGAGAAGTAAATCAAGAACGCCCGCGAGCGTACGTCATAGGAAATCAACGGTGGAGCTGCAATTCCGACCACCATAATCATCAACGACGCCTGCGGATAGCGACACAAGGTCAACAACAGATTCGACCAGACCTCGTGTCTGATTAACTGAATCTGCTCCGGGGATGCGCTACCCAGCGCCTGCCACGGTATCGCCTCGACGGCGGGATTGTCGGTGAAGTCGTTTAGGAAATTTCCCAGACCGCGAGCTGCGGCCGGATCGCGTAAGGCTTGTTCAGACAGATAAAACGGAATGGCAAAATACAGTGGCGGCAAGACGGCGAGAAACAGCATTCTCCGGAGCCATTTCGACTTCAGGGTTCGCTGTATGCCAGTGGACGCGATGACGGCCCATCGAGTCGAGGAAGAACTTCGCTTCCCGTTCCAGCTGCGATAGCCAGCGCTAGGAATCGTCATCGGAATCCCCCTGCACGGCTTTTAAGAAAATGGCCTCCATTGAGTTGCGCGCGGGTGTGAGCGAGCGAATCAAGGTCTCCGAATCGCGAATGCAGTCCCACACGTGTTGTAAGTTGTCTTCTCCAGCCCCTTCCACAGACAGTTGCCCATCATGGGCCACCGCAACCGACAAGCCCCGTTGCTCCAACGCTGTTTGCAGCGAGGAAGACGATCCGACGGTGCGTACATGAACGGCAGGAGATTCGCGCCTCGCTAACGTGTCGAGACGATCGGCCACGCGCACGCGCCCGTCGCCCAGAATGATCACCGCGTCGCTGACTGCTTGGACATCCTGCAAGATGTGCGTACAGATCACGACGCTCTTGTTCTCCCGCTGAGAAAGCACTCGAATCCGATTCAGCATGGCGTCGCGCTCTTCGGGATCGAGACCGGCAGTCGGTTCGTCGAGAATCAGCAGTGGTGGGTCATGTACCAAGGCCTGCGCGAATTTGAGTTTTTGCCGCATGCCGGTCGAGTAGGTGTCCGCTGTCCGATAACGTTCTTGGCCGGCGCCACAGAAATCGAGAATCTCATGGGCACGACGCAGCGCTTCCAATCCGGGAATCCGGCACAAGCGGGCAGAGAATTGCACGCACTCAACTCCAGAGAGCGCCGGCAGATAACAGTCGTCTTCTGGCATGAAGCCAACGCGCTCGCGTATTGCTCGACTTTCTTCCCCAAGTCGGTGGCCCAGCACATGCCCAGAGCCGGAGTTAGCACGGAGCAATCCGAGCAGAATCTTGATAAGTGTGCTTTTGCCGGCACCATTTGGCCCCAGCAGGCCTGTCACGCCTGGTTCGATCGAAAATGAGACCTCACGCAGCACAGGCACGTTGCCGAACGACTTACAGAGCTTTTCCAATCCAATGACTTCGCTCTTCTCAGTCGGCTGCACGTGTCGTCTCCGATTTCGACGGCAAAAGCTGTCGCTCAGCCAATCGAGCAACGCCACGGATGTCTATTCTCACTTGCAAGGTTAGCCTTCGCAACCTGGACTGAGGTATTTCGACGCTGTGAGGAGAATCTTGGTGTTATTTTCAAGACTGTGGCCGTTCAAGGAAACATCCACTGGACATCGGTCCTGCGTTTCGATGAGCTTGCCATCGGAAAGACGGGCAGCAGTCGTCGCGTCAGCGGGCTGAGACAACTGGGGCGGACTCAAGCTGTCCTCCGTCAGCCGTAGTCACCGAGTGAGATCTCGCTATAGCCGTAGGTACATGTCAACTTGATCGTATACATGTCGGTAACCTCCAGTGGGCGTCAATCGTATAGTCTTGGGTGAATTAGCGGCGGCGCAAACGGAGTTTCTAGACGCAGTTTCAATATTCCTCTCCCCGTTGGGGAGAGGCTAGGTGAGGGGCAAGTCTACCGAGAAGTTAACCCTCCCCTAGCCCCTCCCTGCAAGGGAGGGGAATATATGAAACTGCTGCTAGACTGTGTTGGTGGCCTGCCTTCGTTTGGTGTCGCGTTGGCAAGCGGCGATCGCTACGGTCAGCATCGCGAGCCCACAAGTTGCCGGTTCGGGTACTGCGGTGGTTGCCGATATCGCAGCCACGGCGGCCGAACTGTTGCCGCGAGCACTTCTCCAAATCGCGAGGTCACCGGCGCTAAGCGGATTTGGTGAATTGCCACGCTGCCAGGCTAAGAAGTCGCTGCCGTCAACATCACCATCAAGATCGAAGTCTCCTGGAATCGATGCCGCTGCTAGGAAATCGCTTAGAACGATGCGTGATTCATCAAAGGCACTACCAATTCCGTAGTTCACAATAAATGAGCCGCGCCCGTCAATCGTGTCGAGCCGCTGGCCAGGATTAGCATTATCAAATACACCGAACAGGCTGTCGGCCGAGAGCACGGTGAACGTATCGATTGGATTGGGTGTGAAACCGTCAGACACCGAGACTTCAAGCAGCCCATCCAGATTTGCGACTTCGGTAATGTTCACCAAGTCGTGGGTTGCACCCGCGCTGGTTCCGCCGATGTCGAGTGCCAATGTCGCAGCACTCTGCTGCGTGTAGTCCCCGAATACCGTGGTCAGCCCAGTGTCGTCGGCAACGCCCGGATCGAATGTCCCATTGGGATTGAGCAAATCGCCTTCGAAACGATTGACGTGGAGTGTTCCTCCTTCGAATTCAAAGCTTCCACCATGCGTATGGTCAATCGTGTCGGCAGTAAACTGGGCACCGAGACTGATATTCACACGCCCATCGCCCCAAACCTTAACCGTTCCGCTGATGTTTGCTGCAGTGTCGCCAGCGATCACGAAGTTTCCTTCGCCGAGGGCCTGATCCTCGGCTCCGCCGACGTAGAAGTCTCCGGTGTTCTCCCAAACTGTGGTGGGATCGGTTGGCAAGCCACCAGTGATAAACAGCTGACCGAGCGAGTTCGCCGCGGAGGTGCCACCAAGGCTGGTGGTACCCGAGGTAAGTCTGCCGCCATCGGCGAGGTCGAGGCGTCCTAAGGCGTTCTGACCGATCCTTAGTGTGCCGTCCACGTTCCATTCCGCGCCGATGACGTCGACTGACGCTGAGCTGTCTTGGCCGACAATCGAGTTACCGCTGCTGGCCAACCCACCGTCCTCGATTTCCACGTTTGCAACTCCACCTAGCCCCAGGGTAAGTAAGCCAGGGTTCCAAGTGGCACGATTGCCGGCCGAGTCGCTACCACTAACAACGACGTTCCCCTGACTGCTGGCACCAAATGCGACTTGCGTGCGATTGCCTGATTCCACGAGGCCTCCCGCATTGACCTCGAGAGTGCCCTGGCCGAAGTTGCCAATGATCGTGTTGCGATCCGTGGAGAAGGAAGTGGGTAGGTCACCGGGAAGCCCAATGCCAACCGTCAAGCTACCGATTCCATTCGTGCCTGCAGACGACCCACCGAGCACTGTGTCACCGCTACTTGTGACGCTGCCACCATTGAACACCTTCAGGTCGGAGTCCGTCGAAACGCCGATGCTGAGGTTGCCGTCGATCTCCCATCCCGCCCGCTCGCCACTCACACTGACAGCGCCACGTTCCGCGTCAAGCAGAGTGACGCCACTGGTGACACGAGTGTTGTCACGGATTTGAAGCGGTTCAATTGCACTCCCCGCGACAAAGTTGTCGACGAGCGACAAATCTCCGCTAATGTCCAGGTCAAAACCACCCCCAGCGGGATCTCCTTCGAGGACCAACTGGGCACTCTGTATCAGCGCGTCACCGGCAATGGTAAGCCGGCGGCTGGGGCTGCCAACTCCGCCGCGCGTGAAGGCGATGTTGGCACCGTTGGATACCGTCAATCCGCCGGCCGTATGGTCGCTCAGGAAACTGATGTCGTACTCGCCGGGCAAACCGAACACGAGTTGGCTAGAGGGACTGGGTACGGAGCTTGGAATCCAGTTGCTGCCGGTTTCGTAAAAGCCGCCGCTACTATTCTGCCATAGCGCGGGTTGGCCTTGGACCATCTTGGCGGAATAGCTTACCGCCAATGTGAGGACGATGAGCAAGTTTTGTAGTGATAGGTTGCGGTGAAAGCAATGCATGAGTTGTCTCCCGAATAGCTGGAGGGTGTCGTGGCTGGCACTCGAATCTGAGCTGCCTCACCCGACCGGGCGACGTTCAATCCGTGAATGGCTCACGGGTGGAGGAAAACTTCTTCGCTTTTCGCGAAAACCCTAAGAAACAAGGTCCCACCGACACAAAATCACAGTGAACCGGGATTCTTTCGCGAGGCCGATCGACCCTCAGCAGACTCGCCAGGCTGACTCTTCCATGCAGGCACAGTAGAGATTGAAGCGATCTGAGGGGCGCCGGGCATCGTTGCTGGCGCATGGCTGCCTCACCGGTGCTGGCAGGCACCGTCAGATGCGGCGATCGACGAGGGCAAGACTAGCAATCTGCCCGTAGCGCCCAGAGTGGCTCCACGTACTCGGAACCGACGAGCGTTTCGATCTCATGCTTAGCGAGATCTGGCTTGACCCGAAGACTCTCCTTCATTGCTTTGGCAGCCTCATCAGTTTCGCCGCGTGCTGCAAACACCGCCGCGAGAATAACCCGGGGAAGATAGTTCTTGTCGTTCGATTCGCAACCTGATTGAGCAGCGGAAATCGCCTCGTCAAATGAGTTAGTTCGAAAGTACGCGAGCGCCAGGGCGGCGTACCAGACCGCCAGACTCTTATCCATAGGGCTAATGCGAATACCCTTGGTTAGTAGAACGATCGCTTCATCGTGCCGGTCTTCAAGCATATACGCCGCCCCCAGGGCCGCCTGTGCTTGCGCGTTATTGGGATTCAAATCAATGGCACTCTTGATGACTTGAATGGCTCTATCCATCTGACCGACGTCGGCCAGCGCACACCCGGCGATGCCAAGTACCGTAGAGTCCATACTGTCGAGCTCAAGCGCCAGTTCCGCTTCCGCGATGGCTTCGCGTACCACCTCGTTGGACTCGCGCAGGATGCCGACGCGGTGCCCCAAGCCGTTCACCAATGCGAGGTAGGCGTGCGTCAATGCGAATGTCGGGTCCAGCCGGATCGACGCTCGCAGCAAGTCGGCCGCCTCCAGGAATGCGGCTTTGTGCCACCCTTTCATTGCAAGCGTACCGATACCTTGCAGCAAGAGTTGCTGGCTGCTGAGTTCACCGTCCTGCCCCTTCAGAGAGTCGGACATCGCCCGCATGAGTTGGGATTCCAACCGAGGCAAAATGGCATGGAGCAGTTCCGTCGTGTGATCTGAGCTGTCGGCACTCTCAAATTGATGTCCCCAAACCTGAAAGCCATTGCGGGCGTCAATCAATCGAATGCCTGCGGCGACTGAGTTTCCCAGCTGCCGCATGCTGCCTTCGACTACGAAGGTGACCCCTAAGCTGTTTCCTATTTCCCTGGGAGTCATACCATCAAGGCTGTTATGAGAAGAGGGCGCAGCCAACGACAGGAGCGGAACTCGATGCAGAATGGAAGTGAGGTTTTCGACCAACCCCCACGCTACCTCGGTGAGTTCCTCATTTCCGCCGGCGACCTTCAAGGGCAAGATGGCCAGTGACGGCAGCGCGCGCGGTTGGGGGTCTTTGGCAACAGGCCGTGCGGCTCTCAATTCGTCAATCTGAGCAATGATCTCTGCTGTTGTGGGTCGCCGGTCAGGTTGAATTGATAGCATCGACAGCAGCAGCGTGTGCAATTCGTCAGAAATATCAGCGACGAAGTCGCGGCTGTCTGGCACTACAGCTCGGCGAACTCTCTCCATGGTTTCGTGGGCGGTCGCTGCACGAAATGGATTGACTCCCGTCAGCATTTCAAACAGGACGATACCCAGCGAGAACACGTCGGTGCTGCAGCTAAGCACACAACCGTTAGCCTGCTCTGGAGACATATACGGCACCGTACCCGGTGTCAGCGACGCGCTGGTGATATCTTGGGGGGACTCGAGCGCGATGTGCGGCTCAGCGTCCGTCGCCACGTCTTCGCGGCGTGCCAGCCCAAAGTCAAGAATCTTCGCCTTTCCATCAAGGGCAAGAATAATGTTTTCAGGCTTGATGTCGCGATGCATGATGTTCCGATCATGCGCTGCCTGAAGTCCCAGCACGATGTCACGCGCAAGAGCCAGGCTCTGACGCAGCTCAAGACCATCGGATATTAGCTCCCGCAGGGTACGGCCCTCAACAAACTCCATCACTGCAAAAGTCACGTCACCGTGGTCTGCTACATCATGGAGAGCGATGATGTTGGGATGGGACAAACCGGCTACCGACTTCATTTCTCGATGAAAGCGCGCTTGCATGTCCTGATCGCGTAAGTTTGTCGCGTTTAAGAGCTTGACGGCGACGTCGCGTTCCAATCGGATGTCGACCGCGCGATAAACTCTTCCCATCCCTCCAGCGCCGATCTTGTTGACGACGCGGTAGCGCCCTGCAAGTTCCATCCCCGGACGCAGCGCGCCGTCTAGATCAGCATGCTTCCCGTGAATCGTGGCATCTAGAGAGGGACGAACCGTGGAAGCATCTTGCTCCAATTGGACGGGGAGGAACCCCTCAGCGTCTTCAGCCACAGCCAGAAGGGACTCCACATCGGCGCGCAGTGCCTCGTCATCCAAGCACGCTTGCGTCAGAAAATCGTCGAGGTCTCCACCCGAAAGCTCTAGAGCTTGCTCAAATACCTGGATTGCCTTCTGGCTGCGATCCATACTTATCACTCCGCCACTTGCTGAGCGTCGCCACTGGGTGAATCGTCATGAATCAACTCTCGGAGCAACCAAGATTGGGCGACAAGCCAGTCTCGCTTCACGGTGGCAAGCGACACGCCCAAAGCTGATGCAATTTCTTGATTCGACATGCCACCAAAGTAACGCATCTCGACGACTTGTGCCTTGCGAGGTTCAATCTCTTCAAACTGCTCCAATACTTCATTGAGTTGGAGAAACTCATCACGCTGTTGATTACATGCGATCATCGCCTCGTCAAAGGAGAACTTCTTGCGGTCGCCGCCACGTTTCTGCCGTCCACGAGTACGAGCATGATCAATCAGCAAGTTGCGCATCGCCTTGGAAGCATACGCAAAAAACTGGCTCCGATTCTCCATCGGTAGCTGGCTTTCGTTGAGCATTCGCATCGAGACTTCGTGGACCAACGCCGTCGAAGTCAGGGTATGGTCCTGCCGTTCGTCAGCCATCTTGCCGACAGCCAGCTGCCGCAATTCCTGGTACGCTGCTTCGATCAGCTGCGCTCGCGCGACGGAGTCGCCGACTTTTGCTTCGTTGAGTATCTGAGTGAGGTCCACTAGATATTCGGCAGGAGGAGTGTTTTGGATAGGTCGGTGCCAACGCAGCTCCCATTTTAGCACGCCAGAAGTTCGTTGCCACGGCACTCCTACCTGCATGTATCGAGTATTCTGACTGGAGAACAGTAATGTGAAGATTCAAAAAATCTCCGGCGAGCCGTTCGTGCCGATTCGACAACTGCCGGGGCAACGCTATATTCGAGCGATATGGATCTGCGAATCGTGTGTCTGGCCGTGTGGGCGGTGATTGGCACTTCGAATCTGCTCTCGGTGTTGCGATGAAGGGAGAAGCAACGTGCGAAGTCTGTTGTGCAGTTTGTTGGTAGTTCTATTTGGTGCCCCCACGAATGCTGCGGAGGTGGTGCAACTCGACAAGCAAAACTGGGACGAGTATGTGCCGCAAGGAAAAGAGGTCGATTGCATTTACGGCGACTTCGTCTTGCGCAGCGATCGTGTGGTGGCGGTGATCGGCGAAGCGGTCGAGGGTCGCAAGGCGAACATGACCGTCAAGAACGTTGGTGGCGCCGTGATCGACCTGACGCGTCGCGATGCGGAGAGCGATCAGCTGAGTTGCTACTATCCGCACGGCGGCACCTACACCTTGACGGGTCCGGTTGATTGGCCTGAGCAGCTTCCGGCAGCAGACGGGTCGGCTCGACTGGCGTTCAAAGCGGAGTCGACAGCGGCGAACGCTGACAAGTCGGTCGAGACGGTCATCGGCTACGAACTGGCCGACGGGCGAGACTATCTGACGGTGACCACGTTATTGATCAACAACGGCGAGGAGGCCAAGACCATCAAAGTGCTCGACGGCATCCGCGCTGACGGGGAGTTTAAGTTTGGCTTCGACGAGGGCTGCAACATGGCTTGGTGCTACGATCGCTACTGGCGCGGTGCCTACGGTCTGACGTCGCAGGCGGCGACCGTGCGGAAGGAGAAGTCAGGCAACCCGCGGCGAGCGTATTCCATTGAGTACGTGGTCGACGGTAACGAAGCGGGAATTGTCGTGCCAGCGGGCGGCGAAGCAGTGTTCACTCGGCAGTTGATTCCCGCGGCCGACACGCTGCAAGCGGCCACGACGGCGCGAAGCCTAAAACGCCAAGGTCTGTCTGTCCAGGAAATCAAGATCGCCGACGGGAATGGTCCGGTGGCCGACGCCTACGTCGAAGTGAAGCAGGGCGACGTTTCGCTGGGCAAGGCCCGCGCCGACGGCGAAGGGCGGCTCACGCTGATGCTGCCCAACGGCGATTACGAGATTAGTGTGACCGAGCAGGCGCACAAAGAAGCGCTGACTACGTCGATTTCCGTCGGTGGTGACGCGAGTTCGACGCTGAAGTTCGACGGACCGGCGCCCGGCTTTGTCGAAGGCAAGATCGTCGACGAAGCAGGGGCCGGCATACCGTGCAAGATCGCATTCCGTGGCCAAGGTGTAGATGATCCGAACTTCGGACCCGACAGCGCGATCCTCGGAGTGCGGAATCTATGGTACACAGCCAACGGCGAGTTTCGCGTGCAGCTGCAACCGGGCAGCTACGAAGTGCTGGTAAGTCGAGGAACCGAGTACGACGCGGTGTTGACGACCGTTGATGTGAGAGCCGGCGAGACAACCCGCGTCGACAAGCAGTTGGTGCGGTCGGTTGATACGAGCGGTTGGATCAGTTCCGAGTTGCACAGTCACTCGACTCCCTCCGGAGATAACACGTCACACCAGCGCGGACGGGTGCTGAATCTGCTGGCTGAGCACATTGAGTTCATTCCGTGCACCGAGCATCAACGCATCACGACGTACATGGAGCACTTGGAGCATTTCGACGCGGTGGATCGGGTGCTCACCTGCACAGGCATGGAACTGACCGGTTCGCCGCTGCCGATTAACCACCAGAATGTGTTTCCGCTGATCGAGCATCGACATACCCAGGACGGTGGCGCTCCGCAGGTTCACGCTGATCCGACCGTGCAGATCGCACGGATCGCGATGTGGGACGACAACAGCGACAAGGTCGTGCAGATCAACCACCCCAACATCGCCCAAATGGTTGGTGATGCGGATCTGGATGGCAGTCCGGACGAGGGTTTTCGCAAGATGTTCCACTACGCCGACGTGATGGAAGTGCATCCGCCAGCGATGGTGTTCGATGAGTTGGCCGTCAATGAAAAAGGTTGGGAAGGACGGGGCACGATCATTCTCAATTGGATGCAGCTGTTGAACTTGGGCTATCGTGTACCTGGCGTGGTGAACACTGATGCGCACTGGAACTTCCACGGCAGCGGCTGGCTGCGCAACTACGTGCGTTCGACGACCGACGAGCCGGTCCAGGCGAACTTGATGGACATCTGCCACGCGCTGGAAAAGGGCCAAGTGGTCATGTCCAACGGTCCGTTCATGGAAGTTGAGGCAACTGCCGCGGGCAAGCAAGTTGGCCCTGGCGAAGATCTCGTGGCGACCGGCGGTTCGATCGAACTGCACGTAAGCGTGCAGTGCCCCAATTGGCTGGACGTTAATCGCGTGCAGGTGTTCGTCAACGGTCGGCCTGAGCCGCAGTGGAACTTCACACGTCGCGAGCACCCGCGGATGTTCACCCATGGAGTCAAGAAGTTCGACCAGGTAATCAACCTGCCGCTAGAAAAGGATGCCCATGTGATCGTCGCGACCGGCGGCGAGGGTTTGCAACTGGGGCGCGTCTATGGTCCTGATGCCGGTAAGGCAATGCCGGTGGCGGTGAGCAACCCGATCTTCGTCGACGTCGATGGCGGTGGGTTCAAGCCCAACGGCGACATGCTTGGCAAGCCGCTCCCTGTCGAGCCCAATCACAAACCGACCCACGGTCACAAGCACACTGCTAGTCGAGCCGCAAAGTTACCGTCGAACTAGTCGCCGATCCTCAGAGCAGTGGCAAGCGAACGTAATGGGCAGCGTTAGCGATAGTTGCTATCCTGACAATACGCCCGTACGATTCGACGACCCAGCTTGTGAGGCAGTGTTTTGGCCTTAGCCGTGGTGAACTATCCGACGCTTTCGCAGCAGGACTTCGATTGGATCCAGGCGATTCGTAGCAAGCACGATCCGTTGTACTTCTCGCTGATTGAGCCGCACGTTACGTTCGTATTTCCGACCGAGAATATCACTGAAGCCGAGTTGATCGAACATGTTCATGCTCGGACGGCCGGTTTAGCACCACTGGAGGCCGTATTTCGTTGCGCGGTACTGGGAGATGCAAGCTTTCAGGACCATGCCCACGCGTTCTTCATGCCAGACGAAGGCTTCAGCCAGATCGTGCAGATGCACGATCGTTTGTATACGGGCATTTTGCGGCCGGAGCTGCGGCACGATTTGCCGTTTTTCCCGCACATCGCTTTCGCTAACGCCCCCGAGCCGGCCGATTGCCAGACGATCGTCGACGAGGTCAATGCCGAGAAGTTCGAGCTACGCGCACGAGTGGAAACCCTCGACGTGGTCGGCTTCGATGGCAAGCGTGTCTGGACCATCGAGCAGATCGCGCTGCGCGGGGAAAACGAATGAGCGGGTGGCGCTGCAGAGGATTTTAGTTCTCCGCCTCTAGATCGAGGTGCTTCGCCTGCGGGACTTCCTCGCGGATTTTTCGTTCGATGAGGTCGATCTCGGCGGCCAGTAATTCGACCACGTCGTCGCCGAATTCGTGGGCGAATTTTTCAAACTCTTCGAACGACGTGATGCCATCGTACGCTTCGCGGAGTTGCGGACGAAGCTTGTCGGCCAGGGCGCCGCCGTCAAAGTGGATGTCGGCCTTGATCCTGTAGGTATCGGTATCGAGGATGCGTGTCTTCAGATCGACGATCTCTTCGACGGCTGGATCGGCTTCGATAATCTTTTCAACTTGCTTGCGAATCTTGGCCGGAATGCTCGCTCCCACCAGCAGCGACGTGTTGCGAGCGATTAGCCAGATCGCGATCGCGCCTAGCAGCACGCCAATAGTTAGCGAGCCGATCGCGTCCCAGTAGACTTCTCCGGTGAGCTTGGAAAGAAGAATCGCCCCCAGAGCAACCAGTACGCCCAGGCACGCTACGAAGTCTTCCAGTACGACCGCAGTGACGGCCGGATCCGCTTCATATCGAAGGAACTTCAGCAGCGGTTTTCCCTCGGCTTGCTGTTTCGCCGCGCGCACAGCAATGTAAAACACGATGCCTTCCAGGATGAACGAGAAAATCAGCACACCGATGGCCCAGCTGAGGTCTTTCAGTTCATGAGGATGGAGCAAGCTCTGGATGCCGTGGTAGACGGTTACGCCACAGCCGAGGAAGAAGATGCCGACCGCCGAGATCAACGCCCACACGTAGCGTTCCGACTGGTAGCCGTACTCGTAAATGTGATCGGGATCGCGCGTTGAGCGCACAATACCGATCATCAGCAGCACCTGATTGAGCAAGTCGGCCAGCGTGTGGATCGCTTCCGAGAGCATCGCTCCCGATCCCGTGAACATGAAAGCGACAAACTTGGCGATCATCACGCAGCCATTGCCGGCAATTGCGGCGGCGACGGCGGTCTTAGAACTGGGACTGGCCATGGAGAGGATTTCTTCGTCGGGAAGGTGACAAGCGGAGAGCGTTGACGAACGCGAATGATAAACGAAATCTGAGAAGCGATAAACGCTGAACTATAAACGATGAACTGAGGGCAAAGAACGCGAGAGAACCTCATCGCTTATCGTTCATAGCTCATCGTTTCAGTCTCATCCCTGCTTCTCCATTACCCAGCGAACCAGCATGCCGCGACCCTCGTGGAAATAGCGCCACGAGGCCGGGAAGAACGTGAGTTGGCGGTTGTACGTGCGGATGTCAACCAACTCGAGCGCTCGTTCGCGGTTCTCGACCAAGCGATCAAACCAGGCACGCAGGGTAGGGCGGTAGTCGTGGATCGAACGATGCGTGATGCGGAACCCGGCTCCCTCGAAGGCCTCAACGTGTGCACGATAGGAGGAGCCGATCGAGCCCGGAAAGTAGAGCTGCGAGCAGACGGCCGTAGCGAACAAGTCGTCGGTCGAGCGACAGAAAAAGTGCTTGACCAGCTTGCCGCCGGGTTTAATCGCGTCATACAACTTTTTGCACAAGGGTACTATTTCATCCGGACGGACGTGTTCCCAAGCGCCGATCGAATAGATTGTGTCGTAAGATTCCGGTTCATACTTGCGCGTGATGAAGTTGTCGAACTCGACATGAAAGCCGTTGTGTTGGTCGTTGTAGTCCAGCTGTTCTTTCGACAGCGTCAAACCATGTAGATTGTCTTTGTCGCCGGTGTGTTCGCAAATGCGCTTGAGCATCGCGCCCCATCCGCAGCCGAGTTCGAGAATTCTTTGGCCCGGCTTGGGATCGATTAGCCCCAGGATGTGGTCTGCCTTGTGCTGCTGGGCCTCTTCGATCGTTTCGTCAGGGTGATGAAAGTCGGCGCAAGTGTAGAACATGTAGCGCCGGTCAAGGAACAGCTCGTAGAACTCGTTTGACACATCATAGTGATCGGCGATCCCCAGCTTGTGATCTTGCTTCATCTTGGCTTGCAGCAAGAGCGGGCGCACCGGTCCGATTGGCCAACTGTTGCGCAGCCAATCTGCCAGAGGCGGCAGGTCGAACGTCAAATCCCGCCAGGCGTTCTTGTGATCGAGTGGTATCGGTGAACGGATTTTGTAGTTCAGATAGGCGTACGAGAGACCGTACACCAGGGCTTCGAGCGGAACCAGGAGCGGACGCATGGGCCGAATCGCGATCTATTCGTTGGAGAACTGGCAGGCAATTCAGCCAACGAGTATGGGCGACTCTGTGGTCGCGTGCAAGTCGAGGAAAGGATCAGCGCGCTCATCGTGCCTCGCGACACCCGTAGTGACCACGCTCGGAACAGGCCATTCTCCGTCGAATCGGGGGGGTGGAGAATTGGCGGAATCGCCATGGCAACTCCGCGGTACCGTCTGGGCCGCGAGATTAGGCGTCTATCTGCCGACTTGATCATCCATCGTGAGGGTTGTCGGCCATCTGCAGACGGTAGTTAGCTGCCTTCACAGAAGTGATCAGCATCTTCACGCATGTCGCGGATAGCACGATCCAGAATGCGACGAATCTCTGTCTCAACAGCGTCCACGTTTTGTTTGTCAGGCGGCAAGGCCATCCAACAGAACTGAATTGCCTGCCGGATTTGTTGGTCGACCTGTTGCGGACCCAACATTGCTTGCATGCGCCGCATCGCATCCGGATCGTCAGCATGGAATTGTTCCATCGCCATGGGAGCTCCTTGTTTATCGATGACCAGTATTATTAGGTGACGGCCACGTGATTTGGATTTCAGTTTCCGCCGGGCCCGTCACTCCGGTGCATGTTCTTGTTCGCCACTAGTGTTACCCAACGGTTCCGGCATCTCCGTGTCATGCTGCGAAAAGCTGACGGCATCGTGTAGAAGAAGTCCACCTTGATCTAGTTGAATCCTATCAAAAACGAGGACTTGCGCAAAGCGTCATAAGAACCAACGTCATATGCATCACCTCCAGGCTAAGGCCCTCGCGTCAGATGAGATTATGCGTTTTCGTTATCGACCGCTAACAATCGCCAATGCCGCGCATTTTTCATTAGCGCTGATTAGCGCTGATTAGCGTCCATTAGCGGTTCTACTCGCGGCGCTGCCGTTTGCGAGCGATCGCTGCCGACGATTGGCGCACGCTGTCGCAACCGCGGTGTAACGCACTTTCGAGTGACGAAAGAAAGGCTATTCCGCAGCCTTGAGGCCGACTTTTTCGTCCACCAATAGTTCCGACGCCCAGGAGACCCAATCGTTGCTGGGCTTGCCGTAGGGGCGAAACTTCACTTGGGTGCCCAAGTCGTCGCGGTAGTAGACGGCGCGTTGCTCGCCGATGCGACCGGCGGCAGGTGAGTCAATCAGGCTGGTCGAGTCGGCAGCGCTCATTTGCATGGCCACGCGGTAGTCAATCTCACGCAGTGTGACCCGATCAACAAAACGCGTTAGCCCGTTGTAGGAATCACACCAAATCAGCACATGCATGCCGACAGCTGGGCCTTCCTTGAGCAGATTGCGGAAGTGCTTGTCCGACGATGTCGGCTTGTCGCTGCTCTTGGCTGAGAAGCTGAACTCCTCTTCGGTCTGTCGCAGATTGCGGAACTGTGCCAGGTCGTGAATGATCACAAAGTGCGGCGGATGCGTCAGCTCTGGCGCATCGCTGCGGCGCGCGAGTTCGTCTGCTAATGAGGTGATCGACGCGTCGATCGTGGCGGGCGTCTGTAGGTCGATGCGTCCGGGGAGCGAGGCCGCCAGTTCCGTCCAAAACCCGGCTTCCAGCGACTCGGGGCGCGTCCCATCGAGGACCGTTACGCTCGGGGTTGTGTCACTCTGTTGAGCGGAGAAAGTGACGGCGGCGGTCGCCAAGATGCCCAGGGCGAGCGGTTCTTCCTGGCCCACGACCAGTAAGTTGTTGCCACTCTGCCGTCGAAACGTCAGGCTGGTGGGCGGCTCGATCCGCACTGCGGAGCCGAGCCACAATTGGGGATCGCTCTGTGAAGCAGAGACGCCCTGAGCAATCAAGTCTGTGAGTTCGTCGTTGTCGCGCGGATCGGCAGGGACGTTACCTTCGAACACAATTGCTGGCTCGGGTGGTGGCACGTCGCTAGGAAGCTGCTCGCGAATCTGTTGGAGGTACTCTTGCCGCCGCGGGTCGGGGAGCCAAACGACCTGGAATGGGCTGTTGCCCTCGACCAACCCATTCTGATCGTTGTAGATCGCCTCGCCCGGTCGGCTGAGTAAGCGGGCAGCCGAGTTCTCGTCGCTCAAAATCAAATGGGCATCGGCTTCGCTGCACTCCAGCGCAATGCGAACGGCCATCTGTCCGATCGTGCTGCGTGCCAGCGAGTACGCACCGGCCAGAGTCTGCGAGCCGAGCAGTACGTGGATCCCGAAGGCACGGCCTTGTCGAACGAGGCGATCGAGCAGCAGTGCCGCGTCTTGAGATAGTTTGTCGTCGGTGACGAACAACTCTTGGAACTCGTCCACGATCAACAACACACGCGGCATTTTGTCATCGCACGCTTTGCGGATCCCGGCCAAGTCTTGTACGCCAAGCTCCCGGAATCGTTCGCCGCGGCGGCGCAGTTCTTCGTCGAGCCGTTGCAGGACGCTGACGCCGAATTCGCGTTCGCTCTCGATCGCGATCACCCGCGCGTGTGGAAGCTGACCGGTCGCATAGGCTTTGAACTCGACACCCTTCTTGAAGTCGACCAAGTAGAACTCCACCTCGTCGGGGCTATAGTGCAAAGCGGTGTTAGTGATCAGCGCGTGCAGCAGTGTCGACTTACCGGAACCAGTTTTTCCGGAGATCAGTGCGTGCTGCGACGTGCCACGGCCCAGTCGCAAGGCCTGCAGTTCCTTTGCGCCCGCTCGTCCGACGGGGACGACGAGCTCGCGCGCCGTGGTGCCTGACCACAGTTCGTCTACTGGAGGTGCAACCACGTCGAATGGCACCTCCACACGGCTCGCTTCGTGCGATGCCTGCCCTGCAGCGCGAAGCAAATCGGTCAGGCGATCTGATGGCGGCAGGTGATCGAGCGCGAGAGGTAGTTTTTTGTAGAGCGGGTAGTTCCACTGCAGACGATCCTCGAACCACTCCAGATGAACGGCGTCTTTGAGCAGCGGCGCCAGGTCGAGCTTCGCAGGCAATCTCACGCCTGTGTCGATGCTCAGCAGCGTGTACACACCGCAGCGGGGACCAGCGGTTGCGATCGTTTCCAGTTTGCGAATCGAGGCGTCGCTCAGGCCGGTGGGAAAGTTCGCCAGCACGAGTACGTGATACGGCTCAGCAACTTCACCGGCTTGCTCGTTATATTCGCGGAGCGTGGCGAACTCGTTGCGAAGGTATTTTTGCAGGACCTTTTCCATATGGTCGGCGAGCAACGTGAGCCGCTCTTCGATCTGACGCGAGTCGGTCCAGATCCGTCCGCCCAGCAGTTGTTCGTCGTGGTCAGCCAGATGCATGAAGGCGGCGAAGTTCTCGCCGAGTGCCGAAGGGTCGATAATCGTGAAGCGCAACTTGCCCGCGGGCATCGCCGTTAGGAATCGCAGCATCATCGCTTGAAGCACGTCGACCGCGGCTTTGCGTCCTTCCCCTTCGGCCGAGATCACCACGCGCGGTAGCTCGGCGAACGGCATCAACGCTGGCAAAGCGAACTCGGTTTGCTCCGGACGGAGACGCTCGTCTTCGGAGAGTCCATTTTTCACGATCGAGAGCGGGACATTGCAGGTGCCAAATTGGATCGCCTCCGGCGGTTCGCTGGGACGCTGCCAATCGCTCCACTCGGTGGTTGACCAGTCTGGGAAGAGTTGCTGACAGACTTCTCGCATGGCAGTCAGCTCGTCAGCGATGGTTTTGAAGCCAGTCCGCCAGCGATCCGCTAACTCGGTCCAAGCTTCGTCATGCGCCGATTGGGCGTGAGTCTTGCGCTGCTCGTAGTGCTGGGCGTTCTTTTCGGCTTCGGCCTCTCGCTCGCGGGCGAGATCGTCGAGCAGCGGCGGATACTTTTCCTGGGCGGCCGCGAGCGCTTCATCGCGCACTTGGTCGGCTGCGGCGATTCCCTCCTCGAGCAGCTTCTCGAGATGCTCCGCTTCCGCCTTGCGAAGGGCTTCGTTCTTGGCAGCCGCTTGATCCCGCTTGGCCTGGGCGGTGGTGAGATCGTCGGCCTTTCGTTGCTGAATGCGTTCGGCATCGACGTGACTGTTCTGCCGAGCGGCATCTCGTGCCGCGATTTCAAGTTCGTCGGCTTCTTTTAGCATGCCGAGAATGTGGGCAAATTGGTCGAGTGATTGTTGCTTGGCTTTGCCACCTGCTGAAAAGTACACGACAGCCGACAGCAGCGTGCCACCGATGAGTCCGATTAGCGACGTGCTTAGAGGTGACCACCCGACCACCGCGCCGCCTATGCCGGCGATAACGACACAGGCGAACAGCCACCAGCCGAACGGGCGGACGCCCTCCAACAGTACCGACGGAAGTCGCTGCGCTTGCAAGTCGAGGACCGCCTGGCGAAGCGTGGTGAGGTTTTCTTGTTGACGTTCTTCAGGAGGGAGGTCGGACGAAGGCGCCGCCTCTTCGTCGATCGTCGGCTCCAACGTCTCGGCGACTTTCTGCAGACGTCTCATAGACATCAGAGTGTTGCCGTCGCGGCGGAGGCCATCGACTTGCTGCTTGCGCGCAAGCAGTCGTTTCTCCGCCACGTCGAGCATCTCTTGCGGCTTGTCCTTAGCCGCGTCGAACACGGCCATCGCTTGCCATTCGGCTTCCTTCTTCTTGCGCTCGACAGCCAACGCGTTCTGCTTGTAAGCCTTGAGGCTCTGCGCCTCTTTGTCGTTGTAACCCTGCTGTAGAGAGGATGTTTTTTGCTGATGCTCGTCGTTGGCCTGTCGCTTTGCCTCGGCAAACTGATTCTCCAAGTCGCGACGACGCAGGCCAAAGTCAGTCGTCAACGCTGCAGTGCGCCCCTGAAAGTTCGACTCGGCTGCCTTCATCTCGGATGCCAAAGTGTTGGCGACGCTTGACTCGGCTTCAGCGCGCTGGTTGGCCAACTCCTGCAGTTGCTGCATGAGTTCTAGCTGGCGACGAGTTGAGAGGGGGACGTGATTCAAATCGGTCGCCTATTCTTCGCAATCTTGTTGGATTTGTTTCATCAGATGTTGCATCCTGGCCACTGCATCAAGTGAGATCTTTGTTGCTGGGCCGATCGGTTCCAGGTGACGTTCGCAGAAGGTGCGGCTCACGTCGTCTGACCAATACTCGGCAGTTTCTTCCCAGGCGATTTGTAGTTCTTCGGTTGCTTTGCGAATGCGCGCTGCGTTTGTGTAAAGATCCCAGTTGGCCATCGCTACTTCTCGGTGTCTATTTCTTCGCCCGGACGCGTGACCGGTTCGGGCTCTCGGGCGAGCGGAGTCCGTTCGATTTGATACTCGTCCAGCCGGCGGACGATTTGCTGGAGGCGCGCTCGCGCGGCCGGTAGCTCAGTTTCGAGTATTCGCTTCAACTGTCCGATACGGCCCGAGTACTCCGACATTTCGTGTTGGATCTGTCGGTTCCAGTAACGCACTTTCTCGACTTTTTCGCGGCAATACTCCAGCCGCGCTTGAGCTTTCTTTAGCGCCGTCCGTTCCTCTCGACACGCGGGTCGTTCCCCTGAGACGGTCGGAAACATCAGGCAGCGTTCCAACTCCATCTTTGCCTCATGGACGGCATCTTCCGCCAGTTTCGTCTGCTTTTTCCAAAAGCTAGGTCGATCGTTACGCAGCCAATCGGTCGCCCGCTGCAACTCCGAAGTCAACGCTTCGAGCGACAACTGCACACGTTCTTCGTACTTCGCCAGCTGAGCGCGAAAGTTCTCGATCGCTTCGACGTTACGAACTTGTGCGGGAGTGGACATGGATTCAATTGCGAGGTCATGAGTTGCGAGTTTTGCGTAATTTGTAGCACGCGACTCGACGCTCGCGACTCTTTCATTTCTGATTCAGGTAATCTTCAATCCGCTCGGCTTTGCGAAGTAAGAACGGGACGTATTCGTTGGAAGTCTCAACGGTGCGTGCGATCATTTTGAGGTGATTCTGAAACTCCTCTGCGAACTTCATGTGCTCTTGATCACGCCAACTATTGTTAAGATTGTGCAGTTGGCTGGTAAGTGTGGAGAGCCGTTCTTCCAACTCCACACTGAAGTTGCCCAGTTGTTGTGCGAAGCGGCGCAATTCGGCTGGATCAACGATCGCTTGAGACATCTGCGACCTCACCTTCTGTTGATTCGCACTGCAGCCGTTCCCTCAGCGCAGGCACGTATGAGTGTCCACTCCGACGCACAGCGGTTGTTCCAAGCCGCGCGCATTTGCGAAGTGATTGATATCAGAATCGCAGCCCAGCGAGCGGCGATCGACGCATTCTCCCCACGAGTGTCATTTTAGTCGTGGTGGACTGTGGCGTAAAGCAAATGCCGATGTGATGCGTTGGAGTGGCGATTCGTAGAAGTCACCCATTGGGTGAGAAGGGGGACAATCGCCGCTCGTGTCCGCGCGTTGTGTGATTGGGATGATCTTGCCGATTATCCTAGCTGGGCGGCATCACTGGATTGGGCGGGAAAATCCTTGAATCCACGTCCGACGGTGACGTGGACCGTTGGAACTTGGGATCGATCTGCTCTAGCGATTCGGCCACGGCCGCCACGGTTTCCCGAATCTGCGCTTCGGTATGTGTGCTGGTGATGAAGAAACGCAGACGGGCGGCGCTCTCTTCGACCGCTGGGTAAAGAATCGGTTGTACGTTGATTCCGCGCTGGAACAATGCCTGCGAAAGTTTGAGCGCGTATTCAGAGTTGCCGGTGATGACAGGCACCACCGGTGTGTTATTGCTCGTACCTGTATTGAGGCCCTCGCGTTTGGCAATTCTCAGGAATAAGCGAGAGTTCTCCGCCAGGCGAGCAACGCGTTCGGGTTCTTCTTGCAGCAAGTTGATTGATGCCAGTGCGGCGGCTGCATTAGGTGGGCTGAGGCCGACGCTGTAGACGAACCCAGGCGCTGTGTATTTCAGATACTCGACCAACGCTGGTGAACCCGCGATATACCCACCACAACTTCCGAACGACTTACTGAGCGTGCCCATCCAAATGTCGACATCGCGCGGATTGACATCAAAGTGCTGCGCCATGCCGCGACCATGCATGCCCATTGTGCCAATCGAGTGGGCTTCGTCGATCATCAGATAGGCTTTGTGCCGCTTCTTAATATCGACAAATCGGGGTAGATCGCAGTAGTCGCCGTCCATGCTGTAGACGCCTTCGGCCACTATCAGTACGCGGCGATATTCATTGCGGACTTCTTCCAAGATGCGATTGCATTCTTGCCAGTCGTTGTGTCGGAAAGGTCGTCGGCGTGCCCCTGAGAGCATCGCACCCTGTAGGATGCTGTTGTGAGACAGCCCGTCGTGCAGAATCAGATCTCCGGCGCCGAACAGGTGACCAATCACCGTCTCGTTGGTCGAATGTCCGCCCACGAAGACTAGCGCACTTTCAGCACCGATGAAGTCAGCGATTGCATGTTCCAACTCGATGTGGACCGGTTTCTGACCCGAGACGACACGGCTGGCTGAGACGCTGGTACCGTACTTCGCCACCGCGCGACGGGCAGCCTCGATCACCACGGGATCTCCCGACATGCCGAGGTAGTTGTAGCTACACCAATTGATGAATTCGCGACCGCCGATGGTGGTAAGGTCGTTGGTCACGCTTTCGTGTACCGTGAAGTATGGGTTGGTCGCACCTGGCTTCTTGGTCATCTCCAAGTTCTTCTGGAGTGCCAAGTACTCAGGCGACTTTGTGAAGACGTAGTCTTCGTCGGGAATCGAAAGCTGCTTGGGGCGTTCTGCTTTGGCCTTGGTCAGTCCGCCGCCCATATGCGTTTGGATCGCCTCGACCACCTGGCCGCAGGTTTCCATTTCCTGCGTTACCATCTCTGGGAATCGGCCTCCGAACATTTCCTCGAGAGCGTGTACGATGTCCATACGCTCCAGGGAATCCAGACCGAGTTCGACGATGTTGGTGTCCCAGGTCAGCTCGCCAACCCGTTCGCGGCCGATTTTGCGCACTTGCTCGTAGACGATTTCGGCGATCTCGGCCGTTTCGCCTGTGGGTGGGGCTGCCGCAGCCGCACCGTTTCGGTGGATGCCGGGCTTGGGGGCTGTTGGCTTAGCGGGTGATTCAGGTTGCGCCGCAGGCGATTGGGCGGCTGCGCCGCCGGATAGAGGCTCCTCGAATTCACCTTCTTCAACCCAAGCGGCGATGTTGGTTGCCGATTCGTCGTCGCGGCGACGTCGCAACGAGGGAGTAATCTCCACCTTGCCGGTCTCCGCAGACCAGGTTGCCTGTGCCGCTAGAGTGCCTGCCAGAAACCCATCGCGACATGCGTGACGTTGAATCTTGCCGCTCGAGGTTTTCGGGATGCTACGCGTTTTGATTAAGACGATCGCTGCGACTGGCAATTCATGCTCGCTGGAGATCTTCTTGCGAATCGCTTCGATGATCGCTGGGAAGTCGAGGTCGCGACGCCGGACGGTTTCTTGTACGAGGACGAGTTGTTCGTTGCCTTCTTCGCCGACGATGACGGCCGCGCCTTGGCAATGGGTGACGTGCTCGTGGGCTGACTGCGCCGTGTGTTCGATATCCTGTGGGTAATGGTTGACGCCACGGAAAATCAGCAGGTCCTTCAATCGCCCAGTAACGAACAACTCTCCATTCCGCAGGAAGCCGAGGTCGCCCGTGCGCAGAAACGGACCCCGTCCGTCGTCGAGACGGGCCTGGAAGGTTTCTTGGTTCAGGTCGTCCCGCTTCCAGTAGCCGCCCGCGACACTCGGACCGGAGACCCAAATCTCGCCGATACGGTTGTTACCCAACGACGCGTGCGTTTCGGGATCAGCAATCACAATCTGCTGATCGAGCACGTTTCCACCGCTGCCGACCAATTCGCGCGAATCATCAGCCCTGGGTTCGGTTTCAACGACTTCATTGCGCTCTAACGCTTGGATTTCAAACGATTTCACCACCGGAGGAGATTGTTTGAAGCCGCCAGTGACGATCAGCGTCGCTTCGGCCAGTCCGTAGCACGGATAGAACGCCTCGCGCCGGAACCCACACTCGGCGAAGGCCTTGCTGAAGCGGTCGATCGTATCGGCACGCACTGGCTCGGCACCGTTGAACGCGAGCGCCCAGCGGCTGAGGTCGAGCGTGGTTTTTTGCTCGGCGGTCACTTTCTCGACGCACAGATCGTAAGCGAAGTTGGGGCCTCCCGAGATCGTGCAACCGGTCTGCGAAAGCATTTGCAGCCAACGGACTGGCTTCTGCAGAAAATGCGTCGGAGAAAACAGTGTGTTCGGCTTGCCCATGTACAGTGGTTGGAGAATGCCACCGATCAGCCCCATGTCGTGATAAAGCGGCAACCAGAAACAGCCACTACCTGAGCGGGTGTGCTCGAAGGCGTAGGAGATCATCGCCGAGTTATGCATCAGGTTAGCGTGCGACAACATGACGCCCTTGGGCGCGCCGGTCGAGCCCGAGGTGTATTGCAGAAACGCCAACGTCTCGCCGTGTACGTCGGGGCGTTGCCAGCTGTCGGCGAGTTCCTCTTCCCACTGGTCAGTCGCGCGCCAGCGGATTTGCTGCAGCGAGGGCGTGTCGCTGATCATCGTTTGCACGCGTTCGAGCACGTCAAACGTGGTCAGCGCGATTTTCGCTTCCGCGTCTCCGGCGATCGCGTCGATTCGTGCCATGTTGCGATTTCGCCGCGGCGGATAAGCGGGCACCGCCGTCACGCCGGCGTATAGGCAGCCAAAAAACGCCGCGACAAAATCCAGCCCTGATGGGTAGAGCAACAGCGCACGTTCGCCTTCCAGGTCCATCGACTGTAGCGACGCGGCGATTGCGCGTGCTTTGCGGTCCAGGTCGGCGTAGCTCCACTGGAGATTTTCGCGCTCGCCGTCTACGAGAAATTGAAACCCGATATCGTCTCCCTGGTGTAGAGCGCGATGCTGGAGCAGCTCTACAAGGTTCGAGGGGCCAAAAAATGAGCCGGGGAGATGGTCAAGGTGCACGGCAGGAGTTTTCCTAAGGGAAATGGGTATGAATGGAGGGCTGCGACGCAGCACCAGTGTTTCGGAATGGCGGTACCAAAGTCGCTATGGGTGAGTCTCTCGAAAACCGCTCGATCTCAATAAGCGCAACGGTCATCCAGTTGCAACGGACGGGCGGCAGTTTCGTGCCAACTCGTGGAGCCATGTTTGAGAATCGCAGCCGACGGCAGGTCAGGGTTGCTCTGGCTGATTGGATAGGTAATTCACCATTGTAGACCGAGTAAGCCATAGTCACACCCCCTACAGGAGGGCCTTCCGGAGTGGCTAGCAGGGTACGAAAGCCCAGATTCGCGAGGCGAACCAGAGCTTCAACCCTTGACACTACCATCGGAACGCCGACCGAGCAATTTTTCGCCGCTCCGAAAGACTCGGTATTCGCAGTAGAAAAACTCGGGCCGCCATTACGTTCATGGCAAGTAACAAGATTTCGGCAAGCCGTTCAGTCTTCGACCCCGCTAAAGTCGGCAGAGCACCTACAGCTTCCCACATACACATGCGCCTTGTGGCGTTTCGCGGCTTACCGAACTTGTTGCCGTGGAGGGAGTTGCGCGAACCTCCCCGTGAATTGATGCAGAATGTCAGTTATGCCTCGCGCTTGCCGGCTGATCAGAGGACGGACCGATACCCACTCGATTAGAGTTCGTTCAATTCGCCAAAGGGGGGCCATTCGGATAAACCAGGCTGATCAATTACGCAATCTACTTGCTGTGCAAGGCATGAGCAGAGATAATGAGTGAAATAGTTCATCGTTTCACCTACTCTCTGAATCAATAAGGAGCGTTACCTTGCTGACTGAAAGCGAAGTTTCGCGTAGTTGGGCTCGTTTGTTCAAGGATGGCAATTTTACGACAGATTCGTTTGAAAACGCTGAAAATCTCCTCGAAGAATTGCGACCAGAAAGTCCGCTCCGTCATCGGCTCACCAACGAGCTTGCGGAATTGCAACGCCTGCACGAGACCAAAGCCTAGCTCCCCTGGGTTGGACAGCTAGCACTCGCCCCTAGCGCTAAGTCGAAACATTCATCAACGCAGCTCCTTAAACAGAGCTGCGTTTTGTACGCGCCAACGCGCTACGCCCAAAAAATAGGCCCCGGCAAAAGTGCCGGGGCCTACGTGATGGTCGTCAAGTCAGCAGTTGTTTAGTAGAGAACATCGAAACCGAAGTTCACACCGTTGATGAAGATGTCTTGCTGGCCACCCTTCAACAGTCCAGGATTTGGCAGGACCCAATCCGTAACTTGCGAACTACGAGTGATGTTATCGATGAACATAGCCGTGTAACCGACTTTCGCCTTGATCGAATTAGTAATGCTGTAGGAGGCATCTGCGCGAAACTCGACGAAGGGAGAAAACGTCTCGTCATGGCGACCGGTGCGTGTGGAGGTTGGTCGACCGATTGCGGAACTGTTGACCCCTCCAGGTAGCAAGTCTTGTCCGATATTCGCATCCAGATCCAAGTCTTGGACGTTAAAGCCCCACATGAATCGGCCATCGACGTCAAGTCCGAATCGCCCTCGTTGTTTGTGCCACTGAAGCTGTACCTGCGGTCCAAAGATTGAGTTCTGTGTGTCGGTGGCTATCGTGGTCAGACCGAGGATGCTACCTCGACCTTCAAAGTAGAACAGATCTTGCAACTGGAAGTAGCGGAGACCGGTGCTGATTCTCAAGCGGCTATCTTGATTCTTCTTCATCTTGTGCCGATTCGGAACATCGAAGGTATGCATCAGTTCAACGCCATCAGTCCTCGTGGTATTTCGAGCGATGACTGTATCGAAGAAGACATTGAAGGTATGCAAGTCATTAAAGTCAAAGCCAAACGGTTCGCCAGGATCGGCGTTTCCGTCGCCGTCAAGGTCGACAAAGAAGAAAGTAAAGCTGTCGCCGTTGGTGTCGTCGGGTAGCCCGTCCGCTATTGTCGTGACGGTAGCGCCAGTGATCTGAAGTGTTGTCAACACATCGTTGGTTTCTTCTAAAGTGACTCCAGTAACAGCGATTACGCGACCTGGCCCAGACGCAACAGGTCCAGTGTTCGGGCCGAAAGTGTAATCGCGTATGCCTGAGAGGAACCCAGTGGGAGTCCTAAAGTTGACGGCCACGCTGCCAAAGCCGTTGATACTCGTTGACACATCGTTGGGACCGTTTGGAAAGAGGGTTACCGTGAGATCAGGGGATAGGACGTCAGGATTGAAGAGAGAATCTGGGTTGTTGTCATTGTCGGTGCGAGTCAGGAATGGCAGCGTTCCCAGAATCGTAAGTTCGTCAAAACCATAGATATCTGTGGTGTTGAGCTCGGGACCCTCGAGGATGCTTATTCTCCAACCGCTGCCCCGATTCTGCCTACCGAACTCATAACGATTGCCCCAGGCAAAATCGGCGTCGGGCTCACCGTCCTGGACACTGTTGATGACCTGGTAGGTAGGCGGTGCGGTGCCAGTGGAAGCCCCTGTTTGCGGTAGGAACACCTCCGACTGAACGTTGACCGTCGGGTCGCCGAGGGTAGTTCGTTCGCCCGTGATCACCCAACTCAGTTTCTCGTATCCGAAATACCAGCCACAGTCTTTGAGCATCGGCCGACAGTCGAGGTCGAAGTCCACAGGAGCGAAGAATTGCAGGTCGTGCTCGCAGCAATCACCACACCACGGGTCGTCCTGCAGTAATTGCACCTGCGGCAACAGCTGTGCAGAAGCAATCGTGGCCTGTGTTGCGATCAGCAAACAACTAGCAAGCATCTTGAATATGTGGTGCTGCATTTTTCTTTTCTTTACGGTCATAGCGTCCAACTACCCTTGTTGGAGTGCCTTGGTAAGGCACCTGGTGTTTATTCGAGTGCCCACGGAGAGCAACGAAGAATACTCCTGTGCCGGTAGTATCGGACCTGACAGTCGCACGGGTTGAGTAAGAGTGGTAAACTCTAACGAAATTACCGGTTTTGCTGCTAGCAGAGAGGCGAGAGATCTCCACGGTGTGGATGAAGTAGCGAGGTAGTGCATGCGGCACGTTGTCGCCTAAGCCGGAAGATGAGCAACTGCACTGCAGCTATTTGGCAAAGCGCCCCTGTATGTGGTCTCTAGACTCTGTTCACAGCCGACATATACTTCTTAAGCCGCCTGAAACTCCCATTCGAGGTACCAACACATGCACTCCACATTCCCATTTCATCATGCTGGCAACTCAGTCCGGACGTGTGTCCTGCTGGTAGCAATGCTGACGGTGATAGCGCAGGTAGCTCAGGCCCAACCTGCTGTCACGGCCAAGCCGAGCCGAGCAGTTGAGGCGTTGGGGGGGGCTGCCGGTGAGGAGTGGGTACGATTGCGACGCGACGCGAAGAAACGCCCGCTGGCACTGGAAGTGGCAATCGTACGTTACGTTGCGCCCCGACATGCCGACTTATCGCCCAGGAAAGTTCCTGAATACGTCGATCTGGTGGGCGCGATCCACGTGGGCGATTCGTCGTACTATCGTGAACTTAATCGTCGCTTCAGAGGCTATGACGCGCTTCTTTACGAGTTGGTGGCACCGAAGGGTACGGTTGTCGAGCGGGGTCGAGGAACTTCGAATGCCCATCCGCTTGGCGCGCTACAAAACGGCATGAAGTCGATGCTTGAGCTAGAACATCAATTGGAAAAAGTCGATTACACCCGTCCCAACTTCATCCACGCTGACTTGACGCCCGACGAGTTCATGCAGTCGATGGCCGATAAGGACGAGAGTTTCGTGCAGCTATTGTTTCGGATGATGGGCCAGGGAATCGCGCAGCAGAGCCAGCAGGCCGCGGAAGGCGAGTCGGCTGACGTCGATGTCTTTGCCGCGCTACTCTCGACCGACCGCGCGCGCAAGTTGAAAATTGCATTGGCGAAGCAATTCAATTCCATGGAGTCGATGCTCACGGGGCTGTCAGGACCAGAGGGGTCGACACTGATTACCGAGCGCAACAAACGAGCACTGGAAGTTTTGCGTGAGCAACGGGCGGCAGGCACGAAGAAGATTGGCATCTTCTACGGAGCTGGCCACCTGCCCGACATGCACGAGCGGCTTGTCAGCGAGTTCGGCCTGCAGCCGATCGCGACCGTCTGGCTCGAGGCCTGGGACCTACGGCCCTAATCGGATTTCTTCCTAGGGTGCGGCCATGGACGCCCGTGCACAAGGACGACGGCGCCGGTAACGCCGTTTCCCTGTCTTCCCCTGCTCGCAAGCACCTGCTAGAATTTGGGGTTCCAACAAAGATCCAACCCAGCAGTACTGGAGCCAGTCATGGCCAAACCTGGTCGTAAAGTAAAGAAAGCGAATCATGGCAAGCGTCCCGCTTGCAGCCGACCCCGAAAGAATCGCCGTCAGAAGGTGAAGACCTGATCGCATTGCATGTCTGAATGCTCAATGCCCCAATCACCAATACATGGCATTCGTTGTGTATGGTCGTTGGGGCTTGATTATTGGGTTTGACGCGGAGCTGTGAGTTTGCGGGTGTACTTTTCTGATTCAAACGATTTTCAATAGTTTTTGAGGACCGTTTCTGTGACTACCAAAGAGTTGATCGTCGATCCAGCAAGTATCGACTATTCTCTGGTTGTTGCCGATCTCGAAGAGATTCGCGGTCATAACCCTCAGCGCGATGCGATGGAACAACTCACCGCGATCGTTTTAGACGATCCGGCAAACCGTGTGTGCGCAGGTTACCTCGACGTCTCCCCCGACAAGGAATTTTGGCATTCGGGCCACATGCCACGCTTCCCGCTGATGCCGGGGGTGATGATGTGTGAAGTGGCGGCACAGGTGTGTTCGTTTCACTCACATCGGCACGACTTGCTGGGTTGCGACGTCATGGGCTTTGGTGGCTTGGACCAAGTCAGGTTCCGCGGCGTCGTCCGCCCGGGAGACAGGCTGACGGTCGTGTGCAAGGTCGGCTACGTGCGGCGGGGCCGTCTGTTGGTTGCGCGATTCCAAGGTTTTGTTGAGCCCAACGAAGGCGAGTTCTCACTGGCTTGCGAAGGAGAAATCCGCGGCGTCCCGTTGCCGGTTGAAGAACTTCGGTAAGGCGAGGCAGCACACCTCCCAATCGGCATCCCCAAGAATCCAGTCTGACTTATCTCATGGGCCGACGCGCGCTGCCGAAAATCGATCCCACGCTCGATCTCTCGGCGCATCTACTCAGCGTGGAAGGGTTTCCGACGCCGTGGGATCCGTGCGAACTGTTCGGACGTGAAGCACCACTCGAGGTAGAAATCGGTAGCGGAAAAGGGCTCTTCCTACAATCTGCCTCGAAGCATGAGCCGGACCACAATTTTCTAGGCGTGGAAGTGTCGTACAAATACGCACGTTTCACAGCCGCTCGACTTGCCAAGCAGCGAGCAACCAACGCGATCTCGGTCCACGGCGACGGGTTGCGATTGTTTCGAGAGTTTGTGCCAGACGAAGCACTCGCGGCCGTGCACGTATATTTTCCAGACCCGTGGTGGAAGGCCCGTCATCGCCGCCGTCGCGTGCTCAACGGAACATTTCTGACCGACGTTGTGCGCACCTTGCGGCCATCGGGACGACTGCACTTTTGGACCGACGTGAAGGAGTACTTTGATTCGACCCTGGAATTGATCGCGTCCCATACACCACTCGTTGGCCCCTACGACGTTCCAGAACGTCCCGCCGAGCACCACCTCGACTACCGTACCCACTTCGAGCGTCGTACGCGGCTCAACGACGAGCCGGTGTATCGGGCCGAATTCGAGAAGGTCTAGGCCGTATTCTTGCGAACCTCCTGCCTGGTTGCGTGTCGAGTTCTCAGCTAGGGAACTCGGCAGCATGAATGATCAAGCACTCCTCGCGATCGGCTGGAAGCCACATTTTCAGCAGCAAATTGCACCGACAGAGATTGATTTCGCCCTCGTGGCACGCGTTTCGGCTCACTTTGGGAGCCAGATTCTGCTAGCTGGCGAGCAAGGTGAATTCCGTGTGCCAGTCCAACTGGCGGAAGCCGCGGGCGAAGTAGCGGTTGGAGACTGGCTGCTGCTCGATGCGGAGAGCCATCGAGCAACTCAGCGGCTTGAACGTCAAACGTTGTTGTACCGCAAGGCCGCTGGCACCGAGGTCAAGCCACAACTAATCGCGGCGAACATCGACACGATATTTGTCGTGAGTTCGTGCAACGAGGATTTCAACCTGTCGCGAATCGAGCGATATTTGGCGCTGGCAATACAGTCGGGAGCGCAAGCGGTGATTGTACTCACGAAAGCCGACTTGTGCGAGCACGTCGGTGACCTGCGTCGGCAGGTTGGGCAACTCCGTCCGGGATTGCTCGTGGAGAGCATTGACGCCCGCGATCCGCAGCAGGTCGACGTCTTGGAATCTTGGTGCAGACCAGGGCAGACGGTCGCGTTGTTGGGTTCTTCGGGGGTCGGCAAGTCGACGCTGGCGAATGCACTGGGGGCCGATGGACGAGCAACTGGCGCTATTCGCGAGCACGACGGCAAAGGCCGACACGTCACGACCGCGCGGTCACTACACTTGCTACGCGCGGGTGGCGTGCTGATCGACAACCCTGGAATGCGCGAATTGCAACTGGCCGACTGCGAGGAAGGTGTCACTGAGCTCTTCGAGGACGTTGTGCGGATTGCCGAGCAGTGTCGCTTTCACAACTGCAGCCACGATGGGGATGATGGTTGTGCAATCACCGCTGCCGTTGAGTCTGGAGAGCTTGACGAGCGCCGCGTCGTCAGCTTCATGAAGCTGCTCGCCGAACAAGCTCATAATTCGCGCTCGTTGGCGGAACGGCGTAATCGCGACCGCCAGTTGGGAAAATTCTACAAGTCGGTCATGACTGAAAAGCGTCGTCGAAGGGGCGAACAGTAGCGATCAGACCACGCTTGTCGTCTCGTAAGTGCGGCCAGACGATTCACCATCGCTGGACGCGTACTGGCTGAGCGCGATGTCGTAGAGTTGCTGTCCGTGCGGTGTGGGGTACTTGCCCGTGATGCACGCTTGGCAGATTTGCTCCGAGGGTTTCTCGATCGCTCGTGCGATCGACTCGACGGGCAAGTACCGGAGCGAATCGGCCTTTAGCTCCTCGGCCATCGCGGTGAACGTGGCTTCGGCGGATTGACCTTCACGGCTAAACTCGGGAGCGAACAGCTCGCCAATCGTGGACATATCGATGCCGTAGAAGCACGGTGCGACAATCGGCGGACACGCGACGCGCACATGGATTTCCTTCGCCTTGCCGACGTCGCGGATTTTGTCGATCAGCACGCGCATCGTCGTCGAGCGGACGATTGAGTCTTCCACCAGCAACACTCGTTTGCCAGCGAGAACCTCTGGCAGCGGCGTGTACTTGACCGCAGCCTTGGCCTGCCGGTCATTGCCTCCCTCGATAAAGGTCCGACCCGAGTAGCGATTGCGAATGAGTCCTTCGACACTGGGCACACCCAGCTGAAAGGCCATCGCGTCGGCCGCTGCCTTGCTCGTGTCGGGCACAGGCACGACGATCGTATCGTCGTCGAGCTGCACGTTTTCCAGCTTCGCCAACTCTTCGCCAAGTACTTTACGCGAAAGGTAGACGCTGCGGCTGTCCAGTGTGCTGGCCACGTTGGCGAAGTAAATCCACTCGAAAAAGCAATGCGCGCGGCGCGGATTATCGCTGAAACGTTCAATGCTGATTTCGTTGTCGCTGATCGTGATTGCCTCGCCTGCAGGGAGAGACTTGATGGATTCGGCGGCGAAGCCAAGATTCACCAACGCGACGCTTTCGCTGGCCGCAGCAAACAGCGGACCTTCGATCGCGTAACACATCGGCTTGATCCCCAGCGGATCGCGCGCTACGAGCATCTCGCCTTGAGCGTTGAGCAAGGCGAGAGTGTAGGCCCCGTCGAAGCGCGTTGCCAAGTGCCGCATCACGTCGATCAGTGGCAGTCGTCGATCACCCGATAGTTCGCGACTGATCTCATGCATGATGATCTCGGTGTCGTTCGTCCGTGCCAGGTGATGATCATTTTCAGCGAGCAGCTTGTCGCGAAGTTGGGTGTAGTTGGCTAGCTGGCCATTGAACGCGAAACTGAACCACTTGTGTTTCTGAATATGGTGCCGTTCAAAAGGCTGGGCGTAGCTACAGTCATCGGCACCGCACGTCGCGTAGCGAACGTGGCCAATGGCAGCCCGACCAGCGTACTCTCGCATCAGGCTTTCGGCCTTGCCGCGATGATTGAGCCGAAAAGCTTGGTTGACGGTCCCTAGCTTGCGATGGGTGTCGATTAGCTGCTGCCGTTGCGGATTGTAACTGGTCATACCAGCTGAGAGCTGACCACGGTTCTGGATATCGAGCAGCATCCGCGGCATCAGCCGCGAGGTTTCCTCCGGGCCCTGCGGCGGGCAGAGCGGACTTAGCTCGTCGCTGGCCAAATGATAGATGGCAGCGACGCCACACTCGTGATTCAGTTCGCTCATGGAGAGGCTCTACGCTGTGAGCAATGGGCTCTGCACTGTCCGAGAAATCCGCAAGGCAACGCCTCGCAGGGAAGCCCCGATTTTACGTCGTATCTACGGATCTCTCAACCGCCGCCAGATACTTGTGGCCAAAGCAACGCGAAGATGATCCCCGTTGCCAGTCCATTTAGCACGCCGTCGATGACGTGCCCAGTTAGTCGCGATTGGAACCAAATCCTGGTCGGCACATTGGCGGCGGTATAGATTAACATGCCTGCTGTGCCCACAAACCGGAACACTTGCATAAAGTCTGCCCCTGCCGGTACACCGAGTGTCGCCAGGTAACCAATGCAGAAAGTGGTCACCAGCAGAAAGACGAACTGACATCCGAGCTGTTTGCCCATCCCGCTACCGGGCTGCCAAACTTGCACCAGGCCCACTGGTCCTTGCTGTTGCTTTTGAATGAACGCTTCACTCTTCATTTGCTCAGCGTCAGCACAGTACGGGAACATGTAATTGCCTACGGGTATGTTCAGGTCGCGTACGGCGGTGGCGAACGCTTCTTCATCGGGGAGCTCACTCCAGTCCGACTTGTGAAAACCTAGGGCCATGAAGGAGAGGAATCCGAGGAAAAACAATGCTACCGAGGACAACACAATCGGTAACCATAGGCTGATGAGTTCGACCTCTGCCATGAGTAGGTCTCCTTTGTGATGAGTATGGAGCGATTGGACGCGAGGGTCCATTCAGCTACGTGCGAGTCAAAAACGGGCCTCGAGACTCTATGCCCCAGTTTATTCGTCTTGCGCGATCTCCACGGCGTGCGCCTTAAGGTCTTCCAGATTAGCAAACTCAAGTGTCGAGATGTGGGTGGCTTCCAGCACAACCGGCGGCGCGACTCCGGCTTGCAAGGCCTGTGTCCAGCGCTGCGCACACAGGCACCAGCGCTCACCCGGCTGGACGCCGGGAAACTGATACTCTTCGATCGGCGTGCTTAGGTCGTTGCCGACTTGTTTGGAGAATTCCAGAAACTCTGCGGTTGCTTGGATGCAAACGGTGTGAATCCCCAGATCGTCGCGACCCGTGCGGCAGCAGCCATCGCGATAAAACCCGGTGAGGGGATCCATCGAGCACGTTTGCAGCTCAGTGCCCAGGACATTTTTCGGTGTCGCCATTGTTGCCGATGCCTCTGATCGTTTTCCTCGGTCGTGTTACAACCCCCAGACTCACGATACCACCGCGCTGTGGGGTCCGGAAGACGGTACTTGTCGAGGAAATCCTAAAGCGGCACGCGGTAAGATTTCTGGGCAAAGTTGCGCTGTTAGGGGGGAATTCTTGCCGACGGAGGCCCGGGAGACGGGGGTCGTAGGGCTGACGTCCGTAGAGTAAATCAGGTAGGCTAAATCGGCAATTTGATGACTCTTATCGCTTGTACTTACTAGCTTTTCGGAGAACTCTTCATGACCACTCCATCAGGCAATCGATTTTCGAGACGCGACTTCATGGCGACCGCCGCGACGGGGTCAGTCGCCGCATTGGCCGCTCCAACTATTGTCACCGCGAAGAAGACCGACGGACCGACCATTGTTGGTACTGGTGAGTACCAGTACGAAGTGCATCACATGTGGCCGCAGTTGCCCGAAAAGTTCGTCTGGCAGACGACCCACAACGTTGCGTTTGACAGCGAGGGATTGCTCTATGTGATACACGAAGGTCGCGACGCTGACAGTCCCGAGCACAAAGACACGATTTTCGTATTTGACGCAGCGGGCAAGTTTGTCCGTTCCTTTGGCGGGGAGTTCATCGGGGGTGGTCACGGTATCGAGATCCGCAACGAAGGCGGGCAGGATTTTCTCTATGTCTGTGCCTATCAGCATCAACGTTCCTTCGCCAAGCTCGACACGAATGGCGAAATTGTTTGGCGTAAGGGTGCGCCAATGGAGAGCGGCTTCTACGCTGACGGCGAGGACCGGTTTCCGCGCAACGACAGTCCATGGGGTCGCGATCGGTTCTTACCCACGAACATAGCCTTTCTTGACGACGGCGGCTTCTTCTTGGCCGATGGGTACGGGGCGTGGCGGATTCATCGCTATGACAAAGATGCCAATTGGGTGAGTTCGTTTGGCAAGCCATCGGACAAAGAACATCAAGGTGATGGCTATTTCCATCTGCCGCACGGCATTTGGATTGACGATCGTGGAGAAGAACCCCTGGTGGTGGTAGCCGATCGCGTGATGAAACGTCTGCAGTGGTTCAGCCAAGCAGGTGAACATCGCCGGACGATGGACGGCTTTATCCTGCCAGCCAATATCGACACAAAAGGCGAGCTGATGGTGGTACCCGACCTATCGGCGCGATTGACGTTACTCGACAAAGCAAACAACGTCATCGCGCAGCTAGGCAACGGCCTCGACGGCAAAGGCAATGTGAAAGCCAAACGCGACCAAGAAGCAACCTGGTCCGACGGTGAGTTCATCCATCCGCATGACGCGTGTTTTGATTCCGCCGGGAACATCTTCGTCGCCGAATGGGTGCAACGTGGCCGCGTGACCAAGTTGCGAAAGCTCACCTAGCACTACGCGATCTGCGACATTTCGCTGACCACGATGCCCGCAAGCGCATCGCCGACGGCTTCCCTGAAGGCTTTCAGGTGATCGCTATTCATGTGGTCTTGCCACAGGTCGCGGGTCTCCCAGTTCTCGAACATGAGAAATACAGCAGGATTTTCATTGTCTTGATGCAAGTCATATTGAATGCAGCCAGCTTCGGCGCGGGTGGGTTCCATGACCTTCAAGAGCTCCGACTTGACCAATTCGACCTGGTCGGTCTTTGCTTCGATGCGAGCGACGATGGTGAGTGCGTCTTTCATTGGTATTCCTTCAAGGTTCCGCGGTTTGGAATCTGCAATGGTTGGTTCATGTTGCAGACATACATCTGCTCCTCGACCGTAGCATCATGAGATCGCATCCACTACCCTAAATTCCATGAACCTCACGGAATTTGCAGAGCAGGTCGTCTTCGGATCGACGCTCGACGAAAAGCTTCAATCGCCTGGCGAACTGAACGACGACGATCGGCGCGGGCCAAAGGTTGATTCTCTATCGACGCCAGTGCGACCGCATCAGCTGCAAATGCACTGCGCTGCTGGTGAGAAAGGCGGACCGAGCGGAAACGCACAGCCGCCCAGTGACGATTCGCTTGAAAATGAACGAGCGCGTGGACAGCTGCTACATTTCTTGGCGAATCATGAATTGCTCGCCACGGAGTTAATGGCGCTAGTACTGCTGAAGTTCCCCGACGCCCCGGCCGAGTTTCGACGAGGTGTGCTTGCTACGCTGCGAGAAGAGCAAGCCCATACCAAAATGTATCTGCACCGGATGGCGGAGTGTGGCGTCGAGTTCGGCACGTATCCTCTCAGCGGACAGTTCTGGCGAGTCGTCGAACCGATGCAGTCGCCCCTAGATTTCGTGGCGCGACTGAGCCTCACGTTTGAGCAGGCGAATCTTGACTATAGCTTACATTTTGCCAAGGTCTTTAGACGCATCGGTGACAACAAGACCGCTGCCGTACTGCAGAAGATTTACGAGGACGAAATCGGCCACGTGCGGCACGGATTGCATTGGTTCCGGCAATGGAAGAACCCCGACCTGAGCGATTGGGAGGCGTATCGCCAGTCGTTGGAGTTTCCGATGTCTCCCCAGCGTGGGCGTGGCCCACGGGCAGCGTTCAACCGCCCCGGCCGTCGGCAAGCCGGCTTGAGCGAGGAGTTCATCGACGCGATCGAAGTCTTCCGCCAGTCGCGCGGACGAGCGCCGTCGGTGTGGTGGTTCGACCCGGCGGCCGAAACAGCGTTGGCTGGCCCGTTGTCCGTGAAGGACGAGTACCTCCTGCATCAGCTTGCAGTTGATCTGGAACGCTTGATGGTCGCGATGGCCAAGCAAGATGACGTTGTGCTCGTGCGTCGGAAGCCGACGCAAGAGTTCTGTAGACATCTGCTGGACGCGGGGTTCGATTTGCCGGAGTTCATCACATTTGACGAGCGGGCAAAGCTGGCCGAACGCAAACTCCATAGCTTCTCGCCGTGGGCTTGGACACCAGACAATCTTCGTGTTGCAGATCCGCTAGCCGGCGCTTCACATCATGCCGCACCCGCCTGGTCGGAGCGATCCAGTGAATTGTTTCGCAAGTCGTGGGCGGTCGAGCGATTACGCGATTGGCTCAGCGACGAGTCGCTGGATTGGTTTGCGTCAGTCGATTGTGTTGGGATGGTAGTGCATGAGTTCGATGAGGTAGGGCCAGCACTCGCCGAATTCAGACGCCGAGGTTACGAGTCAGCATTGTTCAAGTTCGACCTGGCGGCATCGGGGCGTGGACAGAGAAGGTTGCCGTGTCACGAATCGTTGAGCGACGCCGACAACGCTTGGTTGCGCGCCGTTGTGGCTGCGCGCAACCACTGCGGTGAGCCGCTTGGAGTTATTGAACCGGAACTGGCTCGCGTGCTTGATGTCTCGTGCTTGTGGCTCATGCCGCCTGACGCGACGGGGCCGACCTATCTCGGCTGGACGCGGCAGGTCGTCACGGCGGGTCGGCGCTATGCGGGCACGCGTCTGGGCAATGCGTTACGAGACTGTGAGGCGGACGTGAGGCGATTCCTGCTTGCCGATCGGTGCGCTCGCGTGCGATCGCTCGTCGATTGGCTGGAGCCGAGATTAACTCAGGAACTCAAAATGCGGAGCTTTGTCGGCTACTTTGGAGTGGATGCTCTGGTCTGTCGAAACGCTGCTGGGGAACTCCGCATCAAACCGCTGGTCGAGTTAAACCCTCGGATGACAATGGGGCATGTGGCGTTGAACCTAGGCAAGCAGCTGGCACCCGGCGTCGACGCTGATTTCCGTATTCTAACGATCGCCGAGTGGCACCAGCTGAGCCGTCAAGTTGAGAATGTATCGCTGCAGCAGACCAGCGATGGCCGCTGGACTTCGGGAGTCCTCCAGCTAAGCGAAATCGACGAGCAGTCGAAGCTCGTCCCTGTCGTGCTGATCGGAGAGCATGCGACGTGATCTAAGACGCTGCAGCAGGGTCCGCTTTTCTCTTCGCTTGCGTGGCTTTCGATTTCACTTCTTTAATGAACAAGTTGCGCCAGCGAACCTGCTTGCCCACTAGATCTTGATTGCCACCAATGCCGTGGACTTGCAGGCCGATGAAGCCTTCGGCCGTCAGGTCATCTTTGAGGTTGGCTGCCGGAACACCGTTGACCCACGTTTTGATCGAATCGCCAACGGCGCGGATTCGGTATTTGTTCCACTCACCCCGCTTGAATGCTTCCCGCGCCGCTTTGTTCTCATCGCCCGCTAGGTCGTTCAGCCAGCCGCGACGCGCTTCATCGTAGATGCCGCCAGAGTACGCACGATCGGTCGGATCGATTTCGACTTGATATCCATAGACTCGATCTGCAGGGATCTTTCTCTTTACCATTTCCCCCTTGTTGTTCTTGAATTCGATTTCCGTCGGTTCGTCATGGGCTTCGCTACGGATTTGAATTCCCGAATTCAGCCCGTCGTCGACCTTCAGTTCGACAGTCAACACAAAGTCGGAGTAGGGGCGCGGCGTACACAGAAAAGTGTTCGGCGTATTCATGACCGAGGAGCCCACGATCGCGTCCCCCTCGACGTGGTACTCCGCAGCGCCACCGCGTTTGATCCAGCCGTCCAGATTCTCGCCGTTGAACAGCGACACAAATCCTTTTCGCATTCCTGCCTTCTTCTTCGCCTGCGCCTCTTCAGCTTCCGCCGAATTGGCCGTGAGGAGAACCAGTAAGACAGTACAAATGGTCAGCAGTCGAACGAGAGACGGCATGTGTGGCAAAGCTCCAGAGTACGAGTAGAGATCATCAGTACGAGTATCGCCCATTGTGCCGTAGCGGTGATCGGGACGCAACGCGCCGGTGGCAAATCCTGAGAATCTGGTGGATTTGGACGAGGGTCGACACCAGGGCAATGGTCCTCAATAATGACGGGCTCAAACCAATCAGTTATGCCCCACCAATCGGGTCCAAATAGAAAAATAAGGAAGAATCAGATGAGTACAATCGTAGACGTACACGGCCGACAGATTCTGGACAGCCGCGGCAATCCGACCGTTGAGGTCGATGTCACCTTGGCCGATGGGACTACGGGCACCGCCGCCGTTCCCAGCGGAGCAAGCACAGGTGCGCACGAAGCTTGGGAACTGCGTGACGGAGAGCAAGCCTACATGGGCAAAGGCGTGCTGACCGCTGTGAGCAATATTAACGGTGTGCTGGCCGACGAGCTCATCGGCATGGACGGGCTCGACCAAATTGGCATCGATCAAAAGATGCTCGAGCTGGACGGCACGCCCAATAAGAAGAAGCTAGGCGCGAACGCGCTGCTCGGTATCTCGTTGGCAACTGCTCATGCGGCCGCCAAGTTTTGCGAACTTCCGCTGTATCGATATCTCGGTGGTTCGAATGCACGCCTATTGCCGGCACCGATGATGAATATTCTCAACGGTGGCGAACACGCCGATAATTCCGTGGACATCCAAGAGTTCATGGTCATGCCGCTAGGCTTTGACAACTTCAGCGACGCGTTGCGTTGCGGTTGCGAGATCTTCCACAATCTCAAGAAAGTGCTCAGCGACAAAAACCTTAACACAGCCGTTGGCGACGAGGGCGGTTTTGCGCCCGACCTGGGTGCCAACCAGGAAGCATTCGACGTGATTCTCACGGCCATCGAAAAGGCCGGCTACAAGCCGGGCGAGCAAGTGTGGTTCGCGATGGACTGCGCGGCCAGTGAGTTTTACGACAGCGACAAGAAAGTCTACAAGATCGACGGCAAAGAACTCGATTCGTCGGGGATGGTCGACCTGCTGGCAGGCTGGGTCGACAAGTTCCCAATTTGCTCGATCGAAGACGGTTGCGACGAAGACGATTGGGACGGCTGGAAACAACTGACCGAAAAAATCGGCGACCGCTGCCAACTCGTCGGCGACGACCTCTTTGTCACCAACGTCGAGCGGTTGCAACGCGGCATCGATGAGGGCATCGGCAACAGCATTCTGATCAAGGTCAATCAAATCGGCACGATGACCGAGACGATCGACGCGATCAATCTGGCTCACGGCAATAACTACACCAGCGTCACCAGCCACCGCAGTGGCGAAACCGAAGACGCCACGATCGCCGACCTGGCCGTCGCGTTGTCGACCGGCCAAATCAAGACTGGCTCGGCGTCACGCTCCGACCGTATGGCGAAGTACAACCAGCTGCTGCGGATCGAAGAGCAGTTGGGTGCGAGCGCCCAGTACGGCGGACCTGCGTTCGCTGCGAGGTTAAAAGGTTAGCTCAATCGCAGTTTCTGCTTTTTGCTTCTACTTCGGCGGGAATGGAGAATCAACGATGAGCGAGCAAGCTCTCTTGCAGTCTTTCGACATGCGCGGTCAGCACCTTGCCAACCGTGTGGTAATGGCACCGATGACGCGTGCCCGCGCTGGCGAGTCACGGGTGCCCAACGAGCTGATGGCGGAATACTACGCACAGCGCGCGTCGGCGGGACTGATTATCACGGAAGCAACGGTGATCTCTGAGCAGGGCATTGGCTGGCAGAACTCTGCGGGCATCTACACCGACGAGCAGGCCGAGGGTTGGAAGCTGGTGACCGATGCGGTGCACACGGCTGGCGGGAAGATTTTCTTGCAGCTGTGGCACTGCGGACGCGCGTCGCACAGCAGCTTTCATGACGGCGAATTGCCCGTCTCGGCGTCGGCGCTGAAAATCGAGAACGATCACATCCACACCCCAGTCGGCAAGCAGGAGTACGAAGTGCCGCGTGCGCTGGAAACTGACGAGCTTCCTGGCATTATTGCCGATTACGCGAAAGCAACCGAGCGCGGTAAGTCGGCAGGATTCGATGGCGTGGAAGTCCATAGTGCCAACGGCTATCTGCTCGATCAGTTCCTGCAGGCGAAGACCAATCAGCGCACCGACGATTACGGCGGATCGATTGAGAATCGGTTCCGCCTGCTCGACGAAGTAGTCGATGCTGTTTGCAAGGCGTGGTCGTCTGATCGCGTTGGCGTGCGCATCTCGCCCAACGGGGCGTTCAATGCGATGGGTAGTCCCGAGTATCGCGAGTTGTTCACCTATGTCGCCCAGCAATTGGATCAGCACGACCTCGCCTATCTGCACGTAATGGACGGGACTGGCTTTGGGTTTCATGAACTGGGTGAGGCGATGACGCTTGCCGAGTTCCGCAAAGTGTTCTCCGGTCCGCTAATGGGAAGTACCGGCTACACGCAAGAATCTGCTGAGCAAGCAGTCACCGACGGGCACGCCGACCTGATCTCGTTCGGCCGTCCCTTCATCAGCAACCCGGATCTGGTGGAGCGATTTGCCAACGGTTGGCCGCTCGCCGAGCCCGCGGAGATGGCCGTTTGGTATTCGTTTGATCCGGTAGGCTACGCCGACTGGCCGACGTACCAGGAGCAGCAGTCGTAAGTCGCATGTCTGAGCCTCGACCGATCACCGACTCCCCGTGGCTCTGGTTTGCGCTGTTTTCTGCGGTGGGACTCACGGCGCTGCTGGTGACCGGCGGCAAGTTCGGCAACCGGCAAGCGCAGATCGAACGGAAGAGTCAAGCTCGCGCGGCGATCGCCGATGGATTGAAGATCACGCAAGATGGGACCGGCAAAAAAACCGCGACGAAAGTCCCCGAGTATTCGCGCCCGGGAATGACGAAGATTCGACTCAAGCCTTTGGCTATCACGCTGGGGGCAATTCTTGCCGTCTCGATTTCGATGCTTGCCCGCGAGCGACTGCAGGCGAACAATAACGGCAACCCGGGTGGTGCTGAGGACAATGACCAAGATCGATAGGGACTTCCTCCCCGTGTCCTCAGTGACTCTGTGGTAAACATATTGCTCTTCCGTACGCAGGGACACGCGATTGGACACCCTTCTCGAAAACCCGCTCCCGATTCTCGCAGTCGGTGCCGTATTGGCCACGTTATTCGGAGTGGTTTTCCTTTCACGCAGAAGCGTGCCGCCACTCGTCGGTTTGGCGGCCGTTGTGTTGTTTACTTCACTGTTGCTGATTACGGAATACCTGGTTGTCACGCCGCGCGAGCAGGTGGAGGTCGCGATCGAGGAGATTCTCGACGCTATTGAAGCCAACGATGTCGACGGTGTGCTGGCGGTGGTTGACCCAGCGGCAACGGAGATCCGTAGCGACATCGAAGCGCTTATGCCGATGGTCAACGTCAATGATACCGGCGCGATGGCACTGCGGATTGATTGCGAGGGACGCAACCCAACGGAGGCGACCTCGAGGTTCAAGGGGCGTGTGCTCGGCACGCACGCGCGATCTGGAATCGCCGTCCGTTACTTCGACGAAGTCGAACTCAACTGGAAGCGAAGCGGCGGCCGTTGGTTGCTGGAGGACTTCACCGCCTACTGGGAGGGCAAACCGCTCAACGCAGTGAGCAGTCTGCGCGGCAATCAACCAGCGGCGGTGACTCGATAGGTCATTGCCCTTCTTCGACCCTCGCCTACTCGCCCGCAGACCTCGCCTACCGGCTCCCTGATCGGGAGGGAAAACTGGATTACTCAGCGAGGTCTGCCGGTGTTGGCACGGCCTGGTTGAAGAACAGACGGTCGGGCGTACGTGTACGACCGTCGGGCCATCCGTCAGCTCCATCGGGGTCGAGGCGACCGGCGTCGGGGCGTCCGAATCCAGCACCGAATCGCTGACGTGGATCAAAACGGAACCCAGGGGGCACGGTTCCCGGCGGAACTCCGCCACCACCACCGGGGCCAAACCCAGGGAAACCGGCTCCGGGAAAACCAGCTCCCGGAAAACCAGGATAGCCGAAGTAGCCTGGGAATGAGAAGAAGTTGCCGCCTCCGATTGTCGAGCCGCGCCAGGCGTCGTGGAAGCGTTCCCATTCCGCGTCGAGTCCACCCCGTCCATTGCCGTAGCTTTGCACTTGGTAGGTCGTGTCCACCGAACCGTCAGCGCCGCGCATTACCTGTCGTGTACGACGGTAGCCGCTCGTGACGGCGCGTTGGTCGGGCAGCGGTTCCACCGGTGCCTTGCGAGCATATTGCGCCACGCGCCCGCCCGTGTCGGGATCGTGCGTGTAGCGGCTACGGGCGAAGACCCAGCTCTCAGCTTGCGCTCGGGTAGCGCACGCACAGTCGCTCGCACGTGCGTCGGTCAGAAATGCAACGGCAACCAGCGCCGCAGCAAACAGCAATCGCCAAACGAATGTCGGAATCTTGGCAAAGTTATTCATGGCAGGATCGTCAGAGAGGAGAAATCTGAGGTGGGAAGTTGTGGCGATCCGTGCCTTATGCTGTTTGTTATCCTTCGGGTCGGTAGATCTTGAGCAAATGATCCTCTGGGTCGTAGAAGTATTCGTCGCCCGGTTCCAGTTCAGGGAGTGGTAATGCGGCTGGGTAGTATTCCTTGAGGAACACGTCCATAAACTCTTCCTGCGACTTTGGGAAATGCCCTTTGTCAGCATCGTAGATGCTGAGGTTGTACTTAATCATGTCGAACTTGGTTTTGTTCTCGGCCCATGGCAGTGCCTGCAGGCTCGCGCCTAGTATCTTGCCACCGCGGCGCCGTGTGAGCTTGCCTTTCTTGGGGTCTTTAGGATGTATCTCGCGCGGCGTGGAGGTCGTCATTGGCGGTTCGCCGGGAACTCCCGACATGTCGAGACGTCCATCGGGGAGGTACCATTCCGGGTGCTCGACCGTCGTATCGGGGACTCGAGAGGTCGTCGGTTCTGGGGCAGGTTCAGTCACCTCCGCCTCGGCAACGGTTACGGGGTTGCCGACCTGGGGCACATCGCAACCACAAGTCAGCAAGAACATGGCAACGGTCGTCGGCAGGGCGGAGGATTTCATCGGGCTGTCCTTAAGGTTGGGGAGAGTTGTGTTTGGGGAGTGTTTAGCGGCGCTGGTGTCATGTACGAACTGTGTTAGGCACGATTGGTGGTTGCGCCGAGTTGCCACTGTTTCATTTCTTCGATCTTTTGCCGATGGTTAATATCAAACTTCAGCGGTGTCACGGTGATGTTGCCGGCTCGTAAGGCCGACAAGTCGGTTTCAATGTCGCTGGGCGGATCAGGCGCTAGGCCAGTGGCCCAATAGTAGCTGCGTCCGCGGGGATCGATTCGCTCCTCAAAATCTTCGCCCCAGGGCGTGGTTGCGGCGGGCACGACATGCACTTGAGGCTCGCCGGTGAGTGCTTGCTGGGGGATGTTGAGGTTGTATAAGTGATTTGCTGAGTCGGGGCTTTGTAAAATTTGCTGAATGATGGGAACCGCCAGCTTGGCTGCCGGTCGAAAGTGTGTGTCGTCGTCATCGTAGCCAAGTGAGACCGCCACGCTGGTGATCCCAAAAAACGCTCCTTCGATGGCCGCCGCCACCGTGCCGGAGTACAGCACGTTGATGCCAGCGTTTAGTCCGCTGTTGATTCCACTGACGACCAACGTGGGCCGCGAGGGGCACAATTCAGCGACCGCCAGCTTCACACAATCGGCCGGACTGCCTTCGACTGCCCAACCCCGCTGACTGCCGTCCTCGCCAAACACTTTGCGAGCCATCAGTGGTGTCAGGTAAGTGATCGCGTGGCCAACTCCGCTTTGCTCCGTCAGCGGTGCAACCAACGTCACGTCACCCAGTTGTCGCAACTCGTGTTCCAGGGCCGCCAAGCCCGGCGCATAGATGCCATCGTCGTTGGTCAGCAAAATCTGCACGTCGTAAATGTCTTTCTAGCAAGGGTTTCCGTCGATGCCGTCGCACGCGTTGCCTATTTGCATCATAATCGTTCGTGGTGTGTTTGGGCAACTTGAGTGGCGAAAAACCAACAGACGGTGGTAGGGTACGAGGCATCAAGAGGGCATCGAACCGAATCACGCGATACGGATGATATCATGCCGCCTAACTTTCCTGATCTGCGGGAAAAGATGATCGCTCGCTTCGCGCTTGGCGACTGGTCGTTGCATGGACCTAATCACTGGCGGAATGTCGAGCGTAATGGGTTGCAGCTTTGTCGTCTTAACGGTGCTGACGAAACAGTTGTCAGGCTATTTGCGCTGTTTCATGATGCGGAACGACACAATGAAGGTCATGATCCCGACCACGGCAGGCGTGCAGCGGAACTAGTTGAGCAACTCCACGGACATGCTTTCACGATTTCCGACCAGCAATTGCAGCTGCTTCTTGACGCTTGCCGATATCACAACGAGGGACTGACTTCGCAGGAGATCTCCATCGGTACGTGCTGGGATGCCGATCGCATGGATTTGCCAAGAGTTGGCATCGTGCCACAGGCCGAGAAAATGAGCACATTCCATGGCCAAGACTACGCCGTTCGCGGTCCCATCGCATTGAACTCCCCGCCCCCTGCGATCTGAGCCTCATCGAATGGCTTGGTCATTGGGTATTTGGTCATTCGCAATTCCTGTATACTGGCCTGTTTTCCCGCCAGGAGGGTGCGATGACAGTTACGTCTGGTTCCGCCAGTCCCGTTGCCCGTCAGACGTCGCAAGAGCGTGTGTTGGTGCTCGACTTTGGGTCGCAATACGCGCAGCTAATCGCCCGGCGTGTGCGCGAGCAGAACGTCTACTGCGAGATCGTGCGCCATGACATTACGGCCCAACGCGTCCGTGAACTCGCGCCACTTGGGATCATTCTCTCTGGTGGACCGAACAGCGTGTACGAGCCCGGTGCGCCGCAGTGTGATCCCGGGTTGTTCGAACTCGGGCTGCCGATCTTGGGCATCTGTTATGGCATGCAGCTGGCCTGCCAAGCAATGGGCGGGACGGTCGACAATACACCTTCGCGCGAGTATGGCCGCGCCGAGTGCCAGGTCGGCGCAAGCGACACGCTTTTCGATGGCGTGAACGCCAATACGCAAGTGTGGATGAGTCACGGCGATCAGGTCGCAAACATCGCTGATGCGTTTGAGCCACTGGCGAGCACGAGCACCTGTCCGTTCGCCGCAGTCAAACATAAACAGCTACCGATCTATGGATTGCAGTTTCACCCCGAGGTGACGCACACGCCCGAGGGCGGCAAGGTGTTGGCCAATTTCCTGCATCAGATCTGCGGCACGACCGGCACCTGGAAGTTGGGCGATTTTGCGACCGAGTCCATTGCCGCGATTCGCGATCAAGTGGGCGGTAACCGCGTGATTTGTGGGCTGTCCGGTGGTGTCGATTCGTCGGTCGTGGCGGCGCTGCTGGCCGAGGCGATTGGTCCGCAGCTGTCGTGTATTCTGGTCGACAACGGACTGCTGCGTCTGGACGAAGAGCAGTCCGTCATTCAGGAATTCAGTGACCACTTTAAGACTGATCTTCACGTAGTGAAGGCCGAAGATCGCTTCCTCACCCAACTGGCCGACATTACCGACCCGCAGGAAAAGCGTCGCCGGATCGGGCATACCTTTATCGAGTGCTTCAAGGAAGAAGCCGACAAGATCGAGGGCGTAAAGTACTTGGCACAGGGAACTCTCTACCCAGATGTCATCGAAAGCGGCGCCGCCGTCGACGGGCCGGCCGACACAATTAAGCTGCACCACAACGTTGGAGGCCTGCCTGAGGAACTTGGTTTCGACCTGATTGAACCGCTACGCGATCTGTTTAAGGACGAAGTACGTCGGCTAGGGTTACAGCTTGGCCTGCCGGAGGACATCGTCTGGCGGCATCCGTTCCCTGGCCCGGGATTGGCGGTCCGTTGCCTGGGGGAAGTGACTAAGTCGCGGCTCGACACGTTGCGGGCGGCCGATGCGATCGTGGTCGGCGAAATCAAGGCTGCCGGGATGTATCGCGAGACCTCGCAGGCATTCGCCGTGTTGCTCCCGGTGCAAAGCGTGGGCGTCATGGGCGACAGTCGCACCTACGACGATGCCCTCGCAGTGCGTTGCGTCAACACCGACGACTTCATGACCGCCGATTGGAGCCATCTGCCGTACGAGCTCCTGGCGAAGATCTCCACACGGGTGATTAACGAAGTGAAAGGTGTGAACCGCGTGGTGTACGATATCAGCTCCAAGCCGCCCGCCACGATCGAGTGGGAGTGACTGCGATTTTATCCGTGCACCAGCGCCTGAATTCGCTTTAGTAACGCGCGCATGTATTCGATGCTCTTGGGCGGTGATCCCGACCAGTACTCGTCGCGGAACCATAGCGGCATGCGTGATGGGCGGTACGTGGCTTCCGCATTGGTTTGATCAACCGTGCTAACGAAGTTCTCCAGACGCTGCTGATAAGTCTTCGGATTTGCTTTCCAGATCGCAAACCACTGCACGGCCTCGTCGTCCGGATACTCGTCAGCCATCGCTTGCAACAGCTCGCGAGCTTCCAGTTTGCGTAGCGATCTGGCTACCCTTTTTCGCACCATTGGCGAATAATCAAAACGCGAGTCTTCGATGCCCAGCAGCATAAATCGATTCGCGTGCTTGCTCAGCAGCCAAACGGCGATCCCGCGAATGAGAGGGTTGACGTCGTTTAGACTGCGTTGAAGCACGCCCACCGATTGAGGATGCTCCATAACCTGCCGAAAATCATCGCGAAGCAATAGCAATCGCGCCGCCACGTCTTCGTTAAACAAGTTGTGAGGCTCGGTCGTACTGAATTCACGTCGAAGCAGCCGGAAGAAGCGCTCAGTCGTCGTGTGGGTAGATCGGCCACCCGAAGTGAGCCACTCCAGGGGCCTAGAAGCAAAGCGAGGTTTTTGGTTGAATGTGGACATGTTGGATGGGAGATCGACGATTGAAGATGTGAGCGAATCATGAATCGCGGGGATATGGCGGAACGCACGAAAAAGTTCGCCCTTCGCGTGATCCGTTTAGTGGACGCACTTCCGGAAACCCCAACCGGCCGTACTTTGAGTGTGCAATTTTTGCGATCCGGTACCTCCATCGGTGCAAATTATCGAGAAGCATCGCGAGCCGGCACAAAAAAGCACTTCACTTCCATCCTAACTATCTCGCTGCGGGAAGCGGATGAAACACTTTATTGGCTCGAGCTGCTCGAAGAATCCGGCATCGTTAAACCAAACCTGCTAGCTCCGTTACGATCGGAATGCAACGAGCTAGTTGCAATTCTAGCCGCAAGCGTAAAAACAGCCAAAAGCCGAGAGCAAGAGCCCTAATACATCATAGTTCAACTATCTAACATCATACATTCCACTCATGTCACAGAAATACATTTACCAAATCGGCAACCTCACCAAGAAAATTGGCCAGCGTGAGGTGCTCAAGGACATTTGGCTGGCATTCTACCCCGGGGCGAAGATTGGCGTCCTTGGCCGGAATGGCTCTGGCAAGAGCACCCTGCTCAAGATCATGGCCGGGCTCGACAAAGACTTTGACGGTGAGGCGAAGTTGACCGACGGTTTCACGGTGGGCCTGCTGCAGCAAGAGCCGCAGCTTAATCCCGAGAAAGACGTGCAAGGCAACGTCGAGGAAGCGGTCGCTGGCACGCGAGCGCTGCTGGAGGAGTTTGAGCAGATCGGCGACAAATATGCCGAGGTGGCCGACGATCCCGACGCGATGGAAAAACTCATGAATCGGCAGGCCGCGCTGCAGGACGAAATCGATGCCACCAATGCCTGGGAGATTGATCGCCAAATCGAAATCGCGATGGATGCGATGAATCTGCCGCCCGGTGACGCGGACGTGACGAAGCTCTCCGGCGGCGAGAAACGCCGCGTCGCGCTGTGCAAGATTCTGCTTGAGAAACCCGACCTGCTGTTGCTCGACGAACCGACCAACCACCTCGATGCTGAAAGCGTGGCGTGGTTGGAGCGTCACTTGGCCGAGTACACCGGCACGATCGTCGCGGTGACTCACGATCGTTACTTTTTGGACAACGTAGCTGGATGGATATTGGAACTCGACCGAGGGCAAGGGTATCCGTTCGAAGGCAACTATACCTCTTGGCTGGAGCAGAAGAGCAAACGGTTGGAGCAGGAGGAAAAGAAGAAGTCGGCTCGCCAACGCGCACTCAAGCAAGAGCTCGAATGGGTCCGCATGGCGCCCAAGGCCCGGCAGGCAAAGAACAAAGCCCGTCTGCAGGCTTACGAAAAGATGGCTGCTGAAGAGTTTGAAGATCGGCCTGAGGAGCTTGAGATCCAAATCCCACCGGGCCCGCGATTGGGCGACAACGTGATCGAGGCGGCCAGTCTCAGTAAGTCGTACGGTGATCAGGTGATCATGGAGAACGTCAACTTCCGCCTGCCACCGGGCGGTATCGTCGGCATCATCGGTCCCAACGGCGCAGGCAAGACGACGTTGCTGCGGATGTTGATGGGCCAGGAAGAACCCGACGACGGTGACCTGAAAGTCGGTCCGACGGTGGAGTTGGGCTACGTGGACCAATCACGCGATGATCTGGTGGCCGACAATACCGTTTACGATGAGATCTCCGGCGGTCATGACACACTCGAGATGGGCGCCGGCAAGAAGACGATGAACTCTCGTGCCTACGTCGCGCGGTTCAATTTTTCCGGCACCGACCAGCAGAAGAAAGTCGGCGTGCTTTCCGGCGGTGAGCGCAACCGTGTGCACCTGGCCAAACTGCTTCGGCGAGGCTCTAACGTGCTGCTGCTCGACGAACCCACCAACGACATCGACGTCGACACGCTGCGGGCGCTGGAGGAAGCCGTTGCAAACTATGCCGGTTGTGCAGTAGTGGTGAGCCACGATCGTTGGTTTCTTGACCGGCTGGCGACCCACATCCTGGCCTTTGAGGGCGACGGTTACGTGCACTGGTGTGATGGCAACTTTGATACCTATGAGCGCGAGCGCAAAGAACGTCTCGGTGAGGATGCTGACACACCGCATCGCTTCCGCTATAAAAAACTGCAGAAGAATTAGGCGCGTCGCGAGTTTCGGGTCGTGAGTCGCGAGTTGCTAGCTTTCTTATTCACGCAATAGCTCGCGACTCACAACTCGTAGCTCGAAACTCGATATTTACGGAGTCAACACATCATGAGCGTAGTCCGCGTCGGCAGCACGCAGCAATTCTCAGACAATTGGGACGATATCTTTTCTGGCGGACCCAAGAAACGGAAGACAGCCAAGAAGAAGGCGCCCAAGAAAAAGGCTGCCACGTCTGCAACCAAGAAAAAGAAACAAACGGCTGCGAAAAAGCCAGCCAAGAAGAAGGCGACCAAGAAGGTAACCGCGAAAGCAGCGAGAAGTACGAAGAAGAAAGCTGCGAAGAAATCCCCCAAGAAAACGACCGCGAAGGCAAAACCCGCCAAGAAGTCGCCAAAGAAAAAAACGGCTCCCAAGAAGGCTGCGAAGAAGAAGCCTGCCAAATCTGCGAAGAAGAAATCGAACGTGCGGCAGAAGCAGTTGTTTTAGCCGGTGAGTCGCCAGTATCGTAGGGTTGGCAATCTTGAACGAATTCCTTAAGCGTTTGCAAGAAGCTTCGGCGGAAGCTGAACAGAAGGCAAAGGCTCACAAGGAGCGCCGTCGAGCAGCGGGGCTTCAAGAAGCTGCTGGGACAGGTGAGCCGTACCCAGAAATTGTGCTGCAGACACTTGAGACGAACGAATCTCTTCCCGAGGATGTCGACATCAACGACCTCGAGAGGGCGTTGCAAGAGTTGGAGAACGCTACGCTGTCAAAGCAATCTCTAGGCGCAAGTCGCCTTGGAGGTTTGCCTGACCTTCCACAGTCGATCGAATGGCCTAAGCTAGAGGACAAGCTTTTACCATTTATTGCCCAATTGAATCTGGCCGATATTCCCAATTCGCGTATGTCGGCCCTGCCGAACCGTGGATGGCTATATGTGTTTGGCGTATTTGGTGATGAGAATGATACGGTCGCTGTTTTCTCGTACGATGGTGATGTATCAACTTTGAGTCGTGCCGACCGACCCGCCTCGGAAAAGATTTGGTCGGATTGGTGCGGCACGCAGTTCTATTCTACGGTAGCGCTAACTGTCGTGGAGGGTAGCGCGGATTCTGTGTGGGATACTTGTGGCGGTTGGCTATTTGGGGAGATGAGTGAAGTGTTTGGCACTCCCGGTGAGGAAGCTGACCGCGCGATGAAAGACGGCACCGACTGGATCAATTTATTCGCAGTCACGTCCGTTGGGAACATGCAATGGAGTGACGCAGGGCATTTGTATTTTCTGATTCGCCGTAGTGACTTAGCGATGCCTGATTTCAGTGATGTATTAGGAGTGATCAGGTCGTCATAGTAGCAAGCGGGTTTCCACGTTAGATCCAACGTGCGGCAGAAGCAGTTGTTTTAGCTGGCATTGTTCTTTTCACTTGTGAGGAGTAGATGAGAAAAAGCTAGTTCACCTCCGTTCACCAGAACTTCCACCACGGGTCTTTGTAGTTTCTAGCAAACAACTTGTGATCGTCGTCATTTAGATAGTTACTCAGCCAGTCAAGTGAATGAGTTGGGTAGTTTAGCATCCCACCGATTGCAAGTATTCGATTGTGTTGCTCCAGGGTAATCCGTTTTTTTGCCGCGCGGATTTGTCCGAGAGTCGACTTGAAGGTTTTTTCGTAATCGATTCCTCCATGCAAATCTTTGACTTGGGTGACTTCGGCGTCGGTGAACACTTTCTTGAATCGTAAGTTTTTCAGCAGTTTTTCGACATGCCATCCTGGATCTTTGCGATGGTCATAATACAGATTTCGATAGTCATTTACTGCTGTTTCAACCAGCGAATCAATGGACTCTGCATTCCCATTCGCCAAATCGAGAATGGTGCCAATGTGCGCCTGTCCACCAGAATTGAAACAGAGTGCCAGTGTGCGAAGTACTGCCGGTTGCTCCGACTCGGGGAATTCTGAGCAGACTCTATCGAGGACTCTTTCAGGAAGGTCAATCATTCCTAACACTCCTGCGGCGCCGATGAATCGGCGGTTGGCGCCCGGCTCTTCTGTGTCCGCATGCCCAGCATCTGATAACCAATCAACACCGCCACCGCGACCGCGAGCCCACAGTACCACACCATTTCACGCGAAACACCATACAGCGTCGCACCTACAAGCGGCGCAGCGATCCATGCCACCGAATGGGCGACGGTGTACCAGCCCATGTAGCGACCTTCGCTGCCATGGGGGGCACGCTGGGCGACGAAGGCCATCGTCGTGGGGAAGGCGAGCATCTCGCCGATCGTTACTACCACCATCGACAGCACGGCGTACGCACCGGTCGCGCCGAACGGGAGCATCCCGAATCCGACGCAGGCGAGAAAGCTCCCCCAGCCGATCGTTTGCAACAGCGGCCACCGCCTGACGTAGTCGATCAGCACCATCTCAAATAGGACGATGATTCCGGTGTTCACTGCGAACAACAGGCCGATATGATTCTCCTCCAGTCCGTAGTGATCGCGCAAGTAGAGCGGGTAGGTCACTAAGAACTGCATGAAGACGACAAAAGTCACGAACATCAGCACAAGAAACGCGACGAACGTGCGATCCTGCAGCGGTGACTTGTTACTTGGCGCGAGTGGTGGTGGGCTGTCCGGATTCTCTACGCGACGCATGCGGAAGAAGTACAACAAGATCGTTGCCGCCAGCAGCGTCGTCAGCGCGTCGACAACGAACAGCAGCGTGTAATCGATTTTTGCCAACATCCCACCGATCGCCGGGCCGAACGAGAAGCCTAAGTTCGCTGCCAGCCGTTGCAGCGCGAAGGCGCGCGGCCGGAGTTCTGGATCGGTCACCCGCGCGATGGCTGTCGCATTCGCGGGGCGCACCGCCTCGGCGAACAATGCGAGCAGCAGCAAAGAGAGTCCAATCGCTGGCCAGCTATTCCACAACGGAATCAGCAGCAGCAAGGGTACGGCCACAAACATGCACACCGTCTGCACGCGAAAAGCGCCAAACACTTCGGTTAACCGTCCACCAAAATACGCACCGCCGACAGAACCGAGGCCGTAAATCGCCAGCATGCGCGCGGCGGCCACTTCGGTGAGCTGGATCTGACTGGTGAGATAAAGTGTGAGAAAGCACAGCACCATCGCGCCCGAGCGATTCACAAACAGCACCAGCGCCAGCAGCCACACATCGCGAGGCAGTCCGCGGTAGGCGTCCAAGTAACGTTGCGATGCGGCGCGAATCATGCCGGAATCCAAGGGAAGTCGGAGTGAACGCCATCGCAGACGCCGGGAAGGTGAGTTAGGTTCGGCTGAGTCCCGGCGCAGCGATTCTTCGCGTCGTCCCAAGCCGAGATTCGCAACCGCTACGCTCGCCCGAGAAAATCTCCCGTGCGGGTGTCGACTTTGACGACTTCTTCCTGCTTGAGGTACTCGGGCACTTGGATACTGAGGCCGGTTTCGAGCTTGGCGGGTTTGGTGCGCGAGGTGGCCGAATTGCCTTTGACGCCGGGGTCGCACTCAACAATTTGCAAATGCACGGTGGCGGGCAGCTGAATGCCGACGCACTCGTCGTTGTAGATCAGTGCCAAGATGCCTTCGAGATTTTCGGTGACATACTGCATCTCGGTTTCAACATCCCCGACCGGGATCGAGTATTGGTTGTAATCCTCGGCATCGAGAAAATGCACTTGATCCGTGTCGGCGTACATGAGCGTAACCGGTCGGCGGGAGAAGTCTGCCTCGTCGAGGTTGTCGGTTCCCTTGCAGGTGAAGTCGGCCTTCTGCTTAGTGACGAGGTTTCGCGCACGAAACTTGTAGAGCGTCGCTCCGCCACGAGCTGACGGCGATTGAACGTTGACGACCTCGACCATGTGTGGAGCATCGTTATGCAGTACGATGCCGCCGGGTTTGAGTTCTTTGGCAAGCATGAACAATAAAGTGGAAAGGGGAGGGCGGAAGGCGGAGTACTTGTGCACGGGGAGCGACGTTCCGCTGTCGGAATCCCGCTCACCGCTTTAGCTACAAGATTTCACCCGACGCGGGATCGAACGTCAACCCGTCGGTAAGCTGGGCGAGTGCGTCGACGACCGTCAGCAAGCAGGTTGGATCGAGCATGTCGAAATTCTCTTCTTCCGACCCGAACTCTTCTTCTCCGAACATCGCGGTGGCTGTTGGCGCATCATCGCTGCCGGCCGGCATGCGCTCAAAATGAGCGACGTCGAGTCGCGCGTCAGACCTTACTAAATCTTGCAGCTGCGACGGAGCAATTTGGTCTTGCAGCTGCTTCGCCCACTCGAGGTTTTGTTCGATGACCCCATCGCCGACCTCGTAACTGACTTCCACTGCCGCGTGGTCCTGATCCGACTCGACCAAGAGCGATTCGAACAGACCCTGGCCGTCAGCCTCCAGGTTTTCCAACTCAAAGTTCGGATTGGCCTTGATGAGTGCTTTGGTCACGCTTTCCAGCGCGGGACGCCTGTCTTGCGGGAATACGATGAAGTAGGTTTCTCGCCAGTGAAGTTCGTCGGTTGATTTCGCCATGATGGCTGCTTTCGAGTTGAGGCTCGGTAATACGCAAACACTTGCGACGGTATTGCGCGTGCCACAGATTATCGCAGAGCAGGAGGCAGGAAGAAAGTGTTGTCTCCGCTTCAAACTGCGGAATCTGTGCTCAGGTACGGCTATTGAGCAAACGCCTACCAGGTTCCATCGTTCTCTTCTCCTTCTTCGTAGCCCAGTCCGCCTTGCCAACGTTCGAGAGACTGCTGCAAGTTGTCGCGCTCATTGGCGCTCGCCCAAACCGATTCACCTTGCTCGAGTCGCACTTCGTAGCACCCTTCGCGGATGCAGTCCTCTTCGCCGCAAAAGTGCGGCGTGGCCGCCAACCACATCACTCGATAAAGTGGCACCATTTTGTCGTCGACTCGGCACAAGATGGACATTGTGACGTTCCTCTACTTGGTTGCTAACTCTGACCCAATTCAATGGAGCGAGCGGTTGCCGCTTCAACGGCCGCGCGAAACGCTTGGGCTCCGTCGAGTTTACCTAGCTTTTCCAACCCGGCCAAAGTCGTTCCACCGGGGCTGGTTACTTGGTCGCGAAGTTCGGAAGGCGTGCTGCCGGTGGTTAGTAACATCTCTGCGGCTCCGCGCGCGGTCTCGGTTGCGAGTTGCAACGCGAGAGCGGGCGGAAGCCCTTTGGCCGCGCCGCCCGCAGCCATCGCTTCGATGACGGTGTAAATGAACGCAGGGCCAGAGCCCGACAAACCGGTGACCGCATCGAGCATTGCCTCTTCCACTTCGGTTGCCGAGCCGACACTATCGAGGATTCTGGCCACCAGTTCGCCGTCAGCCTCCGTCGCGCCGCGGCCGAGACTGTAGCAACTCGTTCCCAGGCTGACCAGACAGGGAGTGTTTGGCATGACGCGGACGATTTTGCCGTTGGGCAATCCGTCGGCCAATGTGGCGATTGTAATGCCGGCGGCGACGGAGATGAACAAGTGGCGGTCGTCACAATGGGGGGCCAATTCGGTGAGCACGCTGGGCATGACTTGCGGCTTGACCGCCAGCACAACGACATCGGATTCCGCGAGAAGTTGGCCGTTGTCGGCCGCTGCCCGCGAGTTGGGCACTTGTTCGGCGAAGTTGTGGATCGCCGCCTCACTGGGGTCGGTTGCGAGTATATGATCACCATGCAGGAGCCCCGACGAGACGCAGCCGCGGGCGAGTGCCGTTGCCATGCGTCCGGCTCCGACGAATCCTAGTTTTATCGAGAGGCTTTCCAATTCAGTGCTCGCATTTGCTTTCAGTGGTGAACGTGCTTGCATTGCTATCCTACGACAATCGACCAGCTGCGACAATTCTCACAATGTCGTCAATCAACTCGGAGCGGTGAACTCCTCTGGACGTCCGCACACCAATTTGCAACACTTCGCCGCCCCGATGAAGCAACATGAACAGAATCGTTAGTTTCTAACGCGCTGACTTTCATAACAAGTCGGCCCGATGGCTCAGGTGTGAGGAGATGACGACATGTCTAAGACTGTAATGCATGTTAGCTTCGCGGTGTTTGCTGTCGGGCACGCACTCGTGGCGCAAGCCCAGGTGTTCGATACGCCCACTCCGCAGCCCAACGCAACCGTTCAACCAGCGGGCGGACCGGCAGCGCCTCAAGCGGGGTCCGTCGAGCAAACGGGTTGGGGCATTCCGATGCCGAAGATCACGATGCCTAAAATCACGATGCCAAAAGTGACCATGCCCAGCATGGACGCGGTGACCGCGCCGTTCAAGTCGGGCTATAGCAAAATGAAAGACGGCTCGAAGAAGGCGTTTGACGGCGCGAAAGAAATGCTCTCGTTCGGCAAGAACTCGTCGACCAGCACCACGATCAATCGTGCAAGCGGCAACAAAAAGCCCTCAATTTGGCAAAAGCTAATCGCTCGTCCGTCAGAGCCCCAAGTTCCGCAAACGGTCGGTGAGTTTATGTCTCAGCCGCGTCTCGACCCGTAAGGCATCTAAATGCAGCACCGGCCGAAATACTCTCAGAGCGCCATAATTGCGGCATTGTTGAGCGCGTTTGTCATGCTCAACAGCGGCTGTGCGATGTGGCGCTCAGCGTCGGCAATTCCTCGTCTGTCTTCGAAACAGGGGGAGCGAGAGGTCCTAGAGCAGGCAAAAAACGACCCCTTTCCGTCGCCTGCCGACGTTGGCTTGCAGTCGGCCAAGTGAGTGACGGGTAGCTGCCCCGCGGTCGTTAGTGGTAGAAAAGTATGTGAGCTTCATTTGGGGACGCTCACCACCTATCACTCTCGGGACGAGCGCCACATATCATGAAATCTGACTCGCCGTTTTCCAAACTCCCCTCGTTAGGCGAACTGCTCCAGCATCCGACCGTGCAAAGTGTTGTGGAGCGCGTCAATCAAACCACGATCGCTCAGCGCGCCACCGGCTTCTTGGAGGAGCTGCAAGCTAACTGGAAAGAGCAGGGCGGCGTGCCCTCGGTTGGAGAATTGGCCGAACGGCTGGCACACCGCCTACTCGGGCGCGCGGACCATTCTTCTCCCACCGTCAATGCGACCGGAGTGGTTTGCAGTCGTCGGTGGCGGGCTCCGCTGGCGGAAGACGCGATGCGTGAGCTGTTGCGCTTCGCCTCGGACTACCAGCAATCGAACCAAGCCTTGATGGATCGCGTGGCGGCCACGCTTAACAGGCTATGTGGCAGCGAATCGGCTTGGATCGCCAGCAGCTACGAAGCTGCGGTCAGTATGACGGCACAGTGCGAGGGCGCGACGATAGTTTCCAGTCCGCTGATTGGGCTGTGCGATCCTGCGGAATTTGGTCACGTGCACGTCGACACGATTTCAGAACGCGTGGCCGCGGGCGCAGACCTGGTCGTGGTCGATGGGTCCGGTTTACTGGGCGGTCCACGCTGTGGGATCGTCGTCGGCAGGAAGGCCTTGGTCGCGAAATTGCGCGAACACGAACTGTCCGACGCTCTCGCCGCTGACACGATGGTATTGGCAGCGCTGGAAGCCACGTTGCAAAGTTATCGAATGCCAGACCAGGCCGTTCACAAGATCCCGATTCTCCAGTTGCTGTCGGCACCTTTGGAGAACTTGCAACAGCGTTGCGAGCGAATCGCACCACTCATCAACGAGTGTGAATCTGTCGAGGGTGCGGAACCAGCCGAGCTGCAATCGGTCTGGCTCGACGCGGGCGACTCGCAGCTGTCAGCGGCAAGTTGGGGGATCGTGGTCCGATCGACCGCAGACGGGATGGACGGGCTGATAGATCGACTGGAAAAAGCGTCTCCTCAGATCGTCAGTCGTGTGGAACCAGCGCAGGTGGTCCTGGATTTTCGCGCGATCTTTCCTCGCTGGGACCAGCATTTGGTTTCCGTACTTCACTCGTCAAACTGAAGGCATGAAACCAAGTTGCAAAGCTGAAGGGCTTCCGCCAGCGTCTCGCTCAATTATTATAGAAAACATCATCTCTCGTTCATTCAGATTATCAACTCCTCTCGTGACTAAAGCCGTGTTGGTGTTTTTGCGGATTGCTTGCATCTTGTTGTTACTGGTGCCACCGAGCGTGGCGAGTGGCCAGGAACAGACGGCGGACGAAGATACCACTCCGCCCGCTGGCGCTAGTTCAGGGCCTGCAAGTGAGCCAACCACGACGGTGGAAACAGAATCCACCGAGTCGGGAACCGAAGTCTTTCAGCTGTCCCGCCAGCATCATCCGTGGGCGCGGTATCAGCCAGGGGCTTGGCGAAAGGTGCAGACGATCACTTCCGTATTAGATAAAGATGGGAGTGTGACCAGTCGAAACATGACGACTCAGACCGAGACGCTCGAAACGGTTGCTGAAGGAAAGTATGTTCTCAAGGTACAAGCGACCGTCGATCTGGGTGGCAAGCAAATCGTCGGTGAGGCGAAAACCCGTGTTTTGCACATTGAAACCGACGGGGCTGGGTCCGTCTCTACGTCGCGACGTTTAGGCGACCGCCCGGTGGTGATCGCAGGCCGACAGGTCGAAGCGCAGCTGTGGGAATTGCGCTACCAGCAGGGTGACCAGAACTTGCTCGACCGAGTGTCTTACGCAACCAAGCTGTTTCCTTACGTGCTTCGGCGCGTCACTTACCTTGATCAAGGCAGGGTGGAAAGTGTCGCTAGCGAATCAGAAGACGAGATTGCAGATCCCGATAACAAGACTTCATCCGACACCGTCGAAGAAGATAGCGAACTGATCGCATTGGCGATGCCTTGCCATGATTCCGCGGGGCGCATTCGTTTTTGCGCATGCTTCCGCACAATCACTTATCGGTCAAAAGGAGATAGAGTCCGTCTCGCATATTGCAGTCCAGACGTTCCCGGGGGCGAAATCTCGGTCGGCACAACCGATTTTGATGCCGACGGAAACCCTGTCCGGATTAGCGCGACCAGCCTACTCGATCATGGTGGCGAACTGGCGGCAGGCGAGACTCCTGCCGCGGAATCACCGCCAGATCCCTGAAGTTCGGCTTGCGGCAAAGATCTGCCAGCTTGTCCCAAGTATTGTGACAGCATAGAGTTGTGTGAGCTCGTCCAATGCTTCGACCTTGCCGCAGGTTGTGCCGCTCGCTAGTATGATTGCAAGTGCGATGGAGAGAGTCCGCAAACCGATCCGTGTGGCGGCAATCACCCTCGCTGGGTTCGCCGCGGATTCATTGACACGAAGGAGTTCGTCCGAGAGAGGTCTTTGGCTGAGCGACTTCCATAACGGCATCTCGCTCATCAATGCCTCGGAATCGGTCGGGCCCAACCATCTCTCCGCGAAGGACTCTTTTGTTCATACCAATCAACCTCTAGACCAATTAGGTCTGTCATTGGGTTTTAGTCAGAGAGGGAATGCTATGGTTTCCACCCCTGGAAGTGGATGGTCGTCGCGTCGTCGTGTTTGGGTGCTAAGTCTGTTGGCACTGTCGACCCTTGCCGTGGGACTGGTCGCTCCAATGGTTTGGGCGCGGCCTCAAGGCAAATCGACCAACGAACGGCATATCTCGCTACTCGTCGCGGCGCTGATGGACCAGGACCATCTCTCCGAGTTGCAGGTCAACGACGAGACTTCGAAACGCGCGTTTGAGAAGTTCATTGAATCGCTCGACGCGATGAAACTTTTCTTCTTGCAGAGCGACATTGACGAGTTCGCTCGCGAACAACTGCGTATTGATGATTACGTCAAACGCGGCGACCTATCGATGGCTCGGCGGGTTTTTGATCGCTTCCTGCAACGGGTGCGTGAACGCATCGCCGTCGCCCAGGAGTATGTGGACGTCGACCACGATTTCACTGTCGACGAAACCATGGTCCGTGACCCCGAAAAGATGGCCTTCGCCAAAAGCGAAGCCGAAGCCGATGAGCGGTGGCGTAAGCGTGTGAAGTGGGACTTGCTCACACAACTAGCCGACGACATGTCCAAAGAGGAAGCCATCGAGAAGCTGCACAAGCGCTACCGTTCGATCCGCCGCAACTGGGAACAAACCGATGGCGACGAACTCCTCGAGTACTTCCTCAGCGCCCTCACCATGAGCTTTGATCCACACAGTACCTACATGTCGCCCTCGACACTGGAGAATTTCACGATCACGATGCGTTTGGAACTTAATGGCATCGGCGCGTCGCTGCAATCGCTTTATGGCGAAACGATCGTGAAACGCCTCGTGCCCGGCGGCGCGGCAGACAAAGATGGCCGACTGAAGATCGATGACGTCATCACCGGCGTCGCCCAAGGCGATAGCGAAGACTTCACCGACATCGTCGAAATGAAAATCAACGACGTTGTGCAACTAATTCGCGGGAAACCGGGCACCGTTGTCCGGCTGGAAGTCATGCCGGCCGACAAGTCGGGGCGCAAGGTATACGATATCACGCGCGCACGCATCGAATTGAAAGACAGCGAAGCACGTAGTGAAATCATCGAACGCAAGCCGGGCGAAAATCCTGTTTCCGAAGAGGCAACTGGCCAGGTCGTCGAACAACCGATTGGCGATGGCACAAGCAAGCGAATCGGCGTGATCAGCCTGCCCAGCTTCTACATGGACATGGAAGGCCGTCGTGCTGGCAACCCGAACTACAAGAGCACCACTCGTGACGTGCGCCGTCTGCTGGAGCAGTTCAACGCTCAGGGCGTCGACTTGGTGATTATGGACCTACGCTTTAATGGTGGTGGTTCGCTCCCCGAGTCGGTTGCCACGACGGGTCTCTTTATCGATCAGGGCCCCATCGTCCAGGTGAAATTGCCGAACGGACTCGTGCAACCCTACGCCGATGAGGAAGCCGGCATGGTCTGGTCTGGACCCCTGGTTGTGTTGATCAACAAGTTTAGTGCTAGTGCGAGCGAAATCTTTGCCGGTGCAATTCAAGACTATGGTCGCGGTATCGTTGTCGGCGATCACGCCACCCACGGCAAGGGCACAGTCCAGCAGCTCAACCAATTGGGTCAACAGATCATGCGAATCCATCCACCAAACTATGGTGCGCTGAAGATGACGATTCAGCAATTCTATCGCCCCGGTGGCGACAGCACCCAGAACCGTGGGGTGATTTCCGACCTGGAACTGCCCTATCGGACTACTTACCTGGATGGTATCGGCGAGGCCGATCTCGATTACGCTTTGAAATTCGATCGGGTGGCACCCCTGCCGCATGTCAACTATCCGTACGCGAGCCAGCGGATTATCGATACGCTCGCGAAGAACTCCGAAAATCGCCGCGCGAAGTCCGAGTTCTTCAACGACGAGTTGAGAAAGATCGAGCGCCTTAAGCGGCGCCAGTCCGAAGCGACGGTCACCCTGAACATGGAGAAGTACCTGGCTGAACGCGAGGAAGTCAACTCCGAGAAGGACCAAGAGGAGATTTTCGACGAACTGGTCGAAGACGACCGTCCGGTTTTTCCCCTCGACGAGAAGAACCCGATCTCTCCCTACAACGAAGAAGTCGTCAATATCGCGCTCGACTATCTGGAGATGCTCGGTGGGAATCGCTTAGCAGTGGCGCAGTAGCCATTTGCAATAGCACGCAAGAATCGATGATAGCCCTTGGCCTTCGCCAAGGGCTTTTTTCGTGGCGCCACCGCAATTCGTGCCAAATATTGGCATCGTATGTACTGACATCCGCGACCGATTGGGCGAATCCGCAAAATGCTGGCCTGGATCTTGGGCGTTGATCTACACTCATCAGTTGGTGTCGCCTTGTTAGTTACGCCACTGCGATTAGCGCCAGCGACCAGAACACACAGGAACAGAGGTAGGCAATATGGTTCGTACCAGCGCATTGATCTTGATCACAATTACCATTCTGCCGATGCCGAAGGGACTCGGTCACGGCTCAGCAATGAATCCAAAGAGTCGCGTCAGACACGTTTACGATGCCAATCCCGAGAATCCGAGTTTTGAGCTTGCTCGCAACGCGGTCGCGACCGACGGTAAGGACTCCTATTACACTTGGAACGAACTGTCACAGAACATTCCAGCTGCTGTTGAAGCGGGCCTTCCGCCGGGATTCGATTATTCTCCTTGGGTGCCTGATGGGCAGATCGCCAGTGGTGGACGTACGGAAGCAAATATGCCCGACAGTGTTCGTACGTACGCGGGACTTGATCAGGTGAGCCCCGATTGGCCCACCACGCCGGTCAACGCTGGTGAAACGCTGAGTGTCAGCTTCCTTGCGACCGCACCTCATGATCCAAGCGTGTGGGACGTATGGATGACCACCGCGGATTGGCTGCCGTCATCGGCTCTGAATTGGCAGCAGATGGAGTTCTTGGGGCGTGCAGACGCGGTGTTTGAGGACCAGCACTATCTTTTTGACGTTGAGATTCCGGCGAATCGCAGTGGGCACCAGGTGTTGTGGATCGCCTGGCAGCGTGATGACCCGGTGGGAGAGGTCTTTTTTTCGACCTCGGATCTGCTTGTCTCACCGAGTGCAGCTGCCGGCGACTTCGACCTCGATGGTGATGTCGACGGTGCGGATTATCTGCGTTGGCAACGAGACGTGGGAAGCGACACCTCTCTCGCGGATTTGGAAGATTGGTTGGTTCAGTATCCTAGCAACCCGCTTCTGGCCAGTTCGATCCCCGAACCACAGTCCATGGTGCTAGTGCTGCTGGTGATTTCTCAGATGCCGCTGATGGGACGTGCATTGCGGTCGAGTTGATTCGTTAGCTCAGCGGAAGACTCAGCCCGTCGTAGGCCAGTTCGACGCCCTCGGGCAGCTCATCGCTGACCTCGTCGTCGAGGTCGTGGGAGATGTGCGTTAGCAGCGTGCGTTTGGGTGCCAAGTCGGCCGCGACGGCCAATGCCTCGTCGAGACCGAAATGCGTCGTGTGGGCCTCACGGCGCAAGCAGTCGAGAATCAGCACGTCGAGACCTTGCAGGCGCTCGCGGCTGGCGGGAGGAATCGAATTCGTGTCAGTACAGTACGCGACATTACCGAAGCGAAAGCCTAGCACTTCAAACCGCGGACCATGTTGCAGGCGCACTGGGATTACCGGACTGCCAAGCACTTCGAACGGCTCGAGGCCGATCGAGTGCATCTCGATTTGCGGCACGGCACCGGCATGCAGACCTTCGCGCGATTGGAACGCGTAGTCAAACGCCTTGCGAATCCGTGACTCGACGGGCGGTTCACAATACAGCGGAACGGGCCCGCCGAGGTAAAACTGCATCAGCCGCAGATCGTCCAATCCGAAGATGTGGTCGGCGTGCTCGTGTGTGTAAAGCACCGAGTGGACGATGCCGATGCGTTCGCGCAGGAGTTGCTCACGCAGATCTGGCGGCGTATCGACGAGCAAGTTGCCATCGGGCAGGCCCAACGCAATCGCGCAGCGTGTGCGGCGGTTACGCGGGTTTTCGCTGGTACAGACGGGGCAGCCACAACCTATCGCGGGCACACCGACCGAAGTGCCGGTGCCGAGGAACACCAGTTGGCCGGTAATATCACGAGTGGCAACAGAGCGAGACACGGCAAACTCGAAAGCTTGAAACGACGATTGAATGCTAAGCTGCCGGCTCGTGCGACAGACGCGACAGGGCTTCCAGTAGCTTGGAAGCTGCACCGCTATCGATTGCTTCCGCTGCTTGTGCGGCACCTTCCTCGGGAGTCGAACAATGTCCCGCGGCCAACAGGCCTGCCGCGGCGTTCAGTAGCACGATGTCGCGGGCGGGTCCCGGTTCGCCATTTAGCACGTCGCGGACGATTGCGGCGCTCTCACTGGGATTGGTCACCTGAATCGACTCGAGTGAAGCGGTATGCAGGCCGAAATCCGACGGCTGCCACTGGAATTGCGTCTCGCCGCGACCGTCGACTTGTGTAACCTCAGTAGGTCCTGCGAGCGATACCTCGCCCAGTCCATCGCCTCCGCTAACAACGAGCGCGCGCTCGGTATCAAGCATGCCAATTGCCGAGGCGATCAACGGCCGCAGCGCCGGCAACCCTACGCCTAGCAGCTGATAGGTCGCACCCGCAGGATTAGCGAGCGGGCCCAGCAGGTTAAAGATCGTGCGGATGCCCAATCGCTTGCGGACGGCGGCGACGTGCTTCATCGCCGGGTGCATCAGCGGGGCGAAGCAGAAACAGATGCCCAACTCATCGAGGCAGCGCTCGACCTGGGGTACTTCCGCTTGTATGTTCACGCCCAGTTCCGCCAACACGTCGGCGGACCCGCTCTTGCTGGTCACACTACGGTTCCCATGCTTGGCCAGCGGCACACCCACCGCTGCGATCACTAGCGCAGCAGAGGTGCTAATGTTGAAGGTTGTGCTGCCACCCCCACCTGTGCCGCAAGTGTCGAGCAGTTTTTCGTGACGGCTACGAATCGGGGTCATGTTCGCGCGCATCGCCGTCGCGGCGCCAGCCACCTCCGCCACGGTCTCGCCTTTGGCGGCCAGAGAAGTAAGCAGCAGTCCAATTTGCTCTTCGGACCACGCGCCGGTCATCACTTGGCCGATGGCTTCGGCCATCTCCTCGCGTGACAAATCTTCTCCCGCCGAGACTCGGCCGAGCAGGTTATTGATAAATTCAGACATTGAGTGGGCTAGGCCTTCCTTTGTGTGTGGACATTTCCATCCGATTGTACCGTCAACGCCAGAGGCGATGTAGAGTCCCCAGAGACACCGTGCTTCTGTTTGTCGAGGGCGATTGCCGAGATTCTTCTTGTTGCGGACCAGTCTGTCGAATAAAATGCCTCCGCAAATGAGCCAAGAGAACGAACCCAATGTGCAGCCCGCTGTCGATCTGACGCAATCGCCGACGACGCGAAAGATCCTTCTCGATGTCGATCCGGGTGTTGCTGACGCGCTGGCGATGTGTTTGGCACTCAATGACTCACGGTTGGAAGTGGTGGCCATTACGGCGACAGGAGGCAATGTTCCCCCCGAACAAGCGACGCGCAACGTTCAGACGATCATCGAACAGCTTGATCCCCCGCGGTGGCCGCGTATTGGGGCCGCCGACCCGATGCAACCGCTGCGAACCGACAACCGCGCCTTGTACGGCAGCGACGGCCTTTGCGGTGCTGACTTCCGCTATGCTGAACTTCATCATCAGCACGCCTCAGTCAAACTCATCGCCGATGAGATTCGTGCCGCCCCTGGCCAACTGACGATTATCGCCGGAGGTCCGTTGAGTAATATCGCGGCCGCGCTAAAACGCGAACCCGATCTGGCGTTCCTAATCGGCCATTTGGTCATCGTCGGCGGTACGCTCAGCGGTCTCGGAAACGTGACGGCAGCGGCGGAATTCAACATCTATTGTGACGCGGAAGCGGCCCGGGACGTCTTCCACGCGCCGATCACGCGTACGCTACTTCCAGTCGACGTTGCTAGCGCGGTCGAGTTGGGAGTTGGCATACTTGAACAGCTTCCGGCAGGCTCCCAGGGCCCGGGGAAGTTGCTGCACGAAATATTGCCCAATGCGTTTCTCTCCTACCGCCAAAACTTAGGTGTCGAGGCGATCACCATCCCCGAGGTGATCGGCTTGATTGCGGCAGTTCATCCTGAAATATTCACCACGAAGCGAATCTACGGCGACGTCGAAACTGCAGGTTCGATCACTCACGGCGCGACCGTGTTCGATCGCCGACGACAGACGACCGAACAGCCGAATTTGGATGTGGTCGTCGAAGTCGACGTGCAGGCGGCGTTGGACTACATTCTGCGGGTCCTGCATCGCTCGCCGTCTTAGAGATCCCGCGACTACGATCGCCTGGTGAGATCACTCGGTCGGAAGGTGGTCGCTTCGCCGACCAATGCGAATGAACTTCGTGAGGATCTGGCGGTCACGGAAGACCACGACTTGAACCTGCCGGCCGATCTCCGTCCGTTTGACGAGATTGATCAGATGTTGCTTGTTCTGAATCTGCAGTCCATCGAAGCTCAAGATCACATCGTTCACACGGAGATCGAAACCGGGGGCTGGAGAATTCTCGGTGAAGCCGGTGATACGAGTACCACGAAGTTCGTTAAGCCCCACCAGTCGAGCGGCTGCGGAGTCGAACTCCAAATCGAGTTGGATGCCAATGAAGCCATCTTCGACTTTACCGGTCTCGATAAGCTGACGCATGATTTGCACCGCGATATTGATTGGGATCGCGAAGCCAATCCCCTCGTTGCCGCCGGAGTTACTGGCGATTGCCGTGTTGAGCCCAATTACTTCGCCCCGCAGGTTCACGAGCGGGCCGCCGCTATTGCCGGGATTGATCGCCGCGTCGGTCTGCAAGAAATTCTGATAGACGACTTCGCCTTCGCCCAGATCAAGGTTCGATCGGCCTTTGGCACTGATGATCCCGCGGGTCACGCTGCGGCGTAGATTGAACGGACTGCCAAACGCCATGACGATATCGCCAATCTCAGCGGAAGCGCTGTCGCCGATGCGGGCAGGCACTAGGTTGGGCGATTCGACGCGCATCACAGCGACATCTGTGTCGGTATCGCTCCAGATTTGTTTTGGATGAAGTTGCCGACCGTCATGCAGCTCGAGGCGAATCAGGTCTTCCTGCGAGTGCTTGATCACGTGTCGATTGGTCAGCACGTAGTCCTTGCCCCGGTATCGGACCAGTACCGCCGAGCCAGCTTCCTCGATGTCTCGTCGAAAGCGGTACTGCGGCAGCGGCGTCGCCTCGACATGCACGACCGAAGGCGACACGAGCTTGGCCACTCGCTTGTAGATGCTCAGCTCACGCGACAACGCTTCGACGTCGAGGGCCAGTGTCGCAAATTGCTGCTCTCGCTCCGAGAACGCGGCCTCAGCCGAGCGGCTCGGTTGCGCGAAAGACAGCTGGGGGATCGCGACCAACAGTATCAGCCAAGTGGCGTGAATGCCGCGCACGCGAGTTCCCTGTCGCATCTCGGTCTCCCCAGACGAATGGTTAAGAATGGTTTCAGCTTCTCGGCTTCGCTGGCGATCGCCTAGACTTCGCTATCGCTATAAGAAGCGTCGGTATCGAATGTCATCCCTAGGTCAGCACCAGGACCAGTGTTGCTCTCGGCAGCACGCTGACATTCAATGCAGGTCATCGCATACGGCAGTGCATTCAGGCGGGCAAGCGGAATCTTGCTATTGCAGACCTCACACAGGCCGTATGTCCCCTGACGCATGCGTTCCAAGGCATTTTCGATTTGCACCAGCTCGCGGCTTTCGACTTCTGCGAGCTTCGAACTGATCTCGTCTTGGGCAGCGTCCAGGGCCGCGTCGACCACGTCGCCGCCGGTCATTTCTGGTAGGGCCTTGAGCAGACTCAGGTCGCCGGCCAGCGCTTGCCGAAGCGCGTCTCGACGATTGACGAGGAGATTGTGAAGTTTCTTGATGGAGTCTTTACGTGCCATGTCGTTCCCACCTGCCCATTAGTCCGCGATAGCTGGATCTTCCGTGGATTCGCCTCAAGTCGTGTTGCTCAGTTGTCGCGGTCGCTCGTTCTCTGCTCTGTTTGCATCCCGGCCGAGAGGGTGTTCCGACGCCCAATTGGCCAGGTGCCCGTGGTCGCCTACTTCATAATCAGTAGGCACCGTAACTATAGTACGCATCATCTCGGAAATGGGTTGCTACGAAAATTTCTACGCGGTTTATCGATTATTCTCGCCGAGAAAATCATCGTAAATGATTTAATGGAAAGTACTTGTGGCAAATCAGATCTCGCAGGTGGGTAGATCGTTTGCGGAACGCGGTTCCAGGAATTTGCTGGACAAATCTGCCTGGTTTCGATCCTCACACACGCTGTCCCTAACTGCAGCCGAATCCGTATTCGATCATCGGCTTACTCCACCTGGGCCATCAATTCTTTCTCCTTACAATCCGCAAATTGCTCACTTTAGGACACACGATCTCAATTGGCGGCCAAGAGAATTCCGAACTGCTAGCTGTTTTTTCACCGATCAGGGCTTTTCGAGCTCTAGTACGCCGCGTAGCCGATTGTGTCGCAAACCGTGACCTAGGGTTTTATACGGTAGAAACCTGCCTCAGGCGCAGGGTCCGTCGTCGTATATTCGCCTCTTGGCAGCTGAACCCCAGACCAACTCCATGACTACACTGACCAGCAACGATGCGTCCAAATCAGCCGCGATTCCGGTGCCTGCGTCGGCCAGATTCTCCCTCCACGTCACCCAGCCCAATGGGCACGACCGTGACATCACCTTGCCCCCGGGCAAGTGCACGCTCGGTTCCAGCGAGCGTTGCCAGGTTCATCTCGAAGGGCCCTCCGTCAGACCGTTGCATTGTTTGATTGTGCTGGAAGGAACAGAAGTGTCCGTCACGCGGTGGGCCCCCGGCGCTCTGCTGAACGGCCAAGACTTCGCAACTGCTCCGTTTCACGCAGGCGACACGCTGCAGATCGGCGAGGCGCAGATCTCGTTGGTCGTGGAAACCACCGCAGACGCCGTTGAGACGGAATCGACGCAGACCGCGTCATCGCCCATCGAGGTACCGAGCGGCGACGTCAAGACTCCCGGTTCAAGCGATCCCTTTGCGCAGCCAAGCGCAACCGTCGATCGAGATTCTAGAAACACCGAACGAGCGCTCGCGTTCCCAGCCACCAATACTGCTTCCACAAGTGCTTCTGACCCTCCCTCCTCGATCGAAGGACCGCAGCTTACCGGTCGCTTGAAAGCAGCCAACGAAAACGCCCGAGCCCGATGCCGCAAGTTGGTTGCCGTGCTGCGGACGATGCGGAGCGAAGCGACCAGTTTCGATCAACGTATCGACGAGCTGGAGAACCAATTGCATGTTGCCCTCCAAGAGCGGGAACAGATCTTCAATCAACTTTCTCAACTCCAGGCCGAAGCTGCTGATCGAGAGAGTCAGACAGCCCAGGAAGTCGATCGGCTAATCTCTGAGCTTTCGACGGCGTACGAGAAAGCCAATATGGCTGAAAAGGCCCTCGCCGACTCGGGACACGATGCCGAGCAGGTTCGCTGCGATTTGCAGCAGCAGTTGACCGACATTCAAGACCGACTGCAGTCAACCGAGGCCGCCCTTTCCGAGTCAACAGACGGCGCAGAGAGGCTCCGTGGGGAACTGGAACAGCAGTTGGCTGAGGCGCGAGAGCAACTGCAAACAACCGAAAAAGCGCTGCTGGAATCGTGCCAGAGTGCGGAATCGCTGCAAAGCGAAATGGAACGCCAGCTCGCTGCAGCAGAAGACGAACTCAAGTCGTCAGAGGCTGCTCTCGCTGAGGCGGGCAAGAACGCTGAGCAAGCTCGTAGCGACTTGGAAGAGCAGTTGACCGAGGCCCAAGAAAAGCTGCGATCGACCGAGGATGCTCTTGCCGAGGCAGGACAAAGCTCGGAGCAACTTCGAAGCGAGTTAGAGCAACAGCTGGTCGAGGCTCGCGGGAAGGCGCATTCCGCGGAAGATACGCTCGCCGAACACCTCCAGCAAACCGAGCAGCTCAATGCTGAACTCGCCGAGTTGCGAGGGCAGAAAGACCAATGGGAGCAGGTCCGCGAGGCGGGCGAATTGCAGCGTAGCAAGCTCGCACAAGCACTCGCCGACCGTGAACGCTCGATCGATACCATGAAAGCGGAAATCGAGCAATTCCGTCAAGCGGCCGACCAAGCCGATGAAAGCCGCATGGAGCAGGCAGCCTCGACGGAAAAGCTGCAGTCGGAACTCGAGCAAATTCGCGCGGAACGCGAGCAACTGCTAGCTCAGCAGGGGCAGTCGCAACAGTATCAGGCCGACCTGGAACAGACTTTGGCCGACAGTGAGCAGAATCTCGAAGTCTTTCAACTGGAGCTTGAAAAGTTCCAACTCACAAGTCGACAGACGGAGCTAGAGCTTGTCGAGAGCACGGCCGAACTGGAACGTCTGAAGGCAGAATTCGCCCAGCTGACCAACGAGCGAGATCAGCTCAAGACCAAGCGCACGGAGTTTCAACTGCGTGAGCAAGGAATGGAGCATGAACTTACCAGTCGCGACGCTAAGATTGAGGAGTTAACCAGCGAAATCGAACAGCTTAGAGTTTCCGTCGAGGAGGCTTCGCAAGGAGCCGCTCGACAGGATTCGCAGGCGGCGCAATTCCAACAAGAGTTGGAGGAGCTGAAGACCGAGCGAGATCAATTGCTCAACGCGCAAGCCGAGCAAGTTGAGAATCTGAAAGCCTGGGAAGAAGCCGTCGCGTCGCGTGATCGGCGCATCCAGGAACTCGAAGAAGAGCATGACGGCATCTGCCAAGTGCTTCAGTCGGTCGAGAAAGGGGCGTTCGAGCAGGTCGATGCGTGCAACAAGCTGCAGGATCAGTTGGCAGTGTTGCGCGAGGAACGCGACCAATTCGCAAACGCGCTGCCCGAGCAGCAAGAATACGCCAAGCAACTCGAACAAGCACTCGCTGAACGCGACGGGCAGATCACGGTACTCAACGATGAGCTGACAAGAACCACGGACCGCCAGGGCGAGTTGGAATCGCAACTCGCCTCGAGCACGAGCGACTGCCAGGCGTTGCAGGCCGAGTTGCAGCAGCTGAACGCCCAGTGCGACCAGCTCACCAACGCACAATCGACGAGCGAAACCAGCAAAGCGGAACTCGAAGGCGCATTGACGGAGCGTCAACAGCAAATCGAGCAGCTGCGGGAGCAACTTGAGACCACCGAGCAGCAACGTCGCGACCTTGAGCATCGCGTATCGGAAGGATCTCAATCCGAGGAATCGTATCAGCAGGAGTTGAGTGAACTCAAAGCGCGCTACCAGCAACTGACTACGGAGCATCAGACGGAGGTGGAGCGCCGCCAGCAACTCGACAACGACATGGCCGAGCGCGACCAGAATCTGGAACTCTATCAGGTCGACCTGAAGAGCATTCGCGGCGAGCTGGATCGAACATCGCAAAAGCTCAAGGAATCGCAGGAGGAACGAGAAACGCTCCAACTCCAGCTTACGGGGTTACGAGAGGAGCTGGCAGCTCAAGAGGCGTCGCGCGAATCTGACGACCAAGCACAGAACGCTACACTGCAACAAGAGCGAGACGAACTCGCCGAAGAACTGAGCTCCGTGCGCGGCCAACTTGCAGAACTGCAAAGCCAAGACGAACGACAGGCCGGAACCGACGAGGTCGCACAAGAGCAGCTTGCCAAACTCGAAGCTGAGAAAGTAGCCCTGGAGGAACAGGTAGCGGAACAGTCAGCACAAACCAAGCAGCTGACCTCCGAACTTGAACAAGCCCAATCGCAACTGGAAGCAGGTCAGAGCGAGGTTGAGCAGCTCAATGAGCGATTACAGCAATCGCAAACCGACTTGGAAGCAGCTCAGCATACGTTGCAGCGGGCTGAGCAGGCACTGTTGGAAAGCGTAGGTACTCAGACGGACGAGCTTCAACCCAGTGCCGAAGTGGACCACGATTCGGATGAGGTGGAACCCGAATCTGCGAGCTATCCGTTCGACGTGTCGGGGGCCGACTTCACTCAGGAGTCCGTGGAGCCGACCGCCGAGGTTGACGATAAGCACGCGTCGGCAGAAGCCCCCGAAGTCGACGGGGAGATTTCCGCTGAACCCTCAACCTTACAGACTGAGTCGTCTCCTGCCACGTCAGCTGCCGAGCCTGTGTCGTGGGACATTGCCCCCGAGAAGACCGACGATGCCTCGGGCGAGGACGTATCAGCCGATTCCGCCGCTGCATTCGCCGCCGGTGAGACTTACACGTCAGCAGATGATTACACGGCGGATGACTCTGAAGCGTCCTCTCGCGAGCCTCTTGATAGCCAGGTCGAGACTTCGGAGGTCGATGACGAAGAGACTACAACCACGGCGTTCGATGCGAACTTCGAGGACGATGATTCTGACGATGACGACTCGGGCGATTCAGCGCTGATACTCCAGGCTGAGCCAGAGGAGCCCCGCTCCGAACGGCTCGACCCGTCGCCGACAGAGACCGACTCGACATCCGAGGCCGCCGAAGCTGACCAGAAGATCACCGAAGTAACGGCTGACGAACCCGTCGAGCAACCTGCCGAAGAACCCGCGGAAGAGTTCAAGCCAACGTCGTTCATTGAGCAGTATCAACACTTGCTCGACGATGACGAGCCCACACTCGAACCGTCCCGCCCTGAGCCATCCAAGCCGGAGGTCAGAGAGAATCGACTTGGTGCTCAGCTCGATGCGATGGAAGCAACCGGAGGCGAGGACGATTCCGACGAAGCGCTGCAGGCCTACATGTCGAATATGCTTGCTCGCATGCGTGGTGACGCGAGCGACGACGAGCCAGATTTGCCGCAGCAACCCGAGGCAGCCAAGTTGAACCAAAATCCTGATCCGGTGGCTGCTGTATCGAGTGTGTTGGGCAACGTTTCTCCCGAAGTGAAAGAAGAGGCCCCCGAACCCGAAGAGCCAATCGATCTGGAGTCGCTCAAACGCACTTCCAGCAAGCCGGCTCTGCCAACTGACTTGGCTGCGATGCGCGAACTGGCCAATAGTTCCGCACGCAAGGCGATTGCAAAGCACCACAAGAAACGTCACCTTGAAAAGGCGCTGGGATTGTTCATCGTGTGCTTGGTCGCCGTCGGTGTTGGCGGTTACATGCTCTTTACCGCGATCACGACTCAGGACTTCTTAAGTGTGAACTGCATTGGTGGATCGATTGCTGTCCTCGTGGGGGCAGTTGGTGGTATCAAACTACTCGGTCTGCTACTGCTCGCGATCCGCGAAGGCTCGAGCCGAACGCAATTCCCGTCCGCCAGCGCCGCTGATGGGGCCTGAGTCGGCTTCCACTCACGAGCACCCTTCGCGCGCACTCAATCGAGTAGTTCAAAAACCCCTGTCAGCTTTCACGTCTTCGAAATCACGCAAGTGATAATCGATCCCCACGAAGTCAAGGATGCGGCAGAGTCCCTTCAGTGCCACACTCATTCCATCAGGTCCGCTGAAGCCCCCAAACTGGCCGCCGCCCTTCAGGTGGGGTTCCAGGTCGAGGATCACGCCTGGAATTCCACGCCGCTTCAGGCGTCGTTCTAGCCGAGGGATCTCCTCGGCGAAGTCTTGCAGGATCTGCGTGTGTCCGCTGTCGCCTTCGTCGGCGGGCACGTAGTTCTTCAGCTTATCCTCGTCGACGTGCGCTGTGCGGGTCCGCAGATTCGGGTCGCGATAGTCCTTGATGTGCATCCAGCCAATGCTCGGCTTCATCGCATGGTACTGCTCCACACACTCGGCAGTGGTGAATCCCTGGCTGATGATGTTGCCGCCATCGAAGATCGTGACCATCGCTGGGTGATTCACACGACGGTGTAATTCCGCCAGCAACGGACCCGTTTGTCCCACGAGGTTTGCTTCGATCTCGAGCCCGAAGGTCAAATCACTGCGGTGACACATTTCCGCAATCTCACCAAGCTGATCGACCGTCTGTGGCAGATGTTCCCAGGGGTCGGTCCCCTTGGGGTGATAAAACGAAAAGCCACGGATCAGTTTCGTCTCGAATGCGTGCGCCAATTCACACGCCTTCTTCACCTCCGATTTCAGGTACTTCTTAAACGGCACAAAGCGGTTCTTCGTGCCGTCCCGCTTGTCGAGCAATTTCACCTTGCCGATCGGCGATCCGATCGACGCGACGTTCATGCCGTACTCACCTTCCAGATGACGCAGCTTGGTGATCTCACTCTTGGTCAACTCCATCACGTTCTTGATGCCGTTGCCCACGTCGACGAACCGCAGGCTGTAGTATTCCAGCCCCAACGCGGCAAAGGCGGCGAATTGCTCGATCGCCGTCTTGTGGATAGCAGCTTCGTCGGCGAATCCGGAGAGAATGACTTGAGGCGTTTTCGTCATTGATTTCTGTTGGGGTTGGTTCGTGGTTGTTGCTGCTTATCGGCTAGGCGCGGTGCTCAACGGTCACGGTCTCGGTGATTCCACCACGGGCGTTGAAGTCGGCTTGCACCTTCATCCACCGAGGTTCGAGCACGGCCACCAGATCGTCGAGAATCGTGTTGGTCACGTTTTCGTAGAAGATGCCTTCATTCCGATAACTTTGCAGGTAGAACTTCAGGCTCTTCAGCTCGACGCACTTCTGATCGGGTGTGTAGGTGATCGTCATCGTCCCAAAGTCGGGTTGCCCGGTCTTGGGACAGACCGAAGTAAACTCCGGGCTGACGATCTCGATGCGGTAGTCCCGGTCGGGAAACTTGTTGTCAAACGCTTCCAGCAAATTGCGAAAGTCGCTCATGGCTCACCTTCTCCTTTCGTCGTGCGGCTCTCCTTTCGAGAAGCCTCGTATTGTGGCATGATGGAACGCTTGGCGAAAGAGCCAGCGCGAAGTTCAGATTGCGGATTTCGGAACTCGGACTTGTCATTTCGCCTCAATGTTTGATCTCTTGTTGAACGAACCACAAAAACTGGGCCTCGGACCGTAGTTCTCGCCGATAGTTGAACAGGAGGAAGCAGAGGCAACGGAGTCGGAGCAGACTACTGTTTGGAATACGCGACTACGCTGATCTGCACTGGAAAAGTTAGTAAAGCAGTTTCCCAGTTGTCTCCGTTTTCTCTGTTTCCTCCTGTTCAATAACTGATGCAGTGAAAGCGACTTGAATCTATTAGAAACACACGAAGCGATGAGTAACTCTCCCCAAAAAGCGGTTGTCCTGCTCTCTGGCGGGCTCGACTCGGCGACCTCCGCGGCAATTGCCAAGGCGGGCGGCTTCGAGGTGTTTGCGTTGAGCATCGACTACGGGCAGCGGCATCGCTTCGAGTTGCAGTCCGCTAGGCGTGTGGCGCAATCGATCGGCGTTGCCGAGCACAAGACCCTGCCGATCGATCTGGCTGCACTGGGCGGTAGCGCGCTGACCGACGAAATTGACGTGCCTCAGGGGCGTAGCGACGATCAAATCGCTGAGGGCATTCCGATCACGTACGTGCCTGCGCGCAACACCGTCATGCTCTCGCTTGCTCTGGGCTACGCCGAGGTGCTGGGGGCCGCCGACATCTTCATCGGAGTGAACGCGGTCGATTATAGCGGCTATCCTGATTGCCGACCTGAGTTCATCGCCGCGTTCGAAAAGGTGGCGAACCTGGCGACCAAAGCTGGCGTCGAAGGAGAGCTGCAGTTCCGCATTCACACGCCGCTGATCGATCTCACCAAGGCGGAAATCGTTCAGCGCGGCACCGAGCTAGGCGTCGACTACAGCCTCACCCACACCTGTTACGCGCCCAACGAGCAGGGCATTTCCTGTGGAACTTGCGACGCCTGCCAACTCCGCCAAAAAGGCTTCGCCGACGCCGGCCTCACCGATCCGATAGAATATCAATAGGAGCCACGCGTCGCGCGTCACGAGTCGCGAGCAAGAACTCGAAACTCGCAACTCGTGACTCGCGACTCGCGACTCGCAACTCGCAACTCACCAATGAAAATCGCCGAAGTCTACAAATCGGTCCAAGGCGAAGGTTTGCTCACCGGCACGCCGAGTGTGTTTGTGCGCGCCAGTGGCTGCAATCTGCGTTGCTGGTTTTGCGACACGCCTTACACTTCGTGGCGACCGGAGGGAAACGATTTCGCCGTCGACGAAATCATCGCTCAGGTTGAGGAGTGGGATTGCCGTCACGTGGTGCTAACCGGCGGCGAGCCAATGTTGTTCGCGGAACTGTTGCCGTTGGCCGACCAACTTCGGGCTCGTGGCTGGCACATCACCATCGAAACCGCCGGCACGCTCTACCTGCCCGTCGCGTGCGATCTGATGTCGATCAGCCCCAAGTTCGCCAGCAGCGGCCCCGACCCGGCTGAGCATCCGCATTGGAGCCGACGCCACGAGCGCGAGCGTTACCAACCCGAGGTATTGCAGCGGTTGATCATGGACTACGACTACCAACTGAAATTCGTGATCGACTCTGCGGACGACGTCGACCAAGTTGAGCAGTTTCTCGCAGCGTTCCCCACCGTCCAGAGCGAACGCGTCCTACTGATGCCGCAAGGGCAGACCAGCCATGAACTGCAGCAACGCACGACCTGGCTCGAACCCGTCTGCCAACAGCGTGGTTGGACCTTTTGTCCCCGCCGCCAAATCGAGTGGTACGGCCCCGTCCGGGGAACCTGAGGGTCTCGATTCCGGGTGATTCACCCCCCGATTGGAGTTTTGACACGACGGTGCTGACACCGGGGTCGTGTCCGAAAACTCAAGCGCTCTGGCGGCATCTGGTGTTTGTATAGCAGTGTGTCGGTCATACTGAGCCAGCGACTTTTCGGACAAGCGAGCTGAAAGGTGTCCGAAAAAAATCTCGCGGTCGTGTTGCTAAGTACATACGAGCAAGAGACTTAGGCACTGCCAAGAAAATTGGTATCCGTGTCCTAGAAATCCCGGCGACTAGTTTGGCTGCGGTCGTGTCGCAACGACGCCGCTAAGTCGTCAGGCAACGCGTCTGATTTTGGGCCAAGTTATCAAAGAACAAGCAGCCGCTAGCGAGCAGCAAGCAATCTCACTCTACCGAAACGGCGGTGCCAATTCAGCAACTGTTTTTGGGCCATATGTCGGAGGGGAGGTTTAGGACCGCTAATCGACGCTAATGTGCGCGCTAATGGAAAGAATGATTTTATTGGCACTGACTGGCATTTATCGGCCGTTCTGCTCATGATGAGGTGGGCGTCGGCCTGGGCGAAGTAGGTCCGTCAGCTTTGCGGATTCGGATCGTTGTTGGTAAACTAAAACCCGCAGGCTCAAACCCGACGCGAATCAATTGCCATGACAACCCAGGCCAGCCAGCTTCTTCAACAAGCTTTGCAGTTGCCACTTGCTGAACGTGAGCAACTTGCCGATCAATTGTATCTGAGCCTGCATAGTTCCGCTGCAGTCCAGCAAGCCTGGAGCGAAGAGATCGCCTCTCGAATCGCGCAAGTTGACGACGGAGATGTGCCGCTGGTTTCTGCTGATCAGGTCCACCAGCAGATTCAGGAATTGATCGATCGTGAGCGCCCTACTTCTTGAGTACCATCCTGAAGCGGTCGCGGAAATTCTCGCTGCGGTTCGCTGGTACGTAGACAAGAGTGATGAAGCCGCCATCAGGTTTGATACGCAACTTCGTAGATTCGTGGATTGTGAGTTTTAGAACTGATTGTCTGGGCGAGAGGAAACATGGGTCTTGAAGTACTGCGGCAGACTCTGCAGCTGTTGGCGCTTCCGGGTGCTGAAAAGTGGGAGTGCATCCCTGAGATCAATGACGAAGTGTTATTGATCTTCTCCGATGCCGATGGGAGTTGTAGCTGCGCCCGAGACTTTCTGCTGACTGCGGCTGAGGACGTGATCTTAGGGGTATTGCAAGCTAACGATTGTCATCCACCTCGTGTCCCTCCCTTATCTAATAATCAAGATGAGTCCCTAGATAAGTTGTACCTACTCATGTACGACTATGCGGAGGGAAGTGTCCCAGACGAGGAAGTTATGGACGCCAGTTCGCAATGGTGGCAGAGAATCGAGAGCCAAGCCACATTGTGCCTAGGAGCTTTTGGGTGGCCCCGCTGTGGTGATCCAAGAGCAGTTGCGGATCGAGTATTCACCCATTTTCAACATGATTAGAGCTGCCGTAACCACCCGCTGAATAACGGGGTTTGATCGGTGCGCGTTCAACCTTGTACATCATTCTCCGCCAACACCGCTTCAATCTCCGCCACCGCGCACTTCAGCGAACGCACGGCCATTTGGAAATTCATGTGGGTGGAGACTTCCGGCTGTAGCTCTTCGAAATCGTTGGTGGCCTGCGCAGTTTGCGCGGTTGGAATCTGCTGGTCCCCAGGCTGGTGCCGGCTCCTGCCTGGGGAACCACTGCATGTTAGCCTCATGACTGGAGAATCGAGGCAGGGGAGACCCGCCTGCCATGATCGCGCAGGAACGACATGAGAATGCTCGGAGACAAATCGTGAGCGTGGCCACGAGCAGCGTGGCTTGGCACGTGGCTAGCGAGCTCGGTTGCGAAACGCCAAGCCAAGGATCGACAGTGCCGACCAGGCGAGCACTGCATTGGCCTCGGGGATCACCGCGACGAACGTGCGAAAACCAAAATCTGGCGACGAGTTGTTGATCACAACCCACGGATCGGCATCCCGACGGATGTATGCGGCACCGTTCGCGTACTGATCGGTTCCATTCGACTGTTCCCAAGCGTAAGTGCCAGTGGAACCGGTGCCGGAGATAATGTTGTCCGAGCGCAGAACGATGGCCAACTGATCTCCCACGTCGACGGCCAGATTGAAAGCGCTTAGGTCGACGGCAACATTTCTGGATTCAAACGAACCTGAGAACGGCGAGAGGTCGAGCGAGACGGAGGCGAGAGTCGGCGCATCGCCAAATTGAGGAACGCCAGCTACAGTGGGTCGAATATCGAAATCGAGCAATTGGTTCGGCGCGTCTCTCAAAACCAGATCGAGTTCGACACGCGCCAAGGTACCGGTCGTGCCGACCTCGAACACCTGACCCAGTGCGATATCGACACCAAACGAGTTGACTCCCGTCGCCACTGAACCCGCCAACGGCCCGGGATTCGATTGGTCGAGCACCAAATTTGCGTGCGCCGCAAGGGTCCACGACAGAAGCATTACAACAGTGAGCCCATACCGTAGTGCCGAAACTCGCATCTTTCCCCCCACGCTGCCCTGGTTTTTTCGCGTCCGCGTACGTGCTAGTAGAAACTCCGCCAGTTGAGGGCCGGCAAGAGTGTAGCGGTCTTTGTAGTGAGAATATAATTTGGGTCGCCGGGCAACGCAAGCATAATCCGATCGCGCGCTACCACTCCGCAGCCGTAGCAGCCTACTCGTCTTCAGCCAACACCGCTTCAATCTCCGCCACCGCGCACTTCAGCGAACGCACGGCCATTTGGAAATTCATGTGGGTGGAGACTTCCGGCTGTAGCTCTTCGAAATCGTTGGTGGCCTGGCGCAGTTTGCTCAGTTTCTTCTTCGCCTGACGGACGTAGGCGTCGGCGTCTTGGGCTTTCCAGGCGGTGCCCAAGGCGAGCATGTAGTCGTACAGCGTGCGCTGCACGTCGCTGAGTTCGGGGTCGTCTTCCAGTTCTTCGGAGTGCTTGATGAACGTGCGCACCATCCAGACGTGGCTCAGCAGGGCGTCGACGCGGTGCATGATCTCGGTGTTCATGGCGATTGGTGCTAATTGCCTAATGGATATAGCGACGAAAAACACAAAAACTCACAAAGCATGAATTGAAGACAACTCTTGTGCCTTTTGTGTTCTTCGTGGCTGCGAATATACGGCATGCACACGGCGAGTTACTTTGGTTGCTCGGTCTTTTCGGTTTCAACCTTAGGCGGTGGTGAGCCTTTGGGCGCAAAGACCAGCACCATTGCGGCGCCGGCGATCACCAAAATGAGCCCAGCGAGGAACAGGGCACTCACTTCGCCCCACAGGCCGCTGGTGAACGTTGTGAACAGCGTGTTCACCACAGGCGCTCCGCCGAACACCAAGGGCATGACAAACACCGGCTTGCCGCCGAAGTTAAAGGCCATGATGATTCCCAGCGCGCCGATGGCGCCGGCCGCACCGGCGGCGAGACTCCAGATTGTGCCGCTGAAATTGAATTCACTGGCCTCAGGAATCCCCGTCACCAGTAGCATGTTGGGCACCAGCACCGCGATCGCAAAATATGCCAACCCCACGCAGAGCAGCGGTCGCAACCGGCTGTGGTGCATGGCAGCCTGGCCCTTATGCAGCACTGGTCCGTAGGCACCCCAGCACACCACGACGGTGGCGATCGAGGCCAGCCGCAACACAAAATCGCGCATGCCATGCGATTCTTGGGGCGCGGCCACCTCCGTGTCCGCGACCACCGCTTTGGCTTCCTCTTTTGGCGCAGAGGGCTTGTTGATCAGCACAGTCACGGCCCCCAGTAGCACCATCACCAGTCCAGCAAGGAAGACGGGGCCAATCTCTTTCACTTTTTTGGCCCAGTAGATCGTCAGGAAGGAGTTCACCACCGGAGCGCCGCCAAAGACTAGCGGCATGACGAAGATCGGCTTGCCGCCGAAGTTGAACGCCATGATGATCCCTAGCGCGCCGATTGCTCCTAGTGCGCCACCGGCAAGGCTGTAGAGAATGCCGGTGGCAGACCACTCACCTTTCTCGCCTTTGAGCTGGAGTAGAACCGCTGGCACGATTACACCAATCGCGAAGTAGGCCAAGCCGACGCAAATGAAAGGACGCAGCCGGGCGTATTTGTCGCCAGCAGCAAGGCCTTCTTCCGTGACCATCGCCGCCTGTCCCCAGTGCAGCACAGGTCCGTAGAGTCCCCAGGCGAGAATTGTGATGGCGAACGACGCGACGACAAATAGGAGGCTGCGCATAAACTGAATTCGGAATGCGGATTTCGGAATGCGGAAGGATCAACGTCGTGATGCGGCGCATTGCCGGAAGGCTGTGTGAGCACTCACTCTAAACTACAACCTGATGAGTCGCTAGTCGCCTCGTAGCGACGGAACAATCGGCGCTTTCACCGCCGCACGAACGGCGAGCCAACCTGCCAGCAGCCCGGCCACGACGACGGCAGCCAAGAGCACAAACAGCGTCTTCCACGGTGTGCCCGCGGCTTGCAATAAGTAATGCGGCAAGACCGCGACCAGGGCCGCGACCGTGCCGATCCCTAAGCCGGCGATCAGCAGCACGGCATTCTCGCCCAGCACCAACTCGGCCAACCGCGAGCTACGGAAACCGCTACTGCGCAGCAGCGCGATTTCGCCGCGTCGCTGCAAGATGCTCCGTAATTGCGCGATGGCGAGCCCTAAGGTGCCGAGTAAGAGACCCAGCGCGCCCAACGATTGGAAAGTGGAGAGATACGTATTCTGCACGGCCAGAAAACCGGCGAGTTGCTCCTCTGCAGACACCGCGTCGAAGCCGTAGTCTTCCAGTTGAGTTTCCAGCAGCGTGGAAAGCTGGTCGATCGCGAGTTCGGAAGAGCCTTTGCGAATGAGAAACAACTGGTGCCCCGAGGTGTCAGGGAATAGTCGTAGGAAGTGTGACTCGGCAATCATCACTTTGCCTTGCAGAACGCTGTTGGCCAGCAGGCCGACAATCTCGAGCGTGACGGGTTGTCCGTAGCCGTCTTCGATCGTCAGCTGTGAACCGATTCCGCCCAAGTGCAGACTGTACGCGGCGGTGTTCTTGTCCAGCACCATCGGCACGATGGGTTGCCCAGCGTCGTCATTGCCCAGATCGAGTTGCAGCACCATCCAGTTGGTGTGGGCGGACGATTGCAGGCCTGCTGAAGCAGACCAGCCGAACGTCGGCGTGGTCGCTCCTTTCTCGCCAAAGGAGGGCGGCACCCCGACAATCTCTGGTTGCGCCGTCTGATACAGATTCAGGCAACTCGCGTCTTCGCCGCCTTGGATGCGGAAGCTCGCGATCTCGCTGCCGCTCAGCGAATCGTTTGCCTTCGACTGGAATCCCAATTCCTCACGACCGTCGTTGGTGTTCAGATCGAAATGCAACGGCTGATCGCTGGTGGCGATCAGATCGTATCCGCCCGTGCCTTGTTCGGTGGGAGCGAGTCGAAATGCGCTAAGGGCGATGATCAAAAAGCTGGCCACCGCCGCCAGCGCGACCGACAGCAGCGTTCGTGACGGGTAGCGGCGCGCATTTCGCGCCGCCAAGCCGAACAACGATAGCGCGTGAGGTTGCGTAAGCGAAGGCCGTCGTAATCGTTGGCGAAGCCAAATCAAGAGTGCCGTCAGCACGAGCGCGCCGCCGCCGAAAAAGGCGCCCGCCTGGGCTTCGCCTTCCAGCCGGGTGGCCCAGCCGCCAAGCCCGACTGCGGCGACCAGCAACGTCGGTGATAGGTAACCGCGCGCTGCGGCCCCGGCGAGATCGGCCGGGTCCGCGCAGTCGCCAGCGAGGAGTTGCCGCACGGGCAGGCGGATCAGCTTCCGCAGCGACCAGGCGATGGTCGCCATCGCGACCAGGATACCGATTCCAAAGCCCAACGCGAGGCTCGTCGGCACGACGTGCAGCGTCAGGAACGGCGTCACGGTGGCCGCGACCCACCAGGTCGATAGGCCGTGAATCATCAGCCGCGCGTAACCGATGCCGGCGACCACGCCGACAATCGCTCCGATCAGCGCGACGACGATTGCCTCGCCCAGCCAAGTGCGTCGCAGCAGCGCGGCATTCCAGCCGCTGGTCGCAAGCACGCCCAGTTCGTTGGCGCGGCTCTCCACGCCCAGCCGGAACAGCAGCGCGATCAGCATTACGGCCGAGGCCATCAGAAAAAAGCTGAAGCCGATGAACAGGCCCTCGAATGCCGTCGTGCCGCGCGAGGCGGCGAGGCCTTGCTCCTTGATCGGCAGCAGTGTCATGCCCATCTCAGCGGGATCGGGCTTGAGTTGCTCGGTGATTTGGTCGATGGAGAGACCTGCACTGGCGGGCACACGCAGCAGGCTGTCAGTGCCCCAGCGCGACGACCACAGCTTTTTGGCGAGCTGATACGAAACGAAGGCCTTGGGCGTCGTCGAATAGTCATCCCAGTAGTCCTCGTCGACGCGGCGGATTTCCTCGACCAACTCGAACGGCAAATCCCAGTCGGAAATCGAGCGCTGATCGGTCACGCCAGGCAGGTCGGGCGTGAGTTTAGGATCATTGGCCGTGGTGTCGTTTCCTGCCGCGTCGTGCAGCGGGACGATCGCCCGGAGCGTGAGCGTCACCGGCTCGGCTTCGCGGAGCTGGCCGTGCGTGGTTTCTGGCTCGTAGTGGGTGAGCGTGAGCGTGTCGCCGATCTTGGCGCCCAGGTCGTTGGCCGCCCAGTCGTTGATGACGATCTCGTCGTCGGCCAGTATGATAGGTGTTTCGCCCTCACCCAGCAGCGGGCCAATCCCCGCCAGCGAGTCGATGCCTGTGACCGTCGAGTAGGGAATCTGCTGGTCACCAAGCTTGATCGTGTTGGCGAGGTAGGTGATCGCCGGTTGCACTTTCGCATTCGGAAACGCAGTGGCGAAGGCCTCGGCTACCGCAGACGGCAGCACCAACCGCTCGGCGGTCAGGCGTCGGTATTCGGTAGCGTTAGAAGGACCAGTGTTTTCCGTCGAAACGGTAACGCCGAAGTCTTCCAATGTCGGTGCCAGTGTGACTTGGGTTTCGTCCACTGCGATAGCGTTCGCTTTGTCCGTCAAATCAAGCAAGTCTTGCAGGGATTTCAGTTGCACAAACACGTTGCGTGGCGGTTGTTGGCTGGGGCGAATGCCGAAACGGGCCAGACCTTCGTCAGGCAGGATGGCCGCTACTTCCAGCCGTCGCGAGGCGACCGTGTCTGACTTCTCGCCGAGCACACTGTCGGCCGGCATGCTGTCCAACGTCGGCGTGCGTAGCAGCACGTCGTCTCCCTCTTTTACTTGCAACTCAGCCGCCACCGAACGTGATAGCGCGGCCTGATTCCTTTTGAGCGGGGCAGGGGAGAGGTTGGGATCGAATTGCCAGAAATCGTCCGTGTGGCCAATGATAGAGAGCTGCGTTGCGTTGCGTGACTCGCCGTCGGTAGAGCTAGCCAGCGATCCAGGAATCATCAACAACGGACTTGTTTCTTGAGCACCCAATTCGTTAGCAAATTGCTGGCGAAAAGGCTGCTCGGCGACGAGTAACTGGTCGATTCCGCCTAAACGCTCCAATACGAGATCGCGGAGACTTCCTCGCACCGAGTCGCCGACCAGCAGCGCCCCGGTGATCACCGCCGTGGCGACCGCAACGCCTGCGGCCACCGCTAGATGGACTCGGCGATACTGCCATAGGCTGGCGAGAATGAAGCGGAAACGATTCATGTCTGCATTATGGCACAGCTTGCTGCCGCGTCGCAGGGGGTGGCAGCGCACGAAAAAACCCTCGGCAGTAAGGGCTGCCGAGGGCTATCAGGATTTACCGAACTACGATTATCGCCTCACGCGTCGTCGACCGGGCAGTTGCTGCCGTCGCATTCGCAAGTGGCGCAGTCGCACTCTTCGCAATCGCACTCACCGCAATCCTTGTCGTTGCAGTCGCACGATTCACACGCGCAGGCTGGTCCGCAACAACAAGGTACGGCCTCCGCCTGGCTAGCCGACAAATTTTGATAACCGTAAACCGAAGCTGCCACTACAAGAAGCACGGCAGCGATCTTTGCGAACAAAGACATTAATAGAAACTCCTGCGAGGTCAGTGCCTCGCGTTTGAGAATTGAAGCTGAATTAAGCTAATCGAAAGCGTCCGACGCAAGCGTTAGTTCAGCCACACGCACAACTGCGCGTGCGTTCTCAGTGTGCCGCCCAGTGGCGGCGTAGACACACGGTCGTTGGAGTACTCGTCATAGGGAGAGGCGATCGCCGCAGCGGAGTGCGGTGTCGCGAGAGCAAGATGCTCATGAGACTGGTTTTGTGCGGCGTTTTCGCGCGGCGAAAGTGCGACGATGTAAACGGGGGTCGCGTTGCACCCGCATTCCGGTTTGCTGCAGTCCTTGGCGCCGGCCGTGCAGCAACGATCACTGCTTGCTTGTTCGACCCGGCAAGTTCCGGTGTTTTCGGCAGAGCAACACGGTTTCGCCTCGCAGCATGAGCGCGCCTCACCGGACGTGCCCGGATCGGCGTGCACTGCGTCCATCGAGCAGCATCCGCAGCACGGTAGAGCCGTGGTCGGGATGAGCAGTCCAAGCGTGGCCAAGGCCACGAGAACGGCGCGAGTCGATCTTGCGATGCCGGTCCTGTTCAAAGCCGATGCAGCGTTAGGAGTGAATGGTGGAATGCCGAAACGAATCCAGACGTCCAGTTTATTATAGGTACGCCACCAATCTGACGACAGTGCGATTGCTAACCTTACTCCGACTCCGATAATCAACCTAAAGCCTTGTCAGATATGTCTTTACGGCACCAGGCTCCGTCCCAGCGGATGCATTTTACGGCCGTGTATGCCTGTAGCTTGGCCTTTGAAATCGTATCGCCCAGTGCTGTGACTCCCAGCACCCGGCCGCCACTAGTGACGGTCTGGCCACCAGACAGCTTTGTGCCTGCATGGAAGACTTTGACGTCAGGCAATTTCCCGGCCTCGTCGAATCCGCGGATTACGTGGCCCTTGTCGTAGGCGGCGGGATAGCCCTCGCTGGCCATCACGACGCACACTGACGGGCGCGGATCCCATTGCATTGGCTTCACTTCGTCCAGCCGGCCCTCGACGGTCGCTTCCAGCACGTCGACGAGATCGCTTTGCAACCGCATCATCAGCGGTTGGCACTCGGGGTCACCGAATCGCACGTTGTACTCCAGCACCTTGATCCCGTGTTTGGTGATCATCAGACCAGCGTACAACACGCCGCGAAACGGACGGCGCGAGCGTTTGAGCTGATGGACGGTGGGCACCAGGATGTTCTCTTCGACGTGGCTCATGAGTTCGTCGGTCACCAGTGGAGTTGGGCTGTACGCCCCCATGCCACCGGTATTGGGGCCGAGGTCGCCATCGTGGGCCGGTTTATGGTCCTGTGCCGCCGGCATGGTGAGAATCGTCTGCCCGTCGGTGATTGCCAGCACGCTCGCCTCCTGGCCGACCAGCCGTTCTTCGATGATTAGCTGTTGTCCGGCTGCGCCGAATTCACCCTCCTGTCCGGCGGCGCCGTCTCCGGCAATTCGCTTCACCGCATCGATCGCCTCGGCGCGATTGTCACAGACGATCACACCTTTGCCAGCGGCGAGCCCGTCGGCCTTCACGACTACCGGCGAATCCTCGCGCGCATTGAGGTGGGAAAGCGCGCTGGCCGCGTCGCTGAAGGTGCGGAACTCCGCCTGCGCCACGTCGGCGTGGCGTAGCAGGTTCTTGCAAAACGCCTTGCTGGCCTCCAGTTCCGCCGCTTGCTTGCTGGGGCCGAATGCGCGAATCCCCGCCTCGGTGAGGGCATCCACGACCCCGGCGGCTAATGGAACTTCAGGACCGATGACGGCCAAGTCGATCTTGTTTTGCTTGGCGAATTCGATTTGCGCCGGGATGTCCGCGTCGGCAATCTCGACGTTCTCGAGCGGTGCGTCCTCGTCGGTCGCGGTTCCGGCATTGCCCGGCGCGACGAACACACGCTCGACACGATTGCTCTGCCCAATTTTCCACGCCAACGCGTGTTCGCGCCCACCGCCGCCCACCACTAACACCTTCATTCCTGATTCTCCCGCCGCGCATCAGCACATGCCGTAAACGCAGTTCACTTGCCTTCGAATTAGCAACTCGATGATTTTAGGTGGCACCGCTGAGATTAGAAAGCCGCGGGCTCTGTGTTCGACCGCAGGTCTGGTCACGACGGATACCTCAATGAAGTGGCGGTTCTCAGCGAAAGGCGGTTGACCTTTTAGGATCGAGACCTTATACCGGAGGTTACTAGATTGTGAAAAAAGTCACAATCTTTGCCCTCGGCCTTAGATTTGTGTCGTAAGGTGCTGTTCTCGTGGGGTTTGGGTCTTGTGGCCCGGCCACCCAAAGTCGTAGATTTAGGGCACGACTGCTGAGCTTCTGCCGCGCTGGTTTGGATGCTTGCGTCGAAGTCGAGATCAAGTCAGAAGTGGCCGTTCACCGTAGCGGTAGGGATGTTATGGCTGAAAAGAAGAAGATGTCCGTCGCCGAAATCCTGGCTGCAGCCAGGAAAACGGATGGAGGCGGTTCTGGCGACGCTGATCCGGCCGCTGATGCCGCGCCCGTCGAAGCGGAAGCCGAGTCCCCACCATCTGAGGCCGCTGCATCGGATCCAGAGCCTGCCGAGCCAGCCGCCAAGCCGAAACCGGCCACAGGCGCTTCAGGCGGTCGCCCCAGCGTCGCTGAAATGATGGCAATGGCCCGCGCCGAAAAGGGAGGCGGAGCGAAGCCCGCTGAGTCGAAGCCTGCCCCTAAGGCCAAGCCTGCTGCAGCTGCAAAGCCCGCCGCCAAGAAACCAGCGGCCGCGAAGAAGGGGCCAGCGGAGCCGCGCGACACGGCGAGCATCCTGGCAGCGGCACGAAAAGGAAACAAGCCCGGCCCGATGAGTAAGGCCGAGGCCGCAGCGAAGGCGAAAGCCGATCCCAAAGCGAAGACGAAGGCACCTATCGTCGTGCCGCCGATGCCGGAGAAACCGGCCTACGCCAAATTTTCCGCCCCGGCAAAAGCCAAGGGCAAGCAGGACGAGGTGGATGAGGGTGTGCGGAACTTTCTCTGGGTGGGATTCGTCGGGCTAGGTGCCGTCACTACCTTGTGGGGTTTGGCTTCTCTGAAGTTCTTGTTCCCCAACGTCCGTCGCGAGCCGCCGAGCAAGTTTAAGGTCGGCTTCCCCGATGCCTATCCGGCGGGGCAGGTGCAGACGAAGTTCAAGGCACAGTACGGGGTGTGGGTGGCCAACGCCGAGTACAACGGCCAACAACAAATATACGCTCTCAAATCGGTCTGCACGCACTTGGGTTGCACGCCGAGTTGGTTAGAGGCGGAGCAAAAATACAAGTGTCCGTGTCATGGTAGCGGCTTTTACAAGGATGGGATCAACTTCGAAGGACCGGCACCACGACCCTTGGAACGCTGTGCCATTCGCATTGCCGACGATGGCCAAATCGAAATCGACAAGAGCCGCACGTTCCAGGAAGAGATGGGGCAGTGGGAAGACCCTGCTTGTTATGTGTCTGTTTAGGGCAGGCGGCCGCGGAAATGACCAAATGGCAAATTACCCAATGACTACAGAATCTGAAACGGACAACGACCATTCGCCATTCAACTGGCGTTAAGAGTGGACCGCGTTCGTCACTGGGCGTTTCGTCACTGCGGATTGGCAACCGCAAGTAATTCATCACTCCAGTCAAAGTAGATCAGCAATAGCAAAGTTCACCTGTCATGGCCGACCTTGGCGAAATCATACGCGAATCGCAAATCTGGAAGAGTATCTTTCGGCATCCGATGCCCGTCGATCGACGCAACCGCATCGTCGTGATGCTGACCAACTTCTTTTTGCATTTGCATCCCGTATCGATCAAAAAGCAGGGCATCGCGCTCTCTTACACCTGGTGTATGGGAGGGGTGACGTTCTTTTTGTTTCTGGTGGAAACCGTCACCGGCGTGTTGCTGATGTTCTATTACCGACCCACGGTGGAGTGGGCGTACACCGATATTCAGATGCTCCGCGACGTGCATTCCTTGGGGATCCTGCGCGAAATTCATCGCTGGGGTGCTCATGCGATGGTGATCACGGTGTGGCTGCACATGTACCGTGTGTTCCTGACCGGTAGCTACAAGCCGCCCCGTGAATTCAATTGGGTGGTCGGCGTGTTTCTGTTGCTGCTGACGTTGCTGCTCTCATTCACGGGATACCTACTGCCATGGGATCAGTTGGCCGTCTGGGCGATCACCGTGGGCTCGAACATGGCCCGTGCGACGCCCATTTTGGGGCACGAAGGACCGGGGCAACAGTTGCTGACCTTAGGCGGCGTCGACATGATCACCAACGCGTCGGACGCCCGCTTTGCGCTGTTAGGTGCGCGCGAGGTAGGTGAAGAAACGCTCAATCGATTTTACATTTTGCACTGTATTGCGATTCCGCTAGGTGTGGCTCTCTTGTTGGCCATACACTTTTGGCGGGTCAGAAAGGACGGCGGCATTAGCGGACCAATGTAGGTGTAAGAGGTACGAGGTGCGAAGTCCGAAGATTCCTGGAACTCAAGTCTCTGACCCCTGGCCCCTGATCCCTGCCCCCTCTCAATCATGACTCACGGACTGACTGACGCTCAATTCTACGACATGGTGGCCAGGTTCCTGTGGCCCTACTACATCGCGCTCGCTCTGATGAATGGGCTGGCGGCGTTGTATCTGTGGCGCTCTGGCCAGATGAAGACGTGGTTTCACGTGCCGATTCCAGGGACTGGCAAGCGATTGCCAGTGACCAACACGCTTGTGTGGCTGGTGGTGGGAATGGGCTTCGTGATTCTCGGCGGCGTGGCGGGCAAGCCCGCAGGTGCTGCGATCATGTCTTTGCCGGAGTCATGGCGCGAGGCGATCAACACCTATACCGACCCGATTTGGTACAGCGTCATCACGACCATCGGGCTGGTGGTCGTCTACGTGTGTCGTGGGTTCTTCGTCAAACCGGCGGTGGCTTGGATTATCTGGAACCTGATGTGGTTGTTCTTGGGCTTGTCGATGACCGACAGCGACTTCTTCGAGATCGTCGCGAAGCCTGACAACGTGCCGATTGTGATGTTGGTGTTCCTGCTGGCGTTCTTCACCTGGCTGGGCACGTATCAAGCGGTGATCAATGACCGCCGCAAGGAAAATGGCGAGCCGCCGATGGAGAAGGTCAACGACGAAAAAGTGCTCGTCTGGCCCGATCTCGTGTATACCGAATTGATCTGCATGATCGCGCTGACGGCGTTCCTGATCTTTTGGGCCATCGCGCTCCCCGCCCCGCTGGAGGAAGCGGCCAGTAGCGTGAAAACCCCAAACCCGTCCAAGGCACCGTGGTACTTCCTGGGACTGCAGGAAATGTTGGTCTACTACGACCCCTGGATGGCGGGTGTCGTGCTGCCGAGTATGATCGTGGCCGGTTTGATGGCGATTCCCTACATCGATTTCAATAAAGCTGGCAACGGTTACTACACGATTAAAGAGCGCCAGTTCAGTTACATCATCTTTCAGTTCGGGTTCCTGGAAATGTGGGTCACCCTCATCGTGTTGGGAACGCTACTGCGTGGTCCGAACTGGAACTTCTTCGGGCCGTACGAACATTGGGATGCCCACAAAGTCGAAGCGCTGAACAACGTAAATCTGTCGGAATTTTTCTGGGAGAAGATGCTCGGAGGGTCGTTACCGGGTACGCTAGCGCTTGCCGATATTTCACCATCGTTGGATCCGTCCAACTGGGTGGTCGTGCCGTGGTTGGGAAGAATCATTGATCCATTCCTGCAGTTCTTCTCGTTGCTGTTCGGCCGCGAACTCCCGGGAACGCTGTTGGTTTTGGGTTACTTCATCGCGTTGCCGCCGATTATGGCGTTGACCGTGTTTCGTAAGTTTTATGAACGGATGGGTTTTATTCGCTTTATGGTGATGGCTAACCTGCTGCTCTTCATGGGCTCGCTGCCGATCAAGATGCTGCTGCGTTGGATTTTTGACCTGAAGTATTTGATTGCGATCCCCGAGTATTTCTTCAACTTTTAGACATAGGCGCCAGGCGCTAGCTGTTAGGCGCTAGTTTGGGCGCAGGTTTACTGCTCGTTGAACTGACGCCTAACAACTAACCAACTAGAAACTCACATGCCCGCTACGGAACAAACTTGGCGTGACCAAAAAAAGTTGCACATCGTCTTCGGCGCGTCGACGGTGGTGATGTTGATCGCGACGCTTTGGTTAATGGCGAAGGACCACAATCGCGAGTGGAAAGATTGGCAGCTGGATAACCGGAAGAAAGAGGCTTGGATGATCCAGGCCCGCCGCGATTCGCTCGCCGATCAGTTCGACGACACCATGCGCGCCTACGACCAGGAGATGCGCGACGCACAGACCGAGGCGATCGACGATGCCCTGATCGAGCAATTCAAGGACTTGGTCACCGACGAAGCGAAGCGCCTGGTACCCGAGGATGAGGCGGACTCCATCGAACTGCCATTCTCTGATCTGGCGGACGCGAGAAACGATTTTGACCTGGCGCTGCAGGCAATCGCGGACGTTGAGAGTTCTACGGACGGCGATGGCAACTCCAGTATGCTGGAGGCAGCCGAGGATAATGCCATCAAGGCGCGTCAGTCGGTCCTGGACGTCATGGCACGCTACATCGCCAAAGCCAAGCAGCGCGAAAAAGTGCTGGTCGGCTCTCGAAAATTCGTCGCGGCTGACAGAACCGCGACCGTCAGCGAATTGGGATTGATGGTCGGTGGTGGTGCTTCCGAGGCGGACAAGGACGTCGTGCAAGAGAAGGTCGATGGCTTCTCGGCCAAGATCGCTGAGCTAACCGAGGAAATTGCCGCTGCGAAGAATCACCGCATGAGCTTGCAGGCGGTCTACGCTGCCGTCGATGGGCAGCGAGCTGAAATCGATAAGGAAAAATCGGCGCTGACGACTGAGTTAGCTCGTCTCGACGACCAAGTCTACAAGAACACGTCCAACTTTTTGGAATGGGTGACGCGCTGGCCGGTGCTCAACGCACTCTACGACGGCAATGTCCGCATCGATCAGATTTGGTTGCCAGACCTGACGATCAACTACAACTTTTCCAACCCCGCGCGGTTCGATCGTTGCAAAACATGCCATCAATCGATTTCGCAAACCGCAGCCGGTACCGCCTCCGAGCCAGCTTATCCGACGCTTGCCGAAGAGCATCGCACGAAAGTAATCACTCTTGCGACTCCTGATTCCGCTCCGGAAGAAGGCGAGGACTTGCGCGCCATTTACGGCTTGAAACTGGCCAATGAGGGCGTCATCAACTACGCCGATGTAACGGTGGAGTACGTATTGCCGGAAAGCCTAGCTGCGAAGGCAGGGCTCGAGTCGGGGGACGTGATTAAACTGATTGGCGATGAGCCCGTGTACGACGTTGCATCGGTGTCAAGACTGTTGATTACCGAACGTGTGGATTGGGGCGAAGAGTATCCGGTCTCGCTAACCATCCGGCGCGGCCTCGACCATCCCTTCACGACGCACCCACGATTGGATTTGTATCTGACCGATTCGAGCCCGCACCCCGAGAAAGACTTCGGTTGCACGATTTGCCACGACGGTCAGGGTAGCGGCACCGCGTTCCCGTGGACCTCGCACACACCCAACAACGCTGAGCAGAAGAACGCTTGGCTTCGCGACTACGGTTGGTTCGACAACCACCACTGGATCTATCCGATGAAGCCTGAGCGGTTTGCGGAGAGCAACTGCTTGAAGTGTCATCACGAAAAAGGTGGGTTGGAGCCCAGCGAACGATTCCCCGAGCCGCCCGCTCCCAAGTTGGTTGAGGGCTGGACGCTGGTGGAAGAGTACGGTTGCTTCGGCTGTCATGAAATGAACGGCTACAACGGACCGATCGCCCGAGTCGGCCCGGATGTCCGCCTGGAACCGAACTACGCGGAAGTTGCGCAGCAGATTCTCAATCTCGACGCACTGGATAACGAGCAACGACAACAGGCGGGACGTGACGGGTTAACCGACGAACAGCGCATATTGGCTGAGCGCTTGGTCCAGGCGCCCGACGACAAACGATCTCGCGATCGGTTATTCGCTGAGATCAAGCAAGATCTGGCTGCCGCGTCCGATCCGGATTCGGAGTCCAGGCTCAGTGCCGCGACGCACAAGCTGTCCGAAGGTCTCAAAGACGTCGAAGCGCCGGGATCGTATCGCAAGGTGGGTCCAAGCCTCCGCTTCCTTGACTCAAAGGTGGAGCCCGATTGGCTTTATAGTTGGATCGAAGAGCCAGCGAACTTCCGACCGACCACGAAGATGCCGCAGTTCTTCGGTTTGCATGAACATCTGCAAAATCCAGAAGATGCGGATCAACTCGCTGACTCACAGCGTTTCGAACCGATTGAAATCCGAGCGCTCACGGAGTTCTTGCTCGAGAATAGCGCCGAGTTCGACTATCTTGAGACGCCCGCCGAAGTCACGGAAAACCCGTCCGCTGAACGTGGTGCTTGGCAGTTTGAGTCGCGCGGCTGTCTGGCCTGTCACTCGCACGAGAAATTCCCCGGCATTACCGCCAACCAAGGGCCCGACCTGTCGCGGATGAGTGCTAAGTTCCAGTCCGAAAAGGGCAAGAAGTGGCTCTACTCTTGGATTAAGCAGCCACACCGATATCACGTCCGCACGAAGATGCCTGAGTTGTATCTCGATCCGATCGTCGTGAAGGGCGACGACGGCAAGCCGACCGGTCAGGTCACCGATCCTGCGGCGGATATTCAAGAGTTCCTGCTTAGCGTCGAGTCCGATTGGACGCCTGGTGACGTACCCAGCGGGCAGTGGTCGCCGGAAGATGTGCAATCGCTGGCCGACCTGGCAGTCGAGTGGCTCTCCAGCGACGCGATTCCCACGGCGCGAGCTAAGGAGTTCATTCAAAACGGTATCCCCGATCACCTGGAGCCCAAGCTCAAATCCGATGAGAAACTGCTGGTCAAAGCGGTGTTCAACGATCGTACGCGTAAGGACCAGCTAACCAAGTACGTCGCCCGACGTACGATCAGCAAATACGGCTGCTTTGGCTGCCACGATATTCCAGGGTACGAAGACGCGAAGCCGATTGGTGCCGCGCTCGCTGAATGGGGGCGCAAAGATACATCGAAACTTGCGTTTGAGAATATTCATAAGTTCCTCGAAGGGCATGGTAATCCCAATCACGATGCGCATGGTTCCCATCATGGCAGTGCCGCTTCGGCAGGCGAGGATCACTCTGCTGGCCATGGTGAGGATGGCGAGCACGGCGGTCACGGACATCTCGATCCAGCCGACTTCGACCCTGATACGAGCTACTATGTTCAATCGCTCAACTCCCATTCGCGAGATGGTTTCATTTGGCAGAAGCTGCGAATGCCACGCAGCTATGACTACAAGACCACGCGGAACAAAGGCTTCAACGAACGACTACGGATGCCGAAGTTCCCATTCGACAAAGAGCAGCGCGAAGCAGTTATCACGTTTGTGCTCGGACTCGTGAATGAAGCGCCGGGCGAAAAGTACGTTTACCAGCCCGACGAGCGGCAAAAAGCGATCGTTGATGGCCGTCGCGTGCTGGAACGCTTTAATTGCGCCGGATGTCACACCCTGCGGATGGAAGAGTGGAAACTCGCGTTCGAGGAGGGTACGTTCGATTCGCAAAGCGAATTGGCCGACTTCCCGTTCCTGACCAAGCATTTCTCTAACAGCGAGATTGCTGAGTCCCTAGCAAAAGATAGTCGCGGCCAGTATCACGCGACGTTGCTCGGTCATCCCGTGTTCAATCAAGAAACCGGCCAGCCCGATCGAGTCGACGAGGACGGACTGCCGTTGGAAGAGGACGACGACGAGTCCGACCCGTATTACCTCTTCAAACTGTGGGACGACACCCTGCTGGAAGGGTACCCTTGGCTGATGGGATTGCAGGACCTGATGGTGCCTGCCAAACGCGACGGCTACGGGCCCGCAGGCGGCGAGGCTTATCCCGCTTGGGGTGGCGATCTGAGTCGTTACCTGTTCCCGAAGGTTATCGCCAAGGCGAAGGAAAAGAATCCGCAAGTTAAAGGTTCGGAAGCCTGGGGCTGGCTGCCGCCGCCACTGATGGCCGAGGGCGACAAAGTGCAGACCGATTGGCTGCACGGATTCCTGATGGACCCGTTTGCGATTCGTCCGGCGGTAGTAATGCGGATGCCGAACTTCCATATGTCGTCTGACGAAGCGGCGAAGCTGGTAGATTACTTCGCGGCGGCTTCCGGGGCCGAATTCCCGTACGAGTACAAAGATCGACAAAGCACTAGCTACCTCGCTCAGCAAGAGGCGAACCATGCCGGGCACATGGCGGATGCAATGAACATTGTGGTCGATAGCAACTACTGCGTGAAATGCCACGGCGTCAGCGATTTCTATCCGCAAGGCGATGAGACCACCTTTGGCCCGAACTTGGCCGACGTGCATCGACGGCTGCGGCCCGAGTACTTGCGTGACTGGGTTGCCAACCCTAAGCGGATCCTTCCGTACACTGGCATGCCGGTGAATATTCCCTATAAACCCGATGCGGAGCATTTGGGAGGAGTCGCCCAAACCCTGTTCGCCGGCACGAGTATCGCGCAAGTGGATGGACTGGTCGACCTGTTGATGAACTTCGACCGATATGCAAAAAGTCAAACGGATGTCACTCCGATGGTCGATGCAGCCGCGGCAAAAGCAAAAGCCGAGACCGAAGAACCCAAGACATCTGACGCACAACCAGAGAAATTACCTCGCAGGTAAGTCAATTGGAGGTCAAACCGATGATGATGAGAAGTTTTCTAGCGGCAGCTTTCGGACTAATGATCGCAACGTCGGCACTTGCCGCGGAATGGGGCTCGCTCAAGGGCCGCCTCGTTTTCGATGGCGATGCCGGTTCTCCGAAAGAATTGAACGTCAACAAAGACACCGAGTATTGCAGCCAACACAAACCTCTGGATGAAAGTCTCACCGTCGGTGATGGCGGTGGTTTGGCCAATGCATTCATCTATTTGTACGTCAAGCGCGGGAAGAGCGTTGAAATTCACCCCGACTTGGAAAAAGTCGGCGACGAACCCGTCGTGCTCGACAACAAAGGCTGCCGCTTCGAGCCACACGCCTTGCTGCTGCGTACCGGTCAGACGCTAGAGGTCAGCAACTCGGACGAGATCGCACACAACACGAACACCGGTGCTTTGCTCGTCAATGCCGGTTTCAATGAAACGATTCCCAGGAATGCGCCATTGGTCAAGAGTTTTGAAAGTCGTGAATCATTCCCTTCCGAAGTGGTGTGTAACATCCATCCCTGGATGAAGGCCTATTTGTTGATTCGTGACAATCCTTACATGGCCGTGACCGACGAGGATGGGAAGTTCGAGATCAAGAATCTGCCCGCAGGGAAGCACGAGTTCGTGTTCTGGCACGGCCCCAATGGCGTCATGAAGAGCCTGAGCGTTGGCAAAACCAAGACGAGCCGCAAGGGCCGCGCGAAGCTTGAGATCGAGGCCGGAGAGACGCTCGACCTGGGCGAAGTAAAGGTGACTGGCAAGGTATTAGGTATGTAACTATGTCGTTGAGTTCAATGTTGTACAAACCATCGTGCCCAGTACTGTTGCTGACCATCGTGGCGCTAGGTGTTGCCGGCTGCCAGCGAGCAGACGAATTGGGACCGATCGCGTCGGTCAGTGCGTCGAACACCATTCGCGAAGCATTAACTGCCGGCGGCGATAGCTCGTCCGGTGGTGCCGCGGCGGTAGCGACAGGCACGGGCTGGGCGACACTCAAGGGGCGATTCGTGTTTGACGGCTCTGCTCCGCAGATGGCCCCGTACAACGTCAACAAGGATATGGCCACCTGTGCGCCAGGCGGACAATCGCCGCTGCAGGAAAGCGTCCTGGTCGACGATGCCACCAAGGGACTGGCAAACGTTGCGATCTATGTCCGCAAGGTTTCTCGCGTCCACGAGTCGGCCGAGTCCACGGATTCGAACAAGCCGTTCGACCAAAAGGAGTGTATCTTTTTGTCGCACGTCTATCCGTTTGTTCTCGGTGGTCCCATGGTTATTAAGAATAGCGATCCGGTGGGCCACAATACGAATATCTCTGGCAAGAATGGCTTCAATCAAACAATTGGTGCGAACAAAGAAACGGAGCACTTGCCGCAGAAAGAAGAAGCGGTGCCGGTGGAAGTGACTTGCAGTATTCATCCGTGGATGAAGTGTTACTTCTTGCCTCGCGAGAACGGCTACGTTGCCGTGACCGAGCCGGACGGCAGCTTCGAGATTGCGAATTTGCCTGCTGGCGAAAACCTGGAATTTCAGGTCTGGCACGAGAGCGCTACGGGACCGGGTCGAGCGCTAGTGCTCGATACTGCGACTGCCAAGGAGTTGAAATGGTCGGGCAAAGGCCGGTTTAAAGTAAAGTTGGCCGAAGACGAAGAGAAGGTGCTGGAAATCACTGTCCCAGCCGCAGCCTTAGGTGGTTGAGCGCACAGGCAGTCCGGCCTCGAAAGATGTGTGAGAATCTAATAGCCGCGATGCTGTGCATCGCTGGAGCGTAATGATGAGCAACAGTTTTGGTCGAATCCCTTCGCTTGGAATTTTGGCACTGGTGATCGTGCTGCCGGGCTGCGATTCTGTCGACCCGCCTGCGTTTCGCATGAATATGGTGGAAGCGGTTTCTTATGAAACCGCCCCTGAATACCAGCAGGAAATCGCCGACGTGTTGGCCGCCTTATTCGGTACTCCCGATGAGCCTTTCGCCTTGCCCGCGACGGGGCTCGATCAGGTGATGCTAAACCGTTCCGCCGGACCAGCCTGGAGCGACGAAGCAGGATACAACTACGGACTCTATCGCAAACACTGTGTCCACTGCCATGGAATTACCGGCGATGGCCGCGGACCCACCGCGATGTTCCTCAATCCTTATCCGCGCGATTACCGACAGGGTGTCTACAAGTTCAAGTCGACTTATAACCCGGACAAACCGACCGACGACGATTTGCATCGAGTGTTGATCAACGGGGTTCCCGGCACGGCGATGCCCTCGTTCTCGTTGCTGCCAGGCTCGGAAGTTGAGTCGCTCGTCGAATACGTGAAGTACCTTAGCTATCGCGGCGAGATGGAAGTCCTCCTGATTCAGTACGTCTTTGACGAGTTGGGCATGACGGAAAAACTGGACGACGAGGAAAACGAGATTATCGATCCCGACACCGGTGAACCGGTGATGGAGCGCATAGCGTTTGATCCGGCCAAAGATCCCGACCAGCGTGAAGCGGTTATGGATTTGCTCGCAGAAGTGGTGGCAAAGTGGGACAGTGCGAATGAGAGGATCATCGCGCCGTCGGAAGACTCGATTCCTGACGAAGAGCGTTCGCCCGAAGAAGTGTTGGCTTCGATCGAGAAGGGCCGCAGTTTGTTTTTCGACAAGGACAAAGGCAATTGCTACTCGTGCCACGGTCCGACCGGACTTGGTGACGGACAGCAAGATGACTTCAACATCTGGCAGAAGGCTCATAAGAAGTTCCTCGACGACACCGCCAAGCTCGCCGAGAAGGATGAACTCGACGATTTGGAAGCATCGTTATTGGCCGATCGCGAGGAAGTCTCCGATTCGCTGTATCCGCTTCGTAATGCGATCCCTCGTAATCTGCGCCAAGGCGTTTATCGAGGAGGCCGACGGAAGCTTGATATCTTCCGCCGGGTCTACGCAGGTATTGCCGGATCACCGATGCCTGGCAGCGGTCCGTCTGCCCCTGGACAGAAACCAGGCGCGCTGACGGAAGAAGAGATGTGGAACATCGTGGATTATGTCTACTCCTTGCCGTACGAACCCGCCAGTCAGCCTCAAGTGGTGACGCCCAAGTACACGCAATCCATCACGAATTAGAAGCCCCAGCACCAAAGTTAGAACCGAATAGGGTCCGCTGTGCGGACCGACAGATAATCGTGGTCCGCTCAGCGGACCTTACCGAGGAACAATAGCCGTGAACCTGATTTTCAGAAAATTTTGGGCAGTGCTTTTTCTGCTGGTGCCCATTCTTGGGGTGCTCACTTTTGTGCTGGCACCGAAGTTCAACATTTGGTTCCCTCCAGACGTTTCCGAACACGGACGCACGATCGATAATCTGTTCATGTTCATCCTCTGGCTGACCGGCATCGTGTTTGTCGTCACGGAACTGACCCTCTTCTGGTTCATGTGGAAATACGACGAGCGGTCGACCAAGCGGCCCGTGAAGTTCTCACACGGCAGCCATGCGCTAGAAATCGTCTGGACGATTCTTCCAGCGGCGACACTGTTGTTCATCGCTATCTACCAGATGGAAGCGTGGGCATCGGCGAAGATGTTGCCGCCTGACTTGAAACCTATGGTCGAAGTGACAGGCCGGCAGTTCAACTGGGACTTCCGCTACCCGGGCCCCGACGACGAACTGTACACCGAGGACGACATCGTCCGCACCGACGGAAAGCTCTATCTGCCGGTAAACGAAGACGTGATGCTGCGTATCACGAGTCTGGATGTGTTGCACAGCTTCTTCCTGCCGAATCTTCGTATGAAGCAGGACGTCGTGCCGGGAATGGAACAGAGCATGTGGTTCAAAGCCAAGGAGACCGGCGGATACGACATCGTTTGTGCTGAGCTTTGCGGCTGGGGTCACTACAAAATGAAGGGTCGAGTGTACTTCTTGCCGCGTGACCAATACGAGCTGAAGCTCGAAGAGATGCGTCAAGAGCAGGAGACGATGAGAGCCGAATTGCCAGAGGAAGTAGACGAATAGCTGCGGAGCGTAACCTGGTCGGTGATCTGAGGCATCAGCCCATCTCTGACCGCTCGCCCTGACCCCTAACCCCTGTTGTTTCCATGAGTACCGTATCCACCGACACCCATTCCGCCGCTCATGGCGAGCATGCGCATACCAGTAGCTTCTTGAAGAACTACGTCTTCTCGCTCGACCATAAGATCATCGGTCTGCAATTCTTGTTCAGCACGTTGATTTGGTTCTTCGTCGGCGGGATGCTTGCTTTGGGGATTCGCTGGCAGCTCGCGTTTCCATGGCGCCCGATGCCAATTTTGGGCAATCTGCTCGCGACTGCCGAAGGCGGTCAGATTCCGCCAGAAACCTATACGATGCTGGTCACCATGCACGCGACGGTGATGATCTTCTTTGTGATCATCCCGATTCTCGCCGGCGCGTTTGGCAATTTCCTGATTCCACTGATGATCGGTGCCGACGACATGGCTGTGCCGATCCTCAATATGGCGAGCTACTGGGTCATGTGGCCGGCGTTTATCGCGATGGGCACGAGCTTTTTCGTGGAAGGAGGTGCCTCGCAAGGGGGCTGGACCGCCTACCCGCCGTTTGCGCTGACCCAGGGAGACGGTCAGTTTCTCTGGTTGATTGGTCTGACGCTAGTCGGGATCTCGTCAATGATGGGCTCGGTCAACTACATGACGACCATTATCCAGATGCGCGCACCCGGCATGACGATGTTTCGCCTGCCGATGACGATTTGGGGCATGTTCATCACCGCCATCCTGCAGGCGTTTGCACTTCCCGTGCTGACGGCCGCTGGTTTCATGCAGTTGATGGACCTCAAGATGGGTACAGGCTTCTTCATCCCCGAAGGTTGGACCACCAACAACAATCCAATGGCATCGGGCGGTGGGCAGCCGTTGCTGTGGCAGCACCTGTTCTGGTTCTACAGCCACCCGGCCGTTTACATCATGATCCTGCCGGCGATGGGAATGGTATCCGACATCCTCAGCACGTTCAGTCGTAAGCCTTTGTTCGGCTACAAACCGATGGTGTACTCAATTTCGGGGATCGCCGGTCTGGGCTTCATCGTCTGGGGTCACCACATGTTCGTGTCGGGTATGAATCCGATGCTAGGCATGACGTTCATGGTATCGACGATGATGATTGCCTTGCCGAGTGCAATCAAAACATTCAACTGGCTCGGCACGATGTGGGGTGGCAAGATTCAATACACCACGCCCATGTTGTTTGCGATTTCATTCGTGTCGATGTTCATTATCGGCGGGCTCAGCGGCATCTTCATGGCCGCCACGCCGATCGACATCTTCATCCACGACACGTACTACATCGTCGCCCACTTCCATTACGTGCTCTTCTCCGGAACCGCGATGGCAGTGTTTGGCGGAATCTACTACTGGTTCCCCAAGATGTTCGGTCGCATGATGAACGAGACCTGGGGCAAGGTTCACTTTACCTTGACGTTCATTCTGCTCAATTGCGTGTTCTTTCCCATGCACATTCTGGGCATGACCGGCTTCCCACGTCGGTTGGCTGACCCGTATCACTACGAAACGTTTCGCAATCTGATCCCACTCAACCAGTTCATGAGCTACTGTGCGTTTGCACTTGTTGGCGTGCAGATTATCTTCGCGTTGAACTTCTTCGGCAGCATGTTCTTCGGCCCACGGGCCGGTCGGAATCCTTGGAAATCGAACGGCCTGGAGTGGCAAGCACCCAGCCCACCGGGCCATGGTAACTTCGACTTCCAACCGATCATCTACCGCGGACCGTACGAGTACGGATCGCCCGAGGTTGAAGAGGACTACTATCCACAAACGCAGCCGCCCCCGGAGGCAGATGACGAAGCCCCGAAGGAGGAGTGACGGGAAGCGGAAAGACCAATGACAATACGAATCCACTTCGTCATTGGGTATTTCGCCATTCGTCATTTCCGTGAGCTTTCGCCTTAAGTCGATGTCAAACAATCCCGCTTCCAATCACCGAGTGTCCTGGAACCACGCCCACGTGTGGGCGTGGCTATTGTTCTGCGCGACGCTCACGTTGTTGGTGGTTGGCGGAATCGTGACGACGACGGACTCGGGGATGGCATTCCGCGACTGGATGACATCGGATGGCACATTTTTTCTGACTTACGACTGGTTATCGTCAGAGGGTGATAAGTTCATCGAGCACGGACATCGCTTGCTCGGTGCACTGGCCGGTTTCTTGGCGATTGGCCTGTTTGTGGTTTGCTATCTGACCGAGGACCGACCGTGGGTGACGAAGTTCAGTCTTGTCATCCTGGCAGGGGTCATCCTGCAAGGCATCCTCGGCGGCGCACGGGTCGTATTCGACGAGCGTCTGCTGGCTTTGATTCACGGTTGCACAGGACCCTTGTTTTTTGCCCTAACCGCAGCGATGGTCGCGGTTACCTCGAATTGGTGGCGACAGAATAAGCCGGCGAATTTAGCTGCCGACGATGCCATGCCCCGTCGGACTTTCCAGCTGGCGTTGATTTGCACCGGCTTGACCTACGCTCAGCTGGTTGTGGGCGCCGTTGTTCGGCACAGCCCCGATCTGACAAGCCAACTGGCAGCGACGGTCTTTCGAGTCGCGGTCTACTTTCATGTGTTGTTGGCATTCGTGCTCCTAGGACATGTCCTGCTGCTAGGACTCCGCTGCCTGCGCACGGGCCTTCAACGTTGGGGAGGGATCGGACTGTTGGGCCTAGTAGGACTGCAGCTTGCTCTTGGCATGAGCACTTGGGTGGTTAAGTACGGCATGCCGATGTGGGCGACTCGTTTTGTCGGTGAATGGACGGTCGTAAATCGTAAGGCGGACATAATGTCATCGGCGATTATCACTGGTCACATGGTCGGCGGTTCGTTGATCTTGGTCGTCTCGCTGATCATCGCCTTGCGGCTTGGTCGTCAGCTGCGTGTGCTCTTGCCACGTGTGCCTGTCAGTGAGACTCGGATCGCGGAGGCTGCCCAATGAGCACGTCCGTCCTCACCAGACAAGGCCTCGGTAGTGCGATTCTGTCTCGCGCTGCGGATTACCTGGAACTGACCAAGCCGCGCATCATCGTGTTGGAACTGATCGTCGCGGGGGCTGCCGCTTGCCTGGCAATGCCCCGCGGTCTCGACTCGATGGTAGTCATGCACGCGCTGTTTGGCACGGCGCTGGTGGCGGCGAGCGCGAGCATTACCAATCAATGGTGGGAACGGAAGAACGACGCGCTCATGCCGCGCACGGCGGGCCGACCCTTGCCTGCCGGTCGGGTGGCTGGTTGGGAAGCACTATCGCTGGCCAGCCTGACCATAGCCATCGGACTGTTTTGGCTCGTCACACGCGTCAATCAACTTACGGCTTTGCTAGGGTTGGCGAGTTGGGTTGTGTATGTGCTGATTTACACACCGCTGAAGACGCGCACCTCGCTGAACACGGTCGTTGGAGCGATTGCTGGCGCAATCCCGATCTTGATGGGTTGGACTGCCACGGGCGCACCGCTCACACTGACGGCTTTCGCATTGGCAGGCGTGCTGTTCCTTTGGCAGTTTCCACACTTCATGGCAATCGCCTGGCTCTATCGGCACGACTATGCCCAAGCGGGCCATCGGATGTTGCCGACCGTCGATCCTTCAGGACTGCGGGCCGGCGCCCAAGCAGTCTCTGCTGCAGCACTGTTGATTCCTGTCAGTCTTATTCCCGCCATCATGCCTACTGGCGGCAGTCCCTCGATTTATCTCGCATGGGCTGTTGGATTAGGTGGCGTGCAACTGGCGCTCGCGATCCGATTTGCCTGCTATCGCGACGAGCAATCGGCTCGTTATTTGCTGAGATCTACGTTAATCTACTTGCCTGCTTGGATGGCGATGCTGCTCATCGTAACTCTCTAACGAGACCAATCGCTGAACTCCAACAACTCAATTAAGATGAAACCATGAGTGACCATCACGGCCCAAACTTCGATTATCAGCCCGCGTTGCCCATCTCCAACGGCAAAACGTTCATGTGGCTGTTTCTGTCGACGGAGATCATGTTTTTTGCCGCCCTGATCGGCACCTACATCGTGCTCCGATTTGGGGCCATCGCGTGGCCGAGCACGCACGACGTGCATTTGGCAGAAATCTGGGGTGCGACCAACACGTTCGTGCTGATTTGCTCTAGCGTTTCGATCGTGCTTGCTCTGGAAGCCGCCAAGAAGAACAAGAGTTCCGAGGCGAAGGGGTGGATGCTGGTGACGTTCTTGTTGGGCGTGGTGTTCCTGGGAATCAAGATGTATGAGTACAACGCCAAGTTTTCCCACGGCATTTATCCACAACACCCGCACAGCGACATCTACGAAAAGCCTGACGTCTATTACGCGCAGGCGGTGCGGATGAGGGTTAACGCTCTCAAGAAAGAACTGACCGACAATACGGAGCGGACGGCGGAACAGGATGCACAACTCGCGGTACTCGATGAGATCGCGCAGAAATATCTCGATCCGGCGGAGCGATTAATCCGAGACAATCCCAACTCGGTCGAGGGGCGAGTGAAGATTTTTGAACTCGCCGATGTCATTTACCCGCGCGCGAGCGTGCATGAGCATCACGGCGGAGCATCGCACGCGAATGCAGAGAATGCGAGCCCGTTTCGCCTCGTCGCTACGGACGCGGGGGGCGACGGTGGCGGTCACGGTGGGATGCCCGTCGGACTCAACGATGAACACCCCTGGCTGAAGTTGCCGATCATGATTCCGGGTGGGAACATGTGGGCCAGCACTTATTTTTTGGTGACCGGTTTTCACGCCATTCACGTGATTGTGGGGCTGATTGCGTTTGTGTTCTTGTTGTTGATGACCCTCGATCGGGCCAGTGCCGGCGTGATTGAGAATGTCGGCCTGTATTGGCACTTTGTAGACCTAGTGTGGATTTTCCTGTTTCCACTGTTGTATCTGTTTTAGCCGAAGGAACTGCGGTTCCAAAACATTGCGAAAACCTATCCACGCGTAGGCGACTCGCCGGAGAGTTATATGAGTGCAACTGATACTTCCCATGACGGCCACGAAGAACACAGCCATACTCAGCTATTTCTTATGGTCTTCTTGGCACTCTGCGCGCTGACTACCGTATCATTTTTGACGTACTTCGATTGGTGGCGCGAATCGGTCCCTCAAAAGGTTAGCTGGCTGGTGATGATGGCGGTCTCGTGCACCAAAGCGATGTTGGTGATCATGTTTTTTATGCATTTGAAGTGGGAAGCCAATTGGAAGTGGGTGCTGACTGCCCCCGTGATATTCATGTCCGCACTTTTGGTCTTCGCGTTGGTGCCAGACGTCTTCTACCGAATGAGCCATGCCTCTCATGACCGTATGATCTACGCGGCTGAAAGGCCCGCCGAGGAGGCCCATGCAGACGAGCATGAGCACGGCCATGACGAGGCAGGGCACGAGGAAGAAGCCGAGGCAGTGCGACCCGCTGCCTAGCTTGAGTCGAGAGCCAGCACGAAGCAGGTCCGACGGGTAACGGTCTACCTCAGCAAGCGGAATGCTCCTTCGGTTCTCGCACACCCAAATTGCCTGCCGCGGGAATGGGGCATTTACTCTCGCGTGGTTCGTTGATACGTGGTCTGACCGGCTGCAGTTGATTGTAGAATTTTTGCCCCCGTGGTTTCATGCCTGCCGAACCAGCGATTGTGGTTTCTGATGTGACGCATCGCTACGGTGAGCGCGTGGCGGTCGATCAGCTATCGCTGACGATTGAGGAGGGCGAGATCTTTGTTTTCCTGGGACCCAACGGTAGCGGCAAGACGACCTTGTTTCGATTGCTCTCCACGTTGATTCCCATGCAAGCGGGCGAGGTCACAGTGTTTGGCCAGAACCTGCAGGGCGAGACAAGCGCCGTCCGCTCGCGGATTGGTGTGGTGTTTCAGGCCGCCAGCTTGGACAAGAAGCTCACGGTCGCGGAAAATATAGCTCACCAAGGTCGGTTGTACGGTCTGCGGCCGCCGGCGATTCACGAGCGCAGCGACGCGTTGCTCGCCACGTTGGGACTGAGCGATCGCAGAAACGAGTTGGTTGAGACGCTCTCAGGTGGTATGCGCCGGCGCGTGGAACTCGCCAAAGGCATGCTGCACGAGCCCGATTTGCTGCTGCTCGACGAACCGAGCACGGGACTCGATCCCGGCGCACGCTTCGATCTATGGGATTATCTACAGACACTTAAGAGTCAAGGTGTGACCATCGTGCTGACCACGCACTTGCTGGAAGAGGCCGAGAAAGCAGATCGGATCGCCATCATGGATCAGGGAAAACTGGCGGCGCTGGATACCCCCGCGGCGCTACAGGCATCGGTCGGTGGCGACTCGATCACCATCCAAACCGAGCGTCCCGAAACACTTTCGCAAGGGATCCGCGATCGCTTCCAATGCGAGCCGACGGTGCTTGACGGAACCGTCCGGCTGGAACAACCTGAAGGGCACCAGTGGATTAGCCGCCTGGTGGAAGCGTTTCCCGAGGAAATCCAAGCCATTACGCTGGGCAGGCCGACGCTGGAAGACGTTTTTATTGCCCGGACTGGTCATCGGTATTGGAATGGCGAAGAGTGAATTTGGAACGTAGAAATCGCTGCGCTGCAGTGCATCGCTGAGAAGTAACTAAATGGCAACGAGCCTACAAGCAAACGTATCGCCCATTCCTGTCGTGCTGACGCTCGCCGAGCGCGAGTTGGTGCGCTTCTTCCGACAGCGTAACCGTGTCGTTGGCGCACTGGTGCAGCCGATCATGTTTTGGGGGTTGTTCAGTCTCGGGCTGCGGAGCAACGGACTTGGTCCGGCGTTTTTCTTTCCTGGCACGATCGCGATGATTCTGCTGTTCACCGCGATCTTCGCCACGATCTCGATTATTGAAGATCGACGCGAAGGGTTCCTGCAGTCGGTACTGGTCGCGCCCGCGCCACGGTGGGCAATGGTGTTTGGAAAAATCTTGGGTGGCGCCGCCATTGCCATGATGCAGGCGCTACTCTTTCTTGTGCTGGGTTGGCTAACATTGGAATTGCAGAGCTCGTTGACTGACGTGCTCATGGCCGTGGTGTTGATGGCAGTCATCGCGGTCGCGCTGACGTCGTTGGGCTTCTTCATTGCCTGGCGAATGGAATCGACGCAAGGTTTTCATGCGATTATGAGCGTGTTTTTGTTTCCGATGTGGTTGCTGTCGGGCTCTTTGTTTCCCGACGAGCCAGGTAGCTGGCTGACGTTGCTGTCGAGGTTCAATCCGTTGACCTACGGAGTTGCAGGATTGCGTCATTACCTGCGATTTGACGACTCAGGCGTGTCCGTTGACGCGTTACCCGGTTTGGCGGTTTGTTGGATAGTGACCGCAGCCTTTGCCGTGATCATATTCGTACTCGCTTGGCGGATCGCCGATACGCGTACGACGGGAGATTTGCTATGAATCAATCCTCCGTTCCTTATTGGCTCGCTCTGATGGTCTTGCTGGCCGCCAGCTATGGTGGTTGGAAGTGGTACCAGGTCAAGCAATTCCAGGAGAGTCGCAGCATTGGCGGCATCGAAGCGGTCGGAACTGCACCACCGCTGGAAGAATTCGAGTTGCCGGCCAGTAGCGGCACGACTTTTCGTTCCACCGACATGGACGGTAAAGTGTGGGTCACGACGTTCTTTTTCAGCACATGCCCCGGTCCCTGCTCACGAATGAACGAGCGCATCAAATACATGCACAATCTGCCGGAACTAGAGGGCGTGACCTGGGTTAGTATCACCGTCGACCCCACGGTCGACACCTTAGAGGTATTGCAAGAGTACGCAACCAAAATGAATGCTGACCCCAAGCGGTGGCTGTTTTGCCGTGGCGATATGAAATACATCAAACGCGTCGGCCGCGACATCATGAAGTTGCCGATCACTTACAAAGGGCATAACGAAGTGGCGGTTGTGATCGATCAACAGGGGAAAGTGCGTGGCATGTATGATGTCACGAGCCGCAGTCAGTCGGTGAAACTCGAAGCGTTGCTAAAGCAGTGCCTGGCAGACACCGATTCGCCCGCAGTCGAACAGGGCGGCGACATGGATGACGAAGAGCAGAACCTGGAACCCAATGCGGCGACGGACCCCACGACGACATGATGATTGCACTGGTGGCACATCCGCTGGTTCATTTGAACGCAGCGCTCAACCTGTTGGCGACGGTCCTGCTAGTGGTCGGCTACATGATGATCAAACGTGGACGTCAGCAGGCGCACGCGCGGACGATGATGGCGGCGTTTGGCGTCTCGTGTCTGTTTCTGATTAGCTATCTGACTTATCACTGGATGGCCGGCAGCGTGAAGTTTACGCACCCAGGCGTTGTGCGCTACGTGTACCTGTCGATTCTGCTGACGCACGTGGTGTTGGCGGCGACGGTGCCTTTCTTGGCGATTGCGACCATCTTATTCGGTTTGATGGGCATGGGCGCCCGCGGGGCGGCTGACTTGCCGGAGGAAACCCGCACTCGATTTCTTGTGCGTCACAGGAAGCTGGCGCGATGGACCTTTCCGATTTGGATGTACGTCTCGATCACCGGCGTGGTCGTGTATGTGATGCTCTATCACCTCTGGCCGCCTGTGGCTGCGTGATCTAGAATTGAAAATGAGGAATTCGTCATGCTTCGCAAGAATCGAAACAGGTTGATCGCCGCCTCACGCATTGTGTTGCCGCTATTGGTGTTCGTGGTGATCTCGTTCACCGCAACCGAAGTGCTTGCTTGCCCGACATGCAAGGACGGTATCGCGGAAAACGATCCCGCTTCCGCCGCTATGGCAAAAGGCTACTTCTATAGCATCTTGTTCATGATGGCGATGCCCTTTTTGATCCTCGGTACGTTTGGCAGCGCTGCCTATTTGTCGATCCGCCGCGCGCGGGCCCAGCAAACTGCCGATTCTCCCGCGCTGCCTCAAGGGGCCACCAGCGGTTAAAGAGATATTCCTCGCCCTTCCTACTTGTTCATGGTCCGACGTTCTTTCTCGTTCGGCCAAGGATCGAACTGCTCGTCAAAGGCGATCCATAGCGCACGAGCGTAGCGAAAGAACCAAAGCGGAAACATCAAACTGAAGATGCCTAGCGCTACCAGCCGTTGGTTGTTGGTCAGTGTACCTGTGAAATAGAGTGTGAAGTAGAGCACAACGACCAGCAACGCCGTCAGGCCGTAGTTGAAGTAGATCGAGCCCAGCAAGTAACCCGGTTCACGATCGAACTTGCGGCCGCACTTCACGCAGGGGTCGTCCATTGAGAACCAGCCGTTGAAGATTCTCCCTTCACCACAAGCTGGGCAGCGCAGCCGCAAGCCACGGCAAATGAGCGTGGCGAGTGGGGGGCGGTTATCCGAGGAAGGCATGCGGGGTTTCATATCAACAGCGGCGTCGGCCATTAACTCATGTTAAACGCGAAGGCTGACGAGTGATAGGCCCGTGAGACTTGTAATGCAGGCAGTGAACGAGTAGGTTGCTTTGCATGTACACACTCGCGCGTTTTTTGCAGATGGCTGGACTCGTGATTCCGCCGCTGGCGATTCTATCGCAGTTGTCTGACCCGGAGGCTTTCGGCACGGGCGAGATGCTGAAGTTTTTGCTCATGGCGGTCGGACTGTTTATGCTTGGGTATTTGCTGCAGCGTTTCGTCTGTGGCGGGAAGTAGCAGGCGAGTAGTCGGGTGATTCGCCCATCGGTCGCGAAGTCAAACGTCGCTTTCTGGTTGTGCGGCCGGGGCATATAATGAAGTAACCTCCCATTGCCCGACCAGTTGTCCCCTGCTTGTCGCATCATGCCGCCAGCATCACCTTTCAGCGCATGCATCTTTCGGCAATGGTTGTGGTCGTTTCTCTGCCTTGGCTTGCTAGCCGATGCTGCTGAGGCAATTGATCGGCAGCGCCTTTGGCGGCCGATACCGGCGAAGCCGTATGTCCTTCGCGGGGCGGAACGCCGTCTGCTCGACCGCGCGGAGCGCTTCCTGGCAGACCAGCAGTGGGAAGATGCCACTGACGGTCTGATGCGATTGCTCGAGTCAGACAATCCAAGTGTTGTCGCAGTCGATGAGCGGCGCTTTGTCAGTCTAAGCGAGTATTGTCATCGCTTGCTGACTCGCTTGCCGGCCGAGGCGCTCGCGCGCTACCGCGCGCTTGTGGACGTAACCGCGGAATCGATTTATCGCCAGGGCGTTGACCAGCGCGACGCCGAGCGGTTGCAGGAGGTTGTGGATCAGTACTTCTGCAGTAGTTGGGGCGACGATGCGCTATCGGCGATCGGCGAGATGGCTCTGGAACGGGGTGACTACCAGGCGGCGCTGAATGCGTGGCTGGCGATCGCAGGGCAGGGGAGTTCGCCGGACGATCGACTGGTCTACCCAGACACGAGCCTAGAACTGGCGGACGTTGAGGCGAGATTGGTACTTGTATCAATCCGCGAGAGGGACTTGAACGTTGCAGATTCGAAGCTGCGGCGCTTCCAGAGGGATTATCCGACGGCGCGTGGTCGCATGGGCGGGCGAGAGGTAGTACTTTCCGATTACCTGGCGGTCCTACTTCAGCAGGCCAGACTGCGGCCGAAGCAAGAGTCAAGGCCGGAGTGGAAAACTTTCGCGGCCGACTACCAGCGCACCAACGCGGTATACGCGACCGAAGTGCCCAGACCATACGAACTGCTCTGGTCCCGGGAAATCGACAACGAACACCTTAAGGTTTTCCCGGTTGTCGCGGGAGGTCAGGTGTTTTTTCAGGACGACTCCGCGGTCTACGCCTTGAGATTGACGGACGGGCAGGAGGTGTTTGTCTCGCGCGGAGAGATGTTCCGTTCGACGAATCATTCTTCGCACAGCTTAGGACAGTGCAGGCACACCTTGACCGTAACAGATGGACAACTGTTTGGCATCACAACGTTTCCGTTGGGCCCGCGCCGCCCGTCGGACGGCAATGAACTTCGGAGTACGCTGTGGAGCCTCGATCTGGAACGTGATGGTGCGGTTTCCTGGGAACAAGTCAATGAGGATTCCCAAGTGACATTCGCCGGCGCACCAATTGTCGATGGCAGCGATGTGTATGTGCCGATAAGGTCAAACGATCAGACAGCTCGAGCAGGTATCATTTGTTACGACCAGAGCACTGGCCGACGGCGATGGCAACAATGGCTAGTCCAGGCCAACACGCCCGCGACTGGCTGGACAAGCGATTACGCCGGTCAACTGCTGACCTACGATGCGGGCGTCATTTATGCAAATACGAATCTTGGCGCGATCGCAGCCGTGCGAGGGACAGACGGTCAGGTCTTGTGGTTGCGGACCTATCAACGATCCAACAATTTGCAGAACTCAGAGCCACATGCCTACTATCGCGGTCCACAACCTTGCGTTTTTCATCGTGGGTTTGTTTACGTCCTGCCCACTGACAGTAGCACAGTCCAAGCGCTTGACGCAGCTACGGGGAAGGTCATCTGGAAGCATGCCGTGAAGAGTCAGGCGCCTAGGTTGATTGGTGTTACTGACGAACATGTCATCTTATCTCATCAAGGAATCGAAGTCCTTGATAAACGAACCGGCGAACAGACGGGCTATAATCCTCTCGATGGGATTGCGGGCTGGCCTGCTGTGTCAATCAGATCTCCGCACAGTCGAGTGATCTTGGTACGGAACGGATTGATCCATTCTGTGGATGGGCGAAACGCTGACATACAGTACGATGGGATCATTGCCCCTGAAAAAGGACCAGCGAACGTACTCGTTGCGGGAGAATACGTGGTCGCGACTCAGAAGAACGCACTTTCGGTCCTCCGACTGCAAAGTGAGACTACTAAGCAAACGGATGACTTAGAGCAAATATCGAGAGAATAATCCATGTCCGACGAACAAGATGTCCAGGCAGTCGAGCGGCTGCACGAAGTTTATGGGAACTTGCAGCGGGAGTTGTCCAAGGTGGTCATCGGGCAGCACGAAGTGATCGAGCAACTGCTGGTCGCTTTGTTCGCTGGCGGTCACTGCCTGCTGGTCGGTGTGCCTGGGCTGGCAAAGACTTTGCTCGTGCGGACGTTGGCCGAAGCACTGTCGCTTGATTTTAGCCGTGTGCAGTTCACGCCCGACTTGATGCCTGCGGATATCACAGGCACGGAGGTGATTCAGGAGGATCGGGCGTCGGGCGAACGAAGCTTCCGTTTCTTGCCTGGACCGGTCTTTGCGAACATCGTATTGGCCGATGAGATCAATCGTACACCTCCAAAAACGCAAGCGGCTCTGTTGGAAGCGATGCAAGAGCAGCAGGTCACCATCGGCGGTGAACGTCATGGCTTGCCGCAACCCTTCTTCGTGTTGGCAACGCAGAACCCGATCGAACAGGAAGGGACTTATCCGCTACCCGAAGCGCAGCTCGACCGGTTTATGTTCGAGGTGTTGGTGGACTACCCCGACGAGGATGAAGAACTGCTGATCATCAAACAGACGACGTCCGACTACTCGCCCAGCGTTACCGCAACCCTGGGGGCTGAGGAGATTCAGACCTACACGAAGCTAATTCGTCGAATCCCAATTGCCGACCACTTGGCGCGTTACGCGCTGCAACTCGCACGGCAGACGCGTGTAGGAAAGATGAAGGTGCCCGATCTTGTGGAGAAGTACGTCAGCTGGGGAGCCGGGCCGCGCGCAAGCCAATATCTGGTGCTCGCAGCGAAAGCCAGGGCCGCACTGCATGGGCGCTTGTGCGTCGGCAGTGAGGATGTGCGGGCCGTTGCACCGCCGGTGCTGCGTCATCGCATCATCTCGAATTTCAATGCCGAGGCCGACGGCGTCTCGACCGACGCGATTGTCGAACATCTGTTAGAGAAAACACGTGTCGAAGACTCCGCAGCGTAGCGACTCTCTCGCATACGCAGAATATCGAATGTCGAACAAGGAATATCGAATGACGAATGAAAGACCTCAATCGTATGATCTTCAAGATCGTCTAATTGACTTTGCTTGTCGTGTAATGAGTGTCGTGGAGTCTTTGCCGAGCAATCGAATCGGTAACCATGTTTCCGGGCAGTTGATTCGGTCGGGCAGTTCACCGGCTCCGAATTATGGCGAAGCACAAAGTGCAGAGTCGCGCAGGGACTTTATTCACAAGCTGAAGGTAGCACCAAAAGAACTGCGAGAGACGCATGTTTGGCTGTTGATGATTCAGCGGAAACCGTTGATCCAACCGGCAAGCAAGCTGGATTCGATCGTCACGGAATGCAATGAATTGATAGCGATACTCGTCGCGAGCGTAAAAACAGCGAGAAGCAACGAGGCTGACTAGTAGCGATACAGTGTTGCCTCCATTGACGACTTCGATATTCGACATTTCTTGTTCGATATTCGATATTCACTTTAGACGATGAATACACTCGCCGCAAAACTCGATCCCGCAACCCTCGCCAAGCTGGAAGGGCTCGAATTGCGGTCGCGTCGGATCGTGGATGGTTATCTGTCGGGGATGCATCGAAGTGCTTTTCGCGGTCAGTCAGTGGAGTTCACCGAGCATCGGGAGTACGTCCCTGGCGACGATCTGCGATACGTCGATTGGAAGGTGTTTGGCAAGAGCGACAAGGTCTACCTTAAGCAATTCGAAGCGGAAACGAATCTCGTGTGTTATTTGCTGCTCGATATCAGCGAGAGCATGAGCTATCGAAGCGACCAGAGTGCGATGTCGAAGCTAGAGTACGGGCAGTGTTTGGCGGCGGCGCTCGCGACGATCGTACTCCGGCAGCGTGATAGTGTGAGTCTGGCGACCGGCGATGATCAGATTCGTGAACTGATTCGCGAAAGTAGCAATCCCTCCCAGGCGCGGCAGCTTGTGGAAGTTATGGAGCAGGCCGACGTTAGCCGAGGCTCGGCGCTGGGCACGGTGCTCCACGAGTTGTCGCAACGAGTCAAACGCCGTGGGATCGTCGTCTTGCTCAGCGATTTGCTAGGGAATGTCGACGCGTTGCTCACTGGTCTGAAACACTTGCGCTATCAGCGGCACGAAGTGGTCGTCCTGCAGACATTGGATCGTGCGGAACTCGATTTTCCGTTTGCGAGCAGCACGCTGTTTCGCGGCCTGGAAGCACTGCCCGAAGTGTTGGCTGAGCCGCGCGGCGTCCGGCAGGCCTATCTCGACGAATTGCAATCGTTTCTGGATCGGATCGAAGCCGGCTGTCGCTCGCTGCGAGTCGACTATGAGTTGCTCGCCACTGATCAACCGTTCGATGAGGCACTTCGGCATGTGCTTACGCAAAGGAACGTGCGATGAGTGTTGACCGCTTATTCGCTGTGTTTGAGTTCTCGAGCCTAGCGATGCTAGGCTGGCTCGCGGCTGCAGCGCTGCCATGGCTCATCCATCGCTGGCACCGTCGGCAGCATCGAACGACTTCCTGGGCGGCGGTGGAATTGTTGCTCAACGCAATGCAACAGCGGGCGCGGCGCGTGCAAATGCAACAGTGGTTATTGCTCGCCGTGCGGACGGCGATTCTGGTGCTCGTAGCACTCGCCGTTGCCGAGCCCGCACTGCGACAGTGGGCCAGCGGGGCCGGTAGCGCACTGAGCACGCATCAGATCCTCGTGCTCGATCAGTCTTATTCGATGGGGTGCTCCCGAGGTGCGAGTTCACGCTGGGAGCGAGCAAAAAAAACCGCGGCACAACAATGGATCGAGACTAACGCGGGTAATCCGATCACGCTGATCGCCTGGGGTGATCATGCCGAGAGTGTTTTGGGTCGTCCTACCTTCGACAACCAACTGGTGCTCGCGGCGCTGGAGGAATTGACTCTCTCGCACACCACCGTGGAGCTGCAAACCGTGATTCGCTCCATCAATGCCGCGATTGACCGGGCAGGGACAGAGATGCCGCAAGTCGGAACGCATCAGATCGTACTTTTCACCGATCTGTGCCCGCCGACTTGGGGTGTGGGAGAAAGTGAGCAAGGACTGCTGGCGGAGGTATCTAAGCGAGCCAATGTGACGCTTGTCAACGTTAGCGAAGAGCAAACTGGCAACGTCGCGATCACGGACTTGCAAGTCGATCCGCCGGTCACGCTTCGGCAACGTGAGACCAGCATTGTCGCGACGGTGGCAAGTTTCGGCGATCCGCCTACTGATGAGTGTTCCGTCGCACTCCAGATCGATGGGCAAACGGTCGACCAACAACCAGTGCAACTCACGCGCGATGGCAAGTCGATTGTGCGATTCACGCATCGGTTTATCGACGAGGACGCCAAGACCCTGCAGGTGAGTTTGCAAGACCACGAAGACTGCTTGCCTGTCGACGATCAGCGCTGGTTGGTCGTCGACGTTCAGCCGCAGCTGCGCGTGGGGTGCTTTGCCGGCGAACCGGGTGCAGTGGACGACTTAGTGCGTGCGCTGTCTCCCGAACCCACCGAGACATCAGCCATCGGATCGATCACTCCCGAGAGTTACAGTGTGAGCCGCGTGAGTGATCTCGATCTGTCCAATTTTGCGGCGATCCTGCTGGGCAGCATCGCCGATCTCTCGCAGCGAGAAGTGCAAACGTTGCGGGATTACGTTTGGCAAGGCGGTGGCTTAGCTCTTTTTCTCGGTCCTGAAGTTGAATCGAAAACGCTACAGGAGCTTCCGTCAATACTTCCAGTGCAACTGGTCGAAACTCCGCCGACGGGCGACTTTCGTTTTGATCCGCTGGAGTATCGTCATTCAATCGTTGCGCCTTTTCGCGGCCAAACGCAGGCGGGTCTGCTGGGGGTGGCGATTTCGAAGTATCAACGCTTGGAATTAAGACCCGACCGACCTACTGCGGACGTTGTCCTTCAGTTCGACTCCGGTGATCCGGCGCTGGTCGTGGATCGATTTGGTCTCGGCCGGGTCGCCGTGTTCGCGCTGCCGGGATCGCTAGTGGCACGCACTGCTTCGGGATCACCCTGGTCGACATTCCCCGTCAGTCCAAGTTTCTTGCCAATCGTCAGAGAGTTGGTGACCTACTTGGCCGAAAGCCAAGTGCAGCAACGAAATCTGTTGGTCGGCGAGACGGCGATCCTTCCTTGGCCCGACGATGTGCAGTCGGCATCTGTGACGTTGCCCGATGGTCAACGCCGTGACGTTCCTGCGCCCGCTGCCGAAGATAACGAGCAGATTGTTTTTGTCGCGACCGATCAGCAAGGCGTCTACGTTTTTGAGTCGGACGGGCAGGAGTTCGCTCGGCTGGCGGTCAATCTTGATCCGCGCGAGGCGGACCTTCGTCCGCTTGATCCGACGCAGCTTCCATCAACGATTGCGAATCAGCAGGCTCAAACGACCGCCACAGGGGCCAACATCACAGGCGAGTTTCTATTCGCACAATCGTTGCTCACGTGTGCGGTCGCGTTGCTGCTTTTTGAGGTCGGCTTGGCCTACTTGCTCGGGAGGGCGTGGGGATGAGCCTGTCTGCGATACTGTTGGCTCAGGGCGAACTAGCGCGGCAAGAGAACTGGCGACTGCGCTGGGAATGGGATTGGCCGCTGTGGGCGACAGTGTTGATAATCGCCGCCGCTGTGGCGTGGGTGATCGTCATCTACTCTCGCGAGTCCGCCAGCGCCGGGCGTGGGATGCGAATGCTACTGGCCCTGCTGCGGCTGTCGGCGATCGGCTTGGCAGCTTTGATGCTCGCGCAACCCACTATCGAATGGTTCCGTTTGGGGAGGCCGAGACTGGTTGTGGTCGCCGATAAGTCCGCGAGTATGGCGACAGTAGACCGCTACGGCGGTGTGGATAGCGAGCAATCTCGCGTTGAGGCGTGGCAAGCATTGCTTGTCGGTGGCGAGCAGCCACTGCTCGCCGAGTGGCAGTCCAACTACGATTTGGACGTGGTCGCGTTCGACGATCAGGTGACTCACTTCGACGAAGCTGAGTCGACACTGGTCGATCGTTTGAAGGACATCACAGTCGATGAGCAGGAAGCGACAGGCACTCGACTGGGCGATGCCGTTGATTTTGCGCTTCGCGAACTACCAGGATCGCCGCCCATTGCTGTGGTCGTGCTAACCGATGGGATCAGTACGCTGGGGCAGCCCTTGCAGCGAGCGGCTCAGCAAGCGCGGCGAATGCGAATTCCGCTGCACACAGTTGCCGTTGGCAGCGAACGCCGTCGGCCCGATGTGGCGGTGGAGAACTTGATCGTCGAAGAACTCGTCTTCCCAGGGGACCGTCTCCAGGTGGATGCGACGATCCGCGCGACTGGCTACGAGGGCGACACCGTCGAGGTCGTGCTCCGCGATTCTGAGTCCAGCATCTTGGCGAGCACGACGGTTGATCTACCAGCGGACGACGTGACCGAGACGGTTTCGCTTGCGATTCGTCCCAGTGCGCCGGGAGGGTTACCGCTGGAGCTGAGTATTCAGCCACGTGTCGACGAGCAAGATACCGAAAACAATCTCGTGCGTCAGTTCATCGAAGTCCGCGACGAGAAGATTCGCGTGCTACTGGTGCAGAATCAGCCGAGCTACGAGTATCGCGCGCTCAAGAGTTTGCTCGAGCGCGATCCAGCGGTCGATTTGAAGGTCCTCTTGCAAGAGGCTGACACCGAGTATGCGACGGTCGATGATTTGGCGCTGCGCGCGTTTCCGTCCAACGAGCGCGAGCTCTTTCAGTTTGACGTGCTTATGTTAGGCGATGTCGACCCAGGGCTGCTGCCGCGATCGGTATGGCCGTTGTTGGAACGGTTTGTTTCGCGGCACGGCGGCGGGCTGGTTGGGATTGCTGGGCCACGCTTCATGCCTTCGTCCTTTCGCGGCAATCGTTCGCTGCAGGCCTTGTTGCCGATCGACCTGGAATCGCTCAATCCGTTGCGTTCACAGCTTGGTGGCGCAGAATCATTTGCCATCTATCCAACGGCGCTGGGCTGGCGCACGCCCAGCCTGCAGTTGGGCGACACGCGCGAACAGTCGCAGCAGATTTGGGCAGCCTTGCCGAAAGTCAACTGGGTATTGCGGATCGATCAGCTCAAGCCTGGCGCGCAAGTGTTGGCCGAGTGCCCGGAACTGACGAATCGGCAAGGACAGCGCTTGCCGGTCATTCTGCGCCACTATGTTGGGGCCGGAGAAGTCCTGTTTCATGCGACCGACGAGACCTGGCGGTGGCGATGGCGGACGGACGATCGTTACTTCGCGCGCTATTGGGGGCAAGTGGTGCGACGCCTAGGACGGGGACGACTTGCCGCGGGGAGGCAGGGTGTGCAATTAGCGTCAGATCGAGCTACCTACAAGCCGGGCGAGCCGATCCAACTGCAAGCCCGCTTTCGGAATCCAGCACGAGCGCCCACAGCGGAAGACGGCGTCGTCGTACAGTTGCAGGGCAGGGCAGGTCCGCCGAAACAGATTACCTTGGAGCGGCGATTGGGTCGACGTGGGTTGTTTGCGACCAGTGTCCAGCAATTGCCCGCCGGTGAATACGAAGCGCAAATCATCCGCCCCGATCGCGCGGGAGCAGGCGACATCGCGCGATTCGCGGTGCGCCAGCCACCGCGCGAGTTGGCCCGCGTCGTCGTCAATCGATCAGAATTGCGTGAAGCCGCCGAGCTGACTGGGGGCAAGTTCTATACAATTGATGACGCCGCGCGACTGAGTCAGGAGCTTCCCCCACCGCGGCAGCAGACGATCGAGGAACGTCCCCCTCGCAAGCTATGGAACAGTCACTCGATAGTGGCCCTATTTGTGCTGCTGTTGAGCAGTGAATGGCTGCTGCGTCGTCGCTATGGAATGCTATAGCTGCTTTGCCTTAAATTCACACACTTGCTTTCCATGTCCCAACAACTACTCACTCAACTCGAACACGTTTGCCGACGACGGAAACGTCGGCGATGGATCTCCGCCACGTGTTGGGCGTTGGCGGCGCTGTTGGTCATTGGGTTCTTGCTTGTTGGGCTCGATCGCGCATTGGGAATCGCCGACCCCGTTGGGCGCGTAGTGTTGAGCTTGGCACTGGTTGCAGCCGGTGTTTGGATATTTCGGAAATGGAACCATGAGGTCGCGTCGGTTTCCACAACGCCACTGCAAATCGCTCATGAGGTGGAGCAGCGCTATCCATCATTGCGTGGAGAGCTTGCCAGCGCTTGGGAATTCGCAGCCCAAGCGGATGAGGATCCGACGGCTGGGTCCGAGTCGTTGCGCCGGGCCGTCGTCCTGCGTGCGACGAGTGCTGCCGAACAGGTTGATTGGGACGCGTTGGTCCCCCGTCGGCCACTGAAGCGCGGCGCGACTGCCTTCGCCTGCGTCGCCATGGCAACCTTCGTTATCGCTTGGTTTCTGCCGGACGCGATGGCAATTGGCTGGACACGTTTAATCAACCCAATGAGTCGGGCTGAGTGGCCCCGCGCTCACGATCTTCAGTTCATTGATCCTCCCGAGCTGATTGCTGCGGGTGACGACCTGCTGCTACAGCTCACCGATACCAGCGGCGCTTTTCCCAAGGTTGTGGTGATGCACTATCGCACGCGTCGCAACGGTCGCTGGCAGACGGAATCGCGGCCCGTAGCGACTGCAGAGAATCCACAGGAAGTTCGTTGGCCAAACGTGCGCCAATCCCTTCAATTCCGCGCCGTTGGGGGTGATCACAAAACCATGCCGTGGCATTCGCTAGAAGTCGTGCCACCGCCGCGCGTCGACCAGCTGCAGATCACCGTGCATCCTCCTGAGTACACCAACTTGCCAGCCCAGGAGTGGCAACCCAAAGACACCGTCATCGCCGGCAGTGCGCTAGAGTTGTCGGGTCGTACTGATCAGCCAATTGAACGGGCGGTGTTGACTGCTGATGATGGCGTGGAACTCGTGGCGCAAGTCAGTGCGGATGGGCACGAGTTCCGCATTGACAAATCTAGCTGGCAGGCGAAGCAAGGCGAGCGGTACCATTTTCTGTTGAAGACGACTCACGGCCTCACAACGCGCGCTAAGCGAGAGATCGCCCTCGAAGTGGTTGCCGATCAACCGCCGACTGTGCGTTTCTTGGAACCGCTGGACGAACTGACCGTGCTGCCGACCGCCGATGTGCCCTTAGTCATCGAAGCGAAGGACGAACTTGCCCTCCGCGAGATTGAGCTCGTCTCGCGTCGCTCCGATCAGTCGGAAACCGGGGAGCAACGTCTTTCGCTGTGGAGGGCAAGTAGAGAGCTAGATGATCGCGGGAGTTTGCAGACTAATCGCATTGAGTATCAACTCGAACTTGAACCGTGGTCGGTCGCTCCTGGTACACTGATCGAGCTTCACGCGCAAGCGAAAGACGCCCAGCCAATGACGGGGCAATCAGTGCGGCCGGTGAGGCTGAGTATTGTTTCGGAAACGCAGCTCTGGACGCAATTGCTAGAGCAGCAGGCTCGCCTCGCTGAGTTGCTGGCCCAACTGTTGAGCGAACAGCGCGAGCTGCTCTCGATCACCCAGCAATGGTCGGAGTTTCCCAGTTGGTCACGGTCGCGTTGGGCCAGCTCGAGCCATTCGGCATTGTTTCGACAACGGCAAGTCGCTGCTACGTTGGGAACAGGTCAATATTCCGTCGTCAGTCAGCTGGAGGAGTCGTTAGCTTCGATCCGGCGCAACCGCCTGCTTCACCCCGAAGTGACCGATCGACTGGAAGCCGTGCGTGGACTGGTCGAGGGACTCCTCGTCGGTCCGCTGGCAGAAGTGGAAGAATCGCTGTCAGAGTTCACACGGCAAACGCGTCGTTCACTCAGACGCGAGGAACTCTCAACGCCGATCGGCGAGGTTAGCGAGCATCAGCAACTCGCCGTTGCGGAGTTACGGCGAGCGATTGAGCTGCTGATGCCCGGCAATGTGTTGGGCCGACTGGAGCGAGAACTTGGCGATCTTCAGCGTGACCAGCAAGAAGTGATGGAGCAATGTCAGCTGGAAATTGCGCCGCGATTATCCCAGACGGACGAGCCCGAACAACTCGAATACGACCTGAGGAACTTAGTGCGTCGCCAGCGCGACCTGGCGGGACGGCTGGCCGAGTTACTGCTCAATATGTCGCAGGCTTCTGACCGCTTGGCAGACAACGAGCCTTCGTCAGCCGCGCGCTTGGAGGCAACGGTCGCGCTTGCTGGCCAGCTCAGGCTGCAGTCAACGATCCAGTCGGCAGCCGATCAATTGTCGCGCCGTCGATTGGGCAACTCGACGACGGCGCAGCGAAACGTGCTCGAGCAGTTGGCCCAGCTTCGTGCCCGGCTGGCGGGACGCGATGAGGATGGGGCCTCCCGACGGTTCCAGCAGCTTCAAGCTACGGAGCGACAGTTGCGGCGACTCCGCAGGGAGACGGCCGCATTGGAGAACCAATTCAAAAGGCTGACGGCTGAGGAACGGCGGCGCGAGCTCGAACGCTTGCGCCGGCAGCGCGAGCAACTTGCGAAAGAAGCCGAGGATGTCACCCGGCAACTTCAGCGGCTCCGGATCCCTAAAGCTGCAAAGCCCGCCCGGGAAGCTAGCGAACAGCTGCAACGAGCCAAGCTCGACAGTGAGGCGATCAGTAAGGCCCGCAAGAAACTCGACGAGGCGCAACGAACACTGACCGAGGAGCGTCGTCGGCAGCAGGTTGCCCTGGCACGTTTGCAGATGGCGCAGCTTGATGCCAAATTGAAAGCGCTGGTGGGCCTTCAAGAGTCGATCGTGCAAGAAATCCGCCGCCTCGACGGCATTCGCGAGCGAGCCGGCCAACTGACCGGTCCGCAGCAGCAAAGTGTCGTCCTACTCGCCGAGCGGCAACTCGACCTGCGCGGGGAGATTGTCGCGCAGGCGGAGAAACTCCAATCGTTGCCCGTATTTGCCTATTTGCTCACACAGGCGAGCAAGACGACACAGCAAGTTAGTGAGCGGCTTGAACTCTTGGATCTAGGTCCTCGTACGCAATCTGACGCGGAACACGTAGTCGTGCAGCTCACGCAGATTCTGGAATCGCTCAAGCAAGAGCAACAGGATCTTGACGATAGCAAGCAGGAGGGAGAGGGAAGCGGTGGGCAACAACCTGCAGACACACCCCAGGCCCAGACGCTACAATTGGGATTGGGGCAACTGAAGTTGCTGAAGACTCTGCAGACGGCGCTCCAACAGCAGACTGTTGCCATGGAGGCAGCCCTGGCCAGAGGAGAACAGCCCCAGCAGTCGGCGTCAGAACTTGCGCGTCAGCAGCAGGAACTGACTCAACTCGCTGCACAGCTGGTACCCGAACCGCCCGACCCACCGGTAGAAGAAGCCTTCCCCAGCTTGGAAGATGAACTGGAAAAATCATTTGGTGAGGCATTTGATGAATCATTTCCTGCGGAATGACGAAAGTCGACACATGAGATCGCGCCATTCACTGGTGATCATTCTCTGCCTCGTGGCGGCAACTCCGGTGTTCGCCGCAGAGGAAGCCACGACCGACCAAGCACTGCTGGAAGACCTCGGCGCCGATCTCCTCAAACCGTCTGCCGAGTCGCTTGATGAGGACAAAGCGACGGCGCTGGACAAGTCGCTACTCGATCAGCTGGGAGAAGACTTAGGCGAGCAGCAGAATGACAAGGACGACTGGCTTACGCGGGTAATCGACCACATGAAAACTGCCGAAGAATTGTTGGCAGTCTCTGATGAGGCGACTCCCGCCAGCGCCGCTCAGGCGGAGGCGTTGACCGGCCTGGATGCGATGATTGCCGAACTCACCCAACGCAAGAGCCAGTGCCAGGGAGGCGATTGCAACAAACCTGGCATGCCAAAGCCGGGCCAAAAACCCAAGCCCAACGGAAAGGCGGGCCAGAATCCAGCACAGACCGCTCCAACGTCGACGAGTTCCGATGCCGATCTGTCAACAGATTTGGCTGCGGCGGGCGAACTCGTGAAAGATCTGTGGGGCAAACTACCTGAGCGGCAACGGCAGCAGATTCTGCAGCCACTTAGCGAAGAGTTTTTGCCCAAGTACGCAAGCGAAATCGAAGCCTACTTCCGTGCGCTGGCACAGCCCAAAGCTACGTCAGCGGAATCTCGATGAGACTCGACTATTTCGCCGCCGTCATCGTTGCGTGTCTGTTCTATTCCGACGCGCTGGCAGAGGATAGTGGCGTTTTGGCCCAGATGATGACGCCGGAGGCAACCCAGGCGATCGATTCAGGGCTGAAGTACCTCGCCGATCGGCAACTCGAGGACGGTTCGTTTGGCACGAGCGGGTATCCGCGCAACGTTGCTGTCTGCGGACTGAGCGGGATGGCTTTTCTGGCCAGCGGTAGCACGCCGACGCGCGGGCCGTATGCTGAGTCGATTGATCGCTGCATCGAGTACTTGCTGTCACAGACGAGTGACACCGGGTTCATCGCCGCGCCCGACGCAACCAGTCGTGGACCGATGTACGGCCATGGGTTTGCGACGTTGTTCCTGAGCGAAGTCTACGGCATGTCGGAGCAAACAGAGTTACGTGACCGATTGGGTGAGGCGGTCGAGGTGATCGTCGGTTCGCAGAACGACGAAGGCGGTTGGCGCTACCAGCCACAACCCAACGACGCCGACGTTTCGGTGACGGTGTGCCAAGTGATGGCTTTGCGCGCTGCTCGCAATGCGGGGATCGCGGTACCGCGGGAGACGATCGACCGCGCGATCGCCTATGTCAAATCGTGTCAGAACGTCGATGGCGGCTTTCGTTACATGCTCTCGGGCGGCGAACAATCGAGCCAGTTTGCCCGGTCAGCCGCGGGTGTCGTCGCCTTGTACAACGCCGGCATCTACGAGGGCGACGAGATCGAGCGTGGCCTGGACTATCTGGAACTATTCCGCGCCGGTAGCGACAAACCCGGACGCGAGGGCTTCTACTTCTACGCCCACTATTATGCGGTGCAAGCGATGTGGCACGCGGGGGGCGAGCGATGGCGATCTTGGTATCCCGCGATCCGCGACGAGTTGATCGCCCGACAGCGGGCCGACGGATCTTGGGTCGATGCGATCTGTTCGGAGTACGGCACCGCGATGGCGTGCATCGTTTTGCAAGTGCCGAACAACTATCTCCCCATTCTTCAGCGGTGAGTGACGCCTTGCCTGCCATCAAAATGCTAAGCCTCGCCTACGCGATTGCTGCTTGCTGCGCATCAATTGCCTATGCCGAGCCGCTCTTGCTCGTCGGGCAATCAGTGCGTGAGGCCGTTCTTGCCGGCACTGGAGAGTCGGGCACGCTGAAATTTCATATTGGTGACCAAGATCAAAGCGTCACGTACGAACAGCTTATTCGCTGGTCGAATGTCCGAGCGAATGCCAGGAAAAGCGAACTCGTGCTGCGCGACGGGAGCCGCATCGTGCTCGCCGATGCGTGGAGCGGAGAGCCCAGTTGGAAACTGGCGAATGCCGAAGTAATAACGTCGACCCAGCTGTTTGGAAAGGTTGTTTTCCCTCGGAGCGAAGTGCGAGCGATCCTCACTCAAGCGCCGAAAGGGTTGGTTGCACGGACAAAGTTTCTCGACCAGCAACTCACCTCGTCCGACACACGTGACGCGGTACGATTGCTCAATGGCGACTTCTGGCAGGGCGAACAATTGACGATTGTCGAACGTGAACCGGGCACGCAGTTAGTTCAATTGTCGTTGGCGGAAAGTGCGAATCCGCTAGATCTGCCCATGAAACAGATTGCCGCAATCGTGATGAAAGCGAACTCAAAGTCACTCGCCGATAAGTCGAGACTCACGGTGGGCACGCGCGATGGCAGTCTGCTCAATGTCGTATCGCTGCAGGCAGATGAGAATCAGCTGAAGCTACAGTTAGCATGTGGTGTGATTCTCTCCGGAATGGACCGTCGCGACGTAAACTATCTGCGGTCGAGCACCGATCGCCTCGACTATCTATCCGATCGTGATTCGGTCGATTACCGTCACGTACCTTACCTTAGAGTGCCTTGGCAATTTCAGTGTGATCGCAATGTGCTGGGCGGACCGCTGCAGGTCGCAGGTCGGACCTACGCGAAGGGCCTGGGAGTCCACACCGCGTCGCGGCTTACGTACGACCTACCGTCGAACGCATCGTCGCGTAAGTTTCGCCGCTTCGTTGCCTCCGTCGCGGTCGATGACGTGGCTCGCGACGGTGGTAGCGTGATCTTTCGAGTCTATCTCAAACACGGTGATCAGTGGAAATCGGCGTTCACCAGCCCGATCGTTCGTGGTGGTGACGCGCCCCTGCCGGTCGAGGTTGAATTGCAGGATGCCTCGCAACTCGCGTTACTTGCCGATTTCGCCGATCGGGGTGACGAACTCGATTACGCTAACTGGCTCGATGCTCGTTTGGAGTAGGACAGACGATGACAGAGAGTTCGTCGCGCGCAGAACACGACTGCGTGATTGTTGGAGCGAGCTTCGCCGGATTGGCCTGCGCGACGACACTCGCGCGGGCTGGTCTACGTGTAACAGTGCTGGAGAAAAAACGGGATCCGGGCGAGAAGCTTCACACCACCGGCATCATCGTCAAAGACGCGATTGATCAGGTTGCGCTGCTGGATGCGATGCCCAGCGAATTGGTACGACGCATTGATGGTGTGCGCTTGTACGCGCCGAACATGCGATTTATTGATTTGCAGGCCCCGGGATACTATTTCCTCGCAACCGACACGCCACAATTGATGCGATGGCTAGCCGACCAAGCAGCAGCTGCCGGCGCACAGGTGGCCTTGGGAACACCATTTCGATCTGCCACGCGTCTACAAAGCGGATTCGACCTCGGCGACCTCGGCACGACGAGATTTTTGGTGGGTGCCGATGGACCGAACTCACTCGTTGCCGCGCAGCTGGGCCTGGGACAGAACACACAGTTTCTATTTGGAATGGAGTACGAATACGCCAACGTTCACATCGAGCACCCCGACCGGCTGCATTGCTTTCTCGATCGACGTTTGGCTCCCGGTTACCTGGCTTGGATGGTTGCCGGCGTCGACATGCTGCAGGTGGGTTTGGCGCGCCGATCGCGCGATGACAAGACGGCCGTCAAAGGGGCGATCGATAGTTTGCTGGCGAAGATCGCACCCATCCACGATCTCCGTGCGACGACGCCAACCGCCGTCCGCGCTGGGATGATCCCCTGCGGTGGAGTCGTTCAACCGGTAGCCAGCGATCGTGTGCTGCTGGTCGGCGATGCTGCCGGAATGGTCTCGCCCGTGACGGCGGGCGGCATTCACACAGCTCTGAAGCACGGCCTGGCTGCGGGCCATGCGATCGGCGATTTTCTGCACGGAAAGTGCGAAGATCCCAGCGGCTGGTTCGTGCGCTCCTATCCCAACTTTCGCACAAAGCGCATGCTGCGAAAGCTCTACGATACGTTCCAAAGCGACCTGCTGTTTAACCTGATGCTCGGTACTCGTCCGATGCGCGCCGCCGCGAGCATCATCTATTTTCATCGAAAAGGCGTGTTTAATCCGTGATGTTTGCCTTCTGGAGGCGAAGACGGATAGGATGGAATTGGCTGTAGGTTCGCCGATCCGATCGATTTCAGGCAAGTCGGGGTTTTTCCACATGACGACGCTTGTTCCCGAAACCGCAACGGTCCGCCCTCGCGTCCGAGGTGACGGCATTGAAGGTTCGCGCCTACTCGAAGAAGTTGTCGCGGAATACGCTGACGAACTGGGCGATGGAATCATTTGGCTCCTGGGTAGCGACGGAGCAGGAAAGACGACCGCACTGCGTCATCTGGCGGCGGTCTTTCAAGGGAATTCACAGATCGTTTTCCTCGACGACACCGACGAACTCGATCGTACAACCGTCCGCGAGAACTTTCAGGGGCTTGGAGAGAGCACTCTGGTCGTCGCCACGCGCCAAGCCACGAACGGGCACCCTCAGCTTCACCTACAACCGTGGGGCACCGACGAGATTTTGGAGTATCTCTTGTCTGCCCACAGGAAAGAATGCGAGGCAGTCATGCGACGACTTGCGGAGGAGGCAGCTGACCTGTGGGATCCTGAAATCGCTCGTGTGATGCTGGATGAACTCGCCCGCGACCAGGAAGTGCCCGACGCTTCATCGGCGTTGCTCTCCTATATTCGACACCAGCTTCCAAACACCCGCCAGTTATCGACTGCGCAAGAGTACTGCCTTGAATCTGCGAAGGGTCGCGAAAAATCATCTTGGCGGCTGGAGAAGAAGTACTCTAGATTGCCTGCTCGAATCAAGAGTCTGTTGCGGCACAAGATCGTTCAGGTGCCGCTTGCAGCCGAGCAACTCGCCAGCGACCTGCAAGGTAGTAGAGCTTCGAAAGCTCTGGAAAGCCAACTCTCCTTAGCGCTGGTTGAGTCTGTCGCCAAGATGTGTGCAGGGGTTGGCAAGACGCGTCTGGCATTGGAACGTGTCCTGCAAGAGCCGCTCCGCGGAAAAAATCACGCAATGGCTGCGAGCATTTTGAAGCATGTTGACCCGACTTGGTGTCCGACGGCCGACAAGTTTGCGCCGAACTTGGCGGGTGCGTACTTTTCGGACGTCAATTGGCCGCATATCAATCTTAAGCGAGCTCGATTGGAACTCACCGAGTTCTATCGAGCCAACCTTGCAGGGGCGTGCTTTGATGCAGCGATTGTCGTCGAGGCCGACTTTGTCGCGGCGAATCTTCAGGACACGTCGTTCGAAAAGGCTCTCGCCGCCGGAGCTTCGTTCGAAGGAGCGAACTTGCGACATGCAAACCTCTATCAGATCTCAATGGAGGGTGCGAGCCTACGTGGTGCCGATTTGCGAGGTTGCAATCTGGGGAAAGCGAAGCTCTGCCAGGCTGACCTTGTTGGCGCATGTCTGCGTGAAGCCAATTTGGGTGAAGCGGATCTTGTCGGTGCCACGATTGCGAACGTGGACCTTAGCGGTAGCAACTTGCGAAAAGTCGACGCGCGGCGCGTCGACTTTCGCGGTGTAAATCTCGCTGAGGCTGATATGAATCAAGCGTCGCTCAACGGGGCGAACTTCGAATTTGTGGTGTGGCGCAATGCGGCGCTTCACAGAGCTGGACTCCACGGCGCGCACTTGACGGGATCTTGCTTGTCCGACGCTGATTTGCGCGAGGCCAATCTTCGCGGAGCGAGGCTAGGCGAGATCGATTGGGAGGATGCCAATTTGCGGCACGCGAATCTATCGCGCGCAACCTTTCACATGGGCTCGTCGCGAAGTGGGCTGGTCAATAGCCCCATCGCAAGCGAAGGCAGTCGCACCGGGTTTTATACTGACGATTTGGAGGAACTGTACTTCAAATCACCCGAAGAAGTCCGCAAAGCCAATCTGCGCGGCGCCGACCTCCGTGGTGCCAACATCGATCACGTCGATTTCTACCTGGTCGATCTGCGCGACGCCAAACTCGACCCTCCGCAACGATGGCAAGCCAGCCGGACAGGGGCCATTCTGTCGGAGTGATTGGCTAGGCGGTGTGATGATGCCTTTTCGTGCCTACAATCGTTGAAATCGGCGTCTGGCGCCCTAATTCAACTCGTCACCAGTTTGCAAGCTATGTTTGGATGGGTCCTCAGAGGGACTTCCATTCAACTCCAACTCACCAAGCAGGTTCGATCATGGCAGCTCCGCAAGATTGGTATTCGTTTTTCTGTGAATGGCCGGCCGGGTTGCCGCGCGCCGGTGTGCTGGTAACCTCACTCAACGAAACGATGCCGTTTCGCAATTTCTGGCTCAAAGACGAAATGCTGCTGGTTGAGCGTCAGACGCCAGACGCGATGGGAGCGCGGTTTGTGTTGCTCAGCTTCGAAGTCATCAACGTGGTGAAGTTCACCAATCCGCTTAGCGAGGCCGAGATTGCGGGAGCCGGGTTCCAAGCCGAAGTCGCCACGAGACAGCCAGCGCTGGCGTAGTTGTCGGAAGCTGCTGCTGACTATTCCGTCGGGAACACGACACAAATCGGCTTCGGCGATTCAACTTGGTGTCCCGTCGGTTCTAATGCGCCGGTCTGTGGGTCAATGGCGAAGCTGACTAGGTTGTTGGCATCGCGATTGGCGGCGATGAGATACTTGCCGCTGGGTTCGATGCCGATGTGGCGCGGATGACCGCCCTGTGTCGGTTCGACTTCGATCAGGCTGAGCTTGCCCGTTTCTTGATCGATGGCGAACGCCGCGGTGCTGTCGTGTCCGCGATTGGAGCCGTAGACGAACTTACCACTTGGATGAATCACGACTTCCGCGGTGAAGCTCGGCTGGTCGTAGTCGGCGGGTAAGGTGCTGATAGTTTGCACCTCTTCGAGGGTACCTGCTTGGTCATCGAACGACAACACCGACATCGTCGAATCCAATTCGTTGATGCAGTAGAGCCAGCGTCCATTGGCATGCAGCGCCACATGGCGCGGTCCTGCTCCCGGCTTCGCTTTCCAGGCTGAGACCCGTTCCAGTTTGAGCCCGTCGCCGATTTGATAGACGATCACCTCGTCGGTTCCGAGATCCGCCACGCAGGCGAAGCTGCCGGCCGCGTCGAGTGCGACACCATGCGCGTGGGGTTCACCCTGTCTTTGCTTGTTGACGCTGGAGCCTTTGTGTTTGGCGAGCGAGGTGAGTGGCTTCAGTTCGCCCGAGTCGGCCAGCGGCAGTAGCGAAGTGCTCCCGCCACCGTAGTTGGCGACCACGATGCACCGTCCGTGCGGATCGACGACCAGGTGGGTGGCATTTTCGTCCCCCGAGGATTGTATGCCCAAAGGACTGAGTTGCTGGGTCTCGCGGTCGAATCGGAATGCTCGTACGCCCCCCGAAGGTGTACTGGATTCCTTGGTGACGGAGTACAGAATTGGCAACTCCGGGTGCAAAGCCAAGAAGCCGGGTCGCGGTGCATCGCCCACTTCGTGTGGAGCGCTGAACTTCCCGGTTTCAAGGTCGAGCGTGCTAGCGTAGATGCCGGCGTCAGCTTGACTCGTGCCAATGTACAGAAGTTGCTCGCCCGCATCGGTGGTTTGGGGAATTGGTGTCATCATCAGTAGTGTCATGAATAGTCGTGTGGGGAAACGCATCGCCTAACCTGCTGCTGTGCTATCAATGCAACATCGAATTGCGGAAAGTGACATTGCGAGGCGGCCAAAAAATGGCTTCAATCCTCAATCGAATTTGGGAAGCGGGCCCTCAGTTTATCAGAATTCGTCTGCGCAGATTGAGAAAATGTTTGAGACACAGGTTTTCAGGTTGAAATTGTATTTCTTGACGATGGTAATCGCGACCGCGTCAACGGTTGCGTCAGCTAGTGAGAATGACGTGGTCAAGCTCTCCACCGGTCAGAAGAAGGTGATCGGTCCGGTTGCGAAGGTCGAAGAGGCCGAGAGTGCGTTTACATTCGCCGCGCGCGTTGACACAGGAGCCACTACCTCTTCGATCCACGTCGAAGAGTGCAAAGTTGAGGACGCCGCCGGCAAGATGAATGAGAATCTGGGGAAGACGATTCACTTCAAGATCAAGAACCCAAGCGGCGAATCAGAATGGCTGAAACGCGAGATCGCCGAGATCAGCACGATCAAGACGTCGGAACGAGAAGAACTCCGCTACAAGGTGCCGGTGACGCTCAGCTGCAAGGACGTGAAGAAGCGCGTGCTCGTATCCCTGAACGATCGTTCCCACATGACCTATCCCATGCTCTTGGGTCGGAACTTCTTGCAGGGAGACTTCGTGGTCGATGTGGACTTGGGGCGTAAACAGTCCGAGCAGCGCACCGATACTGCAGATAAGAGTACGAAGCAACGAGGTGGTCCGCAGTCCAATTCTCAGAAATGAGAAATCGACCGATTCGTCAACGTGTCTTAGCCGTCGTCTTCTTGCGGTCCAGGTGCCGGCTTATCGCTGTTGAAGATTCGTAGCAGGTGATTATTGGACCGTTGACCGATGTAGTTGGCGGGTCGAGAGGGTTTTCGGTTCTTGCGTAACGGCCTGCGGCGTTTCTTGGGCTTACGGTCTTGTTTCGATTGCTCGTCAGTGGTCGAAATCTCCAGCCACTCTTCCATGTCCCACTGTTCGAGATTCCGGTGATAGTTGGTCGCGTCATCCATCGCACAACCTCCAGAGGTCATTTCTGGTCGTCTACGATCACGCACCTCATGACTGTGAGGTTGCGAGATCCTTCCGAAATCCCCCCCGTGTACTGAATTCTTGTACTCAATTGCCGACGAGGCAAGGTCAATTTGCCTTCTATATCGAAATAGAAATGCTACTTCGTGGCTGATGATTCAGTTGGCTAAACTTTGACGCGCAAGAGAGTGAAAGTGCGCTGTTTTTGGAAAATGGTTGGAACGTAGGGCGTTCAAACTATTTAAACAGTAACGCAATCCAGAAGCGAACGCGTAGTGGACGAACGCACGCGGGATGTTGATTCTCGCTGGTCGAGATGACGTTGCTCACGGCCCTTGAGAGTGAGAAAGCCTAAATCTTCCGCACGCAGAAAGGACAGCCGAAGACGACAACAGTAGGAATAACGACGACGGTTCGGGCACGGCACTGAACACCGCTTGGAGGGGAACACCGGTCCCGTAATTGTTTTCCCAATCAGTAAGATCGCTGGCGTCGTACGGCGAGCCAAAACTCTTCTGCCACTCCAGAAAATCGGCACCATCGACATCGCAGTCGGCGTCGAAGTCGCCAGCGGGCTCGCCCGCCGTTCCGACGTAGCCCGTAAAATTCTGTCCTCCTTGAGCGATGAGGGAGCTCTCGTACTCGTCAGGGGTGCCGCCCAACACCGTATGGCCGCCCCACAGTAGCGTGGTACAGTCGATGCCCGATGTCTCGATCGTCATTAACTCAACGGCAGTGCCAGACGTGAAGAAATTGCTTAGCAGCGAGGCAAACACCGTGTCGCCGGCCAAGTCGAGATCTACGCCTGTGGTCACCGTGCTCGTAAATGGATTGTTGCCTGGGATGTCCAACGGCCAGTCCGTGTTGTTGACCGTCACGGCGAGCAGATCGGTATTGGCAATTTCGACGGCCATTTCGACAGCCAACGAGCCTCCCAAGCCTAGATCGGTATTGGTGAACAACGCCGGATCGGGGGCGATCTCAACGAGCCATTCCAGGTTGCCGTTGCCGTTCTGTCCGGTGTTCGTCACCGTGAGAGTTGGCTGAGCCAGCGCGGACGTAGTCCCTAAGAGCGCGAGAGTCAGTCCCAGGAAAAAATGTGTTCGCATCAGAATGCGTTCCCAAGTGGCGTCCGAACTTGTGGGCTTTAGCTTAAAGGCGGTGGCAATTCGGTGTCAAATTAGCTGTAACGAACGGCGGATAGCGAGATCCGTCGCGATTGGTGACCCAAAGCATCTCATTATAAGCTGAATGTTCGATCCTCGCCGGATTTGGTCGTCTCAAGCGAGAATCGCTGCGCGGCTCTGCTGGGGTTGGCGGCCAAAACTACTTATAATCGTGAGAGAAACCCCGCGTCGTCAATTCGATTTGCCATGCGAAGTACTACCGTTCAATCTGAGAAGCTTCCACTCGAATTGCAGCAGCAGATCGACGGTTGCTGTGATCAGTTCGAGTCCGCACTGCAAAACGGACAGAAACCCGAGATTGACGAGTTCCTCGACGGCATCCCTCCGGAGGGGCAGTTGGCTCTCCGTCGCGAACTGGCGGCGATCGAAATGGCCTACCGACGGACGCAGGTCGGACACGACACCGACGGGCTGCATTTGCGCTGTCCCCACTGCCAGAACGATGTGGAACTGTTGCCCGAAGCAAAGTTGGAAGAGATTACCTGCAATTCGTGCGGCGATACCTTTAGCCTGATCGACGGCGACGACGTCACGCTCGTTGACAGCGAGCCTCGCCGCGTCGGGCATTTTGAGTTGCTGGAGCGCCTTGGCACAGGCGGTTTTGGTTCGGTATGGGAGGCACGCGATACCGAGCTCGATCGGCTGGTCGCAATGAAGCTGCCGCGCAAGAGTCAGCTGTTGGCGCACGAGGCAGAGCAGTTTTTCCGCGAAGCACGCACTGCGGCACAACTGAAGCATCCCAATATTGTGCCGGTGCACGAAGTCGGTAAAGAGGACGGAACGATTTTCATCGTCACCGATCTGATTCGCGGCACGACGATGTCAGATTGGCTGAAGCAGGTTCGCCCTTCGGCGCGTGAGACGGCTGAGTTGTGTGCAACGATTGCCGAGGCGCTGGCGTACGCGCACTCGCGCGGTGTGATCCACCGCGACCTGAAGCCCTCCAACGTAATGCTCGATGAAGAGCATCAGCCGTACATTATGGACTTTGGGCTCGCGAAGCGCGAGCTGGGCGAGATCACGATGACCGTCGATGGTACGGTGCTCGGCACGCCGGCGTACATGTCGCCCGAGCAGGCACAGGGTAAGCTGCACTGGATCGACCGACGCACCGACATTTACTCTCTGGGCGTGATGCTGTTTCAGATGCTGACCGGCGAGTTGCCCTATCGCGGGACCGCACAGCAACAAATCCAGCAACGCATCGTCGACGACGCCCCAGACCCGCGGAAGCTCAACCCTCACGCGCCCGCTGACCTGGCGACAATCTGCCTGAAGTGTCTGGAACGCGAAGCAACCAAACGATTTGTAAATGCCAACGCCGTCGCCGAAGAACTGCGTCGTTACCTCGCGGGCGAGCCAATACGCTCGCGTCCGATCTCGAGCGTCAACCGCGCGTTCCGCTGGGCGAAGCGAAACCCTGCGCTTGCGACCGCGAGCGTGTTGACCGTCGTGCTCGCAATCGGCGGACCACTGTCTGCGCTGAAGATGTACGGAGACAATCAGACGATCAATCAGAAAATCTCTGAGGTCAACCGTCAGATTCAAGAAAAGAACCAGGAAGTCGATGACAGGAGTCGCCAGCTTTCGGCCGTCAAACAAGAGCTCGCAGACATCACTTCAGCGAATCCTGGCATCGAGGAACTCTCCGATTGGCACAAACGCTTGATCGGGGAATTCATTGAAGCGAATCAACCTTCGAGACAACAGCTACTCGCGCAGAAGACTCCGAATGAGTCCTTACCACAAGCGCGTTCGCACCAAGGGTGGGCCTACCTTTACAATTCGTCGCAGCAGTATCAAGAGGCGGCTGAGCATGCCGAGGCGTCATGCGAGTTGTATCAATCGCTTTTGGATCGAGAGCCGGATTCCGCAGAGTTGCGAATACAACTGGCGGAAAGTCTCAGGCAACTCAGCTTGGCGAAACACGCTTTGAACGAGCAGGATGCCGCGAGTAAGGCGATGTCTGAAGCGTTGGCAATCCGCACCGCGCTCTCGGAGGAGCACCCGGATGCAGTGAAATTACAATTTGATCAGTTGTTGGCTGCCGGACAGCGGTTGGGAATTGACCGAACTGTCAACGAGGACTTGTCGAAAACCGAGGCCCTCAAATTCTGGGGAGAAGTCAAACGCAGACTGAGCGACAAACTCACCGTCGACCCGTCCGAGTTCTATCGGCTGGCGTGCTTCCTGACGCAACACGAAACCCATTTACCGCAGGACGTCGACTTCGCCCCCGTCGCGACTAGCCATGTTTTGGAAGACGCTGAAGTCGATTGACTCATCAAAGAAATGCACACTGCCATCAACCATAGCGAACTGCGCGCCGCCCGGGTGGTGGCTACCGAAAAAGATGTCGTTGGCGAGAATCTTGCGCTGTGCAGCTGGCGCCAAGCGGTCGGTCATGCTGTAACCGAATTGCTCGTGGTCGGCGTTGATCGGGTAGCGCACATTCTTGGTTGAGTACATGCACATGGATTCGTCGGGCTCCTCAAACCATGTCGCACCGAGCAGCCAATCCTTGTCGACCCAGTAAGCTCTTTCGCCAATGGCTAGCGTGTTGGAGGTGCCGTCGGTGACCTGTCCAAGGCGTACGGCGCTATTCGGAAAGAACACCCCATCGAGGAAGATGTCGCCACAGAGGGTATCGTCGAGATCCCAGCGCATATTGGAGGCGTATCCCGATCCCGACATGCCCTCGTAGTGCGAACGCAAGAGACCTTCCTGCTGTTCAAATTCTGCACTAGGGCACTGATATAACTCGGGAATCACTTGCGCCGCCAGCTGATTGTCGAAGCCTCCCCGTCTATTGGGAGAAACCTGTTCGAGCAGGCTAGTCTGCTCCAGCTGTGGGAGAATCTCCACTCGCCAGCTTCTGCTGATGCTGAACTCCGCTTCGTGAATAAACGAGCCAGCAGGCAAGTGGTTCTCTTGCGATTCATAACTTAGTGCCGCGAGCATCTGCTGCTTGAGATTATTCTGACAGCGCGTTCTTCGACTGGCCGCGCGCGCCGCCTGAACGGCTGGCAGCAGTAACCCGATCAGAACCGAGATAATCGTGATCACCACGAGCAGCTCAACGAGCGTGAATCCACGATTGCTGCTAAGCGGTTTCACGGCGAGTCTCGTCGAGGGAAGATAGTCGGTAGTCGGATGCAGAGCTTGGGATGGTCAACGTGCTCGGAAACGAGCCATGCCAATTCCGAGCACCAACACCGCCAAAGACGCTGTGGAAGGTTCTGGGATGGCCTGGGCTTGAATGGCCGCAATGATCGTATCGCGCGACGCGGCAACTCCGCCGCCATTGAGGATGTCCACAAACCAATCGATGTCATCAAAGTTGAAATCGTCGTCGGCACTGCCGCGTATGGCCGGTGACTCACCGAAATGTGTAAGAACATAATCCAGCGAGTTGTGCATCGCTTGAGCGAAGTCATCAATGTCGTCTTCGTCAACAAAGCCGCTGAGGTCCATGTCGCCGGGGACTTCGTCCATCGACGTCAGCTGCATGTTGTCGAAGGCAAACCATCCATCGTCGCCAGCGTTTTCCATGCTGAAAAGGATTTCGAAACCCTGATTGAATGAATTTAACGCTGGAGTGACATCGATGAACACCAATTCGTTAGGGTTTGCTCCCTTGAATAAACCATTTGGCATACTTCCTGGAAAAGGGGTGTTGCTCGGATTATTGCCGTTCGAATCGACGAATCGAGCAGATTGCCATTCATCCAGGGCAAACTCAGAACCGTCTTCATATCTCGCAATGAACTTTACAGTTTGGTTGTTTTGGTTCGGATCGAAGTTCTCACCATCGTCGCAGCACCCTGGACGCCAACTGCTGTCGAACTGAAGCTGTAAGCGACTGCCTTTGGAAAGGAGTTCGCTCATGTCGAAGAACGGCGTTTCTAGAACCGTCTCGTAAAAGCCAATGGTGTTTGCCGGGTCGCCCAGGTCGTTCCATTCGTCTGGGTCCGCGACGGCCACGACTCCCTGCCCACGCGTGAATAGGCTGCGTCCTTCGTCTTGCGAGACGTCGATCCAGAAGTTCTTATTCGCGAACGACCAACCTTCCCATTCCTCAACACCGACGATCGGATTGCCGATGCCAGGTACCATGCTGCGCTGATTGAACCAACCTTCCGGCGGCACATGGGTGAACGCATTGGGAAAGATACCGATGGGGTCTTCGTCAACGGGCGGGCCCAGCGGTAGATCGTTGAAGTTTTCCTGAAACGTAATCGTTACCTGCGCCGAGGCGCAGCTGCCGACGATCAACAACAGCAACGCGGCAAGCAATGCATGACAGATAGTTTTCATACGATGATCCCCCCGGTCGGGGCCCCGGCTGGCACGCGGCTTCTCTTCCACTTTAACTGACCCCGACCACAAGTCGAGGTCAAGTAATTTTTTGATCACACACGCGAGGCTGAGGCGAATGGACCGCAAATAGTTGGACTTCTCCCAGATTTGGGGTAGGCTAAATCTCTGACTTGCGAGGGGGCCATCTGAGGAACCAAACTCATGCGAAGTTCGCGATCGGTATTTGTGCTTGCCCTGTCGCTAAGCGCTTGTTTGGTCCTGTTGTTACGCATCGCCCCGGCTGCTCCCGCCCATTTCTGGATCACCGACGACAACGTCACGCCTGATGGCCCCGACACCGTGACGAGCATTAGCATCGAGGAGGGCCAGGTCGGCACACTCTATATTTGGGCGCGGGCCGAGACCGACAAGAAACTCCGCAATATCTCGCTGAACTTGGTGGCGATGCAGGCCGGTGTTGATTTTATTGACGGGTCGTTCACCGTGCACAACGACGCGGGCGGTGGCTTGCAACGGTACGAATACACTAGCGATTCCGCGTCGTCGCCTGCGGTCGATTCCGAGGAGTCGTTGTTTGATGTGCGCTTCAATTCGCAGACCGATGCGATTGAGGGCCTGCAAGGTTTTTCGATCTCCGCTTCGTCGGCCAGCATCCGCGGCGTCGGCGGCGTCTGCGTCGGCGCCGAAACGGGTTGCGTCACCGCGAGCGACGGACACCCAGCCTGGCTGATCGCCTCGGTCGACTACAATGCCGTCGTGGGCGGCCCGGTTACGGACTTGCATTTGCAAATTGGCGATAACGGTATGAATCATGAATCTCTCGTCCCCGGCGACTACGACTATAACGGTGTGGTTGACATGGATGATTTCACGGAAGTGGAAAACAGCTTTGGCTCGACGACCGATTTGTGGGCCGACGGAAACGACAACGGCATCGTCGACGCAGCCGACTTCACGATCTGGCAGGATAATCTCGGGTCTGTCTCTGAGTTTGAAGTGTCCTCGCTCACGTCGGTCGTATTCGGTGCCGACAGCAGCAACGACGGCGAACCGACGTACAACGCCGAATCCGATCAGGAAGACACCCTGATGACGGACGATCCCGATGCCACAATTACGATTACCGCTCCGCTCAGCGCCCTAGACACGGTCCCCGAACCATCGACGGTTGGTTTGCTGTCAGTCGCTCTGTTATGCCTTGGAAATCTCCCGGGTAGGGTGAGATCTTCCAGCTAATCAAGTTCCGCGGCAGTAGCCCGACAGCCGTCGGCGATTTTTTCTAGGCCGGGGCACCTTCCGCCATTTCCGGCAGCCAAGTGCAGCGAATTAGGCTCAATTTGCGCTCGATCGTCCGCTCGACAACGCCCAGTTCTTGGGCGATTTCGTCGTTGGTGTGGCCTTCCAGCTTGCGATGGGCGATCAGCCGCAGCCTGTCGTCGGGCAGCTGCTTCATCAGTTCCTCACACTGCTCGTTGACGGCCGCAATGAAGTCGGGAGTGAGTCCGTCTTCGACGAATTCCGCCAACTGGCGCTCGTTCATCGAATTGGGATTGGCGATTTGGCCCTCCGACAACACACGGCCCCCGCCGCGCTTCTGAGCGAGCTGACGATTGCGCTGGTTGATCGCCTTGCAGGCGGTAATCTTGGCCAGGATCGCCCACAAGTTGTGACGGTCCTCCAGTTTCGGATAGCGGCCCGCCGCGACGCCGGAATAAAAGCTACGTAGCGCGCTCACCGCGACGTCTTCTTCGTCTTCAGCCCCCCGCGGCGCGTCGCCGAGCTTCGCCCGCGCAAGTCCCACCAAGCGACGAAAGTAGCGTTCCCACAGTTCCAACTCGGCCTGATTGGCCTCGCCGACCTGCAACTCGGCGATCCATTGGGTTACGGAGCCTTCGGGATCGACCGTCATTGAAAAGTTCTCTAGACCGCACCGCGAGCTGAGTTGCTTTAGGTGCCTGGGACACCTTTCATCGTACCAGCCCGTGATGCGCGGGAAAAGAGAAATGAGCCGAGAGTCGCGATCAACCGGCGAACCGAGCAAGAGCCCCCAACCAGTGGACTCGCCGCGCACACCAGACGTCACATTATGGCAGCGCCGCCATTTCTGCAGCGTTGGAATCCACGACTTTCAGCGTATAAATGTGAGCATCTTGACCAGAGTCGGAATCCTGTAAGCGAACGACAACCGGTTCGCTCGAAGGTCGAGAGCTGTCGAGAATGATCAGGACGCGGGTACTCGATGCGGCGGCGTCGATTTGGTGGCTTGCCAGCTCCACACAGCCGGTGTTCGCATCGGCGCTTACTGGTGGGACACTAGCGACCTGACTCGTCGTGATGTACCTCGCCGGTGGGGGTTGGTCGTCGCGATGGACGTGGATGTAGAACATCGCACAGGCGCCGATGATCAACGTGCTTAACATACTCAAACGGGCGGTATGCTGGGATTTCAATTGCGTAGGGTCCTTGCAAATACGGGGAGAAATTGGGGAGTGCGACACTTAGTGTGGCGCTGCTAAGAGGCCTTGCGGTGCTCTAGCGAACTGGTTTGGAGTTCATCTGCGTTTGGTTCGCGAGCGTCGGTGTCGATGGCGAGCTCACTCGGCGATTTGTGCAAGATGCTGTTGGTCTTCCAAGCACGGGTGCGACCTCCGGCTACCTGATTCGTTTGGTTGCTGCCGACTTTCTCGGGCTGACTCTTGTTCAATCCTTTTACCTCCTTGGCGTTCTTGGTTTTGCATACATGCGAGAATATGCAAACCAAATGCCGGAACGCAGGACCCAAAAAAGCAGCGAAAAACGGTACATTTTGAATTCTCGTATGCCACGTGACCTGGTGAAATCTCTCACATGTGGTGGAAATTGTCACATTTGCGGCTAAGCTGGATGCATGCTGCATGCGATTCTGATCCTCGACCCGCCTGACCACTCGGTGGACGACCTTGCGCGGGAATTAGCCGAACTGGCGCCGCCAGAGTGTTCTGTCGAGTGCCTCTCGAGGGGCCCGGAAATCGTCGGCCACCTGCGCGATGGCCCGCATAATCAGCTTGCGATTGTGCACGCCGAACGGGGCGACGGCACGCGGGACGGACTGGAACTGATTACCGAACTGCGCTCGACGGCACCGACCTCTCCGATCGTCGCGGTGGCTGATCACGGCGATGTCGACGCGGCGGCGCGGGCGATTGACGCGGGGGCTAACGATTTTCTGGTGCGCGGGCCGCAGCTTCGCGATCGTGCCGCCACGGTGCTGGGCAAGCTCCGCGTGTTCTTTCAGGCACTGGACCGCGCCGATGTGCTCGATGAGCGCAACACCGATTTGCAGCGCACGATTCAAGCACGCTATCGGATGATCGGCGAGTCTCCCGAGATCTTGGCAGTCATTCAGCGGATCAAGAAGCTCGCTCGCGTCCCACGGCACGTACTTGTCGTCGGCGAGCGCGGCACCGGCAAGGAACTAGTCGCCCGCGCGCTGCACGACATGTCCAGCGATGCCGAGCGACCGCTGGTCACGGTCAACTGCGCTGCATTTTCCGATACGTTGCTAGAGAGCGAACTGTTTGGCCACGCCAAGGGTTCGTTTACCGGCGCTGCCGAGACGCGAAGCGGAAAATTCGAACAAGCTGACGGCGGGACACTGTTTTTGGATGAAATCGGCCACATGTCGTTGCCGTTTCAGCAGAAGATTCTGCGCGTGGTCGAGTACGGTCGTTTCACCCGCGTCGGTGGCCACGAAGAACGCGAAGTCAATGTGCGGATCGTCTCGGCGACGAACGCTGACTTGAAAGCGAAAATCCGCAACCGCGAATTCCTTGGCGACCTGTACGACCGCCTTGCGTTCGAGGTGCTGGAGGTGCCGCCGTTACGCACACGTGAAGGCGATGTCGAAGTGCTTGCTCAACACTTTCTCGACGAGTTCGCCCTGGAGATTCCCGCCTTTCGTGGCAAATGCCTAGCCAAGTCATCGCTCCGTTTGCTGCGCAACTATCCTTTCCCGGGCAACGTTCGCGAGCTGAAGAACATCATCGAGCGCGCGGCGTACCGCGACACCACCAACGAGATTACGCCCGAAGACGTTGGCATGCTCGCCGAAGCCCAACTAATCAGCCAACACGGCAGTTACGAACAGCGCGTTGAAGCCTTCTCTCGCCAACTCCTCGAACAAGCCCTCCAAGACTCCGGCGGCAACCAGGCGCAAGCCGCGCGGACATTGGGCCTGAGCTATCACCAGTTTCGATACTATCGACGGAAGCTATTGGTGGGGGAAGCGTAAGTGATATCGTGCCGACGCTTCGGCCGGATCGCCGTAAGTTCGGTCATAGCAACATCACCAAACTCTTCACCCCAAGCACGCAGGCAACGAGGACGACGAAGCCTCCGGCCACGTTCCATGCCCGATTGTTGCAGTGGCGGCCGAGCAGGCTTTTCCGATTCATCACCAACAACAGGAACACGGCTACCACGGGCAACAACAGACCGTTGGCGGCTTGGGCAGTGACGATGGTTGCCTGAGGTGACTTGCCAAATATCAGCACTAAGAGCGTGCCGATCAGGGCGACTATCACGGCGGTGGCCTTTGCGGTCTTGGCTGAGGCATGTGGAAACGTGCCCGCCGCCGCGTAGCCAGCCGCTAGCGGCGCGGTGATCGCGCTAGTGATCCCCGCGGCAGCCAGTCCAAAGGCGAACTGCCACTTTCCAGCGGGACCAAACACTGGCTCAAGCTGCATGGCGAGGTCACCAGCCGATTCGAGCTTGGTGCCGCTCTGAAAGAAAGCCGCCGCAGCTGTGGCGACGATGGCCATCGTTACCAGGCCACCGAGGGTGATGGCAAATGCCGTGTCCATGCGCGCTTCGCGAATAGATAAACCGAGGTCATCGCTTGCAGACCAGCGTTGCTGTACCGTCGAAGCGTGCAGAAACAGATTGTACGGCACGACGGTCGTTCCAATCAGAGCGAGTACCGTGAGCAGCGATTTTTCGGGCAGCTGTACTTTGACCAGACCGCTGCCAATCTGACCAACGTCTGGCTTTGTTAAGAATGCGGTTACCAAGAACGCCACGCTCATCGCCAACACAATGCCAATCAGCGCGGGCAACAACTTCTTGCTGTCACCACCGATCGCGAGGATGACGGCAACCGTTAGTCCGAGCGCCGTTGCACCGACGCCGCTCGAAATGCCGGTGATCACCTCGATCCCCATGCCTGCCCCCAGCAGGTTGCCTGTCTGGTACGCTGTGTTGCCAAACACGATCGCTGTGAGCACCAGCACCAGCGCCGTCTGCCGCAACCACGGCGGCTGGATGGACTTCCGCATTGCTTCAGCCAATCCCAACCGCGTGACCAAGCCAAGCCGCGCTGCCATCTCCTGCAGCACGAGTGTCGCGATCACGGCGAACATTATCGCCCACAGCAGCGCGAAGCCGAACTCGGCGCCGGCACGGCTAGCAGTTGTGACGGTGCCCGGGCCAATGAATGCGGCCGTCACTAGGAGCCCAGGCCCGAATCGCCAGCGGCGGCGCGCGACGGAGGGCTCGTCGGCACTCATTTCTCGATGCCTACTTCCGCAAGCGTGTAGACGGCGAACGTAGCGAGCCAATGCTCGCCTTCGTAGTGCCCGCTGAAGACGTAATCGAGGCCGGCTTTCGTGTGCGCCGCCACCGAGCGCTGCAATACTGCGCGCCTCGGATCATTCTCTGGCAATGCGTGCAGCACTCCGTTCTGTGTCCACGCGCGCGACAAGTTGAGGCCAGCCAGATGCACGATCTTAGGGTCCTCCGGGTCCGAGACGATCGCCGGCGTCAGCAGCGATTTGATTCTGTCGTTTTCGCTCGCCAAGCCGGGAAGAAATCTGCCGAGCCATTGCGAAAACTCTTCCGGCGTCAGCACACGCCGCATCAAGTCGGCTTCGTTCCATGCTTGGGAGAAAAAATCATGTCCCGACGGTTCGTAACTCCCAGGATAGTCGGTGTCCGCCAGATACTTCTCACGGCAGAAACTCTCGATCAGTTCGATCAGCTCACCGTCGTCAACCGTGCGGGCGTAGTCGAGAATCTGTCCCAGCGCAAACGCCGTGTCGGTGTGCTCGCCAATGCGAATCGGATACGTCAGCCGCGGCAGGTAGCCTTTGGTGAGTTTGACGAGCTTGCGCTCCAGCGGTCCGAGGTGCTGCGCCCAGCGCTTCGCGTCGGGGTCATCCCAGGTATGCAACTCCGCCGCTAAACGCAAGGTCCACGCCCAGCCATACATACGTTCGAAGCTGCGGTGCTCGAACTCGTTGAAGTACGCCGCTTCCTGCATGAGTTTCTCGGCCGTGAATTGCTTGTTGAGGAGCCCACGGATATCGAGCGCGATCGCCTTGTCGGGGCCCATCTTCAATAGCTTCACGAGCATCCAGTGGCCGTGCACCGAGGAGTGCCAATCAAAACAACCGTAGAACACTGGATGCAGGTCCCGCGGACTCTGCACCGATTCCGGGCCGACCATCACGTGGGAGAGCTTGTTGGGATATTCCTTGGGAATACCGTCCAGGGCCAACATGGCGAAGTTTACCATTTGCTCTTGGTGGAGCGGGTCGCCTGGCAGGAGTTCTTCCGCCTGGCCGGCAGGTGGTGCGAAAGCGAATAGGGCCGCAAAACAGGTTGCCGAGAGTCTCATGGTCCAAATCACCTTTCGATGGTGGTGTGGCTTCCGCGGACGATCAGGGTGTCGCGACCGTCGTGAGGTGTTGCTCGCCGAGGCCTTCCACGCTGAGTCGCAACGTCTGCCCGGGTTGCAGAAACTTGGGAGGAGTTTGACCGAGTCCGACCCCCGGCGGCGTACCGGTCGAGATGATGTCGCCGGGTTGCAACGACATGAACTCGCTCAGGTAGCTGACCAATTTTCGCACGCCGAAGATCATCTCCTTGGTCGAGCTATCTTGGAAGCGCTCTCCATCGACATCTTGCCACAGACGTAAGTTTTGCGGATCGCCGATTTCGTCGCGCGTCACGAGCCACGGGCCCAAGGGTGCGAAGGTGTCGCAGCTCTTGCCCTTCGTCCATTGGCCCGACCGTTCCTTTTGGAATGAGCGTTCGGAGATGTCGTTCATCACGCAATAGCCGGCAACGTAGTCGAGTGCCTCGTCTTCGCTGACGTATTTGGCCGTTTCGCCGATAACGATGGCCAGTTCCACTTCCCAATCGGTCTGCTCCGAGCCGCGCGGAATCATCACCTCGTCAAACGGCCCGGTGATAGCGCTGGTGGCCTTCATGAACAGCTTCGGTTCCGCTGGGATCGTCCCGCCAGTCTCCTTAACGTGGTCGGCATAGTTTTGGCCGATGCACATGATCTTACCCACGCCGGCCACACAAGCGCCAAGGCGGATTTGCGAGTCCACCTCCGGAAGCTGCTCCGCGTCAAACTCACGGATTCTGGCCAGACCCGATGTGGAAAGCACGGCACCCGTAACATCATCAATCACTCCGCGCAGCGAGCGGATCTTGCCTTGGGAATCGAGAAGGCCTGGTTTTTCTTGGCCAGGCGGACCGTAACGCAGAAGTTTCATGCTGGTGGGAAGTCTGAGGAAGTGGATTGCGGAGGAGCAGTAGGTTTACTCGGCGGACGCTTTGTCTTGTCGTTCAAAGAAGACTTTCTGCACCATCTTCTGCTTCATCTCGGTCGGCCCGGCGGCGATGTTCATATTGATTTCCTGTTGCAGTTTGCTGGACTCGAGTCGTCCCGCGGCGCGGTCGAACAAGATCTCACCGTCGGTGTTTTGATCTTCAATTTCGATCGAAACGCCGGCGGCGCCTTCGCCAAAGCCCATCTCCATCTTGATGCCAAACACTTCGTACTGTTTGCCTTCTACATCGCGCGGGCCAAGGTATCGGTACGTGAGTTTTGAGGTGATTTTGCCGAGTTGCGGATTCTTCATTTCAGAGGTCGTTGACCATTCGTGTCCTGGTTCAAGGTCCTGCGGTTCTGGCAGAATGAGCGAGCTTTTCTGAATCATGTTGCCGAAGCCCTCGTCGCTGAACATTTCGCCCATCATGGCAGCACCGGGGACGTTGTTCAGGGCCCGGCTGACTGCCTCAGGCATTTTCACATCGTCGATCTTGCCACGCGGCGACATTGCCATCGTGAACTCGTTCTCGGTCATCGCTTTCATCAGCGGTGCCAGCATGGCGGCGAAGCCAGCTGGAGCTTCCTTGGACTGGGTGTCGTACTTCATTTCCGGCTGGCCAGGTGCCTGCATATTCATGCGCATGCGATCGAGTGTTTGCACGACCTGCGCTTGTCCTTGCTCGTCGACTTGGTCGATCTTCCAGGTCATGTCGATCACTTGCTCGACGCTGGTCTCAATCTTGCGATTTGCCTCGCCCAGCGTCATCTCCATGTCCATCCGCTGGATCATGCGATATTGGTGGGCATCGCCGGTGCTAAACTTCCACAACAAAGGTTCTGCGGCCAGCAGGGCAGGGGACCAAGCCAGGCTAAGCAGCACGATCGCGACGCGAGGGATGTTCATGGGAAGTCCTTCAAGTTAGAGCGAAAAACTTTCGCCAGGCTGTATGACGATCGGTTCGGCGGCGGTGTGCGACCGCACCCGATCGGCCCAATTGTTGGCGTCCTGTTCAATCGGCGGCCAAGTGTTGAAGTGGCAGGGAACGACTTTTTGAGGGTTGAGCATCTTGATCGCCTCGATCGAGTCGTCGGGGCCCATCGTGAACAGGTCGCCGATCGGCAGCACCGCCAAATCGAGTCCAGCCATACCGATCAGCTTCATGTCGAGCGTGAGCGCGGTATCGCCGGCAAAGTACAGATTATATCTGTCCAACCGCAGCAAAAATCCACCGGCAACGCCGCCGTAGCTCCCGTCGGGGAGCCCCGAACTGTGAATTGCCGTGGTCATCTTCACATTGCCAAAGGCAAGCTCGGTCGACCCGCCCGTGTTCATTGCAATGACTTTGTCTTCGGCAACGCCCTGAGCTTTCAGCCACTCACCAATTTCGAAGTTCGCGACGACAGTTGCGCCGGTGCGCTGCGCGACTGCTACTGCGTCGGCAACGTGATCGAAGTGGCCGTGCGTAAGCAAGATAAAGTCGGCTGCCACCTCATCCGCTTGCTTCGGCGCGACCGGTGAATCGTTCAGGAACGGATCGATGAGCAGATCATACTTGCCCGCACGAAGCGCAAAGCAAGAATGCCCCAACCAAGTAATCTCCACGGTCATGATTCACGCCCTCAAAATCGCGTTCATGTTCTTCTTGTACGCTTCCACACCCGGCTGGCCATACGGGTTGATGCCAATCAGGCGGCCTTCGGTCACGGTGGCGAGCATCAACATCTGGAATACCTGTCCCAGTGTGTGCTCGTTGAGCTTGGGAAGGTGCAGATCGGCCGTCGGGCGGTTGTCCTCACGGTAGGCTTGATTGGTGCCCTGGGTGGCGGCGGTTAACACGTCCGGGAGCGTTTTGTCCGCCAACTCGTTCAACTGATCTTGGTTGAGGTCGCTGCTGCCGATGGCCAGGGGGGCGCGGTCGCTGGTGCCAATGATCACGTTGGTGATCACTTTGTCGCGTTTGCCTTCTTGGTGCTGTTGGCCACGGGAATGCAGGTCGCGCGTGTTGACAACCGTCAGCGGCATTGCGCCGCGCTCTTGTTTGCCCAAACTCTCGGAGAGCAGTTGATCGTACCACAGCCCAACGGCCTCAAGACGTTTGCCCCAAGTCGACAGGAGGCGAATATCGCAGCCCCGTTTTTCTTCCATCAAATGGCAAATGCCGGTGTAGTCGAGGACCACATTTTCGCCGACCGGGGCGGTGCGGAAGTGCTCGTTCATTGCCGCAGCACCCTCGAGTAGCTGCACAATATCAAGGCCCATGATCGCCGCCGGTAGCAAGCCCACTGCAGAGAGCACGGAGAATCGCCCACCCACGCCGTCAGGCACTTCGTAGAATTCTTGGCAGCCCAACGCTTTGGCGAGATTGAACAACTTGCTGCCCTCGCCGGTGACCGGGACCACACGGCTGGCCGCTTCGTCGCCGTAGGTTTCGATCAGCTTTCGGAGCAGAATCCGAAATGCAGCTGCCGTTTCCAACGTCCCGCCACTCTTACTGATAACGTTGATCGCCCAACCGCTGGCGGTTTCGCTGTTGAGTAAATCGCACAGACCCTGCATCGCATCGTTGTCGACGTTGTTACCTTCATACGAAATTCGCGGCCGTCCACTGCGCGCGTCGCGAGACAACTCGTTGTGAAATGGATGGCAGCACGCTTCCATACACGCACGCGCGCCCATGTACGAACCACCGATCCCAAGTACTAGAACGCGATCGACGGCGCCCGCCAGTCGATCGGCAGTCGCCTGGATGCGACCCAGTTCGCTTTCGGCACCTCGGTCACGGTACTCGGCGAGCAGACGATTGGGCAGTTCATGGAAGCCCGCGTCGAGCGGCTCTTTTTCCTGAGGCACGTCGCCGCCCTCGGCCCACAGTTTCGCATCGTCCAACACCTCGTCGCGGGCGGTGTTCAGCTTCGATTCCAAGCCGGGCAAATCTGTTGGCGTCAGGCCGTGGTCGGGCAGAAGAACGCCCGAGGGGTCGTAGGAGATAAGCTCAGCAGACATGGGGCGGTAACTCCGTTCCAGACAGAGAGTGGTTGGGCGTAGCTCGTAATTCTATCCGCCAAGTGGCCCGCGCGTTAGACCCTTGCCAACGACTAGCAAGATCGGGACGATAGGGGTTCTACGCTCCGGCGATCTCTTGGTTCGCGGTTACTCACACCACTCGCTTGCTACCCACCAACCACCACTTGGCATCCAAAACTCTCATGCACGAACTCACTCGCCAGCTGCAGGTTAAGAACGAATCGAAAATTGTGTTGCTCGTCGCGGACGGACTGGGCGGACTGCCGCAGGAGCCGGGTGGCAAGACGGAACTCGAGACCGCCAACACACCGCATCTCGATGGGCTGGCTCGCGAAGGCGTTTGCGGTGGGAGCATCCCGGTGAAACCCGGCATCAGCCCGGGGAGCGGGCCCGGGCACCTGGGATTGTTCGGGTACGATCCGCTGGAGTACCTGATCGGTCGCGGCGCGCTGGAGGCGACGGGAATCGGTTTCAAGCTGGAAGAGGGCGACGTGGCGATCCGCTGCAATTTCTGCACGCTCGACACCGACGGCAACATCACCGACCGTCGCGCCGGCCGCATCCCGACCGAAGAAAGCGCTCCGCTGGCGATCAAATTGCGCGAGGTTTCGATCCCAGGCGTGCAAATCTTCGTCGAGCCGGTGAAAGAGCATCGCTTTGTCGTCGTATTCCGTGGCGAGGGTCTGGGGGGCAACGTGGCCGATACCGATCCGCAGGCGACCGGCGTTCCGCCACTCGATCCAGTCGCGACCGCCGAAGACAGTCACAAGACGGTCGAGGTTGCCAAAGAATTCATCAAGCAAGCGCGCGAGCTGCTCGCCGATCAGCCGAAGGCAAACTGCTGCACGCTGCGGGGCGTGTCACCCAAGCCCAATCCGCCGAGCTACGAAGACGTGTACGGTCTGCGCGCCGCGGCGATTGCCGTTTACCCAATGTACAAGGGGCTCGCTCAACTCGTGGGAATGGATGTCATCGGCCAGGCACAAACGCTCGACGAGCAGATGACGGTGCTGGAAGAAAACTGGGACAAGTACGATTTCTTCTTCATCCACTTCAAGTACACCGACAGCACCGGCGAAGATGGCAACTTCGATGCGAAAGTACAGAAAACCGAAGAGGTCGACACCTGCGTGCCGCGGATCATGGCCCTCAAACCCGATGTGTTTATCTGCACCGGCGACCATAGCACGCCCGCGATGCTGGCCAGCCATAGCTGGCACCCGGTGCCCACGCTATTGTGGGCCAAGCACTGCCGTACCGACCCTTGCCAAAACTTCGGCGAAGCCGAATGCCTCAAAGGTGGGCTAGGCCAGTTCGAGGCGAAGTACTTAATGCCGTTGGCACTAGCGAATGCGGGACGGCTAGGAAAGTTCGGGGCGTGACGCTGCAAAGAAGAACAGGAGGGAGGACGAATAAGAACAGGAGGAAACGGAGTTAACGGAGAAAGAGCAAAGAGCGCTCGGTTACATCCCTCCGTTTCCTCTGTTGCCTCCTGTTCAAAAAGAGCAAAGAGCGTTGACAGGCACCGGCGACTATCAAGTCACTTTGGCTTCTTCTTTCTTCTCGTCGTCTTTCTTTTCAGGTTCTTTGCCGTCGAGCTTATCGAGTTGTTGCTGAAGATCGTCGAGGCGTTTCTTGGCGGTCTCTTGATCTTTCTTCGCTTTGTCGAATGCGGCCTTGGCCTTGTTGAAGTCGTCAGTCGACTCCTTGTTGACCTCTTCCGCCTGTTTGATTTGCTTAGTCAATCGTTTTCTCATGACCACCGGATGGTCAAACCCAAGGTCGACCGCCAGGCCAGCCTGCGCTTTTTGCATCGCCTGCGCTTTGTCGTACGAGACCTTCGTTTGCCACAAGTAGAGCTTGCGTAAGTGGCTAAGTCCCTCGAGCGACTTCATCCCTTCGTCGGACACCTGCGTGCCGTAGAGGTTGAGGTACTGCAGATTGCCCAGTCCACTGACGTGGGCGAGTCCGCTGTCCATCACTGAGGAATTCTCCAGGTGCAACTTCGCCAGGTTCTTCAACTGCGCGACGACGGCAAGACCTTTGTCCGATACTTGTGCCTTGGCAATATTCAGAGCGTAGACCTGGGCTGCGACGGCGGCCAGTGGTTCGAGGTCGGCGTCGGTCGCCGGCTCGCCGCGCAACGCAAACGAGACTTGCAGCAGGTTGCTACCGGAGTACAACGGCGTCACCTGGGCACCAGTCTCGACCAGCTTGTCGATGGCTGCCGGATCGGCCGCGTCGACTTCCGGCAACGGAATCTCCTTGGGCTCAGCAGCCTCCTCGTGGTGATCGCCCTCGTGGGCTTCCGCCGAAGCTTCTGGTTTCGTGGCCACGACTTTGAAAGCGGCACCCTGTTCGATCCAACTGCGAATCAGCTGGAGCTTTTCCTCAGGGAGCGGCTTGCCTTTTTTGGGCATGAACTTCTTGTGGTCTGCCGGTAGGACGAGCCGTTCATACAGTTCACTTTCCTCGGCCTTACCTTTGACGATCAGGTGCTCGTCTTTATCCCATTTCTTCTGAATGCCTGCTTCCGTGTGTAGACGCAATCCGCCGAGCCCTTTCTCCTCGCCGTGACAGCCAACGCAGTTGGCCTCAAAGATTGGCAGAATCTGTGTGGCAAAGTCCACGTCAGCGGCGGGCGCGCGTGAGGCCAGAGCTAGCGATGAGGCAACCAGTGTGAGTAAGGCGAGTCGGGGGCAACTAGATCGAAGCATGGAAGGCTCTCTTGAAACTAGGTTATGAGTGACGGTTGAATGAGACAGACCTATCGCGTACTCGGCACGGATTGGGCTGTTTTTCAGCAATTTTAGTTCATGCGCGACCGAAATAACAGAGACTCGGCCCAGTTTGGCCGTTTCTCCCCCGTGCGGCGTGCAATAGAGACTCATTTTGACTATCATCTAACAGGCTAGGAATTCAGAGAACAGCGCCCGCTTTCGTCGCAGACCCGAGCTTTGCAGGAAATGCAATTCTGTGGTCGCCGGCATTCAGTCGGTCTAAGTTGCGGGATGGAAGAAGGATTTCGTCCAGGACCGTTCAGGAGATTTCTTGCAATGGCAGAGTTGATTGCCGTCGGCAAAGACGAGAAGCAACAGTGGTGGCAATCGATTCCCGAAGGGGAAGACGTTCTGCTGGGTCGCGCACCACGCACTGGCTGGAGCGTGCCCTGGGACCGACTCATCTCGCGCGAGCACGCGTATGTCCGCCTCGTGGACGATCAGCTGGAGGTCCGTGAACTCGACACGGCACGTAACCCGATCTTTTTCGAAGGTGAGCAGCGCAAACAGTTTCTCGTTGGGCCTGACTGTGAGTTTCGCATCGGCGAAACGACGTTCCGCTTCGAACTGCATAAGCCGGCACCGTCGCGTAAGCCGACCGTCGTTGAGCATACGCTGGCCCGCGAGCAGGTGTCGGCACCGATGTTCAAGAATGCTTCGTCATGTTTGGAAGCACTTTGCAAGATGCCGAAGCTGATTCAGCAGACGCGCACGGATACCGATTTCGCCTCACAGATCGTCGATTTACTGCTCGAGTCCCTAGGGGGTGCCGTGGCGGTCTCGGTGATGCAATACGACGGCGCGGAGGGCACCGAAGTCCAAGACCCGCTGCTCATGCGTTGGAACAGCCGCGAGGAGGCGGTCGCACGCTTCCGACCGAGTCGGCGATTGGTCAATCGGGCCTTTGACAAGAAACAAAGCGTCATCCATCTCTGGACGGAAAACGAAGCGAACGACAATCAGTACACCATGAGCGACGACCTGGATTGGGCGTTCTGTACGCCCATTCCGACCAACGCCGACGAACGTTGGTGTTTGTATGTGTCGGGCAAGCGAACGTTCTCGGGCATACAGGATGTCGAATCTCCTGACGACTTGATGGGCGAGCTGCGGCTGGCCGAGTTGATGGCGCACTTCTTGGGCGCGATCCGCACGCTGCGAAGCTTGGAACATCAGCACAGTTCGATGAAGCAATTCTTCTCGCCGGCAGTTGTCGAGACGTTGGTGAGCAAAGAAGCGGAACTCGCCTTGAAGCCGCGCGAAGGGCCGGTAAGCGTGCTCTTTTGCGACATCCGTGGCTTTTCGCGAAAGGTGGAGCAGTCACGCGACGAGTTGCCATTGCTGCTTGAGCGTGTGAGCGATGCGCTTAGCGTGATGACTAGTAGCATTTTGAAGTATGAGGGTGTGATCGCCGATTTCCAAGGCGACGCGGCACTTGGCTTTTGGGGCTGGCCCGCGCAGATGGACGATTCGGCCGTGCAGGCTTGTCGGGCGGCGCTGGCGATTCAGGCTGCGTTTCGCGAGGCGCAAGACGATCCGGAGAACCCGCTGTATGGCTTTCAGATTGGCATCGGCGTCGGCCACGGCAACGCCGTCGCCGGTCGGATTGGATCGCAGGATCAGATCAAAGTCGGCGTGTTTGGTCCGGTCGTTAACCTTGCCTCACGCATGCAAGATCTCACCAAAGCGATGGGCGTTCCAATTTTGATTGACGAGGAGACCGCGTCGGTCGTTTGCAAGACGCTGGGCGCAGACGAAGCCTACTGCCGACGCGTCGCTTGCTTGCGACCCGCTGGTGTGCAGGCGCCGGTCAACGCGTTTGCACTGATCCCGACCGATGATGAGGAATTGGCGCTCACAGGTGAGCAGCTTCGAGCCCATCAGGCGATCGTCGATGCGCTAATCGGCAACGATTGGGGCAAGGCGAAGGAACTGCTGATGGAAATGCCGCTGACCGACGGGCCTTCCAATTTTCTACGCAACGCCATGGCGGATCTGGGCGAAGCCCCCGCAGACTGGGACGGCGCGATCAACCTGCAAGACAAGTCAGGCTGCCAGATGATGGCATACAAGAAGGGAAACGATGAAGGATAAACGATAAGCGATGAGCGATGTGTCTCGCACTTCCGTTCATAGCTCATAGCTCATCGCTTATAGCTTACAGCTTTTCGTTCTCCACCTCCCATTCTTCAATCGTCTTCGGCCAATCGTCTTTCAGCAGCTTCGAGAGTGAGCGATCGGCGAGCAGCTTGCCGTCGGTTTGGCAGCGGGGGCAGTAGTTGGTTTCGTTGCTGGCGTAGCGGATGCGCTGCACACTGGTTTGACACGCTGGGCACGGCTGACCAAACCGTCCATGGACGGACATCTCCGGATGGAACGCTGTCACCTTTTCTGGGAAGTCCTCGCCCCATTGAGCACGAAGTCGATCGATCCAACCGCCCAGCGTCGACTGGGTTGCCTCGTGCAATCGCGCGATCTCTTCATCGGTCAGTCGCGTCGTCCATTTGACCGGCGACAACTGGGCCGCGTGCAAAATCTCATCGCTATAGGCGTTGCCGATGCCACTGAAGAGTCGTGGCGAAGTCAGACTGCGTTTGAGCGTATGGTTGCGGCTGAGCAATTGCGCGCGAAATTCGGACAGCTTGCAGCCCAGTGGTTCGAGCCCGCCGGGATTGTGCGCGGCAAGTTCCGCTTCTCCCTGGACCACATGCAGCGACGCGCGCTTTTGCGGGCTCGCTTCGGTCAGCATCAGCGTGTCAGCGTCGCGACCGTCGTCTGCTGGGAAGTGGAATGCAAGCAGATCGTTCTTGCCCTTGGGCTTCGTGCCGGCACGCTTGCGGTGAAATCGTCCGGCGATCATCAGGTGCACCACCAGGAACAACCCGCCTTCCAGTTGCCAGACGATTCGTTTCCCTAGGCGCTGGAACGCTTCGATTCGCTTTCCCTTGGCTTCCGTGAGGTCCGGCTCGAACGAACGCACCAGGAACGGACTCTTCAATTCCAACCGCTCGATGGTTCTACCGCTGTAATGCCGCTCGAGTGCTTCGCAATAGACGGTCACGTCGGGCAGTTCAGGCACGTGCGTGTAAGGGGCTTGAGAATCGCGGCAATTACATCAACTCATAAAACGCTTGGTTACACACCTACATCCTTGTGAATCGGCGTATGCTATCACTCTCACCAGCGTGCCAATCTCGGCACTGACATGCAAGTCCTTTCATTAGCCTGAGAGCGCCCGAAAGTGTCGTTTTCACTGCCTGCCGAGATTGTTACAGTACGTCACGCCCAAATTGCGATCCCGCTCTCTAAGACTGCCCTAACTCTTGCGTATCCTGACCCGCTACATCGCGTTGGACCTGCTCAAGGTCTTCCTACTCACATTGACGGTGATGACGGCCTTCTTGTTTGTCATCCTCACCGGCAAACTAGCTGTGGAGGAAAGCCTGGGATTGGCGCCGATCGTGCGGGCATTGCCCTATATTTTGCCGCAAGCGATGCAATTCGCCGTGCCCGGGGCAATGTTGCTCTCGACGGTGACGGTCTACGGCCGTGTTGCCGCGTCTAATGAGATCGTCGCGATCAAGTCGATGGGCATTTCACCGATGGTGCTGATTTGGCCAACGCTAATTCTGGCGACCTTGGTCAGTTTCGGAGGCGTGGTACTCAACGATGTCGCGGTCTCCTGGGGACGTGGCGGACAGCAACGCGTGTTAATCGAATCGTTGGAAGAGATCGTCTACGGACGCTTGCAGACCACTCGGTCGTACAGCGACAATCGCTTCAAAGTGACGGTGCTGCGCGTGGAGGGCCGGCGTCTGATTCAGCCGGTCGTGCTGATCTACAACGCCGACCAGGAGAAGCCAGCGACGATCGTTGCCGACGAGGCGGAGTTTCGCAATGACCCTGAGAACAACGCCATCCGCGTCGCGTTCGTCAACGCCGATGTCGATCTGCACGGCGAAGGCTCGATTCATCACCCCGGGCTGTTCGTCCACTCCATCAGCCTGGACGATCTCACGGGCAGCAAGGCGTCGAAGCGCAGTCCTTCGGAGTATGCGCTCAGCGAAATCGGTCCCTCCAAGATCGAGCAGGCCCAGTTGATCGCGCGCCTCGAGCAGGAAATGTCCGCCGAGATGGGGCATGCCTTAATGACCGGACGGACCTATGAGCTCGCTCCTACGGCCTGGCGAAACAAAGAAGTCACGCTGCGAATCGCCAATAGCAAGATGCATCGTTTGAATACGGAACCACATCGACGTTGGGCGAATGGCTTCAGTTGTTTGTGTTTTGTCATGATCGGTGCCCCGATGGCCATTCGCTTGCGTCATGGAGAAATCTGGGGGAGTTTTTTCGCCTGCTTCCTACCGATTTTGCTGGCGTACTACCCAATGCTAGCAGGTTGCCTCGACCTGGCCAAAGATGGGAAGCTTCCGCCACAAGCCGTTTGGTTGGGCAATACGTTCCTGGCTTTGTGGGGTGTGTGGCTGGTGCGGCGGGTGATTAAGTTCTGATGGGGTGTTTGTGCTTCGTTCTTTGTGCATTGTGCTTGGTGACTCGCGCGGCTCGGGATGAGCTAGCACTCGCTAAGCACGAAGAAGCAAAGTCCCTCGGAACACCAACAGAGAACCAGCCCCAATATCAGCCTTGTCAAATTTACAATCTAGCCGCTACACTCCACCTCCCCGTCGGACTTCATGAGGAAGTCTGTGATTGCTTGACGCTGCTCGTTCCCGCGACACAGCGTTCCCACGACAAGGAGGTCGTCGGTGCTTTCGCATTGGCCCATTAGCACGAAACTCAAGCTCGGTCTGGCTTTGCTGCTGATGACCGTGCTCGCTCTGTTCGCGACGGCGTACTACGGACTCTACGCTTATCGGGGCTTGGTGAAGGGATTGAGTGCCCGTTCTACCGAACTGCCACTCGCCGCCCAGGTCGGACAAGAACTCATCGAACTGCGCGATGTGCTGATCGAAGCCAACGAGCGCGTCGAACTGGCTCGCAAAGTGTGTGAGCAAGACGAAAACGAAAACTCCGACTTGTACTTCCTGACCTACGACAACTCTCTTCTCTATCGGGAATACAACATTCATCTTGGGGCTTTCCAGGATGCCCTCGAACGCTACCGCCGCCAGCTCGGCCAGAGCGACGAGGCCGATGCGTCGCGACTAAGTGACGACTCACGCGAGCGGAAAACGTTGGAAGAAATCGACAAGATCCTGGAGCCCATCCTCGAGGCAGAACTAGCTGAGGATTGGCTGCTCGATGAAACGCTGATTCAGGAATTGACGAGCCAAGTCGAATTGCTGCGACAGCTGGTCGTCGAGCTGCCCAGCCACTTGCACACGCAATTTCGTGAGTTTGCCGACGCGGTGAGAGCACAGTATCGCACCGCGATCGTCGCCGCTTGGGTAAACGCGTCGGTCGCGTTGATTTTGCTGGTGACCTCGACCCGCTTGTTCTACAAGTGGTTCGCCGAGCCGCTGCAGACACTAGTGCAGGGCTCCCGCGAAGTTGCCAAGGGCAAATACACCCATCGCATCCACCTCGACACGCGCGACGAAATCGGCGAGTTGGCCGACGCGATGAACGACATGACCGCCCAGTTCCAAGCAACTCGCGACGACCTTGATCGACAGGTCCGCGAACGCACTCTCCAGGTGGTACGCAGCGAACAACTCGCTAGTGTCGGTTTTCTCGCCGCGGGCGTGTCTCACGAGATCAACAACCCCCTGGCTTCGATCGCCCTCTGCAGCGAGTCGCTGGAGAGTCGGCTAAGCGAGTTCTTCGCCGAAAACGAGGCCGACTCCGACGAAGAGCAAGTGATCCACGATTACTTGCAGATGATTCAGCGCGAGGCGTTTCGCTGCAAACAGATTACGGAAAAATTGCTCGACTTCGCGCGGATGGGCGATTCGAAAAAGCACAGCACCGACCTTCGCGAACTGGTCGAGGACGTGGTCGAGATGGTCCAGCACCTGGGCAAGTATCAGGACAAGAACCTGGAAGTCGTGCCTGGCGATCCGGTTATCGCTGAAGTCAGCGCCCCAGAGATCAAGCAAGTCGTGTTGAACTTGATCACTAACGGGCTGGAAAGCCTCGAGCCCGGCGGAACCGTGCGGGTGTCGATCGACCACGAGGCCGCACAAGCTCGCGTTGTCGTCGAAGACGACGGCTGTGGCATGACCGAGGAAATACGTAAACATCTATTTGAACCATTTTTCACACGTCGACAGAGTGGCCAAGGGATTGGCCTAGGCTTGTCGATCACATATCGCATTGTCCAGGAGCATCACGGGCAAATCGATGTTACCAGTGATGGAGTTGGTTGCGGCTCGAAGTTTGTCGTGTCGTTGCCGGCCCATCCGATGAGCAAGGAGGCGCACCATCGCTACCAAGCAGCCTAAAGGTCAAGGATTGACCCTCTTGTTTGCCGACGACGAACGCTCGCTGCAAGAATTGATGAAGCTGGAGCTCCCACGACTCGGACACACCGTCACGGTCTGCCCCGATGGACTGACGGCGATCGCGGCGCTGGATAAAAACACCTATGACTGCATCATCGTCGACCTCGACATGCCGGGTAAAGACGGCATCAGCGTGATTGCGCACTGCAAGGAGATCTCACCCGAGACCGAGGCCGTCGTGCTCACCGGCAAGTCGACCATGGAAACGGCAATCGCCGCGTTGCGGCACGGTGCGTTCGACTACCTGACCAAGCCGTGCAAGCTGATCGAGATCCAAGCCTTGCTGGGTCGCGTGTCTGAGAAACGGCAGCTCACGCAGAAGTACCGCGCGCTGCAGCATCAAGTGCTCCGTCTGGAAGGCGCGCCGCAGCTGATCGGCAAGACACCTGCGATGGCGAAGGTAAAGGTCCTGATCGAAAAAGTGGCTCCGACCAACTCGACCGTACTTATTTTGGGCGAGACGGGCACCGGCAAGGAACTCGTGGCCCGAGCGCTCCACGACAACAGCACACGTGCCGACAATCCGTTTGTGGCGATCAATTGCGGTGCCTTGCCCGAAACGCTGATCGAGAGCGAACTGTTCGGTCACCGCAAAGGCGCGTTCACCGGTGCCGACGATCATCGCGTTGGGCTGTTTGAAGTTGCGAACGGCGGCACACTGTTCCTTGATGAGATCGGCGAACTCCCCAAATCGATGCAGGCGAAGCTCTTGCGCGTGCTGGAGAGCGGCGAAATCCGCCGGGTCGGCGAAAACAAGCCGGTTACCGTCGACGTGCGCATCGTCTGTGCCACGCACCGCGACTTGCCGTCGATGGTGGCTGAGGAAGAGTTCCGCGAGGACTTGATGTATCGAATCAACACGTTCGAGATCAACCTGCCACCGCTGCGCGAACGCATCGACGACGTGCCAGAGTTAGCATTACACCTGCTCGCCCGTTTCCGTCGGGGCGCAGAAGCAAAACTTGCCGACGACGCGATCGAGGCCCTGCGTGGACACGTTTGGCCAGGCAACGTCCGTGAGTTGGCCAATGTGGTCGAGCACGCAACGATTCTGTGCGACGAAGGCCCCATTCATCGCGAACACTTGCCGCAACACTTCGACAGCCGCCAGCTCCAAGGCGCCGCCCGTCAACGCCGCGGTGTGATGACGCTTCGCGAACTCGAAATGGAAGCGATCATCGAAGCCCTCGAACGCAACGACGGCAGCAAACCCAAAGCCGCCGAACAGCTGGGCGTGAGTCTGAAAACGCTCTACAACAAACTCAATTCGGCGAGTGAGTTGGAGAAGTCAGCGTAGTTGATTCTGTGACTGAAAAGAGAAATACGCCAACGGCGCAATACCCCGATATACGCCAACGGCGTAATACCCCATAGCCCAGGGTCGACGCGAAGCGGCGCACCCTGGGTGACGAGGTCGAGCGATCGACTTACGCTGAAAGCGTTACACAATTCGAGTTTGTGTAACGCTTTCAGCGTATTACATTCAATTCGGTTCCATTCCCAGGGTGCGCGACGCCGTCGCGACCCTGGGCTCTGCATGTTCAACGCCTTCGGCGTAGCGCTTGGCTCTACACCTTCCGCACGACGCCGGTCACCACGCCGAGCACCTTTACGTTTCGGCAGTAGATCGGCTTCATCTCGGAGTTTGCCGGTTGTAGGCGGACGCGGTTGGCTTCGGGGTACCAGTACTTGAGCGTTGCGTCGCCTTCGTCGGTCAGCGCGACGACGATGTCGCCTTTGTCGGCGGTGCGTGCTTTGCGGCAGATGACGACGTCACCGTCGGCGATCGCCGCTTCGATCATCGAATCGCCCTTCACTCGCAACGCGAACAAATTCTTCTGGCCGAACCAATCTTCAAATTCAAACCGCTCCGCCTGTTCGATCGCCTCGGTCAGGCTGCCGGCGGCAATTTGACCGACCAGCGGCAGGCCGCGATCTTCGTGAGCTGCCTCGGTCAGCTGAATCGCCCGCGACATATTCGGCTCGCGCGTGATCAGCCCTTTCTTTTCCAAGGCCTTCAGGTGACACATGACTCCATTGGGCGAGTTGATCTCAAAATACTCGCCAATCTCGCGAACCGTCGGACCGTAACCTCGACCCCCGATTTTTTCGCGGATAAAGTCGAACACCTCGCGCTGCCGCTTCGTTAGTTGATCGAGACTCATGCGGTTTCCCCCGGATTGATAGCTCTCCATGCCTGAAACTGGACGAAATTCGCGAAAAAACTTGTTTCAGACTACGATAATATTAATATACGGGCGTACAGATAGCAATAGCATCTGTACAGTAGTCGCCCAATTGTTGAACTTGGCTGCAGGATGCGGTTAGTTGCCTTCGTACAATCAGCTCGCAAGAATGGAGTCACTCGCAGGAATTGCGATAATACACATCGTGTGCAGTAGATGCCGGCTGTGGGGAGCCAGCGCAGGATCGAATACTCTCTCGGAGGAGACTTGCCCGTGGCCCAAAGTCGGATCGGAATGATAACCGCCTGCGTTCTCGCAGGGATGCTCAGCCCCCTGGCTGTCTCTGCGGCCGAGCCGTTGAAGCTCTCGGCCGATGTCGCAGCGGTGCTCTCGGCACGCTATCCGCGCAATGCCGAGCAGCTCAAGCTCATTCAGCAGCAAGTGCAACGCGTCTCGAAGCTGGCCATGCCAGCCACCGTCGGCATCACAGTTGGGCAAGGGATGGGCAGCGGCGTGATCGTCAGTTCCGATGGGCTCGTGCTGACGGCCGCGCACGTGATCGGCGGCGACGGCAGGCGTGCGACAATCTTGTTGCCTGACGGGCGGAGGTTGCGAGCGCGTACGTTGGGAGCCAATCACGAAATCGACGCGGGGATGATTCGGATCACCAATCCGCCGACCGACTTACCCTATTTGCCAGTGGCAAAAAGCGAGGCGGAAATCGGCCAGTGGGTCATCACGCTGGGACAACCTGGTGGTACGGTTGACGATCGTTCGCCGCCACTGCGACTCGGGCGAATCCTCGGCGTAGGCGACGATTGGGTTTGTACGGATTGCACGCTGGTCGGCGGAGACTCCGGCGGACCGTTGATTAATCTGCGCGGCGAAGTGATGGCCGTACACTCCAGCATCGGGCCCGAGATCGTGCACAACTTCCATATCCCTGTGACAAGGATCAAGAACGGTTGGGATCGCCTGCTCGCGGGCGAAGTGTGGGGCAACGAGCTGCAGGAAGTGCTCCGTACGCGCCTGCGGCCCATCATGGGGATTGCTGGTGAAACCCGAAATGGGAAGTGTCATGTCGAGCAAGTCTATCGCGATCTGCCAGCCTTCGACGCGGGGATACGCGAGGGGGATGTGATCGTCGAAATCGATGGCGAGCAAATCATCAGCTTCGAAGGCGTGTCGAGTCGCGTTCGCAAAAAGAAACCTGGTCAACGGATGAGACTGAAGATCGAACGCGACGGCAAGACCTTCGACGTCGAACTCACGCTTGCCGGCCTGCGCCGCGCCGTGCCGCGTGAGCGAGATGACGAACAGCAGGAAGGAAACGAGCCATGATCCGTCCACACAAGAACCGAGGGTACGGCGCTGCCAATAGTCTGAGGGCCGGTCGCGTTCCTGTCGATGGAACGGGTGGCCGAGCAAAAAGCTATGTTGGCCCGTCACCGCAGACCTCATTTTGCCGCTTGCTGATCATTGCCCTTCTGGGCAGTGCTCTGTCAGCCGATTTCCTCGCGGCACAGCAGCGGGAATCTCCACGAAACTGGGAAGACTATGCCGACTCGCGACCGTTCCCGACGACGCACATTAGTATCCCTGATTCCCGTCTGACGAACGGATCGATGGTGCGTTCGGCATTTCGGCAGGTCGTTGCCGATGCGCGCCAAGCAACCGTGCGGGTTCGCACCGACGGCCGCAACACAGCGTTAGGTGGAATCGTGGGAGCCGATGGCTGGATCCTCACCAAGGCGAGCCGCCTGCCCGGCAAGATTACTTGTCTGCTGCAAGACGACCGTGAAGTCGAGGCGAAGATCGCCAGCATCGATCAGAAGTACGATCTGGCGTTGCTGAAGGTCGACGCAAAGAATCTCCCCACGCTCAAGTTCTCCAAGTCGTCGGTTCCTGAGGTCGGCGCCTGGCTCGCGACGGTAGGGATGGCTCGCAGACCGCAAGCGGTCGGCGTGATGAGTGTCGAGCCGCGCTGGATCAAACAGCGTGCCGGCACGCTGGGGATTCAATTTGATATCAGCACCGACGAACCGCTAATCGAACTCGTTTTTCCCGGGACGGCCGCCGAGGAAGCGGGGCTCGCCGGAGGCGATATGATCATCAGCATCTCTGGCGTAGACACGCCGACCCGCTACTCCGCTATCAGACGCGTGCAGGCGCACAGCCCCGGCCAGAAGATCACGCTGCTGGTTCGTCGCGGCGAGGAAACGCGCGAATTCGACGCGCGACTGAAGGGCCACTTCGTCGGACGAGTGCCCACCCGCGAAGAATTTCAAAACTCACTGGGGAGCGTGCTCAGCCAACGCCGCGCCGGTTTTCCCAATGCCTTCCAACACGACACGGTCGTTAAGCCCAGCGACTGCGGCGGCCCCATCGTCGATCTCGATGGCGAGGTCGTCGGGTTTAATCTCGCCCGCGCAGGTCGCACCGAAACCTACGCCATCACCGCAACCGACGTGCTCGGCGTGATCGAGAAGTTGAAGGACGAGGCAGAATAGCACATGTCAATGCGAGCCTGCTCAAGACTGTCAAAGTTCCAATCTTTGTGCTGGCAGATTAGGACACGCACTCTCGACCTATCATTATGTCGCTGATTGAAGCCGTCCGAAATCGTGATCACAAAGCCATCGAAGAGTGTCTCCAGCTTGGAGAATCCCCCGATTCTGTTGATGCTGGCACGGGGCAAAGCGCCTTAGAAATGGCTTGCTGGGCTGGTGACGAGCTTGCCGTCGATATGCTGCTAGATGCTGGGGCCGATCCCTGTGAGCGATCAGGAAGCGAGAGCCTGATCACTGCGGCGAGTCAGGGTTATGCGGGGATCGTCGAGCTGCTGTTGCATACAGATATTGACATCGACTCGAAAAGTGGAGGTAGTGCGACAGCGCTCGCATACGCTGCGTCTGGTGGCTATCTCGAAGTAGTGGAGATGCTTCTTGAGGCTGGTGCGGACGCGACATGCGAAGATGACGAGGGCGAAACGGCAATTGTCGCGGCTGCGCAGAAAGCTCATCGCGCTGTAGTCAAAATCCTCCAGCCACACTCAACAACTGCTGACTGCAACACCGCTGAGCTATTGCTGGGAGGCTATCCATACGGCCGACCGAACAGAGCAGTTAGGGAGTTTCTTGACAGTGTCAAAGGAGGCGATATCGACGCCGTTTCAAAGTACCTGGCCGATGGTCATGATCCCAACGTAGTAGATCGACATGGAATCGGAGCGATTCGTTATGCGATGTCCGAACGTCCCTTCCCAATGCTCGATGTATTAATCCGTGCGGGTGCAAGCGTCAACATAAAGGACGACGAGGGCCAGTATCCTCTGTACTGGGCGGCCCAGGGAGGTTCAGAAGAACTGTTTCAGTATTTCGAACCGCTCACGGAAGAGCCGCTACGTGTCAAACCTGTGAAACATCGTCAAGATCTCATTGACGCTGAGAACTGGCGATGGCACCGACCTGAAGTGCGAGAGCAGTACGAATCTCAACCTTGGTCGAAAGAGGAGATAGATAGCTTGTTCTCTGCAATCAATTTCTCATTACTACCCGGGTCTGATCATAAAATAACCGATTTGCTCTCTGCTGATGCTCGTTTAGCTCACGCAATCAAGCCTGACGGCACGACCGCTCTGATGAAAGCAGTGGCGTGCAACAACTTCCGGCTAGTGACGTCGTTGATTGAAGATTTCGGCGCTAAGCCAAACGCTACTAATGTCCGTGGACATTGCGCACTACGTGAGGCTAGGCCCCAAATCGGGAAGCGAAACCCAAGCACTCGAAAGCGAATCTTTGACTTCCTCGAACCGCTTACGAGCGAGGAACTTCAAAAACGTGTGACGGCTACAATTGAGCGGGAGTCGCGTTTGCGGAAGATCATCTGAACTGCAACAGTTATTGTTCTACGGGCATTGGGGGTATTGTGGTGCATACGCCATGGCCTTACGCTACCGGTGGCAGTCGCGCCGCGACTCGATCGTTGGCTCTGTAGTGTAAGAACTGCCCGATTCAGCTGTTTAAGTACTGCCTGATTCAGCAGACTTGGGTAATCCGACGGCGGTCTCCACGGACTCTGCTCGAAACACAAGATCGGCCAATAGCCGCACGTAAAGTGTGAACGACCCGTCAACGATCTGATGGCTGGCGTTGAACACACTTGCCAGGTCGTCCTGGATGGGAACGGAGGGCACCAGGTAACGCCCCAGCGTCATCTGTCGTTCGGTGTGCTTATACGGATAGGGCAACTGCGACCACGTGCGGTGCAGCTGTTTGGTAATCGGGTAGAGTTTTTCACCGAGTCCCTGAATCGCAATAATCAGCGAGTCGTCGTTGTTGTCCGACAACTGTTCAAACAACAAGCCGGCAGCGGCTTGCAGCCGAGAGCAGTCGATCAGTGTATCCATCGCGTCGCCCAGCGCTCGCAAGCAGTCGAGAACCCTTTCTGCATCACGTTGCCATTGCGCCGCTTGGGGAAGGCGCTCGGCAACTTTCGGGACGAACATCAATTGCAGCGCACAGCCTAGTCGTTTAGAAGCGAGCTTCTGATAGTCTTCCAGATTGCGTTTGGCGTGAATGATTTTCTTTTCCGCGACGCCGATACGATTCCGAATGCGGCCTTCGTCGGCCTGTTTCAGAGTCTTGCCTTCGTGTTTGATGCGAATGTCTGCGCGAATGCATTGTCTCATCTGTTCGGCAGAGATCAGCTCATCCAACTCCGCTTTCAATGTTTCAAATGCCGGCTTCGTTGAATCAATCATCTGCAGCATCTGTTGGCGAGCTGCCTTCAACTCGGCCAAAGTTTGCTTTGGATCCGCTGGTGCTTTGACGAATGCGACACTCAACTGCAGCGGCTGGGCAACACTCCATTGCCCTTGAAAGTATCGCTCCAGCGCAGCCTGCGATTGCTGATCTTGCTCACTCTTCTCGACCATCTCCGAGACAGGCCGCAGACTGCTCCGCTCCAGCTTGTCGCCAAACTGCTCGCGGTAGAACTCCCAAGTCGTTGCCTTCGATTGGGCTTCAAAGTCGCTGAGTAACACGCTCGCGGGCATCTCGACATGAAAGATCCCGTCCGTGTCTTCGCGGGCGGCGTTGGCGATGCGGTCGCGATCCGAAGGATGGGTGTCGAGCCAGCCAGTGGAGGACTCCTCGATCGACTGGTTGATTTTTTGTTGCAGCTCGGGAGGAATCTGTTTCACTTTCGACATGATCAGTCGTGGCAAGTCGTCACCGAGTTGGCCTTCTCGGTAGAACTCACGCAAATCGCCGTACGCCGCCTGCGTTGCCACGCCGAGTCGCTGCAACTGATAAACCGTCTGCTTGAATGCCTCGCTCCCGGCCAGCCGGGTCTCGTAGCGGTCCGCGTCGAACTCCATCTGTCGTAGCAGATAACTGCCCACCAGGTTGCCACCCATCATCAACACCCACAGCACGCGGCGGGACAGCCATACGAAGAGCATGGCCAAATAGAGAATCCAGCCGATACGGATGTCGGTCGACGCGGCCGCGTTCTGTAACCACTCGTCGGCGGCATCGCGTTGATAGACCACGCGTAGCAACCAGAAACTAATCGTTCGAATGATATACGTCAGCCGCATACCGGCACCTTGAGCGAAGTGACCAAACTCGTGGGCCAGCACGCCAGCGAACTGTCGGGTGTTCAGCCCGGCAACCAAGGGCATGCCGATCGTGAGGACTAGGTCGCTGCCGAACATGCTGAGCATGCCTTTGCGAAAGCTGGCCGAGGCGTTCACTTCACAATCCAGATCAATTCGTTTGGGCTTGGCAGCGCCGACAAGCTCACAGATGCGATCGACAAAGGCGAACAGCAGCGGCTCGCGCTCCCGCACCAACGATCTGGTGCGAGTGTGCGCCGACCCACGGAAGAACAGTGGCTTGATCATAAACACGACCAGGACAGCGCCGCAGACGATCGGTGCCACGTAGGCGAGAAAGACGAGTGCTTTTCCGCGACCGCGCACCTCGTTGTCGAGCATAACGGTATTGTTGATCGCGTGGTAGTAAACTCCATAGCCGGCCAAGAAAATTAGGCCGATGTAAATGATCGGGAGCAGAATCATCACCACAGCGACAATCAGCGCACCCAACCGATAGCCAATCGTTGGGCGTGTGCGTTGTATGGAACCTTCTAAGCCTGCCAGCAACTCAGCGGATCGTTGTTCGCGGTTCTGCGGTTGGGCGGGTTGGGATATTGCATTCTGCTCCGCCGCTGTCGCCGCTTTCGCTGGCTTCGCGGCAGGCGCGGATTGCTTGGATGGCGACCGCTTTTGAGCGGCTGCTGCGTCGCGGATAGGGATTTTTAGAGGTTTCTTGCAGCCGGGGCACGTTGTCGTCTTCCCTGCGTGTTGATCAGCCGCTTGAAAGCTTGATTGACACTCTGCACATTGCACCTTGATAGCCACGCAATCGTCCTCATGGGAAGAGCTGTTGCGAAACGCCCCGCCTAATCGCGAGTTGCAGTGCGGGGCATGTGGGCCGATTATAGGGTGCAGTTCGAGGAGAAGATAGGCATTTGTATTCAGCATGCAATAACTAGCGCGAGAGCACAAGATTGGAATCTCTCCGCTAGTGGTCACCAGAAAAACACGAGCCGCCCGCACTGCCTCGGGTGTTGTCGTACTTGAGGCGAAGGCCTTGCTGTACCCGTGGCAGTCGCGTGGCGGCTCGGTCTCGGGGATGGGGTGTACAAACTATTCGGCGCGGTGACGTCGGCAGGTCAGGCAGGCCACGGCTGCGGCCGAGGCCAGCGCGATCGTCGTTGGTTCGGGGACGAAGCGGAAACGGACGTCGTCGATGCCCAGTTCTTGTCCGCCGATCGCCAGACTTGTGATCGCGCCAGCGAGCGAAACCGTGCCGGGAGTTCCGACAGCCGGCGGTACGACCGACACGTTGACGCCGGCCACGATTGGGGGTGCCGAACCAAAGTCGGGCAATTCCAGCACGGTGCCGTTGATCACCAGGTTCTCGTCGCCGCCGTAATCGACATAGTCAAACGCGGCGCCGGTCACCGGGCCCAAGCCGCTGATATCAAAATCGAGGCGAATGTTGTTGATCGTCGCCGGAGTGGTGGGGAAATCGGGATCGGTAAAGCCGCCGATCTCCACGTTGTTGAAGCCGACAAAGCCGCCGAGCGTAAAGTTGTCGACATGCACGCCGATACCGTTCTCTACAAATGCCAAATCCCCTGGTGCGTTGAGCAGCGGCGGACCACCGAACTGAGTTCCCACTACCTGCGACTCAAAATCAACGGTCGCGGTCATCGCATGGGTCGTAGAGGCGGCAATCGCCACAGCTGTGGCGACAAAAAACGTTCCTAGCAATCTCATGTTGGTCATTGGTTCTCTCCCGTATCGGGTGCTCACAAAGCCAGCAAGCAAACGCTGACTTGCTGATCTACAGGGGAAAATCAAGAACGCCAGGAGGAGCCCGACAAGGGAGTGGGGATTTTTGTTGATGTGTCCAAACTGCGCGGTTGCAGCCGTATTTGGATGGCAGAGGCCCAAGCCGAACAGGTTGATGAAGAGACGAAACTTAACGTCGCCTACATCTTCGATAGAATGACGTAAGTACAATGCCAATCCTTGGCAAATCCAACAAACTGATTGGGGACTATCCGACTGCTCAATGTACTGCGAAGACCTCTCACCATATCACTATCACGGTTGTCCAACTGGGCTTCCTGGCACACGTAGCGTCGGGTGGCTTGATCGTTCTGTGCCGTTCAACACCGGTAGTGTTTCTGACCAAGTGCTAGACGCAATTCGTCGTTTCGCGAGGAATCCGATTCATTTGATGAGAGGTGTTCATCATTGCGAATTTTGCACAGGTCCGGCGACAGCCACTGGAAACGGTGAGTTGTGGATGCGATTATCTGAAGGACCAGTTTTCGTTAGTCCGCAGCTATTGCCTCACTATATCGATAAACATGACTATCTGCCCCCATCAGAGTTCCTGGCAGCAATTAATCGCCAGATTGAGAGCATGCCTGAAGAGGAATGCGATCGCATGATGCGAGAACATATGCAAAGACTCAACAACGGTCCATCACGCGATGACATACTCATAGAACTCTTTGAGATTCAGGTTTACTGGCAATCTGACAGTTTTTCGGATTTGTTGGAGTTTCAGAAACACTTGGACTGGCACCAGGGTCCTGAGCCGACGTTGGCGACCAGTCCGCTTAGTCACCGTAGTGAGGGCTACTGTCTTGATACAGTAAGTCGCAATCCTGCAGCCACATATGCCGATATCTCACGTCGATTCGAGAGCAGTAGTTGCGTACCGTACATGTACCGTTACCGCCTTGTTTACTTGCAGGAATCATGGACGACCGTCAACCCATAAAGCATCAATGCTCACGCTCGTGGTGAAGGGTCATCGCGTATTAGACCTGGCCTAGTTCCCTCGTTTTCTGACCGCTTTAAAGCCCGTTACAGACTATTACCTTCCGATCATCAGTACCGATCAAGACTCATCGCTCCGGGACGGTGTAGTGGCGATTCTAGAGCCCGCTCAGTGTGCCATCCAAGATTTCTTGAGAATTCTTGGCCACCCAACCGTTCGGGGGGCGGCCAATAATCGTTGCTGAAACCGCTGGCTTGATTCGCGAAAATGAGAGTCGTGAACAAGTCCATGAATAGGTTGGTCGGAGCATCCGACCAACAGCCACGTAGTTCGTAGGAGGTTTCAAGATGGCAACACGAGGACGGCCGCGCGCGCTCGATGACGCGAAGCGGCGGGAGATTTGTGCGCTGGTGAGCGCGGGGGCGAGCATCAAAACGGCGGCGCGGTATGCAGGATGTTCGCGGAGTACGGTCTACAAAGAGGCAAGCGAGAACGAAGAGTTTCGCGAGCGGCTTGAGCGGGCCAAATCGACGGCGTGTTTGACGCCGTTGCAGGCGGTGCGGCAGGCGTATCAGGAAGACTGGCGAGCGGCCGCGTGGATGTTGGAACGCACCGATCCCGACCGGTTCGGTCGATCAAGCCGTCGCGCCGTAGGTCGGCGCGAGCTGAACGCGCTAACTCGCGATCTTATCGCAATCGTGCGCGACGAGGTGGACCATCCGATGCATCGTGAGCGCGCGATCGCGCGGATGCGGGCGGCGCTCAACTACGCGTTGCATCACGCCTGGGACACACACCGCAGCGGGAAGTCTCTAGAACGGGCAATGCGGTATTTTAAGAATGACGATCCGGAACAAGATGCTTGGGCGGATTTCGATTTCGCCCCTGATTTTCAAGGTCCAAGACGTGTTAGCGCAGAGGTGAACAGCGATGATTTTCGGACACATGACGACGCCGAATTCCGAAAAGGGAAGCGACTCGACGAGTTGCTGGAGGAGATTCCCTCGAATTTCCAAGGCTCGTCGGACGACGGTGCGGCATGATCGGCGGGGAATATTCGGACACGATTGCGTTTTCGACTCCCTGTCCGAAATGTCCGAAAAAGAAAACTGCAGTGAGCATTCCGACAACGCTAGTGGTCCCATCCAGCCACGACCGTCAGGGAGTGGATCACTCGCCACCTCACGTTGCTCTGTGCCGAGCGCGCGAAGCGAAGTATAGTGAAAGGCTACCCTCAACAAAACAAGCGAACAGCAAACCAGTTCCCCGATCCCCCAGACCCAAGGTCCCAGCCCCCACCCCATGTCCGACCTCGTCCGTCAAGAAATCATGACCGCTGCCGAGTTGGTCGTCGTCAAGGTTGGCACCCGTGTGCTGACCCGCCCCGACGGTACGCTCGATGATCAGCGCGTGGCGAGCATCGCGGGGCAGTTGGCGCGGCTCTGGAAATCGGGCCGACGTGTCGTGCTGGTGAGCAGCGGCGCCGTCGGCGCGGGGCTGGGGCGATTGCAACTGAAGCAACGCCCCACAGCGCTCTCGCAACTGCAAGCGGCGGCGGCGATCGGGCAAAGCTTGCTGATCGAGTCGTACAACCGCGGGCTTGAACCGCATGCGTTGCACGCAGCTCAGGTGCTGCTCACGGCGGAAGACTTGCAAGATCGCAGCCGGTACCTCAACGTTCGCAACGCACTGTTCGCGTTGTTTGACAAAGGTGCGGTGCCGATCATCAATGAAAACGATACGGTCAGCGTGGAGGAGCTCCAGTTAAGCTTCGGCGACAACGATCGCTTGGCGGCGCTGGTGACCAATCTGATTCGGGCACCGTTGTTGGTGTTGCTGTCCGACGTCGATGGACTGTACGACGGCGACCCGAACGATCCGGACACCAAAGTGCTCTCGGTGGTTACCGACGTCGTGACCGCCCGGCAAGATCACGTCCGTGATGGCAACCATACCGGCGTGCAACTCAGCCGCGGAGGCATGGCGACGAAACTGCAAGCGGCGAAGATCGCCACGTCTGCGGGCGAGAACGTCGTGATCGCCAACGGACGGCAGGACGACGTGCTGGATCGAATCGTAGCCGGTGAAGACGTCGGCACGCTGTTCGTCGCGGAGGGGCCGTCCGTAGCGCCGCGGAAGCGGTGGATTGGTTGGAGTGCCAACCCCAACGGCACCCTCACGCTCGATGCAGGGGCTTGCCGGGCGATCGAATCAACAGGTCGCAGCTTGCTGGCGGTTGGTGTCGTCAAGGTCACCGGCGGTTTCGCCAAGGGCGATGTGGTGGCGCTGTGCGAAGAATCGGGCCGCGAATTCGCCCGCGGCTTGATCAACTACAACGCCGGCGATATGCGGACCATCGCCGGGCAGCCGAAGGAACTGATCGCCGAACTGCTGGGACATTGTCCTTACGATGTCGTCGTGCATCGCAACAACCTGGTGGTGCTGAATGCGACGGGTTGAGTCAGGTTGTGCCGATTATCCGTGCCAGAGTCCTGATGCAGATGCCGAGGAACCTTTGAAGTGTGTGTCGAGCGTGATTACCCTGGAAACTAGCGGCTTACTTCTCCGTTTAACTGATTCCGGGATTACTCGTCATGCGTACTTGGCTGTTTTGTGCTGGATTAATGATGGCATTGGTCGCGACTCCGCTCGCTGCTCAAGCGGAAGAAGCGACCGAGGAGTCGACAGCCGAAGAAGTGCAGGCGGCACCATTGCCTGCGCCAATTGTGCTGACTCCCGAACTGATCGAAGCACATCACGCCTACCAACTCGCGCAGTTGCGGTGGCAGAAGTACCGCTTCCACCAATTACCGTTGCAGCGGCAGTCGCTCGACCAACAAGTGCGCGACAGCGAAGCGGCCATCCGCGTGCTCAAACGTCGGTTGCGCGACTATCGCCCGTTCCTGCAAGTAGGGCGTTACTCGCCGGTACGCACCGCTGCGGAGAACGACGAACTTGCGCTACAGACGCTCGAGCAGGAGCTGAGCCTGCTACGCACCGAGCGAATCAACCTGATGCGGTTCAGCCGACAGAACAGTCAGCTCTATCAGCTCGACGTGCTGCGCACCGCTGCACGCGTGTTGCAACTCAGTGCCGAAGCCCAGAGGCAATAGCGAGCCACGCGCGCACGGCTACGCCGAGACTGCATCGGCCCGCCTCATTCGTAAGTGCAGAGATACGCCGACTGCTCGGCGATCTTGAGCTGGAATTTCTCATTCGCCGCGACGACGAACGACTCGCCAGCCGGATAGTCGCGGTAGTCGTCGCTGCCGGGCAGCTTCACGGTGAGGCAGCCACTCACGACCGTGACGGTTTCCTTCTTCTCGGTGCTGAATTCGTACTCACCGACGTCCATCACACCCACGGTCGCGGGGAGCGTGGCGGTTTGAAAGGCGATCGATTTCACTTTGCCTTCGAAATATTCGTTCACTTGGAGCATGGCTAATAATTCCCTTTGCGACGGTTCGCCAAATCGAGATAATTGGCTGCGTTGATTCACCCGAGTAGCGTAGCTGAGAACCTTCGTCATGAGCAAGCCGGTCGAACTGATTCCGCTCACGCGACTGGCACTGACCTTTGTGCCGGTGGCGATCGTGCTCGGCGTGCTCTATCGGTGGTCGCTGGGCGGTGGCATGGCGCTGTACGCGATGGGGCGCATGCTGCTGCAACTGCTGCTGATCGGCTACGTGCTCGCTTACATCTTTACCACCGAGCAACCGACGGTAGTGCTCGGCGTGCTGACGTTGATGCTGGCGATCGCCAGTTGGATTGCTTTACGACCTTTGGCGTCCAGAAGCAGCCATCAGTATGCGAAGGCACTGGGCTCAATTTCGCTTGGTGGGGTGCTGACGTTGGCGTTGGTGACACAACTGGTGCTCGACACCGAGCCATGGTTCAACCCGAGCAAGGTGATTCCGCTGGCCGGAATGATCTTCGCCCAGTCGATGACAGCGATCAGCCTTGCCGCGGAGCGGTTTTATGCGGAGTTGCCCCGCGTGGCGACCTACGAAGAGGCGAGGGGAATCGCATTGAAGGCTGCCTTGATTCCGATCACGAATTCGCTGTTCGCGGTCGGTTTGGTTTCATTGCCCGGAATGATGACGGGCCAAATCCTGGCGAATGTCGATCCGCTGGTCGCGGCTCGCTACCAAATCATGGTGATGGCGATGTTGTTTGGCTCGGCAGGGATTTCGGCGGCGTGCTATTTGACGATGCTGCGTCCGACGGAGGCGTCGGCATGATTCGTGTCGCCACCGCCGACGATGCTGCGGCCATCGTGGAGATTTACCGCCCCTCGATTGAGAATTCGGCGGTGTCGTTCGAGGCGGTTGTGCCCTCGATCGAAGAGATGCGCGGCCGTATCGAAAAGTGTTTGACGCGTTTCCCCTGGCTCGTGTACGAAGGCGAAGTCGGAGTAGCTGGCTACGCTTACGCAGGCGAGCACTATCCACGGGCGGCCTATCGTTGGACGGCCAACGTGAGTGTGTATGTCGATCGAAGTCTTCATCGCCAAGGCGTGGCACGGCAGCTTTATCTCGCGCTGTTCGACTTGCTCGAGCAGCAAGGTGTCCGTACGGTGATCGCCGGAATTGCCATTCCCAATTCGGCGAGTCACGCCTTTCACGAGGCACTCGGTTTTCAACAGGCGGGAGTGTTCACCAACGTCGGATTCAAAGACGATCAATGGGTGGACGTAAGCTGGTGGCAGCGCTCCCTCGGCGAAGGCGGTCAGTGTCCGCCGCCGGCGTTCATACCCTTTCCGCAACTCGAAACGGAATCGAAGCTCGAATAAACGCGCCGCATTGATGATGCGTTGAGTAACGACAGGAGAGTTCATGGTTTTTAACTACTTTCAAAATCGACGACGGGAGCGGTGGCTGGCCAGGCCGGAGCCCAGGGAGTGGACCGAATGGCTGCGAAGGAATGTCTGGCAGTACTCGTACCTGAGCGAGCCACACAAGTCGAAAGTGCGCCGTGTGGCTTGCGTGTTGTACCATGAAAAGAAGTGGGTCGGCGGCGGAGAGTTCGAGGTCACTGACGAAATGCGTGTCACGATCAGCGGTCAGGCGGCGCTCGCGACGCTGGGGTTCGAAAAGTCGTACTACTTCGAGCGACTCAAGTCGATCATCGTCTATCCAAGCACCTTTACCGGACAGCCCGCGTCGGGTGGTGACCTCATCCTCGGTGAACTCGGCCAGCAATCCATGCACTTCGAAACACGCACCGGCGAATCATGGCAGGGCGGTCCGATTATCTTGTCGTGGCAGGCTGTGTTGAGTGAGGGCCGTAACGCGCGGTTTGCCCGTAACGTCGTGTTGCACGAATTCGCACATCACATGGACGGATTGGATGGCCAAACCGACGGTGCGCCGCCGATGACCGACTACCAGTTCGAGAAAAAGTGGTATCGCGTGACGCAGGACGAGTATCGCACGCTGCTGGAACTTGCCCATCGAGGCGAAGACACCTTGCTTGATCACTACGGCGCGACCAACCGCGCGGAGTTCTTCGCCGTCGCGGTCGAGTGCTTTTTCACGCAGCCGCATGAGTTGGCCCATGAACATGCCGAGTTGCACAGCGTGCTGACGCGACTGTTCGGCCAGGACCCACGCGATTGGCTGCCGCGAGGTGCTTCTCGATCGGCGTGAGGGGAGATTACTGATTCGGCAAGCTAGGAAGTGAGCTAGTTGCCGTCAATTGGTTGCAGGCTCTCCGCGTAGCGCTCGAGCGCCTGCTCGGGTTCGTGATTGAACACGACACGTCCGTCGGTGGTCCAACGTCCGCCGCGGTGAATGAAGATAGCGGTAGCGGCGCGAAGGCTGCCGACTGCTTCGACGTCTTCCATCCCTCCACCGGGGATGGCTTCGAAGCTTACGGTCACACCGACCAGCGCGTACAACTCGCCGTTGGCACGATCCGTGGCGAACAACTCGCCCTCGTGCAGCTCACATTGCTTCCACCGCAACCCGCGAGGTTTGCCGGTTGCACCGGCGGCTTGAAGAAACTCAGCCTGCAATGGCTCGCGTTGGTCGCCGAACTCCAACAGCGCGAGTTGACGCTTGGCGGCCAATTGTGCCTTGCGCCAGCGACGCCAGATCAGCTGGGCAATAAACACCACGACGACGCCAACTACCAAAACCTTTGCCACTTGCATCCGCGATCGTCCGTCGGGTGTGCTGAGTGCGAACCGATCGACGGGTGTCGCGGCTGCTGGACGCTATATTATGACGACTTGCGGCGCTGTACGCTACCGACCGTCGCGTAGCGGACGCTTCTAGCGGCCCACCGCTGCCTCGGGCGTCGGCATTTGCGGAGTGGGCAACACCTCGCGGGATGGGGAGCTAGCTGGAGCAGGCATCGAAGGTTGTTGCGGCGGACCGAAAATCGACGGCGCGATGTGCTGCATTTGCAACGCCGGCATCGGAGGTTGATGGCAAGCAGGCGCGGGCTGAGCGCGGTGGCCGCCACCACAACCGGCACTGCCACATCCGCCGAGGCCGCACCCGCCCATGTGGCAAGCTGGCTGTGTGCACGCATAACAGCCTGGCGCGCATTGGCGTTGCGAACGGTCGAACTCGACGCGCGCCACATGAGGCGGATGTCGGTGCGGAGCGCGGACCATTGGCGCGTGATGCCCGGCTCCAAATCCCTTGCCGCAGAACTGACCCACGTTGCCGGGGACGTTCCAGATTCCGCAATCCAGAGCCAGGAGGGGTTCCGCGCACAAACAAAGTAGCAACGTACCCGCAGTCAGCCGCAATCCGTACATCCGTGGGATCCTTGGGCAACAAGAATTTAGTGATGACACTCAGTAGTCAACGCATCGACCAAGCTCGCCGCGGAAGGCCAGCGAATGCGAGACAACCGGCACAATCGTCACTCGGGTCGGGTGTGAGCGCCTCATAACCAAGAAAATCGCCAGAGTCACTCGGTGAGCTGAGACGTCGATGAGCTGCTGGACGTGTGAAATCCGAGGGTTTGCGTTGGCAGCTCGTAGCGCGGCCAGTTTTAAGGAAACTTCACAATCCGTGCACTGAATCTTAACCAATTGTTCATTTTTTAGGACTACCCTCTGCATCTCCTAACAATGCCGTACAGCTTTAACTAAGCGACTCAGATTCACATTTCCCCTTTTATGCCCCTTTCGATTGGAGAGAACTAATGAGGAAGTACCTCGCGGCAGCTTTTGCTGCCTGTCTTTTGGCATCTAGTGCTGTGGCCGGCACCGCAGGTTATGATCTGCAGATCATTCAGATGTTCCCGGGCGGTCCTGACGACGAACATCTTACTGCCGACTGGTTTCAGATTGAGAACCAAGGCACTTCGGAGTGGGATTCGGCAGTACACGGCGATCTGTGGTACGACGACAGCTCGTCGGACGTAACCGAAGCTGTACCGCTAGTCGGTGTTTCCAGCATTCCTGCAGGCGGTACGGCCGTGTTCGTCGAAATTAGCGACGCTTCGCCGGACTTTGACCCACTGGCCGAATTCTTGACGTTTTGGAATCCACAGGCCGTTGGCACCCACCAAGGTTCCGGTCTTGGCGGCGGCGGCGACGCTGTGACGTTGTACTTGGCTCCGCCAACTGCAATGACGGTCGATGACTTGGTGGAGATTGATCGCGAAGCTTACACAGACACCGGTGTCCTGGCGCCACCTCCGATTGGCAACGGTGCAGGCGACTCAGCCTGGAGCGTTGCACTCCAAGATTTCCTCGTCGCTGGTGAAAACGGTGCCGTGCTGAATGCTCCTGGAGGGGGCCGCTCCGCTGTTGCAGCTCTACCGGCGATTCCTGAGCCGACCTCGATGGCATTGTTGAGCTTGGCTGTCCTGACCTTTGTCGGACGGCGCCGCTAGTCGGTTGTTGGCAATTCAGTAGCGAATAACCGATCTGGCTTCACGCGACTTCGGTTGCGTGAAGCCGTTTTGCTGCGCCATTTCCCATACGAAGCGTCATGGTAGCAAGCAAAGAGCGTGGCAGCTTAAGGCTGAATGGCGGTGTGAGATTGAAATGGACGCCAATGCCAGCGGACGCGGCGTGATAGGCGGCGAGAGCTCGTTCGGGTGTTGAGAGACGTCTGAACTTAAGGTCGCCCAGCTACGTCTGACGGCGTCGGAAGACGCTTGCCGCAAAGCGCAACGGCCGAAAATGAAGCGATCTAGTTATCGCGTTCGCCGTACTGCTTTACCATTTGTGACGTGAGTTTGATCTCGAGAAGGTTCTCCTGATCGGGAAGCACCTCAAAGTTCTGGCCAATCACGCGCAGCACGTCGAACGGCGGTCTGACCTTCTTCTTGGGCTTTGCATCAAGGTTCTCATCACTTTCCGGCTGATAGGGCGGCTGTCCGTACAGCGTAATGCGATGCGGACCGACAATTGCGCCATCGTCTGTGTCATACGTGCCCAGCACGAATGTACCGTCGGGCTGGATGATGCCAAATCCTGCCTTGCCCGGCTTCGTGCCGGGCTCTTGGGCGATGGGCTCGGTCGTCACACGTCCCTGCGGCAAGGGCTTGCCATCGATCGTTACTATGCCCTTCGTTGGGGCTACTTCGCGTTGGCCTGCACCGCCGCACCCGGCGATGGCAACGGTGACAACCGTCGATAGTAGGGCCAGCGCCGGTTTTGTATGCTTGGAGAGATGGATGAATCTCACAGTCAATGCACCTCAGGTGAATGATGAATCGATCGGTCAGTCAAAATGGACTGACGGAGAACGCCGTTCCGGCTGTCGACCAGCAGCGAGCTTAAATGGTGGTCATCTCGACTAGTTGATCTCGCCAATGACCAATCCGTCGCGCCGGTCGCCCATCAGACGGTATACGGTCAGGTCCATGTCTTCCGACAGAAAACGCACCGAGCCGTCGACGAAGCCAAAATTACAGCCCCCTGCGTGCCAGCTGTAGGCGCAATCGTCGCCGAGCACGCGGGAAAGCGTACTTGAATCGAATGGAACGTACCCGCCTCCCGCATTGCAGTTGATTGCAAATTCCGTCTTGAAGAGCGTGGCCTCGTCTTTGTTAGCAGATCCGATCCAGATTGGCCATTCGCTCTCACCCATGAAGTAAGAGGACTCGCCGAGTAAGATCGTATTCGACGAACCATCGACGACGTTGCGCATAGCGAGGTTAGGATCATAGGGCTCCTTCTCGATTGCGAGTCGCTGTCCACCGTAGTCCAAATAGCAAATGTCACGGTTGTAGGCTTCTTCGGGTCGGACCAGCATGCCGTTGTCACAGAATCCGCGGGAACCCTTGTAGTGTGCCGTCGCATAGCCTGTGTTGATGCTCTCGCGTCCCGATGACCGGACGGGTGCGACATCCCCGAATTCCGCCGTGGGGCAGCGGAAAATCTCAAGTATCGTGTCGCCGCCGGGGATCACGAAGTTCCCCGATGAGCGTCCCGCCAAGAATGCAGCACGAAAGATACCAGGTTGCCAGGGATCGTCGGTGAAGCCAGGCACTCCTGGGCTCGACAACTGGTTGTAGACCGCTTGTTGTTCGATGTAGGGCAGAATTCGAGCGCCCCAGCCGAGACCATCTTCACGAAGGGCGCTTCCGTCTTCGGGATCCGCGTAGATGCCTTGGGGAAACGTGCCGTGCGTGTCGTGGTGGCCCAGGTTCGCCAGCGCCAGTTGCTTAACGTTGACACTGCACGACATCCGGCGGGCTGATTCGCGCGCCGCCTGCACGGCAGGCAATAGTAGCGCCACCAGTACGCCAATGATGGCAATGACGACCAGCAACTCCACCAATGTAAAGGCTGCATTTGTCCCAGAATTAACACGATCTTGAATCCCGCCGGTTGCTTTCGCATACTCGCGACGCGTGTGATGCTTCATTTGATTTCTGTTTTCCGTTGTTTAGTTGGGTGGCCCGTACTCGCGGCTGCCGCTGCAACGCGAACGTCACTGTTCCGATTCGCAGCCCTGCTTCTTAAGCATGAACTTGAACACGCGAGGATTATAGGATTGTGAATTTTTCGTGAAAAGTTGTTATTCGGTAGTGCTGACACAGATATCGAAATCTTCAACTTGCCTTAATCGATTCTTCATCTTTGGCCCTTAGCTTCTGATTTTCCACAGTGGCGTGCGCTACTGGTGCGCTTTCGCTACGTGGGTCAGGTTGATCTCACACAACATTAACAGGAACACAACCAAGGCGAGCCGATTCCAACATGTCTATTGAAGCAAACGAGAATTCCCGAATTTTCCATACCGAGCGAAGTGCCGGTTACTCGACGGCCGACTTGAAATCAATTGTGAAGGCGGTCACATACGCAGCTGCGATACTGCTGTGGATCCCACAGCTTGGACACGCACAACTGATTCTCAATGAGATGAACGCCGTCGGATCAGACGACTATGTGCAGATAGGTGGGATAGGAAAACCTTACGAAGGGTTCGACTACGGGGCCATCCCGCACTCGGGCAACAACAACTCGCCGTTTTTCGATCCTGTAGATAACCCGGAGCCAGGAAACCCGTTTCCTGACGACATCGACGCGGGGACCGGCGGGCCGCAGCAGACACTTCCCAATGGCTGGGACGGAACGACCGGCTGGGCAAGAATCCAGGGTAACGGAGGCGATTGGATCGAATTGGTCGTGACCGAAGACCATGTCGACCTGCGTGGTTACACGCTGTATTGGGAAAACGACGAGAATATCGGCCTGGGCGGCACCCCCAATCCGGGCACGATCCCGGAAGAACGCGGCTTCATAAAATTCACGGAAGACCAGGCATGGTCGCACTTTCGCGCCGGAACGATAATCACAATTAGTGAACAGGACTCGGCTGACGAAGTGCGAGACGAGTATCCAGAGGGCGATGACTTTACGATCACAGGAATCGCCACCGACACGGGGTTCGACTACGACCTGAGTACCGATCTTTCGTTCGGGCCGTTCGGCTCGACGGCCGACTGGCACATCCATTTTCACGCAGATGAGACGCTGACGGATGCGGGCACAGCCACACAGTACTTCGCTGGCTTTACCGACGTTAAGGCGGATAAAGATGCTTGGCGGATGTCAATTTACGATTCCACAAACACCGCAATTGTCGCGGAAGCGGAGTCCCCGGGGGACATTAGCGATCTAACAACGGGGCTGGTTCAAGAGGCGGTAGGTGAATCAGGCGACGGGTATGGGTCATTGAACGGTGCTGGTGGTGTTGGCAGTGACGAAGCGCTCACTCTGCGAGTTGACCCAGCAACAGGCGTAACGTCTAACGCGTACGAAGACGTCGACTTTTCGACCTTTGGCTCGCCAAACGTGTTCAACAATCAGTCAGAAGCTGGCCTCGATGGTGTGCAGGATTTCGCGCCGCTGCGAGATCCAGTCACGCAGAATACGTATCGATGGGCAGCAGCGGGTACCGCGCCGTTCTCAGCAGCTTCGAGCTGGCAACTGGCCAATGACGGATCAGCTGCTGCGAGCGGACCGACGGCCGCATGGACTGTCGAGTTGAGCAACGATGCCGGAGGCGACCGGGTCGCCGAAGTTTCGTCCAACACGTCCATCAGCTTCGCTACGGTTTCCGCATCCTCGGGTACGATGACGTTGCAAGTTAAAGGAGGCAGCGTTCTAGAAGTCGTCGATGGCGATCAGCCGGGGCGAATCCTCGTTGATGATGGCGGCACGATCGGCGGCGAAGGGCAAATCGACGCAAGCGAAGTCGAACTGTTTGGCGGCAGTACCTCGCCGGGCGATCAACTCGGTACGTTGACGATGAGTGGCGACTACATCCAACATGACGGCGCTACTCTCACGATTGAGATTGGTGGCTTTGGCGCGGGGGCGTTCGACGTTCTTGACATTCTCGGTGACGCGACCCTCGATGGTGATCTAGAAGTCGACCTCGTGAATGGATTCAATCCAACCGGCACAGCAACGATCGACATTCTCAACGCCTCATCCATCACCGGCACGTTGTCGTTGACGGGTGACACTACGGGTTTCACTCTGGTTGAAACTGCCACAACGTTGTCTTTACAGTTCACAGGCAGCGGAGGCGTGCCAGGGGATTACGACGGCAACGGGTCGGTGGGACCTGAGGATCTTGCTCTGTGGCAATCGACCTACGGCAGCACGACTTCGCTCGATGCCGACGGGGATGGCAGTAACCGCGTCGCGGGCGGGGACTTCCTGTTTTGGCAGCAAGCAAACGGAGGAGGTGGCCTGTCCGCTTTAGAAGCTGTTCCTGAGCCATCGAGCTTGGTGATGCTGCTGACTGCGTTGCTTTGCAGCGTCCGTCGTAGCAAGTGAACGTCGACGTCGCATCACTTGCCACCGTCACCAAGTCAGTCAGTCCTTAGCTTGCCCGACTCCAGGACACCTCGTCGCTGGAGTCCGGCTGCTAGGGCTTCGCTGTGCGTGACGACGACCATGATCGCCGGTTGCTCCTGCGCGTGACGCTCTACTTGCAGCTCGATGAGTAGCTTCAAGATCTCGGCGGCTGTGGCTTGATCGAGGTTGCCGGTGGGTTCGTCGGCGAGCAGCAGCGTCGGTTCGCGGACCAAGGCACGCGCGATGGCCACGCGCTGCTTTTCACCTCCAGAGAGCTGCGCGGGACGATGCAGCGTTCGATGGGAGAGTCCCACCCGCTCGAGCAGCGATTCGGCTGCGGTAATTTGGGCACTTCCGGCGCTGCCATCGGCCAGAAACGGCACCAAGACGTTTTCCAACACCGTGCATTGCGGCAGCAGGTGATGGTCCTGAAAGACGAAACCAATCTGCTGGCTACGGAACTTTGCGAGTGCGGCCTCATTGAGGCTGAATGGATCGACCCCGTCGAGTGTGACCGTGCCGCTGGTGGGGTCGTCGAGCGTGCCCAGTATCGCCAGCAGCGTGCTCTTTCCTGAACCACTGGGACCAACGATGGCTAGGTTTTCGCCCGCGTCGAGCGCCAGCGATGCGTCGGTCAGGATTTCTAGGGGCGATCCTTCGACGCTTGGATACTGTTTCGCAATGTGCTGGACGTCTAGCAGACTCATGGCTGTATTGTGACGGCGCGCGGGAACTGAGCCAAGTCGTTATTCCTCGGCGAGCAACAGCCCACGCAAGGCTGAGCCATAGAAAGAATACTCAACGTCGTCGACCTCGTCCCACGCCGCCGCCAGGTAACCACCCGAGGGCTGCAGGAGCGAGTCGACGAAACGCTGAGCGGCGTCGATGTCCACCTGATCCCAGGCACCGACGTCGCGCAGGGTCTGCATGCCGGTGTAGGTGCTCAGCAAGTCGGCAATTGGGATTTGCGTATTCGCCCGTAGGCCACCTTCGTCGGTGACGTTGTCGAGCAGAAACTCACTCACGTCCAACGAGAGTTCTTCCGTTAGCAAGTCTTGCTTGACTTGCGGCTGGAGCACGAGCAAGCCCCCGACGGCGGCCGCGGTCGGGTTGGTGCCACTGCGGCGCATGACGCTAATCTCGACGAAACCGCCATCGTCGCGTTGTTGGCTGAGCAGGAATGCGACGGCCCGTTGCGAATCGGGCAGCGGCAACTCCAACAACTCGTAGGCCAGCGCAATGAGAAACGTTTGGTAGGTGCTGCTGGCTTGGCCTTCGTGTGACTTGGCGTAACCACCGTCAGGGCGGCGCAGTGCCTCAAACAGGTCTGCTACCGACTGCGTCCAATTCTCGCTAGCCGTCGAAAAGACATCCGTTCCAGCCCACGATTCGAGAAGCCTAGCCGCAAAGACTAGGGAAATCAGGTCGATCACGCTCACCGAGCTTTGCAACTGGTCGCGCAGATACCGGGCTGCGCTATCGGTCGTCGAGGAATCCTCGCAGCCAAGGATCGCTAATCCTCGCAGGGCGAACGCGGAATAATAGAGGTCGCTGCCGCCGGCCCTTCCGCAGAAGCCACCGTCGGGCTGCTGTTTGGAGAGGAAGAAATCGATCGAAGACTGACGCTGTTGCGGGGAGAGTCGTTCCAGGCCCGACGCTAAACGCACGGTGAGGTTCATCAGGTACGGCGTGGGAGAATCGATGGTCGAACCCTCGAGCGAAAGCCAGATCTTCGAGCTAATGACAGCCATCTGGGGTTCTGAACAGCAAGGCTGCTGATTCGTTCATCCGCAGTGAGCGCTGCCGGCCCATTTCTTGATGTTCAGTTCGGGTTACTGCTCACGCCGCCGGAATCAAAAACTGTTGCAGCGCCTGTTTCACTTCTTCCGGTACCGGCACCGAGACCATCGGTGTGCCCGGCTCGACGCGACAACAGACACAGGTGATTTGGCCAGTTGCCAGCTGGCGTCCCTCATGGCTGAAATCAAAGTGGTAGTGCAGGCTCTTGTTGCCAATCTTCGTGACCGACACGGCGATGTCCATGATCTCCTCGCTTCGTGCCGGAGAGACATAGTCGCAAGACGCGGCGACCCGCGGAAAGCTAAGCATATGTCCATCGACGGGAACATGGACGCTGAAGCCAATCGAGCGGATTAACTCGTGCTCAGCCGATTCCATGTAGTGGAAGAACGAGGCGAAGTGCATGATCCCGGCCATGTCGGTGTCATGAAACTCGACCAGACGGGTAGTGCGAAACGGCTCAGCCATGGCAGACGCAAAGTCTTATGACGAATTTGGCATGTCGAAGCGGTTGGCCTAGCCTCGTCATTGCGCCATTCGAAATTGCTCTAGGTTCCTTCGTAAGGAATCAGCGCCATGAAACGGGCACGCTTGATCGCCTTGGACACGGCATGCTGACTGGCCGCCTGACAGCCCGTCTTCCGGCGGCTGACGATCCGTCCGTGACGGTTGGTCAGCTTGCTGAGCAAATCGAGGTCTTTGTAATCGACAAACATCGGCCGAGGGCGTACGCCATCGATGCAAACCGGGTCTTTCTTGGCAAGTTTCGCGGATCGTTTAGACATCTGTTGGTTCGGTCAGGGGTTTACGCAAACGTCAAAAATGCAGCCGCAAGGCTCGGGCCTTTTGCGGAGGTGTAGCCCCACATTTTAGCCGAATTGAGGGGTCTTGCAAGCCGTTCGTCGCGTGGCGCGTGACTACCGCTGTCGCCGCTATGGCCGCTGGAGAGCACCGAAATTCGGCGATTTGGGCCAGATACTCAACGAGCCGACTTGCCTGCAAGTCGGCTCTCGCTGAGGTACTTAATCAGGCGGCTTGGTACAGACTGGGTTGCTACGACGCCATTTTCTCGAATGGCAGCGACAGCCAATTATCCTGCAGATTTTCCAGGGGCAGCAGGCTGTGCTCGTACTCGACCACCATACGAGTCAGCTGGGCGACCGAGTCGGCTCGCATGACTTCAAAGATCCGGCGGCGACGATTCTCGACCGTGCGGAGGCTGACGTCCAATCGTTTGGCGATGGAGCGGTTCTTCATCCCATCGAGCATCAGCTGCAACACGGATCGATCTTGTGGTGCCAACCGCTTCAGACGTGCTTCGAGCGACGCCAGATGGTGCTTGCGTAGAAACTCCTTTTCACTCCGCTGGAGCGCTTCTTGCACGAACGTCCACAGTTCATCGTCACGAAATGGCTTGTCGAGCACGCTGACGGCGCCGTTGCGTAGCGAACGGACGGTCGTTGACGTGTCTGCATAGCCGGTCAGAACAACTACCGGCAGGGCGACGCCTCGTTGTAACAACCGCTGATGCACTTCCAGTCCGTCGAGACCGGGCAAGCGTATGTCGAGGACAACGCACCCGGGACGTGAATCGTCGACGTTCTCAAGAAACTCGCTGGGAGACTCAAACAGCCGTACCTGATGGCCGAACGTGTGCACAAGTTCCGCAACCGCGCGGCAGGTCTGCACGTCGTCGTCAACAACATACACGATCGGTTCCAGGTTCACCTTGGCTTCAGTCATGGTAGTTCCACCTCAGCTTAGAAAAGAAATGATGACACGGTTTTACATCAATGCATGCAAATCATCTGATCGACGGGTTCGCCTGCCGCAACGGTGAGCTAAGGCACTCTACGTATCGCTGCCCATGAGGCTCACTAATTCGTATCTCGACGAAGCCCAATCGATGCGTAAACCGTGGGGAATCCCCCAACGCCGTGTATCGTACTTTGGCTCGATGCGGCGAATATCCGCAAATCCCGTGCATTCTCTGCGGCTGTCCGCAGAGCTATTCGAGTGGGCCTAGAAAAACCGATGAAACAAGTTTTCTTCGGGACAGATTCTCGCGCTAAACGTTGTCGGAATCTGTGATGACTCCGACCGCGAGTGCCATGCGGACTAATTCCGCCAGCGAGTCGGCCTTCATTTTTTGGAAGATCTTCTGCCTGTGGTTTTCGATGGTTCGCACGCTCACGTCGAGCCGATTGGCGATCACTTTGTTGGCGTTGCCCGCCACGATGTACTCAAGTACCTCGCGTTCTTTGGGCGTGAGCGTCTCGAGACGCTGGCGTAGATCGGAAGTGCGCTGCTCTTGTTCCCAATTCTGCTGATCGGTCGCGATGCCGGTGCGAATCGACTCCCAGAGCAGGTCGTCGTCGCATGGTTTTTCCATGAGGGTCAGCGCGCCGTTGCGCATGGCGCGCACGGTGGTGTTGGTGTTGGCGTAGGCGGTCAGTACAACCACGGAGATACTGATGCCTAGCTTGTTGAGCTGCTCTTGTAGTTCCAAGCCGCTCATGCCCAACATACGCACGTCGGTCACCAGACAAGCGGGGCGATGACCGTCGTAGGCAGCGAGGAACTCCTCAGCGGACGAGAAACTTTCTGCTGGAAGCCCCATCGTCTTCACCAAGGTCAGTACCGCCTTGCATGCCTGCTCGTCATCATCGACGACGTAAACTGTGGCTTGATTCGTCATGTTTCCGGTAACTCAGCGGGATGGTCACACAAACAGGATTCAAGCGTAGTCCTGTTGGAGCTTTGCTTTCGTAGCCATCTTAATCATTGTGGGCAATTCGAGAATAAATGTCATCCCTGCCGACTCGTTTGGCTGGGCGTGGATCTTGCCGCCATGAAGATCGGCGATGCTCTTGCATAGTGGGAGCCCCATACCGAGACCTTTCTTCTTGGTGGTGAAGAATGAATCGAACAGTTGTGGATAATCATCCGACTCAACGCCGCAACCTCGATCGCGGAAGGAAAGCCGCACCTTCAGGTCTGTGGATACCGAGGCGATCGTCAGCACCCGCTCGTTAGCGGGGGTGCTCACCATTGCTTCGTATGCGTTCATGATCAAATTGATACAAATCTGCTGCAGCTGAACACGATCCCCCTGGATCTCCGGTTTCTCTGCAGCAAGGTGGAATTCCAGCTTGACGCCCGCCTTACGTGTCTCGAAGGCGATTAGTTCCGTTGCTTCGAGTGCCACCTGGTTCAAATCCAACCGTTGGAAGCTATCGGCCCGTGCATCGGTGTATGCACGTAAGCGACGAATGATTTTCGCCGTCCGTGTAATGGCGTTGGAGATCTCTTGAGTGCAATCGATGGCTGTTTCGATGTTCTCGTTGCCACCGAGTTCTAGATTGCGGCGCGCGGCTTCAGAGAACGTTTTGGCGGCGTGCAACGGCTGATGAATCTCGTGCGCAATGCCCGCGACCAATTCGCCCATGGTTGCCAGGCGGGACATGTGCGCCAGATGGGTCTCCTTCTCACGGATGATGTCGGCGGCTTCTTTCAAGGCGGTCACGTCGCGCCCTACGGATTGGTATTCGAGAAATTTACCATCGTCGTCGAATAGGATCTGGTTCGTCCATTGCGTCCAGCGCACCGAGCCGTTCGGGACGATTACGCGGTTCTCAAAATCTTCGATCGGATGATCTTGATTCAAGATCTCGATGCTTGCTTGGAAGCTAGCTATTTCGTCAGGATGTAGCGATTCCAAGAATGACCAGCCGATAACCTCGTCATGATTCCGACCGAGCAGCCTGCAATAGGCCTCGTTTGCGAAAGTTACAATCGCTCCCGGACTCCAACGCACGACAAACTCAGTCTGACAGTTAACGACCGTCCGGTACCGTGCTTCGCTCACGCGCAGTGCCTCGTTGGCGCGAGTCAACTCGACAGTACGCTCGGCGGCGCGCTGTTCCAGGTCTTCCTTCAGTCGCTGCAATTCCTCGGCATTGCGAGTCGCTTCGGTAATGTCTTTGGCAATGCCTTCCATCGAGACATAGTTGCCAGCTGTGTCGAAAATCGGGCGCTGTTGGATCTCGACCAGCAGAGTACCACCGTCTCGATGAGCAATCTCAACGGTGAATTTGTAGAAATCTTTGCCCGCCGCAACTTCGTCGAACACGCGATCTGCCAATTCTCGACCGACGAAGTGTTCCCCGATCAGTGCCCGCCAATTCAGCCCTAGGAGTTCCTTCTCAGAAAAGCCGAGCACGCTCTCCACCGAGGGGCTGACGTAGGTGATAATTCCTTCCGGATTGTGTGTATAAATGACGTAGTCACCGCTAATGCCCTCGACTAGGCGCTGATATTTCTGCTCACTCTCGCTAAGAGGTTTACTGCCGGACCAGGTGCCAGCAGACTCATCGTGGCTGATGCCATCGGGCAAGGAATCTGTTCGGTCGGATTCGCGGTGATTGATTGACATCAATAGAGTAGCTAATCAAGCGAGGTACTACGGTCGTCAGTCCTCATTATAGCCGAGGAGTCGCGGAGCAGCGCTCCTCTACGCGGATTCTAGGAGATCGCGGTATAGCGCCAGCGTGCGTTGTGCCATGGCATCGGCGTGATAGCGTGCTTGGATTGCTTGTCGCCCCGCCAGACCAAGCTGTTGAGCTCTTGGACGATCTTCGACCAGCTCCGCCAGTTTTTCGGCCAGATCACACGAGTTGTGCGGCTCGAACAGCAGCCCACCGCCGGTATCTGCGATCAGTTCGGGATAAGTGCCGTGCGCGGGTACGACAGCGGGAATCCCGTTTGCCAGCGCTTCCAGCAAGGGTAAGCCTTTGCTCTCGCGATAGACCGTTGGTGTGCTGAACAGATGGAGCGATTGCAAGAACTCAATTTTACCTGGCCGGTCGAGTTCGCCGTGATAGTGGAACTTACCAGCTAGAGGACCACGATTGACATTCGTCTGAATTCGGCGGAAGTACTGCTGGTCACCGGCGCCAAGATACCCGGCTGCATGCAGCTGAATGTCGGTCAGGTTGTGCCGCTGGATTAGCCGCTCACAAGCTTCGACCAGCAGGTGCAATCCCTTATCCTCACAGATTCGAGCGAGGTAACCGATACGCAGCGTCTCTTGACCTTGCGTATCGGTATTCACGCCGTGCCCGTCGAGTTGCAAGCCGTGCGGGATGACGTGGATCTTCTCACGTTCGACCGCCAAGTACTCGGCCATGAATTCGGCGTAATAGTTGTTGAGCACGGTGAAAGCGTGAACTTCGGCTGCACGCTCGCGCAGCAGTTGACGTGCTTGCTCGTAGTGTGGTGGCTTGAGTTTCTCCAGGAAGATGTCTTCGCCAGAAAGCGAGCAGATTACCGGCGGGCCGCAACGTTGCGCGATCATCCTCGCGAGTCCCAGCATCATCGAGTTCGAGAGATGCACCACGTCGGGCCGTACTTCGTCGAGCAGCCAATCGACGAGTTTTTCCAGCTCCTTGCGCTGGTTGCCAACCTCGCCGCGCAACATGGACACGGTCATGTCGCCTAGTTTAGCGGGATCGACACTCGCACCGCGCCCTGCGAGCACGCGGAGCAGGGCAGGGTGGTCAAGCCAACGGTCAAACCAACGCGGCGTGTAACGAAAGATGGGAATTTTCTGCTGCAGATAGGCGTTGATGCCGCCAAAGAAAACGCGATTCTCGCTGACGTCATGTTCGTCGGTGCGGATCGGCGTGTAGATCGGCACCAATACAACGTCCTCGCCGAGAGCAAGCAAGGCCGTGGCCAGCGTGTTGTCGTGCAGGCAACTCCCGCAGTACATGCCTGCGGCACCAGCAGCAAGGTAGGCGATCTTCACGATTGCGGAATCCGGATCAATCTAATTCGCTCGCACCGAAGGAGCCTCAGTCGGCGAAGAACTTTTTCAACGTTGCGTCGGTCGGCGGTTTGGTCAGCAGCGAAACTCCGACCAACGCCACGACCGAGGCCAGGAAAATCCCAGCAACGGGCATGACTTCGTAGCCACCAAGGTCGATCACGTAGGTGCGATTCTCTCCCCAGCCTGATTCACGGAATAGGTAAACCCAAGCTGAAATTGTTGCCAGGACACTTGCGTAGGCGCCCCATTTGGTTAGCCCGCGCCAATAGACTGCCGCGAACACGAGCGGAAACAGGCTCGAGAATCCGCTAAAACACCATACACCTAACGTGAACACGCTCTTGGGCTGTGCAAGGCTGCAAAGGTACGTGATGGCGACGATCGCGATGATGAACCCACGTGTAAGCAGAACTTGTTGACGGTCGGAAAATCGATCCTTGCCGGTATAGTGCGTGACGATGTCGGTCGAGAACATGGTTCCAAGGCATAGGAATTGGCTGTCTAGGCTCGACATAATTGCCGCCAGGATTCCTGCCGTCAGCAGCCCGCCAAGCCAGGCGGTCGTCTGAGTTTTCACGAGGAATGGCAAGATCGCGTTGGAATTAACGATGTCTGAATCACCGATCGTTGGCATAGGTGGCTTGGGCGGCACGAGCGAGGTAGTTGCCCAAACGCCGACCAGCACGCACGGCACCCAAACGATCATAATGAACACAGGATGGGCAACCACGGGCAACTTAAAACTCGATGCGCTCTTGGCCGTAAGCCAATGCTGGAACAAATGCGGAAACATGCCGACCGACAGCGGAATCAGCAGGTATGAGAAGAACTTCGTCTTTGACATGTGCGAGCGCGTCGCCTTATCCTCGGAGATGGCCTCACCCAACGACTGCAGATTCTCCAGCAGCGAATCCTTACCGCCCAGTTGATTCGCGATCACGCAGAACGTGACGATTCCCAGCACCATGAAGACGATCGTTTGAAATGCATTGGCCCAGGCAGTTCCGCGCATGCCGCCAAAAAACACATAACACAACACCACCAGACAGATGACAAGCGATCCGATACGTGGGGGGACGCCGCCGCTCGTTGCGCGGGTATCGGTGGCAAACATCTCGATGTTGGGAAACGCGCCCGCGGTCATGTTTTGGATAACGGTACCGGCGGAGATTACGCCAATTAAAAGGTAGGGAATCACCAATCCAACCAAGATCGGAAACAATATTAGGCCAATTCCGTCGCTTTCCAGCCGATCGCGAAAGTATTGGATTTGGGTTGAGTACCCGTTCTTGCGGGCCAGCGACCACACCTTCACACCAATCATAAAGAAGCAAAGTGAGTGGATGATACCGCTGCTGGAGGCGAGCATGCCGTACACGCCGATGCCTTCCTTGAAGGCCTCGCCGGTGGATCCCACCAGCGCGAAGGCCGTCATCGTTGTGCCGAACAGCGACATCAAGAGCAGGAACGGACCGATCGAGTGGCTGGCCAGCTGATAGTCGGACTTGGTGCCCGAGAACATCCGGCTCGCCATCAAACCCAACATCAGCAGCAGACTCAGATAACCGACGATGATCCAAAACTCGGTCACGCGGCACCGCCTTCCTTCTGGTCGGATTCGGCTAGCGATTCCAAGCCTGACGGCCAGCACTTCTTGACCGCGTAGAACCAGACGCAGCTGGCGGCAATAGAGATGCACGCGTGATAGAACAAACCGATCGGGATAAATCCAAAGACCAGCGTCCCGTCAGTCCAAAACCAGTTGTCTTGGTGTAAGACGAGCAGCACGAGGATCGCGACAATCAGAGATCGGGGCATGGCGGACCGCGCAGTGAGGATCGGAAGACTTGGCACTTATCGCGTTCGATTGTAGCAGCGAGACAACCGAGTTTGAATGGCCCTTACGCCTTGCTCAACTTCGCTTCCAACCAGGGTTCAAGGTCGTCGAAGATCTTGCCTTCGCGCCCGTCAAACACGCGTCCGATGAGTAGATCGACCAATTCACTTTGGTGCTGTGGGTACTCTTGGATGAATTTTCCGACGCGGAACTCGCCCGAATAGAAGGCGTGGACCAACTTGCGGATCAAGCTTGTCTGACGCGTGAAGTCGGGAATCCAGCGGCCCAGTGTGTCCGCGGAAACGTCGTTGTTGCTGAGCCCTTCGATAATGCAATCTGCCGCGAGCACACCCGACTTCAGTGCGAAGTAAACTCCGGACGAGTAGACGGGGTCGATGAATCCCCAGGCATCGCCAACGAGTACCCAGCCGTCACCGGCCGATTTGTCCGTGGTGTAGGAGAACTCTTTGGCCACTTTGAAATCACCCACCGCTTCGGAGTTGTGCAGCCAACAGGACAGTGTTGGGCACTTTTCTAATTCTTCGTCAAAGGTGTCGTCGGTCGAGCCTCGGCCCTTCAGCAGGTAATCTCGATCACCGACCACGCCCACGCTGACGGTGTCGTCTGCCTGCGGGATGTACCAGAACCACGATTGCTTTTCGGCCGTATGCATGATCACCGTCTTCACTCCGCCACCTGACACGTCGCGGTGCGCGCCGCGATAATGTCGCCAGATGGCTGCTTTGCGGAGCGTGGGATTTTCCCGCCGTAAACCTAGGCGATGGGCCACCAACGCTTGCTGGCCCGTGGCGTCGACCACGACGCGGGCGGAGACTTCTTGCGCCGAGTTGCCGGCCTGCTGAAGCATTACGCCTGTGGTCCGAGGCTCGCCAGTATCGGTAGCCGTGAACTGCGGTTCCAGTACGCGCGTCTTGTCCCAGCAATCGGCGCCCTTTCGCGCGGCATTGTCGAACAGCATCTTGTCGAACTGTGCGCGGTCGACGTGCCAGGTCTCGCTCGACTCGCGATCGTCGTGGGTGCGAAACAAGAACGGCGCAGATTCCTTGCCTGTGTTGTTGACGAACTGGACGCCGACCTTCTTCGCGAAGATGCTTGCCTTGAGTTCATCGAGTACGCCCAGCCGCTCAAATTGCCAGTAGGTCTCCGGCATCAGCGACTCGCCCACGTGCGGACGAGGCATCGATTCACGCTCAACAAGCAGCGTACTGAAGCCAGCTTCCGCAACTAACGCCGCGACCGTGGATCCGGCGGGACCTCCCCCCATGACAACGCAATCGTACTGTGAATCGATGTTTCTCATGTTGGGTCCGCAAGAAAATCGCTATCACCGGAGATGCAAATTCCGAGTTCGGAAAACAGCCGTCCGCTAACTTCGATGGTTGTGGTTCTGCCGTCAAACGTGAACGATTTCCAGCATTTCGACCGCTGGCTCGCCCTCGACCAGAATCCGCGCAGTGCGGGCATAGACGGGGCTGTCGTCCTCTAGTTGCATATGTAACCGCAACTCGGGTCCGGGTTTCACTCGCCACAGCTGGCACAATTCGACCTCGCGCATCAAATGGTGCCGAATCATGATCCGACCTAGCGGCAAAGCCTGCGACTCAATTTCCAGCCGCACAATTTCCGGCAGCAGGTTGAGCTTGATGCGGACGATGCCAAACTGAACCGGTCTCGCATCACGCTGGGTGACGAGCACGATCTTGCGGGCGTAGTAGTCCTCGCCCTTTTGTTCGGTAAGGACGTGAACGTCGACCAGGCTGTTGTGCCACGCTTCGTTCGTGACGGTCATGTGGTCGTGGTGGGCGAGCAACGACTGATACGCATCGGGCATGGCATCGGCTTCAACCGGTTCGACTTCGCCGAGATCTTCGAGCCGGTCGTAGAACAGGCTGGTCAGCTGCGTAAAGATTGCATCCATAAACGTGCAAAACCGGAAGTCGTAGGCTTGTGAGAAAGCGGAGTCGGAATGCCAAACGCCGTTTTCGCTGATTATCAGTTTCTACTTCGTGCCGAGCGAGACCAGCACGGGTTCGGGCTCCGCCGGACGATCAAGCACCGTGTCGACTAGGTAGTAGAGCAGCCGGCGCAAGCTGTCTGGCTCGACTTCGTCGGCGATGCGTTCGGCGCGCTCCTGATATTTTTCGACAAGTTGATTCGCTTTGTCGAACACCGCCGCCTGGCGATAAAGCTCCTGCACTCGTGCCACCCGCGCGTCGGCATCACGTGATGCCTCAACCAATTCCAACAGCTCCGCACGCCCAGTCTCAGATAGCCCCTCCAAAGCCAGGGCCCACAGCACAGTTGGGCGACCGCCGAGTGTGTCGAGACCTGCCTGCAGCTTGTTATCGTCGTCGCCGCGCCAATCTTTCAGGTCGTTAAGTATCTGGAACGCGACCCCCAGGTGCTTGGCAAACTGCTTCATTGGCGCTTCGAGCTGCCCAAGCGGGCCGGCACAGCGAATGCCACATAACAGTGCCGCTTCGAACGCTGGCGCGGTTTTCAGCGCGTAGATCTTCAGCGCGTCCAGCGGGGTCAGCTGCTTGTCACGGGCGTCCCGCCAGAGAAGTTCGGCACCTTGGCCCTCGCTGAGCCGCAAGTGGGCATTGGCAAGCAAGTCGAGTATCTCTACGGTCGCGTCGGCACCCAGTGCTTCGCGATCTTGACTCACCAGTCGGTAGCCAAGACCGATCATGTAGTCACCCAAATTGATCGCCGTCGGCAGACCATGCGCGCGGTGCAAGGTGGGTTCGCCGTAGCGGAAATCGTCGTCGTCTTCGATGTCGTCGTGCACAAGCGACGCTTTGTGGAAGGTCTCGATCGAGAGCGCAACGCGGCGCACTGCATCCGGCAGTTTCTTTAGATGCTCGTCACCGTCGGGTGCCACGCCATGAGCACCCGTCAGCGCATCGTGCGCTGCGAGCGTGATGAACGGCCGTGCATACTTCCCTCCTTGGGCGAGGAAGTCGTGTGCGATTGCTTCGGTCGCAGCGATCGGTTCCAGCCCGCTCGCGCCCGTACCGTTGAGTTCGGCCAAGCTCGGACCGCCACGCTTGCGGGGAGCGAGACGATCCAGTTCCGCCGGCTCGAACATCTGTTTCGCTTCGCGCAGCAAGTGCAAGTAGCTGGGCGGTTGACCGCCTGCTGTGGAATTGCCAAGTGTGTCGGGCTTCACATGGATCATTTCCGCAACCCAATCTTCATCGACCGACGTGTTGCGGCAATCGCTGGAGAGCAGAGGAACGGCCATGCAGGGCACGCCGGCAAGTAGGACTTTGTCGATCGCTTTCTCCAGCACATTCAGACAGGCGACACCGACGATCGCGTCGACGTAGCCGCTGATGATGATCTTCATCACAATCGGCGAGCCTTCGGCTACCAGCACTTTGTAGCCCATGTCTTCGGCCACGGTGCGGAAATCGGCGATGCTGCACGCGCCGCACTGTTTGCAGTCGAGTCCGAATTGATCGTAGTCAGCCGGGCACCCTTCGGCATGCTTGAGGCAGTGGGGTAGCAGCAGCAATCTCCGCGAAGGCGGCACTGCGGCGACCTGCTCACGCCAGAATTCTGAGGACAGCATCACCATTGTCCAGCCCAGATAGCCTTCTGGCAGTTGCTGCTCGGTGAGCAGCCGTCGCGCTACGGCTTCCAGCTCGTCTTTAGTGAATACTTGCGAGTGGTCCAGTCGCGCGGCAACTTGCCGACAGATTTCGCGCAGCTGCTCGCGCTGCTCGCGGTCCTGTGGCACGTCCTTGAGATGGGCTGTGCGGCGACGTCGTTTGCGCTGCGGGGCTTGAGCAGCTGCGGCGATCGTCTCGGCGGCAGAAGCACCGTTGACGACGGCTGCTGGTTCGTTGCTGATTTCCGTCGGTGCCTCTGACACTTGCTGCTCCTTCGACTCGATGACGTGAGGCTAAGCCAGCGCTAGTGGGTAGCCATCATTGGTTCTGCTTTTGCCGGAAACAACTGGCAAGCGGTCGCCAATGCCTCGGCGGCAAAAATCTGCGGATACAAACGTTCATGATACCATAATTTGGCGAAGTAAAAACCGATGGGAGCCGGGTCGAGGTACGTGCCCTGCTGCACCGCTTCAATGAGCCAAGACAGTCCCAAACCGGCAGCAGCACCAATTTTGTCGTTGCCAGACTCGGCAGACAAGCCGGCGTAGGGTAACAGTGCCGTGACGGCGAGCGAGGTTTCCTCGACGCTGCAGAAATGGGTCGTATCTTGCGATCCTTTACCGGTAACCGCCCCCCACGCACCGGAGGCGTGCTGAGCTTTGGCGAGCCACTGTACGCCCCGCTGTGCGTGCGGTGAACTTGCTCGCCCAAGTTCATGGTACATCCTGAGTACCTTGCTCGTTCCGTAAACCGGATTGGCCTCTTGCGGATGGGTTTCGTTCCCGAACCATAATGGCAACCAGCTGCCGTCGTCCGCCTGATTCGCTTCGACAAAGCTCAGCCCACGGCCTATCGCCTCGGAGATGCTCCGCGCCACGGCGTGGTTTCTGGTCGCAAGGTGAAATTCCTCGCTGCACGCATGAAGCGCGCGGATGACGTGTGCCGAAATGTCGTTGCTGCTGCGATCGAACGGGAGCTTCCCCCAGCCGCGGCAAAAGGTCGGCCAACCGCCGTCGTTGTTTTGCAGGCTCGAGAGCCAATGGATTCCCATCAAAACTGCACGCTGCACTTCGCTGCTGCGATGCTCCGGCCAGCGTCGGTGCCAGCGGCACAACGCCAGCAAGGCGGCAGCCGTGTCGTCGGCGTCGGGGACGCCGCCTGACAGATCGGTCCAAGCCCAGCCACCCGGATCCGCGCCCGTATAGGCGTGCTTCTCGCGATGTTGACATGAGAGTAACCAATCCAGCGCGCGTACTGCCTCGGCCGAGGGCGAAGCATCGTCGCCAACGTGCTCGTCAAGCTGCCAATCGAGTGCCGAGAGTGCCTGCGAGGTATTCCAGGTCGCAAGGTTGGTGTCGATCGGCCAACTACCGTCTGGGCGGACCGACGCGAGCAGGAACTCAACGCCTCGGCGGACGACTGGATGATTAACCTGGCCGCTGGTCGCCAGGCTCATGACGACAAAACTCGTGAGCGGCGTAGCTTCCAAGAACCCGCCGCTGGCGGGTTGCTTTTCGGTCAGAACGGCCAGACTTTTCTTTTTCGCTGCCTGCCGGACCCAACGTGTGATGGGGTTGGCGGGGGGCGAGTGGTAGAACTTCGCCTGCCCAATCGCTACCAGGGCAGGGATGGCGTAGCTAACGACCGGCAAGTTGAGGCGGTTGTACCATCGCTGTGGCAGGCACGCGAGTTCAAACGGCAGCGCCGGGACCTTGCGCCAGGGAACAATGTCCGCCAGAGCGCAGTTGGTTAGAATCGGCACGGCGAAGGTCTTGTCGCCTTCGTAGCGGTCTTTCAGCGCGTCGACGCCACCTTGAGCCTCGACGTACTCGTCGGCGCGTTCCAGCAGGTTCTGATACTTTGCCGGTACGCCGGTTAGGTGGAATGCGGCCTGCACCAGCATCGTGGTCGCGATGTTCGATCGACTGCGATCGGTGTCGCCCCAGCCGCCATCGTCGTTCTGTTGACGGGCGAGCCATTTGAGCGACTCGACGATTTGCTCGCTCAGATCGTTGCGATAGATCTCGTCCAGGTGCGAAGGTTCCTCGCCGGGTCGAAAAGTGGGCAGACCGTTGCAGACGTCATGTTGTTCCGCCAGCATCAACGCGCTGATTGCGGTAGCGGTCGAGAGCGGGGAACTAGAGAGTTCTCCCACCCAATGTCCTGTGGAGGTGCGCTCGGCGAGCAGTCGCGAACGAACCGTTTGATGCGCATCAGCCAAACGCTGATGGTCAACGTGAAGTGTCATGTAAGGCAGATAGCCTGGGTTGGAGGGTCGTCCGACGCAATCGTCGGCGAACCGCCAATTCTATGCTGGCGGAATACCGCGTCGCAAGCGGCTGTGGGGCAGCCGCAGCGTATTGTGAGGAATTGTGCCGGTTTTGACGGTTTCAGTGGGGCCGGGATGACCCTAGCTTGCCCCGGGTAGGGGGGGTAAATTGTTGATATGTACGTTCGCTACGCTAAACGGCTGCTGACCGAAACCGACTTACGGCTGCTCTGGAAGCTGACCTACAACTTCGGCTTTAAAGGTGCCAGGGCTATCCAAAAGCACAAGCGGCGGCTCAAGCAGGGGGATTTCTTCCCACCGTTTCTCTATATTTCGATCATCAACAGCTGCAATCTGCGCTGCCAAGGCTGTTGGGTCGACGTGGCGGCCAAGCAGGAGAAAATCGAAGTCGATGCTCTCTCTCGGGTAATTCGCGAGGCCAACGAGCAGGGAAACTACTTCTTCGGCATCGTCGGCGGCGAGCCGTTCATGCACGCCGATATCCTCGAGATCTTCCGGCGGCATCCTGACTGCTATTTCCAAGTGTTTACGAATGGCCATTTCATCACCGCCGAAGTCGCCGCCGAGTTGCGCAAGTGTGGCAACGTTACTCCTCTGATCAGTGTTGAAGGATCCGAAATCGTTAGCGACCAGCGGCGCGGCGGTGCCGAAGTGCTCAACAAGACGATGCAGGGCATCCACAATTGTGTTGAGCACAACGTCATCACCGGCGTGTGCACAAGTGTCTGCAAGACCAACATTGACGATCTCGTGAACGAAGCGTGGGTGGATCGCCTCATTGAGCTAGGAGTGCTCTACATGTGGTATCACACCTACCGGCCGATGGGTCCGGAAGCTTCCGAAGAGTTGGCACTCTCGCCCGCCGAGCAATTGCGAATCCGGAAGTTCGTCGTCGATATGCGGGTGAAGAAACCGATCGGCATCGTCGATGCCTACTACGACGCCGACGGGCAGGCGCTGTGCCCGGCCGCGACCGGTTTTACCCATCACATTTCGCCGTGGGGCGATATTGAGCCGTGTCCGATCGTGCAGTTCGCCAAAGAATCAATCTACGACGAGCGGCCGCTGGCAGACACATTCAACAACTCGCAGTACCTTACCGACTTCCGCGAACTGGCTGCGTCGCACACTCGGGGTTGTATTGTGCTTGAGCGGCCCGACTTGCTGCACGAACTGACCGTCTTGCACGACGCTAAGGATTCAACCGCGCGAAAAACTGCGGCGGCTGAACTGTTGGCAATGAAGCCGCGCCCGTCACAATACAACAAGATGGAAGAGGTCCCCGAGAAGAGTTGGGCCTACCGATTCGCAAAGCGGCATTTCTTCAACGACTTTGGGGCATATGATTCACCCCAGAATCCGCTCCCGCGCTAGGGTGGCCCTCCCAATCTGACCCTGCTTGCAGTGCCCCCCAAATGGTGTAGACTGCAATCATTCTGACGCATGTCGAGATGCCTGGTGCTTGGGGAGCAGCAGATGGCCGAGACAACGAAACAGGAAGAAATCGATCCTCGCCACCGGCTTGCCCAAAAATACATGCAACGGGCGCACGAGGACATCGAAGCCAAAGAGGCTGAGAAGCCGAAGTCGCAGCGGCTCCGTCCGCAGCGACTGGCAGGCAAGCCGACACTCGCCGACTTGCGACCCTCGATTTCCAGTTCGACGTTGCTGCATGGCATGATGCTGACGGGGGTGATTACCGTCGTGCTGATGCTGGGCGCGGCCACCTATTATTTGTTGAGCCTGGCTTTCTTCGCGGGACGGGTCGTGGCGTTGCCCGTGGGGATTACGATTTTCATCGGTCTGTCATACTCGTCGGCGGTTTTTCTTGGGATTGTGGAATCCACTTCGCATGGTCATACCGAACCCGACAGTGCGTTGGAAGGTGATTGGCGCGATTGGTTTTGGACTATGCCTGCCACCTGGGGAGTCGTGCTCGCCTCGGCGGGAGTCGGTTGGCTGCTAAGTCGACTCGCACCCGAATCGACCGCGACCATCATCGGTGCGGCCCTGTGGATCGTTTATCCGATTCTGCAGCTCTCGACGTTGGAAACCGGTTCGATCGGCGCGCCCATCTCGCCGCCAGTGTTACGCTCGCTCGCAACGCGGCCCCTGATATGGATGACTTTCTTCGCGATCTCATTCCTACTCTGGAAAATCGTCGTGTGGCTGGCGGCGGCAACCTGGCGCGATCCGCCGTTCTTAACGATGCTGTGGATGGGACCCATAACAACCGTCGCATTCTTAGTCTACGCGTGGTCGCTCGGGCAGCTCGCGCGCTGGTTGACGATCGGTGGACGCTGAACTTGTTCCAAGGATTGAATCATGAGACGCAACACAAAGTTTCTGCTCAGTATGCTCGTCGTGCTATCGCTCGCGTTTGCCGGTTGTGGCGGAGGTTCCGCTGTGATGCCGACGTCGTATTCTTCGTACAACGCCAAGGATGGTTCGTTTGCGTGCGACTACCCAGACAACTGGGAAAAGAAGGGCGGCGGCAAATCGGGTACACCTGTATGGGCAAAGTTCTCGTCGGGGTCGGCGCTGATTCACTTCAAGGCGAGTTCAACCAATCGGCTTGCGAACGCCGCGCTCAGTGGACGCAGCGCTTCGGCGAACGAGGTTCCCTCACTGGCCCCAGTTGAACTGCTTCACGTCGATGACATCAAGCAGGCGGAGCAAGACTTTGATGGGTACACCGAGATCGCTGGCCCAACCGTGATGAATTGCGACCTCGGTCCCGCTCGAATGAGCGAGTTTAACTATTCGACGTCTTTTGGAAGCAATATGCACGGCTACCGAGTTTCGATCATCGGTTTCGATCGCGGCGTGAACGTCTACTGCACCTGCCCCGAGGGCGATTGGAAAACGCTGCAGCCGGTGTTCGACAAAGTGCTGGCATCGATAGTCCGTGGCGAAGCAGAGTAGTCGCTCGCTGGGGCAACTCGCTGGCGGATGTGCCACGCGAAAGTAGTTGAGCATGAAATCTTGGGAGGAATCGGAATTTTTTCCAAGAATTTTCTGTCCCCAGCAGCTAAAAAATACGCTCGAACCTTCAGCAGCATCGCCCCGTACAGCAAGAAACCGAGGCATGGGGCGAAGACCAACTTGGAACCATGAAGGAGAAGAGCAATGCCTATCCAGCGAGTAAGAAAATCAGTCAAGAAGGCTGCCAAAAAGGTCCGTCGGCACTGGAGCAACGATGAAAAGCGACGCCGCGCAGAAATGGCGGAAGTCATGCAGATGCAGTTGCTAACCGCACTCGGATTTCAGCCATCACCGGCCACTAAGAACTAGTCAACTTAGTTCGCCAAAATATGAATGTGCGAACAACGACGATGGGCGAGGTGCGCGCGATATCCAGTTGACTCTCTAATTCGGATTGGCGAGGTCAACGGTGACGCGGCCGGGTTTCTTCCTCAGGTTTCCCGCTGGGTCGACATCCCATCCAGGCGCTGGAACGATTTCCCATTGTTTCGGTTCCTCATAAGTTGGATACTCAGGCGGCGGATCCAGGAACTTCGAAAGTTCTTTGATCAACGACTCATTATCGCGCGCTGCATTGTTGTCGGTCCCGCTCTCGCTCTCAGACACGGCTGGCATGTCTTCTTTGAGCAGTGGCTTCAACTGCGATTCGAGGCGTCCAAGCAACCGCTTGTCGTCTTGCAGAAGCTCCATCGCTTGCTGAGCCGACTGAATTGCCTGGTCTTGGCGTTGGCGCTCGATCCAGGACTCAACAAGAGTCGTCACGTCGCGCACCAATTTGTCGTCCGCCAGGCGGAGCAACCTGCTCTGCTGCTTGCTACCGACCGCAGATTGCCGGAGCAATCGGTAGCTATGATAGTAGAGAGCAACACGCCCACCGGTATCCTGGTATTTGAGAAGCAACTCTAGTGCTTTCTCGTCATTTAGGTATCGTCCAGCTAACCCGAACACCCGCCACGCGTCTCTTGGTTTGGTTACATCCAGCCAACGAAACAGTTGTACCGTACGTTCTTGCTCACCTAGCGTGTCGTTCAGCGCTGCAAATTCTTGGAAATCGGTAAATCGAACCTTAGCTGCGTTTGGGTCTCGGATCTTTTTCTCGAGCGCATCACGAATCTCGCGCATCTTCGCCAGAGCAGGCGGGTAGGCTTTGCCAAGATCTAACCATTGGCTGAGCGCAACTGACAGGCGTGCCTTCGATTGCGACGGGCGAATTGATAACACTTTGTTGTGATACCAAACACGTTTCGCTAGGGCATCCTCGTAACGACCCCGACGAGCGTCTTCCGTTGCTTCTGCGAGGATAGTGATCGGGTCGGGGCTGGCGGGATCAGTCGCATCAGAATTGACATCACTTGGCACAGTCTGTTGGGTTGGCAAGGAGTCAACCTCTTTGTCGTCTTCGTCCGATTCTCCACGACCTGCATCCGCCTTGAGTTCGTCTGAACGATATCGGAATATCATCCCAGTCGAGCCGGGTTGCAGATGCAGACGGACTTCGTTGAACCCCAGATCAAACAGCACTTTCGCTGCGTCGAGGTGAAACTTGGAGTCTTCTTGGAACTGCGGCAGCGTCTTGTAGTACTCGAAACTGCCACCCTGCTCAGGTTCAAGGAACAGCGCCTGCACCAAGACTGCTTTGGGCTCCGCCAGTTCGAGTTTCTCAATCGCTGCTTTGAGGTCTGGTAAGTCTTTCGCCGGCAACAGCGAATCGACGTCGATCGGCCGTCGGTCAATCAATGAAACAACGCAATCGGCGCCTCTGACCAAGCGCTTGGTGAACGCATTGTGGACCGGTGCAATCTGCACTCGGTTCACCGCGACAATGGGCTCTTTGACGTTGCCTTCGTTGTTCGCCTCCTGGAATGGTCGCCATTGATGGTCGGGCTCATTGTGCCAGGTTTCTGTCGCAAATACTTTCTTGAAGCCGGCGTCGACGCCCAGTTTGCTGAACACCTCACGCATGGGCTTTGCGAAGTTGGCGGAACCCGATTGGGGAGTCCCGCTCATGTCCAGGCTTACGCGCAGAGTGCCTGTTGGCATGGCTTCGGCTAGTGCTCTCAGCCTCGCTTGAATTGGCACGAACAACTTGCTTTGGAAGTCGATGCTTTTGCCATCGGCACTCACGAGCTTCGTTGCATTCACGTCCAAGTAGGCCACCACCTTGTCGCCGCCCAAGCGACTTTTCTGCAATGCCGTTGTGACGGGAACGGCGTAGAAATAGCTGGACGTGTCGCCGGCAGGCTCGTTGGTTTGGGCAGCATCAGTTTCCGAGTCGGCATCGCTCGGCACGGTCTGTTGGACCGGCATAGACACCATCGGCGCCTCTTCGCCCTCGACTTCTTCGATCTCGATGACATCGCCGTCCTTGGTGGTCGCTTGCATGCGGTTGACGACGTCCAGAGATTGCGGATTCCATCTCATGGTCTTCACTTGGTGTGCGACCGTCTGTCCTTCTTGCACCTCGATCGTGGGAATCTTCACGGGGCCTCCCTCGGACCGCAAGCCGGCGAATTCTCTGGGAATCCAACTACCTTTGCCACTTGCGCTCGGGACACTCAAGTTGAGTTGATAGCTTCCCGGCGCAAGTTGCACTTCCGCTGTGCCTTGGCGCGAGAATGTGACGACGTTCGTCGCGTACCGAAAGACCTTGTCACGAGGCACTCGTTGGGGGGTAACCCAGCCGGGCATCGGCTTGTCGAAAGTTTGGGGATCGCCGGTGTCGCCGTCGAGTAGCTGGACTCGGACGCGGCCGCCACGCGTCATCGGAATGTCGGGTGCCGCCGTTGTTTTTCCGATTGCTGTGACGACGTTTTCGATTCCGCTGCTCACCCAGTTAGGTACGCTCGCGGTCAGATGGTAGGTAGACGCAGGCAGCGACTCGAATCGATACTTGCCCTCGCCATCCAGCTTCGTGCTTTGGACCTGGAAGCTCTGGGGCAGGGGGGGATCGCCCGGTTTTGGCTCTGGCATATCACGTTGCAGGTAGACGACGCCGCCGTTGAGCGAGTTCGGACGTGCTTCGGTGGGAAAGCTGAGTTTCCCCTCGATCGCGCTACCGGGGCTCAGTTTCGCGTTCACTTCGCCGGGGACTCTGCGCACCGCGACGCGTTTCGCGGTGAACTTCGGATGGGTGACCAGCAGTTGCTGTTGAGGGACACCGGTGGCCATCGTGCGCGTTAGCGCCGGGTTCCGCTTAATCATTGCGTCAAGCTGGCGTTGCTGCTCAGCCACGTCGTACGCAGGCAGGTCACGAATCGAGTAACGTCCGTCGGCATCGGTCACGCTTGTGCCTAGTCGCAGCTCGTTGAGTCCGTTGAACATCATGGCGTGGCCGAATTTCACGACTGCGCCGGCAACGGGATTGCCATCGACGTCGGTGATGCGGCCATTGAGAGTCTGAGCTTTCCGCATGACCCACACCGAGATATTTCCGCGAGCCGCGATCCCAGCTGCCATTTCGGAAGAGTGACCCGGGACTCGACCAGTTTTCCTGCCCACGATCGTGAGCAGTTGTTGTTGCTGTCTAGGCGTTTCGGCGTTGGGAATGCCTTGGGGAAACTGCTTCTCGATATCGACCACGTTCGGGAACATAAAGATGCCACTGGCATTCGATGTTGTGCTGGCGACCAGGGTCGGCTTCTGCCGTTCAACGATTCCAATCTGTTGTGAGTAGAGCTGGACTGGCACATCTGCCAGCGGCTGCCCCCGCTCATCGACGCAGATGCCAACAAAGGCGTTCGGCTGGCGTTGGGACTCCAGCTGCTTGTATAGCGGCATCTGGATCTTGCCGACGTTCAGCGCGGTGTTGAGTGCATCCTCGCTTGGCGCCGTCACAAGTTCCTTGTTTTGGGTATCGGCAGGTACGGTGGGACCGCGCCGCGGGTCGAGCGAGTTGATTGATTCATCGTCCGACTCGTCGGGCACTGTCGCCGCGGCGAACGTGTTTTGCCGTTGGCTGGTGGGGTTGGATTCCTTAGCGTTAGTCAGAGTGGCGGAAGGGATCAGGTCGACGCGCACCGGGACACCTCTTATCTTCGCAATGTCGAAACGCCGCCGGGTAAACTCAACACGTTCAACGTCTTGCTTGCTATCGAACGCTTCTGAGACGCGAATAGTGTGCAATTGTCCCTCTGGCTCGATCATCGTCACGTAGTTTTCTCGCAACGGTCGCTCCGCACCTTGCAAGTACACCCTTGCGGCGTATTGGGTATAGGGACCGGGTGGTTCTCTCTTCAACTGCAAGACAGCCGCTGTTTTGTCACGTGCTCGTTGACGCTGATTCTGTGCGTCCCTCTCGATCGCTCTGTTTGGATCGAGATACCAAGAAACACCTTCTGCCAGTCGAACGGGTGAATCAGCAACTTCACTCAGTCGCTTAAACACTTCCGTGTTTTCGATCGGATACTTGATCTCCAGGTCAATTGTTCCCGGCCATGCAGCCAAAGCACTCGTTAGTGGTTGCAGCGTCGCAACGTTCATGCCGGCGGTAACTCTTGTGCGAGCGAATGTTTGAGAATGCCTCGTTCCATCCGCACCGAGCAGTGTCGCCATAACGTGTTGAGAGACTTCGCCATCAACGCGAAATACCAACAGCAATGTCGGTAACCCTCCCTCGCGCGGATAATGGAGTCGAGTATCACCGAGTTGGTCACTTAAGGTTGCCACTTCCGTATCCGACAGCGCTCGTCCGTTCATGTCCCACATCGGTATTTTCGGCGGGTCACCTTCCGCATCCGCTTGTTCCGTTTGCCAGCCGAGATACACCAACTCAGGTGTCTTGGCAGTACGCTCGTTCGCATCGGCGGGAGTTGTGGCCCGGTCGAGGTCGTATTGCGGACCCAGAGTTGCGCCTGTGTTGGGCCGCGAAGTTGACTGTGCGTCTCGCAAGATGGGGTTGGCTTTTCCATCCAGGAGCTGGCTCAGCAGCACAAGGTCGTTGGCGCACAGCAAATGTCCGAATTCGACGCAAACAAAGCGAACGTCGGAGCCCTTGCTTTCGAGTTGCCAGATCCGTCGCGTGCCCAAACGCCAGAGTATGACGTCGGTTTCCACTTGCATGAACCGATCGAGTGTCGCGGCAAGAGCTTTGGCGTTGGTGGCTTTGATACCGACCAACCACTCGGGTGGGTCCCATAGCTGGTCGGCTGCTGCGTTAGTAACCAATGACACCTCGCCAGCAAGGTGGTCGATGAACGCGGGCCGGACCTTCAATCGCGGGCCGTAAGGGTCTTTCTCAAAGCCCTTCAGTACACCCTCAAACGCGCCTTCGTATCCGGCGCGTCTGTCAAATAGGGGGCGGATTTGGTCGAGGACGTTGTTTGGATCGAATTGATACGCCGTGTGAATGACCAATCCGGCCGGGATTCGCTGCTCCAGTCCGGTTCCCGCCGGACCGCGGCGTTTGAAGAATCCTTCGTCTTCGGCAATGCGTAGCCACTTGAGCGCGTTGATCCGTGACGAATCTTGCCTTGCCCTGCCAAGAGCGTCACTTGCCCCCGCCAGATTGCGTTTCGCTTCCAAGAGGATCTGCTTGGATTCGAGTAAGGCTTTGAGTGTGACACGGCCAGAATCATATTCTGCTTCCACTGCCGGAAGGTACTTTTCGGCGACTACCAGCGCAACCTGGAATTGCCGCCGTGCTTCGTCGAGTTCGCCCTTCTGATGAAGTAGTTTGGCTCTGGCCGATTGTAGGTGGTACTCGGCGAGCAATAGCTTGTGCGTTTCGCCACCTGCGGCACCGACTTTGTGGAGCGCGTGAATCTTCTCGTACACCTCCGCGAGGCTATCGACGAGTTCTTGAATGGCAGCTGTATGCTCAGAGGAGTCCGCTTCGTCCCGGTTGGTCTGATCCGGCAACCTGGAAGCATCTCTGGAGTCAGATTCCGCCAACGCCTCCGCCGGAAGCGTGTCGAACTCTACCCACTCGTACTGCCGCACCTGCAGGCCAAACTTTTTGACTTGCTCGGGTTTCAGCCCGACGAACGTCCATTGGCTTTGGTTCTGCTTACCCGCTGACGAGCCGCGGCGCGACGTCGAAATCCATTCTTTGCCTTCCACATCGATTGCCAGTCCGCGCGTGTCCGCATCGCGGAGACTGTGCGAGATAATCACGACCGCGTTGCCATCTTTGTCGGAGAGCGCCTCGGAGAAGACCGTATTCTGCAAGGGATTGCTCGTGGCACCAGAGCGACCTGAGGCCATGGTGACCCAGTCGCCAGCGGCGACGCCCACGCGCAAAGTGAACGTCTTGCCGCCGCGTGGCCGCTCGAATTCATGGGAGTAGTATCCGTGCGGCTTCTTCACGCCGTCGACGACGATTGTGCCGCTCGATGCATTGCTGGCTGGTTCGGTCTTCCAACGGACGCCCGCCCCAGCCGGCAGATCGTGCACACGAAACACCAGTTGTCGATTGGGCAGCGGTTCGATGTTGGTGGAGGTGAGCACCTCGAACGGCAGCTCGCCTTGCGGCGTTCCTTTTGCATCCCACCAATTCGTTTTCTCGTTGCGCGCGTTCGTGCCGATCGCGAGCAGCTCGACCGACGCACCGCTGTTGAGCTTTTTCAGCAACCTCACAGGACTCGGTTTATCTGCACTTTCCGCGTCTGCCGGCTTTGCCGCGATCGTGCTCTCAGGTTGCCAGGTAATCAGCGAGAGCCCGAGTGCTAGCGCCAGGAGGGTAAGGACCGATCCAAAGCGCCAACGACGCGAACAAGCGCGAAGCACCGTCAGCTTTTCGTCCAGCAAGATCGCGATCCGCCGCTTCAATTGCGAAGGGCTTTCCCACAGCCCGACCGACGAGGCGAAACGTGGTGGCTGGATGCCCGCGGCGGTCTTAGCCCACGTGACCAACTGGTCGGCGTAGTCGGCCTGGCTCGTTTGCTCCGATGCGAGAGCATCGGCGAGCGTTTCCTGATCCAATCTCAAGCCGCGCCGCCACAGCCAATAGAGAGGATGCACCCACAGTAGCGGCAGCAGGCTGCGCACGAGCGCAAGGAGCCACAAGTCGCGATTGCGAATATGCGCGAGTTCATGGGCAAGCACTGTCCGCAGTTCGTAAGGTCCTGAGTGTTCAGCCAGGCTGCCGGGCAACAAGATCATCGGGCTTCGTAGCCCAACGGCGACCGCCACCGACAGTCGGTCGGAGAGGCCGACGTCCGGCTTGATGGATGTCTGCTGCGCCAATTCTACGAGTAGATCGTTGATCTGCGCGGGTGCCGACGCAGCCTGCCTGCGCAGCCGACGCACTTGCCATGCACCTACGGTCAGCCAGAGCAGCGTCGCGAACGTGCCCGCGCCGATGGCGTAAGCCGCCAGCGTACCGAAGTCGATCGCCCCAAGGCGGTCGGCGAAGGTGACTTCCGCAACGAACTCTTCCGCAGGGATTTCCTCTACGATCGGCAGGGGCGGCTCAAAACTCTGAGGTCCCGGCGCGAACTCAATGGCGGGCATGGTGACCGGTTCGAACTGTTCCGCCTGGACGACGGGCTCTGGAGGCGGCGCGGAGGTCATGTGCAGGATCGACCAACCGGGCAGCGCGCATAGCAAGGCCAACAGCAACAAACCGACCGTCGTGGCCCAGTGAATTGCCATTCGGCGTGCCGGTTGAGCGATTACTCGTGTGGTCAGCAAGATAACGGCGAGCAAGGCGGTCGCGAGCAGGTAGTAGTCCCACAGCCAGATCGATGCTTCAGTGAAGAACACGTTCATGATTGATCCCCCTTTTTCGTACGAGAGGATTTTCGACGCCGCGCTTCCGCGACCATTTCCTCGAGCTGATCGAACTCACGCTTGCTCACCTTACGCGTGCCCAGCGCGTGGACGAGATACTCATCGAGCGAGCCGTCGAACACGCGCTCCAAAAAGCCAGCGGCCAGATCGCCCAGCGTTTTCTCCCGCTCGACTTTGGGCAAATAGACGTACGCCTTGCCCTCGCGACGGTGATCCACCAGGCCCTTTTGCTCCATCACCTGCAGCAATGACAGCACCGTCGTGTAGGCGAGCTCCTCGCCGGCAGCGTTCATCGCGTCGCAAACCTCGCGGACGGTCGCTTCGCCCTGGTGCCACAGGACTTTCAGAGCCTCGAGCTCTCGCTCGGTGGGTTGAAGATCGGTCATCTGCAAATTCCCTCGCAAAACCTGTTTCTACGGGTCGTCCAGTAGGTTCAGGGTTGATTCTACTGGTTAGCCAGTAGTTGTCAATGTTTTTTTATGGAGGTTGTTGTATCTGCAACGTCAACCGCTTTGGTCTGGCCCTTGCAGCGACGAACCCGCCGCCGAAGCCCAGCCGCAGCGAACAGCCACATTGCCGCTGGTGTCTGGTTCTGAGATAATGTGGGATTACCTTTCGCACGCCGTATTTCGTAGTGACGCTGACTATGCCGCATCGTGATGTGACCGACCAAATTGAAGCCGTGCTCGACGAGCGGATTCTCGTGCTCGACGGTGCGACGGGCACGCAGATTCAGGCCTTAGGGCTCGACGAAGCAGGCGTGCGCGGAGAACGATTTGCCGATCATCACAAAGATCTCAAGAACTTCTCCGATATCCTCTGTCTGACCCGTCCTGACGACATGACGGACATTCACCGTCGTTACCTGGAGGCGGGGGCCGACATCATCGAAACCAACACGTTCGGTGCCAGTCCGATCGGCATGGACGAGTTCGAGCTACCCGTTGAATTGGTCGCGGAGATCAACGCCGCTGCGATTGCCTGCGCGCGACGAGCGGTGGACGAATATGCAGAGAAGACTCCCGACAGACCGCGATTCATCGCCGGATCCATCGGTCCGACGACCAAGCAGACCGCGATTAGTACCTCCGTCGAAGATCCCAGCTACCGCGCCGTCACGTTCAACGAAATGGCCGATTCCTACTACGCGCAGGTGAAAGCGCTGGTCGAAAACGGCATCGATATTCTGCTCCCCGAGACGGCCATCGATACGCTGAATCTCAAGTCGTGCCTGTTCGCAATCCAAAAGTACTTTGATGAAACGGGCAACCGCGTACCGGTGATGATCTCGGGGACATTCGACGCCGGTGGAGGGACGTTTGTCTCAGGCCAGACGGTCGAAGCGTTTTGGCATGCGATCGAGCACTTTCCGATGCTGTCGATTGGGATGAACTGTGCACTGGGCCCGGACGTCATGCGTCCGCACCTGGAGACACTTCAAAAGGTGTCGACGGCGAAAATCAGCTGCCACCCGAACGCCGGGCTGCCCAACGAAATGGGGCACTACGACCTGGGCCCCGCTGCGATGGCCAAACTGCTGGGAGAGTTCGTCGACAGCGGTTGGCTCAACATCGTCGGAGGTTGTTGCGGCACCGGTCCCGAACATATCGCGGCGATTGCCGCGCGCGTCAAGGACTCCAAGCCACACAAGCCTCATACTTCCGCACCGCTGCTTCGTCTGAGCGGCACGCAGCCGATGACGTTGCGTCCTGAGAGCAACTTCTTGATGGTCGGCGAACGGACTAACGTGACTGGCTCACGCAAATTCGCTCGACTGATCAAGGAGGAGAGTTTCGAAGAAGCGATCGAAATCGCCCGTGGCCAGGTCGAAGGTGGCGCGAACGTCATCGATATCAACATGGACGAGGGCCTGCTCGATAGCGAAGCGATGATGACCAAGTACATCCGGCTCATCGCTGGCGAAACCGATATCGCGGCCGTGCCGGTCATGGTCGACAGCAGTAAATGGTCGGTGCTGGAGTCCGGACTGCAATCGCTGCAGGGGAAGCCGATCGTCAATTCGATCAGTTTGAAGGACGGCGAGGACGAATTTCTGCGCCGCGCTACGCTGTGCCGACAGTACGGAGCAGCGATCGTGGTGATGGCGTTCGACGAAGAAGGCCAAGCGGCGACCGAAAGCGAGAAGGTCCGCATTTGTCAGCGCGCTTACCAATTGCTGACAGAAAAATTGAACTTCCCACCCCAAGACATCATCTTCGACCCCAATATTCTCACCGTCGCCACCGGAATCGAAGAGCACAACAACTACGCGGTCGATTTCATTGAAGCGACGCGACAGATCAAGGAAACTTGCCCTGGCGTGCATGTGTCGGGGGGCGTGTCGAACATCTCGTTCTCGTTCCGCGGCAACAACGTCGTGCGCGAGGCGATGCACTCTGCGTTTTTGTATCACGCCGTCAATGCGGGCCTCGACATGGGCATCGTCAACGCTGGGCAGCTGGAAGTCTATGACGACATCGAACCGCAGCTTAAAGAACTCGTCGAGGACGTGCTGCTCAACCGCCGCGCCGACGCGACCGAACGCCTTGTCGACTTCGCCGAAACCGTCAAACAGAAAAAATCTGGCGCGTCGACTGCAGCAGACGACAGCTGGCGCGAGGGCACGGTCGAGGAGCGCTTGCAACACGCGCTGCTCAAAGGCATCGTCAAATACATTGACGAAGACACCGAAGAGGCGCGCCAGAAGTACGACACCTGCCTACAAATCATCGAAGGCCCGCTGATGGAAGGCATGGGCATCGTCGGTGATTTGTTTGGCGCCGGAAAGATGTTTCTGCCGCAGGTGGTCAAGTCAGCCCGCGTGATGAAAAAGTCCGTCGCGTATCTGACCCCGTTCATGGAGGCCGAAAAAGAAGCTGCGGGCACCGTCGGAGAATCGCGCGCCAAGGTGCTGATGGCAACCGTTAAGGGCGATGTGCACGATATCGGTAAGAATATCGTCGGTGTGGTGCTGGGTTGCAATAGCTTCGAAGTGGTCGACCTGGGCGTGATGGTGCCGTGCGAAAAAATCCTGCAAACCGCCGTCGAAAAAAACGTCGACGTGATCGGACTCTCGGGGCTGATCACTCCGAGCCTCGACGAAATGGTTTACGTCGCGCGCGAGATGAAACGCCTCGACATCGACAAGCCGTTGCTGATTGGGGGGGCCACTACCAGTGCCAAGCACACGGCCGTGAAGATCGCCCCGTGCTACGATCACTGCGTCGCGCACGTCCTCGACGCGTCGCGCTCAGTCGGCGTCGTCGAACGACTTATTAGCGATGAGAATCGTGTCACATTTGAGGCCGAGAACAAGCAGCTGCAGGAGCAACTTGTCGAGTCCTACGAAAAGCGGCAGTCGGTCACGTTGCTGCCGTACGCGGAAGCCCAGGCCAGGCGGTTTACGTGCGATTGGTCGACGGTTGAGATTGCCGAACCTTCGTTTGTAGGCACGCACGTGCTCGAGGATTATCCACTGACGGAGCTGCGCGAGTACATCGACTGGTCGCCCTTTTTTCAGACTTGGGAGCTAAAGGGTAAGTTCCCACGAATCTTCGAAGACGAACATGTCGGTGCCGAAGCGAAACGGCTTTTTGACGACGCGCAGCAATTGCTCGACCGCGTCATCGATGAAAAGCTGCTGCGGGCGCACGGCGTTTATGGCTTCTTTGCCGCAAATGCCGTCGGCGAAGACATCGTCGTCTATTCCGACGATCAGCGCTCCAGCGAACAGTGCCGGTTTCATGGCCTCCGCCAGCAGTGGGAACGAAAGGGGCAGGACAAATACCACTCACTCGCAGACTTCGTAGCGCCGACGGACAGCGGTCGAGGCGATTTTATTGGCGGCTTCGCCGTGACAGCCGGTGTTGGTTGCGACGAACTCGCCGCAAAGTTCGACGCGGAGCACGATGACTACAATTCGATTCTCGTCAAAGCTCTCGCCGACCGCCTGGCTGAAGCGTTTGCCGAATGTCTGCACGCGCGGGTGCGCCGCGAATGGACGTACGGCGAAGACGAACAGCTGTCGAACGAAGAGTTGATCGCGGAAAAGTACCGCGGCATCCGTCCAGCGCCCGGTTATCCGGCTCAGCCCGACCACACGGAAAAGCGAACTCTGTTCGAGTTGCTCGATGCAGAGAAACATACGGGCATCACGCTCACGGAAAGCTACGCGATGCATCCCGCAGCCAGCGTGTCGGGCCTCTATTTTTCACATCCCCAGGCCCGCTACTTCGCGGTCGATCGGATTACGCGCGAGCAAGTCGAAGACTATGCACAGCGAAAGGGCATGTCGGTCCCTGAAGTCGAGCGGTGGTTGAGCCCGAATCTGGGCTACGAACCCGCTTAGCCACGTTGCGCTTCGCATTTGTTGCGTATCAGCACTGCGGGTATAATCGGTAGATCTTTACTTTCTCGGGAGTTCGAGCATGTCAACGATGCTCCACGATGCTTATTCCGCCGCCTTGGTTACCGAACCAGCTCACATCAAGAGTTTGATCCAGGACCGGCGGGAGCGTGGAATAGATCGCCACGACGAAGTATGGGAGGGCGTTTACGTGATGGCACCCGCGCCGAATAACGAACATCAGGAACTTATCGGCGAACTCTTCTACATTCTCAAATTGATCAACGAAGAGGGAAGCATTGGCAAGATCCTTCCTGGTACCAATGTTACCGATCAACACGATGATTGGACGAAGAATTACCGTGTGCCGGACGTCGTTGTCTTTCGAAACGATAACCAAGCGGTCGATCGGGGTACCAACTGGCTTGGTGGTCCTGACCTCGCGGTTGAAATCGTCAGCGCGCGAGATCGTACCCGCGAAAAGCTCGACTTCTACGCGAAAGTCAACACTCACGAACTGTTGATCGTCGACCGCGACCCCTGGCATCTAGAATTGTACCGTCTTGCCGAGGGCAAACTCTCGCTTGTTTCCACTTCTTCGCTGCAGGAGCCAAGTTGGATCGCCAGCGAAACAGTGCCACTAAGGATGCGTCTCCAGCCGAGTGAGCCACGCCCCACTATCGAAGTGCTGCATGCCGAGAGCGACAAGTCCTGGCAGATCTAGTTTGCGTGTGCTGCATCGCGCGCGACCCCGTCGCGTTCAGGCCGGGGTAATGAACTCTCAATAAACATCGTGCAGAGCGTGTTTCCGTTTAGCAACCTCGGTGAATGCTCGCGTCATCGATGATCACCCCGCAGCACAGCAGTTCGATTCTCGTCGCCTGCTGTCGGAAAAACTCACCGTTGTTGTTCAAGCGATTCATTGCTTCGGGAGTGAGCAGTGCGGCAGTCTGCTTGGTTCTCCGGCGTTCCCCAATTTACTTACACGTTGCAGTCACCTCGATTTGAACATAGGAGGTGTGGTCATTCGCAAAAGTTGACTATCGGTCAATGTGTGCTCGCATCCGGTCTCTTGTACCCCATACTTTAACTGAAGCATTAGGTCTCGCGGGCGGGGTTGGGAACGGTGTCGAGAACATGGCAACCAGAGAAAAACTCATTCGCGCCGGATTGGACCTGTTTCACCGACATGGAATCCATCCGGTCGCGTTGGATCGAATCCTGCAGCATGCGGGCGTCACGAAGACCACCTTCTATAATCACTTCGAGAGCAAGGAAGACTTTACCTGCGCCGTGATCAATCGCTTTGGCGCGGAGGTGCATTCACGGATACAGCTGCGCATCGATGGCTCGCATGCAGAACCTCCGCGGCAGAGCGTCAAGCGACACATGCTCAACATCTTTGATGCTTGGGATGCGCTTTTCGAGCACGAATCGTTCCGCGGCTGCATGCTGGTCGGTGCTGGTGTGGCGAGCGGCGATCTCCATGATCCCGCCCGGCAGGCGGCGATTAAGAACAAACAAGCAATCTTGCAGACCTACGAGGAATTAGCCGCGAAGGCTGGCTTCAAAGACCCAACGCAGTTCGCCACGCGGTTCGGACTGCTGGTCGATGGCTCGCTCATCGCGCGACATCTCCACGGTGATCGCAACGAGGCCCAAGAAGCGCGCGTGATGGCCGAGCAACTCATTGATCAGGCAATTGCCGAGTGTGAGCAGCTCTGAGCGCTGGTGAGCCGTGCAGCGCGCAGAACTTGCGTGCGCCCTAGCCGGACCGCCACGCGGTCCGCCGAATGCCGTGCCGAATACCCGCGGACCGCGTGGCGGTCCGGCTAATCTTGGAATCACCTACTTATTCCGTCGGCGATTTCGTACCGTCTTCGTCGGCCTCGGAGGCGTCGCTTGCTGCGAACTTCAGTGCTGCTGAGTTCATGCAGTATCGCAAACCAGTAGGCTGGGGACCATCGGTGAAAACGTGGCCCAGGTGGGCTTTGCAGCGTGAACAATGCGTCTCGGTGCGGACGGAAAACAACCTGCGATCGACCTTCTCGCCGATGTTGTCCTTGTCGATCGGTTGATAGAAACTCGGCCAGCCGGTGCCTGACTTATATTTTGCATCTGAGCTAAACAGCGGAAGCCCACAGCAAACGCACTTATAGACACCTTCGCGCTTGTTGTCCCAGTACTCATTTTCGAACGGACGTTCCGTGCCTTCGCGCTGGGTAACTTTGTACTGCATTGGCGTGAGTTTCGATTTCCAGTCGACCTTCGACCAATCGGTGGTGTCCATCGCTTTATCCTCGCCGGCGGTCTCGCCAGTCGCTTTGAGATCGGTTGACTTGAGTTTCTCCGCAAAGACTTTACGGACCTTATCGACCTTGGGCGCTACGACCATGCGGCAATAGGGCTGACCTCCGTTGAGAGCAAAGTAGTTTTGATGATACTTCTCGGCGGGGTAGAAGTTCTCCAGCGGGCTAATCTCCGTGACGATCGGGTCGTCGAACGCGCCAGCTTCGTCCAGTTTCTGCTTGAGTTCTTCCGCCAACGCTTTCTGTTGATCGTCGTGATAAAACACAACTGAGCGGTACTGGGTGCCGACGTCTGCTCCTTGCCGATTGAGCGTCGTCGGGTCGTGCGTCTTCCAGAACACTTCCAGCAGTTCGGTAAACGAGATTTGCTTGGGGTCGTACTCGACTTGAATCACTTCTGCGTGCCCAGTTAGCCCGGTGCAGATTTCTTCGTAAGTGGGGTTCGGTTTCTTGCCGCCACTGTAACCAGAGGTGACGTTGAACACTCCCTGGAGTTCCTGATACACCGCTTCGGTACACCAGAAGCAGCCGCCTCCGAAGGTGGCTTGCTCAAGCTTCGCGTTGTCGGGAGCAGCCAGGTCTCCGGCCGGTGCTTTAGTTGCGCTGCCTTCTTTGGCGTGAGAAGTGACGGAAGGACTCGACATGATGAAGATCGCTCCAAGTAGAACCACTGCCGCCAAGATCGTTAGCGTGGGTAGTGCTTTGCTGCTGGACTTCAGACTCATTTTGCTGGCCTCAAGAGGGCTCCTGTGGGTTGGTTACCGCACGCACGTCGTTTTTGACGGACGGTTCCCCCAGAACCTTACAAATTTTAGCTGGCAGGCCGCAAAAAACCAGCGTGGGATTCCCGCTGGTACTGAAAACATGCCTATTTGCGTTTCAAAATGGAACGCTCGCCTCGCTTTGAGTTCGGCACCACCGCTGTCGGCGCGGGCGACGGTAAGATTTCTAACTGTTCGGCCGGCGGTTCGTCGTTCGGTGCGGGCTCGGTGGCGTTCGGGTTGCTAGCCGCGGGTACTTCCGCTTGCGTGCCAAGTCCGCGTCGATTGACTTCTTGAAGCGCAGCGAACGTGGCGCCGAAGCTCGGCAAGTTGACAATTTTCGCGTAGCCCGGATTGTCCTGCACGCTTTGGTAACGCGGTAAGATGTTCTCGATGGCGTCACGCTGCGCTGCCTCCGGCGCGGCACCTGGCGAGCCAAGTAATTCACGACTGAGTACCAGGTAATCTTGCCAGCCCTGGCCTGTCTTCAGTCGTGATAGGCGATAGTGCAATCGAGCCATCATCTCACGCGTGGTCTCAATTAACGCCACGTCGTCCATGCTGCCGAGTTGTTCCGCGGTGGGATACGGCAGATCATCAACGTCGGCCTCTTCGGGCTTCTGCTCCACTGGGGCGGGGTTCGGGGCCGTCCGTTGCGAAGGAGCGGCGTAGCGAGGTTGCGCCAACATCCGACGACGTCGTCCCAGGAACACTCGCCCCGGACTATCCACCGCGACAAACGGCGCTCGCACCGAAGTGCCACCACCGGGGCCAACATTCACGCGCACAAACGGCGCGTTCACTTGCACACCCCCGCCAGCGAAACGTCGCACGATTTGAGCCTCGGCCACCTCAAGTACCGACAAGCTGAGCAGACTACCAATGGTGAGGAGCAAGCAGATCCTGAGATGGTACATCGAGAATCCTCTCGGCTGGGGAGCAATTTGGAAGGCTGGAAGGGGGGAGCAAAATCTGTCGACTGCCAAGACTCTGCCCATTAACCGGTTCAGTGAATTTGGAAGCGGACGATTGTACCCCGCGACACCAGTGATTGACAAACCGGTTTGCTGCCAATCGCGTCGAATACCCTTAATTTTACGCGTTTTTGACGATCTCCGGGTGATTGATCCTCGCGAGCGAGCCTCCCGCCAACCTCGGTTTCGCCGGCCAAAGCCAATCCAAGTGGGGCACAAATTGGTCTACGAAGGTCGTAGTCAGAACCCACGACCCTTGGTGAACCAGCGCGGGGTGGGCAGTTGCGGGCGCGGTTGTTCGTCGGAACTGATCCGGTAGGGACCGCGACGCTGCATGCCACGACGGACGGCGTGTTTCATGGCCTCGCCCGCGACTTCGATCAGCACACGACCGAGCACGCCGCCCAGATCGTCGGTGTCCCACGAGTCGTCAACGCCCCAGCCACGCTCCTCGTAGCGCGCACGCTGAAAGTACTGATGCCGTCGCATCGCGGACCATAACTCTTCGCGACCAACGTCTCCGCGCAGATAGCCGCCCAAGTGTCGTTCGACATCGAACTCGTCGGAAAACAACGACCGCCGCGAGTCGAAGTCGGCGCGACGAAATCGATTCATCACTTCTTGCAGGCCGGTCGCGCGGTCGTCCCAGCTTCGCTGCTCTCTCATCAAATCGTGGGATTGCCGACCCGCGTCGTCGAGTTTTTCGTTGAGCCAGCCGATCTCGGCAACAAGTTCGTCATCCTGTCGCTCGGGGGTACTGCGCGCCTGGTGCTCCAACCAAGAATGCTCCATCTGCGATAGAAACTTTTTCATCTCGCCGACGCCATCGTGATAGAACTTATTCTGAGTGCCTTCCAGCGCCACGAGTTCGTGATGATGCTGATTGAACTGGTCTTCGAGCTTCGCCAAGTCGTCGACCAGCTGGTCGCGGTCGGTGCCCAGCTGTTGCCCATCGCGCACAACTTGTGTTAGTCCGATTTGGTCTGAGATATCGTCTTCGATCGCCTCGAGCTGTTCCATCAATGCGTTGAACTGAGCGCGCCTTCGAGTTACTTCCGCAGTCATGAGCTTGGGCGTGACGCGCAGGAAATCGTAGCTCCGCTTCGATCGACCGTACTTAACCATCTTCGCCACCCAGCGATCAAGTGTCCGTGTCAGTCCCTTTTTCTTGTAGTCGGAAGTCCCAAAACCCCGGTCGCGCAGATAGCGAAACAAGCGGTTCTTTTCGTAGGCCGGAAGCTTCGCGGCGGCCTCTTGTTCGATTTCGGCAATACGTTCTTCGTTGCGTTCCAGTTCCTGCTCCGCTGCCAATGCCCGACCTGAGATCTGCTGAAAGTCTTCGCGCTGCTTCAGCTTGTCGGCGAGTACTTCTTCTAGTTCTCTTCGCTTACCCACTTTCTGATTGAGCCGCTCGGTCACGTCTTCCAACGAATTCTTCAGCCGCGTCGCGTCCGCTTCGTCTTTGATGAGCGCATCGTGCAATTCGCGTTCGCGCTGTTGCTTGCGCTTGAGGACTTCGAGCAACTCCACCCGCACCTCACGAAAGGCGACCAGAATCGACTCGCGGCTGACGCTGGGAAGATAGTGCTCGGCCAGCTCCAGCAGCGTCTTCCCCCGGCGGTCGACCCACTGGTTGGTCGACTCGTCGAGCCGCCGCAAACTCGTTTGGCACTCGGTCTGCTGACGGCGTAGCTGCTCGGCCGTCTGATTGAGCGCCTGCGCCACGCTGCGCCCGGATATTGCTCTTCCCGTCATCACCACAGCTAGCGACCTTTACCAAAACCAGGCGTAAGCGGCGCCCGCCGCGCCCAACACGGCCGCCCAGGTGAGAATCTTGTTCCGCATAACGTACAAGTGGGCCATCGCCAGCTCAAAACTCCACTCCGGTTCTTCGAACACGTGGAGCTTGTCGTAATAGTGTTCGATGGCGATGTTCACTTGCTCTTCGGTCAGTGGCTCGCCGGTGACCTTCGCCGCGTCGAGCAAGCGCTCGCGGAGCATCGCTTTGGTTTCTTCAATGTTCAGCTGCTGGTGGACGACCGCTTGTTCCTTGCGGAGAGTCGTCGCCACGTCCATGATCCGCAACGTCTGCTCGATCGACAGCTGGTCGGGCGCTGCTTCCGCCGCCTCCGACGTCACCGCAGGATTGACTTCGAAATCCTCCGGTGCTTGCTGAACTTGAACGGCTGCCATCGTTAACTCTTGCAAGGATGCTACGTACGGCGTTTGCTAATTCGCCAGACTCGGTAAACATATTCTGGGCAATCTATGCGGCCCCCGACGACATTCGACTCGGTGGCAATAATCTTGCCTGCCGGGCGAAAACTCTTTTGGCGACGCTCATGCCGTGATAAGCTATCGAACTGTCGTGAGCCGATTTTATCACAACCGTCGCGGCAAGTGTAACCAGCAAATTCAAAGGCCAACGACCGAATCCCAACGACCCAGCACTCGAATGCCACGAGCTGACTACAGGTCATTGCGGCTTGGTCATTGGCCATTAGATTCCGCCATAGAACCCGAGCTTTGTGACGAGCTCAAGTTTCAGAATTCAACATAGGATCTCATCATGGCTGCTCAAGCAACCCAACAGCAAACCAAACCGACCGGGACGAGCACGTCTGTCCAAGGCAGCATGCAAAAGTATTTGGATAAGGCGGTCGACGTGCTCGACAAGTTCGGGCTCACCGGCGAGGAGGAAGTGCCCGCCGAGCTGATCAAACTGCTGGAGGAAGTCCGTCATATCGACGAGGCCAAAGCACTGGCGATCGCCAAGACGATCAAGCACATGAGCACGTTCAACAAGCTGGTGCGCGAGAACGTCGAGAACATCAACGTCGGTAATCGTTACCTGACGATCAGCCAGATGTTCGACTCGATTCGCGAAGACTCCAAGACGCTGATCAATCAGCTGGAAGACGGCAAAATCGGCATCACCGAAAAGATGGCCAATCTGTGGATGAACATCCGCCGCGGCTCGCCCCACGCGCGGTTTGAGGAAATCGTCGATGTTTACCGCGACGTGTGCGAAGAGACCAAAAACCAGCTCGAGCGTGAACAGACGATCATGGACGGCTACATCGATTTCCGCTTCGCGCTGAAAGAGGCCGAAATCCTCTCCCGTGAGTTGCTCGAAGCGCAGATCCCAAATCTGGAAGCCGCCAAGGAAGCGTTGGCTACCACCCAAAAAGCAGTCGACGAACATCAGGGCGACGAAAGCGTCCTGGGCCGTCTGCAACTCCAACGCGACGAGGCGCGCAATGAGTTTCAGAAGCAAGATCGCATTTACCAACTGGTGAAGGACATCTCCGAAAACCTGTCGATCGGCTACAACACCGGCGAGACGCTCGTCACCAAGCTCAAGCAGACGCACGATGTGAAAGACCAGGTGTACCGCCGCGCCGTCACGTTCTTCACCACCAACGAACACGTCTTCACGATCCTGGGGACCGTCTACACGTCCCAACAAGGTCTGCACGAAGCAGTCGCGTCGACTGAAGCGCTCAAGGAAGGCGTCAACAAGAGCCTGGAAGACGTCGCCGACTTGGGTCGTGACTTGGAACGCGCCGCTCTGAAAGCTGGCTACGGTTCTACCATCAGCGCCAAGTCGCTCGAAAAACTGGTCAACGCGATCAGCGATTACCAGGTCGAATCGCTCCAGATGATCGCCGAACTCCGCAAGGAAAGCGAGCATAACGCCCAAGAAATCCGCCACGTCGTCGAGGCCGGCAAAAAACGCTACCAAGAAACCCTCGACAAGTTCGCCCGCGGCGAGTTGCTCAAGGACGAGAGCGCAACCGACGATTCGCCGTGGAAGAATCTGTAAGCTGAGTCCCGTTACAGCATTAAACACTAAGCCGACGGCGCTAGCCGCGGGTGACGGCCTTCATCCGATTTGCAATTCATGGCGTTTGCATCCGGTTTGCGGTTCACGCAGGGCGTCAATTTCATGAATGAAATCGTCGGGTACTTCATTACGTGGACAACCTACGGTACTTGGCTGCCGGGAGATCGACGCGGATGGCGCCGTCGTATTGGCGGAGTGCAGCTGCCAGCGCCTCCGCTGGAGCAATGGTGTCGGGGACAGTTGAGCGGCGAGGTGGTCTTGCTGCGTGACTGCGACCGAGAAACAGTGGAGCGAGCCTGTCGTGAGCATGCGAGGTTTCGCCGTTGGACAATATACGCAATCAATGCTCGCACTAATCACGTCCACGTTGTGATTTCGGCCAACGATCGGCCACAGAAGGTCCGCGATCAGCTCAAAGCAAACGCTACCCAGCAATTGCGCCGGCAAGATAGTCCGCTAGTCAGGGAAAAGACCTGGACAAAGGGTGGTGATTGCCAAGTCCTCTACAGCGATGAGGCACTGACGTCCGCTGTCCAATACGTGGACGAATGCCAGGACGCCGCCCAGGGCGACCCTTGAGCCGACGGCGCTAGCCGCGGGTTTCCATTCCAATTCTTCCTGCAATTGCGTGCTTCATGGTACATTGTTTCGCGCTGGTCGCAGTCAGCGATGCGCCAGGATTATTGTTCGGTCACCCGCGGCTAGCGCCGTCGGCTCAAGTTCAAGTAGCGGCGGCATCCCGCCGTCGCTACGAATCGTCAGCAACACCTAGCACGCAATCAAAACGTCCGCACCAACCGATTGTTCCGTTCGTTGGTCTCGGGCACGTCGTTATTGAGATCAACCCTGGCGTCGAACTGGGTGCCGCGGAGCATTTGCTTGGGGAAGAATCGGAAAATCTGGAACGTCCCCGGCTTCAGGTCCTTGACCGAGTACCGCATCTTTTCGTTGGTTCCCAAGCCGAATTTGCTATCCAGCAGAATCGTCGTCCGACGCACGTTCTTGCGACCGTTGTTGCGCAACGTGACCCAGACCTGTTTGTTGTCGGGGAAGAACTGCATCTTCGTCAGCGCCAGATCCGCCGCGCCGGTGATCTGATCTTCCACCGTATGCCGCGCCGTGTTGTTGGTTTCGTCCGACTCGGCGACCTTGTTGCCAAAGTCGACGTGAACGAACAACGACACATTGCTCAGCGGCAGTCCGCGGACGTTTAGGATCTTATTGCCACCTGGGTCGAGCGGGGCGAGTTGGAAGCTGCGTACCGAGGTCGAACCGCCGCCCAGCGGCGTGATCAGCAGACGCATGGTTGTTGCACCCGAGCGACGCTTGCCGCGATTCTGCACGAAGATCTTTGCCGTGTTCCCTTCGTCGATGACGTAAACTGCCACCAGGTCAGGCTTCGGCTGAAATTGCGGATCGTTCGGATCGCGCCGCTCCTGATTTGCTTGCGCGGAGTTGCGCGTCGATTGGGACTGGTTTCGCGTGTTTCTCTCCTTCGTCTTACCGCCATTGCCGCGGCTGTCGAGCTGTTCCCCAAGTCGGTCACGACCGCGCGACAATCGTGACCGATCTTGAGCTTCGGAAATGTTGGCGGTCGCAAGGCTGATTAAGCCAACGGCAAACATCAAGTACATTCTCATTCAGTTCCTCCACGCAGCACACGACTGCGGATTCTGGGTAGGCGTCCGGAGCGACGTCAAGTCGCTCGCAGGCACGGACGCAATGAAGCTACTGAGTAAGCGCAGACGAAGCGGAGGTGTTACCGACGCGTATTCTGCGACGGATCAGCGACAGCTCGCCGTGACTGAGTGGTTGAGCCGTCGGCGCTAGCCGCGGGCAACTGCGGGAGGACGTCGAATCTGCTGACACCCGCGGCTAGCGCCGACGGCTCAAGCGTTGGAGCCGAAGTAGTCGCCGACCAAGATGAGGTCGCGTCGAGGCATGCACTTCAATTCGACGCGGATTGCATAAAACGGGCTAGCTTTTTGTGCGAGAGCTTGCCGTCTGTTCGCACGCTGGAGCAAAGGTCGAGTCCATACGGTTTGACCTTAGCAATGGCATCCTGGACGTTCGCTTCGTTGATGCCACCGGCCAAGAACACAGGCTTGGGAGACAGTTCTACAAACCGCGCGCTGACTGTCCAGTCGTGCACGCGACCCGTGCCGCCTAGTTCAGGCACTGCGCCAGAAGGCCGTCCGGAATCGAGCAGGAAGGCATGAACGTATGGGGCATACTCTTTTACCAGGTCGAGCGCCTCGCCGCCTTCCACATGCACAACCTGCACGCGCCGTGTTGCCGGCGGAAGCCGCTTGATGAGCTTGGGCCACTCATCGGGGTCAATGTGGTTGACGACCTGCACCGTGTTGGTCCCGCAGAAATCGACATGGTCGGCGATCTCATCGGCGGTTGTTCGCTCCGTGAGTAAGAATGTCCCGATCGCAGGCGGGACGTGAGCCGCGATCTCGCGGATCAGCTGGTCGTCAATTACGCCCGGTCCAGAAGGCATCTGACCGACCAGACCGATCGCGTCTGCTCCAGCGCGCACGGCCATATCCGCTTCCTCGACCGAGGAAACGCAGCAGATTTTGATTCGGGTACGCGTGGTCATCGGAAACCGTCGGATCTTGTGCTGCGCGGACGCTGGCAGCGTGACACATCTACCGCCCCCGAGCGTACCATGTGGCCGGAACTGTGCACAATTCGCGGATCGCGTCCGAATCGGTGTGGCTCAGCCAGGACAACTGCAAAGTCAGAAAAAAACCGCCAAGGACGCCAAGTGCGCCAAGCAGCTAGCGAGCAAGCCGGCCTATTATTGGGACTTTCACAAGATCTATCTTGGCGCCCTTGGCGCTCTTGGCGGTTCAATAAAGATACTTTGCAGTTCTCCTGGCGGCTCAGCTTGGTGACTTGAAGTCTCGGGACAAATCGTGTGAGATAAGAGGGCTAGCTGCGGTAAACTCCGCCAGTTAGGGTGGTGAAAAACCAGCCTGTTGCCCGAGCATTGAATCGAGCCCGAGAACCGAATCGAGCCCGAGAATCGAATCGAGCCGAGAACCGAATCGAGGTAGTCAAGATGCGTGGATTATTGTCTGTCGTCGTGTTGTTGTTGATCGCCCCAGTGAAAGCGGAGGAGAAGCCGATTGTCCTGGGTTACTACCCGAGCTACGAGGGCTTCGCCATCGATGAGATTCCCTTTGATCGTCTGACCCACATTTGTCATGCCTTCGTCACCAGCGATCCCGAAGGCGTTCTGAAACCAAATCGACTCGCGCCCAACAAACGTCTGACGGAGGCCGCCAGCAAACACGGGGTGCCGGTCATCCTCAGCATCGGGGGCTGGGGCGACGCGGATGGATTCGAAGCCGCTACCAGTTCGCCAGAGAAAATGGCGGCTTGGACAGACACGGCCGTGGAAATGATGCACTCCAATGGCTACTTAGGCCTAGACGTCGATTGGGAGTTCCCGCGCGACGAATCAACCCGCGACCGGTTCACCGCGCTGGTCTTGCAGCTGCGAGAAAAGCTGGAGGCGCTGACCGCCAAGACTGGCGACCATTACTTTGTGACGTCAGCCGTGACCGCTCGGCCCACCGAGGCAAAGTGGATCGATGGACCCGCGATGGAGTCGGCAATCGACTTCCTCAACGTGATGACTTACGACTTCGCCGGTCCGTGGAGCAAAGTGGCCGCTCATCATTCGTCGCTTCAGCATCATGAGGGCGACCCAATAAGCTGGCGGTCGACGGCGGACGCGATGGAGTACTGGCACACGACCCAAGGCTTTCCGAAGTCAAAGCTTGTGGTGGGCGTACCGCTCTACGGACGACAAATGCCGGTTCGTGAGCCGCTCGCATCTCTTCAGGGCAAACCGAAGTCAGGTTTTTCAACGCCGTTCTATCGCGACTTCGTCAAGCTGAAAGATGCAGGCTGGACGGAGATATCAGCCGCTGACGGCTCTCCCTTCCTCATCGCGCCGGAGGGCGAAGTGGGTTTGATTTCCTACGACTCCCCAAGCTCAGCAACCCGGACAGGTGCTTGGGCGCGAGAGAACAACTATCGGGGCGTGTTCTTTTGGGGCATCGGGCAAGACTGCGTGTCACCCGGCGTTTTTCCCGTGATGAACGCAGCCATCGATGGCTTTCACAACAAGTCGGAAGAGTAGCTTCATTGCGAATCTGAGCCGCCCTGTGGTAGAGGTGCGACGCGTGATCGCGTGGTATTGTTTTGCCGAACGGAAATGCTCCCGAGTCGGCTTCACTTAAGTTGCGCTTAGTCGAAATCTGATGCGCTAAGATGGACTTCACCTCGCAGCGGTTGCAGCGGTTACCTAGGACCCGCTGATACTTCATCGTCCGATCGCACGGCTCAGCCCTGCATCGTGGCCCAAAAATAGTTGCTGAAATTGGGCCAGCGCTTCGGGTACACTGGTCTTGGCTGGAGATAGGTCGGTCTGCACTTGCGGATGTGAAGCGCGAGTTTTAGGACGACCGTTCCAGCAAGAAACGAGCGGTAAGTTCATACGAAGGAAGCACTTGCGGCGATAAGGAAGTTGAATTTTAGGACACTTTCGAGTTCAAAAATCCGAAAAAGGCGTACGGATTCGCCGATGCAGATTTCGTAAACCCATACGGTGAAAGGACTAACCGCAGCACGCGTGGACGCGGAGACAGGATTATTCGGACACGAGGACGAATTGCGTCGGGTGTCCGAGTGTCCGAAAAAAGCTCGGTTGTGAATCCGACTCCCTTACGGTCGCGGCTGGTATTTGACGATGTGGCCGTCGGGGAGAGTGCGAATTAGAATTTCAGACCCAGCGCCCGGCACAGGAAACTCATGTACGCCTTGGAAGCGCGAAAGGCGGCGGCGGTTTCCTTGACGAGCGACGGGTCGAACAGCGCATCGTGATCGAGTTGGCAGACCGCGATATGGTCTTTCCGCCGGAGGTCTTCGAGCAGCGGATGATCGGCGTCGTATCCCTTTGGTGGGCGGATGAGGCTGTCGCCGGCCAGTTCGAAGCGGTCGCGGAAGGCTTTGCCGTTTTTGGCACGCTTCCAATCGGTCGACTTCTTGTCGATCGCCTTGCGAAGCTTGCCGAGAGCCTGGGAATCGGGATGCCAGATGCCCACTCCCAGGAAGACTTCGTCAGGGTCGATGTGGAAGTAGAAGCCGGGGGCATGGACGTCCTTGCCTTTTTCGTGACGGAATTGAATGCCGACGTTGGTTTTGTAAGGGCGCTTGTCCTTGGAAAACCGCACGTCGCGGTAGATGCGCATTAGTGAGCCGCCCACCTTTTTGGGCACGGCTCGAAAGTGTGGCGAGAGTTTGGCAAGGGGTTGGGTCATCGCATCGATGAAGGCGAGAGACGGTTCGAGCAACTCAGACTCATAGCGTGATTGGTTCGCCTGAAACCAGTCGCGTCGATTGTTCTTTGACAAATCGTTTAAGAAGTGCAGCAATCCCAACGGGAAGCCGGGGAAGTTTGCGTTTGCGGTAGCGCGCTTCGTGGTACCGGATGAGGCGGTGGTTGAGCGTTTCTTCTTGGCCATGATTAGTGCAGCACGTGTGTTAAAACTTGACGATTGTCGAATGCGTAACTTTTAACACAAGGTTGTTGTTTCTTCCACTACTCCTTGAAAGAGACGTTACAGTGCTTGTTCGGCAGACGCCGATAAATCAGGTGTGTTATGCGCGGCCAACGCCCACGATTGCCGTGCAACATTCGCCGACCGACAAAGTCGGTCGCCAGTGTCGACCGACCCGTCAAACTTTAACAGAGCCCACCGATGGATACCTGCCGCAAGCGTTGCCTGATGATGGTCTTTCTCGCCGGACTGACGACCGGCTGCGGGCTGAACGATGCGATCTTGCAGCGGGGTGGGAACGGCCGCAAGGGAGTGTTGCTGAACTACTCCTGCGGTGCTCATCCCTGCGATCCGATCGACCCCAGTAAGCCGACGATTGTCATCACGCACGGCTGGAACCCGCTGCCGGAGCGGATCCACACGACGTTCGCTTGTTCAGCTGCCAACGCGATCAAGTGTCGCTGCGGGGACAGCTACAACTTGCTGAGTTGGGACTGGAATGCGGTAAAGGTATCGCCGTTCAACGATGAGCCGTTTCGCATCGGACGATGCCAGGGAAAAATGTTGGCTTCCGCGTTGCGAGCACGCGGCGTGAATCCACGTTGCACGCAGATGATTGCTCACAGCCTGGGGACCTTGGTGGTGACGCAGGCGGCCTACTGTTTGCAGGACGTTGGTCCGATGGCGCAGATCACCTTGCTCGACCCGCCGACCTCGTTGCATGAGGAGATCTTCTGTCGATTGAAAGCCCAACGACTGTCGTGCGTCGTCGAGAACTACTGGGCACCACGGATCAGCGGCTACGGCGACCACGCCAATTATCGCGGAGTCCGCAACTACAACGTCGGCGACGGGCAAGCGCCGATTGCGGGAATCGTTGATCTGAGTCGATCAAATCATGTCGAAGTGATGCGATGGTATTATCGCACGATCTGTAACCCGTCGTGTCCGTGTGGTTTTCAGAAGAGTGTGTTCTTGAAGTGTTGCGGGCAGTCCGGTTGTTGTGACAATTGCGAGTGCTGTGAAAGCTGTGTTGAATCAGACAATGGTGGAGCGGTTCCCGATCATGTGGAACTCATCGAATCCGACGTGCTGACCGCGTTGCTGAACGGTCAAACAGACGGTTCTGGAGCGGCCACATCCGCCGGATCGCGGAAGCGATAGCCGATGCCACGTACCGTCTGAATGAGATCGGCGTGCCCGAGCAGTTTCTTGCGAAGCGCGCGGATGTGGACGTCGATCGTTCGTTCTAGCACGATCGCATCATCGCCCAACGCGACGTCGATCAGTTCGGCTCGCGTGAAAGCGCGTCCCGGTTGGCGTACGAATGCGGTCAGGAGTCCGAATTCGCTGGGGGTCAGATCGAGTGGCAGGTCGCCGACGGTGGCCCGATGTCTACGCCGGTCGATCATGATGCCTTGGCTGACCAGGATGTCGCGATCGACAGAACCTTGTTCCTTACGGCGGAGCAGGGCGTTGATGCGTTGCAGCAGCACCTTCACGCTGAACGGCTTGGTGACGTAATCGTCGGCTCCGACGGAGAACCCAACGAGTTGATCACTCTCCTCGGAGCGCGCGGTGAGCATGAGGATCAGCACCTCTTGCGTGGCTGGGTCGGCACGCAGCTGACGGCAAACTTCCAGTCCGCCAATCATGGGGAGCATAAGATCGAGCACAACCAAGTCGGGGCAACGTAATCGCATCTCGCGTAGGGCCTGTTGCCCGTCGCGTGCAACCGCGGTGGCGTAACCTTCCTGGCTCAAATTGTAGTCAAGAACTTCCGCAAGTGAGGTATCGTCTTCGACAATAAGAATGTTCGCTTTTGGCATGTTAACGTCAGTGGTTAGGTATAGTTTTTGATGGCCCGACCATCCTGGCACAGCTTAATAGGTAATTTCATCCTGGCGATGTCGTGTGATCTCGCCGTCGACGAGGTAGACGACGTCTTCGGCAATATTGGTTGCATGGTCCGCAATTCGCTCGATATGGCGCGAGGCCGAGAAGTACTGCATCGCGGGCGCGAATTCGCCCACATGATCCTGAACATAATCGTGTAAGTTATCGATGATCTTGCGATTCAATTCGTCGACCACGTCGTCCCGCAGACAAACTTCGCGGGCCGCGTCTATGTCCAGTCGCACGAAGGCGTCCAAGCTCTGCCGCACCATCGAGATTGAAACCTCGACCATTTCTTCCATGTGGTTGGGGAACGGGAAATCTGGATACAGCACCAAGCTTTGAGCACGCTCGCAGATATTGACGGCCAAGTCGGCGATGCGCTCCAAATCGCCATTGATTTTCAGCACGGTCGCGACGCGACGCAAATCGATCGCGACCGGTTGGTGCAAGGCTAGAATTTTTAGGCAGTCTTCCTCGATCGTCACTTCGCGAGTATTTACCGAGTCTTCATCTTCCAGCAGGATCTCAATCAAGTCGGTCTTGAGTTCGCGCAACGCCTGACTAGCGCGGTAGATCATACGTTCGACGACCGACGATTGGGCGAGCAGGCTTTGCTCAAGCGATTCGAGATCACGATGCAGGTGCTTTGACATAACTCACTTGCGGATTGAGCGGCGGATTAACCGAATCGACCCGTAATGTAGTCCTCAGTTTGTTTTTCTCGCGGGTTGGTGAATAGTTCGTTGGTAGCGCCTACTTCGATCAACTGGCCTTCAAAAAAGAACGCCGTCTGGTCGGAGACACGAGCCGCTTGTTGCATGTTGTGCGTGACGATCACGATCGTGTAGTTCTCTTTGAGTTCGAAAATGAGATCTTCGATCGCGGCCGTCGACTTGGGATCGAGTGCCGACGCTGGCTCGTCCATCAATAGCACTTCGGGCCCCGTCGCGAGGGCGCGAGCGATGCACAGTCGCTGCTGCTGGCCGCCGGAAAGCTGCAGTGCCGAGTCGCTCAGCCGAGTGTTTACTTCATCCCAAAGCGCCGCCTGCTTCAACGACTTTTCGACGATCTCATCGAGTACGCCGCGCTTGCGGACTCCAGCGACGCGTGGTCCGTAAGCGACGTTCTCGAAAACGCTTTTGGGGAACGGATTCGATTTTTGGAATACCATTCCGACTCGCTTGCGAAGCTCGACGACATCCGCGCCGCGGCGGTAGATGTCTTCGCCGTCAAGTAGAATCTTCCCACGAACGACCGTGCCTTCAATCATGTCATTCATGCGGTTGAGACAGCGCAGGAACGTCGATTTACCGCACCCCGACGGACCAATCAGAGCGGTCACGCGATGGATTGGCATCCCCAACGAAATACCATGCAGGGCTTGATGATCGCCGTAGAAGAAATCGACCTCCTTGGCCAAGACCTTCTGCGCTTGAGCTGAAAACTCATCGGCAGGGCGAGATACCTCATCCGCCGCGTTCAATTTGGCTTCGACTTTTGTTTGCATACAGTGTGGAGGCAGGTAAGGTTCACGCCATCTATGGTCTCAATCACCACCGAATCTTCTTGCTGAATCGATGCCGCAAAACGATTGCTAACGCGTTCATGCTAATCAGTACGGTAAGCAAGATGACAATCGCGCCTGCCGCGGCAACGTGAAAGTCCTTGTCCGAGTGATCAGTCCAATTGTAAATCTGCAGTGGTAGAGCGCCAAATTCATCCGTAAACATGTTGGATGGCACGTTACGGATGTAGGTTGCTGCCCCGATTGCCACCAGCGGTGCTGCTTCTCCCAAGGCTCGAGAGAGCGCGAGAATCACTCCTGTCAGCATGCCGGGCAACGCCGCCGGTAGGACTTGATGCCAAATTGTCTGCCAACGCGTCGCTCCCAGAGCTTGGGAAGCGGCGCGAATGGAACTAGGTACCGCTCTCAATGCTTCCTGAGCCGAGAGGATGATTATCGGCAAGATGACCAAGGTTAGCGTCAGTGCCCCGGCAACTAAGCTAACCCCCAAGCTTAGCGCGCGAACAAAGAGGCCAAGTCCGAGGATTCCGTAGACAATCGAGGGGACGCCCGCCAGATTCGCGATGTTGGTTTGCACGAGCGTTCGCCAGCGATTGTTTGGGGCGTACTCCTCGAGATAGATCGCCGTGCCCACGCCGATGGGCACAGAGAACAAGGCGGTCAGACCAATCAAGTATATGCTTCCACCCAATGCTGGTTTGATGCCGGACTTCTCCGGAAAGATGATCGAAGGCGGTGACGAGATAAAGTCGAAACTAACTCGCCCCCAGCCGTGCGAAAAGATATTCCACAGCAAGAGGAACAACGTAGCAATGCATAGCCACATGCACGCACCGCAGAAGACAGCGAACAAGTTTGATGCCAGTCTTGCGTAGGGGCGACCGTTGGACCGCTGCACGAGGCTCATTCGTACTTCTCCCGCATGCGGCCCAAGATTCCTTGCGCTAGGACGTTGAGCACCAATGTGCAAACGAACAGTGCGAGTCCCACAGCGAAGATCGTGCGATACTCAAGCGTTCCGGCGGCGATATCGCCCTGGCTAACTTCGACGATGTAGGCGGTCATCGTTTGGACGCTCTGCAGTGGATTGAGCGACAAACGCGGAGTGCCGCCAGCTGCCAGACTCACGGCCATCGTTTCGCCGATAGCCCGAGTGATCGCCAAGATGAAGGCGGCAATGATTCCAGAGAGTGCGGCAGGGAGAATGACCCTGACGGTCACGTCCAGCTTGGTCGCTCCAAGGGCGTAGGCAGCCTCACGCAGTGATCGCGGTACCGCTCGTAAGACTTCCTCACTGAGCGAAATTATCATTGGTAGGATCATGATGCTGACCACGACGCACGCGTTGAGCGCGTTCGAAAGATCGGCCGAGGGGAATGCCTGCCGCACCAGCGGTGAGACGAATACCACGGCAACGAAACCAAACACGACCGACGGGATGCCGGCCAGAAGTTCGAGCATCGGCTTTACGATGTCACGCACCAATGGCGAAGCGTACTCACTCAGGTAGATGGCGGTTCCTAGCCCTAGCGGAATAGCCAGCAGCGCTGATCCGCCGGCGACAAGCGCCGTTCCGCAAAACAACGGGAGTATGCCGAATTGCTGCGGATGGAACGAAGGAGTCCAGCGCGTCCCCGTCAGAAACTCCACGAGGGATACTTCCGAGAAAAACGGGATCGACTGCGACAGCAAGATCAGCACGATGCCGACCGTCGTTACGATTGAGACGGCCGCACAACCGATCAACAGCGCGTGAATCACCCCTTCAAACCAGCGCGGACGCTTGCTCGCAAGCAATGACTTTGCAACAACGCTGCCTGTGGAAGTCGTAGCCATGGCCTCAAGGATATCTTATCCGTTAAGCGGTTTGAATTGATGTTACGCGAGTAACAATTTTGGCTGCACGCATCAGTCGCTGCTCAGGGCCATCGCGAGCAGCTCTTTGTTTTCTTCGAGTGTCGAATCGGGTGCTTCGACATACTTCGCTAAACTGGCCAACTCGTTAGCCTTCTCGAGGTAAAACTCCACGAAGGTCCGGCCCTCTTCGCGGCTCAGTAGTTTCTTGTTGACATAGATGAACAGGGGACGCGACAGCGGTGCATAGCTACCGTCCCTGACGGTTTGCTCGTTTGGCTTCACGGGTCCATTGCCATTGTCGATAGACAGCAACTTCAAGCGGTCAGTATTCTCAAGATAGTATGCCAGACCGAAGTATCCCAGGCTCCCTAGGTCTCCCGCGACGCCATTAACAAGCGTATTGTCGTTCTCGCTTGCGGTATAGTCCGAGCGGCTCGCTTTCTGTCTGCCCACGACTGCCGTAGTGAAGTACTCAAACGTGCCAGAGGCAGTGCCAGGTCCGTAGAGCTTGAACTCCACATCAGGCCACGAGGGGTTCGCCTGGCTCCACCGCGTCAGCGACTCGGTCGACTCGGGACGCCAGATGTTCTTCAACTGATCGACTGTTAGTGAATCGACCCAATCGTTCTCGGGATTGACGGCCACTACGATTCCATCCAGCGCGACGGTGAATTCGAGGAACTCAACTCCGCGGGATTTTGCAAGTTCGACTTCTGACGGCGTCATCTGACGTGAAGCATTGCAAATCTCGACTTCCTCAAGGAGCAGCTTGCTCATCCCCGAACTCGTTCCCGAGTGTTTGACCACCACATCGATCTCGGGGTGAACCTCGGCAACTAGCTCCGACGCGACTGCTGAAATCGGAAACACCGTGCTTGAACCGTCGATTCGAATTGACGGAGCGTGAGGCTGGCCACAGCCGACCGTTAGAAGTGAGAAGAGGAGCCACGCTGCTGTGGGCGAGGTGTATGTCGTCCGAAGGGTGGCCAAACCTAGATTCCTTCGCTGCGATGCTAGCTTTCGAATACTGAGCAATTTCAACTAATCTTAACGGTCGATTGTGAAGGCAATGTGAAGAATCCGAGCTTCAAAGGCCTACGACGTTGCGACCGGATGGCTTACCAGCGGCAGCACGACCTGGAACGTACTTCCCTCTCCAGGTGTACTGTGAACCGTCACGGCGCCGTCCATGGCATTGCAGAGATGCTTGACGATCGCCAGTCCCAAGCCGGTGCCTCCAAGCTCCCGCGAGCGCGCTTTGTCGACGCGATAGAATCGCTCAAACAATCGTTCGTGGTGAATCGGATCGATCCCTGGCCCCGAGTCGGTGACCTCGATCACTGCTTGATTGACCTCTTCGCGACTGCGGACAGTAATCGTGCCGCCGGAAGGTGTGTATTTCAGGGCGTTATCGACCAGGTTGCTCAGGATTTGCAACAAGCTCTCTTCGTTCGCGAACAGTTGGGTATCTTCCTCCGACAGTTCTTTACTCACGGTAACTTGCGCGGCCAGTGCGCGGGGTTCGTAATCCGACAGGCAGGCGTCCACCACCGACGACAGTCGCACCGCCGTTCTTTCGATGGCTGCTTGGCCCGACTCGATTCGGGCGAGTGCCAACAGATCGATGATCAGTTGGTGCAGCCGATCAGACTGATCATCGATCCGACTCAAGAACCGACGGGCGTTCTCGGTATCATCCAATGCGCCGTTGAGTAGTGTTTCTGTATAGGCCTTTATCGAACTCAACGGAGTTTTCAGCTCATGCGAGACGTTGGCAACGAACTGCTGCCGCAGTCCTTCCAGGCGTTTAATCTCGGTCACATCGTGCAACACGAGGACGACGCCGGGGCTCGGGTCGCCGGGCAGCGGGGTCGCGTTGACATCGAGAGTCCGCAACGTGTCGGATTGCCATTCGATTTCACTTTCCGCCAAAAGGTCAGTCGCTATGGCTCGCTGTGCGATTTCATACAGGTCGTTGCTACGGACGACTTCCAGCAAGTTTCGACGTTCGGCTTGATCTGGCACAAAGCCTAGCATGTTGCCGGCGGCCAAATTCGCGAATAGGACACGCTTTTTAGCATCGAGTGCAAGCACACCTTCGTTCATGCCTGCGAGAATAGTCGACTGACGATCAACACTCTGATGCAGAGCATTTTCACGTCTGCTGAGCCGATCAACCATCCGCTCGAAGGCCCTCGAAAGGGTACCTACTTCGTCCTTCGAAGTAATGCCCACTCGCCTAGGTTCCCTTCCGATGGTCATCGCCTCAGCCGCGATTGTCAGTTCGTGGATCGGTTGAACGATACGCCGAGTGAGCCAGTACGTGACCAGCAAACCTGCCAGTCCGACTCCGACTCCGGCCAGTCCAATCAGCTGGCGAACCGCCCTGACTTCGGTGAGGATGGAGGCGATCGGTTGCGCAGCGCGGACGTAGCCGACCGTTTGGCCATCTTGCTCAACTGTCAACGCGTAATACAAGAATGGGATTTGGAGCGTTGGGCTGACCCGGCGCGAGCTACCGAAGCCGTCATTTTTTGCCTGGATGAATTCCTGACGGCTCAGATGGTTATCCATCGCCTCAACGTCATCGAGTGTTTCTCGCTCTGAGTCCGCGAGCACTTTGCCAGTTGCATCGACCAGAGTAAAACGAGTTTTCGTTTGAGCCCCCAGACTTCGGACTCGCTGTTGCAGCAACTCATTGTCGCCGTCGGGCAGATGATTTCTGAAATCGTCCCGTAGTAGTGTTGCCGTGTCGCGCAATCGTCGACGAACTTGCTCGACTAGCTGGGCCTCTTCCCAACCTGCGACGATTGCCAGACAAGTCCCGACCGTGAGCACGATCAGGGCGGCGTACGTCAGAAACAGCTTAAGAAACAGGCGGGAAGACCACATACCGCTATGCTCGTCGCAATTGTCCGATCGTGCAACCCGCAAATAGCGCAGTGTATAACGTCGTCAGCGATTCGCGCTTAGTTCTCCGAGCCTGGACGATGGTCCGCGAAATCGAGTTTGTCCAGGGGGCGAACGATGCTCGTTAGTACGTTCAAGGAGTGGGAGGTGACCCTCTTGAAATATCGATAAGCGAGTGCATATGAAACACCTAACTCACGATTCTCATCTTCGGATACGAGCTGCGATATTCTTTCGTCGCAGTGATCCTCGATCGCTTCGGCTTCAAGGATGAGATTGTTGGCTTGTTCTTCGTTCTGTTGATCGAACGCGACACGCGAGGAAACCATCAACGTGGAAATGCGGTCTTTCAGCTCGACCAGGTCATCTCGGAAGGTTCCGCTTGGTGGTTTGGGCGTCAGTTCGGCGAGATCGAAGATGTTCTTGGCGTAGTCGCCAACCCGTTCCGCGTCCTTCACAATGCTCATCAGCATCAGGCACTGTGGTACCGAGTTGACACCGTGGGCGGTCGTGTGGATGACGATTTCTCGTCGAATTTGCTGTTCGGCATGATTGATTCGCTTGTCGGTCTCGAACAGATCTTGCCGGATCACCTCGATATCCGTGTGACCGAGATAGGCGTTGGAAGCTGTAACAAACACGTAACGGCCCTCGTCGAGCATTTGGCTGAAGCCCGAGAGCATCCGAGCCATGCCCGGGACCTTTTCATCGCCGCCGAGAAACCACTGGAACATTTGAAGACCTTAGGAACTACTGAGCCAATTGAAAGCCAGTATACCAAAGGCTGGGATCAGGACGAAGACCACGCCGACATAGGCGACCACCCAGAGTCGGTTGGTCACCGCCAGGTCGGCTAGCTTTCTGGCGCAGCTGATGGGAATCGCGCGTAGGCGCTTGAAAGGAAAAAAGAAGAGCGTGGCCGTCAAATTGAAGTTCAAGTGCACCAGCGCCACAATCAGCCCCGCTTCGCCAGCAACCATGGCGGCCATCAATGCGGTAATCGTCGTGCCCAGATTCGCGCCGATCATGATCGGAAAGGCACCCTCTAACTGGAGAATCCCGGAGCCGAACATAGGAATCAGCAGCGAGGTAGTAATGCTGGAGGACTGTACGGAGACCGTGATCACGATTCCGATCACTAAGCCCAACAGAGCGCTGCGGCCGAGTACTTCATTGAGCATTTGTTCAATGCGATCGGCCATGACGATGCGCATATTCTTGGTAATGTACATGAGCGCTACTACGATCAGTGCCAACGCGATGAGAAACAGCGCCAGCGCCAACCAACCGTTTTGCACGCCAACACTCTCCAGAGCACCGACGATCCGTTTGGTTACCGCCTTTACCGCGTTTTTTAACGGATTGGGCAGCGTGCCACCCATTTCCGGGCTCAGCCATTGAGCCATAACGACTGCGCTGCGGCGCAAGAATCCGGTCGCTAGTTCAAGTGGAAAAAGAATTGCCACAGCGATCACGTTGAAGAAATCATGCACAGTTGCTCCGGCAAACGCGCGGCGAAACTCTTCGGCACGGGTGATATGGCCTAAAGAGACTAAGGTGTTGGTAATCGTCGTGCCAATATTTGCGCCCATGATCATAGGCACAGCGATCGCAAGTGGAATCTGCCCCGATCCCACGAGTCCGACGATCGTCGATGTCGTGACCGAAGAGCTTTGGACCAGAACGGTTGCCAGAATACCAACACTCAGTCCGGCGAACGGATTGTTGACGCTCGCCACCAATCGCTCGGCGGTGTCGGTGCCGATAGCCTTGAAAGAAGAACCCAACAGCTCAATCGCGACCAAGAAAACGAACAGCAGAATCAATACCAGAACCAAACGGAAACGGATCATCCACCCAGAGTTCGACTGGTTGATCGGTTCGTTCATGGGGCGCTAGCTTTGTGACGAGCCAGTCTGAGCTAATGAGCAAGGCCAGCTCTTCCTGAATCTGCGTTGGGGAGACCAGAGCTTTCTCAAGACTCAATTAGCTATTGTGAGAGTTGGCGCGATCGTCGCGCAGCAATAGAGCCCATAATCATAAGGAGACCGAACTGGTCCGCCAAGGGGCGTTTGAGTCACGAAAAACCCATCCTCCGAAACTAGAAATCTGCCTGCTCGGGTTGGTCCGACTCCACCCTGGAAAAGTCACCTCAGACGCGGCTGGCCACATGTGTGAAGCTCTCCACAGAATGTTAAGAATGCGCTAAGGTCGAGTTTTGTGGCATTTAATTTAGTCCCTGCAGACGCGGGATAGACTCAGCAGAACTAACAGAAACTCAGTTCACTTTGTGCAGGATCAACGCGCCGCCTCAAACCACTCCAACGGAAAAGTGGCGAGCGAAATCGATCGGCCGTTTCAGCAGCAGGCCTGCCGAGAACGACGTATGCACGCAAGACAAGAGACGGAACAAAACGATGTGCCTAGAGCAGTTCAATTTTGGGTTCGCCGTCGTTGTAGAGCATCGAAGCCAGCGATAACCGACTGATCAGTACGAAATCGGTTCAGTCGTAAAGTGTGAGCCCCGGGTCGAGACATGTAGGCACAGTACCTGGTTTGTCGGCGACCGAGCAGTCGTCAAGCTGCGGTCGAGTCCTGCCCGGGAAAATTCAGCTGGAAGAGGCCAAAGATCTCTTCGCGCGAAAGACCCAAGGATTGGGAAACTTGGGCCTCGGGATCGAAGACGGAATTGAAGAGCTCCCGCTTCTCTTCGAGCACGCGGTCAATGCGTTCTTCGATGGTACCAGCGGTGATAAAGCGTGTCACCGTCACTGGACCTGCCGCGCCGATGCGATGAGCGCGGTTGATGGCTTGGTCTTCGACGGCTGGATTCCACCAACGGTCGAACAAGAAGACGTATTGCGAAAACTGAAGATTGAGCCCCACGCTGCCGGCACCGTAGCTCATCAGCAGCACATGCGACTCGGGATCTTCGCGAAACTTCTCAATTATCGGATCGCGTTGCCGCGAAGGAATCTTGCCGTGGTATTCCAGTGGATTGAACGGAGTGAGTCGCGCCGTTAGTTTTTCGATGGTGTCCACCCACTGGCTGAACACGATCGCCTTGCGTCCGCTGGCAACGCACTCGTCCAAATCCGCAGTCAAGCGATCGAGCTTCGCGCTGCTGGCGGTGGCGGGGTCGAAATTGCAGATTTGTTTCAGCCGCAGCACGAGTTCGAACACATGCTGAATCGTGAGCTCGGCGTGCAGATTGTTGAGCCGCACGACGCCTTCTTCTTCGGCCAGTTGATACGCGGCGGCTTGTTCGGCCGACAGTTCAACGTTCGCGTCGCGAAACATCTTGGGTGGCAGCTCGATGTCGACCTGGTCTTTATTGCGGCGGATCACGTAGTCCGAAACCGATTTGCGAATGTCGACGGTTTTCATCTGCGGACGCAGGCAGCCCGGCGAGACGAACTGGAAGATCCCCACTAGATCGTCGGCGCTGTTCTCGATAGGGGTCCCCGTCAGTGCCCAACTGCGGCGGCGCGGGACGGAACAGACGACTTCGTTGGTCGTGCCCAGACGATTCTTGATACGCTGTGATTCGTCGATGATCATCAGGTCGAACGGCTGTGGCACCTGCGCTGCGAAAACTTCGTCGCGGACGAGCGTTTCGTAGTTCGAAAGCAGCACGCCCGTTTGCACGTTTTCCCACATCCACTGACGGCGAGCTTGCTGGCCCTCGATAACGGTGACCGGCAGTTCCGGCGCCCACAGGGCAATTTCGCGTTGCCAGTTCGTGACCAGCGGTTTGGGGCAGATCAATAATGCCCGTCGCACATGACCTTGTTGGGCCAGCAAACGCATCGCGACGATCGCCTGCATCGTCTTGCCAAGCCCCATCTCGTCGGCCAACACAGCTTCTTGCCGCGGATACAGGAAAGCGATTCCATCCAGCTGATACGGGAAGGGATGAAAGGGAAACTCCAGCGATTCGTTGGCGAACAAATGCTCCAACGGCGGCTGCAACAAGTACAGCAGGCGGTCTTCCAGCTTCACCACGTCGCGCGGAGGACGAATGCGCGTGAGCAGCGAGAGATCCGTGCGGCTCTTATTGCTTTCACCAGGTCGCTTCCGCGGAAGTGGGGGAGGTGTTGTCGGAACTTGGCTGCGGCTGGGCGTGAGCGCTGCCGCACCCTCAGGGAAGAGGCAGCCAATGGTTTTGACCTGCGGCGACTCTAGTGGCACGGTGACAGCCGCCGGCGGCATGAGTTCGCAGCTGAAGTTGGTCGTCGCTGGCGTGGCGATCTCCAATTCGACCGTTTGCGAACACACCAGCGGAAACCGCTGTTTACCATCAGTTTGTTCAAGCGGCAGCGGAATGTTCAGTGACCTCCGCGGCAGGATGCTCAGTCGCGCGCTGCGCCTCGTGAATCGCTTCGCGGATTCGCTCGAACGGTTCGGCAAGATCGACGTACGAGACCAATGGAGTGAGGCTGTCATTCAGCGCTGCCGGCGACCAGCTACAAGTCGACGAGCCAGTCAGACGATAGTCGTCAACTTCAGTTACAGGTCGTTCCGCCGCAGTATCCTCAGCAATACCGGTAGCCAAATCCGCCGTTGTGGAATCGCGACGGCGAGAAACCCATGCCAGATCTCCGCGCCAGAACAGTCCAACACCGAGCATTTCCTCGAGGTCCGTGAGAAGCACTTTCACTGGTAGCTGTGCTTTTTGGACTAAGGTTTGGCCAATTAATTCGCCTAGAACGAAAGATCGTAACGTGCGGCCATAAAGAATCCGCTGCGCTTTGCTCGGTAAGACGGGCGTTGAGCAGTGGAATTCCAACGGGCGACCTAGCTGTGATAGCACCAGATAGCCACCAAAAAAGCCGTGCTGCTCATCCTCGACAACGGTCAAGAAACCAAAGGCAGGTAAGGAGTTACACAAAGCAGACACCGTCGAGGAGCAGTCAGCAGCAGTTCAGAGGCCGATTGGATAGCGTTCTGGCGAGTTGCGAGTCAGCTACTCCAAAATCGATCCAGAGCGGCCCTGGACTTTAGCCGCCTGGAAGTTTGCGAAAAGCGCGGTGATGCTAGATATTTACTCAAGTTCCACTAGAATGGAGAGCTAGGAGGCAAGGCCGAACCATCCTCACCAACGCTGCTAGCGTCGGTGTTATTCAGCCCTAGTCAGACGCGTGCTGTTTTTTTGTGCAGTCGCTGAGATGGACTACTGCGTCATCGTCGCGGGGGCTGGCGGTCTACCCTCTGTAGATCGAAAAGAATTCAACAATATTGGGTGGCCTTCCACCTCCAAGTTTAGATTCTCATGTTCGAGAACTATCGAACTGGGGTTCATCGAGAAAGGAAACGAGTTTTCGATGTCAAATAGTCACCAACCCGCTCCTCCTATTTTCTCACAAGTAGACGTTTCTGCCGGCAGCGCGCCTTCGTCGCGTTCGGGCGTCGATCTCGATCAATCGGAGTTGCTACGCGAAGTGCTCGTTGCTCAGGATCGAACCAACGAGCTTCTCGAGGAGTTGGTGAGCGTCATGGCGAACACACAGAAGCAACGCGCTCAAGAACTGCATCAGTGGCGCAACGCCAATCCAGAACTCGCGGAATCGTGCCGAGAAGCGGCCGAGTCGCTCAGCCGCGTCCAACTGGAGTATCTGGAACGTATCACCGAGGAAATCAACGACACGGCCGATGATATGATTGACGGTGAGTTCATGCTCAACGAATTCGTCGACCGCTTCGGGCCGCGGCTGGCGCATCTTAACGGCGTGATTCAAGTTTTAGCGCAGCTGAGCAGCACTCCTGCACCGACCTCGCAGCAGGGCTAAATTCGCCCGTTGCGATCACTCTGTCCCTGCGGTATGGTCAATAGCTTATAAGTGGCGGCTCAATTCTCAGTACGCTTGGGTTCGCCAATGCCCTCCTAGCCAGTTCGCCAGTAACTGGCCACCGCTTGAGCAAGGTGCGTCACTGTGACTGAAGTAGATCCGCAGGCGCTGGCCGCCGCGCGCGAGGCGCTTGATGCCCACACCGTCGAGATCGTCGGTTGGCACTTCCATGAATCGACAGGCTGTCCGTTTTGGTTGGAAAAGAAGTCGGAACTCAACTTCGATCCGCTCACAGAGGTGAAGTGCTACGACGACCTCAAAAAGTTTCCCTCGTTCGAAGACGAGTGGCTTCGTGGCGGCCCGGTACGCCGCTGGGTTCCTCAGGGATTGGCCGACAAGCCGGTATACGTGTTCGAAACCGGCGGCACGACCGGCGTGCCGAAGAGTCGGATCGCGATCGACGATTTCCGCACCGACTACTCGATCTTTAGTGACACACTGCCCGATGAGTACTTTCCCAGGGGCTCCAACTGGTTGATGCTCGGGCCCTCTGGTCCGAGACGGCTGCGCCTCGCTGTGGAGCATCTCGCGCAACATCGGGGCGGCATCAGTTTCTGCATCGACCTCGATCCCCGCTGGGTGATCAAGTTGATCAAGAAGGGATGGATGGATCACCTCGAAGCGTACAAGAAGCACTGTATTGATCAAGCGATCACCGTGCTCACCGCCGGCCATGACGTGAAGTGCATGTTCGGCACGCCGAAGTTGATCGAGTCGCTCTGCTTAGAACTCGAGGAACGTGGGACGAGCATCGCGGAAGTAGGCATCACTGGGATCTTCTCAGGTGGTACTGAGTTCACGCCGCAGTGGACTAAGTTCTGCGTTGAGGAGTTGTTCGGTGGCCCGCCGGAAGAGAGTGGCATTTATATGACGCCCACCTACGGCAATACGCTCATGGGGCTGGCGGCCAGCGGGCCATGCAATGCGGGCAATGACTATAAGATTACCTACTACGCGCCCCAGCCGCGTGCTGTGGTTGAAGTTGTTGACTTCGACGACACCGATCAGGTTGTCGGCTATGGCGAAACTGGTCGGGCAAAGCTGACAACATTGACCAAGGAGTTCTTTGTGCCAGGCTTCCTCGAACGTGACGAAGGAGAACGTGAACCGCCCTACGAAAAATACCCCTGGGACGGCATGAGCGGCGTCCGCCCCTTCCGCAGATTGGCCGAGGCGACGACGGTCGGGGTGTACTGAGATGGTGTCTCGAGTAGATTTCCAGAAGCTGCGACGGCAACCGTTTGTCGTTCTGGTTGCGCTGGCGTTGTGCTCCTGCATTTCTCAATCGAGACAAGCTATTGCAGTCGAGCAAGTCTCACTCGCGCAAATCTTACCGTCTGGCGAGTTCGTTGTTGAGTTTATGAAGTTCAACACTACACCTCGCTTTGAGGAATTGGGAGCAAAACTCAAGTCTGGGATGGCTGCAGATTCCGAATGGTTCGTCAAGCAATCGCAAGCCGCGACTCCCAGCACGCCAATCCTTTACACGCCGAAGCTCGGTTTGTCTGAACTGGAGTACGAAGAGTTCTTGCGGCTACACAAATCGATTCGTTTAGTTCCGAGGGGTATCAACAAGACCCTCAAGATCTCTCACATCAACGATCGAATTTCCTTCCGTTTGAAGGATAAAAGCCTGCCTTTGCTTGAATCAATGGAAATCAACATTATCGATGACCAACTCACTGTCGATGAGAAATCGTTTGGGAAGGCAAAGTGGATGCTGATTGAAACTGGTGGCGGGATGTTTGGTCCGTGGCGGGGGTACAAGTGGTCGCTGGAAAGTGGTTCCGCTGCAGAGCTGAGCAGGCATCTACCAGACGATCCAACCAAAGTGGAGTTGAGGGAAGAGACTCTCGTTCTGGCCAATCCGCTTGGCACGAACTTTGCTTACTTCTACTACACGCTTCGCGATATCACTCAAGGCGAGTCAAAGAGAGTTGACATCTTGTTCCGATACAAGACGGATCGTATTAACATTCAAGCCGTAGCAGACTCAGCAAACCCATGATCGAACTACCAGCAATCCGTTGGGGCGAACCCTACCAGTCGCTCGAAGTGGACGAAGTTAACCATTTTTATACGGGTGAGCCTGTGGCCAAGGTGCATGCTGTTGGCTCGGGGATCATCAAGCGCGACGCGCGAAAGGCTCGCCATGCGCGGCGAGCTCTGCAGGCGATGTCGCCGGCGGAGTTGATCGAAAAATGCAAAGCGGCGGGCGAACTGTTTGAATCCGGGACGCTGACCGTCGGCGACTCGCAGCAATCGCCTGACGACTTCATTCAACAGCAGTCGGCGACCACCGGCATGCCGATTTCGATGTGCAAAGCGAACGTCACCAAGAATGCGTTCGTGCTGAAGAACATCGATCAGATTCTCGATTGCCTCACGCGTGGACTCGATTTGGAAATCCTCGCACGCGGCTATGGCGAGGAAGGTCGCGGCGTGACTGTCAGTTATCAGGCACAATGCGACGCTCTCGGTGCCGTGTTGCCGTCGAATTCGCCCGGTGTCCACACTTTGTGGCTGCCAGTGATCCCGCTGCAGATGGGTTTGGTGCTCAAGCCCGGTAGCAGCGAGCCCTGGACACCGTACCGCGTGTTTGCGGCAATGGTCGAGGCGGGAATTCCCAAACAGGCGTTCTGTCTCTACCCTGGTGCTGGCGCCGAGATCGGCGGCGCGATTCTGACCAGTTGCCGGCGAAGCATGATTTTCGGTGGCCCCCAGACCGTAGAGCAGTACGCAGGCAATCCGATGGTGCAGGTCCACGGACCGGGGTTCAGTAAGATCATCTTTGGCGACGACTGTGTCGACCAGTGGGAACAACACATCGACATGATGGCCGACAGTGTGTACCGCAACGGCGGTCGTAGCTGTATCAACATTTCGAGTATCTACGCTTCGCGTCACACGAAAGAAATCGCCGCCGCGCTGGCGGAGAAACTGGGTCCGATCGAAGTGCTTCCGCCTGATGATCCCAATGCCGGACTGGCTGCGTTCACCATCGAAGGCGCCGCACAGGCCATTTGGAAGGGCGTCGAGCGCGACGTCGACACACCGGCTGTCACGGACATGACTGCCAGCTATGGAGACCGACTCGTCGAGAAGCCCCCGGTCGCCTATTTGCGACCGGTCGTATTGCATCACAGCTCGCAAGATTCGGATTCTCGCAACAAAGAATACATGTTCCCGCTGGTGAACGTCGTTGAATGCCCGCAAGACAAGATGCTCACCGCGATGGAGTACACGTTGGTTTGCACGGCCATCACCAATGATGAAGCGTTCCGCCAAGACTTGATCGCCTCCACCGAGATCGACCGACTGAACCTGGGACCGATTCCCACCCCACAACTTGACTGGCTGCAACCCCACGAAGGAAACTTGATAGAGTTTCTGTACCGCAGCCGCGCGTTGCAAGTTGCTTAGCTCGACTGTCCCTCCCCCCCGCGCCCTCCCCAATGCCCTCCCTCAACCTCGAATCACCGACGCGCGTGCTGCACGGCGCGGGGCAAATTGCCTCGCTTGGAGAAGCCGCCGCTTGGTTTGGGGCGCAGCGAGCTTTGGTTGTTTCCGACCCGGGTATCGAGAAGGTCGGACATACGCAGCGCGGAATCGACTCGTTGCAGCAAGCCGGAATTGAAACGCAGATTTTCGACGGCCTGCAGGAAAACCCCACGACCGAGCACGTCGATGCGGGACTCGCAGTGGCCAAGGAGTTCCGTCCAGAGTTGATTATCGCCATCGGCGGCGGTAGTTCGATGGACTGCGCGAAGGGGATCAACTTTTTGTACTCCTGCGGTGGACGGATGCAGGACTTTTGGGGCGTCGGCAAGGCGACGGCCGACATGCTGCCGATGATCGCCATGCCAACGACGGCCGGCACCGGCAGCGAGACCCAGTCGTTCGCGCTGATCTCCGACGCCGAGACCCACGTCAAAATGGCCTGCGGCGACAAGCGCGCCGCCTTCCGCGTTGCGATCCTCGACCCGGAACTGACCGTCACCCAGCCACCGCGCGTGGCCGCGTTGTCAGGCTTCGACGCGTTGTCCCACGCAGTTGAGACCTTCGTCACAAAAAAGCGGAGCGAGGCCTCGGCAAGGTTCAGCCTGGAAGCCTGGCAGCACCTCGCACCGAACTTCTTACGTGTGCTGAGCGAGCCGGAGGAGATTGACGCACGTAGCGAAATGCAAGTTGGCGCCTGTCTGGCGGGTCTAGCGATCGAGAATTCGATGCTCGGCGCCGCCCACGCCTTGGCCAACCCGCTGACCGCCACGTACGGCATTGCCCATGGGGAAGCGGTCGCGCTGATGTTGCCACACGTCGTGCGATTCAACGGCCAACAATGCGAAGACTGGTATCGCCAACTGCTCGCCGCGACGGCCGACGAGCCGAACTGTCCGACTGGTGGCTCGGCGGAGCTGGCCGATTTTCTGCGGCAACTCGCCAGCGAGGCCGGCCTAGCTGCTAGACTACAGGAACGCGACGTCGACCGCAGCCTGTTACCGCAGCTCGCTGAAGACGCCTCCAGGCAATGGACGGCTACCTTTAACCCAATTGAAGTTGGCATACCCGAACTCCTTCAGCTCTATGAACGTGCTTACTGACCCGCGCGCCGCGCTTGCTTTGCTGTTGATGCTGTTGCCGAACTCGGCCTGGGCGGATTGGCCGCTGGTGCGCGGCGATGCGATGGCCACCGGTGTGGCTACTTCGGCGATCGGCAGCGAACTCGACGTGCTTTGGAAACACACGCTCGAGGAGAGTGGCTTTGAAGCCACTGCCATCATCGCCGACGGCAAGGTCTTCATCGGCGACTTTGATGGAACCTTTCATGCCGTCAGCCTGGCCGACGGTCAGCCGCTTTGGAAAAAGACCTTCGAAGATTCCGGCTTCACCACGGCCGCCGCCTACGCCGACGGCCACGTCGTCGTGAGCGACTACAACGGCTTCGTGCGTTGCCTGAAAGCCGCCGATGGCGAGCAGGTCTGGGAATACGAGGCGACCTCCGAGTCGTACGCCGCCCCTAACATCCACGAAGGCAAAGTATTGCTCACACTGGAAGCGGGTGAGTTGTTGGCGCTGGACTTCAAATCGGGCGAGGTCGTTTGGCAGTATCAGATCGAAGCCCCGCTGCGTTGCTGGCCGACTGTGGTCGAGGGTCAAGTCCTGCTGGCGGGATGCGACCAACGGTTTCAAGCGGTCGATATTCAGACGGGCGAGGGGACCTCGGGACTCGACATCGATGCGCAGACGGGTTCGACGCCGGCGGTGATCGAAGGCAATGTCTTCTTCGGGACCGAACAGGGAACTTTTTACTCGATTGACGCCAAGTCGATGGAAGTGCGTTGGCAGTACAACGACAGCAAGCAAGGGCAGCCCATCCGCGCTGCCGCCGCCGCCAAACCAAATTGCATCGTATTTCCCAACCAAGGCAAGCTCGTGACCGCGCTCGATCCGAGCAAGGGGGAGCCGCTCTGGAAATTCACGGTCCGCAGCCGAGTGGAAGCCTCGCCCATGATTGCCGGCGACCTGGTCTTTTTGCCCACCAAGCGTGGCCGCCTGTATGCGGTGAATCTCGATAGTGGCGACGAAGTTTGGCAATATCAAGCCGGTGGCTCGTTCCTCGCATCGCCAGCGGCTGACCAAGGGCGGCTGATCCTCGGCAACGAAGATGGTACGCTGTACTGCTTCGGCAAGGCAGAGTAATCTAGCCACAGATGAACACCGATGCACACAGATTGAATGTTGACGATATTACGGAACAGATTATTGGGTGTGCTTTCAAGGTATCCTCAGGGTTGGGCGTGGGGTTTCTTGAAAAGGTGTATGAAAATGCTCTTTTTTATGAGCTTACGAAGACTGACCTAGAGGTTAAGCGTCAAGTTCCTCTCACTGTGATATATGATGGGATCATTGTCGGTGAGTATTATGCTGACTTACTGGTACAAGACATCGTAGTAGTTGAACTCAAGCATGTTCGCCAAATTGAGGACGCACATATTGCCCAATGCATCAACTACTTGAGAGCGACGAATAATCGAATTGGACTGCTGCTGAACTTCGGCCAACCTAAACTTCAAATCAAGCGATTGATTCATGACTAGCGTGTCCCTTGCTCTGATCTGCGTTCATCTGTGTTCATCTGTGGCTAATTCTTTATGACCACCGAATCGACAAAAACCGAAGTTGGCTCCTACTTCATCAGCAATTACCCGCCGTTCTCGCAATGGACGGGCGACCAGCTGGGCGAAGTGACTTCGGTCATGGGCGCGCCGCCTGCCGACGTGCCGTTGGGGTTGTATCTGCACATTCCGTTCTGTCGTAAACGTTGCAAGTTTTGTTATTTCAAGGTGTTCACCGACAAGAATGCGCCCGAGGTCGAGCGCTACCTGGCGGCCCTGTCGCGTGAGATTGAACTCGTCAGCCAGTTGCCGGTGATGGGTGACCGGCCGTTCCGCTTTGTGTACTTCGGTGGCGGCACACCCTCGTTTCTTAGCCCGAAGCAATTGACTCGACTGGTAGATCGCTTGCGCGCGAACATCAGTTGGGATCAGGCGGAAGAAGTCACCTTCGAGTGTGAGCCGGGCACGTTGAGCGAACCGAAGGTGCATACGCTCCGCGAGCTTGGCGTCACGCGATTGAGTCTGGGCGTCGAGCACTTCAACGACGACATTTTGCGCGAGAACGGCCGCGCTCATGAGTCGGCCGAAATCTTTAAGGCGTGGCCCTGGATCCAGGCCGCGGGCTTTCAGAACGTCAATATCGACCTGATCTCGGGCATGGTGGGTGAGTCGGAAGACGCCTGGCGAGATGCCGTGCAGAAGACGATCGACTTCGCCCCCGACAGTGTGACGATCTACCAGATGGAACTGCCGTTCAACACGGTCTATTCCAAGGACATTCTTGGCAACAAGATCGAAACCCCGGTGGCTGATTGGCCGCAGAAACGAGCCTGGGTAGATTACGCCTTCGATCAGCTCGCGGCGGCCGGCTATGCGGTTTCCAGTGCGTACACGATGGTGAAGAACCCCGACGCGGTGAACTTCAGCTATCGCGACAACCTGTGGCGCGGCAGCGATCTGCTTGCCACTGGGATTGCCAGCTTCGGTCATGTCTCGGGCGTCCACTATCAGAACAAGCCGGAGTGGGAAGATTATTGCGGCATGCTCGAAGCAGGCGAGTTGCCACTCAATCGCGCGTTCCGTCCGACGGAGCATCAGCAATTGGTGCGCGAGCTGATCCTGCAGCTCAAGCGCGGCTACCTCGACGGTGCCTACTTTCAAACCAAATACGACGTCGATATTTTCGATCACTGGCGCCCCGTGTGGGAAGAATATGAATCCGAGGGTTGGGCAAAACGAACCAATGGCCGCGTGGAACTCACCCGGGCGGGTCTGTTGCGAGTCGACGGTTTGCTCCCCGCCTTCTTCGAACCTGAACACCGTGACGTGCGGTACACGTGAGCGCGATGGCCGACAGCCCACAGCCCAACGCCCACAGCCTGACGTTCATGATGGGTGAGTTCGCAGCCGAGTTTCCGACCGATCGGCAGTACGCTCGCAATCACATGTGGGCCAGCCAAGTCGATGAAGGACGGTTTCGATTCGGCTTTAGCGCGTATGCTGTTCGACTGCTGCAAGATGTTTACTTCCTCGATTGGGATATTCCGGCCGACACGGTTCTCGCCGAACGGCAGGAAATCGGCCAAATCGAAAGCCAAAAGGCCGAGGCGTCGCTGTACGCCCCGATGCCGGGCACGCTGACGACCTTCAACGAGACCTTGCTGAAAGACCCGTCGGCGATCAACGTCGACAAGTACGGCGAGGGCTGGTTGTTCGAAATCGCCGGCGTGGGCGACGACCTGTTCGATCCGCCCGCGTACCTGGAACACCTCACCGCAGTGTGGGAAGTCACGCAGAAAACGATCAAAGGCCAGATGAACACATGAATAATGACGGATGACGAAGTACCCAATGACGAATTTTTGGGCTTGGGTGTTTAGGTTTTTCGTCATTGCGTTGCCAGCGGTGGTCGTCTGATTGCTGAGCACGTTGCAATTCTCCGCCCGACTCTTAATAATCGAACTATGCCCCATCGCCTCACCGTTGTTGTCTCCCAGAGTCGTAGCCAGAACCCGAAGAAGCGGGCGCTGGAGGAAGCGATCGTTGCCGGGTTGCTCGGCGAGCGCGGCGTCGACGTGACGGTCGTTCCCAACCTTTACGATCTCAAAGCCGACGGCACTGGCATGCTGTGTCTGTCGGGCATCGGCGGCGATGTCGTCGTGTGCAGCTGGCTCTACCCGCGCGCGGCGCGGTGGATCCTCGATCGCAACCAAATCCGTGGGCAGGAAGGTACCACGCTGCTGAAGTCGATGGGCGAGTCGGACGACGAGGATGACAACGAGGAAGACGCCGAACTCGATGCCGACGACGAGACGGCCGACGACAAGCAGCGGGTCATCGATCGACGCGAGTTGCCGCCGCGCAAGGTCTACGCTCTCGACCTGCGGGCCTACGACGAGGCCGATGTTTACCTCGAAGAGATTCGCCGCATTGCCGGCGAGCTGAGCACGCCCACGGTCGAACTCACGAGTTGGATTCAAGGTTCGCCCAAGCCCGAGCAGATGGAGCGCTACCTGTCCAACGGCAATGGGAACGGCAACGGCGACGCGTCCCACGGCAATGCCCCAGCCCCGAGTCCCCAGCCCCCAGCCCCCACAATCATCGACGAAGACGCCGCGCGGCGCTGGTACCCGGTGATCGACTTCAGCCGTTGCACGAACTGCCTGGAGTGCATCGACTTCTGTCTGTTCGGGGTGTACGGCATCGACGCGCAAGAGACGATCCTCGTCGAGCAGCCCGACAATTGCCGACAAGGTTGCCCGGCGTGCAGCCGCGTTTGTCCTGAGAACGCCATTATCTTTCCGCAACATAAAACCCCCACGATTGCCGGCAGCCCAGAAGTGGGCGGCAATATGAAAATCGATCTCTCGCAACTCTTCGGCGCACCCGACCCCGGCACGCCTGGGGCCGACACCGCCGTGGAGGTCGCCGCGCGCGAACGTGACGAGCAACTCCTGCTCGTCGGACGCGAAGCGGTCGGCATGGACGTGGGCATCCCAAAACGCCATGCAGAGACACCGGCCGACGATCAACCCCAGGACGACCTCGATCGTCTGATGGACTCGCTCGACGAACTCGATCTGTAGCGCGGCATAGGCACCCCCCCGACTGGTGTTTTTGCAACTCGCGATTGGACACGTTGTCGGTGTCCGAAAAATCCGCCTCCGGCGGAGTGGTGAAATCTCGTTTCGCACTAGCCAGGCAATGTCCAGCGCTGCGTCGGGTGGCATATGGCGCCCGACTTTTAGGACAACCGGCCGCGCATGTGTTCGAAAATCCTCACGCGTCGGAACGCGTAAACATTACCAGTGCAGCGTCAAACCGCTTTGGCAGGCGTGTCCGAAAAGGTCCGAAAATTCTCCGGCCCACCATTCCTCACGTGGTTCGGTGCCAGCGCTTGCTACTGAATGGCAGACTCATTGTGCAAACGACGTGGCCGATTGCGAGAACTATTTTTGGCCAGTCGCGAAATGATGGACCGCTAATCTGCGCGATGAGCGCTAATCGGACTTGGTATCTTCCCGACCAACATGAGGGCAGGGGAGGTCGCCGAGGGGCTGCTGGCGTGACGGCAATCGGCTGTTAGTCGGACGATGAAGTGCTACCGACTCGCCGTGCCTACAGCTTTGCGACTAGACAAACCGTCGCAGCACGGAGTCCATCGTTTGGCGGACTTCCTCGAGTTGCTCGGGGCTCGGTTCTTGTTCGCCGGTCGTGACCAGGCCCGACCATTCCAAGCGTAGTAGCCAGTTGCGCTGCTCGGCACTTTGGTTCACTCGCCCAAGCAGCCGCAGCGCCCAGAACGAGCCGTAGCTATTGCGGAAGGAGAGCCAGTGCGAGTTGAGCGAAGGGAGACTGGCGTCCAGCGGCTCGAGCGTCGCGTCGCGCGCGTTGGTGACCATGCCGGCCGCCGAGAGCAGGCTCAGGTACGCGACGATCTCACTGATCGGCGGCGACCCGTCCGGCGGTAGCCCTAGGTGCTCCCGGAGCAGCAGCACCTGCCCCAGCGCGACCAAAATCGTCGCCCGCCAGTGTCGTGTGGGCAGATAGTTGAGTACGCCTAAGGCGATCAGGATCCAGAGGAATAGCTTCCACGCGACGAACAGTTCGACCTTGACGCCCGCTGGCAGCGCGACCGCCTGCGCCGCCGGCCACACTAGCACGATCCACAATGTAAACACGACCCACTGCCAGCCGCGATCTTGCGGACGACGAGCCCCTAGCACGGCCATCAGCGGACAAAGCGTGGTGGTGGCGATGGCGAAGTGTGCCGCGGACAAGGTGATGCCTTCCAGGCGAGAGTCCAGAAATGTGCCGATCGCCAGGCTGCAGGCAGAGGCGGCTACCCACAGACAGGGGGCTGCGAGGGTTGTGTGGCGGAGAATCTTGACGCCTTGCTGGGCGAAGGTGGCCAACAGCAGGGCGAAGGCGAACGCGATCCAGTGCGCTGCCGGAAACGATACAACCGGCAGAATCGACAGACTGTCAACGATGGACTCGGCGGCTGGTCGGATTGTGACGGCTCCGTAAGGTCTGCTGACGACAAAAAGCTGCCGGCGCGTGTTTGCCAGCTGCGCGGGCATAACCCATCTTTTTAGGAGTCTAAAGCCTAGTGCTTCGACGCTCCCCAACAACCCCCAACTCCCCACCGAAGGTCACTCCCATGCGATTACTTCCTTGGCTCGGTTGTGTTGCTCTCGCGCTCGCCATGTCGCTGGCGCTGGCTTCCAAGGCCGATGCCCGACATTTTTGGCAGACTTTTGGCTCCACGATGCCTACCGAAGATGGTAGCGGCTGTACGTGGAACTGGAATTCGGACTACTTCGTGCCGCGCCATCCCTCGTCGTGTCGCTACGGTTTGTTCAGTCCGTGCAAGACGACCTGTACCACTTCGCCGGCATGCAAATGGTGTCATCCGTACTACCCGGGCTACTGCAGCCCGTACGGCCCCTGTCACTATCGCCGCTACAACCATGTTTACGCACGCAAATGCGGTTGCACGCCGATTGCCGCTTGCCCGCAGCGATGCCGTTCCAACAAAGACTGTGCCTGCGCCTCCGGCGGAATGTGCACCGGTGGAATGTGCACTGGCGGCACGTGCACCGGTGGCTGCGAGTCGACTGGCTGCACGGCCACAATGTGCTGTGCTGAAGGTGGATGTTGTCACCAGGGGCAATGTCACTCCGCAGCCGGGCACTACGGATACGAGCCGTATGCACCCCTGTACAACGTCGAACAGCCTGAGTACGCGATTCTGGGCAGCATCCCTGTCGATAGCAGCGAGTTGCTGACCCGCACGGATCTTTCTCAGATCGGCGGAGCAGGTGGCCAGTTGCTGCAGCAGCCTCAGGGCGTGCTGGAACAACTGCAGAACTTGCCATCGTTGCAGAGCTTAGGCTTACCCCAGCTTCCCCAACCGGAGCAGAATCGACCCACGAGCAGATAATCGAGTTTCGTGAGTTCCGAGTCACGACGCACTCGCGATTTACGAACTCGCTCACAATTCGTCCGACCCAGCCTCGTTATCGGTAGCCTACTGGGGAGTGTGGCTCACCGACTAGCGCAGCTGGCCGAGGGTAGGCAGGTTTCCTCGCGAAGCCTGCCTGCTTTTTTTTGCGCCCTCCAGCCTTGCCCAGCCGGCAAGTTGGGACGGTTTCGAAAAACCGAGAGAATTGGGCTATAGAGCAGCCCCGGCGGTCGCCGATACATGCAGTACAAAGAGAACGGGAGGGCGAAACACTTCTGGTGTTTTGCTTCAGGATAAAGGTCATAGCAAGACGACGGATCGACTTGCTATGACCTTTTAATTTTGTTGGAGCTAGTTGGTGCCAGTCTTGGCATTAAGTTGCGCCAGCAATTCTTCCGCATCCTTGTGAAAGATAATCAATCCGCCCTTCTTGCCGACAATCTTTTCTAGCGCCGCGATCGCCTTGTCGTCTTGGCCTTCCGCAGCCAGAATTTTTGCGATCAGATACGTCGAATCTGGCTGGATTTGCAGTTTGCCCGCTGATTGCAGTGACGTATTGGCTTCCTCCTTGCGACCCAACTCATAGAGGACGTAGGCTCGTGTGACGCTGGCCTGTGCATTGTTGGGGAGCCGCTCAGAGTTGTTTTGAGCGTACTGCAACGCTCGTTCCTTGTCTGAGACCTCGTCGCTGTCGATCAGCAACAGTGCCATCAAGTCGGTCGCCTGAGCATTGCGTGGGTCGAGGCTGAGAACTTTTTGGAGGGCAGACTCAGCCCGAGCAGAGTCCCCCTGCATATACGCAACGATGCCGTCCATCAGCAATGCGGGAATTGCATCAGGCGTTTGATTCCGTAGCTCAGCAGCGACTTGCTGGGCCTTGTCGAGTTCCTGCATTTGAATGAGCCACTCGGCGTAGGCTTGCCCCACCTTGGCGTCGGATTTGTCTTCGTTGTAAGCTTTCTCAAACGACTTGCGTGCCTTGTCATTTTCGTCGTTGGCGTAGAACAGTTGACCCAACGAAACGAACGGATGCGGCGCATCGGGATTGAGTTCCCGTGCCTTGGTCAGCGAGGCCAACGCCTCCTTCGCTTTGTCTAGGCGGAACTGGACGATGCCCGTGCGTGTGTGTGCTAGCGCGTTTTCGGGGTCGAGCGCCAGCCACTGCTCCAGATACTCACTCGCTTGATCCCACTGCCGCCTGCGCTCAGCGACTGCCGCGCGCCCTGCCAGCACGCGAATCCTGAAGGTCCGCTGGCGCTTCGCGTTTTCTGTAAATTTCTCCGCCAACGGAGCAGCATACTCAAACAGTGCAAGCGATTCGGCCGTGCGCTGAGCGCGGAACGCGGTGTCTGCAAGAATTAGGTAGGCTTCCGGGTCGTCGGGCGTCTCGATCGTGGCGCGCTCTAGGTAAAACTGCAGACCGCGAGCACTCCGATAAAAGCGGTGCATCTTGGCTAACATCACATTGACCGGTGCGAGCTTTGGGTACTTCTCTTTGGCTCGTTCCAGAAAGTCTTGCGCGCCTGGGATATCGCTATTCTCGAAACGCTGAATGGCTTTGTCGATCTCTGGGTACTCGCGATTCGAGAGCGAGACCGCATCACCGATCAAGTATTTTGGCGTCATCTTGTTGGTGCCACCCTCTTGAGCGTGCGAGAGGCCGGGAGCCACGCACGCGGCAAGGAACAAGCTGGCCAGCAGTGTCAGTGTCAGGAAGGCATGGGCAGAGAAACGCTTGCTTGAGATCATGGTTTCCTCAACGTGAATCGCCCCGGCGGGGGCATATTTGAACGGGATACTTATTGGCAGATATCCGCACTCGCGGGTAACCGCTCATTCTAATCGATTCAAACGGGGTTTGCACCAGTCCGGAGGTGGGCCGACTTGGGAAGGCAGCGAAATTCCAACAGCTTGGCAAGGTTATTCGGATCGCGCAGATTAGCCGGCCTTGTCGGAAGCGGCTCGACTCGCCCAATTGGCTCACCTATAGTGGAGTTAGCACGGTCAGCTGACGATCGTCGGGTAGCGCAAGCCGCCGCCATTTGAGCCGCATCGAGGTGTTCACGTTGTTTGTTGGGCCGGTTTTCAATCGCGAGATCATCACGACTCCTCGGAGCTTGCGACTCTATCTGACACGGGCCGTGTACGTCGCGGCGCTGTTCGGGTTGGTGTTCACCGCTTGGCTGATCTTGTTTGGTTCCAAGCAGCAAAGTGGTTTGGCAGATCTGGCCCGATTTGGCTCCGCGATTTTCGCGGTGTTGGCTCCGCTGCAACTCGCGATTGCCGTGGCATTTTCGGCGCTTTTGACGGCCGCCGCCGTAGCCCAGGAAAAGGACCGTCGCACGCTCGATTTGCTACTGATGACCAACCTCAGCAACGTCGAACTCGTGCTCGGCAAGCTGTTAGCGAGTATGCTCGCGATCGTGGTCCCCGCGCTGGCGGCGGTCGCGTTGCTGATGCTGATCACCCTGCTGGGGGGCGTTTCTTACGGCCAGGTGTTCCGCGTCGTGGCGGTGACCTTCGTCTCGGCCGCGGTGGCGGGCAGTCTGGGCTCGACGATTGCACTATGGCGCGAGCGGACGTTTCAATCATTGGCTCTGACGGCACTGCTGCTCGTGCTGTGGTTCATCGGCGGCGAAATGATCGCGGTCGGTGTGTTCGGACAGCAATGGATGGGTGTGAGCGCGGAAGATTGGGCCGTAGCGGTATCGCCAATCCGAGCGATCTTTGCGGCGACTCGTCCGTTGGTGGGGAGTGCGGCCGAGTTAGGACAAGTGGCCTGGTACCGTGTGCCAGTCAATATGTTCTTGCTCGTGGGCACCGTTGGGACGGTGCTACTGAATCTGTGGGCGATCGCACGAGTGCGGGTCTGGAACCCGACGCAAGAGGCTCGTCAGCCCGCTGCGGAAACCGAATCTGAGGCGACTGAGGCAGCCACGTCAAACGCGACAAGTGCGTCTCGTCGAGTCTGGGACAATCCGATTTTATGGCGGGAACTCTGCACCTGGGCGTACGGCAAGAAGATCGTCGTGGTGCGGATTGCTTACTTGGTGATCTTTGCCATTTGTAGCTTCGCGGTGCTTTCGGCCTTGCAGGATGGCACGCCGGCTTACCGTGCGGCGTCCGGTGCCGTATCGGACACCGCCAGGCCGCTGGTGCCGTTGATGGTGTTGGGATTGATTCTGGTCAACGCGCTCGCGGTGACTTCGTTGACCAACGAACGTGACCTGCGAGCGCTCGACCTGTTGTTGGTGACCGATCTGACTCCCAAGGAGATTATCTTCGGCAAGCTAGGCGGCATCTTCTACAACTCGAAAGAGATGATTCTACTGCCCATCGGACTCTGTCTGGTGTTGTGGTTTCAGGACTACATGACGACTGAGAATCTGATCTTTCTAGTCATCGCCACGCTGGTGATGAACGCCTTCGTGGCGATGCTGGGAGTCCATGTGGGGATGACGTATTCCGAGTCGCGCACGGCCGTCGGCGTGAGTCTCAGCACCGTGCTGTTCTTGCTGTTGGGGATCGCCGTCTGCATGCGGATGATGGTGGCCTTTCAGGGCTCCTTCAATAACCAACTGCAAGCGTTTGTGGCGTTCATGGTTGGCGGCGGCGCCGGTCTGTTCTTGACACTGGGAAGGCGAAATCCTTCGAAGGCGATCGGTCTCGCGTCGTTCGCGACTCCGTTTGTGACGTTCTACGTGATTACGAGTTTTCTGCAGGCAAGTTTTGGCGCAGCATTCTTACTGACGGTTGCGACCTATGGGTTTGCCACGACGGCGATGTTGATCCCGGCGATCGCGGAGTTCGACGTGGCCACGGGGAGAACGACCGATCAGACGTGAGACGCATCCATGACGAAATCGGAATGACGACCGACAAGAACAGCATGAGTTGCCTAGGGATGGAAACAGCCGGAATCTCGTCACTCGGTGCTTCGTCACTCGTCATTGTCACGAGACACGCGCCGTGATCGTTTTGCAACAATTCAGCCCTCTCTTTGTGGCGATGCTGCTGCTGGCGGCGGGGTCTGCCTTCTTTTCTTGCAGCGAAGCGGCATTGTTTTCCCTGCAGGCGGATGATCGGCGCGCGCTAAGAAGCGGCGGGATGAGCGGTCAGATAGCGATCCGGTTGCTCGAGTCACCCGATCGACTGCTCACCGCAATTCTGTTTTGGAATCTGATCATCAATGTCGTCTATTTCGCGCTCGCTTCGGTGGTCAGCATCAAGCTCGAACGCGACCGGCTGCACGCCGAGGCGGGGACTGTCGCGCTGTTGGCGCTGTTGGCAATCATTCTGTTTAGTGAAATGATCCCCAAGACCGTTGGTGTGTTGATGCCGCGTGTCTTGGCGCAAACTCTGAGTCTGCCGCTGGCTGCCGCGGTACGTGTGTTCGATCCGTTTCTACCGATGTTTGCCACGACCAATCGCGCCGTGCGGCGACTGCTATTTCCCAATTTTCAACCGGAGCCCTACCTGGCTCTACGTGATTTAGAACAAGCCATCACGGTGTCGACCGCCGATGAAGAGCTGGCGGCGCTGGAGCGGTTGGCGCTGCAGAATATCGTGTTGTTATCCGATTTACGCGCCGAGGAGTTGATGCGGCCGCGCAAGCAGTATCGATCCTTCTCGCCGCCGGTGAGCCTCAGCGACTTGGGCGGCCGGCCAACGCGTAGTGGCTATGTGCTCGTGAACGAGGAGGATAGCGACGAGATCATCGGCGCGATCGCACTGAACTATCTGCCGACGATTCCTCGCAACCACCTGGAAAAATTCGCCAAGCCGGTCATCTACATTCCGTGGTGTGCCACAGCTGCTTCGGTGCTCAACGAATTGCAACGTCAAGAGCAAGAAGTCGCGGCGATTATCAACGAGCTGGGCGAGACCATCGGCATCGTCACCTTGGAGGATCTGTTGGAGTACGTGTTCGCCGACCAGGCGAGTCGTAGTGCGCGGTTGCTTGAGACGTCGCCCATCCACCAGCTGGAGGAGAATCTTTGGCAGGTCACGGGTATGGCGACTTTGCGGCGGTTAAGTCGCGAGTTCGACGTGCAGCTACCCGCGATGAAAAGTACGACCGTCGCGGGAGTGGCGCAAGAAGTCCTGCAACGTCTGCCCGTGCAAGGCGATCAATTCGAGTGGGAGATGTTTTCGCTGGAAGTGATCGAGGCGGAGCCACAGGAGAATATGCTCGTGCATTTGCGATTGCGATCGGAGCAGGGTGAGTGATGTTACCAACGAGATCTCAACCTATTGGCGACGTTGCAGCTTGTACTTATGAAGCGGCTGTTTTGAAATTGACTCTCTGATGCTGATTATCCTGCTACTATTGCTGATTGGGTTGGTTTTGAGCGCGTTCTTTAGCGGCTCCGAGACGGGATTCTATCGCGCTACGCGGGTGCGGTTGGCGATCGAAGCACTCGCGGGGAGCTGGGTCTCCAAGGTGCTGTTGTGGTTGGCCCATCAACCGACATTCTTCGTCGCGACGATGCTTGTCGGCAACAATTTGGCCAACTACGTCACGTCGCTGTCGGTGGTCATGGCGTCCCAGCATTTCTTTCCTGCGGGCGGCGCACTGGTTGATGTGCTCGGCCCGATTGTGATCGCTCCGGTACTATTTCTGTTTGGTGAGTTGCTTCCCAAGAGCCTCTTCTTCGAAGCGCCGAATCGGTTGCTCAAACGTTGCACACCGGCGATTGTGCTGTGCAGTGTGCTGTTTGCTCCGATCACTCTCGTGTTGTCTGGCTTTAGTCGGATTCTGCAACTGCTGACCAACAACAGCCCTCAGGAACTCCGGCTGCGGCTCGCGAAGCGCGAGCTGGGGGAACTCTTGGATGAGGGGCACGAAGCGGGAATCTTGCTGCCGGCGCAACAAGCGTTGGCGCAGTCGATGCTCGCGGTCGCCGGCAAGCCAGTGAAGACGTTCGCTCTACCGGCCGGCCGCGCCGTACGCGCGACAACCACGATGAGTAAGAGCGATGTGCTACGCATCGCCCAGCGCCACCGCCGGACGTTGCTGCCAGTGGAAGACACCCGACAAGGTCGCCGGCTCGTCGGCTACCTGCGGATGATGGATCTCTACCTGGATGACACTTCCTCGCTACCAGAGCCGCGACCGCTAGTGGAATTGCAGGCGGAGCAGACGTGCCTGACGGCATTGCGCGGGTTGAGCCAACGCGAGGACGCGCTGGGTCACGTGCTCGACGAAAAAGGTCGAACGGTCGGTTTCGTCACGGGGCGAGAACTACGCATGGCCCTGCTGAGGGCGACTCGATAGTCGACTGGGAGATTGTATGGTTGGACATCCCCTCAATTGCTCATCGGAGGGGATAACAACCTACCGCGACATGTGCCTGTGAGCCTATTTGTGATAGCCCAGCGACTTCATGATCGATAGCATCTCTTCGAAGTTGATGAAACGACGACGATGTTGCAGCTTGTACTGATCGATCGCGCGGGCCAACTCGCCTGCGTCTGGCGAGAGATGGTCGTGGCTGTTGGCGAACTGACGACGTTCGCGGCCGTTGACGGTACCAGAGGTGTTCGGGTCGCGACGGTCGATGAATGGTGTGGTAGCGGCTTCGGCGGGCATAAGCGTGGAAGGCATGATCAAGCTCCTTGATAGGCGGGTGTCGGTGGCCGCACGAATTCCGACGCAGACCTCCGAGGTACGCTCAAACATACCTTACTATGTCGCACATCGAGGGAAAAAGTAGCAGGCGTGGCCGGTCGTGACGATTGTCCCAACGGCGCGGATTCCCCTAGCGGCGGATGACGCCGCCCTGGCTGGGATCGGCAAACCCTTGCAGTTGCGCGAGCAGGACTTTGCTGGGCTCGTGCTGGGCATTGATGGCGAGTACCCGCCTGGCAGTGTTCGCCGCAGCCGATGTCTGCCCAGTCGCATGTTCAGCACTTGCCAGTTGATACAACAGTTCGGCGGGCGCGCTGCCTCGTTGGCTGGCCGCGGCGAGGCTCTCCACCGCGTCTTGATGCCGGTCCATCGCGCTGTAGGCGAGCCCCTCAAGCCACAACGCGTGTTGCGGTTCTTGCCCCGGTGGGTAGATGTCCAACAGGCGGTGCAGCGTGCTCAGGCAGCGTTGTGGGCGGCCCAATTCGTATTGTACTTCGGCGATTTGAAGCAGCACATCGGTTTGATGAGGTGAGTAACGCAGCGCTTGCTGCAGGTCGGCCAACGCCCGCTTTGAGCTCCCTCGCTGCCGTGCAACCCGACCGCGCAGGGCCCAACCGCCCGCCAGCGTCGAGTCGAGTGAGATCGCTTGCTCGGCCCGTTGCTCCGCCTGATCGATATCGCCGATGTCCAACAGCATTTCACCTGCGCGGACGACCGTTGGGGCGTGCCTTGGATCAATCTTTACCGCGGCTTCCATGTGCGCTACCGCCTCGACACGCGATTGCGTTTGCCAGAGCGCCTCGGCCAGGTGTCGCCGAGCATCGGCGTCGGTGGGGCTGGTGGTTACGGCTTCGTCCAGCACCGCTCGCGCGCGGTCCCATTGCCCCAGTTCCATTGCGGTCACACCATCGTGCGACAACTCGCGGCAGGTGGCGAGCGACTCGGGCACAATCTTGCGATTGCGCATCGACATACAACCACACGTGCTCAACAGGACTAACGCCAGCGACGCGACGAGGCACGGATGACAGCGCGGTTCGGGCTTATCGACAGTATGGATCAGGATATCGTTCACCCCTTCGACGAGAGAATGCCGCGAGATAGTAGCAAGGCTGGTGGATCTGCCGCAACCCATGTGCCTGAGCTGCGCGATTTGATAGAATGTCCTGTGCTAGCAATCCCAGTACCGCCGTCCGCAATTCGAACTCCTACTATGCCATCGGTTTTTGACCAAACTGGACTTCGCTTTGAATACCCCGAGAATTGGTCGCTCGAGGAAGCGTCGGATTACCAGATCGAACAGGTCGTCGTGTCGAGCCCTAACACGGCGTTCTGGCAGCTGACGAAGTACCCTGCCGATGCCGAATTGGAACCACTGTTCGACGAGGCCCTGGCTGCGCTGCGGACCGAGTACCCCGAGATGGAGACTGAGCCCGCGGCCGCCGAGCAGATCGAGTCGCAGCCGCTGGTGGGCTTCGACGTGAATTTCATCTGTCTGGATCTCACCAACACCTGCTGGCTACGCGGGTTCCAGACCAACGAGGCAACGTACTTGCTGCTCTGTCAGGCGGAAGACCGCGAGTTTGCCCAGGTGTCGCCAGTGTTTCAGGCGATGCTAGCGAGCTTGTTGCGCCATCTGGCTTAAGTGATGCAATCGGAGTGCTGGTACTCGCGTGCGTGTAAAAGCTACAAGCATGCGGTGAGGAACAGGCGATCGACTGAGGGCGGACGCGAACGCATCAGCCGAGGAAAACCGATGTCGACTCCGCTGTCAGTTGGTTTGGCACGCGACCTGCATTAACGTCAGCCAGTCGTCGCGCATGCGGCTTTCGACTTCCGCCTGGCTCGCAACGGGCGGACAGCTTGCGACCCAGCCGCGTGCCAACCTCGTCAAGAGCGTCGGAGTATGACGCCACACAGTTCCCGTCACGGGCAGTACGAGCACGACGCATCGAGAAGGGTCCGGGTAGCATCCCTCGCAGGGCTGCCCGGGCCCTTTTTCAATGGCTAAGGGTGAAATGGCTAAAGGCAATGACGAATGACGAAACACCCAATGACGAATCGTCGTTGACGGCGGGTTTCGCTCAGCCGCCGTTTTCTTTGATCAAATCGACGATTTCGTCGTGGGCGGGGAAGCGACCTTCTTCGAGTTTGCAGTAGATCAGCTGGTCGTCGATCTTCACGTCAAAGATCCCGCCACTACCCTCGATTAGTTCCGGCTCGATGTCGAACTCTTGCTTAATTGTGGCCGCCAACCTGGTGGCCTGCGGTAGGTAGTTTCACATCACGCAGTATTTGATCGAGATATGCATCATGAACTCACAATAAGGGCTGGTTTAACGTGCAATTCTAGACCGCGAGGGCTTTGCGGTAAAATGCCAGTCGTCACACAAACCAAAACGTCTTCTCTTTCCACTGCCGATAGGGCTCTCCGAAAGCCTGCTCCAACACGCGGTCTTCGAGTTTCGACCGATACAGCTGCATCGCGACAAACAGGACGTAAACGCTGATCCACACCGCGTGTGTGCGAAACGCGATCAGGGTTACCGCCGCCTGTGCGAGGAACTGACCGAAGTAGACCGGGTGTCGCACAAAGCGATAAGGTCCTGTCGTCTTCAGCTCGCGCGGCTCCGGCACAATGCTGAAGCTGCGCCACAACACACCGTAGCCCCAAACATCGAGTGCGTTTCCGATCGTAAGCAATAACCCGCCCGCCAAGGCCAACTGCCAGGTGAACTCGTCGCGCCACATGAACGCGTCGAATGCTGGTTGATAGCTGTCATCGATAATGCCGCGTTCAGCCAGCAGCCCGAGTGTCGGCGAGATCCACATCAGAATCAAGGGAGTAAAACCCGTCAGCAACGTGTAGACAATGACCCAACCGTTAGCCGCGCGCGTACGTGGCGGCAGCCGGAAGCAGAAACTCAGGGCGATCAGCAGAAACGTCAGGTCAACCAGAATCGGGACCCACGGCATGTCGATGCGCTGCCCGCTAGGCAAGATGCAGTGCGGGACAAAGCCTGCCCAGGACTCCTGCCGGTACTTCTGTACGCGCACCCACAAGAAACCAAAGAAGAACACCGCCCCCGCCACCCGAAACACCCAATCCGGCGCCGCCAGCCATAGCCGCATGGGCCAAGAGCGGTGGTCGTTGGTGTCGGTTGGGTTCATCGTCGCGGTACTCATTGGTTTCTGTTTCTTGCCTTCAGGCCGCTCGGCCAGTTGTTGTTCTCGTCCGATTTTGGTCACTGATTTAGCACGGCATTCCGATGGCTTCGCCGGTCTGTGCTCGATTCGTGGCTCGCAACCATCGAGTCATGCCGCGAGGCGTCATCTGCAAGCATAGCTCATCGGAGCGAACGCAGCTTCTTCGCCAAATCGGCCGCTTCCGTCGATTTGTCCCGCCTAGTTGCCCTAGTGTGAGGTTTTGAAAGGTCTTTCATTTTCATTTACAAAACCTCAGACTATCCAGCGGCGCCGCCGATTCGTAAGTTCATGCGAGTCTGGCGGTTGTGTCATCGCCTCTGCGATATCCGAGCTGAGTTGTGAAAGGTTCGGGATTATCAACCTTTCAAAACCCCCTCCACCCTCCGCACCCGCCTTTCACCCTTCACTCTTCACAACTCACCCTTCCGCGCAGCGATCACCGCTCCGCGATGCAGTTGGCTGCTCCGGTGGGCGTAGTGCTGACAGTCAGCTTAGCGGATCGACTGGCCCAATTTCAACGAGAATCTTGGGGCCGGAATAGCTCAAACGCAGGTGACTAAGGCGCGGGTGACTACGGCGCGGTCGAAAGTTGTTGTCCGGTGGTCGTGACGAAAACCACCGACTGTGAAAACTGCTTCCGAATGTGCCGCGGAGCGTGGGAACGAGGTGTGAGATCGATGCGGCAAGAGGCATCATTCGTTGCCGCAGCGTTTGCGACCTCATCGCGCTGGAAATTGTCTACCCGCGATCGTCTGTCGGTTCCCAGTCGGTTCGGTCAGAGTCGTTGCGAGCAGCGCGTTGATAGTAGGTAATCACATCGAGGTCGTCGGTGACGAACTGCACGGACCCGTCGGAGAGAGCGAAGTGAGCGCCGCCAGGATGATGGCTGCCGAACGACCGAGACTGGAAGTCGAGTAGTTTGTGTTGCACTGGATTGTGATCGTTGTAGGAGAAGGCGTTGATCGGCTCCATCCCTGCGGCCAGCACGATCGGCAATGCCCAAACGCCGTTCTTCGCGGCCGACGCCCAACCACACCAACCGCTGTCGACGCTTTGGTCGCAATAGCGAGACTCGCCGATCATGAACGTGTTCGAACTTCCGTCGGTGATTTCATTGAACCCAATATTCTCATTCAGCATGAGCACGCCGTTGTCAAAGAAGACTCGCGCGTCCGACTGCGAAGTACAGGCCGGCTCGGCCCCTCCACCTTGCACACCAAAGTAAGTGATGTAGTTGGTACCCTCGGCAGAGACCGGATCGGTCGGACACTTGAAGCTATCGTTAGGTTGCAAAAACAGCTCGTGATTCCGTGCCGACCCTTGCACATTAGTTGTCGAGGTAAACCCGGCAGAGAGATCGAACTGCTCAAACAGGTTACCGCCTTCCACGTAGGGGAGCACCAGCACCGTCCACGGGGGACCATGAATGCCACTGCCGCGTCCACAGTCCTCGATCCGACTTACGCCCTCCATCACGCTGCCCATGGGGAGTTCGTCGCGGGCCGATTCATAATTGAGGCAAGCCAAAGCCAGTTGCCGCATGCGATTACTGCAATCAGTTCGACGAGCCGCTTCGCGTGCGGCCTGCACCGCGGGTAGCAACAGCGCGACAAGCACACCGATAATCGCGATCACTACCAGAAGTTCAACGAGGGTGAAGCCAGCGAGACGAGCTTTGCCAATAGGTCGAGGTGATTTCTGCATTGCAAAATCATCCGAATATGAGAAAAGGAGCTTCGATAGCAGTGCTCTTATGGTAAGTTCACGTGAAAACGTATGCAATAGCGTGGCATTTGTCGCAGCCCACAGCCTGGAGAAATGCGGCAATATGCTCTACTCGTCGCAAGATCTCGTCTTCGCCACGTGACCGCAGTTGGTGGTGGACGCGATTGGTCAGCGGCGATTGCAACCCTCTGGAGTCCTTCCCGATGATCAAGTCTTTGCTGGCAATGTTCGCGCTCACGTTGCTATTGGGGTGCAGCGATGATGGAAGGTTCCTACTCTCGGGCAGCGCAACATTTCAAGGCGAGCCGATCCCCAGCGGAGAGGTGCGGCTGACGCCCGATGTCGACAAGGGCAATCGAGGACCGGCCGTGTTGGCAAAAATCAAGGACGGACGTTATCAGACGCCGGAAGACAAAGGCGTGGTGGGCGGTGCCTACGTGTTGCGCGTAACCGGCTATGGCCAAGCAGTGAACTCGAGAGACCCGACAGCGCCCGATTTTGGTAGACGACTGTTTCCAGCCCAACGCCTCTACGTCGAGCTGCCCAAGGAAGATTACGAGTACGACATCGTCATCGAATAACAGTTCATTGCGGTTGGAGTTTGATCGGCTGGGCGGCGCTGCGGTCGTTACTCAAACGGACGGGCGAGAAAGTCATTCGATTGCGATAGGTGCCGGCACGATGCCCGACGGCCTCCCAGCCACGTCCGACGGACGTAGCGGCGAGCGTGACGAAGATCTCGACCGACGCTTGCTTGCGGTCGCCTGACCGTCTGAACTCGATTGCGTTCATGGGCAGCCCCCAGCCGGCGGTCGGGGAGAGATTGGTACTCAGTTGTTGAGTCCAATCCTCCAAGGTGATTGTTCCGACGTAACTGCCTTGGTCGTGGAGCGAAATCGCCAGCGGCTGCCCACGGGTGAGTTTTCCGGCCGCGAGTTGCTGGAAGGGCCCTTTTTCTCCAGAGGTCGCCTCAACGACTCTGAATTCGCTGTCAGCGTCCAGATATGCCATCCGCGCCGGTCGGCCGGTGGGATAGTCGGACGGAAACACTTCGATGTGATCTTCGGGGCAGGGCGAAAAACTCAAGGACAGATCGCGGTGTCCGACTACGATGAATAGCGCGAATGTGTTTAGGTGTGAATAGGTCTCCTCGACGAGGGTTCGCCACGTGGTGCAGCTGATTTCGTTCTTCTCCTGCTGGCAAAGCACTTCAACGATCGCTTGATCCTGATAGGCGAAACGGTGTTGACCTTCGCCGATAGACTCGGTGGCGACAAGCTGACGACGGGTGTTGTTCCGCGGCGCGATCAAAGACCAGAAGCCATCGGGCGAAATGCGGTCGAAGCTTAGGCGCGGAAGACAGTGAATGCGGACGTGCTCGAAACTCACGAAGAGATCGGAAGTGGCTGGGCGGTAGCTCGATTGTTCGCCCAGCGCGATCTTCAGCTGTGGAGGCGCGGCGAGCTCCTGCGTTACCGTCGGTGGCGCGATGTTCAATGGCTGCGTTGACGACGGCGGCGGCAGCTGTGCCCACACACTGAACGCCCCGGCAAGCACGCATAGAGGAACGAGAACGATGTCGCTTCGCAGTCTGGGAACACCTCGGTTGAACAACAAGCACAGCGCAAAGCCGCACAACGAGATCACCAAACCCAACGCCCAAAAGCCACGCAGGCTAACCGGGAATAACAACCGACCCGCGACGGCACCCCCGAGCCACCCAGACGAAATCAACAAGATCGCCGTGGCAACCAAGTGGGTACGTCGCTTGCGCAGTTGCCAAACGCCCCAGACTGCAACCAGCGCGACGACGACTGGCAGCACCACGTTTAACCAGAAGCGGCTATGGGTGAGCGGAAAGCCCTTGGGACTGACCCACAGATACGCGGCCGGAATGATGATGTGGACTGCGAATGTGAACAGGCAACAGCAACGAAGTAGAGACTCAGTCATCGTTCAAGTTACCACTTGCGGTCGTCACCCAGGCCCGACGGTTCCGAACACATCGACGACCCACCATTCGATGTAGTACATCACCGGATTGTTATGTCCGAGTAAGAGCAGCGGTGCGTACAGCCACATCACGGCATAAAACCCATCCCAGCCGGTTGCTTCGCGAAGCCAAAATCCAACGGCCATCACGGGGCCGCTACTCAGCACGTAGCCAATCACGGCGAGCAGAATGACCTGCGGCCAGCTGACTCGTTTTGCTCGCTCTGAGGTTGGAGGTGGCTGGGACATCGTCGCGTAGGGTAGGGGGCGAATGTCGCAACTGTTGTGGGCTGATTGCGCGGACGTCTGCACTTGAGTTCATTCTAGCAAACGTTCGTCCTTGGTTTGATGGACTTTTCCTGGTATAGATTGGGCTACACCAGCAAGCAATTTAATACAGCATCGAGCGTGAAACGCACATGGAAGAAGAACTCGTACATTTTTTTCAGAACCAGAACGGCTTCTTTCTGTTTGTCGAGATCGCCATCTTGTTGGGGATCTTGGGCAAGGCCGCCGATTGGTTGGTCGGCGAGGCAGTAGTATTGTCGGAACGGTCGGGTTTGCCCAAGGTCGTGATCGGCGCGACCGTGGTGAGCCTTGGGACGACCGCTCCGGAAACTGCTGTGTCGGTGCTGGCGGCACTCAACGGCGAACCCGGCTTGGCGCTGGGCAACGCGGTCGGATCAGTGATTTGCGATACGGGCTTGATTCTCGGTCTGGCGGCGTTGGTGATGCCGCTGAAGATGCCTCGCGCAATTGTCAATCGGCAGGGCTGGCTACAGTTCGCTGCCGGCTGGTTGCTCATCGCCGCTTGTTGGCCATGGGGTGAGAATCCGCTCGAGGTTGGCGGCGTGATGCCGCAATGGGTTGGCCTTACGTTTCTCGTCCTGCTGATAGGGTACTTGGCGTTGTCGGTGCGGTGGGCCAAGGCTGGAGGTAGCGCTGCGGAGTTGGAAGAATTTGAAGGAGATGCCGCCGCACCGATGTGGTACGTGATCGCGAAGCTGCTTGTTGCGATTGCTCTGGTCGTGCTGGCCAGTCACATCCTGATTCCAGCCATCGAGGAAGCGGCGCTGCGTCTGAACGTTCCGCAGGGCATTGTTGCCGCGACGCTGGTGGCATTTGGCACTTCGTTGCCGGAGTTGGTGACCGCCATCACGGCGGCAAAGAAAGACCACGGCGATCTGGCCATCGGCAACGTGATTGGGGCCGACATCCTCAACGTGCTGTTCGTCGCAGGCGCGTCTGCGGCGGTGACGCCAGAGGGCCTGACCGCGTCGCCGGGAATGTTCAAAGTCACGTTCCCCGCGATGTTGCTCATTTTGCTACTGTTTCGCGTGGGTGTTTCGTTTTCGGGCGATCGGCTTAAGCGACCCTTGGGCGCGACGCTGCTGATCGTGTATCTGGTGTACCTGGTGTTGAGCTTCACGGTACTAAAGACGGCGTAATAGCCGTTGTTGCTTGAATCGCTCCGCACTACTTGAGCCGACGGCGCTAGCCGCGGGTGATTCGGCTCAGCCAGGCGGATGCAATACCCGCGGCTAGCGCCGTCGGCTCATTCGTCGGTCTTTGATGTTGACCGTAGCAGCAGCCAATCACCTACGCGAGGTGAGAGTTGTGACAGCGCGGCGAGCAGCCGGACTTTCCACGGCACGACCAACTCGGACTGTCGTCGTTCGCAGGCGGTGAGAATTCGCTCGGCGAGCCACTGCGGATCGATGCCTTTGAGCTTTGCCCCGCCACCTGGAAGTCGCGCCTCGGCTGGCAAACCCACCGCCTCAGCGGCATAACGGGCCATCGCATCGTCGCGCAGAATTGGCCCCGGGCAGACGAGCAACACATGCAGTCCCTCCGGACCGAGCTCCAAACGCAACTGCTGCGCGTAGGCGGCGAGTGCGAACTTGCTGGCCGGATACGCTGCCAAGAACCGTGCGGCAACCTTGCTCGCCAGCGAACCGATGTGCACGACGTGGCCCTGCTGTTGGAGCAAGTTCGGCACGAAAGCGCGCGTCGTGCGGACGGCGGCGAGAAAGTTTACGTCAAGCAGTTGTTGAAAATCCTCCGCCGTCGTCGCGTGGATCGCCCCACGTGCCGATCGCCCGGCGCAATTGCACAACAAATCCACGCGGTCGTGGCGTTGCGTCACTTGTTGCACAAGGCTGTCGACGTCTTCTGGCACGGTGAGGTCGGCAGCGACAGTCATGACTTCGCCACCCAACGCACGTAGGTTGTCCGCCAGTTCTTCCAGCGGCTGCACGCGCCGCGCGACCAGCACCAACTTTGCTCCGCGCGCCGATAAGGTACGCGCGATGACGGCACCCAACCCTGCTGAGGCCCCAGTCACGACGCAGACTTTATCCTGCCAGTAGTCGACGTTCATAATCGGAGCACGAAAACGAGATTGGGATTGTAACTGATTTCCCGCTTATGACGGGCACAGGCAAGGTGGCTTATCGGTTCTTGCTCGTTGCCCAGCGGCGAAGCGAGAAGATGAAGTTTCCGAGAAAGTATGGTTGAAGGTCGTCGGTGCGACAAGGTGGCGGCGATTCCGGAGCTGTCGTACAGACTCGTAAAAACGTACTATTCCCAATCCGATGTCGAGGGGCAACAATAAGATGGCTCAGCTTGCAACCAGTGTCACATCTAGCGCGGCGCCCGTGACCGATTCTGCAGGAAGTCGCAATCCCATGGAAGCCACAATCGCTCAGGTCGCATCCGAATTCGAGTCGCTCCAGATGCCACAAGATCCAGCACAAAAAGCACGTACAAAAATTGTTGCCACTGTTGGCCCCGCTTGTGATCAACCTGAGCAACTGGCTCAGTTAGTTCGCAGTGGTGCCAACGTCTTCCGCCTAAACATGGCTCACGGGGAACCCGAACAGCTGCAGGTGATCGTTGATCGCATCCGCCAGCTGAGCGAGGAAGTGAATGAGCCAATTGCGATCCTGGCTGATTTGGCAGGTCCGAAGTTCCGTCTGGGCGACCTCGAAGGCGGTGAGATGCATTGCGCGCGTGACGCAGAGTTTAGTTTCGTCCAGGGCGAGTCTACCAGCCCGAATGAATTGACCAGCAGCTACGAGCCACTGGTGGACGAACTTTCCCTCGGCGATCACGTGATGTTGGCCGATGGCACCGTCAGCATGGTCGTCGAGGAACTGCTGCCCGGTCGAGCACGGATGCGTGTCGTGCAGGAAGGCATCATTCGCAATCGGCAGGGGATCAATCTCCCCGGAGTGCAGCTGAGTGCACCGGCGATCAGTGTGAAGGATCATCAACATGCGATTTGGGCGGCCAAAGCGGGCGTCGACTTTGTCAGTCTGAGTTTTGTGCGATCCGCCGACGAAGTGCGGACGCTCAAAGACATCATGCGGTCGAGCGGATCGAAGGCCAGCGTGATCGCAAAAATCGAGAAGCGCGAAGCCCTGCAGCGCCTGGACGAGATTGTTGCCGAGGCCGACGGCATCATGGTCGCGCGTGGCGACTTGGGCGTCGAAATCGATGTGGCCGAAATGCCGCTGGAGCAGAAACGCGTCATCAAGAAATGCCAAGACTTTCACAAGCCGGTGATCATCGCCACCCAGATGCTCGACAGCATGCATGAAAGCTTGCGGCCGACGCGGGCCGAGGTGACCGACGTGGCCAATGCGATCTTGGATGGCGCTGATGCCTGCATGCTCTCGGGTGAAACGGCGATCGGCAACCATCCAGCCGCAGCCGTCAGCATGATGAACCGCATCGCCCGCGCGACGGAGGCCAGCATCATGGGCCGTCCGTTGCGGGCTGCCGGCGCTCAACGTGCCGACGGGCTCCACGAAATCACCAGCGCTGTCGTCCATGGCGCGGGTGAGATGGCGCATGCCCTCAGTGCCAAGTTGGTCGTGGTTGCAAGCTACTCGGGCCGCACGGCCCTGGCACTCTCCCAACAACGGAGTTTCGTTCCCACGATTGGGGTGAGTTCCGAAGAAAAGACACTCCGCAAGATGTGCTTGTACTGGGGCGTGATGCCGCTCCGCGATGCACCGGCGTCCAACGCGGAAGAACTCATTCAACACACCGACGCTTGGTCTTGCCGACACGGTTTGGCCACTCGCGGCGACCGGATCGTGATTGTTGGCGGTTCCCACTTGACCGAAGCGACCGATCGAAAACGGACTTCCGGCGTCCACGACATCGTCATCGTCCACGAAGTGCAGTGCGTGGACCAATAAAGTTGCCGTAAGCCATCGGCAAACGGTAACCGTTCGCACGGAAATCAGCCCTTTCGAACCAGCGGCAAGACTGCGAAAACTCAATCTGCGAATCCCGCGTCCGCGCATGACCCAGATCAGCGTGCGATGACGCGCGGGACTTAATCCGGGAAACGGAATCGGTTCGCTGGCGGTGGAGAACCTCACGTTGCGTAGCTCCTCGACGTCGACCTTCGAATTGGCGGGCGCCGCGGACGGAGAATTCGACACGCTTGTCGCGACCGGGCAGGTTGCGCTTGATGGCATGTTGGAAGTTGTGCTCTCCGACGTTTTGGGCGATCTGTTTTCTCCGGCTCCCGGCGACACTTTCTCGCTTATCGTCGGCGCAGAACTCATCGGGGACTTTGCGAGCACGTCACTCCCTGACCTATCGGGCGGGCTCAGCTGGAATCTCCTGCAGGACGCTACTTCGCTGGTCCTGGAGGTTCTCGGCGCGCCGTCTGACTTTAATCAGAACGGCGTGATCGATGGCGGAGATTTTCTCACGTGGCAACGTGACCCCAGCGTTGGTGATTTGTCGGGTTGGCAAAACGACTACGGCGCAAACGAACCTCTCGCAACAGCATCGACCACCGTACCCGAGCCCACAACGTTCGTGTTCTTATCGACGATGCTACCTGCGCTCTGCACGCGCCGCAGACGTTGGAACTAAATTCCAGGGCCACGAACGACTGCGAATCGGCGGGACTGATGGGGCAGACCAGTCCTACCCGCGCCCGTCGAGAGTCTCGCTAGCGATCGATCGGATGGGAGTTTTGCAACGCGCGTTTGAATTGGGACTCGCGCCCGAACATTCCATCTCTTTTTTTGGCGCGGATCGCGTCTAGTCGTTTCACCGCATGGAGTTACGACGCTCCGGTTCTGGGATCCCCAGCGACTTTTCGCACGCGGACGCCTGAAGGTGTCTCAATAATCCCTTCCACACTTGCCGTAAATCGTTTCTGAAAAACAGATTGCGACAGGCGTCAATTTTGGTCCCCGTGTCCGAAAACTCCTCAGCCCGCGGAGCCAGCCTCCCGACGCGCCGTTCATTCACGTCGATTGCGGTCCCTTCAATTGTCAAAGAGCCGGTGTCCTCCTCACATTCACAGCTATTTTAGCGGAAGTAGTGGCCCACTTTCATCAACTACTTTTAGGCCATCGAAACGGCGATCGGTCCCTCGCGCCGCGTGTGGAATCGGGTTGCCGGAAATCCCGTCGATTGGACTCGCCGCTGGTCGTTACGCAACGTGAGTTCGTACCAGCGTCGGCATTTTCGGAGGCTCACAAACTGCAGCTAACTGCGTGAGGAGTTTCACTCCGCGTGGATTTAGCAGGCCGCGGTTTCCACACGAGAAGGTTCACACCGCTTGTGGATAGATTGGGTTCACAAGTTGCTTAAATATCGTGCACCAAGTGAGGCATTTGCTACGAAAAGCACAGACTTGGGCCACAACCACGCAAACTACATAAGCCAGGATTGCGGTCGGGAATTCTCACCGATGGCAGTTGGATTACCCATTGAGATGCAGTGTTCGATGCATCCGACGCCTCGCAGCAAGCGTCGCAAGTCGCTTCGGTGTTGCGACCGCGGGTCTAATTCAGACCGAGTCGACCGGCTGTTCCAACGAAACTCCTGGCAAGGAGCCTCTGGAGCGTAAGCCGTTGTCTGACAGAGGCTTATGCTACAATCTGGGCTTTCTCGGTGGTATCGCCAAACTTCTTTCCATTTTACCTGTCCCCGCCCACCGAGATTTGGGCAGACCAGTAATAGGAAGGACACTTTTTCTCGTTCGCTTGCTAATGCATGACCAGCAGTCTGATACCGACCAACTTCTGAACTTGGCTTCCGAGGGTGACCCGTCGGCTACCCAGGAACTGCTCGACCGTTACCGACCACGACTAAAAGGAATGGTTGCGGTCCACCTCGACCAGCGAGTTCAAGCTCGGGTCGACCCGTCCGATGTGATTCAGGAGGCACTCGCCGAGGCCTTTGAGAAGCTGCCAGAGTATATGCAAGAGCGAGCTATCTCGTTCTACCCGTGGTTGCGTCGCATCGCCTGGCAACGCCTGGTCAAGCTGCACCGTCGACACCTTATCGCAAGCCGTCGTTCTGTGAAGAGGGAGCAGGGCGGCAAACTGCCGTTGCCCGACGATTCGTTGATGCAGCTGGCCACCAAATTCGCTTCCAGCGGAACCGAGCCCGGTGATGCCCTCGTTAAGCAAGAAATGCGAGAACGCGTCCGAACAGCCCTGGCCGAATTGAAACACGCAGACCGCGAAGTGTTGGTGATGCGTTACCTCGAACACCTCAGTATTCAAGAAATCAGCGAGACACTGGAAGTTAATCAAGAAGCTATCAAGAAAAGACACACGCGAGCGTTAGAGCGACTCGAACGATTACTGGGCGATTCGCACTAGAAAGTCAGAAAGAGAAATCGTCACAAGATGCCCGCCGAGTTCGCCCATCCCGACAACCAGCCACACAGCCGCGACGTTTCGCTCGACGACCTGGTTCTCGAAATAAGCGAGTTGGCCGAAGCAGGGAAGGTGGACGAAGCGACGAGGTTGATTGAGCAGCACCCAGAGTACGCGGACCGACTCAATCGGTTGCTGCCCGCTATCGAGGCGCTTGCAACGCTCGATAATCCAACGCAAGAGCCCGGCGGGCCACAACGGCCTCAAGCTCTGGGAGACTTCCGTATTATCGGCGAAATCGGTCGCGGCGGGATGGCCGTCGTCTACGAGGCTGAGCAACTCTCGCTTAATAGGCGTATGGCTCTCAAGGTTCTACCTTTAGCAGCGACTCTCAGTTCGCAGCAATTGGAGCGATTTCGGAACGAAGCTCGACTTGCGGCTTCGCTACGTCATCCGCACATCGTAGGCGTTCATTCTGTCGGGGTCGAACGTGGTGTGCACTACTACGCGATGGAGCTGATTGAGGGCTGCAGCCTAGCCCAGGCGATAGCGGCTATCATTGGGAACCACGAGCAGTCAACGAATCTGGACACGGCTGTATCGCGTACGACGGATACCGCACCAGTTGCGGAACTCTCCACGGTTCGCACAGACAGTCCGCAAGAGTACTTCAGGAAGATCGCGAAGCTCATCGCGGATGCAGCCGACGCACTCGAATACGCCCACTCCGCTGGGATCGTCCACCGTGACATTAAGCCTGGGAATCTCTTACTCGACTCCGGAGGCAAGATCTACGTCACGGACTTCGGCCTCGCGCGACTCGAAGCGGACGCCGGAGTGACGCTCACCGGCGACCTTTTGGGTACGCTACGCTACATGAGCCCCGAACAAGCAGCAGGAGAATCTCGACTCGTCGACTTCCGCACCGACATCCACGCTCTCGGGGCGACGCTCTACGAACTGCTCGTGACGCGTCCGGTATTCGGCGGTAGTGACCGGGCGAAACTACTACGCCGCGTCGTCGAGGAGACACCGACGCCGCTGCGGCAGGTCGAACCCAGAATACCGGTCGACCTTGAGACCATTGTCGCCAAGGCTCTGGAGAAAGAACCAGCCGACCGCTACCAATCGGCGGCTGATTTGGCTTCCGACTTGCGGGCTTACTTAGACCATCGCGCTATCGAGGCTCGGCCGCCCAGCCTGCATCAGCGAATCGCTAAGTGGTCACGTCGGCACGTCGGAGTGGTGGTGACGACAACTGCGCTGCTGGCCTTACTGATGTGTGCCTCAGTGATGGCAACCCTGCTGCTCGCCCGCGAACAAGGCCGCACGAAGGCGGCGCTAATCGAAGCCCAGAAACAAGAGGTGGCGGCTGAACAGGCAGCTGCAGAAAGCGAAGCTCTTGCTTCTTTCCTGGTGGACGACCTACTAAGCGTCGCTGAGGCGAGTCGAAGCCGAGGTGAATCTATTACAGTGGCCGAAGTCGTCGACCGTGCAGAGAAAGAGCTAGAGACCCGCTTTAGCGAGCAACCCCTTCTAGAGGCGAGAATCCGCATTGCGCTGGCTGAGGTTCACGCTTCCCTCAGCAGGCACTCGCGAGCCGAGCAGAACTACTGCATTGCAGGTGAGCTGAGGTTTCGCGAGTTGGGCTTGCAGAAACCAACACTGCGTACTCGCCACGACCTCTATCGCACGATCGTAAAGCAACGTGATGGAAGCGTCGACGGCGCGGAACTAAGTGATGACTTGGCTTTGATTGAACAGCTTACGCTTGACTGCGACCGAATCCTAGGACCCACGGACGAGGTGACCATCGATTCCCTTCACCTTCAGTCAACTTGTCTGCGGAAACTGCGGAAGTACGAACAGGCAATGAGCAGGTTGAAAACGATCGAAGCCCGCGCCGCGGCGATATCAAGCCCTAGAAGGAAACAGTTCCTCGCTCAGAGCAAAGCAGATCAGGCAGTTCTAGCATATGTCCAAGACCATCATGCAGAAGCGTACGAATTGCTGCGTGAGGCGCTTGTAGTTGGAGAGGGCGTGCTCGAACCAAGGGACGCTCTGCCCATCAAGTACTGGACGGGAAAGGCACTGCTGGAGACCAAGTCCTACACAGCAGCGCATGAGATTCTCAGCGAGGTGCTCCCGGACATTCACGACCTGTTTGGTCCGAGTCATTCTCACACTCTGGACGCTTCCATCGACTTGGCAGACGTCCTTTTTCGGCTTGCGAAGCGCGGCGAGAGAGAAAACCTACATCGCGCCCGGCAATTGCTCCGAGACGCCGCTGAAACTGCATACCAGCACGGTCAGTGGGAATCGCTCTTCTTCGCCTGCTGGAATGCGTTAACGCCTGGCCGATTCGACGACCCAGCAGACCTAGCGAAATTCAACTTCTTCGCGATTATCGCCGGGTGTCGCGGCGAGGCAACGCACATCGTCATGCCCGACTGGTGGAAGAATTATCACACGTGGGCTACAGAAAACATGGCCAAGACATCGGAGTCCGAAGAGCTAGAAACACTCAAGAACGAGGCTGAGCAATTACTGAAAGAGACTAATGAGCCGCAAGCCGACACACAAGCTAACTAATCCAATCCGGCGGACCGCAGGACTAAAACCTCATCTCTCGCGACTGCTGAGAAATTGAGTCGCACTCGGACATTCTGGTTACTTACACCGATGCCATTTTGCACAAGGAGCCAATACGTATGCTGTCACTAAAGCACAATCCAACTTTCCAGCGTCAGTTGGCCAAGCTTTGGGCTACTCTATTCGTGTTTCTGCCGATACCCGCCTATGGATTAACGCCACAGTGGATGCAACCCGCTATGCGCTCTCATGTAGGCGACATTTCAGCGGATGGCCATGGAAACATCCTGATTTCGACATTTGCATTCCCAGATGATGGGGTTGGTGACCGGATACAAAAACTCGACCCTCAAGGCAATGTGCTTTGGACACACGAACCCGCAGAGGGTGAACGGCGACAGCTCTTCGCTGACCCATCCGGAGGGTACTACCGCGAGCTTGGCCGAGAAATCTATCGAGCAAACAGTGATGGCGAGGAATTGTGGTCGCATACATTTGATCGTGAATACAGCGACGCACAGGTAGCCCCTATTCCAGATGGAAGCCTCTACGTTACCGGCTGGGAATTCGCCAGTAGGCTCAGTTCGGAAGGCAATGAGCTTTGGAATACGTCCTTTGACGACGCCCTCTTTAAAGCACTTTCACTTGACGGCCTCGGAAACGCCTATGCAACCGGTTGGACTCTCGCGAATCTCAGTGATGTTGACCCGGACCAGGGTGGACTAGACGCTATTCTCACAAAGTTCAGCAAAAGCGGTGAGATCCTCTGGACGAGGCAATTTGGCACCGATTCTGCCGATGTAGGACTAGGGGTCGCCGCAGATGCGCTGGGCAACGTGTTTGTCTTGTCCGAACAGTACGCACGCAACGACGACGGATTAAACGAGACACTGGACTTCCACCTTTCCAAGTACGACCAGAGTGGTACGGCGATCTGGTCAATGCCCTTAAGCATCGACCCAAGGCATGTGGTCATCAGGGTAGGCGGTGTCGGTCTAGGGGAGCGAGGCAGTCACGTAGACCTCGCCACCATTGGCGACGGCAGCGTGTTCTTGGCAGGCTACTATTCGGAAGAGGACCTGCTGAGCGATCCACCTCCTACGACAGGTTTCGATTCCATCGTCATTGAAGTTGATACCGATGGGAACGCAACAACGCATCGCTTGGGTGGCGAGGTCGACAACGTCGCGTTGTTAATCGACGCCGATGAATTGGGCAACATATTCGTAGGTGGCTTGTCCAGCGACGACGGCGGCGAGACTACCGAGGGCATGGTCGCTAGGTTTGCCATTCCCGAGCCATCAACGAACAGCTTGTTTATGTTCGGCTTCCTGGCACTTGCTGCGGGGCGACAGGGCCTAGCCTTGCGTTACAAGGTCGCTAATCGTTAGTTGGGAACAACGCACAAAGATGACATCGCTGCGAGTTTATGCCCCTCCAATGAGCCATCGGATAGACCGACCGACGCCATTCCGACAATGCCGTATCTGCGGTCGGCAAATCCAATCGAGGGCATTTTCCGAAGCAAAACAGACGCTTTTCAATCATGATGTTTTCTGCCCAATAACAAGACAGCGCAGCTTTCGCCAAGAATTTGGTTCACTAACAATCCACAAGCGAAGGGACTCGCCGAGCTTGGAATCTTCGAGTTCGTAACTGCCGCAGGCTTCATCGTCCTCACGCATAACGGTCCACGCCGGAAGGCACCTCGAACTCATCGTTTCGCGCTGCATCCGGCATGAGACTAATGGTCTATTGGTGGTTCTTCTCATTGCCGACATGTAAATCCATTCGACGGCATAACCGCACTCATCGAATCCGCTCAGCAAGAAGAGAAAAATTCTAGGATGGGTTTGGTAACTTTGTACGCGTTCAGCCAGGCTAGCAAGCCGTTTGCTGGCTGGGTAAATCGAGATGCAAGATCAGGATTCGCAGCTCACGCAACTCTACTGCCGGCACAGCCAGAAGAGTGATGCGCCAAGCGCGACGCCGAATGCTGCACCGAGGATCATTCCGCGCGGCACGATGTCGAAGACGCTCGCGTAGGTGGCGCCGAAGACGACACCAAGTCCCGAACCAAAGCTCGCGCCCAGGGCCGTTCCCCAAGCCACTAGTTCGGCAGATGTATGCTGTCGGCTGTCGTCGTGCATCGAGATTCTCTCGGCCAGATTGTCAGAAGGCGTCCGCAGTGGTGACTACCCGACGCGTTTGATGATGAAGTCGTATTGCTGCTCACCTTGCTGCCAGGTGCCAACGGTTTCTTTCGTTTGCTCGTTGAACTTGCCGCGAAACGTCGCATCGATTGTGTCGAACTGCATGGTGACCTCCCCATCCTCGGCCTGCATGGTCGACAACGGTACTTCGGCGTCGTCTTGGTCGAGGTTGATCATCTTGCCGGAATACTCACCCATCGGCGTTTCTTGAGATGGCGAACCGCAAGCGTAACTTGGCGGCGGCGCGGTCGCCTGCAACGTATGACCGGGGTTCTCACCGGCCATCTGGTTCTGTGCGATCGCCCGTAGTTGCTGATACACCAGCGGCAACAGTTCGTTGGCTGCCGCCTGGTTGCCGTCAGTCGCTTGCGAGAGCAGCGCTGTGACATCGGGGGTGGGACGAGGTTCATCGGTTGACATAATTGCATTGTAGACGCGATGCGGGCGGCACTCTATCGGTGCGCCGCATCGGGAGTGTTCAGCCGGGGCCTAATGGGTGTTGTCGTTGCCGCCAAACCCGTGTGGCGAGTTTAGCGTCAGCTGGTCCAAGCGGAAGCGGACTGGCAGGCCAACTGAGCGGCCAGCTCTCACGTCGATTCGGAGTTCGCGTCCGCGGCGATATTCAAACTGGAGTGCTGGACCAGATTCATCAACGACTCTTGGGCCACCGGAAGAGCTATTGGTGGTTCACGCAGCGTGGAATCGAACTGTGCGAAGTCCAGCCGATTGGATTCCCGACCGCACGAAAACTGGTCCATCTGGAACAGCAGTTTTCCAAATGAGGCGAGTCCCACGAGAGTCCCACCGATGCGCGCAACGAAGCACGTTCAATTACCGATCGATGCAATTGATTCTAACTGTTGGCTTTGCGTATGCGCACTACTATGAATCAGACGAACCAATGGCATTAAGTAGTGATTCTGGCATGCCGCGTTTTTCTAGCTTGTGTCGCTGAACACGTCCTAGCTTAGGGTCGAAGGCGTTCGGACCGACTGTGTAATGCCCGCCTAACAAGCGTGCAGTGAGCGTCTTACAAAAATCAAACCATGCCTCCTGGTACTCTGGCGGCTGTAAATCAGCACCGAAGCATTCTGCTGCTTCGGCACGCCAGAATAGCAATAGTGCAGTAGCGAAGTCGCAAAGGGGATGGCATGCAATGGCTTCTGGAATGCTAACTCCGTTATCCCAATTGTAGTCCGATGCAAATGCGAATAGTTGCTGTGAGCTCTCTAATTGAGAGATGGCTTTCGAGACCTCCGCTTGGTCTTCGACCTCGTATAGCAGGCGATGTATTTCGGACTGTTGGCCAGGCGACAGCATTATCTGAGCACTCACTGGCGATAAAAAAACCACTGCTATGCATTGAGCAGGTGAACCTACGCAGGGGAGAATTGTACCAATGCCGTCGCTCGCTGCCAAACTCTCGCCATGTATTATCCACAAGCGGTGTGAACCTCCTGCCTTGGAAAGTACTGGCTGATTCCAATCTCGGCGAGTCCTTTCGCCTGTGGAATCGGCCGTCAAGCAAGTACCTGGAAGCGAAGCGTGACCTGCCCCCTCTCCCAAGAAGCACGATTCGAGTATGCTTAATCGGACCCGTCGGATGTCTCGGGTGACTTGGGAGAGGGTTGGGGTGAGGGGACTACGATCTCATGGGTTCACAACAGACTCCAAACACCACCGAGAGAGCGCGAAAGCTGCGAGCCACGCAGACAAGTGCCGAGTCTTTGCTATGGCAGCGACTTCGAGGACGGAAGCTTGGCGGTCTAAAATTTCGACGTCAGCATTCTCTCAAACCTTTCCTTGTTGACTTCGCTTGCATCGAAAAACGCTCTATTGTGGAGCTCGATGGCGAGTACCACGAACACATCTACGAGCGTGACCAGCGGCGGCAGCAGCAGTTGGAAGCTGACGGCTGGCAAGTCGTTCGCTTTAGCAATGCAGATGTGCTTTGCCATCGCACCGCTTCTGCAAATTGAAAGCGACTCAAGCGGCTCATAAAATTCCCTCACCCCAACCCTCTCCCAAGTTGGGCGGAGGACTTCGGCTCAGCCAATAGCAACGACCACCGTGCTTCTTGGGAGAGGGGGCCAACAGCGCTGCGCTTCACCGGATATTCAGGTCTGAGTTGCGCGCGGCGAAGTCAACCTTCTCCGATGGAATCGTCGACCAAGAGCCCGACTGGACGTGCCGTCGGTGAGAATGTCCGACGCCAGTTGTCCGCAGCTCGGTCCCTCAAACGGTAGATCTGGCGAACGTGGAATCTGCTAGTGCAATGCGCAATCGAACGCAGTTTCGCCAGCTTCTAGCCGCGTTTTCCCTCGCCTAGCCAATACGCGGGAGCATTGGTATGCTAACAGCTTGGTTTTGGGCGGTCCTAGACCAGCGGGCAGGTCGACCTCGCCGAGCCCGTGGCCTTGGCCAGCGTAGCTTCAATCGGCAGAGCACCGCATTCGTAATGCGGATGTTGTGGGTTCGAGTCCCACCGCTGGCTCTCCCTCAGTTTGTTGTGGCTCAAGTTTTTGGTAGGAGTTGGCATTAATATGTCGCAAGTGGAAGAAATTGATCTCAGGCAGATTGTTGTCTCCAACAGCACCTTCGGACCGAACGAAATCCATCAAATCGTCAGCTCGATTTCGGCCGACTACAACAACTTCCGCCAACTGCGCGATGCGGTCGGTGAAATGGAACAGCAGGAAGCACGCACTCCAGCTGCCTCAGCACGCTTGGGAGTGTGCCAGTACTTGCTCGGCCGTTATTCCGATGCCGTGCAAACCTTGACCAACGCCGATGGGGGCGCGCTCACTCACTTTTATCTGGGGAAGGCGTACCTCGCACTCGATAAGTACAACGAGGCCCTCGCGGCCTACGAATCTGCCGAGCGAGCCGGATACAATCACGACGACGTCGCGCTAGCGATGGCCGATGCCAAGCGTTATAGCGGCGACCCCGAAGGAGCGCTGGCCTTGCTGGACGGACTCTCCGGCGCGGTCGAGCAGACGGCCGAGTATCTCTATCAACGATCGGCCACCGTGTCGGCGTTGGGCGGCAACCACACCGAAGTGGTTGCTCTGCTGGAGCGCGCTGTCGAAGCCGACGTCACTCATGCGGGCGCACTGTTCGGACTGGCACTGGAGAACGATCGTTACGGCAACGACGAGTACGCCCGTCAGCTTTATGAGCGCGCCGCGGCGCAGTTCCCAGCGCATGTCGGGACGTTGGTGAATCTGGGCCTGCTCTACGAAGACATGGGCCACTACGAGCGGTCCAAGCAATGTTATCAGCGTGTGCTTGATATCTACCCCGATCACAATCGGGTTCGACTGTTCTTCAAGGATGCGGACGCATCGAAGGACATGTTCTACGACGAAGAGGCGCGCCGTCGGCAGGATCGACTGGCGCAGATTCTTAGTGTGCCGGTCACCGACTTCGAGCTGTCGGTGCGTAGCCGAAACTGCCTGCAAAAAATGGGCATCATGACGCTGGGCGATCTGACGGAAACGTCGGAGCAGGAGCTGCTTTCCAGCAAGAACTTCGGTGAGACGTCGCTCGTAGAAATCCGAGAAATGCTGCAATCCAAGGGCCTCGAGCTGGGTCAATTCGCCACCAAGTGGCGAGAGGAAGAGCCCGCCTACGATCCGACCACGATGAGCGACGACGAACGCGCTTTGCTCGATCGTCCGATTGCTGATCTGAACCTCTCGGTGCGTGCTCGCAAGTGCATGGTGCGGTTGGGACTCTCGACGATCGGCGAGTTGCTCCGCTGCACCGGCGACGATCTGCTGGAATGCAAGAACTTCGGGGTCACCAGCCTCAACGAAGTCCGCGAGAAGCTCACCGAAGCTGGCCTCAAGCTACGCGGCGACTGATTGAATGGCGGAATTCGGATTGCGGAGTTCGGAATGAGGTCGTGGCAATTTGAATACAAGTATTCCGCATTCCGCGATCGGTAGTCCGCAGTTCTCGTTTGAGTTGCTTCATACCGACGCAAGCGGTGTTGCGCGACGGGGCCGACTCCACACACCGCGCGGCACCGTCGAGACGCCGACCTTCATGCCCGTCGGCACGTTGGGCACCGTCAAGGGCGTCGACATCGGCCGCGTGCGCGAGACGGGCGCCCAGATCGTGTTGGCCAACACCTATCATCTGGCGCTGCGCCCCGGTGAAGAGATCGTCGCGGAGCTGGGCGACCTGCACGAGTTCATGGGATGGTCGGGGCCGATTCTGACCGATAGCGGCGGATTTCAGGTGTTCAGTCTTGCAGAACGGGCCAAAGTGACCGAGGAAGGGGTCACGTTTCAGTCGCACATCGACGGGTCGTCTATCGAGCTTTCGCCCGAGCGCTCGATGGACATCCAGGAACAACTGGGTGCCGACTTCATCATGGCCTTCGACCATGTCGTCGCTTTGCCGAACACGGTCGAGCTGATCGAGGAATCAACGTGGCGAAGCGTGCGCTGGGCTCAGCGCTGCCAAGAATCGCAGTCTCGGCCCGATCAAATGTTGTTGGCCATCGTCCAGGGCGGCTTGGACCACCGGCTACGCCGCCAGTGTGCCCAGGAACTGGTCAAGCTCGACTTTGCTGGCTACGCAGTCGGGGGGCTCAGCGTGGGTGAGGAGCCTGACGAAATGTACGCAACGCTGGACGCGACCGTACCCGAACTCCCCGCCGATCGGCCGCGCTATCTGATGGGCGTGGGCCGTCCAGAGGACCTGATCGAAGGCATCGCTCGCGGCATCGACATGTTCGATTGCGTCATGCCCACGCGCAATGGCCGGAACTCACTGGCTTTCACCGACCAGGGCCCGCTGCGGCTGAGAAACTCGTCACACGAGCGCGACCGGCAGCCGCTCGACCAGAATTGCCCCTGCCCAGCATGCCAGCATAGTCGGGGCTATTTGCGGCATCTGTTTCAGGCCAAGGAGATGCTGGGGCCGATCCTGGCGTCGATTCACAATCTGACCTACTACCAGCGTCTGATGGCCGAGGCTCGAGAAGCCATCGTGGCAGGACGCTTCGAGGAATTCCGCCAGCGAAAGCACCGCGGATGGCAGGGACAGAATGACCAATGACCAAGCCGCAATGACCAGTAGCCAATGAGGCGACGGATTGGCCATTGGGGTTTGGTCGTTGGTCATCCCGAAGCCCCCTCGCTCTTGTCCCTTTTGACGCTTCGATTTATGATGTTTCGTTTCCCTTCGGGTCCGTGGCCCAGAGGGTAGGCAGGCGAATTCCGGCCGGCGAGGGGCTCCTCGGCCTGGTCGTGCAGAGCGACGGAAAAGAACTTGAGCGAATTTGACATCTCCAGTGTCTGGTCCAGCGGAGTTGAATCTCTCTGCAGTTCAACTTGGTGTGTGCTGGCCCAAGACCCGGCACCGACTCCGTTTGAGCTGCCGTTTCCGGTCTTGATTGCGATTATGGTCGCGCTGTTTTACTTCATCATTTTGCGACCGCAACAGTCGAAGGACAAACAGTTTCGCGAGATGCTTGGTGGGCTGAAGGAAAAGGATCGCGTGGTCACCATCGGCGGAATTCACGGAGTGGTCACCAATGTGCAAAAAGACCGCGAAGAGGTCACCATCCGCGTCGACGAATCAACCGGTACGAAGATCCACGTGAACAAATCCGCCATCTCGAAACTCGTGACCGACGAAGGCGAAACCGAAAAGACGTAACCAAGTCCGCCCTCCCGCCGGGAGCATGAGCGGACGCGAATTTACCTATCCAATTCAGGCTTTGATGAAAATGAACAGTACTGTGCAATGCGATTGGTCAACCAACGCCATCGCTTGGATCGGGCGGACCGTTTTGCTGCTGGCGTTATTGTCCGGAGTGATGGCGGGCCCGCTCGCGTACGCTCAAGACACGGCGACCGAAGGAGATGCTGCTCAGGTTACAGAGAACGCTGAGACAGGAGCCGATGGCGGCGAAGCGACGAGCGGCGCGGCCACAACAGGCGGCGCAGCCACAGCAGGCGACGGTGAGTCGTCAACGATGTCGGGCTACGCGATGCTCGGCATTGTGATCGCAGTCTTTGTCCTGCCGATGCTCATCGGAGGCTGGTTGTCGAAGGCGGTTCGCATGCCGGACTACAGTTGGAAGTTCGCAGTCGCGATTGGCACTTTGGCCGCCGCCGCGGTTATCGTGTGGCAGGGCTCCGTGAAGTACGGGCCAGACCTTAGCGGTGGTATGACGCTGATTTATGAGTTGCAGGACACCACCGTTGATCCTGAAGACGTGGACGACGACGGCGCTGCCGGTGGACCATCTCAGTCGGGCCGCGCCAAACGCGAACTGGTTTCCCAGTTGATCGCCGCGCTGAGCGAACGTGTTGATCCAAGTGGCACCAAGGAAGTCACGATTCGCGAATACGGCGCGGGGCAAATCGAGATCATCATCCCCAGCGTCGGTCGACAAGAGCAAGAACTCATCGAACGTCGCATCTACACTGCCGGTGCTCTCGAGTTCCGGCTGACCGCGTGTGAGGCGTTCTCGGAGAATCGCGAGATCATCAAACTCGCCAATTCGTTGCCACCCGGTGAGAACGAAGTGCGCATCGGCGACGAGAAGGTCGCCGAGTGGGTGGCCTACAAAGTGGAGGAGTTTGGCCCCGTCGAACAACCGGACAATCGGCTTGTGAAGCGCTGGGCTGGCACCATTCCACAAGCGCTGATTCTGACCAACGACAATCTGGACGTCACAGGTGAGTACTTGCGGAGTTCGTCCGCCGGCGTCGACCAAATGGGACGGCCGCAGGTGCGTTTCGCGATGAACCAGCGTGGCTCTTGGCTGATGGGGCGACTGACCGGTACCCACTTGGAGAACGCCTCGGGCCAGGCTTACTACCTGGGCGTGGTGTTGGACAAGAAGCTGCTTTCGGCACCGGCGATCCGAGGCAAGATCACCTCGCAGGGCGAAATCACCGGCGACATGGGCAAGGACGAGGTTGACTTCATCGTGGGCGTGCTTAACTCCGGTAGCCTGCCAGCTCAGCTGAACAAAGAGCCAATTAGTCGCGAGCAAATCAGTCCGACGATTGGAGCCGAAACGGTCGAAAAAGCCCGCACGGCCATCATTTACTCCCTAGTTGTGGTGATGGTGTTCATGCTGCTGTACTATCGCTTCGCGGGCATCGTCGCTTGCTTGGCGTTGGGCGCAAACTTGTTGCTGATTTTGGGATTCATGGTGCTGTTCAACGCCGCTTTCACCCTGCCGGGTTTGGCCGGTTTGGTGCTCACCATCGGTATGTCGGTCGATGCCAACGTGCTGATCTTCGAACGCATTCGTGAAGAGCGCAATCGTGGTGCAGCGCTGCGCATGGCGATCCGCAATGGCTTCGGACGCGCAACGCGGACGATCGTTGATGCGAACGTGACGACGTTGATCACGGCAATGGTGATCTACAAGATCGCCCCCGACAACGTGAAAGGTTTTGGTGTGACACTCATCATCGGTATCGTGATGAGTATGTATGCCGCGATCTTCCTGTCGCGGATTGTGTTCGACGTCGCCGAGAAGCTGGGCAGTATCCGAGAACTTGGCATGGGCCAGATCATTGGCAAGACGAGCATCGACTTCCTCAGCAAGAGAACCGTCGCCGCCGTGGTATCGGCGGCACTGATCGGGATTGGCCTGTCCTCGGTCTTCACGCGGGGTACTGACCTGCTGAATATCGACTTCACCGGCGGTAGCTCCGTGACGATGGTGTTCAAGGATGGCCAAGAACTCGATTTCACCGAGGTGAAACAGCAGCTGACCGACAAAACCGAGTTGGCTGATAAGAACCTCTCGCTAGTCGAGGTTGGCGAGCGCGGGAGTGGCAAGCAGTACACCGTGAGTTCCGTCGAGCAGGATGTCGCCGCCGTACAGCAAGCGCTGCAAGAGGCGTTTGGAGACCGCCTGAAGACCTACCAAGTTGAGGCCTCCGAGATCAGTTCGCTAGATACGAAAACGGGCTCCGTCACACGGCCCGATGCCAATTTCGTTTCGCTGGTCAGCTTTCAACCGGAGGAATCTGCTGGCGAAGAGGACACGGAAACCGCCGACACCGAAGCCGCCGAGACCGTAGAAGCCGACACAGATAATGACGAGTCGCCGGCGGAGGAAGCTGCTCAAGAATCGACAGATTCCGATCCCGGCGAAGCCACTGACACCGCTGAAAGTGCAGAAGCCAGCGAAGCGGAAGTTTCGACCAATTCAGGCGACCCGTTCGCGGGGGGATCGAGTTTCGAACTAAAGTTCGCAGGTGGCGAAGATGCTGGGCTCAACTTCGACACGGTGCGACAGATGGTCCAGGACGCGCTCAACGCAACCGGACACAGCGGCGCGGCCGTTAGCGTGACCAGCCCGCTGTACCAAATCGGTAGTGCCCGTCGGTTTACTGAGTGGGACGTGAAGGTGGCGTTGCCCGAGGAGGAAGCACGCGAAGTCGCGACCCAGTTGGAGACAACGGCCAGCAGTAAGCCCATCTTCCCGCTAGCCAACAAGATCGGCGGGCGCGTGGCAGGTGATATGAAGACCAAGGCCATCGCGGCGATTGTCATCAGTCTGGTGGGAATCGTGGCCTATATCTGGTTCCGGTTCCAGCACGTGATGTACGGTCTGGCGGCGGTGATCGCGTTGATTCACGACGTGCTGATCACCTTGGGCATGATCGCCCTGAGTGCGTGGGTCGTTAGCAACCTGCCGGGATTGGCAAATGGGCTGTTGATCGAGAAGTTCCAGATCAGTCTGCCGATCGTGGCGGCGTTTTTGACGATCATTGGATACTCGCTCAATGATACGATCGTCGTGTTCGACCGCATTCGCGAGGTCAAGGGCAAGAGCCCCAATCTGAGCGCGGACATGATCAACTCGAGCATCAATCAGACGCTTGCACGGACGTTGCTGACCTCGCTCACTACGTTTCTGTCGGTGATTCTACTTTACGCCTTCGGCGGAGACGGTATTCACGGGTTCGCCTTCGCGTTGGTCGTCGGCGTGATCGTCGGTACGTACAGCTCGATCTTCATTGCTTCGCCGAGCCTGCTCTGGATGAGCCAGCGTTCCCAGCAGGCGAGCCAAAAATCGCCAGGCAACCGAGCCGCATAACGGGCAGTGCCACCTTTGGTACGGCAACGTTGCCAACCGCACTTCCCGTAAGGTTTCTCCAACCCGTACTGCTCGCGGTGCGGATGTACCGCTCAAGATAGGCCAAGCAGAGGAGTCTCAATCTCAGCGTCCTGCCGTCCGAAGTCGTAGATAGAGGGGGGAGAATCCGTCGGATTTCGCTCCCCGATTGTTAGGACGCGATTATGAGTCGAGGCAGAAAACTGATCATCGTAGGTCTGGTCCTGGCCGCCGGTTTGGCATTGGCGTGGCCTTTCCGCAAAACCAAGGATGAGACGAAGTTCGACTCGGTGGCGCAGGCACCGGTCGCGTCGCCCGACCTAGCTCAGTCGGAGCCTGAACGAGCTCAAGCTCAGGCCAGTCAGCAACCTCCGCCACTAGGCTCCCCCGCGCCCCATGTGGTCGCGAAGATGATGAGTTTGGCAGACGGGGGCAAGCCGATAACCAGGCCGCCAGCGAGCGCGAGTTTCGACCTGGCAAATCATCCCGCTCTTGCGGCCACGCCCGCGCCTCCCTCGGCATCGCCCGTCACGCCTGCGGTCCCTCCAGCGACGCAAGCGTCGGAAACTCGGCCGATGGCTCACGGCCCAGTAGGCCGCTCCCACGCGCGTCCGGCGTACCCGACCGCTGAGCAAGATCGTCGCTTCGATGCCGAAGAGCATCGACCGCGCGAGGTTCGACACGTCGTACAAAACAGCGACACGCTAGAAAAACTCGCCAAGCGCTATCTGGGCGATGAGGGCCGCGCGCTGGAGATCTTCGACCTCAACCGCGACGTGCTCGACAATCCGCATCTACTGCCGATCGATGCGGAATTGCGCATTCCGCGCGACGCCCGAGTCAGTTTGGATTAAGCAGCGCTAATTCGAACCGCGGCGACGTATCCATTCGAATTCTTGGTTGGCGAGCCTCGCATCAAGAAAAAACTCCAGTTTCGGGTACACGCGGAAGCTAGGATCGGTCAGCAGCCGCGTTCCCTGCAGAGCCGTCGGGATCGCGACCATCACCAAGTCTTTCGCCTCGGGGCCTGCTTCGGGCGGGGGATCAGGATGGAACTTCTCCAAGTTCTTATGAACCGTCATCGAGCTCTTCGTTGCTTTCTTGTCGCCTTCGCCGTACACGATCATCATCGAGACTTCCTGCTGTACGCCCGGTTGACGCAACGCCTTCAGCAACGGCAGCCCTCGGTATCCCCAGTCGGGGGAAACCAACACCAGACCTTTGACGTCTTGCCCCTGTTTGCGACTCGCCAACGGAGGCGTCCCCCAATCCTTCGCGGCCCAAATCGTAGCCACATTCGCACCCATGCCACAGCCAATCAGGCACAGCTTGTTGAGGTTCAACTCTCCGGAGTCGTTCTTGCCCACCAAGAACTTGCGCACTTCTTCCATGTCGAAGATGACCATGTTCTGAAAGTCACGTTTTCCCAAGCGGGAAGGTTCTACTTCGATCGTTCGACCATTGCGCGTCTCGGCGGTTGTGCTTTCACCGTGCCCGCGAAGATCGAAGGTGAACACGGCGCACGAGGGGTTCTGCTCGTTGGGAGGATCCTGCAAAGCGCGGGCGAGTCCGTTGAATACCTCCCGACTCTCCTTGAAGTCGTGCAAGAGCACAACCGGTACTGCGTCTCTTCCCATGGAACTGGGATAGAAGCTGCCCTTGAGGAGCACTCCATCCTTGGTCCGCATTTTGACCGGTTCCGGCCTTTTTTCCTCATCCGGCGACCCGCTACGCTGGGCCGTTGCCGGTGTTGATTCCCAAGCCAGCAAGCCTACTGCAACCAGCGCCATCCAGCCGATTCGTACCACAAGTCGCATATCCACCTCGTAAAATGTCGATTCCGGTCACTCACCAACGAAACTCCACATCCCTACAATAATACCGCGCCGACACAGCTGAGGCACGGTCAAAGCGAATCGGAAATGGCTCTCTCGGCTGCAAAGCTTGCCTCAATCCGCTTTCCCGCACAAAATAGAGGTGTCACAGCCCCCGTCCGGAACAGCAGGCTGAGCAGCGTATGAAACGCCTTCCGAGTCTTTTTCGCAGTCCCGACTTGCGCGATCAAGGTCTGCGCACGCCGATGGATCGTGATGTCGTGAATCACGAACTGCCGACCAACGACCTGGCCGCATGGTACGCGAGCTTGGGAGTGCATCTGTTGCTGCTGATCATCCTGGCGACCGCGACGATGGTGCTTCCCGGCAAGCTCGAGGAGCTGACGCTCTCCTACGATCTGCCCGAACCACTCGAAGAAGTCCCACTGCCGCAAGAGTTTCTCTCGTCCGAGCAACCGATGGAAGACATCGGCGCGCTCAGTCAGGCTGGTCTGGAATCCGCGCAGGCAGCGGCGGAGATGGTCGATGACCGGTCGCTAGTAGTTTTCGAGCACGAGAAGATTACCGAGTTTGGTGAGCAACAAGCCATCGAGGTTGACTTGCCCGTGTTTCAGGGCCCCGAGTTTTCTGACAGTCTGCCAGTGCAGGGCGCGGGCAGCGTGGGCACGACCGGAGCGATGGGCGCCATCGATCGCATCACGCACGAGATCATGACCTCCGTCGAGCAGCAGCCGACGCTGGTGGTCTGGTTGTTTGATCAGTCGGGCAGCCTCAAGGATGAGCGTGCGAGGATCGTCAAGCGATTTCACAAGATCTACGATGAGCTTGGCGTCATCGAAGCTTCCAACAATCCGGCTTTTCGCAAGGAGGTCGACAAGCCGTTGCTCACCGCCGTCGTCGGATTTCGCGCCGTGCCGAAGGCGCTGACCGACGAACCGACTGACGACATCGAACGGATCGTCGCCGCAGTGAATGCGATCGAGAACGACGAGAGCGGGCAGGAGGAAAACGTCTTCCAAGCCATCAGCCGCGCGGCCGAGCAGTACCGAACGTACCGCCGCCCAAAACGCGGCAGCCGCAACGTGATGCTGATTGTGTTCACCGACGAGTCGGGCGACGACATCAGCCTCCTCGACAAAACCGTCGACCAGTGCCGCAAACTGGCCATGCCGGTCTACGTAGTGGGCCGACCCGCCCCGTTCGGCCGCAAAAATGCCTACGTCAAATGGGTCGATCCCGACCCCAATTTTGATCAACGTCCCCAATGGGTGCCGGTTAGTCTTGGACCCGAGTCGCTGATGCCCGAGCGTCTCAAGCTGCGTTTCTTGGGCGAAGGTAACAACGAAACGCTGCTCGACTCGGGCTACGGGCCGTACGCCCTGACGCGCCTGTGTGCCGAGACCGGTGGGATTTACTTTTCCTCACACCCCAATCGACAGGTCGGTCGCAACGTGAGCCGCCGTCAAACGAGCAACCTGGCGGCCCACATCACGACGTTCTTCGATCCACGCGTCATGCGACGTTATCAGCCCGACTATCTGACAGTCGAGGAATACCAGCGGCAGCTGCAAACCAATCGCGCACGCGGCGCACTGGTCACCGCGGCCCAGCTGTCGTGGACCTCGCCGCTGGAAGACATCCGGCTGCGATTCCCGAAGCGTGACGAAGCTCAACTAGCAACCAGTCTCTCGGTCGCTCAGCGCGATGCGGCTGTACGTAAGCCGAAGCTGGATCGGCTCTACCAGACTTTGCAAGCGGGTGAAACCGATCGCGACGAACTGAAGAAACCGCGCTGGCAGGTTGGTTACGATTTGGCGATGGGCCGTGCGCTGGCCGCCAAAGTGCGTAACGACGGCTACAACGCGATGCTCGCCAAGGCCAAGCAGGGGATGGAATTCACCCAGGAAGGAAAAAACACGTGGGTCCTCAGCACCGATGAGGACTTCGCCAACAGCAGCCTGGAACGTCTGGCCGACAAGGCCGAGTTCTATCTCAACCGCGTGCTGGAAGATCACGCCGACACCCCGTGGGCCAAACTGGCCGAGCGCGAACTCAACAATCCGCTAGGCTGGCGCTGGGAAGAAAGCTACACCTACATCCCGCCCCCTGTGCAGCGCCAAAACAACGGCAACAATCGCCAAGTGCGCCGCCCGAATCCTCCGCAACGACCGCAGGGCCCGCCACGAAGGAATCCGCCGCCGCTTTGATTGGACTACCAAAAACGATTGCCACGCAGCACATGTCCGTGACCGCAAAGCGATCGCATTCGTCGTCGCGAGGCCTTTCTCTACCGAAGTTGTTCGTCATTATCGCAACCGCGGGCACCATTGTTGGCTTGCTTCTGCCTGCGCCACGAACCACGAGCCATCCGCCTGGAATTACGACGTGCCAAGCCAAGATGAAGAAGATTGCGCAAGCAATCCGTGATTATGCTCGCGTGCATGGACGTTTTCCCGAAGCTAGTGTCGTCGACGAAGCAGGCAGGCCAATGCATAGTTGGCGTGTGCTCATACTTCCATACCTTGGCAAACAGGAACTTTACGATGCCTACGATTTTCGCTGGCCTTGGAATAGTCCGCAGAATGCCAAACTCGCGACGGAAATCGCGGAAGCATTTCAATGTCCGAGTTGCGAATCGAACGACCCAACTTCGACACATACAAACTACTTGGCCCTGGCGGGCGATGGTACGGTTTGGGGTGCGCGAATCGCTGCCCGCGATCGAAGTCTTGCGGAAGTTGTGCTCGTCGTCGAAACGGCCAGCTGTGACGTGAATGTGCTCGAGCCTCGCGACCTTCGAGTCGATGGTATCCAAGACCGGCCAGACGTTGCTACAGGAGCGGAAATCTCAAGCAACCATCTGCTCGGAGTAAATATAGCCTTCGCTGATGGCCACGTTGAATTTCGTCCGGAGCCCTTACGCACAGATGAGACCGTAGATCGTAATGAGCTTTAGTTCAAGTTGCCGCAGGGTGCCACTGGCTCTGCCAGTGCGTTTCTCATAGCTCATCCAAGTGTGTATTGATCGCCCATTCGGTAGAACCACACTGAATCAGGCCGTAGCAGTTTCGGCGAACTTAGGCATTGAGTGCCCGTCAAGTGAAACCTTGCACTTGACCATTGCCAGTCCACACAACTAGTGCACAGACCGCGATTGACCGGATTCATATGAATGTAGTTGATGCTGGCTTCCGTTGCTTGCGGTGTGAAAATATTTCGATCGAACCCAGGTCCTTCCTGCCAAAAACGGAAGCAGAATTTGCCAGGTCGTTCGCGGACGGTGAGTTTTTCGAGAAGTGGCGATTGGTGCTCCACGAGTAGTTTCTTGATCTGTGTGGATGTCGGTTGTTTCGTTCTCGCGAGCAGACGACTGATTTGGGCTTGATGGTCACATGGAAGTACCAGCAGATGCACGTGTTCCGGCATGAACACGAAGGCTATCAATTGAAAACGCTCTTCCTCACACGCCAGTTGTAGCTGAGTTGCCAGGATGCTTCGCCACTGATCATTCGTCAGTAATGGCATACGTTGGTAGCAAGAGAACGTTAGTTCATGCAAATGCACGAACTCCTCGTAATGTCGAACACGTTTTCGGTGCGGAAATGTCGGCATTATTGATGTGTCTAGGAAACACTGGCAGAGCCAGTGGCACACGCCGTCGATCGCCCTACCCGTCTATCCCTCTTCATCCCCTGACGGTCCGTACATGCCTGGTACTGGGATGTCGTTCAGCCTCAGGTAGGCACACAGAAACGCGCGGTGGTGGATGGCGTGGTTGAGCACCCAGGTGCGGATGACGCCGATCTTGGGCATGGTGATCAGCGCTTCACCCCCCGAGAGCAGCGACCACTCTTTTCCGTACTCCTGGTCGGCGGTGGACTCAATCTGTTTGCGCGCGGTCGCGACGTTCTCGTCGAACAGGGCGAGGATTTCTGATTGGCTACCGAGCGCAGGCGACTGATAGGGCTCGCCGTCTGCGGGATGAATGTCCCACGTGTCCCGTGTGAGCGTGCCTTCGACCCAGCCTGGAATCTCGGCCAGATGGTTGGCGACCCAACCGATGGTGTTTAGCTTGGGATTTGCTTTCCAGTCGAGCTTGTCGTCCGTCACGCACTCGAGCACTTTGCGCGTGCTGGCCATTTCATGATCGAATTCCGGGAGGATCGAGGCGCTGATGCTCATAATTGAACTCCTGTGAAGGGTTTATTCCCTCCCTAACGGGGAGGGGCTTGTGGGGCGGGCGTTTGGTCGTTCGCCCCTCACCTAACCTCTCCCCGGAGGGGAGAGGGACTATTGGGTCGTGGCGAGTCTCGCTGATAAGAAATGCCCTAAGTGAACGAATGAACACCAATGTAGCGGCCGCGACGGCGACTGTCTACTAGTCTCCGGAATATTTTTTTCGCAAGGCTTCGGCGGCCTCGAAATCTTGCTGGCGTTGCTGCAAGAGGCCAGCCTGCTGTTGCGACTCGACGAGTTTGGTCTGTACTTCGCTCATTTGATTGGCGAGCGATTCCTCTGTTTCCTGGAGTTTCGACTCGGCCGATTGCAGCTCGGCGAGCTGGGCTTGGAGTCTTTTCAGTTGCTCCGCCACCTCGGCGAGTTGCTGGCTGTGCGCGCTGAGATGGTCAGCAGCTTGGCGGTGCTCCGCTTCGAGTCGACCAGTTTGTTTGGCCAATGCTTGTTGCTCACTCTGACGGGTTGCGAGCTGCTTTGCGAGCTGGTCTTTCGCACTAGCGAAGTGGACCTGCTGCGCTGCGATCATCGCCTTCGTCTGTTCGGCTTGCTTGAGCTGTGCCTGTGCGCCGTCTACCGCCGCTATTGCCTGGTCATGCTGTTGGTTCAGCTTCGCGAGATCGGGCAGCCCCGCGGTCTCATCGGTCAGCTTGGCGAGCAGCCCTTCGGCAGCTTGCAGGGTTTTTAGCTTGGTTTGTTCTTCTTTGACGGCACGGTCCCGCTTCTCAACTAGGTCATTGGCCGTTTGTTGTGCCGATTTCCAGTTCGCTTTAGCGAGGTCGACCTTTTTCCGCAGGTCGGCGATTCTCTCCTCGTCAAGACCATCACTTGCTTCAGCTACTGCTTCGTTCGACTCAGATGGTTCCGTAGTCTTGGTTGCTGCCTTGGCTTGTAGTTCCAAGGCAGCCTTCAGTTCCTCTTCTGCTACAGACATAGCCTGTGCTGCGGATTTCAGAGTCGCAAGTTGCCCTTCAGTCTGTTCGTTCGTCGAACCGAGAAACTCCGCTGCTTCGTCGTACAGCTTGCGTTTCTCAGCCAGATCGGATTGCGACGCCGCGAGTTTGGCGTTGTGCGCTTCGTGCGCGGCTTTGGCTTGGTCGAGTGCGGCGAGTCGTGCCAGAACGTGTTTCTCGCTGTCGTCGACCTGCTGCCGCTTCTCCTGGAGCGCCTTCTCGGCGGCAGCCAAACGGTGGGCCAGTCGTTGCGGGTTGGGGCTCAGTGTGGCAAGCGTTTTTTTCGTCGCGGCGTCAAGCACGCTCACGGCACCAGAGTAATCGCTGGCTAGTACGTGTTTGCCGCCGTGCGTGAATGCAGCGGCGAGTGTCAGGCCGGACATTTTTCCCAAATCGGCGATCGAACCGCCGTCGGGTTTCCAGGTTCTGACGTGACGATCGCGTCCGGCCGTGACGAAATTGCCATCTTGCGCGAAGCGGACGGAAAGCACACCGCCTTTGTTGGTCGCGACGCTCTTAATTTGGTTGCCGGCGGGGTCCCAGAGCTTGACGGTACCGTCTTCGCTCGCGGTAGCGAGCATCGCGGAATCGGCGCGCCAATCTAGTGCGGTGATCGTCCCCTTGTGGCCGCGCAAGTCCGCGCGTTCGTGACCGGCGGTTGCCTGCCAGACAAGCGCACCGCCATTGCGATCCGCGGTCGCGAGAAGTTTGCCATCTGGGCTGAAGCCCAGCGCGGTGATCCATTCGGTGTGCTTAGTGATCTCATACTGCAACTCGCCGTCGGCAATACGATAAACCTTCACGCGTTTTTTGGGGCCACCGATGGCGACCAGCGACAAGTCGGCACTGATGTCGGCGGCCAGCACGATGTCGAGTTCGTCGCCGACGGTGGCCAGTCGGTTGCCGGTCTTGACGTCGAACAGCGCAGCGCTGCCTGCGGCCGCGTGTCGGCCGCCAGCCACCAGGACGAGACTCCCATCGCGGCTGAACCTTACCACCTTGGGCACGCCTTCAACGTACGGAATGATGCCCAGCAGTTGGTGCGTGTCGGTGTGATAGAACGAAACCTGCCGTTGCCAGCCGATCGCTGCGACCGGCGCCCACGGACTGGTAGCCAGCGCTTCGACGGGTCCGGGCTTGGGCGTCCAGAGTACCGGCTCGTGAAACAGTTGCTCGGGCATGGCGGGAGGGCCGACTGGCTTACCGAGTTTGTCGGCATCGATCTTGGCGATCGCAGACTGCTTGCGTTCGAGCGGTTTCGAACCAGCGTCCTTGAGCAGCCCGCCTGCAATCCAGGCTCTGATCACGTCGAGGTTGGCCTGTGGCAGCTTGTCACCCGGCGGCATCTTGGGCTCTTCCTGATGGGTGATCAGCTTCCATAGCCGCGACCCATCGGGATCGCCGGCGGTGACAACTTCGCCTCCAGCGCCGCCGGTGATCGCTCCGTCGAAGCTGTCGAGTGCGAGACTCGCAGTCGCGTCGTCCTGATTGTGGCAAGCGAAACAATGCTCGCGCAGGATCGGTTTGACGTGCGTCTGGTACGTTACTTTTTCCGCTGCATCGACGGTGTGTGGCGCGAACAGAATGGCGAGGGCGAGCAGTGCGGCGCAATGACGAAACGAGAATGACGAATGACGACACGCGCGGGCTTGGGCTCGGTGATGCGCCAAGCGTCCAGCTGTTCGTGCTTCGGTATTCGGTCTTGCTTCGGGATTCGTCATCTGTGCTTCGCAATTCAGTCGGCATTAATGATTGAATGAAAACTCACGCGAATTCAGCACCGCCCAGAAGACGTCCTGCAGCGTGTCGCGGAGTTTTGCTTCGTCGTCGGTCGGCAGGGTGTCGATCAGACGCTGGCGTTCCTCGTCGGTCGGCAACCGCGTGAGGCAACGGACGTAGATCGCGTCGATCACTTCGGCGGGCGATTTCTCGTCGGCGAGCCATTTCTTAATCAGGCCGCCCTGGGCAATTCTCGTATGGATCGTGTTGCCGTTGAGCAGATGCAGCGCTTGCGAAAGTGTTGGCTGGGCGGTCGACTCGCAGGCACAGACGGTCTCGCGTTTCGAGCGTCCGAAGGTCTTGAGGAAGTAGTTGGTCGCCCGCCCGTCGGCGATTTCAACGGCGCGTGCGCCTGGTGGCAGGTTCGGTAGCCGCTCTTCCTTGCCGGTCGCTTGCGCGAGGCAATCCAGCAGGACTTCCGCCGGCAGACGTCGCGGCTGGGCGCGGGCGAAGTTGGCCGTGTCGCGAGCGTTAGACTCGTTGGTGTCGCAGGAGCGTTGGTACGTGTTGGAATTGCAAATGTCGCGGACGAGCTTCCGGATGTCGTAGTCGTAAGCCACGAGTTGCTCGCCCAGCTTGTCGAACAGCGCGGGATTGCTGGGTGGGTTGCTCACGCGGATGTCGTCGACGGGCTCGACAATGCCAGTGCCCAGGAAATGGGCCCAGACGCGATTGGCCACGCTGACCGGGAAGAATGGATTCTCGGGAGACACGATCCACGCAGCCAGCACTTCACGACGGTCGCGGCCCCCGGGTTCCGGCTCCACGCCGCCGAGGTACTTGGGTTTCATCGTCCGACCACCGACCGGATGGCGGGTTTCGCCGCTGCCGCGGTTGTACACCATCCATTCGCGATAATCATCAGACCGTTTTCTGGCCATCTGAGCAAAGAAGGCGGTGAAGCCGTAGTAGTCGTCCATCGTCCAACGGTCGAACGGATGGTTGTGACACTGGGCACACTGAATCCGCGTGCCGAGGAAGGTTTGGGCGACGTTCTCGGCGATCTTCTTTGTGTCGGGCTCGATCTGATAAAAATTGGTCGTCGGCGTGTCGAATGTACTGCCGCTAGAGGCGAGCAATTCTCGAATCATCTCATCGAGTGGCCGGCCATCGGCGATCTGTTCGGTCAGCCACTGCCAGTACAAGAACATCGGTTTGTATTCGACGCGGTTGGGTTGCGTGCGAATGAGCAGCAGTTCGGCCCACTTCTGCGCCCAAAGCTGTGGGAACTCCGGACTGTCAAGCAGTTCGTCAATTTTCTGGGAACGCCTATTGGGGTCGTCGCTATCGAGGAACGCTTCGCGTTCTTCACTTGTAGGCAACCGGCCTGCGATGTCGAGTGTCGCGCGACGGAGAAACTCTTCGTCGGTACATAATTCGCTAGGGTTGATGCGGAGCGTGCGAAGTTTGTCGTTAACTAGTTCGTCGATGTAGTTGGCGGGGGGCTCGACACGCGGTGTGAACGCTTGGTCGGTCGAGAGCACGAGCACTTGACTGCCGACGGTGTGTGTGTCGAAGCGGGCCATGACGAAGGCTTCGCCCGCGAGCGCGGACGTTACCAGCCCGTCGGCATCCACAGCGGCAGTCGCATCGTTGCTGGATTGGAAAAGGGCCAGATGGGTGACGTCGCGCGTTGTGCCGTCGGAGTACTCGGCCACGGCGATAAACTTCTGCATCTGCCCGTCGGTACCGATCGCTGCGCTGGGCGGATAGATGGCCAGCGAGTCGACCGTCGCAGCGCCGTCCAAGTCGTTGGGGGCGTTCGCCTCAATCCAATCGCGGAGCTTGGCGTAGTAAACGCTGCTGGGCTCGATGCGTTTCCCTCCGGTATGCGGAACTGCGCCGGTTGCCTTTAGGAGCAGCAAACTCTCGTCGGGAAGGGCCAGGTTGAGCCGCCGGGTCGCCAGTTCGCGCGTCAGCCGATGATGGTCACCGGCGGGATCAAAGCCGAACAGCGACAACCGAAAGCCGTCCTTCCCTCGCGAGGCGCCGTGACAACCGCCCGCGTTGCAGCCAGTGCGGAGGAAAATCGGGATCACATCGTGGCGATAACTGACCGGTCTGGTCGTGGCGATGTTGCCGGCCTTCAAATGCGACTCGGCTTGCAGTCCCGCGAACTCCGCGACGAGTTGGTCCTCTCCATCGGCAGTCGCGGTGAGTTTGCCGTCAGCAAATGCGATGGAACCGGCGGTATCCGTGTCGCCGCGCAAGCGCCAATTCGAGAGCTTCGTCACGTCTAGCGTCACGCCATCAGCCCGACGGGCGATTGCGACGACCTGCTGAAAATCATCGGCGTGGTCGAGCGTGACTTGCTCGGGATAAACGGCCAACTCGACGAACTGTGTGGCCGGGATCGAATCCGACTGCGCGGCCAGCGAATAAGTGCCCGCGCAGAGCATTGCCATGGACGCCAATACTAGTGCAGGAAATCGGCTCATGATGCCTGGCCTCCCGGTTGCCGATTGTTCGCGGCGGTTTCTGTGTTGGCAGCCGGATCGACAAACATATCGACGTAGCCTTGACTGTATCGAACCGGTTCGTCTTCCACGGTCAGTTCGACCTGGCACGCCACACCCCGATGTCGGCCGAGCCGCGCGTCGGCCGTCACCTGCAACTGAAAGGTCGCCGATTGACTGTCTTTGTTGACGGTTACCGGCTCAGCCGTGACGCCGCTGGGCAGCCGCAACAACGTTAGTTTGGCATCGTCAGCGAATTCGTGCCGCTGTGCCAAAGCAACAGTCATTTCAAACGAACCGCCCTGACGGACGGTCATCTTTGGGATTTTCTTCACGTCGAAATACGGCTCGGCGATCTTGAGCGTCGCTAGCTGCGTCGAGCACTCGACCGCGCCGTTCATGTTGGTGCGGCCAATGAACACGATCTTCCACTCACCGAGCTTGGCCCGTCCGTTGGCGGTCATGGGTACCAGCACTTCGGTCTTGCCTTTGGTGATCGAGCGGGATTGATTGGTCGACACACCGGGAGGATTGTACAGCGTGCGTACACTGATAGAGTTCTCGAACCCTTCGTCACGCTCCGCGACGAGTTTCAATTCCATCGAGCCCCCGCGCACCAGCGGCGCTTTGGGCTCGACGATGCGAACCGAGTAGGGCAACTTCTTCGTCACCGCGACCGCCGGACGATCGGCATAGTGGCTCCAAACATGGACGTTATTCCGTCCGCGCACCAGCCAGGTTTGTTGACGAAATGCGCTTTCGATCGGCCGAGGATTCTCCGTCAGTTCGGCTGTCACCGGCGACAGCACGCTATGCGGTTCGGCGTCTGCCGCAGCCGTGAACAGGACCGGAACGCGATTGAAGTCGCCCGCGAGCGGCGCTGCTTCGACGCCCATGCCCGTTGGAAGCTCGTCGTAGCGAACCTGCAGCGGGCCACCAAAATCCTTGCGACGCACTGTCATCATCGCGGCGGCGCGATTGCCCTGGGGAACATTGATCACGTGCGCGAACCACCGCCGCCGTTCGTCCAGCGTGAGGTCGGCGACAGGCTTTGGCGTGGTGATCTCAAGAGCGTAAACCATGTCCGCCCGTCCTCTGCGCATGCGATCCTCAACCATCACGATGTAGTGGCCATCCTCGGGTGCCTTGTAACGGATATAACTGTCGGGAGTGCCGCGGTCGTCGTCGTTGCCTTTTTGGTACTTACCGTTGTCCAAATAAATATGAAGCACAGGGTCGAGCGGCGAACGCAACCGGCGCGCGTGCACACGGAAATCGAACTGCTGTCCTTTCTTCATCGCAAAACGATAGTAGTCCCTGTCCTTCGGATGTCCGATCACGCCGCAGGCGACGCCGGGGGCAGCGATTTCATTGGCCTGTTCTCGCACGTTATTGGGCTCGATCTCCAAGCTAGGCGATTGCTCGCACATCAGCATTGGCACGCCACTAGGCGAGATGCCCTGGTCGTCTGACGCGAGCAACTCATAAACCGCCTGATTGTTGTCGGGCACTTCGACGGACACCGTCGTCTCGTCGAACGTGTCGCCCAGCCAACGTAGCTCCGCCGGTTGACCTGGAACCGCTGCCGGCGGAAAAACCCCGGCAGGACGTGGGAAGTCACCGATGTGCAGGCGGTAGTTGGCCGAGTCGCTCCCACGAAAGGCCACTTCGCGGACGTGAATAAAGACTTTGCCGCCGCGGTCGATTCGCGTCGAGACGAAAGCGTCCTGCTGCGCGGCCGGCTGATCGTCGCTACTGACGAGCAGGTTACCTTCTTCGTTACGTAGTTCGATGATTGGGTCGAACAGTGTCCGTCCCAAACGAATGCCTTCGATCTCGACACTCAGGCGGTCGCCCGCGGCCACGTCGACGGCGTACACGTCGGTGTCGCCGGTTTTGATCACGCCATTGACGACGACATCTGTGGCAATCTCCTGCGGCTCCGCGGAAGAATTGTTCGGCTCGGCTTCGGCAATTTCTTGCAGACTGCCGACGTGAAACGTCATCAGATTCGTCAGTCCCGACGCCGTTCGCAACCGCAGGGCATGACGACCGATGCGACAATCCTCCGCGACCTTTAGCACACACTTCGCTTGCTGGGCATCGACCGATTCGATTTCGTCGACCTCGATGCCTGGCTCGTAAAACAGTATCTGAGCGGGCTGGTCGCCAATCCGCACGCCGGAGATTTTCACCTCGACTTCGGTGCCGCGCTTAGCGCCCTGTGGCTGGAGCCCTCGGAGTTCGGGCTCTGCGGCGAAGCTCGATGGTAGTAATGAGAGCAACGCGAATGCCCAAGCAAGCAGCTGACGTCTTGATTCCGCCACAGAATTCCCCTCACACGCGATCGATTCGATTAGCCCAACAACTCTTTACGAACACGGCCACCTTTGACGATCTCGATGGGCCGATCGCCGGGAGCCATCAGCTCTTTGTGGGCGGCAATTCCCAGTTGGTGGTAGAGCGTCGTGGCCAGGTCTTCCGGCGTGATTGGCGTATCTTCCGGCTCGGTGGCCGTTGCGCCGGACGAACCGACGACCTCGCCCCGCTTGAAGCCGCCGCCAGCCACGGTAACGCTGAAGACTTTCGCCCAATGGTCTCGCCCGGCGTCGCCGTTAATCTTTGGCGTGCGGCCGAACTCGCTCGAGACCAATACGAGCGTGTCGTCGAGTAGGCCGCGCTCATCCAGGTCGGCCAGCAGCGCGGCATACCCTTGGTCGAACGCCGGCATCTGTCGTCGCATCGACTGGGTGATGCGCTGATGGTGATCCCAGCCACCGTAAGACAACGTCACGAATCGCGCGCCTGCTTCGACCAAACGTCGCGCTAGCAGCATGCGTTGCCCTGCGGCGTTCCGACCGTAGCGGTCTTTCATCGGCTTAGGTTCTTTGTTCATGTCAAACGCCTCGCGCGCTGCGGGCGAACTGATCAAGCGAAACGCGCGCTCATAAAACGCGTTCATCGACGACACGGCGTCAGACGCGGCGCGCCGATTGAAGTGTTCGTTGGCGGCTTCCAACGCGGCCAATCGGCGCTGGTAGCGTTGCTGGTCGACGTTCCCCGGCAAATTCAGATCACGCACTTTGAAGGCCGCGCGTGCGGGATCGTCGCCGACCGAAAACGGCGCGTAGGCGGAACTTAAGTAACCGGAGCCGGCATACGAGTTAGGCTCGTTGGGAATGCTGATGTAGGGAGGCAAATCCTTGCGCGGTCCGAACTCGTGACTGACGACGCTGCCGAAACTTGGGTACTGCAAGGCGGGGCTCGGTCGATAGCCGGTCATCATGTTGTGCTGACCACGCTCGTGGGCAGCTTCGCCGTGCGTGAGGGAGCGAATCACCGTCAGTTTGTCGGCCACTTGGGCGGTCTTGGGTAGCAACTCGCTGAACTTGATGCCCGTCAACTTTGTGTCGATCGCCGACAACTCGCCGCGATACTCGATCGGCGAGAGCGGTTTGGGGTCCCAAGACTCCTGCGCCGATACTCCGCCGCCGAGAAAGATGTGAATCACACTCTTCGCTTTGGCTTGCGGCGTAACGTAAGCGTTACTCGCCGCTTGAGCCGATTCGAGGGCCAGGAAATCGGCCAGGCTGATTCCCAATCCGGCGACGGCACCAACCTTCAAAAACCGACGACGATCGGGCGCGTGTGAAAGAGATTGAGACATGCTGCCAGTCTCCAACGAGTTAAGTTGCTTGCCAGTTCGAAAGTCGACAACTGATCCTCAGTCGCTTGGAGTTGGCAATCCAGAGGGGGCAGGGGGGAGGTCACCGGTGGGAATTGTGAAATGAGCGACTCTGCTTAGGCGTGGGTTGGAACTGATCGCGCTCCTTTTCACCGAGAGTGTGTTATAACTTCGCCAATCCGTAAAGTCAAACATCCCAAACACTTAAGCGCTGCGTCGGGCGTACGCAGATACGCCAAATCCCCAGGTTTGGAGTACCCGCGTCAGGCACGTAGTTTCCTGCGCCGCCTAGCCGAGTCACTCACTGACTTCCACGCCGTTCCAAAACGCCACCCGCCCGGCAATTTCCTTCGCCGCGTCCTTCGGCTCTGCGTAGTACCAGACCGCGTTCTCGTTGGTCTGGCCGTCGACCGTCAGCGAGAAGTAGTTCGCTGTGCCTTTCCAACCACAGACGGTCGTGTGGTTGCTTTCGGCGAGGAACTCGTCGTTGAGCGATTCGCGCGGGAAATAGTGGTTGCCTTCCACGACGACGGTGTCGTTGGACTCTGCAATGACTTGGTTATTCCAGATTGCTTTCATGAGTGTTGCTCGCTTTCGTGAGATCGTTATTTGGCGAAGAGCTGACTGGGGTCGCGAAACGCCTTGAATTCCAACGCGTTGCCCGAGGGGTCGAGGAAGAACATGGTCGCTTGTTCGCCGACCTCACCGGCAAACCGTACGTATGGCTCGATGATAAACTCGACCGCTGCTGATTTCATCCTTTCAGCTAGCGCCTCCCACTGCTCCCAAGGCAACACCACGCCGAAGTGCGGCACCGGCACGTCATGTCCGTCGACCGGATTGTGGGACTTGCTCGCAGACGTGCTTTCGCTGAGGTGCGCGACGATTTGATGGCCGAAGAGATCAAAGTCGATCCAGGTATCGCTGCTGCGACCTTCCGGGCACGCGAGCAACCCGCCGTAGAAATCGCGTGCCTGCTCCAGATCGTGCACTGGGAATGCGAGGTGAAACGGTGTGAGCATTAAGGAATCCTGGGCCATGTGCTGATTCACGGGTTGCGCGACGGACCTTAGCGTGTCTGAGGACTACTCATCTTCCCATTGAATCTGGAATTCGATCTCGTGCTTACCTTCTTCGCGCGGCTAGCCACACGACGTAAGCGATCGAGTATACACGTCGTGCCGGGACACAGGCAAACCGGTACGCGCGCACATTCAGTTTCGACTTCAATTCTTAACGAAACTCTCATTCGCGACGCTTAATGAACCGGCTGTCGCGAGCAGGTCGCTATCTGATCACGCGAATTGATGCACTAGCGTACGGCAAACCTTGCCGATCGCGCGGTCGAATCCTACTCGTTCGCCGCTTTGCTGCCATTTCCGTTGCTGGTTGCCATTGGCTCGCGAGAGGCGAGTTTCGGTTCGAGATGCATATGTGGCGCCGAGCCGTTGCCACCACGCAGTTCGATCACTTGGTCTGCGCGGGACTGCGTGAGGTATGAAGTGAGATCAACGTCCATCTCTCTTAGCGCGCCCAATTGGTCACGCTGCTGCTGAGCTTCTCGACTCGCGATCTGCTCTTGCAGCCGCGCATTGGCGTCGCGCTGCTGACGTAGGAATTCTTGCCGCGACTGTTGACGCGCAAGTTCTGCCTGTTGCTTCTCTTCGCTGAGTTGCAACTCGTGACGAACTTCCTCAGTCTGCTGTTCCCGCCGAGTTGCAGCGCGGGCTAGCTGGCTCTCGAGTCGGTAGTTCTCCAGGTCCTGCGTCTGTTCTTCCGTGGCACGATCCAATTGCAGTCGGGTGCGCGCTTCGATCGCCTGATCGTGCATCTTCTGCAACGAATCGGCCGCACCGTAGCCACGGTAGACGACATTGTTGATGCGATAGCCAACTTGCTGCGCACGACTCACCAACGTCTTGTAGGTCGCCAGGTCGTTGAGCTTGTCGGTGTTCTGCTTGAACGATTCGAAATCGTGCTTGCCGGTGAATTCCACGACATCGGCGGTCGCGGCGTTGACGAAGTCACCAATCGGATCGTGCGTCGCGTCGAGCATGCGATCGACATCGATCAGCTCGAAGAACACCATCAAGCGAATCACCAACACCGCGTTATCTGCGGTTCGTACATCGGGCACGTCGTGGTACATCTGGTCGGGCATGAGCCAGAGCTTTTGAAAGACCAGCGCGTTGGGTTTCTTTTCGACCCCCAAGTGTCCACCCTTGGACGCGTGCCAGGAAAATGTATGCAGCCATTCTCCGGGTTGCGGCACGAACAGCGCCGGGCCCGTCAGCACGCGGCGCGAGACGGCTTTGGTGTCCGCTCCGTCAGTTGTTTCACCAGCGACGTCAGAGGGGGCACGCGAATAAACGACCACAGCTTCCTTCGAGGCGATCTGCAGGCAGTCTTCGAACGTGATCTGCTGGTGCACACGCGGATCGAACCAGACTTCCGACGGACCGGGCAGATGCTCTTGCGTTCCGTCACGATAGTGGACAATGAGAAACTGCCCAGGATGCGCAATATGCTGGTGCAGCTTTTCTGTGCGCGTCAACCAGCCCCAAATTCGCTTCGGACCGACGACCAATTGTTTCGAGCCGTTGCGACGGGTTACCAGCGCACGTTCGCCTTCTTCGATTGTGTGCAAGAACATCGATGTCTTCCTTTCGCTTTGAGGGGCACGACGATAGCGTGATCTGGGGCGCGACCTCTGCTGTGCATTCTGTTTGACACGAAACGCTTGCGAACGTTTGGGAGATGTCGCTATTGAAGTCAGATCAACACATCTACACGGGTCCGCTTCGTTAGAATCTTCTAAGAAGCTGATTGCAGAGTCGGAGAATTCCTGCAGCATGCTGTCGGCGGATTCTCCGTCACCGTGGTCGTAGTGTCGATTAATCGCTGCGTAGATATCTTTGCGGCGAGCTCGCACAAGATCGACATTCTTCGCTAGTATGAACCGCAGCTTATCCGCCACGCTGATGTCGTCGACGTCGGTACAGGCGATTTTGATCGTCTCGCCGTCGTAGCCGACTGGAAAGACGCACAGCTCTTGGGCGACTGATAGTGGGATCAGTTCAATGACCCACGATTCGATCTGAGTGTGCTCAAGGTCGACAAACGTCGAATTGCTGAGCCGCTGTCGCGACTGAGACGGTGGACGCCAGTCGCTCAACGTTTGCGATGCGGTGCCATGATCGCGTGAGCCTTCCGAGACGGCACCCGCTCGATCGATGTAGCGGTAATCCATGCTATGCTCGAATGAGTTGTTCCGAAGAGTCTGATGTGAATCATTGCGCGTCGACGGCGAGAGTCAAGTGCCAAGTGCAAACTTTGTCGCGAGCGTTGAGCCGAGTGCACATGCGGAGCCAGCTACCGATCGCGCGATTCCGACAGGAAACAGAGATGCTCAGCGAGCGGGCCGTCGAAAGCGCGATTAGAGAGTTTGAAACCGCATTCGCGGGCGAGCATCTGACCGCGAGCGTTTTCTTCGCGTAATGGAATCAGTACCCGCCCGATTGACCATGTCTCGTGGATCCAATCTAGTACCTCGGTGACGAGTTCCGCCTCGATATCGAGGGCATCGTCAATGACCCAGAAAGCGAGTTGTGCCCCATCGATTTCTGTGCAGCGTTCAATGTAGATGCAACCAAGGCAACGCGTCCGATCAGGGCTTAGCACGGTGTAGGCGAAGGCTTCTCCGCGACTGAATTCGCCAAAGTGGTCAGCCAGGTCGGCACGGTTCAACTCGATTGTGAAATCCGCTGGCGGCCATTCGCCCCACTGCAGTTCTCTGCGCAATCGTTCGCGGCACGACATCAGCGCCTTGAAGTCGAGTTCAGCGTGTTTCTCGGCGAGCGGCTCGAGGACGAACCGCGCGGTCTTCAGAGCCGAAGGCACACGAGACGGTGATAGCCATCGCGAGTTGTGTTTGGGTGCTTGAGTCATGATCGGCGATTGCGCAGCCTGGAAACGATGTATGCGTGAACATCGTAGGAGCAGTGAAGTGCTAACAGCTACTTGACCGAGATTTGATCGTCGTGTCGTTTTGCTTGATATCACGCTACGTCAGGACCGGCTGGTTGTGCAACTCGGTAAGTTGCCGGTAGGATCAAGGTCTTTCCATCTAAACCAAGGACCCAGACGTGGACAATCCCCTCCGCTGGCTAGCATTAATTCTACTCGACGAGGCCGAGTTGCCCGCGTTCCAGGACGTGGCACGGTATGTGGGTGAAAACTACGCCGACGGGCCGTCGATGACGGTGGCCGGTAGTACCGAGCATCTGTTTACCTGCACGATCGGCGAGTACACGGCTGCCGCGACATTGGTGCCAAAGCCGGTGCCCTGGTCGCAACTGGAAGGCCCCTGCGCGACGGCCTGGTTCTGGCCCGACGCGGCGAAGGCCGTCCGCGATCATCAGGCGCATCTGTTGGTGACACTGGTGGATGAAGGGGGCAAAGAGATCCCCAAGGCGACGGCGCTGACGCAGTTGGTGGCGGGCCTAGTGTCTGCGTCACGCAGCTGTGGGGTGTTTTGGGGTCCGGGACGGCTGATTCATCCACCGCGGGCGTTCCTAGATCAGGCCGTCCAGCTGGCGAGCGATGACCTACCGCTATTCTTGTGGGTCGACTTCCGCGTCGAACGCACGGAAACGGGCGGCACGCGGCTCTACACGACCGGTCTGGAGGCGCTGGGCTATTCCGAGCTCGAAGTTGCCGAGTACCTCGGCGAGCCGCAGACGTTGCTGGAATTTGCCTACAACATCGCCCACTACCAACTGGCACAGTCGAAAGAACTCAACGAGGGCGACACGATCGGCCTCACCGAAGAAGTGCAAGTCGTCGCCCACCGCGTGCCGTCGATGTTTGACGAGTCGCTGGAGGTGGTCGGATTGCAGTTTGAGTCGGGTATGGGGTGAATACGCTCGGAAGCGATCGCAGCTCCTTCATGCGCCAGCTGCCGCCTTGTATGATAGGATTCGGACATGACGCCACAACTCAAATCATACGAACCGAGCAAATCGCGACAGAGTATCCCAAGCCGGTTACGTTGGAGTGAAAGTTCTGACGGACCTCTCTGGGGTTACCCCAGGGGAAATTGAATGGCTAGGATTTCAACGCGTGAGACGCGATGCGCTGCACGCATAATATCTCGCGCCTGACCAGACTCGTTGGGATACTCTGTCGCAGCTATCACGTATGAGATCGCATCGAGCAGTTACCCGCGCCCTCGCTGCCACGTTTCTCGCCGGGAATCTTGAGACTGAGCAACTTGTAGCCCGAGGCAGCCACCTGCTGGGAAAACGATGGCGATGGCTCTGGCCTCTGGCGCGTCGCGTCGTACAGAGTTTTGGCATCAGCGCCCGTCCTCGCTTGGCAACGCTGGTAGAGTTCCTGGAACACGACCAAGGTTATCAACGCGCGCAGGCACGGTACGAGCTGCAGGTTGCGAATCTGCTTGGCGCGAATCCGACGATGTGCCCTATCGACCAGGCCGTTGGTTGGGAGGTGCCCCAAATTGTCACGGCCGCGGAACTCGCGGAGTGGTTTGGTGTAAGTCCCAGCGAGCTTCAGTGGTTTGCCGATGTGAAGCGGTTTCAGAAACGACAGAATTGCGCACCTATTCGGCACTATCATTACCGGGCTCTGTCGAAACGCTTTGGGCAGATTCGTTTGATTGAAGCTCCCAAGCCGCGTCTGAAAGCGATTCAGCGTCAGATTCTCGAGTCGATTCTCGACCAGGTTCCAGCTCATGACGCGGCCAATGGATTTCGAAAAGGTGGCAGCATTAGGACGTTTGCCGAGCCACACGTCGACCAACAGGTCGTTGTCAAAATTGACCTGCAGGATTTTTTTCCCACGATATCGGCCGGACGCGTTCACGCCATCTTTCGAACTATTGGCTACCCGGATCGCGTCGCAGACTTGCTAACAGGCTTGTGCGTCAACTCGGTTCCCTGGCACGCGTGGGACAAACGCCGATTCTCCGTGACCGATCAATGCGCACGACAGGCTGTATGGCGGTACGCCAAGCCTCACTTGCCGCAAGGCGCGCCGACTTCGCCGGCCCTCGCAAACCTCTGTGCGTATCGGCTTGACTGCCGGCTCACCGGACTAGCGATGTCGGTAGATGCAACGTACTCACGTTACGCTGACGACTTGGCGATCTCGGGTGGGGAGAACTTGTCGCGAGTTGCCAGGCGATTTCAGATTCATGTTTGTGCCACCGCGATGGAAGAAGGGTTTCGTGTGAATCATCGGAAGACTCGCATCATGCGCCAGGGCGTTCGTCAACAAATCGCGGGCCTCGTTGTGAATAAACGCATCAACCTGAGTCGCGCCGATCGTGATGCCTTGAAGGCGACGCTTACCAACTGTGTGCGGTTCGGCCCAGATAGCCAGAACCGGAATGCTCATGCCGACTTTCGTAGTCACTTGCATGGAAAGATCGCATTCGTCGAATCAATCAATCCACAATGGGGAGCCAAGTTGCGTAAGCTCTTCGACAGAATCGACTGGAGTCCGACCACTGATCAACGCTAATGGCCACTAATCCGCCAATTAGCGTTCATCAGCGTCAATTGGCGGTCACTCGCTCGTCTCCCCGCAGTGACAAATCTGCTGATGCATCGCATGACATCCCCTGGTGAAAGGCCCGTTGGTGGCGACGTTGGCAGGTCGTATCGTTGCAGATCGCTACGGCTCGTTTGGAAATATTCGATTCCAAAGAAAGTTGCCGCCAAATGCACCAACGAACACTCCAAGTACTCCGGCACGTCCAGCGGTACGACCAATATTCTCGACGTCTGCGTACAGAAGTACGGATACGATAACTATCGCGAGCATAGCAACCGCGCCTATTAAGCCGCCCGGGTTCAGGTTTATGTTATTCATTGCAATTTAAATTCGTGTCAGAGTGCCGCGCGTCGACTTATGCTGATTCGTCATCCGTCTCGCCGCCGCGATAGATCCGCTGATGCATCGGATTGCGTCCGCTGGTGAATGGGCCGTCGGTGGCGTCGTCAGCCAGGGCGAGCAGCATCATTTGGAATTTGGCATCGCAGTCGTCGGCGTAGTGCACCAGCAGGGCTTCGGGGGTCATGGGTGGCTTGGGCGAGCCCCACTCGGGAAGCCGTTGGTGCGAGACGATGATGTGCTCCAAGCGAAGCAGTGTTTCTTCGTCCAGCGAGTGCTCGCTCGCGATCTCGCGGACGATGTCACGACCCTGCAGGATATGTCCGATCAGCGAACCGGCAGCGGAGTACTCAGCGCCTGCCGGCGTGACGTCCAACTCGCGAAGTTTGCCAATGTCGTGCAACACACCGCCCGCGACGACGAGGCTCTTGCGCAACGGCGGCTGCATGTCGGGGTACATGTCGGTGTACTTGTCGGCCAGGTATTCGCAAGTGCGCGAGACGCTGAGCACGTGTTCCAAGTAACCGCCGACGTGTGCGTGGTGGTTGTACTTGGCGGCCGGCATCGTCAGCAACTGTTCGCGATACTTGTCGAGCACGGCGAGCACAAACTCGGCCAGCGGTGCTTCGTCGATCGCCGTCTTCACCAGGTCGACCAAGTCGGCAAACATCTCCTCCGGATCGAATTGCGAAGCGGGCAGACACATGGCCGGATCAAAACCTTCGGCGCGGTCCTCGTCGTTGACGGGGCGAATTTTGCGGATCTCTAGTTGCGGGCCAAAATTGGTCTCGCGGAATTGAGCACGCAGCTTGAAGAATTCGCCCACCGTCCAATCGTCGCGGCAGGTCTTCGCCCACGTGGAATCACTCCAAATCGGAAAATTCACCTCGCGTCCCGCATCGCGAAAGCCGACGCGAAAGTAAGGTTTGCCGTCCTTAGTGGTTAGCTCTTCCTTAGCCGTGAGCAGCGCGAAGAAATCAGCTTCCTGCCCATGCGTCAGCTCCGCCAAGGGGACATTCGACGCTGATTCGAATAACGAGGTTTGCGAGGTGCTCATGCCTGCAATTGTAGCGAACAGCGCTACAAAGATTTAGCCCCTGGCCGCATGGCGGGTCGCTCCATGCCATCACGGCATGTACTTCGCCGCTTCGCTCGACAGTTTTTCAAGCATGTCGGTCAGCTGCGTGCGGATACCTTCCATGACGGGGTCGACTTCGCTGCCGCGGACGCGCTTGCTGCTGACGGGGATGGCCTCGCCGACTTGAATGACGGTGTGCAGCGGTCCGTGCGTGGTAGCGTGATCGGTGAAATCTTCCTCAAATCGCTCGACCGTTTCGACGATATGCTCAATGATGTTGGGCTTGGAGCGTCGCACGTATTGCGGTGGGTAGTGCGAAATCTGTTGGATGTAGTAGCACGCCGCGAGTTGCTTCCAGCGCTGGTGACGTTCTTCCTCAGAAACGTTTTTCTCAATCATGTCCGGCAATATGGCGCTGCGGATGGCTTTCACGCGCGCGACGACGCCTTCTCCGGCGTCCTTCAAATCGTACTTACCCTCCAGGTTCGTGAGCACGTCTCCGATCAGCTGCTCCACACGTTCTTCGAATTCCCCGCTCCGCGCCTCCCCTAGGTACTCGACTTCCTTGAGCGACAGCAGCGCCTGACCGATTTGGCGGAGGCGCTGAATGATCGTCTTGTCGCTCTGCGGAAACCAGGAGAAGTGTGACTCGATTTCTTCCAGCACCGGCGTGACGGTCTTCTCCAGATTGCCGCGGAAGAAATAGCGAATGGCGATCGGATGCACCATGACTCCGCCCGCCGATTCTTGCTTCTCGCGTCGCTTGGCGGCAGTGCGCGCGATGAACGACGTGCCTTCCATCAGCGGCATCAGTTGATCGTTGTGCCGCGAGATGGCGCCTTCCGGGAAGACGACTAACGGGCGGTCGCCCTCGACCAGAATATCGACCGCTGCGCTGACCGCCTGCCGGTCCACGCCTTCGCGGTACACGCTGAAGGCACCGATCTTCTGCGTGACCCAGCGCGAAAACCAATCCTGTTTGAACAAGTGCCACGACGCCATCGCGTGAAAGTTGCGCCCCAGATGCTTCGTCAGGACTCCCAGCACCAGCGGATCGGACGTCCGGCAATGGTTCGGTGCTAGCAACACCCCATGGCCGTCTTCGACCGAATCCCGCAGCCGCTGCACTTCACGGCACTCGACCGAGTGGATGTCGTACTTCTGTCGCAGGTAGCGATTCAGAAACAACCCGATAAACCACGGCCAGACGTCGCTTTTGCTGGGCGGGACGAATTCGTAGGGCTCTTCGATGACAACGTCTTGCATAGCGGTTCTACGACGCGATTCGTTCCGTGTAATCGTCCAAAGGTCAGAACAGGTGAGAACAAAGATTACGTAACGAGCATCGCGTGCGGTCGTCCGCGACGTTCCTCGGTTGTCTCTGTTTCCCCCTGTTCCACGAATTTGCTGATGGCCTACAAACGTCCGTAATCCCATACCTAGGCATTGCGGCTGCTGTGTGAATCGCCTCCCCCGGCTAGCAGACTCTACCTGGGCAGATTAATCGAAGACTGGCGTTGCCGATGATACCGCACAGGGACGTTTTTTGCCCAGTCCAACCGGCGGTTGGGAAAGTAGATTGGAGCCTGCGGCGGGCGGACGACGATGAAATATGATGATTCAGTGAGGAGGCGTCCGCTTGAAGAACCTGCGCAAAAAGCTGAAACCGCGTCGTGAGTCGGCCGCGCGGTTAGCCGCACAGTGGCAGGCCGATTTCGCCGATTATCTCCGCAGCGAGTGCCATCTGGCTGGCAATACGGTCGCGGCCTACGGGCGCGATCTGGCGAAGTTTTTCACATGGCTGGGCAGCCGCCGGATTGCCGATCTCCAGGTGAGCGACCTGGCTGGCTACCCCGCTTGGCTCACCGAGGAGGGGCTGGCTCCCAAGACGGTCACCCGCCATGTCGCGTCGCTGAAAGTCTTCTTCCGCTTCCTGCAACTCGAGGGCGCGCTGACCGACAACCAGGCGGAGTTGCTGGGAACGCAAAAACTCTGGCAGCGCGTGCCCCAAGTGTTATCGGAGAGCCAGGTGACCGCGTTGCTGGCCGCACCGCACGCGTCCGACCCCTGGTGGCTACGCGATCGGGCGATTCTCGAGCTATTGTACGCGACTGGCGCGCGGGTATCGGAACTGTCGACCCTCAAACTCCGCGATGTGCACCTGGCGGAGCGCTACGTCGTCTGTCACGGAAAAGGCGACAAGCAGCGCATCGTACCTCTAGGTCGGCAGGCGATTGTCACGGTGCATCGCTACCTGGAAGAGCAGCGTCCACGACTGGCTGCCCGTCGCGAGACAACGACCGATTGGCTGATTCTTTCGCCCCGAGGTGGTCCGTTGCGACGCGAGCGTATCTGGGAACTGATCAAGAAGTACGCCGCGCGCGTCGGCATCCCCGAGGAGATCAGTCCCCATTCGCTACGGCACAGTTTCGCGACACACCTACTCGCCGGCGGCGCCGACTTGCGTCAGGTGCAGGAACTCATGGGCCACGCCAGCATCGCCACGACGCAGATCTACACGCACGTCGACCACACCCGCTTGAAGTCGGTCCACGAAGCATACCACCCAAGAGCGTGATATACGTCAGTGCAGAAGCGCCGCGCTGCCATTGCGTTCATTCTTTTCTCGCTGAAATTGTTGAGTCGGAATTTCGCTTTCCGTATACTCATATTCAGCCCGGTGTTCAACTCGACCGTTCGAGTGATGCTGTGGTTATGCTCTTCAGCCGCGCAGTTGTGTGCCCCTGACTGCTTTACAGCTCTATTCTTCGCGAAGGCAATTGAACGATGCCGTACCCGCTCGCTCGCCGTCGTAAAAGTGTGTTGCCCTTGGCCGTTCTTGCGTGCATTGGTCTCGCTGCGCATGCGCAGGCAAATGAGTTGTACATCGGCCAGATTGTGTACGATCAGGTCTTCGAACTCGCGCCACCGGGCGCGGGCTCGGATCTGGACGAATTGTTTGATGCACTTACCGACAGACTTACCGGCGGGGGCACGCTTGTCGTTGATTTTTCCGGAGAGCTGAAGTTCGATGACTACCTACTGCAGGCGCCTGTGAGCGGCAATCAAGCTGTCTATACGACCAACCCGGGAACCGTCAATTCAGTTGACTATTCATTCGAAGTTGGTGGCGTTACCTACGACTTTGGCGATGTGCCCCCGCTGGCCCCGCCCGGTGTCTTTCTCACTGACGGCTTTACCGACGATCGTGCGGCACTGGCCTACGGGTTAGGCCCGCTCGAAGGTGACATCATCGGCGGATCACTCGTCCTCGACATCGAGCTGCCGCCGACGACGCTCAATCCAGACAACCTCGACGACGGCGTGCCAAATGTCTTAGACATCTACGCAGACCGGCCTGGCGTGCTGGTGGGCGACTTTGCCACCAGCAACTTGCTCGACAACGCGGGTGGACAGATCTTGGTTTCTGGCAGGTTGACGAATTTCGAGCGGAAGCCGGCCGGCGTACCCGGCGACTACAACAACGATGGCATTGTCAATGCGGGTGACTACATCGTGTTCCGAAATAACGAAGGGACGACCAACGAAATCCCCAACCGGGATCCATCGCTTGTCGGTCAGGCGATAAGCGATGCCGATTATCAGTTTTGGAGGCAGAATTATGGGAACTCTCTGTCAGCGTTAGATGCAGTCCCCGAGCCCTCTGCGGTGGCACTTGTTCTTGCAGCAAGTTGCATATTGTTCACAGGCAGACGACGCGCGCGGCAGGTGCCGATTCTCATCGCTGTGGTGCTCTTCGGCGCGACGAATCCTGGCCCAGCCAACGCCGAGTCGGTGACCTTCGGCTTTACTGGTGTCGTGACTTCGTCCGACTTGGTCACGTTCGACACTACCGACACGATTGCCGGGTCGGCAACGTTTGAATCGACGGCACCCGATTCGGATCCAATCGCCATGCAAGGGCGCTACGCAACAGCGATCACTGGTTTCAACGTTGTAGTTTCCAGCAGCTACGCCGCCATTTTCAACCCAGCGGGCACGACCTCAAATATTCAGGTCGTCGACGATTCGCCGGTCGATCTCTTCTCAGTGCTCGCCAGCGTCAGCGGTGAGGACGTGGATGGTCAATCGCTCGATGCAGCAACGTTCACGCTCATCGAAAACCTCGCCCCCAGTGCATTTATTACGTCAGCAGCGCTACCGACGACGGCACCGTCGCTTGCCGCGGCGGACATCGCCGCCGGCGCATTGAGGTTTTCCGACGCCAACTTCGTGGAATTCGAAGTTACTTCGCTGGCCGTTGTGGTCGACGATAACGACGGCGATTTTCAACTCGATGGCGACGTCGACGGTTGGGACTTCCTCCGCTGGCAGCGCGGCCAGTCTCCCAACCCGCTCACTGCTACTGACCTAGCGACTTGGGTCGCCAACTACGGCAACGCCGCCCCCAGTACGGCCCTGATCGCAGCGCCAGAACCCTCAACGGCAGCGCTCATGGCGATTACCTTGGTGCTCGCCGCAACTCGGTGCGGAGTGGATCGTTAGCACGAGATTTGATGCACGCGCAAACGCCTTCGGTATAGTGAGGCAAAATCGAAGGTGATTGCGGCAGATTCTTAGTGACAGCTCTGGCCTCACCGGCTAAGGTGCATATTGGGCGTCGCTCAGAATGTTGCGAATTGTCGGCTGAGCATTGCTTCTAGGGAGCCAAGTTGATGGCCACCTGGCACATCGTGCGGCTGTTGTTGAGACTGTTGCTGTACCCTCCGTGTGAGCGAAGGTTGCGGCAAATTCGAAGATGGCTACCGCAGCTGCTTGCTTCTTTTCCTTTCACTCGCGGAGGATACGTCACATGCGTCGGGCAACCAATCGCAACGGTTTTACGCTGGTCGAGCTGTTGGTGGTGATCGCCATCATCGGCGTCCTCGTCGGGCTGCTGCTGCCTGCGGTTCAATCGGCCCGCGAGTCAGCACGGCGCACGCAATGTTTAAATCGCCTAAAGCAATGCGGGCTCGCCCTGGCCAATCTCGAATCAACGTTCGGCTATATGCCGCAAGCGGCCGGGTTCTTTCCAAAGGGGACCACCACGCTCAGTGCCGAGCCACCGGCGACCCTCGGATCAGTGCAGTACTTCTTGCTTCCTTACCTGGAACAAGAAGCTCTCTATATGGAAATGTGGGGCTCGACGCAACATACGATGTGGTTCTCAGGAAGACATGGTGGGGGATCGGCGAGTGACGGAAACCCCAATCTCTATTGCCCCATCATGTATCGATGCCCCTCGGAGACCACCACCGAAGACGGGATCGCCAGCGTAGGTGACCATGCCTGGCCAGCAGGGAATTTTGTGGCGAACGTGCAGGCGTTGTACCACATCGGCTCACGCCATCCAGATAATGGACCATGGGTCGAGCAACCAAACGAAGATACCTACCCGCGCTTCGCGCACATCACCGACGGCACGACCAATACGGTCGTATTCACGGAACGTTATGCTCAGTGTCCCATGCCGCAGGATTGGAGCAACGGGCGGACAGCGCTGTTCGGTACTTATCCCACCCAATTCGACTCGGTGTTTTCCTGGACCGAGCGACGTATCGGAGCGGTGATCAATCCACCACAAATTGCTCCACTACCCGAGGACTGCAATCCGCTCACCGTTCAGAGTCAACACCCTGGCATTCTGAACATGGCCTATTTTGATGGTTCGGCCAAGGCAGTGTCAGGCGACATCGAGTTGGATGTGTGGACGCTCATGCTGTTCCCAGACGACGGCGGCCAAGTCCCACAGCTGTGAGATTGCCAGCGTATGTTGGCGTTCATTTCATGATTTACATGCGAAGAATCAACCTGCAATGCTGGATCGCAGCAGCGGTCATTTCCGGTTGCTTAGGGTGCGCAGGTGAAAAGCCGGCCGACCCCACGTCGGCCATTGCGATCGGCACGGCGACCATTGACGGCAAACCGATTACCGGTGGCATGATCACTATCCTTTCGGCCGACAATCGTTCCCGGCGCGCAAGCGGCGTGCTTCGCCCCGACGGGACCTTTCGCTTGGCCGGCTCACCGATTGGTGCGTGCCGCGTAGTCATCGACACGACTTCGATTCGAATTGGTGATCCGTCCAGCTACATGCCTGTGCCGGTCAAATACCATGACCCCGCCACAACTGATTTGTCTGTCGACTTGCAGCCGGGCGAAAACGAAGGGATCGACCTTCTTCTGGAAAGCAAGTAGTCGAACTTCCTCCGCTGGCGCACTGCGCTGAGTTCAAACTCTTGCGTTGTCTGCGTGTGACGAGCTTACATTGGGGCGGTCAGTCGTTCTTCAAGAAACGGTCGGCGAACTCTAGGTACTGACGCCAGTCGTATGCTGTGACGTCATGTTTGCCCGTTCTGAGGTGGTAGCCAATCGTCGTGTGCACGGGCTCGTCAGGCTGGGGCATATCGTGGCTTGAGAGCGCTGGCTTATCGTAGAGCTCGTAGACGGGGCTGGCGTACTTCGCGGCGAGAAACTCACCCTTGGGATCGGCCCACCGATCTTCGGTCGCACTGGCAACGTACAGCGGGCGAGGTGCGATCAGTGCCATCAGCATGTGCTGATCGACGGGTAACTCGTGTTCTCGCTGTTGGTACTGGTGATGATTCGTGCAAAACCAGTAGCCAATCGGTTTGATCATGTGATGTATCCGCTCGCCATAGCACCGCCGGTACAACGCCGCTCCACCGCAGCCGGAGTTATTACTGATCACCAAGGCGAATCGCGTGTCCTTTGCACCCGCCCACAACGCGGTCTTGCCAAGCCGCGAATGGCCGATGACCGCCATTCGCTTCGCATCAATCAGTTCGTCAGTCTCTAAATAATCAAGCACGCGCGACAAACTCCAGGCCCAGGCGCCAATGGAGCCCCACTCCGTCGGTGCGGGTTTGATTTGACCTTCCGCATAAAACAAAGGGTGAATGCCGTCGGTGAAGTCATGCTGATAGTTGTCGGGATCCACCTGATCGCGATGCACGGTCGCGAGGGCATAGCCGTGGTCGATGATCATTTGCAGCTCCCAACGACTTGCTTTCGAGCCGCGCTCTTTGTCCTGGTCTGCGCGCTGAATGATCTCCGGATCTGCGGAGACCGTGTGATTGCCACTAAAATTCAATCCGACAAATCCAGGCACGGGCTTTTCAGCCTCGTTGGGAACATAGATCAAGATGTCGAGTCGATATTCATGCTCGCCAAGAAATGCGGCAATCTGTTTCCGCGTTGCACGCCCGCCGAGAGCTTCGAGGTCGGTTTCGATCACCTCATACCTGACCGTCAACTGTTTCTCGGGCGTGCTGCCGTATACCGCTTCCTCAAATAGCCGCAGTACCTCTGCCCGACGATAGGCCGCCCATTCGTCTCGGCCGACCGCGTTTCCCGCGTTATCGATCAGCGCGTCGGGAAGCTCGTATGACGGGACCTTTGCTTCGTCGTAGTTGGTGTCAGCTGGTTCCTCGGCAGTGGACATGGAACTGATCGAGAGTAATGAGGTCGCGAGGAGAAGGCGAAACATGCTTAGTGACTACCTGTAAACGATCTTGCTTGGTGGCTGCAAGTCACGTCCGTACGGCACGTTTGGCCTGCGTGTCCACAAACGATCTGCACCAACAAGCCCTATCGTAGCGTACTTGCACGCCAGCGGCTAACTCACGGAGTCCCCAGCGTGTTATGCAACCGATTGCGGGTGGCCCCGTCCTCCGATCTATTCACGATCGAATTCGATGGCCGAGCGATGCTCAATGCCGAGATTTCTGCTAATCCTTCGCATTGTAAGCGCACCACAATTCGTGTGTCGTCAATTAGAATGTTAGGGGACGATCGCCACGGGGCGCGATGCGTCGTGAGTTGAAGTTTGGGGAGTTTGTGGAAATGAATCGGTTGGGGCTGGCACTCTCGGGAGGTGGATTTCGAGCCACGCTGTACCATCTTGGCGTGGTGCGGTATTTGCGCGACGCGGGAATTCTCTCCAAGGTCACGCACATCAATACCGTGTCCGGTGGTAGCATTCTGGGCGCGCATCTGGCGCTGAATTGGGATCGTTATTGCGGTTCGCCCGAAGAGTTTGACAGCGCTGCCCAGGAAATCATCGACTTCGTCCAATTGGATGTGCGGAATAGGATCGTTCGTCGCTTTCCCTTTGCATCGTGCGTCAACGTGATCCGCTCGCTATTGAGAATGAAGCCGATCCGACATCTTACGCGGCCAGGACTACTCGAGAAGCACTATCAAGAGTTTCTCTTCGGTGACATTCCGCTGTCGCAGCTGCCGGTGCGGCCGAGGCTGAACATACTTTCCACCAACCTCAGTGAGGGCTGCCTCTGTTCGTTTAACCGCAATGGCTTCTTGCGCCAGCGTCGCGTGCAGGGGCGCCGCGATCGCTTTGAGAAAGTGCAGATGGGGCTGGCAACGGTCCCCATGGCCGTGGCCGCATCGAGCGCCTTTCCCGGTTTCTTTCCGCCATTGGAACTCAATGGCTACGCGGTCGGCGCGGACGATGGCGAGTTCGATCGTCACTCGTTTACGGACGGAGCGGTGTTCGACAACCTCGGCCTGCGAATGTTCCGTTGCATCGAGCAGTCGGGTATCCGTGACGCTGCTCCGCTGGACCGCGAGGACTTCCTAGAATTCGAAGCAACTCTCAGCGCTTTGAACACCGCCCACAACCTGCCTCCAGGCACACCGCTGCATCGACTGCGGCAACTTCTCGAAGTTCGCCGTCGTGGGATCCGCTTCGATGAAGATTCCCAAGAGACGACCGAACGCATCGTCCAGGGGTTATGGGAGATTATCCGGACCGAGGAACTATTTCGCGACGAGTGCTTTGCGAATGTGGAACTCAGTGATCCTACTGCCCAAACGCAGTTCAAGTTCATTCTGGAATCGCAGGACACGGCTGACCTGGATACTCGCATTTGGCTGAACCGACACATCGTCGAGGCCTCGTTGCGACAAGTGATCGGCAAACCTTGTCTACGCTTGAGCAAAACGGAATTCGACGGGATCCTCGTGAGCGATGCGGGCGGCAAATTCAAGGTGATGAGTGACGCGCGAGGTGGCGGCCTGATCCGCACCGCGCTGCGCTCGTCAGACATTCTGATGGACCGCGTCTGGCAGCTTGAGCTAGAGACATTTGAGAACACCCCAGGTGTCTTGTTCTTCACGATTACCGACGTGGTCGAACCGGTGCAGGATGAGACCGCGCCGCATCCGGAAGTCCAGCATCAGACTGCCAAGATTCGCACCGATCTGGACAGCTTCTCCGACCTAGAGATCTCGTCGCTCATCAAACATGGCTACTGCATTGCGCGCAAGACCTGTCGCACCCAAGGAGACGCGTTGGACGCTCCCGTTCACCAGGGCGAACCTTGGAGCCCGGTGAGTGAAGACGCAGGTGACACCGCGTTAGGAACTAGTGGCGCGGACGCAGGCAAAGAGGCAGCCGGGTTGGCCGCGGCGCGACAGCTACAAGGTTCGTCACAACGGCGTATCTGGTCGACCCTGTTCGATTGGCGCGATTGGCCCAGCTATGTGTGGCTCACGCTATTGTTGATCGTATTTGTCAGCATCCCGTACTCGTATCTTCAAACGGTCGAGCAAGCAGAGCGACAACAACTGGTGCTCACAGCGATCGCCGAAATGAGTCCCGACTATCACCGGCTCCTCAATCTACTCGAACAGGGGCCCGATACGGCGTTCAAAACGATGCCCTTTGAAGAAGTAGAGAGCATGGAGGAACCGGACATGACCGGATTCGAAGTGCTCAACGATACGCGCATCTTCGATCTGCGTGGGTGGGCTCAGGGCAACGGTACGAATCCCGCCATTGGCTACGCAAGAATGCGCGTTCGACGCGCCGTCGATAGTGCGAGCACACGAGTCCGCCTACAGAGTAAGACGTTCGATGATCAGGTTGCAATGTACTGCGCTACGTACGGTCTCGACCCCAAGCTGTCGCGGATGAAACTGGACGACGGCAGCTCGCGCTGGGAACTTGGTCTCGACTTCAGCAGAGTTCCCTTAGGGAGTGCGACGCAGATTTTCGTCCAGTATCGTTTGCAGTCGGAGATGGCGAGCGAAACAGAAGATTCCGGTCGCTACAGCTTTGGTGTCGCTTCACCGACGGGGATGTTGGAAGTGTGGATGCTGATGCCAGAAGAGCGTGAATACCACACCTTCGAGGTCAGCAGCCATCCGCGTGGCCAACCTGAACTGTCGAAAGTCGTGGTGCCACACTCGCGAGTGGAAGTTGCCCAGGGATCGATTGCCACGTTTCGACTCGTGAACCCCGAAGTGAAGCATGTCTACGAATGTCATTGGACCTGGAAGGAAGAACCGGGGCGTTTTTGAAGAGCAATTCAAGGCCTTCTCGGCACGAAGAACCGGGCGATCGCCATGTCACTGTCGTAGCGCTAGCGCGGTTCAGTTCCACTAAGATCGCTGAGGAAACTCAAAGGTAACTGATAAAGGCCAAGAGAGCTTCTACTTCTTCTTCGGTGAGTACGTCTTTGTACGATGGCATGCTGGATACGGTCTGCTTCTTCATCGCTTCGATCGATGATGCATCGACAACGAGTAATTGGGGATTGTTGTCGTCGTCGTTGCCGACCAACGTGCAATGAGTGTCGTCCTGGGTGATGAGCCGGCCAGTGACTGTTGTTCCGTCATCCAACAGAATGGATGTCGATTCGTAGCCGCCAAGAATAAGGGTGTGGGGGTCTAAGATTGACTCTCGCAAGTAACTTTTGGGTTTCGTGCCCACGTTGTTCAAATCTGGGCCTATGGAGGTTGCCTTGTTCCACGTGTAGCTCTCCCACGGAATCCAATCGTGACATGAAGCGCATTTTCCTTTGCCAAAGAATATTTCTCTGCCGGTGCTGATCTTTTCGAATGTCGGATGAAGATCGCTGTTTGTGCGCATTGCCGCAACGGGAAAACTGGAATACTTGTAGGAGAGGTTGCGAAGCGACTCTCGTTCTCCGATCTCCTCAATCAAGTAGCCGACCACACAGGCGATTTCTTGTCTGGTCAATCCCTTGGCAGCGTTGGGCATAAATCCAAATTGCTTTGTTGAGCGTGACGCTTGAGGTTGAACAATGGATTCCAGCAAATAGTCAGTCAATCCTCCGGAAGGATATGGCGTCCGCTCGGCTAACGTTCCAAGATTGGGTCCGCGACCCGACGGAAGATTGGGATCGACAGCGTGACAGGATGCACAACGATTGCGAAAGATCGCCTGACCTCGCTCGACGTCTACGGCAGGTGTCAAAGGAGAGAATGTCCCCATCGACGTCAGAAGAATCACCAGCGCCACGGTTCCGAAGGATGCGGACAAGCACAATGCTAGTTTGGTGAGTTGCCAAGCGACGTTTTTCATAATGAAAGCGAAGACCTAGTTGTTCTCTGCCTCAACACTAATTTTGTAGATGGTTTTGTCAGCAAAGCTGCATGCAAACAATACGCCATTATCCGCTGCCGTGACGTCTAGCGGATTGGGAACGTTGGCAAACTCAAAGAACTCGGCCGTCGGTGCGCTATCGGACGCATCGGCATTTTTGACCTGCGCTCGCAATATTCGCCCTGATCCAGAGGACGCGATGTATAGGCAGTCTCGGTATGCAGCAGGCAGGGCAGGCGAATTGCTATAAGTCATTCCCTGCAAATCGCCCTTGTTGTAGATCGCGATGGGACGAGCAGTTCCCGTCGGTGCTGGAGCATCACCATGAGACATCGGAAATCCGTAGTGACTGCCCTCAATGACCAAGTTCAACTCTTCACCGTCGGGGTTTTTGTCGGGATCGTTATCAGTGCAATACAGTTTGCCCTGAGGGCCAAAACACAGGCCAAAGGGATTGCGGAAACCACTCGCATAGACTCGTCGGTTGGTCCCGTCGGCGTCCGTGACCATGACGGTTCCAGCCCATTCGTCAGGATCGAAGGTGTTGTCGGTACGAACTCCTTGGCTGACGTAGATACGCCCATCTTCTCCAACGGCGATCGCGCTGTTCTGATGTTGTGTCTCAGGAGACCGAGCGCCCGGCAATTCTTCGATAATGTCCTTGATGTGATCAATGATTCCATCACCGTCGAAATCTCGCAGTTCGCTGACGGTCCCAGTGCTTTGTGCGACGAGAACACCCTCGGTGGCACGATGCCATTGGCCGGAACGCGATAAAAGAATGCGATCGCCGTCGATGGCGATGCCACATGGGCGGTCAATCCCACGGGCAATGATGGTTTCTTCGTATCCGTTTCCGTTGGCATTCGGGGAAAGTCTCACGACGACGCCCGTCCAAGCGATCAGGTCGGTCACACCTGCGTAATAGACGTCATCACCTTGAGCAGCGACACGAATTGGATAGAAACTACATTTGCAAATCTCTTCGACCACGATGTCGTCAGTGACTCCGCCAATATTCTTTGATGCCGGCTTTGCAACTGCAGACACCGATGAGTTCGAGTTGCCGACCATTGTGAAAGTCGCACTCAAAACGGCCGCAATCAGAAAGATGGAAGTTCCCAGGCGATTGGTGGCATTCTTCAGGGATAAAAATGCGGTTGATACAGAAGCACCAACAAAAATTCCTGAGAGCATGGATAAGATAATTGCGGTATCCCGCCGCTGAAGTGCTTTTGCAATTGCACGGACGACGTTCGACGTTGGATTCGCCACTCCGGTTGCGTAGACGACGACGACCAACAGCAATAACGATAGAATCGCGATGGTTAGGTAGCGAAACCTGTCCGACTTGGACAGTACCGCTAGTGCCAATGCAATTGTGGTAACAACCGCCAAGGCAGCTACCACGAACGCGCTCAAGAGAAAGCTGGGGTGCATGTCGATCTTGTCTGATATGAATGGTTATTTTTGTTGGAGTCTAATTGTCTTGTATGGCAGTTCAAGTGAGATTTTTCGGTGCGGTTCGTTTTCCGGGTACTTTTCGTTCCTACATCAACAGAAGTGGCTAACGGGGAGCCACGCGCGGTCGTTTCTGCGACCAAACGAGGGAGCGATCTGCTAAACTACCAGTGTGTTTGATTCCAGCTCGCTTCGCAATCCACGCTCAGAGTCAGACAACTCGGCCGGATTCGCGGTGCCTATTCCCGACACACTCCCGGCCCTGCATTCGACGGCTTCTCAAATCTCGCTCCGCCAACACTGCCTTATTGCTACCCGCAACGACATGTCGATTTCCGATGCACAACCTGAATCTTTGACCTTTGCAGGGGCGATGAAAGCGGGTTCATTTACCGCGCAACTGGGGGTGCAACTGCACGCTACCCCGAGTGCAATTACACTTACCGCATTTGCTCGCAGCTATCAGCTGGATCGCGAGAATTTCGACGGTTTGGAAAAGACTGCGATTCTTGGGATCTTCAAACGCGGCGTCAGCTTTCTTCATCGACAGGACGATCTCCCGTCTCAACTCGTGTTCTATCCATCAGTCCACAGGGATGACTTCCTTGAACAGATTGAACATCTGGGCTGGAGTTGAGATCGTCGCTGACGGAGGTAATGAGTGGCTACCGCCGAGCCGGCGCTAGGCTCGCACCCTTTCTCGCCCACGCTGCAGGCACCAAGCAAGGTAGCCAAGTCCGGCGAGCAGGAGGGCAGAAGGTTCCGGCACCACGCCACCGCGACTGATGTAGAGGTCCAAGTCGATCTGATTGACTAAGCCAGAACCGTCGGGCAGGAGGTTCCCGCCGGTCAGGTCCGTGATCGACTGCGAAAGATTGGACTGAATGATCTGAAAATCTGCCGCCGTGTTGGCTTTGTCGAAGTTGACGTCCACAAGGGCCGTCGAAAGGGGCACGCCACTATCGGACGAATAGATTACGAACCACTCATCCAGATCAAACAAGTCAACTAAGCCGTCACCATTGATGTCGAACAAAAAGTCTCCGGTGCCAGCTTCGACTTCAGCAGTCAGTAGGTTCACATCGACGTCGTCGATGTCGCCATCCATATCAATATCGCCTACCAACAGAGGCGAAACGCCACCAGCTTGGGCAGGGGGCAAGCAGAATAGGAAAAGAAACGAGAAGGATACGGCACAGATTGCAGTGCGAATCATGAGGCTGCTCCTCGGCGAGAACTACAGGACGAAAGAACTTCGTGGACAGCGACACTCAGACCCAGGCCATCTGATTACAGCCCTGGGACCGACCGCCAATATAGCAAGGGCACATGCTGATGCAAGATTCTCGACCTGACCCACTTCGATGTAGGAGATCCCGTAGTGAGGGCCACGGATTGGCGTTGGCGTATATTCGACGCAACCCGAAAGGTGGGTTGGTTCGTGAGCTAAGGGCGCCGCACGCGACCGGCCACACCGATCTCTCCTTTTGCCGGAATTGCAGGCTTCCGATGAGGTCGGGCGCTGGGATCTCTCTGTTATTCCAGGCTTTTTGAGGAAGATGCTTGCTTTCGTTACTCGCGGTTGATAACGTAATCGAGGATGCGGGGCAATTGCTCTGCCGCTGAACTGATCACAGTACGACTTAGACCTCACGAAGCCGCCACGAATCAAACGCACTCAGCAGCCACAAGGTTGTTCATGGTGCATGATTCGTGGCGGCTTTTTTCGTTCTTGGTTCGCTCCCAGCAAGCCCTTCTCTCCTCTCACTCGAAAGCACACCATGTCAAAAGCGATCACGGCCCTGGCAGCCCTCATCGGTGTCATAGCATTGACTGCATTTGTTCCAACCAGCTATGGAGGAGTCATTACTGCTCCCGACTTTCTGCTGACCTTTGACGGTCCAGACGCGGTAGAAGCGCCGGCTGGTGCGCCGTTTGTCATCGAGTTGACGGGGCAATTGGTGACAAGCAACAATTCCACCACCGACGGCGCACAAGGTTGGAGCCTTTCGTTCGATGGGAGGAACGTCACAGATCCGCCCAGCGCCGTCGATATCATCAATCCCACCACAGACGGCACCGCAGGCGCGGAAAATACCGCGGCTCCGCCGGGGCTCCGCAACGACGGCTTTGAACTCAGTGAATTGGCGTCGACGTCCTCAACCGGTGCCATTAGTGAGGTCGTGCTGAGTTTCACGCAACCGATTACTCTCCCCGCGAACGGTACGTCGGACCTTGTCAAGTTCCAACTCCAAGGCACTGCACCTGCCGCAGGTGCCACGGAGACCTGGGAAGCTTTCTATGTCGACGGCTTGCAGGGAACTGGAGATCCGGTGGACAACAGCGTGACCTGGGACGGCATTATTGAAATCCCATCATTCGTAGCATACCAGGTGCGAGTCACCGGCATCGTGATCCCTGAGCCAAGCTCAGTGCTGTTAGCCGCTGCGGCAACTGCCGCAATGATGCTCCGAAGAAGCCGATAAGCTTAGGAATAGACAGCTAGTCACGCGAACCGGCACCACAGTATTGCGCCAGCCTCCACAGTGCGACGAAGTGACCTGACGCTTCACTCGCGTGGTCCGAACCTAGCGTTCAACCTCTCCTGGCGAAGCCGCCGCGGGCGGTCATGTCGGCAACGTAGCGACCCTAATGCGCCGATCAAATAGAACCGTCAATTGTGCAATCGACTCAACCAATCCACGTGAAAGCACATGGGAATTACTTGTGATGGTACTCTCCCAAGCATACAATAACGTTTGACCACGCCGGTAGTCTTCGTTTGCTAATTGGCGATTCCGTTGGGTTTCTCATCAAAACTCGCACTGGTTTTTCTATGACCGTTCGATCTGCCTTTGTTGGTTCGTTTGTCCTGTTGCTCGTGTCGCTTGGACTGCAATGCGATTCAGAAGCAGTATTGGTTTTTTCCCATTCTGGCAATGCGGATCCAACGACCGAAGGTTGGACGGAGAACAGTCCGACGACAACAGGCGTAACTGCTTTCGGTGTTACGAATGATGGAGGCTCGGGCGTCGACGCTTGGGCTGTCGACGATAATTCCACTGTGGCTCCAGGCTCGACGCTCTCCTATTCGCAGATTCCGACTGCAGCTCAGCATAGCGACGCTTCAGCAAATGGGTGGACGCTCCGAACCAACGTACGTGTCGTCGACGATGCAAATCCAGGAGGCTCGGTCGAAATTGACTATGGAAATGGCTCCAATATTTGGGTGATGGTGTTTTCAGCTCAGGCGAATGGTGACCCGACGGTAGTGCTCGGCACCGGTTTCGCTGGCAACGCATTTACAGGCCCAACTTTTACACTTACGGGTGCTGGGAGTACGTACAATTTGTGGGAACTCCGATTCGACGCGAACGCAGGAACTGCCGACCTATTTGTAAATGGTGTGGAGCAACTTAGTGACTATTCTGGTTTCGGAGCTGGCGGGATCGACCGAGTGCTTTGGGGTGCGAATGCTTCTGGGGATGTCGGGCAGGGCAACTGGAATTTAGTTCAATGGGAGATTGCCGCCATTCCCGAGCCTTCTGCGTTTTTATTCGGCGGATTGGTGACAATTGTCTTGGGCTTCAACCATCGCAAGGGCGCAGATCGACCCAACTGAAGGTCTCTCCGCTGGTTCTTTTTCCGATTGTTGAACAGGCAAGTGACGCGTACCGCGGTTGCGCGCCAGCCTACCAGTGTGATGAAGTCACCATCGGCTTACGCGCTCTGCCCTACATAAGACTAAATCCCCTGCGACTACGCAGCTCAGAAAGACTTTCCCGTCGACCGGGGCAATCCAAATGCACGCAATCGAAGTAGCCCATCTACTCTAGAAGCGGTTGCGATTAGACCAGAGGCGCATCCCGTCGATGCTGGATAGCGATTGCGGGAAACGTAGCCGATCCGCTACATTTCAGCAGCGTTGGGTTATATCGTCCGCTAACCCGCTCAAATAACGAGCCATTCACACTCAATTCGCACGCGTGGAACGGAGTCAATGTGCACGGAACCGATTTGATTAAGCTGTTGCTAGCCAGTTCATTGTGCTTGGTACCCGCAATTTCAGAGGCGAACACTCAAACACCTCCTCATCTTACACTCATCATAAATCAGCCGTCAGACACACGAGCCAATGATGTAGTTGATACGATACGAGTTTGCATGCAAGGCAACTATGCAGTGGTCTATCATGATGAACTAGATCGTTATGGCAACGCTACTCACCCTCCACCAGTATTCAATGTAGAGGCTCAGTGTTGGTGGGACTCAGATAAGTGTCGCTGGATTACAAAGAGCGACTGGACAAAAGAACTAGAGAAGGCCAAGGGGCTCGCAACCAAGAAGTTCAATGCGCAAAAAGACCTAAAAGACAAAGAGTTCTTGCTTTGGTCTCTCGAGCCGGTGTACACAATCGAAGTACGTGGAGAGTCGGTCCAACTGTCTAGTGCGTGGCTCAAACACAGCGTAACAAGACAAGGCAAAGTCACCAAGGAGAAACTTGCTAGTCTTTTTGGCTTTCGGCGGCTTATGCTGGCACGGAACTCGATTGAACAGAAGAAGGGATTTCCATTCATACACACAGCTGCCGACAACGCGTTGTTTGAAGCAGGCGTTCTGCCAATGAGAGTTACGACTAGCATCCATGTTGGCTCACTAAATTCTTCAACCTGGACAGAGTATGAGTTCCGGGATTCAACCCCCAATGAGATCAGCGAGTCCGCAAGCATAATCGCAAGTTTGCCGCCACTCCATTAGGTGGCGGAATACAAGATAGTCTCGATTAACACCTCGTCGTACCCCTTGTAAAACCGGCTGCATATCAAGCATCTACGATGGCTTGAGCCGCCGACCGATTCCAGCGCCGGTGAGTCCCTGCTTGCAGGATGCCCCGCTTCTGTATCGCTCTACGCTGACCCGTGAGCAAGGACAGAATGCCAACGATTAACGCGATGTGTGTTGAAGGCTCTGGAATCCTGAGTGCAGTTGAGGTGACCGGTAGTCCCCCATATTGCTGTTTCCAGATCGTCAGATCGTTGCCATCTACATCGAGATCTGCATCTGCGTCACCGGCAGCAAGGGCAATGCCCCGCCCGAAGCCACCTTGCCAGGCAAGGAAATCGGTGCCGTCGATGTCATTGTCCGTGTCGAAATCGGCCGTAGATTCAAGCACACAATCAGTGAATCGGCTCAATTGGCAAACGGCAAGCAAGTCCGCTTGGGTAATGTCACGTCGAGATCCTAATGGTCGCCCTCTGTTGGACATCATTGGTCCAGAGATATCGAGATGTGTCGCAGCTACAGGTAGCGACGTGCCTGTATACGGAGCGATGGTTATGTCAATGTCGCCGTCGGTCACCTCGTCGTTAAAGAACTGCCATCCTACAAGTCCCAATGCATGACCAATTTCATGGATTGCTGTGGAGAGCAAATCGATCGTGCCAACCACTTCTGCTCCGATGGGCCAGTAATGTCGTCTCGTTCCGATCAACCCTCCTCCCAAATCCAACTCGCTTTCAAACACCTCCGAGAATTCCTCATCACTATAGGGTGTACCGTCCAGGAAGAACTTGAATAGGTTAGCATTGTTATTGTTGAAAGCGATACTGCCTTCGAGCTGGCGAGATGGACTACCACCGACACGAACGCCTTGATGAAATGCTGAGGACGAGATCGGCGAAGTTGGATACCAACCGTAGTTCAGCGTGATCGTAAAGTCATCCTGGATAACTCGCTCCCACGTTTGGGCGGCCACCTGGAATATCTCTTGTAGATTGCCGCTGCCGGACGTATTAGGTGCAGGGCGTAAGGCAATGCCAATGCCGGGCAGGTTGCCGCCTCTGGGAATGAAATTAGAGTTAATCGTAAGCCCCATAGCCTCCGGTTGAGTCAACATAGCGAGGCAAACCGTCAGGGAAACCTCTATGCGGTGCTTCTCAAGACACGACCGCAAGACTCTCAGCAACATGGTGGTGTTTTTCCACGATAGGCGATTGGATAATCGTGACTTAGGTATTATACGTTATTGGCTTCCGCAACGCAATGTTTGTTGACGCCCATGCAGAGGGCGCGGCTTGCCGATGAGATGCTCCGGCAATTGTAGAAGAAATCAAACGGACCGTAGGAATCACAAGGCAGCTACATCTGGGCTGGTCTTGAAGTCTTCGTCTGCAGAAGTAGCGATTGATTCTTACCTCGCGAGTACCGTTGCGCCAAGCGTTGCTTGCGAAGCGGCGAAACGGAATCACATCGTCGGTTGGCCCGCCCAATGTCAAGTCGGGGACCCAATAGCCGGAATCGAATTAGCGAATAAGTATCGGTGAGCTTCGACGAAGAGTACTTGTTCGATTGGAAGCGTCGGACAACAATGGCTATCCTTATCACTTCCTATTGCTGATTGCGTGCTTGCGATCGCACGTTCGAAACGGGGATCGAAATGAACGAAACAAGAACCACGATAGTTATTGCGCTACTAACTGTGGTTAGCGCCGTCCAGGCGGATGAACCACAGAAGATGAAGATGACCACTCCGATTCCCCTGGGAATCACGACGCCAGACAACATTCCAACTCGCGTCGGTGATTTGAATCTGTTCGATGGGGTGCCTGACGCCGAGTCTGCGGAGAAGGTCTACAATTTGCTCGATTTCAACCATGCCTATCAGGCCTACCTTGATGGCGTGAAGATCGCCTCGATGAGTGCGATGCGGAAAGGCATCTTGGCGTTCGGGCCCGCCAACACCACAGTGCTTCAATTTGAAGAACTCATGGATTCGCGTGCGCTGTTCCTGACAGCGAACACGACCAGCGTCTACCAAACTGCGTGGTTGCAATTGGGCGAGGAGCCTATGGTGATCGAGACGCCTCCCAATGTGCTTGGGTTTCTCAATGACCACTGGTTCCGATACATGATCGACTTCGGCAACCTCGGACCTGATAAAGGGCAGGGAGGTAAGTTCCTGATCCTGCCTCCCGGCTACCAAGGTGATGTTCCCGAGGGCTACCACGTGGCAAAGGCCAACACGTTCGGTCACTGGGTGCTGTGGCGCGGATACACCGAAAACGGATCGGCAGATAAGGCGGTACAGGCGACCAAGCAGCAGTTCCGTATCTATCCCCTGTCGCAGAAGGACAACCCGCCGAAGATGACCTTTGTGAATGTTTCGGGTAAGTCTTTGAATACGATCCACTTGATGGATGAGCGAATGTTCGAGGAGATCAACGAGGTTGTCCAAGCCGAACCCTTGATCGGCGAGCGCCCGGAACTACTCGGCCATCTTGCTGCGATTGGAATCGTGAAGGGAAAACCGTTCGCGCCCGACGAGCGGATGAAGAAGAATCTCAAGGCTGCCGCCAGTGCGGGGGCCATTACTGTGAAGACACTCATCTCGAAACCCCGCGATGAACGGTTCTATTGGTACCCAGGCGAAAGCTATTGGCAGACCGCGTTCCCGGGTGGGGCTTACACCTGGGAGTTGGATGGGGTCACCTTGCACGACTTCCGATCTGCGTTTCACTTCTACGCCACCGGAATCACCCCGGCGATGGCTTTGAAGGCGGTTGGCAAGGGCTCGCAATATGCGTTTACGTATCGCGACTCCGCAGGCGCTCCGCTCGACGGATCGAAGACCTACAAAGTGCATGTCCCCGCCAACGTGCCTGCGAAGAAATTCTGGTCTTTCACGATTTACGACAACCAAACTCGCTCAATGCTGCAGACCGACGCTCGCTTTCCCGCAATCGGTAGCAACAGCCAGGGCATCGAGCAGAACGCAGATGGCTCGTACGACGTGTACTTCGCCCCGAAGGCGCCCGCAGGCAAACAGAGCAATTGGGTGCAGACCATACCCGGCAAAGGTTGGAACACGATCTTCAGGCTCTATGGCCCGCTGGAGCCCTGGTTCGATCAAACCTGGCGGCCGGGCGAGATTGAGTTGGTCGAGTGATGTTACCTCGAGAATGATCACCACTCAGCCGGGCAATACTGGCGGCGCTAATCTACTAGTGTGTCGAAGTTGTCAGAGGCTTGACGTGTTGGGCCGAGCAACGCTTTCACCTCTCGCGGCGAGGCAATTCAGGTAGGTCAGGTCCCTTACTTGGGATGCCCGGCTGTTCCCGCCGAAGAGAACCCGTCGATTGTGGGAATTGCAAACTCAGGGACCACTTTCACCGCATCGCGGGCATCACGATTGCACAACCTTCGGCATGATCTGGATACAATAGCTGGTATTTTGTACGGTAGGGCAGGCAGACTTGGCAAAGCTTGCTAGAGTTCTTCACGTCCGAAAGACAGCTGCCACGCAGATCTAGTTCAACTAACAGGGAGTTTACGTATGGCTCAATGGGAAACCATGGTAAAGCTATTTGATTTGACAAGGACGATGGCCGCAGAAATGGCTGAGGAGATCCCCGCTGAGTCATTCGACGTACCAAATGGTAACGCGAACAGTCCCAAGTGGATCATCGGTCACCTTGCTCTAGGCATGGATTTTGGCTTGATGCTGCTGGGTAGTCCCACCGAGGAACTTGAGTCAATGATGCCGGTCTACGGCCCGGGTAGTAAGGGTGGCGTCGTTGGCGATGACGGTCGTTCGCAAGCGGATTTGATTGCGCACTTAAGGAACGCCGGTGACCTGTTGCGTGCGAAAGTCATCGAAGCCGACGAAGAAACGCTCATGCAACCGCAACAGACACCGTTCCTAGCAGAACAACTGCCGACGGTAGGCGATATACTTGGCCATGTGTTTACCACGCACATCGCCATGCATATGGGGCAACTCTCCCAGATTCGAAGAGAAATGGGACTACCGAGTTGGTATCAGATTTGAAACAGCGCCTGGGCTTGCGACTCACCGTTCAAGCCAATCTGTTCACGGAGTCCAATGATGAGCACGATGAAACTGTCGCTTGGATTCAAGGTGTTGTTATTCGTGTCGTTGGTGGGGTCGGCGAATCCCGGTACGATGTGTGCCGTTGCGGCCGCTTCTTCCGTACGGGTGATGTCGTTCAATATTCGATTCGACAATGGAACTCCATCCTCGGCGGCCAATGCCTGGATCTCGACGACCGGAACGAATCGGCGCGACCTGGTATTGGATGTCGTCCACGACTACATGCCCGATATCATGGGTGTGCAAGAGGCGTTGCCGAACCAAATGAATGACCTGCAGAACAACCTGGTAGACTATGCCTTCTCCGGCGTGGGGAGAGACAATGGTGTGGATCGAGGAGAGTTCAGCGCGATTTTCTACCGCGTGGATCGGTTCACGCCAGTCGACGAGGGAACGTTTTGGTTGAGCAACACGCCGGACGTTCCGAGCTTCTTTCCAGGCACTTGCTGCCGACGCATCGCGTCTTGGGTAGTTCTGAATGACATCGAGAAGGACAACGAAGAGTTGTTTGTGCTAAATACACATTGGGACCACCAGGTGCAGGCTGCCCGGGTCCTTTCGTCAGAAATAGTTCGTGAGAAGATCGAGGAGCTGCGCGGAGAGCGACCACTGATTGTGATGGGCGACCTGAACGCGAATACCACCAACGACGCGTTTATGGAACTCGTCGGGGACAACGATCCGGCGGGGCTTCAGTTGCTCGACAGTTATCGCGAAGTGGTGCCGGTCATTGCAAGGCATGAAGCAACGTTTCACGGTTTTTCGGGATCGATTTCCGGGAGACGAATTGACTTTGTGCTGCATGACGATTCGTGGCGGGCCGTGGACGCCCAAATCGTGCGCACGAGAATCGGAGGTCGGTTCCCATCGGATCATTATCCAGTGACCGCGACTTTGCAGCGCGTACCTGAACCGGATACCACGATTACCCTCTATTTTACCGTCCTGTTCGTACTTTCTGTGCGAAAGTGGGGACCACGGGTTGGCGCCAGCCTACCAGTGTGACATTCCTCTGCTCGCTTCTCGGCGTTTGCTGAGTTGCCCAACAACTCATTTAGGAGGCAGATCGATGAAGTCAGGCTTTTTTCTCTCGAGCTTGTTCGCATTGATGTTTGCTGTTACTGATCATAGTCGAAAGGTCGATACAAGTGCGGAATTCGATGATGCCGATCTTCGCAAAGCCAACTTCGAATACAGCGTAGTCTCAGATGCACACTTCAAACGCGCTAATCTGAGTGGCGCCAACATAGAGTACGCTGTCGCTTCAGATGCTCATTTCGTCGATTCGAACCTGCGCGGTGCGAGCCTACGCTATTCGGTACTCTCCGACGCCAACTTCGAGAACTCTGATCTTCGTGACGCAGACCTGCGCTACTGTGTGTTGTCGGATGCGAACTTTAAGGGCGCCGATCTCCGCGGCGCAGACTTGCGCTACTGTGTGCTGTCGGATGCCGAATTCGATGGTGCACATCTCGAAGGAGCAGACCTGAGCAATGCGATTCTAGGAGGCCGATTTGGTAAAGGCACGACTTTCGATGCAAGAACCAAGTTTCCGAAAGGCTTCGACCCAGGACACCATAAGCTGCGTCAAACAGATGCAAAGCCTGCCAATAAACAGAACCAAGGAGCCCAGTAGCCTCAAGTGAAACGCTGAGGGCAACAGGGAACAAGCAGTTTCCATGGGGACGATTCACGCCGACGCTGGAATTGAGCTGACGGAAATTCAATCGATTGGATTCACCGCGCGCAGTTAGCGAAGTGGCAGATTCCAGTGGAGAATCGCCGCTGGAATTCCATGAACAAGTTTGACCAGCTAAACTTGAGTTCTCCCAAGTTCGTGAGCAAGTCCTTAAAGCATAGAGACCGTCGGTGGGCTTACGCAGCAAGTTAGACCAGATCGTCGAACAGCAGGCTAAGCTAATGCGCATAATTACAGGTTGGCACTTCACTGACTCACAGTTTACTGAGATTTGCGACGATATAACGCGACATGGCCCTGGCCCTGATGTCGGAGGCCATGGGCGAATCGACGGCATACCCGTTTACTCAGGCTCCGCGAGAGCAGAATCGGGTGACAATGCTCGATGGGATGAACAAGATGGAGTTCAATTCATGTTCGTGCAAATGGACATCGTAAACTAAGTTCATCCAGCACAGCTCCACATTGCCAGGTAAGCAAGTCCGCTCGGGTATTGTCACGTCGTGATCCTAATGGTCGCCCTCTGCTGGAAATCAGTGGTCCAGAGATATCGAGATGTGAACCCGATAGCACCTGCGTCTGTCTATGTCGGCGTGCTATCGTGCAAGAAGCGTAATTTCGCCGTGGACTGCTTGAAAGGGTATTCGTGCCGACACCACTAAACAAGAAATCGACCAACACAGAAATCAGAGCACGTTTTGACAGCGATGTTGAACGGTTCTCCAACCTTGAGACTGGGCAGTCAGCAACAATCGATGCTCCTCTCGCAATGGATTTGATTACATCTGCCGCAGTTGCTGCAACGTCCCCAATTGGCAAAGTATTGGATATTGGCTGCGGGGCTGGCAACAATTCAATCCAATTGCGAGAGGTACTGGGAGACGATTTTTCAGCAGACTTGGTCGACCTCAGTGAACCTATGCTGGACCGAGCGGTGGAGCGATTAAGCTCGGTTAATCAGGGAAGAATCACACCAATCGCATCCGACTTCAGAGCAGCCGACCTGCGAGAATCTGATTACGATGTAATTCTCGCTGCTGCCGTACTGCATCACCTTCGTGACGATAGCGATTGGCACAGTGCTTTCTCAAAGATATTTCGCTTACTTCGTCCCGGGGGAAGTGTTTGGATTACCGACTTAGTGTCACACGAAACAGACGCGGCGCAAGAAATGATGTGGAATCGCTACGGAGATTACCTCGTATCGCTAAGCGGCTCAGCCTATCGAGACCAAGTGTTCGAGTACATTGACCGAGAAGATTCGCCAAGGCCAGTAACCTATCAACTCGAATTGCTCCGAGAAGTCGGCTTTACTCAAGTCGAACTGCTGCACAAGAACTCCTGCTTTGCCGCGTTCGGCGCTGTGAAAACTGCATGATTCGATTCCAGCGTCGGCGCGAACCGCCTCTTTTGCAAGCTATTTGCCAATCTGCAACGAATTTATCGCGACAGCGTCTGACGTGAACTGCCCGTCTACGCAATCAAGTCTGTGTGCTACGGGTAATAGACTGTACACCCGGGCAACGCTGCCCGAAGCCGATTCACACTCTCCGGTGTAACTTTAGTACGTTGTAGGTATAGCTTCTTTAAGTGCTTCACCTCGCGAAGGTGCGTCACTCCACCATCAGCGGCGTCAGAGTCGCTCAAGTCGAGTACACAGTACTCGGTATTGTTGTTCATCCATCGAACGAGATCTGGCAACATCGAATCGGGGCTGGTGGTTAGAGAATGGGCTTCGAATTCTATGCGATATTCCACCCGGCCAGCATCAACTGTGGGAAGGACTAGAAACCCGGTAGGAGGTAATTCTAATTCTTCTACCTTCGTACGCAGGGCAATGTTGGCAAGAACTAGAGAAACTAGCACCACAGAAACGAGCATCGTTTTCAAACCAAAACGAATACCGCTGTGATTTCCGACAATTTTCTCCTCCCCAGATACATCATTCGATAGCATGTTCCAAAACCGAAGGAGTAATTTGGGATGCGTTGACTTTTTGTGAATCTGAACGGACGTCGGATTCTACGCTTGAGTGTATTGCCTTTACACCTTCGTGAGGCATGCACCGGTTGCCTCGTGTTGGCGCTGAACACGCAACGCAGTTGCTCGCATCGAAGGGGCTCACTGCTGGTGGAATCAAGTGCATCGGATTCCACAATCGATGGTTCACTTCTCCGCTGGAATCTCAGAACAAGAACATGCTGAAAAGATGAACATAATGGTGGATTCTTAACCTGCACAAGACGTTGAATCTGGAGATAGGTTTGACGCTCCACAGAGCGAACCCCAAGGCGGTGTGCTCGTAGTCTTTCTTTCCTCGAGATTGATGTGTGAACCTGTCTGCAATAGAGTCAAGTGACTAAAATATCAAGCTCCGACTGAAAAACTCATCCTACGGATCTGCAAGTCCGCGCTGTCCCGTGATAATGTCCCAGAATTGCTCTTGCTTCGCGAAGCTATAAAGTGGTTCCACCATCAGCGGTTTCTTTGGAGATACTGCGAGCAGTACGTATCCTGCTCCCTCGATACCTCCGCATGACTGGGCTGAAACGTACAAAATTTTGTCGTACTGTTTGTCATTCAACTTGTACCGTACGGCTACTCGGTAGATCGATTGCACTAACTTTATGGCTGATTGAAGCTCAGCTTTCACGACAACTCCTGACTCAATGAGCTGCTTGGCTTTCATAATGTTCATATATGAAAACAATGTCCCTGCAATAGCAATCGTCGCGATGATCCCGTATACGCTCCATTGATGCGTGGGACTCTTGGCTTCCGCTCCATAAACGGCGCAGATACCAGCGACAGTGGCTATGGTTGTGGTCAGTATCGCGACTGTAGCCCTCGTTGTTAACGGTGACTGCTTACGCAGTGCAGACACTTCCGCTTTCAGATCGAATTCTACATGCGGATGGTTCTGGTCATCGTATTCCACTTTCAAAACCTTTCACATTGTGAGATGCAACACACCAGCAAGTTGCACTTCCCAGAACAGAATTGGAATAACGAGAATTACCCCGTCTGCTTCCACTCCCGAATCAAATCAATCGTAAACCCGATAGCTATCGCAAAAAGAAAGCCTGATCCGATGAAAAGTGCCTTTTTTCCTTTACGATCTTTCTCAGCACGATCAGCAAGCGTATAGACCTTATTACCTTCAATGGATACTTCAGCAACGTATGCGTGTCCGCCACGATTTCTGGTAAACTGAACCGACTTGTTCCTTGCCAATTGCTTGCTTCACTGCTTCGAAGCCCTTCATGTCACTGGTGTGGGTCAGCCGCTCAAGACCGAGATCATACTCAATGAAGTTTGTTACCCTACCATACCTACCCCGCATGCTAGAAAGCTCTGCCCTTGCAGGTACGCCAGATACTTGGAAATACTCAGCTTCAGTCGCAGACTTTGACAATGCAAGAGCAAAAGTTGCTACCGCAACGGCATACAAGCAAATCACCAATAGGCTCTTCCACAGTGGTAAACGCATAAGAAAACACCACACGATTAGAGAAGAGCAAAAGGGAAAACCATAGTTGACTAACTAAAAATACCGCACGGCTACATGCGAGGCAAGTGCGTGGCCAGCCTAACAGAGACACTTGCTAATCTGTTAGGCAACTACCGTTTGGTAATAATAACCTATCCCCAACGTCCGTTGCTGTTTCGATTTAGATTCGCTGTTTTGCAGACCCTCTGTTTCCAGTTCCGCGCGTCAATAACTTGATGCAACATTGCACCAGTATTTCTTTGTGTCGTCTGAATACCGACCATCGTGGTCCGAAGTTAGGTCCGTCCGGTCGTAGGGCCTAATCCCGAGTGGTGGGAGCCTTTCCCGATGGCAACAGTGCGTTGATGCTCGTGGCGGCCCGGCTGCGTCACATCGCTGGAACCAAGTGGGGCACACGCAAGTACCTCGACATGTCACGACTAACCCATCCACCCCAGGAGGCAACCCAGGTCTCGTAGATCGAGCCGCCGCCCCACTCCTCCGCAGCTACGCTGCTCCGGAGTGCGGCGGCAGCCCTGCCAAGCAGGGCTCCCAAATCAATGTGCGCATCTTGACGGACACTACCGGGCTCACTAGTGGTGGAATCAAATGCATCGGATTCCACCCGGGAATGTTCACTCCTCTGGTGGATAAATTAGGTTCGCAGTTTGCTTAAATGTTGTCCACCATGTGGGGCCTTGGCTACGAAAAGCACAAAATTTGATCACAGCGACGCAAGTTGCATTAATCGGGACTACGGTCGGGCAGTCTCACCAACAGCAGTTAGCCAACTGCGTTTCGAGCTATTGGTCGATGACCACCTCTAGCTCGAAATATGGATTATTGAAGTAGCAGCTTCCATACGCTGCACCTACTGGCAGTTTTGATGGCATCTGCAGTTCGTGCTGTCGACCATAAATACTGGGAGGCGAAGCTATTTACTTGAGATCGCTGGAAGGCCGTTTAATTCTCGAAATTCATCTCTACTTACGATTGGTAGAATCGTCGCCTCAGGGACGACATCTCCAGGCGTGAGTGGTCTTATCACCCACTTGCCCGCATCATGCTCGGCCCATCTTCGCAACCCGTTCCTTGGTGGTTCCTGCTGTTCACGCAACATTGCGGCTAATTCATCAGCTGATTTTGGATTTGCAAAATCCGGTAAAGTCTTCGTCGTAGTCACTATCATTTGACCTAGGGGCGTGCGAGAGCGAACACAAATTAGCAGTTTTCCATCAGGAGAACGTGCTGGTTCGTATAAGAACTCCTGCACGCCGTAAAAGGAAGACGATACACGAGCTTCCGTTGGTGGTGTTATAAGAGGAGGACTACTCTTTTCATCAGGCAAGTTTTTCTCGTGAACGAAAATGCGGTCACCGGGCAAGACTTCAAGATTTGCTGAATCGCTGTCTTTGGAACGCAGAGCTTTGAGGTCTATGTTTAAGCGGACCTCGGAATCATTTGGACCGTATGGCGACAAGACGTATGCAACGCCGATAGCGTCAGTCTTCGTCTCGGTGCTCGCCAAGGCATCCAGAACAGTTAAACGACCTGTATACGGAATGCGGGCGACATAGTCGCCAGAGGCCTGTTTCGTAACGACATAAACAACTTTGCTATTACTTTCAACGATGTCTAAAGTGACTTCAGGGAGTCCAAACCGCTTAGAGAGGCTTTTTGCTATTGCTTTACTGGCTTGCTCAATTGTCAGTCCGGCAATGAAAATCTTGTCAAATCCTTCGATGGTAAGTTTCCCATTGGGCTGAACCAGGTATTTTCCTCGCAAACAAAATTCTCTAGCCCTATATCTCGTCCCATCCTTTTCTTGCTGAAAGCTCTGAATTCCCTTCAAGGTGACTCCAGCTGAGGTGTTACCTGATACCGCCTTCTCATCGACAATCGCGTCAAAATCTTCCCATTTCAATTCGATGAAAACTACATCCGGCGGTTCAATGGCGTACGGTTTAGCATGCCAATTGGCCAATGCCGCCGCCCTCGTTGCTTCCGATGTTGCGCCAACAGCTTGTTCGGCATGCACAGATTTGATGCGAATTGCTTGAAGAGCAGCGATCATTAGTAATAGTAGTAGCAGTGCTAGATTCTTCATTTTAGAAACCTCCTTGTTTGATGAAGATAACAGCCTTGTAATCCTTCGAGTGAGCAAACCTCCAGAAGCAGCCACCGCACCGCATGGTGTGTTGGCTGAGAAATCTGCCACACGAAGTAAGGTGTTAGCATAGCCAGTGCTTGCAAAGCCTGATGACGCAACGACCATTTCGTCACAGGCCCATTCGCCAGCTTCTTCAAAGCGACGAACTGCCAGCCAGGCCAATGGATTAAACCACTGAGGTAAAGCCAAGATGCGAATCAGCAAGTTTTTCCAGAGGTCACCGTGCTTGAGGTGTGCTAACTCATGCCTAAGAATTGCCAGTCGGTCTTCGCCGCTCAGTCTTGTCCACAAGACCTTGGGCACGAGTACAAGGTAAACAAATGGCACAAAGCACAGCAAAGGTCCTACAGCGTCCGTCACACGGAAATGAACATTCTTCCTTGCTGAGATTGTGTCGACGGCTTCGCACCATTCCTTTTTCCATACAGCGGATTCCGGAACACTGCCCAGAGGAGTGTGAGCGATAAGTGAGAAGTATCGTTTCAGATAGAGTCTTAGGACCACCAAGGTTCCGAGCAGCCAAAATACAAAAACCGTCTGCTTCCCATGTCTTTGCCACATGGAAAACTCCTCTACGCGTGGCTGTATTGGTGGCAGAATAGCTTGAGTTGGCTCGGCAGCAATGCCTGCAATTGTAGACAACTGTTCAGCAGGAACTTGGTCCTCAACAGCAACAGTAACAGTAAACGTCAAAGGTAGAATTAGCCAACCTTGAAGTATCACCAACACCCAAGCTACTCGATGAGTACGTGCGGAGTTGATTCCAAGAATTGGTAGAACCAGTAGAGTCGCCAATGCAGCCAAGCTGGTGCACAATGTCGTTCTGACAATTCCATTAAGCAGTAGTTCCGAAACAGCATCCATCGCATAGTCCCTTGCTGCTAAGACTTTCGAGTCCGTTTTTCTGCTTCTTTGATGAGTGCTTTCAGTTCACGAATTTCTTGAGAAGTAACGTCCTCTCGGTTTACTAAATGGGCTACCAGCGGTGCAACTTTTCCTCCACTGACCCGCTCAACAAGGGTGTCCAAGTCTTTTGCGTGTACTTCTTCGCTAGTAATTGATGCTTTGTAGCGAGCTGGGCGGCCTGAAGTTTTTTTGGCGACACCTTTTTTCACGAGGCGTTCAAGTCGCGTCTGTACTGTCGTGTAACCAATCGGCAAATCGAGAGCAGTTTTAGCCTCAAGAATTGTCACAGCATCTTCCCGCCAGAGCATTTGAAGAATTTCTAGCTCTCCCTCAGCTAATCGTGGAACAGCTTTGCGTTTACCTGCCATTTGAATTCGCTTAGCTTGTGGTCTTTGAGTTTGACGCGTGGATTATTACGACTAAAGTAGTAGTACACAAGGCCAGTTCTGGGAATGCGTTTGTTGCTGGCGAAGGGACTCTCCTCCGCTGGAATCTGACACTTCGCTCACTGCGAGCGGTGAATCCAGCCGACGGGATTTCTAGCAGTTCGATTTCAGCATCGGCGTGCGCCTTTGCTCGTGGAGTCGATGCCCGGTTCACGGCTGGCGGATTCCACGGACTTGAGACCTCTTGAAACGCTCCGCAACACCAAAGTAGTTCCCACGCATCGTGTCGTTTTCCGGCACCTTCCGCATTTCCTCCTTCACCCTTCCCACTTCACCCTTCCCTCACCCCCCACCTTGAGGGCGGCCAAAAATCGTTGCTGAAATCGCTGTGGCGATGCGCGACAATGGAGCTGTTGAGGTGGATTGAGTGGACACGACTGATTTCACGGCCCGTTTGGAGAGGAGTAAGATCATGGCGAATCAGGCGCGTCCACGCGCGTTGCAGACGGCGATGCGGGTGCGAGATGGCGGTCTCAGCCGCAGACGCGCACAGTCCGAATACCCGCAATCGGCAAAAGGCGCCCCGTTTTGCGTGCCGAAGTGAGACGGCAACACGGCAATTGCCGAGTGCAACGGAGATCAGTAGCCGCAAAATGATCGACTTTTGCGTTAAAAAATCGAGTTTCAAAAACCAAGCTGAACGGCAAAAGTCAGCAAAACTCGCGACGGCACGAAAACGCTACTCGTCATCGAGTGGCGCGAAGCGGACGCGTTCGACCAGTTTGTGCTGCTCGCCGGTCTGGTCGTCGATCTCGCCGGTGATCGCGGTGATCGCGTTCATCGCGTAGCGGTACTTCAGATCGTAGTCGGCCTCGATCTCGACCTCTTGATCGGTCGAGCCGGGCCCGCCCGCGTCGTTGATCAAGCCGCGGATCTCCTCGTGCAACTGTAGGAACGGTTGCTCCCCGGTGAAGGCCTGATCGCCCAGCGAGACACCTGCCAGTTCGCCACCGGGGGTGGCGCGCAAGCGGACGCGCAGCAGCGGCGTTTCGCTCCGCGTGCTGGTTTGGCTCGCCGTGGACGACGGCATGCGGATGCTGAAGTCGCCCTCGGGCAGCACGATTTTGAAGGTGAAGACGAAGAACACCAACAGCTGAAACACGATGTCAATCATCGGCGTCATCTGCAGTTTGATCGTTTCACGATGTTCGGTGTTGCGGAATTTCATGGTGAGTTTCGGGTCGCGAGTCGCGAGTCGCGAGTTGAACACTTGGCTCGTAACTCGCGACTCGAAACTCGCCGCTTATGGACCTCCAATCGTGCGTTGTTCGCTTTGTTTGCCGCGGAGGGCGAAGCGTTCGAATTCGAGTTCCTGGCAGGCTTGGATCACTTCCTGGACCTGTCCGGTTTTCGCGTCGCCGTCGGCACGAATGATAACCGTCACGTCGGCGAGTTTTTTGGAGGTGTGACGTTTGATGATTTGCGTTTCCAGGAGCAAGCTCGACTTGAGTCGTGGCAGACGACTGAATTCCTTGCCACCGAAGATATACGTATCGTTTCTGGTGAGATGGATCGTCAAGGGCTGCTCGTACGGAGCGACGGGAGGTTTGGCCAGTTCGCTCTCGGGCAGTTGGACGCGTTGATCTTGTTCGACGTCGGAGAAGTTGATCACCAACATGAAAAAGGCGATCAACTGAAACGTCATGTCGATCATCGGCGTCAGGTCGCCTTCGACGATGCTCGTGTCCTTTTTGGCCTTAATACGCATCGGTCATGGCTCCGACTGAAAGAGAACTACGACGACACGACGAGCACAACGGCATCACCATGGACTTAACGATTGTTATGAAATCTTCGCGATCCATATTTGAGGGGCTCGTCACGATGGTTCATCTCTGCGTCTGTCGTCGTATTTGGTGCGCTGGTCGTCGTGTCGTCGTGGTCAACTTCTCTCCGAAGCTAGGTCGACTTCTTCTGGAATCGGCTCATGAGGCCTTCGCTGATGATGCCGACTTCCAGCACCAGTCGCGAGACACGGTTGCGAAGCAGGTTGTACGCCGCCAGCGCGGGGATTGCGAGGACCAGACCAATGAACGTCGTGAACAAGGCAGTAGAAATACCCTGGGCCAGCGCTTGCGGGTCGGGGGCGCCGGTCGCGGTGTTGGCGATCAGCTTGAACGAGCTGATCATGCCATCGACCGTGCCCAGCAGTCCGATCATCGGGCTCAGTGTGCCGATCAATGCGAGGTAACTGAGCCGATGCTCCAAACGCATGTTTTCCTCTTCGCCGACTTCCTGCATCGCCTCGATCGCTTCGTTGTAGCCCGTCGAGACCTTGGCGATGCCAGCGGACAGGACGTGGCCGAGGAACGACTCGTCGCCTTTGGCCAAATCGTAGGCGGCTTGGTAGTTCTTTTGTTCGAGGTTCTGTTCGAAGCTTTCGACCAACTCGCGGGGCAGTACGTTCTCGCGCCGCGCGGTGAGCAAGTTCATCACAAACAGCGCCACCAACATGAACGACAATCCCAAAAACACCAGTCCGTAAAACCAGCCCAACGACGCGGCGGCCCACGACAGGTAGCTGATCTCCACGTCAGCACTGCCGTTGCCTGCGGGCGCGACGTCTTGCTCTACCGGCGCTTCCTGAGCAAGCGCCAGCGAAGGTTCCCAGGAACTCACGAAGGCAATCGCGAGTGCAAGGCACAGGCCGCCCAGCAGAAAGCGGTTCCAGGGAAGCGACCGAAGGTTGCGAGGTACGTGCATGATTATCTTCTTGTGTTGCGAGTGGAAAGTAGCTGTAGTGTGTTGCTCAATTTAGCGTGATGGTCGTGGTCATCCAATTGGACGGGAGGAGGATCGATTCCAATGTACGTCGTCGTGAGCCGTCATGTTTGCCCAGTTTGCCGTGCCTGCCAGCTGCGGCGGAGATTTCTTGATTGTCAGCGGTTAGCCCACCGGCTTCCCGGGTAGTTGTCCTTCAGGCGTTGCTCGGCGTCCTGTGCGCGTGCGGGCTGGCCAAGTGCTTCCCAAAGCTTGGAAAGTTCGTACAGGGCCCGCGCATGTTCGGTGGTTTCAGTGCTAAACAGTAAGTCAACGTGGAGGAAAGCCAGCTTGGCTGACTTTGGGTCTTTTGCCTGTAGGTAGCAGTCGCCTAGTGCGTTGTAGGCCTGGGCGAGCAGCTGCGAGTCGTCGGTTTCGGCGTCCTTGACGATTTGCTGGATGGTGGAGGTGGAAGCTGCCAACTCGCCGAGAGCGGCTTGGCTGACGGCGCGGAGCAACGTGGCCTCAAGCACTTGCGACTGCGCGGCGGCATTGCCCTCGGCGACTTGGGCCGCGTCGTCAAAGGATGCGACGGCTTGCTGGTGGTTGCCTTCGGCCTGCAGCGAACGCCCCGTCAGCAACGCAGAACGAGCTTTGAAGTAGGGAGCAGGGGCTTTGCCAAGTTTCGTGTACATGGCACGAGCGCCGTCGTAGTCGCCCTTGGCGAGCAGGACGTCGCCGTTGAGCTCGATGGCTGCTGGCAGGCGGTAGCTCTTGTTGTTCTTGGCGAGGAACGAGGAAATCTGACGCTCGGCCTGGTCCAAGGAACCTTGACCAGCGAGCGCGAGTTTTACCGTGCAGTAGGCGCTCAGGAAATCGACTTCTTGCCGTACCTCGACGCGATCGAGATCGGCACGGTCGATCTTGCCGAGACGCTCAAGTGCGTTCTCGTAGCGGCCGCTGTCGGCGCTGCGACGTGCAGGCGAGAGGTCTTCCGGTTCTTCGTCGAAGGTGATGCTGACGATGTCCTCGACGGGCTTTTTGATCTCGGTACCGCCTCGAGTGATCGTCACGGCGAGGGCCGACGTCTTGGTGATCTTGCCAGACGTGGTGCCGTTGCGGTCGCGGATGCGATCGAGTGCGAATGCATCATTCGCCAGGACGCAAGCAATCGTCAAGCACAGCGTGAGGAGTGTTGTTCGTTTGAGATTCAAAATAAGAAAGGCCTTCATTGTTCTTGTTCCATTTGCTGCATCAACTCCAGGTACTTCGCTTGCCACTTGGGGCCGCCCAAGTTTGGGTAGAGCTTCTGCATCGACTTGAGGCTTTGCAGAGCTTTACCGATCTGCTGCTTACGCTCCGCCCCAGTGGCGAGCTTCGCGGCGAGGAAACGCGCTTCGGCGACATGGTACCGCGCTTCGAAAAACAGATCTTTGTACTTAGCTGCACGTGCCGCTTGGGTGGGATCGCTGGCTGCCTGCTTAGCGGCCGAACGGCGACTGCGGTCGACAATCTCTGCGATGCGGAGCCAACCCCACACCAGATTCCTGCGATTCGATTGCGGCATGGCGCCACGAATGGCTTCTTCCAGTCGCTTGGCTTCCCCTCGTTCCTCCCCCCACTTCTGCAGCGCCGCAGCTGCCACTACCTGCAGTTCGAGCATGTTGGGCTTGCCCTTGAGGATGAGTACATACTGCTGAAAGGCGTCGGAGAAATTCCCTTGTGCCAGGTAACAGTCGGCCAACTTCTTTTTGGTTGCCAGTACCGACAGTTTGGATGGTGCGAATTGGGGGTCCTGCTCTGCTTTTTCGAGCAACGTCTTGTAGGTTGTCTCTGCCTGCTGGAAGTACTTCTCCGCGTCGTTGCCACTCAGGCCCTGGCCCAACTGCAGGTTGGTTTGCGCAATCCAGCTCTGAATCTTCCAGCTGTCGGCCGCGTCCGCACGTTGCGTGACGCGGGCGAGCAGGTCGGCGAACGATTCCGCCACGGCTCGGGCCTTGTCGGGCTTGCCATCAGCGGTCAATCCGCTGATCTGCTGCTGCAGTTGCAGTCCGAGGCTGACATAGATGTTGATCAGCTTCTGCTGGGCGTCGTTCCCCGTGCCGATGGCGGATTCCAGCGCCGCCATCATCGCTTGTGCTTGTTCGCGCTGGGGAGGCTCGGTCGAGACGTACGCACGCAAGCCGACCTTGAAGGCCTCTTGAACAAATTGCGGATTGCTGGCGGCAGGAGACTTTTGTTGGATCAAACTGAGCGGACCAATCGATTCGTTTTCCATAGCCGCGACGGCCTCGTCGGCCTGGCCATCGGCAAGCAGCGACTGCGCGTAGTACAGCACTCCACTCGCTTCGCTGGCGGTGATTTGCGGACTTTTCTTCAGCGCCTCGAAGCCACTGGCCAGCAGCTCGGTGGCGCGCTGTTTCAGTTCCAGAGGAGAACCGTCCGCAGCGGACGCGGACTGGGTGTTGGCTCGCAAGTATCGCGTCCACAACGCTCCGCCAAGTCGGAGTTCCGCGCCTGCTCGGCTGGCGGGTGGCAGCTGCTCAAGAATCTGCTGGGCGTCTTCCAAGCGGTTGTCACGCATGGCGAGATTGATCAGCAGATTGAGGCCTGCTTCAGCCTCCGGCGAGCCCGGCCAGCGGAGCACGAGCAACTCGGCAACTTCGCTCAGGTGTCGGGCTTCGAAGTCGGTGTTCTCTCCCGCTTTGCGCGCAGCGTTGTACATCCTCTCGTAGGCGGCCAGCGCAATCTTGGCCCCGACCTGCGCCTGTGGATGGTCGGCATAGCGGCGGGCCATGAACTCGCCGACGACTGCCGCTTCGTCGAGTTTGCCATCCTCCCAATACAACGCACACAAGTAGTAGAGAGCAGTACCCAGCTCGTCGCGATCCGTCTGGCTGTTAGCGAGTTGCGTTGCTTGGCGGAAATAGTTGATCCCGGCCGACCGCTCGGCCGCGACCTGGGTATCGAGGTCCTCGACCGAATCAGGATTGTTCTCCCTGGCGATCTTGGCCGCAATCTTGGCGGAGTTCATCTCCTCCAGCGACGCCTTGCCCTCGGTGTACGCCTGCTCAAAGGTGCGAACGACGGCAGCTCGCTCACGACCGGCTCCGCCCGAGGCGATCTTGGCTTTGGCTTCCCGCTGGAATTCTCCCGGTTGACGGGCGATCTCGCGATACAGCTTTCGCGCTTCGCTATTGAGACGCTTGGGATCGCCACCATCGCCTGTGGCGGCTTGAGCTTCGTAGGCCGTGGCGAGCTGATACGACAGGGCGAGCCAATCGGGATCAGTCAGTTCGGTGGAACTCGACTCTTCCAGCCAGCCACGACACTCGTCGATCGCGTCTTCGAATTCGTTGTTTGCCAAATGGCACTCCGACCGGTAGCGGTAAGCCCGCGTGACCAGTCGGCGGAAGTCACGATTGGCGATCGGCGGCTGATCGACGATGTCGAGGTACGCCTGCAGTGCCTTGTCCAGGTCTCCAGCGAGTTGAAGACTCCGTCCCTCGTAGAAACGTCCGTAGAATCCCACGAGTTTGTCGTCGTACTTGTCGTACAGATCGGCGAACGCTTTGGCAGCCGTTTTCAATGCTTGCCGTTTTGCCGTCGAACCGTCCGCGTAGGTGCGAGCTTTCTCGAACTCAAGCTTGGCGAGCATGAACTTCGACTCAGCGAGTTTGCCTTCCAGCTGCTGACGACTTACGAGCGTGCCTCTGCTCTTCTGCAGCTCGGCAGCTTTGGGCAACGATTCGAGTTGGCTGGCGCACTGCTCTTGCAGTTCTTTCAGCGGCTGCTCGGCCAAATCAAGATAGTTACGCGCGTCCTCACCCAGGTGCTCTCGTTGGCTCTTGGCACCCGCCGGGAGGTTTTCCGCCCGGTTATTTGCGAGCAGCGCCAGCTCGCTGTAGAGACTGCCAGCCGAAGAGAGCGCTTCGATCAGCAGCGGCGAATCGGGCTGGTCCGAGCCGAACTGCCGAAAGGCTGCCGCCGCTTTCTCGAGCCCTTGCTGTCGGAGGTTCTCGTTAGGGGCCGATCGAGCCAATGCCGATTGGGTGACGGCGCGTTCGTAGTCGATCTTATTCAGAAACTCCGAGTCGGCGAGCGGGTCTTGCGCCGCCACCGCAAGGTACTCCAGCGCCGTGTCGTGCCAACCGCGCTCCCGCAAGCCGGACAAAAAGTCGTCGGCCAGATCTGCGGAAGCCGATCGAACACAGGAGAAGGTTGAGATGACCGCCAGTAGTAACGCCACCGACAGACCAACCCCGCGAGCAGCCCGCGACGTGCGCGTGGAAGAAGCTGTTGGTGAAGACAGCATCAAGCTCACAGATTATTCCCTTCCTGGAATCAATGGCTCCGGTCCGCGCGCAGCTTGCGCGTTGGTTTGCCGAGAGTGCCTCTGTCTCAAAAAAATTGTTCCGGTACGAGTTCGTTTATTCTACACCAAAGCAGGCAGACTGACACTAGTCGGGTGCTTCGCGTCGGGTCGGGAGAGATTTGACGATTCTGCTTGCTTTTCGGCGGCCGTACCAATGGAACTGGGTGTCCGCCAGATCGAGAGGCGACTAAAATTGAAGGTGTGCCACGGTCACACTCGTCAGCGGCCGAATCTCATCGGCTATGGGAAGGGTCAGTTGCTCGATTTCAATCATGCCTCCGACGATCGCGTAGCTCGCCAGCGACAACGCAAACGACTGGCCAGACGCCAAAGTTGGCGCATCTGGACACTTCTGTTGGCCTTGGGCATGGTCGTACTGGCGATGCGACAACTCAATCAGCCCACAACTGCTCAGCGCCTAGGGCAGCTATTCGGTGCGCAGGATCTAAGCGACGACGATGCAGATGGGACGTCGGTGGAGTTTACGCCGACGACAGATGCCGTGCCCACCGCTGCTGTCGACGAGGTCCAACGCGATGCGGAACCTATCGCGACCAATCGTTCTTCGAACAACGAGGTCGAGCCGTTGTCCAAAATTCGAGACAACACCTACTTCCGGCCCGACGAAACCGAGGCCTGGTTCGATATGTTCGAGGCGTTGCAGAATCGCGACGACACGGCACTGATGGCAGCATCAATCGGCGAGCTGACCTATGCTCAGTTGCTGAAGCAACCCGATTACTACCGCGGAAAAGTCGTCACGGTGCGGGGAACAATTCGTCGCGAAGAGTTGCAACAGGCCCCTGACAATCGACTGAATATCGAGACGTATCACCGTCTGTGGATTGAACCGGTGGGCGGCGGAAACTGGTTGATCGTGGTGTACTGTTTGGCGTTGCCGAACGACTTTCCGCGCGGGGACCAACTCAGTGAGAGCGTCGCGGTGACGGGCCATTTTTTCAAGAATTGGTCGTACACTTGGGACGGTGGATTGGCCATTGCTCCCGCTGTGCTTGCACGCAGTGTGGACTGGCAACCGGCGGCAAGCCTGCGACCGTTAACAACCGCGCCCAGCCAGCGCTCTTGGTTGCAGGCAATCATCATCGCGACTCTGTTTGCAGCAATAGTGGTCTACGTTGCGCTGCGGACGACGCGGCGGCCAAGTCGCATGATCAGCGGTGCTCGCGACGTGCAGCTGCCCGGTGTCGAGACGCCGACGGAATCCGTGCGCGAGCAGCTTCGCCAACTCGCCAAAGGGGATTCGCAATCGTGAAGCGGTTACTCCCAACGCGACGATTGCTGGTGATCGCGCTCGCTGTGCTGAGTGTGGGCTCCGTCAGTGCCCAGGACGGCGAATCGGTGAACCTGCGCGAAGTGTTGGAGCTGGCGGGCGTGGGGCCGACGCGTTTGAAGGAGCTGCCCGAGCGGGCGGCACTTACCGACGCTGATTGGCAAGTCCTGCTCCAGGTGATGACGCGGTTGGAGCAGTTTCGGGAACTGCAGCCCCCGCCTCGATTGTCAACGCTACCGCCAGCGTGGCGTAACGCCGATGAGGAGGCGGTGGGTGCGGTTTTCGATATTGAAGGGCGAGTGACGGCAGTCGAAGCGGTCGCGTTGGGCGAGGAGCTTGCAAAAATCACTGGCACGAATGTCATCTACGTCTGCAGCTTCGTGTTCGCCGACGCCGTGGCTGAGGCGACGCCAACGGTTGAAGTCTTGTCGAGTCGCATTCCGCAGGCCTGGAAGGCGAAGCAGCAATTCGATGAACCGGTGACTGCACGCTGCGTGTTGGTCGGATTGCCGGATGAGAATCGCTCACGTCCAGCGATCGTCGTGACGAGTCATCTCGCTTGGTACCCAACCGACGGTGCGCCGACGGGGCAAGTTCTACTAGCTCGCCACGGTATGGACGTCGCGCTGCTTGACGAAGTGGTACATCGGCAACCGTTTGTGAAGCCGGGAGTCAGTCGCGAGGGTGAAGCGTTCTACGCGTGCTTGAAGGCACTGCGTGCGATGGACTTGCGAGAGCTGACGCGTTGGGCACGGGAGAACGTCGCGCCAGTCGCGGAAGCATGGCGAAAGCGTAAGCCAGAGTTAGCCGCTCAGCACCAGCAACTCGCGGCGGAGCTCGCGCAAGCCAGCGAGCCTAGTGAACGCGAGCGTTTAGGTTTGGAAGTGCGCCGTGCGAAGACCTGGAGAGATTTGGCCACAACAATAGCGCGACAAGCTGAGAAACACCAATCGTCGGTCGCCACGATGTTTCTTCAGCCGGAGCAGGAAGTTGGCGAGTTGTTCTTCTTCGAGGGCACGGCCCGGCGGGCCGTGTGGATCGCCGTCGAGGATGATCCTGATCTTGCCGGTTACTACGAGGTGGAAGTTTATCCGATCGAGGCGAGATTGCTCGACAATCGCCCGGTCGTCTGTTGCGTCACCGTTCTGCCGGAGAACTTCCCCACCGGTGACCTGATCCGTGAGCCGGTGCAGATTGCTGGTGCGTTTTTCAAGAACTGGCGCTATCGCTCGCGCGATTTGGTCCAGCAGGGTGGGGAGACAGAATCACCACGGCAACTGTATACTCCGGTGGTGCTCGCGAAGACCCCGATATGGCTCAGCAAGACCGTCGCACGTGATAGTCGTGCCTCGCTTTGGGCTGGGATCGCGTTTCTCGTTGCACTGGCTACGATGTGGGCTAGCATGGCTTGGCTTGCCAAACGCGATCGCCGCGAACGCGCGGCACTTCGTCCACGCGAATCGATAGATGTCGATAGCATCGAAGCGACTTAAGCAAGGCGGAGGTTCTTCCATTCACAATCTAATCGAACCGAGCAGGATCAGAATTCAGGGCGTTTTTGGATGAGCGTGCTTACCGAACGACTAGCTGCGCCACGTCGCGAGCGGGTAGTGAAGAACCCGTTTCCTTGGTACTCGCCTCGCTTTTGGCACGGCATGCGGCTTTCGACTTGGACACGCTCGCTGGCTAGCAACCGGTTTCGAGTTTCGCTCGCCAAGTTGCCGACCGCACTGAGTATCACGGGCTTTAGCATTTTCAACAGCACGGCTTCAGTACTCGACAATCTGGTTTATGGTCGCCGCATCGGGCAGACGGAGCTGACCGACGCCCCAATCTTTATCCTTGGCCATTGGAGAGCTGGGACGACCTTCCTGCACGAGTTGCTTATTCGTGACCCAGAGCACACCTACGCTACGACCTATCAGTGCTTTGCGCCGCATCATTTCGTGCTGACCGACGCGTGGTTCACACCGTGGACGTCAGCCCTGCTTCCACGTCGCCGTCCGATGGACAACATGGCAGCCGGTTGGAAACGGCCGCAAGAAGATGAGTTCGCGTTGGGTAACCTTGGCATTCCCACGCCGTACACGTCGATGATGTTTCCCAAACACGGGCCGGTAAATGCCGATTATCTTGATTTGCAACAGCTTAGTCCCGAGGAACACGAGCGATGGAAGCGAGAGCTTCTGCATTTCTTCCGTGGAATCACATTTCGCGATCCGCGTCGCATCGTGGTGAAGTCCCCACCGCACACGGCGCGTGTGCAGACGTTGCTAGAGATGTTCCCCGCTGCCAAATTCGTCCACATTGTGCGCGATCCGTACAAACTATTCCAATCGACCGTCAATCTATGGAAGTCGCTCAACGAAGTGCAGCGATTACAAGGGCTTGGCGAACAGGAGTGGATCGAGGAATACGTGCTCAGTTCGCACGAAATCATGTATGCCGCGTTCGAGCGAGATCGACAGTTGCTCGGCGAGCACCAACTCTTCGAGCTGCGCTATGAAGACTTGATCGAGGGCCCCGTAGATGCATTGCGTGATGTCTACGAGCGGCTTGAACTAGGTGACTTTAGTCGGGTCGAGTCGCCGGTGGCGCAGCATTTGGCCGAAGTGAAAAACTACCGTAGCAATCGCTACGAGTTGGCCGACGACAAGCGCGAGGTCGTCCGCAGACGTTGGGCTGGATACTTTCAGCAGTACGGGTACGACGACTAACAGCCGCGGCTAAGCCGCGGTCGGGATGGGCGGTTTCTTGCCTTTGAGCTGGTACACGTAAGCTAACACCTCGGCGACCGCCGCGTAGCTTTCGTCGGGGACGGGATGTCCCGGTTCGACTTCCTTGTAGAGCAATCGAGCGAGTGGTTTGCGTTCTACGACCGGAATGTTGTGCTCCAACGCGAGGCGACGAATGCGTTGTGCGAGCACACCCGCGCCCTTGGCAATCACAATCGGAGCCGCCATTTCCTCGGGCTTGTATTGGATGGCGATAGCGAGTTCCGTCGGATTGGTGACGATGACGTCCGCTTGCGGGACTTTTTCGCCCATGCGATTGAGCGCCATTTGACGCTGCACGGCACGGCGGCGAGCGATGACCTGCGGGTCGCCCTGGAGGTTCTTCATCTCATCGACGACTTCCTGTCGCGTCATCATGAGGTCCTGATTGTGCTTCCACTTCTGATAAGCGAAATCCAATAGTGCTAGTGTGAACAATGCTACGCCCACCCAAAGCGCGGTCGACAGTCCCAGGTCAATCATGAATGGCGCCAGCTCACGAGCTGAGAGGCTGCTGGCGTACATTACTTCTTCGTAGCGTAGATACAGCACCGTCGCCGCCACGGTGCTGACCACAGCCACTTTGAACATGCCGAAACTCAGCTTCATCGCGCCGCTTAGGGAGAGAATCCGTTGCAGTCCACTCAGCGGGTTCAGTCGCTTGATGTCGGGTACCAGACGCTCAGGTACGAAGAGGAAGCCAACTTGAAACACGCTGCTAAACACCCCAGCCAGAGCGAGCAGCCCAATGATCGGCAGCAGTGCTTTGCCGAGCATCCTAACGATCGCGTGCGACTCGTTGAGTACATCGGAACTATTAGTGTTCAGCGGCCCAACGGTACTGAGTTGGTACTTCATGAAGCCCCCCGCTGTATTGATCACTTCCGGGCCGTAAGTGCGCAGCAAGAGCACGCCAACGATCAGCAGGGCAGCGGAGCTGAGGTCCTGACTAAAGGCTACCTGGCCCTGCTCACGCGCTTGGTCCCTGCGGTGCTGGGTCGGTTCTTGGGTTTTTTCGCCAGATTGCTCAGCCATGAATTACTCGATCAAGGAGCCAGCGCGGCAGACCCAGCGAGGGCTTCGCGTATCATGTCAACAGCGGAGGCTGTCTCCAGAGGAAAGGCCCAAACGATTGCACCCAGCGTCGTGAACAGGCAGCCGAGCGTGAGCAAGGAATTGATGCCGAACCCAACAGCCAGAATGTTGATTTGCGGCATGGTGCGGCCAATCAACCCAAGCACAAGCGTTGCCAGCAGCAGCGCCGTCATCGTCGGCGCTGCGGCGCGAATGCCGAGCAGGAAACTCTGCGATAAAAGAGTGGTCAGCACTTCGACATAACTTGCACCGAGAGAACCCTGTCCCGGCGGCATCCATGTGTAGGTGTCGAGCAGAGCGTCCATCACGATTCGATGTCCATCGAGTAGGACGAACATCGCGATGGTCAGAAAATAGAACAGCTGCGAGTAAATCGACAGGTTGGCATTCAAGGTCGGATCGAAGGTGTCAGCAAGCGCCGTGCCGCCTAGCTGGCTAATCACTTGGCCTGTGATTTGGATTCCGCTGAGCAGGACCGTAATTCCGAAGCCGAGCAGCAGACCAATCAGCGCCTCACTCGCCAGATAACGCGCGTAGACTAGCAAGCTGGTCATGTCTGCCGGTGGACTTGTCGTCAGCAACGGTGTCAGTAGCAGTGAGATCGCGACCGTTAGCAGGGCCCGAGCACGCATGGGTAGAGCAGCACTACCGTAAATCGGTGCGGACATGATCAATGCCCCGACGCGTGCCAACACCAGCGTGAAGACTGCGAATTGGTTGAACAGCAGTGTTTCCAGCAGTGACATCAGCTATCCACCGTCGAAGCGAACTCCGTTGCCTCATTTCTTGGACCTAGAGCGTGCCAGGAATGTTGGAGATCAGCGTCTGCGAGTAATCCAGCAGCTGCTCCAGAATCCAGGGCAGGGCGAACGCCAGCGCAATCACCATCGCTACCAGCTTTGGCACAAAGGCGACCGTCTGTTCCTGAATCTGGGTGAGAGCCTGCATGAGGCCAATAATCAGCCCTACGAGCATGCCCGACAACAAGATCGGAGCAGCCACCAGTGTGGCGATCAACAGGGCTTCACGTCCCAGATCGACGGCTTCTTGCGGAGTCATGGTGCTCTCGAAGTCAAAACGCGACGGCAAAACTCTCCAGCAGCATTTGTACGACCAAAGTCCAGCCATCGACCAGCACAAACAGCAGCAACTTAAACGGCAACGAAATCAACACCGGTGGCAGCATGAGCATGCCCATCGATATCGTGACGCTTGCCACAACGATATCCAGAATTACGAACGGCAGATAAATCTGAAAACCGATCAGAAACGCGGTCTTCAATTCGCTGAGCATGTACGCCGGCAGTAATGCCTGTAGAGGAACGATGCGATCTTCGCTGCCTTCCTCCGGGTAGAACGCATAATTCTCTGGCAGCTCACCCGTGGCAGGATCGATTTCGCTGGGCATGTAGCTGAGGAACAAATACACATCGTCCTGATTCTCGGTGCGGTCGATCTGCTCCCCCATGAACTTTCGGATCGGCAAAGCGCCTCTTTCCCATGCCTGTTCCAGATCAATCTGCTTGTCGGTGTAGGGTTTGATCGCCTGGTCGTAGACCTCGCTCCATACGGGCGTCATCAACAGGATGGTCATGAACAGCGCGATCGACGTAATGACCTGACTGGGCGGCAGCTGTTGCGTTCCTAACGCTTGCCGCAAGAGTCCAAGGACAACCAAGATCCGGATGAAGCTGGTCGTCATTAGCAGCAGGGCAGGGGCCAGGCTGATGACCGTCAGTAGGATCATTACCTGGAGGGTCGAAGATAAGCCCTCGGGGCTCGTCCATTGCTCCGGACCACCGATGCCACTAGGCAGCAACGAAGAAACCGACGACCCAGGGGGGGTGGCCGTTTGCGCGGCGGCGAGCGCTGGAGCAAACAGCACTGCTCCAACTACCAGCATTGGCAACCAATGTCGGATTGGGTTCATCGATCCTATCTCGTTTGAGTTGCGTAGGCTGTGGGAGCTTCTTTACCCAAGAATCCCTTTGCCGGTTCCTTGGTCAAGTGCTTCAAGACTTCGTGAAATTCGGCGGAAGTGCTGTGCTTGCTGGTCTGCTGGCAGAGCCCAAGCAATCGCTGTACTTCCATGGGATCCGTGATCTCGGTTATCGGGGCGACGCCTTCGGGTGTGATGGCTACGAGCACGAGTTTGTTGCCGACCTGCAGCAGATGAGCGAAGTTTCTCGCCGCCAGTGGAATACGCCCCAGCACCGCAATGGCCTCCTTGGGCAGTGGGGTCGTTGGTGATGGCCCGCTCTTGCGCAGCAGCCACATACAAACGAGGAACAACCCGATGACGATTGCCAGCCCAGCGCCTGCGGTCGTGAACGACTCAATCTTGGGCAGCGCGAAAGCCGGTTCGTTCGACGACGTGCCGCTACGTTGCGGAGTAGCTGCTCCGCTCGGTCGTCTTGAGCGTGGAGCAAGCAAGCGACGGTTCTCATTCGGCGCAGCTGTACGCTGTTGCGGTGGAGTTTGGGCCGCTGCAGGGTGTACACGCCGATCAATTTTAGGTGGTCGCGCCCCGACGGCGGTCGCGTGGGTGCGATCACTCCGCTTGTATGTGGCAATGACTCGGTCTTCCACCTGTGCGTAGGTAGAGTGGCTCAACAGCAATGCCAACAGCAGCGCCATCAATACGCGGTATCGCTTTGTTCTGCCCAGAGCGCCAGTCATCACTCAACCCAGAATCCGACGAGGGAGTAGCTAGCAAGAAAGGTGCGCCTCGCTGCCGGCTACAGGGAGGAGGACTTATAGAAAAATCCTCACATAGCTGGCCAGATCAATCGACAGCGGCACTGCTAGCACGAGCGAGTGGCACTACTTTCAGCGCGGAACTGCGCTCAGAGATCCTGCTGTGGAATGCATCGGTGTGTGGACGATCGGGCGGGAATGGCGGCGCATTACGCGACCGCGTACTCGCCCTCGATCAACTCAGCGACGCGAATGCAGAAATTGTCGTTGAGCACCAGCACTTCGCCACGCGCGACGAGGCGACCGTTGACGAAGATGTCCGCCGGATCGCCGGCCAGTTTGTCCAAGGGCACGACCGCCCCCTGACCGAGCTTCAACAGCTCTTCCAGCTGCATGTGAGTCCGCCCGAGCTCGATCGTCATATCGAGCTGCACGTCACGCATGAGTTCCAGGGTCGCCGCCTTTGTGTTGGCGGCCGTACCGCCGAATTTCTCAAACTCAAAGGTGCGGATTCCGGGGGGCAGGACGGTTTGAGAATCCGCCGCATCGATCGATTCCAACGCTTGCTCCGCCTTGTTGAGCAGCAGCTCAATGTCATTCTTTGAAATCGCTGATTCGCTGGAGACCGCCGCGCCAGACGTCGGTGCTACGTTTCCGCCATCGGCCAGCAGCGCCTCGAGTTCCGCTTGATCGACTTGGTTGCTGCCACTGCTTGCCTTGGCTACTGCGTCGTCGCCGGTGGCAGAGTCAGCGCCGCCGCCCGCTTCCGCTTGGCGGAGCAGAGCTTCGATTTCGTCCTGGCCCATCTGTTCTTGGTCGTCTGCCATGGGAATTCCTTTTCCTTCGCATCATCGAATGACTTGCGGCATTCGTCTGACGATTATCGTTCTTCGAATGAGAAATCGCTGAATATTGCTTCATGCAACAGTGGCTTGCCTAACGCGCGGTTGGTTTTCTCCAATATTCGCCGTTTGATCAAGCCCAACGTTGGATCTGAAAAGTCGCTTAGGTCGGCCCCGCGTACGGTGATCTGCACTTGCTCACGTATCCGGTGCTCATTGGCTGCGAACAGGTCGAAAAACTCCGATTCTTCGTCGCTCAGCACGGTAGCGAACAGCTTGAAATTGATGTTCGTCTTGCTTCCGGTATTGAGGTTGTGGCTCAGGCTGTTGAAGACCCCTAGCTCGACTTCTGTCATGTCCGCGGTTGCTAGCTGATCGACTTCCTCGGCAGCGGCCTCTTCAGCGGCCTCGCCATCTTCAGATTCCTCGAGGTCAGTCGTTGCTAGCTTGGTAGCGATTTCGGTGGTTTGTTCGGCCGAGGGAATCAGCACCGACGCGGCGGCAATTTGAAGCAGCACGATCACCGAGATAAAGGCCACGGCCTTAATCAACGTCATTATGCCCGGGCCCCTTTTTTCCGGAGCTGGCTTCGATTCGTCTGCCATTATATTTGCCTCTGCTCTGCTTGATCGACTACTGATGCCGTTGCTCAAGTGGTGCGTACGGGATTACTGCCATCGGATTACTTTGCTGTGCTGCCGTCCAGGTCGTGGACGGTTTCATCCCACATCAGAATCTGTACTCGCGCGTTTCGCTTCAATTGCTGTTGATCCATACCGTTGTACAACGGCTCCTCGGCGCCGGCGTTGCCCAATCGAAGCCGACTCTGGTGGATGCCCTGCTCCAGCATAAAATTCATCGCGCTGCGAGCGCGGGCAGCTGCTAAGTCATAAACGTCGCGAAAGCCTGAGTTAGGATCTACGGGCCTACGCGTGGAATGTCCGCGGATTTCAATCTTCTGGGGTTTTCCGGAGATCTGTTCGATGATGCGAATCAACTCCTTCTTGTTATCTCTCGTCAATTCCGCGGAGTCTTCGGCAAAGTAAATCTGACCACCAATCGAGGAATCCTCGCCCGGGCGAACGATTTGAACTTTTTCATGACGTCCGGTTACCGACTTATTCTCTTGGCCACCATTCTTGAGGTCCTTTTTCTCGTCGCGACCCGTACTGGTGTTCCATTCCGTCACGGAGTTCCGGGGGCGGAAGGGGCCTGGAATCAACGTCGCGGCAGACAGGTCATGTCCGACTTGTTTGCGTAGTGCTTCCGCCACAGCTTGAAACTGTTCGTCCTGTTTCATTTCACTCATCGAGACGAGCATGATGAAGAAGGTCAGCAGCAGCGACATCATGTCGCCGAAGGTCACGACCCATTCCGGTATGCCTGCGTCTGGTTCTTCTTCGACAGCCACCTATGCCGCTTCCTTATCGTTAGCCCGCATTTTTGGCGGAATGAACGTATTTAGTTTCTGCTCGATCACGCGTGGGTTTTCACCCGATTGGATTGCCATGATGCCTCGGATGACGATCTCCATGACGAGCAATTCTTGTTTGTTGTTGAACCCGAGTTTCTCGGCGAACGGCAAGAATACCACGTTGGCTGCAATGGCTCCGTACATGGTAGTCAGCAACGCCACCGCCATACCGGCACCGATTTTCGACGGATCGCTCATGTCGCCTAGCATGATCACCAGACCCATCAGGGTTCCGATCATCCCGAAGGCCGGGGCAAACCGACCCATGCAATCCATGAGCGCCTTGCCGTCGCGGTGGCGAGTTGCGACCGCGTCGAGTTCGGTGCGAAGAATATCCTCCATCACCTCCGGACGCGTTCCGTCCACTGCCATCTGGATGCCGAGCACAACGAACTTGTTTTCGATGTCACCCAGTCGGCCTTCCAATGCCAACAGCCCATCGCGACGAGCGGTTTCGGCGAGGCTGACGATTTCTTCTATGAGCTTTGGGATGGAATCTTGCCGGTTGAAGAAAACCTTCATCGTCACGCCGAAGACGGACATGAAGTTCTTCATCGGGAATGAAATCATTCCCGCCGCGACGGCGCCACCGCACACCACCATAAACGACGGAGCATCCATAAACGCAACGAAGCTACCGCCACCAATAATGATGGAGCCTAGGATCAGTGCCATTGCTAGCACAGTGCCGATTACGGTTGCGATATCCATCGGTCAGTTAATGGGATCGGGGCAGGAAGTTGATGTTCGATACGGCTATTTGGGCGGCTAGGAGCGTTCGCGCCCGCACAAACATAGCTTTGCCTGCCTCGCAGTGTTGACGTTTTGCCACAAAGTCCTCGTGCAACGACTTGTCGTAACTGGGATACTCGGCACAACCAGACCCTAGCGGACGGTGCTTTCGGGTATCAGCCGTTTGTTACGTTGATATTCAACGGTGCGACGCAGCACTTCCTCGGGGGATTCGCTTACGACGATACGATCGTTGCCCGTCAAGGTGATGAACGTGTCAGGTCGCTGCTCGACGTACTTAATGAGGTCGGCATTGAGGATGAATTCTTCACCATCGAGACGCGTGAGTTTGATCATGCTAAGCTCCCCAAGATTGCGGATTCTCAAACATAGGTCAGAAATTGATCACGAGCCCCGACGGTCCGCGAAAGAGTTTATCGACTCAGCGCCAACAACTCGTCGAGCAGCTCTTGGGTCGCGGTAATCACCCTTGCTCCGCCTCGATATTGGGTGGAGGCGAGAATCAATTCGATCAAGTTCTGGCCAATGTCCGTGTTGGACAACTCAACAGCGCCAGCGCTCAATGTCCCGATGCCTTCGGATCCGGGAACGCCAAAGGTAGGATCCCCCGAGTTGACACCGACGTTGAAGAGGCTGTCGCCAACCTGTTGCAAACCGTCGTTGTTGGCAAACCTCGCCATGACGAGCTGCCCGACGGTGCGCTGCGTGCCGTTGCTAAACTGCCCCTGAATGACGCCATCGTTGGTGATAATGAAGTCAGTCAGTACGCCCGGCGGAAAACCGTCTTGATTGGTGACGTTCAGCGAACTGATCGGATTCTGTTGCGCGTCGACTTCACCCAGAGCTTTGACCGAGGAAAAATCGAGGATGACTTCTAGGGGCGAAATCGATGCCGTGTCGTTCCGATGCACACTGATCCGCTGCGTCGAATTGTCGTCGTCGAGGTCGCCGTTGCCGTCGAAAACGAGCACACCGTTGCCAACCACGGTCGAGACGTCAGGTTCACCAAGTTGGTTGTCTGCACTCGAAGCGAACCAACGATAGGTCGTGCTCGTCGAGTCTCGGGTTTCGAGAACCGTCGTAATGCGCACATTGATCGGCAGCCCTAGGCTGTCGTAGGCGATGAACTCCGACGACGTGCCAGGTCCGACCGCTTTCTGGGTGGCATTGAAATTCAAGGTCACCGGACTCGGAATAGTTCCGCCGGTGGGCGTAAGGTTGAACGCAGTCAGGGGGATATCGATGGCGTTTTGCTCACCCATATTGCTTGTGACCACAATACGCCCGTTGATGATCTCGATGTTGGCCGTCGAATGGGTGAAGGGGATGTCGTTGGGCGTATCGTCCAGACCGACCGCGTCGCCGACGAACTCCATGAATTCCTGCAACGTCGTCGTGCTGGTAATCTCCAGCGATTTCTCGGCAAGACCGATGCCCGCACGGTCTGCGGAGAAGGTGAGCGTTCCGGGTTCGAACGGTGTCACATAAATATCACCTTCGCGAAGCACGACATCGGTGAGCAGGGTACCGCCGTTGGCAGGTGGACCGTCCAAATTGAGTTGTTCGTTACCGGCAATCAACGAGCTGGCGGTCGAATCGATAAAGCTAGCCGTATAACCAGTCTGCCCGAATGCTGGAACCGTATCGACCAAACGGAAATCGGAACTATCACCGCTAACGTTGCGATAGATCTTCATCTGCGTATAGTTGGGGTCCGGTGGCGCCGGAATATCTGTAAGGTCGAGACGAATTCGCCTTCCGTTATCGGTGATCGAGACGGGACCAACCCGATTTGTTGGGCGTGTTTCGGCCGAGGGATCGGAGGGGTTGTTGTAGGTGATGTAATAGCTGAACGCGCCGGTATCGATCGCCGCGTCGTCAAGAGTTGCGCCGACCGCCGTGTTGCCGTCGTCGGTATAGTCCGTGTCGGTGTCGTTTATTGTCTCAAGGAACTTAAACTCCGTTCCACCTGGATCTGTGCGATAGATCGCTCGCTGCATGTAATTCGCTGGAGCAGGCTGCAAGTTGTCGAGAAACACTCCTTCTCCCGAGACGCTCGTATCGACTTCGACTTCGGTTGAAATTCCTGCTTCGAGCCCGTTGTCGTCAATGAACACAACGCGATACCGATACACGCCTCCTGGCAACTCTGGTCCCGCTGCAACACCGCTGTCGGCAGCAGTAAATGAAGTCGGCGTGGCAGCCTCAACAACGTCGGCAAGAGTGAAGTCCGTCCCATCAACTGCTGGAATTTCGTCCGTACCGAGCACTCGCGATTCAATCACCTCAGGCTGATCGCCTTCAGCGACGGCTGGGTTAAGGACACCATTGAGCGTGGCGTTGCTAGTAGCCTGCGCAACACGTTCCTGGCCAACTGGAATCGAGAGGGGCACCAGATTATTCGTGAGCAGGTTGAAATCGTCGTCGACTGCGTAGCCAAGGATTCGTTGCCCGGTGGTCGTGGTAATCTCGTTGTCGGCGTTCAGTTTCAGCTGGCCGTTCCGCGTGTAAAGCCGATCGGTCCCATCCTGAACGAGCAGGAAACCATCGCCTTGAATTGCCACGTCGAGTGGGTTGGAACTGATTTCGATGGTACCTTGAGTGAAGTTCGGCGAAATCTCCGCGACTTTCACACCCAAACCGACTTGGCGTGGGTTGGTACCACCAGAGTTCGTGCTCGGCGACGAGCCGATACTCAACGTTTGGAGGAACTGAGTAGCAAAAATCGCTTCCGATTCTTTGAATCCAACCGTTTGCGAATTTGCGACGTTATTGCCCACCACGTCGATCGTTGTTTCGGCCGCTTGCAGACCTGTCAGGGCGGTCGTAAGTGCTGATTGCAGACCCATGATTGATGCTCCCTATTCCCACGTGCTGTTTAGATTTGGATTGGTACGGTGTTGCTTGATGGCCGAGTTTAGCCACCTGGAGGTCGGATCTCACCGATGTTGTTGAGCGAGACGGTTACTCGGTCCGCGAATGAAACTTTGTTGACTAGCGCGGTCAGTGGCTCGCCTGTCCGGCCGGCGTCGGCCTTGGTGTCCACAAACGAAGTTGCAACGCCGTTGCGAAGCTCGCCGACCAACTTGCGATCACCCGTGCCGCTACGGTCGGTGCGATAGATTCGCTTTGCTGTGTCTGTTGGCGGTAAATTGGTGAGTTGGATCGCACCTCCAAAGTCCTCGAAAGTGCTCGTGCGCACGCCGGTAATCTCGATACCAAATTTCTCGCCCGAGTCGGGGTCGTCCCACACCACTTCGTAGTCGTAGGTGCCTGCTTCGATGTCACCCTCTTGCGCCGCGGCGACTGCCGAGGTACCAATTGCCAAGTCGAGTCGAGGTTGGCCGTCGGTGATCGTGACCACGCGCACGTTGCCCGAGACACGCTGCCCATTGTCATCGAGGGCGACGACATCGGCACCAATCAGGTTCGTGGCGCTGGTGATGTTCTGACCTAGCAGTACGGAGTTGAGTGTCTCGGTCAGTTGCTCCGTTGCGCCAACCTCACGGATTTGGCTGATCTGCGCGATGAGCTCATCATTCTCCAGCGGATTGAGTGGATCCTGATTTTGCAACTCGGCGATCATCAAGTTTAGGAAATCGTCCAGCTGCAGCTCGTTGAGTGTATTGTTGCTGCCGAAGGCCTGCTCACCCTGCGACGCGCTGTTGATGTTTGGGATTTGACTCATGAAAGGACCTCTTGTCCTGATTCGATTGCCGGCGGGATTGGAATCAATGCTGCTTTCAAATGCGTATGTCGAGGCCTGTCTCAGTGTTTCGTACCGTCGCTCGCAGTAATGACTCTGCGGGTGCGGTGTCTGTTTGACTGGACTCGGTGGATCTGCGACCGTTGTCGGAGGAGCCGTTCTGTTCGTTTCGCTCACCCGCGCCGTGATTGTCGGCTTGTTGCTGGCCTTCGCGACCTACATCGACGTTGAATTTCTCAATGGTGATTCCTTGGTCGGCAAGTCGTTCGCGCAATGCCGGCAAGTTGTCGAGCAAGACTGTCCGCGCCGCGGATGTTTCGGTTTCCAAGTTGGCGGTGATTGCGCTTTCGTTGACGGTCAGTTGAATCTTCAGGTTGCCTAGTTCGGGGGGACTCAAACGTAATTGGATCTGACCGTCACGCTGATGAGCCGAGCGAATCGCTCCGCTCACGCGCTGGACGAAACGTATCCGATCCACCGTCGGCGTCTCAGGCGCGGAGGGATTGCCGGAAGTCGTCGGCGACGCCTCAGCTCTGCTGGTTCCCAGGAGTCCGATCGGCTTGTCCACGCCCACAGGCGTATCTGTGGGGGACGCTGGTGGCTGGTGCCCGCTATGGGACTCGACCGTAGTGTTGGTGATGACCGACTTCAGTTCGAGTTCTGACGCACCTGACAGTTCGTTCGTTTGGAATACCGATGCACTAAGCTGGTTCGGCTGATTGGTCGTTCGCTGATCTTGATTTGCTTCGTTCTCGCGGGGAATTGGCGGACCAGTTTCTTGTTGGGATGATGCAGTCGTTGATGAATTGCTCTTGGGTTGCCGCGCGGCACCGGATTCTTTCGCATTTTGAGAGTTCGCAACTACCGTGGCAGCTGAGGCCACCGCCTGGGACTGTACGGCTGCGGAGACCGGAGTGACTTCGGTTGTCGGCTGTTCACTCGTGGATGCATCTGAGTTGCCGTGTTCTTGATCAACAGTCGCAGACGATGATGTTAGCTCCAGCTCTCCGATTCCCTCGGGAGTTGTCTGAGTGCTGGCTTCGACAGATACCTCAATGGCGGGTTGCGTCGTCTGTGGGTTGGATTGGTCGTCATTGGAATCGGCTGTCGCTGCCGTCGACCCTTCGCCACTTGCCGCGACATGCGTTTTCGAGTTTATGGGGTTTTCAGCTTCAAGCGCCACCGCCGTAGAGGACAAGGTGACTTCATCTTCCTGGTCCGTAACACGTTCGCTCTCTTTCTCTTCGTCGCTGACCGATTCGGCTGAGTCTGACTCAGTACTTTGGGTGGTTTCATCTTGTTGGTTGGTGGCGGTGTCTTGCTGCTGGTCGGCGACTTCTAGCGATTCCTCGTCGTCGAGCTGAGAGATCTCTGGTTCGCGGTCCTCCGGTGCATCTTTGGGCGTTGCGGCTTCGGTCGCGCGATCCAGGTGAGCGCTGAACCGTTGACCGTCGGTGCTATCCGCTTTGGGCGCGGTGCGTGCCGACGGCGCCGGGGCGGTCACCTGGAGCAGTTGATCGATAGCGACTTTGGTCATGTCGAAATCCGTTTAGATACGCGCGTATTCTCAATTGTCGCGCTGGTTTAGTTCCTGCAACTTGTTGTCGATGAAGTCTGCTTCCGGACCACCGCTGAGCATCTGTTGTTCGATTCGGTAGAGGATTTGCAGATCCTCCGCGTATCAAGTGTCTTGAGGATTTCCTTGACGGTATTGGGGTTTAGCCCATTCAGGATATCGATCACAGTGTCCATCTGACCTTCTTGGATCATTTGCTTGAGCAATTGCTTCGTTTGTTTCTTCGCGCTGAGATTCTTCCAGTGTTCGCGTACTTTTGTAAGACCGTCGGCCTCAGCTTGGTCTCGCTTCTGTCGTAAGTACTTTTCTACGTCGTCTCGGAATGTGTTGATGTAGCCAATCTCATTGGCCAGCGCAGCGCGTTCTGCCTGGAAGTCGCCGATGTTCTTCTTGATGTTGTTTTGTTTTGATTGGAGGTGGAGGATGTTCATTCGCAGATGCAGTTGATGGTCATTGAACGACATTTCCTCGCGCGGTACGTCTTGCTTGTCGGTATCGTTCGCGGCCGCGATTTCGTCCAAATCAACGCCGTGGATTAGCGAAATGATCTGAAACACCGTCTCATCATCGAGCGAGCCATTACTGCGCAAGTAACCATAACCAACAGTCATAGTGATGACGGTTGCGACGCAGAAGTAACCGATTAGCGGAAACAGTATTCGAATGAGCGCACCCATCAGATCTCAGTCTCCCGACGCAGTGAGGCGATTTCGTCAAGCGTGTTGGCTTCAGCTGTCCGCTCCTTACCACGATGCGTTGCCAATTGCCGGTCGTGCAGTTTCTCTAGGACGCGAACCTGCTGATCGGCCTCGACTAGCGCTTCCCGCCGTTTTTCAATTTCGGTCGCTAACATCTTGTTTTGCGACTCTAACGTGCTTAGCCGCCCCTTGAGCGATGCGGAGTATCGCTGAACATCCAACAGTCGGTTGACGTTGGGACTGGATGTTTCGAGGCAGCTTTTGTGCGTCTTTCTCAAATTCTCCTCCTCGACGTGTATCGCTTGCACTTGCTCTTGGAGTGTTCGTTCCGCAGCGTAGGCTTCCGCAAGTTTCGAACGCATCTCGTCACGATGCGACTCGCGGAGGCGTTGTAAGGTCGCTAATCGGAAGCGGAATTTGGCCATCTTGGTCTTGGTTGCTGAAGGCTACGACGTGCTTGGAAAGGCCTCTACGACGCCTTCCTAATCGGCGTGAGTTGTTGAGTGCACAATTGCGCGATCTGCACTAATGCTTCGCGAGTCTCGGCAAGGGTTGTACGCTGACTAACTTGTTGTTGCAGCAGTTCATCGATCTTTGGTTTCATTGCCACTGCCACGTCCAGCTCTCGATTCGTGCCCTGGCGGTACGCACCGATTGAGATCAGGTCTTCGTTCTCCTGTAGGACCGCTAGCAGTCGTCGGAGAACTTGGGCGGCTTGCTGTTCGCCTGGGGAAGCGAGGTCATTGATCAGGCGGCTAATGCTTCGCAGGATATCGATCGCCGGATAGTGACCGCGCTCAGCCAGTCTCCGCGATAGCCAAACATGCCCGTCCAACAAGCCGCGCATCGTGTCGGCGACTGGCTCGTTTTCGTCGTCTCCTTCGACCAGCACCGAATAGAATGCGGTGATGCTGCCTGTGTCGGTTCGTCCCGCGCGTTCAACGAGCTGCGGCAGACGCGAAAACGTGGAAGGCGGAAAGCCTCGCGTCGTTGGCGGCTCGCCGGCGGAAAGCCCAATCTCGCGTTGGGCTAGGGCGAATCGCGTGACCGAATCCATCACCAGCAGCACATCTTTGCCGGCAGCTTGAAAGTACTCCGCAATCGTTGTTGCCGCGTATGCGGCCTGTACGCGAAGCAACGCGGGTTCGTTGCTAGTTGCTACCACGACCACGCTTCGCTTCAGGCCTTCGCTTCCCAACTCGCGTTGTATGAACTCGTTGACTTCGCGACCCCGCTCGCCGATGAGCGCGATTACAGACACATCCGCCTCGGTATAGCGTCCCATCATGCCCAGCAGTACGCTCTTGCCGACTCCAGAACCCGCGAAGATTCCCAGACGCTGACCACGCCCACAAGTCAGCAGGCCGTCGATTGCACTCACACCAGTCGAAAGCGGTGTGTCGATTCGCGGACGTTGTGTCGGAGCGATCGGAGCTGGTTCCAGCGGAAGACGTTGCCGGAGCAGTGGTTGAGGCCGACCATCGATACAACGTCCACGCGAGTCGACGACTCTGCCGAGCAGTCCGTCGCCTACGCGGAGCGAGCGCGTAGTGCGCACGAGGCGGACAGGGCTACCGCGCCTTATGCCGTCGAGGTTATTGAGCGGCATGACTAGCGTTTGCTTGTCGCGAAAGCCGACGACTTGCGCCTCGACATCGGCTTGCGAGGGACGCTCGATCGCGACTAACGCGCCGACCGGTGCGGGAAAGTCCGCGACAGCCGCGGTTAGGCCGACGGTTTGCACGACGCTGCCGGTCAAACCGGTCAGGATCGCACCGTCAATGTGATGGGGGAGTTGAGAGGTCATGATTTCGGTCGCTGTCCGCCTCGTCAGCTTAGCTCCTGTTGTAGCCGTGACAGTTGGGTTTCCAGTTGATTATCAATTTCGCCGAATTCGGTCTCGATGCGGCAACCGCCGAGGGAAACCGATTCGTCGGCGACGATGTTGGCTTGCGCAACCGTATGAAACACGTCAACGAGTTGTTGAACCTGCACGCCGAGTGTGTCGCGATCGATGGGGTTGAGTCGAACCGTTATCTCCGCAGCTCCTGCACACATCTGCAGAGCATCTCGCAACCACTCCTGAGCAATTTCGGGTTGTGTCTCGAGTTCTCGGCGAATGATGCGCTTTGCAATCTCGCATGCCAGCGCAGTAGCGGATGTTTCCCAGAGACGGAGCCAGTCTTGGCGTGAGTCTTCGATTTGCTGAACCGCTGCGGCGAGCGCAGGCGTCAGCGTTTGCATTTGCTTGGCCACTTTCTCGTCGAGAATTCGTTCAATGGCGGACTCGGCGGCTGCTTTGCCTGCCCGTTCAGAGTCTTGACGTATCTTGGCGGCTTCCTGCTCCGCCTGTTGAACGATCTTCGCGGCTTCTGCGCGGACTTCTTGCAGGTAGGCGTCCGCCTGGCCAGCCATGTCGGTCAAGTCAAACGCGACGTTCCGCATCTCCGTTCCCGAGGAGAACAGCTTTGCTTCGCGTTTTATGATTGTCGCCATCTTTTCTCCAACGCTCGAATTCAAGCTTTACTACGGCGAACGAGTTCTCGCTGTGCCGCGACCATATCCGAGAGACGTGTCGGCCCGATCGTCCGCACCTGCCGACGAAACTGATTGGCCTGCCTGCGCGGTAAGCCACGGACAATGCGTTTCACGAACGATTCGCTTGCGCCGGCGAGCGCCAACATGACGGTTTCGCGATCGACCGACTGTAACGCCTGTAGCAAGTCTTGATCATCGAGCGCCTCCAACTGACTTAGCGGATCTACGATATCCGGTTCCGCCTGCATGGACGACTGAGCGGGGGGAGTTGCGTTTGCTACCGGCGGCGGTGAGTTTGGCACTCGTGGAGCGGGTCGCGAGAAGCCCGTCGTGCTGCCGAAGTGCGTCGGACGCAGCCGATTGGCTAAGCTCGGGTCTGTCGTTCCCAAGTGTTCCATGAGAATCGCACGTTGGCTGTCGGGCGTGTCTTGTAGGATTCGTTGGACGAGATCGCACCCGGCAGCCATTCGCTGTCTCTGCCGCTGCTTATCGTGAATCCATGAGGCCAATTGCGACTCGACCACCTGCAACGATTGCTCATCTGCTGGATCGAGATCCGACAGACGACTAAGCACTTCGGCCTGCAAAGCGGGAGGCAACTTTGCAATCAATAACGCCGCTTGTGCCGTCTCCAGGCGGGCGAGGACAACGGCGATCGTCTGCGGTTGTTCCACCACGAGAACCTCGGCGAGTGTCTCGGCGTCGACATCGTTGACGGCGCTCCAGGGTGTTTCCATTTGCGAGACGGTAGGTGTCGTCGCGAAGTCGTCCCCCGATTCGAGTCGGGCCAGCAGCGAAGCATCAAGTTCCACCCCATCCATTTGCGGCACGGGCTCGGTGAGCTCGGTGACTTCGTCAGCGCTATCGGCACGGAAGTCCGCCATCACCGCCTCAAACTCGGCTTGGTTGATGTCATCGAGACTGTTGACCAGTTCGCGAACCTCGGCTGCCTCGCGTGCGGGCAAATCCGCGAGCAACTGCTCGCCAAGCGGTTCGCCTAGCGTCGCGACCAGAATAGCGGCTTTACGTAGTCGATGCTGCCGAGCGTCGGTGTCGATCGTCTTCATTCGGTTATCCTGCATTTCCTATCCAACTGCGTAGAATCGCCGCGGCGGCGTCGGGGTCTTCACGCACAATATCAACCAGGTCATCCTTCAGGCTGTCGCCCTTTTTCAACCGCAGGCGGGGACGCTGACCGTCTTCGCTGTCTGTGGTGTCACCACCGGCTTGACTGCCCTCGCTCTCGGTTGTTTCGATCGCTAATGTTGGTGCAGTGATTGCTGCCGCAGGTTCAGCGGCCGGGATCGATTTGACCATTGAACGGAGCATCATCAGGCTCACCAGCGCGACCATCGCCATTGTCATCGTGTTGAAGTTCTTGCTGGCCCAGAACAGAAGGTTGGAGGCCATCGACGGAGCTTCCACCGGTTCGGGCGTGAGCGAGTCGAAGAACATCACTTCCACGTCATTCATTTTGTCTTCCGCCAACTCGCCAGGGAGTAGCTGAATGATGGCCTTCTTAAACTTCGTCGTCATTTCATTTTGCAACTCTCGCAAGTCGTTGGATTGAAAGTCGCTGGGCAGTGGTTGATTCGGATCTTCACCTTGGATCCGCTGTCGTTCGCGCCACACGCTCACGACATAGCTGGTGGGTATCCCGGCCGTCACGCGAATGTCTTGGGGTATCAGTCCCGCTGCGCGCGTCGTCGTATCAGTAGCACCAACGTAGTTGTCTGTCTGTCGGTCGGTGACGGTTCGGTCATTCTTGACCACCACGTTCTGGCTTTCATTGCTATTGCGACCCGGTCCTTGGGCATCAGTCCCTGGTCGGCCGCCATCTGGAACTTCGGATACCTTGTCGATTTCCTCCGTTTCGCTCGTTCGCAGAGCAACGGTATCCGACTCGGGAACCATCGATTGGGTCGTTTTTTCCAAGGTTGGATCCAGTTCGGCGACCACCTGCACCCGAACACCAGGCACTTCGCGCAACAAGTGCTCGATTTTCTGTTGCATGGTCTGCTCGAACGCCAAACGTGTTTGGTAGTAGCCTGCCTCGAAGGAATCGGGCGAAATCCCTCCGCCGCCGTCATAGGTCGAGCCGTCTCTGCTATTGGTCACGACAACGTCGTCTGGGCTCAGTTCCGCGATGCCGCCTGCGACAGCACGCTGGATCAACTTGATTTGGCGCATTTCGAGTGTTTCACCCGCCTGCGGGCGGACACTGACCGTGGCGGTCGCGCGATCCTTCTTGCCGAAACCTCTACCCTCGCGCACATCAAACATAACGTTGGCTTGCTCGATGCTATCCATCTCGGTGACCAGCATCGACAGTTGTTGTTCGCGGCCAGCCTTGTACTTCGCCCGACGTATATCGCTGCTGACAAAGGGATTCAGATCGAGCGAGTCTTCGATGATTTTGTGGAAGTTGGGCGGCAACGCTCCGCCTTCGGCGACTGCGGCCAAGAATTCCGATTGGCGGCCGCTCGGCACCTTGATCCGATTGCCCTCGCGCACTGCGCCTTCTAGGCCCTTTTGTGCGATGGCGGCGTAGGCCTGGTCCACAACGCTGCCCGGCAAGTACTCGCCATTGAACAGATACGTATCGGGGCCCGCCGACTGGTGTTGCACGAGGTAGCCCAAACTCACGGCGATTACACCCAGCAACAGCAAAGCCGTTATGCGTGCCGCCGGTGTCATCGAGAGTATCAGTTCGCGCAATTGGCCAGCGGCCTGATTCAAGAAATCCATCCATGGACTCCGTGGTTTGAGAGGCAAGAGTCAAGCGACCAGATCCTTGAGACACCTTCGTGTCCCAACTCTCTAGTCTCTCGACACTGGCCTCTAGACTTGCCTAGACTCGAATCTCTTTTACTTCCTGATAAACTTGCATCATCTTGTTCCGCATTTGCATCATCATACGAAAGGCCAGATCTGCTTTTTGCACGGCGGTGAGCACCTCGGCCGGTTCGGCGTCGCCGCCGGTCATCAAAGTCTCGACCGCTTGATCGGCCTGTTGTTGCATCGCGTTGACGTCTTGAATGGAACCTAGCAGCATGTCCTTGAACGAACCGGCTCCCGACGCCTGGGGCTTCGCTCCGGCGGCCAAGGAAGTCGCTGCGGCTTGGTTGATATTCGAATTGCCAATGATATTCATGGCGAGGTCCTCAGACCGTCGTCCGCGTTGGCCCCCCAACGCTGTTCCGTCGTCGGCTATGCGTCAATGCTGGTGACTCGGTCTCCTGTTGTTAGGTGGGTAAATTGGATAGTTCGGATTGACGTGCGCTACGCCAAGATTTGTAACGTTCGTTGGCCAAGATCTTTGGTGATTTCGATGACACCGACGTTCGCCTCGTAGGCGCGCGTGGCCGAGAGCGCATCGACGAATTCGGTGGTCATATCGATGTTCGGGTAGGCGACGTTACCATTTGCGTCCGCGTCGGGGTGCCCCGGCTGTTGCTTCAGTCGCGGCTGGTCCTGGGAAAACTCCACGCTAGCGACCTTCACACCTTGGCCGCCGCGTGAGGTGGTCAAGTCGGTGTCGGTCTGAAACGTGACGTAGCGGGGCGTGTAGGGTACGGCCTCGCCCTTTTCGTTGCGAGTGGTCGACATATTGGCCAGGTTCGACGAGATCGCGTCGAGCCGAGTGCGCTGCGCGACAAGGGCGCTTGTGCTGATGTCAAATGCACTGAACATGTCATCTTCCTCCTAACCGACGATGGATTACCCTGAATCTGAATTCGGTCTTACGCTCTTTCAGTAATTGCGGCCCGCAACAGACGGAATTGAGACGTCATTAGGCTGAGCGCCAGATTGTGTTGTCCTTGGTTCTTGCTGATTTCCGCGACTTGCTGTTCGATACTTACGTTGCTGTCATCGTGATACAGGATGCTCTTGATCGACTCGCGCACGTCGTCCATGCCGTCGTAGTTGACTCGCTCCACGGAGCGATCGAGCATCCGTGTGTTGTAGGTGTGCGTGGGCGATTGGGCAACTTGTTTGCGCGTATCGATAGCTTCCTTGAGTTCCTCCTGAAACTGCGTCGGCGACAGATCCCGAGTTTTGTAGCCAGGCGTATCGATGTTCGCAATGTTTCCTGCCAGCACACCGTGACGAGCTTGGGTGAAATTAACCACTTGCTCGAGCACCGGTACGGTGGATGAATCAAACATGGAAGACAACATGATCTCTTTGGCTCCTTGAGCTTCTGTCTGTTTACGCCCTGGCAATTTGTGTGCCGTGACTAGGATCGCTTGATTTCGCCAGTTTACGCAACTTTCTTATCTCCGCGATCGGCCACAATTGCCGAAGCCATCGGCAGTTTTCGCCGGTTGATCGTCCCGTCCGTGAAGTTCTTTTCGCGTGGAGCATAGCCGTAGGATCTCAACTTGCCGCTCAACGTTCGAACGCCGATTCCCAGGGCTTGGGCAGTCTTTGCGCGATGGCCATCGAAGTGTTCAAGCGTCGCGACAATCATCTGGCGTTCCATCTCGTCCAAGCTGGTGCCCACGGGTAACGAAGTTGGCGATGCCGCAGCGCCGTTTACGATTTCAGGCTGCTCCAGCCATGGTCGCAGCTCGCCGACAGTAATCGGATTGCCGTCATTCAGCACACAGGCGCGGGTGATGATGTTTTCCAATTCGCGTACGTTCCCGGGCCAATGGTAGTCGGCGAATAGTTGGCGAGCGTTTTGATCGAGAGTACATTTCGTCCGAGCAAGGCGTTCAGCGGCACGATCGAGAAAAAAGTCGGCCAACAGTTGCACGTCGTCACCTCTTTCGCGCAATGGCGGCATCGTAATCGGCACGACCGCGAGGCGGTAGTACAAGTCTTGGCGGAAGTTGCCTTCTGCGATTTCCATGGGCAAATCGCGGTTGGTGCTCGCGACTACGCGCGCGTCGGTGGTCAGCGTTTCGCTACTTCCAACTTGCTCAAAGGTCTTCTCTTGCAACACTCTTAGCAGCTTTGATTGCAGCGAGAGGTCAATCTCGGTGATCTCGTCGAGAAAGATTGTGCCTCCCTGCGCCATTTCGAAGCGACCGACGCGATGATCGTCGGCGCCGGTAAACGCGCCGCGGCGATGACCGAAGAGCTCGCTTTCAGTGAGTTGCGGCGAGAGGGCAGGGCAGTTTAGGCTCACGAGTTCGCCGTTTGCTCGCTGGCTGAGACCATGAATCGCACGCGCGACCAACTCCTTGCCAGTGCCGCTTTCGCCGCAGATCAGTACCGTTTCCTCCGTCTGGGCGATCTGGCGGATACGATTGCGAAGCTCGCACATGACCGGGCTATCTCCAACCATGCCCAGCGAGGTATCCGAGCGAAGTGCACTGTCGCAATCCGCTTGACATTCGGGTGCGACGAGTTGGCCGCGTTCAATCGCGCTTTGGACTAACCGCTCTAACTGGTTAACGTCAAAAGGCTTCTCAAGATAGTCGAACGCGCCATAACGCATCGCTTCGACGGCAGACGAAATCGTCGCGTGTGCGGTGATCATCAGCACTTGCGTTGCCAGCTTTCGGTGGCGAATTTGCCGGATGAACTCCAAGCCATCCATCCCCGGCATCTGAAGGTCGGTGATCACCAGATCAATCGAGTTCTGTTCCAGGCAGGGAAGAGCTTCCATCGGACTGCCGAGCCCTGTGACTTCGTATCCGCTGTGGCGCAGCACGTCGGCAACCGATTCGCGCGCGGCGGCGTGATCGTCGACGACGAGGACTCGCTTTGGTGTGTCAGCGGGCGAACCAGTTGTCATGCCGCAACTCCCATGGCTCGACGAGGAATCTCGATTGTGAAGGCCGCACCGCCTTCCGGACAGTTTCTGGCGGTCACGCGACCACCGTGCGATTCGGCAATCCGCTGGACGATGGACAGCCCCAGTCCTGTGCCGGTGGCTTTGGTCGAGTAGAACGGATCGAATAGGTGCTGCTGTTGCTCGTCGGTGATGCCGGGTCCACTATCGGCGATTTCAAGTTCGAAGCCTTGCGGCCCGGCGAATGACGTGATGACGAGTTCACCACCGGCGGACATCGCATCGAGTGAGTTGAGGATCAGGTTTAGCATCGCTCGGCGGATCATCTCTCGATCAGCGCTGAGTCGCGCGGAGGGAGCCACATCGGTTCGCACTTCAATCGATTGAGCGTCGAGTTGCGGCCCGACGGCCTGGCAAACTTCGTCGACGAGTTCTCGCATAGAAAACGTGCGCCAATCGGGTGTACGGTCAGAAGTGAAATTCAGTAGATCATTCACGGTAGCATCCAGGGTCGTGAACCCTGCCTCCACCTTGGTTAGGATTGCGCCACTCTCGGCATCGTCGACGAGGCGACGCTTCAAGAGGCTCATGTAAAGGGTCACGGGTACCAAGCTATTACGGACTTCGTGCGCCACATGCGCCGCCATGTGGCCCAAATCGGCGAGGCGGTTCTTGCGAGCCAATTCGCGGTTCTTTTCCGCAAGCTCGTTGTTCAGTCGACTGACTTCCGCCTGTAGCACTTCATGTGTCGACTGCAGTCGCAAAGTCGCCTCGTTCCAGGCGGTCAGGATCGTTTCTAACCCTGCATCTGGTTCCAAGAGATCCATGGTGAGCACTTCTCTGTCCGCGCTGGATTCGGAAGTCTGCATGGGCTCGGAATACTGTTGTACGGTTTCAGGCATGGTTGTAGGTAAAGTCAGTTTCATTCACGCTTCGGAATGGAGGTCGAGTTGCTCCCCTTGAGTGCGGCCTGACAGCGGAGCGACAGTCGATGGGGAGAGATGCGGACCCTGCTGCGGAGATACTTGGTGAGCTTGATAGGCGCCACGGGCAGTGCTCGCTGCCTTGGCAGCTTGTAGCTGATCTGCCAATTTGTCACGGCGCTCAATCATGTTCAGCTCGTTTTGTTGTTCCAGTTCCATCACTTCTTGCAGCAAGCACTGACAGTCTGTGGCTAACTTGGAGCAGCTGGCGCGAGTTTCGGCGGAATGCCACTCGCGCTTTTCTGGATCCTGCTCGTGAAACGGAGCGAGCGCTTGCTCGATGGCTTGCAATGCTGCAATGAGCTGGTTTTTCGTGCTTATCAATCGTAGCAGTGTCGACATCTCGCCCGCGTCGATCAGTTCGGCCTGCTTCCGCCCCAGATCGCGCAGCTGATGGAGACACCGATATCGCTTATCGATGAGGTTCGCTAATTCGGTTGTACTGTGAGCACTCACGGTGATATTCTTGGCAGCGTTGTTGAGGTAATTGGGCTTCAATGCGACTACCATCCACTCATCTCGTTCAGCAACAATTCCCACGATTTCCGCGAAAAGTTCGTCGCAATTTCGAAATCGGTTTCTGGGGGAAAGCGATTCAGAACGAGCTTCGCCTGTTCGATGGTGCCCTTGGCTTTTACTGGTTTGTTCAGTCGACGATAGCAATTGGCGATATGAACAAAGCTCTCCATGACAAACGGTTCGTTCTGATAGAGTGTGGAAATGTTGGCGTAGGCTTTGCGTGCCTCTTCGTAAAGCTTGAGATCGAACAATACCGATCCCTGCATCATGTAACAATTGCGGAGCAAAGTGCGGCTGAGTTCGTTGCTGTCGACGTGACCCTGAAGGGTGAGCATGCGCTGCACTTGGAGGTAGTTATCAAGAGCCAGGTTCAAATTCTTGTCGCGCTCTTTGCGGTTCTTCTGCCGTTCGCTTTCGGTTTTCGCTTCCCGAGCCAGCTTCGTGGGCTTTTCCGCGGCTTTGTGGAAGGATCTAGCAATCGTATAGCGAGCGAACATGGCCTTCTCCAGATCCTTCGTACTCAGCGTCTCCTGATCGAGCTTTTCGAAACGCAGTACCGCTTCGTCTAGCTGCTGTATGGCTTCGGTATAGCGTTCGGAATTGTGCAGGTACTCACCCAGCAGAAACAACGAATCGAGCCATTCCTTCGCTTTCGGATCAAGTTTGCCGCCTACCAAGTTTTCGTAAAGTAGCTGCTCGGCTTGCCCGCCTTGACTAAGTTGCAGGTGGGCGTGAGCGCATTCGATGCGCGCCTGATAGACGGTCGCATCGCGTGGATGCATTTCAATACACTCTTGGAGCGTTGCAATGGCATCCTTCTGTTCGCCCTGGGCAAGCTGGGACTGTCCTAACCGCAAGAGCCCCAATGCCTGTCGTTTTTGGGCCTCATGCTGTAGGTAATTCTCAAACATGCGCTGAGCGTGGGTGTAGCTTTGCCCTTGAAAGTAGTTGTCTGCCGAATTCCACAGGTCGTCGGTGTATTCGCGCGTAGCGAAGCGGAGTTTGGATAGCAACTCGTAAGCGGTGCCCGCAGCCCGGTGATGATATTTGGCTTTCCGGGAAACATCTCCTCCGTCCCGATTCAACGTGTGGGCAGCATCAGCATCTAGGGACTCTGCCCACTTGCGATGAGCGAGTGCCCGAATCTCGGTCGTTTCAGCGAGCGAAAAGACCGGCTGGAACGAGTCGAGCAAAGCCATTGCCTCCTGAAATTGCCCCGATTCGAGGAATGCGTCATGCGCCTTCTTCGTTCGTTTTCGCAATTCAGAGATGGGAAGCAGCCGATTGACGTACGTCCGTGGGTCGCCCACTGAGGTAAGGACTTTTCGATAACTGGCGAGAGCTTCTTCCGGCTTCTGAGCGTTGCGGACCAGATCAGCCTTGTCCAACATCGCAGTCAAACTTTCGGGAGTATCACCGTAGGATTTGCTGAGCTGATCGTAGCGTTGTATCGCTGCTTCTTGGTTGCCCTCAATTTCGGAACTCTTGCCAATCCAGTAGATGGCCTGACGCGTGAGCTTGCTGTTGAGCGGGTCGAGGAGCTGTGCTTCTTGCAGGAGGTCTATCGCCCGTTTCGCGAGTGCCACGCGCTCAGCACTGCCCACCGGCAGGCGTTTCGCTTGCTCGAGAGCGATGCGACTCGCGATCGAGTTGATCAAAGCCCGCTGAGCGTCGGTGCTGCCAACGAACTTGATGTATTGACCAGCTTCTTCCAGGCGGCCCATTCGTCCCAGAATGTCAGCCTGAGTAATCGAAGCATCGTTTCGACTCTCAGGGTCTAGAGTCGAATCGTTTAGGGCTGCCTGATTATGCGCAAGCGCCGCGGACAGATTGGGTTCGGGAATCGCCTGGTATGCTTCTGCCAAGAGTACGTGAAGCTCCGTCGCTGATTCCTGATCGGTGTTCCTGAGAAGTCCTTCCAGCACTTCGATGCCTGCTTGCGGCTGGTTGCCGAGGACCAGGCTTCTGCCAACCATGTAACGCGAGATGTTTTCGAGACGTTTGGGTACGCCGAGTTCACGGGCCTTCTGTAGATACCGAGCAGCGATCAAGTGCATCGCCCGCTGCCGATCTTTTGACCACTCCTGTTCCGCCTGAGCCGCCTTCACCGATCCAAGAACAAATAGGGCTCCGCCAAAATCAGCTTCATCGGCCCCCCGTTTCTGCATTTCACCAACGATATTCTTCGCTTGCTCGTACTCTTTGTTGTCCAGTGCGGCGAGTGCACGCGCGAGCGTGTATTGTTCCTCATGACTGACCGCCAAGTGAGCAAGGTAGCTCCAGATAGCGAACATTCCACCGAAGACCGCGATGAACAACACCGCGACGATCGCCTTCCGCGTGTTGCTTGCGTGTCCCCAATGCACCAGGCGTGCAAGCCTACCTTCTCTGGTAGTTTGAGACGCGTCCGCTGGCGAATCAGGCGACGAGTTGTCATTCGGGGCTTCAGGCATGACTAGCGGCTTAGCGCGCGACCAATCTTCTGTGACGGGCATCTCTCCAAGGATCTACTGATCCAACGCGTGCGGTCGAACGGACGCAATACTTGAGAGAAAAGTGGAGAGCTTGTACAGAAATGTCGCGCCGACTGTCAATCGACGTTCCAGGCGTTTGCTAGCACGCAGCATACACGCGGCAAGCCAGAGAGGCGTAGAAGTTTCGTTTTGACGCGAAAGTCGAACTAGCTAGCGATGGCTGATCCTGCGGTGCAGAACTGTTCCATGACCCAAGCATTCATGTCTTTCAGCATCTCGGTCGTGAGTTCATCGCCGTCCGGATAGATGCGAAGCGACAACGACAAACCCGCGGAATGCACGAATCGCAGGTCGTTCATCGCTTCCTCGACCGAATAGACACCTTCGGTCGGCGAGATGGAAAGCAGTAGCGGCTGCTTGCGCACTCGATCAAAGTGCTTAAGAAGCCGAGAGCCGCGTGGTACCCGTCCTCCGAGTGAAATGGCACCCGCAAAGCAATCAGGCAATTCCAACGCGATTCGATGTGCCATCGTACCACCCACGGAGTGCCCCGCGATAAATATGCGATCGGGGTGGATATTGTAACGATCCTGGGCAATAGATACGCAGTCCGTCACACGATCGACTGCTTCCGCAATTCCTTCTGAAGAATCGTGCCAGGTGTAGGCTCCGGGAACGTGATCGATACGGCGCGATCCGCGCGGTGCGATCGCAACGTAGTTACGTGAGCTAATCAGTGGCATCACCTGCGGCAGTTCATCTTCGTTGCTCTGATTTCCGTGCAACCAGACGATCAGCGGGTACGCGTAGCCAGGTTCGTAGTGAATCGGCGCGAAGCAGCTATGCCCAGCTGATGCGACGGCATCCTCTACCGGAAGCGAAAACTCTTGCCTGTTCAACCAGTTCACGTCTTGTGTTGCGGGGACTATTTGTGAACTAGCCGGGGAGGGCAGAGTGCGATTCATGGCGCTGTTGGCTGGGATTCGTTCGGTGGTTTAGCGAATGCGATTGCGTTGCATCACGGCGTACGAAACCTACATCAACTCGCGAGGCCATCCTTGCCGATCCGTCGCGCGCAAAGCCAATTGTGAGAAGCAGCCAACAGTGCGGCCATGTCACAAGCCTGCGTAGCGTATAAGTAAACGGCAGTCACTTCTGACTGCCGTTGGCGATGTTTGGGTGTCGTAACGACTCGGTTTTTAATCGAGCCAACAGCCGATGTCAACGTCATCGGCTGTGGCCCGAGGAATTAGCAATGCGATGCTAGCACTTGAGGCAGCCAATTGCAAAAATAATTGGCAGAAGCGAATTGACAAATCAGCTGTCCGTGTTCCAGCATGCGGGCACGTGAACTCACTTGTAGACTACACGAGAGTCCCCATGGTACCGACAAGGTCTTTGACCGCGTCGACGCTCTTCTGGAAAGCCGCTTGCTCGTCCGATGTGAGTTCCAGTTCCACGATTCTCTCAACGCCCGCAGACCCCAAAATCACGGGCACGCCGACGTAGAAGCCGCCTACACCGTACTCTTTGTCGCAGTAGGCCGCACAGGGAATTAGGCGTTTCTTGTCGCGGACAATCGCTTCGACCATTTGCGCCGAAGCAGCCGCCGGCGCGTAATAGGCACTGCCGGTCTTCAGCAAGCCAACGATTTCGGCGCCGCCCTTGCGAGTTCGGTCGACTATCTCGTCCAGCCGACCTTGATCGATCAACTGCTGAACAGGAATTCCACCCACCGAGGTACAACTGGGAATGGGTACCATCGTGTCGCCGTGACCCCCCATCAATAGTGCTGAGATATCCTCGACGCTCACGCCAAGCTCCATCGCCAGAAAAGTCCGATAGCGAGCCGTGTCGAGCACACCAGCCTGACCGACGACTCGCTGCGCTGGAAAGCCGGTGACCTGCATGGCTCGTTGCACCATCGCATCGAGTGGATTGCTAACGACGATGATGATGGCATGTTCGCTGGTTTTCTTGATCTCCTCGCACACGCTCGTCATGATTTTGGCGTTAGTTGCCAGCAGGTCATCGCGGCTCATGCCTGGTTTGCGTGGCAAGCCTGCAGTAATCACCACTACGTCGCTGCCTTCGGTGTCTGCGTAGTCGGTCGTCCCCACGATGTTGGAATCGAATCCCATCACCGGAGATGATTGCATCAGATCTAGGGCTTTACCCTTTGGCATATCCTCGGTCTGTGGAATATCGACCAGTACGATATCTCCCAGCTCGGCAGCCGCACACCAGTGCGCCGTCGTCGCTCCCACATTGCCGGCTCCAATGATGCTTATTTTTGCTCGACGCATAATTTCATCCTCTAAATGACGTTATCGTTGTCGTGAATAAATCGCAGCTACGACGCGCTTAAATCCGCGTCACAGCACTCGAATATCTCGCCCTAGGCTACGAAACACAAGTGCCTGGGTTACGGGAAAGTTGTCCGCCGGCTAAACCACGTGCCGAGCCATCTTGATGTTCCACGATTCTGTCGATACTTCAGCTGCTCGATAGCTTTGGTCGTTTCGTTGGAGCTAGGGCCGCAGCCCGAGTTTCGTAGGACCGCACACTAGCCGCACACTGCCGCACACCGCTCAGTAGCCGAAGTATTTCGATCCAGTTTTCTGATCTCAGACAAGCCCCAACCACTGATGGAACCATCTCAAGGCTCAGAGGAGGACGCATGATCCATCTCATCGTCGCGACCTGTCCCACCCGACGCCATAACCCATCTCAGCAGACCCTAGCTTCGCGGTATGCGACGATTGCTCACAACTCACGTGCTGATGGCTTTGACTACGGCGGTTAAAGACCTAGGTTTCGGAGGAGAAAAGGTACGAAACTGATCGCAAAGAGCTAGGCCATTGTTGCCGTAAGCCGGTTCCTTGCTCGCCTAGAGCCATGCTATTGGCTCCAAAACGAGGGTTCATGAAAATGCTGCTGTTCGGAGTAGCCTTGGGTGATGTTCTGATCGACGCGAGTCTAGCGCTAATCGCCTTGCTGGTTGGGTTTTTTGGTGCGCTGTGGTACGCCCGTCAAACGGGTCCTAAAGCGAAGTCTCCCGAGGAAATTGCGGAAGAAGCGCGAGAAGAAGAATCGCACGCCAACGACGCCGAACGCGCCAACATGGCGGCGATGCAATTGCGAGATTTGGCTAAGAATGTCGCCGTCGATGTGGGGGCTCACAACAACCTAGTTAGCGATATCTCTGATCAGCTGAGTTCCGATTCTGATAGCGCGGCGGTGGAGTCCGCTATCGAGAAAATCGTAGAAGCCAATGAAAAACTGCAGAATCGATTGGAAGAAGCGGAGCGAAAAATCCAGACGCAGGCGGAGGAAATCCGAGCACAGCAGTCCGAGGCGCTTACCGACGCTCTGACCAACTTGGCAAATCGACGCGCTTTTGACGAGGCGCTGGCGAAGAACATGGACAGTTTCAACCACCAGCGTAAGCCGTTCAGTCTACTGATTTTCGACGTCGATCACTTCAAACAGTTTAACGATACCCATGGCCATCAGGCCGGTGACGAAGTGTTGCGCAGCGTCGGGCGAACAATTACACAGACAGTCAAAACTACCGATATTCCGTGCCGCTACGGCGGAGAGGAATTCGCCGTGATCTTGCCCAATACGCGGGTCGATTCCGCGCGTATTGCCGCCGAACGTGTGCGGAAGGCAATCGAGAACATGGATGTCGCGTTCGAAGACAAAGCCCTTAAGGTGACTGCTAGCATCGGCGTGGCCGAGATGAGAGAAGGCGAGAATGACATACAGATCATTCGTCGCTCGGACGAATGTGTTTACGCTGCTAAAGAGGCCGGACGAAACCAATGCTTTTGGAATGACGGACAAGAATGTCTTCCGCTCAATGCGCCCGCGAAGAAGGCCAAAGAAGAGCGAACAACGGAAGACAAGCAGCAGTCAGGTTCTACGGAAGCAGTTGAGGGCACGCTGCCGGGCCGTGAGGTATTTACCGGAGAATTGCAGCGGCGCGTTTCTGAAAGCCATCGCTTTAGCGTCTCGCTGTCGGTGATGCAGATCAGCATTCTCGACTACGCCAAGTTGGTCAGCGAGTATGGCGAGGCGGTCGGCAAGTTACTGCTCGACTCGGTGGCGCAGTTCATTCGGTCGTCGCTACGCGATATGGACCTACTCGGTCAGCTTGAGGCGGGCGAGTTCATCGTGATGCTGCCCGGGAGTTCCGAGAAGGAAGCGAAGATGGTCGGCGGACGCGTCGAGACGGCCATTTCCAATTGCATAATCCCGCTGGGTGGCAAGCAACTGCGGCTGCAGGTTTCTCACGGCGTTACTGATGTCTATCCAGATGACGATGCCGATAGCATGATCGATCGTGCTGCCCAGATGGCCAAGAAGTCCCAAGACACGGTTGCCGTGTAGTTGGTGATTTGGCTGACGACGGGCTATTTTGTCGATTCAGGCCGCGATAGCTTGATCGCAATTTCCTGGGGGCCCGCCTCGATCGAAACAGTCTGCCCATTGCCGACCGCGTTGGTAGGAATCATTTCCGATTCCCTGGCGGTTTCGACCATGGATCGGATCTTGTCGTCGGAGGTGACTGGTGCGCGTTTTTCTGCCGCGCCACCGAAGACTCCGATAATGGAGACCTGCTTTTGCCCAGGCTGCAGCGATTCGATCGCGAACTCACCCGCGAGGATCTTCGACCCCTCCGGTTTCCCACCGTCAGTCGGGGTAAACGTGATCACGCCGCGCTGTACTGGCTGGCCCTCGTAGGTGACCGTGCCAATGACGCTTGTGTCTGCGCCGCCACATCCCGGCAAAGCGGCTAAAGCGACGAACAGCAAGAGAATCGAGCGGCAACTTTTCAACGCGAGAACACCTCATCGCCGGCCCGCGTGGACGACGCCCGCCAAGCGCGAACGTCGATATCGTCGCTTGCGAAATTCACCGATCCGTCAGCCATGGCCAGATTGACGCCGCCAGGATGTCGGCTCCGCGCTGCGGCGAATGCGCTGGCTCCGCCTGCTGATCCCGCTCCTGGGTGTCCAGAGATCCGGAAGCACGTCTCGTTGGGATATTCGATGTCCCCCTGGTCCTCGGGGCAGGGGCCAATCACGCTATCGGGCGTGCTGGCATTTGGTGTCAGCCAGCCCGTAAACAGAGAACCTCCCATGTTGCCGTAGATAATCTCGCCCATTGGTCCCCCCCAAACATCGACCGTGGGGACGATTCCCTCGGATAGCAACATCGTGGAGGAGGTTCCATCAGTCATCTGCGCGATTCTGACATAAACGGTCCCCGGCGCATTGGGATCGGCACGTCGCTCGTTGGGATTGGGGAGAAATCGTTGGCCACGTGCGACCTCGAAACTGCCGGGACCAGAGATGCCGACCTCATCAAGCGGAACGCCGTACATGTCCGTGCTGCCGGTACAACCCCGATAGTTCCCGCGCCAGAATCCCCAATTCGGCGAAAAGAGCTCGTTGCCGCGAACCGGTGCATCCGAAGGACAGTACCACGCTGGAATCAGCGATTCTCTCGCTTGCCGCTTGCGCTCGTCGGGGCTCCCTGCCGGTCGCCACTCCGCGGCGTCGTTGATGTCCCAATACAGATCGTAGACCTGCTGCTGTTCGATAAAGGGCAGAATCAACTGCGTCCAGGTATAGGCGTCCCATTGGTCGTTCTTGCGGGCATAGGGAAACTGCTGTTGGGACGACTCGTAGTTCATGATCGCCAGCGCCATTTGACGCAGGTTATTGGTGCAGTGCGAGCGACGCGATGATTCGCGGGCGGCTTGCACCGCGGGCAACAACAAAGCCACCAGCACGCCGATTATCGCAATCACGACCAGCAATTCCACCAGCGTAAAGCCCCGGTTGCTTGAGCATGTTGCAGTTGAATTAGTTTGCTTTGTCATTTTCGATCCGATCCTGTCAGGCTACCGACCAGCATTGATCAATGGACTTGATTTCAGATCGCCGAAGTGACCGAAGTGGTCAAGCCGGCGGGCCAGAGCAAAACTTGGCCGAAAACTACTGGCAATGCTACGACCGCTGATAGTCAGGGTGAGCGCAAATGTGTTGACGAGACTGCGGCACATGAGGCTCGGCCGCTGGGGTTTGTAATGAGAAAGTACGGCTATTTAGCCTAAGTCGGGTTGTCTGCGATGTCAATCTTGGCGTATGGCATGAATAAGCTGCTGGCGGCTGCTAAAATAGTACCTGCGCGAATTCGTCTCTCGTTCCAGGAGGCCCAATGCACGAAGTCCAAGTCCAGTCTCCCGAGCCTCCGCCGTTGCCCACGGAAAAGCCGTCGCCGAGAAATTCGTGGCAATTCAGTATGCGGACGATGTTGATCGGTATGACCGGGTTCGCGATCCTGTTGGGATTGCAAGTTGCTCTGGACTTTCAGTTGTTTCGGTTACTGATTCAGATCGCCTGGCTGGTGGTGACAGGCTGGCTGCTGACGGGTGTCATCTTCGCGCAAGGAGATCACAAAGCTTTCAGCATCGGTGCGGCCGTAGTGTTCTGTACTCATTGGATTGGTGGCGACAATCGCTTTTGGTTCGTGATGTCCGATACGGTGACCGATGTGACCGATTCGCTTGGCCTGCCACGCGGGCCCTTCGTAGAAGTCATCTATCTTGCTTTCGTGTTCTGCATTTCTTTCGCGAATGGCTACGTCTGCGTTCGCGCGCGTCGCTACTTCGAACGCCACTCCGCCGCGTAGTTTGACCCGCGCAGATGCGCTAATCGTCATTCTCTACCAAACAGCAATCGAGCCCCTTGCCGCAGTTGCTATCGCTCGTACAATGCGGTGCCCGGCTGGGAGGGAGGGCTGCCTCTACGAGGCTTCGACAGGCCTTCCCGACACAGAAAACTAGTTTTTTCGTGTGCCAGCCCCCTTTGACAGAGTCGGGAAACTCGCTATGATTTGAGATTCCCACCCAGTTGCGGGCTTCGCCTGTGACATGTGGCTTCAGTCGCGGTTCTGAATTAGATTCGCGGCGTGAACCTGGCAGGGCGGGGCCGGCTCTATAAAGCTGGGCCGCGTTAAAACGCGGCAGACGATCTTTGACAATTTGGTGAAAATACTAGCAAGAGTGGCATCTGAAATACGTTTCGGATGAGCCAGCTTGATCTCGAGTTTTGGGTTTCAAGCTGTGCTAATCCGCAAACTGTTTTCTTTTGTCCTTAGATTACAAGGATCAAACAAGCGTTGCTCTCCAGTCATCGCGTTGTCCTGCCGCAAACAGGTCAGCATAGACAGCGAGGCTGGAATAATAACAGCGTTTATTCAAATTCCTGATTAGCCGCGAGCGCAAGTGAGCGGATTTTCAAGAGCTTTGGATAAATGTGGCCAAGTTATTAAGGGCGCATGGGGGATGTCTTGGCATTAGAAGGCGATGAAAGGCGTGGAAGTCTGCGAAAAGCTCGGGGGAGCTGACAAACAAGTGATGATCCCGGGATTCCTGAATGACATGTAGTGAATACATAGCTGCATGTGGCAAACGTAGGGAACTGAAACATCTAAGTACCTACAGGAGTAGAAAGAAAAATCGATTTCCTCAGTAGCGGCGAGCGAACGGGAAGTAGCCCAAACCGTGGGGGTTTCCCCCGCGGGGTTGTAGGGTCTTTCACATGGGAGTAAGAAAATTGTCTGGTAACAGAAGGTTCTGGAAAGTTCCGCCACAGAGGGTGACAGCCCCGTACGTGAAATTGGACAATCTCCCGAAGGATACCTGAGTAGGTGCGGTCACGTGGAACCCGCACTGAATCTACGGGGACCATCCCGTAAGGCTAAATACTCTCTAATGACCGATAGCGAAATCAGTATGGCGACTGAAAGATGAGAAGAACCCCTGTTAGGGGAGGAATGTGAACCTGAAACCATGCGCTTACAAGCGGTCGGAGCACGATTTACCGTGTGACGGCGTGCCTTTTGCATAATGATCCGGCGAGTTACCGTCACGGGCTTGGTTAAGGCCTTCCGGGCCGAAGCCTCAGGGAAACCGAGTCTTAATAGGGCGTTTTTGTCCGCGGTGGTAGACGCGAAACCTGGTGATCTACCCATGAGCAGGTTGAAGCGCGGGTTGTACTGCGTGGAGGACCGAACCCACTTAGGTTGAAAACTGAGGGGATGACTTGTGGGGAGGAGTGAAAGTCTAATCAAACCAGGAGATAGCTCGTTCTCTCCGAAATAGCTTTAGGGCTAGCCTTGAGCCACTACGTTGCGGGGGTAGAGACACTGATTTGGTTTGGGGCCCTTCCCGGGGTACCCTGCTGAGCCAAACTCCGAATACCGTAACGACTATCTCAGGAGTCAGTCCGCGAGGGATAAGCTTCGCGGTCGAGAGGGAAACAACCCAGATTACCTGCTAAGGTCCCCAAGTAATACTCAGTCACTAAGGAAGTTGAATTGCTGTGACAACCAGGATGTTGGCTTAGAAGCAGCCACCATTTAAAAAGTGCGTAACAGCTTACTGGTCGAGCAATTCTGCGCCGATAATGAACGGGAGTAAGTATTACACCGAAGCAGTAGATGTATCTTCGGATACGTGGTAGGAGAGCGCTGTAGGTCAGATACAAGCCGTACCGAAAGGAGCGGTGTCGGGGCCTACAGGTGATTATGCCGGAATGAGTAACGATAAGGCAGGTGAGAATCCTGCCCGCCGAAAGCCTAAGGTTTCCTGGGGAAGGTAATTCCGCCCAGGGTTAGCCGGTACCTAAGACGAGGCCGAAAGGCGTAGTCGATGGATAGCAGGTCAACATTCCTGCGCCAGCTATGTGGACTGATGGAGGGACGGCATCCGAAAAGTGAGCGGTACGAATAGAAATGTCCGTGGACCCTTGCAAGGCGGTGGGTAGGTAAATCCGCCCGCGTAAACCAAGCGAGGGGACCGAGCGCGCATAAGTTCGCGAAGTCATTGGCAGGATGTCCAAGAAAATCTTCTAAAGGTTGAAGCATAGCTGACCGTACTAAAACTGACACAGGTAGGCGAGACGAGTAGTCTAAGGCGCTCGGGAGAACACTGGTTAAGGAACTCTGCAAAATGATCCCGTAAGTTCGCGATAAGGGATGCCCTTGGCGGTTCACGCTGCTGGGGGCCACAGTAAATCGATTTCTCCGACTGTTTATCAAAAACACAGGTCTCTGCTAACACGCAAGTGGATGTATAGAGACTGACGCCTGCCCGGTGCCGGTAGGTTAAGGTAGAGGGTTAGTTCATTAGAGCGAAGCTCACGACCGAAGCCCCGGTAAACGGCGGCCGTAACTATGACGGTCCTAAGGTAGCGAAGTTCCTTGTCGGGTAAGTTCCGACCTGCATGAAAGGCGTAACGAGAGAAATACTGTCTCAACCAGTGACCCGGTGAAATTGTAGTCGTGGTGAAGATGCCACGTTCCCGCAGCTAGACGGAAAGACCCCGTGAACCTTTACTGTAGGCTGATATTGGGCTGTGGTATGTACTGTGTAGGATAGGTGGGAGACTTTGAACCCCGGTCGCCAGATCGGGGGGAGTCATTGGTGAAATACCACCCTTTGCATGCTTTAGTTCTAACTTCGATTCCCGTGAAACCGGGCGAAGGACAGTGTCAGTTGGGCAGTTTGACTGGGGCGGTCTCCTCCCAAAGAGTAACGGAGGAGCCCAATAGGTACCCTCAGCCTGGTTGGCAATCAGGCATCGAGCGTAAAGGTAGAAGGGTGCTAAACTGCGAGACTTATCAGTCGAGCAGGTACGAAAGTAGGGCTTAGTGATCCGGTGGTTCCGTATGGAAGGGCCATCGCTCAACAGATAAAAGGTACTCCGGGGATAACAGGCTTATCGCTCCCGAGCGTCCATAGCGGCGGAGCGGTTTGGCACCTCGATGTCGGCTCATCACATCCTGGGGGTGAAGAAGCTCCCAAGGGTTTGGCTGTTCGCCAATGAAAGTGGTACGTGAGCTGGGTTCAGACCGTCGAGAGACAGGTCGGTCCCTATCTACTGTGGGCGCACGAAACTTGAGGAGGTTCTTCTTTAGTACGAGAGGATTTGGAAGGACGACCCTCTGGTGTTCCTGTTGTCGCGCTAGCGGCACGGCAGGGTAGCTAAGGTCGGAACGGATAAACGCTGAAAGCATCTAAGCGTGAAGCCCGCTCCAAGATTAGGTTTCGTTGGGCAATGCCCGAAAGTCCCCTGAAAGACGATCAGGTTGATAGGCCGGATGTGTAAGTGCAGTAATGTATTCAGCTAACCGGTACTAATGGACGAACGCTTGGCCACATTTATCCAACGCTTTTGATAGAAATGTGACATGTGAGATCGGTGATTGAAGATGTGCGAATGCAAATCTTCTGTCCAATTCTCTCATCAAGCATTTGTGTCTAAGGACAAAGGAGAGATGTGTGAGACCAAGGATACGAAGTGAGTGATTTTCAGATCAGCAATCTTGTATCTTAAATCTCACATCCCTCTTGCTAGTATTCACCAAATCAAGTGCGGTCGAGTTTGACCGCTTACCGCACTTCTTGGCGACCATATGGGAGTGAAAACACCTGTTCCCATTCCGAACACAGTAGTTAAGTCACTCACAGCCGATGATAGTGAGAGCACTCGCGAAAGTAGGTATCGCCATTTTTATCAAAGCCCTCGTGGGATCCTCCCACGAGGGTTTTGTCGTTTCATGGGTATTTTGCTCGCGTGGGAGCAATTCTAAGCCACGCCCTGCGGCTTTCCTAGCAGAATCACCGGCGACCATCTAATACTCTTCTCCAGTGAACTCCTCGAACTGACGTATGGTCATCTTTCCGGATCTGACGCTTAACCTGGCGTCGAGTAGCAAGTACTCTCGAATCTCAGCGCGAGTTGGATATTTTTTCTTACCCAGTTCGATGTATCTGCGCATCTCACTCGCAATGCCTGTGGAGGGATGTCGAGACGAATAGGAAGAACTAGCACGTTGGCCAGTGAAACTTCTGCTCCGCGTCCTTGATGAGCGTCGGTTGTCCCGCACGTTTGAACTGCCACTTCGATGCAGTTGCACGCGTGCTTCTGCTTCCATCTCAGCTTGCTCTTCAGGCGTTGGTTTCCAGAACACCCAGCCTTCCTTTGTTTCGACAGTCTGGCTGGACTGTTCCTCGGACGCTCGCACAACAGGCTTAGTCGCTGCCGCTGCCTCAGGTGCTTGCCCTGGCTCAGCCGCCGAGTTCTGCTTCTCCGCCTGCAACTGATTATGAATCGATGTCCGTTCGATGGCCAACGTCCACATCTGATCGTGAGCAATCGCCTTCACAGTTCGATCAATCGCAGGAAAGTTCCACACGAAGGCGTTTTGTTCCTTCCTCGTCGGGCTCCCAAAGCGTTTGACAGCACCCTCCCACAAATTGTCATATCCACCTAGAAGTTCAATCCGATCCTTCTGATAGGTGAACAGTAGACTCATCAGGTGATCACCACGGAAAATAAGGCCGACAAGGTCAGTCTGTTTGTTATTGACCAAGATTCCGTAGTGCGTAACTCCCATGCTGCCGTCAGCGTGGTCCAGCTTCATCGCTCCTCGAAATTCCTTCAAGAACCGCTGGTGTGAGTATTCAAAGTTGACATCTTCGTAGGCGATTGCCGCGACGTCTTCGGCACGTTGCACTTCCAGATCTTTACCTGAACTTGTTTGTGATGTGAACACGAACATTGCTGTTGCTAAGGGCACCAAGAGTAGCTTATGCATCCGACATTTCCTTGATGACTCGATTATTCCAAGGTAGACCGTTGTTCGCCCTTGACGAACGACTAGGGCACTAAAGCATAGGCCTTTCCGGTGCCCATCGCTCGTTCATCTGCCGCCGGACGTGCCAGAGCGTGGGATTGTCGAGTGAGTTTATACTCATTATTCGGCCTGCCACCGACGACGCTGACTTTTTGCAACATTCTCGAATGTCAACGCATTCGCCAGGAATCACGGACACACGGATGGCAGCGATAGGAACTCATTCCGCACGGTTGTTCCACGCTCATGCTCCTCACTTGCAGCCCTACGACGAACCGCTACTTGGCGTCGTCACACTGGAAAACCTGGGCCTCGTGCTGGACCCATTCAAACGCGAGCTTCGCGCGATGCAGTTGAGGCCGGGGTAATGGTCGAGGCTGGAGTAATGATGGTATGGAGAACGCTAGCGAAAGTAGATGCCGCCATTCTTATGCCTCGATTGGGAGTCAATCCGTGAGAGTTTTTTTGTGGGCTTGGTGATTTTGTGTTGAGCGCCCTGCATCGACGATCGAGCAAGTCTTCACGTTAGAGAGCGCCGGTGACGCGCCACCTTGCGGAATTCTTTGGAGCAAGATTGACAACATGGGGCGAAATAAGCAATCTAAGTATCTGCAGTCTAGACTTTTGACTATAGCCTATTCTTCATGGGGCCTGGGAGGACACGTCCTTTGCCATCAGAATCTGAGCCCATCCGTGTCCGCTGCGGAAATTGTGGTAAGGTCTATGCGTTGAAGCCAGAAGACGCTGGGAAACACGCCAATTGCGGCTGCGGCGAGCCGCTGAAGGTCCCTGCCCTCAAGAAGGGCGACCACTCAGGGTCCGCGGGTGAAAACGATTCGAACCCTTCGAAATCAAAGATGCCCTTGGATCCGGCATCAAATATCGGTACCGGGAGGGTTGGCAATGAACCTGCTGATGCGAACACATCAGAACTTGATGCAAAATCGGGTGACGATGACGTTTGGGACTTGGAGCTTGAGCCTCCCATTGAACGGCAACCGAATGCGCCTGTAGTAGCTCGGCCACCTGAAGAAGGCAATGTTGATTCCTCCGACGAACAGGCTGCCTGTCGAGAGCGCATCCCGGAACGTCCTAGGTCTGACAATTCAAGTTGGGGATTAAAATTTCTGGGAGTCTACGGAATTCTCATCATGGTCGTTTCAGCGGGTCTTGCACTCGTTGCCTCGATTCTCACCCTGTTTGTCGTTACGCGCCCCCAAGTTACGATGGAGCAATCTCTGGTTATCTTCGCCATGCTCGCATTCCATCTACTGGTAATGTTCGTCATTTATCGCCTTGGAAGGGCCCTCTTGTACTGCGAACACAGTGCTGTGGACGGACTGTTGGTCAGTTACGCGTTTTGCTGTGCTATGGCATACTATATCTATGCCCGTTGGCGATACGAGGAGGATGCCGCTTTGATCCTTGCAATCGCGATATGTATAATCAGCGTTGTGTGTTTGCCTCCTATAATTGTCGGATACGCGTGTCGGCATGATCTGCGCAGAACAGAGGACGAGTAAATGGAACGCCCGCAAAACATTCTGAGTGCGTAATGCGATTGTAAGTGCGGTATCAAAAAATGCGATGGTTTTCTAAATGCGCAAGAATCTCTTCAACATGGCCAGAAGCAACTGTGGGAGTCACAATCACTCTTGCATGGCTACGTCGATTGACGAGGCGCCGAATTGTCCCTAAGTGCTAGCGCTCAAGTCAAGCCAACATGCTGCCGACTACCTCCGCTGAAAAAGTTGCTAAGTATTCCAGTCGCAGTTTTCCTGCAACTTAGGTGCGTTCTGACCAATGCAAAACGGAGTGTCAGCACAAATCGCAGATTGGTTTGCCCAATCCCAACGCACCGTCGTCTTCACGGGCGCCGGCATCAGCACCGAAAGCGGCATTCCGGACTTTCGCTCTCCTGGCGGCATCTGGTCGAAGTATCGGACGGTCTATTACGACGAGTTCATGGCTTCGGCCGAAGCGCGGCATGAGTATTGGCGACAGAAGTCCGAGGGGCATCGCGACTTTGCCGACGCGGAGCCGAATGACGGACATCGTGTGATTGCCGAATGGGAGAAGGCCAGTCGCCTTGTAGGCGTGATCACGCAAAACATCGATGGTCTGCATCAACTCGCTGGGAACGAACACGTCCTGGAACTTCACGGCTCCGCACGCGAAATTCTCTGTCAGGACTGCGGAGCTCGCTACCCGGCCGAACCGCTGGTGCAAGAGTTTCTAAGGACCAACGTGGTTCCAGTTTGCCGTGAATGCATTGACGGTCGGTTGAAGCATGCGACGGTTTCGTTTGGCCAGTCGTTGTCGCAATCCGTGCTACAGCGAGCTGTGCAGTGGAGCGAACAAGCGGACCTGTTCTTTGCGATTGGTTCTTCGTTGGTAGTTTCACCCGCAGCGGATTTGCCGCGACTCGCGAAGCAGAGCGGTAGCCGGCTGGTGATTATCAATCGCGACGAAACGCCGCTGGACGGACTTGCCGACGAAGTGGTTCGTGAGCCGATTGGCGTAGCACTAACGGCCATCGCACGTTCGCTGCCACCTTCTTAGACGCGCAATGGACGATAAATTGCTCGTGGGCCACTGTGACTTGGCAAACGCTGCGGGATTTTCTCCAACATCTCCCGTCCGTGAGCGAATAGCTTGCTGACGTCCGTTTTTGTCACCCGTCATGGCCGCAAATGTGAGGACCCACGTCGCTGGACTATCAAGACTTCAAGGAAAACCTCTGCCATCCCGACATCGCTCGTGCGCTCATGATCGCGTTCGTGCTATTTGTTACTTCCGGTTTCAAGTCCCTTGCAGAACTCCAATACTACTGTTGGGGCCAACAAACTACGGCGACCATTCTACGCATCGGTCGAGTGCACCATCACAAGAACGGTGAAGCAACCAGACGGATGACCTATGAGTTTCACAATCTCGAGACGGGAAAGCCGCAGCGTGGATTTGCTGTCGTCAGCGCCGACGCAGCGAAGCACTATCAACCGCGACAGCAAGTCGTTGTTCAGTACATCAACAATACAATGCTCGGCTCCCGGCTTGCGGCTGAATCAAACCGACTTTGGGTCTACGGTTTTCTGATAACGATGAGTGTGTGCGTGGCACTGACGGCGGCGTTGTCGGTGCACAGTCTACTGGAAGAACGTGCCTTGAGACGGCGCAAGTGGTGGATCACTCGCCCAGGGTAACACGAGTCGCGCGCGTCAGGCTGCTCCAATTCGTATGCGAACATGTCCATTCGGCGGTGGTGATTGGTATGTTGCACGAACGATGCGCTCCGCGTGAATTCCACAACTCCCATATGCATTTCGTTCGGGCAGTGGGTGCCCGAATCGGCTTGAGGTTGAAAACAACTACTTTTGACGGGCTCGTTCCCTACTGACATCTCACGCTGCGAAATGTTATGGTTCAGCAATCGGCGCTCGTTATAATCCGATCGAACTAGCCACGTGGCAGCCGTTGCAGCTTGAAAATCAGAGTAGCGTAAACCCGCAATTTTTCGCACCCTCGTGACATTCGCGGCAGAGTCAGGCCTAGTTTGGTGAGCGAACATCAGTTCGACACGGACTCAAGGAGTACTTTATGAAACCTGCCCAGACCTCCCAGCTATTTGCCCTGTGTGCTGTTCTGCTGTCGATCCTCTTCCGGCCAGCATTGGCCCAAGAACACGTTCTGGTGCTACCGGATACGGAATTTGCTGACTCTGGCTACGGCATTACCAAAGATCTCAGCGTGATACCAACTTGGGAGACGCAGCCTCGTGAGTCCACGCTCATTCCTCCGCATGAGCGGGCAGTCCTTTCCGACGCGGCATATCGCGTGGCTGGTAGCAACAATCGTTTTGCTCTGGATATCTACAAGTCCCTCTCTCATTCCAGCGATGCGGCGGAAAATCTGCTTGTCTCGCCGTTTAGTATCTCAACGGCTTTGGCAATGACCTACGCCGGAGCCCGTGGCGAGACGGCTACTCAAATGGCTAACGTGTTGCATTTCTTCGATCAACCAAGTGAAAGCCTGCATCCCGCTTATGGGGAACTGCTCGGCGACCTGAAGGGAAGTCGCGAAGGTTACCAACTTAATGTCGCCAATCGTTTGTTTGGTCAGGCCTCCTATGCATTCAAGAACGAGTTCTTGGACTTGGTTGCGAAAGATTATTCGGCACCGTTGGAGGAGCTAGATTTCTACGCAGACGCTGAAGTCGCAAGAGTGCACATTAATGACTGGGTCGAGGGAGAAACGAACCAGCGCATCAAGAACTTGCTCCCGCAAGGCTCGGTCACGCAAGACACGAGGCTCGTGCTGACTAATGCCATCCACTTCGATGGGCAGTGGAAGCATAAGTTTCTTGAGGAAGCGACACGAGACGTTTCATTTTTTCGCGCGGATGGCGCGCAGGAAACGGTTTCGATGATGTTTCAGCAGGAGAGTTTCAACTATGCAGAACTCGATGGATTCCAAATGCTGGAAATGCCCTACGCGGGTGACGATTTGTCGATGGTGGTGATGTTGCCTGAAGACGTCGACGGCTTGTCCGGTTTGGAGCACTCGCTGACACCAGCAATGCTCGATGAGTCTCTTGCCGCGCTGCGACAGCGCGAAGTGCGGGTCAGTCTGCCGAAGTTTACTTTCGACGATTCCTTCACGCTCAGTTCGGCGCTTGCCGAGTTGGGAATGGGGAACGCGTTTGGCTCGCAGGCCGATTTCACCGGGATTGCCGACGCGGGTCTGAGCATTAGCGATGTGCTGCACAAGACCTTCATTGACGTGAATGAAGAGGGGACCGAAGCTGCTGCCGCGACTGGCGTAATCATCGGCGTGACGTCCGTCGTTTGGAATCCGCCCCCAGTCGAGTTTCGCGCCGATCGTCCTTTTCTGTTCGCCTTGCGAGATACGCACTCCGGAAGCCTGCTGTTTCTCGGTCGAGTAACGGAACCTAGTAAGTTAGCCGGATCCGCCAGCGTTCCCGAGCCGACCGCCGCCGTCCTCGTCATGCTCGCGATAGTAGCTGGGGCCGCTTCGAGTCGCCCACAACGGAGCTAAAGCCCTGCGAAACGAGGGCGAGAGCCAACTGCGCCGGCAGGCGACGCCTCACGATGTTTCTGGTACAATAGACATCGGATGTCGCGGCGCGGGCCTCGGTCCAATGTGTTCGTAGTTGTTTGGACCGAAAAATGGGCGCTGTCAGTAGCGGGTTAAGCCGCATTCTGTGCTGGAGTTGCCTGGTATTGGCGTGCCAGGTCTCGGACTCTTCAGCCCAATCGCCTCAGCAGTGGGCGAAAATGCGCCGAGAGATGGTGCAGCGCGAGGTGACCGGCGCAGGCGTGAAGGATCCGAGAGTGATCCGTGCGATGGAACAGACGCCGCGGCACTTATTTGTGCCCTCTCGGAAACGCAAGCTCGCCTACGTTGATAGTGCCCTGCCGATTGGTTCACGGCAGACGATCTCTCCGCCGTTCATCGTCGCCTACATGACCGAACAGTTGGACCCCCAACCGACGGACAAGGTACTGGAAATCGGCACCGGCAGCGGCTACCAGGCGGCCGTACTTAGTCCGCTGGTGGCGGAAGTCTACAGCATCGAAATCGTCGAACCGCTCGCAAAACGGGCCGCATCGGTTCTGAGAACGTTGGGCTACAAGAACGTGAAGACGAAAGCCGGCGACGGCTATCTTGGTTGGCCGGAGTTCGCGCCGTTCGACAAGATCATCGTGACGTGCTCGCCGGAGGAAATCCCACAGGCGCTGATTGATCAGTTGCGAGAAGGAGGTCGATTGGTGATCCCGCTGGGCGAACGTTATCAGCAGTCTCTCTGCTTATACGTCAAGACTGACGGTGAACTGAAACGCCAAGTGCTGGAAGCAACCTTTTTCGTGCCGATGACCGGTCAGGCGGAGGAGCTGCGCAAGAAGACGAGCGACACACCATTCACTGGGCTGGTTAACAGCGGTTTCGAAAGCGCCAATGATCGGCAAGAACCAACCGGTTGGTACTACGTCCGTCAAGCAAAGACCTTAAAGGTTGATTCCGCTCCCGAAGGTGATCACGTGCTGCGACTGACCAACGGCGACCGCGGTCGTCACGCCCAGGTCTTGCAAGCCGTCGGATTGAATGGGGATGAGGTTTCCCGGATTGATGCGCAGTACTGGATCCGGGCTGAAGGAGTAACAGCGGGGCAAAATGAACAACAGATTCCGCAGATGCGCCTGACCTTCTACAACGAAAATCGCATTGCGATCAAGACGCTGCAGTTGGGCCACTGGCGTGGAACAAGCAGTTGGAAGCTCGAAAAAGAAACAATCCGAGTGCCACGACGAACTCGTCTCGCCGTACTGATGATCGGGATGTTCGGTGCCGTCGGTACTGTCGAGTTGGACGCGATTACCATGGAAGTAAAGACTGGATGACCATACGCTGGATGCTGAATCGTAAAACGGCGCTCGCCAATCGCTCACTCTTGCTGCTGACGTTTGCGACCCTCACTCTCTGGGCAGCGGATTGTTCCCAGGCCGCGTCGCCTCGTGCTCATCGCACTGGCGCGTGCAGATTGGTTGCTTCCACGTGTGGAAGCAATGGAGCGATGCTGCGGCAATATCGGTCTCAGCATTTTCTGCTGAACACCGATCTACCGGATGATCAAGCGCGAGTGCAGCTGGCCAAATTGGAATCTGTGGTTGGCTTCGCGACCGACTATTGGAAGCGGCCCTCGCCGGGCCTCATCGAGTGTTATGTGGCTGATCGCGTGTCATCGTGGCCTGACGCAGCGTTGCCTCATCCGCTTGCCCGGATTTCGATGGTGCATATCGGCGGCGCGACGGTGACCGTGGCGAATGGGGCAGATCGCAAATCGACACAGCGGGCGCTGTTTTTCGCGCGTGCGGGTGAAGGCATCGCCGAGCATGAGTCGGTCCACGCCTACTGTCTGCAAGCGTTCGGGGCCACGGGCCCGACCTGGTACAAGGAAGGTATGGCCGAGGTGGGATGCTACTGCGGGCAGCTCACGCATGCTGTGGGTGTGCCGCCGAGCTACGTTGATTACTTTCGCGCGACTCCACGGCGAACCATTAGGGAAATCGTCAGCCAAGGCGTGTCGACCGCCGACATCTCGCAATCGTTGCGTGAAATCGTAGCCGAAGAATCCTCTCAGCAACTTGGACGGCAGATTCCATTATCGTCGTGGACCGAAGAGGATACTCGCAAGGTTCAGCAAGCGCGGGAGTTGTATCGTTGGAATTGGGCCTTGTGTCATTTTCTTTGTTACAACCCAAATTACGCCTCGCGGTTTCGTCGCTTAGGCCACAGCTATGTGAGTGATCAGCAACGCAGCTTTGAGGATGAGTTTGCCGAGGTCGCGTGGCAGGCAGAGTTTGAATACGATTTTTTCTTGCGCCACATTGGTGTCGGATATCGCGTGGATTTGACAGCCTGGGATTGGGCTACTCGGCCAAGCAAGTTGCCCAGGCACAGAAAGCTGCGAGTTAGAGTCGTGGCAGACCGTGGTTATCAGGCAACGGCATTGGCACTCGCGGCAGGCGAACAATACCGCTACCGGTGTGAGGGTTCTTGGAGAGTCGGGCCGAACCAGCAACCGACCGACGCGGCGGGTGGAAACTTGGGTCGTGGCACACTTATCGGCGTCGTTCAGAACGGTGCTGAACTGAGTGAACCATTTGTGTTGGGCGACAGCGGCGTTTTCACCGCGCCGACCGACGGTCATCTCTACACGCGGTGCGAAGATGATTGGACCGAGCTGGCCGACAACACCGGCAGCGTCATTCTCACGTTGCGGCGCGAGTAATCGCAGAATCGGCAATCGCACCGAGTGCGTTCCGAAGTGGATTCTTTATTCCGCAGCGACCAGTGACCTGATATTTTAGGCGGATCGAGTTCGGTTTCACCTCGCAAGGAGATTCGTAATGGCCCGTGCGCTTGTGGCTTTTTGTTGCGTCGGCGTTCTCTGCTCTCTGTCACCGTATGCGTCAGCGCAGGAGCAGAATCCTCCATTCCGCAAACTCGTCGACCTGACGCATCCGTTTGACAAGGCAACGATCTACTGGCCTACCGAACCCGGTTTTCGGTTGGAAAACACCGCCTTGGGCGTGACCGAGAAGGGTTACTTCTATGCAGCAAACCGGTTTGCCACCGCCGAACATGGTGGAACGCACATTGACGCGCCCATTCACTTCTTCGCCGAACGGCAGACTGTCGATCAGATTCCTCTGTGGCGTTTGATGGGCCAAGCAGTTTGCGTCGACATCTCGGCAACTTGCGCCGTGGATCGCGACTATCGCGTCTCGGTAGAAGATCTGCAAGCGTGGGAAGCGCAGACCGGCGAATCACTGACCGACAAGATCGTTTTGCTCAGGACGGGCTTCGCGCGGTACTGGCCCGATCGCCAGCAGTACTTGGGCACCGCCGAGACGGGCAGGGGAGCGGTCCCGTTGTTGCGTTTTCCGGGTCTTGATCCAACGGCGGCGAAGTGGCTTGTTTCGCGGCGCAAGATTCGCGCTGTCGGAATCGACACGGCAAGTATCGACTACGGGCAATCGAGTGACTTCCAGGCACACGTTACTCTGTGCCAGGCCAACGTGCCAATCTTTGAAAATGTGGCAAACCTCCAGCAGCTTCCACCGCATGGATTCACGGTCACGGCACTACCAATGAAGATCGCCGGCGGTTCCGGAGCCCCTTGCCGCATCATCGCGACGCTAGATGAGTGACGGCCGCAAATCCGCCATTTCCCGTCGAAAATCGTGGTGGGAAAGGGAGCATCGGATGTTAGAATACGATGTCGTTGGTGTTCATAAGCCGATTGTATGATGCTCGTCGCGTTTCGTTTGCCGTTACCCAGTCAGGTTCTGTCATGAATTTTAAGTGCTCCGTCCGTAACAAGACTCGACGCTCGGGTTTTACACTTGTTGAGCTGCTCGTCGTGATTGCGATCATCGGTGTGTTGGTTTCGCTGTTGCTGCCGGCGGTACAAGCGGCGAGAGAAGCCGCGCGGCGATCGCAGTGCGTGAACCATCTTAAGCAAATCGGGCTGGGGTACTTAAACCATGAGAGTACTCACGGCTTTCTGCCCACCGGAGGGTGGTTTGGCAACTGGACGGGCGACCCTGATCGAGGATTCGACGATGGCCAACCGGGCGGCTGGGTCTACAATATTTTGCCTTACATCGAGCAACAGGCGTTGCGAGATTTGGGGTCGGGCATGACCGGTACCGCAAAGCTTCGGCAAATTGCCATTCGCGATGCTTCGCCCATCCAAGTTATGAATTGTCCATCACGTCGCCCAGCGGAGCCCTATCCGAACGATCTGAATTTCGTCCCGCAGAACGGTGGCTCCGCTGAATTCCATGCTCGAACAGACTACGCTGCCAGCGCTGGCCCCGTCGACACGGCTGCAAAGACCTTCGAACAAATTCGCAGAGAACGCAGTGGGGTTGAGCCGCCATGCGGTGCAGTTCGCCCCGATAGCTACGAGGAATACGACGGTGGCACCATGACCGACTGGCCGCTTCCGCTGGAAGTCTTTCTCGGTGTGAGTTACTGCAGCTCGACCGTTGAATTGAGTCAAGTGACCGATGGCACCTCTAACACGTATTGTGTTGGTGAACGTTACCTCGACCCTGATCATTACCTGGATGGTGGACAGCACGACAACGATTGGAGCATGTATACAGGCCATCAGGATGACGTGATTCGCATGACGACCTACTGGCCAGCCAACAGAGTTGATCTGACGCCATTACAAGATACCCCCGGAGTAAGCCAAATTGAATCGTTTGGCAGCGCTCATTCTGCCGGGCTCAATATGGTGTATCTGGACGGCTCGGTTCGGTTGGTCAGCTACGACATCGACCCGCAGGTCCATCATACCTCGGGCCACCGTAGCGATGCAGAGGTATGGGTAGATAACACCGGTAGATGAGCGGCAACTAACATTCCGTTATCAGTCGGTCACTTCGACTTCAGATTCATGTAGTGAACCGCCCGTATCGTATCGAGTGCAACTTCCACGCCCAAAGTCGTTTCGGTATTGAATTTGGCCGGGAGTTCCTGCTTAGCCGAAGTCAATTCAATCTTGAAGGTGCCGCCGGTCACTCCGTAGAAGTTCTTTTTTCGCGCTTTTAGCGCGTCAGGTAAGTCTTCTGGTTCCACACTGACACTTACCGTGCCATCGGAAATCGTCTTTCCCGTCGCTGGTTTGACTGCGTCGCCTAAATAGGGTTCTGGAATCAGTTTCACTTCGGTATCGCCGAGCGGCTTGCCATCGATGGCGATCATGATCGTCAGCGGTCGAAAACCGAGTCCCTGCTCTCCCCATTGCTCAAGACGAGCCTCGATCTCCTCTGCGGAAACTTGGCCATTGCCGTCTTTGTCGTAGTGCTTCTTGGCCATCAAGATTCCAGGCACGGCCAGCAGCTCGCCGTCGTCGAGCGTGTTATCGCCGTTCTTATCGTACATCGACATTGCCTCGGCGGCGGCTGAGCTAGGATCGACATCGACGGCCCCCACCCTGCTAGGCCCGCCAGAACATCCCATGACGACAGCAGATACCGCCAGTAGAACGCCAACATGGAGAGGAATTCGCATCATCGAGAGTGTCTCCGGTTCGTGTCGGTTGAACTCAGATTTGGATAATCCTCGATGATTATGGCGTATTTCATTACACCCATCAATCGGCGCGCATAGAAAGCGGTCTCGCGCGATCGGTTGCAATCGCTTCGCAATCTCCACATGAACGAGCATTCAACAGGCCACGTGCTGCGCGTGGCCGATCATCCTGGTACCACGTCGGCTGGGCGGGAGTCGGAGTTTTGCAGTCGGCAGCCTCCATCCCAGCGAGCAGCGGCGCGCGCGTCGAGGTCCCCGTCGCCGCCGAAACACCGGGCAATTTCGCGCCTGTCGGGTCCCCCGACCGTTCGGTGAGACGCATCGTAGCCCGCGAGCGTTAGTGCTCGCACGACTACGAAATGCACCCTCACACACGAAAAACAAGGAGAATTGTCATGTCTGTCCGCATCGAAACCATTGTTACCCGCCTGCGTCGAGGTTTGTTGGCATTGGGGCTGTCACTAGCTGTTGTGCTGCCCAACGTGGCATCGGCGGCCACAGACTTTAGCTCGCTATTGGACTTGGAGCTGTCGGTCGTCGGCGGCGCGATTGAGAACAAGTTTGGCTTTGCGACGTCATTTCCACGCCCCGATGAGGCACCCGATTTTGGTGACCTCAATGGCAATCCTGGCGGAGCGCAAACGCTCATCGCACTGGGCGGCGGAACTGCGAATCTGTTTCCGATCAATGGTAAGAATGGCATCGAGCGCAAGACGGTTGCCGGCGGGCGCGGGATGAAGCTCAACGCGTCGGGCAACACCAATGCGATTCTTGATGACGACAGCATCGGCCAGGCGGAACGCTGGATTACTGGGCGCACGCGATTTCGCTTGGGTAACTTCACCGGTCGTCCGGGCTTGCCGGCTGCTGAAGAGTTAGAGATCAAACTGAATCTCGATACCACCAGCACACTGCATGCGTCCGCAACCAACGACAAAGCAATTGTCGATCGCGCGAATGCCAAAACGATTTTCTCGTTGACGAACTCGACCGACGGGGTCGACCTGGTGCCCGAGCTACTGATTGACGTCAACGACGATGACGGCAACGCCCCTCAAGCTGTGGACGTGACGGCGAATGTTCCGGTTCCTGCGGTCAAGATTCCCGCTGCTTCGTTTATTGAGCTCGATCTGATGGGGCACATCTACGTTGCCGGCGAGTCACGCGGATCCGAGCCGCCGCACGCAGTGCCACCCTTCCGCCCGGCCGGCGCAGTCCAAGACTTTCCCGATCGCATGGACGTGCCGTTCCCTGAGCCAGAAATGCGTTTGGAATTGGCACAGCTCCAACTGTTCGGCGATGTGAATCCCTTCGGCGATGTGCTCTTGGCAGGCATGGCCGGTGTGCCCGGCGAAGATCCGCTCGCTCTGCATGGAGTCAACACAGTATTCACTGATCAGGTCTTGCACACCGTCGATTCGTTCTTCGACATTGCCTACGAGATCGAAGTGCCCGTGAACGAAGCCGCACCGATCGCCCTAGAGGAAACACTGGTCGCGCCCGGTGGCACCCATACCATGATGATGGACATGCACTTGGGCACTGGCGTGGGCGATCAGTTTCAGCTCAGCCAAGACCCGGGCATGCTCGGCATCGAGAGTCAACAGTCACCGGTTCCGCCGCAAGAGTTGACCGGCGCTTACCAGTTGATGGCAATCAACGATCCTTTCTTGGCTACGCAGATGATGTTCCAAGGCCAGATGCAGCCTGGGCAGTTGTCGCAGTTCCAGTTTGTGCTGCAAGCTCATGACATGATCGATGGCGTGGTCGACGGCATGGCTCGCTTCACCTTGCGGAAGTTCGTCGAGGGCTTCAGTGGCGACTACGATGGTAACTTCTTTACCGATCGTGGCGACCTGGACCTCTGGCAGCAGGCGTACGGTACACAGGATTTCCTGGCCGACGGCAATGCCAATGGACTGGTTGATGGCGGCGACTACCTAAAGTGGCAGCAGAACCATGGCCGCGGCTTCGACGGCGGCGGCGAAATCCCAAGAGGAGCGATCACCTCCGTTCCTGAGCCCGCCTCGCTGCTGTTGCTCGCGCTCGGAATGACAGCCATCGGTTGCAGCCGCCAACGATTGGCAATCAGCTAGTCGTGATGCTCAATACCGAGGATCGTCGAATCCGCGGGCCCCGCTTGGAACCGATTCCAAGCGGGGCCTTTGTGCTATGGATACGCACTAGTTTTACCGCCAATCCACCGGAGCATGAATCACTTCGCGAAAGCAGGCACAGCGTCGGAGGAGCGATTATACTGGTTGGAGTTACCTGCTCTGAGGCTCCACCATGGCGAAACGTAATCCACTGCTGAGTTCCAAGCGTCGCAGTGCTGCACCTGCCCACATGACGTGGGCTTCACGGACTCTATCCGCGACGGTCTCGCGCACCCGAAAATACTTGACTCGGCGAATGTGGGTGTGGCCGATCATCGCTGTTGCGCTGTTGTTGGCGATCGGGTGGGCAGTTCACGGTGCGATCGAGCGCACCATGAACGAGAATCTGCGTTCGGAGCTGGAGACGCTTCGCGACGTGGAAGTGGAGGTGCTACGGACGTGGCTGGTTGCGCAAGAAAAGAACGCCATGAGCGTCGCCTGCGATGTCGAAGTCCGGCGGCTCACGCGAGAATTGCTGCAGCCTGGCACAAGCGACGCCGCCGCAAAAGTTGCTGAGTTAACTCGAGGGCTTCATCAAAGTCTGCTGCCGGTGATGAATGCTCACGACTACGAGCACTTCTTTGTTGCCGATCAGCAGCAAATCCTTGCCTCAAGCCGCCCGGATGGCGTCGGTTTGACTCCCCCGCCAGAATTTGCCGATTCGCTGGGAATTGTGTTCGCTGGGAACCCGACGGTCACCCGGCCTTACAAGAGTGTGCTCCCGCACGTTGATGAGAGTGGAAAACCGCGCGCCGGCCTGCCGATGATGTTCGTGCTCGCACCTATTGTTGACGAGCAACTCCAAGTCGTCGCGCTGCTGGGGCTGCAGATTCGGCCCGAGAAGGAATTCACCCGTGTGCTGCAATTGGGGAGAACCGGCGAATCTGGCGAGACCTACGCGTTCGACGCGTCGGGGTTACTGCTTTCCAACAGCCGCTTCGATCACGATTTGGTACTGGACGGGCTATTGCAGGAAGGAACACCATCGATCCTGAATTTGCTGGTGCGCGATCCGGGAGGCGATGTGACTGCGGGATATCGGCCAGACGTCGTGCGATCGGAGCTACCGCTGACACGGATGGCACTCGACGCGACGGCTGGCAACACCGGCTCCGACGTGGCGGGCTATCGCGACTATCGCGGCGTGCCGGTGGTGGGAGCCTGGACTTGGTTTCAGAAGTACGGATTCGGAGTCACGACCGAACTGGACTTCGACGAAGCATTTCTACCGCTAACAATTCTTAAGCGGGCGTTCTGGGGGCTGCTGGTCCTACTCGCCCTGAGTTCGATCGCCATCTTCGTATTCACACTGATGACCGCTCGACTGAGGCAACAAGCGCGTGAATCGGCCGTTGAAGCCAGGCAACTCGGCCAGTACAAGCTCGAAGAAAAACTGGGCGAAGGTGCGATGGGCGTGGTGTACCGAGGTCGCCATGCCATGCTGCGACGTCCCACGGCGATTAAGCTGCTAGACACGGAAAAGGTCACCGATGCGTCGATCGAACGATTCGAACGCGAAGTGCAAATCACCAGCCATCTCAATCATGCCAATACCATCGCGATTTATGACTACGGCCGTACGCCCGAAGATGTGTTCTACTACGCGATGGAGTACCTCGACGGAATCGACTTGCAACAACTGGTTGATCAGTATGGTCCTCAACCTCCGGGCCGTGTGATCTACATCTTAAAGCAGGTCTGTGGCTCGCTCTACGAAGCCCATAGCTCGGGACTGGTGCATCGCGACATCAAACCGGCCAACATCATGATCAACCGCCGTGGAGGCGAAGGCGACGTCGTCAAGGTGCTCGACTTCGGATTGGTCAAGGCGCGAAGCGGTGAGTTGGGAGACAGCAAGAGTGAGTCCATGGCAGGCACGCCGCTCTACATGTCCCCTGAAGCAATTCAACTGCCCAATTCGGTAGATGCTTGCAGCGATTTGTACGCGGTCGGGGCGATTGGCTATTTTCTGCTAACGGGCAAACCGGTGTTTGACGCGAGCAGCTTGTCGGAGTTGCTGCAGTTGCACGTATCCGAGGTACCTATCGCGCCGTCCAAACGATTGGGAAAGCCGATTCCCGCCGAATTGGAACACGCTATTCTCAGTTGCCTGGAAAAGACGCGTGCGAAGCGGCCACAAACTTCCCGTGAGCTTGCCAAACTGCTCAGTGCCACGTCGCTCGCGAGCCCCTGGACGCTCGACGAAGCCGACGCGTGGTGGAGCAATCACGAACGTCAGCAGACTCCCACAACCGGTCAAGAGACGGAATACACCGGTCAAGACGCGACGGTTCTCTTCGAATAGCGTTCACGATTTGCTGCCGCGCGGTTGGGTATGCCACTTGCGTGCAGTTGCAGTTTATACCCCAACTCTCGTAGCTACCTTGCAGACCTCGGGCAGCTGTTCCATAATTCGTGATTAGTTGTATTCCGGTACAGCGAGAATTGCGACGCTAGGGCATTCATGCAGGCTTTCTTTGGGGAGAATAGGGATGCGAGTTATTGCACGTCGTGGCAAGGTCAATCCAGTCCTGGTAGCATTGGTCCCGCCAATCGTTTTCTTGTCCGGATTGATGATTTACAAAGGCTTCCGAACCGTCGTGCCTGAGGCTTTCTCAATTGCCAGCACGCAACAAGTTGAGGCGATGGAGGTCGTCAGGGGCGTTTCGCCGACGACGAAAAATGGACTGCCCATTCCGCAAACCACGTCGTTGCGGAGCGGGGGGAGCTCACGGTTGGTGATCGCACGGGCGGCGAGCAACGGTGCTCACTTGTTGGTGTCAGGTAGCATCTCGGCCGGATTCTTGGCCGAAAAAAACGAACTCGATAAGATGCTGCACTTCAAATTCGGCCGCCACAGCATCCAGGTCGAATCGGGTGGCGAGCAGGTCGACGCGGTGTTGTTTTTCTCGCGAACGGAGACGAAACCACTTCGTCTCGACGACCCCAATACGAATCCCGAGTTGAGCGTGTTCGATCTGTTGTACTCCAATATCACGCTGAAGCCGGTGCCCCCAGGGTTCATTGAAGGGAACAAATATACTAGCGACAACGGCATGACGATCGATGTGACGATGGGGTTGGGGCAGAGCGGTGCCATTAGCTTGGGCGAAGTGCCGCAACTGAACATCACGCTCGATCCCGCTTCCACGGCCTGGGTCGAGATGCCCAGTACAGTACGCCAACAGCACACGGCCGTCGGCAGCCAGCCCCTGGATATCGGCATCCTGATCCCGCGGAAGGCCAAGGGCACCGAGCCGTTTGTCATCAAGATGTTCGGTGAAGAAGTCGCTACGATACCACGCGGCTAGTCACTCCCGGCCGAGCGAATGCGGTCAGGAATGCGTCGGTACGTGCCGTTCTATTTGGCGTCCAGCAATGGCCAGACATCTTCGCACGTCTTCACTTCGTGCTCCGGACGTGGATGCGTGGCGCTAAAGACAGCGAGGTCCTCCAGCGGCAACACGTTAACGAATGATTCATCGATTTTGCCGGCCGAGTCTTGTATCTTTGTCAGATCGAGGTCGAGGTGCTTTGCAAAGAAGCGATACACGGCTGTTCGTTTGGAGGGGCCGTAGTCGTGGCCCTCGTCGGCGAAGTGAGCGTTTTCGACATTTTGCTCGGCCCCGAGTAGGCGATACACGCGCTGCACGTAGGGAAACTCAACCTGGGGAGTATTTTTCGTCCAATCGTCCCCATTAGAAACCAGCAAGAGCGGCTTGGGCGCAAAGCAGGCGGCGAACTCGACGTTGTTAGTTTCAAGATCACCGTGGACGTGCACCGGCATCCCGCTTTCGCAAATACACCCGCCGTAGAAATGCGCCGATACCTGCACGACCGGTGCCGACACATCGATGCGGGGATCAATCGCGGAGAGCACAAACGTCTGCGTGCCACCACCGGACGCACCTGTAGCGGCCAGTCGCGTCTCGTCGACGATTCCCAGCGAGAGTAGGAAGTCGACCGCGCGCATGCTGCTGTAGGTCTGTATTCGCAACGCCTGTGGGTGCTTGTGCGGGCAAGGTTTGGATTCACCGTAGCCGAGCATGTCCCAAGCGAACACTGCTGCTCCCATCCGCGCCATCGCCGCCGAGCGTTTCTGGGTCGACTCCAGCCGACGTTTGTTTTCTCGATGGCCATGTGGGGCGAGCACACCGGGAATGCGATCCTCGAATTCCAACGGTAAGTAAAGATTGCCAGTCACGAAAAAACCGGGAAGGACTTCGATCGCCACGTTCTCGACCGAGTAGCCATCATACTCGCGCTTCGTGTGACGAATTGGATTGAGAGGGCAGGGTGGTGGTAGTTGCTCCAGCTTCGCACCGCGGAAGATGTTCTCACGAATCTTAACCGCGCGGGCTTTCCATGAAGCACTATCTGGGATGCTGCGTGCAAGTGCAGCAAGGTTCTCTTTCGCGGCGGCCTCCTCGAACGCGTGGCCTTGGCGCAAATTCGAATCGTCAGCGCGGACACACGCGTCGCGTGGAGCCGTCGCAATCAGCGTAGTCGCCACAACAATGCCGATTTTGGTAAGTCGTCGAGTGCACATGACAATCGGTTCCTTCGCTGGATTTGATGAGTCGCACCACGTGGAGTAGGAGTCGAAAACGCAGTCGTGCGGAGACGCCGTCGAGTATTCTGCAAGGAGAAATGCCCTAGGGCGACCGCTTGCTCTCACCGCTACTCCGTGGTAAGCTTATAGTGCTTTATTTAAGCAAGATTTCTCGGATAGGCAACCTTTGTAAGCGCTCTGCTCTTCATCTAACAACCATCCCTTCAAGGCTTGTATTGTGAGACAAGTACTTCCGCTCGCACTCCTTCTCATGGCGGTTGCTGTGGGGCTCATGGCGGTATCTGTGGGGTGTTCGGGGCCATCGCGTATTGCAGCGCCGGCCTGGGACCCCGCCGCGAACGCTGCCAAGGCCATGGAGCTTTGGGATACCAACCAGGACGGCAAGTTGGACGAAGAGGAACTCCGTCAGTGCCCGGGAGTGCGCAGTGATATGGGCGCAATTGATGCTGATCGCGACCGCGCGATCAGTCGCGAAGAATTGCAAAAGCGGTTGGAGGCCTTCCAGGAGACCAAGTTAGGGCTCAAGGCGGCGTTCTTTACCGTGAGGTTCAACGGGAAACCGCTATCTGACACAGAAGTTCGATTCGTCCCGGAAGAGTTTCTGGCCGGTATCATTGAACCTGCAACCGGCAAAACCAATCGTGCCGGCGTCGTCCGGCCGCAAGCCGAGTCAGCCGAGGTGCAGGCGATGCAGGTGGGTTACTACCGACTGGAAGTGAATTCACCACAGATCAGCACCGACGCGCAGAAAGAGGCGGTTCGCGCCGTAGGCACCGTGGTCGAGCCGTTTTCCTATGCCGAGCGGGTTTTGGCGATCAAAGAATAGGTCTTTACTTCATCCTTGCATTTAATGTCACCAACTTATCACTGAGGAACTGAGCCATGCGTCGCCAACACGGGTTCACACTCGTAGAACTACTGGTCGTGATCGCGATCATCGGAGTGCTGGTTGCACTGCTGTTGCCCGCCGTGCAAGCCGCGCGCGAGTCGGCACGACGGATGCAATGCGTGAACAATTTGAAACAACTTGGCTTGGCCAGTTTGAACTTTGAGAGCACCTACAAGTACATGCCGTCCAGCGGTTGGGGTTGGCGCTGGCAACCCGAGCCCGATTTGGGATATGGGGTTGATCAACCAGGTGGCTGGGCTTACAACCTCCTCAGCTTCATGGAGTTGCAGAATCTCCGGGATCTCGGCAAAGGCCTTGATCTTCAATCGCTAGGAGCTGATGATCCCCGTATGATACTGATCGGCACTTCGATTCCCGCATTCAATTGCCCTTCACGCCGCCAGCCGATTGCGTATCCATTAACTCGGAATGGTCGATTGGCGCACAATTTACGAGCGTGTCAGGAGAGAATATGTGACGTGGCGCGTTCTGACTATCAGATCAACAGTGGTAACAGCGTTCCGGTAAACGACGACGGATTCCCGATCGGCGAGACTGCGGGCCCCGGCAGCTTCGCTGCAGTAGAGACTTTTTCCTGGGGCCACTTAAATGATCCCGACCAAATGAGTGGCATCTCCTCCGCCCGCAGCAAATTCCGCCTGGCGATGATCACCGACGGCACCAGCAACACCATGCTAATCGGGGAAAAGTACCTCAATCCCGATCAATACGAAACAGGAGGAGACCCGGCCGACGACCAAAATATCTTCGTCGGTATGGACCGCGATGTGAACGGCTATACCGGCCGAGGCACGGACAACGGAGACAATTTCGTGCTCCGCCCGGTGCAAGATACCCCTGGGTTTCAAATCACTGGCTACGAATTTGGCAGTTCGCATCCGGGGGTGTTCAATGCAGTCAACTGCGATGGCTCGGTGTCGACCATTTCGTTCGATGTTGATGATCTGGCCTACTACCACCTCGGCGGTCGCAACGATGGGGAGCGAGGTTCGACGTTGCCGTAGCCGAGACGGCCATCGTTCGACAACTTTGGTAGACCGTGAGAGCACTTAGCTTCGAAGAGTTTGGCGGACCGTTGGTCGTCGGCGACGTGCCGGAGCCGACTGCAGCTGACGATGGTGTGATCGTCGAAGTCCGCGCGACGGGGGTCTGTCGCAGCGATTGGCATGGCTGGCAAGGCCACGATCCCGACATCAAATCGCTGCCTCACGTGCCGGGGCACGAACTGGCCGGCGTGGTGGTTGACGTTGGTCGCGATGTAACGAAGTGGCGCACAGGCGATCGCGTCACGGTGCCGTTTGTCGCCGGCTGCGGCGACTGCCCTGAGTGTGCCACCGGCAATCAGCAGGTTTGTCCTCAGCAGTTTCAACCTGGGTTCACTGCATGGGGATCATTCGCTCAGCACGTCGCGTTGCGCTTCGCCGACGAGAATCTCGTCCGACTGCCTGACGATCTCGACTTCGTGACGGCAGCCAGCCTCGGTTGCCGCGTCAGCACGGCCTACCGCGCGGTCTTGCTGCAAGGCGGAGCCCAGTATGGCGAATGGGTCGCTGTGCACGGCTGCGGTGGGCTGGGACTGTCGGCGGTGGCAATTGCCGCCGCTACCGGCGCGCAAGTGATCGGCATCGATATCAATTCCGAGGCGCTGGAACTTGCCGAGTCGCTAGGTGCCGTCGCGACGCTCGACGCCACCGAGACCGACGACATTCCGCAAGCCATCCACGATCTCACCCAGCGCGGTGCCCATTTGTCGCTTGATACGCTGGGAAGCACAGCGACATGCGACAACTCCATTCGATCGCTGCGTCGACGTGGGCGCCACGTGCAAGTCGGTCTGCTCGCCGGCGCGGATGCATCGCCGCAGGTGCCGTTAGAACTGGCCGTCGGACGGGAACTTGAAATCGTCGGCAGCCATGGACTTCAAGCCTGGCACTTTCCGGACCTACTCGACATGGTGTGCTCGGGTCGGCTGGACTTGTCGAAGCTCATTGACCGTACCATCTCGCTGGACGACGCTCCCGCCGCGCTGGAGGCAATGGGCTGCTTCGGCAGCTACGGCATGACCGTGATCGACGATTTCGCGGCACCAGCGCGTCAATCGACCGCCGCGTAGATCCTTCCTTTGCCCAGCAATTCTGAGCTGGGCACTGCGTCGACTTGAGCTTGACGTTGCAACACCACGAGCGGCCTTGGCGTAGCAGTGCTATCAAGTCAATCGAAGCTGCCCTTTTGCGTACCTGTACAAAACGTTACCATTCGCGACCCACAAGATTCCATTCCTCGGATGTTGTATGTCGCTGAATCCGCTGACACCTGTTACCGACTACCAGTCGATGCTCAACCGCATCTTCTGGTTTACCTCGGCTGCCGCTTTGGCGGCGGTGTGGCTGTTGCGTACAAGGCTCCCTCCTCTCGATGCCGAGTTGCAACGGATTGACTTCTCGTTGGAGTTTGGCGGCGACAAGATTCTCCCCATTCCCGGTGGCTACTTGCTGCCAGCGCTGGCGATGGGGCTCGCTTCACGCGTGTTCCGGATCCATGGCCTGCTGGCGGATTGGTTGGGAATCCGCGAACGCTTCGACATTGACGTGATCATCAGCGAGCTGGCCCGACGGGCGGATTTTCCCATCGAGATGGCTACCGAGGAAGACGTACTCCGACATCGACATCGCATTATGCGGCGGACGTTTTACGAATACGTCGGTGGTAGCCAGCCACAAATCGAGCGGCAGCTGATTCACCGCGCGCTCGATCAATGGTCGTGGTTTTGGATCGGTCTGGAGGCCGCGTTCGTGTTTGTGCTGGCAAGCTTTGTGCTGTTCGCCGCTGGCGCCTATCAAGTCGGCGCGATAACACTTCTATCGACACTCGCCGCGGCGGCGATCGGGCTACCTTTCGTGCGTAACGAATGCCGCCGCTACGCGATCGCCCAAGTACGCGCGATCGTCGCTGATCCCGCGCGTGCCAGGCACGTACATCAAACGTTCGTCGAACTCCTCTCCCCCGATTCCGTGAATCGGCGCGCGGCGTAGTCCTGGGTCGACGCCGTTCTGGCGGCACTTGATGCGCATCGATTGTTGCTTTCTCGCAACAACGACCTGATTTGCAGTGTCCACGCGTCGTAAAACGTCAACGCGGCTGTCGCGAGTTTGAGCCACTATTTCTCGGGACTTTTTCGCTTCGTGCCTCCTGTCGGCAAGCTATCTTTTCGATGAGCCGTAGGGCTTAGCAGCTTTCTCAATAGGTACCGACGGTCGCGTCGGTGAAACAGGCTTATCGTTTTCTTGGGGGGACCAAGCATGCTGAAATGGACACGCACACTGATACTCTGCACGCTCGTGCTCGCGCTGAATACGACCGACTTACGTGCCGGTCGACCGTTGACCAGCGACGCGATTCTCCAACTTCACACGTTGGGTATTGAGGCGACCGCAATCGTCAAGAAGATCAACACCGACGGGGTCGACTTTGCCGTCAACACGGACACGATTACCAAGTTGGAAGGGCAGGGCGTTCCCGTTGAGGTGCTCAACGCCGCCAAGAGTTTTGGCAAGCAGCCCAACGCTGCCAATCCCGCGATCACCTACGACAATGTGAAACAGCTCGTGGGACTTGGCATCGAAGAGGATGCAATCATCGAGCGTCTGAGCAACTCGCCGACCGTGTTTACGCTCGATGCCACTCAGGAACAAGAGCTCCGAAAGCTTGGGGCCTCCGCGAAATTGTTGGCAGCCTTGCGAGGCGAGCGCCCTGCTCCCGCAGCGAAAACCGACGAAAAAGTGACCGACGTGGCAGTGATTCTCGATTGTTCGGGCAGCATGAATGAACTGACCAGCGACGGCAAGACGAAGATCGACGTCGCGAAATCGGTCGTCGACAACATGATCCAAAAGTACCCGGACGGGCTGCGTGTGTCGCTGATCGTCTACGGCGACACCACCGGCAGTTGCGACGACGTCCGGCTCGTGCGTCCGCTGTCCACGCTGGACTCCGCCGCGAAAAGCTGGTTGACGAGCGAAATCCATCAACTGCAGGCCAAGGGCAAAACACCCATCTCGCAGTCGTTGCGTCGTGCGGGCCAGGAGCTGGCCAAGTTCGACGCAATCTCCAGTGTCGTCTTGATTTCCGACGGTAAGGAAACGTGCGGAGGCGATCCAGCTGCCGAAGCCGCCGCCTTGTCGCAGCGATTCAATCTGCGATACGGGGTGACGGTGTTCGGCTTTGCCGTCGCGGGCGCCGAGCGGGCATCGCTGGAGGCGATCGCCGCTGCCGGCAACGGAAAGTACTACAACGCTGAGTCGGCCGCGGAACTCGTTCAGCAGACGGCCAACGCCCAGCAGGAGATCGAAGTAGAACCGGTCAAGGTGACGGCGCGCGGTCGTCGTGCGGTGATCGTCAAGAAACCACGCATCGAGTTCCCGGCGATGAAGCAGATCGCATTGATTCCCAAAGGCCGTCCCTTGCCGGAACGGCACAACTATCGAGCGATCACGGAGACGAACGTCTACGATCGACCGATTCGCATTCCCTCCGGCAAGAAGACGTACGACTTGGGATTCTTGCCAGCGGACGGCATGGCCGTGCGGCTCGCACCTGGAATTCAAATTCCTGATCGCAGCACGATCCAGATCCAACCGGAAGATTACCTCGGCCTGTTGAATCTCGGTGGTGATGGCCTGCCTCCGGTCAAAGTCGTGGCGCTGGTCAAGCCAGGACGCGCGGGACCGGGGCACAATTTCGACCCGATTCAAACTGCAGACCGTTATGGTGCTGATCTGTTAGTACCAGCCGGCAAGTACGATTTGTGGATCCTAGGCGTGGACGGCAACCGCGAGTTGATTGAAGAGGAACTCGAAATCACCGCCGGCCAACGTCTGCAACTCGACTGACAGGTATGAGATTCTCCCTCCCTCACAGGGAGGGACTAGGAGAGGGTCTTTAACCCGACCTTGTTCACTGAATACCGAAAGAGCGATTCGCTCGCAGCCCCGTCTGGTAGTCACGGCCAGGCGGGGCTTTTTTCGTTTTGCTGCGATGCGGAGTTGCGCGACCGAACCCGTTGTGGCTTTCTAAGGTAGTTGAATTCTTCGCACTATCGCTTGTCGGCGTACTGGGCATGTTACGACTGAGTGCTGTATAATCTATACGATTCAAGCACTGCACGGTGTGACGGCGTGTACTATTGTCATGTCCTTGAGTAGATTCCATCCATGTGCCACTACATCACAGGTATACTCGCTCCGGGTGCGGATTCGTTGGCCGTGAAGCGGATGGCGAAAGCGCACCTATTGAAGTGGGAGTTTATCGAGAATCACGCGTTGAGGAAGACATTGCGCGATGGAGAAACGTACTACACGACGACGAATGGCATGTGCGATTGTGGCACAGGACTGGGGATGCTCGCCGAAGATCGTGGAGTGCGGGAGCCTGACTATAAGCGCAAGGCAAAACGGCTACGGAAGAAAGGCTGGTCAGATACTAAGATCGAGCGCTGGATGGAGGATAAACAGCGTGATCGCCAACAGGCACGATCGCGCAATGCCAACTATGTGACCAACCCTCCCATTGACGTGGTCCACTGGAAGGAGTTCATTGTGGGAGTGCTAGAAAGTAAAGCCTCAAGGTATCTTGGGCTCTTGGTGCATTGGTACAATGGCAGTATCGAAACGGAAAGCATAAATATCGTTGACCGAACGTGGGTGATATACACAGATGTCGACTGTGAATACCTGCTGCGGGCCAGCGAAGACGTGATTCATACTTTCTATCTGGATCGTCACGACGGGGCATAGCGCTGGTCGAAACACAGCGGCAAGAGCTAGTGGGCTGCTCGCGAGATTTGTCATTCTAGATCTAGAGCGAGTGTCGATCTAATGGGCATTCGAAAACTGTCAGAACCGACAAACGGGCAGCCGTTCCCCTAACCACTCAATTCTACACTAGTTCCCATGTTCGGCGTCGTAACGCACCAGCAGGACGCTCAACGCCTTGTCACGTTGAAGCTCTTCCACACAAGTGGCCAATAATCGTTGCTGAAATTGGCCACCGGATCTCGTATATTCGTGAATGCCCCAAGATGCGATGCGCCATGATTGATTCACACCCGTGAGAATTGCGTGCCGCGACGACAGGGCGATTGCGCTCGTGCTGCGAGGCCCGGAAATACGATTATTCGGAATCACGGTCCGATTTCGCAGTCACTGCAAAGTGAGTGCGCGATTGCACTTACGCCAAATGAGAGAATCTGTTTTCGGACACCACGAGTACTAGAATTCCGAAAAATTGCCAACCTGAGGACCGATGGTATCGACGTAACATGAATTGTGAAAACGACTTACGGAATCCTTGCCGGCGGCAGGAGGCTGAATATTCGGACACCGTGCGGTGTTCCAATACCGTGTGTCAGAACCCCAGCCGGGGGGGTGAAACGCTTAGAACTTGCGGCGTAGTTCCATCCGCGCGCCGGCGATGTCTTCGCTGTTTTCGAGCCAGCCGTGCATGGCATCGGCACGGAGCAGTAAGGTGTGGCTGAGGGGTCGTTGGTAGCGCACGCCGACGGCGTACTGATCGCCGGGAGCGATTCGCGAGGCGTCGTTGTTCATCGTTTGCAGGACCGCGGCTTCGAGGATGAGTTGTTGCTCGAAGGCGTTGCCGAGCAGATCGATGCCGATCGCGCCACCGTAGGTGTCGTTGGCCGAGTCGTCGAGAATGGGGTAACCGGTGAGCAGGTCGGACTCAAAGTTGATGCCGGTGTTTTTCAAGGGACCTTGCAAACGGGCAGCCGATTGTGGAGTGCCAAAGCCGGCGAAGAAGTTGGCATACGGAATGACGTTGTAGGGGTTGCGTGTGAGGAAGCTGTTTTCCATTAGCAGCAACACGCCATCGGCCGTGCGGTCGTCGTCGGGGCCACTTTGGCCGGTGTTAATGATCGTGCGGACCGAATTGGAGACGAGGTTGAGGTACCGACGGGTGTAGCTGACGCCGATGTTGTGGTAGCTGCGACCGAGGTTGGCCGTGTCGTCGAGATAGGCGTAGCCGATTTCGAGATAGCCACCACGGCGTTCGATGAACGTAGTGAAGCCAAAGATGTTGGCTGCTCCGTTGTCGCCTTGGAAGGCGAGGTTGTTGGTGACTTCGTCAAAACCGACGAACACGGTCGTGTCGAAGTTTGACCAATCGAGCACCGGATTGTTGCGCGCAGGAATCGTCGCGGCCGCGCCGACGAATGCGTCTTCAATCCAGATACCGTTTTGAAACACCAGAGGAATCAAACCGACTGCGAAGGGCAAATCAAGCTTGGGGTAGAAACCACCGAGTCCACCCAAGATGTAACCCAGATCGCCTTCGAAGAAGGCTGTATCGGTGCGTTCGTCCCAGCCGTCCCAGGCATCGTTGGATTGAATTTCACCGTTGTCGTAGACCAAGCTGCTGAATTCGAGCCGCTCGTCGAGCGGACCCCAAAACACATGGAACCGCTCCGTTGCGGTGATCGCCAAATCGAAATCGAGGTTCAACCGGCTGGCCCAGATGGTCTGCTCGTTGTTGACGTTTTCGTTGTAGGCGATCGCCGTGCGATAGTCGCCGTAGACGTAGAAGTAGGGTTGTGTGAGGTTGGTGAGGCCCAACGCTGTGCCCGAACGCGGAATAGGCCCGTTGTCGTAAAACGGCAGTCCCCATTCGATCGCGGGACGTTGAATGGGGTTGATGTACTTGCCGCCGTAAATGTTCAGTTCGTCGCAGATGTCGGTGCCATTGGAATAGTACGGATCGGGCGAGAAGTCCTGCGAAGTGAAGGGCAACTCGGAACCTCGACAGTCGTTTTGATGAGGGATCGCCGACATGACCTGGCCTTTCAGCTCGGCCGGCGTCGGCAATTGCTCCCACGGCGGGGCGTGGGCGGAAACGACTGCCGGCGGTACCGGCGAAGTCAGCCCCAGGCCATGACGTCCCAGGCTGCGTTGGTAGCCGGGTGAGCCGACTTTGCCCTCTGGCGCCCTGCATGGAGGCGGTGGGGGCAACAGCGGAGTGCACAGCGGACGCGTGACGTAGGGGTAGCAGAAGAGCCATGACTGTTCGGGTCGGTACGTCGAGCACGGAAACAGTGAGTTCTGTCGCGAATCGAGCAAGCACTGCGGACAGTTGTCCACGGGCGGTAGTGGTCGGAGTTCGGCCTGTGGTTGGCTCGTGTTGGCGGACTGGCCGTCCGTGGCGGGAGCGTCGAAGAGGGAGTTCGCGTGTAACGGCCGGGGCATCAGCAAACTCAGCGCAGCCACCAGCGGTGTCAACACCCGTCGACATTGCTGTGTGCGGTTTCGGGCTGATGCCACTGATAACATTCGAACCAACGATTATGGAGGAATCTAGCGGACAACAAACTCAACGGAAGATTGATGAAAATCGATCATGCCTTCATTCATCGCGCGATTCATCTCTTCGGTGGAGCCGCAGAAACGCATGAAGTAGATCGGTTCGGCCCGACTACGCAAACGGAACGATAACCGGTAGTGGCCCGGCTCGCACATCAGTTCGGCGGGAACTTTGTAGGGGATCTTGCGGGAGCCAAGCGGTGCCAGTGAACGGCCTTCCATCCGAATAAACGGCGGATGGTTGAGGACGCTAATTGGCTGGGCACCCGGTCGCAGGTAGGGGAGTTGATCGAAATCGATATTCACAGGCAGGAAGAACTCGCGGTCGGTGCCCTTGGCGCCGGTGATCAGGAACATGGTTTGCAAATTGAACAGCTGCCAATCGAACGGGATCAGCTTGTTGCGCACATCCTCGGAATGGATGTCAGCGACGTCGCCGTAGCGATCGGTGTAGCCAGATTCCCACAGGCGTTGTCCGCGCGGGCCAATCAATACGACGTTCGCCCACAGTTGTGGTTGAGCGCCAAGCGAACCACTGGGCAGATTATGGCCTTCGTTGGTGTTGGTCATGATGTAATGGAACTTCAGGTCCTGGCCACGCATGAGCTGCGAGTCGAAGAACGGCCCATCGACGTGCGAGCCGTTTTCCATCGTCTGTTGCCGGCTGATTCGCTTGTAGTCGAGTCGCTTCTGGTTGTCGTCGATGATGTCGCGCGCGTCGTAGCGATCATCCGCCTCGGCCCAGACTTTGGGGAACCTGACATGAATGCGTCCCTCTTCAACGAGTTTCTCAAACTCGTCGGTGCCCCAACCGGCGCGCCAGTCGAACTGCAGCCAGTCCTTCATCGACCACTGCAGGGCGTCTGCGTTGTGTGGGAACACGCCCGGATGGGCGATCGAGTAGCCCGGTCCGTAGAAGATGTGATTAGCATGCTTGCGGTTCTTATTGACGACCTTGTCGTTGACGACCGCGGCAGCGCCGTACTCGTAGCCACTCTTCACGCCGGGAATACGACCCATGTGACAGTCTTGGCACGAGACTCCCTTCTTGCAGGCTGGCGAAGCGCGGTACTGCTCCCAGACGACTTCCAGCTTGATGCCGGGATGGACTGCTACCTGATGGCACGAGACGCAGAATTCCGACTTGCCGAGCTGATCGAAGTTCTGCCCCATTGTGTGAATCGCTTGCCCCGGTCCCTTTTCGTGGGGCGAAGTCTTCACCTTGTATTTGTTCTTCTGCGAAATGACTTCTGCGATTCCTCCGCCACCAATCGAACCGTACACGGGATCGTAAATGCTGCCAGGTTCGATGCGACGGTGACCGTTCACTTTGCCGTAGCGTTGGTTGACGCGGTGGCAGGCGATGCAAGTGACGCCTTCGCGGGCGACTTGAGGAAGATCCCACAGCGGAGTCGCCCGCGACAGACCCATCGTCGTGCCGACCGGTACATGACAACGGTAGCAGAAGTATCCGACGGTCCCCTGCGACAAATCGTTGATCGTCTGTTCGAACTTGTGGAACATCGGCGAGATGCCCGCATAGGCGTGGCTCGAGATGCTCCACTCGTCGAAGATCTTCTTATGGCACTTGGCACAGACGTGCGCGGAGGGGTATTGCTGCTCGGCGACGTATTCACAGTAGGACTGCGGCTCGTCGGCTTTCTTCTCCGACTTGTCGTCGGAAGCGTCCACCGAGTGTGGTGCCGAGTTGGCCGGCTGTGGCGGGGGTGCGAAGGGGCTCTGAACTGGGCGCGGCTGCGCCGGCGGAGTCGTCGGCTGCTGCTGTGTTGGCTGAGGGGGGGCAATCTTCTCCGGTTGCCTTGGCTGGAGAGGGGCGATGTTCTCTGGTTGCCGAGGCTGCGGACGTGCGGGAGGAGCGAAGGCGTCGTTGAGCGGTTGATTGGTCTCAGTGGGCGGTGTCACGATCGGTTGCGGTGGTTGCCTTGGCAGTTCTTCGCGGGGCGATTCCTCTGGACTTTCTTGGATCGGTGTCGTCGGACCGGGAAATGTTGGTCCTTCTTCAGAGGTTGGCTCCTCTTCCGTCACCACCGGAAGGCTCTCTGGCTCAGCTGCAGGCACGGCAGTTGGTTCCTGGTCCGATTCGCCGACAGACTCCTGTTCCGGGGTGGCTTCCTCCGTTGGTGCAGGGGCTTCCTCCGCATCCGTTGGCGTGTCGTCTTCACTTGCTGGTTCCGGCGTCTCCTCCGGCGCGGCGAGCAGGTCGGGGACTCCATCCAACAAATCATCGGGATCTTCTGTGGGCGAGGTCGTCAGTTTCGCCGCGGTACCAGAAGGTGGGGAGAACTGTACACGATTTGCGACGCGAATCGGCTTGGGGTAATTCACAGTAGGCACATCTGCTTCGACGCGGAGCGCGGTTTGCTCGACTGCTTCGTCAACGATCGGAGGCAACGGCTGCAACGCCGATTCGCCTTCGGTGGCCAGCACCATCCATCCCGGGCACCCCGCTTGAGCGAGGGTCGACTCGATTTTCTCAATCGTCGTCGGGCCGTTCGGAACAGGATCAGGCTGCGGAACTGGCGTCGGGTCGTTGGCGTTCCACACACCAACCAGCGCGCTGACCGCGACAATGGACGCGCCCCACAGCCAGGGGCGGTATCGAGATTTAGGCACATTCCGCTTCATGCAGCCAACATCCTTGTTGTGCATCCGTTCGCAGGCAGAGCGGCCAACGCTAGCATCCGTGCTGGGCCTAGCTCTACGCAGAGAAAGATCGAACTACTACATGCGAGAAAATGAGGATTTTGCGCACAACCGTCACAGCTTACCAGCAAGCTGCAGCGGGGGTGGGAAAGGATCCAGGAGCCGCGTCGTTAGAGCATTACAGCCAGTTTCTGAGCCACTGGGGGATGTACTGACGGTGACGATTCAGAATGGATCCCCAGACGTCGACGCCGTCCTCACGAAGCCGACGGAGTGCTCGTTGGGCTTGCGGCTGCTTGACCGCCTCGAAGCGAGTTACCAGCAGCGAGCCGTCCAGCCTTCGTGCCAGCGGCAAGGCGCTGCGCAGGTCGGTGGCACTGGGCAAGTCGACGAGGATCAGGCTGTACTGCATTTTCAGATCCGCAAGCAACTCGCCCACGAGTTCATGGCGGACGGTTGTGGGATGCTGCTCGCGCCACTGCCCACGGCAGAGGATATCCAAGTATTCAGAAACTGGTTGCGGCTCGCATTCGCGCGGTGCGACGTCGCCGGAAAGAACATCGTACAAACCTGCGGACTCGGCCAAGTTGAAATTTTTTTGCAATCCCGGTAGCTGCCAGTCAGCATCAATCAACAGGACACGTCCTTGCTGCTGGGCGCTCGCTTGCAGGGCAAGCCCGGCTGCAATCGTTGTTGCGCCCGCCTTGCGCGTGCATCCAGAGATGCCAATAGCCATCGTTTCGTTCGATTGGCATCTGGAATCAATTCGCCAAAGAATCGATTCGAACACATCGTGCAACTGCCCGGAATCATCCTTCTTGCCTAATGTTGACAGGCTCGCGTCCCGTCGCAGATCGACTCGCGGGGCCTGTTGCTTCGTCGTCGGCTCGGGAGAAGCTATTTGCATTTTCATCGTGGTGGTCAATCAATTGAAAGTAGTTCGAGGATACGATTCGCTTACGAGAAGCGTCTCAGGCGACTGTGCTCAACGGGTTCTGATGCTCGGGGAGCACACCGTAGACCGGCAGCTGCAAAGCTTCTTCGAGTTGCTCTTCTTTATAAATCGGCGTGCTGAGTTTCTCGCTTATGAGTACCAACGACACCACTGCAAATCCAGACAGCATCAGGGACAGTGCGGCAATCAACAGCTTGTTCGGGCTGACGGGTTTCTGGGCAAGGGTCGCTGTTTGTGCAACTTTTGCATTGGAAATCGCATTCTCATCCAACAACGCGTCGATCTCCGCTTTCACGCGATTGTCCGTATTGCGGTCGTAATTGGTTCGGGCGAGCTGGACTTGGCGTTGAAGCTGGTCGATTTCCAGCTCATGGTTATTCAGCTTCTTCAAATCGCCAGCGACAGCTTCTCGTTGTTCGTTCAATGCATCGTTTTGGGCCACAATACCAGCGAGGCTACTTGCTTCAGTAGCCAGCGCCAAACTCAATGTGCGATGGTTAGGATTGATGTCGTTGGTCGTCTCGCGACGGTCGCGCGATTCCGTTTCGAGCATCGCACGTGCCTTCTGGAGCTGGCTCTTCGTGGCACGCAACGCCGGGTGATCGTCGCTGTACTTGGCTTGCTGGTCCAACATCAGCACTTCAAGCTCAAACACTTGGTCGCGCAACAGGTCGGTGCCGGTGTTGGGAACCGTCGTTTCTTCGGCAACCATCCGCTCGGGTGTAGCGGCCAGCTGTTTGCGTATGTCCGCGACCCGCGCGCGGGCGGCGGCCAGCTGTCGGACGTTGTCGTAGAGATTCAGCTCGATGTTGGCCAACCGAGCTTCGAGTGTCCCACGTCGCGATTCGATGGACACAATGCCCATGCGGTTTTTCGCGTCGTTCAGCGAAGTGACTGCGTCATTGAGCTGCTGCTCGAGCTCGCTGTACCGACGGTCAAAGAACTCACGCGATCCACTGGTGCGGTGCAGCCGCAGGTGCTCTTCGCGATAGACGTCAAGCAATGTCTGTGCGACGAGTTGAGCAAGTTCGGGGGTCTCTGCTTCGTACCTTGCCGTGATCAGCGTCGACTCACTTTCCGCATCCACTTCCAAGCCCCGCTCTACCGTGATGATGGCTCGTTCACGGTCGGTAATCGGATCGAGGTTTCGCACAAGACTCACAGCGGTGCCTACCGCTGTGCGAAGGGCCTGAACAAATACGTTCGTCTTTTTCTCACCAACCGAGCCGCGTCCCAAGATGACATCTTCCCCCAGCCGGTCGACGACCCGTTCGATCGTCCCACGGCTCTTGAGGGATTCCATCACCGTGACGATTTCCGAATCCCGATCGTTGGAATGGACCGAAATCGTGTCACCCGTTGTGGCCGTCGGATCGAGTTTGACCGACTCACGGCCGATCTGGAGAAACAACTTGCCTTCGGACTCGTACGCTCGCGGTGCAAATACGATGAACAACGCCGCAAGTCCCAAGACCACGATTGGTACCGTGATCACCTTCTTCTTGTTGCGAAACAGTGCGGCAAAGAAATCTTCGACACCGTAGGAGTTTTCGTTGCTGGGCGATGCTGCGTTGCTCATGGTAGGAACCGAAAAAACCAGTTAACGGCAGAGTTGACGAGAGAGAATCGCGGCCTTGAGGCGACCGTACATAGCTGGAACTGCCCCAGCGAATCACAACTACCTATTCTAGACACCCAGCGGCGGTTCCGCATGCCTCTGGGAACAATTTCTAGGACGAATCTTCGTTACAAATCGTCCGAAGCGCACAGAACGACGCAGGTAGGATGCCGAGAACGGTGGCTGCGTTGGCAAGTCAGGTGGAGACGCCAGCAGAGGCGCATCAGTGCTCGGATGGGTAGCCGATGCGATTTTTCGCTATTTCTTCGCCGAGACGATTGTGGATTCGTCGCTGCTGCCGTTGTTGGGAGCATCCTCGCTCGAGTTTGCAAAAGTCTTCGGCAGCGCGGGCTTGCCAAACAGGTAACCCTGCGCAAAGTCGAAACCAACCTGCTTGCAAACCTCGTATTCTTCCTCCATCTCAATACCTTCGGCGAGCGCGGCGATTCCGAGATCTCGGACCATCTGCACCAGGTTGCCCAGCATCTTCTGACGCTCAGCGCTGGCGTTTTGGATGTTGCGAACCAGGTTGATATCGAATTTCAGATAATCGGGCGGAACTTCGACCAATTCGATGAGTCGCGCCTGCCCTGCGCCGAAGTCGTCGTAGGCGAGGCCAATTTCCATATCCGCCAGGGCGGCTCGGAGCTCCCGCATTTGCGTCACTTGTGTAACCGCCGCTTCGTGAATCTCGAGCACAATGCGGCAGTCGGGAGACAGTTCCCGAAGTTCCCGCAGCGAGAACTCCAGCAGCGCAGGCTCATCCATTTCCGCCGGATGCGTATTGACGAACAGCTGTGCGTTCTTGCCAAGCGGATCGGCTTGCCTGAGGCCTTCATACCGCAAGATCCGACTCAACTCAGCTTCCAAATCGAGCACAGCTGCGGCGCTAAACATGGCGTGCGGAGTTGTCAGTCCAAACAAGCGGCTTCTGCCCAGCAGTTCGTAGCCACTGGTCCGTTTGGTGGCCATCTCGACGATGGGTTGGAAGTGCGGCGTGACGGCGCGTTCGGTCATCAACTTGTCGAATTGAATCAAGGCCAGGGCGCGATCTGCCGCGTCGTCTTGGATTGTTCGCGAATCGCGGGTTTCGGTCTGGACGCCCGCTCGAAAGACAATTTGTGCGAATTGCACCAGATCGCCGTGTTTGAGTTTGCACGGCGTGGTGATCCGCATCCCGTTCACAAACGTCCCGTTGGTACTCCCCAAATCGCGGACGAACAGATTGCCTTCCTCAAGAATCAACTCGGCGTGATTGCCCGACACCGAGGGATTGTCGATGGTCAGCGCCGTGCCGTTACGACGACCCACGGTAAAGGGCGACGTATTGATACGTATAGCACGGACGGCTTCGTCTTCTTGAAGCTGGCCGCTGAGAAGCCAAGTTACGTTCTCAGTCGAGAGCAGATCGATGGACATGTCAGAATTCTCTTGAACTAGTTGGTTGTATTGGGTTTCGAAGTTGGTTTTCTAGAGTACTTGCGAAAGGACCTGGGTCGCATATTCACCGTTGTTCGTGGCAATAGGCTGAGGCGTTTCGCCCAGCGGAGCCCACGAGATGTCATTGCGTGTATGGACACGTTCGGCAAATTCCGCATAGTCTCGGCGACATTCGATCAGGTCGACTGCCACACGAGCCAAGGGTAAACCGCCGATCTCCGTGCAGACGCTGAGGTTGCCTCCGCTCCCGGTAAGAACCGAGACCTCGCTGCCGATTGCGTCGCGAATCGTCTGTGCAACCGTGTCGGGCGCATCCACTTTAGGCAGGACGAATAACTGGCTTGAGTAGCCGCCCAACTTCAGCAGTTCGGGTGTAGACCTCGCGGCCTGCTCCGCAAGTTCTTGCGGATTGCACGAGCCAGCCCCAGTTTGGCTGAGTTCTCGGGAAGCCAGTGTGAGGTGCTCCATGGCGAGCTGCTGGAGGGTCTCAAGCAGTTCCGACATTACTTTCCGGTTGCTCATGACGGTCTGAAATAGGCCGCCAGTCGGAGCGATAAACTGTTCCTGAAGTTGCTCATCTACTTTGATGGCCAGATCGGACAGGCTCATTAGTAGCGACTGCGCGATTGAATCTTGCGGAGGAATGTCGTTCGATAACGCCTGCTGTGCTTGCTGTGAATCGGAACTCAATACGTCTGCCAGATGCCGCAGGTGGCGGCCAAATTCAACGATTGCTTCGCTGACGCTCTTCAATTCCGACTGCAGCATCTGAACCAAATGGCCGGCCGCTTGAAAGGCACTCATGTCGAGTCTCAAGCGGAAGTACTTTACGGCCAGATTGCGAATCTGCTCAGAATCCAAGTGAGGGCTCATTGCGCCATCATCGTTGGTGGACTTGAATGGGTGCACGATCGCAACCAGTTTGTTGCCTATCCCGGTCGCCAGGCGGCGTGAGTCGGTTTCCACGCGGCGAAAGTGCTCGGCAAACCACTCAGCTGCGTGCCGAGTCCCGGCCAGGCGTTCGTGGCTTTCATCGAGTCGGTTCAATAGCCAGCGCTGTAAGTCCGAAGCAAGCTTCATGCCAAGTGGACTGACAACGGAATTCAAAGGCCGACCGCAGACGTAGTTGCACGACTTCTTGTCAGCGTTCGGTTCTGGCAGGAACAATGAATCGATCAGGGCAATTGCTTCCAATGGGCCTAATTCGCCCGACTTGTCTGCAGCCTGCTGCAACAGGCGTTCGACCATCAGATCCAGGTCGTTGCCGAATTGACTTTCGAGGATTGTCCGTGCATTGGCTGAGATACCCTCGATATTTAGTTGCAAATTGGCAACAGCTCGCGGTGCACCGCAAATGACCTGATTCGTGTCGCTAACCGACGCCAAATCCTGCTCCTTCGAGCCGTCGTGACGATCGTTCTCCGAGGGCACCTGCTTATCTTCTTCCGTGCCACTCCAACTGAGCACCACGCGCTGACAGAGCTGATATGAAATCGCCTCGAGCGTTTGTTGCGATACTGCCGCTTCCTCGTGCACGCCGAAAGTGCGAAGCGCCGGCGCGCCACCGACGGTATGAGGAATAGCCTTTCGATGTGAGTCAAGAAACTGATTGGCAGCCGAGAGAGTATCTAGTAAGAGATACTGGGCCACCGAATTCGTATTTTCTTCAAGCTGTTCCAGGGCCAATCCATCGCCCAAAGGGACGAAGTACGTTTGATCGAACAGGGAATCCCCAGCCGACATGGCGGGCAAGCCACTTGCTTGGTCCCCAGGGTAGAACCCTTCAGGTCGAGTGAAGTGATTGTATTCCTTGAACCAGGAGAAGGTGTTCACTTTGGCGAGGTCGCAGTAACGTGAGTCACGCCCGGTGGAATGCAGTAGAATGCCCTTGGTGGTCGCATTCTTGATCTGTAGTTTTTCGAGGAGTCCTTTTACGGCATAGCCAACATCGATCGACATGCCACTCCCTGTGCCACCCGAAATTGACGCGACGATGTAAACGCGGACGGATTGTCCGTCGAAGTCGAGGCCGGTCTGCTCAGAGGATTGCTCAATGGAGGTCTCGTCCATCGATTGCGTGAGCGACAGGCGGATCCGCTGGATTGTCCGTCGCGCGTGATCGGCAAACGCCAATCGCCCAAGTGGCCTCAAACCCTCTGTGCATAGTGATTTAGGAATATTGTAGAGCCAACGTCGACTCAACCATCCGAGCAGTCGCTTCGAGTGATCGCGGTATTCCTGCGGACGTCGAAGCTGAAGGGCGAGCGTCTCCTCGCTGGTCAGACTATCGTGGCGGTTGCCATGCGTGAGTTCGACCAGCGCCCTCTTGTCGGTGTCGAGCTGCAGGAGCTGAATGGCTGGTATACCCGCCGAGCCATAGCGAGCATGAAGTCGTTGGCGGAATCGGCAGAGCACATGTCCCGCAGTTCCGCCGATCCCGATGATTAGGGTCGGTGTTGGCCGGACATCGCCCTCCGATAAATCGATTGCGGGCGGCACACAGATGTTCTCGTCGACGACCGATGGCAAATCGAGAATCATCGAGGTGGAAATGTCATTAGGATCGTCGATCAGGTCGTCGTCGAAAACCTGAGTCATCGTGCCCGGTCGACTCTTCCGGAGATCAGCGGAGGGCGTAGCCGCGGTAGAGAATTCGACATTCGGCCGCGAGGTCCAGTCGGTGCCTTCCGAGGTTGACGCATTCTCCACGTTGAACAACGCTTGCACGAGTTCTCGGCAGGAAGCGTATCTTTGCTTGGGATCTTTCGAGAGAGCCCGTGCCAGCACATATCGATCCGAGAGCGCTAGCGGCGAGAGATCGGGCTCGTCGTGCATGTGTTGCAGGGTGAGTTCAGCAGAGGTCGTTCCGTCAAACGGCAGCTTGCCCGTTAGCATTTCCTGATACAACACCGCCAGGCTGTATTGGTCGCTGAAGCTGCTGGGAGTGCCTTGAAAGACCTCGGGCGCAGAGTAGAGCGGTGTCATGCCACCGACTAACGAAGCTTGAGTGTCTTGGATTTTCTTTACCAGTCCGAAGTCCGCAACTTTGACGTGTCCGGCGAGAAGTAATAGATTCTCTGGCTTGATATCAAGATGCTGCAGCGAGTGGTTATCGCTCAGGTAGTCCAGTGCGTCTGCGGAATCTCTCAGATAGCCCAGTAGTTCTTCGCGTGGGATCCCTGGTTGGCCCTTTTTCGTGAAGTACTCAAAGCGATCTTTCAGGCTGCCATCGGCGAGTTCCGAGACAATAACCAGCCGCCCCTCAATCACTTCGATGCGTTCCAACGAGAGCAAGAACGGGTGGCGCACCGCCTTGATCTTCTCCAGCGAGCGTAGTTCGCTGGCGGCACGTTTCTCGTTGTGGTAACCAAAGATGATTTTCACTGCCTTGGTCAACCCGCCAGGCGCATCGGCGAGCCAGACCTCACCGTATCCACCTGCACCAAGGAGCTTTTGGAGCTTGTAGCCGGGAAGCTGAATATCTTGACTATTGCTAGAGGAATCTGCCATCTGTGGGTCCTAGCTTTGGAATTGGTAGCAGTGGGGCCGTTACTCACCTGCTACGGCAGTGAAGTAACTCTTCACTACGCGGTCGATGATCTCGGGTCGTAATTGAATTGGCATATCGTTGTACGTGCAGTAGTTGCGAATCTGATTGAGCAAATCCCGCGGTTGGCAACGCCGCAAGGGACGGTCGTTGGGTCGATAGTGAGTTTGCAGCAGGTAATCCACCGCTTCGGGCTGATAAGCACAGCTGAAGTTATGGCAGAAGATTTCAAAGAGCTTGCGATACTCCGCCACCCCAGGATCACCAACTTCGATCTTGTAGGGAATCCGGCGTAGGAAGGCATCATCAGCCAGATCACAAGGTTCGAGGTTTGTCGAGAAGATGATGAGTTGCTCAAACGGCACTTGGATTTTCTTTCCAGTGGCCAGAGTGAGAAAGTCGTGCCGGTTCTCTAAGGGTACGATCCAGCGATTAAGTAACTCGGTCGGCTCGATGCGTTGCCGGCCAAAGTCGTCGATCAGCAAACAGCCGCAGTTGCTCTTCATTTGCAGCGAGGCTTCGCTCACATTGGTTTTCGGGTCGTGCCGAATTTCCAGCGTGTCCATCGTCAGTTCTCCACCGACCACAACCGTCGGTCGAGTGATCTTGATCCAACGGGCATCGTGGCTTGCCGTCCGTAGGATGCTGCTCTCGCCGGCGTTGACCGCTTCGTGGAACGACGCGTCGTAGTACTTGATGAACTGGCCGTCTTCGGTGATCGTGCGAGGAATCCAGATGGACTGCCCAAAGCACTTGGTGATCCGCTTAGCAATCGTTGTTTTTCCGTTACCCGGAGCCCCGTAAAGGAACAAACCGGCGCCTGAGTTGATTGCGGGACCGAGCATGTCCAGCATTTCTTGCTCGACGGAAATATCGCTAAACGCATCCTCCAATTGGTTCTTTTTGGCCGCCTCCGCGCGAATCGTCTGGGCGTCGACCGAGAGAATGTAGTCGTCCAGCAACACCGGGACAGGGCCGACGTAGGCGCACGACCGCATCGCCGCCCGTGCTCGATCAGCACCTTGATCGGTCAAGCCGTAGAAGTAGTCACCAAGTTGAGCCTGACCTTTGTGTTCGAGGATCTGCCGCGAACGCAACGCGAGCAGAAGGTCTTCCAAGATGGCGAACGGCAGGCAGAGCCGCTTCGCCACATCGCGTCCGCTGCTGCTGCCGACTTGCAGTAGGTATTTGACGGCCAACGTCTCGATAACGACGGGGCTGACCCCGGTTTCCTCGAGCGATCGTGGCTCCGGCGGATGATAGACGTCGTCGTTGAGCAACGACTCCAACATTCCCACACCGGCCATGGTTGCCGTACCACTGGACATAGCTCTTTTGCCTCGACTCCAAGAATGCGCGCGAAACCTATCGGTTTCGTCTGGGATTTCGATCTTTATCTACCGCAAAGGTAGGTCACCTGACGGACAAACCTGAGAAAGTGCCCCCAAATGGGTGCCGGATCAGCCGTGTGCGGTGTGTCCTCAGTAGAATCGGCCGTAAAATCGTTACCAGCCGTACGCAGCGAACCACGAGAATCGTCCGCCGAAGCAGTTTAGGACGTCGATTCGCTGCCGGTGGGTGTTTCGGTTTCGAAGTCCTTCCACTTCATCGCCCGGCGGAATGGCTCGATGCGAAGCATGACTTCACCGTTTTGAAAGACACGCACCGTACCGTTGGATTCGCTGACGGTAATCGCGATGGCACTGGTCGCGCGGCTGATGGCGGCGGCGGACCAGTGTCGGGCGCCAAGGCCCTTGCTCAACGAGATTTCTTCCACGGGAGCCGAGACATACTGACAAGCGGCGACGACCGCGCCGTCGGCGGCAATGATCAGCGCGCCATCCAACTGAGCGATCTCCTTGATCGACTCGCGGACTTTCGCATCCAACAGTCGGCGCTCCGCGACACTGTATCCCCGCACCGGATCGAAGCCTACTGGTCGGCAGCTCTTAAGCACTCGCCGATGATCGCCGACCACAAACAGCGTACCAACGGGCTTGCCTTCTCGCCCTTCACGACCGATATCGACAGCCAAGTCGACAGCCGTTTTGAGGGTTTCGATCGGAATCTTCGTATCCAGCTGGCGCAGGTCATGGACGGTCAGTCGTCCGAGGTGCTCGTCGAGTCGGATGACCGAGAGTGAGTCGATCGCACCACTCTCAAAGCCGCTGTACAGGGCAACGACCACCGCGCCGGGAGTCAATTGATCGTCAGATACGCTTTCCAACAGCGCTTGCGTGAGTTTCTCGTAGACCGGACTGTCGGGGATGTTGATCTCAATCGTATCGAGCCCGAAATCCTCCGCCTTCGCCAGATGCTGAGGTCGGTCGCTGGCGACGATCACATGCGTCTTGCCGGTTGCTGTCCGCAGCTTTTCCCAGTCGATGGAGCCTTCGATCAAGAACAACAGCGCATCGGCTTCCTCGTGCTTTGCTAGTCGCTTCGCAACGTCGCAAAACGCCTCCAGTTGTTCGGTGAATCTAATCGCTGGCGCCATCCACTACCTGCAAGGTGGCCTCACCCGATTCTCTTGCCCACTACGTTGTGCATCGCCGCCGGCCCTTGGATACCGCCTTGGTCTATAGCGTCTCCTACGAGGCCCCCAAGGACACGCAGTGATCAATAGACGCGGGCTGGGAAAATGATATACCCGAGAGAACAGCTACGTGATGCGTGCAATGTAGACCAGCCAGCCGTGGAATTCAATGGACTTCGACGCAACTGCGCGCACAGCCGCAAGTTAGCCAACCACGGCCCATGACTGGACAGCAGGCTACCGCCTGTTGTTTGGTCTAGAAGGGTTCGTTGCCATCGGCAGGACCTCAGGCGGATCGTAAGGCGAGAACATCAGGCGGTCGTAAACCAGCAGCGCGTGAATCGCATGCCCCAGCGGACCGGCTTCCCAGTCCTTGTACCGATTGCGGTACATGATGTTGGCCAGGTAGTTGACTGCTTTGGTCGTCTTCCAGTGTTTCAGCTCCTTTTCGGTGGCCGCATAGAGGAGCCATTCCAGGATATGCCCGGTAGTCTTAAGCTTGCGATCGATGCTCTCTTCGTTGCCTGGACCGCGAAACCACTCGGTGCTAAAGCTCCCGTCACGATTCTGTAAGCGGTAGGCGTATTGCTGATATCGCTGCACAAATCGTTTGGCCCGCAGGTATTCGCCATCGACGGGCTCGCCTCGTTTGATGCGGGTCTTGTATGCCAGCGTCAATCCTGCCAGACGGTGAGTTCCACCACAGGCAGCGCCACGCACCGGCTGCCGCAGCTCTTCCGAGATCAGGCGGGGAATGTTCCATTCCATACCTTGATCATTCAGCCAAGTGGCGTCGGAGTCGAGATAGTGCATCAGCCCGATTAGCTTGAAAGTGAGTTCCGTCCTGGGGTAACAGGTCCGTTTCTCCATCTCAATCAAGTCGGCAATCTTCAGCTCGTGGCTCTCGACAAGCATGGGGTAGTTTTCATTGATTCTTGATTGGGCCAACATCGCCAGCAGTTGACCACGGTGACCTTGGAGAGCCGGGCCAACGCGCACGCGGAGCTCCCCGTCGTCGTTCACATACATCAGGGTGCGACGCTTGCACGCCTGGTTGTAGCATAGCCATCCCACCGCCGTGATGGGCTCGCCACGAGGACCGCCTTGCAGCACCTTGCTGTGCGCCTCGAAGGCCAGCATCGCGTGCATCAGCTCCCAGGGGCTACGATCCCGCGTGTTGAGTGGCCGATTGTAGTAGTGCGTTAGTACCTTGCGGATCTTGCTGCGCAGGCTGATCTGAGATCGAGTCAGCGGCGGTAGATTCTTCGCTGCCGCTTCCGTCTTCGGCTGGTCCGACGCAGGTTTCGGATAGTTCGTGGGCTTCGGTTCCGCAGTCGTCGGAGTCTCGTCAGCTTGCTCCGACTCGGCTTCCGCTTCTGTCGGCTTCGCAGAATCGGCGTCGTCGACTGAGGGACTTTGCTTGGGGGGCAGGGGCAGTGGCTCGCGGACAGACGTTCTTGGACGATTAGCCAGTTTCGGAGCCGCAAGTGAGGGCGAGGTTTCCTCTTGCGGTTTAGCGCCTTCAGGCTTTACCCACTTGCGAAATGGGGAAGCCTGTGCCGTGGTCTTCTTGGGCGACGCGCTCGGCTTCGGTAAAGGTCGGGCAGCAGGCGCGTCGGGACTTGGAGCCTTCAGTTTCGCTGCCGGCTTTGTTGGTGGCCCAGATTCTCCGAGGAGGTCTCCATCGAAGATGTCGAGGACTGTCTCATTCAGCTCTGATGCTTGCGGCGAGACGCGAGCATCCAGCGTCGAACTAGAGCCAGGCCGAACGAAAATCACCGAGTTCTCAAAGCCCAGTACGAGCTGAGCTTGCAAGACAACGCAGGCCAAAATTGGGACTGTGTGTCGCCCAACGATACCGCTCCCCCGAGCTGGCAACCAGCTTTGCATCGATACCATCCCCCCGTCCCTGCCTTCTCAATAAATGCGTTCGCCCATGTTGTTCCAGAGGTTCGCGCGGCGAGTCGCGGTCGTTCCAGGCAGAGCCTGTTGTGCAGAGAACGCCCAATCTACGTCTGCTAGCACATTCACAACTGCAAGGTCACAGCCCGTTAGAAGACTATCGGGAATGTGAAGAAGGGAAATCCAACCTGTTGGCCGAGTTTCGCAAGTCCACAGCAATCGGGGGGGAACGAGTGTGGGAAGCTTTATCGATCACTCCGCGCAGGACTACTTCCGCCGGGCCTGCGGGAAGCGATCCTGGTGGATGCTTTGGAAGGGCGGTGAGCGGCGCTACGATTAGAAGGGCGACCAGCCGGTGGGTCGCTCTGCTAGCGAAATCTCGGGCTGCTCGCTAGCTGCATATTGGCGCCAGGCCGCGACATCGTTGCCCAGGTCTTTACCACTGACCGATTTCAACGCTTGAACGCCCGCGTATTGCAGCGCTGGATCCCGATCGTTTACTGCCGTCGCCAGCGCGGAGACACTCTGGGGCGACTTGATTTGACCAAGAGCATCGATCGCCGCCAGCTGCACGTCGAGCTGCTCGTCGGTCTCTAACGCGACGCGAAGCGCGCTGATCACGCTGGGATCGCTGCGTTGGCCGAGCGCATGGCAGCAAGTCACGCGGACATCGAGGTCGTCGTCTTGCAGCCCTGCGATCAGGACGTCTTGAGCCAACGGCGTCGGTAGTTCGGCGATTGCCTCCTGAATCGCCCGCCGCACCAGCGGATCGGGCTCGGTTTGGATCTGCGTCGCCAGCTGCTCAGTCAAGGTTTGCTGCTCATCGGCATCCGCATCGGCAGCGCGGGCTCCGATCTCTTGAATCGCGGAGATACGCATCTTCGGCGTGATGATCGAGGTTTTCTCGTTATCCTGCCAAGGCATTGAGAGTGAGGCACATCCGACGAAGAATGAGCTGAGTGCGAACGTTCCCAGAAGCATCGCGCAGTTTGACGGCTGACAGATCGCGTGTTTACGCATAGGATCAAAACTGGTTTTTGAGGTCATGAGTTTGCCGCTGGTGACGCGAGACAGTACCAAACCGCTGCCGGGTCTTCCATGCCAACTTCGGCGGCTGCTAGCAAAGCTGATAGACTAGGTAGAGCCGTCCCGAGTGACCGCTTCCGCAAGCCAATCGTGCCAGCGGCCGACCGATTCAACCATTCGGCGATTGAATGCCCCCGCAAACCTCTACGATGTCTTGGTGTCGTCTGATCCTGCTTGCAAGTCTAGCGGGCTGGCTGGGCTGCTTGGCCGTGGCCAACGAACGCTTGCGTGGGCTGCTGGTCAATTCCACGTTACTAACGGCCGGTACGCTGGCGATTTGCCTTCCATTGGGAGCCCTGTTGGCCGTGGCGATCGCGAAAACGTCGATTCTCGGGCGAGGCTGGCTAGAGCGTTGCCTGATTGTGATGCTCTTCGTTCCGCTTTACGTCCAAGCAACGGCGTGGCAGGCGGCGCTAGGGCAGGGGGGCTGGCTAGTCGACGAGAGCTGGCTCGTCGGGTGGAGCGGAGCGATCTGGATTCACGGCATGGCTGCGGTTCCTTGGGTCGTGCTGTTCGTGGTGGCGACACTTCGCAAGGTTCCCCGCGAGTTGGAAGAGGAAGCGCTGCAAGACGCCGCCGCCTGGCGTGTGTTGTTGCGAGTGAGCATGCAACAGGCAGTCGTGGGTGTGGCCGCCGCTGCGCTGTGGATCGCGGTGATCTGCTTCAGCGAGATTGCCGTCACCGATTTGTTTCAGGTTCGCACTTTCGCTGAAGAGATCTACACGGCCGCCAGCCTCGGCATCCTCACGGGCGAGCCGGTCCAAGCGACGGCCAACGTCGTTAATCAAGTCGAAGTACCGATGTTCGCAGCGGCGGAGTTGTGGCTGGGAACCTTGTCGATGTTACTGTTGATCTCGGCAGCCTTAGCCGCCGTCTGGCTTTGGGTGCCGGTCAACGATTTCGTCTCGCCAGCCTCAGCTTGGGTTTGGCGGATGACGTCGGGCGGCCGCGTACTTACGATGCTGGTTTGGTTGGTTGTTGTGCTGGTTGTAGGCATTCCGCTCGTCGGCCTGTTGGGAAAGTCTGGCGCAACGGTGATCCCTACCGACGGCCAAGTCGAGCGAACATGGTCGGCCTCGAAGGCAGCGACCTTGGTTGCCGCGAGCCCGTGGCAACATCGGCGCGAGATCGGTTGGTCTCTGGCCATTGGCAGTGTCGCGACTTCAACAGCGGTTGCGACCGCCGTGTTGATTGCGTGGGGAATTCGGACTCGATTGATTCCGGCAGCTTTGTCGGCACTGTTGCTCGCCGCCGGATTTGCGATTCCTGGTCCTCTGCTGGGCGTGTGGATCATCGGATGGCTAAATCACTCCTGGGATTCGGTGTTATGGCCGCTGACGTGGTGCTATGATCACACCATCTTGGCGCCGGCATTAGCTCAGTTTCTGCGTGCGCTGCCGCTAACGACTTTGATTCTCAGTGCCCAATTCGCCAGCTTGCCGCAAGACGTCCTCGACAGTGCCGAGAGTGAGGGTGCCAGTTGGTGGCAACGACTCGTCAGCGTGGCGCTCCCCTGGAGTTGGCCCGCAGTGGTCGTGGCGACCTGTATGGCTCTAATCGTTTCGTTGGGCGAACTTGCGGCGACCTTGCTGGTGGTGCCGCCCGGAGTGTCGCCTTTGTCGGTGAGAATTTTTGGCTTGTTGCACTATGGTGCGGAAGATCGGGTATCGGCCTTGTGTTTGATGACCATCCTCGCGGTAGCAGCCGCACTTGCCGTCGCCGGGAGGGCGGTGCCGGCGTTCGTGCGGCGAGCAAATCAGCGGCAATAATTCATGCGATCGGAGGAAGAATCGGTTAGAATATTCCTGCTATCTGTTAGTTGGTCAATTCTTCAAGCAAACCGTAATTTAACTCGCTACACAATGCACCACCGTAGGAAAGATTCCTCCGTCGCGCCAATGCTTGGACGCCTCTGGGCTGCGAGTAGGCCGATTGTAGCGAGCGGCCTGCGCCAATTGACGGTGCTCGTCTTGGGCGCAGGACTGCTCGTGTCGGCAGGCTGCAGTGGGTGCAACTCGACCAACAACACGCAGACGCAGGCAGAAAAGGAAGGCGAAACGGTCGAGGAACGCAACAAGCGGCTCGCTGAGCAACAGAAGAAAAAGAAGCCGCCGCGCGAAGTCAAGCCGCTGACGGCGTTGGTCGGGCAAGAACCACCCCCTGAGGTCGACGAAGAGGAAGACGAAACACCCACCGGCAAGACTCCGCAGGTGCTCTTGGTGAAGCCTGGCCACTGGACGACGACCACGCAGGAGATGAAGTCCAACTACGACGATTTTGTCGGGAGCAGCTCGACCACGCTGGTCGACTCCAACAACTATCCAGCGACCCTCGCCCACACAAACTTCACCTTTCAATCCACACGCCCGGTGGCGCTAGCCAAGGGACGCGCTAAGCGCATTGAGGGCGAGCTTTTCATACCCGAGCAGAGCAGGGGAATCAAAATCCGCGCAGAACTGCGCAACAACCAGACGGGCTCGCTCGAACCTATCCCCAGCCAACCGCTGCTACAGAAAATGCCCTCGTATCAGTACTTCGTCGTCGTACTGGCGAAGGAGATTTCACAGTACGGTTTCTTGAAGGTCACTGACGCGGTGCGGATGCCGTGGGAAGAAGAATTCGACGCGGCTTCGCAAGCGCACTATCGAGTGCACCTGGCCGATGCAACGAAGCGCTTGCCACTGCCAAGCAATCCACTGACCTGGACGAGCGTCGCGCACGTAATCTGGGACGAAGTCGATCCCACCCGCCTGACCTCGGAACAGCAGTCGGCGTTGCTCGATTGGATCCACTGGGGCGGCCGTCTGATTATCAACGGGCCCGATTCATTCGAGTCGTTGCGAGGGAGCTTTCTCGAGCAGTATCTACCTACAGAGTCCACGGCGGAGCAGCGCACGCTGGTGGCGGATGACTTAAGTGATTGGTCCAAATACTGGTCACAGCGTGAGCGCGGTACACGCCCACCAGCACTCCAACCGACAAAGCCCTGGTCTGGACTGCAACTTACACCGCTGGCGGGTGCTCGAGAATTGGCTGGGGGCGGGCAACTGTTCTTCGAGCGAAATGTGGGTCGGGGGACGATTGTCGTTTCGGCAATCCAGTTGGCGGAGCGAGACTTCATCAATTGGCCAGGCTACGACAGCTTTCTCAACGGAGCCTTATTCCGACGTCCGCGTCGATTCTTTCGGGAAGGCCCCTACGGCGGAGCACAAGTTGGTTGGGTCGATTTTACCAGTCGGAGACTCGATGCTCATTTCTCCACCGGGCTACGGATGTTCGCACGCGATTCGAAGACCAAGGCCAACCAATGGAACGTCGAGGAGACCGTGCAGAATCTATTCGGCCAGAACGATACGGTCACCAAGACGAATATCGATCGTGTGGGCGGCATCGGCACGTGGAGCAATTTTAACCCAGTCGCCAGCGCCGCGCGAGATGTTCTGACGGATGCAGCGGCAGTCCGCGTACCCGGTGCCGGTTTCGTGCTCTCGAGTGTTGGCCTCTACCTGGTCATTCTGGTGCCATTCAACTGGATGGTCTTTCGCACACTCAATCGTGTCGAGTGGGCGTGGATTGCTGCGCCGATTGTTGCGCTGTTGGGTACACTCGTCATCGTTCGTCAGGCGCAGCTCGATATCGGTTTCGTGCGTTCGCAAACCGAAGTAGCTTTGCTCGAATTGCAGGATGACTATCCGCGCGGCGTGTTAAGTCGTTTCACTGCGTTGTACTCTTCGCTGTCGACCACCTACGACGTCGAGTTTGAGAGCTCGACAGCGATCGCCACACCTTTTCCCGCCAGCACGCAACCAAAGTCCGTGCGCGAGAGCATCTGGGACGTCGTGTTCGAAAAACAAAACGAAACGGAACTCCGTGGGCTAGCGGTGTCGTCAGCGTCGACCAAAATGGTGCACAGCGAGGAAATCTTCACGTGTGAGGGTCCGCTGCGACTGAGCGAGTCGTCTCGTGGACATCTTCAGCTCGATAACCGCCTGGGCTACGATCTGCGCGATGTTGCCGTGGTGCGGCGCTATTTCAAGGGCAACAATCAGCGTTTCGAAAGCTGTTGGCTAGGGGAACTGGAACACGGTAAATCGGCCGTGCTCGGCTTGCAGTCGACCCAAATCGTGGAGAATCAACCGCTATTTGCGGACGAACGGATGCGTGCGGCGGCTGAGAACCCAACGCGCGTGTATGTCGAGGGACTAACCAGAATCGCCTTCGATTTCCCTGGCAAGGAAGATCCGATGTCCAATCGTCGCGACGAGTATCGAGTCGTCGGGCTGATCGATCAAGTCTTGCCCGGGACTCAAGTCGCTCCGGCTGCGTCGCAGATTGTTGGTTCGACCGTAGTTCTCGCGCATTTGGATTACGGACCGTTGCCTGCATCGCTCCCCGATGTCAATGGCCGCAGCGATGTAATTAAACTGAAACCTCAAACATTCAGCGCGACGCCTTAGTCCGCGGCAACTTACGAACAGTAGAAGAGACTCATTGGATGATTGAGATTACGAACTTCGGGAAACACTATGGTGATTTCGTTGCCGTCCAAAACCTGAATCTCAAGATCGAAGCTGGCGAAATGTTCGGCTTTATCGGTCCCAACGGTGCTGGCAAAAGCACGACGATTCGTTTTCTGGCCACGCTGCTCAAAGCGTCGCACGGCGAAGGGCGAGTCAACGGCCATAGCGTAAACAACGACCCAATCGGCGTGCGCCGCAGTGTGGGCTACATGCCGGACAACTTCGGTGTGTACGACGGCATGAAAGTGTGGGAGTTCCTCGACTTTTTTGCTGTCGCGTATCAGGTGCCCAAAGCGCGGCGCAAGGAAGTGCTCTCCGATGTGCTGGAACTGCTGGACCTGACGCACAAGCGCGACGATTTTGTGAATGGCCTCTCACGCGGAATGAAACAACGGCTCTGCCTTGCTAAGACGCTGGTGCATGACCCGCCTGTGTTGATTCTCGATGAGCCGGCCAGCGGACTCGACCCGCGTGCGCGGCTTGAGGTAAAGGCTTTGCTGAAGGAACTTCGCCGCATGGGCAAGACGATTCTGATTTCCAGCCACATCCTGACCGAACTGGCCGACTGCTGCACCTCGATCGGCATCATTGAGCGTGGCCAACTCTTGCTGCATGGGCCGATAGAAAAGGTCTATCGCAAGATTACCAGCAATCGCCATATCGAAGCACGCTTCAACGGCAATCCCGATCAGGGCGTCGGTCTAATTCGCAGCGACCCAAAAGTCGGCAACAGCGAACTCACAACGCGCGGTTGCACCTTTGAGGTGCATGGCGACGACGCCGATGTTCAGCGCCTGATGCGAGCGTTAGTGGCCGCCGACTGCGGTCTGGTGTCCTTCGCCGACAAAGAGCCGACGCTGGAAGACGTGTTTATGATGGTCACCAAGGGGCTGGTGACGTGACTGCTTAGGAATCTCGCGCAGAGGCATGGAGCATTAGTCGTGTACCGAAAATACAAGTCGCACTCGATCTGTGCCGCAAAGTCGCTCTAGCGTAGCCATTGATTCCAACACACGCACAACGTGAGATGAAAGCGCCTTTCGCTCGACGGACATGTGACTTAGCGCAGCGTCTACTTCCGACAATGTCAACCAGCCGACAACAGAGTCGTCAAGCTCGTCAAGGAGTGCGAAGATTGGATCGTGCTTGTTCGACGTTGGTGGTAATCCGCGTGGCGTAATCAGCGGTTTGATGTCTGAGTCATTTCGCACACCAGCGATGGCCGCGAAGAATTGGTAGTCTTTGCAGCCCTTAAGTCCAAGATCCCCAGATAGATCCCACGTTGACGGATCGTTTGTAAATGGTGGTTCTGTCTTGGGGCTATTGTCATCGATCTGCAGTAAGGCGATGACGTCGGCACCCATAATGGACTCGTCTCCACTCAAAGATATAGACCGTCTAGCTCGGCTAGACGGAACTCGCCGCTCTCTGCGTCACCGCGTGATGTGCTTGTCATCATCCTAACAGCAAAGGCCCGTCACTCTCGCCTTCGCGTTCTTCCCATTGCTTGCGGACTTCGCCGAGACCGTAAACGCAGAGTTCGAAGCGATCGCTTAACCGTTCCAGCACTTCGTCGGGTGCCGATTGTCTGTCGGCGGGCAGGCGGCTGGCAATCAGGTAGTTCCGTTTGCCTTGATCTTGGTAGTCGAGCAAACTGTCCTTTTGCCCCTGGCGTTGCCGTTCGGCAATTTCAGGATACAGGCCGGTCCAAAACAGCGTGAAGTCGCCGATGTGACGGTGTAGGCGGCGGCGGGCGGCTCCCTGACGCGCTTGGGCTTCGGCCAACATGTCAGCAACTTGCGAGAGACGCTGTCCCGTCGGGGTTCGCACGCCGTAGATCGCATCGGTGCGAACGAAATGCACGAGCATCTCAGCAAGGTAATCGACCAGCGGCGGATCAGCCACGCCCAACTGCGTGGAGAAGGTGTATTCCGTTAGCCCGGCGAAGAAACGTCGGAGTACTTCGCTGCGACGAGAACCATCGGGACGTCGGCGTGGAAAATCTGCTTGCATCGACAACCTCCGAGTGCTTGATCACCCAGATGCCATCAGTCTCTAAGGCATCAGGTGCAGGGATCGGCTAGGTCGTGAGCAGATGGTTGCCGCTAGAATCTTCGCTGAATCAGATCACGACTCAACCAACTCAATTTTACCTTGCGATTTTGAGGCAAGTCAAATTCAGTTTATTCGGTATGCCGCTTCATCTAATATCGGCCCGACGACATTTCCGCGCCAGAATAATAAATCAATCGAGCGCAGTCAGCAGAGAAGCCACGTAGTCGCCGATTTGTCGCAATGTCGCATCACGACCCTCGTCTTCCACTGCGGCCATCCGTCGCACGATGGCCGACCCGACAATCAGCCCGTCGGCCACCGGCGCTAAAAGCTTGACATGCTCGGGTTTGCTGATCCCAAAACCGATGCAGACGGGCAGGGGAGTCTGTTCGCGCAGCCAGCTCACGCGATCGACCAAATCGGGAGGCAATTCGGTGCGCTCACCGGTGATCCCTGCCACTGACACGTAGTACAGAAAGCCGCTGGATGTTTCGGTGATCTTCTTCGCTCGTTCTTGTGGCGTCGTTGGAGTGACGAGCTGAATCAAACTCAGATCGCGTGCTTCGCAAACTTTGGCCAATTGGGGCGATTCTTCCACCGGCAAATCTGGGACGATCATGCCAGCGATGCCCCGCGAATTTAGTTCGTCGGCGTACTTTTCCAGCCCATGGCGATAGATGATCGCATAGCTGACCATGGTCACTACTGGCGCTGACAGTTCTGGAACCACGTCCGCAAGAGCTGCGAGAATACTTTTTAGTTTCACCCCATTGTCGAGTGCGCGTGTGTACGACGCCTGAATGACCGGTCCATCCGCGATGGGATCGCTGTAGGGAATTCCAACCTCGCACATGGAAGCGCCCCGCGCGACTAGCTCTTTGAGCACGGCGGCCGTGAACTCGAGGTCGGGGTCCCCGGCGGTAATGAACGGCATCAATGCCTTGCGATTCGCGGCGCGAAGCGTCTTAAACAGTTCGTCGATCTTGGACATGTCTTAAAAGTGGATAGGTCTACCGCGATAGCGCGAAGACATAAAGGTGAGTATTCTAGAAGATCCTTGCGCCTGCGCGCCTGTGCGAGATGCCTGTTGTTATCCGTACTTTTGGCCCTTGAGACGAGCAACTTCGTTCGCGTCTTTGTCGCCTCGTCCTGACAGGCAAACCACGATGCGCTGATCGCTTGGTCGTTTGCTGGCTTCTTCCATCGCTTTGGCAATAGCGTGCGAAGTTTCCAGTGCCGGCAGAATTCCTTCCAGCTGCGCGACCGCGTCGAACGCCTGCATGGCGATGTCGTCGGTGCAGCAAGTGTAATTCACGCGGCCAGTTGATTTCCAATAACTGTGCTCAGGACCAACCCCCGGGTAATCGAGTCCTGCCGACATCGAATGCACGGGCGACGTCTGGCCGTCTTCGTCTTGCATGACGTACGAGAAACTACCATGCAACACGCCGGGGCTGCCGTAGGTCAGTGGCGAGGCGTGGTCGCCCGGCTGATCGCTTCGCCCACCGGCCTCTACGCCCAGCAGTTCCACTTCCTCAAGATCCACAAACGGATAAAACATTCCCGCCGCGTTACTGCCGCCACCGACGCACGCAATCACCAAGTCAGGCAAACGATTGAGCCGAGCACGACATTGCTCAATTGTCTCGCGACCGATGACGGACTGATAGTCGCGCACAATTCGCGGAAATGGGTGCGGACCGACGACCGAACCGAGGATGTAGTGCGTGTCTTCCACGCTGGCCATCCAATCGCGCATCGCTTCGTTGATCGCGTCCCTCAACGTTCGCGAACCGGTCGTTACGGGTCGGACTTCAGCGCCCATCAGCTTCATGCTGAAAACATTGGGAGCCTGCCGGCGAATATCCTCTTCGCCCATGTAGACCACGCATGGCAGACCAAAATGGGCACAGGCAGTAGCCGTGGCCACACCGTGCTGACCAGCACCGGTCTCGGCAATCACGCGTTTCTTGCCCATTCGCAGCGTGAGTAATGCTTGCCCCAGCGTATTGTTGATTTTGTGCGCGCCGGTGTGATTGAGGTCCTCGCGCTTGAACCAGATTTCGGCACCGCCGCATTTCTCGGTGAGTCGCTTCGCGAAGTACAAGGGCGAGGGCCGGCCGACGTAGTTCTTGAGCAGTTCGTCCAGCTCCGCCTGAAACGCCGCATCGCGGCAAGACTCTTCGTACTCCTGTTCCAGCTGATCGAGCGCGTGGACGAGCGTCTCGGGAACGTAGCGTCCGCCAAACTCACCAAATCGCCCAGCATCGTCGGGGACACTAGCTGAAATCTTCTCTGAGGCTGTCGACATTCATTACTCCGAAGTCACTAATTCTGTCGTGAACTCTTCATTGTCAATTGCGGCTGGTAGAGGGTCAAGGGATATCGCAATTCAGAGGTCAGTATTATGATTCGCTATGCACAAATCTGACGCAATTTCACGTTGAATCGAGCAAACCGAATTATCCATGCCCGAACTCCCCGAGGTTGAAACGATGCGGCGCGGGATTCTAGCTGCGGTTGGCTGCCAGGTGACGAATGTGGCGAAGCTGCGTTGTGCTCGCAAGCCGATACAAATCTCACCGACAATCGCACAGTTCCGCCGACGGGTGCGGGGAGCCACGATTAGCGAGCTGTCTCGCGCCGGCAAGCGTGTGGTGATCTGGCTCGACACCGACGACGCGATCGTCATCGAGCCGCGCATGACCGGCCTGGTGCTCGTGGTCGACCCGCCCACCACAGAACATCTGCGCTGGCGTCTGCAATTGGACGGAGGCGACGTTGACGAGGTCCTCTATTGGGACCGCCGCGGGCTGGGAAATGTTCGCCTCTTTTCTCGCGTCGAATTTGAAGCCACCTTTGGACTGGAGAAACTTGGACCTGACGCGCTGAGTATTGCAGCGGAGGACTTCCGTTCGCGACTGGGCACGTCGCGTCGCGAGATCAAACCAGCATTGCTCGACCAGCGAGCAGTTGCGGGCATTGGCAACATTTACGCGTCCGAAATACTACACGTTGCTGGCATCCACCCTACCCGCAAGTGTAGCGCGATGACACGGCGGCAGTGGCAAGCACTCGCGACGGCAACTCACATGGTGCTTGAGGAAGCCATCCGCTACGAAGGCTCAACCCTGGGTGACGGTACTTATCGCAATGCGCTGAATGAAGAGGGAGGCTATCAGAACGAGCACCGTGTGTACGCACGGGTCGATGAGCCCTGCCCACGTTGCCAGGAAGCGAAGATCAAACGAATCGTGCAGACCCAGCGCTCAACGTACTACTGCGGGCACTGCCAGAAACGTGCCGGGGCGATTCTCGGTTAGTTCGAGCCGACGTGGTACTTGTGGCACTGCAGACAACTATCGCCCGCCGCTTTGGGCGTATGACATTCAGCGCAGTCTTGTTTGGTGAGCGACTGAAAACCATTCTCGAATGTCGTCGCGTCGGTATCGGAATAGGTCGCCATCACGCTGGCGAGGGGATTGATCTGGTGGCACGATTGACAGTCTGTTAGCTCGGCTTGGGTTAAGTGCGGCGCGTGCGAGAACGTGGTGAATGACGACGCTTGGTCATCCGCGCGTTTCGCAAACCATTGGACAACGCAACGGTCGTCGTCCATTCGATCCAAACTGTGGCAACTGCCGCATTGCCCGGGAGCCGTAGGCGACATCATTTGTTTAAGAAGTGGCTTGGTGATCTTCGCATGTCGTCCATTGGTCGCTTCAGTCAACACGTCGATCCAGGCGGTCACCCAAGGATCGGCGTGACCGGTCGGTCGGTAACGAATCGAGAGCGTCGTCTGATCGCTCAGCCATCCACCTGCTACCACGCGTTTGAGCGCCTCCTCGCGATCTGGTGCTGGGTCGGCTGTGGGCGTAGAAACGGCTGTCTTCGGCGCATCACCAGACATTTCCTGTGTCAGTCGCGTCAGCCAACGCTGGGTAATCACCCGGAGGTTATCCGGGGAAAGCCGGGCCGTCAGAGCCGCGAACTCTTGAGTTGTTAGCTTGCGGGCCAATACATCTTCTATTCGCACTCGAAGTGCAGTTTGGCCTTCGATGGAGATCTCAAACAGCAAGCGTTTTGTCGCCATCACGACGTCGGCCGCGGCCTTCAGTTGGTTCGGATCGTCGGGATCAACATCGAAGAAGTCGAAATCGGCGCCTAACAATTCCATCGCAGCCGCTGCCTCATCGTCCGCGACCAGTAAGAGCTTGGCGATCGGCGGCAAGGCTCCGTCGAACTCCTCCGATTCCTCTTCGGGCCACTGTCCGACTTGATGACCGGCCTCATTCAATGCCTCAACCTCGATCATGGGGAGTGCAAACATCGCCACTCCGGTGTCCCAGCTGGTGGCGATTTTACTGTCATGGCACTTCGCGCACGTGGCTTCGTAGTCGAGCGTCTGCTGGAATGCGCCATCGCTATCTTGTACGTGGCACGTGGCGCAGGCAAACTCTTGTTGCTCTTTGGGAAAATGCTTGAGCTGGTGCGATCCGTGGTCGAAAGCGATTCGTGTGCGGCGCCGAGTCGGCCAGTTTTCGAACTCCGGATGGTCCGTGGCGAAGCTGTGATACTGTTCTTGATGACAAGCCTGACACGAGTTGTCACTCATGAATGTCAGATCGTGGCTGGCACCATGATGTTCACGATGGCAGGTTGAACAGGCAAGTTCCGTCGTCGGATCAAGCCTTCGCTGTGCCGTCGGGTCTGAGTTTGCCATCAGCTCTGCCGTCGAAACGTTATGGGCCGCCAGGGCGAGCGAGTTGGGGATCTGGGTCTTGTGACACTCCAGACAGAGTTCCGACTGTGTGGGAGAGGCCAACTTCGGATCGATGGCATGCTGCATCCACTCGACAAAGGTCTGGTTGCCGGCGGCATGACAACTCGCGCAGCGATTGGTGTCTCCGCCGTGACTGAGCAGCGGCGCGTGTTGCACCGAGAGATCTCCCGGGGCAAGCAAGTTGTTTCGCTCCGGCGAACTCAGCAGCAAAATCAATCCGCCGAGCGTCGCGAGAAAGCAGCCTAAAACGAAACTCCCTCGCCGCGCGCGGAGTGAGGGCAACGGTGTGCACTGGTAGAGCTGACAGCACTGGCCATCGGGCGATGGTCCGTTCTCACACAGGCCTCCACGTGCGGCACTACGGTTGCAGACCCAACGATCTCCTTCCCGTAGCGGGTGACACGCAGTGGCGCCTGGGCAGCGTCCACGACTGCTGGGACCGATTGGGCAAATATGGCCTTCTTCGGAACGCCCACACAACCACTCCTGGTTGGGCCGCTCGTACGTGTCGCCCTTGAATTCCTGCAGGGGGTCTCTCACAGTGACCCTCCGTCAAACAGGTGCGCAAGCACCCCATGTAGGCTGGCGACCGCGATCAACGGATAGGTCAAACCAATATGCAAGAACAGCCATGTCTTCAGTCGCCACTGCAGCGCCGCATGATAGTCCAAATCATCGCGACGGCGGACCAGGGCAAAAAGTTGTTCGCACGTTTTCCGTTCGGGCTCGGACAGGTAACGGCTGATCTCGGTCAGTTCCGCCAACAACTGCTTGCGAAGGCGATTGTTAGGAAATAGGTAGTAACGGAGTCCTCGCGGCTGTTCGAAGAACGCGTGCAGTCGGTCGGAATAGAACGCGCCCAACGTCGTCGCGCCGGCGGCGTGGACCGTGTCGAGTATTGTATGCTGCGCGCGATCACGGAGTTGACTGCGGAGCATGGGGATTCGCTCGTAGATCACCTCCTCACTCACTCTGGCCAGCTTTCGTGGCAATGTCCGCGTCCAATACAGGCCGATTAGTCCACTGACGAACGTGGCCGCGAACAACGTCGTTAGCGTTGTCTCAAGAATACCGTCTGGCACGCGCCAACTGACGTGAAGCCCAAACAATACTGCCGTGCTTAGCCCAACATAGATGTGCGTTTGCAGCCACCCCGCTGAGGTTGTCCACGGCAGGACTGGCAGCTTCTTGCGGGCGTTGTAAAGCCCGAGAAACAGCAGAGCAGCGAACAGTATGTACCCGGTGTCGAAGCTGGTCGCATGCAGACCCGCCTCGCGCCAGCGAAGCCATGCCATCAGGAGGCAAAGCGCAGTGATCGTCAGAGCGGCATTCCGTAGCCTGCGACTGACAAAGGTTTGCATAGCAAATGGCCTCAATGGAACGAACTAGGTACGAGATGTCGCTGCTACAGGACACATAGAGACAGAGCAATCACTTGGCATCACTATCGATTCACCCACTGCGAGAGTTCTCCGAGGTTGCCCAAGTCAATACGAACCAGCGCGTCGTGGGGACAAGCGCGTTGACATGCCGGTCCTCCAGTCTGGTCGACGCAGAGGTCGCACTTGGTGGCTTTGTGAATCGGTTGCTGCGTGTTTTGGTCCAGCACAACGGCACCACGGCGGTCGCGGATTTCCGCCATGCGGATATTGTCGTAGGGACAGCTATTCGCGCAGGTACTGCAGCCGATGCAGGTGAGGTCGTTGATCCGCACGACGCCGGTTTCCTGGTCGCGGCCGATCGCTCCGGTCGGGCAGCCAATCATGCACACCGGATCGACGCAGTGCATGCAGGCGTGCGCGATCATGTACGAACCGTGACTATGACCATGGCGGATGAAACGGGGATTGTTGTTGTGAGTGGCCGCACAAGCGCGAACGCAATCGTCGCAGCGCGTGCAGCGATCCAAGTCGATCAGCATTGCCTGTGGCCCATTGATGAAACGGCCCTCGACTAGGAACTCTAGCAAATCGCTCTCGACGTGAGCTTGCTCCTGACCAGCGGATCCCGAAGACAGCTCGCAATCGTGATGCGAACACCGCACCGCATGTTTCTTGGCAACCTCTGTGAGGACGGAATCCGCCACCGCGGGGAAGACATGCTGTTCCAAGACGTATTGGGGAATTCTCAGAACATCGACATAGCCTAATGCGCGCAGCGAATTCGAGACCTTGACGGTCTCGTGGGTTTGGTAGCTTTCGATCGCCTCGGTCAAACCGAAAACCTGCCCTTTGCCTAAATAAGCAACGGTACGATGTCCGTGCCCGTAACGATGGCTTAAACGCGCAAATCCGCTTCGCACCAGCACGATTCCATCGCAAAGAGAATCTTCTTCGACGATCAACGGCTCGCTGACGATCGCATCCTGGGGTGGCGATTCGCGCGGTACCTCGAACGTGGCGTGCCACTCGAAGTTTCCGTGTGTCTCGAATTGAGTGGCTTCGGCAAGCGCTTCAAGTTGGCCGGCAGGTAGCTCTGAGAATAGAGGAGTTTCCCGCAAGTGCACGCGCAGACTGTTTTCGCGATACAGACGTTCCACATGCTGACGCAACGCATCAGTTCGTCGCATCAGGTCTCGCAAGCCTTGCCAGCGCAACTCCAGCAGCAGGACTTCCCCGTCCGCCAGAACCGTCGCCGAGCGTGGGGTGCGCGTGAGTGCGGCCAGCTCACCAAAGATCTCACCGGATTCGAGCGTAACACTTCGTGCCCCTTCCAACATACGTGGCACGTCTTGCAGGAAGACTCGCGTTTGGGCAAGGTCCGCCACGGGGTGCCGATCGGCAGTGATGCTCTCGTCGTTGGGTCGAAACTGCGAACGCACTTCCGGCAGGCGTGGGTTCTTCAGCAAACTCAGCAGCGACTGAAGCACACCTTTTTTCGCCGGCGGCTGACGACCCAGCGCTGCCGGGTCGAGACCATCTAGCACGACACTGACTTTGCCTTGCAGAATCAGAAAGGCACTGTTGCCGTAGTCTCCTTCGCGGACGATGATGTCACCGTGCTCGTAACTGTTGATGCGGGCGTCGTTCTTGAGAATTCCACGCAGCGGAATCGCGGCCGGAAATCGCGTCGCGTCAATGCCGCGAAACGGCTCGATCCTCAGCAGTTGGTCGACATCTTCTTCGCGCATCGCGTCCCCAAACGGGATATCCCAACGCTGGGGGCGTACGACGGCGACTTCAGTGGGCATCATGACGGTTCTTCTGGCTACTTGTATTTGCTCGGGTCGGGCAACAGTGAATCCAACGCGGCCAGGTCGTTGCCGTCAGCGGATTGGGCAAAGGCGAACGCTGCCTTACCAACGGATTCGGCAGCTGAGGCTAGCACATCTTGCTGGTTCAGTTTCAGCGGAGCCATCAGCGCCGCGTCCATCGCTTGTTGCACGTTGGGATCTTCGATCACCTGCTGGATTTCATATAGCTTGCGTTTCAGGCGAGCAGCCCGTTGGGCGGATGCGGTGCCAAACGGTGCCTTGATGGTCGCTTTGGAAGTTGCCCGCAGACTGGCCTCTAAGTCCGCCATCACGCCAACGACATACATGACGCGTAGCTCGGCTGGCGTGGCTGCGGCATTGGAAGTGCCGTTGGTGCGCAGAAAGTTGTGTCGGACCATGCCTTGCGACCAGGCAACCAACTCGAAATCAGGGCTGCCAGGTTGGTGTCCGCCGACGTTCACCAGCTGTTCTTCAGGGGTTGTGTGACAGGCGAGACATTGCCGCGCGATTAGGTACAGGTTCGTGGGATTGTTCATCCCTGCCGCGATACTTGCCTCGCGCCGCTGCTGGCGATGCTCGGCCGATTCCATCTCCTTCGTCACGTTTGGACCGCCGTAGTCGTTATGCAGCGGTGTCCAGTTCTTGGACGCACCGTGGCACGATTCGCAGGATACCCCGTCGACAACGCGGACGCGCGTGCCCTGTTGCTGCTGCGTGTAATGGCATTTCACGCAGGTGTCATTGCGTTTGACTGTCGAAAGCCCTAGCCGCTTGGTGATGGCTTTTGCTTCCGGCTTGCGATGCAGCGTTTCGAATGTTTGACAATGAGGGGTTTGCTTCCACCGACGAACTTCGTTCTCGTGGCATTTCGCGCAAGATTCGGATCCCAGCACCAGCGCTGGGTCACATTTGATTGGTTCAAGGTTCGTCTCGGCCGCCGCGCGTGGTGCCGCCAGTAGCAAAATAATGACCAATGACCAATGAACGAATGACCAATGAAGGTAATCGTTGGCGCCCAGGGAATTGGTCGTTCGTTGATTGGTCATGAGTTCATTCACGGCTAGGCCTCCAAGACGACATCACCGCATGGCACACCGATGCATGTGAGGCACTGATCTTTCTTGAGTGGCAAGCCGGGCTCCTTGACGTGTTCGACACTGCCTGACTTCACCGAGACTAAGCACTGCCCGCAGTTTCCGGCGCGGCAACCGTAGTCGAGCGGTACCCCCTGACTTTCCGCGAAATCTAGCAACGACTCGTGGTTGCCCGCCCAAGCCAAACTGGCATGCGCCAGCAGGAACTCCACCTGGCAGGGGCCGCGCGCGATGTCCTCGGTCGTGCGCGTTGGGGCGATGCTATTCACCGAGGCTGGCCCAAATGCCTCATAGTGAATGTGTTCCTTCGGTACCCCCCAAGCTCGCAGCGAGGGTACCAAAGTCGCCATCATTGCAGCGGGACCACAAACGTAGAATCGGTAGTTGCTCGACGGCAACAACTGCTTAAGCCTGGCCAGATCAACGTAGCCGCGGTGATCGTAATCGCGCCCAACCTGGTCAGCCGGCATGGGCCGGGAATAGCTGATGTCGAACTGCAGGTTCTCATGGTCGGCATCTAGCTGGCGCATCGTTTCACGGAACGGGTGTTCCCCACTGTTGCCAAAGCCGGCGAATACGTGTGCCCGTTGGTCGGGGCGTTCGTGTGCGATCGTGTTGGCCATGCTCAAGATCGGCGTGATGCCAATCCCACTGCCGATTAGCACCAGTGGTGAATTGTCGGTCGGGTCGAGGAAGAACGCGCCACGAGGCGCCTGCACTTCCAGGATTGAATCGACGTCGACGCGGCGGTGCAGGTAGCTGCTCCCGTCGCCGGCGGGCAACGTGGCGTTGCCCTGTGGAGGATGTGCGTACTTGACCGTGATCCGGTAGTAGTCTTCCCGCGGGCGATCAGAGAGTGAGTAGCAACGCACGAGCGGCTTCTTGCGCGGATCGATCGGCAGATTAAACGTCAGGAATTGCCCGGGCTCGAAACGGGGCAGGGGGTGTCCGTCGGTGGGGACAAGATAGAACGATTTGCAGTCAGCCGCTTCGTCGACGACCGCAGTCACTTGGAATGGCCGTGTTCCCTCCCACGCCTTGAAGATTGGCTTGGAGGCACGGGCCCATTGCAACTCTTTCGCCAACTGTCGGTCGAACTCGTGTTGGCGTGCCTCGCAGTGGGTCTGAGCTGCGCGTGCGCGACGACGGGCGCCAACGACCGCTCCCATTGCTTGCAGCCCGGCAACGCCCAACAGCATCGCGCCCGAGACCAATCCCACCACTTGCCAATTCACCGATGCTTCCCTGCACGAGTTGCGGTTCCCCCACCCGACGCGGACGGAGGCCGTCTGATCTGGGAGGATTCGCCCCCAATCAGTGCCGTTTTGTCTGACCAGCTGGCTAGCATTATTTCGCAATGCCTGCATCGTGTCGAGAACAGATGCGGCTAGCGGCAAATTGTCTGCTAGCATCCAGAAATGACGATTGTAGTGGCCATTCCTACCCAAAAGCGGGACGGGGGTGACCTATCCTTTGTTGGACGCCCAACTTCTCCGCCGGGCGACCAAACGCCCAGCAGTCTCCGCGACAACTGCCATGTATCATCTCGCGATTTTCAGTGAGCATCGCCACGAGCAATGGAACGGTTGCTCTCAGCTCGTTGGCCTGAGCCAATCGCCGACCGTTGAGCAGCGCTGGACGCCGGTATGGGGCGAAGATCAGCAACTGAACGAGTGTGACGTCGTTGTTCGGGTGGAGGCAGAATTCGTCCTGCTAGAATCAGTTTCTACCAAGCAGCTTCGCACGCCTGATGGGCGGAAGCTGACAGGGAGCACCATCTTGTCGATGCCCTGCCGGATGCGGATCGGTGACGCGTGGGTGGAACTGCGCGTGTCCAACGAACTTCGTCCACTGGTACCGCTCAAACAAACGGGGCTCGACGATCTGATGCTGCCCCACACAGGCGATGACGTACAACTTGGGCCATCCGCCGCGACGGTTACGCGTTGGCTCACCGAAACGGCAAAGCTCCATCGTGCGGCGGCAGGGTCACAACAGTTCTACGACGACGCGGCGCGGTTTGCCGTCGAGACCGTCGGGCTCGACGGAGCTTGGATACTCCGCCGCGACGAGCAAAACACCGGTTCGCCCTGGCAAATTGTTAGCAGCCAGCTCACCGAACCGGAGAAGGGCATCTGCTTCGACGAGACAGCGCTCAATCGCCTCGCGCTACAAACCACCACCTGGTACCAGGAGGCGGAAGACGACGCTCCTCTGCGGTATCCGAACGCGATCGTCATTGCGCCGGTGCTTGACGAGAGCCAGCGGCTAATCGGTGCCGTCTACGGCATTCGCAACATCAACGACGCGAACCGACGGCGCGGTGTGCGGCCCCTGGAAGCTCGTCTTGTTCAACTGCTCGCCGATTCGGTCGCGGTGGGGATCGCCCGTCTGCAGCGCGAGACCGAGGCAGCCCGCGCGCGTGTGCTGCTTGAACAGGCGTTCTCGCCAACGGTGGCGGAGTACATTCAGCAGCACCCCGAGAGCCTGGCAGGACAAGAACGCGAAGTGTCGCTAATGTTTGCCGACCTCAGAGGCTACTCGGCGCTTGCGGAAACACTACAGCTGACCGACTGTTACGATCTGCTCGGCGATGTGATGGAGGCGCTAACGCAGGTTGTCGTCACGCAGCGAGGCGTGGTCGTCGATTACTACGGCGATGGCCTGTTGGCTCTGTGGAACGCACCCATCGAGCAACCCGGTCACGCTGACCTCGCTTGTCAGGCGGCGATCGAACTGTTCGACGTGCTCGAACCAGTGGCCGAGAAGTGGAAGGAGCAACTCGATCGGCCCTTGGAGCTGGGTATTGGTATTCACACGGGCATCGCCTATGTCGGCAATGCCGGTACGCGCAGCCGCCTGAAGTATGGCCCGCGAGGGAACGCGGTCAATGTGGCCAATCGCGTGCAAGCCGCTTCAAAACAGTTGCAACTGCCGCTGGTGATCACCGCCGCAACGCAAACCAAACTGTCCGACAAGTTCTTCACGCTTCGCGTCTGTACGGCCAAGCTCCCCGGTCTGGAGCGACCGGCGGAGCTCTTTACCGCGTATCCTGCCTCCCAAGCGGCCGCCGTCAAATCGCGATTGGACGACTACTCGCGGGCGCTCCAGTTGTTCGAAGACGGTGAATTGGAGGCCGCGGAACTGTTGCTAAGCGAACTCGCCGAGCAAGGCCCCGCCACGCCCGCTCATTTCCTGGCCCACTACACCGCAGCCCAGAAGAACGGCAACCTCGGTCGTCGAGCCGTCGACAAGTACGCCGCCGAGCAAGGCCCAGTGATCGAGATACATTCCAAGTAAGCTGAACACATCGATGGTTTAAAATAACCAAGCGTTAGCGGAGCCCTCTCAAAGCCTCACTAGCGATTTTCTTCGACCTCCTCTTCATCAGGCAACGGCAACTCGTCCGCCATCTCGTGTGCGGCTTTGGTGGCCGGCATCCACCCGACCTTCCTCGTGAACTGGTGAAAGAGTTGCACGATCTGTGCAGTTGGCAGCAGCGTGTTGGCCGGGGGCGCAATCACCAACGGTTCGCTATCTCTAATGACTAAGTGTCCTGATTCGTCGCCAGCGATCACCAGTCCCCGTTGACTGAGATTGAACCTTACCATCAGTTCATCGAAGGGAACCCATTCGCCGGAGGCTCTCGGCTGTTGCAACGCGGGTCCCGTCGTGCACAGCAGCTTCTTTTGCATGTCGAGCAATAGCGAGTACGTCGCAGAGCCGCCGTCGATCGCTATGCTTCCGCGCGCCAACTCCAGTCGGCCATTTTTCCAAACGACTTGTTCCAGTTGGATGTTCGCGAGTCCCTGAAGTTGATGAGGGGCTGTGCCGCCCCACTGCTGCGTGTCAACTTGGCTGAGGGCGCCTGTTAGCTTGCCGTGCTGGTCGACAATCGAGTTCTCGACGTCGAGCAGTCCGGTGAAACTCGCCGATTCGCAACCGCCGATGCCGGGGACCAACTCGCCGATCAGCCACGCAGGCACCGCTGCCTGTTGGGCGTCGATGATTCCACGGACTCCTTCGTCGTCCGCCTTGATGTCGACCTTGAGCGTATTGCCGGAGAGATCGCGGGCGGTGATTCTAAACACGCGTCCGCCCGATGCACTGCGAACCGACAAATCGACAAGTTGCAACTCCGACCGCTGCGGACTGACGATCGTCAGCTCGTCAGCGTGAAACGCTAGTTCGCCCGCCCGATCCGTGGACAGCCATGTCTTCAGCGCCGTCGCGAGATTGGAGAGCTCACTCGCCTGCAACTGCAGCACGTCCGCATCAAGCAGCAAGCGGCCATCGTCGCGTCGCATCGTCAGGCGATCGATCGAGCCGAGTTCCGCACCACTGTGCAATCCGGCTAATCGAAGCCTCGTGAGCACCTTCTTACCCGGCACTGGCTGCGAGACGTCCGCAACCTCTGCCCGCAGATGCAAACTGCTGGCCAGCGTATTCTGCCAGTCCTGATGCCGCCACGGACGATTGCAGTAAGCGATCCCCGCCAACGTCACCAACGTCGGCACGACGCATAGTACCAAGAAACTGACACGACAGACGCGACGCTGGGTTGCTTCGTGTAGGGTGAACATCCAAAAACTCTTGAGCCGTTCTTAAGTCGGGCTCCCTCTCCCTGTGGGAGAGGGTCGGGGTGAGGGCCGATACGTCTACCCGCTTCGCCCCCTCACCCAGCCTCTCCCCGGAGGGGAGAGGAGCAACGGAAATTGTGTTGCCATCTATCTTTCCTTAGCCATCTCCAGAAACAACTGATGCCGTGCCTTCATCTCCGTTAAACTATCGCCGCCAAACTTATCGACCACCGCCTTGGCGATTTCGAAGGCCACGACGTTTTCGACGATTACGCTGGCCGCTGAAATCGCGCACACGTCGCTGCGTTCGTAGCTTGCTTGCTCTGGCTCTTTCGTGTCGAGGTTGATTGATGCCAGTGGTTTGGCCAGTGTGCTAATTGGTTTCTTGGCCGCGCGAATCACAATCGGCTGACCGTTAGTCATACCTGCTTCCAGTCCGCCCGCGTTGTTGGTCGGACGTGAATAGCCTAGCGTCGGCGAGTCCTGTTGCGACTCGTCGTAGTGAATCGGATCATGCACTTGTGAGCCCGGTCGACGAGCCGCTTCGAATCCGAGGCCGATTTCCACACCCTTGATTGCTTGCACGGCCATCACGGCTTTTGCCAGGTTGCCATCCAGCTTCGTATCCCATTGTGCATGCGTGCCCAACCCAAACGGACAGCCCTCGACGCGCACCTCGATAATTCCGCCCAGCGTGTCGCCCTCCTTGCCGGTCTTATCGATCAGTGCCTTAATGTCGGGGTCGCGATCCAAGTTGAGGCTGTAAAGTTCGCTCTGATCGCGAATCGCCTTGAGTTCCTCCACCGTCCCTTCGACCGGCTCGATTCGCTCGGGGCCCACTTCCAGCACGTAGCCAAACACCGTGATGCCGAACTCGGCCAACAGTTGCTTCGACAGTGCACCCGCGGCCACTCGCACCGCCGTCTCGCGGGCGGACGCTCGTTCCAACACACCGCGAATGCTGCCCAGGTACTTGACCGCGCCGGTCAGGTCGCCGTGTCCAGGACGCGGCCGGGGAAGATCGTCGAGGCGCTCGAGTTTGAAGTCGCGGTTGATCACTTCCAGTGCGATCGGACTCCCCAACGTCACGCCCTTCCACACGCCCGAGCGCACATCGACCTTGTCGGTTTCGATGCGCTGCCGACCGCCGCGACCGTAACCGCCTTGGCGACGCTTCAGTTCCACGTCGATCAGGTCCGTATCGATCGTCACGCCTGCCGGAAAGCCATCCACCAGGGCCAACAAGGTTTTGCCGTGCGATTCGCCGGCGGTCCAATAACGCAACATGTTTCGAAGACTTCTTCCGATGTGCTAGCAAAAACGATTCTTGTGCAGCGGAAGATTACGGACCTCCCGCCCCCGCCGCAAGGCGAGCAAGCCCAGCGAGGAAATACCGTATTCTACACTGGAGAACCAAGGTGAGATAGGTAAACCAGTAACGCGTGTCGCGCGCCTGGCATGACATTGATCGGCGATGTTTACACGACTTGCGATGCTTTTCTCGGGACCGATTTTTGCTCCTTTTTGCCGCTCTGCTTTGTTTGCGACACGTGATTTTTTTCCGCAAAAGTCCTTTCTTCTGCGCGTGTCAAATCCACAAACTCCTTGAACGTAAGCCTCTGCCTGGATCGACCGCCGCAAAACTGCGGGACTTCTGCAGTTTTCAATCGCGCCGCTTTGGAAAAGCGCTGATCAAGACCTGGGTACTTGACCAAGCGCGCTGCAACCGCGTTAGCATCGGATGGTCTCCGTCTGACGATTGAGGGTTTGTTTGAATGCCAAAGAACGAAGCTTGCCATCCATTATCGACGGTGAGCATGAGCGATGCGAGCACAACTTTTGGCCACCCCCCAATTGCGGCGGACAAGACTGGCACGGGCACGCAAGCGTTGAGTTTCACCAATTGCCGTGGAAACATAGATCGGCTGCTAGAATTTCGCCACCACCTGATTAGGCCTACGTAGCGCCATCGTTTTATTGCATCGCGACGTAGAGGCAACCGACGTTTCAGGACTAATGGCCCGGCGGTCCTGGTGTTGCCAAAACTGAATTGGCGGCCGTGCTCCTGTCCGACCACGCGCGGACAAAAGTCCGTCGTTCCAAATCGAGCCGTCGGCGCCAGCCGCGGGTAAAATCGCGACCCCACGTTGCGGGCAGATAACCCGCGGCTAGCGCCGACGGCTCAGTCGCAGATACCTTGCCGTTGGAACGACTGAAAGCCCACGCCGCATTCTACGCGAACGGCTGGCCCAATTTCAGCAACTATTTTTGGCCGCGCAGTGAGAACACGAGGGCCGGGTTCGTCGACAGACGAAACGCAGCCAGTGACCGACACTTCGGACCCGTCGAAGGGTTAGTCACTGTTACCAGATTTATGCAATTCAAACAGGTAAAGCGAACACGGTTCCGCAAGTAGTGGCTATTGGGGTATATCTATCACTGTATGTACATCTACTTCAGGGAGTTCTAATCTTGCAAACGGATTGCGAACTAACCCGTCAGCGTCCGCCAGATTAGTTGGAACAACACGACGTAGGCGTTGTCCCAAGCCTCGGCGCGTAGGAATTGCACCTCCACGCCTTCGGCACCAATGAAGGGCCGCAGTAGCCAGGCCAGTTGTATCGCGACCAGCACGTACAGCAGACCCCAGCCGACCAGCAGTTTGCGGTGGCGAGGGTTCCGCAACACCAGTGGTCGATAGTATTCGCGCAACAGGAACTGCGCTGCCAGGCTGGCGGTCGCAAAGACGAGTCCGTTGAACAACAGCGCCCAGTTGTAGTCTGCTGACGATGCGTAGAACAGCAACGTCAGCGGAGCCAATGCTGCTAGCACGATGGCGAGTCCCGCCTGCGCCGCCACAATCGCGCGGACGGCCTTCGCGAAGTCGTCACGCAGACCGAATAGTGAGCTGAGCACGAAGAAATTTGGCAAACTCAAGCAGAACGAAACGGTCAGTAGCAGCGGAACTTTGACCGCTGAATAGATCATCTGCCGCAACCATTCTGGCTGCCCCGTTAGTCCTCGGAATGTGCCCATCACGGCGCCGTAGAGCACGCTAAAACAGACCAGGCACGTCAGTATTCGCAGCCAAACTTGCCAGGTGCCGTCCCGCCGAGCAGCCCAATCGGCACGACGCAAGATGTCGTCTGCCGTTTGCGTCCAGGCGCGCATCGTCGCTAGCCTCCGCTCAACAAGTCAATGAAGGCCTGAAAGACGCCAGCGAAGAAGTTGGACTCCCGCTCGCGGAACCAGGTGAATGCCAGGTTGGGACTTCCCACAAACGGCCGAAGTACCCACCCAGTTTGTGCCCCTACGAGAGCAAACAACACGACCCAGCAGCGAAAGACGAATCGTGTGTGCCTCGCCAACACCTGTCCCGTCGGCATTTGCAAAGCGTGCAGTTCGTCCTTCTTCTTGTCGGGCTTCTCATTGGCATCACCATCGTCTGACTTTGATTCCTCCGGCACAGCTGGCGCCGCTGGCACCTCGGTCGGCACGCTCACCGGTGCGTCCGCCGCGTGTTGCATGGAAGTCAATCGATGCAAGGTCTGCAGCAAGAAGGACAGGCCGAGCACCCCCGCAATAGTAAACGCCGCAACATTGAGCAGCAAGATAAACGAATAGCTATTGGTACTGAGGGAAAAGAATAGCACGATGGGCCCCATCGACGCCAAGACTGCCGCATTCACGGCAAGCGAAGCCACGAGTAAGCGCAGCAGGTTGGTCGCGCTCAGTTGCGACCCAACCAAAGCGTTCAACACGTACAGCGAGGGAAGCGTGATCAGGAGCGTCAACCAAAATAGGATCGGTACTTTCAGAGTCGTTGCAATGAGCTGCATGTAGCGAGGACTGACGGGCGCGATCTCGGGTGGGATCTCTTTCAGCAACGAGAACGATCCCATGCACAACCCGTAGCTCATGCAAAGCACGACAACAATAACTGCCAAACCACGGACTGGGACGTCAAGTCCGTCGGTAGTAAGCACAGACGGGCGGGTCTTCTCGCCGCGTAGCAGCAAGTCTAATTGCTGAAACCAGTATTTCATATTTCGCACCCAGTCGATCGTCGCCAGCACGGGTAGTCCGAATACGTCAGCGTTTCCACTCAATTATATTTGAGCGGCCCGTCAGAAGCCAACTTTCTGTCAAGTCGTAGCGTGCGATGGAACGCCCTGTAATCGCACCATGAGGCGATTTGCAGTGCGATTCCACTTGGCTACTTCGCATCCTACTTTGGCTTTGCTTAGAGTGAGCGCAATCTAAGCTGGGCTGCGCCAAGAGTTAACCTAGCCTCCAAACCACGCGATCTTGCGCGCGGAGGTGCGCCGGGTCGAGCGTATGTTGGCCCCCGTGGTTGGTAGTCAACCAAGGTACAAGCTGAGAAGCGGCTGAACGCCTATACGGGCGAGGTGCCGTGGGACTCGCGAGTTGTCTATCCTCGGAAACGACGCACAGCAACCACGCCGAAGCAGATGCCGCTCATCACGGTCCAGGTCAATACCGAGCCGGCTTCAGGAATCGCGACCATTTGCGCGGTTACGACGTCATCAAGATTGTAGAAGAAGAAACCACCGCCGAGCCCGGTCAGCGAAGCTGTCGTGAACGTTGAATTGTCATCCGACTGAATCCCGAGAAAGTACACATCGCTATCGTCAGGTAGCGACCCTTCAACGTCCGCTGCGACGATGCCAACTGTCTCGCCGTCGACGGTCAGTTCTAGATCATCGTCAAACAACTCGTCGGCCGTGATAATGTACAGGCCGAACCCGGTGGAGGGCGCAAAGCTGAAGTCGATGTCATCGCCGTCGAGGAATACGCCGCCATCGTCTGTGCCGAGGTAATTCGGCGGCGAAGTGGTGTCGAATGCGTCATCGATGGTCATGCTGACAGTACCAAAGTCGTACGTAAACGTGATGCCATCAATGGTTGAACCAGACGCAACGGTCCCCGTCGATTCGGTATCGAAGTCAACAACTGTCGTCCCTCCCACTGCGGCAGCTTCAAAAGCCGACCTGTCGGTGTATCCGACCAAGACAGCCAAACATTGGGTCGCCGCCGTGATGGACAGGACTAGAGTCGACACGGTGGCAAGCAGACGTACGTTCATCGGTTACTCCGGAAAATTCTCGTGGAGTCCGTTCTCGGCGGTGTAGTAAATGGCAGTTAGGGTTACTCGTAAGCCAGAGTTCTCCAGTTGCTGCCGTCGGATACTTGAAATTCGAGGGTGGCGGTGTCGAACCTAAGTTCACCGGTCGTGGAAGCTGAGGAAGACCCGAAGCTACCAACCTCAATTTTGGTAAGTGCGACCCACTCACTTCCATTACAGCATTGGAGTTTCCCGCTGTCGTAGCGAAGAGTGCCTTCCGAAGCGGTGTCACACGTCGCCGTAGAAGCGAGAATTTTTGGGGACTCTAGATCTAGGTCACTTGCATATCCATTCAACGCAGCAACGTACTCAGCTGCCACCTGGGCTTCTGTCACGTAATCCCCCTCCACATTAGCGAGCCGACTATCCACGTCGTCGACTTGAGTCATCAGGTCGTCGATCTGCGCCTGTAGTGCCCCCAGTGACGGGCGAGCCGCCTTGGTTGGTTGCACTTCGTGTGGCGAGAGCCAAAGGCCGAGCATGAAGGCGACCAGCACTGCTACGATGTTAATACGGCGCGACATTGTTCCCTCCGACAAGAATAAGTTGAAGATCCATTGCGTCAGACAACGGCCAAAGCTCGAATTTGACCGTTGGTCCAGTGCCCACTATCTACTGGCTGGATCATGCGAGTCAAGCAATTCTGCCGATTTATTTGCAGAATTTCGCACCGTCCGTTGTCCCTGTGGCAGGTGGTCTACCACTTTCAATGGAAGTCGAGCTTCGCAAGCCTCTAACAAGCAATGAGTTAGGCGATCGGGCACTGCGACATGAAGCTTGGGACTCGGCATCGTGCGTACCGAAATCGTGCGTGATGCGTTCTAGAGTCGGAATACCGATTTGCCCTCGCCTCGTTGCGCAACTGTGCGCACCTTTCGCCCGCGGCAATCGTGGTGAGGCAAGCTCCAGTATGCATCGAATGGTTGCCGATGTACCGGCGCTGGACTAATCTGTCAGTATCTTTGCCGATGACGCGCCCTTAGCTTGTCACTCCTCTGATACTACGTTGCCTCGGAGAAGTCTGGTCGTTGTTGCGGGAATGCTAGGAGTCTGACTATGCGAACGTTGCTAATCGCCTGCCTGTTCTTTTTCTTCGTCGGGTCGGAAGCCCAGGCGAAGCTGAGGTTTTTGAATGACATCCGCGATGGCGAGCAGGTGACCGTCGCGACGATGGGCACGTCGCTCACGGACGGGCCGTGGTCTGACTGGGCTCTCTGGCTGAGGCGATGGCTGAAGGGTGAGGCACCAGACGCGGCGAACGTCACGTTTTGGAACAACGGCGTCGGTGCCGCCTCGAGCGACAACGCCAACTTCAATCTTAGCGGGCTCGACCGCCAATTACCGCAAACACTGGCTCAGAACCCCGACGTGGTGTTTATCGAGTTTGGGATCAACGATGCGTATCTGCCGTATGCGATTTCGCTCGCGGACTCGGCTGCGAATCTCAATACCATGATCGACGCGTTGGAAACGCAGAACCCGTCGGTTGAAATCATTGTGCAAACCATGAACAACCCTGTGAACGTGCATCTGACCAACCGTCCAGAAATCGACGCCTACTATCAGGTATCGCGCGATGTTGCCGCTGCTCGCGGCGCGTTGTTGATCGACCACTATCCCGAGTGGCTCAGCCTGTACAATAGCGACCCGACGACTTGGGCGCTGTACGTGCCAGACGGTATCCATCCAGGACCACGGGGTAGGGCCAACCTGATTCTGCCAGGGATTATCGCAGCGCTGGAGTCGGCATCGGTCCCTGAAGCGTCGACCTTGTCGAGCGCTGTGTGCCTCATCTGGTGTGTTGCTGCCGGCCGGTGGCGTAGTCCGAGGTTCCGTAGAAGGGGCTAGGGGAGGGTTAATTCCTCGGTAGACTTGCCCCTCACCTAACCTCTCCCCAACGGGGAGAGGAACATCGAAACTGCGTCTAGTCTCTGGACTCAACACGACGGCTCCATTTGTCCGCGTCGGAAGAAGCCGAGCCAAAATCAGTCCACTGCGATCACTTCGCCGTCCGCTTTGGAGCCGATGTACTGGTAGGTCCACATGTCGATCGACTCGTTGAGGAACCGAATAGAGCCATCACCGTAGAGCAGGTGAGCGCCGCCCGGGTGACGCGACTTGACTCCCAACTCCATGTTCCAATTGCAAGGACGGGGGCAGCCGTCGCGTATCCGATCACGCGTACACGAATCGAAGTTGATTGGCACGATCGTCGACGTGAGTCCTTGCCCGTTGTTGGACATCGCCCAGCCGTTGGAAGCGTGGGCGCTGCAAGCGGGAATGGTTTCTCCCATATACGCAGTCTGCGAAAGTCCGTCGGTAATGTGCTCCAGTTTCGTCACGATTCCGACGCGGGTGAAAACTCCTGCGTAGTCGTTGGCCGTTTGAAAACTCTCGTAAGGGCTCAGCGCAAAGCTGTTCCAAGTGTTGAACGTACGGCAAGGGCAGCTGCTGTTGTTGATGTGTCGTGACGACCCCTTCAGGCCCGCGTAGTTGCTCATGGCGCGGTTATGAGCGACGTCGTCGGGGTGCTCGTCGGAGGGGCACTTGTAGGTCTCGATCGGCAAATTGCCAATGGGCTCCGACGTGTTAGGATTCAGCTGGTCATCGGTGTTCATCGTGAAGTCGAACAGGTCGTAGACCGCCTGTTGTTCGATGTAAGGCAACATGAAGATGGTGAGGCTGCCGCGATGATTCCGCGGACCACCTCCCCAAACGGCGCCCGGCGGATACTCGCCCCTGGCTTCCTCATATAGTGCCAAAGCGAGCCCGATCTGTTTGAAGTTGTTTTGACAGCTGGATCGTCGTGCGGCCTCGCGCGCGGCTTGCACTGCCGGCAGCAGGAGGGCGACCAGCACGCCGATAATGGCGATCACTACGAGCAGTTCCACCAAGGTGAAACCGAATCGATCGGGGAGAGGTAGCTTCTTGTGGCGTAGTCTATTCTGGTTCATCTTCGGACCCTGTCAGCTCGAAGGTAAAATGGTTGTCGCCGCCGACCGTGACGTCGGCCGTCAATCCGGAGGTCTTGGGATCATTGTAACGGCGCGGCAAGTGGTCGACGAACAGCCAGCCCCCGTCGACCACGGCACCCGACAATCCGTCGGCATCGGTGCTGACGCCGTGGGTTTCGGATTTGCTTATGACTACGCGATGGCTAGAGACTAGCGCGCCATCACGGGAGCCGGTCATCAGGGAGAATTTACCCTGCTCGTCAGTGCTGCCAGACGCGGCCGGTCCGGGACTGTCGGGCGAGAACAGCACCCCTGCGTCGGCAACAGGCTCGCCATCGAGCAAAACTTGCCCGGTCACCGGTGCCAGCTGAGGCCCTGAGTCGCCGCAACCCAGGGCAAAAGTCATCAAGCCGAGCGACCCAAACCACAGCAACGGCGATCTGGGTGGAAGGGCAGAGCAGACGTCACCAGCGATATCGAACATCGCTACACGATACCTTAGCGCGCCGCAAAATGCTAGTGAATTGGGAGCTTGATAAGCGGCAGCAGCACCTTAGGACGTGGGCACCTCGGCCTCATACAAGCTCGCCCGTGCGGTCTCGATGGGCACGTCGACGCGCTGCCGTCGCACGAAGTACGATACGTTTTCGTACCCGCATTCCGACAACAGATCGAGCGCGGGGCCGAAGTTGTCGGCGACGCGTTCGGGGGTGTGGGCGTCGGCGCCGATCGTGACGGGGATGCCGCGTGATTGCATTTCGCGGAGCATCGCCGGGAACGGATTCATCTCTCGAATACGCTTCTTGCGACCCGACGTGTTTAGTTCCATTGCCACGCCGGTCGCGGCGACCCGATCGAGCGCGCGGCAGATGTCGTCCATGATCGCGGTGGGGTCCCAGGCAGCGACGGTTTCGTTCTTCACGAGATCTGGATGGGCCATCGAATCGAACAGTTTGGTTTCGGCGGCTTGGGCGATCAAACGAAAATAGGTGCGCTGTACCTCCCGCGGATCTTCGACCCAGTACTTCTGGCGGAACTCACCGATTTGTGGATGGACCGAGCCGAGCACGTAGTGGAAATCCGCCGATTGTAGTTGTTCTTCCACGTAGGACTCGTAACCCTCGAAGTAGTCTGCCTCCAAGCCGAGCAGCACGTCAACTTCGCCGTCGAATTGTGCTTTGGTCTGTGCGACGAGATCGACGTACTCGGGGAGCTGATTTTCGCTCATCCGCACCGCCGACGAAAAGCCACCCGGCATTGGATTGTGGCATGTAATTGTCAGCCCACGCAATCCGCGGTCGCGCGCAGCTGCGGCGTACTCAGCGGGCTCGCCGATGGCATGTTTGCAAAGTGGGGTGTGGGAGTGCGTTTCGTACAGAATCGGTGTGGTCATGGTGCGGATCGTTGCTTCCCGGTGAATGTTCGCCTGTCTGTAAGCATAGGCAGACCGACAACTGAAACCAAGAGCAACGACATCCCGACGCATCGCATCGCGGTCGCCATGGTCAGGATTTCTGCAGGAATATCGCGATTGTGAAGCGCAAGTGAACGACGTATTCAGGAACGTTCACATGCCGGTTGCGAGCTGCTGGACACCAGTGGCGTTAGTCAGCCTCGCTCAGCTTGCAGTAGCAAGAACGCGTGATCTCGACGTCGGTGCGCTTTGCCGCAGTCGTGAATTGCTGTCGACACTTGGCGGATTCCTCGGACTTGCCTTGCTTGTCCAGACACTCGGCCAGTCCGTGTAGCGCCCAGGGATTGTTGGGGTGGAGGTCGAGGTCGTCGCGGTAGACCTGTTCGGCTTCGGCGTAGTGCTTTTGTTCCAAGAGCAGTGCCCCCAAGGCGTGACGCGCGGGCTGCATCCAGCCCCACGGTTCGTCGTAGTTAAGCGCATCGTCGAGACGCACCGCTTCGCGCAGGTGTTGGAACGCCTCGTCGTACTCGCCACGGCGGTAAGCGATTTCACCGGCGATCATTGCTTCAGCAACGCCCAAGATGTTAATCGAGGGATTCTGAAACAGAAAACTCGTCTCAGGGACGCGCTCGACTGCCTCTTCGAACGCATCCTGCTCGGCCTCCGCCTCGTCGACGCGGTTGGTCGACGCGTACGCTAGCGTGCGGGCGTAGTGCCAGATGCTTCGCGACATCGGCAAATAGTCGGCGGGCTCAGGTTGCTGGAGGATTTCTTCCCACCGCCCAAATCGCACCAGCACGTGCAAGTCGGTCGGCATGAAGGCATCGAGAAAGTCGACTTGCTGGCGGAGCATTTCCTCAGGGACTTGGCGCTTTATGTCACGCGCGGCCCGCAGCGCAAGTTCGCTCTGCCCGTCAAACATCGCGCCATAGACGAGAAAGTGATGGTTGTGAATGCGATAGAGCGAGTAAAAGTTGAGCGGCCCTTCGCGACGCAAGAATTCGTTGTCGGCAACAATCGCTTTCTGATTTTCTATGATCACTCTTTCATAGTCACCCAGCCAGATGTCGATGTGCGTGGGCATGTGCAGCAAGTGCCCCTGACCGGGCAACGCGTCGCGCAGGTTGTCGGCGTAAGGCAGCGCCGCTTCGGGCGTCGGCGATGCTTCCATCGTGTGGATGTAGAGATGGCATAGGGCCGGATACTCGGGCCAGCGCTGCAATCCGGCCTCCAAGACCTGGCGAATCTCCGGCGTATGCGGACCGGGTTCGCCTTCTGGTGACCAGTGCCGCCACGGCTGCAAGTTCATCAGCGATTCCGCGAACAACGTGGTCACCAACGGATCATCCTGATGCTCCCGATAGACAGCACGCATCGCCGTGGCATACGCCTCGTTGAGCGTGTCGCGGTTTTCTGGTAACGGTGTCGCATGACGAGTTGCGAGCGCTGTGATCAACTTACGTTCCAGGTCGGTCGCTTTGCCTGCGTGTAGGTTCGCCAAATGCAACGTCTGCTCGGCCTTGGTCATTTGCCCTTGCTCGATCAGCATGTTGTTGATGTTCGGCCCCCAAGCGTACGCGATTCCCCACTGAGCCATCGGCATGCCAGGGTCGGCGGCGAGTGCTTTTTCGAAACAGCGAACGGCCTCTTCGTGGTTGAAGCCATAGCACATCGCCAGTCCACGGTCGAACCAGGTCTGCGCCTCGGCGGAATCGGTCGAGACCTTGTAGTGCAGCCCGCCGAGATCGTAATAGTCGTCGCCCGGTGCAGCGGTTGCTTGCGGCTCAGCCTGAAGCAAGCCAGCGATGATCAGCGCAAGCAGCATAATGACGGCGGTGTTACATTTCATTTTCTCATTTCCTCACGCAAAGTTGATAGCACATACGGACAGCAGGCACGTGTCACGCATCCGCATAGCGTGACGTATTCCAGCGTGAATGGAAACCCAACAATCGAGGGGAAGATACGGCGGTATTGGTCGGCGACGACTGGCTTCATGGATCTCTTGCCAAGTGATCGATTCCTAGCAGCATCGTTTGGCAATGCTGTAGAATGCGAGCATGGAATCTGCTACGCGGGAAACCCACGATGCCAAACAGGTCTTGCTCACACCGGCAGCAGAAGTGCGCGGTGTGGGGAAATACCGGGCGGAGCTGCTCGAGCGCCTGAATCTGCGCACGGCCAGCGATCTGTTGTTCAACTTTCCACGCGATTACCTCGACCTGTCTGACGAGCGGCTGATCGAAGACCTCGAAGAAGGTGAAATGCAGACCGTCCGTGGCAAGGTCGTCGAGGTGGCCACCAGCAGCAAGAGCGGTTTCGGCAAATCACGGGTGGCGGTGTTGGTCAAAGATCCCAGCGGCCACCTGCGGGCGACTTGGTTCAATCAACCGTTTGTGAGCAAGCGATTCCATGAAGGCCAAGCGGTGCTGATGACCGCCAAGCCACGGCAGCGCGGACTGATGTGGGAGATGTCGCATCCGTTGGTGACGAATTTGGCCGAGGAAGAGGCGATCTCCGATGGACGCAAGATGCTGCCGGTGTACTCGCTGACCGAAGGTATCTCGCAGTACTACATGCGCAAGATGGTCGAAGCGGCGGTGGCAGACTTCGCTTCGGTGCCCGAGGAAGTGTTCCCCGATCACCTGCTCAAAAAATATGTGTTGCTGCCGCTTTCCACGGCCTTGCAGGCAATTCATCAGCCGCAAAACCAAGATGTGCTGCAGCAAGCGCGAAGGCGCTTCATTTTTCAGGAGCTATTCGTGATGCAACTGGCCGTGGCGATTCGTCGATTGCAGCAGCGGCTGGAGTTCGCGGCCGAGTTGCCGACCACGACAAAGATCGACGCGCGCATCCGTCGTCTGTTGCCGTTTGAACTTACTCCTAGTCAGGAGCAGGCAATTAAGGAAGTATCCGCCGACATGGCGCTCGCGCGGCCCATGAATCGATTGTTGCAAGGCGATGTCGGCAGCGGCAAGACAATGGTCGCGCTGTACGCGATGCTCGTGGCGATTGCCAACGGTAAACAGGCGGCGCTGATGGCACCGACCGAGATCTTGGCGCGACAGCATGCCGAGACGCTTTCCAGCCTGCTGACTGCCAGTCGTGTGCACTTCGCAGTGTTGGCCGGCGGGACGTCCAAGGCCGATCGCACGCGGATTCTCAACGACATCGCCGACGGCAAAATCAACGTCGTCCTCGGCACGCACGCGATTATCCAGGATGACGTGAAGTTCCATGACCTGGGTCTGATCGTCATTGACGAGCAGCACAAATTTGGCGTTCGTCAGCGCGCCAAGTTGCGGCAAGACGATCAATCACCGCATTACCTGGTGATGACCGCCACCCCGATTCCGCGCACCGTGACAATGACGATGTTCGGCGACCTGGACATTTCCACGCTCAAGGAATTGCCCGGCGGTCGGCAGCCGATCAACACCTACCTTGTGGAACCTGGACAAGAAGAACGCTGGTGGGGCTTCGTGCGCGATCGCCTTCGTGAAGGACGTCAGGCGTTCGTCGTTGCGCCGCTGGTAGACGAATCGAGTACCGTCTCGGCGCCCAGTGTGGCGGCAGCGTTTGAACAGCTGACCAATGGAGAACTCGAAGAATACCGCATGGGACTGCTGCACGGTCGTCTTTCGGCAGCGGAGAAGCAAGAGGTCATGGATCGGTTTCGCATCGGTGAAACGCAAGTGCTGGTGAGTACGTCAGTCATCGAGGTAGGCGTCGACGTGCCCAACGCCTCGGTGATGTCGATCGTCGGTGCCCATCGTTTTGGGCTCGCCCAACTGCACCAGCTGCGCGGCCGCGTCGGACGCGGCAATCACGCCGGGTTTTGCGGCGTGCTACTGGGCGACGTCGACGAAAAGGGTCGTGAGCGTCTGGAAGCCTTTTCCAAATCGACCGACGGGTTTGAACTGGCCGAACTCGACTTCCAGCTGCGCGGCCCTGGCGATCTGTTTGGGACCCAACAGCACGGCCTGCCACCGCTGCGCATCGCCAACCTGCAGCGCGATCGAGAGTTGCTCGAAGAGGCGCGCGAGGAAGCGCAATCGTTGGTGGCCGCCGACCCGGGACTAAAGCATCCCGACCACGCCAAACTCCGCCGACAGATGTTGCTGCGCTATGGCAAAGCGCTGGAACTGGGCGACGTGGGGTAGTTTCGCTGGCCGCAGCAACTCACTTTGAGGTACCAGTGGCAATAAAAATCCGACACGCGTTCCTGTCTTGGTGTTCTTCGCCCCTTGTTGGTAAATTCTGTTGAAGCAACGTGTTGATGCAAGAATAACTAGAAATTGGGGGGACGAATGGGACGGCTCAGCGAAGAAATGGACGACCACCGGCGCGCGTTTGGCCAGGGCTGGATTAGTGGCATGGCTAGTCTCATCCTCGGTGCGGTTGGCCTCGCGACCACTTTGTGTCTCTTGTACCCGCAACTGCTCACCGTCGCCGACGTGCGCGGCTACTACAATGTCGGTTACGTCCGCATCGCGTTGCATGTGGTGTTGATCGCAGCGTTCGCGACCGGCGTGATCAGCGTGGCGTTGCGTCACAGCAAAGTGCTGGGCTTCACGGGCATCATCATGGTGCTGGCCGCGACCTTGATGGGCGGTTCCCGCGCGAGCAGCCGGATGGAAGGCGAGACCGACATTTACTTTGGTCTCGATTTCTTCATGCTCAACGTGATCTTTCTGGGCATGATCTTTATCCCGATCGAACGGCTATTCAAAAAGCGTGATCAGCCGATCTTTCGTGAGGAGTTTCGCGAAGACCTGTTTTACTTTTTTATCACCAGCCTGTTCGTACAATCACTAACTTACATGTCACTCACGCCGGCACTCACGGTCGTGGCAGGCACGCAGTGGCTCAGTGGATTCCGCGAAATGGTGGCCAGTCAGCCGCTCATTTTGCAGTTTCTTGAGATCATGTTCTTCACGGATCTAGTGCAGTACTGGTTCCACCGGGCGTTTCACGAAATCCCCTGGCTGTGGAAATTCCACGCCGTACACCACTCCGCCAAAACGATGGATTGGATCGCCGGCTCACGGATGCACTTGGTCGAAGTGGTGCTGCTCCGCGCATTCACCACGATGCCGATGTACGTGATGGGCTTTCAGGAACCGGCGCTGTACGCCTACATCTTTTTCGTCTATCTGATTTCGGTATTCGTGCACTCGAACCTGCGTTTCAACTTCGGCATCTGGGAGCACATCATCGCCACGCCAAGATTTCATCACTGGCACCACGGCATCGAAAAAGAAGCAATCAACGTCAACTACGCCGTCCACTTTCCGATCATCGACTGGATGTTCCGCACCCATCACCTCCCAAAAGACCAGTGGCCCGAAGGCTACGGTATCGCGGGGCACCCCGTGCCCAAGGGGTGGATACGGCAGTTTTGGTATCCGTTTCGTGGGGAGGGGAAGGGAGATTCTTAGGTGCGCGATGGCGTTACTGCATCCAACGCAAGTCTACGTTCGTGGAGTTGCTTAGTCCCAGCTGCCTAGATGTGTGATGTCTATTTCGCCGTTACAAACATCGATTCCATACTCGTTCCCACCTAGATAATAGTCTCCCCGTTTCGTGCTCGTTTCGGCAACAAAATCATGACCTGGTACTATGGGCTTTCCGTTCTCATCTTGATGGTCTTTGCCGTATTCAACGTTCGTCCAGAGATGTTCAATTTCTTGCCCAGACAGCTGACGGAGCTGTTCACAAATCTTGACTTCAATATCGTTTCGTGGGACGAACTCTCTGTCAGGTTCACGAAACCGGCGCACCGTCGAATCCTTTACAAACAATTTTGACAGAGTGACTGGGGTCGAGAAACACGAGCACCCAGCTGAGCGTGTTTCATCTCATGGTATTCTCATGCCAGGCAAAAGCCAACATCGTCGCAACTGACCTGAAAACTACTCTAACGTCACCGTCTTTCGTTTGTAGCTGATTTGCAAATCGTGATCGTTCAGAAGCGAAGTCCCGAGCAGGGGATGGGCGCCCTCGTTTGCCACTACTTGCGTGCGGTACTCATTACCGAACCAATTTAAATAACAGGTGAATGTCGGCAGTTCGACTTTTTGGCCATCTGCCAGAACCGCAGGCGTCGACGAGTATTCCTGTAGTCCGAAGCGCTCGATATCGCTACGAGGCAAGACCAATCCGCCATTGAAGGCTGTATCGACCCATACGAGTATCGTCGACTTTGCCGTGTTGGGCGTGCCAGCAATGGAAATTTCGAGCAGTGCCCGCTGTTCTTCATCGACATGACCATTCACTGAGTAAGCACTCCCAAATGAATCGCTGCGTCGTGGCCAATACGCAACGTGTGGGTCAAGCAATCCGGATGGGCATCGATTGCTTGATTCACTGCCGCATCGAAGGTTTCGTCCACATAGTAGTCTCCCGATAAAGGCTCAATGCAGACATACTTGCCATGGTCTGACGCTTCGAGCTTGCTACGCAACTGATCAGCGTAGAATTGCTTAGCTTGAATTGATATCTGTTTGGCTTTCTCGGATTGCATTATGTTTCTCCCTTGGGTGGAAACAGAGGCCACAACCAAAATTATAGCAAAAAAGCCTACTCACCGACTCCGCCGAGAATTAACCCTTTACGAGCCTCGCCGCAGCTTCGATGGCCGCGACCAGGCCGCTTGATTCGGCGGTGCCTTGCCAGGCGCGGTCGAAGGCGGTGCCGTGGGCGACGCTGGTGCGGACGATGGGCAGACCGAGCGTGACGTTGACGGCGCGGTGCATGCCCAGCAGCTTCAGCGCGATGTGGCCCTGGTCGTGGTACATGGCCACCACCGCGTCGAACTCACCATCGCGGGCGCGGCCCATCAGCGTATCGGTGGGGAAGGGCCCTTGGGCGTTGATTCCGGCGGCTTGAGCGCGTTCGATGGCTGGGTGAATAAGTTGCTGCTCTTCGTCGCCGAACAGGCCGTCCTCGCCGGCGTGGGGGTTCAGTGCACAAACACCGATCCGAGGCTCGTCTAGCCCGAATCCATCACGCATCACGCCAGCGGCAAGTCCGCATTTGGCTGCGATCGCGTCAGTCGTCAAGTTGCCGAACACGTCGCGCAGCGCCATGTGCAGCGTTACATGCACGACGCCCAGACCGGCAGGGCAGGGGGGGACTTCCTCAGGAGGGAGGTAGAGCATCATCGCAAAGTCATCGACGCCGCAGCGGTCGGCCAGCAGCTCAGTGTGCCCAGGGTATTGCGTGTGTCCGGCGGCATGCAGGGCCGACTTGCTGATCGGTGCGGTGACGATGCCATCGACCGTGCCGGCGAGTGTGGCATCGACGGCCAGGTTGATCGCGTCGAAGGCGGCCTGGCCGGTGCGCGAGTCGACGGTGCCGTGGGGTACGTCAAGGATCTCGTCGTCGCCCACGGGGACGTAGAAGATCGTGTCTGCTTCAGCCTGTCGCCCAGTCACACCTTCGGGTGCGTCGAACCCAACCAGCGATGTCTGGCTGCTGACGAGGTCGATGGCCTGTTGCAGCACTTCCGGGCGACCGAACACGAGCGGCACACAGCACTCGAAAACGCGAGGGTCGGCCAGCGCTTTGACGATCACCTCCGGCCCCACGCCTGCGGGGTCGCCCATCGTGATGGCAAGAAGTGGCTTTTGGGACATTGCGGAGTGCGGAGTTCGGAATGCGGATCGGAGACTGCACCCATTCTAGATTCGGACGGGGTCACGACAACGCCCCTGCCGCGACGATCGTCGAGCGTCTACGATAAGGAGAGGCCGCCGCTCCCCATTCCGAAATCCGTATTCCACAATCCACCGTGTCTCGCATCTTTCCGTCACTGGCCGTCGTCTCGCTGGGGCTGTTTCTCGTCACGCTCGTGATGGGGCTCTCCATCGGCGATCTGTACCAAAAGCCGCTCGACGAGCAGGCGTTTCGTATGCGCGGGGTGCATACGCTGACGGGAACGTCGGCGGCGCTGGCGGTCGTATTTGTGCATTCGATCGCCGTGACCTACTTCGTCGGCACCAGCCGCTGGTGTAAGGAAGTCACCGAGACCTACAAGCTCGACCCAGAGCAGATGCAGCGGAGCACTTACTTGAAGCGTCGGACGTTCCCCTGGTGCGTAATGGGCATGCTGGCCGTGGTCGGCGTCGCGGCGTTGGGTGCGGCTTCTGATCCCGGTAATGGCCGGCCTGACACCGCCTGGTGGGCAGACATTCACCTGGGAGCGGCGTTTCTGGGGCTCGCTTTTATCGCCTGGACATACTACCGGGCCTGGCTCAACATCGTGTCGAACCAGGAAGTGATCCAGCGGATCGTCGATGCGGTCGGGGTGATTCGCCGTGAGCGAGGCTTAGACACCGACGATCACGCGACCGCGCCCGTCGCTGCCGGCACCGAGACCCACTCCTCATAACGGTAATTCAGTCGGAGACCGCAGCTGACAGAGGGGCAAAAATATCGAAATAACCGTCATTTTCCGGCGTTTGTCCCCTGCACGTCCTGACAGCCCAGCTTTCGCAACTATACTAGAGCACTAACCACATCTAGATTTCGTGCGAGTCGTCGGGGCAACGGAGCACCCACGGCACTTGAGCCAGCAGCTCGTGCCAGACTCGTCGCTGATGATCATCCCCCGAAGAATCCGCCGTCCAAGAAGAGGCCAGTACGCACATGTCTAAAGCCATGACGATCGTTGGGATGGTCGTTGCGGCCTTGATGGTACTGCTGTTCACCGCCGATTTCTTCGCGGACATACCCTTCGGCGCCGAAGGCAAGACGATGAACATCGGCGCAATCGTCGCCGGCGTGATCCTCGGCTACATCAGCTTTAGCACGTTCCGCGAGCAGAAGTAGTCGTGCCTGCCGAATGGATATTATTGCTTGACGGTTGGGGTTTCTCTACGGAAGGGGTTGTTTAGAATTGCCAGGAATCGTCCTGTTGAAGATCAGAACCTTGCAATTCGAGTCCGGGTATGAAGCCAAGATCGCGACCGGAATCCAGCCAACTGCAATTGTTCCAAGCGCAGTTCGAGCAGCTCTTGAATCATGACCATCCGCTGTTTGTGCTAGCGGGCCAGATCGACTGGGATCGCTTCGATGCGGTGCTGGCTGATTGCTATAGCCCGGATCAAGGGGCCCCGGCCAAGGCGGTTCGCCTGCTAGTCGGGCTGCATTATCTGAAGCACACCTTCAACGAGTCGGACGAGTCCGTGGTTGAACGTTGGGTCGAGAATCCGTATTGGCAATACTTCTGTGGCTTTGAAACGATGCAACATCAGCTGCCGCTGCATCCCACGTCGCTCACCAAGTGGCGTCAGCGGGTCGGTGCCGAGAAACTGGCTGAACTACTCGGCGAGACGATTGCCTTGGCACTGCGTGAAAACCAAGTCACCAAGCAAGAGTTGTCGCAGGTGAACGTGGACACCAGCGTGCAAGAAAAGAACATCACCTTCCCGACCGACTCAAAACTCCTCCACAAGGCGATCGTGAAACTGGGCCAGGCGGCGAAACAACGAGGCGTGAAGCTTCGCCAGACGTATGTTCGTGTGGCAAAAAAGGCGGCGATCATGGCGAGTCGTTATGCGCACGCCAAGCAGTTTAAGCGGATGCGACGTGAATTGAAAAGGCTCCGCACCTATCTGGGCCGGGTGATTCGCGACTGGCGTCGCAAGCTGCCCCAACCCGACGAGACGCTAGAAACCTTGCTCACCCGATGTGAGCGCCTGCACAAACAGAAACCGACCGACAAAAACAAGCTCTACAGTCTGCACGAGCCGGAAGTGAAGTGTATCAGCAAAGGTAAAGCGCGGCAGCGTTATGAGTTTGGCCAAAAGGTGACCGTGGCCACGGCCAATCGCAGCAACTGGATTGTCGGCGTCGAGCTTTGTGAAGGCAACCCTTACGATGGTCACACGCTCTCTTCGGCGATGGCCACAATCGAGCAGACCACGGGTGTTGAAGTGACCGATGCTTACGTCGACAAAGGCTATCGCGGCCACGACTATCAAGGCGAGGCCCAAGTTCATCTTGCCGGCAGCAGTCCCAAAAAGCTTTCTCGCAGCCAGAAGAAAAAACGCAAACGACGCAGTGCCGTGGAGCCGAAGATTGGCCACCTCAAAAGCGACCATCGCCTGGGGCGATGCTTTCTCAAAGGGCTTACGGGCGACGCGATCAACGTCCTCCTGGCCGCTGCCGGGGCGAATCTGCTCAAGCTGCTACGCGGCATTGCTGATGCGCTTATCGGTTGGCTGATCGCTGCCCTGAAAACGGGGCTCCAACCACTCCCAGTTCAAAAACACGAGCCAAACACGACCTCATTATCTTCCACCGCTTGAGGAAACAAAAATCCCAACGCATGGAACGTGGCTTTTTCAGGGACGACGAAGTAGGGAATCTAAGCTGTCCTGTGTATTGGAGGCATGTGTCCACCTTTAGGACGGGATTCGCCAACGGGTTTCGAGCTAGGACAGGATTCGACAACGGAGTCCAGCCGCGATAGCGGCATCAGCAGGTAGCCTTGGGCGTCAGCCCATGGACCAAGTGCGGCCACCGCGCGTTAGCCGCGAAGCGGCGACAGCACTCACCCTTGATGTTCTGCTTCGAACAAGAAATCGTCATCGAACTGCAGTTCATGTCGCCGCAATAGCTCAACGTACTCGTCTTGAAAACTCTCCTTGCGATGATGTTCGCGCTGGTTGCGGATGTACCGGCGCACGAGCTCAATCTGCGAATGGCTGACCGTAAATGCGCCATAACCCTTCTGCCATTCAAAACGAGACACGACCTCCGCTAGTTCATTCGCCCATTTAGAACTATTGGCCTTGATATCGCGAATCGTCTCCGACACGGAACGTGCCGGAGAAAGGTTGACGAGCAAATGGACGTGGTCGTCGATTCCACCGATTTCGATCAAATTGCCGTTCGAGTTTCTGACGATTCCGCCGATATACTCGTACAAGCGCCCGCGAACGCGATCGGTGATACTCGGTTTTCGATACTTCGTACTGAAAACGACGTGATAGGTCAGTTTCGTGAATGTACCCATGTCGTAGCGCCCGCTGCCGCCGCATTCGCGGCTTGATCTCGCGGAGTCATTGTACCCATGGGCTGGCGCCCACGGCTACCTGCTTTCGCCGCTACCGCGGCTATGCGCTGCTAGAAGCTGGTTAGGCCGCACGTCGCAAGATCGAGCGCTGCGGTTTCACTTCGTGCTGATTCGTGAGCTGGTTGGCGAGATCGCCGATGGTGACGACCCTGAGCGCCTGGTCACGGCTTGCTTGAGCAGCTTCCTGCATCAACTGCGTGAAGATCTTCTCGTCGTGCGCGTTTGCTTGGCCGAGGTTGATCGCCAGAACCCGCGGGCTATTCGCGTCGTCATCGACCAACTGCCGAAGAGACGGTTGGCGCGTGGGCAGGAACGACCAACGTCTGCGTGGACCCGGGAGCCCGATCGACGGGTCGAATTGCCAGAGGCCACAGGGAAGCTGTCGAAGGGTGGTCGCGACTTCCTGTGAGTGCCCGTCCGCGACGACGGCGCGGATGCCCAGGTTGGCGAGTAGCGAGGCCCTCGACCGCAGCTGTTGGGGATCGCCCGCCACGACGCATAAGCTTTGGTTGGCAGTCGCCTGGACACCTGCCTGCAGATTCGCCAACTCGCTGCGCAGTCGCTGGGGGGAGCGGGCAGCAACCGCCGCTCCGAATTCGATTGCCGGCGTGTCTGCTAGCATCTTTGCCTGGCGCGGCTGGTCGATGATCCATGTGGTGGGGACCTGGGCTTGTCTCACCGCCGCGCGGACCGTGCTGGGGATGGCGTTCTCCGCTGCGACGTAAATCACCAAGGAAACTGCTGGGACGTTCGACTGGCTGGCTGGCGACGGAGAGGCCATGGAGTGGAGTTCCTGGGGGTTCTCTAACGGAAGATTACGACATGCTTAGGCACCTTCAGTAGTTTCGGACTGCGGCACGACTCGACTCGACGCGGTGCTCTGGCCCGCGCGTCAGCCAAGCTTGGCAAGGTTTTCCGCACGTGCGGGCTGCGCAAAAAATGCGGGCACATGAAGAGGTCGATTCGTCTAACCATTGGCCACTCGATTTGGTAAAATGCGAGTTTGGGAGGTAGATCGAGTCGTTCGCTGCATTCGGACTGGGAATGAGTAAGCTCAACAAACAATGGAAGTTCAAGCCGCATCCAATGGTACGCGGTGGCAATGCGCAGTCGGTCGTTGGCATCTACTGGCCCACCGGTGCACCCCCGTATGCGGCCAAACAGCATCTGGTGCCGCTGGCTGACGGCGATCAGCTTGCCCTGCATGAAGAACAAGTTCCCGGGCAGGCGGAAGACGCGCCGATCGTGCTGCTGATCCACGGCCTGGCTGGTTGCTACAAGAGCTCATACATGTGTCGCATGGCACATCGTCTGACGGCGCGCGGCTACCGCGTGTTCCGTCTCGACATGCGTGGGTGTGGGGCAGGGGAGAGCGTCGCGCGGATGCCGGCGCACTGTGGACTCGCGGATGATTTCGCCTCCGCACTCCATCACATCGCCGAACTCTATCCCGACGCCGAAACATCGATCGTCGGGTTTTCGATGTCGGGGACCGTCACGCTCAATATGCTCGCTGAGGCGGGCGACATGCGTATCGGCAACCTGGAGCGTTCGATGGCGATCAACTCGCCGGTGGATTTGGCCCACGTCGAGAACCACTTCCGCACGTTTTGGGGTCGCAAGTACAATCGCTTCTTTGTGAAGCTCATTTGGGGACAGTTGCTCAGGCGTTGGGAGTTGTTCCCCGACATTGCTCCCGATCCAATTCCCGAGCGACCGCGAAGATTGCGTGACATCGACGAGATGGTAATCGCGCCGGCCGGCGGATACGCTGACGCCGAAGACTACTACGCCAAGGCGTCACCCGGCCCGAAGTTGATGTCCATCAAGCAACCGATTACCGTTGTGTTTTCCGACGACGACCCCGTCGTGCCGATCGACCCGCTGCTGGAAACTCCGCGTAGCTCGTCCGTCGAGCTGATCAGAACAAAGCACGGTGGTCATCTCGGCTTTCTTGGGGCGCCCAACGACGATCCCGACTTTCGTTGGCTCGACTGGCGAATTATCGATTGGCTGGAAGAAGGTCGGACCAAGCCGCAAGCCATCACTCAGGGCGAGCAAAGCAAAGTTCACGTCTGACCAGTTTGCGTTAGCGCCGGCGGGGCAGGGGAGTGCGAGTGCGACAGCTCTTCCAGTTGGCAAATGCCGTAGGCCAGCGCCAGGCCCACCAGCAAGGCTGCCGAGAGTAGCATGCGGTCGTGATCATGGAATTGTAGTTCGGGTAGCAAATCGCTCAGCGCTACGCATAAGAACGCGCCCGACGCGAATGCCAGCGCCGCACCCAACATCGATCCGCCGTCAGCTTCACCAATGCCAGCGTAGAAGATTGCCACACCTAATGGGATCGCTAGCGCAAACAGTCCGTTGACAGCATGCCGCCAACCCAGCGACCAGCCGCCACGCGCCATCAGTGCCGCAATCGTCATCGAGTCGAATGGCTTGTGCAACACGATGACCATGAACGTGCCCAGACCCGCCAGGCGAAGATTGTTGTGACCATGATGTACGCTCGCCGCTAGTGCAATTCCTGCGATGACACTATGCAGGGTAAGTCCCAGTGCCGCACCGCTCCAAGTGATGTCGTGACCGTGGGTATGACCACTTTCGCCGTGGCCATGATCCCCATGATCGTGGCTGCAGGTGACTTCACCGTCTTCGACTTCGTGGTGGTGGAAGCAGAGGAATCGCTCGATGAAGAACATCGTCAGCAGGCCCGCGAGCACCCAAAGCAGCACGTTGAGATCTGTTTCCGTCGGACTTGCAGCGGTCGACGACGACCCAGTTCGCATGTGCTGGAGCGCATGGGGCAGCATATGCAACAGCCCCACTCCGAGCATCACGCCTGCCACGAAACTGACCACCACCTCCATCACTCGGTGCGTCAGCCGAAACCACATCGGGATCATCCCCCCGACGATCGACGCGCCCAGGATCAGTAGGCAGTAGTAGGTGAGTAGAACGAGGGGGCTCATAGCAACTGGCATTCGGGATTGGCCAATCCCACAGTATGGCACGCACCTAAGGCGTTGGGAATGACCAAGCCCCAATGACCAATGACCAACAACAATTGCCCAAAAAATTGGTCATTGGGACTTGGTCATTGGTCATTCAGCCGTAGGCTGTACGTATGCGTGCCTGTATCCAACGAGTAAGCCAAGCCCAAGTCGTCGTCGACGACGAGACAACCGGCCAGATCGACGCGGGGCTGTTGGTATTGCTGGGCGTCGCTGAGTCGGACGGCGAACCGCAGCTAAGGTGGCTGGCCGATAAGGTGATCAATCTGCGGATCTTCCCCGATGACGCGGGCAAGATGAACCGCTCGCTAGTGGACACCGGCGGGGCGATGTTGGTCGTGAGCCAGTTCACGCTCTATGGCGATTGCCGCAAGGGCCGCCGCCCGAGTTTCATTGATGCGGCCGAACCCGAGAAGGCCGAGCGGATGTACCAGCAATTCGTCGATTACGTGGCAGGGCAGGGCATCAAGGTCGCGACCGGCCGCTTCCGCGCCGAGATGAAGGTCTCACTCACTAACGACGGGCCGGTGACGCTGTGGCTCGATACAACGGAGCGAGCGTGAGAATTGGTATCCTGGCAGATACTCATGACGAGTTAGAGCGAACCAAGCGTGCTGTTCGCGTGTTACAAGATCGGAAAGCTGATCTTCTAGTGCACTGCGGAGATTTGACGACGACGGAGATCGTCGAAGCTTGCTCGGTACTTCCGTTCTATTTTGTCTTCGGAAACCATGATGCTGATGTAGTTCCGTATCTTCGCGATGCTGCACGGGAACATGACGCGACATGCTTGGAGTGGGGCGGCGAATTCACTGCCCACGGAAAACGATTAGCTGTAGTGCACGGTCACATGACGATGGATCTTCGGCCACTACTCGAACAAGGACCTGACTATCTCTTTTCAGGGCATTCACACGAACGCCGAGACTGGTACGAAGGAGCAACGCGCAGGATAAACCCTGGCGCCTTGTTTCGCGCGGATGAGTATTCGGTAGCTTTGCTAGATCTCGCAAATGACGTCGTCGAGTTCATTACGATCGAATCGTAGAAACGTGGTCAGCTTTTTCACCGCAGCGTTCTCTGCGGCTGCGCGTGAGACCCACTGTCACCGCTCCAATACTGCTGGAATCGGCGTACGGTGTCGTAGATCGTGCGGTCGGGTTGTGGCTGGCTGGGCTCTACCGGCGGAGGGAGCGTGCTGTTCGGCTGCCACGCGCGTGGAGCATTGTTGGAATCGTAGACTGGCGGACTCACCAGCGCGTCACCTTGCGCAAACTCAGGGCGACCGGTATTTGGCTGGGCCAACTCTTGAGTCGGCTGTTCTTTCGCGCCACGCCACTTGTCGCGTTGAATGACCACGCCGGAGAACTTCTCGTAGCGGGGACCGTAGCGCTCCATGACCATCGGTTCACCAAGGATCATCAACACGACGATGATCAGCTTGCCGTAGGTCGAGATATTCGCCCAAGCGTTTTTTCCCCACAGCTTCATCGCCGTGCCGAACGATTTTTTGAATCGCCACCGACCGCCTTTCCACTCCACGGCGTAGAGCTCATCGAGCATCAAATGCGACATCACTCCCAGGAACAGCCCAGCGGTCTTGAAGTAGCGCAGCTGTAGACTGCCGTAGTCGCAGAGCAAGAACGCCACGCCGGCGAAAGTCAGCGCCGCCGGGATGCTATGAAACATGCCGCGATGCACAGTGTAGCGCGAAAGCAGGCGGGCGATCCCGAATCTCACAAACAAATACAGCGCCCCGCAGACGAGCACCATCTGTTCGAAGTTCAGGCCGAGTTCTTTAAACCGACTCAACATCAATAGCGGGATGATCGCGGCGGCGAAGCCCATCGACTCGCGGAAGGGCACTCCCGAGTCGCTATCGATGTCAGGCAACATTCCACCGATGCCGCACATGCCACCGGCGATCAGTGAGGACTCGATCGGCATGCCCAGGTACAGTCCGACACCGGTGTATCCAACACCGAGCACGCTGCTGGTGGTGATGTGCGTCCTGAAGCCGGCCATGGGAAAGCGAAATACAGAGGAACTATCGAAGTAACCGCGAGGCAACCGCCTCGCCGTGCGGAACTGTATTCTCTAGGCCAAGATTGGGCCAGAGAGGACGAAATACCCGATAGCAGTGCCAGCTTTGCTGGCACGATTCCGGTTGTCGTTTCCGCTTTCCGCGTTTTGGCCTGACGTATATACTTCCGCCGGTTTCCGGCGAGGCGATTGCCTCGCGGTGACAACTGAATCCCGCTTTCCGCATTCCCCAATCGACCTATGCAAACTTACGACCTCTTGATGATGTTAGTGCTCGTTGCGGCCACCATGTTCGGCTTTTGGAAGGGCATGGCCTGGCAAGTCGCGTCGCTAGCATCGTTGGTCGTCAGCTACTTTGCCGCACTGAAATACGCCGATCGGCTTGCGCCAATGATCAGCGATCATGCCCCGTGGAACAAGTTTGTAGCCATGTTGGCGATCTACATCGGCACGTCGTTCGCGATTTGGACTCTCTTCCGCTTGGTCTCTGGCATGATCGACCGCGTCAAGCTCGACGGCTTTGATCATCAAATGGGGGCGATGATCGGTTTCGCCAAGGGGGTGCTGCTGACGATCGCGATTACTTTCTTCGCAGTCACGATTCTCCCCCAGCAGCAGAAGGAGATGATCATCGCCTCGCGTACCGGCGAATACATCGTGCGGCTGCTCGACAAGACAGATACTGTAGTGCCACCTGAGATCCACGACGTCATCCATCCCTACGTCGAACGCATTGAGCAGCGTCTCGATCCTAACTTCCAACCACCGCCGACTACCGGACTACAAGTGCAGTGGCCCGGAGACCAGCTGCCAACGTGGCCTTCGCAAACAGAGTCGGCCAATCCCTCCACGCCGCAGGCGACCACTCAGCCACAGTCCTCCGTATACGACCGTGGGCAGTCAGCGTGGCCGCAGCAGTGGCAGAAACCTCAAACGCAGCCCGTACCACAGTGGCCCAGCCAATCGCAAACGGCAGAGCGAGCCGGTGGCGCGCCTCTTTGAACCATGCTTATCGAAGCACGTTCACCTAGCTGCTTCTCCAGTCAGTACGTGCTGAAGCTTGATGGCCGCGCCGTGGGTGAGTTTCGTGGACGTTGGTTCAGCGAAGGTATCGATATTCGCTTGACCGAGCGATTGAAACTGCACTTTGAGAAAGCGTCGTGGCTGGCGAGCGAGTTCCGGCTTCTCGACGCGAGTACTGAGGAAGTGTTGGCCAGCGGCAGCCGCACAGGAGTCTTCTCGACGAGCTGGGATTTGGAATTACGCACCGGGCCAGCTCGGCTTGTGCGTTCCAGCATGTTATCGTCCGAATACACTTTGCAGAGGGACGACGGCACTTTGGCCACCGCCTCAAGGATTGGAATCTGCGAGGGCGGCTGGCGCGTAGAGGATGACGGCACGCTCGACGCCACCGACTTGGTATTCGTCGGACTGATCTACCACACCATCTTAAAACGTCAGCAAAACAACAGTAGTAGCTGATCAAAACTGCGACTGTAATCCTCGCGCGATCGTCGCGATTCGCCGTTCCGGGCGTGAATCGTTGGGACAGACAGCCCCACAGAATTCTCCGAATTGCAAGAATCTGCAACTTCTCTACATCCGCCGCGACGACCTGTCCGTAAGTTTGTTGTGAAAGCCAAAGGCGCGCACTTGCAAGGGCTGCTGAAGTTGTTTGTTTCCCGATTCATAATTTCCGCGCAACGGAGAAGTCCTGATGAAACCGCATTTATGTATTCGTGCGCTGCTGCTCTATTTATTCGTTCTGACGTCGCCATCCTTGGCTCTGGCAGGCGAGATGATTTATGGGCTGACGACGCAGAACGATATCGCTGTCTTCGACAGCAGCGACCCGTCAACGCTCATCGACGGCGGCGCCGTTCGCAATCTTCCGGGCGGCGTCAGCCTCGAAGCGATCGACTATCGTCCCGCCACCGGAGCGATCTATCTGCTGGACGACATGGAAAACGTCTACACGTTCGATCCAGTGACGTTCGATGCCACGATCGTCGGCACCTTCGAACCTCGTGTGCCTGGCCTGAGTTTTGCGTTCGACTTCAATCCCGCGTTCATGGGCGGACAGTTTGCTCGCATCATCACCGACACCAACGACAACCGTGTGATCAGTGGCGACACGGGTCAGTATCTGCCGCCCGTCGAGAAGACCGACGTGTTTTATCCGGTTGGCGATCCCAATGCGGGTATGGATCCGAACATCGCTGGTATCGCATACACCAACAGCGTGTTTGGCTCGACGTCGACGCAACAATACGGCATCGACAGCGATCTCGGTGTGCTGGTGACGGTCGCCAACAATGCCGGCACACTCGGCACGGTCGGTAGTCTCGGTGTAGGCACGCTAACCAACGAATTAGGACTCGACATCAGTGGTCACACGGGCACGGCCTATGCAAGTCTCCAGGTCGGCTCGAACAGTTGGCTGTACACGGTCGATTTGTCGAGCGGCACGGCGTCGCCGGTCGGGCTGATCGGCTCCGGTGATTTGATTCGTTCGCTCACCGTCATTCCGATCCCCGAGCCAGCAACGCTGAGTCTCGTCGGCTTGGCAGGGTTGACGCTGGCGATCCGTCGCCGCTGAATCGTCGTCGCGAATCCAACGAGGCCCCATCCGCGGACGGCGATCGATCGCGTCGTCCGTCCGCGTCTTGGAACCCACACGGTCCAGCCGCCGTGTGGGTTTTTTGCGATGGTGATCGACACAGGGTAGCAGGATCTTGAGAATCAGTAGGGGCGGTATTTCCCGGGAAAAATGGCCCCAAAACGAACATAACAATGATTATCGGACGTTGCAGGCAGGCTGCACCGTGACGGACTTTACGCTGCGTGGCCCTGCTACTGAGTAGCAAATAGAACAGCGTTTTGGGAGGAACTTGCGACGTCCAGAATGGCAACCTGGCCGCGTCTCGCCGTAAGATGCGAACAACTTATGAGGCCGCTTCCGCTTCCAGGAAGTGGCCGATGCTGCGGAACTTTTCGTAGCGGCCGGCGAGTAGATCGTCGGGGGGCAATTTGATTAGCTCGCGGAGCGTTTTGAGCAGATACATCTTCAACCGACCGGCGGTTTGGTGATGATCGCGATGCGCGCCGCCCAGTGGCTCTTCGATCACATCGTCGACTGCGCCCATTTCGTGGAGTTGCTTGGCGGTGATCCGCAGCGCCTGCGCGGCTTTCTCGGCGTGGTCGTGGCTCTTCCACAGAATCCCGGCACAGCCTTCGGGGCTGATGACCGAATAGTAGGCGTGCTGCAAAATGGCAACGCGGTCGCCGACGCCAATGCCCAAGGCACCGCCGGAGCCGCCTTCTCCGATCACGACGCAGATGATCGGGGTGTTAAGTTGCGACATCGCCAGCATGCTCTGAGCGATCACCTGGGCCTGACCTCGTTCTTCGGCACCGATGCCGGGATACGCGCCCGGGGTGTCGATCAGCGAGATAATCGGGAGACCGAATTTGGCTGCCAGACGCATTTTCTCCATCGCCTTGCGGTAGCCCTCGGGATGTGCGCAGCCGAAGTAACATTCGTTGCGTTCTTTGAGCGTTTTGCCTTTCTCATGGCCGACGACCAGCACTTTGTGTTCGTCCAGCTTCGCGAAGCCGGTGCGTAGCGCGCGATCGTCGCCGAAGAACTTATCGCCGTGCAGCTCGACGAACTCGTCGAACACCAAATCGACATAGTCGGTGAACTTCGGCCGATCCTGGTGCCGCGCGACTTTCACGGTCTCCCAAGGATCGAGATGGTTGTAAATCGACTTGGTCGTCTCGGTGAGTTGTTTGCGCAGGCCGCGAATGCGTTCGCGCACCTCGGGTGTTTTGTTTTCGTTCGCCTCGAGCATGTTGATCTGATCTTGCAACTCGAAGATCGGCTGCTCAAACGGTAGGCGGAATTCAGTGTTAGACATAATGGTTAACGTTCAATGCTAAACGAAAATCTGGTAACAGGAATTTCGGGCACCGCCCGCGTCAAGCGCACGCCCTCATCGCTAATCGCTTAAAGTTCATCGCTCCTCACTCCAGCCCATCTTCTTCCGCCCGCTTCGCCGCTTCCTCTTCCTCGGTCAGTGGCGGCTTGGGTTTGATGTGGAAGCAACGTCCTGCGCGCATCTCCCGATAGAATTCCATGAGCGAGTCGGGTCGATCATTGGGATCTTTGGCCAACATGCGATGCACGAGCTTGCCAAACTCCGGCCTGACGTTGGGCTGCAGCATCGACAGCTCGGGCGGTCGGGCCTTGAGGTGCTTGTTGAGCAGCTCGGTGGAACTGGTGGCCGTGAACGGCATCTTGCCAGTCATCAGCTCGTAGATCATACAGCCGAAGCTGTAAATGTCGGCTCGCGCGTCGACTTCTTTGCCGCGAATCTGCTCGGGCGACATGTAGCTATAAGTCCCCTGCACGGGTGCCTTGCCGCCAAACAGCTTGCCAATGCCCTTGGGGATTTTTCGCGCGATCGTAAAGTCGATCAGGCGGACTTCGTTTTCTTCGCTGACCAGATAGTTGTCTGGCTTGACGTCGCGATGAGTCCAACCTTGCTTGTGCATGTGCTCCAGCGCAAGCGCCGCGCCCTGCAGGATTTCTTCCAAGCGAAAATGCAAACGCTCGACACCTTCGGTGATTTGCTGTTTCAGGTTGGGCGTCTTGAATAGTTCCATCGTCAGGTAAGTACCGTCCTTACCTGTACCGTACTCGTACGTCTTGATGCATGAATCGTGCGTCAGTGACTTGCCGACCGTGTATTCATGCTTGAGGTCGTTGACCGCTTGTCGGGTGTGTTTCTCGCCGGGCGGCAGCCACTTCATCGCGTACGAGACGTTTTCGCCGAGCGGCTGCACCGCCCAGATTTCGTAGGTGGCTCCCACGCGGATGAGGTGGAACATCCGAAACGGTCCCACGAATTCTTTGCGGCCTGTCGACATATTTTCGCTAGAGATGGAGGGTCCGATGGGAGAGGTTAGGCAAAGTGCACAGCTGCGTTATTCTAGTCTTCTCGGCACTTTTGAGGAAGAGTGAAGCGGATTTGCGAGTGACCCAATGACCACGCCTCAATGACCAACGACCTAATGTGCAAGCCTTCACGCCCGCGAGTCACTTGAGAAGTTGACTTCCATCAGCATCAGCCCCTGGGCCGGCGCGGTCTGGCCTGCGGCGGTGCGATCGCAGGCGGTGAGCACGTCGGTAATCCATTCAGCCGGGCGGCGGCCAGCGCCGACATCGACCAGTGTACCGACGATGTTGCGGACCATGTTGTAGAGAAATCCGTCGCCGCTGACGTCGATCCAGATCAGCTCTGGCTGCTCTGCTCCGCCCTGCCCGACCGCGACGGATGTGATCGTGCGAACGGTGCAATCGCGCGGCGAGCCGGTCGACTGAAAACTGGCGAAATCGTGTTTGCCTTCGAGCAACCGCCCTGCCCTCTGCATCGCGTCGGCATCGAGCGGCTGCGGCACGTGCCACACCAGGTGCCGATCGAGCAACGGTCTCAGGCGGCTATTGTGAATGCGGTAGCGATACCGCTTGCCGATCGCATCATGCGTGGCGTGAAAATCGTCGTCGGCAGGCTCGACGGCGCGCAGCACGACGTCGTCGGGCAGCTTCGCATTGATGCCGCCCAGCAGACGCTCGGGCGGTAATTCGCTCTGTGACAGAACACCGACGACCTGCCCCAGCGCATGCACGCCCGCGTCGGTGCGGCTCGTGGCCGTCATGCGGATTTGTTCGCCCGTGATTTCCTGCCAGGCCGCTTGTAGTTCGCCCTGCACGGTTCGACGCCCCGGTTGTGCTTGCCAACCGGAGAAATTCGTCCCATCGTAGGCCAGGGTGAGTTTGAAGGTGGGCATGGGTTACCACTTAGCGACGCGAGCGTTCGCCGCGCGACAAATTCCGCAATCCGCAATCCGAATTCCGCAGTGCTAAACCGCTGCTTGCGTCTTCGACAGCAACTCGGCGATCTGCACGGCGTTGGTGGCTGCGCCTTTGCGGAGGTTGTCGCTCACGCACCAGAAGGCCAGACCGTTTTCGCAGGAGAGATCTTCGCGAATACGGCCGATGAAAGTGTTGTCGTCGCCGCTGCACTGATTCGGCATCGGATACTCGCCATTGCCAAGATCGTCGACGACCTTCAGCCCCGGGGTCGCGTCGAACAGTTCCTTGGCCTCGTCGACCGAGATCTTCTTTTCCGTCTCGACGAGGATGCTTTCGCTGTGGCAGTTTTCCACCGGCACCCGTACACACGTCGGGCAAACCTTGATCGACTCGTCGCCGAAAATCTTTTGCGTTTCGTACACCATCTTCATCTCTTCGCTGGTGTAGCCCTCGTGCTTGTGCGAGCCGATCTGTGGGATCAGATTAAACGCGATTGGATGCGCAAACGCCTGATACTCGTAGTCGGACTCGTCCAAAAACGCGCGGCTACCGTCAATGAGGTCAGCCTGACCTTGCACCCCTGCCCCGCTGGTGGCTTGATAGGTGCTGACAATGACGCGGCGAATCTTGCCGGCATCGTGCAGCGGTTTCATGGCGAGCACCATCTGCGTGGTTGAACAGTTGGGACTGGCGATGATGCCCTTGTGCTGAGCCGCTGCCTCGGGATTGATCTCCGGCACGACCAGCGGCACTTCCGGATCCATCCGCCAATAGCCACTCTCGTCGACGACGACGCAGTTGCGTTCGCGCGCCCAGGGGCAAAACTCGGCCGCGACTGGATCGGGAGTGCTGCCAATCGCTACGTCGATGTCGTCGAACGCTTCCGGGCACAGCAACTTCACTTCGTGCTCTTCGCCCTTAAACGTGATCGTCGTGCCCGCCGAACGCTGGGAAGCGAGAAACGTGATTTTGCCGTACGGAAAATCCCGCTCTTCGAATAATTGGCGAATAATACGTCCAACAGCGCCAGTAGCGCCGACGATGGCAATCGACTCAATCACAATGTCACTCTAGGGATGGGGGAGGAAGTAAAAGCGAATTTGCTATTATAGATCGCCCGCATGGGCCTAGCAACGGTATGGCAAGCCATCTTGGCGACGGCTTGGTTGGCACTGTTATCGAGGAAGGGGATTTGATTAATATCGACGTAGATTGGCAGTGAAGCACGCGCAAATCTGGCGAGATTTATAGAACCAGATAGTATGCCCAAGAAGTATCCGAGAATTTGCGAAGGAGTAGGTTGCCGTGAAGGTAGGTTCACGAGATTTCGATGCCTGGGTACCTGGCGATTACACCGCTCATCCTCGGGCTGATTTAGACTTCCTAACGATGATGAACAACAACGGCTATTTCACATTCAGGGGAGACAAAGAGTCAAAGGTAGATGGACTCTTTGGTGCGCGACATCTTTCACGTCAGGTGATCGTGATTTTTCGCTCAACGCGAGGTTGGGAAGTTGATTTCACCGAAGACGGGGTTGCCGTTGCAAGCAAGTACATTCGCAATATGCCCCAGTTGAGTGAAATTTCGAGGTTATGGTTAGCCGGGAGCAGTACGACAGATGAAGGCAAGAGCGCATTGGAGAGCTTGGAGTGAATCGCACCACTACTCAACCAAGGCGATTGCTCCTCTGATAGTTTATGATTGAGATACACCTGCGCGTACATTCGCCACTGCTGTCAACTTACGGGATCGACTACCAATCTACTCAAGTCGAGAGGCCAACATCAGAAAAATACTGATAGTATCTGTCGTCGTTCTTTGCATAGCGGTACTTATAACTGCATTCGTAGGTCGCAGTTGGCATGCGAAGCACGGTCTGAAAGCCGAAGATTTTTTTGAAGATCCCAAGGTCGTTGCGCTATGCAAGGCCATCGAAGCGAATGACATTGCGGAGATCGATCGATTGGTTGCCGAAGGTGCGAACGTGAATGCCATGGGAAAAGGCAACATGACACCGCTGTTTTGGGCGTGGCCCGACGACAAACTGGACCGGTTCGAGAGATTGCTCACGCACGGTGCTGATCCAAATGTGATTATTGAGAGTGACTTCGGTACGGGGAATACGGCAAGACTCGTAGGGTCATCTATTACACATTTGGCGACTAGATCAAAATCGACAGCTCACTTCAAAGCTGCATTTGAGCACGGTGGAAACCCGAATTTGGTGCAGACGTCAGCTGTTGGGACAGGAGACACGCCGATGTCGATACTTATCAAGCGAGGTTTTTCTGACAAGAAACAGAGGATTGAGCTGCTGATCAAAATGGGTGCTGACTTAAATCAGCTCGTAAGCGGAATAACATTGCCAATGCATGCCGCAAGCTGGGGCGGGCAATACGATATTGCTTTAATGCTCTTGGAAGCTGGATCGGATCCTAGAATCTACAAGGAAAATGGAGCGATGAAGCTGACCCATGTTCTGATTCGTGAAGAGGATCGCGGGACAACTGGTTCTACTAGGCGAAGAGAAGACTATAAGAAGCTCGTAGATTGGGTCGAGCGACATGGCGAGTCCTTAGAAGAAGCTCGTGCTGATTTGGATCGATGGGCTTCCTGGGAGGGTTCGATCGAAGAAGTAAGGAGAAAACTAGATGCAGAAATCGCTGCTCGGAAAGCACGAGAACGGCGGGAGAAACGAGAACTGCAACAAGCGACGGGGCCACAAACCCAGTAAGTTTGCTTGAATACGTCAAATCTCTCCGCGAGTCCACTGAATGAACAAAGACCTTGACTCCTTTGGCAGTGCGATAGAAGGAGTATTCTTGGAGCATGAAGCGTACTTGGCCTCGCGGTATCGGAGTAAACCTTTCACCTTGGGAAATGCTCGCCATTGATGCGACACTGTTCCTGCTGAGATACTTGCAATCCTCGCCGTCAATAATGCTTGGTCCGGCCAGTCTCTCGGTCGACTCCCTCACGGTCGCGGCTCGGTTTTGCACTCACTGAACGCATCAGTTGCCGCACTCGGTGTGAACGCGTGTGGACCACCGCTTGTGGAATTTGCTCTGCAAGGGAGGCGGATTTATGAGATTGCTTCTAGGCAAACAACGCCTTCAGCGGCTCATCACCATTACCGACGGTGAAGGGGCGGCCGTCGGGGGAGTAGATTTCTTCGTCGTAGGGCAAATCCATTGCGTAGGCGATCGTGCTGTTGAATTCGCCGACGGTCACGGGGTCTTTTTCGACCTTCTTGCCGAGCTTGTCGGTGGCTCCGTAGACGGTGCCGCCGTTGACGCCGCCGCCGGCCAGCGCGCAGCTGAACGCGCTGGGGTAATGATCTCTTCCTGCGTTTTGGTTGATGGTGGGCGTGCGACCGAACTCCGTGGCAACGACGACCAGCGTTTCTTCCAGCATGCCTTGGCTCTTCAGATCACGTAGCAGCGACGACATCCCCTGATCGAACTGCGCGGCTCGATTAGGCAAGTTGTTGAAAATGCTGCGGTGATCGTCCCACCCGGCGAGGCTGACTTCAACGAATTTCACTCCGTTTTGAACTAGGCGGCGCGCTAGCAGACAGCCCTGGCCGAAGTTGTGATTGCCGTAGGCTTCGCGCACCTGTTTCCGCTCCTTGGTGATGTCAAACACCAGCAGGTCGTCGCTTCGCATCAGACGAATAGCTTCGGCATACAACTTGGTGTAGCCTGCCACTTCAGTCGTGGCGAACTTCTTCTCGAACGTGCGATCGAATCGCTTGGCCAATTCCATGCGGTGGTCGAACTGCGCCTCAGACAGATACTTGGGTGGTTTGCTGTTTTGCAGGCCATCGCGTGCACGTCCGATCGGCACCGGCATGAATTGTGCGCCGAGGTAGCCCGAGCCTGGGTGTCCCGAGCCGCCGCCGATGACGACGCTCCCAGGCAGCACAGGGTTGCCCTTGCCGGCAAGTCGTTGAATCCAAGGGCCGATTGACGGATGGCGGGTGGAGGCGATCGGGCGATAGCTGGTTCGCATGACGTAGGAGGCCTGTTCGTGCGCGCCGGTCTCGGTGCCCATCGAACGGACGATCGCCAGCTGGTCGGCCAGCTTCGCCAATTTCGGCAAGTACTCGCTAAGTTGCACTCCGGCGACGTTGGTGTCGATCGCACTTCCCTGCCCTTGCGAGTCGGTGCCCGGTTTGGGATCGAACGTCTCGAACTGGCTCATCGCGCCAGCCATGTACAGGTAGATGACGTGCTTGACCTTCTTGCGCGGGCGCGAAGCAGCACGTACTGGGGCGTCGATTAGCGGTAGGAAGCTGACGCCGAGCAAGCTGCGCGCAACGTGGGACATGAAGCTGCGGCGGTCGGGATCGTTAAAGTTGAAGTTGTTGTTGAGCATTGAGTGATGGGGCGCAAGCCGAGGGGTTTGATCCCCAGGCTGACGCCGGGGGCTGTGTTGGTTCGCGTGGCGGGATGCTTGGGTCGATTCGTTGGCGTTATTGGATAAACAAAAACTCGCGGGTATTTAGCAGCGCCCAAATGACATTTCCGAAACCGGCGGGGCCGTTGGATTGGATTTCGGCTTCCGCCAGTTTGCGGTCGGTGCGTGAGGGTTTGCGGCTGAGCAGGCTGAGGAAGATCACATCGATCTTGTCGCGTAGTTCCGGCGCAGCCACGACTTCGTCGTAGATGACGGTGCCTTTGTTGAGCAGCTTGTGCGAGATCTGGCCGTTGAACATCGTCAGGATCTGTGGGACGTGCCCTTCGGTACTGCCGCCCGCGATCAGTTCGCGGTCGCTTTGCCCAAACTGACGGAGGAAGTGGCTCGGATTCACTGGCAAACTCATCTCCGAAGCGCGCACGAGCAGCTGTCCTTTGTGCGTGTGCTCCTTCTTGAGCTTGGCTTCGTGTCCCTGGCGATACTCGCTGGTGTGCCGTTCGAATCTCTGACGCACGTCAGCGAGATCGAGTTCGTCCTCGGCGTCGACGGCGAGGATCTCGATCAACTTTTCACTTGGCGGGCGCTGATACTGGTTCGGATTCGCCAGCGTCAGCGTCAACAGCGAGTCCCACACCTGTTCAGCCGTCATGCGACGCAACAGTGGCCCCGGAAAGTGGTAGGGCTCGTCGGCGATCAGATCTCTTCGCGTCGCCTCGCGTTGGTAGGCCTCGGTGTTGTAGAGGATGCGGAGGAACTCGCGTTGACGGTAGTTGACGCGTTTCAACTCCGAGACTAAGAACTCCAGCAGCGCGGGATTCGAAGGTTCGCTCTCGTCGGTCAGGTCGTCAACGGGATCGATGATGCCAACGCCGAAGGCCCGTTTCCAGAGTCGGTTGGCAATCGTCAGCGTGAAGCGAGGGTTCTCAGGTGAAGTCATCCACTGAGCGAACGCCTGCCTGCGTGAGCCGCTGGGTTTCAGCGGTGTCTGTTCGCCGAACAGGACCTGTGGCTCGACAACCTCGCGAGGTTTGGCATCGTCGTATTGGTAGTCGTGGGGAAGTCGTAACGCGCGCTTGGGGTTTTCGCCTACGCTGCGCGAGTTGAATCGTACCAATCGATTCACGAGTCCGTTAGCTCGTCCGCGTTCTTCAGGATCCGTGATTGCCTTCGCTTCCGTCTTTGCAGTCGCGACCGCTTGAGTGATGGCTCGCCGGTTACTGCCCGTTTCGGTTGGATGGATGAAGGCGGCCAGTTGATAGAACTCCTTCTGCGTCCAACGGTCAAACGGGTGGTCGTGACACTGCGCGCAGCCTACGCGCGTGCCAAGAAAGATGCGAACCGTGTTGTCCAGGTTTGAGAGCGGCATGCCCAGATCGCGAAGCACGTAGCCAGTGGCGGGGTTCTCCCACACGCGCCCCTCGGCGGTCAGCATCTCGAACACGAACTGATCGTAAGGCAGGTCGGCGGCGAGCACGTCCTTGATCCACTCGGCGTAAGGCCGTGCGTTGTTGTTCAGGCTCGCATCATCCTTCAGCCTTAGAATATCCGCCCAGTAGTTGAACGAATGACTGACGTAGCCTGGCGAGTTGAGTAACTCATCGATGAGTTCGGCCCGCTTGTTCGATCGGCGGGTCTTCTTGAGAAACTTGGCCGTCTGCCGCGCGGTGGGAATCGTGCCGGTGATGTCCAGGTAGACCCGCCGCACGAACTGCATGTCGTTGGTGCGCGGATTGGGTCGAATCTTCTCCGCTTTGAGCTTCGCCAGAATCAGGCGATCAATCTCCGCCGCCGCCGCGGCCACTTCGTCCGACAGGTCGGGGTCGACTTGCGACGGCAACGGCCGCTCGTAATCTTGTGAGGGCTTGCGAAACGTCACGGCGGCTGAATCGCGAGTTCCGGAACCGTCGTCGCGAGTGCCGGAGCCGTCCATCCGAGTCGAGGAGCCCTCGTCGGGCATTGGGCTGCTAGGTTGAGCTGCCTTCGCCTTCGCTGCGGCCGCTTGTTTCTGTTCCTTGAGCTGCCGGTTGAGTTTGCCGAACAGCTTACTCGATTTCTTGGCCTGATCGCCGGTCGGTGTTGCTTCTTCCGCGGCGACGGAGATCGAAACCACGATACATGCCAGTAGCAAGAAAACACCAGCACCGTATGACAGCAAGTTGGTGGTCCCGAACTTCATGCGCATTCTCCGGTCTGTTCCGTCTGGCCCGAGCAAAGCCGCCTGGGCGGCAATTTGGGAAAGGCTTAGAGCTCTTTCATAATAGTTGATAGCTGTGGTAGCTGTCCAGAAAAGTACGCTTACGGACGACTTCCGCGCTGCGCAGATTCGAGCTTGCTCGCCCGCATCCAACTCGCTAGCATTCGCCGCACTACCGCCTCTCTTCTACCACGGTTTGGGGACCAACGTGGGCCAGGGTCTTTCGATATCGCATACTTTTGTGCGAAATGAATCTTGTGTGAAGCGAGCCTTAAAGCATCGGTTCGTTGTGCGGACAGCTGCACTCACGGTCACTTCTTATCTCGCCTTCAGCTGTGGAGAGATCTACGCGCAAGGCACGCATTCAGGCGCTACCGCTCTGACGATGCGACAAACTGAGCAGTCAACAAGTGATGGGTTGCTTGATTGGAACGAACTTGCATTGAACTACTCCGCAAGCAGCTCAACATTAGATCTGACAGAGCCTGCTACGCAAGACGTGACCATCGAGGATCGCTCGTCAAAGGTTCGTCTACCTGACATACAAATACGATTATCTACTCCGAGCGAGTATCTGCGCGGCAAACGCGATGACTATGCAATCGTAGGCCACGCGGCGGAGTTCAGCGAATACGGATTCGTACTATTTGGGCCGAGCCTTCGGGCATTGAAGTTTAGGAACACAAAAAATACTCATGCTGTAGCCAAACCGGTTAATGAATCGTTGGGCCTAGAGCTCTCAATCTCGCATGAACTCATGCATCCGAACGTATTGCAGAACAGCTTCAATGTTGGGCGCGTCGAGCTCTCTTATGGGGTGCGATATCAGCAGTTCTACAGCTATTTCTACTTCCTAGGCATCGGCAGTGTTTTGGGCAGAACGGAGACCAGTACTTACACCATAAGCGATCTCATTGGACCACACGTTGCACTAGATTTGGAAAAGGAGTACTTCGGCTGTCGATTTCGACTGTCTTCAAGCTTTATGGCGGGCCTAAACTATCTTGAAGCAGCGCAGAGGGGCTCGATTGGTGCGGACCTGCTACCTGGCGGTGTGAACACAGCAGTGGCCGGTCGACCAACTAGATTTTCGTCAAGTGTCAGCCGAGCCGATACCGCGGCAATAACTGAATTGGGAGCGTCAGCCAGTTGTCCGCTGCACGACAATTTGATTGTCCAGTTGGGATACAACCGCGCCTACTACGTCGATATGCATCAGGCTATGAATCTCCAGGTATGGACATTGCCTATTATGGGTATTGATCCTAGCCGAACTGAAGACATCTGGGCTGACCAGTTGTACGCGACACTTGAATGGCGGCGATAGGCGTCCGCCACCGTATGACTGCAAGTCGGTGGTCCCGAACGTCATGCGCATTCTCCAGTCTGTTCCGCTAGGCCCCATCAATGTCGCCTGGGCGGCAACTTGGGAAGGCTTAGAGCTCTTTCTTAATAGTTGATAGCTGTGGTAGCTGTCCAGAAAAGTACGTTTACGGACGGGGCCCGCGCTCGACGGATTCGAGCTTGCTCGCCATCATCCAACTCGCTAGCATTTGCCGCACTACCGCCTCTCTTCTACCACGGTTTGGGGACCGACGTGGGTGTTCGCGCCCGTTGGGTTTGGGTCTGCATGTCTGTTGCAAACGCACTTTTTACGCGTCGTCGCACGAGCGCTCAAATAGTGTTGCTGATGCAACTGGCGTGGACGATCGGCTGCAGCTCGTCGTTGTTTGATTCGTACGACCATCAGCGCGCGTTTCACTGCCGAATCGACAACCCCGACCGCGATAGTTGGTGGGACACGAGTGACACGAATGGGAACGGTGTGGTAGATGAAGGAGAAACTGCGGGACCTGTGTTCGACTTTGCCACGCTCGCGGGAGACTTTAGAGGGAACGCGGCACTCTTCGATTCGTCAACTACCGTCCAATCGTCTACACCGCCTCGTCTCAGTCAACCAGGTTTCCCAGAGGTCATAACGTCCGTAAATGGTTCATATTCAGGTGTGTCTGGGATCCTTGATAGCCACAGCGGCACGGGATATCACTTTTTCTTCGTCGATACCGACGGGGATGGCGCACCCGATGCGGGTGAACCTTTCGGATTTGACTTCAATGATCTCTATGTATTCAAGGTCTCATTTGATCGTGTCGTGACAGCACCACACACGGAGACCTACGGGGTGCAGTTCTCTCAGCGACACCGCTTTACCGCCAAGCATTCAAAGACTGAGGAGCAGCCCTCCTACTTTGAGCTGTCGTACGGCTCGCGATACATGCGACTAGACGAAGAGTTCATCGTCGAAGCAACGGGAGGATTGCTGGGCAAGACTCAAGTCGACATGCGCTATGACAACACGCTCATCGGTCCTCAGGTCGCAGTTCATTGGCATCAGCAACGCCGAGGCTGGAGCGTAGAAGCCGGCACAACGGTGATGGTTGGTTATAACTTCGCGGAAGCCTCACAATTTGCGATCGTGGGACAAGACCGACTCCCCGGGGGGGTCAACAGTGCGGCTATTGGGCGCCCCAACTCATTCGCATCGACGAGGGAACACGAAGAACTCGCGTCGATCGCGGAGCTAAGTGCAGTGGCCACGTACCCGATCGTTCAACATCTCAACCTACAATTCGGCTATCGCGCGCTCTACCTTAGCGAATTGAGACATGCCGGAGAGTCGATCGACTGGACGTTACCCAGTTTGGGCATCCTTAATCGTGGTGCCAACGCCTGGCTGGAAGGCCTCCATGCGAGTGTTGAATGGCGGCGATAGGCGTCCGTATCACCGTCTGCTAAACTCTCGACATGAGTGCAGACTTCAAGAATGTCATTGACCAGATCGCTCAGCACCGACTGGTTCCGATCATTTCGTTGGACGATGTCGCCTATGCCGAGCCGTTAGCCGAAGCGCTGCTCGGCGGGGGATTGCCTGTGGCCGAGGTGACGTTCCGCACGGCCGCTGCGGTCGAATCGATTCGCATCATGGCTGCGCGCGGGGATCTGCTCGTCGGCGCGGGAACCGTGCTCAGGCCGCAGCAGGCGGACGAAGCCCGTGACGCGGGGGCCCAATTCGTCGTCTCGCCCGGCTTCAACCCGAAGGTCGTGCGTCACTGCGTCGATAGCCAACTGCCAATCATCCCCGGCATCAGCACCCCCACCGACATCGAGATGGCACTCGATCACGGGCTCGACGTGGTGAAGTTCTTTCCCGCCGAAGCAAGCGGCGGCTTAGCGACACTCAAGGCGCTTAGCGGACCGTACGGCATGATGCGCTTCATGCCGACTGGCGGTGTTTCGGCGCAGAATGTCGCCGAGTACTTGGCATTTCCTCAAGTGCTGGCCTGTGGTGGTAGCTGGATGGTCAAGCCTAGCCTTTACGCCGATGGAAACTTCGGCCAGGTCGAGTCCGCGGTTCGCGAAGCGGTTGGCATCGTCGCGACGTAGGTCGCGGGGTGCCTCACGCGCTGGTGGCGCGCCACTCGGCCAGATCAGCGACCGTGTCGTCTTCGCGGTTGGCCTGCGGCAGCATGGATTCCAAGAATTTCTTTGGCTCGCTGAGTTCCGCGACCGAATTAATCACCGCGTCGGGCCCGTAGGCGAATTGATCGAGGTCTTCGCGTCTTGTGCTACCCGTGAGCGTTAAAATCGTGCGGTAGCCCATTTGCAAGCCGCCGAGAATGTCGGTCTCCATCGTGTCGCCGATCATGACGGTTTGCGAAGTGGCGAGACCGAGCTCCTTGCGGGCGGCACGCATCATCACGGGGCTTGGCTTTCCGCAGCTGAAGGCCTTGCGGCCGGTGACCGTCTCCAGGTAGGCGACCGTCGCGCCGCAACCAGGACGCGTGCCGGTCTTGGTTGGGCAGTTGGGATCGAGATTCGTGGCGATCAGCTTCGCCCCGCCAAGAATCATGTCGACTGCGTGCTCAAGCGATTCGAGCGTAATCGTGCGTCCCTCTCCCACCACGACGAAATCGGGGGAATGATCGACGATCGAATACCCGTTCAGGTGCAATGCTTGCAGCACCCCCCCTTCCCCGATCACGTAGGCCGTGCCGTTGGGTTTGTGCTTGGCCAGAAAACGCGCGGTGGCCATCGCACAGGTGAAGATATGCTTCTCCTCGACGAGGATGCCCATGCGTTGCAACTTCGTGGTCACATCGCGGCGTGTTCGCTGACTGTTGTTGGTCAGGAACAGAAATGGAATTTCCTCTGCTTTCAGCGCGCTAATAAACTCGTCGGCCCCGGGAATCAGCTGACTCCCGCGATAGACGACCCCGTCCATATCAATGAGCAATCCCGTTTGCATCGCACTCTTCTCCGTTTCGCTATTTTGGTTCCGGTAAGTCGCCTGGCCCTATCGTGGGGCAACTCTCGTGCCGCTGCGTAGCTTGGAAGACCCGATGGCGGACGGGAGCGGTAGGCTCCCAGAAACAGACTACCTTTGCCAACTATTTGAGCGTCGTTCGCAACGCCCTTAGGCACCGATCGACAGCGATTGCTAGCTAATGGACTTGGCGACCAGCCGCAGCTGTACTACGCCTGCTCGTCGAGTCCTTCCAGCAGTGATTCGATCTGCTCGACTTGCTCGCGGGTGGAAAACGCAAGGGCCGCGATCGCGGCCTTGGAGAGGATTTGACCCTGCACCAAATTCGTTGCTTCGGTCACAAAGTCGGCGTCTTCAATCTGGCTCAAGGTTTGGGCGGTGATGACGATCTGATCTTCACGGATGCGGTCGAACACATCTTGCGTTCGTTCGTACGCGCCGATCGCCGCCCGCGCGCTGGAAATGTCACTCAGCTTCGCGTCGACCAACTCGGCGGCCGCCGCGACATCACCATCCAGGACATTCGCGCTGCCGCCTTGACGAAGGTCGTTGAGCGAGGCCGAACTGCCGACCCCTTCGACGCGGTCGGCAATCCGATCGATCGCATCGAGCGACGCGTCAATTTCCAGTTGCAGGGCCCGACTCTGCGCATCGCTATTGAGCCCATCGGCGGCGGCCACCAAGTTGCCGCGGACGCTGTTGAGCACGTTCTGAATCTCCGACAACGCCGACTCGCGCTGACGAACGCCGAATTTCGACCGGCTGGCCACCTTCGACTCGGCTTGCAACTCGACCAGATCGCCGCGCAGTTCTTCAGCCGCAACAAAACCCGCAGGGTCGTCACTCGCGCGATTGATCCGCTTGCCTGTGCTCAGACGTTCGAGCGCGCGCGACACCTGATCGTTGCTGCGCTCAAACAACTGCAGCAATCGTCCGCTCCCGGCGGATGAGTTGGGGCTGATAGGCGACAAGTCGACGCGCTCCGTCTTGAGGTCTACTTAATACCTAAAACCGGATGTCCGGATTCGTTGATCATTAAACAACACTGGCGGAGCCAGTGGCACCCGAAAACACCACGATCGGTTCCTGCCGTCCAGCAAGTGCTCAACAACAACTCTAGCTTTTTTTCGACCGAACGCGTCGCTGCAGACTCTTGAAAACGACCGCCAGCGCGTACTTGCGCGGTCCTGACTCGTCCGGCTTCGTCTTGTGCCGGTTGTGATGATTAGATTGGTGGTGGGTATGGTCGTCGGCCATGGGAAGACGGTGACTACTTTCGGCCTCCTCGTCAGCAACTGCGCACCCGCGCATTTAATCGAACTGATGGCACCGTCAACTCGCCGTGTGCCACTGGCGGAGCCAGTGGCACACATGCCTTGCCGTTGCTGCACAACAGTGCCACGCGCCCGCGGAGCCGCCGTGCCGATGCTTGCGTTGGTGTTCGGCTAGGGATAGGATGTCGCGGTGTCGCGAGTTCCGTCGAGGAGCGGATCAGCGTCGACGGCGTGATATACGCCTGTATATCATGCAGCTCCTCCCCGTCAAACTCGATACGGCGCTGCGCCGTAGACTTCATGTTTTGTGCCACAGTGTTCTTCGTATTCGCATCGCCAGCAATCAAAGGAACTACTGCAATGTTCTACGAAGATGTCAAAGTCAAGTCTGGAGAGACCGTCTCGGGGCTGGCCGTTGCCTATGGCTATCGAGCGTCGCAATGGAAGAAAATCTGGGACGATAAGAAAAACCAGGTAGTCGTAACGAAACGAGGTAAGCCCGAACGGTTGCAGATCGGAGACGTACTGCAAATTCCAATTCCATGGACCATGACAAGCAAGTCATTGGTTGTACATGGAAACGGTTCCGGGCTGACTGTTACCCGCAGCGGACAGAAAGGGCAGCGATTGCGTTGGGCACAGACGGTATACCAACACAATCAGGCCATTGGTGCCACATCTACATTCTGCGTCGATGGCTGTCCGGCGGATGACGTCGATCCCTTCTATTGGACAAGCGGAGAACTTAGCGGTGATCCAACACTAAGGAAAACATTTACGGACTTCCCGTCCAGGCCTGCACCGTCCGCAGCGCAAGGCACGACAAAATGGCGCGCCGTGCTGTCTATTGCCGTAGTGACCGACAAACGCGTGACGGTATTTGATTCGATTGTCTGGGGATTCAACGTAACTCCCGCTGGCGTCTACACGAAAGTCGGACCAAGGGCTGCTGCGACCCAGGAAGTCAATGGACATCTTAGTTTGCTCAAGAAAGGCACAGGAACCGGCGGCGGTTTCAAAGCCGCCGGATGGACATTTCGTAAACCGTGACGCCGGGTGCCACTGGCTCTGCCAGTGTTCTTCAGTGGGAATAGTATTTTCTTACCATGTCACTGGCGGAGCCAGTGGTACCCATGTCTTACCGTCGCCGCACAACAGTGCCACCCGCCGAAGTTTAATCCATGATCGGTAGCCAGACTTCAAAAAATCCGAAGTATGTTGACAATATCCTACTATGGCGGCGTCACTAAACGCGAACTGTAATGGGTGTCAGGTAGATTCTGACCACGACTATGCGGTTTAGTCTCAGCATCCTATTTCGAATCGTGTTGATTGTTTCCGTAATCGGCACCGTATTCTGTCTCGCCCGAGGCGTACGCTTCAGGCAACTCCATCGAGCGAATCGAGTCATTGCTGAGTTTCCACAGGTCGCTGAGTTTTGGCTCATGACCAATGACGATGTGGAAATTGAAGTAGAACACATCTGGATATCAACGCATAGTCATCCGGAAATCGCGTACGAAATAGCTGGGACTGATGGGATCAGTACTTCGGAATTACGAGCCAGGATTAAGAACGCGTTGATTGAGCAGCGCCCGACGCGTCGTCCAGCATATTATACCCATCACACTAAGCTCTAAGGTCACCACCTAGCAAGCCAGCACGTCAGGCCCCGCACTACAGATAAAACAGCACTGGCAAGGGCGTCATGCGGAGCCTGACCTACCCTGGGAGCACCCCAAAAAGCAACTTGGTACTTGGCCAACGGCCTTGCTTCACCGTAGCCTATGGCGACGCCATAGGTAAAGTTGGCTCTCGGCGATGGTTGGCTGTAGGCCAAATCCATCAGAGCGATAAGGTGAGTAGGGCTTTCGGCCAAGGTCGCCCGCTCACTCAACCTGGGGCCGCACTCCGTTTGCCCCAGGCTACGGTGGTGAATGGCCTACGGCCAAACGCCGTGTGCCACTGGCTCCGCCAGTGATCTTGAGCAGAAGTAGTATGTTCTTACCATGTCACTGGCGGAGCCAGTGGCACACATGCCTTGCCCTTGCCGCACAACAGTGCCACCCGCCGAAGCATTCAAACTTGGGTTCCCCCGACCAAACGCCTGCATATGGGCTCAGCCGATTTCTGTCGGTGTCAGCCTGTATTCTCAGCGTGGAGATTCGCTTGGTGGTCAAGATCGCTTTGCTATCCCAACGAGCCGCAAGCATCAGTCTCAAGCAGCGCAGCAACTTCCTGTCTCGTGATCCCGACATGTTCCTCGAGTTGCCATTCACGGTTGCCATCGAACATCGTGTAGAACGCCCCGCAATCGTCTCCCTGGCAATGGTAGATCATGACGACCCCCTTGCGCGAGCTGATTGTATTCCCGGAGTACCACGCGTGCACAATGTTGCCACGGATGTTGCGACTGAGGTTCGCACCGCTTGTGATGTGTGGGTGCAACGAGGTGACATCTTCGGCGTCGGCGTACAGTCCGTCATCACGAAGACGATGTCCACGCGCCGACAGGACGCGATTCGGGTGGAACGGGGGAACGATTAGTGATCGCTTCAGCGTTTTGCTTTTTACGCCAGCAATGCCAAGAAGCTTGCCGCGAAATCCGAGCCAGCGTGCGCCAAACCAATTGTCAATGTGGACGGCGTAGATGACCGGGAGTTCATGCGCCGCCGCAGTGGCCGTGATCAGCCGCGAATCGATGTCGATGAAAGCCGAGTCATCGGAGGGCGTGGAATGGAGAATGATGGTCGGTGCGGCTAGGGCGTTGGCCACTCGCTCAGCGAAGCGCTGCCGCATCTGCTTCAGTTGCGCAGCAAGTTCGTCCGATCGTTTGCTCATGTCATGTTGCCTCACGGGTACACCTGCCACGACACGAACCATACCGTTAGGTTCGCGCAATTCTCGAAGAGCGATGCCGACGCGCAGCGAGCAGGAGTGGATTCAGAGCAGGTCTTGCCGGCGATGCCGTTGCAAGATCTGGTCAGTTGCCAAAGCTCCATCTTTGGCCAACGGCCTTGCTTCACCGTAGCCTATGGCGACGCCATAGGTAAAGTTGGTTCGCCGATGGTTGACTGTAGGCCAAATCCATCAGAGCGAGTACGTGAGTGTGGCTTTCAGCCAAGGTTGCCCGATCGATCATCCTGGGGCTGTTCTGCGTTTGCCCCAGGCTACGGTGATGAATGGCCTACGGCCAAACGCTGAACTCAGCCCATTAAGCTCCGCTATTGATTTGGTAGCAGACGTTTCCAACTCCTCAGCGGGGTGGCCAAAAGTCGTGCTCGCATTGGGTGGCCGATCGTCGATAATTGAGCATGCGTTGGAGATTGCAGGCTTGGTCTTTGACAAGCTAACGATTCACGTTCGGCGGTGTGCATGGAACTCCGTGGTAGATGTCGCTGCGCGCGTAGGGTTAGCGGACGCGAAACACGACGAGGGTCGAGCGATCAGCGGCGCAGGCGGGCGGATTGCCGTAAATTGCAAAACTCGTTGGATTTTGCGCGGGTCGATCGTTGGAAAGACTTGCCAACAAGGGGACTGGCGGAATCCAAGCACGCAATAAGGAAGACTTTTGCGTTAAAAAACGCGTTCTCGCGCACCATGCAGACGCGCAAAAAGGCGCAAAAACCGAGGCGGCGGCGCGGTGCCAGCGCGCGACTAGTCGCTGCCCGCCATGCGGACTGCGAACCATTCGGCAATTGGATCGACCCAGCGGCGGACCGTGGGCGGTTTCAGGAAGGCGAGATTACCGTAGATCATCACCGTGCCGAAGGTGATCATGCCCATGAACAACGCAATACCGCCGTGCACGGCCACTGCCATCCACAACGTGAGTGGCCGCGTGAAGCGGTTCCAAACCAGGCAGCAGTAGAACAGTTCCCAGAACACGGTCGCGTGGGTCGCCAGGGCGATCAACACCGGCGCAACGGTCGTCCAATTGGCGATCCAAGTCATGTCGATCGATTGATACTCCTGGTTGGCCAAGGCCCACCAGACAGCCGTGCCCACACGCCAGTTTTCGCCATGCAACTTTGCCAACCCAGAGAACAAGTAGATGACACACATGTGCAACTGAATCAGCCGGATCGCCAAGTTCGCCGTGACTCGTGGACGCACGGGCTCGGTATCGCCACGACGCAGCCGGCGGATGCTGTCGAGCGAGTACCGCGCGCCACACGGACCCAGCATCAAGTACATGGCCAACATGCAATTCACTTTGTCGAGGCCAAAGAATGCTCCCGGGCTGATGCGCTGTGCATACGAGACCGCCAGCAAGTAAGCCAGCACGGCCGCTACGCGGCTAAACAACCCGACCATGAGGCAGAAAAACACTAACAGTGCGAACAAATGGACACACCACAGCAACCATGTCGAATCGATCCAGAAGAACACACTCCAGACCGACCATTGCAATTGGCCTTCGTCCGGAGAAAGCTGCACAGAATTCCGCAGATACTCCACCGGTATCCAACCCTGAGGACCCAGGAAGGCTTCCAGGTCAAGCGACCAGACCAGGTGCGTGTAGAACAGCATGCTCCCGGCCAACACACGGATGAGGCACAGCGTGGCCGGGTCTTTGGGCGCGAACCAGAACCGGTTCCACGCCTGCCAGGCTTCGGCGACATAACCTCTTGTGTCAGCGAAGACGCCCATTACTGCGGTGCTCCTTCGACGGGAGCGGGCTGTGGTTCGGAAGTCTTTCGCGGCGTACCGGTCACTTCACTGATCAGGCGGAATGTCGACGGTGCGTCGAGCGGCAACTCGTTGATTACTTGTTGGGGTGAAACAAGCAGATGGACTTTCAGGGACAGACGGCTGTTGCCTTCGTGCACGGTCGCGAGGTGGTCGGCGTACTGCTGACCCGATTGCGGCCCCATGAGCATCGTTTGCTCGGCCAGCATCATGTGTCGGTGATAGAGCAGACGGGGCCAATGCTCGTCGTGGCTGGGAAATCGCCCGTCCACAACGGTGCCGTCGGCCTTGGTCACCTGGTAGTCGATGACATGCGTGCCCGATGGATCGGGAGCGAAGAACTCGTAGCCGTGATTCAGATAAAGGAGGTTGAGATATTCATGAAAGAATGTGTGCAGCGAGTGCGTCACCACCGGCATTTGCCAGACGGGGCTGTCAGGCGGTGGCACCGGCTGTTGCGGCATCTGCATCTCGTAGCCGGGAGGCAAAGCGCCTCCCTCCATCTTGACCGCCAGGTCCCATGGGGCACTGAAGATGGCTACTAGGTGCAGAATGACCAATACGCTAACCAAGCATCGCCAGAAAGGATGCCAGGGCAGTTCGCCGGTTGCTCGCTTCTTGGCAGGCTTTTTCTTGGCGGGCTTTGCCGCCGGTTCCTCGGTGGGCGCGGATTCCTGCCTCTTCTTGGCCATTACAAGCCTGGGGTGGGGAGATGCTGGTAACTTCGTTGCGAGTAGTGTGAGACCATAGAGAAAGAAAAACCCCCGTACCGGTCAACACCGATACGGGGGAAGAATCGCGAAATCGCACATTTTGACGAAATTAGTCGAGTTGAGCGACCTGCAGAGGTTCGGTCGTGTCGAAATCGAATGCTAGCTCGTAGGTCTCACCGCCTACGATCTTAAGCGTTCGCTCTTGGACCAACTGCTTGCCGTCACGCTCCAACTCGACGCGAACGACGTAGCCGTCCCACTGCTGGCCAGCATTAAGCTTGTGCGTGGCGAAGCTTCGCTCCGCGCCGGTTCGATTTGTAGGTGAACCAGCGAGCACGACGCGGGCGTCCTCTGGGACACTCACCTTCAACTCGGTCTTCGCGGGGCTGGCAGCGGAAATCAGTTGAAGCTCGCTCTTGGCGGGCTTGGTGAAATCCAGGGCGACCTTGTTGCCCGCTTGCAGCTTGAGGGTCTCGTTCTTAACAACGGACTTGCCGTCCTGCTCGAACTCGACGCGAAGCTTGTAGGCGTAGGTTTGACCTTCTGCCAGACCATTCGAAACGTAGCTGCGAGAGCTGCCCGTGCTATTGGTTGGGGCATCGTTGACAAATACCTTGGCGTCAGCAGGCAACGAGACTTCGATCGAGGCACTGCCCTTGGCCAGCAGCGACGAATCGCTGGTGATGCTGCTGACACAATCGCAGTCTGAAACTGGTGTGGTGTATTCGACGGGGGCGCTGTAGCTCACGCTACCGGTACTTCCGTAGCTACCCGAGCTGCTGTAGCTGACGGTACCGTAGCTTGCGTAGCTGCCAGAGCTCGCGTAGCTACCCGAACTGCCGTGGCTGCCGGAACTTCCGTAGCTGCCATGACTTTGGCGAGCAGCACGGCGCTCAGCACGCGCTTGCCGGCGGGCAGCCATGCGGGCACGGAGGCCACCACCGTGACTGCCACTGGAGGCATAGCTGCCACCGGAACCATAGCTGCCACCAGAGCCGTAACTGCCACCGGAGCCGTAACTGCCGCCGGAACCATAACTTCCGTAGCTGCCCGAAGACCCCCAGCTTCCGTAGGAGTAAGCCTGTGCGTCCGCACTGACCAACGCAACCGCAGCCGCCGCTACGAGAGCCAGTTGGCAATAACCGCCCCGTTTTCCTAGATTCGTGGCGCCAAGAATTCTCATCATGATGTCTCCCAATTGATCGCTTAGCCAAGCGGTCGAAGCTCCGACTTCGGTGCCCCCCGCAACCAGCTTGCTAGGATAGCAAGAACGAGCCTTAATTCAAGCAAGCTAGGCAAATTTACCATATTTTGACGGCTAGGCTGGTTAGTTGAACATTTTCAACATGGTCACGATGTTGAACTGCCATTCGCGGCGGTTTTCTGAGCGCTTGGCTACCCAGGGATGTGGCATTCTTGCCACACACCGGACGACCTTGAGTAGGACCAGTGGGCTAGCGGCACTCGTCGCGAGCGAAATACGTTCCCTCAATGCGCTTCCAACCGCACATTATCGACGTCGAGCCGCCCTACCCCGCCGAGCAACCCGAGGCGCACGATCGCCTCCCGTGTGGCGAGTGGCACGCGTATGCGTTTCGAATCCGTTTGCCACTCAAAGGTGCCTTCCCAACTGCCAAGTCGTTCGTTTCCGATCACGGCTCGGCGTTGATCGTAAAACGTAATCAGGATCGTCGCTCGTTGCGAGGGCGTTGGACCGGGCCGTAAGTCTCGACCACGTACTTCGGCTGAAAGCTGAACGGCGCTGATTTGCCGCCCGTCTAGGGCCATACCTTGGAGTGCTCGACTCGGTTGGCCGGGTTGGGTGTTCTCAAACGAGAGGTGCATGTCGTCGTCCGAGACGCGTGCTTGTCGCAAGTAATGCCAGCCAACCGGGAGGTTGGTACCTGCGATGACCTCGCTGAAATCACCGTTCACGATCGCTGGTTGGCTCGGATTGGGGAGCACTTCTCGAGCGTCCTCCGCCGTTCCGGTCATTGGCACAAACAACGTTGCCCTCAGCGCCTCGCGTTGCAGTTGCCCCTGCTGTTTCGTGATGCGGTACAAGTTCTGTTGGTAACGCTCTCCTACCGGAACGATCATGCGGCCGCCCTCTTTCAACTGTTCGACCAGCGGCTGCGGGATTGATTCCGGCGAGCAAGTCACGATGATCTTGTCGAAAGGAGCCTCTTCCGGCCAACCAAGGTACCCATCCCCTGTGCGAATATGCACATTCTCATAACCTAGGCGACGAATCGTTCTCTCGGCCCGACGGCCGAGCCGCTCAACGATTTCGATGCTGTAGACCTTGGCCACCAAGGGGCTCAGCACGGCGGCCTGATACCCGCTGCCGGTCCCAATCTCCACCACCTTGTCCGTCGGCTGCGGGTCGAGTTCCTGGGTCATATACGCTACAACGAAGGGTGGCGAAATCGTCTGCCGGTCGCCGATGGGCAATGCGGTATCGAAGTACGCCTGCTTGCGAAATCCGCCGGGCACAAACTCGTGTCGCGGGGTGGTACGCATCGCGCGGAGCACTGCTTCGTGCGAGACGCCAGCCGCTTCGATTTCGTTAGCGACCATTTGCTCGCGGAGCTCCGCGTAAGCCGGCGGCTTGCCGCTGAGCTGAGCAGACAACGGAACTACCAGGAGGATACCAGCGGCCAATTCAATTTGTCTCATAAGTCATCCCCGCCAACGTGCGATTCCGCTATTATCGACGGAACTTGCCACAGCACCAAGACGTTATTCATTCTTATGATAGTCGACTCAACATATATTGATGCCACGCGCACGCGGCTACGTGCAGAGATGCCCGTGACCGAGAAATGGGCATACTTCGATCACGCAGCCGTCGCGCCGATCTCGGGGCCAGCCCAGCGTGTGCTGGAAACGTGGACGCGGCAAGCCGCCCACGAAGGCGACACCGTGTGGCTCGATTGGGCGCGTCAACTGAAGGACACGCGCTCGACGGCGGCGGAGTTGATCAACGCCGACGTCGATGAGATCGCTCTAGTGCCCAGTACAACCGCTGGCATCAATCTCGTCGCGGAGGGGCTCGAATGGAAGCCGGGCGACAACGTTGTCACCCTCGATGATGAGTTCCCTTCGAACCTCTATCCATGGCTGCACTTGGAGCGTATGGGGGTCGAAACGCGACTGGTACCAACGAGTTCGGGCCACGTCGACCTCGACCAACTGGCCAACTACTGCGATGATCGCACCCGCGTCGTGACCGTCAGTTGGGTCGGTTACTCCAACGGCTGCCGACGAGACCTCGACGCGATCACCGAGATCGCCCACCGACACGATGCGCTGTTCTTTCTCGACGCGATTCAGGGGCTGGGCGTGTTTCCACTCGACGTCAAGCACACGCCGATCGACTGCCTGGCGGCCGACGGGCACAAGTGGATGCTGGGCCCCGAGGGCGCTGGCATCGCGTACATCCGGCGAAGTTGCCTGGAGCGGTTGACCCCGATCGGCGTCGGTTGGAACAGCGTCGTCAATGCAGGCGACTACAGTCAACGAGAGCTAAACCTGAAGGGCGACGCTTCGCGCTACGAAGGCGGTTCGCACAACATGGCGGGCTTTCTCGCACTCGGCGCCAGTTTACGCATGTTAGTCGACCTGGGCATTGAAAACGTGGCCGCCTCGATTTTGGCAAACGCCGATCGGATTGCGAATGAACTCACCGAGTTGGGAGCAGTGCTGTGCTCTCCGCGATCGAAGGCAGCGAGTTCGGGGATCGTATCAGTTGACGTCCCTGGCGCGGATCCGATCGCTGTGCGCCGACACTTACTAGACAGCGGCGTAGCGGTCGCTTGCCGCGCGGGACGAGTGCGAGTCAGCGCTCATGCGTACAACGACGAAAGTGATTTGCAGCGACTGGTCGCGGCGTGGCGAGAGATGCTATGAGGGCAGGAAAATCCCTGAGGGGTAACACGGAGCGGATGTGGACTTGCATGTTGGTATATTCGTAGTGGCAGTACTTGTTTTTCTGGGCGAATGAGCGATGGCGAATCGGGCAGTTTACACCGGGTCGTTTGATCCGATCACACTTGGGCATCTCAACGTCATCGAGCGCAGCAGCCGGCTGGTCGATGAATTGGTCGTCGGCGTGGGTCGCAACATCGACAAGCAATCGATGTTCTCCGCCGAGCAGCGTGTCGAGCTGATCGAGCGCACGACCAGCCACCTCGACAACGTCAAAGTGAAACTATTTACCGGACTCGCCGTCCAATTCGTCCGAGATTGCGACTCCCGGGTGATCATCCGCGGCGTCCGCTCGCTATCGGACATGGAAGCGGAGTTTACGATGACACTTGCCAATCGCAAGCTTGATCCTGGGATTGAAACGGTCTTTCTGATGGCCGACGACGAGTTTTCCCATGTCTCGAGTTCGCTGATCAAACAAATCACACCGCTAGCCGGAGATGAGGAGATGGGCCGTTTCGTACCCGAGGCGATCATCCCCGATCTACGTGCAAAACTCGCGCAGTAGTCAAAACCAATGCGATTCCTCTTCGACCGGCGCTTCCTCGGCATCCAGGACGGCGAGGTCCTCTTCGCGAAAGAACTTAGCAGAGAAACTTCGGATCGGCACTAGTAACGCGATGAAGATCGGGAACAGAATCCGAACCAGTTCCGAGGGAATTACATTAACTACGCACAGGACTGCCAGGCATATGAACTGCAGCAAGGTGTAGAGATGTGTTGTGCGAATGGGCACTCGTCGAATGTAGTGCGTCGCCGGGTACATGGCGGAATCCATCACCCACAGGCTCATGCGTTCCATAAACTGGTTGCCCACCAGCGAGACCACACCCATGTACAGGAAGATGCCGTACAGCGCCGCCATCGGCACCAGGCTGAGATGCCGTAGGAAGAATATTGCCGTGATCAGAATCAGAAGATGAATGACAAAGCCCGTCAGTCGGTTTTCCGTCATGTGGATGATGCGTTCCTTGGTGCCGCCTGACGGTAACGCTTTTTCTTCGGTATCGGCCAGAGCACGCACGTGGGCGAGCGAGCGGACCGTCGCCGCGACGAGCCAGGGAAAGCCGAACAACGAGCAGACAGCCACCAGCAGTCCCACGACGAGCAGGTCGAGATGGTATGCGGCCCCCTTGGTAATCTTGTTCTCGGGGCTATTCACTAATCGCGACGTGATGTTCTGCGATAGATAAATTAGCAACGTCGCCAACAGCGCCGGTCCAGCCGCCGCCCATCGAACCCAACTCGGGACGTCGCCCAGATCGATCATCGTCGGCCACTGCAATCCTTCGGCCACCGTGAGCGTCGACAGCGATACCTCATCGCTCAATATCCAAGCGATCAACGCCATGCTGGTCAACGCGATAGTGGGCCCGAAATCGGCCAGGAACTCGCGCATCTGCGGCAGTAGGTAGTGGCTACGCCGAAACCTCGACAGGCCCATGGCGATGTAAAACGTTCCAAGCGTCAGCATTAGAGTCAAAAATGCACTGTCGTGCGCGGCATTCGGGTCCGCAAAGCTGTCCTGAAACGTAACCACCACGGCCTTCACCGCTTCGTAGATGAAGATTAACGACATCAATGCCGAGAAAATCTCATCGGTGAAGCGCGTAAAAAAGCGCATCAGGTTGCTCGCATTGGTCACGGCTAGCAGCACGGTAAACAGCCCAGTCCACAGGCCAACCCACGCGTAGACCGAGAGAAATTGATCGCCCAATTCCAGCTGATCACACAGGCGGTACAGAATGATTGTGAAGATGTACAGCGGACCGATCCCGCCCAGGATGATCAGCGGTTGACCGGCGAACACGGCGTACAACATGCCACAAACCGCCGACCCGATGAGCATCTCCACTGGCCCGATCTGCCCGCCGGTTGCCGCGCCCATCAGACCGCCAAACGTTACCGCGGGGGCGAGGCAGGCGAAGAACATGAACAGGATCGAGGCGACGCACTTTTTTTGGAACCCTTGGCGAAAATCATCGATGTAGTGCGGCAACCGACGGGCTAGATCTTGCCGTAAGCCTTCCAGTGGCTTGGCGGTCGGCGTGAACTCATCCGCGCTGGTAGGAGCTTTGGGGGGTGGCAAGCTGGGACGACTTCGATATGCATGCCGATCCAGCGCGTCGACGATTGCCTGTTGCGTCCGGGCGCGAGTCGCTTCGTAGTGGAACTCGTCGTCGGCCATCAACCGAGCGATCGTCGCGAGAGCATCGAGGTGGCGTGCGGCGATGCCTTCGGGACCAACCAGGACGAACAGAAATCGCGTCGCGATGCCGTCGGGGGCACCCAGGTTCACGGGATGCTTCAGCCGAATGAATAGCATCAGCGGTTCGTCGATCGCATCGGTATAGAAATGCGGAATAGCACACCCGTGACCAATCGCCGTGGGTGACACGCGCTCACGCTCCAGCAGACCTTGGACCGCCGCGTCGCATTGCTCCTCGTTGATGCGGCCGGTCTGCACGAGAAAGGCACCCGCCGCGCGGATGATCTCCTCCATGCTCCGCTCATTTAGGTTGAGCAGGCAGTTTCCATCGGCAATTGATTTTCGGAGCGCTTCCACGTGGTGCTCACAACGACGAGGGGCAACGTTACTCGGGGACGCCTGGAGGCGATGCGAAGAGAACTACCCGCAGAACGGCTGGGCTAGCCTCGCTGACACGATAAGCAGAATGCGTGTATCAGGCAATAGAAGTCATTATACTCGACGACGGAGTTTAACGTAGTCGGCATTTTTTGCCGCGCCCGCCACCGCGAGACTAGTCATTGCGCCACACGGAGTACCTGGACCACGATCGTCACGAATCCGACCACCGCCAGCGCGGTCTTGATCTGCTCGAACGGACTCGAGCGAGGGCCCTTTGCTTGCCATTGGGAGCTCGCCGCGGACGAAAGACTCGCCACTTGGAGCGGCTCAGCAGCAGCGTCGCTGGGGGCTTCGTTGCCAGACTCCATCGGCCAGTCAGCCATCGCGTGATCCGGGGGTTGGTCGGCTGCGACCTCAGTCGCTACCGAGTCGTGCTGATGCGGGCTTAGCGATGCCTGGCGCGGCGTTGCGGCTAGCCCTGCGAATTGTTCGTCCCGGTGTTCGTCAGCCGCGGGTTGGATTGTGGGGGCGTTTCGAGCCAGTGCCTCTTCTGCCCGGCCGATGTCGGGCGCGAGCGTGGCGAGAAAGGCACCGACGCGCCCACCGAAGCTACCCAACGTGGTCCCCTGCCCTGACCCGAACAGCACGCCGGCAAGTTCTCCACGCTCGTTGAAAATCGGTCCTCCCGAATCCCCTTGCCGCGCTTCGACATCGAGTTCGACCATGTGCCGAGGGAAGTCCGATCGAGGCGCGTAGTACTGCGTGCACCTGCCGGTTGCGCATCGATAGTTGCCCTGCCCGTAGCCGCAAATCGTGAGTTGATCGCCGGGCCGTGGCGCTTGTTCCGCGATTGGTACGGCTTCGATTTCTTCTGGTCGCCATACCACCAATGCCGCCAGGTCCCAATTAGCATCGACCTTCAGCGCACGCGCTTTGGAAGTGAACCCGTTGGGGAAGATGACTTCGATCGTACCCGACGCATCGCGCACGACATGCCAGTTGGTGATCACCAGCCCGAAGTTCTCGCGTACGTCGATCAGCGTTCCGCTGCCGTAAGAAGTGGCTCCACCTTCCGGAACAACAATCCGCGCCACGGCCGGGTGCGGACGATCAGATCGTCGCTGCACACCGGCCCAAGGCGCGGTGGGTTCGCTTGGAGGAAAGCTGTGAGCCAACGACGAAGGAGCCAGTTCGTCGCTAACAGGTGGGAAAGCTTCCTTCCAAACCTCCGAAAGTCTTGGATACCGCGCCGATTCCGAAGCAAGTGAAGTCTGAGGCGCAAGAGTCGCGGCATCGCATGTGGTGCTTAGCGTATAAAGTCCATAGAAGAATATCCGCACCAATCCCCTCGTCCGGCCGCGCATCGCACGCGCGGCAGGTTCTCCCAACTGGTTGTGGAATTGTCTGAGCATCTGTATCACTGTTGGGCCGTCGGTTGTGAAATCTCGGCGCGTCTCCGTTCGTTTTCTACAATCATGTTGAGCAGTCGCGTTCGCACCGCTCGAGGGTCTCCTGGTGGTTGGTTGTCAGCACGCATATTTGTATCGCGAGGATCTGCCGGAGCTGGTGGCGTGTTGCCGTTGATCGCTCCTTCACTCGCGGGATGTCTGGTCGGTTTCATGGTTGTCTCACGATCAGGCGGCAATGGGGCGGCCGCCACGAAGTTCCTCATCGCGGGGCGGAAAGTCTTGGCCATTGTTGTAGAGTGCCTTCAGCCTTCGCAGCTCGGCACGAAACGCGTTCTCCGCCAATTGCGTCAGGGTCAGTCGCGCCGGATAACCGGCCAAATGCACCGCCGCATCGCGGGCTTCATCCAACACATCCTGTGGCAGGTAGATCGTTGCACGCACTTTTGCTTTGGGGTTCGGTGGTTGCTGCATTCCTAGGCTCCTCCATAGTCTGCGAACAGTTGTCGTTACGTGGTCCTCGGTAAAAGGTTCCCTGCCACAGTTCATCGACCACGTTAGCCACAATAGTTCAAACGTCTGACGTTAGCGTGAACTGCTTCGCCAACGAATAGGACGGGGAATAGCCGAACGATACGCGCAATCGTTAGAGTTTCACGCGCGTGACGTTCGCCGGTCGCTCGATCCCGATCTTGGCGTTTTGCGTCAGGCCATCGGAGGGTATTTCTTGTTGCAAATGTCTGGGAGTTACTACCTGACCAAGGCGCGGAGAGGCAAGAGCCGCGACGCGACGGCGTCGAGGAAAATTAGCGATTGTGTGTCGTAGCGGCTATACTCTTGGCATGTCTGCTCAACGTCTCATTCTACGTGCGGTGTTGGCCGTACTCGCAATCGCCGCTGTCGGAGGTGGTGTCTGTCTCTATCTCGGAATATCGACGTCGCTCCACGCTGAGAACACCCTCCATGCCATTCTCAACACAATGGAGGAAGTTGAACGATTTGTGGCAGCCGAACGTCGCTGGCCAAGATCGTGGTCGGAACTCGCACCGTATGCAGAGGAATTCTCCCACGATGCAGAAGCCTGGCGCGTCGAATCTCAAACACGGCAGACCTACATGCAAATTGATTTTGACTGCGATCTAAATGATGTAGCATCGCAAACCCCTGAGCAGTTCAGGGCCATCTATCCCACTGGCGCAGTTTACCCATATGAGCACTACTGGATCCTTGACGAACTGTTGGATACAGCGAAGCGGATTGCAGCGAGTAATTCGATCGAGGAGCCTGTGACTCGAACTCATGCAGACGGAGCCCAACTGGGTACTTTGTCTCAATCAGCCGAGTTTTCGAATGCTATTGATCAACTGCGTGCTGACAACGACCTCGACACAGCCGTTGCGGCGCGAGACAAACTCGTAGCAGCAGGGAAGGAAGCATTTCCGGCGCTGCTGAATCACCTCGACGACGACTCGGATTCACATATCGAGTTTCAAGGTGCCGTGGAGCCTTATGTTCCGCCGCCAATTGGCCAAGTTTGCTTCAGTATTCTGCAACTGCAAATCGAAGGGAGATGGCCAAAGAGTTTTCGTCACCATCGTGTTCTTAACCGGGTAAACATCTCACGATGGATCGAGGAGCGACCATCAAAGTCCCTAAGTGAAATGCGTACAGAGGCCTTGACGCAAGCGATCCAAGAACTCGAACAACAGGTTGACACTGACGTCCGTCCTGAACACACGACGATGGTGCGCGAATTCTTGCGTAAGCAGATATCACTTGTCGATGAACCGGAGTTCATAAGGGATAAGCCATTCACAAATCCATTCGACTAGCCGTCTTGACGGCCGGTCTGAGAAGATTGTTAAGGCGTCTTTGCGTGCATCGACGACGCATACCCAACGCGAATTGGCACAACGAATACCTGCATTCAAAGGTTTAATGTGCAACGTCGATTGGATTCCACCAAGCTTGCCCACTCGGGGACGCGACGCATGCGTAAGTCAGGCTGTGCGGCAGAGAAGGTTGTTGGTGCGAGCCAGATTCTCTAGAATCGAGCAAATCGCGTGTCGACTTCGAGCCGGTGCGTATACAGGAATCCTACAGGAAGTACCGGCTGGATTCCTCTCTTCGAGATATTTTGGCGAGTCCTGCATATGGGTAAGCGAAGAAGAGTTGTCTGTGGTTTCACACTAGTCGAATTGCTCGTGGTGATTGCGATCATCGGCGTGTTGGTGGCACTCTTGCTGCCGGCCGTCCAGTCGACGCGTGAGGCCGCACGGCGGACTCAATGTGTAAACAACCTCAAGCAGCTTGGGCTCGCCCTGCACAACTACCACGGCGTCAACGATCGGTTCCCGCTCGGGGCGGTCCATTACCAGCCTTACTCATGGAGCCGCCCCAGCGACGAGCAACGCGGCAGCTTTCTGGTCTATCTGTTGCCATATATCGAACAGCGGCCGTTGTTCGACGCATGCGACTTCACCGTCAACACGGATCACTACAGTCGATTGGGTGCGGATGGCCAACTGGTGCACGAGATGTGGATTGATACGTTCTTGTGTCCTTCTGAACAGCATGAGTATCTGGGGGGCAACCCGCTCTATCGTCGTTTGACTGGCAGCCAGCTTCGCGCGACTTCGAGCTACGGTGCGAGTATGGGCAACCAGGCGTTTGGCGCGTGCCCGTTTGGCGGCAACATGTTTGACACCGGTCCGGCATTCCATGGGCATGACGAGACGGGCAATGCCATTTCCGGCGTCTTCAGTCACACAGCTTGGGCGGCGCGAATCCACGACATCACTGACGGCACCAGTAACACTATCGCACTTGGGGAGATTCGCCCCAGGTGTAGCTGGCACGCGCGGGACGGCTGGATGAATACGAATAGTCTCTGGTTCGCCACGACCTGCCCGATCAACTTCCCGAACTGCCCAGACGAGACGGGTTTTGTAGATGGCAATTGTAATGCGCCCCACGCTTGGAGCTGCGACATGGGGTTCAAGTCGCTCCACCCTGGCGGCGCGCAGTTCGCATTCGCAGATGGCGGAGTCCGGTTCTTGAGCGAAGATGTCGATTACATCGCGTACCAGAAGATGGGCGACCGGCGCGATGGCGAGGTGGTCGAACAGTGATCGGGCGGTCGCGTATATTGCTGACGATCATGGCAGTCGCGGTAATTGCAGGTTGCGGCTCCGATAGGCCGCCGCTTCATGTGGCCGGCGGCGTAGTGAAGTTCAATGGCGAACCAGTCGCGGACGCGAGCGTGATGTTTTACCCGGCGTCAGGCCGCGCATCATTCGCGAAGACCGACGATCAGGGTCGGTTCTCGCTCATGACCTACGTGCCCGACGACGGGATCGTCGCGGGCAGCTACCGTGTCACGGTCTCGAAGGTCGTGTCACGCTCCAAGCCAACGGAGGCGAATCCCTACCCGCAAGCCGTGCACGCACTGCCACCCGTCTATTCCAACGTCGATACAGCGGACCTCCAAGCGGAAGTGACACCAAACGGTGACAATGACTTCGTGTTTGAATTGGCCGCGCCGAGTCCTTAGGATTCGAAGCTTGACGACGTGCGGGCGTCAAGCAGGAACGGCACATCGACTCAGTGCGAATATCTAACCCACGATCGCGCGCACCAAACCCTCCGTCGTGTACTCTTCGGCAACGACTGTTGGCAGATAGCCGGCCTCTTCCAGCACGCCTGCGGTCAGCGGGCTGATTGCCACCAGCTTGGTGTTTCGCAATTCTTCGCCAAATAGGTTCACTAGCGACCGCGCGATAGCGGAGCTGGTGACTGTTAGCCAATCGATTTGGCCAGCGGAGAGTGCTTCGGCAACTTCCAGTTTCGGTGTTGTCACGTCGCGGCTTTCGTAGACCACCACTTGCTCGACATCGGCACTGGCTGCGGTGAGCGTGTCGGCCAGGACTTCGCGTCCGCGGCTGGCGCGGAGCAACAGGCAGCGCTGACCGGTGGCTTGGGGGGCGAGCTGCTCGGCGAGGGCCTCGGCGCGGTAGGTTTCGGGTTTCAAATCGACGCGAAGGTGATATTCGGCGAGCGTTTCGGCGGTGGCGGGACCGATGGCGGCTAGGCGGCAGGTCGCCATTGCTCGCAGGTCGTGGCCAAGCTGCAAGATGCGATCGAGGAAGAAACGCACACCGTTGGCGCTGAAAAAGACTAACCAATCGAAAGTGGCCAAATTCTCGATCGCGGCATCGACGGCCGACCAATCCGAGACAGACTGAATTTCGATGGCTGGTTGCAGACGGGTTGTAGCGCCAAGCTGCTGCAGCTTTCGCATTAGCGGCTTGGCCTGCCTCTCGGGACGCGTGACGAGCACCGTCTGCCCGAACAGGGGCCGCGACGTGAACCATTCGCTTGCCGTGCGAGCTGCGACCGTATCGCCGACGACAATGATCGCCGGCGGCCGCAATTTGCGTGGGGCGAGCACCTCGGGTACGTCGCCCAGCGTGGTCTCGATCGTTTGCTGCTCAGCCAGCGAACAGTGTCGCACGATCGCCACCGGCGTGGTCGCGGGTTTGCCGTGCTTCATCAATTCACTAGCCCACGTGGGGGCGGTGGTCACGCCCATGTAAAACACGAGGGTACCGGGAAAGCTTGCCAGACTAGCCAGGTCGAGCGAGGCCCCCGTTTTGTCACGGCATTCCTGGCCGGTGATCAGGGCCACGCACGAGGCGTGTTCGCGATGGGTGAGCGGTACGCCAGCGTATGCGCTCGCCGCGAGCGCGGCAGTTACGCCGGGGACGACTTCGTACGCGATGCCCGCCGTTTCCAGCGCGGTGATCTCCTCACCCGTGCGCGCGAAGACCGACGGATCGCCTCCTTTAAGCCGTACGACTTGCTTACCTTCTTGGGCCGCCGTGATCACCTGCCGATTGATTTCCTCTTGTGCAAGCACCCTGCCCTGCCCATGCCGCCCCAAACAGACAAGTTCCGCATCGTCGGTCGCGTGCTCAAGCAACAGTGGATTGGCCAGATAATCGTAGAATACAATTTCCGCTGTCTCGAGCAGTTCTCGCCCGCGCAGCGTGAGCAACCCCGGATCGCCGGGGCCCGCGCCCACGAGATAGACCTTACCGGGTTGCTTGGCCATATAGTCGGAATCTCCTGCAAGTTTGGAACGCTCGCCCACTGCCGCGTGTGGGTCTATACTAGAATACACGGGGAGGGTGATCCTGCGTAGCTGTCCGCCGGTTGAGGACCCACCGGCCGACGACACACAACGCGGCACCTCGTCGCATGGATTGTGTTTGTATGCTCTCTCGAGGTCTTGCAGGAACGTTTTGAATGAGTTCAGAACCCTCCACCGTCGAATCGCGTTATGCTTCGCCGCTGCCGACGTCTGCTCGGCAACGATTGCAGAAGGTTTTTGAGCACGCGCAACGCTGCGTTGATAAGCAGGACTTCGACTACGCCAATAAACTGTTTACTCAGTGCGTCGTTGAAGACCCATGCAATCTAGTGTACCTGCAGCACTTGGTGATGAACCTGCAGAAGAAGTACGAAAACAACAAGAAGGGTAGCCGACTCGCCGGGCTGAAGATAAAGAGCCTACGCTCGTCGCTCAATAAAGCGATTAGCAAGGGTGACTGGGAAAACGCAATGCAGGCTGGTTGCACGGCTCTCGCGATGAATCCGTGGGACATCCCGACGTTGCTGTCTATGGCGACCGCTTACGAGCAGCTGCATTCCACCGAGTGCGAACTCCACTGTCTGCGGTGTGCGCTCAACGTCGATCCCAAAGACGTCGAAGTCAATCGCCGGGCAGGTAATTCGCTGCAACGGATGGGACAATTCGATCAGGCGATCGCATGTTGGCAACGTGTGAAGCAGGCATTGCCTGCAGACGAAGAAGCGAGGCAAGCGATCTCACGCCTGTCGGTCGAACGAACGATCGACAAAGGCGGCTACGACTCGACGCTCCTCGACAGCCGCAGTGGGGCGCAGACGCCAAGTAGGTCGGTCGCCCAACTTTCCAAGTCAAGCGAAGCAGCCGACGATCGCCCGCCCGAAGTGCGCCTGAAGGAAGCGATCGAATCTGACCCAACCGTTGCGGAGAATTACACTCAGCTCGCGGACATCTACCTGCGAGAGAATCGGTTTGACGACGCAGAGCAACTCCTCGGCAAAGGCGCGAACGCGTGCGGTGCGGGCGACATGGACTTGCGCTCGCGCATTGAAGACGTGCAACTTCGTCGCGTCGGTCATCTGTCTGCTCTGGCGGAGCAGCGCTACCAGCAAGACCCGACCGAAGAGGCCAAGCAACTGGCGCATCGTTACAAAATTCAGGCAAACCAGGTCGAGTTGGAGATTTATGCCGCTCGTAGCGAACGCGATCCAAAGAACACCCGACTGAAGATGGACTTGGGGCTACGGCTAAAGCGTGCTGGCAAAGTGAAAGAGGCGATCAGCACTTTGCAGGGTGCCAAAGGCGACTCAAAGCGTGGCGGCCTTGTGCTAGTGGAGCTGGGAGAGTGTTTTCAGCATATTGAGCAGTACAAGCTGGCGTTGACGCACTACGAGGAGGCACTCGACGCGATCGACGCGCCCGAGGACGAGGTTTACCGCAAGGCCCTTTATCGGGCCGGCGTGCTGTCGACGGGAATGCAGGAATACGACCGGGCGGAGCGGCATTTGACGGCGTTGGCGGCCCTCGATTACGCCTATCGGGATGTGGCCGAGCGTCTGGACAAACTGGCTGCAATACGCAATAGTGGGTGATTCGCGATGCCGGCCGGTTGCCGGCACTACCCCGCCACCCCATTCCAAACGATCCCGATGCCAAACTCAGCTGGTTCCAAGAAGCGTCTCCGCCAAAATAAAGTCCGTCGTCTCCGCAATCGCTCGACGAAATCCCAAGTTCGTGGTCTCGTCAAATCGGTGCGCACTGCGATCAGTTCCGGCGACGTCGAAGCCAGCGAAAAGGCTCTACAGGCAGCTCAAAAGCGTCTTGACCAGGCCGCCGCGAAGAACGTGATCCACGCCAATCAAGCCGCCCGCACGAAGTCCCGCCTTTCGAAGGCGATCAAGTCGCTCAAGGGCTGAGAGTTAAGTGCGTTTTCCCGTTCCTGGTACGAGGCAGGCGCATTGTCGGATCCTCGCAGGACTTCAAGTGAGTTGCTAGGTTTCGGCGAGTTCGGCAGCGGGTTGGTTACCAGGATTTCTTAAGACTTTCCGAAAGTCCTACCACACAATCTTCTCAGCCGGAAACACCGGTCCGTCGACGCAGGTGCGTTTGTAGTCCCAATCGCCATCGGGTTGCTTCGTTTTAACGACACAGCTGAAGCAGATGCCGATGCCGCAGGCCATGGGCGTCTCAAGTGAGACCTCGCAAGGAACATTTCGCTCGAGTGCGATCTTCGCCACGGCTTCCATCATGGGTTCAGGGCCACAGCAGGCGATGCGGCATTCGTCAGCCGGCTTCTCTTCGAGCGAACGCAACAGTAAGTCCGTCACTAAGCCGTGATGACCGATGCTGCCGTCGTCGCTGCTGATGCGGAGGTCGATGCCGCAGTCGCGGAAATCGGATTCGCCCGCGAGTAGGTCTTTTCGGCGGACTCCGTAGCAGAGCGTGACACTCTGCGAACTGGCCACCTCTTGCTCTGGTCGCCCGTAAGTTCGGCCGCCTAAGAATTGCCGGCCCAACGCCAAAAACGGAGTTTGGCCGATGCCGCCCGCGACCATGATCAGATGCTCGACTGGCTGCGCCGAGAAGCCATTGCCCAGTGGTCCCCAGATTTCCAACTCCTCGCCGGCTTTCAATTGCGCGAGCGCGCCAGTCAGCTTGCCGACGACGAGATACACGACGTCCACTCCGATGGGCTGGCCATTGTTGTCGATGACCGTGTCGTACAGTGCGAACGGACGACCAAGTAGCGGATCGTCGCGGTCTGGCACGCGGATCATCAAGAACTGGCCGGGAACGATCGCGCGGGCCAATTCCGGGCAGTCGAAACGAACACGGTAGGTGTCGGTCGCCAGCAATACGTTCTCGGATACAACGACGCGGTGCTGCCGCGCGTTGTCGGCGTAATACGCAGCAGCGAGCGGGTTTTCGACGGCTCCGCCGTTGGCAACGCTCAACGAGCACCTCGCTTCGCTTTCGTGGTCCGCGCCGGTTTCTGTTTGGCAGCTCTCCCAGCATTCGCCTTACCAGCAGCGGCCAGACGCTTTCGCTGACGGGATTTGAGCTTTTCTTGGCGACCGGCTGGGCGACCGGTCGTCGTGCCATCGCGCGACGGTCGATTTGACGTATCGCGGACGTACGTGCGCAGCTTGCGGACTTCTTCAGGGGTGAGTCTGCGTGAGACACCTGCCGGCATCTCTCCGAGCCGAATCGGCCCGACAGCGACGCGTTTGAGCCGTTGCACACGATGCCCCACTTTCGCCAACAGTCGGCGAATCTCACGGTTGCGGCCCTCGTCGAGCACCATCTCGAGGACGGTGGCGTTCTTGCGTTTCGATTTGATCCGCACGTGCACGACGCGTACAAAACCTTCCGCCAGGTGCATACCACTGCGGAGTTGTTTGAGGACGTCGACATCGAGATGACCGGCGACCTGGACTTCGTAGGTCTTTTCCACGCCATGGCGTGGATGGGTGAGTTGGTTGGCGAGTTGCCCGTCGTTGGTGCAGAGGATTAGCCCTTCGCTGTTGATGTCGAGCCTTCCGACGTTGTAAACGCGTCCCACGTCGGGTGGCAGTAGATCGATTACGCGCGTGCGACCCGACGGGTCGTTGGCCGTACAGACGACGCCTTCGGGTTTGTTGACGGCGAAGTAGGCTAGCTTTGGCTTGTTGAGCGGCTCGCCGTCGACTTGGATCGATTGCGTGTGAGGATCGACACGCGTGCCGAGTTCGAGGACCGTCTGACCATCGACTTCGACGCGACCTTCGAGGATGATTTGCTCAGCTTCACGACGACTGGCGACTCCGGCGGCCGCCAACACCTTTTGGAGACGCTCGCCGTCCTGGTCGAAGTTGATCCGCGGCGCAGCGCCACGCCGTCGTTTCGGGCGGCGCGTCGGAGCACTTCCTTCTCGCGCCGCCTGCCGTTGGCTCGTACCCACGGTCTTCTTTCCGAGCGGGCGTCGGCTGTTTTTCTGTTTCGACGGACGGGACATTGGGCACCTAGCGAGGGAGGCTGAGAAAGCTGCGCAAGTGAGCGCGACGTTTCATCATACTCGCTCCGTCGCGCAAAACCCAGTGGCAGAGCGAATTCGCAGGCGCAGCGCCGCAAGAGCGACACAATCAGTACAACGGTGCCATCCGCCAAGGAGCAATGGGCTGTTGTTGACGCGCGCGCGTGACCTCGTTGGGCGGCTTTTGGAAATCCTTAGGACGCCCACCCACGATTTCGGGTCCCATATCGTTTGGCGGGTAGGGATCGAACTGCAAAGCGTTGTTGCGCTGAAACGGCGCTGGTCCGGGATGCAACAGCGTCGGCTTATAGATCGTCGGCGAGCAGCCAGACAGTGAGGCGAGCAGCAGCAAGGTAAGCGAAATTCGGCGCATGACATCGGACAGCCGGGGTACGGGGCGGCAAGAGGGTATCGAATTCGCAGAAGTGCTGATAGGCTGAATCGTTGCTAGCAAATCTCCGTATAGGCTATAATTGGAGTGTCGTGCGTGAAAGTGCGTGAGATCATAAAACTGCTAGAAGCTGACGTTGGGTTCTCACTCGTACTAAGGGTAGTCACCGCCAGTTCAGACATCCCGTAAAGTCTGGAACGGTAACAGTTGCTGGCAAACCAAGTGTTGATATCCCACCTGGGACGTTGAATAATATTCTCAAGCAAGCTGGACTGAAGTAGTGGGTGTGAACGTCATGCATTACACAGTAATCATCGAGCAGGGCGATAACAGTTGGGGAGCGTACGTTCCAGATTTGCCTGGTTGCGGCGCAGCTGGTGAAACTCGCGATGAAGTCGTGGCTTTGATTCGGGAGGCCATTGAATTTCACATCGAAGGGCTTCGAGAGAGCGGCGAACAGATTCCGCAGCCCCATTCGTTTAGCGAGTTGGTTGAGATTGATGCTGCTTGACGTAGCTGGAGGTGAGTCGCGATCTCAAGTCATGCGGCGTATCTACGGCAAGCAAATATCGAGGACCACGGCGGATCCCTGCGGTTCAACCTCCACGATGCCCGTCGCCGCGGGTAACAAGCAAGTCTCGCCCAGCGCGAGTTGCTCTTCACCAACTTGCACGACACCTGAAATCACCGTCAGTAGATGAAAACGCTCGTCACCTCCAACGTTCTGCGGACCTGTCAGTGTGCGCCGATCCAGCACAAATTTGTCGCACTCGACCAGCCGTTCGCGACCGGGTTGGTCCGTGGCTTGTGGTTCTTGCGGAGCAACGGGGCCGCGCTGGAAATCAGTCACTTCAAGCGATTGCTCAATGTGCAACGGACGCGGCTTGCCATCAGCGCCGACGCGGTTCCAATCGAATAGCCGAAACGTCGTGTCGCTCGCCTGTTGGATCTCGGCGATCACCAGCCCCTCACCCAAGGCGTGCACGGTCCCGGCTTCGATGAATATGCAATCACCCACTTGGGGCTCCAACTTGTGCAGACATCGATCGCAAGTACCGTCTTCGAGAGCTTGCTGCAGATCGTGTTTAGTGACTCCCGGTTGCAAGCCGGCGTAGATCTTGCTGCCGGGTTCTGCCGCGAGCACTACCCACGCTTCGGTTTTGCCAAGATCAGGTGGATCGAGTCTCGCGCCTTGGGCGTCGTTGGGGTGCACCTGTACGGACAGAGTGCGGTTGCAGTCGAGGAACTTGAGCAGTAGCGGAAACTGAGATTGCCCCGCGTGCCTACCGAACAGGTCGGCGTTGTGCGTCGCGACGAGTTGCGACAGCGACAAGCCGACCAGCGGGCCATTGTTGACGACGCTTTGGTCATCGCCGTGATCGACCAGCTCCCAACTTTCCGCATAGTCCTCGCCGTCGCCGATCACCTTGCCGAGCATCGTCTCTAGGCGACGGCCGCCCCACAGGTAGCGGCGAAACAGAGGTTGAAAACGAAGCGGGTAATTGCACGTGGCTGTCATCGATATTCCCGATCAAATAAACAAGATGAATCAGAGAGCACAGAGTCTATTCGTGTTTCTCGCGCCATTTGTGGTACAAGTGGTCGTCAAAGAGACCTCTCGCAGAGGTCATCATCGCGCATCCTTGACGCAGCGACAATGGCGCTAGTTGGAGTCGCATTGTGGAGGGCGAAATCGGCTGATAATATGGGACTTTTGTCCTGACGCAATTCCACGGCGTAACCTTGTGAGGGAGTTCCCTCACTCGCACGTACCATCAATTCCTACAGCCGATGACCACCGATACGCCTGAAGATCCACTCGACGCGTCGAAAATGTCGTTTGCCGCGCATCTGGAAGAGCTGCGGTCTGCACTGTTCAAATCGATCGCAGCCTTGCTGCTCGGGACGCTGGTCGGCTTGCTGTTTGGCAGGTCGGTGGTCGATTACATTCAGACGCCTATTCGAAACTCTTTGGAGACGTTCTATCGAGGTCAAGCCCAAGAAGAGAATCTTGCGCTGCTGGAAGCGAAGCAGGCGGCGGGTGAAGCCGTACCAGACGATCTCGCTGCCGCCGCGGAAGCGATGGCCGACGAAGGGCTCGTCCCTGACGTGTTGTTTGTTGACCCGCGAGACATTGCACAGCTGCTCGGGCAAGAGGAACCACAAACTCCCCCGGCAACGACGCGCGAACAACTAATAAGGTTGCGCATCTTTCGCCCGTTAGAGAATGATCCTCGCTTGAGCTTGATCAGCTTGTCGGGCCAGGAACCCTTTTTCGTCTACGTGAAGGCGTCGCTGGTCGTTGGGGCAATGATTTCCAGTCCGTTCGTGTTCTTCTTCATCTGGGAATTTGTGGCCGCCGGACTGTACAAACACGAACGCAAGTACATCTACATCTTTCTGCCAATCAGTCTCGGGCTTTTCTTCTCTGGGGCAGCCTTGGCGTTCTTTGTGGCGTTGGCTTACGTGCTCGACTTCCTGTTTTGGTTTAACGGCCAAATGGGCATCAACCCAATGCCGAACATCAGCGACTGGGTGACCTTTGTACTGATTTTGCCGCTTGGGTTTGGCATCAGTTTCCAATTGCCGCTGGTTATGCTGTTCTTGGAGCGGGTTGGAATATTTACGGTCGAGACCTACCTCGAGAAGTGGCGGATCGCCGTGCTGGTTATTTCGATTATTTCTATGTTATTAACCCCTGCCGACCCTGGCAGTATGTTGCTGATGGGCATTCCGCTGGTGTTTCTCTACTTCGGTGGAATTGGTCTGTGTAAGTATATGCCGCATGGCGGCGACGTACCTACGGGCCGAGGTGCAGCGGCCACGGACCAACAAGAAGACCAGCACGAGGAAGACTAGATCTGATACTGCGTTTCAGGGCGCAACTCGTCAGACTCTTCGGATCGCATCTTGAGCTTGGGCTTTTCCAGCAGCACCGTCGTCTGTGGGTCGACACTGGACGTGAGCCAGACGTTGGAGCCGATTACGGCATCGCGGCCGATGACGGTACGACCGCCGAGGATCGTGGCGTTGGCGTAGATCACCACGTTGTCTTCGATCGTCGGGTGCCGTTTTTGTCCGCGGACGAGTTGCCCGTCGCCATCGGTTGGGAAGCTCAGTGCCCCCAAAGTCACGCCCTGGTAGATCTTCACGTGCTGTCCGATATGGCAGGTGGCACCGATCACCACACCCGTACCATGATCGATAAAGAAGTGCGTTCCAATGGTAGCCCCAGGGTGAATGTCGACACCGGTGCGACGGTGCGCGTACTCGCTCATCATCCGCGGGATGAATGGGATCTGCAGCTCGTGAAGCAGATGCGCGAAGCGGTAAATGGTGATCGCTTCAAGACCTGGATAGCAGAAGATCACTTCATCGAGATTTTGGCATGCAGGGTCGCCGTCGTACGCGGCTTGCACGTCGGTGGCCAAGACTTCGCGAAGCTCGGGTAGTTGATCCAAGAACTGCAGTGTCTTGGCCTGCCCAAGTGCTTCAAAGTCTTCGTCGGTTTCGCAGTCGCTGGTCGCGCCGGCTTCGTGCCGCAGGGCGCGACCGATTTGGGTGGTCAGCCGATCATGCAAGCGGTCGATCAGGTCGCCGACGTAGTAGGTGATATTTCCGTGATGCAGGCCTTCTCTTCGCCGGTAGCCGGGATAGAGAATTTCGGTGAGGTCCTCAATGGCCGCGATCACCTCGTCGTAGTTTGGGAGCGGGCAATGGTCGAGGTGGTTGATGGTGCCCAGCTCGTCGTATGTTCTGAGTATCCGCGCGGTAATGTCGGGGAGTTGGTTCTTTAGTCGAAAATCGGATGCCATCGGGGAGTCTCCAGACCGTTTGAGTCGCTACCGCAAGGCGGCAGATTAAGACGCTGCCAGAGTGGATTTGCTTACAACGACTCTGCTGACAACCGGGCGGAGCGTGCTAGCAATACGTGGGCGAGAGGGTCCAGCCGGTTAGGCTGGGCACGTACAGGAGCAATAAAATCGGCAGAAAGAGCCGATAGATGTGGGTCTGTTCATAGCGCAACGCTCTCCTCACGAAGCCGACACGGGTTGTCCGTCATGGGTTCTCATCGGTCGAGCGACTTTTCCAAGTTTAGCTATTTTGTGATCGCGTTGTCCAGAGTCTTGAGTGTGCGGCCAAGGAGCTTGTGTCTTTGGCCGCTAGTTCACGTGGATCGCCGCGCGGCCATCAAGCCACAGTCCGTTGTCAAAAAACAACACAAATCTGACCTTCTCGTTGATCGTTCGCCACACACTGCAAAGTATCTTTGAGTTGAACACCAACGCGAGAACCTCCCCGTCCTCATGAACCTTTCGTTGGAGAACTACTGTGGATAGTCTTTTCACCAATTTGGATCCCGTCGTAGTCGGCGCCGTTGTCATGCCTCTCGGCTTGGTCGCGTCGGCGTGGCTACTGCGCATGGCATGCGCAGTTTGCTCAGTCCGCGTTCCTGATTTCATGACTTCCGCTGCGGTGATTGTCGTCGTGGTGGTGGCAAATTTTGCCCTCCGCATCGCACTAAACCATCACGATATGGCGCTCGGCCTAGGTAGTCAGTTGCTGCTGGTCCTGCTGACCTCGGCCACGATCGTTTCGATCTCAGTGAGGACGACAATCGCCTCGGCAATAGCGGTCACGATCACGCACGTCTTCTTCTGCGGCATAACATACTTCGGCGTGTCTGAAGTCGGACAGGCGCTGCTGTGACGCGATGGAGCAATCAAAGCTGCTAAGGCTCACCCTGACCGAATACGCTGCGACTCGCGGCAGTTCCCCACGTTTGGGCATTGTGCTCAGCACTGCCGCCAGGACGGACCGTCAGCCAGCGCCAGTCGCCGCTATGGACGATCCGCGCGATCATCGCGATTTGGCCGACGTGATAAGCGATGTGAGTCAACGAGCGCTCAATGGCCAGCGGAAGTGTGTGCGCCTCGCCTCGGATGAAGATTTCTCGGTGGACGTTGGTTTCGTCAATCGATGCAAGTGCTGAGTTGAGGGCTTGCCAGCCCGAATCGAAGTACTGCAGTAAAGAGTCCCGGTCGCCTTGCCAATCGAGGAATTCGGTATCGCGATCGCGATCAGGTTTCTCGCCATCGGTCGTCAGAAAGTCAGTCCAGCGGCTCCGCAGGTTGCCGCCCAAGTGGCGGAGTATGATCGCGATGGAGTTGATCCCTTCGGTCGGACGCTGCATCAGTTCCTCATCTGTCAATTGCTCCACGCAACCGTCAATCATCCTGCGATACGACGCGACGGTCTGCTGCGCGGCATCGAGCCAAAGCTGAACGCTCTGGTGATTGGATTCGGAAGACATCGTTGTGCTCCGTCAGAAGGTGTTGGCAGTTACTGTCTTTGCGCTTGCACTACGCGAGCGTGTCCAGCAAGGTCAGGAATGGTCACTTCCAGCGACAACGTGCTTTCATCGTCGACGAGTTGCTCGACCCGCTGGGCATTATACGGGCCGACCTCTATTAGCAGCCATCCCCCGGGTCGCAGTCGCTCAGCAGCCTGCGGAATGAGCCGAGCGATCACTTCGGTCCCCTGCTCTCCCCCATCCAGTGCCAAATGTGGCTCGTGTTCGCGGACGCCAGGATCGAGCTCCGACATTTCGTGCGTCGCGACGTACGGCGGATTGCTGACGATCACGTCGTACGCCTGCTGCGGCGTTACACTGTCGAACAGATCGCTCTCGACGAAGTCGATGCGGTCGGCAACTTCGTGTTCCTCGGCGTTTGCTTGGGCGACAGCCAGCGCCTGTGGACTGACGTCGATGGCCGTGACTTGCGCAGCAGGCAAGTGCTTCGCACAGCAGACGGCCAGAATACCGCTCCCAGTTCCAACGTCGACGATTCTCAACGCGTCCGTTGTTGCTTGTGACTTCGCTAAATCCAACACTCGAACAACGATTAGCTCAGTCTCTGATCGCGGAATCAATACGTCGGGTGTGACTTGAAACGACAGCGAGAAGAATTCTCGATGTCCGACCAGATAAGCGACCGGTGCGCCAGCGGCGCGTCGTTTGACCAGATCGCGAAACGACTCACGTAGCGCCTCGTCGGCCGCTTCCTCAAACGCCGTGTACAACTCGATCCGCTCGCAGCCACGGGCGTGGGCGAGGAGCACTTCCGCATCAAGACGCGGGCTGTCGGCTCCCTTGTCGCGCAGAAAATCCGTCGTCCAATTGAGCAATCGACCGATAGTCCAAGATTCTTGATCCGTCATGATGGGCTGAGTGCCGTGGGCGAGTTGCTAAGAGGCCCACTATCACTATCATTCGTCGGCACCAAAGTCGTCGCGGAGTTGTTGTCGCTCGTAGTCGATCAGGGCGTCGGTGACCAATTGCATGTCGCCGGCGATGATCTGATCGAGTTTGTAGACGGTGAATCCAATCCGATGATCTGTAAGCCGATTCTCCGGAAAATTGTAGGTGCGAATCCGCTGGCTGCGGTCGCCAGAGCCGACCAGGCTCTTGCGCTCGTCGGCCCGTTTTTGTTGTTCCGCCTGCCGCTTTGCGTCATAGACCCGCGTCTTGAGTTCTCGAAGGGCCTTGGCGAGGTTCTTGTGCTGACTCTTTTCGTCCTGGCACTGCACGACGATGCCGGTCTCGTGGTGCGTGAGTCGAATCGCCGATTCCGTCTTGTTGACGTGCTGACCACCGGGTCCGCTGGCGTTAAATTTGTCGATGCGGTAGTCGTCGGGTTTGAGTTCCACCTCAACGTCTTCCGGCTCAGCCATCACCGCGACGGTCGCGGCCGACGTGTGCACCCGACCTTGTGTTTCAGTTTGCGGAACTCGCTGGACGCGGTGGCCTCCGCTTTCAAACTGCAGTTCACGGTACACACCTTCGCCGGAAACAGCTAGCGAGACTTCCTTGAACCCTTTCAACTCGGTCGCGCTGTGACTGAGAACTTCCATTTTCCATTTCTTGGATTCACAATGATGCTTGTACATTTCGTACAGGTCTCGTGCAAACAGCGCTGCTTCATCGCCGCCGGTACCCGCGCGGATCTCCATGATGCAGCGAGTCCGGTTGGCGTCTTCGCCGCCGATCGTCATCTCGAGCAGCTCGTTCCAAATCTCCTCACGTTGCTCAACGAGTTCCGGCAACTCGGCTTCCGCGAGTTCCTTCATATCGGCATCGTCGCCGGCGGCCATTTCGCGTGCTTCGGCAATCTCGTTGCAGATTTCCTTGAAGCGACGGTACTTTGTGGCCAGCTTGGCCAATGATCCGTGCTCGCGAGCAACCGACGCCATCTTGTTGGAATCGCCGAGCACGTCTGGGTTGACCAGCTGGGTCTCCAAATCCTCAAAGCGTGCGAGTTTATCTTCCAGAAGTTCGCGCATCGTTCGGCTAGTTCGAAAAAGGTACTTGTATTTGGTTCATCGCGGAGTCACAGAGAACGCAGAAACCATCTAGTTCACTCGCCTCCGCGCTCTGCGTGTTGGCTCTTGCAAATCTGAATGATTAACACAAAAAGGCCATCGCAAATCTCTACTATTTGCGATGGCCAGTCTAGATTGGTTCGGAGCGTAGCTACTTCTTTTTCTTGTCGGCTTTCTTGCCCTTCTGCAGACTCGCGTAGCCAGCAGAGGCAAATTTATTCTTGAACTTCTCGATCCGTCCGGCCGTGTCGACAAACTTCAGTTTGCCGGTATAGAACGGATGGCACATATTGCAGATATCGACCTTCAGTTCCTTGCGAGTACTGCGCGTCGTGAACGTGTTCCCACAACCGCAATGTACGTTGGTTTCGTGGTATTCCGGATGAATATCAGCCTGCATGGCTCTTCCTCGGTAGTAAACTACGTGACTACGCCGGTGACTACAGCCGGCAATCACTACTTGGGACTTGTGTGCGAAATGCAATCCCTTAAGGTATCAATGAAGTCGCCCCCGTTCAAGTCCCGTCGGAATGGCGGTTTTCGCCGGATCTGCTGCTCGCGGTACCGAGCATGAGGCATCTGGCTCAACGCGGCAGCCCTAAGGAGAGCTCAATATGAAGTCGCAACTGGTTCTACTGGTGCTGGCCTGTGTGATGCTCACCGGCTGTGGACCGACGCTGTCGCACAAACAGGATTACTCGATTTCCGTTGGCGAAATCGTAGAAATCCCATTTGATCCGATCAGCAACGAGCAAACTATCAAAGTTGCGGCCAAGTCTCCGGGCAAGCCGGTCAACGTGCACGTCTACCTGGCCGAGCACGCCGAGGAAGTGAATCGCAATATCACGCTCGGTAAACCCGTCGAGCGTGCACTCGCCAGTGAAGAGGCCGCCGAAGACATCTCCCTGCTGGCCACGGTCCCTGCGAACAAGGAAGTGATCGTCCGCATACAGCCAGCTGGGCCTACTTCGGCGGAAGTGAGTTTGGAAGTGACCAATTGACCCGTCATAACAAAGGGCCGAGCAGCCGAGCACAGTTCTCTGCGACGCGCTGGCGGGTTGGTCGGGCGCTCCACCTCGCCAGGTCGATAAGTTCCGACTGGTCGAGATAGGTTTGTTGTAGCGAGCGTAATTCTTCCGTGAAATGCTGGTCGTAGATTGCCAGGGAAATCTCAAAATTCAAACGTAGACTACGTGGGTCGAGATTCAGTGAGCCAAACAGACTCATCTTGCCATCGACCGTCACGCTCTTGGTATGCAACAGGCCACCATAAAACCGTGCGATCCGCACCCCCGCGCGTAGGAGATCTACCTGGAACGCCTGACTGGCAAAGCGCACCAGCCGTGAATCGACTTTCGACGGGACGATGAGAATCACCTTTACCCCGCGACGGGCTGCCGACTCTAGTGCCATGCGCAGTGCTTCACTCGGAACGAAATAGGGCGTGGTGAGCACTAGCTCCCGGCGGGCGGCGTAAATCGCCATGACCAGGATCTGCTCGATCGACTCTGTGCTGAATGCCGGACCAGACGGCAATGCTTGGACGGCACATTCGCCGACGGCTTTCTGCGGCTCGGCTCCACCGGTTTGCCGAAGCTGCTCAAGATCGTATTCCGATTCGACATACCAATCCGCCAGGAACGTGATCGCAAGGGCCTCGACCGCCGGTCCCTCCAGTCGAACCATCGCGTCGACCCACTGCCCCACGTCAGCGTCTTGTTTGAAGTACCTTGGATCGACCAGATTTAAGCTACCGGTGTAGGCGATGCGTCCGTCAATCACTACGATCTTGCGATGCATCCGCAAATCGAATCGCACAAACGGCATCCGAAGCAACCCGCCCGGCAATGCTGCAATAATCTCCACTCCAGCGTCGCGCAACCGGGCTGCCGATTCGCCTCGCAAGAACGAGCGACTCCCCATCGCATCGACCAGAATGCGGCAGGTCACCCCCCGTTGCTCGGCTCGAATGAGGGCTTCCGCTACGTCTTCGGCTGCACCAGCAGGCGCCCAGATGTAGAACTCGAGGTGGCAGGTCTGCTCTGCCGCATCGATATCCGCTACCAACCGCTGGAACACCGCCTGCCAATCGCCAATCAGTTCGAACTGATTTCCTGGCAGCGTCGGCAAGCCAATCGATTGTCGGGCAAGCTGTGCGAGTGGTCGACATTCTTCGCCGACGCGATTCCAATCGACGCGGAACCTCTGATCGAGTTCCTCCAGCCAGGCAGCAATCGGTGGAAACAAATCAACGAATCTCTTAGCCCGTCGGCTGCCCAGACGCAGCTCGCCCATGAGCACGTACACCGATGGGCCAACCACCGGGAACACAAAGATTACGAGAATCCAGGCCAGAGATTCGCCCACCGTCCGCCGACGCATAATGACTCGAAACGCCAGTCCGAATTGCAGCGCCAAATGGCAGCCAACCAGCACATACGCGAGCCAATGCGCCTCGGTCAGCCAGTCGAGCGCTCTCGTGAGGATGTTGTATATCTCGTCCATTTGCGACGTTGGTCGGTTTGACAATCTGCAGAGACCGAATTCAGTCATCTTCGCGGAAGTCAAAATCCGCGACCAGTGGCAAGTGATCAGAAGCTTGGCGAGCCGCCTTGCTTCGTCCTGCAAACGCGTGATTCAGCTCGATCGGTCCCCGATAAAAAATTTGGTCGAGAGGTCGTATCGGCAGTACTGCGGGAAAAGTCTTCGTTGTGTGACACGCACTACGAAACCCGGCCGGGTGCATCACGTTTGGACCAAGAGTTCCCCACACGTCGTTATAGTCGCCACCTAATACGATTGCGCTGCGCGACGAGGAGTGCTCCAACATGGGGTGCTGAAGCAACCGCCGCAGTTGAATCTGTCGTTCGAATCCCGCCAAGCCCAGGTGGAGGCTCGCGACGAGCACCCGATGCCGATGGTTCTCACCACGCACGAGGCTGTGGGCCAGCAGTGCCCTACGGTTCTTCTTAAGCGGAATTCGCAGATCGACATGCGTGACGTCGGAAAGCGCAAACCGGCTGAGAATTGCGTTGCCGTAGGCACCTTGCTTGAGTTTCACATTTCGCTGGAACGCGACGTGCGGCAGCGACAGACGTTCGGCGAGCACTTTGGCTTGCTGATGGAACCTGGAACGCCGCACACCGTCGTCGACTTCTTGCAGGCATACGATGTCGGCAGCGAAGTGCGCGAGCGTTTCGACCACGCGCTCTAGCCGATACTTGCGATCCACACCGCCAATGCCTTTGTGGATATTGTAGGTGACCACTCGCAGCCGCATCACGCTCAGAACCGATCGGTGCGGAACGGTGGCGCAGGCAAACCGACGGAGTTATAGAGGTTTCCGACTGTCCAGCCTGACCAGTTGTATCGCACCGCGATCGGGTCGGCTACGTCCCTGCTCGAGACGATCACTTGATCACCCTCAATCTTTGCGTCCGCCGATACAAACTTGCGGTCGGCACCAGCGACTTCGAATCCCTTCAGCTCGACCGAACCATCTGCGTCAGCTCCACCTTGACCGACCTGCAAGCCATCGGCGAGATCGTCGAAGCTGACCACGCAACGACCGTCTTTTGCGACCATCCGCTGGTACGTCGGTCCGGAATAGACGATACCCTCGCCGTAAGCGAGCGCTCGCGCCGCCAGCGAGAGTCGTTTCCCGACATCCTGCTTATTGCGCGGATGAATGTCAGCGATATCGCCTAGGTCAGTGGCCACGGCCATGGCAACATTCGGCATCGTCAACGTCGTCAGATGCTGGGCTTCTCGCAGCGCAGGCCAGTTGGGGGCGTCGGGCTTCCAGCCAGCCAGTTGCACCAAGAGAAAGGGGAAATCGCCCTGTCCCCAACGCTCGCGCCAATCGGCGATCATCAGCTCCGAGAGTTCATGGTAGTGAGGCTTGTCCTCTCTCTTTGCGTTTGATTCACCCTGATACCAAATCGCACCACGGATGGAATACGGAATCAGCGGATGAATCATCGCGTTGAAAAGACCGCTGGGATGGCCACTAGGCAGTTTCTCTTTGGTATCGAGGGCAGCCTCGGCGATTTTCGCGTTCTCGACAAAGGTTGGCCGAGAAGCTAGAGCCGCACGACTCGTCCATGCTTCCATCGGCGTGCCGCCGTAGTTGGTGTTGATCAGGCCAATCGGCACGTCGAGTTCCTCATGCAACGCGCGGCCAAAGTAATATGCTACCGCCGAGAAGTTCTCAATCGTTTCTGGACTACAGGCCTGCCAACCGACTGCGTTGAACTCATCCATCGGTTGCGGAAGTGCGATCCGCGATACGGTCAGCAATCGAATCTTGGGCCAATTGGCGGCGGCAATCTCTTCATCCGGATTGGCGGAGCGCTTGACGGTCCACTGCATGTTGGACTGCCCCGATGCGACCCATACTTCGCCGACCAGGATATCCGTCAAATTGAAAGCCGATCCCTCAGTCCGCACGGTCATCTCTAGCGGCCCACCCGCGCCGAGCGGGGCGAAATCGACTCGCCATTTGCCATCTTCATTGGCCGTTGCTTCGCGGCTTTTCCCGCCCAATTGAACAGTCACCGTCTCACCAGGGCTGGCAGTCCCCCACACCGGAATCTCGCGGCCGCGCTGGAGCACCATGTTGTCGGTGAAGACCGATGCCAATTTAAGTGCGGGTGTCGCGGGTGCTTCCACGACTGCGGCACCTTGGGCCAGTAACGGTGATGTCGCCGTGCACGCGACGAGTAGAGCAATCAAAAGCGTAAGGTGTTTCCGTGGCATTGTAGTCCTCCCAAAGTGCAGTTAGCTGAACGGTTGGATCAGCATTCTAGCAAAAGAGGATCGCGCGTGGGCCGACTTTTTACCAAGTCCATCTGGCGACACACCCAACTGAGTTCCGCAGTAAGTTGCAAAGCTTCACAGCGGGCAGTTGTCAGGCGGCTCGCCGCTCACTTGCAGAAGCGTGCTGCACAGCCGCGGCCGGCTGCTTTGTTTTCTTGCGACTCAGACGATTCGCCCAATCGAGTAGCCCGGGGACGAAGCGCTTACCCAGATGCGCCAACTTGGCGTAAGGTTGCATCACAACTTGCGCCTCATTGCGGTAGATAGCCTTGATGGCGCGCGCCGCGATCTTCTCGGGCGTCGTGAGCATCCAGCGTGGCGGTGTCTTTTGCTGTTGGCGGTCGCTGCCCAGAGAAGCTGTGGAGAACAGATTCGTGTCGACGAAACCAGGACACATTGCCGTGACCCCCAAACCCGCCCGTCCGTACTCGGCGCGGAGCGATTCGGTAAAGCCCACTAGGCCGAATTTACTTGCTGTGTATGCCGCCAACCGGCGGGTACCGATAAGCCCGAAAAAGCTGGCGATGTTCAGCACATGCGCCTCTGGTTGGTCGAGCATCTTCGGGAGCAACTCCCGTGTGAAGTGTATTGGCGCGTGTAAATTGATTGCCAACAACCGCTCGCAATGTTCGGCGCTCATCTGTTCGGTCTGACCGTAGTAAGTAATTCCGGCGTTGTTGACCAGCAAGTCGATGGCACCCCAGCGATCGAGAATGTGAGCGATACTGGAGCTGATCTGTCGCGGGTCGCTTACGTCGCAGTGTCGGCCGATTGCGTCAACGCCTTCACGTTTCACGGCAGAAACGACGTCGACCAAGCCGACCTGATCCACGTCGAGCAGATACAGATTGGTACCTTCACGCGACAGTAGCAGTGCTATCGCTCGGCCAATGCCTGAGGCAGCACCAGTGACAAGCGCAGTTTTATCGCGGAGCGATTGCATCACTCACCCCAAAGAAGAGTTGCCTACAGATTCATCTGGATGTGTGCTTATACTTACATCGCTGCTAAGCTGCAAGACGACGTGACTGAGCGTTTTGCGACTCAGTATGGCGCTGATCGATATCGACTGTTCGACTGAGCTGAAAGCGGTCTTCGCCGCGCAGGACAGTTACGCCCCAATTGTTGAGATAGTACTTCCCGCCGTTGTAGACCGAACGGTACTTTTCCTTGTTGGTATAGACCGGGACGTTCGTCGGAATCACGCGCATGTTGAACGCCAACCGATGCCGGTCGGTTGAGTTGGGAGGCGATCCGTGAATGCACCTTTCGGCAAAGATGAGAAACTGCCCCGCCTGCGCGGGCACAGTGACAATTCGATCCGGGTTGCGATCGAATTCCAACGAGAAGTTCGCGTTGTAGAAGCCATCTTCGCCGCCAAACTTGATCGTGCACATCCGCTCGTGAGAGCCACGGACAAACTGCAAACAGCCGTTCTCGGGAGTGGCATCATCCACGGCGACCCAAACTGTGAGTTGGAAGAACTCATCCCGGTTCGGTGGAAAGATCGCCGGATCAAGATAGTCCTCGACCATAAAGGTGCTGGCTTGATGGAACTGAATCGCTGGCGCGTGCGGGCCCTTGTAGAAGATCTGCGAACGCCAGCACAAAAGGTCCGGTCCCAGCAATTGGGCTACACGATCTGTGATTGCCGCTGAGGATAGGTAACTCCAGAGCCTGGGCATTTCCAGGTGCCGATCACGCGGAGTCACAAATCCATAGGTTTGCGAGGTCGTCGACTCAACAGCAAGCAAGTCATGTCGAAAGTCTGCCATCTCGGCGGGAGAAAACGCATCGAACGGACCGATAAAGCCGTCTTCGCAAAACTGCTTGATCTGAGCGGCGCTCAATTGATGCTTGGGTTCAACCAGTACCTTGGGCTCGTGCAGAGTCGGCATCTTGAATTCACATGGTTGGTCGATATACGCGCGGGTGATGCCAGACCTGATGAGCACCCAAAACATCGAGTAGTCCCAATGTGTGACAATCGACCGCAATGCTCGGGGTAGGATCCCTTTGGGAAGTCTCAGTGCTTTGTAACACAGCAACATGACCAATGCTGGCAGAATCAGAACACGCTGCCAGAGCGGCCTCACTTTGGGGTGGAGATTCATGACTGCTCGCGGGGGGAAGCGAAAGGCGGGGGCGATAAAAATCGCGCAGATTACGTATGTTTATCGGCTTCTATGCCAGCATGAGATCAGTGAAAGTAGTGCTATCACCTTCGGCTCGGCCGTTTCCAGCGATGTCGTGGGCGACGTGGTGGCACGACGGCCGTTTCACACGATTGCCAAATCGTGTTCGCTGCACCGATCTGCTAGCATCTTTTGGTTTCGCCTTCCGCCATGCTAAAATCAACTGCTCCGTAGGGTGAGGAATGTCGAACGATCCGCGCTTCCTGGCGGCTGTTTCCAGTTGTTTGTCATGACGTCCGATTCTCCAAAACACGACGATGTCAGTACCCGTCAAGGCTCAGAGGGCGGCCGGCGCGAAGCACTTGTTCCGGAAACTCTGGAAACCTTTGAGATTGATGTCACTGCTGGCAACTCTGCTCCGCTGCAGTCAAGGATACCGCCGGACTCGCAATCGATTGCAGAGCAACCGCAATCGAACCAACCCATCGGCGCAGCCAGTGCAGAGGTACCGGAGGGTATTCTCGTCGAGCGGTTCGCGTCAACGGCGGATATCGCCGATCACACGGCTGTTCAGCCAATCACTTTCGCAACCGCCAATAGCGAGGCACAGTCCGACCAACTCGTCCGTCGCGTCACCCGCGAATCTTCGGGCTGGCTGACCAGTTTGACTGCTCACGTGATCTTTCTGGTTGGTCTCGCCTTGACCTCACTGGCGCTGCCACGCGAGGAAAAACTGGAACTCTACGCGTCTGCACCTGTATACGAACCGGTGGAAGAGTTCGAAGACCTCGAAATCGATCCCAGTGAAGACTTTGATGTCCTGGACGAACCGCTCAGCGAGCCCGATCCCGCACCGCTTGAAGACCTGCTGAGTGAAACGCTCCTCGAAGAACCGGCGATCGCTGAAGCGCCTACCAGTACATCCCCCGCCGCGGAGCTTTCCCCCGACTTGTCCGAATTGAGTGATTTATTCAGCGAGTCAGGTGGCGGTCTAACCGGGATGGACAGCGCTGTTGGTGACGGCAAAGGCGGGGGAATGGCGAAATTCTTCGGCACGGAGGTTAGAGCGCGTCGGATCTTGTATATGCTCGACAATTCAGGCGGCATGCGACGAGACGGCAAGTTTGAAGCGCTGGTCGCCGAATTAGGGCGAAGTGTCAGCGCGTTGGACACCAAACAAGAGTTTTATGTCATCTTCTACAGCGACACCGTCTACCCGCTGTTTTTTCCGCAAGGCGTGCGGAAGTTCGTGCGCTCAAACGATCGAAACCGCAAGATGTTGGATCGTTGGCTAATGTCGGTTGAATTGTGTGTCGGTAACGCGATCGATGAAGCGCTGGCCGCAGCAGAAGTGATTCGTCCCGATGCGGTGTTCCTACTAACGGACGGTGATCTATTTACGACACAAAAAAAGAAAGAACTGCTGCTGAACCCAGTTGGACGATCCTATTCGATTCATACGTTCGGATTGGGTGTCGGCGAAAACACAAAAACGGCTGAAGGGCTGAAGCAGGTGGCACAGGCGAATTCAGGCACTTTTCGGGCGATCAAAGTCACAGCAGCAATGGAAGCCCTGGCTCGTCGGATTCAACGACCCTACCACAACAAGCAGCCCGGACCAGTCTGGGGGGTCAACGTGGGCCAGCGATAGACCGGCGGCGTGGGGATCGACGGGTGAACCTGATCGGGGATGGGCCTAGCTCAACAGTCTAGGCCAAGCCTCATTCCGGCGGACCGATCTCTTCGCGGTGGGCTTCCCCCGATTGGTACTTGTTCAGTCGGTCTTGGATACGGTCAGCAAGGCCATTTAGGCCTGCCGCACGTGCAACTGTAACGGCTCTCGAAGCATACTCGACCGCTCGCTCGAAGTCTCCACTGGCGGCGCTGGCGGCCGCAAACGTGTCCAGTGCGATCGGATGGGGGTTGTCGGACTCGACGAAACTACTCGCGATGCGCACCGCCTCCTTCGCGTCGCGCGCTTCTGCGCGAGGATGCGTCGCCAGTAGCCACGCTCGACCCACTTCCGCCGGCATCCAATTCGGCCGCACCTGGATGGCCAATTCGTAGTGTGTCATTGCATCGTCGAAACGACCTGCAGTTTTTAGTGTTTGCGCAGCCTTCAAATGCACATCAGCAGCATTGGGGTTGGAAGCCGCGACTTCGACGAACTGATCGGCGGCCTTGTCCGGCTCACCGACCAGCAGCCACAACTCTCCAAACTTCATCCGCACGGGCCATGCATCTGGCTTGATCCGCAGTGCCTGCTGGTAGTGATGAATCGCCGCATTCGCATCCTTAAGCTCAATGTGCAACGCAGCTAGATTTGCATGCAATTGCCAGGAATCTTGGTCGATCTGAAGGGCTTGCTTCATGGTTTCGATCGCGTCCGCATGCCGCCCCTGTTTTTGAAGGGCCACACCGAGATTGACCAGCGTCTCGGTGGTCCGGTGACCTGATTCGACTAGAGTGCGAAACTGCAATTCAGCGTCGGTCCAATTGCCTAGCTCGGCTTGTAGCAAGCCGAGTTGCTCTTGGTTTTCTGCCAGCTCGGGGGAAAGTTCGACCGATCTCTTCAAAGCCTCAACGGCCTGCTCCAAACGCCCTGCCCGTTTCAAAGCAGTGCCCAAAGCTGCATGCGCGTTCGGCAGATTGGGCTCCACCTCAATGAATTGTTTCAGGGCCGAAATCGCAAGTTCAATCCGATCGATCGCCAACAGACCGACGGCATACTGATAGCGAGCGATGTGATAGTCGTCGCGTATCTGCAGAGCGGCATCGAAGTGCTTAATCGCTTTCTGATCGTCCCCCATGGCCGAATGAACAAGTCCCAAGCAGTAGAGCGTAGCGATGTCGTCGGGCGAATCACGCCGCTGCCCCTCAAGTCGATCGGCAATTGCCTGTGGCTCTGGCGCGATGCTGTAGTAGTAGCTCAGCGAATTGTGTGCCGCAACATTGTCGGGCTCTCGCCGAATCACGGCTTCGTATCCTGAGATTTTGTCAAGGAATCCCTTCTCCTGTAACTGCATCGCTAGTTGCCGGTACTCGGACGCGTTGAACGGAACCACTTGCAGCAACGCAAGCGCCATTTCGTCCGACGAATCTGCGCCCCAGGCTACTGGCTGTGGAGGCGAGTTTGGATTCCGCACGTTTTCCGCAGAATTGTCGAAGCTCCAGCGCATCCGAAGCTGCGTCCCTTTCGGCAACAGCAGCGGTTTCCGATAGCGGTAGTCGTCTTGCCAATTGAAATCCCAGTCTTCTATCCGCAGCAGCGTTTCTTCCAGGCCGCCGGGAAGTGTCGCCGAAACGTCGATCGTCTTTCCTAAGTAGTGCGCGTGAGGACGAATGCCAACGGCCTCAACGTCAACCGGCAGTTCGAACTGATCGATCACGTCGTAGTCCGCCGTGCCTGCGGGGATGTCTATGGTCGTTGAAGCCAAACGCAATAAATAGGACGGGCGCTTGGGGCGCTTGTCAGTGAAGTGAAAACCCAATTGAAAATCGACTTGCTCTGGTTTTCCCGTAGGCAGCATGTGGAGCGTTAGGACTAAATCGCTCGACGGATCGAGGTTCCAAGCCATGTCTTCCGGGTAGAGAATCGGAGTGCCTCCAGGTGCCCACCCGGTGAGGTGTCCTACCGTCGCTGACTCGATCGGGCGCATGCCGTCAAACCCTGGTTCGTTATCGAGCGCATCCAATTCACGGGACTGTCCAGTAGGATCGAAGACGATGTCCGCGTGATGGATGACTTGGGCGTTCGAGGGTCGGCATTCGAGGCCGCGAACATAGTGGATGCCTTCCAGCGGGATGGGAATCACAAAACTGCGGAAGACGTCTGCTCCGCCAGCCGGCAACTGATAGGTTTCAGGCATCTGTAGCACTAGATCAGGTTCGCCTAGTAACCAGCCCTCGGCAAAGTTCGGTGGCTTTGGCAGATCCTCCTGCTTGCCTTCAGGAGTTGCGTTTTCGAACCATTGCCGAAACGTCGAGATCTGTTCCGCACTCAGACGCCGGACATCGGCGAATCGCTCCGGACCACCCTCCGGCTTCCATGGTGGCATAAAACCACTCCTTGTCACGTCGGCCATCTGCTCGGCCCTCGACGCGGCGTCTTCAAATGTCAAGAGATCAAATGGTGCCGCCTGGCCCGGGCGGTGGCAAGGCGTGCAGTGCTCGTAGACCAGCGGGGCGATGTGCTTATTGAATGTAATAGGGGAAACGTGTGAATCCCCAGATGATTTCGCTTCGCTGGCGGGAGTTCTCTGTGATGCCTGAGGCGTATCGCCGTCGTTGGCGCATCCTGCAACGAAAATACATGCTGCCACGGTGCATAGCGATGTCAGACTAATCTTACACATTGCAAGATTTGGCGATAGGAAAGGTTGTTTACAAAACACGAATCACGATCTTTGTTGAACTAGGGTGCTGTGACCGGTGTACCGTTCCGAATCCTCGCACGCAGCTGATCCAGAGAGTCCATCATAGCTGAATCCGCGCCGCTTTTCCTTGTGGCTTTGATGGCCTGCTCAATGGTTTCCTCCGCATCACTATACCGTTCAGTTTCGATATAGCATTCGGCGAGCGCACGAAGAACTTCGGGATCGCGTCCCGCGTGGACTTCCGAGGCGTATTTCATCATGTTCAGGGCTCGTGCAACATCTTTACTGCCATCAGCTGATCGTTCGACAAGCAACTCAGCCAATGCCGTCATAGCGGGTATCGACTCTGGCGAACTTCGAAGCACCGCCTCGAACGCGGCGATCGCGGCATCCGAGTCGCCAACAGTCAACAAGCGTGCTTTCGCCATGAGCAGCATCTCATTGTGCGGTCGGCGCTTCAAGGCGAGATCCAACTCACGAAGTGCGTCAGCCAGCCGGCCTTCCATGGCCAGTGCCTGGGCCAGTCCGATCGTCGCACCGGCCGCGTCCGGGTCAAGCTCAGTCGCGATGCGGAAATGCTCAATCTGCTTGTCGGTATCGCGCCGTAATCCGTACAGCACGGCGAGATTGGTGTGTATTGGAGCGTAGTCATTCTCATGCTCAACCGCGATCAGGAGGTGTTTCAATGCGTCACGCAACTCTCGCTGGCGGAATAAGTTTGCAGCGAGGCCGAAATGGGCCCTGGCATGCGTGGGTCTGAGTTCGATCGCGTCCCTATATGAGGAGATCGCTGCGTCGATCTGGTCGGTCGATGCAAGTGCCCTTGCCAAGTGATAATGCGCGTGAAAGAACTTAGCGTCGATACTGACCGCCTCGCGCCATGCCGAGATCGCTTGGGCAGTGTTACCCTGCTGCATTTGAAGCATACCGAGCGTCAGTCGCGATAAGACATCTCGTGGGTCGTGATCCGCACCTCGTCTGCACAGCTCAAAGCGGGTCTGCCACTCCTGTTTACTAGCGTTTTGGACTATCAATGTTCGATCGAGTTCGTCCGACGCATGTAGTACTAGGGCCGCTGCGGATGGCCACTCATGTTCAGCGTGGCGACTTGCCAACTCGTTGCGGGAGGCGAGGCTCAGTTCCACGTGTTGTCCGAACTCGATCCGTCGTTTAGCGCCAACAAAAGAGTCGCTCGTTTTGGTGCTTATTGACCAACTCGATACGGATTCACTCTCGTCTGTGGTCACTGACTTCAACAGTAGAATGCCACGGGAACTGTCCGAATTCACGGTCAGGAGCTGCGCACCGCGAGCCATGCCCACACGGTGGTGATAAGGCGTGCGTTTACCATCGTCGTCCTCGGCGAGCCATAGTACAATTGGCGGATTGAAGGGGCGATCCTTGACCGAGAGCATTAGCTTGAGTTTTAGGAGTCGATACTTCTCAGTTTCCGGTAGCCTCACAACAACTACGATGGAGTGTTCGGGCGGCAATCGCCACGCCCATGCGGAGCGCGCCTTTTCTGGAAGTCCATCCGGCGGCGAGGCGAGAACGCGCGTGCCTAGCGGCGTCAGCCTCGACTCGATCGATCCCTCAAACCCGGGTTGCTCGTCCTCGTCAACCAAGTGATCGAGCAATCCGTCACCGAAGACCCATACCGATTCGACTGCCTCGGCCGGAACATCTCCCGTGTCGATCGTAATCGCATCGACATAACGGGTCGTCGAAAATGGCGTTGGCACAATGAGAGTGCGTAGCCGCGACGGTTTACCACCTCGCAGAATTACAGTCTCAGGTGCCGATATCTCTATAACTTGTTTGTCGGCGACTACAGGATCTGCGGCGTAGGTAGCGCTGTCGAGTACGTGGGTTGGGGCCATCGCTAATAAGAGAAGTCCAACGGTTGCCGACCCTTTCCATGGACTCATTCCACCCGCTCCCTTAGCCATGGGGATAACCGATGTGCCACCGCCATCGCAATCGCCTGATTTGCAACGGCGGCGGGATGCACGCTGTCGAGGAATAGATCATCGATTGAGTGCTCTTCCAAGAGTCTGTGGAGTATGGCGATTCCGTCGACATAGCCAGCGTCGCGATATGGACCAAATGACATCTGACGACCGATCTTGATCGCAACAGTCTGATAAGCTGTCAGTTCCGCATCTCCACCATGCCGTGCATATTCCTGCACCGTTCGTATTGATCCAGGAACCAGTAGCAATAGATCTATACCTCGCCTTTTGGCCTCCTTTTGGATTTCTTCGGTGCGCTTATGAAACTCTTCAGGCGACACGCGGGGCTCACTTGGCCACGGTGCGGGGACTGAATTGCCAGACGCGACTGCACGTGAAACCATTGCGGCGAGGCGAGACCATGCTAGTGGTGCCGGTGCCATTGCGGCACGCAACGACGCGTACTGCGCGGCGTCGCTGCGGCCGTCCCAACTGTCGCCATCGTTCCAGCCGAAGCTTAGGATGATCAAATCGGGTTCAAGGGCGTAACCGATAGACTCCAGCTGTTGTTGACCTTGAAACAGAGTGTATCCCGGTACACCCGCGTTGATGCACTGGATCTCAGCATAAGGGAACTGTTCGCGTAATCGCTGTTCCGCTTGGTATGCAACGGTTTCCTCGTGGCTGAGACCGTAACCAAAAGTGCAGGAATCGCCGAGAAAGAGGATCCGGATCGCTCCGTCCGCTTTCGGACCAAATTCACGCTCACCACGTAGGCTTTGACTATTGGAAATCAGCCCGAAAAACGGTCGCGTTTCTTGCGGGAGGGTGACTCCAGGCCTCAAGCGCCAAAAAGTCTCCGGATCACCCTCGACAAGTTCGACGAATTGACCTCGCTCGCCACCTGACAATCGCTCTTCCATCTGCACGAAACGCACAAGTGGTGGTTCCGCAACGCCGCGCGCGACCAACTCGCCCACGACACCAGCAAGCACCAACGCGCCGCTCACCACGATGAATTTCGCGCGATAGCTCACCCGTTTAGTAATAGGGGCGTTTGCCGGTGCACCGGTGGGGCACATGTTGACCTGCCGAGATGCGGCGTCCTAGAACAATGTGTAGATGAACGGTGCGGCGGGTGTTGAGCCAAGGAAAATGATGGTCCCCACTAAAGTGAGCGCAATGAACAGCGGGACCAGCCACCATTTCTTGTTATGGGCGATTAGTCCGACGATCTCTACCATCAGCCTGGGTGGTGGCTCGTCGGACATACGGGCGAATCGCTCGTGTTGCGACGGATCGACGCTCTGCTTTCCTTGTTCATCCATTGCAACGCCTAGTCAGTATTGCCGATAGTATCGTTCGGGATCGTTGACGACCTCGCGTTCTGACCAATAGCTTTCGACATCGGAGTCCCAATCCCGGGTAAGCGGGTCACCAAGGAGGGTACGTCGCAGCCATCCGATAGGTGTTAGTATAGCATAGTATAGCATGGCTAGTAGCAACAGAGAAGAGACGACGCCTATCGGATAGACCGCCGTCATCCAGCCGACATACACACGACGACGTAGAGAGGGTATCGCTGCGTATACCAGCACCAGAACGGAGGCCACTGACCCGATACAAAATGCCCAGCGAGGCGATTCGAATCGCCACCACGCGATCGTCACAACAACGCAGGAAAAGCACGCAAGCAGTACGCCAAATACTCTTAAATCACACTCCGTCGGGTTTCGATTGATGGTATGCATGTGGGCAGGATCGACGTTACCTAAAGTTAGTCTAACGAAAACTGAGCGACGTGCTCCGCACTGAATTCCGGTTGTGAATCTTGATCGACTTTCAATACGATGAAATCCTCTATGATCAATGCATCCATTCCTGTCGCCATGAAGCAACGTACTGCCTCAGTTGCTGTGCAGACGATCGGCTCCCCGCGCACATTGAAGCTCGTGTTGATTAACACTGGGCAACCGGTGAGTTCGTAGAAACTCTTTAGTAGGCGGTAGTACTTGTCATGTCGGTATTTGTCAACGGTTTGGACTCGCGCCGAATAGTCGACGTGAGTGATCGCTGGGATCTCTGATAGCTGATCACTGAGTTTGTCCAGTCCAACCAAATCTGGTGTTGGCGTCCGACACTTTTCTGCAGCGACTGCGGCTACCAATGTCATGTAGGGAGCGTCTTCACAGGCTCGGGTGTCGAAATACTCATGGACGTGCTCTTGTAGAATGCTTGGCGCAAAGGGGCGAAACGACTCACGGAACTTGATTTTGCGATTCATGAGTGATTGCATCTTTGGGATGCGTGGATCGCCTAATATACTTCGCCCCCCCAGCGCGCGCGGGCCAAATTCCATACGGCCTTGAGCCCATCCGACCACCTTGCCGTCTGCCAACATTTGAGCGACCTGATCGCACAGCGTCTGCTCGTTGCTTGCTTGCGTGTATGTGACGCTGGCATTGTCGAGTGCGGCGCGAGCGTCTTGGGATGTCACACGCGGGCCAAGTCGAGAGCCGTGCTGACCGTCAGGGATTCCGGGCTCTCGTGCGTTGCCGAGTAGTTGGTGCCAAATGAATAACGCCACGCCGAGCGCGCCACCGGCATCACCCGCAGCGGGCTGAACCCAGATGTTCTCGTACGGTGTCTCGCGGAGTATTCGTCCCGCGCCGACGCAGTTTAAGGCAACACCACCTGCCAGGCAGAGATTGTCCAGGCCGCATTGCTCGTGGATGTAGGTGGCCGCCTTGAGCATGACTTCTTCGGCGACATGTTGAATCGAGGATGCCAAATTCATGTCGTCCTGAGTGAGTGGCCCCTCGGGCTGTCTGGGCTTGCGACCTAGTAGTCGATCCAACTTCGTGGAAGTCATCGTGAGTCCCTGGCAGTAATTGAAGTAGGATAAATCTAGGCGAAACGACCCGTCCTCCTTTAGGTCCATCAATTTGTCACGAATCAGATCGGCGTATTCCGGTTCGCCGTATGGTGCAAGCCCCATTAATTTGTACTCGCCGGAATTGACGCGAAAACCTGCGTAGTATGTGAAGGCCGAGTACAAGAGCCCGAGTGAATGAGGAAACTTTATCTCCTGTTTGAGTTCAATTGCGGAGCCACGACCAATTCCCCATGTCGTAGTCGCCCATTCGCCTACTCCATCGAGTGTCAAGACCGCCGCTTCAGAAAACGGAGACGGAAAAAAGGCGCTCGCTGCATGAGCCTCGTGATGTTCACAGAACACAATTCTCTTGCGCTGTCGACCGAGTACTCGCCGCATTTCGCGAGCCATGAACAATTTCCCGCCTAGCCATGTCGGCACGGCGCGCCGAAAAGAAGTGAAGCCAAGCGGCGCGACTCCCAAGTACGTTTCGACTAGCCTGTCAGCCTTGAGTAGTGGCTTCTCGTAAAATCCAACGTAGTCGACTTCTTCTACACTGAGGCCGGCCTCTTGAAGGCAGTATTCGACCGCTCTGGCTGGAAATGAGGCATCGTGCTTGATGCGTGTAAATCGCTCTTCCTGCGCCGCTGCCACGATATTTCCATCAACGACAAGCGCAGCCGCGGCGTCGTGATAGTAGGCGGAGATTCCCAGTATGCTGGTCAAAGTCGAATGCCTCGAAGTCGGCTACACGGTGAGTACTAGTAAGCAGAATCAGTATTCTCCATTCTACTCTACGTCGTAGAAATAGGCCGGGCGCGATGGTTGCAACTTTCTAAACTTACTGCAGATCCGAGATGTAGCAACCGACCGCAGGTCCACCCGCTTTCGGGATGGACTCGCCCATCAAAGCAGCTTCGATGGCATTCCGCAGGTCGTGCGTCGTCGCGGCCGGCCGCGCGTTGCCAAAACTCTCGTAGCGATCGTCGATTCGGCCAGTGTAGAGCAACTCTCCACGGCGCCCAAAGACCGCCGCTTCTGGCGTGACTTTCGCACCAGAGAGTGTCACCAGTTTGTGCTCGGGATCATGGACCCCAGTGCAAGGATAAGAAAACTCTTCAAGATGTGTCTGCATCTCAGCCACTGTGGTGGCGGGATCAACGTACACGAGCCAAAACCGCGCAGCCTCATTGTACTCTTCCGACAACTCGGCAACTCGTGGCGCGTAGCGATTCGAGATCGGGCAATCGGTGCGCGAGAAGATGAAGACCTGCAGCCGATCTCCGTCGAAATCTGGCAGTGTATGCTCTACGCCGTCAGTCCCAGCCAGTCGTCGCTCGGCATTGTCGTGCTGGCTGGTGCCCGGATTTCCGCTAAGGTTGCAGCCAGAGAAAAAAAAAACAACAGCTGCTATGCCAGGAGAAACGACTAGACTTGCAAGTTTCATTCCTAGGGCCTCGCCTGATTACGAACTACACTCCCGCACTTTGGCGGGCCGAGTGCGCCGACCCAACATGACCTACCGATCATGCACTGTGCTGTCTGGAGTCCGACGCGTCACCTCGGGAACAACAATCCTTGGCCTGCTCAGTCGATCAATCATTCGCAACGACTAGCTCAGTTGTTCCACCTCTACTATAGCATACGAGGTCTACCGGCCATGCAATAGCTTACGGTCATAATGAGCGTCAACCTCACCGATTCTCATACGCGTCTGTCACGACCCGATCGGAGGGGATTGTCATTGACATTAATCGACGGGTGCCAATGCTATGCGCGTGGCGGCAGAGCCTGCAATTGCCATGACGCTCGATTAAACTTTGGCACTACTAAAGAGGCTGAGCGAATCTCGATCAGCGAAAAAAAAGCGGGCCCCGGATGAGCCAAATACTCATTGACTCGACAAGAAGGTCAGGGGCAATTGAACCCTCCCGCCACAAGTTCATCCGAGGCCCCGCGGGCCAGCAAGTGGGTGAGATTCGATAGCCACGCGGCCATCCAATCTCTGACCGCCAAAGGTTGCACTTCACGTGCCGTGATCTGAAGCCGCTCCCCTCGCGGAGCATCGGACGATCACGTAAATCGCTGCCAGATAACGACTTAGTGTGAGACGAGTTGGGACCAAGTAGTCGTCCAGAGAACTGCATCGAATCACAAGTCTGGGTCTGAGCGGTCCCAAATACTGCAGCAAACTCGCCCAAATAGCGTCACTATGAGCCAATAATCCTGAAGATGTACTTTCCAAGATGACTCGTCATCGTAATCGTCTCACAACGAGAATTCCGTAGTCAGTGTCTCGGCCTAAATTGTTATTTAAAAAGAACTTACAGCGATCGCTCTGCGCGTCCGAGGTATTGCTTCGTCCTGCAGGCGGAAAGAAACTTGCCCGACATGCACGCGTACTGATGTCTCGATTCGAGATCGATCGAACCGTGCGTCCGGGCGACATATGTGGCAAAGCAGGTTCGCGGCACTCGGTATGGAACCATTGGCCCACATAGTTCGTAGTTGGTAATGCGGTTATATTGCTCCATTCCAGTTAGCTTATGCCTGCCCTTTCACGGATAGAGATGTGACAAATAACCCTGCCCAGATCGGTCCCTACCTATGTGGCCAAGATCAACCACTGCTGTGGATCGCCGGTCCCTGCGTGTTGGAAACGGAGACGCTGGCGCTGGAGATCGCCGCGGAGCTTCAACGCGTTGCGGAATTGCTCTCGATTCAGTTGGTCTTCAAGGCATCGTTCGACAAGGCTAATCGGACGAGTAGCGACGCGATCCGAGGGCCCGGGCTTGTTGAAGGGCTGCGGATTCTGTCAGCCGTCAAAGATGCGACTGGGCTGCCCGTGACGACCGACATCCACGAGTCGTCGCAGGCTACCCCTGCGGGCGAGGTTTGCGATCTGTTGCAGATTCCGGCGTTCCTTGCGCGGCAGACGGACTTGCTGGTCGCGGCGGCAAAGACGGGTACTGCGGTAAATGTGAAGAAGGCGCAATTTATGGCACCTAGCGACATGCAGCATGTCGTCACGAAACTCACGGACGCTGGGGCAAAAAACATCCTGCTCTGCGAACGAGGCACGTTTTTCGGATATGGACGACTAGTCAACGATATGCGTGCCATCCCACAGATGCAGGCATTAGGCGTGCCCGTCGTGTTTGATGCCACTCACAGCGTACAGGAGCCTGGTGGCTTAGGTGGAGCGACCGGTGGAAATCGAGAGATGGTCGAACCGCTGGCGCGTGCCGCGATGGCGTTGGGGGCTGAAGGTCTGTTTTGTGAAACCCACCCAGATCCCGATCGGTCCCCTAGCGATGGGGCCAACATGATTCCCCTCGCAGAGATCGAAGAGACAATGCAACGATTGCTCGCCATTCGCCAAACGGCTCTCAGTTTTGCTTGTCAGGTTAATTGAGTTATCTAGAGAATTTAGAGTCGTGAGCAAACTTAGCAACTCGTGGACTGGTTTTGTCGCATTGGCGGCGATCTTACTCATCGGGAGTGTCGTGATTCTCGGGGGCGGATGCGACGATCGTACCCGTCGCCCACGCTTAACAGGTGGAATTGCCAAAAGAAAAACGAACAACACCGAGTTTCTACTCGATGCAGTGACCGAGGGTCTGAACAACTTGCCGCGTGAGGTTGTACTTGAACTTACGCCTCCCAAACCAATCCTCGACGATGCCAAGAGCGCTGACGGGCAACCAGTGCTGGCTACTTGCAACGTGACCCCAGCGGTGCCTGACGGGCCTTTCAATTTCTTTCAAGTGCCCAAGGGCAATGCCAACTTTCGCAAGATTGGTATCCGACGCGGCGATAAGTTACGTTTCTTCGCCGACTACGACGAAGAGGGACTGGAACACGGGTACGAACAGGTTGGGTATTTTGAGTTTGTAGTTCGACGCTTGGATCAGTTCGATCCTGATAATGCCCTCATCGTAGAAGGGGGACTATCCGCGTCTTGGGACATTCCTACTCGTATCGAAGTTTGGCGATTCTCGGACAAACGGATGAACGAGATCGATGACCGTCTGAAAAAGTATTACGTGCGTGGGGAGCCGACGATTGGCTGGGAGCCGAGTGCCGACGAGTCAGCGCTGGTACAACTCTTGGAACGTGCGAACCAATGGTTGCGAAATGTTGAAGATGAGAGTGATTGGCGCGCAGATCCTCGGATCTCGGCGTTGCCCGATAAGCTGCGGGAATCGCCATCGCTGCAGCAGAAAGTTTCGCCGGCTAACTTGGAATCAGCGGCATTTGATACGACCGAAGCCAGACAGCTGCAGCAAGCAATTTGGCTGCGCGACATCTCTCGTTGGGCAAAGGGCGAAGCGGTATCACCCGTCGACGTGGCCACCGCGCTATTCGACTGGACTATTCGCAATATCCAACTCGATGATCCCAAAGATGCCCCGGGTTTCATCCATCAACCTTGGCAGGTCTTGATGTACGGCCGCGGCACAGCGGAGCAACGGGCATGGGTATTCGCGGAGCTCTGTCGGCAGCAGCAACTGGACGTTGTCATGTTGGCGACAGGTGACCGCTGGTGGCTCCCTGCACTGTGGGACGACGGGAAGCTCTATTTGTTTGACACGCAGTTAGGGTTGCCAATCCCTGGGACAGAGCCCGGTTCCGTTGCCACGTTGGCGGAACTGGTCGATAATCCAGATCGACTATCCCAACTATCCGTCGAGGGCGAAGGTGATTATCCGACAAGCGCTGCAGACTTAAAGAGCGTTCACGCTTGGATGGTCGCTTCGCCGCTACAACTCTCAAAGCGAGCGTTACTCCTCGAAGAGGCTTTTGAGGGGGAGCATTTCGTGGTCCTCACGGCAGGGACAAATCGGATCTTTGATGAGCTTGCCAAGGCGTCGAATCTTACGGACACACAGCTGTGGCCTTATCCGTTCGAATCGATCGTAGCGGAACAGGAGATGTCGAAGCAACGACGAGAACGCGCGGCTGTTCAGTTCCTAGTTTTCGCCCAACGTCCCCGTCTTTGGAAGGCTCGCGTGCTGCACTTCCAGGGAACCAAGGATATCCCCATCGAAGATCGCAACGACCCGCTGGCACAGCCCGACCAAGGGCACCGGAAGGCGATCGCGCTCTACCAAGACCCAAGGGTTCGTCCACCGAATTCAGCATTGCGGGAACTTGAAGCAAGCAAACGTCCCCTGTACGAACTTAGCAAGGCGAATGCGAGTTATTGGCTAGGTTTACTCAGTTACGACCTGGCGAATTATCGAGTAGCGGAAGATTGGCTGGCACGCAGAACTCTTGAGGCTCGACCGCAAGGGCCCTGGACACGGGGCGCACAGTACAATCTCGCACGAACTTATGAAGCAATGGGGGAGCTGCGAAAAGCCATAAGAGTGCTTGAGCAGGATACTTCGCCCCAACGACTTGGCAACCTGATTCGCGCACGTCAGCTCAGAGCACAGTTGGATTCTGATGCCGAGAACGATGAAGAGTGACGGACTCCGGCTTTCCTGCAAGTAACGTCAACGCGTAGCGGCGACACATCTTCAAAGGTTGCTCTTCAATCTTCATGCTACAAGCTCTCAGACGTCGTTGGTTCTTGATATTGCTGTTGCTCACCGTTGTGGTGGGCATGACGTGGGCAGAGCAATTGTCCGATGTCTCTGAAAGTTTGCCGCGTCGTTGGATTATTGGCAGCGTGCTACTGGCAATGGCCCTGCCGCTGCGAATTGATGCGATGTGGGCGACGTTGCGTCGCCCTGGTCCGGCGTTGCTCGCCACGGCGATAAACTCCCTGGTGGTCCCGGCGTTAGCCTGGTGCGCGAGTCTTCCACTCAGCGAGGATCTCGCGTTGGGAACGATCATCGCCGCGTCGGTCCCCTGTACGCTAGCTTCGGCCGCTGTCTGGACGCGACTGGCTGGTGGCAACGACGCGATCAGCTTACTCGTAACGATGATCACGAACTTGAGTTGCTTTTTGGTCACGCCAGCGCTGATTTATTTCCTTGCTGGTGAGAACGATAGTTCGATTGATTTTAGCGAGATGGCAATCAAGCTGTTGACTCTCATTGTGTTGCCGATTTTTCTGGCGCAGCTATTGCGAGGCGTCGCGAGCGTCGGTCACTGGGCAACGGAGAATAAGCTGGGGTTGAGCGTCTATGCCCAGCTTGGGTTGCTGACGATCGTCTTCGCCGGTGCCGTGAACTCAGGAGTCAAAATTGCATCGCTCGACGGCAGCCTTGCACCCATTGCTGGTCAAATCGTACTGATGATGGTGCTGGTGGCAACCGTGCACACCCTTGCGTGGTGGCTGGGCTACCGCACCGCGGCGCGTATTGGTATGACGCCGCCCGAGCAACTGGCCGTCGCGTTTGCGGGCAGCCAGAAAACGCTCATGGTTGGATTGGCAATCGCCTTGTCGTTTGGCGGACTTACGGTGCTCCCGATGCTCGCTTATCACATCGAACAACTCATCATCGACACGATTCTTGCTGATAAGTACCGCCATCACGGCGCAGACTAGACATTGCCCCGCTTGGCAACCAACTGACTAATCTTCGGGGGTCACGCCCAGGATGATATCGAATTTCGCGGCCAACTCACCGGTGCGTGATTCGGGGATTGGCTTGAAATCGACAATGACCGAATCACGAAGCTTGCCTTCTGGGATGCGATTTAGAAGGCCATCGGTTCGGTTTTTCGGTTCCCCCTTGATGTAACACTGGGTGGTGAGCAAACGCCGATCACCGCGGTTCACGGCGAAGTGGATGTGCCGCGTGCGACCCGAGTAGGCGACGGGCTTAATTGTGCGGAAGTAATACTCCCCTTTGCGATTAGTAAGAAACCGACCGTAGCCTTGAAAATTGTTATCGTAGTCGCCACGCTTGGCGCTATCGGTGTGGAGGTACGAACCATTGTTGTCAACTTGCCAAATCTCGACGACCACGTTACGCATCGGCTCGCCGCTGGTGTTGAGCACCCGCCCGCTGAGATGGGTGACTTCGCCCACTGCAGGGGTAAGCAGATCGTTGATCAGGATCAGATCGTTGTCGGTGTCCAAGGGCAAATGATCTGGATAAAACGGCCCTTCGCCCTGGCTAGCCGTTACGGTGAGTGCTTCGGCGTACGCACCCGGTGTCCAGAGTGTAGAGGACCCGAGTGCGGCGGAGCCTAATACAAGTCCCTGTTGGAGAAAACGACGACGGTGATGATCGTAGTGCATAACTTCACTCCCTAGGTAGAATCGCTCCCAGCTCGTACATTATCGCCGATTTGGAATCGATCGTAAAGCAATATTCCGAGCGTACGCACCAGCCGTAGAGTGTGCGCCAAGGTTATGGTGAATGAATGCTCGCATCCGCTTGGGTCTCTTGGTCGACTTCCCCATCCAGGCGGGCGCGAGCGCGGTGGACCAGCTTTATGATGACCTCGCGGGCCTGTTCTTTGTTTTCCGCGGCGGTTCCGTCGGAGAACTTCAGTGGCTCGCCGACTTCCACCGCGACACGCATTTGTTTGAGGCAAGCCAGCCGAATCATATGGGGCAGAAAAAACAGTCCAGAGTAGTAGGCGTGTTCGTGGCCATAGGCTAAACCAATCGGCACGATCTCGGCACCAGCGCGTCGCGCTGCGTTGAAGGCACCAGTACGGAACTCGTGGACTCGATCCCCATCGTGAGCGGTGCCCTCGGGAAACATCGTCACGGCTTCGCCACGTTTCAGCGTTGCATCGACTTCGCGCAGTACCGATGCGCCGCTGCGCTTCGATTCGCGATCGACGAACAGTGTGCCCACACGCCGTGCGGCTCGTCCCAACAGCGGCCACGTGGCCAGATCATGACGGCTGATGACGTGGGTTTCCGCAACGGTAAACACCACTGGAATATCCATCCCCGAGCGGTGGTTGGCGATGAAGATCCGCCCAATTCCGTCTGCGGCGCAACTCGGGTGGATCGGCCCTTCGTCGAGGTACTTACCGCGCGGCTCGACCGTGACTCCGAAAACGCCAAGATTGAACCTGGACCAGCGCGGCACCCATTTGTTGATCGCGTGAACTCGCCTCGTTCGGAGGCAGAGAACTTCCAGTTCCAATGCCGCCCACATGATCAACGTTGAAAGAACAAAAATTAGCATGCGATAGCAGAGGCGTAAACGTTCAACTATTCGCATTATTATTGGCTGGGCAGATGTAGTCACTTTGATCGGGCTTGCGAGCATACCTGACGTGGTCTCGAGTTGCCAGATCGTCTGTCGATTTGCCTACTTCGGGAGACGCGCTACAATCATATCTTAGGCCTGCTCACGAAAATATGGTTAGGCGCGAGGATCCATGGCATGCCACGGCAACTATTTGCTACTGGGGTACTATTTTTTTCAGTGCTGGGCGGTACCACGTCGGCCGTCACGTTCAACAACGTTGTCACACTTGGGGACAGCCTCCTTGATGATCCCGGCGGAGGTCGTAGTCCCGTTGCCGCCGAACATATTGCCGAGCGACTGGGGGTGCCAGTGACAAAGTTGGCCGTCTCTGGTTCAACTTCACAAAACCTGATTGCTAGCGGCCAGCATACTCAGGCGGCCACATTATTTGGGACTGGCGATTTGGCGATGTTGTGGGTTGGCGGGAACGATTTTTTTACCAACCCAATTGAGATCGCCTCCGGGAATAGTGACTTTCTAATCCCACTAGAAACCAACGTGGGCATCGCAATGTCCACATTGAAAGACGCGGGCCTTGAGGTTGTAGCGTTTAACCTCCCCGATATGGCGAAGGTTCCTGGCGTTATTAGGGCCATCAACATCGCAACGCTCGGAATACCGTTACTGCGAAACAACGCCCTGGAAAATATTCGCGAAGAGACAGTTGCCTGGAATACGCGCCTTGCAGCATTAGCATCGCAATACGATGCTCACGTGGTCGACGTTTTCACACTATTTGATGATCTCGCGAACAATCCTGCCGATTTCTCGCTGCTTGGGAACATTCCAATTCTCAACGCTGATACAGGCTGTCAGTTTTGCGTGTTCTTTGACGATTTCTTGCTGCCAGATGTGCATCCATCTTCTTTTGCCCAAGGGTATGTTGCGAACGAGGCAATCAAGACGATCAACACGAAGTACGACCCCAACGCAGTGATGCCATTGGAAGAGCTTTCGATATTCGAGATCGCGGCGCTTGCCGACCTGATTGCCGGTGATTTCAACGGTGACCAGGCAGTGACAGCGGCTGACCTGGCCCAATGGCGCACAAGCTACGGCCTGACGCAAGCCGACGCAGACGGCGACGGAGACTCCGACGGCACGGATTTTCTTGTATGGCAAATGCAGTTGGATGTATTAGCAGGTGTGGGGTCTTTCCCAGTTCCTGAACCGCAATCTTTGGCGATGATACTAATGGGTACATTTCTTGCGATGGTACACCGTCGCGAATGCTGAGGGATTGACCCCAGAATCTCGCATCGGAATCGCATTTTTGCAAAACTAGCGCGGTGTCACTACACTGGGGGCTTTCGTTCTTGGCGGTTGGAGTTCTCCGTGTTGGACCGACTACTGCAATTCGCGCTGTTCGTTGGGTGCCATTTCGGTTTTGTGGTCTCTGCGTCGGCTCACACGACGACTCTGGCAATCACAGGCAAAGATGTTCCGGGCGTACCGTCGGCGACCTGGAGGCAGTTGGGTGATGTCCAACTCAACAACGCGGGTGCAGTCGCTTTCAATGGCAAGCTGGAGCACTCCTTAGCGATCGACTCAAGCAACGATGTTGGGCTGTGGCTGTTCGATGATGTAGGGCAGCACTTACTAGCACGGACAGGTGTGGGGGGCGTTCCGGGTGTCGAAGGGGCAGACTTCGCCGACCTCGACACACCGCAGTTGGGTGAAACCAACAGTGTGTTTGCTAGCGCACACCTGCTCGTTGGTTCTCAAGGCGTAACCACCGGCAATGACGAGGGCGTCTGGAAATTCACCAACGCAAGCGGCGATTTGGTTATGCGGTCTGGATCTGGTCTCGTTCCTGGCGTCGACAACGCCAGTTTCGATCGAGCGCCCGACCCTCTTGGTAGCACCGACATTTCGCTCGCGACCAATGGCGACTTCGCGTTTGCTGGCGTGATGCGACCGGGCGTTGGGGGAGTCTTGTCAACCAACGACCGCGGTATCTGGAAATTTGAGGGCGAGGATGCTCAACTGGTCGCACGTGAAGACTTCCAGGGAGTGCCAGACATTCCCAATGTGAGTTTTAGTAGCTTTGGGACGCCTCGAATCAATGCCGCCGAGCAGCTGGCATTTCTGGGGGGGCTGAAAGTTGACGGTGGAGTCAGCAGTAGCAACGACACTGGGGTTTGGCGATATACAACTTCGAGTGGCGAACTTCTAGCTCAAGAAGGATCCGGTAACGTACCTGGATTTCCAGCACACAGCTTTCACGCGCTCTCACAAGTTCGCATGAATGGGCACGGTCATGTCGCATTCGACGCATCGCTGGATAGCCAATCTGGAACGCGAGGCATCTGGCTGTATTCCGAGACCACGAGCGAGGTCGTTGCAGCGGAAGGAAGTATCGTCCCAGATGTCGCCGGCGCGAGCTTCGAATCTGTGTTACTGTCGAATCTGAATGACGCTGGTCACGTCTTGGCTTCGGCAGAGTTAGAGGTCGGTGTGGGTAGTGTTACGAGTGCGGATCGTGAGGGGCTTTGGTTGCTGAACGAGAATGCGTCCCTCGTTGCGCGATCAGGTAGCGGAGGTGTTCCGGGGGTTCCAGGTGCCGACTTCTCGACTTTCTCAAGCGCGGCACTTAATCAGAACGGAAGTGTGGCATTTGTGGCCAACTTGGAGGTCGCTGGAGACGTTGACGCATCAAGCAATCAAGGAATCTGGATTGTTGGCACGCAAGGCGAATCATGGCTGGTCGCACGAACAGGCGACCATCTGGCCGGTCGCACCATTGCTGCGCTCGGATTTCTGGGCGATACCGAAACCGCTCGCGGGACCGGATTCAACGATCTAGGCGAGGTCGCTTACCGGGCCGAGTTCACCAACGGCGATAGCGGTGTGTTTCTCTTCCGTCCCTACGCGTCAGATTTCAATCGCGATGGCGTGGTCGATGACGGGGATCTGACCGTATGGGGTGAGTCCTACGGAAGTTCGACCCTCGCCGACGCCGATGAGGACAACGATTCGGACGGTGCCGATTTTTTGGTCTGGCAGCGTGAATTTGGAAGTGGCGGGGCACTCCAGCCGATATCTAGTGAGGTTCCCGAACCCAACAGCTACCTCTTGTTGATGTTTACGGCACTCTGTCACATTTCCGTAAGCCGTCAATAAAGCCGAATGCGGTGAGTTTGTGGGTAGCGGCAAGGCCGCACTTAACGACTGGTGCGGCCAAGTTCATGGTCCAATCTTCACAAGCAATTGCCCATGCTCACGCGACGCGAAGCACTGACTGCAGCTGCGTCGGGGCTCGCCACCGTGACAGCGCTGCCGTTGCACGCGGCAAGTCAGAACTCGTCCCGACGTGGTCGTCGGATCCGCGATGGTCGCGTCCGTCTTGCCAATGGCCGCTGCTTGAGCTATCGCGACTATGGCGAAAACCTTGGGGCACCACTGCTGCTCTACTTTCATGGCACTCCAGGTTCGAGGCTCGAACTCGGCCTCTGTGACCAGGAAAGCTGCGACTCCGGTTATCGAGTCATCGCTGTTGATCGTCCTGGAATGGGGTGTTCAACGTACTACAGTAACCGCTGCATCCCCCACTGGCCTAACGACGTCCAGCAACTTGCTGCCGCGCTCGGCTACGCCGACCAGCCGTTTGGGATCATTGGTCTCTCGGGCGGCGCACCTTACGCAACGGTGTGCGCGGCGCGGATTCCGCATCGCCTGACTCATGTGGCGATCGTCTCGGGCCATGCGCCGCTTGATGCATGCGGCACGTGCCCTGGCAATCAGGATAAGCTGATCGAAATCATCACGCGCCGTCCGCGACTGGGGCAGGCGGCGCTCAGCGTCGTCGACCGCCGTCTCGATCGCAAACCCGACAAGACGATTCAAATGCTGAGCAAGAACTGGTCAGCAGCAGACCGCAAGCTGATGTTGTGTAACCGCAAACACTATTGCCAGCTGATCGCCAACCTGCGCCAAGCCACTCGTTGTGGCACCGATGGAATCGCCAAAGATATCCGCCTCCTGGGCAGCTGCTGGGGATTCCGCCTCAGCGAAATTTGCAGGGTACCGGTCTCGATCTGGCAAGGCGGTTGCGATTCGGTTGCTACCCCGTCGATGGGCCGCTATTTCCACAAGCGAATCCACGGAAGCGAGTTCATCCTCGACGCGCGTGCTGGCCACGTGACGATGTTCAAGTGGCACATTCATGAGATTTTTGCACGATTTGACATCTAAGCGTCGTCCTCAGGCGCGGTGACATGTGGTAACCTGAGAAGTAAACCGCATTCGAACTTAGTCAGTAAGCCGCGCTCGTTCCCATGGCCAATCGCGACACATTGGGTGGTGTGATCCACACCTACCAACAATACGACCCACAGAAGTTTCCGAGTCCGACAACACCTCCGCCTGACTTGGTCTCTAGCGCGTTCGACCACATGCTGATGTATGGCGAGCGCCGTGAGTTGACGGAGGAAGAACTAGCGCGGGCGATTCGCATCGACCCAAGTCAGATCGCCGGGCTGGGGCCCAGTTTGGACGCTCTACTCGCAATTCTGCGAGAGCGGAAGCGGAAGATCCTCGAACGGCACGAAACGCGAAAAGTACGGCAACGTGCCCATAGTGCTTTCGCCGAGCACGCGCAGAGCGTTAAGCCCCCGAAGCGGCATCGTGATCGTTTCCGGGAAGCTATCAAACACGAGCAATTACGTGACTTCGAACGGTTATGGTACGCGGTGGGCGATGATCAATCGTCGTTTGCCCGTGCGCTGGTGGGTTTAATTGAGACTCTCGGTGACAAGTATCAAGTCGAGCAGCTTGCAGCCAAGTATGAGTTCACCGGTCGCGAGTCGATGACCGTGCCGCAGGCGCTGGAAGTCAAGGAGGAGTTGGAACGCATTGACGAGCTCATCAAACAGCTCGAAGAGGCCCGCGAGACGGCGCAGATCGGTATCATCGACATGGAGGCACTGTCCGAGTTCACCGAACCGGGTGACATCGATCAACTCAGTGCCTTGCAGCAGCAAGTCCAAGACTACTTGCGCGAGATGGCCGAGCAGCAAGGCTTAGAGCAGCGGAACGGGAACTTTCGCGTTACCCCCAAGGCTTATCGCATTTTTCAAGCGAAGCTGATTGAAAAGCTGTTCAGCGAATTGCAACCGTCGCGGAGCGGCCGTCACCAAGGCCCCATCGTTGGCGAGGGCGCGGTCGAAATGCAGAAGACTCGGCCGTACGAGTTTGGTGACTCCGTCGCGAACATGGATATTCCTGGCACATTCATTAACGCGTTCATTCGGCTCGCGGGAGTTGAGGAGCAACGCGGAAAAGCAGGAGACGAGCAGGACGGCACGTCTGCCAGCGTTCCGCGTTCCGCGTTCCGCCTGCACACAGATGACATCGTCGTTCACGAAACTCGCAACAATCCTAAAGCAGCGACCTGTGTGCTGATGGACATGAGCGGCTCAATGCGTTACGACGGGCAATACATCAATGTCAAGAAGATGGCGCTCACACTTGAAGGACTGATCCGCAGCGAGTATCCAGGCGACTATTTGCAGTTCGTTGAGTGCTTTAGCTTTGCCAAACCCGTGCCTCGAGGCAAGATTCTCGAACTGATGCCCAAGCCGGTGACCGTCCACGATCCCGTCGTTCGCCTCCGCGCTGACATGAGCCGCGACGACATCAGCGAGTACCAGATTCCCCCGCACTTCACCAACATCCAGCATGGCTTAGCGACTGCTCGGCGTTTGCTCGCGACGCAAGACACGCCCAACCGCCAGATCGTCCTCATCACTGATGGCCTCCCGACTGCGCACTTCGAAGGTGAAATGCTGTACCTGTTGTATCCACCCGATCCCCAGACCGAGTCGGCCACCATGCGCGAAGGTCAACTCTGCCAACGGGAGGGCATCACGATCAATATGTTTCTGCTGCCCAGCTGGTCCCAGACCGAAGAAGACGTCCGCTTTGCGTATCGATTGGCGGAATCGACGAAGGGCCGCGTGTTTTTCACGGCAGGGCGAGATTTAGATCGATACGTAGTTTGGGATTATCTGCAGCGACGGCGGGAGATCATTTCTTAGCACTTTGCGCTTCATCGACAGAGGATGGCAAGCAACCTAATTTCGCACGGATCTCGCCGGGTTCGCCATTCTATTGCCGCTGCGACGAACCTAATAGCGCCACCTTTAAGTCGGCATCTGCCGGCCGCTGCCCAAGCCAGACCCCAAACAGCGCCCGCTTGAAGGGGGAACCCGCAATCGTACCTTTCTGCTTTCCGTTCTTCAGTACGACGACGCCGTGGTTAGGCACATAGACCAGATCAAAAGTGTCGCCACTTGCGATTTCTTCAGCGAAGCATTGGCGAAACTGGTCGATCTGTTTTTGAATCGGCTGCACTTTGCCACGTGTCGAGTTCTTGAAACCCTCTTGCAACGAAGCGACCAGCTTTTGCTGACTGACCATCTTCGAAGTAATCACGATACGAATTGCCATAAGCTCCTCAGCGTTGAGAATGGCGTCTGCTCGGCGATTGGGTTGCAGGAGATAGAGACCGGCAGTGTACAGATCCATAAAGTACTTCTGGCGAGTTCCCGCGCCATTAAGCTGCAACTCTTGCTTCGCGACGTTGATCTTCGCCGGTAGGTCTACAGCCCAGGTAGTGGCTGGCACGGCAAAGGCGAACAACAAGAGTGTGGACTTTAGCACGAATCGATTCATCTCGATTCCTTCCGTATGACGAGGGACGCGTGGCACAACGTCGTAAGCGTATCGAGAGATTGATATGCGGACAACATCGCAAGCAATGACAGCTAGTGGCTCTTCTCCTGGTGATCGCAGGTAGTGATTGTGCCGGTAATGCATGCCGACGTCAGCATACGTGCCCCCCACCGGGCGGGCGATTGTAAGCTACATTTCGGTATGAAAAGCCGACTGCTACAGCCCCAGGACGTCGATGCGCGCGAGCAGATCGATGCTGCGCCACTGCCGCAAAGACGCGAGTCGGATATCGAGGACACGCTTGCGGCGATCGAAGGAAATGTCGCGTCAGAAGCTGCGATCGCGCAGGCGCATGAGAAGCCTCTCCCATTACCCCGCCCTACCCCACAGGTCTCGGCGCGACCCCGAGGGCGGTTGGTCGTCGTGGCGATTTTGCTTGGTTGCATCGGGTTACTTGGGAATTCGCTATGGAGCACGTTCCTACGTGACGCGGCCTACGGTGTCGTTACGGGCAAAGTGACAGCGATTTCGCCACCATGGTCGGGAACAGTGACCGCAGTTTATCCGAATGAGGGCGATGCCGTCCGCCAGGGCGAAGTACTGGCGATCGTCGACGATCTTGAATTGCAATACCAGATCGATCGTTTGGTCGACGAATTGCGCGCCGCCCAGGCGGAACTCAATGCGCAAGCAGCGCTGCTTACGCTCGCAGCGCGCGAACGGCAGGATGAGGCCGCGCAGATGCGTTTTCGTTACCACGATCTACGTGGTCAATTGCTCTCTGAGAAATCGAGACTCGCTGAGCTGTCGAGCAAATTGGACCGGCGCGAGGCCTTGGCACACCAGCGCGCCTACAGTGACGAAGAAATCGAGTCGCTAACGCATCAAAAGCAAGGGCTGACTGCGAAGATCGACCACCTTCAGCAAGCCGTAGACGCGTTCCAGCCGCAGATTGACAATCTGTTCGCAGACAACCACGAGCAAGCTCAACTTGCGCCGTGGCTGAGCAAGATCGAGAACGCACAGGCTGAAATCCGGCGATTGCGGGACAAGCAGCGTCGCGGCACGTTGCGAGCGCCTTTCAATGGCACGGTGGTCAAGGTGCATCGACACGTCGGTGAGCGCGCCGAACTTGATCAGCCGCTATTGGAAGTTCTGCCAGTAGATGCCACAGAGCTCGTCCTTTATGTTTCTCAGCAAGACTGCAGCTCGTATCGCGTTGGCCAGCTGCACAAGATAGTTGTCGATCCCGAGCCGCAGCCAATCTCTTGCGAAGTGACGCGAGTTGGAACTCGTCTGGAACATCCGCAATCGCTCGTCGTCGGGCGTCATCGGCCAGACGAGCGACTGGTACCGATCTACCTCAAGCCAAGGCAAGCCGCTATCGCGAACTCACTGCGGCTTGGCAGCACGATTCGACTTCCTGCAACCTATTTCGGCAGCCCCGACTAATTCTCCGCATGGCCCTCGATCAACTACCACCTGAACCGACAGCTGCGATGGCGGCGTTGCGTTTGCTGCACATCGAAGCGGATGACGTAGATGCGCTTAAGCTCAAGCTCACGTTACGCGAGCAACTGCCAGCCGGGTCGACGGTCGATCATGTGGCGAATCTTGAGGAAGGGCTAGAAGTGCTGAACAACAGCGTCTATGACGCGGTTCTCGTTGGCTTGGCAGCGGCAGATACCCGTAGCTTGGACACAATTAAACACTTCACGGCAGAAGTCGACGACACACCGATCATCGTCTTGTCCGGCGACGCGGATCAGCGGTGCGCCGTGAAGGCTGGCCGGAGTGGCGCGAGCGCATTTCTGCTGAAGTCTGGCCTCACCGGCCAGCAGATTCTTGGTGCGCTGAGGCAAACGATGCACGTGCACACCTATGACGGCGAGCTACCGGAACGGCGCAAAGAGCCCCGTTACACGCTGGAGACCGCAGCGGTCATCTATCCGATCGAAGATGATGGCAAGCCGGGACGTGAAATCGCGGCAAGCACTGCTGACATCAGCGAGAACGGCATTGTCGTCCTGGCTGAGCAAGATGCCGACCTAGTGCCGGACATTTGTTTGTTAGGCGTCGAATGCCCCGATGGCGTCTATCGTTATGCGACCGTCGAGTGGCGACACCGTCGGCTGGCCTTGCCGTCGGTGCGATTTGGCGGACGGTTTCTACGGCGCGCCGACGATCCGTTGCACGTCTCGCGACTGACGCCCCGATTCGACAAACGATTGCTGCGATTTAAGACGCCAATGGATAGCGCTGCGCTGCAAGAGTGGGTCGCTCGTGGAATCCTTCAGCCGTTGCTGGTCGATCGTGTGAAGGTCTGTCCACAGTGTGAGTCGATGCCTACGTTTAGGGACGGCTGCCCGGAATGCGGTTCAGCGCTAACCGAGACCAGCAGACTTATCCACCACTTCGCGTGCGCTCATATCGCGCACGCATCGGAATATGCTGGTGAATCGCTTTCATGTCCAAAGTGTCGAGCTGGAAACCTGGTGGTTGGTGCCGACTTCGAATATCTCGCAGGCCCTCACAGCTGTACCGAGTGCGCGTGGGCCGATACGGCGCTTGCCACAATCGGCGAATGCCTGAAATGTGGTCATCGTTTCCACGGCCAAGAGACCATCGAGAAAGAAGTGTACGAATACTATGTGGACCGACTGGATCCATTGGCTCTCATCGATCGCGCCTGATGAGCTGCTTCTTATCGTGCTCCCGTTGCTGTGCTTCGATGGCGTGCGGTATTGCTTCGCGAGTATCGCGATGTGTTTGTGGGATACTGCGTCCGGTTCCTTAGGGCGTGCCGAGGCGCAGTTGGAGCATCTGCCTGAAGTCTGCGTGATCTTGGCTGGATTGAATGAAGCGGAAACGATCGTGTCGACGCTCGAATCGGTATGGGGCAGCTATCCCAACCTTGAAATCGTGGTGGTGGACGATGGGTCGTCGGACGGGATGGCGGACTTGGCACGTGAGTTTGCCGAAACCCATGAGAATGTCCTTGTCTTGCGGAAACCCAATCGTGGCGGCAAGTCTTCAGCGCTGAACTTCGCGATTCCCTTTACTGATGCAGAAGTCGTGATTTGTGTCGACACCGACTCCCACTTGGAACCGAACGCGATTCGTGAGATCGTCCGACCGTTTGCTGACCCAACGGTCGGAGCGGTCGCGGGGACTGTGCTCGCGCGTAACGGTGGAGTGAATCTCGTCAGCCAGCTGCAATCTTCCGAGTACCTACGGTCAATCTTTCTCGGTCGCATGCTGTCATCGCGATTGGGAATTCTGGGCATCGTATCGGGCGCGTTCGGAGCGTTTCGTCGCGAAGCAATCTTGGCCACCGGCGGTTGGGACGTCGGGCCTGGCGAAGACGGTGACCTCGTCCTGCGGCTCCGTAAGGCCGCATGGAAAATCGTCCATGCGCCCTACGCCCAATGTCTCACCAACGTGCCGCTCGCCTGGAGGACACTATTTCGGCAGCGACGGCGGTGGGAATGGGCGATCGTCACGTTCGAATGTCGCAAACATGTTGATATGGCAAACTTCTTCAGCCCAAATTTTCGATTGACTAATCTGATGCTGTTGCTCGAGACCTGGATCTTTCGGATCGTTCTTACCCTAGCTGGGGTCATTGTCTTGATGTGGCTAGCGATGACGAAACCCGGTCTGATGGGTTACATACTCCTGACAAACTACGTGCTGTATTGCTTGCTTGAGTTTCTGCAGTGGCTTGTGGTGATGTATTACACGCCCAAGCCGGCACGCGACGCATGGTCCATTGCCTGTTTGCCTCTGGTGCCTCCGTATTACTTGTTTCTCAAGGTCGCTTCTATTGTTGCGATCGGGGAAGAGTTCCTCTTGCGTCGCTCTTACGACGACAACTTTGTACCCGTGCATGTTCGTCGGGTGACGTGGCATTGGTAAGCTTGGGCACCCGCGGCCAAAGTGTCTTGCTAACGGCTGGTTGCTATCGGCCCGGCGCGAGTACGGAACCATCGACTTGGCAGTGCTCATAATTCAGTGACTTGCCAACGCTCGTGCGTGCTGCGAAGATGCAGCTATGGACGTAGCAAGCAGACTATCGCCTTTGGTCTTTACAGTCTCGTTGGTAGCTTCAGCGATCGGCCACGGCGACTCAAGAGCTGCTGATCTGACGCCACAGCAAGCTGCGGCCGCTGAACAGGCAAAGTTGCCAACGGAGCAGATCGTCCCACTTCTCGAAAAGCCGCTCTACGAGTTTACCGAAGCGGAGGTTGACGTCTATTTGCAGTTCCTGCAGGCGTACGAACCCAACCTGCGCCGTCGGATTGTTCACTTGGCGCGTAAAAACATTGGCCAGCCTTACGATTTGTATTTGCTGGGAGAGATGCCGTTTGAACATTACGATCCGCAACCAATCTATTGTCTGAGCAAGAGTGACTGTCTTGTTTATAGCGAGCATACGTACGCGATGGCGATGGCTCACGATTGGCCGAGCTTCATGAGTCTATTGCAACGCATTCGTTATCGTGATGGACAGATTGGCGTGGCCACGCGTAACCATTTCACCGAGGCCGACTGGAATCCGTCGAATCGTTGGTTGGTCGAGGATATCACGGCTGAACTGGGCGGCGACAAGGTCGTTAAGTTCCGTCAACGGATCGATCGTTCCAGGTTCTTGAAGAATAGATACAAACTGCAGGTGGAAGTACCGGTCGAACAGCACGAAGACGCCTATCTGCCGCTTGAGTCCATCGATCTTGCGAAGCCCCACCTTGAGGAAGGCGACTTCGTTAACGTCGTCCGAGGGCGTCGGGATCCAAATGCGCCGAAGAACAGCATCTTCGGAGGTACCGCGTGGGTCGGTCACGTGGGGTTGATCGTGTTCGGCACGGACAACAACGGAGAGCGACAAGTGAATCTCATCCACTCCGCACGACCAAGAGTCCGTGAGCACCCGATCGACGATTACATAGAGAAGTCTCTTGAGAACCTCGCCGAACTCGAAGAGGCGGGCAAACCGCGCTTACTGGGTTTCAAATTCCTGCGCCTACAATCTGATCCCTTGTCACAATTGCGCGAGATCGACGGGCAAGATGCGCCGCGTGTTACGCTGCCCAAGGGTGGTCGAGCGGTGTTTCGCTAGCACTTCGGACCCGCCTCCAGGGCAGAATCTCAGTTCGATGCGCCGTACCTGTTCCAACTCATCAAGTAGGCATTGAGGGCAGGTTTTGGGAAAAAACCGTAACAACTCACCAAGTCGCCCGCTTCACACACTGCCCATCTTAACAATTTCTCGGCTGCACAACTTTGGTCGGTCGTTCTGATTGGGTAAGCTCTACAGAGCTAGCAGCCTCGGCAAGATATGCGTTGCCAGCGAGCCGATAACTTAGTAAAGTCCGCTCGCTCAAAATTGAGCGTCGCTGCTGGTTTTGATTGAAACCAACCAGGCTCCTTCACTTTTTGTCCTTATTTGTTGGCCTCTAGGCCGCCCTCAGGCAGGAATATCGTGAATTTGGTAATGAGAAGTAATCGGTTCATCGCTCTTCTTACGCTCGTGTTCCTTGGTCAGGGCTTCAACGTCGCGACCGGGGCAGTACGAAGCGATAGCCTGATGTCGCCCAATACACGTGGATTCGCTTCGATTGCTGACATTAACTCCCTTGCTCAGCATTGGCGCCAGACACAGATGGGGCAGCTGATGCAAGACGAGTCGATGCGGCCGTTTGTCGATGATCTGAAGCGACAACTTGAGCGAAAGATCTCTGGAGTACGCGACAAACTCGGACTTGAGCTGGCCGACTTGAAGGGCGTTGCCGGTGGCGAGATCGGCATTGGCATGATCGAACGGCCCGGTGAGCGTGCCTCCGTGGCGTTGACCGTCGACGTCACTGGCAATGAAGCCCAGCTAACTGCATTGCTGGACAAGGTGGATCAAGAACTGACTCAGCGGAATGCGAAAAAGACTAACGAAAAAGTGGCTGGCACCGAGTTCGCGATTTACTCGATTCCGGTCAAGATCAATCAACAGGTCACAAACCAGACAGCGATCTACTTCGTTCGAGAGAACATCTTATGTGCGAGCGACAGCCGCTACGAGGCTGAGAAGATGCTCGCGCGCTTCGATGGCAAGTTGCCTTCTCTTGCTGGAGTTGAGGCGTATCAGGTTACCGCCGCGCGATGTGGTAAGGAGAGCAAAGGACTTGCTCCGGAAGTACACTGGTATCTCGATCCTTTCGGCTACGCCGATGCCGTTCGATCGCTCGCCGACCCCAAGGCAAAGAACCGTGGCAAAGACTACGTCGCGATTCTGAACTCACAGGGATTCGATGCGATCAAGGGTGTGGGCGGGTTTGTCAATTTGTCGGTGAACGGATCGTTCGAAATCGTGCACCGCACTTCAGTGTACGCCCCGGCGATTCCTGGCCTGGCCGATAAGTACCGGCTGGCGATGCGAATGATGAAGTTTCCCAACGATAAGGCAATGGCGGCCCCGAAGTGGTTGCCACGGAAGTTGGCCAGCTACCGAACGTTCAACATGGACATCAACAACGCGTTCGAGTACTTCGGTACGCTGTTCGATGCCATCGCTGGGTATGACAAAGCCTTTGAACGCGTGCTAAAAGGACTCCAAGACGATCCTTATGGTCCGCGCGTGAACGTTAAACGCGACTTCATCGCGCACCTGGGCGAGCGTGTCACGCTGGTCACCGACTATCAAGTGCCGATTACGACCAAGTGCGAGCGTTTCTTGATCGCGATTGAAGCGAAGAATGCAGCAGCGATCGCGGCCACAGTGGACAAGGTGATGGACAACGATGCCAACGCGACGCGAACCAAGATCGCCGGACGCGATGCTTGGGAAATCCAACCCGAGCAGGATGATTTCCCGGAAGTTGATATCGATGGAATCTCAGAGCTGGAGTTGCTCGATCAAGAACCCATCGTCAAGCCTGCACCTGGTGCACGAGGATTAGGTGGGTCTGCGAGTTCAGCGGTCTGCGTCACCGAAGGTCACTTGTTTATTGCTTCGCACGTAGAATTCATGGAAGAGATTCTCGCCAATAAGGTCGCCCAAGACACACTCGGCTCGGCCGGAGATTACCGCGAAGTTGAGGGTGCGCTGTCGCGTTTGCTGCCCGGCGATGCGGCCGCCCGCTGCTTCGTCCGAACTGACGAGGCGTACCGGCCGGTGTATGAGTTGCTCCGTCAGGGCAAAATGCCGGAGTCGGAAACGTTGCTCGGCCGTTTGCTCAACCGATTGCTGTCGCCGGAGGATACGGAAGGCGAAGAAATCTTGCGAGAGCAAAAGATCGACGGTCGCAAACTGCCAGAGTTCGAGATGGTCCGTCGGTACTTTGGACCGTCCGGCACGATTGTGCGCAGCGAAGACGATGGCTGGTTCATTACCGGTGCCACGCTAACCAAGCTGCCCATTCAAGCGCGAGCTTTGGGGAACCGCACGCAAGAACCACGCACATTCCGCTAGTCTCGGCAATTCGGATCGTTCAAGGCATCTCCAACTTCGCCCAAAACGGTCGAATTCGCTCTCCGCGCGTGCGCACGTCCTCAAGGAGCACGCGCAGATTCGGTGCCGTTGACCCGCGTGCTTTTGTCAGCTTCGAACCGTTGATTTTAATGTCAATGGGTTGCGAAAAATCGACGACTTCAGGACTAAGCCAAATGGTCGTCTTTGCGGCTGACGTCTTTGCACGCAGCGTATTTTGCTTCGTGATGCGACCAGACACTTCGTTCGATCTCGCAACACGACTCGGCCATTGTTGGGGATGGACTTCCCGGGGAAACTCACGTCCTTCGATCCACCAGAAGTAGTTGTCCCAGGGTCGCATCGTCTTACAGGCGAATTCCTTTGGCGAGCCAACGCGTCGATGATTGGGCAGCCCCATCCACTCGAATATGTACAGGATCTCATCATGAAAAGGCTCCTGCCCTCTGCCTAAGTACTCCACAACGGTTGTATCAAACCGTTTACGAAGATACCGATCCCACAATTCCGCATTCTGCGACATCTTTTGCCCATCCTTCTCGCCCGCGACGAAATACAGCGGTACGAATTCGGCATTCTCGAAGTAGAACTGGATATACTTCTTGATTGGATCGCGCCGTGCCACAAACGGAATGACTCCCGCCCACATGTCAGGATGGGCCTGTGCGAGGTCCCAAGCGGCATCCCCTCCGATGCCATGCCCCGACAGGAAGATGCGATCAGTGTCGATGCTGAAGCGTCGCGTCGCGTCGCGCAGACACGCGAGTACGGCTTCGTGCTCACGCAACGAATACTCGTAAAGATACTGTTGCGGCTTTTGCCATTCGACGGCAATTGTGATGTAGCCATGCCGCATCGCCTGCCCATTGCGTGGTCCGACGACGTTGCCGTCCCCATCTCGCTGCGGAGCGCCCGCCCAGAAACTGAGCTCCTGGTCTGGAGAGTTGTAGGCCCCGTTGAGCACCAAGAGCGTGGGATACTTCCGGTACGGATCGTACTCGGGTGGCAGCTGCACGAGGTATGAAAAATCGCCATGCTCAGTTTGTCCCGGGGCGGTCAACTCGCGGACGCCATGCGGTCTAATCGCATCATCCGGTACGTCCCAGGGTGGTTTCATATTCGCGATCAGCTTCGCGACGTCGGGGACGCTCGCCCCTTCCGAGCTTTCGATCGACTGAATCAACGTGAGTCTCTCGTGCGCCAGAGTTTCGCGAAGGTACTGGCGGACTGCTTCGCGTACTCGCACCAGCGATAAACCCAACGTAAACTCTTGCGAGGCTCCGTCTGCCCCCAGCAGCCAGCCGGTTGCGGCAAGCGCGACGCGCTGCTCCGCGGTGAGTGATTCGTCGTCGGCTAGTTGCAGAAATGGAACCAAACGAGGAAGATTATTGGCACTCAGCTCAGCCAGTATTTCCTTGACGGTCGGCTGAGCAAGCGACTGGTGCTCTTCGTTCGCCAGCTTAGTGGCCAATTCTTTGAGCGTGGTCTTAGCTCTGTCGATTCGAGCTTTACTCTTTTCGTACTCATCAATCGTTTCACGAACTTGCTGCAACGTCTCACCAGCGACTTCTTCCGTTGGGAAGTTCTGCAACAGGCGATCGACCAGCTGATGCTGCCCGGCTTCGCTACGGAGTTCAATCTCTCTGAGAATTCGTTGCGCCCCCAACTGACGGAGCAATTGGACTTGAGCCAGCTGAGCATTTTGTTTCGGGAACTTCTTGATCAGTGCTTCAAGTTCGAGTCGCGCGTCACGGTAGCGCTCCGATTCCAGGTAGAAACTTACGATCTTAATCCAATCGCCTGGTTTATCCTTCGACACCGCGTTGTTGAGAATCGCTTTCAGCGTATCGTTTGGAATGGAACTGGTAGCGATGCGCATGTCCCACACGATCGCGCGTGGTTGCCCGCGCAGGCCCTCAACCTTGGCATAATAGGGCGTCAACTCCGTGATACCCTGCACTACTGCCAGCGGGCCATTCGTTGTTTGCATGTTGTAAATCCGTCGACCGAATTCATCGAACGGCGTGATACCCAAACTGGGGCCCACACTCCCCATCGCCCCCCCCGCGCGGGCCACGTTGTGCCACTTCGACAAGTCAATGCGGACCATCTTCTCGGGCACCTCGCTGATCACGCTGGCGACGGCACGATTCGGCACGTAGACGCGACGCAAATCGTCATCGACCATTCGTATCGGCGTTGACGGTGCGTCGCCGCCTGGATCCACAGCTTGCCCCGGACCATCGGCCACGCCTGTCAGGGCAACAGTCTTGCCGGAGAGAATTCGGCTGTCTTTGAGTCGAATTTTCTGAGCCGACGTTGAGCCCGCAACACCACAAATGAACAGTGTCCCGATGAACAATGACCAACAGGATTGCTTGAATGAGACGTGCATCGAGAAGTGAGGCCTAAGCATTAGGAGGTCGAGATTGCGTTTCTCCATTATTGTGTGCTCCCGCTAACGCAGCGACCGCGAAAAACTTCGACTGGCGGTTGCGAGTGGGCGAAAGGCAAAATATAACGGTTAGGCCGGATGCGACACTTCTTTGCACCATAAAGCTGTACCCATGTCCTCACGCTCTGCTGTCAGAACGCTCCTCGGCTTCGTCCTTGGCCTTCCCATCGTGCTCGTCGTTCTACATTGGGTGAGCGGACTGCTGTCTGCCATGGCAGATGCGACAGCAGCTGCCGTGCTCGGTTATATCGGCACAGGGATTGGCGTGCTGTGGATTGTTACGGTCGTCGGCCTGATTGTGGCGCTGGCGGTCGATGTACTCGACGACAGTGACGATGGCCAAAGCGGTTGATGACCGGCTACAATGGCTGCCATGACGGATCTTCATCAGCGCGAGAGCCTGCTCCACTGCCCGATTCACGGCTACATTCCCTTCGTTTCGATTGTTGATGAAGGCGAAACCTCTGAACGACAGCTGCTCGACAATCCTTGGCTGCAAAGACTGCGGCAGATTCACCAACTACAAACGGCCTGGTGGGTCTATCCATCGGCCGAGCATACGCGGTTTCAACACGTCGTGGGCGCGATGCACATGGCCAGCCGCGTCACCGCTTCGCTCTACCCAAGTCTATGCGACGTCTGCCCCGACGTGCCCAGTCGCGGCTACGTCGAGTGCCTTATGCGACTGGCAGCGTTGCTTCACGATGTCGGTCACGGTCCGTTCGGGCATTTTTTTGATGCGCACTTCTTGAAAGACTACCAACTGACGCATGAAATCCTCGGTTCGCACATCATTCGCGAGGAATTGGGACCACTGCTCAAGAACGTTCGTACTTGTCCCGGTGGGAATCACCTCGACGAAGGAGAGCAGATCGACCCTAATCAAATCGCCTGGCTAATCACGCGTCCGACAAGCGATGACACCAGCGATCGTCCGCGTTGGCTGACAATGTTGCGGAGCCTCTTCTGCGGGCTGTACACGGTCGACAACATGGACTTCGTGCTACGCGATGCCTATATGTCGGGCTATAGCACTCAGTCGTACGATCTGGAACGCCTGCTCCGATACACTTTCTTCAGCGAAAAAGGGCTCACCATCCAAGACCGCGGCATGAACGCGCTGGTACGGTTCCGCCAGGCCCGCAGTGAGTTGTTCCGGGCCGTCTATTTCCACCGCACCGTTCGCGCCATCGACAAAACGCTGGAAGACCTATTCCGCGACGGCAAACAGTTCTTGTTTCCCGGGAATCCACTGGAGCATTTGGACGAGTACCAGCAATTCACCGAATGGTCGTTGCTGATCGACGTATCGCGGTGGCACAAATGTGAGAATGGAGAGCAGCGCGAACTAGGACACCGCTGGCAGCGTCTTCTTCAACGTCAGGTCGATTGGGATTTGGCGGAAGATCGCATTCGCCTCGACCCCAAGGCGACCGACGTATTCCGCAAAGGGCGCGAGTCGATCGCCGAGCAGGCAATTCGTGGGGAACTCCCCATCGATCTGCGCGACATGCCGATGAAAATCGATCTGCCCAACTACATCGATCGTCCCGATCCAAACACCGCTGCCGCCGGACAGAACTTTTTGTATCGCTCCGCTCAACAACAAATCCGTCCGCTGACCGACGACGAATTGTACAAGCACCTCCCCGTCAGCCAACTCGCCTGTCGCGTCTATCTACCGAAGAATGCCCCCGCCGAACACAAGAAGGCTGTATCCGTTGCGCTTGATGCGTTGCTTGGCAGTGCGAGCGACGATGATCTGACGAACATGTGAGTGGGAGGGGGTAGCGTCGCGGGGCCAGAGTTTGGGGCAGCGCGTTTCGCCGTCCGGTATCAAGGGAGAGTCGACTGGGCTAGAATAGCGATTTGATTCCTTGGCCAGTCCTAATAATACATTCCCTCACTCCTAATCCCTCACCCCTCACCCGTATGCTCACCTACGAAAATCCGCTCATTTCCCGCTATGCGTCCGACGAGATGAGTCGGTTGTTTAGCCCTCAGCACAAGCACAGCACCTGGCGACGGTTGTGGGTTGCATTGGCGGAGGCGGAGGCCGAGCTCGGACTGCCGATCAAACCTGAGCAAATTGCAGAGCTGAGAGACCACGTCGACGACATCGATTTCGACAAGGCTGCCGAGTACGAAAAGAAGCTGCGCCACGATGTGATGGCACACGTCCACACCTACGGAGAGCAGTGCCCCGGCGCGATGCCGATAATTCACCTGGGTGCCACCAGCTGCTTTGTGACTGACAACACGGATCTGATTGTCCTGCGCGATGCACTGACGCTGGTGTGCAACAAGGTTGCCGCGACCATCCATTCGCTCGGCCAGTTCGCCGCCGAACATCGTGATCTACCCACCCTTGGGTTTACGCACCTGCAGCCTGCTCAACCAACCACCGTTGGTCGTCGCGCGTGTCTTTGGGCATACGACCTGGCGCTTGACCTCACAGAATTGGAGCATCGCCTCACGCAGCTTCGCGCTCGCAGTACCAAGGGTACCACGGGAACGCAGGCCAGTTTCCTTGAGCTGTTTGACGGAGATCACGCCAAGGTTCGTCAGCTGGAAAAGCTCGTCGCCGAGAAAATGGGCTTCGACGCGACCTATGCCGTTACCGGGCAAACGTATTCGCGGAAGATCGACGCGCAGGTACTCGACGCCCTCGTGGGCGTGGCAACTTCAGCGCACAAGGCCGCGTCCGACATTCGCATCTTGGCCCATCGCAAGGAACTCGAAGAGCCGTTCGAAAAGAACCAGATTGGCTCGTCGGCGATGGCTTACAAACGCAACCCGATGCGGAGTGAACGCATTTGCGGCTTGGCTCGGTTTGTTATGAGCCAGCAATCGAGTACGGCCGCGACCGTTGCTACCCAATGGATGGAGCGCACGCTCGATGACAGCTCCAACCGCCGCCTTGTGCTACCGCAGGCGTTTCTGGCGACTGATGCCGTGCTGATCCTCTACCAAAACGTAGCCGATGGGATGGTCGTCTACCCCGAGGTCATCGCGCGCAATCTGCGCGAAGAACTGCCGTTCATGGCGACCGAAAACATCCTCATGGCCGCCGTCAGCTCCGGCGGCGACCGCCAAGAACTGCACGAACTCATCCGCCAACACAGCCAAGCCGCCGCCGCCGAGGTCAAACAACAGGGCAAGCCCAACGACTTGCTCGACCGCTTAGCCGCCGACGAAGCCTTCGCCGGTGTCGATCTCCACGAAGCTGTCAACGCGTCGAAACTGACCGGTCGGAGTGCGGAGCAGGTTGATGAGTTCTTGGCGGAGGTCGTGGGGCCAATTCGGGAGAGATACGCAGGGCGCGACGCAGTGCAAACGGAGTTGCGGGTCTGAGGGCTCGCAGATTCCCGATCTGATCGGGCGCACTCTCCACTCGAATGGAGGAATCGTGAAATACAGCGTCAGAGCGATGTTGCTCTGGATGACCTTGGTCTGCGGCGCAACGGGACTGTCGATGGTCATATGGAACAACGAGCAATTTCTACTGCTGCCATTCGCCGGAGCCCTTTGGGGCGCTGTGCTTGGAGCGCCAAGCGATTGGTCAAGCGACTGTCAGAAACCTAACAGAGTAGGATTGTTGCTTGGCACCTTCGTTGGATTCATACTGGCGACCGCGTTTCTCTGCTTTGTATTGTTCTTACTGATGTCGAATCCATTTTTTTGATGATGGTCTGTCATCGCGTGCGATGAAGAAGTGGAATCGCACCGCCGTTCACGCGATCGGTGCGATCTCACTTTGTTGCTACTGCAGATCCGCCAAGTCCGCGCCGTGGGTGATGTGGAACACTTGCGTGTCGAGCACCAGCGCCGGGACGACGCCCGCTTTCTCAGCTTCAGGCAGCCTTGCTGACGATTCGCCAAGGTGGACGATTTCGACGACGAACTGATTACGGTCGAGCGCCGCGACGATGTTCGGTTCAGCCTCGACACATACTGGGCAGCCGGCGTGATAGAATGTTGCATGTTTCATTTTCAAGGGCCTCCAAAGTTGGTAAAACCGAGCACGCGTTGCTCGTCTGCATGCAATGAACCCATCCTCCGATGAAGACCGTCTCGGTTCGCCCAAGTTCCGATTCAGCCTTAAGTCGCTGATCATCGCGTTCACGGGGGCATCCGTACTATGCTTGCTGTCGGCGAGTTTCGAAAACTTGTAGTCGCCGGACTCAGTCTGGCTACCGTCTTCGTTGCGATCTTGATGCTTGCGCTGGTCTTCCGTCACGCAATACTATTGGCTGCGAGCATTTTCGAGTCCTCTCCTGACAATTCTCCCGGCGAGCCGGCGGGCTCGCGCGAAGACAGACCGTTGGACTAGTTGAGTCGCCACAACGCCAGGTTCAGCAGCGTCGCGAAGGTGACCCACGCCAGGTACGGGACGAGCAGCCAAGCTGCAATTTGGCTGACGGTGCGGAAGATCCAAATCGTGGCGACGATTGCCAGCCATAGTGCGGTGATGTCGATCAGTGCCAGGTCGGGGCGATGTTCGCCAAAGAAGAGCCACGACCAGGCAGCATTGAGGATGAGCTGCACACCAAAGAGCATGAGCGGCTCACGCCCCACTTTCCAACCCAGGCGCCGCCAGACTAGCCACGCCGACACAGCCATCATCAGGTAGAGTGCCGTCCATACGGGACCGAAAATCCAATTTGGCGGATTCCACGTCGGCTTCTGCAAAGAGGCGTACCACGCACCTGGTGTGAACTGAGCACCGATTGCAGCGGCACCAAAGCAGATGGCGATCGCAAGCGCCAGATGACCGATCTCGGTCAGGCGATTAGGATTGTGTACAGACGCGTCCAATTCTGCTCTTACTGCCAAATCAGTGGCGAAACCTAAAGATCGGCGACGCGCCCAGTGCTGTCTCCGAGTCGCTCCACCTGTACGCCCATGCGGTCGAGCATCGACAGGTAGAGATTCGTCATCGGTACGTCGCGCTTAAGGTCGACGTGACGCCCGGGATTAAGCGTTCCGCCTCCGCCGCCGGCGAGCACGATCGGCAAATCGTCGTGGCGGTGGCGATCGCCGTCGCTGATGCCGCAACCGTAGACGACCATCGAATTGTCGAGCACACTCGACCCGTCGGCGTCCTTGAGCGACTCCAACTTCTGCATGAAGTACGCCAGCTGTTGCATGTAGTACTGATCGATGACGGCCAGCTTGTCGAGGTTCTCTTTCTTACGCCTGTGGTGCGACAGGTTGTGATGACCGTCGGTAATCCCGATCTCGGGAAAGCTACGATTGCTCCCCTCGTGAGCCAGCGGAAACGTCGCCAGCCGCGTCGTGTCGGTCTGAAAGCTGATTGCCAACAAATCGAACATCAGCCGCATGTGTGCCTGGTACTCCTCTGGGATACCCGTTGGTGGCTTTATGTCGGTCGTTGGTAGCGGAAAACGCTCGGCCTTTTCGATCTGCTGCTCGATTGAGCGGACGCTATCGAGGTACTCGTCCAGTTTGTGGCGATCGTTGCTCCCCAGCTTGCGATTCATGGAGTGCGTCTGCTCAGCCACCAGATCGAGAATGCTTTGGCGGCGTGCTTGTCGTCGCAGCAGGTTCTGTTGCCGCTCGCTGGGAGCACCGGCTCCGAAAACCTGTTCGAAGACGGCGCGGGGATTGACTTCCGGTGCCATCGGCAGCGTCGGCGACGCCCACGACAGGTTGAACTGGTAGGCACAGCTGTAGCCGGAATCGCAATTCCCGGTCGCCCTGCCCTCTTCGCAGCCGAGTTGCATCGATTTAATCCGCGTCTGGTCGCCGATGCGACTTGCCGCCACCTGATCGACGGAAATGCCATTTCGGAAATTGGCACCAGAAGTCTTCAACGCGCGGCAGCCGGTCAGGAACGACGCGTTCGCGCGTGCGTGATCGCCCCCACCGTCATTGCCAGCCGTAGCGTTCTTGTGCTCGAAACCGGTGAAGATCTGGAACTTTTCTTTGAGATCAGCTAACGGTGCGAAGGTCTTCCCCAGTTGGTAAGCGCGTCCCTCGCCCTGCGGACGCCAGTGTTCGAGATTCACGCCGTCGGGCACCGCGATGAACGCCATCCGCAGTGGCATACCCGAGGGGGTCGTCGCCAGCGCAGGCTGCGCGGCGGCGAGTGCACGCGCAGGCGGCGATAACGACTCGAGTGCCGGTACTGCGAGACATGCACCAACTCCGCGAAGAAAACTGCGTCGCGGCAGTTGGCGGCCGGAATACGTTGGGTGGTCAGCCATCGCTTATTCCCTCTATTCTTGTGTTGAGCCATTCCCACGCCGCAACTGAAACTGCGGCGACTCGACGATGCCCAGCAGCATGGTCGAAAAGCGGGCGTGGTCCCCATCAGATTCCTCGGCCATCATCGCATCAACGATTACCTCGATCTGAGGAGTATCAGTATATTCGATTCCGCGGCCTAATGCGTAGATCATGAGTTTTCGCGTCAAACAGCGATAGAATAACCGTCGCTTTTCGACCAAAACTGCCCGCAATTCGCGAATGTCGGAGAATTGCTCGCCGCTGGAGAGTTCGCTACTTGCGTCAATTGTCAGACCATCGTCTTCGTCACGCCAGCGACCGATCGAGTCGAAATTCTCCAGTCCGATGCCCAACGGGTCCATGCGGTCATGGCACGAGGCGCAGCCGGGGTCGGCGCGGTGACGGGCCAGCTGTTTGCGGAGTGTAAGGCGTTCACCCCGATCTCGCGATTCTTCCAGGGATGGGACATCGGGTGGGGCGGGCGGAGCAGGCAGGCCGAGCAGGTTGTCGAGTACAAACATGCCGCGTTTAACGGGCGATGTGCGATTGGGATTCGATGTCACCATCAGCACACTGGCATGAGCGAGCACACCGCCGCGGGGGCTGTCGGGTTTGAACTTTACGAGACGCAATTGGTCACCGATGACGCCCGGGATTTCGTAGTGCTTTGCGAGGTCGTCATTGAGGAACGAATAGTCTGCCCCAATCAAATCGATAACCGGCAAATCCTCACGCATGATGTGGGTAAAAAAACGATAGGTTTCATCTCGCATATCTCGGCGGAGCCGATCGATCTGTTTGTGGAGCGTACCACTCTTGTGCAGCCCAACCACCTGGCGAGTATGCAGCCACTGCCCAACAAAGTTCTCGACGAAGCGTTCAGACTTCGGATCCTTAACGAGCCGACGAACCTGGCGACTAAGCTCGTCACGCAACCGACCTGTACTCGCGAGATCGAGCAACTCATCATCCGGCAAGCTCGACCATAAGAAGTACGAGAGCCGCGAAGCCAGCGCGAAGTCGTCAAGCGGGTGCACGTGTTCGGGATCATCGGGGCGGGGTTGAAACTCGGCTCGATAGAGGAATCTTGGCGAAACCAAGATCACCTCGACCGCTCGGCAGACGAGTTGCTCGACCGTCGGTTCGTTGGAGTCGACCGATGCATTGGCCAGCTGCAGCAGCTTGTCCAGGAATTCGCCTGACACCGGCTGGCGATAGGCTTGGGTGGCGACGTTTTCGAGAATCCCTCGAGCGCGCTGTTCTCGATGCTCCTGTGGTGCTGGCAGCGGCGCTTCGCCGAACACTTGGCGATATGCCTGTGGGTGATGCTCTTGCGAGTCGAGCAGACTTTCGCTGATCTGCGCAGCTGCATCGAAATACTTGTCCATCAGCGTCGGAGGCACCGTCAGCACGTCGGCAATCGTGTCGAATCCGTACCCGGTATCGTCTGCGGGGAAATGCTCGTCGACATTGAACTTGATTCCTAACAGGTCAAGGACTGAGTACCGGTATTCTTCGCGATTCAGCCGCCGTATCGTGACGCGTCCCGGATCTGGCTTCTCAGCATCAATTCCAAATGCGGTCTGACCGATCCACCGCGATAGCGTCCGCAGTTCTGTCTTCGTTGGCTGCGACATGTCGGCGGGCGGCATGTTTCCAGTAAGTACGTTGTCCCAAACCTTACCCCAGAGCTGCCGGTTACCGACCAAAGCCTCGTGGGACTCCGTTGCGTCGAACTGTACTCCGCCTTCGTCCGCGCCGTCACCATGACAATCGAAGCACAGTGTCTGCAACAGCGGTTTGACATGCTTCTCAAAGTCGGGACGCTCGGGCACCTGAGCGAGCAGAACCTCGGCAGGCAATACGAGCCAAGTTAGGAGGATTAAACCTCGCATAGAATCGTGCGTCAGTTGTGTGAGGCGGGAAGATGTTGGTAGGAAGACCGAAGTCGTTGACTTTCGGCTGGCTCATATCAAGTCCAAAGGACTCTGTCGTCGGTGACGCCTTTTGCTACAGTCGGCGCAGATTCCACTGATGATTAGGCGATGTCCGGTCACGCGAAAGGAATGCTCTTGAGCAACCGCAGCGCGGATATCCTGTAAATCGCGACTTTGGAACTCGATCAGCTGATCGCAAACGGTGCAGTGCAGGTGATCGTGCTGAGGGTAGCCGTAGTCGTGTTCGTAGACCGCCCTACCCCCTAAGGTCATGCGACGTAGTAGTCCGGCGTCGACCAATTCATTCAACGTCCGGTAGACGGTTGGGCGGCTGACTTTGGCTCCGTCCGGCTGTGTTGCGAGGTTGATGATCAGCTCTTCGGCGTCGAAGTGGTCGTGCCGCTCGAACACGTGATCGACCAGGATCCGCCTCTGCTGGGTGATCCGCTTGCCCTTGCTCTGCAGGAACTCCGCAAACCTCTCCTGCGGGGAGCTGGAAACCTGGACCGTACCGAGTGAAAAACCGCTGGCCATAAATGCTCACATGCCGGGGATCGTCATTGAACGAGTTTCAAGAAGCTCGAATTACGCATCTAATTGAGACAGCACCAAGTCGCATTATCGCTGCGGAAACCGAAAATAGTAGGCTTCTTCTGTATCTCCTCGCTCCTTATTGATTCTAGCCGAGTGCAACCAGTGTCTCAAGAGTGCGCCCGGTGTCGGCTTACCGCAATCGCTCCTCGTCACTCGCCGGTTCGCGGGGCTCGGCGAAGTTTTGCGGCATTTTTGCCGCGTCGCGCGGGTTTGAAACCGCGATTTTTTAACGCAAAAGTCCTTCTTTTTGCGTACCGGTCGATCAGTAGGCCCCTGAATTCAAGGGCCTTACCGCAGGACCCTGGCGCAATAATGGTCCCATTTTGCCGTTTGCGGGATTTCGTTGGCGTCCTCGGCCAGCGAAAGGGTCGACGACAATCGTCGCGCGGGGGAAAACCCAACCAAATTGCCAAGGAACACAGCACATGCCCCAAGGCCCCCAATCTGTACGCATGGCCGCTCAAGTAAAGCGCCAGGTTCATTATCAATATCGCCGCCCTTAATGCGAGCAACAATTTTGGCCACCGGGCCCAAGCGTCGACCAATTTGGGGGCCACGCGGGCCTCCTCCGCGGGTGATTGTCGCATGGGGCGATGACGCCGGCGTGCGGAGCGGGAATCTGAGGCCAGAAAATGGGAAAAAATACGAGCCGCTAGCCACAAGAGGGGCACATCTTGCTAAACTAGTTGTGAACCCTAGGCCAGAGTTATACCAAGGAAATCCCCATAGGACTCCCGAGCGAAAGGGTCTCGGCCTAGATGCACTAGTGCCTCCACCTTTTCCGTTTTTGTTCATCTCTCATTCGTGTTGCGCTGGTATTGGGCAAGATCCAGCACTTAAATCCCATAAGGCAGTCATCTCATGTCGAAGATCCTTAATAGGAAGAATGTCAGATCGTCCCGCGCTTGTCGGGCATTCACCCTCGTAGAATTGCTGGTCGTAATTGCCATTATTGGAGTGTTGGTAGCCTTGTTGCTGCCTGCTGTCCAATCGGCGCGCGCCGCCGCACGGCGGTCTCAGTGCAAGTCGAATATGCGCAACTTGGCTTTGGGCCTGCTCAATTATGAAAGCACAAATCACAAGTTCCCACCGGGATTCATCATCCAAGAGCGCAGCGAAGAGTCTTGGGGATGGACGAATTTCATCCTACCCTTTATTGAGCAGCAACCTCTCTACGATTCGCTCGGAGTAGCCGATCGTCGACTTGCCGATCTCTTCATCGCGGCGGGCAAAGACCTCAATACGCCTGAAATTGCACTAGTGCAAACTGTCCTGCCCATTTACCGATGTCCTTCCGACCCGTCGCCGGATCTGCTGCCTGCCTTCATCAGCGACATTCGAGCAATCTATCCAGACATGACGGGCAATAACGCCAGGCACTTTAACGGCAACAACACTCCCAGCGGTTTTGAGCCCGCAACGTCAAACTATATCGGCATGAAGGGCTTCTTCGACAATGCGTGGTGTGATGAAGCCGGAACGGATGCCCAGGACGAATACTGTGCGAACAACGGAGTGCTCTACGGTGACAGCAAAGTGGGCTTCCAGGACATTTCCGACGGAACAACCAACACTTTTATGCTGGGAGAACGCAATTTGCGGAGTTTGGCTGGTACGTGGATCGGGGCTCGTAATCCGCCGGGACCGGACATGTGGTCGTCGTACTATGTATTGGGGCGCGGTAGCATTAAGCTCAATCTTCCTGCCTCCGGGGCTCATAACACAAGCACGGAAGGATTCAGCAGTGATCATCCAGGGGGAGCCCATTTCGTCAACTGCGATGGGTCCGTTCGATTTGTGCAGGAAGAAATCAGCTTCAGTAACGGCGGCAACCGTCGAATTACGTTCAGACCGGGTGTGGAACTGACTACTGCTACGCTAGGTGTTTATCAGCGACTAGCGAGCCGCAATGACGGAGAAACAGTGAATGTCGATTTCTAAAGCGACGGAGCAAGACGCGCCGATTCACGTCCTAGTCATTGTAGCGGCCACTTTGGCCGCGCTCGCCGGCTGCGGCGGAGACCAATTTCCTGTCGTACCCGTTACTGGGACGATCACTCTTAATGGCGCGCCACTGGAAGGAGCTTTGGTCGAATTTCAACCCCTCGACATGCAAGGGTCACCCTCCTATGGGGCGACTGACGCCGCTGGGAAGTACGAATTGGTGTTTTCTCAATCCCGCAAGGGCGCGTGGGTTGGCGAGCACGTGGTGCGGATCTCCACGCGAAATGAGAACGAGCGGATTCGCGAAAAACTACCGCCAAGTTATCACGCCGATTCTGACATCAAGCGCGAGGTAACGGCCGACGGCGAGAATGTGCTCGACTTCAACATCGATCTCAACGCAGCGGCTGAATAACTCAAACCCACGCGAAACGCGCTCTTGCCGACCTTCCTACGCGTCGACGCGAGGAGCAACACCCTCGGGCTTGCTGTGAAGCGCTGGCCGCTGATGAGGCGTCTGGCTCCTAGAATCGGTGGAACGCTTACTTTACGCGCTGCAGTCGAATCACCGATGCGATTGGGTCGGGAGCATCGGGCGGCAGCGTGAGCACCAGAGCATTGCCTGCGTCTTCGATCGGAACTTCCGTGCCGCCGTCGAGCAGCACTGCGCGGCTCACTTGGCCATCCAGGCCCTCGAGGCTCAGTTTCCCATCGCTGGGCCAATTGAAGACGTGCAAGTAGAGCGTGCCCTGGTCGGACCTCTGCGTAACTCGTCCCCATTCGGGCTGCGGTGTCGGAGCGGCAGACGTGCCGTAGATTGACTCCCCGTTCGTGGACATCCACTCGCCGATCGCCTGCAATCGCTCGATGCTTGCCGCCGGGATCGTACCGTCGGCCTTTGGGCCGATGTTTAGCAGATAATTGCCGTCCTTGCTGGCGATATCGATTAGGTTGTGAATCAACTCCGTCGCGCTTTTCCAATTGTGATCCTCTCGCTTAAAACCCCACGAGTCGTTCATTGTCATGCACGATTCCCAGGACAAACCTGCGCCCTCGGCGGGGATTTCCTGCTCGGGCGTACCAAAATCTCCTGCGAACGATCCCTGCTCGGAGAACCCGGACATTCCCTTCCGACCCGCACCCACGCGGTTGTTCACAATCAAGCTGGGACTCAGCTCGCGTAGCCACTCGTAGAGCGCTTGTCCGTCTTCGTTTGTCCACCAATCTGGCCATTCCCCGTCGAACCAGAGCAGCTGAGTCTCGTATTCTGTGATCAGGCTATGCAACTGCGCTTTCATGTACTCCGTGTACGCCTCCTTTTGTCCTTCCTTGAGGCGAGTGGGATTCCACGTCGGTCTGCCGTCTTCGACCTTCGACGGTAGTTGCGTCGGATGATGCCAATCCATGATTGAGTAGTAGGTGCAGAACTTCACGCCATGCCGTCGGCAAGCCTCGCTCAATGCTTTCAGGGTGTCTTTGCCATAGGGTGTGGCGTCGACAACGTCATATTTACTGTTGGGGGCATCGAATATGCAGAACCCATCGTGATGCTTGGAAGTGATTACAAAGTACTTCATGCCTGCATTTTTCGCAGTCTTAATCCAATGGTCCGCGTCAAAGTTTTGCGGATTGAAGTCCGAAGTGTACTTCTCGTAATCGGCGCGAGGAATGTTTGCGGAATTCATGATCCATTCGCTGACACCGCCGTACTGACGACCGTCGTATTCGCCCGCCGGCACGGCGTACAAACCCCAATGAACGAACATGCCAAAGCGAGCTTCGCGCCACCACCGCATGCGCTGATCGCGTTCCGTCGAAGCGGAATCCGGCGCGCTGATAACGCGGCTCGTGAAGCAGGTTAGCGACTGCGCCCCTAGCACGATACAGATTGCCAATAGCCTGGATCTCATCACTTGCCTCCTGAATGGTATTCTTTGTCAGGAAGTTCAGCCGGAGTTGCCTGGAACCGCTCCCGACTTGGGCTGGACGTCATTCTAGCAGCTTGCGCTCTGCCTGCAGGTGGCATTGTCCAATAGGCCCGGAAGTTGGCATATCGCTCCGTCACGAGCGGATCAGCGCATGAAAAAGGCCGCACCCAACGGTACGGCCGCGATGCGAAGAATGCGTGTGCGAACTAGCCCAACTCGTTAAGCAATCCATCAAGCGCCGCGTCGAGCTTCTCGGGCGTTTCGTAGGTGCCGTTTGCGATCTCGCTGCGGACGCGGGCAACGAGATCAGCACGGACGGTGCCTTCGGCCGCCTGGGCGGCAGCTTCACCGGCCGGCGAGATATCGACCTGGTCGGTCGGGCCGGTAGCTGATGAAGCGGGCTTGGCCCCATTGGAACGTTGGTTAGAGTGAGGGCCTTTGATGCCTTGGGTACCGTGGATGCTTGAGGGGCCTTGGATGTTCATGTTGTTGCTTCTCCCGAGTTACCGTCTCATCGCGTTCGAGCGTGCACAGTGAGCGTCCGTCAGTGCGGACTGCGACATTTCTGTCGATGGACGGCACACGCTGATGAGTGGTGGTCTCTCGCTTTCAACTGGGGGACTGTGGGATAGTTCTGCGGTTTTGCCGGTCAGTAGTTCCACTTAGTTTATGGAATATGACCGTGGGGTATTCAGGGAGTCTCTCTGGGGGCAGCGCCGCATTCCATGTCCGATGAAAGGTTCGACCTCGCGAGCGCAACTGCGAGAATACTAACTTCATCGACGAGCCGCGCGAGAATCGTTGGCCGATTCTCGTAGGGACGGATCACTCTACCAGCGACCTCTGTAGCAGCTGTGACAGTCCTAGCTCTGCGAATGGACACCACTTCGGGCACGCTCCTGAGGACCTGTATCAATTGCTCAACGTTCGAGAATCTGCCGCGACTCTCAGAGGAATGATTGTGCAGGCCGGTTGGCTCGCGCCGCTCGTATCGTTTCGTCTTGGTTTCACTAGTCTACCGCAGAATACGCAGGCCGGGAGCTTGAGGTTCGGAATGCATCGAAATGCTGGAATCTGCGGCTCTGGGATGGTAAGAACTGTGGCGATTGGCGGTCAATAGCGAATTTGGCCCACAAAAAGTAGCATTGCTGGCACAAGTAGCAGAACTCCCCCCAAACCGCTGGGGTTGAGTATGATGAACGTTCAATAAGAACGTGATCGCCTTCGCATCAGTACTCCGAATTTGGAATCCACCGTCATGCGTATCCAGCTCCTATGCGGCCTCGCTTTGCTCCTCTGCTTCCCTGCCCTAACAGTTGCTGCTGCCGAGGAACTTTTCGACCAACTCGATAAGAATCAAGATGGCCGAATCGCGGCGGATGAGATTGAGTCATCGCACGAGCGGCTGTTCGGTCGGCTAGTACGAACTTCCGACACGGATGGAGACGGGAAGCTCTCCGCCACCGAGTTTCAAGCAGGACTCAAGTCGAAAACGGCTGAGAAACCGCTCGTCCAAAAACAAGGTAGCCAGATGCCGGGCGCGAACGCATTGCTGCTGATCTTGGCGCAAATGGATGCCAACGCCGACGGACGGATCGTTGCTGAGGAAGTGCCTAGTCGGTTCCAAGGCTTCTTCGAGCGTCTCGAAGAGCGCGTCGGTGGCGAGCAAGATGGCGTACTCAGTCGGCGGGAGATCGTCCAATTCGCGCCGCGCATGAGCCAGTTTGCCTTGCGTCTTGCTCAACGCTTGGATCTTGACGTAGAGCTAGAGTTAGCCTTGCTCGACAAGAAACAATGGCAGGCAGCCCAAGCAATGACAGGGGCTCGGCCTCGCGGCGAGGCACTGGCCGATTCCCAGCGCGCACTCGAGTTTTTCAAACGCCTTGATGCAAACGGCGATGGGCTGGTCACGTTAGAGGAAGTACCCGACCAAGTTGCCAATCGGTTTGAGATTCTGTTGGATCGCGCCGATCGCAACCGCGACGATCAGATCAGCCAACGAGAACTGATGGCTGTTTCGCGGAGGATGCAAGCCCGCGAATCCAATAGCATGAATTCCCGACCGCAAGAACTCGACCAAGCAATAGCCCGGGTGCTCAGACAACTCGACCGTGACGGCGACAATCTGATCAGCCGTAAAGAGGCACCGCGCCGCCTGGCGGGTCGGTTCGATCGACTCGACGCTGACGGCAGTGGACACCTCGAACGCCAGGAGATCGCCACGTACGTAAAATCCCTTAGAGGCATGCGGCGACCCGAAAATCCACCTTCCAAGCGTTCCCGTAGTGCTCAGAAATCTCAAAAGTAACTTGCCGCAACCGCTACGCCTATTCAACTAGTTGCACTGCGATGGCCAGCTTCTCTGGTAGTCATCGAATGTCGGTATCGCTGCTGAACCGCGAACCGAACTGACGTGTCTCACGTAATAATGCCAAACGTTACGATCCGACTAGCCTGACTCCCCGCAGGGTCGCAGCGAGCAGGGAACCAGAGAACGAAAGGTGAGGAGGTAGAATCATGGCGGCAGTACCTGTGAGCCCTCAACAGGCGTTACCTGCGATCACCATCGATGGCCACGCTCTGTTCGAATTCAGTTTGAAAATGAACCGTGCACTCAAACGCTTGGAAGTCCGTTTCGACGCGCGCGAGCCAAGTCCGATCCCGCCGCTGCGTCAAACATGGAAACAAATTGGCAAAAAGCCGCGTTGATTTCTGTTGGAATCCGAGTCGACGAACTTAGGACGGTCTCCTGGGCCGTCCTTTTTCGTGCGCAAATCTACGGGCAAGTGGCCTTGTGGAACACAAGGCTGGGCTGTTATTGGCGGTGCCGATCTTACGGCGGCTACTTCGGCCAGTTATGATATCCACAGAGGTGCGGTTCTATGGTTAGTCTTGATCACTTTTGGATGCTGAGGGAATGCAAGTCTTATTAGCCAGCCCGCGTGGTTTTTGTGCCGGGGTGAATATGGCAATCGACGCGTTGGAGTTGGCACTGAACACGCTGCCGACGCCGATCTTTGTCTATCACGAAATCGTGCATAACAAATACGTCGTCGACAGCTTCCGCGATCGAGGCGTAGTATTCGTCGACGAACTCACCGAGGTCCCCGAAGGTGCGACACTCCTGTTTTCGGCACACGGTGTATCTCCGGAAGTCCGACAACTAGCACGCGAGCGCAACTTGAAGGCGATCGATGCGACTTGCCCCCTCGTGACAAAGGTCCATCTCGAAGCGATCAAATACGCAAACCAAGGGTACACGATCTTTTTGATCGGTCATGAGGGCCACGATGAAGTGATTGGCACGATGGGCGAAGCGCCCGAGGCGATAGTGTTGGTCGAAACGCCGGAGGACGTAGATTCGTTGGAAGTTGCCGACGAAGCGAAGCTGGCCTACCTCACGCAGACCACGTTGAGCGTCGACGACGCGAATCGCATCATTGATCGGCTAAAGGAACGTTTCCCACTGATTGCCGCTCCGCCGAAGGCCGACATTTGCTACGCAACGCAGAATCGGCAGGAAGCCGTCTCAGTGCTGGCCGAGGAGGCCGATCTCACGCTCGTACTAGGCAGTCAGAACAGCTCGAACAGCCAGCGTTTGGCCGAGCTGTCTCGCGAGCGCGGCGTGTCATCGTACCTGATCGACGGCCCTCAGGACATCGATCCCGGTTGGTTGGCAGGCGTCGAGACCGTCCTCGTAACCGCAGGAGCGAGCGCACCAGAGGTCGTCGTCGAGGCGGTGCTTGATGTGCTGCGAGATCAGTTCGGCGCCACCATTCAATCGAGAACGCTCCGAGAAGAAGACGTTTCCTTCCCTCTGCCGCGCGAACTGCGCGTCCTCAACCACGGCTGATCCAGGACAAGAGCAGCATTACTCTCGCGTCTCCATACCTAGGTTTTTCCACAAGAACGCCCACTTGTCGGCAGCCGCGTCAATGCGTTTGGTGGTTGGCGTTCCGGCGCCGTGACCGGCGCGGGTTTCGATTCGCAACAGGATCGGCTGTCGGCCGTCTTGCGCATTTTGCAAGGCTGCGCCGAACTTAAAACTGTGCATCGGCACAACACGGTCATCGGTATCGGCGGTGGTCACCATTGTCGCGGGGTATTTGACCCCCGGCTTGATGTTGTGATACGGCGAGTACTTGATCAACGCATTGAACTCCGCCTCGTCGTCGACGGTGCCGTATTCGCCTCGCCAGAAGTGCCCGGCGGTGAAGTGCTGGTAGCGGAGCATATCCATCACGCCTACGGCGGGCAAGCAGGCGCCGAAGAGCTCAGGACGCTGCGTCATGCAAGCACCGACGAGCAATCCGCCGTTGCTGCCGCCTTGAATGGCCAGTGTTGAGCTCGTGCAATAACCTTCGTCGATCAGCCACTCCGCCGCCGCAATGAAGTCATCGAACACGTTCTGCTTGTTGATCGTCTTGCCGGCTTGATGCCAGGTTTCGCCATATTCGCCGCCGCCGCGCATGTTCGCCACCGCCAGCACCCCCCCCTGCTCCATCCACACCGCACGCTCGACTGAGAAACCGGGAGTGATCGAGATATTGAAGCCGCCGTAGCCGTACAAGAGTGTCGGGTTGGTGCCGTCGAGTTTCAGTCCTTTGCGGTGTGTGACGATGACTGGGACGCGTGTGCCATCTTTGCTCTGGTAAAAGGCCTGACGCACCTCGTAGTCAGCTGGATTGAAATCGACCTCTGGCGTGCGAATCTGTTCGATTTGGTCCGACGTCAGGTCGTAGCGATAAATTGAGGTCGGAGTGGCGTAGCTCGTAAACGAGAAGAACGTTTCCGTGTCGGTCGGTTCGCCTCCGAATCCACCCGCCGAACCGATTCCGGGTAGTTTGACGTCTCCTTGCGGTGATCCATCGAGCCCAAACTGACGCACGCGAGACACGACGTCTTGCATGTAGTCGGCCACAAACTTTCCGTTGAGGATGCTCACGCCACTGAGTGTCGCGTCGTTGGCAGGGATTACTTCCTCCAAGTTAGCGCGACCCGGTTGCGCCGCGGTCATCGCGACAATGCGCTTGGTCGGTGCGTTCAGGTCGGTGAGAAAGAACAGTCGATCACCATCGTTGCCTACAAACGCAAACTCATTGTCGAAGTCGTCGATCAACGGTTTCCACGCGCCGTCGACCGGAGCATCAGCGGAGCGCCACCACACTTGATTCTGCGGATCGGTGCTTTCTGCGATCGACAGAATCAGATGTTGGTCATCGTCCGAGCGCTCGAGCCAAAAGCTCCACGTGGGATGCTCGGGAATCTGGTAGACCAGTTGGTCTTCCTCTTGATCGTCCCCCAACTTGTGAAACATGATCATCGGGTCCGTTACCGACGATTGAAACTGCTGACCTTCTGCGGGTTTTGCGTAACGCGTGTAGTAGAAACCGGTGCTGTCGGCGTTCCACACAATATTGGCCCAGCGCGTCCACAGGAGCTGGTCGGCGAGATCTTTGCCCGTCTCAATCTCTTTGACGTAAATCGTCGACCAATCGGAGCCCGACTTCTTCCGACAATAGGCGAGGTACTTGCCGTTCTCGCTGACCTTGGTCATGCCTAACGATTCGGTGCCGTCTTCCGTCCAAGCGTTGGGGTCGATGAGCACCCGTCCGTCGCCCTGGTAATCATCGGACACATAGAGCACGTACTGATTCTGTAGCCCATCGTTCTTGTAGAAGAAGTACTTGCCCGCTTTCTTGGAGGGCACGGAGAACTTTTCGTAATTCCACAGCTTCGTCAGCCTTTCGTGGAACATTTCGCGGGCGGGGAGCTCATCTAGATACGCGCGAGCAAAATCGCTCTGTACCTGTGCCCACTCCGCAACCTCTTCGTCAGTGCGAACATCGCCCTCCAACCATCGGTACGGATCTGGCACTTCCACACCGTGAAACGTGTCGACATGCTTGACGCGCCGCGTCTGCGGATACTTCAACATCGAGTCTTTACCAATGACAGGACTATCCAACGAGCTGCTCCATGCGAGCATCAAAACAAATGCTATTGGAATCCGCATTTTGAAATTCTCCACGTACGTGAGTTGGAAGGGTGGCCTCTACTGCTGATGATATAGGTATACCAAGCGACAATCGCAGTCGAATAGGGCTATTCTGCGCGTTAACTGCTCGCTAACTGCTCGCACTGCGGTAGCTGCCCAGGGCTAGTTTGAACACCCACCGGCTTGCCATCAAGGAAAATACCGTCGCGAGAATCGCGAAGCCAGCCAGTCGCCAGTCTGCTTCGGTCAGTGGCTTAGCCAATAGCTGTGCGGGCACGTTAATCACGACCAAGATTGGAATTATGAAAGTAAAGAATTTCTGGAGCGGCGTTCCCCAAGGACCATCGTAGATCTCCATCGGATATCGCGAAAAATTGGTGATGTAGAACCAAAAATCGTAGAGTGATTGGTTGCGCCCGAGCCAGATGCTCGTGGCGGCGAGGCCGATCATGACGCTGTAGAGAATCCAGACGCCCAGGAAAACATATAGCGGGTACAGTAGGAACTGCCACGGTGATAGCTGCAGTCCCTCAATTCGCGGCAACGAATAGACGAGCAAGAGAAGTGCCACGAAAAAGTTCCCTAGCGACGACCAGTTCACGCGATGCAGCGATACCAGGAACTGCGTGTCGATTGGCTTGAGCAGTGCAAAATCGAGCCCACCAGTGCGGACCAACTCACTCAGCTCTTGCATATTCGGCATGAAAAAAGCTTGCACCAGGCTGTTGATGAACATCGTGGTGGCGATAAAGACGAAGAACTCGTACTTACCCCAGTCGGCGATGCTGGGCGTGAACTGATATACTAGCGTGTAAAACCCAAGGTTCATGATCATCCACGACACCGACGAGATCGCTTCGATTATGAAGTTGGTGCGAAACGTCATGTCACGGATTAAACTGTTCCGCGCGAACGTGAGGAATACGCCGAAGTAAGAAGGATGCATGGAATGTAGATTTGGTATTGTGGATTGCGGAATGGAAGTCATCGCACGTTTCGCTCTTCTTGCTGAAATCCGCATTCCGCTATCCGGATTCCAAACTCAGCTCACCCTCCATATCCGCTGTAGCGTGCGTACCCGGCGTGCATCATACGCCGGCAGACGACGATAAATAGCAGCACCCAGCCGGTTTGAATCGCTAATCCTTGCCACATATCTGGTCCTTCAACTTTGCCCAAGAATACGGCGGCGGGAAAATAGGCCATGTATTTAAACGGCATGAAGTCGACAACAGTGCTCCATGGCTCCGGCAAAAAGTCGAGCGGAAACATGTGTCCCGAGAAGAAAAACGTAAACAGCATGTAGACGAACAGCAGTGACGTGACTTCCAAGAACCAAAACGCAATCAAGCCCATGGACGCTTCCAAGAAGAAGCCGAGCATGAAGGAGAGCACTAAAGAGCAGAGAAAAACGCCAAACACCTCGGGCGTGGGCCAACCCGGGAAGTAGCTACGGCACAGGTAATAGACTAAGGCAAACGGTCCTGCTGCGACCAGGTAGTAAACTAGCTTGTGTGCGATCCGCGCTAGCAGCAAATAGCTCACTAGGTCGATCGGCTGGATCATGAACTTTTTGATCTCGCCTTCGCGGACCTGGCGCGCGATTCCGGTCGCCAGCCCCGGCATACTCGAAAACGCGCGGGCGAGCATCGTCAGCAGGTAGTAGGCGATCACGTCTTCCAAGCTCCAGCCCGGGATGCCGTCCCGTCCTGCTGCCGCGATCACAGCCGACCACAAAAAGATCTGGGTCACGATTGGCAGAAACCGCATCAGAGTTCCAAGTGCAAAATCGCCACGATAGACCAAGCGTTCTTCCACGCAGATCTTCAGGATCGTCCACCAGGTGGCAACGCGGGCGTGCATACGGCTGAGCTGCGAACTAAGAGGATTGGGTTGCGGGTTGATTTGGTTGGCGAGTCGCATCTCGCGACTTGCGGCTTTCGTCCGCCGTCAGTGCAAACATCTCGGCGATCACTTCCTCTAATGGCGGGTCTTCTACGCTGACATCTTCGACCGAGTGGTTCGCGAGTACCGCAGACAGGACTTCCGCGATGCTTCCGCGCTCGACGCGGAGCCGCGCTTTGGGTTCGACGATTTCGAGCACCTCGCCGTAGCGTGCCAAATCGCTGGGCATGCGGTCGTCGGCGAACTGAAGCGTCAGCTCCTTGTGACCGCTGAAACGGTCGACGATGCCCGCCAATGAACCGTCGTACATGATGTCACCGTGGGCAATGATCACGACGCGTTTGCACAGCGCCGCGACGTCTTTCATGTAGTGGCTCGTCAGCAAGATCGTGATCTTGCGCTGCTGCTGATAATGCTTGAGGAACTTCTGAATATTGTGTTGCGCAATCACGTCCAAACCGATCGTCGGTTCGTCTAGAAACAACACGTCGGGCGAGTGCAGTAACGCTGCTGTGAGTTCCATCTTCATTCGTTCGCCCAGTGACAGCTCGCGCACTGGCTGCCCCAGCAGGTGGCGCACTTCCAGCAGATCGACCAGCTCGTCGCGACTTCGGTCAAATTCGACGGGATCGATACGATAGATCTTCTGGTGCAGTCGAAAGGACTCTTGGGCAGGCAGGTCCCACCAAAGCTGATTCTTCTGGCCCATCACAAGGGCAAACTTCCGCCGGTACGCGTTTTCCCGCTCCCAAGGCACATGTCCCAGTACACTTGCGTGGCCGTCCGTGGGACTGATGACGCCCGATAGCAGTTTCAGGGTGGTAGTTTTCCCCGCTCCGTTAGGACCCAGAAACGCGACGAACTCACCCTGCTCGACATCCAGATCGATTCCGCGAACCGCATCGACTTCGCGGTATTCACGGTGAAACAGCCCCGTTAGCGAGGCCCACAGCCCCTCTTTCTTTTGATATACGCGATAGGACTTTCGCAGCCCACGAATTTCGATGGCGCTCATAGCTTGCCGATTATAGGCACCTCCGGTCCGCCCGGACAGAGCCACGAACTGCCAGCGTGGACGGTCTTGAGTGCCGAGTGCACGCGACGGATTGTGAAAATCAAGGCATTTATTGCCGTCACCGACACCCATTGGTAGCGGTTCAGTGCCGGATCTGTTCCACGCCGAAATGACCGGTCTCGTCAAGGCCATGATTCCGCGAGGGGTGGTCGATCACAGACGCCGTGAGCAACAGGCCGTCGGGCTCCATTGGAGACGGCACATCAAGCACAAGTTTCGTAGAGATGCCCTAGTGCACGAGCAAAAATTGTTGAAAATAGGACAGAATTGTTTCCTCGCCTGTGTTGGTATTGAATAATACTGGGACAGAGAGTGCTTCTTGCGGCACGAATCGCAAAAAAGGCGAAAATTACTACGAGATGAAATGATGAAACTTCCGAGCCTCAAATTCTCGCTGCCATTTATCTTCATTTGCTGGTGCATAGCTGGCTCGCTCACACACGGATCGGTGATCTTGGCCTACCCAGCAATGTGGGCAGTCGTGGGGCTGTTTTTCTACGGGCTACACGTGATGATCAAAGCCCCCGTCGGCACTGGGGAAGCCCAGCCGGCGGACGCGACGTCCGAAAGTCAGTCACCGCGAGTCCCGTCCAGCAACGACTCACCGACGGATCACCAAGTCTCTGCTCCAGTCTAGCTCAGGCCACGTAGATTCAGCCCACGTAGATATCTCGCCGCCGGAGTGCTAAGCTGCAACTTTGCTCGGGCGAAGTACTGGGCGCTTCCCGCATCCACTGGAGTTCTCAACGACGACGCTGTCGTCGATCATCCATGTCGTTGATCTCTCGCTTGGAATCTCGCTTCGGCCGCTGGGCGATCCCCAACATCACTGCGATTATCATCGCGGGTCAAGTGCTGCTGTACGTTCTTCAGATGACGCGCGGTATGCAAGTTAACGTGTTGGAGAAAATTCATCTTTTCCCCAGCGAAGTCCTTCAGGGGGAAATCTGGCGACTGGTGACTTTTCTTTTTGTGCCGCCAGTTGCGTCGCCTATTTGGGCGTTTTTTTATTGGTTTATTATGTTTCGCTTTGGCACGGGCTTGGAACAGATTTGGGGGACATTTCGGTACAACATATTTCTCCTCGTCGGCTTTTTGGCAAACGTGATTGCTTCGTTTGTCGCCTACGCATTCGGTTACCTTGACTTTGCCGACAACGTGTTTCTCTACAGTACGATTTTTTTGGCGTTCGCGCGACTTGTCCCGGACTATACGATCCTGATTTTCTTCGTTCTGCCGATCAAGATTAAATGGCTGGCACTTTTGATGTGGATTGGCTATGCCTACGGAATGCTGACTGGTGATTGGATGGGTCGAATCTTGATCGTCGCATCGGTGGCAAATTATCTCGTGTTCTTCGGTCGCGAGCACGTTCGCGACCTGAAAAATCGTCATCGCCGTCGCGCATTCGAATCGAAAGTCAAGGCTGCCGCTAACGCAATACGTCATCAATGCGAAGTTTGCGACCTCAACAGCGAGAACTCGCCCAAGACGCTGTTTCGCTACTGCTCAAAGTGCGAGGGCCAGCGTTGCTACTGCCCTGAGCATATCCACGATCACGAACACGTGACTTCGTGACGTGTACCTCATCGTTTCTTCTGCCCGCCAACTGACGCGTCGGAGCGGCGCCACTTGGTTTGGCTTACGCAACGTCGGCCAGACTCTCCCGATTCTCGCACTTGATTAGCGGAAGGATCAATTCCACGGTCCGCGAAGTTGCGCCTTGCTGCGCGATGACTAACTCACGGGCACGTTGACCAAGACCTCCTGCCCAGGCCGGATCGGCGAGCGCACGCTCGACGAAGTGTTGCAACTGGTCGCGATCGTTGACGACTCGTGCTCCGTCAGCAGCGAGAAGTTGGGCGACGATGTCGCGGAAGTTGCGTGTGTGGGGTCCAAAACAGGTAGCCACGCCGTAAGCTGCAGGCTCGAGCATATTCTGTCCGCCGCGACTGCCAAAGCTGCCACCGACGAAACCGATGGTTGCCGTGCCCCACCAGGCACCCAATTCACCAACGGTGTCGACGAGAATTGCGGACGGCGGCTTTGCGGCTTCGCAGTTTCTTGCCTCTAGTTCCGTGCGTCGTGCCCAATCGAGCCCTGAATGCACCATCAGTTTGGCCACTTCTTCAAAGCGTTCGGGATGTCGGGGGACAACGATCAAGCGTAGGTTCGGATACTGGGGCGACAGCTCTTGGTAGATCTCAATCGCGTACAGTTCTTCAGGCGATTGAGTGCTCCCGGCTATAAACACGACTTCGTCGTCGGTGATGTCGGCGAGTGCTCGGAGCGTACGCGTACGTGGGTTGTCGCGGTCAGTCGTTGCACCGTCGAATTTCAGTGAGCCGGTGACGGTAACGTCGGGTGCGCCCAGCTGTCGAAACCGCGCGGCCGTCTCTTCGTTTTGGGCGGCGATCAAGTCGATGGATCCGAGCAGTCTCGAAATTATCGACCGCAAGCGTTGATAGCCACGAAAGCTACTGTCGCTCAGCCGTCCGTTGATGACCGCGACCTTCACAGCGTGCCGTTTCGCGCTGCTGACCAAATTGGGCCACAGTTCCAATTCGGTGAGCACCAGTAAATCGGGCCGCAAGCGACGCATCGCGGTGCTGACGGCCCAACTGAAATCGAGTGGGCAGTAGAACACCGTGTGCTCGGCGTATTTGCGACGAGCCAAGTCGTAGCCCGTCTTGGTGGTCGTCGAAATGACCAATGCAACGTTGGGTCGCTGCTGGAGAATCTGGTCAAGTGTCGTCTGAATCAAATTCACTTCACCGACGCTTACGGCGTGCAGCCAGACACAGGGCCGATCGCCGCGGCGCTGCGGCACGTGTCCCAGAAACTTCTCGGCGAAGCCTTCGCGATACTTGCCATGACGGATCGCCGACCAGAGGATCCACGGCGAAACCGCAAGGAGCAGCAGCACGTAGAATCCGTTCAGTAGCCAACTGATCAGACGAGACACGCGGGATTCCTTTCCCTCAAGATGCTTCTCTACGAACGACACAAATCACACGAAAAAGCGATCAATCATCTTACGTCATTTCGTGTTTGCAGTATCTCTCGTGGACGGTCCGTATAAAGTGCGCGATTATCCGTTCTTGCCGCAGCACTGCTTGTATTTCTTGCCGCTGCCGCACGGACAAGGTTGATTGCGGCCTACTTTTTCACCGCGGTTGCGGATCGGTTCGATTTTGGTTTGCGTGTCGGTCCCTTCGATTGCGGCCTGTTGTTGCTGGGCGATGTCGGAGGTCGAGGGCGCGTCGTCGTGGCGGGCTTCAGATTCGACCCAAGTGCTGCCGACAAAGCCCTCGTCGAGCTGCTCCATTTTAAAGATCAGGTCCGTTACCATGTTCGCGACGCTACTCCACATCGTCTCGAACATCTTCATGCCTTCACGCTTGTACTCGACCTTGGGGTCGATCTGGGCATAGCCACGCAGTCCGACGCTGGATCGCAGATGATCCATCGTCAGCAGATGCTCTTTCCAGGCCTGGTCCAGGATTTGCAGCAGCAAGGACCGCTCCATCCGCCGCATTTCGGGGCGATAGCGATCCTCAACCGCCTGCGAGACACGGCGTTGGGCTTCCTCGTAGTCGAGCTTGGCCAGTTCGTCAGTGTCGAGTTCGCACGCGCAGGACTCTCGCAGCCAGGTACTGAGGTCGTCGAGCTTGCCGTTATTGCCCGTCGCCTGACCGAGCGTGGTAGACGTGCCCGACTCGGCGAAGAGCGCATCGACGCGCTGCTGCGCCTCGGCCGCGACTTCGTTGGCGCGGACGTTGTTTTGGCGACTGAACTCGAGGAGCATTTTGCGAACTTCTTCACGCTGTTTCGTCTTCAGATCGTCGATCGATAGCTCAATGCCAAAACGCTTCTTAGCCCATTCGACCAACTCTTCACGCTGGAAACCTGAACGGTTGCCACTGCGATCGCGCTGCGTAAATCGCAACAGACTCGCTAACACGGGAAACTCTGACTCACGTGCGTCGTACGCGTCGCGGGCACGTTCGTGTGCGAGGGCGATGAACTCGCGCGCTTCCAGCTGAGACATTTCGTCAGGTGCCAACTCGATGCCAAACTTATCGTGCAGCCAAGCGCAAGCTGTTTTGACTCCGAAATCGGGTTCGAGCAGGCGGCGACAGGTTTCCAAATCGATTTCACCAATCGCTTGGTGACCGTCATTGATGAGTTGCTCGGCCAGGTCGTCGCGGCCGATTTTCTTTAGTTCACGATCGCGGTAGTTCGTTGCCCAGCGAACGTTGGACCATTTGGCCAAGGCTGCCCAATTCCATTCTTCGTGTTCCGCGTCTTCGGGCAGGTTCTCCTCGATCGCATCAAGAATCTGTGATTCGGCCAGTCGGTAGGCTTCGTCTCGCGCGATGCGTTGCGCATCGTCGAAGATAGTGTTACGAAAGTCCTTGCCATCCAGTTGCACGCCGAGCAAGCTGCCTGCAGCGGCGGCGAACGAATCGGGACCGTAGTCAGCGTCGAGAATCGTCTGGAGATGTTCGTCCAGTTGCTCTTCGATCATTTCCATGATCAAGTCACGACAGTTCACACCGTCGAGGATGCGTTGGCGATATCCGTAAACGCGTTTGCGCTGCTCATCCATCACCTCGTCGTATTCGAGCAAGTTCTTGCGAATCTCAAAGTTGCGCTCTTCGACCTTCTTCTGGGCACCTTCGACACGACGGGTGACCATCTTGCTTTCGATGGCTTCCCCTTCTTGCATCCCCAGGCGGGTGAGAATGTTCTTCACCCACTCGCCTGCGAAAATCCGCATCAAGTCGTCTTCCAGCGAGAGGAAGAACCGGCTGCTACCCGGATCGCCCTGCCGACCGCAGCGACCGCGGAGCTGCAAGTCAATGCGTCGCGAATCGTGGCGTTCCGTGCCGATGATGTGCAGTCCGCCAATTTCCTTGACCTCTTGGCCCTGCTCTTTCATCTTCTCGCGGCGGTCAATTTGCTTGACCAGCTGGTCCCACTCCTCCTGAGGAACGTCCAAGCGTGTGGCGTACTTGTCTTGCAGCTGCGCCCATGCCATGGTCTCGGGATTACCGCCGAGAATGATATCGGTACCACGACCGGCCATATTCGTGGCAATCGTCACGGCCTCTCGACGGCCAGCTTGGGCAACGATCTCTGCCTCGCGTTTGTGCTGCTTGGCGTTGAGTACTTCGTGCTTGACGCCACGCTTGTTCAGCAAGTTGGAAAGGCGTTCGCTTTTCTCGATCGAGACCGTACCGACGAGGATTGGACGCCCGGGCTCCTGAATGTGCGTGATCTTGTCGCGCGTGATGTTCTCAGTCTGGCGATTTTCGGCGAGTTCGAGCGTAACGGCCTGATCGTCGCTCTTGAGTAGCTTACCAACGTATTGCGTGCCGTTCTTGGCCGTGACGGTCGTAAACTTCGTGAGCTGCTCGATCTCTTCGGCGATCGCCACGTACTTCTCTCGCTCGGTGCGGAAAATAACATCCGGGTGCTCAAGCCGCTGCATTTCCCGATTCGTCGGCACGCCGATGACGTCCAGCTTGTAGATCTTCCAAAACTCGCCTGCCTCGGTGAGCGCGGTACCGGTCATCCCGGAGATCTTCTTGTAGAGCTTGAAGAAATTCTGCAGCGTGATGGTCGCCAGAGTCTGATTCTCTTCTTTGATCGGCACGCCTTCCTTGGCTTCAACGGCCTGGTGCAGGCCATCGCTCCACTGACGACCTTCCATCAAACGGCCGGTAAATTCGTCGACGATGACGATCTTGCCGTTTTGATTGACGTAGTTCACGTCGAGCTTATAGAGGTGATGTGCTTTTAGCGAGTTGTCGATCAAGTGCGGCCATTGCATGTTGCCGGCCGTATAGAAGCTCTCCACGCCAGCCAGCTTTTCGGCGGCCCGCACGCCTTCGTCGGTGAGGTTGGCCGAATGCTCCTTTTCCTTCACCTCGAAGTGAATGCCCGCTTTGAGCTGACGGGCGATCTTGTCGGCTTTGACGTATTTGGTCGTGTCATCGCGCGCGGGTCCGGAGATAATCAGCGGCGTTCTCGCCTCGTCGATGAGGATGTTGTCGACTTCGTCGATGATGGCGTAGTGCAGCGGACCTTGTGCTTGTTGCTGATGTTTCGGGTATCGCTCGTCGTCGCGCGCGGCGATCTTCATGTTGTCGCGCAGGTAGTCGAAGCCGAACTCGTTGTTGGTGCCGTAGGTGATGTCGCAGGCGTATGCCTGTTGCCGGTCCTCGGGCTCCATGCCGGACCAAATGGCGTTGACCGTCAGGCCTAACCCTTGATAGAGCGGTGCCATCCACTCCATGTCGCGACGTGCGAGGTAGTCGTTCACCGTGACCACGTGCACGCCTTTGGCTTCCAAGGCGTTGAGGTATGCTGGCAGCGTAGCGACGAGCGTCTTGCCTTCACCGGTGACCATCTCGGCGATGTTGCCCTCGTGCAGGATCATGCCACCGATCAGCTGCACGTCGTAGTGCCGCATCCCTAGAAACCGCTGCCCACCTTCACGACAAACCGCGAACGCCTCGACCAGCAGATCATCGACCGTTTCACCCGCGGCCAAACGTTCGCGGAATTCGTCGGTCTTGGCACGCAACTGCTCATTCGTCAGCTCTCGTAGCATTGGCTCCAGCGCGTTGATTGCATCAACACGTGGCTGCAGACGTTTCAAGAAACGCGCATTTGCGGAGCCAAATAGTGCGGTGATCCCGCGCTCGAAACGACCGAGAATGCCGTTACCGATGCTGCTGAGGATCTCCCAAATTCGTTCCAATAATTCCATCGTCAACTCAAAAAGTGTTCAGAATGCACGGGAATTCGACGCGGGTAGAATCTCCAAGCAAGCGGCACACTCACCTGGACACCACTGATGCTCGACTTACAAAGTGGCAGCGACACTTACCGACACACATCGACGCATGTGAGATAAAGGTGCCTTCCGCCAAATTGCCAGAAGCACCGAAATTCGCGCAACACTATCGCAGCAAAAAGTTTATTGCGATTTGCCCGGAGGGTCAAGACACGTTGCAGCCGGCAGATGCGACGTAAGTCGATTCTGAACAGTAGTTTAAGGCAATTGCCTCACTGCCACCGGAAGGCGATCAGGCTGTCCAACGCTCGCACGAAGACCTGCCCGCCACAAACTGCTAGATGGGCCCAAGTCGAACTGCTGGCAACCTCACGCTCGTCGAGGAGGTCGAACTCTTGCGGATTCGCCCGGATCAGCAGCAGTTTTCCGTTTGAGTCTAAGGCTAGAATCTTGTCGCCTTGCGCGATCATCGACCAATACTTGCCGAAGGGCTTGGTACGCCACTGCTCCTCGCCAGTCTGCAAATTGAGACAGCTGAGCCGCTGGTTGCGGAGGTGCAGATATATGCTGTCGCCGATCACGACCGGCGACGACATGTAGGCCTGGGCTTTGTTGGACCAGGTCTCTGAGACCTCGCCAGCTTCGTGGGAAACATTCCAAAGCTGCGACCTCCCAGTATGGGCGCTGGTAAACAAACGATCGCCGACGACTGTGGGGGTCAGGATATTCATCCCCCGATATGCCTGAATCTCCTGCGACCAGAGTTCGTTGCCTGATTCGATGTCGATCCCTTTGAGCGCCAGCCTTGTTTGCACGACAATCTGCTGCTTACCTTGGATGGTGGCAATTATTGGCGAGGAAAACGGCGAGTCGTATCCACCACCGGTACCAACCGCAGTCCGCCACACGCTCTTGCCAGTCGCGGCCTCTACCTTGACCAAAGACTGACTTGCCTGCACGTACACATGGCCTTCAAAGACGAGCGGCGAGGACGCAAATCCGAAGCCTGGGAGCGGCGTCTTGTACCGTTCCGTAAAGTCCACGCGCCACAGCTGTTGGCCATTCTCCACGTCGAGGCACACCAATACATCGCGTATCCCTGCAACGAACAGACGTTCGCCGTCGCACGCTGGTGTTGCACGAATCCAGCTGCCGTTGGCCATGGCAAAAAAGGGCACTTGCATGGCTCCGTCCCAACTCGCTTGCCAGATTTCTCTGCCCGTATTGCGATCCAACGCGTAGACGAACTCTTTCGCCTTGTCTTTGGTTTCCGTGGTAAATACACGGTCGCCTAACACAATGGGGCCAGAGTAACTTGGGCCCAAAGGAATTCGCCACTGCTCGACGAGGTTTCGCTCAGAAATGCCATCTGGCCAGGTCGGCACAGCGGCCGCGACACTGTCGCGGTGTGCGCCGCGCCACTGCAGCCAGTCACTGTGATCAGCGAATAGTAGTCGAGCGTTGCAGGTGCAAAGGGTCAGGAACGCGAGTGCCCAAACGCACAAGCTGCATCGGTACGGGTTTGGCATTTGAGTAACTTTCGTTGTGATTTTTTGAGGTTGCAAACTGAATCCAACTCGCCGACATTCTCCGCAGCAATGGCCATTTGTTGCGGTTGGTCTTCCCCAGAAATAGGGGTTGTCCACGCCAGCTGGCCCTACTTTCACCCGAAGAACGGGCCACGATCTGACCGCTGTGCGTTGCAGCGTCAGCAATTTACGCTGTGTACAGTGCTCAAGGCACGAGTTCCAACGGTGAAAGCGACCACGCCGCCACTCTAGACACTGACTCGTAGTTGCCAAGCGTCGCGAAGTGGCCATCGTGTCGGGCAGTGTCAGAAAAGTCGATGTACATCATGGCATATCAAACCCTTCTACAGGGCGGTGACGAGTACTTCGCCTTCGGCACGTCGGTGGTTGAGAGAATTCCTTCAGTTCACGGGTCACGCCACACCTGCCTACGATCCGATAGAGCAATAAGATGTCTAACGGTCTATACTTGTGCCCAGCGATTTCTCCGTATCGCATGAGGACCTCCATAAGAAATGTCGTCAAGTGACGCTGTGCGTGTGAAAACCGATGAACTGCCCGTGGGTAGCCGACTCAGCCATCCGATCAACGAAAGTGAAGGTCGACTTCTGCTTGCCGCTGGCGTCTTACTTACCAAGCGACTGAAGGAGCGACTCCTCGCGCGCGGCATCACTGAGGTGATGCTCCATCCCGACGATGTGGCGGCCCTCTTCGGTGGCAAGCAGCCCAAACAGTCCACAGAGCCTGCGCAACCCGAGAAGCCCAACTCGGCAAAGAAAACGGCAAGCCAGCGCCGCGAATCTGATCAGCAAAGCGCCCTGCGCGAGACGGTAGCCTTGATCAGGATTCAAGCTGCGGCTCTCGCTGCCTCAGTATCGCTTCGGGTGCAAAATGCAGACGCCCCGCTTAGCGAGCGGATTAAGCAGCACGGCACCGCACCCTACGACCCGGAACAGCGCGAGCGGCTCACGCAGCATTTTGCCGTGACCACACAAATCCTCAACGATATTGCCCGGCAAGCTATGGCTGGGAAAGTCGACGACGATCAACCGTTGAAAATGGTCACCGAAGACTATGTCGAGGAATTGACCGATGACACGGACAATGTCTTGGCATCCACTCGTGAACTAGCCCGCGACCCCCAGATCACCGAACGTGGCATTCGTTTGGCGTTGCTGGGCATGGCGATGGCGATCGAAATCGGTTGGGACGAACAAAACGTTCGCGAAGTCGGCCTTTGTGGATTAGTCCACGACTTCGGCATGTTTCGCCTCGAAGAGCGCCTCCAAGATTCGCAGGCGCAACTGTCCGCAGAGGATTTCAAGGAACTGACCGATCATCCGCTGCACACGCTGGACATGCTGTCGTCCATGAAGCAAATTTCTCTCCCGGTGCGGCTGGCGGCGTCGCAAGTGCATGAGAATCCCGATGGCTCAGGCTATCCCCGTGGCCTGACCAAGGAAGAAATCCACCCTTACGCTTCCTTGCTACATGCGGCAGATGCGTACATCACACTTACTGCGAGTATGTACGGGCGGAAGGCGTACTTGTCGTACGATGTGATGGTCTATCTTCTCAATCAAGTCAAAGCCGGGCGCATCGACGAACAAGCAATGCGTGCGTTGCTGCAAGTGGTGGCGCTGTTCCCCATCGGCAGTCATGTGCGGTTAAGTGACGGCACCGAAGCACAAGTCATCCGTCGCAACGGTGACAATTACACCTCACCGATCGTCCAGCGAGTCGGGGCCGATCGCAAACGCAAGACAGACGCCCCACATGCCTCAATCATCGATCTTGCGGCGGCAAAGATGAGAGTGATGGCACCGTTAGTCCCACCTGATTCCGATGAAGAGCGATTGGACGAGAATCGAATGGGTGAGGTTCTGTGGAACGCCTAGGCGACTCCCCAGTTTTGCAGGGCTTGCGATGAGTCGTGTACGCAACTGATCTGCTACACGAACAACGTGCAACTCCCCGGCTGTTGGGTGCCGTGCAGCATCGGTGCAAAGGACATTTCCGACGGTAGCTCACGGGGACTAAGCGGAGCACGAAGTCCAGCTGCTACGGCTACAAATAGGTATTGATCAAATTCTCGATCATCTCCTGCCGACCGCTGGCGTTGGTGGCGGCCTCGCCTTTGTCGAGCATCAATTTCTCAAGCGACGAAAAGCTGTGTTTGCCGGCTTCGATCGCTGTACCCAACTCGCCTTCCCAATTCGAGTAGCGATCATTCACGATGCTGTCGAGACGTCCGTCGGCGCGAATGGCAGCGGCGATCTTCAGTCCCCGCGCGAATGCGTCCATGCCGCCGATGTGGGCGTGGAACAAGTCGACTGGTTCAAAACTCTCACGGCGCACTTTGGCGTCGAAGTTCACGCCGCCAGGAGCGAGTCCACCGTACTTCAGGACTGAATGCATGCACTGCGTCGTCAGATAGATGTCCGTGGGGAACTGATCGGTATCCCAACCCAAGAGCATGTCGCCGGTGTTCGCGTCGATCGAACCCAACGCGCCCGCGCCGCCGGCCACTTCCAGTTCGTGCTGCATCGTGTGCCCGGCGAGAGTGGCGTGGTTCGTCTCGAGGTTGAGCTTCAGATGATCCATCAGATCGTACTGCCGCAGGAAGTTCAAACACGCGGCCGCATCACTGTCGTATTGATGCTTGGTCGGCTCTTTTGGTTTGGGCTCAATGTAGAATTGGCCGGTAAAGCCGATTTCCTTCGCGTAGTCGACCGCCATGTGCAGGAACATTGCCAAGTGGTCCAACTCCCGCTTCATGTTGGTGTTCCAAAGATTCTGGTAGCCTTCGCGCCCGCCCCAAAATGTGTAGCCTTCGCCGCCCAATTCGTGTGTCACTTCCAGCGCTTTCTTCACCTGCGCTGCCGCGAATGCGAATGCTTCGCAGTTAGGGCTGGTGGCGGCTCCATGCATGTACCGTGGGTTGCTGAATAGATTCGCCGTACCCCACAGCAACTTGATGCCAGTCCGCTCTTGTTCTTCTTTGAGCACGCCGACGACCGCGTCGAGATTCTTATTGGTCTCAGAAAGTGACGGTCCCTCCGGCGCGACATCGCGATCGTGAAATGCGTAGTATGGTGCCCCGAGTTTTTCGATGAACTCAAACGCCACCCGCACGCGATTCTGCGCATTCTCAACCGAGTCGGTCCCATCTTCCCAGGGGCGCAAAGCGGTCCCCGGACCAAAAGGATCCGCCCCTTGCCCGCGAAAGGTGTGCCAGTAGACAACGCTGAATCGAAGATGCTCGGCCATCGTCTTGCCTTCGACCACCTCGTCAGCGTCGTAATGGCGAAATGCCAGCGGATTGGTACTGTCGGGGCCTTCGAAGCGAATGCGATCAATCTCGGGGAATGCGGTCATGATAGTCTGAAAATGATGTGAATGTTAAAGGAAGATGAGGAGCTCAAAGGCCAAGCGAGTGCAACAGGGTTGGTGTTGCATTTTCGCATCATTCTAGTGGATTTGCGGCACCCCGTGCAGGGCGCAAATGATGGACAGAATGGTGGAGTTGAAATAAATTGGAGTGAGTGGCCCAGCGGTCACTTTTCACGGAACACCCTGCCTCCTCTGGCACCCACCGCTACGTAATCGGAAATCTAGAGATGATTGTCTACCCACTCCGCGCGCTATGTGTAGCGCTATTCTCACTTTCTTTTTTGACCCATTCCGCGCCTGCCAACACGGTAGTCCGCTTCAATTCCGTGCTGGGGAGCTTTGACGTGCGGATGTTCGATGTTGCCACACCTTTGACGGTGGCAAACATTTTGAACTACGTCAACGATGGCGATTTCAACGATTCGATTGTTCACCGAGTGGAGAACCGCTTCGTGCAGCAGGCTGATGGATCGTTCATCAATGACCCTTTCGTGATACAAGGAGGGAATTATTGGCTCCGCGACGGCGAGCCGTTAACCTCAATCCCCAGCAACCCGCCAGTACAAAATGAGCCTGGGCTTTCTAATCTTCGCGGTACGATGGCCCTCGCCAGGATCGGTGGGCAGGTCAACAGCGGCACCAACAATTGGTTCGTGAATACCGATGACAACGCTTTTCTCGATAACGTTGATCAGGGATTCACCGTGTTTGGGCGAGTTGTGAACGACGGTATGGACGTTGTGGATGCGATTTCCAATTTGCCGACGCAGACCATCGTTAACCAATTAAATCAATCGTTTGGAACGGCCTTTCCGATTCATGGTGATGTGACAGACGGTCTTACCCGCGACAACTTTGTGCTCTTCCCTTCGGTCGTCGAATTGGATATCCCTGATGGGGATTACGACTTCGATGGCGACGTCGATGGCACAGACTATCTCGCTTGGCAGCGAGGGTTTGGCTCGACGGTCGATGTCGCTGCGGACAACAACGGCGATGCCATCGTCGACGCCGACGACTTTGATCCGTGGGAAACGAACTACGGTGTTCTCGCAGGCTTTGCGGCGACGAGCGTACCTGAGCCGACAGCAATGGCATTGGTCGCGATTGGCTTAGTTATCGCCGCTACCAGACGCTGAGTCCTTGGATTCCGTCTTATGATCATCGGGTGGTTGGCTCTGAACTGCCACCTGTATCTCATCGCCCTGCACGCGCACTTCGAACGCGTCGATCTTGAGCCGCGGATTATCGCACCAAGTGCCATCGCACACATCAAACCGCCAGGCGTGCCAGGGGCAAGTGACTTTCCCCTCGTCATCTAACTGTCCAGCGCCGAGTGAAGCCCCCATGTGCGGACAAAGATCGTCGATCGCGTGATAAGTGCCGGCGAGATTAAAGACCGCTACCAGCCGATCCCCCAGCGGAAACGTAGCTCCTTCGCCTTCAGGAATCGAGCCAACTTTGGCCACGGTCACGAATTCAGACATGTTTGGCGTTGCTAGGCGAGGGGGACGGATTTCGACTACACTTCAATGTATTCGTTTTTCTCCGCTGCTGATAGTTGCCGCATGCTCACTCGTTCGACACTTTCGCTGTTAATCTGTGGCATGCTGCAAATTAGCGCGTCGAGCCACGCTCAGTTGGTCGAACTCGCCAGCGCGGAGCAACTCTTGCTGCGTGGCAACTACGCCGAAAGCCAAGCCGCCTATCAGGCGCTGCTGGAAGAACTTCCAGTGCAGGCTGCGCTGGGCTTGTCGTACTGCCATTGGGAACGTGGCAAACTGGACAAAGCCCAAGCATCGCTCCGACGCCAACTCGCTAAAGCAAAGCACCCTGCCCCGTTGCATGCGCAACTTGCGTGGTTGACACTGCAGGCGGGCGACTGGAGTGACTGTCGGAAGCACGCGGAACAGGCTCTAGCCCTCGATGATCAAAACGTTCAAGCCGCCTGGGTCCGCGCAGAACTCTTACGTTCAACCGGCGAAACTGAGCAAGCCGCACCGGCATTTCGCGAGTTGGCCGATCGTTACGATCAGACTGGGCGAAAAAGCGAGCGGCCACGCGAGCTGTATTGGTTTGGTCGAGCCTTGGCGCAACACGCCCGTCTAAACCAAGACAAGAGCCGCTTCAGGCAGCTGACCACTGAACTGCACCCACGAATCCTTTCGCTTGAGCCCAACTTCTGGCCCGCTCACTGCGAGACGGGGCGGTTGCTGCTGGAAAAGTTCAACGCGAGCGACGCCGAAACAGCATTCAACGACGCGCTGCAGATCAATCCGCAAGCGGCGGATGCTCACGCAGGTTTGGCGAGGCTCGCACTCCACGAATTCCAGCTCGACCGCGTGCGCCGCAACGTGACACGGGCGCTGAAAGTAAACCCCAGCCACATCGACGCGCTGCTATGCCGTGCCGACATGCACTTCGCCGGTTTGCAACCAGCGAAAGCGCTGACGACGCTCCAAGAGGCTAGCAAGACGAATCCGCATCATTCGGCAACGCTCGGCCGCACTTCAGCGGCGTATTCGTTGTTGACGCGACCCGGCAACGATGCGCACCTTGCCGACAGCAACGAAGTACTTCACACCGCACTCAGTCACGCCAGCCAGGGCGAGTTTTACGCGGCGAAGGGGGCGGCGTTTGAGCATGCTCGACGTTATCCACAGGCGGGGGCGAATCTGCAACGGGCAATTGAAGTTATGCCAGAACTCCTCGGGCCGCGCGGACAACTCGGGATGATCGAGATGCGGTTGGGGCACGAGGCCAAAGCGCGAGAGCTGTTGCAGGAGTCATTTCGACGCGATCCATACAATGTGCGGGTGAAGAATCAACTGGAAGTGCTCGACTTATTGGATAGCTACGCGTCGCGCGAGACGGCGCACTTTGTCATCCGCTACGATCCTGATCACGACGAAGCGCTGGCCGACCACATGGCGCGCTATGCCGAGCAATGTTATGACAAATTGACCGCTACTTTCGATTTTGAGCTGCCCGAGAAGGCGCTGCTCGAGGTCTTTCACGATGGCCAAGGCATCGAGGCACGGCAGTGGTTTGGTGCTCGGATGGTCGGACTACCCAATATCCACACCATCGCCGCTTGCGGTGGGAACATCGTTGCGATGGTTTCACCGACAGCCGAGCGGCGTAAGATCAATTGGGCCGATATTCTGCGGCACGAGATCGTACACCTCATCAACCTCCAGCAAACCAACTACGCAGTACCGCACTGGCTGACTGAGGGATGTGCCGTCTGGCAGGAGCACCGCCCGCGGCGACCAGCTTGGGAGAAACTCCTGGTGCGACGTGCTCCTTTGGGAGAGGTCTTCAATCTCGACACAATCAATTTGGGTTTTTTGAGACCGCGTTCGGCCGATGACTGGCAACTGGCCTATTGTCAGGCGGAGATGTATGTCGACCTGATCGCCCGCGACCACGGTGTCGAAGGCGTCCGTCGACTGCTCGGCGCGTATCGTGACAATCTGCCGCCCGAGGAGGCGATTGCTGAGAGTCTAGGTACTGCCAAATCATCGGTCGAAGCCAGCTACGTCAAGCATCTCAGCCAAGTCGTCGACGGGCTGGGGCGTCGGCAGTCGCTAAGTGACCCGCCGAAACTGTCGGAACTCACCGAGCGCTGGGAAGAAAATCCGACCGACTTCGATGTTGGCGCGCAGCTGGCCCTGGCTCGGCTGCGTCGAGGTGATTATCCTGGAGCAGGCCAACTGGCCAGACAGGTGCTGGAGGCACAATCGGATCAGCCGCTCGCGCGGCTGGTAAAGGCGAAACTATTGGCGAGAATTGGCGATGAGCAAGCCGCTCAGTCCGAACTGCAAGGCGTCGTCGAGGGCAGATCGCCATTGCCTGAAGCGCTTAAGCTGTTGGCAGGAATCCACTTACGTAAAGGCAATTTCGACGCGGCCAAGCAATTGTACCAGCGGGGCGCGGACGCTGAGCCCGGCGAATTGCAATGGACCAAGGCGCTCGCCGTCGTGGCGATACGACAACAAGATTCTGATGAACTGAACCGCCTGCTTGTACGTATTGCTAGCGCTGAACCAGACAATCTCGTCACACGAAAGAAACTTCTGCAGTTGGCACAAGCCGACGAAGATCAAGACCAGCTACAACATTGGGCGAACGAAGTGTTGCATATCGACCCCGACGACGTGCCAGCGACACGAGTCCTGCGGACGCTTGCCGAGTCAAATCCCTGACCACATCTTCAAGTCTTTAAATCGGCCAACGCGCAGCCACGATTTTCGAATCCCCCACATCCTAGACGATGACCGACACTTCCAAGGATATTTCGCTGCAAGATTTTCAGCGTCTGATTCGTGAAATGTATCACGAAAAGGACGTTGCGCGCGGCATTGATGGCACGTTCATGTGGCTCATGGAAGAAGTCGGCGAGCTAGCCGCCGCATTGCGAGAAGGCACACCGGAGGAACTCGCAGCTGAGTTTGCCGACGTACTGGCGTGGCTCTCCACGATTGCCAACGTTGCGAACGTCGATCTGGCTCAGGCGGTTCGCGACAAATACGGTGCTGGTTGCCCCGGGTGTGGTTTGCTAGTGTGCACATGTGACGATGCGGAGAAGCCGTGACACTGCCCCCCCTGCCCCTTCGCACGATTCGCCTCGCTGCCCCGCTGATCGTCATCGCGCTGGTCGCCTGCACCGCTAGCGCAAACGAGACAGATGTCACGAACGGCGTGCACCCCGATATCATCGACGCGCAAATCGGCTTTCTGGGTGCCTATAAACTGGGTTGCTGGACACCGCTGGCAATCGAAATCCACGGGGGCGCGCAACATTGGTCGGGGCAAGTGCGGGTTGAAGTCCCTGACACCGACGGAGTTCCCACGCATGTCACCCGGTCGATTCAGGTCGATCAAGGCAGCCAACAACTCGTGCGGCTGCATGTGCGCGTCGGGCAGGCGAGCAGTCCGATCGGCGTCGCGCTGCTGTCCGAGGACGGCACGACGCAGGCGATGCGGAGATTCTACCTCGGGTCTCGCGTGTCTCAGGCTGCGCCCGGCGGCTATCCAGCAACAAACCGTCTGGTGTTGGAGGTCGGGGGTAACGTCGGCGTCGATAAGTTGTTGCAAGCCGACGAAACATCCAACGAGCAACTGGCCACGCGCATCGCCCGGATCGACGATGCGGCCGACCTGCCAACCAAGTGGTATGGCTACGAATCTGTCGAAACTATTCTGCTGTCCACCTCCAATGTCGATCTCTACCGCCCCCTGACGGAAACCCCAGATCGCCTTGATGCGCTGGACGAGTGGGTTCAGCGAGGTGGTCAACTAATTTTGTTCTGCGGCAGCAGCGCTGAGGAACTCATCGCTGACGACGGCGTCCTTAGGCGATTTGCCCCCGGCCAACTGCAAGGCATGGAGCGACTCACGCAACCGGAGCCGCTGGCCGTATTTAGCGGCTCGGAGCAAGTTGGCAAGATCCGTCGCCTCAATCTGAGTGTGCCCAATTTGGTGGATGTGAGCGGTCAGATTCTCGCCTCGGCGGGCCGTAGCGCGACGAGTGTGCCACTCGTGGTGCGTATGCGGCGCGGCTTCGGAGAAGTGGTGTTTGTGGGCCTCGACTTCGACCAGCCACCACTCAACGATTGGGAGGGAAGCATCAGCTTCCTGCGCCGTCTGCTCCAATGGCAATCAACCGACACCTCCCGTCAGGCCGACCAGCAACGCGACGCCACCGACCTCACCAATCACCTGCGCAATTCGCTCGACCAAAAATTCGTCGGCGTCTCGGTCATCCCATTCGGCTTGGTCGCGTTTCTCGCCGGGGCATACATCCTGCTGATCGGTCCTGGCGACTACTTCTTCGTGCGACGTGTGCTCAACCGCCCTGCCCTGACATGGCTTACGTTTCCCTTGTTGGTCATTGGCATCTCGATTCTAGCGTACGCAATTGTTGATCGCATGAAAGGCAATCAATTCCGCGTGAATCAAGTCGAGATTATCGACGTCGATTGTACTAGCGAAGCGCCGTCACGCGGCTTCGCGCGCGGCACGGTCTACACACATCTGTTTGTGCCCGAGGTGAGTTCGCTCGATCTGACTCTCCAGACGAATTACTTGGGGCGTGATATCGGCGAGTCGACCGATTCGCTTGTCTCGTGGTTTGGCTTGCCCGGCTTTTCGCTGGGCGCGATGCAGGCGAGTGGATCGCAGACGGTCGTGTTCGAGGATGGCTACTCGTTCGCCGACGATCTTTCCTCCATGCAAATGCTGCCTGTGCAAGTATGGTCGACCAAGACTCTTGCCGCGCGCTGGTCGGCAACGGTAGAACCGCAGGTGCAGATCAAGCTGCGGCCGGACGGCGAAGAACTGATTCAGGGCACCATTACCAACGAATCCGACGTCGCGCTCGATGATTGTGCGCTGCTTTACAATCGCTGGGCCTACCGCATCGGTACGATTCCCGCCGGCAAGTCGGTTGAGATCAACGATTCGATGCAGCCGCGCACCGTCCGCACATTGCTCACCAGTGCCACAGCAGGCGACGAGCGCGCGACCCGTACCTCGGAAGACGGAACGGTTCCGTTCATCGGCGTGCAGTGGGACGTGGCCCGTTTGCTTAAAGTGATGATGTTCTACAAAGCGCTGAACGGGGAGAAATATACCAACATGCTGCAGCGCTACCAGCCTTTTCTCGACCTCAGCGACGCCTTGCAGTTTGACGATCAGGCGATCCTGATAGCCCGGTGCGAGAACACAGCAAGCCAGTGGCAAGCTCAAGGCAAGCCGCTGGCCAGCGATCAAGACCGCAGCTGGACCTACTACCGGTTTGTGACAGAAGTTGAGGAAGCCAACCCACAAAACAACTAAGCGATCACTCCTCACCGCAGGGAGTGACAGAACCCAGCAAACCAACTTAGTCATGCCGACCTCCGCATTCCAAATTCCACATTCAAAATGATCGAAGTCCACGACCTTACCAAGAAATACGGCGACTTCTACGCCATCAACAAGATTGAGCTGAAGCTTGAGCGCGGCGACATCTTCGGGTTTATCGGTCCCAATGGTGCCGGTAAGACGACCACCATGCGTATCCTCGCGACGCTGTTGAACCCGACTTGGGGCGAAGCTTACGTCGGCGGCAATTCGATATACACCAAGCCGAAGGAAATCCGCCGTATCGTCGGTTACATGCCTGACTTTTTCGGCGTGTACGACAACATGCAGGTGATCGAATATCTTGAGTTCTTCGCTGCCGCTTACCGCATTCAAGGCGAGGACCGACGCAAAAAATGCGACGAGGTGCTCGACTTGGTCGACCTTGATTTCAAACGTCACGAATATGCGAACACGCTCTCCCGCGGCCAAACACAACGCCTTGGTCTCGCACGCGTGCTGCTCCACGATCCGCAAGTCTTGCTGCTGGATGAACCGGCGAGCGGACTCGATCCCCGTGCCCGTATCAAAATGCGCGAACTGATCAAGCAACTCGGCGCGATGGGTAAAACGATTATGGTGTCCTCGCATATCCTTCCCGAACTGGGTGACATCTGCAACAAAGTCGGTATTATCGCGCGTGGCGAACTGCAATACAGCGACACAATCGACGCGCTCATGGATCAGCTTCGCAAGCAACTCGTGCTCCGCATCGCCGTCGCGGAGAACTCCGACGCAGCTGCTGAACTTCTCCGTGGTCTGCCGATCGTCGAGTCGGTGGAATCCGGTGACCCACTGCGCGTGACATTGCACGAAGGCCATCGCGACCCCAGCGAAGTTTCCACCCCGCTGATGCAGGCCGGTCACCGCCTGACGATGCTCGCCGAGGAAGAAATCGACCTGGAAACCGCCTTCATGAAGCTCACGCAAGGCATGGCAAATTGAACGGCCGCAAAAGTAACGACATCATCCTTCCTCCCTCCACCTTCCCCCCTTGCGCATCCCCATTTACAATCCGAAACCTGAAATCTAAAATCAACCGAGTCATGTGCGCCCCGTTCGTCTAGTGGCCCAGGACATCGCCCTCTCACGGCGAAGACAGGGGTTCGACTCCCCTACGGGGTACTGAATTTCGTACGTAAACTGACGTGAACTGACGATATTTCACTTCAGATCCCGATTTGTCGCCGTTTTTTCATGTTTGACTGACGTGAACTGACGATATTTCACCTTCGCCTTTTGCAAAGTGAACCCCCTCCCGAGTCGAGGCAACTTCCGCTGTTGCTTCGCCAGCCGCTCGGCTGAAGTGTTCTTTGACAACTCGGTGATAATGTTCACGAGCGACCTGCTCTGTGTGGCCGATCCATGCATGCACGACGTGCTGCGGATACTGTTCGAGGAGCTCATTCTCGCGGGTGGCCCTGAGGTTTTGCCACGGCTTCGGCCAAGGTGTGATGCCCAGCCGCTTGAGCACACGCTTGAGCCGATTGGTCAGTGCCTGCCCCTTGGGATGCCACTCTCCGAGTACCCTTGGATTGGCGTCGGCCAGATCGAAGACAACCTCTAGGTATGGCCGGAGCTCCCGGAAGATGGGGATGATTCTTTGACCGTTCTTCGATGAGTCGATAAGGATTTGGTTGTCGGACCAGCGAACGTGCTCCCAAACCAAGGCGTTGATTTCCGACGGTGTACGCAGCCCGGCATATCGAGCGAATGCATAGACCAGCCGGAACTTGGGATCCGTGATTTCGTCCAGGATTCGCTTGCTGGTATCGTTGCAGACTTCGGCATCACGATCGCGTGGAGCTTTGACGGCCGTACTGATTTCGTCGAACGGGTTTTCTAGCAACCAACGGTTGTCGACCGCGGTATTGAAGTAGCCCTTGGCTTTCTCGCATCGCTTGCCTGCGGTCGATGGGGCCAGCAGTTCCTGCAGACTGGAGTAGAACTTCTTGGCTTCTGCCTTGGTAATTGTGTGCAACTGACGATCGTTGCCGAAGAAACCAGCCAAGTGTTCCCGCGTGTAGCGGTGCTCATTCTTGGCCGTCTTGCTCTTGCATGTCAGATGCTCCTTGCAGTATTCGTTAAGCTCGCCAACTGTGCTGGCAAGACGTTTCTCGATAAGTCCTACACTCGCAAGCTTCGCGGCCAACTGTGGTGGAAGTTTGGTAATCCATCGAGCGGTCTCTTCATCGGGTAGGCAACCCAAGAGCCGCGCCGACATCAGCGCTTCGACGCGGCCCTTGATGACATCAGCAGACTTCGCTGGCATTTTGCCGAGGCGAATCGTCTGACGAGCACCGTTGAGATCCTTGAACTGAATCCACTTGTGCCCGTTGGGTCGTTTCACTCTGGTTGCCATAGGCTACCTGCCCTGCTCTTTCAATGCTCGATCGCAAGCTGATTGCTTAAAGCGATACTCTCGACCAACTCGCCTGCACTTGATTCGCCCGGTCCGAGCCCAGGTATTCACAGTGCGGACGCTCATATTCATGTACTCAGCAGCCTCACGGGAGTTCATCCATCATCGTCAGCCGAATCGCCGGTTGCCACTTTTGGTGGCTCGTTGGGTGGTGCCATACCGCCAGCAGCCGCAAATAGTGCAAAAGCCTCGGAAAACTTGGTGATTGCTTCTAAAAGGAGCTCCGATTGTGGTTTTGTCATCGTGACATGCCTTCACGTTTGAGTTGACACACCCCGCTCAGGCACATATGTTGGCGCGTACCTTTCACGGGTCGGGCCAGCAGCCCGATTTTTTGAAAGGGAGGATTTGGGGATAGCCCTGCGAAAGCGATACCCATTTCCGCCCTACGATTTTGAGAATGAAGGTGAGCTGGTCCGGCTCACCTTTTTTCTTGCGCGGGCAGCGCTAAGCTAGTTCAAGGCACACCTCCTGCAGCCTCTTGCTGCGGTTGAGACAGATACGGCATTCCACCGCAAACCAGACGCCGATCGCGATCCCCACCGATAGCATCGCTCTAAGTCGAGCGACTGCAGCGGGTAGCGACGAACGGAGGGAAACACCCCAAGATTTGAGGCGACGAAGAAAATACAAATGCGCAGAGTGCGCAGGATTACGTGAAATATAGTGGCTAACGCCATCGGTGCCTCCGTGCTTGGACATGGAGGCCGGTGGCGGGTCGGGTTGCCCGGGAGGTCAGATGCCCGGGTCCGGCCGCCACCTTTGGTACGGCATGTTTGCAATTTTCGCGAGTTTTGTCAATTATGGAGTTTTGGGACAGAGGTACTATTCGATGATCAAACACATAAGCTTCGCGTTCTTCTTGTGCGCGTGCACCTGTTCGCACGCCAAGGTACTCGTTATAGGCGACAGCATCAGTCTTGGGTGGCAGCCGTTTGCCCAGGAACTTCTCCCAGACATTGAATTCGTCCACGCGTTTAATGGGGTCCAAGAAAACAACGAGGGCACACGCGCTAGCCTGCGCAACAATCCAGGCTCTTCTTTCAGGAGAATAGACGAGTTTTTGCTGCAGGAGCCAACCTGGGATGCGATAGTCTTCAACTCCGGGATTCATGACATGCGTAGCGACCCTCACTATGCGACTACACCTGCGGAATATCGGGAGAACCTGGAAACCATTTTTGACGCCATCGACGCAAATGGTGCTCCGTCGATCTGGTTGACGACTACACCAGTTCCTGACGATCACCCAAGCCTTGACCACACAGAACAACCGGCCTATCGCGAGCAGGGACTGCTGGCGGGAGAACGCGCAGACGCAGTGGTTGACCTGTACGATGCAACATTTGACCAGTTTGACGAGCTTCGCATATTTGCTGGGAATCTGCATTTCAGTGACGACGGCTCTCGGTTCCTGGCATCCCTGATTGTGCCGGTTGTCGCAAGCTTGATTGTTGACCCAGACCTTAATGGCGATTTGGGTGTAGATGGCCAAGATTACCTGTGGTGGCAGCGAACCGCCAATAACTGGTCTTCTCACTTGCACAGTTGGTCGCATTCTCTTGGCGCAACCGCACCTGCGCTCGCTGCTGTCCCCGAGCCTATGGCCATTCAGTTGCTTGCAGTTCTTTTTGGAGTTTACGGCGCTGGCAGGAAACGGTGGAATGGTTGTCAATAAACAGATCCCAGACCTCCCCCTCCCACCCCTCCACTGCACAAAGTGCGGAGCACCGATCGAGGCTGACGACGTTAGTTGTGCGGAGTGCGGCGACATCAAGACACCTCCCCAACAATAGCAACGCCCTTGGTGACGCGAAGTGACCTTCTCTGACCTGGTTCGTCGTCCAACAGTCCCTTCTTTTTTAGTGCTGCAAGGTGACAGGTCACTCCGTTTGGACTCTTGATCCCGAACTCTTCGCCAATCTGGCGTATTGTCGGTGGGCTTCCGCACTCGCACGTGTAACTCTTTATGTAGTCCAGGATGCGAGCCTGTTTTTCAGTAGGCGCTGTCTTACGTATTTTTCGCTCGATCTTCGACGTTTGCGTCCAATCACGTGAGGCCGCCCGGCGACGCAACTGCTGGCTTCTCCGCTCAAGCTTCAGATAGCCATGGCTCCGAAGTCCTGCGACGACATCGACCACCATCGTTTTCGGCGTATTGAGAACCCTTGCCAAGTCATCGATTGTTGGCGGCTTGCCGCGCTGTGCCCTCAATTTGTCCACAAGTTGAAGCACCATCAGTTCTTCATTGTTTAGCTTTGCGCGCATCGCATTCTCCCGAACAAAGTGTGGATGTACCCCTGACTTAAGAATGAGCCCTTCCGAGGGACTCTCTGCCGTACGTGGCGGAGACGGGGGATCTCTGCCTGACCATGAACAGGGCACTCATTCTGTTGAGTGGGCAGAGCTGTTAATTAGTCGTCCCTGAAAAAGCCACGTTCCATGCGTTGGGATTTTTGTTTCCTCAAGCGGTGGAAGATAATGAGGTCGTGTTTGGCTCGTGTTTTTGAACTGGGAGTGGTTGGAGCCCCGTTTTCAGGGCAGCGATCAGCCAACCGATAAGCGCATCAGCAATGCCGCGTAGCAGCTTGAGCAGATTCGCCCCGGCAGCGGCCAGGAGGACGTTGATCGCGTCGCCCGTAAGCCCTTTGAGAAAGCATCGCCCCAGGCGATGGTCGCTTTTGAGGTGGCCAATCTTCGGCTCCACGGCACTGCGTCGTTTGCGTTTTTTCTTCTGGCTGCGAGAAAGCTTTTTGGGACTGCTGCCGGCAAGATGAACTTGGGCCTCGCCTTGATAGTCGTGGCCGCGATAGCCTTTGTCGACGTAAGCATCGGTCACTTCAACACCCGTGGTCTGCTCGATTGTGGCCATCGCCGAAGAGAGCGTGTGACCATCGTAAGGGTTGCCTTCACAAAGCTCGACGCCGACAATCCAGTTGCTGCGATTGGCCGTGGCCACGGTCACCTTTTGGCCAAACTCATAACGCTGCCGCGCTTTACCTTTGCTGATACACTTCACTTCCGGCTCGTGCAGACTGTAGAGCTTGTTTTTGTCGGTCGGTTTCTGTTTGTGCAGGCGCTCACATCGGGTGAGCAAGGTTTCTAGCGTCTCGTCGGGTTGGGGCAGCTTGCGACGCCAGTCGCGAATCACCCGGCCCAGATAGGTGCGGAGCCTTTTCAATTCACGTCGCATCCGCTTAAACTGCTTGGCGTGCGCATAACGACTCGCCATGATCGCCGCCTTTTTTGCCACACGAACATACGTCTGGCGAAGCTTCACGCCTCGTTGTTTCGCCGCCTGGCCCAGTTTCACGATCGCCTTGTGGAGGAGTTTTGAGTCGGTCGGGAAGGTGATGTTCTTTTCTTGCACGCTGGTGTCCACGTTCACCTGCGACAACTCTTGCTTGGTGACTTGGTTTTCACGCAGTGCCAAGGCAATCGTCTCGCCGAGTAGTTCAGCCAGTTTCTCGGCACCGACCCGCTGACGCCACTTGGTGAGCGACGTGGGATGCAGCGGCAGCTGATGTTGCATCGTTTCAAAGCCACAGAAGTATTGCCAATACGGATTCTCGACCCAACGTTCAACCACGGACTCGTCCGACTCGTTGAAGGTGTGCTTCAGATAATGCAGCCCGACTAGCAGGCGAACCGCCTTGGCCGGGGCCCCTTGATCCGGGCTATAGCAATCAGCCAGCACCGCATCGAAGCGATCCCAGTCGATCTGGCCCGCTAGCACAAACAGCGGATGGTCATGATTCAAGAGCTGCTCGAACTGCGCTTGGAACAATTGCAGTTGGCTGGATTCCGGTCGTGATTTGGGCTGCATCCCTGTCACCAAATTGCAAGGTTCTGATCTTCAACAGGACGATTCCTGGCAATTCTAAACAACCCCTTCCGTAGAGAAACCCCAACCGTCAAGCAATAATATCCATTCGGCAGGCACGACTAATTATTCGCGCCTTGTGTTTACGTCAACATTAGCTATCACATGGTCGCGACAGGGGGTCAGTATACGCATGAACAGGTAATAATCGCAAGCTTTTTTGGGCAGCTGCTAGATATTCTTCTGCATTCCTGCGAGTATTGAGCTCGAAACTCAAGTCTCCTCGAATGACACTCTTCTTGAGCAGGCCGAGTTATGCGAGAGCCGCCCAGCTACAGGTTGCCTATACATCGCACTGGAGACTTGCGAGCTTAGCTACCTTCGTGCTCCGCGGCTTTCTTTCCTAAGATTGTCACGAACTAAACGCAATGGCAGTTCAGTGAGGTAACAGTGATTTAGAATCGCTTCGTCACCCGATGAATTCTTGGCGGTGACCGTCGCGAAAACGAGTTTCGGCACTCCCTTGAATTTGCGCGGATGAATTGGCTTAAACTGAGCACGGGTTCTTACCAGGTATTTATCTAGTAGCTCCTCTCCCTTGCCACTACGTCGCGTCGAGGTCCAGCTTGGTCCGGCAATGTTTTCCATAACCTGACTCACCAATCCACTCGACATGGTTCGCAGATCGATAGTGAATTCACCATCTCTGGAGGTCTGCGTTAACGGACGGCCGCTAACTAGAGAAGTCCTCAGCTCGAGGGTATAGCTAATCGCTCCCCTTGCCTGATAGCGGACTTTAGATTTCTTCGAAAGGTTTATTGTGAATTCAGACTGCACAGGCTCGATTCGGAATTGAGGTCGCGCATATTGATCGACGGGAAATTGGCTGAACGGGAGCACGAATAGTCGATCATTGTAGAGGCTGAGCAGTGCATCGTTGCCCCAGTTCGTGAGATTCGCGTGATTTGTGTGGGAAGTACTGTAGCTGAAACCCTGACGCGAAGGATAAAAACGTAAGGAGAGAGGAAATTTTCTGTCCTTCCTACGATTGTTCCAGTCCTCTTTAGTTCCGTAGGCGACGCTCGCATCGGTGCCGTACTTGACAGAACCAGGCAGGTCGAATGGTGTGCTGGGAATCGCAAATTGCTTGCCTTGTCTGACAGAAACAGCTCTGTGGTTAGGCCAAAGTAGCAACCGCGGCTTGCGCAGCTCCTCATCCCAATAATATCCGTCCCAAAGCCATCCGTCTCGCACGCGCTGAAACTTGTCGAAACTCTTGGCAACAGGAAGCGTCGAATCGACTTCCTTCAGTTTGGGAATCGAATATCGCATCGTGTCGTGCTCGAACGAGAGTGCCAGAAAGCGATCCGCAATGACGCGACATTCTTTGGTGGGACTGGTGACACTGAGCTCTTCGTTGGTTTCCAAGTCAGGCAATTTCAATTGGAGCAGTTTCTCGCCGGGCAGCGCGCGCATCACGCGCAGATCTGCTTTGCTGGACTCGATCACGTAGATGTTGCGCGAGGAAATCGCAGCAGAAGTTATGTGAGCAGGCAAAGAACGGTGGCTAATCAGCTTTTTATTAATCAGGTCGACATATCCTACTGACCACTGCACATTCTTCACATTGTTCCGAGCGTCGAACTCGCGTGTGTATCCCCACACAACCGCGGTCTCGCGTTTCGAGGGTTCAACGACAATCCGCTTTATCGGAAATGGTACCTCGACATGCTTCCTGCGGACCGCGAAAGGCCATACCCATTCGTAGGATGCATCTCCCTTGGTGGCTCGAAGACCGATGTGATGGTATCCGACCTGTTTCGCGGAAGGCGTCCAATGGAGCATGTTTCCTTTTATCGCGGGCGGATTCTCTTCGCCGGTGAACGAGGCAACTTCAAATTTGGTCCCCGAAGTATATGATCGGAGGGGCACGGACAGATCTTGGTTTACGAATAGCGAGGTTTCGGGATTCCCAGCCACCGCCAACTGAGGTTCGCCAGGTAGATCGAAGTTCTTGAGCGGTACTAAGACGATTGCTTGGTGGAGCACGACGATTCCCAGGTTTCGCTCATCGTCGGCAACGGCATCAAAAAACTCGAGATCGTTGGTGCTGCAGTGAATACGATGTAACCTGAAATCTCGCCCCCCCCACGAATCATGCCGCCTGCGATGTTGGTCACTAGGAGTTATTAGATCATTAGGAAAAGAAACTGATTCCAGCTGGCGGAATCCGTTTGTTGAGCCGATTACCAAGTCCTGCTCGTGGACGCCAATGATGTAGGGTAAGTTGCGAAAGCAGGCCTTCGGCTCAAACTCGACGTGTTGACTTTCGCCCCCACAAGCGAAAGGCAGAATGTGAGGTCCGGTGGCAACGAATTTGTTGTGGGGATCGACGGTGTATTTGGTAATTCCCCACGGCCTCTTGTCCACATAGCTGATGTTGGGTCTTTCCTCGGTCTTTTCTGGCCAATAGGTGGTATTGCGACCGATTTCCATGCCACTGTAATAGACGACTGATCCATCGTCGCTAATTGCAGCGTGAGGAATCCGACTAAGCCTATGGCTATCCTCGACAGCAAAATCCGGATCGAGTTCCATGTTCCTCAAGTCGATGCGACCACAGGTACTGGTTTGGGAATCAATTTCTAAGTTGTTGTACCGACCCGTTAAGAGGTACAAGACATAGGGATCTTCCGGATTCTTGGAAGCCGTCAAAAATCCGACGTAGTAGGTGCTTTCGACAGGGATCTGCTTGATGAGTTGCAAGTTCGAGGCGTCGTAAACGCTAACCGAGGAGTCCAGTTTGGAGGCGATTAGCAGCACTCGCAGCTCACCAAACTGCTTTAGGCATAACGCACAAGCGGGGCCGCGTGTTTCTATGACTTGGACAGGTTCTGTGTTCGCGGCGAGCAGGTCGTCGACATTGTAGAGCGCAACGCCTCCGCGCGCGTCGTCCACGATTGCCAACCGACCGTTGACTTCGTCGTACGCCATCGCCCATGTCGGTGACGCCAATCGCAAGACTGTTAGTCTCGGATCGATGTCGATAGGTTCAAGAGCTGTGACTTTCTCCTCCGTCGTCGCAACTTCTGCCGAACTGATCTCGAGTGCTTTTGGTTGGGCAGTCGGCGGTTCCTTTGTCTGAGAAGGTAAAGGAGTGGCGGAAACAGCTGGAGAACTTTCGCTGATGACTTGCTTAGCTGTTTCCGTCTCGAGGTTCTCTCGAGGTTCTTGCTGAGAAACGGTGACACCGCTCTGAAGTTGGCCTGATTGAGCGACCGATAACGATTCGGAATTCGCAGACCAACTAGACGCAATGGCAGCCAACACCAATATGGCCAATAGCGCGCCACCTACCGCCGAGAGACCGACTACCAGAGGTAGATTGCTGCCGCCTGCATGTTCCGTAGGCTTGTCTCGAAGTTCCGCCAATCGTCAATTCCCTTCAGGTGGGGTTGGAATGCCCACGACTACTGTCAGTGCGAATTGGACCGCTTGGAAGCAAGTCGGCCTGCGAGTTATAGTTTGTGCTGCTTGTTTGTGTCGACAAAATGCCAATCGCTCCCCGAGTGAATTAAGACGAAGCCGGGACGACCCGGCTGGAGTAGTAGCGTGCTGATCCGCCGATTGTCTCTGATATTTTCTGGTTCTCGATAGATCTGTTTGCCTTGCAAATCATAGACGGCGATATTGTGGTTCGCGTAAGAGGCATTGATCCTATCGTCGACATCGCCCGTTGTTCCGTAGATGCGGCCTTCGTCATCGACTGCGACCGGATGTTCTACTTCTACGATCGATGCCGCATTCGCTACTTTTGGCAACTGAAAAACTTTCGACTTCGATCGGAAACTTTTTCTTGGAATGGCTCCAGATGCCAGAAACTCTCCGCTCGGACTCATCGCAGCCATCGCAGAAAAAAAGTGCGTCGGAATCTCATGGGAACCCGTAAACTGTAGTTCCGGGGCTCTGCAAATGTACTTGAACTTTTTTCCGGACAAGCGTAAGACGTGGTTCTGCTGTAGACTCATTAGCACGCTCTTGCCATCGTCGCTCATGGTGAGTGAGCGCATTGGTTGATTGCGGCTCCGTCTGTCGTCCTCGGGTTCCCATTTCATTTGCTCTTCTAGGGGCAACTCAGTGAGCATTTTTCCCGACGCGATTTCATGGACCCTTAAATCGCCGTGCTGAGTAATCGAGACGACGGACGAGCTTTGGGGAGCGGTCGCGAAAGCAATGATCTCCTCGAGCCTGAAGGAGAGCTTTCCATCGAGCGTCTTGAAGTCCAGTACGTGAAATTCTTCTTCATCGGGAAGGAAGAGCAGCACTCCTAGCTTGGTGATTCCAAGTGGTGAATCGGAAGAGCTTTCGTAGCGGTAGCGTCGAAGTTCGCGGTAACTGTTTGTGTCGAAGCAGCTAATGATTCCCTCATAAAACTCTTGCAAATAAAGATATCGACCGTCTGGTGAGAAGGCGGCAAAATCGTAACTGGGATCGGAATCCAAAATCATTTCCCCAGAGTTCGTTTCGCTCTCAACAAAACGCAGGGGTTCCTTCGGGGTGGTTGCCGCGAGCGCTGATGCTCCCAATGCTGCCTCGTCTGACGCGGGTGCGAACGCCCATTTTTCCGACTGACCTTGCACGGACACCAAAAGACCTTGATAGGAACCCAACAGCAACGCCGACTCGCTATTCGGGATTGCCAGGAGCCTCTCGGGACGCAGACGCGCCCCCCGATCGCCAGGCAGTTGCGACATTCTTCTGGTTTTACCGTTTTGAAAGACGATCAAACCTTGAATATCTTCATCGCTTGCGATGACCGTCTTCGAGTCTGAATTCATCGCCAGCACACCCGGTCCACGGTAGCTGTCAGACGAAAGCTGGAGTACTCCGTACGCTTGCTTGAGATTTGCGGTGGAGTAGAACAAGTAGCCAGACTCGCCGCGAAGTCTTTTGTCTTTCGAGTTGCTAACACTAACTCCGACAAACTGCCCATCAGTGCTGAGCTCAAAACCTTTTGTTTGAGGATCGTTGCTGAGATGCATCGTCCGCGAGGATTCGCCGAAACTCAGTTGTCCGGCGGTAAAATCGAGGCGATAAAGTCGTTGGGAATCGATGGCGATCCCCGACTCGCCGTCAGGAAGAATGTCAACATCGCTCAGATTATCTGGCAATTCCGACTGGTTCTTGCCTTCGCTTTCCCCAGGTGCGGGCAGCATACTGAGAAGCTCGCCGCGTCTTAGATCAACCAACCCGATTCGTTCGATGGAACTGTTGCCGGACATCAGTAGCGCTTTGCTTGATTCTGTAGCGCAGGAAAGCCAGTCTCCAGGCAGTTCGAAGCCGCGTTTCACTTTGAATGTTTTAGGGTCGACGATCCACGCTTCGAGAAATGACACATGCCGAATTGGTAATGCTCGATCGACCTGACCTTCGACTCGCTTCCACTCACCGGAAAACAGCCGCTGCTCGGCCGCCTCGATTCGACGCGTTAGAACCAACGTCCCATCTGACCAGTGAATCGAGGTAGCACCATTTTTTAGCGTACATTGCTTCTCAACCTGACCCGTCGAGGGATCAAATTCAAACAGTGTGCCTTGCTTGAAGCCGTAGACGATGCCTTGCGGGGAGACCGCGCAGGTAACTTGGTGGTTAAAGTGATCGAAGTGGAAGGGTGCAGATCGAACTTCAAAGCCGCCGTCAAGTTTTTTTGGCTGACCAACAAGCGACTGATCGGGCTGGGCGTTGAGGATGGCGAACTGCTTGGGAGCAATTCGCACTAGCTTGATTTTGCGTTGACGTTTAGCGGTTCGTTTTCGTGTTTGTTTAGGGATCGATTTTTCGGGTCGCTGCGTTGAGCTCGCAAGACCGGTGTCCGTCTTTGAGACCGAGTAATCGGGTTCTTCTCCATCCACGCAGTCGATTCCCTGTTGCCATTGGCCGACGGATAGGAATGCTGACAATTGCTTGACTTTACCATTTGCCATACCGACATACGTCAGGTCGTCGCGAGACTGCAACCAACTAGAGATATCCGCCACAGATGCTTCGGTCAGGTCTTCCGGGCGAGTCCATTCGAGGGCATGCTCGGACTTCACTTCTGCCAACAAGGGAATGCTACTCAGCGAATCGACTTTGTCGGAGGAGGCTCGCGGGATATCGTTTGATAGCAAGGCATTCGAGCCTTGCAAGGCGAGAATAGTTGTTTTCCCGCCGTCGACCTGCGGATCCAGCGACTTGTACATGGCCGGGATAAATCGGACCAGACGTTGGTTGTGCGGGCTGTCCCAGGGCTCGTCGAATCGAAACAGCTCAAAAAGTTTCTCGCCACCAATGTAAGGAAGGATCAGTACTCGCCAACTAAGGCTGGCACTGCCTGACTCATTCGTCAAAAATGCTGGCGGATAGCGATACTTCTTCGACTTATGCTTACTGATCGCTGCGAGTTGGGCTTGCAGCTGGGTGGGGACATACTCGGACGGACGATTGTCGGTCGTCGCATTCAGGTACTGCTCGACATACTCTTGGTCATCCTCCGACAGCTTTTCTAGCGGCACCGTAATTTCTTTGCCCTCCGGCGAGCGCAGGACTACTTGTTCCGCGAACACGCTCTGTAGCATCGCTCTGGTGGAATGGCCATTCGCGCTGGTCCATCGGCGTATACCGCCACGAAGTGTTCCTTTTTTCTTTGCCAGGACCTGCTCAAAGAGCGAGTTCATTTCTTTTAGCGCCTCGGTTGCTAGCTCATCCAACTGCTCGGTAGGTACTTGATCGCTTGGATATTTGCGCAACAGTCTCTGACGATAATCTTTTGCAGCACTTTGAGAGATCTCCTTATCTAAATCAGCTCGCGCCTGGGTCCTCCTTCGACTCGATGACCGCTCGCGAGCGACCGATTGGCTTCGTGATCTGTTGCGCTGGTTCAAACTCCGCTCGCGAGATCCAGCCACTAGGTTCTCTACCTGCATTCCAATGTCTCTTAGGGGCAACTCCATGAGAAAAGCGTGATCCAACGTGTCAGACTGAAGCTTGGCGTCGGTGACGGACAGCCTGGCTGGAATCACAACCGGCATGCCCGTAGGGTCTCGGCCTGTGAGCTTGCGGAAGAGTGGGGTGACATATTCGACGTACTCCAGCACTCTTTCTCTCGGATCACCGCCTCCGACGTATTGGGTTAGCATCCGAGAAGTCGCAACGCTGATATCCTTAGTGAGCTCATCCGCTCTGACCGTCACTGTCGTGCCCGTGGCAGAATACTTCTGGTTGGAAAGAGTCAACTCAAGCTGATAAGGCGGAGTCCCGTCGAGAACGTCGTAGCTGACTTTCGTGGCACCTTGGGGCTTGATTGAAAGTGTTTGGCCAATACCAATGCGGAATAGTTTTGGCAAAGGCTCAGGGTCGATTTCCGACTCGGAAACAAGATAAAGATCTCCATCAAGACAGGCAGCAATCGTCGAGCCAGCGCAGGAAAAACCTATCCAATTATCGTTCGCGTCACGCGGAAGGTTGGCTAGTACGAGCTTTTGAGTAAGCTCACCATCGTCCAAGCGATGAATCGTAATGCCTGCTTGTTTCTGGCGGTCTTCAGTCTCTACCTCTACTTCGCGACGAAGTTGACACACTGCTGAAAGGTTCGTTAGCGGGGTCAGTCGAAATGGGTAGCTGCGACCTCGCAAGATCTCCTTGCCCTCTGCATCGACTAGATCTCTGTCCTTCATGCGACCACCCCAGAGGTTCCTGGAATGCCGTTTGTTGTTGCTGTTAGGCGGATTACGTCCCACGCGGAAAAAGCGAGAGGGATTGGACAGCAGTCGCGCGGATGCATAATCTTGATCCCAATAAACACCATCGCGCCAGATGAGGCCGTCGATCTTGCCTTCGGCGCGGTTGCCAGTCCTCCGCGGGTTGAATCGCTCTTCGAGTTCGCGATTTGCAGGTTCAGTCGGTGTGAGTTCAGGCAGCTTAAACTCCTCGTTCTCAACAATCAGCAGTTTATCGCCCAGCAGCTCTCCTTGAACCTCCGACTGCTCCGGCGCCTCCTTGGTCATGATTGATTTCACCAGCTTGAGATCGCTCGTGTTCAGCTGTTGAATCTCGACCGGATAACCTACTTCCGTGTTGTCGAGGACGAGGTAGACATGCTCTGAGGTCAGCCACGCGTTCGTCATCGGCCTTGCGGACTCGGTCGCTACGAGCACTTCTCGCTTTGCGACATCGACGACGGCCAACTGATTGATGGGGTTGTCACTGCGACGGTTGAATCCACGTCTTCGGTTTTCTTTTCGTCCCCAAACCAAGGCCAAGGAACCCTCTGAGGAAAGTCTGAGCCTCTGCACATCGAATGGGACAGCAACAGGCTTTCGAACAACTTCAACCTGAACGTCGTATTCATGACGTAGCTCCCCGTTTTTGACACGCGCTCGCAGAGTATGTGTGCCAACTTGATGGCTAGCCGGCGTCCAGGTGAGCTGTTCCTTGTCGTAAACCATACCTTCTGGCAGATTGAGAAAGCGGATCTCGCTCCGGCTGTCAGCTTTGTCAACACTTAGTTGCATCGGTTGATAAACTTCAACCGATTTGGTTCCCGTGAATTCAACTGCGATCGAGCGTTCGCTGGTTTCGTTCTGCTGAATGGGCGGGTTGTCCAGTGGCTCGGGTGGAGCTGTGTCCGCGCGACCAGCTGGTGCTGCCGGTGCCTCAGCTACCTCCACATTGGCGTTGCCACTGCCAGGCGCATCGCTTTCAGCCGCAGGATCACCCGACCCACAACCGCTAACTAAAAGTGCGATTCCCAGTCCAGCGAGTGGCAAGGGTCCAAGCAATCGTTTCACGATCAGTTTCCTCGGGAATAGGAGTCAATCAGATTTCTATTCACTCAGTGACAGAGGGTCCGCTAATTCTAGCTGGGGCATCGCTGGCTCGCCATCAATACAGTTGATCCCTCTCTTCCACCTTACGACCGACATGTTATCCGGAACCAGTCGGGTCGTACGGTCGGCAACTCCAACAAAAACTTTGCCTGAACGTGAATTTAGGAGTCTCTTGATGGCGGTAATTTTTTTCTCATCGAGATCCTCTGGTTGTGTCCACGCGACTGCGTGCTCCGGGAGCACTTCTCCCAACACCAAAACCGTATTCCGCGGATCAAGGACATCTTCGGGGGCCCTGGGGATATCGTCGGCCAAGAGACCTTCGTGGCCTCGCAAGGCGAGTATTGTGGTGAAGCCAGGTTTGTCGAGAGCACCGAGACTCTTGTAAACTTCGGGCATGAACTTGATGAGTCTTCGATTGTGGGGGCTATCCCAAGCTTGATCCAAACGGAACAGACGGAACAGATCCATTCCTCCGATGGCGGGGAGAATCAGTACACGCCAGCTTAGTTTTGGTTTGCCATTTTCATCGACGAGGTAGGCCGGGACGTAGGTGCTGCTTCGAGCCGGAGCTTGAGAGAGGCCTCGCAGCAGAACATCCATCTGGGCAGGGACATATTCGGTTGGGCGCGTGCCATGCTTCGCAGCCAGGTAGTTGTTCGCGAATGCGATATCCTTGTCGGATAGCTTTTCCATCGGCACAGTGACTTGCCCGCCTGAGGCAAGGCGTAGCACGACTTGCTCAGCAAACGAATCCACGAGTTGTGCTTTAGTGGAATGGCCTTTCCTGTCATCCCATTGTCGCACTCCTCCCTTGGCCAAGTCTGTTCGTTGATTAAGTGCGTTCTCAAAAGTCTGGTCTATCCGTTCAAGGGCTTCCTCGGCTTGTTCTTCGATTTGGTTCGAAGGGACAGCGGAGGGGGGATATCGCTTGAGAAGCATCGTGGCGTAGTCGGCAGCAATTTTCCGCAGTATTTTTTCTCTTTCTTTGCGCGGTAGGAGATCTTCTTCCGGGGAGGGCGCGGATTTCGTGTTGGCCGATTTGCTGGCGCGCTGACTCTGACGTTCGCGGTTTACTCGAGCCAACCGACTGGATCGGGGATTACGACGTTGGTCTAAGGCAAGTTGAACATCCTTGACCAAGTCCGACTTCCGTAGTTCCGTCAGAAAAACGTGCTGCAGACTGTCTGTTTGCAACTTGCTGTCGGTGACTTCGAGTTGCGCACTGACCGTAATTGGCACACCCTGTGGCTTTCGACCAACTATTTTGTTGAACGAAGGCGTGACATACCTTTCGTATCTACGCACCGCTTCCCCAGCGTCAGCGTCTTGGGCTGCTAGATTCAAAAAAAACGAATGAACCGATCTCGTGATCGGTTGTTTGCGTTCTCCTCTGCCTTCCAGAAGATCTTGAATATCTATGGTGATTTCGCCACTGGGAGCACTTGGAAACTCGAACACTTTTCCAGCGACGGTAAGTTTTATTTGATAGGGAGGATTCCCGGCTTGGATTTGATACGTGAGGTCGGTTTTGCCCTTTGAACTAATGACGTAGTCCTGTTGCGGTACGATTTGAAATGGTTGCTTGAGAAGACTGCTGTCGATTTCAGAAGTGGGAATAAAATACAATCTTCCATAATGCGAGATGGCGAGTACGGAATTCGCGTAAGTGATCGCATGAGTGTAGAAGTTACGGTACTGAGATTGCTGCCATTCGGCGAGCCGAATCTCTTGAGCGATCTCTCCGGACTGAAGTTCGATGATCGCCAACTCCGATCGTATGCGCTGATTCTCCGCACTAGGCGAATGCAACAGCGCAAGGGCCGGATACTCGAAGAGGGGAACAGGCTTGTGGTTGGTATGGACGTCGATTAGCTTCCTACCCGAGGGCATCGTGAAGTTGTTCCACCCTTGCACATTCCCCCACTTGGTCTGCGTCGTCGCAGATACGCTCCTGCCTGGACGATTGCTGGAGATCGCAATGAATCGATCCGGATTTACCAGGAGGCGGGCCTTTGTGAGCTGTTCATCCCAAAAAACGCCTTCATGGAAGGTCATGCCCCCTAAGTTTTGGGTGACGTTCACTCGCTTCAATCTGTTGGCAAGGACTTCATCTTCGTTCTGTGCTTCGACGGGTGTTAATTCGGGAAGCGAGAATCGTTGCTTTCCAAGAGTCAGCAAATCATCGTCGAGCAGTGCTAACCAGTCTTGGTCGCGAGTCACAGGATCAGGAGTTTTCACCGCCTTGACAAGCGAGAGGTCGTCCAACTTGAGATGAAAGATCTCTCGAGGCTGGTTGGATCCTGATGGTCCGAGTGTCGCAAAGACCCCATCTGCGCTAATCTTCGCGTCCACCACCCGTTTGTGCATGGTGTTGGTGGCGAGCATCTTCTGCGCGCGGACGTCCACCACGGCCATCTCGTGCTGTACCTGACTGCCGTCCCATCGCTCTCCCGGCTTTGGTCGTTTTGCTCCCCATACAACTGCCAGAGTCGCGTCACGCGACAGAGCCACATTTATCGGCACAAAAGGGATTGGGACGGAGTCGCGCCGCACCTCGATTTCGAGATCGTACTCGCACTTCAAGTGTCCGCTCTTCGCCAACACGCGAACGACGTTGTGCCCAACTTGTCCGCCAGAAGGTGTCCAGTCTAACGTGCCGTTCTGTTCAGTCATCCCGTCGGGCGAGGATAGAATTCGCAACTGAGTATTCTTATCAACTGCCGTCAGCTGCACTTGCATGGGCTTGGACAGATCAACGATTCTGGGACCAGTCACCCGTAGGGCAAGCGACGGTTCTTGAGGCAACTTGAGTGTGCTAAAGGGCACGACGGCAACCTTCTTGCCAGATACGACAAGCAACCGCTGACGCACCGAGTCGCCATAAATCTGATAATCCTCGGCCAATGGTTCATCCCGTCGGCGCCCTTTACTTTCATCATCCTTGGCCGCGAAAAAGTCCTCGGGCAATTCCATTTGTGCCACGTCGCGAAAATCGTTGATCGAGGCAACCCGAAGCACGTTTTTCCGTACCCCAACCGCCCAGGGCAAATTGGGAACGAACGCAGCGACCGGAAACTCCAGCCTGCCTCGTTCGTGCTTCAGATCGCTGGAGAGAATCGTCGTGCCGGCTGAACAGTAGGCACCAGCATGATCCACCTGGAAGTGCCGCGATGAATCTCGAACTTGGTGAATTCGACGGATATTGGAGTCTTCTGTGGCTTCGTTCAGCTCTTGGCTGTATACGCAGACGGGCTGTCGCTCTGTTTGAAGATAAACATAGACGCCATCAGCCGAGACACTTAGGTTCTGCCCCGTCAGCGCCAAGGCGCCTTCGTCGGCGTAGGACTCCAGATTGCAGCGTCCCGAAACTTTGCCCTCATCGGCTGCGTAATAGATCGAGGGGTCGTCGAGAAGGTGATTCCCAGCCAGGCTGCCAATGTTGGTTCCCGACGTCGTGATAGAGTTCAGTAGCTCACCGGAAGCCCCATCGAGGACGTCGATGCGAGGATCCAACTCACCGCCGACGGCGAACAGCAACTTGTCCCGAATTCTTTTCGCCAGGACGGTAGCAGGTTTATCACAGACCGTTGTCGTATTTAGTAGTGACAGGCCCGACGTCGTGTCGAACAACTGCACTTGATCCAGATCGTGATTGATGACCAGGATCCGACCTGATTCTTCATCGAATGCAGAATCATGGATTCTATGTTCCAGCTCAAACAATGAGATGCCAGAAACCAGTGTAGGTTGAACGGCTTCCGGCGAGAGTTCGGCTACAGGTGGTATGTCTTGGACCTCGTTTCGCGGGAGCTCATTCGAAGGCGCTTGATCTGACTCTATTGCAGGCTCTCTCTGCAATGCCGCGATAGTGTGCTCCTCAGGGGTGGACTGTTGGCTAACATTTGCCCCTGAACTCATCCACCAAAGCACCGGGAACCCGATAGTAAGGACACATAGAAAACTCACTCCGGCTGCAGTCAGAGCGACTCTCTGCAACGAAATTGGTCTTTCGTCGGCTGAGGCTGATTGCTGCTTTTTTGGATGTGACTGCGCCATGAAATCAGCTGAGAAAACAGTCAAAACCTATGTGATTTTTGATGGAAACGATTAGGACATTAAGTCTAACAGAAATCCGAAGTGTTGCAAAATGGGGACCAATAAGACAGCCTATGACACTCGAGTCGAGTGGATCTAGCTAGAAAACTCTATTTGTGTTTTAGTGGATCAGAGTGTGACGGTTCTGCAAACTAGGGATCCTGTTCTCGAAAATGGATTATTGGTAGGCGATCGAGTAAAGCGAAACATAGAGCTAAACCAGGTTCATGCAGCGCTCAGACTATAGCGATCTCTTGTCTGGCTTCATGAAGTCCGTTCTTCCAATTTTCGGCGAGGTCATACGTACTAGCCAGCACAAGACCCAGTTGCACTGAAGTGCGCGGAACCGACCTTCAACCAAGTTCGTGCTTGTTGGATCTGACCAGCCAGATGCAGTAGCCGATCAGACACGCATTGACGATGGCAGAAAAAATGAAGATGCCCAGCCCGCCAATCTGACTGGCTTCAGCGTGACGGACATACAGTGCTGTGATGTCCAATTTGTGGAGTCGCAGTAGTTCACGGACGACGGAACAGCCAATGATCGAAGCGACCAAGCCGATGGTCGCTAGAGCTAGTGGCACATTACTAATCGCTTTCGATCTATACACCTTCCACCAACCAATCACTTGCGGAATCGCGCCGAGGAAAGCTATTCCCAGATACGGTGCACCAGCAACGCTTGCCAGTGTCGCACGAGTCTCCGCGTCGATTAGAAACACATAGGTGACGGACGAGGCGAACGCAGCGACAACGCCGCCCAGCCCCATCGCGGCAATTCGAGAAGAATCCGCCTCTGGAATGTCATGTGTTCGTCGAAGTTGCCAGCCAGTGAAGACGGCGAGCGACGCAAACGAACCGCCAATCCAAATGAGCATCCGTGTTACAACGTGAGCAAGGTCCAGATTCAGCACACCAGTTGAGTAGATGTCCGGCCACCTCGACTCAGCGTTTCCTAGCATGTGATTTGCAGTCCAGCAGAAGCCAACGAATACGAAGCTGCCTGCAGTCACGATCGTCACCATCCCGCGAACTAGGAGCGGCCATCTTGAGATGACTCGGCTCTTCTGGAGGTAAAGCAGATAGAACGCGACCACAAGCACTGGCACGACGATCATCCATTTCCAGGACAGTAGTAGATTTGCCGTATAGAAGTGGCGAGGGTAGACGACCTGGACAAACAGCAGCGGAGCCACGCCGGCCGTGATCGCGGCGCTGAGCAGAAACGGCAGCCATTCACGGATCAGAAGGGCGAGTGGCTGTTCGTCTCGCTGCGGACCCCTGCCCGGAAAAAGCGAGGACCAGCCGACGAATAGCGACCCTGCCAGCACATAGTGCATAAAAAACTGATGCAAGGCAAACGTCAGTACATACAGAGTTAAATACCAAGCGGAAGGGGCTGGAAAGCCGAACGGGAAGACACTATCCATCGCCGGGCTTCCTCTCCGAGTTGGTAGCAGCAGCGTGGCGATTCTTGTCGAATACGCCAGGCTCAGTTCCTGCCTCATCTAGCCACTGTCTGATCTGGTCAAACACTTCTTGCTGCGTCGCCTCGTCGTTTAAGCTCCACTCGATCGGACGCTCTGCGCTCGACCATAGTATGAACTGTACCAATGCTTCAAGTTCTTCTGCCGTGCCCGCGAATGGCGGCATAAAAGGTTTGGTGTGCTGAAGCTTTGCGATGTTCATGCGCATCTGTTCCAAATCCCACGAACCCGTCAGATGAACAACCGCGTTCGCCCCCTCTACGGTGTGACAGACAGAACATTGTCGACGAAATACGCGAGCGCCATCGCGAAGTTGCAGATGGGGGAACGACTTGGCATCGCGGATCGGATAGGGGTCGTCAGCCAAGCATCCAATCTCTCGTAATCGCTCGACATCGGCGGGCCTGATCGAGTTCGAGTACAAGACTTGCCGAACCGTAAACGGCTTTCGAGCCCCTTCCCGCACGAACTCCCCTCCAGCTGTCGCGCCAAAGGCGAGCATCAGCAGCAATGTCGCCGTGGCCCCATTGATGTAGAGCTTTTGCCATACCATGCCAATAATCGCGTAGGCCCCAATCACAAGCGATGCGCCAATCGAAACGCTGAAGAACAGCAGCATTGCCGCGCTGCCGCCAGTGACCCAACTGCGGCTGTCTTCCGGCATGACATTAAGGAACCAAATGCCCAGCAGTGGCATAGCGACCATCGGAACCAGTAAGTGGGACGCTCGATTGATGAGCTGCGTCCTTATCTCTCGGCCAACATTCATCAGATTGATGACGACGCAAGCGGCCAGTGCAGCCAGAGTGGTCGAGACCACCGTGCGAAATAGCAGACTCGGCCAGAAGCTAGGATTGAAGAAACCGTCGAGCACCGCTCGCGTTTCCAGCCATCTTCCGGGCGTAAGCTGCCACGACAAGATGCCGTTGATGATGAAAAGGCTCATCCATGCGGCAACGCAGTAAATCACGAGCAGCGTCATTCCGTGGCGATCGCTGATTTGAGCCTGGTATCGATAAAAGCAGTAGCCCGCGGCGATCTCCAAACAGAAGAAGGTCCATTCAGTCGCCCACAACCAGTGGAAGTTGTGTACCATGGCTCCGATTGTGCCGGAGCTAACTTGGATCGCAGTGAACCAAATCGCCACTCCCGTTAGCGCACCAAGTACGAAACTGACCATCACGAGGACTTTGAAGTACCCCGCAACGAATTGGCGAGCATGAGGGCATTTCTCTTTCATGCCGAGCCACTGGAAGTAGCACAGCAAGAATCCACCGCCCACCGCAAATTGAGCGAGAAATACGTGGACAATTGCAATGCCGCCCATCACCAATCCGGGCATGAACGGACCGAAGTCGTTGACTGGGTAGACGTCATTCATGGATGGTTATTGCCAGAACAGGTCGAAGCTCATATCCACAAAAAGCTAACCGTATCCAAACGGACTTCGCAACGGACTCCAAAACTAAAAGCCAAGTTGGCAATGTATATAAGCGGGTCGACAAGCAGCGCATATTTCTAACCAACGAAGAACGACAAAGGCTTCTCGAACTGTGGGATGGCATCCGTTCGGACGTGTTGAAGCTGATCTCCATCGTGCACCCAAAAACCTACCGCAGATGGCCGCAGAGGAGAAGTGATGGAAAAAAGCCCGCCCAGAAGATAGGCAGAAAAAGTAGCAAAACGCCTCCTTCAAACTTACCAGAGGCGAAACCGGGTCTGCGTTTCGCGCTATGGGATACCGCGAAGTAGCGTGCGCTTGCCCTCTAACCTCAATCCGGCTCCGGCAACCAAAGTCGGTAACCTATTACCCACAGAAGAAGCCGCGTAAGCTCTTACTATGCGGATGGGAATATTTGGAGAATTTGTCGGTGGCAACTCCCTGTCAACCGGTTGCCGGTAGTGTCGACCAATTTTGGGGCTCCTGATTTGGGGCCTCAGCTTGAGCTGATCGCTGGCGATGGACGGAATGGCGACCGTTGACCAAATCATCTTGTAGGCCGGCGCGATTATTCTGCCACCAATCAGTTTTCTGAATCGCCTGCTTAGTTATGCCGAGCATCGCTCCCAGTTCAGCACTCAATGATGGCGTGAATGTCTTGCTGCAATGATTTACAGACATGATCGGCAAGCTGGCTCTCCTCAAATATCCGCCCAAGCCCACTTAACGCGCCATCGTTCTCTATAGATATGTATCTCCATCCCCATTTGTGAATGGCAACGTCGCCTGTGTGGACTGCGTTAGTCTCGAACGAGGAACTCAAGGGCCTCTGGCATCCAGCCACTATCCCAACGATGTTCTCGAAAGGATTCCATGACGTAGCGATGAGGGATCCCTTGCTCAACCATGAGCTGATGGATTCGCGCTCCCCCGAGCGCCCGGTCATGCCCATCTCGGTTGAAGTAAAATAGTCGCACGTCATCTCCCAACTCATTGCCTCGAGTCTTCAGCAGCGCCGAAAGTCGAAACCTTTCAAAGTTCTCGTCGCTGCCGAAATCTCTGCGAACACGCGGTTCGCGATCGAAACCTTCGCGCAGTGGTCCCACATCGACTCGAATTCCAGGATCCCAAGCGACCGCTTTCTGGAACTTCTCTGGATGACGCAGAAGCAATGTCATGGCTCCCCAACCCGATTTGCTGAAGCCAATCAATAGCCGTCCCTTTTGATCGGTTCGAACGGGGTAGTTCTTTTCCAGAAAGGGAATCACCGTCTTCAAGAGGTGGCTCTCATCCCGCTTGTCGGGATTCTGATCGTGATCGGCATACCAGGGCTTGGACGAGAAAGCGGGGGCGACGCAGATCAGCTGATGCTCGTTGTGGATGTTCAACTTTCGCAGCTCAAGAAGGCCGTTTCCGTGTTTGAAGAGGCCGTCTTCGTGAACCGGTAACACAAACAGCACCCGGTATCGCCTGTCTGCTTTCAATTCCTCGGGCATCAGAACCCGCAGCGAAGTTTCTTTCGCCTGGTAAGGAGACTCTAGTTGATGGACCCGGATGCCGCTGTCATCATCCTCGGCTGATCGCGCTAAGTTAGCGAGGGGGTAGAGTACCACTACCGGCATCGCACTTCTAGTCACAATGAATGCAATCAGCATGATCGGAGATAGAAAGCCAGAGTTATCTATTCGACGGATCATGCGATGCTACGGCATATTAGTTACGGGTGGGGTTCAAACTGGCCAAGTGCAATAATAGCAAACGTCGCTTATGTTAACAAAGAAGGTTCGACTCTGCGTTCGTGCCCCGAATTAGTGCCTGTGGTCGAACAGATCTTATCGACCGCTGCGCTGCAAATGAACCTAGGGCGTCCAGCGGAACCCCGAGTTTTAGTGGGCAATTCGCTAGCGGTGGGATCATTCGCTGCGCAGGCCTCAGTAAAAACGGTTGATTGAGGGTATGAATTTCGTCAATCTTGCTCCTACTTTTCTCGAAGCGGCCGATCAAACGCCTCCCCAGGAGATGGGCGCAAGAGTCTCTTGGGCGTATTGATGAACAAGCAAGATGGACTCGTCGATGAGTCCCGTCAGTTCGTCTTCAGTGCGCGAGCGGCATTCGTGTTCACGCTGGAAAATCCGTACTTATCTACAGCGAGCCATTCGATCACAGGAGTACTTGCTCATTCACAACTTTCACCCTGATCGCTGGCCCGCCGGAGCGCCGCAACAATATGCGGCTGCCGGTGGTAGACTAGGATCGCCTCATGGGGCCGACCACGATATCGATGCTTGCCCGACGTTAAGCTACTTGGTGAATCATAGGGAGAATGCCAATGTGAGTCGTTTCTTTCACTTGGCAGTCGACAAACGACCCGAATGGGAACTGTTCGATATCCAAACCGACCGGGCTGTCTGACTAATCTTGCGCCGACTCCCACGAATACAAGCAGGCGAGGCAGCGACTTGTAGAGCAGCTCACCAGCCGCTCACGAGCAACTGGAGCCCCCCCGCAAGCTGAATAGTGCAGAAATCTAAGAAACCTACAAGCGTCGCGGACAGATGCGCAGCTTTCCACAGCCGCAGGCAAATAGAATTTCTGCTGCTTAACGGCTGTCGATCCGCCGCCGGGGAAACATGGCGGACTCAGTTCTTGCGGTGGAAAGATACGACTCGAATCGTTGGACAACAGAGGAATTCAAGTTTGCTACGTTCGTTGTTTCGCCTGGATCGTTAGCCAGATCATAAAGTTCTAGCGGCGCATCTACTTGCAACCGTAGACACTTCCAATTACCGCAACGAGCCGCCTGCTGATAGCCGGATTCGTAGAATTCCCAGTACATAAACCGCTGCGAGAAATCTTGAAGTTGACCTAAAAGCGTTGGCAGAACACTGTGGCCATCCGTGGGATGTTCCACGGGCAAGCCGGCCACTTCACTCAGGGTTGGCAGGACGTCGGCGAAACACCATGGAAGATCGCTCGTGGAGTTCTCAGCGATCTGCCCCGGCCAACGCACGATCATTGGAGTTCGAATTCCGCCTTCATAGAGATCTCTCTTCTTTCCTCGCAATACGCCAGAACTGTCAAACAATCCGTCATAACGCTCGGCCGCCCCATTATCACTGCAAAAGAACACAACGGTGTTCTCAGTGAGCTTGAGTTTTTCGAGTAATGCAGAGATACGACCGACGTCGGAATCCATGCGTGTAATCATAGCCGCGTAGATCTTTGCTTCTTCTGGCCAGGCTTTCTGTTCATAGGGACCAAGATCAGGAACTTCGAACCGACTATGTGGAATGGTATAAGGTAGGTAGAGAAAAAAGGGCTTCAATGCTTCGGCGCGAATAAAATTTAGTGCGTAGCCCGTAAACAAGTCGTGGCTGTACTGCTGCTGTTTTCCGTCGCTATTGCCCGGCAGGTCGAATCGATGCTCACCATGCCAAAGATAAGTCGGGTAGTAGGAGTGGGCGCGACGCTGATTGAGATAGCCGAACCACCGGTCGAAGCCTTGTCTCAGTGGCTCGCCGGTCGTGCCTGGCTCGCCTAGGCCCCACTTTCCGGTCACGCAGGTCGAGTAGCCTGCAGTTTTGAGAAGTTCCGCGACAGTCACATCTTCATCGCGTAGAGGCACTCGCCCTGGAATGCCGGACAAGCCCACGACACCACCCACACCAAAGTTTCCTCGCACCGTCGTATGACCGGTATGCAACCCCGTCATGAGTACACTACGCGAGGGTGCGCACACGGGCGATCCAGCGTAGCAGTTGCTAAATTTCATGCCCTCCATGGCGAGGCGATCAATGTTTGGGGTACTGATGAGTTTGCTACCGTAACAACCTAGATCGGAATACCCTAAATCATCCGCCATAATAAAGATGATGTTTGGTAGATCGGTCTTGGCTGATCCGTTAGCGCAAACAATAAGCACAAAAAGAAGGCTGCAAATTGATGGAGCCACTCGAAGATTGATTGTACGGAGACTCACAAGCATGTTTGCTGACTTTGGATCAGTTCTGAAAAGAAGAGATTTCAGTATTCTCAAAGCTGGCGGTTAGCAGCGGAAAGCTAGTTAACCCGACACAACTTTGTCGGACGAGTTCGATGGAAGCACTCGTATCGTCAGGCTTTCTTACTAGACTACCATGTCCGAGAGCGGCTATGCAACTCCAGAGAATAGTAAGCCGGAGCTATTTGCGCATAACGGGATTTCTCAATAATCGCGAAACTGTAAAGCAAGATTTCGATTACAGAATAGTCCCTCAGTACACGCACGACGATATCGCGAAACCAGACTTCGTCGCCATGGTCTTGCAGCATGATGAATCCCGCGGGATTTTGCCCGAAATTCGGATACTCGTAAAACTTGCTGTTGGCTACTCGTTTCCGCCAGTTTGGACTAGCGGTGTCGAAACTCAAGACCTTCTCTCCGTTCACCCAATGCTCGATGTGGCTTCCTCGGGCTGCCAAGTCGAGCGAACCAGACAATAACTCAGTACCAAGAACGGTGGCACTGAGGAGATCACATGCTGAGGTCGATTTCGCGCGAAGTCCAAACGAGAGGACACTGAGTGATTTAAGCGATCAGGTCCAGCAGAACTCGTCCCTGACGGTATCGAGCAGAACGCCGTAAGCGAAAAGCGAAAAGTGCGCAATGGAAATAGTTTCCTCTGATTACATAAAATTGCATCGAGTGGGCACCTGCGATACCATACAAAAGCGATTCTTGAAAATTGTCTCAAGGACGAAACAGAGCAATTATGAATAGATTCATAGTCTCGGTCAGCCCGTTTTTCCTGTTGCTTGGCTTGGTCAGCTGTGTTGCAATTGCGCAGGCAGCGAGCTCTCGCCCGAATATCCTCTGGATATCAGCAGAAGATATCAGCCCTCACTTAGGTTGCTATGGCGATCCGCACGCGATCACACCAAACCTTGATCAGTTGGCCAACGAGGGTGTCAGGTATTCCCACGCATTTACCACAGCAGGCGTTTGTGCGCCCTGTCGCAGTGGCATCATTACTGGCGTCTATCAAACCACTCTCGGCACGCACCATATGCGATGCCAAGCGAAATTGCCAAAGCACGTGAGGCCATTTCCTGCTTTCCTGCGAGAGTCCGGCTACTACACAACGAATAATTCTAAAGAGGACTATCAATTCGCCACGCCAGCCGATACCTGGGACGAATCGTCGCGCCAAGCACATTGGCGAAACCGCGGTGAAAACCAGCCATTTTTTGCCGTGTTCAATTTCACAGGTTGCCACGAATCCGGCATCGCCAGAGACGACAAGTACTTCGAGGTCACCAAGCGTTTAAGTGTCGATCAGCGCCAAGACGCCACGCGTCTAACGACGTTGCCCCCCTACTACCCAGATACCCCGCGGGTGCGCGAAGACTGGAAACGCAACTACGAGTTGATCACAGCGATGGATGCGTGGGCGGGAGAGTTGATCGGGCAACTTAAAGCAGACGGGTTGTACGATGACACCATCATCATGTTCTGGTCCGACCACGGTGTTGGATTGCCGCGCGCGAAACGATGGCTGTATGACTCAGGAGTGCACATCCCACTGATCGTGCACATCCCGCCACAGTTCCGAATCGGCAGTGAGGGCAAACCGGGCTCAGTTGCTGACCAGCTGATAAGTTCGATCGACCTGGGACCGACGGTTCTCAACTTAGCTGGACTGAAAGTGCCTGCTTATATTCAAGGCAAAGCTTTTTTGGGTGAAAACCTTCCTGTCCCACGTGACTACGTCTTTGGTGCACGTGATCGTATGGATGAACGCTACGACATCATCCGCATGGTTCGCGACAAGCGATTCAAGTATCTGCGCAACTACGAGCCGCTCAAAGAATATTTTCAGCACATGGAGACACCAGAAAACGGGGCAACAATGAAAGAACTTCGGCTAGCGCACGCCAAGGGTCGCTTGCCCCCAGCAGCGGCAAGGTATTTCCAAGACACAAAGCCAGTTGAAGAGCTGTACGACACGGCCAGCGATCCTCATGAAATTCATAACCTCGCTAATGATCCAGACTATGCAGACACGCTGGAGCGAATGCGAAGCGAGCACTTGGGTTGGGTAAAGACAACTTTGGATCTAGGACTGATTGCCGAACCTATTCTCGCTGAGCGAGAACAGCAAGTTGATGGGCGCTACAGCATTTTGCGCCAACCCAAGGGCGAAAAAATCGCTAAGAGTATTGCGAATGCCGCGGCCTCAGCATCTGCAGGAAAGACGGCGCTTCCCAGGCTCATCGAAGCCGTTCAGCATCAAGATGCCGCCGTCCGGTATTGGGGCGCGATTGGAATGGGTAATCTCGGTGTGGACGCCTCTTCGGCTATTTCGCAACTCAAAGAGCTACTACATGATCCGTCCGACTGCGTTCAAATCGCAGCTGCGCGAGCAATCTGCACGATGAATCCCTCCTCCACCCCACTGCTGGTGCTTGCCCGAATGCTAGAAGATGGGGAACAATGGGATAGATTACAGGCAGCGATTGTACTTGACGAACTCGGAGGCAATGCCGTTCCAGTTTTGGCATCGATGCGTGCAGCATTGAAACCAAGAACCCAGCTGTATGCGCGTGGCAAGTACACGGTTCGCGTGCTCAAGCGAGCCATTTCAGAGCTAGAGAAGTCAAGCCAGCACGCCCGCTGACATTTTTGCTAATGGCTAGTTTGGTGCTGCGGTTAGCTCGTTCACCCAAGCTTTTACTTGCACAAAGGCCGCACACATTCATTTTCATCACGAAAAGCAGCCCGGCCACATCGCGCAAGCCATTGTTTGGCAATGACTTACGGCCTGGAAGGTCGGCTCGTCGCACTAGTTTTCTGGAGAAGTCCGATCTCAAGGACTTCCCAATATTTGAAGGAATAGTCGTTATTTTCAGTGCCTGAAAGCTTATTCCTATGTGAAGATCGTCGGTCTTCAAACAGTTGGGTTCAACTCATCCATAAGACATGCGGGGAGGGCTCAGTTAGTGGAAGATCCAAAACCAGACCCTTACGCCCGAAAACCGAATGCGCCAGACCCAATCGCTGCTGATGGGCAACCTGGCGGTTCTCTCAGCACAAGTAAATCTTCTGTAGACGGACAGCGGTTCGTTGAGTTATTGGGGGCACACGAGCGTCTTGTCTTTCGGTACATCTACTCACTTACAGCGAGTTGGGATGACGCTGAAGAAATCATGCAGCGTGTTCGAGTACGACTTTGGCAGCAATTTGAAGACTATGACGAAGAAAAATCGTTCGCAGGTTGGGCTCGGGCGATCGCTTACTATCTGGTGCTTGCTTACCGCAAGGAAAAGTCACGCCGGGTCTTTAGCGAGTCGGTGCTGGAACAGTTGAAGATGACATACGATGATGCAACTGAAGATTTGGGCGCCAGGCACGAAGCGATGCTTGGTTGTCTCGAAAAACTTTCGCTAGAAAAACGAGAACTGGTAGCTGATTACTATTCAGGTCACGGGGCTATTGAGAGCGTGGCTGAAAAGCTTGGGATGACGGTGGCGGCACTACGTCAGAGTCTCTATCGGGTTCGTAAAAAACTACATCAATGTATCCAAATAAAGCTCGGTTCAGCAGTTTAGAATCATGGTCTCAGGATTGGACAAAAACGAATTGGTTGCTGAAACCTTGCGCCTCACTCTGCTTTGCCTGCAAGGAGATGCAACCAAGGACGAGCAAGAGCGATTGAATATACTGCTTGCCGAATCCGAAGATTCACGCCTGATCTACCTCTTTGCCGCCGACGATACCGTCACACTGACGGAGTCCTCGACACTTAATGAACTGGGCAAGGCTGAAGAAGACGTGTGGAATTCGACCGTTTTCGAGCATCCTCAGGAGATTCAACATACACCTCTTCGGTCAGAGCGCAGTGAGCGTCACTTACGCTCAAGAACACCGTCTGCCTGGTCACTTAGAAACAAGAGACTACGGTTCTACGTTGGTGGAGCGCTTGCCTGTCTGGTCTTGATTGCCGGTGCTCTTGCCTTTTGGCCCGAGGTGCAGAGTGGCTTCCAAGCTGCCAACACGCAATCGAAGCTGGAGCAAGGCAATTCACACAATGTGCCGCTGAACGAGGATCTAGTCACCCCAGAACCGCACATAATGCCCCCCACTAGAGCATCTACGTTCAGTGGGCGAATAGTCGATGTGGCCCACGTTGAGTGGTCGCCTGGTGCGCCACACTTCGAGGCGTGGTCGCGGATCACGGTCGGGGATCAATTGCAGTTCGAGACAGGTGTCGTGGAGTTGATGTTAGACAATGGAGCGCAAATTGTCTTACAAGGTCCAGCAGATTTCAGATTGGTCTCGGCTCGCAAAGCAATCGCACGACACGGCAAGCTCGTCATGCGATGTGGCCCCGATGCCGTGGGCTTTGAAGTCGAGTCTCCAGACGCAAAAATCATCGACCTAGGCACAGTGTTTGGACTTTCGATAGTCGAGGGTGCGAGTACAGATGTAGTTGTCTATGAAGGGGCGGTAGACTTGTCGATTCGGGCGTCCGCCGGTAGCCAGGAGCGCCGTTTGAGCGCTGGCGAAGCGCTACATATCGCACGAAACGGAGATACGGACAGAATCGCTGCTGTACAGAATCCTCTATTTCTTCCTCCACCAGACGTGCTGGGTCGCAGCCATCGCGTATCGAACCTAATCGGCTCAGTGAGCGACAGTCTGCTTCCCGGTGAAACGTCAAAATTCTACCGAGTCATCGCTCGGGGATTCGATGAAGATTGCCGAGCTTATGTTGACCGGCTACACGAATGGAATGGCTTAGACTCGCAAGGTATCCCACGATTTTTGCTCGGTGGCGATTATGTCATGACATTCAACGATGACAAATTGCGTAAGATTCGAATTGCACTTGAGCTCCAGAAGCCTGCCATCGTCTATGTGCTGATGGACGACCGCGTTTCCACTCCGGATTGGCTGTCGGCCGATTTCGTCGATACGGGCTGGGATATCGGACTAGACGCACACATCACTTCGCAGCATCCTTCGAGGTTTAAGCCATCTCAGCTCGTTGCTGAGGTTGGACCAGGGCAAAGTGTGGATTCAGTCTTTTCCGTCTGGCAACAGGAAGTTCCCGTCGCAACGGTTGTCGAGTTGGGATCATTGCGAACTAAAGAGTTGGAGGACGTCGATCCTTATTCCGTTAAGCAAAGCATGTACGGAGTCGTCGTGAAACCCTTACCCAATCGCCGAAGCAGCAGATAGTTTTTGACAACATTCGAACCACATTAAATAACTTTTCACTTTTTGATCGACACACAACACACAGTAAATTCACCTTCATTAAAAGTGAAGGATGTCAGGCTCGTCGAGCTGCTAATCGCTACCACTTTTTTAAGCCATGTTTGTCTGGTTCAATGATTTGATGCTCTAGGGAGCAAATCGTTGATTTCTCAGACTACAGCTAAACTCTTCAAACGCCTTATGGTATTTCGTCGTTAGATTCACCCACTATTTCTTGCTACTGGGCGAACGGTTTGCCCGGATAGGATTGAACGTTAAATCTTTTCTCTTCAACCACATTCAAAGGGGAGTAGTCTCATGAAGCGGATTGTATATTTGTTTATCATGTTTGCGACCACGCTGACGGCAGGTCCGAGTTTCGCAACCGACCTAACTGTGACGTCTACAACGCATTCCAACTTGTTCATACCCGACGTCTTAGGTGGCGACGCAACAGCCATGGATCCCAATACAAATACCCCACTGTTGAACCAGGGTCTGGAGTACGATGACGCAATTCTGTTAACGCCGCCGCTGTTCACCTCGGCACGTCGTTTGGCCATGGACAGTATCCCTAACACATTGGATTGGGCTATTTGGGACCCTTCTGGGCGTGGAGACGACCACCCAGATCGCATGCACCCTACACTGGGAGCTGTGTTAGGTGCTTATCACGATGGCGAGCAGGTGGAGTGGATTTCCAAGTTCTCGGAACCTGCCGACTGGGGTATTGATACGGCAGATGGTTTAGGGGCTGATCTGAGTCTAAATACGGGAACCGACGTTCCCGCGTCATCGAACACTGGGTGGCGTGCGACTGATTCTTCGGGCTCATTGGGCCTTAGGCTTAATGGTGGAAACTTTACGTTGAATGCTACGATTCCGACGGGTGTCTACGACGTCCATCTGATCGTGCGTGACAACGGCAATGATAGCTCAGGTACAGCGACCATCGACGGTGTCTCTGAACCCATCGGCTCGATCGCCGACAACGGGATTCACACACTTCGAATCAACAACGACTCGGGGTCTGATCAAAACCTTAACGTAGTTTGGGGGGGTGGCGGCCAAGCACGGTTTGCCGGTGTCGTGGTGCAAGTTGTACCCGAGCCCAGCAGTCTGTTTCTGCTGCTAGGTGGCATCGCCCTGTTGAGCGCACGACGTCCCTAGCTGGGTCCATAACCGAGTCCACAACGGATGAAAAATGAAAATGAGTCTTATACCCCTCACGATGGTCAACGCCGTCGTGAGAGGGCATTTGTCCACCTAAACGTAGCTCTGCCTCTATTAGGAAGTGACGCGTACTGGCGTAGTAGCTTGTTATGCCAGTGATATTCTGGAAACAGATACAACGAGGGATACGAATGTTCGAACGGAAACCATCCCGTATTTCAGCTGGATTCACTCTGGTAGAACTCTTGGTGGTCATAGCCATCATCGGCGTGTTGGTGGCACTTCTGCTACCAGCGGTGCAAGCAGCGCGTGAGGCGGCGCGACGTTCCCAATGCCTGAACAACATGCGGCAGATCGGTCTTGCCATTCTCAATTTCGAGTCGTCCAACGGCCATTTTCCGCCTGGATCTGAAATCGATTCTGACTATCACTGTCCTGGCACTGGACAGGACTGCCGCGGAGAGCCAGTGTACTGGAAAATTCTCCCCTATCTTGAGCAGGACAATCTTGAATCGCTGTTAGTTGATGAGAACGCGAGTGATAATAACGGCAGATTTCGCGGCTGGAATGATTGGGGCAATCAACACGACGCTTCATTAGCAGATCCAGCACTTGGCGACGAACTCGTTCAGGCGTCGATTGACGTATACAAATGCCCTAGTACAGTCCAATGGGGTGAGTATCAGAATCGACGCGATTACATAGCCATCGCGGGGGGCAGTATCTTGGAAGAGGTTCCCATCGATCCTCGCATAAGCACGACGAGGCCCCCCAGAAGCTTGTCAGGATTTGTCTACTGGGACGGCCTGTTCCTTATCCACAATCCTCGGGCTGTGGAACCACCTCGAAGCATGGCAATGATTACCGACGGCACTTCCAACTCGTTCGCGTTTGGTGAGTGTGTTCATTTCCACCGTGATGGCGCGGGTCCCGGACATGGTGATCCGGATGTTGGCGGCTACCTCCCCTGGTGGATTGGAGCCAAGTGTGCAGCTCCTTGTGCCAATCAAAACAATTGGAAGTACGACCGCTGCATGGTGAATACGAGTACGAACCCGATCAATTCGGTCGTGTTGAATCAACAGAATTTTACGCGCATGGAAATTCCACTAAGCAGCGACCACCCAGGGGGCTGTCACATACTCTTTGCGGATGGTCATGTCACATTTGTTAGCGAAGACATCGATTCTCTCATGTACCGAGCGCTGTCCTCCATTGCTGGGCAAGAAGTAGTCGATTCGTCAGCTTTGTAGTAAGCCTCCGATCAACCAGTCAATGTAGCTTCTACCTCATCGCCAAAGTAACTATCAGAATAACGACTCTTTAGACAAATGAAGTTAGTGAACATAGATTTTACACCCCTTATCGCTTCAATGGCGATCGCTGTGCTAGCGAGTTCCCTGGTCGGCTGCGGCAAGGACCGAAGTAATATTGCTCGGGTGTCAGGCGATGTGACCATCGATGGCACGCCCGTCCCACAGGGTTCAATCCGCTTCTATCCCGCTCAAGGCCGTATGGCGATAGGGGAAATTGTCGATGGAAAGTACACGCTACGTACTTATGAAACAGATGACGGAGCGATCCTTGGCAAGCACAATGTGACGGTAAAGGCGGTAGAAACCAAGCCAAAGCGAATGCCGAAGTTCAATCCACCACCTGATGCCACACCAGCTCAACTGAAAGAGCTTGAGGTCGAAATGATGGAAGGGATGGGAGCGGCATACAATTGGATCGTCCCTGAACGCTATTCCAGACTTGAATCCTCATCACTGACCGCAGAAGTCAAGAGTGGTGAGAATGTGATCAACTTCACCCTCGAATCCAATTAGTCTTTTCCGGTGTGGCAGACTTGCATTCTCTTCGAGTCGCGCTGCTCATTCTATTTCGATACTAATCTTTGCAGGGAGCATGAATCGTGTTTACTACCCACCCCAATCGCTATGGCACACGGTCCACGAAGTCGATCTCCAGGGCATTTGTTCTTTACCTACTCTGTGTTGGATGCGTTCTGTTTAATCCGACAGCTGATGCCGCAGTCATCGAAGAAATCGCGTTTGAATCCGGCACGATTAGCGATGAAGGAACAGGACCCGATAGCAGTGGCTGGAAGTTTGATCCATTCAACGATCTGGAAGATATTCCTGGGCTAAGTGGGATTCTGCCCGCAAATGCAGGACGCCCCACATTTACCAACGGCACCAGCCAAGACGCCTACATTATGCAAGTGTTCGGTGACGCGACGGGACTCCAGCGCGATCGGCAAGGCATAGTTTGGGAGCGTGCACAAGACACGGGTGCGGGGGCAGCAGAAACTTTCGACGCTGGTGAAATCTTGTACGCTGAGATGGAGCATTTCTCTGACGTCGCACGATCAAATAGTAGCGGCAGATACCGCACTCAATTGTTCTTCGGTGCTTTAGATGACGGCGCAAACAACGCAGGCACCTCAGGTGAGGGTGGCTTCAGCGGAACTCCGTTCGATCCAGATTCCCCTACGTTCGAAACGTCCTGGCAATGGAGTCAAGAAAATGTCGATGCTGGATTGACCTCAGCGACGGGTATGCAGCATTCGGGAACTCGTTTTGCTGGTGTGCCGACCCCTGACGAACTTTCAGTAAATTACACGACGACTGCCTTGTTCCGCCATGGTTCTGACTCGACCTTCGAGGGCACAGGTTTCGTTGGTACTGAATTGGAGATCCGTGATGCACAGGGTACGTTCAATGGCGGTGATGCCACCAACACGGCGGCCGGTGAACCTTGGGGCGGTAATACCGAAGTGGTGGAAGGGGCACTGATCGATAAGATGGCAGTGTTCTTTTCTCGACAAAGGGCCTCAGGAGATTTTCCCGAGGATGTCCATAGCAACTTGATATCGCAGGCGAGCGACGTCCAAATGGGTATCAAGTACATCAAGCTCGCTACCACCAGCATCTATGATGTAAATCTCGATGGTACGGTCGATGCCCTCGACGAGGTGATTGTACAGTCAAACCTTGACTTATTTGGCCCCACGACCGCAGATTTTGATGGCGACAACGATGTCGACGGCGCCGACTTCCTTATTCTTCAACGTGGTATGGGCGTTGGGACAACGAAGTCTGAGGGTGACGCCGACGGAAGCGGAATGGTTGACGATGTCGACCTGGGCATATGGCAATCAGAGTACGGCTCGTTGGGTGCAGCAACCCACTTTGATGGCGACGTTGACAACGATTTGGACGTCGACGCCGACGACCTGGCTGCCGTCCAGGCGGCAATCTCGGAGCTTGCGGCTTCCAGTGCAGTACCTGAGCCTTCCACGGCAGTGTTGGTATTCATGGGGACTCTGGGGATGGCCTCGATGGGTCGACGAGTTCGCTAAGAGAAGCTCGGCACGCTTTTCAATAGTCGTTCAACGTGATCAAGAATAATTGGCGCGTCAGGTCTTGGTCGTCCGCAATCGCTGAGATCAGGATCTGGTTTCCTTGACGATTCCAACGGGGTGCCGGGTCGATTCGTAAAGCGCCCGATACTCGACCTCCGCGCGAGAATGCTCGCGTACGTATCAGGCGATTGTCCTTGCGAGACAGGATCGCATAGTAATTCTCGCCCGGTTGTTTGTTACCGTAGCCGTTCACAAACATTGTCCCAGCAGGCGAGAGCGCAATGTCGCCGCCCGGTTGCGGAAAAGCATCTGGAGTCCCTAGCTGGCCGACGACCCGCTTTTCGTCAGAATCGTAAAGGACTTGCCGGTCGTCCACGCTACCGATCAGGACGTGGCCTTGCTCCCATTCGGGATGGCCACCAATGTCTTGTTGAACCTGGAGAGTTGTTAGCGGTTCTTCAGCCCACGGATCGATCGTCAGCGGGACATTCACTTTGGGAAGCTTGCTTCTGAAATTACCTCGAACGTAGAAGAAGATGCGATCGTCCTCGCGATTCCAGAGTGTGTGATTGATAAACAAAGGAGCATCTCGGACAGCCGGCACGGATTTCAGGAGCTTGTCACGAAGCTGTGCGAAAGAGACGAGGAGCCGTTTTTTTCGGTTTTTCGAGTTCACGAGAAAGAGTCCATCGTCTTCTGGGACAGCCTCTCCGACTGTCCAATCGAAGGCGTCCGGATAACCAGTCACAGGCCGCAGTCTTGCCAGGCGGGCGTAATTGATGCCCAGGAAACATCCACTCCTTTGTGCTACGCCGCTATTTCCGATCGGAGTCTCTTCATAGCGAAACTCTCTAACTCGCTCTCCGGCTGCTCCTTGTGAAGTGTCGAACAGCACAGTGAAGACCTTGCCTGAGTCTGGATCGCGATCGTTGAAGTAAAACTGCGTTTCCGGAGCTTGCGGATTCCAATAGAACATGGTGCCTTGCTGTGGGTTCCACGCCAAGGTTCTGTCGACAACGCGCGCACTGTAGTTATTTCGGGTATCGAGCAGTACGATTTCGGCGGCGTCGGTCGCAGTTGGCAGGCGATCTTGTAAACCAACCCGTAATGCGACGATATACCTGCCACTTTGATTCCACGGGACTGTTCCGACATGGCCGATGTAGCCAAAGAAGTGATGGCTTGGGCCAAACGTGATTTGCTGGACCGAGTATTCCTCTGCTTCAGTTGCTGCTGCCACACGGCCAGCGAGCATCAACGCGAAGCAGCAGGTCGAAAGTATTTTTCTTTTTGCGATCATGTTCCCTCACGGCAATTCATTGTCTGCGTTGTTCCGTTATATTGTGAAAGTAGAAATGTATTACACACGAACGAGCATCAGCTCTATCTTCTTCAAGACTCAGGTCAGCCTTTGGCTACCGGTCGATGTTTTCGCAGGGCTTCTAGCTCACTCTCGATTCCACGATCTTCGCTCCTTGTCATCCAGTTATCGACTTTGTCGCTGAGGCGTTATGTGACCTCTTGGCACTCGGAGTCAGCCTTGCCACAAGTCGACCATGCTCTTGGCATCCCAATTTGGATCAGCCCTCCGTAGCAGCCTAATGTCGGCTTGTACTGATCGTCGGCCATCAAGATCAGAAAGTTGGGACACGGCGCGGGCCCTGCGTTCGCAGTCAGTGAGTCCGCAAGAGTGACCCAGCAAATCAGCGTCAAGCCGATCAAAATCGAGTGAGTTGGTTCTTTCATCCCTGCTATCTCAAGATTGGTTTGCGCGAAGGTGGGAGAGTTTCTCGAGTCGCTGCTGTGTAGCTTTGTCTGGCTGGTCGCCGAAGACAGCGTTGTCGGGCGACCATGCCGGCATCGCGTCGAGCACTTTCTTCAGCCGATCTCGAGCGGCTTGCTGTTGGTCGGTGAGTGACGTGAGGTCTAGAGGACGCTCTTCGTCGAGGTCGTTTGCGACCTCAAAAAATCGGCCATTTTGATAAAGTTTAAAGCGTCCATCAAGCGCAAATCGCACGCGACGAAATCGGGGTACGTCTCGCTGCGGATCTTTGTCGTAGTGCACAAAGACGGAGGTGCGCGGGTCGCCCGCATTGCCCTGAAGCTGCGGAAGAAAACTACGCCCATCGAGTTCCCTATCCGTAGGCAGCTGCGCCCCGGTCACTGCAGCGATGGTGGGTAGATAGTCGCTGAAGTCGATCAGGTCGGTGCAGGTGGAACCGGGCTCGATCGTCCCTTTCCAGCAAGCGATCATCGGCACATGACAACCGGCGTCGATAGGAATGCCTTTGCCGCCCGGCACTTGACGGTCGCCCATCATCGATACGATCGAGAGGTGGGTGCCGTTGTCCGTCGTGAACAACACGAGCGTATCTTCTGCAATTCCAAGCTGATCGAGACGTCGAACGATTCGGTCCACGCAGTGCCCCGTGTACTTGATCATATCGCCCATGTATCGGGTGTTGGTCTTAAACTTATCAGCCGCCGCGAAGTCTTTACTGTGCGGCGTAGGTAAGAAAGGACCATGCGTCAACGCCATGGGATAGTAAGCGAAAAACGGCCTATCGCGGTTCTCAGACATGAAGTCGAGAATGAACTGGGTGAAGATATCGGGCCCGTAGTCGTCAATGGTCGTTGGTCGGTATTTTTCGTTCTGAATTATCGAGGGATGCCAGTAGCGCGACGTCTTACCGGGTTTCTCCCATCCGCCGGTGTGCTTCACGTTCTCTGGGAGGTTGTGTGTGTACGCCCACATGCAGCTTTCGTTAAATCCACATGACTTTGGCGAAGCACCGTCGCCGCTACTGCCCCCACTCAGTTGCCACTTGCCAGCGATGCAAGTCTTGTAACCTGCCTGCTTCATCAGGTTGCCAAAAGTAATTTCATCTGGGTCAAGCAACCCAAATTCCCGATAATTGCGCGCGTTCGATCTGCCGGTCATAATCTTGTTGCGCGAGGGCGTACAAACTGGTTGTGAATAGCAATGTGTAAACCGCATTCCCTGCTTAGCAAGGTTGTCGAGTAGAGTCGAATCGTAGGAAGTACCCCCGTTACACCGGAGACATTCATACCCCAAGTCGTCGGCCATGATGAGAATGACGTTGGGAGCCCGAGCCCGAGCGCGTTCAGCTGCCGTCGCAAGGAGTACAAGAAATACCAGGAGTAACCGGAACATGTTGCAATGCTTCATAGTCGAACCTAACCTTGTTTGCGAATTGAGTCACAAGAGCACGGGCAATAATTAAAGGGTTTCGGTACGCACGGAATAATGTGCCAACCACGTTCGTGTGGGATTGGAAATGGTTTTGTCAGATAGTTGCCCAATCGACATTGAACTTCACACCTAGCGACGTCGACGGAAATTCTATAGACCCAGCTTGCCTTCTGAGGGGACATCACCGGAGATGAGCTACGGTACGAATTCGGCCTCAACCTTTTCGAGATATTTATTCAGTGCCGTTTCCAGTTCTTGAGTTTTTGCTGGCAATGATTTAGCCAAGTTGCGTGTTTCGCCAAGATCATCGTGTAAGTTGAAAAGCAGCAGTCGCTCGAACTTGGCAGCGCCATTCGCGCTGATGTCGTTCGCATGTTCAAGCTCTCGCCAAAACTTGACGAGCTTAAATTCACCGAGTCGGATTGCTGAGTGAGGATAGCCGTGCGAGTAGCGGTGAAACACGAGCCCAGGGCTGGGTCTATCGATTTGTGTTGTTTGATCTCCGCTGAGAATCGAGCGAAGGCTTGCTCCATCGAGATCATCAGGCATCGGATCATCGTAGCCAGCCAGATCGGCGATCGTCGGCAACAAGTCCCAGCCTACTACGGGCGTGTCACTCCAAGAATCCTCCGCGACTCCGGGGCCAGCGACAATCCAAGGAACGCGAATGCCGCCTTCGAACAGAGTCCACTTTCCACCTCGAAGCGGAAAGTTATTCGACACATCTCCAATCATCGTGGGATGAGCGAAGTGTTTCGGCTTGTCTGGCGGAACCCACGGCACGGCACCGTTGTCGGCTAAATAAAAGACGTAAGTCGAATCTTCGACACCTAGTGCCTCAATTTTATCCAATAACAGACCTAGCCCTGTGTCCAAATCTGCCGTCATCGCAGCGAATTCTGGGCGGTCGTGTCGTTTGCCCTTGGGGTGATTGTGAGTATCCTCCCATGCCGTGGCGGTCGTCTGGGTGTCTGCGTGAACCGCATAGTGCGAGACTTGCAGGAAGAAGGGATTGCCGGCACGCACATTTGCTTCCATAAACTGATTGGCACGTTCTGTGATGCCGAAGATCTGCTTGGGATCTTCGAGTATTTTGAATTCCTTCCACTTGTCCAGCTTGTTAAACATTGTGCCACGGTTGCCATCCCGGTTGCCCGTGTTGCCATCGCTCACGTCGTAACCCAGCTGCTCGGGCAGTAATTCGCTACGGAGATCCCACTTGCCGAAATGGGCTGCGCGATAATCTGCGTTTACGTTCTTCAATAATTTGGGAATCGTGAGCCGATCGGTCGCGGGTGGATCTGCTTTGGTGAATCGAGTTTCTCCCTGACGGACTGGTGTCTGTCCAAACTGAATGCTGCGCCGTGTTGGTGAGCAGAGAGCGGCTGGTGAGTAACCTTGCGTGAAACGCATGCCTCGACGAGCTAACCGCTCGAGATTTGAGGTTTGATGATAGTCGCTCAGCGAGTCCTTACGATCAGGGCTCATCGCCACGGAAGTCCCGGTCCAACCTTGATCATCGGTGAGGATCACCACGAAATTTGGCGCTGATAATGCTAATTGGACACTGCATGGCCCGCCCAGCGACACGATTGCGAAAAAAACCACCGACCTGAGACAAAACATAGATTCTACTTGATTGCCACCGTGTGAATTATGCGTTGGTACCACCCAGATATCATAGCGAGAAGTGGAGCAGATCGAATCTTGTTTTTCTAACTTCAGATAACGGAAAATCCAGAAAATATTTCAGAAAAATATCAACGGTTCTGTTTCACGTACGAACGGTTCATAATGCGGAGCTGACTCACATCATTCGTTCACTTGAGCGTTCAAACCACAAGACCTTTGATGCCTGCAGCTCTCCAGATGAGATCCATGACACTTTTCGCGATATGGATGCTCGCGTCCCTTGTCGACTGGAACACAAGGGCAGCCGGGGCTGAACGCCCAAACATTATTTTGTGCATGGCCGACGACCAGGGGTGGGAAGAGGTTGGATACAATGGTCATCCGAACCTCAAAACACCTGTGCTTGACGAAATGGCTTGCACTGGCCTTCGTTTCGATCGATTCTATTCTGCGTCTTCAAACTGTGGGCCCACCCGGGGTAGCGTGATGACTGGCCGACACGCGTTTCGGTTTGGGCAGTTCGGCCCAACTTGGGCGATGCGGCCCGAAGAAATCACGTTGGCTGAAATCCTCAAAGAGCACGGCTACTCTACGGCACACTACGGAAAGTGGCATTTAGGCCCGGTCAAGGCCGGTGCCCCCAACAGTCCCGGCAATCAAGGCTTTGACGAGTGGGTGTCGCACGATAATTATTTCGAATTAGACCCGCCGTTAAGCAGAAACGGCGCACCCCCTGAAATCTTTCCCGGTGAAAGCTCAGAGGTGATCGTCACAGAAGCAATCGATTTCATTCGGCGTGTCACCGAGTCAAATACCCCTTTTTTTACGGTGATTTGGTTTGGCTCTTGTCATGGGCCGCATCTTGCCCTCGAGAAAGATCGAAAACTCTACGAACAGCTGGCTAACGAGGGTCTCTCCAATCGTTACGGAGAAATCACGGCCATGGATAGAGCCGTTGGACAATTGCGTAACGCACTACGCGATCTGCAGGTCGAGCGCAACACGCTGCTCTGGTACTGCAGTGATAATGGGGTCTCTTATCGCTGGCGATATCAAGCAAAGCTCAATGGTGCAAAGGGGAATCTGTTCGAGGGAGGAGTGCGTGTGCCAGCAGTGATCGAGTGGCCGGACGGAATTCCCAAACCGATCAGCACCGATGTAGCCTGCGTGACCTCCGACATCTTGCCCACAATTTGCGATTTGCTTGAGCTCCCACTGCCGAACCGAGTCCTCGATGGAATCAGTCTGGTTCCGATCCTCAAAGGTCGGATGGAAAAACGTGCGCAGCCAATCTGCTTCTGGCACTATGACCAGGAAGCCGAGTATCGCAATCGTCCCTGGATGGATGCGGCGAGTCAGCGTGGTACTACACCCACGCACAGCAATCCAGCAACCCAGTTTCGCAACTTCGAACATCCCGTTGCCAAGACCAAGGATTTCGGAGGCGATGCAGCGATACTTTCAGGCAGGTACAAGCTGATTGTTGACCTTAGTGGAAGACACAGAAATACGGAGCGAACGAATCCGCCTGTCTCAGAGAGCGTCTCGCTCTTTGATCTCGAAAGTGACCCAGGCGAAACCAGGAACGTAGCGAAGGACCACTCAAAAATTGTCACCAAGCTCACTAGTCATCTACACAAGTGGCAAGCTTCGGTAGAACAAAGTATGACAGGCAGGGAATACCGATAAGCCTATTGCCTATGCGATGTGCCTACTTCCCCCTTCCGCGCAGCGGCAAATCCTCCGCGACGCAACCGTGGCCGCTCCGGTCGGTGTAGGTTCACGCTATCAAGCTTAGTGGATCGCTTGGCCCAATTTCAACGAGAATCTTGCGAATCCGATGGGCTCTCGCTAAGACGCGAAGGGAGTCCGCAGGTTTTTCTGTGCGTCTTAGCGCCTTTGCGAGCAAGCCAATACCCGACCGCCTAACCTCGCCACGCCCGTTGGGATGGTTGGGCGGATTGCGGCAGCCGCCGCCATTGCAGCTACCAATAGCAAAACGCGGCGGTTCCGATGGGTCGGCCTGACCGACAGGAACCACCGCGTTTGCAGTGATCAGGATTAACCTGCTTCGAGTTGTCTGGCGCTATATTACGGCTTTTGTGTCTGGTTTGGCAATTCTAAGGCGAACGTTCACCATGAATCCGCGAGTGGTCGATTCAACAATCGCAGTTTTGTGACGGCCGATCCCGTGCCAGCGGCGCCGCTTCATATGGCTGCGCCATCTTCTAACGCTTATGAGACTGTGCGGGTATGCAACAGACGCTTAATCTTGCTCGGGCCAGGTTTCTGGCTCCTCGAATACTGGATTCTCAAGTGCATCTAACGTGGCCCTGGCCATGCCTGATAGCACCTCGTCACGAGTGTCGCCAGCGAATGCAACCGGCTGTTCGGTCATGGCCCAGGCTTCACCGGCTTGGTTGTAGTAGACTTCGTGAATGCCGTAGCCTGGCTCCTCCAGGACTCCCGCAATCTCGACAGCCTTGTACTTCACGAGTCGATAGTTCCAGCTCATATGGCTTCTCCGTGAGGGTGTTCAAGTGCTCTCTTGGGTTTCGTTCGATTGTTCGGAAGGCGCGGAATCTATCCCGTGAATTGCAGATTGGTGTCGTAGCACGCGTTGTAGTCTTGCAAGACATTCTTGGTCACGTTCTGGTATTCCCAATACGCTGGATCGTCACTCTCGTCATTCACAAGCCGCACGGGCTTGTCACCCCAACGCTTGAGCATGGCAAACACCGCAACGCTGCCCAGCGGGTGTTCGGGGGCTGCGATCGCCGATGCTTTGATTCCTAGGTCGTTGATGTTGCCTGGGTCTATTCGCTCTTTCAGTTCGTCGCACACGAGCTGATAGTATAATCCCATGTCGTTATTCACCTCTTGAGTGTGAACTCTTCATGCATCTCGATAAAAATCGATCAATCTCCGGATCATTAAATAAAGGCAACCCAAGCTAAACACTTCGAATCCTACTATTAGCATCGCCCCCCCGAGCCGCAATGGCATGCTTTCAATCACCCCTGCCTTAGAAAAGACCCAGGTAGTCAGCCATATGTACACTGCTAGTAGCAGTATGATTTTCCAGAGTTTCAAGGCGTCCTCGCCATAAGTTCGAATTCGGTTCTGGTTTAAGAGTTCGTCGGGGTGAAGTAACCTCGGCTTTTTGACTTGTCTGTGTCAGCAGATAGAATGGTCGTTTTCTCTGCAACAATCAATCAAAACAAAGACATGCGACTTTTCATTACCGGCTTCATTGCCTTTCATATTTGTATCATGATTGCTTATGCACAGGGATCGCCTCTCCAGGCACTGTACAATCCATCAACGGGTGAAGTTGTGTTCAACGACCCCGATTCACGTACCGCCTTTCCTGCTAGTGCGCTTTCACTTGAGTCGCAGGGCGGAAACCTAATCCTTTCTAATGCGGCTGATCTATTGCTTCCCCTCTTGGAAGTCTCCAGCACTGAGACAGTTGTAACGCCAGCCCCCTTTGCTGGCAGCGATTCCATGAGCTTCACTTGGTTTCTGTCCGGACCAACTTCAATCGTAGATCCGGCGCTGACTTCCCCAGGCTCTGCTGGTCGTATTGTCACGCCTGGAACGGATGCTTCAGATCTCACTTTTTCATATTTGCTTACTTCTATTCCACCTGAATTGGCCATGGGCCAAATTTTCCAAGTGCCAGAGCCCTCTTCAGTGCTCCTGCTGCTTAGCTGCCTTGTGTCGACTGTGATGCGACGCGCAGAACTGAGTGAAGTCGATACATTCTCAGACAATCGAACTGACGAGAAGTCTCTACAATAGGGCAGCCGGACGTGTCTCGCAGAGCTATCGTCGCATGAGGCAGTCGCTCACACATCCCCTCAATTCACTTCATTGCCAATCGACGTCAGCAGAAATCGCGACTTCGTCAGCGTGTTTTGAGCTACGGAAGCCTGGAGCGTATCCGAATTCTGATCAAGGTCGCAGTCATGGTAATCACTAGCGACAGGCTATCAGGCTCAGGGACGGTCGTTGCTGACGTAGAGACGACAGGACTGGAAGCTCCTTGATTGCTTTGCCAAAGCAGGAAGTCACGGCCCGTGACAACACCATCCGCGTCGCCATCGGCGCGTAGGTCAGACGTCGATCCGTATGTCGACTCCCAAACGGCAAGATCTCCGTCTTCAATCCTGCCATCGAGATTGTAATCGAGCAAGATCTCGCCTATTGCTGCCAATGGCCTGGCGACGGACACCGAGTCGAGTACCAAACCCCCGCCAAATGCTGGATCGGCAGTGAGAGAGAGCACCGTACCGGCAGTGAGAAAAATCTCGTCCTGGCTAAGCGTGCCAAACTCCAGGAGAAACTCGCTGCTGGAAGCACTACTGGCATCAAAAGTGAGTGAGTCGCCACCCAACGTGAACCCGCCAGTATCGTATCCGAACAACCCGCTGAAGGGATTGTCGCCCGAGACGAAGCGAAGCACAACGGATTCAGACCCCCCAATACTCAAGGCATCTAGCGCAAGAGACTTGAGCATGACATCCTTATCAAAGGAGAACTCGATGGCCTCAGCAATAGCAAGTGATCCGTTCACACGCTGTCGTTGAGCTGCTCCGCCCGTATCGAGACTCGACGCTATGCCGAGACCGGCAGCATCGTAGTCGAACAACGCGTTGGAGCCAACAGCGTTGAGCGACATTGTGACGCCTAACTTGTCGACCTGTCCTGCTGCAAGCCCGTCCAAATCCGGTCCCATCGAGAACGTCATCGCTGGAACGTGTTGGGGAGGTGGCACGGCAGTGCCATCAGCACGAACAGTTGGGTATATCGATCCATTATCATCGAGCCAATTGCGAAGTGAGCGAATTGCACGCGCGGCCATCTTATACTCAACTACGGTCATGTCGCCATTAGCAAGGTTAGTCGTCTCACCGATGTCTGTCTCCAGATTGTAGAACTCGAAAGAGCGATTCTCGTACAAGTAGAAGAGTTTGTGTCGAGTTGTACCGGCGTCGAGAACCACGCTCGACAAAGGCCCGGGGTTGGCATTTGCATAGCCGGGATAGTGAAAATAAACTCCGTCGCGGGAAAGTTGCGCTTCAGCACCCGAAAGCAATCCCACGAGAGACTCGCCATCAAGTGGCTGCGTGACTGGATCTGGCAACGAAGCGGAACCCAACTCGGCAAAGGTGGGATAGAAGTCGACCGGCTGAACAGGCTCGTCGCTGGATGAACCAGCGGGCACCGTTCCTGGCATCCAGGCAATCAGCGGCACACGCGTGCCACCTTCATAGCTGGAGCCTTTGTTGCTTCGCAATGGTGCGTTACTTGTCGCTTGGCCGGCACCACCGTTGTCGCCATAGAATATTACTAGTGTGCTATTCGCTATACTATCCGCTGGATTCCCGTCACCGTCGGGGTCTTGCAAGTAATTCATCAATCTACCGATGGACTGGTCCATGCCTTCCAGTAAACCAGCGTAGCCCGCGTTGTTGTGACGTGGATCTGGCGAGGTACCACCATTGTTTGCAATGATTTGATCGAACTTGGCTTCCAGATCGGGCCTTGATTCGATGGGCGTATGCACAGCATGAAACGCGAGGTTCATATAGAAGGGACTGCCGGTACTGAGTTGCCCATCGATGAAGTCGATTGCCGCATCCATGGTCGCGTCCGTGAGGTGTTTGGGCGTACCGACTAGCGAGTCAACGTCGGCACCGTTGGCGTACGGCTTGAGGTTGTCGTCAACGTAGGCCTGCGTGTACGGGTCAGCATAGGCATCCAAACCTGGACCGACGGGATTACGATAGGTCCAATTTGGTCCTTGTTGCTCGGGAAAAAAGCTCCCAGGCGCTCCAGAGGTGCCGCCGCCGAAATCGAAGTCGAATCCATGCTGGTCGGTAATGTCGGCGGCCGATTGGGCGATGTGGAACTTGCCGAAGTGTGCCGTCGTGTAGCCAGCAGATTGGAGCGTTTCGGCGATTGTAGTCGTAGCAGTCTGCAACTTATTTACATTGACGGCACCCAACAACAGATCGTTTGCATTGCCCTCGATGCTCTCCACAGAATAGGACTGAGTTCGAGCACCCGACTGACCAGTGAACAAAGCCATCCGAGTTGGAACGCAAGTGGGCATGGCATAAGCGCTGGTGAAAACCATGCCCTCACTAGCCAGCTGATCTAGGTTGGGCGTTTGATAGAAATCCGAGCCGTTGCCCATGTTGGTCAGATCGGTACTCAAATCCATCCAGCCCAAGTCGTCGGCTACGACATGAATGATATTCGGCTGCCCAGACGCAGAGTGGACTGTGCTGACGACAAGCATCCCTATGATCAGAGCAAAGCGGGAACTATTCCGAGTAACGGCTACCACAAGTTTCTCCAGACAAACAGTATCCAAGAACTGATGCGGACATCTGTTGTGTCGTTTGATGAAAGTGCCTGCAACTCTTCAATAGCGACAACCCCGGCCCTGTTGTATTCCGATACGTGCTCAGGCCAATCGCCCGAGGGAATAGAGTCGTCGTGCCCAGGGTGGGCAACCACATCTTTCGACCCAAGTGAAAGTGAGAGAAGTGAAAGCAAGACGAGAAGAGCAGTAGAAACGTGCACCTTCGTTCCCCCAGAACACAGTGGATAATTTACTCCTATGAGATAAACAGCGCTGCGAGCAAAAGGTTTCGCGACTATTCCTAATCTCTCCAGAAAAAGCAGAAACTCTTCCGCGACGTGTTTCTCTTCTATCCGCATTCCTACTCAAATTATTGGAGACCTTCATAACTCGGACAACACCAGTGATACGTCCATGCATAGCGGTATCTCTTCTCGCCATCGCGCCTTTGCGAGCGCGACAATACCTAACCGCCTAACCTAGCCGCGCGCCAGGAAGCGAAAGCGTCTGCCGAATGGCAAGGATTCACCACAGAGGACGCAGAGAGCACGGAGGAAAATGAGTTGCAGAACATCAAGCAATGATTGTCGGACCGCAGAAGCACTGGGATGTAATTCACTCTGTGAAATCCCTTGTTCGAAGTTCGCTATTCTCTTTCCCGCTCCGCGTCGACGCTGGGGTCAAAAACCAACCACCGATTACGCGACGTTCAATACGTCGAAAGCGGAAATCTTCTGTTTTTCTTGCTTCGTGTGTCGCTCGACACTGCCGATGGCGTTTCTCTCTGAAACAGCCGACTAATTCGCTCCAAGGTGCGAGGTCCGTAGGTTCATCGCGGTACTTCAAGGTGCCTGCCAAGCCTGGGAAGAACACAATGCGACATGCTCGAAAAATCTTGCTGACTCCACCGCTGCTAACGGTTGCAGCGTTCGCGATCATCAACCTCCAACCAGCGCTCGGCCAAGACTGGATCGGCGGCGACGGCCTTTGGTCTGAGCCCTCCAACTGGCACACCAACAGCGTGCCTGGGATCACCGATCTCGCGTTCATCGGAACCTTCGAATCCACGGTACAAGACTTGTCCATCCAGATTGATCAGCCGGCCTTCGTTGAAGACCTGCGTATCGGCAACGGCAACCAAGTCACCAATCGCGTGCTGCCTGCCGGCGACGCCTTTCCGGTTTCTGTTCAAGCGGCCCTTGCAATTCGGGGCGAGAACGTGCTCAACCCCGGGCCGAGTCAGCCCGCCGCATTGTTCATCTACCCTAGCGCAGGCCCGGCCGACTTGACGGCTAGCCAAGTCTCTCTCAGCGCCGATAGCGAACTCGCACTCCGCGGTGGGGCCGTCGCGAACATCGGAAGCTCGCTGTTGATCGACGCCAACGCGAGGTTGGCCGGACAAGGCGTCGTCAACTTTAACGGTGGGTTCTTTACGGCTTCCAACGACGGAGTTATCGATGCGCAAGGAGTGCTGACGTTGAACCAGCTTGGAGATGCCCTATTCGATCTCGATGGCACCAACGAAAGTGGCAAGCTGTTTGTTGGCGGAAACAGTTTTGGCGATGGCGGACCGAAAGTCAACGATCACTTCACGCTTAACGGTACAGGCCTCACCGATGCGTTCAGCGACCTACTATCACTTGCGAACGATCGCCGTCTAACGATGAATCTCACGGAGAGCTGGACTTTGGATGCGGACAGCGTAGTGCAGGTCGGTATTGATGGTGAAACTAATCAGCCCGCGGTTATTGAGGGATCTCCCGTTACGCTTGAGGGGGAACTCTCGATGACATCAAGTCTCCATTTCGGCGAGTGGGCACACTTGGTGATTACTTCGGATGCCACCATCAACTCGAGCGCGGACGTTAAGCTGGGAAATGAATCGCGAGTAGAGTTCGCAGGAGCGACCATCGTCAATGGCGGACAGTTCACGTTAGAATCTGGCACGACGGAACTCGTCTTTAGCGATGAAACTTTGATACGTGGTGGCGTTTTCACAACGTTCAGCGATGCCCCTATCGATGGGGTGGTCACGTTTCTTGGTCCCACCGAATGGGACGGCGAGGTGACCATCAATGGTGTCGCTCGCCAGTTCGATGATGCCACCGTTAGCGGAGTGACAGTAATCAACGCCCATCGATTCGATTTGGACGGAAGCCCGGGCGCATCTTTTCAAGCCGATTGGCAAGTCAACTCGTCGCTGGTGGTCAATGCGGAGAACATCCAGTCAACAAATGAGTCAAACACTTTCGGAAGCGAGATGACCATTGGCGGTGGCGCTACCGGTCAGTTCACGCTGAACCTCGCGGACCCCGAGGACTTCTGGACCATGGAAGGAACGTTGAACCTGAACAACATTCTGCCGTTCGGCACGACGCGTTTGGCAGGATCGAAGGTGTGGCTCGCGGGTGAGCTCAACGTTTCAGGGACAGATATTCGCGTCAACGCCGATACGCGATTTGCATCAGGAGCCACCACCAACTTTGGGACCCCGTCCTCGAGCTTGGGAATGCAGAAAAAGTCATACATCGACGCGGGTGCCACGTTCGTTGGCGCGGGAACATTGACTAACAGGACAACCGGAGAGATGACGCTCGCTGATGGAGTCACCCTCGATGAAACTGGCTTGGTCAATCAAGGGTTGCTCTCGGTTGGCGATTCTCCAGGCATCGCGTCCGTAGATAGCTTTGAGAACACGGCGACCGGCACTTGGATCGTCGACATAGGCGGCCACCTTGCGGGCGACGAGCATGACCTACTGCAAGTCACTGGCAGCTTTGACGCTTTGCTCGACGGTTTGCTAGGCGTCGAGTTGATTGATGCAGGCAGTGGACTGTTCCTCCCTGAGATCGGCGATGAGTTCACCATCCTCACCTCCGTCGCTGATGTGAGCGGAACTTTCGATGCCGATCCCGTTTCTTTGGCCGCTGGTAAGGTATTTCAGTGGGAGGTCCTCTACAACCCGCACGACGTCACTCTGAAGTTAGTGGCGATTGAGAACATAGTACCCGAACCATCCACTGCGTTGTTGTTAAGCGTTTGGTCGCTGGCCGGTGTTCTGCGTCGACGCCAAGAATCCGAATAGGGATCCTTCAAATCAGGGCTTGAGTATGGCCGTAAGGCCGAGATTGCTTCCAATCACGCTGGGGTGCCGCGATTCTATTGCTCACAATGATTGGTAGGCTGCAGGCAGAAGTTACCTACCGAACTCTCAACTTGTCGGGGCTCCCCGCCGCTGGGACTAATCCTGGCATCAACCCGACTCGACCGATTTGGCGCGTTTCAGCGAAATCAATTCGTTCTATTTGAACGACGCTTGGTCGGCCATTGCTCCTCTGGGGTCGAGCTTGAGGTATACCTCCCAGTGCTTTCGAGCGCCTTCTTGGTCACCTATCGATGCCAGACAGTCGGCAAGGTTGAAGTGAGCGTCGGCATAGTTCGGCACGAGCTGCAATGCCCGACGCAGCACACTGACCGCCTCGCGATGTCGACCAGCTTCATACAACAAGCTGCCGAGATTATTCCATGCCTCGACATACTGTGAGTCCAATCGAGTCGCGCGCTCAAAGTGATCGATCGCCTCGGGAAGGTCGCCAAGCTGGTAAAGGACATTGCCAAGATTAAAGTAGAGGACCGGATCAGATTCGTCTCGGGCGATTGCTTCTCGATAGCAATCTGCCGCTGCCTGGTAGTCTCCTTGGTCCTCAAATTCGATGGCGGCTTGGAACGATTCTTCAGCGGTTCGCTCGCGCTTACCAGCGACGGCCGGTGAGTTTTGACTTTGGGCAGCTTCGAAGTCAAACCGCAACTGACCCGTTGGTTCAGCCAGCTCGCCGCTATGGAGTCGGACTAAGACAGCACCGTCACATTCCAACGACGATACTTGCGCAAGCGCGCCTTCCGTTCCAGGTAGCCAGTTGCGCAGCCGCTCAAGACCTCGTCGTATTGCGATAGGGCTCAACCCTTCCCGTACAAGTTGTTCCAGCATTTTGGCGGTCGAGACCTGCTGGTAGTCGAAGTATGCGAGACGATGAATCGTTTCGACCGGTTCGATTAGTCCGACACGTGCCCAAGTTTTCATCCGCGAACGCGAAACTCCCAAGATCCGACTTAGTTGCACCATCGTGTAGCGACGATGGATCGATTCGTGCTGATCCAGCAGTCCCAGTCGGGTGAGAAAAGCATCCTCCTGGAGGATTTCGATGTCGTAGCCGTCCGACCGCAGTGATCTGGCTAGACGTAGCCGCTGCGTTGGTTGCCCATCGTTTCCCAGCGGCCATCCTTCTTGCCCACAAACGAGAATGTTTGTTTGCCGGCTGACCGAGTGGACATAGCGACCCCCAAACTCGGCGATCAAGGCGGCCGCAGCCTCGTGGGTCATGGTGGCCAAGCGGCCTGTGATCGAGACGGACAGGTCGGCCAGGCCAGGGTTGGCATTCCCTTGCAACATAGAACATCCCTCATCCGGATTTTTTCTTGACAGTCTTCTCGCGGGTACGTTCGGACGGTGCTAGTTTCTTTTTCGCAGCAGTTTTCTTGGCAGTCTTTTTCTTGGTGCCTGCGCCTCCTTTTTCGGCAGCTTTCTTCGCAACCTTCTTCTTGGTTGGGGCCGTTGTCGGTGTAGAAGCCTCAGGAACCGCCACGGTTGCTTCCGTCGCAGCAGCCAGTTCCCAGCCTTTCTTTATATTCGCTTCTTTCATGCCGTCGAGCAACTGGAGGATCTGCTGCTCGGAACTCGAGACGCGAACTTCCCGAGCCAGCGGTGCCTTCCGATTGGGACTGAAGTCCGTGTAGTGCAGCACATAGGCAGGATACTCGTCGCTCTCGGTTTCCTTGTTGGTTCGCCAGGCAACGAACTTGCGAACCATAGTCTCCCCTTTCGCTTCCTTCGTGTAGACCTCTCGGCGAATGATTTCGCTCGGCGGCAGGCTCATCTGCCGAGCGCTGCGATCGGCGAGCGGAACTTCCACAATGCGAGTCACTTGTTCCATACCGACGTCTTCGGGTCGAGGCTGCTTGTCCTCGCGGCGGCGGATAAACTGTGGCGAAATCACCGTTGCCAGTGGGAGAGGACGTACGACGCGATACTGACCGTCGAAATCGAGAACCATTCGGTTGATGGTCCCGCCGCGCGTATTCTGAGAAACCAGGTCGAGGCAGCTGATCTCGATCACCCACTCGGGCCGTACCATCTGGTAGGCCACACTGTCGGCGTTGACTTCGGCGAACTCGCTTTCGACGACAATGTCTTTCAGATCACAGAGCAGATCGCGGCGCTGTTCCGTGCTGAATCCACCGCCAACACGGGAAAGCACCTGTACGGTCCCATCTTCCCGCATCACGCCGAGCAGTAAATCGTGCAGCAACCCTTCACGGTCACCCACTGATTCCGCGAACCCGATGACGACGACATCGAGTGTGTGCTTGGGCTTAATCTTGAACATCCCGGCGGAGTCGCTCCGAACAACGATACCCTCGGCTCCCTCCTTTTCCACCCACGTCTCGAACAGTTTCTCGACATCGTCGACGCTGTTGACGAACGTAGCGTCGACTGGATGCACAAGCGAACCCTCGCCAAAGATTCTTTCGATTTCCTGCCACGTTTTCGCAAACGATTCCAATGGCTCGTCGTCTAGCGAAAGGATGTCGAATGCCGCAAACCGCAAGCGCTCGAGGTCATCGGTAGATTCTGGTTGTCGGGCAATGCTTATGACGTCGTGGACACGACTGCGACGGTCGTCACACTGTACGTAGAGTTCTCCCGCAATCTGTGCTTGCTTGACTCCCGCGTTTTCGAGTAACTCTGCAGCTTCTACCTCCCAGGGCAGTCCCAATCGCACGGCTCCACCAGGATTGAGCGTGAACACTTCGCCATCCTGATAGACCAACACGGTGAATTCGCCATCGATCTTGCGACTGACGTGGTACTCCGCCGCGGGAGTCTTCTCGCGGATATCGTCGCGAGAGAGCGAACGCATCAGCGACCCAGTACGACGCCGATATTCTTGCACGCTCGGCAAGAGGGCTGGATTGGAGAGACTCGTGGCCGCGGCGACGGCATAGTCGCCCAACTTGATCTCAACGTTTGATTTGTCGATAGCGCCGTCGTGTTTCATGATGTAGCCTCCTCATCGGTAGACTCGGCAGGCTTGGGTGCTGGGGCCTTGAGTTCAAGATTGGAGAAATGCAGAATCAATGCGTACTTGTCCCCGTCGATTCGCCCTTCCAGGAAACCTCGATAGGGCGATCCGCCGCGTCTGAGAATTATTGGCTCGTTGGACTTAGGTCCTGCGCCAAGTAGTAGCAGACTGTTCCGATCATGTAGCTCTTTCGCCATCCCGTACAGGAAGTCGTAGGTCAAGCCATTGACGTGGCGGAGCTGCACTTTTCCGGAGAAGACGAACTTGCGACAGGCTTCATCTTTGTCCACGTATTTGCCCGACCACCTCAGCGGCGTTTCTCCTGCCAAGTTGGGATCGAGCAGTTTACGCGGCCTGCGCTCGCGCTCCGAGCGGTCTGGATTGCGGACCACCTCCCAAAACTTCACCTTGTGGACGATCTGACGTTCGCCATTGACATAAACTCGCGAAGTGTCCCGCAAGAATCGCCCGGTTTGGTCCAAATCGATTTCGGGATCGGCTACAACGAGGGCTTCGGAGACTTTCGAGAGATCGCCCATTTCCTCCTTGAGCGCGCTGATGTCGTGATCAATGGGCGCCTTGACAACACGGACACTCTGAGCCTGCCGACTATCGCTGTCTAGCCAGCGAATCCGCTTGGCTGATCGAACGCTGGTGGTCAACACAACCGCGTCGCGGTCGGCACTGTTGCAGATATTAATTTCGCCCATGAATTCGTTGCTAGTGTAGTCAAGCCGGAAAGCTTGCTTGACAAAGCACTAGATCATCTCGAAATCCATGAGGTCCGTCTCGTTGTCTTCCTCCGTGTCGTCGACTACCGAGATCGACGGCTGCATACTGATAAACTCAATCTTTGTCGGTTGTCCAATGGCCAGGAACAAGTTGCCTTCGTCGCTCTTGAGCATAAAGCCCGCGTCTGCTTCCAAACCGCCGCGATAGCTATAAGGAAACGAGAAGATCGTTCCGCGGTCTAATTCCTCGACCAGTTCGTCGATTTGGTCTTCGGTCGTCATTCGGTAAATGGAGCGAATGTTATGGCCGAGGTATTCGTTGTGCGACGCTGTTTCGAACAACTTGATCGGCGCGCTGTACGATGACTCAACCGAAGTGATTTCGTTACCGTCCAAATCGATCGGTTTGAGCTCACTCTTTTCGCACCACTCTCCGCCGCTCGACACATAGCCCATGCCTGTACCGCCGCGCCCGACGACAGTCTGACCATCGGTTGCGAGCGTCGCGAGATCGCAGACACCACCCTCATCATCGAGCACCTCGACTTCCTTGTAGCCGTAAAGCTTAGAGCGATCGACCTTTTCCAGGTTAAAGGAGAGGTCACGATCGCCGAATTGAAAGACTAGCGGTTTGGCCATGTGGAAGTATGGGGCTGGTGGGCAAAACTACCTATTGAAAGGGAATTCAATATACCGAATCCGCGGCGAGCAGGATACAATCTTGGTCACACTTTCCTTCAATTTTAGCTTCTCGCAAGCGCATGTACGGGAAAAAGGCCTGAATGCAATGTAGTTGCTAGTTTTGACGGGAGTAGGGATCACGCAAGCGTCCGGCGGCGGTTGCAGATTCGAACACCGTTACAACGAGGCCGAGCGGGCGAAGTCGACAGGCGTCCCACCGAGACCGTTCCCGAGTACTATTACACCTGTTCCATCGCATGAATCTCCAGAATAGTGGGGATCTTCCAGGAATAGTTGCCACCACGGGCATGCGATGCATCCCTGGATGCAGCGGCTTGGCCTGCTTCGAAGGGCGGCAATTGAGTCGTCGTAGTCCATTTGAGTCAGTCACGCGACTTTCCGCCGACTGCATCCTATCGAGTCGATTGTTGCAAATGCATGCTGCCAATTTCGTAACATACGAAAGCAACCTGATCCCAATACTGTCATAGTAAGTTCGCCTCAGCACGCCGTCAGTAAAGCGATACGGGCATACGGTCATGGACAGAAACACTCGCTCAAATGTCTGGAAATTCCAATCGTGCACGCTGCTACTAGCGGATGTGCTTTGATTGCCGTATGATCTGAGCAACTTTTCCGTACAGCCAGTTGGTGTACCTGTCATGGCTAAACAGACCCGACTCCAGCAAACACTCACTGAGCTTTTCGACTCGCAACCGGATGACCGGCGGCTTCGCGATCACTTGGAAGGGCTGACTCGCGACGCGCAGTTTCCAGGTCTCACTTGGTTCTGGGGGCCGACGCTCTACACGCGAAACAAACCGGTGTTTCGTAGTCTGATCCTACAATACTTCTCCGACTGGCATGTCACAGGGCGGAAATGGAAACGCTTAAAGTGGGCAGATCACGCCGATCGGTTGGAGGAGTGGCTCGCCGCTGCTCGCAATGGACGCGATACGCGGCTAGTCCGCCGGTTGTTGCGTTGGAAGCATGCCGGCAAGGGTTGGGGCCTCGATCTAAAGGCGTGGAACGCCGCGCTGCTCTCGGAGTATCGCGCCGCCGCCTCGCCGGCAGCGCGAGCCATCGTGCTGGATGAGTACGACGACTGGTTCGACCTCGACGAATCGACGGCTCTCGAGTTGTATAAGACAGATCGTTCGTCTAGCGCTTTCCTCCTGCGGCACCTGCCACATACATATTGGGGCGGTGAGAAACGTGCGCTATGGAAGCAACTCTCGCAGACCGCGCTGGCGGCTGGAGACGAGGATCTGCACTACGCGCTCTATCGCAAGCAAATCGCGGTCAAAGAGTGGCAAGCTGAAGTGCTCGCGCTCGCCGACCGAGTTCGCGATATTGATGAATTGAACGCGGAACTCGAGCGGCGCCATCCGGAGGGTTTTGGATTGCAGCTCGGGGATACGGCAATCAAGCTGCTGCAGGCCCGCGGTCGCGATGCGATGCCCTACGTCCGCAGCAAACTTGAGTACATGGTCGGCAATTGGTACGGCGACAAGTCTGGCCCAATGATTAGGCTGGCTGAAGAGAAGGAGTGGTGGGACCTTTGGTCGGCAACGATCCGCATGAGCCGCGATGCCAAGCAGCTTAACAAGGCGGTGGACAAATTGTTGAGTGAAGAGCGGATGTCCGACAAGGTGCGCGTCGAGCGTCTGGCGGCACTCGCAGGGGTTTCGCGCGAATTCAACTGGGGCGGCTTTGGTTTCGCCCAAGTACACTCCTTAGACGATAAGCTAGCGACGCGGCTGTATCGGCAGTATCCAGATATTGTTCGCGGTCCTTTCAAACCGAACATCACACCCATGTGGTGGCAAGGTTTTCCGAAACTCCTTCATGCCGCTCAGGCAGAAGGTGATGACGATCTGGTTGATCTCTTGGCGAGCCGCTATGCAACGCAGATTCGCTACGATCACGCTTACTATGCCAGTAAGGAACGGGACAAAATCTCCGACACCGCGGAGGAGTTGGGCACCTACTACCAGGCAATTCGAGATAGTGATCCAGAAGAATTCGCCAGACGCGCAGCCAATGTGCTGACACGCATCCCGGCGTTCGTCGTCTACAGCTATCCACAACTGCTGAAGACCAATCAGCTTGCGCGGCTCTTGTTCGTCCGTTCGTTCGACGCGTACCTCGCCGTGCCCGAAGCAGTTCGCGATCTGGTCGAAGGATCAGAGATCCACGTGCAGATGCTTGCCTATCGAGTATTGGCGCAAGACGATCCGCGGGCACATCAAATCGCCGTCGATACGCTTGACATCTTGCTCGGCACGCTGCTGCGACCCCTGCATCGGAAGACGCGTATCGCAGCATTCGGCGCGTTACTCAGTGCAGCCAAGGGTGACGGTGCTGCCGCGAAGACAGTGGTGGCGAAAGCTCGCCAGTCACTTCGCTTGCCTGATACGCGGTATCCCAAGGAGCAACTGATCGGCTTGATTGGTGCAATCCTCCACCTTCGCCCCGAACTCCGCGGCGAGGGCGAACAGCCAGTTGTGTATGGCCTGGAGGAAGCAGTCGCATGATTGTGCTAGTCGACTATGCTTCGCCATCGGTACTCGACGCGACGCGCGACGAGTGCACACTGGGCTTGGCCGCGAACGCTCGTCGGCCGGTTCGGTTCCACGGCCAGATTGCCCGCCACGGGTTTATTTTTCGCATCGCGATGCGCGCACTGGGGGAAGTCATTTGGTCGGACGACACTTGGTTTGCAGCGTCGGACTTGCTGGACCCAGTGATCACCGTTCACCCAGACCGATTGTTCTTCGAAGCGTTTAGCCAAGACCAGTCCGCGTATGCCTGTCTGGTGGTCGACCCCGACCTGTTTGATGCAGAAGGGGAAGTGGTCACAGGCACCACCAATATCGACTTCACGGCCTGGTTATGGGGCGCGTTGGGAGAGATGCGCACCAGCCGTAAGACTTCGTTCAGGATCGGAGCCGAAGGGGTCGAGCTGTCGACGACAGGAGCTGGAGGGCGGTTCGAGAAGAAAGTCGATTTGCCCGATAGCTGGGTGCGTGGATTTCTGCAAGTGCAGGCGGCCATGGCAATGCCCGGTACACGCATTACCGTCAATCCTATCGACCTCTTATCTGCCATCCGCTTTCTGCGTTATACGAAGGCGCGAGTTTCGCCTCGTGCGTTGCGGTACGAATTCATACCCGGCGACGATGCTCGCTTGGTACTTGAACCGTGGGAACACGTCGTTCCGCTTGCAGGCGCCGAGCACAATTACACCGAGCCAAAGAACACGCGCGTATGGGGCCGGCGAAGGCTCAAGTTGATTGAAGGCCTGTTGCCGTTTGCCGATTCGGTCGAGGTCTATCTCAAGGGCCGGTCGCTGCCAAGTTTCTACGCAGTGAAGCTTCCTGGCATGACATTTGTCTTGGGTATCACCGGGTGGTCGGCATCGGGGTTCACCGGCACCGGTGGATTCGATTTGCTCGCCGACGCCGCCGAGGCCGATGATGCGTTGCTCGAGCCGGCCCTCAAATCGCTTAGAGAGAACTATCACTTATCGATCCGTCAATTGGCCAGCGAACTCAACGTCGATAAGTCGGCTGCGTCGCAACTGATGGTACGGCTATGTAGGCAAGGCAGGGCTATGTTCGACGTCGAAGCCCGAGACTTTCGCAGCCGTGAATTGTTCGAGACGCCTGCTGATGAAGAGAGTTTTTTTCCGCCTGATCTGCGCCGCGAGCAAGCGGCACAAATGCTTGCTGAGCGCTTGGTGACCGTCGAGTCATGTCAGGCTGAGGAGAACACCAAAGTCAAACGCCTGAAGACTCCGGAAGGGCCAATCACTCGAGAGATTGTTTACCGCGATTGGCGTGTGACCGGTCACGCGGGAGATGCCGACGCGGTGGAAGTCGTCGTAAGCGACACTGGGCGAATCATCTTTGGACGTTGCACGTGCGAGTTCTTCCAAGAGCATCTGATGAATCAGGGACCTTGCGAACACATTTTGGCGTTGTTCCAGGCGAGTGCCAATCAACGCGTAGATGGAACGAGTAGCAATGCCGCTGCCGAAACGCCCGCACAGCATACACGGCCGTCGCCGTTTGACGATATTGACGAAAGCTAACTTCGAGGACAAAACTAGCAGGTATACGAGACACAGAACAATCGACGCCCGAGCCTGGTGTGCGTGCAACCAGCCAACTATGCCGCGGTGTTTCGCCGCGGTGGCCTGCTGCGTACATTACGCCGCCACAGTTCCCAGCGTGCGCAACGCCGGGAGCCACGGGTCCAGAGCCTTGCAAGTGGTTTGCCACCAGGTTCGGACGTGGGTTGTTCTGGGAAACAAGTGATTCGCCCCTCTGTCGCCTCCACGACATCGCCCATGAGCCTACTTGATTGGCTACATTCGCTGTTCACAAAACCAAAGCCGACGCGAAATGTGTCCGGATTGGCCGGAACCGATGCCGGCGAGGTGGAAGAAGTCGTCGAAACGTCCGGCGGCCCAATTAAACCTGATCACAGGCGCCTCGCAGTCCGCGACAAGCGGCTCCTTCCCAAACCGAAGCCGAAGGTCGATCCCTACACCTGGCCGCGGCCGAAGAAGCCAAAGGTCATGCCAGCCAAGGAAGCCACTCGCCGGTTCTCTAACACGATGCGAACGCGTAACCGCGGAATTGGCGATTTGGTCACCGACACCGAGCAGCTCGAGCGGTACGGACTGCCGGTTTGGCTCACCGAAGCTGACGTTGCCCACGCGCTCGGTCTGTCCGAAGGGCAACTGCAACACTATAGCATCCACCGACAACGCGAGACGTCGCCACATTACGTAACGTTCGCGATACGCAAACGCAGCGGTGGCCACCGGCTGATTCACGCACCCAAGACGCGGCTCAAAGCGATTCAGCGCAATTTGAATGCACTGCTAGTCAGCCACCTGCCAGTGAGCGAAGTAGCACACGGCTTTCGATCGGGTCGCTCGGTAGCCACGAACGCGGAGAAACATGTTGGTAAGCACGTCGTGATTAAGCTCGACTTGGAAGACTGTTTCCCGTCGATTCACTACGGGCGTGTACGTGGTCTGTTGATATCGCTGGGGTATGCGTACCCAGTGGCAACTGTCTTGGCTGTACTAACGACCGAAGCAGAACGTCAGCCAGTGGTGGCGGAAGGAAAAACCTACTATGTGCCCATCGGCCCCCGCGTCTGCGTGCAGGGCGCGCCGACCAGCCCCGGTTTGTGTAACGCGGTGCTGATGCGACTCGACCGTCGGCTCGCTGGATTGGCTCGAAAGTTCGAATTTGAGTATTCTCGCTATGCCGATGATCTCACGCTTTCAGGAGACGACCCGTCCAAGGCGAAGAAACTGATACGGTTCGCACGCGACATCATTAACGACGAGGGTTTTCGCCTCAATCGGAAGAAGACTCGTGTCCTGCGGCGAGGCCAGCGGCAGCGAGTGGCAGGCGTCGTGGTCAACGATCGAAAAGGGTTGTCTCGAACTGAGCGAAGGAAGCTGCGCGCTGCCATCCACCAACTCGACCTGACCAATGAATCGGCCGTGAGGCACGTGCGCGGTAAAATCGCTTACCTGGCCATGCTCAATCAGGAGCAGGCGGCACCTCTTCGCGCGTCGTTGTCAGCGAAGATTTCAGGCGGTAGCTAACTGATTGTTCTGGGAGTGAGGAACGTCTAGCACACGCTACTTTGCGAGCAAGCCAATCCCCGACCGCCTAACGTCGCCACGCCCGTTGGGATGGTTGGGGTGGATTTCGGCAGCAGCCCTCATTGCAGATGCCAACAAAAAAACGCAGCGGTTCCGACCGGTCGGCTGACCGACAGGAACCACCGCGTTTGCAGTGATCAGGAACAACCTGCTTCGAGTTGTCTGGCGCTATGTTACGGCTTTTGTGTCTGGTTTGGCAATTCTAGGACGAACGTTCACCATGAATCCGCGCGTGGTTGATTCAACAATCGCAGTTTCGTGACGGCCGATCCCGCGCCAGCGGGGCCGCTTCATGGGGCTGCGCCCGTCTTAGAGCGCGTATGTGAATGGCTGCATCTTTAACACTACGTCCGTGTTTCGGTGTTCCAAAGGGTGATGTGCGGGTGTGCAAGAGGCGAGTTTTATTGCTCTCGATGCTGCTTGTGATCTTCAGCGCCGCGCTCTTGGTTGCATCGGTAGCACGCCATCACGACTCGTGCGGGCTCGCCAGGCTTCCGATCCTTGCTTAACTTGTTGTCCAAATGCTCAAGAGTGGCAAGGTTGTCTGGGAATTTGTCGGGGTTCTTCGTGTAGTTGATGATGATCGTCGGGCATCCGCAGTAGTAACACTTACCGTCCTGTTCTTCGTACAGACGCTCTCTGCGCCTCTTTTTCTGTGCGGCAGTCGATCGCTTACGCTTGGGCATCGCTAGGTCTCTCGCACTGGTGCTTTCGGCTCTCATTGGGTCTTCAGGCATCTGCACCAAATCTCGGGTTTGCTAATGCCGATCGCTCGTTCCAGGCGTATGCTCTTGCTTCCGTGTTTCCTATGAACATTCTTCCCGGAGAGCATTACACCGTCAAACGGGATCTTGAGCTCATCGAAGTGCAAACACTTTATTCTTCAGACGAGCGCGGATAAGTAGCTTGTATCCTTTAGCTGCCGACGAAGACGGCTCAAGCGAACTCGTGCCACGTCTGCATCGAGGTTCAAGCGTCGCGCAGCATCGGCAGTGCTATAGCCTTCTAGTCTAAGCGTAACGAGGTCGCGGTCGTCGCCGTTGAGTCGGTTCAAGACAAAGGCAATCTGATCTCGAAATGATGCAATATCCGCGGGGTCACGTTCTCTGCCGTCGAGCGAGACGACATAGTCGGGAAGATTAGAATCAGGCGGTCGGATGCCGCTCTCACGTTGTTGTCGGCGCAGCGTCCGCCAATGTCTTGCGACCTTGCGTCGCAGGACGACTGAAGCAAGTGCAACCAGTTTATCTGCAGAGGCGAATTCAAATCGCTGCGCCCGCAAACCGACAATCAGACTGTGGTGGACCGACTGGACCAGATCAAGAGAGTCCATGTACGGACGCAGTGCTGGACCAAGATGGGCCCGCGCGATGATTCGAATATCGTTGTGATACTGCCCAACAAGTTGGGACATCGCGTCGTCGTCGCCAGCCCGCGCCTTGTCCAGCAGGTCGTCGAATTCACTGCTAAGCGCGCTCATGAATCAACTGGCAATCCGATTCGAAAACTTGGTCCCGTTCTTGTCTACCACTCAGTATACTACAAACTGCAGGGTAATCGATTGCAATTGAACTAGGTAAACTAAGGACGAATATCTTTGGTGGCGAGACCTGAGCAACAGTTGCAAGCGGCTCGTGAGATGCTCGAGCGCTATCTTCTTGCGGGCGAGGAAAATGCGGTCGAGAGAACGCTCGACGCGTTTGCCTACGTTGCGGAACAAGAAGAGCTAGTCGTCGAAGTCATCTACAACGATCATTTGATTCGCGAGGAACTCGGCCGAGCACCTCAGGTTCAGGAGTATCTCGATCGATTTCCCGCCTATGCCCAGCGAATCCAACGACTGTTCAGAATCCATGACTCATTAAGCGTAGATGAGTCGTCTTCTCAAGTTGGTTCTGAATCGGCAACCCTACCAAGAGTATTGGGCCCTGGGAGCACATTTGGTGCATTCCAAGTCTTGTCGTCCCTCGGGTCAGGTGGTGGAGGTGTCGTGTTCAAGGCACGGCAGATTGACCTGGATCGATTCGTCGCCTTGAAAATCCTCAAAGGCAGCGCGACCACCGATCGAGAGATTAAGCGGTTCTTAGCTGAGGCGAAAGCGGTCGCCAATTTGCAGCACCCAAACATAGTTCAAGTGTATGAGGCAGATATCCAAGAGAGTCTGCCATTTATCGCGCTCGAGTATGTTGGTGGTGGAACGCTCGAAACGAAGATTGCCACTGGTCCGATCGCTGGCAAAGAAGCAGCAAAGCAAGTGGCAAGTCTGGCCGATGCGATGCAGTATGCACACGATCGAGGTATTGTGCATCGCGATCTGAAGCCGGGCAATATTTTGTTGACCGAGGATGGCGTTCCGAAGATCACCGATTTTGGCTTGGCGAAACGATTGAATGACACTGAGGATGGCACGCCGGAATCCATCACGGTAACTGGCGCCGTGGTTGGCACGCCAAGTTACATGGCACCTGAACAAGCGGAAGGACGCAATCGCGAGATTGGGCCATTAACGGACGTCTATGGGCTCGGTGCGATTCTCTACCATCTCGTGACCGGGCAGGTGCCGTTCGTTGGCGAATCAACGATCGACGTGCTGCAGAGCATTTGCGCGATGGATCCGGTGGCACCGTCGCGATTGAATCCAAAAGTTCCACGCGATCTGGAGACAATTTGCCTGAAGTGCATGGAAAAGGATCCCAGGCACAGATACGAATCGGCAGCGGCGCTGTCGGAGGACCTAAATCGATTCTTGAACGGTCAGCCGATTGTCGCGCGGCCAACGGGTTTTGCGCAGCGCATGGTTAAGCTCGCTCGTCGGCACCCGCTACCGACGGCGCTCACCGCCGGACTCGCCGGTGCCATCCTAGTAGTACTGCTTCTGATCAGTTGGCAGTGGAATCAGGCGGCACTCGGCGAACGGACGCAAACACGGCTGCGCAATGCAGCAGAAGACGCCTTGTATTCGAATCAACTTGCGTTGGCGCATAAGGAGATCAAATCAAGCGAGTCGCTACGCGCATTGGAGGTACTCAACAGCACCGATCCACAACGACGGCACTGGGAATGGAAGTATCTGAAGCAATCATGCAATACTTACACAACTCTGGGTACGTTGGGCCCAGACACACGACGGTGTGTTCTCAGCCCGGATGGCAATCTACTTGCCATTGTTAAAGGTCGCTGGGGAACAGAGGAACCTGGATCTTTGGCCGTCTTCGATACGCGATCTCGTAAGCTTCTGTTCGAACACGAAACAGATTTTGGTCCGCTGATGGATGCCGCATTTTCGCCTGACGGACAAACCATTGCTTCGGTTGGAATTCGCTTTTCTCAACAAGAAGGTTTGCTTTCTTTCCACAATGCTCGAACGGGCGAGGCCATTGCTGAAGTGCCGCAAGCGTCGTGTGGACTGTTTGGGGTTTGTTATCACCCTTCACGCCCCATCGTCGCACTAGCCTGCGAGGACCATTCGGTCGAGATCTTGGATCTAGAATCAAAGCAAGTAATTCAGCGCCTCAACGGTCATCGCGACCGATGCTACCGCGTTGCCTTCAGCCCTACTGGTTTACAAATCGCTTCCTGCAGCGGAGATGGGACCGTCCGTCTGTGGAACACGGAAACCGGCACCGAGGAAGCGGTTTTGCGGACGCGAAAGGGACTGATGAATGTCGCCTACACGCCGGATGGCCGCTATGTTGTGGCGAACGGATACGATCAAGCGATTCAATACTGGGACCGTCTGGAGCACCCCCCGCGTCACACCAAGGTTCACTTGGCCGGTGATCAGCCGCTGTCCTACGACCTGTCGATCTCGCCACACGGTCGGTACGTCTTGGCTTTTGGGGACGACGGCAGACGGCTGTATTCTTACGACATGTCGGTGGAAAGGATCAGCCTTCGCTCCGCGGAAACTCTCAATCGACCATTCTGGCTCACGCATCATCCCCGCGAGGAGCATCTTTATGTCGTCGACGCCGACGGGAATGTACTAGAATCCAACGCGCGCCCGGACAACCCACATCAACGTTTTGTCACCGCAAGTGCTGCCGCAATTGCCTTCGACGAGTCCAGCAACGCGATTGCAATCGCATCGGGAGCCAGTCGCGCTTTGCCTGGATCGCAGGACTTTCGTTGCAGGCTGTTGCCCCTCGCAGATCCCGACGCAGAAATCGAGTTCTTCGACGGTGCGCCAACGTGGGTCTCGTCCATTGCACTTTCGCCCGATGGCAGCGTGCTGGCTTGCGGCTGCGAGGACGGGAGTGTCTTGAAATGGGATGTCGATTCCGGGGAACTAATGTTCGAAGCGAAAATGCACGATGACGAGGTGATCTACGTTGGTTTTCCAAGTGCCGCCGACCACCTGATCGCCATTGACAGACACGGTTCACTCGTGGAGTGGAGCGACAAAGCAACGAGCCCTGCAACGAAGGCGAGTCTTGGCACGTCGCCGCTGCGGCTCGCCGTGCCGAATTGGGAAGCCAAGCGCGTGTTGTCGCATGACGAGAACAGTGTGACGGGGCTCTTCAGTATCGAATATGACGCTCGTTCGGTCGGCAACGAAGAGTCAAGCCGAGGTGTCGCTGCGAGGCTATGGCAAGCTGAACATGGCGACGTAGACGTGAAAGCAATGGCACTATCGCGCGATGCACAATACGTTGCCGTTGCACATGATCAGGCAGTTGAGATGTGGGCAGTCGGGACGAAAGAACGCATTCCAACTTGGTCCACTGCTATGTCGTTGGCTTCGGCTACCGCAGTTGCGTTTCACCCTGACGGTCGTCGGCTAGCAGTCGTCGATGGTTGGGGCGGACGGGTGGCTTTGCTCGATGTGGCGACTGGACAGATTCTGCTGGAGCTTGATGTACGGTCAGGTACCGACCGAGCCCAAGTCGCGTTCTCCGCAGACGGAGATCGTATGATCGCGACAGTCGGTGGTGAACTCTACGTGTGGAACGCTGCCGATCAGGATGTGGAACCCGGAAACGCTCCAGTACCGTCACCGAGTAGATCCCTGTGCCGGACGAACTTTCAATGGCATGTGAATCAAGCCTCGGAGCAGATCTACTGTGGAATGTCCGCAGGCGCGGAGTTTCACGCTCGACGGGCGATTGAAGTGTACCAGCGCCACCGCGACAAACTGGAAGGCATGCCCGCTCTGGAAGTGCTTAGCCTGAACGCAAAATGCCATCTGGCTAAGGCGCTGATCGACTTGGGGCAGCAACAGCTTGGCATGGAAATGCTCGAGACGATCATTGCCGAAAGCCCCAACAAATTCACGTCGTTGCACACGATTTCTTTGCTGCTGGCAACTTACCCTGGTCAACCGACTGTGTCACCAGAGCAGTTGGTGGATCTGGCAATCAGAGCGGCGGAATTGGCTCCGACCAACAGCAACGCCCTCGCTACAACGGGGATTGCCTATCTTCGCAGCGGCGACTTAGTTCAGGCTCGAAGTCGGCTCGAGAGTGCCGCGAAGACCATGGACTCCTGGGATGGCCTAGCACTGTTCCCGCTCGCCGTGATCGAAGCTAGATCCGAGAACCGTCGCGAAGCGGAGCGGATCTTCAGCCGGGGTGTTAAGTGGAGGGCATCCGCCGTCTCCAGACAACCCATAATCCGGGAACTTCACCGCTGGGCGGCTGCAGAATTGAATCGCTGAATCCGCGATCTCAGACGAATTTCGGCGAAATCTCTCTTTTTCTGTTTCGTTTCTCGCAGCCAGCGGCATGTCTTCTTAGGCGTCGCGATCTGTCGCCGATAAACCGCTAGCGCGTTGCGCACAGACGTCAACAACAGAGTCAGTCTGCTTAGAAACGGGACGGAAACGCATAGATGAGCGAGCTTATCTCCGATTCTTCGATCCATAACATTCCGGTTCTCGCTCCGGTGAGTCGAGAGTGCGCTCGCAGGAAAAAGCCGAACACCGGCAATCGAATCCGATTGCGAGACGCGCGGCAGTTGTACTCGCTGGTCGGTGAATGCCGCGCTGCAGGAATCGACGGGCTCGTCTGGAGGCGTCTTCTGACCAAGCGGCTCCGGGCGCTGCTAGGCGCTGACCTGGTCGCGTTCATCGACTTGCCAGCAGCCTCCGCAGCAGAGACCGAAGGCACCGCGACTGAGCCACTAAGCGTTGTCGAAAACGGCGGCCTGGATGGTCTGCCAACCTCACCTGCCGAGTTCCTGCTGGCCAACTTTAACGATATTGACCGATTGCGTAGTGACGCCCAGTCGTGGGCTGGTGCACGCGTGACCAATCTCAACAGGTCAACTTGCAGAGCAAATGAAGAGGACAACATCATCCCTTTGCTCGCGAAACAAGTTGCCGACTTAGGCAACTCACTGGTGAGCATTAATCCCGGTCCCGACGAAACCATTCAACTCCTTTGCGCATGTCGACGACCTGACGCGCCGCCGTTTTCTCGTCGAGCGGTGCATCTGATACGCGCATTGTGGGTGGAACTCCGACGCCTACAGCCGGAAGCGCTGGTCGGTGTCGAAAACTCGGTCTTCACAAAGTATCCCAGAAGAATGCTGCAAGTACTGTCGTGCCTGCTGGCCGGCAATACCGCCAAGGAAGCTGCGGCGTTGCTCGACATCAGCATTCATACGGTCCAGGAGCATACGAAGCGGCTCTACAAGCGGACGGACACATCGAATCGTGCGGAACTGGCGGAGTTTTTCCACAGCGTCGCGCCGCTACTGATCGCGACGCCACTGTCCGAGTATCCAGAGTATCAACCGAGTCAAAGCGGATTGGTACGTGATCGTCGCGAGTGAGGATCGATTCCGATATTGGTGGCTGCTGCATGGATCAAGGCGTGAGACCATGTACCTAGAACTGGGGACAGCGGGTTGATTCGTTCATTACTGATTTACGTACCAGTGCTCTTTGTGGCTACATCCCGTGAACTAGGTAATCGTCTAACCAATTGGGTGCTGCCAAATATGGAAATGGAAAGGGCGTAGACCAAGTCTGATTGATTCAAGTTAAACACACCCCATGCGTCAGTAGGTGACCACATGAAAACTCCAGCAAACCTCACAGTTGTATTGATTCTAGTTACGTCCTTCTTGTACAGCGGACTGGCTCCCGTTCGCGCTGACACACTTATGTGGATTGGGGGTAACGGCGGCGTATGGGACGCCGATCCCGGAAAATGGTCCCCCGCGGACGAGCCCGATCCCGACGACGATGTTCACCTGTTCGGTGGCAATCTGACGCTTGGCATCAATAACACCGTTAATTCCATCTTGCAGAATGGCAGCAACGGATTCCTGGGTACTGAGCAGTACAGCATAACGATTCTCGACGACCTGACGATTGCCGGTGGGGCTGTTTTTCAGGCAACTACCAACGACACGGCGAACAAACCGAACGTCTCGGCGCAGGTGCCGGATACGCTGGTCGGCACGAACGGCATTTTCGAGATGGCGAACACCGTGTGGGTCGCCAAGTCGGGCGGCAATGCACTGTTTCACATCTTCAATGGTGAACTCCACGGCAACGGCCACCTGTTCTTCGCGGATCTCCTCTCGACTGAAACGACGCTCTTTGAAAACGAGGGTACGCTTACGGTCGGTAATGTCACGAGTTTCCCACTACTGGGCGCGCCGCCAGCAAGAACGCTTCGCCTGTCTGCGGCGGATCCATTGGCGAAGTTTGATCTAAGCGGCGAGGATTACTCCGGTGTCGTTGATGTTCGACGCAATGCGACGCTGGATGTTGATGGTGAGATCGAAACGTTTCGTGGCACGATGACACTCCGCCACAACTCGTCGTTCGATGCGGCCGAAGGTTGGTTCTTGGGAAAATTGACTGAAGGGCCTGGGACGCTGGTCGTCGATAACGGACTGATCCCCGGAAACCCATCGCTGCTGATCCCGTCGGTCCCTGCGGACACCGCCTACATCAAAGGCCAGACCTTCATCATCGACCACCCCGATTCGCTGATCGACATGGTTGATAACGATGGTGGACTCACGATTGATTCCCAACTGTTCGCCACCTTCGGCAAGATTCAGCATCGCGGAACGTTGACCATCAATACGGATTCTCTGATTGGTAGTGGTTTCGACCTGCAGAATGAAAATCAGTCTCACTTGATCGTCAATGCCGCACTGATCGTGGACGACGCCGACTGGGATTGGGACTCCACCGGCAGCCTGCGAAAGATCACCATCAACGGCGACGGGACGCTGCAAACCGACTTTCAGGACCCGGCGGCCGACGACATGTGGTCTGCCAATTTGCATATCAACGGAGGACTGCTGAGCGTTGGCACGTTCGATGGTCTTTGGGGACAGAACGCGGGGTTCATTAAGATCGGTCCCTCGACGGGGACCGAGCGAAGCCGGATTACCGGGGGCATACTCTTTGACCAAACCAACGGTAGCTTCGAAGTCGATCCCGGCGGCGAGGTCGAGATGCTGACGCAAAGCCGCTGGGGCGCGACGCTCCAAGTCGACGGCGAAGCTCGACTCAAGAATGACATACAGTGGGATGGCGTTAATGCACATGGCTCCGGAACGCTGATTCAGCAGGCGAATGCTACGGCTATAGCGAACTCAAACATTGATGTCTCGACATTCAAGTGGGACGGCGGCGATACCACCGTCAATCCGGGGGTTACGCTCACCGTCGACGTGGACAACATTGACTACACCGACAACATCTACAACAACGCGACGATCAACGTGAACAGTGGCGTGTTGGATGTAACCGTCGCGAACGACACCTGGGAGTTGTTCAACGGTGGGGTAATCAATCTCACCAATACCGGCGCGGGAATACCCACGGTGACGGGTTCGCGGCTTCGTACCGGCGGATCGGGTCAAGTCACGGTGCAAGGTGACGTCAACATCTTGGCACCACTTTGGGTCGGTTCTGGCATCAACGGCAACTCAGCCGACGGGGTAAAAATCGTCGGATCTGGCGGCAAGCTCAACATTTCAGGTCCCAGTCTACTGCTTGACGGTGGGAACATCGTCGACGATATCGATCGTTCATTGTTCAACTCCAGAGTTAACCTCTTCGCACCGCTGACCGTGACTCAAGAATCGGTTGTCGATGTGGAGGTGTTTGACTGGGATGGCAACTCCACGACCATCGACCAGCTTGGCTTCCTACGCATGTTGTCCGATCAAATCGAACCATTTGGTCAGCAGCAGTATGACAATGTACTTACGCTAAACGGCGGCAAGGCGGAAGTCGATTTGGGAAATGTGTCGAGTTGGACGCACAACCACGTACTCAATCTCAACCACCTTGGCGGATACGCCCCTGAGTTGTCCGGCGATCACATCCAAATCGGCGACGACCAACACACGCCGCTCACGTACGTCAATGTGACCGGCGCTGGCGAGTCCTACATCGATTCCGATGTGACCTACAAATCGGATGCCGTGCTCACCGTGTCCGACGGTTCCACGCTCATCCATCGCGGTGCTGTGACCTTCGAACCGGTGAACGGCGGAGTCTCAGGCGATTTCAATGGCCCGGGCTCGCTGATCCTTGGCGGCACCAACACCGTCAACGAATTCACACACCTGAACATGTCGGGCGGTACCGTCGATCTGGACAACAGCAGCTACAACCCATTCGTTCCTAACAACACCTATCTCAACGACACGCTGCTGATCGCAGCGGCCGAAATGGCCGACTATGGGCGATCAAAATTCGTCGGGACGCAAACCTACAGCGAAATGTTCATTGCCGATGGCGGGCAGCTCTCCGTCCAACAGGACGGAGTCGGCAATCACTGGACGGTCAACTCGGTTGGCATTATTCACTACAACGGAAACTTGACGTACGACACCTTCCTGTCCGGCGACTCGATCAACATGGACGGAACACTCAACGTGACCGGCGCTGGTGCATCGTCCGCGCAGATGAATATTGCTGGCACGGTGAACATCAATTCGGTAGGCACAGGTTTCCGGTTCAGCGGTGGTTCGTTTGCCAATCCGAATCGGTTGGTGGGCGGCACGATCAACGGCGTCAACGGCATCCTGTCGACCTCCAACAATAGGCATCTCGTCGGATTCGGCAACATCCATAGCGACCTGCAGTTCATTGGCAATACAGCCCGCCTGTTGGCCGACGATGGTCAGCTGTCGCTCAGCGGTGATATCTTCGATGTTGGAATCCTCGGAACTGCCGACAACGATGGCATCCTCCACGTCGTGAAACCTTGGAATACAAATGTTACCGACCAGGTCACGTTGCAAGGCGGCAGCATAACCGGCGGCTTGATCACCAATAGCGGTTTCAACGGGATCAACGGACACGGAACGATCGCCGCTAACATCATTAATCATTCCAGGGTCGTCGCGGAGGGCGGCACACTGGCACTCGACAATCCGACGCCCACCAGCTTGGGTAGTGGTCTGTTTTATGCATCCACCGGTGACTTGACCGTCCAGTACGCCTTGCCAGCCTCTGCGTTCTTTAGTGGTCTTGTCAGGGCAGAAGATGGGCAGGAGTTCTTCGCTGACAATTTCCAAATGAACTTTACCTCGGCTGGAGAAATCGATTTGGACGGCGGTTCGTTTCGATCGAATCAAGCCACCAACCTCGGTGGAATGCTCAGTACGATTGGTGGTTTGACATCCAGCATCGAAACGGACAGCCTGTTTACCTTCGAGTCGACCAGTTCCAGCCAGTTGAACGGTGATTTGCAACTGATCAGTGACACCCAAATCGACAACGGTGCAGTCTTCGCAGGTAGCGGAGCGTTGATCAACACGGCCAGTAGCGCGATGAACCTCGCAAATGGTGCCGTCTTGGGTGTCAGTGTTGAGAATCATGGTCTGATGACGATTGGCAATTCTCCTGGGCAAGTGGATGCCGCCAACTTCGTTCAAGGGCCCACGGGACAATGGGACGTTGAACTTAGCGACCTTGGTGTAGGTGACTTTGATAGCTTGACGCTCAGCGGCACGGCGCAGCTGGACGGGGCCCTGAGCATCTCGCTGCTGAACAATTTTGCGCCCGAACTGGGTGATGAGTTCGCGATACTCACAGCCAATGCGGGAATCTCCGGGACCTTCAGTTCGCTCAGTTTCTCGCCGTTGCCCTCCGGTTTGGTGTTTGATGTTTCCTACGAACTCAACGACGTCGTGCTCCAAGTCGTGGCCGCATCGAGCGGCGACTTTGATTCTGATGGCGACGTCGACGGTTTCGACTTCCTCGCCTGGCAACGGGGCGAGTCCCCCAATCCGCTGAGCGCCTCGGATCTCGCAGATTGGCAATCGAGTTACGGCGGACTCAATAACCCAGCGCAGGCAGCAACGATCGTCCCCGAACCGGGAACCCTGGGTCTGGCACTCGTCGGTCTGTTGTTCGCACGCAGGCGGCGGTAGTCAAGGAACGTTGCACTAGTCGTTAGTTGTTAGTCGCTAGTCGCTAGTTGTTAGTTGTAAGTTGTTAGTTGTTAGTTGTTAGTAGAAGCTGTCTCATAAATTCCCCTCCCTTGCAGGGAGGGGCTAGGGGAGGGTTAGTTCCTGGGAAGACTCGCCCCTCACCTAGCCTCTCCCGATAGGGGAGAGGAATGTTGAAACTGCTTCTAGTTAGTCGCTAGCTGTTAGTTGGTCACTGGTCATTGGTCATTGGTCATTGGTCATTGGTCATTGGTTTCGCCCCCCGGTTGGGGTTTTTGTCCACGGTAATTGGAAACGACTTGTTGTCCGAAAACTCTGAGGATTCATGCTGGGTGGAATTGCGTAAGTCGTTGTTGCGTCAATGGTTATGGCTCTGGTGCAACTCAAAAGGGGTGCTAATTTTCGGAATCTGAGGTCCCAATGTGTCCGAATAATTGGCTGGTTTGCGGTCGGTTTTGCTTCGTGAACGCTGGTAGGTAAGGGCCAAGTAGCTTTTCGAACACCAATGGCGATTTGTCCTAAAAGTCTTTCGGGTCGTTAACGGATGATTTACCACGGAGTCACGGAGAGCACGGAGGGGAAGGAACCGCAGAATGCTGAACAAGGAATGTCCAACCGACGAAGTAGGGGGCACTACTTCGTAATTCGATGTTCCTTGTTCGAGATTCGATATTCTCTTTCCAACTCTCTGGGTGTCCTCTGTGGTAAATCACTCATCACCACGCAGAGTCGGTTCTTTGTGCCCATCGCTTCGCCAATCACGTAGGACGGTCCCCCAGAGCCGTCCGCATCGGCGGTTCTCTTGGACGGACGGCCCTGGGGGACCGTCCTACGATTTGGGATAGGTTCGCATTATCGCCGATTGCCTGGCCCAATTTCAACGAGAAAGTTGTGGTTGGGTGGGCTCTCGCAAAGGCGCTAAGGCGCGAAGGGATTTGCCGGACGATACTTTTCGACTTCGCGCCTTTGCGAGAAAGCGGGTAGCCCAGGTTGGCGGGTACGCCTACCAGGGCGGCGCAGCCGCGGGAGGGTCGCCTTGAGACTTAGGCCTCGATTGCGATGCCTCTGGTGACTCCGTCACACTGGTAGGCAGACGCCAACGAGTGCTACACGCTTTGCCCTCGGAAGTTGATTCGAACCTTGCCGACGTACGTCACGGCTGTGCCTAAGGATTTGTGCGATGAGATGGATTCAGAGGTCGTCTAGGAGACCCTGACCTACCTGCTTTGTCACACTGATAGCACCAGCGGTCAATTAGTGATAAGCCGTTTCGCAGGCGAACGAAGCGCAAAACCAGTGCAACGCTGTCCGTGCCCGCGGCAAGAATAGAAGCCGCGTCCAGGGTTCCGCCACCGCGGCTTCCGCGCTCAATGGAGGCCTTTTTTTCGCGGCGGCAGACTATCGCACTAGGTCGTACTCTCTTGACGCTGTCTCATTGATCGTCAACCTTGCCCCTGAATCTAGGAGAGACTCGGCTTCCGCGCCGACGTAGTATGACTTGATCTTGCTAAACCGCTTCTTCATCTCTCGAAGAAGCAGCGCCGCCAACTCATCTGAACGTGCGTCACCTGTTCCTATTCCAAGCTGGCCCGAAATTACTACATTCTCGCCGAATGATCCACCAGCCGTCAGTCCGACCGTGTGCGGATTCATTTCTTGGTCAATGCTGTATCGCACGCCGCCGCGCCGCTGTGGCACTTCGCGCACGTCGATCGACTCTGAAATGTCGTGAACCAGATAGATCTTATCTGTGATGTGATTTCCGGATTCCGATTTGCCCAACTGGTCTGCGTGCCAAATCGCTCTTGTTCGAACATATGATTCTTCGAACGTACCAAACTCTGTCACCGCGAGATCTCGATTTGCAGACACACCACCCAGCCAATCCAGCAAGTCGCTTCGTGTTGCATAGAAAGGAGTCGGCTTTGCCATCGAGTGCTACCTTACCGTCGGCTTCGGCATGGTCAACAGATGCTGACGTTGCCCTGAGAATAGTGTCTGCAATTGCGACCGGATTCGTCGCGCATTCCCCGCCTCACGCGTCGAAAGCGTCACTCCATCCGCCAGCGTATCAACCGTGTTGATGTGCAGAATACGCCCGTTCTTTGTTGCTGTGATGTCAACGAACGAAGACCCCGAACGTCCACCGCCCGGTCCCGGTAAGTATAACTCACCACGCGGAGAGTTCCAGTAATTTGTGACCGTCCATCCACGTCCTTCAAGATTGTCTACCACACTTTGAATGTGCGCCTTAGCGGGTAGCCCAGGTTGGCGGGTACGCCTACCAGGGCGGCGCAGCCGCGGGAGGTGCCCCCGGGACTCAGGCCTCGTCTGCGATGCCTCTGGGGACTCCGTCACACTGGTAGGCTAACGCCAACCAGTGCTACCCGCCAAGGGCTCTTAGTGGCACTGCATGGCCTAATCCACCACCAAACTCCCAGGTGATTAGGACTCTAACCATGGACAGATTGAATCCGAGTAATGAGCAGAAGTCCGATTGTGTCCTTCACAGAAGTCAGCAGTGATGGTGCCGTTTGTTTGGAATAGGCTGTGGTCAAAAGACGCGATTGCGCCTCGCCCATGAAATGTACGTCGGGCAACCTAATGCGAGGAGAATTAGTGTCATGGGCTCAGGTACCGGGACGACAGTCCAAGATGAATCGATCACTCCGTTTACCCTGCCGTGAAATGCAGCGGAACGGCCTCGTGGACTGCCTGGAATGCCATCATCAAAGAATATGAAATCGGAGTAAAACGGCCCAGACACGTGAGCAAACATTGTGCCTGGCGAAAGACTTCGAGTTGTGATTTGCTCAGGAGCAGCTTCTCCTTCAATATCTTGTTCAGCTCCAAATCCCCAAGCCCTAGGAAGACCATCCACTCCAATATAGAACTTCGCCATAGCGAAAGAGGCGGTTTCATTTGTCATCTCTCGTCCAGCAGCGGACAAGGTGAAAGAGGATGTGTCAGCCAGTGTTAGTACAGTTCCGGGTGTCAAAGGCGTCGAGAATGTCACCCGGGCAGAGACTCGTTCTCCGATCAATGGCGTACTACTAGTAAAGTCAAACTCGGGTCCGATGTACTCCAATGTTGTCGCGTGCGCCGATGTGATTGCACCTGCGAGCAGCAGTGCATGGACAATCAATTGCTTGTACATTAGACGAACCTTTGTGAATATCTAGATTTCACAACAAGAATGTGATTTGCAGTAGCGAGGCGATCTTGGGCTAGCCTGTCGACTAGTGGCTAACTGGGTGGATTGACGCTGAGGAATCGGAACTGTTGCGTTGCTCGCTCCATTGTAAGATTACGGGCCGTCAAGAGCAAGGAAATTCAAAAATACGGAACGCCTGTCGGGGTGGGGCGAAAACATGGTTCACGTGTAAGACTGCATGAAGTGATCTTCGTCGACCACCTCTCGGAATCGAGTTAAGGCATTGCGTTGGGGGGGTGGAACTTCACCTGCTTTGAAACAAAGAAATAACCACGGAGTCACGGAGAGCACGGAGGGGAAGGAACCGCAGAATGTTGAACAAGGAATGTCCAACCGACGAAGACGAAGAAGGTGGCACGACTTCGTAATTCAATATTCCTTGTTCGAAATTCGATATTCTCTGCGCTGCTCGCTGCTTGTTCCTCCACAAGTCTTACAACCACGCAATGCGAGGTCTCGGCTTTCATCGCTCCTGGCGAATCTCGCCACGCGAAACGACGGTCTCGTCGGCAGCGAGCGTCAGCCACCGTCGGAATAGTCACTTCAGAATAGCCAATACCGACGTTCACGGGCTAGCGTTCGCCCTGCCGCGGCAGGATAACTGCAAAGTCAGAATAAACCGCCAAGGACGCCAAGTGCGCCAAGCGTCTAGCGAGCAAGCCGGCCTGTTATTGAGACTTTCACAAGATCTATCTTGGCGTCCTTGGCGTTCTTGGCGGTTCAATAAAGAGACTTTCCAGATCTCCTGCCCTGCCGCGGAACTGTTGTTGCTGTTGCGGAGATCACGAATCGGTGTTTCATTCGTGGATTAGTCCGTATCGATCCAGTCCCGCTCCGTGGGCGCCAGCGAACTTGGTCGGATAGGGAAACTCCCAACCCTTCATTTCGTGCCAGACGAAGCGATTCAGATTGTCTTCGTCTTGTTCCGTTTTCATGCCCGTTCGCTCGATCGGGACGGTCGCCAGTGTTGCCCGCCATTGGCGTTCGGCCCCTGACTGCTCGTTCTTTGGCTTGGGGTATTCGTTGAGCGCGAAGTTTGCGGGGATGGCCACATACGGTTCGAGATTCGGCGTCGCTTGGAAACAATGCGACATCAGCGGCGCGGAGGCGTCTTGCTGGTTCATGGGCGGCAGGCCGAAGATGTGCAGGATGGTGCGCAGGACAGACGTTTGGTTGCAGAAATGATGATTCACTCCGGGCTTGCTGTAAGCGCTGATCGCCAGGCAGATTGAGCGGTGGCCGTCGATGTGATCGTAGCCGTTCTGCGGATCGTCTTCGTTGACGAATACGACGGTATCTTGCCAGTATTTGGACCGACTTAGCGCTTCGATCAGCTTGCCGAGCGCCAGATCGTTGTCCGCCATGTGCGCGCGTGAAGTAACGTCGCCACCGAGGTGGTCCTGGGGGAAATAGACAATGGACAGATTGGGCAAGCCATCGTTCTTTTCGAACTCTTTGACTTCCTCCAAGAACCGATCGACGCGAAGGACGTCGGGGATATTCATGTTCCAACCGGGATAGTCGCGGCAAGAATAGCGACGGAGCCGTTCGACGCCGATATTCTGCTTGAAGGTAGTCTTGCGCCCGGCCTGATATTCGGCCCAGACATACTTGAAGCCGTTGTCGTCGGGAATCCCGGCGTAGTCCATCTCACCGTAGTTGCGAAACGACAAACCGGCGGCGAGGAAATGATCCCACAGGAAACCGCTCGAGGAATACGTGATCGGATCATCACCGAATGTATAGCTCCGCGCGAAACCCCCAAAGGCGCGTTCCAAGTAGGGCGTGACGTTTCCCTCGGTCGCCCAAGAGTGCCCATCGGCGGAAAGAACGCCGTTGCAATAGTAGTTGTCCAAGATGCCGCAGCGCTTGGCCAACGCGTGGTGGTTCGGCGTGACGTTCTCCGGAAAGACACAGAGACGATCGTCCGCGCGAGCCTCTTCGATGTCGCCAAAAACTTGATCGAAGGTTCGATTTTCCTTGATCACGTAGATCACGTGCTTGAAGACGCTGGGCTCGCCCAATCGCTTGGGAATCGGAACGGGCATGATGCGCCGCTGGTCGGGGTCCGGGTTGGCTGCCTCGAGACGCATCGCATTGCGAATCTGCGGAATGCGCGAGTTTTGCTTGACGGCCTCGGTCCATTCGGCCAGTTGGTCGCCGCTACGAACGGATTCGAGCGGGATCTTCTGCAGCAGACACTGATGATCATGCGAGTTTCTCCCCTTCGCCTCCTCACGGAGGATCTCGCGCGATCCGGTGCCCTTGAGATTCACAACAAACAGGTGGCTCTCATCGCACTCCATCGCCACTGGATACCACCCCGTTGGCACGAAACCGCGAACGTGCTCTGGCATTAAGCGTCCGCCGCTGTTGAGATCGTTGCAATCGAGCACAGCAATTGCATTGTTGCCCGCCAGCGCGGCGAACATCGTGTTGCCATCCGCGGTAAGAAGCAGTGCGCTGGGCATCGAGCCGAAGGGAAGCTTCGCGTCGGGCTTGAGGACAAACTCGCCGACGTCGGTGAGATCGGGAGTGATGATGCTCAGCGTGTCTAAATTGGAATTCGCTACGACTAACCTTCGAGATTCGGGAAGTAGCGCCATCTCCGAAGGCTGCAGCCCAACCGGCAACTCGCCGATGGCTTTCATGGTCTGTCGGTCCACAACCGAGACGGTGCCCGAGTTCGCGATGCCGCGTTTGTCTACGGGAGTCTCGGTCCCTGCGGACGGCGCTGTCTTGTCGTCCTGTGTTGGCCACCGTCCTCCCATGTTCGTGACGAACAATCGATTTCCTTGCTCGTCAAGTTGCACGGCGAACGGCGCGATGCCGACCTTGGTTTGCTCGACGACCTGTCTTGTCTTCAAGTTTACGGCTGCCAACTGATTAGATTTTGACAAACAAACGTAAGCGGTCGAGTCGTCTGTCGACAGCGCGATTCCGCATGGAAAGCTGTCTTTCGGCAGTTCAATCGAGTGGGACAAGGCATACGTCGGTAGCTCTGCTGGTATTGTTTCGTTTGGCTGGTAGACGTGGATCAGGTTTCCCGCATTGGTGAAATAGACGGTGCCAGTGCGATCGACCGCCAAGCCGTGCAACGACGCACCGCCTTCGCTCTCCAATGACTGGAGCAACTCAAAAGAAGCAGCGTCGATTATGCGTAGATGCTTTCGATCTTTCACAAACAGGAGCCGCCCGTCCGGGGAAAGCACCACGTCAACTGGCCGACCGTGAAAAGCTAAGGTTTTGCCAGCTGGTGTAATCGTGCGACCGGACGGCAGTAACGCGGAATCAACGACTCGATCGTCGTTAGCAAGATCTTCATCAGTCTTCGCATAGGTGGCGGTGGGATGTGCGAGAAAAAGGATCGCAAAAACACCTGCCAGGAAAAAAACAGCCGACGAAATGGCGCGCATATTGGGTCTCGTGTGAACGGATGGAGTTGCAACTAATGGCAGTTTCAATATTCCTCTCCCCGTTGGGGAGAGGCCAGGTGAGGGGCAAGTCTACCGAGGAGTTAACCCTCCCCTAGCCCCTCCCTGCAAGGGAGGGGAATCTATGAAACTGCTTCTGGTCATCACGAACGAGTGTAACAGAATTCGTCCGAGCGTGATCAAGACGCTTTAGATTACGCCATTCTCAATCGATTACGAGGCTACTGCTGAACCCACTTGCAATTGAATCGTACCAGGTGCGGATCGGGACCATGCACCATGCCGATACCCCACGGTGGCAGCTGGTTGCTGTGCGATGGGTTAGACAGGTCGGAACGAAACAGTCCGGGCGCGTTTGGCTGGCGTTCGAGGCCGCGCTTTACCACCGAGAAAGTAAGCCCGTCGGTGGCGTACTGTAGCGTGCGACCGTTGGGGCCCGTGGGCGATACCAGGGACATCATGCCGCTGGCATGCGGCCAGACCTGCACCTCATGGCCAGAGTCTTGAACCGCCTTGCCGTCCTCAAGTTTGACAAACGGTCCCGCTGGCGACGCCGACTTGGCGACGCCCATCTTCGTGCGACCGGGTCCCTTCGCTCCGTGCTTGAGGTTGCGACCTTTGTAGTAGAGCCAGATGGCCCCGTCGCGCACGACCAGACACGCGTCGTCGACTCGATAGCTATCGAATGACTCAGCGCCGCTCCCAACAGTCAAGACGGGCTCGCCACTTACCCGCGCAAACGGTCCTCCCGGAGCGTCCGCCACTGCCACGCCGATGGCCGTAAAGTCGTTCGCGGAGTTGTTTTCGAATACGCCATCTTCGCGTCCAGGAGTCGGTTGTACGCCCGTGTAGTAGAGCCAGTACTTCTCGCCGTGCTGGAGTACGTTTGGCGTAAACACACCGTGACTATCCCACCCACCGAGTTGGCCCAATCCCAGCGCTTCGCCCTGCTCCACCCACGTGGTTCCATCCGTCGAGCTGGCGTACCAGACGGTGCCGGGATACCCGCTGGGATAGAGTTTTCGCATGGCTTCGGCAAGTTCGGACTTGTTGACCTTGGTGTAATAGACGTAGAACGTGTCGTCGACCTGGATCACGTCCGACGGGTCGCGGCGGCAGATGCCGGGCTCATGTCCAATTCCGGTGACTTCCTGATAAGAGAACTCGACTGCTGTCGGAAGCTTAGGAGCAACGGATTCGTTCGTTGGTGAAGCAGCGCTCTCACTGATCCACGCTTTCGATTCCTCGCGGCGCGGCCCCGGATCGAAAAACCGCTGGCCAGTGCCGATGCGGTCGAAATCGCCCACGTCCTCGCGCTTCGCTGCAGCGAGTTGCAGCAAACGCTCAACGACCTCGGGGTGTTGCTCGGCCACATTCGTCGTTTCGCCGATGTCGTTTACCAGATCAACGAGAAACGGTTGCTCGAACCCCACGCGATCTGCCGGTGCGATGTGCTTGTTGACGGCGAACGGCGCTGCCCCCGGTGGTTCCGCCTCGCGCGGCAAGTGCAGTTTCCAGCGGCCTTGTCGGACTGCTTGCAGGTGTACGCGCAAGTAGTAGTAAAACGCCTTGTCGGGATCCGCGGCTTCAAAGTCTCCGTGGAAAAGTTGCGAAATGTCCTCCCCATCGATCACACGGTCGGTTGGGACTTCTGCTCCCGCAAGCGCCGCAAATGTTGGCAGCACATCAAGCGTGCTGGCCAGCTTGTCACAGCTTGTTCCGGCCGGAACACGTTCCGGGCCCCACAGCACCGTTGGAACACGCAGGCCGCCTTCAAACGACGACACTTTGCCGCTTCGAAGTCGTCCCGCCGAGCCGCCGTGATCTTCGGCAGAGTGGCCATCGGCGAAGTCGCGATTCTTGATTAGCCAGGGACCGTTGTCGCTGGTGAACAAGACGTAAGTGCTGTTATCAATGCCAAGGTCGCGGATCTCATCCAGAATCCTGCCGACATGAAAGTCAATCTCTTCGATCACGTCGCCGTAAAGGCCGCGCGGACTCTTTCCCTGGAACTTTGCCGACGCGGCGAGCTTCGTGTGCGGCATCGTATGCGGGATGTAGATAAAAAATGTCTGCCGCCGATGCTCGCGCATGAAGCGGATCGCCTCGTCGGTGTATCGCTCAGTCAAGGTGGCCATGTCAGCTTTGGCTTCGATCAGCTGCTCATTGCGATAGAGGTCCACGCGGCTGTCGTTGCTGGTCGGCGTGCCAAAGAAGTAATCGAATCCTTGTCTGGTCGGCAGCAGATCAACAAAGAAGTTCTTTTGGCTATGGTTGGCGAGATCCCACTTTCCAAAACAGGCCGTGGCGTACCCACGCGTCTTAAGAATCTCCGCGATGGTAATTTCTTCGCTGTGCAGCACAGGGTGAATGCGCTTTATGTTTCCGCGTTCCGCCACCCGCATTGGGTAGCAGCCGGTCATCAGCGCGGCTCGCGACGGACCGCAAATGGGTTGGGCGTAGAAGCTGGTGAATCGCATCCCCTCGCTGGCCATCGCGTCGATCCGCGGCGTACGGATGTCGGGTGAGCCAAAACACCCCAGATCTTGGTAGCCCTGGTCATCGGTGAAGATGACAACAAAGTTCGGCGCTTCTGGCTCACTCGCCCTCAGCGATTCAACAGCTGATAGGCAGGCGGTAATTGCTAGGAAGTATGCGCAGTGTGCGAGCGGACGAGTCGATCGTAACAAAGCGCTGGTGCGTGGGCTGGCCATGAAATAGGGTCGCTTGATAACAGGGCTTGAGGAGTGGAGGCTCTAGCTCGCGCCTAGAACTACGACGACACGGCTACGATACCGACGTGCTTCGCGCTTCGCGATTCCATGCGAGCCGACGCTGATTGAGCCTCAAGTCAGCTCAATCGTCAACGGAGCAGCGGTCGTCAGGGCCGTCGATTCTGCCAGAGTCACGAGTACGCGATTCTCGTTCTGATCCAGCTGCACGTCAATCGCCTGGTCGCCTAGCCTCGCGACGCAACGGCGGACCGTCAGTCCGTCGGATACGGCCAAGGCAACCGTTTTCAACGAAAATCGGCCCCAAGCAACATCGATGACTGCCGTGTGTCGCGCTGCTGATCGCTGTTGGCTGAAAGTGCCCCAGCCTTCCGCGCTCGTGAAGGGCGCACGGAATTTGTCGGGCGAGACTCGGGGCGCGAATCCGATATGTTGTCGCGGACCGTGGTACTCAAAGCCGCAAGCCGCCAGAAATACACCGTAGCTAGCCATCGAGCGCGCGTAGTGATCGGAACACTCGATTTCGTTGTACGGGTTTCGCTTCGCTGGGCCGTAACGCTCGTGGATCGCTTTCGTGATCGCTAAGCCGTTGGTCACCAGTTTGCTGTCTGGCTCGCCCTCATAAATCATGTGAGCGGCTACCTGATACTCAAAACCGTTCATACACTCATTGAAGTAGCCACCGGGGCCCGTCCAGACATCGGGGTTTTCTTTTGGCCGTTGGCGTTCGCCTGGAATCGCCTCCGTCGCCCCTCCTTGCGGCCAAGTACACATCAACAGGCCCGCCTCGCCAGGCATCGCATACCAACGAAACGCCTGTTCGATTTCGCGGTGCTCCATCGCATATCGACCTGCGTCGGGCGCGAAGTTGTAACGCCACAGGCTCCCGAGTGCGGCGCGGGTTTCCGCTTGGGGAATTACGCGTTCAGCCGCGACCTGGTGGGCCCAGGCTTGGCCCAGCACCTGATCGATATGGCATCCTGTGCCGCTGCTAATGGCGTTGGGCACAGCAGGGTCTGGCTTGTGGATGAAGTACTCGCCATTGAACAGTTCAGTAACGATGTTCTTCCGACCGTTTGCCACGATCGCCCGGCACTGTCGCGCGAAGTCGAGATCGTTCATCTCCTCTGCCATCGCTGCGCCCGCGCCGACTGCGGCGAGGTACAGTCCGCTCACCCAAGCCATGGGGCCATACCAGGCGGCGTCCAGGGTATGCGGCTGTTCGCCCTCGAGTAGACCATTGCGCTCTGGATCTTTGGCAATTAGGAACTGCACCGATTTCTTGATCTTGGGCCACAGGCGGCGCAAGAAAGCGTCGTCGACAGACATTTGGTGTTCGCGATACACGCGCAGAATGGTACCTGCCTGGCCATCGGTTGCCTCGGAGCTATGGTTTTCGGCACGATAGCCGATCAGCCCGCTGTCCTCGTGAAACGCGATCCCGTAATCGGTGATCTCGCGAAACGCCCGCTCCAGTTCCGGAAATATCCGACCCAGGCCTTGAGCATAATGCCACACGTGCGTGCACGTCCCAGGGCAACAATCGACTCCCTCCCAGCCGTACAACCTTCCCGAATCAAACCAATGCAGCATCTGCGTCGCCATGCAATCGATCGTCAAGAAGGTGCGGTCGAGTAGCCAATGCGGCAGCGTACTGTCGTACCACGTCTTGTTCCACAGACGAGTCTGGCCGAGCAGGCGCTCGCGGTTAGTGGCCAGGTAGTCCGCCACATCGCCCGCGGATGTGAACGACTTGGCGTAGTGCCGACGAAGCTGCGAGAAATCACGAAGCTGCGACAAGAATCCCGGAGCCGCGTCCACTTCGTGGTAATCGGGAAAGAACCAGCTAATTGCAAAGTCGAAGGTGTGCGATTGGCCTGGTGCGAGTTTGATCGAACTTCCTAAAGCGCCCACCAATTTCTTGTCGAGCGGCTCGACGTGATCGGTTTCTTCTGACGTGACGTCGATTGCGGAGAAGATCTGGCGAGCGCCGTTCGTCTGCGTGAGTTGCAGGGCACCGAGGCGTTGTTCGTTCTCTGTCGGATTCAACAGTGACAAAGCCATCGACCCATAGCCATGACGTTTCTCCACTCCGACCGACGTTGGTGGCGTGTCTGTGAAGACGATCTGGTCGATGCAGATGTTTCCCCATCCGCCGGAAACCTCGTCGACGACTCTGAGAGTTGCCGTCTTGCCGGTAAACTTGCGAACGTCGAAGTACTCAGTGCGCATCTGGTGATTGTTGCGACCGGTTTCTTCCGCCACGATTTTGTCGTCCACCAGCAGCTGTAGCCCTGTCGTCCGGCCGTGACCTCCTCCAGAAATCAGAAACGAGATGTAATCGCGATCGATGGTGAATGGGTCGGAGGTGAGCGTGCCGGTCATTCTGTCACCGGCGGGCACTTTTTCGTTCAGTGGTAGCTGTTCCGGAAGTGGGCGGACGTTGTGCGAGTTGACTACGTGCTCGCCGTCGTAACCCTGCAGGTTGACGTATTCAGGTAGTCCTTCCACTTCGTAGGGACCGGTGCCAAAAGCCTCTCCCCGAGCTGTCCAACCGTCATAGGTCTCGCTCTCAAAGTCGGCGAACACGATGTCTGAGCGGCGTGCTGTTTGTGGATCTTCAGCGACGGAAAGTGGCTCAACGGTTTCGACAAGTGAGATTCGATTTCCTTTGCGGACGAACCGATTTCGCCTTTGACCGAGTGATGCGTCCGCGACATACGGACAGGTGGCATTCTGCAACCAACCAATGAGATCGACCTCCAGTTCCGCATCGCTAGTATTGGCGACTGTGAAACTCATGACCGTCGCGGGCAGGCCCGAGTCTTTGGCATTGAGCGGAATAAAAGGTGAGAAGGCTTCGAGTTGGATGTCGACAGGGAGTTCGGAACTCTGGTAGTTCACTTTCCCAATCGGGTACTCCCCGCGAAAGGTGACGTCCGGAAAATCCGCGTGATCTAGCGACTTGACGACGCTTCCGTCGCTGGACTGCACTCGGAGTGCGAATCCCTGCTGAACATCCGCTCCATTCCAACGCGTGTATTCCGCGCCGAACTCGACCGGATGCGCGTAATGTCCGCCCAGCGTGAATGCGTCGATGCGTTGTCCATGATCGGGTTCGCGGCGGTAGTTGCTCTTGAAGATGTCCCACAGCCAGAGTCGCCCATCGCCGCCCAGGTAGAGCTGCCCGCAGCCGATTCCGCCGATAGGCATGCCGATGTATTTCAGTTCGGTGTCCCAACCTTGGTAGACCTCGGGTGCGTCCCGCGTGACGAGGGACTTGAGCCATTGGGGATCGAGCCCCTTGTCGCGGGGAATCAGCCGTTCAAACGACTGACGGTCATCGACCAAGACTTGCCCCGCCTGGCCCAGATGCGGAAGAGCAAGTGCCCCAGCCGATGCGCCCGCCAAGCGAAGTAACTCACGCCGATCTAACTGTGGTTGGCATCCACACGCACTATTCTCAGTACAGTTCGTCTCGCCCATACGATTTCTTTAGAACCTCCGCTCTCTCATTCATGCGGTGCCGAACGATTGGTCAACCACGATTGCAATGGTCTCCACGTAGTCTTAACCAGTCAGACTGGTCGACGAGTCCCTTGCTGGGGATCGATTCGCTTGGAAACTTGGTGGTCGTGAGGTCCAGCGCAACTTGGGTCAGCAGGACCATTCAGGACCATGAAACGCCGGCACAGTCTCTACGAGTTAAAGCAGTCTCATCACTCACTTCTGACAGAGATTGACCGATCGCTATTGGCAGAACGGTCCGTTGTCGCCTTCGACACGCGAGAAGAACTCGTCTGCGCCCGAGCGCGTCCCGTAGCTTTGCCAAACACAGAAGTCGACGTCTTCGTTGATGAACTCGGCGTGTCCGTCGACGAACGCGATATGGACTCCGCCGGGATGCGAGCTCCGTGACGCTTGTTGCCAAGGACCACGCGAGCCGGAGAACTGTGTATCGCATGGCGCGTCCGGGTCCCTTTGATCGGGCTTGACGATGCGGCGATTCGCTCCCTCGTGTTCGGCGCACCATTCCAGAAAATCGACCGACTTGGCGTTCGGCAGATTCGAATGTTCGTAGAAAGCGGAACCGAGATAGAGCAGCCCGCGTGAGTCGAACCCGGGGAACTGCCGCACCTCTCCGAGCATTGCCGTGTTGCTGGTGCCATCGGTGATGCGTCGCAGTTCGATGCCATCGTTCTTGCGGCTGAAGGTGCGTTCAAAGACGCCACGCGATTCTTCCGGCAACTGTTCCTTGTGGCGTGCCTCGCTTTGATTTGCTTGCCACCAGGCGAGCTTGCCGATGTTTCCGACGTAGTTGGCATGGGCGAAGGTGGCCGAGCGGCCGGTGTGAATGCCCATTTCCACATCGGATGGACACATGTGGATGTCCAATTGCGTGCTGACCCACGCACGCGCATTGCGGCCGATGTCTTGCTGCCACGAGGGGATGGTGAGGTCGATCTGCTCGAACACGTTGGCCTGTTCCAGATAGGGCAAGGCGTACGCCGCCCATGTGTGTTTGACATCGCCACTGGGAATCGTATCGAACCCAACAGGGAGGCGGGCCAACGCAGCCTCGTGATTCATACACCCTAGTGCGAGCTGCCGGATATTGTTCTGGCACTGCGATCTCCGCGCCGCTTCGCGCGCCGCTTGCACAGCCGGCAAAAGCAAGGCGACCAGCACGCCAATGATGGCGATCACCACCAAAAGCTCGACCAGTGTAAAACCGTTGCCATTGGTTGCCCGACGCATGTCACTTCCTCCAAGAGAACGCGAATAAGAACCACGAAGCTGCAACAGCCTCTGTCGAAATCGCCGCCTTATCGGCCCGCGGGTTGGGCATCGCAACAACTTCGAGAACCGCCGCAAGGTGTGCCAAGTGGCTACTTATTGGGGACCTGCGAGCGAAGCTCAACCGTCAGATCGCTACGCAAAGAGGTTTCCCTACCTTGCACGTTAAACGATGACGACGTACCTGTCATTGAGAATTTTTGGCAAACTACTTCGATTTTGGCTCATTGCACAAAAGAGCATTTGCGCAAGCTAAACGCCATGTAACAATGCACTTACGGCTAATCACAAAATCATTGCGGGCGAAATTGATACTCGAGTATTGATTTTCAACTCACTTTTCTGGTGTCATCACAGCTTTTCCCTGCTGCCGCTTGAGTTGCGGAAACCTTGAATGCCACACAAAGTCGCACTACTGATTGAATCGTCTCGTGGATATGGACGCGATTTGCAGCGTGGGGTGGCGGCCTACATGCGTACCCACGGACCCTACTCCATCTACCGTCACGAGCGTTCGCTGGGCGACGCGGTGCCAGGGTGGCTTGAGTCGTGGGAGGGCGATGGCGTGATTGCCCGCATCGAGTCGCAAGAGCTGGCCAACTTTCTAGCCCAATCGGGTCTTCCGGTCGTCGATCTTCGTGACAAGATACGTGTCCCCGGTGTCCCAAGTATCGAAACCAACGACCTGTCGGTGGCCCAACTAGCGTGCGAGCACTTTCTCGATCGAGGGATCAGGAGCTTCGCGTTTTGCGGGTTTGAAGGAGCCAACTTCTCCAGGAGGCGCGAAGCGTCGACCGTGGACTATCTGGCAAATGCTGGCATTCCGATCACCGTGTACAACAGCCCGACCGGCTCGATATTCGACACCGCAGCCATCGAAGCAGAAGGTATTGTCCATCAACGAGAACTCGCGGATTGGCTGCTGACGTTGCCCAAGCCAACTGGACTGGTCGCGTGCAACGATGTTCGCGGCGCTCAGGTGTTGGGCGTCTGTCGCGAGATCGGTATTCGAGTTCCCGACGAACTGGCAGTCGTGGGGGTCGACGACGATCGGTTGATATGCGAGCTGGCAACTCCCCCAATGAGTAGTGTCGCGACCGACGCGTTTCGGATCGGCTACATGGGCGCGGAAATGCTGTCGGAAATGATGCATGGAAAGTTCCCCAAGCAGCAGCAGTACTTCGTCAACGCGAAGTCAGTTATCGGACGCGAGTCGACAGATCTGCTTGCGATCGACGATGAGGACGTCGCTGCGGCGCTCAGGTTCATTCGCGACAAGGCGGGAGAGGGGATTTCCGTGGACGATGTCGCCACGGCCGTGAATATGTCACGCAGCACGCTAGACCGGAGATTTGCCCGGCACACCGGAAAGACGGTAAAAGCAGAGATTACGCGCGTTCGTGTCGAGCGAATCAAACAACTGCTGGTCGACACGGATTATTCGTTGCCAACGATCGCAAACATGGTTGGTTTTTCTCATGTGGAATACATGTCGACGATGTTCAAGCAGCATACCGATGAGACGCCCGGGCAGTATCGCCACCTGTATCAGAGTTTCCGAACGACTAACGAGTAAGGAGTCCCGTGTGATGATGCGTGACCAACTTCAGGCAAGTTTATCTAGTGTTTTGATCTGCTCAATGTTCGCAGTTGCCGTTGTGAAAGCTGACGACAAGACCAGTAAACCGCAATCCCAGCAGGCTTCCGAGATGCATACCGATCTGGCGTTTGGACAAGATGTAGAGTTCTTAAGCAGCCACACCGATACGATCGTGCTGCGCGGCGGTCGCGGACAGGCGCAAGTAGCGGTCGTACCCGCGTACCAAGGCCGAGTCATGACATCGACCGCCGGGGGCACCGATGGCACGAGCTACGGCTGGATCAACTACGATCAAGTGACCAAGGGCGTGGAAGCGAACGCGCAGATCAATGTCTTCGGTGGCGAAGAACGCTTCTGGCTGGGGCCCGAGGGTGGTCAATTCAGCATTTTCTTCGGCCCAGGCGCCGAGTTTGAATTCTCGAACTGGCAAACGCCGCCGTTGATTGATACCGAGCCATTCGAGGTCGTGGAAAAGGACGACGCCTCGGTAACATTCCAGAAGGACGCTTCGCTAACGAACTACTCGAAGTCGATCCTGCAATTGCGTATCTCTCGAGCAGTCGAACTGCTGTCAAGCGAAGCGGCTGCACAGTCACTTGAAGTCGATGTCGAGGGCACTCAGTTCGTAGGCTATCGAACCGCCAATCGTTTGACCAACACCGGAGAGAGCGATTGGCAGAAAGAGAGCGGACTGCTCTCGATTTGGATACTCGGCATGTACAAGCCTGGCCCGCGCACGACGGTCGTGATTCCGTATCGGGCGGGCGGCGAGAACGAACTTGGCCCGGTCGTCAACGATGCCTACTTTGGCAAGGTACCCGCGGATCGTCTCAAGCTGGCCGACAAAGTGATGTACTTCTCCGGCGATGGGACGTACCGTTCCAAAATCGGCATCGTGCCGCAACGCTCGACGGGCATTTGTGGCAGCTATGATGCCAAGCGAAAGGTGCTGACGGTTGTCAAATACAATCAGCCTGACCCGCACGTCACCGACTACGTGAATTCGATGTGGGAACTGCAGGATCAGCCCTACGCTGGCGACGCGATCAATGCCTACAACGATGGGCCGCCCGAACCCGGCGCCGCGCCGCTGGGGCCGTTCTACGAGTTAGAGACATCCAGCCCGGCGTTGGCACTCAAGGCAGGTGAGTCCGCCACACACATCCAGGAGACGTATCACTTTGAAGGTGCGCAAGCCGAGCTCGACCGATTGTCGCAGACGCTGCTTGGCGTCACGTTGCAGGAAATCGAATCTGCTTTTCGGGATCAACCATGAGCGAATAGCTGTCGGGAAAAACGGCATCGACGGTCGCATTTTTGATGTGCGTGGACACGTTGCACGACAGATTCTGTCGTGATCGGGCGAGTGATTCGACACGCTTGCTTCTCTTTTTTTCTGTCAGACATTCGCAGTCCCACGAACTGGCGAATCAGAAGGCTGCCGGAAATTCCCGAAATTTTCAGCAGTTGAGCATCGCGTACTATCGACACTTGTGAGTCGGCATTACTTCTGACCCGCGCGAGCGCGACGTTGCCGTTCGCACTTCACCCTCTGACCGAGTAAGATGCTACTTGGTTCGCCGCGCGGTTGCGAGCGTTGTTTCTTACCGACTTGTTCTGGCTAGTCCGCCAAAGAGGGTGTCGATGCTTCGAAAGTTGTTCTGCATAGCCGTTCTAACGTTGGCCATGGGTGCTTCGCATTGGATTGCCACGTCCATTGCCCAGCCGAAATCTCAAGCTGCAGCTCCACCGACGGCCGGCGACGGGCAAAAGACAAGCGGGCGAGCGCAGCCAGCCAAACGCAAGGACGCGAAGAACCAACCCACCGGCAAGGCTGCTCAGCCGCATGATCCGGACCTGGAGCAGTTCGCCATCTACGAGAAAACCGCCCCACGCGGTGAAGCCACTGAGCCAGTCAGTACGGCGCTGCCACTGAGTCTACGCGTTGGTGATCGGATCGCTCTGGTCGGCAATACGCTGTTCGACCGTGCTCAACACTTTGGTTACTTCGAAACGTTGCTGCACCAGCACTTCTCGCAGCAACAGCTAAAGGTCCGCAATCTCAGTTGGTCGGCCGACGAGATCAGTCTCCAGCCTCGCCCCGCGAACTTCGCCGACGTGGAGCAGCACCTGCGGCACGAGCAGGCGAGCGTGATCATAGCCGCCTTCGGCTTTAACGAATCGTTCGCTGGTGAAGCTGGGCTGCCCGAGTTCCGTCGTGAGTTGACGAATTATCTCTCGGAGTTGAAATCGAAGACCTACGACGGGCAGTCAGCACCGAGGGTGGTGCTCATCTCGCCCATTGCAAACGAGAACGTCCCCAACATCCCTGCAGCCGATCTCAATAACAAACGCCTCGCGCTCTATACCGCCGCGATGCAGCAGGTAGCCGCGGAACAGCAGGTCGGGTTCGTCGATGTGTTCACCGACACCGGGCGCGCGATGAGCAGCATTGGTACCGAGCTGACGATCAACGGCTGCCACCTGAACGAGGAGGGCTACAAAGTCTTCGCGCGTACCCTGTTTCGCGGTCTGTTCGATGCTGCCCCACCCGATTTCGATGAGGCGGTGCGCCAATTCGTTCTCGATAAGAGTCGGCAATACTCACGCCGTTATCGCCCGCTCAACTCGTTCTACTACACTGGCGGGAGAAATAAGACTTACGGCTACCTCGATTTTCTGCCAGCGATGCGGAACTTCGACATGATGGTCGCCAATCGCGAGGACAAGATCGCGGAGGTCGCAACAGGCCCGAGCAGTGACACCACCACCGTAGACGATTCGGACATTCCGCCGTTGCCGGATACGTTGGAGAGTCGCGGCGCAAACCGATGGATGAGCGCCGACGATGAGCTCAAGGCATTCGACATCGATCCCCGCTTCGAGGTCAACTTGTTCGCTGGCGAAGAAGAATTTCCCGACATCGCCGCGCCGATCCAGATGCGGTGGGACGCCCAGGGCCGGCTGTGGGTGAGTTGCTCAACGACGTATCCGCACGTATACCCCGGTAACGAGCCCAACGACAAAATCGTCGTGCTGGAAGACACCGACGGCGATGGCCGCGCGGACAAGTCAACGGTGTTTGCTGAGGACTTGCATATCCCCTTGTCATTTGAGTTCGGCGATGGCGGCGTGTATGTCTCTGAGATGCCTGACCTCACGTTCCTGAAAGACACCGACGGGGATGGCCGGGCCGACGTGCGTCGCCGATTGCTAACCGGTTTTGGCACCGAAGATTCGCACCACGCGCTGCACGACATGACTTGGACGCCCGATGGCGATCTCCTCTTTCGCGAGTCGATCTTTCACCACTCGCAAGTCGAGACGCCCTATGGCCCAGTCCGACAGCGCGATAGCGGCTGGTGTCGCTTCACACCCAAGACGCAACGGTTGATCTCATTCGGAACCTACTACAGCACAAACCCTTGGGGAGTGACGTTCGATGACTGGGGGCAGCACGTTGCTTCCCATCCGATCTACGCAGCCGCGTTCCACTCGCTCGACCCGCCCTACCCTGCGCAACATCCGAAACCGGCCGGCTTGCGAGCCTATTCTGGCACCTGTGGCCAGGAGTTTGTCGACTTCGCGACCTTCCCCGACGAGCTGCAGGGGCACTTTCTCAAGGCCCGCTACAAGCCGACCAACCGGATCGAAATTCACAAGTGGGTGGAAGGACCCTACGGCTACGACGAACAATACGTCGGTGACGTCATCTTTTCGCGGAACCTCAGTTTCATACCGGTCGACATCCGCTACGGTCCGCGGGGCGCGATGTACGTCTGCGATTGGTACAACCCGGTCAAGGGACACGCGCAATACTCGCTGCGCGACGAGCGGCGCGACCGGCACTCGGGACGCATTTGGCGAATTACGGCCAAGGGCCGACCGTTGGCGGAGCCGCCAACCATCGCGGACGCCACGATCGAATCGCTCCTAGCGCTATTGAAACGTCCCGAGTACCGCATCCGCTATTGGGCCAAACGAGAATTCCGAGATCGTGACCCACAGACCGTCAAGGAGGAACTGGACCGCTGGGTGGCGAGCCTCGATGCTGCCGAGCCGCGTTATCGTCATCACCAGTTGGAGGCCGTGTGGCTGTACCGCGGCATTGACGAGGTCAACACGCCGCTGCTTCGCGAATTGCTTGCGTGCGACGATCACCGTGCCCGGGCAGCGGCGACCCAGCAGTTGCGGTATTGGCACGCGGCAATGCCCGACGCACAGATCTTACTGCGCACGGCGGCGAACGATGCCAACGGCATCGTCCGTATGCAGGCGGCGATCGCCGCGAGCTACGTCGGCGATCAGGCCGCGCTCGATGCGGTGCTCGATACCTTGAAGCACCCGCACGACGGCCACCTGCGGTACGCCATCACCTGCGCACTTGGATCGCACACCCTACGGCGGCATTGGGAGACCGGTGACTCACAACAACAGATCGCGCGGCTGCTGGAGCAAAGTCGACAAGACACGAGCCTCAAAGAACCGAACCCGTCGGCCAAAGACGCGCAATTCGACCTCAGTTCGAACCTGAAACGGGTTGAAATCGGTTGTATCCCGGAGCGGATGCGTTTTACGGTGGAGCAGTTCGACGCGAAGCCGGGCCAGCCGGTCAAACTCGTCTTCCGCAACCCCGACGCGACCGATCACAACCTACTGATCGTCCAGCCGGGCGCGATGGCGGAGGTGGGCATGGCGGCGAACGAGATGGCGAAGGACCCGAAAAATGCGAACTCGAACTTCCATCCAAAATCAAAGCGAGACTTGATCCTACAGGCGTCACCGATGATCGGGCCGACCCGCAAGAGCCGCGTGCACGTGTTGCGGTTTCACGCGCCGACGGAGCCGGGCATCTACCCGTACGTCTGCACGTTCCCCGGGCACTGGGTCATCATGAATGGCGTGATGGTGGTGGCCGACACATCCGACGAAGCGGCGCGAATGCTGGCCGAGGCGAAGCCGAAGGTCGTGCGTGAGTGGAAAATGAGCGATTTCGCCAGCCTCGCGTTGCACGAAGACGAAGCGACCATGATGCAGGGCTACCAGGCGTTCGCCAAAGCCGGCTGCAACCAGTGCCATGTGCATTCGGGCCACGGCGTCAATCTCGGTCCCGAACTCACCAAGGTCTGCGAGCGGCTGAAGGGACTCAAGCTGCTGCAGCAGATCCTCGAACCGTCCAGCGAGATCCACAAGGAATATCAGCCGTGGACGATCGTCACCGACGCAGGCAAGGTTGTCACGGGCGTGATCAAGTCGTCCGACGAGCAAGGTTTGCACGTCATCACCAACTTGCTTCTACCCGATCAGATCGAAACGATCCCACACCGTGACATCGAATTCCGCAAGCCTTCGTCGGTTTCTCCCATGCCCAACGGTCTAGCCAACGTGCTCACCCGCAAAGAGATCGAAGACCTAGTTTCGTTCCTCCAACACGGCGGCTACAAACCGCCGCCACACCTTGAGCATCAACATCACCAGCACAGCGACGAAAGTAAGTAATAGTTGATTTGCCCCGAGCCATCGGATTTTGCGTGTGTACCTATTTGACCAGCTGCGTCAGCGCAATTCGAGCCATTGAGTCCTTGCACTCGATTTAGTTTCGCTGATGTCCCAGAACGAGCGTTTGTGGTACGACGGCTTACTGACGTTCGAACAGTCCGTCGTGTGCTCGCCGAGTGCAAACTGGCTATTCAGAGTTGCCGTGCATCGCTTTCCACCGAAGGCTGTCTTTTGATGTCCGCTAAGCTGCCTTGGACAGTGAATCCCATCTAACGCAAGCAAACTTCTGAACGACACACATCGCTGCTGATAGCTTCGCGTCGCAGCTTTGACAGTTAGTTGAGATCTCGCGACGACGCTTGTTAGTTAAACCTGGTATACTGGGCACGTGAGTCCTCCGAATGACGAATGGAATCTGAGCACATGACAACTCGACGAACGAACTTGTGGCCTGAGAAGCTGCATCGACATGGCGTGCGTTTCAGTTTGCGTACCATGTTGGTGCTGACCACCGCGTTAGCCGTTTGGTTTGGCACGATGGGCCGATCAGCCCACATTCAGAAGGCCGCTGTGAAAAGAGTTCGCGAAGTCGGTGGAGAAGTCCACTACGCTTTCCAATACGATCTTGATGGGAACCTGCAAGCAAACGCAGAACACTGGGCTCCAAAATGGCTGCGTGACTCGCTTGGCGAAGACTATTTCATGACGGCAGTCGACGTTGTGCTTCCAAGCACACGTGAGGCTGGCAAATACTATGAAGTTGATGCGACGCTCGAACACCTTACGCGTCTCAAGGGATTGACGGGACTCACCATCAAAGGACAACACCTCACCGACAAAGGTTTGGAAGTGCTGGGCCGGTTTGCTAACCTTGCCCGTCTCAATATCCGGAGCACTTGGGTGACGGACTCAGGCATTCGTCACATCGGCCAGCTAACCCAACTGAAACACTTGTCTCTCAATGTTCCGCGAATCTCCGATGCTGGTATTGAGCACTTGTCAGCGAACTCGCAACTCGAATCGCTAACACTCTACGGAGGCCGTTTTTCTGGTGAAGGACTCGCTCATCTCGCAAGCTTGTCGGCCCTCAGACACCTGAGCCTACATGGCCGTCACGGCGTAGGCGAGAAAGTCAATGACGAAGCCCTGAAATACATCGCCCAGTTGACTAATCTCGAGCATCTGTCGTTGTCCAATATAATCATGACAGATTTTGGACTAAGCCAACTAAAGAAGATGGCGAATCTGAAGTCCGTCTCCTTGCCGCGACGATCAGTCGATAAGGATGCAGCGGATAGTCTAAAACAGTCCTTACGGAATGTGAAACTCACGCCAGTCAGTGGCTTCGGCGGCGTGGTCCGGAGTTCTTCTCAGTAATTTGCCATTGGTTCTCCCGCTGGGGAGCACAAGCATCCATCCCAATGGGAACTTGCGCTGCCATCCAATCCCAGAATAGGACTCTTGGGGACCGGATCGTCATCGAGTGCCTCGTAAATCGCGACTCCGTCTGCGGTGAGTTCGCAAATAGCCCACACTGCGGTTGCGGCAGCTTCCACATGAGTTGAGAGGCCGGCGTTCCAAGCCATCTCCGGTAAATCCAACCGACTCGATTTCTAACCGTGACGCAGAAACGTATTTCCCTGAGTCTATGATGACCAGTGAAATCTTTCGGGCGCCGCAATAGCAACTCACGTAGACACTCTGCCGACAGGCGATTCACAACTGCAGGCTTCCAAATCAAATTCCAAAGTCTTTGCTGGCAGGCTGGGCACTAGAGGTAAACTAATTACCCACCGCTCGCCCGCGAAAACACTTCAACCTCCGGGTCTTGAAATCGATTCGGGCCATTGGCGGAGCGAAGTCGAGGACGTCATTCTCCCTGCGATCCCGCAGAAATAGATGGAAATTGCATTTGCCGCTTGCATTCCTTACACTAGCGGTACTTCTTGTGGGAGGTGCAAAATGTTCAGTGGCAAACGCCTCGGTTTTACCCTCGTTGAACTGCTGGTCGTCATCGCGATTATCGGCACGTTGGTCGCGTTGTTGCTACCCGCGGTGCAGTCTGCGCGAGCGAGCGCACGACGAACGCAATGTCTGAACAATCTCAAACAGTGGGGATTGGCGATCCAGCTGTTTACTGATGCGGAGGGAGACCTCTTGCCTTACGGCAACAAGCGGCCCGGGCCTCGCGCGCCACGGATCAGTTATCAGCCACCGCTGTGGCCCTTCATCGAAGCTCAACCGCTCCATGATCGATACGATTTCACACTGCCATTTCATCATGTAGGGCGACCGGGCACGGGCAACGAACCGGTTGTGTTGGTCCAACTTCCGCTCTACTTCTGTCCCGACGACCGGCTGGGTTTTTGGCTGCCACCGGCAGACGCCCATAGCCGTTCGCGAGGCAATTATGTTTTGAACTGGAGCAACGGCAGCTTCGACCATCGCCCCGTGGAAGACGATCCCTATCTGCAGGGCCCGTTTGTGCTCCACCAACAAGTAAGCCTACAGAGCATCACCGATGGGCTCTCCAATACGATGCTGATGTCGGAGGTCAAGCAAAGCGTTGAGGATGGCCACTTCGATTTCCGTGGGGATATTCTTAACGACGACGTGGGTTGCGCGCAATACATGACGGTCAACACGCCCAACGCCGGTGTTGATCGGCAAGTCTGCGTGAGCGATCGGGTCACCCCGGCACCCTGCCTGCATACGTACAACGGGACCAACTTCATCTCCGCTCGCAGCTATCACACCGGCGGCGTCCAAGTGCTGTTCGCCGATGGGTCGGCGCATTTTATCTCCGATGCGATTGATCTGCTGACATGGCGGGCAATGGGTTCCATCGCGGGTGAGGAGACACTTCATGCGACCGGCGGCTAATACCATTGTGCGTAGCTTGCATTGGCTGCTGACCTGCAGCTCGGTAACTCTTGTCGGCTGCGGTGATTCCGAAACGGTCCAAGTCGCCGGGAAGGTGACCGTTGCCGGGGACAACGTCGCGCAGGGCACGATTGGTTTCTTCCCCACCAACGGCCAGGGCCCTTCCGCAGAAGCCGTGATCGATGATGGCCGGTACACCGCGACTCTCACTCCGGGGCAAAAGAAAATCGTGATCCACGGGTACCGTCAGGTGGGCGAGAAATTTCCCTGGGGAAGAAACGCGCAGTCGATGCCGGTGCTGGAAGAGATTGTGCCGGAGGACTACAACACTACGTCGTCGCTCACCGCCGACGTGCAGACGGACAGGGATGATCTCGACTTCGAATTGAACGCACGAGAACCGCAGACGAACTGACGTTGAGTGCGCTCCATCTGGCCCTGCGTAACCGGCGCCTTGAGAACAGATGCACTTGCACACACCCCTCTGTGGGGTGGCATGCAGGGGGATGCTGGTTTTTACGTGTATTTTCTTTGACGGGGAGCGTGTCAGTGTATTAAATGTAAGTGTAACCGACCAGAATTCGTCGGTCGGTTGAAGATTTCATGGGTAACGTCTAATGCTTCGGGCGCAGTTTTCCAGCGCAATTCTCACAGACTGACACGCAATTCTTGCGTCGTTCTTTTGCAGTCACGAAGCCATTTCGAGTGCGTCTTGTCACGTTTTTTCCATTATGACGTGAGAGTTCTGGACGTTGCAAGCAATTGGACGGTGCGCGACATCTGTGATTGAACGCCTGGATCCGCTGCGATTCCGAAGGCATGCACAACAAACACCAAACTACACAGATCTCTTATTCGCTTTGGGGAGTAACTATGCGCCGAATGATATTCAGTCTTGTCCAACCACTGACCCTCATGTGCGTGGTGTGCCTAACGGTAGCAGGCCTGATGACTGGGAGCGTTCAGGCAATGAATGTTGAATTTCTTTCGGTAGATCTCGATCTCGATGATCCGTCGACGGGCAACAACGCGTTTTCGACGATCTTTCGAGTCACGGAACCGAACGTTTCGCTGACGATTGACGGAGGACCAGAGATCGTCAATTACGAAGATGAGAATCAGTCGGGCATGCAGGTTAATCTCAGCATCGATTTTTCCGACCTAGATGCGCCGATCGTCAATTCAATCGAATTTGTGGGTGAACCAGGCGATATCAGTCACATCTTTTCAGGTAACGCTATTCCCATTGAGTCGGACAGCGGATTTATTACCGTTGATCTTGACGCCGTCCCAGACGGGGTGAAAGGTTTTCTACGCACGCAAGGCGGTCCAATATCGGTAAACAACGATGGCTCGTTTGCATCGGGCAATACGAATCTGGTGGCACGCCAAGGAACCGTTGATATCGATGGAACGCTGGTGGGCAGTCTCGGGGGGGTATTCGTCGACGAGACATTCAATCTTGCTGATACTCCGCTCGGCGACTTTAACGATTCGATCTCCGACGGGGCGATTAACAATGTCTCGGTTGCTTTCACGGGAATTGATGCCAACGAACGCGTCTACAGTGTGACAGTCACGAACGAACTCCAAAACACGGAATTGCCATTTTCGGTCAGCGGCTTTGATTTGGTTCTTGACATTACTGGAACGCTGCAAGGCGTTGGCGAGATTAGAATTCCCGTGATTCCTGAGCCGACGAGTCTGGTGTTGCTCAGCTCGATGCTGGTGATAGCAGGGACCGTGCGCTGTCGGTAATCACCACACGGGGCGACCTCGTTAGTGCCAAAGCCAGAGACATTGGAATCTGCGGTGCTGTTTGGCGAGTCCGTGCGCCGGACGCTGCCAAATACTTCTTGAATGAGACGTCTGTCAGTGAGGCCCCGCCCCACTGACTTGCTTAGCGCGTCCGCCGCCAGGGATTCGGCCACTCGGAACGATCGTAGGCAGAGCCGAATCGGCAACAATCGCATCTCGACCGCTGTCTGCGGGGCGCGGTTCGATTGGATTTTGATGTGCGAACTTTCTCGTTGAAATTGGGCCAGCCGATCCGCTAGGCTTAATTGTCTGAACGACACCAACCGGAGCAGCATTGTTTGCCTCGCGGCGAGTTTTTCGCTGCGCGGAATGTGGAATTGTGAAGAGTGAAAGGTGATAGGCTGCTGCAAGAGTGGAGCGGGTTTTGAAAGGTCGGAAGTGTCCAACCTTTCAATACCTCGAACCGTGTCTTCGCAAGGAGGTGACAGAACCGTAATGCTAACAGGAACTTACGAATTCGCACCGCCTGCCGAGGGGGCGAGGTTTTGTAAATGAAATCAAAAAACCTTTCAAAACTCAGCGAGGACGCCAGCGGCCGGCTGGATGGACGTCGATCGTTCATAGCAGGAGCGGAACTATGTCATATGCGGTGATGGCGCGTCGCAAAGCTTAAGGATTCACAATCTGCTAGAATGGCCACCAAGTTTCGGACCACAAATTCAGCCAGCGGAAACGAGAATGCTCGATAACAGAATCCTTCGACTATCAATCACGCTGTTCATCGGCTGCCAGGGTGTCAGTGTCTCTGCGGACCAGCCGCGTACTTTCACATTCCGCGTGCTGGCGATTGATGCGAACGAAGGTTGCGACGTCGGCGATATCGACGGTGACGGCCGGCCGGATGTGGTGGCGGGCCGGAACTGGTACCGCAACGGGGATTGGACGGCCCGTCCAGTACGTTCGATCGAGGACTGGAACGGTTATGTGACGTCTAACGGCGATTTTCTGTTCGACGTAAACCAGGATGGGCGCTTGGACGTGGTGGCGGGAAGTTTCACGGGTGCGAACGTCGAGTGGTTCGAGAATCCCGGTGGCGAGATGCTAAAGTCGGGACACCTGTGGAAGCGACACACGCTCGCTGAGACAACCATGACGTCCAATGAGTTCAGCATGATGCGCGACATCGACGGGGACGGTTCCGCCGATTGGATTACCAACAGCTGGACGAAGCACAATCCGATGACGATTTGGCGGTTTGCCCTCGGAGCGGAGGACGATCAGCCGCCCAGGCTGATTCCGCACGTCTTAGGCGAGAATCTCACCGGCATCGGCCAAGGCCACGGCATGGGGTTTGGCGACATCAACAACGATGGACGCGAAGACGTGCTCGTAGGCTCAGGTTGGTACGAGCGTCCCGAGGGTGATTTGTGGGCAACACATTGGAAGTTTCACGCCGACTGGGATCTCCATATGAGCTGTCCGGTGATCGTGACGGACTTAAACCACGACGGACTATCCGATTTGCTGTGGGGCAAAGCGCACGATTTTGGCCTGATGCTCTGGCTGGGTCGGGGCGTGAGTGAGGATGGGAAGCTGAAGTTCGACGAGCAGTTAGTTGACGAGGAGTATTCCCAGCTGCATGCCTTGCACATGGCCGATCTCGACGGCGACGGCCAGGACGAACTCATCACCGGAAAACGTGTTCGCGCGCACAACGGCAACGATCCGGGCGGCGACCAGCCGCCGAGGCTGTGCTACTACGAGATTGGTACCGATGCGTCGAGTTTCACTCGCCACGATATTGATATTGGACACGTCGGCATTGGCCTGCAAATCCGGACCGCCGATCTCAACGCAGACGGGAAGCTCGACATCGTCGTGGCTGGCAAAGACGGGACACAACTGGTGATCCAACAGTAGGGACAGTTAACACCGCGCGACAAGTCGCCGGGTGGCGAACTGCGATCGCTCCGAGCCACATTGTGGCCTGCAGAGAATCGCACTAAACTTGCCAGCAAGTAGCTAGTCCGTGTTTCAGGAAGCGCAAATGTCATCAGAAGCTGTTGAGAAGAAATCCAATCGAATCGTTTCGCTCGATGCGTTTCGCGGGTTGACGATCATGCTGATGATCTTGGTCAATAACCCGGGCGATTGGGGCAGCATCTATTGGCCTCTTGAGCACGCCGACTGGCACGGGTGGACGCCGACCGATTTGGTGTTCCCGTTTTTCTTGTTCATCGTCGGGATCGCGATTCCTTTGTCTCTGGGTAAACGAAAGGACTCAGGCGAGTCGGCAACCGTGGTTCGTCATATCGTTTGGCGAAGCCTGGTTTTGTTTGGTCTCGGCGTGTCGCTCTCGGGGTTCGGCCTGCTGTTCAAACTCGGAGCGGACTACGGGGTCCGCGACCTCCTGTTCAATATCCGCATACCCGGTGTGTTACAGCGGATTGCGGTTTGCTATTTGGTTGTTTCGCTGTTGTTCCTGCTGACCAACCGCGTGACGCTGTACGTTGTGACGGTGGCTTGTTTGCTGGGATATTGGGCATTGATGATGCTTGTTCCTGTGCCGGAGTACGGTGCGGGGGTAATTGACGCGATTCCCAAACAGGAACGAGCGGCCGCTGGTACCGATGGCAAGGATCGAAATCTCGCGGCATACGTCGATCGCGAGTTGCTCGGGTCGAATCATCTGTGGTCTCAAGGCGTAACCTGGGACCCCGAGGGCGTCTTAAGCACGATGCCGGCGCTGGCGACAACGTTATTCGGTGTGTTCACCGGCCTATGGATCAAGCGTGAGCAACCGCTAGCGAAGCGAGTGCGTGGACTGTTGGTGGCGGGCGTCGTTCTCACAGCGATTGGCTGGCTGTGGGGGCTGAGCTTTCCCATCAATAAGCCGATCTGGACGAGCAGCTACGCGGTGTTCACGGCTGGGCTTGCGCTATTGGTGCTCAGTTTGTGCATCTTTGTATTTGACATAATGCACTTTCAGCGACTGGCAATTCCGTTGCAAATCTATGGCGTGAATGCACTGACCGTATTTGTCATGAGCAGCCTCGTCGGTCAGCTGTTGGTGAAGATCAGAGTCGGCGGCGAGTCGGGGCTCACGATCAAGAGTTGGCTGTACCAGAATTTGTTCCAGTCGTGGCTGGCAGATAAGAACGCGTCGCTGGCCTATGCCATCGTGTGGGTGCTCTGCTGGTTTGTGGTGTTGGCGATCATGTACCGCAAGAACTGGATCATCAAGGTCTAGCCGCCTGGACGTCGTTCGTATTTCGACATCGATGTGGTAAAATCGAGGTATTCCCAGTTATCTCGAAGGATTAGTTCGAATATGGTCGCTACACAGTTTTTCGTTGCCGCTCAACCGAATGCAGTGGTTCGCCGCTGCCTGCTGGGCTTACTTGTTTTTCTGCTACTGCCGGCCTTTACAGCGCGAGTGGCAACCTCCGTTGAAGTCGGCGAGCAGCTCGAGCGTCAGGGCGACGAGATCATGGTCTGTGGGCAGCTGTTCCACACAACCGCGCCCGTGGTGCTTTGGACGGATCCGAACGGATACGACGCTTATCGCGTGGAACGACGGTTCAGCGAGTTCGACCAGGCGTCGTGGGCCGCGACTCAGGAAGCAATGCCGTCGCTCAACTCGCCAAATCGCTACGGCATCCGCAAGGACCCGTTGACTGACGAACAACTCGAAGAAGTGCGCGGTGGCGGCTGGACGTTGCCGCTGCTCAAAGACGTTGTTGACCAGTTCGTCATGCACTACGACGTCTGCGGCGTGAGCAAGCAATGCTTCAAGATTCTGCACGACCACCGCGGTTTAAGCGTCCATTTTATGCTGGATATTGATGGCACGATCTACCAAACGCTTGATCTGAAAGAACGCGCCTGGCACGCGACGATTTCGAATTCGCGGTCGATTGGCGTGGAGATTGCCGGGATTGGAGCCTACCGAGCAGGCAACGATGTGCTCGACAAGTGGTACTTCCCGGCGGAGGATGGCGGCACAGTCCTGCGGCCACCGCGTTGGTTGGGCCACTTGCGACTGCGAACGGTGCCCTTCTATGGTCGACCGGCTCGGCCTGAGCCGATCGTGGGAACGATCCAGGGCGTCGAACTGACGCAGTACGATTTCACTCCCGAGCAATACGATTCGCTGATCAAGCTCACCGCGACCCTTTGCCGCATCTTTCCCAAACTGAAATGCGACTATCCCAAGGACGATCAGAATCAGTTGATTCCGAAGGTGCTATCGAGAGATCAATGGAGTGAGTTTCAGGGCGTGTTGGGGCACTACCATGTTCAAAAGAACAAGACAGACCCAGGCCCCGCGTTCGACTGGGAGAAAGTCATCGGCGGCGCTGAGCGACTGTTGAGCGATTCAAAGTAGTCGCAAGTCGCGTCTTCGGATACCCGGTTGTGCGCAAATGCGGGAGACAACTGCGCTTAATACGGGCGGTTCAAAAAAAGAACTGCTAAAATAATTCTGCCTCTTACGGAGCCGCGCGATGGGGCTCAGCTGGCATCAATACGATTGGAACAATTCACGATATGAACCAACAAGACTCGCAGGTGTCGCGACGGAAATTCATCCAAGCTTCAACTGCCTCCGCGGCGCTGGCTGCCGCAACGGCAACCAAGGCGGAGCATCACTCCTCGCCCGGTGAAAAGCTGCGCATCGGTTTTATCGGCCTGGGTGTGCGCAACCAAATGCACCTGAAATCGGCGATGAAGCTCTACAACGACAACGGTAGTGTCGAAATCGCCGCCGTTTGCGACGTGTTTGACCGCTACCGTGACGAAGTCGTGCAGAAGGTCTACGAGGGCACCAAGAAGAAACCGAAAGCGATTGCCGACTACCGCGACATCATCAACGACGATTCGATCGACGCGGTGGTGATCGCCACGCCTGATCACTGGCATGCCCGACAAACACTCGATGCGCTCGCCGCGGGCAAGCACGTGTATTGCGAAAAGCCGATGACGCACACGGTCGAGGAGTCGTTGGAAGTCTACAAAGCGTGGAAAGCCTCAGGGCTAGTCATGCAAGTTGGCGTGCAGTCGACCCAATTGCCAGTTTGGCAAGATGCTCGCGAACGCATCAATCGCGGCGACTTGGGCAAAGTAGTTCAGTTTCAGACCGAGATCTTTCGCAACACCGCGATGGGCCAATGGCGCTACTATAAGTTGACCGAAGACATGACACCCAAGAACATCGACTGGAACATGTTCTTGGGCACCGAGTTGGGCTTGGCTCCCAAGATGCCCTTCGACCGGGCGAAGTTTGCCCAGTGGCGCTGTTATTGGCAGTTTGGTTCGGGCATGTTTACGGACTTGTTTGTGCATCGGATGACGGCCATGCTGGCGGCGACCGGCTTGCGATTCCCCGGGCGAGTTTCGGGTTCGGGCGGGATTATGCTGGAATACGATGGCCGCACGGTCCCCGATGTGGCCACCGTGGTGGCAGACTATCACGAGGGTGTGCAGGGCTTTGTCACGGGCACAATGGTCAGCCAGGAGACGCCGATCAAACAGACAATTCGAGGCCACCACGGCTCATTTGTGTTTGGCGTGGGGGATGGTTTCACCGGTTTCGACTTCGTTGCGGAGCGACCTCAGGTCACGCACAACAGCAAGATCAAGAGCGAGCGGATTGAAGTGGGCGGCGCGCCCGACTTGCACTTCACTCACTTTGAGAATTTTTGCCAAGCCGTGATCGCGGGCAAGCCAGAGATGGTCAAGTGCGATCCTGAACTGGGCGCCGCGGCGATGGTCACGGTCAAGCTTGGCTCGGAGGGTTACAAACGAGGTAAGGTGTATCACTTCGATCCGTCGACGCTTTCCGTGTCGGACGGAAGCACAGACTGGGCGACCGGATGGGAAACAATGTCCGCCGAGCATGCCTCCGCCCGCCATGTGCCTGGTTGGGCCGCTGGCGATACCGGCAGCCAATTGAAGCCGCAAGACTACCAACGTCTGGAAGGCCCTTGGATCGATGGTGTTGATCCCGCGACGCGCGCCTGATCGTCGGTGGCGAAGCTTGTCAACGGATCGTTGTTGTGTCGACGGCCAAACTTAGCCGTCACGAAACTCTTGATTGAAGAAGAAGTTGTTGAGGTACATTCAGTGGTTAGTAATAGATACTTGTTTCTGTGCTTGTTTGCCCTGGTTGGATGTGGTGGTAACTCCACTTGGATTGAGCCACCAGAAATCAGCGCGGACGCTGCAGCCGAAAAGGCTATGGAACTTTATGATAAGAACTCCGACTCATTCTTGGACGGTGAAGAACTGGAGCAGGTGCCGGGAGTCAGGGCGGCCATGAGAACGGTAGATAAGGATGGCGATAGTCGCGCGAGTGCAGAAGAGATCGCGGAGAGAATACGGTCGTGGCAAGCGAACAAGGCAGGGCTTACTTCGATCTTATGTGACTTAATCATGGACGGACAGCCGCTTGCCGAAGCCATCGTGACTTTCGAGCCAGAATCATTTCTCGGTGAAGACATCAAGGCGGCAACAGGGAAAACCACGATCCATGGAAAGCTGTCCCCTTCGATTCCGAAGGAGAATCGCCCTTCGCCGGATAGTCCTTCCGGTCTGCAACTGGGATTCTACCGTGTTCGAGTTTCCAAGGTCGTCAATGGCAAAGAGACGATACCTTCGAAGTACAACACCGAGACGATCCTTGGCCAGCAAGTCGCGGGGGACGATCCTGCTGTGATCAACCGCAGCATTAGGTTCATTCTGAAGAGTCGATAGCAACACAGAATCGAGAGCGTCGGCTTCGAACCAAGTGCTCTACAACTACAGGCCTTCGGTATCTACGACCTGAGCGTCGTTGCGGACGGCGAGCCATCGATGTGTCAAAGGTTCCACATCGTACGAGACATTGCGCACCGAACCGTCAGCAAAGGCCATGTTGAACACAGCTGGATGAGCACTTCCGAATTTCGGCTCGGGTAGCGGTGGCGAGATATTCTGAATTCGATCTGGAGCCGGCTGAAAGAACTCTTCGTTGTTGGGCGAATCAGGATTCCATGCTACTCGATGGTTGTCCCAATCGTATCCAATGTACATGGATTGATTGTCGCCGTAAGTAAAGTTCGTCGCGCTAGAGTCTGTCGATCCTTCATAACCATCGAGCGGCATCCACTTCTCACCACATAGATAAGTATTTGAAGTTCCGTCCTCGATTTCCTGAATGCCTGTTTCACTGCGATAATACATGATGCCCGTCTGACAGAACCTGAGGTTCCGATCCGCTCTTCGGTCGCCCGACCGCACGCACTGAGTGGTATCGGTCCATTCGAACCCTTCCGCCTGGGAATAGCTGGTAGGAGTTTTTAACCCTGTCGAGCTGCCGGCATCAAATTCCAACGAGTCGCCAGAACTGGCTGCATAGTCACTTTTTGCCAATCCTTGTCCCGATATTCCTGGCAGCCAAGTCTGTTCACGCACCGTAAGCCAGCGTGCGCTGTAGATGTCACCAGATCGTCGCGAGGGGCAATTGAAAGTCGTGATTGGCGTTTGGTGCAGTTGGATACTCGCGTCGCGGAGATCCCTCCCGGTCAGACCATCGCCCAACGCACGGAGATTAGACTGCTCAACGTAATCCAAAATGTTGTAGATCCAAGACCCAGGCTGTTCGGCACCGACACCGCGATTCGGATCGGCCGTCCAAAAAAAGCCCCAACCGCCAGAAGGGAAATGACCGTTCGTGTTCTCAACAGTAAGACATGCCAAGCCGATCTGCTTGAGGTTGTTATTGCACTGAATCCGTCGCGCGGCTTCGCGTGCCGCTTGTACGGCGGGGAGCAAGAGCGCTACTAGGACCCCGATGATTGCGATCACCACCAGGAGTTCTACCAGGGTGAAGCCAGATCTTCTTGCCAACAGCTTCGGGCGCGGTTTGGTCACGGTATGTCTCTCTGGGGATGAGTTATATGGCAGTCCTCGACGGCGAGGAAGTTCGCAACCGCCTAATTCAGTTTTATCTACCACCGCATACAGAGCAATGCGTATGGGCGCAGGATTCACTCGTTCTTGCGCAAAACCAGCTGTTTGTTCATTTCAAGAACTGTAGTTGGCACAAAAAAGGCGACCCTGGCTGCAGCGAAGATCACTGCACCAGGGCCGCCTCCGCGTGGACCAAGCGTACGGCGAGCGCTAAACAACGGGCACTTGCCGCAATTACGATCAACTCTTCATTTCGCGGAGTCTATCGTCGTCGGAACAACAAACCCATTCCACCGAACGTCAACAGCACCAACGACGAGGGCTCAGGGATACCTGAGATATCCGCCCAGGACGTCGCAAAATGGACCTCATCAAAGTAGGTAAGTCCCGACAACGTCGGACTCGTCACGTTAAGCTCAGTAATCGCTGTCTGACTGCTGACGATATCCGCCAGGATCGCGCCCTGGAAATCAGCTGTCGCGATTGCGGTCGCTTCGGTGGAGAAATCGGCCGTCGGGACCGAGTTACCTGGACCAAGCGCTGTATACCAAGTCAAACGGTCTTGGCTGCCACTGACGTCGAGTTCGAGCTTCATGACCGTCGAAATTGTGACGTTAAACGTCGAGCTAGTACCAGAAGCCAACTGGTCCACACCGCCTGCGCGTACAACTAAGCTTGGAAAGGTGGTTCCAGTCGCATCATCCCGAAAGCCGTAGCCAAGGAATACGCCTTCGGTCTTAGCGTCATTGCTCATGCCGAGAAAGACCTCGGGAGGAAGCGTCGCCCCATTCGATTGATAAGTGGCCTCATCTTGCCAGTTGTTTCGGCGCGAAACAGCGCTCATGTAATAGGTGTTCGACGCTAAGCCGGAGTAGTCCGCCAACTCACGCTCGACATTGCGATTGAACTCGCTGCCACCGCCGGGAAAAAACAGGCGACCTCCAGCAGACGGTAGATTCGTCGGGACGGTAAACTGACTTACCTGGAAGGCACTGGTTGTTCCGGACCATTCGCCGGTGAATCCTTGGACGGTAGGGTTCTGGGTGCGGATATCCGTATCTGGCGTATATTCTCCAGCTCCGGCATCCGGAGTGTCCGCGTCGAACAAGAACGGCTCGTAGGCGATGCTGGCTGCTTTCGAAGCCGGCGACAAGACTAGCAACAGCATGGTTGCAAAAACAAAGGTTAACGAGGTTTTGAATCTCATTAGTCATCTCCTTTCTCAAAGATTGAGGCACTTAGGTGAGTAGGTTTGTGTTGGTGCGAATTTCGTCAATAGACTAGTGATCAACGGCGCTTCTACGGATGTACCTCCGATTATAGCTGGTGTGCAAGTTGGAACATGCACCTAGTCGCGATTCTGTCGAAATATCGATCCTCCAGCAAGGAACAAGAGGCCCAGTACGAATGTGCCCGGCTCAGGAACTGTCGCTACGCCGGCTGGATTGAGCACAAATGATCCATCAGATCCAGTCACGGCAACCGTGTCGCCGCCCGGCGACCAGATCCGGAGGGTTTCCGTAATGTTGCTCACGACGTAGACATTGCCGGCGACGTCAAAAGCAACGTCGCGAGTTATTGAAGTCTGTGGGATGGTATCCACGAGCGCGGGGGCGGTAGGATCACTAATGTCGATCAGGTAGACGCCTCGCCCAAAGGTTGTTCCCAAGGCGATCAAGTCCAACTCGTTGTGGATGTCAAGAGTGCCAAACCCGGCATCGAGTACGATATCGGCGGGTTGTAGATCACCATAGTTTGTCGTCCAAATCCCTAAGTCCGTTCCGTCAACGATATCGTCGTTATTTGCATCGCCGTCAAACTCATTGCCGGCCGTGTCGTTGTTCTGCTGCCAGGTCAAGAAGTCGTCGCCGTCGACGTCAGCGTCGAAGTCAAAGTCTCCTGGGGTACGAGGGTTCTTTCCAGATACAAAAATCGGTTCAGTCGCGCCGTCCTCCCAGCGTGATAGAGCAGGGATGGTTTTTTCGTCGTCTGAACGAAACTGTGATACCCACCAAGTACCGTCTTCGTCACGCACAAAATCCATCAGCCCGTTTCGGATCACTCCTAATGTGCTTGGCGAACCACCCGGTCCCGTAGAGTCATCCGCGACTTGCACAATTGGCGCGCCCGTAAAGTTGGTCGATGTACCGATGTCATAACGAAAAATATCGCCGCGCCCCTCAGGGACGTCAGCGCTACCGTCTGGCCAGTCCTCGTCCATCGTGTACAGTACTGTGCTGGCTCCAGTGCCTTCCACCCATACAGCGGGAATACTACCGTGGTTATCCGTGAGTCCATCGCCATCCCGGTTATCATTCGCGAGCACGTTTGGCCAGTCGCTTGAATCATCGAGATCGGCTGGTGCGCGGTACACGCCGCTATTTCCGTCTGACCAGTCCGCGATGTAGATCGAGTCATCCGGAGCGACGGTGATCTTGAACGGGGTACTGGAGCTGCCTTCTGTGTTGAGGTTTCCGATCCGACCGTCTGCTCCTTGTCCGATGATGTCGGACTGATCCGCACCCATTACAAAAAGGCCTTCCAGCGTGTCACGTATGAGAACCTCACCTTTGGTGACTTCTCCTCCAGCTGCTTCCGAAACGTAAATATTCCCGAAGTGAGGGCTATTGGGATTGCGGTTGATCGCGACCCCGCGGGGTGAGAAGAACGCACTTCCAAGATCGGTATCGTTGCTGATTTGCGTGTAGCCTGCTGGCGCCGAATTGCTGACTTCGATTTCGAAACTCGAAGCACCATTGAGGGCGAAGCTCTGAGCCCCTCTTGTGACATTGTTCAGCACCTCGTCGGCTTGTCCCGCTCGTTTGATCGTAACCGTATCCGCATCTTCGTTCAGGATGTAGGACACAGTTCCATTGTCTTGGGAGACGCCAGAAGCGTAAGGGACAGCCATCGCGTGGTGCGAATTCGTCAGTGTGAGAACTGTGGCAAGTAGCAGTAACGTACGTCTCAGGGGAGAGTACGTACAGAGGTTGATCCCTCTCCGATTGCGAGATCGATCAGCTGCGCCGGAGCTGAATAGTGCGATTGTCAAACAGTCTGTGCGGACGGACATTAAATTCGTGCCTCTTCAAACGGTGCGATAAACTATGAAGTAACTCAAGGCCGACTGAAGTTTGTTGCAGATGTGCTTTCAATGCGAAAGATTGAAGCGCTTGCTTCCGGCCGTGAATTGGAAGAATTGGAGCGACGACATTCGTTACCAGTTCAAACCGTTGGGTACGAATCAGTCACCTCAATCTACGCTTTCACAATAACAAGGACGCGCTTCGTACTCAAGAAACTTGTAACGATTGACAACAGTTAACAGCAAGAATGCGGGGGACCACGCGTCTCGAGTTCGAGGTCACGCCCATTGTTTCTTGCCAATGCGCACAGACATCGTTTCCATGCGCAGGTTACGTTTCCTAATGCGTTGCGGGGTCGATCTATTGCGCAGCACGTGCGAATTATCAGCGATGACATTCTACCAGTGCGCAGGTTACAGAGACGCTAAGTCCACAGTCTGAGCATCCTGTCTATCACCTAAGTTGTCGAACGTTTGCGGATCGACGTCGTAGTTGATGGTGTGAACCGACCCATCACCGAATACCGCGTTGAAACCGCCCGGGTGCGCTGATCCGAAATTGACGACGTCTGTTTCAGGCCCGTAGAGTTGATCGCAAGATGGTAAGCCTCTGGTGCCGCCACACGCCCCTCTGCTGCCTGTCGTGCCTGCCAGTGAGTCTCGCAACGGTTTGAAGCAAGTCGAGCGCATCGTGTCGGGATCCCAACCATCGGTCCAACCCTTGTCGTCGGCCCAGCTGCCACCGTCATAGAGATCGGGCCGGAGGAATTTCTCTGCGAGCAACATCGTGTTGCTCGTTCCGTCAGTGATCATCTGGAACTTTACTGGTGTGGTCACGCCCTCGACCCTGGTACGCACGACTCTTCTGCCAGTATTTTCTGCCGAGTAAGACGTTCTGACGATGATTCCGTAGTACTGCACATTAGGCGGTACCTGAGTGATGAAACTGCCGTTGGGACCACCGAAGAATCGAGTTCGTCGGTTGGCCGATTCATCCGGAACGAAGCGCGTCGTCTGAGATTCGTCAGAGTAGCCACAGGGAATCACACCCACGTAGTCTGATAGGGTGACCAGCAAGTCGGGGCTGAGGATATCCTGGATCACTACCGGTGCGCGACGCGACGGGCAGATGTAGTCGGCCACGACGGTCGACTGGAGTTGGGCTTGGGTGGTGATGTTTGCCAGATTCTCCTTCTCGAGGAACGGAAGGATTTGATATCCCCAACCGAGACCTTGTTTTGCGGGGCCGACCGGTTTACCGCCTTCGATGTAGTCGGCAATTTCTGGAAAGATCTTGTCGCCACCTGTTGGGAAGGTCCCTTTCGCATCGGCGAAGTTTAGCGTTGCCAGGCCGACCTGCTTGAGTTGATTGATGCACTGAGTCCGTCGGGCCGCTTCTCTAGCAGCCTGAACTGCGGGAAGCAGCAACGCAACAAGCACGCCGATAATTGCAATCACAACCAGCAATTCGACAAGTGTGAACCCGGTATTGGTTAATCTGCCTCGATAGTTTCTCATGTTATTTTCCTTCAACTGAAAACAGTGAAGCTACTTCAGCGGAGTCCATTTCTTTGACGGAGCCGCGAATACTGATCACTTGCTGCTTGCCATCCAGTCCCTCTTGCTCGTGTGCCATCCATGGCGTAACAGAATTCGGTTGTCGCCTGTAGGCCTCCCCGTAGAGCACAACGAACGGTTTGCCGTCACGTGGCGAGGTGAGCAACTGCTGGGGGCTGTCAACGATTTTCTCCCAACTAGGTCGTTTGGAGTTCAAGTAGTTCACGAACTGTTGCTGATCCTTCGGTGCCCTGCCTCGCGTACTACCGAGGAACTTGCCGTAAAGGATGCCCAGCACCTTCAGATGCGCCTCGTCGACGGTACTGGGGCCCACGGGTTTGGAACTGCCGCAGCCGACTGACGTTGGCAAAGCGATCAAGCAACCTAGCGCGATACATGCGATAAGTTTGCGTCGTTGTTGTCTGTCGATCATCCGTTAATGCGTTGTTGCGTTATTGCATTGCTGCCCCGCGTTCAAATTTCACTATCTCACAGTCGTACAAAATTGCAAAACCGAATCTGCGCATTTTTGTGGTATTTCACCAGCTTTGCGCAGGATTCTGATTTGCTTGCGCAATTACGTTAAATCGCAGGATATCCAGGAGTTGTGGGGCGAATGTACGATCGCGGAGTAGCGCGGAGTCCACCCGCTAATGAATGCGGACTCTCTGTTGCCGCGAGCCAGCCAGAATCACATCAGACCACTACCGACCGCGGACGAACGGCTTACGGTTCGGAACCTTGTAACGCTCCCACTCGACCGAAACGCGATTTCACAATTCGCGGTACCAATCGGCAAGTACCAGATCGATAGGCTCGAGCGCTGAGTCCTGCGCCGTTTGTGACCGCGAACGTCTCGAATGACCAGCGGAATCCGACGAGTTGTCGGCAAAGAATTGGTGATCTGACAATGCTGTCGGAGCCGGTGGCGAACTCAATTCAGCTCTTGGTTCTGGCGCGTAATTACTTGATCGCACAGTCGGCTCTTCCGCATCGGATGGGGATACCTGAGCGCCTTGAACGATTAGTCCCGCCAGCGCCTCCATTCCAATAACGGACGGTACAGCAGGTGTCTCGGTAGTTGCTGAGTTATCATGTGAACTGTGTATGGCCGATTGCGCTACGAGGTTTGCCTGGCCATATTGTGATTGCCAGTGCTGTAGATCGTCGGCATCAACGGCTCCGTCTCTGTTGGCGTCACCATCAGCCAAGTCAGCGCCGCTGGCCGTGCCAAAACCTCGTTGCCACCGCAAGAAGTCAGATCCGTCAACGCTGCCGTTGGAATCAAAATCGGCGTTGGGCTCGCCAATTGCGAAAAACTCTAGCACACGATCCATGACAGCGGCTCGATCACTCGAAGTTGTTATCGTTTCGAAGGGAAATCCGAAGTTGACGACCTTCGTGCCACCGCCATCAAATTGGATCGCAGCATTGCCGCCACTACCGCCGACATAGGTCAGTGAACTGATCGCACCGCCCAACGGCGCAATACGATCGGGATACTCCGAGTCGTAGTAGATCGAGCCATCGTCGAACGAGAAGGAGAGGCCCTCGAAGATCGATCCCGCATTTCCCTGCACATCGTAGGTATTCGCGTCGTCGGAAACGTAGTCGGCCTTCAATTGGTTGTTGTAAAACGATCGGCCATTGTTCAGGTTGTCGAGGTCCCAGCCAATTTCCGCGCCAGTGACCAGGAGTTTACCACCTTCGGCTAGATAGGTTGTTACCAGTGCTTGCTCAGTCCCGTTGAACGTGTCGTCGGCGGACGATTCTTCCCCTGAAATCCAGACCACCGCCTCGTAGTCGGCAAGATCGATGTCACCTGCGATCAACGCCTCGTTCGAGGCCGTGTCGACCACGATTCCCGGAGCATTCGCTTCGATGGCTTCCGCCACCTGCACCGAATAGTCGAAGGAGTTGCTCTGCCTTGGTCGAACGCGGTCAGCTCCCGCCTGCACGGGATTCTGTTGACGACTCAGTCGGTCGAATCCATTGACGATTAGGATGTCCTTAGGACCAGCATTCGGCATCGCGGCGACAACTTCCGAGGCGACGCTCTCGCCACCCTGATTCACCGCGACAACTTTGAAATAGTACGCACCTTCGTTCGGATCGAGCCCATTCAGCGTCAAGCTCTGTGTGCCGCCGCCTGCGACAAATGTACCGCCGTCGAATCCGTAGCCGTTGGTCGAGCCGTAAATGCGGTAACCGGTTGGTGCCCCGCCGTTGTAAGAGTTCGTCGTCGGTGGAGTCCATGAGATCGTGACGGCCCCTTCACCGACGGTTTCAGCCCGCACGTCAGTCACCTGCCCTGGCAGCATGGTTAGCGAAGTAGCGCCTGAGTCGACTGAGTTGAAGTATCGGACGAGCCCTTGATACGTTGCACGCGCCAACGCGTCACGAACCTTAGGGTCGCGCAGCATCTGGGCGTCCTGTGTGTTGTCGTGAAAACCGGTCTCGATGATCGTGGCATCGAATTCGTTGTTGATGCGAAGGTTGTTGATCTCCCCGAACTCGATGTCGGAGCGATCTAGGGTGACGGCGGTACCGCGATCTTGCCAGTTGTGTTCGAACTGGCCATTCTGCGCGACCAAGTCGTCGTTGACTTCCAACGCCAGCGTATTTGCGAGCAGGAACTGATTGGGCGTGGCGGTGGCGGGATTGTTGTTACCGTTGTACAGCCCCAGCACACCTCGCGAACTCCCACTGCCCGCGTTGGAGTGGAAACTGACGAATACGCGGTCTGAGAGCGATCCATCGGACGCGCGATTCATGTATTCCGAATAGCGCGGTGCGAGCGAGACGGTCGCGCTACGATCGTCGCTGCTGATGCGATACTCGGAGGTGGGGACACCTTGTGAACGCTCGACGTGCCACTCAACCCAGTACAGCCCGGCTTCGTCTTCGCGATCGCGTCCCGAGGTGGTACCGCTCTGAACGACATCGCCCACGCCGTTGCCGAAGCGAATCATGTCGGCGATCACGACACTACCATTGGGATCCTCGGAACGATTGCTGATGTCAACGTACCCTTCGGTGCCCGCCTCGAAGTAATACGTACCGAGGTAGACGGTGCCGTTACCGACACGCCGGTGGTTGACTGTCACTTCCGTGATCCCACCGGTGTGGCTGATCCGATATAGTTGCTCCACGCGGTCAGAGCCAACGCGTGTCCACGAATAAACGGGATAGAACCCGCTTTCGGGAATGTTGGGCCGGTAGCGGGCATACGCTGTTTCGGTGGCAGACGTACTCGAGAATCGATAAGGGACGTCTCCGACATCACCGAAGTAGATCGTTGATGAACTATTGCTCCAGCTGCCTACGAACGTCACCTCGGGATCATCATTGTCGAGTACGACCTCATTGGGCTGGTGTCCCACTGGTCGAAGCGGCACTACGGTTGCACCGGCGCGGAACAAGTAATCTGCAAAGAAGGTCATTTGATCTTGATTACCAAGGTCTTCGATCATGTTCAGCAGCAGTGGCCGCTGAAAACCCCAACTACCTGCGCTCGGTGAATCGCCAGTGATGCCATGACCGCCATGGGTGTACACGATCTTATCCGAAAGGCCACCCGCTGGCTGCGTGCCGACATCGACGAGACCTGCAGCAGCGAGCAACTCGCGCCTTTCTAGCGGCTCGAAACGAAGTGAGCGTTGTTCGCTCATCGTTTGGCGCTGTCGCTTGGATACGAAGAGCCCCTTAGTACGACGCCACATGTGGCGGAGTGATTGTTCCATCTGTTGTTCCGGACGAATGAAGTACAGTGCACTAAGAGGGCATGCATGATTGAAAGCATGGCGGCACCGCTAACCATATTGTAATCGAATACTCAAAAACTTTAAGCTTTTGGTCCAACAGCGGTTCACTAATTTGGTCTCTCGTAGATGCGCAGAAGACCTAGCACACCTGCGCAGTATTCGCGAATAACTGACCTGCGCTGTTCCGCACTTCGCCTGCCACAGCGATAATGCGCCGACTAGCATGGGAACATTCACAGTCAGACAACAGTAATGGGTTAATAACATGAGCTCAAGTTGGTACGCACGTCGTCTAGTCGCATGGCTTGTTGCGGCTGCGGCACTCGTTGCTAGTGCGGAGGCACTGTATGCGGTAGAGGCTTGTGTCGTTGCGGCGGTTCACCCGGTTGCTGTCGACGCAGGAACCGATGCATTCGAGCGCGGTGGTAACGCCGTCGACGCGGCAATCGCAACGGCGCTCACGCTGGGAGTCGTCGATAACCATAACTCGGGTCTAGGAGGCGGCTGTTTCGTCTTGGTGCGCCGCCCCGATGGCTCGCTGTTGGCTATCGATGGCCGCGAAAAGGCACCCGCCGCCGCTACGCGCGACATGTACGTGCGCAACGGCGAAGCACAACCGGAACTGAGCACGACCGGCCCGCTTGCTGTCGCCGTTCCCGGCGCGCTCGCCGCTTACGCGCGCGCTCTGGATGCTTGTGGGCAGCTTTCGTTGAGAGATCTGCTGCTCACTGCGGCCGAGGTTGCGGCCGAAGGATTCGCAGTTGACGAGGTGTACGCACGCAAGTTGGCTTCGAAGGTCAAACAGCTGAGCCAATTCGCTGGTAGTCGCAGCGCACTGCTGAAATCAGATGGTATGGCTTATCAAGAGGGCGAAACCCTTCGGCAGCCAGATCTTGCGAATACTTATCGTCAGATTGCCAACCACGGCCCCGACTGGTTCTATCGGGGCGAATTTGCTGCAACGGTCGGCGCATGGATGCATGCAAACGGTGGAATTCTGACCGCCGAAGATTTCGCAGCCTACGAGGCGATCGAGCGCAAGCCGATCGTGACCAACTACCGAGAATACAAGATCGTGGGATTTCCGCCGCCCAGTTCCGGGGGAGTCCATGTCGCGCAGATACTGTCGATGTTGCAGCAATTTGAGTTGGCCGAGGAGTACGAGGAGAACCCGACCATCGGGCTGCACTTGATGATCGAAGCGATGAAGCTCGCCTTCGCTGATCGAGCTTACTGGTTGGGCGATGCCGATTTCGCCAAAGTACCGCGCGGCTTGATCGACGAATCCTATTGCAAATCGCTCGCGGATCAGATTCACCGCGATAGGGTGCTCGCGGTCCAGACGCATGGAACTCCGCCGCGAACCGACGAAGCGTTGTTTGGCAAACATACGACGCATATCGCGGCAGCGGACTCCAACGGATATTGGGTGGCCATCACCGCGACGGTCAATACGACGTTCGGATCTAAGGTTGTTGTGCCTGGAACCGGGGTCGTCCTGAACAACGAAATGGACGATTTCTCAAGTCAGCCCGGTGTGCCTAATGCGTTTGGATTAATCGGTGCCGAGAACAACGCGATCGCGCCAGGAAAACGGCCGCTGTCGAGCATGAGCCCGACGATTGTACTCAACGCCGATGACCAGCCCGTTATGACCGTCGGTGCCGCGGGGGGACCGAAGATTATTACCCAAGTCGTGCAAGCGATCGTTCGTCATCTCGACTTCAATCAGTCGCTTCAAGATGCATTGGCAGCTTCGCGGGTGCATCATCAGTGGCGGCCAAACCACGTGTCATTGGAGGGTGCTCTGCCGCAGCGAATTCAGGATGGTTTGAGAACGTTGGGACACGAGCTCAACGTCCTCCCAAATCGATCCAGCGGCGTCACACAGGCGATTGCTGTCGACGCATCAGGTGAACTGATCGGAGTTCACGATCCACGGGTGCCGGGAAAAGTTGGCATGGCCGTGCTCGAGACGGTCGAATAAGCAGTGTCTAGTTGCTGCTGAGTTGTTGAGCAACCTGCTCGATTCGTTTCATCACTCGGAGCAAGTTCTGCCCGAGCACTTTATGTATGTCTGAGGCGCTGTAACCTCGATCCAGCAAGGCTTGTGTGATGAGCGGATAACTACTCACATCCTCGAGTTGCTTGGGCAGAATAGACACCCCGTCGTAGTCGGAACCAATCCCGACGTGGTCGATGCCAGCGACCTTTGCGATATGCTCGATGTGATCGATCAGGTCGTGGATTGTCCCCCGAGGCATCGGATTGGCACGCCGCCACCGCCGGACAATCGCGTCGACCTTGTCCTTGTCGTCCAGCAACTTTTGTTGTTCACGACGGAGAGCGAAGCTCTGGGCGTAGTTGTCCGCCGCCGCCGGGACAACAAACCCGGAGAAAAAGTTGACCATCACGACGCCGTCATTCTCGGTGACTAGTTTCAATACGTCGTCGGGGACGTTTCGCGGATGATCAGCTACCGCGCGGGCGGAGGAATGTGAAAAAATGATCGGTGCTTTGGTGACTCTCAGCGCATGTTTCATCGTGTCCGGCGAAACGTGTGAGAGGTCGACCATCATGCCGAGGCGATTCATTTCGCGGATCACTTCTTCGCCAAACGCGGTCAGCCCACCATGACGAGGGTCGTCAGTCGCCGAGTCCGCCCAGTCGAGTGTGTCGGAATGCGTGAGCGTCATGTACCGCGCGCCCAGCTTGTACAGCTGGCGGAGTACGTTGAGGGAGTTTTCGATACAGTGTCCCCCCTCGACTCCGACGAGTGAAGCAACTTTGCCGGTTTTGTGCACGCGAATGATGTCGTCACTGGTCACAGCGAGCTCAAAGGTTTCGGGATACCGTTGGATCATCGCCTCAACCATTTCGATTTGTTCCAACGTGGCCGACAGCGCAGTGCCGTCATAGGCAGTGCTCGCTGGTACGTACACCGACCAAAACTGGGCACCTACGCCCCCCTCACGTAAACGAGGTATGTCAGTATGCATCGATTCTTGTCGCTGCGCGATGTCCAATTTGTCAAAGGACAACGAGCCCCGGGAGCGTAACTCCCACGGCAGATCGTTGTGCCCGTCAATGACGATGGCATTCTGGTGAATTCGCCGCGCTTCGTCGCTCAGCACGACGGGGGGCCGCTCGTCAGCGCATGCCACAAAGGTGGGAACCATTGCCACGAATAATAGCGGCCCAGCAAGCAGTCGAACGGGCATTGTCCTTGCAATGTAAGAGGTTCTCATTCCGTTACACCCAGTTGCTTCCATGCCCATCGATACAAGTTCCGCGAATCTGCGTAGCGTGCATCCGTTGAACTCGAACCAAGCACGACAACCAGAAGAGACTGATCGCCACGAGTGCCGTGAGACACCAGGCATGAGCCGGCTGCCCGAGTCGTTCCGGTTTTCACACCACGGTAACCCTCGGTACGCAGCAGTCGATTGGTATTTCGCCAGACAAGGTTGCGTTGGTACCCGCCTGGGCCCTCCACCGTCACGCCATGTTGCACCGTGCCTACAATCGTCCGAAAGATCTCGTGTTGCATGGCCTGGTAAGTCAGCTTAGCCAGATCGCGAGGGCTCGTTTTGTGATTTGGCGCGGTCAGTCCGTTCGGATTCTCAAAGCTCGACTCGTTCATGCCAAGTTCCCGCGCCGTGTCGTTCATGGCGGCGATAAACTGATCGTAGCTGTCGCCTGAGGAGTCGTTCGGACTCAAGCGAGTGCCGAAATGTTCGGCGAAGGCGACCGAAGCGTCATTCCCCGAGGGCAACAATAGCCCGTACAGTAACTCGCCAACCGAGATCACCTCACCAGCACGAACTCCCGCGGTCGAGCCAATCGTGTCATCCGCGCGTTGCGAGAAGGTGATCTTTTCTTCCAGCACCGACGGATCTTTTTCCGCTAGGCTGGTAACGAGATACGCCGTCATTATTTTGGTGGTGCTCGCCATGTCGCGAGGCTTGTCTTCTTTGTCGCCCCAAAGCAGCTTGCCGGTCTTGGCATCGGCGATGGCCCAAGCTTCGCAAGTGACAAACGGTGCACCCGTCAGTGGATCAGCCGGTCGTTTTTCGATCTTCTGGGCGTTGACTTCCTCTGGCGATGGCTGATTTGGGTCCTTGGTAACCAGCGGGCCCAACGCTTTCCACGTCTGCTCGTCGACTTTGCCAGTTTCGGCTATGTTCTTGGTACGCTGGAATGCTCTGACCGCACCATCGGTCTGCGGTCCAAAATCTCCATCGACGCCGATGTCAAGAGATGGCATTCGTTCGTTGAGTGTGCGCTGCAGCGCTTCAACCAGATGACCGCTCGAGCCGATGGCCAATAGATTTGGATCGGTCGATTCCTTCGTTGTAGCGTTGGAGTTGAAGTGATCATAGGCGATGCGAGCGATCTTGCCGCAGAGAATCTGAGCTTTGTTGTTCTGCGACCAACTACGATCTTCGTTTTTCGCCGTCAGCACGCAGATCACGATGGGGCCGGAAGGGCTGTCGATGATGCCAGCGTTCGTTCGCGCTGCGGAGACCGCGCCCGACTTGTGCGCGAACTTTGTACCGGTCGGCAGATCACGTGCACACATCGAGCGGTCTGCACACTTGTAGAGGTGTTCAAGCATTTGCTCACATGCTTTCGGACTTACAAGTTCGCCATGGTGCAGTGCCGTGAACAGAGCGACCATTTCCGCGGCGGTTGTGCTCCCAAGTCCGAACTTCTTACTGCGCTCAGGGAAAACGGATGTGGATCGAAGTGAAACTTTCGAATGCAGCTTCGTTTCGGGGAAGCCCAGGCGTTCCATCATCTCTGCAGTGGCTGGCAGGCCGATGCGATCGGCAACCAGATTTGTGGCCGTGTTTTCCGAGTGCACAATCATCAGCCGAATCGCGTCGTACAAGGAAAACGTCGTCCCAGGTGAAAAGTCTACCGTCAGCGGCCCGTAGTCTTGGATTCGATCGGCGTCAGTAAGAGTAACTGTCTGGTCGAGGCTCAGCTTGCCGTCGGAGATCGCCTGATACGCGGCGATCATCACGGGGAATTTGATCAGACTGGCCGTCGGCATCGGTTCGTCGGCGCGATGCTTGAATGATTCACCCGTCGGCAAGTGCGTGATCGCTACGCCGACATCGCCCTTATGCGCGTCGATGAGTGGTTGAAGCTGGCGTGCTAGGTCTTCTGCGGCTCGGCAGGACGTGCTCAGCTGCATTACGAGCAGCAGAATCACGATCGCGCCGAGAGCACGTGAAATGCGTGGAGATCTAGTCCGTGAAAAACTCTTCATGCTGAAGACCCCTTCGTTGCGAGTCAGGAAGCAGTTAGCCGAACTCCGCTACCGTTAGCCTGCGGATAGCGGCAGACGCCACGTTCCACGACCACGCCTGTGGCAATGTCTTCGGCGAGCAAAGCGGCACCGTCCATATCGACGTAGTCGAGCAGCGGTAACAATTGTGCGATCGCCGAGATGCCCACGGTCGATTCGGTCATGCAGCCGACCATCACCTTCATACCAAGCTCGCGCGCCGTGTTGATCATGCGACGCGCTGGCGTCAGACCGCCGCATTTAACGAGCTTGATGTTCACACCGTCGAAGTATCCATGGCAGGCAGCCACGTCCGACTCATGAATACAACTCTCGTCGGCAATCAGCGGCAACGACGAGTGACGGAGCAACTCCTTCTGGCCATCGCGGTCGTCTGCCGGCAACGGCTGCTCCAGGAATTCGACCCCCAGTTCTTTGAGTTCATGTGAATTCTCGATCGCTTCGGAAACACCCCATCCACAATTGGCATCCACGCGAAAAGTTGCGTCCGTGTGTTGGCGAAGCGCTCGTATAATCTCCAGATCGTGCGGAGTCCCAAGTTTGATCTTGTACACAGGCCAATCGGGAACTTCCTTCAGCTTGGCTACCATCACGTCGATCTCGTCGATACCGATCGTATAGTTCGACGCTGGTATGTGTGAGTTATCGAGTCCCCAAAGTTGGTAGACGGGCTGGCCCTGTTGCTTGCCCCACAGATCGTAAGCTGCCTGATCGAGTGCGCAGAGGGCAAACGGACAGTCGCGTAAAGACTCCTCAGCGGCTGGCCAAAGCTGCTGGGGATCGATTTGGTCTTGCGCCTCGACCAGCTGACGGACCGATTCCAATGCGCTTTGCATTCTCTCGATCGTCATGCCGTAATAGGTGTTGGTCGTTGCTTCCCCGTAGCCAGAATGCACACCGTCGTTGAGTTCGACAATTAGTGTCGGCTGCACATCGACGGACTCACGCGAAATTGTGAAGGTATGACGAAGCGGAAGATCGAATGTGTGAATCGATAATTTCACTTCAGGCACGTCGATGGTATGGGGAGGTTGAGCGATTGCGAGCCGGCGAGTCTGCTGCGGTCGCGAGCTAAGTGGTCGCCAATACGGGGGAAATCGCCTGGATTGCCTGGACTAACTCGCCGGGGCCGTGACGGACGACATCACAGACGGGCAAGCCAAGCTCGCTCCGTACTCTCTCTCGTTCCTGTTCGGCCTCTTCGGCGGTGACAAAGCTGCTATTCATCGCTACACCGATCACTTTCGAGGGACCCATCAAATTGGCCATGGTCTCATACACTTCGATCAGTTTTGGTAAGGGCTGCAGTGGAATGTGCTCCATTCCATTGACATTCTGCCGACCGACTTCATAGCACATGATCATCCCGTGCGGCATGCAACCGTGCAGCAAACTCAATGTCACGCCGGAGTAGCGAGGATGGGCGAGACTCCCCTGCCCTTCCACCACCAAGACCTCATGATGCTGGTTCGCCAGAATCAGCTTTTCCACCGCCCCGCTCACAAAGTCGGCGACCACGCAATCGATGGGGGCCCCGTCGCCTTCGATCATGATGCCCGTCTGGCCGGTTGCGACGAATTTCGCGTCGACTCCCGAGTCCTGCAGCGCGAGCGATAGCTCCAGCGCGACCAACATTTTCCCTAAGCTACAGTCTTGTCCAACAGTGTGGATGCGCAGGCACTGTTCACGGATGTTCTCGCGATTCGCGACGTCGCGTTCATTATTCTTACGCACGTCAATCAGCTGCACGCCCTGTTCCGCAGCAGCGTTGCTGAATTCCGAGTCTGCTGAGAGGAAATCGTGGAGGCCAGAGATGACATTCATGCCGCGATCGATCGCCTCCCGGATAACACTACGCCACGCATCCGGAATGCGCCCACCGGGCGGTGCGATGCCGAGCATTAAGGAGTTGGCATTCGGTGCAGCTGACAAAGCCCCGACGACTGGTGTTTCGCCGCCAACGCCAAGTAACTGATGCGCAGTTCTGCCCACTTGAGTCGTGTCGAGCAGCGCGACAACTTCCGAGGGCTTGTAGCGAAGTACCGATGCCGCCGTCTTCGCGGTAACTGGGTCACTGTGCCCTTCTGTCAGGATGATCAAGCGACGTTTGGTCGAGGCTTGCGATTGGTCTGGTGCTTGATCATTCATGCGCGTGTTCGCGTGTCGCGGTCTCTAGTTGGAGGGTGGGAAGTCCAAACAACGAATCAATTCAAGTTTAATAGCCAGTACTATTCCGGAAAAGAGTTGGCAAATTATAAACGCGGGAGATTCCTCATACTGGGTTGCGCCTCAATAAAGCCTCCATAATTTACCACCACTCTGCTCGACGACGAACTGAAGGCCGGCTTGCGTCGCGGATTCGCGCAGGTGCGTCTTGATTACGCGCATTGATTCAGTCACTAGGCCTCAAAAAGAAGATTCGCGAGTGCTCTCTGCGAGGCGGGAACATCGCTGTAAGTGCAAAGCTTGTGTGTTGCGCTGGCAAAGCGAAGCAGTGCTTCAGGCGTCCCTAGTGACGCGAGGACGCAAGGTTGTCGGCTGATCAACCGCTCGACAAAAACCTGTTGCTCATCAAGCAAGCCAAACGCGTGCCAAGCCGCGGGTTGGACGATGATAGCAACCAACACTTGCTCCATTTGCTCGGCAGCCTTAAGAGCAAGCCCATAATCGGACGGCGGGCTGTTAGGGCCAAGTTCGTGATACTTGCAATGCTTCGTGACTTCATGCAGCGCCGCTCCCAGTGGTTGTTGAGGCGGATCGAGGTGCGATTCGTACGGACGAACCAAGATTGCGCAAGTGTTCCTGGACGGATCAAACTCTATTGGTTCCCGCGCTGATCCGATGACGCGAATGGATTCGCTAGCGACTCGATTGACCAAGGCATCCCTCTTTTCACTCAGTGATTCCAAATCGCTGGGCGGTTTGTTCTCAAATATCTGCTGCTTGAGTTGCCAGACTCGCATGAGTGCTTCGTCGACGCGCTGTTGCGAGAGTCTGCCGTCCTCAACCGCTTGTTCCAACGATGACAGGGTCTCCGTTGGCTCCGCCACGTCGAGCAAGATGTCGACGCCCGACAGCAAGGCGCGCAGGGCAAGCTCGCCTTCGCCTTCGCACTGCGATTTGACTCCTTCCATCAGCAAACTATCGCTGACGACAGCCCCTTCGAAACCCAACTCGCCGCGGAGCAGGTTGATTAGGATCGGTTCCGAAAGTGTCGCCGGAGCGCCGCTGTCGTCCCACGCAGGATAGCGGACATGCGCACTCATAATTAATGGGACGCCGGCATCGATAGCTCCTCGGAAGGGAACTAGTTCGCATTCCGTTAGAGCATTTCGGTCGCCTGTGACCGTTGGAAGCGCATGATGCGAATCTTCGTGCGTGTTGCCATGCCCAGGGAAGTGTTTTGCCGCACTGAGCAGCCCACCAGCTTCGCAGCCGGCGACAAGAGCGCGGACGAGCTGCGCGACGCGTGACGGGTCGTTGCTGAACGCGCGGGTGGCGATGATCGGGTTTCGTGGGTCGACATTCACATCCGCCACGGGGGCGAAATTGATGTGCACACCACAGCGCCTGGATTCGCCGGCGGTTAGGAGCGCGAACTCTTTGACTGCTTGCTCGGCTTCTTCGTCCAGCGCGTCAAAGGCCATTGCGTGGGGAAACAGCTCTGGTCCATGCAACTGCTGCCCGATTCCCCGTTCGTTGTCAGCGGAAATGAGTATTGGGATTTCTGACAAAGATTGCAAACGCTCAATCGTCGAAGGAGTCGTGTCGCGCCGACCGTTGAACAGAATCAAGCCACCAATCGGAACTTCTGAGAGCAATTGCGCAATGCGATCGGCATCTTGTTCGACCGTGCGGACCGGTGGCAGATTCGAACCGATGCGGACAAACATCAGTTGCGCGATCTTCTCACGTAGTGACGTGGGACGCACCAGCGGTTGTGTCGTTATGTTCACTGCTCAGTATCCGTTGTTTCAGGATTATCGGTCTTCTTACCGAATTCCGCGTCCAAAGGAATCAGCCAACAGACTAAGAAGCTGGGAATCGTGGCAAGCATTACCCAGATGAAGAAGTTCTGATAGCCGACCAACTCTTGCAGCCACCCACTGATCATCCCCGGAATCATCATCCCAAGTGCCATAAATCCCGTACAGATGGCGTAATGCGCAGTCTGATGCTCGCCTTGCGAGATATAGAGCATGTAGAGCATGTAGGCAGTGAAACCAAACCCGTAACCGAATTGCTCGATCGCTACGGCAAGATTTACTGCGAAGTAGCTATCAGGTTGAAACTGGGACAAGAACACATAGACAGCATTAGGGAGGTTAATTGCTAAAACCATCCAACCGATCCAGAACTTGAGTCCCTGCTTCGCCGCAACAAGGCCACCTAGAATTCCACCCAACGTTAGCATGATCACACCGACTGTGCCGTAGACGAAGCCGACTTCAGTGGTTGTCAAGCTCAGCCCCCCAACTTGTCGAGTGTCTAGCAAGAACGGTGCTGCCATCTTGGCCAATTGTGCTTCCGAGAACCGATAGATCAGCAAGAATGCAAGCAACGTGAGGATGCGCGGCTTACGAAAAAAGCTCGCAAAAGTCGCGAGGAAATCGCCAGCAAAGCCTTGTAATCTTCTATCGTCCGCGTCGATTAGCTCGGCGCTCCGCTCGGGACGAGGCAAGGCGAGGGCGTGATACACGCCGAACGCGAGAAATGTAGCCGCCATCAGATAGAACACGGTAGTCCATGCGAGCCGTGTGTTCCCGGAGCGAGCTGTCAATTCGGTGACCGCCTCACGACTTAGCTTGCGATCGACTTGCACGAGCACGGCAAACGGAAAACGGCTATTATCTTCGGTGATCGTAAAACGCTCTCCTTCGATAATGCGAATGTCATTGCTCCCCGCTGTCTTCTGCAGGTTCACGACGACTTCGCTGTCCGCAGGGACGTCTCGACTTGTGCCCAAATAGAAAACACCTATGTTTCCTGACAGATCGTCAGTCGACCGCGTCGGCTCAGACGGTCCAAAATTCCTGCGAATAAAGTCCTCTATAGAGAGGAGCCAAGTTGCCTTCGTGTCATCACCGACTTCTTGGCTATTGGCTTCCTCTGCGTAAAATTTGTGTGAGAGGTTCCATTCCTTGACCTGTCGTCTAATTGACTCGACATCGTTGGAGTCTTGAGGTTGCGTAGAAAGCGTAAGTGTCGTTGATCGCGCTACGAGCCTGAGCTGCCCCTCGTCAAACAACTGGTTTGCATCACCTGGTAGGAATTGCAGTTCTGCCGTTTGCTCAGGAGACGCACGAACTTCTAGTTGAAGATCCGGCAATCCGGTTTTGCTTTGCAACATGCCCGCAAGCATTACGAGTACGCCCTGGCCAATAATCATCGCTAGCCGGTAGAACGTACTGCGGATGCCAACGAACCAGGTTTGGTCGTGCGTCGACATGGCGAGCATATAGAAACCATCGGCCGCAATGTCATGAGTCGCGGAGCTAAAGGCCAACAACCACAGAAACATCATGGTGTATTGCAAGAAACTCGTCGTGGGAATCGTCAGCGCAACACCCGCCAAACCAGCTCCGATCAGCAGCTGCATCACAACGATCCACCAGCGCTTGGTTTGCAGTACGTCTACAAGTGGACTCCAAAGCGGTTTGATAACCCAGGGGAGGTACAGCCAACTTGTGTAGAGTGCCAATTTGGTGTTAGACACTCCCAAGTTCTTGTACATGATCACCGAGACGATCATCACGACGACATACGGAAGTCCTTCCGCAAAATAGAGCGAGGGAATCCAGGTCCAATGATTTCGCGACGGTGTAGATTGCTCAGTGCTCATCGCGCGGTGGATCTGTAGAACGTGCCTGCGAGCTTGATCAGGGTTAAAGCGCCGTAGAAGCGATGGGTCCCTCAACGCCCGTGCGGCTGATCGCTGAGATTGCAACGTGCGTAGGTGGAGCGGATTCGTCGAAGTGGATTTCCGTGTCACGATTGCGCCCGGCTGTGATCTCGATCTTCCATTCTCCAGCCTGACGAGTACGGATAACCCAAAGCCAAGGCTGCAGGCCGTCGGCAAGTTCGAATGAAACTTGCCACTTCGCGGGCTCCGCCCGGACAGAGACCGATGGTATGGATGGTGCTTCATCGCCCAACCATGGCGACGCTGGCACCAGCGCTGGTTCTTGATACGGACCGTCACGCAACGCCGGGGCGACTCCGCGCTCGTCATCCATCAGCGCCTTCATGCTGAAGTGGACGTTGCCTGTCGCGCCGGGATGGGCACGTGTGTGCGCAATTTGCAGCGTGATTTCCTCAGGTGACCACGCAGTTTTCGATCGGTTCGACACGCGCGACGTGTAGTTCCCAGGCCAAAGATGAAGGTCTTGCGTGTTCTCTTGGTGCCACCACTGCATGAGTAACGGGTAGCATTGCCCTGGGCTCTCGACTTTCCAGTAGAGTTGTGGGGTTAGGTAATCGACCCAGCCTTCATTCCACCACTTTCTTGCGTCGGCATAGAGCGACGCGTAGGCGTCAAAGCCCTTGATCTGCGGAGGATTCCCAGGTCGCCAAATCCCAAACGGGCTGATGCCGAATTTGACCCACGGTTTCTCGGCATGAACTTCGTCAGCAACGCGTTTGATCAGGCGATCAACGTTCTGACGCCGCCAGTCATCGCGATTTAATTCATTGCCAGCGGCCTGAGCTTTCTTCCAGCTCGCGTCGTCTGGAAACGGGACATTCCGCTTGTCCTCGTCCTGGATTTGGTAGGGATAGAAGTAATCGTCGAAGTGCACGCCATCGACATCGTATCGTTTGACGACGTCGAGAATGACTGCGGCGCTATGGTCTGCTGCTCCCGGTTCACCCGGGTCAAGCCACATCTGCTTTCCGTAAGTGCGAACCAGCTCCGGATGCGTCTTGCTGATGTGGTCGGCCGGTATCGGACCTTTCGAGCCGGCATGCACCGCTCGATAGGGGTTAAACCACGCATGCAGCTCCAGTCCTCGCCGGTGCGCTTCTGCAACGGCGAACTCCAGCGGATCGTAGAACGGATCGGGTGCCTGGCCCATCGTACCGGTGAGGTATTCAGACCACGGCTCGAGCTTCGAGTCGTAGAGCGCATCGCAGTGCGGTCGAACTTGGAACACGATCGCATTCAAATTCAGCTCAACAGCCCGATCCAGAATCGCAACTAACTCGGTCTGCTGTTCCGCTGTGCTGAGCCCGCGCTTCGAGGGCCAATCGATATTCGCGACCGTGGCAACCCAGGCTGCGCGAAACTCCCGCTGCGGCGATGGGACCGTCCCGGCTAAATCAGCAGCTTGCAGCCCCACATGGCTTATCGGGTGGGAGAATGCGCACAGGAAGAGGCAGTAGATGCGTACGCTGAAGTGCAAAGGGTATCGAGTCACGACTTGTTTTCTTATCGAGTACGGAAGTTGTGCAGATCGTGTGTTTCGCAAAGCGGCGACAATGTGGAAAGGCACTGGTCTTGAGTAATTCAAATCCCAATTTTCATATAATCCTTTACCGAAACTCATCTGCGATTCAGCGATGAACAAGGCTTACTGATTTACGACGGATACAATAGTAACGCAGTTGGCCACGTCAGCCAAACAAGAACAGCGCATCACTTTCTCTACCTTGCGCAGCCTAATCTGTCGAACGGACGAGCTGCTTGCGGTATTCGAGCGGTGTCTGCTGAAACCGTTTGCGAAAGGCGACACCGAACCTGGTCGCATTGGAAAAGCCACAAGCGAGGGCAATTTCGCCGATTGGCAAATCCGTTCGCGACAGCATGTTCTTGCCCTTCTCGAGCCGCACGCGACGAATCTCTTCTGCGGGTGAACGCCCCAAGTACTTTTGGAACTGGATCTCCAAACTGCGCCGCGACACGGGGACTTCGCGCAGAATATCCTTCACCGCAATGTCGTGAAACGCGTGGGTTTGGATGTAACGCAGTGCGTGGACGACGACTTCGTCATCGATCGCCAAGATGTCGGTTGATTGACGGCTGACAACACCTTCCGGTGGGATCATCCTCGGGGCAGTTGGGGGTTGCTGGCCTTGCATCGTACGATCCAGCAAGGCAGCGGCTTCGTAACCAATACGTCGCCCCGCGACCGCGACACTTGACAGCGGTGGAGTGCAGACGTCGCATAGCAGCTCGTCCGTGTCGCCCGCCAAGATAGCGACCTCGTCTGGTACGCGGATCTCACTGAGATAGCAGATTTCCGCCAATTGTCTTCCGCACTGGGCATCGGCAGTCAAGATGGCGACCGGGCTCGGCAATGCCGAGAGCCATCGAATAACCCTTCGCTGCTGTTCTCCCCAACCGATTTTTCGACCGACACGGTAGCCGGGTTTGTATTCTTTGCAATCGAAGCCGGCATGCTTGACCGTGGCCACAAACTCGCGTCCGCGCTTGTTGGAGTACCGCCGACTGGGAGGAGCAAAGTAGGCAAATTGCTCGAAGCCTCGATCACGCATGTGCGCGAAGGCCATCTCCGCACGTTCCTTGTCGTCGGTGATCACATCGTAAATCCCTTCCAGGCCCTCGAAGACCGTGTCGACGTTGACTGTCGGGATCGAACGATCACGAATCTGGTCGAGCTGGGTGCGGGACCCGATGCGGGCGATGATCCCGTCGCCGCTCCATAGATCGGGCAGGGCTGATCTTTGCTCGTGATCGCGTGGATCGATCAGCAGGTTCCAATGACCGTGATTTTGAGAGTAGTCGGCGATCCCGCGAATAACGCTACATCCCCAACTGTCCTCGGTCTCAACAAGTACAGCGACTTGGCGAATATGCATGCTCCAGGCCCTAAATGGCGGTCAATTCTCTGCTTTTGGCGCCCCGGTCAGAATATATCTTAGTTCACAGTTTGCGCATTTTCGAGAGGAGGAAACGATTTTTTTCGCTTCTGAAAACCTCTGGACTTGTTAAGCTAAGGACGCTCGGCATCCGCCGGAACGAATCTAGTCGAGGACGTGTGTAGTCGAAGGCGTGCTATGACCAAAATTGCAATTGGATTGATGAGTGGCACTTCTTGCGACGGCGTGGATGCCGCATTGTTGAAAACCGATGGCGAGAGCGACATTGAATTTCTTGGTGGCCTCACGCTTCCCTACGGTAGTGATTTGAGAGCGCGGCTGCAGGAAGCTTCGCAGCATGATGTGCCACTCACGGAAGTCCTGCGGATCGAAGACGAAGTTTCCCGCCATCACGTGCATGCCATCCATGGCTTGCTGAAAGAGTATCCAACAGCAGCAAGTCAAGTTGAACTGATCGGATTTCACGGGCATACCGTCAGGCATGTACCGGGAGCCGGTCTCACGTTTCAGATCGGCAACCCCTGGCCATTAGCAAAGGAGTTCAATCTACCGGTGATCTCCGATTTTCGTCGCTGCGATATGGCCGCCGGCGGACAAGGTGCTCCACTCGTTGCGATGTTTCATCGTGCCCTGTTCGCCAACGAACCACGGCCGACGGTCGTTCTGAACATCGGAGGTGTGGCGAACGTCACTTGGCTCGGAGAGAACGACGAGATCATTGCGGGCGACTCAGGTCCAGGATGCGGGCTGATTGACGAGTGGGCACAAGCGATGGCTGATTTGCCCCACGATCGTGATGGCCGGTTGGCGCTGGCAGGGAAGATCGATCAAGATACCGTGGAGGCGGCGCTCAGCGCGGGGTTTTTCTCACAACCGCTGCCGAAAGCTGCGGATCGCTACGACTTTGATCACGTTGACGTATCAAACTTGAGCGTCGAAGACGGCGCGGCGACGCTCTGTGCCGTGACTGCCGAGGCCGTTTATCGTGCCGTCAAACGGCTGCCAGCGATGCCTGCGCACATCTGGGTGACTGGTGGCGGGGTCCATCATCCAGTCCTCATGAAATTGCTAGAGGAGCGGTTTGGCGCGATCAAGAACATTCGTGAACGCGGATTGAATCCCGACACGCTCGAAGCCGAGTGCTTTGCGTGGTTAGCGGTGAGGCATGAGCAACAACTGCCGTTGACGATCCCTGAAACTACTGGTTGCGACCAACCCAGAAGCGGCGGTACGACCGTCCGATTCGGATAGCCCGCAATCAGCGGTCTAGCCGTCTGGCTGCAGTCTGCGGCACGCTATCTTAACACAGCCTCCGACTGGCTCCGGGACGATCTCCAGCGAAGTCAGTTGGATTCGTGCCGTCGTCAACTCTTCACGCAATTTCCGTGCAGCAAGTTCGCTCCCACACAAGACACCACCGGCTAACGCGATCGGGAGCGGCTCATCGATGGTGAGCCGATTCATCAAGCTTGTGATGTGATCGACCCAGTGATGTACAGCTCGATCAAGAATCGAGGTCGCAACTTCGTCCCCGGCTCGGGCGGTGTCGCAAACCAATCGGGAGAGGCCAGCAATCCACGAGCGGACATCGCCATGACGCCCGATTGCGGAGAGAATCTCACGTGGTTCATTCACCGCCAGCTGGCTTACGACTTGGTCAGCCAATTGTGTATAGGGCCCGCGACCATCGTCGGCTCGGGCGATTGCTCGCAGCGCTTCTTGACCCAACCAAAAGGCGCTGCCTTCGTCGCCAAACCAATAACCCCATCCCCCGACGACCCCGGTTGCGCCAGCTCGAGTCTTCCCGTATGCAACAGCGCCAGTTCCCGCAATCAGCGCGACGCCCCAACCATCGACTGTTCCTGCTTCCAGGACTGCCTGGCCATCGTGGATGATTTGAATGTCTGCCAGTTGCAGGCGCGTCTCAACGAAATTCTGGATCCGCCTACGTCCCGCTTCATTGCCCGAACCTGCGATTGCGAAGACGCCTGCCGCGAGCTGCTTGAGCGAGATCTTTGCGTCCGTGCAAGCATGCTGTACGGCTTGGGATAAATTGTCTAGCGCGGCGTCGACGCCGACCGCGACCTGATTGGACGATCCGGCACTGCCGCGTCCAACAACGTGAGCATCTCCTTGCGCGTCGACCTCGCCAATCCACGCTAGTGTTTTGGTGCCACCGCCATCGACTCCGAGCGCGTAGGTTGCGTGTTCATGATGAGAAGAGGCAGAATCATCAGAAGAGAATACGGAGGTCATATCCGACCGTTAGAGAACTCGGAATTCTCGAGTGCTTGACGTAAGTGGCCGGTCGCCTTATCGAGTTGCTGACGTGCGACTTCTGGCGAGAGCCCCAACGTCTGTGCGACAATAGCAGTTTTTAGTTCACCATCGCATTGATCAAGTAGTTGAACTGCAGCTTCAGGCGAAAGATCGGTCACCTGGCAGAGAATTCGTTTGGTTCGCTCCGTGAGTTTCGTATTAGTTGCCTGCAGGTCGACCATGAGATTTCCGTAGGTCTTCCCCATGAGCACCATGGCTCCTGTCGTAAGCATGTTCAGCACCATTTTTGTTGCCGTGCCTGCCTTCATGCGTGTGGAGCCGCTGACGACTTCGGGGCCGACGACCGGCGCAATCGAAACATCCGCACGCGCGGTGATGGCTCCGTCTCGGTTGCAACAGACGCCGATTGCGAAAGCACCCTGGCTGCGGGCATAGTCTAGGCCTCCGAGGACGTACGGAGTACGGCCGCTGGTCGCGATGCCGACAACAACATCCTGGCTGCATAAATCGATCGTTCGAAGGTCTTCTTTGGCGAGTTCAAGAGAGTCTTCAGCACCCTCAACAGCTTTGAGCATCGCACCTGGACCGCCTGCGATGATACCGACCACCTTCGACGGGTCGGAATTGAAAGTGGGTGGACACTCGGCCGCGTCAAGTACCCCCAAGCGTCCCGAGGTGCCGGCACCGATGTAGATCAATCGCCCACCGTGGCTCATCCGATGGGCAATGACCTCGATCGATTTGGCAATTGCATCGGCTTCCAAGCCGACTGCCGCTGCCACACCTGCATCTTCCGAGTTGATTAACTCGACGATCTCGCGTGGTGAAAGCGCATCTAGGTTTTCAGAAGCAGGGTTTCTGGCTTCTGTGGTGAGTTTTTCCAGCATGAACTCATTGTAATCTGAGCCGCGGTATTGAAATAGCTTAGATGCGCGAAAAAGATAATTGGCTGCGCCCGCGAAGCTTTCGTATTAGATTTCGCTAAGATAGTGTGAACGCAATGAAGATGTAGCAGCGATTCTTGCAGATGACTTGCGAGTCAGCGGCCGTGGATCGCAAGTTTGTCCTACTCTCCATTTAAGTCACCAATGCTCGGACTTGCAACTCATCTCTTATTTTAGAACGCACAGGGTTTTCAGATCAGTTGAATGTATCCCTCCACTCCGTTGATCTAGCGATTGTGCTCATTTATCTGAGCTGCGTACTGGCGTTCGGCGTTTGGGTCGGTCGAGGTCAGCATAGCACGGTCGACTATTTTCTAGGTGGGCGTTCGTTGCCGTGGTGGGCTGTCTTACTCTCGATCGTGGCCACCGAGACCAGCACCGCGACTTTTCTTAGCATCCCCGGAATTGCATTCGCTGCAGATGGTGACTTTCGCTTTCTGCAAATAACGTTCGGCTACGTTGTGGGTCGCGCGCTAGTAGCCTGGATTTTCTTGCCACTTTATTTTCGCGGGGAGCCTTTTACATGCTATGAGGTGCTTGAGCGGCGGTTTGGAATTGCCTCACGTCGCGTCACGTCGCTGCTGTTCTTGATCACGCGAAATGTAAGCGATGCATTGCGCCTGTTTTTGACTGCACTAGCACTACAGCAAGCTATCGGACTAGAGCTTTGGGTGTGTGTTGTTGTGGTGGGTTTGGTTACGATTGGATACACGTACTTCGGTGGCGTGAAGTCGGTTGTTTGGAACGATTGCATTCAGTTTGCGATCTATATGATTGGCGCAGCCGCCATCCTGTGGGTGATCATCTCTCTACTGCCCGAAGGGCTAGCGCAACTCATTGAATACGGCCAACAACACGAGAAGTTCCGGTTATTCGATTTCGATCTGGCACTCACTAAAAAGACGATGACCTTCTGGGCCGGGTTGATCGGTGGTGTTTTTCTTACCACCGCAACCCATGGTACTGATCAACTCATGGTGCAGCGCTATTTGATTGCCAATAGTCAGCGCGGTGCGACCTTGGCTGTACTATTGAGTGGAGTGGTCGTTTGCCTTCAGTTTGCGGTATTCCTCTTCATCGGTGTCGGATTATCATGCTTCTACGAAGTCTTTCCGCCTGAAACGGCATTTACGGAGGCAGACAACGATCGCGTATTGGCTCATTTTGTAGTTAATCACTTGAGTACAGGGCTTGTCGGATTCACACTTGCGGCAGTGATAGCTGCCGCGATGTCGACGCTTTCCAGTTCGCTCAATTCCTCGGCAACGACCCTGATTAATGATATCTACTTGCCGATGACCCAGCGTGAGCTAAGCCCTGAACAACAGCTGACTTTCAGCCGCATTGCCTCGGCGGGTTTTGGAGTGCTGCAAATTCTGATCGCCATCGTCAGCTACCAACTCGGTGCGAATACCAGCACGGCGAGGAGCGTGCTCAAGATTGCAGGGTTTGCGCTGGGGCCAATGCTCGGCTTATATTTCCTCGCCGTATTTGCACAACGAGTTAAGCAGCGAGCAGCTTTGCTCGGATTTGGAACTGGCACAGCAGCATTGTCGTATCTTGCATTGGGTACTTCGCTCTCCTGGCCTTGGTATGCAGGAGTAGGGGCGGCATTGACTTTCGCTGCTGGACTCCTCTTTTCAGCCTTCGAAGCGGAACCCTCGGATGGGTAGTCAAAATGATTGGTATGAATAAATCAATAAACCGAGATTTGGGCCGCGTCTCAGTAGTCGTTCTGCTGATAACTGCGGCAGCTTCATTCGCTACGTTCGACAGGTTATCGGCAGCGCCTTTGGAACGGTGTGCACCAGAGGAAGCCGGCTTCGATTCTGGCCATCTAGATCGCATCGACGACATTGTTGCGGAGCAGATTGAACGGAAAAAACTGCCTGGTTGTGTGGTATTGATCGGACGCCAGGGAAAAATCGCGTTTGCTCGCGCTTACGGGCATCGCCGACTCATGCCATCGCCCGAGGAAATGACGCTCGACACAGTGTTCGACATGGCGTCGATCACAAAACCGACCGCGACAGCTACCAGCATCATGCTACTGGTCGAGCGTGGCAAAATACGCCTTCGCGCGCCGGTCGTCGAGTACATCCCGGAGTTCGCACCGCATGGCAAACACAGGATCACCATTGAAGACTTGTTGACGCACCGTGGCGGCCTGTTACCGGACAACGCGCTGGCGGACTATCAGCATGGGACCGATGAGGCTTGGCGACGCATCTGGAATCTCGATCTTCGCAGTCCCGTTGGTGAGAAGTTCATTTACACGGACGTTGGATTCTTGGTGCTTGGCGAAGTCGTCCGCCGCGTTAGCGGGCAGAATGTTGCCGAGTTTGCTAAAGCGAACATCTACACACCACTTGGAATGAACGACACGGGATATCTGCCAGACGAAGCAAGGCGCGCTCGCGCGGCTACCACCGAACAGCGTGACGGCGAGTGGTTACGTGGGGTTGTCCATGATCCGCGCGCGGCGCTGCTCGAAGGGGTTGCCGGCCACGCCGGGTTGTTCTCAACGGCGGACGATATGGCACGCTACGCGAATATGATGCTCTCGGGAGGCATCGTCGACGAAACACAGGTTCTCAGTCAGTTTACCATCGCCGAAATGACACGTCCGCGCGATGTTGCCGGCCATCGGCGCGGCCTGGGGTGGGACATGCGCAGCAAATATTCAAGCAATCGGGGCGAACTGAACAGTACCCGGGCATTCGGTCACGGCGGGTTTACCGGCACAGCGATGTGGATCGATCCGGAATTGGATTTGTTCGTGATCTTTCTTTCAAATCGCGTGCATCCCGATGGCAAGGGGAGTGTTAATCCGTTGGCAGGACGAATCGGGACCATCGCCGCTGCAGCGTTGCGTCGCGGCGATGGTGATTCATCATCCGATGTGGAATCGGGCGAAGTGCTGACCGGCATAGATGTGCTCCGGCGTGACGGGTTTCGACAACTGGAAGGTCGACGCGTGGGGTTGATCACCAACCACACCGGTCTCGGCCGTGAGGGTGAGCGGACCGTCGACATGTTGCATCGCGCGAAGAATGTTGAACTGATTTCACTGTTCAGTCCCGAGCATGGGCTGCAAGGGAAGCTCGATCAGCCGAACATCGACGACATGCGTGACGAGGCTACCGGCCTGCCGATCTATAGCCTCTACGGCGAAACACGGACGCCTAACGACGTGCATTTGCAGGATGTAGATACACTCGTGTTCGACATTCAAGATATCGGCGCGAGGTTCTATACCTATCTCTCGACGATGGGTAACGCAATGGAGGCGGCCGCTGAGCGTGGATTGCGATTCGTCGTACTCGATCGACCAAATCCGATCGGTGGCGAGTTGGTCGAAGGACCGGTGCGCGATGCTGAGGGACGCTCATTCGTCGGGCATCATGACATTCCGGTGCGACATGGCATGTCATTGGGCGAGTTGGCGATGATGATCCGAAAAGATCGTGAACTGAGTCTCGAACTCGAAGTGATCGAAGTTGAGAACTGGCAGCGGGCCGACTACTGGGATCGAACGGGACTGACGTGGATCAACCCCTCGCCCAACATGCGCAGCCTCGCTCAAGCAGTTCTGTATCCGGGTATCGGCCTGTTAGAAACGACAAACGTCTCGGTCGGTCGCGGAACAGATACGCCGTTCGAACTATTCGGAGCGCCGTGGATTAACGGAGCGCAATTGGCAGCAGCATTAAATCAACTGGATCTGCCGGGCGTTCGGTTTATTCCGATCCGCTTCACACCTGACGCGAGCAAGTTCGCGAATGAGCAATGCCAGGGAGTCAACGTCACCGTAGTCGACCGAAGTCGCTGTCGTCCGGTGGAGGTTGGGCTGCAAATCGCTGCGACGCTGCGAAGACTTTACCCGGACGACTGGCAGACGAAGCGCTTCAATCGCCTGCTGATTTGCAAGAAGGTGTTCGACGCGGTAGTCGACGGTCGAGATGCAGCATCGCTGCACTCGCTGTACAAGGACGATCTGCAACGATTCATGAACCGACGAGTACAGTTCTTGCTCTATCCTTAGCGACGTTTCGGATTTCCAATCGGCGTGACAAGAAAACTCGCGCGGGCCTCAGATCGATTCGCTCAATTCGGCATTCGAGTGCTATTTCGCTTTCGCGATCAGATCCCGACGCGCGAACAGTCCGAACGAACCTCCGGTGTGAATGTAGACCGACAGCCTTTCTGACGGCTGATCCTTAAGTACCGCCAACATGCCGGTCATTCCCTTCGAAGTGTAGCTTGGGTCGAGCACGATCCCTTCGGAGTGACCCAGTAGTCGAATCGTTTCCACTGCTTCGGGATACGGAATGGCGTAGCCGTCGCCGATGAATCCGTCGATCAGATCGATGGGTGTGTCCTCTGAACTTAAGTCCAGCGAAAACTGCTCGACGGTTGCGCGCTCAAGTTCTCTCAAGTACGTCTGAAAATACTCAACACTGTCGCTCACGGGCACGCCGAGCACCCGCCAGTTGTCGCAGCCCAGCAGAACTCGCCCGAGCATCAGACCAACCTGAGTGCCGCCCGACGATGTCGCGCAGTACATGTCGACTGGCGTTTCGCGTCCCAACTGCTCGACCAACTCGGCAACGCATCGAATATAGCCCCAGCTACCAATGGGAACGCTCGCCCCGACGGGAAAAAAGTACGGAGTTCGACCTTCACTGCGTTCCTGCTGCATCGCTTGCTCGACGAGGCTATCCAATTTCGCTCGGTAGAATTCGGGGGCGTGATAGCTGACCTCGGCTCCGAACAATTGATCCAGAAACAGATTGCCATCCCACTCGGGATCCGCGTCCGCCGAGCGTAGAATCATCCGCACACGAAGTCCCAGTCGCGCACCAACGGCCGCCGTCGCGCGACAATGGTTCGACTGAAACCCACCGTGCGTGATCAAAGTGTCTGCTCCCTGGGAGAGCGCGTCGGCGACGACGTACTCCAGCTTGCGAACTTTGTTGCCACTGATCTCCAGGCCGGTCAAATCATCACGTTTGAGCAGCACGCGCTCACAACCTATTTGCTTGGCGAGATTACTTAGCTCGACGACCGGGGTTGGCAACTGGGCGAGCTCAAGACGAGCTGGTTCTTGCGGGTGAATCTTCATACCAGTGTCACAGGGTTCTTTAGGATTCGCAAAGTACGATTGTCGGCATCCAGTGCCGCTTCAACGTTTAGCGGCAGAGTGGCATTATCGCGGCAGTGACCGGTCGGAAAATCGCCTAGTACAGGCACGTTCAAGTCACGGAAATACGTGTCAAATATTTCATCGAGTGTAAGACTCGCTTCACCTGTGGGTGCATCGCAATCGGTGAATTGACCGAGGACAACGCCCGATACTTCGTCGAGCTTGCCAGCCAGCTTCAGTTGCGAGAGTAGTCGATCGACACGATACGGCTGCTCGTTGATGTCTTCCAGCAGCAAGAGGTTTCCTGTGGTGTTGACTTCGTATGGCGTCCCCATTACGGCACCGAGTAGCGCAAGATTGCCACCGACGATCCGCCCTCGCGCTTGTCCGGGAACCATTGTTACCAGTTTCCCTCTTTCCTCGTCAGTGAGTGGAACGTCGTACCCCTCTTCTTCACCATAGCTCTCAGCCAGCAGCGCTCGCCAGTAAGCGCGTGCCGTCAAGTCACTCATACCATCGACGACGCCGATTCCATCCTTTGGATGCGGACTATGAAAAGTGACCAGCCCCGTGTTGTTGTGAAGAGCTGAGTGGAGGGCCGTCATGTCGCTGAAGCCGGCAAAAATCTTTGGGTTCTGACGAACGACCTCGTAGTCAAGCAGATCGAGTAATCGCGTGACGCCGGTTCCCCCACGCGCCGGAAAGACGGCGGTTACTTCCGGATCGGTGAACGCCGCCATTAGTTCGGCAGCACGCGTCGCGTCGTCACCAGCAAGGTAGCCGTGTTCGCGATAGAGATCGCCATAAGTCTTGATGCGAAAGCCCATCGTCTCGAGTCGGTCGATCGCGCGCTCGATCGGTTCGCTCGGAATAGGGCTCGCCGGCACGGCCAGTGCGATCGTATCGCCTCGACGCAATGCTCGCGGATGAATCGGGTCCATTGTGCTATCCGTAGAGCAGGTAACCCACGACCACTGCGGCTGCAATGCCGGCGGCGTCGGCGATTAGACAGGCTGGCAACGTGTGGCGAAGCTTCTTGACCTGAATCGAACCGTAGTAGACCGTCAGCACGTAGAACGTCGTTTCGGTGCTACCCATCATGATGGAAGCGGTCTTGCCAAGAAAACTGTCGGGTCCGTGAGTGTCGAATATCTCGATCATCACTCCACGCGCTCCACTGCCCGTGAGTGGTTTGGTGAGCGCGAGCGGAAGTAGTTCGAGAGATTCTGCATACTCACCGAGGCCCATCTGCTGCATGCACCACCCGAGTGCGAGCTTCAGATCTTCAAAAGCGCCGCTCGCCACAAAGATCTTGATTGCGAACAAGATCGCTACTAAGTAGGGAATGATCATGATCGCCACGGAGAAACCTTCTTTCGCGCCCGTGACGAATGACTCGTACATGGGCACTTTCTTGTACGCGGCCCAGCAGATAATCGTCACGATCATCAGCGGCACGGCCCATTGGCTGAGCAGTTCGGCACGTTCGAGCAGCGTGCTCATTGCGAATCCTCCTTCTCGGCGGATTTGGCAATGGCAAACCGCGGTGAGCGGGCGAGAAACTTAGCCACAAAGATCGCGACAATCGTCGAAAAAGTGGTCACCAAGATGATCCCTAGTGTCGGTTCGGCGGGATTCTCGCTGCCGCTGAGCGCCCGATACCCGATAATCGTGAACGGAATCAGCGTGACGTTGCTGGTGTTGATGGCCATGAACATCGCCATCGAGTCGGTCGCAGTGTCTTTCTCCTCGTTAAGCGTCTGGAGTTCTTGCATCGCTTTCAGCCCCAGCGGAGTGGCCGCGTTATCAAGGTTCAGCATGTTTGCCGAGATGTTCATCAACATCGCAGCCTGGGCGGGGTGGCCGTCAGGCACCTCCGGAAAGATCCAACGCATCAGCGGGCTCAGCAGTCGCGCCAGCGCGTCCACCAGCCCCGCATCACGCGCCACCGCCAACAGCCCCAACCACAGTGCCATGATGCCGATTAACCCAATGCAAATCTCCACCGACAACTCCGCAGCGCTCAAAACCGCCGCATTGAGATCCTTACCCATTTGCATCAGATCGCGATTTCCCAGCGGTGGAGGCTCGTCCTCCTCGGTCATCGCTTCAAAAAAATCCTTGCCCACGCTACGCAATGCACGGTCTCCCAGGCTGGCATCAGCCTCTTCTTTGCCCAACTCTTCGAGGAGTTCTCGACCCTGCTCACGTAATTCGCCCTTCGCGTCAGGCTGTTCGATGGCCACCGGCGGCCAGAGCGTGTTGTAGGTACCGCGACCGAAGGCATAGAGGATGCCGAGCAATAACAGGCCGAACCAGATCTTGTTGAGCATTCCGCCCTCGTGAGTAAGTTGGCTCTAACGTCCCAACGTTTAGGCCGGAACAATTCCGCTACGAAGCAGCACGCCAGGTTTCGAGCCGGTGAGGATGCCGTCTTCGAAAACCACGTTACCCCCCACGATTACACGGTGCAAGTCGTTGCGCGCGAGCCGTGTCGAGTTGTCGATGTCACCGCCGCATCGTAGCAATATCAAGTCAGCCGCTGCGCCTAAGCGGATCGTTCCATGCTCCCTCAAACTCAGTATCTGTGCGCAATGTTGAGCTTGGGATGCGCAATCAGCCAACGAAGTCTCTTCGTCAGAAACTGTTGGTAATGACGATTGCGAGACCACGGGTAGATTGAGCAATGACAAGTATAGCTTCACCTCCGAGGGCAAGCCCTCGGCGAGCACACCAATCAGCCCGAGTGAGATTGCTTCAAGCAGTAGCGATAAGGTCTCTGGAGATGAGTCCGTGACTTTGCCCAAGAAGCCTAAGTTAATCGGAGCGTCGAGATCGTTTTGCAGAGACTTCAACTCACAGAGTTGATTGGGCGATAGTTCACAGGATCCTATGATCGAGGTAACACCCAAGTTGAGAAGCGATTCGTACGTTGCTTCGCTAGGTGGGGACTGAGGCATGATCTCTGGAAGCCAAGCAAAGCGTCCTGGCAGGCAAACCAGTTCGTTCGCATCAATGAACCGTTTGCCGCTTGTGACGTGCAGATCGCCAAGATCGACGATTCGTCCTCCGCTAGCCGTCGGCATGGTCTGGTGGAAATTGATGCCCATATCGGCGCGAAAGGCTTCCTGCCCTGCCCCGTTGACGACCAACACTCCGCGGAGCAGCTTGTCGAACAGATCGTGCTCGCCTGTGCGAGGAAGTTGCTCATAAACTTGCGGACTGGTCTGGCCATAACTCTCGGTAGCGATCGCTTCCAGACAGCTAACCAGGCCGAAGCAGTGAAGTTGAACCAGCGGCTCTGCGTCAACGGTCGACCACCCGCCCGCTTCAATCGTGAGGGTAGCCGCGCCCTGCTGCTGCACCCACTCGCCAAAGCAGCGTGGCATGAAATCGGCGTCGTAACGAGATACCGGCCCTGGGCAATACGATGCGATTGATTCAGCAATCGTGCCTGCGAGTCGTTTCGCTACGAGCACTTGGTCGGTGTCGGTTTCCTCAGCGTCGATTGGTGGTACCAACAACGAAAACGACGCCGGTTGTTGCGATGTTCCGACGGTCGTGTGTGGGCGGTGGTTGTGTAGATTCAGGGCAAAGTCGGGCTGCAACTGGAGGACCGCATCGCGCAAGATTCTTCCCTCCGGCGATTGCACATGCAGAGCATCTCGGTTGATGTCGATGTCCTGAGCGTTGCGCCGAGTCCAGCGCTGCGCGCCATCAGGATTGAGCATCAAGAGGAAGTTGAGCTCACAGCCAGAGAGAATGACCTTTGCGGTCGGGTCGTCCGGGTGCGTCAGCAGGAACTGAATCAGATCAAGCAACGCTGCAGTGTGAGTGGGTTCGTTGCCATGCATCTGCGACCAAGCAAAGATTCGCTTCGTGCCGACCCCCAAGGACAGCAGCGATATCGACCGGCCTTCTACGGAAGTCCCTAGCTGCTCAAGTTTCACATCGCCGGGATGTTCTTGTGCGAACGACTCAAGATGCTGAACGACGTCCACGTGTCGCAAATCGCTGTGCAGCGTAGGCGAGATCTTGTACTTTTCGTAGTCGTCCCAAGCAATCATCACAGATCTCGGAGTGCAGCCGAGTGTCCCATCATGCACAATACCATGCGAGCGTCGTCCAGCCTACGAGCGCAAGAACTGCAGCTTGCAGCGCGACCGGTATCTGCGTCGTGACGTGGTCCATCAGATCGGCGCCGGTACACATCGAGCTCAGGATCGTCGTGTCAGAGATTGGAGAACATTGATCGCCGAATACGCCACCGTTGAGACAGGCAATAAAGCACAGTGACATGAATCGCTCAGGATGGGCCAGTCCCTGATTGGTCGCGACCGCGTAGGCCAATGGCATCATCAGCGGCAATGTTACAGCGAATGTTGCCCAACTCGTACCCGTGGAAAACGCGATGACCACGGCGATGACAAAACCGATTGCTGGTAGAACCCAATACGTCTGCAATCCTCCCAAGAGCGAGACCAAGTAGTAGCCGCCTCCGACCTCCTTCGAAATATTGCCAACCGTAATTGCCAACAACAGGATCACACTGCCCAACACGACCCCTTTCATGCCCTCCATGATGCCTTCCATGATTACCTTCAAACGCATGCCGTTGAGCTTGGCGAGGATCACCGCAGTTACCAATGCCGCGCCAAACGCCCACAGAACTTCGGGCGAATCCATCAACAGGTACGTGCCGACTGCTACACCGAGCAGAACCAACAACGGGACAACAAAATCGAGCAGACTTGGTGTGTAGTCTTTCGGAACGAAGTCGTAATTCGGATCTTCGCCTGCGAGCGGCTCGGCATTAGGAGCGTTTAACTCGCCCGTCTCGCGCGCCCGCTTTCTCGCCGCCTTCAGCTTTTTCGGCAGCAATGGGTGGAGTTCAAGGGCGATCAAGAATGTCGCGATGATCGCGAAGATGGCGTAGAAGCTATAGATGATGCTGGAAAAAAAGAACTCGATCCGGAGTTCCTGCGTCGCGAGGAAAGAAACTCCCGCTACGCCGATGAAAGCTTGCACGTAAACCGGCCAGGCATTGAAGGCGAGCAACACGGCAATCGGCGACGAGGTCGAGTCGACGATCAGCGACAGCTCTTCGTGACTTACCTTCTCCTCGTCGGCAAGCGGTCTAACCGTTGTGCCGACCAGCACTGCGCTCACTGTGCCGCCTTGGAAGAACACCACCCCCAACAGCCAGGCGACAAACTTTGCTGATCGCGGGCCGCGTACGAAATTCGTCGACATGTAATCGGCGAAGGCTTCCGACGCGCCCGTCTTCGTCCAGATCCCCATCAGTCCGCCCAGCAGCCACAAGTACAAGATTAGAATCACCGCCGCCTTCTCTGTGCCAATATTCGTGACTAGCACATTGTTCAGTACATCGAATTGCCCTAGCAGCATCGCTCCCACTAAGATGCCAGACAGCAACGCACTGATCGGTTCCTTGGTGATCCAACACAGCGCGATTGCTGTGAGTGCGGGCAAGAACGACCACCAGCCCCAATGACGATGCGCCGTCAGTTGGTAATAGTTGCGTTGTAGCCCGTCAGCTGTATCGATGGTTTCGACAACAAATTCCTGGGTGACGTCCGGTACGCCATTTGCGGCCAGATTCTCTTCGGTTAGGGCGGAATCCGCGATCGCCAGTGCCTCGGTTGTTGGAACCGGGCTGCCATCCAGCAGCACGAACTGTTCACCGTTTTCGTCGGTTTGGGCTTCCAATGAGAACTTTTCAACAGTCCACGTCGGTGTCACCCAGTATCCAACGCAGAACGCGGCGACCATCGCTACGACAAAGATGCCCAAGGCTGGGCTCTTTAGCTGCTTGATATCGAGAGGCATCGCACGCGTTTCCGGGAACTTAAAGGTTGCCCGAGGGTAACAGAAAAGCGCGGCGACGTGTAGAGAAGCTGCTCAAAAACGAAATCGACGTGCGCAGCGGTAGGAAGTACTCAGCGATGATGCCTGCGCTGGATGGCCGCAATGGCAGCTACGATCGCCGCGAGCGTCGTCGTCGTCGGTTCTGGGACCTTCGTCAGTACGACTGCAAAGATCTCGCCGCTGGCCGACGAGAGCGCTGCCTCGTTGCGAAACACATGCGGTGCGTTGGTAATGATTCCTCCGAAGATGTAACCCACTGTCGTATCGCCCACCGGCAACTGGTCGAGATTAAGCACGCCGTTTTCGTAGGTCGGCATACCCTCGGCAACGAAGAATTCGGCGTTGGAGCCAAACCGCATCAACTGTGGCTCTTGTTCGTCGGTAAACAGCTCAGGAAACGCGCCGAGATAATGTTGCTCGTAAGACCCGTCGTCGTAGCGCACAACCGACGAGATTTGGCTTGTATTGGGGAGCGCAAAGTCGGTCACAAAACCGTTCGCATCGGCCGCGGGGTTGGTCGGATCATATTCCTGGAGTGTGATTCCACCGAACAGCAACTCGTGCATCGCGCCGGTTGCCTCAGAAAAAAGCCCCAGCTTGGCCGAATGGTAGTTATTCATGCCTTGCTTGAACAAATTGGGGTCGTTGTCGAGTTCGCCGTTGGCGTTCACCGGATCATTGCCATGGTCGATTTGCGTCGGATTGCCGTCGGCATCGATTTCGATCGGCACGGTCCAAGCGCCGCGCGTCTCGGTGAACACACCCGACAGCACGGTGATCCCTTGTTCCAGCGAACCGTTATTGTTGCGGATCGTTGGATACACGTTCAGATCACGGCGCCGAAAGTGATCTTCGGGCGTGGTCGTTTGAATCTCCGTGAATCCCAAGGTCGTTCCGTCGTCTTCAATCGTAAACGTCCGCACCTGCTTGGTGTATTCGCCGTTCACTCGATTGCCGTCGTATGGCTGATTAAAGTCTTGTCCGAACACCAAGTGCATCTTGCCATCGATTTCATACATGTCGCCGCCGGTGACTTTGAACAGTGGATCGCTAATCTGGCGAATATGATCGACGGCCATCCCAGTGCCACCTTTGGCCCAATCGATCAGTCCAGGCAGGTCGAAAGCCGTAAGAGTGCTAAACGTGTCACGCGAGGTGGGATCGACGACATCATCGTCGCCAAACCCTCCTGTCACGTACAACCGATCGCCAATCTGCTCAAACTGAGTATTGGCACTGGTGATCGAAAGCAACTGCTCGATGGTTAACCCGCTGCCGGCCACATCTGGAATCAGGCTGCGACTCCATGAGGTTTTGTTCATCGGATCCATCACCCAAACGTCGGAGTTCTGGAATCGCTCGGGTATCGAAGTGCGATCGACGTCGAAACCGTGGAGTCCATTACTTTGACCGCCGATCACCACCCACTGTCCATCGTATTCGCCAGCCACGAAAGAATGCACGGACGGCCGCTGCATCTGGCGCGCGATGTCGTACTGTTGCAATGCAACACTATAGGGCAGATTCCCGCCGACAATGACTGGCGTGACGGTTGCTGTTTGGTTGGCTGCAAAAACTGGAGTTACGACTGTGGCCATCGCCACGAAGCAAAGGATTCGTTGAAGCGTTATCAAGATGAATGCTCTTTCAAGGGAATCAGCGGAAGATTATCAATCAAAGGTGGACTATGTCTTTCAGTTCGTTCGTCGACGGGAGTACACGATTGTGACAGCGACGCCGGTCAAGAGAACGGCCAGTGACGTTGGCTCAGGGATATACGTCACCATCAGCGACGGGCCGTTGGTCGACTCTCGGGAACCAAACTTGCGTGACGAGGACGGAACCGTTTCGCTGCCGATGAGGATCCAGCCGAAGTTGGCACTCGAATCGTCAAGCCAGGTCTGCGCATCAGCGACCATCTCGGTAGTCGATCCCCAAGTTTGGTTGCCGGAGGTCCCAATCGTTCTGGCAGCGCTCGGAGAGCTTGCAAAATCGCCGCCTGGGTTGTTCCAAGAATTTGTATCGAAAAAAGTGTGGATCCAAGTTGCGTCGCCGGGTGCTGCATCTGTGCCTGCGCCGCCGTCAGCGTCGGAAGCTCCTTCGCCCCAATCTTGCGTGACGCGATGCAGTGCGTACGAGTCGACGCCACTGCGTGAGCCTGCCTGCAATACGTTTAAGGTCAACTGTACCTCGGTGATGATCGAGCCGGCGGGGATTGCACTTGCCAAGTCGAATGCGATCAGCGCGCGTTGCGGCCCGATGCCCATTCCGCCAGTACGGCCAGCAAAGAGAGGCCCCATGCCGTTGCTAAAACTGCCAGTTGAGCTGTTAAACAACGTATTGTCTTTGCTCGCGCTAACAACAACGGTTCCCGCGGTGGACGGCGCGGCCAGAGTGACAATGGTCAGGACCACGCACGTCATGCTGCGCGAAGCGAGGATGTTCAATCGAAGGTGCACCGTGAATCGTGTCTCCGTGGCTCGAGCAACAACCGAGGTGACGCACCGTTGGGGAGGACGGGGCGAAGCACCGACAAGCGGCAGCGCGAACCCAATAATCATGGATAATTGTCCGCATGAGAGGCATGCGAACTAAGTTGCGAATTTAGCTATAGAAAATGTGTTGAGGTCACTAGCTAAATGAAGACACTATGCTCAGTGCTGAATTGCATTGGTGGGGCGAACGCGCAGCTTGTCTGCTAAACTCCTATTTTAAATCCGTCCGGCACGCTGGTCAAATTGTAGGTTTGTCATGAGCAATACACTCGTTGAAGTCTGTGTGGGGAGCGTTGAAGACGCTCAAGCGGCCCAGTTGGCTGGTGCCGATCGGTTAGAGCTTTGTGCGGCCACCGAGGTCGGCGGTTTAACCCCTTCTGCCGGTCTTATTGAAGCGGTAACCGAGCAAGTTGACCTGCCCGTCATGGTGATGATCCGACCGCGACCTGGGGGATTTTGCTACGGCGAACCGGAATTTGATACGGCTGTGCGCGATCTGAAGCTGGCATTGCAATATGACATTACCGGCGTCGTGTTCGGGTTTCTGGGCAGAGATGGTCAAATCGACGCGGACCGCTCCAGTCAGTTTGTAACGCTGGCGGACGGACGCGAAACCGTCTTCCATCGTGCGTTCGATGTAGTGCCAAATCCTGAGGAAGCACTCGACGCGCTGATCCAGTCGGGCGTGACGCGTTTGCTCACCAGCGGCCAGCGCCCGACGGCCGCGCAGGGCGCCAATTTGATTCAACAACTCATTGAGCGCGCGAACGGCAACATCCAAATCTTGCCCGGCGGTGGCATTCGCGCTGACAGTGTGGCTGAGGTCGTGCGATTTACGGGCTGCAATCAGGTTCATGTTGGTGCGTCCGCAGTCGGCTATGATCAATCGATCGCTAGCGATTCCGAGATTTCTTTTCATGCTCCCGGCTATTTGGAACAGAGTCGCCACCGGATTGTTGATAGAGACTCCGTCGCGGCGGTGTTGCGCGAGTTGGGTCGGTAGATTGTTGAGGTGAGATCACCTAGAATCCGAGTCAGGCATCTCACTCTTCAATCAGTTTCTTCGTAACGCAACTAAGCTATGTCCACCGCCGACCGCTACTTCAGCCCTGATCCCGCACAGCGCAAAGTTTCACGCGAGCTGTACACGGGAATCGCCGACCTACCGCTCGTCTGTCCACACGGGCATGTTGATCCGCAGTTGTTTGCCGATTCCGAGTATCGGTTTGGTTCACCGGCGGAGTTGCTGATCATTCCGGATCATTACGTGTTCCGCATGTTGTATTCGCAAGGTGTGCCACTCGACGCGGTAGGCCGTCCGAGGACCGATGGCAGTCCGGGCGAAAGCGACCATCGCAAAATCTGGCAAACGTTTGCAGAGCATTTCTACCTGTTTCGTGGTACTCCTACAGGTGGCTGGCTTCGCGATGAGTTTGCTGAGGTATTCGGCATCGAGGAAAAGCTCACCGGCAACAACGCCCAACAAATCTACGATCAGATTGACGCGAAGCTGAAGTCGGAAGCGTTCCAGCCACGTCGCTTGCATGAACAGTTCAACATCGAAGTGCTGTGCACCACCGACATGGCGACCGACACCCTTGAGCATCATCAGGCGATCCGCGATTCAGGTTGGCAGCATCCAATTCTGCCGACGTTTCGCCCCGACGACGTGGTGCTGATCGACCGCCCAGCGTGGCCGCAAAATATCGAGCGACTGCGTGAACTCACCGGCGAAAGCGTGGAAGACTTTGCGAGTTATCTCCGGGCGATTCAGGCACGTCGCGACTTCTTCCGCGAGATGGGAGCCACAGCGACCGACCACGATTGTGCGAATGCGTATACGGCACGATTAGCGGAGTCCGATGCTTCAGCGATTTTCGAGCGTGCTTTGCAAGGCCAAGCGGATCAAAACGACGCCGAAGCGTTCCGCGGCCACATGCTGATGGAACTGGCTGCGATGAGCGTCGAAGACGGCCTAGTGATGCAGATGCACGTCGGTTCCTATCGCAATCACAACGGTCCATTGTTTGAAGCATTCGGTCCCGATACTGGGTGCGATATTCCGACCGCTACCGAGTACACAAGAAACTTACGTCCGTTGCTGTGCGAGTTTGGCAGTGATTCGCGCTTCGCACTGATTCTCTTTACTCTCGACGAGTCGAATTATGCACGCGAGCTGGCTCCGCTAGTGGGGCATTATCCGGCGCTGAAGCTGGGGCCGCCGTGGTGGTTCCATGACAGTTTTCATGGCATGCGTCGCTACTTTGATCAGGTGATGGAGACTGCCGGTATTTACAACACGGCGGGATTCAACGACGACACGCGCGCGTATCCGTCGATACCCGCGCGTCACGACGTTTGGCGACGTGCCTGCGCTGACTGGGTCGCGGGACTGCTCGTCCGCGGCATGATTGACGACGACGACGCGCAAGCGATGATGCGCGCACTTGTGTACGAGTTGGCGAAGCAGGCGTATCGGCTTGATTGACGTTCATGCGCAACTCTGCAGGCGGCGTCGAGTTCACGACGCATTGCGAAAATCCTGCATGTTTTCGGACGTTTGAGTCAGTAATCGCATGTTCTCACGGTGTTGACCGGGTTCAAAACCCCGTCCGCTCTGGCTATCATATGTGCTTACGTTTGATGGCGGGCGAAATGTCTCACGTCCGCCGCTTCCCGCCGGTATTGGCCGATCGATACGTCGATGTTCTGAACTTCTAACCCGACGCGGTAAGATGAGAAGTTCTTCGCGAAACGTTTTCTGTTTCCTCGTGTTGTTATTGTGCGTTGAGGTCGTGGCAGGCAAGCCACCCGTTGAAGCCGTACTTCCCGAAGAAGTGTCGTTCAACGCGCACATCAGACCACTGATGTCGAACACGTGCTTCGTGTGTCATGGTCCCGCCGAGGAAGAGAACCCCTCGGAGTTGCGACTCGACTCCCTTGCTGCGGCGACCGCCGAGTTGCCGTCGGGCGAGGGTGCGGCAATCGTACCGGGCGATCCTGACAACTCAGCTGTCTACCAACGAATCATGTCGGACGATCCCGACCTGCAGATGCCGCCACCCGATTTTCGTCATCAACTTTCCTCTCGAGACAAGGCACTGTTCCGCCGTTGGATCGAGCAGGGGGCGAAGTACCAACGGCACTGGGCCTACTCGCCACTGGAAAAACCCGAAGTCCCACAAGTCGAGTCGTTGCCAAGCGGAGGTAACGACATCGATGCCTTTGTCGTCGCACAACTGCAGCCGGCGGGATTAGAACTTTCGCCGCTCGCCGAGCGTGCTACTTTGCTGCGCCGACTGAGCCTCGATTTGATCGGCCTGCCGCCCACTCCCGAAGAACTCGACAGCTTTCTGACCGACGAGCGCCCTGACGCCTACGAGCGACAAGTCGACCGACTGCTGGCTTCACCGCACTATGGCGAACGGATGGCATCTCCGTGGTTGGACATTGTGCGCTTCGCCGATACGGTTGGATTTCACGGCGATCAGAACCAGCGGATTTTTCCTTACCGCGATTACGTGATCAACGCTTTTAACAAGAACAAACCCTTCGATGAGTTTACGCGCGACCAATTGGCAGGTGACTTGTTACCCAACCCAACCAACGAACAACTTACCGCGACGGGATTTACGCGATTGAACATGATGACGCGCGAGGGCGGAGCGCAAGCGAAGGAGTATCTCGCCAAGTACACTGCCGAACGGGTGCGATCCGTGGGTACCGCTTGGTTGGGCGCGACGATGGGCTGCTGTGAGTGCCATGATCACAAGTACGATCCGTTTACGATGAAAGATTTTTATTCCCTGGGAGCCTTCTTCAGCGACTTGCAGCAGTGGGGTGTGTACAGCAATTACGGGTACACGCCCAATCGCGATCTGCTCGGTTTCAACAACGATTCTCCTTTTCCGCCAGAACTTTATGCGCGGAGTGAATCGTTGAACCAGCGTATTGCCTTTCTACAGCGTCAGTCCGACAAACAGATTGCTGCCGAACTGCCCGCTCACATCACCAAGAGTGACGGTTTTCGTTCGTGGTTGGAAACAACGAGGGAGTTGCTCGACAGTCATCCCGAGGGATGGATCCTCGGTGACATCGCTTCCGCTACGGCGAGCAAAGACACGAAACTGACGCCCAAAGACGATGGAAGCTTGTTGCTTGTGGGCGAGTCTCAACCGGAGGAAGTGGTCACGCTTGAGGTCGCGTTGCCGAGTCCGGTGAGCGTTAATGCCATCCGGCTTGAGGTGCTGCCCGACGAGACCCACGGTGGACACGTCGGTCGCCACAGTAACGGCAGCTTTCGCGTTGAGTTCGCCGCATCGGTCCGTCGAGGTGCAGAATCCGACGACAAGGAGCTAAAAGTCGCCTGGGCCCAACCCGATCACGAGGCACCGCGGCACTACCGGAGCGGCCACCACAGCGTGTACCTAGGAACCCAATGGCAGTCGCTGCCTTCACGGTGGCAGGTTCCCGAGGACGGGGCGAAGCAGCGCCATACGGCCATCTATCATCTGGCTGATTCGCTGTCGCTTGGGCCCGCAGGCAAATTGATCGTCAAGCTCAAAAGTGCCGACATCGGACGGGTTCGTTTGTCGGTCACACCGCTTGCAGAAGCGATCCCTGGCCGAGCAGCGGCTGATGAGCGGTTCGTGCGTGCGATCGCAAGAGATACCGGAGAATGGAAATCGGAAGATCGGGAATGCCTGGTGGCCGCCTACTATCGCGCGACGACGCCCGACGAGAAAGAGAGCGAAACCTGCAAGAAGTTTCGACGCGCGATCGTCGATTGCCGCGCGGGTTACGCCCATACGCTGATAGCTCAGCAGTTTCCGGAGCAGCGATATCTCGTCAGCCGCGTTCTGCCGCGCGGCAACTGGCAAGACGAATCGGGAGACGTCGTCGCGCCCGACACCCCCGAGTTCCTTCCTGGGCATCGTGAGCCTACCGACCGTCGCCTCACACGGCTCGATTTGGCAGACTGGCTGACCTCGAGCGAGAACCCGCTCACCGCTCGCCACTTCGTCAATCGTCTGTGGAAACAGTGCTTCGGCACCGGGCTCTCGAACAAACTTGACGACTTGGGAAATCAAGGCGAGTGGCCCAGTCATCCGTTGCTGTTGGATTGGCTCGCGTGTGAGTTTCGCGATTCAGGCTGGGACATTAAGCGGACGCTCAAGCTGATTGTGATGAGCAACACCTATCGCCAACGTGCTGCGTGGCGCTCTGACCTTTCAGAAATCGATCCTTACAATCGCCTGCTTTCACAGCAATCGGCTCGTCGGTTGGCGGCCGAGGTAGTTCGCGACAATGCGTTGGCAATTTCTGGTTTGCTTTCTGGCGAGTTGATTGGCGGCCCCAGTGTGTTTCCCTATCAACCGGCTGGTTACTACTCGAATCTTCAGTTTCCCAATCGCAAGTACGAGAACAGCGCCGATGATCAACAGTATCGTCGCGGGGTCTACATGCATTGGCAACGGACGTTCTTGCATCCGATGCTGGCCAATTTCGACGCACCAGCACGCGACGAGTGCACCGCCGATCGTAATTTGTCGAACAGTCCGCAGCAGGCGCTGACGCTGCTTAACGATCCAACATTCGTCGAAGCGTCGCGGGCGATGGCGGATAGGATTTTGCTAGAAATGCCAAATGAGGATTTCCGCGTCAGGCTCGATGCGGCCTTCCTGCGCGCTCTCAGCCGCCCCGCTACGGCGGAGGAGCAGAGTGCTCTGCTGAGCCTGTATGAAGAGCAAAAGAAGCACTTCGAGGGCCACGCAGACGACGTTAAGGCGTATCAGCAAAATGGAGCTTTCCGGCCGACTGCGAAAGCTCCCGCCGCAGAGCTTGCCGCTTTCGCCCAAGTGTGTCGAGTGATTCTCAACCTGCACGAAACGATTACCAAATACTGAGTTGTTATGACTACACATCTTCAATCCTTCGAAGCCGCGCGGAGAAGCTGGTCGCGTCGCACGTTTCTTTCAAACTCGTTTGCCGGCTTGGGTAGTTTCGTGCTTGGATCGATGCAGAGCGAGCAGCAGGGATTCGCACAATCCGGTGTGCAGCGGCCATGGCCAGCCAATTCTGGACTTCCGCATTTCGCCCCGCGTGCAAAACGGATGGTCCATCTCTGCATGGCGGGTGGCCCCTCGCACGTGGAATCGCTGGACCCAAAACCTGAACTCCAACGACTCGATGGTCAGCCCTTTCCCGACTCGTTTACTGAGGGGCAGCAGCTGGCGCAGCTCCAGGGATCGAAGCTACTCGCCCGGAAGTCGTTCGCGAAGTTCCGGCGCTGGGGCGCGTCAGGTCTGGAAATCTCGGAGATCTTCCCGCACATCGGTAGCATCGCCGACGAGATTTGTATCGTCCGTTCGATGAAGACCGAACAAATCAACCACGACACGGCACACGCGTTCATGAACACCGGCTCAATCATCAAGGGCCGACCGAGCATGGGTTCCTGGTTGCTCTACGGGCTCGGTGCCGAGACCAACAATTTGCCGGGCTATGTCGTGATGTCCTCGACCGGTGGTGGCGGCGCACAGCCGATTTCCGCGCGGCAGTGGAGCGCCGGAGTCTTGCCCAGTCGCTACCAAGGTGTGGCCTTCCAAAGCACCGGTTCGCCGGTGCACTACATTGGGAATCCCGCTGGTGTGTGCCAATCGACGCAGCGGCAGGTGGTCGATGAGATCCAACGACTCAACGGCTTCTTGGCTCAGCAACGCGTCGATCCCGAGATCGATACTCGCATCGCGCAGTACGAGATGGCGTTCAAGATGCAGACCGCTGTACCCGACCTGACCGACATGTCGACCGAGTCGCAGCACACGCTCGACATGTACGGCGTCGACAAGCCGGGTGACGGCTCCTTCGCCTCGAATTGCTTGCTCGCCCGCCGATTGCTGGAACGCGGCGTCTCGGTAGTTCAGCTGTACCATCGTGGTTGGGATCATCACGGAGCCATCGCCGAGCAGATGCCCATCGCGGCGAAGCACACCGACCAGGCGAGCGCGGCGCTCGTGAGGGACCTCAAGCAACGCGGCTTGCTCGAGGATACACTGATCATCTGGGGAGGCGAGTTCGGCCGCACGCCAATGGGCCAAGGTTCAGGACGCGATCATCACATCAACGGTTTTAGTCTGTGGATGGCGGGTGGCGGGATCAAGCCGGGCATGACCTACGGCAACACCGACGAGCTCGGCTACAACTCGGTGGAGAACATCGTCCACGTCCGTGATCTGCATGCGACGATGTTACACTGTTTCGGCGTCGACCACGAGCGCTTCACCGAGCGATTCCAAGGCCTCGATATCCGACTCACGGGCGTCGAACCTTCGCGCGTCGTCCACGACGTGCTAGCCTGAGCGCATGTCCGACGACGCTCCCACCGAAGACAACCAACTCACCCAGCTACAACAACGTCGCAACGCCGACAGCGCCGTGAACTGGGATCACTCCCAGTCGCATCGCCAGCGGGTGACGCAGCTGATCGTCGAGCGGCTCGTCGACTCAGCCCCTCAGCTGTGCGTCTTGGGGGCAGGCAATTGTAATGACCTCGATCTGCAGCAACTGCGCAGCACCTTCGATCGCATCGATCTGGTCGACATCGACGGAGCCGCGCTCCGCAGCGGTCTCGCCAGGCAGGAATTGCAGACGGATGATTCACTTCGAGTCCTTGAGGGGTGCGATCTCACCGGTGTCTGGTCAACGTTAGCTGCGCATCGCAGTTCGCCGAGTGACGGAGAAATCGATGCACTGGTTGCCCAATCTCAACAGTGGCCTGGCTTGCCCGACCTGGGCACGTACGGGACGGTGGTGTCGGCATGTCTGCTCAGCCAATTGCTCGAAGGTGTGATTAATAGCGTAGGCGAATCGCACCCACGCTGTTTGGAGGTGATTGCCGAGATCCGCCGCCGCCATTTGCAGTTGCTCTGCGAATTGACGGCTCCCGGTGGGCACGCAGTGCTGATCACCGACTTCGTCTCCTCTGACACCGCCCCGATGCTGCAGACATTGGCCGGCAAGGCACTGTCCGACGAATTGAAGTTGATGATCAGAAATCAGAACTTCTTCACGGGGCTCAATCCCTTGCGTCTGCAAATGGTGCTGCACGAAGACCCAACGTTTTCCGGAATAATCGACTCCGTCAATTGCGAACTGCCCTGGCTGTGGAACTTCGGCCCGCGCCACTATGCGGTCACCGCGATTAGCTTTCGCAAGTGCTAGCCCTCCAGCGACCACGGCGCACGCATCTTGGGCGTTAGCAGCGCGTTCACGTCGGCATCGTCGGATTGTTCGGTCTTTGGATCCCAATTGAACGATCGTCCCAACCGCAGTGCGATATTGTTGAGATGGCAAATCGTCGCGGTGCGGTGCCCGGCTTCGACCGGTGCGTTGGGTGGCTGACGTGTCTTCAGGGATTCGAGGAAGATTCGGCGATGCTCCCCGTGACTCTTGGCTGGCGGAAGGTTGAGTCCGCTCAAAATCGAGGCCGGTTCTGCCGTTAGCGCTCCGCCATGCACTGCGATGAACAGTTTACCCTCCGTTCCTTCAAACCACACGCCGCGCGGACCTTGGTTATTTCCGACCATTCGCATTCCGTTCGCAAAGCGGTTCTCGAAACGAAAGTCGAGGCACGCGTCATACAAACCGGGGCTCGGTGGCTCGCCGATCGCATTGATTGCGGTCGGTCCGGTGCCATCGTTGCCTAACACCATCTGCGCCAGATCAATCACGTGACAACCACGGTCGGTCATCTCGCCACCTCCGTAGTGGCTGATAAACCGCCACCAGAAATGGCACCGCCGCTCCGTGTACGGTAGTTCGGGCGTGTGCCCCAACCAAAAGTCGTAGTCAAAACCTTCAGGCACATCCATCGGTTCGGGTGTGCCTCGGAATGCGTTCACTTCCTGCAAGTGATCGTCAGCGAGCGGCAGCTGAATGCGTACGGTGTGAATCTCCCCCAGCTTCCCGTCAGCAATCAGCTCTTTGGCAGCGCTTGGGCCCGGGTTGGAACGTTCGTGTGAGCCGGTTTGCAGCACGACGTCGTTTTGTTCAACCGCATCGCACAATGCGCGTCCTTCGCCGATTGAGTTGGTAAGCGGCTTCTCGCAATAGATGTCCTTGCCCGCGCGCGCCGCGGCGATTCCTGTCAGCCCATGCCAATGGTCGGGGGTGGCGATCACCACCGCGTCGATCTTCTCGTCGGCGAGCAACTCGCGATAGTCGCGATAGGTGTCGACGCCGCGCTCTCCAAACGTGGTCTTCAACTCTGCGAGTCGCTTGCTCTCCACGTCGCACAACGCGACGACCTCCACGTTGGGGCGATGCCTGAAGTCGTTCAGATGCCCTGCCCCCATCCCGCCAAGTCCGATGAATCCCAAGTTGATCCGCTCGCTGGGGGGCAGCTTGTCCTCGGCAAACGCAGCTAGCGGTTGCGACGCAGCGAAGGCCGTCGCCCCGGCGAGTAGCGTTGTTCGTTGCGTAAACTGACGACGAGTGAGTTCTGCGTTCGACATATATTCGTGCCTGGAGAGTTGAGTCGGGACCTGCCGCATTCACTTCGAGTTCACATCATAAGGCGTTGGCTCGTCAATATCTGCCCTAGTGAGCCGCTATCGACACAATTTTCATCAACCCTTGTATGTGAACAAATGTACATTATAATTTCCTGGCATGATTGGACACGTCGATGCCGATTGCTTCTATGTTTCCGCCGAACGCGTGCGGTATCCGCATCTGAAGGGGATGCCCGTTGGTGTGCTGGGCAATCACGGTGCTTGCGTGATTGCGAAGAGCTATGAAATGAAGCAGGCGGGCGTGCCCACCGGCGGCGCGATTTGGGAAACGGTTCCGGTCTGTCCCGACGCGGTGTTCGTGAAGCGCGATTTCCGGTGGTACGAAATTCTCTCGCGCAAGATGCTCGCCGAGGTCCAGCAGGTCAGTCCTCAGGTGGAGTTCTACTCCATCGACGAGTCGTTCTTCCGCGCCGTCGATGCGCGGTTGTCGGCCGCCCAGCGGTTGCAACGGGCGATGCTCGATCGCGTGGGTGTGCCTGTGTCGATCGGCATCGCGCCGACCAAAACGCTGGCCAAGTTGATTTCCGATTCGTCCAAGCCGTTTGGGTGTGGCGTGATCGACAGTGAGGCTGCTCGCCTGGCGATGCTGCGTGACCGCCCGGTGACCGATATCACGGGCATTGCCAAGCGCAGTGCGCGGCGGCTGGCGGAGCAAGGAATTACCACCTGCGAGCAGTACGCTAACGCCGATCGCGCGAAGATTCGTTGGCTCCTCACCAAGCGCGGCGAGGATTTGTGGTGGGAACTGAACGGTCATTCGGTGTTGCCGGTGCAGACCAAACGTCCGGAGCACAAGTTCATCTCGCGCGGCGGTAGCATCGGTCGGGCATCGAACGACGTTCAGCGGGTGAGAGGTTTCGTCGTTCGCAATGTTGAGCGGCTGGTCGAAGCGCTGAATCACTACCAACTCTGCTGCGATCAACTGATCTTGTGCTTGCTGTTCCGCGACGCGCCCGAGCGCAGCAGTCGGCGCAGCCTGTTGGGAAGCACCGCTGACTTTGAACGCCTCGTGTGTGCAGCCTTGGAGATGGTCCCTGAAGTCTGGTGGCCGCGGCACGCGTCGGTTCACTACATGCATGTCATCGCCGGGTCGCTCTGGGCGCCTGGCAATCGGCAACTTGGACTGTTCGACGACGATCTGTATCAGAGCAATCATGAGCGATGCGACGCGATCGCGTCGGTGAAGAGCCAAATCAACCGACGCGTCGGACGTTTCGCTTTGCGGATGGGCACGACCCTGCCGCTGAAAGATGTCTACGCCGATCCAGCAAATGAGTACGATATCTGTGATGTTCACGGTAAGATGTGTTTTTAGGAGCTGTGAGCTAGGGGCTATGAGCCGTGTGTCGCGAGTCGCGAGTCGCTAGCAGCACATGCCCATAGCCCATAGCCCGCAGCCCAAGGCCCCGTCCATGTGCAAAGGTATTTCCATCCTGAAAGCTCGGCTCAAGCAGGAACTGTTTGACCAATACGAATTGGCCCACCGCATCACCATGCGCGGGGAGGCGACGCAGCAGGAATTGCATTTCATGTATCCAGGTGCGCCTCCCATCGAGTTGCCGGTCATCCAACACGGACAGCTGGTGATCATGGAGTGGGGCAATCGCAACAACAAGGACAGCAAACTCCCCAAGACCGGCTGGTGCCGGCTGGAAAGCCTGCAGGCCGGTAAATGGCGTTGGCTCTCCCCCGAGAAGGTGGTGATCCCCGCCGACTTCGGCCTGGAAAAATCTGTCTGGTTCCAAATCCACGAAGGCATGGAAGGCGTCGTCGTCCACGATGAACAGGAGCGTCCGCACGTCTACATGCTCACCACCGAAGCGAGTGTCTACTACCAAAACATGACCCAACACGACCGCATGCCCGTGCTGGTGGGGCAGGAGATTTGACAGCACCGCGGCTGCGATCTCACGTTGCCAGGGAGGTTTTGAAATGAATTTCAATTTCATTTTCAAAACCTCTCCAATCAGCGTTGGGCCCAAATTTCTAAGTGTTGAATATACCTAGGGTTGCGTCATCTCCCTTGCGAAAACGGCCCGAGGTATTGAAAGGTTGCCGTCGACGGACCTTTCAAAACCCTCGTCGACGCTACCGGGCTGATTCACTCTTCACTATTCACACTTCACTCTTCACGCTTCCAACTTCCGCGCAGCGGAAACTCTCCCGCGAGGCCGACTGGCTGCTCCGGTTAGTGAAGTTTCCGGGCTCAAGCTTAGCCGATTACCTGGCCCAATTTCAACGAAAAAGTGTGCGTCGGATTACCACGCGAGCGGACGACACCAGAGGGGAAAGCGACTGCAGCCAGTGGTTGAGTGTCGCGACATCGTCGGAACGAAGTTGGTTCGAATTCCAATTGCCCCGGAGGGTCAGCAGTTGTGCTTCTCTTTAATAGTCGGCACCTTCGTCACTTTGCGCGCACGATTGCCGCCATTCGTCAAAGCTCCGCGACATCTCGTCCACGACTGCGGGGAATTGGGCGGCCACGTCGGTTGATTCCGAGGGATCGGCTTGGAGATCGTAGAGCTGCCAAGTCACCCCTCGATCCCTGCTGTGCAGTTTGTACCGATCTCCGATCAGGGCGCACTGCTTGTGCGATTGAAAACCGATCGGCGACTTCCGTTCGTTTTGTTTTCCTGCGAGCAACGACAGCAGGGAAATCCCATCGCGTGGTCGCTCGTCGGTGAACTCTGCGCCGAGGGCGTCTACGATCGTGGGCAGGTAGTCGCTAGTTACCGCTGGGAAATTGGTTTGCGATCCCGTCTTCACTTTCGATGGCCATTCTAAGATCCCAGGCACGCGAATGCCGCCCTCATGCAGCGAGCGTTTGCGACCACGCAGGTGGGCGGCGCTGCCCGGCATTTTGCCGGCACTTCCTTCGGGGCCGTTATCGGAGCAGAACCAAACCATCGTGTTGTCGGCCACGGCGAGGCTACGAAGTTTCGCCCGCAATCGACCGACCTGCTCATCGAGGGCCGTGATGCAGCCGTAGTAGTTTCTTGCATGGGTATCGTACTCCGAGTACATCGCAGCATGCTTGGGCCCGGCGACAACCGGCAGGTGCGGAGCATGAAACCAAACGACGGCAAAAAATGGCTTTCCGTCGCGGTTCGCCTGCTCGATGAACGGGACGACGCGGTCCATGATCACGCGCGAATCGTCACCGCGAAGGTTATCGTTGACCGGCTCACCTGATGTGTTCCAGTAGCGCGTATTGTACGGTACGGCGCGGTCCAAGTCCTTGAGATAGTCCCAACCGTTCTTGTTGGCGTCTTCAACCGGTTTCCACATGGGATCATAGGTCGGTACCTTCGCTTCCGTCGAAAAGTAAACGTCAAATCCGTGCGCCGTCGGTGGTGCATAGTGTGTTTCTCCTGTCTTCCCGCCGCGATTTGAATCTCGAATCGTCTTGGTGAGCGTACCCAAGTGCCATTTGCCAAAGTGACCTGTGACGTAGCCATGCTCCTTAAGCAACTCGGCGAGTGTCAGTTCCGCCTCACGCATATGGCCAGCGTTTGCGTTGTAGATTCCATAGCGGAACGGATGCCGCCCCGTGAGACACGAGCCACGTGTAGGACTACAGACGGGTGCTGCTGCATAGAACCGATTGAACTTCATCCCGCCCGCCGCCATCGCATCCAGATTAGGTGTCTTGATGGGCGATTCGGCGTTGAAGCATTGCACGTCCCCCCACCCCAAGTCGTCGGCCATCATCAAGATGACGTTGGGATGTTGGGGATTCTCTGCCGCTGTAGCCAGGGCGTTGCTCAACAAGACAGCACTTAGCAGACATAACTGGTAGTGATAGCGCATCGTTGATTTCCCTCGAACTGTCGATATACAAGAACTCGAGTCGCAGTCTATCCGTTGGACGGCAGCATGGCAAAGACCTGGCAGACGATTCCTCGTGGTCGTGCAGAGTGCCGTCGCCAGTAGCTATTACAGCAGCGATCATGGATTTTCTCATTAAGTCAGGTGAGCATCTGTTCCATAGTGATCAATAGTCAGAATTGGGGGGTACTTTTTCTACTTGCAACGTGATGCGGCCTGATAATATAGTTACACTGTCGGCCTGTGATGGGTTGAATACTCTTTTCCCAATGCAAAGGGAGTGATTCACAGTGCAAATCGCTCGATCTAAGCAGACGCTCGTGCCAACCATTCGCCGAGTCCGCGGTTTCACCCTCGTCGAATTGTTGGTTGTGATTGCCATCATTGGCGTCTTGGTGTCGTTGCTCCTTCCGGCGGTGCAAGCGGCCCGGGAGGCGGCGCGGCGGAGCCAGTGTCAGAACAATCTCAAGCAACTCGGTTTGGCGCTGCTCAGCTATCACGACACGGCAGAACAGTTCCCCTCGGGGTCTCCACGGTGTTGTGGCCAAGCCGGGGAGCTGTGGTCGACGTCGATCTTTCCGTTTCTTGAACTCACAAACCTGCACGATCAGCTTGACTTCACCGTGCCGTTCAGCGACCGGCGATCCGTCAACATGGAGCTGATTCAACAGACGGTGGACGCCTTCATATGCCCTTCCGGTCCGGCCGCTGCTAATCCGCTGTTTACCGATCGGCACCAGCACAACCCGCGCACGCAGGTCGGCACGTGGTATGTTGCCTCGATGGGGCCGACTTCGCCAGACAGGTGTTCGATCGTCTGCACCGCCTTGCGTGGCACGGGCGAACCCAACCATTGTTGCCTGGGCTACAATTGGGGTACGAACGCCGGCAGAAACTTTGACACCGACTGGCAACAAATCTCGTATCCAGAAGGCAGCACGCTGGGTGTTTTCGGACGTCATACGATTCCGGTCATTTCCTTGAGTAACATTACCGACGGCACCAGCAGTACGCTCATGGTCGGCGAGACATTGCCTGAGCAATGCACTTTTTTTGGACTGTACTCGAACAATTTTTCAATCGCATCGACATCCATTCCGCTCAACAATTTGGTCAGTGATCGCGAGGGTGAGTTTCCACAGGATTTTGGCGCCGGCTCCAACTGGTTTGAGACGGGCGGATTCAAGAGCGCGCACCCGGGAAGCGTGCATTTCGTGATGGCCGATGGCAGTGTGCAGTCGGTGAACGAATCGATTGACTATCTCGTCTACAACCGTCTCGGCTCGCGAACCGGCGGCGAGATAGCATCCGTGGTCCAGTAAGAGTAGCTCCGCATGATCAACCGCGCACGGACGACCGGGAAACCAATCGCGGCGTTGCTCTCCACTTTGGGCTGCCTGATGGTATGTCAGGGCTGCGGCGATGATCGCGGTCTGGTGCCGGTGAGTGGCCGCGTTACCTTTAATGGCGGTGAAATGCCCGGCAAGGGCTATCTACGCTTCGTGACTCTCGAAGTTGGCGATGGATTCAGCCGCCGTTCAGGGATGGCAAAATTCGACACGGACGGGAGCTACGAAGTCAGGTCGTTTAAGCCGGGCGATGGCTTATTACCAGGAACGTATGCCGTGTTTCCTTATTGCTGGGAAGTCGAGCCGAACATGGATGGCCGGCCCGAGAAGAGCTACCTTCCTGCCAAATATCTCAATCCGATCGAACCCCAGTTCAAGCTCACCGTCGAAAAAGGCCAGAGCGCGATCGACGACTTTGATGTCAACATCGAACCGTAGCGGTGACGTCGCGACGCGCTCACGACTTCGCAACGGTCGCTACTCCACAAGTTTCCAGTCGGGGTAGACGGGGCGATGCTCGGTGTTGCGGTCGGCCGTGCGGTCGGTCGGTTCCGGCGGGGCGGCGTTCAGCACGGTTTGCAATTGCTGATGCGTCTTCTGCCTGTCGGCATCGCTTGCTGTCTGCGCTAGGTCGTTCTGTTCTTTGAGATCCGCAGGCGGCTCATAGAATCGACCATCGCGGTAGAGCTTGTAGCGCGCTGTGCGGGCGAACTGCCCGGGAATCTTCCTCCAATACGGTTGGTAGTGGCAGAAGATCCAGTCGCGCGGATTGCCGCGCTCTCCGCGTAGCTGCGGCAGAAAACTACGACCGTCAAATGGGTCGGCGTCACCGAGCTCGATGCCCGCCGCCTCGGCGAGTGTTGGATAGAAGTCTGTGAAGTCGACCAAGTCGTCGAGGACTTTGCCTTGGGGTGTTGTACCCTTCCAGTACGCCACTAGCGGCACATGGGTGCCCATATCGGTCATGCCGCCCTTCCCTCCCTTGATATCTTGCCCACGCCACCGCGAGACAATGTTCACGTTTGTGCCGTTGTCGGCGGTGAACATGATGATGGTATTCTCAGCGATGCACAACTCTTCGGTCTTCGCGACGATGCGCCCGACGATCTTGTCCATGTAATTGACCATTGCCTGGAACTCTCGTTTCTTATCCTCGACCAGCTTGTTGGAGGAGTGATCGCGAGCGCGATCGCCGATCGTATCGGGTGTGGGCACGAACGGATTGTGAACCAGTACCATCGGATAGTAGGCGAAGAACGGCCCCTGGCGATTGCGCGTCATAAAGTCACAAAGAAAATCGCAAAACAGGTCCGGTCCGTACTTGTCGGCGTTGTCCTCGATCGTGATCGTCTGGCCGTTCTGTTGGATCGGCGGACTCCAGTAGCGCTCACCCGCCTCCTGCTTGGTCAGCGTGAGCTGCCACAGACTGTATTCGTCAAACCCAGCATCGTTGGGACGTCGCACGTCCTTGCATTGTGGCAGGTCGTTGTGCAGTCCGTTGAGTTGCCACTTGCCAGCGACCGCCGTCTTGTAACCTCCGTCCCGCAGCAGATTAGCGAATGTCTTTTCTGCTGGATTCAAGTAACCGAAGTGCGTGTAGTTCCGAAAGTTATACTTGCCGGTCATGATCATCACGCGCGAGGTCGTGCAGATCGGCGTGGAATAACAGTGCGAGAATCGCACGCCATTGGCTGCCATCGCATCGAGGTGCGGCGTCTGATAATCGTCGGCACCATAAGACCCAAACGCCTCCCAACTCACATCGTCGGCCATGATGAGAATGATATTGGGTTGATCGGCCGCGCGGGCGGCAGCAGGAAGCAGAAGCAGAGCGACGAGCAGGAAGTGGAATCTCATAGTCTTACACCAGCACAAGAGTCACAGCGATAAGAAACAACCGAGCGTCCACTATACCGTGTGGACCGGAACCAACGTAAGCGAACTTCCGAAAAATCGGAGCAGAATTTCTCGTCATGCAACGGCCACACGTCAGCGCTCGCGCCGAACCGGTCAAACAGAAATAGCCCGCGAAGGCAGCAAACCTTCGCGGGCTAGGAGAAATCTCTGATTAGCTAAGTTTTCTTACTCAAAGCCCTCCTTTCTCATGACTGAGGTGGCGTCCAACGTGGCTCCTCCCATGAACCACGGGGCGGGTATCCAACTAACGTTGTTGAACGGTACCGATACCGTGACGGAAATCATGTCGCCGGCAGCAGCGGCACCCGGGTCGGGCGCGACCGACACGGTGGCACCAGTAACCGCGGCACCGGCAGCGAATTCGCTGGCTGCGGTAATGGCTTCCGATTCTGTTGCATTCAACGTGATTGCGCGGCGGGCACCAACTCGCGAGGAATTGGTCAGCACTTGCTGGACCATTAGCGCCCGTCCGAATTCGATACATCCGATGATCAGCATAAAGAAAAGCGGGGCGACAATAGCAAATTCAACGGCAGCTGCGCCATGCCGGCCGGTTCGCACCAGCCGACGACGACGCACCTGATGAACTCTTCTACGAGGTTGCATATAGGTCTTCCAGGATTTGATCTCCGAGCGATACGCTACTCAAGCAATACGGGAGGCGAATAGACGTAAGAACTGGTGCCGGTTACGGTCGACGGGATCACACCGGGCCCCACTACGGGAGCCACCTGAATCGTAACGTGCTTCTTACTCATTGGGCCGGTCAACTTCACATCGACGATGCGAATCCCCATCCACTTCACAATGGTGTACATCGCGTTGTTGCCCGGGTTGTGCACTTCGCTGAAGATGGGAATCGTACGTGGTTGGCCCTTAATGGCTTTCAACTCATCTTTGACGCCCGCACTAATGCCCGTATCGCCGTTGAGCTCCAATTCGCCATGTTGGTCGAACTCCAGTTTTCCACCATGGTGCCCCAGATCTGCTGGGCTGATGCCGTGGAGAATCTGGCGGGCGATGTCGTTAGTACTATTATTGCTACTGCCAATGTCGACCGTCCCACGGTTACCCGGTGACCCCGTGCCCTGCGGGTAGAGATTTACTTCCATCAAGCCATCTGGGCCTGGAGTTACCTGACGATTGGTGGCGTCCCACGTATACTTGTCAGCGACGCCCGGGCCTGAGCCGGCCATCCAGTCGTTCCAGGTATCGAGATCCAGCGCGAACGGCAGCAAATCGATATTGCCACCGCCGTTGGGAATCTCGAAACCTTTCACGTCGCGGACCAATGCCGCAGTGGCATTGGCATAGAGTGCCTGCCCATTGTGTCCAAAAACGCGTGCAAAGAAGCTCGGCGCCTTGCCATTGAGATTCTCGTCGCGTCGCACTTTGACCTTGACTGCGTTAAACAAATGATGCGAGGAAGTGTCGAACGTCGTCGGATTGTAGAGATCGTTCACATAGCCAAATACCAAATCGCCTTCCGGTGCATTGCAACTGTTGGCATCCAGTAGCGGACCTGCATTGCCGATCTGATTGTTGGTGGCAAACTGCTGGGCCGCGACGCGAGCCGATTGGAGACTGGTCGTCGAGTCGTGACCGTCAGCCAGGTTCTTGCCGTAGTCCCAACAGGCGGCCAGCGCTGCCGCGTCGGCAGTGCGCTGCATCTCTTCTTTCATTGATAGCATGTAACCAACATCAACCGACATCGCGACCATGCCGAGCACGACGATCGAGAACAACGCCGCTAACACCGTGATGGCCCCTCGACGTGGATGGTGGCAATGTCTGCCGGTAGAGAAATTTCTTGAATATCGCATGAATAGATCCTCGGTGAATTTTGCGGATGGACTCAACTGATGCGTAGATCACGGATCGATATCGGTGGCGATGTCGATCGGCGCGACCAGTTCGTGCAACTCTCCATCGATGGTCTGCCACCGAAGCTTCTTCAACGTAAGCGACGAGACACGATTCCCCGCGTAGGCGATTCCCGACTGATCAATCGAGACTGCGGGGCGATAAGCATTCAATCGGGCCAGTTCAGTGGCATGGGAAATCGCCAGTTCTCCGTCGCCCCCAAATGCGCCCCAGGTTTCTGAATGCCCATTCACAATTTCGAAAATGAGTTGGCCGTCCACCAGACGCAAACGCTGCACCCACGAGATCACCTCGGCGTCTTCGTCGAGGGTGAGTTGGCTGTCGCTGCTGGCTGCTTCCAGGCAGTTCTCGCCAGACCAACGTTGCACCTGGATGCCGCCTGCGGCGAAGTTGGGGAAACTCCAATGGTTGAGCGTCATGACAAAAAAGTCGCAATCGACATCGCCGGTCGGAGACATCGTCATTGTCACTTGCGGAGCGCTACGGGCTTGGTCGGGTCCACCGACATGTAGTTCCCAGTGTTCTTCAATCAAGACAACGTCTTCCGCAAAAGCCGTGGAAGTGGCAAGCACAAGACCGGTAATCAACGCCAATGCATATCGAGCGATACGCGCAGCAGGCAACGCAGGGGGCAACATGAGAAGAGTCCTCCCATCGGCGCAGAGGATACGCCGATTAATCTGGTGAGTTGACAAGGTGGGAAAAGAGCTGCTTGGAGCCGTCAACTTCCTGAAGTCGCAGGCAGCAGCTTTCGTGCCTTTGCCTGCAATGGGCTCCATCTGAAAAGTAGGTCGCTGAGGATACCCTGTCAAAAAAACTTTAGCAGTTTACGTGAAGCCGCACCCTAGCTCGTCGGCAAAAGCTCAGCTTCCTCTTTCGCTTCCAGCTCGGCAATCGCCTTTTCTTGGGATTCCATGCGATCTTTCAGCTGATTGAATGCATCGGCAAACTCCTGCCAATAGTCCGAGTCGCGAAAATAGACGGCGGAAACCCGTTCTCCCGCCGCGGCACGCTGCATGGTTTGCCGCAAGCGATACATGGGCCCTGCGAAACGATTCGACAAGCGAGCCAGGTCGTATAGGATTACCGGCAGCACGATTAAAGAAGCCAACAACGAGGTGGCAAAACCCGCCAGTAACGCGGGGAGATGCGAACGAAGCTCAACAAGCACGGGCATCCCTGGCGCAATAAACATCCACCCCAGAATCGACAACGCCCCTACGACCAGCAGACTGAGCACCCAATAGCGGGCCGCTCGTACTAGCAGAGCCCCTTGAACCTTGCGGTCGACAAAATAGATGCGGCGCTTTCCGCGATTGGACATGATCTTCCCCTCGAAAAATGGCTACCAGCAGTGGGCTCGGAGATGGCCATAGGAAGTGTAGGTCACAAATGGCGGAAATCTCGATCGCAGGACTGAACATTTGGGCGATTCCTGTTCCGCATAGGCGGCAAAAAACGCAAAGGACCTTCGAGCGATCTGGTCGGGGCTCCGTGCGCAGCGCCAGATCTCAAAACCCGCACGCATGCTGACAACGATCCTGGGCGGCCATAGTTTGGCCGCGGCGGCGGGTCTTTTGTTTTTGATGCTTACGCCAACCGGCGGGAAGATCGCGGTGGTGGTGGTGCGTAAGATCAGGTTCGACGCTGAAATCACGAAGCGTTTGAATTGCTTGATCGCGTGGCAGCTGGTGTGGGTCGATCCAAGAGTCGATTCCACCCTGTTCGAGGAATATCGGCTGTCGATCGCTGCCGTGGTCCATCACGTAGTCAGCAGCGGGTCGCATCAGCAGGCTCATTGTGTGCAGCCGTTGATCGCCCGTCGGCGCGTGCCAAACGCGATACACGCCGGCCGCATGAAGCAACTGCCCGTCTGCCTGAAGAAACGCGATTTCCGTCCCCTCGGGATCGCCCCAATAGCTGTGAATGTGAAAAGCGGAGAGTGGCACCACGCAGCGCGACGTTTCGATTGCCGACAGCCAGGGCCATTTCGTCGGCTCCTCAATACTCGCCAAACTGTGATCGAATGTCGGGTGCAGCGAGGAATCGGAATTCGGTGGAGCGATGCCCAACTGCATCGGATAGAGTTCACGATCTCCCGCTTCGTTGGCGAGTAACCCGGCAGTGATCGTGCCAGGCAAGATGTCGCGCGGGTGCTCCAAGCTTTGCATTGGTGTGGCCGTGTACATCTGGGCCAAACTGGAGGACGAGGCATCGCATTGAAACTGGTGACACATCACGACGATGATAAGACGCAACGTCGCGAGCGCCAATCTGCGCGGCTGATCCAGAATTCGGCATGAGGCGAGGCCGTTGTTCAGTTACAATACGAGTTCACAGGCAGCGCATGGTCCGTGGGCATGAATATGACAATGGCGGAATCCCTCACAATCGACGAGCTACTAGCGACCACCGGCGAGGGCGATCCGCAGTATGTCCCTCGATTAGTCGAAGAGCTACTTACCAAAGCGAGCGCCGTCGGAGCGAGTGATGTGCACCTCCAGCCGACCGAAGACGGTCTCGTGCTCAGGTGGCGAATTGATGGCGTCTTGCAGCCATTGGGCACGATTCCCAAGTCGATCGCGGAGAACGTCGTCGTGCGGCTCAAGGTGATGGCCAAGTTGCTGACGTACGAGAAGAACTTGCCGCAGGAGGGGCGAATCGACCAAACGGACCACCCGCTCGACATTCGCATCAGCACTTTCCCCACCGTGTTTGGCGAAAAAGTGGTCGCTCGCTTGTTGCCCACGGGAGAGCAAGCCTTGCAGCGTTTGGAAGACCTGGGACTCGCTGAGGACGTGACGTCGGCCGTGCGGCGGGCGCTCTCGCAGACGTCCGGCATGTTGTTGATCGTCGGACCTGCCGGCAGCGGCAAGACGACCACCGCCTACGCGTGTCTGCGCGAAATTTTGGCGACCGACCCGGTGCCGCGAAATATCGCCTCGATGGAAGATCCCGTCGAGGTGATTCTCGATCAGGTGTCGCAATCGGAGGTGGCCGAAGCGGTCGGTTTTGATCTCACGTCCGGATTGCGCTCCTTGGTGCGACAGGATCCCGACGTGATCTTCGTCGGCGAAATCCGCGATCCTGCGACGGCAAGGATTGCGTTCCAGGCGGCTCTCACCGGTCAACTGGTGATCACGACCTTTCATGCTCCCGACACTGCCGCCGCGTTGAGTCGGCTGGCCGACATGGGCGTGCCAGCGTACGTGCTGTCGAGCGCCACCAACTGTCTACTCGGTCAGCAACTCGTGCGAGGTTTGTGCGATTGCGCGACGGTGTCGTCGGACGATGCCGCGCGTCTCGGGCTCAATGTTCAGCAGTGGCGAGTGCCCCAGGGGTGCCCTGCTTGCCACGATACCGGCTATCTGGGCCGACAGCTGGTCACCGAATTGATGGACTTGAAGAAGCCCAGAGTCTGTTCATGTGTGAAACAAGAGATCGACGTCGACGTGCTGCGAACTTGCGCCGCGGAGAGTGGCATGGTGACCTTGCATCAACAGGCACGCTCATTTGTTGAGGCAGGTCAAACGAGTCCTGCCGAAGTCGTGCGCGTGTTTGGGATTGTTGATCCGATCGATTGATCATGTTTCGTTGTGCGTAAACTGGCAGTTCATTGAAGCGGATTTGGGGATTCGATCGGAATTCGCTATACTGCCGAAGCTTCAGGAGCGGCGAATCGAAGCAGCGATGGGCCGAACCGACTATCGTCGTGCGGCCCGGTACGGAACAGATTGATGAACAAGAGGCTGGCGTGCAAGCGGTAACCCTCGAACAACTGACTGCGCTGAACCGCGAGATTAGCGCGCTGGCCGCCGCTGGCGTGCCGTTGACGGCAGGTTTAGTACGAGTTGCTGACGAGTTTTCTGGACCGACCTCTGCGCTGGCGTCGCGATTGGCCCAGCGAATGGAACAGGGCCAAGATCTCAGCTCAGCCATCAACGCTGAAGGTGACGCCCTGCCACCGGCTTATCGCACGGTGATCGAAGCGGGTTTGAAGTCAGGCCGTCTGACGGCCGCGCTGGAAGGCTACACCACGACGGCAACGCGGATTGCCGAGCTGCGTCGTGTCGTCGGTCTGGCGGCGGTTTATCCCGTCATGCTGTTGATCGCGATTTGGTGCCTGTTCTTGTTCCTCAACAACTATGTGTTGCCGAAGTTCGATGAACTGGTAATCAACGATCGCATGTGGGTCGAGCGTGTCAGGTACCCTGTATTCAGCTTGGGCGGCGGTGGGCGACTGCTCGTCTGGTGTTTGGTTCCAGCATTGATTGTGCTAGTGGCATGGCTGTGGTGGCGTCGGTCGGCGAGTGCTACGGAAGCGAGCGCTGCCGGACAAACCAGTTGGTTAAGCTGGATTCCCGGTGTCGCCCGCGTTCGTCGATTGAGCTGCGAGGCGAACTTCGCCGACTTGCTACGTTTGTTTATCGAGCAACGCATCCCGCTTAACGAAGCCTTGCCGTTGGCTGCTGAAGGGAGCGGTTTGAAGGCGATATCCGCCGAAACGAACAACCTAGTGACCTATGTCGAAGCCGGTCATCCGTTGGGCACTAGCACGCCAGCCTTCCAGAACCTGCCGCCGCTGGTTCGGCTAGCGTTCGCCTCCAGCCGCGGTTCCGAGAGTTTGATCCACGGACTGCAGCATGCCGTAGACACCTATCATCAGCGTGCCCGCAGCTGGGCGCACAGTGTATCGTTTTACGTGCCAGTCGGCGCGACGGCGCTGATCGGCGGGATGTCGGTGGCCGTTTACGCCTTGCTCCTGCTACAGCCCTACGTGACGCTGCTGATCGAGATCGATAAGTGGTAAGCGAATCCTATGAAAGACGACTCCAACAATCTGCCGCGTGGTAAGCTCACCAACCAAGAAGTGGGTCTCCTGCTCGAACAGCTAGCGACTGGCGTTGGGCAGCAGCAGCCACTGGACGAGGTTTTTCGGGCCTTGGCAGAGGACCTCTCGCAGCCGCGCCTGCGCGCCGTAGCCAAGCATTTGGCCGATCAGCTCGCCGAGGGTGCCGATATCGAGACCGCCACCGCCTCGATCGCTGATGTGTTTCCCGCGCACATGCGCGGCGCCCTGGCCATCGGCGCGAAAACGGGCACGCTCTCCGGCGTGCTAACCGGGCTTTCCGAAAGCGAACAGGCACGCAAGCGCATGCAGCGCGGACTATGGGCAGCCCTGGCGTATCCCGTTTTCGTGTTGGGATTCTTGTCGTTGGTGCTGCTGTTTCTGTCGGTGATGGTAATCCCACACTTTGCAGAACTCTTCAAGATCTACGAAGATTTCGAACTCGACCTGCCGGTTGCCACGATTTACACAGTTCAGATTGCCGAGTCGCTTCCAACGATTGCGACCGTGTGTCTACTCGTGTGGTTGGGCGTTTTTGTTGTGGGTTTTACGTTTGTACGCATGCGATTCTTGCATTGGATTCGGACGGCGTTGCCGCTGCTGGGACGCATGTGGGTGTGGACGAGTCAGCATGAGTTTGCCACGCTGATGTCCACGCTCACTCAACAGAGACTTCCACTGAACCAGGCACTCGCTTGCACGATCGAATCTCTGCGCGATAGGAACCTCGCCTGGGCCACCGAGAAGGTCAGCCAGCGTTGCCTGGATGGAGCGACATTGAGCCAAAGCCTGCGCGAGTCGATCCATTTTGATCCCACACTCTGTGCATTGGCGGAATGGGGAGAAACGAACGGGGCGTTGCCGTTGGCACTGCAACAAGCCGCTGAGACGTATGAGCAGCAGATGCAGCTCTACACCCAATTTCTGCATCGAATTCTGCCCCCATTGATGTTGACGATCGTTGCATTCACGATGTTTCTTATGATTGCCTCGTTGATTAATCCTCTGACTAGCTTTGGGATTTTCTAGTGGAACAGATTCTCTACGCCTGTCTGATTCTCCTCCCGTTTGGTGTGAGCCTGCAGATGTCGCTGCGATTGCTGTACGGAGCGCGCGGTCCGCAGGTGGGCGATCCAGTGCATCTGGTGGTAAGTGTGGCTGGCTGGACGTTGACGATCCTCCCGTTGATCGCGTTCATCGTTGTCGGTACGACTTGGTTGAGTTGGTTTGTGTTGGCGATTACGGCCATCTTCGGGTTGGAGTTTCTCCTTGCTCGCCGAGCCATGCAACGTCGCTCCGTTTGGGAATTGCTCACGGGGACGGTCGGGTCGATTCGCCCCGAGGTGCAATCGCTACAGACGCAGCAGGCGAGGTTCACAGGCATCGTCGGGCGCGCCTATCGCAAGTTGGTCGCTTCGCTAGAACGCGGTACGAACCTGCGGCAGGCAATCGGCGACAATCGACGAGCTGTGCCCGAGGAGGCCCAGGCTTATGCCGCGATCGACGTAGTCTCTGATGAGGCTTCGCCGACCCAAAACGCCGCGATCGTGTTGCGGCACACTCGCGATTCGGATGCCTGGATAAATATTCTGGGGCAGCAACTCTATCAGCGTTACGCCTATCTGTTCACGTTGTTGATGGTGATGGTAACCGTACTGGCATTTCTCACCATCAAGATCATTCCCTCCTTCCAAGCGATCTTTCAAGATTTCGAGGTAGAGCTTCCGCTCGTTACCCAGTGGCTCATCTGGATCACTGGTGCTTTCACGGGTTTTGGGCCAGCCGCGATTGGGACGCTGCTGCTAATCTTGGTGCTACTTGGCCTATTGTTTATCGGAGTGCTGTACCTGTGTGATGTGCACGCGCTACGACCGATCACCGATCGGTGGTTCTTCTCTCGACATCGGTCACTGATCTTGCGTTTGTTTGCCATTGCCGCCGAGCGTGGGCAGTCGTTCCAGGAGTTGTTGCGACGGTTGGTTGACGGCGAACTGCGTTACCCCAGCAGCGTGGCGATCCATCGTCTGCAACAGGCACGCCAGCGAATGCTGGAGGGCACCGATTGGAAAACCGCCTTGCAGTCGGCCTCGATTATCAAAGCGGCGGACATCCCCATGCTCGAAACGGCCCAGCAGTCCGGCAACTTGCCCTGGGTGCTGCGGATGCTGGCGGATCAGAAGACCCGCTCGATGATCTTTCGTTGGTCGGCAGTCGAGAAGGTCGTGTTTCCGCTGCAGGTCGCGCTCATTGGTATCGTTGTGTTGTTCATTTGCGTTGCCTTGTTTCTTCCCCTCGTACAACTCATTCATAGTCTGGCCTAACGGTTAGCGAATCGTCCTGATGCAAGTCACCCAACGAATAAAACCCGGTCGCCCCCAGCGTCGAGGCTCGCTGCTGATGGAAATCGCGGTCTCGGCGGCGATGTTGGGGGCGCTGTTGGTGATCATCAATCAAATGGTGGTGCGGCTTCATAAGCAATCGGCTGCCTTGGACAATCATCGCTTCGCTCAGCAAACGCTGGAGAACTTGTTGGAGGAATTCACCGCCCAGGACTGGTCGCGGATCGAAACCGCGTCGATCCCAGATCTCTCGATTTCTGAGCTCGCCAAATCGAAACTCCAAGAACTTTCGCTCGAGGGCGAAGTCCAGGTGCAAGACGGGCCGCTACCCTCCAAACGTGTTCGATTGCAATTGAGTTGGCTGGGCGAGTCGAGCATCGAGCATTCCCTTAAGCTTACGACTTGGGTCTATCAACGCCCCGAGGAATGAATATGAACCAAGTCGCATTCGTATCGAAATACACCAACCGACGTGGCATGACGTTGATTGAGACTTTGGTGCTCATCACGTTGTCGGCCGTCATGACGGGCATCGTTGTCTCGGGGGTTGCAGGAATTTATCGATTCAATCAAGCGATCAACGAGCACGCGAATGGCCAACTCGCCATGCGGAGGTTCTCGACAGCGCTGCGGTCCGACATCCATCGGGCGGAGACCTGCCGCTGGCAGGCGGGCGATCAGACGCTCGTGATGGAGCTCGCTCAGTCGCACAGCCTGAAGTATCACAAGCACAAGCAGCGCTGGGTGCGTAGCGACCAGGTAGCGGATTCGGAGCCAACGCTGACTTCGTTTGGTCTCGACGAGTCGTTCCGCTGTGATTGCCAGCAGGAACAGGTAAGCCGCGGCGGACTGATTCGTCTCACGTTTTCCAATGCCATCCAAAACAATAACGCAATCCAAAGCCAATCGCGGCGCCCGCTGAAGTGCGAGATCGTCGCCGAAGTCGGTCGAGATTACCGCGATTTGCATGAATAGGAACCTAAGGGTCACTCGATGAAGCGCAGCAGAATACATAGGCGGATCCGGCGCTGCGATCGCCGTGGGTTGACGATCATCATGGTGATCGCCTTCTATGCGATTGCCGTAGCCATGATCGGCGTGTGGGTGCGCTCCGCGCTCGATCGCCAGCAGCAAGTGCGCCGATGGCATGAAAAGACCCAGGCCGTATGGCTCGCCGAGTCGGGCGTACGCCGCGCCGTCGCTCAACTGACGATCGCCAACGGCTACGAGGGCGAGTTGTGGGAGATCAGTGCCACGGAACTGGCCGGCAACCATGCGGCTGAAGTGCTGATCACCATTGAGCGAGAGCCCGCCAAGAGCGGCGTCGAAAACGAATCGACGGCGGCATACTCGCAAGTCACGATCTCCGCGACCGCGGACTATCCGGCCGGCGATAGCAAACGTGTTCAGCATACCAAGACTACCGAACATCGCATCTCCGCGATCCCTACCGACTCGGGAGAATCGTCATGAAACCTAGCCGACCCAGAGGCTTTACGCTCGTTGAGTTGCTGGTGGTGATCGCGATCATCGGCGTGTTGGTGGCCCTGCTGCTGCCAGCGATCCAGGCGGCGCGTGAAGCGGCACGCCGCTCGAAGTGCCAAAACAACTTGCGGCAGGTGGCCGTGGCGTTGCACAGTTTTGAGTTCGCCAACGAGCATTTCCCCGCGGGGGTCACCAACGACACCGGGCCAATTGAAAACGAACGATCGGGTAATCACATCAGCTGGATCGCCAGGATACTGCCACAATTGGGCGAACGACCACGCTTCGATCGGCTGGATTTTGCGGCGGGCGCGTACGCCGACGAGAACAAGTACGTAGCGGACACGCCGATTCCCGTGCTGCTCTGCCCCACCGACGATGCGACCGGGCCTTACTCGAACTACGCCGGGATACATCACGACGTGGAGAGCCCGATCGACGTGGACAACCATGGCGTGATGTTTCTCAACAGCAGGATTACCTTCAACGATATCAAAGATGGCTCGTCGTATACGTTGCTCGCTGGGGAGAAGATTATCGAGGAGCAATACGATTTCGGCTGGCTGTCGGGCACTCGAGCCACGTTGCGGAACACCGGGACCCCGATCAACGGAGCATTCGGCGCCGGGATGGGGTTCGGCGGCGGGTTCGATGAGTTTGAACCAGAGCCGGGTGCGGTCAAGACGGAACAGCGCGAGTACAGCGATCCGATCGACCCGGCCGATCCGCTGGCGGTCGGTGGATTTGGCAGCTACCACCCAGGCACTGCGCAGTTCGCGTTCGCTGATGGATCGACCCGTGCGATTTACGAAGACATCAGTGCAGATGTTCTTCAGTGTTTCGCCCATCGAGCTGATGGTGAAGTTGTCAGTGATTGGTAGGCATTCCATGCACGTCACGTCTGGTTCTATTTGAGACAACAGCAATGACGACTCCTCCTCCAACACCGTCGCGTGACGTGGTGCGTCGCGAGCAATCGTTTCCGCTGATTGCCGTTGTGCAGCTGGTCACGTTTTCCGTCGCGTTGGTGTCCTGCATTAATTTCGAGGCGTTGAGGCGTCAGATGGATCGCGTTGTGCTCGATGATTTAGTTGGAGTATTGACACCCTATGTTCTCACGAGTTTGATGGGGTTTATCATCGGCGCGGCAGTAGGGCTGGGGCAGGTTCGCAAGTGGCGAGGTTTCTTTCTTGGCGGCCCGGTCGGAGCCGTCGTGGGGTTGTTGATTGTCTTTGCGTTCGCATCGCCTGCCCCGCCGCTGCAGGCGTGCTTCGCCTGTAGTTTGCCATTGCTCAGCACAATCATCCTGCGATTTCGGACGAGTTGATGTTCCTTGTTGGGATGTGGTTCAAGTCCTCCTCATCAGAAGCTGCGTGAACTTCTACTGCTGCGCTACCCGCCGCAAAGGCAACCCCGCGTCGGTGATCACTAGGTTCCCGTCGTCGATCGCCGCCTTGCCGTTGACGAAGACCCAGCGTGCGCCGGTGGAGACCTGAAACGGCGACTGAAACGTGGCATGGTCGCGAAACGTCGCGGGGTCGAAAACGACCAGGTCTGCCGTTTGTCCCTCGCGCACGTAGCCGCGATCGGTGAGACCCAGGATGTCGGCTGGCAAGCCCGAACAGCTACGCACGGCGGCTTCGACCTTGACGACGCCTTGTTCGATTGCGTAATGGCCAATCCGGCGCGAGAAGGTACCAAAGCTGCGCGGATGCGGCCGGGTGCCATCGTCGACTTTCGTGCTTCCGTCGGAGGCGGTTGCCGCCCAGGGCAAAGTCATCACAAACTGCACATCGCGCTCGTCCATGCTGAAGTTCACGCCCTGCTCGTTGCCGCTGCGGATCACATCGAGTGCCACCTCAATCGGCTCTCGTTGTTCGGCAGCGGCAACTTCTCGAATGGTCTTGCCGACCCATTCTGGATGAGCCGGACAACTGGCGATCATGATCTTGCCGCGGGCGTCGAGTGCCTGCTGCACCAGCGGACGGATTCGCGGCAGCTGCTCAGGATCGCTAACACGCGCGACGGTCGCTGCCGTGCCGCCTTCGCGCTCTTCGTCAGGCAGTAGCATGGCGGTGATCGTCGTGCTGCTGGCGATGTAAGGATATTGATCCACGGTGACGCGCAGGCCCTCGCTGCGCGCTAGTTCGATCCGCTCGGCCGCGACGCGAACCTTCCCCCAGTTGCGGATCTTGCTCGACTTGAAGTGCGAGATGTGAACCGGCAGCTTTGCCTGGCGACCGATCTGGATCGTCTCTTCGACCGCGTCGAGCAACTGGTCGCTCTCGTTGCGCATGTGACTGGCGTAGATGCCGCCCCCCTCGCCGATGATCGTGGCGATCGCCACCAACTCGTCGGTCTTTGCGAACGATCCAGGCACGTACTGCAGTCCGGTCGTCATTCCCCACGCCCCTTGCTGCATGGCCTGGCGAGCCAGTTCACGCATCTTGTCGAGTTCGGCGGGCGTTGGTGCCCGTCGGGTCTGACCGATTACTTTGTTGCGCAACGCACCGTGTGGCAACAGGTGCGCGACGTTCACTCCAGGGCGATTCGCTTGCAGGGCGTCGTAGAACTTGCCCACGTCGACGGCTCCGCCGCCGCAGTTGCCGGTGACAATCGTGGTGCAGCCCTGCGTGAGATAACAGGCCGCAGGTCGCAATCGATCGGCGAGGATGGCAGGTGTCGATGCTTCTTCGCCGGTCGCGAGGTCGGTCGTCGTGCGGAGGAAGTCGCTATGGTTGTGCAGATCGATAAACCCAGGCGCGACGATGAGGCCCCGGCAGTCAATGGTGCGCGCGACCCGACCGCCTTCCACGTCACCGACCGCGACGATCCGATCACCGAGAATCGCCACGTCGCCGACGGTGCCCGCACTGCCTGTGCCATCGATGATCGTGCCGCCTCGGAGTACCACATCCGCGTCGACTTTCGCGCACGCCGAACTCACGATCGTGGTACCAAGCAGGACCGACATCACAACGTGCACCAAAACGCACGCATTCCAACGAGGGAGTTTAGCCATATTCATTGAGGTTGCTATCCATTGATTTTTGCGACACGCATGGATGGACGCCTTCGTGTCCGAATATTCAGAGCGATTATCTGGGTGTTCAACTCGCAAACGCATGCCTGCCAACAGCTTACAAAGTCGAACCGGCTTGCGAATCAACGACTTTTCGGAATTCCCACCGAAAAAGTGTCCTAAAATTCCATCCCACTATTTGCTGCAACGTGATGGCAAACAATGACTTAGTTCGCCACTTCCGCGTGTCCACCTATTCCTAAAAGTGGGGCCGCGGGCAGCCGCTTGTCGCGAACCGCGCAGCAGCCAATCCAGTGCGCGGCGCGGAGCAGCTAAGTTTCGCACTCGCAATCAGCGCCGGCACTTGTTGAGTAGTACCAATCTAGCAGGTCCGTGACCAGATTTCAGTAACGATTTATAGGCCACCCTGCAGTAGATATCTGAATCGCTGCATTCTGTGAGCTACGCCTCAGCGTATCACGCCGAACGCAGATTCTAGCGATTGTCGTTTGAGTGAATCCGCGTATCCTATCATCAATATGGCGAGCGATTGGTTTACTGTTGAGGACGCGACGAAGCACAGTTTCCGCTGGCAAGGACATTATCAACAAAGCACACTTAGTTGACTGTCCCACCGCTCTCAGTGACCTTTTCAACAATAAAAGCCTGTACCTCGTTGCTCATTGCGTCGGTTGGAATATACGTTCTGCTATCCGTGTCAAGAAAATTAATGAGCCACAATTCATTGAATCGCTGGATTTGCATAGAGTCGTTCCAATCTGTTTTCGATTCGGCGTTTGCATAATCCATCTTCAGAGCGTCGTCATCTACGAGGACGGTGACTTTGTTGTCAGCAACCTCTTCGATGCTTGCACCCGCCATGAGATAGCTACTGAACCACGCCCAAAGTTTCATCCCGGCAATTGCTGGTAAAACAAATACGTACCAACTGCGGTTACCGCCTAGTAACATTACAAGGCACACCATTAAAACAAGGGCGTTTAAGAGCAGCCAAAAACCGACACGATGCCATATGTATTTTCGTGCCGCCTGTTTTGCAAGGGCGGGCGTCGCATTATAAGAGAAGTCAAAACTCGGCATCATTTTTCCTGGAATCACCGAATAAACAAGAACTTTCTGTATGCCTCTCGTGCGTGACATGTGTGTTAAGTATAGCGAAATTCATCGCTGCCCGAATGCACGCAATTTGGGTCAGTATGCCGTTTATTGCGAGAAACGCCACTTCGCAAAAACGCCTCAGTTTCATCGTTGTTTCATCGGCTGAGCCACCTTAGGGACACACCAGTCATTAATAGCTCGGCGTTGTAGCGAAGTCGGATTAATCATCCGAATATCATCGTGCTGCTCATTGGACAGGACCAAGCAGACCATGTGATCACTACTCATTACTTGGCGATGGAACGATTGAGCCGACTTCGTCAAGGTAAGCGGTTAGTTTCGCATTTAGCGAATCCACTTTGTCGGGCATCGTGGGCGCCAGATTGTTCACCTCGTAGGGGTCGTTCTTGAGGTTGAAGAGGAGCTTATCGCCATGGTGGTAGTTTCTGATTAGCTTATAGTCGCCAACCATAATCGCACTCGCCGGGTAGCTACCTTCTCCTTGATAGTGGGGAAAGTGCCAATAGAGTGTGTCACGTGCAATAGTTGTCTCCTCCAATAGCGGAACTAGGCTAACGCCATCGACATGTTGCGACGGCATGAGGGGAAGACCGATCAATTGCAGGATCGTCGGAAAGAAGTCCATGCTAGTCACTGGAGTACTGCTCGACTTTCCGAAGGTATGATGACGAGGGCTGTGTATTAGCAGCGGCGTGCGGATACCACCTTCGAACAGGAACGTCTTGCCGGTACGCAACGGCTGCATGGAAGTTGGATGTTTCATGAAGTAGGAGCTGCGTCCTCCATTGTCGCCGGTTATCACAATGATGGTGTTGTCATATTGTCCTGCCGATCTGACTGCGTCGATTAGTCGACCTATGTTCTTGTCTAGGGTCGCAAGCTCGCCTGCGTATTCGGCATCGTCTTGGCGAAGCTTCTGTGGCTTGTGACCATACGCGTCGAGTTTCCGATCCACGGTCAATTCCGGCAGGGCGTCACTTTTCTGCTGAAATCTCACCCTCAAGCCCTGCTTGGAACCGATCGGAGAGTGCATCGCAAAGTGACACAAATGCAAGTAGTAGGGTTGCTCGCGTTGCTGGGTAAGGAATTCAATCGCTGCGTCAGTCAGCAGGTCGGTGAAATTGTCGCCTTGCTTGGCATCAGGGAAGTAGTCGGGGTTGCGAAATGGATAGAACATCGAACAGCGATTTTCCTCGATGACAGCTCTCTGAGTGTCGTAACCATGCGCAGCCGGACCGCCGCTGACGTCAAACCGTCCCATGTGCCACTTGCCGAAGAATCCCGTGTCGTATCCGACCTCCTGGAGCGCCTCGGCGAGCGTCGTTTCGTCCGGCGATATGCTCAAAGACTGCGAAACAGGACAGTAGACGGTCGGCTGCTCGCCGTTTCTCCCAAAGTACTTGTCGCTGCCGTTCAGCCACTGAGTCACACCATGTCTCGCGGGATTCTTCCCGGTCAGGATGCTCACTCTCGTAGGTGAGCACATCGGGCTAGGCGTGTAGCAGCGATCGAATCGCATCCACACTTGTGAGAGAGCATCGATGCAGGGTGTCTCGTAGAACGTACTCCCGTTGTAGCCGACATCGTTCCACCCCAGGTCATCGATGAGAATGAAGATCACGTTCGGATGTTTTGCCGCCGATTGCCCTGTTGCCGTGCAAGCGAAAGAAGACGCGGTCGCCAGTGTAAGTACTAAAAGAACAAGTCTTGGCATATCTTGAATCACTGAGATCGAAAGTGCGTGTAGCCAATCGCGGCGTAGCAACTCGCCTAACTTGAGCGTGCTGTAAATTGCATTATACAAAGATGTACACACACCGCCGGCGATAATGCAGACTCTCGGGGCCCGCTAAGACGCCTCACGCTTCATTGACCTGTTGCAATTTCCTGTGATCTCGTTCGGTACCCAGGCGATTCACGGGTATGACGATTAGGTCTCCCAAGAATCTTGTTCTGGGAGAATCGGCAATCCGAGATGTTGTGGGGATGGAATTTTCAGCTTCCTTCAGCAGGAGTACTCCGATGCTTCATGACTCCCGTGCCAGCCGTCGTAACAGTCGAAAGTCGAACCGCGTCAGTATCAGTCACCATAAAAACCTAGCGGCTTGATGCCCGTTCACTGCGACTGTCGATGATCTGTCTGACGAGTTTACGGACAGCAACGTCGTCGCTCTTGAGAGCTTTGTCCAGCATCCTGTCAATGTAAGGAGACTCGCTACGGATTAGAGTGGTTCGAGCAGCAAGGCGCACATGCAGGTCCCTATCGGCAAGGGCCTCGATCAATAACTCAGCCGCCGCCTCGCCCTGGATACTGGCCAAGGCCCAGACAGCGCTACTCCGGTCGACGGCTTTTGAGTTGCTGGCCATCAATGTTATGGCAGGCAGCACGCGCGGGTCGTCGAACGTCGCCAACGCTGCAGCCGCTGCACGTCGCGCATCCCAACCCGAATCGTTGAGCATCTCGAGCAGTCGCGGAATTGCTTGCGGGTCTTCAATCATTCCCAGCGCTCTTGCAGCGGCCGCACGGGTGCGTGCAGTTTCGTCTCTAGTACCGTCAATCAACGCATCGACATGCTGACGATCCCCTATTGCCCCTAAGGCTGCGGCAGCATCAGCCCGTATACCGTTGTGTTCTGCGTGTTGAAGGGAATGAGTCAACGCCGACGCCGCTCTGCGATCAGGCTTGTTGCGAAGAATACCAGCAGCCGTTGCCTGGACGCTTTCGTTTTGATCGGACAGCGCTTCGATGAGATACGGGACCGGATCGGAGTGATGTTTACTCAAAACTACTACAGCAGCTCGGCGCACCTCGCCTGCCGCCTTCTTCATTTCAAATGCACGTTGGGCTGGCGCCACGCCCCGCAGACCAACGATCCACCGCAACGCCTGCGCCGCTGATCCTTGAACGAACCTGTCTTCGTCGACAAGATTCGCCAACAGAGGTTCGATGAGACGCTCGTCGTGGGTGTGCGCAAGACCTCGAGTGGCGGAATTGCGAACTTTCGGTTCCTGATGTCGCAGCAATTGAATCGCCGCATCGAAACCAGCGCCGTCGATTGAATAAAGCGCTGTAACCGCACCGTCGGCAGTGTCGGACCCGGCATTCTGAATACAGTAGTCCACCAGCGAGGGGACCGCTTGGGGATCTCGTAGCTTGCCAAGCGCCCCAACTGCAGCTACCACGGTTTTTCGGTCGCTTGATTGCAGTTGCGAACAGATATGTGGAGTCGCGTCTGTTGCTTCGAGTTCGCCTAGAGCTGCAACAACGCCCCAGGCCTCGTTCACTTCTTGAGTTTGCAAGCGTAGCAAGAGCGGATCGATAGCACGGTGACAACCAATCCGCCCCAGTTCTCTCGCTGCGCGTTCTCGAATAGCTGGCGTGGCATGGTCAAGAGCGTCGAGAAGCGCCTGCTCTGCATTGGCGCCCATCTTCATTAAGAGGTGCTCGGCAGCCTCACAGACTCGATCCGACGGGTCCCAATTTCCTTCATATTCTTCATCACCCAACGCTTCGATCACCCACGGCAGCGCCGCCGACGCTGACGGACTTAGTGGTAAGAGCTCACGCAGGCCCTGACACCGCTCGTACGGATCAGTCGAGTATAGCTTCGTGACTGCAATCCTTACACTGCCGCCCTCGACTGTGCTGAGGCGCGTCTTGGGGATTTGCGACTGCGCGCACGTGCCGTCCACCAATGACAGAACCAATGCTAGAGAACTCAAGGTAGCTACTATGCGGGTGAGTGAAATCATGCGTGCTTCCTCAAGGAGGTGCGTCATAATAGACCTGCAAATTGGGCAGCGACGCCCTCAGTTCTTTTCCGCAATCGGCGCCGCCTTTGGTATAGCTGATGTCCAGCCACCGAAGCTTCTTCAACCCGCTCAGGCGGACCATCCCGGCCGGCGAGATGCCTGTGTAACTGAGGTCGAGTCGCTCCAGCTGTTTAAGCTTGCCAACGTGAATCAGGCCTTCATCTCCGACATTCTCGCACCGTGCAAGCGTCAAGACACGCAAGTCCCGCAAGTTCGCTAGTTTGGCAAGCGAGGCATCGGTGATAGAGGCGCTGAAAAGAGAGAGTGACTCAAGGCTTGTACATCCCGCGAGATGATGTACATGAGCATCCGATATGGTGCCGCCAGGATGAGTCAGGTTTCCGCCGGTTTTAAGCGACTTTAACCCCTGGAGTCTTGCAAGATGTCTCAGGTTACGTGCGCCGAGCGGAGTATCAACAAGCGTCAAGGCTCTCAAGCGGGGAAGATTTACCAAGTGCACAAGCCCCGTCCCCGTAACGTCAGTACGCCCAAGGTTGAGTTCTTCCAGAGATGTCATGTCCGAAAGGTGCACCAGCGACTTGTCGCTAATCCGGGTGTTCTGCAAGTTGACTTGCTTAAGGTGAGTCAATTCGGCTATTCCGACGAGGCCACTATCGGTTACCTGCGAGCCTTGCAAGTCAAGCCACAGTATTCCCTTCAGTCGCTTCAAGTAGGTTAGGCCTTTCCCCGAGATGTGCGTGTGCCTCAGCTGCAAGCCGCCGCGTAGCTCTTCTAAATCTGCCAGCCCACGCATCCCGCTGTCGGTGACACTGCTGAATCCAAGCTCGATAGACTGAAGAAACGGCAATCGTCGCAAAGGGGCCAATCCTGCTCCGGTAAAGCCGCTTGCATGCCAGAGGCTTAAAGACCGCAGGTGTCTTGCTGCCGCCAGTTGAGATAGAGCATCATCGGAGATGCGCGCGCCATTCAACTTGACTTCGCTAAGGTCGGATAGCTCCGCGAGGAAGGATAAGCCGGGCCCCTTAATCGTTAGTCCGCCGAGGTTGAGTGATTGAAGTCCGGGCACCTCGGCGAGATGCAACAGCCCGTCGTCGGTGATTTTGGTGCCAGCTAGGTTCAGCGACCGAATGTGATGAAGACCGCGTAGCTGCTTCAGTCCGTCATTGCTGATCGAGGTGCCACTCAGATCTAGATGTTGCAGATTCGGCATGAATCTTACAGACGAGAGGCCTTTGTCAGTAAGCGCCTTTTCACTTCCCTGAATTGCAGGGCGTCCGGACCGGAGTGTCCTGGTCTCAGGGTCGACGACAAAATGGATGCTCTCGAAATAGCTCTCGGCCTGGCGAGCCCGCTCCTCCAAAGAGAGCTCATCAGCGCTGATTGGCGAAACCGCGAAGGCAGCCGCCACCGTAATGAGAAGGGGCTTTGACATTCGGTTCAACTAAGGTGTTGCCAAACAATTGAGAGCAACTTGTGCCCCAATATACCAAATCTGGCGCAACGGGTGCCGTTCATGACCAAGGAACTAGTGTCATGTGCCGCGAACGTCCCGGACTATTTCGCCCGGGAGTTACACACCTGTGCATCGCAATAAGCGCCGGAACTTGTTGAGTAGCGCCAATCTAACAGACGATCAGTGAGGTTTCAGCAACGATTTTTGGCCAGTGTGGAGCATCAATCGCGATCGGCAGATTCCGTCGCTTGGGCGGCGAATCAGGCATCTACCGCCGTGCGCGAATATTGCTTGCGTCATTCCGCGGTCCACCTCTACAGCATTCAAACGAGAGGCGGTTTCTTCTCGATAATTGAAGGCGTCTTCTCGGACATCTCACGGTTGAGCTGGATGAACTCATGCCAGTCATTGGGCACATCATCCTCGTGGAAGATTGCTTCCACCGGGCATTCGACACGGCATGCATCACAGTCAATGCACTCGTCCGGGTCGATGTAAAGCATCTTGTCGCCTTCGTGAAAGCAATCACAAGGACAGACCACCACACAGTCTGTGTATTTGCATCCGAAACACGGGGCCGTTACGACGTAAGCCATTTTCTATCCTTTCCTCGCAGCAAATGAACCCTAAAACGATAGAGGGACTCTTCGCCCTACGGGTACATCCGATTTCTGGCTAAGATTGGTCAAATGCACTGAAAAAAATCCAGATAATCAACAAGCCTTGGCCATCAAAGACTTTCGTCGCGGAGATTGACGTCTAGCTGTGTCGACCCTGAACTCACGAGAATTGCTGGACCTGTACCAAAATGGCCATGACCAGGCCGCCACGGTGCTGTTTGACAAGTATGCCAAGCGTTTGATTGCTTTGGCACGAAGTCGTATCGGTCCGAAGCTGAAACGACGAATCGACGCCGACGACGTAGTTCAGTCGGCCTACAGGAGCTTCTTCGCTCACGCGAGAGACGATGATTACCAACTGAAGCGTGCTGGGGACCTCTGGCGTCTGTTGGCCAGCATCACGCTTCATAAGCTGTACGGACAAGTCGAGAAGCACACGGCAGCGAAGCGGAGCGTCGACCACGAGGATGCGACAGATTTGCCAGATGAATCTGTTAGAACGCCAGAGCCAACGCCAGCTGAAGTCATTGCGTTGTGTGAAGACATGCAATTGGTCATTCGAGGCTTATCGCCGAACGAGCGACTTGTCCTCATTGCAAGACTCCAAGGCCAGGATGTCGCTCAGATAGCCTCTAATACGAAGAAATCTGAGAGAACCGTTCGCAGGCTGTTGGCCATTGCAAGAAAAAAGATAGAGCAACGGCTGCTCACGAGCGATGTCATAGACCGAAATCTCAAGACGAACACCGGAGAAACTAGCGCTCCCTTACGATACTCGGACTACGTGCTCGAAAAGCTCCTGGGCTCCGGAGGTATGGGCAAGGTATATCGGGCAAGGATGAATTGTGGCGGGAGAGTGGTTGCGATCAAGGCTCTGCACAAAGCTCGGCAGTCGGATAAACGAGCTGTCGCTCGCTTCGTGCAAGAGGCACAGCTCCTTGCCACACTCCGTCATCCGAGTATTGTGCGTGTCGAAGGGTTGGGTCGATTTCCTAGTGGCGGTTACTTCATGGCAATGGACTTCATCGACGGAGTCGATCTTCAGTCCCAGTTAGAGTCACAACTATTCTCGCTCTCAGAGGCTCTTGAGATTGTTGATACCGTAGCTGCAGCCATTGGTCACGCACACGAGAAAGGGATAGTCCATTGCGACCTAAAGCCTGGGAACATACTGCGACGGGCCAACGGTGACGTTATCGTTACAGACTTTGGTTTCGCATTTCTCCTGTCGGTCCAATCCAACCTCGCCAGCAATAGCGTTGGCGGAACAGTAGGATATGTTGCCCCAGAGGTGTTGAGTGGTCGCAGTAATCCATCGCCCGCGTCAGACATCTATAGTTTGGGAGTGCTTCTGACCGCGTTGGTCAACGGGAAACCGGCTGATACTTTGGAGGCTTGCTGCAGCACGAATGCACCATTAGCTCCGGCAGCCTCGATTTTGAAGCGGTGCATTTCAATCGACCCACAATACCGCTTTGAAACTACATTAGACCTGCGGCGGGCAATCGCGGAGTTCCGATAGGGCTGGGATAGCTACGTATCCGCGAAGAGTCCCGCGCGAAGAGCCCTGGGGAAGACTGTACTTCCGAGAAAACTCGCGGATTCCTTGCTCAGCGGGCTCCCCAGCGGCCGTGCACAGTTCGCGGCAGAGAGATCTAGACGGTACGGCCCGGATCCAGCCCGGCGTGGAGATCAATGAAATGCGGCTTGGATCGGCCCGTTGCCGTGTTGCCCATGAGACTGGAGGACTCGAGGCCGCCGGGCCGTGCACGCTGACGCGCAAAAAAAGAACAGCGTGGCAAGACGGAATCGCCCTGCCACGCTGGTCGACACAAGATTGTGGTGCTTGCCTAGGATTTCATCGATTTAACGACGACGGCGAGCCAGGATGCCGATGGCACCGAGGCCGACCAGTGCCAGCGTCGCTGGTTCAGGAATGACCCGCACCGAGGCGTCGTCGATGAACAACACGGCGGTACTTCCCTGAGCTCCACCGGTCGCGGCAACAAACTGCAACGTCACGCCACCGCTAACGTCGGGACCGGCAACCGTGTTGAAAGTGAACGTCTGGTAATCAGATTCGGACGAAGTGAAGATTGGTCCACCACCGAGGATTTCCGCCGCGGAGGTTCCGCCACCAGAAAGCTCTGAGAAGAACTCGGCGACGGCCACGCCACCGGCGGCGAAGTCACCCTTGGCTGCGAAGGAAATCTCGATTGGATCGCCAGGGTTGACGGTTCCGATGCCGATATTGGCTTGCTTCACGACGGCACCCGATGTCAGATCGTTGTTGAATACTTCCGCAGCATAGACTCCCGTATTGGAGTCAGTCGTGACGGTGAACGTCGAATTGGCCGTTGGGAACGAAACCCAGCCGCTGGTATCGCCAGTTTCAAAACCACCGTTGGTGGTTAGTTCCGTAGCCTGCGTGCCGGCGGCCAGCGCCAGCGTCAGCGCCAACGATAGCGCCATAAGAACTCTTTGGTTACGAATCATCATTAGTAGTCTTCCTCTCAGGCGTATCGCCCATTGAGCGAGCTGATTCGCGACGCGCACTCTCGCGTCGAAATTCGAATCATGCTCAGTAAAAATCGCAACTCTCGAGGTCAACCGTTTGTGAGCCGTCCTAGGCGTTGACAATTCTCACGGTTCACCCCCTCCTCGCGCGAACGTTCCGCCTGTAGCACCGAAGGCGAATCATTCAACTCATGACGACGCGGAATCGCAACGGCAAGAACAGATACACGTCATGCGTCTCGTTCAATGAATAGCCACGCTCGTACACTTTGTGCGAGCGACTCCGCCTCTAGCAGTGAAAAGCTAACCCTCCATTCATCGAGACGGGCGGCTGCTTCCTGGCGAAGCCCAGTCCCACTCCAGCAGCCACGCTGAGGAGGGACTTTATGCAGCAACTACGGTCTCTTGATGAATACTTCTTCAATTTATCCTCCGAGCAAATCCATCTGTACGCTATGCGTGCACGTTGTCGGCGCTAGAAAAATATTCCTGACCTTCGCCGTTTGGCACACACCAGCGCTCCGCCCACTTGCCGCGCATAGCCGCACCCACCGGCGGTCAGGTGCAGCCTGCTTCTCGGCGGCGCTAATCACGGATCCAACGTGACAACGCGGGCGAATCCGAGTTCTGATCAGCAATGGTGAGGTAAATAGCATTAGCAGGGCGCCGGTCGTGGGTTCGGAGATTGCACAGCAGGCTTCCTCCTAAACAACTACAATCAAAACGCTCTAGTACTTGGGTCTGGGTTGGCGACTTGCTGCCTGTTCGTGCTCGGTAATCAAAAGGCGCCAGCAGCGCGGCGGTCACTCTAAAATCACGCGAAATCGCAACTGGCAACTCGTGCATTCTCGATACTGTTCGATGAGCCCCTCGCTATTGAGTCGCTTGCCAGTACGTGCTTTGGAATCTAGCGCACCACAGCTGGGGCATCGCAGTGCCGGAAAGATGACTTTCCAAAGCCCTCCGTCTCGCTGGGGAGGGACGTTGATCTGTTGGCCAGTTAGCGATTCGATTCGGTCTTCCATGCTTTCTGCTACTGGGGGCATGATTGTTGGCATGACGGATGGCCTTGTGTTGCTAGATCAGTTGAAACGACGAGCCGAGGGGCAAGTTTGCCCGACGGCACAATAGTTTCGGTAACAGTTTCAGGTAGTGCCTCTCAGAAAAAATCTTGTGACTAGTAGTTGGAACAACAGGACGAGTGAATACAGTTTCTGAAACTGTTCCATATCGATGATATCAGTTGTAGGGACCGTCTGTCAAGCATTTTCCAGGAAAAAGGCGAGTGCCGCCAACGAGCCGATCGCCCCGTACTGCGGGTCTTCAATCGTGAGGATGGCAGGAATTGGTCGATTTTCTCGGGTTTCAGCGTCCTTGGCAGCGGCGGCAGTTAAATTCCGCTGTGCTTTTTGTGATCAAAAACCCTCGGTGGCGTGAGATCGAAACGAGTAAAATCCCAGATTCGAAAGCTGGTTCGTAGGTTTGCCGGCGAAACTGCTCCTTTTAGGAACTTGCACGGTTGGGAGACGATCTATGTTGTGCCGGAGCCTAGCCGTGAATCGTAAAGTTGGCTTCCTTTTACATGCCTTGATATCGATCCTCATCGCGTGGACCACGGCTCGGACGATGTATTCGACCGAGCCGCTAGGGACTCCCTGGACACGTCACGTTGTTGATGACTCCTCAGAAGGCGCCGACGGTGTGAAACTCGCCGATATCAACGGCGATGGCCTGGCGGACATTGCCACCGGCTGGGAAGAAGGCGGTGTGACGCGCGTCTACATTAATCCGGGTCCTGACCATGCCAAGTCCAAATGGCCTAAGATTACCGTGGGCAAGACGCCGTCGGTCGAAGACGCCACGTTTGTCGACTTAGACCAGGACGGCAAGCTCGATGTCGTCAGCTGCTGCGAAGGAACTACGAAGCAGATCTTCGTGCATTGGGCACCGTCGGAGTCGGAAGCGTTGTTGGACGGAAGCAAATGGGAACAGGAAGTTCTCACTACGATGCTGGACAAGGGCCAGCAGTGGATGTTTGCCTGGCCGATGCAAGTGGATGGCGAGCACGGAGTTGATCTTATCGCAGGCTCGAAGGGCGATAATGCACAGCTCGGCTGGTTTGAAGCACCTACCGATGGTCGTGATCTGTCCGGCTACCAATGGCATCCGATTTCGCCTGCGGGTTGGATCATGTCGATTTGGAAACGTGACATGGACGGCGATCGCGATCTCGACCTTGTGATCACCGATCGGACTGAGCGTTTGCGTGGTTGCCGGTGGCTTGAGAATCCGGGGCCAGGCCCAGCTCAGCGGCTGCCTTGGAAGAATCACCCGATGTGTGACGGCGCCGATGAAGTGTTGAGCATGGACTTGGCGGACCTCGATGGCGATGGGCTAGAGGACGCCGTAGTGGCGGTCAAAGATATGGCGATCTTGTTCTTAAAGCGCCTGGACAAATCAGGACTGCGTTGGCAGTCGCACAGAATCTCCGCAGACTACCACGCAGGCAACACACGAGCCGTCGCGGTGACCGACATTAACGGCGACAAGCAGCTCGACCTGGCCGTCACGACGTGGATCGCTGGCGGCAAACATGGCGTGTTTTGGCTGGAGTTTGAGCAAACGGAACAGCGTTGGGTGGCACATCAGATCAGTGGGAAAGCCGAGGGGATCAAGTACGATCGCATCGAAATGCTCGACCTGGACGATGACGGAGATGTTGACCTGCTCACCTGCGAAGAACGCGAAGGGGGCGTGGGCCTTGGGGTGATTTGGTATGAGAATCCGTTTGGACCGGGGCGCGCCGAAGGCAGTCGTATTGACGACTGAGTACGGGGACGGCACCGGCGCTGACACTCGGAGATGCCTTGCAATGGTCGCAGCGCAAAGTTCACAACGCGAAGTTCACGGCACGGCGGGTGATTGAGGTGTCAGACTGCTCTCGCGCGATTCGCACAATCGCGAAGCTACCGACGTTCACGGCTCAACCAGCCGATTAGCCCCGTTGCCACCAGCGCGACCACGAGCAAGATTGTTCCCATCGCCATGCCGCGGGCGAATTCGCCTTTGCTGGTTTCCAGCGCGGTCGCGGTGGCCAGCGTGCGGGTTTGGTCTTTGATGTTGCCGCCGACCATCATCGCGATGCCCAGTTCGCTCACGCAGCGAGCGAAGGCGGTCAAGACGGCGAGCATGACGCCGATGCGGGCCTCGGAGAGGTAGGTGAGTCCACGGCGCAACCGGCTTGCTCCAAGCGTCCAGGCAGTTTCGCCAACTCGCGGATCGAGTGCACTGACGGCACCGTGCGTGATGCCAACGATGATGGGGATGGCCAGCAGCAACTCGCCACAGATGATTCCCCAGGGCGAATACAGTAATTCCAACGGACCAAGCACGCCGCGACGTGAGAATAGTCCGTAACAGACCATGCCGACAAACACCGTTGGCAGCGCCATGCCGACGCGAAACAGCAGCACGACGAGGTGATTGCCAACAAACTTGACGCGTGCCAGCGCGGTGCCCAGCGGAACGCCTATCAGCGTCGCTAGAGCGACTGCTGTCGAGGAAATGAACACGGTGCGGAACGTGGCGCCGAGGATGAGCGGATCGCCGGCCCACATCAATCGCAGAGCTTCGCAAATTCCGTCCCACAATAGTTGCATAAGGATGCGTCCGCGCGGCTATTGGTGTGTCACTTCCATTCGCAGTGGTACGAACAGTTGTTCGCCGGCGAGGCGGTACTCGTCGATGATCTGTTGTGCCTCCGGCGAGATTAGGTAGTCGACGAACTGATGCGCCAATTTGTCACGCACGGCGCGACTCTTGCTCGGATTGACGACGATCACACCGTAAGGGTTTCTGAGGTCTTCGGACTGAGCGGCCAGCGGCACCAGATCGATTCGGTTGCGAAAGTTCAAGTACGTACCGCGATCGGTCAGCACGTAGGCCGACTTCTCGTCCGCGATCGTCAGCGTGGCACCCATGCCCTGACCGCTTTCTTGGTAGGCTGGCCAACTGGGGCGAATGTCGATCGCTTCCCACAATTGCATTTCGCGCTTGTGCGTGCCGCTATCGTCGCCGCGCGAGATGAACGGCACTTGGCTCGCTGCAATTTCCTGGAGGGCGTCGCTGACGGCGCGATCCTTGACGTGCGCCGGATCGTCTGGTGGACCGAGTAGTTCAAATGTGTTGTACATCACGTCCTCGCGCCGTACGCCGTGAGCGGCGTTCATGAATGCGTCTTCGGCCGCGCGGGCGTGCACAAACAGCACGTCGACGTCGCCCATTTCGCCAAGCTTTAATGCCTTGCCCGTTCCCACGGCAATCACCTCGACGCGCACGTCATTTTGCTGTTGAAACGGTGGCAGCAGTCGATCGAGCAACCCGGAGTCGCGGGTGCTAGTGGTCGTTGCCAGCCGCAGCCGTTGCGACTGCGTCGCGCGATCGTCGGCGCATCCGGCCGCCGACGCAAGCAGCAAGCACAATCTCGCCAACGTGCGTATCAAGCGGCTTCTGGTGCAGTTAAAATACACTGACGTGGTGCTTCTCAGGGTGAGTTTGCGGTAGGTTCAATCAGAATGCATGACCGACATCACAATTGCAAGTCCTCCAGGATTGTTGCGAGGAGTGGCTGTGATTCACGTTGAACTGTTTGGAATCCCCCGCTCGCGCGCGGGCGTCGAAAAGACGACGGCCAGCGGGCCCTGCTTGGGTGACGTCTTGTTGGATTTGTCAGAGCGATTCCCTGCGCTGGCGAAGGAATGTATCGACGGCCGGAATCTGCGTGCCGGCTACACGGCGAACTTGCGCGGTGAACGTTTCATTACTGATCCAGATACCCAACTCAGTGACGGCGATACACTCCTGTTGCTCACGTTAGACGCGGGAGGATGAATCAACTAGGCTGCTCCAAGAAGCATGCCGGAAAATCTCCTGTTACGACATCGCGTTTGTTTGCGGTCAAACAGAGGTGCGGTTCCCCTAAACCTCCGAGCTGGGAAATGCGTTACGATGTCGCGATCGTCGGTGCAGGCATAGCAGGGCTCGCTACTGCAGCTCGACTTCAGGCAGCTGGCTTATCAACCATTGTTTTCGAGGCTCATCGCCAGCCTGGCGGCTGCGCCGGCTATTTCTCGCGGCGAGGTTTTGCGTTCGACGTTGGTGCGACCACACTGGTCGACTTTGAGCGCGGTGGAATTGGGGCCGAGTTGCTACAAACGCTAGATCTCCCCTCAGTCGACGGGGAAGCCCTGCCTGGCTACGTCGCTTGGTTACCCGATCGCCGGGTGACGCTCTATCGGGATCGGCAACTTTGGCATGACGAACGGTTGCGTCAGCTTGGTGATACCACGAACCATCGTCGCTTTTGGAAACTGATGGATCAGCTCTCCGACGTCTTTTGGCAGGCAAGTCGGCGTGGAATTCAACTGCCAATCAAGAATGCTGGCGAGTTGTGGCGAGCGATTGGATGTATTGGGCCAAGCAATCTGTTACACGCTCGATACGCCGGTTGGACGATGGGCGATGCGCTACGACGGTACCAGCTAGATCAAGACAAGCCACTAGTTGGTCTGCTGTCGATGTTGATTGAAGACACTGTGCACAGCACCGTGGATGCTGCACCGCTGATCAATTCCGCTTTGGGTATCACGATTCGCGGCGCAGGACTCACCCGCGCGCGAGGTGGGATGCGCGGTTTCTGGCGTGGGTTTGTTCGACGTTATCGCTCGCTGGGCGGACAGTTGCTCCTCAACTGTCGCGTGAATCGCGTACGCGGAGATTTCGGAGAGTTCAACCTCGAAACTTCGCGAGGCACGTGGGGAGCTCGTCAGGTGGTCAGCGCCTTGCCCGCTCCCCTGACTGCGAAGCTCGCACCTCCAGTCGTGCAACAAGCGCTTCGTCCTTATCTCGAGCGTGATAAGGGCTCCTATGGTGGCGCGATTGTCGTTTTTCTCGGTGTCCCCGAGCAGGAAGTTGCCAGTCAGACGTGGACTCATCATCAGCTCCTACAGAGCTACTCCGACAAACTGGGCAACGGGAATAACATGTTCATCTCCGTTTCCGCTCCAGACGATGTGCTGAGTGCACCAAAGGGGCATCGCGCAGTCATGATCTCGACGCACTGCGAGTTGACTGACTGGCAGGGACTAGAACGAGCCGAGTACCAGCAACGCAAACTCCAGATTGGCAACCGATTGATCGCCCTCGCGCGCCGCGTCTATCCCGACTTGGGCAACAGTCCGCTGGTGTATGAGGTCGGCACTCCACGCACGTACGAACAGTTCACGCTAAGGCCTCAGGGTGCTGTCGGTGGGGTCCGACAGAACTTGCAGAACTCGAACCAAGCAGCCATTCCCTACGCGGTGGGGCAATGCGGATTCTGGAACGTTGGCGACTCGACCTGGCCGGGCTTGGGGACTGTTGCCTGCGTTTTGGGAAGCCGACTTGCCGCAGAACAAATTCGCGAAGTAGCCCGAGGCAATCATGACCGTCGTCGTCCAACGCCATCACGATCTCAGCGAAGTCAACGACAAGCCGACGAGCGCACCCGAGTTGCCTAACTTAGCCGACTTGGGAGATGACTTGCTGGTTACCACCCGCGGCCAACGCTGGTGGGCACTGCTGCGTCCGGTGTTCGGACTAGTGTTGATGAGCCTTGCAGTGGCTGCCGGACATTGGTGGATCACACCCGTACTGATGTTCTTCATCTTTGTGGCAGTCGTGACAGTGACGCACGATGTGGTCCACAACTCAATCGGCCTGACTGCGCGACAAACGGATTGGGCTTTGTTCTACTTGGGAGCAATCCTGCTGGAAAGCGGCCATGCTTATCAATCTACCCACTTGCAACACCACCGCAAATTCCCTCATCACGATGACCCAGAAGGCGATCCAGCCAGAATGACTTTCTTGGGAGCTGTGGTGCATGGAGTCGTGTTTCTACCACGGCTCTGGTACTGGGCTTGGAAGAAGAACAAAGAAGTCTTTGGGCGCAGACTGTGGTTGCTTGCCGAGGCTACGTGGGCGATTGGGTTTGTCGTGGTGGCTGTTTGGCTGCGAGATTCACAACCTGGGCTATTGCTGTATGCTCTGCTGGCGATCGTCGGCAGCTGGGTTTATCCGCTGCTCACCGTCCATTTGCCTCACCGAAACTACGGCGAGACGCCACTGACGCAAACTCACACGTTGCGTGGCTGGCTGCTACCAAAGCTCTTTCTTGAGCTGACCTACCACCTCGAGCATCATCTGTACCCGCAGGTGCCTAGCCATAACCTGGCGAAACTCTCCCGCCGCCTGGACCCCTTTTTTCAGCAAGCTGGTGTAGTCCCACGTCGGGTGCTCTAGAGTTTTTCGTTCCGCAATTTCATCTACGGTAGCAGATTGCTGCACCGCGTGAGACAATAAAGAACTCACTCAGCCACCGATTACTCCTGTAGAAAAAGTGTACGGTTATCACGGCAACTATCTGCGCATCGACGTGACCAACGGCGAGTCCCAATCGGTCGCGTTGGACGAGGCGACCCTGCGGGCGTACGTCGGTGGCAGTGGGCTTGGAGTCAGGATTCTGCTCGACGAACACGCGGCGGAAGTCGATCCGCTATCACCAGAGTCGGTCCTCGCATTCGTCTTCAGCCCGCTGGTGGGTAGTCCACTCACCACGTCTGCCAAGTTCGCGGTAGTCAGCAAGAGCCCGCTGACTGAGCGGATCAACGATTCGCTGGCCAGCAGCGGGTTTGCAATTGCGGGGAAGAAGACCGGCCATGACGCGTTGGTGATCACGGGACGTGCGCGGCAGCCTTCGATTCTGGTGATTGAAGACGAGCGGGTGCGGCTGCTTCCCGCCGATCACATCGCGGGTATGACCACTTCAGACGCGGAAGAGCAACTCAAGCAACAATTGGGCGAGCGGTTTCAACTCGCGGTCATCGGACCCGCAGGCGAACGCTTGGTGCGCTACGCGACGATCTCACACGACGGCCGTCACGCAGGCCGCGGCGGCAGTGGTGCCGTACTTGGCTCGAAGAACATCAAAGCCGTCGCCGTTTGCGGCACCAAGCGGTGCGAATGGGCCGAGCCCGAATTGCTCACGCAGCTGGCAAAGTCGCTCTCGGAAAAATCGTTCGGCCCCGCGACGGCCAAGTATCGCGAACTCGGCACCGCGTCGAACCTGCTCGTGTTCAATCGGCTCAACGTGCTACCGACTCGCAACTTTCAGCAGGGTTCGTTCCCGAGTGCAGAAGCACTCTCGCCGGAGCAAATGCAGCAGAGTCGCGAGCGTACCCGTGCTTCGTGTGTGGCCTGCACGATCGGTTGCGAACACATCTACACGCTTGGCAAGAAGACCAACGGTCAGGCCCAGGGCGTGCGGATTGAGTACGAGAATCTATTCGCGCTCGGTCCGTTGTGCGGAGTGTCTGACCCCGAGGTCGTGCTCGAGTCGTCACGATTCTGCGACGAGCAAGGCCTTGATACGATCAGCGCCGGCGGTACGATTGCCTTCGCGATGGAATGCGCCGAGCGCGGTTACTTTTCCGCGACCGGGCTCGACGCTGACTGGCTGCAATTCGGCGACGGCCCTGCCCTGCTCCGCGCGCTCCAGGAAATTGCCGAAGGCACCGACCTTGGCCAGTATCTGGCCCAAGGCAGCCGACGTCTTGCCCAGGAAATTGGCCGCGAGACCATCAAGTTTGCTCCGCAGGTGAAGGGCCTGGAACTGCCTGGCTACGACCCGCGTGGACTGCAGACGATGGCGCTGGGATTTGCCGTCGGCTCGCGCGGCGCCGACCACAACCGCTCGGGTGCGTACGAAGTCGATTTTTCCGAGGCCGTCGATCGGCGCGACGTGGGCCCCGAAGCCGCCCAGCTGGCCGTCGAGACCGAAGACAAAGCGGCCATCATGGATTCGCTCATTCTGTGCAAATTTCTCCGCGGCGTGTTTGTCGACTACTTTGGCGAAGCCGCAGAGATGCTACGGCTGGTCACCGGTTGGGAAGTCTCGGCCGACGAGCTGCGCGCAACCGCCCAACGCATTGTTGAGGCGAAGAAGGAGTTCAACATCCGCGCTGGTTGGACGCCCGCCGAGGACACTCTACCAGAGCGAATGCTATCCACACCGCTACCCGACGACGCGCGGGCGGAGCTCTCGACCGAGCGACTGCAAGCGCTCGTGAAGGCGTACAACGTCGCGCGCGGTTGGTCGGAGGATGGTTATCCAGCGTCGAGGTGACCTGGGTGATGGGTCATCGTTGGGACGGAATTGAGGGGCGCTGCTCTCGCCAAGGTAAGCACCCAGAGGACAGGCTTCTATCCCGTCGCTGACGCTTGGGGCTGGCTGACGTTTTCGCGTAGGTTTTCAGCAGGTTGCTTTGTCGTTAGGCTTGTAGGCTCACTTCTTTACTCAAATCTGCTCTGAAAGGGATGGCAATTCTCATGGCTGATCGCATCGTGTTTCGTTCTGGCGAGTCCCTCGTGGCTGGTGGCCCTCCGTTTACCGCGGCCGAACCAGAAGTCGTCATCGGCGAACTCGATGGCCCTGTCGGCACTGCGCTCGCGACCCTCACAGGTGACCAGTCGATGGGGCACTCGAAGGTGTTCGCAATTCTCAACACCGATATTCAGGTCCGACCCGTCACGCTTTGCGTTAGCAAGGTCACGGTGAAGAACTCGCGATACACCAACATCTTGATGGGCACCGTCCAAGCCGCTATCGCCAACGGAGTACTCGACGCGGTGCGCGCTGGTGACATCCCGAAAGAAAAAGCAAATGACCTGGGAATCATCTGCAGCGTATGGCTCAACCCGGGTGTGATCGACGACGACAACCTGGATCACAAAGCGCTTTTCGAAATTCACCGCAAAGCCATGGCCCAGGCCATCCACAAAGCGATGCATAACGAGCCCTCGATCGATTGGTTGCTAGAAAACCAAGACAAGATCACTCACAAGTACTATCAAATGGGTTTGGACGGCAAGATTTAGTCGTCGCGTTTGCCGGGTCAGCGATAAGGCGGCTATCTGGACTCACCGCCATTGGTGGTTTGGAAGACATCAGCGCGATCCGGAGCATATTCGTGCCACCAGAACGAAGTGCCTTGCACTTGCTCGTCTTCCAGCGAGAATAGCTGCATGGCTGAAACTTTCATTCTCATTCCCGGACGCACGAGCGAACAAGGCTGTGGCATTAGCGAGGGCAAGTTCCTCGATAAGTACCAGCAGCAGATCAATTCGCTGCAGGTTGCGCCGGGGGACATGCAGCGTTTGGGGCTGGCCGAAGGTGATCGCGTGCGGCTGACCAGCTGCGAACGCGGTCAGCAGGTCGAGGTGACGGTCATCGAGGCCAAGGGCGACGAGTTGCCCGAAGGACTGCTGTTTATCGCCTACGGCGACATTTCCAGCAAACTGATGGGTGGCGACACGCACGGTTCGGGGATGCCCACAAGCAAGGGAATCGATGTGGAGTTGGAGGTTTTGGGCAATTGATCGATGGAATGTCGGCAATTCCCCCATTCATTGGTCATTGGGGCGTGGTCATTCCGCAGTCGTAACTGTTGATTAGACGGTCTGTTTGCCGACATAATAGAGGCTTGGCGTGAGAACGCCCCCGATTGATCGGAGCTGCCGCTCCCGTCGCCTGTCGCTAGGGTACGAAAGCGCATTAGGCGAGATTTTCTGAGTCGTGCCGTGTGAGTTTTTTCTCCATGGCTACCGTTGAAAGCAGTGGTCCCGCGACTGGTGACCTAAAGATCGTTGAAGACGCGACTTGTACCTTCTGCGGCTGCGTGTGCGATGATATTGATCTGACGGTCGAAAACAATCATATCACCAAAGCCAAACGTGCCTGCGTGCTCGGCAAGGCTTGGTTTCTCAATCACGAGATCGAAGAGAAGCCCTCCTGCCTGATCGATGGCAAGCCGGCCACGCTGGAGCAAGGCTATGATCGCGCCGCTCAGATTCTCACCGGCGGAAAGTACCCGATCGTTTACGGGCTGAGCGATTCGCCCTGCGAAGCCCAGCGGGTGGCGGTGAGCATCGCCGACTGGATTGATGGGACGATCGACACGACCACCAGCGTATGCCACGGACCATCGGGAATGGCGTTTCAGGGAGTGGGCGAAGTGACTTGCTCGCTGGGCGAAGTCACCAATCGTGGCGACTTCATCATGTTCTGGGGCTCCAACCCGGCGGAGAGTCATCCGAGACATTTCACGAAGTACAGCCTGATGCCCAAGGGCATGTTCGTGCCCAACGGACGCAAAGACCGTACCTGCGTGATCGTCGACGTACGTAAGACCAAGAGTGCCAAGGCAGCCGATATCTTTTTGCAAATCAAACCGCGTAAAGACTTCGAAGGCCTCTGGACCTTGCGAGCGCTGGCCAAGGGCGTCGAGCTAGATCCCAAAGTCGTTAAGGAAGAAACAGGCATCGAGCTGGCCGTGTGGCAGGACGTGATGGATCGCATGAAGGCGGCCAAGTTCGGTGTGATCTTCTTCGGCATGGGACTGACCATGACGCGAGGCAAACACGCTAACAGCGAGGCGCTGCTCGCACTGACCCGCGACATGAACGATCACACGCGTTTCGTCGCCAAGCCGAACCGTGGCCACGGCAACGTCACCGGCGCTGACAACGTCGTCTCGTGGCGGACCGGTTATCCGTTTGGCGTGAATCACAATCGTGGCTATCCGCGATTCAATCCGGGCGAGTACACGACGTCCGACACGCTCGCCAATGGTGAGGCCGACTGTGGGATGATGATCGCCTGCGACCCGATGGCCAACTTCTCGCAGCCAGCGCGGGAGCATCTGGCATCGATCCCCTACATCGCACTGGACGCGAAGGAGACGCCGACAACGCGTGCCGCCGCGGTCGCGTTCACCGTTGCGACCTACGGCATCAACGCCCCTGGAACCGTGTATCGGATGGACGACGTGCCGATCCCGCTGCGGCCCGCTTTTGAGTCGCCTCATCCGAGCGATTTCGACGTCCTCACCAACATTGAACGTCGCGTGAAGGCCATCAAAGGGATTAGCGGCTAAGTACGTAAATGAATCACGCAGAGACACAGAGACACAGAGACTGTGCGGAGTTGGGCGAGCCGACTCCTACTTTTTCTTGTATTGCTCTGCGTCTCTGCGCCTCTGCGTGAGACTCTTCGATGTCGGACTTAATCAAAATCTACCGCGGCACGGTCTACGATCCGGCCAATAACATTAACGGCGAGGTGCGCGATCTGTGGATCGAGAACGGCAAGATGGTCGAGGCACCGTCTGACCCATCGAAACCACTGAACCGCACCATCGACGCTAGTGGCATGGTGGTCATGCCCGGCGGCATCGACATGCACTGTCACATTGCGGGCCCAAAAGTAAACGTCGCGCGGAAGATGCGGCCGGAAGAAAAGCGCAAAGCCGAGCGGATTCGACGCACCGAAGTGACCCACAGTGGCACGATGGGTAGCGTGCCCAGCACGTTTGCCACGGGTTACAAGTACGCTGGGCTGGGTTACACGACTGCCTTCGACGCGGCGATTCCGCCGCTTGGCGCGCGCCACGCGCACGAGGAATTCGAAGACACGCCCTGCCTCGACAAGGGCTTCTATGTATTGATGGGCAACAATCACTACGTGATGCGCTCCATTCAAGAAGGTGAGCCCCAGAAGCTCAACGCGTTTATCGCGTGGCTGCTGCAATCAGCCAAGGGCTTTGCGCCTAAGCTTGTAAACCCGGGGGGTGTTGAAGTCTGGAAGCACAAACAGGCAGGCAACGTACACGGACTGGATTCCGTGGTCGATCATTTTGACGTCACGCCGCGTCAGATCATCTCTCAGGTGTCGCAAGCGGCGAACGAACTGGGGCTGCCCCACCCCGTGCACATCCACTGCAACAACTTGGGGATGCCGGGCAACTGGGAGACCACTCTCGAGACGATGAAGGCACTGCAGGGCCGCCGCGGTCACATCACGCACATCCAATTCCACAGCTATGGCGGCGGCGACGGCGACGAAAACACCTTCAACAGCAAAGTCGTGCCGCTCGCCGAGTATGTCAACTCGCATCCCAACATCACCGTCGATGTGGGCCAAGTGCTGTTCGGCGAAACTACTAGCATGACCGGCGACGGGCCGCTCGGCTACTTCCTGTCGAACGTGTACGGCGGCAAGTGGTTCAGCGGCGATACCGAAATGGAAGCCGGCTGCGGCATCACGCCGATCAAGTACAAGAACAAATCGCTTGTCCATGCGCTGCAGTGGGCCATTGGCCTGGAGTGGTACTTGCTCGTCGAAGACCCATGGCGAGTGGTGATGAGCACCGACCACCCCAACGGCGGATCCTTCCTGGCCTATCCGCAGATCATTCGCTTTTTGATGGATCGCACCTATCGGCAAGACGTGCTGAAGACCTGTCACCCGCTGGTCGGGAAACGCTCGACACTCCCCGACATCGAGCGCGAGTACACGCTCAACGAAATCGCGATCATCACCCGCGCCGGTCCGGCTCGTATTCTCGGTCTCACCAACAAAGGTCACCTCGGCCCCGGTGCGGACGCCGACATCACGATCTACACGCCGCACGACAACAAAGAAACCATGTTCGAGATGCCGCGCGTGGTGATCAAATCGGGTCAGGTGATCGTCGACCAGGGAGAGCTGCGACTTGCGCCGATTGGCAAGACTCTGTACGTAGAACCCTCATACGACATCGATCTGGAAACCGACATCCAAGAATGGTTTGAGCAGTACTACTCGATTCGCTGGCGCAACTACCCGGTCGACCCCAGTTACATGCACGAGCCCGAAGTGATTGGCATGCGAACTTGACGGTTTACCTGCGCGCGACTCGGGGCGATAATGGATCGAGAGGAATCTGCCATGTCTACAGCCAAATCTTCTGACGCAGCTCATGAAGTGCCGCCGGTCCCTTTGCGGATGCCACCGCTAGAACCGGGGGATCGAATGACTCGCGACGAGTTCGAACGTCGCTGGGAAGCGATGCCAGAGTTGAAACGAGCGGAACTGATCGACGGAGTTGTTTATATGGCAGCTGCTTTGCGACACAAACAACATGGAAATCCGCACAGCAATCTATTGACATGGATGGGGCTGTATTCCTGGTCGACAGTGGGTGTGGAGAGCGGTGACGCGTCGTCAATGCGTCTTGATTTTGACAATGTTCCACAGCCGGATTGCATATTGCGTGTTCTTTCAGAGTTTGGAGGCCAATCGAAGGTCGACGAGGATGGCTACCTCAAAGGTGCCCCGGAGTTGGTTGGCGAGGTTTCGGCCTCTTCGACAAGCTACGACCTGCATGGCAAGCTAAACGTGTATCGCAAACATGGCGTACGAGAGTACATCGTATGGCGCGTACTCGACGAAGCCATTGATTGGTTTGTGCTGTGTGAAGGACGTTTCGACCGAGTCGAACTTCCCGCTGATGGTATTCATCGTAGCCAGCAATTCCCCGGCCTGTGGCTCTCAACGAAAGCGCTACTCAGCGGCGACGGCAGGAGTTTGCTCGACACATTGCAACAAGGATTGGCTACCGACGAACACGCCGCTTTCGTCAAGCAGTTGGGCGAGCGGAGTCAAGAGTCCTAGCCGACGTCCGCTTGCTTGAGTGCCCGCTGGTAGTCCTCCGGGTGATTGAGGTTTTCCAGCGTGGCGAGTTTCGGATCGACATCGCGCAGCTCCTCGACAGGTACCTCGCGGGTGTTGAGTTCGTCAAACAGGAAGAACGGTCGCAGCCGATCGGCAGCGAGGAGTTGTTGGACGTGATCAAGCACCGAAACACGATAGACGGCCGCCAGTGGATGGTGAAACTTCCCATCACGTGGCACGGCGATGTCGTGCGGTCCGAGCAATTCGAACATCCGGTCGACGAACGCAGGAACCAACAAAGGCACATCGCAACTCGTCGCGTAGGCCGCATCGACATCCAGTTCGGCGAGCATCTTGAGCCCGGCTGCCAACCCTTCCAACGGACCGCGTCCTTCGTGCGCATCGCGGGCGAGCAGCACGCCAGCGGGCAATTCGGGCAATTCCTGCCCGACGGCCGCCACCACGACGATTTGCTCTGGCGCAACGATTTCGCCCACCAGACGCACAACGCGCTGCAGCATCAGCTCGTCCCCGAACGGCAACCTCGCCTTGGACGTGCCCATCCGTGTCGATTTGCCACCACAGAGAATGATCGCACCGCGCTTCATGCTATAGGCCTTCATCAGAAAGGAATGGGACGCGGATGCTCGCGGATTGGGCGGTTTTGCGCAGATTCGATCAAGGCGGATACGTTCATCTGCGTCAATCCGTTTGATCCATGTCAATCCGCGTACTATTCTACGGCATCATAGTTCCGGAGCTCTAGCAAGAAATCTAGCGATGTCGCTTACGCTGACTTACAAAGCTGAAACCTCAGTGCCCGTAGAGATCGAAGGGCTAACGCCCACATGGGCCAAGGATCGCACACTTGGCGAGATCGGCCAATTCGAAATCTATCACGGAAACGAGAAACTGCCGCTCGCCGAGATGTTCGATCTGGACGGCAATGCCAGCGATCTGCACTTTGACTTCCATGGAGATCTCTCCGGTGTGCATTGGATCGGCGCGCACATGAGCGAGGGGGAGATCGAAATCCATGGCCCGGCGGGCCGACACATCGGTAGCGAGATGTCGGGCGGTACCATCCACGTCCGTGGCGATGCCAAAGGCTGGGTCGGCGCCGAGATGCATGGCGGACTGATTCACGTGCACGGTAACGCGGGCCACCTCGTTGGCTCCGCCTATCGCGGTTCGACCAAGGGGATGACCGGCGGAACCATTCTGGTCGATGGCGACGTCGGCAACGAAGTCGGCCTCACGATGCGTCGGGGGATGATCGCGGTCGGCGGCCGAGCGGGCGATGTGTTGGGCTTCAACATGATCGCCGGGACGGTGCTGGTCTTCGGCGAATGCGGGATCCGTCCCGGCGCGGGCATGCGACGCGGCACACTGGGGCTGCTGGGCCCCAATCCACCTTCGATGCTGCCCAGCTTCCGCTACGCCTGCACAGCCCGTCCGCAGGTGCTGCCGGTGATGCTCAACGAACTTCGCGGACATGGATTTTCGATCGAAGATGAGTTGATCGCCGCGGAGTGCAAAGTCTACAACGGCGATCTGGTCGCGCTGGGGCGAGGTGAGATTTTGGTGCGGTGCTGAGTCCGCTATACTTCGAAGCATGGACGACCAACCGCACCCTGAACTCGCCACCATCGACGACGTCTATCAATCGCCACCCCGCCGCATCGGCTGGTTTTCGCGGACCTTCCCCACGATCAGTTTTTTTGCACGGCTGACGCCGATCGTGCTCGGCTCTGCGTGGAAAGCGAAACGCGGACTCTACGACGGTAAGGCCTGGTCAGACAGCAGCATCGACGTGATGCGCGCCCTCGAATCCGTCGGTGTGCAGTTCGATATCCGCGGCATGCGGCATCTGCATGCAGTCGACGGTCCCTGTTTGATCGTTGGCAATCACCAGGGCACGCTCGAGACGATGGTCCTGCCGGGCATCGTTCAACCGATCCGAGAGGTCACATTCGTGGTGAAGCATCAGCTTGTGGAGTATCCCATTTTCAAACACGTGATGCGTGCGCGAAACCCCGTCGCGGTAAGCCAGACCGATCCGCGCGGCGACTTCAAGCTGATGATGTCTGGCGGCAAAGAGCGGCTTGACGATGGCATCTCGCTGGTGGTGTTTCCGCAGGGCCAGCGGCAACTCGTGTGGGACCCGAACCAGTTCAACTCGATCGGTGTCAAACTGGCCAGCCGTGCCAAGGTGCCAATCGTTCCGGTTGCACTTAAAACCGACGCCTGGGCACTAGGGCCGATCATCGCCGACTTCGGCAAGATCGATCCGACAAAAAAAGTCCACTTCGAGTTCGGTCCACCGATCGAAGTCGAGGGTCGCGGGGGAGACGAGAATCAAGCGATGATTGATTTCGTTGGCGAGAAGTTGGGGCAGTGGGAGGACGCGTAGGGTCCCGATGAGTAATAGTTTCTTCGATTAGCATATTGAGTCTGAACAGCGGATTCTATTTCATTCCTCTCCTGACTTGCCTATCGTGGTATAATGCTGTTGCAACAGTCAGAGTAGGAGAGTTCCATGGATCGCCAAGAGATTAATACCCTGCTGGAAATGGGGCCAGTCGAAATTCACATGAATGACGGCAGCAAACACGTTGTTGCTGCGGAAGACCAGCCGTCATGCAGTGATATCTCACTTTCGTTTCTGCGCAAATCCGAAGACGGGAAATGGCGGCACGTCCATCTACCACTAGTGACGATGACTCGCGCTGAAGCTGCAGCCCCAACGAGCTAACGCTGCTTTTCATCGTTAGCAACACTCCTGAACCGTACAGCTTAACGGGAATGCTCTCGGACTTCGCGAGTTGAGCAGAGTTCGATGTGGCTGCAACTAGCCGAGAATTTCAATTCCGATCAGTTCTCCGCTATCGTCAAAATCCAAGTATATCCGCGGGCCTTTGTACTCTTCGATCAGTTCGCCGATACCGATTGTGCGCTCGACGCAACCGTGTGTGCCTTCTCCAGGATGACCAGGCAACTCCACGTAAGCAACATCTGGGTCGTCAACGGAAGGCCTGAAGCGAATATTGGAGTTGGTCATAGAGTCATTCCTACTACCGTTTCGAAGGGTCCGCTATGCGGACCAATTCTTGAAGTTATCAGAGTTCTGGTCCGCACAGCGGACCCTACGCATCAGTCGTAAAGGAAGACGCTCAATTGAGCACCTGGAGAATGCCCCCCCGACTCCGTCGGCACGACAACAAACCCGTCCGCACGGGTCGTTGAACTCAACACGGACGCGCCGCTGCTTTTTACTGGTTCGAACTCGTCGCCGTCGATCGTCACTCTCACGTAGTCGAGTCGTCCGACGGGCGACTTAATTTCGCGCGTGAGCGTTTTCGTCGTTGAGCGATACGGCCAATCCTTGGTCCGTCCGCCGAGTGAGCGGATCGCTCGGCTGGCGATGAGATCGTAACCCCACAGACAGGCCACTGGGTTGCCTGGGAGCAGCACGACGAGTCGACCGTTGAGGGTGCCGATGCCGATGGGCGCGGCCGGTCGCATGGCGACGCCGTGGATGGCTAGCTCGCCATGCTCGGCGAGCAGTGTGGGAACGTGATCCTCCTGACCCACGCTTGAGCCGCCGGAGGTGATCACCAGGTCGGCGTCGTCTTCGATAGCCGCGCGGATGGCGTCGCGGTCGTCGGGCACGATGCCGGGGTGGTTCGGTACGCCGCCGTCGCGCGTGACGAGCGCTTCAAGCATTGGGCCGTTGGCGTCGACGATCGCATGGCCTTGTGGCTTCTCGCCCGCGGGCAGAAGTTCGTTGCCGGTGACAACGATGCGCACGCGTGGACGACGGACGACTTCGACTTGTGCGTGCCCAACTGATGAGAGCACGCCGATATCCTGCGGACGGAGCACACGACCCTTCGGAAACAGTGTATCGCCGCCGCGAATATCTTCGCCAATGCTGCCGAGATTCTTACCGGCGTCGAGACTACGCACGGCTTGTACCTGCTCGTCGACGACCGTGGTGTGCTCCACCGGGAGCACCGAGTCAACGCCCGCCGGCAGCGGCGCACCGGTCATGATGCGAATCGCTTGCCCCGGTCTGATCTCGCCGTCATGGTACTGGCCCGGCGTGCATTCGGCGACGACTTCCAAGGGAATCGCATTTTCCGCGGACGCATCGGCAATGTCCGCTGCGCGCAACGCGTACCCGTCCATCATCGCCCGCTGGAAATTGGGTACGTTGACTTCGCTCACAGCTTCGCCAGCCAGCACGCGTCCCGCGGCTTCGTCGAGCGCAACGGTTTCGCTGCCGAGGGTGCCCTGCCGCGCAAGTTCCGCATCGAGCCATGCCAATGCATCTTCGACCGTGATTCGCTCGGCGAATCCTCGCATGCGGACGTCGGCGTTAGGGTGTTTGGATGTTACGTCCGACATAGGGCGACGTGTCGCTTCGCACTTTCTTAGAATCGATTCGTAGGACGGCCACTCTTGGCCGTCGTTGCATGTTCAGCTTCGTAGGACGGTCACTCTTGGCCGTCGTTGCATGTTCAGCTTCGTAGGACGGTCACTCTTGGCCGTCGTTGCATGTTCACATGATTGACGGGCAGGAGTGCCCGTCCTACGGGTTCTGGGATTGACTGCTAATCAATCTAGCGAAGCTTGTTGGAAGAACCTTATGAGTTCCAAGGACCGAGAACAAAGCACCGAGGATCCATCATAATTGGTCATCGCGATTTGGTCATTGGTCATTCTGGGCAATCACAAGATCGGTTGGTACAATGGGCCAACCTACCTTTGCTCCCTTCGCCCTAAACACCAACGCGGTGGCGGAGGGCTCCCACAGCACGCCGGCGAGACTCTCGTGGCAGAAGTGATTAACGATGTCGCCTGCACCGTCTGTGGGTGCGTCTGCGATGATCTCACCTTTCACGTCGATGCCGGGCGTGTGCAGCAAGTTGAGCGTGCCTGCGAGTTGAGCGAATCGTGGTTGCTGGCACAAACCGATGCCAACGACGCGCCGGCTGCTCGCGTCGACGGCAACGTCACCCGCATGGGACAAGCGGTCGAGCGAGCTGCCGAGATCTTGCGGACCAGCCGCGCACCACTTATCTACGGTTTGTCGACCAGCAGCACACCCGGCCAGCGGGCCGCTTGTCGTCTGGCAGACCAGGTCGGTGCCACAATCGACACGACCGCATCGACCTGCCATGCGCCGTCGATCATGGCGGTGCAGGCTGTGGGCGAAAGTACGTCGTCGCTCGGCGAAGTGCGGCACCGATCGGACTTGGTCGTCTATTGGGGCAGCAATCCCGTGAAAAGCCATCCGCGGCACATCGAGCGTTATGTTGACGCGCCGGGGATGTTTGTGCCGGGCGGACGGGCAGATCGACAAGTGATCGTGGTCGACGTCGAGCAAACCTCTTCGGCTGAGGTTGCGGACCAGTTTGTGCAAGTTGCACCCGGGGGTGACTTCGATCTTCTTTGGGCGCTGCGCGCTGCGATTCAGGGTGTAGAATTTCACGAGAATATCGTGGGTGGAGTTCCGCGCGAAACGATCATCGAGTTGGCGAAACAGTGGAAGTCGGCCAACTACGGCGCATTTTTCTTTGGGCTTGGTCTGACGAAGCATGGTGTGCCGCACATGAACGTCGAGGCCTTGCTCCGGATGGTCACGGATTTGAATGCCCACACCCGAGCGATCGCCCGGCGGATGAGGATCCCCGGCGACGTGGCCGGCGCTGACAGCGTGCTCTGTTGGCAGACCGGTTTTCCGTTTAGTGTCTCGCTCTCGCGCGGCTATCCGCGTTACAACCCAGGTGAGTACACGGCCAATCGTCTGCTAGCAGACGGCGAGGTCGACGCGGTGGTTTTGGTGGGCAGTGAAGGCGTAAGCAAGCTCGCGCCTCGCGCGCAGGCACATCTGGCCGAGCTACCGTCCATCGTGCTTGATTCGCCCGGAGTAGAATCGTATCCAGACGCGACGGTCCAATTCACCACGGCGACCTACGGAATCCATTGCCCCGGTACCGCCTATCGCATGGACGAAGTCCCGATCCCCCTGCGCGAAATACTTCACAGCGAACTGCCAAGTGACGAGGAAGTGCTCACCGCGATCGGCAGGGCCGTGCAGCGGCAACTTGCATCCCACATGGCGCGAGGTGGCTAAAAGTAACGCTCGCATTCGAGTCGTGTTTCGATGATAATCGACGTAGAAGCAGTTTCATAAATTCCCCTCCCTTGCAGGGAGGGGCTAGGCGAGTGTGCTCCGTGGTGCTTGGTTCTAGGCGGGAGCCTGGGAACCGGAGTATCGACTGCGTTGACCGACGGGCGGTCGTTGCCTTGCGGAAAACACTAAACTGCAGAAGTCGATGACTTTTGCACGCTGCGTTTACGTCAACTGGCTTGCATCAAGGCGTTTGCCCGCGTGCTGCCACGCAAAATGGAAGAGTTTTGCGTTAAAAAGTCGAGTTTCACAAAACTCGCAAGTAGGCAAAAAGCGGCAAAAACAACCAATTTCGAATAGAAGCAGTTTCATATATTCCCCTCCCTTGCAGGGAGGGGCTAGGGGAGGGTTAATTCCTCGGTAGACTTGCCCCTCACCTAGCCTCTCCCCAACAGGGAGAGGAACGTTGAAACTGCTTCTAGAAGAACTTAGCGAAAACAATCCTAGGAGATTGAACTTGAATGCCCCTCAAAATCGTACGCGGCAGCGGTTGTTGCTCGCGGCGAGCTGCTCCCTAACACTGTTGGCCCCCCTTGCATGCCAGGCAAAAAGCGAAGGCGCACCAACGTTGGGATTCGCAAAAGTGAAACCGACCGACGGCCCGAGCGTTGAGACCGCGGGCCGCTACATGGTTGCCTACACCGAGCAGATCCCCGGTACTGACGTCACCTTCGAGATGATCCCGATTCCCGGTGGCGAGTTCTTGTTAGGCAGTCCCGCTGACGAGGCAGGTCGCAACGACGACGAAGGGCCACAAGTGAAGGTGAAAGTCGCACCCTGCTGGGTCGGCAAGTGCGAAGTCACTTGGGCCGAGTATCGAGCGTACATGAACACCTACGCGGGCATGAAGAGCATGAACTCGATGCGCGTGGAAATGAAACGATTCGGCGCGGAAAGCGAGAAGCTCAAGCCGCTGCCAGTTGTCACGAACTATCTGAAGCAAGAACAGCTCGACATCGATGGTGTGACTTCACCCACCCCGCTTTACTATCCTGACGTGACTTACGCCTACGGTGACCATCCCGATCAGCCGGCGGTAAGTATGTCGCAGTTCGCAGCGCGGCAATACACGAAGTGGGTTAGCGGAATCACGACGCGTGAGTATCGTTTGCCAACCGAAGCCGAATGGGAATACGCCGCGCGGGCAGGAAGCACTTCGGGCTACTCTTTCGAAGACGACGAATCAATCGACGAATACGCCTGGTATGCCGAGAACTCGAACGACGAGCTAAATGTGGTTGGCAGCAAGCGACCCAACGCCTGGGGTTTGCACGACATGCATGGCAACGTCGCTGAGATGGTGCTCGATCAGTACGACGACGCGCACTACGGCTCTCTCACCGGCACACCGACCGCGCTAGAGGCCGTGCGCTGGCCGACGGAATTGTTTCCACGTTCGATTCGCGGCGGCTGTTGGTACGATGAGCCGGACGCGTTACGCAGCGCCGCGCGTCGGCAGACCGATTCCGAGTGGAAGGAAGAGGATCCCAATTTGCCCAAGAGTCCCTGGTGGTTCACGGAAGATCCGACCAGCGGTGTCGGTTTTCGCATCCTACGGCCACTGGCGCCGATGGACGATGAGTTGAAAAAGAAGGTTTGGGATGTCGACAATGAGGAAATCCGCCTAGACGTGGCGGGCCGACTGCAAGAGGGACGGGGCACCCGCAGCTCCGCCGACCCGCGTTTGCCAGCGGCATTGGAGGAGCTAGAATCGGCGGGATTGGTGGAGTAGAGTCGCCAAATTCGCGAAAACACCCCATCTTGCGGGGGATCGCCAACGGTTAGCCCGGTTGAGTCTGTTGGTTGGAGGCTCGGCGGGTTATCATAAATCCAATCAAGAACTGTATTTCATCTCGGCCGCGACTCACATGGAGACGTTCGCGCTGAGAAAATCGAACATCGTCATATTTCCTTTTCGTTCTGGAGGTACCAAAGATGACCAGTCCCGCAGATCGCCAAGCTAAGCCCGCCGTCGAGACCTCACGACGCGACTTCGTCAAGACTTCGTCCGCACTGATGGCGGGCGGCGCTGCACTTGCCGCCAGTACGAACATCGCCCGCGCGGCGCACCACGCCGGCGACGACGAAATCAAGGTCGCCCTGATCGGTTGCGGTGGTCGTGGGACGCAGGCGGCAGTTCAGGCACTAAGCACCGCGGGCAAGGTCACTCTGTGGGCCATGGCGGACGCGTTTGCGGGACGCATCGATGGATCGCTCAGTCGCATAAAAACTGCCGTGGAAAAGAACCACGATCCCAAGACGATGGGACCGCTGGAAGATCGGTTCAAGATTCCCAAGGATCGACAGTTCGCCGGGTTCGACGCCTACCAAAAGGCGATCGACAGCGGCGTCGATATGGTCATTCTGGCCACGCCCCCTGGCTTCCGCCCACTGCAGTTCGAAGCGGCGATCGAAGCCGGCAAGCACGTTTTCATGGAGAAGCCGGTCGCGGTTGACGCCCCAGGCGTACGGCGAGTTCTGACTGCCAGCAAAATGGCCGACGACAAGGGCCTGGCGGTCGGCGTGGGCTTGCAACGTCATCACGACCCCGGGTACGTGGAAACGATCAAGCGGCTACAAGACGGCGCGATCGGTGACATCCTCCTCACGCGTGTCTACTGGAACGGTGGCGGTGTGTGGGTCCGTACGCGTGCTGATTTCTACGAAGCGTATGGCCACGAGCCGACCGAGATGGAGTACCAAGTGAACAACTGGTACTACTTCAACTGGCTGTGCGGCGATCACATCACCGAGCAGCACATTCACAATCTGGACGTGAGCAACTGGTTGAAAGATGCCCATCCGGTGAAAGCCAACGGTATGGGTGGTCGCGAGGTTCGCACCGGCAAAGATCACGGTCAGATCTTCGACCATCATTTTGTCGAGTTCACCTACGCCGACGGCAGCACCATGCTGAGTCAGTGTCGTCACATCAGGGGCTGCGATAACCTCGTCAACGAGTTTGCCGAGGGACCCCGGGGATCTGCCAACATTGGCGGTCACCAGATCTCGCTCAACGGCGATTACACTTGGAAGTACACTCGTTCCAAAGCTGACAAACGCGGCCCCTATCAGTTGGAGCACGACCACTTGTTCGAAGCGATTCGCGCAGGCAAGCATTACAACGAGGCCAACTACGGGGCGAACAGCACGATGACCTCGATCCTCGGCCGCATGGCGACTTACTCTGGCAAAGAGGTGATGTGGGCGGACGCCCTCGCGTCGGAGATCGACCTTTCGCCGGCCAAGTACGACTTCGCCGCCGATCCCCCAGTCATGCCGGACGAAGATGGCAACTATCCGGTGCCTGTGCCGGGCAAGACGAAGGTCGTCTGAGCGGTTCGCGGCTGAAGCGACCCATTACGGCGTACGAATCACGAGGTTGCGGATCTCGGTCATGTCTTCCATCGCGAAGCGAATGCCTTCGCGCCCGAGACCACTGTCCTTGACGCCGCCGTAGGGCATGTTGTCGACGCGCCATGACGGTACGTCGCCGATGATCACGCCGCCGACCTCCAGTTCGTCCCACGCGCGCTGGATCTTGTAGATGTCGCGAGTGAAGATGCCTGCTTGCAGGCCGAAGTGGCTGTCGTTCACCTCGGCCAGCGCCAGGTCGAAGTCGGAGAATTCGCTCAGCACCGCCACGGGGCCGAAGGCCTCCTCGGTGCAGAGCGTTTGATCCTTGGGTACGTTTTCCAGAAGGGTCGCCTCAAGCATCGCACCGTCGCGCTCACCTCCGCAGAGGATCTCGCCGCCGGCATCGACGGCGCTGTTGATCCACGAGTGGAGCCGTTCCGCCTCGCTGACGGCAATCATCGGACCGATGAACGTTGCTTCGTCCTTGGGGTCGCCAGCGACGAGCTGCTTGGTCGCCGCGACGAGTCGTTCCTTCAGGTCCCCGTAGATGGATTGATGCACGAGGATTCGCTGCACGCCGATACAGCTTTGCCCTGATTGATAGAATGCCCCGATGATCAGTCGATCTACCGCGTCGTGCAGGTCGGCATCTTCGTCGACGATGCACGCCGCGTTGCCGCCCAGTTCAAGCACGACCGGCTTCTTGCCGGCACGAGCTTTCAGGTCCCAACCAACGCCCGGCGACCCGGTGAAGCTCAGCAACTTGAGTCGGTCGTCGGTTGTAAACAGATCGGCCCCGTCGCGGCGGCAGGGCAAGATCGAAAAGCTGCCCGTCGGCAAATCGGTTTCCGCGAGGATTTCGCCGATCACCAGCGCCCCAATCGGCGTCCGGCTGGCAGGTTTGAGCACAAACGGACAGCCAACGGCAATCGCCGGTGCCACTTTGTGCGCCGCAAGGTTGAGCGGAAAGTTGAATGGCGAGATAAACGAGCAGGGACCGATCGGCACGCGTTGAAACATGCCTCGGTAGCCTCGCGCGCGGGCGGAGATCTCCAGATTCTGTACTTCACCACTGATACGCACGGACTCTTCGGCGGCGATGCGGAAGGTGTCGATCAATCGAGAGACTTCGCCACGGCTGTCTTTGATCGGCTTGCCAGCTTCGATGCAGAGGGCGTCCGCCAATTCGTCGAAACGCTCGGCGAAGCGCTGAGCGCAATGGTTAAGCACTGCTTGCCGCTCGTAGGGAGGCATCTTGCGCATCGGCTCGGCGGCGTCGACCGTAGCGGCGATCGCCTGATCAATCGTCGCTGCGTCGGCCATCGCCACGCGCGTCGCGACTTCGCCGGTGTATTTGTCGGTGACTTCCAGGTCGGCATTGGGGCTGGCCGGTTTGTTCGCCAAATAGTACGGGTACGTATCACGCAGCATGGTTGGGCTCTCCGAGACTTCACGCACAAGGTTGTTCGTCCGCCTGCTATCCCATTAGAGCAACTCACTGGCGAGATCGGCTAGCGGGGAGCGTTCGCCCTTTTCCAGCGTGATGTGCGAGTAGATCGGCTGACCGGTCATGCGATTAACCAAATGGCTCAATCCGTTCGACAGTGCGTCGAGGTACGGCTGGTCGATCTGATGCATGTCACCCGTGAGCACGATTTTCGTACCCTCGCCAGCACGCGTGATGATGGTCTTCACTTCATGCGGCGTCAGATTCTGAGCCTCGTCAACGATGAAATACATCCGCTGGAGGCTCCGTCCGCGGATGTAAGATAGCGGCGTGATCACCAGGCGCTCTTCGTCCAACATCTTCTTGATTCGTTCGCTGCGCTGCTCACCTTCCGCAAATTGGTGACGGATCACGTTCAAGTTGTCAAACAGGGGTTTCATGTATGGATCGAGCTTTTCTTGGATGTCGCCCGGCAAATAGCCTAGATCGCGATTGCTCAGTGGCACAATCGGACGGGCGAGCAGAATCTGTTGGAAACGATTGGCGGTTTCCAGAGCTGCTGCCAGTGCCAGCAAGGTCTTCCCCGTGCCGGCCTTGCCCGCGATCGTGACGAGCTTGATATCGCGATCGAGAAGTGCTCGCAATGCGAACGTCTGCTCAGCGTTGCGAGGCTGGATGCCGTAGGCGGAAACCTTGCTCACCTTGCGATACGATTTTGTTTCGGCAAGATACGTCAACAAGGCCGACTTCGATCCGTTGCGGAGGATGAAGTTCTCGTTGGCGACCGGCTTCTCGATCACGTCCACTTGATCTTCGGGGACGATCCCCGCGCCTTCGAAAAATGGCTCGATGTCTTCGGTCGCAACGCCCTCGATCAACCGCTTGCCGGTGTAAAGTTGATCGAAGTTGGATATCTTGTCGGCCTCGTAATCCTCGGCGATCAGCCCGACCGACTTGGCTTTCATCCGCAGGTTGATGTCTTTAGAGACCAGGACGATGGTTTGGTTAGGGTAGTCCTTCTGCAACAAGATGGCCGTGTTGAGAATGCGATGATCTGGGTCGTCCTTCATGAACGCCGCTTTGATCATCTCGTCCAACTGCGGCTTCCAGACGATCCGCAGATGCCCCAAGCCTTCGCCGCGCGAGGTTCCTTGTTCGCTAAGAATCGGCCCGGTGATCAAATCGAGCGCGCGCATGAACTGGCGGGCCTGGAAGTGGATGTCTTCGTTGCCGCGTTTGAATTTGTCGATCTCTTCCAGCACCGTGATCGGGATGATCACGTCGTGTTCGCCGAAGTTCTCGATGCAGCGGGCATCGTGAAGAATCACATTGGTGTCGAGTACGAAGAGCTTACGATTTTCCGTCACGTAGAATCCTTTCTAGGTGCGATGAGCTGCCGTATCGGAATTCTAGCCGCGATCGTCGGTTCATTGGAATACGAGTCGCACAACAACACCAATCTCCGACTCGAACTACGCGAAATCTTAACTTTCGGCGCTACAACTGCCGGCTCAGTTCCTGGATCTCACGGTTAAGAATGCGGTCGTTCTCAGAGTAGTCGACCGGGACGTCGATCACGTGAACGCCGGATTTCCCGTGGCACTCAGTGATTAGCGGCGCCAGTTCCTGCGCCCGTTCGACCCGATGACCTCGGGCCCCATAGCTCTCGGCGTATTTCACAAAATCGGGATTGCCGTAGTCGAGTCCGAAGTTGTCGAAGCCCATGTGTGCCTGTTTCCATTTGATCATTCCGTAGGCATCATCACGCAGAATCAGGACGACTAAGTCGAGGTCGAGCCGTACTGCGGTTTCCAGTTCCTGCGAGTTCATCATGAAGCCCCCGTCACCGCAGATCGCGACGACTTGCCGTTCGGGAAACACCAACTTGGCCGCCATTGCCGATGGCAGACCTGCTCCCATGGTCGCCAGGGCGTTGTCGAGCAAGACGGTGTTGGGCGAATGCGCCTTGTAGTTGCGGGCGAACCAAATCTTGTAGACACCGTTGTCCAGGGCGATGATCCCCTTCCCTTCGGTTACTCGACGCACGTCGGCGACCAGTCTCTGGGGGTAGACGGGAAATCGATCGTCCTCGGTGCCTTGCCGATAGTGTGCCTCTCCAGCAGCACGAACTTCTTCGAAATACGAAAAGTCCCAGTGCGCTTGTGGCTCTAACTGTACTTTCATCTGCCAGATGCTGTTGGCGATATCGCCAATCACTTCCGTCTGAGGGAAGTAAACGGGGTCGACATGGGCCGAAAAGAAATTGACATGAATGACTTGGACGCCACCAGCTTGCATGAAAAACGGCGGTTTTTCGATCACGTCATGACCGACATTGATGATCAGGTCTGCGTGTTCGATTGCGCGGTGCACAAAATCGCCCGCCGACAGCGCCGCGTTGCCGAGGAACTTGTCGTCACGCTCATCGACCACGCCCTTCCCCATCTGCGTGGTGACAAACGGAATTCCAGTATGCGCGACGAAGTCGCGTAGCATTCGACACGTCAGTTTTCGATTCGCCGCAGCGCCGACGACGAGGACCGGATGTTTCGACTTGTGGATCAATTCAACCGCCGCACGGATCGCCTTTTCTTCGGCCGTAGGTCTACGTGCCAGGCTGGCGGCGATCGGTAATTCGTCCGTCTCCTCGGCGGCAATATCTTCTGGTAGCTCCAGATGGGTTGCCCCAGGTCGTTCTTCTTCAGCGCGGCGGACCGCCTCCCGTACTCGCGACGGAATGTTGTTGCCACTGACGATCTGCTGGGTGTATTTTGTGAGCGGCCGCATCGTGTCGACGATGTCGACGATCTGAAACTGTCCCTGCTTGCTCGTCTTGATCGGCTTCTGACCGGTGATCATCATCATCGGCATGCCGCCCAATTGGGCGTACGCCGCAGACGTCACGAAGTTGGTTGCTCCAGGACCAAGCGTCGACAGACAGACGCCTGCTTTCCCCGTTAGCCGCCCGTAGGTCGCCGCCATGAATCCCGCCGCCTGCTCGTGACGCGTGAGCACGAGTTTAATTCGCGACCGCGAGAGAGAATCCAAGAGGTCGAGATTCTCCTCGCCGGGAATGCCGAAAATGTACTCGACGCCCTCGTTTTCGAGTGAGCGAACGAACAGGTCTGAGGCTTTCATGTCGGGTCCTTGATGGGTTCACGCTCCTTACTTCAGAGCAGCCTATCGTGATCAGGGTTCAGGTGCAAATCAACGAATCTGATGCCGCGGATCCGTGTCCAACTAGCGGCTCCAACTGAGCCACTTATTCATGACCGCCTTCACGGTTGGCGTGAGCCGCGTGCGGTTGTACTGGTCGCCGAGCTTGCGAATCGCTTCCGCTTGCGTCGGATAGGGGTGGATCGCCGTAGCAATTTGCTTCAGACCGATGCCGTGGGTCATTGCCAGCGAGAACTCTCCAATCAGATCGCCCGCGTGTGGGGCAACAACGGTCGCGCCGACGATTGTGTCGGAGCCCTCCTTCACGTGCACCCGTGCGAAACCCTCGGTCTCGCCCGAGAGAATCGCGCGATCAACCTCGTCGAATCGCTGGGTGAACGTTTGCACGGCAATGCCCTGCTCTGCCGCCGCCTCGGCGCTGAGTCCGACCTGGGCGACTTCTGGTGAGGTATAAGTCGCCCAAGGAATGGTCAGTGCGCTCGCCTTCGAACGGCCGTGGAACAACGCGTTCTGAATGACAATCCGGGCCATGAAGTCAGCGGCGTGCGTAAATTTGAACTTGGAGCAAATATCGCCTGCAGCGTAGATGTTGGGGTTGGTGGTCTGGAGTCGGTCATTGACGTCGACGCCACGCCGTTGGTCGTATTCGACCCCGGCCGCCTCCAGACCGAGCCCCTCGACGTTCGGTGCTCGGCCCACTGCGATCAGCAGTCGATCGACGGGCTGATCATAATTGTGCTCTGACGTGCTGGTGGTCAGATGAATCGCGCCACCGTCGCCCGGGCGAACCTGAAGCTGCCGGCCGCCGCCAAGGAGCTTGACTCCGTCACGCAGCATCGATTGCTCGACGATTCTCGCTGCATCACGATCGTCGCGCGGCAGGACGCCTGCGTCGTCGAGAACGAGAAACACTTCCGAACCAAAAGCCGCAAAGGACTGCGCTAACTCGCAACCGATTGGTCCGCCGCCAACAACGCCCAGTCGAGGCGGAAGCTCATTCAACGAGAACACCGACTCGTTGGTCAGATACTCGACCTGATCGAGCCCTGAGATCGCCGGAGCCGACGCCCTCGCACCGGTGGCAATGACTGCCCGTTTGAAATTCAGCGTCTGGTCGCCGATCTGCAGTGTATTTGAGCCAGTAAACGTTCCCTGTCCGAAGAAGACATCGATACCCGCGTCGCGAAAGCGCGCCGCAGAGTCGTTGGGGCTGATTTCCGCGCGCAGCCGACGCATACGCTCCATCACCTGCGGAAAATCGACGGCAACTTCGCCACTCACCCGTACGCCAAACTCATCAGCATTACGCACCGTCCGTGCCACGCGTGCAGCACTGATGAGCCCCTTCGAGGGCACGCAGCCCACGTTCAAGCAATCGCCGCCCATCAAGTCGCGTTCCACCAGCGCCAACTTCGCTCCGAGGCCAGCCGCACCCATCGCCGCGACGAGCCCTGCCGTCCCCGCTCCGACGACTACCAGGTTATAGCGCTCAGCAGGTTGCGGATTGACCCAATCGCTTGGATGCACGTGCGCTTCCAATTGCTGATTGTGCTCGTCCTGCGGTTGCAGCTGTATCAGTTCAGACATTCGCTTGTGCTTTCGAATCTTGTGAGCGGAACTTGGCAAGTAGGAAGCGGGCAACAATCGGGAAAACGCCGAGCAGTGCGAATGCCACCAGCAATTTCGGCGTGAGGATGCCACCAGTGCCTTGCTCGGCGAGTTTTCCCAAGGTCGGAACCGACGATCCGGCGTACACGTAAACCAACGTGGCTGGTAGCATGCCTAGTTGGCTCACCCACCAAAAAGTCGATGCCTTCATTGGCGTAAGTCCCATGACTGCGTTGATCACAAAGAACGGAATCGCAGGGATCAGTCGCATGGTGAACAGATAAAATGGCCCCTCCTTGTCGAGCGCGTCGTTGAATTGCTGCAAACGATCACCGAACTTGGCTTGAATCGCGTCGCGAAACAAATAACGACTGAGCAAGAACGCCATCGTCGCGCCGGCCGTCGACGCGAAGCTGACTAAGATGCTTCCGCGCAGGAATCCGAAGAACCAAGCGTACAGCAGCGTAAGTACCGTCGCACCCGGAATCGACAGGCCGGTCACCGCGACGTACACCAGAAACGCCAACACGTAAGTCAGCCATGGTTGCTGCTGCTGGTAGCCGCGCAGAGCTTCTTCTTGAGCAGCCAGGTAGTCAAGGGAGAGCACCGCGCCGAACTTGAAGTAGCCCACCACGATGGCGACGACCACGAGCACAGCGACGACTAGCTTTTTGCCGGTCTGCAGTTTCATGGCCTTAATCCGATCCGAGTATATTGTTGCAAAGCTATGGGTGGGAGGTCTCAAACAGCGAAGAACTTACTTGGAATTCGATGCGAATGATAGCCGTCACCGCTGACTTCCCCCTAAACCTCGCCCTGCGGTCGATGCTATAATCGAAGGATCCTCCGCGACTTTTCAGAAGGCACAACTTCATGGCATCGGTCACACTTGAAGGCATCTCAAAAATCTACCCCGGCGACGTCTATGCCGTGCGCGATCTCGAACTGGAGATTCACAATGGCGAGTTCCTAGTGCTCGTCGGTCCCTCGGGGTGTGGCAAGAGCACCACGTTGCGGATGATCGCCGGCCTGGAGACGATTTCCGAAGGCACGCTGAAAATTGGCGACCGTGTGGTCAATGACGTCCATCCGCGTGACCGTGACATCGCGATGGTCTTTCAGAACTACGCGCTGTACCCGCACATGACGGTCGAGCAGAATATGTCGTTCGCCCTGAAGATGCGAAAGTCTCCCAAAACGGAAATCAAGGAGCGCGTCGCTTGGGCAGCCGATTTGTTGGGACTGCAAGACCTGCTGAAACGCAAACCGAAGGCACTCTCCGGTGGTCAGCGCCAGCGTGTTGCACTGGGGCGGGCGATCGTGCGGAAGCCAGCGGTATTCCTATTCGACGAGCCGCTGTCGAATCTCGACGCGAAACTCCGTGTTGAGACCCGAGCCGAAATCAAACGTCTGCACCGCCAGCTCAACACAACGACGATCTACGTCACGCACGACCAGGAAGAAGCGATGACCCTGGGCGATCGCGTGGTGGTGATGTGCGATGGACTCAAACGCCAGAGCGATTCGCCGCTGGAGACATATCAGCGCCCCGCGGACAGTTTTGTTGCGAGTTTTCTCGGCATGCCGCCAATGAACTTCTTCGAAGGCACGCTCGAGCAGGCAGACGGGCAGTTGTGGTTTGCCAACGAAGACGTACGACTCCGCTTAGACGACGCCCCATTGGAATGGCTCAACGGCGAGAGCCGACGCCCGATCGTCGCGGGAATTCGCCCCGAGAGTTTCGAGATCACGAATGCCGACGGCGAAACCGCTTCCGCGGTCGCGGCAACGGTGCTGGTCACCGAACCACTGGGCAGCACGATGGACGTCTACCTCGAAACAAAATCAGGAAGACGCATCGTCTGCCGCGTCGCCGCCGCGCACTTGGAGGAAGGCCAAAGGGTCGCCGCACGCGTCGAGTCTCAAGCAATTCATCTTTTCGAGCCAGGAAAATTTGGTAGGAGTTTGCGGGCCCAAATTCATCAGACCGTTTAGTCGTCACCCTGAATGAATGTTTCTCCACGGTAGAACTGCGACCAAACAACGTACAGAATTGCAGTGACGAGCATTGCGGCTGTGAAGAACCAGTAGTAGTTAGCGCCGTCCAAGATCGTAACACCAGCCTCCTGTTGCGATTGTATATACTCGTTCACCCATACGGTGAACTTGTTGCCCAACGCAACTGAAAGCAAGTAGAGCCCCATTATGAATGACTTCATCGTCTTCGGCGCTTGTGTATAAGAGAACTCGAGCGCTGTGATCGATACCATGACTTCCGCCCCGGTCATGACGATGTAGGCAAGGAGTTGCCACCAGATGTGCGGAGATTCGCCGGCATCAATCCGCATTTGGAACCAAGCGGGCAAGGCAAATGCTGGGGCCGTGAGAAACAGGCCAATACCAATTCGTCTTAGTGGCGTTAGCGGCGTGAAGGATTCGATCGCGGGATAGAGGACTAGGCTGAATATCGGAATCAAAATCATCACTAGTATCGGATTGAACGCCTGAGATTCGGAAGGATTAAACTCAAAGTCGAAAAATAACAGAGAGATGTTTCGATCCATGTGCTTGGCTTGCTCAACCCAAGCCGATGTTGTCTGGTCGAACAGGCACCAGAACATCGCCAAAAAGAGGTAGAGCGGGACGAGGTTTCTAATTGCTCTCATTCCATTTGGGCTGGTGATTTCTCGGAACAATTTTGGGCCAGTGGCTGGAATGTGAACAAACCTATTACGCCCCATCCAGAACATTAGAGTCGCAATCGCCATCAAAACTCCAGGTACCCCGAAGGCTACGCCTGGACCGTACCATTCCAACAATCTTGGTATGAGGATTGTCGAAACGGCTGAGCCTAAATTGATCGAAAAGTAGAACCAGCGAAAGACGCGCGGCACGAGATGCTTGTTTCGCGAGCCAAATTGATCACCAACATGAGCTGATACGCACGGCTTAATACCACCGGTACCGATCGCGATTAACCCGAGAGCCGCGAACAGGCATGTCTTCGGCGCGATTTGCGTATAGCTCGGGAAATCAACCATCGCCATGACGGCATGGCCAAAGCAATAGACTAACGAGAGCCAGATGATCGTTCGATACTTACCGAGCAGCCAGTCGCAGAGTACCGCCCCAATAATCGGAAAGAAGTACGCGGCAGTAAGGAAATTGTGTTGCCATATCTTCGCTTGAGTTTCACTCATCACGTCGAGTTCGCCAGACACGTTCATCAGGTGCTCTGTCATGAACACGTAGAGAATCGCACGCATGCCATAAAAGCTGAAACGCTCGGCAGCCTCATTGCCGATAATGTACGGGATGCCGGGTGGCATCGTTTCGATTTCGTAGGGGACGGTTTGGTGCTTCGACTTGGGCGCAGCTTCGCTCATGGCGTTTTGTCCGATAGAAGATGAAGGCGGAATTGCAGCAGTTTACACGATTGGCGCGCGATAGGCAGGATCAATCTGTGGGGGTCGTGGCGTTTTCCGCCAGTCGCCGTTCCCAGCAATACGGGCATGATTCGCCCGGCACGTAGTGCTCCGACTGCTGCTCGTCGATCGTGAGCGGGGCCTGGCAGGCGTAGCAGAGGGTCGTTTCGGTCTCCTGCAGGTCGGCGTCTAGAGCCGTCCGTTTGTCGAACACAAAGCAATCGCCCTCGTAGTGAGTGCCGCCGCACTCTTCGAAATACTTGAGGATGCCACCCTCCAATTGATAGACGTCGCGGAATCCTGCCTGCTCCATGTAGGGCCCCGCCTTCTCGCAACGAATACCGCCGGTGCAGAACATAACAATCGGCTTTTCAGTGACCTCGGCGGGCAGGTTGTCGACGGCTTCGGGGAAGTTGCGGAAGTGATCGAGTCCGATCGGCAGTGCGTTCTTGAACGTTCCCAGACGGACTTCGTAGTCGTTACGCGTGTCCAGCAACGTCAGCGGACGACCCTCGTCGAGCCACTGCTTCAGTTCGGTCGCGGAGATTTTCCGTGACGGCGCGTTTCGCGGATCGATTCCGTCGATGCCAAAGGCAATGATCTCTTTCTTCAGCCGCACGAGCATGCGATTGAACGGTTGATGATCGCTCAAGCTTTCCTTGACTTCGAGTGTGCCGATCTCGGGATCCTGCTGCAACCTCTCGAGCAACTGATTGACAGCCTCGCGACTTCCCGCAAGGAACATGTTGATTCCCTCGGGGCTGAGCAGAATCGTGCCACGCAACTTCAAGTCCAAACAGAAGGCGCGCAGTGCCTCGCGCCGCGGCCCAAGTTCCGTCAGTGGTACGAACTTGTACGCGGCGATGTTGAGGACTTGATTAGAGGTGGCTAGCTCGCTCATACGAGCGATTATGGTTGATCGAGCGAGGCGTGAAAACCGCCCACAGGACGCGTGTCCGCAATTTTCTGAGCCTCGCCGTCACTGCTGTCGTATCGCGCGAACTCGTAGCTGAACGCTCCCAGGAGTTTGCCTTGGTTGCCTTGATGGCACGCCAAACAATCCTGGCTCGCCCGCAGTGCGCCCAGCATCAGAATGCGATCGTCGCCTTGTTCTGTGACCACATCGGCTTCGGTATACAGCTTTGGCAGGCTTGTTTCTTCGAACTCCGTCACGGCGCGATGCTCGAACTGATCAAGCTGATCCATCGCCGGCAGCGAGTCGGCAACGTACACACGCGGTGGAGAGTGCCGCAGCAGACTCACAAGTTCCAACCGCGTGAGCTGCCAATGTGATACCTCAACTTTTGGCTGACCGCATGAGCGCTGGTTGTCGATCGTAGACGTTAGATCTGTCGGACTGTGCGGCTGGAAACCTGCGACGTGCCGTCGATCACGGACATAGCCCGTCTTCCCAAGGTTTAGGAAATCGAATGCGACGGTTTGGTGTAGTGCGTCCGCATGATCTGAGCCGTTCTCTCCTAGCAATCTCTCACTCACCGCGATTGGCAACTTCGCGATTTCGACGGGTTCAGGTTCCAAGTCGTCGGGCCAGACTCGCGCCATTCGCATGTAGCCGAATCCTGCAGCGGCGGCGAACTGCATCTCGAAATTCTCGTGGAGTGCTTCAAGTGACCATTGCCTGCGGTGTGTGAAACGGTCGGCTTGTTTAGTCAGATTTCCGGCTACTTCGGGTGAAAGTTGCTCAACACTGGCAGGCACGACCCGTGCTTCGGATGCGACATCCTCGAAAGAAAGACGTGCCTCGAGTGACTCCAACGGGTAGTCCGCGAGGAGTTGATCAAACTGCCGCCGGACTTTCTGCATCGCCTCAATGCGGAAGTAGTAAGGCACGACCGCGGCTACAATCAGAACAGGAATGATTACTTTACGTGGACACTTGATGCCCACGCACGCGAGGCAGACGAGGGCGTTAATCACCGTGTGCAGGATTAGCGTGCCTGCGCCACCGAAGCGAAAACTAACCATCAGATAGAAAATCGAAAACATCAGGCCTACGGGGACGGCCAGACCCGCGATCCCAAGCACCTTTTTGGGAGCGTCGGGGCGATAGTACCAACTACAGACTCCCACTAAACAGGCTGAGAAGAGGATTGGGAACACGAAGTACGAACCGAGCCAATGTAGCAACGTCAACGGAATACTTAGCAAGGCAATTGCCAGAAACAGGGTCCGCAGCCGGAAACGGAGCGGAGTAGAGCAATTGCCGACGTTCGCGAGAGTGTCCATGCGAATCTCCTTGCAATCTCAGAAAAGAAAAGCCGTAGCGGGCTTGTGATTTCTATACATCAACCAAGCAGGAGTAAACTCCGCGCATCCGAAGTTTTCTGCGAAAGTCCTTGACCGACCGAGATGCGACTCGCGTGGCAGAAAGTAGGCGGTGGAATCTGCCTGGGCCCTCGGTGCCTCGGTGGTTAAACTAGCAGCCATGAAGACGCACACGCTCTGGATTGGCCCTCTGGTGGCGACGTCGATTCTCTTCGCGCTGATCGAATCGGGTTCGACGCCCGACATTGCTTGGACGGCGGGGATTACGGCGCTGTGCGCATTGTGGTGGGTGTTTGAACCGATTCCGATCCCCGCCACCTCACTGATTCCGCTGGCCGTATTTCCACTGGTTGGTGTTCTACCACCTGAAAAAGTCGCCGAGGCGTATGGGGATAAGCTGATTCTGTTGTTGCTCGGCGGATTGATGCTCTCCTCGGCGATGGAGCGCAGCGGTGCCCATCGCCGCATCGCGCTGTCGATGGTCTCGCTGTTTGGTGGTAGCAGTCCGCGTCGATTGGTACTTGGCTTCATGGCCGCATCGGCCTGCCTGAGTATGTGGATTTCCAACATGGCGACGACGCTGATGCTCTTGCCCGTGGTACTCGCGGTCTTGGAAGGTGTCGAAGATCGCCGCCTCCGCGTAGCCTTGCTACTGGGGACCGCGTACGCAGCCAGCGTCGGCGGCGTTGGCACCCCAGTGGGCACGCCGCCCAACCTCATCTTCTTTCGCGAGTACCATGGCATCTCGAAGACCGACATCGGATTCACGACATGGATGAGTTGGGGGGTCCCAGTTGTCGTGGTCATGCTGCCGCTGATGGCGTTGTGGCTCACGCGCGGGCTGGCCAGTAAGACGAAGATCGAGTTGCCCGACGTCGGGCAATGGCGCAGCGAAGAGATTCGCACGCTCGGCGTGTTTGCAGTTACCGCCGCACTTTGGATCACCCGAGGCGAGCCATTCGGAGGTTGGAAAGGCTGGTTGGACTTACCCGCCGCGAATGACGCGAGTGTCGCGCTGATCGCGGTGGTCGCCATGTTTATCATTCCCAACGGACGGGGCGAGAAGCTGCTTGATTGGAAGACCGCTTGTGGCATACCTTGGGGCATCTTGCTGTTGTTCAGCAGTGGCATCGTGATTTCCAAGGCGTTTCAGAGTTCGGGCTTGAGTGTGATGATTGGCGAAAGACTCGCGGATATCGCCCAACTGCCGCCGCTGTTGATCATTTTGCTCGTGTGTCTGACGGTTACGTTCTTGACGGAGTTGACCAGCAACACCGCGACGATCAATCTGCTGATGCCCATCCTCGCCGCCGCCTCGCAAGCCGCCGGGATCGATGGCAAGTTTTTGATGGTCCCTGCGGCAATCAGCGCAAGCTTCGCCTTCATGCTCCCCGTCGCGACGGGCCCCAACGCGATTATCTTCGGCTCCAACCAGCTTACGATCCGCGACATGTCACGTGAGGGCTTCGCACTCAACCTCATCGGAGTCGTCGTGGTGACGATGGTGTGCTACTTCAAGTTTGCTTAGGTGCAAAAATCCGCTGACGCCTCATGATGTCTTGCCAACAAACAGTAACAGTTCTGGTGCGTAGGAACTAATACCTATTGAGCTGCAACGAACCAACAATAACGGGTTTGACCACCCCAACCTCGTCCTCCGAGATTTCTTCTTGCACATTCGGTTGTCTCTGGATGAAGAAAGTTCTCTCCGTCAAAAAAGAACCGCGGTATATCAACCCGAGGGATTTTCACGCCTAGCCCGTGGTCGAGCGCAGCGAACACCAACGGGTTAGCTGGGCGGCTGTGTGGACTACGCGCCGCAGCTCCCGTCGAACGCGGAACGCCTAGTTTTGCACAACCAGGCGAACTCCTTTTCGTCGAGCAAAACTGTGCGCCAGACCCCTTGTTTTTCCGCTTCCGGCTGGCAATTAGCGCAAGCAAAACTCGTGGCTTGGCCCCGGGTCGGAATTGCTCCGCGCATGCTCTCGCTGCTGCGAAAGCTCCCCGGTTCACGCCCCATTATGAACTTCGCCACGGTCAATTCCACGACGATTCTTGGCCGGCCCAGCCCACAACAATATTCGGGCGGAACGATCGCATGCCGCGCAGAAGCTATCACACGCCGATGAGCTGAGCGAAAAGCCGCTCGGTTAGACTTTTTCTTGCAGTCGATTGCGCAGCAATTCGGCCGGGTGCAGCGCTTGCTTGCCGGTAGCGTGTTTGATTTGTTGGCGGCAACTGACTCCGGCTGCGACCACGGTGGTCGAGTCCGCGGCGGCTCTCACTGCTGGCAGGAGTTTTCGTTCACCCATCGCCTGCGACAGTGAATAGTGCTCGGCTTCGTAGCCAAACGAGCCGGCCATGCCGCAACAACCTGAATCGACTTCCTCGACATCGCAGCCGGCAGCGCCGAGCGTTTGCTTGCTCGGACCGGTGCCGACAAGTGCCTTTTGCTGGCAATGACCGTGAAGTAGCACTTTCTCGGCAGCTTCACGGAATTCGAGATCGAGCGATTCTTCGGCGGCCAATTGGGCAATGAATTCTTCAAACAGCAGCGAGTGCTCCGCGATCGTCTTTACGCGCGGCTCGTCGGGCAGCAGCGTCAGCAGCTCGTCGCGAAGTGTGAGCAAGCAACTCGGTTCGAGTCCGACGATGGGGAGGCCCTGTTCGGCGAACGGCGCGAGCTTTTCGACGCAATCGCGCGCCGCCGCGCGGGCTTTGTCGACGAGGCCCTTGGAGATCATCGGCCGACCGCAGCACCAATGGCCGGGCAGAATCACCTCGAAGCCCGCTGCCTCTAGCACTTCCGTCGCGGCGATGCTGATGTGGGGATAGTTGTACGTGTTGAACGTATCGTTAAACAACACAACTTGTCGCTTGGCATCGCTGGGCTTCGGCCGGTTTTCGAACCACGTGGTAAACGGCTCGCGGGCGAATTTCGGCAATTGCCGATGGCGGCTCACGCCGAGCGTTTTTTCCATCAGCCAACGGACGAGGCCGTTGCCCATCACCGCGTTGACAACCGGCGCGATCGCGCCGGAGTTCCAGCGGCTAAACTTGGCGATGTCGGCCATCAACCGAGCGCGTAGCGGCACGCCATGCTTCATGTAGTACTGCGCCAGAAACTCGAACTTGATCTTCGTCATGTCGACCGACGAAGGACATTCGCTCTTGCACGCCTTGCATTCGATGCACAAGTCCATCGCTTCGTACATTCGCTTGCTGGTGAGTTCCTCGTGCGGCAAAGCTCCCGACAACGCGGCGCGGAGCAGGTTCGCGCGGCCGCGTGTGCTGTGCTCTTCTTCCCGAGTGACCATGTAGCTGGGACACATCGTGCCGGCGGTCGTTTTTCGACAGATGCCGGCGCCGTTGCACATCTCCACCGCCCGATGAAAGCCTTGGTCTGCGGAGAAATCGATCTGCTCGCGGATTGGCAACACCTGATAGTCTTCACCGTAGCGCAAGTCCTCGGTCATTGATGGCGCGTCAACGATGTTGCCGGGATTGAGCAGGTTCTGCGGATCGAACGCACGCTTGACGTCGCGATAAAGGCCGTACAACTCGGGGCCGTAGAAGTTCTCATTCAGCCAACTTCGCGTACGCCCGTCGCCATGTTCGCTGGAGAGCGATCCGCCATAACCGTGTAGCAGCTCGACCGAGAACTGGCCGATCTTTGGTAGCTTGGCTATTTCCGAAGCGACTTTCGTATTCACCATCGGTCGAATATGCACACAGCCAGCGCTGGCGTGCGCGTAGTAGGCGACATGCGTTCCCAGGTCGTTGCAGAACTGCTCGATCTTGGTGACGTAGTCGGCCAAGTGTTCGACCGGCACGGCGGCGTCTTCGATGAACGGGATCGGCTTGTGGTCGCCCTTGATGCTCATCAAGAATCCCAACCCCACTTTACGAACGGTCCACACATCCGTTTGTTGCTGGGCGGTCCAAGCTTCGGTAATCGCGCCGGCAGGAACACCCTGGCTGGGCAAGTGCTGCTTGAGGCGGTCGAGTTTATGCCGCAGTTCTTCGTCTGTCTCGCCGCAGAACTCGGTGATGAGCACGCAGTTGGGATCGCCTTCGATAAAGTTGTCCAGCAGCCGCGCGTACTCCGCCGCCTCGCGGCAACGCGTCAGGCCGAGGTTGTCAAGCAACTCGACCGCCGACGGATCGGTTTCCAGCATGACGGGCACCGCCGATAGCGCCGCGTGCAGGTTATCGAAGTGCACCACGGCAAGTACCGTCCGCGGGGGCTTGCGCACCAACTGCAGCTTGATCTCGTGCATCACGCCGAGCGTACCTTCGCTGCCGCAGATGAGTTTCGCCAAGTTGAACCGTGCATCGCGTTCGCCGAAGAACGACACGCCGTCGGGAATGAAGCGATCGAGGTTGTAGCCTCCGCACCGTCGCCAGTGACCAGGAGTTCCTTTACTGATGATCCCGCGGTTTTCTTCCGAGGCTGCGAGTTGCGAGATGGTGCTGTAGATGCGACCTTCCAAACTATCGAGTTTCGCTTTCGCTTCCAGGCTGCCGTTTTCAAGGGGTGCGAAGTGTGCGGCACTGCCGTTGCTGAGGAAGACGCCCGTCTCGAGTACATGGTCCGCCGTCATCCCGTAGACAATCGAATGGCTGCCAGTCGAGTTATTCGCAACGATGCCGCCCATCGCGGCGCGGTTACTGCTTGCCGGATCGGGGCCAAACTGCAATCCATACTTTTGCAATTCGATGTTGAGTGGATCGAGGACAACGCCTGGCTGCACACGCACCCATTGCTCTTCCTGATTGACTTCGAGAATCTCGTTTAGATAACGATTCAGATCGAGTACGACCGCGGCGTTGACCGCTTGACCGGCGAGACTGCTGCCGCCTGCTCTTGGCAGAATGGGAACACGGTGCTTGGCAGCCAGTTCGACGGCTGCCTGAAGCTCTTCGTTGTTGCGCGGCAGCACGACCGCGTGGGGCAGCGTTTGGTAGATGCTGGCATCGGTGCTGTACAAGATGCGGCTGTAATCGTCGGTGCGAATGTCGCCACCGGTAAGGTTGCGAAGTTCAGACAGGTAATCGCCGACGGCGGCGGGAGTCTTTTGTGATGGGTCGATGGTCTTAGTCATGGACGTTTAGTTTCGTAGTCTCACTCACTAATCGTGCTTGATGTATGTGCGGGAAGACTTCATTGTACTCCCACGTATTACGTTCGACGACCATCGCGGAAGGGTGGAAGGTGCTGCGCAAGTTTGTCTTTCGTATGCGCACAAGCTGCACTCACGGCTTGCAGACGGTGAACCTTCGGAGGCCCGCCAGTGTCCGCGTCGTCAGCTCTACATACTGCCGTACGCGATCGGGAGATTTCCTGTACAATACCCAGCCTGCCAGCGGCCCTTCGGAACAGACGACCATGAGTACCCCTCTCGCCACGAATTCGACTGAAGATCCGTCCTGGTGGCGTCGACCGGCCGGCGGGCGCGAAGTCCTCGAAGTTGCCTTGCCGCTGGTCGTCTCGATGCTGTCGGTGACGGTGATGACCTTCGTCGATCGCATGTTTCTCAATTGGCATTCCAGCACCGCGATGGCGGCCGCATTCTCGGGCTCGATCGTTTGGTGGGCGTCGCTGTGTCTGCCAATGGGCATCTGCAGCTACGCGAACACATTCGTCTCGCAGTACTTCGGCGACAAGCAGCCTCGCCAAATCGGCGCCGCGGTGTGGCAAGGCGTGTGGGTCGCGCTGTTGGCAACTCCTTTCATGTTGGCGGTGGTGCCGCTCGCTCCGTGGATTTTCGAGTTCGCCCAGCACGGGCCGGAGGCGGCGCAACAGGAAACGGTGTACCTGCAAATCCTTTGCTACGGCACGCCGGCGATGCTCATCGCGACCGCGCTGTCGGCATTCTACGGCGGGCTGGGACGCACATGGGTCGTGATGGTCGTGGACACCTCCGTCGTGGTCGTGAACTTGGGGCTCGATTATCTGTGGATCTTTGGCCATGGCGGCTTTCCGGAACTGGGCATTGAGGGCGCTGCATGGGCAACGACCGTTTCGCTCTGGTTGAAAGTAGTCATCTACCTCTACTTGGTTTTGCAACCGACTCACGAGCAAACCTACGGAACGCGAAGTGGGATGCGCTTCGATCGTCCCATCTTTCGGCGGCTGATGTACTTCGGGGTGCCGAGCGGGGTACAGATGGTGCTCGATGTGCTGGGTTGGACGGTATTCGTATTGTTGGTGGGAAGATTAGGCCACATCGAAAATACGGCGACCACATTGGCCTTCAGCATTAGTTCGGTGGCGTTCATGCCGATCTGGGGATTTGGGATAGCCACCAGTATTCTCGTTGGTCAAAAGCTCGGCGAAGACCGCGACGATCTGGCTGATCGCGCGACCAAAACCGTGCTGTGGATCGCGATTGGCTATATGACGCTGATCTCGTTGCTGTATGTACTGACTCCCGATCTGTTTCTGGCAGGATTCTTCGTTGAGAACTCCGATCCGGTGGAAGTTCAAAAAGTCATCTACGCGATAGCAGTCAACCTGCTCTGCTTTGTCGCAGCGTACAATCTGTTCGATGCGGTGTTGATGGTCTACGTCAGCGCACTCAAAGGTGCCGGCGACACTCGCTTCATCCTACGCGTGACGATCGTGATGGCCATCCTGCTGGCCAGCCTCAGCTGGCTAGCGGTCGAGGAGCTTGAGCTCGGCATTTATTGGTGTTGGTCCCTCGCCATCGGCTGGGTCTGGGTCATGGGCGTGACGTTCTTATTGCGTTACCGGGCTGGCAAATGGCGCACGATGCGCGTGATCGAAACCGATCACGAACCAATCCTGCACGAGGAAGCCGTTGAAAGCCCGCCACCACAGGTCGTTCCCGAGCCGGTTGCCGTCGCGTCGGAGGGAGTCGACTGAGATCTTGGTTTGTTCATAATTGGCCACAGATGAACACCGATGAACACGGATAGTTCTATCTGCGTCTATCGGTGTTCATCTGCGGCTAAATTTCTAAGCATCTCTTCCCTGACCACCCTCACGATTCCGGCGTCTCGACCATCAGTTGCACGTACGGATCGACGAACGTTGCGTCGTCGTAGCGGTCGCGGTGGCGGACCCATTCCATTGCGTAAGTGAGGTCCTGCTCGTCGCGGCCTTTGGGCACCAGGTCCAAAAAACTGTAGATGCCCATCAATTGGTCGAGTCCACGGGCATAAGCTGAATACGTGTGATAGATGTCGTCGCCGTCGCGGGCGAAGACACTGATTCCAGGTGCTTCGGCGATTGGGAACGGTTTTGTTTCGTAGTTGTAAAACGTGTCGCCCTGCTGGATTTGTTCCTCGGTGAAGGTCACGCCGAAGTCGTGGTTGAAATCTGTGTTGAGCGAAGACAGCCAAGGGAAGTTCCAACCCATCCGCTTACGATACGCGAGTAGTTTTTCGAGTGGCGCCCGCGAGATCGTCACCATCGACACGTCGCGATGTTGCAGGTGAATGCCGAGAGCCTGATACGTATCCGCCAACAGTGAGCACGACTTGCAGCCTTCTGTCCACGACGGGTCGAACATGAAGTGATAGACAATCAGCTGGCTACACTCGCCGAACAGATCGACCAGTGAGGCCTTGCCATTCTCACCCTCGAACTGGTAATACTTCTCCACCTTGGTCCACGGCATCTCGCGGCGCAACTGGCTCAGCTCGTCCCGTTGACGGGTCAGCGCCTTCTCCTTGGCGAGGAGTTCTTTCCGAGCGGCAATCCATTGCTCGCGCGAGACGACTGGGTGATTCATGGCAACGGTCCTCGGAGAACAAATAGAATTACTTGGTGCAGACGAGCGGGTTGCTGGCAGCTACCGACTTGCGTGGAGCTGCTGGCCATCGTCAAATTCTCTCAGAATCGCCTCCATTTCTCAAGAAACTCTGTGGCAGCCGCGTCCGCTCACTCGTCAAGCGTCATCGACATTCGTCACGCGAAAGTCTTCAAGACGATTGCCCGGTGACACAGGCGCGAATCTCCGATAGCAGCTGTTGCTCGACCATCGTGTCGCGGCCCAGTGGGATCCAGTGATCCGACAGCCGTGTGCGATCGACTTGTTCGTCGAGGCGGCTGCGTAGCGAGTTGTCGTTGCGGAACGACGCGGCTCCGGCCGTCGAGTTTTCTGGTCGAGGCAGGTCTTCGAGTTCTTTATGCACTACCGCATCGATCAAGTAACCGCCTTGTTGCGGGATCACTCGAATGACCGCGCGGCGACGAATCGTTTGGAAGGTGCTTTCCCACCGATTGTCCCAACCAGCCGAATCGGGTCGATGCGGTTCCAACCAGGTGGCACCGACCTGCGGAAACGTATCGATCCGTCCTTCGGTCACCACGTTGCCCACCGTCTGCACGCGGCTCTCGCGTTCGATGCGAAAGTAATCGTCCACCACCGCGACGATTTGCTCCCACACCAAATCGGGATTCCCCACCGGCACATACACGGTGTTGGTCACCGCTTGCGGACCGTAGGTGCCACCGTGTGGTTGCATGGCCCCCGGTTGTCCGGCGGGAAAGGAGTTGCCGATTGGGTAGATCACCCCGGACCCCTCCCATTGATGACAGCCCAACACCAGCGCGCACGCGAGCGTCGAGCCAACCCATCGATAACAGCAACCACTGTGCATGCATTCCCTCGAGTCAAAAACAAAGGCCGCGAATGATCGCGAATCTGCTGGCAGACGGCAAGGGCAGCCTGCCTCACTCCCCGGCGGTGCCAGCAGTTTGGGCGAATCCTCCTCCGCCGATTTTGCAACGGCGTTTCGAACGCCAACTGGTGTCCTAAAATTCCGCCTCCCGCCGCCACTGGCGTTGTCCTAAGTTGAGCCGCAGCAACAACTTCGGCAAATGCCCCACGCATGTGGCGGCCGAGTATTCGGAATCTTGGCCACGAAAGTGTCCGAAAACTATTCCCCGCCAAAAGCCATAAACCCTTATCCAGCAAGCGGTAAAGCAATCCAAACACGTGTCCGAATTTGTCTCAATATTCCGCCGCTCCTCCGATCGCAGGCGCCAAGTCTACGACGCAAAGCAGTTGGAGCAGCCGCGTCAGCGAGACCATTTCTACCCGATCTGCTGGCCCAATTTCAACGAAATTCTGGGCGGCGTTTGGGTGTGGTTACGTCGCGCCGAGAGTCGTGTTATTCTGCATGCTAAGCGTTCCCAATGAGCGTATGGAGCTTACTTGATTTACCCCCAGGCCAGCCTTACACTCGGGGTCACACTCGCCCGTGGGGAGTGTCCGCTCAGTCGGTTAACTGGCGAGTGTGTTCAGTTGTGCCAGCCGCCACCACTGTCAAGCATTTAGGCTAAGCGAATTGTCTAGCGAGTCCCACCACATTGGTTCTCTTGTAGTCGGAGCGTCGTGCAAACGACGTTACCCACAGATCGAGGGTAGAAGGTGTTCTCGAAGTATGTAGCAGTATCGATCGTAGCCGCAATTCTTGCGTCGGGGCACTTATCTAACGCAATCGCAGAGACTTGGTTTGAGGACTTTACCGACGGGGTCCTCGGCGACGATGTCGTTGACGGGTCTCCCGGGGGGGTCGAATGGGCATTCGATGCAGATTATGAACTGGCCATTGGATCCGGATTGCGGCTCTACAACACAGAGCAGCCCATCCGCTCATCCAGCCGAGCCGTGGCTACAAACGTTGGGCTAAGGCGAGGTTGGTCGATTCGCGCGACTGGACGCTTACTCCCTGGCGGACCTAACAATCGGTTGGGTGTGCTCATTACGCCTTCGGCAACCAGCTTTGGCGGCGGAGCTGACGTCGACCTTCATGAAGATGGTTTCGCGGATGCTCAAGGCGATGACTCCAACTTATTGGTTCCTGTCGTCACCGGGGAATCAGGCCTGAATACCCTTGAAGACGTGGTCATTCAGTTTGACACCTTCGACGGTGTGTTAGAGGCGTGGATGTGGAAGCCAGAAAACCCTCCCATCGTTGGTGACCCTCCGTTGCTTCGCGACGATGAAGAGTTGTTGACAACGGTGTTCGGAGAAATCTGGGAACCCGCGTCGCCAGGTCTAAGTCACTTCGATACCCGACCGGGTAGTAGTGCAATTTGGTCGACGATTCTAATGTCGACCGAGCACATCCCGCTGGCACCCGTGCCGGAACCAGCGAGCGCTGTACTTGTTGTTTTAGGGCTCACCATCACACATACATTCTGGTCGCGCGAGCGTTTGATCCGTTGTACATGATGAGTGGTCGCGGGTGGGACCGGCAGTCGTGAGCGGTTGACGAAGCCATCGGTGGGAATTTGATCGTACGATTGTCGGTGGGCATGTCAAATCGCATTGCCTCTTGTCGCGAGCGACACGGACAATCGTCCGACGACATCTGCTCGATGGGCATGCCAACTCCGGCCGGTGCTACGCGCTAGTCAGCTATTTAGAAACTAGGCGCGGCCGCGGTGTAAACGCCTAGGGCAATGGTGGAACTAATTTGTGTGAGAAAGCAGCTAACCCATGCAGAAAACTCCTTAAACAACGGCTCCCAAGTGATGAGCGCACGAAGAGAGAAAACGAGCATAAACCCCAAAAAACAGAAAAAGACCAACACTCCGTCTACCCAAATTCGATAAGTATATACGTACATGTACAATCGATTGGTGGGACTGTGAAGTAGAGACACCCAAAGCGCAGGCATCAGAACTAGAGATGGTGTGATCGCCAGCATTTGCGCGAAAAACACACTGCGAATAGCCCGCGTATTCTGTAAGCAGCGATGTCGAAGGCCATACATATTTAACGAAAAGACCAAGTTCAAAACCACGAAGATTAGCCACATACAAGCTACTGGAATTGGGTGCAGCAAATATTTGAATAGCATCTAGAGTTTTACTTTCTCATTGCGAGCGCTGGAAACCGGCCAGAGCGTCTGGAATCCCTCAAACTCAAAAATGTCAGGTCTTGCCCGTTGCCAAGGATCAAGAATGAAGTAAGGAGCTTTGCCTGCGACGGCCTCTCGTCGTGAGCGACACCGACCATCGGCCGACAGCATCTGCTCGATGGGCATGCCAACTCCGGCCGACTGTCGGTGCAACCCGCTTTCTGTCTTGTGGAACGCGTGCCTGCTGCATAACACCGGAAATTGGCGTGCTACGCTGCGCCGCCGTTGCTGAAGCTTATGGGGGCGCTCTGGGGATAATATGTTACCATGACAGGAGTTCCGTTGTGGAGCGGAGCTGTGCGGATATGGACGGATACCATGCACCACCCCCCTTGTTAAGTACTATGCGGCGTTGTGCCGTAGAATTCTTGTTATGCAGCAAAGGTGTTTTACATGCGTGAAGAGCTTATCCAGTTCATTCAGTCCCCGGATAGGGACACTTATCTTGCGTTCCGGGCGAAGCTCATCGCGTCAGAAGGATACGAACCGTACTCGGATGAAATCGACGCGGCTGGCGAACTCTACGAACAACAGAAGATCGAAGAAGCCCGCGATGCAATTCAGAACTCGATGGGCAATCTCATTCTCAGCCCACGTGCCCACCAACTGCTTGGGTTCCTGCATCACAAGCTCGGCGATGAGCAAGCAGCCCAGATGGAAATGATGATTGGTCAGGCGTGTCTGGAAGGCATACTTGCAAGCGGAGACGGCTCGGCTAACAACCCTTACGTCGTTGCACGTACATCTGATGAACATGACGTCATTGAGTCGCTTGGAAAACAACTCAAGCAGCAATCACTTTCGCACTCAGACGACAAGCATCTTGATTTGATTCAATGCACAGACGGCTCGGAATACTGGTTTGACATCACTGACGCCTACAACCAACTCTCCAGTTCGCTGGACAAATGAACGCCGCATAACAGTGTGTTGCACCCGAGCGGCGGTCGGGTCCATCTTTTGAAGTCCGCGTCGCTCGCCGCCGCCGGGTGGGTGAACTTAGTCGTTCGCCGAATGACATCCCCTCCGTTAATCGACATATACATTGTCTATTCTTGTACGACATTACGAACCCAAAGATCGCGATGCGGTGATATCGCTTTGGGATGACGTGTTTCCAAATGCAACAGGGCACAATGATCCTGCGACATCGATCCAACGAAAATGCGAAGCGGATGATGGTCTCTTCTTTGTAGCGGAGTTGGATGCGACTGTAGTTGGGACGGGCTACGACGGCCACCGAGGGTGGATCTACTCACTTGCAGTGACTCCGACACAACAGCGACGGGGTATCGGCTCGACGCTGATGCGGCACGCCGAAGAGGCACTCGACAATCTTGACTGTCCCAAAATCAACCTTCAAGTTCGTTTACAAAATGATGCGGTCGTGGCCTTTTACCGTTCGTTGGGATACGATATTGAGCAACGCATCAGCATGGGGAAACGTCTAGCATCCCACGCGAAAATCGGCGAACCAACCGATGCCCCCAAGTCGCGGTAACCGGGCGTTTTGAATTGGAAGATCAACCGTCGCGACCGGGTGATCGGTACCGTTCCCTGCTAAGCCCGAAACTGGAGGTGCTGCAACAATGGGTGGCTACTTCATCTACACACTTGATGGGAGTGCCTTCTCGCAACTCACAACCAGTCCGACCGACGACCAAGCGATGACTATCGCCAAGTATCTGCAAGAATCGGTTGGAGATTCTAATGTCTTTCCAAACGATCTCTCGCAACTTGCGGACGCGATCAAGACTAGGCTGTCGTCGCCCGATTGGTACGTCGATCTCGACGAAGAGGACGCCGAGATTTGGGATGAACTCGTTTTTTCACTACGCCATGACGTTGGTAAGGCCGTGGGCATTGGCTTCGAATGCTCTGACTATGAAAGCGTCTACTGGGACTGTGCTGAAGAATGTGTTGCCCAAGGTGCAGACATGTTCAAAGAGCCGGTGTTCGGTTCCAGTGGCTTTCGTTTCCATGGCGAACTTGCTCACGATTACGGTTATCACCGTATGTACAGCATTTTCGACCCCGAGACAGTCAAGCGACTTGCAGTACAACTATTTGCGGTTGAAGCGTACTTTGCGAACCTGCCCGATGACGGTGACGGTTGCGTGCGAGAGCAGTTCTTTGACGGTTTACTAGAGGTCATTGTCGATGCGGCTGCTCGCGGGCGTTACATCTTCATCCAAACCGACACTTGATCAACGCCAACCGCAGGGAACAATGCGTTGAACGTGAGTGGGCGATCACGCTGGTTCTGAAATCATAATCCAACGCACCCACCGCGTTGACGCAGACCTGGGGATAATAGGTTACCATGGCAGGAGTTCCGTTGTGGAGCGGAGCTGTGGCGGGCATGCAAATTATGGATGGATACCATGCGGCACCCCCATGTCAAATACTATTCGACGTTGTTACGTAAAATTCTTGTTAGACACATGCATGCGATTTCGGTCGAAGCCTCTCGAAGTACAGCGCCGGACGGCTTCGGAGTTCTGGCGAAAATCAGCGGTCAAGAGTTCGAACTAAACGTGTGGATCCACGATTCCGAAGTCGAACAGCTCAAGAGCGTTCGGCACGCAAGCTGGAATGATCGTGCTTCAGTTCAAATCGGACAATCGGCCGGACGCCCGGCATTTTGGTGCTCCGACGACAGCCAGGTTTCCATCCTCGTCGGCGATGACGACGAGACCTGGGATTTCAGCGCTATCATTCCGCTGAAGACTTTCGACCAGCTATTGGCCGCCGTTACGAGAGAGATTGGCAGCGATCGTGCCTAACAGGCGGATGCAGATGATTGGGGGAAGCCCCCGGCGCTGTTCTCGCACGTGGCACCGCCAGTCGTGAGCGGTTGACGTAGCCATCGGTGGGAATTTGATCGAACGATTGTCGGTGGGCAGACCCCAAGAGGTCAAATCGCATTGCGTCTCGTCGCGAGCGCTGCGCCGCCTTTGCGGAAGCTTGTGGGGGCGCTCTGGGGATAATATGTTACCATGACAGGAGTTCCGTCGTGGAGCGGAGCTGTGGCGGGCATGCAATTCATGGATGGATACCATAGAACACCCCCCTGACACTATTATGCGGCGTTGTGTCGTGGAATTCTTGTCATGTGCTTTGCAGTGGGCAGGAATTTGGATCCAACAAACGCGCTCGGACATGCGAAAAACCCTTCCAAAGCTCCGCCGAGTCGTTTGTGGTCTTTTCGTGCTTGGTTGTCTCGCCACGGTCGTCGCCTATGTTAGAACTGACGCGAGCGAGCGGATAATCCAAGTTAACGGTGAGGCTCGTAGGTATCTCTTTTTTGCGCCGGATCGCGTCGAGGGTGACTTGCCTTTGTTGCTGGCGTTCCACGGTTTCACTGGGACCGCAGAAGGGATGCGGGAGTCTTCGCAGCTGCATGAACTGGTCAACAAACATGGGTTCTTTCTTGCCTATTTAGATGGCAATCCGACTTGGCGCCCCCCTCGACCAGGGAAAGCTAATTCGGATGTAGACTTTGTTGACCGACTTTGCGATCACTTGGAGAATGAGTACCGAATTGATTCGTCCCGAATTTATGCGACAGGAATGTCAATGGGAGGAGATTTTGCCATTCGCCTTGGTGGACTGCGCAGCGACCGAATTGCAGCTGTCGCTTCGCAGGGTATGGTCACCAGTGATGTTGTTGATTCGCAGAGGCCGTTTCCCCTCATAATAGTTGTCGGAACTGAAGATGATCGTGTTCCGGAGTCGTGGTTTCCACGCGTTCCCGATGCATTTCGTGAACGGGGCCACGAAGTCGAGGTGATTCGTCCTGAAGGTGTTGGCCATCGTTGGCACGCACCCCTTAATGACAGAATCTGGTCATTTCTGGCAAAACACCGACTTGAGACAGAAAAACCGCAGATAACCATGCCATGAACCGAAGATCGCTGTGGCGCGGTTTACGAACGAAGGTACAATCGGCGATCCCGGTTATGGCCACCCTTATGTGTCCTCAGAGATCCATCATGCGCAGGTTCACAATAGCCCTGCTCGTTGGCGCATCGCTTTCGTGCGCGTGGTTCGCCGCTTGCTGGTGGCTCGCTCAGTTGCCCGCTGTCAGCCCGGTCTCGCTGAATTTTGCATTTCAACCCTGGTGGCGGCACTGGCGAATTGGTTGTTTCCTGCTGTTAATTCCTGTCCTGTGCACATTTGGCGTTCACGCGCGGCGTTGCGTGCTTCGCGTTCACACATAACAAGCCGTTGCACCCGACCGCCGAAACGTCTTGTCAAATGGTACAATCATCAGACGGCGGGTGAACTTGGTCGTTATGCGGGTATGGAAGATCCACTGATAATTCGTGGCGATTGAATGAAAACAACGATTGCGACTATCGCGCTTGCCCTTTTGCAGGCATCATTTTTCGCAATCACGTATGTTCAGAATCCAACCGATGGATTTGCCGCCTACTATTTTGCGTGGGTGTTGATCCCTGCTACGATTGCCGCAGTGGTTTTTGCGCCGCGATTTCACTTCGTTGCCGCGATCTCAAACGCCATCGTTGCGACCTTGCTATTTGACTACCTCTTTCTACAACACGGCTATTTTTGGCCAGTCCGACCAAAGGAATCTCCTCAACTTGCCATCGGATACGTTGCGATCGGGGCTGTGCTTGCTTTCGCTGTGGCTGGTTTTGTGCACGCAACAATTAAACACTTGCAACACTCTGCAACCATTGCCAAATGGCCACGAATATTATTGGCTGTTCGAAAGGGCTTAGTATTCTCAGCAATTTGTGGCTTGGCCGCTTTCGCAATTTGTACGGTGTTTGGCCCCGCTGGAAAGGGAGTGACGCCGAATCCAACCTACGTATTTGCTGCGGTAGTTGCGATCGGTTTGATCTTTTTTGGTACGACTACTGCGTTGGTCGTAGGACTGACCTACGACCCGACAGCATTGCACAACGAAAGTCGCGGGATAACAAAACCGTGAAACTGAGCTCTCAATCACGCGCAACAGAAATCATAGTCTTCCGTTCGTGCCCGGTGACGGCAGGCCTCATGTTGTTTGGCATTGAGCGATTGCCATGAAACCTGTTTCCGCCAGTCCGAAATCAGTGGATCAGCCACCAGTTCGCATCCAACAGGAAACGCGAACCGTCTTGGTTGCAACGCGGCTGATCCTGTTTACGGTAATTGGCGGTGCCGCCGGCTTGGCGGGTTCGATATTCGGCGGCCTCGCGCTGGAATTGCATGTCGCATCAACTCGACCTGCCGGCCCTGTGCTTTCCTATGGACAACAATTCGGAATGATGATCGTGCCTTTGTGTACGCTTATCGGAGCTGCGATCGGATTTTCGGTCGCGCTTGCATTTTCTCGTTACCCAATACTCGCGATCATCTTGTTGCTCACGACCTCGTTTGTCGGCTGGGGGATCACGGGTGCAATGTGGAATTCTCAGGTCGCGGATTACGGGCCTGATCCGTCGGAAGTTGTGCTGTACTATCCACCAACGGCCATGTGTATACTGGCGGTTTGTGCTTCTGGCGTCGTCCTGGTGTGGATGATTTTCAAAACCACGCTGCGAATCGCGAGACCGGTCGCAACATAATAAGTCGTTGAACCGGAGCGATAACAAATCGGGCGTTCGCTTCGCTCATTCACGTCAACTCATCGCCCGGGTAACTCAGACGTTCTGCTCGTCAATGATGACTGTCATTGAGCATCTGCGCCAAATTCTCGCTGAGTCAATTGAACCGCAATTGGCCCATGTTGGCATTAATCTGTCCCACGACCGATCGGGATACACGATTGCTCGATACGCCGGACGCAGAAAGAACTTTAATCGTGAGGTTAACGTCGTCCGTGACAAATGGTGGAGCAAGAATCGGGGGCGGTTCACGATATTCCTGAGAGTATGTCGAGCGGACAACGATTCGAAGAATACGCAGGTTGGTTGTGACGAGTCGGTCGAAACAAGTTTGGGATACCTCACGCAAAACGACACTCAAGATTGGAAGATCTGGGCGACCGATGATGCTGGGCCTTTCGTGGAGATGCTTTCTGACGGAATGCGAGATTATGGAATCCCCTGGTTGGAACACGTCAGCAACGACCAGGGTTTTGACAAATACAGGGCTGACGAAGGATACTGACCTTGCATTGACTGCGAAGCGTAAGCTGAGCAGAACAACGCGGTGAGCCGAAGTCGCGGTAGCCGGGCGATTTCGCAATGGAACATCAACTCCCGCGACTCGGTTATCGCGGACGTTATGCGTAGGAGGCTTAGGCGATGTCGGTGGGCTCGGTGTTGATAGGCCTTCAGGCATCCTGTGGGTCCAGCGGCGTCACATCTGAAGAATTTCTCGTTCCGCTGGAAATTGATCCGGGCGAGGTTGAATCAGCTCGCGCAGATGGTGGAGCATGGGCTTCTGGAATGGTGTGCTTCGCCGTGGTTCGGTACAGCGATTATTCCAACATTGATACGTCCGCTGACGCCGGAGCTCAATCAATCGCATTTGAGAACGGAATCGCCGACGGATTTCGTAAGGCTGCAAGCTTTCTTTCTGAGCGACAACCGCAGGTTACGGCCCAAATGCGTTCGGCGGGCCTCCAATTGCGACTCTTTGTTGAGATTAGAATGGACCAAGACCAAATGGAGTTGTCGTTTCCCCCTGAATTCGTAGCCGCCTGCGCCCAGCATGCGCTCACTGTATATATAATCTCCAATGACTACTAAACGGTACAATCGACCGGCGGCGGGTGAACGTAGTCGTTCCCGGTGGATGGCGAGAGGGAATCGCTGAGGAATTGAATGTATGAATCTATAGTAAATTGACACTTGTCTAGGGTTTGGATAGGGTAATCCTGACTAGGTCTTTTTTTGTTCGGAATATCCGTTCCAATCACAAGTTCTGTCGCTACGTGGTCGCAATACCGAGATGGACACGATTCAACTCCACACACCAGCAGACCAATACGTCCGGTGGCCAAACGGCGGCGGCTTCCAGCAAGTTGTGATGATCGTCAACGGCGAGTCGCTCGTTGACATCATTCGCCGAATTGAATTGCCGTACGTAAGACGTGAATACGACGAACGGATTGCCGAAGGTGAAACACCCTTAGAACTCGGTCATCGCGACGCTCTGGCGGGTCAGTACCTGTATCTTTCGCCAGCGCTCGCATTCCCGCCATCCCAGAATTTCTTCGGCGAACCATACGATCACGGATTCCGCACTGATGCGGATGATCCAGTCAACGGCAAATCACTGATTCTTCAATGTACCTGCGGCATCACAGACTGCTGGTTTCTTGTTGCTGACATTACTGTCGGCGAAACTACTGTCATATGGAGCAACTTCCAGCAATTCCACCGTGATTGGGCCTACCAAATAGATCCGTTTGTGTTCGATCGTGGCATGTACAATGAGGCGTTTGAAACAGCGGTATAACAATCTGTTGCACCCAAGCATGCTCGTCATAGGGCTTTTCAACGTCTTTCCTTCGTTTACGCTTCTTGGTTGTTCAAACATTCATCCCATTGGGCCGCGTGCCCGGTGAAATCAATAGTAATCTCATGAGCGTTACCGCGGGTGGTACCTTACGCCGTTAACCCTTTTGGTTGATTCTTTTATTGGCGATTGGAATGACTCGAGTCGAACGCTTCTCGGTGGGCATTGCCCAAGAGGTCACATCGCATTGCCTCTCGTCGCGAGCGACACCGGCATCCTCGCGACTTGACCTGCAGTACCGCGCCAAGATTCCCGTTGGAGCTACGAAATACGACCACGGCGCATACCCAACAACGTCAGTGCGATGGCGACGTAAGATGCCGAGGTTGGTTCCGGGATGGCGACCAGATTTGAGATGAACACGCCGTGTGAGTTGTCGGTGAACGAGGCGCTGAAAGCGAGTTGGCCTCGCTCGTTGAAGGCGCTGCCTCGGCCATCCTGGTTGCCACTGCCACCGATGAACTCGAAGGATCGCACCTCGCGCCAGTCTGGCATTAGTGGATCGTCACTCACATCGAGCAAATCACCGGTGCGCACGATTAGCTTTAGTTCTCCTGACAAGTCTTCGGCATACAGCGCGGAAGTGTTGTCAGACAAGGTTGACGTAAAGGCAGCCTGGCCCAGGCCATTTATCGAGTGGTTAGCAACGAGGGCCAATTCTCTAAACAGCACTCCGTCTTCTACGCCGGGAGCGGGATCCCCCCTGCGTGCAACGAGTTCCGCCAGCTGACCAGGAGTTTGCCGAACGATTGCGTCCTCATTGGTCTCATCTACATTTTCTCCGCGTAGAGTTGTGCGAAAGAGGAGTTGGCCCTGCGAGTTAAGAACCGGAGTGGTTTGAGCAACTCCGTACGTGAGTTCGGAATCTGAGATCGGGACCGCATTGCCCTGACGCCAGACCAATTGACGCCCATCGCTCCCAGCATCGATGAAGAGTGCGACGTACGTAGGGGCAAATCTGCCCGGTTCCTTTACCGATGCATAGAATGGTATCTCTCCAGCGTTGTTGATTCCGAATCCTCCGCCAACCTCACTCACTGCAAACTGCTCCTGATCACCCATCTCGGGAACAGGCTGTCCCCGAACAGCCACGACCGACAGCGCACCTGAATCGCTACGTAGAACGGCACTACCATTGGGAGCAGAAACCTGCTCTGAGCTGAGTACGGCATTGAACGCGATCTCGCCTTGATCATTTAGTATTGGTGTTGAAATCTGACTGATAGAGGAATCCTCCAAACCGGGGGAGCTGCCTTCGCTCCTGGCAATTAGCTTCAACTCAGGGCTGTCTACCTCGGCGAGAAATAGCCTGAAATCGTCGGTCTGGGTTGCGCTAGGTTCAAAAATTCCTGACACGAACGCCATCTGCCCGCGGTCGTTGAGGGTGAGCCATAGCGGCGAACTGAGTCTCTTCCCGGGAAACGAATCCGCCACACTTTCGTCGATGATGGGTTTCAGCACTCCGGCATCATCCACAAAGCCCCCGTTTAAGACAACAAGCGCAACCTGTCCTTGATTGTTTATGATCAGTTCCTCTGCGGTCAAGAAACGAAAGGTGTCGTTCCCTGACGATCCCGGCAAGGAATCGCCCTCGGACACCACCAGAGCCAGGTCGCCGTCCGTCTGACTACGCAGAATCGATTGTCGCCGTCTGACGACGGGAGTATTGCCTATGGTATCTGGCGTTTCAATCGTACCGATAAATGCAGTCTGCCCATCATCATTGATGACGACGGATTCAAATGGTCTTGGAATGCGAGTTGCAAAAACGGGGTCCTTATCCTCTTCGCCCGGTCGCCTTGGTGTAGAGTCGCCGCTGAGAGCCACCGTCTGTAGCTTGTTGCTGGCTTCGGCAATTGGTAGCGGCGGAAAACAAATCGCAAGCAGTACTACAAGTGATAGAATTCTGCCTGTTGACGCGGTTGCGAGAAACGTCCTCGGTGCGCACCTCGTGCGCGAACTGTTAAGAATCATCATTCGGCCTCTCTGTTCCAGGTTCGACTGCGATCACTACGCCGGTCGTAGTAACGATGCTTCGGGCGCAGAGGCAGCAAAAACAATGCACAACATCGGTCACACCAGATGTTTCTTGCGGCCACACGCTCACTACACCGTCCTCATCTCCAAGTGCATCGAATCATAGACTTTAAGCAAAAGCCGTGTCAAGAATTTTGTTTACGTCGCATGTTCCATGAGTTCGAAGATAGGTAACACCGTCGAAATTGATTCACTTGCGGGAAGATTAGATAACCCCATACAGTTGTTTTCAACCTGTCGGCTAACGGCTAGCTGCGACACGCTGCTCAAGTCAGGGCGAGGTTGGTCCAGGTCGATCGCAGTAATGTGGCAAATGACTCGCATTACTGTGCGGAATAGCTCACCTGATGTGCGAAACGTATCGACGGCGCGCACTCGCCAACGTTATTGCGACGCTGACGAGGAACGCGGCGGTTGGTTCCGGGACGGCGACCAGATTCGAGACGAACACGCCTTGCGACCCGTCGGTGAACGTGGCGCTGAATGCCAGCAAGTAGGATGGGTGCTCGCACTCATCTTTGACGGTCGCCTGCCGAGTTGCTCTGCTATTCGAACTTCCGCCACTCATCGCCGTACCACTGGTCTGCTGAGCCCCAGTCTGGCAAGTATTCGCCCAAGCGAACGTAACGGTGAAAAGATGACCAAGGCCAATCGACAACTCGCTCCACAAGTTTATGTTTCAACGGATTCACATGTAGGTAATCGACGGCGGACGCCTTTGGTGTGTCACGACGGTGAAGAAGTAGGTGCCGCCCTTAACGTAGTTGCGGCGATAATTCGTCATTCAGAGCGACTGGGGACTTGAGAAGATGGGTGCGAGCACACCATCCTACCATTGGGATTGGGTGGGTGGTACTCTCCCGCTTCTGACCAATTGCCGCAATATTTCAAGCGCCGAACGCAGCGTTCCTCGGAGCTATTCACCAACCACACAACCTCGCAGAGCATCGTTTTTGCAAGAGTTCCAATACCGCCCGTTTTGCGACGCTCAGAGTGCGGCACGGATCCTACCGTACCGTAATCACCCCAGCCAGGTGTTTTTCGATCTGACCGTCAACGTCTAGCAACAATGCCCCCGTTTCGTCGATGCCGAGACATTTGCCGGTCGAATGGCGGGTGCCGTTGTCGACTTGGATCGATTTGCCGGTGAGGAAACAACGCTCGCGCCAACCGGAGACGACTTCCTTGGTCCACAGCGCGTGTGTCTGCAATCGCTCGCCCAGTTGTTGGAGGACTTTGACCAGCACGTCTGTTAGTGAGTAGTGCTGCCCGGTCAGATCGCGAAGCGACGTGGCCAGCTGCTGGATTTCCTCCGGCGCGTCGTCGACCGAATTGTTGACGTTGATGCCGATCCCCAGTATCAGCTTACCGGGCAAGTTGGGCGGCACTTCCACCAGAATGCCGCAGATCTTTCGTCCCTCGATATAGACGTCGTTGGGCCACTTCACTTGTGCCGCGGGAAGCGCGTCTAGGCTGGTTGTGGGCACGCCGCGCGACAGCAGCTCCTGCAGGGCTTCGCATACCGCTAATCCGACGATCAGCGAAACTTGGGGCCAACGCTCCGGCGGCAGTTGGGCAGCTTCGGTCGCCAACACGACGGAAAACGTCAGCGCTCCGCCACTGGACCACCACACGTTGGTGCCCCGTCCCCGCCCGGTCCTCTGCGACTCGGCCAAAACAAGCAGCGGAAAGGACTCGTTTGGTTGCTTGGCAAGCTCCATCGCGCGATCGTTGGTCGAACCGATTTGCCGATGGTAATCGAGGTGCTGGATGAACGTCACGGCGACGATTTGAACACGGTCGTCGGGACTGAATTGGTGAACGAACGTCATAAATCTCCATCAGAACGCTGCCGACAAGGACGCTGCCACGAAACACTCGGGACGAGACCCGGCCGCAACGATAGAGCCATGAACAGGAGGAAACAGAGGTAACGGAGTTCGACGATGCAATATCACTGATACGATACACACGTGAACACTGATCAGAACTAACGCGAGAAGTGTAATGTGATGAAAACCAGCTTTCCCATCCAGTACCTTCTCCTTCTCTGTTCCCTCTGCGATCTCCTGTTAAAATACTGCGGGTCCGCTTGGTGTCGGAACGTTATCTCGTCGATGCGGGGTGCTTACTCTAGCACTTAGTCTTCGTCGATACCTTTTAAAGCAGTCAGTAGGTCGTTGAACTCGGCCTGGCAGCAGTGGCAGTTCTCCAAGTGCGTTCGGATCGCTTTTTGGGACTCATCGACGGTCTTGCCGAGGAGTTGCGTCTCGGCGAACTCCGCGATGCGTTGCGAACAGGTATCGCAGTCCAACTCGTCGGGCTGGACGGTAGCGATCATGTTGACCAGCGCTTTGATTTGTTCGTCGGTGATCGGCATGGTGCTATTTCCGCCGTAAGTTCCCTGAGTTAGCTGAACAGCGACTGGATGGTTGGTGCATCGTAGCCATCTTTCTCAAGTTCGCGTTTGAGCTTCTGACGGGCGTCATGGATGAGTTTGTAAACTGCGTTGCGATTGCTTCCCGTGTGCAAGGCAACTTCGTCGACCGTCATTCCGTTCAATCCGCCTTGAAGTGCGACGCGTTGTTTGTGAGATAACTTACCTTCGATGAGTTCTTTTAATTTCAGCAGCACATTTCGCCGCTCCTCGGCCTGCTCCGGCTGCTCCGCACTCTGGTCGGGGACGTCGATCTCTAGCTGCTCGCCGTCGGAGAGCTGGTTGAGCGACACATTTTGGTAGCGTTTTTTTCGCAGCTCGCTGACGGCGCGCCGAATGGCGATCGACATGGCCCAGGTCGTAAATCGGCTGCGGCCCTCGAATTGGTCGAGCTTCTCGAGGATCTTAAGCACCGACTCTTGAGCGATATCTTCGCAAAACGCCTGGTCGACGCCCTTGCCCTGAAAGCTGCGGCGAAGTCCGCCGACGAGAAACTTGTTGAGCTTAGCGAGTGCTTCCGCCTGCGGTTCTCCTGTGGCGCGCAGATCGGCGATCCAATTCTCGCTGTCGCTCTCCGTTGCCATGCAGTCTCGCTTCCTATTAGTTACTCGTTGGGGATCGAACCCGAGCCGAAGCCGGTGTTCGCCTTCGATGCCGCCGCGGTGCCCTGCGTGTTCAGCGACCAATCGTATTTATTGTACACAATTTCAACGCTGCCAGCACGAGCAGCTGCGATGCCCTTCAAGCAATCCGCAGCTTCGACGCGCTCAGCCAGAAAATCGAGCACCCCTGCCTCGCCGCCAAAATCCACGCCGTACCACTTGAGGATCGGACTGAGGTAGAGCTTCTGCTCGTCTGGGTCGTAACGGACGTACTCTTCCTTGTTGGCGAACGCCTTGGCTTGATCTTCGAGTTGGCTGTCGAGGCGGTCGCCCACATACGCCTCGGGACGAATCGTCGGACAACTCTTCGCAGCGCAGACCAGTGCCACGTGGATGCGTGGCTCGTTATAGGTCTTTTCATCGCGTGGCTTATCGTCTTCGCGGATGACTTTGTGCTCCAGGAAGTTCAGCGAGATCGTCTTGCCGGCCAGAATGTGCTCGGATAAGTCGAAGAAGCCCGTGTCGTCTCGGCTCTTGTAGTCGAGCACGCTGCCGTCAATCTTGTGAATCAGCACGCCGTTGATCACAAACGCATTGTAGGCGTTGCACAAGAAAGCGAGCCGGTGGGCATCGTCGGGGAGCTTGTCCGGTTGTGCGGCGGCGAGCTGTGCGAGGTAAGTCTTGAACAGGTGTGTGCGCCGGAGGCCGTCGTAGTCAATCAACCCGTCCGCGACGTACGTCTGCAACAGGTGGTTCCACAACTGTTGATCGACGCCGGAAACATCGGGTTTGACCTCCGGATAAGTCAACGGTTTGGGCAGCGTGCGAAACGCGGACACCGCCACGCCGATTGGCATTACGAATGTGGCGAGTGCTAACCACAACCACGCTCCTGAGTATTCTTTCTTTTGCATGAGATCAAGCGCGTATCAGCTAGCCGCGCTCCTCCAGAGATCTGTCATTCATCTTGGGGATATCAAGTGTGCTGAGCACCGGCAACGTCATTGTACTGCCTGGTCCAGCATCCGTTCCGGCAGTGTAGGGCTTGTTCGCGGGCAACTCGCCCAAGTGCAGTATTTCCATCGGGCATCGGACGATGCACTCCGCGCAGCCAACGCAGGGAGAATCTTTCAGCGTGACCGGCTGCCCCTGCAAAGCACGCGATTTGATGTCGATGCCCATCTGGCAATACTGATTGCAAATGTTGCAGTCAATGCACTTGCCGGGCTCCGCAGAAATTTTGAATCGCGACCAGCGACCCCAAAAATTCATCCAAAACGCCAACGGGCACCAGTATCGACACCACACCCGCTGACCGAGAAACGGATAGACGCCGATGGCTAGCGCGCCCGCGAAGAACGTGCCCACCAGCGAGTTGTAGTATCCGAATGGCGTGTCGATGCCCATCAAGTGCAAGACGGTCACCAGCACTGCCAGCGGGATGACGACGTAGCCAAAACGTTCGACCCAGCGCGACGTGTCGCCTTTGGGTCCGCGATGACGGAACGCACTGCCCACCGTCTCGGCCAGGGCTCCACAACTACACACATGCGAGCAATAGAACTTACCAAAGAACAACGTAAACACAGGCAAGATCACGAAGGTGAGAATTACCGCCCAAATCACCCCGAACACGGCGACCGCCGTCCACCAACTCGGCTCGCCCGGCTGCGCAATCGGGTCGAGATCAAACGCAGTCATGTTCAGCGGCCAGGCATTTAGCGAACGTGTCAGCAGCGGAGTCCATGGGTTTTTACCCCATAGCGCTACTAGTAGTGTTGGAATGCCCCACCATAACGTCCAATTGAAAAAAATGTTCGACAGATTGCGCCGCCAGATGAGCCGGTGTTTGTAGCGCCAACCCCAGTACAGGCCGAAGCCGAGGATGCCGGTGAAGTACAGCAGATAGTAAAACGAATAGAGATTGGAAAACCGATCGGCGAGCAAATTGAACATCCAGGAAAACCCGGGGATGTAGATCAAATCGGAGCCTTCGGGAACCGGCGTCAGCGAAAAGTGCTTCGCCTGGAAGTAGGTGAAGTAGCCGATGAGAACGCCAATCGCACAGTAGATCACGCGCTTGGTCGTCCACACCCCGTCGAGTTCCATCCCCGTGTCGAGTAGGAAGTCGACCGGCGGCAAGGTGCCGATCAGCACAAGCACGTAGTCGTTCGACAGCGTTTGTATTTCCCCTTTGACGTCGAGGTCGACTTCGTCTTCGCGGATTTCCTGGACGTTCGACTCAAACAGGACGGTTAGCTTGTCTTCCGCGATGGCGGCTTCAATCGCTTCGCGATTGTCTTGTTTCAGCCGGAAGAACTCGTCACGACGATACGACAGCGTGACGCGGTTGTCGTCCATCAGCATCAGCGCCGCCTCGATGGCTGAGTTGCCGCCGCCGACGATCAGCACATCATCGTCTGCGTAGTCTTTGGGTGTATGCAGCCGGTAAACGACTTTGTGCGCCTTGTCTTCGCCGGGGACGTCGAGTTTGCGAGCCTCGCCCTGACGACCAATCGCGACGATCACATTGCGCGCGGGAAACGGCGATCCGTCGGCCACTTCCACTTCGAAATCGTGTTCGCCCTTTTTGCGAATCCGTTTAACTTCGACGCCTTCCTTGATCTTCAGGTCATTCTGTTTGATGGCCTGATCGACCATCTCCAAGAACTCTGACTTCTCGCGATCGCCTTCGACCTCTAACCCGCTATTGTTGTGCAAGAATCGCGGCTCGGAGTAGACTTTCTTGCCAGGCGGAAAACCGCGCACCGTGTTGGCGGCGTGTGAGCGTTCCAGCACGACGTATTTGAGTCCCTTGTTCTGCGCCTCGATGGCCGCCGATAAACCCGCCGGACCACCGCCGATGATCACCACGTCGAGCTGGCCGCTGTCGTGGCCATTCCGCTCGAACGCCTTCTTGCGCTCCATCTTATCGATGACTTCAGCGCCGTGGTTGGCTGCGATCTTCACGAGCGGAATGCCGGTCACGTCGCCGATGACGTAGATCCCTTTGACGCTCGATTCGTAGCCGCTGTCGATGATCGGCAGAATCTCTTGCGGTGGGACGGTCGCGAAATAGCTCTTCTTCTTCGCAGTGGCCGCTTGGGTCGCAGCTTGAGCTTGGCCGTTCGATGACATCGCGTTGGTCCAGGTGGTCGAAAAGGTTGAAACTATTTGCGGACTATCGCCCGCCATCAACAACAGATACCCCGAACCCTAGAGTGATTATGCGCGAGCGCTGCGAGGTCGCAAACCCTAAAACGCAGATGCGCCCGCCATCCGAGGTCTTACGTCAAATCAATTAAGAATTGCAAATGCCGATTTTACAAAAAACTCTTCGGCCACTGGCGTAAGAGATGTGGCTGATACGCATCTCAATGACTGTGACGTCACTGCAGCTTACTCACCGCCGTGCGACTCGACTGCCCAAGTCGCCGGCCACCCACACAACAAATCAGGAGAAGACCAGATGAAACGTTCCACTATCGTACTCGCGCTCGCGATCGGATCGCTGTTCGCATTGATGTATGGTGCCGCCAACGCAGACGAAAAAGCGACGATGAAACACGAAGCGGTCTCGCGTGCTTACTTGCACAACTACAATCTACCCAGCAGCGGCGTGGCACTGGAAGGCTACTGTCCGGTGGCGTACTTCGCAGTCAACAAGCCGGTGCGCGGCAAAAAGGAGTTCTCGTCGGATTACAACGGCGTGACGTACTACCTGGTCAACGCCAAGGCCAAGCAAGCGTTTGAGAAGGACCCAGAAAAGTTCCTGCCCGCCTATGGCGGCTGGTGCGCGACGGGAATGGCGCTGAAAGACAAGTTCCCCGTCGATCCGCGCAACTTCAAGATCGTCGACGGACGTCTGTTGCTGTTCTTGACCAATAAGAACGTCGATGCCCAAAAGGTTTGGGACCAAGGCGACCAGCAAGAGCAACTCGCCAAGGCCGACGCCCACTGGCAGTCAATCAACAAGTAACCGTCACCACTAGAGACTCTCCAACAACGACCGCGCGTCGGAAAGCGATTTCCGGCAGTGGTCGTTTTTTTGTTAGGTATTCTCAGCTATACGTAAGTTGTCCTACCAGAGCCAAACGTGTTATACTCTTCAATTGATGAGCGGGATTTGGGGCGGAGGATCTCTCCTTAGGAGATTCGAATGAGAGGCAATACACTGCTGTTCGCTGCACTAGCAGTCGTACAATTCTCGGGTTTCTTTACTTCTTGTGCCGCAGGTGCGGCGCTACATACGGTCGCTCTCACTGGTGACCGCGCACCTGGGACAGAAAGTGACGCTTATTTTTCCCGGTTTCGATTTGAAGCCCCCATTCTGAATAACGAAGGCCACACTGCGTTTACAGCCGTTCTGACACTTCCTGGAGGATCAGGGGCAGACCGATCCAGTGTGTGGAGCGACGGAGGAGGTGCAGGACTCAGACTCGTCGCCGAGACGGGAAAACGAGTAGCTGCTGAAGGCAGTGATTTTGTCTTTTTTCAAGGTTCAAGAAGCCCCGTAATCGATGGTGCCGGGCAGACTGGCGGCCGAGCCTTTCTAAGTGGGCCGAGAGTTAACAAAGGTAATGACACCGTCATTTGGAGCGAAGTCAATGACGGCGGACTGGCACTCGTCGCACGAGAAGGTAGCCATGCTCCCGGCGCGGAGGCCGATGTTCGTTTTGCCGATTTCGCCTTTGACCTTCCGGTGCTAAGTAGCACCGGTCTGCTAGCATTCGGCGCTGGCCTAGCGGGCAATGACGGAACACTTTTTGGTCGCGGCATCTGGCGTGGAAACGCCGAAGAAGGACTAAATCTTGTCGCGAAGACTGGAGACCCAGCGCCTGGCACAGAACAGGGTGTGCAGTTTTCCTCACTTACAGCCTGGCCCGTATTACTGAACAACGCAGGGCAGACCGCGTTTGCAGGTGGGGTTTCCGGACCTGGTGTAGACGAGAGTAACAAACTCGGTATATGGAGCGAAGGAGGTGGCAACGGGCTCGTCCTATTGGCACGTGCGGGCGATCCAGCACCTGGTTCTGATGGTGAGAAATTCTTAGGTTTTCACGCTCCATTGACGTTAAACGACAACGGGCAGACTGCAATTCGTGGGCTTCTTTCCGACTCAGAAGGGAACGACAGGTCTGGGTTCGGGATTTGGAGCGGTGGCGGGGCGACAGAACTCTCGCTTGTCGCCCGGAATGGAAACCAAGCGCCAGACGTTGAAGCGGGCACAGCCTTTTTGTCGTTCGGAGATCCGGTGATTGATCAAGTGGGACGCACCGCGTTCGTCGGGTATCTCACCGGCCCGGGTCTGAGTGAGAGTAACCATGAAGGAATATGGAGCGAAGGCGGAGGCGCTGGGCTTACGCTCATCGCACGGACAGGAAGTCCTGCCCCAGGCACCGACGTCGGAGTTCAGTTTGCTCAATTCGGCCACGATACTCCCCTCGTGTTGAACTCCATGGGCCGCATTGCATTCTATGGGTTAACCACGGATCGGCGATCTCGCGGTGGCATCTGGGCGCAGGATGAACACGGCGTCTTACAACTCATTGTGCGGGAGGGACAACAGATCGATGTGAATAACGACCCTAACGTGGAAGATCTTCGCACCATCAGGTTGCTCTGGTTACGTGCCAACACTGTCAAAGGTGGTCGCCGAGGAACTGGATTCAATGACCGTGGACAGGTCGCCTTTCGCGCTGAGTTTAGGGACGGGTCGAGTGGCATATTCGTTTCGAACTTAGTTGCAGTGCCTGAGCCAAGTAGCGGATGCTTACTGCTGGGAGTGAGCTTGCTACTAGCTACACGTCGCTCGTGAGCAACGCAATCTGTTGCGAGGTGCCCACAGATTTAAGTCTCTACAAAGGCCGACTTCGTAGTGCCAAAGTCGTGGCTCACGAAGCTACCGCCCGACGACAACCAGACCGACCGAGTCGAGGATGAGGCCGCCATAGAAAACCTCGGAACTGTGCAGTAACGCCCAGCGGTTTCGTGAAGCCTGCCTTCACCGCCGGCAGTGTCAGCCCCCCGAATCAACGTTCGCGATCGACTCGGCTTGGTCGGTGTTGGGGGTGACCGCCGGCGATGAGGATGTGGTTCGGAATAGCCGGCGGAGCGACTCACTGCTGCGGGGCGCGTCCGACTCGACCAGCGTCCCGTAGTCGGAGATGCCGTCCTCGGAAACAATAAAATCGGTTCGACGCCAGACGAGCAGTTCCACCTCGTCTGCGATCTCGGTCGGTAACGAATCTCGCAACTTGGTGACACGCTCCGGCGAGAACACCTCTCCGCCGATCAGCTCGACGAGCGCCCGCCAGTGCTGCCCCGACCAATTGAAATGTACGCGAAGCGGAACGCTGTCTGAAATTCCTTTCACTGCGTCAAAAATGGCCTGTCGGATTGCGGGGATTTTGGCCACGTTTTCCTCCCCTGCAAGTCTCACGTTGGTCCACTCAACTAAGATCGGCCCATCGCGGCCGCGCAGACGCGACGAGTTGACCCTGACGAAGAGGTGCAGCGTATCGTCCTCAAAGCGATTTTGAAGATCCGCTTCGAGGTCGTCGAATTCGCCCTGCGTAATGCGCCGGATTGCATCGGTGTAGGCGACGATCACGCTCTCGCCTTGCGGTGCCATCCCGTACTCTACCCGCGTAAGTTCAAAGCCTGGCTCATCCTCAAAAAATTCGCGCACCACTTGCGCAGCGAGCGCCTCCCGAGCGGCGAAGTCATCAGGTGCGGGTACCAGGAACACGCCATCGAGGTCGGGATGGACGACCTGCAGCGACGATCCCAGCGCGCATACGTCTCGAGAACGTTGGGTCCTCACGACCAGGTCGACCGGTTGAGCGACTGCATCTTCGAGTGCTTGCTCGATCGACGTGACCCAAGTGGGAGAAATCGTGCGGTGAGCGCGAACTGTGGCGAGCACCTGCACGCCGTTGGGAGTGACCCGATAAACGCTCTCCTCTAGATCTGCTCCGCGCAAGCCTTCTAGCTGGTCGTTGAGCGTTGCGGTGATGGACAACTCGAGGGCGCGGTCGCGTCCGATGCGGATTAGCGAGTTGGTAAGAATGACGGCAATCACGGCAAACGAGGCTAAGGTCGGCCCGAAGTGACCGATCACTCTCCGCGCGGTATACCGCCGCCGCCGCATGAGTCCCCCCAGTGCGAAAGTGGCCATAGCAACGATGAGGATCGATACGAAGTTTGCCAAGAAGAGCAACATCGCTCCACGTGCGCCCGACCAAGCTCCGATCGAGAGGCACAGGCCGCAAGTCGATAGTGGCGGTACAACGGCGGTGGCGATCGCCACTCCTGGCAGTGCCGGGCTCACGCGTTCGTCGATCAAGGCGTACGCACCCGCGAAGCCGGCAAAGATCGCCACGAACAGATCCAGCAGATTCGGCTGAGTGCGGGACAGCATTTCGGGAGTTGCCGAGCCAAACGTGAGCTGCGGAATACCGACCAGATACGCAGCCCCAACGGCAAGTATCACACCGGCCAATTCGCTCCACAGCGCGCGAGCCAGCATTCTCGGGTTGCCCCGGAGCATTCCGAGTGCCGCACCAAAGATTGGTGTCATCAATGGCGAGACGAGCATCGCACCGATGATGACGGCGGTACTGTTGGCGATCAGTCCAAACGACGCGATCATCGACGCAGTGAACAGCAACACAAAGAACCGTCCACGCGGTCGCGAGGCGAAGGCGATCTCGCGCACGATTTCGCGCGCGCGCTGCGGGCTGACTTGAGGACAATTGAGCATGGAGAGCTCTAAATAGATAAGGTACTTGGGCTCCGCCCCACCAATCGTAAGCGTCCTTACTGCATCACTCCATTCAACCACACCGATACGCGGGTCTCAAGTAAAACGCTGACGAATCCGTCGACAATCGGTTTTCCAGCGGCTTCAAGCCAGCAATGTCGGCAGAATTTACCCAGACGGTAGGCGGAAGCACGACGCGCGGAGCTGATCAGTCCATGCTCAATGCGACACTAACAACGGTTGATTGTAGGTGTTACATGCCAATACAATACTGGCTACCAGGCACTCGGGTTGCTCCCCAAGAGATCCCTCGAGAGCCCAGCACTGCCAAGCCAATCAAACAACTTAGGATTTAGCTATGCTTTGCAAGACCACTTGCTTCGTGTTGGTTGCCGTGATGACGATGCCGCTCGCCGCATCCGAGTTGCTAGGCCCCGGCTTGGACGACTATGACCGCGAGACCGGCATCGTTTCCGATTCGCTGCGGTCCCTCGACTACGAGCTTTACCGGCCACCCGGATACGAAGAGCTCACCGATGCGCCGTTGGTGGTCTATCTGCACGGTTCGATGGATGGGATCGCTGAGAACAACAGTGGGTATCTCTATCCCAAGATCGGCGATCTCGTGCACACTATGCAGCGCGAGAACCGATACCGGCTCGGACCAGGTCCTGCCGCAGACGAAGCCGACGAGGCCTACGCCGGCTACTTGCTCGTTCCAAAGATCCCCATCCCTGGGAGCTGGTCCAGTTACGGACAGCTCGCACACGAACTTGCGCAAGACATAGCCACTCGTTACGACGTCGATCAAAGACGCATCTACTTGGTGGGCTACTCCGACGGCGGATTTGCTACGCCCCGTTTGATCGAACAGTATCCTGGCGTGTACGCCGCAGGTGTGTCGATTGCAGGCGGTGGAGTCGTGACTGACGAAAGGTTGGAAGCGCTGAAATCGACCCCGTTCTATTTTATTCATGATTTACAAGACACCGTGGTTCCATCGTATTTCTCAACAGAACTGCATGCGGCACTGCTAGAAATCGGTGCGCCAACAAATCTGCTCACGACTGATGGAGCCTGGGGCCACGGAAGCTTCGTCCTCGCCTTTCGGCGCAATACACCAGTGATCCCCTGGATCTTTGAGCAGCAGCTCATCCCCGAACCAGCCAGCGTGACACTACTTGGTGTGAGCGTCGCGATTGGCATGCTCACACGGCGGCGGCGGTAGTGCCCGCTTGGTGCCGGCTGATTGCCAAACTATTGTAAGTGGCCCACCAACAAAAAACGGGCCGGTTGTCCCTGGGAACAACCGGCCCGGCGGTTTGCAAAGCCGCAGCCAAGTGGAGCGTTCGTAGTTGGTGGTTTGTTGCCTGGTGCCTTTGTGGTGAGTCCTGCTAATCCCCGACCACTGGCCCCTCAATAACAAGCCTCGTCGTGGCCTTCGTTGCCATCGATGCCCAGTCGCATCTTTAGCTCTTCGAACCGCTGAATGTAATCGTCGTTGGTCGAGTGGACGTGTTCGGCTTCGGTGATGAACTTCAGCTGCTCGTTGCAGTTGAGGCCCGCGTCGATCAGGACGCCCTCGTAGGGTGTGAGGTTTTGGCCGTAGACGATCAGCAGCTTGTGCTCGTCGAATTGGACTTCTTGCGGTGTTTTTGGGTTGAGTACGGCGATCCCGGTACAACCGTCGTTGACCAGCAGATCTTCGAAGTCCCACAGAATGCTCTGCAGGATGGGCATATCGATGTGTTCACGATACAGATCTTGATGGCCACTGTCTGAGTAGTTGTGACTTGTCTCCAGCACCACATCGACCGCGGGGCCCAGCGGTTCGAGCAGTTCCATGAACGTATCGAACAGCCGCTCACGCGAGACTGCCGCCATCACGACAGGCACGTCTTGCTTACTCGACTCGTCGCGGTAGGTGTCGTGACGAAAACCGGCCGCTGGGACGACGTTTAGGTCGTAAGACGGTCGGACCGCGTCAGACAGAATGAAATCGCCGTAGCGACTTATGCCCAAGTGGGCTTCCAACTCTTGTTCTTCAAGCTCTTGGAAGCTACTGGCAGCTTCGGCCACGACTTCTTCATGGAAGACGTTCGTAAAAAAACTCTTGAGGAATCCCATCGGCGAACTCTAAGCTGGGTCAAAGCAATCTGCTGGACGTTGAAAAAATTTCTCGGGAGTTGCCGGGAGCTAAGTGTGAGACCTGGGCCTCTGGCGGGGGGACGCCGGGTGTGCGAGCGACCAATATCGAGGACGCTGTCGCATCTACTGAAACCTAGGTCATCCGGGCGCGGCGGTAGGTGGGCTAAGGCAGAACAACCCGGATTCGGGCGCTGGCACCCCTTACAACCGTCACTATCGAATCAGCAACCGGAGGGTTGTAGAGCAAGTTGCGCATTAGGACTAAAGTCGTCTCGTGAGGCGTACGGCGATTGGCAAGATGCCGGCTGACGGACTTGTTCGCGGCAGTGGGGGAAGACACTACTCTGCGGCCGGCGCAGACAGCGAGTGCTGACAGCGAAGCAGAGCACAGACCGCCATCGCGGTACCGTACTGCTGGTGGTAGTTGTAGAGCGGATAATCCCACCAGCTACCGTCTTTTTCCTGCAGAGGCAGGAGAATATGTGCCAAGTGATCCTGGAAGTACGGCCGCTCCTCGGGAGGAAGTTGCGCGATGCTGAGGGCTGCATAAAAATGCCCGTAATAGTAGAAATACCCGGCAACGCCGAAGTGCGATTCGTGAGGGACCGGGTACTTGCGACCGATGCTGAGCCATCCGTTGCGGGCAAACAGCCGATTAAGCCAAGTCTTGAGTACCTCGTCCGTGACGAATTCGTCGCCGTAGAGCCGCAACGCGAGATTGCAAGCTTGCGAACGTCCGAGGCTGCCCGCAGGTCGGTTGATGCCGTAGCGCGGGACCAGCTTCAGGTATTCGCCGTAGGCATAGGCAAAGTCGGGATACCGCTGCCGCAGGATGGAATCGATGGCCTGCTGGATGCGTTTCTCAGGCAACTCCGCGCCGAGTGCTTTTGCTTCGTCGAGAGCGATCAGCGCCGTCGCGGTGACGAAGCTGAACGTACTGCCGCTGGGTCGTCGTGTGTGGAGTTCGTCGTTGCCATAGTAGGCCCAGCCGCCATCGATCGTTTGGTAGCGATGCAGCCGGTCGACCTGGTACTTGAGCAACTCCACGAGTTGGCTACGCAACTCTTCGTTGCCATCAGCGCGGGCATGTAGTCGCACGATCGCCTGGATCGCGAACGAATGGCCCCACACGTTGTAAATCGCATCGGCGTCGGCGCGACGCAAGTCGTCGCCATGTTCCAGTAACCAGGCCTGACCGCGATCGATGGCCGTTTCGATTTCTGTACGCTTCGCCCCATCGAATTGCTCACGCGACTCGACCAGCGCCATCAGTACCAGCGAGGTTACTGCCGTGCGAAAGGCGTGATGCGAACCCGGGATCGGGGCGTAGACGTTCAGTCGCTTGGTCCGTCGTGCGCTGCCCCAGGCACCGATTTTCATCTGATCCTGCAACAGGAAATCGATTCCCCGTTCCAGCGCGTACTGCACGTCGGACTCAGACGGTGGCGTGATAGGTTTTGGCTTGGGCCCTTGCACGGACAAAGGATAGGTGACCGTCGAGGCCTTTTCGTCCTCCGCGCGGCACTCCGTGACGGATAGTGCACAGCAGGTCAGCAGCAGAGAGAGCAGTGTCCGTGGGGCGGAGCGATTCACACGAAGTTCCATGGAGATGGGATGTTGACCAGCGACTAGTCGTCGTTCTCGTCTTTTTTGTCTTCTTTGACGATCTGATCGCCGGCGGCAAGGCCATCAAGCACTTCGACGACTTTGTCCTTTTTACGACCCAGCTTCACCTTTCGCCGCACTGGTTCGTCGTCGTTGGGGTCGACGAGGATCACATACTTGATCTTCTCATTGTCCTCGTCGGTGTTGACCAGGGCTTGTGGAATAATGATTGCTTCCTCATTTTCATAGATGACGATCTTCGACTCGCAGGTCATTCCAGCAACCAACCACTTGGGGGCTTCCGAGTCCTCGAACTCAATCGCGACCTTAAACTTATTGCTCGCTCCTGGAATGGTATCCACGTGGGTGACCTTGCCTTCCAGCTCGAGTTCTTCATCCGCGGTTGGCGTGACCGTGGCAAGCTGTCCGCTGTTGATATCAGGGATTTGCTTTTCGCCGATGCTCGACTCGATATGCAGCGCTCCCGGCTTGACGATCGTCATCAACACCGTGTTTGGCGTTGCGGTACCAAAGGGCTTCAGCTTCGCCTTCATCGAGCTAATCTGTGTCCATTTGCCATTGGTGCACTTGCCGTAGTACACGACGCCATCACAGGGAGCGCGCACTTCCATCAGGCCTTTGTCGGCGAGCAGCTCGCCATGACGCTCGACGCTCTTGGCGCGGGCCTGACGCTTTTTCTCCATATCGTAGCTCTTGCGGGTCGCACCCATTTCCGCCGCGGTCTTCGCTTGCTTGTAGGACAACTCGGCCTGTTCGAGCATGGATTCGTAAGACGCGTCGTTGCGCGGTAGCGCCACCTTAAGCGTATAGTCGCGGCTCTCTTCGTTGATCTTAAGAATGATCTTCGCCGTCTCGACGGCAAACTTCTGCCGTCGCAGGACGATCTCTTCGGTTTCTTCGGTGATTTCGTCCGCCTCGTACATCTGTTGCAACTGCTTGAGTTCTTCCTCAGCCGAAGCGAGTTGCTCTTGGGCGGACTTATAGCGGAATTTGGCCAACTGAACGGTGAACGGCCGATCTGTCGAATGATAATAGTCGTAGTCGTCCTTCGCTTGATGGTAGCGACGCTCCGCGGTTTCGAGACCCAGTTCCAACAGGCGTTTCACGCGGGGGTATTCTTCTTCCTCTTGCAACAGCGCCAGTTGGCCCATGCTCTGGTCGAGCGCTTCCTCAGACAGATCTTCTTCCAAGTCTTCATCGTCGAAGCGAATCAGAACCTCGCCCTTTTTGACTTCCGTGCCGTGCTCCACGGCTTCGCGGACCTTGAATCGCGACCAAACCTCGGGACGCAGCACGATTTCCTCCATCTCGTCGGCGACAAACACGCCATCAAGCTCAGCATCGATCGTCAGCTTTTCGACCTTCACCTTGTAAGGCTTGGGCTTCTTTTTCTCGGCTTTCTTCGGTTTTGCAGATTCGTCTTTTTCGTCGTCTTTGTCCTTGTCTTCGGACTTGTCATCATCGGACTTCGCTTCTTCCTCATCGCCGTTTGAGTCTTCGCTGTCGGCGGAATCTGGCGTCTCCGACGAGTCGTCTGATTTCTCACTCTTTGCGTCGGAATCCTTGTCATCGGCTTTCTCACCCGACTCGTCGGGCTTGCCGCTGGCGGCATCCTCGGCGGCTGCGCTCTGGGCGATGGGTTGCGCTCGGATCCCGTCGGAAATGCTCAAAAGGCCTATATGGGTGATCAAAGTGATCAAGATGAAGCTGAACAGACGCGGCATTATTGGCTCCTGAAACGGTTCTTCGCATGTCCCCAAGCCGAGGACAATCAGATGGCGGTTTTCCTCGCTCGCCCAAACTATGGAATTCTACCGCACAGATGTACATTTCGGTAGACTAGGGGGTTTTTGAGGTCTCTGCAATTCTAGCCTGCATTTTCCGCTTAGCCGGGCTTAATCGCCGACCGTCGAGCAAATGCGCGTCCGGCTCCGGGACAGCTCCTTGGTTGGTTGCCGGCAGGCGATTGAATTCGCAGCCAGAGCACGTTGCCTGCCGCTGGATTCCGTAGTTGGCGAGCTGCTGAAATCGTTATTGCCCCAGCTTTCGTCAATGCCACTATCTTCGCTACGCTGTTAGAATGCCGATCGTTCGTCGTGGTGGCGACTGACGGAGTGATCCCCGATTCTAGTGAGGTTGAACGACAGCGTGTTATGAAGATCTACACACGAGGAGGCGACCAGGGAGCGACGTCGTTATTGGGTAATGAGCGAGTTCAAAAGTCCGATCAGCGGATCGCCGCCTACGGCACGATCGACGAATTGAACGCGGTGCTGGGAATCGCACGTGCTGAGGGACTAAGTCCCCGATGCGATGAGATTATCCTCCGATTGCAGAACCAACTGCTAGATCTGGGGGCGGAATTGGCGAGTCCCGATCCTGTAGCTGCGAAGACGACGATTCTGCAGGCCGAAGATATTGAACAGCAGGAGGCAATCATCGATGAGTTGGAGCAGGACCTGACGCCTCTGACCTACTTCATTCTCCCCGGCGGCACCAAGGCGGCTGCCACGCTCCATCTGGCGCGCTGCGTGTGTCGGCGGGCCGAGCGCGAAATCGTGGAACTGGCGCAGCAGACATCGGTCCGCGAACTCGTGTTACAGATGGTCAATCGAACTAGCGATCTGCTGTTCGTCGTGGCGAGAACCGCGAACGCCGAGGCCGATACCCCCGATGTGCCGTGGTCGAAGTCCCGGTGATCGGCGGTTTGTAGCGATCACGGGCAGTCCTATCTTTACTTGTGCGGTTTCCGCACTTATTCTAGGGGCTCCCTCAGGCAGCGGGTTGCGCCCGACTACCGGTCGATTCTGGAAACTGGCTTATCAAGTTTGGCGCTTCAGCCTGTTCAGCAACTCATGGTGGGTGTTCGGGTTGAGTGACCCGAGGCGGAACGCCCTCATTTTCTTAAGCGGATAAGATATCTGGGAGAAAGAAATGGGCGGATTGATAAGGACGGCTATCCTTGGGATGGCGGTCGCTTGTGTGGGGCTGCACGCGCAGCCGGTCTTTGCACAGAGCCTGGAAGACGTCTCAGCGAAAGCCGAGGAGGCGGCGCTCGCCGGTCACAACGCCTGGATGCTCACCAGCTGCGCCTTGGTGCTGTTCATGACGGCTCCTGGCTTGGCGATGTTCTATGGTGGCCTGGTACGCAAGAAAAACGTCTTGGGCGTGATGATGCAGTGCGTGTTCTTGATGGGCATGATGACGGTGCTGTGGGCGCTGTATGGTTACTCGTTGTGCTTTGGCGACGGTGGGCCCTACATCGGCAACGCCGACTACCTGTTTATGGAGGGCGTGCAGCGTACCTGGGATGAAGAAGCGGGAGCAGCGGTCGAACCGATGGCCGATGCGATCCCTCGCTACACGCACATGTTGTTCCAGGGGATGTTCTTTATCATCACCCCGGCGCTGATCTGTGGTGCGTTTGCCGAGCGGATGAAATTCAGCGCAATGGTGTTGTTCAGTATCATTTGGGGTACGGTTGTCTATTGTCCGCTTTGCCACTGGGTGTGGGGCGGCGGTCTTTTGGCGTTCAATGCTGATTGGAACGGTGACGGTACCGTCGATGCCATCGCAGGCGGCGCGCTCGACTTTGCGGGTGGGACGGTGGTGCATATCAGTTCGGGAGTTTCCGCCCTCATTTGCGCGTTGATGATTGGTCCACGCGGCGGATACGGATCTGCTGACTTGCGTCCGCACAATCTCACCTATACGACGCTGGGTGCGGCCATGCTGTGGGTCGGCTGGTTTGGGTTCAATGCCGGTAGCGAACTGGCGTCCGACCACCTGGCAGCGAGTGCGTTCGCTGTGACTCATTTTTCCGCAGCCGCGGGTGTGTTGGGCTGGTGCTTCTACGAATGGATCACCTCCGGCAAGCCAAGCGTGTTAGGTGCCGCGTCGGGTGCCGTTGCGGGGCTAGTTTGCATCACGCCGGCCGCGGGATTCGTTAACCCTATGCCTGCTCTAATCATGGGCGGGGCCGCTGGTGTGATTTGTGCCATTGCCTGCGGCAAGGTCAAGGCCGCGTTCGGCTACGACGATTCACTCGACGCGTTTGGCGTTCATGGCGTTGGCGGAACCTTGGGAGCGATACTCACCGGAGTGTTCGCCACGCGTGCGTGTTGGGATATCACCGAAAAGGGTGAAAAGCTCGGCATGCTCGAAGGCGGCAACATCATGGCCGGTCAGATTGCGGCAGTGCTCGTGACGATTGCCTTTAGCGTTGTCGCGACGTTCATCATATTGATGATCGTTAAAGCGATGGTGGGTCTGCGTGTGAGCGAAGAGGAAGAAGTCCGCGGTCTCGACATGAGCGAGCACGGCGAAGAGGGATACATCTTCACGTAGCGAAACTCGAGACCGTTGCGACGTTCTCAAGGTAGCGTAGAGGAGATTTAACGGTCCGGCATGGAGCAATTCATGCCGGACTGCTAGAATTAAATTCATGGCAGTCTGTGGCGGCAAGTGCTGCTGTTGCGTGCTGTCCAATCAAACACATGGCCAATGACATAGGGGATTGGCAAGATGAAGAAAATTGAAGCAGTGATCCGCCACTTCAAACTCGAAGATGTGAAGAACTCACTCAACGAGCAAGGAGTCGCGGGAATGACGATCACCGAAGTGCGCGGTTTTGGCCGACAAAAGGGGCACACCGAGACCTATCGGGGTACAGAGTATGCCGTCGATTTCGTGCCGAAGGTCAAGCTGGAAGTCGCGGTAGCGGATGATCAGGCGCAAAACGTCATCGACACCATCATCAAAACGGCGCAGACCGGCCAGATCGGCGACGGCAAGATTTTTGTTTCCGATCTGAGCGAATCGATTCGTATCCGCACCGGAGAAACCGGTAGCGAGGCATTGTAGTTCGTTGCTCATCGCATCTTTTCGCAACCACTGAATGTAAGCCGAACACGAGTTAGCCCTTCCCTGTCGGGAAAGGAATGGCGTACAAGCAGGCCGGCGCTACGCGCGTCGGCCTTTTTTCTGCCTGGCGGTGAATGATATGCCAAGCGATGCAGACCAGCCCGATCCAATCCAGCAGCTTCGTCAGGAGCTGCGGGAGCAGCGTGATGCAATCCGCAAGTTGCATGAACGCAATCTCCCCGGGCCACAAGTCTCGGCAAAACTGGCCTCGCTCACCGATCTACTAGTGCATCGGCTGTTCGATGTGACGCTGGCCAGTTTGGACGTACCGGAGGCGGACCAGCTTCGCGACGACGTCGCGTTGGTTGGACTGGGCAGCTACGCAAGGCGGCAGTGTTCGCCGTACTCCGATGTCGATCTGATGATTCTGCATCAGAAGCAGAAGAAAGAGGTGATCGCCACGAAGTTGCGCCCGGTGACCCAAGGGATCTTCGACGTCGGCCAACAGCTGGGGCACAGCGTACGGACGCCCGCAGAGGCGGTACAGCTTGCAAGAAACGACGCTGTGATCTGCACATCGCTGATTGATGCGCGGCTGATCATCGGTAATCGCGAGCTGTTTGAGACGTTTCGCCGCAACTTTGAAACGATGGTCCGCAAAAACAACAAGTCGCTCTGTCGAGCTTTCCTGGAAGCACGCTCGGAAGAACGCGACCAATACGGTGAAACGCTGTACTTGCTGGAGCCACATATTAAACGCTCGCGCGGCGGCATTCGCGACATGAATCTGCTACGCTGGCTCAGCTTCGCGGAACATGGCATTTCTGATCCAGATCGACTGCATTTGGCGGGCGGGTTGTCGAAGTTCGACTATCACCGCCTGCAGTCGGCACGCGACTATTTCCTGAAAGTGCGCAACGAGATGCACTTCCACGCCGGCGCTTCGCATGACTTACTCAACCGCGCCGAGCAACTGCGCATCGCAGAATGGATGGGGCACACGCATCGCAGTGGACTGCTACCCGTCGAACACTTCATGCGTGACTACTTTCGCCATTCCAACCATATCTGGCAACTGGTGCGTCGCCGTCAGGCAAGCTTGCACGTCGTCTCGACGATGACGCGCGTGCTGGAACCGATGCTGGTCAAGAAGATTGACGACGACTACCGAGTCGGGCTCAAGTACGTCAGCGCTACTCCAACAGGCTTGGCAAAACTAAAGACCGATATGGGCGAAGTGCTCAGAATCATCGCACTGTCGGCCCGCGAAGGCAAATTCATCGATCATGCCACCTGGTCGACACTGCTGTTGACGGCCCCAGAGTTCTCCGACGAGGTGGATCTCGCAGTTCGGAAGCAGTTCTATGAGCAACTTGCAGATTCGAGCGCGGTCGGTGATGAGTTGCGCGTGCTGCATGAGTTAGGTTATCTGGAAAAGATCGTTCCCGCGATGAAGCACGCTCGATGCCTACTGCAATTCAATCAGTATCACAAGTTTACTGTCGACGAGCACAGTCTGCGTGCTGTCCGCAAGGCAGCTGAGTTCGCTGACCGAGATGATGCGTTGGGAGAAGCCTATCGCGAAGTGGCGGACAAGCGCGTCTTGCACTTGGCATTGTTGCTTCACGACTTAGGGAAGGGATTCGAGGAAGATCACAGCGAAGTAGGTCGGCGGATCGCCCTAGAAACGTGTCAGCTCTTTGACCTTGATGAGGCGACGACCAATGACGTCACGTTTCTGGTCCACAAGCACCTGCTGATGGCTCACTTGGCGTTCCGCCGTGATACCACCGACCCGCACTTGATCCGGTCGTTCGCTGATCGGACTGTGAGCGTCGAACGGTTGCGGATGTTGTTCGTGTTGACTTGCGCAGACCTGGCCGCGGTCGGACCTGGGGTGCTCAACGACTGGAAGACGGACGTGCTGTCGGACCTCTACGCGAGAACGTCACGCGCTCTCCAGCAGGGCTCCGCAGATGCGCCTGATACTAAGCTGGAACTCTATCGCAAAGAACTATTCGAGCAGCTCACTGAGAGTGAGCAGAACGACCCGTGGTTCGGCAGCCAAGTCGCGGCCTTGCCTGCGAGTTTTCTCGCAAGTTGCGAAAGCGAAGAAGTCCACGCGACGTTGCGCCGTTTTCGCAGACTGGAGAATCGCGCCGCCGACGTTTGGTGCGAGTATATGCCGGAATCCAAAACGTTGAAATTCACCGCCGGCATCAGTCAGGGGTCAGGTCGCGGCGGGTTTTCTAGCATGGCTGGAGCGCTGAGCAGCAACGGCATGCAGATTCACGAAGCGGATACCGACTTGCTGGCCGAGGGCCTGTTGATGCTTCGGTACTCAGTGACCGATACCACGACGACGGAAGGAACGAGCGATGAACGACAAGCGGCTGTCTCGCGCGCGATGAAGGAAGCGATTGACTCGGAAGAGCCACCGAAGTTCCCGGCGGTATGGGGCCGCGAGCAAGAGGAGGCCTCGAAGCAGCTTTCGGCGCTCCCCAACGAGGTGCGAATCGATACGGAGTTGTCCGCCGATTTTACCATCGTGGAGGTATTTACGTTCGATCGTCGTGGCCTGTTGTACCAATTGGCCCGCAAACTGCACGACCTGCATCTTGTGATTTCTCACGCCAAGATTGGCACGTATCTGGACCAAGTTGTCGACGTGTTCTACGTGACCGATCGCGCCCGCGTCAAAGTGACCGACCAGCAGCGCCTCGACGAGCTCCGCGACGAGCTGTTGGAAGTCATCCGCTTGCGGGAGTCGGTCAGCTAATCGCTCGCCCGGGGGCTGGCGCGCAGTCGCATGCTGTCGAGTTCAGAGCAGACAATTCGAGTCTTCGCTCGCCTCACTTTGCTCGCAACCACGACGGCGCGGACTTGGTATTTTCTTGTGGGACACTAAAATTACGGCATATAGAAGGTTGTTCGTCCGACATATTAGATTTCATTCGGTATCTGCTCATGGCTGCAAAGTTCCACGACTCGATCGACGACGACTATCCGCAAATTGACGCCAAGGATACCGATCGTCAGCTCTCCCGCTACTTTTCCAACGACTTTGAGCGCTACACCGAGTTTGTTCCCCTGAGCCGAGGAGGTTCAGGCTACCTGCAGACGTGTCGGGACAACAACTTGGGTCGCACGGTCGTGATGAAGATTCTCCATAAGCAGATGGCCCGGCAGGAACACATGCGCAAGCGGTTCCTGCGTGAAGCACGCGTGACTGCCCAGCTTCAGCATCCCAACACGGTGCCGGTTTACGAGATCGGTCACGATCGTGAGGGAAGCTTGTACTTTACGATGAAGCGATTGGAAGGTGAAACCCTTCGCGACATTTTGGAGAAGCAAGTCGAAGGCGACCCCGCGACCATCGAGAAGTACAACCTCGACCGACTGCTGGGCGTCGTGATCCAGGTGTGCAATGCGTTGGCTTATGCCCATGCACACGGCGTCGTCCATCGTGACGTGAAGCCCGAGAACATCCTCATCGGTACTTTCGGCGAGGTCATGTTGTTGGACTGGGGCGTCGCTAAAGTCTGGGCGATGGACGACGAGCCTGAGCAGGACCACAGCCATCAAGAATTAACCGACGTCGGCCAACGACCCGGCACGCCGCTGTATATGTCACCGGAACAGGTTCGTGGCGGAGGGGAAATTGATGCGCGAACCGACGTCTACAGCATTGGTGTGGTGTTGTACGAGATCCTAACACTCAAAGAGCCACTACGCGGCGAACGAGTCAACGAGACTTTTGAAATGATCACCAAAGAAGCGCCCATCCCACCCGCCCAACGAACGCCGGATCGCCAGATCCCCAGATTGCTCGCGGCAATCACCATGAAAGCCCTCAACAAAGATCCGGCCGAACGTCAGCAAACCATGCCGGAACTGGTCGACGCGTTGCGAGATTTCCGCAGTCGCGCGATTCAGTCTTTGACAGACGAGTAGCGTGCGCCTGCCACGGCAAGGTAGAATGGACTCCTATCCAATTCACTGTGAAGTCAGCTCAGGATCGTTGAGATGAATCGAGAAGAACTGCAAACGACGCTCAGCTCGCTGCACGCCGAATTGACAATCGCCACGACGGTCGACGACCAGACACGCGAGTTGCTGACGACGCTAGCGGACGATATCCATCGCCTCTCGGAACAAGAGAATGCCGACTCGCATGACGAGGTTGAGCCCCTTTCGGCCCGCCTCCAGGATTTTATGCTAAAGTTTGAGACGGAGCATCCCCGGCTCACCACCGCGTTGAGCCAAGTGTCCGATGCACTTGCCAATCTGGGCATCTAGTTTTCTGGCAGCTTGGCAGCTAGTTGCGTCGCGGGAGTTGGCATACGATACTAGAAGTGGTTGACCGCACGCGAAGTGAGGTTAGTAGGTCAGGCGTTACTCACCGTTCTAAGTCGGAGATTGTAGAGATGAAGAAACTTGCCTTGCTTGTTATGGCGATCGCCCTGTGGTCAGTGGAAAGCAACGACGCCGAGGCGCAGGTCTATGTGTCGTATTATCAACCTGCCGTGGTTTATTCGCCGGCGCCGGTTTACTACAGCAGCTACTACGCCCCGCCAGTCGTGGCGGCTCCGCCGACAACCGTGTATCATCCGGTCACTCGCGTGCGATCGCGCTATCGGCCGATCCTCGGCGGGACGGTCACTCGCGTGCGCACTGGCTACGCTCCGGCCTATTACGCACCAGCACCGGTCGTTTATGCTTACTGAGTCGTGAGTTACGAGTGGCGAGTCGCGAGCACATAGATTGAGACATGGATTTCGACGTCTGCCAACTCGCTTCTCGCGTCAACCCGCTCGCAACTCCCCAGCATGGCTGAACTGAGAACATTCCTGTTCACCGACATCTGTCGGAGCGTCGATCTCAAGAACGAGATGGTCGGCAGGAGTGTGACTGAACGCGACATGGCGTTCATTCAGAAGATCCTCACGCCGCATCGCGAGCGGATCGAGGCTCATCTCGAAGAGCATGGCGGCCGGGTGGTATCCACCGCGGGCGACGGACACTTTCTGGTCTTCGACAACACGATCCATGCCGCTCAATGGGCGGTCGATGTGCAACGCGACCATCGCGACGATCCCATCGTCACGCCGGGCGACGGCAGGGTCGAGGTGCGCATCAGCGTCCATGTCGGCGTGCCCCAGGTCGATCCGGCTGACCCGAGCAACTTCGTCGGCAAGAGTGTCGACTATGCCTCCCGCCTGAACGACTATGCTACTGGCGAACAGATCCTCGTGTCGCGTAGCGTGATGGCGATCCTCGACGACATCGGTCTCGACGGAATCTCTTTCCACCAGCATGGGCGGCGGCACCTCAAAGGCATTGGCCGCGTGGAAGTACACGAACTGCTCTACGACGACCACAGTCCACGAGCACTTCGGCAGCAGCCATCCAGCCATTCCGATCGACAGTGGACGGTCATTCCCACCGAGGGCTTCGACGACACGCTGCAGCGCGGCTCGGCGGCTACCGAGACGATGATGACCGCCCCGCACATCCTCAAGCGGATCGGCAACTACGATCTGGAGGAAGTGCTCGGTAGCGGCGGCATGGGCGATGTGTACAAGGGACGGCACAGCCAGTTCGACCGCGTTCGCGCGATCAAGGTGATCAAACCGCAGTTTGTCGCCTCAGGGAATCAGGACGTGATTCGCCGTTTCTATCAAGAGATCAAGGCGATAGGAGCACTCGAGCACAAGAACATCGTTGTCGCGATCGACTCGTCGGCGCCGACCGACCGGATGCATTACTTGGTCATGGAGTACATCGACGGCGTTGCGCTGAATGATCTGGTCGATCAGCACGGCTCGCTGTCAGTGCCCGACGCGTGCGAGATCGTCCGCCAAGCGGCGCGGGGCCTGCAGTTCATCCACCGCAACGGCATGGTCCACCGCGACATCAAACCGTCGAACTTGATGCTCACCCTGGTCGACCACGAAGAGGTGGGACCAGACGTATCGTCGGTTCACGAATCGGGCCAAATGCGTGGCGTCGTGAAAATCCTCGACCTAGGCCTGGCACTGCTGACCGAAGATAAGCACGAACGACTCACGCGCTACGACAACAAGGCGATGGGCACTGGCATGTACATGTCGCCCGAACAGTGGAAAACAACGAGTGTCGATATTCGCGCTGACATCTATAGCCTGGGCTGCACCTTGTATCACTTGCTGTCAGGGAATCCACCCTTCATCGATTCCGATTTGCGTCCTGAAAAGGCGCACGAAAAATCGCGTGTTCCGCCGATCCGCACAGGCACCCAGATTCCGCGCAAGTTGTGGGACGTGATCCGCAAGATGCTGGCCAAGCGACCCGAGGAACGTTATGCCACGCCCGCCGAAGTTGCGGCGGAACTGACGCCGTTCGTGGAGGGCAACAATCTCACGGACCTGGTGCAAGGCTACATCGAGCCGGACGACCGTACGACGACCATCCATCAGACGCGACGAGAATCTTCTGCTCGCGTCGATACTTGGTTCTCCGGCGCCAGCGGCATGTATCCCGATCGGCGCTGGTTGCTGAGCACCGGTGTGCCGCTGCTAGTCGCGGCCGCGGGTGTCGCGTTCCTCTGGTGGAATACGGCCCGCAAACAACAGCAACTGATCGAGGACGCACGCGACGTCGCCTACAACACGCTGCCTTCCTTTGCCGAAGGAGTTGCCAAACAAGACATTGGTCTCGAACTGACTAATCGCTTTGCGATCTTACTATCAGCCGCCACCGAGCCGGAACTTTCGGCGATGATCAAGCGCTTCGACGCGCAGCAGGCGCTCGACCAGAAGTCTGATCACGAACTGCAAAAGTGGATCAAAGATCATCGTCGCGACAATATCGATGCGGCGGAGTCGGACAGCTGGTTTCTCAATGACGCGCGTGGAATCCAGATTGCCCGTTATCCGTTGGTCGATTCCCAGACCAGGCGAGTCGTCGATAGCTTCTTGAAATCCTATGCCTACCGAAACTACTTTCACGGCGGATCACGCGATTTGCCCAAAGGAACGACGAAAGGCATTTCACCGATTAGCAAACCTCACCTGTCGGCTGTCTACGCCAGTAGCACGACGGGCAAACTGAAGGTGGCGCTTTCCGTACCGGTTTGGAGTCCTCCCGACGCCCAGCAGGAACGCGAAGTGATTGCCGTGCTCGCGATGTCAGTGGGATTGGAGGAATTCGATGTGCTCAGCGCCAAGCAGAAGGAAGGCAAAGAGATCATCATCGCGGATATGCGCGAAGACATCTTGGACCAGGAATCTGGCACCTCCGTCGCCCGCCAGGGAATGATTCTGCAGCATCCGCTGCGAGCGAGTTGGCGCAAGGAAAACAGTCAGCCTCGTCTCAACGACCAAGTGCTGAAGATGGCCGAGGAGCGAAGCACCGGCTTTGTCGACGGCTACAAAGATCCGCTTGCTCCCGATCCGCTGGCCAGATTCTGGGGCGGCTTCGCTCCCGTGCGTTTTCAAGTGAGCGACCCGCTGACGAGTGCTGTCTCGTCGGTCGACTCCGGTTGGATCGTGGTCACGCAAGTGCCGGTGATCGATTGACGGTACTAGGCCTGCTTTTCACCCCCACTCTTGGGGTTTTCGGACACCCAAAAAACGCTTTGCGAACGTCCTCGTGTCCGAATATTCCGACCCGTTCCTGAGCGCGCCACGCAGCTAGTCCTTTTACTGCAGCGACTTACGTGAACGCCGTGGCTGCAACCAGCCCGATTATTGAGACAAACGGCTCCGAAAGTGTCTTAATATTATCTTCCCTCGCATACATATGTCTTTGCAGGCAAACAATTTGCGCACGGAACGATCGATTCCTAAAAGTCGCGAAATGTGGGTTGTTCGAGTTTTCAAAGAGCGGATGGCTGTTTCTGTGCCGGCCCCAGTTTACCCGAAGCGCTGGCCCAATTTCAGCAACAATTCTTGGGCCAGGTCGGAGGCTTGAAAAGCGCGTTCGTTTGAAGGAGCTAAGGCAGTTTCCCAAAGCGAAGAATGGCCCTACGGTTCAGCCGGTCTGGTCAGGCAAGTTTGCGACCCCGATGCGTAGGCTCATCGTTCTACTTCAATAAATAGCTTGTGGACGGGCCGCTTCTCTTGAACAAATTGAAAACCGGTTTGCTTTGAGAGTGAATTCAGGACGGCTTGTTCATCTGCGCTGCCTAGTCTGCCTTGATCAGATAGCGGCTCTCCAACATACGACCAGACCAATTGAGCCTTGGTCGGTCGACTACTGGTTTCATCAACGACTGTCATTCCGAGCACTTCACCAATATGCTGCAGAAACTGACGATAACTTCCGACAGCAAGATTGATATCGCTGCGACGTACCGGAATCCTAAAGGGACCATCCATTACCTTTGCCAATTCGCTTTCGATTGCACTTTCTTTGCCGACAGCAGCATACTGATAGTCGCCGCTTGCAACGACCGCATCTTCTTCGACTTCTTTCCAATCCAAAGAAACGGTTCCTGGCAGTAAACGGGTTAAAATCGCCTCCATGGCTGCAACCTCTTCACTGGTCGGCACACGAAATTTGCGAGGGTCCCAGGAACAGACCCAATCACCGTCGAGCAATACTTCGAGCAGGTCGTCATCGCATTCAAGCTGGTGACGCTTGAGACTTAAGATAGTCTCCAGAGCATCTTGCAGCGACATTCTTGCAGCACCATGTTTGGCGAGCTGGGTATCCTTGCCGGGAGTCGCGTGAAACACCATACCACCATACTTGGATGGCACTTCGCCCCAGGAGTCCTGCCAAAGTAGCTGCAGCAGATCTGATCGACGCTCTGAGTTTGGGCTTTGAAGATTCTTTAGTAGCTTCCCCGGTTCGAGTCGATATCCCTCATTCTCCGCGAGTTGACCGACGAGTTCACGGATCTGTTCCCATCGCTGACGTTCCAGCCCAGCTGTGTCTTCCTTATCTTCGATTACGACATTGTAGTGTCGATTCCCACCACTAATCTCCACCGACTTGACCTTTTCAACATCTTCCTTAAGTCCGCGAATCGTGATGATGTCGGTGCCTTCAACCAGTTCTACTCGGACCGGTCCAAGCTGAGGGATGACTTCGCCCTCTTTGTTGAGAAGACGTTTATTCTCATCCACAACTCCTTCTACCTCGACGTTCTCACCGCTGCGTGTCGTAAACTCTACCGAAACAGGGAATCCAAAGTACTCGGCAATCTGATGCACTCCCCCTGCCGCCACGACAACTCCGCCACCGACAGCGGCAAAAAACAGCACGGCTACGCTGGTCTTTACGAGAACGGACTTCTTTCGGGAGGGTTTTTTCGTGGACGCTCGCAGCAGAATTTCTTCTAGATCAGGGTTCGTCGGTTGTTGTCCTAGCGCACGGGCTTTCAGAAGCGCAACCGCTTCGTCGAGTGGGTCTTGGTTGGAGTTCATTTCAAGGACCTTTCTTCGAGAGTCGTTGTCGCATCATGGTCCGCCCGCGGGACAATCGCGACTTCACGGTGCCCAGCCGACAATTCAAAACCTCTGCTATTTCCTTCGTGCTGAGTTCCGCAAGGTAGTACAACGTGAACACCGTCTGGATGCGAATGGGCAAGGTTAGCAAGACGATCTCAACCATTTCGGAATCGAGTGGTGTGTCGTCATTCTGCGCGTCTTCTAGTTTTGACATATTGTATGATTGCTGCATGGCCCAGCGGCGTCGTCGGCGCGCCCAGCGACTCAGTTGCGAAGTCGCCAAGCGATATAGCCAAGCGCGAAACGGAATCCCTCGATATTGAAATCGATGAATGTTCTTAACCATCGCCAAGAACACCTCAGAGACGACGTCGTCCGCATCTTGTGGATTGCCGACGCGACGATGCACAAATTGATGAATAGCAGCATAATGCTGGCGAAATAGCTCGCCGAGTGCCTCTCGGTCTCGCTTCGCATCTTCGATCAATCGCTCTTCAGCGTCACGTTCGATCGCTTCGTCCCCGGTCAGGGACTGTGCTGCTAATGTCATGTTGGGCGTATCCTGCGGGCGATGACTTGTTTCTACAGGGTAAAGCCAATAACTGTTGCCGGGGTTCCCAAATTCGTGGGAAGTTTTCTGCGGAGAAAGCGGTTACCACCAAGATCGGGTCCAACTGGCTGGCTTCGAACGGCAGCACGGCAGTTTCTGATGGTATTACGTCAGCATCAGCCAGAGCCTGACCTGCTCGCCAAACTGCGGTTTGGGGGCGAATTCATCTCCAAATGCTGGGCGATTTAGATTACCCTGCAGCTGTCGCTGGGACCGCATTAATAGCCTATTGGAGTAATTTTCATGATTGGTATTATCGTGAGCGCTGCCATCCTTGGAGGTATTATCGCGTTGATGCAGGAAAGTGATTTCCCAGGTTGGATGGAAATGATAATCTGCGCCATTGCAGCCCTCGTTCCAACCGTTCTGCTGAGAATAATGCTGCCAGAGTCGCTGAGTTTGTTGGCCCCCCTAGCTGGCGCATCAGCTGCGACGATCGCGATTTCGACCACTTGCGGTATGACCGTTGGTCGCTCGGCCATCGCGGCAGGGATATGGTTTGCGGCCCAGATCGTGCTGCAGCTGGGTCTTGCCTGGCTACAGTCGAGCTGAGCACGTGCGCAGATTGTGCTGTCTCGCGACTAATCAGCGGCGTGGCGTATTTCGACGCTAGGCCTGCGCTGCTGAAACTGGGCAATCCCACCGGCAGTCAGATGTGTCGCATAACTCAGGTCTAAGTACTCCAACTCGGGCAGTTGTACCACGGAACTCAAACCTTGGTCTGTGATCTGGCTTCCCCGTATACTGAGTCGACGTAAGTTGTTTAGCTTCAGTAAGTGGTCAACGCCAACGTCAGTTACTCCCTCTGACCAAATCTCAAGATCTTCCAAACTGCCGATGCTGGAAAGGGCAGCAACGACCTGATCGTCGGCGTTGAAATAGCGAAGCGAACGGAGTTTAGTCATGCGTTGCAGCGGTTGAGTACGTGGGCCGGTAAGTTCCAGCACTCCAAGATCCGCAACTTCCAAGTTGACCAATGGCTTCAAGTGCTGCAATCCGTTGGCTGTAAAGATCGTGTTTTCCAGACTTAGCTTATTGAGTCGCGTCAGTTTGCTTAGCGCGGGCAGCGCCCTGTCGGTCAGCAACGCGACTTGAATGATGTGCTCTTTCTTGCCGCTTTCCATCAGCGCATCTCGAAGCTGAATTTCCTCAGCACTAAGGATGCCGAGCATTTGAGCACGCTTTTCGCTTGATTCTTCGAAGATGCTAAACTGCAACTGCAACTCTTCCAAGTGATCCAGGTCTTGAAGCGCATGCAACTGGGTCGGTAGGAACTTGCAGATGGTGACCTTGAGACTCTTCAGACTTGTCAGCTCTCCAATTTGATCGAAGGCCTGCGTGCGTAGATCAGTTCCGATGAACTCTAGATGCTCGATCGCGCCCGCTCGACTTACTGCGGCAATCGCGTCGGCCGGTGCATCCCAGAGCTTAAGTCCAATCAGGCGGCGTGTCCCGCTATCTTCGCGGTAAGTCTCTGAGACCAGCGAGCATTCTTGAACGATTGATGCCAACACACTGGCATCAATCGGATCTACAGCACCTTGGCGAGCCGGCGTAGGGTTGCCTGCGGGGGTGCTTGATAGACCGCATCCGCAGAGCGAAGTAAGAGTAAAAACCGCCAGGTACTGCATTCGTTTCATTTGTCTCGATCCAGCTCGATTCGCGTGAACAGAAATCAAATTCAATGGAAGGCTCGCATGATGACACGTCAGGGTAAGTCCAGTGTTCATGTTAGCAGTTGCACCCATTGTTGCCCAAGCCGTGACGTCGGTTCGTTAGGGCACAACGCGCGAAGTGCGTTCCGCTAACCGGCGGCGCATAGACCATGATCAAGGCCGTCAGACGCACTACCGACTGTGCGTCGCTACGGAACTAGCTCTTCGTCCTTTGTTGAAAGAGTCTGGCCAGGCCGTAAAAGGTGACCCCCACAAGGACTCCTACTACCACGGCGACTCTCACCGCATTGTGTGGTGCAAGATCCATCCCAGCAGCCAGCCGGCCAGAGATTCCCCCTGAGAGGAGTCCCACGACGGTGCCAACCAGAACCCAATGTACCGGCTTTTTCATAAGTGTCACTCCGGACTGCCGATGGATCGTTGCGCTTCCTATGAGGCCCCTGACGCACGATCCCTTGGACGTGGCGGGGTTTCCCACAGGGCACGAACTCGCGTGCCGCGCAACGAAAAAATAGGATAGCTACTCGTGAGTTGTTCGTCACAGTGCCATCCGTATTGGCAAGGAAGTTGCGGAGAAACCCAAAATAAGGGTGCGAGTGCAGCCTTACGCAGTTGGCGTAGGGCCCCTCCGTGACCACGTCGTCTCGGCGTCAACCGATGGGAGGTATAGAAATGAAGTGAATGACGTCTTTTGAGATTGCGTTGTGCCTAGATCGTCAGGCGGCCGTACGAACGCGGGAGTGCCGCCCCGGTCGTCTACGATTTCCACTCAGAGGCAAAATGCACTAGGATTAGCTGCTACCGCCCTTGTGTTTCATTGTGAGGTTGCCATGCTTCGCTCAGTATTGTGTTGCTCTGCCGTTCTGCTAAACGCTTCGCTCCATGCCCAGCAGCTTACGGGCCGCCGTGACATTGCCGAGCGGGTTGAGGAGTACGGTTCGATGGCCTTTAGTCCCGATGGCAAACTGCTCTATTCAGCCGGGACCGGTGATGTCATCAAAGTTCGGGACGTAGCCACCGGCGAACTGCTCAGCGAGTTCAGTGAGCACGAACGTTGCTACACATGGGCGCTCGCTATCAGTCCCAATGGCAAAACGCTGGCTGCCGCACATGGATACTCCGGTGATGATCGAGTGATGGTGCGTTTGTTCGATGCCACCACGGGCGAGCTGCAGAAAACACTGCAGGGTCACGAGCGAGTCGTCCGTTCGATCGCGTTTTCGTCAGACAGCAGTACGATGTGGACGTGCGGCGATGACCAAACACTTCGACGGTGGGACGCGACGACGGGCGAGGAAGTCGCGAAGCTTCCGTCCGGCGGCGCATCGTTTGACTACGATCCGCAAAGCGGCCGGCTCGCCGTTCCGGCAGGGAAACAAGGTGTCGAGATTTGGGACGTAGAAATCAAGCAGCAAAGCAGTGTATTGCATACGGACTCGGTGGCCAGCACGGTGGCGATCTCTCCGGGCGGCCAATTCATCGCCACCGGTGGGCCAGACTGGCGGGACAGCTCGATTCAAATCTGGAACGTTGAAAGTGGTGAGCATGTGGCAACTTGCAGTGCCGGTCGCGAAGACCGAGTCTCTCGCATGGCTTTCAGTCCCGATGGCAAGCTGCTGGCGTCTGCCGAACTGAATGGCAGTGTCGCCCTTTGGAACCCTAAGACGGGCGAGCAGTTGAGTCATGACCACGGGGGGTGCACCAGTGGGCTTGAGTTCAGCCCCAACGGCAAGTGGCTCGCCCAAGTGTATGGCATTTCCGACTCCGGCTCAGGTGTGATGCTGTGGGAAGTCGCTGGACAGTAGCGACACGCCCCGCTCGCCTCGTCGGGTTTTGGGCAATCCACTCTGCTGCATCGGCCAACTTGGTAGTGCGTGTAGGCCGTCGTTAAAATCACCGAGATCCCATAGGACGCGGTTCAACAGTTTTAAGGACTCCGAAATATAGGAATCAAACAATGTCCGACAAGAATCGGCGAGACTTACTTTGTATTGGTTCGGCTTCACTAGCGCTGCCGCTGCTCGCCGGCCCAGTCGTTGGCGGCACGCCTGAAACAGAGAAAACAACAGCGACCACTGAAGCTGCTGCCGGCAACATCTCGTCCGCAGACACGGGAGCGACCGGTAACGGACGATCAGCGAAGGTGCATTACTTGGAAATCGTGAGCCCTGAGGTCAATGCAATCTGCAAAACCTACGAACAGATGCATGGTTTGCAGTTTGGCGAGCCGGATGCAAACCTAGGTTTCGCTCGTACGGCCCAGCTGCCGGGTGGGGGATTTCTTGGTGCGCGCGGTCCGCTCCGTGTGACAGAAGAACCGGTTGTGCGCCCCTACTTCCTCGTGGACGACATTGACGCGTCGGTGTCGAAAGCGGCGGAGTTGGGCGCCAAGATTGCGTTGCCACCGATGGAACTTGCTGGGCACGGAAAGTGTGCCATCTTCATACAGGGCGGAATCGAACACGCACTGTGGCAGCTGTAGCGTGTGCACGCGCGAATGCGCCGAAGCAGTTGGATCCTTAGCGACTCGATTAGTCGTCTGCGAAAAGTTGCGAAGGTCAGCAGGTGCCGCCTAGCTCTCGGCGTCGGCCCCCTGATCGAGTAAGAACTGGGCGAACTCCTCCATACCAGGATGACCTTCCCGGCTGCGGACCATGCTTAACGGAGTGTGGTTCGATTTGGCGTCGCGATGGTTGACTCCGTCGAAGCCGTAATCGAGCAGCAGCTGGGCAATCGCAATCATACCTTCCGGGCTCGACAGGCCGGCCTTGTAACCGTAGTTTCGTGGCCAGCAGTAATTCTCCGCCAACATGAAAATCGGCTGAAAGTCCTCCGACGCGCGCAAGGCATCTAGCTCGCCGATTTGGTCGAGGTAGTCCAGCTGCGACTTGATCAGCTCGCGATACTCTTCCCAGCTGCCGTCGCGATTGTGACTGATGATCGCGCTACCTACGGCCCGGCGCGCAACCTCGGCGTTGTACAAATCTGGGCAAATCTCCATCGCCAGGCGAATGACCTGTGGGTAGCCAAACCAGCTGGCAGAGTGCACGACGGAGTTGAACACCGACTCGGACGGGTAGTCCAGCGGAGGCGCCGGTTCGTTGGGGCACGTGCGTAGCAGTTTCTCCAGCATCGTCAGGCGCTGGGTGCGCAGCAGCGACACTAGATTTGGTTGCCCGCCCAGTTCGAGGAAGCGTTCGTACAGCTTGATTGGCTCAGGCGCGTCGTCGGTGACTTCAGGCAACTGCAACCCTGCGGTCGCGTCTGCGCCGAGGAGGTGCTCAAACCCAGGACAGACGATATCGGGCGAGGCCCCTGCGTCGAGTGCCTGGTAGTAGAGTGTTTCGATCGTCGGGCGCGCACAGTACGGGTAGCCGTGCACGCTGGCACCCTGATCGAGCAACAGGTTGGCGAGGTCGTAGTCCTCGTTTTCGATTGCTGTGAGGATCGGTATGCCCAGTTCGCGTTGATCTTCGCTGGGGCTGCGCGCGTCGGGATCGGCTCCCATCTGGAGCAGCAATTCCACCATCTCGCGATTGCCCTTCTTGGCGGCTTGCACGAGCGGAAAACCGTTGGTGTGCGGGTCTTGCTGCTCGGCAGGGCGGCAGTCGGTTCCGGCAAGCGACGCGTCTTCGTCAAGCAACGTCGTGACCAGTGCCATGTCGTTCGCACAGACGGCGTCCCAGAACTTGGCTACCAATTCGGAGTCGCTGGGGGAGCTAGCGGACATCAAGCAGATTCTCGCTCTGCAATTCGCGGTAGATTGCGCGCAAGGCCGTTGCCGGTTGGGAAGCGATCAGCACTTTGCCAACCGTGTCGTAGACGACCGTCGCGGCTGGATTCATGCCGTGCTGTGCGGCTAACGCTTGTAGCTGGGCGAGCTTCGCTTCGTTGAGCGACGTCACAGGCAGCAGTTCCAGCTGCAGTCCCTCGCTGGCGTTGGCTGCTGAAGTGATTTCGATCGCGCCGCCGGTGGCCGCACGCCAGCCGAGCCCGAGAGGCGTTAGCACTTTGTCCAGCGCTACCTGCCATGGCTCCTCGACGATCGCGCAGGCAACGGGCGTGGTGGGATACCGTTCGACCGCGGCCAGCGCGGGCCAATCGACCAGCAGTGGAACTCCCAACTCGGTTTGCCAGTGAGCGAAGATCTCGTTGAGCGGCGTTGGTTGAGTGAAGGTAAAGGTGGTCGGCGCGGATAGTTTCTCATCGAGCTGCACCATCGCCGGCGCGCCGACGAGTCGCTCGATGGGGAAACGGCTTTGCGGTGGCAGCTTCCTCGCCAGGCGTAATCGCTCCAGCAAGATGAGAATCTGATACTGCACGTGCTGCGGCTGGGTAATCCGTAGACGGTCGGCGTCGCTGTCGAGCGAGCCGTTTCCGCCGGACGCTTGCCAAGTCGTGGGCGCGACGAGTTGCTCAATCCAACCGGCGAGTTGCTCGGTGCTCAAGGCGTCGGAAGCCAAATCGTCGATCGGATAGCTGATCTCACGCAGCTGGGATGCCTTTTGCCGTTGGACGATGATGTGCGGCCCAGACGTGGTGTATTCCATTCGCAGCGGCGAAAGGATCTCGTCCAACACTTTGTCGAGGCTGGTGTCGCTGACGTCGACGGAGACTTTCTTCCCCGCGGTGACTCCCGCCATTAGGAGTTGCTCGGGCGCGACGCTCACCGGTTGCCCGCTCAGTTGTGCGACAAGATCAAGTGCATCCAGCAGCGGCAAGTTGTCGAACTGCAGGGCGGGAATCTTCAGTTTCAGTTGCTCTTCGGCGCTGCGGTTGTTGGCCGCCGGATCGGAGACTTGCCCGATGCGTACGATCGGAGGCTCGGTGGGAGCGACCTCCACGGGCTCAGGCTCATCCGGTACGTCGTCGACGTCAGCTTCCGGCACGTCGACGGCTTGCGTCGCTTGCTCGCGCGGCTGATCAAGCTTCGCCAACGAGAGGCTTTCCAGATCAAAGTCGAAAGGATCGAATCGCGGCGCGGCACGTGGTGCGGGCTCGATCGTGAGCGTTCTTGTTTCGTCGGCCTCGGGTTCCCGCGAGATGGGCTCCACCGAGTCAGGCTCGGCAACTGGCGGAGCAGATTGCTCGGCAGAAACATTCGTTACTTCCGGAGTCGACGGAACTACTTCTTCAGGCTCCGCTGCCACCTGATCTGGAATAACCTCGGGTTGCACTATCGCAGGCGGCAGCTCTTGTTCGCTGGTCGCAACAACGGCTTCGACGCTTGGTGAGGTTTCAGGTGTCGGCGCTACGTCTTCCGGCGTGGACTCCGCGACTGGCGGAACTGGTGCGCGGCTACTGCGGTAGACAATCGCTCCGACTAGCGTCGCTCCGATGACGAAACTTGCCAGCGACCAAGTGATGATTTTGAATTTCGCAACTTCCGCGCTCGCCTGTAAGACATCGGCTGGCACGGTTTCGGCGGCCTCGGCGTGTGTGGGCTCGGCGGGTCCGGTCTCGACCGGAGCGGACTGCGACTCGGGCGTGGGCTCGTCCGCCGCTACGGCTTGAGTCACTTCTTCGATTTGTCGAGCCGTCAGGTTGATCGTCGATTCAGCCGACGGCGTCGACGCGACTTCAGGAGCAGCTGGCGCAGTATTCGCGGGTTGCGCGACTTCCACCATGCTGCCGCAGCGCGGACAACCGACGATCTGCCCAATCAGTGCCTCGTTGCGCACCGAGAGCTTCGCATGGCACGTGACACAGATGACTTTGAAGGGATCCACGACGTTTGACTCAACACCAGAAAATTCACCAAACACTCAAATGACCAATGACCAAATCGCAATGACCAACATTAGATACGACGATCGTTTGCATTGGTCATTGGGGCTTGGTCATTGGTCATTCACATTCCATTGTAGCAACTCAGCGTGACGCGGGCTCGAAAACGTCGGGGAGTTTTTCGCCGCGACGCTTCGCCGCCGTCCGTGTCGTCACAACGATTGCACTAGGCTCGCCGTCTGTTGATTTGCGGATCACATAGACCAGTTTTTGCTTGACGTCCGTCGGTCCGGAGGCCGTCCGGTCGGGATTTGCTCGCAACAGCACTTCGAGCAGAATCTCGCCGCCCGGTCGATCGCGCAGCTCGATCGCTAGCGACTGATTCTTGGTGATCCCCTCCAATTGTAGGTCATTCCCGGCGATCTGGATGGGCACGCCGACATCTTCAGCGAGCATTTCCAGGGCCTTCTGCAGCGTTTCTTTCGGAAACACCAACGAAGTGGTCTGCTGCAGGCGCGCTGTCAGATTCTGCGAGCGTTGGTTTTGATTTTCCGCGAGGGTCTCGGCTGGCCCCGCGGCACTCATGGGTGTTGCGTTAAGCAGCAACTCGCTGGCCATCAACAAATTGTGCCCTGCGTTGACGGGCAGGTAGCAACGTAGCAAGCTGAGCTTGTCTTCCTCGCCGGAGCGCGTGTAGTTGCCGAGCTTGCGCAGCATCGCCGGGAAGCGAGCAAGGACCTTTCGACCATGCGGATGTAACTGTTGGGCGAGGATGGTGTCTTCCACCTGATCGGGCGACTGCGCTATGCGTTGCTCGAGCAAGGCGGCAAAGCGATGTGGTCGCTCGTTGAGCGCGACGGTCGATACGAGTTCGGCGAAGAAGTTGTCATCCCAGTGCGCGCTCATCGAAGTGGCGGTGGCTTCGTCGCCTAGTAAATCGACCAGCGCGGTACGTAGCGGCTCTGCCCTGCCCTGCAGAAACTTCTCACCGCTGATCTGCAGGAACTTTCCCGCGAACACGAGGGTGGCCATGCGCTGGTCGTCGGTCCGATCGAGTACGCGTTGCAGTTCACGCGGAAACAAGGGACGCTCGCCCTGCTGACTCTGAAGTTCTCCTAGCGCACTTGGCGTGCACCAGACTAGCAGCTTCCCTTCGCTTTCCGTGGGCAAAAAACAATCGCGACCGATTTGGTCTGGCGTGACCGCTTGCCGTAGCAGCAGCCGCACCGCGAAGTCGATGCGTCCGGTGCTTGCCTGGCGAATCCCCAGCAGTAGCGAGTCGATCGCCTGCAATTCGACGCTGGTAGTCTCGGTGAGCTGTTGTGTGATTTGCTGTCCCCACGGTCCGAGTGCCGCAACCACTTTGTCGCCTTCGGTGTGAGCCAGCAAATCTGCCACGCGGACGTGCACGAGCAGCTGCGTTCCAGGCAGCAGATAACTGCAATCGATCGGCACGCCGTCAGTGGGCGAGGCCCAGAGAGACTCACCGTCGTCAGGTATCAAGGGAGATGTCGTGACAGAAGGTTCCTCGTTGCTCGGAGCGTCGCTTGGTTGCGCTTCGTTTGCACTCGCGTTGGACGACTCTGGGTTCGACGAGACGCTCGCTACTTGCCTTGGCCAGAACAGCACTCCTGCGACGCACAACACGAGCAGCGCAATCCCACCGAGCACCAGCAACGGACCGCCGTTGCTGCCGTTGCGTTTGGCACGCGAACTGACGCTCTCGTCTGCGACTTTGATCTTGATCGGTTCACGTTCCACGCCGTCGCTCGCTCCCAGCCGTCCGTCGGCTGCTCAATCTTGGTTGTCCCAGGGTGCCAGAGGGCGTATTATCCACCGAACGACGCGATGTTGCCAAGTCGCGGTTTTAACTGGCTGAGCCTGCTATTTTCGACCCTCCGGACAACTATGAAATCCTTCGAAGCTGTCAAACACTACTTTAATCTCGCCGCCGATCAACTGGAGCTGACTGAAAACATGCGCACGTTGTTGCTCACCGCCAAGCGCGAAGTGCAAGTGCAAATCGCCGTCGAACGCGACAGCGGCGATCTGGAAACGCTCATCGGCTACCGCGTGCAACACGACAACGCACGGGGACCGATGAAAGGCGGACTGCGATTCCATCACGAAGTGGATCTCGATGAAGTGCGTAGCTTGGCATCCTTGATGACCTGGAAGACGGCGGTGGTCAACATTCCCTATGGGGGTGCCAAGGGAGGCATTGCCGTCGATGCGCGCTCGCTGAGCCAAGGAGAGCTGGAACGGATCACTCGCAAGTTCATCGACGAAATCCATGACGTGATCGGTCCTGACACCGATATCCCTGCACCCGATATGGGTACAAACGCCGAAGTGATGGCGTGGATCATGAACCAACACAACAAGTACCACGGCTTTAGCCCCGGAGTGGTCACCGGCAAGCCCGTGGAACACTACGGCATCCACGGTCGTGAGGAAGCCACCGGTCGTGGGGTTGGCATCCTCGCGATCAAAACCATCGGGCGTTTGGGGCATAAGCCAAGCACCACGCGCGTGGCGATCCAAGGATTTGGGAAGGTTGGTACCTATGCTGCAAAGTTTCTGCAAGACGCTGATTGCAAAGTCGAGGCGGTCAGCGATATCAGCGGCGCTTACTATCGCCAAGGCGGACTCAACATTAGCGATGTAATTCGTTACTCCAACACGCACGGAAAGGGTTTGGAGGGCTATGCGGAGGCCGACAAAATCACCAACGCAGAGTTGCTGGAACTCGACGTGGAGTTGCTCGTGCCGGCGGCCTTGGGTGGGGTGATCACGGCGGAGAACGCGCCCAGAGTGAAGGCACCGCTGATTATCGAAGCAGCCAACGCCCCGATCCGACCCGATGCCGACCAGATGTTGACCGACGGCGGCGTGACGATTGTGCCCGACATCCTCGCCAACGCCGGGGGCGTGACCGTCAGCTACTTCGAATGGGCTCAAAACCGCCAGTACTACCGCTGGAACCTCGACCGCGTGCGTCAAGAGCTGGAACGCGTCATGTCTAGTGCGTTCGAAGAGGTATGGGAACTCGCCCGCGAACGAGAGGTCAGTCTGCGGACGGCGGCCTTCATGCTCGGTATCAACCGCGTGAGCCGCGCTACGGTGCTGGCAGGAATTACCTAGACCTCGTTGAGCTGTGCCGCGCTTTCCCAAGCGAAATAGCCACAGATGAACACGGATGAACGCGGATGAGGATGGATGCTATTCAAGCGCGCGGTAGGTGGTAATGCCGCGCGTCGAAGTAGCGACGCTCGATGGCGCTCTTGGCTAGCGCTCTATTGTCACTCATCTAGGCTCGTCTGTTTTTTGAGTCAGACTTTTTTGCTGCATCGTCTTCGGCGGCGTCTTTGACGCGCAGCAGGGTGTTCGTCCAGTAGGCTTCGTATTTGCTGATCCAGCGTTCCATGATTTGTCGCAGTGGGTTGACGTTGAGCGAGTTGATCCGCTTGCGTCCCTCCGCACGCGTGTTGATCAGCCCCGCTTCACGCAGCACGTCCATGTGCTTCATCACGCCAAAGCGCGAGAGATGAGGAAACTCGTCGACGATTTCCGTCGTCAGCCGCGGACCATCGCGCAGCAGGTCGAGGATCTCCCGCCGCGTGGGATCGGACAGTGCTTTCCAGACATGATCAAGGTCTTGCGCCATACTCGCGTTTCAGCTACTCAGCGATACTCTTCACTGACCGCAGCAAATGATCCCAACCAGGCACGACACCCTGCCGGTGCTCATCTGCTACCAGCCCCAAGGCCTGATGCCGCAGCGACAGTTCCGTGCCGCCGGATATTTGCTCTAACCGAAACTGCACGTGCCCTGCAACCGGGTAGGACATGAACATGGGACCTTGGATTTCAATCAGCGTTGGTGGCTTGATCACTTGCACAAAGCCCCACAAGTGCCCTTGTCCGTGGCCGAGGTCGCGAAACCAACGTCCGCCAGGCCACTCTTCTAGCACCATCGGCATCGGTTGGTTATCGGGCGTTGAGCTTTCCACCGTGAGGCGGCGGATCAGTGCCTTGTAGGCATCGCCGATCGCGGCGTTGATTTCGATACTCTGTGATACGTCGAGCGTTAGTTCTTGGGTTTCGATCATGGTTAGGATTTGGGGGCTAGGGGCTGGGGACTAGGGGCTGAAGATTCGGGTGGACGTTGGGTGCGAGAGTCGATGGGAGTTTGGGCAGCGCTATGGTAGACGCCCTCCGCCCTCACCTCTGATCTCTCACCCCTCCACCAAAAAACTCATGTGCATTTCGGCGTGCCGCAGATGAAAGGCTTCCCATTCTTCATTTGTGAGACGTCCGAAGCCCGGATGCATCACGCGTGACGACTCACTCTGCTGGCGGTCGATCGCTTGCCTCAACGAATCGAGTCCTTGTTCGACCGATGTTTCGTCGGGGACGACTTTGCCTGACACTTTGAAGCCTGCGGGGATTTCCTTATACAGAAACTTCTTTTTCATCAGCAGCGACATCATCCAGCGCGCCGGCGCGGGGAACGACATGTCACTGCCATCAATCGAGGTATCCAGAGCGCGAGCAAGATGCTCGTAGATCTGGCCCTGCGACCAATTGCCCAGTGTTGTCACGTTTTGGTCACCTGCGAGTCGTTCCGCATCACCCCGCAAGTCATCTAGCGATTGGTACCGCACCTGCCTCCGTCCGTTGACCGTTTTCGTGTTGATCATTTTTTCCTTTCGATTTGTAAACAAACTTGTTGACAAGTCGATCACGATTGATATGTTACCCGATAGTAACGTATTGAACCGGCCGCATCAAGCGGTTTATAGAACGTTTTTTTGATTGGAGACTTAGCAATGCCGTCCCACGCCAACCCTGTGAATTGGTTTGAGATTCCCGTGACTGACATGGCGCGCGCCAAGAAGTTCTACGAGTCGGTCCTCAGCGTAGAAATCGCCGAGAACGAAATGGGCCCCAACAAGATGGGCTGGTTTCCGATGGAGATGGACCGCATGGGTGCCGCGGGAACGCTGATTCAGGGCGAAGCCTACACGCCCTCGCATGACGGATCGCTGGTCTACCTGCACGTCGATAGCATCGACCCGACACTGGAAGCAATTGAAGGCGCCGGCGGCAAAACGCTCGTCACGCGCACCAGCATTGGCCAGCACGGATTTATCGCCCACTTCGAAGACACCGAGGGCAATCGCGTTGCATTGCACGAATCGCCCGCGTCGTAGCGAGACAACGGGTTCCGATTCGGCGCGGTTTGACGCCGCTTGGCGTTAGTTGGTAACGCTGTTGTCTGTGGGGATGCCGAGGGTGGGCAGCGGTGCTGTGCTGCTGCCCGCCGCAGGTTGCTCGAATACGGGAAGTCGAATTGTAAATGCCGTCCCTTTGCCGACGGTGCTCTCGACGCGGATGCGGCCTTGGTGGGCGTCGACGATGTCCTTGCAGGTGGAAAGGCCCACACCTGTGCCACCTTTGCCGCTTTCGTCGGGACCGTCCTTTGTGCTGTAGAACCGATCGAAGATCTTCGGTAGTTGCTCGCGCGGGATGCCACTGCCCGAGTCGCGAACGGTCAGCTCAACTGAGTTCGAGGCAGGATCAGGCACGATCCGCAGCAGCAATTCACCACCGTCGGGCATGGCCTGGCGCGCATTGGTCATCAGATTAAGCAGCACTTGTTGCACCTGATTGCCGATCGCGCGCACAGGCGGTGCGTCGGCGAAATCGCAATGGACGGCAATGCGGTACTTTTGCATCTCGCGTTCCAGCAATACCAGGGATTCTCGCAAGATCTGTGCCAGATCGGTGGGGGCAAATTCCTGTTTGCGGTTGCGAGCCAGTCCGAGGACGCTGTTGGTGATTTTTTCAGCGCGCTGCGCAGCGGCCATGATCTTGTCGAGCGCTTTGTCGCGCGTGGCTTCGTCTTTGTTCCGCAGGCCGAGTTTGGCGTAGTTGATGATTGTCATCAACACGTTGTTGAACTCGTGCGTGGTTGTTCCCGCTAACTCGCCCAGCGCTGCCATACGTTGTGCTTGGACAAGTTCTTGCTGGACATACGCCAGCTGTTGTTCGATCGTTAAATCGCCAGATTGCATGGTCCGCCTCTAGGTGTGTGGAGGGCCAAGTGTTCGAGGCACTAGAGATCGCGTAGTTTGCCAAGGCCAGCCAAATTGGCGTGCTTTACTAACTCGAATGCCTTAACTTGTTATCAATTAAGCACTTAGTGCATTAGTCGATATCGTCGAAGTCGGCTGGGCGACTCAAATCGATTCCGCTACAATCCGCAGCCGCTTTTGCGGCGCGTGACTCGACAGGATTCAGCGGCCGACAGCCATGAATTTGCGAATCGCGCGACGTGAAGCGCATACCACCCACCCACCCGCTATCGACCGCACCGACATGCACACTGCCGAATTGCTATCACAGGCGATCGACCTGTCCCGACGTACTGGTTATCAGATTCGTGAAGAAGCACTCGAAGGTGCCGGTGGTGGACACTGCACGATTCGTGGGAAGAAGTGGCTGCTGCTCGACCTGACACAGACGCAGCAAGAACAGCTCAACGACGTGATTGATGCGCTTCGCGCTGAGCAAGATTTAGAGCTGGACGGTGTGCCCGAAGTGCTGGTGCAGTATCTGCGCATCCCGCGCGCGGCTTAAGTGCTAGCGTGGCACGTAGAGTTGTTGCTCTGCGATGTAGTCCGCGACTTTCGGCGGTACGGCTTCCTGCCATTGCTCGCCGCTTGCGATCTGCCGACGGATTTGCGAACTGCTGATTGGTGTGGGCGGCATTTCGACCAGTTGTTGGGAGATTGTTTCCAGTCGCTCGTCATCCACAAGCTCGCGTAGCACCTGGAAGTCCGGAGCAGGCGCCTCCGCGCGGTGCACGACCAAGGGAGTTGCCAGCTGGCAAATTGTTTCGGGGCGATGCCAACGCGGCAAATCGGCCAACGAATCGGCGCCCATCAACAGAAACAAATCGCCCTCTGGCCGCTGCTCGGCAATCGCTTGCAAAGTGTCGACGGTGTAGCTGACGCCCCCGCGATCGATTTCGAGAGTGCTCACGCAGAAATCTTCTCGCTCGGTACAAGCGAGTCGCAGCATCGCTACGCGATGCTCGTTGCTCGCCACGGGACCGGCCGGTTTGAGTGGCTGGTGGGCCGCGGGCACAAACCACACCTCATCGAGCCTCGCCTGCGTCGCACAACAGTCGGCGAGCAGCAGGTGTCCGCGATGCACGGGATCGAAACTACCGCCAAAAATGCCAAGTCGCATAAAACTACTTCAAAGTGCGGATGTCGAAGTGCGGAAGGACAAGTCGCGCCGGGCGACTGGGCAAGGCGAAGTTGCTATCTTACAGTGGTGGTGCCCTAATCATACTCCTTAATCCGTTCGCCGAAATCCGCATTCCGCGATTCCATGCCGTCACAACAACAGAGTCTGTTCGACACCACGCCGCCCGAATGGGAAGTCGACGCGCGCGAGCAACGACTTGTAGCGACCGTCGTGATGGGGGGCGGAGCTCCAGGCGAATACGACTACCTGGTGCCGAATCAATTCGCGGACGCGGATCGTCTCGAGCAACTGCTGGAGGTCGGACGGCGAGTGCGTGTTCCGTTTGGGCGCGGCAATCGCACCGTCGAAGGCTACTGCGTTAGTCTGGAAACCAAAGCCGTCGACACGTCGCGGCTCAAGTCGGTCGCTCAGGTGGTCGACTCGGCTTCGCTGCTATCGTTATCGATGCTGCGACTCACCCGTTGGATGGCCGATTACTATCTTTGCCCGTGGGGGCAAGTCCTCGAAGGAGTGGTGCCCGCCGGAGTTCGGAAGTTGGCTGGCACTCGCGAGGTGACCTTGCTGCATGTGCCGCACGATGTGGAGGAAAGTCTTCCGCACACCAAGTTCGGATCGGCACAGCAGAAGAAGGCGCTAGAAACGTTATTGGCAGGCAAGCGGCCCCTGACCGTTGCGCAATTGGCGGATGCGGCCGGTTGCACGGCAGGGCCCATCCGGCAACTGCTCAAGAAAGGGCTTCTTGAAGCACAGACCAAGCGCGTCGCGTCGAGTGATCTCGACGAGGAGGTCGTCGAACGTGAGCAGCCACTCAAGCTCAATCGCGAGCAGCAGCAGGTACTCGAGTCGATTGACGAGGCACTGGAAGCCGCGCAGCCATGTGGGCTCGTACTGCACGGGGTGACCGGCAGCGGCAAGACGGAAGTTTACTTGCAGGCGATCGAGCGTGTCGTGAGTTACGGCCGGCAGGCGATCGTGCTGGTGCCGGAGATCAGTCTCACGCCGCAGACGGTGCGGCGGTTTCGTGCACGCTTCGATCGCGTGGCCGTGTTGCACAGTCACTTGCGTGACGTGGAGCGGCACGCACAATGGCAGCGGATCGCGAAAGGAGACGTCCAGGTCATTGTTGGGGCACGCAGCGCGATCTTTGCTCCGACACCGCAGTTGGGCCTGATCGTCATCGACGAGGAACATGAATCGTCGTTCAAGCAAGACTCGGCTCCCAGATACCATGCCCGCGACGTCGCCTGGCAACGCGCGCAAAGCGAGAGCATTCCACTCGTGCTGGGCAGTGCCACTCCCTCGCTGGAGGCGTGGCACCAGGTTGCACAGGGCGAATTCCAGAAGCTCTCTCTACCCAATCGCGTGTTGAATCTGCCGATGCCCGATGTGATGACCGTCGACTTGCGCGATCCGATGCAGTCGCAAGGCAGCCGGGGCGGTATCAGCCGACCACTTCACCAGGCGATCACTGCAGCCCTGCGCGACGGCGGTCAGGTCATCTTGCTGCTCAACCGGCGTGGGTATTCCACACACATCCAGTGCCCCGCCTGCGGATACGTGTTGCAATGCAAAAACTGCGAGCTATCGATGACCTTTCATCGTCAGAAAAGCTCCACGATCTGCCACTACTGTGATCATCAGGAACCTCCGCCGACGACCTGCCCCGACTGCAAGTCGACCGCGATTCGTTATGGCGGACTGGGTACGCAAAAACTGGAAGACGAAGTTCGTGCCCGATTCCGCGACCACGTCTGTGCGCGCATGGACACCGACAGCATGCGTACGCGTGGCAGCCACGAGGATGTCTTGTCGCGATTCCGCGCGGGCGAGATTCATATTCTGCTCGGCACACAAATGATCGCCAAAGGTCTGGATTTCCCGAACGTGACGCTCGTGGGAGTCATCAATGCCGACACGGCGCTGCATCTGCCCGACTTTCGCGCAGGTGAGCGGACATTCCAACTCGTCGCGCAGGTTGCAGGTCGTACGGGCCGAGGCAAGAAAGGCGGCCGGGTACTCGTGCAGACGTTGAGTCCTGACCATCCGGCAATTCAAGCGGCCGTGCGTCATGACTATCCACGCTATGCCGCTCACGAAATGCAGCTGCGCCAGCAACTGAAATATCCCCCCTTCGGCGCAATGATCCGCTTGGTTGTGCGCGGTCCCAAGGAAGAAACCACCCGTGGAGTCGCAGAAGATGTCACCGATCGACTGAACGCCCACAGACCGGAGGGTGAAGAAGTTCGTGTGGTTGGGCCAGCGCCAGCGGCCATTCCGAAGCTGCGCGGTAGTTATCGGTTTCAAATACAACTGCAGGCACCCACGATGGAGCCGTTGCATCATACGGTCTGCGGCGCGACAGCAAAGTACAAGCCAGTGGGCGAGGTGGTCGTCACGATCGATGTCGATCCTTGGGACATGATGTAGAAAAGTCCGTCATGCCGCCCAATGTATTAGCCTTGGATTGTCGTGCGCAAGTACCGTAGAATGAACAACGTCAGCGAGTTCGATCACCAACCGAAGCGTGCTGCATGCCAGCGCTACGATGGATCGTCCTGATTGGCACGCGGGCCAAGCCCGTCGCACCCATTGTTGAGGGTGCGGAGAATCAACCAACCCCGCCTGCTCCGACCGTCACCCCGTCATGAGCTATCGCACCTTTAAACGCACGCTTGGTGAAACAAACCTTGAGCGCAAATGTCGTTGGCTGTTCGGCGCCTGCTTGTTTCCACTGATCGCGGGCAGCTTTTGGTGGTACGGCGCGCAGACCGACAAGATCGTCGTCGAGCAGAATCAGCCGGTGGGAGAGTCCATTGTTCGCAACGCGATGGTGCTCGCCCACAAGAAAGTGCTTTCTGACACCGAGAAGTCCGCCTCTCGCGAAGACAAGGATCCTGTCGGCGAACTAGTTACACAGGACCTGGTCCAAGGCATCTTTCGTGGAAGCAAATACACCACGGAGATTCTGTTGCCAAAGAATGAGCAACGCATCGGCAATCCAACGGACAACTTTGAGTGGAGTCTGATGGATCGCTGGACCGATCTCGCCGAGTCTCTCAAGTCAGACCAGGACATACTTGACTTGAGAAACGAACCGGAGAAGACGTGGAATGGTGAGTTTGACAAAGAGAAGGTCGTCTACCGTTACTATCAGCCAATCTTCACTGGCGAGAGTTGTGTGTTCTGTCATCAGTTGCTCGGAAGCGCACCTCGACCTAAGCTGAAAACTGGTGACCTGTTGGCCATCGTGAAAGTAGAACTCGATGCGAAAGACACACTGCAGCACCAAGAAGACAATCGGGCGATGTTGTGGGTCGCCGCGATTGCGGCAGTGTCGTTGGCGATGGGGGCTGCCTGGGTGATCGTTCGTTACATTATCGTCAAGCCGCTGCGCCACCTGCGCGAGGTGAGCAACGCGATTCGCCAGGGCGACGTCGAGCAGCGCGCCGTGATTCACACGGGCGACGAGTTTGAGGAGTTGGGTGCCGCATTCAATCGAATGCTCCGGCAGTTGTTGCGACAACAAGACGAACTGCGCCTCGTAAACACAGAACTCGATGGCAAAATCGACGAAATGGCGCACGCCAATATGCGGCTGTTCGAGATGAACCAAATCAAGAGCGACTTCTTGGCTACGGTCAGCCACGAACTGCGGACGCCGCTGAACAGCATCATCGGTTTCAGTGATCTGTTAGAGGACGCGGAGGGACTCGACGAGAAGAAACGTCGCTATGCCAACAATATCCAGCGCTCTGGCAAACAGTTGCTGGATATGATCAACGACATTCTGGACCTGGCGAAAATTGAAAGCGGCAAGCTGGAGGTCCATCCTAGCGACTTCGACATTGGATTGCTCGTCGCGGCACAGTGTGACTTGGCGCAGCCGCTCAGCCAGAAGAAGAACATCGACCTCGACTACGAAATCGCTCCCGGTTTGCCGACGATGAGGCAGGATCAAAGCAAAATTGTCCAAATCCTAAACAATTTGCTTTCCAACGCGATTAAGTTCACCCCTGATGGTGGCCGAATCAACATCAAGGTTCATCGCGAGGCGCAAGGCGATCTGCGGCTGACCGTCGCCGATACCGGCGTGGGGATCAGCGAGTCAGAGCAACAACTCGTCTTCGAGAAATTTCGCCAGGGTACCACGGTGATGCCCGGCGGCAACGCGATGACGCGCGAGTATTCGGGTACGGGGCTGGGACTCTCGATTGTACGCGAGTTGTGCCGCTTGCTGGGCGGCGATATCACGCTGAGAAGCGAGCTCGGGATGGGCAGCGAATTTACCGTCTTGCTGCCGTGGACGCTGAGCGAGTTGCCCAAAATGGAGTCTCCCTTGGCTGAAGAGTTGTCTCAAATGACCAAGCCACGCGCCGATCTCTCTGCTTCGATGCCAGCCATGAAGCCCAGCAACGATCCGGCGACCGTTGAAGACTAGATAATTGGCCGGGGAGGGCCCATGACACAAGCAGCGGAAGTGCACTTGTTTACCGATGGTGGGTGCAGCGGGAATCCAGGGCCGGGTGGTTGGGCGTTCTTGTTGCGCCATCCGAAGACAGGGAAGCAATTGGAAAACTCCGGCGCCGAACGTGAGACCACCAACAACCGCATGGAACTAACCGCGGTGATCGAGGGACTGGAAACACTCAAGCGTCCCACACACATCGAGCTGTTTACCGACAGCGTCTACGTCGGAAAAGGGATGAGCGAGTGGATGATCAAGTGGAAGGCGAACGGCTGGAAGCGCAAGGAAGGCGGCAAACTCAAGCCTGTGAAAAATGAAGATTTGTGGCGCCGCCTCGACCAGCAACTGCAACGTCACCAGGTGAAATATACACGCGTTGCCGGGCATAGCGGTCATCCCGAGAACGACCGCGTCGATGAATTAGCTGTCGCCGCCTATCAAAAATTCTTGTAAGCCTTCTGCCTCTTGTTGGAACTCGGGTTTCTTGCTGTTTTCCGACGAAGTTGAATTGCGGCCCGTCACGGCAGTAGTACAATCTGATTACTGATTTTGACCACGGTTTTTATTTCGCTCATAGTATTCGAATTCATCATGTCTCAATCGCGTCGAAAGTTTCTGGGGTCGACTGCCTGCTTTGCCGTCGGATTTGCTGGTTTACAACGCCTCGTGGCCGCCGAAGAATTAGCAACTACATCGCTGCGCAGCACGTCCGAGGCCTCGACAGGTCGCTTCGGACCACTCCAACCAGATCCCGAGAATCTGTTCGACTTGCCAGCTGGTTTTTCGTACCGCGTGATTTCACGCGTGGGGGAAACCATGGCGGACGGGCTGCTGGTGCCGGACAAGTCCGATGGGATGGCCGCTTTCCCGGGACCTGATGGCCACACGATTGTGGTGCGCAACCACGAGATCGCGCCGCACCAGATTGGTCCCTTTGGCGAAGGTGCCCAGTTGCTGAGCAAAGTCGATGGGAAGATGCTGTACGACTTGGGCGAGCGTGGCAAACCCTGCCATGCCGGTACCACGACGTTGGTCTACGACACGAAGAACCAGCGACTCGTGAAACAGTATCTCAGCCTCACGGGCACGATTCGAAACTGTGCCGGTGGCCCGACTCCCTGGGGCACCTGGATCACTTGTGAGGAGACAGGCGACGTCCGCGGTCTGAATGTCTATGACGATGTAGAGACGCTTTGCCAGGAGGACCATGGATACAACTTCGAGGTTGCCGCTACGGCGGATGTTGGTCTGCAAAAAGCGATGCCGCTGAAGGCAATGGGCCGTTTTCGCCACGAAGCGGTGGCTGTGGATCCAAAGAGCGGCGCCGTCTACCAAACCGAAGATGTTGACGACGGCTTGATTTACCGATTTCTACCCAATCGGCCTGGGCAGCTCAGCGAAGGTGGCAAATTGCAGGCGCTCGTGCTGGTCGACCAAGCCAGCGCCGACACGCGCAACTGGTCGGAAGGCTTCAATCCGACAGTTGGCCAGCAGTTCGCCGTGCGCTGGATCGACATGGACGAGGTCGAAGCGCCGAAGAACGATTTACGACTGCGCGGCTTCGCTGCCGGCGCCGCCCGTTTTGCCCGGGGCGAGGGGATGTGGTACTCCGAAGGCGATGTCTATTTCGCCTGCACCAGCGGCGGCGCGGCGGAACTGGGCCAAATCTGGCGGTACACGCCAAGTCCAGCGGAGGGAACCGCCGAGGAAGTCAACTCGCCCGGCAAGCTGGAACTGTTCGTCGAGCCGAACAACTCGAATCTGGTGGTGAACGCTGACAATCTAACGGCGGCACCCTGGGGCGATCTGGTCGTCTGCGAAGATCGCACGGGCGAAGAAATCCGCCTCGTCGGTGTCACCCCCGCTGGCGAGCTTTACACGCTGGCCAACAGTCACGGAGGCAGCGAGCTGTCCGGTGTGTGCTTCTCGCCCGATGGCAGCACGCTGTTCGTGAACATTCAACACCTTGGTTTGACCCTGGCCATCACCGGACCGTGGGAAGACGGTGCTTGAGCACGTCCTAGCGATCGCTTCTGCCAGTCGTAACGATTATCGGCGGGAATTTTGGTTCTCTTTGCGGGTATCTGCGAACTAAGTTTTCAATAGCAGGCGTTGGTCTGCTGTCACAAAACCTATCTCATCGTACCTCTGCAGCATCGAAGTGGCACACCGATCGTGAGATCGGGTCGCAAAGCTATGGGACTCGCTGATCGTGGATTGCTTCCGCGCGAGACGCAAGTTCGCCAGGCTACCGAAAGTTGCGGTAATCCTGTGGAGGGCGACCAGATGTCACGATCCAGAGTCGATCGATGCCGTAAGCTACGTTGCGAAGCGCTCGAAAAACGCGAGATGCTCTCGGCGAATGCCTCTGCTTCGCCCGAGTTGCAAGAGGCGGATGGACCCGACTTCACGCAGGCTATCGTTGCCGAAGTGGTCGACGACAGCCTCGGTGCCCGTGATCAGGCACTGGCGATCTCAGCAGTGCACTTTCTCATTGATGGGCGCGAGGTGACGCTCACTTCGCTCGATCAATTGCTTGAATTGGAAGTGGGTTCCTCGCTGCAGGTCGTCGGCATCGACTACCGACTCAACGGTGAGGAGATCGTCGAGGGCAAGATCGCGTTTGAGGGCTACCTCAACAAACTTCGTGGCTCACGACTGCGCACCGACTATGGCGATGGCCGTTTCGGTGGGCATGAGCAAGAGGGGCAAATCGCCTTCGGGGAATCTTCGCATTCTGGCCTGAACGACGCGTGGAAGATGGAGGCTGGTTCTGAAAGCCTGACGCTGGTGATGGTACGGTACGGTGCCGATGAAGTCGCGGTGGAGGATCGCATCACCATTCGCACGCAAGTGGGCACCCCTGACTTTGTGATCGATCCGGAAGTTCGCCTCAAAGGCTCCAACAAGGGTATCGTCGTCGGCCGTGCGGTGAAGATCTACGGCACTTGGAGCAACCAGGGTGAGGGCACGTATCGCAGCTACGCAGAAGTCGACATCTATCACGAATCTGACCCGACGAAGATCGTCTGGTCCGGCACGCTCGCCGATGTGGTCGAAGGTGGCGAGTCCGACAAAGGTCGGTTCTTGAACAAAGTAAAACGTGACGGTTTCTCGCGGAACTGGTTGCCCGATTTAGGTGGCACCTACACACTAAAATTCTATGCGGATCCGGAAGACTCTTGGAACGAATCGGACGAATCGAACAACGTGGTGACCACAACCGTCGAGGTGGAAGATCTACGATATCGCTCGCCCGTTCGCGACGCGTCGCTCGGCTTCGGCTTCAATCATCACACGGTTGAGGACGTACAGACGCACGAGCTTGCTGCAGCTGCCGCTGGCTGGCGCGCGCCGGCTAGGGAAACGCCGCAAGCGGAGAGTCATTCCTCTGCCCAAGACGACATCGACTTCCACGAGGTGGTATTCGAGTCGACCTTCGCCGCCCCAATCAGCGGTGAGGGCGTCGCTCCAGGAACAGAGAACGCTTTCATCGCAAACGACGAACTCACAAGCGAGTCGTCGCGTACTGCCGCAATCGACGCGGCATTGACGATGCCAGAGCTCTAAGGGTCTCGCAACGGCTGAGTGAACGTTGCGCGGCGCGAGAGGAACTGGCTACCACCTGCTTCGCCCCTTGCCATTCGATTCCCAACATCCAATGCGGTCAGATCGATCCGACCTAACCCGTCGTGCGCATGCCCGTCGAGACACCCTTGATCGTCAGGTGTATAAGATATTCGAGTTCGATCATCGTGCTGCCCGCCTGCGCTTCGGCACGGCGGTGGAGTTCGTATTGCAGCAAGTTGAGCGGGTCGACGTAGCCATTGCGCACTTGGATCGAGCGCTTTAACCAGGGAGTCCGGTCGAGCAACTCATTACAGTCAATAATTTTGAGCACGGCCGAACGCGATCGAGCGTGTTCTTCGGTAATCCAACCGGAAAGGGTTGTTCCTTCGTCAACGTTGTCGCCCAGCTCGGCGTACCATTGAAAGATTGGCATGTTCGCTTGAGCGAGCGCGACTTCCGCGCGGTCGATTGAGATCTGAAAGAACGGCCATTCAGCATGCATCTCTCTCAGCAATTCGAGCCGCTCGCCGTCGTCGTCCTGAAGATACGATTCCAGCGCGCTGCCCAGTCCGTACCACGCTGGCAACATTGCCCGGCACTGCGTCCAGGAGTAGACCCACGGAATCGCTCGCAGGTCTTCGACGCGGTTGCCTTTCTTGCGTTTTGATGGTCGCGAGCCGATCGGCAGGCGCTCCAACGCGTTGATTGGCGTGACAGCCCGGTAGAATTCTGCGAACGAGGGATGATCGACCATCTGGCGGTAGGCCTTCATCGAGCTTGCGGCCAACTCAGTGATCGCGTCGGTCCAACGCTCGGACACCGGCTGACCATCGCGCGAAACGGCGGTAAGCACCGACCACACGAGTTGTTCCAAATGTCGGTGGGCGATTTGCGGATTGTCGTAGCGATCAGCGAGCACTTCACCTTGCTCGGTGATGCGCAGCGCGCCGTTGAACGCACTGCTGGGCAACGACAACACTCCTTGTGCTGCTGGGCCACCACCCCGCGCGAGCGAGCCCCCACGACCGTGAAAGAAGGTCAGCTTGACGTCGAACTCCCGGGCAACTCTCATCAATTCGGCCTGTGAGCTTTGCAGTGCCCACTGCGCTGCGAGGTAGCCGCCATCTTTAGAACTATCCGAGTAGCCGATCATCACGACTTGATCATCGTTTTGTTGACGGAGGTACTCTCGATAGGCGGGCGCACTGAGCAGCTCGCGCATGGTCTGAGGGGCCTGTTGCAGGTCGCCGATCGTTTCGAACAGCGGCACGATGGGCAGCAGCATCGACTCGTCACGCGGATCACCGCCATCGACGTGCGCCGACCAGCGCCAGAACCACATGATCGTTAGTAGGTCACTCGGCACACGAGTCATACTCAGAATATGTTGACCGATGGCCGAGATGCCGTACGTGCGCACCACGCGGCGCAGCAAGGTAAACAGGTCCAACGTCTCGCGAGCTTCGTCGGAGAGTTGATCGCGATCGAGTTGCAACTCGGTGCCCATCGTGTCGACAAGCACCTTGCGCCGTTCCCCTTCCTCAAGCGTGCTGATGTTGGGGACCAAACCCGCTGTGCTGAGCACTTCGTTGATAACCGACCGGTAGAGCCCCGAATCTTGACGGATGTCGAGTCGCGCCATGTGCAGGCCAAAAACTTGAATCTGATCGAGCCAAGATTGCACATTCGTGTCGACGAGATTGGTATTGTCGGTCAGTCGCAAGCTCTCAGCAACGATTGCCACGTCGTCGTACAATTGCTCGGCGGACTCGTAAGCTCCCTCGATCGCATCGTGCCCTTCCTCAAGCGCGGCCAGTGCTGTTTGCGAGAGTCGCCAGCGCACGACAAACAACCACTTGCGATACGCTTCCAATGGCGGGAGTTTTCCGAGCGCCTCTTGAATATTTGGCCACCGCTGGCCTGCGGCCGCGATGGCATTCACCAAGCAGTCAGCCGCGGGCGTTTCGCGATCAGACAAACAGAGCGATTCCAGCAACTCTGAGCAGCGCGCGAGGTGCGACTTCAAAGCCTCCCCGCGTAGGTAAGCAATCGTTTGTTCCGTGATGTCGTGGGTGACGAACGGATTGCCATCGCGGTCGCCGCCGATCCACGAGCCATACTGGATAATCGGTTGAGTGCCCAATTCGACTTTCGGGTAGAAGTCGGCCAGAGCATGGCGCAAGTCGGTCATGACGCGCGGAACTTGCTCCCATAGCACGTCCTTGATGCGCAGACCACGCTCGACCTCTTGCATTACGGTGGGGCGCCATGGTCGGATGAAATCGGTTTGCCACAGTTTGCTGATTTTTGCTTCGAGTCGGTCGTCGAGAAGTTGCCGTTCTGTGGGCAAGAGATCGGGGTCGTCTGCCGCAGCGAGGACGTCACGGATCGCACCGAGCAACCGACGAACGGCGCGACGCTTGGCTTCGGTCGGATGTGCTGTTAACACCAACTCGATGTGCAAGGAATCAACGTATTTTTGGACCACGGACGACGAAATTCCTTGGCGATGGTACTCGGCGATCGCCGCGCGCACCGTTTCTCGCGCTGGGTCAGGGAAGGCCTCACGTTTACGCTGACGCAAGATGCGCACCCGACGCCGATCCTCGGCCAAGTTGGCCAACTCGAGGAAAATCGTGAACCCGCGAGTGACGACTTTCAATTCTCGCTCGGTGAGGGCGGCCAGCAACTGTCGGATTTCGTCGCTAGCGGCGTCATCGCCTTGGTGCATCTTACGAACGAGCTTGCGAAGCTGCTCAACGACCTGAAAACTCGCGTCGCCACCGCGTTGGCTGATGGTGGTGCCGCACAGCCGGCCGAGCTGATCGATCTCGCGGCTGAGCTGCGGAAACAAGTTCTCATTCATGCGAAATCTCTTCTCACAAGTTCTCTAAATATTCACCGCGTTGGCTCGAAGCGAGCGCTAGCCGCGGTCGTCATAGCCACGTGGGTGCTGTTGGTGCCACTTCCACGCGCTAGCGACGATTGCTTCAATGTCGGTGTATTTGGGTTGCCACGCGAGTGTCTCGTTCGCGAGGCGGGCATCGGCTACCAGCTGCGGCGGGTCGCCCTCGCGACGTGCGACGATTTCCGCCGGGATTGCGTGGCCAGTGACGCGCCGGCTCGCTTCGATGACTTCCTTCACAGAGGCCCCCTGCCCTGTTCCCAGATTGAGCTTCAACTGGCTATCGGGAGCCAACTTCTCCAGCGCTGCAACATGCGCGGTCGCGAGATCGTCGACATGGATGTAATCGCGAATGCACGTGCCGTCTGCCGTAGGATAATCGTCGCCGAAGATCTTGATCTGCTCGCGTTGCCCTAGTGCCACTTGCAATACGAGCGGGATGAGATGCGTTTCAGGTTCGTGATCCTCGCCGATCTCGTGCTCGTCGGATGCCCCTGAGGCGTTGAAGTAACGCAGTGCGGCGTATTGCAGCCCGTAGGCATGCGAGTAGTCAGCCAAAGCGCGTTCAATGGCAAGTTTCGTGAATCCGTAGGGATTGATCGGCTGCTGTTTTTCAGCTTCCGTGATTGGCACGATTTCCGGAATGCCATACGTGGCACAGGTGCTGGAGAAGACGATCTTCTCGACCCCGGCAGCGCGCATTGCATCAAGCAGCGACAGCGTGCCGACGATGTTGTTTTGGTAGTACGGCGCCGGATCGGTGACCGACACGCCCACGTAGCAAGAAGCCGCGAAGTGCATCACCGCGTCGATCTTGTGCTCGGTGAACACGCGCTGCAACTTTTCTCGCTCCATCAGGTCGCCTTCGATCAGCGTTCCTGCTGGCGCGGCCGCGCGATGGCCTTCCGCGAGGTTGTCGTAAACCCAGACCTCGTGGCCATCTTTCTGCAGCCTCCAAGCCGAATGCGATCCAATGTAACCTGCGCCGCCAACCACCAATACCCGCATACTTTGCTCCGATTCGCTAAATCAATTGCCGAGCGCGTAGTTCTTCCTGCAACGCTGGCTCAACCTGTTGCCGAATGTTCTCATTGGCGTAGCCTACCCACGCGACATCGGTTGTCACATCAAGAGGATAGCTCAACGGACCACCTGCTGGATCGGTGATCGCGACTCCCAGTTCTTCGGCAATCAACAGCGTACAGATATCGTAGGGATGACAACAGTGCCCCATGTTCTCGCCACGTTCGGCAGCGACTTTTTTCACCAAGGGCCGCAGGTCAGCAAGAAACCGATCGGAACCGCTCAGCAAGCTGAATACCTGACCGCCGGTACACGGATACTGATCTTCAAACGTCATTGTGCCACCAGGCGGACGCGGTCCGAGCACCGATGTGATCACGCGATCCTCGATTTCCGCCAACACATCGCGCAGTCCGGGGAAGAACCTGCTGATCGATGCGTAGCCATATTGAATTGTAGTGGCGCTGGTCGGTCGAAAGGCGATTGGCGTGCGCTGCTCGGTCAGGACGTTGTAGCGCTCCGCATGAGCCCCCCGATCGCGAATGGCCCACAACTGGTCACAGAGATGTTGCTTAAGCAGCGGTATCTCAGTCTGAATCGCAAGCTGGACATCGCTCAGATTGGTATCCGAGCCACGATTGGGGGCGACGGCGGTTAAGATCCATCCGCTCCGCTTTTGGTACATCAGCGGCCGCGTACCGTCGATCGGATCGACGATCATCCGCCATCGACATTCCTCCTCGGCCACGCCGTCTGGGAGAACTCGCTGGCCTCCTTCCAAGCCTTCGGCAATGAGCACGATTGGCTCTACGGCGGCAATCTCACGCGTCACAAAGTCGACGAGTTCTGCTTCGCTGACGCGGTCGATTGCGAAGACTAAGTCGCCGCTAGTGTCCAGGTCGTTGCCGGCGATGTGGGCAAGGTCCTCCGTGCTGCGGGTTTGTGTTGCTTCGAGCACCCGCTGACGAATGCGATCGTGTAATTGACGCAACGCGGGCAGAAACGATTCAATCTCGGGCATGCAAGCATGATACCACAGTACCAGGGCGACCGACGACCCTTAGTACTCGCGCGAACATTGAACCACGTCGGCTTGTTGAATATGAAGAAATAGTCATGATAGTAGCCGAATCGCTCCTCTCACTCAGCAGTCTATGTCGACACCCGTCAAGAAGAATCAGCCAGCTAAGTCGGCGCTTCGCTGCCGCGCGCACGGAGAATTTACCGAGTGGCTAAGTGCTTCGGGGGGCAGCTTGGCGATCACAACGTACACCTCAGGCAAGCTAGTTTTGGTAAGCAGCTTCGATGGGCGGCTCCAATACTGCACGAAGCACTTTAAGCGACCCATGGGGTTGGCTCTGGAATCTAACCGACTTGCACTCGCTGTCAGAGAGCAGATCTTGTTGTTCCAACGTCAACAGCCCGCTCAGAACCAATTCCGACTAGTGCGAAAGTTTGACACCGGCAAGGTGGATGCTCACGATGTCGCCTTCGGTCGGCGCGGCATTTACTTCGCGAACACGCGGTTCAACGCGGTCTCACGAGTCTCGAAAGAAAAGAGATTCGCCCGCTGCTGGCAACCGCCGTTCATCTCAGGGTTCGTGCGGGGAGATCGCTGCCATCTCAACGGCTTGGGGATGCGAAATGGCTTGCCAAAGATGGCGACGGCCTTCTGTGCAACGGGTGAAAAAGGTGGCTGGCGTGAGCACGATCGATTCACCGGCGGCATCCTCATGGATGTGGAAACTGATCAAATCGTGACCGAAGGATTGTGCATGCCGCATTCCCCGCGTTGGTACAACGGTCGCTGGTGGTTGTGTAATTCGGGACACGGCACGCTATCCGAAGTCGACACCACCACGGGTCAGTGCGACGAAATTTGCGCGCTACCGGGCTTCACTCGTGGTCTGTGTTTCGTCGAGGACTGTGCGCTGGTGGGCCTGTCAAAAATCCGGCGCAAGCATATCCTCGACGCTCCGCCGGTGCGCGAGCGGCACCAGCAACTCACCGCCGGCGTCGCCCTGGTCGATTGGAAGTCTGGCACACAGACCGGCGGGCTGGAGTTTGTTGCCGGAGGGAACGAAGTCTATGAAGTGCTGTTCTTGCCGAAGGTTATCAAGCCAACTTTGACGACGTCTAAACCTTCGTCAAGTTGAGCATCAACAACACCAACACGCCCCGTGCCGACCAGGCAATTGTTCGAATCCAGTTGGTGTTGACGAGTTTCGCGTGCTCCTGGGCAGAGAACTCACTGGACAGAGCTTCGTGCGCCGGTACCTGCAGCAAGGCGGTCGACAACCAGATCACTGCGACCAGCGCCAATCCCAACCAGACTTGCCAGGCCGGCAAACCAGATGGACGCGCTGCGCAGAGCCAGATCGCGGTACCTAACTCGGCGAACATTAGTGGCGCGACGACCCACGTGGTGAGCCGCTGGTGTAGTTGCTCGTAACGGACGAATTCCGCCGTGCCGATCTTATCAAACAGCGGATAGTGCACGATCTGCACAAACCAAATCAGTCCGGTCATCGCCCAAGTCGAGGCAACTTGTACGAGCAGCACTGTCTTCAAGGCATAGCTTCCTTACTGGTGGTCGCGTGTTTCTGATTCCACGCGTATGCGAGGATCAGCGTGAAAGGCACCCACCAGATTAAATCGTTCGTCAGAATCGTCCAGCCCATCCGGAGCGGAAACCGCTCCACCCACACCGCTTGCACGAACCCAATCGGTCCAAAGATCTTCCCGAGCAGGCCAACGAGCACGATGGGCCAGTGCCGCGCCGGATCGTAAGCGGCAATGCCATAGCCGATGCCGTACACGCCGACAATCATGCCGATGCACTGCCAGAGTTCCGGGTATGCTGGCAGCGGATCGAATTGTGCCCAGCGAAAGATGGCGGTCGGAAACAAAATTGCCCACGCGCCCCACGCGAGATTGTAAATCGCGGCGGCGAGCAGCACATATTTCATCCACCGTGGCGTAATTGTGGCTGCGTCGCTCAAGAAAACCTCCGCCAAAGAACGTTAGGCACGGATAGTCCGGCGCGGAAGGACATTGGCAAGCCCACCATCTACACTCAGCACTTGTCCAGTGATCCAGCTGTTGCCCGGGTCCAAAAGCCAATGGATCGCGGCCGCCACTTCGTCAGGCTCCCCTAGTCGACCAAGTGGATGCATCTCGCTCGATTGCGCCGCAGCAGATTCGCTTTCCCACAGCTTGGTTGTCATTTTCGATTTTACCAGGCCCGGTGCGACAGCATTGAAGCGGATGCCGCGATTCGCATAAGTGGCCGCAGCCGAACGGACCAAACCTTCGACCCCAGCCTTAGCTGCTGCGATGGCCTCGTGGTTTGGCGTGCCCACGACTGCAGCCGCGGAGCTAACTAGAACTACTGAGCCGCCCGTGCTTCGAAGTGCCTTAGCAGCGGCTCTTGTCGTAGCAAAGCAACTCGTCAGATTCGTCGTGAGCAGGTGGTTCCATTCCTCGTAGCTGGTCGTGTGCGCAGGTTTGAGCAAGATCGAGCCGACGCAGTTTGCGATGCCGTGAATGCCGCCCAGCTCTCCTGTTGCCTGCTCAACACACTTCTCGATCGCACCTTCCTCAGTAGCATCGAAGACCTGTGAGGGCGATTGTAGCTCAGTAGCCAATTGCGACAGCAACTGCGGATCACGCGCGGCCAACATGACACGATTGCCGTCAGCGACCAGCCGTCGCGCAAGCGCCGAACCGACACTTCCGGTGGCACCGAATATCACGTAGGAATTGCCCTCGTCACCCATGAAAGCTGTTTCTCCTTACTCGTTGGTTACTCGACCAATACCGCACACGGTTGTGGGAATTAACAATGCCACTTATCGTTTGACGATGTCGACGAGTAGATTGCTTCAATCTCCCAAAGACCTCCCCGGCCCGTGACCATATCGCAAGGATGACCATAGTATGAGGGACGCGACCACAATCGTTTGGTTTCGTCAAGATCTCCGGCTCACAGACAACCCGGCGCTTTCTGCAGCAGTCGAGCAGGGCTGTGTGATCCCCGTTTATATCCTCTCGATCGACGAGGAGAGTCCCTGGAAGTTGGGCGGTGCTAGCCGTTGGTGGTTGCATCAATCGCTGACGATTTTGGCGGCGGATCTCGAGCGGCGCGGCTCGCGTCTCATCCTGCGGTCGGGCAACGCACTGGAGACTCTGCAGCAGTTGATCGCCGAAACCGGCGCGACGTCCGTGTATTGGAATCGGCGCTACGAACCGACGATCATCAAACGCGACAAAACAATCAAGCAGAAGCTTCACGGCGATGCGATTGACGTGGAGAGCTTCAATGGCAGTCTGTTGTTTGAGCCCTGGGAGATCGCAACGAAGCAAGGCGATCCGTACAAGGTTTTCACCCCCTTCTGGAAGTCGTGCCTCGCCCGCACTGCCGAGCCAAAACCGCTACGCGCTCCGAGATCGCTACGACCGCCCTCAAAATGGCCCAGGAGTGAGAAACTCACTGACTGGCACCTCGAGCCGAAAATCCGTTGGGATGAAGGCATGCGTAAGTGTTGGGATGTCGGCGAAAACGCCGCCGGCAAGCAGCTCGTCAAGTTCGCAAAGCAGGCGGCAGCGGACTACGAAGACCAACGCAATCTGATGGCTGAAGACGGAACGTCGCGGCTCTCGCCGCATCTTCATTTCGGGGAGATCAGCCCGCGGCAAGTCTGGGCGAAGCTGCAAGCGATTCTCGATGCGAACCCTGACGCGAAAGACGGCGCGGATACGTTTCTCAGTGAAATTGGTTGGCGTGAGTTTGCGTACCACTTGCTGTATCATTTCCCGCACACCACGAAGAAGCCGTTGCGTGAGAACTTTGTCGACTTTCCCTGGAGCCAGAGCAAGCACGACCTGCATCGCTGGCAACGTGGCGAGACCGGCTACCCGGTCGTTGATGCCGCGATGCGTCAGCTTTGGCACACGGGCTGGATGCACAACCGCGCGAGGATGATCGTCGCATCGTTCCTGTGCAAGCATTTGCGGATTCCCTGGCAACGTGGCGCCAAGTGGTTTTGGGATACGCTGGTCGATGCGGATTTGGCGAGTAATACTCTCGGCTGGCAATGGACGGCTGGATGCGGCGCCGATGCGGCACCCTACTTCCGCATCTTCAACCCGATGACACAAGGCGAGAAGTTCGACCCCACGGGTGCGTACATACGGCAATGGGTGCCCGAACTCGCCGAACTGCCGACCAAGTGGCTTTACAAACCGTGGGAAGCGCCCGACAGCCTACTCAACGAGGCGCGGGTGACGTTGGGTGACACGTATCCGACACCAATCGTTGACCACGGCGAGGCCCGGCAGGCCGCGCTCGATGCCTACGAGAAGATCAAAAAATCGTGACCGCGTCGGGTGAAGAGGCGCTCAGCGCGTCCGGCCGCTCCGCAAGCACAAGATGCCGATCATCACCAAGCCCAAGGTCGAAGGCTCGGGCACGGCGGTCGTTGCCGCGAGGCCTGCCGGGCCGGTGTACAGTTGCTGCAGCAGTAAGAAATCTGTGCCATCGGTGTCGGTGTCGAGATCGACGTCGCCCGCGGACGTCGTGCCGTAGGCGCCTCTCAGCGTATTGAGATCGTCGCCGTCGACATCCCGGTCGCGGTCAAAATCTGCAGGCGAGAATAGTTCTGGCTCGATGACGTCGTAACTCGATGGGCCGTGTATTCCTGAGATCGGTTCGCCGTCCTCCAGCAACAACTCGAGCCGCAGCGTGTCGGCAGTCGTGGCAATCCATTCCACATCGTCCGTCCATAGGTCTGCTTGTTCCGCCGTTATGGATCGGGCGTCAGCCGATGCATTGTCGACGCCATCGATGCTCCACTGGAGATGATCGACTAACGCAGCTGGGCTGGCAAATGCGGAGTTGACGTAGATGCCGATCGCGTATGCGTCTTGCTCAAGTGGGGTGGCAAAGTTGCCCAAGCCAGAGATGTTGAACGCGTCGGTCGCGCCGCCTGGTGCGTCGTTGTTGAAATGGAAGAAAACCGATTCTCCGGCGCCCAGGGTGATCGAATTGAGGGCTCCGCTCGTGCTGTAGCGGCGCTCGACCTGATCATCGTGTGTGCAGAATCGCCAATTGGTGAATGGCTCCGCAGTGTCGCCAAAATTGTGTAGTTCGACAATGGCGTTCTCAAAGTCGATGGTCTTGAACTGCACATCGCGAAAAGCCGCGTTGGTTGATTGCACGGCGGCACAGACGGCGACGTACGTGATCGCGGCTACAGGAATTGAAACGCGGGAGACAGAATTCATGGCGTTAATCCTCTTTCGACATTGTGAATGTGGGCCACTGCCAGACTATTGTTGCGCAGTTCGCTGCAGAAAAGTGTGAAGCAGCACACAAACCGGTACGTGAGCCACGTAACCTTGGATGCTGGATTGCTCTAAGTATGTCGTCCGTGAGCCCATTTCTTGCAGAATTCCTGATTCATCCGGAAAAATACGGGCCTGTCCCTGAGGTGTCATCTGTTCCTGACAAAAATACCTTCGCGCCAGACCCAATACATGCTGACGACCGCTACCACATTCCACGCGACGAGCACCCAGGCCAATTGTCTGTCAGAGACCGTCTGATTGCCCCGCAAGAAGCAGTCGCCCCAGAAGCCGAGCCCCGCGATCAGCAGAAAGCCGACCAGCGCGGGACTATGAAAATACGTACCGACGAGCCAGGCTTCGCCCAGCAGCAGTGCGCCGGCTAGCAACTTCGACTTCGCCACGCCGATCACAACGGCAGTCGTCCGACGCCCAGCGGCGCGGTCAGGCTCGATGTCGCTCATCTGCCCTAACAAGTGAGAATGCATCGCGAACATCGCGCCAAACACAAATGCTGGCCAAGGCAGCTGCGGTACTTCGCAGACCCAGCTACTGAGCACGAACAACAACACGTATCCCGTCTGATTTGCCAAGTCTAGGAATGGCCGCGACTTAAAACCGACGCGAGGCCAATTGTAGATTGCGTTGACAACAATTGTCGCGGCGAACCACCACAATACCTTCCAACCGATAAACCAGACGAATGCCATCACAAACGGAGTTTGCACGAGCAAAATCTGAACAGGTAGTCGGTTCAACTGCTCAGGTGCGAGTTTGGCACCGAACAGCATGTTTCCCTTACGCGGATTCAAGCGGTCGGTCTGGTAGTCGGCCAGGTCGTTCCAGCCGTAAAGCAAATGCCCGAGGGGAAACGTCGCGTAGACCGCGCCCAGCCAGAACCCGGGCTGCCCAAACAGCCGATGACCGCCCAGTGGCAGCAGATAGAACCACAGCTGAGTTGACCAAAACCCAGGACGTGCGACTTCGATCGTGGAGCGGATGCTGCTGATCATTGCATCCTACGTGGCGCGTCCACGGCGATGCGCCCTAATCCGTCGAGCGTGCGATCTAGGTAACGTTCCAGCGCGAACATGCCTATAAAGCCGATGATTCCCAAGCCACTGACGATCATGAGGATCCACTTCTGCTCGCTACCGATCGCCGCGATTAGCAGTAACCCAAGCATCGGCACGAGCGCTGTCAGAACCAAGTGGAAGTTGTTGAGTTTTCGAAGCGATTGCAAGTCGCGCCAGCGCGGTCCAGGATAGAGTTCGTTCCGCACCATCGCGGGCACAAAGAATCGAGTCGCTAGTGTCGTCAGCATGAAATACGGATACGCTGCCGCTGCAAATCCGCATAACGCGAGCGACGTGAAGAAGTGCACGTACAAATTAAGCGCACTGGGAACATCAGTGCCCCAACCGATGGCGATTGGAAATACTAGGCCCGACACCGTCCAGATCACCAGAGCAAAAATCGAGACGAAACGTCCGAACATCAGCACGCGACTGCCGGCCTCGGCCGCATCGGGAGCGTCCTTTCCACTCTTGAGCATCTTGAGTGTTTTCCAAGCGGCCCACATGCCGATCGCAATACCCAGCGGAAATGCGATTGAGTTTACCGTCAGCTGCACATGGTGGAATCGTTTCTCAATCTCTTCCGACAGCGGCACGATAATCGTCTGATTGTTGTACGTGTAGTTGAACCAACCTGCCAAGGCGTTGGGGATAAGACCGGCCAGGACGACAGGAAGCAATGGCCAGTCGAGGATAAACGTCCCCAGCGGGTTCTTCGATGGCTGTAGCAATTTCCACGTCTGTGGATCGAGGCACAGCTGCAGCTCGCGGGCCACCTCTTCCGCCGACGCATAACGCTCTTCCTTGCGCGGCTGCAGGCACTTGAGCAGCACCTGCCGCAGCGATTCGGGGCAGTCGCGGGGGATTTGTTTTTCTAGCTCGCTGAAATCTGCGTAGTGACGCTGATCCACCATGCGCTGGATGCGTGCTAGCTCGCCGTTACTGTCCTTGGGCTCATCTTCGAAGGGTCGCTTCCCGGTGAGCAGTTCCCACAGCATTACGCCCAGCGAGTAGACGTCGCTTGATCCGCGGACCAGTTGTGGCGAACCCCCTAGCACCGGATGACACGCTTGCAGCTGCTCTGGCGACATGTAGACCAGCGAACCGCCAAATGTGTCCTCGGGGCTCTCGTCGGCGCGGCCACCGTTGTAGCTCACATTGAAGTCGGCCAGCTTCGGGGCGCCCTCGGGAGTGAGTAACACGTTCGCCGGCTTGATGTCGCGATGCAGCACGCCCTTCTCGTGCGCGTACGCCAGGCCCTCGGCCAGCTGCACGCCCAACTGACAGACGACCATCGGCCAGGACGCATCCGCCAGCCAGTGGCGATTCGACGAGTTCGTCGGCCTCGTCACGCCGCTGCCACCGAGGTTTTGATCTACGCACTCAAGCAGCAGCCGACCGGTCCGTTGTTGGTCCTCGGCAAACCGGACCCGCCGGACAACTTCTTGCAGCGTGCCCCCGGGCACGACTTCCATGTACAGCAAACGGGCTTCGGGGTTGTTCGCCACCCGCTGATCGAAAACCCGCACGATGTTGGCGTGATCAAGCTGAGCGAGCGTCTGAGGTTCGCTCCCTTTGTGCGCCGAGATCTTCAGTGCGACCAATCGCTCCATCGAAACTTGCCGTGCCAGAAACACTTGTGCGAAAGCGCCTTTGCCCAATTGGGTGAGCAACTCGAAGTCATCGACCCGGTCACCCGAATGAAAGGTCGGTAGGTCTGGTTCGTCTAACTTGACGTCGGTGTTGACCTGCGTGCCCTTGGCAGTCTCGGCGAAGTAGGTGCACGTGGGCGTGCCGGCAACGGCCATGCCGCCGACCAATTCGCACAGCACGGTTGCCTGATGCGGAAAGCGATGATGGATTTCTTTCTCAGTGACTCGGTCACCTGCCTGCATACGAACCTGGAGCTCCTCGTGAATCAGTTCGACGGCGATCGATTCGCCGGAACCCAAATCGGGGAATCGCTCAGCATAGAACTCGATCTTGCGTGGATTCTTCCCGCTTTGCCAACGGTACTCCAGGTCGACCTTGACCAACTCGGGAAGCGAGAGCGTCCGCACGCCGGGTTCGTTGACAGGCACCCAATCTGCCAAGTCGGGTTCCTTTCCCCCGTCTGCCAGGTACTTTTCCCAGGCATTGGATAGCCCATCGATGGCCTCAGCCACGCGATCCCATGTCAACTCCTCACTCGCGGAGCCGGTATCCGGTACGCTAGAATGGGTTTCGTTGACAGTCATGTGTCACTGGGCTCATGTCGTTTGGGGAATCTGCGATCCAAGGAGTGACTCACACCGGTTTTCTACTGCCGCCCGCTCCCACGGGCGAGTTGCAAGGCAGAAACTGGACGTCGTTTAGAGTCATCCCGCTGCGCGAAAATCTGGCACATTATTGACCATGCAACATGATACAAAAATTGTCGACGCCTTGCGATCTGGCGAAGAATCGGCGCTGGTCGAGTTCCTGAAAACCAACGAACAACCGTTGTTGGCCTTCATTCGCAGTCGGATCGGCACGCAGCTCCAAAAAAAGGTCGAGCCCGAAGACGTGCTGCAGGAGGCGAGCATTGAGGCGTGCCGTGTCTTGGGTCAAACCGATCTGTCGACCTGGGACCCGCTACATTGGCTGTTTCAGATCTGCGAACGCAAGATCATCGATGCGCACCGGCGACACTTTGCGAGTCAGAAACGCGACGCGAGTCGCGAGGCCGCCATGCCCGCTGGCAGCGATGCCGCCGGTTTGGCCAATCTGCTTGCCGCTAGCATGACTACGCCCAGTCAGGCCTTTTCTCGCGATCAACGGCAGTTGCGGATGATGGCCGCGCTGGAGACCTTGCCCGAAGAGCAGCGCGAGGCCCTGCGACTGCGCTACCTGGTCGGACTGCCCTCGAAAGAAATTGCTCAGAAGTTCGGCAAATCTGATGGTGCCACCCGCGTGATGATCTCGCGAGCACTCAGCCGACTGCAGACGATGTTGGCGGAAGAATGACCCGAGAAAGCGGAGAATCGAAAGGGGAAAGCGGAACTAACCGACGGTGTCTGGAGTCCAATCTTTGCCGTTTTCATTTTTCCGGTTTTTTCTGACCCCATCGCGGGGCAATCCTGCACTCTGGTGCTATGACCGCCTTAAGTGAACAGACTGAGGTCGTTTTGGCAACGAGCAATTTGCCCAACACCGAGCCGCAGAGCGCGGAGCCGCTCAGCCCGGAGCTTTCGACGCCCGAGTTGGCCGGCTCGGCTTTAAGCCCTGCCGAGCTGGCGACGCTTATCGAGCAGCATCAGGCCGATGTGTGGCGTTATCTGCGCTACCTGGGTGCTGCAACGCCCGATGCCGATGATCTCACGCAAGAGACCTTTCTGGCCCTGAGCCGATCGAAATTCCAACAACGCAGCCAGTGCGAGACAGCGACCTATTTGCGTCGCGTGGCGCGAAACCAGCTGCTGATGTTCCGCCGGTTGCAAGGGCGTGAGATCGACACTGTGCAGCTGGAGGCCGCCGAACAAGTGTGGGCCGAAGTCGTTCCCGCAGCGGGCATGAACTCGCTGCTCGCAACGCTCGGCGAGTGTCTGCGGACGCTCGACGGCCGCGCCCGCGAAGCGATTCATTTGTGTTACCGCGAAGACCTTTCCCGCCAGGCGATGGCCGCCGCTCTGAACCTGAAGCCAGAAGGCATCAAGACCTTGTTGCGACGTACACGAGATGCCCTGCGGGATTGCATCCAGCGGAAGATGCAAAACCAAGGCTAAGCCACCTATGTTGCCTTAACCGCGTTTCAGCGAAACGCCGTTCGCGCACGAAGAAATCACCATTCCGGCGATCCATTGGATCGCGGTTACTTAGTGAGTTATTGTTATGAGCAAAGAACAACAAACTAACGAAGAACTGCAGGATCAATTACTCGATCGTGCCTTGCGTGAAGTCGTCGGTGAGGAAACACCGCCTGACCTGTCGGAACAGATCATGCTCGCCGCCACCGGCGAAGCCGCGCGAAGCATGAGCTCACTCGCTTCCGCGCATCGCGTGGAAACCTCCGAGTCAAACAACCGCCAGCAGGCTGAACTCGCCAAACGCAACCGACGCGTCGGCATCGCGATCGCCGCTTGTGTGCTGGTCGGCACGTTGATCGTGTTCCCGATCTCCATCGCGCAACGCGAGAGTGCGAGGAACACGAAACCTGCGGGACCTTCAGTAGGTGACTCGGATACCACAAGCAAGTCCCGCGAGGATGGTCGGCTAAACACCTTCGGCTCAGAGGATGCTATCGAGAGGCCGCGGACGGAGGAGCAGTCTGGGCTGGGTACCGCTAGCGCGGACTTCGATTCGCTGATCGACACAATCGTCTCGACAATTGAGTCCGATTCCTGGCAAGAAAACACAAACGGCGATGGCGATACCCAACCGTTCCCAAACAACCTCAAGCTTATCATCAGTCAATCACAACGTGTTCATGAGGAAAGCCAGCCGAGCGACGAGTTGATGATGAGCGTCACCCCGCAGATCATCATTCAGGAGCAGGAAGGGCAACGGCTTGGCATCAGCAATGAAGCCCTCGACGTCGACAGTGGCGGACTTCCAGGGCTATCGGCGCAAGGCGGGCAACGTGCTCCAGCGGCTGCACCACGTGGGAGTGCGGACATTGAAGTCAGATTCGCGTCACCTAGCCAACCGCAAACAGCACCTATCGAAGTCGTGCCTGGAAAAGAGACAGAGGCCTTCTCGTTTAACTTGGGCTTCGGCCGAGGACAGAATCAAAATACGGGTGGCTCCGGCAAGGCGCAAGGCATGATCAACGACTCTTACGCCGCTACGCCGGCTGCACCGCCTATTGCTGCTCCTAAACAAGCTGCACAACAGCAGCTGCCCTCCGCATACTATCTGACCGACGATGTGCAGTATTACGCCCCAGGTCCGGAATTCAAACTCGCACAGGAGGCGGATGAGCTGAAGAAACGCAACGCAACGACACCCAACTCCGGTCGAGGTGGTGGAAATCGCGGCGGGTACGGTGCAGGCTATGGCGGCGAGTACGGTAGCGGCGAATACGGCGGTGCAATCGGTGGTGGAGGTGGCGGTGGATACGGCGGTGGATACGGTGGTGGATACGGTGGTTATGGCGAGTACGGCGGATACGGCGGTGAATTTGGCGCGCAACAAGCATCGAAATCACAAGCGCTGGGACGTACTGTCGCGGCTGCCCCTAAGACACCGGTGCAGGAGGAATCAGATCATCTGGCGGTTCGCGTGTCGCCCGTTCAGGATCTCGTTCCACCCACTGTTAAGACCGATGGAGTGACGACGCTAGATCGATTTAGAGAACCAGCACTTTTACCACTAGCCGATCTCGAAGTGAACTCCGACAGCGGCTTATGGGCCTCGGCCGATTCGAAGTTGATCTCACGAAAAAGGGAAGCCGCACGGCAACTTGAAGCGAAGATGAATCAATATCGCCAGTTGTCGACTGAGATGGGCGGTGCTACCGATCCTACAGCACATTCGCATGCGAACTTGCTGGTTGGCGAAGCACGCCAATTGCAGCAGCAGATTGCAAAGCACAGAGAAGAGTTGCGTGAACAGGACGTCAATGCACAAATGGTGTTGAAACAGACTTCGGCTCCGGCGTCGGTCGAAGCGACTGTGGCGGAAGCAATGGACGAGGATGCCACGCTCGAGGGATACAAGGCCGAAGAATATAACTACAGGCAGCAGATTCGCGCTCTTCGCGCGGGTTCTAACACTGGAACCTCCGCGAAAATCCGTCGCTTGGAAGCGAGTTTGGGAGCGTTGATGCAAGAAGCGGAACAATACCGCTTTCAATTGGAACGCGATATTCGCGAGCAGATTAAGTCCGGGCCGGTGCCTGAGCTTGATAATGCGATGACAGAATACGTGCTGCGTCGCCGCTTCGTGGAAACGGAGCTGGCCAATCTCGAGAAGCAGTACGAAGAGAAGGTTGCTGCGATCGCAGACAAAGGTGCTATCGACGGTCGCCTTGCGCTGCTGGAAGCCGAGATTGAGCAGCTCCAGCAAGAACTCCAGCACGGCAAAGGTCCTGATGCCTCAGGCGACAAGTACGCTCGCATCCATGAAAACCCGTTCATCAAAGCCGTCGGCGAAAAGGCGGTCAGCACGTTTTCGATTGATGTCGACACCGCGTCGTACGCCAACGTGCGGCAGTTTCTGACCCGGTCGGGGCAGTTGCCACCGCCGGATGCGGTGCGGATTGAGGAACTCGTTAACTATTTCGACTACGACTACACGCCGCCCACCGACGACACGCCGTTTGCCGCGCATGTGGAGATCGCCGGTTGTCCGTGGAAGGCTGGGCACCGCTTGGTCCGCGTCGGCATCAAGGGCCGCGAGATGGAGACCGACCACCGGCCCCAGTCGAACCTGGTGTTCCTGATCGACGTGTCCGGCTCGATGAATGAGCCCGCCAAGCTGCCGCTGCTGGTCGATGGCATGAAGATGCTCACTCGCGAGTTGGGCGAGAACGACCGCATCGCGATCGTCGTCTACGCATCGAGCGAAGGGCTCGCACTACCGAGCACGCGCGGCGATCAGCAAGACAAGATTCTCGCCACACTCGACAAGCTCCGCGCCGGTGGCTCGACCGCCGGTGGCGCCGGCATTCAGCTGGCCTACGAAATCGCCGAGAAGAACTTTATCGAAGGTGGCGTCAACCGCGTGGTGTTGGCAACCGACGGTGATTTTAATGTCGGTTTGACGGATGAGGGTGGCCTCACACGTTTGGCCGAAGACAAGGCGAAGAACTCCGGCGTCTTCTTGACGGTGCTCGGCTTCGGGCGAGGTAACCTGAACGATTCGATGATGGAAGCAATTTCTAACGCTGGCAACGGCAACTACCACTACGTCGACAACACCACCGAAGCCCGCAAGGTGCTGGTCGCGGAGATGGCAGGCACGCTAGTGACGATTGCCAAGGACGTGAAGATTCAGATCGAGTTCAATCCGGCGGAAGTCGCCGCGTATCGCTTGATTGGTTACGAGAACCGCATGCTGAAGACCGAGGACTTTAACAATGACAAGAAGGATGCAGGTGAGATCGGTGCTGGGCACACGGTCACCGCGATTTACGAAGTGATTCCAGCAGGGATGCCGGTGGATGTCCCGGCGGTGGATGCGTTGAAGTATCAGCAGCCGAAACCAGCAGCCGATGCAGACGACTCGGGTGAGTTGCTGACGTTGAAGCTCCGCTACAAACAACCCGACGAGGATGTGAGCACGAAACTGGAATTCCCAATCACCGACACCGACGGCTCGTTCGCCAAAGCGTCGGCAGACTTCAAGTTCGCCAGCGCGGTGGCCAGCTTCGGCATGTTGCTACGCCATTCCCAGCACCAAGGACATACGTCCTACAGCGCCGTCGAGGAAATCGCCAACGACGGCGTCGGCGACGACCAACATGGCTATCGGGCTGAGTTCCTGCAGCTCGTGCGTCGGGCCAAGCAGTTGGCTGGTGAATAGCCATGCTCCACGTGCCTTCCCATGCCAAAAGTAGCAATACCCAATTCTTGTAGGCGCACGGCATTAACTGGCGAGGGAAAAATACTTGTCGCGCCGTCCGTATTCTTGACCGCTAAGCGACGCAATTTTGATGCGTAGGTCATTAGCGTCGATTGGCGAAGATTAGCGTTCCCTTCACATCAGTTACGCAGAGCAGGAACTGAACGACCTGCGACTCATGACGCGGATAATGAAATAGCATTCGCCAGTGCTTTCGGCCTTGCCTGACGGTTGTCGCTAGATGATGATAGCAAGATTGAATTTTGACGGCTCATCTTGCTCTATTCCGCGACTCCGATGCAATCACAAACTTCTCGACTGGGCCTGACCCTGTTTGGCCTGTATTTATTGCTGTACGGCGGTTTCGTACTGCTGAATGCCTTTGCCCCGACGACGATGGAAGAGACGCCGCTGGCGGGTGTCAACATCGCGATTTTGTACGGCTTTGGGCTGATCATCGCCGCGTTTGTATTGGCGTTGATCTACGGAATCTTCGCCGCGTCGTCCGACGACGAAACGCTGGACGAGTCAGCAAAGGACGGTAACGGATGATTTACGAACCGTCGCTGACCGCCGTGGTGTTTTTCTTCGGGTTCGTGGGCCTAACGCTCGGGCTGAGTTTCTATCTGGGCCGCAAAGCGAAGTCTTCGGAAGGCTATTTTGCCGCGCACGGGCAGATCCCATGGTTTGTCAACGGAGTGGCGTTCGCCGGCGATTATCTGTCTGCCGCGTCGTTTCTGGGCATCTGCGGGATGATCGCCGTCTCAGGCTACGACGGTTTTCTCTACTCGATTGGATTTCTGGCTGGTTGGATCGTCGCGCTGTTTGTGGTGGCCGAGCCGATGAAGCGGCTGGGTAAGTTCACGTTTGCCGATGCGCTGAACGCGAAGTTCGATTCCCCGGGAATCAAGCTGGCAGCGGGTGTGAGCACGCTGGCAGTTAGTGTCTTTTATTTGATTCCACAGATGGTCGGCGCCGGAGTATTGGTGCAGCCGCTGCTCGGGCTGCCTCATTGGGCAGGCGTACTAATTGTCGGCGCGGTGGTGATCTTCATCGTCGTCACTGCCGGGATGGTTTCGACCACCTGGGTGCAGTTTCTCAAAGGGGCGTTGCTGGTGATCTTTAGCGCCGTGCTGACGGTGTTGATTCTTGACCGTGGTTTCAAAGTTGAGCCCGTCCCGGAAGAGTCGCAAACGATTACCAAGACGGCCGACGGTCAGATGCTCGTCAATGGCGAACCGAAAGGCACCAAGCCAGGCGAGAATAGCCTCCGCCCGGTGGGCACGCTGTCGAAATTGCCCGACGGTCAGACCGAGACCGGGCCGCTTGGTCCGCTGGAGTTTTTCAGCGTGCTGCAGAACAGCGAAGTCGTGCTCTGGAAGAAACAGCCTTCCGTCGAGGAAGACGGGGCTGTTACCACCGAGTACAAACCCGAACCGACCCCCGGTAGCCGTGTGCTGCGACCAGGGGAAAGCAGCAAGTTTGCCGGCATTCGGAGCGACAACCCAATCAACAAGCTGAACTTCGTGTCGTTGATGCTCGCGCTGTTTTGCGGAACGGCTTCGCTGCCACACATTCTCATTCGTTACTACACGGTGAAAGACGTCGCTGCGGCGCGCAAGAGCACGATCGTCGGTATTGGCACGATCGGGTTTTTCTACATCCTCACCCTCTACATGGGTTTGGGGGCAATGACCAGCGGCGCGATGGACGTGACCAACAGCAATATGGCAGCGCCGCTATTGGCGCTAAGCATCAGCAAGCTTCTGTTTGCGATCATTTCAGCCATCGCATTTACGACCGTGCTGGGCACGGTGAGCGGACTCATTCTCGCGTCCGCCGGCGCGGTCGCGCACGATCTGGTGGGCTCGTTCTTCGGTCGCTCGATGACCGACCACGAGCAAGTGCGAATTGCCAAGCTTGCCTCGGTGGTCGTGGGAGTGATCGCGATCGGTCTGGGAATCCTCTTCGAAGGCTTCAACGTCGGCTATTTGGTCGGTTGGGCGTTCAGCGTGGCGGCGTCGGCGAACTTGCCCGCGCTGGTGATGCTGTTGTTCTGGAAAGGTGTGACGAAGCAAGGGGTGATCGCGGCGGTAATCGTCGGCATGACCAGCTCGCTGGCGTGGATCCTACTCAGTGCCGACACCTTCACCACCGTCTATGGCTGGCCCGCCGAAGACGCACTAGTGCCTTTCAGCCAACCCGGCATCGTGACAATCCCACTGGGATTTGCGACACTGGTGGTGGTGTCGCTGCTGACTGGTGGGAAGAGTGCGACAGACTGATTCTCTAGGGCCGCCGGGCCGCCTCAACCAAATATAACCGTGGTTCTAAAGCAACGTGGTCTGCGGCACATTTGGTTGCATCAGGGGAGAGGGAGCCCGGTAAGAGTTTGCTAACGCCGGATTGACTCCTTGGCACCGTGCGCCTCTTCCACCGGTTGCAACTCCTTGGTCATCTCCTCCAACACCAGCGACGTTTCGTCGCTCCAGCTGTCGCCGGGGTTGAATTGAAAGCGTTCGTTGGCGATCGCCACGGCGAAGTTGATATCGTAGATTTCGTAACGCATCAGCGGATCGTCCACGGCACGCAGTCCTGAGAGGCTCGTCGCGTATTGAGCACTGTCGGCCGAGCGAAATTCGACGACGCACGGAAAGAGGTTTTGCTGATACACCATCAGCAGCACATGATGCGGCAACTGGCCGGGCCAATCGGGTGGCTCCGCCGACTGCAGATTCACCGACGCGGGCCAGTGCTTGGCGAGTTGCGCTTCAATCCAGGTACCGACCAGCGCGTAAACCGGCAGCCCGTCGAGTTGCGTGGCTTGCGGCGGTTGGAAGTCGTAGTTCCGCAGCAGGTCGGACAACATTTGCCCTAGTCCCCCCTGCCCCGCCGCTGACAACAGCAGCTCATCGCGGTCGCTGGTGCGGGTACCACGCTGGATGCTTCGCAGCCCCGCCTGCAGACGGGCGACGTCCAATCGGTTCACCTGGCGCCGACTAGGGAGCCGCCGCTCGGTCCATAGGTGCTTGCCGTCGTAGACCTGCACGTAGCTAGCACTGCGGTCGGCGATTTGGGTGTGCATTTCCCAGCGGGTATAACGCTTGCTGAGTTCGCCACGTTGCTGATAGGCCCCCTGACCAACGAGCAGTTGATCGTACAGACGCGACTCGAACCGCAACTTGGCGTCGATGTTTCCGTGCCGGCTGAGATTCTTCAACACCTGCATAACGTAGGGATTGCCGTCGGGCGCGTTGGTCACCGGCTGTGCTGGCATATCGCATGGCAGCATGGTGACCAGCAGAGCTGCGAGTGTTAAACGACGCAAGCTAGTTTTCCTTTGCCGGTTTTGCTGGTTTTGCCAAAGATTCGGGTTCCGCGACGCCGAACAATTCTCCCAGGAGCAGGTGCTCCGTCCATGAGCGCGAAGCAAGTGCTCCGTCGGCAGACGAGCAGCACAAGCTCCAAGCGAAACGGTCATTCTAGTCGCCGTCCGCACGTCGGGCGACGGCAATGTCGAGTGGCGAGTGGCTGGTGGTGTGCGGTGGAAGCTGGCAACGTGCTAGCAGTTCACCCTACTCCACCCACCACTTACCACCCAAACACTTCCGAGGGGGGAAACTCGATGAAGAAAACAATCACAACACTTACGATGGGCTTGGCGGTGCTGTTGGCAGCGACCGACTGCATGGGCCAAGGCCGAGCCTACAACCTGCCGCCTGCTCAGCGGCTGATGGAACCTGGCCCGGGCGTCGGTGGCCCTGGTCCCGGGGTACTTAGCCCCATGGCAACCGTCGGCAGCGGCGGTGGCGGCGTCAATGCGGCGATGTATGGCGGCACCTGTGGCCCGATGGGTGGCTGTGCCGGAATGAGCGGCATGGGCATCAACGCGACCTCGCAGATTGCTTTCCTTGGCGTGGAGGGCGGCGAAGTCGCTTGGGACGTCAGCGGACAGGGAATGTTCGACAGCACGCCCTTGGTGATGCCTGCTCGTCAGAACTTTTACCAGGGTGCGATCTATCGTCTGAAGTTGACGAACTTGCCCAACCGTGAAGGCACCGAGTTGTATCCTACGTTGGAAGTCGCACCGGTCACGCCACGCACTGACGCGTTTTTGGCGCACGCTCCGATTCCAATTCAATTTACCGACGAAGACCTTGATCAGGTCCGCGCGGGTAACTTCGTTACGAAGGTGATTTACCTTCCGGATCCTGAGTTCCAGGACTTGGCTCTCGCCGGTGTCGAAACTCTGGTCAGCACACGGCTCGATCCGGGCGTCGATCCGATCGCCGAAGCCGACCGTCGTGGTTCGATCATGGCGATCTTGCGAATTGGTAACCTCGACCTGCAACTGCCCGGCCAAGGTATGGGCATCAGCGGCGGGATTATGCCAGCTCAGTACAGCGAAGGCTGCAACAGTTGCCCGCCGGGTCCGACCGTGGGCGACGTCTACGGCGGCTCAGTGCCTGCTGGTCCCATGGGCATGCCTACGGGTGCGATGGCGCCACAGGCTCTGCCCCCGCACATGGTCTCGGGAATGACGACTCCGCAGTGGGGTATGCCTTCCGTTGGCACACCGATCGGCTTGCCTGGACCTCCACACATTCCGCTGGGTCACGAAGCCGGATTGGTAAACCATTCGATTCGAAACAAGACACGGGTGCACATTCCGCCACCAGTGCACAACATGAAGATGACGGTCAAGCAGCGTCCTGGCATGAACTACCCTCGTCCTGTTACCCGGGTTGACGTTGCTGAGACCAATCGCGCCGGCTTCCGCATGTTCGGTGGTAATCTTGCTCCGGCGTTGCCAACGGCGATCAAGAAGTTGGCGGCGCGCTGTGAGGGCGACGATTGCGAGGGTTGCGAGTATTGCAGTGAGTGAGCCTCTCGTTTAGTCGAAGGCCAAGTGTTGAGAAGTGAAACCAAATGACAACGGTACGCATCCTGGAAAGCACCCTTGTCGTTTCTCTGGGAACGTCGAAGATTCCGAAAGGAAATGGGGATGCTATTCGCTGGTAAAATACTGAGGGCGGTACTTGTCGGAATGACGTGTAGCACTGCGGTGCTCGCGCAAGACCGGCCGGTCCACTGGCTTAACGCCGGTGCCATGCCTCCGGGAGCGATTGGACGCCAGCGACTTATGCGAGGCGGACCGTTGTCAGGATTCTGTCAGCCGGTGGAGATTCGTGCTCCTAAGGGCGCACGAATCGCGCCGGCGACAGGTTCCGGTTTCATGGAAATGCAACCCAGTCCGCTAACGGTCGGGTTGCCCATCGGTCCGGTCTATCGCTTCAAAGTGACCGATATTCCTGGTGAGCCAGGACTGGAACTCTTCCCGACCATCGAACTGGTCGATCGTCTTTACCCACCGCCCGGGCAAGCATTACGCTTTCCGATCCCCATCGAGCTAACACGCAGCGAGTTGCTGCTCGCCGCCGAAGGACGATTCATTACCCGCGTGGTCTATCTGGAAGACCCGCTGCTGGCTCCGGCCATCGCTCGCGATAACGAAGCCCAGCCGTGGTTTGAGGCGCGACCTGGTGAAGATCCGCTGGTGATTGCCGATCATTTGGGACGCCCCGTCGCGATCGTTCGAATTGGTGGGCGAGTGCCTGAAAGCAACCAACCGAATCCTGCGTTTGTTTACGGTGGACCCGAACCGTTGATCTACGACCAAGAAACCGTCAAACGCGCCCAAGCAAAACCACAAGCCGAGCCACTACCTACGCCGCAACTAGACTCAGCGACCCAGTAGCATTTCACTCTTCACCATTCACTCTTCGCAGTTCAATATGTCCGCTCCTGCTTGGTTTCGATACGGCCTAATCGCAATGGCGATGCTGATGCTCTGCTCGTGCCAGGCAACGATGCCGGGCACAAACGTGCCGCAAGCTTCCAACACTGGCCCCTCCGCGTCGTCGATGGGACAGGAAGCCACGGTTCATTCAGCGACTCACTTCGACACCAGCGGCATCAATCGTCAGGTGATGCCGGCCGTTTATCGCGAAGATCCCCACTCGCCACCGCCCGCGTTCCGTCGAGCACAGTATGCTGCCGGTATACGCGCGGAATGCAATAGCTGCGGGCCTCAAGCCTGCAGTGTGTCGGGTTGTGGTCCGCAGGAAAGTGCGGCGCCCGGTTGCGCTCCTTGTGCGATGGTTGGCCCGCGCGACGAGTACCTGTGCGATGGCGGGGACGATGGGATGACTGCCGGGGTTCGTGCCGATTGGCAGGTCGAAGGTCTCGAACAAGAAGACACGATTGCTCACTACGACACCCTCGATGGCCGCACGGTCGTGACTCCGAGTAACCAGGTCTGCATCTACGCGCCGAGGTTTGGCGTTGTTCGCCGGATGGTCGATTTGCACGAGTACGCCCGCTCTGACATGCCAGGCGGCATGGAGACGCCACTGTCGTTGGCCAAGATCGACGAGCAGGAACGTGCGACGACTTCGCTCAATCAGATCGAACCGTCCATCGACCGCGCCGAGGATCCGGCCAACGCAATGTCGGACCGCAAGCAACTGGGTGAACTAGGCCGCGACCTGGTCGTCGAAGAGTACGACGGCGTGCTCGCGCCGTATGCCGACTTGCAGCTCATCCGCGCTGGCACAATCAGCAACAACGAGAAGGCGCTCGTCTCACGAGCGAGTCTCGCGGCCATCACCTGGACGGGCGATCAATCGCCGCAGATCATGATCGGCGAGAAGCATGCCCAGGCCGCGATCACCGACCGCCAGCCCGGCGTCGTCTATCACCTGCACGATCCCAAGAAACCTTACTTGCGACTTGTGAAGCTGGCCTCCTGCGGCGCAGCCAAACCGGGCGACGAAGTCGAGTTCACGCTGCGGTTCGACAACATCGGCAGCCAAGTGATCGGCAATGTGACGATCATGGACAACCTCACCACCCGGCTCGAGTACGTCGAAGGCAGCCAAAAGTCGTCCCTCGACGCCGACTTCTCTACCGAACCCAACACTGGTGGCAGCGTCGTCCTGCGTTGGGAACTCACCGAGCCACTGGAAGCCGGCCAGGGTGGCATTCTGCAGTTCAAGTGTAAAGTGCGTTGAGCCCTGCAGGCTGAATCCCGACGCACGAAAGGCGAATTCTCGCCGGACGGTCCGACGTAGGGACGCCCACGCGGAGATAGCTTCATTCCTCGGCGAAACGACGTGCCACCACAATGACCCGCTGACACATCCGTCGGTCGAGTGTCATCAAGAAGCGACTCTTGACACCGCTATTTAGTTTGCCTAGGATTATACCCAGACAGACTAAATAATAACGTTCGACACTCTGACTGAACGCTAATCATGGCCAAGCAGACGCATATCGACAGCAACGCCTTGCGTGGACATTTGGAAACGATGATCCTCTCTGCGCTGGAAGATCGGGAAGCACATGGATTTGATGTGCTACAGCGGCTCGAAGCGGCTGGATTTGGGGCGTTGCGGATGAAGGAAGGCTCTTTGTATCCGGCCCTGTATCGGTTGGAAGAGCAAGGACATGTCACATCGCGTTGGGAAGAGGACGGCGCTGGACGACGCGGTCCGAAACGCAAACTATACAAGCTAACTCGCAAAGGCAGACGCAAGCTTGCGCAAGGGCGCGAGCATTGGTCGGTGTTTGTTTCTGTGATTGGCGGCATTATCGGAGCACCCGCATGAACGAGCTAAAAGTCTTTGTCGAGCGTTGTGTCCGGCCAGTGTGGGCCGAAGGATCGAAAAAGCTGGAAATGCGCCGCGAGCTATACGGGCACCTCTACTCGGTATACGAACAGGAGCGACAACATACCGACGACGATGCGGCTGCGGTGGAGGTGGCGATCGCGCGGATGGGTGATCCAAAAAGGCTGACCGCTGAGCTCAACGCGTCGTTGTCATGGCTCGACCGTTGGACCGGCTATTCTGACCAAATGACGGTTCGTCGTATTGACGAATCTCCATGGCAGTATGGCATGCGAAGTCTCCGATTCGCATCAACGTTTTCGGCGGCGCTATTGATCCCACTTGGTGCCTTGTTGCTCCTGCTGACGAGCCAGACAGGGTTCGAGCAGCAAATTTTGATCATTATGCTCAGCACGATATTCATCATTGAGTCACTGGGCTGTCTGCCCTTTGCGTGGTCGTTCGCGACCCTGCGGGATGAGTTGGAACATCACGGATGGCGTAAGCGAACCTTTCAAAACATTTTGGTCGTCGGTTCGATAATCATGTTGGTCATCCCTTCGCTTGGCTGGATCTTCTTCTACGCTGTGTCGGGAGACGCAGCTGAGGCGACTGCCTTCCTCCCTAGGTGGCTGCTACTCGCCGCCTTCGCGATCCCACTGCTCACATGGGCCGCCTGGATTGACGCGAAGCTGACGCGAGACCTGCGTGAATGGCTGGAGTTATCCATCGAACAATAGTAGGGTTGGCCAATGCGACCCGGATCAAGCGGAATCGGCTTCGCACTTTAGCGAAACGATTTGCGGTCGCAAAGCTCTGTCGTGTCCCACAACTTTTCTGCATCAATGGGTAGTACTGACATCCGCAAGCTGCCTGCATCCCTCGCGGGCAAGCGTCGTTACTACCCTTTCACGCCTTTGTGGATTCGCGCGCGGATTGCTAAACTAGAGCCTTCATCCTTCTGCCTACCACATTCATCCTCCCTCGATGCCCTACGTTTCCTTCCTCTACATCTGTCTCATCTGGGGCGCGAGTTTTATCCTGATGGATCGTGCTGCGCATGCGTTTGGACCGGTGTCGATTGCACTGTTGCGTATGCTGGGCGGGGCGGCGGTGTTGGGGGGGTATTGGTGGCTGAGCGGCATGCGCGTGCAAGTACGTCGCATCGATTGGCTGCATATTTTCTTGGTGGCGCTGTTGGCCAATGCGTGGCCATTTGTGATCCAGCCGTACACCATGATTCAGGCAGACGAGCATGCGTATTTTGGGATGATGGTTGCGCTGGTCCCGCTGGCGACGATTTTGGTTTCGATCCCCATGCTGGGCCTGTGGCCGACGCGTCGGCAGCTGGCGGGAGTGCTCGGCGGCATGGTGTGCATGTTCTTCGCGGTGCAGGACGGCAGCGCACGCGGCATCTCGCCCTGGCTGCTGACATTGGCGCTGTCGGTCCCACTGGTGTACGCACTTGGCAATACTTACGTAAAGTGGAAGCTCAGCCACCTACCCGCCCTGCCGGTGACCACGCTGTTCTTGGCCGTCGGTGGACTGTTGTTGTTGCCGCTGCAATGTGCGCCTGCAACGCTGGCTGCGTTGGAACTGGGCGGCCCTGCGGAGCCCAAAGATTGGCAGTTGGCGATCGCCTCGATGGTCATCTTAAGTATTTTCGGCACTGGGATCGGCATCTTGCTATTCGTACAATTGATCAAGAACCAAGGCCCCCTGTTCGCAGGGATGGTCACCTACGTGATTCCTGTGCTCGCCCTGTTTTGGGGCCAGTTCGACAAGGAACGACTCACCACCACGCAACTGCTGGCAATCGGCGGCGTACTCGCGATGGTCGCACTAGTGCAATGGGGAGCCGCCGGAACCAAGCCGTTTGTGCATCGCAGCTCTCCCGCCGCTGCCCCACCCCAACTTCCAAATCCTGAATCCTAAACCTCTTGTCCAATGTCCCATCCCTGGCTCGCCCAACGCACTGCCGCGTTCGACGCTTCTGGTATCCGTAAGGTGTTCGACCTGGCGACGAAGATGACCAATCCGATCAACTTATCGATCGGTCAGCCTGATTTTGCTGTCCCCGATGCGATGAAGCGCGCAGCGATCGAGGCGATCCAGGACGACAACAACGGTTACAGCGTAACGCAGGGCATTCCGAATCTACGCGAGGCACTCCAATCACGCATCGACAATGAGTACGGCCACGACGACCGCCGCGTGTTGATCACCTCCGGCACCAGCGGTGCCCTGGTAACCGCGATACTCACGATGGTCGATCCGGGCGATGAGGTGATTTTCTTCGATCCTTACTTCGTGATGTACCCAGCGCTGGTGAGAATGGTCGGCGGCAAGTGCGTAATACTCGATACCTATCCCGACTTCCGCATCGACGCCGACAAAGTAGCGGCAGCCATCACACCCAAGACGAAGCTCATCTTGCTCAACAGCCCCGCGAACCCAACCGGCGTCGTTGCTCAGCAGGACGAGGTAGAAGCACTCGCCAAATTGGCGGCCAAGCACAATATCGCACTGCTGTCGGATGAGATCTACCGCGAGTTTTGTTACGACGCGCCATTGGTGAGTCCCACGCAATGGAATGATCAAACGATCGTTGTCGACGGGTTCAGCAAGTCGTACGGTGTCACCGGTTGGCGATTGGGCTGGATGCACGGCCCAGCAGCACTAATCGACAAGTTCACGATGCTCCAGCAGTACACGTTTGTCTGCGCGCCCCATCCGTTGCAGTGGGGCGCGATTGCCGCGTTGCAAACCGACATCACACATCAAGTCAATGAGTATCGTGAGCGGCGCGATCTCATTGTCTCGGGTTTGAGAGCGGCCGGCTACGAAGTCGCTTCCACCGGTGGCGCTTTCTACGTGTTCCCCAAAGTCCCCGAAGGCCGTGGCACCGGAACGGAATTCGTCACGCGCGCGATCGAGCACGAACTGCTCGTGATCCCCGGCGATAACTTCAGCGAACGCGATACCCACTTCCGCATCTCCTATGCCGCGACGGTCGAGACCATCGAGCGTGGGCTGGACGTTCTACGCCAGCTTGCATGACTGAATGTATGCTATCTCACCAAGCTAGCGCATTACACGAGTCAGCTTTGCTCATTCGCTGGACAGTGGATAGAATCGGAACATGCTCGCCAAAAATGGTAATTCCGCTGGCCGTTGGATTTGTGCAATGAATCGCCCTACTTGTCTGATCATGTTCTGCTTGATCAGTGCGCTTGTCGGCTGTGGAGGTTCCGACGTCGCGCCGGTCGCCAAGCAAATGGATAACCCACCGATGCCTCAAACGACGACGTCGTCACCGTTTTGGGACGACGTGGAAACGAACACCAAATTGCCGATGGACATCAACGAGTTGACCTTCGTTGACACCCGGGGCAATCAGGTCGCCCTGACCGATTTCCATGGCAAGAAGAATGTCGTGCTGGTCATCACACGCGGCTTTTACGGACAGCTGTGTCCGTTCTGCCGTACGCAATCGTCACGCTTGGTTGCCAACTACGAAGAATTCGCTAAACGCGATGCGGAGATCCTGCTTGTCTATCCCGGTGGCGCCGAGCACTTGCAAGAATTCATCGATGCCGCCAAGGTGTCGGAGAAAAAGGAAGTCGATCAGATCCCGTTTCCGATCCTGCTCGATTCCGACCTGAAGGCGGTTAACTTCCTGCAGATCGCGGCTGAGCTCGCTTTTCCGTCCACGTACATCTTGGACAAAGAGGGCAACGTGCATTTCGCGTACGTCGGTGAAGAGATCAACGATCGGCCGTCGGTGAAAGCGATGCTCGCGGAGTTGGACAAGTTGCAGAGTTAGTCGACGCAACAATACCTCGGAACCCTATTCCCCCATGCCGAGCGACGCGATTAGTTTGAGTCACGAGGAGTTTCTCGGCATCGCCGTTGAGCAGAAGCTGCTTTCCTCGGCCAATGCGGCCAAGTTGCGTCAGATTGCCTCGCAGCACGACGGTTCGATCTCCGCGTTGTGCCTGCAAAAGGGTCTGCTCAAGCCGGTGCAGATCGATGTGATCTATGGTCTGGCAGAGCGCGACAATTTGGCCCCAGGTTACGAAGTCATCGACCTGCTCGGCTATGGCGGCCTCGGCATCGTGTTTCGCGCACGACAGCCGAAGCTCGACCGCATGGTCGCGCTCAAGACGATTCCGATGCAACGAATCGAAAACCCCTCGGTGATTGCCCGCTTTCAGCAGGAAGCGAAAGCGATCGGCAAGCTGAAGCATCCCAATATCGTGGCTGCTTATGACTATGGCACACATCGCGAACGCGTGTATCTGTCGATGGAACTGGTCGAGGGCCGCGACGTTGATTCGTTGATCGAGGGCTCCAAACCGATCGGTGAGTCACTGGCCTGGGCGCTAGCACAGCAAGTCGCGGCGGGTCTTGCACACGCAGCGCAGCACAACCTCGTGCATCGCGACATCAAGCCCGGCAATCTGCTGCTCACCAAGCCACCTGCCGGCTATCCGTTGCCACCCGGCGTACCTCTGCTGAAGATCACTGATTTCGGCCTGGTACAATTCGAAGCGCCCGACACAGACGGCACCCGACTGACGATGGGAGGCACGTCGCTGGGGACTCCGCACTATATGGCACCCGAGCAGGTCGCCGACGCGCACGTCGACAGCCGTGCCGACATCTACGCGCTGGGTGCTACTGTATTCCACATGCTTGCCGGGAAACCGCCATTTGTAGGCACCAGCATCGGCCAAGTGCTCGCCGCCAAGATCAAAGGCGATCAGAAGTGGGTGGACCGGTTGCCCGAGGGGACTAGTCCCGCGACCGTCGAATTACTGAAGCGGATGATGGCCCAAGACCCAGCCAACCGTATTGGTGACTACGACACGTTGTTGGAGTGCATTCAGCAAGTGATGAGTGGCGAGCTTCCCGCGCCAGACCTTGCCGCAGCCGAGACCATTGATGGGCTGCTCATTTCCGACACAAGTATCGATGGGCTGCTCACTGAGGAGTCAGTACAGGCACCCTCGACGCGAAAACGCTGGTTGGGCGCTGCAGCACTGGCGGCGGTGCTGTTAATGAGTGCCGGGTTCTACTATTCGGATGCATTGGGTAAAAAGTACTTATTGCCAACGACCCAGTTGGAAGCTTCGAGGGAAGTGCAAAGACCATTGTTCAACGGCCTCGACCTCAACGGTTGGACTGCGATTCGTGGCGGCTGGAAGGCGACCGAGGATGATATGCATAGCAAAGTGCTGGCCGGCAAGGGGGCGATCACCCGCGCGCTTCCCGCCTATCTGACCTCCTCTGACGAGCCGTTGGAACACTTCGGCGTTCGCTTAAAGATTGATTTGCATACGGCTGGCGCCGCGGAAATCCACTTCGAGCATGAGGATATCGACGATCGAGAGGACAAACTCCCGCGCAGTGTGCTGCGCTTGACCGGCGAATGCGTCACCGTCGGCACAAAATCAGCCCGACGGGACGAGTTCCAACCGCTTGCACCCAAGTGTCCTTTGCCGCCCGCCACCACTGATGACGAGACGTCCAAGTATCATGAACTCCGCCTTGAACGTCACACCGACCATTGGCGAGTCCTACTCAATGGTCTGCCCGTCACCTCGAAACCGATTGATCGATTGCGCCCGACCAAAGCCATCCAACTGGTCGTGGAAGGCGGTCAGGCGTACTTCGCCGACGTATTTGTGTACGGTTTGGCGGCCAAGAGCGTGAACTAGCTGGCAAGTCACGCACTCCGGGCGATGCTGATCGCTGCAAGGTTGTGCGCTTCTGTTGTGTTGTGACGACGCGGGTCGCGGACGCGCATTGACTCTTGATTGATGGCGGCTCATATCAAACTACTCTGGCTGTCCATCCGACCAAACATCGAATCCGTCGAATTCGCCATAAGTGTCAGGTGACCAGCCGAGGGAACGCCAGGAACCGGCGCCTGTGTATCCTATCATCTTCAGCAAACGCCGGTCCGGGTCTTTGTTCGTGTATTCAATCGGTCGGCCGGAGCTGCTATCATGATGTTGCCGAGTCAATACCTCACCAATTGGTGAACCCATGCGTCGCACAGCGTTCACACTCGTCGAACTATTGGTGGTGATCGCCATCATCGGCACCCTGATTGCGTTGCTGTTGCCCGCGGTGCAGTCCGCTCGCGAGTCGGCGCGGCGGACGCAGTGCGTTAACCAGCTCAAACAGATGGGGCTGGCCTGCCAGAATCACCAGTTGACCTATGGTGTCTTCCCCACCGGTGGCAGCCACATCTGGCCGGGAATCGAAATCCGAGGTGGCGCGGTTGCCGGTCCGGACACGCAGACCATCGGCTGGGGATTTCAGTTATTGCCATACCTGGAACAACCGGCCGTGTTCAACATTCCCCGCGGCTACGATGGCAACATGCCCAACGGCGAAGTGTTGCAATTGATCGGCAACTTGGTGATCCCGCTTTACATCTGCCCTTCGCGTCGCGGTGCCGAGCGACTTGACGGCGTGTTGTCCGACTACGCCGCCTGCCATCCGGCCGACGAGCCGCAACCGGTCCCACAGCGGGGCGTTCCTCGCAACGCTTCGCGGTTGGACCAATTCTGGTACGGTAGCCATCATAGTGCCGACCCGCCGCGCACCCACCGCGGCGTCTATAACGGAATCATCGTGCGTTCGCGTTACGTGGATCCGGTTTCGCCAAGCAAGGTGACTGACGGCCTTTCCAATACCATCCTGATCGGTGAGAAGTGGCTCAACTCGACCCGCTATTCTGCCGGCGACTGGCACGACAATCTCGGCTGGACTGACGGTTGGGATCCTGACACCACGCGCAGCACCGGCTATACGCCCCGCAACGACGCCGCCCTGCCAATCCGCGGTGAGCGCGGCTACGACGACACCCTGCCCTACTCCTTCGGTGGCGCGCACCCAGGCCGCATGAACACGCTCATGGGCGATGGAAGTGTGAGGGGCATGCTGCTTGACATTGACCGCGAGGTGCTGAACTACCTCGGCGACCGCCGAGATGGCCAGCCGGCGGCGCTATAGTCGCGAGCTACGGGCCCAGCACAGCAGGCGCCACTTGTACGGAATCAAAAAAAGCTGGACGGACCGCGCGCGGCGTGCCAGGTACCGATCACCAACACGATCTAGATCGGAATCCGCGCGTCGCAGTCGGACGCGGTGATCCTGCTGGCTACTACCGCCGACGTCAACAGAAAACGCGATTCGGAGACCCGACAACATGCATGGACCTTGGCAGCACAGCGCATTCACCACAGTTGCCACACTGCTGACACTCTGTACGGCGATTTGTCGTGCCGAAGAGCCCCCAATGAACGTCCTGTTCATCGCCGTGGATGATCTGCGGCCCGAGTTGGGTTGCTATGGAGCTGCGCACATTCATAGCCCCAATATCGATGCCTTAGCTGCAAGTGGCCGACGGTTTGAGCGAGCATATTGCCAGCAGGCGCTCTGCAACCCGTCGCGCACGAGTCTCATGACAGGGATGCGGCCCGACTCGACTGGCGTCGTTGGAAATTGGTCTCACTTCCGAACTAATCATCCGGACATCGTCACGCTCCCGCAGTATCTCAAGAGTCATGGATATCACGCGGCAGCCATCGGAAAGATCTATCACGGGTTGTTTCCGAGTGGCGCGAGCCGAACCAAGTGGGACACGATGGGCGATCCCGCGAGTTGGTCTGTGCCGGCGATCCGGTTTGGTCCGCGGTACTACTACACGGAAGAAGGCATCGCGACCGCGAAACGTGTTTACCAGCAGGCGTACCGACCGACGGGCACGGGACCGGACGACTGGACGAAGAAGCTCGTCTTTGGTCTGGCGACCGAAGCGCCCGAAGTTTCGGATGATGTCCTTTACGATGGGCAGGTTGCTGACTCAGCCGTCAAGGCTCTGCGTCAACTGCAGCAGAGCGAGGAGCCGTTCTTTCTCGCAGTCGGATTCATCAAGCCCCACTCCCCTTACATTGCGCCCAGTAAGTATTTCGAACGATACGAAGACATCGCGTTGCCTACATTCACAGAGCTTCCGACCGATGCTCCCGACTTCGCTGGGCACCGTTCGGGGGAATTGCGGCGCTACGCGGATCAGCCCAATTCTGGAGCCATCCCCAGCGCAAACCAGCGACGAGTTCGCCAGGCCTACTATGCGTGCATCAGTTACATCGACGCCCAGATCGGCCGCGTCTTGGATGAGTTGGAGCGAACGGGGCTGCACGAGAACACCGTCGTCATACTATTCGGCGACCATGGCTATCACCTCGGCGAGCACGGTCTTTGGGGTAAGACGACAAACTACGAACTCGACACGCGTGTGCCGCTGATTGTGCGAGTGCCGGGAATGGAAGACGCTGGCGAATCAAGCACTTCCTTGGTCGAGCTGATTGATCTGTATCCTACTGTGGCCGAGTTGACCGGCCTGCCGATAACTGAGCAGCTGGAAGGCAAGAGCCTCGTGCCAATATTGGACGATCCGGCTCAGGTCACGAAGACGGTAGCGCTGAGCCAGTATCCGCGCAGTGACGGTGTGATGGGTTACTCCTTGAGGACGCCGACGCACCGGCTGACGCAATGGGTGCATCGCAAGAGTGGCGAGGTGCGAGCGGTGGAGCTGTACGACTATTCGGAAAGTGACATCGAGACGAAAAACATCGCAATCACGTCGCCGGAAGTCGTCGAGCGACTTGCGAATCAACTCTCATCGGTAGCTGGGCTGAACGAAACCGATGCGGACAAGCCCGCGACAGATAATGCCCCGCGTTCCGCAAACGCGACGGCACCGGCGCGTCCCAACATTGTGCTAATTGTCTCGGAAGACAACGGTGCTCACCTCGGCTGTTACGGCGAGACCCGCGTTCACACGCCTCATCTCGATGCGCTGGCGGCCCGAGGGGTGCGTTACACGCGCGCCTACGTGCCCTATTCGGTATGCAGTCCGTCACGAGCGGCGTTCCTGACCGGACTCTACCCGCGGCAGACAGGTCACATTGGATTGGCGACACATCGCTTCTCCATGTACCGCGATTTCAAGACGCTCCCCGCCTATTTCCAGCAGGCAGGCTATTTTACCGGCTTCCTCGGTAAGACTCACATCAACCCGGCCGCGCTCGTGGAGGACTTCGTCGACCACCGGGCGATTCAAGAGTTTAACTTCGACAAGACGATCGGCATCGAAACCTACGCCGAGGAGGCGGGCAAAGTGATGCGGAGTGCTGCTCGACGCAATCAGCAGTTCTTCTTGGTGATCAACTACGCCGATGCCCATCGACGATTCGTCGGTACGACAAGTCACGGGTTTCCAACGCGTCAGGTTACGGATCCCATTGAACCGTTCCCGTGGATAGGCTCCGATGCCCCGCATCTGCGCAGCGAACTCCGCGACTACTTCAATTGCATCAATCGCCTCGACGAAGGCATCGGCATGGTCCTCGAACAGCTCCAAGTAACCGGCAATGGCGACAGCACCTTGGTCGTTTACATCAGCGATCATGGCGCGGATTTCCCGCGCGGGAAAGGCAGCATCTACGAAAACGGCACGCGAATCCCCATGATTGTGAACTATCCGCGGAGCTTCTCGAGCGGAAAGGTGGAGCAGGGAATGGTATCTACGATTGACATTTTGCCCACGCTGTTGCGTGCGGTTGATCTGCCGATCCCAACGCACCTGCCAGGCTTAGCACTTCAGGATGTCGATTCGGGCAGCCGTCCAGCTCGGAACCACATCCACACCTTTACCACTGGCGCTGCACCAAATCTCCTGTACGTGCAATTTGGGATTCGTGACCAGCACTACAAGTTGGTCTACAACCCAGATCGGGCGACCAACCGAATGGCCCAGTCGCGTTACCGCAATAGTCGGGTGCCGGAGGACCAGCAGGTGGCGAGCTTCTTGCGTCCGCCCGAGTATGAGTTATTCGACCTCCACGAGGACCCGCACGAGTGGGTGAATCTTGCCGACAGTGAAGAGCATCAGCCGATCAAGCAACGTCTGCTTCGTGCGATGCAGGATTTTCAGCGCGAGATCAACGACCCGTTCGCGAGCCGTGCGAACACCGCCACATTCATCGCGGAACAGAAAGAGTACTTGAACAAGCCTTACAAGCAAGCCGGCTTCCGCTGGCCGCATCTCGATCTCTTCGAGAAGGCTCACGAGTTTGAGTGAACAGCGCCGACGCGGCAGCTTGAATCGCCGCAGCACACCAAACTCGCAAGGCGCAGTTCACCGTTGTGGTAATGCTGTTGTCCGTCGATCCGGAAGCGTAAGCGTGAAAGCACTTCGTCGCGGTCGACGCAAACTTGCGCGTAGATGGCCAAAAATAGTTGCTGAAATTGGGCCGCCACATCGGTTACACTTCACCGGTCCTCGCTTGAGGCCGTTAGTTCTTTGACAACCGAATGGGTAATTCAACTGACCGATGTTCCCAGGCAGCGGTGTCGTCGGGGTGCGTGTGGGGAGGATTGCATCAGCCCAGCACGGGTTTTGTCACAGAATGAGGCCCGGAAATGACAAAAGTCGGCTTAGTTGATACGCATCAAGCGTAGTAAATGCTTTGTCCACTTGGGGATGCGAGATTACGTGCTGGACACGGAGTGGGACTTATGGCGTTTTGACCATTGGTTTTTGCGAACAGGACACAACTCGCCGGGGCGCGTCCCCGTTTTTGTTGGGTTTTCGCGAATCGGAGCGACGACATTTGGCAACCCCTGAAGACAAAAGTCATGTGGGGCTTCACGAATTCGCGTGGATCAAGAAATGATGGAAAAGAAAAACGGACCCGGAGAAGACTCTCCGGGCCCGTGTTGGAAGCAGGCGTAACTTAACCCCCGCAGGTGTTCGCGAGAACAGGTGCGGGCTTGAACGTTACGCGCTATTGGTCACATTGCTCCTCTCCACTCGGGGAGAAGTCGGGTGAGGGTGTTAGCGATTAGGTGCTCTACCCTCCCCTAGCCCCTCCCTGCAAGGGAGGGGAACATGGAAGCGGCCCTCCCTGCAAGGGAGGGGAACATGGAAGCGGGCCTCCCTGCAAGGGAGGGGAATATTGGATCGCTCCTCCCTACAAGGGAGTGCGGACATATCCATGCTAAGCGCTCTTGGTTTGTGGTGGTTCGTCGGTGAACAATTTGGCTCGCCCTTCGACTACGTCGTCGGTGATCACGTAGCGATTACCGCGGGGTTGGTCAGGCAGGTCGAACATGATGTCCATCATCACGTTTTCGATGATCGACCGCAGGCCGCGAGCACCGGTTTCACGCTCGGCGGCACGCTCGGCAATTGCTTGCAGTGCCTTGTCCGTAAACTTAAGATCGGCATCTTCCATCGAAAACAAGTGCTGATATTGTTTGGTGAGCGCGTTTTTCGGTTCTTTGAGCACGCGGACCAGGGATTCGGCACCGAGCGGCTGCAAGGCGGTCACGACGGGGAGCCGGCCGACCAACTCGGGGATCATGCCGTATTCGACAAGATCGTCAGAAGTTACCTGAGCCAACGTTTCGCCGAAGCTCATTTCCGAAGCGTCGTTACCAACCTGACCAAAGCCGATCGAGCGGCTGCCAAGTCGTTTGCTGATGACGTCTTCGATTCCCGAGAACGTACCGCCGACCACGAACAGGATGTTGGTCGTGTCCAGCTGGATGTACTGCTGCTCGGGGTGTTTGCGTCCGCCTTGGGGTGGCACGTTTGCGGTGGTGCCTTCCAGCATTTTGAGCAACGCTTGCTGCACGCCTTCGCCCGACACGTCGCGTGTGATCGACACGTTCTGGCTGGTCTTGCCAATCTTGTCGATTTCGTCGATGTACAGCACACCGCGTTGAGCGGCGTCGACATCGAAGTCGGCGGCATGCAGCAGTTTCAGCAGCAGGTTTTCAACGTCTTCGCCGACGTAACCTGCTTCGGTGAGCGTGGTCGCATCGCCGATGGCGAACGGCACGTTCAGGCTCTTGGCCAAGGTCTTAGCAAGCAACGTCTTGCCACAACCCGTGGGGCCGACGAGAAGGATATTCGACTTGTCGATTTCGATTTCCGTCTCTTCTTCGGCCGCCATCAAGCGTTTGTAGTGACTATGCACCGCGACGGCCAATACCCGCTTAGCGGCGTCTTGGCCAATGACGTATTCGTCCAGAGCCTCGACGATCTCGCGTGGGCTGGGGACCTTGGTGAACAGTTGCTTGCTCGAACCGCGCCGCCGACGCTCTTGATCCAGAATCGATTGGCAGAGTTCGATGCACTCGCCGCAGATGTAGACGTCGCCGGGACCTTCGACCAGTGGGCCGACATCCCGGTAGCTCTTGCGACAAAAAGAACAAAAGGCGTTCTTCTTGGTCGTACCGCCGCGCCTGCCGCCAATATCTTTGCCAGAGGGCATGCAAATCATCCTTCCAAAGTGTGCAACCAACGTTGGGGCATCACCGTCCCAAGGTTCGTTACAGTGAAAATCAAGGGTGTCGCTCGAGGGATCATGTTGGTCGGCAATCACGCGGAGGTGATGACGACGTGGAAATCCCTAGTGGTTTTCGTGGACCTTAAAGGCTGGCGGTGCGTCCTTGGCCGCTCAGTTCGAGCAGTGCAACTGTTGCCGCGAATCCGGTCGCCGTGGGGAGGTCATCCAGACCGTCATTCGCTGACAAGCTGGAGGGAGTGCTCCGGTGGCTCCCGACTTCGTGGGTATGCTGGTCAATACGCAGCTTCAACGAGAGTCGTTCATCGACCTTGTGGAGGAGTGAGATTCAGGCGCTGCTATCAGTGCCGAACAATCGCACCAGTCCGTCTGGTCTGTAACACTGGCGCTGACCGCAAGGGAAGCCTTAACCTGTGCCACTGTTATCGTTTAACTCTGCTTTGAGCTCGTTTGCTAGCTTCGTTTTTATTGTTCGGAATTCTTCGTCGCTGAGCCCACCTTCGGCGTGTAGTTCTCGGAACTTTGACAGCGTGTCGCTCGTCTCTGACATGTCCTTGGCCTCACGATCGCGATACCTTCGCACGAGAGTAATGCCTAGCGCGGTCAAGACGAACGTGGCTGCGAACAACAGCGCGGCCTTCGTCAGCGGTTCTGCGAATTGCTCCATATTGTGTCGTCACCATCTTGCTGATCACCCGACTTCCGTGATCGCTCGCGTCGGCCCCTTGCTCATGTCCATTATGTCGCGATTGGACCGTCAAGTCCAGAAAAGTTGTCGTGTGCCGCCGATACACCGCAGTCGTCATATTTTACCACAGGTTCGTAGACGGAACACCTGATATGTGCGTTTCAAGCCATCGAGCCCGTAGCACCGATGAGGATGATAGGCCACCGGTCTGCGCCGCGATGACGTATCACGCCGCTGCTTCCCTACAAAGTTGGCACCGATGAATAGATTCTGCCAGTTGACGCTGTTGATAATGTGTTGGTGCTTGGTCGGCATCTGCGCGATGGCGCAGCAGCAGACGTCAGCATCATTGTTGTCACCGACGTATTTGAATCAACGTCAGTTTTTTCTGCCCTACAAAGTTGAGCAGTCCGGACGGCTGATCGACCGAATAGCAAAGGTCCAACTACTTCTTTCGCGGACGGGTGCCAATGATTGGGCGACACTCGAAGAGGCGGAGCCGCACGTCCAAGGATTTACTTACTATGCACCGGAAGACGGTGAGTATTGGTTCGCTGTTCGGCATCTCGATCGCCGCGGTCGTCCGTGGCCCACTGCCGAGGTCCAGCCGCAACGGCGGATCGTGATAGACACGCAGCGACCCGAACTGACCGTCGAGGCCTCAGAGGATACCAATGGAGAAATCGTCATTCGATACGAGGCACGCGATGCGAATCTCCAAGCCGAGACACTTGACTTAGAAGTCCGCACAAACACGGATGACTGGAGACCTCTACGCCGCGAGGAACCCGATCTGGCTCAAGAAAATCGCTTGGTCGGCCGCGTGCGCTGGCGACCGCCCGCGGGAACGGAGCACGTCGAGATTCGAGCATCGGTTGCAGACCGCGCCGCCCTACGAGCGCAAGCAACCAAACAATTGGCAGTTCGTTCGCATGTGGGGCCAACGAGTGGGCCCGCGCTGGGTAGTCCAAGCACCGCAAGTGTCGGCAAGCCAAAGTTAGTAGGCACGCGGTCCGTCGGGAGTCCGCGCGAAATCACGGACCCTTTTACTGCGAGGGAAGTGACCAATCCGTTCGTAACTAGCCAATCTTCCAAAGCTGCGAAGCTGCCCTCACAAGACTGGCCGCTCACGAATCGACTGCAAACGCCGCCGCAGCCAGAGACCGCACGGCAAACCCCTCCGCAGTTCAACCCCTACACAATGCCAAAGACAGATTCTGCCCCCACCGCACGCTTATCACCGCGGAATCCCATCTCGTCATCAGACGACACCAATCCGCAGCAGTTGCAGATCACGCCATTGAGCCCGGGAGATCTTGCGGCAGGACCAAGCAGTACTCCGTGGCCGACGAGGGAGGATTCGTCGAACCAGTCGCAAGATCTGTGGTCGTCTTCCGAGTCAGGCGGTCAGCATCCGGCAAGAATCGTCAATTCGCGAACGTTCGATATCGAGTACGACCTAGAGTCGATCGGGCCGTGGGGCGTGTCGAAAGTCGAACTCTGGGGCACTACCGACAACGGGCAAACGTGGCGCAGTTTTGCGATCGACCCCGACAATCGCTCACCTGTACGCGTGACGGTGCCGGGAGCGGGGACATTCGGCTTCCGCATACTCGTTGATGGGGCAAACAGCGCTGGGGCGGCTCCGCCCCAAGCGGGAGACGAGCCTGAACTGGTCGTGGCGGTCGATCTCCAACCACCAACGGCAAAGTTGCTCGGCAATAGGCTGGGGACGGGAAACCTATCCGACCACCTGGTTGTGAGTTGGACAGCCAGCGATAGCAACCTCGAGCCACGGCCAATCGCACTGTTCTATAGTTCGTTCCCCAACGGTCCTTGGTCGACAATCGCGTCGGGACTGGAGAACACCGGCAACTACACATGGCGTATTGAACGGCACGTTCCAGGGAGATTCTACTTGCGACTGGAAGCACGCGATACGGCCGGAAACGTGGCGACCTATCAGGCATCCGCTCCGGTGGAACTGGCACGTCCGCAGCCAACCGGGCGACTTCGCAACGTTCGACCGATCACCGACGACTAATTGACGCTCGTCCGTCTCTTACCGTCGACGCTGACTGGCGGCAACTAGCGTGGCCATCCCAAGGAGCAACCACGATGTTGGTTCGGGGATCGCGATGATATCGAGTTGAAAAAACTGTGCCGCGTTTTGTTTGCCGCCTACTCGAACAAAGTAGTCGGTCGCCTCGCCGAGTTGATGAAACCGGATCAACTCAGTCATTCCGAGTCCCGTGTCGTCGGCAGTCGAACGTACCGTGGTGCCGTTCGAATCGACTAGCGTCAGCGTCAGATCACTTTGGGCAGCAGCGTCGAAATCAGTTGCGTTGTTCGCATTTGAGCCTTCGCGGTAGGTTGGTCCCATCGGAGTCAGCCAGATGCTGACAAGTTGATTGGGCTCGACGGAAAAGCTGAAATAATCGACATCTGAATCGTCGTCAATACTTACGAAGTCGGTTTCGTCGGGGCTGACGAATGGGTCTGTTGCATCGGTGCCGATCGAAAGCGTTTGTCCCTTGAGAATCGTGCCTAGCGGCGTCGCTGTAGTGAAAAAGTCGTTGCCGGTGACGTCTTCGTTCGCGTCGCCATAGAGGCGGTGGGCGCCGAGAATGTCATCGAGTTGCGGACCGTCGAACGCAGTCGAAATCCTAGGTTCCATCAACTTGGACTGATTAACCGGTTCAACATGATTGAGGCCAATGCCATGCCCAATTTCGTGTGTGATCATATTTCGAAATAGCAGGTAGTTGTCGGTCGAATTACTCCAGCGATTGATTTCGTCAGTATCGATAACCATATCAGAGTTGTTCGGGAAGAAGTTGTAGGCCAGAAAAGTCGGACTCGTCTGCCCATCGATGGAATGTCCACCGATGCGATGATCACCGCGAGTTCCCAACGCGCCGTTAAACGCACCCAGCCGTCTGCCGTCATCGTTCGGTTCGTAGTTGAACGAGATTCCTGACAACTCGTCCCAGCGCTCGAACGACGAATTGAACAGGTGCCACCAGGCACGGTCGGTCAGATCATCACTTTGTGGAAAGACTTCGCTGTGATGAATGCTATCCAAGAACTCGATCAGATTGCTATTTGACGCTGGTTCTCCAAGCCCCGTGGGCAGCACAGTATCGTCAGGCACGATACTCCAAGTCAACTCAGCCGGGCGTCCCAAACCAGATGTGCCCGAAGACGTATTCGTCCAACCGCTCCCAAATACACGGAACGCTGCCAAATCTTCTTCCTGGACGTCACCTTCGGCACCTGCCTGAAGTCCATGAACTTGCTGCAACTCCGGATGGAAACACCGGAAGGCCAAACCGCAACGGTCGCAAGCAAGAACGTCATTGCCAAGCACCAGCGAGATTGCCGCCGACCACAAGACTAGTAGCGAGAGCCGTCGATTCATTAGCCTTATCCGTGATTTGCGAAAACCGAGTCAATCGTATCGCGTGCGAATAAGCATGAAGGCCAAATCAGCGGCCCAACGGAATCGAAGTAGCTAGTAGCGAAGCCACGCGCTTGGTCGCGATGCGACCTGCGCGCTGGCTCAAATCTGAATAGACACAATCCACGTCAACGAAAGTTTCATGCGGCGACGCAGACGAGCACACCTCCCATACTCTCATGTGGAGTGATGGTAGGTGCTGGTTCAAATCACTAGACTCTCTCCTCGTTAGCTTCAAATTATTCGCAGTTGGCTACATGACCAGCTGTACGAAATACACCCGATTTCGAGCATCTGCCCCTGAATTACAGTACTCTCAGAATAGTTGGTCTCGGCGCAACGGGCAACTGTTTGGAAGCACCCCAGGTCGCAGGTTAGCTCCGAATAGGGTAGATTCTCAGGACGTCATCGGTTATTCAAGTCCTACCACTGGTTTTCACGAACATGGCCAAAGCGGCGTCAAATCGCGTGAGCGCCTTAGAATTCCTCATGCATCCGGAGAAAACAAGCTGCGCGGCGGTGTGTGTCGTGGTGGGCGATGATGCTTTTTTGCGACACGAGGTTCGTTTGGCGTTGGGACGACGCTTAGAGGTTGGACTCTCCGACGGCATGGGGCTGACCACGTGCGAGGGCAAGACCGCACAACTTCGCGACGTGATGGACTCATTGTGCGAGCGTTCGCTCTTCGGGGATGAGCGGCAAGTTGTGGTGGTTGAAGAAGCGGATCCCTTCGTCAAGACATACCGCGATAAGCTGGAGGACTACGTCGAACGCCCCGCGCCCGACGCGGTGCTAATTCTGGAAGTCAAAACGTGGCCTGCCAACACAAGACTAGCCAAGGTGGTTGGGAAGACAGGTACGACGATTACGTGCCAAGTTCCACAGCAGGGACGGGAACTGACCACGTTTACCAAACAACTGAAGGATTGGTTGATCCATCTTGCAAAGACCCAACACGACGTCGAACTCCAAAGGCCGGCCGTTGACCTGTTGCTGGAGTTGTTGCCCACCGAAGTTGGGATTCTCTGCCAAGAAGTGAGCAAGCTTTCTTTGATAGCCGGTGAAAAGCACGTGATCGACTCTTCGTTGGTGCGCGACAACGTTGGTGGTTGGCGCACGCGCAAGACTTGGGACATGATCGATGCTGCTGCAGAGGGCCGTGCCGCCGAGGCATTGCAGCAACTAGATCGGCTGATCGCTGCCGGCGAGGAACCGCATGCGCTGTTGCCCCAAATGGCCTCGACATTTCGCAGATTCGCCGCTGCGGCGCGCGTGTTTCAGCAAGCGGAACTCGCTGGTCGGAAGACCTCGCTCCGCGCAGCGTTGCAAGAGGCAGGCATGCCGCCGTTCAAACTAAATGCGGCTGAGGCCCAGCTCAAGCAAGTCGGACGTGAGCGAGCCAATCAGCTGTATGAGTGGTTGCTAGCAGCAGACTTGGAACTCAAAGGCCATAATTCGACTAAGGACCGCGCGAGACGTGTACTAGAAACGCTCGTCGTGCGGTTGGCGAAACAGGCGAAAGTATAGTGCGGTGCTTTCTGATAGCACCGCCCTGCCAGCAATGAACTTGCAACGCAGGATTCTGTCTTCTAACATTGCTGCCCCCGTCGCCGGTTGCCTCTCTTACTGTGGTGATTCCTTGTCGCGTTATTGGTTTGCTCTGTGCTGTTTGATGATCACCTCGCATGCCGTGGGCTGCCGAGGCGGTCTCTTCGCGGATTCGACGACGCCACAGACCTTTGTGGACTCTCCTGACGGTCCCAACGCGTTCGGCGCATCATCGTCGGTGGGCGCGACGGCGACAGACGACGAGACCAGCGAAGCAGCACTGATTGCGATCGCCGACGAACTAACCGAGTTGGGTGCCCTCGACGATGAGTCAAAACGTGAGCTAATGAGCGATCTGCGCGAGGCGAAACCAGAGAACTGGCCGTACATCGTGAAGATGTATCGCTCGACGCTCGCCTATCGCAAACAGCTTGCTGAGCGAGAACGGCAACCCCAGCGCGATCCCATCGCCGAGCGCTCGCTTGAGAAGTTCGATGATCAAGTGGCGAATCGATCGACGGCCCAATCTCGCCACCGTGACCCACGTGCCAGAGCCAATCAATTAGCCCCCGATTCCGAATCTCTCGATCGTCAAGTCGTGGATGCTGACGCTCGTCCGACGCGAAGCGTACACACCCAAGACCCGCTGCATGTCGCCGCCGCTAACGACTCCCGCACGCAGGCCGTAGTTCTTAGCAAACCGCCGCGCAACCTCCCGAAACGCGACCCCAACACCAAGCAGGCCAGCTATCGCACGCCGCCGCTGGATTGGGAAGAGCATCTACGCCACGCGGTTGGCGAGATGCAAACCTCGCTGCCTTCTGACCCTGCTTCGACCGACGAGGTCAACGAACATATGCGCCTGCGCCTGCTGCAACTCTTGGCGGGCGATCAGGAGGGGGCACTGCAGCCGATACCCGGCGCGACAGCGCCCCAGCAAGACTACTGGAGTCAGCAACTGTTTGCCGTATCCACCTTTCTGGATAGTCAAACCCAACCTGACAACAAACGGCGCGCAACCGGCAGCTTAACGTATCTAGATCAAGCACGAGCCAAGCTGGCCGAGTTGGCCACTCTCCAGGTGAAGAACCTTGCGTTTGTCGATTCGGTGGGCGGCTACGGGGACTACGCCTTGCGCGAGAATGGGAAGTTTCGACCGGGGGATTCGGTGACGCTTTACGCCGAGATCGAAAACCACACCAGCCAGTCGACCAAAGAAGGTCACCGCACACGACTCGGTACGAGTTTTGAAATCCTTGACAACAGCGGCAAACGTGTCGACAGTGCGCAGTTCCCAGAGGTGGAAGACCTTTGCAAAACCCCTCGACGAGATTTCCACATACAGTACACGATCACGCTCCCGACGCGCATCTACGCCGAAGAATACGAAATCCGCCTGATCGTGACCGACGAACAGAGCAAGAAAATCGGCCAGGCGAGCCTCCCGCTGGAGATCGTGGAGTAGCCGCCCCGCCGCATTTCATGAGCGAAATCTCGGCCCGAGCGATCTTCAATTCTGGGCCGACCGTGTTAAAATGTGGCCAGCAGTAGTCATGGCAGTATCTTGTCTAACATCGCCTCACTTGCGGTATGTGGGGCTCAAATAACGACCCAGGGGAGTGACCATGCCAGTTTCCAGACGACAGTTTATCTCCACAACCGCGGCGACTCTCGGTGCCGCAAGTCTGACAAATGTACGGAGCGCGTTCGCCTCTGACAGCAAGGCACTTCGGATCGCCGTCATCGGCGTTAAAGGACGCGGTAGGTCGCATATCTCCGAGTTGCGTGACAATGTCGTTGCCCTCTGCGATGTCGACCACAAGATTCTCGCGGAGCGCGCGACCGAGTATGGCAAAAAGTTGGGACGAAGCCTGGAGCAATTCACCGACTTCCGAGACCTGCTAGAACGCAAAGACATCGACGCCGTGTCGATCGCAACTCCCAATCACACACACGCGCTGATCACCGTCGAAGCTGCTAAGGCGGGGAAAGACGTGTACGTGGAGAAACCGGTCTCCCACAACGTTTGGGAAGGCCGCCAGATGGTCGAGGCAGCAAACAAGTACAACCGAGTGATCCAGTGCGGCACGCAATCGCGATCCAATCCTGGATTGGCGGCGGCCGTCGCCTTCGTCCAGAGCGGTCAACTTGGCAAGATTCAGTATGCGGTGGGTACCTGCTATAAGCCGCGCAAGAGTATCGGCAAGCTCGACACGCCACTCTCGATTCCCAAATCAGTTGACTACGACCTGTGGTGTGGCCCTGCTGAGAAACGCGATCTGTACCGACCGCAATTACACTACGATTGGCATTGGGATTTCAACACCGGCAACGGCGATATGGGCAACCAAGGCATCCACCAAATGGACATAAGCCGATGGTTTCTTGGCGAACAAAAACTCGCCCCACGCACCGTCAGCATCGGTGGTCGTCTCGGCTACGAGGACTCTGGCGACACACCCAACACCCAAGTCGTCTACCACGATTACGATGCTGCACCGCTGATTTTTGAAACCAGGGGCCTGCCTCGGTCGAAGGCAGCCCAGCAGGACTGGGGAAACTCGATGGATCGCTTTCGCGGTTCGGGCGTCGGTGTGATCGTACAGTGTGAGGGCGGTCACGTGCTGGTGCCCAGCTACCACGACGCGATCGTCTACGATCGCTCCGGTAAGATCATCAAGGAATGGCACGGGGGTGGAAACGCTCATCACGCCAATTGGCTGAAGGCCGTTGTGGCTCGTGATGCGTCCCTGCTCACAGGTCACATTTTAGAGGGGCACCTTTCCAGTGCATTGTGCCACGTGGGTGGCGTGTCGCACCTGCTCGGAAAAACACAGTCGAGCCGAGAGATCGCCAAGGCAATTGCGTCCAATGAACGGCTTTCCAACTCGTTCGAACGCATGGCAAGCCATTTGCGTGCCAACGACATCGATGTCGATAGCGGAGAGGGAACCCTCACGCTTGGCCCGTGGCTGGAAATCGACACGACGACTGAAGTGTTTGCCAGCAACGCAGCGAACAAGCTCCGCGCACGCGAGTCGCAACGGGCACCACACGCCGTGTCGGACATGGAAGCGATCGGTATCGGTTAGTTTGCCCGTCTCAAGGCCGTACCAGAACTTTACCAAAAACGCCGTCCTCGACCGCTTGGTGCGCGGCCACGGTGTCGGAAAGATGGAACGTGGCACCGATGTGGTGGCTTAGTTCCCCGACGGATAGCCAACGCGCAATGTCTGCAAGCGCGCGGCGTAGTAGCTCGTCGGGAACCTGAAACGTCAGCACATGTCGCACGAGGATGCTCTTGTACATGAGATCGTAGAACGGCACCGTCGGCGTGGGTGAGGCTTGCGACGCGTAAGTTGCAATCACTCCACCCACTCTGAGCACCGAGATGCTCGTCTTGAGATTGCCGCCAAATTCGACTTCGACGATGCGATCGACGCCCTGTCCGTCGGTGATGTCGTTGACTCGCGCGGTAACGTCTTCGGTTTTGTAGTTCAACACGTGATCCGCTTCCGCCGAAGCTGCGAGTTCGGCCTTTTCGTCGCTGCTTACCGTAGCAATCACTTGAGCGCCGCCCAGTTTGGCGAACTGCACCGCATAGCGTCCGACACTCCCCGCGCCGCCCGTTACGAGCAGCGTCTGCCCTCGCACTTCGCCGTCGGCGAACACTGACGGATACGCGGTAAGCGCCGGAATCCCCAGGCACGCACCCTCATCGAACTCTGCATCAGGCGGCAACGTCTGAGCGTTCATTGCGGGCACGGTCACCCATTCCGCCGCAGTTCCAAAGTTACGTTGCCACTGCGCTCCGAACACCCAGACGCGCTCGCCGACACGTGTTTCGTCGACGCCTGCGCCGACGTCGTCGATCACGCCTGCCCCATCGAAATGCGGTACCACGTGCGGTGCAGACATCTCGCCCCGCCCACCCATCCGCCGCTTCACATCGACTGGATTCACCCCCGAGGTAACCAACTTCACTCGTACTTCTCCCGCCGCCGGTTGCGGCTCGGCGAGCTCCCCGAACTGTAGCACTTCGTTGGCCTGACCGAACTCCTCGTACCATACCGCCTTCATGGATCATACTCCTTGCTCAGGTAGCACCGGATGTAAGCCAGTGGCTAACGCTTAAGTAATGTCCTGGCCTCAGCTCACTCCTTCCCAATCATTTCAACAAAACCGCGCCAGTTCAAGACAATCGACAAACCGAATCCACTAACCCGTCTGGCAGTTCATTGGGCGACGCGATGACGATCGTCGTGCCGGCCAACTGGTTGAGTACCGCGCACGCGATTTTACCCGCTTGCTCGTCCAAATCTGCGAGGGGCTCGTCCAGTAGCAGCAGTGTCGGTCTGCTGGCAAGCGCCCGCGCTAATGCCACGCGACGAACTTCGCCTCCCGACAGATCGGAGACATTTCGCCCAGCGAGGTGACTAACCTGCAGGCGGTCGAGCCAATCACTAGCACTGGTTCCCTGCCCTGCCCCATTCCGCTCACCGTATCGGACATTCGACAGCACCGTGCCGCGAAAAAGAAATGGCTGTTGATGCAGATACGTCACCTGCCGACGCTCTGCATCGACATGACAGTTTCCTGTGAAATCGGCTATAAGTCCCGCCATCACGCGCAGCAATGTTGTCTTGCCAGATCCATTGGCCCCCAGCACCGCGATTCGATCACCTGTGGCAATTGACAACTGCTCGACAGCGCAGATCGTCTTGCCCTCGCGCTCAACCCGCAGATTGGAAATTTCAATCATGCCGCCTAGTTTACAACATTCTGGGGATTGCCCGCCAGAAACGCAGCGACGTTTTCGACCACCGCATCGAGCAGTCGGCTGCGTGCGCTTCGAGTGGCCCATGCTATGTGTGGTGTGATCACACAATTCTCGATCCCCAGCAATGGGTGATCGGCGGATGGTGGCTCAACCGAGAGCACATCGAGGCCCGCGCCAGAAATTTCTCGATGACGCAACGCATTGGCGAGCGAGGTTTCGTCAATCAACGGTCCGCGACTTGTGTTGATCAGCAGCGCGGTTGGCTTCATCTGTTGCAGCCTGGCGGCATTGACTAGGTTCGCTGTCTCGTCGGTCAAAGGGCAGTGCAAGCTGACGATGTCACTCTCACGGAACAACGTATCGAGATCGACCGCTTCGACATAATCCGGCATGTCCGCTTTAGTACGCGTTGACACCAGCACCTTCATTCCAAATGCGTCGGCAAGTTTCGCCGTCGCTTGGCCAATTCGTCCAAAGCCAACGATGCCCATTCGCATTCCGGCTAGTTCCGCGAGTGGATAGTCCCAGAAGCACCAATCAATTGCTGAGGACCATCGCCCCTCATGAACCGCTCGACTGTGATGGCCTACGTGTTGAGTGAAGTGAAAAATGTGCGCGAACACCATCTGCGCGACCGAGGCGGTGCCGTAGATCGGTACGTTCGTGACCGTGATTCCTCGCTCACGTGCTGCCTGCAAATCGACGACGTTATAGCCGGTGGCCATAACACCGATGTACCGCAACCGTGGCAGCGACTGAATCACCTCGCGCGATAGGACGGCCTTGTTCGTCAGGACCAACTCCGCTTCGGATGCTTCCTCAACAATCGACTCGGGAGCCGTCCGGTCGTAAATCGAACAGTTCCCCAAGGCGAGCAGTCGATCCCAACTCAAGTCACCGGGATTCAGTGTATACCCATCAAGAACGACGAGGCGATGTGCAGACGAGGTCATTTTATTGTTTGCGAGCGAGTCTTTCGCGATTACCTGTTAACGTCGTGTTCCGCAATTCACCATTCTAAGTCAATAGCAGCCCAAGCACACCCGCGACCAACACATAATATCCGAAGACAAGTGACGTCCTGCGAATAACTTCACCTTCGCGCCCCACAAGACCGACCACCGCCGAAGCCGCGACGACGTTGTGCACACAGATCGTATTACCGGCGGCGCCGCCAACGGCTTGCAGAGCCACGACCCAAGTGGGGTCTACACCGATGCGCTGGCCGACGACGAACTGGAATTCCGAGAACATCATGTTGCTAATCGTATTGCTGCCCGCCACAAAAGCGCCCAGACCACCGATTAGCGGTGCGAAGGCAGGCCATGCTTGTCCCACCAGTGCAGCGACGCCCTCAGCGAGTTCAACTGGCATCGAAGCTAGTTCGGCGCCGCCACCTTGTGAGTTGATGAATACCTGTACCATCGGCACGGCAAACACTAGTGCCGTCGACGCGGAAACGATCATCTTCGCCGATCTCCCCATTGCTCGTCCGAATTCCGCACGCGTCATACCGTGGAGCAGGACAGTAATCGCACAGACGATCAGGAAAATCGTCCCAGGCAAATACAAGGGCTCAATGCTTGCGTCGATCTTTGTGCCAAAGAGGGATTCTTGCTTGAACGAAACGCTCTTGAGCAATGGGGCGATTCGCAATTGCGGCAGACGCGAAGCCACCAGCAGCAGCGCGATCAGCAGATAGGGCAACCACGATATTCCCAACGACAGCTGTCGGGGCTGCGTGGGTTCCGTCGCGGGCTGGAACTCGCTGCTCCAGGCGGAATCCCATTCCTCACGCGGCGGGAAGTCCCAGACGGGCTCGCCTCGCGGAAGGAACCATCGCTTTCTTGCGGCGGGGACTATCAGTGCCAGCCCTACAAGTGATCCCAGCAACGTGGGGAACTCTGGGCCTAAGACGTTCGCAATGACCGCGTACGGAATGGTCATGGCGAGGGCCGCGACGAGTGCAAACTTCCAAATCCTGAGGCCATCACGAAAACTTCGATTCGGACCATAAAACCGTGTCATGAATGACACGACCGCCAGCGGGATCAGTGTTCCGACGATTGCGTGCAGCAGCGCCACTTTCGCACCAATCACAGGCAACAATGCTTGCCAGTCTCCCAAGTCCTGCGCTGCGACAAAAGACTCAACGGAAGCCGTGCCCTCCAGCCCGGTCTTCACGCCAACCAAGATCGGCGTTCCGACCGCACCAAACGAAACCGGCGTCGATTGAATCAGCATGCCCGCGACCACAGCAGCCATCGCAGGAAAGCCCAGTCCAACCAACAACGGCACGGCCACGGCAGCCGGAGTGCCGAAACCAGCGGAGCCTTCAATGAATGAGCCGAACAGCCAGGCGATAATGATCACCTGCACACGACGATCGGGGGTAATATCCGTGAAGCCGCGTCGAATCGTCGCGAGTCCGCCACTTTCGCGGAGCGTATTGAGCAACAAGATCGCGCCAAAGATGATATACAGCAACTGAATCGTAATGACCAAGCCTCTCACCGACGCAGCCGCGATCTGTGCGCCAGGCACTTGCCAATAAAAACATGCGGCCAGCGCCGCAGCCGCGTAAGACAACGGCATGGCGCGACTTGCTGGCCAGCGTAAGCCGACCAGGAAGACGGCCACGACCAGAATTGGCGAAAGTGCCACGAGCAGCGTCGTCATGCGATACCCAATCTTAGATGTACATTCTCCAAAGCCACCGCCTTAGTCTCAGAGACCGTAAACACAATCAACACACGTAGCAGCAACTGTGTCGTTTGGAATCACAAGATCATATCTAGATGTGCATGAAAGTCTGCTCACTTTAGATTCTTGAGAAAATCCGGCGAACACCCTTTGATCCAGAATAAGGTGCCATCGTAGCGCACGATCTGAAATGGGCTGGAGTATAGAGAAAACACCACAAATGCAGCCCACAATGAAAACAAGCCCAATGGAAGAGCAAATGCGGTAGCTTCTGGGGAGTTTAACATGAACGGCAAAGGAATCGACAGAAACGCCACAACGAGCAAAAGCGACGCGAAGAGCTTCCGCAGGAAATAGCGGCGACGAACCGTAGCGGACACGCCCGCTCGAAACTTACACCGTCTACGGACGATCGAGGGCACAAATAAGAGCAAAAACCAAGCAACGAGCATCCAGAGCTTGAGCCAAGACGGAATGAAAGGAATGTCCCATGTACTGTACTCGCTCTCCTCCACTGACTCGTTCGTCTGCACACACCGTCGCGGCAATGCGGTCATGGTTGGAATCACAAGCAGTTCGCCTTCGACGGTGGCACCGCTCGGATTCATTCTTCGTCGTCCTTCAACTTCGCATTGGCGACGATCTCTTGCTGGACGTTGCCAGGGACGACTTCGTAGTGGGAGAATTCCATCGCGTAACTTCCCTGCCCACCCGTCATTGATGAGAGCGTCCGTGCGTACGTGGAGACCTCCGCCAGCGGTGCTTTTGCTTCAACGGTCGTCATGCCGCCACCTGCTTGTTCCATCCCGACCATTTGGCCGCGACGACCAGAAAGATCACTCGACACGTCGCCCACGTTGTCTTCGGGCACGGTGATGTGCAAATTGACCATCGGCTCCAAGAGACCGGGGCGAGAGTCCTTGAACACTTGGGCAAACACTTTACTCGCGGCCATCTTGAAGGCCGTTTCGTTGCTGTCCACGGGATGGTCCTTGCCGAAATGCACTTCCGCACAGACGTTTTGCACGGGGTAGCCCGCGACCACACCTTGTTGAAGTCGTTCGAGGAATCCTTTTTCGATTGCCGGCATAAAGTTACCGGGAATCGCTCCGCCGACCACGGAATCGACCCACAAGAAGTTGCTCTTCTCGTGATAGTGTTTGTGCTTCAACTGCGGAAAACGATCCTTGCTGCAGAACTCATCAATGTCGGTACCTTCAGGCAGCGGGTACATGCGGATATGGACCTCGGCAAACTGCCCGGAACCTCCTGACTGTTTCTTGTGGCGGTAACTGCCATCGCCGTTGGCTTGGATTGTCTCGCGATACGGAATCTTCGGTTCTTTCGTATCGACTTCCACTTTGTCGCGACGCTTGAGCCGCTCCTGAATCAGCGTTAGATGCAACTCGCTCATCCCAGTAAGCACCATCTCTTTCGTCTCTGGGTCGTGATCGAGATGGATGGTGGAATCTTCTTCCGTGATTTTGTGAAGCGCACCCGAGAGTTTGACTTCATCACCACGCGCTTTGGGCATAATCGCCAACCCCACCATCGGCGTCGGGAACTTCAGGGCTGGCAACTCCACCTCACCCAGAGAAGTGCCGGTGTGGAAGTCTTCGCACTTAGCCACCGCCACGATTTCGCCGGGGCCTGCCGCATCGATTGGAGCAGTATCGGCACCTTGCACTTCCAAGAGCGGACCGATTTTCACGCCCTTGCGAACTGCCGGGGTGGGGACGGTCGCGTCCTTTTCCAGAGTGCCCGAGTAGATACGGATGAAGCTCAGCTTTTGCACAAATGGGTCAACACGTGTGCGGAACACCTGAGCTGCCAATGGGGCGTCAGCCTCAGGCTTAAGCGTGACCGTATCGCCATCTTTATTGCCAGTGCGAGTTATCGCGGTGGGTGGCAAGGCTTCCTTGGCGAGAACCTCGAGTAGTTCAGTCATGCCCACGTCGTTCTTCGCCGACACGCACACGATCGGCGTCAAAGAGCCGCTGGTCATCGATTGGACCATCAGTTTGGCCAGCTCGTCCTCGGAGGGGATTTCTCCCTCGAAGTAACGCTCCATCACCGCTTCATCGACTTCGATAATCGATTCGATGAGTGCTTCGTTGATCTCGTTGGGATCGATCGCTGCACCATCAACGTCGTCGGGCACGTTCAGTGTACTCGCAACGCCTCGCAAAGATTCACTCAGGCCCAGCGGGACGTTGAGCGGCACGCAGCCGTTGCCGAACACTTCCTTGATCGAGTCGATGAGTCCCGGGAAATCGATATTGTCTGAGTCGAGCTTCGTGAGCACGATGATCTTCGCACAGCCTGCGTCTGTCGCCTCTTTCCAAGCGCGGCGAGTGTTGACTTTGATACCCGCGTGGGCGTCGATCGCAATCAGTGCGGTTTCGACGGCTCGCAACGAGCCTATCATCTGCCCAATCAGATCGGGATAGCCGGGCGTGTCGATGATGTTCAGGCGTTTGCCCGCATGGTCGCAATGCGTGACGGCGGCTTCGATAGAGTGCTTATGGTGCTTTTCTTCCTCGTCGAAATCGCAAACACTCGTGCCCGCGTCGACACTGGGCTTGGAAGTGACCGCGCCGCTCTTAACCAGAAGTTGATCGACTAAAGTCGTCTTGCCCGACCCACCATGTCCGCAAACGGCAAGGTTACGAATATCAGCCACATTCCTGGTCATACCAACTCCTTCAAGAAAAGTGCCATCGCTTCAGTTACATCGTGCAGGTCACCTCAAGTGCCTCAGATAGCTTCAAGGTGCCTTCGTAAATCGCGCGACCAATGATAGCCGCTGCCAACCCAGCCTCGTCCAGTCGGCGGACATCGTCGATCGTTGTCACGCCTCCCGAGGCGACGACGGGTACGTCAACATGTCGCTGCATGGCGGCCATCTCAGGGACGTTCGGACCTTTGAGCATGCCGTCGGTCGCGATGTCGGTGTAGACGATCGCCGCTAGCGGCACATCACGGAACTGGTCGGCCAACTCGGTTGCGCGGGTGGAACTGGTCTCAAGCCAGCCATCGGTCGCGACCATGCCGTCGCGGGCATCAATCCCAAGCACGAGTTGTTGCGGGAACTGCTGACACATCTGCCGAAACCAATCGGCATGCTTCAGCGCCGCAGTTCCCAGTACGACCCGCGAGAGCCCCGTGTCGAGCAGCGCCTCGATCGTTGGTTGATCGCGGACGCCACCTCCCAGCTCACACTCCATCTCGACCGACGCGACAATTTCGCGCACAACCTCATGGTTGACCGGCTTGCCATCACGGGCACCGTCCAGATCTACAAGGTGCAGATGCTTCGCTCCTTGCTCGGCGAACGTCTGGGCCATCGCTACCGGATTATCGGAAAAAACGGTCTCGCGGTCATAGTCGCCTTGCTGCAGCCGGACACACTTCCCTCCGCGAAGATCAATAGCCGGCCAGATTTGCATGCTGCGATACCACGTGACACGTACGGTAAAAAACGATATCCAGACCCACAATATCGCATACAAATGCCCGGTTTTCAAGCAGCATCGCAACCACCCAGAGCCTACGTTCGCGCGGCCTTGTTACTCAAAGCTCGGCAAAGTTTTGCAGGACATGCAATCCGGCGCGCTGACTTTTTTCCGGGTGGAATTGAGTTGCGAAAAGATTGTCGCGCCAGATCATCGCGCAGAAAGGTTCGGGGTACTCCGCTTCGCCCGCAACGATCTCGGCGTCGTCGGGGACGACATAGTAGGAATGCACAAAGTAGAAGTGCGTCTGATCGTCGATCCGATCGAAGATCGGCGGACGGTTGCGATAGTGCACTTGGTTCCAACCCATGTGAGGCACTTTGTATTCTTGCGGCACCTCGAAACGTCGCACTTCCCCCGGCAGAATGCCCATGCCTTCATGCTCGCCATCTTCGTAGCTGCGTTCGAACAACAGCTGTAGGCCCAGGCAAATCCCAAGAAATGGCTTGTCGCTCATAACCGCGTCGCGAATCGGCCCGACCATCTCACGACGCTTCAACTCGGCAATCGCATCGGCGAATGCCCCGACGCCGGGCAGCACAATCTTGCTCGCAGCGGCGATAGCATTTGGATCGCTCGTGATGGAAGCTTCGTGGCCTACACGCTCGAAGGCTTTTTGCACGCTGCGCAAATTGCCCATCTGGTAGTCAATAATCGCGATCATACTTCTGGGACACACGGCTACGGTCGAGGTTCAAGAATGAGCAAGCGGTTCATTCTAGATGACCAATGACCAAATCCCAATGACCAATGGCAGGAAACCAGCCAGCGCATTGGTCATTTCGATAAGAGCAGCGAGCATGCGGAGCTACCGGCTCGCCATCCGCTCCGGATAGACGACGAACTCTACGCGTCGATTGCGGGCTCGGCCCGCGTCGGTGGCATTAGAGACCACCGGATGGTTCGCGCCATGGCCGATCACAAACAGTTGCTGTGCGGCGATCGTGCCCCGTTGCATCAACGAATTGTAGACCGACAGTGCCTGGGCGGCGGACAGATGATGGTTGCTGGGGAACTGCTGCGAGTGTGTCGGCGAGTTGTCAGTATGCCCCTCGATGCCGATGATTTGATCGGGGAATTTGCGCCGCAGCTCCGCAGCGACACTTTGCAGCAATTGGGCGGCTCCGTTCTTCAGATAGTTGCTCCCCGGCATGAACACCGCGTCGCCCGAGACCTCCGCCCGCACAACATCGCCATCTTGGCGGACCGAGACCCCCGAGATGTGACTGAGGTCGAGGTTCTTGAGCAAACTATTGTTGGCACGAATCTCAGCGCCGGCGCGTTGCTTGGCGGTCGCGACCAGAGCTGTCGTCTTGGTTTGCAGCTGCTGATTGTCTTCCTTCAGCGCCAGAAGCTGTTCGGTCGTGGTACGAAGCTGATCTCGTGTGGCATTTACTTCGTCGGTGAGGAGTTGTACTTGTTGTCGCGATTGAGCCAACAAGGTTTCGAGTTCTTGATTATCTTTGTCCAGCGCCTGGGCCCGAGTTTGGTACTCCTGACTCTGCTGAGCGAGCTGCTGGGCCTGTTGCTGGAACTGCTGCTGATACGGCTGAGCGCCCGCTGGGCCAGCCGCCTGCGGATTGGGCTTATACACCAACCTTCCACAACCGCATGTGATTGAGAGCAGCGCGAGTGCTATGCTTAAACTTGCTCGAAACACCGGAATCATCCATGACCGTGTGCGTGAGGAGAGCCAACAATTGGCGGGAACCGTAGCAACCAACACAGAAGTGCACAACCTCAGCTGTACGAAGCGCTGCTAGCATACTCCTGGGCTACGTCTGGCAATTTCGGAGTCGCGGCCGGATACTCGCCATAGAACCGCTTGATGTAGTTTCGGTGCCAGCGTTGGGGGTTGTGGGGCTCCCAACCCATGCGGCGCAAGAATCGGTCGGACAACCGACGATTGAATGCGTCGCAGAGAATCGCGTCGCTCCGCTTTAGTTCGGCAACCTTGTCGAGAACGGTAATCGCCGCGCGAAACGTCGCATAGGAGGTCCCACGTGTCGACACGACATACTTCAGCGCTAGATAATTCGGGCAACTCAGCGGTTGATTAAAGTATAGTAGGCAGCGGTCGGCTTTCCCGCGCGCGTGGTAAGTGGGGCCAACCGGTAGGACTTCTGGCCACGCGAGTAGTTTTGGCAGTGGATGAAAATGAATCGCAACCAACTCAGCCGCAGACGTCTCGATCACGCCGTAGCGGCGATTTCGAATAATGTCTTGCCCATCCTGCCAGTTGGTGACAGTTTGCCAAAAGGGGTTACTCATCATCGCCTCTCCCAGAAATACCGTCTTTGATGTTTCGCCAGATGACGAGCATTACGAATAGCAAGATAATGCAAATAATCAGCGTGGCTGGGACGAGCCAACCGACGGAAAACGCGAACTGAATTCGATTCCACACATCGCCCCAACGCACCACGACAAACAACGCGGCCAGGCAGAGAAACGGACCGTAGGGAATCTCGTCGCCGCGTTTGAGCACTGCTCGAGCAATGCCGACAAACAACCCCGCGAGCGGTGCCAGGAAAAAGATGATGATCCCTGCTTGCCAGCCGAGGAACGTGCCAACCATCATCATAAGCGTCACGTCGCCAAAACCCATCGCTTCGCGATTTAATGCCGCGGTTCCGCCCAAGCGAACTGCCCACACGAGTCCGCCGCTAACAGCCAAGCCGACCAATGACGTGAGTAGTCCCACCCAGGACGCACCGCCCGACCACCAGATCACCGCGATCAGCAGGCTGCCAACGATCGCGATCACAGCGAGTGGAGGTCGAGTCAGCTCGCGCGCCACCCGTCGGAGCAACACGCTCAGGCCGCGGCACAACCCCCTGCGACCGCGATATATTCGTGGCGTGAGTGCGAAGCACCACAGCCACCAGCAACCTTGACCAACCGCGAGGTATTGCCAGCTCGATGCGGCCAGGGGCCAGCCGTTGGGCGCGGCGAGTGCGGCGGGTTCGACGTACATCGTACGATCCGGTTTGAGGGCATTCATTGCCGCAGGCGGTAAAGCCACTGGAGAGCTGACAGGTTCAGGTGCTGCGCGCACCTCAACATGTGGCAACAGCCCCATTGGCAGTAGTGCCGCTAGAATAAGTCCTAACAACGTGCCGGGGATCGTGATTTCGTCGGGGATGATCTTTTCGTCGATGTCGATGAAGCTTGCTGCCGCCATCAGCGTTATCAACAGAGCGTGATTCACAAATGTCGCGTGCGTCCACAACACAGGTACGACGTCAGCCAGTGGCACCTTTGGCAGCGGCCAATCTTCTATCAACGGAATAATCAGGCCTTCTTCATGCACCTCCCACCAGAACAGCGCCGCAAGTCCAACACCCATCGCGAGCTCTATCAGCATAGGACGTACCCAAAAACCCCGTCCGTGAATCTCATGCTCACGCCGCAGACTATGCCACCCGAAAATGGGGACTCGGTCGATGAGTTTCCGCGCGGGCGCGTCTGTTGGCGTTGGGCCCCACGGCGAGATCTCGCGCGGATTGAACCACGCAAATCGATAGGTGGCCCAATTGACCAACGCCCCCAGGCAGCAGCCAACGACCCCGACCAGCGTCAGTTGGACCATAGGCGGTAACGCGGCGAACGCGGGCATGGCGAGCGGATGGGAGGGAGGTGCAGCGGTGGGAAGAATCATCGCGAAGCTTGAATCGCAGCGACAATCTCGTCAGCAATCTCGGCGGGATCCTTATCTTCCGTATCGACCTCAAGCGTAGCACACGCCCGGTAAATTGGCTCCCGCTCGAGCAACAACTGCTCAATTTCGTGCTGACCGCCGCGATTAGTCAGGTTAGGACGACGCTGAGCGGTCGTCGGATCGCCCAATATCCGCGCGGCGATAACCTCGGCGGACGCGTGCAACCACACGACTGGGGAGCAGCGAGCAATCGATGCTCGGTTCGATTCGCGGAGAATTGCACCTCCGCCCAGCGCCAGGACGGTGTTTGTCCGCTGACATAGCTCTGCGACAATTTCCGCTTCGAGATCGCGGAATGCCTGCTCACCAGAATCAGAGAAAATCGCTGCAATCGATTTTCCGGCGCGCAATTCCAACTCAACGTCAGCATCGACCCAATCATAGCTCAAACGCCTGGCCAGACACTGAGCAACCGTCGTCTTGCCGGTGCCGCGATAACCGATCAATGCAAGCGGAGAGTTGGACATAGTGAATCGGCACGAGGCAGAGGATGCGTTCAAATCAAGCGGAGCCGCGACTTAGCTCACATCGCGCCGCCGATGGGGCCGATGGCCCGCTTCAACACCTCGCGCATCAGCCCTGCAGGTGCGTCCTGCCGCGTAAACAGTTTGAATTGTAACTCAGCTTGTTTTTCAAACATGTCGACGCCGGTCGCGACATGACAGTTCCGTTCGCGGGCATCTTTGATCAGTAGCGTCGATTCCGGATTGTACACCGTGTCGAACACCAACATCGAAGGCTTTAAGAACGTCTTCGTCACCGGCGATTCGTCGACGTTGGGGTGCATACCAATCGGTGTGCAGTTGACCACCACGTCGCATTGAGCACGCAAGCGCGACTCCCAGTCGATCGCCTTACAGTCGAACGATTTCGCGAGCTTCTCGCTGCGCTCCTTCGTCCGCGAAGCAACCGTGACCAGTGCTCCGCGACTTCGCAGCCCAAACACAATCGGCCGCGCGACGCCGCCCGCGCCCAGTACCAAAACGCGTTTGCTCTTCACAGGACTTGGATCCGCCGCGACGGTGCCCAGCGCGTTCTCAAGGCAATACATTGCCGCGTTGTAGTCGGTGTTGTAGCCAATCACTTCCGAACCATCGAACACAACGGTATTCACCGCCGCGATGCTCTTGACTGCTGGATCGACTTTGGTGAGATGCCGCGCGATCGCTTCCTTGTGTGGAATCGTCACGCTTAAGCCTCGGATGCCCAGACGCGGCGCGTCTTTCATGAATTGATCCAGCGTGTCGGGAGGCACACGAAACGGGCAGTACACTGCGTCGATTCCTGCGGCCTCAAACCCTGCGTTGTGCACATGCGGGCTCAGGCTGTGGCCGATAGGGTCGGCGATCACACCAAACACGGTCGTCTCGGCTCCGATGTTCTTGAACCGATAGATATCGTTCATCTGTTTGAAGCTGAGCTGTCCAGGAGCCAACGTGCGCTCGTGGTGGAACGTGGCATAAGTGAAGGGTGCGCCAAATTTTGCTGACAGGATCCGCGAAGGAGTGCCGATGTCGCCCATGCACATGCCAACCATGGGAACTTCGCTCTCTTGCATCGTTTCGAGCATTCGCAAATTGTCATGCGGATCGTTGGCCATCGTCGCGAGCTTGACGATGTCGGGGTCACGCTGTTCCATCTGCTCACGCAGTTCTCGCAAGTTGTCGGGTGTCTTGCGAAAATTGTGATAGCTGATGATGCGTTTCGTCTTGCCATAGCGAGGAATCTCGTTGGCAACATCCTCTTCCAGATCGACATAGTCCACCCCTTCGGCGATCGCTTCGCGGAGGAGCAACAGGCGTGCTTCCTCGGTGCCGTTCCATTTGCCGCCGTCCTGCTGTCGCCGACAGGTGATAATCACCTTGCAATCTTGCTCAACCTTCTCCGCTAACAGGCGGCGGATGTTCACACGGCTGGCCACGTAGTCCAGCCGTAACTCAACCATGTCGGCCCCCTGCTCGGCCAGGTGCTTGTGTTCGGCCATCATATGCTTGTGACGGCTTCGTCCGATCGCGACGCAAATCATGGAAGGTGGTTCCTGAATCGAAGTTAAATGCGATGAAGTACTGTTGCGATACGGCGCGGTGTGCGGGTCATCTACGAGTTGAGAGTTATCGTCGTTCATCAATGGGACCGCACGCCATCTGCGGAATGAACTCACTATTGTGATTGAATCCTACATCCGAATCAAATCCGTTTGAATTGCCGGTCCAGTTGTTCGCGGGTGAACACCAGCGCGGTTGGGCGGCCGTGGGGGCAGTGGTGATGATCTTGCGCCAAGTGCCTTTGGTCGAGCAGTGCAGTGACTTCCTCGGGGGTGAGGCTGTCGCCGTATTTGACGGCCGCCTTGCAGGCGATCATGTGCATCAACTCATCCAGCAGATCACGGACGTCGGGCTGTTTTCCTTCGGTCTGTAGCTGCTCGGCCAAACCACGGACCACGTCCGACGGGCTAAAGTTCGCGAGCATGGCCGGATAAGCAGACACCAGCACGGTATCGCCACCGAATGGTTCGATTTCAACGCCGATTTGGGCGAGGACTTCGCGGTTCTCGAGGATGGCGGCTGCTTCGCTACTGGCCAAGTCGACTGGTTCAGGAACCAGTAGTCGCTGGCGCTCCAAGGCGCCGGCCAGAACTTTGTCGCGGAGTAACTCGTAAAGTATCCGCTCATGCAACGCGTGTTGATCAATCACCTCCAAGCCGTCTTCGTTCTCGACGACGAGATAGCGATTATGAATCTGGAGCGCAGCCGGTGAGGTGTGGGGACGCGGCACCGTCGCTTCGACGGCATCGCTTCGATACGATGGCTGATCGCTGGTGTCACGAACTGTCGGTCGGTCGACTGCAGGCGTGAATGGATGCAAGGCCAGCGAATCCGTAGAGTGGAGTCCCGTCGCCTGTGTGGCACTACCGGCACTGTCCGGGGTGTTGAGCTGACGTTTGGCCCATTCGAAAAGCTCGCTGGTTGCGGGAGTACTGGCGGCGATCTCATTGTCGGCGGTGATCGCTTCGCCGGCAGAGTGCTGCGAATCTGTCGGCACGGCACCACGCGCGACCAAGTCCGTGGTTAAGAACTTCGACCTCAGCGAACCGAGTAGTTGGCTGTAGATTCGACCGCTGTCTTGAAAGCGAACCTCCATCTTCGTCGGATGCACGTTCACATCGACCAGCGCCGGCGCGATTTCTAGATGCACGAAACAGATCGGATACCGACCTGTTAGCAGCAGGCCGCGGTACGCTTCGCCCAAAGCATGCTGCAAAGCCCGATCGCGAATGAACCGCCCATTGAGAAACAGATACTGGAGCCTATTGTTGCCGCGACTTTGGGTCGGGTTCGCGACGAACCCGTGCAGCCGAATCTGTTCTTCGGCGCTGTCGATTTCGATGAGGCTTTCGGCCAACTCCGATCCAAACAGCGTAACGACGCGATCACGCGTGCTCGTCGTGGGTGGTAGGTCATGTACCAGACGCCCACCGTGAGTGAGCGTGAAATGCACCTGCGGATGGGCAAGTGCCAGTCGCGTCACCGCTTCGGTGATATGTCCCATTTCGGTTTGGGTCGTGCGCATGAATTTGTGGCGCACCGGTGTGTTGAAGAATAGCTGCCGCACCTCGATCGAAGTGCCTTGTGGACAGCCTACGGGCCGGATTGGCTCGGCTTGTCCACCAACGATTTCCAGCTCCGCGCCGGACTCGCAATCGGCAGGTCGACTGCGCAGCGTGAGGCGGCTGATTTCAGCGATCGAAGCAAGCGCTTCGCCGCGAAAACCGAGTGTCGCGACGCGAAACAGGTCGTCAGCATCGGCTATTTTGCTGGTGGCGTGGCTGGCAACCGCGAGCGGCAATTGCTCGGCTGAGATGCCACAGCCGTTGTCCGTGATGCGAATCGCTTCGGCTCCGCCCTTTTCGATAACAACATCAACACGCGTCGCGCCCGCGTCGAGCGAGTTTTCGAGCAGTTCCTTTACGACACTCGCCGGACGTTCAATCACCTCGCCGGCGGCGATTTTGTTAATGACGCTCGTTGGTAGTTGGCGAATGAGAGGCATTCTAAGGTGGAAGGTGGAAGGAGGAAGGAGGAAGGGGGATGGTGGAAGGTGAAGTACTACTGCAGCGGCGTTGCGCTAATCTCCATTCAGCCGTCCCCCTTCCACCTTGTATTAGAGTTGATATTCCTTGATCTTTCGGTAGAGCGTCCGCTCACCGATTCCTAACATGCCTGCGGCATCTTCGCGGTTGCCGTTGGTAAACTCCAGCGTCTCGGCAATAAACATGCCTTCGATCTCCGAGAGCGGTTTGCCGACCAGGTCGGCGAGTCCGCGTCCGCCCGCATCGGCGATTGTTTGCTCGCCTGTAGAGATTTCATCTGGTAGATCATCGAGATCAAGCACGCCATCCATGTCGACCACGACCATGCTTTCGACGACATTCTTCAGTTGACGCACATTGCCAGGCCAGTCGAAGGCCATCAGTCGGCGCCGCGCGGCGGTCGTCATGCTGTTGATTTCTTTGTTGTGCCGTTTGCTATGCATCTTCTGGAAATGCTCGATCAGCAGCGGAATGTCGGTGCTGCGGTCTGACAGTTTCGGCAGCATAATCGAAACGACTTTCAAGCGGTGATACAAGTCTTCGCGAAACGTGCCCTTGGCGATTGCTTCTTCCAGGTCGCGGTTAGTAGCGGAGAGGATTCGCACGTCGACCTCGATGGTTTCATTGGTACCAACGCGTGTAATCTCGTTGTTTTCCAACACTCGCAGCAATTTGATTTGCGTCGGCAACGGCATATCGCCGACCTCGTCAAGGAACAGTGTGCCACCGTGGGCGTACTCGAATTTGCCCACGCGGTCGGCGCTGGCATCCGTAAACGCGCCTTTCACGTGTCCGAAAAGCTCGCTTTCCAGAATGTTCTCGCTCAGCGCGGCGCAGTTGAGCCCAACAAAGGGACGCTTCTTGCGTGGACTGTTTTGATGGATTGCTTGCGCGATGAGTTCCTTGCCGGTCCCGGTATCACCCTGGATGAGTATCGTCGCGTCGGTCGGAGCGATACGTCGCAGCTTCTCGATGACTTCGTGCATTTGCGGACTGTTGCCGATCACGCCTTCGAAGCCAAACTTTTCGTCCAGGCGGCGGCTGAGCTCGGCATTCGCGCGACGGAGGTGCTGATTCCGCGCAGCGTTGTCGACAACGGCCCGCAGTTGCTTAAGGTCGAGTGGCTTGAGTAAGTAGTTGAACGCACCCTGCTGCATTGCCTCGACGGCCGACTGAATCGTGCCGTGTCCGGTCACAAGGATGACCTCCGCATCGGGCAGTACTTCTTTGCACTTGGCGAGAATCTCCAGTCCGCCGACGTCGGGCATCTTCAGATCGCTGACGACGATCTCAAAGGCGTCTTTTTCCAAGTACTCAGCGCCTTGTGTGCCGGTCGTGGCCACCGTGCAGGCATAGCCGACACGTGACAAGCTGTCGGCCATCGTCTCGGCGTGGGCTTCATCGTTGTCGACGATGAGAGCGCGAATCGGCGGGCCTGTGCTGGCGGCTGTGGTGGAAGCAGGCATGGCGGAATTTTACAACAATCTTGGGGTCAGAATAACCGCTACGAAGGCTAAGTTTGGGCCAGCCTCGCCGGCACTGGCAGTTCGACCGTAAACTGCGTGCCGCGTCCAACGGAACTCTGCACGCTGATGCGCCCGTCGTGAGCCTCGATGATTTTTGCTGTTGTCGGCAGGCCAAGACCAGAGCCGCCGGGCTTGGTCGAGAAGAACGCGTCGAACATCTGCGCCGCGGTGGTTTCGTCCATGCCGATGCCGGTGTCGGTCAGGAGTAGCGCGACTTTTTCTCCCGCCGCGCTCGTCTGGACGACGAGCTGACCACCATCAGGCATCGCCTGTTTGGCATTGAGCATCAGATTGAGCAGCGCCCCGCGAAACACCTCCGCGTCGAGCATCACCGTTGGCAGTTCCGGGTCGAGATAGCGAACGATTTCCACGCCCGCTTCCTCTGCCTCGGGAGTGAAAAACTCAATTGCCGCGTCGATTTCAGCGTTCAAATCGGTCGGCTTGAGCTGCAGATGCCGAACTTTGGCATAATTCAAGAAGTCGTCGAGTAGGTCCTGCAGGCGTTGGCACTCGCGATGCACCAGGTCGATCCGTTTCGCTGCGCGTCGCTGAGCAGGCGACGGTCCGCGTTTTTCGTTCTCGGCATCAATGTCTTCGGCTAACAGTTCCATATTGAGCCGGATCGTTGAAAGCGGATTCTTGATCTCGTGCGCCAGCGCTCCAGCCAACCGCGCGATCTCGGTGTACTGGTCCATTAACCTTTGGACCGCCTGTGAGGTCTGCTCGGTACTGGTTTTGGGCGTCGACTCGGCAGCCATTCAGAGGATTCTCGAATTCGGATCGCGGGATCTATTCGACCACTTTGTTCGCGTTAGTCAGGGTACCAAAAAAATGCCCGCAGACGAGCGACGTCGAACTGCGGGCGAGTAAAACCTCTTTTTCAATCAGCTACGCTAAGTTGCCGCGTCGACTGGTTCGCCGTCTTGCTTCTCGCTCTCGCCCAGTTCTTGCATCGCAACTTTGCGACTCAGCTTGACGCGGTCTTGCTCATCGACGGCGATGACTTTCACTTTCATCGAATCGCCAACCGAGCAGATATCGGCCACGTTGCTGACATACTCGTCAGAAAGTTCGCTGACGTGGCACAGGCCGTCGCGGCCAGGCAGAATTTCGACAAACGCGCCGAAGTCCTTCACGCTGGTGACGGTGCCATCATAAATCTTGCCAACCTGCACGCTCGCCGTCAGGGCATCGACGCGGGCCAGGCCTTCGTCGGCAGTTTGCTGATCGGCCGCTGCAATCGTCACGGTGCCGTCCTCTTCGACGTCGATGGTGCAACCGACTTCTTCTTGGATTCCGCGAATCGTCTTGCCGCCCGGTCCGATCAACAGGCCGATCTTGTCGGGGTTGATGTTTGTGCGGAGCAGACGCGGTGCACTCTCAGCAGTCGTGTTACGCGGACGTGGGATTGAGGAGAGCATGCTACGCAAAATCTCCATGCGTGCCTCGCGCGATTGCTCCAACGTCGAACGAATGATCTCTTCACTGATCCCCTTGATTTTCAGATCAAGCTGGATTCCGGTGATGCCGTTCTGCGTTCCGGCGATCTTGAAGTCCATATCGCCGAAGTGATCTTCGTTGCCGATGATGTCGGTCAGCAACACCCATTCGTCGTCCTCCTTCACAAGGCCGACGGAGATACCTGCGACCGGGTTGGTGATTGGCACACCGGCTGCCATCAAGCCGAGCGTGGCGCCACAGACCGAAGCCATCGAGCTGGAGCCGTTCGACTCGAGGATGTCGGAGATTACGCGAATCGTGTAGGGAAACTCCTCGTGCGGCGGCAGTACCGGATTCACGCTGCGCTCAGCGAGTGCGCCGTGACCAATCTCACGACGACCAGGTCCGCGGATGGGTCGGCACTCGCCTACCGAAAACGAAGGGAAGTTGTAGTCGAGCATGAACCGCTTCGAATACTCTTCGAACAATCCATCGACGCGTTGTTCGTCGCGACCCGTGCCCAGAGCAATCGTAATGAGGCTTTGCGTCTCGCCACGCTGGAACAAAGCGGAGCCATGCACTCGCGGGAGCAGATCCACTTCGCAGTAGATGTCGCGTAGATCCTTGAAACCACGACCGTCCAGGCGATTGCCGGCGAGCGTTTCGCTGCGAATGACTTTCGCTTCTAAATCGTGCCACGCAGTGTAAAACGAGCCAAGTTCGTAAGCACCTTCCGCGTCGGGATCAGGAATCAGTTCTTCTTTCGCCCGTTCACGAAGTTCAACGACCGCATCGTGGCGGGCGTGTTTTCCGGGAGTACGATTGGCTTCCTTAAACGCGGCTTCGTACTTCTCCACCACGATGTCGAACAATCCGTCCGACTCGGGTGGCTGGAAGTCCATCTTCTCGACGCCAACTTTGTCGATCAATTCTTGTTGCAAATCGCACAAATCCTTGATCACTGCGTGGGCGGCAAGCAGTGCTTCGACCATCGTATCTTCGGGCATTTCGCGAGCGAAGCCCTCGATCATCAGCACGTACTCCTTCGTGCCCGAGACGATCAGGTCGAGCGAGCTGTTTTCCAGATCGTCCTGGGTGGGAAAAGGTACGAACTCGCCGTTGATGTAACCGATTCTTACCGAAGCGAGCGGCCCCATGAACGGCAGTGGCGAGACGCCAAGTGCCATGCAGGCACCGTTCATCGCCAGCACATCGCCATCGGTCTGCCGGTCTGAGGCCATGACGAAGTTCTGAATCTGCACCTCGTCCATGAAGCCTTCAGCAAACATTGGACGAATCGGACGGTCGACCAAGCGCGCGGTGAGCGTTTCTTTGGTAGTCGGGCGACCTTCACGCTTGAGAAAACCGCCAGGGAACTTGCCCGCTGCGGCCGTGCGTTCGCGGTAATCGCAGGTGAGCGGGAAGAAGTCGATGCCTGGCCGCGGTTTGTCGTGAGCGGCCGCGCTGAGTACGACGGTGTCGCCGTATTGGGTAAGCACACAGCCGGCGGCTTGTTTTGCGAGGGGGCCGGTTTCGAATGAGAATGTGCCCTTACCGATTTGTTTTTCTACTCGAATTTTTTCCACGTTTCATTTCCTACATTGGGGAAGAGGCGTCTGAGGCGAGATTGCGGATGTTCATTCCCGCCCGCCTTCAAGCACACTGGTGCGCCGACACGAATGCAGAATGACACCTCGAAGTGCTGCCGCGAAGCATTTCACGCGAATCAGAGAACGGGGCGATCATCCATTGCTGCCCACATGCAACACCGCCAATCGTGCTTGGCGCTGAAGCGAAGGTCGCCGGGTAATCCCAAAGAGAAAGGCACACTCTACGAGTGAGCCCGTCTTTACTTTCGAATGTCCAATCGACGCAACAAATCGAGATACAGTTGCGGGTTCTTTCGTTTGACGTAATCCAGCAGACGTCGACGGCGACTCACCATACGCAGCAAACCTCGGCGGCTGGCGAAGTCTTTCTTGTGAACCTGTAGATGGCTGGTCATTTCGGCAATACGGTTGGTCAAAATCGAAATCTGGACCTCAGGCGAACCACTGTCCGTGGTGCTGCGACCATACTCTTTGATTAACTCTTGTTTGCGTTCTTTCGTGACCGACATCTTTTCCTGCTTCTGTGATCTTCTGAAATACTGTCTGCGTGATGGGCACCGAGTGGGCGATGCTCAAACCATCTCCTGCGAGCACCAGCGGCCTCTACTTGTGACCAGTTGCTACGACTCTTCCTACTACTAACCTAGTGATACCAATTACAATACAAGCCCTCAATTTACCATTCTGACGGGCGCCCGCAACCGCAAATAAGCCTTGTTGGCGGTCGGTGGGCGGAAATGGAAATTCCTCGCTTGCATCTGGCCAAAAGGACCAAATAGCAGGTGCTGCGACCGATTCGGAGGCGACTTTCGAGCCTGCGATTTACTGCGGCAGAGCCTTGCGTACGTCCTTCAGACGGACGACGTCCCAGGCCAGGCCGAGTTTCTCCATCGTCAGGATTACCCAGTAGGTCATGTCGATTTCCCACCAGCGGTGCCCCATGCTCGCGACACGCTGATAGGCGTGGTGGTTGTTGTGCCAGCCTTCGCCCCAAGCCAGAATGCCAACCCACCACAGGTTGCGACTGTCGTCAGACGTCTCATAGTTGCGGTAGCCCCACAAATGCGTGGCGGAATTGACGAACCAGGTGATGTGCAGCACATAGACCATCCGCACGCCCAAGCCCCAAAACAACATCGACGCACCGGCCCAAGCGGTGCCCAGGCCCCAACTGGTCGGCCCGAAGTAGCCGAACAAAAACAGGCCAATCCCCAAAGCGAAGTGGGAAGGCAAAAACATATGGTGCAACACCACCATGACCTTATCTTTCACCATGTCGGGGGCGTAACGTGCGAGCAGATCCTTGTGCCACTTCTTGCCGAAGTCGGGCATGAACCAGAGCAAATGACTCCACCAGCCACCATCCTTGGGCGAATGAGGATCGCCGTCGTGATCGCTATAGGCGTGATGCTTGCGGTGTTGCGCGACCCAAGTCAGCGCAGAACCCTCACCGGATAAACCGCCCAAGAAGGCGAGCAACCAGCGGATCGGGCGATACGTTTTGAAACTCTGGTGAGTGAGCAATCGGTGGTAGCCCATGCAAACGCCAAAGCTACCGGTGGCGAATGCCAGCACGACGCAGGTGATGAACGCAGGCCAACTGAAGAAAAACAGTCCCGCGATTGCCATCACATGGACGATTGCGATCCAGATCACAATCGGCCAGTTCATACCCAGCTCTTTCAACGCGACCGTTCCAGCCAAAGCGTTCTTGATTGCGAGGATTCCCGACTCCGTCGGCGACATCTTCGCGATCGTCGCTTCATCAGGGAGGTCGCTGTCGGGGATGATCGACGTAGGATCTCGGTGAACGGTCTTTTCAGTTTCTACTTGTTTATCGTGAATGCTTGACACCTTGGAGATTCCTCACATAGCAGTCTTTGACGGGGTACTCGACTCTCACCCGATTTGGGCCAGCGAGATTTGCCATTTCCGATGTGTGGCATATGCCTTCCGCGGATTCTTGTGGGCAGCAAATTCTACCGAATTGCGACTCGGTATCAACTACCAAGCAAAACAGTTTAATCAAGCAGCCTGCAACGACTCCAGAGGGTTTCTTCGCAAATTGCTGATGGCACTAACCGCAGATTCTGGCGGCTGCTATCTAAGTAGGCATTGTCGTCGCTGCTGGGGCGCATAAGAGCCCGCTGATGTGGCACCCATTTGGGCGGAATAGGAAAAATCTGAGGCCTACACGGGACAATTGCGGGGTCGATCGGACAGCTTGCGGTAGTAAAGGTTGGCCGAAGGTACAAAGAAACGACTTCCAAGTTGGCCACGACTCAAGCATTACCCGGATCGAAGGAGGATCAACCCTCGCCAATCGCAATCCGCCCACGGATTTAACTTGGCCGAGTTGGTGGCGACGCTCGCCATGATCAGCGTTCAGATAGCGTTTGGTGTCGGGCTGCAACGCGACCTCTAACTTGACGAAGTCCCCTGCTGGTAAGGAACTTCTTCGTACGCTGCCATCGTGTATTGACCATCTAACGTGCTGGCAATACACACAGTGCCTCTCCCCCACAGGCGCGTAGCGTGTCGACGACGTTCCACCAGCCCTATGCAGCAGCACCTCTCTCCCGATTGGAAGAGAGGTGCTGCCTCTAACTGGCGATCTCGCACTGATGGACATTCATCGAAGACCGTAGCGTTTGCGACACTACCTTCTACGACTCAGCCCAACGGCTGCCAGCGCGAGGCCAGCCAGCGACATCGTCGTCGGCTCGGGGACGCCGATCGGTTCACCGAAGATGAAGTCATCCATCACAACGATGTCGTAGCCCGCCTCGCCATCGTTTGGACCAACCGCAAAGTCACCACTGGTGATCTTGACTGACGCCAACACGTTCTCGTCGAACTTCACGCCAACGAACGACAGTCCCTTGTCCGCGACCGGCACGATCTCGCTTTGCAGCAGGTCGCCATTGATGTCATAGAAGTCAAGCGTCGTACTACCGTCGGTATCGACGTCAGTGAACACAGCGCCAAATCCGTCGGTCAGCGCCGGAGTCGTCTGATCCGCAGCCGAAAAGAAATTTGCCCAGACCTCGGTACTTCCGATAGGCGTAAACAGTCGCTCCTCGCTAAACGCCTGAAACTCGTCCTTGTAGGTCGGGTTGAGGTTCTCAAAGCGAATCGGCGTACCATCATCGACGTCGCCGCTCAGCTGAAATCCAGTGCCAGGAGTAGTAAACTCAATCCCTCGTGCTCGAGGGGAGGCGCTGAAGTTGAAAAAGTCGCCTGGGAATTCGTTGGGGGCAGAAATCGCAGCTGGTGCGGCGTCCCAATTGATCTGCCTGCGCCCGTCCGCGTTTTGTACGGGCGTAAACGGATTAAGCGTCCCCAGAGCATCACGAAAATCGTCCACCGTTGTTTGGATTGCTGCGGGATCGGCACCCGCAGCGCTGAAAGTTGTCGAACTCGCTTGAGCTTGCGCGGCGGCGATGACTAACAGAAATGTCACGATATCTTGGATGCGAAGCATCTTCTTGTCTCCATTTTGGATTGGATTTCGAGTGTTGGTTATTTGCCGAAGCAGAGAGCACAGCGACATTCCTTGCTGGCTGCTCGTTGTCGATTGATTGACGTCAACACCCATCCAATGTCGCGCAGAAAGAGCTTCCTTGCAGCTGCGGTCAGAAAACGAAGATTCTTCCTTGGAGCAATTCTTAGTGATCGCTTAGCAATTCGTGCAGGTAGAAGACATAAGGAAAGATGCCGGACTCCTTCCATGGAGTCCGGCATCTCAAAGATCTAGAAATGTTGTTAGTAGAAGCTGGAATTCAATTACGCGGGGTTCTGTCCTGCCACGGCGGGCGATCGACCAAACAGCCCCCAGAAATCGCTGCCTTTGGCAGTAATCTTCGGCATCAAGGTCATCGCGACTACGAACAGCCCCAATGCCAGTGCCGTAAGCAACAGGCCTTGCAGGTGAGGCCAAATAACTGCTGCCAGCGTCAGCGCCATGATGGCAGTTGCAGGAAGAAGGATTCCTAACAGAGCCAGCCGCATGCCCATCATCGTCGACGCACGCACACCGATGATCACGATCGCGATCGCGCCCGAAATGGCGACTGCCGCCTGCAGGTCGACATACTCCTGGGCAAAGTACATTAGCGGATAGGCGCCGGCAAAGGTGCCAATCGTGAGCAGCAGCATCCAGCGATCAAACTTGGGCACCGAGGACGCTTGGACGACCAGTCCGACCAACAGACCAAACACAACCACGCTCAGCGGCCCCAGCCACGTTAATTCGCCCAGCCGATCGATCGGCGCGATGCCTAAGACGTCGACGTGCACGGGTCGGCCAAACAACAGGTTCTGGTAATCCCAGCGATACGTGCTGCTCCCACCAGACCGCGCAAGACCGGTCGGCTGCATCGACAGCTCGAGCAGCCGGACGTCGGAGCCTTGCGCGGTCAGCGCCACTTCGTACTTATCGAGCAGCCCGCCCGGCACCAAATCCAATTCGTACAGCCCCTTGCCCACTGCGGAATACGCAACGTCGAGTGTGGTCGGCTCGCCAGGCAATTCTCCTCGCCAAACGAGCTTTCCATGTCGGAGGATAACCTGGTCAGCAGGCTGGCCACTGATCGTGATATTGAGATCGGCAAGCGAGATCACTTGGGGCGGCATCGGTAGGGCGATCTCGCAGTTTCCCGTTTGGTCGGTCGGTTGACTAGCGATGATCTGGCCGTCGAAGCTGGCTTGGTAGATCGATTCCGGCGACGCGGTGCCGACACTCAGCTTCGGCGTCAACGTCACGTCAGCGACGAACGAGCTGATCCGCGCTTGCGGCAACGCTGGAACCGGCTGAGCAGCATCGCCAAGGGACTCCTCTGCCACGAAATCTCGATACTCTTGGTTTTTCAGCGAAGAGCGTCTCGCAGCCTCCCGAGCAGATTGGACAGCGGGCAGCAATAGCCCAAGGAGCGACCCAATAATGGCAATCACAATGAGCAATTCAACGAGCGTGAACGCGCAGAAAGAGCGGCACCGCATTGGTAGGTTCCTCCTAGCAAAGAATGCGAAGTAGAAAAGAGACGCGTGCTTACGTCGGAGGGAATGTTAGGGTTGTCCATCTATTCGGAACAGTATCGTCTGACATTCAACGATTTGGCAGATGTTTGCTGATCACGTTGGCGTCTTTGATCAAGTGGTTTTACAAGGGCCTCTGATGGCTTAGCGGTCCTGTCGGCACTTTTCCACCCATGCTGGACACTTCGACCAGCGGCTTCCCGATGAGCCATGAATGTGGCCGAGCGCGCGGGGCGCGGTGGCTGACGCGCCCGAAGCCTTAGACGCGAGACCGCTATTCCGGCACCGGGGTCGCCATGAACTGCGATAGCTTGAGACCGTTCTCATCCAACGTGAATTCGATGGCACCGACATTCGCCGTGTGAAGGACCCTTGCACCGACTTCGCGGTACGAATCGGCCGTGAACTGCTGCTCCGGACTGACGCGCGGGCCGCTCACCACCACCCACTTCGGCGTACACCACGCGGCGAAGCCAGGGGGATCGCTATTGCGGCTGCCATGATGCGGGGCGAGTAGAATGTCATACGACTGGGGACGCTCGGCCGTCACTGCTTCGATACCCAGCGATTCCAAGTCGCCGGGCAGCAGGATTGAGTGGCCGGCGTACCTAACAGCCAGCAGCAAACTGTTCGCATTATCGCGACCGGCGACTCCTGATCGCGGTGGATGCAGCACTTCAATCTCGACGAGAGCGCTGGACGTCCGCAGTCGGTCGTTCGTCCAGACCGTGTGTAGCGGCACGTTAGCCGATTCAAGCGTGCGTTTCAGATAGTTCGGGGCGTCGAGTTGTCCGTCGGTGATCCAGGGGTCGAACATCAGCGGCGAGACGTACACGTTCGCCACGTCGAACCGCTGCAGCAGACCCGGCAACGCATTGTAGTGATCGACGTCGGCATGTGACAACACCACTCCGTCGAGTCGACGAATACCTTTGTCCCACAGAAACGCGGCGATCGTCCGCGCGGCGCGATCCGGCGAGCCAAGACTACCTGAGTCGTACAGCAGAGTCTCACCACCTGGCATTTCCATCACCACGCACGTTCCGTGGCCGACTGACAGGAACGTACAACGCATTTGGTCCGAATGGCGGTTTGCACCCGCCGCCACCAAGCCCACGGCCACCCAAATCGCTGCCAGCGACGCCAACCACGTCCAGCTGACCCGCGACCACAGTACTAGCGCCACTACCAGCAGCCCTGTATAAAAGACCAGCACCCACCAGGCGGGTGGTCCCGCTAGGTAGAAATTGCCCCAGTCGAGTTGACGCGAACCGGTAACGATTTCCTCGCTCGCCCATAAGCATAGCGAGCAAACTTCGCCCAGAAGCCAAGCCAGCGGTGGCACAATCCATGCAACGAAGCAGATCGCAAACCCAGTGACCAGGGCGATTGCAATCAGTGGCCACAACAGTGGTGTGATGAGAATGCTGATCGGCGACGTGATATGAAAATGGTAGGCGACCAGAGGTGCCACGACCAACCAGATGGCGAGCGAGGCGAGCGCCGTATGCTTCAAATTGCTAAGTAGCCAGCGAAGTAACTTCTGCGGTGGCGATCGCGTGTCGCGAATCAGACGGGTGAGCGGATCGATCGTTCTCTCGCGTTGAAAGACCGTGCCGTACGCGGCCAGAGTTGCCACGCAGAGAAAGCTCAGTTGCGTGCCGCTGCGGAACAACTCTGTTGGGTTGATCGCTAACACGGCGAGTGCAGCGATCGAGAGGAGATTCACCGGCGACACACGGCGCCCCAACAAGTACGAAGCGAGTGTCAGTACCACGATCACAGCGGCGCGCATCACGGGAGGTCGACCGCCCGCTACCATGGCGTAGCCGATCACAAGTACCGCGGTGAGCCACAGCCCAGTCTGTCGCGGCAACAGGCCACTGCAGACGATGGCCCAAATGGCGAGCGCCAGCAGACCCACGTGCATCCCCGATACAACCAATAGATGAATCGTCCCAGTGCGAATGAAGTCCTCGTACAGGTTGTCATTAAGGCGTTCACGCGCTCCCAGCAGAATCGCCTGTGCTAGATCGCGTTGCGCCGGCCTCAAGTACGTCGCGAGCCGTCGTTCGCATCGTCGACCCAGGTTGTGGAGCCATCGCTCCACGGCCCAATCGCTCTCGGTGCGCGTGACCGTGATGCAGGCAGGTGACTTGCAATAGATCTCGCAATGCCGCCCTGCCCCGCGTTCCGCCAGCTGCCAATCGTACTCGCCTGGGTTCAGCGCGGGCGTGACCTTTCCCATTAGTGCGAATACTTGCAGTTCGTCGCCCACCATCACGTCGAGCAACTCGCCATCGACGCGCAGCTTGCAGGTTCCCGAGACGTCGAGCCAGTTGCGCCCGTCGCGCACGCGGGTGACGCGGACTCGGATTTCGCTACGTGGTCCAACCGGTAACGCGCGCAGCGGATTGGTCGGCGGCGCGGGGCTCCACTTAATTCGATCCAGCGCCACCGCCTGCAGGCACACGGGCTGGGGCACGTCGGTCGTGAATCTCGCAAGATGATTCTGCGCGAAGTAATGCCAATGCAGATGATGCCAACCGCCCGCCACGCAGACGACGCCAGCAAGCACCAGGATGGCCGCTCGTCGGTCAGCGGCGCGTGTCTGCAAGTACGTTCCACACACCAGGCAAATTCCTGCCATCAGCCACCACAGCCACAGTCCATTTTCGACCAGCCATCCACTACTCCAGCGGTCGAGTACGATCCCCAGGGCGGACGCGAGCGCCAGCATCAGCAGCGGACGCCGAGAGTTTGGACGTGTGCGGGCGTTAGGCGAGACAGCCGACATAAGCGGATTCTACCGCAGCCGGGGGGCGGATAAAATCACTAGCTTCGGTTGATCGATCAGACGCTTGCTGAGACAATGCCTCGTTGACCCATCCTAGAAACAACGGAGTACCAGCTCGCATGGATCAATCCCGATTCGTACCGCCTCCGGCGCTGTTCGCTGCCGTCTTGGCTCTCATTTTTGTCGTCGGTTTCACTTGGCAGAGCAATTCCGCCGTCAGCAAACCGACCAGCGCCGCTTCCACGACCGCAACTTCCACTACTGCAACCGCCTCTCCCTCAACGGGCAAGGAGTCCAAGTTGATCCCACGCAGCGTTCTTTTCGGCAACCCTCAAAAGGCCTCCGCCCGCATTAGCCCCAACGGCAAATGGCTCAGCTACCTCGCTCCAGTCGAGGGAATCCTGAACGTCTGGGTCGCGCCAGTCGACGCTCTCGACGCGGCCAAACCCGTAACGCACGACAAGGTACGAGACATCCGTGGACATAGCTGGGCTTACGACGGCACGCATATCCTCTATACCCAAGACACCGAAGGCGACGAGAACTGGCATGTTTACGCCACCAATGTGGAAACAGGCACGACTAAGGATCTAACGCCGGTCGAAAACGTCCACGCGCGTATCTTGGGCACCAGCCAAAAGTTTCCCAGCGAGATCCTCGTCGGACTGAATGATCGCAACCCACAACTGCACGACATCTACCGCGTGAACATCGACACTGGCGAGAGTACCTTGATCCAGGAGAATCAAGGTTTCGTTGCCTACATCACCGACGATGACTATCGCGTTCGTTTCGCGTTCACCTTCACACCCGATGGCGGGCAGCTGTTGCTGGAACCTAAGGTCGAGGACCAAACCGGGGCCGACGCCGAGTGGGAACCATTCATGACCACCGGGCCTGAGGACGCGATGACCACCGGACCCGCGGGCTTCGACAAGACCGGCACGATCCTGTACATCCAGGACAGCCGCGACCGCGATACGGGTGGCCTGTTCGCCATCAACTTGGCAAACAACGAGACCACACTCGTCGCTGAAGATCCGCGGGCCGATGTCGGTGAACTGATCGTCCACCCGACCGAGCAAACGATCCAGGCAGTTGGTTTCACCTACGCGCGTCGTGAGTGGAAAATCCTCGACGATTCGATCAAGCCCGACCTCGACTATCTGGAAACGGTCGAAGACGGCGAACTGATCGTCACCAGTCGCACGCTCGACGACAAACACTGGACGGTTGCCTTCCTGCTCGACAATGGGCCGCTCAAGTTTTACCTCTACGACCGCGACAACAAGCAATGCCAGTTCCTCTTCAGCAGCCGCGACGATCTTGACGACTACCAACTCGCCAAGATGCACACCCCTGTGATCAAGAGTCGCGATGGGCTCGACCTGGTTTCCTACCTCACGCTTCCCGCGGGCAGCGATCCCGATGGCGATGGACGGCCTGACCAGGCGGTGCCGATGGTGCTCGACGTACACGGCGGGCCGTGGGCGCGCGACGACTGGGGCTACAACTCGACACATCAGTGGCTCGCCAACCGTGGCTATGCCGTGCTCAGCGTCAACTACCGTGGTTCGACCGGCTTCGGCAAGAACTTCATCAACGCCGCCAACGGCGAGTGGGCCGGCAAGATGCACGACGACCTGATCGACGCGGTGAACTGGGCCGTTGACCAAGGCATCGCCCAGCGCGATAAGGTCGCGATCATGGGCGGCAGCTACGGGGGCTATGCTACGCTTGTTGGCCTCACCTTTACGCCCGACTTCTTCGCCTGTGGTGTCGACATCGTCGGACCCTCGAGTCTGGTGACCTTGCTGCAAAACGTCCCGCCCTACTGGATTCCGATCATGCCGGTCATGAACGTCCGGGTGGGCGAAGTGGAAACTGAGGAAGGCCGGGCCGCGCTGCTCGAAAAGTCGCCCCTCACGTTGGTCGACCAAATCGAACGTCCGCTGCTCATCGGCCAAGGTGCCAATGACCCTCGCGTCACGCAGCTAGAAGCCGACCAGATCGTCGAGGCGATGCAAGCCAAGAACATCCCTGTCACGTACGTCCTCTACCCTGATGAGGGCCACGGTTTCTCTGGCGAAAGCAATCGCATGTCGTTCAATGCCGTGACCGAGGCGTTTCTCGGCGAATACCTCGGCGGCCGCGTCGAACCCATCGGCGACGACTTCGAAGACGCTAGCTTGCACGTGCCCACCGGTGCCGAAAACCTGGCGGGCCTTGCGGAATCGCTGGCAGCAGATCGCCTGAAAATGCCGCCGCAGGACGAGCAGTCAGAATAAAGCGCAGAAGCTGCTTGCCATACTCGCAAATGCTGTCTACTATGAGATTTGACATGGCCACTTACCGCAATGACTTCTGGTTTAGCTTTACCCGTTACTTTTTTAGTAGCGGGGCCGGAGGTCGTGCGTAAGTAATCCAACCAATTACGTTTGCCTTTCCCAGCCCCGAGCACCCCAGCGGTTCTCGGGGTTTTTTTGTTTGCGAGCTGGCCCCTGACCACTCAAGGAGTCTCCCATGATCATCGTGATGAAGAAAAGCGCCGCCGAGAAGGATATTGAAACCGTGATTCAAGACGTCGAAGCCCGTGGACTAAAAGCCAATGTCATTCGCGGCACCGAGCGGACGGTGATCGCCGCCGTCGGCGAGGAGCGCATCGCCGGCATTACCGCGCTGGAAAGTGCTCCCGGCGTCGACGAAGTGATGTCAGTCCTGGCACCCTACAAAATGGCCAGCCGCGAGTGGAAGGACGAGCAGAGCGTCGTCCGCGCGGGTAGCCTGACCGTCGGCAACGGCCACATCGGAGTTATTGCCGGACCGTGTTCGGTCGAAAGCGAGGAGCAACTCGTCGCATCGGCCGAAGCGGTCAAAAAAGCCGGCGCGTCGGCCCTTCGCGGCGGTGCTTTCAAGCCTCGCACCAGTCCCTACAGTTTCCAGGGAATGAAGGAGGACGGCCTCAAGCTGTTGGCCGCAGCGCGTGAGCAAACCGGTTTGGCAATCGTGACCGAGGTGGTTTCGCCCGACGACGTGGAACTAGTCAGCGAGTACGCCGACGTATTGCAGATTGGTGCTCGCAACATGCAGAACTATCGTCTGCTGGAAGCAGTCGGCAAATCTCCGCGGGCGGTGTTGCTTAAACGGGGTCCCAGCGCCACGATTGACGAATGGCTGTTGGCCGCCGAGTACATCCTCGATGGCGGCAACCTCGACGTGATGCTTTGCGAGCGCGGCATTCGCACGTTCGAATCGCATACTCGTTTCACCCTGCCCCTGGCAACGGTGGCCTACGCACAGGAGCGAACGCACCTGCCCGTGGTGATCGACCCCAGCCACGGTACCGGTCACACGTCGTTGGTGCCCTCGATGGCCCGCGCTTCGATCGCAGCCGGCGCCGACGGACTGATTATCGAAGTCCATCCCGATCCGGGCAAAGCGCTGAGCGATGGTTATCAGTCGCTCAACTTCGAGCAGTTCGAAGAAACCATGGCCGGCTGCCGCAAGATCGCCAACGCCGTCGAGCGAAAACTGGGATCGGATTAGGAAGCCCTGGCATCGCATCAACATAATATCGGTGTTTGCTGCCGCCAAACTCGCGCACGCAATGTAGCGGCCAACAGCCGGACCGCCACGCGGTCCGAAGTTTCCACGTATCGACGGCGGACCGCGTGGCGGTCCGGCTGGCGAGGGTGTGATTTGCGATCCACTCCCCCGCTTGGGGTTTTTGTCCATCCACAATGGTAACGAAAAACGTCTTCGTGTCCGAAAATTCGCGGCCTTACACGAAGCCGCCGAGCACGTAGTCCTTTCACCGCAAGGGGTTACGCGAACGCCGAAGCAACAGCATGCTGGACTTTTAGGAAAAGCGGCCCCAAATGTGTCCTAAAACTCACCGTCCAGGTGGGCGTTAGGCACTGTATGCCAGCAAGTTGCGCTCGGATCGGTCGCGTCCGAAAATTCGCAAATGGGCGTCGTTCAAATTGTCAAAGAGCGATCGGCAGAGCGTGATGCCGAGCCAAGTGTAACCGACCAGTGGCCCAATTTCAGCAACGATTTTTGGCCGCGCGGTAAGAAGCACTTCGGCTGGGTTGGCACGTAGGCTGGGTTCGTCGACAGACGTAACCCAGCCCGACACGCGAGCAGCGATGCCCAGCGTTTGAAGATTCATGCTGGGTTACGCCTAGAGGCTAACCCAGCCTACCGACTTAGAAAATCCTTGCATCGCTGCGTACGCGGTGCTATGCTCCAACCTGTTGTCGTATCAACAATTCAAACCTCCAAATTGCTGGGTTAGAACTAACGTAAAGCCGCTACGAATCGATGCACTCGCCAGCCTCGTTGCTGCCAATTGTGCAAGATTCCAAGCGGCTTTTTTTGTTGCGCTCAACGCGCGACAGCCATGCTTCTCGCGTTCAAATCTACTCATAGGTAACACCGTGATTCATCTGGTTCGCATACCTCGCGATAACTGTCCTGTTTTGCTTCGCAGATTCTTGCTCGCGCAATCTGTCGCGTATCTCATTGCGGTTGCCATGGGTTTGCTGCCGGCTGGGGTAGCGACCGCCACGACAACCAGCCCAAATCTGATCGAGAACGGGAGTTTTGAAGCTGGCTCCTTCGGCGATGAGCCGTTTGGTTTCACGACACTCAGCGCCGGGCAGACGGAACTTCTTGCATGGGAAGTTACTGGTGCTTCAATTGACTGGATCGGCACGCGATGGCGAGCAAGTGACGGAGATCGCAGCATCGACATCGCGGGGACCCCGGGACCGGGTGGCATCAGGCAGAGCTTCCCGACAACACCGGGTCAGACCTACCTTGTGCAGTTTGATCTGGCTGGAAACTCGGAAGGTGGGGAATCCGTCAAGGAGCTACGTGCTAACGTGGCTGGGGTGGCTCATGATTTTGCCTTTGACACGACTGGCCGCTCGCCGACAGACATGGGGTGGGAAACCAAGCGGTTTCAATTTACTGCGAATAGCACGTCCTCGGTGTTGGAGTTCCTGAGTTTGTCTCCTGCCACGTCGACCCCGTACTTCGGCGCTGCCATCGATAACGTAATCGTTAGCATTCCCGAGCCGTCCTCACTAGGTTTGACTGGATTCTTCATCGTCGGGATCACTGCCCGTCGCCGAAGGCATGAATCGATGGGGCTCTGGTAGGCGCGAGCCAGAAAGTACAGCGCCCCGTGTCGCTGCTGACTTGTTCAGTTCGTAGGCTGGGTTAGTTGATAGACGTAACCCAGCGAGACGCGCGGTCCACGATGCCCAGCGCTTGACAAATTCATGCTGGGTTACGCCTAGGGCTAACCGATCTACGCAGCAAAGCGGGCCACGTCTGAACAGCTATCAATCGAACCGTGCCGTAAACGCAGCGTCTGGCACGACGAGACCGTTCTGTTTCGCTTTCTGGTGCAACGTGCGCAACTGCATTGCGTCCAATATCCCAACAGTGACCGAATGCTGCCCTCGGTCTTCTGCTACGAATGCGAATTTCACACCATTGTCCTGTAGGAAACGTATGTATGCCCTTTGCTTTCGCTTCGTCGGCCACCCCCGACCGTCCGCTTGAGAATACGAAAAGACATGCAGTGCCGCGGGAGCCAAATCACCAAGGGACACTACTTTCGACGGATCGATACTCGGTCCGTCGGGCGTTAACACGACGACCGCCAACAGTCCGATCAGCACAGCAGGTAGTATCCAGCGTGACACGATTGGCCCTCGCCACGACTACTTCCAGCCAAACTCCGCCCCGGTAATTCGCTCGCACGCTTCGATATACTTATCACGCGTGCCTGCGACCACTTCGGTGGGCAACTCGGGGGGCACGCTGTTTTTGTCCCAGCCGCTGTTGCTGAGCCAGTCGCGGACGAATTGCTTGTCGAACGACGGTTGGCTGCGGCCGGGGTTGTACTGATCGGCGGGCCAGAAGCGTGAGCTGTCGGGGGTCATCACCTCGTCGATCAGAATCAGTTCGTCACCGACCTGACCGAACTCGAACTTTGTGTCGGCAATGATGATGCCTTGCGTCAGCGCGTGGGCGGCACCTCGTTGGTAGATTTCCAGGCTGCGGCGTCGTAATTCCTCGGCCAGCTCCGAGCCGATGATATCGCACATCCGCTCGAACGAGATATTCTCGTCGTGATCGCCCAGTTCGGCCTTGGTGGCCGGCGTGAAGATAGGTTCGGGCAGCCGATCGCTTTCGACCAGGCCCTGCGGCAAGCTCACGCCACAGACGGCGCCGTGTTCCTGGTATTCTTTCCAGCCCGAACCCGACAGGTAGCCGCGCACCACACATTCGATCGGCACGACGTCGGTCTTGCGCACCAGAATGGAGCGTCCGTCGAGCGGCTCGACATCGACCTCCGCTGGGAGACCGAACTTACGGACGTCGGTCTCGATGAGGTGGTTGGGCACGTCCAAGAAACTGAACCAGAAGTTGCTGACCTGCGTGAGCACGCGTCCCTTGTCGGGAATTGCTGTGGGTAGTACCCAATCGAACGCGCTGATGCGGTCGCTGCTGACCAACAGCAGTCGATCGTCCCAGCCCAGCGGGTCGAGTTCGTAGACGTCGCGGACCTTGCCTCGGCGGAGCGGCAGGCCGGGCAAATTGGTTTCCTTCAGTGGCGTGCTGAGCATGATTCCGTTGGCGAGTTGCCGGTTGCAATACGACTGCATTATTGGACAACTGCAGTATAGTGATCGGCGTGGTGAATCGTCAGGCCCAACAGGCATCCCACACTCTGGATTTAGCTGCTAAACTAGAAATCTGCGTTAGATTTTGGTAGGAGGTGGTGAATCGTTGGTGGGGCCAGTTCATCGCTAGCGGGGCTGTTGCCGCCCAACGACTGCCGCGTCACAAGAACAGCTGGGAATAACCACATGGGACAGATGCGATTTCGCCTTCACGACCGCGATCGTATCGCCCCCGGCGGCTTGGATCGGATTTACGTGGCGGGCTTGGAAGAGATTCCTTGGTCGACGCGAGCCGACTGGGAGGACGATCAGCTGGTCGTCGAGCGCGCGATCCCCGATTCGGGCTGTGTGTACGTGCCCTGGCAGGTCGATGGCGTGGGTACGCGCGTGCTGAGCACCGCCACGCTGATGGAACGACAACGGCCGTATCTACTGGAAGTCGAGTTGGCGCGGGGGATCATTCAGCGGATTCGCAACCGTCTGTTCATGTGGGAATTGCTGGGACTGACCCCCTCGGACGAATTGAAGGACGAGCTGCAATCGGCCACTCGCGAGTTTTCTCTCGCCGCGACGTCGCAAGACGAACCTGCGGAATCGGCCGTTGCCGCTAATCGTGCGATCGCTTTGGCGATTTCCTCCGGCGAACACCTGGTGGCCAACTATGCCAAGCAGGCGATCGCCGCGCGGAGGCGGCAAGCTCCGGTGGCCACGCTGATGGGGGTGAGCCTGGGCGATGAGACCCCCAGCGTTGCACTACGTCAACAATTGGCCGACGCGTGCAACATCGTGCAGCTGCCGATTGCGTGGCGCGCGGTGGAGAAGACCGAGGGGAATCGCGATTGGAAGCCGACCGAGGTGCAACTCGGCTGGGCGCAGAAGGCGGGTCTCAAAGTGGCGGCCGGACCGCTGATTCGACTCGATGAGTCGGGGATACCCGATTGGATGGTGCTGTGGGAAGGAGATTTTGAGAACTTAGCGCGCCTGATGTTGGAACACGTCAAGGCGACCGTCACGCGCTATGCCGGTCGGGTCCATCTCTGGCACGTCGCGTCGCGCGTGAACACCGGCAGGTTGATGCAGCTGGAGGAAGAGCAGCGACTGCACTTGGTGGCCCAGGCGCTGGAAGTCGTTCGACAGCTCGATCCGCGCACCCCGACGGTTGTGTCGTTTGATCAACCTTGGGCCGAGTACATGTCCCAACAGGACGAGGATCTGGCGCCGCTGCACTACGCAGACGCACTGGTTCGCGCTGACTTGGGAATCTCCGGGTTCGGATTGGAGGTCAACGCGGGATTCCTTCCGGGTGGGAGTGGCCAACGCGCGACGTTTGAACTGGGACGCCTGCTCGATCAGTGGAGCATCTGGGGATTGCCACTGATGCTGAGCGTTACCACGGCCAGCTCGGCAGCAGAGGACCCGAACGCTCGTTTCTCCGGCGAGATCCATCTTGCCAGTGAGTCGGGAAAAGATCCCCAACGCGAGTGGGCCGCGTCGGTTTTGCCACTATTGCTGGCGCGTTCCGCGGTGCAGGTTGTGATCTGGAATCAGCTGACCGACAACCATCCGCACGACTTCCCCAATGCCAGTCTCTTCGACGCCCGGAATCAGGCGAAACCGACACTGGGGCTGATGCGTGACCTACGCAAGACCTGCTTGATGTAGGCATCCAGCGAATGCAGACGAAGTTGCCGCTATCGAGGTCGCGCTTTCTGAGTACCACGAACCGCGGCTTCGCGACTATCGAAGTGGGGCAACGCCTGATCGAGCCGGCACAGGTGGAGTGCTTCGGCGCATTGCGGAGTCAGACCGCACAGACGCAGCGCGCCGTCTTGTTGCAGCACGCGTTTGTGCAACATCACTAGCTGACCCATGAGAAAACTCGGCAAGAAATCGACGTCGTGCATCTCAATCACGAGCCGGTGAATGAACTGCTGATTCATCAGTTCCCAAAGACGGTCGGCGATGCCGTCGAGATGTTCGTAGTCCGGTCGGAGTCGAACAAACAACCAGTCGGGACCTCGGTCCACGACCTCCAGCTCGCCTTGATGCTCTACCTCGGCCATTGAATCGACTCCTTTATTTCGATAAGGCAATGTTTCCACGACGAGACACGCCAGTGTCGGCGTCACTGGCGCTACCAAATTCTTGAAAAGCAGTTCCGTCTTTCTTCATCTTAGGCAGAACGCAGAAACAAAAACAAGCGAGATTCTATCGATAGCGCGGTGCTGCTCAACCAACGTCCGACAGGTCTTGCCTGCTGGTCATTGTTTGCCACTTACGACGATCAGGGCATTGCCTTCGGCGGTGTGCGGACGCGGCACACTCAAGTGCTCCAGATTGCACACTTGTGCTAGCTTAACGGAGGCTTCGCGCGCAAACTTAGCTGCTGATCATCTCAGTGATCGCTTTCTTCGCCACTTCGAGCGCTTCGGCTAGCTTGGCCGGCTGCTTGCCACCCGCTTGGGCCATGTCGGGCCGGCCACCTCCTCCGCCACCTAAGACCTTGGCAACGGGTCGAACCCAGTTGCCAGCATGAGCGCCTTTTTCTTGCAGGTCGTTAGACACTCCGGCAACCAAGGTCACTTTGTCGTCGCCTTCGCAGCTGGCCAACAGGACGGCGCTGCTGCCCGACTTTTGTCGGATTTGATCGATCAGCTGACGCATCAGATTGGCCTCTGCGGTCGGTGCCTCCGCAACGACGATCGTCGCGTCGCCGACGGTTGCGGCTTGCTCGAGCAAGCCATCGGCGGTGATTGGTCCGGCGGATGCCCGTTCCTGCAGCCGTGTCTTCAGTGATTCGAGCTCGTGTTTCAGACCTTCCACGCGCTCCGGCACGGCAAGCGGCGCAACCGACAGTAGATGAGCCGAGTCGGCCAAAATCATTTTCGCTTGCGCGGCGGTAATCTCGACCGCGCCGACTTCGGTCTTGAAACCCATCGACTCATCGCCTAGCGTCCCGCCGGAAGCGAGTAATTTCTTCAATTCGCGTTGCTCAGACAGCAAGTCTTCGAGCTTGCTCGTAAGTGCGATCGGGGAACAGCCAAGAGATTCGGCGGCGGCGGTCAACGCCTGCATCGTCTGCGCGGCATGCTTCGCAGCGCGTCGGCCCGTGAGCGCCGTAATCCGTCGCGTCCCGGCGGAGACCCCTTCTTCGCTCAGGATTTCGAACGCTTCGACTTCCTTCGAGTTGTTGAGATGGGTGCCGCCACACAACTCCTTGCTAAAGTCACCGATCGACACCATGCGGACGGGGTCGGGATACTTTTCGCCGAACAGCATCATCGCGCCTTGTTTGCGCGCGTCGGCTAGAGGCAATGTGTCCCAACGAATCGGAGCCGACTCAGCAATACGGCTGGCCACGTCATGAGTGATGGTGGAGAGTTGCTCACCCGTGACGGGACTCAAGTTGGTGAAGTCGAACCGCAGCCAATCTTCGTCAACTTTGGAACCTTGCTGTTGTGCATGGTCGCCAAGCGTTTTGTGCAACGCATTGTGCAACAAGTGCGTGGCCGAGTGAGCCCGCCGGATTGCGTCGCGACGCGTGGTGTCGACCGTTGCAGTGACTTTGGCACCTGTGGGCATCACGCCGCTGGTCAAATGCCCATTATGAATCAGCAGATGCCCATCCTTCTGGGTGTCGAGAACCTTGAACTCGAAGCCGTCACCAACGAGCGTGCCGCTATCGCCGACCTGGCCACCGCTCTCGCCATAGAACGGTGTGCGATCGAGCACTACACGAACTACCGTATCGTGGCCGACTTCCTGCATCTTATCGCACAAGCGTTCGTTGGGCGGAGCGCCGCCCACGATGCCGACAATCGTCGCCTCGGCTGCGGTCGTTTCGTAGCCGAGAAACTCGGTTGAGTGGACTGCCTGTTTGATGGAAGCGATGGGACCCTTGGTACCCATCCCAATCCCATCAGTCGAGCCTCCCGGTCCACCATCGCTCGTCGTATGTTTCTTAAGCGCCTTGCGAAATCCATCCCAATCGAACGCTAGGTTCCGTTCCGCGGCGATGGTCTCAAAGAGTTCAGGTGGAAAGCCAAACGTCTGATAAATGTCGAATGCCAATTCACCGCTTACTGCGGTGCGGTTTTCGCGGCGCATCTCATCGAAGACGCCTTCAATGCGACTCAAGCCACTCTCGATGGTGCCCAGGAAGTTCTCTTCCTCTTTCTTGATCGCATCGTGAACGCGCTCGGTTGTCTCCTGTAACTCTGGGTAAGCCGAATCCATTGCGTCCGCCACCGACTGTACGAGTTTACATAAGAACGGCTCACGAAGGCCCATTTGATGCCCGTCGAGTACGGCACGGCGCAACAGCCGCTTTACGACGTACTTCTCCTTGTTGGCCCCTGGGTAGACGTTTTCGTGTACCGCAAAAGTGCAGGCGCGCACATGATCAGTAATCCGCCGTAATCGTCGACCATTTTCGCTATCGTATTGGTACTCAACGCCGCAAACCTCGGCCGCCGCCTGCACGATTGGCATCAGGTTGTCGATGTGGAAGTTGGTTTCGACGTCTTGCAGCGCCGCGGCGGTGCGTTCCAGCCCCATGCCTGTGTCGATGTTCTTGGAAGGCAACGGACGCAGGTTGTCGGGCGGATCGCCAACGCGATTGAACTGGGTGAACACCAGGTTCCAGATTTCCAATTCCTGCCGACCAGGTGCGGTGTAATAGATCTCACTGCACGGACCACACACCCCATCGGGGCCTTGGCTGGGCGCGCTGGCGGGCCAGAAGTTCTCGTCTTCGTCCTCGTACTTGATGCGAGCGGTTTCCAGGCCGATGTCCTCGTGCCAGATCTTCGCGGCTTCCTGGTCGTCTTTGTAAACCGTAACGTGCAGCGTCTCCGGCGGCAGTCCGAGCCACTTCTTGTCCGTCAAAAACTCCCACGCCCAATGAATCGCGTCGCGCTTGAAATAGTCGCCGAACGAGAAGTTGCCGAGCATCTCAAAAAAAGTATGGTGACGCGGCGTGCGCCCGACATTGTCGATATCGCCAGTTCGCATGCACTTCTGACAGGTGGTCGCGCGCGTGAAATCGAGCTTCACCTTGCCGAGAAAATGATCCTTGAATTGATTCATCCCGGCAGGTGTGAAGAGGACGCTCGGATCCCCCTTCGGCACCAGCACATCGCTCGGTTGGCGGCTGTGGCCCTTGGTCTCGAAAAAGGCCAGGTACTTTTCACGCAGTTCGTCGGTTTTCATCGGGGTGGGATCAGTGGTCTAGGGTTTGGAGGCGGAATGTAATCCCCCATGATATCGATTCAGCCACAGCGAGACTACAGCGCCAGAGACACATGCAGAGTCGTTGGGTTACTGGGAAATCTCGAAATCAAAGTAGCGTTAAGACAGCGGCAATAAGAGAGTGGCCGCGGCACCGGTGCTGTCTGAATCGACCTCTAGCCGACCACCCAGTTGCTTTGCCAACCGACGACACAGCGCTAGCCCGAGTCCGACGCCGGGCTTCGAAACGGCGGCTTGTTCGGCTGATTTGCTGAACGGCCTTGATTTGCGGACGTGCTGAGTTTTTTCGAAGCCGGGGCCGTGGTCGCGAATCGCGATGCGGATGAAATTCCCGTCGCGCTGGACGTCGCAGTGAATTGTTCGATCCGTGGCGTCGCTCGCGTACTTGGCCGCGTTGTCGACCAGGTTGAACAGAATCTGCTCAACGACGCCGACATCGGTCGATACTCGGACATTGCGCGCAGCTTCTGCCATGTGCAGCTCGAGTTGCATGTCCGCCTGGTTCGCCCGCTCAGCCAATCGTGGCCACGGACGTTCAACCAACGCTGCGACGCGGATCTCCTCACGCTGAGTAAGTCCGCGACCGCGTTCCAGCCGCGCGTAGCTCAATACGTTCTCGACCAAGTGCGTGAGCCGCTCAGCTTCGCGCTGCAGTGTCGACAAGTATTGTTGTCGCTTCTGGGCGTCGGGAACCATATCGCGGGCGAGCATGTCGGAGTACATGCGAAAAGTGGTCAGTGGTGTCCGCAACTCGTGCGTGACCGAGGACACAAACGCAGCGCGACGTTCACTCAGTGCCAGCACGCCCCACAACAGGGCTCCCACGGCCACGAGCGCGATTATCAACGCCAACCAACCAAGCCCCAACGTCCAGCGTACTGTGGCTGATGGCAAGTCAACGAATTTCGCCTTCGGCACCACAAGTTCTACCGGCAACCCGGCCAGCATGCGGGCAGGGTCGCCTTCTTCGTCGTCTTCCAATGGCCGCAGTTCGGCACCCGGCAGCAAGTCGGTGACCTCCGACAAAAGGCTCTCCTTGAGGACTGGCCAATCGAGCCAACTACCTTGGATGCCTTCGCGACCATCTCGGACGATGCGACGGGCGAGCAGGAGTTGCCCGTTGATCCACAGAGGCTTACTGAGGCTCTCAGTCACCGGCTGCGAATCCAAGTAGTAATCGTTGTCGGCGCTGCCTCCGTAGCCGCCAGCGTAGTTGCTGGCGCGCTGCTTGTTAAACTCCTGCTGCACCAGACCTTGAAATCGCGAACCTCGCTGGCTGTAATCGCGTTGCTGAAGTCCCTTGGCAATCTTTGCTTGCGGCAAGGCGATCTGTTGCAGTTGTTCTGATTGCGAGGCGTTCCCGTCCGGCGCTTGATTCATCTGATTCGCCGTAGAAGCTTCGCCGTTGGCACCAAGTGCGGCTGCTTGATTGGCAGCGAAGAGCGAGGGCATCTGTTGCGTGCGCGGTGGCTGCGGGAGCGTTGGTACCAGTTGCTTTGGGAGCTGCTTCAGCAGCACGTCTGGATCGACGTTTTCCGCAAGTTGCTCCAACCGTCGGCGGTTCTCCGCGACTTGCTGTGCCGTTAGCCCCAACTCCGCGGCAACCTCATCGAAGTCTTCATCGGGAACTTGAGGTGATCCCCATTGTTTCGTGTCCATCGAATTCGCGAAATTTAGCTTCACTCCCTCATTCTGAAACAACATGGGCGACGGAATCACGGGAGCCCGCTCCCCAAACCGGATGGGGCTGTCTGACGACGTATAAAATGACTCATAAAAGTAGTGGGGACGTGCAGCTTCTTCGGCGATCAGTGGAGCAATTCTGGTATCCATCCGCCACAGTGCGAGGTTAATCTGCTGCTCCCGCTGCATGGAGCGCTCCGCGCGCTGACGCATGAGGTCGCCTTCGATCGCATGGCTAGAAAACCAGCCCATCGTCGCTAACACGATCAGTGCGCAACTTGCGAAGATCAGCCAAACTTGCCAAGGACGGGACATGGGAAATGCGGATTGTGGAATCTGGATTGCGGAATCTGTTGCAGTGCTGCGCTCAGTCTCTCTTCAGCATGTAACCTTTGCCTCGTACCGTCACGAGCATACTTTCATCTCGCAACTTCTCGCGCAGGCGTGCGACATGCATGTCGATCGTGCGGGTGCTGACGCCGCGGGCATCGATCTGCCACACGTTGGCCAGCAATTCGTCGCGTGCGATGGCTCGACCGGCGTGGCGAGCAAAGTACCGCAACAGTTCGCGCTCGCGAGCAGAAAGTTCAGCTCGCTGACCGTCAGCGAAACGGATTTCGCACCGTTGGAAGTCAACTTCGCCATCTCCGAGTTGCAACAACTCGATATCGCTGGGACGACTTGGCGAGCGCCGCAGTACGGCCTCGACGCGCGCCATCAGCTCGTTCACATTGAACGGTTTTACGACATAATCATCGGCACCAAGCCGCAGCCCCGAGACGCGGTCGTTCTCCTCGCCACGCGCGCTGAGAATGATCACCGGCACAGTCGGTTTGGCGTTGCGCAGGTCTCGCAGAATGTCGAGACCAAGTTTTCCTGGGAGCACGAGGTCCAGCAACAACAGGTCGTACTCGCGGGTGATCGCCAATTGGCAACCTGTGTCGCCATCGCCTGCCTCCAGTACTTCGTATCCAGCAAACGTTAGCGCATCAACGACGCCACGACGAATTGCCGCGTCGTCTTCGATCGTGAGTATGGTTTGGGCTGGCATGAAATGCTCCGCAGCCGCGGGTGCTATTCCAAAATCTCCTCCCCGTTGCCGGGAGAGGGGTGAGTAGAGGAAGGTCTCCAATGCGACATCGGCATAATAAGCTATCGTAGGTATTCTACTCACTCAATGAACAGCTGTTCTTGAATTGAGCCGACGGCGCTAGCCGCGGGCTACGTAGCCGTGACATACGATAGCGGATCCACCCGCGGCTAGCGCCGTCGGCTCAGGGAATATTCTCCTCACTATTGATCACGGCGCGGCAAATGAACCCGTGCCCCCGCCGGAAACGTCTTCCTCGTCAATGGAAACGTTTCCGGTGGGGGCTCATTAGACGCGCAGTGATCAATAGGATCTTCGAGTTGTTGCCAACTTCTGCCAGCATCACTGACTGGTCACCGTGAGACCGTCGTCTTGCAGTGCTGTGTAGGTGTTTGGCGGCACCAAACCGAGCCACGGATCGCTCGATGGGGTGAGAAATAGCTCGGCATAGACACGCTCGTTAAGCGTGTCGATGTCGGTGAACGCCGATCCGTCGAGGAACCACTGATGAATCTTTCGATGCAGCAGGTATTCGTTGCGAACGGTATCAAGTGCGATCGAATTCTCAAAACTCCGCACGGCGCGGAGGATCGGGTCTTCGACGGCGCGCTTGGTTGTTGCGACTGCCCCGGCCGCCAGCGCGTTGGGATTTTCGTGGCGCATTAGCGCCACACTCTGCTCATCCAGTCGAGTCTCGTCACGATGCAGCGCCGCAATTTTCTGCCAGGCAGTATCGTCGAGGCGGGATTCAACCGTCGCGGGACTCAGTCCCAAAACCGTAATCAGCGGCCCTTCGGCTCGCCTTTTGGCGAAGGCAATTTTGCCGGCCTCCTGAGCATTGGGGAATTTCGCGCGCTGCGCGAACTTGCCGCCAGACTCGTCCGCGTCACGTTGCGACGAATGCGGCACGACGGTCGACTCTAAGCCGGCTTGTCGCAAATCTTCCTGCCATTTCGCTAGCACGAACTGATGCCGCGCTTGATGGTAGGCGCTCACGCGCGATTCGAAACTGAACCTGTCAGCCGGTTTCTGGTTCGCATCGGCGAAAAGCTTCACGCGATTCAGCCAGCTTAGGAATTCCTGTGGGCTATACAGTCCCGGCAACACGTCGAAGGGTCGCCCCTCGGCATTCAACGCGTAGTGCGCGCTGTTGCCGGTAATGGTGCGCTGCAGCTTGCGTCCGTCGCCGAAGTCGATCGAAACTGTTGGCACTGGCCGCACCGACTGCCAATGCAGCACGAAGTGGTCACGCATCCTCGCACTAATCTCTTTGTTGGCGTACAGCGAGGTACGGAAGAACCGACTGTTCGCGCAACTGTATTCATCGGTCAGCTTACCGAGCATGCGCAGACTAAGGATCGGCTTGCCCGCTTCCGCAGCTGCTACTTTCGCCTGGTTCAGATCGGTGTACCAAAACAGTCGCGAGACGGTCGCATGACGTTGACCGGCGATGCGATCGACTTCAGCTCGACATCGCTCGACTTCCTCCGGCTCCGGCCGCTTAGCGCTCATGCGTAACTGATCATACGCTGCCAGCACCTTCTTCAGCCCCTCCGGCCCCTGTTTCCGCAGGTTCTCCACCCACTCCGCGCGATCAACTGCTTTAGCGCCATAATTGCCGCCGAACTCGCCACGATAACCACCTTCATGTTTGTCTCCACCGGCCCAAGTCAGTGACGCCAGTGTCAGCCCACTGGCCACCATCAAAGAGGTTACTCGCCGCATCGTCTGTCTCCTTCAAAAAGTCAAGGAAAGGGGAAGTTCCACTTCCTCTCAATCGTAGCGGGAGAATACGTGCCGGCTTGTAACGACTCTGTAACGAGCGACGCGGCGGGAGGAACGGGTTTCCATCGACGCTTGTTGCTGCTTACGATCGATCTGCTTTGATCGTGGCGGTCGACTACCTTAAGGCCGGTCGGAACGAGTAGTAGTGAGGCCAGCTCGCCAGTTGTTGGTCACAGCACGAACTGTACAATGACTGATTCTATCGACTAACTGCAAATGGATGAGTGACCAATTACTTTGATGAGACTACCTGCGACTTGTTGGAACACCTGCGTGGTTGCCTCCTTCCTGTTTGTTCCTCTTGGGGCAGCTAGAGCGACCCCGGTTCGCATGATGCCGCTGGGCGACTCGATCACGCGCGGCCCGACTTCGCCCGCTGGTTGGGATAGACGGAGTTGGGGAGGCTATCGCGGCATACTCAAACAGAAGTTTGTTGATGCCGGGCTAGATGTCGACATGGTCGGGAGCCGTGCTGATGGCGACTTTGGTGACGATCAACACGAAGGCCATGGAGGATTTCGCATCGATCAACTGGCCGACGGAGTCAATTCCTGGCTCGCGGCCAATCCGCCAGACATGGTGTTGTTGCTGGCTGGAACCAACGGCGTGCGGTGGAAGCACGACGATCCGGGGGGCTATGCGGCGGAACTGGACGATCTTGTCGGGCAGATCTTCGATCAACTGGCCGGCGATGTGCACATCAGCCTGGCTTCGATCCCGCCAATGCTGGCGCTCGATCAGCATCGGCGCAATAACTGGAAAGTCGAAGTCTATAACTCGTATCTTCCGGGGATCGTCGAGAAGTACCGCGACTTGGGGCGAAGTATTTCGTTTGTGGATGTGCATGCCAGCCTGACTCCTTCCACCGACATGTGGAGCGACGGTGTCCATCCGACGCGTGCCGGCTTCGAGAAGATTGCCGACGCCTTCTTCGCAGACATCACCAGCGTGGTCCCCGAACCGTCGGCAGGGATGTTGATCGTGCTGGGGACGGTCATGATGATGAACGTGCGTGGTGCGTTCTTCGGGTGAAGGTAGGAACCGCCAAGGACGCCAAGAGCGCCAAGGGACGACACCAGAACGAGCAAGAGTCCTTCTCGGTAACTCCTTGGCGCTCTTGGCGGTTTTCCCTTTCTGCAAAGTCCCGCTACGCGCAGCAACTCTCGGCTTGTAACCACAGCGTAACGAGTGGTAGGTTAGGGCGCAGAACGAGTACTTCGCTCGCAACTTTTCTTGTGAAAACGACGAATGAGTAATGACGCATGATGACTGAAGAAAATGGCGGTGATCAAGATGGCCCAAAGTGGCAGAAACTTGATCGAATTGAGCGACGCGTGGCTGGCGTGCTTGTCGAGAAGGCGAAGACTACGCCCGACAACTATCCGCTGACACTCAATTCGCTCTTGAACGGTGCGAACCAAAAGAGCAATCGCTTTCCTCAGATGCAGTTGGACGAAGAGCACGTCTTCGACGCGCTGGAACGGCTGCGAAAGATTGGTGCGATCGCGGAGGTTCAAGGCGATAGCCGCGCGGCCAAGTTCCGCCACCTGCTCTACGATTGGTTGGGCGTCGACAAAGTGGAACTGGCCGTTATGGCGGAACTTCTGCTACGCGGCGCCCAAACCCTCGGCGAACTCCGCGGCCGTGCCGCACGCATGGAGAAGATCCCAGGTATCTCCGATCTGCGTCCGATCATCGATAGTCTGTACGCCAAGAATCTGATCGTCTATCTCACGCCACCCGGCCGCGGCTGCATCGTCACGCACGCGCTGTACCAAGATCAAGAACTCGAAAAACTACGCGCCGAACACGGCAACGTCAGCGTGGATGTGCCGGTGGCTGCCGCAGCTCCGGTTCGAGAAGCGCCTGCAACCTCCACCAGGTCGAATCAGGAAGATGAAGATATCGACGCCCTTAGACAAGAGGTGGCCGACCTCCGCGAAATGGTTGAGCGGCTGGGCGAAGAACTCGATCAAATGAAATCAGCGTTGGGCGAATAGTGCAGTGCAGCCGACGCCCAACAGCCGTCCGACATTACCTAGTCGGCTGCCATCGCTGCACTCGTCATTCGTCATTCGTCATTCGGTATTTCGTCATTGCCCTCGGGCGGCGTCGCCCAGAAGCCGGCCACCGCAGTCACCCCGGCAATTACGGCGAACAACCATAGCGACGGGGCAAAGTCCCCTAGGTAATCGTCGGACACTGCCAACATCAGCGGTCCCAGACTCGATCCGGCGATCGCGGCAGTCAGCGAGACTCCACGGATCTTCCCGAGATGCGCGCGACCGAAGTAACGGGCCCAGCCGGTCGCGGCGATGATCGACATCAGGCCTTGCGCGATGCCATAGACTGCGAAGGCGGGCAACAACAGGTCGGCTCTTCCCAGCGCCAGCATGACCGAGGTTGTGGCGATGATCCCAACGGCAGTGACAATCAGCCAGCGTAAGGCGATTCGGTCGGCGAGGGCACCGCCTAGCAGCTGCGCGGTCGCCATCGCGGTGGCCATGATTCTCATCGCGGCAGTGGACGACTGGCTGTCGAAGCCTCGCGCCTGAAAGATCGCGTCCAGATGAAAGACAAAACCGGTGCCAATCATCGCCCACGTGGCCGTCGCGGCGAGCATGATCCAAAACGAGGCATGCAGCCGCGCCTCATCAAGCGTCAAACCACGGACCGACAATTGGCGTGATTGGTCGTGGTGGAGGTGCGTGTCGCCGTCGGGGAACTGTCCGACGGTGGCGGGGGACTCGCGATACGCGAAGAACAGCAGCGGCAGCAAGCTGACGGCCAGAATCGACGCGATGCTCAGGTAGGCCCCGCGCCAGCCGAACGTGGCAATCAGCAGCACCATTCCACCGGGCACTAAGGCATGCGCGCCGGCCATCGCCACCTGCATCATGCCGCTCGCCATTCCCAGTCGACGATCAAACCAACGCGCCAGGGTGTTGTTGGCGAGCAACACCAGCGTACCGGGACCAATAATGCGGAACATCAAAAACGACAGAAAAAGGGTCACGATGCCCTGCGCCTGTGAGATAAACAAGCACACGCTGACCAAAGCCATCACCGTCACCAGCGATGAGCGGCGTAGTCCGTGGCGATCGGTCAGCGCGCCGATGTAAGGCAATGCGACCGACGCCAAGACCGTTGCGACCAGATACGTCGTAGACAGGCCCGTTTGGGTAAGCTCGAACGCTTCGCGGAACTTCGCGTTAAAAAACGTGAATCCGAACGTCTGCCCTGGGCTGGTGGCGATCATCATGAGCATCGCCAAGGGTAGCATCAGCCAACCGTAGAAGAACTTTCCGGTGGTCCGGTCGCGCGCGTCGTCGATGGTTGCCGTGGTGAGGCCTTCGGCATCCAACGTGGGCGTAGATTCATCCAGTACTTCAGCGGTCGACATCGGAGAGGTAGCGTACGGCGGGAAACGGGGGCGGGAGCAAGCAGTATAGGCGAACCGCAGTCGGATGGATACGGCTTGAGAATGACCAAGTCCCAATGACCAATGACCAGGTAGTCTCTTGGTTCTCCCAGTGGTCATTGCGGCTTGGTCATTGCTCATTCAGGGCCTATTTCGTCATTCGTCAATCGCCGACCGTCTGTTATCCTAGAGGCAGGTTCGTTCATCTCTCATTTGAAGTCCAAGTTGTTGCTTACAACCAATGGTGTCCCGCGAAAGTAGCAACAACGACGGACGGTTCGCTGCGTTTTCGGGCTGGGTCCATCGCAATCTCCTTTGGCTGCTGGTGGCGAGCTACGCGCTGGCGGCGTTGATTCCCGGCCCGGGACTCACGATTCGCCAGTTGACGGTGGCGCAGGCGGGGGACAACGAAGTCACCGCTCCGTTGCTGCTGCTAGCGTTGCTGCTGTTCTGTGCGGCCGCCGTCGTGCGGTGGTCGCAACTTCGCGATCTGATGCAGCGTCCGGGAATCTTGTTGTTAGCGTTGGCGGCGATCTGGCTTGTCCCGGGCGTCTTCGTCAGTTCACTCGGCTGGGCCCTACCGACGCTGTTCGGCGATTACGTCACGACGGGAATGCTCGTTGGGTTGGCGCTGGTGGCGGCGATGCCGGTGGCGAATTCTTCCGTCGCCTGGTGCCAGAACGCGCAGGGCAACGTCGCGCTGAGTCTGGGGCTGATCGTGCTGACGATTGTGCTCAGCCCGGTGGCGACGCCACAGATGCTCAAGCTCATGGGGCTTGCACTTTCCGATGCAGAAACCGCTCAGTGTGAGCAGCTGGTGACGCGCTTCTCCGGAGGTTTCTTCATCGTTTGGGTGATTTTACCCTCCCTGGCAGGCATGGCCACCAACTGGCTGGTCGGCCTGGATGTGATCGATCGACTACGCGGCGTGTTTCGTATGATCAGTGCCGCGACGCTGCTCACGCTCAACTACGCCAACGCCTCGCTGGCGATGCCACAGGCACTGAACGAAGGCATTTCAAAAACGTTTCTACTCTCTTCGGTGTTGGCGATCACACTCTCGGCGCTCGGCATTGCGAGTGGCTGGCTGTTGTCAAAACTCCTCGGCACCGATCGGCCGACCGCGACCGCGCTGATGTTTGGGTTCAGCATGAAACACACCGGTCTGGCTCTAGTATTGGCAGGTCAGGTGCTCCACACCGAGCCGCGCGTCATCTTGATGATCGTCCTGGCGACACTCTTGCAGCATGTGGTCGCGGGTTTGGCAGATTGGTATTTCATGCATCGGAAAGATGCTGAAGACACCACGTAGGAGGTTATTGCGAATGCCGAAGTTCGATACCGTCGCTCCTGTGCTGCTGGTGAAAGATGTTGTCGCAGCCGCGAACTACTATCGGGATAAGTTGGGTTTTACCTACGAACGGTTCTGGGGTGAGCCAGCCGACTTTTGCATGGTCAACCGTGACAATCTGACGGTGATGCTCAGCCAGGTTACTGCAGAGACCGAGGTCGTGCCGAATTGGAAAGTCGTCGACAAGATGTGGGACGCCTATTTCTGGGTCGACGATGCCGAGGCACTCTATGAGGAATACCAACAAAGCGGAGCGACGATCGACTACACGCTGGTCCTCAAGCCCTACGGCATGAAGGAGTTTGGCGTCCAGGACCTCGATGGCCACGACTTGGCGTTCGGACAGCCGACGGACGACTAAAGCGAAGGCCGCTGCGCGCTGGTTGACCGAACAAGCATTAGCGTACCGGCCACTCAGTAAATCTTGCCATGGTAGTGACCCCATGGACAGTGCCGCGCAACGGCCGACGAAACCCCAGTTACCCGCGACCTTCTTCGAGGAAACTCTTCAAGGCAGCCAATCTTGCTTGCGTCTCGCGATGAAAAATCCATCCCACGATCGGCTCGATCAAGAATGCGAGCCGTCTGGGGCGCACGACGTACTTGTAGCGATAGGTTACACGAGTTGTCTCATCGTCGATGGATTCTTGTCGGATGGAAGCGGCAAAGGATTTGAGAAAGAAGGGTCCTCGCTTCATTTCCACCGCGGCGATCCGCGGACGAGTATAGGAAACGTAGACCGTATCCATGCCTAATCCGCCCGCCGCCCAGCGGGCTACGCACCTCGATGAGACCCCACGATCTGCTGTCAGCGCCCCATCAAGCAGTTTTGCTTCCCGCAGAAACGAGTCCCATTCCAGTCGACGTGGATAATCGTGAATCAGGTCAAAAACAACAGTCGACGGAGCGTTGATTTCGACCGTCACAGCTGCGTTAGACATTTCGCACCTCCGTGCGTGGGTAACCGCAGAGCAGCGCTGCATTTAACGATCTGTGTCGATGTCGCACGTGTTGCAAGGATTCTGGGCTCAACGCGGTCTGATTGCCCTAGTAGTTTATTGACCCTGCGCACACTCGCACCTAAAATCAGGAGCTTTGGGGTGCCGGACCTGTGCGGGTCGTCAGACGATCAATGCAGTCTCTTTCGTTTGCGGGAGTTATTGACTAATGCAACGTGTTGCTCAATCGATCATAAAGACTGTGTTGCCGTCGTTGGTAGTATCACTGGTGCCGCTGACGCTCTGCCATATTGCTTCTGCTGTTGAGATCGTCCTACAGTTCGACGATTTTGACAGATCCGAGACGCAAGCCAACATCCAGGCAGGCGTCGACGGATTCTACGACCCAGAATTCAACGACTTTGACATCACACTACCCATCCGAGGTACCGACATAAACGGCACGGAGGGAATACTTCTCGTCGCGGAGATAGCTGGTTTTGGAGACAATGGAACCACCAGCTCTAGAATTAGAACATTCAATGAAGGTGCGGGAGTAACCAACTCCAACGGATCCATCATAAATAGCGGTGACACAATTCAGTTAACCTTTAACCAGCCCGTAACGATTAGCTCATACTCGATCGGTTCCACGACAACCGATACCAACATGTTCTATCGCGTCGGAGATATGCTTCCGGTCGACATTACGGCACCTGCAATGCCCTCTCCTCAGTTGGTCGACATTCCGGATTCTCCGCTCCCTGCCGGGAAGCCGTTCACGGTGGGATCGAACGATTCGAATTTCACGCTGTGGGGAACCGTCATCGAGTTTGCTGGGCTCGTCTCGCAACCGACGGTGATTAACGTGCCACCGGATGCGGCACCAACGTCTGCTGCAGCAAATACCCAAGTCAACTTGTTCGCTGGAGGTGCGATTGGCTCGGATTTTGATGCCTTTGATGGAAGCGAGGTGAATATTTCTGGCGGCTCGGTCGGCGATCGCTTTACGAGCTTCCTTGGTAGTACGGTGAACGTTTCAGGAGGCACAATTGGACCGAGTTTCTCTGCTGTGGGCACGGTGAATGTCTCAGGTGGTTCGTTTGATTGCTGCTTCACAGCTCATGGCGAGGTGACGGTGTCAGGCGGTTCATTCTCGAATGCGTTCCACGCTTCCCGAGGCAGTGTCGTGAATATTACGGGTGGCTCGCTTGGACGAGACTTCAGAGCTCTCGTCGAAAGCGAAGTGAGTATTTCCGGTGGCACGATGGGCGACAACTTCGATACGTCACCTTCCAGCCAGCTTACCCTGGTCGGTGGCCGCTTTCGCCTCGACGGAGTGCCCATCGAAGGCCTCAATTCGATAGGAGACGCCATCGAACTCGATTTGCCGGAAGGTTCTGTGTTGAGTGGTGTCTTTACGGACGGAAGAGTATTCGCTTTTTCAAGCGTGGACGCAGATACGATTCGCGATGGTAGTCTAACGCTCAAAGTTGGCGAGCTGCCAGCCATTGGGCCAGCGATTATAACGCTGGCAACCGATCCACTTCCTACGGGACTTCAAACTGGCCAGACATTGTTCGTCAATGGCCGTGGAGCCGTTGGTGACGATTATGGTGCTGACGTAGGTAGCTCGGTCCATGTCGCGCGCGGTAGAATTGGAAACAACTTTGAAGCAATTGGCGCTTACGTTGCGATTTCTGGTGGGACGGTCGGAATCAATTTCGACGCCTTCAGTGGAACCAAGGTAGACATAACCGGTGGCTCTATTGGCGGCGGCTTCGAAGCCCACAATGGCAGTGAGGTCAACATCACCGGGGGTCTGATCGGCGGTTCTTTTCGAGCCACTGAAGGCAGTGTGGTGAACATTTCTGGTGGCGTTGTCGGGAGTCGGTTTCTTGCTTTCGGCGGCAGTGAAGTGAATATCTCTGACGGTCGGATTGGGGAAGAATTCAATGCCATTGATGGGAGTAAAGTGAATATCTCAGGCGGCACGTTCGGTATCAACTTTCAGTCTTTTGGCGGTAGTGAAGTCAACATATCTGGAGGTTCTTTCGGTGATGGTTTCCGCGCTCCCGATGGCAGCATGATCAATCTACTTGGTACACAATTCGTGCTCGATGGTGTTAACATCACTGATTCACTAACTGCACTAGAGCCTCTAGTTATTGGTGACCGAGACGTGAGCCTTGTTGGCTTGCTGGCTGATGGCTCGCAGTTTAGTTTCGAGCTCAATAGCCGATTTACTGACGGTCGAGATTTCTTTAACTCAGATGCAATTCTCTCGATAACGCTAGTGCCCGAACCAGTTAGTTTGCTATTGTGGCCACTTCCGATCATCGCCGCACTATGCAGACGTGAGACTAACCGTTGGCGACCACAACCTCTGAGCACATGAGAATAACTGACAAGCGGGCCTAGATAGCTTCGTCTGTTCTCTGAAGGCGGTCTCCACGTCCTTGCGGTGACTGAGTCAGTCCAAATTCTCTTGATGAAATTGGGCCACCCGATCGAGTAGAATCGGTTGTGAACATAATTGTGTTGCTCGCGCTTCCCCTGCTGGTCTGAATCAGCCGTAGCGCGTGATTGCGTGCGAAAGGAGTCTCGCACGCTCCCTCGAGTGACCAGCCAGCAGCTAGGCCGCAAATTCGAATTTTAGGACACCGTGTCCGCCGCGCTTTTTCGTGCTAAGTCGTTGGCTGAGTTGGGATTCGGGATCCGGAGCAGAAGAGTATTCGGACACTTCGCCGCCCGAAAGTCCGAATAAGTCGGCCAGACGACCGACCGAGAGTTGTTGTAAGCTGTTAATTGGTAAGCAGATAGGACTATTGACTGGTGCCCAAGAACCGAGGTTTTTCGAACACGCAGTGCGTGTTCAATTGCGTGTTGCATAAACCCAATCGGGGGGTAAGCCAACGGGATAGTCGCCCACCACAGAGCCGAAACGTGTTGCCTCCGAACGATTTACGCAGCCAGTCCGTATCACATTGGGCTGGCTGGGCCGCAGGGATACAATGACCAGCACCAGCCACACCACCAGCGAGCAGAACATGATCCAAACCACAGCCACCGATCAGGAGGATACCGCGATGCGAAGGAACCAGCGGACGAAAAAGCGAGGACGTCATATCAACTGGGTGGCGTTGATCGTACTTGAGGGTTTGTTCTTGCTACTGCTCTCCTACTCGACGGCACGGGCCGAGACGGGATTGTTGGGGCTGCGCGGCCGGACGCTGGGCGGGCCGTTTACGTTTTCCGATGAGATGGTGTATCAGGGGTGGCGAATCCAGAAGCACGTCGTCATCGGCCACCATCGATTGATCGATCCCGACAACGTGCGTCACGCGCGCGGCAGCTTTGAGCACTGTCTGGAGGAGTTTGAAAAGCTCAAGGTAGCAAGAAACATTCCGCCGATGCCCAAAGAGGTGGTCGTCGTGCTGCACGGCTTGGGTGCTTTTCGCCAATACATGGAGCCGCTCTCAGACTACCTCCGCGAAGAGGGAGGTCTCACGGTCGTCAACGTGGGCTACCCGTCGACGATGGCGGATATTGGTGAACATGCGAAGACCCTGACCAACGTGATTAAGAACCTCGAGGGCGTCGAGACGGTTAGCTTCGTCGCTCACAGCATGGGCAACATTGTGGTCCGGCACTGCTTGAACGACCTGGCAGCAATGCCTCCCAGCGAGCAACCGGAAATCACCTACAAACGCTTCGTGATGATCGCGCCTCCCAACCATGGTGCGGTGGTCACGGAAAAGCTGAATGAAAACGGATTGGGTAGAATTGCCCAACTCGTCGCGGGCGACGCGGTCGATCAACTCAATCCGGAGAAGGGCTGGCCCACGCTCGAACCCCGCCTAGCCACGCCCGAATTTGAGTTTGGCATCATTGTCGGCGGTCAAGGCGACGATGAGGGTTATCTCGACGCGCTTCCGGGCGACGACGATATGCTGCTTTCGGTCGCGACATCGAAGTTAGTGGGCGCTAGCGACTTTGCCCAAGTACAAGGCGTACATCAGACGCTACCAAAGCAAGACCAGGTCCAGTCGTACGCCTTAAGGTTCCTGCAAACGGGAGCGTTCATGCCCTCAGGACGACGCAACCCGCTTACTGAAGAGGACGTAGAACTGCCCCGATAGCACGATTGCCACGCCCAGGCCGCACTGATACCAAAGGTGAAAACCCGTGTCTTCGTGCATCGGCACTTGGTCAACCGACTGAGTTGATGGATTGAGCTGACGTAGCTGAGGGACGGCTGCGACGGCGTGACTGCCTTCTGCGTCTGCTGGCATGAGGTGCGAGGAAGTCATCGGTTGAATCCCATGCGTTGGGGTATTCCAATCGACGGCCATCGCAGCATCGTTGAGTGACTGCGGAGAGGGTCGTCGCGCGATGGAATAGGCGGAAGCAAGGACGGTTGAACTATCGAGCGGACTGAGTCCCGCGACGGTCGTTTGTTGCTGGCCGGTGGGTGCCAACGCGTGTAGGCTCATGCCTTCGCTGAATGCAGGTTCGAGTTCGTAGTCGTCGAAAGCGAACGGCTCGTCCATGACGAGTTCGTCCTCCTCGACAAACGAACCGTCATCGTCGAGTTGGTCGTCACTGAGCTGCTCAAGGTCCAGGTCGAAGTCTTCCGGTTGCGAGTTGGCTTCGGTGGGGACGGGTGGGCCGATTGAGGGAACCGGAGAGAGCGTGCCATGTTGCGGGAACGACAAACAGCACAATGCAGCCACAAACTTCACACTCTTAAGGTGCGGCGTTAGATAATGCGAAGTACCTACATCGTCGGTCATCGTCTGTTGGCAGAGCTTGTTGCGGTACACGCCCAGGCGGTTGGCGTTGACGCCCAACACTCCGATTGCCTTCTTGCATCGCCACGACGTCTTGGGCCATTTCTTGAGGGTGCGGTCCTTGATGTTGCGCGTCACATAGACCTTTTCCGCCGAGACGAACGTCTGTCCGTAGCGGTTGCCTGGGTTGAGCATGTCGTGGTCGAAGGCGCCCGAGATCACGCCGACGCGCAGATTCGGTCTCTCGACCGCCGCACCACCCTCCAGCGTCAGCCCTCGCAGACAGCCTCCGCCGATCAAGTGTGCCGCTGCCGAAGAGGTGATCCCTCCATAGCTATGCCCCGCCATCATCACGCGCTGCGACAAGCTCATCATGTTGACCAGCTTGGCAAGGTAGTAGCCTTGGTATTCGGAATACACATACTTGATTCGCAGGTTCTTCTCGATCATCTCGCGTACCCGCAGGCCCTTGGTCTTGTACACCCGCTCTGCAGGCCACGACCAGTAGACCAGCCGTTTCGGACCGGGGCAGCAGCGCATCTTGCAGTAGATCTGCCAGCATTGTTTCATTGCGTTCTTGTGGTTCAGGCTATTGCCATGAACGAAGAACATGGTGGGCATCGTCGATTCCTGAGCCAGGAACGACTCGCGACTCTCACGGACCCAGCGACGACACTCACGGTCGTAGCGTTTATAGATCAACCGTTCGAAGCCGCAGTCGAGGTTCTTGCAACGGGGAGCGCAGCGGGTGTTAACCAGCCACAGTTCCGGCAACGAGTGGCAACAGCGCTGCGAGCAACGGCAGAGATTGCACTCGTCGCATTGATCGGGAGTGCAGTACTGGGCCGATGCCGGGGACGCCAGTGCACCAAACGACAGGACTACGGCCAGAAAGCCGCCTACAGTAGATCGAGGAACACGGCAACGAAACAATTCACCAGAGGTGACGTCATGGAGAGCGCCAAACATAGCGTTTCATCCTGAAATCAAAGGTCGCAAGGCGGGGGAGTGCGGTGGGAGACCGTCGCGGCTACCAGTCCTGGCAGTCCAACTCCAAGCGATTGCCGAGTGAAATCACTCGCTGCAAGGAGACCAACGATCTGTGAAAAGATACCTCACGTTGCATCGATGCAACGGGTTGGCGCGGGATATGTTGCGAGAAATCAACGCAAGCCGCCGCCAGAATCGTCACAGCCGCATCAACGAGACGGCCAAAAGTACGCAGTTGCGACAGGCCGGATAGTCGGTATAGTTACGCGCAGGAGGTTGAACCTATTGCTACAGCCTATCGACGATATTCCAAACCGAACTGTAGACCGTGGAACACGAGGGTGGAACTGTTGAGCCCAGCGTTGGGAAAGAGGAACGCGTCCACGCCCTGGCTCACGCCGTCGAGAGCCAGGATTTGGTAGCCTGCACGTACCGCCGTGCAATTGTTGAGACGCAGCGTACCGGAAAGACCGGCTTCGCCAACAAACGCAACATCGGCGAACACACGGCGCACCGAGACGTTCGCAGTCGAGACCGTCTGCGAGAACTCGTTAGTGTCGGGAGTGGCGAGATCATCGCCGTTAATCACCGTAGTAATCGTCAAATCGACGTCTTCGCGTCGTAGGCTGTTGCAGTACACGCCTGCGTTGGCAAACGTGCTCACGGTAAAGCGTGTGCCAAACTGCCAGGCGTCGCGGCGGGTCCCCAACTGAAAACCGAACAGACGATTCTTGAGCAGGCGGTTCAAACTTGTGTCAACAAAGGCCGCAGACGCTGCGGGTGGATCGGCGGGCAAAGGAATCGGCTTGTCGGTGATGCTTGTGTCAAGGAAGTCTTCGTCGAGCTGCAGGTAGCGGAAGCCGGAGAATATCTTCCACACGGCATCGGTATCGCGGAGGAAGTTGATTTCTAGTGAGTTCAGTTGGGATTCGTAGTGGAACGAGCGTGTCTCGTCCGCCACGAAATCACCCAGGTCGTAACCCAGGGTCCCATTCCAACCATTGATCCCTTCGTAGCCAACTTGAATACCAAAGCCTGAATCGTTGTATCCGGTCAGGAACACACGTCCACCCAGACCATGGTCAAACTGGTCGGTGAGCGAAGGCGCGGGCCCACCAATTGCAGCGCTCACACCGTTCCAATTGATCTCGTCACGAAACATGAATATACCACCAGCATCGATTTGCCACTTAGGGCCGATGCACCACTGGTCACAAGCACCAGGGCCGTTGAACCAGGGGAAGACGCCCGTCGAGCATCCGCAGCGGTTGTAGTCGCTGTATCCTCCGGCTGCGCAGGCCTGGCAACCGTCAGCGGTAGGTGCTCCCCCAACCTGTAGCGACTGGTATTGCTGGTAGAGCATCGGATTGGAGGTCGATACCGCCTGCAAGTTCGCTGGGGTCAATGTGCCACGATTCACGACGCCCACTGGCGGCAACTCGGCAGCAGCCGGCGGCATCATTTCCGCCGCCTGATAGTCGATCTGGGCGTGCGCTCGCGCCCCGAATGTGGTCGATCCGACGATGCAAACCAAGTATGCAAGCACGAAGTATCGTCTGTTGGCCATGAGATCGAATGCTCTAATAAGTTGTGTGCGGTGGTTCGCGGCTGCCTGGGAAGCCCTAACGACGATAGCGGTTGGCATCGACGCGCCGATTTGCAGACGCGTATCGGTAGAATCGGCAGGCCTGCCTGCAAATCGCGAGCGAAGCTTTCCCCACGCGCAAGGGTTGCGTGGTCTACCTAGTTTCGTCGTCCAAGTGCCAGCTATGCTAGCAGTCCGGTGAGAATCGTCAGGAAGGCATCGATCTGCTGATCAGTTCCCACCGTCACGCGCAGGCCGTCGTTCCAGTTGGGATAGCTCATGTAACGTACCAGCACGCCACCCTCCTTGAGCTGTTGATAGAGCGACTCCGCCGGGTGGTCGGCGTGATTGCACCAAACGAAATTCGCTTGCGAGGGCACGCACTCAAATCCCAGTTTCGTCAGTTCCGCTTCCAACCGTCCGCGCGTGGCGATGATGGACGATCGGGTCTGTTGGAACCACTGCTGATCGGCAATGGCGGCGGTTGCCCCCGCGATTGCCATCGCGTCGCAGTTGTACGAATCTTTCACTTTGGCAAACTGCTCAATCAACTGAGGCTGGGCGATCAGAAAACCGAACCGCAGACCGGCCAGTGCGTACGACTTGCTCATCGACCGCGAGACCATCACCTTCTCATTTTCGGCGACGAGGCCCAGGCAGTTCGTCTCGGCGAAGTCGGCGTAGGCTTCGTCCACCAGCAACGGACAAGGCAGCTGGTCGGCGATCCGCGCCACTTCCTCAGGCGAGATGACCGTACCCGACGGACTGTTGGGATTTGCCAAGTAAGCCAGTTTCAGGCCTTCGCGCGGAGCAGTAAACGCTTCGCCTAACGACCAGTCGGGGTCGAATTCCACGACATCGCACTCAGCGCCTTGGATCTCCGCCAACGTCTTGTAAAGCACGTAGCTGGGATTCGGGTAGCGAATCACATCGCCGGAATCAACCAGTGCGCGAGTGATGATCGTCAAGATGTCGTCGCTCCCGTTGCCGCAGAGAATCCAATCTGGATCGACCCCCAAGACCTCCCCTGCCTGCTGACGGAAAGCCGTCGCCGTCGGATCGGGGTACTTTTGCAGTCCTGCTTGCACGGCGTGGCCAATGGCCGCTTTCACTTTCGGTGCACAATCAAACGGGTTTTCGTTGGTGTTCAGCTTGATCAACTTCGTCCCCTGCGGCTGTTCGCCGGGGACGTAACCGGTCATCGCTGTGATATTCGTTCTGAAGTAGTTCATCTGCTAAGTATCAAGTTTGCGGATCGCCACGCTGCGCGCGTGGCCGGTGAGTCCTTCTTTGTCGGCCATCAATAGCACGTCGTCGGCGATCGCGTTGAGTCCTTCTTGCGAAAACTGAATCACGCTGCCCGAGCGGAGAAAGTCGTTCGACGACAAACCGCTCGCGAACCGTGCCGTCGCGCCGGTCGGCAGCACGTGTGACGGACCCGCCGCGTAGTCACCTAACGCGACCGGGCTATGCGGACCGACGAAGATCGCGCCGGCATGACGGATCGAATCCAGCAAATCGTCCGCATCTTCACAGGCGATGTGCAAATGCTCGGTCGCCAGTTCGTTGGCCAGTTCTGCGGCTTCAACTCGATCGCGTACTAGGATCAACGCCCCAAACTCGTCTAACGACTGCCGGGCGAGGTCACCGCGATCCAGCTCTGCCAACTGCTTTTCCAACTCCGCAGCCACCTGCTCGACAAGCGGCGCACTCCACGTGATCAAGACACTTGAGCCGGGTGCATGTTCGGCCTGGGCGATTAAATCTGCGGCAGCGAATTCGGGGCGGGTGTTCTCATCGGCGATCACGATCACCTCGCTCGGCCCAGCGATCGAATCGATGTCGACTTCGCCGAACACGTGCTTCTTCGCCAGGGCCACGAACAGGTTCCCCGGTCCGACGATCTTGTCGACCTTGGGCAAACCCGCCACGCCGTAAGCCAGCGCCGCGACTGCCTGCGCACCGCCCACCCGGTACACTTCGCTGATGCCCAGTTCGTGGCAGGTCGCCAATAAGTCTTGATTGTATGATCCGAACGGAGTCGGTGGAGCGACAACCGCTAGTTCTTTCACACCCGCAGCTTGTGCGGGCAGCGCCGTCATCAATACCGTCGAAGGATATGCCGCCGCGCCGCCGGGAACGCAGATTCCGATCCGTTCCAGCGGCAAATAGCGTTGCCGCAACGTACCCCCTTCAGGAACGTCGACGATCACGTCCTCGTGCAAGATTGCCTGCTGGAAACGCAGCACATTCTCGCGAATTCGACGCACGGTCGCGAGGAACTCTTCGTCGGCGGCTGCGTGAGCTGCTTCCAGTTCCGCCGCCGCGACTCGTAGCGTTTCGCCAGTCAGTTGGGCTCCGTCCAGCTTTGCCGTGTACTCCAGCACAGCTTCTACACCATGCGTTTTAACGTCATCGCAGATTCGCTCGACCGTTTGCACCGGCGACAGCGGCTCGCCGAACACCTCGATCGTCTTGCGCCGCCCCGCTTCGCTGACGACGTCACCGGCGGGTGAGAGCTTCTGGCGAAGCTCGGCAATCTGCTGCGCGGCTTCCGGTTGGCTGGTGTCAATACGTTGCATGGAATATGTGGCTAGTCTCGCGTCGGATGTCTAGAGTCACGTCGCCTAAGGCGTTACGATGAACGTCGTTGTCGATTACATAGCGTACCCCGTTTCGCCTTTGGTCTCTAGGCTCCCACCTCCCCTCCCACTCCCCTCCCGCCTCTCAGCTCACCATGATCGATCTTGCCAGCGATACTCTCACCAAACCAACGCCCGCGATGCGCGCGGCCATGGCCGACGCGGAAGTGGGCGACGACGTTTTTGAAGAAGACCCAACCGTCCAGGCGTTGGAGCAACAGATCGCCGCGATGCTTGGCAAAGAGGCCGCGCTGTTTGTGCCATCTGGGTCGATGGGCAACGTCATCGGCATTCGTACCCACTGCGGCATGGGCGACGAGTTCTTGGCCGAAGCCGACTCGCACATCATGCGTTACGAGCAGGCGTCGTATGCGCAACTGTTTGGTGTCGCCGCACAGACGGTCGCGGGTGGGCCGGGCGGACTGCTGACGCTTGAGCAATTGCAGGGCAAGATTCGGCCGCACAACTTGCATTGTTCCCAGACTCGGTTGCTCTGTCTGGAGAATACGCACAACTATGGCGGTGGGCGGATTCAACCGTATGAATTGGTGGAACAGATTTGCACGTGGGCGGCCGAAAACGGTTTGGCTCGTCACTTGGACGGAGCACGGTTGTTCAACGCAGTCGTCGCGACGGGCATTCCCGCCACACAATGGGCTCAGCATTTCGATACGGTAAGCATCTGCTTTAGCAAAGGGCTCGGTGCGCCGGTCGGTTCGGCCATCTGTGGCACGCGCGAAGCGATTGAACGCGCGCGTTGGCATCGCAAGTTGTTGGGCGGTGGGATGCGACAAATCGGGATCATTGCCGCTGGTGCGCTGTACGCCTTGAAGAATCATGTTGATCGATTGGCTGAAGATCATGAAAAAGCTCAAATGTTGGCAAGCGCCATTCGTGAATCCAAAGGACTATCGCTGCCGAGTGAACAAGTCGACACAAACATCGTGTTTTTCGACGTCGACCCTTCAATTGGGACCGCCGACGAGTTTTGCGCGCGACTGCATGAACAAGGCGTGCGGATGCTGGCCTTGAAGCACAACGCGGTGCGCGCGGTTACGCACCTGGACGTGTCGATGAACGAGATCGAGCAAGTCGCAGATTTGCTGAGAGCGAGCTAGCCATTCGTCCTCCAACGGCCCGATGCGCCGCCAGCGCAGTCCATCCCTGGCCGACTCCTAGCCCCGAATGGTGCCCAGCAGTTTTGAAAGGTTTTCGTTTTTTCTTTTCAATACTCCGGCTTCTGTCTCTGTGTCTGATCTCGCAAGTCTTTTCCTCACAAGGCGTTGCGCAAACGCTCCTGCCTTAACGCTCGCTAGTAATGAAAGGTTTGCTATTGGGAACCTTTCAAAACCCTTGCAGCCGCCGAACACAGACAGGTCATCGGCGAAAGAACACCGTGACACGCCTCTCAGCCGAGATGCGGGCGAACGTTCCAGGCCTGGGCCAATTCCATTTTACGACAAGTGGTGGCCCAATTTCAGCAAGATTCCTGGGCCGAGATTACTGGCCAGGAAAGAGCTCAATCGCGATCCGAGACGTTATGAGACTGCCAGCGATATGCAATAGTCGAACCGCCGGCAATCAGTGCGGAGCCGAGAATCAAGAACGAAAACGGAATGGACGGTTCGGCGTGAACGATTTCCTTGTGGCACAAGTAAGCCGTCAACAGGCAACCAAGGCCGAATCCCGCGAGTAAGCCCCCGCAATACTCGCCAGTGAGCTTTGTCGTTCGCATGTGATACCAACGCACTTTTTGCCGCTGGCTGTCGGAAGCCATGTCGATCACCTTTCGTGATACTCCCCAAGACACGCTGCGGTTGCTGCTTGGCTTATTCTAACTAAGTCATGGCCACATGGGCGGGCTAGCTTCTGCATACTTACACCATCGTTTCAGCAAGGGCAACGAGCCCTACTTGCCTGTGCTAGCTAAGTCTCATGCCAATCGTGGCCGCACCAAAGACACTGCTTGGCCTTCGGCGTACGAACAATTCGAGAGCATTGGCTGCATCGATTTACAGTAATCGCCCCAGTCATTATCAACTGCCAAACTCGCTGGCGAAGCCCGTCCATAACAACTTTATTTTTCGCCCACGCTGCATCCGAGAGTCTTTGCTCAGACTCTGTGAGACAGTTCAAATCAGCTTGAGTCAGAGGGGCAAGTGCCGTAAACATGCGATTTTGCTCCGCATCATATTGCAGGCGCTCATCTTCGGGCAAGAGATTGCGCCAATGCTGAGAAACATAGTCACTCAAAGCTCGTTCGTCATCGTAGTCTTTTGTTTCGTTGGCCAAGTTGAGTACCCTGAAGAGTCCGTAGTCCGTTCTTGGTTTCATAGTAACGAATTCATAGCAGTGGTCCGAGTTCTCCACGCAGGGCGTTATCGCCAGAGAGCGGCCACGCTGTAGCTGCCTGAGCGATTCACGCCAGTGCGAGTTTGCAGTGTCCGCTTCTGACTCCATAGTGACGGCTGCAACGCATCAATGGTTGGCTCGAATTGCATCGGTTGCTTATGTTTCTAGTTGTCTCTTTGCCACACCCACGAATTCGAATCGACTCTCCAGCTCCCTGAAATCCAGATTAACAACCTCCCAACCATCTTGTCCGAGCTGGTTTAGGTAGCCATCAATTTCTGCTCGGTCCTTTCCTCTGAAGAATCCGCCAGAAGGAACATCTTTTGAGTCCACAATTCTATACTCCCATTTTGACATACTGTTCATCACCTTTCCAAACAGAGTTAGATTTAATTAGCAGGAATTTGATTAACGTTTCCCAAGAGTAGCCATCAAATCAGATAGTGTATTCGTCGGCTTTGCATGGAAATTGGAATCAATCGGGATATATTAATTCACATTTCCAACGAAATCCCAACTCACTTCCTCGCAGCCGCTCTGGCTGGGGCAGAATATCGTGACGGCAATGCCTAAGAAGACGGTTGAAGTCACCTCAGGAACTAGCGTCGGAGTTTCACGCTTGGGCAGGCTATCGGAATGGGTTTGACTCAAGACGACGCCACCTGTGCACTTTCGCAAGCGGCCCGAAATGGCGTCGAAGTTTTGCGCCGACGCACCGTAGCATGGGCTGTTCGGGCAATAGCGACGTCATTTTATGGATGCGACGGCCGTCCACCGCCAAGATAGGGACTACTTACCCAGTTTTGTGGTATACAGGGCTTACCGAAGAGTTTTCTGTCTAATCACGTTCGGCTACTATCTCATTTAAGGAATACTCTCATGGTAGTTCGCATACTGCAAAGCCTAGTCGTCGTGGCATGCTCTTCGCTAGCATGCACAGATCTTCTCGCCAACGATGCTGCCGCTCGCTTACAAGGTATTTGGTTTGGCGACGGGCCTCACCCATTGAGCAGAACGGTTCTAGTTGTAGATGGCGAGCGGTTCATTATTGTATCGCCACTCGGTGCATTCGTTTCCGAATTCACGACAAACGAAGATTCATCCTTATATGAAATTGACCTTGACCGGTTTGATGGCAAGAGGCAATTGGGAGTGTTTGAGCTTTCCAAGAACCAGCTATGGTTGAAGTTAGGTGAACCGAATAAAAGTCGTCCATCGGTCAAAGATGTCCGCTTTCCGAGCGGTAAGCCACATTATCACACGATATTCAAGAGAAACCCAACTCGCTCGGGGCTCGATGTGCTCGCAAAGCACTCGGACAAAACAATGGATGCTCAAAACTAGCCGAATCAAGCAGTACACCTTGGAAGCGTTTTTTCATCGACAATCTTTCGTCGCGTCCAGATGATTGCCGACATTTAGACGTGTCGGCTTCATCGTCTGAGGTACGTTTGCTTCGCTTGCCAAGCGCCAACGCGGACCAACTGTTTGTAAAAGCACTTCGTGACGTCCCATCGTCGGCAGAAAGAACTTCTTGAGTTGACGAGTTAGCTGCGTCGTTTCATTGCAGGGTGTTAGTGCCGTCGAGCGTCCTCGCCCTAGCTGCCTCCGCGATTCACGCTTGGGCATTCCCCAGCGGGGAATTACGCCAAAGCCCAGGGTCGCGCCAGCGCACCCTGGGGTACGAAATACATCATTTGACGTACCCCAACGGGGTTCTACTTCCGTTGGGTCAGACTGTGGAACCCAGTTGGGGTTTGAAATCCCGTGTTGGGCCTGCATCCCAGGGTGCGCCGCTGCGCGTCGACCCTGGGCTCTGGGGTTTAACGCCGTTGGCGTAAACTCGTTCCGCCAAGGTTTCTTAGCCACCTCAGCCTGATAAAACGAGGTTTTTCTTACCTGGCCAAGTGCCAAAGCAGACCACATGTTTCTCTCCTTCGCCGCACGTAAACTCTCAGCATGCAGTCAACGCCGAATCCTGTGAGACACCTTCCGGAGCGATACGCAAAAGTTGAACCGACGGCAATGTGCGGCGATCACGGCCGTTCTGCAGCAGCCGATAGTGATCCGCCTTTTGAAGGCGGAATAGATTGGATCGCATGCTGAACCCGAGCACCATATCGCCGAATGTAATCGCGATCTGATTTAACGGCAATTGAGGCAGCACGTTTAAGTCGGTCAGGAGAAAATCGAATCGCCATTGAAAGTTGATCGAAGAACTGCTCATAGAAGTAACCACCCAGCAAACGATCAACAATTGCGGTGACGAGGCGATCACAGTCGTCGGGTGATGGCGGGTGGTTTTTGAAATGGCGGCATAGTTTTGCACGAGCCCGGTTGTGCCAGATGCCGAAGGTCTCTGCGGTTATGAACGCGATCGAAAGAGAAATCGCGTCGGAATCACCGCGCTTCACATCATCAACCAGGCCATTAAGGTCGGTTTTTGAGAGTGACCGAAGACAAGTTGGAGCGTACGAAGGTCGCATCGCAATAGTTCAAACGACTTAGATTTCAGTGGGACCATCTGCTGTTTGGCCAAAGCTCCTTCGGCTCGCCTTGAGTACTGCCAAACGATAATCAACGAGCATCATCCGATTCTAGCGAATACGCGCGAGCGCCCTCAAGCCGCCACGCGTGAGCATGCATCAGTCTCATCGTCTGGGCTAGATTGTCTTAGCTTGCCAAGTGCCAACGCGGACCAGCTGTTTGCACAAGGAAGTCGTGACGCCCCACCGTCAGCAAGCACGATAGGCTTGAGTTGGATCGGCAGACTGACTCGGGTGGGTTTGCTACAAGTGGTGTTTTCGATCGCAAGGGTGCCAGGCTGCGCCAAGTGACCCTAGATGTTCTAGCGTTCAGGATATCCAAGAGTCACGCCGTTTCACGATTCTCCATTGACCATTGCTTTTCGTCAGGACGATTGTGGTTCCCGAAGCCGCAAGCGGTGCGGCACGCATTCCAGCGTCTAACTCTACTTCGTTTGGGCCAAGCCACCTCGGTTTAGATACATAGAATACTCTGCCGCGCTTGCCTGTTTCGGCATCACGATAGAATGGTTCGTCGAAGGCTCTCTTACCAGGCGGTGTCATCACTGCTTCTGATATTTGCTTGAGAGGAACACTTAGTTCTTGAGAAAAGAGAACGATGAGTTCATGCGGCACATCTATATATTTGTTTTCAATTTTATCAATAGTGGCAAGAAAAAGAATTTCACCATCGCCAAGGCTGGTCAATAGCTGGGCACCATCTTGATTAGGAAGAGTGTCGCGGAACACAATTTCCAGGATGGCCCGTTGATCATGAATGTGAGCATCACTAGATCGAATGCTCTCTGCCGCTTCACTTTGGTCGAGTTTTTGGTAATCACAACCCAACGGCGACAACAAGCCCAATGCGATACTGCTCAATACAACGCCCGCTCCAAGCGTTCTGGATGGGCTTTGAGTAGGTGTTTCCATTTAAGGCCCGGTGAGCTGGAGAAACAAATGCCCCTAATCTGTACTATTGACTCACAAGAATTATAGTCGCGATAGTGGCGAACGCCAAAGTTTCAGCCTGCACTGCTTGCTACTCAACTTTGGCAGTTGGAGTACCTAATCGCGGAAGTGAGCGACGGTTTTTCCCTGCAACGGTTCGTTGAGTGGACGGATCCATGTCGCCGGGGCCAGCGATCGACGTTGCTGTGTTAAGTCGACCTTGCGATTGACCAGCGGCACGCGCGGTCGGCCATTGAGCGAGACTCGCACGTCCGCATAGACTTCGACATTCGTGTGCCCCTTCTCACGCCATACTTGTTGCAGGTAGTGGCTGAACTGAAGGATCATGTCGGGATGCGATGGCAACTTTGACACTTGACGTTGTGTGAGATAATCCTCCGGATGGACGATCCATGTCTGGCCAAACTCGGGATCCTTGACAATGAACACGGCCTTTCCACTCTTATCATGTAATTTCATGTGCCAACTGAAGCGGTGTCCCTCTTCCGTCCAAGAAGGATTGCCGGGGTAGAGCACGTGTCGAAAAGGCACCACGACTTGAATCGCGACATAAACAGCAATCGCAAGTACACAGACGGCCCGACCCACGGTCGGTCGGGATGATTCCGCTGGGAGAAACTCCGCGGTTTCGGTGATCACGCCAATCGCATTCGCTGCCTTGCGGAGCATTGACGGTGGAAAAAAGACTGGCGTGGTCAGCAACATGAGCCAAGGGAAAATGCCGATGTTGAACAGGTAGGCATTCGTCAAGTGGAACGCAGCGAGCCAGATGACCGCGAACCATCGCGTCCTTGACCAGAGCAGCAGCGGCACAATCATCAGGTCGAACAGCAATCCACCGTAGCTCATTGCGTAGACGAACCACTCTTCATTGAACAAGCCTTCCAGCGGTGCAGCGTTCGCGCGTTCGGCCAGCCATATCCGCATTGGTTCGCCTTGCAGCCAGTCGGTGTTGATCTTGGCGATCCCACCGTAGACGTACGGTACCGCGAGCTGAAAACGAAGCAGCCAGAGACACCAGGCCGGCATGCGATTGGATTTGATTTGAGGCCAACATAGGGCGTCGAGCGATGCGGCGTGGTGTGCCGGCAAGAAGATCATCAGCAAGCTGACCAGCGAGATCAGATAGAAGTGATTCAGATAGTTTGTTTCGTCTAGTAAAAAGACGAATGTGAATCCAAGAAAGAACAGCACGGCGGCGAAGCGATAGAACAGCCCTAGCATGACGCATGCGGCCAGCATCCCCAATAAGATGAAGTGCAGGTACATGCCTACGCCGGGCCACGGTTGCAGCCACTCGAAGCGATGATAGCCAAAATAGAACTCAGGCTCCACATAGTATCGGTGTATCCAGCCGTGCTGGAAGAAGCGAGAGACTTCCCACATCATGATCGCGCCAAACACAACGCGGAAGTAGACCAGGGGAGCAATATCGACGGGCGCAAACAGGGCCGACAGCCGCCGCCGCGGGAAGTGGGCAGCGTCTTTGCACGCACCGATCGAGTTGGAGCATGTGTTCTGTTGCATCCCAAACAACTCTAGCATGGCCCAGGTTCGCCACGGCCCTGCGCTATCGGCAAAACCGTTGCAGACGGTCAAAGCCCACGCCGCAAGCTGACCAACGGTAATCGGCAATACGAAGAGTTCGCAGTTGGCGTCTACACGGAAGTCATTCCAAGAATTCGACAAGGCTAGTGGCTGGAGTCGTCACAAACGGTCCGACGGCGGTGTGATTCGGAATCGGTTGCGGCACTCATTTCTAGTGCGTTCCTAATTTGACAAGCACCACTTATCGTTTATGCTCAGCTAGCGCACCTCTTTGTCCACTCTTTTCTTTGGAGGAAACAGCCGTGTTTCGATTCGTATTTTCTATAGCAGTGTTCGCGCTTGTGCTTGCCATGTGCAACGCGCAAGCCGAAGCGAAAAAGCCAAATATTCTTGTGATTTGGGGCGATGATGTGGGTGTCCACAATGTCAGCGCGTACAACCATGGCATCATGGGGTATCGCACGCCGAACATCGACCGTTTGGCCAAAGAGGGAGCGATGTTCACCGATTCGTATGCGCAGCAAAGCTGCACGGCGGGTCGCGCTTCGTTCATCACGGGCCAACATCCGTTCCGCACCGGCTTGCTGACGATCGGCATGCCTGGCTCGGATCACGGCATTCCCGATTGGGCACCGACGATTGGCGACCTGCTGAAGCAGCAGGGGTACACCACTGCCCAGTTTGGCAAGAATCACTTGGGCGACCAAAACAAGCACTTGCCAACTGTCCACGGCTTCGATGAGTTCTACGGCAATCTCTACCACTTGAACGCCGAGGAAGAGCCCGAGACCTATTACTATCCCAAAGATCCCAAGTTCGCGGAGAAGTATGGCCCACGTGGCGTCATTCACAGTTACGCGAACGCCGACGGCACGCAGAGGATCGAAGATACCGGCCCCCTCACGCGAAAGCGAATGGAAACCGCTGACGAAGACTTCGCCAGCAACGCCTTGCGATTCATCGAGGATGCCCACAAGAAGGATCAACCGTTCTTCGTGTGGATGAGCACTACGCGTATGCATGTCTGGACTCGCCTGAAGAAAGAGAGCCAGGGCAAGACGGGCGTTGGGCTCTATCCGGACGGAATGGTCGAGCACGACAGCCACATTGGTTTGTTCCTCGACAAGCTCGACGAACTTGGAATCGCCGACAACACGATCGTTGTCTACAGCACCGACAACGGAGCGGAGAAGTTTACCTGGCCCGATGGCGGCATCACGCCCTTCCATGGCGAAAAGGGCACGACCTTCGAAGGTGGATTCCGTGTCCCGCAAGTCGTCCGCTGGCCTGGTGTCATCAAGCCCGGCACGATCATCAACGACATCTTCTCTCACGAAGACTGGCTGCCCACACTGCTCGCTGCCGCCGGAGTTCCCGACGTGGTCGAGAAGTGTAAGCAGGGTTACCAGGCCAAAGGTAAGACGTGGAAAGTACACCTCGATGGGCACAACTTCATGCCTTATTTCAAGGGTGAAGAAAAGAAAGGACCGCGTGAATCAATCTACTACTTTGGCCAGGGAGGTGAGTTAAACGCGGTGCGCTGGAGGGACTGGAAGGTTAGTTTTGCGATGATTGATGGCAACATTGCGACCGGTGAACGCATTGTCACTAACTGGCCAATGATTACTCACTTGAGAGCTGATCCCTATGAAGAAATGTGGGAAGAAGGCGAGATGGGTTACCTCCGTTGGTACGGTGACAACATGTGGCTGTTTGTGCCAATCCAGGCAAAGCTCGCCGAGTTCTTCAAGACGATCCCCAACTTTCCTTTCCAAGAAGGATCGAGCTTGACAGCCGGTGGGATCAACTACAATTCGCTCAAGGCGATGAAAGCACTCAAGATGCTCGAAGAGGTACAGGAGCGCTTCCCAGTTCCTCAATGACGGATATGGTCTAGGAATTACTTTGTCTCTAAACCCGCGTGCGGCATCCGTCGCCGCGGGTTTTTCTGATCGATCGAAATCTTTTCGAGGAAGCTTTCATGATCAAGCGAATTCTTGAGATTAGCCGCTACTTGCTCATTCTCCCGGTGATAGGTTCTCTGCTGCTCACGGTCGCGGTGGTCGTGATGGGGCTCGGCTTGACGATGGTGCGGGGATGGGAATTACTCAGCAATCCTGACTTCAGTGAAGGTACGGCCAAGGTGCTATCTGTATCCGTGATCCAAGCCATCGACCTATTCTTGGTGGGAGCGCTGGGTTACATCACAGCAGTCGGGCTGTACAAACTCTTCATCAGTCAAGAAGAAGAGCAATTACTCAAACGAATCAAAATCGACAAGCTGGCCGACCTCGAAAACAAGATCATCGGCGTCGTCGTCGCGGCGTTGGCGGTCGGCTACCTCGGGCAAGCCGTCGAAGCGAAGGACCCTCAGGAAGTACTGTATACGGGAGCTGGAATCGCGCTAGTGATTGGTGCACTGTGTCTGTTCATCAAGTTCAGCGGCATGGGTGAATCCGAAAACTAGCGTTGATGCTTGAACAGGGGTTCTAGATTGCTAGAACGCGGTTGGCTGTTCGTGCTCCTGCGACACGTTGGCTTGGCCACGAGACGCTCAACGCTGGACCACCGCCGACTAGGCGAATTGAACGTGCCTGGTAAAATCGGGGTATCACTTGCTGGGAGAATACCATGCTGCGGCGGACCTGGTTCATATCGCTTCTTGCTCTCTATGTTCAATTCGCCCCTGAAGCGCGCGGTCAGGCGGCTGCAACCGGCGTCGAGGCGAAGCCAACCGAGGTTTCGGTCGACAAAGATGCAACCAAGCAAGGTGACGGCGAAGACGAGAGCGTCAAGCCGGGCATTAACGAGCGGTTTCTGGATCCTGAACTTGATGTGAGCGAGTGGCTCGGGCGGTTCGAGATCGAGAGCCGTGAGGTCTATGCCGCCCGCGAGAGAGTGCTGGAACTGGTGGCGATCAAACGGGGCATGGCGGTCGCTGACATTGGTGCCGGCACCGGTTTTTATAGCCGGCTGTTTGCGGATGCGACGGGTCCGACGGGCCGAGTCTTTGCCGTCGACATCGCGCCGAAATTCATCGAGCATATCGAGCGACAGGCACGCACGGATAAGGTCGTCAACATCACGACGGTGCTGGGCACGGATCGCAGTGTTCGTCTGGCACCCAACTCGGTGGATCGCGCATTCATCTGCGATACCTATCACCATTTCGAGTATCCGAGCGCGACTCTGCAATCGCTGTTGCGGGCGTTGAAGCCAGGAGCCGAATTGGTGGTCATTGACTTTGAGCGGATCCCCGGCAAGTCTTCGGAATGGACGATGGGACACGTCCGCGCCGGCAAAGATGTGTTTCGTCAGGAAATCGAAGACGCGGGTTTTGAGTTTATCGAAGAAATAGAAGTCAAAGAGTTCGAGGACAACTACCTGCTAAGGTTTCGCCGACCATAGCTCTCGACGATTACTGCGAGTGTTGGTAGACACTCGTTTCTGGATACATGGCGTACCAGGCGAACCAGAACGAGTACATCCACGTCACACCCTCGTCGGCTTCGACGACGCGCAGGCTCTCGGAGTCGGGGCTAAAGTCGATGACGATTCGCTTGCCACCGAGTTCGTCTTCGATGCGGGTGGTTTGCTCGCCAAACGCGGAACGCGGATACGCGCGCGACCGGCCATCGACAAGCACGCCCAGCACGCGCTGCTTCTTGGGAAGACGATCGTCGGCGTTATCGACGGGAAACATCAGACTGTCTGAGCTGAAATACCGTCCGTAAGGCGTACTTGTGTAGTCGCGCGGATGCCCCGTCTCGTTCGACATGACCGTCGTCGACGGATGCCGCGCTTGCCATTCCGCCCACGTGGCGAGTTCGACGGGCAGCAGTCGCAACTGCGCTCTGACTTGTGGGCCCGCGACCGATTCCCGTTTCAGTTGTGACCAGAGACTCTCGGACGAGTCAGTGCGATCGTACATGAGCACATTACTGTTGTAGAGCAGACCAGACACGCCGAACTCCCGCACACCGCCGGACGTGGTGCGATCGAAGGCCGACACCGAATCGCACAATGGGCAGTAGGACACCGCCACCGGTTGTTCGCCGAGTTGGTCGTTGATAATCTCGTGGTAATTGAGGATGGCGAGCGGATAGGCGCGTGCCACGTCACCGATGACGATGCCGATCACGCGATCGGTTGGCTTGAGATAGTCCGCTTCGGTGGCAGCAATCATCTTAGGGTCGGAGATCGCGGGAATACCGTCCTTCGATGGTCCGCCACTGCGGATTTCATCAACGGGAATGGCGGCATTGCCGAGGTCAAACTCGCGGGCCGTTGTTCGTCGACCAGAACCAAGCGAGTCGCTGCGATGTTCTGGTTCGCCCAGATAGCCCGCGCTGTCGAGCATGTACAGCGCCGGTGTAATCAGCAGCATCGCGACCCCGACGGCGCCGAACACCCGCCAAACGGAAAACGAGCGTGCCGAGATGTCGGCAATCACTTCGTTCTCATTGGGAAGCTCCCACGATGGAGGCTCAACGTCTGGGGAGTCAACTTGTTCGTGATCCGACATGGGGCCACTTCGAGAATGAGTTTGGCAGACGTACTGAGAATATCTAACCGGCCATCGTCGTTCTGTGAGGTGGTCCACATTTCCGGTGGATCAATCGATTTCCTTTGGTATCCGCTTGCCGGTTGCGTAGCGAAGAAAATCCGCCAAGCCGGCGAAGCGATACCGCGGATCGACGTAGTGCTCAATGACGTAGAACGCAAAATAGTAGCTGCGGCAGAACGACCAAATCGCGATCCCGAGCAGCAAGGCGACTTGAAGATCGCGGGTTCGCAGCAACAGGATTCCCGACGACAGAATGCCGAGAAAAAGAAACAAGAAGCCCTTCGTCCAGATTAGTTTCGAGTTCGTCAAATCGCCCATCGTCGTGCGCCTCCACGTGTTCTCGCACCCCACCGGCCATTATATCGGTCTGTAGCCGATCGGTGGCAATTGCGATATTCTGAGAGCATGCCGTCAAATATGTACGAATTCGACGTCCTGGTGATCGGTGCCGGCCATGCGGGCACTGAGGCTGCCCTCGCTGCTGCGCGGTTGGGCGCGAAGACGGCGCTGCTGACGACCAATTGCGACACCGTCGGACAGATGAGTTGCAATCCGGCCATCGGCGGCGTGGGCAAGGGGCAGATCGTGCGTGAGATTGACGCCTTGGGCGGCGCGATGGGCCGTGCGATCGACGCGACGGGCATCCAGTTTCGTATGCTCAACCAGCGCAAAGGGCCGGCCATGCACTCGCCCCGCGCGCAGGCGGACAAGAAGCTCTACCAGGCCGAGATCAAACACATCGTCGAGGCACAAGAGAACCTGACGTTGCGGCAAGAGGCTGTGGAGGACTTGCTTGTCGAGGAAGCTGGCAGAGAAAAACGCATCGTTGGCGTGACGGTGCGCGGTGATGCGACCTATCGCGCGCGAGCCGTCGTCCTTACGACCGGCACCTTTCTGCAGGCGCTGATGCACACCGGCGAAGCGAAGACTGCCGGGGGGCGTGCGGGCGAAGGAACGACCTCAGGCATCAGCGGAGCGCTGGGTCGGCTCGGTGTGCGACTGGAACGATTTAAGACCGGCACTCCGCCACGACTCAACGGGCGGACGATTGACTACGCAAGGACCGAACTACAACCCGGCGACGACGATCCGCAACCATTTTCGTACCTCACCGATACGCTCGAAGTGGCTCAACTGCCTTGCCACATCACTTACACCAACGAGGCGGTGCACGATCTGATTCGCGAGAACCTTCGGCGCGCGCCGATGTACACGGGACAGATCGAGTCCAACGGTCCGCGCTACTGCCCGTCGATCGAAGACAAGATCGTCCGTTTCGCCGACAAGACCCAGCATCAGCTCTTCTTGGAACCCGAAGGGCGCAACACGCTGGAGGTCTACGTCAATGGCGTCTCGACCAGCCTACCGCGCGATGTGCAAGACTGCATGTTTCGTCTGATTCCGGGTCTAGAGAACGCTCAGATCATGCGTTACGGCTACGCCGTCGAGTACGACTTCGCGCCGCCAGACCAGCTGCACATTAGTTTGGAGTCAAAACTGTGCGATGGGCTGTACTTTGCCGGACAGATCAACGGCACGACCGGTTACGAAGAAGCTGGCGCGCAAGGCCTGATCGCCGGCGCGAACGCCGCGTTGGCGCTGAACGCCAAGGAGCCGCTCGTGCTGTCACGCGATCAGGCATACATCGGCGTGCTGATCGACGACCTGGTAACTTGCGGCGTCGACGAGCCGTACCGCATGTTCACCAGCCGCGCGGAGTACCGCTTGCTGTTGCGGCAAGACAATGCCGACCGACGGCTGACTCCGTTGGCTCATGATATCGGCCTAGCCGACAGCGGGCGGCACGCGCGACTCGAAGCCAAACAGGCGGCGATCGACAACGTTAAGCAGAAGCTTGAATGCCACCGACACGAGGGCGATTTGCTGTCGAAGTATATTCGTCGTCCCGAGATTGAGTGGTCCGACATCGTCGCGCTGGTTCCAGAGTTGGCTGCTACGCCAGCAGAAGTCGCCGAACAAGTGATGATCGATTGCAAGTATGCTGGCTATGTCGCACGTCAGACGGTCGATGTTGAACGTCAGCAGCGGCTGGCCTCGAAACGCATCCCCCGTGGCTTCGACTACCAGAGACTGACGCAGTTGCGGAGTGAAGCACGCGAGAAGTTTCAGCGCATCCAACCGACCGACCTCTCGCAAGCCAGCCGCATCAGCGGCATTACGCCGGCCGACATCGCCTTGTTGATGGTGCACTTCGAAGGCGGGGCAAAAAGCCGCAAGTAGTCGGCAGGCAAGCAGTCGTTCGCGCGCGGAAACTCAGCAGACGCTTGCAAGATCGATCCAATTCCCTCGAATTGGTAGCATCGCTGGCAAAAAACAAAAACTGTATGAAAATCGCGGTAGGCTCTTTGCTTTGCGCTGCAAAGTGTTATCACGAAGTAACTTACGCCGATTCGATCAATGTTGACGGAGCTTTTTGTGCCGCTATAATTCCGTCAGTTGGCAATTCAGGGGAAATTGGCAGGCGCGGTTGGCATTAGCGTCTGAAGAACTTCGCTGAATTAAGTCGGCAACGCAGAATTACTGGGATAGCTGAGTTACCTAGATAGCTGATTGTCTGAAGTTGATTGGCCTCAGCGATTGGTGTGCTTCCAGCGGGCGGATCGGAGCGAGAAAGCGAAGATCGATTACGAATTCCCAACCAGCGTCTGCTGGTGAAATTACGTGGCTTGTTCTCACTGAGTTACCGGGTACCTGACAACCTGGCTCATTGGCAAACCATCGACTAAGGAGAGAGGTGGTTCCATCATGAAAACCGTTTTCACCACTGGCGAAGCGGCGAAGATCTGTAAAGTCAGTCAGCAAACAATTATCCGCTGTTTTGATTCGGGGCAGCTCAAGGGTTTTCGTGTGCCGGGAAGCCGCTTCCGTCGCATCCCACGCGACCAGCTGTACGCGTTCATGCGCGACAATGGCATACCCACCGACGCCCTCGACAGCGGACGTCGCAAGATTCTGGTGGTCGACGATGACGAGGATCTGGTCGAGCTGATCGTCGACGCCCTGGAGCGCGATGGGCGGTTCGAGGTGCAGAGCGTCAACAACGGCTTCCGCGCCGGCATGCTGATCAAGGAGTTTCGGCCCGACCTGATCGTGCTGGACGTAATGCTGCCGGACATCAACGGCAAAGAGGTCTGCACGCTCGTGCGTAGCCAGAAAGCGATGGATGACGTGCGAATCATTTGCATCTCCGGCATGGTCGAAGCCGACAAAGTGCAGGAATTGCGCGATGCGGGTGCCAACGACTTCATGCAAAAGCCGTTCGACGTCGACAATCTGATCACTCGCGTCTGCCAGCTACTCGAGGTCGAATCGGCTTCGACACAGTGAACGCGCGGGCGAAAGTCGGTGCAGCTAACAAGCTCTGACGCTGGTCACAAGCTCTGCAGCTGATTGATTGGTCAAACGAGGTAGGCTGGCATAGCCAGCGATAAACGGCGGAAGACGGGGGCCACGGGAATGTCTGCCGAAGAAGATGCCCGTTTGGAACGCGAAAAACTGGCCGCGATGAAAGAGCTGGCCTACGGTGCCAGCCACGAGATCAACAATCCGCTGGCGAACATCGCTGCCCGCGCGCAGACGCTGCTGCGAGACGAAGCGCATCCCGAGCGCCGACGTGCCCTGGAGTCCATCCATCAGCAGGCGATGCGCGCCCACGAGATGATCTCCGACCTGATGTTGTTCGCCCGTCCGCCTGAACTGCAAGTTGAGCAGTTCGATCTGGTCGGTTTGCTGAGCGAGATCGTAGCCGACATGCAGTCCGCGTGCGACGAGCGTAACGTGCGACTGCTACTGCAGACCGAGAATCAGCCGCGTGAGATCACCGCAGACCGGCAGCAGTTGCGCGTCGCGGTCGGCGCAGTTTGCACCAACGCGTTGGAAGCGATCGGTGAGAGCGGGTCGATAAGCCTCAATCTGCGCGCCGATGCAGACCCAGTGGCGGCAACAATCGAAATCACCGACACGGGGCCGGGTATCAGCGAGGAGGTTCGTCGCCACCTGTTCGATCCGTTCTTCTCCGGCCGCGAAGCGGGACGCGGGTTGGGCTTCGGGCTCTCCAAATGTTGGCAAATCATTACCAGTCACGGCGGCACAATCGCTGTCAGCAGCGAACCAGGCGTCGGTACGACGATCACTTTGCAGCTACCCGCATCTGGTCGGCCCAAGTCGCTGTGAATCCGCATTTGTGGGAACGTTACAGAAGAACTATCCTAGCTGTCGGTTTGCACACTCCTCGCACACGGTCTGAACATGGGCAAGATCAACGAAACCGTCAAAACGGCTAACAGTACGATTCGCACGCTGTTGATGGCGATCGTCGTCGCTGGGGCAGGGTTTGCGGGCTGGAAGGGCTACTCGATATACAACGAGCCACAGAAGAAGCTCGAGGAAAAAGAGCAAGAGCTGGCTGCCGTGCGAAAAGATCTGGAAAAACAGCAGGCTCAGGTCGAGACCTTGACCATTGACCTGAAGGATAAAACGCAGCAGCTGGAACGCGCCGAAACGTCGCTCCGCCTGTTGAAACTCCGCCACCGCATTGCCCGTATTCGGGTACTGGACCAGCAGCCGATGGCTGATTCCGATCGTGTGAACACGAAGATTGAGTTTTTCGAAGTCAACAGCGAGGGCGCGCCGATCGATGGCCAGCCTAGACAATTCGAAATCGAAGGCGATCGCGTGTATGTCGAGTGTCTGGTCGCGAAGTTCGAAGACCAATACATCGAGCAAGCCGACCTCGACCGCGCGACGGCGATCTGCCTGTTCCAACGCATTTTTGGCGAGTACCAAGAACCACAGGAAGGTTTTGAACTCGATCAAGTCGGCACCCAACCAACATCGTACGCTCGCGGCGGCCAGATGTCGGACTTCGAAAAGATGATTTGGGACGACTTCTGGGAGTTCGCCGGAGACCCCGACAAGGCCGCCGAGATCGGGATTCGCGCCGCCCACGCCGACGCTCCCTCGATTCGCGTTAGCAAGGGCATGACGTATCAGCTTGAGATGCGTTCGACCGGTGAGATTAGTTTGCGACCGCTACGCTCAGACAATTAGACCCCGTCACCGTCGATGAGGTCCTCACCGTACCCGGGCGGAAAGGGATTGTCGAACTGCTCGGTGGGCTGCCGATCGCTGTCCTTTCGGCGTGGCAGTATGCTTGGCGTTTCGTCGTTCATTTCGAATTGCTTGACCCAGTAGGCAATTTCGGCGGCGCTTAGCTTGCCGACTGGTTTGTCGGGGATCGACTGGTGTTGCTCGCGGCGGAGCGCAACGCGGCGTTGCCAGAGTTCGGAGTGCCAGCGATCGCTATCGATGCGTTTTGCTCCGCGACGACGCGCGGCGCGTTGCACACGATGATCGCTGGAAACCACCATCAGTCCGCGCGGAGCGGGATGATCCTCGATGAGTTCCTCCAGCAGCGCGTCGGCATCGGGATAGTCGCGCGCGAAGATGACCGTCAGGCCCTCGACTTGATAGTGATTCGGTAGTCCAGGCGGCGCGTCCGCCGCGTCAAATACGATGGTGGCTCGCGAACGCTCCGCTTCGTTGAGCGATGTGGTCAGAAATGCTAACAACGCGTCGCGAGAACGCTGAAAACTGCCTGCTCCCGTGCCTTCACCAAAAATGTCGGTGGCATGCAGCAGGTTGTAGCCATCAATGAGCAGGGACATGGTGAGGTCAGGACACAGTGGCCGGGAATCAGGGGGCTTCGTCAGAACTGACCCGACTGCGAAGCAGTCGAAGTCCCTGACCCCTCTCCACCGACCGTTGCCCCCTCATTATAGTTGTGCCACTCGCTGTACTCGTCATGGAAGAATCGGTCGATTTGGTGATCGACGCCGAAAACCGATGCAAGCAGCGCCGAACGAATCCACATGCCATTACGCGCCTGGCGGAAGTACATCGCGCGCGGGTCGTTGTCGATCTCGGGCGGAATCTCGCCGAAGTGCTGATCGCGCGGGAAGGGGTGCAAGATAGGTGCGTACGCCTTCATTCGGTCGACGAGCTTCGTGCTGAGCTTGTATCGCGAGTGATCGATGGCGGCGAAACTCTGTTCATCGCCGGGGGCGTTGTGCTCCTTCTGAATCCTTGTCATGTACAACGCGTCCAGAGATTCGATGACAGGTGTACCGTTGTAAGTCGCGTCGAAGGATTCGACCTCCACAACATTGACGCCGCGGTCGAGCAAACGCGTACGCAGATCGTCTCGCAGCGCGAGTGTTGGGTCATCGGGTGCGATAAAGATTAGCGTCACGCCCTCGTAGTTGGCCAGCAAACTGGCCAGCGACCGCACCGTCCGACCGCGGCCGATGTCGCCGCAGAAACCGTAAACTTTGTTGGCCAGCCCTTGATTCAGATCGGGATAGTCCTTGCGAAGTTCCTCGAATCTCGTCGAGATCGTCGATGAGCGGCCGTCGGCAAACTGGAAGGTCCGCTGCAGGGTGTAGACGTCGAGCAGCGCTTGCGTGGGATGCTCGTCAGCGCCCGAGCCCGCATTGATGATCGGCACACTGCGGTTGCCTGTGGCCTCCAGATCGTTCATCAGGTAGGCGCAAGATTCAGCCAGCCGGGCGAGCTTGCTCCGCATGATGATCAGATCGAAGTAGCTGCTGAACATGCGAATCGAGTCGAAACGTGTTTCACCTTTCGTCTCCGAAGACGTCGTAGGGTCGCGAACTTCGTTGCAGGTGATCCCCAAAATCTGGCAGGCGGCCATGAACGACAGGAATGTCCGCGTAGATGGCTGCGTGAAGTAGAGCATTGCCCGCTTGTGATGCAGCAGCCTGATGAGGAAGTCTTGCCCCGAGCGGCTCTTCGACAGGACGCGAATTCTGTCTGCCGTCCGAGCCAGGTCTTCCAGCATGTCGACCGAGAACTGGCCGCTGAAAATAACGTGTCGCAAACGTTCGTTGCGTTCCAGTTCCGGCGACTTCATCTTCACCGGACGCTCGATTCGCGGCTGATAATGCAACAAATCGAGTTCGTCTTGCGTCGCGGCGCGATCGGGAGAAGGCTCAGCCATGCCCGCAATATCGCATACCTACAGACAAAAGGTCAAGCTGCGATACGGCGCGGGTGCGGCTTACGGCGCGGGCGCTTTGTCGCGTGTGAAGACAGGTTTATCGTCGGTCGACTGCTGGCGATTGTACTTGTATCCCGCAGTGCGAAACTTTCGGATGCCGGCTTCGTCGCGGATTTGCTCGCGAATCAGGTGCCGAGCCATGAGCCCGCGCGCCTTCTTGGCGAAGAAACTCATCACTTTGTATTCGCCCTTGGCATTGCGATCCTTAAAAACAGGCGTAATCACGCGGCAGCTTAAGTTCTTCGCCTGTATGGATTTGAAATACTCGTTGGAAGCGAGATTGACCAACACCTCATCGCCCTGCCCTGCCAATGCTTTGCCGATCGTCTTGGAGATGCGATCTTCCCAAAAGTCGTACAGGTCTTTGCCGTGCTCACCTTTGAGTTTGGTGCCCATCTCGAGGCGATACGGTTGAATCAAGTCTAGTGGACGCAGTACGCCATAGAGCCCCGAGAGAATGCGCAAATGCTGTTGAGCGAAGTCAAAGTCCTTGGTTGAAAAACTGTCGGCATCGAGCCCCAAATAGACATCGCCGCGAAAAGCGAGCAGCGCTTGTTTGGCGGTCGCGGTGTCGTATTTCGCCTTCCAACTGGAAAAATATGAATGCACCTCGTCGGCAAGTTGATCGCTAACGCTCATCAAGGTGCTGATTTGCTTGGGAGGCAACTCGCGCAGCTTAGGAATCAGCTTCTTAGACGATGAGAGCATCTCCGGCTTGGAAGTCGCTTTGTGCAGTGACTGTGGCTCGAAATCCAGCCGCTTGGCCGGTGAGAGGACGATTAGCATGGTGTTGACAACTTACTCGGAAACTCGCCAGCGGGCTTGGAAAAGCCAGATCATACCTAACAGCAAGGCCAGGTTGTAGACCACGGCGAATGCGATAAAGCCGCCAAAGATTTCGATTGTGCCATCGGTGGCCACCCGCATGTCGCTCACGACCAGCGGGAGATTGAACACGGCGGCGAAGGGACTAGAGAATCCGATCCAATCAACGAAAGTGGCCGAAGCGCGGTCACTGAGAAACGCTCGTACGAACTCTTGCGCCGCGACAGGCACCAAAAACAACACGATGATCACCAGGTAAGTTGCCATCAGACTGGTCGAGGTCTTGCGGAACAGGGTCGAGCAAAACAGCGCCGTCATCGCCGTCGTCAAGCAGGTTAGCGCTACGACCAAGAAGTAACCGGCCATCGTCGGCAGATTGCTCCAGTAATCCAGCGGCATGATGCAGGCCAGCACCACAGGCCACATGAGAAACGATGTCAACACGCTCGAGACACGCAGCCCCGAAATGAGTTTGCCCCACAGCATTTGCCAGGGCGAAATGAGCGTGGTGAGCAGCAAATCGAGTGTCTGACGCTCGCGTTCGCTGGTAACACTGCCGGCGGAAAACACTGGCCCGACGAGCATGTTGAACAGCAGCACGTACGAGATATACCAGGGTGCCAATTGCTGCTGCATGTAGAGGCACACAGCCATGACCGGCAGCGCGATCAACATGCTGATTTGGATCACCAGGCGCAACATCAGCGTGCCCTGGCTGAAGATCTCGCTGCGGATCTCCTTGTCGTAGATCGGGTTGGCATTTTCCGGCAGGAACGTCGTGCGTTTGGGCGGCGCAAAAAGCCGATCAGGAAACTCGTCGCGATTGATGTACAGCCCAACGGCCTCTTGGGCTTCGGTTTCCAGGTCGATTACTTGTTTGCCCTCGCTGCCAATGTCGGGGGCACGAAGCAGTCGGCGTGACACGTCGACCCATAAGAGTGCTCCGATCGAAATGCAGGCAATTGGCACCACGGTGATCACGACGAGCAGGCGTGCCTCGCCCAGTTGTTCCATCGCTCGCCAGATCAGCACGCCGACCATCGCTAGCGGTAGAATCAGCAGATAAGAAACGACCAGCGAGGCGGAAGTGCGGACGAAGTAGCTGCTGCACCACAGACTGAGCATGGCGAACAAGGCGACCGAGCAGATCATGGCCAGATAGGCCGCACCGACTTCGTATGGTGAAACGCCTCCTAGCGGCAGGCACAGCATGACGATCGGCAGCGAGCCGATCATTAGCTGCAGCAATGGCACCATCGAGGCAGCCAGTTTGCCAAGCACGATCGCCCCTGGCTTAACAGGGCTGGCCATCAGCATCTCATAACTCTTGCGTTCCTTCTCACCCGTGATCGCCCCGGCCGCGAAGCTCGGCGTCATCAGCGAGACCAGCAGATACTGCCCCAAGAAAAGCAGATCCACCAACGGCTTCGCCTTGGTCGACTGCACCATGTCGAGCTTCTGGTCTTCAGGCCAAGCGGCATACACCAGCAATCCCAAGAACCCGACGTAAGCAAACAACAACACAAATCCCCGCGTCATGCGAAGATTGGTCACCAGTTCACGTTGCAGAACGGGGTTTTCGAAGAGGTACATGTAGTCTCGAGTCGCGAGTTATTAGTCGCGAGAGTATCAGTTAGGTGTTCTTAAGTGATTTGAGGAGCCCACTAATCATACGGCTCTCTTGATCGGCCATGTCCAATAACTTGTCTGCCTCATCTGACTCGATGTAGCCAAGCTTCGTGGCGATGATGATTTGAGTTTCTACTTCCGCCAGCGATCCTTTCGCGATATCAAGGAACCGCGCTAGCTCGTTATTCGTTTTCCTAGCTTGACCCTCGGCTATATTTGACGGAATTGATACTGCTGCGCGGCGCAATTGGCTCGTGAGACCATAAAGTTCATTAGCCGGGAAACTCTGTGTTACCCGATAAACTTCGAGTGAGATTTCGATTCCTACTTGCCAAACTTTCAAGTCTCGATAACTGGACACTTCTGACCCCCACAGCTTCCCTACCAGTAATTCTCGCGACTCACGACTCGCAACTCGCGACTCAGTACTGCCTCGGCCTTACCGTCCCCTGTACTCGGCTTGGGAGTCCCATCAGGCGGAGGAAGCCTTCCGCGTCGGTTTGGTCGTAGCTGCCGCCGCCTTCCATACTAGCCACTTCGGCATCGTACAGACTGTTGGGGCTACTGCGGCTGTGGATATTGACGTTGCCTTTGTAGAGGCCGAGTGTCACGTCGCCGGTGACCGGTTGTTGCGCTTCGCGTATGAAAGCCAGCAGCGCGTCCATTTTGGGGACGAACCAAAAACCGTAGTACACCATCTCCGCGACTTCGGGGGCGAGCCGATCGCGTAGGTGCACGAGATCACGGTCGAGGGTGAGTTGCTCGAGAGCCAGATGTGCCGCGTAGAGCGCCGTCATGCCGGGGGCTTCGTACACGCCACGGCTTTTCATGCCCACGAAACGGTTTTCAATGATGTCGATGCGGCCCACGCCGTTACGTCCGGCGATCGTGTTCATCGTTTCGACCATCTCGAGCGGCGTCTTCGCGTCGCCATTGATCGCCACCGGCACGCCGCTCTCGAAACTGACGGTGACTTCCTCCACTTCGTCGGGAGCTTCTTGCGGCGAGACGCCCATGCCAAAGTCGACGATCGCTTGTCCATTGACCGCGGGGTCTTCTAGCTTGCCCGCTTCGTAACTGATGTGCAGACAGTTTTCGTCGGAGCTGTACGGTTTTTCGATCGACGCCTTGACCGGTATCTTCTTGGCGTCGCAGTAGTCGATCATTTCTGTGCGACCGGGAAATTGCTGGCGGAACTTCTCGATGCGCCAGGGGGCGATGATCTTCACGTGCGGATCGAGTGCTTCAGCCGCCAGTTGAAAACGACACTGATCGTTGCCCTTGCCAGTCGCGCCGTGAGCGTACGCGACGGCACCCACGTCGCGTGCAATCTGCAGGCAAACCTTTGAGATCAGTGGGCGGGCGATCGAGGTGCCCAGCAGGTAAATGCCTTCGTACTTAGCTTGCCATTGCAGGACCGGGAAGGCGTACTCGCGGCAGAGTTCTTCACGCGCATCGATTAGCTGAGACGAGACGGCACCGTGGTCGCGAGCCTTTTGCAGGATCGCATCACGGTCTTCGCAAGGTTGTCCTAAGTCAACGTAGACGGCGTGGACGTCGTAGCCTTCGTCCTGCAGCCAACCAAGAATCACCGAGGTATCCAGACCTCCCGAATAAGCCAACACACAACTGGGCATGGTTTCTGTCCGTCGCAACTCAAGAATCGAAGGGAATGTAGCCGACAAAGCGCCGGACACAGATCCATCATTTTGGTTCGCCCGGTCGCGACTGGCAAGGCATGGTGACGAAGAAGAATCGGACGCGGAATGCGCGGATCTGGCGGATGGACGCCGATTACTACCGTGAACGCGTGTTTACTTTCCGGCGGAACTCCGGAGTTGCGCCGAAATTCAACAGCAGACCAACTTCGTACCCAGTCGCTTTGAGGTAGTTGATAAGCTGTGCTTCATGCTCGGCACTGATCGCTTTGGCAGCTTTGAGTTCTACGACGACAACTTGATTGATCAGCAAGTCTGCGAAGTACTCACCAACGATCTCTTCCTCGAATACCACCGAAATTGGATACTGCTGTTGAACCTGGAGCCCGAGTTTCGTTAGCGAAATCCTGAGAGAGTTCTCATACACCTTTTCCAGGAATCCATATCCGAGGGTGTTGTAGACATGGTAAAAACTCTTGATGATCGTGTCCGTAACTTCGGCGTGTAGTAGATTCGGTTGAGACAATAGCACTACCTCAATAGATCAGGACGTCGAAAAAATCTGCTTTCATCCGCCAAATCCGCGTCATCCGCGTTCTATTCCTCCGGCAACTCTGCAATGCGGAGCTTTCGAAACCGCAAATCGGTGGTTGGGTCGTGTCCTTGGATGGCCAACGTACCGGGCTCCAGACGTAGGCCTTTGCGTGGATTCTCGTTTGGCTTGCGCGTGTCGGTCCAATCGCTGACCTGGTGGCCGTTGACCCAGGCGGCCATGTGGGGGCCGTCGGCCACCAGTGTCATCGCGAACCACTCGCGATCCTTGGCGACGATACGACGTGCGTTTTGGCGTCGGAAGATGCCACCCGTACCACAGTCGGCTGGCTGCGTGGGGTCACCGTCTTTCATGCCGTTTTGAATTTGGCATTCGTACCCCATCATGAAATCGCGCGGGATGCAGCGAAAGAAGACGCCAGAGTTCAGGGCGTCGCCGTTGACGAAACACTCTAGCTGCAACAGAAAATCGCCGTAGCTTGCGTCACTCTCAATTTGGCCCCGACCATTGAGCACTTGCAACTCGCCGTCCGACGTCACTTTGAACTCGCTCACCTCGGCGCGGTCGGTGTTCCAACCGGTGAGGTCTTTGCCGTTGAAAATCGCCTGGGTGGAATGCGGCAACAGGCGCACGTTGCGGAATGCGATCGTTCCCTGGTTGTGCTGGAGGCCAATTTGACCACGGAGTTTTGGATTGGGGTCGGTAAACTCAGCGACGGCAACACCGTCGAGGTAGATCCTGACGAAGCCCCCACGCATAACGACGTCGTAGGTGTGCCACTGGCCGTCCCAGGGGTCGAGCGGTTCGACGATGCCATCTGCCGTACGGTGTCGTCCGACGACGGAGCCCGTTGGGAACGGATTGCTGGGCGGAGCGATGTTGATCTCGTAGCAATCCGCGGTAACCTCTTTCGGTTCGGGCGAGGTGCGCAGAAACAGTCCGCTGTTGGTTTCGGGTTCCGCTCGGAATTCGACATGCAAGTTGTAATCGGCGAACTCGCTGGTGGTCAGCAAGAGGCCGACTTCGCCTTCACTCGCACGGATTTCGCCGTCTTCAACGTGCCAATTGATGTCGCCCTGTTTCGCCCAACCAAACAGCGTCTCGCCGTCGAATAGAGAAATCCAACCATCGGCGATGTGCTGCGGGGTGAGTTGGTTGTGCTGGGCGAAGGTGTGGGGAACGAGCAATAAAGTGGCGAAGACGAAAGCAAGCAGACGCATGAGAAAACCTCAGTAGCCGGACCGCCACGCGGTCCGCGGAAACGGGGAAGACATCGGACCGCGTGGCGGTCCGGCTGGGGAATGCCCTATTCTGCGCGCGGAAGTGGCTCTCAGCAAGCAGTGATGATTTCCAATCGCACTTCGCAGGGGAAACGCTCGGGCGGCGGAGCGTCGTTGGCTGTCGAGATCATCAGCCGATTGTGAACCGCCAGCAGTTTCGTGATATCGGCAGGTCCCGATTCATTGCAAGAGACTGCTGACTCGTTGAGCGTCACAGTAATCGCTGCCGGCGCGTTTTCGATCACCAGTTGCACGCGTTCATCATCCGACAATTCCGCCGGCCAATTGAACTTCCGCGACCAAACGATCGCGTCCGCGCTGGATTCACACTGCCAAGGATGGCGGAGTCGAATGGTGTGGACAGGAGTCGGGTGTTTCGATTCGCGAGTTTCGAGTTGTTCGTCCATGCTTCGTTTCCGCAACCTGCGCTCAGTGCCTTAGCATGCTACTGCGGCGTGAAGTTTCGTGTGACCGTCGCTTCGCGGATTTGCCGCGTGTCGCGATCGTAGACGCGGATCTTGGCCTGCATAGCGCGAAGGGGGTGAATGTAAGGCGGGTAGGTCTCCCGCTCTATTGGGTCATCTGGCCCATAAAGTGAGGTTCGTTGACCGCCTGGGCCGTTGGTGGGGAACTCTCGGGGCGTGTTCGGGTCGTTGTCGAGATCGTACGGTTCGATGTCATCAATGCCGTCTGTGCCTTCGTCGATGTTTCCGTCAATGCTGGGATCCAAGATCCCGTTGCTATTGGTATCTAACCAGTCACCATCCTGATCGAGTCCATCGTCTTCGTAGTGGTAAGGCCAGGTGTCGTAGACGATGAACTTAAAGGGGGTCGCGGCTGCCGTGAAGTTAAGTTGTGATTTGAGATCCGGCACACCGGCAAAGTGAGGGCGAGTGGGCTGAGGCCCAGTGGCGGGGTTTGGCGGCACCGACCTTAATGTTGGTAATGTTACTCGACGCGCTTCGACGTAACCTAAATCCACGAAGGCCCCTTGTCCGACCATGTCATCAAGTACGGGTGGGGTCTCACCAAACTCGGTGCTCAAATACAACGCCTCCCAAGCCTGATCGCTCGGTTCCACGACGAAGCCTGTCGCAGTCTGATAAAGCGGAGCACCAGGGTCGTACACGCGCAGGTCAAATGCCAGCACGTCGTTGAGCATGATGTCTTCGCCTTTGCGGTTGTCACCTGGATTGTTCAAGCCGGGCTCGTCTGTCGGCGAATTGCTATTTACGTCCGTGGGCGTGTATGTGGAACCACCGCCATTGCTGGGTTCGTCCCACTCGAACGGAAGTCCGAAGGGATGCAACACAGGACGTACTGGGTTTCCATCGGAATTGAGAATGAACTCAGGGAAGCTGTTTCGATTCGTGTTTGGATTGTTGCGAATTGCCGAAATGTCGAGAGCGTGTGGGAATAGATTTCGGAAATGAGCGAACCGATATTCACGCTTGGTCAGATCGGACAACGTGTTGGGAACTCGGATGCTTCCCTCGCGGCGAAACGAGATGTCACTCAGCTGGTAGTAGACGCGGTCTAAATCAATTGCCGTTTGTGGGGCAGTCGCGCCACCGACGTATGCTGGTAGTTCTTGCACCCAAGGCGCAATTAGCAGCACTCGTCGATACACGGTACGCATGCCCGGTTCTCCCAGGGAGCCATCGGCGGGATTCTCGACGGCGTACCAGATCACTTCGGCGAGGTCGGATTCGATAGATTGCCAAACCCAGCGAGCGGTCGCGTTGTTCCACACCGGCATGCGCCCGACGAAAGGTTCGCTCTCGCTGCGGACGGTGAGTGCCAGGATGTCGTCGTAGTCGCCCAGTGCGCTGCCCGTACTGCGGACCGAGTTGCGCTCTGTGCCGTCGTTAACGACGCCATCTCCATTGTTGTCACGCCATTGCACAAGCCGTCCGGCGTTGTCGCGAGGAACCAGAGATGTCGGATGTCGCAGTCCCCATGGAGTCGCACTGTCATTAGGATCCGGGGCATCGATTTGCTGTGACGAAACAAGGGCACTGGGGAACTTGTCGGAGTACAGCCCTTCGATGAGTTCGAAGTAGCCATCATCGTGATCGTCGCTGGGTAGTTTGGGTCGCACAGCGCTGGTGGCCCCGGCGAGATCCTTGAATAGCCGTGCACGCGCTAAGCGCAGCTGGCTACCCAACTCCATGCTCGCGCGGCGCACGCGTACTCCCTCGCCGATATTGGCGAACAGGTTGACGACCGCGGCCATCATCACGAGCGTGACGGCCATGCTGATCAGCATTTCGACTAATGTGATGGCACGCGGCACGGGGTGTGCGCGGCGCGTATTCTTGATAGTGAGAGACATCATCGCTCTAGTGTTCCGAGGAGCAACAGCGGGCCCTGAACCGCTGGGCGGGTCTACGCTCTATTGCACCGCGCAGCGAGCGTAAAGTCAAGTTTGGCGTGGGTTTGCGCCAACAGAAGGGGCCGCGGCTTGCCGCTGATTGGACGGGATTTCAGCGGTTGAGCTCAGAACTGTGCAATTCCGCTTCACGACGCGCAATACAGTACGGTGTTTTGCTACACGGCCGCGCAAGAAAAAACCGTCGACCGAAGTCGACGGTTCGTAAATCTGCTCATGATTGGCGATCGAACACTTCTGGTGCTACGTGCCAAACTCTGGTCGGCGACGGCCGAGTTGACCCTGGAGCCGTTGGACGATGGCGCTGTGCATTTGACTCACACGACTTTCGCTCAGATCGAGTGTCGAGCCGATCTCTTTCATCGTCATCTCTTCGTAGTAGTAGAGAATGATGATCAGTCGCTCGTTGCGATTGAGACCCTTGGTTACCAGTCGCATGAGATCGGATTTTTGAATGCGCTTGGTGGGGTCTTCGCCCTTCTTGTCCTCGAGGATATCAATCTCTCGGACGTCCTTGTAGCTATCGGTCTCATACCATTTCTTGTTGAGGCTGATCAGGCCAACGGCGTTCGCCTCTTGGATCATCTTTTCCAATTCCGCGACGCTCATCTCGAGGTGCTCGGCGAGTTCGATTTCCGTCGGCGAGCGGCCAAGTTCGGTTTCGAGTTTCTTTACCGCCACGTTGAGCTTGCTGGCTTTGGAACGCACCAGGCGAGGAACCCAGTCCATGCTGCGGAGTTCATCGAGCATCGCCCCGCGAATACGTGGCACGCAGTAGGTCTCGAACTTGACGCCGCGCGACATGTCGTACGCTTTGATGGCATCCATCAGGCCGAACACACCGGCAGAGATCAGGTCGTCGAGCTCCACGCCATCGGGCAAACGTGACCAAATACGTTCGCCATTGTATTTTACGAGCGGTAGATAACGTTCTACCAAGCGGTTCCGCAGCGAGCGATTGCCGGGATCTTTCTTGTACTGATGCCAAACCTCGACGATTTCGTCTTGGACTGGTGTTTGAGTGGCAACGGTCGTAGCCATGCAATCCTCCGTGATGCGCTTGAATCTCTCACTTCAGCGCTATCGCGCCGAAGCCGTTTCAAGTTGTTGTGCGAGATTCCGTTCTCGTGTTGGTTTCGAGTTTGAGTCGCGAGTTTCGGCTAAACCTCCCACCTCGAAATCGCGGTTTATGCTGTTGCCTCCGCGGCAGATTCGCTTGCCGGGATCGACGCCAACTCGGCTTCAATCTTGGTGCGAACTGACTCGTCGACCGTCTGTGCGGCGATGAAACCGACCAACCAACCAACCGTCCCCAGCACCACCATCCAGCAAATTGCTGACATGACGGTACCATCGATGCCCGCACCATCCTTCAGTCCGCGAAGCAAGACGACAACCATGCCGATCAGTGCCATGACTGCGGAGTAGGAACGTGCCATCGGAAGGACCTGGCCAGGTATGGAAACGGACGACTGTCGACAGTTTGGCGTCAAACTTGCTGCAATCGCGCCATTTTAACGCATGTGTGCAGGCTGTCGGACTGTCAATTAGTATCGGCTGCGCTAAGGTCATAGCTTTGTTTTTATTGTGATTTTTGTAAGGATTTTTCGAGCGTTGCCGCGGAGGAGCGAAACTGCTCGACGAGTTGTTCGCCCGATTCGACTTGAGGTGCCTTGCCAACCATCGCGAGGGAAGTGCTCATCACTTCAGCGGCTAGCAAGCGTATCGATTGACGGAACTCGTCGTCTGCCGGCTGCGTGTTTCCTTGGGTTACGGAAGTCACGATGTCGGGACGATCCGCGATGCGGACCGCCGCTGCAACATGAATGCCGAGGAATCGTCGGCATGTTGCTTCGAATCGTGTGGCGATCGTCTTGGCAGCGTCCGAGTTGTCGCATTGATTGACGACCAGGCGGATCTTGCCATCGACATCGCCCCACGGCGAAAGCTTCACCGCCGCGTAGCTGTCCATCACCGCGACCGAATCGTCGGTTGAGATCAGCAGGATTTGCTGCGCCGCCTTCCAAAGTTGTTGCACCCAGGGGCTCATGCCACTTCCCGCGTCAAGAATCACGACATCCGCCTGGGCATGCAAAGACCTTAGCTCGTCGAGCAACCTCCGGAGGGCCGCACGACCCAGTTCGGGTGGAGTTTCCGCAGCCCAACGCCCTGGCAACAAGTGAATACGATCGCCAATCGGCCGAAGGACCTCGACTGCCGAGCGGCTGCCGTCGAGGACATCGGCCAAGCAGCCGTGTTCGTCCATCCCAAGTTGCGTTGCGATATCAGGTTGCAGCGCGTTGGCATCGACCAAGACCGAGCGCTTGCCTAGTGCGCTGATTCCCTGAACGAGTTCGGTCGCCACCATCGAAGTGCCGACTCCGCCTTTGCCACCGCTCAACACGACCAGCGGCACACCGGGGGCGAGCGCCGGATGTTGATTCACCGTTTGACGAACAAGTTTGCGAAGGCGGTCAGCTTGGTCGGACATGGTTAGTCGTGAGTTGTTGGGCGCTAGGCGCGAGTTGTCGGGTACAGCGTGTCGTCGCGTGGTCGGAAGATCAGTCGGGATGCGCTAGTGCACGCTCAGAATCATCTCTGCGAGTTCGCGTGATTGGGCGACGCGAATGTCGTCGGGCACGTTTTGCCCGTCGGTGAGGTAGCCGATCGGAAGTCCGCTACTGCGAGTGACCGAGAGCAGGTTGCCGTAGGCGGTCGCTTCGTCGATTTTGGTCAGCAGTAGCGAAGTCGTACCGACGGTGGCAAAGCGCTCGGCGGTCGCCTTCAAGCTCCGCGCGCCGCCCACGGCGCTCAGCACCAGATGCACTTCGTCGGGCTCCGCCTCGGTGAGCATCGATTTGAGCTCCTGAATCTTTACCTCATCGCGCGGACTACGTCCGGCGGTGTCCATTAGGATCAGATCGAGGTCGCTCATGCGCGTGATCGCTTCTCGCATCTCTCGCGGCGTGCTGACGATTTCCATGGGCAGGTCGATAATGTCGGCGTACGTGCGCAATTGCTCGACCGCCGCGATGCGATAGGTATCGACGGTGATCAGCCCCACGCGTTTGTTCTCGCGAAGTCGATAGTTGGCCGCCAGTTTGGCGATGGTCGTCGTCTTGCCGACGCCCGTGGGGCCGACCAGCGCAACGACCTTGCCCTGTCCTGCGGCGGCTTCGATGGGCCCACTGGTGTTCAACTCTTCATCAAGCATGCGGACGAGTTCATCCTTCACGGCTGTGGAACTCGCCAGATCGCTGGTCGTTTGGCCCTGCAATCGTTCGATGAGTTGCTGAGCAATGTGCTCTTCAATGTCCGACTCGATCATGTCGGTGTATGCCTGAAAGATTGCGTCAGGCAGGTGCCGCGTGGGCGTTTGATGCGACCGCCCGCGGAACTGCTCGGCCAGCACGTGCAACTCGTCAAGTCCCTGCTCCGCTTGTTGATGAAGATGCTCTCGGTAACGGGCACGGTAGTCGAGATCGAGGGATTGCTCGGTAGCGACTGCACTTGTAGTCGATTCTGGCTCCGCCGCAACGGTGACGGCCATTTGCGCAGGTACCGCTACTTCGGACGACGCGGCGATTTCGAACGCCTGCCCTTTGAGCAGGCGGCTCAGCATGCCGGTATTCAGTTCCCGTGTGTGCAGCACTGTCGCCTCAGGGCCAAGTTCTTGACGCACGAGATTAAGCGCCGCTTGCATCGTTTTGGCACGAAAGGTTTTGATTTCCATGATGTCGCGTCGCGAGTCTTGAGTCGCGAGTTCCGAGTTTGATAACAGATTTCAGTTGTTTCGTTGCTGGATCGCAACTCACGATCTGCGGCTCTTTCCTAGGTGTCTGATGCCATGCCAAGTGTGACAATTTGGGTGTCGCGGGTGACTTCGTTGAAGCTGAGCACGACCAGGTTGGGGAGTTGGTTTTCGGTGATTTGTTTCAATGCCGCGCGAATCTGTGGGCTGACGAGAATGATCGGAGTGTGGTTGGAGGTCGTGAGTTTGGTGAGCTGGTCGGCAATCGCTTTGCATGTGGCTTCGACCGCCGGTGGTGACATCCTTACGAACAGACCGCGTTCGTTGTGCTCGAAACCGGCGCGAATGCGATCTTCCATCGCCGGGTCCAGTGCGACGACGTGCAATTTGCCCTCTGCGTCGCGGTAGCGGGTGCAGATCTGCCGGGCGAGTCGATGGCGCACGTACTCGGAGAGCAGAATCGGGTCTTTTGTGCGCGGGGCGTAGTCTCCGAGGGTTTCCAGAATGAGGCCCAACTGACGAATCGAGACTTGCTCGCGTAGTAGCAACTGCAGTACCCCCTGCACTTCAGCAAGCGACATCACGCTCGGAATCAACTCGTCGATGACGGCTGGCTGCGATTGTTTTAGTTCGTCGACTAGGTGTTTGGTCGCGTCGCGAGTGAGGACTTCGTCGGCGTGTCGACGGCAGATCTCGGTGAGGTGCGTTGCCAGCACGGCACCTGGTTCAACCACGGTATAGCCAAGAATCTCGGCTTGGTCTTGTACTCCTGGGGCGATCCACCTCGCCTCAGTGCCAAACGCAGGATCCCTGGTCGCGATGCCTTCGACCTTGCCGGTTGTCATCCCTGAGTCGATCGCTAGCAAGTAGCCGGGTTCGATTTGGTCCTGCGCGACGGGCATGTCGGCGATCTTGATGCGGTAAGCGTTCGGATCGAGACGCATATTATCGCGGATGCGGACCTTGGGCATGATGATGCCGATCTCGCTCGCTACACTCTGCCGCACGCGTTGTACCCGTTCGAGTAAGTCGCCGCCTCGCTTGGGATCAGCCAGCCGGATCAGCCCGACGCCGACCTCGACTTCCATCGGATCAACCGTCAAGTAGTCTTCGATACGTTCCTCGGGCGCAGGAGGCGGTGCGCTGGCGGCTTCTTCTTCCGCCGACATGCGCTGAGCTTCTTTCTGGCTCATCACGCGAGATATTCCCAAACATGCGGCACACAGAAAGAATAGTGGCGTCCGCGGCAGATCGGTGGTAATCAGCACGGCCAAAAAGCCGGCCGACACGGCCATAGCCTGCGGACGAGAAAACAGCTGCTGGATGAATTCCTGCGGCAAGTTGGATCTTCGCGTGCTACGTGTGACCAGCAAACCGGCGGCGAGCGAAATCAAGAACGCGGGGACCTGGCTGACGAGTCCGTCGCCGATCGTCAGTTGCGTGAAGATCTTTCCGGCTTCGGTCAGCGACATGCTGTACTCGGTCATGCCGATGATCAGTCCGCCGACAATATTGATCACAGTAATCACAATGCCGGCAATCGCGTCGCCACGGACGAACTTGCTAGCACCATCCATCGCCCCGTAGAAGTCCGCTTGCTGCGTGATTTCCTCGCGTCGGCGCTGTGCTTCGTTCTCATCGATGATGCCGGCGTTCAGGTCGGCGTCGATGGCCATCTGCTTGCCCGGCATCCCGTCGAGGGCGAATCGTGCGGTCACTTCACTAATCCGCGTGGCACCTTTTGTAATCACCACGAATTGGATCACGACAATGATGACAAAGATGATCAATCCGACCACGATACTGCTATCGCCTGCCACAAAGTCGGCGAACGCGGTGATCACCCCGCCTGCGGCCTGCTCTCCTTGGGAACCAGCGCCGGTAAGGATCAGACGCGTTGTGGCTACGTTGAGCACCAGCCGAGCGAGCGTTGTCGCCAGCAGCAGCGTCGGAAAAATGCTGAAGTCGAGCGGCGTTCGTACGTAGATCGTGGTGAGCAGTACGATGATCGCAATCGTGATGTTGCCGGCTAGCAGCACATCCATCAGCGCGGGCGGCAGCGGTACTAGAATCACTAGCACGCTGGCGATAATCGCGATCGGCAGGATGAGATCCTGGGCGCGATGGGCAATGCCCACACCGCCCGATGAATCACTGTCCATCGACGGACTCCACAATCAACGTATGAAGAAAAGGGGTAGAAGAGTGGGCGGGATCGTATGGAAACAGACGGTTGCTGTCCAGACCGCTCTGATGGGCAGGTTGACGTGTGAAGTGCCGTCACTGGGAACGACGATACCAGGGAATGACGAACGTCGAACAACAACCTCGAATGATGAAGTGAGTGCTCTGTACTCGGATGAGACGCCTCTTTCTTGTCCTGAATCCGACGTTTCCTCGCCGCACCGCTACCAATGAATGATATCAGCGCATGATCAATCCTCCGGTTGCCTTCGCAGGCACACTCCTTTGCTTGCTGCTAGCTTGTTTGGGTTGCCAGCATAACGCCAGCGATGCGAACACCTCGATTGAGGAAGTCGACCCACAATTGCTTACCGAGCGCGGTGGAGTGCGCTTCGTCGCCGATAGTCAGGTTGGTTTGCAGCTTGCTCGTGCACAAGGTTCGCCCTGCTTGCTGTTTTTCACCGCCGAGTGGTGCACGTTCTGCCAGCAGATGGAAGAGACGGCGCTCGCTGATCCAGCGGTTCAGAAAGCCGCCGAGCAATTCGTGTGCGTGCTGGTCGATGCCGACAGAGAACCCGAAGTCTGTCAGCAGTTCGCCGTGCGCGGTTATCCGACCGTACAGTTCCTCGGTGCCGATGGGCGAAAACTGCACAGCTTGGTGGGGCGCCAGTCCCCAACTCAACTCGAGTCGGGAATGCAAGCCGCGTTGCAGCGGCTGGCGTGGTTAGATCGAGGAAAAACTGCGCAACGCTGAGTCCTGTGTTGTCGCGGTGTCTTGTGCCTCACGCAGAGAAGAAATCGGCTTCGGTAACGAGATAGCTGAGCGGGCGCGTTTACACCGTACAATTGTGGTGATGCTCAGCGAGTCGATCACCGTCTGCAAACGCTTCCACTGGCACGCCGACCGCGTCGAGCATCGTCCGATGTAAGTCGGCCATCGGCGTCGGCTCGTCGAAGACGACGTGCAGACCGCCGCGAAACCGCCCTGCCCCGCCACCTGCCACGAGCACCGGCAGATTCGTGTGATTGTGGGCATCGCCATCGCCCATCCCGCTGCCCAGCATCAGCAGCGAATGATCGAGCAGTGTGCCCTCGGCTTCAGGAATCGCAGCGAGCTTGTCCAGGAAGCTGGCGAACAGTGATACATGGAACTGGTTGACCTTGGCGACCTTCGCGAGTTTCTCGGCGTTGTTGCCGTGATGAGTGATCGTATGATGTGGCTCGGGAACGCCAATTTCCGGATACGCGCGCGTGCTGGCTTCGCGGGCGAGTTGGAATGTCGTGATCCTGGTGATGTCGCCTTGGAACGCGAGTGCCTGCAGATCGAACATCAACCGCACATGTTCGGCGTAGTCGACCGGCACGCCCACCGGACGGTCTAGGTCAGGCAGAACGCCTTCTGTCGCATTGGTCTCGGCATGCTGGATCCGGCGTTCAACCTCACGAATACTCTGCAGATAGTCATCCACACGATTGCGATCTGCCGGGCCCAACTGCAGTTTTAGATGCTTCGCTTCTGCAATGATCGAATCTAATCGACTAGCCCGTTTGCGAAACGTCGCATGGGGGCGAGCAAGAGTCACGCCTTCGCTGAATAGTCTCTCAAAGACAAATCGCGGGTGCGCTTCGGCAGGCAGCGGCGCTGAAGGCGAAGCCCAGGAGAGAGCGCTCGGGTGGGCGTGGGCGTTGCCGTAGTCGCAATGTCCGACGTTGCGCTGTTGCTCTATCGCTAACTCGAGCGAGGGATCGCGCGTCTGCTTGCCGATGTGTTTGGCGGCAATTTGATCGGCGGTCGGGCCAAAGGGGAAGTCGAAACTCTCTATTCGCGAGGCGCTGAGGAAGGCAGCGTTGCAGGTCGCATGCGAACCCGGGTGCGGGGCCTTCAACTCCATGCCAGTAATCACGGTGATATGCGCTTTGACCGCTTCGAGCGACTGCAAACTCGATGGCAACTTGCCAAGTGGCTCATTCCCGCGCGCAGGTTCGGCAGGCGTCCATTCTGCGGGGTTGTAGCCCATCGGCATGTAGACGTAACTCAGCCGACGGAGACGATCAGATGCCGCGGGTGTGCCGGCGAGCGTCGACATAGCGGGGATCATCGCTTCCAGCAGCGGCAACGCGATCGCCGTGCCAGCGCCTTTGAGGAGTGTCCTGCGCGACAAACTCTGTTTCAAGCCGATCATCCTGCCGTCCTCATTTTTGCCAGACGTGAACTGACGATTTAGAACTGCGATCCCACGTCTCAAGGCATAGATTAGCAACTCGTCTGCCATCTTGCCAACAAACAACCTTGGCTGCCGAAGCAAGACGACTTCAAACCCTCGTCTGCACCGGTGGCTGATGATTCATGACAATTTCTCAACCCGTTCGTTTTTGCGTCCACCGAATTGCAGCAAGATATCGATGTGCGCAGCGAAGTTGCCGACGGAAGTTTGACGACCTCCGCGGATGAGTTTTGGCGACAGCTCAACGATGCGCCGCTCGGATGGGACGGACGTCGGCGAGCAGACCGCAGGCGAGGAGAATCATGAACCTTGGCTAGCTGAGTACTTTCCTGTCGCGAGGCAGCACTTGGTATTTGGAAGCGGCGTAAGACAAGAATTGCCCAGTTTGCGGGATTCCTATCATCAGGCGCTCGAGGGGCGAAATCTCGTTACAATGAAAGCTATGCGTCGCAGGCAGTTGGTAAGCGAGTGTAAACTGCGAAAAGAGGCCATCTGATGAGAGAACTTCGACAACCATTGATCAGCGCCGCACTGTTTGTGCTAGTCGCGAATCCGATCACTGCCGTGGGAGAAGGCGACCCTACGCCGGCAGCTCGTCGCGCGCTGATGATTCAACGGATTGATGATGTCCTTCGCCAGAATTGGGAGGACGCCGGTGTGCAACCAGCGGAGCTCGCCACCGACGGCGAGTTTCTGCGGCGTGCGTCTTTGGATATCACCGGCGTGATCCCGCGCGTCTCACAGGTGCGCAATTTCTTGGCGGACGATCGCCCCGACAAACGCGAGCGGCTGGTTGAGCAACTACTCAACTCTCCGCGCTGTGCGACGCACTTGGCAACCGTCTGGCACAACCGCATTCTCCCGGCGGGCACCGAAGAGATGCACTCGGTGGAGTCACTCGGGCTGCAGAAGTGGCTGCGCACGCGTTTCGCTAAGAATGTCCGCTACGACAATCTGGTTGCTGGGATGCTGCTCGCCACGGGTGCCGAAGAGCTTGGTCCGGCGCTCTACTTTCAAGCGAACGACGTGGCGCCGGAAAAGATCGCCGCCAGTGTGTCGAATCTGTTCTTGGGTGTGAAGCTGCAATGCGCGCAATGCCACGATCATCCGTACTCGGAGTACACTCAGCGAGACTTTTGGGGATTGGCCGCCTTTTTCGCCCAGGTCCGTGCTCCTGAGCAAAGCGGGATGAACATGAGTTACCGGCTGGTGGACGAGAATCGTGGGGAGGTGCAATTGCCTGATTCCGATGAAGTCGTGCCGCCACGCTACTTGCGAGTCAACAAGGAAGTCGACGAGAGCTTTGGCTCGCGGCGTGCGAGTTTGGTGCTTTGGCTCACCTCGCGTGACAATCGCAGTTTCACGCGTGCCGGCGTTAACTGGGCCTGGGCACACTTCTTCGGTCACGGTCTGGTCGAATCACCGGCCGACGTGTCTGCAGAGCACAGCAGTTCAAACCACCAGTTGCTTGACGACCTGTCCGCCTACTTCGTCGAGTCAGGATTCGATTTGCGCGAGTTGCTGCTGACGATAGCGAGCACGCACGCATATCAACTCGCCGGTTGGACACGCGACGCGGAGCAACCTACCCCAGAACTATTTGCTGCCATGCCGCCCAAACCGCTGACTCCGGAGCAACTGTACGACAGTTTCTTGCTGTTGGCGCCGAGAGTCATGTCACGAGATCAGCCGGACAATGTACCAAACAGCCCCGTCGCCAACATGGCGGCCGATCCGCTGCGAATTCAATTCGTGCGTCGCATGCGTGAGCCGCCTGGCAATCCTACGGAATACCGCGCAGGCACGTTGCAGGCGTTGATGTTGATGAACGGTACGACGACTGCGGAACTAGCCGACCATCAGCGCAGCCGCTTGCTGGGCGCGTTGACGGCTCCGTTTATGGACACTGAAGATCGGATTGAAGCGTCGTTCCTGGCGACCCTCTGCCGGCAGCCGGAGATGGAAGAACGATCGATGGCGATCGAATTGCTAGAGGGTGCTGAGTCCGCCGTCGAACGTGATCGCGTGCTGAGCGACCTATTGTGGGCGCTGGTCAACAGCACCGAGTTTGCCTTTAATCGCTAACCAGTTGAAGGGTTTGGCCATGTCGAGTCAATTTCGCTCGCTGGATCGTCGCACGATGCTGCAACGTCTGGGATTGAGTGTGTTGGGAGCCAGTTGTTCGGGCTGGCTGCCCGGATTCGCGACGAATCTGGCACGCGACCCCCAGCGCCGACGACATTGCATTTTGCTGTGGATGAACGGCGGGCCAAGTCAGACTGACACCTTCGACATGAAGCCCGACCACAACAATGGCGGGGAGTTCAAAGAGATTGTCACCAGCGTGCCAGGCTTGAGATTTAGCGAGCACTTGCCTAAGCTTGCCGAACACGCCGATCGGCTAGCGATCGTTCGTTCGTTGAGTACCAAGGAAGGCGATCACGCGCGGGGTACGCATTTGGTGCGCACCGGTCATGCGCCGATGGGCGACGTTGCTCATCCCTCGATTGCCTGTTCGTTGTCGAAAGAGATATCCCACGCCGGCGCGATCCTGCCGAGCTACGTAAGTGTCGTGCCGCGGCCCGAGGTCAGTCCCGCGTCGTTTGGGCCCGGTTTTCTAGGTCAGCGCTTCGCGCCGGCAATCGTGGCTGCGAATCGAAGTGCTGACCCGTCAATGGCTACGGTCGTGGGTTCTCCTTTGGCCGACCTCAGGTTGGAGAATATCCAGTTGCCCGAAGGGGTCGACGCCCAGCAGGCGGAGCGTCGGATGCGAATGTGGCAGCAGCTGGAGCAGGGATTCTTAAAGGATCGTCGGATCAACTCCCTGCACGCACATCACGATTTGTACCAGAAGGCGGCTGGTTTGATGACGCCAGAGGTGCGGGACGCGTTTGATTTGTCCAAGGAGTCCGACAAGGTCCGCCAGCGGTACGGACCAGGATTGTTCGGTCAAGGGTGTTTGCTAGCGCGACGGCTGGTGCAGCGGGGCGTACCCTTCGTGGAGGTGGCGCTGGGCGATGGATTGGCGTGGGACACGCACGACGACAATTTCAATAAGGTGCGGGAGTTGTCAGCGCAGCTTGACGCAGGTTGGGCGACGCTGATGACGGAGCTTGCGGAGCACGGCTTGCTGGATTCGACGACGATTCTGTGGATGGGCGAATTCGGCCGCACGCCGACGATCAACTCCAATGGCGGCCGCGACCACTTTCCCGCGGCCTGGTCGTGCGTGTTTGGTGGCGGTGGAATTGCTGGAGGCCAAGCCTATGGTCGCACTAGCGCCAGTGGTAGCGTAGTTGAGGAAAATAAGGTGGCGATTGGTGATGTCCTGGCAACCCTCTGCTCAGCGCTGGGAGTTGCGCCGGATCACGAAAACATGACGAGCTCACACCGACCGATCAAACTCGCGGAAGGGACACCCATCGACGAGATCTTGGTGTGATTGGTCTGCAAGAGTATCGCATGGGGCGGCTCGCGAATTTGCTGGTCGCCTGTACGTGGATGTTGGCGCTGTGCGGCTGCGGCGAGGAGACTCCGAACAAGCAGCAAGCTGAGCCACAGCCCGCTTTGAATGAGCAGATTCTCGCCGACGCGGAGGATTCACCGTCCGCCGCACATCCATCAACTGAGGAAGTGCCTGAACCTGATGCGGACGAAAGCGAGGTTGCCGAGGAATCAGCCAAGATCACTCCGTTGCCTGAGCGTATCGTGCTCCTCGCCCGAGGTGGGCCGCTGCTGGTAGACGTCTGGCTGACGATCGATGGGCAGCCTATTGGCGAAGGACTTGAATCGCTGATCGACCAAGTGATTCTCGCTGGGGACACGGATGGCGATGGGCGTTCGACTTGGTCGGAGTGGCGCGAAAACGAAGAGTTTTTGACCAGCGAGTTGGCCGCAATCGATACGATTCGTCAGCGCACACTCAAGGACTGGGTCGAACGATACGATGAGAACGAAGACGGTCGAATGCAGCGTGGCGAGGCCGCCGCGTGGCTGGGTCGCGACGGGGGACGAAGCGCGACACCGTTGCGGATTCGTAGTCGTCGATCTTACTTGGCGGGAGGAACGAGAGCTTCTCGGCTCTGGCAAATCCTCGACAGCGACGGTGATGGGCGTCTGGCTGGCGATGAAATCGAATTGGCCGCGCAGCGGCTGTTTCTGCTCGATACGAGCGACGACCGCATCGTCGACGACGCCGAACTGGCGACGCTGCGCGACCAACTTAGCTCACAAACCGGTCAGCAATCTCGCTTTCGGCGTCAGTCGCGTCGCGACGCGGCAATCCACCTCCGAGATGGAGATGATGCGCGCGAACTCGACTACGTACTGAGCGACCTGTACGCACCGCGGCAACAGATTGGGCCGAGTAGCTTCTTGAATCGTCCGGAGTTGTTCGTTGCACTCGACGCGGATGGCGATCAGTCTTTGGATGCGGACGAACTCGCATCCATGGCGTCAATAGAGCCGCACCTGAAACTTGCCGTCGATTTCGGTTCAGAGTCAGGGTCCGAGTCACGAGAAACTCAGATCCAAGTGCTCGAACAGGCTGAGCAAATCGAGCCGATCTCGAACTCCTCATCGACTCGTGTTGTTATTGGCAGCGCTGACACGCGACTTATCATCTCTGGCCAGGATCTGAGCGGGAATGCTGCCCAAGGACCGAGCGTGCAGGCGAATCAGGTTAGCTTGATGGTTCATGATCAGAGCGACAGGTTGTTTGAATACCTGGACGTCGATGCGAATGGCAAACTGGGGGAACGAGAAATTGTCGAGGCAGCGGATCGAATGCGCGCCGCAGATGCCAACGCGGACGGGCAGCTAGGCGGCGAGGAACTGCCGTATTCGCTCGTTGTGGCGTTTCTCCGCGCGGAAAGTCCAAGCGAAAGATCTTTCTACGTCCCGAACGTCGGCGCGTCGGCGGCAACGCACGACGGCGCACCGGATTGGTTTCTGCAAGCAGATCTGAATGGCGACGGGGACATCAGCCGGACGGAGTTCCTGGGCTCGGAGGCTCATTTTGAAGGGCTGGACGCCGATCGAGACAACTTCATCACCGCCGAAGAAGCCGCCGCGATCAGTGAGCCGAATGCGGAATTGCGCCCGTGAAGCATGGAACTGGTGGTGCCTCATGCCAATCGCGTCCTGCGGCGTTCGATGTTGCTAGCATGCGGATTCGGTCCAGGCGGGATGTTCTGTTTTGGCGCTCGCGCACAGCTTCCGACGGAGTTCTAGGCAGTTTGGGCAATTGCTGCTGGCCACTGGCAGCGGTCTAAATTACCCAGCAGGAACGACCCGATCGTTAGGTGTAGCTTATGCGACCGGTCGGTTCTCGTTGACTGTTGCAAAGCGAACGTGAGCAACCCGCGCTGATGAAGTCTTCTCACGTCGTATTGCGACAACACGCCAGCTCGGCGACGACGAGCACCGCAAGTTCGAACACGAACTCAAAGACCCAGTTCAGTATTCGCGGCCCGATGCCGCACAAACACCCGGGGGGGAATCATGTTTAAGTTGAGAGTTAGGTGGGGCACGTCTACCGCGATCGCGGCGTGCCTTTGCTTGTCGCTTAGCTGGGCGATGCCCACGGCGCAAGCGGCAGACGGTGTCGTGATGATTACGGACGATTCCTACCGTCCCAACACATCGAAGCAACGAATCGATCTAGGTGTGCGGCGTTCCAATTGTGAGTCTGGAACTTGCGACACCGGTTGTTGTGACTCGGGCTGCTGTGGATTGGGTTGTTGTGACACCGGTTGCTGCGACGATTGCTGTGGGGACTGCTGCTGCGGCGATTGCTGTTGCTGTTCGCCCTGGTGGGCACACATGTCGGGATTTGCCGGAGAGTTCTTGTACCTGCACACGACCGACGCGGATGTTGCCTATGCCCAACAACAGAATGGCATTGGCGGTGCTGGGACCGTCCCGTTCGGTCGAATCGGAAGTTTGGGTCCGCACCACGAACCAGGTTTTCGCGCGGCCGTAACAAAGGCGTTCTCGCCATGCTCAAGCTTGATCGTGTCTTATTCGTTTTTTGAGAGTGACTCGATTGATGGGCTCGCTCCGCCCAACATCATTGGTGGCGGTGGTGCCGTCGGCTCATTGGTTCACCATCCGGGCGCTCTAATCACCAGCTCGGTTGGCCCGGTCAACGCGGCATACGATGTCGACTTTCAGCTGGCAGACATCACTTACCGGTCGCTGTGGAAGGGTACCGAAACTTACGCCATCAACTGGAGCGTGGGCGGACGCTACGGCAGTCTAACGCAGGATTTTCGCTCGATTGGCACTTTTGCCGGTGGCTCGGCAGGTGTGATCGATACGCGTTCAAACATCGACTTCGACGGTGGCGGCCTGACTTTGGGACTTGATGCGGAGCGTCGTTTCGGCTGCAGTGGTTGGTCGATCTACAGCAAAGGTACCGTAGGCACTTTGTCGGGGCGTTTTCACGCAGATTACTTTCTGAACAACGCCACAGTGAATCCCGTTCCGCCCAATACGACTCCATCGCTGGCGCTGGCCGATTGGGAAGACGATCGCATCGTCACGACTCTGGACTTGGAAGTTGGGTTGCACTGGGCCAGCAAGTGCCGAAAGTGGCGAACGTCGGCCGGTTACCTCGCATCGTACTGGTTCAACACGCTCACGACTTCGGAGTTCATCAACTCGGTGCAAGCGAACAACTACACTGGTGCTGATGACACGATCATGTTCGAAGGACTGACGGCTCGGATCGAGCGACGATGGTAGAACCCCAGCGCCAGGCTGGTCTTCGCCGGCCTGATGCAAGGGGAATTGAGTGGGGAAAGTCAGCGGCGTGACTCGTTCGGGGGGACGAGTCACGCCGCGTTCTCATGCGCGGAGGCGGAAGCTGAGACCGTCAGGAATCTCGCAACTTCAATCGTGGCAACGCATTCGAGCGATTCCCCCTGCTCTTTCTCAACTTCTTCACAACCACGATATGCCACGTAGAACTCAAAAATCGTGCGTTGATCACTAATTACTTGTGTTCCCTCTCCTGCCCATTTTATAATCAATGCCGAAATCTCGGCTGGGGGTAGGAAAAGTTGGTTCCTCCGCCCCGGGGATCGGAGGGGTTCTGTCTGGGCGCCGCTTATGCGCCCCCTCGGCGCGCCTTCTCTCGCAAGGTCTGCGAAAAAACATGTGCACACCGCGTATTGGTCGGCGTGCCACCTGCTGTCATCACTAGCTTTCATATTCGACACCTAAGATTTTCTCGCCAGAGGGCAACGTCATGTTTTCTCGCCGTCGTTCGATTTTTGAGTATTCTCGCAACCGCTTAGGCAAAGCTCCGCGTCGCAAGAAACAGCGCCGGTCTCAACAGCTCTCGAACCTCTCCGGCGGGAATCGCTCACTGTTGAGCGTTGAGCATCTGGAAGCTCGCCACATGCTGACCACGCCGACGGTCGTGAGTGTCACGCCAAGCGATTCGTTGATCACCGACGGCGATGTGGGTGCCAGCAGCTTTTCTATTGCCGTTCAGTTCAGCGAGGCGATGACTGCAGACGGGTCTTCTGATCCGACATTGGTGTTTGATCCGAATGTGGCGAGCACGCTGTCCTTCGCGTCCGACAGTTGGTCGGCCGACATGCTGACCTACACAGCAGTGTTCAACGTAGCCGATGCTGGTGTGGACATTCCCGGAGTTGACGTCAACGTGAGTGGCGGGCGCGACGCTGCCGGCGACCTGCAAGCGGCGAGTGACGCATTCGACATTTTTGACATCAACACGCAAGCCGATGTGCTGAGCATTACCCCCAACGATCTGCTAATTACTGACGCGGACGTCGGTGCAGGTAACTTTACAGTCACGGTGGTCTACGACGAGCCAATGGTCAGCGATGGTTCGCAGGATCCGACTGTCACGTTCAACCCTATCGTTGCGTCCACCCTCACATTCGCCAGCGGAAGCTGGTCGGCAGGTGATACGACGTACACGGCGACTTACGACGTGGCGGATGCGAATACAGAAGTGAACAACATCGACATCGCGGTGTCGGGTGGCGAGGACCTAGCCGGCAACGCGCCAGCCAATGCGACCGAGGCAGACGCATTCAGCATTGACACCGAGAATCCGACGGTTTTGAGTGTCACCCCAAGTGACCCCGTCATTAGCGATGCGGATGTTGGCAACGATGCCTTCAGCATTGATGTCGTGTTCAGCGAAGATATGACCACCGACGGCAGTGCGGATCCGACGCTCGCCTTTAACCCGGCGGTAGCCACTACGTTAACTTTGGATGCGGCTGCCTCGAGTTGGTTGAATTCCACGACCTATCGCGCCGTTTACGACGTCGCTGACGCCGGTGCCACGGTACCGGGAGTGGATGTCAACGTCAGTGGGGCGCGAGACGATGTCGGCAATCTCCAGACGGTGAGTGCCAATGCGGATGTGTTCGACATTGATACCGATAACCCCAGCGTCATTAGTATCACACCTAGTGATACGGTCGTCACAGATGCCGACGTCGGTAGTCCGTTTACCGTAGCAGTCGTCTATGACGAGGCGATGACTGCGGATGGTTCTGCGAATCCGACGATTACCTTCGATCCGGCGGTCGCGAGCACGCTCACGTTCGTTTCGGGGGCGTGGTCGGCAGGCGACACCACGTATACGGCGACCTATAGCGTTGCCGACGCGGGCGTGACCGTAAACGGGATCGATATTACCGCGAGTGGTGCCCAAGACGCGGCAGGTAATTTGCAGGTCAATGCCACGGAAGCCGATCAGTTCATCATCGACACCGAGAATCCAACGGTCGTTAGCGTCACTCCGAGCGATCTGCTGATTTCTGATATTGACGTTGCAAATCCATTCACGATCGCCGTCCTGTTTAGTGAGCCGATGACCGACGACGGGTCCGCGGATCCGACGATCACGTTCGATCCGGATGTGGCGAGCACGTTAAGCCTCGCGTCTGGCAGTTGGTCGGCCGACGGGCGGACATTCACGGCAACTTACGATGTTTCCGATGCCAACGTGGAAGTGTTTGACATCGGTGTTATGGTCGACGACGGACTGGATGCGAATGGCAACTTGCAAGTGCCTGCGAATTTTGCCGACGTTTTCGAAATCGACACGTTGGAACTCACGGTCGCCGGCTCGGCTCCGTACTTGATTTTCAACGATTTTGAGACCATCAATGTCGGCGATATCGATTTCTTCCAATACACGGCGCATCACACGGGCAAGCTCATCATCAATTCGTTCTTTGACCATATCAATGGCGATCTTGATTTAGAGGTCCGTGATTTGGCAGACAATCTGATCGTAAGTTCGACCAGTACCACCGACAACGAGGAGGTGGTGCTTCCGGTGGTGACTCAAGAAACCTATTTGATTCGGGTGTTGGGCAAAGCGCCGGCTGACATCAACCAATACGATCTGGAGATTGAGAACTTCGCTGCTCCGGCCCCAGCATTTGTCGACTTGGTATCGTCGAGCGATACAGGTTTCAGCAATACCGACAATGTGACTAGCGACGACACTCCCACATTCTTGGTGCAGGCGGATCTGGTTGACTTTCGAGACATGGGAATCACGTTGTTGAATCAGGCAACGATCGATCCCAACAACGACGGCGATGCCGCCGATGCGACCGACGATGGCGCTGGTGTGTTCGTAACCCTGGTTAATCTCGACGACGGGTCGGTCACCGAGGGTTTTGCAGATCAAGTTGGAGTGAGTGGCTTCTTGTGGACTTTTACGCCCAACGCCGCGCTTACCCCGGGTGAGTATTTCGTGACGTCCGCCGTGCAAATGGTTGACGGGCAGCAGGATCCGAACCGGGAAACCGGTCGCGCGCAGCTGTCAGACCCACTGTTTATCACGATTTTGGACGCCAACCCAGTGATGAACATGATCTCGGCCGACCTGAACGCCTCGAGCGACTCGGGCATGTTCGACGATGACAATGTCACCAACATCATGGCCTTGGCATTCCAGGGCATCGCACCCACAGGATCCATTGTGCGGATCTACGCCAATGGTCTATCTGTCGGCCAAACGGTCACCGGATCTGATACTTCCGATGTCGGCATAGGTGCGATTGGCGGCATCGGAGGCGCGAATAACGATGGGCTCGGCCTGTGGGAGATTACAACTGAGCCGCTCACCGACGGAGCCTACGACATTACGTTGGAAGTCGAAGACGCCGCGGGCACAGTGACAACCTTCGACGTGGATCTTGATAACGATGTGGCGACAACCATTGATGTGGTCGTGGACAAGCTGGCTCCTAACACGCCGCTGTTGGATCTGATCGACGACACGGGAGAGAATCTGGCGGACGAGATTACGAGTAACCCGATGCCGCAGTTCTTCATGACCACGACCGACCCCAACATCGCGCTGGCAGAAACACTGTTCACGGACAATTTAAAGTTTCGAATCTTTGATCGTTTCGAAAACAATCCTGAGGCACTGCTTTACGACTCCGCCGCAGACGCTGCTGCCGACAATGTGACGACTGCCGGTGACATGTTCACTTCGTTGACCGCGCTGACTCGCGCCTTCAACCTGGCCGACGGCACTCACAATCTCAAACTCGAGGTTGAAGACCGGGCGGGCAACATTAGTGAAGACTTCTTGCTCGAGGTGTTCGTCGACACGGTAGATCCGGCGGCCGTGACGCCTAATCTGCTCGACTCAAGCGACTCGGGCATGCTCAACGACGACAATGTCACCAACAAATGGGAGCCGGCGTTCGACGGTGTCGCGGAGATCAACAACAAGGTGTTCGTCTACGCGACCTTGATCATCGACTCGTCCGGTAATGCGGTGGTCGGAGCCAGTCCCGTTTTGGTGGGCTCCGGTTTGGTGGGCAGTGAACTCTCCAACAACGTCGATGGTGACGGACTGGGCGCCTGGGAAGTGACCGTCGAGCCAATGGTCGAAGGTGTGTACGACATCACCGTGCGATTTGAGGACTGGGCGGGGAACTTCACGCCGCTAGACGCGGCGAATGCGAACGCGTTGCGGATCGTCATCGATAAGACCGCGCCGAATACGCCCTACCTGGATCTAATCACAAACGCAGGTACGGGCGACACTGGCCGTAGCGATGTCGATAACATCACCAAGCAGAATCAGCCTATCGTGACGATGACTTCGGAAGACCCCAACGTCTTCTTGGCTCAAGCGTTGTTCAACGACAACTACAAGTTCCGCATCTACGACCGCTACGAGAGTTTTGGTGCTCCAAACAACGAGGCCGAATTCTTGCTGTACGACTCCACGCAAGATGCAGCAGTGGATGCAGTGAACGTCGCTGCCGACATGTTCACGGCATTGACGCTGATTGAGGAGCGTCTGCCAGACCAATATTTCGCGAACGTTGGCACGAACAATGCCGTTCTCGCGGGCGGCGTGCTGGCTGATGGAGTGCATAACCTCAAATTGGAGGTTGAAGATCGTGCCGGTAACGTCAGTCACGATTTTCTGCTCGAACTAATAATCGACACTCTGACGCCGGCTGTTTCGTTTGGCTTACCGAATGCCGTGGTGAATGACGATGGGCTGGCTGCCGATAGCGACAGCGGCGTCACCACCGACCCAACTACTTTCGGCGATCGTGTCACCAGCGACACGACTCCGCGTTTGTGGGGACGTGCGGAAGCCAATACAGTGGTCCGCGTCTATAACGATAACGATGGCGATGGAATCATCGATCTGGCGACCGACACCTTTTTAGGGCAGACCGTCGCTGTGCCGTTTGATGGCAATGACGCGTTTGTCGACGACAACGGCGATCCGTTGGGGTACTGGGAAGTCGTTTCTGCGCTCGATCTCAACCAGATTGTCGGATTGCCGAAAGACGGCTTGCGCCGTCTGTTAGTGACAGCGGAAGACGTCGCCGGCAATCCGATGCCAATGGCGGGCGAGATTGCCGATGGCGTTGACACCCTGAACATCTTTATCGATACGCAGGGACCACAGGTCTACGATCCTGCTGGCGTTACGCAGGCAGTGCATCCGACTGCCGATCCGGCGTACGACCTGTTCGATCCGAAGCCATCGGAAAACGGTTTCACGCCGCTTACCGATTCAATCACGATCAACGTGCGTGATCTACCGTTGCGGTCGAACGTCGATCCGAACTTCGTCTATTTCGCCCTGCAGCAAGAGATTGCAGAAACCGTTGGAAATTACAGGCTGGTGGGCGACCACGTAGGACCGATCGGCATCACCAACGTCACGGTGTTGCAGTTTGCTGCCGCCAACCAACAAGCGACCGCGACGATTCAGTTGGATTTCGCGGACTTCCTGCCGGACGATCGCTATACGTTGACCGTCTCTGACAATTTGGTCGACCCGGCGAATAACAAGCTCGATGGCGAGTCGAACGCGACGGGTCCGCTCGAGAATCCCACTTTTCCAAGTGGCGATGGTGTTCCTGGTGGCGATTTCGTTGGACGGTTTACGATCGACAGTGTGCCTGAAATCGGTTCGTACGTGTCGCAGAATATCGACATCGACATCAACGGCAATTTCGTTTGGGATCCGTCCAACGGCCAGATCGGTAACGATGCGACAAACGTCGACATTACCTTCACGATGGATGCCTTCCTCAACGGCGCGGCGATTTCTGGCAATCAGAGTCCTCACGATTTGTTGACGATTGGTCGCTTCACGCCGATCGGGACGAACATGCCAGGCCAGCGATTCTTCGATCAGTTTGCCAACTACGGCAACTATAACGGCATCTTCCAATGGCTGATCGATTTCGACAGTGATGGTGTCGTTTACGGCAACGGCGATCCTGACGGCGTGGACGACTTGATCGTCACCCAAGCACCGATTGCCGGTTTTGCGAATATCGCTGGGGCGCTCCCAATTGCTGGCAATTTTGACAACAACGCGGATAACGGCGATGAGATTGGGCTGTACTACGCCGGCCAATGGGCGCTCGACACAAACCATGACTACATCATCGACACGGTCGTTAATACCAATCTCTACGGGACGCCGATCGTTGGTGATTTCGATGGCGACGGAATCGACGATGCTGGTGTGTTTAACAATAACTTGTTTACATTCGACCTGGCAGTCAACGGATTCAACGGGGCGGATGCCAACATCGTCTGGGGCTTCCCCGGGGTGCTCGATCGACCCGTCGCGGCGGACATGGATCAGGACGGCATCGACGACATCGGCCTGTGGGTGCCGAGAAACAGCGCTCAAGACAATCGGCCAATCGCCGAATGGTACTTCCTAATTTCCAACGATGAGAATCCGAACGACGGGTTCAACGATCGGGTATTCGGCTCGGTGAATACCCTCAACCATCCGTTCACTCCCGTGCCATTTGGTGCGGATCTCTATGCCGAGTTCGGTGATGAACTGGCGCTGCCGATCGTGGGCAATTTTGACCCGCCGGTGGTCGCGGGCGATCTGATTGATCCCAACACCAGCGGGACCGGCGACTTCGACCAAGACGGCGACGTCGATGGCACGGACTTCTTGGCATACCAGCGCGGCTACAGCATGAGCGGTGCGCCGAGCATGGCGGACGGTGATGGCAACTCCGACGGGGTGGTCGATAGTCTCGACTTAGACCTGTGGGCTAGTGCCTATCAGTCCTCGTCGAATGCCACCATTCCAGGGGACAACCGGCGCTTTAGCAATGGCATCGAGTTCCTTGCCTGGCAGCGTAACGCTTCCGCGTCACCGGTCGCTGCCGCATTGGCTCCTGAAAGTGATTTAGCAGCATTCGCTGGCATCTATCGACCTGCGTACGAACCTCCCGCGCGCGAAGCAGCCTTCGAGGCGTTGGAAAACGCGAGCGAGGAGTACTTCGTAGATCCGGTTAGCCAATCTTCAGACGTTGGAGTGGCGCTCGCGTCAAGCAGCGCGACCTCGCCAGACGACGATGGCTCAGCTGACCGTCAAGCGCGCGAATTGTACTTCAGCCTTGACGATGACTCGCAGGACGACCTGTTCTAAGCCTTACAACCGATCCCCAAACGTAGTACGGTCCCCCAGGGCCGTCCGTCCAAAAGAACCGCCGATTAGGCCGGCGCTTGGGGACGGTCCTGATTGGTTGTCGGATAGGCACTTAGCGCCGCGTCCTGCATGGCTTATCACATCGGCGAAGGGCACGAGTCGAGTCGGCAAGTTCCCGTGCGCCGTGACCATGCGTCGAAGGCCAAAAGTCGGAAGGCGCCGCCGATTCGGCACGTGCCGCGCAGTTGTCCAAGCAATCGATGCGTGTTATTCTCGGACGGAGCAAATTGGCGAAGCGTCGTTGATGCTCCCCAGGCCCGGCTTCGCGATTGCCGTTCACCGATTGATCCCAAGGACTCTCCATGTCAGACGAAGCGCGGATTGAAGCGGACCGACAGCTTCTTCTTGCTGCCCAAGAGAAAGGTGGACTCGCCAAGTGGCTCACCTACGTCAAACTCTCCGGGCCCGGCTGGTTGCAAAGTGCGATCACCTTGGGGGGCGGTTCACTCAGCAGTAGCCTGTATTTGGGCATCATCGCCGGCGTGAGCATGGTCTGGGTACAGCCTTTCGCCATGATCATGGGCGTGGTCATGCTCAGCGCGATTAGCTACGTGACGCTTTCGACCGGCGAGCGTCCTTTTCGAGCGATCAACAAGCACATCAATCCGGTGCTGGGTTGGTCGTGGCTGATTGCCTCGTTGATGGCGACCATGGTGTGGGCCATGCCCCAGTATTCGTTGTGCTACGGCGTTTTGGAACAAAACCTGTTGCCTGGCTTGTTTAGCGGCGACGGGCCGTTGGCACCAGGTCCTGAAGGAAGCAACCTGGGCAAGTGGGTCGTATCGATCGCGATCCTGTGTATTTGCCTGCCCGTGACGTGGAGCTACGGCTCGGGGAGCGTGACGGTCAAGATTTACGAAACCGTTTTGAAGATCGTCGTTGCGGCGATCGTATTGTGCTTTTTTGGCGTGGTTGTCCGGATCTCCCTGGTCGGCGACGGAATTGATTGGGCAGCAATCGGCGCCGGGTTGATTCCGAAGTGGCGCAATCTAATTGAGCCATCCGACACCCTCAAGCCGCTTATCGAGGCGATTGCCGATCCTGGTGCGCGTCTGTATTGGACCGACAAGATCGTCAGTCAGCAGCGCGACATTGTGCTCGCTGCCGGAGCGACGGCAGTAGGCATCAATATGACCTTTTTGTTGCCTTACAACTTGCTGGCCAGCGGCTGGAACAAAGATTTCCGCGGGTTGTCGATCTTCGACATGGCGACCGGCATGTTCATTCCGTTTGTGTTGGCCACCGGATGCGTGGTGATCGCCGCCGCCACTCAGTTTCATGGTCGGCTGCCCGAGGGCTCACTCATTGAGGGGAACGTCGTGCAGGTCCCCGAACGATTCGCCGGACAGTACGCAGACCTGATCGACGCGCGAAACGCCGCCCAAGAGGCAGGAAACTACCTGATGTCGAGTGATCTCTCGGCAGGCGAATCAAATCTCGCTGCGATGCTCGTGAAACGCGACACGGGCGACCTAGCGAAGTCGTTGCAAGAGTTGTTTGCCAGCGAGGATTCCGACGGACGATTTTTCTCCAATGTGATCTTCGGCCTGGGCGTAGTGGGTATGACGCTTTCGACGATCTCGGTGATGCTGCTGATTTCGGGATTCACCTTTTGCGAGATCTTCGACGCTCCGCTGGGTGGCAAGGTGTTTCGTCTGGGCTGCCTTGCCGCGGCTTCCGGCGCTTTATGGCCCATCATTTGGCAGGGCGAAGCGAAAGCCTATCTGGCGATTCCGACGAGTGTCTTCGGTCTCATGCTGTTGCCGATTGCCTATATCACCTTCTATTTGATGATGAACCAAGAAGCAATTCTCGGCGAGCATCGACCGCGCGGGCGAAGTCGTTTAATCTGGAACTCGGCGATGGGCATCGCGGTCGTGGCTGCGGTGGTCGGAGCGATCACGTCGGTTTACTCGAAAGCAGGCAACACCGGGCTGATTTTTGTCGGTTGCTATATGGCTGTCGTGATTCTGGTCCAAGTGATGCGAAAGCCTAGCGACACTCCCTAAGTCTCACAGCGGCGGAATAGAGAATCGAATCTGATGCCACAATCCGCCTACTGCCGACTGTCGGCTTTCGAACTGTTCGAATCGCAAGTATCGTCACTCGATACCGGCGAGGGCCTGTTCCGCGCCGCGTTTGCGGTTGCTTTGCATGAGCGGCCTGAAGCCAGCCTGGCCGAGGTCGAAACAATCGTCGACAACCTGGCCGACACGGTAAAACGCCGCGTGCAGTCGCGATCGAAGACGGCGCTGCTCGCCCACCTGCACGATGTGCTGTTCGATGTGTTTGAATTACGCGGCAATACCGACGATTACTACGATCCAGCGAACAGCTATTTGCCCGACATACTTCGCACCCGACGAGGTTTGCCGATCGCATTGGCACTTGTCTACAAACGCGTTGCGGAGCCGTTAGGTTTGGTGATCCACGGGGTGAATGCTCCGGGCCATTTCTTGGCCGAGGTCGAAGGTGCCGAACGATCTGGTGAATCTATCTATATCGACCCGTTCAGCAGCGGCGCGCTGCTCTCTGAACAGGAGATTGTCCAACGAATCCGCGACGCGACCAACCTGAACGTGAAATTCACTCCTAATTTGCTGGCTCGCGCAACTCACCGGCAGTGGCTAACGCGGATGCTCAACAATCTGCAGGCTTCGTTTGCTGCCCTGGGTCAAGAGCGGGATGTCTGCGCGATGCAAGAACTGCAGACGCTTCTGTAAATACGGCGTCAGCCATCCCATGGCGAATCCTCGCCCAAATCGTGCTCGTCGACTAAGATAAGAGCTACGCGCCACGACCATCCTAGCCCCTGGCTGAGCCCTAAAATTGCCCGACGTGCTTCGCTTCAGTGTTGCCCTAGTTTTGCTGCTAATGGTCCAGCCCGCTCAGGCCAAGGTGGTGGTGCTGGCTAATCGTACGCTCAAGACCATCACAGTTGGACTGGATCGTCAGAACGGTGCGATGGACAGTCTTACGATCGCATCCGGCGAATCGCTGCCGGCTTATTTTCAAAGACAGCTGAGTGTCGTGTATGGTGAGGGATTACAGCGAGAACGGCACTATCTGAAGCCATCCTGTGCTTATTTCTTTTCGCGCTCACCCGATGGCAATCGACTGCATCTTGAGCAGATTGGATTGGGCGAGCAGCCTACTCCGGTGCCTACACCCAATCCGATACGTGGCGCGGAACGTCCGCCCGAGACGGTGACGATCAACGTCAAGGTTCTTGCTGACGACAATGAGCCGACGCATCGACGAATTTGGGAACCGAAGCTCCGCAAACGTATTTCGGAGGCGTCCAAGATTCTAGAGAAGCAGAGCGGCATTCGTCTCAATGTCGTCGAAGTGACCACTTGGGACTCGGACGAAAGTCAGAAACACTTCGTCCACACCCTGCGCGAGTTCGAACAAGAAGTCAAACCTCAGCCCGCGGAACTGGTGATCGGCTTCAGCAGCCAGTTTGAAGCATCGCGCGGCAGGTCACATTTGGGGGTCACTCGTTGGCCGTTGCATTCCCACATCCTGATCCGCGAGCGTTCTCGGAATTTGCTCGAGACAGAGCGACTCGAGCTGTTGGTCCACGAACTCGGACATTACCTGGGGGCTTCCCATAGCCCCGAGCCGCAAAGCGTGATGCGTCCCTCGCTCACGCGCGGACTGCAGCGAACGGTCGGATCACGAATCACGTTCGATCCGGTGAATGCACTAATTCTTGCGATCATGGGCGAAGAGATCCGCACGCACGGATTACGCGATATCAGAAGAATCTCACAGCCAACCAGGAAACGACTCAATGAAATTTACGGGGTGCTTGTGCAGGCAATGCCTGAGGATCCCGCAGCTCGGCAGTATGTGCAGATACTGAAGATGTTTCCAGGTCCTGCGGCAGCTGTCGCGGTGCGTAGGCCGCGCACGACTCCCATTGCGGGCGATACGCGAAGGATACTCGAGGAGTTGGTCGCTTTGGCAGAGAGTCGCAGTTCGCAGCGAGACAAGATCGATGAAGAAGCTGATGCGATGTCAGGCGACGAACTGACCAACCTCTACGTGCGCACCGCGGCACGCGTGGCCAGTCAACTACGCTCAACCAATGCGAAACGCGCAATGTTGCTAGCGCTGGGCATCTTCGTCGACGACTCGGCCGCATTACGTGAGCTCCCCGGCACCGGCAAATTCATCAAGCAAGTCGAGTCCGACGCGGCGCGTGCGAAGCGGTTGGAAGTGCTCGGCTCGCCGACGATGCGCGAGCGAGTCGACCTCACCAAGCATTTTTTCGTGTCGGCGCACCTGCAAGTCGCGATTGGAAAGCCCGCGACAGTCAGCGCCGGGCTGGCCAAAGAAATGAGTGACTCGCAGGGCGGCACCGGCTTCAGCTTCGTCGATATGGCAGCCAACACTGCGGGCATTGTATTCGCGGAGCGCCTGTTGGCCGACAAGCTCTCGCTAGAACGGTTGGCCGAGGAATTCCACGTCGACGATTATCTGCCCACCTTGCGCGGCCTGGAAGAGGGGCTGACGGCCGAGCAGCTCAAAGAACAGTACGAAGCCGACGGACAGTCGACGATTCCCGCGCAGCTCGAAGAAATCGAGCAGCGCGTGCTGAGCTTACCGGTTTACGATCAGCTTTAGAGCTCGACGATCGAGTACTCGATGACGGTGGGCTGTTCACCGTCGAGACCTGGGATAACTAGGTTGAACTTCTCGCCAAGTTTCACGCTACGCACAAGTCGTTGCGATACGGTGTTGTTCATCACCGCCTGCGTGTTTCGCTCGCCGACAGCAACCTCCACCGGTTCCGCGATGCGCGTGAACGCGAACGTCGCGTCGAGTTGCACGTGCTCTTTGTCGAGCGATTTGATCGTCACTTCCACCGAGTTCCCGTGTTCCAGCGCCGTAAGCACCGGTTGATACGAAGCTTCGCCAGCCTTCGTCTTCTGTTCGACTTCAAGCGCGCCGGTCACAAACGGGCGTTGGCTCAATTGCTCCACCTTTGCGGGCTGGTCTTCAATCGCGATGATCTTCTGTGTCTTCGGCTTGGAACCGTTCAGCGCGTCCAGCAGTTCGTTCTGCTTCTGTTCGAACGAGCATTGGAAGACATACTGACGCTTGCCCGACTTGGTTTCTCCCCCAGCCTTCGCCGCTAGAATCGTCTGCCAAGCAGGTGAGGCATGCTTTAGCTCCACCTGCCCTGATGGATTCAGCTGAAGCTGGGCAGCCGCCGGCAGTGAAACCGACAACGCGATTGCCGTAGCGGCGAAGAGAGCAGAATTTCGCATCGCGAACCTCGCAAGGGTGAACGGGAGTTCGCGTAAATAGAGCTTCTCCCCTGCCCCGTCAAGAGAAGTTAACGTGCTAGCGATGCGAGGCTGAACCTCATGCAGGCCCACGGGCCAATTCTGCTGCTAAACACAGTATCGAAACACCAGCATCAACGGCTGATCAGTAGCTTTGGGTTCCTTTCCTCAAGCTGCTTAATCCAGTAATCTGACGGGATGTTGCAGCCACTCACATCAAGGACTCGCAACTTCTCTAGATCGAATAAATAGACCAGCCCCGACGTCGTGATCGGCGTGTTGTTTAGGGCCAGGTTCTCAAGACTTTTGAGTTTGCCAAGTTGCTGCAAGTCGTCGTCGGTGATGTTGACCCTTCTCAGGTCAAGCGTTCGTAGTTCTTGCATGTTGGCTAAATGCTTGAGGCCCTGACCGGAGATCATCTCACCGTAGAGGCTCAAGTAGGTTAGTTTCGTAAGATTCCTTAGGTGCTTCATTCCGTCGTCAGAGATCCCCGTGGCGTACAAACTTAGCGCTTCAAGTTGCGTCAATTTGCCAATGTGCGCAAATCGCTCTTGCGAGATACTCGTCGAGAAAAAAACAAGTTGTTCGAGTTTCGTCAGATGCTGCAGATTGACGAGGTCTTCGTCTCGGATTTCAATTCCAGCCAGTTCAAGTTTTCGTAGTTCCGGTAAAGCGAGGATGTAGGGAATCGCGCTGGTGTAACTCGACCGTGATCGCAAGGGCGAAACCGGTGGCCCGGTTTCCAGTTCTCTCGGCCAGGGAATTACCGAGCGCTTATTCCCTCCCAAATGGAGACGAACTGCAGCCACCGAATCGAAGAAGTCGATGCCCATTTGCGAGCGGATCCAGCTTGGCCCTGGCGGATCTGCCTGCGACGTAGGCACCGGCAAACCTTCGGCGTCTTCCTCGAGCTCGTAGGAGTAGTGGACTTCACCCCCAAGGCTCTTGATGAGCTCAACCGTGCTGTTTTGCCGACGCGTCCTTTGCATCCAAGTGCCTAGTGCAACTGCCACTAAAGTAACTGCGATCAATAGGAATCGCAGGTTGAACCGCAGGCACCGCCTGAGGAGGGCATAGCAGCAGCGTGACTTAGTATGCGCAACCATGAATTGCTCCAGCTCGCACTGATGTGCGACCAAAGTGATGGTTGCCATGGCGCGCGGAGACTTCGCCGTGCTTAGACCCGTCAGCGCTGCCGACGACATTTGTCGGCGGATCGTCTACCGCGGTAGAGGGTACGACAGCTATCCTTAGCTCCGCACCTTGTGGTGGGAGCAGTGGATGGCGACCCGGCCACCTTGTTCCACTCTGGAAGATCGCAACGCATCTCATCCTCATGAACTCGACTCCGGAGGATCATCGGAGTAGTCAGGCTGGCGAGCTACAATTGTACCGTGCCGCAGCGGATCGAGCGACATCCAAGCCACTTGTGCGGCGATTAGCGTTGCACGCGTGCCGTTCCGCCTTCGGCTAGCGTTTCTACTTCTGACAGGGTTGCCATCGACACGTCGCCGGTGAACGTGGTCATCAGCCCACCGTGGGCCCAGCCCAGCCGCAAGGCCTGTTCAGGTTTTTCACCTGCGAGCATGCCGTAGATCAGCCCTGATGCAAAACCATCGCCGCCGCCGATGCGGTCGATCACGTCGAGTTCGAGCGTGGGCGCGGTGAAGCGTTCCCCCTCGCGCCACAGCACAGCGCTCCAGCTGTGGCGACTGGTGGAGTGGACTTCACGCAACGTCGTCGCGACCATCTTCACATTTGGGAACTCCGACTTCACTTTTTCGATCATGCCGAAGAACGCCTCAGGGTCCAGCTTTGAAGACTTCTCGACGTCTTGGCCCTCGAGTCCCAGGCCCTTTTGCAAGTCTTCTTCATTGCCGATCAGTACGTCGAGGTTGGCGGCAATCTCGCGATTCATGTCGATACCTTTAGTCTCGCCACCGGGTAGCGTCTTCCACAGTTTCGCGCGATAGTTCAAGTCGAACGAGGCAATCGCACCATTCGCCTTGGCAGCTTTCATCCCCTCCACAATCAAGTCGGACGTCTGTTCACCCAGTGCCGCGTAGATACCGCCCGAGTGGAACCATCGTACGCCCTTGTCATGAATCGCCTGCCAATCGATGTCGCCCGGTTTGAGCATCGCGCCGGCTTCGTTAGCCCGATTGTAGAACACGACCGGTGCCCGCACGCCGTGCCCACGATCGCTGTAGACTGTAGCTATGTTGGGACCGCGCACGCCATCGTGCTCAAAGTGCTTGTAATACGGCCGCACGCCCATCTCACGGACGCGCGTCTGCACGAGTTCGCCAATACCGTAGTTCACCATCGCCGTGGCGATGCCGGTCTTAAGCCCAAAGCAACTCGCCAGATTGGCCGCGCAGTTGTACTCACCGCCTGAGACGTGCACCTCAAACGACCGCGCTCGACGGAACGGGATCGTCCCCGGATCGAGCCGATGGACGAGCGATCCGAGGGCCAGAAAATCGAGTTCGCAGTTGTCCTTCTTGATGTCGAGTCCGGCCATCGTTTACTCACGGGTTCGCTAGTTGATGTGGGGAAACCTGTGATGATAGTCAAATAAGCCCTGCTGTCCACTGAACCGCGTCGCGACACGTGCGCGACCGGATGAAATCTCGTAAAGTTGGAAAATCATTGCGGATTTATCGGCACTTTTGCACGTCGCAACTCACGGCCGCTCGGGTCGAGCCATTGACCCCGCGACGCGGGCGGGGGATGATCTTGGGTTTGCCAACCGAATGCTTTGGCTCGTACTCTGGGTGAGCCCCTTTTTCTTTCTGCGAGGTAGTTGTGAGCGACTGTGACTTTGGTTTGATCGGTCTGGCCGTGATGGGCGAGAACTTGGCGTTGAACGTGGAGAGCCGGGGCTACAAGGTGGCGGTCAACAACCGCACGACCAGCGTCGTCGATGACTTCATCGCCGGTCGCGCGGCGGGCAAGCAATTCGTCGGTTGTCACACGATCGAAGAACTCGTCCAGAACCTGGCCCGCCCACGCAAGGTGATGATGCTCGTGAAGGCTGGCCCCGCCGTCGACTCGATCATCGACACGCTGATTCCGCTGCTCGACAAGGGCGACATCATCATCGACGGCGGCAACACGTACTACGCCGACACCGAACGCCGCACCAAGCACGTCGAAGAAGCCGGTCTGCTGTACTGCGGCACGGGCGTTTCCGGCGGCGAAGAGGGCGCGCTCAAGGGCCCAAGCATGATGCCCGGCGGCAGCCCTGAGTCGTGGGAACACGTCAAACCGATTTTCCAAGCGATCGCCGCCAAGGTCGGACCGAACAACGACATTCCCTGTTGCGAGTGGGTCGGCCCGCGCGGCGCTGGGCACTACGTCAAGATGGTGCACAACGGCATCGAGTACGGCGACATGCAGCTGATCTGCGAAGCCTACTTTTTGATGAAGGAAGCGCTCGGGCTCACCAATGACGAACTGTACGACGTGTTCGCCGAGTGGAACAAAGGCGACCTCGACAGCTACCTCATCGAAATCACCCGCGACATCTTCAGTGTCAAAGACTCCGACGGCACGTCCATGGTCGACAAGGTGCTCGATCGTGCTGGCGCGAAGGGCACCGGCAAATGGATGAGCCAGCTGGCACTCGATTTGGGCGTGCCTAGCACGCTGGTGACCGAAGCCGTCTACGCACGCGGTCTGTCGGCGCTGAAGGACGAACGCGTCCGCGCTAGCGAGGTGCTCAGCGGCCCGTCCGCGAAATACGACGGCGATCGAAGCGAGTTCATCGAGCAGATTCGTCAGGCACTCTACGCATCCAAAATTGTGAGTTATGCCCAAGGCTTCGTCCAATTGCAGGCGGCTGCCGCTGAACACGATTGGCCGCTCAACTACGGCGACTGTGCCCTGCTCTGGCGTGGCGGCTGCATCATCCGCGCCGTCTTCCTCGACACGATCAAGGAGGCCTTCGACAAAGAGCCCAACCTGGAGAACCTGCTGCTCGCCCCGTACTTCCAACAGGCGATCAACGAGTGCCAAGACGCCTGGCGTCACGTCGTCGCGACGGCCGCCACGCTCGGCATCCCAGTGCCCGCGTTCGCCACCGCGCTAGCGTATTACGACGGGTACCGCCGCGCGAATCTCCCGGCGAACCTCCTGCAAGCCCAACGCGACTACTTCGGCGCCCACACCTACGAGCGCACCGACAAACCCCGCGGCGAGATGTTCCACACGGAGTGGTTGAAGGAGCGACACGAGCCTTCGTAGCCTTGAGGTTTCACCACGGAGTCACGGAGAGCACAGAGACTTCGGATTGGTGGACTGTTCCTCTGTGCACTCCGTGACTCTGTGGTAAGAATGCTTAGGAAATACTAGATGTCCTACTTAGAAAAACTATTCAGCTTCGATGGCCAGGTGGCCGTTGTCATTGGCGGTACTGGCGTCCTTTGCGGCGAGATGGCCGAGGGCCTCGCACAGGCGGGGGCGCACGTGGTGGTTGCCGGGCGGAGCGAGGAGCGTGGCAATGCGCGCGTTGCGTCGATTGAAGCGAAGGGCGGCAAGGCGTCGTTTGCTGCCGTCGATGCGATGAGCAAGCAATCGATCCAAGAGCTCTGCGACAAGGCCCTCGCGGACCACGGACGTGTCGACGCGGTGATCAACGGCGCAGGCGTCAACTCAGCCACTCCCTACTTCGACATCGAAGCGGACGAGTTCAACAAGATCATCCAATCGAACCTCAACGGCACGCACTACGCCTGCCAGGTGTTTGGCAAGGCGATGATCGACGCGGGGGGTGGCGCGATTCTCAACATCGGCAGTGTGACCAGTTTTCTGCCGCTCTCGAAAGTTTTCACCTACGCCGCCAGCAAAGCGGCCATTTTGAATCTCACCAAGAACGTGGCCCGCGAGTTCGCCACTCAGGGCGTCCGCGTGAATTGCCTCTGCCCCGGCTTCTTCCCCGCCGAGCAAAACCGCAAGATCCTCAGCGAAGAGCGCATCGCCGACATCATGCGTCACACCCCGATGGATCGCTTCGGCGAAGCTGAGGAACTCATCGGCGCTACGCTGCTGCTACTCTCCAAAACCGCCGGCAGCTTCATCACCGGCGAAGCAATCTACGTCGACGGCGGGTTCACGTCGATGACGATATGATGAAGCGATGAAGGATAAACGATAAGCGCGAAACGGGTACTTCGGGGCAACACACTTCTTGCCCGGCTTGCAAATCGATCGGCGGCTGACAGCCGAATGGTGCGGAACACCATTTATAGTTCACCGTTTATCGTTTATAGTTCCTTGCATGTCTCCCACCATCGTCATCTTCGGCGCTTCCGGCGATCTCACCAGCCGCAAGCTGATTCCCGCCCTGTATCAACTGTTTCGTAAGGGGCGGTTCAAGACCCCGCCGCGGATCGTTGGATTTTCGCGCAGTAAGTTCTCACACGATCAGTGGCGGGACTCGCTGGCCGAGACGACCGCCAAGTTCGTCGGCGAACGCTTTGAGCAGAAGATTTGGGACGAATTCAAAGAGCTGATCTACTATCACGCCGGCGATATTGGTAAGGCCGAAGACTTTGATTCGCTCCGCGAATTCCTCCAGAAACTCGAAGGCGACGAGCAGTGCGAACGGCTGTACTATCTCTCGACGGCGCCGCGATTTTACAAGCCGGCGATCGAGCACCTGGGCAAGGCGGGCCTCGCCGACGAGTGCGACAACTGCCGCCGCGTCGTGATCGAAAAGCCGTTCGGCACCGATTTGGCCTCGGCGCAGGAACTCAATCATTTTGTCCACGAGTTCTTCGACGAGCATCAGGTCTACCGCATCGATCACTACCTGGGCAAAGAGACCGTGCAGAACTTGCTCGTCTTGCGGTTTGCCAACACGATTTTCGAGCCGATCTGGAATCGCAACTACATCGACCACGTGCAGATCACCGTCGCCGAGGAGGTTGTGGTCGGCAGCCGCGCAGGCTACTACGATTCGGCCGGCGTGATGCGCGACATGATACAAAACCATCTGCTGCAGCTCCTGATGATCACCGCGATGGAAGCGCCGGTGAGGTACGAGGCCGACGCAATTCGCAACGAGAAAGTGAAGGTGCTGCACGCAATTCGTCCGTTCGATGAAGAGTCTCTCAAACGCGACACCTTCCGCGGTCAGTACCGCGGCTATACCGCTTCCGAGGGCGTCGAACCCACCAGCCGCACCGCGACGTTTGCGGCGCTGAGACTCGCAATCGACAACTGGCGTTGGCAGGGCGTGCCGTTCTATTTGCGGAGCGGCAAAGGCATGTCGTGTCGCACCACTCAGCTCGTGATCCAGTTCAAAGCGCCGCCGCACCGACTGTTTGCTGACAGCCCCAGCGACTTGGGCGAGGCGGATCGACTGGTGGTTCAAGTGCAACCGGCCGAAGGGATCCAGCTTCACTTTCAGACGAAGGTGCCCGACGCGGGGATGAAGATGCGCCAGACCGATCTCAATTTCAATTACCAGCAGGAGTTTCGTGGCAGCATGCCCGAAGCCTACGAACGCCTGCTACTCGATGCGCTCGAGGGCGATGCCAGCCTGTTCGCTCGCGCGGACGAAGTCGAAGCAGCCTGGCGCATCTGCGACCCCGTGCTCAACGCCTGGCAATCGTCCGACCGCCCCACCCTGTTCATGTACGACCCCGGCTTCTGGGGCCCCAACGAGTGCACCGAATGGATGCTCCAGCAGGGCCGCGAGTGGTTCGATACGTGTCCGGTGCTGGGGTGAATTGGCCGCGGTTTGAAATTCCAACGGCTTCAGCTTGCCGGACTCTGGCGGCGCCGCAGACAACGCAAGCAACCATCACCAAGATTACCGAATGAGGTTCGGGGATAGGTTCCACGAACAGCATGGGCCCGAGCTCAACGCCATTCACTAAGAAGAATGACGAGGGAGCGTCGGGGCTCAACACAAACTGGTTTACCGGTGAGTAACCGTCCGTCTTCCCCGGCGCTCCAATGCGTATTCGTGAATCTGCCGGCAGTAAGTTCATCGCGTCAATTCCAGAATCAGCAGTGTTACCGGCCACATATCGTATTGAGTCAGCTGATTCCGGATGATCTGTTCCTCCCAGAACGTATCCACCGCGTGCTAACGTAATTGGCCCATGTGGGAGTGAGATCTTTCTCCAAGGGCCATCAAGGTTAGCGGTCGTGCCCGACGGGATGACAATGCCTTCGGGCTGTTGTCGTATCATTCCCAAAATGCCAAGGTCCAAGGGCGCTTGCGGGTTGAGGAGTTGTTCTGCAGACTCGGTTTCAACGAAAGGCCAGAGCTCTGTGTTGCTGCGGTCCTTCCATAATCCAACTCGATGTTCATGCGACAAACCATCTCCGCCTTCGTCATACCAAGCCACGTGCGTCACACGGATTGGTGACCGAACAAAAAAAGACCATCCCCATGTGCCTTCGATGTTCGGTTCGTCGAAGCCGAAGAACTGTCCTTCATTGGGAGGATCCCCGACGTCGAGTCCTGGATGTAAATTTACTAAGGGCACCGAGTTGTCGGCAGCAGTATTGTCACAAGCCGCAACAAACAATAGTGAGACGAGAAAAAAGCGAACACAGCTCGTCATATCGAATTTGACCTATTTCCCATTAAATTGCGATTGGGTCGAGTTCTTCATCTCCGCGCATCTTAGCATGGTTCGGTTATACCGCAAAAGATATTCTAAGACTCGCTGTAATGCCTACGTTCGAAGTTGTTCATATTTGTCTGTCGAGAGGTGCGACCCCGCGCCTCCGCGTGAAGCCATTACCCGGCCAAAAATCGTTGCTGAATCGTCTTTGCGAATCGGTTAGATTGATGAGCGGTGTGCTGTGCGCCGCGGGTAGCCGGCACAAGGGACGCTGATTTTTCGGACAACTTGGAATCGTCCATTCGGCGGCGCAAGTCGTTTCTGAGCAATGAGTTAGGGGTTTGCTGACGGGCGGTTTTTTTGAACACTTTCGGGGTCGATTTTCCGAAAATGTACGGCCTTGGCGAGCGAATAACGCTTTGTTTGTAGGACGAAGGCGCGTGGGCGGGTTCGAGTTTTCGGACACGAGTCGCGTTTTCAATTGCGTGTTGCAAAATCCGAAAATGGATTTGGAATCACTATGGCAGTAAGGCTCCTCTCCCCGGCGGGGAGAGGTTGGGTGAGGGGTGAGACTCGTGTAATTGCTTCACCCTCACCCCGGCCCTCTCCCTGAGGGAGAGGGAGCCCGACGTAAAGGGAGCCCGTCGTAGAGGCGCATGATTCCGACGTGAAAAGCGACGGAAGTCGTAAGTACAGGAGAACGAATCAGACAATGACTGAAGAACCACAAGCGGATAAATCTGTTCGCGATTATTTGCTGTACACGCTTAGCCTCCCCGAGCGTGCGATTCGTACGACCGCCGGCGCGGCGAGTGGCGTCGTGCGCGAGTCGGCGGCCTTGCTGGTGCCGCAGGCGTTTCAGAACAGCAAGACTTATGAGTCGTTAGTTGGGCAAACGCTCGACTTTCTGTGCGAGAATGTCGGCGGCGTTGAGGCGGATGTTCGGGGGGTGGAAGGTCCCGTGGTCGAGGACTTCGTCGCGCGCAAGACGGTCGGCAACTTCGTCGAGATGGCCGGCATAGCGACGCTCCATGTCTCGCCGATGCTGCTGCTGGCAGTGGTGAGCGACGTGGCCTACGGCTCGCAAACGTATTTGCACGAACTCGCCGACGAGTTGAAACGCGACGGGGTGATCAGCGAGGACTCGACGATCGACCATGCGAGCGATTTGCTCTCCGCCGTCAGCAAGACCTCGAGCGTGGCAGCCAGCGCGTTCAACACGCCGCCGATTTCGTTGGACGGGCTCTACGAAACGATCAATGAAACGAAATTGGCCGTCAGTCAAATTGATCCCGCCAAGGTCTTACCACAGGCCGAGATGGAACGCATGTGGAGCGAAATGCAGCACATCGCCAGTGAAGAAGACGTGAGCATGTTTGAGGTGTCCAGCGCGATGGCGTTGCACTCGCTCGACCGCGTCGGGTCAGTCGGCAAAGGAGCCCTGTCCACGACGCGCGCGGCCGGCCGGCTGTTTGATCGGCACGTGATCGATCATTACCGTTCGGCGCTCAATGATCTGGAAACGAAGGGCTATTACGCGACGTTGGCCGACACAAGCAAGCCCTACGTCGATGCAGTCTGGAAGAATTTTTCCACCGACAACATGACGTTGACCGAGGATCTTCTCTCCGGAAGGTTGCTGGGCCAGGCCTCCAACGCCGTCAGTCGCTGGCTGGGTGCGAAGGCGGAACCGGAAGAGAAGACAGAAGAGGCACAGGAATAGGGAGTGAGGTGGCGGATAGAACAAGAGATCACTGGTAAGGGTAGAAAGTCTAGTCGTTATGGCTCCCTCTCCCTCTGGGAGAGGGTCGGGGTGAGGGTGAAGCGGATAGAGGCTGAAACACGTACTAGATCTACCCTCCCCTAGCCCCTCCCTGCAAGGGAGGGGAATAACTCGCTACCCACACATCTGGTTCAGGTCGCGGAGGTATTCGATCGCTTCCTCGACCTCTGGTGCTTCCACGCCAGGTTGACGACCGGCGCGGTCGCATTCGCCGAGTAGGACGAGGTCGTCGTAGTGGTCCGACTCGCGCAGGCGGCGATGGGCACGACGCCCCAGCGTTTGATCGGCAATGCCGTGAGCGAGCATGTGGTGTTCGATCAGCCAGGCGGTCCGGTCGGAGATTGTGTCTTCGAGAGCTTCCAGGCCAGCGGCGACATGATCGAACGGATCGATCGCCTTGCCCACGTCGTGCAGCAACGCGGCGAGGAGGAACTCCTCGTCATACGGCTGCTCGTCGCGGGCGTGATCGAAGACTTGCAGACTGTGATACAGGGCATCACCTTCGGGATGATACTTGAGATTCTGCTGAACGTTTTCCAATGGAAGGAGGAGTGATTCGTAGATTTGAAAACGATCGATCTGTTCGTCGATTTCAACGAGCGCTGTATCGACGTCGAGGTGCGGATATTCGCTGGCGAGAAATTGTTCGAGCTGCGGAATGCTTGCCCGCTCGATTGCCTTGCCGGTGATGGAACTCTTGAACACGTAGTGAGCTTGATTGGCGGCGTAGATCGTTAACTCAATCGGAAACTCACCCTGCACATGAACATGATTGAAAGTTTGCTGCTCGCCGTTCTTGCGAACCTGCTTGCGCTCCACTTCATATGGCGTGCCGAGCTGATCGAGTTGGTGCGTCACCGCCTCGACCGTGTCGGAAAATACATGCAGGTCGATATCGCTGCCTTGGCGAATGTGTCCGGTGAGTACGCTGCCGATCAGGCGCGGCCGAAACGGAGCCAGCTGCTTCATCAGCGCGAGGGCGGTCAGTCGCATTTGCTGCAGGTTCTCGCGCCGCCGATCCCCTTCGTAAAGCCGTGCCAGCATCTGGACCTGATCACGAATCTCGGTGTTGCTCGGCAGGTCGGCGGGCTTGGCCCAGCCTTGGCACAGCTTGCGAGCCGCTTTCATTTTGGCTCGAAAATACTCAGACTCTTGCCGCTCGTACATCAGCCGAGCCGCTTCCCAGGCGATTTGACGCCGCAGTTTGGAGTTTTGCATCGAGAGGCGCCGTTAGCCCAATTGACCGGCGCGAGGCATCTAAAACCGAAGCAGAAGCACGAGCAGCATGGCTCGCGATGCGTTCAGGATAAGCAGAGCCGTCCCGCGTGTCGATGGCAAACACGCAAGATTCGCGGTTCGACAATCGGCGGCATCTTGGATAAGCTAGAAGTTTCGCGATCCTTCAGCGGGCCAGTCAGGTACGGCTTGCATTCAGTTTCCATGGCGTCAGGCCCCGCAGCCCGAATCAAACAACCATGACCGAGTACCATCCGCTCCAGGATATCAATATCCTGGACACCACGTCGCTGACTGCCCCCACTGAACTGAAGGCGAAGTTCTGCCTGACGGACGACGGGGGTGAGTCCGTTTACCAGGCGCGAGAAACCGTCAAAGCGATTCTCAATGGCGAGGATCGTCGACTGATCGCGATCGTCGGGCCGTGTTCGATTCACGACCGAGATGCGGCGATCGAATATGCCGAGAAGCTCAAGCCGGTGGCCGACAAGGTCAATGACCGCATCGTCGTGCTGATGCGCGTGTACTTCGAGAAGCCACGCACCACCGTCGGTTGGAAGGGACTAATCAACGATCCACATCTGAATGGCACGTTCGAGATGGGTGAGGGACTTCGGTTGGCGCGCGAGATTCTGCTCGACATCACCGAGGTCGGTCTCCCAGCGGCGACCGAGATGCTCGAACCGATTACACCGCAGTACATCGCGGACCTCGTGACACTCGCGTCGATTGGCGCGCGGACGACCGAGTCGCCCACGCATCGTCAGATGGCGAGTGGATTGTCGATGCCGGTCGGGTTCAAGAACAGCACGGAAGGCAGTTTGGAAGTAGCAATGAACGCCATGCAAGCCGCGCGAACGCCCCACACCTTTCTTGGGATCGACCACGACGGCAAGACGTGCATGGTCCACACCCGCGGCAACGACATGGGACACCTCATTCTGCGTGGTGGTCGGATCGGGCCCAACTACGATGCTGCGAGTCTGGCCGACGCAAGCGAGAAGCTTGCTTCAGCCAAGTTGCCGCCACGATTCGTGGTCGATTGCAGTCATGCGAATTCGAATAAGGACTACTCCAAGCAATCGATCGCATGGAACGACGTGGTCGCACAGCGCGCCGCTGGCAACGACGAGATCGTTGGGTTGATGCTCGAGAGCAATCTCAACGCCGGTAAGCAGAGCCTGCCGTTGGACCTTTCCGAATTAAAGTATGGCGTGTCCATCACCGATGGATGCATCGCCTTTGACGAGACCGAAGAGTTGCTGTTGAGTGCGTACGCCACGCTCGAGGCGACCACCGCCGCTGCAGGCTAGCTTTGCGACGCTCAACAATTGATCAAGGATTGTATCACACCAAGCTGCATGAACGACGTTCCTCCGCTTCCTGAAAACATCCGCAGTGTTCAGCCCGGGGGCGGACGGTGTTACGAGATCGAACTCGCTTGGGGGCGGCTGCGGCGTTGGTACCTGAAGACGTTTCGACGTGGCTACGTGGAGCGGATGGCGGCCTCTCGACGAGGCGACACCGAGGGAGCGCCGCACGAGATCCTCGATCCGCGCGATCTGAAGTACTGCTGCAATCTGTGCACGGCGCATTGGTCACCCGAGGACGACCCGTTTCATTGGCGCGAATCAATTCCGTTTGCCCGTTGGGGGCTCGCGGAATTGCAGCTCATGGGCTGGCCGCTGTTGGTTATGACGGTGCTGCTATGGACGTTTTGTGGACCGTGGCGGTGGCTGGCGATCGCACCGGCAGTCGCGTTGGTGCTGGTCGTCTACTTCTTTCGTGATCCGACGCGAGTGATTCCGACGGATCCCGAGGCGATCGTCTCACCGGCGGATGGAACGATTGCGGAAGTAACGGAGGTTGATCACTACGATTTCCTAGATGGTCCGGCCATAAGGATCGGCATTTTCCTCTCGATTTTCAATGTCCACGTCAATCGAGCTCCACGCTGGGCACGTGTGATCGACATGCATTACAAACCGGGTGAGTTTTTGAACGCGATGAACCCGGAGAGCGCCTTGCGAAACGAGTATATGTGGATTGGTTTGGAGGAAGTCGACGCGCCACATCGAAAACTTGCCGTGCGAGCAATTTCGGGGCTGATTGCGCGACGGATCGTCTGTGTTTTGAAGCCTGGGCAAGAGGTCCGACGCGGAGAGAAATTTGGTATGATCAAGCTCGGCTCGCGAACGGAACTCATCCTCCCGCGCGATAGCGTGCGGGTGGATGTTGCCGTCGGCCAAAAAGTGCAGGCTGGCAGTTCGGTCCTGGCTTGGTATGTTTGAGCGTGGCGGTGATCCGCAGCATCGCGCTGGTTTGTATTTGGGTATTTTGAATGCGTCCTGTCCGACCGATTGCAGTGCTGCCAACGCTGTTCACGCTGGGGAACCTCGTCTGTGGATTTTTCGCGATCGTCGTGGCTTCACGCATTGCCAAGCCGGGGACGGTAGATGTTGTGCCGGCGCCGCGGTTGGAGACCGCCGGGCAACTTTGGGGCAGTGTTGATCCGACGCACAATCTGCTGCTGTGTGGTGCGCTGATTATCATGGCGATGCTGTTTGACATGTTCGATGGTCAAGTGGCTCGGCTCACGCGTTCCGCCAGCGACTTTGGTGGCCAGTTGGACAGCTTGTGCGATGTCGTCTCGTTCGGAGTGGCACCGGCGTTTCTGTTGGTGAAAATGTGCCCACAGTTTACGCAACTACATCGCGAAGCGGTGTGGTCGATCGCGGCATTGTTTACATGTTGCGCGGCGTTGCGGCTGGCTCGTTTCAATGTGGAAACGGATGAGCATGACGATCATGGCTGGTTCGCTGGGCTACCTTCGCCAGCTGCGGCTGCGGTGATAGCAAGTTTCGCGATTCTGTCGTACACGATTCGCAACGAGATCAACTTTGAGGTCTATCGCGATTTCGATTGGTGGATGCAGCGACTGTTGCCAATTTTTTCGATCGGCGTCGCGTTGTTGATGGTCTCACGCGTGCCGTATCCGCATGTGGTAACGCAGCTGTTACGCGGAAAGCGTAGCTTCGCGCACATCGTGATGATCGTTGTGGCGATGATCGTCCTGTTTACGGTGCGGTGGTATGCCATTCCGATTTTGGGCTGTGGATACGTAGCGCTGCCGGCGTTGCGGGCGGTTTGGTTGGCACTAGCCAGGCGGAAACAAGGTATCGGAAGTACGAGCGAGGCTCTTTAGTCGATGTTCACAGGCTTGGTTCAGAGTTTGGCCGAAGTGAGGAGCATCGTCTCCGAAGGTCCTGGCGTGCGATTAACGATCGCCGAACCGACGATCACAAAGGAAGTAGCATTGGGAGACAGCATCGCGGTAAACGGTTGTTGCCTTACCGTGGTGGTCAAGGATGACTCGACGATGCAGTTCGACGCGGGTGCCGAGACATTGCAGCGTACCACGCTCGGCGAACTGGTGGAGGGCGACCGAGTCAACCTGGAGACATCGCTGCGACTGGGCGACTCATTAGGCGGACACCTGGTCAGCGGACACATCGATGGTGTGGGCAGCGTGGACCAGCGGCTCGATGATGCGGAGTGGTCGACGATCTGGTTTCGAGTGCCAGGGGAACTTACGCGACAGATGGCGACCAAGGGGTCGGTCGCGGTCGACGGGGTGAGCCTGACGTTGGTCGACGTCGAAGACGAGCGGTTTAGCGTAGCGCTAATCCCCCATACGCTGGCGGTGACGACTCTGGGGAAACGAGAAGTCGGCGATCGAGTGAACCTCGAGACCGACTTGCTGGCGAAGTACGTACAACGCCAATTGGAGTGGAAGGTTTAGGTCCATTCGCCGCCGTGGTGCGTCGCGGCGATGCGTGGTAACAAAGGCGTTTATGTCTTCACGGCAAACAAAGACATTCTTGATGGCGCGGTTTCGTGAGGTCGGTATTCAGCCGGCCACGCGGCATGGCCAAAACTTCCTGATCGACCTGAACTTGCAGCAGTTGATCGTCGATGCCGCGGACCTATCGTCCCGCGACGTCGTCTTGGAAGTTGGCACAGGGACGGGAGCGCTGACGGCGCTGATGGCCAAACGTGCCGGTGCGGTGATTACCGTGGAGATTGATGGTCATCTGTTCGAGTTGGCCAGCGAGTTGTTGCTCGACTTCGAAAACGTCACGATGCTCAATCACGATGCATTGAAGAACAAGAATCAGTTCGATCCGCGCGTGTTGGAGGCGATTGGCAGAGAACTGGATAAAGACGAAGCGCGAAGACTCAAGTTAGTTGCGAATCTCCCCTACAACGTTGCGACACCGGTGCTGTCGAATTTGCTCAGCAGTGAGTACGTGCCGCACTCGATGGTGGCGACGATTCAGAAGGAATTGGGCGATCGGATCGTAGCCAAACCGGGGTCGAAGGACTATGGCGCGCTGAGCGTGTGGATGCAGTGCCAGGCAGATACCGAGATCGTGCGGATCATGCCACCGAAGGTGTTTTGGCCGCCACCGAAAGTGGAGTCCGCCATTGTGCGGATTGTTGTGAACAACGAGCGACGCGGTCAGGTGCCAGACCTGCGGTACTTTCACCAGTTTGTCAAAGCGATCTTCATTCATCGTCGGAAGTTCCTTAGAGCGAACGTCGTCGCGGCGATGAAGCAACACTTGACCAAAGAAGAGGTGGATGGGGTGTTGGCCGAGATGGAGTTTGCACCCGACACACGCACCGAGCAACTCGACGTCGATACGTTGCTACGGTTGACGGAACTCGTGCGAGCGCGAGCCCCTGATTGGACGCTTTAGGCGGAACGAGGCTTGATGCGTTCGATCTGTTCGACCGCGGTAAGCGGGACGCGAATCTGCCCGTCAGCCTCGAAGAACGAGAGTTCGCCATCCAGAATCAACTGCCGAACCGCCTTGCGAGTAACGCCCCAGCGATGGGCGAGGTGGGTGAGTGAGTAGCTGTCATCACGTTCGTCGTTCGGGTCGTGCTGACTGGGCACTTTCATCGGGGCCATCACTGTCCTCCCAATGTGAAGAGCGATCCACAGATTGCCGTGGTAGCCGTAGGTAAGGATTATAGCAAACGAGCCGATTAGCTGGCTAGGAATTGCGCGTTGCCTAGGCCCGAGAGAGGTTGAACCGCTCGTCGGGTGAGCGTGTCCGTGGTAGAGTGGAGAACGTTGTTGGCCAGACGATGAACTCGCCGAGTAATGCACGCTCATGTCGCGAACTGCTTCTATTGATCGAAAGACTGCTGAGACGCGGATTGCGCTGGAACTCAATCTCGATGGCTCGGGGCAGGCGGACGTGGAGACCGGCGTCGGCTTCTTCGATCACATGCTCGAGCTGTTCACCAAGCACAGCGTGATTGATCTGAAGATTCGAGCCCAAGGCGATCTGCACGTCGATCAGCATCACACGGTCGAAGACACCGGCATCTGCCTCGGGCAAGCGATTCGGCAGGCACTTGGTGACAAGGCAGGCATCCGCCGATATGGCCACTTCACCTTACCGATGGAAGAGACCCTGGTCACGGTGGCGATCGACTTCAGTGGTCGGTACGCACTGGCCTACAACGCGCCGACCCCGGCGGCGAAGATCGGCGGCTTCGACAGCGAACTGCTCGAAGACTTCTGGCAAGCGACAGCTGCCAATGCGCTTTGCAACCTGCACGTGCTTTTACACTACGGGCGAAACAGTCACCACATCGCCGAAGCCGTGTTCAAGGCATCGGCTCGGGCAATGCGAATGGCGATCGAAGACGATCCACGCATGACCGGTGTGCCGAGTACGAAGGGCACACTGGGCGTTTAGCACCTACTCGCCAAATTCCTCCGAGTAATCGGCCAGCGCCGCTTGGACCACCTGCTCCGCGTGTTCGCGCCCGTAGACCGAGTCGATCACGACTTTCGAATCTCCCGGAGTCAGCATTTTGTACGTGCTGAAGTAATGTCGCAGCCGGTTGACCATCACTTCGGGCAACTCTGACACGTCTTCGACTTGCTCCCACATTGCGTCGCTTTCAAGTACGGCGATGATCTTGTCGTCGGCCTCTTCGTTGTCGAGCATCGGCAAACCACCGACAATCCGCGCCTTGAGAATCACTTCCGCAACGTTAATCGGACGCTCGCTGATCACGCAGATATCGAGCGGGTCATGATCGCCCGTCTTTGCTCCCGGCATCAACGCCCGCACACGGCTCCCGCAATACGTTTTCGGTACGAAACCGTACAACGTCGGGCAGAACGACGACGTGCGGTTGGGCCGGTCAACCTGCAGGTAGCCGGTCTTCTTGTCCAACTCGTACTTCACGCGATCAAACGGTGTCAGCTCGATATAGGCGTTGACGACGCTGGGTGGATTGGGGCCGATGTCCAGTCCGTGCCACGGGTGCGGACGCCACTTGTAAAACGGTGATGGGAAACCCATGACAGCCTTGTTGCTAAGCGTTGGGGAGGGAATTCAGAACGTCCGCCTAGCGGTGCTCGTCACCTTGATCTACGTAAGTTTCCAGGAATCGCGTCAACCGTTGGAAGTCGCTTTCCGGCTCGATGTAACGCACGACCGTGACCAAAGTCTCAGGATCGACCAAACGCTCGAATGGCACGTATTCCAGTTGCAGTTGGCCAGATACCGAAACCATCACCCCGTTAAGCCCCTGCTCGACCAACGCACGATAGGCACCAACGCCCAGCTGGCTGCCAAGCATCACATCGAAGGCGTGCGGCTTCGCGCAACGCGCCTCATATCCAAGCTGCAAGGCATTAATCTTGCGTGAGCGACCCGTCTGACGGTTGTACTCCTTGGCGATCAAATCCGCGAACACGTCATGCAGATTGATGGCACTGATGTTGATGTGGCCGTGATCATCACGATCGACGCCCTCGAGGTAGCTGCTGGGCAAGAACTCCGCCAGACCTTCGGCGATCACAATCACGCCATACTGTTTGCCCTCACGCTCGCGTGTGGTAATCGTCGCGACGATACGCGGGATGACTTCCTCCATGTTCATCACAGGTCGAGTCGTTTTCTCGCCCGTCTGCGGGTCGACAACTTCCTCAATCGCGCGGTACTTGCCGACGATGTCCTCCACGCTGACGACTAGGCTCGCTTCGCCGGCAATCGCCACGCCGTAGGCCAACCAGCCCGCACTGCGTCCCATCGACTCAGCCAAAAAGTAAGTGCGGTTAGCTTCGGCGTCTGCCAACAGATTGCGAACTTCTCCTGCTAAGAAATCGACGGCCGTGAAGTAGCCGAAAGTGAAGTCGATCCCGCGGTAGTCGTTGTCGATCGTCTTGGGCAAATGCACCACCGGGATGCGATGTGCGTCCAGCGGCAGCCGTTCCTGGAACATCTTGAACTTATTGGCCGTTTTCAGTGTGTCGTCGCCACCGATCGAGATTAGCAGATCGACGCCGATGGAGCGTAGCGCTTCGTACACGCGCTTCAGCGGGGCACTCTTCTCATCGTCGTTCAGGTGCGAAGGATGCGAGACGTTCTTGCCGGGGTTCGCGCGGGCGGTGCCGATCATGATGCCCTGCGAGTTTCGCGTGCGGCCAAGCATCTTGTGATCGACCAGCACGTAGTCGCGGCCCTCGACCAGCGGCTCTTTGCCATCGAAATCGATCAACTGCGAGTAGCCGTGCTTGATGCCCACCACCTCGATGTCGTTGCGGAGAAATGAGGTTGCTGCGGCCGAGATGACGGCGTTGGCAGCAGGCGCGGGGCCACCGGCGAATAGGATCGCGGCACGGCGGAAATTGTGTTTTTTCTTCTGAGGGCTGGAAAGCGTTTCGGACATGTTGGCGGTCGATCGGAGGGGTGGGTGAGGGGCGGGGGACTCGGGTTCTGGCGCCGCTCGGCGGTCTCGAGCCGGGCGTGCTTTGCCGACTATTGTAAACTTCGCGGTATTCCAGGCAACTGGTTATAAACGGGCGGATTTGTAGTTGTTTGCAGCGTATCCGAGCCGGATTCGACTGCGGTGAAGCCGCAGAGCCTCCTATCGCTCAGTGTGTCGGGCGTGGCCCGTCTCGTCTGACTTTTGCTTTGTTTTGCGGCGTTGCTCGTACTCTGAAAACACACTTTTTAACTCAAAAGTCCACCATTTTGCGGCGTCAAGTTTCCGTAGGACTCTGCCACCAAGGCGTTTACGTGGTCCGGCTCGCGCAAAAACAACCGACTTTTGCATTTTCGAACCGCATCACTCCATTGGAGTTCGCCGTTAGCGCTTCGAGGGGTTTCGTCCTCGCCACCACGGAATGCAATCGCAACGCTCAGTTTGCGAAGCGCTGGGCGACGCCGCTGGTAGCGAGCACCCATTCTACCAGACCGAGTGGCCCAATTTCAGCAACAATGTTTGGCCAGTCGCGACGGTGCAACTCGATAAAGACTACGAAGCGGATCGAGATTCGCAGCCGGCAGTCTTCGGTAGCGGAGAGTTCCAATACCGGCGGATTCTGAGCCGGAACCTTGGAGCCCTCAACTCTCGGAATTGAAACCTAGACGCTGCATCGACTGCACTTGGTTTGACCGCAAGGAAACTACGGATTGGCACCTCGGTCAGAGCACGACTATCTTCAGGTCGGTTCTCGGTAGCTTCGGTCGCAGTTCGAAAAAAAGATCTGACAAATCTTCACCTTCCTGGCAAGATCTACGGCATTTCGCCGAAAGTCAGTCGAAGCGAACCCGATCCACCCTGTGAAAGAGGAACTCAACCGTGTTCGACCGTATTGCAAGTCTCGTTTGTCAGACGCTGTTTTCGTTTGGATTCCTGGTTTGCTCGACGTCCCTGTCGCAAGGGCACAATGGTGCTGTTGTGGGTGCTTACCCCATAGAAGGCATTACCATCGACGGGAACCTCGATGATTGGCCGAAACATGCTGTTGCCGTTTCGACGAACGGGATAGTACGTGGCGATAAGCCTACCAGTCTTGATGACTTGAATTGCCGATTCAGAGTTGGATATAGCACGTCGGACAATGCTTTATACGTTGCGATCGAGGTAACGGACGATTCGTTGGTCGTCGACCCCAGTTTTGAAGGCGCCTGGGACGCCCAGGATGGATGTTCTATCTATATCGATCGACGACCCCACCGAGATGCTAGCGCTGTCGAGCAATACTCTAAGTGCGGCGAATCGATTCGAGTCCAGGGATTCAATACACGAGCTAGCAATGTGGAAGTGAAGACTGCGCGTTCAGAAGGTGGATGCGTCTATGAATGGTGTATTCATTTGCCTGGCGAAACATTGTCAGCAGGCCGCCTACTCGGTTTCGACCTCGATGTCGCCGACAAGGACGCTGACGGTTCCTTTACGTGGCTGGCTTGGGGGAACGGTGCGCAGAAAGCCTATTTCCCCTGGCGGATTGGCGACCTGTTCCTGTTGTCGAACGGTGATGACCTGAAACTCGGGCGTGTGCGTGGGAAAGTTGTCCTCAACAAAGATGAGTTTGTCGGGAAAGACCAATTTCCGCGAGTGCTTGTGCAGTCGACTACAGCACCACGGATTTGGGCACATGTCGAGTGCGACCAATCCGGGGAATATTCTGCAAAGCTACTTGAAGGCAACTACAGAATTACTCCTGTAGATGCTCTCGACCTGCGAGTTGCGGAAACCGAGTACGTTACCTGCAATGTGAGAGCCGGTGAAGTAGTAGAGGCACCCAGTTTACAGGTATCGAAACTATCAAAGCCGGATCTTGGTCGTACCGAGGGAGCACTTCAGAGCGGCGCATTCGACCCCCGAGCGTTCGACCGTTTTCTGAGAGTTCACATGCAGTACTACAAGATTCCTGGCATGTCGATTGCGGTGGTGAAAGACGGACGCGTCATCTATCACGATGCCCTCGGCTACAAGAACGCCTTCACGAAGGAACCTGTAACGACAGATACCCTCTTCGAAGCTGGTTCGATGACGAAAGTAGTCTTCGCATACGCGGTCAATCGACTCGTTGAAAGAGGCGTTCTTGATCTAGACGTGCCGCTGTACGAATACTGGCCTGAGGTGCTTGATAAATTTCCGGACGACGAACGATACAAGCTGATTACTGCTAGGTATGTGCTTGCTCACAGGACGGGGCTCACCAACTGGGACGGTTACGAATTGCAGTTTACGCCTGGCACGAACTTCGGATATTCGGGCCAAGCGTTCGAGTGGTTAGCAATGGTTGTTTCGCAGATCACCAACAAGAGCATAGCCGAGGTCGTGCATGACGAGGTATTCGTGCCACTTGGCATTGAGAACGCTTATCTCACGTGGGAGGAGGACTCCGATTATGCCGCTCGCACAGCAAGCGGGCACAGGCAGGGGAATGCGCCGATATCGAAGACAATCGATGCTGAGCCGTTCATGGCTTACAGCCTGCACACTGACGCATTGAACTACGCCAAATTGCTGGTGGGGATCATGGAACGCGACGGCTTGGAAGAGACGACCTTCAAGGAAATGCTGCGGCGACAATTCGAGATTGTGGACGCATCAAATCCTGAGGAACTTCCGTATGGGCTTGGGATCGTTGTGGAAGAGACATCTCATGGGTTGAAGCTCTCTCATGGCGGAACCAGAACGGGCTTCACAAGCAACATGGTGCTCTACGACGGGCTAAGAGCCGGTTATGTCTTCCTAATCAATAATGAACAAGCCTACTATTTGGACAAAGACATCGATGCGTATCTCACCTCTGGAAATTCGAGATAGGGTAGCGGAGCGACGCTGGAGCCGAGAGTGGGCAACGTAAAGCTCGATATGAAACGGCAGCAAGTAGATCAGGCTCCGCCTGACAAACCAGATGACGTCTAACGGGCAATGATGTCAGGCACAGCCTGACCTACGATTCCTGAGCGACTTGGGAACGGCGCCGAAGTTGATCGACGTCTGCAATTAGCAGATTCGACGAACGGCAAGTCCCAGCGAATGAAGCCTCGTTACCGATCCAACTCATTCCGAGAATGCACAGGAATGTTGCGCCGGTTGGAGCCATCAATACCGACCATCGTACGACTGGCGATCCGCCACAGAAAGCGGCCATGGCGGTTCACGGTTGGGCAGCTTGGATTGCAGCAGTTTCCAAAAACGGTGATTCACTCGTGGGTGCCTCAATGTTGAGGCTGATGCAGGCTTCACATTTTGTATCAACGCTGGGTCTTGATTTTGAGCAACTTAGCATATTTCGTGACACGTTGACGCCAAACGTACTCTACCTCACAGCCCTTTGGCAGCACATTAAGTTCTTCACATTGTCTTTCTAGTTCGCTTCGCAAAATTGAAGTCCCACTAAGGTGAGAAAACACTTCCGTGAAGCTGGCGCGTAAGTCGTATGCGCGACGACAGCTCAAACGGAACCGTGCAAACCGCCTGGTGTCTTCTTCGTTTTGAAGTCTCAGCGAGGGCAAGTAGATGTTCTCGTATTCAACGTTGCCAAAACCGTCGACATACGGCTGTCCAAACGCCGCCATACGACGATTTTCCTCAATGCTCCAGTGTCCCTCAAACTCTTCTATGAGGCAGCGTCCGAGGTAAATTGGAACATGGTGCTCAGCAAACTTCGCAAATTCGCCTTCAGATGCACGCGTCAGTTCAAGCAATTCGGTCGGCGTTGCGATTTCGGAAACAAATGGTGGCAGACCGACATTCTCACGAATGAAATCGATGTGCTCGTAGATATCTGCGGACTGTTCGTTGATCTCACGCAGAGTGGCGGCAATGACTTGCTTCTCTTTTTCGGAGAGCTTAGGCGATGACATGTTGCCCTTTACTGGCAAAATCACTACTAAGATTAGAGCTTCACGATTAGGCAGGCTTACTCGGGAAGATGCATGATACCCCCCCGTGTCCGAGCAAGGTAGGCAACCTGGCACGGTGTGGCACGTCGAGGCGCTTTCAGGCTGGTCGAATCTGAAGCAACATAGCTGATTCCCCAGGCTCGGATTCAGTCAGATTCCACAAGCGGTTCGACTCACCTAACTTGGAATCTGCTGTTTGCCAACTGGCCCGTTTCACGTCTGTGCCCGTCTCAGCTTTACACTCTTGGGCAGTTTGAGGCCAGAAATAGCAGCTCCATGTGTCCTGTGCGGATCTGGATGACGGAGCAAAGCCGCTTCAGTAAAATCAAACTTCGCCTTGTTCACCGTCCTTGTAATGTTTGCCAGTCCGGCCACGGAGAGCCCTCGTGCTTACTTTCAGAAACTGCCGAATTCGATGGCAACTCGTCATCGCTTTCCTGCTGGTCCAATTCAACTTGATTCACCCTCTCGGGTACGGCCAAGGACTCGCTCCGAAAACGGTGTCTATTGCCAATGACGTGACACTGCACTATGTCGAGCAAGGAGACGGTGAGCCGATCGTCTTTGTGCATGGTTTGCTAGACGAATACTCTACGTGGCTGCCGCAGCTTCAGGGATTCGCCAGCGAGGGTTATCGCGCGATTGCTTACAGTCGGCGACACAACTATCCCAACAAGAATCGAATTCGACCAAATCACTCCGCTTTGCTCGAAGCTGATGATCTTTCAGCGTTGGTCCATGAATTGGATTTGGAGAAGGTTCACGTTGTGGGACACTCCTACGGTGCGTATACAGCTCTCTTTTTCGCTCTCAAGTACCCCGATCAGGCTCGATCTGTCACGCTGGCAGAGGCACCCATTGTCCCGTGGCTCCTCGATCTACCTGCCGACCAACAAGAAGCTGGCAAGGCACAGTTAGCAAAGCTCATGAACGAAGGTGTCCATTCGGCAAAGTTGGCGATTGAGTCCGGTGATGAGAATGCGGCCATCAAAGCGATGTTCGACGCGATTGGTGGAAACGGAAAGTTTGATGCACTCCCAGAATTTGTCAAAAAGAAGTGTCATCGAAACATCTTAGAGTTGAAGGCGTTTCTTCTTTCAGAGAATCGTTATCCGGATGTGGCCCGCAAAGAGGTTCGACGTCTAGCTGTACCAACACTCATTCTGTCCGGAAGCCAGAGCGTAGCCACTGCCAGGTTCACGGACCCAGAACTCGAACGATTGATTCCGGTACCCTCGCGCAAACGTGTCGTGTTTCAAGGGGCCACTCACATCATGTGGATTGAGCAACCCGTGCGATTCCGCCAAACCGTACTCGATTTCATTCGCGGGAATTAGTCTGCATTCGCGGGAAGTAGTCGTAGCCCAGTGCGATCGCTGCGGCTTCCAGCCTACTTCAGCTTCATCGTCCCTATAGGATCACCAATACACCGGCTTTATGTGCCTCGCGGAGCCGGAGGCGAATGCACCGTGTCGTAGGTTCTGCGAGCCGGAAGCACAAAGCTACTGATTCCAAACAACATCAGCGCCAGCGTCCCGGGCTCTGGAATTGAGGTCACTATGAAAATAGCATTCGACGATGGGCTTGCGACGTAAAGGCGTCCATTGTCAGGAGAAATTGGAAACAGCATTGTCGACGCCTTTGGTGGTTCCATCTTCAATGTGCCTGCTGCGATCCAGAATTGCTTTCTTGTGCGCGTTCATCTTCCGATTGCATATCGGGCTTACTTGTACTCACCGGGTATCGGTGGTCCGAAGCCAGGGGCAGGCGGTTGACCTGTTCGTATTTGATTGAGGATGAACTGAACTGCCCACTCTAGTTCGTCTTGGTTGCACCAGTATTCGTCGATCTTTCCGTATGTCGAGTATCGTGAACGATTGAAGCCGTCTTCGATATCGTTGTACCACAGAACGGTGTTCCCAATTAATCCGACAACCCAGAATCCACCACCTTGGTCGCCCCACGGAGACAGAGTCCATTTCTGAGGCAATACCCTAACGACTTCCCATAATCGCCGCTGCTCAATTGACATTCGGTCCCAGGCTTCATTCATGAAGTCCCATAACTTTTCTTCATTCAGCGGTTGCCACGTCACCGTACACCTCGCTTGCCAAGAAAGAACGCTGCGTCCTTACATCAGGCTATCAGACAGCACCTCGCCGTTCAGTGTAACGCACCGATGCCTTGTCCAGATTGTCATCGGGCGCTTTAGAACCGGCTACGGATGGGCGCGTTAAAACCGACAGGTGAACAGGTCGGTGAACATTACTTTCATTTCTCCCGTTGTCCCTTGATCTGCAAGGAAGCCCTCAGGATTTGAATGATTGAACAGGTGAGATCCGGTGGGCGCGTTTGGCCTGTCTTGGGATGGTTTTCACAAGGGTGTTGCCGAAGTTGAACGTCATTTATTCATTTTGCTTCTCATCAGTTCCTGGAAACTCTGAGCGAGCTCCCACTCCGCTCTCCAAGAGGATAATTTGCGTGCTGCCTCGCATTTCTACAGCAAGTTGGTCTGGACCGTAATCTTCTCGATTTTGAATGTCATGCAGAAGGAGATGAACAACGCCGAATGGAGCATAATCACAAATCACCATTTTGTAATCTGCCTGGTGGTCCCACTTGCCGGATTTGCCGCCTGAAAGTTTGCCGGAGAATGAAAACTTGAATTTGTAGAGCTCCACTTCCGTTGTTGGCTTGCCGGGTACAAACGATGACATCATCACTGCATTTGTCCTCTTGCTATCAACGGCAAGGCGAGGAAAAAGGGGCCGAAATCTTTCCAGTTCGTATCGTCGTCGATCTTTGTCAGTTAATTCAATCGTCGTGTTTTTCAAGTCGGAATAGATTACTCTCAAACAATCGTCGAACGAATCCTTGCCCTGAGAAATCACATCTTCGGAAACGAGTAGGCGAAGTCCGATAGTCCGTTGCGAGCCGCTCATCGTATGGGATGACGGTTTCCTGACGATCTCAATCCACCTGCATGGTTGCCCGTCAACTTCGGTGATCCCTACGCTTTGTAGCAAGAGGTCGCTTTCGATGAATGCGAGTTCGGGATAATTCGGCGGTTGTTGACGGCCAGTTGGGACGCGAATCATCTTAGCCCCCCAAACTTGTTGCGACACTCGGTAACGAGACCACGTTCCATCTTTTGGGAGCCGATGCAACAGGCCTTGGGCAAGTACAACATTGCCAATCAGTAGGGCGGAGACAACTCCATAGATTGCATATTTGCTGAGCATTTGATTTCTCCTCGCTTTTTGATGTGGAATCAAAATAGCCAATCCTATTGATCACTGCGCGGCAAATGAACCCGTACCCCCGGAAACGCCTTCCTCGTCAATGGAAACGTTTCCGGCGGGGGCTCATTGGACGCGCAGTGATCAACAGTAGGTGGAATTCGCCAGAGAAACGGCTTTCTTGGGCAATCACTCCCAAATCTATTGTGAGTGCTTCTTTCAAAGCTCATTGACCGAGGCGCTGCTCAATTGACATTCGGTCCCAGGCTTCATTCATGAAGTCCCATAGCTCATCTTCATTCAGCGGTTGCCACGTCACCGTACACCTCACTTGCCAAGAAAGAACACTGCGTCCTTACATCAGGCTATCAGACAGCACCTCGCCGTTCAGGTTCACTTTGCAGCCGAGGGACAGGAGAGGCGCCAACCCGGAAGATGCACAGAACTCATCGTGCAGTGCAGATTACAGGCGGCCCTCAAGGCCGCTAGACGTCTACGTCGGTTTGCGAATTCTCCCGCCCGGTCTATCCACACACGTGGTGAAGAGTCTATTCCGACGACTGCGAATTGCTAACTGAGTACCGAGTGAGCGAGGGGGCGGCAGCATAACTGTCGCGCACCTGCGTCTGAAACGTTGACTCGGAGGATAGCGGATCAAGCTATCGTCAGTCTGCCGAGAACACCCGCTCGACGAAGGTTGTGTCGATGCGTCCTTCGACGAACGCGGTGTGGCTTAGGATGTCTTGATGGATTGGCTTCGTGGTGTGGATCCCGTCGACGCGGAGTTCGGCGAGCGCGCGTTGCATGCAGGCGATCGCCTCATTGCGCGTTGGCTGGTGGACCAGCAGCTTGCCGATCATCGAGTCGTAGTAGGGCGGCACCGTGTAGCCGCTGTGGGCGTGCGATTCCCAGCGCACGCCGTAGCCGCCGGGAACGAACAGACGATCGATTCGGCCTGGGGAAGGTTGGAAGTTCTTGGCCGGGTTTTCGGCGTTGATGCGACACTCGATCGATGCGCCGTTCTGCGTGATGTCTTTCTGCTTGAACGGCAATGGCTCGCCGCTGGCGACGAGAATTTGCTGCTTGATCAGATCGACGCCGGTGACCATCTCGGTCACGGGGTGCTCCACCTGAATGCGGGCGTTCACTTCGATGAAGTAAAAATTGCCTTCCTTGTCGACGATGAACTCGACGGTGGCCGCGTTGGTGTAGTTTGCCTGCTTGATCATCCGACAAGCGGCTTCGCACATCGCGTTGCGAGTCTTTTGATTGATGCAAGTGCTGGGGCTCTCTTCGATGAGCTTCTGGTGGCGACGCTGCACGCTGCAATCTCGCTCCCACAGGTGGACGACGTTATCGTGATGGTCGGCGATCACTTGGACTTCGACGTGGCGCGGCTGTTCGACGTACTTCTCGAGGTAGACGGCTCCATTGCCGAAGGCGGCTTCGGCTTCGGTCTGCGCCTGTTGCAGCGCTGATTTGAGCGCGAGGTCGTTGGCCGCGACCCGCATGCCCTTGCCACCGCCGCCGGCCACGGCTTTGATCAGCACGGGGAAGCCAACTTCGTGGGCGAATGACAACGCTTCGTCAGCGGTCTCGACGAGCCCCTCACTCCCCGGCACGACGGGCACATTGGCGGCCCTGGCCATCTCGCGCGCTTCGTTCTTATCACCGAGTTTGGCCATCGCGTCAGGCTGTGGACCGATGAAGTCGATCTTGCAACTGCGGCAGATCTCGTTGAAGTGAGCGTTTTCGGCGAGGAAGCCGTAGCCCGGGTGAATCGCCTGCACGTTACCGACTTCGGCGGCGCTGATCACGTTGGCGATTTTTAGGTAACTGTCAGTAGGTCGCGCGGGACCGACGCAGAAGGCTTCGTCGGCGAGTTGCAGATAATGGGCGTCTTTGTCGGCTTCGCTGTAGATCGCGACCGTCTCGATGCCCAATTCGCGACAAGCGCGGATGACGCGTTGGGCGATTTCACCGCGGTTAGCAACCAGAATTCTTTGGTACATGGAGGGGAGGCTTTGAGCTATTGGCTGTGGGCTTTGAGCTGGGAAGATGGTAACCGCGCGGCAACCGCCTCGCAGGAATGCGTGCGTCGAGAAGCTAGTTGGTCTTAACCTTGAACAACTTTTGTCCGAACTCAATCGCGTCGCCGTTCTCGACGAGGCGCGCCGCGATGGTTCCGGTGCACTCGGCGGGAATCTCGTTGAACACCTTCATGGCTTCAAGGATGCAAACGGGCGTGTCGGCAGCGACCTGGTCGCCCACGTTGACAAACGCTGGAGCGTCGGGGCTCGCGGCCGTGTAGAACGTGCCCACCATCGGACTGGTGATATAGGTGACGTTGGCTTCGTCGGCGGTTTCGTCGCCGGCGGTAGCTGCCGGCATGGCTGCTTGCGGTGGGGGAGCGGCTGGTTGCGCAGCCGGTGCGGGGCTGGGTACAACAGGTGCTGGAGCGATGACCGCCTCGCTACCGCGCTTGAGGCGAATACGGTGGTCGGCCTGCTGGAGGTCGACTTCGGAGAGTTCGTATTCCTTCATCAACTCGACGAGTCGACGCACTTTGCGTACATCGAAAACGTCTCCACCGCCCGAACCACCATTAGCCATTGATATCTCCACCTGCTAACGACGGAAACTTCTAAGAAGCCCGTCGGTTGGATTACACATGCCCGAGGTACACCTGAGTTGAACCCGCCGCGAGAGTCAATTTGCCAACGGACGACGTCAGCCGACAACACATTGATCCAAGTCTTTGGGGACTGAACTCAGCACCTCATGCCCATCGCGCGTGACCAACACGTCGTCTTCGATTCGTACGCCACCCCAACCTGGTAGATAGATCCCGGGCTCGACGGTCACGATCATGCCCGGCTTCAGCACAAGGTCTTGTCCCGCGCCTAAGCGTGGGGACTCGTGGACCTCAAGCCCAACTCCGTGCCCCAGGCTGTGGCCAAACTGTTTTCCGTAACCAGCTTTGGCAATCACGCTGCGGGCCGCTTGATCGACCGCCTCGGCGGTGACACCGGGTCGAATCGCCTTGATTCCTGCCAACTGCGCTTTCAGCACAACTCCGTACACTTTGCGAAGTTTGGGCAAAATTTTACCGGTCACCAAAATTCTCGTCAAGTCGCTCACGTAGAGTCCTTCGTTGACTCCCCAGTCGATCAGGACGAAGTCATCGGCACCCAAATGCTGCGCCGTGGGGTTGGCATGCGGCAGAGCGGCGCGGGGCCCGACCGCGACGATGGAAGGAAAGCTCATGCACTTGCCACCGAACCGGCGCGCCTGGTACTCCAAGTCGGCCGCGACCTGAAGTTCGGTCATCTCGGGCGTCAACGTGGCGCGAACGACCTCAAAAGCACGTCGCGCAAGTTGGCACGCGCGGCGCGTGCGATCGATCTCGTCGCGATCTTTGATCATGCGAAGTTGCTCGACCCACCCGGTCGTCTCGACAAGTTCGCACTTCGGCAGCGCCGCACTGAGTGTCGAGTGCAGCGCGACGGTCATCGAGCTAGCCTCGAATCCGACCGTCGTGAGTTTCAACTTCTTGAGCACCCCGGCGACGCTCTCCAGCATCTTCTTGCCCGGACCGCGAATCTCCGCTTCCAGGTCGGGGCATTCTTCTTCGAGCTGCGTGGTGAAACGTTGATCGCTCAGCATCACACAGCGGTCTGCGCTAAGCAGTAGATAGCTGTCGTCGCCGGTGAACCCCGTCAGGTAGCCGACGTTGGTCGCGCTGGTGATCAGCAGACTTTCGAGTTTCGTTTTGCGGAGCTGACTCCGTAGCTTATCCTGCCGTTTTGCGAAACGTGTCATAGAAGTGTATCCGAGGGCGTTTGCCGCCAAGTGGCATGCCTAAGGTCGTTGAAATCAGAACAACGTAGGTCAACCAGCATACGATCAACCGGGTGCGCTCGCTACCTGAGTCTGCGACGATAAGGATTCTGCTCCGGCCTTCATTGCATCCAAGGCCCATTTTGCTAGGCTGAATTAGATGATTCAGCGAGCTTCCGGAAATGCGACAACAATTGGCCTTATGCTTAGCGGCGGGCTCGATAGTGCGTTGCTGCTAATGAAACTGTTGCGAGACGGCTATCGGGTTCAACCGTTTTATGTCGCGGCGGGCTGCCAATGGGAACTCGCGGAGCGGGCGGCAATCAATCGGCTGCTGGCCGATCTGGCAAGCTTGGAAGTTTGCCCCATCGTCGATTTCGCAATGCCGAGCGACGACCTGTATGGCTGCCACTGGAGTCTGACCGGGTTGGATGTGCCTGATGAAACGACCACCGACGAGGCCGTGTTCCTACCGGGTCGCAACCCGCTGCTGCTGCTGAAGCCCGCGTTGTGGTGCGGTATGCATGGGATTACGCAACTGGCTGTCGCGACCTTGGCGGATAATCCATTCCCAGACGCAACGTCTGACTTCTGTCAGCACTTTCAGGCGGTCATCGAGATCGCCACCGGCAAACAACTTGAAATAGTCAGACCGTTCGCGAAGCAACGCAAAGCTGAGATTCTTACGCGTGAGATCGACTTTCCCCACCGGCTGACGTTCTCTTGTCTGGCCCCTCAAGACGGGCTGCACTGCGGCAGCTGTAACAAGTGTGCGGAGCGGAAACGCGCGTTGCAAACACTTCCAGGCGGCGATCCTACCCAATATGCGAGCACAAGCTTAGTAAGTTTCGACTAGAGAAGGTCATTGCTTTATGTTCCGAGTGACACGCGAGATCGATTTTTGCTACGGGCACCGTCTGTTGAACTACGACGGCAAGTGCCGGCATCTGCATGGGCACAACGGACGGGCTGTCATCTCGATCGAAGGCCCGGAGCTTGACGATCGCGGTATGGTGTTGGATTTTGCAGATATCAAAGGTGCGGTCAGCACTTGGATCGACGAGAACTTGGACCATCGCATGATTCTCAATCGGGCCGACCCCGTCGTGCCGATTCTGCAGGAGATGGGCGAGCCGCTCTACCTGATCGATCAAAACCCGACGGCTGAGAACATTGCCAAACTCATTTATGATGCGAACCACTCGGCTGGTGTGCCCATCGTCGAAGTGCGCTTGTGGGAAACACCGCGCTGCTTTGCTACTTATTCACCCAGTTGAGCACGCACCGAGGAGCGGAATCTATGGCAGAGGCGGAAATTGTCGAGGCAGACCTCCACAACGCGCAACATCAAGACGCGATTCTCCGGTTGTTGGACGAATACTCCCAGGAGCCCATCATCAGCGGCAAACCGCTAGCTGCCAGCGTGCGGAGCGAGTTGCTTGCCGGGCTGCAGCGACATCCGACGACCGAAGTGTTGCTGGCATATGTCGACGACCAGGCGGTTGGCATCGCGATTTGCTTCATGGGGTTCTCAACGTTTGCTGCCAAGCCACTGTTGAACCTGCACGACTTGGCCGTCGCGGCTGACTTTCGTGGCCAAGGAATTGGACGCAGATTACTTGAAGCGGTCGAGCAGAAGGCAAAGCAACTTGCTTGCTGCAAAGTCACTCTTGAGGTGCACGAGGACAACGCGGCCGCCCGAAGTGCCTACCAGGCCGCTGGCTTCCGTCCGCGCGCCGATGATAGCAACGAGCGGCAGTCGCTCTTTCTTTCGAAGAACTTCAGCCAAGCTGATTGATCGCAGCGGCGCTGCGACGATTGAGAGCTCACCGGTAAAAAAATGCAGCCCGAACGAAACCTGTTCGCCCGGGCTGCTAGCCCCCCTGGGTGTATTGTGCCAGCAGCCTCGAAGTCACTTGGCTGCTGAGTACTCGCCGAGTGTTGGTGAGCACAACCTATATCGACTTTCACAGTTTGCGGCTTCGGTAAAGTTTAACAATTGCCCAGACTTTGCCATCGCACTTGCGGACACTGCCAACTGTGATTCCGGTGACCACCACTACATCGGTTGATTTTGCTAGCAGTGAAGGGCTTTTTATCGATTCTGCTCATAAACTATACCGCTTGCGCCGATTGTAAGGATTGACGGTGTTGCGGACCCACTGTGTACAGGGTTCGCACCGTGCTCTTCAATTTGCGTTGTGAAAGGATGCTTACCGTGTCTCGCGTCACTTCCTTTTCCGAGTGGTTGCTGCGCCAAGCTTTCGTTTGGGGTGGCCTGGCTTGCTTAGCCTTTTATGCACTAGTCGTTCGCAACGCAGGCGAAGAAACGTTTTGGGGACGCTACTTCTCAGGGCATGAGGTCGCGTATTGCACGACCGCCTTGTTCTTCGTGGGCGTGGCGGCGCTAGCGATCAAGATGATGGGCGTGCTGATGCAATTCGCCACCATCGAACGGGTAAAGCTCTCGCCAGCTAGTGGAGGCGGTCAGACGACCGACGATGCTCCTGCACTGCTAAGCGAGCTCGAGCAGCTTTCGCCTGCTGTGCAAGAAAGCTACATAGTGCGGCGACTGCGTAATGCGATTCAATATGTGCAGAGTAAGGGTACGGCCGATTCGCTCGAGCCACACTTGCGGCACTTGGAGGATGCCGACTATTCGCACGTGCATCAAGGCTATGCGATGACGCGGATCATCCTTTCGACGATCCCAATTTTGGGTTTCTTGGGGACGGTCATCGGTATTACGTTGGCGATTGCGAAACTCAATCTCTCCAGCGAAGCTTTGGATGAGTCATTGCCAGCAGTCGTCAACGGACTAAGTGTCGCATTTGATACGACGGCGCTCGCGCTGTCGCTGTCAACGATCTTGTTGTTCCTGAAGTACTGTGTTGAGCGCGTTGAAATTCGCTTGCTGACGGCGGTCAACGAGAGCGCGTCGCGGATGCTGATCGGGCGTTTCCGTCAATATGGTGCCGATAGCGATCCGCACCTGGCTTCGGTGCGCCGCATGTCGGAGGAGCTGCTGACGACCGTGCAAAACGGCATGGTCGAGCAGGCCAGCCTGATGAAGCAGGCATTCGATCGATCGAGCAAGCAGTGGTCTGAGATTCTCGCAGACACGGCTTCCACTTTGGACGAAGCGTTTTCGGGAGCCGTGCTGGAAGGGATGACTCGCCATGCAAACGCGCTCAACGATGGCGTACGGCAACAGGCGACTGACCTCGAGCAGACATTGATTCGTCACGCGGAATTGCTCAATGAAGGCCTCGAGCATCACTCCAGCGCGATCGATGAAGGACTCGAGCGCCATTCGAACGTAATCGACGAAGGGCTGACGAATTACACCAATTCGCTCTCAGCCGGCTTAGAGGAACATCGGGTCGCGCTCACTGAGGCAGAGCAGCAACTGGCGCAAGAGAATCGGCGTCACTTGGCCGACGTCGAAGCAGCCGTCGGCGAAGCGATGCTCGTGGCAACCGACCGCCAGGAAAAACTGATCAGGCAGAGTGAGACCTTGCTCAAAGAGATGCAGGTCGCGCTGCTCGAATCTGCAGGCTCAACCGTGGCACAACAAGAACAACTAAACAAGCAGGGAGACATTCTGCTTCAGGTCGTTGAAGCCACTGGCCAAGTCAAGCAGTTGGAGGAGGCGCTCAACAGCAATCTGAAATCGCTCGCAGGCGCTCATAACTTCCAGCAGACGGCCGCTGGACTTTCCGCAGCGCTGCAGCTCATGAGTATTCACCTTGTGGGCAAACCGCTCGACAGCGCCGAAGAGATCGAACTCGTCCACAAGCAACAGTCCGCGTCCACGCAAAGTAAGGCAGCATGAACAACCGTGTGACCAGCGACAGCGGGAACACGGTCAGTCTATTTCCTTTTCTCGCGGTCCTACTCTGCACGATGGGGGCGTTGTTAGTCCTGCTTATCGTGCTCGGGCAGCGAGCCGCCGAGCACGTGTTGGCGGCAGCCGAGCAAGAGACCGTAGCAACCCCCAGCATTGAGCAGCCACCCACTGAGGACGCCGAAGCGCTTGCACAGCTAGTTGCGCAACGCGACGAGCTTCGCGCCCGCTCCCAACAGCTGGAGGATCTGCGCGAGCAAGCCGACAAGCGGCTGCGCGAAGAGCAGGATAAGCTGGCCCATCTGGAAGAACACACACGCCGGCTGGAACACGAGATCGCTCGTCTAATCGTTGCCGACGAACAGTTAATCGCCACGGAGCAGGACCAGTCTGTCGATCAGGTCCAAGCAGAACGTGAGTTGGAGCGACTGACTCGATTAATTGCTGAGAAGGAAACACTCATCGAGGAACTGCGCGAAGAGGCGAAAGGCAAGCGTACTTTCGCCATCATCCCCTTTCTCGGCAAGGATGGAACCGCGGTCCCGCGCATCTATATCGAGTGCTGCGCCGAAGGAGTCATCGTCAAGCCAGAAGGCACGCGTTTCACCAAGGTCGATTTTCTCGATACTGCATGGGCCGGCAATCCTTTGGCCCAAGTGGTACGGGCAACACAGCAGCATCTCAGAGCGAAAGCTCAGCGCGCGGGCGATCCGAATCCACCAGAAGCTCTGCCGCTCATGATTGTCCGACCCGACGGAATCGAAGCACTTGAAGTCGCTAGAGACGCGCTTGAGGGCGCCGAAATTCACTATGGCTTCGACTACGTGGGCGGTGACCAGACGCTGACTTATCCCGTCGCCTTGGACCCAGCGCTGGCAGATACGCAGCATCAGGCGCTGATGATCGCGCGGCAACATCTCAGCATGAAGATCAACTCTGCGCCCCGACGTTACAAGGCAAAACTTGAGAGTCTTGCCGTTAGTGCGGGAGCCGTTGGCATGGGGGCAAGTGCCGTCAAAGCGGCAGTGTTGCGCCAATTGGCATCCGACGGTTCCTCGCCGTCGGCAGGCCTTGGTAGCGGTGAAGGTGGCGGCGACGGACAGGATGGAAGTTGGGCGCACGGGGGAATTGGATCGGACTCGGCAGGCCAGCGGTACGCCGGCTATGGCGATGAGGGTGGCTCTACTCCCGCAGGTGGTTACAACTTCGCTGGGGGTGACTCGGCTGACGGAGGAACCGATCCTAACGGACAAGCAATCGCCGCTGCGGGCGCCGATGGCGCGGGGGGCGGCACTTCCTCGTCGGCAGACGGGCAAAGTAACGGGCAGGCGAGCAGTGCGCAGTCGGGGTTGTCGATGAGTGCTGGAAATAACGCAGAGGCTGCGAGGCCAGGCGCTCAGCAGAACAACTATAACTTGTCGAGCGAATTCAACAGTAGCGGACGATCGTCGTCGGGCGAACCGAGCCAAGCTCCTGAGAACATCACAAAGCGGACACGAAACGCTGTCCCCATTCAACGCCCCATTCCAGTAATTGTGCGAAAAGACCATATCGCCCTACTACCGAATCGCCAGGAGTCGAACCATCCCTCCGCGTCGGGCGTCACGATTTCGCTCAATCAATCTCCCAAACAAATTGGTGCCGAACTTAGTGTCGCGATTCGCGACCATGTCAAAGATTGGGGCATCGCGGGAAGTGGGCTTTATTGGAAGCCCGTGCTAAGTCTCAAGGTCGGCCCGGATGGCTGGGAATCGGCCCAGCGACTCAAGAAGATGCTCTCCGGCAGCGGGCTTGGAGTCAAATTGCCGGAGAATGCTCGGCTGAGTAGGGGAGGCAAAGCCAATGCGCCGCGATAATTCCAAAGAGAGCGATTTCGGCCAAGACTCGTTCTTGGACGTGGTCGCCAACGTGGTCGGTGTGCTCGTGATCCTCGTCATGTTGATCGGCATCCGCGCCACGCAAAGCGTCACTACGGAGGCGCGCGTTGCCGAAGTGACCGAAGCGGAAAGTGACCCTCAACCGCAGGAATCTGCTAGCGGCACCTCGCAGGAAGAACTGAATGCCGAGATCGAAAAAGCAACGTATCATGCCGGTTTCATGGAACGCGGCCTACTGAGTACGAGATCGCGAATCATTGCGCTTATGCGCCAGTCGGCAATGCAAGAGCAGCATCGCACCGAGTTGGCGATGCTGAGGGCGGAAATGGAACAGAATCTTCAGCAACGTCGAGAGGCGCTCTCGACCCAGGAGCAACAAGAGTACGACGTCCAGAACCAAATCTTCGAGGCTAAGCTCGAACTGGAAGAACTTTCTCAAGAGCAGATCGCGCTGATCTCCTCACCAGGAGTTGTGGAAGAGATTGAAGTCGAACCGACCCCCGTGGCGCGGAGGGTGGAGGACAAGGCCACCCACATCCGTTTGTTGGGAGGTTCGGTCTGCCGGGTGCCGTTCTACGAGTTGATGGATGAGCTGGAGTACGAGTTGCCTTCGATCAGGCGTGAGCTTAGCACGCACGGCCAAGTGAATCGTATGGTCGGTCCGATCGACGGATTTCGATTGCGCATGAAAACGGAACGGATCAGCAGCAATCGAGCAGTCACTGGGCCCTTGGTAGGCCATATGTCCACCGGTGGTGAGAGATTTCTGCCAACCTACTACTTCTTGGCCGATTCCAGCGAACTGGGCGAGCCCATCGACCAGGCGCTGCTGGCCAACTCGGAACTCAGAAGGATCTTGCGAACCGCTCGCAAGCAGAGTTCAGCAGTGGTCGTCTGGGTGTACAGCGATAGTTTTGATGATTTTCGGGTCTTGCGGAAGCTGCTCTCGGAACTGGACTTGGCTGCTGCGGTCTACAACCTGCCACTGGGCAAGCCGATCTCCGCGTCGCCGCTGGGACGGGAAGCAAAGGCGCAATAGCCCTCGCGCATGCCGCTGCTCTGGCGCACACTTAGCGCTGGGTGTGGGAAGCAGTTGCCAAATCACTTTGGATGTTGCTTCTGCTCCTGCTGTTGCTCGGGCGGCTTCGGCGGCCATTGCATCGGCTTGGGCACAAACAGCTCCGACATCTTCACTTGGCCGAGTTTCTTGCAGGCGGCAGCGGTGATGTCGGTGAGCACCAGCAGTAGTTGCTCTTGTGACTTCGCGGGTAAATTGTCCAGCGGCGGCAACGACGGTGTCAGCGGTCCATCGGTCGCTTCAAATATTTGTAGGAGTGTGATCTCCGACAACGGACGCGTGAGAGAATAACCGCCATCGACGCCACGCGTCGACTTCAACAAACCGTGATTGACCAAGTTGCGGAGAATCTGCAACAGGAATCGTTCTGGCATCTCGCCAGTTTTCGCCAAGAAGCTGCAGGGAACCGGTTGGCCGAAGGGCGCATTGCCTAATTGCAATACTGCCCGAACAGCGTAGGCCGTCGACCGCGACATTCGCACAGCGAACTCACTTCCTGCTCCACTAGCGCGACACGAACAATAGATCGTCAGATCTATCGCCATGTAGCCGCGTGTCGTCCGAGCAACTAACCCCGTTCTTGGGCGAGCTTTGTCTAAGGTTCACACTTCTGTGAGAAGTCAGTTGGGGCGCTGAATTCTGCCTCAGAAGGGAACGAAACGATAAAACACATGAAGAGATCAACAGAAGTCATGCTGAGGAGCCACTGCAGTGTCCACCGATTGCTGCCCATCTGTCAAGCTAATTTGAAGTTACTTGAAGTAAAGCGAGAACTGTCTGGATCGAGTGCGCTGAAGTGTTGCGGTAACGTGAAGACGTAAGGGGCCGTCCGCATAGAGTCGTTGCGTCCGAAGTGCTTCAATTAAGTTCAAATTAGTTTCTTCGTATTATTGATAAAGTAACCCCAATCTGAAGTCTCGCCATCCGCAAACGTAATACGGCCTGCACACATCTGTCCGTGGAGGATTACGTCTTTTTTCAGTCGAACTAGTTCGACATAGACATGCGCCGATCAGAAGCCGTGCGAAGACGTCGCATGTTTATGCAAGTGCTTTAAACGAGCTATTCCGCGTTCTCGACTGGTTGGGCAAAGAAGAACGCTTGAATCATTAGCAGGCACGCCCCCCCCACTAGGAGCATGTCGGCGATGTTGAAGTTGGGCCATACCCACTGCTCATTCCACTGCAAGAGAATCCAGTCGCGCACGGCGTACACGCGTTCGCCGCCTCGTCCAGGTAGGAATGAATCCCAGGTCAACCCGGGCAGCCCGACCCGGTCGTAGAGATTGCCCAAAATGCCCCCTGTAACACATCCCAGGGCAAAGTTGAGCCAACGATCGTGAGCTGCTCGAAACCAGAACAGCCACACCGGTATCGCGGCCAGCGCCGCGAGCGAGAACAAGGCAAATAGCCATACTTTGCCCTGCCCCATGCCGAACAGAGCGCCCTCGTTGAGGCTTTTCTGGATGCCGATATGGCCTTCCCACAGCCACCACTCACTGCCGCGGAAGAGTTCGTCGTGGCGAAAAACGAGGTGCTTCGTCACCAAGTCGGCGGCACATCCTGCCGCCGCCAGCGCGCAGAACCAGATCAATCGACTTGATGGTAGGGGTTGACCGGCAATCATAACCGAGGCTCGTGTGTACCGTAGATTAGGCAATTTGCGCGTACTGTAACGCGCAGCATCATATCTGCCCAACCCAATTTTGCGGCTGATTGGCGGTATTTTGAGCGACATGGCGACGGACGCGCTAGCGCTAGAGGGAGCCCGGCAGGCGATTTGAGTGACGCAGCCCGGCAGGCGATTTGAGTGACGCAGCCCGGCGTATTCGCTAGCCTGCCATCTGCCCGTCACGCAGAGAAGCACACTTCACACACACCGGCGTGTAGGGCAAGGCGTTGAGGCGAGTCTTGGGAATGATGCCGTCGCATTCCAGGCATTGTCCGTAGGTGCCGTCTTCGATCCGCTGCAGGGCCAGCTCGATCATCTCGAGGGTGTCTTCTTCGGAGGCCATGAGGCTCAGCGTGAACTCTTGCTCAAAATTCTCGCTGCCCAGTTCGGCCATGTGAATTGGCATGCTCGACGCGTCGGAACTCTCGCCCAAGGCGGCCTCAGCCATTGAGGTCACATCGCCTCGCAATCGGGCTCGAAGGTCGAGCAACCGCTGCCGATAAACTTTCATATCTGCTTTTTTCATCGTCTTCCTCGCATCTTCAATGGACCAGACCATTTCTAGCTGCGTCGCTGAGCAAAGGCCAGACTCGCCATTGTATTAAGGGCTGAGCTAACCGTCAAACCTCTGCCCACCAGAGTGGGGCCATCTAAGTCGTTTGTCTGCAGGGATTTGTGCGTTCTTCGCGGTGGTTGAGACTTTCTCAGCAGCGCTGAGATCGAAGCATTGGTGCGCGGTCACAACTTGGTGGAATAACAGGATTATCAGGGCATCTTAGCGCACGCGTGTGAAGGAACCGAGAGGATGGCGCGGTCCCATCGCGGCTGGTCCAACGATTACCCGCTTTCCATAGCCATCAACATGGGAATTCTGTAGCGGTTCTGTTGGTAGCTCCGCACAGTCGAGCTTGGTTGCGGCTGTCGACGGAGCAAAGTAGACTAGCTATAAGTTGTTTTCTCAGCTGTGCTTACCTTCATTTTCCAGTTCTGCGGAGAGCCTCTGTGGCGACGGCCGTGCATACGAATACCGATCAAGCGTACCAGCGTTGTCTCGCTCCCGATTGCGGTGCGACCTACGACGTGGGCGAAGTTCGTACGTCGTGCGGCGAGTGTGGCGGGTTACTGGACGTCTCCTACGACTGGGACCGGCTCGACGTGCCCGACTCGTTGCGATGGTTCGAGAAGAAGTGGGCCCGGCGTAACGAGCCCCTATGCCGGAGCGGCGTGTGGCGGTTTCATGAGATGCTGCCGTTTGCGCCCCCTGAGAAGGTCGTCACGATCGGCGAGGGACAGACGCTACTTAGCCCCTCGGACGGTGTGGCCAAGTACGTGGGGCTCAATGCTGGTGGGCTCTATCTGGAGTACGAGGGGCTAAACCCTTCCGGAAGCTTCAAAGACAACGGCATGACCGCCGCCTTCACGCACGCCCACACCATCGGTGCGAAGCGTGCAGCCTGTGCTTCGACGGGAAACACGAGTGCCTCGCTGGCACTCTACTGCGGCGTCAGCAAGTTGATGAAGGGCGTGATTTTCATCGGCTCCGGAAAAATCTCCTACGGCAAGCTGTCGCAGGCGCTCGACTATGGTGCCCTCACGATCCAAATCGCGGGCGATTTCGACGATGCGATGAAACGGGTGCGCCAGGTGAGCGAGCGCCTTGGCATCTATCTGGTGAACAGCGTCAATCCTTTCCGCCTGGAAGGGCAAAAGACCATCATGTATCGCGTGCTGGAAAGCCTCAATTGGGAAGTTCCAGACTGGATCGTCGTCCCCGGTGGCAATCTGGGCAACAGCAGTTCATTTGGCAAGGCTTTCATGGAGATGCTCGAGTTAGGGCTGATCGACCGCGCGCCTCGTCTCGCGGTCATCAACGCCGCTGGAGCGGACACGCTCCACGAGTTGTACGAAGTGCATGGTCAGCGCTGGAACGACGGGCAGATCGATCAGCAGACGACCTCCAACTTCTACGACGACATGGACAAGCACAATCGTCGCGCGTCGACGATCGCCAGTGCGATCGAAATCAACCGTCCGGTGAACTACGAAAAGTGTCTGCGGGCACTCGCCGTTTGTGACGGCGTCGTGCGTGAAGTGACCGACCAGGAGATTCTGGATGCGAAGTCTCAAGTAGGGGCCAACGGTTTCGGCTGCGAGCCGGCCAGCGGTGCCAGTGTCGCAGGTGCGAAGAAGCTGCGTGAGGAAGGCGTGATCGCTCCTTCGGACAGAGTCGTGTGTGTACTGACCGGCCACCAGCTTAAAGACCCGACGGCCACGGTCGCCTACCATACCGCTGATCAGGACGAGTTTAATCGCGTGCTGGCCAGTCGAGGCGTCCAGCGAGCCGAGTTCGCCAACCGCGCGGTCGCTGTACCTAACGACCTGGACCAAATCGTGCAGGCGATCCAATTGAACAGCTGATGCTGTGGAGCTAATCTCGGCTACCTCAACTGGTGTCAGTGGATAGGAACTAGATGGATCTAAGAATCGCAATTCATGGCGCGGCGGGGCGCATGGGCCAACGTCTGACTGCACTTGGGCATGCCCAAGAAGGTATGCGGATCGTTGCGGCACTTGAGTCGGCCACGCATCCCGCGATCGGACAGGATGCAGGGATGCTCGCTGGCATCGGCGAGATCGGTGTGCCGCTCGCCGTCGTTGGTGAGTCGGAAGCCGACGTTGTCATCGATTTTTCCGTCCCCGATGCGGCCGTGGCCGCAGTGGCGCACTGTTTAGAATTCGAGAAGCCGCTGGTGATCGCAACGACTGGTTTCGATGCGGAGCAAGAAGCGTATATTCGCACGGCAGCCGAGAAGATTCCGATTGTCTGGGCTCCGAGTATGAGTACGGCCGTCAACCTGGTGATGAAACTCACCGAGATCGCCGGCAGTGCGCTGAAAGACCTCCCCTCAGGCGTGGACGTGGAGATCATCGAACGTCATCACCGCTTCAAAGAAGACGCGCCCAGTGGGACGGCGTTGCGGTTTGGTCAAATCGTTGCCGAAGCGATGGGGCAGGACACGCACACTCACGGGCGATCGGGACGCCCTGGCCAGCGACCGCACAATGAAATTGGTTATCATGCGCTCCGCACCGGTGACAACCCTGGGGAGCATACGATCGTGTTTGGCATGCTGGGCGAGACGATCGAACTGCGTGTGGCGGCGAGCAACCGCGACTGTTACGCGCAGGGAGCGTTGCTGGCGGCGGAGTGGATTAAGGGCAAATCGGCGGGACTGTACAACATGAACGATGTGCTGGGGCTGTAGGCTCGATGGCCAAATGCGATGAAGGCTATCTCTGCGATGTTTGCGGAGCCGATGTCGCGAATCTCACGGACAGCGATCTCTACCTGCGCTACATCGTCGGTATGCTCGATCCGGAGGTGCTACATACGACTCCGGAACGCCACATACGTTGCAACCCTTCGCTCGCGCAGTACATCGTCGCGACTGATTTTCAGCCGGTGACGGTCGACGGGCCGTTCGACAAGCGGACGTTGGATGCCGAATTCGTGCGCGAGCAAGAAACGTTGCTCACGCGCGGATGGCAAAGGCTCAACGAAGTCGCCGACTTGGAACTACCCATCGTCGACTACCCGCTGCCGGAAGTCATTGAATTGCTCAGGCGCAGATCTCCCGGGATCAATTAAGCCAATTAGTCTTGTGGCGCGCTGCCGTGGCCCCGATAATCGCCGCATGTCCACCGATTCGACCGCCTCGCAGCCCGCGCCTGCCGACTCCCCTGCCCTCCCAACGCTCTACGCGGATAGCAGTTTCTGGGGCATGACCGTCACGCAGTTTTTTGGGGCGTTCAACGATAATCTCTTCAAGCAGCTGATTTTGTTGCTCTCCATCACCGTCGCGGCAGATGGTACGTCCGTCGATCAGCAGGGCACCGCCACGCTTATTTTCTCCTTGCCGTTCTTGGTGGTAACGGGAATAGCCGGTTACCTTTCCGACCGGTTAGGGAAGCGGGGGATCATTGTATGGTGCAAGATAGCTGAAATCGCCGTGATGGCGCTGGGCGGATTGGCCTTCGCCTACTACTCGCAATCCAAGAGTCTAGCGCTGCTGTACGGCGTGCTGTTTCTGATGGGCGCCCAAAGCGGGTTTTTCGGTCCGGCCAAGTATGGAATCTTGCCCGAGATGCTCAGAGCGAGCGATTTGCCGCGCGCGAACGGATTCATCCTGATGACGACGTTTGTCGCGATTATCTTGGGGACCGTATTCGCAGGAATCTTGTTGGACTACTATCCCAATCGCCCGTGGGTCGGTTCGATCGCCTGCGTGGTAATTGCGGTCATCGGTACTACGTCATCGCTACTTGTTCGAAAAGTTCCGCCGGCCAATCCAGATCTTCAGCTCCGCGCGTCATCGTTTACGGTGCCGCCCGACATGCTGCGGATGTTGCGCGATGATCGGCCGTTGTTGAGCGCGGTGGGCGTTTCCAGTTTATTCTGGTTGCTCGCAGGTATGTTCCCCAACGCGATCAATTCACTGGGCAAGATCGTCTTTCTCGCGGATGACAAGTCGACCAGCATGCTTAACGGTGTGGTCAGCATCGGCATCGCTCTAGGGTGCATGCTCGGTGGATTCATCTCTGGCGGCCGCGTTGACTTTCGCGTTTTGCGAGTTGGAGCACTGGGGATGGTGGTCTGCCTTGGCATCATGGCAGTTCCCGCCGATGGCGACATCACTCTGCTGCAGGATGAAGAAGGCGCCATGCAACGGCTACCGGGGATCGGTGAGAGCGCTCAATGGCTTGGTTACCGGGCAAGTGTGGTCATGCTGGTCCTCACCGGGATGTTCACAGGGTTCTTCGCGGTCCCCCTCCAGGTGTTCATGCAAACCAGGCCACCTGACGACAAGAAGGGTCGCATGATCGCTGTGATGAACCAAGCAAACTGGGTCGGTATTGCGATCTCTGGCGTGCTCTACAATTGGTTCAGCAGCATGATCGAGAGTCAGCAATGGTCGCGTAGTATCATGTTCGCTCTGATTGGGTCGTTGATGGTGCCTGTTCTGCTGCTCTACCACCCGAAGAACGAGATGCTCGAGTCTTAGGCGTAGGCGCAAAAAAAGCCCCTGGTTGATGCCAGGGGCGGTATTGCGGCTTAATGACGCTCAGTCTGCCTACTCAACAGCGATCAGCTTGGTGTTCCCGAATTCGAAATCCACCAGCGCCGCGACGGCTGCATCAGGATCGAAGGCCTGTTTGTCGATCGCGACGATTGCCTTCTTCGCCTCGAAGTCGACTTTGACGTCCTCAACGCCTTCTTGCGAGGCGAGCACTTCTTTCACTTTGGCTGCACAACCGAACTCGCAGTGCATGTCGGGAACTTCGAGTTCAGCGGTTGGAGCTCCGGTCACGTTGAACGCGACGGGCGTCACGTTCACGGTCGACTCGGTTTCGACAACCTTTAGTGGCGCTGGTTCGGTTTGGCAGCCGGTAACGATCAACGCGCTGAGCGCAACAAGGGTCAGACTTCTCATCGGTGGGTTCCTTTTAAAAGGAAAATGGGGTGGGATTTTGGGGAGGTGGTCGATGCCACCTGGGGATCAACTAGGTTTTGCTTCCAATTCGCTGAGTGCGACCAATTCTCCCTTGGCCGCCATCTCGCGAATGTCCTCCGTGATCTTCATGGAACAATACTTTGGACCACACATGCTACAGAAATGGGCACTCTTAAAGGTTTCCTGCGGCAAGGTCTCATCATGATAAGCTTGCGCGGTCTCCGGGTCCAATGCCAGTCGGAATTGCTCGTTCCAATCAAACGCGAATCGTGCTCGCGAAAGCGCATCATCGCGGTCGCGTGCACCAGGGCGATGACGGGCGATATCCGCCGAATGCGCCGCTATTTTGTAGGCGATCAAGCCCTGTTTCACGTCTTCACGCTCGGGTAGGCCCAAGTGTTCTTTGGGGGTCACGTAGCACAGCATGGCGGCGCCAGCCCAGCCAGCAATCGAGGCACCGATGCAACTGGTGATGTGGTCGTAGCCGGGAGCAAAGTCGGTGACCAGCGGGCCGAGCAAATAGAACGGTGCGCCGTTGCAGACTTCGATCTGCCGGTCCACGTTCATTTTGATCTGGTCCATGGGGATATGCCCCGGACCTTCGACCATCACTTGGGTGCCGCGTTCTTGGCCACGTGCGGTGAGCTCACCGAGCACGTCAAGTTCAGCAAATTGTGCGTCGTCGCTCGCGTCGGCCAGTGAACCAGGCCGAAGTCCATCGCCGAGGCTCCAGGTCACATCGTACTGACGCATGATGTCGCACAGATCGTCGAAGGCATCGTACAACGGATTCTGCTTCTGGTGCGTCATCATCCACTTGGCGATCAACGAGCCGCCACGGCTCACGATTCCGGTGACGCGATCCATCGTCAGATGCAAGTGCTCGTACTTTACACCGCAGTGAATCGTCATGTAGTCGACACCCTGCTTGGCCTGATGCTCGACCATGTCGAGAAAATGTTGTGGCCGCATCTCCTCGATTTCTCCGCCAAGTTCTTCCAGCATCTGGTAAATCGGCACGGTGCCGATTGGCACGGGGGACGCTTCAATAATTGACTTGCGGATCGTGTCGATGTCGCTGCCGGTGGACAGGTCCATCACCGTGTCGGCGCCGTAGTGAACTGCAGTGTGGAGTTTTTCCAGCTCACCCTCTTCGTCGCTGGTGACCGCCGAGTTGCCGATGTTGGCGTTAACTTTGCAGGCGGCGGCAATGCCAATGCACATCGGCTCCAGCCTGCCCTCCAAGTGAACTCGATTGGCGGGGATCACCATTCTGCCGGTCGCGACTTCTTCGCGAACCGTCTCGGGAGTGAGATTCTCTCGTTTGGCAACGAACTCCATCTCTGGGGTGATTGATCCGGCGCGGGCGTGTTCGAGCTGAGTGATTGGTGTCGGCATGAGCCAAGAAACTCCGTCTAAATGCTGTGCTTGAATACTCGCATGAACGAGCAATAACCAAGCCTCAATGACCAGTCAACATCGCAGCAAAGGGTCAGTGAGAATTGGTCATTCGTTTCCTTTAAAAAGATCATCCTATCGCTCTCGCAGACAGCTTGTCAATCAACGCGATTGCTGATTCTAGAGCGTTTTGAGGTACTCTAACACTGCTTCACGCTCGGCATCGGAAAGCGCGGCCGGGAAGTCGTGTCCGTCGGCGCTCTTACCAAACTTGCGCGTGTCGAAATAACGGCGTCGGGAAGCCGCATCAATGGGCGACGGCACCGCATCGCTGATTTCAACAGGCAAGCCCACGCGCTGTTTGTCGTACCCGTCGTTGCTCTCGTGCGACCATACGGCGGGGCGCTGTTTAGGGTGCAATAGGTGCCAGAGCGTGGGTACGCTGCCGTTGTGAAGATAAGGCGCTGTGGCCCAGATGCCGTCAAGCGGTAGTGCAAGGTAACCACCAGGATCGGCTATCACATCGCCGCGGTCGCCGTACTCGTTGATCCAGTTCGTCTGGTAACTAAGTCGGTGCTTCGGTGTGAGTGCGTTCAGTCGCACCGGATCGGTGCCAACCACATCAATCGCGACGATCCGCTCCGGATAAGCACCCTCCGGACCGTAGGTCCCGTGACACTCCGCACAGTTGCGTTCGAAAACGATGCGGCCTCGTTTCGCCAGCGCGTCGTCGATCTCAAACGGATACGCGGGCGACGCGAGCGACTCGATGTATGCCTCGATGTGCCGGAAATCATCTTCCCACTCCCGAAACTTTTCAGGGCCGTTTTCCTTCGAAGCCAGGAATTGCATCAACCCGCGATGTCCGCGTGGGGCGAAGTTATCGCTGTAGAGTCTTTGCTTGCGTGAGACATTCCACCACGGCGGGGCGTCGTGGTCGTGGTGCGTCATGGGCGGCGGCAAGCGGTTGGGAAGCAAGTTCATATCGTCGTCGCGATAGTGCATCAATGCCACGCCGAACATCACTGCGTTAGTTGTGCCGACCGTCGTGCCCAGCGGCATGACCATCGAACCAATGTCCAAATCGGTCATCCGTTTACCCAATCGCAGTTTCGCATTGCGGATGTCGTGGGTGAGAGTTTCCAACGCAAATTGTGAGTTCCCCGCGCCCGGGATCAGCTTCCCCGCAACACTTCCCTGGTGACAGGCGAGGCAGTTCATCGACCAATTGCCCGCTTCGTCGACGACGTACTGCACCGGTCGGTGCTGGGGATCGTTCTCGCGCTCAATCAGCCCATAGCGTTCAAACGCCAAGCGACGCCGCTCCTCAGCGTTGGCATCTTGTGCCTGCGACCGGAGCGGTTCCTCCCAGCTTCGCCACACGTCATCGAAAGTCTCCTGATCGAAGGCGACCGGGATGTAGGCTTTGTTGAGCAGCAGATCCAACCCTCGTTTAGGATCGGCTGTTTCAATCGCGAACGCACCTAGAGGGCTCGTTGCGAGGTACGCCAATACTAGTGCGAGTGGACGGAGCATGTGGGAGGAACTCGAACTGAGTTGTTGAATCTTGGTGTCTCGCAGAAACATGACATCTCGCCAGACTGTTCACCGCGGGTGGGGCGGTGCAGATCGCAGTGGGTAGGCCACTTCAGTTTATGCGTGTCTGGCGGGTGCGACAACCAAAACGCCACCCATTGCCTCAAGCACGGGTAACCGCGACAATCTCCAGATATTCACCAAGTTCAAGGCCTGAATGCGAGGATGGCTGCCTGTGGCGGGACGGACAATTGCGATCGGCGACATCCATGGCTGTGCGACGGCGCTGCGGACCCTGCTGGCAGCATTGGAATTGTCCGCCGACGATACGCTCGTGACGCTGGGTGATGCGATCGACCGCGGACCCGATAGTCGCGGAGTCCTTGAGCAGCTGATTGCGGTGAGTGAGAGCTGTCGGTTGGTGCCTATCTTGGGCAACCACGAACAAATGCTATTAGATGCGATTCATGGCAGAATTGCTTTGCAGGACTGGCTCATACACGGTGGATCAGAAACTCTCGATTCCTACGGCGCTGGCGCGGCGCTGATGGAGGTTCCCATTGCACACGTCGATTTCATGTTGACCTGGGTCAACTATCACGAGACGGCGAATCACTTCTTCGCTCACGGTAACTATCTGCCGAATAAGAAACTACCCAAGCAGCCGTGGGAAGAGATGCGTTGGCGGTCGTTGAAACAATTGTTGCCTGGGCCTCATACATCGGGCAAAGTGGCAGTACTGGGGCATACTGCCAACAAACAAGGCAAGGTCGTCAATCATGGCCACCTGGTCTGTATCGATACGTATTGTCATGGCGGTGAATGGCTAACGGCGCTGGAGCCCGAGACTGGGCGAATCTGGCAAGCGCAAGACTTCGACTTCGGTGAATCACAGGTGTCAACGCTCCCGCCTGCGACTTAGGTGTCATCGACTTCTAAGTCTGGAAGGTTCGTTAGAAGTTCGTCCCAGGTTTGGTACTTCGCAAGCGCTTCGGTTACCGTTGGCAGCGGCGAGACATGAATTCCCGGCAGATCGTATTCACCGGGCAAGTCTGTTGTGAATGCCAACCGCTCGGTGGGCGGATCGAACTCCGCCTGCACGTCATCACGGTTGCCGCGCGGATCGATGCGATACCAGCCCAGCTCTTCGAGATAAACGGCCGCAAGGCCATGTAAACAGAATGGTGGGCCTTCGCCGTCGATGCTAAGTCTTTGATAGCAAAGCCCAGCGGGAATCTCATTGGCTCGTAGCAATGCACAAAGTAGATGGCTCTTGGCGTAGCAGTAGCCAGTCCCGTGACGCAGCACATCCGACGCCTCACAGGTGACCGGATTGAGCTGATAATCTGAGCTGTGTTTAATCTCATCGCGGACGAACTCGAAACAACGCTTTGCTGTCGCGACGATGGAATCGGACAATAGTCGGTTGGCGAGGGCAGCAACCTCGGTCGTGTCAAAGTCAATTACGTCGCAGCGTTGGAGGTAGTTGGAGGGGTGGGATTTCATCGAAGCAGACCTTAGAGCGATTGTATTTCGCTGTCGTCAGGAAAGAGCTCTTTTGCGAGTGATACGAGTTGGGACCTCGCTTTGTCAAAATCTTCCTCGCCTCGAACCTCATGGCCATTGTAATAGACCGCGAGCTGATCACAGCTGAAGCAGAACAACAGATCGGTGCTGTTTGATTCAAGTTCGAAGTGAATCTGGATTCCGTAGTTCGGGATGCAGGACTTCACCGTGTCCCAGATGAAGTTATCACGATCGAGCATAATAGATCGGACGAGAGTAATTTGTTCGTCAGTCAGCGAAGTCGGGCCAGATGCGACTTCATAGTCATCTAGCGACTCACTCGGTGTGATTCCGGGCTTTAGTCGATAGGCAGTCGCAGATGGAGCTCGCTCAAAAACGTCCAGGGAATTCGCGTTATTGAATACATGAAGGTGACTTGAACTGGGGGCCGTCGATTGGTCACAACCAAGACCGAAACAGGCCAGCAAGAGAATTGGGCTGAAGTAGTGAGTCATGTTCGACAAGCTCAACTGGGTGATAAAGTAAATGCTAGCAAGCAAATGAATGACAAGGCAAGCAAGGTTGCGTACGTTGCTCGTGCCGATACGTTGTCGGCTTCTTTGAAGAACTTTCGGAGTGAGCCAAGTCGGTGCCAGATCAGCAGACCTGAGGGAATGGTCACGAGGCCAAATGCCTGCATCACCCATTTGGGCGTGCCAGTTCGAAGCATTTCGCCACAATCACCAATGTTCGCGAAAGATCCGATGGAAATATAGGCGCCGTTTGCGATCAGGCAAAACCCCGCGAAGAACTTGGCCAGGTTCTTCAGCATAGTTTTGCCACGCGGCAACAGCGACACGAACCCCAGGGGCAACACGCAGCCAAGGAGAGGGCCAAGCCAGACAACGATTCCGGGGTGTGGATTCGGCGATACGTCGGTCCGTGAGATACGGAGCGGGTGAATCACAACTCGTTCCACTTCGCCGCCCGTCACCAATGCGCCGAGGACATGTCCCAACTCATGGACCGCTTGCATCAGCAGCCAACATAGGGTCACGGTTGAAGCCGCGAACAAGAGTTGATGAAATCGTTGCATACTGTTGGTTCTGCTCTCCAACAAAAATACCGACAAGGCTCTTAGCCTTGCCGGTATTCCAGACCGTTGTCACCCGGTTGTGTTCGGTTGGGAGGTGCGTTGACCCCCTCCCCCGGCCACTCCCCCGCGGGGAGAGGAGCTGCTCGTCTTGTTTTTGTCACTGCCCTACAGCGACCCGTCTTCCTCGTCGTCTGCTTCCGCGCCGCTACCGATCGGCGCGGTCATGAGGTCGTCGAAGCCGCCGGCGGCGAAGATCTTTTGCTTGATCTCTTCGGCGATGTCGGGGTTTTCTTTGAGGAACAAGCGAGCCTTCTCCTTGCCTTGACCCAGCTGCATGTCACCGTAGCGGAACCACGCGCCTGAGCGTGCGACGATTTTCTGTTCGGCACCCAGGTCGAGGACGTCGCCTTCGTAGCTGATGCCGTCTTTGTGCATCATGTCGAACTCCGCGACGCGGAACGGCGGGGCGACCTTGTTCTTGACGATCTTGGTACGCACACGCTGGCCGACGACTTCTTCGCCATCTTTCAACTGGCCGATGCGACGGACGTCGATGCGGCAAGAGCAGTAGAATTTCAGCGCTCGTCCGCCGGGAGTCGTTTCGGGGCTGCCGAACATGACTCCGATCTTCTCGCGAATCTGGTTGATGAAGATTACCGAGGTCTTGCTCTTGGCGATCGCACCGGTCAGCTTTCGCATCGATTGGCTCATCAGCCGGGCCTGCAGACCGACGTGCGAGTCACCGATTTCGCCGTCGAGTTCTTTTTTGGGCACTAAGGCCGCGACCGAGTCGACGACGATGATGTCGACCGCGTTGGACTTAACCAACATCTCGGTGATGTGCATCGCCTCTTCGCCATGCCCCGGCTGGCTGACCAGTAGCGTTTCCAGGTCGACGCCTAGCTTCTTGGCCCAACTCGGGTCGAGCGCGTGCTCGGCATCGATGAACGCGGCAATGCCACCCTCCTTTTGCGCTTGAGCAACGACGTGCAGCGCCAGGGTGGTCTTACCGCTTGATTCGGGACCAAAGATCTCGATGATGCGGCCTTTGGGGATGCCCTGACCGCCTAGCGCGATGTCTAGCGAGAGACTGCCGGTAGGGATGCCCTCGATACGTTTGGCATGGTCGGAGCCCAAGGGCATGATCGAGCCCTCGCCAAACTGCTTTTCGATTGCCGCGACGGTGTGACGTAGTTCGTCGCTGTTTTGCAGCATTTGCTCGGCGGGCGAGCCTTTTGCTGCCTTGCCGGCCTTATCGCTGCCAGCTTTACTCTTGCCCTTTTTGGCCATGGTGGTCGATCTCTCGGAGGAGTTAGTTTTCGTGGCGGCCGTATTCGCCGCGTTTTTGGCTGCGCCGTTCTTCTCGGTGGAATTCTTGGTGCTGGTCTTGTTCGTGCCAGCATTCGTGGAGCCGGCATTCTTGGAGACAGTCGCTACCATATTTTTGACCCTTTATCCAACAGTTTGAAGATGCTTGCAAGCCGCCGACCTGGCTCAGATGAGAGGAGTTAGCGACACCGTGAATTACTGTACGTACGAATAGTGTATCGGTGTTCAGTATTCAATGCAAGATGCTTTTTCGCAGGAAAAATCGGCATATTTTGCCAAATGCCGACTGTGCCAGCACGTTGATGAGAGTGCGGCGGCGAAGGACCGCTGCAATCGGCACCCGCTAACGCTTCCCATGCGGCTCAGAATTGTTACAAAGCAGCTTCTCACGACCAACTTTGCAGCAACGCGAACTCCGAGGTAGATATGAACCCCCAACCGTCCTGGCTTACTTTCGCGCTGGGTGTCGCCTTCTCGATCGTGCCGTTCGCAGGCACACAGGCGGCGGAGAAGCCGAATATCCTGTTCATCTTCTCCGACGATCATGCTGCCCATGCGATCGGCGCCTACGGGGGCCGTCTGGCCGAGCTCAACCCCACGCCCAACATCGACCGCCTGGCACGCGAGGGTGTGCGGCTCACCAACTGCTTTTGCACCAACTCGATCTGCGTCCCCTCACGCGCGACGATCCTCACCGGCCAATACAGCCACGTCAACGGAGTTAAAACGCTGCGCTACGAGTTGCCAGCGGCGGAACAGTCGCTCTCGAGGGAAATGAAGGAGGCCGGATACGAAACGGCGATCATCGGCAAATGGCATCTCAAGGCCGAACCTGCCACTTTTGATCATTACTGCGTGCTGCAGGGTCAGGGCAATTACTTCAATCCGACGTTTCGCGTCCGTGGCCCCAAGCCTTGGCCGCAAAACGAGCTGCGACCCAGCAAATACAATTCGGTGCACTCGTCAGACGCGATCACCAACCTCTCGCTGAAGTGGCTCAAGAGCAGGACACAGAAGGACAAGCCGTTCTTCTTGATGCATCAATTCAAAGCACCGCATGATAACTTTGAGAACGCCGAGCGCTACGATTGGCTGTATGAGGATGTGGATATTCCCGAGCCAGAAAGCCTCCGCAACCGTGGCAACCACGGACCGGTTGGGCGCGCGTTGTACGGCACATCGGTATCGGGTCGCAACCAGATTCGAAATATGGGGCATCACATGTTCGTGCCCCAATCGCTCGGCGAGGAAGAATACACCACGACCAGCTACCAGCGCTACCTGAAGAAGTTTCTGCGGTGCGTCAAAGGGGTCGACGACAACATCGGCCGACTGCTCAAGCACCTGGAAGACACCGGCGAGTTGGACAACACCATTGTCATCTACAACGCGGATCAGGGGTTCATGCTCGGCGAGCACGACTACATCGACAAGCGATGGATGTACGAGGAGTCGCTTCGCATGCCGTGGATTATCCGCTACCCTAAGCGATTTCCCGCCGGCACCGTCAACGACGATATCGTCAACAATGTCGACTTTGCACCGACGTTGCTTGAATTGGCGGGCGGCGATCCCAATGTCCAGTCGTGGCAGGGACGCAGCTTCGTGGTGAATATGGAAGGTCGCACCCCGGCGGATTGGCCGACGTCGACCTACTATCGTTATTGGATGCACATGGCCCATCACCAAAATCCGGCACACTACGGAATTCGCACCAAGGACTTCAAGCTGATCTTCTTCTACGGCCTGCCACTCGATGCCGTGGGAGCACAACCCACGCCAACCGAGCCGCACTGGGAGTTGTACGATCTGAACAAAGACCCTCACGAGATGAACAACGTCTACGCCGACCCCAGCTATGCCGACGTGGTCACGCGTTTGAAGGGCGAACTCAAGCAGCTGAAAGAAAGAGTTGGCGACACCGACGAGGACTATCCCGAACTTGTTCAGCTCAGTGCGCAGTAAAGCGTGAGACATCCGAACGTTATACTTGTCTTGCATTACGCCAGGAAAAGTCGATTCTTACCGTCGGGCTCCCTCTCCCCTGGAAGCTCGCTACGCAACTTGGACAAGTAAAGCATTGAACTTCGAATTGCCCGGGGGAGAGGGCGGGGTGAGGGGCAGCATGACTAAAAACCGCTCCCCCTCACCCGACCTCTCCCCCGGGTACGCGACGATTGTGGACTCTTGTTGCACCGCTAGTAGTTGCCGGCTTTGGGGGAGAGGAGCCACCGTCACCGAGCCCCCTCGAAACGGCAGCGTACTCGTTTGCGAAGTGCAATCAGCACGACGCTTGCTACCCGCCACAGGATCGCGCTCGCGACAGGAGCGTCGCTGGCAGGGCGTTCCCAGGCGGGAGCCTGGGAACGAGTTGGAAAAGGCAGGAGTCAGAGTCCATTAGCGTAATTTAGCAGTAAAGTACCGAGGGACCGCTAGTGTGCACTAATGGACGCTAATGTGGACTAGACGTACTCGGAGAGGATAAATCGCTTGTATTGGAGTTTGTCGGTGGGGGCGAAGTTGATGAGGTAGCCGACCGGTTGTCGGGAGATGCGGAGGTAGTTGAAGAGCTGTGCTTCGTGATTCTCAGTGAGTTCGGAAACCGATTTCAGTTCGACGACAATTCGTTCGCTAACAAACAGATCGGGGATGTACATCGTTTCCAGTTGATGCTCTTTGTAGTAGACCCTCAGTTGACGTTTCGATTGAAATGGGATTTCGCGCAAGCCCAACTCGATTTCCAAGCTCTGCTGATAGATCTCCTCCGACAACCCGCCGCCAAGCACATTGTGAACCTCGAAGGCCGCTCCAACTAAATCGTATCCTTCCTGAGCACACGGCTGATCAGAAATCGACATGGTTTCTCCCACCCTTCATTAGCGTCCATTAGTGAACATTAGCGGTAAAACGCTAACCGCGAATATACGCTAATCAGCGCTAATGGGTCACCAGTTTGCCACTTGGTAGTCTTTGAGAAACTTCCCCCAGACGTGCTCGCCAGAATTGATTCCCGAGAAGATGGGATCGCAGATGCGCGCGGCTGCGTCGACGAGATCTAGTGGCGGGTGGAAGTCGAGTTCCTCGCGTTTGCGCTCCGTGATGTGGGCCGGGTCTTCGTCGGTGATCCAGCCGGTGTCGACGCTATTCATGTGGATGCCGTCGCGGGCGTAGTCTTGGGCGGACGTGCGGGTGAGCATGTTCAGCGCGGCTTTGGCCATGTTGGTGTGCGGATGCTTGTCGGTCTTGTACGCGCGGTAGAAAACGCCCTCCATCGCCGATACGTTGACAATGTGCTTGTCGGGCGTGGGCACGCGGAGCATCAGCGGTTTGAGTCGCGCATTGAGAAGGAATGGCGCGATCGAGTTCACCAGTTGCACTTCCAACAGCTCGACGGTCGAGACGTCCGCCAGCCGCAGGCGCCAACTGTTGATGTCGCGTAGGTCAATCTGCTGCTGGTCGCTGTCGTACTGTCCGACGGGGAAGAGGGCAGCGCCGCTGTCTTGATCTTCAGGGGCGAGTTGTAGCTGCGAGAGCTCGGCGGCTTGGGTGATGCCGGCGATGCTCTCGCGAGCCATACTCAGCGAGAAGTCTCCGGACGCCGAGTGTTGCGGCGATTCGCGCTCTCGCAGCGCCTCGTGCGCGGCCAACAGTGGTTGCGCTTCGGTCGGCAACGAATCGACCAGTTGTCGCTCCCCATCCATCAGGTGCTCGTAAAACCCGGGCGGACGTCGCACAGTTTGACAGGCATTGTTCAAGAGAAAATCGAGCTGCGGCAACGTCGCGATGAGGTGATCTGCGAGCGCTTCGACACTCGGCGTGTGACGCAGGTCGAGCCCGTGGATCTGCAGTCGGTGTTGCCATGCCTCGCTGTCCGGCTCCTCAAGAAATCGCCTTGCACCATCGCGCGGAAAACGTGTTGTGACGACAACGTGTGCGCCTGCGCGAAGCAACTTGAGCGCCGCTTGATAGCCGATCTTCACTCGTCCGCCGGTGACCATCGCGAACCGTCCGGTGAGGTCTGCCGTCTGACTGCGCTTCGTCCAATTCAACTCCGCGCAGTCGGGGCACATCGAATCGTAGAAAAAATGAACCCGATCGAAGTCGCGTTTGCAGATGTAGCACGTACGCGGCACATCCAGCTGGGGCCCGATATGCTCGGCGGGGTGCTCCGCCGTAGGAGGTAACTCGGGTTCGAAGGGTTCCGGCGGTGCCGCCTTCTTCAGTTGTCGAATGCTCTTCTGAGCACGCATGCCCGTCTGGGCGAGGCGCTGTCGATCGGCTTGTCGCTTGCCTTCCAGCTCTGCCTGTCGCGATTGGCGTTGCTGGCGCTGCAGTAGTCGACGGGCCGTGCGATCGGGATTGGCAAGCTGGTTGGCCGCCTGTAGCAAGCGCTTGCGCTCTTCGGCGGGCATAGCGTCGAGCAAACTTCGATCAGCGGCCACGCGCTGCAATTGCTCCGCGAGTCGAACGAGTTCTGCCGCCGATAGTTCGTCCGCAGACAAAGCTGGTTACCTTGAATCCTGAAGAAGTGACTGTCGAATGCTACGCTTGCCGGCTCTGATTCAGATAGCTCTGAAATTTTGGATGGGCGAGAATTGAGAAACGATCGAAGTCTGCTGAGAAATCGATGATCTTGGGTGGCTCCTCGCTGGCGCAGATTGGGCACAAGGAGAGAGTATACGGGAACTTCTTTTTCACAACAATCTGCGTCATCTTTCCCTCGTCTGGGCGTCGGAACAGTGCGACGAACAAGCCCAGTGGTCCCAGCATCATCAGCAGCAGTGAGACCAGGCACGAACCCATCGACGCGGCAGGTTGCTCTTCGTCGACGAATACGTACTGAGAGAGTTTTTTCCGTCGATCGGTGTGCATACCACAGACGCAACAGATATTGGGCAATACGTCGCTAGTGTCAATCCAGCACAGAACGAGTTGGTCGTGTGAGTGCATCATCGGCGAACCGGCGGGCTACAACTCAGAAGTGAACGGCGAATTCTATTCGCTTGTCGCGCCCTCATCAACTTGCAGCTGGGCCGATACCCGTGCCAGCTCATCGTTGGTGATTTGCAGGTTGGTACCAAAGTCCTCGTTGGTAGGATCCGATTTGACCAACTCGGAGAAGACGACTTGCGATTGTTCGAGTCTCTCCTTGGCTGACTCGAATTGCTCCGCCGCGGCGTACAGCTTACCAGCCTCGCGCAGGCTTTCTCCTAGATCGAGCTGAAAGCTCGTGACGGAGGGCGCCAAATCGGTAAGCTCGCGCATGAGCTCGATGGCCTGATCGAGCGAACCAATTGCTGCTTCGTTGTCTTGCTGATTGGCCAATTCCAATCCCAGATGTCGGTAGACACCAGCCAAATCAGAAGTGAATTCGAGGATGTCCGGGTTTTGGAATCGCAGCTCAATGAGTGTTTGCTTGGCGCGCTGGAGGTACTCGATTGCTTTCTCGGAGTCTCCGACATCGCTTTGGAACTGCCCGACCATGCGATGGCAGACGGCCAGTTTGCGCCGGTTGTTCATGTCGGCGGGGTCGAGTTCCAGCAGCCGTTCAAACGCCTTGATCGCCGACAGATAGTTGTTTTCTGCCTGCTCCAGGTCGTTCGCCTCGCTGTACGACAAAGCCAAATTGTAGTAACCCATGCCCAGATCGCGTTGCAACTTGCTGCCGACACTCTCAGGATCGCTGGCGTGCGCGAGTCGGATCGTCTGTGCTTGTTGCATTTGCTTGATCGCGGTACCGAAATCGCTGCGTAGATAGTGCGTGAATCCTAGATTCATCATGCTGCTGGCGAGCGTGCGCGCGGCTTCGACGTCGGTCGGGTCGGCCTTTGCCTGCTGGTCGCGAATCTCGATCGCCTGCTGAAAGTACTGGTCGGCCTCGTCGATCTTGCCCAATCGCAGCGATACGCCGCCCAGCGCGTTGAGCGTCGAACCGTAAGCAGCTTGCAGTTCCTTGGACTCGGGCGACTCAGCCAGCAACTGCTTTTGTGTTTCGGCGGCTTTCTCGTAATGCGAAACCGCATCGGCCGGGGAATCGATTGCCTGAGTGATCTGACCGGTGAAAAAGTTCGCCTGCGCGACTTCCTGGCGCAGTGCGGGGTCGTCTTGGCGTTTGTCGAGAAAGCCCTGGTAGTAGACCAGGGCCTGGCGGAGCAGTGTCTCGCGTAGCGGCTGCATACCTGGCTGCTTCAGGAGCGTTTCTTCGCTCACGGAAACGTAGTAGTCGCGCACCGCCTCGCGGGCCAGTCGGAAGTTTCGCTCCGCTTCCTGGCGCTGTCGATCGGCTTCTTCGTAGCTCTCCGTCGCGGCGTCGCGCGACGCGCGCACGCGTGTGTTTGCCGCGCTCAGCATGACGACACTCACCGACAGGGCGGTCAGCGTGACGGCGATCGCGGCAGCTGAGCTGTAGAACAGCTGCTTGTGATTGCGGATCCAGCGGAGCACGCGATCGGTGAGCGGTTCGTCGTAGGCTAGCACCCGCTCGCCGGCGAGATAACGCTCGATGTCTTCGGCCAACTCGCGGCTGGTTAAATACCGATCCGTGGACATGCGTGACATCGCCTTCAGGCAGATCGCTTGCAACGGTTTTGGCACATTTGCATTCAGTTCTCGCGGCGGCTTGAAGCGACCCGTTTGCACGTTGGCGAGGACGACTTCCTCGGTGCCCTTAAACGGCACTTCACCTACAATCAGGTGATAAAGCGTGGCTCCCAGGCTGTAGATGTCGCTACACGGCCCTAGCGCATCGAGTCGACCGGCCGCCTGCTCGGGACTCATGAACGTGGGGGTGCCGACGACCCGACCCAAGACCGTTTTCGTGGTCGACGCGCTGTCGGAGATCGTGACGGGCGCTTCCATGCTGTCTTCGGTTTCAAAGCCATCGCCCATCGACTTGGCCAGTCCCCAGTCCACCACCAGCGTTTCGCCGTAGTCACCGAGCATCACGTTGCTCGGCTTAAGGTCGCGATGGATGACGGCCCGGCTGTGCGCGTATTCGATCGCATAGCAGACATCGATAAAACGGCTGAGCAACTGGCGGAACTCGAGTTGCTTGTCGGCCGTGCTGGCCTGCTTTTCGTGGTAATCTTCCAGCGCGACCTGCAAATTCATCCCGCGAATGAAACGCATCGCATAGTACGGCCGGCCGTCGGCAAACTTCCCCAGGCTGTAGACCGGCACGACGCCGGGGTGCTCCAGCGCCCCAGTGATTTCCGCCTCGCGGATAAAGCGCGTGCGGTTCTCGATGTTGTCAGCGTGAGCGGTGAGGATTTCCTTCAGGGCGATCTCGCGATTGAGTTCCTCGTCGAGCGCGATCGAGACGCGGCCTAGCCCGCCTTTCTGATGCAGCCTCAGGACCTTGAAACGCGGGCTGGAATGATCGCCATCGGTCTGCTCAGGGAGCTGCGTGGAGTACGGGTCGTCGGACGTCATCGGCACGGTCGCGTATTCGACCGTGGAGCGCAAGTCGGCGTCGTCGAGGGTGCCCAAGGAGGCGCGGATTTCGTCGAACGCTTCGACCGCTTCCAGGCTCTGCCTGGGGTCGCCGTTGTTGCGCTTGAGGTGCTTCTCGACGACGTTCTCAAGCAACTGGCACTCTTCGTCGCTGAGCATGCCCTCCGCGACGAAGATGCTACCGAGCGGTTGCTTCTTGTCGAGCACCCAACGGCTGGTCGCGGCAATCAGATCGTCGCGCGACACGAAATCCAGTTGCACGGCCAGCACGCCAAACAGCAAATTACGATCAGCCGAGGCAGCAGGCATGGGAGAGTTGTTTTGGTCGATGACGGTTTCTGGCGCAAACCTCCAGTTTACGACGTCAGACGCCGCGCTGCAAAGTGGCTTGGGAAACGAGAAAAAAGCCCAGGGCGCGATAACGATGCCCTGAGCTTGAGGGGGATGGCTGATGGTGCAAGTTAGAACGGTCGTTGCACTTGCAGGTTGTACTCGAAGTCGAAGCCTCGGTTCTCACTGTCGGTTAGTGGCGCGGACACACCGTGGGTGACAACGAGGTTGCCCATATTCGCTGACAAGCCAGCAGTGAGATTCACGATGTGGATTTGATCGCTGAAGTTGCCGACGCCGATGTTGTTGATGCCGGCAAACGCCGGGTCCATGAGGATCGGACTGCCCGGCGGGATCGTAATGCCGTTAATCGCGACGTTGAGCGGCGAGCGACTGATATTCGCCTCACTGATCGTGCCCGTATAGTGCACTTCGAAGATCCCGGTCAGTTTTTGAATCCAGTCGGCCTGGTTGTTCTCGTGAAGCGTGTAGCCGAAGCCCAGGTTAAGTCTCAACAGCACCTGAGGATGTAAGTCTTGTGAGACGGTTCCCGACCCAGTGCCGACAATCGGCAGCGGTGGCGTAGCGTAAGCGAGGGTCGTGTCCGTCGGATCGGTGAAATCAAAGAAGTCGTCGCCATTGGTGTCAAACGTAAAGAAGCCTGCCGCGTTGGTGTGTACCTGCGACGGGTTCGCCGCAACTTCCACTTGCAGAAAGCCCTGATGGAAGAACCGCTCGGTCGGCTTGTAGATCCACGACAAGAACGGGGCGAGGTAGACGGTTTCGTTCGCAGCGATGCTACTGATCTGCGCTACGTTCAAGGCGTTGAGACCAAAGTCGTCCACAATGGTGTCAACCGTGGCGTTGTACGTGACGTCCTGCGCCGTTGGCAGCGTCACGCCCAATCCGGCGGTTAGTGCAAAGTGCTCGCGCTCGGTCAGCAGTGCCTTGAAAATCATCGAGATGTTTGCCAGTTCCATCTCGCGGTCGTTGGTGATTGGATCGAACCCGCGCGGGAACGTGCTGGCAGGAGGCACCGAATCCACCACGTAGGTGCCGATATCCGAAGACAGTCGGAATTCCAGTGGCATGCGGATTTCTGTCGACATCATGCCATCGAAGTAAGTGCGTTCTCCGCCGAGCGTGAATCGATCCAGGTCGAAAGCTTCCTGAGTGCTGATGATTCGCGAGCGTGTCGCATTCTGGAAGTGGCGGTAGCTGGCATAGATGCGATCGGTGGGCAGCGGGGAATTGGCTTCCGCGATGTTCACGCGACTGCAGCCCAAAGTCGGGTGCCCTAGCGCCACGAACGAGACACCGCCGTAGGTAACGCAGTTTGCTGCGGTCGTATCGCCGATCATGAACGGCACGCTGGCCAAGTTTCGGTTTCGTCGCGCCACGGCCGAGCGCCGAGGCCGTTGTGCCATCTGCGTTGCCCGAGACGCCTGCGGCGCGAGCATCTGCGCGGGCTCGATGGCATTGTCGATCGTTTGTTCGTCGATCTTGGGCGTCAGCTCGTAGAGGGACGTTTCCCACGTTGTGGGAGCTTCCTCGCCAAGCGTGTCTTTGCTCTCTTCAGCCGTTGTCAGTGTACCGATGCAACTCAGCATCACAGTCAATCCGTATAGCAAAAAGCTATTTCCTCTTACCAACACCGTCGCCCCCTCCTCGTTTCCTCTACAAAAAACTTGCCAGTTGCCTTAGCGCAGCGCGAAAAGGCGAATCAGTACAGCCGTTGCACCTGTAAGTTGTATTCCAAATCAAAGGCCCGCTGCCCACCTTGGGTGACCGGCAGGATCAGGCCCGAGGTGACGATCGTGCGTCCCTCGCTGCCAATGTTGGCAGTTAGACCTGTGGCAACGTTGACGATGCTTGTGCTCGCGCGCTCGTTCCCGAACGTGAATGCTTCCGCGAAGAAGTCCGTGAACTCAGGCGGAATGGCGACCACAGGGAAGGTCGACACGTCCAAGGGCACATTCGTTTGATTCGGGTCTTGTATGGTCTGCGTATAGTGCAATTCCAACAAACTGGTCAGCCGTTTGATGCAGCTTGCTTGTGGGTTCTCCATCAGCACGTAGCCACAACCCAGATTCAATCGCATTAACGACTGGGCGAAAATGTCGGTACCTCGACCTTCGGGCGGAAGGTCGAAGAACAAGTCGAGAATCGGCACCGACGCGAGGTCGGCAAAGGTCGATACGCCGCCGCCTTGTACATGCGCTCGCGAGGGATTTGCCGCGACTTCGATCTGGAAGAATCCTTGATGAAAGAAGCGGTCGTTCTTCTTGGGAATCCACTGCCAGGCCAGGAACGGGGCCAAGAACACCGTGTCGTTTGAGACGGTCACACCGAAGTCTTCGATCGTAAATTGCAACGTGTCGGGGTTGGGGGCCCCGGGGAAGACCTCCAGCGAGACGACGTTGTCTAGATGGTAGCCGTAAGTGAAATCGCGCGCCGTCGGAACGGTCACGCCGAGCCCGGCAGACAGCGCCCAAGTCTGACGCTCAACAAGCAAGGCCTTGAGCATCGCGGACACGTTGCCAAGTTCATTTTGCCGTCCGCCAATGAACGGGTCGACGATGAACGGCGGGTTCTGCACCGATACATTGCTACCGAAGTTGGAGGTGAGCCGACGTTCCAGCGGCAACCGCATCTCCAGCGACATCATGCCGTCAAAGAAAGTCCGCTCGGTACCAAGCAGGTAACGATCGACGTTGTAGTTGCGTTCAAACACGGTCAGTAGTCGCACGTCTGTTACGTTCTTGAAATGACGATAGCTGACAAACGTGCGATCTGTTGGCAACGCGGTATTGTTCTCCGAGACGTTCAAACGACTGCAGCTCAACGTGGGATGCTCAATGGCAAACGTCTGCGGACCGCCGATTGTCAGGCATGTGCCGGCACCCGTGTCGCCGATCATGAAAGGCACGCTGGCGAGGCTCTGATTCCTGCGCGTCACGGCCGACCGTCGGGGGCGTTGCGCCATACGCGGAGTTTGCCGCGCCTGAGGAGCCAGCATCTGCACCGGCTCGATCGCGTCATCTTCGAAGATCTGCGCGAAGCTTGGCTCGTCGGGGGTAGTCGACAGCGCCAAGTCGTAAGGCGACCACGGCTCAAGCGACTCGTCGAACAGCGAGTAATCGACTTCCTGGGCTGTCGCGACTAGCGCGAGGCAGCAAACCATCGCGCAGAGAACACCCGGCAGATAGCGGTATGCATAGACCCCCACAGCGACTCCCTCCCTGGAACCGTTGATGACTAGCTGAACCGAGCCTCCTTGCCGGTTCTAATTCTCCCACGTTCAACGCTAGAATCGGTGAGTCCGGTCAATCGGAACCACCCGATTGGCGCGGTCGTGCTGAAAAGTGGGTGCTATCACGCACGGTCGTACCGGTTATTCCGGTGATGACGAGGGAGTGTCGGCCGACTAACCGGAACGATCGCCAAAGTTTGCCAACTGCTCAGACTTTGCCACGGCTACCGAGGTCAACTCCCGCCAGCGAGCGGTGCCCGGCCGATCACATGATACGTGGGACCCTCGCGACTCAGCTCGCTGCCGTAGACGATCACCTCGTCGACTTCCATCGTGCCGCCGTCGAAGTCGGTCAGCGCTGCCAACCTCTCGCTCAGCGTCGCACCGCCATGACTGCCTTGCTGTACGCGGCCGATCGTTAGGTGCGGAGTGTAATGGCGACGTTCGGGGCGGAACCCGAGCTTGGCCATGCGGTCCTCAACTCCGTCCTGCAACTGGCACAGTTCGTCGCCGCCCTGCCCGGCGCCAAGCCAGATGTTGCGAGGTTTTTCGATCGTCGGAAAGGCGCTGACCGCCAACGCGCTGAGCTCGAAAGGCTCGGTCGACTCGCACACCCGCGCCACGTCGCGACAGATTTCATAGAGCGTCACGTCCTCCACGTCGCCGAGAAACTGTAGCGTCCAGTGCAAGTTGTCTGGTGCCACCCAGCGAACGTTGTCCGTCAGCGGCCGCAGCTCGTCGATCGTCGCAAGTGCGCGGGCGTAGACTCCATCGTTGGCGGGGATAGCGATGAACGTTCGTGTGGTGGACATGCGAGTAAAGCGGAAAGCAGAAGTGGGAAGGCGGAAGAAGCGATGCACTGCCGAACGTAAACAGCCAGAGGGCGTTAGCCCCTGGATCCACTATCCGCATTCGACTAGAAGCTCAGCATCTGTCGATAATCGCGCATCCGGCTTTCGATATCGTCGCGGGTGATTTCTTGCATCCGCTCCAGGCCAAATCCTTCGACGTTGAAGCTCGCGGTCAGCGTGCCGTAGGCGAGTGCTGTTTTGAGGGTCGTGGGGTCGAAGTTGTCTTGCTCCGACAGGTAGCCCATCATCCCGCCAGCGAAGCTGTCGCCAGCTCCGGTCGGATCGACGACTTTGGGCGTGGGAAAGGCGGGCAGCACGTACGTTTCGTGTTCGCTGAAGAACATCGCCCCATGTTCGCCCTTCTTTATTACAACGAACTTGGGTCCCATCTCGCGGACCTGGTGACCCGCTTCGACGAGGTTTTCCGTGTCGCACATCAGCTTGGCTTCGCTGTCGTTAAGCACCAGGCCATCGAGTTGCTGCAGCAGCGCCTCCAGATCGTCGCGTTGCGTCTGAATCCACAAATCCATCGTGTCGGCCACGGCCAGACGCCGACCGGGGACTTGATCGAGGACCTTCTGCTGCACCGCAGGCACCCCGTTGGCGAGGAAGACGTACTTCGCCTTGGTGTATTGCTCAGGAAGCACGGGATCGAACTCGCCGAAGACGTTCAGTTCGACTTCGAGCGTCTCGCGGTCGTTCATGTTCGGTTCGTACCGGCCCGTCCAGGTGAAGGTCTTGCCGCCGTCGACCACCGACAGTCCGGTCGTGTCGATGCCGCGCTCGTCGAGGAACTTGGTGTGCTCCTCCGGCCAGTCTTCCCCGACCACACCCATCAGGCGGACGCTGGTGAAAAAACTCGCCGCATACGAAAAATGCGTCGCCGACCCGCCGAGCAAATTGTCCCGACGCTCCTTGGGGGTCTCAACGTTATCAATAGCAACCGATCCAACAACAACTAAAGGCATAATGATCCAGCGGGAGTGAGGAAAGCGAGTGGCATGCAAACGAAGAATTATGCACGCGCACGCACCGGGAACACAAGGCCCGCGCACGGGCGAGCCCGCTTCAGCGGGCGGGTGCAGCGCTATCGGCGGCCCTGATATCGTTTGTAGGGTACACCCTCAAGAAACGCATTCAGCTCATGTGATCGCTTGATCGCCGCTTCCAATTCAACATCGACCCTTGTGTGCGGATACTCGGGCCACTCGGTTACCACGCTATGCCGAACGGCTTGTAGGAGCGTGTATCGGTAGGATCGCCGTGCCTGCTTCTCATCACGAATGCAGCCGTCAAAGTACTCCTTACCCTTGGCGTCGCGCCAGAAGTTAGGCACTCGTTCTGGTTGCAGATCGTTGACCAGCTTTGCTACTGATCCATGCAAACGCTGCATGAGGATGGGGAGGTTTTTTCCGACCCGCAAGTAGCCCAACGTATGGTAATGGTTGCCAAGAAGCGAAGTGACCCACGGCACGAAGCCGTACTCTCTCGTGTAATAGTCGAAGCGTTCCCAATAAACTGCTTTGGCTTCTTCTGGCGCAAACAGTGGTTGGCGATCGCGGCAGCGAGCGGTGATGAAATAGACTTGATTATCAATCAACCAATGTTCGCATCGGTGCCGTCCACGGTATTCTGAGTTTGTACTGCGCGAAACTTTTTGGATTCGCTTCGGCATGTTCTTCAAGTTACCGCGGTTGGTTTCGTTGCTTACCCGCCCGTTGAAGCGGGGCTCGCCAAGCGGCTGGGTGATTTAGTTGAACGGCACGACTTCACCGCCGGCAATGGTGAGCATGTGCCAGAACACGGTCGAGTCGACTGCGTCGCTTATGAACTGCACGTGGCCATCCGCGAAGCCGGCGAGGAAACCGCCGGGGTGGAAGCCATTGGCCAGGCCAGTGAGCGGCGTTTGCTTCTTGGGCTCAAAATCTTGCGGTTTGGTCCACGGCACGGCGGCGGTGTCGGTGCATTGTACGACCAGGATCGAGTTGGACGTACCATCGCGGAAGTTCGCGAAGCTACGACCTTTTTCGCTTCCATCGAATGCTAAGCCATCGCCCTTTACAACAAGATAATGCGTGTGACCATCCTCGGTCGCATACTGGGGTGAACTCGGATCGATGTAAACTTGCGGCATCAGTGGAATCAGTTGGCGGTTGTGCTCGCTGTCCCACGGCTCGTCCAGGTGGAATTGCTCGTAGAGAGCCTGTTGGTCGAGATACGGCAATACATGCACGCGCCAACTCAACAGTGGTTTGCCGTTCTCATCGAAGTTTGCATAGGCCGGAAAGTGCCCATTTGCTGCTTCGTAGTTGAGAATTGCGAGCAGGATTTGCTTCACATTGTTCATCGAAGTCGTCCGGCGCGCAGCCTCGCGTGCCGCTTGCACCGCGGGCAACAGCAAGGCGACCAGAACTCCCGAGATTGCCACCATCGTCAGTTGCGATTGTCCGGTGCCGTCGGCGGAGACTTCGAAAATCGTGAATCGCTCGCCGTTGCGGGCAGGGACCAATTGCTCACTCCACGTTGGTGTGATCCGATTGATGTAGCGGCCCATCGCTTGATCGACCGGGTCCTCGCTGGCTAGCATCTGGGCAGCCTGCATGCTGGCTTGCTGGCGATATACGGTCATCGCCTGTTCAATCAACTCCTCGACGCGATCGGCTGACTCCTCGTCTTCGGCGGCGAACGACAGCTCAATGGGTCCCTTGCCAGAGAGACTCGCCCGAAAGCGCGCCTGTTTCAGCAGATTGGGTAACTCGAGGAACTGGTGAAACTCGGGCGGAATCTCTTGCCGTGCTTGGGCGAGACCGATTTGAATCAACGGACGCAGCCCGGTCAGGTTGACCAGCAGGGCTAAGTCGTCATTCTCGCACTCGGCCAACTGCTTGGCGAAGGCGTCTGGTCTGTTGGAACTGCTGGAGAGCAGTTGGTTCAGGCTGTGCTCCGGTGCGAGCAACAGGGTCTTGTCGCCAACCCAAATCAGACTCGGCTCCTGAGGGTTTTGGCTCTGTAGATAGGACTCGCCTTCGCGCTCAGCGGGAATGGTGTGCCGTGTCAGTCTTGGAGAGAGTGTGTTGAGGTCGATGCGTTCGGTGAATTCCACCAAGATCGCGTAGCTGGGGGGACCCGCTAGCGGCGGAATAATCGAGAATACGATGCGCTCGACCTTCAGCGGATCGAAGCCCAGTTCCTTGATACTCGCCGCCTGCAACACCTCAACTGGGAAGGCCTTCGCAACTTCGCTCGTCAGCAACTGCCGAGGTCGCGCCGAAACGATGGCCGCTGAGTACGGCAGGATGTACTGCGACTGCTCGGTGCCCGCTGGCGTCTGCGCCACGAGCGCGGCAGACGGGGCGAGCGGCGTGACGAGCGCCATCAGGTAACAAACAAACTGGAACAGCGGTTTTCGAGAAGCAAACATGCGCAAGACCCCATGCAATTAGGAAGCGGACAAGTTGTCCATCAACCTAAGGCGCGCAGCGGCGATCGTCAATTAGTTGCTCAGAAATCGCCAAAAAGCCAGCTCACTACGCTACGGTGCGAACAACCCGCTCGCCACAGTATTGGTCATTGCGGCTTGGACATTGGTCATTCCCTACCCCCGTGCTCTTCGCGACTCGGCGGTGAACTACTTCCCTTTCACCTTCGCCCAAGTATCACGCAAGGTCGCGGTGCGATTGAACACCGGCTTGCCGTCCGCCGAATCAACAGGGTCGACGTAAAAATACCCCGTCCGTTCGAACTGAAAACGATCGCCTGCCTCTGCCTCGGCGAGTGACGGTTCCAGCTTCGCGCCGGTTACGACTTCCAGCGAATTGGGATTGAGATTGTCGAGAAACGTGCCGCCCTCCTCGGTCTTGTCGGGCGTTTCGCTCGCGAACAGATGATCGTACAGCCGCACCTCCGCGTCGATCGCGCGGGTGGCACTGACCCAGTGAATCGTGCCCTTCACTTTCTTGCCATCGAACAACGCGGTCGTGTCGGGGTTGAACGAGCAGTGCACTTCGGTCACCTCGCCCGCTTCGTTCTTGACGATCTTACCGCACTCAATTATCCCCGCCGAGCGAATCCGTACCGCCCCGCCCTTCTTGAGTCGGAAGAACTTCTTCGGACCGTCCTCCATAAAGTCGTCCTGCTCAATGAAGATCTCGCGCGTGAGCATGATCTTCCGCGTACCCATCTCCGGCTTCTGCGGATGGTTGGCCGCCTCGCACTCGATCTCTTCGTCTTCACCCACGTTGGTCAGCACGATCTTGAGCGGACGCAGCACGCCCATCGCACGCGGAGCACGCTCGTTGAGGTCTTCGCGTACTGCGTCTTCCAGCCAAGCCATGTCGATCGTGCTATTGAACTTGGCCACGCCGATGCGTTCACAAAACGCGCGAATCGACTCGGACGTGTACCCGCGTCGGCGCAGACCGCGGATCGTGAGCATGCGAGGATCGTCCCAACCATCCACGTGATTTTCGTCAACCAACTGCAGCAGCTTGCGTTTGCTCATCACGGTGTACGTGATGTTAAGCCGCGCAAACTCGATTTGCTGCGGATGGTGAATCCCCAGGTTTTCGCAAAACCAATCGTACAGCGGCCGATGATTCTCAAACTCCAGCGTGCAGATTGAATGAGTAATGCCCTCGATCGAATCGCTTTGGCCGTGCGTGTAGTCGTACGACGGATAGATGCACCACTTGTCGCCCGTGCGATGATGGTGAGCCCGCTTGATGCGGTACATCACCGGATCGCGTAAGTTGATGTTCGGCGAAGCCATGTCGATCTTCGCACGCAAGGTCTTCGACCCATCGGGGAACTCCCCCGCCTTCATCTGCTGCAGCAGCTCAAGATTTTCGTCGACACTGCGGTCGCGATATGGGGATTCCTTGCCCGGCTCCGTGAGCGTGCCGCGATACTCGCGCATCTGCTCCGCATCGAGATCGCAGACAAACGCCTTGCCGTCCTTGATGAGCTGAATTGCCCATTCGTAGAGCTGATCAAAATAGTCCGACGCGAAAAACAGCCGTTCTTCCCAATCGCCACCCAGCCAGCGCACATCGTCCATGATCGAATCGACGTACTCCTGCTCTTCCTTGGCGGGGTTGGTGTCGTCGAACCGCAGGTTGAACCTCCCGTCGTATTCGCGCGCCAGGCCCGAGTTCAGACAGATGCTCTTCGCGTGCCCGATGTGCAGATAGCCGTTGGGTTCCGGCGGAAACCGCGTATGCACGCGGCCCTCGTTCTTGCCCGCTATAAGATCGGCGTCGATGATTTGCTGAATGAAATTCCGCGAAGGCCGCCCATCATCTGGGGTCGTATCGTCAGTATCTTTGGTCGGTGCTTGGTTCATGGATTCACCCTCTTGCCGTCCGTGTGGTGTGACGGCCTATTTTTGAACCACGGAGACACAGAGAACACCGAGGAGAAGTAATTGAAAAACCTCTCCGTGCCCTCTGTGTCTCCGTGGTGAAGTACTCGTTGGACAGGTCCAAATGACAATTTAGCAAATCCAGCCCGATCGCAGTACGGCGATTGATCGCAAAACGCCGGGGATTGGCTTATACTCGAATCATCGTGCAATTGCCGAAGCCAGCCGCCACGCGTTAGCGTCGGTTTGTTGCGAATATCTACCAAATAGGATCCGCCATGCCCAAACAAGTTCGCGATCGCTCGGCAAATCAACGCCGTTTGCGCATCGAACACCTCGAAGACCGCCGCCTGCTGGCGGTGCTCACCGTCCAAAACAACCTGGACGACACGCTCGCCAACCTGGCGGGCGACGGCGAGCTAAGCCTCCGCGAAGCGATCGAAATCGCCAACAACCCCGGCACGATGATCGACGGGTATGTGAGCAACGACGTGGAAGACACGATTGAGTTCGCGAGTCCATTTTTCGATGAGCCGCGGACGATTCTTTTGGAGGATGGAGAACTTGAAATCACCGAGACGCTGACGATCGATGGGCCGGGGCAGGAGTTGCTGGTCATTGATGCGCAAGAGGTCTCGCGAGTATTGCACTTTACAACCGAAGTGGGCAATCTTTCCTTGGAAGGCTTAACTCTGACAGGAGGAGGGGACACACTTGACGGAGGAGGTATATACTTTAACTCGCAAGGCATGTTGAAACTAAGCGGCACAACAGTGACGGGGAATAGCTTAAGGGCAAACCCCAACGCAAGGGGCGGTGGCATTTTCGCCACATCAGGAAGCGTAAGTTTGTTCGACAGTACCGTGAGTTATAACAGTGCGTTTGATCGTGGCGGTGGAATAGTTACACTATCAGGGGATGTAATCGTCAATAACAGCTCCGTGAGTGGCAATACTGTTTCTGGCCTCGCTCCAGAGGCTATCGCTGGAGGTATTTGGTCGTCTGGAACGATCATGCTCATGGACGCCGTCGTGCAGAATAACAGCGTCATCGGATATCGCGGACTAGGAGGCGGAATTGCGACTTCCGAAGGAATCACCGCGGTAAATAGCGTGATCAGTGAGAACCGCACCGTAGGCGCACAATCGCGTGGCGGAGGGATATTTCTTAGTGGAGGTAGTCTCACGTTGATGAACAGCATTTTGAGTGGCAACGTCGCAACAAGAAATGGGCAATTTGGCGACACTCACGGCGGAGGAATAGCGACATCTAGTTTTTTTGATGGTGACATACAAGTCTTCGGCAGCGAGATTCTTCACAACAGCAGCGACGGGAACGGAGGTGGAATTTCTGCGATCGACGCTAACGTCACTCTGACCGACAGCCACATCAGTGGAAATACTAGTGCGGGCGAAGGTGGGGGAATCTTCGGAAGCTCCGGAGGTAGTATTTCTGCCACCGACAGCACGTTTAAGGGAAACTATAGTGCGGACGGTGGTGGCGCGATCCGCGCTTCCAGTTCCACAGTTCGACTAACAAACAGTGAGGTCAGTAACAATAGGAGTGGTGACGAGGGCGGTGGAATTCGCACAACTACAGGCGATGTGGTTTTATCGAATAGCACCCTCAGCGGTAACAGAGCTGCCGGTATTTCTGGAGGGATTTTCACATCGATGGGTACCGTAGTCTTAAGACATACGACGGTTGCCGGAAATGTATCAGTAGAACCGCGGGGAGTAATACACATATTCAATCCATTAAACAGTTCTGGGCTGCACTTGCACAGTTCAGTCGTTGCCGGCAACCTGGATGAAGACGGCTTACCTCACGACTTGGTTCAGGATCTTGCTTCTAATGTCGCTTCTAAACTTACCGCTAACAATAGTCTGATTGGCTCAGCTGAAATCACAATCACAGGAACTAGTAATCAAATCGGAACTGTTGAGAATCCACTCGACCCCCTCCTCGGCCCACTCTCCGACAACGGCGGACCAACTCACACACACGCATTGCTCCCCGGCAGTCCGGCGCTCGATGCAGGCGACCCCTCGATTGTCTTTGACCCGGGCGAGTTCGATCAGCGCGGTACTCCGTTTAGTCGCGTTGCGACCGGTGTTCTTTTAGGCATTCCGCAGCAGCGGATCGACATCGGCGCTTACGAAGCCCAATCGCCCCCATCGGCCGATTTCGTCGACGACGATCACCTTAACGGCCAAGACTTTCTCACCTGGCAACTCGGCTTTGGGCTCACGGAGAATGCCACCCGCGCCGATGGCGATAGTGACGGCGACGGCGATGTCGACCTCAGCGACCTCGCCGCCTGGCGCGTGAGCTACGGTCAGACGGAGGCTCCGCCGCCGCCGTTAGGGGCCAGTGGTCAGGGGGCAGTGGCCAGTGATCCGATAGCGTCGTCGTCGGTGGATGCGGTGTTAGGTGTGATGGGGAGTGAGAACGAACAACAGGTGGTGGTTGTTGCGGACCAGGCGTTTGCGGAGATTCTGCCAGAGGACCACGATGATACGCTCTCGCCGATCTTAACTGTTCAGGTGGAAACCTCAGATTTCCGCGTGGATGTTTCCGACGAGGAGCATGCGTTGTTCGCCGCACTTGCTGAGGATCTCCTCGGCTCGGCTCTGTAGGGGTTTACCACGGAGTCACGGGAAGCACGGAGGATGTCGTGGCGAAGAACGCTAGTCTGCGCCAACCGAACTCATCGGTCGGGCTCCCTCTCCCCAGTAGTGCCGTTAGCATCGCTACTTGGTGAATTCTGAAGTACGAACTCCTTTGGGAAGAGGGTCGGGGTGAGGGGCGAGTCCATTAAAATCGTTCCCCCTCACCCCGCCCTCTCCCCCGAGCAACTCGCCGCGCGATGCCCCATAACAGATGGTAGCATCCAGCGCCGCTGGGGAGCCCGACGTAGAGGGAGCCCGACGTTTGCCGCATCGCGTCGATTCAGCGCGTATCAGTGTTCCGCGCTCACAGTATCGCTCCTCGGTGCCCTCCGTGACTCCGTGGTGCAATCAACGTATCAACCAGCGCGGCCAAAAATCGTTGCTGAATCGACGCCGCAGATCGAGTAGATTGGTACCGACGACTGCCCAACCTCGCGCAAAACGGGTGGCGCCGCTCGCCGTCGTCAAAAACCGCAAATGGCAAAAGTCGTTTGTTATTACACGGCAATGGTTTGGGAAGTCACGGCGTGCAAGACACTTGCGAATTTGAGCGGCCGCAAAACGGAGGACTTTTGCGTTAAAAAATGCGTTCTCTCGAACCGTGCGAACACGCAAAAAGCGGCAAAAGTCCGAGGCCAATGAGCGTGTGAACTCCGGGTTTGTGCATGTGTCTCACTGGTGGGTAGCTGCCTTTGCCAAACCAGACTTGAAAGGACTGACGATGAATGCCTCACCTGTTCACTCGAGTACCGAAGCGCTGGAGCAGACGATGAGCGAGGTGCTCGCGTCGCCGTCTGACGAGGGTACGCTGCAGGCGATTTTTGTTCGCCCCAGCGAGAACGAGCGGCGGTCGCTCGACGAGGCGGAGCTGTCACAAGAGACCGGCATTGTCGGGGACCGCTGGGTCGACGATCATTGGCAGCGGCTGCCCGATGGCAGCTCCGACCCCGACACGCAGGTGTCGCTGATGAACGCGCGAATTCTGGAGCAGATCTCCGGTGGCTCGCATGAAGCGATGGGCCTGGCCGGCGATAACTTGATTGTCGATTTCGACTTGAGCGAGGAGAATTTGCCAGTAGGCAGCCAGCTGAAGATCGGCGACAACGTGGTGATCGAGATCAGCACACAGCCACACACAGGATGTCGCAAGTTCGTCCAGCGCTACGGCAAAGCGGCGCAACAGTTTGTGAACAGTGAAGAGGGCAAAAAACATCACTTGCGCGGTGTGCTGGGAAAAATCGTGGGAGCGGGAGAAATTCGTGTCGGCGACACGGTGAGGAAAGTAGTTAGTCCTCCTTCCCTGAAGGGTTAGTGGGAAAGGACCTAGTGTACGCTCTACCCTCCCCTAGCCCCTCCCTGCAAGGGAGGGGAACTATCAATGAAGCATTGATCATGACCAAACAAGTGCTAATCATCGGCGGCGGGTTCGCGGGGCTGAACGTGGCGAAGACGTTGGGCAAAGCGGCGGGCGTCGAGGTGACGATTGTTGATCGGCAGAATTATCATCTGTTTCAGCCCTTACTGTATCAGGTCGCGATGGCCGGCCTCAGTCCGGCGGACATCGCGGCACCGATTCGCAGTATGTTGTCGGGCTACGACAACATCCGGGTGCTTCAGGGCGAGGCAGAGCGAATCGATGTCGACGCGCGGCAGGTGGAGTTCGACTTCGGCACGCTGAGCTACGACTACCTCGTCGTTGCCTGTGGGGCTTCGCACAGTTACTTCGGCAACGATCAGTGGGAGCAACACGCACCGGGACTGAAGACCGTCGCGCAGGCGACGGAGATTCGCCGCCGTGTGCTCGCGGCGTACGAAGCGGCCGAGCGCGCTGACAACCCCGACGAGCAGAAGCGGCAGTTGACGTTCGTGGTGGTCGGTGGCGGTCCGACCGGGGTGGAACTTGCCGGCGCGATCGGCGAGATGAGCCGGTTTACGCTCGCCAAGGACTTCAAACGAATCAATCCACGCCTGACGCGGGTGATCCTGGTCGAGGCCGGTCCGCGGATCTTGCCGATGTTCAGCGAGGAGTCGGCCAGCCGCGCGATGCGTGACCTGGAGAATTTGGGCGTGCAGATTTGGACGTCGACGATGGTCACGCGCGTTGACGACGAAGGCGTGGTGATGGGTGAGGAAAACGTGCGGGCTGCTACGGTGCTATGGGCGGCTGGCAACGAAGCGGCGCGGCTGGAGTGGTCGTCGGCCGTGGAAACCGACAACCGCGGGCGCTTAGTTGTCGCGGCGGATCTCAGCTTGCCGAATCAGAGCAACGTGTTCGCTGCGGGCGATCAAGCGAGTTTTCTGCATCAGACGGAACAACCGCTGCCGGGCACGGCTCCCGTAGCGATGCAGCAAGGGCGATTCATCGGTAGGACGATCCTCGGCGACATCGCCGGCAAGCCGCGCGAGATGTTCCACTTCGTGGACAAGGGTCAGATGGCAACGATCGGCCGCAGCCGTGCCGTTGTGGAGGTCGGCAAGTATCGCTTCGCGGGTTGGTTCGCGTGGGTGACGTGGTTGGTGGTGCACATCTTTTATCTGACAGGGTTCAAGAATCGCTTCTTCGTCGTGCTGTCGTGGGCGTGGTCGTACATGACCTTCCGACGAGGCGCGCGCTTGATCGTCGAGAAGGATTGGCAGAAGGAAGCCGGAAGTTGATCTCGGGTAAATGCTTCTGCGTAGGATGGCATTGCAATTGGGCCATGCCGTCTGCACAATGATGCTGGCTTGGTTCGTTTGCCCTCTATTGTCGATCGGAGTATTCATGATTGTCACCAATACCGAAACGATCGCCGGCTACCAGATCGATGAGATCAAGGGACTGGTGCAGGGGAACACTGTCCGTGCGAAGCATGCCGGGCGTGACATCGCGGCGAGTTTCAAGAATCTGGTCGGTGGCGAGTTGAAGGGCTACACCGAGTTGCTCACCGAATCGCGCCGCCAGGCGATTGAGCGGATGCTGGGCCAGGCGCAACAGCTGGGCGCGAACGCAGTGGTCAACGTTCGTTTCACCACCAGCGCCGTGACCGCAGGTGCGGCTGAGCTGTATGCTTACGGTACGGCGGTCGTCGTGAGTCCGTCGCAGTCGTCGCACGTCTAACCGCCTTGGAGAACGCCGAGCATGGGTGAGTTGTACCTCCAAATCGGGGTTGTCCTGTTCCTGATCGCGCTGGGGTTTACGGCGGGGTCGCTTGCCGAGCGCGGGCATCTGCGGCGACTTGACCGACGAGAAAAGAGCAACGGAGACTTCCTCATTACTCAGCTGAAGAGTTTTCCCAACGCAGTGCCGGGAAGGGGCGATCCGCAAATGATCGTGGCGGAAACTGTCGTCGCGTCGGATTACTTCAAGACGTTCTTGGCCAGCCTACGGCGGTTGTTTGGCGGAGAGGTGCGATCGTTTCATTCGCTGCTTTCGCGGGCGCGTCGCGAGGCGACGCAACAAGTGGTGGAGCAAGCGCGTGAACAAGGCTACGACGCGATCTGTAATCTGCGCGTAGAAACCGCCGATGTGGGCGGGAGTACGGCCGGTGGACGGGCCGCAATGGTCGCAATTATCGCCAGCGCGACGGCCTATCACCAGCAGTCTCAGTGAACAGAGCGGTTCCAGCGATCGGCTATGGTAATGAACGACGATCCGCATGGCATTGGAAACGAACCTCACCTATCGGCCGAGCGATTCACACTGGACGCGAGCGAAGCGAAGAGTGCCAAGCGGCTGCGGCGGGAGCGTGAGGCCTCGACCGAAGCCGATGCGGTCGAGCATACGGTTTGGAGTGAGCCAGCCGTTTCGTCTGAGTTAGCCGGTGACCCCGACGAAAGCCAGCTGACGTATCACAAGTGGCTCACCAAGAACATCGAACGAACAACCTGGTTTACCAGTCTGTGGGTCATGCTGCTGGTCGCAATCGCCGGCGGTCCTTGGTCGATCATGAGCGCGATGTATGCTGGATCAGCGGGAGCAAGTGCGTTCTCGGTTCTGATGTACACGGTTTTCGGCCCGGTCTCAGAAGAGATCGCCAAGGTAGCGGCGGCGCTGTGGGTCGTAGAAAAGCGCCCGTTCTACTTCAAATCGCTGTGGCAGATCTTTCTGTGTGCAGCATGCGCGGGGCTCGCTTTCTCAGCGATCGAGAATGTGCTGTACATGAAAGTCTATTTTCCCAAACACACACCCGAGTTCGTCAATTTTCGTTGGACGGTCTGTGTATTCCTGCACGTAAGTTGCTCGTTAGTAGCTGCCGTCGGGCTTGCGCGTATTTGGGACAACGCGATGCGGAATCTTCATCCGCCGCGACTAGCGCTGGGTGTGCCCTGGTTTGTGATCGCGATGGCTGGGCACGGCCTTTACAACTTGACGGCGATCATCGCGAGCGCGACAGGTTGGCTCGATTTTGGAATGCCGCAGATGGCCGGAGAATGACGACGGCAACCGAAGATTGGTTCGTTACGGCGGAGGCACGTGTGCCGTCGGCTATTGTTCGGGAAGTTTGTACTTGCGCAGGCCGGTGAGTTGCATGGTAGCGCGCATGATGAAGAGGGGGTTGTTCTTGCAGTAACGTTTCCAAAGCCGGCGTGGTTCTTTCGCCATGCGGAACAGCCACTCGAGGCCGGAGCGCTGCATCCAAGATGGCGCTTGCGGGATCAGTCCGGCGTGAAAATCAAATGCGGCGCCGACGCCGAACATGATCAGCGGTGTGGGCAATCGCACCGAGGCGTCGGTCGCGTTTGCACCGAAGCGTGCGAGCAAGTCGGCCATAATGCGTTCCTGTTTAGGTGTGCTGAGGCCGACCCAAAAACAGTTGGGCTTGCGCTCGTTGAGTTCGCGGAGCAGCGCTTGCTCTTCGTCCTCGTTGAGTGGACGGAAAGGCGGCGTGTAGGTGCCGACGATCTCGGCGTTTGGGAAGCGCTCCAGCAGTTTGTCGGTAAGGAGTCCGGCAACTCCTTCGCGACCGCCGAAGAAGTAGTGACGCAGGCCCTCGGTTTGGCCACGCTCGAGGACGCGCAGCATCAGGTCAGGGCCGTAGACGCGGCTCATGTGCTCGGCACCGACGCCTTGCAAGCGGCCCATCCAAGTTAGCGGCACACCGTCGGGCGTCGAGAGAAGCGATTCGTTGTGGATCCGCCGCAACTCGTCGTCGGACTGACATTCCGAGACGCCATGCACGCCGGTCACCGTGACGTAGCCCTGCTGATTGGTTCGCACTGCTTCGACGACGGCCTCCACGGCCGAGTCGAGCGTAAGCGTGCTGATACCGACGCCGAGGACGTTGATTCTGGGAGGGGGATTCACAGCAGCTGGTCAACCGAAAGGATTGCTACACAGGGAAAGGCGGAGCGGAAGTCCATGATAATTCAAGTCCATGAACTTGTGATGTGCCAGGCTGTCAAAGCCGGGATTGCAGGCCCATTTCGCCGCAATATTCCGCACATCTGCTACGGCTCATCCTTCGCGTCCGCCTGCACGGGAAGCTCATCCTCGGTGCCGTCTTCCGTGTGCGTAATCGAACCCCAGTCGGCATGGAAGTCGTGCTCGCACTTGGGACACCGCACACGCTTGCCCAGGAACGTGTGCGGAACGTCTTTGCCGAAATCGCATTCGGGGCACTCAATGTGGAATCGCAACGACTCGTCATCAGCCGAACGCTCGAAGACATCGGAGGGAACTTTCTTGAACTCGATGTCCTCGGCTTCCAGCGTGGTGAGTTGCTCGACGGTGAGGTCAGCGATGTCGGCGATCCGATTGGCCATGCGGCGGATTGCGTGTTCGAAAACGTTACGCGAGGTGCGTCCATTGCCAAAGTGCGGCCCACGCCGCTGGTACAGATAATCGAGGCCGACGATGACTTTCGCGCGTGCCAGCGGAGTGAGCTTGTAATGATTCTTATCGCACATCAGGCCGAAAATCTGAGACAGCTCCAACGGCGTGTAGTCGACGAACTCCAGATGGCGACTGAACCGCGAAGACAGTCCCGGGTTGGAACGCAACAGAGCGTCCATTTCGCGCGGATAGCCAGCCAGAATCACGACGAGACGTTTGCGGTCGTCTTCCATGCGCTTGAGCAAGGTCTGCACCGCTTCGTGGCCAAAGGGGTCTTCGCCCTCAGCAGAGATGAGCGTGTAGGCCTCGTCGATGAAGAGCACGCCGTCGAGGGCTTCGTCGATCTTCTTGTTGGTCTTGGGGCCTGTCTGACCGGCGTACTCGGCCACCAACCCCGAGCGATCGGTTTCGATGAGGTGCCCTTTGGTGAGTACTCCCATCGCGCCAAATACCTTGCCGACGATCCGCGCGACAGTCGTCTTGCCGGTGCCGGGGTTGCCATTGAACACCATGTGCAGGCTGAGCTTCGTGCTCGGCAGGCCCGCCGACTCGCGTTGCTTTTGAACTTTGAGGAAGTTCGCCAGCGTGCGAACTTCGTGCTTGATGTTGCTCAGCCCCACCAGATTGTCGAGTTCAGCAAGTGCCTCTTCGAGTGTGAGCTTGGCGGGCTCGGCGGTTTTTTCATGCTCGGCCGCTTCGATTTCGACCTTCACTTTGGCGGGATCGGTTTGCGTGGCAGTCGACTGAGCGGGCGTAGAGGTTGCACCTTGGTTACTGGCGTGTGTGTCGGGCAGCTTGTTCGCGTCGTGGAGAATCTTCTTGATCGCCTCGATACGGGCCTCGTGGGCGTCCTCTCGCGGCTCGGCCTCGTCGATAGGAATTTGACGAAGGTGGAGAAACAGCTCCTCCTGAATCATCTTGATGTGAGCCGCCTCGCCCTCGCGAATGGGTCCGTCGGCGCGGGCGATGATGTTGGCCAAGCGCGTGACGATGGTCTCCAACTCGCCGATACGGTCGCGGAGAGGAGCGATCTGGTCGAACGGGCGAACCAGTGCGTACCACTTCAGCTTGGTCGCCTTTTCCGACATCTGGGCGATGGCGGCCTTCAGCGGTTCGTCGTTGAGCCATTGGCTCCACAGATGAAACAGCAACACCTCGGCGAGAAACTTCTCGTTCTTGCTCCAGCGGCGATCCGCTTCGCAGATTGTGATGAAGATCTTCACGACCAACGCCCGGTGCAAGTCGTCCATCAGGCGAATGAAGTGGTCTGGTGTCTCCGGCAGCATGTCGGGGTGCTCGTTGACGATCTGCTGCGCGCTGGACACGTACAGATCACGGCAATCACCCAAGAGTTGCCGGAAGTGGGAGGGCAGATCGGGGAATTCGAACTTAGCCATGCGGCTCATTATCGAATTCTGAGCAACAATAGCAAGCGAACGGAGCCGACGCGATGGCCGCTCCCCTAAACGAGACCCTTCCGAACGGCCCACACGGCGGCTTGCGTACGATCGGAGACGCCGACCTTGCGCAGAATGTGCTGCACGTGTTCTTTCACGGTTTCGTAGCTGATCGAGAGGGCGAGCGCGATCTCCTTGTTGCTCAAGCCCAGCGCGAGTTGCTTGAGGACTTCACTCTCACGCTTGGTGAGGGGAACTTCCAAATCGACGGAGATCCTCGGTGTGGAGAGGGCGCCGGTCACGCGTCGAAGTTCTTCGCGAGTCCAGATTGTCTCGCCCGCCGCGACACGTTGGATGGCCGACAGCAACTCGTCGCGACCCGCGGTTTTCACCAAGTAGCCGGCGGCACCCAAAGCGACCGCTCGTGCGACATAAGTCGGATTGTCAAAGGCGCTATACATCAGCACGGGCACGTCTGGCATTTCAGCACGTAGCCGGCCCAGGCAGGCGATGCCATCGCTCTCGGGCATGCGTACGTCGAGCATGATGACCGTCGGCGAACATTTGGCAGCCGCCTCGATCGCTTCGTTACCGTTACTCGCTTCCGCGACGATCTCGATTCCGCTGTCCGCAACCATGGATCGTAAGCCCGCCCGCACGGCGGGGTGATCGTCGGCAATGAGCAGCCGCGTAGGCATGCGGTGTTCTCCGCCTCGCCGCGCGAGGCATGAATAGGATGATCTGACTGACTCGCAACAGATGCGCTAGCGCCGTGACACGGTTAGCTGCGGTGCTGGCTTACGATATACAACCACGCAAAGCAGCCCCACAAGCAATGCACCCGTTGTGGCGGCGCTGTGCATCTGTGCATTGAATCACCAGTGCCCGCAGCCTGATCCTAGGCCGCAGTGATCCATCCCCATCAAGAAGGTGGTATGACAACCCCCAGGTGTTGTACCCTGGTCGCCGATTCACTTGGTTGAATAGCCAAGGAAAAGTGGTTGGCTCAATCAGAGCAACAACCTTCTCAACGGAAACTGCACCCGCCGATGTGGCAATCCACCTCCTATTTACAACATATCACGAATTGACTACCGAGCAAGAGGGGGTGCGAGAAAAACGCGAACTTGTTCTCGGTTGTGCGCAACGAGGTGGCCGCGGCTGGCGTGGCTCAGTCTGCGATGCTAGCAGATTGTCCGACTTGGAAACTTTCGCCGAGTCCAGCTTTACAGCCTGCGAGCATTTTCACATACTCAGCCACTCGATTTAAACAATCGCTTTGCGCACAGCAGTCTTCGTTTGTTGCATCGTCTCGACCAAGCATCCTTGAGGACCGTTGAGGGCGATGGGATTAGTTCCGCCACCGTCACGACGCTGAAAGCAGGAATAGCCGCCGATCATGTCATTGCCCCGACTTTCGATGAGCGAAGTGACCACTTACCGTTGGTCGTTTGCCGAGGATGTGAGCAGATATTGCGAGGCGGGGTACGAAGCCATTGGCGTCTGGCGACAAAAGCTCAGCGACTACGGTGAAGAAGATGGCATCGACTTGTTAGCCGAAAGCGGCTTGAAAGTGACGAACCTGTTATGGGCAGGTGGCTTTACCGGAAGTGATGGTCGCAGTCTGGAGGAGGCGATTGACGACGCGGCTCATGCCATCCGACTGGCCGGTGCAATGAATGCCAATTGCTTGGTGATGTATTCGGGCGGTCGCAACAATCATACGTTTCGTCACGCCCGCAGGTTGCTGTGCACGGCGATCGAGAGACTGCTAACGCTTGCAGAAGATGCGGAGGTCACGTTGGCAATCGAGCCGATGCATCCGGCATGTGCCGACGAATGGACTTTCTTGACGGACCTGCAATCGACCATCAATCTTATCGACCGCTTTCATTCCGAGCACCTCAAGATGGTGTTCGACACCTATCATTTCGGCCATGATCGTGCGGTCGTGGAAAACCTGGCGGAAATTGCGCCTTACACGACGTTGGTACAACTTGGCGATCGATTGACTGCCCACAACATTGATCAGGATCGCTGCCAACTTGGCTACGGAGTCGTGCCGCTGTCGGAGATCATCAATGGCTTGCTGGAGACAGGCTATGAAGGTGATTTTGATGTGGAGCTCGTTGGGCAAGACATTGAATTGGCTGACTACGACAACTTGCTAGTCTCTTCGCGGACGGCATTCAGCGAGTTACTTGCACCCGTCGGCGGACGGTGAGTGGTGATATGGCCCGCGCCTTGGTCGTTAACTCTCAACTGCAGATTCCCGCCAGCGAGTTTTCACTCACATTCGCCCGCAGTGCGGGGCCAGGTGGTCAGAATGTGAACAAGGTCAACACGAAGGCTGTGCTGCGATGGAATCTGGACCAAAGCGCGAGCGTGCCTGACGAGGTCAAGACTCGCTTTCGTCAAATGCACGCCCAGCGCATGAACAACGTGGGCGAAGTCGTCCTGTCGAGCGATCGGCATCGGAATCAGCTGCGCAACATTAACGATTGCTACGAAAAGCTGAGACAGCTCCTTCTTGCCGCGATGGCTGTGCAACCGCCACGGAAGAAAACCCGCCCCTCGCGCGCGGCCGTCGAGCGCCGCCTCCAATCGAAGCGTCATTCGTCGGAGCGAAAGAATCGTCGTCAATTCCGTCCCGGGAGGGACGACTAGTGCTCTGGGGCGAGAAATTAGCGTTGTGCGCGCAAGTCTTGCGATATCAAGCGGTTGCGACCATGAAACCAGCGAACGCTGATTAGTTCTGATGAGGGGAAGGATAGACAGATGACCGCACCTGAAGGTAAGCTTAGCGTACTTATCTAGTGCCTACGCGGTGGCTGCCTCATTGATTGACTTTTTTTCCGCTTCGTGGAATTAGGCACAGATTTCCCGTGCTGGCTCGCTGGTCAGCAAGACGGACGAATACTCAACGGTCGTGGCGGACGACCAGCAGGTGGGCTCAACCATGCGCGGGGAGTGAACAGGCGGTTGAGGCACGAAGATCCAGTGGGACAACTGGCCTACGCACTAGCGCGACCTTCTGGGGGGCGTAGCGAAAAGGCACGGGCCTCTTGATCTTCGGACCATTGCGAGTGGCTCCGACAGGCGGTGACACCGATGACACGATAGGCACTGACGTGCCTATCTCCAGCTTTTCAGGAGGGCATGTTATGCAAGGAATAGACACACAATCCAAGGCGAACGTCGCTTGGATGGAACATCAGATTTTGGACCACGTCAAAGCAGCATTGCGAGTGACGCTCGGCTGGAATGTTCCCACGGTTGGTCTGGCTCGAAAGCTGTCGAGTGTGCAGTTTACGCTCAAATCGTTCCAGCGGCATTTGGAACGTTTGATGGATATCGAAGAGCGAGATGGTTACATGGATTTCGTGATTGACACGAAACCCCAGCTGTCAGCGCGAGTTGAGCAGCTGCGCCGAGAGCACGATCAGTTTCGTTTGGAGATTGATCACCTCGTGCCCCAAGTGGAGGTCCTCACGGAATACCAGCCCGACCTGTTCAGGCAACTCTGCGAAGATATCGCCGCACTGTTGGACCATGTCGATCGTCACGACGTGGAAGAGGTGGAGTTGCTGCAGGAATCGCTGCTATTTGACGAAGGGGGCGAAGGCTAGATTGGTCGTCTGTCGCGTTGGAGGGACGGTTCACGCATGATGTCCAATCCGCAACCGATTTCGCGTCAGAACGTCCACCGTCGGTCGGGGGATCGGGCGGCCGGCTAATGTTCCAGTTAGCCTCGTTCAGGCTGCACATAATCGAACAATGACGTGGCGTGCTATTTTTCAGGCGTCGGAGCTTGAGTTATAATTAAGGTGTCGTTTGCAGGCCCTTTGATCTCGAAGCTTCCAACTGAAAATGCCCGACCGACCGCAGCACATCGACGACTTGCTCAATGACTGGCCCTTCTCAACAGGCCAGATTCTGGTGCGCCAAATTCAAGGAGCGGATGGACGCGACCTGTTGCAGATGCGTGTCGACATGGGCATCATCCAGATGGAAGTCAGTGGCCGTCCCGATGGGGCGACTTTTGACGGTTCGGCCACCTACTATGATTTTCTAGCGGCGCTCTCTTTCGCTGAGGGCGAAAAGTTCGAACTCGATGAAGATCGATGTATCGAAATCGATCGCGAGTTCTATCAGTTCTACCATCGTCGCATTTGCTGGCTGACGCTCAAACGCTATGAAGAAGCTGCCAAGGACGCGCAGCACACGCTTTCGCTGATGGACTTCAGCTCAGCCTACGCGCCCGACGATGAGTGGGCGATGTTGCACGAGCAGTACCGACCATTTGTGTTGTTCCACAAAATACAGGCGCTAGCACTTATCCAACTCGAAGAGTCTGATCCCGAGGCGGCAATCAATCTCATTGATCAGGGCCTGAAGGACATGGAGGCCGTGTTTGAAAAGCACGATGCCGCGGAGCATTTTGAAGAGGATGCCTTCGTGATCAAGCTGCGCGAGATGCGTGAATCGGTTAAAGAGCATTACGAATTGGGGCCGACACTCACCGAGCAACTCGCAGAGGCAATCGCCGCGGAACAGTACGAGCTAGCGGCTGAACTGCGCGATCGGATTGACCATCACGGCGGGAAGTAGCAGATCTATGCTGCACCCTGACGTTCTCTATCTTGCCTAACCGCCATCATCGGGCGGAAGAATTACAACTTCTTGGCAATTGTTCACCACTTGGGTGTACATGCTGTCAATGCTGGTTTAAACGTAACTCGTTAGCCAGTCAATAAATGCGCGACTCAGGCAAATTTCGCCGCACCTTTGGCATGGACTGTGCGTTATGTCTGTGCGTGTCAACGTGAGGACGAATTCAATCGACCTCCAAAAACTCTTTTCTTGTCGGAACAGAAAAGAACCTCCTCTCACCAACCAAGGGAGTGTGCCATGTTGGTATTAACACGGAAGCAAAGCGAAAAGATTCGTATCGGCAACAACATCACGATCACCGTTATTCGAATGAAGGGTAAGTCCGTACGCCTGGGCATCGAAGCGCCCAGTAGTGTCAGTGTCTTGCGCGGCGAATTGGCATTCGATAGCGGCCATGACAGCGCCGACATTCATTGTGAGGACCCAGAGGAAACGGCCACCACCGAACAAGCGACCTCCGACACGATCATTGAAGGCCGCATTCCCCGTTCGTGCCGACCGTCGCTGACCCGTGTGATGGATTGACGTGACCGATCACTGGGTATTGGTTGCCGGTTGCATTGCGGCCGCAACCGGCGGCTGAGCGGGCGGCGCAGTTACCGAAGCATGCTGCACACCCCCGTTGTAGGGGAAGGTGTTCAACTCGGCGAGATGCTGCATCAAGATCCGACGGACTTCCAGAATGCTCTGCGGATGGCGGTGCACCTGACTGTGGTCGGCCTCAACGACGATCTGTGAGGTTGCGTTTTCGAGTTTGGCACTTGCCAATGTAACCACGCCATCACCGCGTTCGTTAGAAAACCACTCGGCGATGCCACGCTTAGGTGCGTCACCCGCGACATTGTGATAGCGCACCCAATTGCCCGTTTGGGCGGTGAGCAGCACCGGCAATAGCGGCGAGTCGGGCACGAGGGCATCGATGCTGGTCGTGATATTCAGCGGCGCATCGGGGCGGAAGAAGTCTGGATTGCGCGCTATGAGCTGATGACGCCCTTGCATGAGCATGCTGGGAATCTTGATGATCTTCCGGCCCAACCAGCGAGTGGTGTCGTTGGCGAAGTCGCTGCCGCGATGCGGTGTGCCCAACGTGACCACGCGGCGGATCGACGGATTGGGGTCGAAGAAAAACGTGCGTGCCAATCCCGCACGTAGTTCCTCGTCGGCTTCGACTTCGGTAAAAGGTCGCTCGCTGAGTGTGTTCCAAAAATCGTTACCGCTGTCGACCGTCTGCAGCTTCGACACGAGTCCGCCCATGCTATGGCCGACGAGGATCATTTGGTCCAGTGCTGGCGCCCTCCCCTGCGGATCGACTACATGCCGCATGTGTGCTAAATCTTCCCGCATCTCGGCCGCGCTAAACCAAAACGGCTGACCGGTCGGATAGAGGTAGAACCAAAACTGGAAGTTCTGACGCACCAGCGGATCGCTCCGCAGATCGTTGAACATTTCCATCCAAGTCACGGGACTCGACCACAGTCCGTGAACCATGACGACGGGGATTTTTTCCGGTCGGTATGGCTCAAGCATGTAGAGGCCGCGCAGTTCCTTGGCCTTCTCCGTATTGAGCAGACCAATCGTCGACAGCGTGTTGTCATCGAGCGCGGGCTGCGCCAGCGTGTGCGCTAGCGGCGTGCTGAGATCGGTTTCTAATGGCACATGAGCGCCGGCAACCTGGATTCTTGGTTGATTGAGCGGATCGTACAACTCAAGTACGGCGTGCCCGGTCGCCTGGTTGGTGTTGGGGTCGATCTTGACCCGCATGAAGGCAGTCACCGGGAACGAAAGATCGGCCGGGTAAAACTCTTCGTGGGACTCTTCGCCATCGTGACGCTTGTGCACGGCGATCAGCGGAACGCCTAAGCCGAAGTTGTGGTAGTGATTTCGCAGACCGTGCACTTCGTAGTCGCTGACGAACTCGAAGTGGTCGAAATCGCCTTCATGCCAATCCTGACTCTTGAGCAGGATATCTAGCTGGCAATTGTGATTCGCCGTTTTGATGACCTGTGTTGTCCCAGGGCGTAAGTTGCCCTTGGTCTGAACGATCCGCAGTGCTCCCTCCAGCGCCGCATTGTAGAGGTCACACGCACGGCGAAACTTTGGGTCGTACTTGTTGGACGGCTCACCATACTTTTCGTCAAACAGGTAACGATACGCGTGGACGACCGAGGAGCCGTACAGCTCCAGAGCCTCGTCGATGTTCTTGGACTGTTCCTCGCGCTTAGCGCCAACATAAGCGAGCTCAGCCAAGGCGTACGCGTTAACCCGTCTGGGCTCGTTCTGGTCGATATCGTTCAGCCTGGCAAGCAATTCCGAACGATTGGCGTTGAGATCCTCTTCGAGGTTGTAACGCCTCAGCAGCTGGATGGTGCGTTCGGTCGGTTTGGGACCCGATCGCGTGACGAGCCCAAGCGTTTCCGACAGCGGGTTGCGGGGCGTGGCGCGGAGCGTCACCCACTTGTTCCGCGACGACACGCAGCCAGCGGGCAAACTCGCTACGATTAGCGCAATCGCCAGCAGCGTAAGGCGAGTCGCTTTACAATCCAAGCTCAAGCGCGTGGAGGTAGCCATGCTCGTGTGAATGAGGTCGAGACGGTGATCGGACGTCGCGCGAAGCGTCGCCGACAAAATCGGGCGGGGAGATTAAGAAATCTGCCAGCTTGTCGTCAAGACGGGAGAGCCGCTAGCGGTGCTAGCTGAGCGATTGAATCTTCGGGCCCTACGATTTAGCCCGTTGAGCTCTCGTAACGATGCGTCGGTTCTGGCCGGCCGGGACGGAAGTGCTGCACTTCGGACAGCTGGCCGTCGAGACCTTTTGCGGCGGCGACCGCCTCCACGGCAGCTTCGACCAACTTCGCGACATCGTCGGGGTCGCCGTGAACACGGACGTTGATCAGCGTGTCGGCGGTCGTTGCTTCCACATTCGACGCGACGCTCAGTTCTGCGGGCTCGTCGGAGGCGACCCAGTTTGCAACCGCCGTTGCCTGATCGGCGGAGGCCAAAACTTTGACGTGTCCCGGTTCCATGTCCGCCTCCAGCAAGAGCGAGCTAAACTTCTCCACCAACTCGAGGACCAGCGAGTCAAGCGACCAAGCCTGATCGGCGGAAAACTTCACGCTACCGTTGAGCCAGCCGAGCGCCGCTTCGCCTTCCGCGTACGTGTCGTAGTCGATGTCCAACGCGGTCTCGGCGTATTGGTGATTTGCGTCGAGCGAGTCAATTAACTCATCAAAACCTTCGCCGCTCGTGCAACTGGTGGCCAGGACGGTCTTGTCGGGAAACCGATCGCCGATCAGCTGCAGCAACTCGGTGCGTTGGTCCTCGCTGAGCTTGTCAGTCTTATTGAGGACGATGAGCTGCGCTTCCTCGAGTTGTTTGAGAAAGATATAGGCCGCTTGCGGCGAAAACCCGCCTGCGCCGCCTCCTAGGATCTTGCGGCCATGCTCAGGCTTGCACAGCACCGCCAAGGGGCCCAGTTCATACCGATCTTCAAACAAGTGATTGAGCGGTCGGAGCACGGTCGCCACGAGATCAGTGCAACTGCCGACCGGCTCGGTTAAGATGATGTCAGGCTGGCCGTCAGCGCCGAGTGCGGCGGCCGTGTCCACCAAATCGTTGAACTTGCAGCAGAAGCACGCTCCAGGGACTTCGCCAACGTCGAAACCCTGGGCACGCAGCGATTCGGTATCGACCAGACCGTACGCTTGATCGTTGGTCACCAGGCCGACGCGTAATCCTTGATTAGTGTAGTGACGCGCCAGCCGCGCGATGGCCGTCGTCTTGCCGGCTCCGAGGAAACCGCCGATCATGAGAAAACGCGTCTTAGGCATGGGGAAGATCCTGAGGCAAAGACCAAGAGGAAGGATATGAGGCAAGCTCCTCAGATTATACCGTCTGGCCAGACAGTTCACGAGGTGCCGTGATGCGCGTGACCGAGGGGCCGTTTGATTGGCCGTTGGCGGACGAAGAGGTGCGCGACGCGCTAGAAGCAGCGTTTCTGGACGGGAGTTGGGGTCGCTACCACGGACCTCACGGAGCGGGGCTATGCGAGGATCTGCGGCGGCAGTTTGCTTGCGAGCATACCCTGCTCTGCTCTTCGGGCACGATTGGGGTTGAGCTGGCGTTGCGTGGTTGTGGTGTCGAAGCAGGCGATGAGGTCGTGCTGGCGGGCTACGACTTCCCTGGTAATTTTCGCGCCGTTGAGGCGGTTGGCGCGCGGCCGGTGTTGGTCGATGTCGAGCCTGAGCGTTGGTGCTTGTGCGCGCGGGAACTTGAAGCCTTGCGGCGCGATCGCGTCAAAGCAGTAATCGTCTCCCACTTACACGGCGGTTTGGCTGACATGCCAACGATCATGAACATCGCCCGACAGCGCGGTTGGCTGGTGGTCGAAGATGCGTGTCAGCAGCCCGGGGCGAGTATCGAAAACAAGCCGGTCGGCAGTTGGGGCGACGTCGGCGTGTTGAGTTTCGGTGGCAGCAAGTTGCTGACCGCCGGACGCGGCGGGGCCGTGCTAAGTCACGACGCGCACGTGCATCAGCGGATGAAGGTCTATGCGGAGCGCGGCAATTGGGCCTTCCCGCTCAGTGAATTGCAGGCGGCGGTGCTACGGCCGCAGCTGGCAAAACTGGACTCCAGGAATCGTACCCGTGCGGATCGCGTCGATACGATTCTAGCAGCTTGTCAGGGACTCGGTCGGTGGCTGCGACCAGTGACGCATCGAGAGAATTGCCAAGCCGCTTACTATAAGTTGGCGTGGTCGTTGCTACGGGCTGAGAGTGATTCACGCGTTCGCGAGCAACTGATCGATCGTCTGCAGCATGCCGGAGTGCCAATCGATGCCGGGTTTCGAGGCTTCACTCGGCGCAGCCAGCGCAGGTGTGAGCAAGTTGGGACGCTAGAAAGTAGCAAGCGGCTGAGTCAATCGACCTTGCTGTTGCACCATCCGGTATTGCTGGCAAATAAAAAAGCCGCCCATCAGATTGGCCAAGCGTTGGACCACGAAGTCCGGTCGCTGGCGCTCTGAGCACTGTACTGGCTGGGGTAGTGAAGTGATTGTCGGCCAGGACAGAGGGGCGGCTCTTATGTCACGTTTCGCACGAGTGAACGATTAACGACGCTCGTCATAACTTCGACCTGCTTTCAGTTAGCGTGCTCAAGGGGTCTCTGTAACAGGTGCTTCGCTACTGCTGATGTGCTGGGTCAGGTTTGGGGGCAATGCTGCATCGCGGTTCATGACAATGGTGTCGATACCGGACTCGCAGGTTGCCTCGGCGGGTGCGTCGTCGAGAACCTCGAAAGCACGTGCGGCTTCCATCAGTTCGCCACGCAGGATCCGCACGTTCTTGGGAGCATTGATGGCCAACGTAACTCGATTGCCGGCGACGCGACGAACTTCGATGAAGACGTCGTTGCCGATATGGATACGTTCGCCAACCTTGCGACTCAGGACTAACATGTGTGACTCCTTCCAAAAAAACGATCAAGAGTGTGATGGGGCAGCCCGAACGTGGTGGGTTGCCATCGCGTGTTGCGACGAGATCATGGAAACGCAAGGTGCGTGCCATTGCCGATTTAGGTGCGGAATAAGGCCTCCAGAAATCGTCGTAAGTTGTTTATTTGTATATGGTTATGGGATATGCTCGGGCCTTCGGTTGGGTGCGGCGCGGGATTCAGAGGGGCTGTTTGGGGTCTCGTTATGAGATTCCCGTCCAACAACTGGACGGAATTGTCTGCCCAGACCTAAATGTGTCGGAGCGAGGGATTTCTTGCATGCAAAACCCATTCGCTCGTGATTTGCTGCCAGCCCCTGAATTACGCCTGCCGGAGTGCATTGGATGCATGAAGCGAAGCGCAGCGATACTTTCAAATGCGCTGCTTTCAGCGGATGAGGGCCGAATGGGAGTCGACTGTTGGTGCAATCGCCTTAGCCAGCCAGTCGACCAGCAAGATCGTTGGTACAGCCAATGAAAGCTAGCGTTTTTGAACTAAGCTAGCGGAAGGTGCTAGGGCAGCGAAGCGGTGAGCGGCAACAACGCCGCTCGCTGCGTTATCAAATGGATAACAGCCCTGCGTCCGTAATGCTAGCGTGGCACGCTGAAACCCTGCTGCGTGCATCTCTTGACCGTGGTGCACCGGTCGCTATACTCCGCCGACTTTTTTCTGCGCCGAGTTCCGATCGTGGTGAGGGCACCTGCTGTGCATCAAGGTTTTGTCGATATTCACTGTCACCTGTTGCCGGCAATCGACGACGGCTCGTCGGACTGGGAAACCACCTTGGCGATGGCCCAAATGGCCGTCGCGGACGGGACGCGAGCGATCATCGTGACGCCTCATCAGCTAGGAAACTTCGCGCAGAACAGGGGCGACGATATTCGCGCGCGTACGGCTCAGCTGCAAGACGTGCTCAATCAGCATGGCATTGCTTTACAGGTGCTACCAGGCGGCGATGTTCGCATCGAAGACGGCATGCTCGAAGGATTAGCTAACGGCGAAGTAATGTCGTTGGCTGATCGGCGGAAACATGTCCTGCTGGAATTGCCACACGAATTGTACTTTCCGCTGGAAGGCATACTGTCATCACTATCGCGTCAAGGGATGACGGGAGTCCTCTCGCATCCGGAGCGTAACCGCGGCTTGCTACGCGATCGTGACTTGCTACCTGGATTGGTCGAAGGAGGTTGTCTGATGCAAGTCACGGCGGGCAGCTTGATGGGGACGTTCGGGCCGAGGTCGCAAGAACTGGCGGAGTGGATGCTCGCTAGAGGATTGATCCACTTCATTGCTACCGACGCGCACGGCATCAAATCGCGTCGTCCACTGATGGGACGCGCCTTCGAGCGCGTTGCCGAGCTCACCGACGAATCGACCGCGGTGGACTTGTGCTGCAACTATCCGGCATTGGTGGCCAACGGGCAGAAAGTTCCGGCCGGCCCCCGCGCCGTCGCTCGAAGTGGCGGTTGGCGAAGCTTCTTTTCCGCGAAGAAAGTTGGTTGATGCAGCGTTTTTCCCGACGTCAATTCTTGGCCTTCGGTGGCGCTGCGGCTTCGCAGTTCGCGCTGGGCGGGATGCGTTGTCACGCCGCGAGCCCCTGGATCGATCACCAGAGCTACGGTCCGTTTCAGTGTCACGCGTCGTTTCCGCTGGGCAATCTGGATCCACTGTTCCAGGAGTTGTCGGCGCTAGAGTTGGAGTTGCAACGCACGCTCGCCGTGCCTCCGGCCGCTCAGACGATCGACGTCTTCCTGCTGGAAGATAAGCGTCGGCATCAGGAACTGCTTCGTCAACTTTTTCCGCAGGTGCCCTACCGTCGCGCGTTGTATGTGCAACGTGGTGGCCGCGGGAGCGTATATGCGTACCGGCATCGCGAAGTAGCCGTCGACCTGCGTCACGAATGCACGCACGCCTTGCTGCACACCAATCTGTCGATGGTGCCGCTCTGGCTCGATGAGGGGTTGGCGGAGTACTTCGAAATGCCCGCGCCTGATCGCGCCTTCGATCATCCGCACTTGCAGCGAATGCGACTGAACCTGCGATTTGGCATGATTCCGGAACTGGAAGCGCTGGAGGCGCTTGAGGACCTGTCGGAGATGGGCGGAGCCGAGTATCGCTATTCTTGGGCATGGGTTCATTTCATGCTGCACGGACCACTGCCGGTCCATCGCGCGCTGGTGCATTACTTGGCCGACATCCGTCGTGGGAATCCACCGGGCAAGTTATCGACGCGGTTGCACCAGACGACTCCGCAGCTTAAGCACCAGTTGGTAATCCATTTCAAACGCTGGCGACGGTGACTTCCGCAGTCGGTCCCGCTGGCCCATGGCCAGCGCATGGGGCTTCTTCTCGCGCAAGTTGCAGAGACTTTTTAGGTTGTCCCCTTCAGCGAAGCTGCGAAAACTCTGACCGTCATGCCGTGCTGTCGGTGCTGATTTCGCTGGTAGTGCATGCATTTCGAGTTTTCTCGGATATAGCTCTTGAGACGTCGCGGAGGCTGGCCGATACGCTAGTTAAGTGAGGGCAGTTATAGGATCCGTCGGATGAGAAGCGCGGTGCCTTCTCACCGACCATACTCACGAACTCGATTTGGTTGAGAGCAAAGTCCGCTCTCCCGTGTCGAGTGATGTGAGTTCTCTTCTCAACATGAAATGGAACAATTCGATGGTAACCAAACGATTTGCGATCGTCGTTGCCGTGCTGCTGACATTTGGGATGTTGATTCCGCCTAGCGCGACAGCTGCGCCTGCAGGTGGACACGATGTCAGCAAATCAAGCCAAATACGCGATGTTGCGCTGCATGCTGAGGGCACACTCGTTGGGCAGTTGTTAGACGCTCAGGGGGTTGCAGTCGTCGGGGCAACCGTGGCGGTCGGCAAGGTCGGTAAGGAAGTCGCTCGCGTACAGACAAACCAACAAGGCAAGTTCCGGGTCGCAGGCCTGACCGGCGGTGTGTATCAGGTGCTGGCGGCCGGGCGGGTTAGTGCCTACCGGTTGTGGGCACCCAATACGGCACCGCCAGCGGCTCAGAAGGGACTGTTGCTGGTGTCAGGTACCGACGTGGTGCGCGGACAATATGGATGCGGGGCGGTTGGCTGCGGCACTCCCGTCTGTGGCTCGCCCGTGTGTGGGAATGGCTGCGGCGGAGGCTGCGTCTACGGTCGCGGCGCGTGCGGTGGTGGAATTGTCGGCTGGATGGCCGATCACCCGGTGATCACGACTGGTGCGATTGCAGCAGCGATCGCCATTCCGCTCGCCGTGGACGACGACGATTCGCCGGCCACGCCCTAGTGGTGTATTAGGGGTAACTGAATACAAGTAGAAATGGGTGAAATCTACACGACAAGGGAAGTGCTCTTGGCGTAGGTTGCGGATTTCGCTAGGCTCCCCGCCCCTCTGGGAACCGGAGAGCCCAGAGGCGTCGTTCGCCGAGGCGTGCGGCAGATCGATTTTGGTTTAATGTTAAGTTCGTTGCGTTCGTTTCTATACGCTGGGGGATGAAGGAGTTTTGGCAATGTCTTTGTATCGAGAGAAGATTTTGCGGGGAGTGACAGCAGGGGTGACAACCGCTGCAATGCTCCTACAGCCGCAACTGCTCGGAGCAGGTGAAGTTACACCAGTGCAACCTCAAAAGAACACACGCACGCTGCAAACGCCTAGTGACGTCGTGCTGCAAGATGGCGGGACACTAATTGGTCGCGTTGTGGACGGGCAAGGCAAAGCGTTGGCGAAGACGCCTGTCTCGCTGCAAGCTGGCGGTAAGGAAGTCGCTCGCGTCGTCTCCGACGAGTCGGGTCGCTTCGAAGCGAAGGGCCTGAAAGGTGGCGTCTATCACGTTGCCTCCACCGGACACCAAGGCGTCTACCGCGTCTGGGCTCCTAACACGGCTCCACCGGCCGCAGCGAAGGGCCTGAGCATCGTGTCGCGCCCTGATGTGATTCGTGGTCAGTATGGTCCAGCACCAGGTGGTCCTTTCTCCGCAGCCGGTCAATGGGTTGCTGAGCATCCGATTATCACCGCCGGTGCCGTAGCTGCCGCGATCGCGATTCCGATTGCTGTATCCGACGACGATGACGATCCACCACCAGCGACTCCTTAGTCAGAAGTCAAAGAGCGACAACGTGAGTTGCATGGATAGCTAACAACGAAATCCGGAGGTCGTGTGACGGCCTTCGGATTTCGTCTTTTCAACACATCTTAACGACAAACTTGATGCCTGGGGGGGCGAACGCATGTCGAGATTCTACTCGTCGAAGTTCGGATCATGTTTTTCTTGGGTTGCTGCAACCACACTCGTGCTGCAGCCTTCGCTTGCAAGTGCCAGCCCACACACCAGCGCGCGCGACAGGAGTGTCGTGACCAAACATCGAACGTCCTCTGCTGACGTGGAATTGCGGCGTGGTGGGGTCCTCGTCGGGCAAGCGGTTTCCGAATCCGGTGCTGGCGTGGCAAACGCCCCGGTCGAGGTGTCCAACGGCAGGCAAGCCTGGCGGACGAAGACTGACGCCGAGGGTTGGTTCCAGATTGCCGAACTTCGTGGTGGCATGTATCAGTTTCGCGCTAGCGGCCAAACCCAGCAGCTACGTGCTTGGGCGCCGGGCACCGCACCACCCAGCGCAAGCCGAGGTATTCTCGTAACGCCGCCGGACGACGTTTTCCGCGGGCAGCGTGTCCTCTCGCCCAACACCAATCAGTTCTTCCGCGTCGCTAAGCGAAGACTGGCCAATCCGTTGGTCGTGACCGGCACGATACTGACGGCAGTCGCGATTCCCGTGGCGATTCACAACGCTGACGACGATCCCCCCGCGTCGCCCTGATGCTTGCGTCAGCGTGTCGTCCACAACCACGCCCGGAGCATAGGCTGGTCAGGACGAACCTCCAAGGGTACAACTTCTTCTGGTTGGAATATCTATCCGGAGGAGGCATTGCCGATGCGTCGCGCGTTTGGTTCGTGGTTGATTTGCGTATATTTGGTTTTGGTTTCCACAACCAGCTTGCTCGCGCAAGATTGGCTCCAATGGCGCGGCCCGACCGGCGACAATCATGCGCCCACCGGCTCAACCGCTCCGGTATCTTGGGGTGAAAGCGAGAACATCGTCTGGAACGTACCTGTCCCCGGACGCGGCCATTCTTCCCCAACCGTCGTCGGCGATCGCATCTATCTGACGACGGCCGACCAATCGGCGCAGACCCAGACGCTATTGATCTACGATCGTCGCAACGGCAAGCAGCTCAAAGAAACGGTCGTCCACCGGGGCGGCGTCACCGCCAAGATGCACCCAAACAACACCCACGCCAGCCCTACCGTCGCGTCTGATGGCCAAAGGGTCTTCGCACTGTTCAACAATGGAGATGCCGCCTGGGTAACGGCCTTCGACCTCGATGGCACACAGCTTTGGCAGCAGCGAGCCATTGGCTTCGACCCGCAAAGGTATCAGTTTGGTTTCGGTTCGTCGCCCGTGTACGTCGATGGGCTGATCGTTGTCGCCAGCGAGTACGACGGCCCGGAGAGCGGCATCGTCGCGCTCGACGCGTCGACTGGCGAGCAACGCTGGAAGGCTGATCGACCGCAGTCGCTCTCGTATTCCACGGTGGCGCGAGCCCGAGTCAACGGTCAGATTCAGCTGATCACCAGCGGCAACAACGCATTCGCGTCCTACGACCCACAATCAGGTCAGACGCTCTGGTCGACCGAAGGCACGACCTTCGCCACCTGTGGCACGATGGTGTGGGATGAGCAGCAGGGGCTGGCGTTTGGTAGCGGCGGCTTTCCCGACACCTTTACGTCTGCCGTGCGTACAACGGGCAGCCACGAGATCGAGTGGACCAATCGCAAGGTTAAATGCTACGAACAGTCAATGCTCGTCGTAGGAGATTACCTTTACGCGGTCACCGACCGTGGATTGGTCCACTGCCTCCGCACCTCCGATGGCGAAGAGCAGTGGAGCGAGCGTCTGGGCGGCCGGTTTAGCTCCTCGCCGCTACTGGTTGACGGCAAAATTTATGTCTCCAACGAACGTGGCACCACGTTCGTCTTCGCCGCCACGGCAGACGGTTTTCAGTCGCTCGGCGAAAACCAACTCGGCACCGAGTGCTTCGCCACCCCGACGCCCGTGGGCAACCGGCTCTATCATCGCTACGCCACAGGTTCTCGAGCCGATCGGCAAGAGTACCTGGCGGCGATAGGGGAGTGAGCTGTCGGACTTCCCGCGAGGTGTCTAGAGCGCTGCTGATTCTGCAATTGCCGCACGTGATATTTTCGCGCCGTCGAGTACAATGCTCCTCAGCACTGTATCCGTTTCCGGTGGGAGCCACTCATGCCGTCCAGTCGTGTTGCCTGTTTGTTTGCCGTCGTTGTGTCACTGACGGTGTCTGGGGTCCTTGCTTCGACCGCCAACTCGCGTCAGCCGAACGTCGTCTTCATCGTTGCCGATGACCTTGGTTATCGGGAACTCGGTAGTTTCGGCCAGCAGCGGATTCGCACGCCAAACCTGGATGGCCTGGCCGAACAGGGCATGAAGCTCACGCAACACTATTCGGGCAACGCCGTCTGTGCGCCTTCGCGTTGTGTGCTGATGACCGGCAAGCACCCGGGGCACGCCTACATCCGAGACAACAAGGGCACGCCGCCCGAAGGCCAATGGCCTATTCCAGATTCGGAAGTCACGCTGGCCGAACTGATGCAACAAAGCGGTTACGTCACCGGCGCGTACGGCAAGTGGGGACTGGGCGGACCTCAGTCCACCGGCAGACCGCTGCGACAGGGGCTCGATCACTTCTTTGGCTACAACTGCCAAAGCAAAGCCCACTCCTACTATCCCGAGTATCTGTGGAACGATGAGCAGAAGCTGATGCTCCGCAACAATCCGCCCGTGCCCGGCCACAAGGGCTTGGCCGCCGACGCCGATCCCGCGGACCCGCGCAGCTACGACGAGTTCAAGGGAGCCGACTACGCTCCGGACCGCATTAACGAGCAGGCCCTCCAGTTCGTGCGCGAGAACAAGGACCGCCCGTTCTTTCTCTACTACCCGACGGTTATCCCTCACGTCGCATTGCACGTGCCCGATGAGGAACTAGCCCAGTATCACAAACTCGGTTGGCACGATCCGCCGTTCACACGTAGCCGAGGTGGCTACACGCCACACTTCACGCCACGAGCCGCCTACGCAGCAATGATCACGCGAATGGATCGCTACGTCGGCAAGCTGTTGCGACTCCTCGACGAATTGGAGCTGTCCGACAACACGATCGTCGTCTTCACCTCGGACAATGGCACGACGCACTTGAAAGACGAGGTCGACTACGACTTCTTCAACAGTGTCGGCGAACTACGCGGCCTGAAAGGCTCGCTTTACGAAGGGGGCGTCCGCGTACCGACCCTCGTCCGCTGGCCCGACCATATTGCACCGGCATCCGAAAGCGATTTCGTCAGCGGCTTCGAGGATTGGATGCCCACGCTCTTGGACCTCATCGGCAAGCCGGATGCCGTCGTCGATGGAATTGACGGCATCAGCCTCGCCCCGACACTACTGGGAGGCCAACAGGAGCCGCGCGAGTATCTCTACCGCGAATTCCCCGGCTACGGCGGCCAACAAACCATCCGCGTCGGCGATTGGAAAGCGGTCCGCCAAGGCATGAAACGCGGCAACCTGGAGATCGAGTTGTACAACATTGCCGAAGACATCGGAGAGCAGAACAACGTCGCCGACGAGCACCCAGACGTCGTCAAGCAACTCGCCAAGATGATGACTGACGTACGCACGCCGTCAGAATTGTTTCCGCTACCGCCCTTGGACTAGTCGAAGCCGCAGGCGTGAGTTCACGAACCGGCGCCGGAGGGCGGCTACCCAAAGTAGAATACGCTTGTGGCAAACAGTCAGACTAGTTCCGACCACGTTTCCAAAGAACCGCCAATTCCAAAGTTCAGCCTGAAGAAGCTGCTCGGATACGTTACTGGGACTTGCCTGCTGTTGGCGCTCGCTGCTACGACTTTGCCAGGCTTGCTGGGGCCAAACTGGGGTAGCATCCTTCTCATAGTTGCTTTCGTGGTATATCCGTTCGCGACCTGTATCGTGGCAGAATCGATTTGCAAGGCAGCAAAGGACAGTCGATTTGCGAGAAGATTCGCAACGGTTTTGGGGGCGATCGGTGTTATTCCGGCAGTTCTTTTGAACTACCCACGGCCGCAAATCCCTATGGTAGCGCCAATCGCAGGCGTTGTGCTGGTGCTCTGCTTTGTGTCGACAGGAGCGTTCATTGGTGCGCTGTTGGACCTGCGGAATCGTTGCGATTCAAATCACGACTAGTCCCGATTCTTGTAGTATCTTGATCAGACTACCGGGGCGCGAACGGTTCTCATCAGTCCACGCACGAAGATTCCCATGAGAGTCGCATCGAAGGGGGCATGGTGAATACGCCGAAGGCGTTATACCCCAAAGCCCAGGGTTGCCGCCGTCGGCGGCTACCCTGGGTCATGTTGTTCGATAAGGAGCTACCCTGAAAGGGTTGTCGATTGACCGAGACCACGGCTCCGTCACTCCTGGGGCGATGAAGAGAAGCGCAATCGCACCGACAGCCTGGGAGCGACCGCTACTTTCTGGAAGGCTCCGCGTCTAGCCTCAAGCGACCGCCCGTCTCGACTTACGTGAAGTCAAGCCGCCGTAGGCGATTCCGACCAATCCCAAGCAGAGAAACGCCGAGGGTTCAGGGATCGCCACATAGGTGCCGATTGGCATGGGCAACGTCGATCCACCGTTTGTCGCGCCATCGAGCGCGCCCATTTGGACGGTCCAATTGGTGGCCACATACGTGGAACCATCGGGACCGGTGTTGTCTTTGCGATACACCCAGCCTTCCTCGTAGTCCCAAGCCGGATCGCCGCCGTGGGTGAGGTCACCGAAAACATCGATCACGCTGCCGTTCTGGTATAGTTCGACGGCGTCGTTACCATTGACCCCGACCCCCATTGTCATTGACCCTGTATAGTTCGCCGGGACGCCAAAAAAATTCTGAAACGCCGTCGGTGAGGCAGTTGTGACGTAGATGAAGTCTCCCTGACTGGCCGAATCGGCCGGGAACATGAACTCCTCCCCCTCGCTGCCTCCGCCATTGTCGGCAGTCCCAATTCCGTAGATGCTTAAATCAGGGATGTCGGCGAGAACGTAGAGTTCCATGCCCTTGGGAGTGCCCGTGGCCGTTGCGACGTCGTACACGCCGGTGAGCACAAGATTCGCGTGCGAGGTAGATGCAAATACGGCAAGGCAAGCAATGCTAAGCAAATGGCGCATGGGGATTCAGACTCCAGGTCATGTTGGCTGAGACGAACAAATGCGCCTCGACGATCCTTTGATTGGCAGTTTTTTTTGCTCGCAATCGGATGTCCGAATCCGCGCGATCCGCCTATTTTTCCAGATTAATCATGGGTGGGCCGCCGGTCAAAGAATTAGTAGCGTGACGTAGCCGATTTAGCCAAAACGGCGATGCTCGACCCGGCCAAAAATAGTTGCTGAAATGCTCGCCGCGTTGTCGTACAGTTCACTTAGTCTGCTGTGAGGCGCGGCAATTTGAGACCGTGAGCGGCGCTTCAAGCAACTGATGCCCGCACCGCGAATGCAGGATTTTTAGGACATTCTGTGATTAGCGTCCGAAAGCTTCAAAAGGCCTTGTTTTCCAGGGCCAATTGCACTTTATGGGCGCGAAATAAGTTGATTTTTCAAACACTTTTGGGTAGTGAAGTCCGAAAAACAGCACCGACTAGCGGCCGAGCATCAGACGCAAGTCGTTATGGGCGCGAGACTTGTGGCACGATGGCCGACGCGTTTGCGGCCGTTTTTTAGGACACAACCGCCGGTTTCTTGACGTGTCCGAAAACCCCAGTCGGGGGGCGACCGAGTCGCTCAAGCGGCGGCGCGAAGGGGTTGGCCCGGTTGCTGAAGCGGAATGATCTCGGCGAGCGCGGCTCGCAGGGATTCGTTGGGCTCGTCGGCCAACCGCGACAGGTGGCCGATGTCGTTGAGCACTTGAAGTAAGTTGCGCGGCTCGCTGGCCGCGACCATGATTTTACTGTGGGAGGTGGGGCGATGTTGTTCCTGATCGCTGTAGAGTTCTTCGTAGAGTTTTTCACCTGGTCGCAAGCCGGTGACCTCGATCTCGATGTCGTCGCCGACGCGCAGCCCCGAGAGGCGAATCATGTCGGCGGCCAGGTCCATGATCTTCACCGGGTCGCCCATGTCGAGGACGAAGATCTCACCACCCTGCCCCATCGCACCGGCTTGAATCACCAACTGTGCGGCTTCAGGAATGAGCATGAAGTAGCGGATCATGTCGGGATGGGTGACGGTCACCGGTCCGCCACGGGCAATTTGGTCACGGAAGATCGGCACGACGCTGCCCGCCGAATCGAGCACGTTGCCGAACCGCACCGTGACGAGTCGGCAATTCGACGTCGAAGCTTTCGCCTGCACGTATTGCTCCGCGAGTCGTTTGCAGGAGCCCATCACGCTCGTGGGGTTGACGGCCTTGTCAGTCGAGATCATGACAAATCCCTCGGCGCGAAACTCCTCGGCCAAGTCGACCAGGTTACGTGTGGCGAGGACGATGTTCTTGACCGCTTCACCGACGTGCGCTTCCATCAGTGGCACGTGTTTGTAGGCGGCCGCGTGAAAGATGATATCTGGATGATGCTCGGCGAACAGCGATTCCATCCGATCGCGATCAGTGAGGTCTGCGAGGGCCACGGCGATTTCGGTGTCGGGAGCGAGCCTGCGGAGTTCGCGCTCGAGAAAGAACTGACCAGTTTCGCTACGATCGACCACCACCAGTTTCGTGGGCTCCTGGGCGAGCAACTGCCGACAGATCTCCGAGCCGATGCTGCCTGCGCTACCGGTCACCAACAACGTCCGTCCGGTGATCCACTGCTGAATACTTTGTTTGTCGAGTTTGACCGAGGGACGCCGCAGCAAGTCGGCGATCGCCACACTGCGTGGAGCGACATCTACTCGCCCGTGCAGCAATTGTTCGTGGCTCGGCAAGACTTTGATTCTAAACCCATGGGAGTTGCCTACTGACATCAGACTGCGAACGTCCTTGCCGGGCAACGATCCCGCCGTCAGCAGGACTTCTTCGATCTTGTGTTGTCGGACGAGGGAAGAGATGTCCTTTTGCGTACCCAGGACGGGAAGCCCCGCGAGTCGTCTGCCCTGAAGCTCAACACGACTGTCGACGAAGCCCAGTGGTTGGTAGTGGAGGTCGGAGCTTTGCCGAATGCTGCGTAGCAAGACCTCACCCGCATCATTCGCGCCGACGATCAGCGCCTTCGTGCCTGTTGCCTGCGATAAGCCTTGCCAATGCTGCAATTGGTCACGAACGAGACGCGGCAGAATCCGCACGGCTGTAAACAACAACAGCGACGTACCCCAGTCCAGGAGAACCACGCTACGCGGTATCGCGACCTGACCAAGCACCATCGCATCGAACAGCGTGATGCCAATAGAGCTGAACGTCACGACGCGAGCCATGATCAGCAGATCACGAAAGGTGACGTATTGTGTGTACTCTTGATGCATGCGGCTGTGCAAGATGACGGCTGCTTTGACGGCAATTACCCAACCGACCGTACCAACAAATGCCTGCACATGTTCGGGTTCGAGCACACCTCCAAAACGCAACAGGAAGGCGATGTAATAGGCGAGCGCAGCGAACGGCGTGAGAATGGCAGACGCGGCGATCAGTCGAATTGTCTTGCGCTTACGCATGGTGTTACAGAAGAGGAGTTATTGATGCTGGAGTCTTCGCGGATTACTAGCGGTATTGGGCAAGCGTACTTTCGTCGCTTCGATGAGTTCGTTGCGCAACCCAAGGTTGTCGGGTTTGCGAGCCAAGCACCATCGCAAGTGGGGCTGCGCTTCTTGGTATCTTCCTGCTACCACCAGCGCATGTGCCAGTGCTCGGCGAGCGGGGTAGTAGGTGGGATCGAGTTGATAGGCACGTTCGGAACTTGCCAGCGAGGCCTGTGGATGCTGTAACTGCAACTGCATGGTCGAGAGCACATGCCAGACGTGCGCGGCTTGCTTTGAATCGAGCTGCTGAGTTTGACGCTCTGCGACGGCTTCGGCGTATTGGAGGAACTGTTGTAGGTCGTGTTCCGTGCTGACAGGGTAAAAGCTGCGCCAGACTTGCCGCATGGTGGTCCAATCGGGCTGGAACAACTTGATGAACGCTTCGGCCGGCATTTGCCCGGCGAGCAAGCGGATGATTCTGGATTGATGGCTGCCAGCGTCCGTATAGATGCTTTGCCACAGCTCGAGCGCGCCATCGACGTCGCCCTTGAGCAGACGTTGACGACCGACTTCGAAAACCACATCGCCATCGTGCGGACGTACCTGAAGCGCCTGTTGCAAGTAGGTATCGAGTGCTTCGCTGCCTTGTCCACGTAGGAAACAGAGCTTCGCGAGGTAGACGTAACCATCGCCTTGCAGCGGGCAGAGTTGCAGGGCTTTGGTGGCATGGTAATGTGCTCGATACAGTAGCTTACTGTTACCTGCGAACGCCTTCACGAGCCACTGCTGAAGTGCTTCGGAGGTCGGGAATCGAGACGCCATCGCCGCGTCGCGGACCTGGTCGACGGACATCGCGTTGTCCGTCTGTTGTTGTCGAAGATTGAATAAGTGGAGGTACTTGGATGCTAAGCGAAGATGGGCCCGTGCTGATTCGGGATGACTGCCGACGATCTCCGTCAATCGATAAACCATCGCTTCGGTGCGGGCAATCTCGAACTCGTTATCGATCTCAACGGCTTCGCCAGACCAGAGCTGTTCGGAGATCTGCTCGGCATGCTGAGCCGACGAGAGCAGATACTTGTCCCAGTGAAGTGCTGAAGAGGCGGGGCCCACCGTTGCCAACACTGCCCAAACGGCTCCGCAGGTTACCACGCCAGTGTGTAGTAGTCCGAAAGCGCGAAGTCTATGCGGCACCGTGCTCGAATCGGCTTGGTCACATTGCTCGGCGGTGGTCAGTTGAGCCAGCCGCAAGGCACACGCTGCGAGCATGATTGTTAGCGACATACACGCGGGAATGAACCACACAAAGTCGACGAGCGAGTGCACGAGGCTCGCGATCAAGCTCGCCGCAACTGCCGTCGCGAGCATCAAGGTTGTTTCAGACGTAGCGTGGCGGATCGCCTGCCAACACCAACTCAGCACCAACAGGATCGTGATGCCAAGCAGCGCCAAACCAACGAAACCGGTTTCTGTTCCGATTTGGAGGTAACCATTCTCCGCATGTGTGAACTCTTTGGTCTGAGATGTGGGATAGTAGATGGGATAGATCTCACGATGCGTACCTACGCCAGAGCCGAACAGGGAACCCTGTTCGATCGAAGATACGTTGGCCGACCAGATGTTGCGCCGCCCAGCTTTGTTGTCGAGCGTTTCGATCGACGCGGAGGTCAAATCGTCGAGGCGTGAAGCCACGAGATCGTAGTCAGATAGTGAGAGAGCACCGACTACCAACAGTCCGAGCATCGCGAAGCCGTAGCAGTAGCTGCTCGACAGTAGTCCGCGATAACAATAGACAATTACGGCTAAGCTGCAAGCAGTTGCGAGTGCCGTGACGCCCCCGCGCGACAGTGACAGTAGGACCGCCAACACCGCCAGTCCCAAACCCGCATGGAGGGCGATGTGTTGCAGCAACCAGCGGCGCTCATCCTGTTCGGCCGTGCGGCCTTCGCGGCGAGCGCGAAGCCTCAGCGTGATCCATGCCAGCAGCGGACCTGATCCGAGTGCGATGAAGTGGGCGAAGTGGTTGCGTGTTGTGAAGCTGCCTTTCGCTGCCCGAATGGTGGTGTTGTAGGGATACTCATAGAACCAGAAGAACAGGCCATTGGAGGTAAAGTACTGCAGAATTCCGAACCCAGCCATAAAGATGACGGCGACGGCGACGTATCTCAGCAGGCGTTTGATGTCGCTGACCGTACGTAGACGTTCAACTGTTGTGATGAATAGAAGAACATATGCGATTACCGTTGCCAGGGCGATCTTTGTCGTGCTTGGCGCAAGTGATAATGTCGTCCACTCTCCTAAGCTCAAATCCGGTCGAATCTCCCCTCCCCACATCGTGAGCAGCGAGGCATTTCGCGGTGCAAGTCGTTGCAACAGTTCCGAGCTTAGCGGAGTCAACTGAAAGGTGACCAACAGGATGGCTGCCAAGCCCACAAAGAGCGCGAAACTGCGAGCGCGCCGATTCGAGCCGGATAGCGTCTGGTACACGCACCACGCGATTGCCGCGATACTTGTGAGCGCGATCAGAACGAAACGGCCCAGTAGGTGCCGCCCGCCGAAGAATAACGGAGCGAGGAAGATCACCCCGAGGAGACTGACATCCACCAGCTGCAGGCAAGCGATCGCGAGCGGCGATTCGCGCTGCTGGCGACTGCGATGTGCGCGTGAAGAGCGTTTTTGTGATGATCGCCAACTTTGCATTGGATATTTCGCCCAGGAGTCAACGAATCATCAGGCAGCTCGACGGGGCCGGATTACTTGTGGCTGCGGGGCCTCAGGCACTGGGAGCGTGACTGGCGGATCGATAGGTGGCAGATCGTATTCGCGGTCAGCAACTTGGGTGTCGACATCTTCATTGGTGTGTCCGTAGCCCTCGTCATAGCCGTAACCGTAGCCGTAACCATACCCGTAAGTGCCGGTGTCGTTCGACAATCCATTAGCGACGACCCCCAGCACAGTGCAACCGGCAGAACGGAAGCTATCCACGGCTCTGATGACGGAACGTCGATGGTTCTTCTCGGGTCGGACGACCAAGATTGCCCCGTCCACGAGCTGCCCGACAATCTGGGCATCGCTCACCGCCAGCACTGGCGGACAATCGACGATCACGCGATCGTACTGTGAATCCGCCCATGCCAGGAGTTCTACAAATGCCGAACTGCTCAGCAATTCCGAGGGATTCGGACGACGTAGCCCAACCGGAAGGACATCGAGCCCCGCCACTTCGGTAGCTTGGACTAGTGGCGGAGCGGCGACTTCGGGAGGCTGGTCGGACGAGAGTACGTCGGCGACGCCCTGTAGTCCCTTCAGGTTAGCTAGGGCGCTAAAGCCTGGGCGACGCAGGTCGGCGTCAATTACCAAGGTGCGCTTGCCGGCCTGGGCAAATGCCACCGAGAGGTTCGCCGAGATGGTCGTCTTGCCGTCGCCTGGCTCAGAGCTGGATACAAGGATACGTTCGCACGTTTCTCCGCTCAGCGAAATCGAGGTTCGCAAGGTGCGGAACGCCTCGGTTTCCACGCCGGTTGGCATGGCATTGGTGTGCACCGCGGCGAAGCCTTCGCCCGGCAGCGGTTCCAGCTGCCTTACCATCGCCAAGACTGGAACTCCCAGTTGCGACGAGAGTTCTTCCGGCGAGTTGAATCGGTCGTCGAGGACGTCCTGTACGTAGACGATCAGCGCACCAGCACACGTTCCGCCAAGCAAGCATAGCGTCGCGACGAAGCGAAGCTGCGGGTTCACAGGGATGTCACTGGGAAGGGGCTCGCGTACGACCGTGGCCTTGATCGGTGCTCTGATCTGCCCAATGTCGATACTTGCGATTTTCTCGGAGAGTGAATCGAAAAGCGTCTCTTTACGAATCACGTCCCGTTCGATCATCCGCAGCCTAACCAGCGCGTCGCTGTGCTGCGATGCTTCTGCTCGCGCTTGTTCAAACGATGCCAGCAATTGGTGTTCTTGCTGTTGAGCTTGCCGCACCGATTGTTCGAGCATATTCACAATATTTTCGGTCGGCAATGCGCTGCCCAGAGAGTCGAAGCGTTGCCGCGCCCCAGCATGGTAGCTGCTTACGTATTGCGTCAGATTTTGTACCTCGGCTTGTAGTTCCAAGATGCTCGGGTGGTTGGGACCCAGGTGAGGTGATAGGTTCTGGAGCTTCTGTTGCGCTTCGAGCAGCTTCTTTTGCTGCTCACTTAGGACTTGTAAGTCTTGTGGGCTCAATCCCATCGATGCCAGCAGCATTTGCTTGCCAAGCGTGGATTCGATGCTCGTGAGATGCTGTGAAATGTCCTCCCCTCGATTGAGCGAATCTTGTATTGCCGTCAGCGTGGCTTGAAGTTTTAATCGCTTTTCTTGGGTCTCAAGCAGTGCATCGTTGAGCCGAATCGCTCGCTGGATCATCGGTTCGACGACGCCGTCGTCGGACGAGATGGCCAGGTGGCCCACTTGTCGGCGAAATTTCTGCAGCTCGATCTGTTGTTGATTGAGACTTTCCTGCAACTGATCGCGCTCGTCCGTCAGCACACCCAAAATCTCGCCCGCAGTCCCCTTGTGGTTCTTTTCCACGAATGCGAGATAGGCTTCGATCACCGCGTTAACGACGGCCGCAGCGGCCTCGGGGTCTCGCGAACTGTAGCTGACGTCGATGAAGTTCGTCTTGCGTGTGATCTTTGCGCTCAATCGCTTGCTGATCGTCTTGACCCAGTCCTTGGGATCTTTGCCTTGCAAGTCAACGCGATGTTGGGGGGAGAGTTTTTGAATCGCCTGTTCCACGACCACCGGACTCACGACCAATTCACGATGCGTGGCCATCGTGTTTCCGGTGCTGTCGTGTTCGCCAACGGCGGAAAGTTGATCGACCTTCTGCTCGTCGATGAGCAGCTTCGCGGAGGAAGAATAATAGCGCGGGGCCAACCAATAGTAGACGGCGCCCACCAAAATGAAACAGTAGAGCGTCGCGAAGATGATTTTCTTCCGGTGACGAAAGATCCGCAGCAGACGCATCACGACGGGGATGAGATCTTGTACCGACGCGGCCGACGGTTCGGTATAGCTCTGGCTGCTCAAATCTTGATTGGACACGCTAACTTGCTCGGGGCTGCGGATGACCTGCGGGTGGTAAAATGGCAAACTGCTGCCGGTGATGGTCGCCAGCGGCTAGAAAATCGTATTGCTCGCGACACCAAAGCTGAGGCGGAAGAATCTGGAAACGGTGTCGACGACAGCGGTCGCTGGTGTTTGTTCGATCGTGACGGTATCCCCTGGACCGAGGACCAGGTTTTCTTGGGAGTTTTGTTTCGCGGTTGCGAGACTCGCTTGAATAACGATCGCCTCGTCGTCGCTAGGGAGTTGGCGAATCACGAATACTTTATCAGCCACGACCGAACTGCGTCCGCCGGCCATGGCAATCGCATCGAGCAGACGGATTTCCTGATCCTTGGGCAATTCAAATTGTCCCGGCTCGTTGACCAGCCCAGCGACGTGGATTACTTCTTTCTTCCGAGACACGACGCGTACGATGTCGCGATCCTTCAATCGATAATCCGCGCGCCGTAAGGCATCGGTGTCCGTGAGGTCGATGCGGACGGTCTGCGTTGGTAGCCACTTCTTCTTCGTTGTCTGCGCACGTCGCGGAGCATCGAAGCTGGCGAGCTGAATCTGATCCGACGTTGTCGGGTCAGCACTCGGCGACGCGGCGATCTGGTCGGCATACCCGTAACGTGGTTGGGTAATGATTTCGATTTCCGAACCAGCGTCATCACTCAGGCCGCCCGCGGCCGCCAGCGCGCTGACCAAATCGCATGATCCACGAGGTATCTCGTGAACACCAGGTTCTCCGACAGCGCCAAGAACCGTGATGCGGTTGATAGCCTTCGATTTGATTTCGACCGTCACCGAGGGATGACGATACATACCGCGTTGGATCGCCAGGTTGGAGATGTTCTGACTCGCGCGGTAGGGCTCAAGCCCTGCTACGGGTACCGGCCCCACAATTGGCACGTCGACCGAACCATCGTCGCCGACGCGGAGCACGGTCGGTTGTACGTTTTCCTCGGACCGACCCGACGCGACCGTCACTTCGAGGAGGTCGCCAGGCGATAGGATATTGGCACCCTCACCTGGCGCTGCGACCTGAGAGAAATTGACCTGCGCCGTTTGCTTCGTTGGCTGTGTTCGAAATTCAGTTGGCAGATTGGCCGCCCGATAGGCTCCCGACTGGCAACCCACCTGCAGCAGTAGCGCCAACAGCGGTGCAAGTTGCAGGTACCGCCTCCGCAAACTTGTTCTAGCGATTGGGTCCATTGAAGTCGTTTGATTCGATGAAGAACCAGCGCGCCGCTACAGGAATGCGGCGGTGGAAGAGTCTGGGGGTATTTACGGGTACGGGGTTTGATCGCGCCCAATTGATTCTCGGGCGGAACGTAAATAGCTTTTCCCAGTCTCTGACGCAAGATCGTTCTCGCGGATCGCCACACAGAATTGGATTTTCGGTGGAGCAGAAACCCCAGCGGGAGACGCTGGAACTAGGGCGATGCATGGTGCGCAACCCCCGCTATGCTGCGGCATCGACAGCTAGCATTGCATTTGGTTCGAGGACGGACCGGTAGATCGCGTGCAGCTTATGGCCCGTGCGCTCCAGTTCCATCTCCTGGACATGTTTGCAGAGCTTCTCCGGTCGTGGAGAATTGATGGTTTGCACCAACAGTCGCGCGAGATTCTTCGGATCGGCGGAAGACACATGGCAACTCGACTCAATGCTAGCGATGCTGGCGAGGTCGCTGACATCAGTGCTGACAAACGGCGTATTGCATGCCAGCGCTTCCTTGACGATGTTCGGCCATCCCTCACGAGTCGAAGTTAGCAAGACGGCATTCGCCGCGTTCATCCACAGTGGCACTTCCGCGTGCGGCTTGCCGGTGAGTGTTTGCATGACCAGTTCCGGCATCTCACGCTGCGCGTGAGCAAGCACTTCCAGGGCCAGCTGTGGACGTTTGACGTGGTTGTTCTTCGTCACCGACGAAAAAAGCACCCAAGGTCGTTGGTCGTCGGCGCAGCCAAGCTGCTGCCGCGCTTGCTCTCGGCTCAGCGGTTGGAACTTCTGCAAGTTGATCCCGCTGGGCAGTATCTCGATCCCCGCTTCTCGTTTGTGATGTCGGATGAGTTCTGAACGCATCCGCTGCGAGGCCACGAGTACGCGAGCGTAAGAAGGAATCGACCTCCCGGTCATCCAGCGCACCAGGCGACCATGCAGTCGGTTGCGGAAGCCCCCGGTATCGCTGCCAAGCAAGTCGGTGCCCCGAAGCGTCAGGATCTTCGGTCCCTGAGCAGACGCTGCCAAGTAGCCGCAGGCGGAACCAAATTGAGAATGCACAAGATCATACCGTGCAGAGATCTCGCGGATCTGTTTGGCGACAGCTCGGTAGCCACGGACACTCTTCAAACAGCCGGTGTAGTGAAGCTGCAGTTCGACGCCGAGTTCGCGCATCTTCTCGGCAAGTACATGCATGAACACCCCGGAAGCGACCGTGTCAGGTGAAAAATTATGAACCCACAAAACTCGCAAATCTTTGCTCCAATCTGCTCGAAGTTTGCTTCCTACATCCGATCGCCGGGCCACTAGGTCGCCGCGACTGCGCGGCGCGACGCAAGCGCCACGTTGGGCCTCGGACGGAGCTCGCGATTTGCATGCTTCGTCCTGCGATCCAGGATCCAGAACAGAAAAACTGGCACGACGAACTCGTGAATACTGATCTGAACCACTTGCGATACGGGACCACGGTGCATCAGTACCAACAGCTGAAAGTAGACGATCACCACCAGTGCCCGCCAGTAGGCCGTGTCGCCGGAACTCTTGCACAACGCGTACGTGGCGCGCATGATCCATCCCATGATCAACGCCAACACAAGGTAGTGGAGAAAGACTCCCGTAAATCCAAAATTGACGTATCCCTCGGCGAGCAGTGAATAACCAAGCCCCATGCCTTCGTTCCAGTTGGGAATGTTTGCCACCGCGAACTCTTGCGCGAGATTCTTCGGTCGGTTGGGCCAGATGGAGCGTGGCACCCAAGCAACGAGGCCTTGGATGTAGCTCATTCCATGAATTGTGGGCTCCTCGTTGGCCATGGTTGCCGAGAGGCTCATCAGCGGCCCGCGGGCGTCGGTTCGTTCAACGGAGAAGTTCTCAAAGGCAGAGCCGATTTGTACGTCTTGCTCCGCCCGCAAGGCAGAGAACAAGGGAAGGCTGGCCACTGCCAAAATCGCCGCGCCACAATACAGGTAGAGGTACTTGGTGGAACGGCTTTTTACGCCGACCCAAATCACGCTCACGGCAAGTGCGGCAATCAGCAATGGATTCTTGTCAGACGTAAAGAACCCCCAGTAGATAATCGGTAGCAGTAGCGGCAGAGCGAAGTACCGGGATAGGTCCCGACGTTGCAGCACCGTGCTTGCCAGTAGTCCGATGAGAATCAGGCAGTTCTTGGTAATGAACCCGAAAAAGGAGTCGCCCGACTTTCGTTCTGCAGCTTCCATGTAAGAAAGCCGCTCAAAGATGGTCGTTCCGTAGACCATGAACAGCAGCCCGACCGAGCCGATGAAAAACCAAGCCAGCGACCGGGGTATCTTTCCGTTGGCCTGCTTATGACTGTCGCGAAGCGCTTGCCCCAGTCCTGAGAGATGGTGCCCTGCAATAAACCCGAGAAACGAAAGGACGGCGGCAATCGCAATACGCAGCCTGGTTTCGTCGGTTACCAAGAACAAGGCAGGATACGTTGAAAAGACTTCCTCACCCTTCAGATATAGTTCCAGTGGCAACGCGAGATAGTAATAGAAGGCGGTGATCCCGAAGATCGTCACCGGAGACCAATAGCCTTCGCGCGATGAGAATGCGACCGCACACATCACGAATAGAATCAGATAGATTGCGATTAAGCCAGGAAACATGGGTCGGTTAAAGCGAAGTAGCGGGGTCAACCTTATTGGAATCACATCGGTCTGCGTCGTTAAGTGCACGTAGTGTCGCTCGCAGTGCCAGACCACCCAGGAGCAGAACCGACGCGTCGAACGCGAGCAGAGTGGGAGTGACATTCCACGTTGCCGGCCATGGAATCAGGGCCAGCAGGACAAAGCTTGCTAGTGCAACGACACAGATTCTTGGCATGATTGGTTTGTCATTCGCCGCGTCTATGACGCCTCGCACACAGATCGCTGCATTCAGCGGAATCGCCGCCGGCAACAGTATTCGTATGGCGTGCGTCACGCTAGGTGTTGAACTGCCCAAGTGCAGACGGACGAGCGGTTCTGCAAAGAGTTCCACGATCATCACCAGCACCAACGTGCAACCCGTGGTCACACACAGCAGTTTCTTGACCCGGCTTGCGACGCGGTCTCGTTGCCCGGAAGACAGCAACGCGGATGCCTCGGGCAAGAGCAGATAGCTCGGAGCAACGACGATTTGTTGCGCCAAAGCGAGCAAACTCAGGGCGTAGGCGACTTCGCCGCCAGTGGTAATCCCGTAGCGGTGCGCTGCGAGAGTCGCAGGAACGACTAACAGTCCGTAGAACGCAAGATCACCAGGTACGCGTGGAAGACTTATCGAGAGTAGCTTACTGGCGGTTTGCCTCGTCGGCCACCACGTCTGCTTGCGATTCGTCAGCAGAATTGCAACGACCGCCAACGCATTGATGGCGATGACAACCAAGCCGCAGTAGGAAAAGAAGGACGCCGGATTGTTTACACTACTGAGCACGGCGATCGGCACGACGCCCAGGCTTACGACGCGGAGAAGGTTCGCGGTGCTCACTCGCATCTGACCACGGAGGTAGGCAGTCGCGCACGCGCTCATCAACAGTCCCAGCAGCATCGGACCGAGTGATTGGACCAGAGCGGCGTATTCGCCGCTTCCTGTACAAAGATAGGAGACTTGCTGAGGGTACAGCGTTGTCGCCCCGATCCAGACTCCTGCGCTGGCAAGCGCCGCAAGAGTCCCGACGGTGAGATACTGAACGCCGGTCGCTGAGTTTTTCGTCCCCGCGATGGTCTGCGCAACGCATTTGGCGATTCCGACTGCTAGGCCAGCCATCAACAGCGGAACCAGGAAACTGATGCTGCGCCGCATCAGAGTGTATTGGGCAAAGCTGATGTCCGAGAACTGATGACTTGCCAAGCGATAAGCGATTAGTCCGCACATCATCAGTACGGCTGATGTGCCATAGGTCAGCAGGTATTGAGCCCTCGTCGCAAGCAGACGCTTGGAAATCGGTTGCCGATCGACGCGTGCTCGTCCAGGGTCGGCGATCGTGTTGGGTAGCGAAGTCATTTGTGCCGCATGGTTGTTGTCGACGAAACGACTGGCTACGCAGCCAATCCGATGTCGCTGCCTTGTGCGCATGTGCCGGCGATACGTTCAAGCAAGTGGATCATCTCACCGTAAACCTTTTCGGCGGCGAACCGTTGTTGGAATATCTGAGTTGCCCGCTCGGACATGGCACGGCGAGTTGCGTCGTCGGTCGTCAGTCGCAGGACCAAGTTGGCGAGTTGTTGGGCGTCGCCCGCATAAGACTGACCACAACCCGATTGTGTCAGCAGTTGATTCATTGAGCTCTCTTCTAGAGAGGTCAAGACGGGAGTGCCCGAGGCGAGATACTCGATGACCTTGTTGGGGATGCTCATCGCGAAGTCGGGCGTGTTGTGATACGGTGCCAGCGCCAATGTCGAGTGCTCCAACAAAACCTGGATCTTTGGTGTGTCGATCCAGCCGGGCCAGACGACGTTCGAGCAGTGTTTGGTCGCGTCCATCCACTGGGCACGCTTTTCACCGTCGCCGGCGATGACGAACGTGACATTCTTGGATTCGCTCAGTTTGTGCGCGGCTTCGATAACTGGCTCGAGCGCAAATTGATGGCTCAAAGTCCCGACGAAGCTGACAATTTTTTGCTCGCTGGCCCCAAGCACATGTTGTTGTTGCCAGTAAGCACGAGCTTCCGCTTTCAACTCCTCACCAACCGGATGTTGATGGTAGGCGAAGGGAAAGTGGCGATCCCACTGGTTGCTAGCCCTCCCCGCTTTCAGCAGCCCCCAGTCGACAAATTCCTCGGTGTGCCCGGTAATCGCCGTTGCGCTGTGGCAGACTTCCCGGGCCATGCGATCGAAGTAGCGCAGCAGTGGCGCCGCGGCCATCTGACCGAGCCTGGGCAGCGCGCGTCCAAAAACATCGGGCCACATATCGCGAACATCAACGACCAGCGGGACGTCGTTGGCATGGGCGTACTTGGCAGCAGCACGCCCCAGTTCCAAGGTTGGCAGCGCGGCCAAGATCACGTCGGGCCTGGCAGCGTCCTTAGTGGCTTGTCTGAACTTACGCGCGACGATCTCGTGGTCGAGCATGCGTTGCAGCGAGATATTCTTCCGGTAGCCGGGCGAGCGGAGAGTCACAAGTTGATAGTTGTCGCTGAGCTGAGTTTTCGTCGTGTTATCAAATCTCTGACACTTGCGACGATGGTCAAAAGTGGACGTCCACCACACCACCTCATGACCACGTCGTGTCAGCTGTTCCGCGAGAAGCCCCATGCGCAGCAGCCGCACATTGGTCGCATCGGTTGGCACAGGCTCACCGATCTTAAGAAGCCAGATTCGCATAGTAGGCTTGGTCCTGAGAGGCGGTCTGGCTTGTAGTAGGTTGTCCGACAATGTCGAGCAAACACTTGGCGACGCGGTCGACGTCGTCGTTCGATAAGTGCGGATGCATCGGCAGGCTTAAGCAAGTTGCGGCAGCGCGCTCAGCCCGCGGAAACGCCCCTCGACCGAGACGGAGGTCATTGTGCACCTGCTGCAGGTGCAAGGGCAGCGGGTAATAGATCGCCGTGTGAATTCCCAACTCTCTCAGCTGAAGTTGCACTTTGTCGCGGTTTTTCACGCGAACTGTGAATTGATGAAACACATGTGGATTGCTGTCTTCGTGCCCGTCATCGGCAGTCGTCTGTTCCGGCAGCAGGATTGCAGCGCTGGCCGACAGGAGTTCGCGATATTGTTCGGCGAGCTGCTTTCGTCGGAGGTTCCAAGCATCCAGGTGCGGGAGTTTGACTCGCAGCATGGCCGCATGCAGCTCGTCGAGCCGACTGTTGATGCCAAGCTCGTCATGGTGGTACTTCTTTGTCGAACCGTGGCGACGCAGCATTTCAACACGTCGGTAGATCTCAGGGTCGTCCGTCGTGACCATGCCGCCATCGCCGAGCGTGCCGAGATTCTTGGTCGGAAAGAAGCTGAAGCATGCCACGTCGCCGAGGCTTCCTGCTTTGCGAGATTCACCAGTCTGCGAGTCTTGGTAGCTTGCACCCGTCGCTTGGGCACAGTCTTCAACGATGTGCAGTTGATGACGCTTCGCGATGTCACGGAGCTTTGCCATCTGACATGGCTGCCCAAAAAGATGGACAGGCAGGACTGCTCGAGTGCTGGAGGTGATCGCTTGCTCAAGTTGGTTGACGTCGAGATTGAACCCATCTGGCTCGATATCGATGAATACTGGCTTCGCACCGACTCTCAGAATTGCTTCGGAGGTAGCAAAAAACGTAAACGGCGTCGTGATCACTTCATCGCCTGGTCCGATTTCGAGAGCCTGCAAGGCCAAGTAGAGCGCGTCGCTGCCGTTGCCGACGCCCACAGCATACGCAGTTCCCACATAGTCCGAGAACTCGCGTTCGAACTGTTGGGTCTCGGGGCCGAGGATGTATTTTCCTTCAGCGGCCACAGATTGCATTGCCGCGTCGAGGTCGGTACGAAGCGACGCGTACTCCAGTTGCGGCTGATGGAGTGATATCGGATGTGGGTGCATGAATGAGGATTCGTTGAGTTGCGGGGCAGGTCGTGAACTTAATCGGTGCGGCTTAGGCCGCGTCCGATGATGGGGATTCCGGAATGCGTGACAAGGTCGTGTCGTTGACCGTCTGGTATTGACGCCCACAGCTGCGGCAGGTCGAGCGACCTTCGACAACCTCGAGAATCTCGCCGCATTCACAGGCCCAGCCATGCAGACGCGCAGGATTCCCGTAGACGACGCCGTAGTCGGGCACGTCGCGTGTGACGACGGCTCCCGCACCAACGAGTGCATGCCGACCCACTGTGTTTCCGCACACGATGGTCGCGTTCGCGCCCAGGCTTGCGCCGGTCTTGATCCGCGTCGGAGCGAAGTCGGCGGATGTGTTTCGTGGGAACGCCGAACGAGGTGTTTGCACGTTGGTGAACACCACCGAGGGGCCACAAAAGACATGGTCTTCCAGGGTGACACCTTCGTAGACAGACACGTTGTTTTGGATTTTGACGTTGTTGCCCACGGTGGCGCGCGGTCCGACGACGACATTCTGCCCCAGCCGGCAATCGCGCCCAATTGTGACTCCGGACATGATATGGCAAAAGTGCCAGATGCACGTGCCCGCGCCGATCTCAACGCCATCGTCAACGTACGACGACTCGTGAATTTGATAGTCGGTATCATTCATAGTGCGGGGACCTCTCGGAATCGTTGCTCTTCACCCAGCGTCGTCGGCTAAGCGACGCGACGTTGTTGTCGGTTCGATTCACTGGAACGGGCCAATGCCGACTCTAACGAGATCGTGCTTGGCCCCGCCACGACTTCGGCGTGACTGATCTGATGAACCAACGCGATCGCGGGACGTGCATCAGCGATTCCCGTTCCCCGCCCTGCGAAGATCTCTTCGTACACTCGGGTATGTAGGTCAGTAAAGCCGTTTGAGAATTCAACTTCTTCGCCATTGAGCGTCATCGACCGGTAGGCGAACTGGTTCTGCTGGACGCAATGTTGCGGAAGGTCGGTTTCGTCGGTGGAGAGGAACCAACTTACGTTTGCGCGTTCCAGTTCCAGGCGACCCGCCATTCTTCGCTTCTCGTGGAGTTCGACGAAGCTCGATTCCACGTCGCCGAACAGCCACAACAGCAGATCGAAGAAATGAATGCCGATATTCATTGCGATGCCGCCTGATTTGGATCGCTCGCCCTTCCAAGAGACGTCGTACCATGCTCCGCGGCGCGTGATATAGTTCAGCGATACTTCCGGTTTGGCACGCTGCTCGGTTTGAAGCAACTCCTCCCGCAGCTTTCTAATGGTGGGAAGGCTGCGGAGTTGCAAGACCGTGTAGACTCTTTGGCCCGACTCGGCCTCGAGTTCCTCCAGGGCATCCAAGTTCCAAGGCGAAATGACCAGCGGTTTCTCGCAGATGGCGTTTGCCTTGACACGCAATGCCAGCCGCACGTGCGCATCGTGCAAGTAGTTCGGACTGCAGATGCTAACGTAGTTAACGCGGTTTTCCGGTGTTGAGCTGCGGCGTAGCTTTTCCAAGTAGCGATCGAAGCGTTCGATTTCGGTGAAGAACTTGGCTTGCGTGAAATAGCGATCGAGTTGGCCGACGTTGTCGTGCGGATCCACCGCTGCGAGCAATTGGTTGCCAGTGTCGTGAATCGCTTGCATGTGGCGAGGTGCGATGTATCCTGCAGCGCCAATCAGAGCAAAATTCATAGGTCTTCTCGAGAATAATGGATCGTAAATCGTAAGATCGACCGTGCGCGCGATGGAAACGGGCTTGGGCAGATCGCCCTTCCGTCAATCGACGCAAGGCGACTCGCGGACTCACTTCGACGTCGGCACAGATTTTAGCGGGGAGCCGGATCTGTCGTGTCGGGGATCGTCTTGAAATCCCGCTGGTGTGTCAACGCCTATGTCACGCCGCAGATTGCTGTTGCTGACAACCCAGGCACGCCGTATAGTCCGCCGCTCATAGGCCGTCGCGCGCTCTTGCGTTGCCGCTATGAATCCCCCGCACTTCTAAGGCAGTTTCACCGCATCTCGATGGGAGAATAGTCGAGTGACCAGCTCAGATAGTATGACTGTGGCCGAATTGAAAGCACTGCTACCATCGCTCGATCGCGCTGGTGACAGTGGTTGGGTCGATACGCTCGAACAGCGTAAGCAAGAAGAAGCGGTGTTCCACGACAGTAAAGTCGATCGATGTGGGCACGATCCGAATTCGGAAGACTTGCCGGAAAAGAAACGTGCCAACAAGCGATTCTACTCAACGACTGAAAAGTCGACGAACTATGTTTTCGATTGGATCAAACAGCACGTGCCAGGCAAAGTGGTCTTGGACTACGCCTGCGGTCAGGGCAGTCTGACGCGCGAGGCGGCGCGCATGGGCGCGGCCCTATCAATTGGGCTCGACGTGAGCAAGATCTCGGTGGAGAACGCACGCGAGGACGCACGGCGTGAAGGCGTTGACGACACGGCCGTTTTCATCCAGGGCGACTGCGAAGATACGCGACTTCCGGACGGTTGCGTGGATGTGATCCTTTGCTCTGGCATGTTGCATCACTTGGACGTGAAGCAGGCGTTTCCAGAAATGGCACGCGTTCTGAAGCCTGGTGGGATTTGTTTGGCGGTCGAGGCGCTCGACTACAACCCGGTCGTGAAACTGTACCGTCTCATCACTCCTGAATTGCGCACGGAGTGGGAAAAGCACCATATTCTCTCGCACAAAGACCTGAAGGTCGCGAAACGCGACTTTGCGGTCAAGAACGTCAAATACTGGCACTTGTTCAGCATTATGGCAACGCCGCTGCGTCGGACACCTTTGTTCGGTGCAGCACTGGCAGTTGGCAACGCCTTAGATGCGGTCGTGCTGAAGATACCACCGCTGTCGTACATGGGCTGGCAATTTACCTTCGAACTGCATAAGCCGGCGGCCGGTGGCACATCAAGCACGAGTTCCAGCGATCGGAAACATGCGGCGTAGTGCTTACGACATCTCGAAAAGAGCATTCGACTTTGTGCTCGCGGCTGTTGGGCTCGTTGCGCTTAGCCCGGTGATGCTGCTAACCGCGCTGGCCGTCAAGCTGAGTTCGCCTGGACCTGTACTTTACCGAGGGCGGCGATCCGGTCGATGGGGTGTCCCATTTCAGATCTACAAGTTCCGCTCAATGGTGGCAGGAGCAGAGCAACTGGGCGGTACAACGACGGGCGATGCCGATGCGCGGATCACAGGCGTTGGGCATTTCCTGCGGAAATACAAGCTGGATGAACTCCCGCAGCTATTGAACGTCTTGCGCGGGGAAATGAGTTTCGTGGGCCCGCGCCCCGAAGTGGAAGAGTACACAAGTCAGTTCACCGAAGAGGAACGACAGATCCTCTCGGTGCGGCCTGGGATTACTGATCTTTCCAGTCTGAAGTTTCACGATCTGCAGTCGCACGTCGGATCGGAAGACCCCGACAAGGTATTTCGAGAACAGATTTTACCTCAGAAAAACGCGCTCCGTCTGCAATACGTCAACCAAAGATCTTTCCTTGGCGATTTGTCCATCATATTTAAAACGTGCTACACACTAGTCCACCGCAGCCTACGGAGGAGCCACTAATGGAGAGTGTGCAGCTCTCGCGACGGCTGTCCGTCACCCGATTGGGATTTGGCGGTTGCCCGTTAGGCGGACATGGTTGGGGTGAGGATTTTCAAGCGACGGAGGGCATGGACGCCGTGCGACGTGCTCGGGACCACGGCGTGACTTTCTTCGATACTGCGGATGTTTACGGTCTTGGCCAATCAGAGCGACTATTGAGCGAAGCGCTCGGCACTCAGCGGCACGACGCGGTGATCGCAACGAAATTCGGAGTCCGTTGGGACGAGCACGGCAGCACGACGAAAGATCTCTCACTGCCCTACCTGCGCTCAGCGCTCGAGTCGAGTTTGCGAAGGTTGCGTCTAGAGAGCATCCCGTTGTACTACGTCCATTGGCCTGATCATGTGACTCCCATTGTCGATGTCATCGGCGAACTGGAGCGTTGCCAAGAAGAGGGTAAGATTCAGGCGATCGGCGTTTCCAACTTTTCAGCGCAGCAACTGGAACAGGCATGCAGTGTGACGCAGATCGCTGCTGTTCAGTTCCAATGCAGTCTGGTCGATCGAGAGCAGCTGCAATCGCTGGTTCCAGTCGCACGGAAACACGGCGTTAAGTTAGTGGCTTGGGGAGCCCTCGCTCAGGGGTTGCTGACGGGCAAATTCGATGGCAACGCGAGCTTTGCGAAAGGCGATCGTCGACATCGTTATGAAAATTTCAACGGTGCGAAGTTCGAAGCTAATCTCAAGGTCGTCGACAGTGTACGCAGTGTGGCGGCAAAATCAGGTCGTAGTCCAGCGCAAGTCGCAATTCGCTGGCTGCTCGACTCGCAGAATATTGATGTGGTTCTGTTCGGTGCCAAACGCCCAAGGCAAGTCGACGACAATGTGGGCAGTGCCCGCTGGTCGCTCGATGACGAAAGTTGCCAGGAGCTTGATGATCTTGACATCCTGTCGGAGACGTCGGCGGCCTAACTCGCTTGGTACGGAAGAAGTCGACACCACTTACTCAGTAAATACCGATTACCCAGTAAATACCGACGTCACGAAGGAGAGAGTGTGATGAAAGGTCAATCGCTTGAGCGAGATCGGCTCGTAGATTTCTATCACATGATGTTGCGAATCCGCGTCTTCGAGGAGCGAGTGGCGGAACTCGTCGAATCGAAGGACGTGAAAACTGCATGTCACTTTTGCATCGGGCAAGAAGCGCCACCCACGGGCGTTTGCGCAGCTCTCGAGATCGACGACCAGATATTCGGAGCCCATCGCTCGCATGGGCATTACTTGGCCAAGGGCGGTGATATGCGAACGCTGATGGCCGAGATCTTCTGTCGTCGCACGGGTTGCTCAAGCGGTCGCGGAGGCTCGATGCACGTGTGTGCACCGGAAGTCGGCGTAGTCGGGACCGTCCCAATTGTGGCTGCAACGATTCCGATTGCCGTCGGCGCAGGTCTGGCCAATCGGTTGCGAGGCGAGAGCAACGTGTCGGTAGCGTTCTTCGGCGATGGCGCGACGGAAGAAGGGCACTTTCACGAGTCACTGAATCTGGCCGGCATCAATCAGCTACCTGTGTTGTTCGTCTGTGAAAACAACTTGTACTCCAGCCACATGGGTATCGACGAGCGACGACTCAAAGACAACATTCCCCAATCAGGCGATGCCCACGGAATCGCCAGCGTGAGCGTTGACGGCAACGACGTACAAGCGGTGTATCGGGCCGCGCTCGAGGCAGTCGCTCGAGCCCGCAGCGGTGGCGGTCCGACATTGATCGAGTACCGGACGTTTCGTTGGCGAGGACATGTTGGGCCCGCGTGGGACTACGACGTTGGCGTGAAACGGAAGGACGAGCTGCAAGAGTGGCTGCAAAAAGACCCCATCGCTGCGACCAGACGCCAACTCTGTGAACTTGGTGTCGCGGACGCGACACTCGACGAGCTGCGGCAGCTCGTTGATGACGAGGTTCGTGGCGCGGAACTCTATGCCCGACAATCGCCGCTACCAGAAGCGAGCGAAGTGTTAGACCATATTTTCTATCAACCGCAGGGAGTCACCCAATGCGCCTCCTAAACTATGCTGGAGCAATTCGCGAAGCTCACGGCCAACTTCTAGAAACCGACTCGCGTACGTTCATAATCGGCCAAGGGCTATGGAGTCCCTGGTACGCCGGCAGCAGCATGAAGGACCTCGACAAGCAGTTCGGTCGTGAGCGCGTCATTGATTCGCCCGTGAGCGAGAATGCGACGACCGGTGCGGCGGTGGGCGCGGCGCTGGCGGGTATGCGACCGATCGTGTTTCACCCACGAATGGATTTCATGTTATTGGCCGTCGATGCCATTGTGAACCAGGCGGCCAACTGGTCGTACGTGTTTGGTGGACAAATGGGTGTACCACTGGTGATCCGAGCCGTCATCAATCGGCGGGGCGAACAAGGTGCGCAACACTCCCAAGCGTTACAAGCGATGTTCGCCCACATTCCTGGGTTGAAGGTGGTGATGCCAAGTACCGCCTACGACGCCAAAGGGCTGCTGATCGCGGCACACCGTGACGAGAATCCCGTCATGTACATCGATGACCGAGCGCTTTACGAGCAGGAGTGCGAGGTGCCTGAGGAAATGTACGAGGTTGAAATCGGCACGGCGAACGTCTGTCGTACAGGCACAGATGTCACGATCGTTGCGACTTCGACCATGGTGCCTCTCGCCTTGCAATCGGCCGCATCGCTCGCTGAACGAGGAACTTTTGCCGAGGTCATCGATTTGCGCTCGATCAAGCCGTGGGACGAGGCGTGCGTGCTCGAGTCGGTGCGCAAGACGGGACGGCTACTCGTCGTTGACGAAGGTTGGAAGACCTACGGTGTCGGCGCTGAAATCGCGGCGACCGTGGCGGATCGCGCGTTCAACTCGCTTCGCGCAGGCGTGCGACGCATTGGATTGCCTGACGCCCCTGCACCCTCCAGCCAAGTGTTGGAGCAGGCCTATTACGTGACCGACGGACAAATCGCCGCGGAAGCCGCGCAACTAGTGGACGCAGGACAGTCGACGCGCCCGGCCTTGAGTATCGCGAGCTGATCAGCTCCAGTCTCCGACGGTGGAGAACGCATAGTCCAGGGCATCGACTTGTTCCGCCACCACGTCGCTGCCACCGTGCGTCGAGTAGGCAGCGATCGTGTCGAAGTCGTGTGCCTCATTGTGATATTGTCCGTCACCGATGTAGGCACCCCACGCGACGGCGTGAACTGAGTCGTCGTTTGCCGAGTCGTGCAACACCGCGCGGTCGTTGCCAGTGGTCGCGTAGGCTTCCGTGCGATTGAAGCCGCGTGTGTCGTTGTAGTAATTCTCACCGGTCATCAACGCGCGATTCGACCATCCAACGTAGGTATCGTTGCCGGACGTGTCGTGGAACACTACGCGGTCGTTGCCCGTCGATGAGTAAGCCAACGTGTGGTTGAAGTTGCGGACGTCGTTGTAGAATCCGTCGCCGACTAAGTGGGTGCGTTCCGCCCTAGCGACATAAATGTCGTCGCCTGCGGAGTCGTATAGCACGGCGATGTCGTGGCCACCACTGGCGTACGTGATCGTGCGCTCGAACGCATATGCCGTGTTCTTATAGCCTTCACCGCGCAGATACGCACTGGTGGAACGGCCTACATAGACATCGTCACCATCGGAGTCGTACAGGATTCCAATGTCGTATCCACCCGAGGCGTAAGCATCCACCGTACCGAAGTTCCAGACGCGGTTGAAATAGCCGGCACCACGTAATGAACTCTGCTGCACTCGGGCGACCAGCACGTCATTTCCAGCGGTGTCGTAGAAGATGGCCCGGTCGTTGCCGGTCGTGCCATAGGTCTCGGTGGTGGCGAAGTTATAGACGGTGTTGTAGTAGTTTGCTCCGGAAAGTGAGGTCCGATCCGAACGAGCAACGTAGATGTCATCGCCTGCCGAATCGTGGAACACGGCTTTGTCATTGCCGGTCGACGAATACGCCAAGGTTCGTTCAAATCCGTACGCGTCGTTGTAGTAATCCGTCCCCGTGATCAGTGCTCGATCAGCCCAGGCAACGTACACATCGTCGCCGGCGGAGTCGTAGAACACCGCATGGTCATGGCCCGTGCTGGAGTAAGCTCGCGTATTGTCGAACCCGTAGACGCTGTTGTCGTAGTCCGTGCCGCGAAGTTCCGCACGCGTGGCTCGACCCACGTACACGTCATTGCCTGCCGAGTCGTAAAACGTTGCTCGGTCTTGGCCGGTGGTGGCATAGGTGTGGGTCTCGCCAAAGCCGTGGGCTTCGTTGGTGTAACCGTTGCCGGTGAGTGAAACGCGATCGGCCCAACCGATGTAGGTATCGTCTCCCTCCGAGTCGTGGAAGATGGCGATATCAGCTCCACCGCCGCCGTGAATCGTGTTGGTCTCAGTGCTAAACGATTCGACGGTCAGACCGGTACCAACCAACTTAGACTGGCCGACGCGTAGGGTTGCTGTTTCGCTGCCCGAGGTGCCGGTCATCGTCATGGAGTCGTTACCGGCGCCGCCATCGAATGCGAAGTAGGAGACCGAAGCAGAGTGAAAAGTGTAACTCGTACCGTTCACGGTTAATTGGTGGGTGCTTCCTGCATCGAACGTGAATGCATCGTTACCACTTGTGCCGGCAACACCAACGACTGTGCCGCTAACGGCAACAAGGTTGGTCAGACGGAAATCAATATCGCTGTTGTTGCCGGTCACCTTGAGGAAAAACTCCGTGCCAGCCGTGCCAACAGCATCGACGCGAGCTTCGCCGCCCGACGGACTGCCTGCGGCGATGGATTCCAAGTTGGCGTTGTAGATTTCTAAGCTCAATTGGCCGCCACCGGCATTGAATAGTGCCTGGGCGGTGAAGTAACCCGTATTGTTGGCAACCACGCGATACCAATTCTCGCCCGTGTTGCTAACGCCATTGATTGTTGAAAAGCTGTGTGCTCCCCAGTCGGTATAGGTGAACGCTTCAGACGCCTCGGAGGTGATGTCGAGATCGTAGTAGCCTAGTCCATCATCCGAAGAGAAGCCGACGGTGTATTCTTGTCCGGCAACCACGTCGATCGTGAATGTCTCGTTATTCGCGCCGCTCCAGACTCCGCTGGTGTCGGAAGTCCAATCGGCGGTTAGGTCGTGCGTCAGGTTGGAGACCGTAAACGATACCGAACCGGTGGCGGACGCGGTGAACTTGAAATAGTCGACATCGTCAAGCGTGCTGATCACGCCGCTCATCGATTCATCACTGCCGAGCGTGCCGACGTTAAACGCCGAGCCCAGCGTCGAGCCGAAGTCGTCGGTCGGCATCAGGGCGTCAATCGCCGCGTCCATGTTCAGCCGATTGTAGTAAGCGTTGGTCGCTGAATCGAGGAACGAGTCAGCGGTCGAAATCATGTGGTTGTAGATCGTGTCTTGAGTGATATCGGTGTAGCCGACAAACTCCATCGCTTCGCGGATTATCACGCTCGCCCCTGCCACATACGGGGCAGCCATGCTCGTCCCCGAGAAGCTGGCGTAATCGTCGACGGTTCCGTTGTTGTTGCCCTTGTAGTCGGGTACCGTGCTGTAGATACCTCGGCCTGGAGCCGCGATCACGCGAGAATTTCGCTGACTGTAGTAGCTCATCAGGCCACTGTCGTCGACCGAGGCGACGGGCACCACGTGTGGACTGGCAGCCGGGTAACTAAGCCCGGTTTCATTGAAGTTCCCAAAGCTGTTACCCGCCGACACCGAGATGAAAATACCGGCCTGCGTCAACTGCTGGAATTCGTTCTCTAGATTCGCCCAAAGCGGAATCGAGTCGGCGTTGTAGGAGGCCACGCCGAGCGACAGATTCACTGCCGTGATTGGATTCTCAAAGCTGTCTTTGTTGTCGTAAACCCACTGCAGGGCGTTTTCGACCCAAGAAAAGTAACCATCTCCCGCGTCATTGAAAACACGCAGCCCGACCAGATCGACTCCGGGTGCGACGCCCTCGTGAGGTCCGCCGCGTGCGCCAACGATGCCAGATACGTGCGTCCCGTGGGAGCCCGCGGCACCATCGTCGTAGGGATCGGCGTCGTTCTCGGTGAAGTCCCAGCCGCCGACGACGCGGTAGTTAGCACCGTATCCACCACCCAACGCGAAGTGATCGTAAGCAATGCCGCTGTCAATGACCGCGACGGTTTGCCCCGTGCCGTCGAAGCCATAATCGTTGGTGACATCGGTCATTCCCGATTGATCGTGCGCGTTGGACAGCGTCTGTTCAATACGCTCAAGTCCTTCTTCGATCGCCTGCAGGTTCTCATAGTCGATCCAGAAGTCGGCTTCCCTTTCCTGATGGTGTTCGATGGGTGGCAAGCCGTCGGCCAGATGGTGCTCGATCGGCGGCAAATTATCCGCTGCATGATGCTCAATGGGTGGCAGCCCATCGTCAAAACTATGATGCGCGAGCGGAGGCAATTCATCGACGATGGCGTGATGCTGAATCTGTCCGCCGAGCAGTCCGCCCAGCGGATCGGCTGACATCACGATCTTCTCTTCAAGCTGTTCGACATTGCCGGACCAGTCGAACTTTTGATGAGCTTCCTTACGCATGTCTCTCCCCCGCGACGGTCTTTACTTGCTGGTTGGGACGTCCACCGGGTAAGCGGACTCGCCTAGAACAAGTCAGATTCTTCCTAGATTCGAAAAGTCGATGACCGCGTCGAGGTAAGCGATGACGAGGTCAAGATAAGCCTGATTGGAGCGTCCATTACGAGCGACGTAGGTTGCTCGTACATAAGAAGCCTAGTTCAGAATTACCAAGCAGGTTGGTAGCTTTTTCGAAAGAAGGGAACGGTGGATCAACACGTTGGTTTTCCACATTCCGAGTGTCGCGATTCGAGGCCCTCTCCGTAGAGCGTGTCGACGACCTTCCACACTGTCGTCATCCGCGCTGATTTTGGGCAACGTGTTGTTGCCCGCTTACCACATTAGTTGATACGCCGCAGGGTGGAACAAAGTTCGCTGTCATTGAGCAACTTCAGTGCTCCACACCCTGGCCTGCCGTGCACGCCCCCAATGAACCGTCGCCAAAGTGAGGCAGATTTCTCAGTATTACAGAATGGTGTGCGTCTGTATAGTATCTCGGCCTGTCAGAAAAAAGTGTTTCGCAGGTCCCTTTTTGCCAAACACCGCTGACGCACAAATGTTCTTGGCCTCTCAACAGAGCACCGGTTCGGCCAGCGGTAGTTCACGCAGACGATTGTGACGGTTGCGCAAGATCACAGCTCATCCATCAGCTAGATCCGCTGTGCCACGGGCTCTGCTGGAGGCATCGACGGGTCAGCTAAACATTACGGACTGCGGCAAATCTAGGCTTACGAACACTCTGTGCAGCCAACAGCGCGACCCGACGGGATTGCGCAACTCGCCTGTGGCCGCGAAAGCACCGCGCGCCTGCGCCAACCGCGTGAGAGGTGCCACAAGATTGGTTCTGCGCGGCGATCCGAACGCCACCTACGGCGGAGTAGCAACATCATCGGCAGTAATCAGCGCTAAGCAGTGTGCCAGCCGTTCGTTGTCGTCAGAGCCGATTCGGCTTAGACTGTAGATCAGAGATCGTCCGCGAAACCGCAGACGCTCGTCGCGCCGATTACGTAGCCCCGCCAACGCTCACGCGCCGGTCGTTGAAATTGCCATTCAACTTCCAGCGCCTTGGCCCGTTTCGATGGAGTCATTGCGCAGCAGTGACAGCTATGAACGACCGCATTCATCATATCTCAGATCCTGGCGAGCGACCGCTAGACGGAATCACCGCGGTCACGTCGCAATCAAATGAGCGCTACGTGAGGACCCGTATTGATGGCAATGCCCATGCGATACGTGCCGCCGCTCATTCGCCACGGCGGTCGGGATTCACTTTGGTGGAGTTGCTGGTTGTCATCGCGATCATTGGTGTCTTGGTCGCGTTGCTACTGCCGGCCGTCCAAGCAGCTCGTGAGGCCGCCCGCCGATCGACGTGTCTCAACCGCTTACGGCAAATCGCGCTGGCAATGCAGAACTACCACGACGTAAACGACGGCTTCCCTCCCGGAGCGACGGTCAACAACGGCCTCTCGTGGAACGTTTTCATTCTGCCATACATCGAGCAACAACCGCTGTACGATCGGTTCAGTTTCGATGAAGGCACCGACTTCCGTGGCGCAAACAAACTGGAACATGGCGTCAATCGTATTGATATCTACATCTGCCCCAGCGCCACCACGCTGTTTGCGCGGCATGGTAGCAGTACGTTGCGCGGTGGCGTGCAAACTTATACGTCACACTACTACGGCATCATGGGACCGAAAGGCACCGACGCCACGGGACAGACGTACGCAGTGGAAGACCCAAATCCGCGGCAAAACGGTGGGTTCGCTTCACAGGGCGTGTTGCGGCGCGATCACTCGACCAACATGCGCGAGATCACCTCCGGCACGACCAATACCCTATTGATCGGAGAAATCGCCCACCCCACGACCTTCGTAATCAGTGCATCAACTCACGACGCTGATTTTGCCGGCGGCGACGGAGCGTGCTGGGTGCGCGGGATCGGCTTTGGCATCAATCCAAGCGGAGCGGCTGGTATGTCAGCTTCCAAGAACGTCGTGGACGGCATCAACTTGGTGCCGGGACTCTTCAACGACCAGACCTTTAGTAGTTTGCATCCGGGTGGAGCGCACTTCGCCCGTTGCGACGCGAGCGCAAGCTTCGTTTCCGAAGACCTCGATATCTTCACTTACCGAGAGCTTGCGAACCGGGGCGAGTTCGCCGAAGATTCTAGTGATTCCCGGCCTTAATAAACCGCGCAGCTGTCAGTCGCCCACCGAATCCTGATCGCATGACTCATCAAGTGCACAATTCCCTCAGCGCCTGGCATCTTACCATCGGACTCCTATGGGTAGTCGGCTGTTCTGGCGATAGCGGGCCGCAACGCTATGATCTGCAGGGCAGAGTTGAATTTCGTGGAGCGCCGGTCCCCACCGGACGGATCGTATTCGACCCTGACCCAGTGCAAGGCAATCGCGGTCCGCAGGGAGTAGCGATCATTCAAGACGGCACCTACGATACGCGAGCCGTGACAGGAAAAGGCACCGTCGGTGGCCCGCATATCGTTCGAATCGATGGCTTTGACGGGAAGGACAGTAACGACGATTCTCCCTTCGGAAACTCGCTCTTCAGAGAGTATCGGCAAGCCGTCGACCTGCCGAAAGAAGACGCCGAAATGGACTTCACAGTCCAGCCTGGCGGCAAGTAGTTGAGAACAAACTAACGCCTAACAGGAGATGCCAGCTCGATCGGGGGCTGGTCTGATTGTCACGATTCGCGTGAAAGCTGATCGAAGATCAGGGTAATGCGTTGATCGCCTCTTCGCTGTCCATTGTCGAATACGCTCGCCACACGTCGACATCCACGCCGTCGGCTGAGCGATGGACGCTGCCATCGCATAACAACAAGTGCACGCCGCCCGGGTGGCGACTGCGGGCGCTGATAAACTCGTCTTGCGGAACGTTCGACCTGGGTTGGCAAGGCAAATTGAGCTCGGGACGATTCGTGCAGCGCGTCATGTCGGGTTCCGCCGTGTTGGGCGGATAGCGGAACATAACCTGGTAGCAACCCGCTTCGTCGTTCCAAATCCGACCTCGCCGGTCGCAGCGATCTTCCGAGGGTGCTTGAAGCATTTCAACTAGGGCCGCCGTATTGCTCAGACCGTCGCGGATTTGGCCAAAGCGCGCTCCAAACTGCAGGTGAAACGGCGCGATGTGGCAATCGTCGGGAGCGATTCCCTCGTCTCGACACTGTTGCGACTGAAATGCGAAAGTGTGTTGCCCCCAGTTCACGCCATAATTGCCTTTGTGATCTTGAGCATTACCCCCCTCGCACTGCTGACCGGTGAAGGGTTCGTCGGACGGACACGTCCAAATATCCAAGCGGTTGTTGATCGGCGAAGTCACCATCTGCGTTTGCCGATTCGTGGCAACTTTAAAGTCGTATCTCGAATAGACAGCACCTTCCTCGAGGTAGGGGAACAGGTAAATCAAGAACGCCGTGCGAATCACGCCGGCTTGGTAGTTGAACCTTCGCGCACTGTCGGAATTGCGTCCTTGGCTGCCCAACGGCAACCGCTCGTTTGCGTCGTGGTACTGATGGAGCGATAGGCCGATTTGCTTCAGCTTGTTGCGGCAAGTATTGCCCCGTGCCGATTCACGCGCCGACTGGACGGCTGGTAGCAGCAGCGAAATCAATACACCGATGATCGCGATCACCACCAGTAATTCGACCAGCGTGAACGCTCGCGGCACCCGGTGTTTATGAGTGGACATAATGCGCAATCTCTCAATGGAGTCCATTGTTAGTATTCTAGGCGATCTGAGGTTGATCACAACAAGAAATGAACAAATGGGGCGTGCCGCAAGTTCGCAAGCATCATCGAATGGGTCACTGCTGTTTAGCGAGACTGTCGAGTTCTTCAAGCTTCAGTCGAACGGACAAGATGTAGGGTTGCTCCCCCTTGGTCCAGTGGCCGTAGGTCGTCGTCACGAAAGTCCCGTCGGGAAGCACTTCGACGCCCGGATAGGTCGTGTCGTAAGCCTTCGTATTGTCAGCCAGGCGAATCGAGTATTGGCCTTCGGCTCCACTGACAAGGTCGTCGTATGTTCCGACCCAGGCGACCCAGTCACCTTCAAAAGGCCTGTCATCGACAGCGCCTTGTGGTGACCGACAACGGAAACTGATCAGGAGTCGTCCGTCGGGTGAGTACTTCCCCGTGTGTCGATCGCCAGTCAGAGCGAGTGGCACTTCCTTCGGTTCCGACCACGTCTGACCCTCATCGTTGGAAAAGACAATATGAGAGTTCTTCACGCGGCGGTTCTCCCTGAGCAGGACAGCAAGCTGCTCACCATCGGGGGACCGAATGCAACCCGGTTCGCAAAGGTGCACTTCGCTGCTACTCCAGATCGTCTCCGGGTCGCTCCAGGTGAGACCGCCGTCGGTCGATCGTGTTTGGTAAAGCGTCATCACGCGCGGATCACTTCGCTGAGAGTCTGCGGAAAAGAAACGCCCGTCGTCGTGGAACATGGCCAAGTAATGCCCAGGCTCACTGAGCGGTTCGACAAAGCCCATCACCACAATACCTCCCCAGTCCCCCACTTGCTCCAGCTCACTCCACGACTCGCCGTCGTCTTCACTCACAGCGAGACGCGCCGGGTACAGTCCCGACCAAATGATCAAGCGTTTCTTGCCCGCGCTGTCAATCACTCGGTGAATGGTCGGCGTTTCCTTCGAGGTCGCCCAACTCTCTGGGGTTGGCAGACGTTCCGACCAGGTCAGTCCGGCATCGTCGCTCCGCTTCATGACGATTGGGCCTCGGCCATGGCCCTTGGGGTACACGGTGAGAATCGTCTTGTTGTCCTCCAGCAACACGGTCGTCGGATGCCCCAAGTACTGCCCCGCTTCCCGGTCAACGACGACTTGGCGATGCTGCTGATCAGCCAGGTCAAGCGTTGGGATGGTCACTCGGGAGTGAGCCTCCTGCGCGTAAGTAAGCGATGCAACGGACAGACAAAATGCGCCGGAACATGCGCAAAGGGCCAAGATGGCAGAATACGAGGCATTTGATCGAACAGTGTTTTTCATATTTCATTCCACCTTATATTGATTTTTGGCCGATAAGGTCGGGACGACTCTTACGATGACAGACCCGGTGCCATTTGGATAGCGTGGATCTCCCGTTGCTATAGGCATAATCTCGCGATTCACAAACTCATCCGCCGTCCTGCCGTGCCACTACAATTCGACAATCTCGAACGTAAACGAAGTTCCGTCAGAAGGAGGTGTAATGCGCAGCCCCACTTCCTTATCAGTTTCCAAGTCGATTGCCAGGTAAGTCTTGCTAACATCATCGTTGCGCAGTTGCTCTTGTAGTACGTACTTCTCGAAATAGAATCCTCTGTGCTTTCCTGCTCTTAGCTTGTCACGTTGCCATTGAGTGATTGCGCCATTTTGCACCAGGTGGGCACAAAGCTCCTCAAGGGACCTGGACTTCACGCCATGACAAGCTCGGCGGATTTCGGCTTGCTCGAGCAGACAACTCCGCGACAGCAATTCCAGGAACTTCTCACACTCGGGTTTTCGACGATTCCACCACATCGCGTGCATCCAACGCGTAAGTCTCGTTAAACGGAACAGCCAAGCAGCAGTGTAGCTGTTCTGTGATTCGCGCACAAACTGCCCAAGTGCCAAGGGTAGTTGGCTTGGTTAGCCCGAGGCGTTACGAGCGGACGAAACCACTGGAGTGGCGCTTGAAAACAACGCAGCGGAGAGTTTGGCTATCGGTGCCGACGTGCCGCGCCTGCAGCCGACGTCAGCATCAGTATGCCGAGTAGCAGCATCGAGCTCGGTTCGGGGACGGCAACTGGTGAAACTACCGGCGCGACCGAGAGATGTTCCGCCCGTTGCCAAGCGAGAAAATCGCTGCCGTCGACGTCCTGGTCGCCCTGAGCATCCCCATCGGCCAAGGTCGCGTCCGACAGCTGACCGTACTGCGAAAGCAACGCCACTAGATCGTCGCCGTCGAAGTCGCCGTCACCGTTGAAGTCGGTAAACGTGACCTCTTGGCAATTGTCTTCGGGATCGCACACGAGCGGTGCTGTGTGGTCGCGATAGAAGAACTCCTTATCGTCTTCATCGGGGTCGAGGTAGAAATTCTCACCAAACTGGTCAACAACCACGCGATCGTCGTAAAACTCAAGGACGTACCAAATGTTCTGATCAAGTTCAGGATCGGCACTCAAGGTGCCCCCGAGCGTATCGAACAACACGCCATTTTTTGTTTTCCCGGGACCGCTATGAAAATGGCCCGAAAAGTGTGCGACGACATTCGGATAAGTCTCGATAATGGAAGCAAGTTCCTCTTCCCACGTGTTCAACTCACGGTTGTTATAGTAGCTGGACATCGGATAGTGTTGATACAGGATGACCTTCTCGCCTTCGCGGTACGCGTCTGCCACCATGCGGCGTGCCCACTGCATCTGCTGATCGAAATAACGCTCACGCCGATGTCCTAGCCCAAAGCTGCTTCCGGGTCGTGCAGGGTTCGCCTCGGGAACCTGGTCGTCGAGAATCACAAATCGGTAACCATCGACCGGCCGTAACTCGTAGTACCCGAGGTTGTTAGCCAGGCCCAGACGCTCACGCACATGCAGGTCGTCCTCACCCTCTGGATGAGGATCATCTTGGATCCCGTAGAACTCATGGTTGCCCACAAGCTGGTAACTCGGCACGTTCAGGTCACGAAATGTCAGCAAGTCCGGATCGTAATCCGTCCCATCAGCGTAATCGAAGACCACGTCGAAGCTCTCCCACTGGGCATTGATTATATCACCCAGGTGCATTACCAAGTCGATGTCGGGTCGCGCATTCCAAGCCCGAATTGCTCCGTCTAAACGAATGTGCGCGGTGTCGTACCAGCGGCGGATGTCGTCCGGATGCGGCCCAGGTACGCGGTCTTCATACTGAACATCAGCCGCGGCACCAACGACGAGCACGGGTGTGTCCGCATCCGCGCGGCGGTGGCTGCCGAGGCCGGCGGTCGAAGCTAATAACAGAATGGCCAGATGACGAACAGTCGTACTGGTCGCGATGAGTGAGAATGCCTCCGGTTGCTCGATCATGTTGAAGCGCTGCCTGGGTTTGAAGGACATAGTGGACCTAGCACTGTCTAGGTAGCCCCGTCCTTAGCAACCCCTAGCTAACTATTGCGGATTATACCAGCAAATTGGGGGGTAGCAAGTATTTTCACCCCATGCGAGAGCGGAAAATGCAGCCATTTCATGGAGATTTTCCAACTTGCTGCGTGGTCGGCGACCAGAGCGCGGCACCTCTAGAAAGGCGAGTCAAACGGCTCACCGTCGGCCATGCTGGAGAGAAGTTCAAGCACCTGAGCATCTGTGGACTCATTTAGGAGCCTGACCGACGCATCGGCCATCAGCACGTGCACGTTGTCGCCGTGCAGGCTGCCGGCATGGCCCCAACTGCGAAGTTGCGATCGACGCGGACGGGCGATGTAGTAGGAATCTTGCCATTGGTTGATGCCGTAATTGCCGAGGTCGATTCCAACCATCACCCACGCCCGATATCCCCAAGTGATACCTTCCCCGTTGGCGACGTCCCGCAGTGTCTCGGCCATCGCGACCGTGTTGGAGAGTCCGTCGGTGACCATCGCGGCGTCTGTATTGCTATCTTCGCCGAACATCCGTCGTTCGCCCGGATCGTGTCGTGCCCAGTGAGCGCACGTGTACGCATTGGCGGTGCTGAAATCGTAGTTCGTTTTCGCTCCGGTAAAATCGCTGGAACCCACTCGATACAACAAACTGTTGCGTGCATGAGGCTCCCCAATGTCTTCGGGACAGACGAAGACCGACAGTATCTGCGCAACCAGAGCATCGTTGCCGCTTGCCACGGCATCGCCCAGCAGCGCACCTAGCGTTTCGTTCGGTCCGCAGCACTTGGGATTACCGGCTCTCGTGTTGGCGGTAGCGCTGTCGAAGTCGATTTGTTCGTAGAGTTGTTGTTGCTCCAAGTACGGAAGTAGGTAGAGCAGCCCGTTCCAGTTGCGCACGACCGTCGTGCCGCCGTTGAGCGGATGCCGACACCAACCGTACCCTTCGCCTGCGGGAGGGAAGCGTCGCTTCGCGCTATGGTGATTTTGCAGTGCGAGGCCAACCTGCTTCAGGTTGTTCGCGCAATGGGCGCGTCGCGCACTGGCGCGCGCCTGCTGCACGGCGGGAAGCAGCAATGCCAGCAGCACGCCAATGATGGCGATCACCACCAAGAGTTCGACCAGCGTAAATCCGGCTCTACGTTGGATGACAAATCGACGCAATTCTAGAAGTCTCCCAAGGATGCAAGCGCCAGCGTGAAGTGCGCCTTCAATAGAATAGCTTGGGGATGTGAAGAATGCGAATTCTCGCGTATCCCGTCCAGAAAGCGAGAATAATGCCCCTGATTATCACTGGAAAATGCTGATCCGTGAGCTATGCAGCACCAGGGTCGCGCTCAACGGTGGCGGAGCGCAGCTCGAGGGTCGATCAACCGAGCAGCGAGCGATAGTAGTCGATCGAGCGATGCAATCCTTCCTCGAAAGTGACTTTGGGCTCGTATCCAAGCAGCGCTCTGGCGCTTGTAATGTCCGCCAGGCTCTCACGAACGTCGCCCGCCCGGGGTTCTGCGAAGATGGGCTCGATGTCCGTGCCTAGCACGTTGTTGATTGCCGCGACCAGATGCAGCAAGGTGAATTGCGTTCCGCAAGCGACGTTAATTGAGTGGCCGACCGCCTCGCTCGCGTCGGCTGCTGTTAGATTTCCTTGCACGACGTTATCAATGTACGTGAAGTCGCGGGATTGATTGCCATCGCCGTAAATCGTGGGACGCTCGCCACGTACCATTTTCGTGACGAAAATTGGAATGACCGCTGAGTACTCACTGTTGGGATCCTGCCGGGGGCCAAACACATTGAAGTAGCGGATCACCACTGTTTCCAAGCCGTAAGTCGCGGTAAACGATTTACAATAGAGTTCCCCCGCTAGCTTAGCTGCCGCGTAAGGTGAGAGCGGACTGGGAAGGTCCGACTCGCGCTTTGACATGTTCGGTTGATCGCCGTACGCGCTACTTGACCCCGCATAGACCACCCGCTTCACCCCAGCCTGCCGCGCCGCATCGAGGACATGGAGCGTCCCGGTCACGCAAGCCGCATTCGTGTCGAGCGGCTTTTTCACACTTCGTGGGACCGATGCCAGCGCCGCTTGGTGATAGACGACATCGACGCCTTCGACCGCTTTTTCCACGACGTCACGATCCAGGAGCGAACCTTCGATAAACGTAACTTGTTCGGCAACGTGCTCCAAGTTTTCTCTGCGCCCGGTACTCAAGTTGTCCAGCACCACGACTTCGTCGCCGCGCTCGACAAGCGCCGTAGCGATATGCGAGCCGATGAATCCGGCACCTCCCGTGACTAAGAACTTTCGTGACATGCAACTGCTCAACGGTGTAGATTCGAATGCGGGGCTAGTGTCACCCAAGGCAAAACGATTGGTCCTTGCTAGCGGACGTGTCTGGGGCGATCGAATCTCGGATTGTACGCCGCTTTCGCCACAAGTGACAACATCAGCTGCATTGCGAGAAATCTGGCGGCTTCCTGCCGAAAAATGGCCATTCGGGTATGGAGGTTTTCAAGGATGTGCGCTGGTCCAACGTGGACTCGTTTCTATTGATTCACGGCGGAATTCCGGATAAGTTTCGCTATTGCGTTTTCGTTGCCCCGAGTCGCTCGTGTCGAGCTAGTACGCATTCTGCGAGGGGGAACTTGGCAAAATTCTCACGAGCCGACGCGGCTCAGCACGAGTGTGGCATATGAATCAGCAGTCCGCCCAAACGATGTTGCAGGCAAAACTCGACGATCAGTCTGCACTGGTTGGCATAGTCGGCTTGGGCTACGTCGGCTTGCCTTTGGCCCAGGCGTTCATCGATGCGGGTTATCGCGTGCTGGGCTTCGATGTCGACAATTCGAAAGTCGAAAAGCTGCTGGCCGGCGAAAGCTACATTGGGCACCTCTCCTCGGAATGGGTGACCCGCTGCATCGAGGAGAAACTATTCGAACCAACGGCATCCATGAAACGATTGGCCGAGCCCGATGCGATCCTCATTTGCGTCCCTACCCCGCTGTCGGAAAGTCGCGACCCCGATCTGAGCTACGTCGAGTCGACCGCCGAGCAAATCGCCACTCGGTTGCGTCCCGGCCAACTCGTGGTGCTGGAGAGCACAACGTACCCCGGCACCACCCGCGACGTCATGCTACCGATCCTGAGCAAGAGCGAACTCACTTGCGGGGAAGACTATTTTCTGGCGTACAGTCCCGAGCGTGAGGATCCTGGCAATCCAGACTTCACCGCCGGCGGCATCCCCAAGGTAGTCGGCGGCTATGACCAAGCCAGCGCGAAACTAGCCGAGAATCTCTACGGCAAAGCGGTCAGCCAAGTGATCCCTGTCGCGTCGTGCGAAGTCGCCGAAGCTTGCAAGGTGCTAGAGAACACCTACCGAGCCGTGAACATCGCATTAGTGAACGAGCTAAAGAAACTCTTTGATCACATTGGAATCGACGTCTGGGATGTGATTGAAGCGGCTAAGACGAAGCCGTTTGGATTTCAGGCCTTCTATCCGGGGCCTGGCTTAGGTGGACATTGCATCCCGATTGATCCGTTTTATCTCAGCTGGGTAGCGCGAAAGAACGACATGCCGACACGCTTCATCGAACTGACGGGTGAAGTGAATACCAGCATGCCCGAGTACGTCGTGCAACGCGTTGCGCGGGCGCTCAACGACGCCGAGAAGTCCGTGAAAGGCAGCAAGATTTGCATCCTGGGCATGGCCTACAAACGCGATGTGGACGACCCGCGAGAGAGCCCGTCGTTTCGGTTACTTGAGTTGCTTGCCGAGCAAGGGGCCCAAGTCACCTATAGCGACCCGCATATCCCACATCTACCCAGCATGCGACATTTTAACGTCCCAGATCTATATAGCTCCGACCTGACGCAAGCATACCTTGGCAGCCAGGACTGCGTGCTGATTTCGACGGATCATTCTGCGTTCGATTACGAACTGATCGGACGGCATAGCAAGCTGATCGTCGACACGCGAAACGCAATGCATCGGGTCGCCGCTCCCAAAGCGACGGTTGTCAAGGCATAACCTGCGGCTTGCGAAGCACTGTAATCAGGGCCTGCCAGCGAGGAATCTCGCACTGCCACTGCCCATTCGTGGGCCGAGTGACTAGAATAGGGGAACGCTCTGGCCAGTCTGCCGCAAGTGCGCCATGCCCAGCGTTCTCAGATGACCTTGCGATCAGGAGACCCTACTGGATGGCTCCCGAAGCAGCCGAATTCGACAACGCAGAAACCATCGAGTCGCCCTCCGGCTTCCCGCTCAATTCCAACGACAGCACACACCTGCGCGACTCCGCCCGCAAGCGGGTCGCGCTGATCGAGGGGAGCGCCCCGGGTCAGACGCAAGAAACCCGCGACCTGCTCCGCAGTCGGTTGCGAATGGTTGCGATTTTGCTGTGCGCCGGATTTGCCGCGTTTCTAGTCCGCTCGCTGTGGGCGTTCGACGAGTACGTGCGCGGTGATCACGCCATTGTTTTCTACGCTCACATTACTGTGACCGTATTACTGGGCCTCGTGGCGCAGCGGCTCTGTGTGCAATGCCGCGTCATCGAGCGGAATCTGAGCTGGGCGGAATTCTTGATCTTCGGCGGGTCGAGTCTGTTCTTCGTCCTGCTCGGCTATCACAAACTCATCTATTGTGCGCAACTTGGCGATGGACACTCGCACATCCCGAACATCGCCGGGGCCTGGTCGTTGTTGATTTTCTGTTACGCGCTGTTTGTGCCCAATTCCTGGAAGCGTGCGGCGTTCGTGATGAGCGTGATGGCACTCTGCCCGATTGCCGTCGAAATCCTTGCTTATTTCAATTCACCTCAGTTTGCCGAGTTAGTGCAGGTCAGCGAGTTTCAGGGAGTGTTCGTTGAGCTATTGATGGTTATGATCCTGACGGTCGTCACGGCCACTGTCGGCGTGAAGTCAATCAACACGTTGCGTCACGAGGCGTTCGTCGCGAAGCAGCTTGGCCAGTACCGACTCAAGCAAATGCTCGGCACGGGCGGCATGGGCGAAGTCTATCTGGCTGAGCACGAAATGATGAAGCGGCCCTGTGCGATCAAAATCATCCGGCCGGAAAAGGCCGGCAATCCGCAGGTCTTGGCACGCTTCGAGCGCGAAGTACGCGCGACCGCCAAACTGTCGCACTGGAACTCCATCGACATCTTCGACTACGGTCGCACGGCGGACGGAACCTTTTACTACGTCATGGAATTCCTTCCCGGTCATAATCTGGGCGAGTTGGTGGAAGTTCACGGTGCGCTACCGCCGGCGCGAATCATCCATCTGATGCGCCAGATTTGTGACGCGCTGACCGAAGCTCACAATCAAGGGCTGATTCACCGCGATATCAAACCGGCGAACATCTACTGCGCTTACCGTGGTGGCTTGTTCGACGTGGCGAAACTGCTGGACTTCGGACTCGCCAAACCGACCACCGACGTGGAGGACAGCGGACTCACTCAAGAAGGGGCGATCACCGGCTCGCCGCTGTTCATGTCGCCGGAGCAGGCCACCGGCAGCGGACAAGTGGACGCCCGTAGCGACATCTACTCCCTGGGGGCCGTTATGTACTACATGGCCACCGGAGAGCCGCCGTTCAACTACAGCCAGCCGATCAAAGTCATGGTCGCCCAAGCGTCGGAAACCCCGCGTTCGCCACGCGAACTAAATCCCGACATCCCCGTCGAACTGGAAGAGATCATCCTCCGTTGCCTGGAAAAGCAGCCGGAAGATCGCATTCAAGACACAGCAACGTTGCACTACATGCTCGATGAGGTGCCTATCACCGACGATTGGTCTAGCGCGATTGCCGCCGACTGGTGGACGAACTACGGTTGCCCCAAGCGGAAGGCGCTGGCCGAGCAAGCGCTAGAAATGGCGGCGGTCTAACGACGCGAGTGTCCGCTATACCGAGCAGTGCACTATCCGTACGTCGATTGCAACAAAATTGCCTGGCATCGCCCAACTAGGACGTACGTATGGATTCGGTTACGCAGATCACCCTGGGCGCGGCCGTCGGCGAAGCGGTGCTCGGTCGGCAATTGGGCAATCGCGCGATTCTCTGGGGCGCGGCGTTTGGAACGTTGCCCGATTTGGACGTTGTTTTTTCCCCTCTGCTGGATCCCGTCGGGTTTATCGTCCATCATCGTGCATTGAGTCACTCTTTGCTGCTGGTTGCGGTTGCGACGCCGTTGTTCAGTTCGCTGTTCGTGCGTTGGTATCGAAACGATCCACGGCAGGTAGGTTACTGGCGCTGGTTTGCGTTCTTCTTTCTCGTATTGCTGACGCACATCGTGCTGGACTGTTGCACGAACTACGGGACCCAGATCTTCACGCCGTTTTCCGACGCGCGAATCGCTTGGAGCAACATCTTCATCATCGATCCGCTGTATACGATTCCGTTTCTTTCGTGTGTCATCGCCTGCCTGTTCTTTGAGCGGACGAGTCCTTGGCGACGGCGAATCAACTACTGCGGTTTGGCACTCAGCACAGGCTATTTGGTATTCACATTCGCCGTGAAAACCCACGTCGAACGCGTGTTCGCCGACTCGTTGGCTGAGTCAAGCATCGAGGTGAGTCGGTTCATGACCTGTCCGACACCGCTAAATAGCATTCTCTGGTACGGTGTCGCCGAGAGCGACCAAGGCTACCAAGTTGGGTTCTATTCGCTGTTTGACTCGGAGAGAAAGATCGAGTTTGAGTTCATACCGCGCAACGAAGAACTGCTTGGTGACTTGGCGGAGACCTACGAGGTCGACCGGCTCACCTGGTTTGCGAACAACTACTATTGCGTCCGGCCTCACGAAGAAGGGCTGCTGCTGCATGTGATGAATTTCGGCAAACTCGATTTCGGCGGTGACCAGCAACGCTATCCGTTTACGTATCTACTCGTCGAAAAACCGAATCCCGGCGTGGTCGTGAAGAGCTACGCGGTGCCCCACCAAGCACCACTTGGTCAGTTATTTCGAAAACTCTGGACGCGTTTGAAAGGCATCTGAACGCCGCCGCGGAGCTGATTGAAGACATTTGCTCGAGGCGAGGAGCACCGTTGACCGGTTTGGTGTGCCAATCAGTTTCCGGGTACCAAATAGGATAAGCCCATCCTGCGCCCCAGGCGATGCCCTGTTGTGGCGAGATTTTGCTCTTTGCTCGCCTCACCGAAGCGATACCCTGTGGATGTTACCTCTGCGCCAAGGGATAAAATCCCTACGGTATTTTCCTTGGTAATGAACACAAAATCACCGGGCGACTCAATGACTGGCTCCTCCTGGTCGGCGTCCCAATGGGCGACTAACTCGCCGGTTGGTCTGCCCTGTTGCTTCACCGATGCCACCGTCCAGGAGCGGTTGTTGCTTTGTCTATCGATTTCGATCATCTGCGTTTCAATCGCTTTGATAACGTAGTGAGATTCGCCGTCCACTTGGAGTTTCGCTCCGTAAAAATCGAAACCCTCCTGCTTCGCCCATGCAAGAACGTCGGCCGGCAAGGCCTCGACAGGTTCTTCCAAGTGTGCAAAGCGTTTGGGCAAGACAGACCAGCGATTAGTGTCGACGTCAAGGAAGCAAATTCTCTCGCTCCTCGCGCACACTGGCTGGATGATCATGCCACGTAGTCTCCCCTTGGCGACACGGCCGGTGTTTTCATCAAGAGCGAGATCAACGCCGGAGCCCAAATCCGCGCTAGATCGAATTGGTAAGTGAACTTTCGAATACCGCCAATCGCTGGTGTACTTGCGCCAATTCGATTCCCACCAAGCGGCCCAGCGCTGCGCTGACTGCTCATAGAGTTCGCGTTTCAGATACGTCTGCCGCGGCGTATCGTCGGGTCGTTTCGCGACGAAGGCCAAATCGAGATGGTCGAAATCTTGCCCCGTCAACTTCTTTAGAGCTCGAAATACCTCGGTTACGGGTCGTCCATAGCTCAATGAGAAGGAACGATCTTGGTCACCGTGACGTTCTGCGAGGTACTTGCGGAGTTTGGCGTCGCCCACCCGGTAGCCCATATCGCTACCGTCTAGCCCAAAGCACCGAGGAATGGCGCGAATTAATGCGGGTACCGCTCGAGGGTCTTCGATACAGTTCATGGCAAAGGGGATAGTCCGAAGGTTGTACCGATCATCCTCCGGTGTCGCATCAAGTGTCTTGATTAGCTCTGGCAATGCAGGTGGTCCGATCTCAATCAGCTCCCTCATTTCGGTACCCCACTCCAACTGCCCTGTCTTTTGCTGTTCTTGCAGCAGTTCGAGTTCCGCCAGTGACGCGTCTGCCGCCCACCTGGGGCGCATTGTGACGTACCACCAGCAACCTACTGCGACCAATGTCACGAAGAGCAAGAACGTCGCGAGGCTGTATCGCATTCGTGGCATTGTTGGCTTCGTATTTGAGTGCCTGCAGAGGCAAGGGGTTACGACCTATCTGGATGGACGCCGGTCTAGCACTGCGCTGGCCTCGAATTATCTTTTGACCGGCGTTACGGTGGACGCCCTGGCTACACGTTACCGCCGCGGCATCTCAACAGTTCACTTTTCGCGCTTGGCGACTTCAATGCGTATGAACTCGGGCAGGTACGAGGGCGTGCAGTTCTTGGCGACTTTTTCGTCTTTGTAAAGGCCCACCGATTTGCCTAGTTTGATGCAGCGGGATCGATGTTTGCGCTCGTGGATTCCAATCTGTCCGGCGCAAAAGTTCATGGCCCATTGCACTGTGGGTTCTTCGCCGGCAAGGTTCTGTTCGAGCGAGTTGAGCAACTCTGCGCTGTTTTCGGGAGGAGTTTGTCCCGTCCAACGCAACCGCGCCTGGTGGTACCAGAACAGCCGGCGCAGAATCGGCAACGAATCATGCTCCCACGTTTCCATCAGAGCGACGAGCTTCTTGTCCTTCATGAGCTGATTCGCCAACAGCCAGTCGGTTAGTTGGTTCCGTTCTAGCTCATCGTGACTAAGCAAATCTGCTGCGAGCTGATTGATCACATCTTCGGTCAGCAGCTTCTTATCGAAAATCAGAACCGAGAGTAGCCGCGGATGGTAATCTCCCGTCGACCAGAGTTCCATCGCCAGCTCATGATCTTTCTTGATCGCTTTGCCATGCTTCTTGATATCGCCTAGCTTTGCGTTGTCCGCCGTAATCTCAGCGATCAGCTTCTTGGCGGTTGCGGATAAGGCCATGCAGTTTGCCTCCGATCTGGTTTCAGCGTCAGATCTCACAATGCAGTCGGATCTCACAATGCAATCGCTGCTCAATCACCGCAGTCTAAGAGTCTTTGCACCGGTCGACAACCAAGCGCAAACAACATGAATCGCCGCCAATCTGAGCCTATTTAGACCGTCATGAATTCGCGCAGATTCGCGTTCCCAGTTTCTTCGCCACGACGAGCGTCGACTTCGCCGATTTTCCTCGGAATTGGCCACCAAATCGGAGAGAATGGGCGTAGCGAATCGTTCTTTGACAATCTAGCCGTGCCAATTGTACTCTCCGACCCGAGGATCGGAGTGCAACGCAGTCCGGTTGCGCGCCTGCTGGTTCTCGATGCGAGTGCGAAATGGTTTGGCAAAGGGCTGACCGCGTACCCCTCACCGAGGTTTTGAAAGGTCCGCAACGAGCAACCTTTCAATATTGCAGAGATCTTCCGGTCTCGGAATGCCACGCAAGTCTTTTGTTGGAAATGACTTACGTCAATTCTTGCCTCCCGGAGAGGGGGTGAGTTATGAAAATGAAAACGCAAGTCCTTTCAAAACCCCGACGGAGGGGTAAGTGAGACACGTTCCCAATGAACCTTTGCCACTCAACCGTGATCCTGAGGGCAATGCCGGGCCACTTTCGGCTCCGCGACTCGCGACTTAGAATGGCGGGTCTGGCCTGTTCTTTTTGCACCCACTAACACGAACCGATACCGATGAGTGAACCCTCCGACCGACCTCGTACGCTGTTTCAAAAAATCTGGGACGACCATGTCGTCCACGCTGAGGAGGGTCGGCAGACGATCTTGTACATCGATCTGCACCTGGTGCACGAGGTGACCAGCGCCCAGGCGTTCGAGGGACTTCGGCTGGCGGGTCGCCAGGTCCGACGCTCAGAAAAGACGGTCGCCACCGCTGATCACAACGTACCGACCACCGATCGCAGCCTGCCGATCGTCGATCAGATCTCCAAGCAACAGATCGACACGCTGCGCAACAACTGCCAAGAGTTTGGCATCACCCACTACGACCTGAACGACCCCAACCAGGGAATCGTCCACGTCATCGGGCCGGAACTCGGCTACACCCAGCCAGGGATGACGATCGTCTGCGGCGATAGCCATACGTCCACGCACGGTGCCTTTGGCGCGTTGGCGTTCGGCATCGGCACCAGCGAAGTCGAGCATGTGCTGGCGACGCAAACGCTGCTGCAGTTCAAGCCGAAGACGTTGGAGCTACGTGTGGACGGGCAACTGCGTCCGAACGTGACGGCCAAGGACATGATTCTGTATCTCATCGGTCAGATCACCACCGACGGCGGCACCGGCTACTGCGTCGAGTACACCGGCGAGGCGGTCAGGTCCCTTTCGATGGAAAACCGCATGACGGTCTGCAACATGTCGATCGAAGGCGGCGCCCGTGCCGGAATGATCGCCCCCGACGAGACGACCTACGAATACCTGCGGGGTCGGAAGTACGTCCCACAAGACTTCGACGCGGCGGTCGAACAGTGGAAGCAACTACCAACCGACGAAGGTGCGACGTACGACAAGTCGCTGGTGTTCAATGCCGCCGACATCGCCCCGCAGGTCACTTGGGGAACGAATCCAGGTCTAGTCGTGCCCGTGGACGCGAATGTGCCCAAGCCCTCCGACTTCTCGGATGCGACTGAGCAGAAAACGGCTGCCGGAGCACTCGATTACATGGGCCTCTCCGGCGGCGAGCCCATCACCGACTTGAAGCTCGACCGCGTGTTCATCGGCTCTTGCACCAACGCCCGTATTGAAGATTTGCGTGAGGCCGCTGCCGTGGCGAAGGGGCACAAAGTATCCGACCACGTCGATGCCATGGTGGTGCCCGGCAGTGGCCAGGTGAAGCAGCAGGCGGAAGAAGAGGGCCTCGATCACGTGTTCAAGGAAGCGGGGTTCGATTGGCGTGAAGCTGGTTGCAGCATGTGTCTGGCGATGAACCCCGACAAGCTATCGCCCGGCGAACGCTGTGCGTCCACGTCCAACCGCAACTTCGAGGGACGCCAGGGCAAAGGTGGGCGCACGCACCTGGTTTCGCCCGCGATGGCCGCCGCCGCCGCGGTGGCTGGCCATTTTGTTGATATACGGGAATGGAAGTAGAATAGCGTAAGAGCATTGACGTACGAATCTGGCGAATCAACACCAATGGCTTCGATCCCTTCCGACCTTCCGAAAACGGCTTTTTCCGGTGTCACTTTTGTGAACAGCGAGGCAGCTTCATTGCCAATTTCAGTCCCGGCCGATGCGACCACGCTGGCAGGATTCCGCAAATGGGCACTCTCCGATGATTTCCCCGAGCGAGGCAAGATCACCTTCGTCGATGGAGGTCTCATCGTTGACATGAGCCCAGAATCCCTGGAAAAGCATAGTGACATCAAGACGGAAATTAGCCGCGTGCTATCGAACCTTGTGCGCGAACAGAAAACTGGCCGACTGCATATTGACGGAGTGTTGATCACCAACGAAGAAGCAGGTGTTTCCAACGAGCCGGATATTTTGTTCCTGTCCAAGGAAACAATCACTTCTGGTCGCGCCAAACTAACCACCGTGGCGGACGATCCGGACAGTAGCCGCGAGGTCGTTGGCTCCGTGGACTGGGTTTTAGAAATCGTCAGCCCCAGCTCGGTGAAGAAAGATAAGGTACTGCTCCGCGATGCGTACTATCGCGCCGGCATTGGCGAATACTGGCTCGTCGACGTGCGTGGCGAGGCGATTGAGTTTGATGTGCTGGTGCCAGGTGATCAGGAATATGTTGCTGCGGCATCGACTGCCGGCTGGCAGCGTTCGCCGACTTTCGATCGCGAGTTTCGGCTGACGCGTGAACAGGAATCAGACGGTTTTTGGCTGTACACACTACATTGTCGAAAAGGCTAAGAGACATCGCATGAAAGCATTTACCACACATACCGGCTTAGTCGTCGCGATGGATCGGGCTAATGTTGATACCGATCAGATCATCCCCAAGCAGTTTCTCAAGCGGATCGAACGCACTGGTTTCGGCGAGTTCCTGTTTTGGGATTGGGCCAAACTCGACGACGGTTCGGAGAACCCAGAGTTCGAACTCAATAAGCCAGAAGCGAGCGGTGCATCGGTCCTAATCGCGCGGCGAAACTTCGGTTGCGGTTCCAGCCGCGAGCACGCACCGTGGGCGCTGGAGGATTACGGGTTCCGCGTGATCATCGCACCCAGCTTCGCCGACATCTTCTACAACAACTGCTTCAAGAACGGGATGCTGCCGATCAAGCTGACCGAAGAGCAGGTGGAAGATTTGTTCCAACGTGCGGCATCTAACGATGGCTATCAGCTTACGGCTGACCTGGATAAATGCGAACTCAGCGATGACCACGGATTGTCCGTCCCATTCGAGGTCCAAGAGTTTCGGCGGCACTGCCTCCTCAACGGCCTGGACGACATCGGTTTGACGCTGGAGCACGAAGACAAGATCTCCGCATACGAAGCGGCTCATGCTTGATTGCGCACATAACTGTTCGACGGAGCGAGCCTTCATGGTGCGCATGGCACTTGTGTTGTGTGCATTGGTGAGTTACCCCAGTGTGGCGGCGGCCGAGTCGTTCGACAGATCGGCCACACTGGTTGACGCCTCGGCCAGCTTCGAGACTGAGGTGTTACTGTCCAACTTGGACAATCCGGCGGGAATCGTGCTGCGGCCGGATCAAGTGAAGAGCGCGCCGTACGAGCTGTTCCTTGCCGAGAGTGGTGCCGGTCGTATCGTACGACTGCAGACGAAAGATCCTGAGAATCTCGACGAGGTGGTTGTCGATTTTCCGGTTGTCGAGCCAACGCAACAGCCGCCGTATCGCGTCGGTCCATTGGCATTGGGATTCGTCACGCAATCCAAACTTGCCGTCACCGTTGCCGGCGGCGTCGGCAACGGCGAGCCGATCGCGTGCTACCGGATTCGCCCCGATGGCCCGGTGCTGACAGCGGATCAGCACGATCACACCGTGCGGCCGCTCGACCCGTCGAGAAATCCAAAGTACGCGGGCCTGACCCACTGCGGACTGGCGCCGGATGGCAAGCGGTGCTTTGTGACTTCTATCGGGAACGACGCGGGAGGTGCGATCTTCCGCTGCAACGTCGAGGCAAATCGACTAGGGAATCTGCAGCGTTTTTTTGATGCGCAAGCTGGCAACGGCTTGAGCGCACCCGGCGGCATTGCCGTGATTCCGGAGCCTCGGCCGGCGTTCTTGGTTGCAGGTTTGATGGGAAGTCGCGAGACGCCACGAGACAGCCGACTGGTGTTTTTCGTACCATCCGGGGGCGATGTTGCGCTGAACTTGCCGACTGGGTTGAGTGATATCATTGCGCTGGCGTACAGCCCCTCGGGGCAGCTCTATGCGGCAGACTTCAGCTGGCACAATGAGCAGGCGGGCGGTGTCTACCGCCTTGATGATGCCCGCATCGAGGGCAGGCAAACCTGCCAGCCGGTCAAGATCGCAGCTGTTGTTCGTCCCGTTGGATTGGCATTTGCGCCCGACGGCACGTTGTTTGTCACGGCATTCGGCCCTGGAGAGAATGAACGGAAAGGTCAGTTGATCAAGATCACTGGAGAGTTATAGGACCAAGAGAGGAAATCCACACGATGGCAAGCCGACGCGAAAAGATCGAAGCCATGCTAGCCGACGAGCCCGACGATACGTTTCTCCGCTACAGTCTGGCGATGGAACTCGACAAGGAGGGCGAGCACGACCGCAGCTTGGAAGAACTCGATCGTCTAACCAAAGACACCCCTCCTTGTGTCCCCGCCTTCTTCATGTCGGGCCAGCAACTGGCACGCTTGGATCGCGTCAACGAGGCGCGATCGATCCTGCGCGACGGTATTGAAGAAGCCCGCCAGCAGAACGATACGCACGCGGCCGGCGAGATGAGCGAGTTCCTCGCGTCGCTGGGAGACTTGGGCGAATGAAGGTGGCGATGCCGCGCGACCAACGAGTTGGCCCGCCACCAATCGGACCGCGTGGCGGTCCGGCTATTTTTCCGCGTTCTTCGTCCCACAGGCGGCGGCCACGGCGCATGAGGTGCAACTCTCGCAACCGCCCTGCCCCATGGCTTCTTCGGTGCCGCAGCCGGGGCCGCAGCCTTCCGAGAGGGTCTCGGCGAACTTGCGGAACTCGACCGTCGTTTCGTATTGCGCGGCCAGCCGCTGAGTCAGTTCTTCAGCTTCTGAAGGCACCTCGCCCAGAAAGTAGAAGAACAGTCCTGCCCCGTCAAACAGATGCTCTACGTCCATTAGCACCGCGGGCACATTGTGTTCGCGAAGCAGTGCTGAGCACGCTTCAAACGCCGTGTGCCGATGCTTCTCCAGCCGCGCGACCAGCAACTCGTCTTGGACGGTCATCTTGCGGAGAATCTGCCCGTCTTGGCGATCCATGGGAGCGTTGGGAAACGGCTCCGCCAGCACTTCGCCGACTTCCAACCCGCGCGCGGTGCGGACGATCACACGCGACGTGCGAGGATAGAGCACCGAATCCGCGGCGACAAATCGACCGACTTCGCCAAGCAAGCTGTATCTCACCAAGTGGAATCCCATACAATCATTGTGACGTCCCGACGCGATGCTGCCAAGCTGACCTTGGTGATCGAGGCTTGCGTTGATTACTACGACGTTGCTACAAATGGGCTATCAATCAAATTGCTAACTCGGAAGTACTGATCACGATGACCCCACCCATGAGTGCTCCACATACGATCGACCGACCCACCGTTAACCGCTGGCACGCGCTGGCTTCGGCTGTTCTTGCCGGAGAACCGCTGACCGCTGACCAGGCGCAAGAAATCTTGGCGGCTCCTGAAGCCGAGCTTCTTGATTTGTTGCAGGCTGCCTATCGAGTGCGATCGCACTACTTCGGCAACAAGGTGCAACTGTACTTCTTGATGAACGCGAAGAGTGGCCTCTGCCCGGAAGATTGCAGCTACTGCTCTCAGTCGGCCGTGTCCGAGGCGGAGATCCCCAAGTACAATCTGCTCAAGCGCGACGAGATCCTTGCCGGCGCGAAGGAAGCTGCAGAGCGTCAAGCGAAAACGTACTGCATTGTGATTTCTGCGCGCGGACCCAACGAACGCGAGATTGCGGCCGTTGAGGCGCTGGTTCCGGAGATCAAGGAAAAGTACGGCCTCGACATCTGCGCCTGCCTGGGGTTGCTGTCGCAAGAGCAAGCCGATCGCTTGAAGGCGTGCGGCGTGAATCGCGTGAATCACAATCTCAACACCGGTGGCGATTACTATAAAGAGATCTGCTCGACCCATACCTACGAAGATCGCCTCGATACGCTGCGAGCCGTACGCAATGCTGGGATGGAACTCTGCTCCGGCGGAATCGTCGGCATGGGTGAGAAGCCCAAGGACATCGTCGACATGGCGCTCGACCTGCGAGAGTTGGGCGTCGAGTCGATTCCAGTGAACTTCTTGAATCCGATTGACGGCACACCGCTGGCTGGAAGCGACGATCTTACGCCGACGTACTGCCTGAAGGTGCTGGCAATGTTCCGGTTGGTGAACCCGGATCGGGAGGTCCGCATCGCAGGTGGGCGGGAGATTCACCTTCGCAGTCTGCAAGCAATGGGGCTGTACGCAGCCAACTCGATCTTTGTGGGCGATTATCTCACGACCAAGGGGCAAGTCCCGCAGGCGGATTACGATATGATCGCCGATCTGGGCTTCGAAGTCGTGCAGACGCCAGAAGTCGAGGCAGTCACGCAAGACTGACCCACTGCTGGTTGCTAGCGTGACAATGCTGCGCAGACTTGCCAGATTGCCTGGTTTTTGGAATCGGAAAAATTCGGATTTTCGATTCATCTTCTCGTAAGTGCATAGCCGATACGATTCCCGGGGGGGACCTTTACACGCTATGCCTCTATGCGCAGGAATGCGAAAATGTCTCGTCCATGGATTCTGAGAATTACTAGTTGCCTGTTGATTGCTAGCTCGACGTCGGTCGGCTGGAGCCAAGAGTACCTCGACCTGCCCGACGAGCCTGTCGTTCGTCGGACCTCGTTGGCGGACAAACTCAGTTCGCTGACGGACAAGTTCCGCCGCAAGCCGTCGGAGGCAACTCAGCCTCCTGTCTCCCAAGGCACCCGTACACGTCCGGGCGTTCCGCGCTATCGGAACTATGGCCAGCCGTCGATGCAAGCACAGCAGCGCGCCCGTCGGTCGAACAATCAGCGAGTGGTGAATCAGGCCCCCGCACCGCAATCGCAACAGCGTGAGCAAACGCCCAGCCCGAACACAACTCTCCAGCCACGCACAACCAGAACGCCGGGCATCGTAGCACGTCCTAACACCAACGACCTGCTGCCGGATACGCGCCTCTTCTCTCGCACCAATCAACCTCGCGGAAATTCCGCGACGACTGGCGACCTGTCTTCTAGCTCCCCATCGTCCGACGACCAGAAACGCACGACCGCTGCAACGGCGCCGCGTGCAGGGAGTAGCCGCAGCGAGTTGGCCTCGCCCCGCGTGGCGCGGCGCTCGCCGCAGACTTCTCGGGCGAATGAACTCGACGCAGCGCTTGCCGACTTGCTGACCACTCAACCTACGACGGAGCAGAAAGTTGCCAACGCACCAGCACTGAAGTCGACCAGCCCAAGCAAATCGACCAAACCAGCTACGAAATCGATCGTGCCGCTCGCCGACAATGCATTCGATCTCCGTCAGGCGTTGCGCGACGACGAGGACGATGCGATCGCCGACGAGACGGCCACGGCCGCAAATGCTGCGATGCAAGATGAGATTGCTCCCAAGCCACCAGTCATTGCCGCCCAAGTAAAAGAGACGACAGCCAAACCCGGCCAGAAGAAGAACGCGACACCTAGGGCATCCATTGCGAAGCCGAACGTCGCAGCAACCAAGCCGAAGCCGCCGGTCGTTGCGCAAACAAAGCCTGTAGCTGCTCCGGTCAGCGGCACACAGGCCACGCCAGCGCCAGTTGTCGCGGTCAATCCCCAGCGGGAAGCGATTACGATCGCCGTGCCGCGGCCTAGCCCTGCAGTGACTGGTTCCGCTACGCGAACTGTTGGCAAAGATCCTTTCGAGTCGTCCGCCAGCCAAGCGGTTGGCGCGACTTCGCCGTCGGCCAATCCGATGCGACCCTTCCAACCGGTGATCGAACAGGTCGAGCCAACACAAACGTTCGCACGGCCGAAGAGCGGCGTACTGCAAACCACGCAGCAGCCAGTGATTGTCTCGCACGTAGAAGGCCCTCGTAGCATTCTCGTCGGGCGCGAGGCGACGTATCAAGTGACGCTCGAGAACACAAGCAGTCGTGCCGCGTCGCAGATTTCCGCCGAAATTACCGTGCCCGAGTGGGCCGAGTTGCTCGACGCGATGTCGACCAGCGGTGTCGTCGAACGCAGTGCAAGCGAAGTTAGTCCCGGCGCGCTGGAGTGGAAGATCAGCGAACTGAAGCCGCATGCCTCGCAAGCCCTGCGATTGCGGTTGATTCCGCGTAGCGGCCGTCCGCTGCAATTGGGTGTGCGTTGGAGCCAGGCCCCAGTACAAGCACAAGCGGTTGTGGAAGTGCAGGAGCCGAAGCTGGAATTGGCAATCAGCGGACCACAGGAAGTTCGTTTTGGCAAAGCTCAGCGTTACCGTCTGACGCTTCGCAACCCTGGTACCGGCACGACCGAAAAGGTCGCGCTGCGTTTGATTCCGCCTGGGGGAGATGCCAAATCCGCAACCACTCAGGACATCGGCAGCCTCAAGCCGGGTGAAGTCAAGGATATCGATCTGGAACTTACTGCTCGCGAGGCGGGTGAGTTGCTGATTCAAGCCGATGCCGTGGCAGACGGTGGGTTGAAGGCAGAAACCACCAAGACGGTGCAATGCATCAAACCAGAATTGGCCGTCGATTGGCGTGGACCTGACAGAAAGTATGCCGGCACAGAAGCTGCCTACTACTTCCGAGTCAGCAATCCGGGCACCGCCGCAACCGATCCGGTGGACATGAGCGTCAAACTGCCCGTGGGTGCCGAGTTTGTTACGGCTAGCGAGGGTTACTCGATCGATACGGCTACCGGGTTGATCAGCTGGAGCCTGGCCGGTTTGGAAGCGGGCGAGGAGCAGTTCATGCAACTGCGGTGCAAGATCGGTCGGCCTGGGACGAACGAGTTCTTGGTTTCGGCCGCGACCAACGAGAGCGAACTGACAGACAGCAAGGCATTCCAAACCGAGGTCGTGGCATTGGCAGATCTCAAGCTGGAAGTGAGCGATCCGCAGGGGCCGCTGCCGTTGGCTGACGAGGTCGCCTACGAGATTCGCGTGCGTAACCGCGGCACGACCGGTGCCGAGCACATCAACATCGTGGGGCTCTTTTCCGAGGGTATCGACCCGACGACGGTCGAAGGTGCCCAGTATTCGGTGCGTGACGGTCGCGTGAGCTTCCATCCGATTAAGAGCCTGTCGGCCGGCCAAGAAGTGGTGCTTCGGATCCGCGCCAAGGCGAGTCAGGTCGGTACGCACATCTTCCGTGCTGAGGTCACTTGTCCCAAGCTGGACATCAAGTTGGCCGCCGAAGAGACAACGCGCTTCTTCGAGGAAGAGCACCGGTGGGAAGACGGCGAGACGCCCTACATGGCTGAACGCGAGTCGACGACCCTTCGCTAGCGATGCTAGCGTGTTGGTTGCAAGGCAGTTTGTGCCTGAGGACAGCAGCAAGCTGACCTTGGATGCCCTCCAGCGCTCGCTATAATCCCTCCTCGCTCGCAAGCATCTTTGCGAGTGGGAATTGAGGGATTTAGCGCTGCAAAGGGCGGCATCGGTCAACCAATGTTTCATCGTAGGAGCGTCTTTCCCGTTATCTTGCTGTTCCTTGTTTGTGGCTGCGGCACCACGCGAACTTCCAACACGCAACGCACCGCGACTGAGCAGTTGCTAATCTCCGATGCCATCGATCGTGCGGTGCAGGAGATCGACTTCGGCAAGTTGGCCGGTCAATCGGTGTTCTTCGACGATCGCCACCTATACGAAGCCGTTGACGATGGCTACCTCATCAGTAGCTTGCGCCAACACCTACTTGCCAGCGGTTGCATCCTCAAGGACAACCGAGACCAGGCGACCTACATCATCGAGCCGCGTGCCGGCGCCATCGGCACCGACAACGACGAACTCCTATTCGGCGTGCCCGCGACCAACGTCCCGCAGCTGACGTTGCTCTCCGGTTTGCCTTCCGCCCTCCCGGAGATTCCGATCATCAAACGTCACCATCAACGGGGCGTCGCGAAGATTGCGGTCTTCGCCTACCGTCGCGAAACCGGCGAGCCTGCTTGGCAGTCGGGCATCGCAACCAACGAAAGCACTTCCAACGACGTTTGGTTCTTTGGAGCCGGTCCGTTCAAAAAGGGAACGATTCACAAAGGCACCAGCTACGCCGACCCCAAGCACTACCTCCCCGACATCGGCTTGGCATCGGAAGTAACCCAGCAGGTGGTCGGCATCGGACAGGAGGCTGTGTTTTCCCACAACCCGCTGCCGAAGCTGCCCATCAACCGAATTCCGTATTTAGCCAAAACGCCCCAGCCGACTTCCTCTCACCGACCGCCGAGTCAGCCTGCGCCCGCGGAACAGGCGGGGCCAGCAATCTTCCCGCCCCCAGGGGCGTCCGAGGCACCCTGATCGTGTGGCAGCAGCGTGCACTCTTCCTGTCTCGCGTAGTTTGACAGCATGGGGTTTTGAAAGGTTTTCGGTTTTTCTTTTCAATACGCTCCCAATCGCGCTGTGCTGCGACGGTGCAAGTCGTTTGCTGGAAGCAACTTGCGTCTGCAGGCGGTCCTCGACCGCCGCCAGTATTGAAAGGTTCGCGTGTGTCGACCTTTCAAAACTCATCATGGCTGGCTGAGCGGCTCGGCACGTCGGATGCCGCTTGCGGATCAACGACTGAGATTGCGCAATTCGACAGCCAATCCCCGGTTCGCGTCCTATTGGGCACACGATCGAGCTGGTTCCAGTCTACCGAGATCGGTGGCCAGATTCAGCGACGAAAATTGGCCGCCTGCGCGGGTGAAGTAATCTCCACTACAGGAGTAAAGGAGAACAGGAGGGCACAGAGAGAACGGAGGAGGGAGTAGAGAAAGCGAATTCTCGCAGATCGGAGCGCATCATCATTATTACAGAATCACGTTGACAGCTGCTCAAAAACAGCGACTTCCCCCTCGACCTCTGTTGCCTCCGTTTCCTCCTGTTCAAACGCACTGGCTCTGAAATCTGCTAAAATGCTTTGAAGTTGTTCCCCGGTCGGAAGATTCTGAGGCACCCAGCATGAGACACAAATCGATCCATCCCAAGTCTGCCGTTTGCTATTGGCCATCGGTCGTACTCGCTTTGGGGCCTTGGCTGTGCGGAGGTCTCCCGACTACCGAGCGGCAGGCTGCGGCCGGTACCACGCAGGTGGCTTTGTTTACCGGATTTCTCGCTGGCCCAAATGCCGGCATGGACATCCTCAACGAGGAACTCGCTGCTGCGGGGATTCCGAACTACAACGGAATGGTCTTCGACTGGGACGCCAAGCGAGATGCCGTCAACTGGATCAACATGGGTACCGATGACCGATCAACGCTGGTCCTCATCGGCCACAGTTTTGGCGGCAATAGCACTCTGCAAGTGGCTAACACGTTCTTGAAGCCGGCTGGAATCGACGTTGACCTGACGATTCAGATCGATTCAGTGGAGAACTTTGACCGTGGCTGGAACGACATGTTGCCGACGAACGTGGATGTTGGGATCAATTACTATCAATTTTCCACGGGTGGAATCTTTGAGCCGCAAGGCGAAACCTTCGTCCAAGGGGCCACCAACATCAATGCCGAAGAGTTCTTCAACGACACGTCCATCACCCACACGTCATTGGACAACGATCCACGTCTGCATGCGCAGATCGAGCTCGATATTCTGGACAATATCAATTTCGTGAGCGGAGACTTCGACTGGGACAATGATGTCGACGGCTCTGACTTCCTTGCCTGGCAGCAAGATCCTAGTAGCGGATTGCTGACCGACTGGGAAACCGCGTACCCCCTGGCTGCCTCAGCCGCTCTCGCCACGACGGTGCCTGAGCCAAGCACCGTACTGATGAGCATGGCCACACTTGTCCTATTAGTCGGACGACGTCCTTAGGGCGAAATGGAGAGAACGTCCCTGTGGTTTGCACCGGGTATTCCGTGATGAAGTTGCACGTCGGGGCTAATGTTGCCGCTCAGAATCGGGTAATCATCCACAATAGGTAGCGCAGGCGGCACTCCTTAGCTAGCTTTCGGATGGCAAGCTGCATTCGTTTCCACCCTCGAATGGTCGTTTCTCCGCGCGCCTCGGTACACTTAGAATTGTTGTAGAGTTCTAGTTCATACGTGAACTCAGGATGGACGGGCATTGCCGAGATTGAAACTGTGTCCGAGCTGACCTGGTATACTCTCGAATACCGGAGTTTATTTATGCGGCAACAGATCAGAATACTGCTCTCGCACCTGTGGCTCACGCTCTGTTTAGTTACGATCGCGCTATGGTTGCATAGCTACCACGCGAGAGCAGTGATCGGACACAAGTACGTGCGTTTCTACAATTGCAGCTTACGGTCCTGGGAGGGGCTTTTCGATTTTCACGAGGTCTGTTATGACGCACAAAGAGACTACGAGCCACTGGAATTGCGCTTCTGGCTTACCCCAGCGGAAGAATATCGACAGGGTGTTCTTGATGGAGTGAAGGCTTGGGGAGGTACACCTCGAGTGCCGCAAGCTTTCACTTTCGATGTTCGAAAGGATATTCGCGTTGCTCATGATGGCAGGCACGTTTACAGTAGGACGGTCACTTTACCCCACTGGGCGCTAGTGCTGCTTCTATTGGCGCTGTTCGTAGTGATCAGACCACCTCCTCGCACTCGCTTCGGTCTGCGTGACTTATGGGTGGCTACGACATTGTTGGCATTCGCTGCAGCGGGTCTTGGAGCTTGCATGAGGATGTCACAACAATAGATATTCTCTGTCGACCATTCTTGGTGCCCTTTCCGCTCAAAATTCAGCATCCGAATCCGGCGGAGGTGTGAATAACGGCGGGTGGTAATCGTTAGGATGCTAGCGGACCCAGCAGGTGCCGAAGTAGGTGAGATGATGTCCCGAAAACACGCGGTTTTGGGAAGTCTGAGATTCTGGCACGCGACGAAGACCTACTTTCAGCGCGGCAGGTTCAAGCCCGCCGATCACCTAACCGCCGCATCGTTGGGAGGCTGTTTACGTTTTCGTACCGTAAGTTCACGAGGCCAATGGCATTGAGCAACGCCTCGTTAGCGTCAGAGTTAGTCCGACCAAGACAAACATGGCGGTCGACGGTTCGGGGATGGGGGCCGTCAGCGCGGACTGCGCGACTGTGCCGCCGAATTCGCGTTGCCACTTGAGAAAGTCTTGTCCGTTCACGGCCAGATTGCGGTCGAAGTCTCCTTCAACCAGCAGGGCATCGGGTGCAGTTCCATATCCGGCTTCCCAAAAGCCGAGATCGACGCCGTCGACGCCATCGCCGTGAATGTCGGACATCAGCGCTTGCGTGATCGTCACCGACCAATTGTCTACTTTGCGGATTTCTCGAAAGCCGGCGCCGCCGGCCACTCGATTCGAGACGGAATAGCCAAATTGGATCGGGTCGCCAAAGGCCGAGAAATCGGGGTGCAGTGTGGCCCCCGTGAACCAAAAATCGACCGCGACAAAGTCGGTCTCGACTAATCCCACGCGGTTGAAACCAGACCAACTGAGGCCGGAAAAGTTGTTGCTCGAGGCGAGATAGAGTTTTCCGTCTTGGAGCAGCGCTGGGTTGATGTCGGTACTGCCCAGAGCAGCAAAGTGGTTTGCATCGTAGCTAAAATTGAGCGACGAGATTGCTCGCTCTCGCGGGTCGTATGTCTCGGCGACGTAGATTCCCGTTGTGTTAACGATGTCGCCGAGAGCGATATCGATGAGCGAGCGGAAGTAGGGCGAACCTGCTGGATTCCCACCGGTTGATTGACGCACCAAGCTGCCGGTCGAGATGAGCGGTGGGTCGCCAACGACGTCAGGATCGTCTCGCACGTGGATGATCGGCGTCCAGTCTTCTGTGTCGAACTGACCATCACTGAAACTGACACCACGGGCCGATCTCATCTCCAACGCCAGTGATGCGACCAGGAAAACAACAAACGCAGTGGATGCTCTTAGTGTCATGTTCGTCCCCCATTCGGCTTGCACAGTCGAGTTCAGGAAGATGCCGCGCGACCGTCACGGTGGCGAAGCGGGCGCGCAACACCACAAAGGATCACGCAACGATGGAATCAAGAAGTCATCACCGCCGTAGTATACCTGGCGAGTAAATACTTGACAAAACAAATGCACGCAGCAACCAAAGGATGGGATACTTGCTTGTTCCGCAAAGACGTTAGCACTCGGCAGCGCAAGCACAAATATGCCGCCATGCCACTCTCAAAAAAACTGCGAGTCTCGCAAGTAGCGGGCGTGTCCCAATATTTCAAATCACCGGTTCGTTCGCCCCATGGCACCAGCAAGGAAAGCGATCCCGAGCAATGCGATCGTCGTCGGCTCTGGAATTGCTTCGCCGCCGCCCAAGGGTGTGGGCAAGCCGGTGAGGCGATATTGCTCTCGCCAGTGGAAGGCGTCTTCGTGATCGACATCGCCATCGCCGTCGGCATCGCCATCGGACTTCATCGCGTCCATCGTGATGCCCATCGATAGTCCGCGCTGCAAGATTAGGAAGTCGGTGCCGTCGACATCGCCGTCTTCGTCGAAGTCGGCGAAACCGGGCGGGTAGGGTTCCTCGATCACCTTCGCTTGATAAATCAACAACTCGTAGTCGCCGGTGTCAAAGCCATCTTTTCCAGGGCCAGGGCCAAAAAACAGCACCCCGGTTTCCGCCGACAGGATCTCAATCGCATAGGTGCCCAAACCGGTGAGCGGAGAAGTGTTGATCACTTCGGGTAGTTCGACGTCGATGAGGCTCGCCCCCCGCTCGGCAGTATCGAAGTCGTCGTCGTTTGCCGCGTCGACCATTGTCGTTGGGCCATAGTCGAGTGGGCCGCCGGTGGTGCCATCGAGCAAGATGACTCCCATGTCGACGTGATCGGGATATCGGTCGCCCCCCTCGAGGATCGACGACATGATTTCGATGGTCACAAACGAACCAGCTTCGGCCTCAAAGGTGAAGTAATCCGGCAGCACCTTGCCCATTTCGTCGGTCGAGTCGAGCGCGCCTGTGACGACTCGGGCGCGACCTTCGATCCCGGCGCGGAGCATCAGTGGCAGGTCTTCGACGGGCACTTCCGTCAGCGGCGGCAGCGGACGGACGGGATACGGCATGACGAAGTCTGCTAGCGGCACGAATTGGGCAGCGCCGAGCACCTGATTGCCGGCGATTTCGTCGACGACCAAGTCGCTGAAGGATGGCTTCGCCAATTCAAGTTTGATTGCCGAACGCTCCGAGACAAACGACGGCGATGTCAGTCTGCTGAACGAAAGACCGAAGCCGGTCGTGAGAAACTGCAACGCCTCGGGAGTTTCTGGAGCGCCTGCCGGGAACGGATAGGGTGGTGCATAGTCACTGGGGAACGTGCCGATGCCGGTGCCGATAGGTCCGAAGGCATCATGATGTCGCATTCCCATCAAGTGCCCAACCTCATGCCCGACGATGTTGGCGGTGGCGATGGTCACGTCATCGTCCGTCCAGGGATCGGTGATGGGGTCTTTGCCGAGGAACTTGAACGCGGCGATCGTATTCACGTCGGCACCGTCGTCGTCGTCAAGGTTGCGAAAGTCGATTCCTTCGGCGGCTCCGCCAGAACCCTTGTTGAGTGTGATCACCGAAGCGGTGCCCGCCACTGGTGGCAGACCCTCCATGAACACGACTTCGTGAATCCCATACAGGTCATTGAGGTAGAACAGAATCTCCTCACGTTGGAACGGACCGTAGTCGTACAATTCGTCGGCCGGTGGAATGCCGAGGGTGCCGGGCTCGGCGCCGGCATCGACGGCCATCAGAATACTGTCGAAGTCGACGTAAATTTCTTGGAAGGCATTGGCCGGGGTGCACGTGAGCACAGCGACAGAAAATGCGAGCGCTAGCGCAGCGAGGGCGTGAGCTTTCATGACGACTCCAGACGAATCAATCGAGAAGAAGAGAAGAATCGGACGTCGCGCACCCTGCCCTGCCTAGTCTTCAGTTTAGTGGAGATTCACGCGGATGCAACAAAATCACAGAGATCGCAGCCAGAGGGCTGATTTGAGGAGATTGATCACTCAGCGATCGCTTGTTCCGGCTGCGTCGGTGGCGAATAACGAAGTGCTGCGATCAACGCGTTGCCGTACTCTTTCCACAACGTCTGCGGTTCCATGCCGGCGTCTTTGGGAAGTTCCAGGGTGATGATCGGCTTGCCGAGGGATTCGCCGACGAACGAACCGAACGATCCCGGCCGTCCGCCAAGTTTCTTCACCGGTAGTTTGCACTCGGCGGCCATCACCTCCGCGAGTTCTTTCCCAGGGCCATCGTAGTCGATGCAATTGACGGGTTGATGGATACTAATCACGCGATTGGGAAAGTAAAGACAAACCAACTGCAATAACACGCGCGACTCAGGTTCCGAGAGCGGTGCGTTGCCGTGTAGGTTGACACCTTTTTCTTGCCAGTTGCCTGCGGGGAAATTTCGATTGAGATCGACACCACGCGCGCTAAATCGCTGATCCGCGGCAAAACCATCGGGGTTGGCAACAGGGACAATTACGACCTGTCGCCCATCAAGTTCCTCGGGGTGTTTTAGTAACCAATCCTGGAAGGCTGTCATCAGCGGCGTGCCGGCCGCTTCGTTGCCGTGAATGGTGGCGATCACCATCATGACGTCGGGGCCCGAACCGAGGACCAGGCAATCGATGTCGCGTCCTTCGTACGACTTTCCCGCGACGAACGACTCTGACTTGGTTGGCGGATCGGACTGGTCGGCGTAAGCCAGACTTGAAAGTAGGCCGAAAGCAAGCGCGACGAGTATGGCCCGGCTTGCTGTAGCTGTTGGTAGGGTCAACATCGGGAGTTGCTTGTCAGCGAAAATGCGCAGTCCATCAGACAGGAGGGAGTACGGACCCTAGATGGTTGGTTGCTTACGCGGGGAATTGCTTCGGAAGGTGATTCCGCACAAACAGAATCATAACCTGCACCGCGCTGTCCATGACAGCAGTTCTTCCCAGTTTCGACCGGAAGCGCTGTCACTCCACATCGTCAAACGCGAGCGGATCGGCCGCTTTGGCGTTGGAGATTCGAATTGATTTTTTGCCGGCGAGCAGGTCATCGATCACGTTGCCGACGACTTCAGCGCGCCAGCCTTGCGCGAGCGTGGGCAGGCTGCCGTTTTCGGAGTAGCCCATGCGGTGGGCGATCAACTCGCGTACGTCGCTGGCGGTGCCAACCATGCTGGTCGCGATTTCTGCGCGGCGGCAGATGGTGCCGAGGGCGGGTGCCAGAAACTGTCCCAGGAGGTTGAGTTGCGGTGGAGTAGTTTGCCGAGGTGATCGTGGAATCCGCTCGGTCGGCGCTTCCAGACCGCGCTGGACGCACTCTGCCAATTCCACGGCCTTGCGTTTGACGGCGCTGCGCTCCATGCCGCGGATGCCCATAATTTGGCCGGGGCTGGCCACTTTGCGTTTGGCAAGTTCCACGATTAGGTCGTCGCGTAGCAAACGCTTCTGGGGCTGATTGCGTCGTTTCGCTTCTTCGTAGCGCCAGTTCCACAACTCGCGGACGATGGCCAGTTGCCTCGGGTTGAGCTTGCCGATGCCTGAGACACGTCGCCAATCCTTGCGGTTTAGTGCGGCTTCGACGTCGAGTTGCCAACTCTCCATTTCGTCTTCGAACCAAGCGAGGCGGTCACTCTCGGTTAGCAGTTCCACCAAGCGGCGATAGAGTGGCAGCAGGTAGCGGACGTCTTCCAAGGCGTAGTCGATCTGCGCGGCGGTCAGTGGTCGTTTGCGCCAATCGGTTCGTTGCTCGCCCTTGGCGACCTTGTGCCCGAGAAACTTGCTGACCACGGTCCCGTAGGCGGAAGGATATTCGTTGCTGCAGAAGCCGGCAGCGATCTGCACGTCGAACAATCGTTGCGGCCGCGCATCGACGGCGCGCATCATGAAGTTCAATTCTTCGCGACCGGCGTGCAGAATCGTGACGTGCTCGCCACTGGTGAGCATCTTCCAGAATGGCTTGAGGTCGTCAATCGCACTGGTGTCGACGACGGCCAATTCATCGTCGGTGGCGATTTGGATCAAGCACAGATCGGGATAGAACGTGTCTTCCGACACGAACTCCGTGTCGATACCAATCAGCTCCGCAGTGCTAAGCCGTTGGCACAGCTGCTCAAGTTCGTTTGCTTCGGTGATTGTCGGCGTAGGCACGTGCGGAAGTTGTTGCTGGCTAGGGTACGGACTTGGGCGTCGCGCGTTGTCATTTTGTTACCGGGATCGGCAGCGTCGCGTAGGACGCAGTCCACCGACGCGAAGACTCATCGGCTCGCCATCGCTCGCATAGCTGAGACCTGCTTCGATCCTTGCGAAAACCTGGCAAATCTACAGCCTACCGCCAATGACGATTAGCCACTAGGCTAATGGGTTGGTTCGGCGTCGGTGTGGGGAGCCACAACCTCGCTCGTTCCAGGGTTGGCTGCCGAGGCTTCCACATCGCCCGGGGACAGGTAGCGGAAGTGCGTCAACAGCAGGATCGGCAACAAGATTGTGCAGCTGTAAATCATGTAGCCGAAGAAGCTGGGCATTCTCACGCCCGACTTTTCGGCGATCGCTTTGACCATGAAATTCGGACCGTTGCCGATGTAGGTCATCGCGCCCATGAACACGGCTCCCAAGGCGATCCCTCTGAGGACCATTTCCGGCACGTAGCCTGTCGTTGCCATGAGATTGCTGGGGTCTTGTGCAGATTTGAAGAACACGAGATACGTCGGTGCATTGTCGAGGAACGAAGATAAGCCGCCGGTGGCCCAGAAGAAACCCGCTGGGCTCAGCGAACTTGCCAACACGGTCCCCTTCTCCGCCAAGATCTGCAATGCAGGTTGCATACAGATGAAGATGCCGATGAACAGGCACGCAACTTCGACGATGGCGTGGTAATTGAAGCTGTTCTGCTCGCGAATCGTCCGCGAGCCAAAGTAGAGTGCGATCGCAACCAAGCCAAGCTGAATGATTTCTCGCAGATACATCCACGCGTGCCACTCGGTACCGGGGATCGCTTTGTTTGGATCGAGCAGCGCCACTGCTAGGACCACGCCCAACAGCAGCGGTCCGTTGAGTGCCAGGCCGCTGATGCGGATGCGTCGGGTGTTGGTTAAGTCCTTCTGGATGTCCTTGAGTCGTTCCTGACGGTAGAAGTAAAACTGATCGAGCATGCAGTAAGTCAACAGCAGCAGGCCGTTAACGAACAGCCATTCCTCCCACAAGCCGAGCGTCCAAGTAAAGCTGACACCTTCCAAGTAGCCCAAGAACAACGGCGGATCGCCAATCGGTAGCAGGCAGCCACCGCAGTTGCAAACGATAAAGATGAAGAACACGATCGTGTGCGCGACGTGTTTACGTTCGTCATTGGTGTCCAGCAACGGGCGAATCAGCAGCATCGCCGCTCCGGTCGTACCCACGAAACTGGCGAGCAGTCCACCCACGGCCATAAAGCACGCGTTGGTTAGCGGCGTGGCTTGCAAATCGCCCTCGATACGTACGCCACCGGCAATCGTGTACAGGCTGAACAACAAGACAATGAATGGGATGAATTCAGAGAGTATCGCGTTGCCCAGGATCGCACCGACAAAGCCCGTTTGAATGGCGGTCTCGCTGGCCTGGACAACCGAGTGTGCTGGCCAGTGCGCTTCGACCGGTGAGTGGTGCAGGAACGCGTAGTAGGATAGAGTCACGCAAGCGAGGAAGGCTGCGACTTTGAACCGATTGATATTGTGCTCCCACCAGTGCTGAGTAACTCGCAGCAACGGAAAGACGGCGATCGCACCCAATAGGCATAGGAACGGAATCACCATCCAGACCGGCGGTGACATCGCCTCCCCGTGATGAGCGTCGTGCGCCGCCTCGTGACCTGCTTCTGCCGCGTGATGTGCGTGCCCTGCCACGACGAGTTCTGTTGCGCGCTGAGGCAACCCCAGAAGAGCGCTGACCAGGTAGATCCCCAGCACGGCGCTTATCGCCCACACGACCTGATTGCCTTTGCTGCGATGTCCCGTGGATGCCATGCTTGCGATGTCCGATGCCATGCCAAATGCCTCTCTCGCGACGCGGCGTTCGGGGGCCGCGACGGTCTGTTTTTAAGGTTCCAAGGTTAAGAACTGATCGGCAGTTCGTCTACGGCAGAGATCCCTCCAGTCTGCGACATTTCCGGGATTCACTAACCGTTCTACGTAGTCAGCGGGAGTTCAGGGGCGATTCTCCCGACGAAATCGAGTGAATTTGCCTCGGACAAGGCTAGGTTACGCAGCGGTAGCAATGGCAGATTCTTCATGGGACTTTGCTGAAATGTGGTGAACGGTCGCTGGTGTGAGCGTTCGAAATCGTTACGACCGGAAGGATGGGTATTGCCTTGATCAGGGCGAAATTGGCCTCAAAGGCTGGGACGAAGCGCCGGCGGCGTCCAGCTGACACGAGGACCCAATACGGCGCCGTTGGGCGAATCTATCCGCTACCAGGCGTGTCGCGAATCGCAAGATTCCGCGGCAATGAAACGCGCCGCAACCGCCGCATAGAAACAAGAGATGGCGGACTGGGGACGAAATGCGGCATCTGCGCCACCACGACCTGCTCCAAACTACCTCTTACATTTGATTAGTCGCCTCGATCGAGTTCGTTGAGGTTCGTTGCTTATCGTAATTCGTCTTGCTCGACGACATATAGGCCAAAATAGCGTCGAGCTTCTTGAATTTGTCAGCACAAATCTTGCCAATGGACTAAGCCACCACACCTGGATTCTCAATTTCACTAACAAGCAATCCTACTCGCCTCTTGACACTCGCCGTCCGACTCTCGACTTTATCGTGCATGCCCGAAGTCTGGCTACGTCCGAATCGCCGCGTGTTGCTGTTGGCCATGGTCCCGTTTTTGATGATGGGTATCTTGGGTTTGCTCCAGATGCGAAGTGATTCGACCACGCTGCCCAAGTGGCTTGGGACGGCGGTTCTGGTTGGCAATGGTGTGTTGATCGTCGGATTGATTCGTCAAGTCGTTCAACCGCGCATTGCTTATCGAGACGGCTCCGTGTTGTTCTATTTGAAGTCGGGTGGGCCGATCGCAGTGCCGTTGGAGGTGGTCGAAGCATTCTTTCAGGGCGAGAGTCTGGCTCATCTGCCCGGCGAGTCGCGACACCATACCAAATCGGTCAACCTCATTGCGCGGCTCTCACAACGTGAGACCGATTGGCACCGGCGCGACGTGAAGAAAGCCTTGGGGCAATGGGACGAAGGCTACGTGACGGTCCGAGGCACGTGGTGTGAGCCGATTGATACCGAAGTCATCCACCGACTGAACCGTCGACTCACCGAAGTAAAACGAGAAGCGCAGACGCAGTCGGCGGGGAGTGCGAGTTGAGCGAGCAACCTGAGCGTGTGCCGCAGCTACTAGTTAGCGTGCGCAGTGTCGACGAAGTCGCGGCTGCGCTTGACGGTGGCGCCGATTGGATCGATCTCAAAGAACCGAATGCGGGTCCTTTGGCGGCGGTCAGCCATCCAACAGCGCTGGAGGCAGTCGCGGCACTCGCCGAAAGACGTCCTCTCTCGGCTGCGTTGGGAGAACTGCTGGACTGGCCCGATTCGCCCTCACGACAGTTGCTAGAAGTCGCAGGCATTGGCCTCGTGAAGCTTGGATTGGCCGGATGCTCTCCGACCACCGATTGGCAGCGGCAGTGGTTGAATATCGAGCGCCTCGCCGGCGAACAGAGCAAACGTCTCGTGTTAGTCCTCTACGCGGACTGGAAGACCTGCGCAGCGCCGTCACCGGGCGAGACGCTTCGATTAGCGAGTGAATCCAGCAGTTCTTACTTGCTGATTGACACCTACGAAAAGCAGTCGCGATCGACGTTTGACTATCTCCAAGACTCGGAGCTAGTAGAGATTCTGCATCGAGCCCAGCAGCTTGAGATGACGACTGTGTTGGCCGGCGGCATCACGCGCGCACAAATCGAGCTGATTCCGGCCCCGCTGGTTGATATTGTCGCGGTGCGAGGAGCCGTTTGTCAGGGCGAACGCACCGCGACGGTCGTGGCGACACTTGTCGCGGAATTCCGCAACTCCTTAAACGAACGGCTCAGTTGCGCATCCGCGCGACCAGCTTGATTCTTCAGACGCAGCGCCAAGCTGATCCACTGGGATTTGCTTGACATTGCGTGCTCGCATCGGCGATACTTGCAACCATCTGCAACTTCCGGGGCGAGAAGATACAGGTACTTTGTCTGACAGGTTGTTGGATTCTTTTGCTTGTGGGGAGGATTCGTTGTGCAGAAGTCAGTTTTAGATGCTATCAAGCAGGGAGAGTGGGGTTACGAACCCGAGTCGGTCGATGATAATCAGTTCCCATCCACGCGTGCGATGCCTGGGACCGACGAAAAGCTATCCGTCTTGGCCGCGCGCGTCGAAGCGGGCCTACCACTGTGGCATGGATGCGATCGCACAGAGTACGACGATTTAGACTAGAGTGAGTCGGGGGATTGAGAGTCGCGTGGCAGCTGGTGGGTGGTTGTCGATTACAGCTCAGTACCATAAACAAGCGTCATCCGCCAAAGATTGCTGTCATCTCGTTTCAGGAGGAAAGTGTGCCGAAGATCAACTTCGAGGTTCCCCATCAACTCTCAGCTGAAGAGTCACGTAGTAGGCTGGAACGATTCACGGAAAGTCTACCCAAGGATCAGGTGAGCGATTTGGAGCAGAGCTGGGACGGCGATAAGCTTACCTTTTCGTTCAAGACCTTTGCGATCAAAGTCGCCGGCGATTTGACGACAGCCGATGAGAAGTTGCTTGTGAACATCGACTTGCCGTTTTCGGCGATGGTGTTCAAAGGCAAAATCGAATCGGAAGTCAAGAAACAGCTGGAGCGCCTGACGCGTTCGTGACTGGCGGCGATCCGAGGTGCCGGTCAGACTGCGGCCGACAGACAATTCATGCGAATGTTCACCACCGTTCGCATCGTCGACGGACGAAACTGATCAATCAGTTACGGCTTAATTTCGATCGTAACGCGATTGTCGTCCTTGCTGTGTTGCAGGTTCGCGGGCTCCAGAATGGCGCGGAGTAACTCGTCGAGGTCGGCCGCTTTCACGTCGCACGAGACCAAGGTCTGTTGCTTGCTCTGTTGCAGTTGTGCAGGCCAAATAAACTCCAGATCCAACTGCTGGGCAAATCTGTCCAGCACGCGCCCGAGCGGCTGATTCTCCAGCCGCAACGTAAATACTTGGCGAGTCTTTCTCGTTCCGGCTGCGCGACGATTCGGACGAGGTGATGGCGGCTTGCCGGCCGGCCGGGGTTGAACGCTGTTCGCCGTACGCTCGATCGGGACAACAACACAACCTTTTCCATCCGTGGCAACTTGGCAGGTGAGGTCGAAGCCTGCCAACACGAGCACAATCCGATCGATCAGCGCCGTCGGTGGAAGACTCTGCTCAGGCCATAAATCGTGTGGGATCTGGTCTGCGCCGTCGAGTCTGATGTTCGCGGCATCGAGCCACGATGTCACGAGCTGTTTCGGTTCACTTAAGCGGGGCCACGCAACAGATTCGGTACGTACCAAAGCCTTCCTCTGACGCGATGGTAGCGAGCGAAGCGAGCGGCGCGCCTCTTTGAGCAAAGCTTCAAGTTGATTGGTCGTCGCTTCAGGGCCGACGTAAACGAGATCATTTACCTTCGTCATACCCAGGCGATTCTGCTGAGTGATCTCGCGAAATGCTTGCTCGAAAGTGAGGTCAACGATCTCGACCGAGATGATCTTCTGCTTGTCGACGCTTCGATCAATCCACAGTCCGATCTCACCGGTGACCGCCAATCTCTGCACGGCGGATGATAGCTCTTGGCCCTGCCAAGTGACGGAGACTCCGCGCTGAAGCTTTTGATTAAGCGATAGCTTGCGACCTGCTGCGTTAACCGATTCCAACTGCCAGTAAACGCATGTGATTATTGTCAGTATGACAACCTTTCTCGGACTAGGTGTGGTGCAAACCATCGTGCGTTGCATGCCGTATCTACCTCAGTGCCGAGCTCATGGGTGCCAGTTAATGCAATGAATGCAAGTTCCAAACCGCACAGCGTAAGTGAGATTTGCGCATGAAAATTTGTCAATACCCGACCATAATAATCTTTTGGCCACGGACATTCCAAGCTCAACTACATGAACACGTGGAAAAACGGCAGCAATGACATTTTCGTTGTGAAATCCGACGAGGCAATTACACTCGACTGTAGCACTGATGTTCACGCGCTAGCCGCAACGATTGAGAGTTTTCACTCGCGAAGATGTTGGCCAGTGCCGGATCGCGTGCGCTGTGGATGAAATGGTCGCGCGCAGTTTCGGAACGTTGCGTACGCGCTTGGTGGTTCGAAGACTTCCACGACTTAAGTGGAGTTCTACTTCGAATCTGCAAGTCTCTTGAGAAGTTCCCCGGTCGAGATAGGTCTCTGTGAGACTTTGGTCATGAGCGAAGAACACCAACGACGCCCCCTGCTCGTTCACCACTACGAGCGTTACCTCGTCGATCAGAACGTCAACGCCTATGTTCGCAGCATAAGCGGTACCTACACGGTCGGCAGCCTGGAGCGACTGGTAACCACCGGCGATCGCACGGCGCGTCGTGGTGCGGTGTTGGGCCTCTCTCGGTTGGCCGATTATCGTTCCAATAGCACGATGGGACGTCTGCTGGCCGACAGCGATCGTGGTGTTCGTTCGTTGGCCGAAAACGGCATCCGGTTGCTGTGGACGCGGATCGGCACGCCCAGTCAGCAGCGGCACCTGATGGCGATTAATGAGCACTTAGATGAACGAGAATTCGATCGCGCGGCACAGCTTTCGACCGCACTGGTGGAAGATGCTCCTTGGATTGCCCAGGGTTGGTACTATCGCGGCAAGGCCTTTTTCCACATGGAACAATACAATGCGGCCGTTCAGGATTGTCACCAGGCGCTGGAAATAAACGCCTATCATTTCTTAGCCGCGTCGGTGATGGGGCAAGCCTATCAGTTGCAAGAAAACCCCGTCGCGGCATTGGAGTCGTTTCGCCGCGCGCTACGGCTGAACCCAAGCATGGAAGAAGTGCGTGCGCAGGTGATTCATTTGCAACGGACGTTGAAGGGAAAATAGCCGCGGCTACCGCCCCCGAGCGTGATGCCTCAGCGGTCCGCTGACAGTAGCATTCGCTGTCCGCGATTCTCATGCCTGCAAGTAGCCGAATCGCTGAATTGGCAGCCTAACGAGCGCAGACAAAGAGCCCTTTCGAGTGTATCGCCATCGGTAATTCGCAGGCTCTCGAGACGCACTGCGCTTCAACTGAGTCTTCGGTCCAGTTAGCCGGCGACATCCTTGTTGAATAAGGGCTCGTCGAAAGGGCTCCTAGGATTGGAAGTTAGCCGGTCGGCCGGCCATCGGCAAGCACCAACCGTTTATGCCGGAAATCTAGGCTTTCGAAACGATCGCCTGCCGCAATCGGAACGTCCCGGGACCGCTTGCCGATGCCGTGGCCATCGCGCGCGTCGGTTCTCACGACTCCCCACACGGCCCGCAGGACAATGACCTAGCGTCGCATCGTTGCGTCGAGGCTTGAGTCCATGCTCGTCATGGCTTGGTAGACGCGCTCCGAGTAGCGTTCCGGCTGCCGGGCAAACTTTTCCATCGTCGCTTTGCTGGAGAATAGGTAGAAAGCGTTGCGGTATTGGAAACCGAATTTGCGGCTGCCAGGTTCTTCGACGTGATCGTCCAACAGTCGGACCGGATCGTTGCCGGAAAATACCGGGCTGTAGGAATCGGAAGCCTGTGTGGTCGCGAGGAACTTGTCGCGTTCAGCAGCACCGGCAAACAGATACGTTCTGCCGCGGTGAATCGCGCCGAACTCCTTTTTGCCTCGGAGCCATTTCTGATGCTCGCGAAGGCTAACGGGGCAGTATCCATCAAAAGCTAGTGGAGGTGTACCCGCCGGCAGTTGGGGCGGCCACGCTTCGGCTGGCTCGGCTGGTGTTGATGCCGCGGCTGCGCTCGCGGTTGACGCGATGACCGAGGCGACATCCAGAGCAGGTGCTGCTGAATCTGTTGCTTTGTCGACCGGGACGTTAATCGGAGGCGTCACTGGCGCCTGGACGGTGGGTGGTTGGACCGCGGGCGCGGTTTGGGGAGCGACCTGAGCGTACCGATTTTGATATCTGGCCGGTGCCGGTGCCGGAGGCGTGACCGGCGCGCTGGGTCGCTGTTGTACTAGCGGAGCGGTTGATTGCGTTGGCGGAGTGGGCGGCGCTGCGTTCACGTATGGGTTAGTGGTTACCGCTGGTACCACCTGTTGCTGTGGCAACGGTGCGCTCGTTGCGGGCGCAGATTGCTTGATGTTCAATCCAGCGTACGCGGGATTCATCGTGGTCTGTGCCGATGCTTGGCGAACGGCCGATCTTCCGCCATAGTGCAGTGCCACATTGGCCAATTGTGTTCCGTAAGCGGCGGGCTCAAGTGGACAGTTGAGCTTCTGTAGAACCTCGCCTTGGCCGTTAATCACCACTTCGAAAGGTACGCGATCAACGTGAAATGAATTGGCGATGGCCGGCGAATGATCGGCATTCAGTTTGACCGGAACAAAATTCTGTTCCATGGCAGCAGCGATTTGCGGCTGTGAAAACACATCGCGTTCGAGTTTCTTGCAGGGACCACAGCTGGAAGTGTAGAAGTGCAACAACACCAGCTTCCCGGTCCGACTGGCCTCGATCTTGGCGGCATCGAGGTTATGGCGCCAATTGATGGGATCGGCTTGAGCGTGCTGTGCCACCACGAGTGCACTGAGGGTGACAAGAGATAAGAGCGTGGCCTGACGTCGTGAGGACATGGCGATTCCGTTCGCGTGCGTGTGATGAGGAGATACTTAATCAGCGAAATGAGGCCACAATAGACCCACCCAACGAGCTAGTTTGGTCCGCTTTCAATCAAATCGACAATCCGCGAGCCAGACTTTGTTAAATCTTTCCGATTGAGTTGAGTTTGTCGGCGAGGGAGGAATCTGTCCCGAAAGAAGAACCAAAGCTGTTGCCGTAAGTCTTTTTCTTAATTGGATTTGCATAAATTCCTCCGCGTCAGAAGATGGGTGAGCGGCGGGGGTGAATTCTCCTGCATGCTGCCATTCCCGTGAAGTCCATCTCGCGTAGCTGCGACTTCGGGGCCTCAACTCGCAGAGTGGAGCTGTCTGGTAACATTGCGCAGAATCGGGTGCGACCCTGCCGTTTGCAACGGATCTTTTTCCGAAGTTTTTGTCCTGCTAGCCCAAGCAAGCTTGACACATGAGCAGTCGTGACTAATATTACCGAAGTGTTCACAACCCTGCCGCATTTGGCGGGTTCTTTAGGCCATGTTTGGCGTTTCGACGTTTTGGCTTTCTCAATGCCCATCTCTGCCCTGGGCAGATTCGTCACGGGGTAAGGCTATGGGGTATCGCAAGCCTACGAACATAACATGGTCTGCTTGTAGTTGGATTCATATCGCCGCGTCGGTGGCGTTGGGTGAATTTCAACACAGGGTGATATATCAAAATTATGCATCGATTTGACGAGCGACTGTGCAGTCTCGTTCTCGTTTGAAACGCATGCTTCGCGGGCATCGTAACACGGATGGTTAGCCCCGTCGGCTCAGTAATGTAATGCGAGTTTTTCTGGAAATTTGAGAAGTGAATCTCAAGAGAACTCGTTAAGATCAAGATTAACGGCATCGAAGGCTATTCGCCTGTAAAGGATAGGCATTCCACTGGCATCGGTTGCAATGCCACCTCCGACGGAATGAAAGCAGAGCTTGAGAATGGAACGGTTTTCTCAAGCTGTTCGGAGGGTAGACGTGATTCAACCCAGCTCCCAGCCAGAGATGATTCTCCAGGGAACATCTCAAGCGAGAGAAGCAGTTTCTGTAAGACAGAATCAAGGGTGAATCTGGCGGTATTGGGGTACCAAGACTGAGGTACGAAGGCACCTCCAATCTGCTGAGCTAGAACGAAGCAGGCGAAGTCGATTACGATATTCGCGAGAAGCCTAACGGCAAAATGGCTTTCAGCTGTTCTGCTGTGGCACAGCAAGCCAATTGGTCAGTCAACGATCGGCTAGCCGCAGCTGGTTTTCAGCTGGGGATGCGAAGCAGGTCAGACCCGCAGATTTTGTCGAGTCAAGACTGAAGACTCAGTAATCGGTGGATTCGGCTGGTCGCGATTGTTGGTTAGTTGACTTGACGACACAGAAGGCGTTCCCCTCTGCGGTCCAGGATGTGATTGGAGAGAGGTAACTTATTGCGTCGTATGGGTGACTGACCTTAGCGGACGCGTTATTCCGAAACGACATCAGATTCGTTGCCGGGATCAGTCCTTGTGGTAGTTGATTCGGCAGGTCAGCACTGATCGGCAGATTCTCGACTCAGATAGACGTCACTCCAGGTAGATGTGAACAACGTAGGAACGCACTCACGGGCTATGAGGCTCCGAATCCTATTGGCGCTAGAACGTGGCGGAGTGCGGATCGAAGGCTTAGGGCAGACTAGGATTTTCTGATGGCTAAAAAGCAGAGGTCGGGCGGCAGATATCGAGGCCGCAACAACAACAATAACAATGGCCGATCCGGTGGCCGCGGCCGTGGTGGAAACCGCCGCCGCAACTCTTACAACAATAATCGGAATGCCGAAGCCGATTATGCACCCGATGGCGATCCGTTGCCGCTCATCCCGGGTTCGGGCGTGCTCGAGATGCACCCCAACGGCTATGGGTTCTTGCGTAACCCCGAAACAAACTTTACCCGCGAACGGACCGATCCGTTCGTGCCTGGCACGATGATCGAGAAGTTCGGGCTTCGCGAAGGGCTGCTGCTGCACGGCATGGTCCAACGACATCGCAAACAGCAGGGCCCGCGGTTGCGTGAACTGCTCGACGTGGATGGGATGGCTCCCGAGGACTACGTCAACGTGAAGTCGTTTGATGAGCTGACTCCGGTCACGCCCGATGAATGGTTCCGCCTCGAAACGGGGGCCGATCCGATCAGTACGCGGGTGATCGATTTACTCTGCCCGCTGGGAAAAGGTCAGCGGGCGTTGATCGTTGCTCCGCCGCGGACTGGCAAGACCGTATTGATGCAGCAGATCAGCAACGCTGTGTCGGCAAATTATCCGAACGTGTCGATGGTCATGCTGCTGATCGACGAGCGGCCCGAAGAAGTCACCGACATGCGACGAAGCGTCCGCGGCGATGTCTTCGCCAGTAGCCTGGACAACGATGTCGAAAGCCACGTGCGGTTGTCTCAACTGACCGTCGCGCGATGCCAACGACTGGCCGAGATGGGTAAGGACGTGTTCATGCTGATGGACTCGATTACTCGGCTGGCGCGAGCGTTCAACAAATGGGTCGGCAACACGGGGCGTACGATGAGCGGCGGTGTCGATATCAAAGCGATGGATATCCCCAAGAAGTTGTTCGCCACCGCCCGAGCGTTTGAGGAAGGCGGTTCGCTGACAATTGTCGGCACCGCACTAATCGACACGGGCAGTCGGATGGACGACTTGATTTTCCAAGAGTTCAAAGGCACAGGTAACATGGAACTCGTGCTCGATCGCAAACTGGCCGACCGACGGGTCTGGCCGTCGATCGATATCGAGCAGTCGGGCACGCGTCGTGAAGAAAAGCTGCTGCCCCCCGAGACGCTGCATGCCGCGACGATGCTCCGACGTACGCTGTCATCGATGCATCATGTCGACGCGATGGAGCAACTCACCACCAAGCTCGCTAAATTTGAGAGTAATGAGCAGTTTGTGTCTTTGATTCAAACAGCCGACTGAGTTTGATTGCGGATTGCGGAGTTGGGATTGTCGAACAATAATCACCAATAAGTGAAACGGCTGTTGTTGTTTCACTTTCTGACGGCCAAATTCCTACTCGGAGTTCCTCGGAGGATAAGCGAATGGCTAGCGGCCTGCTTGGAATGCAGGTGCCGGGCAACCGGTTGCGGGTTCGAGTCCCGTGTCCTCCGCTACAGCATGTCGCGCGCCGGCTCGTGACTGGCCGCGACATGCGTCGTCCGAACTAGCGTTAGGATCACGCTTAGGCGGCGACTTTATTGGTCTTCGTTACCCGAGTCGTTGCTGGCGCATGGCGCGGAATACGCTTAGCGTGACAAGTTCCGCTGTCATGCCGCTGCCAACCCTCTTCCCTTTTTCTCTCTGAAGTTTTTCCTCGGTCGCCTTTATTCGACACGTTGCTGGTTCGATCAGACCGTAATAGCTGACCAAATTCTTGGTCCTTGAACGCCCTGCGGAGTGTGCCGATAGTCGACTCCTGTGTTGAGCCGGCAACCCGTTCGGTGCCAAACGTCCAAGAATCTTGGCCATTGACAGCCAAGCCAAGTTGGAGGCGACGAATTGAGTCTTATGGAAGAAGGTCGCCTGCGATCCTGAGAGGTATGTGATGACACTCCGCGCACTTGATCTGTCGTTGCGATCACGACTGAAGCTATAATCGGAAGGTAGCAAGAGTCGCACCTTGATTCACTTGGACCAATCAATGTCTCTTGAAGGTCAACAGAATACCGAATCGAAGCCTTGTCCGTATTGCGGCGGAGAGATCAAGGCGATCGCAAAAAAGTGCCGCCACTGTCGTGAGTATCTGGATGAAACTCTGAGAGCGGCAAATCGAGCAAGTCTTCAGGCGTCGTCGACCGATAGGCTGCTCATGCCAGTCGATCGCCCTCTTTCGGCCATAGCCGCTGGATATCTCGGCCTTCTGTCTTTGCTGCCGGGGTTCGGGGTTTTTGCTATTGGATTCGGCATTAGAGCGCTGGTCGTGTTGAGAGACAATCCGGAGCTGTCAGGGCGCGGCCGTGCCATTTTTGGGATCGTCATGGGGGTTCTCGGCACTTTACTGTACGGAGCAATGATCGTCGCGATGTCCATGGGTTATTGACACCTTGCCAGCCTTCTTGGCGGTCGAGAATTAGGAGCGACTACAATTCTATTCCGGTTGGGTTCGTCTGCACTGAAGGTATCCGACCATCGCTTTCGCAGCATTTTTTCTTGTCAAATTGCTCTTATGTTCGGAGGGAATCAGATGGTAATTTGACTTTCTTGAGTTAGAATCATGTTGCTCTTAGTGCCGTGAGATTCGCGGCGTTCAGCTAGTCAATTCACTTGCCTTCTCGGGCAAGACAAAGTAAGTGCGGATGATGGGGTCATGAGCGAGATCAAGATTGAGGTCTGGGATGCAACAGGCAACAAGCGGCAGTTAGTTGAAGTGCCGAGCGACGCGGAGATTAATCGCTTAATCGCGGTTTTGATCGATCGCATGAATCTCCCTCGCCATAGTCCAGATGGACAGGCGATGAGCTACAAGTTTCATCACAAACGATCCGGACGGCAGCTACTCGATAGCGACACGCTCGACTCAGCATCGGTGGAAGACGGTGACATCCTTCGTCTGCAACCCGAGATAACGGCAGGCTCTCACAACTACTTCGAGTTGCTTTTGGGCACTTGCAGCGCTCCGTCTGTCAGGAGTTGTTTGTGAGTGATGTGCTCAAAATAGGCAACGAAATCGACGACGAAGGTCGATTCTCTCGCTTGGAACTCATCGATTGGTGGGATCAAGATCGACTTGCCGAGGCAAGGGTTTTGGTGATCGGTGCGGGTGCGATTGGCAACGAGCTCATCAAGAACTTGGCCTTGGTTGGAGTCGGGAACGTATTCATCGCCGATTTGGACCGCATCGAGAATTCGAACCTGTCTCGCTCGATCTTGTTTCGCGAAGCCGATTGCGGTTCGAGCAAGGCGGAGATCGCCGCCCGCACTGCTCGCGACATTTATCCTGGGCAGCGCACGCGAGCTTGGCATGGAAACGTTGTTTACGACCTTGGTTTGGGAGTGTATCGCTGGGCCGATGTGATCTTGGGAGGGCTCGATAATCGCGAAGCACGAGTCGCGATCAATCGAGCGGCAGCCAGGTTGGGTAAGCCGTGGATCGACGGTGCGATCGAGCGTTTGGATGGCGTAGCACGAGTTTTTGATCCGAGCTCGGGGCCGTGCTACGAATGCACCATGAGTGACACCGATTGGAAGATGCTCGCGGCCCGTCGAAGTTGCGCGTTGCTGACGCGCGAGGAGATGGAAGAGGGCAAAGTTCCCACGACGCCCACGACGGCATCAGTGGTCGCGGGGATCCAGGTGCAGGAGGCACTGAAGATGCTCCACAATATGGACGGACTGTCGGGGCAAGGATTTGTATTCGAAGGCATGCATCACCAGAGCTATCTGGTTAACTATTCAAAGCTGGACGGATGTCCTGCTCACGATGCAATTGATCCGATCGAACGGCTGCCGTCGAAGGTTGCGGAAACCCAAGTGGGCGAGTTCTTGGAGCGTCTGCGCTCCGACCTTGGCGCTGACGCGGTGATCGAAACGAATGAGGATCTGATCGAATCATTCGAATGCGCGCAGTGCCAACAAACAGAACCTCATCTGTCGTCGCTTGGCGGAGTGACTGAGAAACAATCGCTTTGCCCTCAGTGCGGAGCGCGACGCACGCCTGGCCTCTACCACACCATCCAGTCCGACTCTGAACACTTGGATAAGACTTTGGCAGAGCTCGGAATTCCGGCATGGGATATTCTCGGCGGACGTGTGGGGCTCGAGCATCGCTACTACGAGTTTGCAGGCGATCAGTCCGAAGTGCTGGGCACGCTGGCTGATTCTGGGGGGAGATCATGAGCGGAGTCGATGTTCGAGAGTTGGCAAGTGAAGACCTCCTGCAGGCGCAGTTTCCCGTCAGTAGTAAGTCGAAGTTTCGGCTATTTCTCGCACCGGACGTCCATCGTGGAATCCAGCAGCACGCCAAAGAGGATGTCTCGGTCGAGATCTGCGGTGTCTTGGTTGGCATGTGGAAGCGAGACGACGACGGACCTTATGCCGACGCCAGTGACTATATCCGGTGTGAAAGTGCCACGAGCAAATTTGCCGAAGTGACATTTACGCACGAATCTTGGTCACAGATCAACCTAGCGATGGATGCGAAATCGGATGACGTTCGTATTCTAGGTTGGTATCACTCCCATCCCGACTTCGGCATTTTTCTTTCCGATCGAGATTGTTTCATTCAAGAGAACTTTTTCTCCGGTGCTGGGCAGGTCGCTTATGTGGTTGACCCGGTTCGAGACCTGGAAGGTGTGTTCGCCTGGGAGAATGGCAAGCCAGAGGTTTTGTCACATTATTGGATTGGGCAACAGATTTGCACTTCGCATGCGAGCTTGCGCAGCCCCACGACCGAACGCAACGCATATCGTTCCGCAGGTGAGGCGACCGGAAACTCGTTGGCTGGGGGAGATGATTTACAGAGGCCAGCGCAAGCTGTTTCTGTGTTGCAGTCACCGATGGTTCAATTACTGACTTGGGTCTGTGTTTTCCTGATGGGGTATTTGCTCGCAGGTTGGAGGACATCGTGGGAGAGGCAACGAATTGTCGAAGGCGTAGTAGCGCACTATGGGGTCGACAAAGTCATCAAGCTCGGTTTGCAAGAAGATTTGGCCGAGGTACAGGCTCGCATGAACGTCGTATCCAAGGAACTCCAGGAGTTGTCCGACGCGCAGGGTGAGCTGACCGCGGACGAATTGCAGGCGCGGACGAATCAGCGCATGCTTATCGCCAAGAATCTCGATTTCTTGGGCGCGGCGTTGGAGAGTATCTCGCGTAAATACAGCTTTTCTGACGAAGAACGGCGAGTGGTTTTTCATCTGGTGGCCAGAAAGCATGCTGAACTCCAGAAACTGTCGCAGAAGAAAATGAAACCGGAAGCCGAGAAGTCGGCAGCAACAGACGAATCGTCGCCTTCGGGCAACGCCGAGGGTACCGACAGCGCGCGGAAACCAGTCGAGCCCTCGGAGGAACCGCCCACCGTGGAGGCTACTACGGAGAAAGCCGAAGCTGAAGTGAATCAGAAGGACCCCGAAAGGTAGCAATCGTGTCCGATCCAATCCGCATCACCGACACGGATCTGAAATCGCCAGAAGTCGAACAGTATGTCGAGATGCAGCAGTATCTGCAGCGAGACATCGACGCGAGTGGAGATCAGCCCTGGCTGATTCGTGTGATCTACGCGAATTGGTTTTACCTGGCGATCTGCTCCATGATCGGCGGGTTGCTGGGGTGGGGCGTACTTGAGCCATGGTTCGACGATAATGCGTTGGATAATGAGGAAGAGTTACAAATTGCACAGATTTTCATGTTCCCTGCGGTGGCCGGCTGTGTTGGACTATTCTTGGGCGCGGCGGAAGGCATTATCTGCCGAAACTTTTTAAGGGCCATCAAGTGTGGTGCTGTGGGTTTAGGGGTCGGTTTCGTTGGGGGGCTGATAGCCCTGATTCCAACCGGGATCTTGTTCACTTTCATATGGGTCATCGTGGAGAGCCTTTGGGAAGACCCACAGGTGGGCGAAATGCCAACGGGTTTAGCGCTGCTCGTCTTGATTATGGGGCGCGGTGCGGCATGGAGTATAGCTGCTATCCCTGCGGGACTCGGCCAAGGGATGGCGCTGCGCGAACGCAAGATCATCATCAACGGTCTGGTGGGAGCAGTCTTGGGCGGCTTGGTCGGCGGACTGTTGTTTGATCCGATCAGCTTGGTATTGCTGACCGAAGACGGCCAAGCAACCTACAGCCGAGCGGTGGGATTTGGCGTTATCGGCGCTTTCGTGGGACTTTTTGTCGGTTTGGTCGAAGGCTGGACGAAAACTGCCTGGCTGATGATGCGCAAGGGGCCTCTGGCGGGCAAGCAGTTCATCCTGTTTAAAGACACGACCATCATGGGTAGTTCGCCCAAGGCGGATATCTATCTCTTCAAGGATGATGCCATTGAACCAAAACATGCCGTCGTCACGAATCGAGGCGGTCGATTTGAGATCGAGGATTGTGGCACGGATGACGGAACGTACATCAACGGCGTCCCGATTACCCGCCGCTTGCTCGAAGACGGTGACCAGATTGTGCTTGGGAAGACCGTGCTGGAATTCTCAGTGAAGGAATCTCAGAAGTAGCGGATCGCATTGCAATAACTAATCAAGATTGGGGAATCATCCTATGCCAATTAAGGTAACGTGCAGCGCTTGCGGCGTCACGCTTTCTACTCCGGACTCTTCCGCTGGCAAGACGGGCAAGTGTCCGAAATGTGGCCACCAATTGAAGATCCCGCCGGCGAAGGTTGAAGAGGAAGTGCTTGAAGCAGAAGACGCGCTGCTGGGCGGCCTAACCGAAGAAGAACTGAGCGCGGGAGAAGTCTCCCAAGACCAGCGTCGTCCTTGCCCTGCTTGCGGTGAGCTAATCGTGCGAGGAGCAGTGAAGTGTCGCTACTGCGGCGAGATCTTTGATGCTGATCTTAAGAAGAAAGAACAGAAGAAACTGAAGAAAGCGGCAGCGACCGAAGAGGATAGCGATCTGAGTGGCGGCGAGTGGGTGGTTGCAATCCTGTGTTCGAACATTGGTTGCATAATGGGCATTATTTGGATGGTTCAAAGTAAGCCGAAGGGAAAAAAGATGCTTTTGGCTTCGTTAGCGGCCCAAGGTTTTTGGATAGTCGTCAGCCTCGTCCTTGAGGCTATTCAACAAGCCCAGTAGTTGCTGCGATTGCTAATGGATTCTTCAATCATTACTTGCGAGTGTGGCAGCAAGTTGCGCGTTCCGGAAGGGGAGCGGACTCGATCGCTACGTTGCCCCAAGTGCAAGACGCTACTGGCGGTCACCGCCAGCAGTACGATTCTCAAGACAACAACTTTGAGTGACGGGCAACAGTCAATTTGTCCAATTTGTCAGACCCCGATGTCCACTGACGAGGCCTGCGTCGTCTGTCCTAGTTGCGACCAAACGCATCACCGCGAATGTTGGTCGGAAGTGGGAGGTTGTGGCACGTACGGGTGCGAGGAATCGCCAGCGATTGAGGAATCGGAAACGAACGCAACGGGTCCGTTAACTGCGTGGGGCGATACCAAGAAGTGCCCAGCTTGTGGTGAAGAAATCAAGTCGATTGCCTTGCGTTGCCGTTATTGTTCCACCGAGTTCGACTCGGTCGATCCGATGTCGGTGGCAGACCTGCGAATGCAAGCTAGAGTCAGCGATGAGCTAGAGACACTGAAGAAGACGGTGGTAGTTATATTTGTACTCTCGCTGCTGGGATGCCTGGCACCGTTGATGGCAATTGTTTCCCTGGCCTACCTGCTGCCCCGACGCGAAAAGCTGGCGAAATGCGGCCCACTTTTTGTTATCATGGGGCGGACTGCCATAGTGCTTTCTGCTGTATATTCGGTGCTGCTGGTCGTGTTTTTGCTCGTCGGCGAGTTGTAACCGAGGTCTACGACAATTGGCTGACGGAATCTCCTTTGTCTGAACAACAACCAAAAACGATATTGGCTGGGCAACGCGAGACAGGTGCGCTTTGTTCCTGTTGTTCGGTCGAAATCACCCCAGGGATATCCGTTACCATTTGCGACGTCTGTGGCGAAGTGCATCACACTCCCTGCTGGCACCGCAAAGGGTGTTGTTCGTATCAGTGTTCTAGTAGCTCGATTTCGACGGAAGAACGTGCAGAGAAGCCGCTTTCGATCACACGCGACGAACTCGAGTCCGCCGTCCCGCTGCCTACGAAGGCGGATTTCTATTCGCAAGACGACAGCCCGAAGGAAGCAGCACCTCGCCGTTGGAATCGAGTCAGTATTTGGGCATTCGTGGTCTCGATATTGGGTATTCCGCTGTTTGGACTCATCACCGGCCTGGTTGCGATCGTGCTCGCCTGTATTGCCCTTGTCACACATACTCAACGAAAACGAGGGATGGGATTGGCGGTGGCTGCAATGCTGATCGGCCTGTTCGACGTGGTCGGCTGGGCAGGGTTCATGGCAACCTATTGGGGAACGCCGACTACCGCAGTATCGTTTTCGGACCTGCCGGTCGATCCAGGGTCGCTGGAAGACTTACCTGAATCGATCGCGCGCGCGATGCGCGCCAACGTATTGCTGCAGGTGAGCCAGGGATTGGGAAGAGGGGGAATCGGCTCGGGGGTGGTCCTCAAGATTCGAAATGGGTCAGCCTTGATTGTTACGAACCGGCACGTAGTCGATAGTAGTTTCTCCGATTCCACCACGAAGATCCCTGCGGACCCTAGCTCGCTCGCCGAGGTGATGGTGACGGCATTTAACCAGGCAACGGCACTTGGCGCTATTGAATGGATTGCACCTTACGGAATTGATCTCGCGATTATTTCCGTCCCCGTTGCAAAAATCGATGTGGTCGAGGCGCATTGGAATAACGCGTTGACGCCACAGATCGGAGACAGTGTTTTTGCAATCGGCAATCCTCACGGTCTGGGCTGGACCCATACTTCGGGTAGTCTCTCGCAAATGCGCCGACAGACTCGTGGCGTAAAGAATTTTAAAATTCTGCAGACCTCGGCTGCAATCAATCCGGGGAATAGCGGTGGCGGACTTTATGACGAGCAGGGGAATCTGATTGGAATCAACACGATGACCGGCCACAAACGAGTCGCAGAGGGGCTGGGCTTTTCGATTGCTTTACCAATTCTGATGGAATTAGTGCCCGAACGGCTTCAGATTCTAGGACGAAATCCAGCGGCGGAAACCCCATGAGTACGGTGCGGCTACGACGACTGACGGCAGACTTCGCGAATCTCAGCGACTACGTGCGCAAGCATCCGCGTGTCCGCTTGATTCAATCAGACGGCGATCCGCCGGAGCGTTACCAGTTGGAATATCGTATCGATAGTCTGCGAATGGTGAACGAGGAGTTGAAGCGGGTGAAATGCCACCTCGTGGAAATTTTCCTGCCACGAAACTACCCACGCATGCCGCCACAGTGTCGCATGCTGTCTCCCGTTTTTCACCCAAACATCGCGCCGCACGCAATCTGCGTTGGAGACCATTGGAGTTCGGGAGAACCCTTGCAGTCGATCGTTATGCGGATTGGCGAGTTGCTGGCGTACCAAAGCTACAACGTCAAGAGCCCATTGAATGGCGAAGCAGCACGTTGGGTCGAACTTAATGAGATTAGGTTGCCCCTAGACGATGTCAGTTTGCTGGTAGAAGGTGGTGTCTCTGGTGCCGAAACTCAAACTGTTCCCAAACCGTCGAACGCAGTGGCACCAAAGCCGGAAGCGGTAGCTAGTTCGCGCGCCGAGGCGAAAACCGCGGTGGGTGAGCAGGAGCAAGCGCTAAGGATCGCCTGTCCGCATTGCCAGAAAACCTATCGAATTCGCCAGGCACTCATGGGCAGAAAAGTGACGTGCGTGGCTTGCAACCAGTCCTTCACGGTCCAAGTCGACGCAAGCAGCTGAGAGTGATTCGATTTGTAGGAATTGTGAGATGCTGATAACTGGCAATCCAGCTGCGTCCGAGACTACCAATGCGACTGAAGATTTCGTTGAGTTGGCAGTCGATGAATATGCGCTCGCTGAGCAATCTCTCATTCGGTCGAGAACGGATCGACACCGAACAATGCTCTGCATAAGCGTGATTGTACTAGTGCTTTCATTCGCCTTGGCGATCCGAGGCACGGGGGACAGTGCTTCGGTCACGGTCGGAGAAGTCCAACTTCCGAGTCTGTGCTCAAGTCGATCCTGGTTTGGGATTGAATGCCCCGGGTGTGGATTGACTCGAAGCTTTATTGCTTTGGCCTCAGGCGACCTCGAAGCCTCTTTTCGCTACCATCGTTTGGGTTGGTTGCTGTTTTCTGCGGTCGTACTTCAAATACCCTATCGGATCCTTTCTCTCCGCGAATTGCGTAAGAAAGTAGTGCTGAGAAAATGGCCAAGCTGGTTTGGCATGGGAATCGTCGTTTCGCTTATCGTCAACTGGCTCGTGCGGTTCGTGCTATAGATTCGCTCTCAGAGTTTTCGATTTCCGTTCGCCCGAGGAAGTAGATTCTTATGCCAGATCAAGGTGAAAACCCAGACGACGACGTTGTGTGGCTGACGATTGAAGAATCATCCAGCCCAAGACATCAGACGAACCACAGCGCGAAGTTTTTTTTGCTCGTAGCATTAGCCGTTGTCGTCAGCGTTGGAGCCGTGGGCGGGGTGATTTGGAAGCTACGAAGCCTTTCGGAATCGCGTGACCGTACAGTTTCTTGCGCAGCGAGACGTAGCACTCCGCAGCTAATTCGCGAAACAACAACAGCGTTTAGCTCCTTCGATGCCGCCGAAGACCCCGTGCTCGACCTTGCTGGATCGGCGCTGGAGGAAAGAGTTGCCATCAACAATTTTTTTGAAAGTCTCGAAGCCGCCGTCGCCGCGGAGGATCATGAAGCGTTTCGTAAACTGGTCGATCACGATAGGTTGTTGAAGCGAATCGAACTAACGGGCTGTCTTGTCGGTTGGAGCAGCCTCGACAAGCGGTACGTGAGGTCAGAGCTGAAAAATTCTGTCGACTTTGATTCACGTTGGAGCGACATAACCGTCGCGAACGTGCTTGCGGCTGTGGGTGATTCAGACTCTCGTGTCGTTTATGCGTACTGCAGAGATGAAGAGAACGACGAATACAGTGAACATCGCATGTTCATTTCTGAGACAGGCGATGGTTGGAAACTCTACGATTGGGTGAGGCTCGACCTAGGACTATCAGAATCGGAAGAGTGGAGCGTCTATATCAAGTACGTCGATAATCAGTTGAGGGAGAATTTCGATCGTTGGGGCGAGATGGTCTCGGAAGCTGACGAACTCGCAATTAACAATGACTATGAAGCAGTGAAGGAGAAGTTAAAGTTCGCCGAGGCAATTAGCGTTCCACCTGAGGTGGAAGACTTTTGCTGGGTCACTACCGGCTACCGATGGCAAGCGTATGGCTACGATGAGGATGCACAGCGCTGCTTCGAAAACGTCAGGTCGCCGGACAGGACGCCGGGTGCCTACTTTGGCCTGTTGTCTTTGCAGCGTTGGAGTGATCCCACGAAAGCGCTGGCCAATGCCAATAAGTACGAATCGACAGTTGGGCCGACTCCCGAACTGTGTCAATACAAAGCCCAATTGCTGCGGCGCCTAAACCGCAGACAGGAAGCGATTGAGGCGTGGAAGAATCTGCTACGTATTCTGCCTGAGAACACGATTGCCCTTTCGGGCATCTACGACGCAATTCCGGCAGACGAAAAGGGAACTTTCGACGATTATTTGAAAGAGCGAAACATCCCCGTCGCGAAGGTCGCCGAGGTTGCGAACTCAGTCGCCTATAGCGATTACCCCGGTTTTCTACATTTGGTGAACTACCTGCGCAAGCACGACGCTTCCTCGGCGCAGACGATTTTTCTGCAAGGCTTAGCGAAAGAACTAGATGGGCAGTATCTGGCTGCGGCTGAATTCTACATGCGAGCACATGCAGACGCGGAGGATGATCCGACACGGCAGACCTACGCTTCCAGCTATATCCAAGCGATGGCGGAAGGTGGGCAACTGCTGGCGGGATGGCGGAAATCACCAGACCGAATACGAGCTTTTGAAACGATCGTTATTCTTTACGACGATGGTGATATCGCGCTCTCGCAAGAAGAGTATCGTCAGCTCGTGGAACTGTTTCGCCAAGAACATCCGGACGAAGTGTCTGGACTCTTGCACGCCGCCTCGATTGCATTTGATGCAGAGCAATATAGTGAAGTCGAAAATCTCTTGCGTACTCCCAGGGCGGACGGGAGCACGGACGATGACGACGACTACGTGCCCATACAACGCGATTACATGCTATGTAGTGCTATCTATCGGCAGGAAAGACTCGCCGAGGCGTATGCCGTTTCCGACGATCGGAGCGAACGCTTCGCTCAACTTGTCGTATTGGCGACGCAACAGGAGCGCTGGGACGACATTCGTTCGCTACTGAAACTCCACGCGTCAAATCAGCCAGATGACCCGTTTCTCAGCTACGCCAGAGGCGAATTGGCAGCACACGAGGAGCAATGGGAGGAAGCAATTAATCATTATGTGCAGGCTCTAAAAAAGTCGGGGACGGAAGAGCCTTGGACAATTGACAATCGTTTGCTCGGAGTTTGCGTCGAATCGAACCGATGGCGCGACTACTATCAATACAAAGAAGATAAGAGCGAGGCGTTCTACTCGTTGGCAACAAGATTCGTTGACGAGCAAAACTGGGATGCGCTGACTCAATTGCTGTATCATCATCGCCGTCAGCAGCCCGACGATCCACAATTGATCCAGATCGAAGCAAGTTCTGCCTGGGAACGCGAAGACTACTCTTCATTTATCACGTCGGCAGAATTGGCATTGAAAAGCGACGACGCAGACGCCCTGGCACCGTACCAGCGTTACTTGCTCGAACAACGACTCAGGATTGCTTTGCTCCGCAATAAGGACTATTTCAAGGCCCGCAAACGTGCGATAGCAGAACTTACGGATGAGAACGATGGCACGTCATTGGCAATTCTGAACGCAGCGCAGGGCAATCTGCGTGACGCAAGCGACTTGGCGATCAATGTTGCGAAGGAAAGCGATTCTGCCGGTGTCTTTTATTCCAACGACGATGTCGGAGCTACTTTTCTGAAGAGCGATTTTTCGAAGTTGCACGAACAGTACCCTGTCAGTTTGGCCTACGGCAATGCACCTGTCCTTGCCGTCTTTCACTCTGACGAACCTTGGGTGCTTGATGGGGCCATCATCACGGCAGCTATGAATAAGCTTGGCGTCAAGACCCAGGCGAAACCAGAACCAATTGAAGTCTTCGGCGAACAAGAGGTGAACGGGTTTGTGCTGCGGTTTAGCACGGGCAGCATCTGGATCGCCACCGGTGCCGAAAGGCTTGCAATCCCTCGGCAAACAGCAGATGAGAACCACGCACTCGCCAGCCTTGTTAACGACCCGAAGGGATCGTTAGTCATCGGGACAGCTGCTTGGACTGCGCCCTTGCGTAAACAAAGCGAGCAACTAGCACGCAGCCTTACCGTTCAATTGGTCGAAAACCGCAACGCGGTATTGTTCGTCGAAGCTGATGACCCCTGGGAACCACAGCTGGCCTATCCAGTTTCCGAGTCACTTATGGCAAGCTGGGGCAGCACTGGAAAAGTTAAGGCGTTCAAGAAAACGGGCGTTGCCCTAGAGGCGGATGAAGATCCGGACGAAGTAGAGAAGGATCGAATCGCGCGATCCAAGCTGTTCGAGGCTGTCCGATCTTTCGAAGCTGAGGCGAAAACAACCGAGCTTGAACTACTAGTGCACATGGGCAAGGCAATAGCCTGCGACCCGCTATGGGTGAAAGCAAGCAAAGCGAATCGCACTTATGGTAGTCTCGAAATCGAGGGCACGCTACAAGACCAATCCAAGCTAATCCCTGAGCTAAGGCCTGGATTGCGCGTGAGCATCCCAGTAGACGATATCGAGGAGTGGCGTTTACTGCGTGGCGAGCGAGAACTTGCTGACGGGCGATCCAGGTAATACGTCGAGTCAGGCTGCAGCGATGTGAAAATGTGAGACTTCAGTTGTCGCCCCCAAGACGATGACCTGACTACCCGAAGGTGAGGGTGGGATGACCTAACCCCTATGCTCCGCCCGTCAATCTCCGCCTGCATCGCCTGAGCGTTCGATGAAGGGTTTGCCTCCATCCCAGGTTAGCTGGATCTCTACCGCATCGTTTGCTTCGGTCACTTCCAACGTCAGGTCTGAAGTGCCAACGTCGCGATACTTGTGGGGCGCATGCCAGCGCTGCGAGTTGGCATTGATCGGCTCTAGGGCATTGACGGTCACGACGTGCGTTCCCAGGACGCAGCCATCGCCTTTGTCATAGGTTGTCAGTTCGAAGCGACCATCGGGGCCCAACTGGCCCGAGGCGGCCCGCGCGTTTTGTGGGAAGACGCGGATGTTGCCGTGGACAACCGGCTCACCGTCGATCAACACGCGACCCGAAACGGGCACCCGTGTCGGACGGCCGTCGCCGCATCCGAGCGAACAACTCAGGGCCGCGATGGCAATCACGAGCCATGAGAAGTAACGATGCGACGCGTTGCTGAGCGGCATGCGAGCCATTGTTCATCCCTTATTCAACCAAGTTGTCTTCTTCGGCACGCGTCGAAAGTGCCCGGTATAGCAGTAGCGAGATATCTTCGCTCACCAATTCAACATGACCGTCGCCGAACACAAACTGAGCGCCTCCGGGATGTCGGCTTGCAAAAGATCCAACCGTCCGATAACCGTACCGCACGTCTTGGGCCCATCCCGTGTCGATCTCGGAGTTTATCGGGTTGTCGGTGGTTCTGAGGCCATCGACATGGCGACCTGCCGCAGTCCAACGGTTACGAGTCGGTTGGAGATGACCATCACGAGTTTCGCCCAGGAAGATTGTCTGCGAAGTGCCGTCGGTGATTTGCCTCAACTCGAGGCCGAATCGATCCGTATCAGACAGATACATAAACACGCCGTCGTTGTCGTACTTCACGATGCCGGAAATTCCTTTCGACGGACCGTTGGTACCGGAGCAAAAGGCGTAGCTGCCGGTCGCTTCCGTGAGCGTCTTGAACTCGACGAACGGCTCCTTGCTATCGCTGGGGCAACTCATCACCTGCAGCGGCGTACCGACCAGCGTATCATTGGCTCGGTGCGGAGTCTCCCGATCTCGTTCGGGCGCGTTGTCGGGTGTCTTCCACGGTCCATCGTCGAAGTCGATCGCTTCGTGCATCCCCTGCTGTTCAAGTTGCGGCAGTAGCGGCAAGAAGCCGCTCGCGCCGCGACTCCACGAGTTGGGGGAACAGTTGGAGGTGCCGTCGCAGCCGTATCTGCCAGGCGGCAAGCGGCCGGTCGTGTTTTCGTAGTTCAGGATCGCCAATCCCAGATTCTTGAGATTGTTCATGCATTGCGCACGTCGCGCCGCCTCGCGGGCCGCCTGCACCGCCGGCAGCAGCAGCGCCACCAACACGCCGATGATGGCGATCACCACTAGCAACTCGACTAACGTGAAACCACGACATCGTCTTAAATTCATCAGTTCGCCCCCCCAGATTTCTGAATCGTGCAGTCCAAGGGGATTCGCTTGAGGACGCAAACAACCTCGTCGCAGCAATCAACTATGATACGCGATCCGCGCTGGGTATGTCGATCTTACATCAGCGACCACCCTATAGCCATCGTGCATGAGATGTGCTCGCTAGGTTCGATTGGGCGGAGACCTATGAGTTGCGACGGCTCGTATACCTGCAAACTCGTCTCCGAACGGCAATGCCTGACGAGCTACCGTAGCGCGTAGCAGAGACGTGGCCGGCTGGGCCGCGTACCACGCCTGGCCTCGGCGTTTCGATCGCGCTGCTGTTGTAGCTCGTGGGTTCCCAACGAGGTGATTCACTCCTCAGTTGGATAGCCAAGTGTAGTTTAACGCTGACGAGAAAGGAGCGTAGTGGACCAGCCCAGCTCCGTTGGCAGGTTGGCACCCGAACTGATAGACTCTATGTTCTGGACTTACCTTATAGCAAATGCCTCCACGCTGCCTGTTTCTCGAAACTAGATCATGGTGATGAATGACGTAGTCTACTACAAGTCTGTTGTTTCGAATGCATCATATAGAGAGTTGTGGCACGTAGCAGGAAACCCGCTATCCTTCGCAGTTGCCGTCATCATCAAGATAGTCGGCGTTTCTCCTACACTGCCGTTCGGGCTAGCACTGTTGAATGAGGAATCTGTGGAACTCGCGGATATCCCCGAGTTCGTGATATCTGCTGTTGATGAACAACTCGGTGAACTTAAGTCTCTCGGATTCTCGGCGGCGTTCCAAACGCGTATACCGACTATCGGCTCGGCAATTGGCTACTCATTTGTTCTGACTAAAGAGAATGCAGCAGTCTGGGCTACGATTCCATTTGCTGAAGTGAAAGTCGCCGGCAAGGTGAGCCGTGAAGCGGGTCTCGTTCTCACGTCCGCGCTGTCAGATGGCAGTTTCCTTTCAACTACTAATATCCGCCGAAGGTTAAGCGGACCCTCTTGTATCCAGACGAAATACTTGGAGGGAGCTTCGACACGGCAAATTGAGGCAGAGCATCAAAGCCGAATTCTTGATAGACAGGTTGTCAGTGTACCTGCTCGTGAGTTACTGCCCACAGTGAGGCAACTTGGGGAGTCTATAGTGCGTTTCAACATCGATCGAGGTGTAAACGTGGCAATGTCATCCGATGAAGTCGAGAGAATAGCCAGCAATCAAGGATAGAACTTCTAGTTGATAAGTATGCAATTTGGGAGCTAGATTCTCGGCATGGGCGCTGCCACTATTAGTACTCTCAAAGTGCCAGAACGGCCTAACCTTCACCCACCGGCGTCGATTAGCGAATCGCGGTTTCCGCCCGCGCAGGTTCGCTTCTCCTCTGGAATCTCGGAACGAGCATTGACTGGAACGATGCAAGCGTCCGGTGGTTCCGTCGTCATCGACACACTCGCATTCCCAATGAGAAACCCTAGGTCGACTACTCGGAAGGATCCGTCCCGTACTGGCCGAAGCCGTGTGCCTGCAGCGCGGCCAGGAAGTCGTTGCGAGAGCCCGTCCAGAATTCAAACTTCTCCCCGTAGTGACTGAGCCGATGACGGAACCGCACGCCGCGCGTGATCGGAGTGGGGAGCCAACCCATCGAGTCGAAGCTGATAATGTCGGCCTTCTCAAGCATGTATTGGACATTGGTCGGCGATTTGAACTCAACGCGGTCGCAATAGAGTGTGACCGACGCAAACGGCCAAGAACATGACCAGAGGCCGACTACCAGGCCGCCGGTAGCCTCGAACACTGGGCGTCCGGAAGTGTCTGTCGTTGGTTCCATAGGGGGATAATAGGTTCTCGAATAGGAATTCGCAACTGTTTAGATAGTGAACGGGATCAGGTATCTGCTCATCTTGTCCGGCCGATGGCGAGTACGGTGAGTCCTACCAGTGCTAAGCCTAGCCCCGTTGGTTCAGGTTCTTGATGCTGGTCAGAACCTTCGCTATGCCATGCTCCGTTTGATGATATCAATTTTTATAAGGGCATAACTTACTTGGACTTCTTGAAGAAGATTTCCCAAAGAAAATTCCCCGCAAATGCGCCTATAACGACAGCGGCGATAACTAACCATGTAGGCATCTTCCAGCCTAGTTTTGAGTACAACGCGACAAACATTCCCGCTCCACAAACAATTCCTCCGAGAATACCGCCAGGACTTAGATTCATTTTTCCTTCCTTTCTACTATTGTCCTGCCTCTGGTAGGTCTGACTGAATATAGTCGGCATGTGTAAGATACTATCAACAGAATTTCTACGGTCGACTGAGATTGCATTTCGCACACCAATGTTACTGTTTATTCCAACCTCGACCAGGGTACATTGCGATAGTCATCCCCAGGAGATAGATGAGGCCTATTCCACCTAGCATCAGAATTATTTCCAACCAAGGTTCCTCGTCGACGTTTGGCAACACTGTTAGCAAGATAATGAGTGTGTCCGCAAACAACAGGGTGCATAAGGCGACTGCCAAAGCGATATACTGTTTTTTCCTAACGGATCTTGTGCAATGGTTTTCTCGGATGCGTTTGCGTGCCACAAATAATCGAATACATAAGGCTGTCAAAGGAACCACGATTGATGCAAAGCCAACCACGGCCCCTAATCTGTCAAAGAAAAGACTGAGCAAAAAGGGCAACATAAGGACCAACGCCAGTAGCCAACTATCCCATACGAGCACGCTAATTGCCCATCGACGAAAATCGACGGTAGTGAAATCTGTTCCGATCGCCTCAACCGGTTTTCCTAACCATAGTTCAAGTAACTCCTGTGGCCAGTACTGTACTGCATCATCGACAATGAGACTCATTAGAAGTTACGATTGACGGTCTCCCATTTCACGGAGAGACCTGATGAGCGAGAAGCGAAGACGTCGACACTGGAAGCCTGCGGAGAAGCTGCGGATCGTGCTAGCGGGAATGGAGCCGGACGTGAAAGTCTCGGAACTGTGCCGCCGCGAAGGGATCCAGCCGACGCAGTATCACACATGGAAGAGCCAACTGCTGGGCAGCGCGGAAGCCATCTTCGGCGATAGGAAGAAGAGCCAGGCCGAACAGCGCAAGGAAGCTCGCCACGCCGAGCAACTGCGTCAGAAGGACGCGGTGATCGCAGAGATCACGGCCGAGAACTTGCAATTTAAAAAAACACTCTCGGATTAGAGGACTACGGTCAGCTTCCCGCGGAGCTTCAAGAGCAAGTGGTGACGGCGGTGGACCAGGCGAAGACGCGCAGCGGCATGCCAATCGCTACAGTACTGCAGCATTTAGGCGTCAAGCGTTCCAGCTATTTCCGCTGGAAGCAAGCAGAGCGTTGGCAACAACCGCGAAGCGAACCAGTTCCACCGGTACAGGCATTCGAGGCATTGCCCGAGGAGAAGCAGGCAGTGGTCAACTACGCACTGAAGCATTCGGAGATTCGGCATCGAGAGTTGTCTTGGAGAATGATCGACGACGACGTGGCCTACCTGAGTCAGAGCACGGTCTATCGGATATTGAAGGGCGAAAGGCTAATGTGCGAGTGTCCTGGGCGCAAGAAGCGTTACCGCGACCAGATCGAGAAGGCGAGTCGGCCCGACGAGATTTGGGCGACCGATCTGATGTATCTCACGCTCGGTGAGTCGCAGTATTACCTGCTGAATTTCATCGACGAGTATTCGCGTTACCTGGTGCATTGGGAATTACTCACGAGCATGGACGGTCATTCGATCAGCGTCGCGGCGCAACGGGCCTTGGAGACATTCGCCACGAATGATCAAGGACAAGTCACCACCCAGCCGATCATCCGCAGCGACAATGGCAGTGGTTACATCAGCCGTGAGTTTGGCGGCTTGCTGGCGCACCACGGATTAATGCATCACCGGATCAAGCCGCACTGCCCTGAGGAGAATGGCGTGATGGAGCGCTGCAACCGCACGCTCCGCGAAGCGATTGAAGTCCATGAGCTCACGAGTCGATACGAAGCCGAGGAGGCGCTTGGCAAGATCATCGATCACTACAACACCGAGCGTTTGCACAGCGCTCTGGAATTCCAGACGCCCGCTACTTGGTATCGCGGCAACCCGGTAGAAGTGACGGCGGCCAGGCGATTGAAACTGTCCCAGGCCCGCCACCGCCGAAAGCAGATCAACCTAGGAATCAGGCAGAGAACCTTACCCTACCCATCACCCGAGATCGTCACTTGTACCTGAACCAAAAAGTCTCACTTGCCGGTGAAACATATCAGTACCAGTAGGGTAGAGTGACAAGGACTCCACTATCATCATTGGCTACGACGATGGGCAAATATGGAAAGTTGAGTGTTGTTTCAGGTAAGAAATGACGGAAAATCAGCGAGGTCGACATCCGGAACGAATGGTGGGTAGATATGGGGATCTCCATACCGAAGAAACGTGAGGAATGGTTTTCTAAATGATCAACGATGTTTTGCAATTTCTCGTTTTTAGATTTGGAGAAAACTAATTCCCTAACACCATCGTTGACCTTCTCGAGTATTTCCGGTGATGTGTATGGATTTGGTCCTTCGCAATAAAGGATGACGGCTGGGCACTCTGCGAAACCGTATTCGTAGAGCAGATTGTTTGCTTGAATAATATATCCCCACCTCACGTCTCCATATTCAAGGATTTCCCAATACCGCTCGAAGATTTTGTCAATTTCGTCTGTTTCGGTATCCCAATCCGCGTCAATTCTCAATTTCCGTCGTTTCCACCAGGAAAACTCTCGTCGGGGGGAACCAAAATTATCCCGACACACTTCCAGCAGTTTCTTGTAATCCAACCCCATGGGAAATCCAGAATTCGGGAAGTATCAGCAGTACCAACTGAAGAGATGCTTTTTTGATTGTTTCTCGGATAGAAACAAAGGCCTAGGTCTTTCTGCCAAGTGCAACACATAGGCCAAGGGTTTCGATCGATTTCGCTGTCAACTTGAATTCTTGCATGTTGGTTGCTGACACTATTCTCGTTTCAAGTGATATCATGCAGAGAGATTGTAAATCTAGTGAGCGATAGTAAAGATACCAGTGAAGTATTCCTCTTGTTGGATCGCGAAGTATCGCTGTTCATCCAAACCAACTATCATAAACTCGGTGAATTCTTTCGTTTGGTCACCTATGAGAGTGCCTAACAAGCGCCTTAAGTTGAACTGCGAATATGCCTTGGGTAGCGTACGAAGTTTACTTAGGTCTTCTGGAACTCTGGATATAGGTCAAGTAGTTTTAACTTGCCTTCTTGCAATATGGTAACTACTTCGTTGAATGGAAATCGCCATGGCTCACTATCGTTTGGTGGATAAATAATTAACTCTAAGAACCCGTTTTCGACAGTCAATGCTGCCCAAGTATCAATAGTCCCATCAGTACCCGGTTCAATTACTTCATCTGTAATCCAGGAAAGCTGTGCGATATGTTGTTCATGTTCTGGTGGCACACAGATCGTGACCTCCATTTTATTAGCCATGGTTTTTCCCTCCTTACTCTCCAAAATATTGGAAAACTCCAACTTTGTCGAAAACAAGCTTTCTTTCATCCGGTGATGTGAATTACCACCGCGATTGGTGATGCTGGCGATGGTCGTCGTGCGGGTGAGTGTGAGAAGTGTTTCACCAACCTCTAATTCACCCGCTTCGACAAACTCCTGGCGATCTTCGCTCCAGAAGGGGTGATTGTCAGTTACGCCGATCGGCTTGTCTTCGCTAGTGCTCGGCTACAAGCTGGCCGTCCACACATCAAGGCTGTATTGGAGTCAGTCCGTAGTATAGGCTCGGACGAAGCGGCGGCCTTTGCATTCTTCGTAGTTTTAGCCTACAGCTGCTCTGAAAAATTGCCATGGCACCAACCTGAAGACGGCCAATATTCGTGATGGAATGGGCCGTGGCGAACTCTACAATGAAACGCTAGGTCTGGAGATTTCGCGCCGGCGAGTGCGTCCGCTGAGCGGTCGCGAGGTGGGCGAAGCCCTGAGTTTTGCTTGCGCTTATTGACGGCCAGAAGCGGAAAAACAAGGGGTGCGGCGCACCGTTTTGCTCGACGAAAAAGCGTCGGCGTCGCTGTGCAAAACCAGTCTCGCCGCTACTTGACGGGAACTTCGGCGGGGCACGAAAAATTGGGCGTAAGCGATTTCCAACGTTCGCCGGGCCGTCAGAAACCTAAGCGAGGGGGACGGCAGCGCACTCGTTGACGATGTGCTGGCCGATGTTGAGTGAGGCGGTCGCGGCGGGTGAGGGGGCGTTGAGCACGTGCACCAACCGGCCGTCGCGTTGAATGCGGAAGTCGTCGATCAGCTTGCCGTCGCGACCGACGGCTTGGGCCCGCACGCCGGCGGGGGCAGGTTCGAGGTCTTCGCTGCGGATGTCGGGCACAAGCCGCTGCAGCGCGCGGACGAAGGCCGCCTTGCTGACGCTCCGCCACATCTCGCCGGCGCCTTCACGCCAGTACCGGGCTGCCATGCGTAGGAAGCCTGGATAGGTAAGCGACTCGGCCAGGTCGAGTGGGTTGATGGTGGTTTTGGTGTAACCTTCGCGGGCGAACGCGAGCACCGCGTTGGGGCCACACTCGACGCTGCCGTCGATCATCCGTGTGAAGTGGACGCCGAGGAACGGAAAGGCCGGATTGGGCACCGGATAGATCAGGTTGTTGACCAGCCCACTTGCCGCAGGCTTGAGCTGATAGTATTCACCGCGGAAAGGAACGATTTTGGTAGTGCATTTCTCCCCAGCCAGTTTGGCCACCCGATCGCATTGCAAGCCACCGCAGTTGACCAGTCGCTTGGCACGATACTCGCCTCGCGGGGTGGAGATGTGTACTTCGTCCCCCGTGGGGCGAATGTCGGTCACCCGCGTGTCGAGCAAGATTTGGCCCCCTGCGGCGGTAATTATCTCCGCCAGGCGGGTGCAAACTTGAGAATAGTTGACGATCCCTGCCTCGGGCACGTGGATGGCGCGGATTCCAGCGGCGGCCGGTTCGAGTTCTTTCAGCCGATCTTGATCGATCAGCTCGCACGTGACTCCATTGGCCTGGCCACGCTCGAAAATCGTCTGCAGCGCTGGCAGCTCCGATTCATCGAGCGCGACGATGACCTTGCCGCAGATGTCGTGCTCGATGCCTTCAGTTGCACAAAAAACCTCCATCGCCTGCTTGCCTGCGCGGCAATTGAGGGCTTTGAGCGATCCTGGTTTGTAGTAGATCCCGGAGTGCAGCACGCCGGAATTGTGGCCAGTTTGATGGCGGGCCAGCTCGGGTTCTTTCTCGAGGATGGCGATCGATTTGCCAGGGTGCTGTTGGCCGAAGCGATATGCGGTCGCCAGCCCAACGATGCCTCCGCCAACGACAACCAGGTCAAACGTATCCATCACGATTCACTCAAACACAGCGGCCGCGTGCCGCGACGTCGTCAACGCAATCGTCCGCCCGACGAAGCGGTTGGACTGTCGCGGAGCTGTGACGAGGGACACGCTTCAATAAGCACCATCGGCGGAGACGACAGCGGGAATGGTCAGCAGCATGAGCTTCAGGTCGAGTGCCAAGCTGCGATTCTCGATGTACTCCAGATCCATCTTGAGTTGTTCAGGAAATGGCAAGCGGCTGCGGCCGGAAACTTGCCAAATACAGGTCAGCCCAGGCTTGACGGCCAGTCGCTGCATGTCGTCCCAAGTGTATTGCTCCACTTCGGAAACAACCGGCGGACGCGGGCCGACGACGCTCATATCGCCTTTGAGGACGTTCCACAGTTGAGGCAGTTCGTCCACACTCATGCGACGCATCCAACGGCCGAACGGTGTTACCCGCGGATCGTTGGGAATTTTGAACGTACGCTGGTCGTCGTGCGAGTTGAAGAAGGTCAATTCGGCCTTCATTTTGTCGGCGTTAACGACCATGCTGCGGAATTTGTAGCAGGTGAATTCGTTACCACCTTCGCCCACACGTGGGTGGGGATAAAAGATCGCACCACCATCGGTAAATTTGACGATAAGGGCCGAAATCAGCAGCACCGGCGACAGCAGTACCAGCGCGGTCGCGCTAATGACGATGTCCAGCCAGCGTTTGATCGACTCGTAGAACAGGCCGTCCAAGGGGCCGGTTGCCGAGGGAGCATCAATGGCGAGCGAGCTAGCGACTCCGCCAGTGTTGGCTCTCACCGATTGGGCGGCGGCGAGTTGAGCAACGGGGATCACATGCGTGTCATCGAGACTAAAGGACACCGTGTCTTCCAGCACCGACGAGTCAACCGCGTCGGAGTCCGTTGGGACTGGCTGTCCTACGTGCGGGCGATCTACGCGGTTGTCGAATCCACAAGAAGCCGGAGCAAAATCGAGGTGCTCGGGTTGTGGGTGACTGGCAACTGTTGCGGCTGCCGGGACTTCGGGGGGGACGTCCAAGATTGGCAGCAACTCCGCTTCCGCACTTGAACCTTGAGGTGGGGCAGTTGACATAATCCGTAAGAACTTTCCGTCAAATTATAAATCGTCGATGGGGTAGAACTCATGCAAGCCCACTTCTCCAGCCAATCGCTAGAGGTGGACCATTTGACGGCGACCGACTACGCAAAACTGGTGCCGAGGTTTAACGTATCTGCCATTTGAACAGAAGAGATCGAGTTTAGAGTTTACAGATGAAGAAAACCAGAGTTTTCGTCAGCAAGTTATTGGACGATTGCCTATTCTCGATCTTAAACGAGCGCAAACTGAACGGAAGCGAATTCTGCGCGGAAGGGAAAGTTGCCGTAGTGGAAGTTCGGTTAGTACGGCTATCTATCGAAATGATAAATAGGCCCCGATAATTTGTACCTGCTTACTTATCGTTTCAGCCTAACTACTTGCTATCCGTGACGTTAAGTGCGACGTTCTGTCGCAGATTGGAGCAACAGAATTCTTGAAAGAGACCCCCAATGACGTTAGTCTGGAAAGCTAAGAATCGTTGCCAATTCCATCGTGAGATCGAGTCGTACTCGTGCATTTAACGATGGGTTGCCCCTGCTGCCACGCCTCACTCAACCCTCGATCGAGCGGCACCTAGCTATCGCGACCGAATCGCGCCTAGCACTCGCTCGATTGCCTTCTGCGTCGTTTATTTCCAATCCAAACGGGAAGCATGTAGGTTCCCCACGAGTGCTCAACGATTGAGTCGAACAGCAAAGAACTCAAGCCGATGGCTGCCCAAGATCTTCAGATTCAACCGCGACGATCAGCCTACCTGACACCTCAGACTCACACGGTTTCCTACGTCAATGCCACGGAACTTGGCGAGCCCGAGGGCTCGTCGCTGCTACTGTCAGCATTGAAACGTCGGTGGTGGTTGTTCCTTATCATCATCGGTGCAAGCGGCTTTGTGGGCTACAAAGCGCAGGAAATGCTTGGCGAGGTTTCCTCGCTTAGTACAGCGTCACTAATACAAACAGGACTGCCCAATGCACCTGGTGGTGGCGAAGTCATTAAAGCGGTGGGGCCTACGACCTGCGCCGAGCTAATCAAGTCGACGCCCATGTTAAGCCAACTATGCAAATCACGGGACTTGCAGATTTCGCCCAAAATACTGTCAGAACTGATCGAGACAAAAACCAGTCGTGGCTCCAGCCTGCTGTCGATCGAGATGGCCGGGAAGAAGCCGAAGGAATGCGTGGACAATCTGAATGAGTTGCTCGCAATTTTCGTCGAGGAGATGGCTCAGCAGCGCAAACGCACCCTCACCAATCATATGACACATGTCGAGAATGCCCTGCTCGAGTCGCGCGCCGACGTGGCTGATGCGAGACAGCAGATTTTCGAGGTGCAAGCCGAGCAACAAAAGGTGTTGGAGGAGGGCGGTCTTAACAGCGAACGCTATCGCAGCATCCTCTCCAGTGTCAGCAGCACGCAACTGAACGTCGACGAAAAGCGTGTCGAGCAGATGGGCGTCATGCAGCAGATCGAGGCGATTCGGCAGAAGCGCGAGGGCTTGGATGACCAAGTCGAGGGGTTGCTTGGTGAGTTCAAAACTCAACTTTCGAGCAAACTCGCCTCCAAGCTGAGTCGGATCCGTGAGCAGATCACCAAGGGCTCGCCGGTGTATGTTGAGCTGACGAACTTAGCTGAGCGCGTGCAGCAGTTTGCCACTTCGGCCGATGCCCCTAGTGAGCCTCAGCAATGGCAAGTCGAGCTGTACGCGACGGTCACGGACAGCAATGTCGCGTTGCCCCAAAACGACCTCGACGACGTCGGGGAACTTTTTGATGACCACGTCGAGACGTTTGCGTTTCGGCTGCGGGAGATCGAGACGCAGCGCGGCCAACTGGTCAAACAGGAGGAGCAACTCGAGCTGAGCATGATCCCGCTCAAGAACCAGATCAAGATGTTGGAGACCCGACTGCAGGACTATCAGCGAGAGGCCGACGAGATTGGTGAGCAACTCACAGGGATCGGTGCCGACCAGTACGGCGCATACGAGCTTCGTCTGGAACAGGCAGAGAACCAGCAAAAGGCCCTGTCGGCCCAGCTCGAGAATATGAGCCAGCTGGAAAAGTGCCGTGTGCGTGAATGGTCGATCTCGGTGCCTGCGAGTTTAGAGACCACGCAGGTCTCCTCCAATGGGACGAAGATATTCGCCCTGGCGTTCGGGCTGTGTGGTTTGGTGCTCAGTGCTCCGGTGTTGGCATCCGAGTGGTATCGGCAGCAAACGCCACCCCAGGTGGAATTCGCCAACTCGCTACGACTACCAGTTTTGGCGGAACGAATCCTGCAGGATTTTGAACCGCGCCGTCGCAATCGCATCGTGCCCGCCCAGTTGTCAGAGGAGCAACTGGAGGTAGTGCGGATGTTGGCACTGCGGATTCAGCAATCGTCCCACAGCGACGGATCGGTAATGTTGTTCAGCAGCATCGATCCGAAATACAGTCCAGCACCGCTGCTCGCTTCAGTGGCTGAATGTCTGGCTCAACGCGAGGAGAAGGTGCTGATTATCGACGCCGTCTGTCCAGGGAAATCTCCTTTGCCGATTACCAATGTCGTTCCTTTGCCCCGCAATGCTACCGATTTGGGGCAAGCTAACGCGCAGCAGGGTAATGACCATGCGGATCACGCGGGGTTGTCTGAGTATTTCGCTTCGACGTGCGACTCGGTGGGCGACCTCGCGCGTCCGACCGGTTGTCCCGGAGTCGATTTGATTAGTAGCGGCCACACCGCTTTTCCGCGTGAAGCGTTGGCCTCCAGCAGCCTGACGGAATTGGTAGAGCAATGTCGCGAGAATTACTCGATTATTCTCGTCAATAGTCCGGCAGCCACCGCCTCGGCAGATCTCCAGATGCTCACCGCGCGAGCAGACGGGATCGTACTCGCGGCGACCAAAGACGTGCGTAAGAACCCTCATGCACGTGCGGCGGTTGTTGATTTGATTGAGCTCGGCGCACCGATTATCGGTGTCGTGGCTTAGTTACTAGTGTTCGTCATGTCGCAGTAAACTCGGCCAGCGACTGCGTACTTCACATTTTTCACTCCCCATTGATTCCCCCGAGCCATTCATGACCGTGATTCTGTTGATAGCGCTTGCCATCGCAGTTTCATTGCCAGCAGTGATCTTAGGCGTTGAATGCCTCTTGGCCGTGTTTCCCTTGCGTAGGGAGCGGCGCGCCGAACGGGGCGAGCGTTCGAGCTTGGCAGTAATCGTACCTGCTCACAATGAAGAGGCGGGAATTGCTGCGACGCTCAACGCCATTCTGCCGCAGCTCGACGGCGATGATCGCTTGATCGTCGTCGCTGACAATTGTGACGACCAAACGGCTGCTGTCGCGCGAAGTCTTGGTGCCACGGTCTGGGAACGCACTGATCAGGAACGACGTGGCAAGGGGTTCGCGATCCGTCATGCACTCAGCCAGCTGGAAACGGATCCCCCCGAAGTGGTCGTCACGATCGATGCCGACTGTCTGCCGTTACCGGGTTGTGTCGACCGCATTGCTCGCGCTTGCAACGCCACGGGAAATCCGATCCAAGCTGCTTACTTCATGCAGCCACCGGAGAACGCTTCGCCCGGTACACGTGTCTCTGCATTTGCCGTCCTGGTCAAGAACTACGTGCGGCCGCGCGGTCTGCAACGCCTGAGCATGCCGTGCCTGATAACCGGTTCTGGAGTTGCCTACCCGTGGGAAGTTTTGAAAAAAGTAGCACACCCCGAGTCGCATATCGTCGAGGACATGCACTACAGTATTGACCTCGCCTTGGCGGGCACCCCTCCCCTGCCCTGTATGGAAGCGTTTGTCGAGTCGCAACTTCCCGATGCTCGTCAGGCGGCGCGGACACAGCGCACGCGTTGGGAGCACGGTCACCTGTCGGTAATTCTCACGCAGGGTCCGCGCCTGCTGATCGGCGCGTTGCGACAGTTCTCCTTGCGCTTGCTGGTGCTGTGGCTAGAATTGATCGTGCCTCCATTGAGCTTGCTTGTCTTGGTGATGTTGGCGGCTACCGTCGCAATGGCTGTGGCGTGTTTTTGGGCGAGTAGTTGGTTGCCGTTGGGGTGGTTGGTAGGTGCATCGTCTGTAGGTGTGATTGGGCTATCGCTGGCGTGGTGGAGATTTGGACGTCGGACACTGCCGCCAATGGCGCTTCTGAGCGTGCCTAAGTATGTGTTTGGCAAGATCGCGATCTATCGCAAGTTTGTTGCTGCGCCCGAACAGTCGTGGGTGCGCACAGCTCGCGAACCTGTGACGACTGAGTCAATCCCCAATGCCGGGCCCCACTTTGACGCGACCCCCTCGCCTGCGGAGCGCACGACTACGGTTGAGTAGGGTGTGCCAAGCCTTCGTTTCGCCTTAGGTTCGTGTTTCGATCGCGTCTGGTCGGCGTTTAGGCTCGACCCGACGACCTAAATGGGGGATACTGGAGAGAGTCGTAAGCGTAGACCAACGCGGTAATGTTCCTGCCACTTGCCACCAGCATCCCCGCATGAATCCAATTCGCCTATCGCTCGTCGCATTCGTCGCGGTTTCGTCGCTGACCAGTTGTCTTGTTGCCACAGCTTCAGCCGAGGTGACGGCCTTCTCGCCGCAGCAACTGGAGTATTTCGAGAAGAAAGTGCGCCCCCTGCTCGCGGAGCACTGCTACGCATGCCACAGCGCTTCCGCCGACAAACTGCAGGCGGGGTTGCTCGTCGATAGTCGTGATGCTTTGGTTTCTGGCGGCGATTCGGGCGAGTCGATCGTTCCCGGCAAGCCCGAAGAAAGCCTGTTGATCGAAGCGGTGCGTTACGAATCCTACGAGATGCCCCCCAAAGGCAAACTCGCGGACGAGGAAATCGATACGCTCGTACGCTGGGTCGAGATGGGCGCCCCGTGGCCGGCGGAAGCTGCACCCACACGAGAACCGGGGGCCGACGAATTCGACCTGCCAAAACGTAAGTCGGAGCACTGGGTTTGGCAACCAGTTCGCTCGCCACAACTCCCCGAGGTGACCGACAACGAGTGGCCTCGTAGCACCTTGGACGACTTCATCCTGCATCGCCTTGAGCAGGCAGAATTGGGGCCTGCTCCGGACACGGATCGAAGCGCGCTGGTGCGGAGGCTTTACTTTGATCTCACCGGGCTGCCACCAACGGCGCAGCAGACTGCCAACTTCGTTGAGGACGACGCGCCCGATGCGATTGAGCGACTGGTCGACCAGTTGCTTGAATCGTCACACTTTGGCGAACACTGGGGACGTCACTGGTTGGATCTCATGCGCTACGCCGAATCGCGCGGGCATGAGTTCGACTACGACACGCCCAATGCGTTTCAGTACCGCGATTACGTGATTCGCGCGCTGAACGCAGACGTGCCCTATGACCAATTCATTCGCGAACACTTGGCCGGCGATTTGCTGGAACCGCCTCGTCTGCATCCGGAAAAGGGATTCAACGAGTCAATTCTGGGTACCGGGTTCTGGTTCTTGGGGGAGTGGGTTCATTCGCCAGTCGATATTCGCAAGGACGAGTCGGATCGGTTCGACAATATGATCGACGTCATGTCGAAGGCGATGCTTGGTGTGACGGTCTCGTGCGCGCGGTGCCATGACCACAAGTTCGACGCGATCTCGACGGCCGACTACTACTCGCTGACCGGCTTCCTGGAAAGCAGCGACTACCGCCAAGTCCGGTTTGAGTCGCTGGAGCCTAATCGCGCCGTTGCTAAGCAGCTTGCCGAATTGGACGCAAACTATGAACGAGAGATTCTGGCCGAGTTGTCAAAGCTAGGCTACGCCGCGCCGGAACCTGCCACTTTGGACGGGGATTTGTCGGAGCGATTGGTGTTCCACTGCGGTAAGTTTGCGCCCGAAGACTACATGCAGGACGGGTTTCTGTTCGGCGCGGCACCGCGTGCGGCCGGGACGCCCTATCTGAGCAAGACCGACGACGGCTCCAAGCTCCAGTTGGCGAGGCACTCGGCGGCAGTGAGCGATTCGTTTTGGGATGGCCTGGTCTCGGTTGCGGAGAAAGGCCACCACAGAAACAACAGGCTCGCGTCAATGCCTCGTAGCGGAAGAACGCTGCGGACGCCGACTTTCTTGCTTACTGAGGGAAGCGTTGCCTGCCGCGTTCGCGGCACCGGGCATGTCGTCGCTTGCGTCGATTCCCATCGCCTGATCGCTGGTCCACTGCACGGCGAGACCGTAGCGAAAATCAAACCCGACCAATCGTGGGTCAAGCTGAACTTAGGCCGCTATGTTGGTCACCGGTTGCATTTGGAGTTCACACCGTCAGAGAACGAGCATCTTGAGGTTTCGTTTGTGACGCAGGGGGCTTCCGATCAGCAGTTGCAGCGACTAGAAGCGCACGATCAAGCGACTGAGAGTGCCGTCGACGCGATGAATCACGAACTCGAAAGCCTGCTGGCGCAAGACTCGGTGGAATCGGCACGACTCAGCGGATTGGTCGATTCATGGACACGAAGGCGGGACGAATTACAGAAACAGGTTGTGCATCGATCCCACGTTGCGATGGCGATGCTGGACGGGACCGGCGAAGACGGGCGCGTGCTGATTCGTGGTAACTCTTCCAAACCCGGCAAGATCGAGCCACGCCACTTCTTGACCGCCGTGAGTGGCGATCAGCCAATGCCGATCGCGCGTGGAAGTGGACGCTTGGAGTTGGCGGAACAGATCAATGATCCGACCAATCCGCTTACTTCCCGGGTGATCGTCAATCGAATCTGGCATCATCTGATGGGCCGCGGTATCGTACCGACGACTGATGACTTCGGTGTGTTGGGTCAGCTGCCGACGCATCCCGACTTGCTCGACCATCTCGCGACGTACTTTATCGAGGATGGCCGCAGCATCAAGCGGATGATTCGCTATATCGTGCTCTCGCGCACCTACCAGATGTCTAGCCATGCCGACGCCGCTGCCATTGCGCAGGATCCGAAGAATCTGCTGTGGCACTACCGCCCACCCAAACGTTTGCAGGGTGAAGCAATCCGCGATGCCTTACTCGCGGTGTCGGGTCAGCTCAACAAGAAGCAATTTGGTGAGCCTGTACCGATCCATCTTACCTCGTTCATGACCGGTCGGGGTCGACCAGGCAAGAGCGGCCCTCTCGACGGAGACCGCCGGCGATCGATCTATATCGCGGTCAGGCGTAACTTCCTGTCGCCGTTCATGCTCACCTTTGACACGCCCGTGCCTTTCAGTGCCATGGGCCGGCGCAACGTGTCGAACGTTCCCGCGCAAGCGCTGATCTTAATGAACGACCCGCTGGTCGTGGCCCAAGCGCGCCACTGGGCAGAGCGCGCGCTCAAAGAACACGAAACGACTGAAACTCGAGTGCAGTGGATGTACGAAACGGCGTTCGCTCGCCAGCCGACGGACGAAGAGTTATCAATCGCCGGGCAGTACTTCGCTGCTCAACCGTCCGACCAATCCGAGGTCGACGTGTGGGCTGACTTTGCTCACGCGCTGATCAACACCAAGGAGTTCATATTCCTCCGATGAGCCCCGACTTCAAGTACCCCTGCCAACGTTATCAGACGCAGCCAACCACGCGCCGTGAGATGCTCCGGAGGTGTGCGAGTGGTTTCGGCGCCGTAGCTCTAGCCGCCTTGCAACGCGAACCGGCGTTTGCGACCGCGACTGCTGAACTGGGAGCTGCCGGGCATGGTCCGCATCATCGCATTCGCGCGAAGAACGTCATCTTCCTCTACATGGATGGCGGTCCTTCGCAGGTGGATACGTTCGACCCCAAACCGATGTTGGACAAGTACAACGGCAAAGACCCTGGCGCGCTGTTCAATGTCGAGCCCACGCAGTTCAACAACAATGGCAAGGTGTTGGGGAGTCCGTGGAAGTTCAAGCAGCACGGCGAATCCGGCATCCCGGTGAGCGATCTTTTTCCGCACGTCGCCACGTGCGTGGATGAACTCGCCGTCGTGCGGTCGATGGTTTCCGAGTTCCCCGAACACACATTCGCGAATTACTTCTTGCACACCGGCAGCGGTTTGCAGGGTCGTCCGAGCATGGGCGCTTGGGTGAACTACGGACTGGGGAGCGAATGCCACGACCTGCCGGGCTTTGTGGTGATCAATGGCGGACTGATTCCGCCGGGCGGACTCGATTGCTTCGGCAGTGGTTTCCTGCCAGCCAGCTACCAGGGCTCCGTCTTCCGACCGTCGGGTACCGGCATCGCCAATATCCAACGGACCGAACCCACTATGCAGCGGCAACGCGAGAAACTCGACCTGATCGCGAAGCTCGACGGTTTCGCGACTCAGCAGTTCGGCGAGCACGACAGCCTCGAATCGGCCATTCGCAATTATGAACTGGCGTATGCGATGCAAATGGCCGTGCCGGAACTGATGTCGTTGGACGAGGAGCCTGCCCACCTGAAGAAATTCTATGGCATGGAGTCCGAGTACGAGCAGACGCGAATCTATGGCGCTCAGTGTCTGATCGCGCGCCGAATGATCGAACGAGGCGTGCGGTTCATCGAGCTGACCTGCCCTCAGGTCGGCGGCGATCGCTGGGATCAGCATTCCAACTTGAAGGACGGCCACGAAAACAACGCCCGCGCTGTCGATCAGCCAATCGCGGCGCTGCTGAAAGACTTACGTCAGCGCGGGATGCTCGACGAAACGTTGGTTGTGTGGGCAGGCGAATTCGGTCGCACGCCGTTTGCTCAAGGGCATAACGGACGCGATCACAATCAGTTCGGCTTCACGATTTGGATGGCCGGTGGTGGGGTAAAACCGGGGACGGTGTATGGCTCCACCGACGAGTTTGGATACAAAGCAATCGAAAACCGCTGCGAAATCCACGACTTGCACGCGACGATGCTGCACTTGATGGGCGTCGACCACACGCGTTCGACTTTCCGGTTTGGCGGGCGCGACATGCGTCTGACCGACGTGAAAGGCCACATCATCCACGATCTGATTGCTTAGCGAGCGCTTCGTAGGACGGTTCCTTAGGGCCGTACAGAACAGAACACGAAACCAGGTTATATGCTGGACGGTCCTAGGGGACCGTCCTACGCTGATCAATTGTAGTTTGGATACAAGAATGGAAACGAGAAGACTGGGACGCACGGAACTCAATGTCAGCGTGCTTTCGATCGGCGGACTCTACACCTCTTCGCTCGCTGGTGGGGAATCGGAAACGCGGCGAATCATGCAGCGCGCCATGGAACTTGGCGTCAACGCAATCGACACCGCGCCGGCGTACGCTGATAGCGAACTGACAGTTGGCCAGGCGATCAAGGGGCTCGACGCCCCGCTGATCATTACGACCAAGCTCGGCGGTCGGCCGCAACCGTTCGATCCACAGGATATCAACGGACTGCGTCACTCGGTCGAGGAGAGCTTGCGACTGCTGGGTCGCGACCACGTCGACATCTTAATGATTCACGAGCCCGATCGTCCCCAACAATACCCATGGTGGACGAGCTACGACCCGCTTGGTGGTCCGGCTCTGGACCTAATCGAAGAGCTAAAGTCCGCCGGCAAGATCCGCTTCAGCGGCCTTGCTGGGACAACCGTAACCGAAATGTCGTCGCTGGTGGCCAGCGATTGTTTTGACGTCTTGCTCACGGCATTTAACTACAATGCGTTGTTCAGGGAGGCCAAGCAGGAACTCATCCCGGCGGCGGTGGAGCGCGATTTGGGCATCGTGCTTGGTTCGACGCTTGGTCAAGGATTCCTCGCGCGGCGCGCCGACGACGAAGTTCGGCGCAAGCCGATGTGGCTGTCGAGCGCGCGGCAGCAACAGCTTCTTGCCTACTATCAGCTACTCGACGAAGCAGGTATGAAGCCGGTCGAGTTATGTCTGCGCTTCGCTATCTCCGATCCCGCTATTACGACGATCCCGGTGGGATGCAAGACGTTGGATCATCTGGAAGCGAGTGTCGCGGCCGTCGAAAAGGGGCCACTACCTACCGACGTGGCCACACGGCTGGACGAAATCGCGGCGATGGTCCCCGCGCGTCCGTACGAAGAGCCGATGATTCTGCCACTGGGCAAAAATTACTACGGTCCGGGAATCGCCAACATGGGCGCCGCGGTCCAAGTAGGTAAGATCTAAAGCCTCCGCGTTTGATATTGCCACAAAAAGACACAAGAAGCACAAAAAAGTGACACGGTGCTCATTTTGTGTTTTTTCGTGTTCTTTGTGGCTACCTCTCCGGCAGCACTCACGTGCCTTGATGCGTACGTGGCGAGCTATATTTTCGTAAGATTCCCGCGAAACGGATCGCAAATCCGTTCCGATTCGGGCAAAATGCAACCACATTGCGGCAAGATTGCGCAATCCTCGTCGAATAGCTGCCAACGAAAAACGCATTTTGGAAAGCGGAGAAATGTTCACTCAGCAGTTGATGACGTATCTGGAACAGTTGTTTGCGATGCCGGTTTTGCCGGCAAGTGTGTTGCTATGCGTGATTATTGCGTACGGTTGTCTAGTGCTGTTGGGTGCACTCGATCTGGACATGATTGACGTCGATTTTGATATCGATGCAGACTCAGATCTGGATGCCGTTTCGAGTGCTGGGTTTGTCACGTTGCGGTTCTTAAACTTGGCTGACATACCGATAATGGTATGGCTAGTAATTTTCGGATGGGCTTGGTGGTCGCTTTCGCAGGTACTGTGGCTGCTGTGGGATCATGATTCTCCCGATCCGAATATGGTCCTGCTAGTTGTGCGAAATATAGCTGCTAGCGCAATTGTTACAAAGTTCTTGACAGCTCCATTAGTAGGAATTTTTGCGTCGCCACCAGATCTGAGGCCCGAAGATCTGATAGGCAAAGAGTGTGAAATTACTACCTATCAAGCAACCACTGAGTTTGGCCAGGCGAGGTTTGATACGGAAGCTGCACCTCTAATTCTCGACGTGCAAACCCTTGAAGGCGAACTCTCTAAGGGCCAGAAAGCCATAATCGTCGACTACGATCCAGAAACAAAGACGCATCTGCTTGAAGCGTCGTCAGATCCGCCATAAATTGCGGATTCTCCAGGGTCCAATCGGACTCTGGTTGGATTTTGACTTATATTCTGATGTGGCAATTTGCGTTTAAACTCTACGTGAGAGGTCTGTAACTATGAGTTGGCTATTTTCGGGTCCAGGGATACTACTATTCGCTGCGTTTGCGGTTGCGCTCCTAATCACGGCTGCCAATCGATTCTATCGGAAGGTTGGGCCAGAAGAAGCTCTGGTTCGATCGGGCGGCGGTGACCTAGCCGTGAGGACCGGTCGAGGTATGTGGGTGATTCCACTTATTCACCGCGTAGAACCGATGGACCTGACGTTGAAGCGAATTGAGATCTCGCGGAAGGGGACTTCTGGCCTCATTTGTAAGGACAATATACGGGCCGACATCGAGGTTGCATTCTTCGTACGCGTATCGAACGATGCGGCGAAGATCAAAGAAGTGGCACAGTCTATCGGTTGCGCGCGGGCGTCGCAGCAAGTGACATTGGTCGAGTTGTTCGATGCGAAGTTCTCTGAAGCACTCAAGACGGTTGGTAAGCAGTTTGATTTCGTTCAGCTGTACGACCAACGAGATCAGTTCAAGACCGAGATCATTAAGGTCATCGGTACCGATCTGAATGGTTATCAACTCGATGACGCGGCGATTGATTATCTTGAGCAGACTCCCCTGGAACTACTCAGCCCGAACAATATTCTCGATGCCGAAGGTATCAAGAAGATTACCGAGCTGACTGCTCAAGAGAAAGTCGCCGAGAATCAGTACACGCGAGAAAAGGAAAAGACGCTGAAGAAGCAGGATGTCGAGGCAGCGGAGGCGATTCTCGAGCTCGAGAAGCAACGCGTCGAGGCGGTTCAGAAGCAGGAGCGTGAGATCGCCGAAATCACCGCTCGTGAGCAAGCCGAAGCGGCGAAGGTCGAAGAGGAGCAACGCTTGCGTTCGGAGACGGCGCGTATCGCCACTGAGGAAGAACTCGGTGTGGCTGAGGAAAACAAGCAACGTCAGATCATCGTTGCGGCCAAGAATAAGGAAAAGACCGACGCGGTCGAGACCGAACGCGTCAAGCGCGATCAAGAACTCGAAGCGACCGAGCGTGCTCGCGTCGTGGGCGTGGCCGACGTCGAGAAGGAAAAGGCGATCGAAGTCGAGAAACGCAACATCCAAGAGGTTATCCGCGAACGCGTGATGGTCGAGCGATCGGTGGTCGAAGAGCAGGAGAAGATCAAGGACACCGAGCAGTTCGCCGGCGCGGATCGTGCGAAGCAAGTGGCGATCACCCAGGCCGAACAAAAGGCCGAAGAGAACTTGGTCGTTGAGGTGAAGGCAGCCGACGCGAAGAAGCAATCGGCCGAGCTGGCGTCTCAACAGGTCGTGATCGAAGCCGACGCCCAGCGCGATGCTGCCGAACGCGAAATGCAGGCGACGAAGATGTTGGCCGAAGCCAAGACGGCTGACTCTGCGGCGGTTGGTATGGGCGAGGCCCAGGTCGAAGAAGCCAAGGCCGATGCCTTGAAGAAGACCGGTACCGCTGAAGCCGACGTGCTGTTGCAGAAGTACAGCAGCGAGGCCAAGGGTATCACCGAGAAGGCCGAGGCGATGAAGCTGTTCGACTCGGTCGGCAAGGACCACGAAGAGTTCAAGCTGCAGCTCAATAAGGAGAAAGATATCGAGATCGCAGCGATCGGCGCGCAGACCGACATTGCCGAAGCCCAGTCGCGATTGGTTGGCGAAGCCCTCAAGTCCGCACGCATCGACATCGTCGGTGGCGAGAGCGAGTTCTTCGACAAGATCGTCGACTCGGTGAAGGGCGGCAAGGCGGTCGATCGATTCGTGAACAACAGCGAGACCGTGATGGACGTGAAGAACACGTTCTTCAACGGCAATCCCGAGTACTTCCGCGACAAGGTGCAGCAGTTGGTGACCGAGTTCAACCTCAGCACCGACGACGTGAAGGACCTCTCGATCGCCGCGCTGATTGCCAAGATGATCGGCATGGCCAGCAGCGACCAGTCGCGCAGCCAACTTGGCTGGCTCGACCAGATGGCCGCCAGTCTGGGGATGTCCGACGAACGCGTGTCGACGCTAAGGCTCGACGACGCCGGCATCGGCAAAGCTGAGGCGTAACCTGGCGAAGCAGTTGCACCACGGAGTCACGGAGAACACAGAGGTGAGATTTGAGGTTAGGTAGGTGCTCGGAGCCTTGTGCTGTGATCGATCCGAATTCCTGCTTTCGATTCCCTCCGTGCTCTCCGTGGCTCCGTGGTGATCTGACCGAATCCTATCGCAGAGCCATTGATGTCTGAAACCACCGAAACGCCGGAAGCACCTCAGCAGCTGGAGAGCGGCAGCTACGAAATTATTCGTGGCCGATTGCGCGAACACGGCAAGACGCTGCGTCAGCGCCTCGACCAGCTAAACGAGGCGCGACGCGAAGTCTTCGGCTCGATTGAGACCCAGCTGCTCGGGACCGAGCGGATCACGACCGCCAACAACTGCACGCCACGCGACATCTTCGCGATCGGCGATCGATTCATCTTCGGTTACAACGTGCACATCGGTTTGCGAAGCACGACCTCGCTGAACGATGTATTCGCGGTCTATGCCTATCGCGACGGTGCGATGCATGAGGAATCGCTTGAGCTGATTGACGACGAGCTGTTTCAACGCGATTTCAAGGAGGTCTATCGCTATTACAAGGACGCCGTCTTCGCGAAATTTTTCATTCACGAAGGCTTTCTGTACATGGTTTTCCGTGTGGGAAAGGCGGTCAACGATATCAAGGCGTTTAAGTGGCTGATCCAAGAAGATTCGCTCCGGTACGTCGACAATCGCAGTGACCACGAAGTCAAGTTCCCCGCACAACACGAGTTTGCCTGGAAGCGGGCCACGCGCGACCAGCATTCGTACGGCGAACATCCGCACATCTCGATTGAAGATCGCGTGTTTGTCGAGACGGTTGGCGGCGACTTGACGATCAAGATCGAAGACAACACCGACTCTGGCGAGGGAATCTACTCCGAGCCAGTCGACGACCCCGACCAAACGCTCGACGATGCGGAGATCAGCTACGCGCTGATCGACAACATCATCCTGCTGAGGATCCGTCCGTATCAGGAAGACGCGTTTCGCTACCTGGTCTACAACGACAAGTTGCAGCAGGTCAAACGGATTGACTCGATTGCCGAAGCGTGTGTGTTGTTGCCGCAAGGACACGGACTGATATTTCCCAACGGCTACTACCTGCAGACCGGCGAATACAAGACGTTTGACAACGAGATCGCTGGTCTGCTGTTTGAGTCACGCGTGGCGGCCTCCAACGGCGAGGATGTGTTGTTTCGGTTCTATAACCGACGCAGTGGTCTGCATGTGCTGTTGCAATACAATGTGATTGAGCAACGTGTCGGTACGCCTCTGATCTGCCACGGGGCGACTTTGTTCGCTGGCGGCGAGCTGATTTGTTTCTCCTCGCCCGGGGACGACGCGCAAAAGCACCACGCGCTACAAATATGGCAGACGCCCTACACGGCGACGGAGCAGGTGACCACCGCGGATCAAGATTCCCTGCTGTTCAAGGTAGGCAACCGTGATCTCGTGCGAGCAATGGCCGAGTGCCGTGAGACGCTCACCCTGTTGGAAAAAGAAGACGCCTACGCGAATCTGTACGTCGACATCGTCAAGAAGGCGACCGACGTGGTCGATTCGTATTTCTGGCTGAACGAAGCCGCCGCATTTCGGCTCGATGAGCCCTTGCTGGAGATCAAAGCCGCAGCCTCGGCGGCGATCGACGAGTTCGACAAAGTCGTGCGCGTCAAAAAGGCGACCGCCGACTCGGTCGCGCGGGTCACCAGCAGTAAGAATGAGCTGTTCAACCACATCAAGCGGCAGCGTTTTGAAGTCATCGACGACTTTGTCGATTCGCTGGGGCAGCTACGGCGTCTGCGCGGCGAGGTGATCGCGCTGGGCGATCTGCGCTACGTCGATGAAGCCGTCGTCGAGAGCCTCAGCGACGAGGTTGCCAAGCAGGTCGATCAGGTCGCTAACCGTTGTGTCGAATTCTTGCTTCGTGAGGATTCGCTCGCGCCCTACCAGCAACGCGTCGAAGCGCAGCGTGATCAGGTGGCGGGGCTGGAGAAAGTCTCCGACGCGAAGGTACTTGGCGAGGAGATCGATGCGAGCGCGACCGAACTGGAAATGCTGATCGAGATCGTCAGCAACCTAAAGATCGAGGACGCCACGCAGCGGACGACGATCATCGACAACATTTCGGCGATTTTCTCGACTGTGAACGCGGCTCGGTCCGCGCTGAAAGGTCAGACGAAGAGCCTACTGTCGGTCGAAGGCGTTGCCGAGTTCAATTCGCAGTTGAAGTTGCTCAACCAAAGCGTGGTGAATTACCTGGACGTCTGCGATTCTCCGCAGAAGTGCGACGAGTTCCTCACCAAGCTGATGGTGCAGATTGAGGAACTGGAGGGCCGCTTCGCTGAGTTTGACGAGTTCGTCCTGCAGCTGACTGAAAAGCGCGAAGAGGTCTATCACGCCTTCGAGCAGCGTAAACTCACGCTGGTCGAAGCACGAAACAAACGTGCCACCGCCCTGGCAACCGCCGCTGATCGAATCCTCAAGGGCATCGCGACGCGAGTCGGTGGCATGGATTCGGTCGAGGAGATTCACGGTTACTTCGCCGCGGACTTGATGATTGAAAAGGTCCGCGACATCGTCGAGCAGCTCCGCGAGTTGGACGATAGCGTCAAAGTCGACGACATCCAAAGCCGCCTAAAGACGGTGCGTGAAGACGCAGTGCGTCAGCTCAAAGATCGTCAAGAACTGTTCGTTGACGGCGAGCATGTGATTCAGTTCGGCGAACGTAAGTTTTCGGTCAACGTGCAAACGCTCGACCTGACGACCGTCACGCGTGACGACGAGATTGATTTGCATCTGACCGGTACAAATTTCTACGAGCCGTTGGTCGACCCGACGCTGCAGGAAGCCAGCGATTTGTGGACGCAGGAAGTGGTTTCCGAGAACGACAATGTGTATCGTGGCGAGTACTTGGCTTTTCAATTGATGCAGTTGATCCTCACCGGACAGGCAGAGCTCTCGGCGCACGATATTCTGCTCCAGTCACACGAGGATACGGTCGCGCTCGTACAGCAGTTGATGGGGCCGCGGTATCGCGAAGCGTACTCCAAGGGCGTTCACGATCGCGATGGAGCGAGCCTGCTGCGGGCGCTGCTGGAAATGCACGCGACGATCGGAGCGCTTCGCTTTTCCGCTCCGTCACGCGCGATGGCGAAACTCTACTGGCAAGAATTTGCTTCGACGGAAACGAAAGATCAGCTTGCCGCGAAGCTCTCCGGGTTTGGCTCAGTCGGTCAAGCCTTCCCGAGTTCGACGCATCAGCAAGAGTACCTCAACGAACTTCAAGGCTCGCTGGTTGGATTTGCCCGCGAAAACTCGTTGTTCGAGGAACCGCTCGCGGAGGAGGCTGCCGAGTACCTGTTCACTGAGCTGGTCGGCGACAAGCCGTTTGCCATTAGCCGACGTGCCGTCGAGCTGTACGACGCGACGCTTGCTTACTTGAAAAAGACCGGGCACCAGAAGCAATTCGAAGCGTCGATCGCAGCGGTCAACGACGATGCTCATGCGCGACACTCGCTGGCACGCGATTGGGCGGACGCGTTCGTGCGACACCTGTCATCGACCGACCAGCGGCAAGCCGACGACAGCGATTTCGTCGATGAACTCGCCACGTTGCTGGCTTCCGACCACGTCGATCGGATGCACATTGTCGATGGGCATACGCAGCGCGAGCTGACCGAGTTGGTTGGCCAGCATCCGCTGATCGAATCGGGCAACTATCATCTCAATTACAACCGCTTCATGGACAAGCTGCGTCACTACGAGGCCGACGTGGTGCCGAGGTACTTGGGTTACTTGGAGCGAAAGCAAGAACTCGTAGACCAGGCACGCGACGACTTGCGGTTGGATGAGTTCCGTCCGCGCGTGCTCACGTCCTTCGTGCGTAACCGCCTGATTAACGAGGTCTACCTGCCGTTGGTTGGTGATAATCTGGCCAAGCAGATCGGCGTGGTCGGTGAAGAGAAACGCACCGATCTGATGGGCTTGCTGCTGTTGGTCTCGCCTCCTGGTTACGGCAAGACGACGCTCATGGAATACATATCCAATCGACTGGGGCTGATCTTCATGAAGATCAATGGTCCGGCGATCGGGCACCACGTCACGTCACTCGATCCGGCTGAGGCACCCAACGCAGCGGCGCGCGAAGAGGTGGAGAAGCTGAACCTGGCCCTCGAGATGGGCGACAACGTGATGCTCTACCTCGACGACATTCAGCACTGCAATCCTGAGTTCCTGCAGAAGTTCATCTCGCTGTGCGATGCTCAGCGAAAGATCGAAGGTGTCTACCAAGGGCAAACGCGGACGTACGATTTGCGTGGCAAGAAAGTTGTCGTCGTGATGGCGGGCAACCCGTACACCGAAAGCGGCGAGAAGTTCAAGATCCCCGACATGCTTGCCAACCGCGCCGATATCTACAACCTGGGTGAGATCATCGGCGATACGGCTGACGCGTTTGAGACGAGCTATCTGGAAAACGCGCTGACGTCCAACGCCACCCTCAGCAAGCTAGCCTCGCAAAGCCAGCAGGACGTCTACGGCATCATCAAAATCGCGACGACCGACGACCAACAGGGCGTCGAGTTGCAGGGTGCGTACTCGCCCGAGGAACTGCGCGAGATGGTGTCGGTGATGAAGAAGCTGCTACGCGTGCGCGACGTCGTGCTGACGGTCAACCGCGAGTATATCCGTTCAGCAGCGATGGCCGATGCTTACCGCACCGAGCCGCCATTCAAGCTGCAAGGTTCGTATCGCAATATGAATCGCATCGCCGAAAAGGTGGTGCCGATCATGAACGACGCTGAGTTGGAAACATTGATTCTCTCCAACTACCAGAACGACTCGCAGACGCTCACTTCGGATAACGAAGCAAACATGCTGAAGTTTAAGGAATTGATCGGCGGGCTCTCCCCGGAAGAAGCAGCACGCTGGGAAGAAATCAAGACGACGTTCGCGCGCAATAACCGTCTGCTCAGCGTGGGGGCGGACGATCAGCTGGGCGCGGCGATCGTCGAACTCAGCGCTTTTTCCGAGGGCCTGCAATCGATTCATGCGGTGCTGAACGAGGGTATCACGCAAATGCGCGCTGCCGTCGAGCAGCGGAACGAAGAGGCGGAAGCTCCTGAAGAGAAGCCAGTAGAGAAGAAAGACGGGCCGCCTGTCCCGCAACATGTCGTCGTCCAGCACAAAGTTCCACGCGTGGTTCTAGGGGTGGTCAAGAGCCAGTTTGAGTTGATGCAAAACTGGCTTGGCCCAATCTTGGCGGCCGAAAAAGAGCAAGCTGGCGAGATGCAAGAATTACGCGAGTCAGTTGAAAAATGCCTCGTTGAATATGGCAAAATGGTCGACGAACTTGAGTCGGCAAAGACTTCGAAGCGCAAGAAAAAGCCCAAGAAAGACGCCGAATCGTAGCCAAAATGCAATACTGGGCGTGCTAAGCGTGTGATTGTTGCTGCATCACCGAGAATCCACGGCGTAGATCCACGCTGGAATAGCCGGGCATTGACTTGTTATAATGAGCTGACCATGATTCGGCAGCTCACTCTATCGTTTTTCGGCTCCGTGGCGATTTGCACATCCCTCGCGCTGTGCTGGGCATCCGAGGCGCGCAGCAGCGAAGCGGTAAGTTTCGCGCAAGACGTCAAGCCAATCTTGGCGAAGCGATGCTTTGCCTGCCACGGCCCCGACACGAGCGAAGCGGGACTTGCGTTCGACACATTTGAGTCGGCCGTCGCGGAGTTGGATTCCGGGACACATGCCATCGTGCCGAAGGATCCCGCCTCCAGCGAAATCATCCGCAGAATTACGTCGACCGATGAGTTCGAGCGGATGCCGCCGGAGGGTAAGCCGCTGTCGGAAGACGAGGTCGCCCTGATCCGACAATGGATCCAAGACGGTGCCGAGTACGAGAAACACTGGTCATTCCAGCCCGTGAAGACGGTCACGCCTCCGACCGTCCGCGACGAAAATTGGGCCCGAAACGACGTCGATCGATTTATCCTCGCCCGTCTCGAAACGCGCGGACTGAAGCCAGCGCCGCAGGCATCCAGATCGGTTCTGGCACGGCGGTTGTATTACGATTTGATTGGTTTGCCGCCTACGCCCGACGAGCTGGCCGAATTTCTGGCAGACCATCGAGAAGACGCCTACGAGCGGCTGGTCGACAAACTGCTCGCTTCGCCACATCACGGTGAGCATTGGGCACGGCATTGGCTCGACGTGGTGCGCTACGCCGAGACCAACAGCTACGAACGCGACGCCCCCAAGCCGCACGTCTGGAAGTATCGCGACTACGTCATCCGCTCGCTCAATGACGATAAGCCGTTCAACCAGTTCGCCCTTGAGCAGCTCGCAGGCGATCAGTTGGACGAGGTGACCGTCGAAACGATGATCGCCACCGGCTACTACCGTCTGGGAATTTACCAGGACGAGCCCGATGATCCGCTGCAAGTGAAAGCGGACGAGATGGACGACATTGTTTCGACGACTGGTCAAGCCTTCCTCGGGCTGACGGTTGGTTGCGCGCGTTGTCACGACCACAAGATCGATCCGTTTCCGCAGCAGGATTACTTCGGCCTGGTGGCGTTCATGGCCGACATCACTCCCTTCGGGCAGCGAAACGATTTTTCAAATAGCCTGTGGTATACCGGTCCGCCCGAGAACAAGAAGAAGCGTAGCCAGCTAGAACGAGAGCGGGAGGAACTCCAGAAGCAACGGCATCAGTTGGAACAAGTCGGCATCAAGCGCCTGCCGGGCATGCTGCAACGAGAGACCGAGACAGACGACAGAAAGCAAGTACTCGAAAAACATCTCGACGGCGTGCTGACGGATGCGGAAAGACAGCAGTACGCGAGCTTCAATCAGCAACTGGCTGATGTGAATGCGAAGTTGGAGACGCTGCCACGATTTGAGCACGTCTTGGCATTGGCCAAAACGATCGAGAAGCCGCCCACGACCCATTTGCACCAGCGCGGTAATCCACACAACCCGGGCGAGAAGATCGAGCCCCACTTCCCAGAGATTCTGGGAGGTATCGTTCCCACGGACGAGCTAGCAAGTGACGGCGGTTCTCGCCGGGCATTGGCCGAATGGATTGCTTCGGCGGAGAACCCGCTGACGACGCGTGTCGTCGCCAACCGCATCTGGCAGCATCATTTCGGACGCGGGATCGTCCGCACGCCCAACAACTTCGGTCAGCTTGGCATCCCGCCTACCCATCCGCAACTGCTTGATTATCTGGCCACGCTTCTAGTCGACAACGATTGGCGGCTGAAACCTTTGCATCGCATGATCGTCACGTCTAGCGCTTATCGCATGTCATCGGCTTCCAGCCCAGACGCGATAGCGCTTGACCCCAATAACGATCTGTTTTGGCGCTACGATATGCGACGCCTCACTGCCGAACAGGTGCGTGACGCGGTGCTCGTTGCCAGCGGACAACTGAACCGTAAACTGTTCGGTCCGAGCTTCTACCCGAACCTGTCCCAGGAAGTCCTCGCCACCCAATCAAGACCGGGTGAGAACTGGGGTAAGTCGGACGAAGCAGAGCGGTCCCGACGAAGCATCTACATTCATGCCAAGCGTTCACTACTTGTGCCGCTGCTCACGGCGTTTGACTTGCCCGATCCCGATTCCAGTTGCGAAGCACGCTTCAACACGACGCAGCCTGCGCAGGCGTTTGCGCTGCTACATAGTTCCTTCCTGCACGAACAAGCGGGAAAGCTGGCCGACCGTGTGCGAGACATCGCCGGACGCGAGGATGACAGAGCACAGGTCGATCAGGTCATTCGTTTCGTCCTCGGACGAAAAGCAAGCGACGTCGAGATTGACGAAGGCGTGGAACTAATGAGTCTGCTTCGCCAGCAGCGACAGAAAGACGCCGACGAAGCGTTGCGGTTCTACTGTTTGGCTGCCTTGAATTTCAGCGAGTTTTTGTATTTGGATTAGCGACCGTCCTCCGAGGGTGAACATGTCCAGCAAAGCCAATTTCTGCCGCCGCACGCGTCGTGAGTTCCTTTGGCAAACCGGTGCCGGTTTTGGCGCTGCGGCGCTCACGGGGATGCTCTCAGGTGATGGGTTCTTCTCGTCAGCTGCCGCTTCGACGAGCCCGGCGATCGATGCGTCGATCAGCGCCAATCCATTGGCGGCGGTACCATCGCAGTTCACCGCCAAAGCCAAGAGCGTAATCTTCCTGTTCATGTACGGCGGGCCCAGCCACATCGACACCTTCGACTACAAGCCTTCGATGGTCGGCATGGATGGCAAGACCGTTGCCGTGAAAACCCATGGTCGTGGCGGTCACAAGAACTCGGGGCGTATCGTCGAACCGCGCTGGAACTTTCGCCAGTATGGCCAGTGCGGCAAGTGGATCAGCGATCTGTTCCCCAACGTCGGGCAACACGTCGATGACATTGCATTCTTGCACTCGATGACGGCCGAGTCGCCGATCCACGGGTCCGCGCTTCTGATGATGAACTCCGGCAAGCTACAATCGGGGAATCCATGCCTGGGCTCCTGGGTGAATTACGGTCTGGGCAGCGTTAACGAAAACCTGCCAGGTTTCGTCGTGATGCTCGATCCCTCCGGCGGGCCGATTTCCGGCGCGAAGAACTGGTCCAACGGCTTCATGCCGGCGACCTATCAAGGCACGGTGTTTCGGAGTGAGGGAGCGCCGATTCTCGACCTGAAATCGCCGGAAGGCATGTCGCGCGAACTGGAACGCGATCTACTCGATGCGATCGGCAAGACCAACCAGCGGCATTTCGCGACGCGTCGCGACAACAGCAACCTGGCAGCACGGATGGCGAGCTACGAGTTGGCTTACAACATGCAAACAGCGGCGCCTGAGGCCGTCGACCTATCGCAAGAAACTATAGCGACTCACGCACTTTATGGCACAGAGCACGAGACCACGCGCGATTTCGGCACTCGCTGCATGATCGCGCGGCGGTTGGTCGAGCGCGGGGTGCGCTTCGTGCAAGTCTATTCCGGCGGCCACCACAATGACAAGAATTGGGACGCCCACGGTGACTTGGAGTTCAATCACAACCTCAACGCCAAGAAGACCGACCAGCCGATTGCCGCCTTGTTGACCGATCTGAAGCAGCGGGGACTGCTTGATGAAACACTGGTCGTCTGGGGCGGTGAATTCGGCAGGCAGCCGACAGCCGAGTATTCGCAAGGCTCGGGACGCGACCACAATTCGAAGGGATTCACGATGTGGATGGCCGGTGGCGGCATCAAGGGTGGCGTCTCGGTGGGCACCACCGACGAGTTAGGCAGCACGGCCGTCGAGCAACCGATGCACGTCAAACGCCTGCACGCGACCGTGCTAAAGCAACTCGGTTGCGACCCTAACAAGCTCAGCTACTTCTACAACGGCCTCGACCAGAAGCTCGTCGGCGTCGAGCACACTGAGCCAATCGACGAGATCATCGCCTGACTCGGCCTAGGCACCAGGCGTTTGCCACTGACCGCTCTTGTCGCTGCTCATCATGGCTTCGATCACGTTCATGTTCGCTACCGCGTCCTCGATGGGTGTCGGCACCGGTGTGTCGTTCAGGATCGCCTCGGACATCAGGTCACCCTGGATGAGGTACTGATCGCAGACAGGCAGCGAGATTTCCTCGAGCCCGTCGTCAGTCTCGTGCCACAGTCGACAGGGCACTTTATTGGGAGCGTTGAACGGGATCTCGATCTCCACGCGGCCCGTCGTCCCGAAGATACTCACGCGCTGATACTTCCACAGTTGCGTCGAGCACGTGAAGGTCGAAGTGTGCTCGCCAAAGTCCAGAATCCCGCTGGCCAGTCGGTCGGTGTTCATCTCGGGATCCAACTCCACAAGCCCCATCACACGTTGTGGCTCGCTATCAAAAATGAACCGTGATAGCGAAATGCAGTAGCAGCCGATGTCCAGCAACCCGCCACCGCCGATGTCGGCCTGATTGCGAATGTTGGAGGCGTCGTCGTTGAAGTACGAAAAGAAACTCTGAATCGTCCGCAGCTGACCGACTCCGCCTCCATGTACGATTTGCTTGGCACGTTGCCACTGCGGATGATGGCGATACATGAACGCCTCCATTACCTTCAGCTGCGGATGTGCGCGAGCCGCATCCACCAGTTGTTGGCCTTCGGCAGCGGTTAGCGCAATCGGCTTCTCGCACAGGACGTGCTTGCCTGCTTCGATCGCCTGCACCGACAGGGGTACGTGCAAGTGGTTGGGCAGCGGGTTGTAGATCGCATCGATTTTGTCGCTGGCCAGGAGTTCCTCGTACGAGCCGTACGCGGTCGGGATCCCCAGTCGGTCGGCCGTCGCTCTGGCTTTCTCCAAATCGCGCGAGCAAATCGCCGTGATGTCACAGATCTCGCTCTGCTGCATGGCAGGGATCACCTGCTCAGTGCCGATTTTGGCGGTGCTCAGGATGCCCCAGCGAACTTTTTCCATGGTGCTAGTCTCGCGGTTTGTCGGAAAGTTCTTCTAACCAGATATCTTTGAAATAAACCGTCATTGGCTGGCCGGCATGTACTTGCAGAGCAATGATCCCGCTTTGCAACGCCTTGTCGTGATTGTCGGTCACGTCGACGGTGATTTTGCCATCGAGTTTGTGAATCAGGCGGTTGCCCTTGGCGATGATCTCATACGTGTGCCACTGGGAAAGGTCGAGGACCTTCACTTCGAATGCACTTTTGTCGACGCTCGATTTGCTTGGCTCAGTTTCCAGTGTTGCTTTGGTGCCACGTTCTGCAATGATGCCTCGACCGGTCCCCTCGCCATAGAGCATCGCTGCGTACTCTGGCTTTGAGTGCATGTCCGCCTGGTAGCCGATGACTTTCCATGTTTTTGGGTCCGCGAGCTTGCTACGGTATTGCACTCCCGAGTTGTTGTCGCCTTCGAGTCGTGCCTTGTACGTCAGGATGAAGTCTCGAGGTTTGCCGCCTTGCCAGACCAAGAATGTGTTGGCCTCAATTGTGTGATCGACTGAGCTACCGACAATCGCGCCATCACGCACTGACCAGACTTTTGGATCACCTTTCCAGCCATCCAGGTTTTTGCCGTTGAACAACTTGAGTTGTTCGCCGGATTCCCCGGCACTAACGTGACGTACGAATGGAGACAATCCGGCCAGCAGCGCCAGGATCGCTAGCAGGCACATGTGGTGGGTTCTTCGGTAGGTAATCATGCCACGGTTTCCCAACTGCGATCTGCGCCAGACTTGAGCACCGCATCGCACACGGCCTGCGTCTCGAGCGCGTCTCTAAAGGTGGGGTTCGTTGGCTGGCCGGATTCCAGGTTCTTGAGGAAATCGGCCACCTGGTGCACAAAACTGTGCTCGTAGCCGATGCACAGGCCGGGAACCCACCACTTATCCATGTAGGGCATTTCACCCTCAGTGATGTGAATCGTTCGCCAGCCGCGTGTTTCAGGGCCGTCGGCGTGCTCGAAGAAGTCGAGTCGGTTCAGGTCGTGCAAATCCCAGCGGAGCGACGCCTTTTCGCCGTTTATCTCCAGCGTGTACAACGCCTTATGGCCGCGTGCGTAACGTGTGGATTCGAATAGGCCCAGCGATCCGTTGTCGAAGTGACACAAGAACGCACATGCGTCGTCGATGCCGACTTCTTGAACTTGCTGAGTTTCGGCATGGAGCCGTTGTTTGACGAACGTTTCCGTCATGGCGCTCACATCAACGATCGAGCCATTCAGCCAAATCGCGGTATCAATGCAATGCGCCAGTAAATCACCAGTGACACCGGAGCCCGCAGCGGCAGAATCGAGTCGCCACGTCGCCGCCCCGCCCTGCGGTACGTCTTCGGAAATTGTCCAGTCTTGCAGGAAGTTGGAGCGATAGTGATAGATTCGTCCCAACCGACCGTCGTCGATTAGTTGCTTGGCAAGCGAGACGGCCGGGATGCGGCGGTAGTTGTACCACACCGTGTTCGCCACGCCCGCTTTTTCGACCGCGTCGCACATCTCCTTACCTTCGGCGACGTTCATGGCGAGTGGCTTTTCGCACAGAATCATCTTGCCGGCCTCAGCAGCGGCGATCGCCATTTCTTTGTGTAAATTATTAGGCACGCAAATATCGACCGCGTCGATATCGTCACGCTTCAGCAGTTCTCGCCAGTCGGTCTCGTGCGAGGCGTAGCCCCACTGCTCAGCGAAAGCCTTGACCTTCTCTTCGTTGCGAGCGCACGCGGCTTGCAAGACCGGACGGTACTTGAGTTCAGGAAAAAAGTCGGGCACACGTTTGTAGGCATTCGTGTGGGCCCGGCCCATGAAGCCGTAGCCGATCATCCCGATTCGAATTGGTTCGCTCATCTTCGTGACTCCTTCGCCGCAGTAAGGGGTGACTATGCAAGTGTTCGTTACTCGACCCAGCCGTGTTCGTTACGCACGTCGACCATCGCGGCCAGGATCTTGTTCCAGGTTTCTTGTTGTAGCATCTTTTCGTTGGGGAACATGCAGCCGTCCCAGCACAGGTGGCGGCACGTCTTGGTGAGTTCGCCCGAACCGTCACGGAGCCAGTACCCGGCAGCCTTCGTAATGTCGAGTTTGCCGTTGGGATCGTCGGGAAGACAGTGTCGACCAGTCTTATCGTGAGAGCCCGAGCCGAACACGGTCGCGTCGTTCTGCGCAACGTGGAAGTCGATGGTCCACGGTCGCAACGCGTCGGTGAGCGTCTTGTATTGCTCATAGAACTTCGCGGTGTCCGACCAGTCGAAATCCTCGGGCAGCAACGCATCGTCGGGCGCGTTGTAGCCAAGCAAATAGAGCAGCGTGTGAGCCATGTCTGCCTGGAAACCAAGCGTCTTGGGTCGGTCGACCATCTCCAACAGTTGGACCATCGTCCGCCAACTGTGCATGCCACCCCAGCAGATTTCGCCCTCGGCGGCCAAACGCTCGCCGTGTTGCTCGGCAATGTCGCACGCCTGACGGAACGTCTCAGCGATCGCCTTTTGGTTACTTTCCGCGTCCGCATCCCAGGAGCCTGGATCGCAGGCCGAGTCGATGCGGATTGCGCCGTTAGGACGTACGCCCATTTGACGGAGCTTCGCGCCAATCTGGCAGGCTTTCTCGACCTGCCGGAGAAATCCTTCGCGTTCCGACGGCTCGCCCATCGCCGAACCGCCACCCAGCGGCGGCCACACCGGCGCGACGAGACTGCCGATCTCTAGGCTCTTCGACGTTACTTTGTCAGCCAGCGCCTTGAGGTCGTCGTCGCTCGAGTCGATGTCGACGTGAGGCGCACTGAGCATCAAGTCGATGCCATCGAACTTGTTGCCGTCGGCTGCCGCATTGGCCGTAAAATCAAGCAGCGTATCCAACTCAATAATCGGTTCGCCATCTTCGCCCTTGCCGACGAGTCCTGGCCAGGCGGCGTTATGGAGCTTTGGGAAGTTGTTCGATGAGGACATAGATCAAATCCTATTCTTATCTTGGTGCCTGGGTGAGTTACAAGAAGTCAGGGTGTGAGGACCGGATTTACGCCGGGGCCGAAATGCTTCAGCATCACAATTGGGTCCGTCTTGCTCGGATTCGAGATCTTGATGCCATCCTTTGCCGCAGCTTCCGAAACAAAATATTCGTCATGAGTAAGTTGACCGTAGCGTATGATCGAGGGTGTCTCGATGTCCCAAACTCCCAGCTTTCCGTATCCCTGCAGCACGATCAAGCCGTAAGCGCCTTGATCCTTAATTGTGACCGAGCCACCGGGAAGAATGGTCAGCTCCTTGGCGCTGTACGCTTCGCTGCGATAACAGATCCACTTTTCTTCGTACCCTTCGGACCGCATGGTCTCTAGTTCAGCAACGGGAATCGGATGCATGAAGTGGTTGGCTACGAAATCTGGATCAACGTTTCCTTCCCAATCGATCACTTCGACCAAGTAGTCGAAATTGCCGACTTGATCTTTGGGCGTATCTTTCCAAAGCAGTTCCTCGGGAATCACCTTGTTGTGAGCGACCGACTCGTACATCGCGAACACATCGGAAGCCTTCTGCGGTTCGTAGGTGCACAAGCTTCCAGGGGCGTGGAGAATTCCCGGCGGAATATCCCAGCCGGTTCCCGGCTTGAGAGCATAGGCCGCTGAAAGGTCAGTGATGCGGTTGTCACCTTCTGTGAAACGCACCAACGTATCGCGAACCTCATCTTTGGTGACGCCTGGGTTCAGGCCCATGAACGTGTAGGGAAAGTCGCCGCCGTGGTTGTTGACCTGTGGAGGAAAGTAATACGCCTCGGGTTTGCCCTTGGCATTCACGCGGGCGGCGTACTCGTCGTTGTGGTGAATGTGGAACGGCAGCGCACTTAGGTTGTCGAAGAATTTTGAATACATCGGCAGAGATTGGTGCTCGTTCCAGAGTGTCTCGCCGATCAGCTGGCCCTTCAGTTCATCGACCGCGTCACGCAGTAGGAACTGCTCGGTGGAGCTGCCATCTTCGACGACGATGTGACTCAGCCCTTCGTTCTTGCTGGTCAGCGGCCCGTTGTCCGCGGGCGTGGTTGACGAAAACCAGCGTTCGTCGATGCCGCCTCGCTCTGCGCCCAAGGCGTAGTAGTCATCTGGGTGGAGCTTAATTCGACGACCAGGGATACAAAATGATCTTGGCACCCACGTGGGCGTCAAACGCAGCACGCCAGAGCCCTGGTCCAACGCTCGGTTGGCAATCGCTTGTGAACTCATCCTTCAAACCTCAACGAATAGTAGTATTGCAGCGCAATGGCAAATGGGTTGATAACGCGTTGATCTGCCTGTCTTTTTGCCATGGCGGCGAATCATATTCGACACCAGGCATTTGAATCTTACCGTCACCCAGCTCCGAAGAGAGTCGCTATTTTCCACCACGAGGCGGCGATTGATCAATGTATAAATCGTTGTAATTCTGGTATATTTTGCGAACACCTATTCTGCCGGCGCAATCAAACTGCCGACACGAGACCTGGACAACCTGCGAAGTCGCAATCGAAGATCGTTCCCACGCCTAAGGAATCCCAGATGGCAAGCGAAACTTGGGTACTCACGGACAGCGTTGCTAACGAAGCGGAAAGGTCAATTCGAATCTCGGATCGCGATATGCCGAGTGCAGGGGGATTATGGTCTGTTCACAAACACACGCTCACCGGTGGGTTGAGCGACGGTGTCGAAGTCGTTGAAATCAACAATGGCAGCATGCAGGTAACGGTACTTCCCACGCGGGGTATGGGCATCTGGAAAGTTCAGTTCGGCGAGCAAACGCTCGGTTGGCAGTCACCAGTGCGTGGTCCGGTTCATCCAAAGTACGTGCCGCTCCACGAACCCAGCGGACTGGGCTGGCTCGAGGGCTTCGACGAATTCCTCGTCCGCTGCGGACTGGAGAGCAACGGAGCGCCCGACTTCAATGAGCAAGGCCACCTCCTTTATCCACTACACGGCCGGATTGGCAACCGACCAGCGCATCTGGTTGATGTGACAGTCGACGACGTAGCCGGGACGATTGCCCTGCGCGGGTTCGTCGAGGAAACTCGCTTCCACTTCCAAAAGCTCCGGCTCGAATCGACGATCACACTGCCGCTCGACGCGACTTCGTTTCGCATTCACGACCGCGTCGAGAACTTCGGTGGCACGCCTGCCGATATGCAATTGCTTTATCACATCAACTTCGGCGAACCCATGCTACGCCCCGGCGACCGACTCGTCGCGCCGATGAATTCAATCATCGATCGTTACGACACCGACGCCGACCACGTCGACGGATGGGACGTTTATGGGCCCCACGTCGCTGGGCAACGCGAAGACTGCTTCTACCTCGAATTGCTCACCGACGACAACGGCCGTACGGAAGTCCTGCTCAAGAACTCCGACGGTACCTCCGGCACGTCGATCGAGTACGACGCTACTGCCCTGCCCTGTTTCACGTTGTGGAAGAACATGGTTGCCAGCGAGGACGGCTACGTCACGGGGCTGGAACCGGGGACGAACTACCCCAACGCTCGCACTGTGGAAAAGCAGCACGGACGCGTCGTGACGCTCGCACCGGGCGAATCGTGGACCACCGACCTTCAGCTTAACGCATGCCTGAACAGCGAACAGGTGCAGCACGTCGAAGACCGAATCAGCGCCCTCGCTGCGAAAGCCTAAGGTTCCAGCAATGAACATCATCGTGATTCGCCTCGCATTCGTCATTGTCCTGTTCACTTTCGCAGCAACCTCCGTTGCCGCCGATCGACCAAACATCTTGCTGGCCATCTCCGACGATCAGTCTTTCGCTCACACGTCGATCGCGGGTTGCCAAGCGGTCGCAACTCCTAACTTCGATCGTGTTGCACGCGATGGGGTGTTCTTTACCAACGGCTTTTGTTCTTCGCCCGGATGCAGCCCCTCACGCGCGTCGTTGCTCACCGGTCGTTACACCTGGCAACTCGAACAAGCAGGCACCCACGGCAGCGAGTTCCCCAACAAGTTCGACGTCTACCCCGATCTGCTCGAACAGGCGGGCTACTTCGTGGGCTTCACCGGCAAGGGGTGGGGCCCGGGCGACTGGCGTGCCGGCGGAAGGAATCGGAACCCGGCTGGCTCGCCGTTCCAAAGCCGCACCACAGACGACGTTCCCGCTCGCGGCATCAGGAAGACCGACTATGCCGGTAATTTCGCCGATTTCCTGGCCGCGCGACCGAAGGACCAACCATTTTGCTTCTGGTACGGCGCGTCTGAGCCGCATCGCGCCTTCGAAGCCGGTAGCGGCCTGCGGTTGGGCAAACGATCGGACGATGTCCAGGTGCCTTCGTTCTTGCCCGACACACCGGAGATCCGTAGCGACATCCTCGACTACTGTGTCGAGATCGAGCACTTCGATTCGCATCTGGGACGCATGCTCCAACAACTGGCCGATATCGGTGAGTTGGAAAACACTATTGTCGTCGTCACCAGCGACAATGGCATGGCCTTTCCGCGTGCGAAAGCAAATTGCTACGAATACGGCTTCCACGTGCCAATGGCGATCTGCTGGCCCAAACGAGTTCCCGGCGGACGCGTCGTTGACGACTTGGTGAGCTTCGTCGACCTGGCACCGACGTTTCTCGACGCAGCAGGTAAGACGCCATCTCAACCCATGGTCGGGCAGAGCCTGGTGCCGCTGCTCACCAGTGCCAAGACAGGGCTCGTCGAAGCAACTCGCGACTGCGTGTTCAGCGCCCGTGAACGCCATTCTTGTTCGCGATGGGATAATCGCACCTATCCCCAGCGAGCGATCCGCACGCAGGACTACCTGCTGATTCACAACTTCCGCCCCGACCGTTGGCCCGCCGGTGCTCCGCAAAAGTTCAACGGCAACGGGCAACTCGGCCCACCGCATGGCGGGTATCACGATATCGATGCCTGCCCTTCCCTCACTTTCCTGATCGACCATCGCGACGACGATCGCCTCGCCAAGTACTTCCACTGGGCCGTCGACAAGCGGCCGGAGTGGGAGTTGTTTGCCATCAAGACCGATCCCGGCTGCCTTGACAATCTCGCCGACGACCCCGCTTACGCATCGACGAAGCAGCAACTCACCGACCGACTGACCAAACATCTTCGCGACACCGGCGACCCCCGCGAACTCGACGGCGGCGAGATCTACGAGACCTATCGCCGCTACGGCAAGATGCGAAAGTTTCCGCGTCCGCAGCAGTAAGCGCTCGCCCGCCTAGCGAGCCCCCCGCTTGGGGTTTTGACACACTTCCTCGCGACCGCGTTTCGTGTCTTAAAAGTCGACCTGTTTGGCGTCGTCCGCTGTCTCGCAAGTGCTATGTTGGCAACAACTTACGATTCTGCTTTAGCTGCCGAAGCTCGTGACTTTTCGGACTCCGAGGCCGAAAAGTGTCCTAAAATTCGGCTCGTTGCGCGCTCTACAATTCCGTTTCGACCTCGGAAAACAGGGTCTTTGGAGTTCTAGCACAGTTCGTGTCAGAGTTCCTAAAAAACCCAATTCTGCAGCAACAGCGCGATTTACTGGCGCTTTCCCTTTGTCAAAGAGCGTTCGACACAATTAGGTGCCACACACAAATCTACCGCATCGAGGCTTTCATTTCAGCAACGATTCTTGGGCCACTTTCTCAATGGGACGAATGGCCCAGATGACGACATGGCCGCACATGCTCATCGCCGGGTTGTATCACGTCGGCACGCATCGGTCGTCAGCTGTGCGAGTGACTCTGTGCTCACTTCGTTTGCTTGATAGAAATGCCGTGTTGCGCGAGCAAGGTCCCTTTTCTGTAATGCAAACGAGATATTGCACGGACGTAATCAGTTCGTGCTCGATCGTACGCTGCTTGTGCCTCTGTCGCGCGGCGTTGACCATCGATCAGTAAGTCTAGCGTGACCCGCCCAGAATCGTAGACGGCCTCGACAGCTTCACAAGCTTCTTGTTCAACTTTGGAGCGATTCTGATTGCTTTGCGCCAACTCGTAGTAGCGGTCTAGGTCTCGAAAGGAATCGGATACTTGGTGCGATACTTCCAGTTTCAAATCAGCCTGGATAGCTTGTTCTCTCGCCAATAAGAGCTTGCAATGGCGAACTGATGAATCCACTTTTCGTTCATGAATCCAAGACCGGGAGTACTTAATGGGATCCTGTAAAGACCGGTACCCCAAGGAATCGACTTGTTGGTCAGCGCTTTTTCGTTGAGTTGCGATCTGTTTCTGCAGCATCTCCAACTCAAGCTGTCGTCTCTTGACCTGCGCGTCTTGCCTGGCGAGTACCGTTCGATTCGATAGTGCTTCTTGGTTGGCGGTTTGCCAATCGAACTGAACTCGAGCCGCCGTTGGCTCATCACTCGGTCGAATGAGTCGTTCGTGGCTTGAGTCGAGTCCCATAGTGTAACGTAGGCAATTCTCGATGCGGACGAGGTCGGTGAGTGCTGATTCGACCTGCGAGCGACATCGAAAGTACTCTGCGCGTGCTTGAACTTCTTTGTCCGCCTCGCCGCCGGCACTTCCGGTGTGTTGCAACTTCGTGACTTGCCGCCAAGTCTCCAAAGCACGGTCGCGGCCAGCTCTTTGAGTCTCCAGGTTGCGGAAAGCTTGCCAAGTAGTCCAATAACCTGTCTCAATGTCCCTGATTTTGTTCTCTACCATGCGGCGAAAGTCCAGATCATTGAGGTCGCTAGTGGACTTGGGGCCTATAATCAGTGCGTCGTTGGCTTCTGTTGCGACTTGAATCTTATCATCGTTCACAAGAGCAATCTTGAAACACTCAGAAAGCGGCAAGCCCCACACATTTAACTGTTCGCCGACTTCCGATTTGTCGGATTCTGGCTCGACAGCCGACTTTTCATGATTGAGTGGAATTGCGATGTGATCATTGCCGGAAGTAGTGATGTCATCTTGAGATGGCTTGCCGTCTCTCAGTTCCAAATTGTTTTCTTGAGCCGGCACGACTTCCGTCGCTGGAGCCGGTGGCGTGGCTGACGAGGAAACGACCGGGGTCGCTGCCAGCAGCGCGACGGCTGCCACGGCCATCAGTATGCGTGTGCTGGATACCGGGTGGTCAGGTGCATGCGGACAAATAATCATTTCGAATCTCCTTTTCAATGAACTGCTTCTTGCGAATCCGGTTCCGGCGAAACTGAGGCGCTCTGCTCCAGCCAATAAATCTAGCGTTGCCAGCAGAGCACTAGCGTAGCTCTTGCGAAGCTCTGGGAAGCACTTCAGGACGTCTGCATCGCAGCAGCGCTCTTCTGCGTCCTGCAGCATGCGCCGAGCCGTCCAAGAAAATGGGCACCACCAGTAGAGACTTACGGCAAGTATCTCCAGCCAACGACACCAACTGTCTCTTCGATGAACGTGCATCAGCTCGTGCGCCAGAATCGAGGTTGTTTGTGATTCCTCAAGCTGACTTGAAAAAGATGACGGTAGGACGATCGTGGGGTACTTTCCTAAACACCAAACCAGCGGAGGCGTGCGGCTGTCAGTAACGCGTAGTTGGACTGGTTTCGAAATACCAATTTTAGCTGCGACTTGGTCTACTCGGCGTTGTAACGAGGCAGGTGCGATTTTCGTCTTGCGGACTAGTCGGTCGAACTTCCAAATGCGATGGAGTACGAGAGCGGCAATCAACCAAGCTCCCAAGAGCCACACGGACCCGACCACCAGCGGCGTCGATCTGGTTGGGCTTGGGCCACCTAAGCTAACCTCGTCTTGCGGTGGTAACGCTATCGAAGCGATCGGTGAAGCTTGTACGTTGCTCGTTGCAATACTTGCCGGCGTCACCGCCGTCTGTTGGGCTGCTGTCAATTTCAGCTTTGTGAGTGGCTGCTCTGAGCCGTTTCCAGCCTTCGTGAAGTTGAATTGTTCATTCACGGAATCAGGAAGCCATGGTAGTTGTACTGTGAATATCGGCGGTACAACAAACCTGAGTAGTACCACGAGCCAGATGGCACGAATGACATAAGGATTCTGCCATCTCCATGTCGCAAGCAGGGCTCCAATTGCAAGCAAACTTGCAATAGCGGCGTTGATGAGGCCACAAACAACCAGACTACTCATAGCTGAACCACAATCCGTTATTGGGAGCCAATTGGTAAGCAGGACTACCGTCCTTCTAGCAGTTTCCGGATCTCGTCTCGTTCTCGTTTGGAAAGTCCGCGAGCATTCACAAGATGCATCACAAAGGGAGCTAGCGAGCCATCGCTAAGCTTTTCCGCCATCGCCTCCAGTTGCTCGCCTACGAACTGCTCGTGAGTGACCGTCGCTCGGAAGAGATGCGCCGGTGGCCTTCGTTCGCGATCGACGAAACCTTTCTTCTCAAGCCGACGCACTAAGTTCTGCACCGTAGCGACCTCCGAAGCCGATTCGTTCGGATAGAGCTGTTCGGTCAACGAGCGGGCCGACATCGGACCGTTCGCCCACAGCACCTTCAGCACTGCTAGTTCCGCATCGGTCGCATGTCGTTGTTTCTTGCTCATCGTTCACTTGCAGAGGGTCATAACCAAGTTGTCTTCCAAAATAGACGCTTTGTCTATTTGGTGCAAGCCGAGTTTTTCACAGGGATAAGGCGTGAATGCCAGCACCGTTGCTCGTTGTGCGGTGTATCGGTTTGTAAATGATTACTGTGGCAGGAATTGATTTGAGAAGAACACGCTGGAATCGCATTGCTGCAGCTCACACTGGCAACTGAATTGATGGCTTTGCTCTACTCACAAGGTCAGCCGTTTACGATGCAAGTGAATAGGTGTATGTTACTAATCATCCGGTGGGCTGCGGGTATCTTGCCGCAGTGGCGACACAGAGATATTCGTGTGTGTACACAATGCGGTCGAAGTCGAGTCTAGGGTTGATAGAACGATGGCAACGCTGCTCAATCGCCAATCAACGTTGAGGATGGTCCACTCTGTCGGCGTACTATTTGCGCCGTCTGCCCTTGGCATCAGTGCTCTTGCCGCGCTACTACTCGTAGCGGTGCCTGGATCTGCGCAAGTCTTCGAACCGGGCCCCTCTGATTCATCATTATTTGAGACCGTCATTAATCTACCTCCCGATCCAAACATCGGTCACGGAGAGAGTATTGGTGATTCGACTCAGCTAAACGTTAGTGAAGGTGGTGAAGTCGGGAGTTCTTTCGATGCTAATCCTGGCAGTGAAATCAATGTCTATGGCGGCACGCTGGGATTTGGTGTTGCCGCCTTATCTGGTAGCGAAGTAAATGTTCTCGGAGGTTACGTTGGTCACGATTTCATTGCGACTGAGGGTAGTTTCGTGAATGTCACTGGCGGTACGGTTGGCTACAAATTCGATACACGTCCAGGTAGCGTGGTAAGTATCGGTGGAGGAACCATTGGCGACTACTTTACGATCAGCCACGACAGCAGTGTGACACTTAGCGGTGGCTCTGTCGGTCGCCGAGTTTCAACTTTCGGGTATGCCGAGGACTTAAAGTTGCTAGGTGGGGAATTCCAATGGAATGGCGTCCCTTATACAGACGCAACGGTGCGTCTTGATAGTCAGTTTCCCGGCATCTTCACAGGCACGTTAGCTGACGGCTCTGTGTTTCTTTTCAATAGTACGAACTTCCATGACGATATAACCGATCAGATTCGAAGTATGAAGCTCACCGCAGTGCCGCTCCCCGCAGCTGACACGACACCGCAATTTGTCGATAGCGTCGTCACCAATGGACCCTCTGGGCTTCGCGCGGGGCAGACAATGACGGTGCAGCCGGGAGGCTCGCTGCGTGCGAATTTCGCGCTCGTTGATGCCTCACTATTGGTCGCTGGTGGGTCTGTAGGGTATGGCGCCGAAGCGTTCAATAGCGTCGTGAATATCAGTGACGGAACCGTAGGCGATCGGTTCGAGGCTTTCTCCGGAAGCAGAGTCGATATAAGTGGTGGGTCGATCGGTAGGTTCTCACGCTTTGTTATGGGCAGCGAACTGAACATGAGTGGTGGAATTTTGGAACCAAATGTCGAGTTGGTTGCAAGTACGGCAAATATCAGCGGTGGCAGTATCGGGTCTGGGTTCATTGCTTTGGCGGGTAGCGAAGTTAATGTCAGCGGAGGATTATTTGGCGAGTTCGTTGGCTTACTAGGCGGAAGGGCAAACATTAGCGGAGGAACTTTTGGAGACCAAATTAGATCCTCCGGCATCCTTAACATCAGCGGAGGAACATTTGGAAACTTGCGGGTACGCGGTGGCGAGGTGCACTTGTACGGCTCCGAGTTCTTGCTCGATGGTGTCCCTCTCGCCACGCTGACGCCGGGAACTCCATTTGCAATTACGCACCGCGATGTGACGCTCTCGGGGCTGCTCGCTGATGGTTCGGCGTTCAGCTTTGATATTGACGCCTCGACGGCAAGTCCCAATTACTTTTCATCTCATGCGACGTTAACTATCACACTGGGGATACCTGGCGACTTCAACAATGATTCCAGCGTGAACGGACGAGATTATCTTGATTGGCAGCGAGGGAACTCGCCTGAGCCTCTTAGCTCTGAAGACTTGGCGAATTGGCAGTTTGGCTATCAGGCTGAGCAATCGACAGAAGCCACATCGATTCCAGAGCCTTGTGCAACAACATCGGTGCTCGCAGCTGCACTGGCTTGGCCATTGGTACGAAGACTTCCGTAGCCGCCAACGCTGACGTGCTGTGTTCGTCTACTCGGCAAGAATGCCTCGAGTTCGTCGCGCGCACTCCAATGCCGAGTTCTAGAAGTGGTAATGCCTGGGGCGTTACGCCCTAGTCAAGTCTCGGTCCGCACCTGCGCTACAACTCAAAATCGGCGTCGGTGCGGCCTGCGGCGGGAACGGTGAGCCGTAGGCTGCCGTCTTGGAAACGCTTGGGCCAGCGTCGTTGCTGAGGACGCACGTTGCCGCGCGGGTCGTCGCTCCACGCGTCGGCCGCTTCCGAGTAGATGTCCTTGTCGGGTGCGTCGGCTTGAGGCGTGATCAGCACGCGGTGCTCGCCGACGATCGCTCCCGGCTTCGCCGGTTTGACGAGTTCAAGTTGGTAGCGACCCTCGGCGTCGGTTTCGCCAAACGACCCCGGCCCTGGGTTGCGATCCTCCTTGGCGATCGGCTGCGTGGCGATCGCTGCGCCGACCAGCGGCTGTCCCTGGAAGGTGATCCGACCCGAAACCTCGGCTGTGTTGAGTCCATCGCTACAGCCGAGCGCGCCAACGCACGCGAGTAGAGCCAGGGCACATGCGGCCGTGCGTGGGCATGACGTCATGTTACTGACTTTCCAGGCCGATGGTTTCGCCGTTGGCGATGGTCGACATCGCGGCGAAGACGAAGATATCGATCGCTTCGGAGATAAACTGCACGGTGCCATCGCACATCGCGACATTGAGGCCCGCTGCATGCAAGCTACCCCAGGAACGCTTGCAGGGGTTGTCGCCGAAGGCGCCGCGAATCGATCGGCAGCGGTCGTAGTCGTTGATGATCGACCTCGACTGCAGGAAGGTCGTCGAGCGATTGTACGACGTGTAGGAGTACGCCCAGAAGGTGCGCCGTCGTCGTGCTTCATTCGAATTGGCGAAGTGTGCTTTCTCGCCAAGCAAGACGGTATTGCTGGTTCCGTCGGTGATCTGGCTGAGCTCGGTCGGCTTCTTGAGGCTCCATCGGTTGCCCAGGTCGCCAATTCCCGGCAACGGTCCGCGTTCCCCTGCGAACTCCTCGTTCTGTTGCGACGAACTATCCCAAAACGATTGCGATTCGACCGTTGCGAGTCCTGAGTTGCCGCGATACGAACCGCGGTCGTACATCGATGCCCTCGAGCCCGGTCCGCTTGCCGGGCGGTCGAGTTGATCGGTCTCTTCGTCAGACGGGCAGTTATGCACCTGCAGGTCGGTCTCGCGGACGACCGTGTTGTTCAGTCCGTCACCGTCGGTGTCGCGGAGTGATTCGTTGTCGTCGTCGAAGTCGTACAGGTCGTACAACGCTTGCTGTTCGATGAAGGGCAATATGTAGATCGGCCAGCTCCCTTTGCTGGGGGTGCCGCAACAGTCGCCGTGGGTCACGCCGCCCGGCGGCAATGTGGTTAGGGAGGCCTCGTAATTCAAGATACCGATGGCGAGTTGCCGTAGATTGTTCTTGCACTGCGAAGCGCGTGCCGCTTCTCGCGCTGCCTGCACCGCCGGCAGCAACAGGGCGACCAAGACGCCGATGATCGCAATCACGACAAGCAATTCGACGAGGGTAAATCCTGCCAAGCGTCTACGCAAACTAGAGCGCTGAACGAGCGGCATCCGTTCGTAGTTGACTGAACCGGGCATCGAATGGGCCCATGGCTTTGATTGGCTGACGAGAGTTCGCATTTTAGTCACCCATTCTAGGGTAAGTCAAGGATTCGCGGAGTCGAGGATTCGCTCCAGGTCGTGACGTAGATCGTCCGTGCCTCGAGCAAATTGCCGCCATGGATGCTATACTCTGCGGTAAAGTCGCCAATTCCACTCGTCCAATCTTATCGGAGTTGCAGCCATGAAATCTCGAAGGTTTCGATTCGTGTTGCTGTGGATTGTTCTCGGCCTGGTCGGGCCGACCTTCGCCCAAGGGCCCAAGCCCGTGATGGACTACACCTCGGTGCTGAACACGCTTGATGTATTGCATAACACAGGTCGACTTCAGTTGGATTTCAACCACAAACTGATCGCGGCCTTCCTGCCCCCCGGGGCGACGGTCGACACGATCATTACCAAGTCTGGGTCGAACGCGCCGCTTCATCGTCAAGAATACTACGTGCAAAAGCTGTACGGGAATTTCTGGGAGCTGAGTTCGCGCGGCAAATATCAAGAGTTTTTGCTCACCGAGCCCGGAGATTACGTGGCCACGTATCGAGCGAACGGACAGCCGATGACGACGGTACCGTTCACGTTGGTGCCGCAGAGCGGAGGCGACGAGTTCGATCCGCGCACGTTTTACTACGTCGACGGACCTTGGAACGACTGGGCGCAGCTGAGCTTGCCGCTCAAAGATGCTCCCGAGTCTTCGCCCGAGTTGGTATTCTGGCTTCGCAAAATGAGTTTTGAGGAAGGTTCGAGCGCAGACGTGTATGAAATTGAAGTGCGCAAGGATGGCGACGTCATCGCCACCTGCACGACGGGCTTCGTCGGCAGCCAGGAGTGGCAGCGCGTGGCGAAGAAGCTCCGCCATCCGGAGAACAAAGGCGGCTATCCTTTGAAGCAAAGCGAACTGATGGCGCGCGACGGCAACTACGATATCGTGCTCACGAAGGGGGAATCGCTGCACGCAGTCTACCAATTTGAGATCAAGGGCGGCAAACCAGTTAAGTCTGCCCGACAAGCGTCGAGCTACCAACCGCGCACGGAGTACATGATTCCACGTTTTGCCGGCGAGGCGATCAATTCAAGTTTGGCCGCGAATGTGATTTGGATGAAACGGCTCCCTGAGTCTGAAGCACAACGTGTATCTTCGGGTCTTCCCGCCGACGTGGCAGGACCTAGTGCGGAAGCCAGGCGCGCGTGGCAGTGGACGCCTTCCGCCGATCCACGACGGCCTTTCGACCTCGTCGTGACCGACATCGAAACGCGTTCCGACACCACGATTCGCGCTGGTGATGACCTGATTGCCTTTGGAGCCGGCTTCCCGACCGGCGTGCAATACATCCGCGTCGGTGATACGCAACCGCGTGAGATCCCCGACGGTGAGACGTACAACTCGATGGTGTTTCAGGTTTGCGGCCGCAAGATTGTGCTCGTGAAGCGAAACCAGGTCATCGTCTACGATTCAGATTCTGGCGAGCTGACGCCAGTTCCGACGTCGGAGGTCTTTCTTTACGACGCTAAGGGCGGGAACCATCGCGCGAATCTGCTCAACAGTGACGGCAACCTGGTCGTCGTCGTCAACAAGACAGTCAGCGTTAAAGACAATATCACGATCAAGGTGATTGACGTGAGCGGCGATCAACCGCGGATCATTCCCATCAAGAACGGTCCGTACGTCGATCGAGACGTCTCAAGCGTCGCGGTCGACGCCAAGCAAGGCATCGTGACGATTAGCTCGCGTCAGCAGAAGTCGCTGTATGTAGCGAAGATCGCGCCTTTAGCAAATCAACAAGTGTTTCCGCTACGGGATTATCGAGGAATCGGCTCGCGACAGATATTCATCGTCGACGAAGGCGTGGTGTATGCTGACGAAGACGATAAGATCCGTCACTTGCAATTCGACGAAGTCGCGCCCAAAGCATTGGTGGACGAAGCGATTGGTCGCAGCGGTAATGGCTACACCGTCGCGAAAGGTCGGTTAGTAATCTCTACCGCGGAGAAGTTCGGCACACGCTACCAGATGGCCCTGTCCGATCTACCGGCAAAACCCCAGACACTGGCGGGCACGGGTGAGAAGATCGCGGGAACCAGCGGCGCGCTCGGCATGGCCGGCTGCGCGGCGATCACCGACGATAAGACCGTGTTCCTGGCCGGCACGCCTAGCGGCGGCATCGGCGTTGGCGAGCACCTGCAAATTCTCGATCAGCTCGAGCAGACCTGGCGGCCGATCATCAATGCGGAAGGCAAAGTCATCTCTGCGATCGACGTGGTAGCGAGCATGGGCTTGATCGCGTTCAAATCCGCAGACAAGGATCGCAAGACGACAGTCGGATACGCGACGTTTGGAGAACGAATCGATATCGGGCAGGTTCCGGTTTTTGCTGAGCAATCCAAAACGCAAGCTGCGGCAAAGAAGCCGAAGAAGCAAGACGAAGAAGGCGAAAGTCCCTACTACACCAAGAATCAGCAGGAACTCGACTTGCTGGTCGGGTACGTCCAAACCGAGAAAGAGACCGCCACAGCCCTCGGTGAAGCGTTCGGCGAGAAAATCGGCGCGCAAAAGGCACGTGAAATGATCCTCGACGTGATGAAGAAGAACGGCCACGAGCACCTGATCCCAAGGTTCATCAAGCTGACTGAAGCCGGAGAGTAACGGGCAAGCGCGAGGCACTCGAACAACTCGGCAGCGCCGTACTCGTGTTGCTTAGTAGTGTGGCCTTCGGGTTTAGATGGCGTTAGCCCGCTCGGCGGATACCTTGTCTGACGCGAATCACGACGCAAAGCCTTTGTCCACTTCGACATTGCTCGGCGTGGCCTTCTGCTTACGTTCGAGCTGACGGACAAAGTTGGGATCGGGGATGCTCGGATTTTCTGCAAGCCGCCTCACCGGCCCTCTCTGGAGAATGTATACTCATGGCCATGGTAGCTAACGCTTCTGCACGCTAATCGCATCATTCGATTCGTGAACTGCTGGTTTTTGCGAGGGAGAAGTCATCTTGATTATGACAATTGCAATCCTGCTGTTTTGTTCTTTGTTTGCCACAGGAGCATCCGTCGCGACGGAGCCCCCCGCGGCAATGGAACCAGTCCCCTCTCAGCAGCAGATGGCCTGGCAACGCGAAGAGTTGCTGATGTTTTGCCATTTCGGAATCAAGACGTTCTATCCAAGCGACAATCACATGGGGTCTGGCAAAGAGGACCCCGCCAAATTCAACCCAACCAAACTTGACGCCCGCCAATGGATCCGCGCCGCTAAGGCCGGCGGGTTTAAGGGCATCATCCTCACCGCCAAGCATCACGATGGCTTTTGCCTCTGGCCCACCGAGACCACCGACTTCAGCGTGAAGTCGTCGGCTTGGAAAAATGGCGCGGGAGATGTCATCCGGGAGCTTGCTGACGCGTGCCATGAAGCGGACATGTGGCTGGGCCTGTACCTGTCGGCCTACGACGTGAATTACCAGAAATCTGGGAAAGACAAAGCCGCTTACAGCAAACACTATGAGACGCAGCTCACCGAGCTGTGCACGAACTACGGTGACATCGATGAACTTTGGTTCGACGGTTTCGGGTCTGAGCAGATGCAAGTGAACTGGCGTAACGTTGCGCCCATCATCAAGGAGCACCAGCCAAACGCAATCATTTTCAACGATTTCGTCAAGGAAATGCCGCAATCGAGCGTGCGTTGGCCCGGCAACGAAAAAGGGGACGCGGGAGAGCCAAACTGGTCTGTCTTTCCGAAGCCAGACGATGAATTGACCGTCAAGCAGGACGCTCGATGGTTCCCGGCGGAAGCCGACACCATCGCGCAGGGCAACTGGTTCTGGAACGAGCGCCCAATCTGTAGCTTGGCTCGCTTGCAGAAGATCTACGCGACCTCAGTTGGTCGCGGTGGTGTCGCATTGATCAATGTACCGCCGAACCAAGCGGGGTTGATCGACGAGTCGTCCATCGCCAGGCTTGCGGAGTTCAAAGCGTGGGTTGATGGAATCTATGCGAGGGACATCGCACGAGACGCGAAGGCGTCAGCGAGTGCAGTACGAGGCAGCGATCCCCGCTTTGCCGCCGATAAGGCAGTCGACAAAGACTACGACACCTACTGGACCATCGACGATGGAGCGACTTCTGGCAACCTTGAGGTGGACCTGGGGAAGTCGGAAGACATTGTCGGCGTCATCATCCAGGAGTATATCCCCCTTGGCCAACGCATCGCGGCGCACCGCGTCGAGTACTGGGATGGCACCAGTTGGAAAGCAGCCGCTAATGGCACAACCGTCGGCTACAAACGTATTCACTGGGCCGAGTTTAAGGCCCAGCGCGTGCGGTTGGTGATCACTCAAGCACGAGATTGCCCGCTCGTGAACTCGTTCCAAGTCATCCGAGCCGCGAAGAGTTCCTGAAAGTGCGTGTCATCCCGTGGAGCGTGGTGTATCGCGTCAGTCCGTAGGGTGTGTGAAGCGATAGCGCAACGCACCGTGAACGCATTGAAGAGGTGCGTTACGCTATCTCGCTTCACGCACCCTACGCATTTCATCTCTTCACGCGTTGTCCTTTGTGTCCAACGTCGAATGAACATTGCTTTCTCCCACACTTCGCACCTGGACTTCCAGGCTACAGATCGTTGTCGCGAACTTCTTGCAATTTCGCCGATAGCTTGGCTTTGAAACTGGCAATGATGTCTTGGTGGGCTGGGCTCTCGGCAAGGTTGGTGTATTGCTGTGGATCGTTTTCCATATCGAATAGTTCGATGCCATCCGACGCTTCCTCGCCGTACTGGATATAGACGAACTTGTGCTCGCGCAACAGAAAGCCTTTGCTCATCGGCGACACGCAAAAGGCGGCATCACGGACTTCATGGGTCGGAGCGTCGAGCATCATGGAGATATCCTGGCCTTGCACGTGAGCAGGAATCTCCAAACCGCACAGGCTGGTGAGGGTCGGATACAGATCGATCAACTCCACCAGCGAATGGCATACGGCTGGTGCTTTGCCCGGCACACAGATGATTAGCGGGACACCCGCGGACTCGTCGCGCAGGCTGACCTTAGCCCAGAAATCGTGCTCACCCAGGTGATAGCCGTGGTCACTGGTGAAGATAATGATGGTCTTCTCCGCCAGGTCCGTATTTTCGAGCGCCTCGAGGACCTTGCCGACTTGCGCGTCCATGTACGCCACCGAGGCATAGTAGCCGCCGACGGCCTTCTTCTGGCGACGAACATCCATCTGCATATTCACGCTAGTCTTGTAGTTGATGCCCGCCGCGGGAATGTCGTCCCAGTCGCCTTCGACCTTTTCTGGCAGCACCATTTTTGCGTATGGTTTGTAGGGCGGGTAGTAACTGCGTGGCGCGACAAACGGGACGTGAGGGCGAACGAAGCCGACCCCCAGCCAGAACGGTTCATCCTTGTGCAGCTCAATTAATTCGACGGCTTTTCGCGCGGCCTTGCCGTCAGCATGGACGTCGTCGTCGCCATCGGCTTCAACAACTACGAACGTGTTGCCGCCGACAACCGGCCGTGTGCCATCGGGATTGCCTTCGAGCGTCTCGCCATCGCCCTTGGCTTTCCACTCTGGCCCGGGTGTGTTAAACCGCTGCGTCCAAGACCGCGGGTCGTCGGCCCCGTTGTAATAGTCAGAACCCACCTCGGCCTTGCCCAACTCCACTCCGCCGGGTACGCCCATGTGGTAAATCTTGCTGATTCGCGCAGTGTTGTAACCATGATTCTTGAAATGCTGGGGCCAGGTAGCGCGGTCTCCGATCTGGGGCCGCGGGCTCTTGTAACCGAACACCTCAGTCGCGTGCGGATAGTAGCCAGACAAGAAGGAGGCGCGAGACGGACCGCAGTAGGGAGCCTGACAGAAGGCGTGCGTGAACCGTACCCCACGCGCAGCCAGCCGGTCGATGTTGGGCGTTTTGCAAACGCTACTGCCGTAGCACGAGAGTGCCGTGTACGTCAGGTCATCCGAGATAATGAACAACACGTTGTACGAAGACTGCGCCGCAAACGATGGCCGGGCGAGAAGAAATAGAATTACGATCAATGTGACGCGGCATGGCACTCTGTGAATGTTCATAGCTTGAGTAGTTTCCGAACTAGGATTTGGATAACGGTTTCTTCTGCATCGCATAGCTGTGAATTCGTCTTCCTGCCGCAATGCTATCTGCCTATCGAGTCGATCGTGACGTAAGCGATAGCGTAGCGTACCCCGCGAAGTCGTTGAAGCGGTGTGTTTCATTCATCCTACGCCATTTGAACGAACCCCACTTCACAGTCCGATGGTCTGACGGCGGACTACGGCCGCGTCGGATTTCTCGGGAAGTGACGGGAAGGTCAGCCCGTTCTCCTCCGCGAGGAACCAGAGGAACGACTCGGCAATCCCTACCCAGTAGTTGCAGTTAGGAACATCTTCCGCGACGTGCTTCAAGAAGTGGGCTATTGATTTCGTCAAAGTGCGATCGAACTCTTTTTGATCGCTAGCTAGCGCCGCATGAAAGACATCCAGTAAAAAGCGGGGACGCCTGGCGCGACCCTGCTGAATCGCTGCGGAGAGTTCCGATTCCATGGCCAGCGGCTCGCTCCGCAGTTTGGACGCGACGTAGATAAAAAAATACATGTATTCGTCGGCGACCTGGCCGGCGGTGTATTCGAGTTCGATCTTCTCATCGATCCAGTCGCTGATCTGGGCAGCCTCCTCCCATCGTCCGGTGATACCGCACAAGAACAAGCTGTGCGTGTACGGTTTGAGCCAAATCAACGCCCGATCCTCCCGCGACTTGTCCATGTACACCTGATCGCTCTCGTTCGACTTCCACCAGTCGCCGGTGAAGTACTGGACAGAGCGGTCAACACCCCGCTGAAGTCGTGATTCAAGATTCTCAATCGGGCCGTAACCGAGATGCTCCTTGACTGCGAAAACGACATGAAGGTCCAGATCAGACTCGCGTGTTAGCTGCTGGCTTTTCCCTGCGATCTTTGTGCGTTTCTCAAATCTAGCTTCACGCCGTCGCGTTATGGCGGCCAGGTCTCCTTCGATATGGTTTCCCAGGATCTCGTGTCGCTTCATTTCAGTATCCCGTTGGCCAATCATTGAAACCGGTGCCTCGCTCGGGCACAAACGGTTGCGCGGCAATTTTCACTTCTTAACTGCGATTTAGTCCGTAGGGTGACGCTAAGAAGAAAGCGAAGGCTGCGCCGCGTCCAGGCATCGAAGCGGTGTTTCATGCACGCTGGGCATTGTTCATTGAGAACAGGTGAATTGGACAAGAGTCATCTTTGTTCTTCGGTTGGTCTGGATAGATTCTTGTGTCGCTCAGCTGTTGCCCATCCGATCAACAAGAAAACGATTCCAAAAGTTGCAAAAAGGCCCGGAAGTTTCTGCCACACGAATGGTGGCCTGTTCCAGCCAAGCAAGGAGTTCACGCAACAACTAAGGACAGGGATGAGCAGTCCAATACAAGCGTAGAAGACGATTGTTTTCCAATATGAAGACATCTCGAGGGCCGCCAAACTTGCCGCATGAAATCTAGGAGCGATATCACCTAAGCTATGAATTGTACGACTAATGGTCGCAGATTGCGACAGCTTAACGCACCCCGTGAAGGCGTTGAAGCGGCGCGTTTCCGTGCCGCGCGCTTAGCCTCCCCCACCCGTCCGACGATCACCTACTCAGCGAAACTTCTTGCCGTTTGGCATTTCGGGCTCGGTCTGGGGGCGCATCGGCACGCGCGCGTCGGCGGCGAGTTTTGCCAACGCTCGCACCTTCTCCGGGTGTTTTTCCGCGAGGTTGCTGGCCTCGCCCACGTCGTTGGGCAAATGGTAGAGTTCCCAGGGCGCATCGCTGCGGTGGCGTAGGATTTTCCAGTCACCCTGGCGCAACGCCTGCATCGTGCCTCCTGGCACGATCTGTTGCTTACTCCAGTCCCAGCGCGGCCATTCCCAATAGTGGTAATCGTGGGCTTTCTCCATTGGCTTTCCTTCCAGCAAGTTGGCGAACGAGAGACCTGTGACCGCCTCGGGGACCGCATCCGCCAGCCCTGCGATCGCGGCAAGCGTTGGCAGTACATCCTGGTGGCTGATCACTTCCCCGGTGGTGGAGCCCGGCTTGGTATGGCCCGGCCAGCGGACCAGGAACGGCGTGCGAATGCCGCCCTCGGTCATGGTCCGTTTGTGCCCACGGAGTGCACCGCCGGGATTGATCGCGTCGATGATGTCTTGGTGTTCGCTGCCACCGTTGTCAGAAGAAAACAGCACGACCGTGTTGTCGGCAATGCCGAGCTCGTCGAGCAAGTCCAGCAGTTCGCCGAAGTGCCGATCGGTCATTGTGATCATGGCAGCCAGTTTCTTGGTTCTCGGCGTCCAAGGTTTGTCCTTGTAATACTCGTTGGCCGGGTCCTCCGCGGGAAGTTCATAATGGCCGTGCGGTGGGCACCATGGTGCGTAGCAGAAGAATGGACGCTTTGTGTCCGCCGCCGATCTGCGGATGAATGCCTTGGTCTCCGCGAGCGTCTTGTAGTGTGAGTAGCCCTCTGCCGTACGGCGTTTGCGCGGGGTGTTGAGTTCCTTCTCGCTATTTCGGATCAGGTATTCAGGCCAATAGGAATGCGCGTGAATCTGGTGATAGTAGCCATGAAAAACGTCGAATCCCTGCCGTTCCGGCGCACCTTCGGTATGGATGTCGCCCAGCCCCCACTTACCGAATCCACCGGTTGCGTAGTCGGCCGCTTTCAGGACCTCGGCGATAGTGACATCAGAGTCCAGGATCGGCACTCCTCCTGTATTCAAGCGAACCGAAGTGCGTCCCATGTGAATCCCCGTCATCAACACGCTGCGGGTCGGAGCGCATACCGTACAACCAGCGTAGGCTTGCTCGAATTTCATTCCTTCGCTGGCGAACGCATCAAGCCGGGGTGTCCTGACCTCTTGCGAACCATAGCAGCCGAGGTCGGCCGGACCGAGGTCGTCGACCATGACCAACAAGAAGTTTGGCGGAGGAGCGGCGTAAACAGCGCCGGCCAGGAGCGAGAATAGAATAAATGAGAATTTCATGTTCTTAGCGTTGTCTATTGCCAGCTTATAGGGCAACAAAGTGGATGTTGGCAATTATTCCATCATCTGTATAAACCTTAACTTCGTCACCAGCCTTGTGCTGCATGCATCCGATTAGTCGTTCGAATGGTATGCCAGGCTCAAAAGCGTCGAGCCTTTCGAATAGAGCTTCGACCCATTTCATTGCCGCGTAAGCATCATCGGGACCTGGTAAACTGTCCCTCGAATACCAGTCGCAAACACAGTGTTCGCTGCCGTCTTCATCGAATCGATCACCGGCTTCAAGTCTTTCGATAACCGCGCCGCTCTCGAACAACGTATACTTTATGCCGTAAGCTGTATCGGCTACGGAATAAAAAAGAGCCGAGGTCGCAAGCGATTCTGACAACAACTTTGCATCATCGTCGTTAACGTGAGTTGCTAGCTCCTCTTGCACCTTCTCAAGATCGGGCATGATACCCGCAAAAGGGTTGCCAGCGGCGTCTAGGTGATCGCGGCCGATGATTTGTGTCCAACTGTGTCCCTCCAAACGAAAGACAAAGAAACACTGTTGTGTCAGCGTTACCGGTCGATCGGCTACATCGATTAGTAGTTGGGATGCTTTTCGAACATCGGCAAGTGCCTTCGCAACTTCTGTAGCGTCAGCCTTCACGAATAATGATCGGCCATTGTACTCAAATGACAGGACGCCACGCATGTCGCGGTATGAGTGAGGATCGGAGTTGCTCACTTTTGACTCCTAAAGGTGAGGTGCCATGTAGCCTGATAGCTTGCAATTAGAATGGAGCTTTCTGTCGAACTGCTTTTAGTAAGAAATGATCAATATAGTACCCTGGAAGTAGGGCGTCCACTCGCATTAGGCCGTTTTCCTGCGTGGTCGATGCACCGACGTCCCGACTACGTTGGCTGCGCAGCTTTCCACGACGTGAGTCCGTAGGGTGCGTGAAGCGACAGCGTAACGTACCCCGTGACGGCATGGTAGCGGTGCGTTGCACGCACCCGACGCTCTGCCGTTCATTGCACGAAGATCGGCAGCCGACTACGGGAAAAGCGGTCCGTTCGATTCGCCGAGGTCAGCTGCAGCCATTTGTTGGTCGTTGGGCTCAATCTCCGCATCATATCTTGTTTCGACGACTTGCCAGGCCACGAACGAATCTTGTTAAGTAGATTGCGATGGTGGCAAAGGTGACAAGTAAGGCAAGTACGAGGATTCTGACAAACCTCGCGCTAGTCAACGGGAGTACCGCGGCGGTCGGGAATACCTGGGTTCGCTGAACGGATGCCCATTTGTGAACCATGACTGGAGAGGTCGACTTCGATATCTGTTCGACCATGTTCAAGAAGTCTCTCCTGCTTCGATACCGCACGATACCAACGGCATCCCATTCGGGCGCTCCGTCTGCGTTGATTAACCGTCCACTCACCTTGCTCATGTAGATTGGGAAACTTCCGTTCTTGATGAGATACGGCAAGATGGCCCGGCCGTATCGGCTGTTCGCGGCCATTGAGTCGTCACCCATTTGCTGCTTCATTTCCTGAGGATACATGGCTTTGTCTCGGAACTTGATGAGATTCACCATGAAGAACTCACGGCCATCGTCACCAGCACACAACGCACGAAGATCATCCAGGCCGATCTCTGAGTCGGACTCCCCACCACCCATCGACAACTCATTGATTCTGGCAAGTCGAGACTCAACCTCTGCCACCGACATCGGCTGACCGGAACCACCAAACCACATCAGGAATGCGAGATAGATCAGGGCCAAAACGCCGATGAAAATTTTAGAGCCGTGTTTCACGTGAGATTCTCCAGCCTGCGGCTCATGATCTGCCAAGCGGTCACAGGACCGACGGTAATTGCAGCGTGGTAGAGTCGGTTGGATTCGTCGAACGGGTTTAAAATGAAATCGTTTCCAGCCTCGGCGAGTCGCTCTGATGCTCGCAATTCTGCCTCAGGGGTCTACTAATGCCTGGCAACCGGAGGGAGTAACAATGCGACTACTATCCCAAGCAGACTAACGATCACCAGAAAGGTAAAGGCTGAAACTTCGTGCCGCGGTGTCAATTGGAACGTCATGAAATTCCGGAACCGATATGCCAACGCGTAAGAGCACGGTACTAGGATGAAAGGCCATACAATCGCAACGGCGAGAATTGTCGTGACGAATAATATGTGCCGTATGCGATATTGAAACCTCGCGGGTCCCGGTGAATTTTGCGACATGCGTAACGCTATCCTCGACACAAGAACTGCAGATTAGTCACTTATAGATTGTAACAGATCTAAAAACCGTAAGTGCCCTCGAAACTCGCCGAGGTGTACATCACTTCACAAGAATGGAAATTTGAGATGCTTGTGTAGGAGCGAACCTTCCATGCTGGAGTCGTCGCAGAACCGCTGCCCGAAAATGTGGTCGGTGAGAACGCCCGATTGCATTCTTGGCGACTGTACTCTATTCGTGGTCATCCGTGCTATTGGTGGAAACTGGCAGCTGCAATTTTCCGTCCGCATCGCAACCTCTTCGGACCGCTCAGTCCTTGACCGGTCAAACTTTGTTGGTGAAATTGGGCCACTCGGTCTGGTAAAATGGACGCCCGATGCGAAGAGGGTCGTACTTTGATTGGCGAACCGTGCGTTGCGGTTGAGTCCGTAGTACCGTTGCGATCGCGCCACGTGTAGTCATTTAACCGCGGGCTATTTGTCCAAATCGACTGGCGCTCCGGGACAGAATCGTAAAGCCTTTGGTGTCAATCGATTACAGCTTGCCGGAGCTTAGACAACGGAACGTTGGGGAGGTACCGAATGACAAAACTCGCCGCATGGCACACACTTGCGAGGGCACAACGTGTTGACCTGCAACGATTTACTACTTGCCAGTGGCGAAAAACAGCACGACTTTTGGCATTTTGGCCGAGGTTTTCGTTGATCGGACAGAATGATGACCGACGGAATCCTGTTTTCACCGGGTCCGACGAAGGTGGCGGGGCGTATTCTGTCCGGTGGCGAGGACAAAAGTTACGGCAGCTCGCAGTGGCCGTATTCCACGAGCGCTGTCAGTGACGAAGGATTCAATCCTCCTCGAGCAGCCGCGCGAAAATCAGCACGCCGCGGCCGTCGGGGTCGACGTACATACGGCGGGCGACGTATTCGTTCTCGCCATTGAGCTCAAAGGGCTCCTTGCCAGCAGAGAGCTTAGTTTCGATCTCGGCGGGCAGATTGGGGATGCGTTCCGCTTGGCCTGCCAGCTGAGGGCCATCCTCGGGGTCGACCGACACCATGAGTTTTCCTTCGCCGTCGGCGATGTAGATTTCGCCGTTGAACGATCCTTGGCTAAGCAACACATCTCGGATGCGCTTCGAGATGTCGAGTTCGATGACGATCATGCCGAAGAAGTCGCCAGATGAGTCGCTGAAGATTGGCGCGGCAACGGAGAGCCGATCTTGTTGGTTCGGCCGTTCGACATGTCGCGTCCTGGTGTTCAAAGATAGCCTCACATCGCCGGGACCAAGGGTGCTGACGCTACTCATCAACCTGTCGGTCTCGACCGCAACCAGTCGGCTTGCCGGCAGCACACGGACCACCGACGGATCGGCCGGATTGCGTTCGACACGGACGACGTCCTCGGCACCTTCGCCGCTAGCCGACTCGTAGGCGAGTGCCAGGTAGTCGGGATTTGATCGCATCATGCTGACGTAGATGGTTTGCAAGCGTTCTTGCCACACGGCTTCGCTGTCGCCCTCAGCACCGGCGCGGGCATTGATGATGCCTTGAATCGGCGGTAATGCTGTGAGGAAACGGGCGTCCTTGGTTAGCTCGGAGGCAACGCCGCGCAGTTGGAGTTCCAGTTCGCTTACATCGCCGGCGAGTTGCAAGTAGCGTGCGTGCGTGGCTGCTATGTAACTGTGTCGGGCCGACATCGCGAGCGTAGTCAGCGCGACCAACGCGACGATTGCGATGGCCAGCAGCGCTTGCGACATCCGCTGGTGCTGCGAGATCCAACGATTCGTCCGCTGCCAGCTGGTTTCGTCGTGGGCGGTGACTGGTTCGCCGGCCATCCAACGTTGCACGTCCTCGGCCAGATCGGCCGCTGCCTGGTACCGTCCGTACCGTCGGCGCTCCATGGCTTTGCGACAGATCGACTCCAGTACGGGGTCCGCGTCAGGATTGGCATCGCGTGCTAAGGGAGTGACACCGCTAGCGATGACGCTGATCATGCCGCGAGCGCCAACGCCGGAATCGACCGCGTCTTTCTGCGTCTTCTCATGTGGCGCGGAGCCGGTGACGATGGCAAACAGAATCGCCCCTAGGCCGTAAATGTCAGTGCGATGGTCGAGTTCATCGAGCCGGCCAGCCGCTTGCTCAGGTGCCATGTAGAGTGGTGTTCCCAGCACTTGCCCTTCGTTTGTACGGTTCGAAGATCCCAATTCATCGGAATCGATCAGGCATTCAAACGAAGTCTCGTCGATTACCTTGGCGAGCCCCCAGTCGATGACGATCACCTGCCCGAAGTTGTCGATGACGACGTTCTCGGGTTTCAAGTCGCGGTGGATCACCTTCCGTGAGTGGGCATGACCGATCGCGTGGCAGACGTTGACGAACGCCGTGAGCAAGTGGCGCAGCAGCATCGGGTCGTCGTCGTCTTCCTCACGCCGCTCGTGGTACTCGCTAATCGAGTCCTGCAGTGTCGTTCGACCGAGAAACCGCATCGTGTAGAAGACGCGGCCCGTATCGAGATCTTCGCCGAGCTGATAAATGGGAACGATGCTGGGGTGGTCCAGTCGGCCGGTGATCTCGGCTTCGTTCTTGAACCGTTCGATGATCGCTTCGCTGGCGGTGGTCACGTGGCTGATTTCTTTCAGCGCAACGAACCGTCGCAGGTTCACGTCGCGGGCTAGCCACACGCGCCCTAGTCCGCCCTGCCCCAGTTTGCGGACCAGCTCGTAGCGCCCCTTCATCACTCGGGCATCGTCCACCCCACCGCGAGCCGCCACCGTGACGCCAAACAACTTCGCAACGCGGCCTGATCCGTCGATTCGCTCGAGTGTCGCGAGCAACATACTGTTGCCACCGTCTGGTGACTCAGAACCCGATGCGATGCTCTGTCGTGCTCGATCGACACGCGTCTTCGCGCTCTGGAGCAGTGTGTCGACTTGACCGTCTGAAAGCACTCGCTTCTGGCTGAGATGCTGCGCGAGCGAGATGCTGCCGTGCATCGACCAGTCCGAGACGGTGGCCGCCAGTTCCCGTTCGTTCACCATGCCCGAGCCGAGTAGTTCGGCGGCCAGCGCGATGTTCTCTTCCTGTCGCGTCAGCAAGTCTTCGGGTTCGTACAATCGGGTCGCCGCAAGATGATCGTCGGTGTCCTGCGGCAGGTTCGTCGTTTCGCCAGTGTGGTCGGCCATTGGTCGTGATTGCGAATATAGTCGGAGCTGCCGTCGGACTCGCCGCTCGGCTGATCCGGATGTGCCGCAATATGGATGCGAGAATTGTCTGGTACAACTGAGCTTCCATTGTACCAGCCGAGCCGCCACTCAGGTCCCGTGAAAGGCTGATTTGGCGCCGGTATCAGTTTCGAGCAGCCCACCACAAACCGGTACGGCATTGTGCGGCGAATGTGCATAATCGGCACCCAGAATCTGCTTCATCGAAGTCGATTGATCAGGCACCCATCCGCGGCTAGACTTCGAACACTTCAGCCCTCTGCGGTCGAACGTCTGTGCGGTTCTCAACGGATCTGCCGCCGAACACAGGCGTTAGCGACTGGGGTGCCGCAAGTCACGAATAACGATGTCGCGAAACCAGACTTCGCTGCCGTGGTCTTGCAGCATGATGTAGCCCATTTCATTCTGGCCGAATTCTGGGTACACGTTGAACTTGCTACCTTGGACGCGCTCTCGCCAATCGGCGCTTGTTGTGTCGCACTCCAAAATCTTCTCGCCGTTGAGCCAATGCTCGATGCGGCTACCGACGACGACGACGCGACTTTCGTTGAATTGGCCAACCGGTTTCAGCTGCTTGTCGGTGCGGGGCGCGTAGAGATTGTACAGCGCGCCGGCGCTTCGCTTAGGGTCGCGGGCATTGTGGTGGCGCTGGTCGTCCAACAGCTGGTACTCACAACCGAGCCAACGGTTGCCGTACTGTTTGACGCGATACTTGAGGCCGCTGTTCCCGCCAGACGATATTTTCCATTTCCAGCTAAGTTCGAAGTCATTGAACTTTCGGGCTGTCCAGTAGATGTGTCCTGCCCGGATCGATCGATCCGCGACGCGATGGATCGCGCCATCGTCGATGTCCCACCCCGCGCCTGTTGGCTGCCCGCCAAATTTTTTCCAACCATCGAGCGATTGCCCGTCGAACAGTCGAAGGACTTGCGAAGCGGCGGTCGTATGTGGCGAATCTTCCGCTGCTGCACCGCGCGACGCGAAGCCACTGAGCAAACACGCCGAGAGGCAGAGGGTAAATCGATGGGCTGGTATCAAGGTCCCTCCGGGAGCTAGATCTGGGTATCGTGAAATACTACGCCTGGGGTGATCCGCTGTCGGGTATTCGGGCTGGCGCTAACAGAATCGAAGTTGTCATTCCTTTACGAACGTGCCGTAGTTCGTATTGAACCGGTCGTACGATCGCGAGCCTCTCCAGAGTACGATCGCCTTGTCGCCGCCCTGGTCGTCGACGTCTTCGACTTGCAGCGCAAGTTGGAAGCTCTGCCATCCCTCCGGTTGCTGGGCTCTCAGTCGGTCGACGGGCAGGGCGATTTCTACTTCGTAGCCTGCGTCGGTGGGCGACGCGGCCATCTGCACGCCCTCGATGTTGGTGTCGAGGGAACTCTCCGGCGTGGGGGCAGACACGCGGATGCGGCCGATGCCGCGTCGTAAACGTGGGTCTTGCAGCCGCCATTGCATCGGGCGCCCGTCGATGATCAGGCGGAGAGCGTCTCCCTCCGCCAGACGCTCGTCGGTGACTCGAACGCCAAAGTAGACGTTAGATTCATCGCGTCGCGCGGAGAATGCCAGCGACCCGTCTGAAAGCCCCTGCCACGATTGCGTGTTGCCGAGCACGAGCGGTTCGTCCGAGTTGCGATACTTCAGGTCGCCCCATTCGATCAGTCGGCCGTCCATCGTCGGCGGTTCAGACACAAGTTCCAACACATGCTTGCGATCGATCAGCACTGGGAACGAGCGTTCCGCAAGCAGCGGACGCTCACCAGACGTGCGCAGCTTTGCGATGAAGTTGACTTGCGATACTTGCGAGAAGGCGATCGGTTCCTCAAAGCGAATCTTCATCGATTGCTCAGCGACACCGGTCGGCCCGACCTCCATGGATATTTCTTGGGGCGAGACACTCAATCCTTGGAGTGGGAGGCCGCCCAATGTTCCCTCAACGCGGACCAGTTCGCCGAACTCGTTGGTGAGGCGGAGGTGCAGATCGCCTTCGCGGAAGCCCGCGTCTTCATCCAGCAGAATCGGCGCAACTTCGATGGATGCCTTCGCCAGGAATTCGCCCCAGCGAGCGGCACTCTCCTCAGTCACGATGTCGGGGGGGAGAATTCCATCCAGTCGCAGGTTGACGACTTGTGGCCCCGACTTCTCCATCGTCAGCCACATCACGTGGTCAAACTCTCCATAGTTTTCGCCACGCAAACGAGAGCCGCCACCCGTGGTGGCCAGCGAGTAGTACTTTCGACCTCCATTACGCTCGTACGCCACATAGTGATGTACGTGCCCCGCGAATACCGTATGAGGTCGATCCGCCAGCAGTGCTTCAACGCGTTTCCAGTTCGTGCGGTCGTCGTTGCCAGCGGCTAAATCGCGTTCGGCATACGTCCAAAGTGGTTTGTGGAGAAACACCAACGTGTGACGCGCGTCGGCGTGCTGATCGAGGTCGGCGCGAATAAAGTTGAGTTGCTCCTCCCCAATGTGCTGAGCATCGGGGTCTTCGCTACAGAGACAGAGGAAGTGAACGCCCCGATAGTCGAAAGAATACCACTCTCGTCCAAATTTCTCCCGCCACAACTGATGGAGCATCGGATTACTCACGTCATGGTTGCCCGCGACAAAGAAGAACTTCATGTCGAGTCGATCGATGAACCCGAGGAACTCGCGCCATTCTTTTTCCGCCTGCTGTCGATCGTCGGTGTAACCCTCGATCAGGTCGCCGACCGACATCACGAACTCGGGACGAAGCAGGTTCAACTTACGCACCGCGTCCATCCATATCCCGGGACGGTGACCCCCGGTTCGGTCTGTCACGATCGCGATTTGGAACCGATCAGGATCATTCAGCACCGGCTTGTCCGACCAAGGCGAGGGACCGTCAGCCGTCGGCAGCAGCAGCGCCGGAGGCCAAGCTGCCTGCGAACGATCAGGTAGTTCGAGGTTGGTGCCAGATTCCGCACTCGTCTGCGCGGCTTTGTGGTCGTGGCAGTGGCCGATGGCCGCGTGAACTAATGTGGCTATGATCGCGGCAACGGTGTATCGATGCATGATGGTGTGTCTCTCGGGATGCTGACCGGCTTGGGATTGTTAACTGGAGAAATCGCGCTTGCTTCGCATTTTAGCAAGCGTGGGCTCGAGAACTACAGTTGCTTTGACGCAGATCGTCAAATCTCACCAAAATCCACATCGCTCAGCCAATACACCAGATGTATCGATGGGGGAATTCTAGCTCTCCGCGATGGTAACGCGCGATAACGGCAATTGTGACAGGGCCGGGCCCGGGACAAGGGTCGGTGACAGCAGAACCGGATCGCGGCGCGATTTGAACGTGGTCGAGTTTGAGCTACGCTGCGACCCTGGAATGCGGCAGGGGCAGCGGACCGTTAAGATTGCGCGAATGCGATGGAAGTTGTAGCGTCACAAGGGTGCGACCGAGCACGCATTAGACTGTGCCAGCCAATCTTCTGTTGTTGGTCATTAGAAGTTTACGGACCCAGTGGTATCAATTCGTCGGGTGTCTCGAATCCCAGGGCTGCAGCGTAGGCGGCTAGTGCGACATGATAGTCCAACAGCGCGGTCACCCGTTCCAGAGCGGCGTCCGCAAGTTGCTTTTCGCGTAAGTTCAAGTTGAACAGCGTGCTCTGTCCCAGTTCGTAGAGTCGTCGTTCAGCAACTCGCATCTGATCGGCCAAAGCAAGTCCCTCGGTCGTCTGCTCGACGCGCTGCGCGGCCGCGATGAGCGCCGCGTGAGCCATTTGTGCTTCTGTTGCGATCTTGTCTGCGGCGAAGCGTGTCTTGGCACGTAGTTGTGCAATCTTGCCACGTAATTGTCGGGCCTTACCTAGTGCCTTTCGTCGTTCCAGCGGAACGGAGAGTCGTAGCGTTGCTTCGAGTTCGAATTCCGACTTGTCTCGCGTCGAACTAGTCGGTTCACCGACATCCTGGCCCAGTAAGATCCCGCCATCAATCAATGGTAGTATTTCGTTGCGAGCTTGTCTCAGCAGAACAGACAGCTGCTGCTGCGCGAGCTGCAACTCTTCCAGCTCGGGACGGTTTGCCTGCGCAAGCTCAACATCCGCCCGCGGCCCCCAAGCGTCAGCACTGCTGGTCGCCGGGAACGTCACGTTCGCAGCATCGAGTGGCAGCACCACTGGCATCCCGAAGTCGTTTCTTAGGAACAGCGATAGCTTCACAGCGGCCTGTTCGAGTTTCCGGCGTGCGTCGGTTGCTTTCGCGCTTCGACTTACAATGATGCGCTGGTTATCGACGATTTCGATATCCGCTTTTTCGCCCAGTGCTACTTGCCGTTCCAGAAAGCCCCTGCGATCTAGTCCGAGATCCAGAATGTCGTTCGCGACTTGGTAACTGGCCGCGGCACCTACCCACTGCCAATACGTGATCGTTGCGTCGCGAATGGCGCCGATGATCACGATGCGGATCTCGGGCTCCACGCGGCCTCGTTCGATCTGCGAGCGCCAAAGTTCCGCGCGATTGGCATCGATGCTGCGATTGCGTGCCAACGGCACGAGGACTCCGGCCTTAAACTCGCCACCTTTGTTGGTTTCGCGTTCCAGGTACCACGGCTCGTAAATGCCGCGACCGATTCGGTATCCAGCGAATACCTGCCCACCCCAATAGGTGTCGCGTTTGAGCCCGATGTTGTGCCAATAGTTTTCGTAAAAGTCGAGTGGCTGCGAATTGCTGAAGCCGTCCAGCTTGTGATCGAAAGCGCCTTGAGCTGCGAGTACCTCGCCGGATGCAATGGTACGCAAAGCGACCGCCTGCTGAATGACGGGGAAGTGCAATCGGACTGATTGCGCCAGTTGAGTCAGCGTTGGTACCGCTTCAGCGGACGGGGCGGGAATCTGCTCCGGAACTGCTACCGACTCTGGGAATTGTAAATTGGTGGCGTCAGGGGCGCTGTTGCGGTCAGGTTCAGCACTTTTGGTAGGCTCCGAGACCACTGGCTGATTCGTAGCTGGTGCCTGAAGATCCGTACCGGATTGCTGCGCCGTTGCGGATTGCGCTAAAGTGCAGCGCGCGGAGCAGGCGAAGATGACGGCCCAAAGGGCCCAGACAACAAACCGAAACATGCCAGCACCGACAGAGTAACCCGAAGCATTGTCCGGCGGTCATAAAACCGGACCCGCTCCTGTTATCGTCACCATCGGGTCAGTCGTGCACTTGATATGAACAGGCCAGCAGTGTCTACCAATTCGTGGCAAGCTGTAACGATCGGCTAAATCTTGACCTTTGGCGGCTTGGCAAGTTTCTCCTCTTGCGAGCGAAGCGACTGTGGAAAACCGTTCATGCGGCGCCAGATCTCGTACCCTAGCGAAACCTGATCGAGCAGCACCCAGGCATTTGCGCGTCCGCCCTGGCGGATGAATGGGTGTTTTGGCCAGTCCTGAGTCAGGGGGTCGGATGGGTGTTTTGGCCAGTCCTGAGTCTCAGGGTCGGGCACGACGACCACACGAAACTTGCCTCTGCCGTTATCCATTGGGTCCACCAGCGCGACTTCACCACCGAAGGTGCCCACCGCCACGCTCGGCCAGCCCGAAAACTGCACCGCGGGCCAACCTTCGAACTGAAGCCGCACGTGTCGACCAGGAGCTATCAATGGTGCGTCATTGCCTGATACCCAGACTTGCACCGCAGGGTGCTCGGTTCTGGGCACAATGCGGCAGAGCTCGTCACCCGGCTTGACGATCGATCCAGATTCAAAGACCGTCAGATTCATGATGTACCCGTCGCGAGGTGCAAGAACTTTTTGAGTTTGCTGAACGGACAGATCGCTTCGCTTGTCCAGCAGCTTCGTTTCTTTCTGATTGATCTCCTCAAGTGTCTTATTGATGGCGATCTCGGCCTTGGCGACCTCACCTTTCGCTTTTTCCAGCTGCGAATCCACTTTGTTGATCTTCGCCAACCACTCTTGATTGTACGCCGCTTGCTCTAATTTTTTGCCCTCCACCCCATTTTGCGCATTCAAGACTTCTTGCTCCGCGAATCCCACGTTCGCTGTCGCATCGCGAAACTTCTGTTCGGCTTCCTGTGCCTTGAGTTCCGATTCGATACCCTCCTCGAAGAGTTGTCGCTTGCGCTTATTGTCGAGGTCCGCTTGCCACAACTTGGCTTTAGCGCCGATCAACTTGTTCTCTTCGGCTGCCAGCTTGTTTTCCGCCTGTTGTACGAACTCACCATAGGCCGCTACCAACTCGCGCCGCGCTGTCTGCATCGCCTCCAGCTCCCCTTCGGCGAACGTAACGATCCCTCGGTTTAGATCGCGCAGTTCTTCAGCGCGCGTAAGGCGATCTTTCGCTTGCTGCAATTCGGTCTCGGCAAACCCGACCTGCTGCTGCAAGCGGGTAAGATAAAGTGGGTCCTGATCCTCGATCATGAAAAGCAATTGACCCTCAGTGACGTACGCATTTTCCGCCACGCCGGGCCCACGGTCCTTGATCCGACCCTTAACAGGTGCTTGCACTGGCTGGGGGCGTTCGAACGGGTCCAGTGCGATCACTGTGCCTTCCCCTCGGATCGATTGCTGCCACGGCGCGAACAACATTGCCAGGGTCACGAGGATCAAGAACGCAAGCACCAAACGACCGATCTTGCGAACGACCCTAGCCACCCGCGCCAAACGCAGCGCCGGGAACATTTCTTCCTCGTACTGGTTCCAATGCGTCACATTCGCGGAATAGAGCTCTGAATCTCCGCGGTCTTGCCCTAGCGTCGTACTCATACCTCGGTCCTCTCAAGTGTTGGCCCCAGAGTTTTTGATTCCTGCAAGTCGTTCAGTTCGACCAGCCGCTGCATACGCTCTGCGACATCCTGGCGGCCGGTTGCTAATACAACCGTCCAATCCCGCTGTGGATCGAGAATCGCGTCGATAGCGATGTTCAGTTCTTCATCCGGCAGGGCATCAAGTGTGCCATCGACGACCAGGAGATCAGGACTTGCTGCAATAGCCCGTGCTAACATCAGCAAACGCTGTTGGCTGCCGCTGAGTGCCGTAGCCGCCGCGGTGACGGACGTGTCGAGTCCGTCCGCAAGCTTCAAGCAATCGTCGAGCAATCCCACCGCCTCAAATGCGGCCAGGCATTCGTTCGTGCCAACTTCACGGCGCCGCAAGTGGACGTTGTCGGCGATTGTGCCTTCAAAAATCTCCGGTTCCGCTGCCAGCGCGACCGCGCCGCGGAGCACATCGGGCCGTAAGTCCGTCGGGGCAAACCCCGAAAGCGTGACGCGTCCGGTCGCGGGCTTGTCTCCGCCATAGATCAGGTTACAGATCGATGTCTTTCCTGTTTTCGAGCCGCCCAGTAGCGCCACACGCTCACCTGCGGCAATCTCGAGCGACAGTCCGGCAGCTGCCTTGCCGCGCACGTGCGGGACCCGCACATTTGTAAGCGAGACGGTTAGACCGCCACCTTCCGGATTAATGGACATCAAACCGTCACGGCGTTCTAGTGGTAGATCGAATAGCACTCCCAGTTTATCGACGGCGGCGACGAGGTCATAAAAGCCTTCGAGGTGCTTTCCGACTTTCGCCATCGATGCCAGAATTACCGAAACAATCAGCTCCGCGGCGACGAGTTGGCCCAGCGTCAATTGACCTTGGATCACCAGCCAACCACCCCCACCTAGCAGTACGGTGCCGGCGATCGCCTGCAACACCAATACGAATACGATTTGACGAAACAACAAGCTAAAGTGTGTCCGGCGTTGCCGAAGATAGCTGGTCGCGAGTAAGTTGGCTCGATCGGAGGCAAACTCGGAACCGCCATCCGGCTTAAACGCCGTTGGGCACCGAGTCAGATCTTCAAACCACGCGGTTAGTCGATATTTGTACTTCGATTCATCGATGCCTGTCCGGATTGCTCCACGTCCAAGCACGAACAAGCCTCCGACGATCAACGCCAACAGCAATACGTCAAACCCGAGCAACCAGGGGTGATAGAAAGCAAGCACCGTCATGCCCACCAGCGTCGCCAACACGATACTCACCGCGTCGAGCAAGAGTTGTGCCACAACTTTCTGCAACGTCACGACATCGAGAAAGCGATTGGTCAACTCAGGCGCGTAAGCACCATCAAGCTTGCTCGAATCAATGCACGGCAAACGATAGGCCAGATCTGCTGACACGCGCGCAAACAGGCGTCGCTGGATCACCTCTGCCACGTAGGTCTGCATCGCTTGCATGGCACCCGCGAATGCTAAGAAGCCAAACAGCAAAGTCGCCAACACAACGACCGGCTGCAACAAGCGACCAAAGGCAACCGTGTTGACCAGCGCTTCCACGGCTATCGGAGTCGAAATGCTAAGTAGTCCGGCCAAGAAGGCGAATACCAATACTAGCCAAATGTCATTCCATTCGGGTCGCAACATCCGTGCTAATCGCAACACGGGTCTGTGTGCAAAACTTGGCGACGCGCCGGAATCCAACTGCGCGGCATGCTCTACGACTAGCCAGCTTTCCGGCGTGGGCGACAGCATCGTGGCTTGATCAAGCTCATTCCGCGATACGCCGTAGCTCGCGTCGATCTCTCCCTCCGCGATCTCGCCGCGTCCGACGAGGACCAACGGGCCGAGATTGGGGCGCCAGAGGCCAACCACAGCTGCGCCGTCTTCCGCTAGTTTGAGTGCACGCTCCAGCGGCAACTGCACTTCAGTCGCGTGCAGATTTAGGCAGCGGCAGCCTTCCGCTAACCACTGAGACCAGAGCTTCGACTCGTCGCCTGGCCAGGCACGGCTCGCTTCGCGTACGAGTTGCTCGGCACGCAAATGTTCCACTGGAGACTCGCATTCGCGGCTGATGCGGACGAGTACTCCGGCGAGGCCTGCACGGGAATGATCTACTTCTGCTGGCATGGGCTTGGCGACATCCGACTCTTTGGGATGTCTTTGAGGGTCAGTTTGTATTGTGAATCAACGTCAGCAGCTGGTCGATCGTGCAATGAGATTCGACCGGATGTCGTAAGTGCTTGCCACTGCTGATTTGATAGTGATTTCGGCGGCCGATACGCTCACGTAAGAGAAATCCTCCCTGAACCAACTCGTGCACAATCCGTTGGACGGCTCTCTCCGTGATTCCTACTCGAGCGGCAACCTGACGCAGTACCATGTCAGGTTCCGCGTGCAAGACGATCAGGACGTGTGCGTGATTGGTAAGAAATGTCCACGGAATGGCGTCTGCGTCAGGGGGAGTCGGAGCGATGGCAGCACTCAAGCCGCCCTCATCCTGCTCGGACGATGGCTGGCCTTGAGGCGCTGAATTTTTGCGAGTTGGCATGGCAGGACCGTAGGACTTGAACGGCGTATATGCGAAGCATAATACACGAAATTTATTTCGTCAATTATATTTCGTACAATTAATGGAATTCTACGTTTCCTGCCTGGAATTTCAAATTCCCGCGCCACGTGGGAGAGTATCGAGCCGAATACTTTGGCGCAGACGACCCCATATACCTCTCGATGGGGGTGTCAACTGATCCGATTGGGTGGCTAAGTTGCGTCGACTGTCTACGGGATGGTGATCTCAGTCCGAATCACCGTTCTGATAGACGGGGGCATCCTGGTCTCCGCGAGCGACAACGAAGGCGCACAGCTCTAAGATTTCGTCCTCGGTGAAGCGGTCGAGCAAGCCGGCCGGCATTAGCGAGATGTCCGACTTGTAACGCTCTTCGATTTCGTCCTTGGCGAGGATCGTCGGTTCGCAGTTCGCCAGTGGGTCAGTCATGAGCGTAACTTCCTTGTCGTCTTCTTCGACAACCAGGCCGACCACGACGGTGCCGCTGTCGGTTTCGAACTTGCCCATTTGGTATTTTTCCTCGATCTCCTTGGAGGGCTCGACCATCGAACGCAGGATGTCTAGTGGCTTGCGCTTGGGGTCGAGTTTCGTGAGATCGGGAGCAAAGCGCTGCTGCCCTTCTTGCACGGAGTGGCAGGCAGCGCAGCTGGCGGCTTCAAACAACTGCGTTCCACGTTGATAGCTTTGCCCGGTGGCCAAGCGATCCAATGCGGGTTGGAGTTCGGCGAGCGTCCAGTTCTTCAAAGGCCGATTAAACTTGAGAAACTCGTCCTTAACTTCGATCGAGTGCGCGGCCATATACGTAGTCGGGTCTGCTTGGTACTGCTCGACGTTTTCCACCACGATCATCGAGCCAAACATCCGACGCCAGTGGCCGGGATACGTGCACACGAATGGGTACACACCCGGTTGCTTCGGTGCTTGGAAATCGATCGTCTGCGACTCTCGTGGTTGTAGGAGTCGGCTGGCCATACGGACGCGGCGGTTATTCGGTACGTACTCACGCGCGATGGCTTCGGGGTCGGTGGCTTGCGATTCGGCAAGTTGACCGATTTTTGCGAGGAAACCGGGGTCCGTGACAACAACGTTATGTGGCATGTTGTCTTGGTTTTCGAACACCAGTTGCACCGGTTCGCCGGCGCGTACGACGAGCTTTTGTTGATCGTAGGACATGCGATGCGGGATGGTGCCCAGTTTTAATGTTCGCACGACAAAGCCGTTGAGTGTGTCGAGCGCTTTGGTGCGTTCCTCGGCGGAAAGCACTTCGGCAAATTTCAGTGCCAACTGCATTTCATCGAACGCGTCCCCAGAGGCTCGCTCATTGGGCGGAACCGTCGGGAGATATCCTATGGTGGCCGCGACAAGGCGCTTGGCGAGGCCCGCTTTCCATTGGTCTTTGGGGATGGTAGCAATCGTACGCACGAGATTCGGGCGGAGTTGGTTCTTCTCGAGTAAGCCGATCAAGTCGTCCAGTTTCGTGGCGTTGCCGCCTGGAATGTGGGCCATCGCGTCGACCGCGCTAGCCAAGACGCTCTCGCTGGCGCTGTTGCCGTCAGACTTCGGATCAAGCATCACGGCGCGAACGCGGTCAAAGAACAACTCGCGCGTCTTGCCTGCGGGAATACGACGGATCGACCCGAGTAAATCGACTAAGCCCGATTTCGATTCGTCTGTCAGACTCCAAACCCGGTCGACAGACCCATCAATACGGGCAAGTGCTGCGAACGCCCCCTCTCGGATGCTGGTCGCTTTTGAGTTCATGGCCATTTCGACGAACTGCTTCTCTCCCGCTGTCAGCTCATCATCCTTGAATCGCCGGAGCATCTCGACAAGGCCCTCAACTGCCGGCTGGCTCGCTCCTTGCTGCTGTGCGAGTACGTCCAATAGTACGGTGAGCGAGGTGGAATTGCGCTTTTGGGACAGCGCCTCTAACGCATTAAATCGCACGTTCGGCTTGACGTTCGGTTGAGCGACGATCGCTGCGATCAGCGGCTCGGAGGTCGCGATCTTAAGCATGTCTCCGGGCGAACTGCAACGCAGCATATAGGAGATAGCCGTGGGATTATCGGGGCAAAAGGGCTCACCTTTGGCAAGAGTTTCCTTCCAGTGAGGCGCCAGTGTGCGGGTGGCTTCGACCAACGCGTAGTCCAGGAACTTATCGCGTGGCATCTTGGCCGTCTCAAGCGCCAGCTCAGCGGCTTGGGACGAATCGATGTCGCTGCAGATGAGCACGCCAGTAAGGCGGACGCGTGGATGCTCATCGACGACCAGCGGTTGGATCAATTCATCAGCGTTGGGGATCTTCTTGCGCCATGCACGAAGTACGGTCGCGGCTGCGGCGCGAACGCGGTGGTCCTCAGATGCGAGGAGTTTGCGGAGCAGAGGCTCATTGACGACGTGGTGATGCTGATGCACCCACAAGGCTTCCAGCAGGTGGTGCTGATAATCAGGCGATTGCTGGTCTAGAGACTGCATCCACTGCTTGCAAGCTGCGATGACATCATCGCCCTGGTGCTTGCTCATCTCAATCTTCGCTCGGTAGCGAATGCCGTTGTCGCGGCGCTGAAGCAGCGCAAACAACTTGTCGAGCGGCTGATCCGTGATCTGGGGGCCGGACAGTAACTCGCGATCTTTGTGCTGGACCCGGTAGATCCGCCCGTGTCGATGATCGCGGTTCGAATCGCGCAGATTGTGTTGCAAATGGCCGATCAGGGGATTCTGCCAATCAAGAATGTAGACGGCCCCATCGCCGCCGACTTCCAGATCAACAGGTCGAAAATTGGGATCGGTCGACATGAGGAACTCTTCGGTTTCCACGCCTTTGATGCCGGCTTCGTCCTCTTTTAACTCGTACTGCAATACGCCTTGGACGCCGATCACGTTGCAGACCAGCAAGTTGTCGCGGTTAGCTTCAGGAAAGTGGCTGCTGGATAGGATTGTCGTTGCCGAGCACGGCCGCGTCCGCTTTCGATAGATAGGAGGTCCGCCTCGGTGTTTGTTGGGATACACGACGCGGCCGGAGATCGCGGGGCCGTACTGCGGCACGGCGCTGGTGCCATCGTGAACAATATTATCGCCCCAGTAAGTGAATACATGGCCGTGTGGGTTGGCGAATCCGTAGCTAGAAAAGCAGTCGAATTCTTGACTCAACGGATCGTAGCGGAACACGCCGGCGTTCTTAACTCGCATCGGCGGGCCGTAGGGAGTTTCGACTTGTGTATGGTGAAATACACCTTCCTGAAAGTACAATCCGCCACCTGGTCCAAGCACAAAACTGTTGATGGAGTGGTGCGTATCGGCCGAGTCGATACCACCGATCACGCGTTCGCGGACGTCAGCAACATCATCTCCGTCGGTGTCTTTTAGGAACCAAATGTCGGGGACTTGCGCGACGTAGACGCCACCGTTGTAGAATTCGAATCCGGTCGGATTGTGCAGCCCATCGGCGAAGACTTTGCACCGATCGGCGCGACCGTCTCCGTCGTCGTCTTCGAAGATCAGCAGCTTGTCGTTCATTTCATCTTTGGGACTCCAGTGCGGGTAGCTTGGCCACACCGCTGCCCAGAGTCTGCCTTTTGTGTCGACGGCTGCTTGCACGGGATTCTGCAACTCGGGGAATTGGTCCTCGCTCGCAAATAGGTTGACCGCCAAGCCCTCGGCGGTCGTCATTTTCTCGATGGCCTCCTCGCCACTCAGAAAAGGATAACTGCCATCACCCATCGGTCCCGGTTTATTCGAGGCGACCGGAATGAGCGGCGGTGTGTTCGAGTCATCAACGGTGTGATCTTTTCCGTACGCGAGAGCCCAAATGCGCTGGTCGCGGTTAGCGGCCATGACATCGAGGATCTCCATTTCGCGCTGCATCACGGGCTCGTTTTCTGGGGTCCAACGACTTCCACCAGTGTTCTTGCGTCCCCCGTAGATTGAGTACCCGTCGGTGGTGCGATAGCGCTGGAACCAGTAGAAGTTCTTGTCGCGAACTGCATCGCGCAGGATTTCCATCTGCGCCCCGGCGAGTGCCGGTTTGTCGCCGAACAGTGCTCGGTCGGCGATCTGCGCGATGGCGCGATTGCCAGCGTCATTGAGATGAATCCCGTTGATAGTGAGCTGCTCCTGCGCCGCTTCGTAAGCTTCAAGGGATGAATGGAAGAGATCGACAAACGGAACGTCCAGTGCCTCGGCCGTTTCTTCCATCGCGCGGGCGTAGATCTCTAGCTGAGGATTGAGGCTCTCCGCTGGCGGCAGTAAACGATCTCCAGGAGCTTCGTAAGCGGTGGGCGAAAACAAGACGACCTGACGCTGTACGTCTTGATCTTTGGGATTCCGCGTCTGGTTGACGAAATCGGTCAAATCTTTTTTGAATTGCTCAACACCAGCCGCGTTGCGAAACGATTCGTTGTAGCCAAAGAAAGCGAACACCACGGTCGCTTCGGTTCGTTGGAGCCAGTCTTCGGGGCTTCCAAATCCAGCCGAACGCAGTCGGACCGTGAGTTCGTCTCCAGTGAAACCGAGGTTTCGAAAAGAGAGTTTGTGTTCGGGGAATCGCGCCTGCAGGTAGGTCTCCAACCAACCATCGTGTTGCATCCGATCTGCAAGTCCATTGCCCAAAACGGCAATGCGGTCGCCGACTTTCAGTTGCAGCTTGCCAGCGGGTGCAGCTGTCGCGACACTCGCCAGTCCGCCCACGAGATAGCTACAAAGCATCATCAACAGCAGAGATAGGCTTCGATGCTTGAACCCAATTTGGGATGCCGAACGGAGAGAATCGAAGAAACGGGGAAGCAGCGCCATGGAAACCTCACAACCAGGGGTATCTATTCAGAAGCTCTGACGACCATCCAGACGAAGGCCGCTTGAGTACTTGGGTGAAGACTGATTTTAATCAATGTCCGCACTCGATGCCAGTTGGCGAGACCTTACAAATCTAGTAGTTTGGCGTTTGGCGAACTGCTACACTGTTGGGACGCATCGCTTGCATTCATGCACTCTTCTGGGAGAACGTCAAACCAATGTCTGTTACCAATGGCAATATCAAGCAATCGATCGCGTTCTGGTGCTTTAATGTGGCTGGAGAGTGCTGGGACGCGGAAAAGATGTGCCAAGTGACCAAGGAACTCGGCTGCTTGTCAGTGGAAGTGATCGATCCTCCTGAGTGGCCGACCTTAAAGAAGCATGGTCTCATTTGCGCGATGTCGCCCAACGGTATGCCAGGCGCGCTGTTCATGAAGGGATTCAACAATCTCGAGTATCACGACGAAGTGATCGCACGGACCAAGAATGCCATTGACCAGAACGCCGAGGCGGGTTTTCCAAATGTGATCGCCTTTACAGGATACAAGTGGCGCGATGCTGAGGATCCGGAGAGCGGCGAAATCTCGTTGGAAGAGGGGGCTGAGAATTGCGTCAAAGGACTCAGTGAAGTCGCCAGCTACGCGGAACAAAAAGGCGTTAATCTGTGTGTGGAGCACCTGAATACGCGGGATGATACGCACCCGATGAAGGGTCATCCTGGATACCAGGGAGATGATCTGGACTATGTCGCTTCAATCGTCCGCCGCGTTGGTTCGCCAAACGTGAAGTTGTTGTTTGACATCTATCACGTGCAGGTAATGCACGGCGATGTGATTCGTCGGTTGGAGCAGAACAAAGACATCCTAGGCCACGTTCACACAGCGGGATGTCCTGGACGCGGCGAACTCGACGACACACAGGAGATCAACTTCCCCGCGATCATGAAGAAGCTACTAGAAATCGGCTACGACGGGTTCGTCGGCCAAGAGTTTATCCCCACACGTGATCCACTTGCAGGCCTGAAGGAGGCAGTCACGCTATGCGATGTTTAGTCGGAATCTTGGGAATCGTAGTGCTATTGTCCCGACCGGCGACAGCCGAGGACTATGTCGTCTACGAAGGCGATGAAGGTCCCGGCGCGGGCAAACACGTCGTCTTGCTATCTGGTGACGAAGAGTACCGCAGCGAAGAAGCTTTGGTGCAGCTCGGTAAGATCTTGGCATTTCGTCATGGCTTCAAGGCAACGGTGCTGTTTGCCATTGACCCCAAAGATGGCACCATCAACCCCGATGTGAACAATAGCTTGCCCGGTGCCGAACAGCTCGACTCGGCGGATGCAATCGTCATGGGACTGCGGTTCCGTAGGTATCCCGACGACATTATGAAGCACTTCGCAGCTGCCTACCTGGCGGGGAAACCCATCGTTGGCATTCGTACGAGTACGCACGCGTTCAACTTTCGGAAAGAGGACGAGACCGAATACCGAACTTACTCGTTTCGCAATAAGGATTGGCCTGGCGGATTTGGACGGCAGGTTCTGGGTGAGACTTGGGTCACACACTTAGGCAAGAACCACAAGGAAGCGACCCTCGCAATCGCTGTTCCAGGAGCCGAGGATCATCCGCTTCTCAAGGGCGTGGGTCCGATTTTCGCAACCAGCGGGGCATATACGGCCGCTCCGATGGAGGATTCCACGTTGCTGATGAACGGCCAAGTGTTGTCGGGCATGACTGAGGATTCTCCCCTGGAGACCGGCGGCAAAAACGACCCGCTGCAGCCGGTCGCTTGGGCTCGCGAGCACAAGAACAAGGCGGGGGTCGTTAATCGCGTCCTCTGCACCACTATGGGGGCGGCCCCCGACCTACTCGACGAAGACATGCGACGACTGCTTGTCAACGGTGTCTATTGGGGCCTTGAGATGGACGTGCCCGCCAAGGCCGATGTTCGCGTCGTTGGCAAGTTTGACCCAAGCGACTACAGCTTTAAGGGTTTCCGCAGGGGCGTGAAACCAGCGGATCTCGCGATGACCAAATCGGAAGCGCTCGCCGCAGAATAGAGTCAGAATCGCTCCAACCGAACTGAACAGATGATTCCGAGTTTGGCAGTAGGTAGGCGGCCGCAAGCCGTTGCAAAGGTAATCCGTTGCCTCGTGTTGTTGGCAACGGTAAACGCCACCGGTAAGTCGAACGCACTTGCCGACGAGCGGCCAAACATCGTGCTGATCATGTGCGATGACATGGGCTGGTCGGACATCGGCTGCTACGGCGGCGAAGTACAGACGCCGCATCTTGATCGCCTTGCGAGTGAAGGCTTGCGTTTCACGCAGTTCTACAACAACGCGAAGTGCACGACCACGCGTGCGTCGATCTTGACGGGCCTCTATCCGCGGCCTCAAGGAGATCTGCTCAAGACGAACATGATCACGCTCGGCGAAGCGATGCGCACCTGCGGCTATCAAACGATTTTGAGTGGCAAGTGGCATCTGGGGCGATCGAAGACGACGCATCCGTTCCATCGTGGCTTCGACGAGGTCTATGGTTTGCTCGATGGCTGCTGCAACTTTTTCGATCCGTCAATGCATGATCCGCCGTACAAAGGCGGTAGGATTCGTTTCTTCACTCACAACTTGAACCGTGTTACAGAGTTTCCGGCTCAATACTACACGACCGACGCGTTTACCGATCATGCGATCGAGACAGTCCGTCGATTCGCGGCCGACAAAAAACCGTTATTCCTGCACCTCTGCTACACGGCTCCGCACTACCCGTTGCACGCCAAGCCAGCCGATGTTTCAAAGTATGTCGGCAAGTTTCGTGATGGTTGGCATGCAATGCGTCGTCGTCGATTCGAGCGTCAAAAGGAATTGGGATTGATCGATTCTCGTTGGCAGTTTTCAGAAGGCGATTCGAAAGCCTACGACTGGGAGACCGCCGACCAAGAGTTTGAAGACTTACGGATGGCGGTCTATGCGGCGATGATCGACGCGATGGACCAGAATATTGGCCGGCTGCTTGGAGCTTTGGACGAGTTGCAAATCACTGACAACACGCTGCTAATGTTCTTGTCCGACAACGGTGGCTGCAGCGAAGAGCCCGGCGGCCGCGATCCAGCAGTGCGCCGCCCCGGGCCAAAGAACGACTACGTGTGCGTCGGTCCATCGTGGGGTTGGGCCCAGAATGCACCCTTCCGCCGCTACAAGTCGTGGACGCACGAAGGGGGAATCTGCACACCACTGATCGTGCACTGGCCAGGACATATCGAGCCGGGCACCATTACTCGCCAACCTGGACACATCATTGACATGATGCCCACCTGTTTGGAAGCCGCGGGTGGAGAATTCCCAACTGAGCACCAGGGGAGCACGCTCTTGCCCGTTGAGGGTAGGTCGCTGGTGCCAGTTTTCGAGGGCAAACAGCGTGAACCACACGCCCAACTGTGTTGGGAATGGAGCAAGAGTGCGGCGATTCGGCGCGGAGACTGGAAGGCGGTGTGGGACAAACTTGTTGGGCGTTGGGAACTGTATGATCTTGCCAGCGATCGCACCGAGACGAACGATCTGGCAGCACGAGAGCCGGACGTCCTTAACGAACTAGCGGCTGCCTACGATGAGTGGGCCGAACGCACGGGCAATCGACGCGTGAACGTGCAGTGACGGACCCCCTGTAGGAATCAGGGGCACGCAATCAGCACGCACACGGATTCTTTACGGCAAGCGTTACTTCTCTGGAATCTCCCAGAGCGTGTACCACGCTTCGGTGGACCAGAGTTGGGAGCCGTCTTCAGCCTGCGGATCGGCAACCAAGTGGATGACGTGGCCGGTCTTGCGGCCTTCGATCTCCAGGTCGACGGCCATCAGGTCTTTGGCAGGAACTGCACGCGTCACGTAGATTTCGCGCTCCTCGATTTTCGGGCCACCGTAGTTGGGCGTCGGTTCGTAGCGCCACTGACTGACGCGGTAATTGCTCGTGCTACCCAGCCATTGTTTGTCGATCGGCTTCGTAAAGCGAACACGCAGACCCTTGCGAGTGACTTCCACTTGCTGGAGGTCGAACACAAGTTGCCCGTTGGGCTTGAGCCGCTGCAGACCTTGATAAGTCTTCTTGCCCTTGGGATTAACCCAGTTCCAAGTTGACGAGTGGTCGCCGCCGATCCCGCCGACAAACAGACTTCCGTCAGCGCTGAATGCCATTCGATTGATGCCGGCTTCCAATCCTTGCGTGAACCGAAACGCCGCCCCTTGCCAGACTCCGTTGATCTTTTCCAGGAAGACGCGATTGACGCCGCCGTACTTGACATCCCCCACGAGGATCTGACCCGCGTACGGCCAGCCATTGGGAATCAAGAGCGGCTCTGACGGTGAGTTGCCGATTTCGTCTTGAGGTAAGAAAACGGCCGGCGGAGTCGTTTCCTGGTCCTGGAATGGTGAAGCGGCGCCGCCTTTCCTCGTGCTTTGTCGGAATCCGTAGAAACTGCCCTCGACGACGCGATTCAGTTCATTCGCTGGGGTGAATTCTCCCTGGTTGTCGGTGACATAGATTTCGCCTTCCGGGCCGAAGCCAATCCCATTGGGTGTGCGGTGGCCGCCCGTGATCGCCTGCAGGTTCTCGCCCGCCGGTTTGCTGAGATCGATCCGCCAGACCGCGCCGTGGTTGGGCGGGTTCTTTCTGAGCCCCAAGCCTGTGCCGCGCGCCATGAGCAGATACCCCGGATGGCCGCCCTGCCCTGCTTCGTGAATCAGTCCGAAGCTGAGCGCGTGGAAGTCATTGGACTCCCAACCAGTGGCAATGGTCGTCGGTTGCCAGCGGCCTGCGGCGGCTTTGAAATCGAACCGCGTGATCTCGTCACGTTGCGACACAAAGATTGACTCGTCTACCACGCACACGCCAGCAGGTTCGTAGAGCTCCTCGGCGATCAGCTCTCGTTGAATGGCGGCAGGATCATCGTCGTTGAGATTGGAGAACAGCCAGAGTTCACCATCGGGCTCGTCTTGCGGCACAGGGGCACGCAGCCGGCGCGCGTCGAACGATGCGACCACCAACCGTCCGTCGGGAAGCGTACCTAATCCTCCGACAGGAACTTCCACGCCAGGCGGACGCGCGGGAAATAAATCAATTCCTGGGAACACACCAACGACTTTCTCGTACTTGCCGGGTCGGTCTTCGTCGTCGGACAGTCGTTTGGCGCCGCCGTTGGTGGGGCGAAAGTAAAAGTCGTCGCTGGTGAGCGATTCAGTCGGAAGAGCTTCAAACGGTTCGTCTTCGTCGAATCGCCAGCGGAGATCGAGCCAACGCGGTTGGTCATTCACAGATTGAATGATCTTCAGCGCCACGTGCTCGGCGTCGGCTTCGAAATCTTCGATTTCGGGATCTCCTTCCTCGGCGAACGCTACTTCCCGACCGTCTAGCGTCAGTAACGCAGGTGCTTCCGACGCAAGTCGAACCTGAAACTCTCGGGCATCTTCCAATTCCAGATTTGCCTCTAGCACCAGCACGTACTGTTTCTTGTAAGTCTTGCCGGCGTTGGTAAACCACGCTTCATCACCGTCGAAGGTGAGCTGCGGAATTCGCACGTCCAGGTTTGGTGACTGGTTGGGCGCAAGAGTTTTTTCCGGATCCACCTCACCATCAATCCAGTAAAGCCGCGCGCGGACTCCTTGACCTCGAGACGCTTGAGCGAGGCAACTCATGTCGCAGATGGCCAGCCAAGCGAACAAAACCGCAACAGAAGGCAGCAGAGGCAACGTGACGAATGACTGCCACGTATTTGGGCGACGAGGCTGGCCCATCATGGGTGATCGATTGTCTGTCCGGGCTGGAGAAGCGGATGCTTTGGGAAACAGTCTATTCACAGCGATTACACTTCTTAGAATGGTAACTTAATAGCATGAGAGCCAATTTTCAGATTGTATCTCAAACTCCACCCCATCGCATTAGGTAACTCTATGAGAACTTTTCTTTGTCTAGGCGTATTGTTCCTATTGGGCTTTCAATCTTCGGTGAGCGCAGCATCGCTTGCAGGCAGTCGGCCCAACATTGTGCTAGTCATTACTGACGACCAGGGCTACGGGCCGGTTGGCAGACATGGGCATCCGTGGATTCAAACGCCTCACCTCGATGCGATGTACGACAACAGCGTGAGATTCGATCGGTTTCACGTCAGTCCCACCTGCGCTCCAACGCGGTCGGCACTGATGACTGGCCGTCACCCGATGCGTAATGGTGTCACGCACACGATTCTAGAACGCGAACGAATGACGCTCGACGCGACAATCCTGCCACAAGTCCTGAAGGCTGCGAACTACACAACGGGGATTTTTGGCAAATGGCACCTGGGCGATGAGGAACCCTATCAACCGCACAGTCGCGGGTTCGACGAGGCGTTCATTCATGGTGCCGGTGGCATCGGCCAAGCTTACAAGTGCAGTTGCGCAGATGTTCCCAATAACAAATACTTCGATCCGGTGATCCGACACAACGGCAAGTTTGTGAAGACCGACGGTTACTGCACCGACCTGTTTTTCCACGCTGCACTCGGATGGATTAAGGACGTCAAAGACGGAGATTCTCCGTTTTTCGCCTACATCACGACCAACGCGCCGCACGCGCCCTTCAACGCACCTGAGAAAAACGCCGAACGATTTGCCAAACTCGGATTCAGCGATCGCGCTGCCGGGTTCTATGGGATGATCGAAAACATTGACGAAAACGTTGGTGTGCTCTTCTCAAAGTTGGAGGAATGGCAACTGCTAGACAATACACTAGTCATATTCATGTCGGACAACGGTATGACCGGCGGCACGCAAAGAGGAGACGGGCCACTGGGCACGCAACCCGATGGCACTCCGATGACTACCTACAACGCTGGCATGCGTGGACTGAAAGGATCGGCCGAGGAAGGCGGTGTCCGAGTGCCGTTCTTTGTTCGCTGGGACGGCCATATCACTGCTGGAAGGGACATCGACACGCTAACAGCGCATATTGACATCTTGCCCACGCTCACTGCCCTGGCGGGTGGAACGTTGCCGGAAGACCAAGTTGAAGGCCTCAGTTTGTTGCCTCTGATCGAGGAAACGAATGCCGACTGGCCCGATCGCTATCTGTTTACCCATCGCGGACGGTGGCCGACCGGCGCCGATGTCGATGAGTTCAAGCACAAGGGGTGCGCCGTGCGTAATGCGAGATTCCGCTTTGTGCAAAACGAACGCCTCTACGACATGCTGGCAGACCCCGGGCAAAAGACGAATGTCATCGACCAGCACCCCGAGGTTGTCGCCGAGATGCGCTCTGTTTACGATAAGTGGTGGGAAGCGACCAAACCGATGATGGTGAATGAAGATGTGCCAATGTCGAAAACCAGGCCGTTTCACGTGCTCTACAAGAAACAGCTACAAGAGTCAGGCATTCCTGATTGGCAGGCACCAGCGTTGTAAAGCTATTCGCCACTGATTCCTCCCTGCATCGGCTTCCTGCCTGATCAAACGACACTCTCAAGATTGGGCATCCAAATTGTCCACGACACGTAAAATGTATAGTCAAAATATTCGATCATCGTGTTTCGCCATTTCGTTTGTCGCTTTGATTTGCGGTGTTTTCACAGCGTCCTTGTCAGCGGGCGGGGACGAGTCCAAGCGCGACGCGAATGCCAAGCAAACTGCCGAGATCAAGAAGGCGGCCCGGAAGAAGAAAAAGAAGAAGATGGTCGGCCCTCCGATTGGCGGCAACACCGCGACGCCGATCAATCGGATCAAAGCCATGGAAGGGTTCAAGGTCGAGTTGCTCTACTCGGTCCCCGGCGAAGAGCAGGGGTCGTGGGTCGCACTGTGTACTGACGACAAGGGACGATTGCTCGTGAGCGATCAGTTCGGCGGGCTCTACCGCATTTCTCCTCCCGCTGCAGGACAAACCATTGAGCGCGCGGACGTTGAGCAAGTCCCCGCCGACATTCGAGCCGCCAACGGCATGGTTTGGGCGTTCGGTGCGCTGTACGTTGGCGTCAACGATTACGAGCGCAAGATTCCCTCCGGTCTGTACCGCGTGACGGACAGCGACGGGGATGATCAGCTCGACGAAGTCGAACTGCTGCGGGAATTGAACTCCCATGGCGACCACGGCGTGCACGCGGTCATGCCAACGCCTGATGGCGAAGCGCTATATTTGATCACCGGTAACAATACCAGGCCGCCAGCGCTGGCACCGACGTCTCAAGTGCCGCAGATTTGGGGCGAAGATCACCTGTTGCCCAGTATGCCCGACGGTCGTGGACACAATCGAGGTGTGTTGGCGCCGGGCGGCATTGTCTATCGCATCACGCCCGACGGAAAGACCTGCGAGGCGTTTGCGTCCGGTTTCCGAAACATCTACGACGCGGCAGTCAATCACGACGGTGAACTGTTCACCTACGATGCCGACATGGAATGGGATTTCAACACACCCTGGTATCGCCCGACACGCATTTGCCATGTGACTAGCGGTGCGGAGTTCGGCTGGCGGAACGGCGCTGGAAAACGGATGCCGTTCTACGCCGACAATCTGCCCGGCGCACTAGACATCGGACCTGGTTCGCCGACCGGCGTCCTGTTCGGTTATGGAGCGAAATTCCCAGCGAAGTACCAAAATGCCCTGTACGCGCTCGATTGGAGTTGGGGCAAGCTCTACGCCGTCCATCTCAAGCCAGACGGTTCCAGTTACTCGGCGACCAAGGAGGAATTCGTCACGGGCGCGCCGCTGCCCATCACCGACGCGATTATTCATCCAACCGATGGGGCGATGTATTTCACCATTGGTGGACGCCGAGTGCAGTCGGGCTTGTATCGCGTTACGTACGTCGGTGACGAGTCGGTTGACTCCGCTGCGGCAAAACCAACTGAGAGCGAAGCTCGAACCACTCGGCACATGCTCGAGGCCTTCCACGGTCGGCAAGATGCCACCGCGGTTGCAACTGCTTGGCCCTATCTTGCCGATCAAGATCGCTTCATTCGTTGGGCCGCCCGCACCGCCATCGAGCATCAGCCTACCGCAAAATGGGCCGACAAAGCACTTGCTGAGTCCGATCCGGCCCGCCAGGTTCAAGCATTGCTTGCGCTGGCGCGCGTCACTGGCGTATGCCCTTTACACCGTAGCGAAGCCACCACGCCAGTCGACACCGAGATGCGTGGCAAGCTGCTGGAGGCCATCTTAGCGATCGATGTCGACGAACTTGGCCACGCCCAACGGCTTACGGTGCATCGAACGTTGCAGATTGTGTTGAGCCGCTTCGGTCGCCCTGATGAAGCTACCGAGCAGCGGCTTGTTGAGAAGTTCGATCCGTGCTTTCCTGCAGAAACCTCAGAGGAGAACTGGCTGCTGTGCGAAACACTCGCGTGGCTGCAATCACCGACGGTTGCCGCGAAGGCGATGGATTTGATCCATGCGGCACCGACCCAAGAAGAGCAAATGCAGTATGCGCGCTCGATTCGAATGCTGAAATCCGGTTGGACCGCTGAGCTACGCGAAGCGTACTTCGAGTGGTTCCTCAAAGCTGCCAGCTATCGAGGCGGACTCAGCTTCGAGAAGTTTCTGGAGTTCATTCGCAATGACGCGGTCGCGGCGCTGAGCGAAACGGAGAAGGCATCGATGGCCGAGCTGTTGGCCAGAAAACCTGAAAAGAAATCTGCTCTCGAGAATCTGGGTGAAATGTTCGCGGACCGCGAGTCTCGGGAGTGGACGCTGGACGAACTATCAGCAGCTGCGCACACAGGCCTTGAACAACGGGACTTTGCCAACGGACGTCGCATGTTCGCCGCCGCCGCCTGTTACGCTTGTCACCGATTTGACAATCAAGGTGGCATGACCGGTCCGGATTTGACGGCTGCTGGGCGGCGCTTCTCGGTCCGCGACCTGTTGGATCAAGTCATCAATCCCAGCAAAGTCATCAACGATCAGTACTCATCGGTTGTTGTGCAGATGGAAGACGGCAAGACGCATCAAGGCGTGGTCGTGAACCTCAGCGGAGATTCGTTCACATTAAACACGGACCTTACCGATCCAAACCAGCTGGTTAGCATCGATCGGAAGGAAATCGAAGAAATGAAAGTCTCCAAGGTTTCCGCCATGCCTGCCGGATTGCTTAATCGCATGACGCAAGACGAAATCCTTGATCTTCTCGCATACCTGATTAGCGGTGGCAACGCGGAGTATGAGGCGTTCAAGAAGTAGCAACCTTGGGCTATTTCTTCTTGCTATAGTACTTCTTCACCGCAACGGTGAATTCATCCACGGTGATTTCGCCGTTGCCGTCGACGTCGACTTTCTCGAACGTTGCCTTCAGCAGAGGCGGCGCTTCGTCTTTCGTTATGATGCCGTCCTGGTCGGCATCAGCGCGATGAAAGATGCGAGCAATTCTTCGCTCGGCGGCCCTTATCGCGGCTGCGGGCGACAGCAACTCTGCCTCCGGATGTGCGATCGGTGTGTCTACGGGCACGGCGATTAAGAAGTAGCCGATCATCATCTCGTCCCAAGTCTGATCTCCCCAACGAACGGTCTGCTCTGGATCGGGGTTGTTCAGATTGCCAGACGAGTTATCGAAATGGGCGACGGCGTGGAGCTTTGACTCAGCGGGCAGGTCGATGCTCTCAGTGAAGCGGTATTCCGTCTGCCAATTGAAATCGTATTGCGGAATGTCGAGCAATGGTGTAGAGGAACCGTCGGGCAAGACCGCTTCGTAGTAGAACGCTTTGCCACGCAAGTGCATATGCGGCGACAGCGACAACAGCTTCACGTCCCATGGAAAGCTCTTCGAGTCCGCCTCCACGCGATGGTTTCCGTCGTGCGGCGGGATCTCGAACCGCGGGTTGATTGCACTCGTCGAGATCGCGCGATGGGTGACCTCCTCGCGATCGGCAAACACAAGTCCGATCTTACTCTGGTCGAACTGCACCGTGCCGACCGGGGTGTAATGGACCTGAAATGCAAACTTCGAGCCTGCCGGCAACAACTTAGCCATCCCAGGCGGGAGCATTTTAGCGCGGAGCCCGGGGACGTAACCAGCAAAGAACCCTCGATCGCCGCTGACGCGAACGCCGGAATCTTTGTCGCGGACAAATGCCAGGATGTGATGCACGACGGCTCGATTACCGGGCAGAATTTCAACGCCCTTGACCCATTTATCCTCGTCGTAGCCCGGGTCGACCTCGAACCATTGGTACTTGATTTCCCCCTCCGCCTTGACGCGATACGGTTCCGGCTGAATCGTGAACACGGCCTCGGGCTCTTGCGGCAATTGCCAGCCCGTGACGAATTCTCGCGGTGCGGGCAATTCCGCTGGGTCGCCTTCCGGCGCGCCGTCGGCAACCCACTGATAGATGTCTTCCTTCTCCTGGTCCGTCAAGGCCCGGGCATTGACGAAGTCGCCATGCGCGGGATCGGCGTGCCAGGGCGGCATGCGTTGTTCCCGGACGACCTCTTCGATCATCGCCGCCCATCCGGCGACTTCGTCATAGTCTTGCAACGCGAACGGTGCGATGTCGCCTTCGCGATGGCACTCAACGCAGCGCTGTTGAAAGATGTGTGCAATGCGATTCGAGTAGGTCACCTTAGCATTTGCGACGGGCTCGCGCTGCCGTCCGATGTGGCAACCGGGCGCAACCGTCACCGGAGTCGATACGGGCTTGCCGGCGAGCAGTTCATCCAACGCGATCGCCAGGTCATGACGCTTCGGATGGTCGCGGACGTAGCCGACTCCATACTGATCGTCGATCCGACCGATGTAGCGAATCACGCGCTCGCGATCGAGTACGAACACTTGCGGAGTGCGCTCCGCGCCGATCTGATCGGCAACCTTGTTGCCGAGGTCTTTGAGGATCGGGAAGTTGATGTCGTGCTTGCGCGCGAAGGAGGCGATTTCCGTGACCGAGTCTTGCAAATTGGCATTGATGCCTAACACGGCGACGCCTTGCGACTCGTACTTTTCTTGCAGGGAGGCTAAACGCGGACCGTAGAGTTTCACCAGTGGACATTCCGTCCCCATGAAGGCGAGGACCACCAGCGGACTATCAACGTCTGCAAGGCGGTGAACCTTGCCACGATAGTCCTTCAGTTCGAAGTTTTCGACTGGCGTTCCCAGCGTAATTTGCTTTTCCTCACCCAGACAGCAACTGGCAGTCGAAGCGAACACAACGAGGGCGGTAAGTAGAGGTAACTGGCTCTTCATCTCAATTCCTGTGGCCGTAGAGAACGCCTGACAACGTGGGTGCGACAAAAGAACTGCTCGCCCCACCCGTATATTAACATCTGCCGCCGTTCGTGGAACGTTAATTTGCGATTCTGAGGTAACGCGCAAAGTCGTTGTTTTTTGCGAAAATCTCGTGAATTCAACAGCTTCGGAAGGCTGTGCATCGTTGTGGAAAGATGCTGACGGCACTGCATCGCTCGGCTATCCTATAGGGATGCTATTCCTCCGCCCGGCTGACACGATTGCGATTGCTGTCCGTTTGTGTCGGGTTTTGACTCGGCTTGGGATTCTTGCGTTCTCACTCAGCCCTGGGTTCTTGTCGGCTGACAGTCCGACGGCGAAGCAATCACAGGCGGAGCTTGACTTCTTCGAAAGCAAGATTCGCCCAGTGCTCATCGAGCACTGCTACAGCTGTCACTCCGCCGAGGCGGAAGAAGTCGAAGGGGGACTACTCCTGGACACGCGCGCTGGTATTCGACGGGGTGGCGAGTCAGGTCCGACGGTCGTACCCAGCAAGCCGACCGAGAGCCTGCTGGTCAGCGCGATTCGTTACGAATCCTTTGAGATGCCACCGGAGCAGAAGCTACCACCAAACGTGGTCAAGGATTTTGAACAGTGGATCGCCCACGGTGCCATCGATCCGCGCGACGGAGATGCTGTCACTCGTGATGCGGGTATCGACTTGGAGGAAGGGCGCAAGTTCTGGGCGTTCCAACCTCCTCGTGCACAGTCTCCCCCGGCCGTCAGTGATCAGTCGTGGCCGCAAACGGAGATCGATCGCTTCGTCCTCGCCAAGCTGGAATCGCAAGGTATGCAACCGGCGTCCGACGCCGATAGGCAAACGTTGCTGCGGAGAATCTACTACGCACTGATCGGTCTGCCACCGACTCCGCAGGAGCTAGACGATTTCGTAACCGATGGTGCGACGACAACGGAGGCGGTAGCCCGAGCGGTCGATCGCTTGCTGGCGTCCGAGTTATTTGGCGAACGTTGGGGACGGCATTGGTTGGATGTTGTACGTTACGCTGACTCCAGCGGCGGGGGACGGTCCACACTGTTCCCGCATGCGTGGCGCTATCGCGATTACGTGATCGATGCGTTCAACGACGATTTGCCTTTCGACGAATTCGTTCGTGAGCAACTCGCTGGCGATTTGATGGAGAGTACCGATTGGCAGCAACGACGTCGTCGACTCACCGCAACCGCGTTTCTCGTGCTGGGCCCGACGAACTTCGAACTGCAGGACAAGGACGTTCTAGAAATGGACATCGCCGACGAGCAGGTCGATACGCTCGGCAAGGCCTTCATGGGTATGACGCTCGGCTGCGCGAGGTGTCACGACCACAAGTTCGATCCGATCCCGACGCGAGACTACTACGCGATGGCCGGGATTTTCAAAAGCACCGTGACGGTGCAGCACGATAATGTGTCTGCCTGCAACACGGCCAAGCTCCCGCTTTCGCCCGACGACGAAGCCGCGACGGAGCAGTTCGATGCGGAGATGGCCAAGTTACTGGACCAGCGCAGCGAACTGGAAGCAAAGCTCAAGCATGCGAAGTCGAAGTCGTCGAAGGACGATCCGCCTACCCAATCGCTCGCGCAGGATTTGTACCGTAAGCAAATGAAGAGTCTTCAAGGCAAGATCAAGACTCTTAAAGCTGGCAAGCCGAACGCACCGATAGCAATGGCGGTCGCTGACAAGGACGAGCCCGACGACATTCCGCTTGCAATCCGGGGCGTGGTGCACAACCAGGGTGCAATTGTGCCGCGCGGAGTGTTGCAAGTCTGTGACACGGCTGAGTTTCCCGACATTCTTAGCGACGCCAGCGGCAGAATGGAACTGGCCCAGTGGCTGACCAGTCCCTCGCATCCTCTCACCGCGCGCGTGGCGGTGAATCGGGTTTGGCATTGGTTGATGGGCCAAGGACTGGTGCGCACGGTCGATAACTTCGGCTCGACGGGCGAACGTCCATCACATCCGGAGTTGCTCGATTATCTGGCACACCGATTTGTTGAAGAAGGCTGGTCGGTGAAACAGCTGATTCGCGAGATCATGCTGTCGCGAACCTATCGAATGAGTACAGCACGAGATGCCTCAGCCATCGAGACAGACCCTGACAACCGTTGGCTTTCGCATATGAATCGCCAGCGCCTGGATGCCGAGAGTATTCGCGACACGCTGCTGCTTATCGCCGGTGAACTCGATTCCTCCGCGGGCGGTCCCGCGATCGCGAAGGGCACCAAGATCGAATACGGCTATGTTTTCAAAAGCAAGCGGCGAACTGTGTACCTGCCCATTTTCCGCAATCGGTTACCGCAGTTGATGGAAGTTTTTGACTTCGCTGACCCCAATATTCAACTCGGCTCGCGCAACAGCAGTACGACGGTGCCACAAGCCCATTTCTTGATGAACAATCCCTTCATGCTCGAAGTCTCCGATGCGGCCGCGAACCGATTACTCGCCCGTTCGGAACTCGATGAAACCCAGCGGCTGCGATTCGCTTTCCATCAAGTGCTTGGACGTGGACCCAGCGAAGTGGAACTGCAACTCGCGGAATCGCTACTTGAAGAAGGATCGGATCAGAGCACGAACTGGAGTATGTTATATCAGACGTTGTTTCAGAGCATCGATTTTCGTTACCTGAATTAGCCAATGGGTCGTCCGACCATGAACTCACATTCAACGATCATTTCGCGTCGGAAGATGCTGAAGTCGACCGCTTGCGGTTTCAGCTATCTCGCGGCGGCGGGCATAGCACAACGCGAATCGCAGGCGGCAATCGCGAATCCGCTGTCGCCGCGCGAACCCGAGTTCACGCCACGCGCGAAACGGGTGATCTTTCTGTTTATGCAGGGCGGACCGAGCCACGTTGATACGTTTGACTACAAGCCTATGCTGGCCAAGAAGGACGGTCAGAAGCTGGTGTTCGACGATGCTCGGGTGTTGGCGAAGACGCGCGAGATCACGAAGCACCGCGTGTTCAAATCGCCTTGGCGGTTCCGGCAGTACGGCGAGTCGGGTGCCCAAGTCAGCGATTTGTTCCCGCACATCGCCCAGCATGTTGACGACCTCTGCTTCCTCAAGGGCATGCACACCGATGGGGTTGCACATGGACCGGCAACGCTATTCATGCACACCGGCTCGATCAATCTGGTGCGGCCGTCTGTCGGGTCGTGGGTGCTCTACGGACTGGGAACTGAGAATCAGAACCTGCCGGGATTCGTTTCCATACAGCCGTCGATGGGCAACGGGGGGCCGCGGAACTATAGCAATGCGTTCCTGCCAGCAGCGTTCCAAGGCACTGCCGTCGGTCGCGCGGGCACGCCCGCGAAAGACGTGAAGATGCGTGATTTGGTGAATCCGGCCCGCACTGCTGGCGAGCAACGTCGGCAGTTTGAGCTACTGCGGGCGATGAACGCCGAGCAGATTCGCGACCGCGCGGGGGACGACAAATTGGAGGCCGTCATTAGCTCCTATGAACTTGCCTGGCGAATGCAGCATCACGCTCCTGGATTGTTTGACTTCCGGCAAGAGCCTCAGCACATCAAGGATCTTTACGGCATCGATCAGCCGCACACAGACGATTTCGGTCGGCAGTGCCTGATGGCGCGCCGCATGGCCGAGGCCGGTGTGCGTTACATCCAGGTGAATTACGGCGACAACACCAACAATCCGCGCTGGGATCAACACTCCAACTTACATCAGCATCGCGATCATGCTCTGAATACCGACCAGCCAATTGCCGGGCTGCTGACCGATCTCAAACAGCGCGGGCTGCTGGAGGATACGCTCGTCTGGTGGGGGGCTGAGTTTGGTCGCACACCCTACGCTCAGCAAAACGGCACGGGACGCGATCACAACCCAGACGGGTTTACGATGTTCCTGGCCGGTGGCGGCGTCAAACCCGGCTTCAGCTTCGGCGGCACCGATGAGTTCGGCCACCACGCGGTCGAAGGCCGTGTGCACATGCATGATTGGCACGCCACGCTATTGCATCTATTGGGCATCGATCACAAGAAGCTCACGTACACGCACGATGGTCGACCCTTCCGGTTGACTGATGTTCACGGCCGCGTGATTCACGATATCATGGCTTAGCTCAGCAATTCGCGCACGACGTGGGCCTCTTCGACACCGGTGAGCCGCTGATCGAGTCCGCGGAATTTGAACGTGAATCGGTGGTGATCGATCCCCAGGCAATGCAGGATGGTTGCGTTCAGATCGCGGATGTGTACGGGGTTCTCGGTGATGTTGTAGCAGAAGTCATCGGTCTGTCCGTAGTCGAAGCCTTGCTTCACACCGCCGCCCGCCATCCAAATGGAAAAACACCGTCCGTGATGATCGCGACCGGCGCTGGGGCTGCCAAGTGTTCCTTGGCTGTACACGGTGCGACCGAATTCGCCGCCCCAAATCACGAGCGTATCGTCGAGCAGTCCGCGCTCCTCCAAATCTCGGACCAATGCTGCCGACGGCTGATCGGTATCTCGACACTGCTTGGGAAGCTGTTCTTCGATCGAGATGTGTTGGTCCCAGCCGCGATGGAACAATTGGATGAAGCGAACACCTCGCTCGGCCATCCGACGCGCTAGCAGACAATTGGCGGCGAACGTACCAGGTCGTTTCGCGTCAGGACCGTAAAGCTCAAACGTCGCTTCCGATTCGTCACTCAAATCCGTTAAGTTAGGTACGGAACTCTGCATGCGGAACGCCATCTCGTAGGCCGCGATGCGTGATTGGATTTCTGGATCGCCTGTCTCTGTCGACTGAATGGCATTAAGCTTGGCAAGATTGTCGAGCATCGCGCGCCGGCTGGCGCAGGTTACACCTTCTGGGTTGGCCAGATAGAGCACTGGATTCGCGCCGGGGCGTAAGTTGACGCCTTGATGGCTGGAAGGAAGAAAACCACTACCCCACAAACGCGAGAACAGTGGCTGCCCAGGATTCTTTCCCGATCCTTGCGACATCAGCACCATGTACGCGGGCAGGTTCTCGTTCTCGCTGCCCAGACCGTAGCTGAGCCACGCACCAAGACTGGCGTTACCCGGTTGCTGCGAACCCGTGTTGATGAACGTGACTGCCGGATCGTGGTTGATTGCCTCGGTGTGCATCGAACGCACGATGGCAATCTTGTCGGCGATCTTTTGCGTGTAGGGAATCAAATCGCTCAACCAGGTGCCGCGCTGGCCGCACTGGCGCATTTTTCGCATCGGCGCGACGACGGGAAATTTATCCTGCCCCGCTGTCATGCCGGTAACGCGTTGATCACCGCGGACGCTCGCGGGTAGCTCTTCGCCATGTAACTTGTCAATCCGGGGTGTGTAGTCGAACAGATCGCAGTGCGAGGGGCCACCAGATTGAAACAAGTAGATCACGCGCTTCGCGCGCGGCGCGAAGTGCGGCAGCCCCGCCATCCCCAGAGGGCCAGAAGGAGCACTTCGCGCGGCGGCGGTACTCCCTAGCAACAACGACCCCAAGGCGATCCGGCCTAAGCCACCGGCCTGCTGAGACAAGAATGCTCTGCGACTGACTTCGTTCATGATTTTCGTCAATGGTGAAGGTTTAGCCTTTGGTAATCATCTCGCTCAGATTAAATATCAAGCTCGCCACCGTCGTCCAGGCGGCGTGCTCTTCTAACGGCAAATCGCTGCGACGTCGGCTCTCGCCATAATTCAAATAGGCACCAGCGGCGTTGGGATTGCTCCGGAGCCGGTCTAATTCCTGATCTAGAGTCTTCCGCACAAGTTTGAGCTCCTTGTCGCTCGGCGGACGGGCGAGCGCCGTTTCGAAAGCGAAGCGAATCCGCGCGTCGGTCTCGTCTTCGGCGAGCAAGATTCGCTCGGCGAAGTTGCGGCTTGCTTCCACAAACTGCGGATCATTGAGCAGGATCAGCGCCTGCAGCGGCGTGTTGGTCCGCTCTCGTTGCACGGTGCACGTCTCGCGGTTCGGCGCGTCAAAGCTCACCATCGAAGGTGGCGGGACGGTGCGTTTCCAATAGGTGTACATACTCCGTCGGTAGAGGTGTTCGCCATGGTCCTGAACAAACACCTGCGCCGTCGCGGGTGAACTGCCATAGTGGCTGACTTCGCGCCACAGATTCGGGGGCTGATAGGGGCGCACGCTGGGACCGCCGATCCGTTTGACCAGCGTACCGCTCGCTTGGAGCACCGCATCGCGCACGAACTCGGCGCTCAGGCGAAATCGCGGTCCGCGCGAGAGCAACTGGTTGTACGGATCGACTTCGCCCTTAGCTGGCGACGTGACCGAACTCTGGCGGTAGGTCGCCGACATGACGATGGTCTTCATCATGTGCTTGACGTCCCAGCCGCTATCGACCAACTCGCAGGCGAGCCAGTCGAGTAGCTCAGGATGGGTAGGCCGTTGCCCTTGCGAACCAAAATCAGCCGAAGACGCGACGATGCCGCGGCCGAATATCATTTGCCACATCCGATTCACCGCGACACGGGACGTCAACGGATGATCTCTTTGCACTAACCACTGGGCCAGACCTAAGCGATTTTGCGGGAAGTCAGCTGGCGGTTGCGGCAGGCTGCTAGGTACTCCGGCAGTGACCTCCTCGCCTGGCTGATCGTACTGCCCGCGATTGAGCATGTGGGTTTTGCGCGGCTCTTTCGCGGTATTCATAACCATGACTTCGTGCTCGCCGCTGATGTGATCCAGACGCGAGCGAAGGTTGCGGATCTGATGTCGTACGTTGGCCAATTCGTCCGCCTGGCTAGCGTGGTAGCTGCGAATGCGTTCTCTCTGCTCAGACGTGCGCTGATCGGCGGCGATGGCGAGGATCTTCTGGATGTCTGTCGGGATATTGGTGTGGTCATCGTTACCGCTGAAGGTGAACAGTTCGCACTTGCCACCCGACAGGCCGTGCCCTCCGCCCCAGACCAGCAGCAACGTCACGTAGGGCGCATCAGATGCGGAGATCGGCTCATCAAAACGAAACGTGATGTGTTGCGGCGCATCGACCTGCTTACCAGGCGACCAACCCGTCGCATCGCGTGGATCGAGTGCATCAATAGGTGGATGATCTGGATGCGCGGCAGAAGCGGTCGCGTCTTCGATCGACAGCAGTTTGTACAAGTCGACTTGTTCTGACGGCGTGGCCGTAGCCGACGCGGAAAAGGAGGTGAGCAACAAACTGCCTTTGAAACCCTCTTTGTTGCCGTAGCCGATGCCGCCCTCAGCGAATTGCGGATCGGGATGGAATACGAGCCGCAGTCCGTCGACATGCTCTTGCGAGATCTGGGCGACAATTGAGGGCGAGCGGCCTCCCCCGTTTCGGAGCAACAACTTGCCGTCGTCGAGGATTTCGGTGCCGCCAGTTCGATTGGGTGCCGAGGCCTTCAGGACCTTGGCCGGAACGAGGGTCAGGTCGTCGCCGAGTGTGCCCAGTTCTTGTCGCAGCTGGTTCTCCCATTGTGGCTGCGAATCCAGGGGCGTCCGCAGTTGCTGCTCAAGTGCTGCCAGCTCACGTTGAATCTGCTCCGCCTCGGCGCTGTGGCGACCGAGGATCGAGGTCGCTTTTGCCTTGGGGGTGGAGTTGACGCCAGCGTTGCCGTCGAGTCCGCGATCGTCCAGGCTGTTGAAGTAAGCGAAAAAGCGGTAGTAGTCGCGCTGACTGATCGGGTCGTACTTGTGATCGTGGCACTGAGCGCAGCCCATCGTCAGCCCCAGAAAGACTTCCGCCGTCGTCCGCACGCGATCGGCGGCGTAGTTAACGAGATTCTCTTCAGGGATCGTCCCACCCTCGTGCGTGATCATGTGATTGCGATTGAAGCCGGTGGCGACCTGTTGATCGACCGTTGCGTTGGGCAGGAGATCGCCAGCGAGTTGCTCGACGATGAACTGGTCAAACGGCATGTTTTGGTTGTACGCGTGTATCACCCAGTCACGCCACAGCCACATGTGACGCCCGCCGTCGATCGAGAAGCCGTTGGTGTCGGCGTACCGTGCTTGGTCGAGCCACTCGACCGTCATCCGTTCGCCGTATTGCGGCGAGGCCAGCAATCGATCGACGAGTCGCTCGTATGCATCGTCGTGGTCGTCGTTGAGGAACTCTCCCAGTGCTTCGCTTGTCGGTGGCAGTCCCGTCAGATCAAGATATAGCCGGCGCGCCAACGTGCGGGGATCGGCTTCTGATTCAGGCACCAATTGGGCGGCTTTGAGCTTCTTTCCGACGAAGTGATCAATCGCGTTGATCTGCCAATCCGCATTCGGCACGTTGGGCAATTCGGGTTTGCGTGGCGGCTTGAATGCCCAATGCGTGTCCCACTGGGCGCCTGCGGACACCCAGCGACGCAGCTTCGCGATCTCCTCGTCCGAGAGCTTCTTCCCTGATTCGACCGGTGGCATGCGCTCGTCGGGATCGCTGGCCGTCAGGCGGCGAATCAGTTCGCTCTCGTCGGGCGAGCCCGGTTTGACGATCCAGTAGTCGTCGCGTTCGGCGAGCGCGGAATCCTGCTCGTCCAGCCGCAAGTCGGCCTCACGCGTGTTGCCGTCGGGGCCATGGCAATGGAAGCAATTCTCCGACAAGATCGGCCTGATGTCGCGATCGAAATCGACCGACTCCTCGGCTGCCGCGACGTTGGTTGCCATTGCCGCAACCGCGACGATCAAGAGTTTCAAAGTCTGCATATTCTTGGTGGGAGGGGGCAAAGTGGACGTTGAGGTGCTCGATGCGACGGATGAATCCTCAATTTTCCTCTGCCGCATTGGGGCATGCAAGGGCGCATTACGACGCCATGCGGCGGCCGAACTGTGGTCTTCGAGATCACACTTTGCCGTCGATTTCGCTACAGTCTGGGCGTTTCCAAGGGATCGCGGTAGAATTAGACAACTTTGACTAAGTGGTTGGTTGCGGTGGTACTTACGTCGCGTGGCCGACCCGCGGAAGCGAATACGGAACAGAATCTGCACACAATCTTTCGGGCCGAAGTGTGCTGCACGGACATGGCAGTGAGAGGAGCATAGCGATGAAACGCGTCGTGATTTGGGCAAGTCTTGCGATTTTCTTCTCGGCTGCAGGAATCTGCGGCCTCCCCAGTGTCTACGCCGACAACGTGGAGCAAGCGGACGTCAGCCCCGCAGTTGAGCCGTTTCAAGAAGCGCTCGCGGTCGATTCTGAGGGGGACGGCAGGAGTTATTGGCGGTTGCTTACCGATGCACTTCGGCGTGATCCTAACTTTCAACTTGCCCGTTGGTACTCGGGCCAAGTCATGTTTCAAGGTCAGTGGCGGCCTGTGGAGGCTGTCGGCAGGCGAGTCGCCGGAGATCCGCTGTGGCGGGAGTATCACTACCGTCGACAGGAAGCTGAAAACTCTGTTGCCGATCACACTGAGTTGGCCCAGTGGTGTCGTCGCGAGCAGTTGGAAAACGAGGAACGCTGGCACTGGCAACAGGTGCTCCAACTTGATCCCGACAATCGCGACGCGCGGTCGGGGCTGGGGCTGTGTAAGTATCGCGGGGGCTGGTACACACGTGATCAAATCGAGCAGTACGAAGAGCAGGCCGTAATTCAGCAGCGCCAGACCGAGCACTACGTGCGCGAACTGCGGAACTGGATCAATCAAGGTCGTCGCGGCAGCCCAACGTTGCGGAACAAGATGTTGAGCCGTATCGAGGCTGTGGATGATCCGCTCGCTGTCGAGGCGTTGGGCATCGTGATGAACGAGGTGCTCGACAATCATTCGAGCCGGCATCGCGAATACCACCAAGAGGTGTGTCTCGCAATTGTCAGAGCGTTTAGCAACATCCCTGAGCATCCGGCAACACTCAGTTTGTTGAACATCGCCGTCTACGCAAACGAAGCCGAGCTGCGCGAAGAGGCAGCCATCAAGTTGCGCGGACGGGATGAAACCAGCTACATGCCGCTGTTGATGGCAGGACTTGCCGCACCATTGGAAACGTCGTTCCAGATCAACGTCACGCCTGCGGGACACGTCTCGGTCGTGCAGGACATCGAAGAGGAGCATCCGCGTAAGGTTACGCGAAACACGGTTGCGCAAGACTTGTCTTCGTTCAAAGTCATCGACAGAGAGAGGCCCCTTAGAGAACGCCAGCGAGGGGCCCTTCCCACACGGACAGTTTACATGGACCCGGCAGGTGATTATCGCCGAGCCCAGACGGTCGTTCAGAACAGGCTGATGCAGGTGAATAGAACCAACGAGCAGCGGACTGAGCAAAATGCGCGGATCGTCGAAGTCTTGAAGGTTGTTACCGGCAAGCAACTTGGAGATCAACCAGCTACCTGGTGGGATTCCTGGCAAGACCATAATGAACTCGAATACTACGACGAGAAGCCAATCTATGACGATTATCACGTAGGCCAGTACAACACCTTTCAGTATCACTTCCTCCGCGCTTCCTCCTGTTTTGTCGCTGGTACGCTCGTGTGGACGCAGAGCGGCCCCGTCCCGATCGAAAGTATCCGCGTCGGCGACTTCGTACTAAGCCAAGACCCCGACACAGGGCGACTGGCCTACCAGCCGGTGATCGACACGACCGTCCGACCGCCCTCCGAGTTGCGGCGGTTGACCATCAACGGCGAGACCATCACCACCACCCTGGGCCATCGCTTCTGGGTCGCCGGTCAGGGTTGGCGGATGGCCAAGTTCCTGGACACCGGCGATCCGCTGTTCAGCGCGCGTGGCTCGCTTGACGTGCAGAGCATCACCGGCGAGGAGAAAGCCGAAGCCTACAACCTAGTCGTCGACGCCTTCCATACCTATTTCGTCGGCCGCAATCGTCTGCTCGTGCACGACAACAACTGCCCCTTGCCAGTGGCCAACGCCCTACCGGGCGTCAAGACAAAGACCTGGGAATTGGCCACGCGTCTGCAGCCGGCCAACTAGTGCAAAAAATTCATGCTGCGGTCGGCCGTCCTGGCTTGAGTTTTGAAATGAAATGCGTTTTCATTTTCAAAACTCGGTGGCTTGTTGACAGCGGCGAAATCGTAAGTTCTTGTTACGATTGTGTTTAGGTGTTTTGCTCTCGGCTCAGGTGGCGAGATTTTGAAAGGTTCACCTTCAAACACCTTTCAATACTCCAGTTGATCGCTCCAGCGCCAATCCTCCGTGAGGTTCACCCATTTCACGTTCCGCGCATGGCTTAACTCCCCGCGACACAACTTGATTGCTCCGGTCGGTTAATTCACAGGCAACGCGAAACTTAGCATAGCCGATTGCGTGGCCAATTTTCAAAGGAAAAATGTGCGGTATTGGCACACTCACTGGCGCAACTAGGCGAATCTGTGAAACTGAGTCGCCAGTTTTGCCGGGAGGCAGCGTAGTCCTGCGACCTAGCGCCGAGTAGAACCTCGGTGCCCATCTGATAGTTGGGTGCGAAATACTTATTGCCAACTCAACTTTTTTGATTGCGGCAGGGAGTATCATTCGTACAATGGGGCGAAACAGCTACGGTCTTAGCTGTTTCGGATTCTATTGCGTTTGTCGCTACCATTCATATTGCGGTAGCTGTTATCTTTGTGACCAGTGAGGAGGAGAGTCTAATGAGAAGCATAACGATTGTGGGGCGCATCATGCCGGTGATTGCGCTATGTGTTTACACGCCAGCGATGGCACAAACGATTCGCAACTACGATGTGAATTTTACTTCAAACAACATTGTCGCTGACGGAATTGTGAGTCCGGGTGAGTGGGATGGGGCCGCGCCAGCCACGGGCGAATGGCGAGTGCTGAGACAACCGTTCTCGGACGTCGACGAATACAACAACCGTTTCAGCATGCTCTACGATGCCAACAATCTCTACATTCTGTACGAGAGTGATTACGACTTCGGATATTTGTCGAATCTTGGAGGCACTCGTCCAGCAATCAACTTTAGCGAGGAGAACATCAACATCTACATCGACCCCAACCGCGATGGCGATTTCAACACGGACGAGAATGGCGACCGCCTTCTCCCGGGTGTCGCCAGTAATGTCGGGGTTGACGGATATCAACTCGCATTCAATCAGTATGTTGGTACATCCGTCTCCACAGGTGCCGATCGTGATGGCATTGGATTCTTCACCGAAGCGCACGTGAATCTTCCATTTGGCGACCAAGGGAATTGGAACCAAGGCGGCAGTGCGGTCGAGGGACCCGCGCTTGACGGCAGCAACATCGTGGTGGGGCAAACCAACAGCAATTCGCAGGATGTGCCGGCTTTCACTGCGCCCAATGCTTACGGCATCATAGAGGTAGTCATTCCCTTCGCTGATCTCGACGCGGATGAGATGATTTCTGATGGTCCCGGTGGCATGATCCCAACGGGTTTGAATGCCACCGATGGCGGTACGCGGATCGGCCCAGTGCCTGGCGAGGTGTGGGGATTCAACTCAGCGTTGATCACAGGTGATAGGTCACGTAACTGGTTGCCGATTTGGAACTGGCAGAATTCCAATTCTTTTCCCAATTGGCCCCATGGGACCATCACGTTTCAAGAAGTGCCTGAGCCTGGAACGATGGTGCTGGTGCTGTTGACCTCACTGGCGGTGCTTGCTCAGCGCAGGTGCGAGTAGGGCTACCTTCGGTGGTTACAATTCCTCAGAACCAACTGGTTCGCTATCGGGGCAATGCAACCTAAGGAAAGAATCTAATGAAACGAAGTATCTTGGCGGCGTTTGGAGTCGTGAGTTTGAATGCTTACTTGATTGGTCCATCTTTCGGCCAGACGATTCGCAACTACGACGTGAATTTCACGTCCAACAACATTGTTGCTGACGGCATTATCAGCCCCGGGGAATGGGATGGAGCAGCGCCGGCCGCGGGAGGTTGGCGGCAGCAGCGTCAATCATTCGAGATCTTGGATATTGACAACAATCGCTTCAGCATGCTGTACGATGCCGACAACCTCTATATTCTCTATGAGAGTGACTACGACTTTGGGTTTCTTGTAAATCCTAGAGAAACTCAACCCGAATATGCGAATGCCGAAGAGCATCTCAACATCTACGTCGACCCGAATCGAGATGGCGATTTCAATACCGACCTCAATGGCGATCCCCTCAGCCCGGATGACTCAAGTGGTGTTAGGGTTGACGGCTATCAAATCGCATTTAATCAATATCTCGGTACAACGGTCTCCACGGGCTCAGATCGGGAGGGAGTTAGTTTCTTGACCGAGGCGCATGTGAATTCTCCGTTTGGCGATCAAGGCAACTGGAACAACGGCGGTGCCAGCTTCCGCGGTTCCGCACTCGAAAACCGCAACATCGTGGTCGGTCAGACCAACAGCAATTCAAAAAATGTGCCGGCTTTCACTGCCGCAAGCGCTCACAGCATCGCGGAAGTGATCATACCCTTCGCCGATCTCGATGCGGATTCTATCGTTCCTGATGGGCGTGGCGGCATGATGCCAACCGGCTTGAATGCGACGGACGACGGCACTCGTCCAGGGCCCGTAGTTGGAGAAGTGTGGGGATTCAATTCGGCGGTCTTTATTCGCAGGGATTTCAGAGATGCCCTGCCGATTTGGAACTGGAACTCGGCCAATTCAGCTGCCTTTTGGCCGCATGGGACCATCACGTTTCAGGAAGTGCCAGAGCCCAGCACAGCGCTTGCGGCGCTAATGGCCGTACTTTCAGGCTTGGCGATGAGAAGAGGCCGAATGGCCCCAATTTGGCGAGCATAACAGGGCCACCAAGTAACGACGTTACGCGAGTAGCTCGGGAATGACGTGCGCAGGTTCCACACCGGTGAGGCGTTGGTCGAGGCCTTGGTAGCGGTACGTAAACCGTTCGTGGTCGAAGCCCAGGAGTTGCAGGATCGTGGCGTGGAAGTCGCGGATGTGCACGGGGTCTTTGACGATGTTGTATGAGAAGTCGTCGGTCTCGCCGTAGATCGTGCCGCCCTTCGTTCCGCCGCCGGCCATCCACATCGTAAAGCAGCGCGGATGGTGGTCGCGTCCGTAGTTGGTCGGCGACAGCTTGCCTTGCGTGTAGATCGTGCGACCGAATTCGCCGCCCCAGATGACCAAGGTGTCGTCGAGCATACCACGCTGCTGGAGGTCTTCCAGGAGCGCGTAGGACGGTTGGTCGACGTCTTTGCATTGACTGGGCATGCGGCCGTTCACGTTGCTGTGATGGTCCCAGTTGTTGTGATAGACTTGCACAAACCGAACTCCGCGTTCGACCAGGCGGCGAGCCATCAGCACGGAGTTGGCAAACGTCCCGAGTTTCTTTGCCTCGTCGCCGTAAAGTTGGAAGGTGTGTTCGGGTTCGCTGTTGAGGTCGGTCAATTCGGGGACACTCGCCTGCATGCGGAACGCCATCTCGTATTGCTGAATCCGCGTATGCGTATTTGGATCGCGAAGATTGCGATAATTGATTTCGTTCAGCGCGTTGATCCCGTCGATCGAGCGACGGCGGATACCGTCTGGCACTCCAGGAGGATTGTTGATGAACAGAATCGGGTCGCCCTTGCTGCGGAAGGAAACCCCGGCGTGCTCGCCTGACAGGTAGCCGGCACTCCACAGACGCGAGGAGATCGCTTGTTCCTGTTCGCGATTGCTGGGCACAGCTACCAGCACGACGAACGCAGGCAGATTCTTGTTGATCGCCCCTAGCCCGTAAGACGCCCAGGAACCCAAGCAGGGCCGTCCGCCGACCTGATTGCCGGTTTGCATCGCGGCGATGGCCGGCTCATGATTGATCGCTTCGGTGTGCAGACTGCGCATCCAGCAGATGTCGTCGGCCTTGCGCGCTAGCCAGGGCAGCAGGTCTTTGTTCATCCACATGCCGCACTGCCCAGCTTGATGGAAGGAGTACATCGACGGCGCGACTGGGAAACGTGCCTGACCGCTGGTCATCGTGGTGAGTCGCTGCCCCTTGCGAATCGAGTCAGGCAACTCCTTGTCGTACCAATCCTTCATCGCCGGCTTGTAGTCGAACAGGTCCATCTGCGAAGGCCCCCCGACCATGTGCAAGTAGATTACTTGCTTCGCGCGCGGCAGGAAGTGTGGAGCAGGCACATGGGCGTGCGCACTGGCCGCTGCTCCCGCCGTTTGAGCGTTGAGCCAAGCCAGCGCTGCACCACCGAGAAGGTGTTTGCCACCGGTGAGAAACTGGCGTCGGTTTTGCCACTGTTGGTTTTGGAGATCGTCAATCATGGTCAACCTATTTGTTGAGCGCTTCGTCGAGATTCATCATTTGATTGCACACCATCGTCCAGGTGGCGAGGGTGCTGGGGTCGAGGTCCGCATCGACTGGGGAATCGCCCACTTGAATCAGTACCTTCGCATCGGCCTTCTTTGACTGATAATGCTGGAGGTAGTCTTGCTTCGCGGCCAGCACGATGGAGCGTTCGTCGCTAGTGAGTGGCCGCGCGAGCAAGCGTTCCGCGATAAAGTCCAGCGTCATGCCGTCGTCGCCGCCACTTGTTTTCAGAGCGGTGGTGGCCAACTGTCGCGCCGCTTCGACAAACTGCGGATCGTTCAGCGTCACCAACGCTTGCAACGGCGTGTTGGTACGTTCGCGTCGAACCGTGCAGACCTCGCGCGAGGGGGCGTTGAATGCTTCCAGACTTGGTGGCGGCGCCATCCGCTTCCAGAAATTGTAGATGGTGCGTCGATAGAGTCCGTCGCCTTGGTCTTGTTTGTAGTTCCGCGTGTCTCCGCCCGGCAGTCCGACGATTTCCCAGATGTTCTCCGGCTGGTAGGGCCGTGTGCCAGGGCCATACATTTGTGACGAAAGCAGGCCGCTCACGGCGAGTGCCGTGTCGCGCACAATCTCGGCATCCATGCGGAAACGCGGTCCGCGCGAGAGCAGCGTGTTGTACGGATCGGCCTCAAGTTTCTCGGGCGTCGTCGCGGCGGATTGGCGGTACGTGGCGCTCATGAAGATCTGTTTGAAATGCCGTTTCACATTCCAGTCGGAATTGGCGAAATCGAGCGCCAGCCAATCGAGCAGTTCAGGATGCGATGGCAATACGCCTGTGATGCCGAAGTCCTCTGCGGTTGCGACCAGACCTTGGCCAAACACTTCCTGCCAAAAACGGTTCACTGTCACGCGGGCAGTCAGTGGGTTCGCTGGATCGAACAACCACTGCGCGAGACCGAGACGGTTGTTCGGCGCATTTGCGGGCAGCGGGTGCAATGCTTCCGGCGTCGCGGCGGAGACTTTCTCGCCGGGCTGATCATAAGCACCCCGCATCAGAATGTGCGCCATCGGCCGAGAATCCTTCTTTTCACGCTGAATATGCGTGAGTGGGCTACGCGCGAGAATAGCACCTTTTTCATTCTCCAAGTCGATGACGGCTTTGACGAGTGCCGGATACTCAGGGTCGTGCGCCTTCAGGTAGTAATCTCGCAATGTCTGCTGCTGGTCTGCGTTTCGATCTTGCTCGGCGGTCGTAAGGATCGTGCGAATGTGACTAGCCTTGGCCAGCCGCATCACTTCCTCATCGGAAAGCTGTCGTCCGTAGATGCGGACGTCTTGAACCGAGCAACCTCGGAATACGGCAGAATTGCTTCGTCGACCAATTCGCAGTGGCGTCTTCGTGCGTAATGAGGCATCTTTTCGCAGCGTGTTCTGCTCGACCTTCAGCGGTACACTCCGTCCGTCGACGTAGATTTTGATGCCGCTGGGCGATGCGGAACCGTCGTAGGTGGCGAAAATATGTTGCCATTTGCCGGGTGTAACGACATTCGCGTTGGTTGAGACCTTTAGCGCGTTGCCGGTCCAAGAGTCGATCAGATGCACTGCGAGTGACGTGCCAGACTGCCACAAGTCCCAGCCACGGTAGGTGTTCGACTCGTCCATGCGCGCGATGATGGCCGCGTTGATCCCAGACGTTGCAACCTTCTTGGGAGTAAACGCCCAGGCACCATAGCTGAACGACTGATCTCGTTCGAAATCTCCAAGTGCACCGAGTTCATAGTTGCTACCCTGCTTGATCACCGGAGCTGAGCCCAGCTTGCCGCCGCTTCGCCACTCGATCGGTCCGGTCGCTTCGTAGCTCGTTCCCTCCGAGGCGAGGTCACGCACCCGGTCGCCTTCGCCCTCATCGAGTGGTAGGTGCACGACGAGACCCTCGGCGGAGATCTCTTCGACGACTCCTGGTGTGGCCGTAGCCAACCACGCTTGAAAGTCGTCCTGCGAGAGTTCCGCCCGCTGGTCGCGGCGGCGCTCTGCAGCTGCAATTTCAGCTGGGAGCTGCTCCCAGCGTGTGCGATCTTCGTCTTGCGGCACGACAATCGTCGGGCCTCGGCCGTCCTTGGAATTGCCGTCTTTCGGGGGCGACTCGGTGTTGCCGAAGTAGGCAGCCAGCGAGTAATAGTCCTTCGTCGAGAACTCATCAAACTTGTGGTCGTGGCACTGCGCGCAGTTCGTGGTGAGGCCCAGGAAGACCCAGCCAAACGTCTGCACACGGTCGGCGGCGTAAATCGCCAAGTTCTCCGCGTCGATCGTTCCGCCTTCGTTGGTCGTCACGTTGCAGCGCTGAAAACCGGTGGCGATCAACTGATCGGTGTTTGGATCGGGCAACAGGTCACCGGCCAACTGCTCGATCGTGAATTCGTTAAACGGCTGGTTTTTGTTGAATGCCCGAATCACCCAATCGCGATACGGCCACATCTCGCGATAATTGTCAAAGTGCAGTCCGTGCGTGTCGGCGTAGCGTGCCGCATCGAGCCAGTAACGTCCACGATGCTCGCCCCAGGCGGGCGATTCCATCAGCTCGTCGATCCAGTCAGAAAGTGCTAGGTCTTTCCGCTGTCGATAATCCGTTTCGAACGCCACCACGTCGGTCGGTTTCGGCGGCAGCCCGGTGATGTCGTAATGGAGTCGCCGGAACAGAGTGCGAGGGTCTGCTTCGCGAGCGGGCTGCAAACCTTCTTGCTCGAGTCGCGCGAAGATGAAGCGATCGATCGGATTGCGAACGATCGACTCACTGCGGACGGTGGGTTGTTGGGGACGCTCGGGAGGGATCATCGACCAGTGCGCCTGGTACTCGGCTCCGTCGGCGATCCAACGCTTGAGGATGTCGATCTGCTCCTCAGTCAATTGCTTCTTCGTCCGCGGCGGCGGCATCAGCAGGTCGTGATCGTCCGTGACGATGCGGGCGATGACTTCGCTCGCCTCGAGATCACCTGGTTCAATCGCGCCCATATCGATCGCGTCGTCGCGACGATCTAGCCGCAGATCGGCTTTACGGGAGGCGCTATCGGCACCATGGCAGGCAAAGCAGTTTTCCGCCAAGATCGGGCGGATGTCCTGGTTATATTCTAGCGGTCGCTCACCAGTCGCAAGCGACGTGCCGAGCAGCACCACTTGCAGACTAATGCAGAAGGAGAGCCGATTCATCAATGTCTCAGCTTTCTGTTTCGAAGGTAGGCTTTGGGAGTCGGTCACCCGCCAAACACGCAATGGCAAGCAGCGAATCTGGAGATACCGCTTGCGTTTGACGGGATTGTTCAGTTGGTAGATGTCCCCCATTATACTCATGGCTCTGCGATGAACACCCTCAAATCGAGTGGCCGGATGCGCGAATCGAAGAATTTCGCCTCCTGGGGCGGCTATCCGCTTCTTGATTGGGCTGCCGCACGTTTCTTGGCGGCCACCCGCTTCAGCAGTTCGTCGGTGATGACACCACCAAGAATGACGATGCCGATGACGGCGAACTCGATTCTGTCGGGGATTTCATCGATCATTGTGGTTGAATTCTTCAGCACCCGCATGACTGCCGTGCCCAGAATCACGCCCAGCACGGAGCATTCACCCCCACGCAAGCTGCACCCGCCGAGGACGGCGGCAGCGATGGCATAGAGTTCATAGAAGTTGCCGAAAGAGGCCGGCCCAGCCGAACCGACGTCGCAGATGAACAACAGTCCTCCTAGACCGGCGAGCAGCGAGCAGATGACGTAGGAAAGTATAGTCATCCGATCAGTGTTGATACCGCTGAAGCGCGCGGCTTCTTCGTTGCGGCCCAGGGCAAACAGGTATCGCCCGTAGATCGTCAGATGGAGAAACAGCGCTGCGGCAGCCGCTACCAATAGGAGAATGATAAAAGGAATGCCAATGTCGATGTCCGTTCCGGGTAAGTCAACGCTTCCCGACGAGATCTGACGGAGTTTCTCGAATTGGCCTTTGAAACCAGCGGGTTGATCTTTCAGAATGCCACGGGTAACGCCGCGATAAATCAGCAATCCGCACAACGTCACGACGAAGGGCTGCAATTTGAGCTTGGTGATCAGCAATCCGTGAGTGAGGCCGATCGTTAGTGAAATGCCAAAGATAATCAGCAAAGTAAGTGGCACCCCGAGCTCTTGTTCGACCAACAGCCAGGGCGTGAGGCAGCCGATCAAACAAACGACTGAGCCGATCGATAGATCAATGCCTGAGGTGATGATCACGAAAGCGGCACCGATCGAGATGATCCCAAACCGCCCGGTTCGGGTAATGAGATTCTCGATGTTGCGTTCGCTGGTAAAATCTTCGGCGTTGAGTCCAGTCGCGACGCACACAAAGATCAGTAATCCGAGGATGCCGAGGTTCTTTTTCATGGACGTTCTGTAGTTAAGTTGCTGTCTAGCCGGCGAGTGCCGCATCGCGACCGGTTGCCAGCTGCATGATCGCTTCCTCGCTCACCCCATCACGAGCCAACTGCCCGGTGATCCGCCCTTCGTGCATCACCAGCACGCGGTCGGACATGCTGAGGACTTCTTCCATTTCGCTGGAGACGAACAAGATCGCCACGCCCTGCTCCGCTAGCTGCTCCATCAAGCGATAGATCTCTTGCTTTGCTCCAATGTCTACGCCGCGCGTCGGTTCGTCGAGGAGCAGGACGCACGGTTTCATGGCCAGCCACTTGCCGATGACGACTTTCTGCTGGTTGCCACCGGAAAGATTCTGCGTGAGTTGTCGATCGTCGGTCGCCTTGATCCGCAGGTCTTGTGACATCCGCTCAGAATCTTCACGCTCGCGGGCGAAATTCAATATGCCGAACTTCTGCCTATGACGCGCCAGGCCCGCCAATCCGATGTTGTGTCTTACTCCCATCTCAAGAATCAGGCCTTGCTGCTTGCGATCTTCTGGCACCAACGCAAGACCCGCGGCAATCGCGTCGCGCGGATTCTCAATGGTGCGAACGCGCCCAGAGACCGAAATCTCTCCGCCCAGCGTCGAGTCGACACCGAACAGTGCGCGGAGCACTTCGGTGCGCCCAGCACCGACCAGGCCCGCGAGACCGACCATTTCGCCGGCACGGACCTCGAAGTCGATCGAATGGCTTGGATAGGCGCCAGTGCGCAGCTGCTTGACGGTGAGTACTGGCTCAGAGATTTCGTGATCGCGGCGCGCGTAGAACTGCGATAAATCGCGCCCTACCATCAGCTGGACCATCCGATCGTGGTCGATCTCCTCACGTTCGAGACGGCCGGCGAGTTCGCCATCACGCAGCACGGTCACGCGATCGGCGAGTTGGTTCACTTCCGCCAGACGATGTGAGATGTAAATGACCGCGACACCGCGGTCGCGGAGTTGCCGGATCACGTCGAATAGGTGCTCGGCCTCGTGTTGAGAAAGACTCGAGGTCGGCTCGTCCATGATGATGATCTTCGCGTCGGTAGAGATTGCTTTGACAATCTCGACCATCTGCTGCTTGCCAATGGTCAGGTTGCTGACGATGGTTTTTGGCGAGACATCGAGTCCGATGAGATCGAGGGATTTTTGTGCGTCGCGCTGGATCTGCGCGAAATCGATGATTCCTCGTCTTGTCGGTTCACGACCAAGGAAGATATTCGCGCCGACGTTCAGGTTGTCGGCGAGATTCAACTCCTGGTGAATCATCGCGATGCCCAGGTGAAGGGCCGTCTGAGCGGAGTCGATCTCGACCTGCCGACCTTCAAGTAGAATCTGCCCCCCGTTGGGTTGCGTCACACCGGCGAGGATTTTCATGAGGGTGCTTTTACCGGCACCGTTTTCGCCGATCACCGCATGGACTTCGCCCGCACGGATCGAAAGGTCGACCCCCTTGAGCGCGGGGACGCCGAAGTACTTCTTGGTAACGCCGCGAACATCAAGCAGCGGCTGGCTTTCGGCGTTGGGCATGGCGGCGCGTGTCCTACTCCTCACCCATGTTCTTCTTCAGCTCGGCCCAAAATTCGTCCACGTTGTCCTTGCGGATTTGGCGGGCAGGGATGCTCATGAACTTGTCCTCAGGCATGCCCGCCTCGGTAAGCGATTTTCCTCTGGCGAGTCCCGCCAAGATGATGACCGATTGGCGTCCGTACTCAAATGGGTTTTGCACGACGGTTCCATGCACGTAACCGTCCTTGATGCCCTGCAAGGTCTCTGGCGCCTCGTCGAAGCCGATGACTTGGATTTCGCCAAGTTTGCCCGCTTGTTTGAGTGCCTCGAGGATCAACGGCGGATTGAACGCGAACAGGCCGACCATCCCGTCTATGTCAGGGTGTCGTGACATCGCATCTTCGGCGTTCGCTTTGCCCTGGGCGCGATCAAACTGATCGGTGTAGGTCCCCACGATGTGCCACTTGCCGTCTTTGATTTCTTCGTCTGGTTCATCATATCGGGTTGGGTCGTGACTGCGCTGCAACATTTCGTCGATCACGCCCTGGCGACGTCGTCTGGCATTATCTTGTTCCAGCCGTCCGATAAAGATCCCAACTTTTCCGCCCTCGGGCATGGCTTCAACGACCAACGCTCCGCACTGCCGACCGGCGATGTAGTTATCAACTCCGATATAGGCGATTCGATCGCTTTTCGGCGCGTCAGAGTCTTGAGTGATCAATTTCGTGTTCTTGGCCGCCTCGTTAAGAATGTCGGTTTGATTCTCGGGATCGATCGGACTGATCGCAATACCGTCAACGCCCCTGGTGATCATGTCTTCAATCATGCGTTTTTGGTCGACCGTGCCTTCGACGGGCATCAGCACCGTCACCTTCGCGTCGATCTCTTCGCCTGCTGCCTTAGCCCCAACTTCTGCGATCGTCCAAAACGATGCGACGCCGTTGGTAATGTACGCGACGTGGGGACGGTCGGATGATTCGCCGTCCGAACTCGCCGCGTTAGGGTCCGATTGACCACACCCCAGGGTAACTGCTGCGAGAAGCAATGTCGCGATCGCGATCTGACGCATCATCTGGCAACCTATGTGCAAGAAAAGAGTAAAGCGAACAAGATGAATGAGAGCTTCAGTCTAGTAGAGAGAACTAGTCGGAACAAGTGCGTAGAAAACACTGGTTACCGGTAGCCTGGCCGAAGGTATTTTTCATCGTGGGCTGGAGCAACGCCCCAGCAAACCTATTGAGCATCGCGCAAGCGTATGAATTCATCGACTTCGTCCTGCCAACGTTGCGCGAGTTGTTCGACGCGCTCGGGATACTTGCTTGCCAGGTTCTTTGTTTCGGCCCGGTCCTCGCCGAGATTGTACAGCTCCCACGGCTCGTTCTTCGCCGCAACCAGCTTCCAATCGTCGACGCGGACGGCCCGATTGCCTTCGTGCAGCCACCAGATTGATTCGCGGTCGATGGGGGCATCGTCTGCGAACGTGCTGGTCAAATCCCGCCCGGGGGTCGGTGGGACGGCTTTGGTGTTGTGATTCGTCGGCCACTCGCCGCCAGCGAGCTGAACGATCGTGGGAGCGATGTCGATGACGTGACCTGGCGCGGATCGCCATTGGTTGTTCGCCTTGATACCGTCCGGCCAATGTACGACCAGTGGGGTCGCGATGCCCCCTTCGTGGACCCATGTCTTGTGTCGGCGGAACGGTGTGTTGGCCGCGCTCGACCAGCCAGCGCCCAGACACAAGTAGCTTTCGGCGGAGCCCGGTGGAGCCGAACGATCGTGACCGTCGCCACGAACCATAATCTCGGCGCTAGCGCCGTTGTCGGAGAGGACGAAGATGACGGTGTTGTCCAGATCGCCGGACTGACGAAGCTGCTCGATGATACGGCCGACGTTTTGGTCCATGTTGTCGATCATCGCGGCGTGGATGGCCATCTTCGTCGCTTGAAAGCTCTTCTGCTCGTCGGTTAACGACGTCCAAGGCACCTCGGCATTCACTTCACCGGGCCCAAGAATCTGTTGGGCCGCCTCGAAGTGGTGAGTGTAAGGCGTGCCGATTTGCGGCTCCAACGCTGACAGGGTGCCGGGCATCGCTTGCATCTCTTGGATCCGCTGCCAGCGGGCGGCGCGGACTTCGTCCCAGCCGACGTCGTAGCGTTCGGCGTAGCGGGCGATGTCCTCGGGTGGAGCATGCAGCGGGAAGTGTGGCGAGATGAATGCGACGAACTGAAAGAACGGCTCATCGGGCGACGTACTCTCGTGCTCGCGCAGAAACTCGATCGCGTAGTCGGCAATGGCGTTGGTGGCGTAGTAGTCATCCGCTGCGGTCTGCGCTGCTAGCGGCTTGTCATCGAGTAGATGATTTTTGGCGGTAAAAAAGCGGTCGTGATCATTCAGTCGATAAGAACGCGCGAAGCCGCTCTCTGTCGGCTTGCCATCAATGTGCCATTTGCCAGAATGATACGAACGGTAACCGAGCGGCGCGAGCAGTTCAGGCAGTAGTTGCGACCACGCCGGACGCGCGCGACGATTGGCGTGCTTTTGGCCGGTTTTCTTTGGCAACGCGTCGCGATTCACCTGTTGGGCGTAATATCCCGTCATCAGCGCCGCCCGCGTCGGCCAGCAGCGGGCCGTATTGTAGAACTGCGAGTATCGCAGTCCATCGTGTGCCAGCGCATCGATGTTAGGTGTGTTGATTTCACTGCCGTAGCAGCCGAGATCCGAGTACCCCATGTCGTCGGCGAGGATGATAAGAAAATTCGGCGGTGCACTCTCCGCCGTCGCCTCGATCGCAGGCGCGCACGCCAACAAGAACGCGGCGATGTTCGTGATTACACAGGCAAAGTTTTGATCGTGCATGTGGTTTGATATCTACTGCTTCAAAGCGAGTGATGAATTGGCCGGTTGTCAGTGGCATGTTACACCACCTAGGATAACAGGAGGAAACAGCGAGAACAGAGGGCGAATACGCTGACAGGGCGGCTTATTGCTTCGCTCTGTTTACTTCTATGCGACAGAGCGCAGTATTCCTGCGTAACGCTCGATCAGAAACCGAGGATCTCGGCGTTGAAGAGCCGCTCGTACATCCAGATCAGGGCGATGACGGCGATCAGCACGGATCCAATCTTGAAAACGCCTACGCGATAGAACGCAGTGTCGCGGATGAGATACGCCAGCGGAAGGAAGACCACCACGATTGCCAACTGTCCCAACTCCACGCCGACGTTGAATCCTAGCAGCGAAATCGCCAACGTCACCTCCGACAGCCCCAGATCGAGCAGGACATTGGCGAAGCCGAAGCCGTGAATCAGGCCAAACGCGAAGGCTATCAGCCAACCGGGTATCGAGAGGACGGGATAGAGATTGTTCGCAGCCGTGATGATAATCGACAGCGCGATCGTCGCCTCGACCATTTGGCTGGGGAGTGTGACGTACTCCATCACGGCGAGCCATAATGTGATCGAGTGCGCGACGGTGAACGTGGTGACGATTCTTACCACGGAACCGAACGCGGGGCGAAACGCCTCCACAGGTTGCCATTGCCCGTCCTGGAGAAAGAGCACGGCAGGCAGCAGCAGACAAACCAGAAACAAAATGTGATCGAAGCCGATCCAAATGTGCCAGACGCCCTCTCTCACGTAGTCTTGAAACGCGTGCCAGAGGCTCATCTCTGCGGTGCGGATTTCGACCGTCGGCGACTCGGGACTGAGGACATGCGTGCTCGTGATAGCGCCGTTGTCCGGGTGATCACTGCTATAGAGGACCAGGCCTCGGTGTGTTGGGTCGGCATCGAATAGCAAGCTGTAGTGGATGCCCAGCAATTGGGCATCGCCGGGGCAGTCGGTCTCGATCTTGAGTACGGCGTACGTGCCGTCGCTGTGCTGGTTGACCAGCAGATCGACGACCTTTAGCTGGCATTCCTGTTGCGCGTAACTAAGCCGCAAATGGCTGAGGGCGTGGGCAGTGATGGCTTCCCGCTGGGATTTCAACTCGCCCCAAGTGATTTCTCCGTTCTGATCGGCGTCCAAGCCGATGAGAAACTCCAGGTCTTTCAGTGCAATATCCCATTCAGCAGTGAGTGTCTCGTCGCCACCGTGAAGTCTCAAGTAGCTGTCGCTCGGTTTATGAGCGTGGACGTTCCCGCAAAGCAGGCAATAGAGCGCAAGCGTCAGGCAAGCGATTCGAAGAATACCATTCATCGAGTTTGTCCCAACTGCTCGACCAATCGTTGCAGCACAACGTCCTCAGTTTCGTGTTTGGCCAGAAACTTGACGACGGGTGTGGCGGCTTCGCGATTGCCTGCCGCAACCGCGGCTTCCAGCACATTCCGCGTGTCGCGGCCCTCTTTTTGTTGTTCCCAATTGGCGAGCGCGACCGACAGCGCGCGGTCGGGATCGTCTTTCAACTCGAGCAAATACCGCGACTCAAACCTGCCATGCGGTTGATTGCCGCGCAGTCGGATCTCTTCAAATCGCCGCTCCAGCCGAGCCGTCCATTCGGCGGCGAGTTGCTCTTCATCTGTGCGTCGTGCGGCAATGGCTGCGCGGAGAAGAATGCCGTTGTCATTAAGGTGTTCTCTAAGCATGGACAGGGCTTCGCCGTCGCGATTTCGATCGAGCAGATAATCGGCGTACTCGCGGATCAGGTAATAGTCAGCGGGGTCGTTCTGCAAGCCGTCGCGAAAGTGCTGCGCGGCTGCTTCGAATTCCAGCGCAACGGCGATCTTCGCCTGCATCGTTGTGACCCACTGAACCGCTGCCGGCCAGCGTCGCTTGGTTTCGGGGAGCATCTGCGCGAGCGAATCGTAAGCGCGCCGCGCCTCGCCCGTAACGGCTTGGATCGGAATGCGGCACAACAGGCTGCGCGTTGGTCCGGCAATCTCGCCGAGCTGCGCGCAAGCAGCGAGCGATTCGTCGTATTTTCCTTGCACGCGGTAGATATTCGCTGATTCCACCCAGGCCTGCACGTCACTAGGTTCACGGTCGAGTAGTAACTTTAGATCGGCTAGCGCCTCGTCGTACCGATGATCTTTTTCTTTCAGCTTGGCTCGCACCTTGAGGATCGAAGGAGTCGCGTCTGCCGCGTCCCACCATGTGTTCAGTGCCGCGCGAGCGTAGCCGAAGTAACGTGGATCGCCCGATTGGCTGCCCATTTGCACGTAGCGAGAGGCGACCTGGCTAGCCAAGTCGGTATTGGTGGGTTCGTTTGCCAAGCGTCGACGGAGGGTCGCCAACTCGTCTGCCCCGGCAAGCAACAATCGCGGTAGTTTCTCCAGTACTTCATCGTCGTGTTGGGGAATGTATGGTTCGGCGGCCACGGAGTGATTCCACACGCTGACGACAAGGCCCATGACCATTGCCAGCCGCATACACTCACCGCAAGTGTTCGAAGAGTACCTTTGCATCGTCAATGTTAGTTGCGGAATATATTGCAAAGTGGCGGGCCCGTATCACGAGAATCCCGCAGCGCGTCGCGCCGCGGGATTCCGTCCTCTCCCTGCAATAGTAGCTAATCCTGTTGGGGGTACAACTAGAAGCGGATTAGCGTCGACGTTTGCGACCAACCATCGTCGACATGCCCAAGACGGCAAGGGCAAGCGTCGATGGCTCGGGGATGATCACGTGAGCAGGGGCCAGGTAGGGGAACATATCGCTGAACGGTAAGTCGTTGGCATCGACTCCGTCGCCAACCGGTGTTGAGCTGCCGGTCAACAGCGTTAGCTCGGCATCGATGACGTCGTCCGCCAATCTACGTCCGTTAAGGAAGCCACTAGCATTGGCGGTGTCAAACGTCAGCACGTCCGGCAATAGGATTGGCGTCAAAGTGGCTGCGTTCGTCGCATCGCTGAGCGCGGTGATCGTCGCCTCCACGTCTGTACCGAAGGTCGAGAGGTCGTCAGCCGGTTGAGCTTGGTTGAACTCATCCTTGCGAGCGGAAGGAATCAGTACGGTGTTGATCGCCGGCCGACCGATACGATCGATTTGGTTGCCGCCTTCGACCGTAGTGGCCCAAACCCCAATATTGCTGGTGCTACCGTTCAACTCGGTGCTGGGGACTTCCAACACGATGGCCGAGACATTTGCACCTGCGAGCGTGTCGTCGCCGGTGAAATTCAAACCGTCGTTGAAACCCACCAAGTCGAAGAAGAATGGATCATCGTAAACTCCTACAGCGAGCGTGCCGCCACCGGGTGTCGCAATATTTGCCCCGGTGTTGCCAGTCGCGTACGTGCTGCCATTACGCAGGGTGGTCAGCGTTTGGACGCCCGCAATAGGGGCCGTGAAGGTGGTGCTGTAAGTGACGTCGGCCTGCGCGTCGCCGTCGTTGTCGATCGCGAAATTGTAGCTGACGTTCTCGACGAAATTCTCTCCGCTGACGACGCCCGCAAAGGGGTTCACCGTCATGATCAACACGGTGTTGTCTGGGTTGGACGGGGATTGGAAAGCGTACAGGTCGTTGATATCGCTGTCGCCGTTGCCGGCAAGCAGCGGTGCGTCCAAATGGTCAGCAGCTTGCACGGCTGAGAACGTAAATAAGACAAGTGGCGCGGCAATCGCCAGCACGAACATTCTTTGAGTCATGATTCTCTCCTCAGCTAACGAATGACGCGAACCCGCCCACAGCGTGCCTGCTCGTGGGTATTCACGGAATTGGTCGGTTTAGAGAGTAGTACGGAGCTAAGGCGAGCCCGGATGTCGTTTTCTGAGATAACTGCTGAACTGTCCGAACGGCTATTCGGTAGCGCGCGGACGCACCGGCTTAACTGCTGCTTGGCTGCCGACTCGTCAGCGAGTTGCCCGTTGGCACCGGTTCTGCCACCTGACACTCAGGGCACCAGAACGTCGTGCGCCCTTGTTCGCCCTGACGACGGATCTGGATGAACTCGCCACAGACCAGACAACGCTCGCCGGCGCGCTCGTAGACCCAGAGTCGGGGCCCGTCAGGCGCGAAACGCGTAGTGCGTTCGCCGCCATGCCGGTTGCGACGCATGAGCCTCTTGGTCAACTGCAGATACTCGAGCAGTGTTTCGTCGTCGAGGTCGCCGACGCGGTTCCAGGGATTGATGTGGGCGAGGAACAACGACTCTGATTTGTAGATATTGCCGATTCCTGCCACGATCGTTTGATTCATTACGGCCTCGCCAATCGGAAGCTGTGGGAACGGTCGCATACGTGGTAACACATCAGCTACCTCAGTTTCGGCAAGCATCATGTCAGGGCCAAGCCGGCGTAAGTAGGCGTTGCGCTGCATCGCCTTGTCACTGACTAACTCAAGCAACTTGGGGCTGAAATTCACGGTGACGTGCGTGTCGGTCGCCAGCGCGACGCCTGCCCGTCGGGACGGTTTTCGCCACGATTGACCCGGCGCGTAAATGTGCCAGGAGCCTGTCATCCCCAAGTGGGAGTGCAGCACTTGCCGATCTTCGAAGGTGATCAGCAGATGTTTACCCGTGGCTTCAACCAGTTCCACACGTTTGCCGATGAGCGACGTCGCATCGATCATTGCACCCGTGCGCGGTGGATTCGCCTGTGCCGCGAAGATGGTCTTGCCGGCAAGGACCGGGCGCAGCCGATTCGCTATGCGATAGAGTGTGTCCCCTTCGGGCATCCTTGCAATCCGTTGTAGGTAAATCCGTTTGTGTTGACTCGTCGCGAGTCACTTCAGGCCGCGATGCACGTAGCCTCGACTCATCGCGACGAATCCCGCCGCGGCCAATGCCTCGCGGATTGGCGATTGCTCGGGCGAAGCGCCGTCGATTTGCTCAAGCAGCACCGGGCTGCGGTCTTTCGCACGCCGCGCGAGGGCCTCGGCCAGTTGCCGCGTCTGATGTGAACGAGCGGGTTCGTTCTCGGCCAGAAACGTGGTGAGTTTCCTGCCGGTTTTGCCAAGATACCCCAGCAGCTTGCCTTCGGCCAGTACCACCAGCGCGCCAGCCGCGCGTTGCGAACGAGCCGCGTCGGCTTTGCTAGCATCGTCGCTGCTGTCTGTGTCTTGTTTGGGCCAGGGGAGCGCCGCACCGTAGGCGCTGGCCGGATCATTGGCTGCCAGCAACAGCGGCTGTTCGCGATCGGTGTTGGGTGGAGCACGAAGCAAATCATCGGCGCCAGCGCACGCGAATTGTGCACCGCCCAAGCCTTCGACAAAATAACCGCGTCGCGCGCGGCCGGCTTCTTCCATCGCCTTAAGCACTGGGTACAAAGCCGCGAATCCCCCCATGGTAAGTTCGCGCGAGGCCATGCTGCGCGTAAAGATGCCGTAGCGCTCCAGCAGCTGGGTGACCAGCGCTGTCTGTCGTTCGGTCGGCGTGACGGTTCCTTCGATTGGCAGCAACGACCAGCGTCCTTCGGAGCCTGGCAGTCGCGTCGTTCGTCGCGAACGAAACCGCGCCGTCCGCGCGCGTTGCCGCCGGTTGCGCGAATTTCGCTGCAGTGATTTCTCCTCCGCGCCTTTGATCATCGAACGTAGCGGTGCCAGCGTGTCGTTGGTGACTTCACCCGCCCAGACCAGCCGCCATAGCGTATTGAGCAAATCGTTGGGGAAACCGCCGGTCGCTTTCGTAATCTCGTCGAAGCGAAGGGCTCCGCGCTGACTGAGCAGTTCACGAATCTTGTCGCCCGTTGGGTCTTCCAGGTCGTCCACGGTGATCGGCGGGGCGAGCAACTCGTACTGGTCGGCAAGGTAGAGCGCGATCCGTCCGTCGTTGATACCAACGCTTTCGATGCCGCGCCAAGTGATTTCGCCAGCCAGAAACAATTCGTCGAGGTCCGTAGGCAAGAAGTTTTGCAGCCGCGCGGGCAGAATCTCAGTCTCTAGCTCGCTCGCCACCAGCGGCGTGCCTTGCAACTGTTCCACCACATCGAGTAAACCATCCAAGCCGCGACGCGGCTGCGTGACGCCTTGCCAGACGGGCAGAAAACGCGCTAGGGCTTCCGCAGGCGCGGCCTCCACTTGCTGGCGAAGCTTGGCAAGTGAACGGCGCTTGATCTGTCGCAAGACGGTTGTCTCGCACCATTGCTGGCTGCCGCGGGTGTTGGTAAATGCGCCGCTCACTACGCGCCCCGCGTCGACCAACTGCTCCAGCGCCGTGACAATCGGCGCTTCGCCCAGACCCAATCGGACCGCCACTTCGTCCGCGGTGAAAGGGCCGTTGGCGCGCGCGAACCGCGACACCAAATCACCCAGCGGGTTGGCAACTCGCTCCAGGAAGGCGGCCGGCAGCCCTGGCGGCGGGTTGCACCCCAGCGCGTCGCGGAAGCGGGCGGCGTCTTCGGCGGCGGCGAGTCGTTGCTGACCAGCAATGCGGACTTCGATGATCCGACGGGTGGTGGTCAGTTCTTCTATCCAACGGTCGAGCGTCGGTGGTGACACTGTTTCCGAGTCGCACCGCGCCAGAATCTCGTCGCGTGTCAGGTCCCCTAGCAGTTGTAACAGATCGTGCAGTTGGTCGGGATCCTTGACGACCGGGCGGTCGAGCTTTGCGAGTTCGATGCTCAGTTGCTCAATCGTCTCGCCATCGAGCAAGTCCCGCAAATCGGCGCTGCCGAGCAACTCACGCAACTGCGTGTGGTCGAGGGCCAGCGCGGCGGCCCGTCGTTCAGCGAGCGGAGCATCGCCCTCGTACAGGAAGTTTGCCGTATAGTTGAACAGCAACGACGAAGCGAACGGCGATGGCATCGAGGTTTGCGTAGAAACAACTCGCACCGCGCGGCGTTCGATATCGCGCAGCAACGATACCAATCCGGGCAAGTCAAACACGTCGCGCAGGCATTCGCGATACGTTTCCAGCAGGATCGGGAACTTCGGATACCGCGACGCCACTTGCAGCAGATCGGCGCTCTTGCGGCGTTGCATCCACAATGGCGTACGTCCTTGTGGACGGCGCTTGGGGAGTAGCAACGCACGCGCCGCGTTCTCACGGAATCGCGCGGCGAACAGCGCGGTCGAGCCGAGCTGCCGTGTGACCATGTCCTCGACGTCTTCGGAACTGGGCAGAAATCGCTCAGCGCTGGGTGGCTGGTCCGATTCGGGGAGTCGGAACACGATGCCATCGTCGCTCCAGTTCATGTCGACCTCGCCGAGCTCTTCCTCGCGCAGCTTGGCGGCCACCGCCATGGCCCAGGGAGCGTGAACCCGCGCACCAAACGGCGATAGGATGCACACGCGCCAGTCACCGATTTCGTCGATGAACGATTCGATGACGATTGCCCGATCGCTGGGCGTTTCTTCGGTCGCCTCCTGTTGATCGCTGAGGTAGCGAAGCAGATTCTCGGCAGCTTGCTCGTCAAGCGCGTGATGGTCGCGAAGTTTCGCGTTCGCTTCGGATTCGTCGGCCGCGGTCAACTCGCGCGCGAGCCGACCGATCGCACGTCCGAACTCCAACGGTCGGCCCGGTGCATCGCCCCGCCAAAACGGCATGCGACCCGGTTCGCCTGGCGCAGGCGCGACCAACACGCGATCGCGGGTGATCTCCAGCACGCGCCAGCTCGACGCGCCGAGCAGAAAGACCTCACCGGCGTGGGTCTCAAAAACCATCTCCTCGTCCAACTCGCCCACGCGGCTGCCGCCCGTCCCGTTCGGTCCGTCACCGACGAGAAACACGCCGTATAGTCCGCGATCGGGAATTGTTCCACCGTTGAGAATCGCCAACGATTGCGTGCCCTTGCGCGACGAGATGGTTCCCGCGATGCGATCCCAATTGATACGCCGCCGCAACTCGGCGAACTCGTCAGACGGGTAACGCCCTGCCAGCAAATCGAGCACTCCCTCGAAAGACGAACGCGGCAGATCAGCGTACGGTGCCGCGCCGCGAATGGTCGCATACAACTCGTCAACATTGAGCGTCTCGCGCGCGACCATCGCCACAATTTGCTGCGCCAACAGATCGAGCGGGTTGCGCGGATAGAAGGTTTCTTCGACCTCTCCGTTGAGCATCCGCCCGGTCGCCGCGGAACAGGCAAGTAGGTCGCCGCGATACTTGGGAAAGATCACCCCCCGCGAAGACGCCCCGACCTGATGCCCTGCTCTGCCGATACGTTGCAAGCCCGAAGCGATGGTCGGTGGGGCTTCGATTTGGATGACCAGGTCGACGGCGCCCATGTCGATGCCCAGTTCCAACGAGCTGGTGGCGACAATCGCGGGCAACAGACCGCGTTTCAGACGGTCTTCGATCGCGGCACGTTTGTCCTTGGCGATCGAACCGTGATGCGCCAGCGCAATCTCGGGCGCTTCGGCATCCTCTTCCTGCACCAGCTCGTTGATCGCTGAAGCCAACCGCTCCGCCAAGCGGCGGCTGTTCACAAAAATCATGGTGGAACGATGCGCGCGAATCAATTTCACCAACTGCGGATGAATCGACGGCCAGATGCTACCCGCCGCAGGCGCGGTCGGCTCAGACCCTTGCGCGGCATCAATCGGTAGGATTGCTGGGCTGCCGGGGATCGGGCGATCTCCCAATCTGGCCATGTCTTCGACCGGAACTTCGACGCGCAACTCCAGAGTTTTCGGTTCACTGGCGTCGACAATCTTCACCTCGCGCGGACGGACGGCCTCTTCAGGGTCGGCGGTCGCGTTCGCTCCGCCGAGCAGTCGCGCGACTTCGTTCAAAGGGCGTTGCGTTGCCGACAACCCGATCCGCTGCAGCGGTGCCACGTCGGCGTTGTTGCGTGTTCGCAATCGCTCGAGCCGCTCCAGAGACAGGAACAGGTGCACGCCGCGTTTGGTGGGCACCATGACGTGGATTTCGTCGATGATGACCGTTTCGACCGAAGCCAGCACCGACTCGGCACTGCTAGTGAGCATCAGGTACAGCGACTCGGGCGTAGTGATCAAGATTTCCGGTGGGTGCTTAACGATCTCGCGGCGCTCTTTTTGCGATGTATCGCCCGACCGGATCGCGACCGACGGCGTGTGTATTGGCTCGCCCGTTCGTTCCGCGACGGCGGAAATGCCGGCAATCGGCGCACGCAAGTTGCGGTCGATGTCCACGCCTAATGCTTTCAGCGGCGAGATGTAGAGTACGCGGACACCCTCGTTCTTGGATTGCGTTTCGTTCGCGCGATCACCGAACATCAAGCGATCGAGCGACGCGAGGAAAGCCGCCAGTGTTTTTCCGCTCCCGGTCGGTGCGAGCAGCAACGTGCTCTGGCCCGACGTGATCGGTTGCCACGCTTGCCGCTGTGCATTCGTGGGCCCAGCAAACGCTTCAGAAAACCACGTCTGCGTGCAACCATGAAATTGCGTGAGCGCTGAGTCGACTTGAATTTGCGTTGCCATGACGAAGCAGATTATCTCATTTGGCTACGACAGGCGGTAGCCCCACGCGAGCGGCGGACTGAGCTTAGCAATCTTCAGACCGAAGATCTCGACGTCTACGCCGCTGGAAAAATGTGCATGCGGCGGAGGAAAGCCACAACCTTCGAAACCAGCTGCCGCCAGCAACTCGTCGTCCAAATGCGTGACTTCCGCGAGTTGTGCTGGATAGGGAGTATGATGCACCTGGCCACAAACAAGTCGGTCGTGCCGTTCCAAGAATAGTAGATAGCGCTCCAAAAAGAAGAACTCGAGCGAACCGGGCGACGCAGGCGTGAGGTGTTCTCCCACGCAACATCGCACGTCAAGGCCCGTGCCGTTGTCGGTTCTCCGGGAGTGATAGTGATAGGTATCGTTGTCGCGTTCCAGGCTCATTTGGGCATGGTAGTAGGGAAGCCCCCAAAACGTACGCGCTGCCCAGACGCCGATGCGTGAAGCGGCATCAAGCGAAAAGAAGTACACCCCTGGCTGATCACCGTGGGTGACGTAGGTACGAACGTTGGTTTCCAAAAAGTTGAAGCCAACAATCTTCGGTGCCCAGCGCGGACGCACGCTGAACATTGCGAAAGGAACCAATCCCACGTAGGCGACCCCGTCGTGCTGATCGATCTCAAGCGACTCAGGCACCAGCGGACGTAGCGTGTCCACCGGCACCGGCCAATGCATGAATAGCAGCGATCGCCAGCTTTGATAGCCCGCCACGGTCCTGTTGGGGCGTTGCGTCGGGCCAATGCGATCGATCATTGCAGTTTGGGCAAGCCTCAGCCTGACGCCGTCGCTAGTTCCGGCTCGAGCTGTCGCGTGGAGGGATGGAAGACCTGCTCGAATGCATCCGCTCGGACTGTCGGCAAAGGACGGCGGCGGAAAGGGTTCGCCACGTCGAGCCCCGATTGGTCAACGATTTCGCAACACAGCGTTTCCAATTGCGCGACGTTCTCTCCAAACCGGTTGGTGAACGCTCCTCGATCCATTTCATCCAACAAGCGGGAATTCATTTCGCGGATGATCGGAATTTCGGAAACGCTGATCACGCCAGTCCGCGTGCTATTTTCGGTCTCCTGGTTCCACTGGCGGAAGAAGTCTTGCATGAAGTGATTCAGTTTCTTCAGCCGCGTCAGACGAGACAAGTTGCGGAGGTACATCGTCTGCTCGCACATGCGTCCGTGCATGAAGATGAATCCGGTGATCGACCAATAGACCAGATAATCCCACAGGATCTTTACCGGCATGACCGTCGGGTTGCCGAACAGGCAATATTGATCTTGGTAAGCCGAACAGGTGCCGTAGTAAAAGCGTTTGAAGATGCGATCGTAAGTGAACGCACGCATGCGATAGTCTTTGCCGGTCAGGTCGCGACGAATCAGATCGGTCAGGAAGGTATTCGCAAAGGCAATGAAGTCGCTGCCAGGCGAATAGAACGGATCGTGGAAGAAACCCGCTTCGCCGGTGATGCCCCAGCGATGACGCGAGAAGACCTGCTTGCACTCGACCGCGTAGTGTTTAATCGCGCGGAAGTCTTGCAACTGATCGATGTTCTCCTTGACCGCAGTCGCACACTGGGGCTCGTGACGCTCCAGCCAATCGACGGCCTTGTCCATCGAGTTGAAGTCGGAGAGAGCATGAAACGGCTCGCCCGCGACGATACCCATGCTGGTGGATCCGGACGCCAGGGGGATCATCCACACCCAATAGCCTTTGCCCATCAGGTGATTCGTGCTGTACCACCGACCGGTCTTGCCTGCGTGTCCGGCTTGCCACGCTTGATCGTTTGCCCAATCGTCGACTTTGATGTGTTGCTTGAAGCGGAACCAAGCCGAATTGGCCCGATGCGGCGAGGGCATGGCAAGATCGAGCTCTCGCTTCAAAAACGCGCGCCGGCCGCTCGCATCGACGAGCCATCGTGAGTCCAAGCAGTGGTCGTTTCCGTCATGCTGGTAACTCACTCGATGCCCAGCCCTGCCCTTCCGAATCTCGACATCTTGGATATCGGCCTCATCAACGAAGTTGACTCCTTGAGACAAACATCGATCCGCTAGAAAATTCTCGAATCGCCCGCGATCAAGTTGGTAGCTGGGACAAGGTGCATAGCGTTTGCCACCCAGTTCGAGTCGGTCTTCGATGCGCGAATTGTCGCCATGCGGAAAGAAGAATCGCAAGCCAAGCTTGGGAAGCTGCTGCTCAAGAATGTGATCGCGCAGACCGAGCACGCGACCAAAGTAATGGGCCGCTACCTCAACGGTCGACTCACCCACCTTGTGAGCGGCTTCCGGAACGGGATGTTTGCGTTTCTCGAGGACGGTGATCTTTGCGTTGGGCAACTCTTGGCGAATTTGCATCGCCAACGAGAGGCCGGCCAGTCCACCGCCGAGGATCGTCAAATCGGTTTGTTTATCGTCCATGGTGCTTGTTCTCGACTCGTGTTTTCAATTCGCGCGCAATTCGCTCGCTATTTAAATGTGAAGGACTTCGAAGACGTTTTCTAGACGACTTTCGGTCACACCGTTTAGAGGTATCTTTGATTCGATTTGTGGCTGTGCCCGTTGCACGCGGCCGGTGATCTCGTGCATCAGATCACGGATCAGGCTGACGTTGTCAGCGAACCTTGTCTTCAGGGCGGCATCGTCGAGCTTTTCGCGTAACTCGGCGTTGAGCCGCGTCATGATCTCGATTTCGCTCTGGTCGACAAACGCCGCCTCGGCGCGCACCGTCGGGTCTGCTTGGTGCCACTGGCGGAAGAACTCCTGCATCTTGAGATTCATGTCGCGGATGTCTTCGATCCCCTTGGCCAAGGATTGAATAAAGCCCACGTCGGTGAGCTTGCCGTTGAAGTACAGCAGCGCCGGAAAGCCCCAGTAGACTGCGTAGTCCCAGACAAACTTGAGGGCCATGATCCGCGGATTCCCAAACAACGGATACTGATCGCGATAGGTGAGCAAATTGTTCTGAAACAGCGTCAAAAAGATGCTTTGCAGCGTTGGTGCCAGATGTTCGATCGACCGGTCGGCGAGGTCTTCTTCGATCAGTTTGCACACCATCGTGTTGCCGATCGCGATGAAGTCACTGCCGGGCGAGTAAAACGGATCGAGAAACACACCCGCCTCACCGGTCAGCGCCCAGCGGTCAGCGGAGAACACCTGTCGTGACCCGCGGGCCATGTTCTTGATTGCCAGAAAATCTTGCATCTTCTCGCGATGCGGCTCCAGACTGGCAGCGCACTCTGGCTCGTGACGCTCCAGCCACGTCATGGATTTTTCAAAGCTGTTGATTTCGCTGAGCGGATGAATGCGTGGATCGGCGACGATGCCGATACTGGTCGAACCACTCGCCAGCGGAATCAGCCACACCCAGTAACCTTCACCCATCAAGTGATTGGTGCTGAGCCACCGCCGCGGCACTTTGCCGGTCAGCATCCGCCACTGGTTGTCTTCGCAAAAGTCGTCCACTTGGATGTTCGCATCGACGCGAAACCAAACGGCGTTGATGTCGTGGCCGATGTCTTCGGCTAGGTCGAGTTTTCGCTTTAGGTAACTCGCCCGCCCGCTCGCATCGACGACCCAACGCGTTGTGTGCGAATGTTCCGTCCCTTCACGTTCGTAGGTAACTTGGTGAGCGGGGGCTGAGTCGCTTTGCTCGGCGGAATTAAGGCTCACCTCGCTCAGCTTGCTTCCGCTCAGCAATGTCGCGCCCATGTTGCTGATCGAATCAGCGAGAAAATTCTCAAACCGTCCGCGGTCGATTTGGTAACTCGGCGCCGAGAAGAACGTGCTGCCGCCGACTTCCGTACCTTCGGCGAGTGATTGGTACGCATCCTTAAAGAAAAAACGCAGTCCAAACTTGGGAAGCTGATGATCGGTCAGGTGTTTCTTGAGCTGTAGTTCCTCGCCGAAGTAGTGGGCGCCGATTTCCACGGACGATTCGCCCACTTTGTGTGTTGCCTCGGATACGGGGAAGGTCTGCTTTTCGATCACCGCGACGCGCGTTTCTGGCCGCTTCATCAGCAGTTGCTTTGCAAGCGTCAAGCCCGCCAGGCCTCCACCGAGTATCGTTACGTCGAATGGTTGGTTCGCACTCATCATGTCATCTAACCTTGAACGGCTTCAGGTTCTCTTTCCAAGTAATCGGAGATTTCCGTGATCCAGTAGCGCTTCTTTTGGAACGGATAGGTTGGCAAGCTAAGCCGCTTACGCGGCCAGGGGCTGTCAAACGCTTTGAAGTCTGGCGATGTACCTGCCACGTACAATCGTCCCAACGCGCTGAGCAGGGACTCCGAAGGCGTTCGCCCATCGACCAAACTCGCCAGCCAATCCGGACGGACATCGGCACCGCTAGATGGGCCCAACTTGAGGAACATGTCACAATCACCTTCCGACAGGAGTTGCAGACTCTCGTCGCTCTGCGGCAGTTTGCAGCAATGCTCGCGCCAGTAACTGCCTCCCAACGAACGATGGACGGGCACCATCGAGGCACTCAAACTATCAATTAGCGGGAGGTTCGGCGGATAGTAGTTAATCGTGTCGGCGAATTCTTCGAATTGCTCCACTGCGTCGACGAGTTCGGCCGGCAACTTGTCTCCTTCAATCGGCTGACCAGATTGCTGCTGCAACTGTTCGACTTGGCGACGAAGCGATTCACTCTCAACGACAAGTGTCAGTGCATCCAAGAAGCACAGACCGCCCGCCACGCAGGTGGCGGCGTACTGACCGATCCCCTCTCCCAAAACCGTATCTGCTTCGATGCCCCATGATTCCCATATTTTTGCCAAGCCCGCGTGGAGCGTGAACAGCCGCACGTCGCGTGACACCTGCGACGGTGATTCCTCGTCGAGCCACTCCACCAGCGAGGGAGATTCCGTGCCAACATTCGCCGAGTGCTGCGAAAGCCGCTCTTCGAACTCTGCAATGAGTGCGCGAAACTCCGGTTCAATCCGATAGAGTTCCCGCGCCGCGGTATCAAGATCACTTCCATTGTCGGTGAATACCCACGCGGTTTTGGGGGTCGACGTAGCGTGATGCATCGTCATGTTCGCCTGATGAGACGTGAAGCTGGCTGTTGGGCTGCTGCTATCGCCATTGCGGTGCGCGCTGCCGTTGGTATGAACAACGTTGAAACCGCTAACTGTTGACTCGACGTTGCTGTTAACCGCCAGCTGCGAAAGTGATTCCAGCATTTCTTGTCGGGTAGCCGCGTTGATCGCCACGCGGTATTCGTGGTGTCGGCGACCCGTCGCGAGTGTAGAGCAAAAATCGGTCAGATCGACGTCCGAATGCGTCGACAAATAGCGTTGATAGCAATTCGCCAACTCCGCGACTGCCTGCGGGTTACGCGCGCTGAGGGTGAGCAAGTGCGTAGGACGTTTTGCACGGGTCTGGTCTTGGGGAACGGTCCCCTCAGATGATTCCGCGCTCAGGATGACATGAGCGTTTGTGCCAACCAGGCCCAGGGCCGTAACTCCCGCGACACGCTCGTCCGTCTCGGGCCAATTCGTCCGGTCGTCGACCATCCTCACAGGCAGACGATCCCATGGGACGTGCGGACTTGGTTGTTCGAAGTGTAGTTGCGGAGGAATCACACCGTGATGCAGCGCTAGCACGGTCTTGATTAGCCCTGAAACGCCGCCCGCGGCTTCGAGGTGGCTGATGTTCGCTTTCACCGAGCCGACCAACAACGGCTCGTCGGGCTGGCGGCCCTTGCCGTACACCGAAGCGGCCGCGCCCAACTCCATGGGGTCGCCAAACTCAGTCCCGGTGCCATGAGCTTCCAAGTACTGCACCTGCGATGGCGCGATACCGGCGTCGTCAAGCGCGTCGGCAATCACTCTTGCCTGCGATTTACCGCTCGGCGAAGTGATGCCACCGGTGAATCCGTTATGCACGACCGCCCCGCCTCGAACAACGGCCATAATCCGATCGCCGTCACGGCGGGCATCGCTGAGTCGCTTGAGCACGACCACTCCGCAACCTTCGCCACGGCCAAATCCATTGGCATCGGCGGAAAATGAGCGGCAACGTCCATCGGGCGAAAGCAGTTGTGCTTTGGACATCAGCAGAGAATTAACCGGCGCCAGGATCGCGTTCACGCCGCCCGCCAATGCCATGTTGCAATTGCCGTCTTGTAGACTTCGCATTGCTTGCACGAGTGCAACGAGTGAACTGCTGCTCGCTGTGTCGACGGCGATACTTGGGCCTTCGAAACCGAAGACGTAGCTGATGCGCCCGACACCGGCACTGTGCGAGAGTCCGGCACCTTGAAAGCCTTGGATGATCTCTTCCTGATCGAGGCTGGGCAAAAACGCGTAGTCTTGGCCCATGATCCCCATGAACACGCCGACGTTCGCATCGTCGAGTGGATGGGTGGAAATACCTGCGTCTTCCAAGGCACGGTAACTGTTTTCCAACAGCATTCGATGCTGCGGATCGATCCAGCAGGCTTCTTGGTCGGAAATGTTGAAGAAGCCCGCATCGAACTCAGCGATGTCCTCGAGAAAACCGCCTTCGCGAGAGTACATCTTGCCGGGTTCACGTTCAGAGCTGTAGAACCGATCGATGTCCCAACGGTCGGCGGGAATCTCGCACACGGAATCGACGCGTTTGAGCAGGTTGTCCCAGAATTCGTCAATGTCGCGGGCGCCAGGGAACCGGCAACTCATGCCAATGATCGCGACGTCTTCCCGCGCCGTTGGCATTGCCGTGTCAGCTGGTTTCGCTGTCGCGGCGGACGGTTTGTCCTCGGGCTTGGGTTCTCCTGCAAGTAGTTCCAGCACATGCTCGGCAATCGCATCAATTGTGGGATGATCGAACAACATCGTCGGGGTAATGCCGAATTGATCGCCCAGCAGCAGCTGCAATTCGGTGCCAAACTCGACCGCCATCAGCGAATCGAGGCCCATCTCGATCAGCGGTCGGTCCGTCTCGGGGAGATCGCTAGTCGAGAGAATCTCTTGCAACGTGCCTTGCAGGGTTTTGACCAACAGTTCCTTCTGTGCTGCCCCGCGAAGTCGTTTCAGTTTGCCAACCAATTCCGAGTCGCCCGCCTGTGACTTTTGCTTAGTGGCGGCCAGATCGGCGAGCAGAGCGGGCGACTCACCGCCAAGACCCATGCGCATGCGCTGCCAATCAACGTCGATGGCGGTCGTCTGCACGAGATCGGCGGCGAGCATCTGCTCCATAGCGTCGTGCGCCTCCGCGACGGTCAGCGGCGTGATGCCTTGCAGTGCGAGCCGCTTGATGATCCGCTCATCGTCAGCCATCCCCTCAGTCCACGGTCCCCAGTTGATGCTCAGGCTGGGCAATCCCATCGCGCGACGTTGCCAGGCGAGGCCGTCGAGGTAGGCGTTGGCGGTGGCGTAGTTGCTTTGGCCGGGCGAGCCAAGGACGGACGCGGCGGATGAGTAGAGGATGAAGAAATCGAGCGGCAGAGATTTCGTCGCCTCGTGCAAGAGGGTCGCGCCGATAACTTTCGGAGCGAGGACCTTTTCGAAACGCTCCCAACTCTGATCGGTCATCAACCCGTCATCGAGCACACCGGCCGCGTGGATGACACCCGCCAGCGGCCGCAAGTCGTCGCCGAATCGTCTGACGAGGCGTTGCACCTCCGGTCCGGAGGTCATGCTGGCTGAATGCACTACGACTTCACAGCCGAGCTGCTCGATCGAATCGAGGAAAGATTGCGTGGCCTCGTCGGGCTCGCGCCGCGAGACGAGCACGACCTGCTTGGCGCCATTTTCCGCGAGCCACTTGGCCGCCTGCCGACCCAGCATGCCCAGTCCGCCGGTGATGAGGTAACTCGCCTCCGGGTTGATCTTGAAATCGGCTTCGAGCTTGCGGGGTATTTTCGTCTGTTTGAGTCGCGGCACCGATATCTGCCCGTCGCGAATGAGCAGCTGGCTGTCCCGCGTCTCGGTCAAGAGAATATCGCTAAGCGCAACGATTGTTTCCTCGTGATCGTGCTCGCCGGCGCGTAAGTCCACGACGCGACAACGTAGCTCGGGTTGCTCAGCCCCGATGACTCGACCAAGCCCCCAGAATTGTGTCTGGCTCGGATCCACCGGAGTCTCGGTGTCGGTGGCGATCGCGTCGGTCGTGATCAGTTGCAGACCGCATTCCAATCGACGGATTTCTCGCTGTTGCAGCGTGTGCACCAGGTCGAGCAAGCCGACACACGTGCGTTGAGTCGACGCCGGGATCGCGCCAGTGTCGTCTGCGGACTGCTCGACCAGCCATGCAATCCCATCGGGGACAAACGGCTCCTCCTCCGATAGCGAGTCGAGTACGTCGTTCCATTGCACCGGGCCATCGGTTGGCAGCGCGATCGGCACCGCTTGATGCTCTTGGGCGACGAGTTGCTGCTGCACGCGCTGGGCAAGTGCCGAGCCCGCCTCGTCGGCATGCACAAGCAACCAGCTTGTCTGCTTCGTCGTCGCTGCCGGCAAGCGGAAATCTTGCCAGGCCAAATTGTAGACCAAACGTTCGGACCCCGCGCCACTAAGTTGCCGCAGCGCTGAGCGGCTGATCTGTTGTACGCGAAGGTCTGTGATTTCGGCGGTGATTTGGCCCGCTGAATCGAACAGTCTGATGTCGGCCGTACGAATTTGCCCTTCCGCTTGCTTCCAGCGCGCGTGGCACCAGGTTTCGTCTTCAATCGGCTGCAGCAAGTCGACGCTGCCGATGCCCACTGGCAAGTAAAGTTGCTCGTCGTCGTCACGCAGTAGCCCGACCGCCAACGAGTGCAGCGCCCCGTCAAGCAGCGTCGGCGGCAGCGCGAAACCGCGAATGTCGCCTTTCACGCTCAGGTGACTGAGGACTTCCTCGCTCGAGTACTGGATCGAATCGATCGTCTGGAAACTCGGTCCGTAGTTAAGTCCGATCTCTTGCATCTTCTGATAGAACTGTGCTGGCTCAGCCTGCTCACTGCAGCTTTGTTGGAGGCGGGAAAGCTCGATCTTTTCCAAAGCGTTCGTGTCGCGCGGCGCGAGTTTGCAGGCGAAGTTCCGTGTCCAATTCGATTCGCCCGCAGGCGCGGAGAACACTTCCATCGTGCGGTCGCCGTCTTCGCCCTGGCGGACGACCGATTGCAGAGCCGTGCGAGACGTCGGCCGCAGTGGTTGCTCGAATGCAATGTCCGTCACTTTTGCGCCGTCGGCCGCGGCGATCGCCATTTCGACATACGCGGCACCGGGCACCACAACGTGCCCCATGACTTCGTGGTCGGGCAGCCACGGCGGGCTATCGATATCGACGAAGCTCTCGAAGCGCGTCTCACCCGCGACGCCGGCGAGTGAGATCTTGCCGCCCAGCAGCGGATGGGCGGTGTGGAACTCGGCGTGAAAAGCGCGTGGTTTGTCGGGGCCCCAGAAACGCCGCCGCTGAAAAGGATACGTCGGCAGGACGATACGTTGGGCACTCTTGTCGGCGTAAATCGCCTCGAAATCGGGCTCTGCCCCGTGCACGTAGAGTTGGGCAATCGCCTGTAGGAGGGACTCGTCGTCGTTTGCATCTTTTTGCAGACAGCTGAACAATCTGGTGGCCGGTTGCTTCCAATTGGCAGCCGCCATCCGCGTCAGCACCGCCTGCGGACCGAGTTCGAGTACCACGTCGCAGCCTAGTTGCTCAATGGCATCGATTCCCTCGGAGTATCTGACAGGATGACGGATGTGCTGCGCCCAATATGCACCATCAAGCACGTGATCGGCCGGTAAAGCTTCGCCCGACACGTTGCAGACCAGCGGCAACTGGCAGCGCCGGAAGTCAACCTGCTCAGCGACGGATTGGAACGGTTCGAGCGCCGGATCCATCAGCGACGAGTGAAACGCATGCGACGTGGTCAGCGCCTTGGTGCGAATATTCTGATCTGCAAAGTACTGCTCGAGATCATTGATTGCCGCTTCCGGGCCACTGACCACGATGTGTGTGCCGTTGAGCGCCGCCAACGATGCTTCGCTGACTTCACGGAGCGCTTGCTCCACCGCGTCCAGAGGAGCAAACACCGCCAACATCTTGCCACCCGGCGGCAGTTCTCCGATCAAGCGACCGCGCTCGCTAATCAAACGCAGCCCGTCGTCCCACGACATGATACCCGCGACGCAGGCGGCCGCGTATTGTCCGACGCTATGGCCCATGACCGCGGCGGGTTGCAGGCCCCAACTTTGCAGGAGTTGGGCCAATCCCATTTGGACGGCGAAGATGCACGGTTGTGTCCAACTAGTGTGATGAATTAGATCAGGATCCTCGAAAAGTACTTCCAGGAGCGATTTGTTCCGCCACTGCTGCAGCAGCTGATCGCAATGGTCGATCGCTTCGCGAAACACAGGCTGCGAGTCGTACAACCCACGCGCCATGCCCACGTACTGTGAACCCTGCCCAGTGAACTGCCAAGCGACTCGCGGCGCGCGGCGCCCGTTGGCCCGGAAGAGCGAGTCATCCTTGCCAAGTCGCGCTAGCGTTTTGAGCTTATCAATCGCTTCGGAGCGATTGCCGGCCACAATGGCAGCACGCTCATCTAGGTGGGCACGACCCACACAAGTGGTATACGCGACGTCAGTGAGGTCGATTGACGTGTCGCCAGCGATGTGCTTTTCAAACCCTTCAGCCAGCTCTTGCAGGGCTTCTTCGTTCCGTGCGCTGAGCACCACGAGTTGAGGTTCAATGGCTGATTCGTCGGCGACGGACTGACGTGCTCGAGAAGTCTGGCTGCGCGACGCAGGTGCCTCGATGACCACGTGTGCATTGGTGCCGCTCATGCCAAACGCACTGACACCGGCGAACTGATTGGGCGCACTCGTTGGCCATTCGGCTGCTTCGGTGAGCACCTTTACGGCGAACTTGTCCCACGGGATGTGGGGGTTGGGCTCGTCGAAATTAAGCTGGGCGGGAATTTTCTGATGCTCGATCGCCAGCAGCACCTTGATCAAACCAGCCATGCCGGCGGCCGCTTCGAGGTGGCCGATGTTGGTCTTCACTGATCCGACGAGCAGCGGATTGTCGGCGTTGCGGCCTTGTGCGAGCGCTGCGGCAGCGGCTTGCATTTCGATCGGGTCACCAAGTTCCGTGCCGGTGCCGTGCGCCTCGAGGTAAGCGATATCCGCCGGGTTGACGCCGGCGCGCTCCAGCGCTTGTCGGATAACCTTTTCTTGAGCCTTCGGATTGGGCGCAGTCAGTCCGCTGCTCGTACCATTATGTCCGACGGCGGAACCGCGAATGACCCCGAGGATGGGATCTCCCTCGCGCTGGGCGTCCGACAATCTGCGCAACGTGACGACTCCGCAGCCTTCACCACGAAGATAACCATCGGCCTCCGCGTCGAACGCGCGCGAGTGGCCCTGCGGTGAGAGGGCCTTCAGCTTACAAGTGAGGATGTTCGTGGTCGGCGAGACGATCGCATTCACGCCGCCCACCAAGGCCTGATCGCAATCGCCGCGTTGCAAACTCAAGCAAGCCAAGTGCAATGCGACCAACGACGACGAACAGGCTGTGTCGACGGCCAAACTCGGACCCTGCAGACCCAGATAGTAGGCCAACCGACCGCACAGAAAACTACCAGCGGCGCCGGTCGCGATGTAAGGATTCAGATTGAGAAACGAATCGCTCGCTTCGTTCTGATAATCGTTATGCATCCAACCGACGAAGATGCCAGTGCTCTCGCCGATTTTCTCCGGCTGCCAACCGGCACGCTCCAGCGCCTCCCAACCGACTTCCATCAGCAGGCGCTGCTGCGGGTCGACCCACGTGGCCTCGCGCGGGGAAATACCAAAAAACTCGGGGTCCATCAGGTCGAGATGATCGAGAAACACGCCTTGGCGTGCGTACATCTTGCCGGGGACTTCAGGATCTTCGTCGTAGAAGGCGTCCAGGTCCCAACGGTCGTCGGGGATCTCGCTCACCTCGTCGGTCTGTTCGATCAGGCACTGCCAGAAGTCCTCAGGCGTGCGCGCCCGACGCGGGAACCGACAAGCCATCGAGACGATCGCAATCGGCTCACCCGTACCTTGCCGTGCCTCCGCCTCCGCAAGCTGCTGCTTCAACTCGCGGATCTTCAGCAGAGCGAGCTTATTCGGTGAGAGATCGTTGTTTGTTTGCTCAGTCATGGGTTTCTATATGCTCACCACAGAGTCACGGAGGGCACGGAGAGAATGATGACAGCTGTTTCGCTTCGCGTGTATCAGCTACCGGTTTCTTTGACTACTTCTCAAGTCGCGTTCTCTGTGGTCTCCGTGACTCCGTGGTCCCAAACTTTCTAGGTGTCCTCAGGGGACTAGCTACTTTCTAGTTCGCGCATCAACTCGTCGAGGGCTTCTTCTTCGCTGAGCGCCTCGACTTGTTGACGCAGTTGGTTGTTCGCGCCATTTACGGTGGCGTGTGTTGGCTTGTCGGGTCCATGAGTGTCTGTTCCTTCGGCATCGTCGAACAGCTGCACGAGATACGTTGCCAGGTCGCATACGCGGGGATAGTCGAAGATCAGCGTCGCTGGGATTTCTACTTCAGGGCCGACCTCGGCTTGGATCTGACTGCTCATTTCAACAATCATCAGCGAGTCGAGCCCCGCCTCCATGAAACGGGCGTCAGGTTCAAGTTGGGTCTCCTCGCCGCTGAGTGTTTGGACCAGGCTGAGCACAAAGTCGATCGCCGTCTGCTCGCGGTTAGTCGCGTAAGTCTTGCGTAGATTGTTCCACAACGTCGGCTCACGAAGCGCAGTGGTTGCGGCGGGTAGGCTCGCGCCGATGTCGGAAGCGTCGGTGATCGCTGCCGAAGCTGTCGGCAGCTCGTATTGCCGCAATTCTCGCTTGAGAATCTTGCCGGACGGGTTACGCGGCAGCTCGTCGACGACGATGCAGTGCTTCGGCACTTTGTAGTTCGCCAGATGGGCGCGGCAGTGTTGCTGAAGCTGCGGCGTGAGCTGATCCGACGAAATGTCGGCATCGCCGTCGAGCACGACGAACGCCACAACCTGCTCGCCAAACACCCGATCTGGCAGTCCCACGACGGCAGACTGAGCAACGGCATCATGATCAAGCAACACTCGTTCGACCTCAGCCGGATACACCTTCAGGCCGCCAACGGCGATCATGTCTTTCACACGGTCGACGATGTGGAAATAGCCCTGCTCGTCGACTTGCCCGATGTCTCCGGAATGAAACCAGCCGTCACGGATTGCCTCGGCCGTTTCGTCGGGCCGATTCCAATAACCCAGCATCACGTTGGGACCGCGAATGGCGATCTCGCCCAGCTCGCCCGGTGGACAGGTTGCTCCAGTCTCGCTGTCGACGACTTTCATTTCGACCTGGTCGATCGGCTGTCCGATGGTACCCATCACATATTGCCGATGATGGTTGTAGCTGGCGAAGGGCGATGTCTCGGTCAGACCGTAGCCCTCGAAAATCGGTTGGCCAAATTTTTCCTGCCAACGCTGACTGACTTGGATCGGCAATTTGGCCGCAGCCGAAAAGCAATAGCGCACCGAGGAGAGATCGTCCGTTGTGCAGCAGTCATGAAGCAACTGGAACATCGTCGGCACACCGTACAGCTGCGTCACACGATGTGCCGAGATCAATCGCTTCGATTCGTTCAGATCGAAACCCTGCTGCAAGATGAGTGTCGCGCCGATATGCAGTGCTGAGTTCAGCAGCGCGTTTTGCCCGAAACAATGAAACAGCGGCACAGCCAGTAAGATCCGATCGCTCGGCTGCATGTCGCACAGGCGATTGAACTCCAACACGTTCGACCGCACATTGTTGTGCGACAGCGTCGCGCCCTTGGCGAACCCGGTCGTACCTGAAGTGTAGAGAATCAGTGCCGCGTCGTCGGGGTCGGCTTCGTGCCACCCTTCAGCTTCGCCTGCGGATCCAGTCGGAAGCGGCTCTCCATGACACGCATCACCCAGCTTGCAAACCTCAAACGACTTTGTCACACACTCCGGCGTCCCGACATCCGACCGCGAATTCGACTCGGCGACGAACACCTTCGCCCCACAATCTGAAACGACGAACGCCACTTCTTCGCCGGTCAACCGCGTGCTGATCGACACCGCGATCGCGCCCAATCGCAACGCACCGTAGTACCACACCACAAACGCGGGCACGTTGGGCAACATGATGGCAACGCGATCTCCAACGCCAACGCCCACGGCAGCGAGTTGCTCGGCTGCGGCGGCGGAGAGCCCGTCCAACTCCGCGTAGGTGAACGACCGGCCTCCGAACACCAGAGCGTCCTGGTCGGGAAGTCGCTGAGCCGTACCAGTTAAGTGTTCGCAGATATTCATGACGATTACTTGTACACGCGAATGCGTGCGACTAACGAGTACTAGCCGAGATGTTGTTCGTCAAACGAGTCGAGGATGGGATTCACCGCTTTGGTGACCGCTCCGCCGGCTCGGATCTCTTTGCTCAGCAGGGCCAGCTTTTCTTCCAACCAATGATCCGCGTCGTCAAACAACAGCGGACGGTCGCGATCCGTCTCGACGTCGATCGCCTCGCAGACAGCTGTGTAGACCGGCGCGAGCAGACTGCCCAACAGCCCCTTTCCATCGAAGTGGTCTTTCGTTGCCTTCGCGCGGAGGTCGATCGCTTGCACCGAGAAAATCAGTGCCACGGCGAGGTAGTGCTGGAACAGCTCAACGGACTTCCAGGCGAAATTGGCTGCGCCCCAACTCAGGCCATTGATGTTCTGGTTAAACTGCTCAGCGTGAGTCGGAAAGTGTTCGACCAACGGATTGCCCAGGTACGTAAGCATCGGCATGATCGAGTTGCCGGTGATTTGCAGGCCCTTGAGACCCATGTTGTAGGGCAACGCGTCATTGCCGCGGAGCGAGGACGGTAGGCCGTTGTTGAATTCCGGTGCCACCAGCGAGGCAATTTGCACGTCCAAGTGCTTTGCCATCAAACCGAGGTGACGTCGCAGATCGTCCATCGCGATGCCGAGGTACTGCCCCAAAAAGTTGCCACTCTGATAAAACCGCTCGCTACTGGCATCGACCAACGGATTGTCGGACACCGAGTTCATCTCGGTCTCAACCACCGTAGTGACCTTTGCCAATCCCTCGACGATTGGCCCCATATATTGCGGCAGGCATCGCAGCGAGTAGCGATCCTGTACATGCTCAGGGCGTCGTTCCTTGTGAGCGGCACCGTTAAGCGACGCGCGGCCCTCGTTGAGCAGACGATGCGTCATCTCCGCTGCCCAAACTTGGCCGGGGTGAGGCTTGCGTTGATGGACGAACGGTTCGAACGGTTCGTCTTGCACTTTCAGTGCTCGCATCATCATCGCTTGCGCGGCGAAAGCCAGAGCCATCAGCTGGCGTGCTGCGGCGACGCAATTCGCGGAGATCGCCGCGGAAAACGACGTGCCATTGACGATCGCCAAACCTTCTTTCGGTCGCAACTCAATCGGTTCGAGTCCCAGTGTCTGCAGCGCCGTTTGCCCATCGAGTTCGCGCCCGTCGAGTTCCACCGAGACGTACGTGCTCTGTCCGGTGATCGCGCGGGCGATCGTCGAGAGCGGCACGAGATCACCGCTCGCGCCGATGGAACCGAGTTCGCGCACCAGCGGCGTCGCGTCGGCGTTGACGAATCGCACCAGCCGTTCGATGATCTCAAGCCGCACGCCCGAGTAGCCTTGCATCAACACATTCGCGCGGAGAGCCATCGCCGCTCGTACGTGCCGTCGATCGATCGCGCTGCCAGCGCCGGTGGCGAGAAAGGACAAAAGGTTGGCCTGCGAAGCAGCTGCCTGCTCACAGGGTACGGCTTGGTCTGCCATGCCGCCGAAGCCGGTGGTAACTCCGTAGACGGGCCAGCCTTCTTCAACGGCGTGATCAACCAGCGCCGCTGCCGCGTCGATGCGCGCCCGGAGCTGTGGATTGTCACTTAGCAGAAGCTTTCGATCGCCGCGCCCAATCGCCGCCACTTGAGCGATGTCGAGCGGCGAGCCTTCGATCGTTGTCTCTCGACGGGCAACTCTCCGGTGTATTGCAACGGGCGGCATATCAGCGGCGTCATTCTGGGGGTCTTATGTTTGGTCAGGTATTCTAGTAAATATTTGAAGTTTGTGACAGGTTAGACGCCTGGTTTGGTCCGCGCAAAAACCGCACTTGAAGTCGGTTTGGCAACACATCGGAGTGTCGCAGACGGTGTGGAAGTACGCACTGGTGTGCGGAATCGACCTACCCGCTGGAGAGTTTTCGAGGGTGCAGCAGCAGGTTGAGCGACGGCACGAAGTACAGCGCCAGAAAGGTCGCACCGGCAACGCCGCAGGCGATCGTAATGGCCAGCGGGGGCCAAAACCCCCCGCCAGCGAGGATCAACGGAGTAAATCCGACGACGGTCGTGAGTGTCGTCGCAATGATATGACGCGTGCAGCCGACGACCACTTCGGTCAGTTGCCGCACATCTCCGGCGCGGGCGGCGGCATTCTCACGAATTGCGGCCAACACCACGATCGAATCGTTAATCGCCAGTCCGACCAATCCCATCGTGCCCACGATTGCCATGAAGCCCAGCGGGTAGCCAAACAGCCACAACCCGAGCGGACCCAGGCCAATGGCCAGGCCACCGACCGCAACGATCACCAGGGCGCTGCGGAACGAACGAAACGCGACGACCAACGTTAGGATCATCAGCGCGAACAGCAGTGCCGCGTTGGCCACCAACCGCTCGACAGCGCTGGTGCGTTCTGCCCCTTCGCCACCGAAATACAAGCGATATCCTGGCGGCAGTTGAAACTCCGACTCCGCCAAGCGGCTTTCAAATTCCGCCATCGCCTTTGAAGGCAGTACTCCGGCGGCAAGGTAAGCTTTGATTTCGTTGGTGCGCTCTCCGTCAATCCGCACAATCGCTGCACGGTCGGAGCCGAGTTGCAAATCGGCAATTGCCGCCAGCGGCGGATTAATGATTGCCCGCGGAGGCCCATCCGGCGGACCGGCGGGCATGCGCGGGCGATTGCTGACCAGATGCAATGCCGCGAGTTGATGAAGTTGCACGCCGTCGGAGCTGGCCATCCTTACCGTGACCGGCAACTCTTCTTCGCCGTCGAGAACCTTGCCGGCCGGAGCGCCTTCAAACGTCGTGTAGAGTAGCCTCGCCAGATCGGGCGCGTTGTGCCCGGCTCGCGAGGCCTCTTCGGCGTTGACATCGAGGACGAGCTTGGGGATCGTCTCTTCGCAGTCCGACCGCGTATGAATCACGTTGGGTGTTTGGCTTAGCAACAACCGCAACTCGCTGCCTAGTCGTTCGATCTTCGCCAGATCGGGACCGGCAACTCGTAATTCGATCGGCGCGTCCAGCGGCGGACCCTGCTCCAGCTGACGGACGATGATGCGCGATTCCGCGTGCTCGGCGCTCAATTGTGATTGCAGTGACTGGACCAGTTCCGATGGGCTTGCCTCATCACTCAACTCCACGATCGCCTGCGCATAGAACGGCGTTCCGCGCCGACTGGGAACCACGTTGTAATAAAAGGTCGGCGCGCTGCGGCCCACGAACCAATGGACACGTGTCACTTGCGGGTCTGCTGTCACGGTCTCTTGCAACTCGCGCACTGTGGCGAGCGTCTGCGTGACCGGTTCGCGCGCGGGCAGTTCCACTTCGATCTGGATTTGGTTGCGATCTGAGGGGGGGAAGAACTGCTCGGGCAGCCGCTGACCGACGACGAATCCTAGCCACGGCAGCACACAGCCCAGCACGACGCCCAGCACCGGCACCCGGAATACGACCGACAGCGTACCTGCGTAAATTCGCCGCACCAACGAGTTACTGATCCCGTAGCTGAGCAGCGTCCGCCGCGTGACGTTGACGCTCAACAGAGCCAACAACGCTGGCACGACGGTCATTGCCAGCAGCAGCGAGGAACCGATGGCCAGAATCACGCTGATGGCGATCGTCCCCACGAACTCGCCCGGCGGACCTGGCAGCGTGGCGATCGGCATGAACGCTAGCGCCGTCGTGAGGGTCGATCCCAATAGCGGCATAGCCAGTAGCCGAATACCACCATGGATCGCCTCGACGGTCGACGCACCGGCGAAGATGCGCGCACGCACGTCCTCAACGATCACAATCGCGTTGTCGATCAACAGCCCCAGGGCGATGATCAGCCCCGTGACCGACATCTGATGCATGGGAATCTCCATCGCATGCATGCCCGTCAGCACCAACAGCGATGACAGTGGCAGTGTGACCCCCACCACGATCATGCTGCGCCAGCCCATCAGCACCAACACCACCAGCATGACCGCTACCGCCCCCAGCAGCAGATTGTTTAGCAACGCATCGAGCCTCGCGTCGATGTAGCGTTGTTGCGAGAAGACAATCTCGACGTCGAGCTCTGATTTGAAATCGTTTTGAAAGCCTGCTACCAACTCACGCAATTGCTGCGACCAACGATCCACGCGCATCCTGTCATCGAACATTGCCCCTAGCACGATCGCTCGCTCCCCGTCCACCAGCGCAACGTCGGTCAGCGGCGCGATCGGCTGTTTCGAAAGCGTCGCGATCTCCGACAGCTTGACCGACTCGCCGCGCGGTCCGTAGCGAATCACCGCATTCTGCAACCGATCGAGATTCGAATCGTTCTGTTGCAGGTCGAGGAGTAAGTGATTGTCTGCGCCGCGCGCATAGCCAGCCGGATGCGTGGCGTTGATGGCCGCCACCTGCCCGGCGATCGCCGCCGTCGAGAGATTCAGCCCGGCAAGCACCGTAGGCTGCACCTCCGCCAGGTAGTGCTCACCGGGATCGCCGAATGTTTCGACCACTTCGGTGCCCGATAGATTGCCGATCTGTTGCCTCAGCTGGCTGGCCAGCTTGCGGAGAATCGTGAAGTTCGTATCGGCCGGATCGCGCCATTGCACTGCCACGATCGCCGCGTACGCCTTTAGCGGAAAGACTTCGAACTGGGGTCGAAAGCAACCGTCAGGGAGTTCCGTTTCGATGTCGATCAATTGGTTCCGAACCAGCGTCCAGACCGGGTCGACCTCGTCCACTTCATCGCGCAGCTTGATGATGATGTTCGAGATGCCCGTGCGGCTGTTGGAGCGCACTTGCTGGATTGCCGCGATGCCTTGCAATCGTTGCTCCAACTGAATCGTCACCAACGATTCCACGCGGCCTGCATCCGCTCCAGGAAAGACGGTGCTAATCACAGCCACTCGCCGTCCCAATACCGGATCTTCCAGACGGGGCATCAGCACGAAGGACGACAGGCCTGCCACGGTGATGACGCCCATCAACAGCAGCAGGATGCGCGGATTCTTGTACAGAAACTGCGCGATCATTGCTCCGCTCCAGCAATCTGTTGGGGGGGCGCATACTCATGGGGAACGACGTTGGCTTGCACCAACTGCCCAGGGACCACGCGGTTCAGGCCATCAATGATGAACAGTTCACCCGGTTGCAGCGATCCATTCACCAGCGCGGACGTGTCGTCCAACTGTACGAGACTCACAATCTTTCGCCCGACCGTTTGCTGGGCACCTTCGCCTTCCAGTACGAATACCGACCACAGCCCATTGCCCTGACTTTGTAGCGCTGAATACGGCAGCCAGAAGCCATCGCGCTCGGTGGCGATGGAGAACCACACTTCGACGACTTCTCCATAGTTCCAGGTGGGCGTCTCATCACTGGTTAACAGACTGAGCGTCAACGACTGAGTGCGGGAAGAGGCATCCAACTCGGGTGCTTTCGTCGCGACCGTGGCATCAATCCTCTGCTGGCGATACTTGACCCACACCTCCATGCCGACGGTCACAAGTTCGGCAGTTTTCACAGGCACGCTCAGTTCAACGATCGGTTGCTCGGCTTCGAGTATCCGAAAATAGGGCCGCCCCGCGGGAACCGCGTCACCGACTTCCGCATTCCGCTCCGCCAACACACCGCGGTACGGCGCGACGATGAATCCCTTCTGAAACTCGCGCGTCAGCCGCTGCTGCTGCGTGGCCAACTCATCGATCTCTTCCTGCTTGCGTCGTTGACCCTGAATGTCGGTGCCCGATTCCAAGAGACGTAGTTCTTCTCTCAACGCGTTCAGCACGTAGTCGAGGTCTGCCTGCTGGTTGACCATTTCGCCCTGGTCAAGCTCCGCGATCTTGTCGCCTTCGCTTACCAGGTCGCCCACATTGAAGTAGACGTTTTGCACCCGACCTGCGCGGGCAAAGGCCAAGGAGCTTGACCGGCGCGGCTTGATCGTCCCGAATGACGAAGCCGTCTGATCCACGTTTTCGCTCAACTTCGCACGCGCGACATTGACGGTGAGGATGTTTGTTGTGTTCGGAGCTAGTGGCCCTGGCGGTGTCGGTGGCTTCTCCACCAGGTCGCAGCCGACCCATGCTGACAACGTGCCAAGCAGGCAAATCACCGTGATGCAGCGCTGTGCCATCCCATCACTCAACTGCGCGATGCCGAAATGTTCAGTCGGTGAGATTCGCAACGCCGCACTCGCGCAGGTGACAATAAAAGGCGACCGCAACCAAGACCGGTCGAAACGTAGGGAGAACCCCTGATTTTAGGGCGTTTCGTCGACGATTCCTAGCCGCTCCAAGCTTGCGCAACCACGACAAACGGCACAGTTTGATGCGAATAAAGTGCGTTGCTGGCATCTCGCGGAGATCCGGCTAGCAATGGTCGCGGCCCCGTGCATCAAGCCTTCAACGAAGCAGCGGCAATTGGGTTCGGCGAGAGCTGTGGCGAAAGCTCGCCCCGAACTATTCCGTATCTCCGCCAGCCATGCTGGAGCGCACTTGCCAGGCCCAGAGGTCGATGTCTTCGTTGATAAACTGAACCGACACATCGCACATCACGACATTCACGCCACCGGGGTGCCGACTACGCGATGCCATCCGCTGGATCAGCCAGTTGCTAACGCGTGTGCTGCAAGGCAGATTGTCCTGCACACTGTCAACGCACTGCTGAATTATGTCAGGATCGGACGAGTTGGGGCCTGTCTGGGTAGAGATCTGATTCGATCCGGCGTACGCCTTCCAGAGCCGACCCCGACGATCGATACCACTCCCGCTGGCATCGGTAGGCGCTTGAATCATTTCCATCATCAACATGGTGTTGCTCAATCCATCGGTAATCTGACGAAACTCGGTGCCGGGATTGTCCTTGATGCGCTCAAACGGCCCAACCTCAGCGGGAAGGCCGGCGGCGTTCACCGTCCGTCGCGAATTCTTCTGACCCCAATCGCCCTGCCCCCAGTTCAGACCGTAGTTTCCCTTGTAATCGCCGCCGCGATCACCGCCCGCATCGCTGCCGGAAAGCGGATAACGAACGGACTCGTCACTGGGGCACTGAAACGCCACCAAGTGCGACTCCCTGACCAGCCGGTTTTCGTTGAACGAAAGCGTCGCGTCAAACAAGCCAGCCAGGTTTGATTCTTCGATGTATGGCAACAGCTGGAACGTGACCGGCAGTGAGCCCAAGTCTGGCGTGTTCCAAGGCGGAATCGGTAAGTGCCCCAGAGCATCGTGGTGGTTCTGCCCCGAAAGTCCCAACTGCCGAATCCTGTTGGAACAGTCAATTCTTCGCGCCGACTCGCGAGCCGCCTGCACCGCCGGCAGCAACAACGCGACCAGCACACCAATGATGGCGATCACAACCAACAATTCGACGAGCGTAAAACCGACGGGACTTCGCTTCAGAATTGGGACACGCATGTTGTACCTGCCGGAATAGTCCTGTGGTTGTTCAGCTAAGAGATACATTAAACACGTAGCAGCCAACAAACAACAAGAATCAGAGGATGGACAACCATCTTACGTAGCACGTATCCCAAAACCAAGTTTTGTAGGACGGTCCCCCAGGGCCGTCTGTCCAAGAAACCTCCTACTCGGACAGCCCTGGGGAAAGGTCGTACGTTTTGGGATAAGTATTCAGTCTAACGACCTGTTTACCATCGGTGAAGATGGCTTACGCGGCGCACAAAGTGGATAGGTGAGTGGCGTCACACGCACTATTCGCTACGTAGATCATCGTGCGCGCAGCAACTGCCCCGTGCACCGCAGTTACGCCCCCATCACCGTCATGCCGAACAAGCAGGTCAGTCTTCAGCTTCAACCTTGGACGGTTTCTCGCCGCTACTTCAACTGGACCACGTACGCGGGAAAAGTGCGCTCGTACTCCGCTTTTGCATTGGCAACCGCTTTGCATGCTTTACTCCTCGCCAAGCCCACCGCAGTGGCGACGCACGCAGTCGAAAGAGCAGCGATCCACATCCATGCAGTCCAGGAGAGAGAGGAAGAGAACACGCTGAACAAGGAAATATAGGCACTGCTGACCGACAGAGCAACAAGTCCACGTTGCAGCATCCACAGCCGCACCGACCTGTGCCCGACGTGATCCACTAACCATTCGTAATGGTGCGACTCGGGTACATCGGTGAAATACACCGTGGCGGAATAGGTGCCGTTTGGAATCGCTACCTGTTCACACATGTGTGGGTAACGATCCAGAAAGCTGCGATCGGTTTTGAACATGTATTCCATGCCACCAAAGTATCCTTCTCCGTTGACCACGAGTTTAGGATAGTGCTCGCCGTCCTTACAGAATTCTGACAGTTCATCAGCGATCGCAGTCTGCACGAAGATCAATGCCCGATAGTGACCATCACCGTCACAAGGAAACCATATCAGTTTGCCGTCATCGCGCAGGGATTCAACGAGTTCGATTGGGTCGTCTTGCAAACGTTGGTCAGCGTCATCGGGCAGATTGTCCGGCCAGAAGAGGACAATGTTTGCGCCGTCGGTACCGCCACTTGCCGAGATGATCATACGATTAGCGTTCGCCCAAAATGCGTTAGCTCAGTCAAGACCACCAGAATACGCGGCAAGCAGATTCCCGTAACCGCGTGGTCGGGCAAAGTCTCCTCAAATATACTGCGCGAATCTATGCTCTGGAGACCCGCCCACCGCGCGATGCGGGCCAAGCGGCTCAAAAAACAGAGCTGAAATTGGCCACCGAAACTGGTAAAAACTAGGCTGCGGGCGATCGCGATCGCTTGGAGATTGCTGAACGTCGCTGGAGCGAACTCCGTGGCGGAGTTTTGCTTGCAAAACTCAGGCGGCACGGATTCGCCAAACTATCGGAAACCCCTGCTTTTCCAGGATGAAACGGTTTGATTCGAAAATGACAGGCGGCAGTTTTGCTCGATGAAAATCATTTCCAGACGCTGAGCAAAACTGAAGAACTCAAACGGAGAGTGAATTGAGACACTTTGGCGATGACTTGGCGGCGGCGGTTGAGCAGGCGGGCACGCCGACTTTGGTGGGGCTCGATCCGCGGTGGGAACTGCTGCCCGAGTGCCTGACGGTCGGTGACATCGATGGCTGGTCGGTGCGGGCGACGGCGTACGAAAAGTTCTGCCGCGCGGTGATCGACGTGGTCGCGCCGTTGGTGCCCGCGGTCAAACCGCAGGCGGCGTTTTTTGAAGAGCTGGGACCCGCCGGCATGACAGCGCTGGCCAACGTGATCGCCTACGCGCGCGAGCAGGGCTTGCTTGTGATTCTCGATGGCAAACGAAACGACATCGGCTCGACCGCCGAAGCGTACGCCCACGGTCTGCTCGGTCGCGACGGGCAAAGCGCGTGGGAAGCCGACGGATTGACGGTGAGCCCCTACCTGGGTGCCGACAGCTTGCAGCCGTTCATCAATGTGGCCAGCGAGCGCGGGGCGGGCTTGTTTGTGCTAGTGAAAACTTCCAACCCAGGGAGTCACATGCTGCAGGATCAACAGCTGTCGGAAGGAACTGTGTATCGGCGCGTGGCGTCCTATGTCGAAGAGCAATCGCAGCTCACCTGCGGCGAGCGCGGCTACGGGATCGTCGGCGCGGTCGTCGGCGCAACGTATCCCGAGCAACTCGCCGAGCTGCGCACCGCCATGCCACAGACGTGGTTCCTCGTGCCCGGCTTCGGTAGCCAGGGTGGAACCGCCCAAGACGTCGCCTCGGCGTTCGACGCACGCGGTTTGGGAGCGATCGTCAACAGCTCGCGAGCGATCATCTTCGCCCACCGTCGCGAAGAGTATAAAGATCGCTTCGGTGAAGCCCGCTGGGAAGAAGCGGTCGAAGCAGCCACTCGCGAGATGATCGCCCAGTTGCGAGCCGAAACACTGGCGGGAAAGCTGGCAAAGTAGGCTGAGCTCTCGGTCTGCGAACGAATTGAAGTGAATCGCGGAGGATTGAAGTTTGGGAACTTCTGCAGTTCTCACCAGAAACTTGAGGCCTTCCGCAGGCTATGATAGTTTGAGGCGACCAGTCCTCGGCAGGGGCGGTGCTTTTCGCTGAGATCACGAGCTTACGAGGGGGAGACTAATGAATCGCTTGTTTGTACTCGGCTGCGCTGCGGCCTTATCTTATGTCGCTTCCAACTCCACAACGATAGCCGCGCCGCGCGGCGGTTTCGCAGCGGTGCTCGATCAAAGCACGAACAATACCGACTCACGCAAGAGTGTTATCTTCTTCGACACGGCGGATATGAGTGCCCCGCTGTTTGGCGTCTTTGTTGGTCAAGAGGTCAATTCGTTTGAAAACCCCGATGCGATCACCGTGGATCCCAACACCGGCGACGTGTACGTGTTGGCTGTCGACGGCGGATCCGCGACTGGTCCCCCCGCTATTGAATTAGACGGTGATTTGGACACCCTAGGCGACTTCGATCTCCTTCGCGTCGACTTCCAAGGGGCCTATGCCCATTGGGAAATGAATTTCAAGGGTCAAGGTACTGGGGGCAGCAACCTTTACGCTACTTACGGTGATGGTTCGAGCGCATTTGATGTTTCGCATACGAATCCGCAAGCCAGCCCAGCATTCATCGACAAGATTGGTGAAATTGCTCGCAGTCCTGGCGATGGCTTCAGCTTTTTCAATACTCGTTTGGAGTTCATTGACCAGCAAACGCTCGTTTACATTGATGCCAACACCGGCAGCGCCGGCGATGTCCAGGACCTGCAGATTCGGTCGATTCAAAAGGTCTCCGGCCCTGCGACGGTTTCCGGAACCGAAGGAGGCTATAACAACAACACGTCGGAAGCCTGGGAGTCTTCGATTCTGGGCTATGTCAATCTCGACGGAGCAAACACTTCGGAAGCCGTGAGTATCGCGGCGGTTCGAAACCAGGATGGGGTCACCGGGCTGTGGATCTTGGAAGACGACGGAGCTGGGGATAATGTGGCATTCTACGAAATCACCAATTTCGACGGCATCGCGGGCAATGCTTATCGAGACATCAACTTTGCCGGTGGGCCGGAAAACCGATTCAGCGTTGACGATAACCCCTTCGTCGATCCGACGCTCGACGATGGGTCGGGCGATCAAGTCTTGGTGGATCACAACACCGGTGACTTAGTGATCGTCGAGTCTGGCTTCTTCGATAGTCCCACACACGAGCCCAAAGTCTTCAAGCTGTTGATCGATACCTACGACAACGGTTCCGATCAGATCGACGCCGATTTTTTAAACGGGGCTACGAACGATGGCTTCACGCCGAATCAGATGCTCGATGTCAGCGCCATCTACAACGACGGCGGCGCCTTGATTGACGGACGCAACGCTATTTTCGACTGGATCAACAACGACGTCTATTTCTACGATGAAGATGGCTTTAGCGATACACAGAACGGTGGAGCGTCATTTTTGCATGATTGGTACAAGCTTGATTTGGATACGGGGGTAACCAGCATCGTCGGGGCCGATGCGGACGCGGCAGGCCTGTTCTCGTCGTCGGGTCGGGCAAATGACCAGGTGGAGTTTTTCTACATCATACCTGAGCCCACCACCACGGCGTTGGCGCTGTCCTGTGCCGTCGCATCGCTAGTACGCGTCGGGCGAGCGCGAAACTGTGCTCATTGATTGCTAATTCAAAGTTGCATTAGTTCTTCATTGCTGCGGATTCTCTGGTATCGAGTGTTGTTCGTACCGCGCGGATTTGGAGCAATCAACAAGACCTCGCAGGTAGGATCATCCAAGTCAACGCATGAACGAACTCCGACAAGCAGCGTTTGAACTGAACCTTGAAGAGCTGAAAGCCATAGCTAGGTCTGGACAGGCGCTTACCGGAACGTTGCTGTCGGCTGCATCCGCGCATGATCCTGATCCGAAACGACAACGAGCGGTGATTCGATTTCTTGTAAAGGCCGGAGTCTCCGTCAGCGAGACGGACAAGAATGGCGTCACTCCCCTGCACCGTGCCGTGCGGTTTCGCAGTCTGGCGGCAGTGAGGCTATTGCTGGAACTGGGGGCCGATGTGAATGCAACAGATCGGCGCACAAAGTCCACGCCGCTGCACCGCGCCGTGACCAACACCGGCGCGCCGGCAACAGCCGGCAAAGGCGACTTGGCCCTTGAGATTGCCAAGCTATTATTGGATGCCGGAGCAGATCCAAAGGCGAGGAACAAGAATGGCAAGACGCCCGCAGATTATGTGAGGGACGATTCGATGAGAAAGGTATTTGGATTGTGACGGACTGCAATGATCGGTAGGTCGGCTCGGAGCGACAGCGTTTCTCAGCGTGAACCAATATCGCTTACGAGCACAATACGACTAGATCGACACTTTTCCGCCAACTCCAAAGCCGTGCCGCGGAAATTGGCTACTCGCGAAGAAGACAATAGGGTGCCGGTCCGCAAGGGTGGCCAAAAAGAAGACTGGAGTCGCACTGGCTTCTGTCGATAATGAAGTCTCACCGTTTGTTGACACCCGCTGTAATACGTCTTGCGGCTGTATTCGCACGGAACTGGCAGGCGGTGCCGCCGCGAAATGCTTCGTTGCGTAGTTCGGCAGGTGTGCAGATCTTGACTCGGTGGTTGTGTCGATGAACAAGAAAAGGCAAAAGTGACCCACTATTGCATGAGACGATTGCTTGAAACACCGAGTTATTGTGGCTCTTGTTGAAGTAGCGGTGTGCAAAAGTGACGACTTTTGCGTTAAAAAATCGCCTTTCGAAAACAGTGCAGTAGCGCAAAAAGGAGCAAAATCATCAGATGCGTACGAAGTTGGTTGGAATCAGCCCAATGGAAATACGACGTCGATCAGCGGGTAGCGTTCGCCCATGAACCGTAGCGCCAAGACTGTATGGCAATGCATGACATCGGGGTTATTGGCTGTCGGGCACGAGCAGCCGAGGTAGACATCGTGGTTGGTGGCCAGTTCCGCCAAGGCGTCGAACGCACTAGGGTCTTCGTGCCATCGTTGCTTGATTGTTTTTAGGTAGGCGGCTGCGAACGTGTCCCACGCTTGCTCCGAGGGGTCGTCGAGAAAGACGGCAACAATTTCCTTGGTCGGACGAAGGCAATGTCGGGTGTGCTTGCGAGTGTCCTGGCGAATGCCGTCAGGCAGCGTTACTCCCGCCGGCGGTTTGCCACGGTAGATTTTGTAGCGAGCAAGCACGTGTCAAGACAGCCGCTGCTTGGTGATTTCGATGGCGGTGAGCAGGCCGCGGGCCTTGTTGAGGGTTTCCTGATACTCGGTCGTGGGGACCGAGTCCGCGACGATTCCCGCGCCGGCTTGGACGTAGGCGATATCGTCCTGGATGACGACGGTGCGTAGTGCGATGCAGGTATCCATATTGCCGGCGAAGTCGATGTAGCCAACGGCGCCGGCGTAGGGTCCTCTGCGATTGGGTTCCACTTCGTCGATTATTTCCATCGCGCGCACCTTGGGAGCCCCCGAGACCGTGCCCGCGGGGAGACAAGCGGCGAGCGCGTCGAAGGAGTCGCAGTCTTCGCGGAGTTGGCCGTTGACGTTCGAGGTGATGTGCATGACGTGGCTGTAGCGTTCGATGACCATCACGTCGGAGATCTCGACAGTTTGGTACTGGGCGACGCGCCCGACGTCGTTGCGTCCGAGGTCGACCAACATGACGTGCTCAGCGCGTTCCTTGGGGTCGGCGAGCAGTTCCTCGGCGAGACGTTGGTCTTCGCTGTCTGTCTTGCCGCGCGGACGTGTACCGGCAAGCGGGCGAACGGTAACACGGCGGTCGACCACGCGGACCATGATCTCAGGTGAGCTGCCGACGAGCGTGACATCGGGCGTCCGCATGTAGAACATGAACGGACTGGGATTCACGACACGCAACGTGCGATAGAGTTCAAACGGCGGAACCTTCAGCGAGGTTTCTAGCCGCTGGCTGATCACGACCTGAAAGATGTCGCCAGCACGGATGTACTCGACGCATTTGTCGACGGCATGTTCGAAGTCGTCCTGCGTCATGTTTGACTTGTAGTTGAGCGTAACGTCGCGATCGACATGGATATCGGCCAGAGGCAAGGCATTTGTCGGAGCGGCGAGTTGCTCGACCATTCGGTCGACTTGCTTCGTGGCATCGTCATAGGCTTGCTTCACTGCGGCATCGCTCTTGCCACGAACATCGGCGAGTGCGAGCACAATGATCGTCTTCTGCACATGGTCGAAAACTATCATGTGGTCGTACATGCCGAACCACAGGTCAGGAAGTTCTCGGTCGTCGCGGGGCGCGTCGGGCAAGTGTTCGACGTAGCGTACCGTGTCGTAGCCGGCGTAACCCACGGCGCCGCCGATAAACGGCGGTAGCTCGGGCAGGTGGCAGACGTTCATCGCGTCAACATGTGCGCGGAGCGTCTCGAGCGGATTGGGAGATTCAGTCGTTTCCGAGTCCCACGAGCCGTCCGCGTTGCGACGCGCCACGGTGACGGTCGTGCCGGCAGCTTTGATGTGAAGAAACGGATCGCTGGTGAGAAAGCTGTACCGCCCAACTTTCTCACCGCCGATTACACTTTCGAACAGGCAAGCGGCGTCGGACTGGGTGTCCGGTGCGTTGGCGAGCTTCTGAAACGCGGAAACCGGAGTGAGCGAGTCACTCACCAGTCGGCGATAGACGGGCACAAAGTCGACCGGCTGTTCACTGTCGTTAGCCAGCTCAGCAAACTGCTCTAGGGTGGGGACAGTAGACATAAATGAATCGGTCATCGAGCAATAGTGGAGCAGGTCAGCTTAGCATTCAAGATGCGGACGGACAACGCCGCTTGCGGGTTCGGTCGCATGCGGCAACATCGTATCAGCGAAGCAGTTACGAGCGATTGGACGTGGATTGGTTTGCCTTGACACTGCCCACTGCCCAGCTAGAATCCCCGTAGAAAACGCCTTCATGCTCCGATCCGCGCTCGGGAGACTCAGGTCATGCAATGTCAGAAATGTGAACGAGAGGCAACGTACCACATCACCGATTTGGTCGATGGCGTCAACGAGCTTCACCTTTGTGAGCAATGCGCTCAAACGTTCCTCAGCCCGAGCGAAGAAGAGGAAGCCGCCGAAGTCATGCCAGCGATGGCAGGGCTGTTGGCTCAACATTTGGCAGTTGGAGAAACGGCAGATCAGCTGGCGCGGCTTGACCAGCGGTCGTGTCCCGTCTGTTCGATCACGTTCCTTGAGTTTCGCAAGCAGGGGCGGCTCGGCTGTCCACATGATTATGTGTTCTTCGCTGAAGAACTAGAGCCTCTGCTGCTAAACATTCACGACCAGAGCAACCACATCGGCAAGGTTCCCAAACGTTGCTCCCAAGGTGCGGATCAGCAAACGCAGTTGATTCGCCTGCGTCGAGAAATGAAGGAAGCCGTAACGACTGAAGACTACGAAAAGGCATCCCAGTTACGTGACGAGATTCGCGAGATCGAAAGCCAATCGCAAGCGAAGGATCAATCGTAACTCACTATGCATCTTGACGACTTAGCTAGTTCGAGCGGCGAATGGCTCAAGGGTACCGGCCCCGAGTCAGACATTGTGATCAGCAGCCGCATTCGACTAGCGCGGAATCTGGCGGATTTTCCGTTCATCTCGCGCACGACCGAGGCAGACCGGGCGGAGATCGAGCAGACACTGCATAACCACATCACGTCGTTGCAAGAGTCGGGCAAGTTCCCCCAACAGACGCTCTACCTCGATGTAGGCGAGCTGGAACCCGTCGATCGGCAGTTCCTGGTGGAACGGCAGCTGGTCAGCCGCGAGCTGGCCGAGAGCGAAGGCGCGCGGGCGGTGGTAATCGATCCGGCGGAGCGCTTTAGCGTGATGATCAACGAGGAGGATCACCTGCGCTTTCAAGTGATGCACAGCGGACTCGATCTGGGATCGACCTGGCGGCAGATCGACGAGTTGGATGATCTGATCGAAGAACAGGCGACCTACGCCTTTCACGACAAGCTCGGCTACCTGACCGCCTGCCCCACGAACGTCGGTACAGGTGTGCGTGTGAGCGTCATGTTGCATCTGCCGGCGTTGGTCATCACACGTCAAATTGAGAAGGTGTTCAAGAGTCTGCAAAAAATAAACCTGGCGGTTCGCGGTCTGTATGGCGAAGGTTCGCAGGCGATGGGTGATTTTTACCAGATTAGCAATCAAATCACGCTCGGTATGACCGAGGAAGAACTGACCAAGAAAATTGCCGACGTCGTGCCGGTGCTGATCGACTACGAACGCCAGGCGCGAGAGTTCCTTGTGCGTGAGAGTCACGAAACACTACACGACCGCGTGAGTCGGGCGTATGGCATTCTTCGCACGGCGCAGACGATCAGCTCCGAAGAGACGATGCACCTGCTGTCCAGCGTGAGGATGGGTATCAACCTTGGCTTGATCAGTGATCTTTCGATTCCCACGATCAACAAGCTCTTCATTCACACACAACCGGCCCATTTGCAAAAGCTCTCCGGCATTGAACTCGACAAGTCCGACCGCGACATCGAGCGCGCGACTTACTTGCGCCGCCACCTCAACCTCGACCAACCTGGCGATCCAACGCAAAACTGACGGTTGCTCACTCCACGACGATCTCGTCGAGTCCTTCTTCGCACTCTGGGAATTGGGGGTCCAGCTTCGTCAGCGTGTCGTGCAAGATCTTGCTGACCGTCAGGTTGCGATTCCATTTACGGTCGGAGGGGATGATGTGCCAGGGTGCTTGTTCGGTGTTACAGCGAGTGAGCGCTACTTCGTAGGCTCGTTGATATTCGTCCCACAGTTCCCGCTCCGAGAGATCGGCCTTGCTGAACTTCCAACGTTTATGGGGGCGGTCGAGCCGCGCTTGCAATCGTTCTCGCTGCTCGTCCTTGCTGATATGCAGGAAGCACTTGATGATCGTGACGTGACCTTCGATCAACAGGTTCTCAAACTCGTTAATGCGGTCGTAACGCGTTTCCCATTCAGACTTGGGGACCAGGTCGTGCACGCGCACGACGAGCACGTCTTCGTAGTGCGAACGATTGAAGATGCCGATGTTCCCCCGGCGCGGGACCGCCTTGTGGATGCGCCATAGGAAGTCGTGGTCGCGTTCTTCACTGCTCGGTTGTTTGAACGGGACAATTTGGCAGCTCTGAGGATTGATGCCGGTCATCACGGTGCGAATCGTGCCATCCTTACCGGCGGTGTCCATCCCTTGCAGCACCAATAGCACTGCTCGCTTATTCTCCGCGTAGAGCCGATACGCCAGATAGCGGCTGGCTTCGGTGAGCTTGGCGATTTCTTCTTCTGACGAGTTTTTCGACGAGTCGCCGTGGACATACCGTGGGTCAAAATCAGATAGGTCAATTTTCGTCCCGGCCGGAACTGTCAGTGGCTGCTTCATGAGGAATGTCCGAGATAAGTGGTTCGGCTAAGAGACTTCATTCTAATTCAGCCCAGGCTCGCGCACTACCGAACTCGTCGAATTCCAGATGGATGACGTTGGGACAGCAGCACACCGGGCAATCTTCGACATATTCTTGTCGCGGTCCGTCGGAGTAATCGATCGGGATGACGATCGGTTCTCCGCAACTCCCGCAAGTGTATTCGGCCTCATCCTGCAAAACTGTTGCTCCCGGTAATGTGGCTGCTTGGGAATACGATGCACGCGATTTATGCTAAACTGGTATGTCTTGGGTATTTTCACATTTTATGCATCACGGCATCCAGTCCAACGACAATGTTTGGCCGACGAACTCTTTTTGCGACTCTGATCACCGTGCTCGCCACCGTTGCGTTGGGCGTGTCGGCTTACTTGACGTGGGTCACATGGGAGTCGGGGACGGTGCTGGGATGTACGGCCGATTCGTTGCTCGACTGCGACGATGTGCTTGCCAGCCGCTGGTCGAAGTGGCTGGGACTGCCGGTCAGTCTGCTGGGCGGGATGGTGTACGTCACGATTCTGGGGCTGGTGTGGCCCGCCGCCAGTTGCGCTAGAGGCATGGCCGTTACCGCTCTGCTTGGTATCTCGATGCTGGCCGCCGGCGCCGCAGTTTGGTTCGTTGGCGTCCAGGCGCTGCAACTGGAGAGTTTCTGTGCTTACTGCCTCACGGCTCACGCTTGTGGATTGTGTATCGGCGTGTTGTCGTTGCTCCTGTTTCTGGATAGCAGCAGCGGGTCGGAAGTCGATCAGGCGCGCTCGCTGTTGGGCGTCGCGGCCGCAGATTCCGCTCAAGCTGTCGACGAGCCGGGCGAACCCGTTAGCGTGACCAGTCTGTTGGTTGCCCTCTCGGTCGCTGCGGTAGGGTTGGTTGGACTGATGGGTGGCCAGCTGTTGGTCGAACCAGAAGACAACTCGATGCCAATGGAAGAGATCGTGTTCGAGCCAAACGACGTCGCCAAGCAAGAGCAGCCTCAAGCAGGACCCCCACAGCGCGAAGCAGAGTCCCCACAGCCCGACGTTGGGCTCAAACAGCCGGAAGTTGAGCCCCAGCAATTGGAGCAACCAGTTGATGAGGAACTGGCAACTGCTGCCGCCGATCAAGACGACGATCTTGATTGGCTTGAATCGGATGGCACATCTAATGCCAAGCCATCGTTCGAAGGGCCCGATACGATCGGGTCGGTGTTCGGTGCCGGACCCCCGAGTCTCATCCCGCGAGCATTTGCCAGTTCCATTGATCCTCGTGATATGCCGGTGATTGGCAATCCCGACGCGAAGCACATCGTTGTTGAGATGATGGATTACACCTGCAGCCATTGCCGCGACTTGCATCCTCATCTGCAGGCTGCAGTGAAGCGATACGGCGATCAGCTTGGTATTGTGGTCTATAATGTTCCGCTCAGTAGAAAATGCAATCAAAACGTGAAGAAAGACACTCAAGTGCGGAAGTACGCATGCGACTATGCTCAGTTTGCGATTGGGGTATGGAAGTTGGCACCCGCAAGCTTCGCGGAATATCACTACTGGCTGCTTGAGGGCGAAAAACCTCCTGGTGTCAACAAGGCCAAAAATCGGGCTCGTAAGTTAGCAGGTAATCAGCTCTTGCTAGACAAAGCGCTAAAGGCAGACACGGCGCGGCGGATCTCCATCCAAGTTGAAGAATTTCAACGCACTAAAACGGGACTGCCCATCCTGTTCCTGCCCACGGGTAAGTTGCGCGGTGTGCCGAAGACCTCCGAACAACTCTTTGAAATCTTGGAGACGCAGTTGGGTATCCAGCCGCAATGACATCTGGTGCGGTCGGTTTTGCATGCTGGGGAAAACCACGGAGTCACGGAGGGCACGGAGCTTGCAAACGAGGACCTGAATTAGGGTTTGCATCCCTAGTTCTGCAGTTGCTCCGTATTCTCCGTGCCTCCGTGGTGTCGATCAATCCATCAGTCCTCCGCCCGGCTCCCGTCGTCGCACATGCGGACGAGCTTTGGGTCGAACCGCGCGACGACTTCAACCAGGTCTTGCTGGGCCGCCATCACCTGGCGAATATCCTTGTAGACTCCAGGCACTTCGTCGGAACCGGCCGACAGCACCTCGATGCCACGCTCCGCTAGCTCCTTGCGGACATGACTGAAGCGGAACTTGTCTTTCGCCTGCTTCCGCGACATGCAGCGACCCGCGCCGTGCGACGCGGAGGCCAGGCTCAGCGGGTTGCCGAGTCCACGCACGACGAAACCCGGATCGGCCATCGAGCCAGGAATCACGCCTAGAACGCCCTGCCCCGCCGGTGTCGCGCCCTTGCGGTGCACGACGACGTTGCGGCCGTGGTGCTTTTCGATCCATGCAAAGTTGTGATGGTTCTCAACTCCGCCGAGGATCTGCGCACCGAGCAGCTTCGATACGAGTCGATGGATGACCGCGTGGTTGGCAGCCGCGTAGTCGCCCATTAGGTTCATCGCCGACCAGTATTCCTGACCCGCTTCGCTGTCGAGTTCCAGCCACGCCAGTCGACCCAGCTTTTCGCAGCTGCGCGGCAGTTGTCGCTGCGCAATCTGACTATAGGTGCTGCAGACGGCTGCGCCGGCACCGCGGCTACCGCTGTGACTGAGCAGTGCAACGTACGTTCCCGCATCGAGATCCAGGTCGTCGGCGCGCTCTTCAAGCGTAAGCGTGCCGAACTCCACGAAGTGGTTGCCTGAGCCCGAAGTGCCCAGTTGCTTCCACGCGGTGTCCTTCCTCTCGCGGGTGATGCGCGTGACGTCCCAATCGGCGTCCATCACCGCGTGATCCTGCGCCGGCTTATGCTCGCAACCAACGCCGAAACGCGTCCCTTTGTTGAGCGCTGTGCGATACTGCTCACGCTTAGTCTCAAGGGATTCGATGGGCATGTCGAGCACCGACAGCTTCATGCGGCAGGCGATGTCGACACCCACGGCGTACGGAATGACTGCGCCCTCGCAAGCGAGCACGCCACCGATCGGCAGCCCGTAGCCAACATGCGCGTCGGGCATTAGCGCCGCTCCGACGGCACTTGGCACACGGCAAGCGTCGTTCATCTGCTTGTGCGCACCTTCGTCGATATCCTCGCCCCAGGTTTGGTAGTCAATCGGCTCTTGCGGCGTCGGCGCATGGTCGTTGCTCAGCGCCGTTACGAGCCGTCCCCAAATCGGATCGTCGCGAAACTTCTCGGGATCCGCGACGACGTCGACAATCAGTTGCTTGGCCCGCTTGCCTTTCGGCCCCATGCCTTTGTCCTGCGCAGCCGCCGTCTGGATCGCGTCGATCGCAGCGGCAACGCAGTCAGGCGGGACTCCCAGCTTTTGAAGTTGTCGGCGGTTCATTATGGCGATTCTTCCTGAGTCGACGGCACTCATCGCGGGCACTACGTGGCAGCAGGTGGTGCCGATTTAGCCCGCGGCTAGCGCGGCGGCTCATGTTCGGTGACTAAAATACGAATGGCGAAATTAGGACGCTCAGATAACCGTGGGGTTCGGGGCGCGCGCTCTACCCATTGCAGAATCCTGCCAGCCAGAGACGAATTGTTGAGTTCAGTTTCTGTCCCGACCGCATGTTAGACAAAAACTGCTTCGGCCAAGCATGATGCACCACTGACGGACTGACAGCGCATCAGGTCGGTCAATCAACGCCGGACCTTTTGATGCCGAGCCTAGTCTACCCGAAGTGGTGGCCCAATTTCAGCAACAATCTCTAGGGCGGCTTTGAAGTGTCGGAAACTGCATCGGACGGCGAAGGTGAGGCGGGTTAGGCGAGTGGCCATCTCTGCCATACCGATATAGGATTGGTTGAATTGACCAACCAGAGCAGTTAAGGCCAACGAGCTGCGCTGGCTCCGAGATTAGCCCACGGTATAGACTGTGTGTCCAAATTAGCTGACCACCCGACAAGACCAAAAATCCAGTTTAGCGTTGGAGCCTTGCTTTTACTCGCATTGGTTGTCGCTGCTTTCATGGTTACCTTTTATCGCTTCCATGAAGCGGTAACGGACTTGAGGCTTGGACAAGAACAACTTTCATGGGCATATGCAATATCCGCAATAGTTGGCATCTGTGGAGCAATCCCTTCCCTCCACCAACGCAGACCTATTCGTGGCTTAGTCACTGGGATCATCTGTGGGTGGGCAGCCGCATTGGTCTATATGGTCTGGGGTGTCGGAGTCGACGTTACCTGGATTATTTCCGGAAGCTAACTACTGGCGTTAGGAATCGAGGCGGATTCACGAACCTTCGCGTGACCGTCCCCTCCGAGTCAAATCGCTCAGCAGAAGGCGCATTCGGTAACAACGCCCCGACAGATTCGCAATGGATTCGCACCGGCAATCGTGTGCCGAAAGCCTTATTTGCAGCAGCCCAGGGATGCGGCTGAGCCGCATTACTGGGTCGACTATTTCAGACACTACTTGTTCGCCACGGCATCTAACGCGAAGCTGGCGTTGGGGTCGTGTTCGTAGAAGTAGTTTGCAACTTGCTCGGCAACGACTTCGACAAACTGGTCTTGGAAGACCTGTATCGATTTGTCGGCGGCGGGGATTCCGCTGTTGCGCGGGAAGAGAATCTGGCCGACGTTCTTTTCGTATACGAGCTTGCCCCGGTTGTCCATGTCGTAGACGGAGAGCTTGATGTTTGCGTCGCCCTGATAGAGCGTTGCTCCCTTGTACAATGAGAAGTCGTCCAACTCGATGTAAACGACCCGCGTCGCTTTGACGGAGCGGCCAAGATCCTTGAAGTTGTCCCAATCTTGCTCGTCGACCCAATTGTCGACTTCTTGGGGACTCACGACGTCGATGCCATCGACGTTGACTTCCAGCTTCTTGCTGATGCGTTTGCCAATCGTTCGTGCCGCGCCCGCGTGGCGATACTCGTGCGACGAGGGGGGACGGCAGATCACGACAACACGCTGGTCGACCAGATCTTCGCATTCGGCCGCGATGACGTTGCCACCTTGCCACAAATAGATGCCGGTCGCCAGAATGCTGTGCAAGCAGCCGGTCGTGGGTACCACCAAAACCGCAAGCAGCAGAGCAAGCGAGAAAATACGAGGACGTTTCGTCATGCGATCCATCGTGTGTTCCTTCAGTTATTCCTTCGCGTTCCGTCGGTCCGCGACCATGCGGCAATGTGATGAGACTCTTGTGATTAGACTTCTATGTGATGAGCACCTTACGAAGCCAATCGCATACGGCGACCGCCAACCAGACACTTGCCACTGCCAATACCACCCGCGACGTCGGCACTCGTCTCGGTCTCCGGCCGTGTGCCGCCACCCACATCAGCCACAGGGATCCGATGACGGCGCCCACACAGAGCAACGTTGCTGCCAGGTTGGAGCGGACTGCTTGGGCCAACTCGCCGCGCAGAACGTGCACCCAAGCGGTCGTGCCACCGCACAGGGGACAAACTTTCCCGGTTAATTCTTGGAAGTAACACGGCGTGAGTCCTAATTGTTCGTGCGTGCCGAAGCCGCGTGGATCTGGCTCAAGACGTCGAGCAGAAACCAGCAGCATCAGCCCCACCACTCCGACGGTACCAAACAGTACTCGCTGGCGTCGCGACCATCGATTCGATTCGTCGTTCACGCTTGCGATCGGAGACAAGGGTGGCAGAAGGTAGTAAACGAGAGAGAGCAGAGCAAGGCGAGTTTTTGAGCGTCGCGTCTCGCGTCCGCTACTCCAATTCTGTCACGAGGCGTCGGAGCTTGCTAGCTTCTCAATCGCTGGCAAGTCCGACTCGGTCACGCAGAGCCGTTCGATGCGGGTTGCAAGGCCCGTTTCCGGGTCGATATCGACCAGCGCGCCGCCGAGTCGCACGTCTTTGCTGGCAACCTCAAATTGCGTGGGATTCGACGTGAGTGTGGTCTCCATCACGCGGTCGGTGCGCCGGCCGAGGATGCTGTCGTAGGGACCAGTCATGCCGACGTCGGCCTGAAACGCGGTCCCGCCGGGCAGGATGCACTCGTCGGCAGTGGGCACGTGCGTGTGGGTGCCCAGGACGGCAGCGATCTTGCCGTCGAGGTAGCGCCCCATGAGCTGGGCTTCGCTGGTGGCCTCGACGTGGAAATCAAGAAAACGAACGCGCACGTCTGAGGGGATCTCCGCGAGGATCCGATCGGCGCAACGCCACGGATTGTCGGCCGGCTTCATAAACAGCTGGCCGAGGATGCAGAATAGTCCGACTTGCGTGCCATCGCGCGCCGTGACGACCGTCCATTGCCGGCCGACGGCCTCTTCGGGCAAGTTCGCCGGGCGGACGATGTTGTCTTCCGTCTGCAAGACGGAATAAATCTCTTTGCGGCGATAGACATGATCACCGAGCGTGATCGCGTCGACCCCCGCCTTCACCAATTCGCGATAAATCTGCGGTGTCAGTCCCGAACCTCCCGCTGCATTCTCGGCATTGGCAATCACCAGATCGAGCTGGTGTTTGACGGTAAGGCCCTGCAAGGCACGCACCACGAAGTCGCGCCCTGGGCGTCCGACAATGTCACCGATGAAGAGCAAACGCATGTGGAGTGCGGCAAAAAATGAGCTGATTGGAGAATGTCGAACGAACGAGTACTCAAGGACGAAATGACGCTCGTGTCACTGGTGGTCGATAGGAATGGCTGACCGTCATTTGTCACTGCGCGCGAGTCAATTCGCCTAGTGCGCTGTCTCCGTAATTCGTGTCTCGCGGATAAGGGTGACTTTGATTTCGCCAGGATAAGTGAGTTGTTGCTCGAAGGCGTTGGCGATATCGCGACAGATTTTGGCCGACGATTCGTCGGTTGTGTCTTTCGCGCTGGCAATCACACGCACCTCGCGTCCGGCCTGGATGGCGAATGCCTGCTTCACGCCGGTGAAGCCAGTGGCGATAGTCTCGAGCTCCTGCATACGCTTAATGTAGCGATCGAGCGTCTCGCGACGCGCTCCCGGTCGCGAAGCGCTACAGGCATCGCCCGCCGCAGTCAGAACCGTGTAGGGCATATCGGGGCGAATGTCGTCGTGGTGGCCGAGCGCGGCGTGGACGACTTCGGGGCCTTCGCCAAATCGCTTGAGCAAGTCCGCGCCGATCTTCGGATGCCCGCCTTCCTGATCGTGGTCGGCTGCCTTGCCGATGTCGTGAAGCAAGCCCGCGCGCCGCGCCAATTCCGCGTCCATGCCCATCTCTTCGGCCAGCATGCTCGCGATGAATGCAACTTCAATCGAGTGACGCAAGACATTCTGGCTGTAGCTGGTGCGATAGCGCAAGCGACCGAGTAAATCGATTACTCGATCATGCAATCCAAACACCTGCGCTTCCTGCATCGCTTCTTCACCCGCCTTGCGAATCTCGGCTTCGACCTCTTTTTCCGTCTCGGCAACAAGTTCTTCGATCCGCGAAGGATGGATTCGGCCGTCAGCGATCAGTTTGTTCAGGGCGATGCGCGCTGTCTCACGACGTACAGGGTCGAAGGCGCTGACGATCACGACTCCCGGTGTGTCGTCGATGATTACATCGACGCCCGTGGCTTTCTCCAATGCGCGAATGTTGCGTCCTTCGCGGCCGATGATGCGGCCCTTCATTTCGTCGTTGGGAATGTCGACGGTGCTGGTGGTCGACTCGGCCGTGTGGGCTGCGGCAAACCGCTGCAGCGATGTGATGAGCATCTCCTTGGCCTTCTCATCGCACTTTTCGTTGATCTGCTTTTCATACTTCATGATCAAGGCACCCTGCTCCTTGACCAATTCCTGTTCCAAACGATCCAACAACTTCGCTTCCGCCTCATCAGGCGCGAGCCCGCTAAGCTTATGCATCGTCTGTCGCTCAAGATCCAGCAAGTCGTCAAGTTCTTGCTGGCGTCGATTCACATCTTCTAGCTTCTCGGCCAACCGTCGCTGGTTGTTCTCAACCATCTTGGCCTGCTTTTCCATTTGCTCATTGCGAAGCGTGATGTTGTCTTCGGTCTTGTCGAGTTGTCGTTCACGCTCGTGCAGTTGGTTGCGGATTTCTGTGTTCTCACGTTCCAGACGATCTTTTTCTTGCAGCGCCATCTCCTTGGCTTCAATCGCCGCTTCCTTGCGAACCGTTTTAGCATCCTGCTCAGCACGCTCGATGATCTGGGCGGCCTCTTTGTCCGCGTCGCGACGGCGCAGATAGTCGAGCAACTTTACCACGCCCGCGCCCGCGATGGCGGCCACCGCGATGGCAACGATCTGCGCCGTGTCACCCAAAGCAAGGGGCGGATGCAGTATTAGATTGAGTTGCGCCATAAGATTCCTTCCGTATTCTCTTGCAAATGCATAGGAGCATTTCAGCCTTGCAAGCGCGAGCTTGCTCAAGCGGCGAGAAAAACCAGAGCACGAATGAAGAGCGGTGCGAAGGAATCCTCGTCCAAGAGGGACGCCTTCGATCGTGTGAGAAGTGTGCTCTTGCCGAGAATTAAGTTACAGACATCCGGTAAGCCCGCATCGAGGCGGACTCACAATTCGTTCAGTTGCGTGCCCGCGCAAGGGCAAACTCGCCCTGCGACAGAGCGACGCAAACTGCAAGCCGGTTTCCTACCTGCAGCAACAGCTGTCGCCGTCGGCAGGAGAAATAGGCCGTCAGCTGATTCCGTCCGCCCAATGGCCAACCGTCGAAGGGTTGGACAAGGCAGCTCCACTGGCTGCACTCTAGGCAATCACGGTGGGACATGCTGCGAACTACTGTTTCGCACAGGCTGCAGGTCTCAAGCCACAACATTTGGCCAATTCGACGAAACCGTCTGCAAACCAGCAGCAACGAAACGATCAATTGGTGCACAAACTCAAGCATGTCTGACTCTATTCTGCGAATCGCAGAATCTGCTAACAACGAACTGAAACGAATGTCTGAAAGGACAACTTAGCGACAAACACAAGTCACACGACGCTCTTCGGTTGTGCAAACTCGCCTAGGGCTCGCATTGCAGGGGCCGAAACGCGTTGTTTTTGTTGTTGAGACCCAGCCGATCTGGGGAGATCGCCTGCGTCTCACGCTTACCGATCATCGTATCAAATCAGACTGCAACTGCAAGCCTGCTCTAGGCTTACGCGATGACGTACAGGGCTGGTAGGATCTACATAAGCTGTGGTCGACTTTGCCGACGGTTCCGCCAGCGGTGGATTGCTGCACGTCACGGCAACCTGCCACCGCCGTGGAAACGCCTCATTCGTCATCGGCCCGTCTCCATCGAGGCCCGGGCTTGCAGCACCCGAATCGGGCCGCGGCAGGTCGGCCCACGTGAGAAGATTTTCGGCGGCGAAAGCCAACATGGCTGAGCTAGGTCAATTATGCCAAACTCGGAGCACATTTCAGAACTCCTCGGCAGAGTACAGCTTCCTCCAGGATGGACAGAGGTCAACATCGCCGTGGCACTGTCAGGCGGTGCCGATAGTATGGCACTACTGCGCGCGTTGCACGAGCGAAAACAGCTCGCGGGCGGCCCGGGGAACGTGCTCGCCTTTCACGTCAACCACCAACTTCGCGGCGAAGAGTCGGACCAGGACGCTCGCTGGTGCCAACAGCAGGGAGAAGCACTGGGAATCCAGTTGCAGGTGTTGCCAGTCGCGACGCAGGAGTTTGCCGACAAAACCAAGCAGGGGCTGGAGGCTGCCGCGCGTCAACAGCGCTATGAGGTGCTGACTCGTGCTGCCCAGCAGGCGGGGGTGCGCTATTTGGCGACGGCTCATACTCGCGATGATCAGGTTGAAACGGTACTGTTTCGCATTCTGCGTGGCACGGGGTTGCGCGGACTGGCTGGAATTCCGCAAGTTAGAGCACTGACGGAATCCTTGACGGTCATCCGACCGTTGATCAGTTGTACGAGATCGATGATCACCGCCTACCTCGATGACCTCGGTCAGACCTACCGAACAGACTACTCGAATTTGGATCAGGTATTCACACGCAATCGCTTGCGGCACGGGGTCTTGCCACAGCTGCGCGCACACTTCAATCAGGAACTCGACGAAGCCTTGGTCCGACTCGCGACTCAGGCCGCGGATGGCCAGAAAGTCATCGAACGGCTCGCCACAGATTATCTTTCGTCCGCTGTTGTCAGCGTCGATTCTCAACGGCTGTCATTGCGCTGGGGAGCTTTTGCGGGAGCCGACAAAATCGTGGTCTGCGAAGCGTTACGTACGGTCTGGCGACAGGCTGAACTGGCCGAACAGGCGATGACCTATGATTGGTGGTGCCAGCTAGCGGAATTGGTCTTAGGGCACGACAACGCTCAAATCCTCAATCTTCCAGGCGATGTCCACGCTAGCATCGAAGGTGAGGACCTTGTGTTGCGTTGGTAACATCTAGGTTTATGCAGCTAGCAATTTACCGCGAGAGGTTATCTTGCCGTAGTGGGCCTCGCCATCTAATATTCCGATTCCAAATTGCGCAATGATGGAAAACTGCGTAGGGCGGCAATGCCGCCGGATGCGAGTGTGCGCGATTGGGCCGCGCAAGGAATGCGCGGACAACAAACGTCGAAAAGGATTTCGTCATTACCCGCTTCGTCAACATCTGTTGGTACTTCTTCCGACTCGGGGCAGTCTTCGCCGTGCTGGTGGCGATCGGGTTGGCTGTTTTCCTGTTCTCACGTTTGGATGACGAGATTCGACGGCAGGCTGAGCAGTACCTGGCCGATCAGTTGCCCCACTTCAACGTAAGTATCGGCGGGGCACGGCTCGTCGAGGGGCAAGGGATTGCGATCTACGACCTGGCCATCTCGGAAACCAGCAGTACGCAGTTGCAAAGCAATCTGCTGATCGTCGACGAGATCATGTTCTCCTGCGACGCGAAGCTCACGAAGCTGGTGAATGGGTTGCCGGACGTGCGGCGAGTGCTGGTCCGCCATCCCCAAGTGTGGGCCGCGCGCAGCCGAGACGGGACGTGGAACTGGAAGTCGTTTCTCGATTCCCTGCCTGAATGCGATCGGAAGAAGCCCGAGATCATCATCGAAAATGCGCAGCTCACTCTGGCTGACCAAAGCCGTGCGGGATTGCCGCCGCTCTCGTTGCGAGACGTTCACCTCAGAATTCACCCACAAGCGGATCCGACTTCGTCAGCGGAAGCAGCGGCGCAGCCCATCGCGGTTAAGGGCTCGTTTGGTGGCCCACTCGTGGAAGTGGCAGAATTGGAAGCCTATTGCGACCCGAGCAATTCCTCGATCTCAATATCTACGTCGTTTCAAAGCCTTGAAGTGAATAAGACGTTGCTCGCCTGGGCGACCGCGTATGCGGGAGAGTCGTTGCAACAGACCAAATTGCTTGGCAAAGTCGATGGTCGGGTTACGGTTCAACACAGCCTAACATCCAAGTCGCGACCGCAGGTCTCCGCAAATCTTCAATTACGTGACGCGCGCATCGAGGATGCTCGGCTACCACGCCCAGTGGTCGACCTCAACTGCTCGGTCGAGTACCAGAACGAGTTACTCTCGATCAAGGGCTTGCAAGCGATGTGTGGCTCGGCCAGCGTCGGCTTGCAACTCGACCGACGTGGCTGGGCATCGCAAGCGCCGATGGCCGTTGCGATGCGACTGGAGAATGTTACCCTCGACGAGCAACTGTACTCCGCGCTGCCACCGGTCCTGCAGACCGAGTGGGCCAAATACCAACCCACTGGCGTCGTCGATGCCCAGTTGCAGGCGACCTTTGACGGACAGCGTTGGCGACCGACCGCACTGATCACAGGACGTGACCTTCAATTCGAGTCCGACAAGTTTCGCTATCGAGTTACTGACGGCAGTGGTACCTTGCGATTTACTCCGCGCAGCGATAAGCAGCCCAATACGCTCGATATCGATCTGATCGGCTACGCCGGAGGTCAGCCACTGAAGTTCGTCGGACAGGTGTACGATCCCCAGCCGGGCGCCATCGGCTCGATCGCGATCACTGGCGAGAATATCAAGATCGAAGACCGCATGATTGAGGCACTCCCCGGCAAGACACGCGACGTCATCGAATCGTTGCATCCACAAGGCAGGTTCAACCTGAGGTGGCGACTCAACCGCAAGCAAGTCGGTCAGAAACCGCACACCTCGCTGCAAATGGATTTGCTCGATTGTCAGATGAACTATGACAAGTTCCCTTATCCGCTGAGTGGCATTCGCGGAATGGTGCAGGCGGAAGATCGGAACTGGGCGTTCCGCGATCTGGTCGCGACCGGTTCGCGGAAAGTCCGTTGTCAGGGAACTTTGAGGCCGCGCGGGCCCGACCCTGCCGAAGGGAATGAACTGCATCTGCACCTCACCGGCGATCAGATTCCTTTTGACGAAGATCTTCGCAGAGCCTTGCCACCCAATGTCGGCCGCGCCTGGCTGGAATTGCGTCCACGCGGCGATATCGATCTCAGAGCCGAGATCAATCATATCAGCGGATCACCCAAACCGAGCATCGGCATTACCATCAATCCGCGTGCAGAATCCACATCCATCGAGCCCAACTTCTTTCCCTACTTGATGGAATTGCAATCGGGTAGATTCAGTTATCAGGACGGTAAGGTACACATGGCGCAGATTCGCGCGCGTCATGGACAGACCAAGATGCTCACCAACGGGGATGGCGAATTCCTGGAAGATGGCTCGTGGAGGGTGCGGTTGGATGGATTAGCAGTTGAAAAGCTGACGCAACTACGTGATCTGACCGACGCGCTACCAGCGCAGCTGCGGAGTATCATCGAGTATCTGCGTCCATCCGGCGGATTCGCGCTGTTTAAGAGTACTCTCGCCTTCTCCAAGGCAGCCAATCGAAACTCGCCTGTGAACGCAGAGTGGGATATCAAACTCAACTGTCATCAAGCGAACATCCAAGCAGGCATCGAACTCAACAACATTCACGGTGCGGTTCGCTTAGTAGGCGCGATGGTCGATGGCAATAGCCACTCGGCGGGCGAGTTGGCGATCGAAAACGCGACGTTTCAAGATATTCAGTTCACCGATATCAAGGGCCCGCTGTGGGTTGACAGAGGCCGATGCCTCTTCGGCGCACATGCCACCAATCAGCTACAGCAACCGATTCGTCGCTTGACGGCAAGGGTTTACAAGGGTTATGTCCGCGCCGACTCGTGGGTATCGTTTGACGTGGTACCCAAGTACCACGCCACTGCGGAGGTCACCGGTGCGGATCTGAGCCGCATCATGAGGGAACGCATTAATGGTCAACTCGACTACCAGGGCAAACTCAACGCCACGCTCACTCTGAGCGGTCAGGGCCGCTCTCTTGCCACGATGGTTGGCCACGGTCAGGTTCAGATTACGGATGCGAATATCTATCAGCTACCGATTCTGGTTAGCATGTTGAGTGTGCTGCGCAACGAAACCCCCACGACAACCGCGTTCACCGATGTGCGTAGCGAGTACCGCATCCAAGGGCCGCACATTTATCTCGATCAGCTCGACTTCAAGGGCGACGCGGTGAGCTTGCTCGGTCGCGGCGAGACGAACTTCGATCATCAGCTTAGACTGGAATTCGAGCCTGTTGTCGGGCGCGATGAAATCCAACTACCGTTGGTCAAGCACATCGTCCGCGGCGCTGGGCGTCAGACACTCCACATGTCCGTGACCGGCACGTTGTCTGATCCACAAGTCAGTACGCAGCCACTGCCGGGAATCAACAACCTGATCAAGCAACTGGAGCTTGCACCTACCGGGACCACGACACCTCGCAATGCCGAACGGAGCGACACCGCCTGGCCGAGGCGAGGATTGCAATAGAACGAGAATGACGAATGACGGAATTCCCAATGACGAGGAGAATGTCGAAATTCGAATGACGAAAAGCAGCGTCTAGAATCAGTTTCAATGTTCCTCTCCCCGTTGGGGAGAGGCTAGGTGAGGGGCAAGTCTACCGAGAAACTAACCCTCTCCAGGCCCCTCCCTGCAAGGGAGTGGATTTATGAAACTGCTTCTAGTCAGTTTTTATGCTTCGACATTTGGAGTTCTTTCGTCATTCGTCATTGGGTAGTTCGTCATTCACCCACACCGCTTTGGGAACCCCTAGGAGCCAAGCCATGAGCGTAGGACCGATGGGCGGAGTCGTCGGAAGTGCCGCTGGGGCACCTCTTTCGCAGACTGCCGGAAGCGAGACAGAACGTACCAAACGCGAGGCAAGCGCCACGCAACGCCAGGTTGACAACGACACAAAGGCCGAAAATGCCGCCGGCATCGGTCAAACCGAAGGCGATGAAGGCACGTCTGAACGCGACGCGGACGGGCGCCGCCTGTGGGAGGGCGACGTACCCGCCAAGAAACCGGCCGAGGAACCCACCGCTGACACCGAACCTGCACGCCAAGCCAAGGATCCTACTGGTCAAAGCGGTAGCTCACTCGATCTGACGGGATAGACGGCCCCGTGCAAAGCTTCAATAATTAGGACTGGTTCGCCCTTCGTCATCACGCATTAGCCATTCACATCATGCTCTCCTTCACCAAAATGCACGGCGCCGGCAACGACTACATCTACGTCGATTGCTTCGCTCAGCAGATTCCAGACAATCTGCCGGAATTGGCCCGTGCTATGGCTGACCGACATTTCGGCATTGGTGGCGATGGGCTGATTCTGATCTGCCCCACCGACGAGGCCGACGCCGAGATGCGGATGTTCAATTCCGACGGATCCGCGTCGGAGATGTGTGGCAACGGAATTCGTTGCGTCGCGAAGTATGTTTACGACCACGGCATCAAGAAAAGAAAGACACTGCGAATCGCCTCGGCCGGTACGATCTACGAGTTGCAACTCACCGTCGTGGATGGCCTTGTTGAACAGGTGCGCGTCGACATGGGCGAACCGATCCTCGATGGCCCGGCGATTCCAACAACGTTCGCGGGCAATCCGGTGGTCGATGTGTCGTTGCCATTGCCCAGTTGTGATCTCACCGTAACGTGTGTCTCAATGGGCAACCCCCACTGTGTGGCGTTTGTCGATCGGGCGTCCGACGAGCTAGTTACCGGCCAAGGTCCGTTGGTGGAGCACGACACGCACTTTCCCAATCGGGTGAACGTCGAGTTCGTCGAGGTGCTAAGCCGCACCGCCGTTCGGCAGCGCACGTGGGAACGCGGTTCCGGCGAGACGCTCGCCTGTGGTACTGGCGCGAGCGCCGTTTGCGTTGCAGGGGTACTCACTGGCAAGACCGAACGCGAAATCACCGTGCACCTGCCTGGTGGCGATTTGCGATTGGAATGGAACGAGCACGACAATCACGTGTACATGACGGGTCCCGCCACCGAAGTGTTTTCCGGAGAATGGCCTGAGGGCTAAGGGCAGATCAGCGAAAAGGAAGTTTAATGAGTGCAAAAGTACCATGGAAGGTACGCCTAGGCGGTTTTGTCGCGGCAAAGGGTATTCAGGCGTGGATGAGTACGCTCAACTATTGTGCGTGGTTTCATAATCACGCGAACGATCCACGATTTGGCACCGATCAGCCGCGCATCTACGTTTTCTGGCACGAGTACATTCTGATTCCGCTCTACCTACGTGGTAATTGCGATCTGGCGATGCTGCTAAGTCGCCACAAAGACGCGGACGTACTCGCGGAGGTGGCCCGCCACGTCGGATTCGATTGCGTGCGTGGCTCGTCAAACAAGGGTGCTGCGGCGGCATTGCTGGAAATGAAGCGTCGGGGCAAGCATATGCATCTGACGATCACCCCCGACGGTCCGCGCGGACCTCGGCGAGAACTTGCGATTGGCCCCATCTATCTGGCGTCGAGATTGGGTCTGCCGATTGTGCCGCTGGGATTCGGACTGGACAGACCTTGGCGCATGAAGAGCTGGGACCGCTTTGCCGTGCCGCGTCCGTTTTCGCGCGCGCGGGGCATCATCGGGCCCGAGATTCATGTTCCAGGGGGACTCGATCGCGACGCGCTAGAACTCTGCCGTCAAGACGTCGAGCGAACGCTCACGGAGCTGACGATTGAAGCGGAAGACTGGGCGGCAAGTGGCGACAAGCGCGAGGACGAGTATCGCGAACGACCTCGTTCGCGCGTACTCGATCCGACACAAGTCCCGCTTTCTAAACCCGAGACGAATCTGGTCGTCCCATTCCCGCGAGATCCTCTCGCTTGTGAGCGAAAGAGTGCCTGATGCTTGCACTTGTTTCGACGGTCGGCGTGGGAATATACTGCCTGGGCGTTCAGCATCCCGCATTGACTACCGCCGAGCGGCAAACTGTTTCGTTTCCGCGTTGAGCGTGGGAGCGACGCCAAGAGTCACGTTGCATGCCCACTGCCGTAAAGCCCGACACGACCGAACAAGTCCTTTCGGTTACTCAACTCACCAACCAGCTGAAAGGTGTCGTTGAGCAGAACTTTGCGCACGTATGGGTTGCTGGTGAAATCTCAAACTTTTCTCGCCCGCAATCGGGGCATTGCTACTTAACGTTGAAGGATGATAACGCGCAGCTACGCGCGGTGATCTGGCGAGGCACGGCTTCACGCATTCACTTCGACCTGCACGACGGGTTAGAGGTGGTGTGCGGGGGACGACTCGACGTCTATCCGCCGCGTGGCAGCTACCAATTGGTTATCGATCAACTTCAGCCCCAAGGTATTGGCGCGCTCGAACTGGCGTTGCGGAAGCTGCGGGAGAAGTTGGGCCAAGAGGGCTTGTTCGAAGCGGAACGAAAACGCCCGCTGCCAGCCTTTCCCCGCCGCATCGGCGTCGTCACCAGTCCCACGGGCGCGGCAATACGCGATTTTCTGGAAGTGCTCCGTCGGCGATGGAGCGGTGTCGACGTGCTGATCTTTCCCGCGCGCGTGCAAGGCGAGGGAGCCGCAGAAGAAATCGCGTCAGCCATAAAACAGGCAAACCGAGTGAAGCCGGCGCTCGACGTCTTGGTCGTGGGGCGCGGTGGGGGCAGCCTCGAGGACCTGTGGCCGTTTAACGAAGAACCGACCGTTCGGGCAATCGCGTCGTCTCGACTTCCCACGGTCTCGGCCGTCGGTCACGAAATCGACGTGACACTCGCCGATCTAGCGGCCGATGTACGTGCGCTTACACCCAGTGAGGCGGCCGAACGCGTTGTGCCTTCAGCGCACGACGTCAAACAAACATTGCAAAGTTACGACTCTCGACTACAGAATGCGTTATCGATTCGCGCCGCTGCGCTCCGCACGCGCCTGGATGGGATCGCCAGTCGCGCCGTCTTCGCTCGTCCGGCGGACAATGTGCATAATCTCAGCCGACAAGTGGACGATCTCGGGTCACAGTTGCACGCGGCCGTACGCCTGTCGATGCGCGAGCAACAGAACCAATTGACGGCACTGAGCGGAAAACTGGAAACACTCAGCCCGTTGGGCGTGCTGGGCCGAGGCTATAGCCTCACCCACGACGAAAGCACCGGTAAGCTGCTTACCACAACGAAGAATCTGAAACGTGATCAACGCATTGTTACGCGGTTGGGCGAAGGGACGGTCGTCAGCGCTGTTGAGGAAGTTGATCCTCAGGGCGGACGCCTGGGACGGTGAGTTCGCGCGATAGGACTCTTGTTCCGCTGGTTGTTGCGTGAATCGAACGAACGAATCTGAGTGACGAGAATCATGGCAAAAAAGAAATCAGCCAAATCAAAGCAACCCACGTTTGAAGAATCGCTGGCCAAACTCGAGAGTATCGTCGCGAAGCTGGAAGGCGGACAACTCGGCCTGGCCGAGTCGCTTGAGGAGTACGAATCGGGTGTCAAGCATCTGAAGTCTTGTTATCAGCAACTTTCGGCAGCCGAGCGGCGGATCGAATTGGTGAGCAAGGTCGATGCTGACGGGGAGCCGCAAACCGAACCGTTTGACGACGAGTCGAGCGTGTCGCTCGACGAAAAGGGTGCTGCGCGCAGCCGACGCCGCAGTGCACCGAAGGCCAAACGCCGGGCCAGCAGTGACGTGGACGATGGTTCCTCGTTGTTTTAGAATGGACTGATTACCCACTTCAGAACAACGACATTGGCTGATGACCTCACCGACGACCACCTCCTTCGAGTTAAGCCAAGCGTTCCTTCAGCACATCGATACGGCGCTCGAGCAATCTGTCGTGTTCGACTCAGATTGCCCCACGGTGCTCCGCGAGGCAATCGTCTACAGTTTGCTTGCCCCGGGCAAACGTCTGCGCCCCCAGTTAGTGTTGATTGCCAATCAGATCTGCGGCGGTGACATCGAGTCTGCGCTGCCGGCTGCCGTGGCGGTCGAGATGATCCACGCCTACTCGCTCGTCCACGACGATCTACCCGCCATGGACGACGACGATCTACGTCGCGGCCGCCCGACCTGCCACAAGCAATTCGACGAAGCCACGGCAATTCTGGTCGGCGATGCGCTGCAGGCACGTGCGTTTGAAGTACTTGCAACCCAGGTGTCGCCGCCTGCTGTGGCTGCCCGCTGCTGTGCGGAACTGGCTGCCGCAGCCGGGGCCGCGGCGCTGGTCGGAGGCCAGGCGGACGATCTTTCCAGCCAATTTTTTCAGGCCCGAGACGAACAACATGCCGTCGAGCAGCTAGAATTGATCCACAGACGCAAGACGGGCGCTCTATTCCGCGTGTCGCTGCGTTTGGGGGCCATTATTGGCGGTGCCAACGAAGACCAGCTAGCGGCTCTCGACACCTACGGCGAGAATCTCGGCTTGGCATTTCAGGTCACAGACGATTTACTAGATGTCGCTGGCAGCGAGAACAACGTGGGGAAACGGCTCGGCAAGGATCACGAGCGTGGAAAAACCACTTATCCTGCGGTACTAGGGGTAGAGGCGAGCCGACAGCGGGCCGATGCCCTGATCGACGCGGCCTGTGCGGCGATCGAGAGTTTCGGCGAGGCTGCAGCTCCGTTGCGAGACCTTGCGCAATTCGTGGGTCAGCGAAACAAATAGCATTCGATTCGTGCGGGCGGAAGTACAGCATTGAGCAGCCAATCAGACAAACTAGCGATTCTCTCGACCATCGAGGGACCCCAAGATCTTAGCAAGCTCACCTTGCCGCAGCTGGAGCTGCTTGCCGGCGAGATGCGGGACGTGTTGTGCAATTTGGTTGCCTGCCGCAGTGCCCACTTCGCGTCGAACCTTGGCGTCGTGGAACTTTGTATTGCGCTGCACGATACCTTCGACTTCTTGCACGATCGACTGATATGGGACACCGGTCATCAGATCTATCCGCACAAGCTGCTGACCGGGCGCTACGCTGAGTTCGGCACGATGCGCACCAAAGGCGGGCTGATGGGTTATCCCAACCCGGTGGAAAGCGAATACGACCTCTTCATGACCGGGCACGCAGGCGCCAGCGTCTCCACCGCGCTGGGGTTGGCGAGCGGTGATGATTTGTTGCGACGCGACGAAGGCCGGCACTCGGTCGCGGTGATTGGTGACGGGGCGTTTCCTTCCGGTGTGGTCTTCGAAGCCCTCAACAATGCACGTCGCCAAAGCGAAAAGCTGTTGGTAATTCTCAACGACAATCAAATGTCTATCTGTCCGCCAGTGGGAGGCGTCGCCGATTATCTCGACCGGCTGCGCATCAACCCGATGTACACGGGACTGAAGGATGAAGTCGCGAAGATACTTAGCAGGGTGCCGTTACTCGGTGATCACACGGAACGGTTCTTGGTCCAGATCAAAGAGGCTGCGAAGGCTGGCCTCAGCGGCGGCATGATTTTCGAAGATATGGGCCTACGTTATGTCGGCCCCATCGATGGACACAACATCGGCCTCCTGCGCAAGTACCTGCGGATGGTCAAGAAAATCGAAGGCCCCGTCCTACTGCACGTCGTCACGGAGAAGGGACACGGTTTTAAGCCAGCGACCGAAGACCCGGTGCTGTTCCACGCCCCGCCTCAATTTGAGCGCGACCAAGACGAAATCGTCGCGATGAAAAAGAGCTCGTCGCGGGCGTACACTCACGTTGCTTCCGAGGCGATTGCCGAGCAGATGCGCGCTGACGAGCAAATCACCGTCATGACCGCCGCCATGTGCCAAGGCAACAAGCTGGAAGGTATTCGCGAAGAATTCCCCGAGCGGTTCTTCGATACGGGGATCTGCGAAGCCCACACGGTCGCGTTTGCCGCGGGCCAGGCCAAAGTAGGGATGCGTCCGATCGTCGACATTTACAGCACGTTCCTCCAGCGCGCGTACGATCACATCTTCCAAGAGGTCGCGCTGCAGAATTTGCCGGTCACCTTTATGCTCGACCGAGGTGGATTGGCTGGCCCCGATGGTCCGACGCATCATGGCGTGTTTGACTTCGGCTACCTGCGAGTGCTTCCCAACCTGGTCGTGATGGCTCCAGGCGATGCGAAGGATCTCCCCGGCATGCTTGACTTCGCGCTCCGGCACGATTCGCCTTGTGCAATTCGTTATCCCAAAGCGTCCGCGGTCGAACTCGAACGCCCGGCTGCTCCGATCGAACTGGGACGCAGCGAAGTGCTCAGTTGGGGCACCGACGGTTGTCTAATCGCTTGTGGTGCATTGCTGCCGCGATGCGTGGAAGTCGCGAACAGGCTCTCCGAGGAAGGCCTCGATATCGGCGTAATCAATGCTCGCTTCCTCAAACCGCTAGACACCGAGACCATTCTCAAGGCAATTCGCGAATGTGGATTCGTGATCACCGTCGAAGAAGCAGCGCTGGCAGGCGGGTTTGGCAGCGCCGTACTCGAAGCGGCCGCCGACGCAGGAGTTGATGCCAGTGGGGTGCGCCGCCTGGGCATTCCTGATCATTACATCGAGCACGGCGAGCGCGACGAGTTGCTCGCTGATCTCGGGTTGGATGTCGAGGGAATCGCTGCCAAATGTCGTGAACTCGCCGCACGCGCTACGGCAATTTAGCGCTCCAGCGCTGCAGGGACTCGTCTTCGTCGCCTTCCGCTGCGTGATTTCGAGACACGTCTGCGCGTATCTTTGCTGGTCGCTTCCGCGTTTCGGAGATACGATGTAAGGACAGTCGACCTACGCTCCAGGCGTCCATGCGCGATACTTTTCACGAGGTAACCAAAGCATGACTCAAACTTATGGTCCCCACCGTACGGCGGTTTCTCGTGCCCGTGGGATTCGACGTTTGGCATTCACACTCGTGGAGCTCCTGGTGGTGATCGCGATCATCGGCGTGCTGGTGGCGTTGTTACTACCAGCTGTACAGGCCGCGCGTGAGTCGGCGCGGCGCATGTCTTGTGTGAATAACTTAAAGAACATTGCGTTGGCATGCCTCAACCACGAAGTCTCTCAGGGCGCCCTTCCACCGGGTAGCATCAACGTCATCACCAAGCAGGCAAGCGGATTGGGTTGGCCAGTCCAGATTCTTCCGTACATTGAGCAAAGCGGAGTCAGCCAACAAGCATTGCAAATCTACAACGCAAATGCTGCGACCGCTGACGCCTATAACAGCAGGATGGACGAGCTCAACAAACTGCTGCCGCCGATGTACCTCTGCGCCAGCGACCCAGAGCTTCCGCTGCAAGCGGAAAAGTACGGTAACGCCGACCGCAAGGGCATGAGTTACGCCGGTGTGTCCGGATCTTACTTTAGCCGGACGGGTGTGTGCCCGGCGACTAAGAATGGCAACGACTACTGCGTAACTTCGGGATCAGCTCTGTTTGGCCCGAATAATTTTGACGGCCTTCTGATTATGGATTTGCCGATCGAACTCAAACAGGCTACCGACGGGTTGAGCAATAGTCTGTTGATCGGCGAGCGAACCTATCAGATTCGTACTTGGATGATTGGTGCGTATTGGGTCGGAAACGCGGATCCCCCCTTGCCTCGCAGAGTAACACGCCCACCAACCGGCCCTCAGCCAGCCACGGCATTTTTTGCTTGCAAAAATGTCAACGATCGAGCCTTGCTCAATCACGACCCGCTTACGGCCTGCTATGTTGGCCATGACAACAGCTTGGGGGATCGCCCACAGGTGCCCGATGGCACGCCCAAAACGATTTCGGTCAACGACTTGCCGTTCGCGAGTCGTCATCCTGGTGGCGTGAATTTTTGCTTCGGTGATGGTAGCACACGATTCTTGAACGAGGATATCGACGTCGACACCTATCTCGCCCTGGGCTCACGCAATGGCGGAGAAGTCGTCGCTGCGGAATAGGAGTCATGACGAACCTCCGCATTAGTAGCCGTGCAGCGCTGATCATGCTTTCCGCGCTGACGGTGCTAGTTGGCTGTGGCACGCCGAGCGACAGGATTCCGATCGCGGGGCGAGTCACGTATCAAGAGCAACCGCTCGCCAACGGGACGCTGATGTTTTATCCCTCAGAAGGCCGGCCCACCGCCGTCACTCTCGCCGCCGATGGCACCTACACTTGCCAGTTGCCAGCCGGTGGTTATCGTGTGACGGTCAATGTCGGAGTGCAACTCCCGGATGGATGGAAAGAAGACGATCCTGTACCACGCCCAAGCATCCAATTGCCGCCCAACTACACTTCGCGAGTGCGAACTCCAATCCAGGTGACGGTCAGCGAGAATCAGACCGAGCCGCTGAACCTCACGCTAAATTGAGTGGGACCGCGCCACCCCCAGCCGCGACCGTCAGGGAGCCGGATCACGCTACGCACCACCGGAGCATATCCGACTCCCTTACGGTCGCGGCTGGGTTGATCACCCCGAGTGGGGTTTTGACGCGCGCGTCCCAAACACGCTTCGTGTCCGAAAATTCCCAGCCTCGCTGATCACTAAGTCTTTCCAGGGCAGGGACTTGCGTACCTTCAGGCGGGAATTTTGAGCCGCTTTTTCGGAATTTTACGCGGTCGTATGTCGTTAAAACAATTTCGCTCACGTGCGTAAGTCATTAGCAGAGAACGCCTTACTGTGTGATTCAATAATTGTGCACGTGTCCGAAAAATCCCCTGACAGTAAAAAACGCCACGCGACGCGCGCGGTCGCGTTGCCGATTCTGTCCCAACCAAATTGCCAAAGAACCCACCGCCCACCTCCAGGCACGCTGATTCTACCCGAACCACTGGCCCAATTTCAGCAACGATTTTTGGCCACCCCCATTGAGCCGACGGCGCTAGCAGCGGTTAATGCCAAAGCACCATACGTCGGACACGGTGATGTGAGACGAAGTGCAACTGCTCGACGAATGGTTGGACCCCTTGACGTCCGATTTCGAGCTCGCCGGAGCATTTCACGGCCTCACGTACCACGGCCACTCTTGATCATTGTGATGATTGAAACGCCCCGTAGGACGGCCACTCTTGGCCGTCATGCAATCGAGTCCAGCCGCTGACGGGCAAGAGTGCCCGTCCTACGGTTGATGCGGTAGAATGGGACGCCGGAGCATGTTACGGCCTCGCGTAGGACGCCCACTCTTGATCATTGTGATGATTGAAACGCACCCGTAGGACGGCCACTCTTGGCCGTCATGCAATCGAGTCCAGCCGCTGACGGGCAAGAGTGCCCGTCCTACGGTTGATGCGGTAGAATGGGACGGTGGGCATCGCCTCTTCGTTATCAGCTTCCGCCGCCGGAGACGCCATCGGTTGGATTCAACGACCGCCGTGACAAAGCGGCAGATTCCAGCGGAGGCGAGTTCCTTTTCCGCTGGAAACTGTATTCCGGAAAAAATACAGAGGACGACGAAGCTGAGGCACGCTAGGGGTCAGTTGACCAGAATGTAGGATGGCGTGCTTGCACCCATCTGTTGCCACCAGATTGATGGGTGAACCTGTCGGTGGTAGAGTTGATGGACTAAAGCATCGAATGCCGACAGAACCTCCCATCCTACATACTGCCCGACGAATGGTTGGACGCCTTGGCGTCCGATTTCGAGCTCGCCGGAGCATTTCACGGCCTCACGTAGGACGGCCACTCCTGGCCGTCGCGATGGTTGAAACGCCCCGTAGGACGGCCACTCCTGGCCGTCATGCAATCGAGTCCAAGCGCCGACGGGCAGGAGTGCCCGTCCTACATCGACGGCTCAGCACTCGTACTAACGGCCTCAAATGGTCTGCGGGGTGTTGCGGACTTGCTTGCGGCATTCCGCGTTGTTACTATGAAACCAACCTACTGCCCACCTTCCAATAACGCCTCGCGCCATGTCCAACCGCATCGTACTGCCAACTCTTCTCCTGATTTCCATCTCCCTGTCTGACACGCGTGCTGATTTGGTGAGCTACACGGGCGAGCCTATCGATGGTTCCGCCGGTACGGGAATCGTGTCAGCCACATTCGATTTTTCAATTCCGCTCACTGATGGAGCCGTATTGAACGAGACTCATCTCTCGTCCTGGACGATTGCGGCAGTGGGTCGCAACATATCGAATAGTAATGCGACATTCTTCGATGCTGAATTCACGATTGGACCGTCCCTGCTGCCCGTGTCCTGGGCGTTCTTCGCTGAACGAGATATTGAAGCCGACCCGCGACCGGAACAAATACATTCAATTAATCCACCGGCTTCAAACAGCCCCGTGAGTTTCGGATTCGATGCGTTATATGTAGACGACAACGCCGGAAATTCGGTCGGCTGGTCACAAGGGGTAGGCTACGCGACGCCTTTTAGCACCGGAGATCCGGGCACTTGGGCAGTCGTCCCGGAACCCTCCGCCTTCCTCCACGGCGGGCTCATCAGCGTACTTGTCGGTTGCGGGTGTTGGGTGAAGCGACGGTCGGCATAGCCTCGCTTGCGGACAACCAGCATTGAGTTGCCCTTCTGCTGCGCCGCAACCATCCCCTCACTGTACACCTATTTGGATGACCGCAGGTCGAAGTCCACGTTCCGCACCTAGCCGTTTCCACCCGAGGCGAGTCCCTTCTCGTGTGGAAACTGGATTCCGAAAAAACTGCACCAGCCGATGAAGCTGAGATAGGTAATGGGCTTAGGTGACTAAGTATGGCGACGTACCCGCCACCACACCCGTAGTGCTAGATCTTGCTACAATACTTCTCGTGCCCATCCACACTGTTTGTGATATTTGCAAGCTTTGCCCAGACATTTCACAAAATGTAAGAATCAGAATCATAAGTTACAAGGCAACATGTCTTCGAAATCATCCAAAAAACGAGAGCGACAGCTTGCAGCAGCCAGAGAACACAAGCGTCGGCAAAATCATGCAGTGGAATCGTCGCCACTTTCACGCGACCAGCTCGACTCACTGTGGCTCGACGTCGCTACATTCATCGACGCGAATGGCCACCATGATAACTTTTCGCAAACCCACAGCTTTCTACGCCGCATCAGCGCGGATGTTGATCCGTGCATCGAATTTCTAACCACGAACCACATGAAAAACGATTTTGACGTGTTGATGCATTGTGACCCGAATGTGATGTTCGGATCGTCAGATGGCCGCCATCGACGAATGCCGCTCTCTGTAGACCAACTCAAAGACTTGCTAAACTACCTCGAATCGGAGATTCCGAAGGCCGGTTGTGACCACACAACGAATATTTCGTCGAAATGGCTAAAACAGCATGGCTTTCCTAGAACCCATACGTTGATGGCATGTTTGGCACTTGGCGGCGGCTGCGACTGCGAGATTCTCTTAAATGTTGAGCCCGAAAACATCTACGATGGATAGCCTTCCGGAGTTGGGCATGCAAAAAATCTATCGGTTTGAAACGTAGAGGCAGCTTGGAAAACGCTGTTTCCACAAGCGGCGAGTCCCTCCTCCGCTGGCTAGTATGGTATCATCAGCTGGCTAGAAGCACTTGTTTTCCACCCACTTGCACTGTGGCTAGACTCTAGATTCACCTTTCTGAGAAAGTGCGTTTAACGATGCAGTTCGAGGAAATCTTCGCTGCTTGGCTAGACGAAAGTTTGGCAGAACCAATCCCGGCTAATGTCGTTGCCTTCTCATTCAACTTGTTTCAGCCAGCGTTTGTGGAAAACGTTAAGTTTGGAATAGAGCTTATTGGAGCAGGTATTTTCGACGAGAAAGACCCCGATTGGCCATGTGACGAAGTCTGGGAACCGTCAGCAAGAGGCATCAATATTCCAGTTGAGTTTTCCGGTGAGGACTGGGAAGCGTGCCTGTCAAAAATGACGAGATTGCTACTTCAGCAGCTTAAGTCGAATACTCGAGCCGGTAGAAGACTGGTAGATTCTAGTGGTATCGGAATAGGATTTGTTGATGGCGACCTACAGGTAATATGGAAGTCGTGAGCGAACATATTCCACAAGCGGTGTGAACCTTGAATGGCACTAACTTAAGCGCAAGTTGTTGGCTCATCAGTGGTAAGCAATGCTACGAATTCAGCGGTAGCGGGTAGTGAAACAAGCAGTCGTTTCAAAGCTGCAGGTAATAACTCCGAGACGTAGGCAACAAATTGATTTGGTGCTTCAAGAAAGCATTGCTAGGACAGCGGTGCTTAAGGGTTTAGTGGCAAAGAGTTACGCTTAAGTTAGCGACATTCGTGTGAACCTTCTCTGGTGGAATCGTCGCGTAGGTCGCCGGCCCGAATTGCTGTAGGTGAGAACGCCCGGCTTGAACCGCACTTAGCCATGTTCGCACGAATCGCTCGTTCGTAGGACACTCCCTGTGCGTCGTGGGACTAAAGCACCAACGGCGATCGGGATGGCTCAGAACTCGTCGTACAACTTCACGCAAATCTAGACGGGACCCTTGATAGGCGATCGTTTCGCTTGCGGTAGAGTCCAGCCAGCAGCGCCGCTAGTGCCAGTGCCAGCGTCGTTGGTTCCGGAATCGCGAATTGGGCTGCTGTGCCGCTTGCGTTGCGTTGCCAGAGGATGAAGTCGTCGCCGTCGGTGACGGGACCGGCGTTGAAATTGCCATCGCTCCAATCACCGGCCAACCCGTAGTTTTCCCGCCAAATCGTAAAGTCTGATGCATCGACCGTCCCGTCTCGGTTGGCATCGCCGGGATCCAAGTCGACGATTCCTGCAATCCGTCGCACCATTCCATCGCGTTTGTTCAGCACATAGATCTCACCGTCTGGGCCCTGCCCCCAGCGCAGATCCGTCCGATTGATACTCGGACTGCTGTTCGCGTCGCGCAGGAACTGCCGCAGATCTTTGTCGCTCCCCTCGTCGCGGATCTCAACCTCCACGAATGGCGAAAGTCGCCCATCGGAGAGATTCGACAGGTCCGAAAAATCATCGCGTTCGATCAGGTCATCAACGTCGACGGCGAAGATCGGCCCCGGATTGGTCGCGAAGTCGGCAAACAGATACATGCCCGTCAGTTCCGGCACTTTTGTGCCGCGATAAACCGTTCCCCCCACGACCGCCGAGCTGCCGGAAATACCGTTAGTGCTGCTGTGATCATACTGCGCGACAGGATACGTAAACGCGTCTGTCGGGTGACTTGCGGGTAAGGCCGAGGCACTACCATTCGAAAAGGAGAAGGTTCCCTCGCGATCGTTCCAGCCAAAATTGGCTTCAGAACGGCCAATGCTGATCTCCTCGATGTTGTTTTGACCAATGTCGGAGATGTACATCTCGCCAGTGACCGAGTCCCACTCGAACTTGTGTGGGTTGCGCAGTCCGTAGGCCCAGGTTTCCTCGACGCGGTCGGCCATGTTGGCGAACGGATTGTCATCGGGAACTGTATAGGGCTCATTGCTAGTGGCGATCGGGTCGATCCGCAGAATTTTGCCGTGCGGATAAGGCGACGGAGTCGCGTCGATATCAAGCGACAAATCAAACGGTCCGTTGGCGCTGCCCCCGTCCCCAACAGCAATAAACAGTTTGCCATAGTCAGAATCGCCAGGGTTGGCGGTCGGGTTGAAACCGATGTGGCCACTGTTGTGATTGCCGAAGGGCTGCTCAACGCGCATCAGCTCGCGGTACGAATCTGTAATCACGGTCCCGTTGGCATTCACATCCCATTCTCCCACGACGGTATAGTGGTTGGTGTTTCCGGGCGAATCGAAGATCACCGGGTTGCCAACGACATTTGAACCGCTGGTGCGACTGAACGCGACATACATCTTGCGAAAACCGTCCTTCGTGTCATCGTTGAAATCAGGATGAAAAGCCAATCCGCGCACGCCCGATTCGTTACCAGTTGTAAGACTGCCAACCGCCGTACGGAGATCGAGAAACGTGGACGTCGTCGGGGTCTCGGCGGCGGGATCGAACGAGTAGATCGGCCCGCGCTGGTCGATTACGTAAGCCAGGCCATCGCCGGGCCCGCCGATCAGATATTCCAGACGCGGTACCTGCCCCGAACTATTGGGGACCTGCACCACGTCTTCCAGCTCAAACGACCAATGCGCGATCGGTGCCGAGCCACGGAGTTGGGCGAAACTGTCTGTAACTGGAACGAGTGAGAGCGAAAGCGCGAGAAGCGCGTATCGGGGAGCAAGCATCTTTTCTGTTCCTGTTGTTCCTATAGGCGAGCGTAATGCACTGTGTCCATTCTAGTGAATCTAGAGGTGCTTTGCGAATCTTTGGACATTTCGCAGCGTAAAGGCCCATCCTCGGCCAGCCGCAATCGACCAACTCGCACTGACGCCTGTGGGCGGTGCTGGTATGCTAGAGTCCATGGCCAACTCTGCCCCAACTCGCCCGCGCGTCCTTATGCTCGCGCACGCATCCAAGCCGCAGATACAAGAGCGCGCCGCGGCTTTGGTGCCCGTGCTCGAGCAACACGTCGAGATCGTCGATACGTTCGAAGATTTCGCTTGCGAGCTGCCCACCGACGATATCGACTTCGTCGTGGTGCTGGGCGGTGATGGTTCGATGCTGCGAGCAGCGCACGCAATGGGTTACTGCCAGAAACCAGTGCTCGGCGTCAACTTGGGCAAGCTCGGCTTCTTGGCCGATCTCCAGCCGGAGCAACTCGAAGAGCTGTTGCCTAAGGTCGTTGCCGGTGAGTATCGGGTTGTCTCACACCTGATGTTCGAGTGCGATGTGCATCGCGGCTCAAGCGATGGCGTTGAGGTCGAAAAGCTCAACATGTTGGGGCTCAATGAGGTGGCAGTGCTAGCAGGTCCGCCGTTTGCCATCATGGCGATCCAGCTTTACGTTGACGACGAATTGGTGACCACCTATAGTTGCGACGGCTTGATTGTCAGCACTCCGGTCGGTTCGACGGCCCACAGCTTGTCGGCGGGCGGACCGATCCTGCGAAAGAATCTGCAGGCGTTTGTCATCTCGCCAATTAGCCCGCATACGCTCACCAATCGACCTGTCGTCGATACGGCTGATCGCACTTACGAATTGGTCGTCCCCGAGCCGCATGAAGGCACCACACTGGTCGTTGATGGCAAAGTTGTTTGCCAAGTGACCGCCGCAGACCGCATTCGCATTACCCGTAGCGAAGCAGAGTTTCAACTGATCGAAGTCCACGGCCACGGCTACTATCGCACCTTGCGAGAAAAGCTCGGCTGGGGCGGAAGATTGAAAAACAGCGACTAATGCGAAAGCCTCACGCAGAGGCGCAAAGACGCAGAGGAACTACTCTGTGGAGATCAATGAAATTAGCGGAGCGATTGTTGATGCATCGATTGGCATTCATAAGGAACTCGGCCCTGGGCTACTTGAATCAGTATACGAAGTCGTGTTGGCCCATGAACTGAAGAATCGGAAACTCGAGATTCGTCGCCAGGTTACCGTCCCTATCGTATACCGAGGTATTCGATTCGACGAAGGCTATCGGCTCGATCTACTTGTCAACGATTTGGTGATCATCGAGATTAAGTCCGTTGAAGAAGTAACCAAAGTCCATAAGAAGCAGCTTTTGACTTACCTGAGAATGATGGATAAACCACTTGGATTGCTGCTTAACTTCAATGTCAACCTAATGAAAGATGGCATCTCGCGCATAGCAAATGGAATTGCAGAATAGCTATCTCTGCGTCTCTGTGCCTCTGCGTGAGACACTACCCGCACTCCCTCAATCATACCCAGTAATAGAGGTGCAAGGATGCACAGCAAGAAAACCCTCGCAGCAATCGTTCTCGTTCTTCTCTTCACCAGCCCGTCTGCTGCTGCCAAGAAATCTGGTCGAAAGTACCAGCTGCAGTACAAGTTCAAAATGGGCGAAGTACTGCGGTACCACGTCCATCACGCGACCGACATTCGCACGACGATGGAAGAGACCACGCAGCAAGCCGAAAGCAGTAGCGATTCGGTCAAAGCCTGGAAGGTGACCGATGTGCTGCCCAACGGCGAAATAGAATTCGTCCACGTCGTCGAAAAAGTACGGATGAGCAACACGGTGCCCAACCGCGGTACGACCACCTTCGACAGCGAAGCCGACGAGAAGCCGCCCACCGGATTCGAGCAAGCCGCCCGCGCTATTGGTGTGCCGCTATCCGTGATTCGCATCAAGCCCGACGGCGAAATTGTGGAACGCGAAGAGAAGCATCCCCAACCGCCCGCCACCGAGGACATGCCAATCACGCTGCGCCTCCCCGCCGAACCAATCGCCGTCGGCGAAAAATGGGATCGAACCTATCAGGTCGATGCCCAGCGCAAGAACCAGACCAAGCTGAAAGTACAAACCCGCCGGGTCTGCACCCTCAAGAGCGTGAAGGCCGGCATCGCGACCATCGCGGTCGAGTATCAGGTTCTCTCGCCCGTGAGCGCGTACATCGAATCGCAGCTGGTGCAAAAACTAACCAAAGGCTATGTGCGGTTCGACATCAAGGCAGGACGCACCGTGTCGCAGAAGCTTACCGCCGACCGCCGCGTAATCGGCTTCTCCGGCAAAGCGAGCAGCATGCGCTTTGTCTCGCGTTTGGAGGAGCGACTGCTCAAAAAGGGCGAACGCTTGGCTAAGAAGTAGACGTGACCCAGGTCATGCTAATCGCGAGAGAAGTCCTTCTCGATCACTCCTTCGCCGAACAATTCAAACTGCACCTGCTCGCGTATTGCGGCAATTCTCTCAACCGACGCCGTAACCTCTGCTTGCGCATTTCGAATTTCGGTCCAATGTGCTTCCGGGTTGCGGCAATATCTCATCTTGTGCTGAAACTCTGTCTCAGAGAGCTGAATCGCGCTGGGTGCGACGATGACGTAAAGGAACAGCCAGCAAAGTGCCGCTCCAAACGCTGAACGTCCGACAAAACGGAATAGGTCGCCCCACCGCGCCCTGATTTCTCTTGTCCAGTAGTTCAGAATCCGTTGATTCACTTCCCTGGCCGACCGCCACGCGTACCACGCGATGGTCAGCAACAAGGCCGCAATCAGGCCCACGTATTGGCCACCGTGAGCAAACCACTGCATCACCGCCCAGTACCAGGTGCCTTCTTCCAGTCGCATTGCGTTGCGAAGCACCTCAGCATCTAGTCCACTCCACCCTTTCGCAGGAATCCATAGCTCAGGCGGGTGTTTTGCGAGCTCAACAAACAACGCAGACATCAGAGGCCAGAGAGCTGAGAACACAGCCACACCAGTCATAACCGCAAATAGCGTGGCAAGTCGGAAGCGGAACTTTCGAAGTCGCATTGACCTGACTACGAACCACACTGCAGCCACCGTGATACCTATCGCCGATAGCCAAATGCCGCTGACAATCGCTAGTCGTTGCACTTCATGGCTTATCATTTCGGCTGGAGCCATCCCAAGAACAACGAAAGTCATGCCACACGCCACAGCCCAAACGAGTAAGTGACGTACGATGCCGAGTCTTGGTCTCTCCTCGGTATGTGGGCCAAGTATTCTTCCGAGTAGCAAGAAAACTCCCGCTACTATGAGCAAGACGGCCGAGGAGATGCTTGTCACAGTCGAGACAACGGCATCCCATGACGCGGAGTACTCTTTGGGATTGGTGCCGTCAAGCGTCCACAGTGCGCGCTCAAGTGTTGCCGTCGCGATTCGTAGGTCTTCCTCGCGCAGTTGGATAGCTTCCAACTCACCTGCTTCGATAGTCGCGGGCTCGGTCGTTTGGAGGTTAACGACCTGCTCGTAGGCGTGGCGTCGGAGCCCACCAAACTTTGTCAGTGTGCTTAATGCCGACGTTTCAGCCGGCGAGATGGCTTGGTCGTAGAATCTCAGAGACTGTTGCAGGATGTCCATTTCTCGCTGACGGTCACCTGCCTTTCTTGCGTCATCTGCGCGAACGGTCTGCCAACGCCACAAGCGAAGAAACAGTGTCGACTGCCGCGGTGTCACGAGTCGGCTCACTGCAAACTCAACCTGGTCGGTCTTGCGAAGACGGCTGTGCTCCAGGAAATCTGGCACAGATGGATACCCTGCTTCTCCGATGGCCAGAAATGGCAACTGTTGGGCTGCAAGAAATCGCTCCAACCCTACCGCAAATTCATCCGGATCGCGGATGGTCAGTATCCAGGATTCGTCGTCCTCATCTGATTCGTCGGTAGAATCCTCGTCTACGTTGTTCTCATAGGTGCCAAATATCCGTGGCGCGCCAGCTAACTGGCCCGCGGACGCGGCAGGCCAATCGTAGCTAGCCGACGTGTTCCATAGCTGCAAGGCAGCGAGGTAATCGTACAGCGCGTTTTCAGGGTCGTGTCTTTTGCATTCATCAAGGATCGTGAGCCAATCCTCACGGCGTGGCTCAAACTCCACGCCGCTGTAAAGCGTATCCCCCTCAAACAATAAGAGGGCACGCATACGCCACCACCGAACGTCGGTCGCATCAAGCTGTGTCGCGGTCCGCGCCATTTCCAGGCACCTGTCCACACACTTGTCCCGAAACTCTGCCTTCGCATCCGAAATGGCCTCCTCATCCAGTTCTAGACCCGATTGTGGAAACATAAGTGCGTGCTTACTCTGTCGCCAATGGTTCTGCATGAAGCCGATCTCAGGAGAATCGAGAATCCATGCCGCCCCCATGTGAATCGATGCTGAGTCGGGATGATCTCGCACAATGCGGTCGATCTCACTCAGCCAGAAGTCCGCTTGCTCAGAAGGAGCGGAATGGCCAATCGAAGTATGGCCTAGACTAATAAGTCCTAAAGAGGCGTCCTGCCACTGGGTCAGTACGAAGCTCCAACCAGATTCGCATTCGGAGGCGACGCGAGCCAATCGAAGCCCTGCTATGAGCAGGACAACACCGACTAGGATGGTCATGCGTCGATTGGGCATCTTGAATCCGCAGAGCTGAAACGAATGTGGCATTGAAGCCGAAGTGTGCACTTCGCTTGAATTAGTAAATTATAGCCATTCGTCGATTGAGCAATCAGATTGCGGGAAAACTGAGTGGATCGGTGGCTCCTAAATTGGACGCTGGTAATCTGTAGGAGTTTCAATGCATCCGAACAGCTTTGGTGAGACTCCGATATTTGTTGGAAGAAAGCCATCTGCAAGTCGCATCGACCTGGATGTCAGACGCAATCGAACGGTTTGCCTGCGTGCGTTCGGTGTGCAACTCCAGACCCACCCGCATCCGCAAGGACCAGCTGGACGACGACGGTTCCACGCAGCGAATGGGGTTATACGCGGAACGTTAATGCGGCCGCTTGACGAATTCTTGGGAATCCCCACCGAACCTAAGTCCAATGGTCGCTGTCTGTTGGGTTGTCCGCCGAAAATTGCGGTGGGTGGGCCGAAGATCTCTCTTGGGATTTTGGCCAGCTTGTAGCTATAATGTGAATATCGGGTCGCACGAACGCAGTGCGACGGGCAGCCTGGCCGCTTAGAGTTGCTCTGGCAGCACGCTCTAGCCGCCATCACTCAATATGGAAGGAGGTGGTTCGTTGAACGATTATCATATACGCCAGTGGGGTGGTAACTGCTGACGACGGCGGTTGTCAGATAAGACAGCCACCCACCACCTGCTTCTGACGGCCCGCGCTTCGTTGGGTTTTGAGCTCTGCCTTGTAGCTCTCTATCACAACAGCGCCTGCCTTCAAAGCAACAAACCGACACAGCCCGGTTGTCCATGCGACAGCCGGGCTGTTCTTTTTTTGACACAAGCGTCCAGGGGTGAGCGTAAGCTAGGATCCACTCACTTCAAGTTTCTGGGCGGAGCACGCAGCGCCCTTAACTCCTCGCTCCAGATTCGCAATTGATCGGCATAGGCGTCGTCTCGCAACTCGTCATCGACAGCCGCTTTCAATAGCTCCGCCAGTGCATCCAGAGTTCGTGGCTGAGCATCCATGCGTCGAGATTTCTCGTACAGACGCACGGCACCCCGCGTGTCGCCAGACTGTTCGGCCAACTGGCCGCGCTCGAACGTGAACCGCGCGACGGCGGCCCGCTCGTCCAATTCTGCGAGCCTGCTTTGTACGCCTGCACGCCGAAAGTGTTCTCGCGCTCGTCCCAACAGTCCTTGGATTATCCGCACTTCGCCGAATAACTCGTGGAGCCGTCCATCACCCGGGTGCGTTTCGAGGCCAGCTGTCAATATATCGACAGCGCGATCATATTGCTCCATCGCAACGGCAAGTCGAGCACGCTCCAACAGCAGACTTGCCGTTTCAGCGTCGCCGAATGTGCTCAGGCGATCCAGCAACTCCTGGGCGTCGGCATATCTTCCCTGCTCGCGTCGCACGCTTGCCAACATCAAGTTTGCTTTCACGTCACGAGGATGACGTTTCAGCACGGCTCGCAGATAGGGTAAGCCTTGCTCGTACTGTTGTGTTGCAATGAACTGCTCCGCCAGCGTCAGATTCTGCTCGCTCCGCGAGCTCGACTTCGGAGCATCGACCGTTGGAGCTTGTTCCACTGGAATTCTCACTTGATTGCCGAGCAGGCGCACGGGTCCATCATTGGTGGCGGCGCACACGTCCGTTCGGCCATCGCCGTTGAAGTCAGCCGCCGCGACTGCCTTCGTATCTCCGGGGAGGATGACGCCCGACTCGGCCGGAGGCAACGCCTCAAACGTACCATCACCTTTACCCAATGCGACGACGCTCAGTCCCCCGGCCATCGGACCCGTCTCACGCTGAGGAGTGAAGAAATTCTGACCGAGAAACAGATCGGACACCGCGTCGCCGTTGAAGTCTGCAATCGCGAGGTCGAACACCGGTGCAAGTTGTGCTTCACGGGGTAAGGGGACGAATTCGAACTGTCCGTTACCGTTGTTCAGGAAACAGGCTGATACGAGCGTATTCACCTCGAACCGCTGGGCCTCGCTCAGACACTCTGGCGTATAGATTTCCGGCAGTGTCGCCTTGGCAAACAACTCGTAGGTTGGAAATCGCTGGGCCAGATGAGGCATCGCCGCAGACGAGCAACTCTTGCCGCGCAAGGGAAACAAGATCTCGTCCTCGAAACCCGCTTCGATGAGATGCTTACGTCCCGAGTCGCCGTATTCGCCGTAGTAGACGAGTACCGGGTTTTCGTGTGACGCCTTGTACTTCGTATTCAAACCAAAGTTGCCAGCAACCAAATCGATGTCGCCATCGCCGTCCACGTCGGCGGCGGCGAGGCTCTGCCACCAACCCGACCAGCGGTCGAGCCCCCACGTAGCGGTTGCTTCGAAAAGCTGCCCTTGCCGATTCAAATACAGTCGCACCGGTCCCCAGTCGGTAGCCACCAACAGATCCTCCCAGCCGTCCGCATCGATGTCGGCCCAAACGGCGGCCGTAATCATTCCCGCGTCGGCGATATCCTTTGCCAGTGGCTTGAGAGCATCTGTGAAACGATTCCCTTCGTTCACCAGCAATGCATGTTCTGGTTCTAGAGGGTACTCGCCGGGAATCGACCGCGAGCCGACGAAGAGATCGACGTCGCCATCGTGATCGAAATCGCTCGTGGCGACGGCCCCCGTGCTGTACCGCAGGTCGGGCAGCCAGAGATCCGCTGGATGGTTGAACTCGCCTTTGCTGTCGCCCAAGTAGAGGCGGTCTCGATAGTTCTCGCTGCCCGGATCGCTCTCCACACTGCCGCTGCCGACGTACAAATCGAGATGTCCGTCACCGTTTGCATCGAAGAAAACGGCGGCGCTGTCTTCGCACAGTTCGTCGCGTGCGAAAGCGACCTGTGGTTTCGGTTCAAATCGGAAGTTGCCCTGATTGAGATAGAGCATCGCCATGCAATCTTTGCCTTCGCCCAAATACAGATCCATATCGCCATCGCGGTCGACGTCACCCCAAGCCATTGCTGGCCCAAGCTGCGACAATTTGTTGGGCAGCAGCGGTTGCCTCGCGAAGTCGTCGAACGGCTCTTCGTGGTGCTCAGCAAGCAGGCCGTTCTTGACATCAGTGAACAGCGGCTGCGATTGCTCTTTGTCGCGCGGCACGACCTCGGACAACTTTGGCTCATCCACGCGATAAATTGATCCGCTCCGCAATTCGCCAAACACCTGCTCGCCACCGCTAGGCCAACGGACGGTGAGCTGCGTCGCTTCTTCGGCGGGGCCGATTCCAAAATGCAAAATCGCTTCTTGGCAGGATTGAAAACCGGCAACAGGAAAGCTCTGGCGAAGCTGTGTGCCCTCAGACGTTTCCAACACAACTTCTGCGCCAACGCCATAGCGATTCGACGTCGTGCCTCGCAGCTCGATCAGCACTCCGGGAGCACTGTGGTCATTACGGTAGAGCGACGGTGGGCGATCAAGATTCGCGACCACCAAGTCGAGATCGCCATCGCGATCGAGATCGGCGTGCACCGCCGCGAAACTCATGCCGACTTGGTCGAGCCCCCACGCTTTGCTGTGATCGGCGAACTGGAGATTCCCCTGATTTTGAAAGACCAGATTTTGCTCCAATACCGGCGGCTGGCTGCCGTACCGTTTTCGCAAACTACCGATATCCAGACCAACCTCGTAAGCGGGTTTTTCCGCGCTACTGGTGCTGGCAAGATTAACGGGCGAGCCATTAGTAAAAAACGCGTCGAGTCGCCCGTCGTTGTCGAAGTCCGCCAGTTTGGCCGTCCACGTCCAATCGGTCGAGGCAAGGCCGGCCAGATACGCGGCTTCCTGAAAATGCTCCGTTCCAGAATTCACAAACAGGGCATTTCGCATTAGTTGCTGGTGCGGAAAGACGCTGACGTTGCGAAACTTGCCGGTCATGTCGCCCATGGTCGCCTTGTCTTTGAAGTGCGTACGAAACGACATATCGGCCACCAGGAAATCGACGAGTCCATCGTTGTTGATGTCACCAGCGCTGGAGCCCATCGCAAACCACGGCGAGTGCGGCAGGCTCGTTAGCGCGACATCTTTGAAGGTGCCATCTTGCTGGTTGCAAAACAGCCGGTCGGGCGCGGCCATGTCGTTGGCAACGTACAGGTCGGGCCAGCCGTCATGGTTGTAGTCCCACCAGGTGGCCGAAAGCGTATCGCCTCGGTCAAGACCCATCGCGTCCGAGACATCGGTAAACTTTCTGCCGGGTCCTTCGTTGCGCAGGAGACGATCGGTGCGGCCCGCCCACATGTTGAGCTGGCCGGGCTGATTGCGGTACGGTCGGATCGTGAAGTACTTTTCCGCCTCGGGTCGTAGGTGCTCCATTCCATCGTGCCAGTAAAACAGGTCACGCCGCCGGAATTTCTTTTCGTCGAGGTAGCGATTCATCGCCAGATAGATGTCCAGATCGCCGTCGCGATCGTAGTCGGCAACCGAGGCCATCAGACTGGCATCGACGATGTCGAGGCCGTACTCAGCGGCCCGCTCGTCAAATGTGCCATCGCCCCGGTTGACATATAGCTGATTGGGGGCGTCGTAGTTACAGACGTACAGGTCGAGATCGCCGTCGTTGTCGACGTCAAACAACGTTGCGCCGGTACTCCACACACTCGGGTCGTCATCCAATCCGGAGCGAGCGGCAGCTTCTTCAAACTTCCAGGGGGACCGCTGAAAATACAGTCGATTGCGGTTCGGTCCACTGGCAAAAAACAGATCGGGCAGTCCGTCGCCGTCCAGATCGCCGACGGCAATTCCACCGCACGCGTACCCGGTATAGAACAACTGCCCGCGCGGATGATTCCAATCGAGCCGTTCCACAAAGTCGACGCCGGTCGATTCAGGAGAGAGCGAGACGAAGGGGGTTTCTTCAGTAGGTTGGGGACTCGCCGAGCGGCTCAGCGGTCGCGATTGTAGGCCCGGCGCGAGTGCCGTCCATGAGTCTTCGGCTTGCACAGAAGGCGGTGCCGTAGCTTGGAAGAGGAGGAAACCGAGAGCACAGAGTAGCGTGCAGACGGACTTCGGTGCCGTCCTCCGTTTCCTCGGTTCCTCCCTGTTCATAAGACCTCGGCACACGCAGAAGATCGCAAAAAAAGAACGTTCCGCGTCGATTCCCTACCGTCTGCGCCGGCGGCGGCCTTCGCTTTCTCGTTCGCGAGGTCGTTCCTGGGTCTGTTGCTCCTCGCCCTGTTTTTGTGCCGCTTGCGACTGGGCTTGCTTGGGCTTGCCACCCGGCCAGGGAGCACTCACCGACTGTTGCAGCAACTGCTGCAGCGTACCTGCGCGGACGCCACCGCCCACGCGATGGACATGAATCGTCGTGTTGGGAGCCGCCGCCTGGTCGAGCAGATCGACCGTCCGTTTCACACTTTCCCAAACTTCCTCGCGGGCGGAGATGATCAGCGTGTTGGAAACTTGATCGAAGCCAACGGCCAACATGCCTTCAAACTTCATGAAGACTGGCTCTTCCTCGCCATCCTCGTTGAGTTTTGCTTCGCCGAACACGTACGTCTTCTCCGTGCCGCCAATGAACGACGTGCCCCCATCGTCGTCTTTGAACTCCTTATCTTTGGAACTCAGCAACTCGCGATAGACTTCCTTCAGGGCATTGGCAATATCTTGAGCATTGGCGTACTTGAGCTTGATGATTTCCGTTTTGCGCGACAAATACTCTTGTGGTTTGGGCTTCTTGTCGTAGATGTCAATTAAGTCCTTGATGACTTTCAATTGCGAAGAACTTGCCCCCTGCACGATCAGCGTATTGGTGTAGTCTTCCGAGATGAACCGCAGCAGGTCACGGCGACCCAGCGTACTGGGCCCCATATCCTTCTCTCGCTTGCCTTCGTACTCGCCCCACTGGTCGAACACTGACTCGGTTTGTCCCTTCAATTCTTCCTCAAAGTACTCTTCGAGCTTGAAGGCAACGTCTGAGGCGTAGACGTACTCGAGCTTGAACTTGACGAACTCGTTTCGACGCGGTTGTATGCTGTACATCAGCTCCTCCAGCTGATTGAGCGCCGCCGCGTCTTCGCTGCTGAGCACGATCCGGCCATCCTCGGTCACCGTAACGTTGATAGGAGGATTCGGTGTGGCCTCGGTTTTCGACTCTGTGGTCGCTTCACTGGTTTGTTGGACCGTCATGAATCGCGCCGATCCCAAGGGCGAACGCCGCGTCACCTTGTCCTCAGGTTTTACTTCCGGTTTTTCGTCTTCGACCTTCTTCTTCAATGCGGAATCGTCGATATTCAATTGACCCGGATAGGCGGCCTTCAGTTTCTCTAGCAGCCGAGCTGTTTCTTCAGGGGTGCGCGAGGGGAGCTCTCGCACCTTAGTCGGATTGCGCGTAATACCCTCGGGCGATTCGCCCAATCGCGTGAGCATCTTGTTCACTCGCGCTAATTCATCCGCGTTGGCCCAGATGATTAGTCGATTATTTTCAGCATCGGGCATCGCCTTGAAACCCAGCTCGTTATCCTCCTCCTCTTCTTCGCCCCTGCCCCTGCCCCAATAAGAGAAGTAACTACTTCGCCGCGAGCGGTTCTTGTCTTCGTCGTCGTCGGACTTGGCGAACATCGCGGTCAGGGTGCCAGCTACGCCGGTGGCCGAGTAACGACGTAGCTGAATGACGTGAATCTCACGGCCGGTGCTGTCGAGCTTCTTGATCATCTCCTCGATTTTTTGATGATCTCCCTCGTTCGCGTAGGCGAAAATCGTTTTTGTTTTGGAATCGCTTTGCAGTCGGGTCAGCGGATCGAGCTGGCCAAATTCGGTCAACGCCGACACGACCGCGTCGGTGCTTGCCGTCTTGGTCTTGTGCGGACGCGTCGATCGTCCGCCCGCAGTTGCCGCGACGTAACCACCCGCCGGCTGATCGACCTGCTCGATCGTGCGTTCGATCGTTCTCTTCAGGTCGGCCGGAGCGTTGATCATCAGCACGTTCTGCTGTCGATCCACGGCGATGTGGACAGGCGGGCCGCCTGGCTTGAGCAACTTGGAAACGTCTTTCTTCTGCTGACTCATCTGCATCAACAGCTGCATCCGCTGCGTTTCCAATTGCAACTCTTGCGGACTCTTTCGCGAAGCGGGATCGAGTCCTAGTACGATCATGATTTGATCGGCCACGTAGTCGGCCCGACGGTGCTTGATCTCATAGATTTCCGGCTTGATGATCGAATCAGCGGCCGTCTGCTCGGCGTAGAACAGGTCACGCACGCTGGTCAGGTTGTTGACCGTGTCGATCACGAGCAGCCGCTTCGTCGAGAGCAAGGGTGTGATCTTGGCGTTGGGGCTCAGCAGCACTTTGACTTCGTCTTTTGCTTTGGCTGGCTCGATCGAATCAGGCAGATCGAACCGCACGCGCACGATGTCGTGCGCCATGTGATCTTCCAGATCATCGACTTCCACGCGCGGTACCAGACTCGGATCGAGCTTGTCTACCTTGACGGCCGAGAGTAGTTCGCCTTGCGTGACCAGCGTAAACCCGCGCGCTAGCAATCGGCTGTTGAGCAAATCGCGAGCTTGCTGGAGATTGTACTTCTTCTGGGTGATCAGATTCAGCTGGTCGGCCGGGAGTTCTTGATAGTCGAACGTCATCTTCGCCGCGTCGGCGAATTCTTGCAGCACATCGACCCACGGCTGACCGTTGTAATTGAATTGCACCATGCCATTCTTATCGGGCTGCAACCGTACTCGATTAGGGTCGAGCCGTACTGAGGCATCGGTCGGTCGCTTGAAGGTTTTGACTTCCTCTTCCTTTTTCTTTTCGTCCTTTTTTTCGTCTTTCTTTTCTTCCTTCTTTTCCTCCGGCTGTGGCTGCGGCTGCGCTTGCGGTGGTGCCTGCCTCACTCGCGGTCCGCCGCGCCGTCCACGCATTTCACGAAATCGCTGGATTTGCTCTGGCGTGGGCTGCGCATTCACGCACTGATCCACACCGGCGGAGATCAGGAACATACCCAGAGCGATCAGCAACTTGATCGACAAGGGGACAAGGGAGAGAACTGGCTGGAGAGCGCGCCAAAAGTCGTTCATGGCAGGGGGGACCTGAGGGGAGGGTAGAGGAATTTCCACTCTACGATTATAAACAAGTAGAACGCCTTACGGCAAAGCAACTTTCCGTTTGCTCGAAACTTGGGCCTGAGCGGATGGTTTTGTCTTGAGGATGCGTTGTGCCCCGAAATGTCGGGCGTGGCTAATGGCGCAATCCTCCCACCGACGGCAATGAAGGTTCCGCTACTCTACAAACCCAGCGTTTACGAGCTAGTTTCGTATTTTCACGAAAAATTCTGTGAGTGATCTGCCAACTCAGTACGACTCAGCTAATCTGGGCTAAGACTGCGTTGGTGTACTCACGAGTCGTCGATTTTCCGCCCAGATCGCCGGTCAAGACGTCGCCCGTCGCCAAGACGGCACGAATGGCAGTTTCTACACGATCGGCCGCCTCTCTCTCACCCAGATAGCGCAGCATCAAGACTCCGCTGAGAATCAGCGCCGTGGGATTGGCGATTCCCTGTCCCGCGATGTCGGGCGCACTCCCGTGAACCGCTTCGAACACGGCCATGCCATCCCCCACGTTGGCGCTGGGAGTCACTCCCAATCCGCCGACCAAGCCGCTGGTTAAGTCTGACAGGATGTCACCAAACAGGTTCTCCATCACTAGCACGTCAAACTGATGTGGGTTGCTGACCAACTTCATGGCGGCCGCATCGACGATGCAGTCGTCGAACTCAATGTCAGAAAACTCCTCCGCCACCTTGCGACACGAATCCAGAAAGAGTCCGTCACTTAATTTGAGGATATTCGCCTTGTGGACGCAGGTCACGCGTTTACGGCTTTGCCGTTGGGCGGTCTGAAACGCGAAACGAGCGATTCGCTCCGAAGCTTTTGCCGTAATGATGCGCAAGCTCTCAACCACTCCAGGGACGACCGTGTGTTCCAAGCCGCTGTAGAGACCTTCGGTGTTTTCACGAATGACGATCAGGTCGACGTCGTCAAACCGCGTTTTGATGCCCGGCAATGAGCGCGCCGGCCGGAAGTTGGCATAGAGCGTGAGCTGTTGCCGCAGCGCGACGTTGATGCTGCGAAAACCCTTGCCCGACGGGGTGGTCGTCGGACCTTTAAGCGTCGCGTCGGCGGCGCGCACCGCTTCGACAGTCGCTTCAGGCAGGGGATCGCCACCCGACTCCAAAGCCCCAAGGCCAGCTGGCGCATCCTGCCACTCCAAATCGACGCCGCTTGCATCAAGCACTTCACGCGCTGCGGAGGTTACTTCAGGGCCAATTCCATCGCCAGGTATGAGAGTAATCGAGTACGTCACGTTTTGTTCTCTGCTCGCGTTTGTTAGTTACTTGCTATGCGTCTCGAGCCGCATGTGGCACGGTAAACGCCGCCGCTCCGCCCGCGGTCACTGCAATTGCCAAAAAACCGTCTGGTGGCGGGGACTGCTCGAATACCGGTGCAAGGTACTCAAACACAACCGGAACCTCACGCCGACTATCAACAAATGGAAACGCATAGGCAAAGACGGTCGTGCGGTCGCTGCCGGGGTCGTTCAGTTGCTGTTCGGCCACAGCATCACGGACGGTCGACTCGCCGAGCCAGGCATGAGCGATCTGCTCCCCGATTTCGTCCTCGCAATCGATCACAAACACGACCGGATCGATCATTTCGTCGTCGATCGCCTCATCGTAGGCATCGAATACGACTTCTAAGCAGCTTTCCAGCAGCTCTTGCTGTGCCAGCGCTGCGGCTTCTCCTTCAGATGCGTCTTCCGTGTGGCTCATAGGTCACTGAGCCTAGCCCGAAACGCTCGAAGCGCCTAGATGCTGGGCTTTTCCTAACTAGCTGCGACGCTGTTTTGTCTCCGCGCGAGGTAACACAAACTCCACAACGCGAGGATCAGGCAGCCAGGCTCCGGCACTGCCGAACTTTCCGCCAGCAACGGGTCCGCCTCCAATCCGTACTGTGCCTGCCAATCGGGGATCAACGCAGGGTTGGTGCGCTGCAGAATGAGGAAGTCGGCCCCGTCGACATCTCCGTCGAGGTCGGCGTCGGCGGTCAGGTTGGCGACGACCGTCAATTGAACGCCCGTCGGATTATAGATCAGATCCCAACCCAGACCGGGGCCCAATTCGGCGAAGAAATCTCCGATGGCTGAAAACGTGCCTACGACCTGGCCGGCGGTCAGCACGGTGAACGTGTCACCGAGTGCTGGCTCGAAGTCGTCATCCAGAAATATGTTGATTCCCCCGTCGAGCGTCGCCGTGCCGCCCACCTGCAGGCGACTGTAGTCGTCGAAGTCGGTACCGGCGATGTCGACGAACAAACGGCCCGAGGAGAACTGCTCCAAACTCGCGACCGATGCATGGCTGGGATCACTGACAAAGTTCGTGAAGTCCAGCAATCGCAACGCGCCGTGATTCTCCACGTGTACGCCAACATCGGCACCGTCGTACAGGTCCAACGTGCTCATGTTGGTCAGTTTGCCCGCCCCAGTGAATTCCGCGCCGGCGAAAACGCCGTGCAGGAACAGAAGCTGTAGTTCGCCATCAGTGATGTTGATCGTGCTGGTCGCTTCAAACTCGGAGAACGTGCTAGTGATTCCGTTCCTTTCGATCGTCGAAACTCCGCTGGAATTGATTGTGCCTCCAAACCGCGTCCTCTCAGTCGACCGAAATGTGCCGCCCGTCAGGTTGAGCGTCGACTCGGGCGCAAACCGATGGCTTAGATCTTCCAGGATGAGTGCATTGCCGTTCGCAATGAGCGTTCCTCGAAAGGTATATATGTTTCCGGCCCCGGTGTCGTTGTCGATCACCAAATCGCTGCCTCCGGCAGAGAGTCTCCCTGAATCGGACAAACCATCGTAGTCGTTAATCGTGCGATGCTGGATGGTCAGCGTTCCGCCGCTGGCACGGATGGTTCCCTCGTTGACCACTTGGGGAGTAATCAAACCGTGACCACTGATTCCATCCAGCGACGAAGACCCATCAACCGTCAATTTCGCACCGCGGACTTCCCCACCGTTGAGTTCTACGCCACCTGCTGAGGTGGTCGTCCACACATTTGTGACGTTCAAAATGCCATCATCATCCTCGGTGCCGATCCCGCCGAGATCGAGTATCGCACCGTTCACGACCAGCTCGCCGTTGTCGGCGTAAACGCCGGGATTTGGACCATCGAAATCGATATCGGCATTAACGGTGCCGAACCCAACCAGGCTTCGACTATTGCTGATCGACAGCCTGCCAGGCCCGTTGATCACTCCACCTTCCAGGCGAATCGGACTCACGAATTGATTGCCATCGGGACTGCCATTCACGCGTAGGTTGCCGCCCGCCGCGATGTTGATCTCCCCGGTGATGTCTAAGTTCGCGTCGAGCTGTGATTGGTCCGTCACATTCACAGTTCCGCGCAGCTCGACCCTTTCACCCGCCAATTGGATGGCGAAATTATCAACGCCAGTTTTCCCATTCAGATTGAGCACGCCGCTCATGGCCCATTCGGTGCTGCCGGGCAGGTCGATCGTGAGCGAACCGTTGGGATCGATTTCGATCGTGTCGTCGTCAAAGGTGTTGATCCCGACATCGATTGCTCCGACATTGAGAGTAAGCGGCGCCTGAATGCTGAGCGTATCATCGCCGAGGAGATCGCCATCGAGATCGACAGTGCCATCGGGCATGTTGATCGTCAGAGGGAGCACGACTGAGGTCGTGTCAGCATCCCAAGCGATGATCCCTTCGCCAGTGAAAATCGCTTCGCCGAGTAGCAACAAATTGCCGGAGAAACTTAAATGCGTGCCAGCCTCGACGTCGACCGTTGGCGTGCCGATGAACGACGCGGACGCACTGATACTCGATCTGCCTGTGCCACCTACGTCGATGTTGCCGCTGAATACGACGGGATCGCCAGAAAGCACGGGAATGTCACTGTCGGTGTTGTTGATTCGCAACGTGGCATCCATTTGCCACGCGCCGGTAACGTTGACGTCTAAGTCGCCGGAGTTCATCGTGATCGGCAGGCCGTCGTAGATCGTGTCGGCACCGAAGTCGTCCACGTTCACGTCTAGAGAGCCGCTCGGTTCAATCGTCGTTCCACCTCCAACGCCCCACGAAAGTGAGTCGGCGGTGATGCTTGACTCGCCGGTGACCAACAGGCCACCGCCGTCCACCACAAAACTACTGTCCGGCGAGATTCCCACGATATCTCCACCCGCGAGTTCAATGCCGGCGGTCGTTCGCAGGGTGGGTAGCGTCCCGTCCAGCCGCACTTGGCTCCCTTCCTGTAGCACCAAAGGAACCTCGATCCGCGCCACCGGAGCCGAAACGTCGATGATTCCCCCGCTGGCAACCACCAACTCTGACCCACCCGAGGCGAGTACCGGAATGGCTACCAACGGACTATCCATGTTCAATCGGCCCGCCGGGCCCAGTGTCCACGAACCATCGGCAACCGTGACCTTGAGCGTGCTTCCATTGACAGTTATTGAGTTACCGTTGAATGTGTCGTCGTTGCGATCGATACTGTCGACGTCGACGGTAAAGTTCACGCCAGGAAGCACCAGTGTGGTCGACTGATCCCAGTCGTAGGTGTCTACTGTGATCGTCGTGTTGGCGGACACCACGGCATTGCCCTCTTGTTCCAGCACGCCGTCGCCGGTAACCGTCGTGCCAGCCCAATCGACTCCTCCGAGCAGTTCTAGTTCGCCATCAACGTCGAGCGTCCCTCCATCCCAAAAAGTGATCGCCGAGATGTCGCCGTTCGCGCCGGGCAAAACGCGGAACGTGCCGCCCGTCAAACTGAACTGATCGCCGCCGATTACGCCCAGTGACGTGCCTTCAATGGTGATGTTGCCGCTGGTCTGCTCCCAGTTGTTGTTGTCGCCCTCCACGTTGAGCGTGCCGCCGACGATGTGCATGTCGCCGGTCCAAGTGCTTGCGCCAGCTGCGGTGATGTTGGCGTTGAGGGTGCCGTTGTCGTTGATCGTCAAATCGTTGTTACTGCCGCCGTTGTCGTCCCAGTTCCAATCGGCGTCGTTCACGGTCACTGTGGCATTTACCGTCAGATCGGCATCAAACTCCATGAAGAAATCGACCCCCGAGCCGATCGTCGCGTTCGCATTGAAAATGAGATGGCCGTTGTTATCGATCACCCCATCGTTAGCCATCAGCGGCGCGTCAAACTGCAACGTGCCGTCATTGTGCACGACATTGATGCGCGAATCGCTCTCGCTCATCGTGACGGTGCCGCCGGCAACTACGGCGATTCCAGCCGACTGGTCAGGCTCGAACGGCGGGTTGCCGGCGATGAACCCCGAGTTCACGTTCATCGTACCGTTCAGTTCCCACGCATGCTGGAAGTCGAGTTCTGCATTGGCGAAAATGTTGATCGTGCCGTCGAAGTCATCACTCTGGCGGATATTCATGTCGAGCGTTTGACTGCGCAAGACGTTGACTGACCCCGCGCCGGTCGTGCCATCCAAATCGATCCGTGACTCGGGATCCGGCGCGTCGAGCGTCAGCGTTCCTGAAGTAATGAATCCTGGGTTGCCGTAGGTGAGCGCGTTGATCGTGCCGTTGTTCTGAAACAGAACAGTCGAAGTAGAGACGCTGTTGTTGAGCAGCAATCGGCCATTGCCGTTAAAAGTGCTTCCCGTGCCGACCGTCACAACGCCCACGGTATCGGCGTCGCTGCCGCCTGTGGTCGAGCTATCAAAAACCGTCACGTCATTGGCCATGAACCATTCGGCACCGCCGGTAATGATAATATCGTCGGCATCGATCGAAACCGACGGCGGCGTGCCGCCGAGCAACGAATTCGTGTGGACGGTCACACTCGTGCTGAGCCCGTCCAGGTCGATCGTACCGTTAACATTTAGAAACTGGGTGCCCGTCGAGAGACTTGCGCCACCCGAGAGCGTCACGCCCTCGACCAATTGATTGATCGTCATCGTGACGAAGTTCGACGTGTTGAACACTGCATCATCGTTCGAATCGGGTTCGTCTGCTGGAGTCCAATTCGCCGCCAGAATATCCCAGTTGTTGTTCCCACCGATCCAAGTCCGCGTGGCGGCTAGGGTCGAATCACCGATCGCGACAGTGCTCACCAACATCACAACAAGAACGGGCCGCAACCACTTCGCACAGCACATGGAAACCTCCAGCGACTGAGTAAACTCCGCCGGCGCAGGCAAAGAGACCTGCGGAGTCGGTGATCCGCACGAGATAAGATCAGCCATCCGCATCGACCGCTGATTCGCCCCCGCCCCACGTCCGAACCCACTCCCCATGATAAGAAACCTGCGGCCAAGTGCAAGAAAAATGGCAGAGTGGAATAATGGCAGAGTGTAGGACCGCGCGTCGCGGGATCAGAGCGTTAATGCACGATCGATTCGCGCCAAGGACTGATCGCGGCCGAGTATGGCCAGTGTCTCAAACATGCCGAATCCGACTGCCTTGCCAGTGACGGCCACGCGCAACGCGTGAATGATTTGGCCGATCTTGATGCCCTTCGCCTCGACAAAGGACTTGAGGCACTTTTCGAGATCGGCTGGCTCGAATGATTCTAGCGCGGCCAGTTGTGCGCGAAACTCGCTCAGCAGTGACTTGGCGTCCTCGGGTTTGCGAAGTCGTTTTTCGACGGTTTTTTCGTCGTAGGGCAACTCTTCGTCAGATACGTAGAAGTCGGTGTAGTCGAGGATGTCGCCGGCCACCTTCACGCGATCCCCGGCGGCTTCGAGTATCTGCGTCAGCTTAGGAGCCGTCTCGCAGGGCGGAGGGTCGTCGACATAGCCTGCTTGCTGCAGGAACGGAAGCACTTTGGCGACTTTCTGCTTGATCGGCAACTGCTGCATCGCCCGATCCTGAAACGCCATCAGCTTCTGCGGGTCGAAACTCGCCGGCGCTTTGTTCACCCGCTCCAACGAAAAGCGCTTGATCATCTCCGCGCGGGTGAACTCTTCGGTCTCGGCGTCCAACGACCAGCCCAGCAGTATCAGGTAATTGAGCAAGGCGTCGGGCAAGTAGCCGATCTGCTCGTAAAAGTCGACGATCACCGGGTTAAATGTGTCGGAAGCGGAGCTCAACTTCAATCGCTCGGCAATGCTCTCGCCATGCTGCATCAGCTTCGCAAAATCGCGATTCTTCAGATACTCCTTCAACTTGCGCTTGCTCAGTTTCTCCTTGCTTCCAGGTGCAGCGACGTACGGGAGATGGGCGAATTGGGGCGGCTCGTAGCCGAGCTGCTGCGCGAGGAAGACCTGCCTCGGCGTGTTAGAGAGATGCTCTTCGGCGCGAATCACGTGCGAGATCTGCATGTCTGCGTCGTCAACGACGGTCGCCAGGTGGTACAGGCATGAGCCGTCGGCGCGCTGGATGACGTGGTCCTGCTCGCGCGCCCACTCAAACCGCACCTCACCGCGGACGAGATCTTGCAGGACCAGTTCGCCTTCGCTTGGCATCTTCAAACGCACGACGCCCTGGCGGCCTTCGGCTTCGAACTGTTTGGCTTGCTCGTTAGATTCGGCCATCCATTTGCGGCTGTAGGTGAATTGCTCGCCGGCAGCTTGGGCTGCTTCCCGCTCGGCCTGTATCTCGTCGGTCGTAGCGTAATCGCGATACGCGGCTCCGCTGGCAAGCAGCGACTCGACGGCTGCTTGGTACTTCTCGCCGCGTTGAGATTGGTAGTACGGCTCGTGAGGACCACCGACTTCGGGGCCTTCGTCCCAATCCATACCCAACCAGCGAAAGCCGTTGAGGATCGGCTGCAGTGCCGCATCGACATTGCGCTGCTGATCGGTATCGTCGACGCGGAGAATGAACTGACCCCCCTGCCCTTTGGCGAACAGCCAGTTGAAGAGCGCAGTGCGAACACCGCCGATGTGGAGGTAGCCGGTCGGGCTGGGAGCAAAACGTGTACGGACAGTCATCGGCGCTGATTACGATTGCGGCAGTTGGATGAAAACCCATAGCCTACAGGCCACAGGTCTCAGCCTCTACCCTACGCCGCCCGGTTTCGCTGCTTCTGCTTGCGAAGCCGCTTGCGTTGTGCCTTGCTCAGCCGTGGGGTGGGCTCGTCGTCGTAGTCGGTCTCTGGTTCCGAACCGTCCACCCATTCGGATTCTTCGGCAGGCTGCTCTTCTTCTGGCGGCACTTCGACCGTCGACTTAGCGAGTTTCGCCTTGGAGACCGGTTTGCTTTCGATCTCGTCTCGTTCGGATTCGACGTCGGCGCGCACAATCAGCCCTTGAACGTCTAGAATGACGTAGCGGGCAAACAACTGCGAGGCGACCAGCAGCAGGGTGAATCCGACCAGCGGAAGCGATCGGCTCATCAGTTCAGGCACAGTTGCAGCCCAGGCTGGCGACCAACCAGAACTACTCACCCCCGCGACGACGAAGCAAGCTGCAGCCAACACGTACACCGACAGTGCCGTTCTACACTCAGAAGCGTCGCGGATCAGTCTGATTAGTAGCCACCCACCGATCAGCGCCGACGGTACGAGCCACCAACCGGCATGCGCTGGCAACAGCTGCCAATCGACGATGCTTCCCAGGTATTTAGCGATCAATTGATGGGCGCCTAAGACGCTGTTGAGGCTCAGCAGCAGTGCAGCGTAGCCTGCGGTGCGCCAAACACGGTATCGTCCGCGCTCGTCGTCCACTCGATGGCGGCGCAACGAGTAGATCAGTCGTGTGTAGGCCATCGTGAGCACCAGCATCACCGCCGATGTCCAAGCGATGAGTCGATTGGCGAAGACCTCGGTGATCTCACTGGCCGAGCTCACTTTCACCAGGGCGCTCAATGACTCGGCGAAGAAGGCGACGGTTTCGGCACCTGCAGCGACCGCGACTCCGACCGCCGCGAGACCGCACAGCGTGCGAAATCGTCGAGGAACAAAGCTTGTCACCTGGGGGTGATTCTCGATATTCGCACCGGCGCCATAACGAGGGGTATCACCAGGCTCGAAGTCGCTTGCGCCACCGCCGGTGTGGATAGCGATGTTGCTCGCGGACAAGACTTCTTCGTTGAGGACGCGTCGTCTGCGTCCTACTCTTGTGTTGTTACGTGCCATTTCGCCTTCGTACGTCAAACTCTTCCAGAAGAAGACCCTCGTTGCTCGATTCAGTGCGCTACGCTGTGGAGTCAGCGGATAGTGTTGCGAAATAGATGCCCGCTCGCCGCGCAACGCTAGCATGGGCAGGCTCGTTTCGCTTACGTTCCGCATAATCGGATTCGGCATTTCCACCGCTGTAAGCGGAACGAAGTCGAGCTGGCTACAGTTGTGCCGAACAGGCAAAGTTTGCGGCCCAGACGTGCTGGGCAGTGTAGGCAGCCGCGAAGGTATCTGACTAGCGAGACGGTTTTTCCGGCCAATACGAGTGAGAACCGATTGAATCCCCCTTGCCTCAGAGAGCAATGCACCAGCGTGACCTAGATTTTTAGGAGAGATTCCACGCGCGTCGCTCCAGACGCCCGTCCTACAGGTCCATTTGCCGTCAACGCCACGACTAGCGAAACACGCTCCGATGACCAAATCAAACACTCCCAGCTCACCGACCATTCCGACGCCTCCTGCACTGCCAGAGCGCAAGCCCAGAGCTGCGACGACTCCAACGGCCACGCCGAGCGCTGATCCCGCTACGGCTGCGCCCAGTGACGAGGCATCGACGCGGCGCGAATCGACGCAGAGCCGCGTTGCCCAGATCAGTTCCTTGCTTAGCGCTCTGGAAGAAGCCGCGTCCGAGAGCGGACTGGCCGCGCGCAAGCCAGAGCAACAACTTGCCGAGAAGGCAAAGCAGGAAAATCTGCTGACCGAGGGACGATTGGGCATGGCCAATAGCCTGCTCAAAGCGCTGCGGTACAAGCACCCCCAATCGGCAGCGCACTGCTTGCGAGTGGCCTTGTGGTGTAGTGCCTGGGCGGAGCAGTTCCAGCTCAGCGAGGCCGATCGCGACACGCTCGAACTTGCCGCGCTGATGCATGACATTGGCAAAATGGGAGCCTCCGAGGGACTGCTGCTCAATCCCAATCGACTTACCAGCGAGCAAGAACGCGATGTGAGTCGAGTCCATCAGATGGGCATGGATATTCTGAGCAGTTGTTGCGGTGATCAGCGCGTGCTCGACGCAGTGAATTACGTGACGGTTCGCTTCGATGGGCAGGGAAGCACGCTGCCGCTCGCCGGCCCCCAGATTCCACTTGCAGCACGCATGATTACCATCGTCGATGCCTTCGACGCGATGACCACCGACCAGGTGTATCGACCGGCAAAACCACGCGAGCGCGCGGTCGCGGAGCTGTTCGAATTGAGCGGCTCTCAGTTTGATCCCGGCCTGGTGAAACAGTTTGTCGAAGTGATTCAAAAGTACCAGGGCAGCCTGGCCACACAGATGGGTGATCGTTGGCTGGGATTGATTGCTCAAAGCGAGTTGCCGTGGCAAGCTGCGCCTGGAATCGTTCCCACGCCAATGCCTGCCAGTGCGCCCGCCCAAGCACCGCAGCCGCGATCCTGGTTCGAAGAGAAACTGATCGATGCAATGCACGATGGTGTCGTCTTCGTGGATTCGGAGGCGCGAATCACGCTGTGGAGTAACGGTGCGGAACGACTCACCGGGGTGAGCGGCGAGGCCGCGATTGGTCAGATCTTCATTCCCAGCTTGCTGGACATCTGCATCAGTGCTGACCAGCCGATGCCTGACGACGCCTGTCCAGTTGCGAAGTCGTTGCTGACCAACACCCAGTTGCGTAAACGTGTCCTGATCTTGGGACGTCAGGGACAGCACGTGTCGGTCGACTTGCACACGATCCCAGTTCATTCTCCTGACGGTCAGGTTCAGGGGGCGACGGTCCTGTTGCACGACGCGCAGCCTGAGGCTTCGTTGGAAGAAAAGTGCGAGGCGTTGCATGCCGAAGTCACCAAGGACCCGATGACCAAGGTTGCCAATCGTGCCGAGTTCGATCGTATGTTGGCGCTGTTCATTGAAGCGCACCAGCAGGCGGGACAGCCGTGCAGCCTGATCATGTGCGACATCGATCATTTCAAGAACATCAACGACACCTACGGCCACCAGGCGGGCGACGAGGCGATCATCGCGCTCGCCAACCTGCTGAGCTCGATGTGTCGCGCGGGCGATTTGGTGGCTCGGTACGGTGGCGAAGAGTTCGCCGTGTTGTGTGCTGACTGCACCAACGCCGATGGAGCTCGTCGGGCCGAACAGTTGCGTCGTAAGTTGGCAGAAGTTCAGCATGCGTACCTCGGCAACAAACGTATCACCGCCAGCTTTGGGGTGACCGAACTACAGGCAGGCGATTCCCCCGAAACAATGTTACGCCGATCGGATCGTGCTCTGCTCATGGCGAAGGAACAAGGTCGTAACCAAGTCGTTCAACTAGGAAATGGCATGGAAATTGAAACAAAGAAGAACCCGTGGTGGAAATTTGCCAGCTTGCGAGCGCAGCCGGTCGTGGATACGACGCTGACCAGCGCAGTGCCGATCGACATCGCGATTGAGAAGCTGCGCGGTTTCGTCTCGGACCACCAGGCCAAGATTCTTTCGACTAAGGAAAACTCCGTGGAGTTGGAAGTCTCCAGCGAGAAGGTCTCCTACGACCGACGCAAGGGCGACTCGCACGTCACGTTCCGCGTCGAGATGCAGTTCTCTGAGGAACGCATCGAACGTTCGAACAATCTGGGCTTTGCCGCGGGTGAATATGCTCAAACCAAAGTCCACCTCAAGATTCGTCCCAAGCGGACCAAGAAGCGTCGCAAGGCCGACATGGCCGAGCGGGCGCGCTTGATCCAACAGAGTATTAAGGCCTACCTGATGGCTAAGGAAGGCGAGGAGACCACCGCCACGTTTACGCCCACCGTGTCCTCTGTCTAGCCATCCGTTTCACGTCCAGCCGCACATTCCAACCCCCATTATTCTTATGCGTGAAGAACTCACCGAACCAAAACACTGGCGGACTCGCAGCGAGCGGGCGCCACTTCGCAACCAATCGTGGTCGGCTCGACGCCGCTCGCAAGAGCAGGCCCAGCTGGAGGCCCACGTCGTCGATGCTGCGCTCGAGCAGCAAGTCGTCGACGAGCCACCCGCAACCACCGAGCAGCCCAACGCGAACGACATTATTTCGAGCCTGTCGCAGCACCTCGAACAGCTAGAGGAGCAACGCGCTCAAATTCAACGGTTGCTCGACCAAGCCCAGGGCTTGTAGCGGCACCTGCTTGTTGCGCGTTTGCGAAACCGCATGCAGTTCTCCCATGCCTGGCTTCGGACAAAAGCCAGGCATTTTTATTGTTTGCGCCCATCTCCGTTTCACCTCTCTTCGGGCCGATTGCCACTGCTTGGCAGATGCGATATGCTGCATTTTCCGCAGTCAAACTTCGCTTTCTGGGAGGTTTCACTACCCGGAAATCCGCCCCAATAGTCAGGAGAAACAGAGCAATGGCTTATTCCCTACCCGACCTGCCCTACGCCAACGACGCGCTGGAGCCCCACATCGATGCTCGCACGATGGAGATCCATCACGACAAACATCACAACGCCTACGTGACCAAGGTCAACGGTGCGTTGGAAGGCGCCGGTGTCGCGGAGCAGTCGATCGAAGACCTCTGCCGCAACATCGAATCGGTCCCCGAAAACATCCGTGGTGCCGTCCGCAACAATGGCGGTGGCCACGCCAACCACTCGCTGTTTTGGACCGTCATGAGCCCCAACGGCGGCGGTGAGCCCGCAGGCGCATTGGCCGACGCGATCAACGCCGAGTTGGGCGGCTTCGATGCGTTCAAGGAAGCCTTCAGCAACGCGGCCGCAACCCGCTTCGGCAGCGGCTGGGCCTGGCTGAGCGTCACCGGCGACGGCAAGCTTGTCGTCGAGAGCACTCCCAACCAAGACAACCCCTACATGACCGGCAACACCCCGATCCTCGGCATCGATGTTTGGGAACACGCCTACTACCTCAACTACCAAAACCGTCGCCCCGACTACGTCGCCGCGTTCTTCAACGTCATCGACTGGAACGCCGTCGGAGAACGGTACGCCGCTGCGAAGGCTTAATGCGGCACGTCTGCAAATGATCTACCGTAAGCGATCCGGGCCACAAACGACTGAATCCTCACAACAACCCTCGGCACACGTCGGGGGTTGTTTTCTTTTGAGGTTTTGAAAGGTTGTTCGTTTTCATTTACAAAACCTCACCCTCGTGGCACCCGGCGCGGATTCGTAAACGCTTATCTTCGTTGTAGTTGCGACACCCTTCCTGCCGCACAGGAGGCAACGTTCTGAAAGGTTTAGTGGTGACAGACCTTTCAAAACCCCCTCCCCCTGCCCAGTAAATTCACCCTTCACTCTTCACAATTACTCCGCTTCCGCGCAGCGGCAATCTCTTCCGCGACGCAGACGAGACCGCTCCGGTTGGTGTTGGAAGCTCAAGTCTAGTGAATTCGCTGGCCCAATTTCAACGAAAAAATATGCGTCGGAGGGGACTCTCGCAAAGGCGCTAAGGCGCAAAGAGCAACCCGCTAACCCCTTCGCGCATTAGCGCCTTTGCGGAGGCAACGGAGCTTGTCTGTGCAGCTAATCCCGGTGGTGTCGTCAGGCTATGTCGCTTCGCTAGAGGCCGGTCGAGTCTCGTCTACCACGACGCGCCGAATCACTCCTCAGCGGCTTCGGTGGTTGCTTCCTCGATGGCGGCTTCTGCTTCGCCGGCAGTTTCTTCGACCGCGTCTTTCGCGTCGCTGGTGGCCTCTTCGACAGCGCCGGCTGCGTCGTTGATGACTTCCTTGGTTTTGTCAGCGGCTTTTTTGACGTTCTCTTTCGTGTCTTCGGCGGCGCTCTTGATGGCTTCGCCGGTGGCGTTGGCTGCTTCGCCCGCCTTGTCTTTGGTTTGCTCTGAGCATCCCGCTGCCGTGACGATCAACGCCAGCACGAGCACCAGATGGGTCAGGGTTTTCATCGTTATCTTTTCCTTTCAATTCACGGCTTGGAATTCGGAGTTGCCAACTCCAGGCATGGACGACATCCACCAATTGTAGTGTGCTAGCAACGAAGTCTTGTATGGGTCGTATGTGAGGATTGCGGGAAAAAACGTCGTGAGGCGATTGGTTTCGAGACGTGCAGCTTAGTGTGTTGAAGTGTGGAAACGTCCGCTGATCAGCGCCAACGTCACTGACGATCGACTCACGTTGCACTCGCTAGCATCGCCGCCGACTGACATTGACTGCCAGCAGGAGCCTTCTATAATCCGCGCCGATCTCCCGGCGGAGGGTACGTCTTTGCTTGGGGATTTCAGATTTTGTGGTGCTTTAGGGGAAGATTGCCGAAATGTGAAATAAGTGTGATGGGAAGGATTCTCTCACATCTACACGTTTTGCGTACCGACGAGACCCTGACGGACGGGCTCTCCTGCAGTGGAGTAAGCCTCGGCCGACTCACCAAGAAATTCGATTCTTCTCGAATCAAGGCAAGGAAGCCATGCGAAATAAGAGCGTTGCAACATTGGCAGCCGTCTATCTGGCTGCCGCGGTAGGTTGTCAGTCTGCACCAAAGTTGGCATTTTGGAAATCGGGAGACAAGTCAGACGTCGAATCGACGGCGCTCGCGCACTCGGCTCCCGCGCTGCCAGCCGATGTCGCCAAGCAGGCCGAAACGTTGGCCGCCGCGACGCCATCGATTGATTTGGCAGCGCCAGCTGGTTCCGGCTCGCTCTCATCAGCCCCACCGTACTCTCCGGCGCCACCGTACATGCCGCCAGCAGCGAGTAGCCCCTCCGCGGCCGCTCCACCGTTTGGCGCTGTGAGTGCGGCGTCGCAGCCGACTCCGCCAGCCTATCCCAAGACGCCTGCGCCTGCGTTCGCTTCCAGCGCACCGGCGACGGCAACTCCAGCGACCAATCCTGTTGCCTCGATGGCGGCCGCCAGCAAGCCTTCCACAATGCCTGCTGCGAGTGCCTCGCCATCGATCGCCGCCAGCACTCCTCCAGCATTGTACAACCGCGATCAATCGGCAGACTTGGGTTCGGTCGACATGCCGTACAACCCTAATGCTGTGCCGCCAGCCAAGACCGTTGCTTCCTCGAGTTCGAGTCCAGTGACACCGACGGCAGCGCCGGCGACGCAGGATCGCTATGCTTCGAGTAACTTGTCCAGCGGTTATCCAACCACTGGCGCACCGAGCATGCCGCCAATCGCCAACAGTCAGCCCGCCGGCGCGACGCCGTCGTACGGCACGGGTGATCGCTATGCGAACGTGACGGCGGCGCCAGCGACTCCACCCGGTGGTGTGAATCTCGCTTCGACCGGTGCTCCTGCCACAAGTACGGCACCGTCTGCCTACACAGCACCGAACAGCAGCACTCCAGCTGTCTCTAGTTACAGTCAGCCGGCGGGCGGTCGTTACGGTGCGGTGGCAGCTACACCTGGCACGTCAATCACGCCTTCGGGGCCGGCATCCGGTGTAGTGACTCCGACGGTTCCGCCGGTTTCCTCGGCGCCGTCGTTTAGCTCAACTCCGCAGGTGGCGAGCGCGAAGCCGTATCGTCCTGGTGGTACGTCGACATACGACGGGCTGTCGTCGGACGGGCCGAGTGTGGAGATCGCCACGCGACCGAATCCGCCAGAATCGACGGTGCCTAACGTTGCGACGCCTTCGGTGACACCTGAGTCAACGCCGGCGCCGCGTTATCGATAAAGAAGTGGGTTAATAGGGGTGAAGATTGAAGTGTGAAGATGCGTGCGAGACGTTGTCTTCACGCTTCTCAATTCACGCTTCCTAATTCGCGCTGGTAAGTTCTTACCAACCCATAACCATGTTGGACTCGACGGTCTTACGGGCTTGTTCCAGGTCGACGCCGGTTTCTTGCATGTAGAGTCGAATCGCGTGAACTTTGTCGCCTTCCGCCTTGGAGAGGCAGTCGCGCGCCGTCGAGCAAGGGTCGGTGTGGCCAGCAATACCGAGGGCTGTCTTGGAGATGACCCACGTGTCACGGGGTCGCTTAGTCATGCGAATGACGCTTTCGTTGGGATAGGTTTCTGCCACCACGGCGGAGGCACCGTCGTTGTCCTCTGCCCAGGTGATGATGATGTGACTGTCCGTCTCGACTTCGAATAACGGCATGACGATCTCCTTGTGTGCTTTGAGTGACTGACGCCCGGTGTGCGAATGCCAAGTTGGGTTGGCTGCGGGGCGGAGAAAGCGCGCCTCGTGCTGGGCTCCATCCGCCGTTACCAATGTAATTTAAGGGACCGAAGGAAGTCAACTTAGGCTAGAAATCAAGCCCTATTGTGGTCTTCCGCTCAGCGCTTGTCGGTCGCCGCTCAGGCGGTTTCGACAACCTCATCATCGTGCGCGGCGAAGACCCCCTCAGCGGGCTGGGCCTCGCTAATGGCCGGAAAACGCTCGATTTCATGTTCGCGGATGGTCCGTCCGTTGTGCTTGTAGAGGCAGTTGTAGCCGTTAGCTCGAGCACTGTAGAGGGCCGAATCGGCACGAGAAAGTAGCTTCTCGGCGTCGTCGTGTGTGGACACTTCGACGATCCCACCGGCGACCACACAGTGGTCGAGCGAGTCTGCTGTTCTGAGCAGCCGTTCGCTGAAGATGACGCCGCCGGCGAGACTCGTCTGCGGCATCAGCACAACGAATTCTTCGCTGCTGTAACGGGCGACCACGTCGGTTTCGCGAGCGCAGTTTTCGAGTAGTTCAACGAATTCGCCGAACACGGGATCCGCATCCTCGCCGTTGCAGTCCAGGCTGAACAGTGCTAACGAGAATCGGCTGGCGTTTTGTTTGTGCAGCGAGAGCAACACTTCCAACTGCTCTTCCATCGCGCGTCGATTGTGGATGCCCGTGTCGGGGTCAGTACGCGAGCCGGCGAAATTCATCAGTTGGAGCGACTGTTTGCGAAGCTGATCGTACGCCAGCGACAGGTCGGTCGCCAGCTTCATCGTAGGAACCAGTAGTGCTTCAGCCTCGGCACTGAGCGCTTGCCAGCTATCTTCCGTCGCACTGGACTGCAGGTCGGAGACCTTAGTATTGAACTGTGAGATGTTTGCTTGGTGCGACGCCACATCTTGGCGAATACGTCCGGCGATTTGCTGCAGCTCTTTCGCGATGTGAGCGGCGCGTAGGAGTTCTTGGCTGAGTTTGAAGTCTTGGAGTTGTGCATTGTTGGAAATCGTCCGCCGACCGACCAAGTAGCCGATCACCGCTACCGCTGCCAATGCCACCGTATCGGCCAGATATCCTTCAAAACCATTTGCTAGAGCCAAGAGTTCCATCGTCGAGAAATCCTTATGTGTGGTTTCGCCTTGTCAGCGCTACGCTAGCCGTTGAAGTGCCACGAACTCGCGGACAGTTCGAGCACACGTTTGGTGTTAGATGTTTCCGCGGCCACTGAATCCGCGCATGCACAAAAAACCGAGACCGGCGACGACCGCCAGCAGAGCGATCCACTCGGCTTGATCCAGTCGATTGAACCAGACCCAGGTTTCATGGAGCACGGTGTTCGCTCCGTCTGTCACATTGTCGATTACGCCCATGATTGAGGCCCTCAGTTGCATGAAATGAAGGGCAGTGCTGCCCGTCGGTCGCTAATTCAACGATAGGTCAGAAAGCCAGCGGTCGCGGGCGGCAGTGGCCCTCGACGGAACACGGCTTCGCCCTACCGTGGCAGAAGCCGCAGAACCGTCGTAATCGCGAGCGTCGAGCGTGCTGAGGCATCGGGGCCCGCGGGATTATTTCGTGCCGAGTTCGACCTCGCCGAGCAGGTCTTCCAGACGGGCACCGTACAGGCCGCCCTGTTTTCCTTTGCGGCGGTAGCTGACTCGGCAAAGGTACTTCGGTTTGACCCAAGTCGCGCCGTCAATCGAGACTTTCACGAACGGACGATGCGATTTGGCTTTCACGAGCTTGGTTTTCAAATCTTGCAGGTCCTCTTCCGGTATCCCTCGTGCCGGCACGCTACCCGCGTAGCTGAGCCGCGCGTAGCGTTCGGCAGCCAAGAACAGCGTGAGAATCTCGCCGTTGCTGTTGGACATGTAACCGATGATGATGCAGTCCTCGCGCTCGCGATTCTTGTCCGCTTTTTTCTTCTCGTCGTCGAGTTCCGCTTTGCCGGCGAGGTCGCCGACGGCTTCTTCGAGGCTCTTTTCATCGTCGTCTGCTACCTTCTGGGCTTGATCCATGATCGCACCCATCAGGTTGAACTTGGCTTTTTCCTTGACGTTCCAGTCGAGTAGTCTCTCGTAGGGAATGCCGCCGATTACGGCAAGCGACATCACCACCGCCGTCAAACCGCTGAGGCCGACGTAGCAGACCCAGCCCTTTTCCGGCATGCCTCGAAACGCGACCGACCAGGTGTTGATGGGACGCAGAATGTAATCCAGGAACTTGGTGTCGGCTTCGTACTTCATGACTTGCACGAAGCAGTACGTGTGACAGACGGCAAACGAGCAGAAGCCGATCAGCAGCTGCCACAGCGACCAGGATGTCCGCAACCAAGGATCTTGTGCTGTCGCGACGCGTACGACCACGCTCTCGGCGATCACGGCGAAGATGCAGGCGCCGAGAATGTACGCCCAAATGGGCAGCTTGGCGGAGGGCTCTGGTTTGGTGTCTTCTTCCGTGGCCAGCTTGGGATCGGTCGCGACTTCCCAGCTGCGGTCGATCTCAACGTACGAATTGATGCTCGCATACCAGCCGCACTTTTGGCAGGCCAGCGATGCGTGGTCAGGGACCGGAGCGCCACACTTTTCGCACACCGGCCCGTCATACGTCGTGTCGTCGAGGGGCAGAGTCGAAAGCGAATCGTCGTTGGCGAGTTCTTTCTTGAGCTGTTCGATGTCCATAGTCTGGCGCGTGGTTCGAGTGCTTGAGCAAGCCAGCTGTGCTGGCGCGTACTCGAAAAGATAGTTTGCCAGCTGGGGCGCGAGTAAAAAAACACCAGCTGTGTTGCAGACGTGCCTGGTCTGGCTGTAACGGCGGCGCGAATCGGTACGATTGTGACGACGGCCGATTGCGCGTTGCTGGGGGCGGTTGCGCTAGGAGGCTTCCTGGTGATTCGCCGAGCCGTTCGTCGCTTGCTTCGCTTGGCGTCTCTTGTGAGAGCCCGCGATCAATCGATTGATGGTTTTGCTGAAGATAATCAGCAGCGACGCGACGGCAGCGACCAGCACCGACCAGATGCACATGACGGCAATGAGCTCGTGCCCGCCAGGCAGCGCCAACACGCCACACACAATCGTGATGAGAATCATCAACGACTTCATCGAGAATCGCACGCCGTTGTCTTGGTCTGTGTCGTTCATGATTCGCCGGTAGTGTTGCCAGCGTCATCCAACGGAGCCGGTTCGTAGGCGTCGCGCTCGGGGACGTAGCGGATCTTTTCGATGAAGGAAATGATCCGCGTGTTCCAGATGATCAGGAGCAGGGCGAAGGCGAAATTTAGCCCGCACGTGAGCAAGCTGGTCATGTAGTCGTAGTCCGCCGAGCCATAATCGACTGACGTCAGCGAGGCACGAATGTCGCCGGATAGCATGCCCAGAGCAACACCTGATAACGCTTGCAGGCCGAGCAGTAGCGCGTAGACGGCGAGCAGTTGGATGCCGACCTTGAGCGCGTTTGATTCGGAGGACCGTGTGGTCTGCACCGCGGTCTCGTTGCCTGATGCGGTGCCATAGAATCGTACTGAAATGGCGGGTGCGAAGAACACTAACACAAGCGCTAAGCCGGTTGCCAGCAGGAACCAAATCGCCATATAGCTCCAGTCTGGGAATCCTGGGCCAGAACCAAACGCCGATAACGCGTAGCACAACCACGGGACAAACTCTTGCACCGACTGCAGCAGCAACCAAATGCCAAACAGTCGCAGCGCCAGGCAGAACCAATCCTTGCTTGTCATGTTATGCCTCTTCTACGTTGCGAGTCAGGCGTCAGTCTGTCATCCGCGATTCGTGCGCCCACAGGCCGAGAGCCGGGTTGCTGACGAAGAAAATCTCTTCGCCGTCGACCTGCTGCAGGCCGTCTCTGAGCTTGTTGGGATCGTACTTCGCCGAGTAGTCGGCAAGATTGCCGTATTGGTAGCCAACGTCCACGATTTCTTCCCGCGTAAGCTTGCCGGGGCAATACGTGATCGAGAACCGCCCTTCCGACGACCCATGAATTAAGTGAGCCGCGGCGGACAGATTGCCACGCAGGTCTTCGTTGTCCTCGACTGCCTTGAGGATTTCTGGCGTGGTGCGATAACCGTACTTGCGAATCAGCACGTCGATCTGCGGATCTTCGCCAAAAGTGCCGACCGCCGGCCCCAGGACGATCAACTCACCGCCATCGGCGATTGCCATCCGCGTGCGATAGATGGCCTTGTTGCCCAGCCAAGTGCTGTGGAATTCCTCAGGATCGAGATAGACGACCACTTTCTTGAGGGGCTCGTCGACCATTTGAAAATTGACTTGTAGCGACAGCTCACAAGCTCGTTCAAAGCACTCCACGTCATCGCCGATATACAAGCCGCGCACGACCAACTCGCCGTCGTCGTTAGGACCGATCACGGTTTGCACGAACAGCAGTGGAAGATTCTCACAGAAGTTGTCCTGTGCGTAGTTGAGGATCTTTCTGAGCGGCGTGTTCGCGCGGCCCATCATCCGTTCCATACCGTACACGGCGCCGATGTAGTGGCTCTCGTTGATCCCACGCACCCCGCCGGTGCCGACAAAGATATTCTTGTTGTAGTTCGCCATGCCGATCACTTCGTGTGGCACCACTTGCCCGATCGACAGGATCAGATCGTAGGGCTCGTTCCACAGCTTCTTGTTCATCTGACACGGCCACGCCTCGCGGTAGATGCCTTCAGTGGCGGCCGACACAAAGTAAGCCGGCACGGTGCCGATGGTCTCGACATCGTTACGCCAGTCGTGATAGCGAAACAGATCCGCTGGCAGGCCGGGAAACATCTTTTCCTTCTGCCAGTCAGGCATCTCGAAATGTGTGCCGACGGCAGGCATGACGTCGACTAGATTGCCGCCGAAGTAATCATGCGCCATGCAAGTCAGCTGCCCTGCTCTGCTGTTAAATCGTGTGAAATCCGGCGGTACGGCAATCACGCGCTCGCGCGGCCCCAATTGCTCGAATACGCCGACCAACGCGTCACGCAGCTGATCGTCGGAAAGTGCGGTCGTCGGGCTGCCGGCAGCGAAGTACAACATGGGTGGAGCGCGGAATGAGGATCGCGGATTTCAAGTCACGACAGGTTGCGAGCTACGCTTACCCGCAAACTTCTATGATACCCGCAGCAGAAGCTCAGACGTAAGTGGCCGCAAGCCAACGACTCGGGGGCCACGTGTCATTCGGTGATTGTGTCGCGCTTGCTGAATTCCATGACTGCATCGATAATGCAGCAATGCCCTCCCCCGATTCCCCCCCGTCTCGCGAGCCGCACCTGTTTCGCTTTGGTTTGCGGCACCTCTTTGTGATCGTCACGCTGCTGAGCGTTTTGTGCGCTGCGCTAGTGCTGACCAAGGGAGCGGTGCCGCTAGTGATCGGGGTTTCAGCGCTGCTGATCGCAGCGCACGTGTTTGGCACGTTGGTAGGCAACCGCCTGCGCGACACGTCTGCCGACGTACGTCAGTGGCGGGCGTCGAATCCCAAGCTTGACGACGACCACCCACGCGCGGAATCGGAGATGACCGAGGCGGCGCGGGCTACGCTACCACCGCCGACACCGCTCGCGGATCATGGACGCGTGAGCAACTGGCTGTTGTGGTTCGTGATCGGGGGAGCTGCCGTGGGGATGATCGTGGGCGGTTCGGTGCTCTGGATAACTATCGGCGGTCGGATCGGTTGGGCGGGCTGGATCGTCGGCTCGCTGTCATGCGCGGTGCTCGGTACGTGGACGGCATTCCTCGCCAGCAGCTTCAGCTCGATCGCCCGACACGCGTGGCGTCACGCGCACGAAAAAGGCGAGTGAGGTCCTTTCTTCTGGTGATTGCGGGTCTTCTCGCGATTGCTGGCAAAAACCGATGATCTGATCGCCAAGATTCCCTGCTGTTTGCCGAAAGCGGTTTAGTGGCCTCCTTAAACCCGACGGCGAGTGCAGGCATGGACTTCACCTTTCATTCCGCGTTGCGGTCCGTCCACATCGGCGCGGGAGCACTTGGGCTGCTCTGCTTTTGGATTCCGATCTTCGCCAAGAAAGGCGGACGATTGCATCTTGCAGCAGGACGATTCTTCGTGCGATTGGCAATCGTGATCGCGGCCACGGCGATCGTCTCCTGCAGCTGGGGACTAATCGCGCCGGTGAGCTTTTCAGGAATCACCCGCGATCTGAGCACCGACGAGGTCGAGCTGCTGTCTGCAAACATTCGTTTTCTGTTCGCGCTACTGGGGATGCTAACCACGTGGTTCGTGGCCTCGCTGCAGGTTGGGCTACGCGCTGTGAAAACGCGACGAAATCAATCGGACCTGGGTGATGCGCGAACGCGCACGTTCGTCATGATCTCGATTCTAGCCAGTCTGCTCGCTGCGCTATTCGGAGCGTACCAATACGCGCTGAGCGGGCAAACTCGCTATTTCGCGCTGATCGGTTTGGGGACGTTAGGCGTGTTCGAGGGCCGTAAGACATTACGAATTCTTGGCAAGGACCGACACGGCCCGATGGACTGGTGGTACCTGCACATGGATAGCATGATCGGTTTGGGAATTGCTTTTCATACCGCGTTTTTCGTGTTCGGCGCCAGTCGAATTTGGGGCTCGTTACCCGGCCTCTGGGCGATCGTTCCCTGGGTGGTGCCTACGCTGATCGGCGCGACCGCGACGCACTTGTGGACAAACTACTACCGGCGGAAGTTTGAGGCCGATGATCAGCGCTCGACTGACGGTCACCCAGTTGCGGCGGGCACTTCAGCTTCGTAGTTCGCTGGCGAGGCCGAGCGCGAAATCTGAGGTTTCTATCGGAGATTCTTGTCCCATGATAAGCGACCGCATTACCACTGCCGTCGCGGGCGATAGCTGCAAACCGGCACGGAAGTGGCCTGTCGCAATCCAGGCGTTGTCAAATCTCGGCACTCGTCCGAGGATCGGTTGACGACCCGGTGTGCCCGGGCGCAGGCCAGACCAGCTGGATCTCAATGGCAGCGCGGCCGTTTCGGGGGCGACAGATGCAGCGAAGTCGCGTAATCCGTTGATGGCGTCGTCCGTCGTCGCTTTTTGGAAACCGACGTCTTCTTCCGTGGAACCAACTAGCACAAGCCCGTCTCGACGTGGGACCAAGTAGCGCGAGCCGACGCACACGTTTCGTTTGAGCAATCCGACGTGACCGTCAAGCAACGCGATCTGTCCGCGAATCGGCCGCACTGGCAGATCGGTGCCCAGCTGACGTGCAAGCTGCCCTGACCAGCAACCCGTGCAGATACAAATCTGATCAGCGGTAATCGATCCTTGGTCGGTCTCTGCGACCGTGATTCGTTGACCATCGGTTGCGAAGCCCTGCACTTCAGCGTGGGGCATCAGGTCAACGTCGGCCAATTCACAGGCAGCGAGTAGGGCTTGAAGGTGACGCGGGTTGCGAATCTGCGCTTCGTCGGGCAAGCAATACGCGAGAGCGAACTGCTCAGCGCGCGCGGCCAGTGCGGGTTCGAGATCTGCGACCGTCGTCGCGTCAATCTCGCGACAGTCAATCCCCAAGGCTTGCCATCGCGCTACGCGTGATCGAAGTTCAACTACCTGTTCTTCCGTGAAGGCGGCGAGGTGTAATGAGCCGCTCTGTTGGTACTGGCTATCGATGCCCGTCGCTTCAAGTAGCCGTGGGTGCCACCGTTCATGCAACGTTTGGCTGAGCCCTTCCAGCTGTTCCAGCGCGGTCGCGACGTGCCAATGTGATTCGGGTGGTCCGGGCGGGATCATACCGGCGCCGGCCCAGGAGGCTTCTTTGCCGAGCGCACTGCGATCGACGACGCCGACTTTGACGCTATGCTGAGCCAATTCCCAGGCCAGCGAGAGACCGATCACACCGCCACCGACGATGAGGACGTCAAAATTCTTGCCTGTGGCAGCCATCACGCCTCAATCACATCCAAAACGTGGCGGAGCAGGACCTCCAGTGACGGCTCGTCCTTGTGGTCGTCCCGCAGGTCTTCGATCAGTTGATGCAGGTCAAATAGTTCATCCACGTCGTACCAGGGATCGAGCTGCGCGTAGCTGATGCCGGACTCCTGCAGACGCGCGATCGTCATAGCGAACAATTCCGAGGTGCTCCAGGGCATGTTGTCGAAGATCGGCGGCGTCTGCCGGGCCGCCCCAACCAAGTAATAACCGCCGTCGGCAGTTGGCCCCAACACGACATCGCTAGTTTTCAGGTGCTCGAAGGCCTCCTGGACTTCCACGAGGGGAACGTTGGGGCTGTCGGTTCCTAGCAGTAATACACGTTGGGCTCCCGCCGCGAATTGGTGATCGAAGTAGGATTTCATCCGCATGCCCAGGTCGCCTTCGGCTTGGGGAATAAGCGACCATCCCGCGATGTTTGCCGCTTCGAACTCGGCCAGCGTCTCCGCGTCGGGTGGCGAATAGGCAATGGTGCGGCGGCTGTCGATCGCCGACAGCCGAGCGATCGTCGCGGCGACGAACGATTCGTAGATCTGAGCTGCTTTCCTTTCGCCCAGCGAACCGGCAAGCCGCGTCTTCACTTTCCCGGGCGCCCAATACTTCGCAAAGATCCCCAAGTGGTTCCCCGACTCATGCGGTGAAGATGACGAGTCAATCACTTACTCAGCCTCCGTGCGATTGTGCAACAGTCGCTTGAGCAATACGGGATCGACCCGACCGCGGAAGCGCACCTTGCCGTTGATCTCGACTACGGGCACGCATGTGTTGAATTTCTCGCGCAGAGATTCGTCCGCGTCGATGTCGACTTCCGTGGCTTGCAAACCATGCGCGAGCAACGTGTTGTTCGCTTCGTCGCAAAGGTGACAACCCGTTCTCGTGTAAAGGATTACGTTCATTCGTAGGATCACGTCCGCGGGATCAGTTTCGGTCACGTTGAGGGTGAGACGGTGGGCATGATTTCAGGGTGCTGAGATTCCCGCTATCCACCCGATGGAGGGGTGTGTGGTACGCTCGGTAAGCCACGTCCAGCCAAGCACTTACGCGATCTGTTTGGATGGCCCCTTCCAGGGTGCCTACCATGGAATAGGTGGCCGCGACGTCGAATTCTCCTATGTCTGATGCCGCCAACGATGGCTTTTCCTGCCTGCCATCGAAAGTGATCAACGAGTTTTGTCCTGTTACGCGCGGAGCGTGCTCTGCCGCGCTAACTGCCTACGTGACCAGAGGTTCCGGCGATGGCATCACGACGAAAGCATGTCCACAACAAACATCAAAAACACAATATTACCCGCCAAACCCGTCGTCAGGCCACACAGCCGCGTGTCGGTTGGTCACCGCGCGCGCGTCGCTTGCAATTCGGCGCTCACAATGTGCCTGCGCCCTTCTCGCCACCAGAAGACTGGCACGAGCCGCGCGAGGACGGCGACGGTTATCGGATTATCGTGCAATCGCCCGGTGAAGGCTACCGTCATGTCGTGACGCCGGAGCAGGTTCGCGAGCGACTGAGTCGCATGCCAGCGCATTTCCTAGACGCGCTGGAAGTCGTCCAGTTCAGCCAAATGACCCGCAAGAAGAAGAGTTTCCCGTGCTACGGCATGCAATGGGGAGCGACCCTGTATCTCTATCCACTGGAAGAATCACTGGAAGAAATCTTCTACGTTCCCCCCAGACCCGAGGTACTCAACGAGTCGAAGATGTTTGGCGGGCAGTGGGATCGCCCCGAAAAGGGTGTCTGGCGGCTGAAATGGTCGGAGGAAGCAATTGCCGACTTCTACCTCAACAACATCTTGATCCACGAACTGGGCCACCTGCTCGACGAGCGTAACACGAGCTACACCGATCGCGAACGCTACGCCGAATGGTTCGCCATCGAGTACGGCTACCGCCCCACTGGCGGACGCCAAGTCCGTCGACCCGAGGTGCGGAAACGCCACCATAGATGCTGAGTTTACCCGGATTGCACGGATGCTGAAGCGAACATGACGCGGCAGAACAGCTCGTCGTGTCGACTCTGGCCTCGCGACAGCACTTTGCCTATCATGCGAGCTTTCTCGTAACTCTCTCTTCTAGGCTGCCGTATGGATACCGTCGTGACGATCGCCTCTTTCGTCTTTTTCACCGGCTTTGTGGGGGCGTTGACGTACTATTTCACGCGAAACGACAATCACGACAGCTCTGAAGGCTATTTTTTGGCCGGTCGCAGCCTGACCGGAGGTGTGATTGCTGGCTCGCTGATGCTGACCAACCTCTCCACGGAGCAACTGGTTGGCCTGAACGGGGACGCATTCAAGGACGGCATATGTGTGATGGCATGGGAAGTAATTGCGGCCGCGTCGCTGGTGGTGATGGCGCTTTTCTTCTTGCCTCGCTTCCTGAAGAGCGGGATCGCCACTGTGCCACAGTATCTTGAGATTCGATACGACGCGGGCACGCGAACGATTACCACGATCATTTTCATCGTGGCGTACGCTGGCATCCTGTTGCCAATCATTCTCTACACAGGGGCGACAGGGCTGAGTGGAATTCTCAATATCAGGGAAGTGCTCGGACTGCCCAACGATACCATCGTACTTTGGCTCACGGTGTGGCTGGTTGGGATCATCGGCTCGATCTATGCGATTTTTGGCGGCTTGCGCACGGTCGCGGTGTCGGACACGATCAACGGTTTTGGACTGCTGGTGGGCGGCGTGATGATCACGATATTCGGCTTGCGACAAGTCGCCGGCGACGGTGGCGGCGTGCTCGACGGGTGGGATACTTTGGTGACCTCGCATCCGGAGAAGTTCAATTCGATTGGTGGTGCCGATCAAACAGTCCCCTTTTCAACGCTGTTTACCGGCGTCCTGTTGCTGAATTTGTTTTACTGGTGCACGAATCAACAGATTATTCAGCGGACCTTTGGCGCCAGCAGTCTAAAGGAAGGCCAGAAGGGCGTCATCTACGCGGGATTCCTGAAGGTCCTGGCTCCGATCATCCTTGTCTTGCCGGGGATCATTGCCTTTCATCTCTACGCCGACAACGACATTGCCCAAGACAAGGCCTATGGCACCTTGGTCAACGATGTGCTGCCAACACCGCTAGCGGGTTTCTTTGCAGCGGTCATGGTGGGCGCAATCCTCAGCTCGTTCAATTCGGCACTCAACAGCACGGCTACTTTATTCAGTTTGGGCGTCTATCAACCGCACCTGAAGCCGCAGGCAACTCAGGAAGAGGTGGTTGCCTCGGGCAAGTGGTTTGGTTGGATCATTGCGATCTTGGCGATGGCGACGGCACCCCTGCTGGCGAAAACGGAGAGTATTTTCGGCTATCTGCAAAAGATGAACGGCCTCTACTTCATCCCCATCTTTGCAGTTGTGCTGGTGGGCATGCTCAGTAAGAGGGTTCCTGCTTTGGCCGCCAAAGTCGCCCTGGTGCTTGGTTTCACCGCCATTGCGTCGGGCTACTTCGTGTTCGACGAATTTGTGACCTCTATCCACGAGTTCCATTTTCTGGGGTGCGTGTTCGTGAGCCTGGTATCGCTGATGTTGCTGATCGGCAGGTGCTGTCCTCGCGAGGAGGACTACGTGCAGCAACACTCGGGCGACGTGGATATGACCGCGTGGGGGGGAGCTAAACCGGCCGGCCTGTGCCTGGTGCTGATTGTGCTAGCGATCTACGCCTACTTTGCCGACTTCTCGATTCTCAGTGCTGCCGTCGAGTAAACGACCGAAGTGTCCGATTCGACCGAAACCCTCTCGAAAAGACGGGGTTAATGTCCTTGTTCAGGGCATATTCGTCCATGTTTGGAGGGTCGAGCAGTGCGAAGGTCGAAGCCGGATACTCGAGGATTCACGCTCGTCGAGCTGTTGGTCGTAATTGCCATTGTCGGAGTGCTGATTTCGCTCATTTTGCCTGCGGTGCAGGCGGCGCGTGAGGCGGCGCGGCGGACGCAGTGTAAGTCGAATCTCAGGCAAGTTGGGTTGGCCCTGACCCAGTACCTCGACCGTCATGGCGAGCGGGGCAAGTTTCCCGAAGCGGCCATCCTGCCCTCGGTGCGGCCGTTCGATGAGTACGATAAGGGCACGTGGCCGCTCTACAAAGTGCTGGGCGCCTACTCCGAGGACAATCGCGAGATGTATCGCTGCCCCAGCGATTTTGGGCCAATCAATCTCGAAGATATCCCCGAGTACACCTTCGACAACAAGGACGGCACGGGCTACAAGCGGCCAGACGGTTGGGATTACATCCCGGGGGATCCGTACTTCGACAACGAAGGTCTGAGCTTCGAATATCCATCGTACCGTCTGGAAGGTCGGACGCGCCAGGATGTGTTGGAAACGCGCCGTGGCGACACGCGCGGTTCGGGAGAAGTCTGGGTGGTGTACGACTTCGAATCATTTCACGGCTCACCTGGCCAGGACGGGTCGCGGAACTTCCTGTATCTCGATGGGCATGTCGACGCGTTGATTGTTGCTGATTGACAAGTCGCAACAGGAGAGAAGTACGAAGCAGAGCCTTCAATCAAGAAGACTCTCGCAATTCAGTCCGGCTCTGAATGGTTGAATCAATCAGGTTCGTGTGAGGACAAATCGATGGAAAAGAAACACGTTATTGGTGCCAGCGTCATTCTGTTACTGCTCGCCGGAGTCGGTTGGGCCCTGTTTGCGGGCGAAGATCAAGAACTCGTTGAGGTGAAGCAGATGCGCGACGATATGCTCACCAACATGGAGAACATGTCGCAAGACGAGCGACGGGCCAGCCGAGATGCCTTTCGCGAACGAGCGCAAAACCTCTCCGAATCGCAGCGTCGCGAACTCGGCCGCGGCTTTCGCAACTTCATGATGCAGCGCATGGACGACATGCTAGCGATGCCTCGCCAGCAGCAGGTTGAGGCGCTGGACAAACTGATCGATCGCATGGAAGAGCGGCGTCAGAATCGTGGGGACCAAGGTGAGCGCGGCGATCGCGGCGGGAGAGGGGGCGATATGTCGCCAGCTGAACGCGACCAAAGGCGCAAGCAAGGCCTCGACCGAACCAGTCCTGACATGCGGGCCAAGATGGATCAGATGAAAGACCTGATCAATGACCGCCGTGCGGAGCGCGGTCTGGATCCGATTCAAGGCGGCGGTGGTCGAGGGTTCTTTGGACCCCCAGGGGGCGGGCCGCCAAGGTGAGAGGCCAGCCTCACATATTTCGGGTCAGGTCCTCCGGTGATACGAGTTGCTGAAAACTGCCTGACCGAAACCCTTCCAAGTCGATCGTCACGTAGTTGAACCCCAGCACGCGCATGCGATCTACGACAAGCTGCCGCTTGTCGTTTTCAACGAGCAAAGCCAGTTGCTCGGGTGCGATTTCAATCCGCGCCAGATCGTCGTGGTGATACCGCACACGGACGTCCTGCAGGCCTAATTCGCGTAGCAATCGCTCTGCGGAATCAATCCGCGCCAATCGTTCGGAGGTAATATCTAATCCATACACCACGCGACTCGACAAGCACGGAGTCGCCGGTTTGTCCCAGATTTCCAGCTCCCACAACTTAGCGATCGCGCGAACGCCCGCTTTGTCGATTCCGCATTCAATCAACGGGCTGCGTACTCGGTGCTCTGTGGCCGCCTTCATGCCGGGGCGGAAGTCGCCGACGTCGTCGGCATTCGCGCCGTTGAGAATCTGCTCGATGCCGAGTCGATTGCCGAGCAAGCGTAGTTGCTCGTATAGCTCCGTCTTGCAATGCCAACAACGATTGGGTTGGTTCTCCAGGTAGCCGTCTCGAGCGAACTCGTCGGTGGCCACGGTCTCATGTCGAATGCCAATAGCGGTTGCGATCCGTTGGGCGGTCTCTAGTTCTCCGCCCGCGAGGCTGGGACTCACCCCCGTGACGGCGACCGCTTTGTCGCCAAGGGCCAAGTACGCGGCCTTCGCCACGACGGCACTGTCCACTCCGCCTGAGTAGGCGACCAGACAGCTAGGCAGTTGGGCAATGCTCGCGACCAGTTGGTCTTGGGGAAACGGCGCTGATTCCATGGGAATAGTATATACGATCCCTTGGACTTGGTACGTAGCGCTTCGATGCCATCTGCGCGTCGGTTTTCAGCTGCCTCACCTCGCCGCTATCGGGCGGTCACATCCCTGACCTGCGTCTCCATCACCTTTGTGTTTCGCTCAATGGCGAGGATGATGGTGCGTTGCTCGACGCCGTCGCCGGAGCTGGCGACGATTGGGATCACTTGGCGTTGATCGGGCAGGCTCACGCGGACGGCGAACGTACCGTCGCCCCGCAGTTGCACCGGCTCGCCCTTGAGCGTGACGTGGGCGTTGCGGTCGGCGGCACCGTAGATGATCACCTCGGCGTCGACGGCGAAGGGCATATCGCCGGGGTTCGCGTGCATCATCGACTCGGCGCCGCTGCCAAAGCGAGTGCTCATGGGCGTGCCCAATGGGCGGCGGAGACGCTCTTCCAGTAGCTCTTGCAGTTCGCGGCTGGTGCCCTGTGGCGAGTACCCACCGCTCATCGCGAAGATGCGGTCGGCTTGTTCGGCCACATGCGACCAATTGTCGTCGACCGCGTCGCTGGTGCCGGCGGGCGGCGTCTGCACCGTGTTACTGCGCGCCAGGCAGTAAAACGAGTCGTTCTCGGCCAGGTAACCAATTTCCATGCGGAACTCACAGGGAGGATTCTGCACGTCGACATACCAGTTGTTGACGCCGCCGTGAATCTCGATGTCGCGCTCGAGCGTTGAGCTGCCAGCTTCTTGGATGGTGAACAAACGCAGGACGGGCTTGGCGGTGTGCCAATGCTGACCCATTGCTGCCTGTGCGCGATCGACGCTGCGCTGGGAGAGCTCCCAAAACGCATGCAACCAGTAGGGGTCGCGAACCATCACCACCAAGCGATCTTCAGCGGGCGTCGATTGTGCATGAGTTGGCGTGCACACGGCGATGTTCTTCGCATTGGCCAGTTTGCGCCTAAGTTGGTCGATTTTCTGTTGTACGCGCGGGTTCGCATTGCGCGAGTCGCCGTTGGTGCCATTGCCATTGGTAGAGGGTTTATTGAGCGAACGCTTGCGCGCGAGCCGCACCAATTCAGTGACCAACTCCTCTTTGCGCATCGAGTGCCACCCTGGAATGCCGTGTCGGCGCGCCATCTGGGCAAGGTCTTTGGCGGTGTGGGATCGTAGTGTGGCGGCAGTCATCGGTGCCGGACCTCCGTAGCTAATCAGGGACTCTGCGACAGTACTTGAGCGTCGAGAGCTATGGGGAGTCGTCCCTGACGAAGGTGTGCTGAGACAGGCTCGCAGATCTAGCACAAACCTCTCGCAGAAGCTGCCCCAGACTGGTGTTCGGGGCGTGATGCCCCGACGAATACTCAGCACGGAAAGTCCCACCGGGCTTCCCTGAACCAGTCGGGTAACAGTGGTAGACGCAGGTTCTGCCAGGACTTTCGTCCAACTAGCTGGCCGCCCTACTCTATCGAGTTCGCAGTCGAATCCCGCCAATAAATAGAGGGCAGATCCGGCCCTACAACTGTTATAACCCAGATTAACATGACTTGCCGAAACCCGCAAGGATTCTTCGCGGGTTTCGCTTCATAAGTGACTGTAAGGAAAGGATTTACGTCAGATAGTCGCTTGGGTCTGCCCAGATTGAACGTGCGCTGGGTCGGCAATCACCACGACCAACCGTCTCGACGACGTGGGGGAGCAAATGGTCTCCCCTAAACTCTTTCGAGGAATAGGTTTGTGTGTTTCCGAAATACTTTGTGAAAAAATGCACGAATTCCCCTTTGCACGTATTCTACTGCGAATTAGATTAGTCAGCTAAACGCGAGGCGAAGAATCCAGCACCACAAGTGTTGGCACTCGGAACCACACGCTGGTGAAGAGGACAAACAGTGTCCGAACCTCGGTCTGAGAAACCAGCCTCAACTGAGAGCCCTGCCGACGGCCTATCACCGACAGCGCGAGCTGCTCATTGGGCGTCGAGGATCATGACCGCCTCATTTGAGATGGTCGCTCCCGGAATCCTGGGTTACGGACTTGATTTGCTGCTGGGGACACGCATTGTCTTCATGCTGCTAGGCTTCGCGTTAGGGATGTATGTAGCGATCAAGCACCTACTATACTCCCTAAATGCGGCGGCGGACCGAACCAAGTCCTCCGACCGTTAGACTTGCCGGGTTCGGCTGGAAGAGTCAGACGCACAAGATGCTCCCCGTACATCCTCACTCAAATACCCTACTGCCGCAGTCGAAACAGACCATGATCGATTGGGCTAGTCGCGTTTGCGCCGGTGGGATGTTTTCGTGTGCCGTGCTCTTTGCCTGTGCGGTGATGTTGCTCTACCTCCTACTCGCACCTATCGCTCTATGGATGCAAGGCGTTGCTGGTCTGCAACCGGCGGCGGTGGCGGCGCTGATTAGCTTGATCGTCGGCCTTGGTGTTCTGGCGGTCGCACATCGCTTTACTGCGCGGGACAAGCCACTGGTCTCGATGTTGCTCTCCACGGCGATACGAATGATCCCGTTACTTGTCATCGGTTTGGTAATCGCTCTGTCGGAGGACAAAGGACCTTATCTCTACTTTGTCGGCTACTTGCTTTGGTTCTATCTCGCGACCCTAGCGATCGAAACGTTTGTTTCCATCCAACTTGCTCAATCACGTTCGGCGTCCTCCGCTGTGACTTCAGAAACCCAACGATAACCTCATGGCCTCAGACGCGCTGTCACCCCAACATCTGTTTGAGCACGTTGAAGATGCCACGTATTTTCACGTACCGCGGGCACTTGCCCCAGCAGACAGTCACGGGCATATCGAGCTTCCGCAACCCCTGCAATTGGAAGATCCGATTACCGAATCCGGTAGCTTGCTGATCGATTTTGCCGCGTTCGACTTCAAGCTGACGAAATTCATGGTGATCGAAGTGGTGGTTGCCGCGATCATCTTTCTGGCCTTCTGGCTGCTGGCCCAGTCTCTGAAAGGAGGCAAGCCGGTTCGAGGCAGATTGTGGAACATGCTAGAAGTGTTCCTGCTGTTTATCCGCGACGAGATCGCCCGCCCGTGCATCGGCAAGCATGACGCAGATCGGTTCGTCCCATTTTTGTGGACGATGTTCATGTTTGTGCTGGGCTGTAACTTGATGGGGATGATTCCCTGGGTCGGTTCGCCGACTGGGGCGCTCGCCGTGACCGGCACGCTGGCTTTCGCGACCTTCGCGATCGTCTTGGGTTCCGGCATGTCACAACTGGGGGCGGTCGGTTTTTGGAAGGCTCAAGTCCCTCACATGGATTTGCCGGGTGCCATTAGCCCGTTTATGAACATTTTTATCTTCCTCATCGAAGTGTTCGGGCTGTTCGTCAAGCACGGCGTGTTGGCCATTCGTTTGTTCGCCAATATGTTCGCCGGGCACGTGGTGTTGGCCGTGCTGCTTGGCTTTATTTCCGTCACCGCCGAAGCGAGCACGGCACTGTGGGGCGGCGTCACGATCGCCAGTGTGATCGCCGCTTCTCTGATCAGCCTGTTGGAGTTGTTCGTAGCCTTTTTGCAGGCTTATATTTTTGCGTTTTTGTCCGCACTATTCATCGGTGCTGCAGTGCATCCACACTAGATTGTTGAATCACTGAAGCGTCGAGTCACCGTTTTCGTAGTCCATTCACTCAGGGTTTTCCAATTCGAAGGAGTTCAAGACCGTGTTAAAGTTGACGAAGTTGGTAGTAATTTGTTTGACGATCTTCATGGTGGCCTCGCCAGCAATGGCGCAGGATCCTGGTGCGGCCGGAGCAGCAGCCCCGAGCGGTGGATTCAGCATGGATTTCGGCGCTCCCTTTGGGGCTGGCTTGGTGATGATCGGTGCCGCGCTGGGTATCGCTCGTATTGGTGGCCAGGCCGTTGAGGGAATGTCGCGCCAGCCGGAGGCCTCCGGGAACATTCAGACGGCCATGATTATCGCAGCAGCGTTGATCGAAGGTGCAACCTTCTTCGCGCTAATCGTCTGTATGATTTCTTAGGTCGGACGACGCTCTGTATTTCGCTTCAAATCGTTTCGTTTGGGATGAGCAAAATGCGCTTTAATGCCGGTTATGGTGGGCTCGTGTGCCTACTTGTCATTGGTCTGGCTTGGGGAGTTGTCGGTTCGGCAAGTTCCGTTGCCGCTGAGCATGAAGGTGAGCACGGAGCTGCCGAGGCTGATCATGGCGAGGGAGCCCACGCTGACGACGCTCATGGTGATGATGCCCACGGAGCCGACGGGCATGGTGGGGATTCACATGGTGGCGGGATCAACCCGCTCAAGTTCGATCCCGACCTGGCCATTTTCACCGGCATTGTTTTCGGCATCCTGGTCGCCCTGCTAGGAAAGTTTGCCTGGCCGACGATCGCTGCGGCCCTCACTGAGCGAGAGCACCGCATCGAGTCAAACATTGCTGATGCCGAGCGAATGCATGCCGAGGCGAAGGAGATGCTCGCCCAGCACGAGGCAAAATTGGCCACGGCGGCAGACGAAGTGCGTGAGCTGCTTGATGAAGCCCGACGGGATGCGGAAGCGACCAAGACGCAGATCCTGGCGGAAGCCAAGGATGCAGCTGACCAAGAGCGCGAACGTGCCATCCGTGAGGTCGATCTGGCAGCCGACCGCGCGATGCACAAGCTGGCCGAAACGAGTGCCAACATGGCGGTCGATTGGGCTGGCAAAGTGGCCAAACAGACGATTACTCCCGATCGTCAAGCGGAGATCGTTCGCGAAGCCCTCGACAATCTGGCCAGCAGCAGTCCCAGCGACAACTAGTAGAGTTCGGATAGCAAACGCATGACAAGCAGCTCAGCCACCAAAGACACCAGCCGCGAGACAGTCTTCGACGTCGATGTCGAAAAACTGGCCGGCGTCTACGCGCAAGCCGCGCTCGACGCGGCCGGCGACAAAGACAGCGAGGTGCTCGAAGAACTGCAATCCATCGTTAGCGAAGTGCTTGATGCCTTCCCGGACATGGAGCAGGTGTTTGGCTCGGCGCTGGTGTCGATGGACGAGAAGCTGGAGATGCTTGATCGCTTGTTCGGCTCGCGCATCTCGGAGACGACCCTGAGTTTCTTGAAAGTGCTGACCAAGCACGATCGCCTCAGTGTGTTACGGCAGGTCGTCCGCGTGGCGGAGGATCTTTGGCAGCAACGCAGCAATCGTGTGCCGGTACAGCTGGAAATGGCGATGGAACTCGATTCGGCGCTGCAAGGCGAGGTGATCGATTCGCTGCGAAAGTCGCTTGGGGTCGAGCCGGTCGTGACGACGAAGATAAACCCCGACCTGATCGCCGGATTCGTCGTGCGAGTGGGCGATAAAGTCTACGACGCCTCGACGCGTGCCAGTCTTGAACGCGCACGACAGACGATGATCACGCATGCGGTCGAAGCGATTCAACACCACCCAGAACAATTTATTGATAAGTCAAATTAAGAATTTCGGAGAGCTTCCATGAAGTTCAACAGTGACGAGATTTCCTCAGTCATCCAAAAAGAGATCGAGCAGTTTGCCTCGCATATCGACGTCCGCGAAGTCGGGCGCGTATTGGAGGTCGGCGACGGCATCGCCCAGGTTTACGGCCTGTCGGACGTCATGGCGGGCGAAATGGTCGAGTTCACCAGCGGCGTGAATGGCCTGGCGTTCAACCTGGAAGAGAACTCCGTCGGTGTGATCATTCTGGGTGACTACTTGCAGATCAATGAGGGTGAAGAGGTCCGCAGCACAGGCAAGCTGCTTAGCGTGCCGGTGGGCGATGAGCTACTGGGGCGCGTGGTCGATCCGCTGGGGAACCCGCTGGACGGCAAGGGGCCGATCGTCACGAACAACCGTCGCGACGTGGAAACGATTGCCACCGGGGTTGCCGAACGTCAGCCCGTGTGCGAACCGCTGCAAACCGGTATCAAGGCAGTCGACGCGATGACGCCGATTGGGCGCGGACAGCGCGAACTGATCATCGGCGACCGCAAGACCGGCAAAACGGCGATCGCCATCGACGCGATCATCAACCAAAAAGAATCGGGCGTGAAGTGCTTCTACGTGGCTGTCGGTCAGAAGGAATCGACCGTCGCGGGCGTGGTCGAGAAGCTTCGCGAGGCGGGGGCGATGGACTACACAACCGTGATCGTCTCAGGTGCCAGCGATCCGTCGCCGATGCAGTACATCGCTCCCTACTCTGGTACCGCGATGGCGGAAGAGTACATGTTCAACGGCGGTCATGCCCTGATCGTGTACGACGATCTCAGCAAGCAAGCGGTCGCCTACCGCGAGTTGTCGCTGCTGATGCGTCGTCCGCCAGGACGCGAGGCGTTTCCCGGAGACGTTTTCTACTGCCACAGCCGGTTGTTGGAACGCTCGTCGAAGCTCTCCGACGAACTGGGGGGCGGTTCGATTACCTCGCTGCCGATCATCGAAACGCTGGAAGGCGAAGTCTCCGCTTACATTCCGACCAACGTGATTTCGATTACTGACGGGCAAATTTACCTGCAGCCGGACTTGTTCTTCGCAGGCATTAAGCCGGCGATGAACGCGGGCATCTCGGTGTCGCGCGTCGGTGGTGCTGCCCAGATTAAGGCGATGAAAAAAGTTGCCGGTGGTCTGCGTCTCGACTTGGCGGCGTTCCGCGAATTGGAGGCGTTTGCTCAGTTAGGCACCGAATTGGATCCCGCCACCCAAGCTCGCCTCGACCGCGGTTATCGCATGGTGGAATTGCTCAAACAGGGGCAATACAAGCCGCTGAATGTCGTTGATGAGGTATTGGTGATCTTCGCCGGTACGCGTGGGTTCCTGGACAATGTCCCCGTCGATCAGGTGCAGGATTGGGAAGAGAAATTCCTTACCTTCATGACCGACCAAAAGCCGGAAGTCCGCAACGAGCTGGCTGAGAAGAAGGATCTCGACGACGATCTGACCGACAAGATCAAAGCCTGCATCGAGGAGTTCGGTTCCCAATTCAAGGGTGCCGAGGAGCCCGAGGCAGCTGCGGCCGCGGTGTAGTCCGCGGTCTGCTTGTTCGTCGTCAGCTTCGCTAAACCTGAAATCAAAACTCAAATTCTCCAATGGCCAATCCAAGAGAACTCGACAAACGTCGCAAGTCGATTCGCAACATTCGCAAGATTACGCGAACGATGGAATTGATCGCGACCGCGCGATTCAAGAAGGCGATGGATCGAGCCTCGGCAGCGACCGCCTACACCGATCGAATTACGCAACTGGTTTCCGACCTGACGAAGACCGGCCTAGAAGTCAGCCACCCGCTGTTAGAGCAGCGTGAGGAGACCGAAAACGCGACGCTGCTGGTGCTCACCGCCAATCGCGGCCTGTGCGGCGGATTCAACGGCAATCTCATTCGTGCCGGACTCGCGCGGTGGGACGAGTTGCAAGACGTCGCACCCAACCGTCGGTTGGAAATCGCTGGGAAACGTGGGATTGGTGGCTTCAAGTTTCGCGGACACGAGCCGGATCAGGAGTTCACAAACTTCGAAGACAAGCCCGCATTTGACGAAGTCGACGAGATCGCGAGCCGCTACCTCGATGACTACACAACTGGCGATCTCGATCGGCTGGACGTGGTCTATATGAAATTTCACAGCGTTTCGCGGCAAGAGGTCGCGGTGGAAACGCTACTACCCCTTGGTTCGCTTGCCGAATCTGTCGGCGAGTCCGCTTCAACGGAAGGCTCGCCAGGTGCGGAAATACAATACGAGTTCCTGCCCTCGCCCGAGAGTATCCTCGAAGAAGTCGTTCCGGCGAGTTTCAAAGTCAAGCTGTTCAAGTGCTTCCTCGACTCGGCGGTGAGCGAGCAGGTCGCGCGAATGGTGGCGATGAAAGGTGCGACCGAAAACGCAGGCGAGCTGATTAAGAGCCTGAGCATGCAATACAATCGCGCGCGCCAAGGCCGTATTACGTCCGAACTGATGGACCTGATCGGCGGTGTGGAAGCAATCAAATAAGTTAACTGAACAACGCTACTCAATTTCCAAGTGTGACGTAACCGCGATCCAGTGGATCGCCGGGAGAAAAAATGGCAACTGCTACTCAAAACATTGGCCACATTACACAAGTGATCGGCTCCACGTTCGACGTGGAGTTCGCCGAAGATCAACTGCCCGCGATCTATAACGCGGTGAAGATCCAATCGGAACGCAAGGGCGTGAAGCTCGACCTGACCGGCGAAGTGCAGCAGCAACTCGGCGGTGGACGAGTTCGCTGTGTTGCCTTGGGCTCGACCGACGGGTTGGTCCGCGGTCAGGAGTGCATCGACACTGGCGCGCCGGTATCGGTGCCCGTCGGTGAGGCGACACTCGGTCGCGTGTTCAACGTGCTCGGGGATGCGGTCGACGGACGCGGCGAAGTGAATGCGGACGAGCATTGGCCAATTCACCGTGACGCTCCTGAACTCGATAGCCTCTCGACGAAGACCGAGTTGTTCGAAACCGGCATCAAGGTGGTTGACTTGCTCACCCCGTTTGTGCGTGGTGGTAAGGCAGGCTTGTTCGGCGGTGCCGGTTTGGGCAAGACGGTTATTCTGACCGAGCTGATTGCCCGTATTGCGTCGGCCCACGGTGGTTATTCGGTATTCGCCGGCGTCGGGGAACGTACCCGCGAGGGAACGGACCTATGGCTGGAAATGCAAGAGGCCAAAATCGGTGATACCGGCCGAAGTGTGATTGATCAGACGTGTATGGTGTTCGGCCAGATGAACGAACCGCCTGGTGCCCGTTTGCGTGTCGCCCTGTCGGCGCTAACGATGGCCGAGTACTTCCGTGACAAGACAGGTGCCGACACACTGTTGTTTGTGGACAACATTTTCCGCTTCTCGCAAGCAGGTAGTGAGGTGTCGGCGCTGCTAGGTCGTATGCCCTCCGCGGTGGGTTATCAGCCGACTTTGGCGAGTGAAATGGGCGCACTGCAAGAACGTATCGCGTCGACGGCGGGCGGTGCTATTACTTCGGTGCAGGCAGTTTATGTGCCTGCCGACGATCCAACCGATCCCGCGCCCGCGACGGCGTTCGGACAGTTGGACGCGTTCTTGTATCTCGAGCGATCGATTTCCGAGAAGGGCATTTACCCGGCGGTCGACCCGTTGGCCTCGTCCAGCCGTATTCTCGACCCACAGTACGTCGGCGAACGGCACTTCAACTGCGCCCGTCGAGTGCAGACGACACTGCAACGGTATCGCGAGTTGCAAGACATCATCGCGATTCTCGGCGTCGACGAGCTTTCCGAAGAGGACAAGTTGGTCGTGCACCGCGCACGTCGCATCGAGCGGTTCTTGTCGCAGCCGTTCCTCGTGGCGGAAGTGTTTACTGGCAAGCCGGGCGAGATTACGCCGCTAGAGGACACCATTCGCAGCTTCGAGGAAATCTGCGATGGCAAGTGGGATCACCTGTCCGAAGACGCATTCATGTACGTCGGTGCGATTGAACAAGCCGAGGAACAGTGGAAGAAAAGCCAGAAGTAAGTGACGAAGCACGAATGACACAATGACGAAGGAACGGCTAAGCACGAATGTCCGAATACTCGGTCCGCTTGTCTTCGTCTTAGGGCCTCTTATCGGGCGTCATTCGTCATTCCCCGAGGTAATTTTTGATGTCCGAAACAACCTCTAACTCATCGCTTCGTTGCGTCGTTGTGACGCCCGAGGAAACCGTTCTCGACACGACGGCTGAGTTCATCGCCCTGCCCTTGTTCGATGGCGAAGTTGGTATCGCCAAGCACCATAGTCCAATGATCGGACGGATGGGATACGGGGAGTTGCGGATTCGCAATGGTGACGAGACCACGCGCTACTACGTCGACGGCGGGTTCGTGCAGGTCGCCGACAACGTAGTTTCCGTGCTGACCAATCGTTCGCTGGCGGTCGAGTCCCTCGATGCCGAGGCTGCCGAGGAGCAGCTGAAAACTGCGCTCAGCACCACCACCACGGGCGACGAGCAACTGGCGATCCGCGACCGCACGATTTCGCAGGCACGCGCGCAGCTACGCATGGCACGCAAGCCGCGGTAGCGGCACATTCTACTCGGTCGTAAGGAACGGCTGAATCGTGTCCTTGCCCGCTTGTTTCCATTGCACGACCAGTTCGGATGGCTCGAGTCCGTCCGTCACGATTCTGAGTGGTTGCTTCGCGAGCTGCCCGTACAGCTCGGCGAGCGTCTGTTCATCCGATGGCCTCTCGACGGACAGTCCGGTGCTATCGACCAGTTTGAACGTCACCTTCTGAGCACGCGGCTTCCCGGCCGCAGCATGATACAGCGATTCGTCGTCGGATTGCATCTTGATTGGCTTTCCGAACAACTCACTTTCATGTTGGAAGTTCAGTTCCTGCAGTTCGTTCTTCAACTCGGAGAATGTCAACGGATAGACTTGCTGGTGTTGCAGCTGCTGCATCCCGGCGGCTAAGAACTCCAACCGCCGTATCGTCTCGCGGTAGTCGGCCGGCTGCAATCGCCCCACATAGTCGAGCCAAATCTTTTCCATCGCCTCGAACTGGGGGGTACCAAACGCACGCACGAACGCTTCTTCCCACGGCAGCTCGTGATTCAGCCCGACCAGAAACTCCAGGAATGCCGGCTGATACTTGGCCCCGTCGGCGTAGAGAAAAAAATGCACCAGGCACCACGCCTGCAAGTAGTTCGTATTTCCCTGACCGAACTGCACATGCTGATTCCACACCTGCTGATCCATCGTGAAGAACTGCGCGAACGGACGGAACTGTCGCTCTTCCGTGGCCTTTTCGAGCATCATGAGATCGCGTGGAGACACCTCCCCCAGAACGATCTGGCCGTCCACTTCCACCCCTCGTTTAAACACCTCCGCCAGACCTTCGTTGGCCCAACTCGGTAGCTTAGGAAACAGATAAGCTGCAAACTGATGAAACCCTTCGTGTTGTAGCAACGATTCCATCTCGGTTCGCGAGAAATCGCCCCGCCAGGCGGTCAACGAGGTTTCGTCGCCGTGCGTGATCGACATGCCCCATGAACCGGCTCCGTTGGCTTGGAACCTTTCGCGAAGCACGGCGTTGTAATCACGCTGATTTGCGAACAAATAGAGGTCGAGACTGCGCGGACGGCGGGCCTTCAGGCCGCTGAAGAGTTTGACATATGCCTCAAGGGTGACGTCCATGTGCTCGGCAAGGTGTCGAGCATCCGTCTGTTTCAGGTCGGTTTTGACATGGTAGTAACGTGTGCGAAATTCGGGAGACCGCGCCCACCATTGCTGAGCCGTCTGGGCTGATAAGATGGGGGCCGGGGTGTGGAAAGCCATGAGGAACGCAACAGCGCCCAGGCAACAACAAGCGTAAGTTGGCATGCTAGTCATTGTAGCACGACCGCTTGAGTCGCCGTTCCCAAGACGTGCGGAGAGGTGTGCTGCCCGGATTTAGATCGCTTCAGGACCGCGTTCCCCGGTGCGGATGCGGATGCAATCGTCCATCGGGAGGACGAAGATTTTGCCATCACCGATTTGCCCAGAATCGCCCGTGCGACCTCCCTCAACGATCGCGTTGATCGTTGGCTCCACGAAATCTTCGTTGACTGCGATCTGAAGCTGGACTTTGCGGAGCAGGTTGACGGTGATTTCGCGGCCTCGGTAGACCTCGGTTTGGCCCTTTTGCCGTCCAAAACCTTGCACGTCCATGATTGTCAGGCGTACAACCTCGACTTTGGAGAGTGCTGTTTTTACGTCTTCCAGCTTACTTGGCTGGATAATGGCAATGATCAGCTTCATTTGATATCGGACTGCGGAAATTGAATTGTTGATGACTATGTCATCCTAGGTCCACATCCCGCAATCCGCAATCGAGATTCCGCAATTAGGTGGACACCCCGGCCTGAGCAGGAATAGGCGGAAAACCTGCCCAAGCCATTGGGGCATCCTTCTGGATCAGTCACTTGAATGTCGGCGAGAGAAAGGGTGGTGCCGAAAGAAGTTTCTCACTTGCACATTCCTTGTTCGAGATTCGATCTTCAACCGAATGGCTCCGCTGTAGGCTGAAGCGGAACAGGATAAATGTGTGAGATTTTGTGTCTCGCGAGTACTTTTGGCTGGGCTAGACGATGCCCCGGACTCAATCGCACCCTAGGCGGCAAAGCGCGATCGAGCCGGGTTGGGACATCGTCAACGACCCAGGCAAAAGTCGTCCTCCTAAAAAAACGTTTCGGCAGGACCAGTGCGTCGGGGGGAGGGACTCCCGACGCACCGCGCAGTCCTGACGGTCATCATCACTCTCTACTCTTCACTACATTCCGGCCATGGCGGTGCCGCCGTAAGCTTGCATACCATGCTCGCTCACGTCCAAGCCCTTCTGCTCTTCGGCCTCAGTGACTCGCAGTACACCCATAGCCTTCAGAGCGCCAAACAGCACGAACATAGTGGCGAATGCCCAGCCGCAAATCAGCACAGTTCCTTTGAGCTGGACTGCGAAGGAAGACACATCACCATGTAGAATTCCGATTGCCAAACAACCCCAGACACCGCACAAGCCGTGGACAGGGAAAGCACCTACCGGATCGTCAATCTTGAGTTTATCGAGCAGCAGCACGCCACCGATGATCAGTGCTCCAGCTACTGGACCGATAATTAGAGCTGCCTCGTTATAGGTCATAACGTCGCAGCACGCGGTAATGCCGACCAGACCACCGAGAATGCCGTTCAGCCCCATCGACAAATCAGGCTTACCGAACAAGAACCAACTCAGCAACGTGGCGACCAGTCCGCCTGAAGCAGCGGCGAGTGTCGTCGTGACGGCCACGTGCATCGTTGCATCGATGTCGGACGTGGATTGAAATGCCAGTTGGCTACCGGGGTTGAAGCCGTACCAGCCAAACCAGAGGATGAACACGCCCAGTGCTGCGATCGGCAGGCTGTGGCCAGGCATCGGTACGCTCTTGCCGTTTACATAGCGGCCCAGTCGTGGACCCAGGACGATGGCACCAGCAAGCCCGGCAAAACCACCGACGCCGTGCACAACTGCGGATCCTGCGAAGTCAGAGAATCCTTCTGCGTTCAAAAAGCCTCCGCCCCACTTCCACATACCACTGATTGGATAGATAAAACCAGTCAACACGGCACTGTAGATCAGGTAGCCCGCAACCTTCATGCGACCTGCGACAGCACCGGATACGATCGTTGCGGCAGTCGCGGCGAACACAGCTTGGAACAGCCAGTCGACTTCGGGACTAAACGTTCGATCGTCAGCAACCGCATAGCCATCCAAGCCGACGCCTCCAAACGCTACCCATTTCGACTCGACTTCTTCCACGCCATAGCTACCGGGGTACATCAGTCCAAAGCCGATGAAGTAAAACAGCAAGACGCCGACGCAAATGTCCATCGAGTTCTTGAACAAGATGTTCACCGCGTTCTTGGAAGAGTTGAAACCAGCCTCGACCATTGCGAAGCCAGCCTGCATGAAGAAGACCATCACAGCCGCGATAAAGAGAAAGGCGTTGTCTAACGCATAGCCAACCCCTAGGTCGACAGGTTCAGCTTCGGCAGCTTCAACGGCCTCTGCCGCTGCTTCGGCAGCTTCTTCTTGCGCGAGAGCAAAGTCACCACTCAAGGCGACTGCAGCTAGCGACATCATCATCGCGATTAACAAGGAGCGGTGGCTCCGACTCATCATAAAACTCATCTAACTCGCCCTTTTTTCGTCAGAAGGATGGGATGTAATGAGGATCTACTCGCGCCTTCTAGATTTCCGCCTCGGCAGACCCGCGAGCGGCCAAGTAGTGGCCGCCGAAAACTGTTCATACTGGCTCAGTCGCAGTGCGTCCCTGTACAGCGATTGAGCAAGCCAATTGGACGCGGGTGGAGGTAGCAATCACCGTGCCAGGACGCGGGCGGAAACCACGGGAGAGTCGTTAAGTGCTTTTGAGACAATGCTTTACGGAAGAGGCTCTGGCGTCGAATGGCTTCAGATTGATAAGCTTCGAAGCAATTGTGCCTGCGTGCTAATCAGGCCCTGATGCGCTGCTAGGCAGCGCGACGTTGGTTGGAGCGAAGGTTGGAGCGAAAAGTCGGACTTTGCGGGCCGACTTAGGCCGCGTCGCCCGAGGCACCGTCAACGTCGACCTCGGCGAACAGTGCGTCGACGAATTCGTCAGAGTTAAACAACGCCCAGTCTTCGGGCTGCTCGCCGACACCTACGTATTTGACCGGCAGGCCCACTTGCTGACGAATCGCGACGACCACGCCCCCTTTGGCCGTACCGTCGAGTTTGGCCAGCACGATGCCCGTGCAGTCCACTGCGTCGGTGAAATTCGAAGCCTGGCTGATGCCGTTTTGTCCGGTCGTGGCATCGAGCACCAACAGTACTTCGTGGGGCGCCTCGGGAATCTGCTTGCGGATGGAACCCTGGATTTTGGTGAGCTCCGTCATCAGGTTCTTTTGCGTCTGTAGGCGCCCAGCCGTGTCCACGATGCAGACGTCGGCGCCGGTCTTGATGCATTCCTCGACCGCCTGGTAGGCCACCGTCGCGGGGTGAGCGCCCTCAGCACCCTTCACGATGTTCACGCCCAGCCGCTCCGACCAGACCGTCAGCTGCTGGACTGCTGCCGCGCGGAACGTATCGCCGGCCCCCAGGACAACCGATTTGCCTTCGGATTTGAGCAAGTGGGCCAACTTCGCGATCGACGTTGTTTTGCCCGCGCCGTTAACGCCGCAAACCATGATGATGGTCGGACCCGACGAGGCGAACTTGATCGGATCGCTGTCCTGAGCCATCAGCTCTTTGAGCTTCGTTTTCCACGTCGCGACCAGTTCGGTCAGCTGCACGACGCGCCCACGCATCTTGGTTGCCACCTCTTCGACGATCTCCTCGACCGCGTCGTATCCCATGTCGGTCTTGAACAGAATCGCACGCATTTCCTCGAGAAACGCGTCGTCGATCAGTCGACCTTCGCTCTTGAATAGGTCGCGGACGTCCGTGTTGAGTAGATCTTTGGTCTTCTTCAGACCTTGTTTGAACTTGCCTAGGAAACCCATGTTGCGCAATGACGAATGACGAATGATTGAATGACGAAGAAGCCTTGGCTGACGAGGGAATTCGTCGTTCGTCATTTGGAATTCGTCATGAGTGTCACGACTCTCCTTTGTCTTTGTTAGTCAGTATCTTGTCCAAAATGCCATTCACGAACTGCGAGGATTGTTTGCTGCCGAAGCGTTTTGCCAGTTCGACGGCCTCGTTAATCGCGACACGGTCGGGCGTGTCGGCGTAGCGGATTTCGAAGGCTCCCAGACGGAGCACATTGCGGTCGGTTGCCGCCATCCGCGCCAGGCTCCAATTGTCCGCTTTTGCTTCAAGCAGTTCGTCAAGCTCTGCTCGGTTGCGCATCACGCCCAACACGAGCGACGTGGCAAACTCACGCAATTCGTCGTCCTTTATTCGCGCTTCCACGAAGGGCGCAAGTTGATCGCGCGAGGCCCTGGGATTCAGGTCCTCTTGAAACAGCGCTTGAAGCGCGACTTCGCGGGCACGGCTGCGAGTGGACACGGGATCCCTGCGGGATGGATGACGACAAATGACGATAGAAAACCCAACGGCATGAAATCCGCATGGCAGCTTCATCGTAGGCTGCCTAATTTTACCGTCAGGTAATGTTCTTGAGCAATCCGACCATTTTCAGAGCCGCTTCGGCACACTCGCTGCCCTTATTGCCAACATTGCCCCCAGAACGGTGGATGGCCTGTTCCATGGAATTGCACGTCAATACGCCAAACAGCACAGGCACGTCGTTGGACAGCGCTATTTCGACCAGCGCGAGACTTACGCCACGATTGATGTGTTCGTCGTGAGTGGTTTCGCCACGGATGACGGCCCCTAGGGTGATGAGAGCCGCGTACTGCCGCGACTGGGCAAGTCGCTGGGCGACAAGCGGGATTTCCCACGAGCCGGGCACCCAGGCCACGTCGACCGCCTCCGGAGAAACGCTGTTCGCCTGCAGGGTTTCTAGAGCGCCCGCCAATAGCTTTTCGGTGATCGATCGATTCCATTCGGCCACGACGATCGCAAAGCGATCTGAGCCGTCAACGGGGGAGATTTCTAGTTCGTTGGCCACACTGGTCAGAATGCGCACGGATCGCAGACCGGGGGTAGCTCAATCTGCGGATCGGATGTTGCACCCGTTCACTCCTTGATGCTCATCAGGAACTCCGCGTTCGACTGCGTTTTCCGCAAGCGCGTCGTCAGCAAATCCATTGCGTCGGGGGGATTCATCTCGTTGAGCACGCGCCGCAACAGGCAGATGCGACGGTACTCTTCGGGATCCATCAGCATTTCTTCGCGCCGCGTACCGCTACGGTTGATGTCGATCGCTGGCCAAATCCGCTTGTCGACCAAGGCGCGGTCGAGCACGATTTCCTGGTTGCCGGTGCCTTTGAACTCCTCAAAGATCACTTCGTCCATACGGCTACCCGTGTCGATCAGCGCGGTGGCGATAATCGTGAGCGACCCGCCCTCTTCCACCTTGCGGGCCGATCCAAAGAATCGTTTGGGTCGCTGCATGGCGTTGGCGTCGATACCGCCGGACAGCACCTTCCCCGAGTGCGGGCACTCAGAGTTCCACGCACGAGCAAGTCGGGTAATCGAATCGAGGAAAATCACCACGTCGCGGCCGTATTCGACCATGCGTTTTGCTTTCTCGATGACCATGTCGGCGACTTGAATATGACGTGAGGCCGGTTCGTCGAAGGTCGAACTGATGACCTCGCAGTTTGGGCCCTTGACCTCTCGCTCCATGTCGGTGACTTCTTCGGGACGCTCATCGATAAGGAGCATCACCACATGCGCGTCGGAATAGTTCTTAAGAACACTCTTGGCCATGTTCTGCATCAAGATCGTCTTACCGGCCCGCGGTGGGCTAACGATCAGTCCTCGCTGGCCAAAGCCAATCGGCACGATCATGTCGACCACGCGCATCGAGACCTCATCAGCGGTGGTCTCCATGCGGATACGCTCATCCGGATGCATGGGGGTGAGATTGTCGAAGAACACCTTCTTCGACAGCATGTTGGGATCTTCGCCGTTGATTTCCTCGATGCGGAGTAGCGCAAAATAGCGTTCGTTTTCCTTCGGCGGGCGGATCGTACCCTTCACGGTCGCGCCGGTGCGCAGTCCGAACCTTCGGATTTGGCTAGGCGAGACGTAAATGTCGTCGGGGCACGACAGATAGTGATAGTCGGGACTCCGCAAGAAACCGAATCCATCGGGCAGAATCTCCAGTGCACCCTCGCCCGACATCATGCCATCGAGCTTCACACGCTGCTTCAGGATGCGGAAAATCAGGTCTTGTTTCTTTAGTCCAGCAGCTTCCTCGACACCCTCGGACTCGGCGATTTCCGTCAGTTCGGGCATCTGCATCTTTTGCAGTGCCGCGATGTGGACGTTTGGGTCCGGCTTGTCGGTACGCTCGATTGACTTGCCGACGCGGCGGACTCGCTCGGCGGCCTTGTCGAGTTCTTCAGCGATCGACAGTGGCTCCTCGCGATCGAGTTCAGCCAGGCGAGGATTGTCCGGCTCTACACTTGAATCGCGATTGAACGAACGCCGTCCGCGCTGGTGAGGGCCTTTCTGATGCGAGTTGGAACGACCTTGCCGCGGGCCGCGGTTGCTGGTCTCGGACATGAAACTAGGCTCCGGAGAGGAAAAGGAGTTGGGCTCGCTGCGCTGGAGGCAACGAAGGTAGGTAGCAAAAATACACGACGCTTCCGAGCGGATAGCAGTCGCGGTAGTGTGTTTTGGGGTTGGGGAGCAAAACAAACGACGCGAATTCAGACGGCCCCAAGCTTGACGTAGGGCCGATGAATCAGTGATTGCTTTGCAAACTCAAGGTGGGATCAACAAAAAGAAGGCCGACGAAGTGTATCCGCCTTCAACTAGTATGGCAAGCAAAGAGGTACGAGGGAAGGCTCGCCAGACTCGTTTTTCGTTAAGTTTGTCCGCAGTCTCGATCAGGGAAACCGAGCGAATACCACAGGTCTCGCACTTGGGCTCGCAAACCCGCCAGAGTTCCTGAGTTATCCAAGATATGTGTCGACCGCGTTCGTTTTTCAGCTATCGGCATTTGTTGGGCTTCGCGATTGTAGAATTCTGCAGCGGTCCAATTGCGCGATCTGGCACGCTCAAGACGGGCCTCGCGTGGCGAATCAACGAACACCAGGCAGTCGCACAGGCTCTCCCAGCCTGCTTCCAGCAGCAGCGGAGCATCGATAATCACGGCGGGAATCGCCTGTGGACGAAGGTCCGCTAACTTCTCTTCAAACTGCTCTCGAATTCGCGGATGAAGGATTTGCTCTAGGAAATCCAGGTCCCTCCTGGCATTTTCATCCTCGCCAAAGACCCGCCGCGCCAACTCCGCACGGTTGATCTGCGCGTCGGGATTCAGAATCGACGTTCCCCAACGCTCGACCAGCAGCTGCTGGACACTTTGCCATTTGAGCACCTCGTGTGCGGCCTGATCCGCATCGAGCACGACTGCCCCCAGCTCGGCAAGCTCCCGCGCGACGGCTGACTTCCCGCTGGCGATCCCGCCTGTGAGGCCGATGATCTTCATCTCATGTTTCCTGCCAGGGCTCGCACTCCGCCCAGTTCTTACCATGCTCTACGTCGACTTTTAGCGGCACTTTTAGTTCGGCGACGTTGGTCATTTCCTCGGTCACCAGACTCGCCAAATCATCAATCTCACTGGGCGGAACTTCGAACACGAGTTCGTCGTGAATTTGCAGCAGCATTGCAGCTGAAAGCGACGTCTGGTTCAGACGGCGATGCACACCGAGCATCGCCAGCTTGATCAGATCGGCGGCGGAGCCTTGGATCACGGTGTTCACGGCAGTACGCTCAGGCAAGTTCAGCTGGCGAAGTGCGCCGGTCCTCGGTTCTCGAAACTTGTCAGGCACAGGTCGAACGCCCTGCACGGCGCGACGACGCCCCAAGAGCGTGGACACGTAGCCCTGTTCGCGACATTCGGTGAGCGTTCGAGTGAAGAAGTCGAGCACGCCGGGGTAGCGAGCGAAGTAGGTTTCGATGAAATCGGCGGCCTCTGTTTTTTCGATCCCGAGCGACTTCGCCAGGCCAAACGGACTCTGCCCGTAAATGATACCGAAGTTGACCGCCTTAGCGCGGCGGCGCATGTCGGAATCGACTTGCTGCAGTTCGATGCCTTCGACTTGGCTGGCGACCATCGTGTGGATATCTTCGTCATCGGCGAACGCCTGGCACAGCGTCGGATCGCCAGTGAAGTGGGCCAGTACACGGAGCTCAATTTGTGAGTAATCTGCCGCCAACAAACTCCAGCCGTCGGGGCCTGCTCGAAACGCTGAACGGATCTCACGTCCGGCCGCTGTACGGATGGGAATGTTCTGGAGGTTCGGGTCGTTGGAACTGAGTCGTCCCGTCGCGGCAACCACTTGATTGAACGACGTGTGGACTCGGCCCGTTTCGGGGTGAACCAACTCAGGCAACGCATTGACGTAGGTGCTCAGTAGCTTGGAATACTGGCGGTGCTCAACGATTTTGGCAGGCAGTGGATGCATCGGTGCCAGCTCTTCCAACACGCTGGCGTCGGTGCTGGCGCCGGTCTTGGTCTTTTTTATCACCGGCAGACCCAGTTCTTCGAACAGGAGCTGAGCGAGCTGCTTCGGCGAGGCGACGTTCAGCGGGTGGCCGGCCATCTCTTCGATTTCGATCGATAGCTTCTCTAGATGCTTGGTGTATTGTGCACTCAGCTCGGCGAGTCGAGCCGTATCGACGCGGATGCCGAGGAACTCCATTTCGCCGAGAACCGTGAGCAACGGGATCTCCACGTCGGCATTGAGCTTGGCCAGATCGTCCTGCTCCAGTCTCGCCGCCAGGATCGGCTGCAACTGCAGGGGAAGATCAGCATCTTCGCCGGCATACGGCGCCACGTCGGCAACAGGCACCTCATCCATACGTTTCTGGTGTTTACCTTTGCCGATCAGCGTTTCGATCTTGGTGGTCGCGTGATCGAGGTACCGACTGGCCAGATGGTCCAGGTTGTGGCTTCTCTCACCCGCATCGAGTAGGTAGCTAGCGACCATTGTGTCGAATTCGATACCGGCGAGCTCAATGCCCGCAGAGCGCAGCACGACTTGGTCGTACTTCAGATTCTGGCCAATCTTGGCGATTGCCGGGTTCTCCAGCACAGGACGCAATCGGTCGGCAGCGATGCCCGGATCGATGACCTGGTCCCCGGCCGGTCCACGTACCGCAACGTAATAACCCTCGCCCGCCTTGTAAGCGACGGCGTAACCGACGATCTCGGCGGCGCGTGGGTTGATATCGGTGGTCTCGGTGTCGATGGAGATGAGCTGCTGGGTCTCAAGCTTTGCGACCAGCTGATCGAGTTGCTCGATCGAATTGACCAGGTGGTAGTCGGCCTTAGGACGCTGAACTTGGCTGACCACGGTGGCCGGACCGTCGATTTGAAGCGCACGCTGCGCGAGCGAGCGAAAACCAAAGTCCTGGAACAACTCGGTAAGTCGTTCGCGATCAATCGCACCTACCCGACAAGCGGCCCAATCGGGAGTCACGGGTACCTGCCGGTCAAGCCGGACGAGTTGCTTGGACAGCATCGCCTGCTCGCGATAATCGATCAGGTTTTGCTTTCGCTTGGCCCCTTTCACTTCCTCGGCGTGATCCAACACGTTTTCGAGCGTGCCGTAGGTCTCGATCAGCTGCTGGGCAATCTTGGGGCCGATGAGCGGAACGCCTGGTACGTTGTCGACTTTGTCGCCGACCAATGCCTGAAAATCAACGACTTGATCTGGCCGAATACCCCAATCAGCCATCAACGCTTTCGCGTCGTATATCAGGTTCTTGCGAATATTCAGAATCGACACACGATCGGAAATCAGCTGACGGCAGTCTTTGTCGCCGGACACGAGCAGGCAGTTGGCTGAGTTTTCATCACACAGTTGCGCGACGGTCGCGAGCACGTCATCCGCCTCGAACCCGGGACTCGCCAACACCGGGATGCCCAGCGCCTCGACGACCTCCCGGATTTTGGGCAGTTGCGAGGCCAGTTCTTCAGGCATCTCGTCGCGCCCCGCCTTGTAGTCCTCGTAGAGTTCGTCACGAAACGTCGGTCCAGGCAGATCGAACGCGCACAGCAGCGCGTCGGGATTCCGATTCTCGATCAGCTGCAACATGTCGCGGACGAAACCGTAGACCGCGTTGACCGGCTCGCCGGCGGGGCTGGTCATCTCTGGCATCGCATGGAACACCTGGAAGATGAGCGAAAACGCGTCGACGGCGCAGATGGTCCAGTCGGCTATGTTGACCGAGCCCGAGTCCACTGTGGGCGCGGAGTCAGGTCCGGTCTGATCTATCACGACTTCGTCGAAGTCCATGCCTGGTAATGTCGTTTGGCGCGGTGATGAGGGCATGGAATCGGCGTCTTCAGGGGGCAGGAGCCTTCGGTCATCCGTCGCGACGAGCTGTCGTGCCAGATTTGGAGGCGTTGCAGTAATTCATCTACGTGCGGAAAAGAACACCAACGTGAGTCGACAACCTCTGCCACATTGCGGCCTGGCACCGATTTGTTGACACTCCCTAATCCCGTAATTAAGCTCAACTTACAGCGATTGTACGGTCACGGGCTGGTCACGCCCAGGGTCTGGCCACCCCCAACTCTGGGGTCGGCTTGGCACGCGATCTGCTTGTGTAAATCGATGCCCGCAGCTGCTACACTAGTTGGCTCTGAGCATCTTCTCCTGTCCGGAAACAGAACAGCGGTAACGATTATGGCTTCTCGTGACAATCAAACGATGCAGATCTTCATCATCGTTTTGGCCTTGGTTTCGCTCTGCTTGAGTGTTGGCTTGTTCATGGTCAACAACGCTCGCAAGACTGCCAGGGCCCAAGAAGCTAGCGCCAAAGATAACGAAGAAGCCGCCCGCAAGACCGCCAACGAAAAAAACAATGAGGCAACCGAATACAGAGCCTGGATTGGCTACGCTGAAGCTGACACGTTCCAAGACTTGACCACGATGTTCAAAGACGACATGGACCGCTGGGGAGGCAATTTCCCAGAGCCTTCCTACCGTAAGATTGTGGAAAGTATGTATGAAGAAAACCGCAAGCTGGCGCAGAGCGAAGCGGACGCCAAAGCGCAATCAAAGACCTTGCAAGCTCAGCTGTTTGAGGTGGAAAAACAGAAAGACGCACAGATTGCCCAATTCGAGGCAGATGCAAACAAGGCAGCCGAAGACAAAGAGAGCCTACGGAACAAGTTCAACGATGATCGAAAGAAGAGCGACCAAGAGAAGTCTGAGATCGCCGATCAACTGGCTGCGAAACGTGACGAAATAGACAAGATGGTCGGCGACCACAATCAGGCCCAGGAAGAACTGTTGGGGAAGGTCAAGGATCTTGAACGCGTGATCGAGATCCTTAAGTTCAAAACTGCCACTACCGATCCATTTGCCCAGCCCGAAGATGGACGCATCTCGTGGGTCAACCAACGAGAAGGAAAGGTCTGGATCAACATTGGCGAGTCCGACCACCTTCGCCCGCAGGTGACCTTTAGCGTGTACAGTGGCGACACAAACGACGTGAACGCGGCGACCACCAAGGGAGCGATCGAGGTCATTCGCTTGCTAGGGGCGAACATGGCGGAAGCACGCATCACCGATGATCGTGCGACGCGACCGCTGATGGTCGGGGATAAGGTTTACAGCCAAGTCTGGAGTCGTGGTCGACAAATCGGATTTGCGATCACCGGGACGGTCGATCTGGACGACAACGGCACCGACGATTTGGAACAGCTCGAACGAATTGTGCGGCTGAACAACGGCAAAGTTGATGCGACACCTGACGGCGAGGGCGGGATCGAGGGCGAGATGACGGTTGATACCCGCTATCTGATTCTGGGTAAGTTCCCTGAAAGTAACCTGGAGACGTCTGCTGCCTCCCGCGATTCGTATCAGCTGATGAGCGGCAAGGCGGACACGCTCAATATCGAAGTTATCTCGCTGGACGACTTCTTGAACGTGATGGGGTGGCGTCCTGAGCATCGAGCCGTTCGATATGGTGCGGACTCTCGGAGCGAGGATTTTCCGCCCAGTCCGGTGCGTGACTACAAGCCGCGAACGCTCAACAGTAGCAAGGACCTATTCCGGCCACGCAAACCGCAGCCGACCTACTAGTTGTCTGCTTGTGTGTTCGCTGCCTGGAGTTGGGCAGCCACCAAATCTGCAAATCCCTTGAGCAGCTGCCGAGATTGTGGGGCATCTCGGCAGCTTGCCGAGAACTCTTCTAAAGTCGTGCCGGCGATTTTCTGCACGTATTGCGGATAGGCTCCGATCCGCTGCAGAAAAGCCGGCAACTCCAGTTCGGGATGAAACTGCGTGCAGTAGATCAGAGCATCCGGAAACTTGAAGGCCTGATTGGTTACCGTGTTGGACGAAGCGAGCAGTATGGCATCCTCTGGCAACTCGATGACGTGATCTTCGTGTCCCGCCAGGCCTGCAAACCGGTCGTCCAGCCTGCCAAACAGAGGGTCGTTTTTTCCCTCAACGCTAAGCGTCAATTCGATCGTGCCCAACTCAGCGTGCTGCGGGTCGTGAATGCACCGCCCACCCAGCGCCCTGCCAAGTGCCTGAAAACCCCAGCAGGAGGCGAAGGTTGGTTTGCCCAGTGTGCGCAGCTGCCTGAGATCGGATAGCACGCCGTCCAGCCACTCGCTCTGGCCCGCAGCGGAGTAGTCGCCGCTCCCACCAATCAGCACCGCGTCGACCGCATCTAGTTTCGCGCTGGTGAGACGCTCCTCAAGCAGGTCGAGCGCGGTGATCTGGGAATCGGAGCACCCAAGTGCGCGAGCGAAGCTCGCGATCTCCTGCGGACGAATTGGATCGTCGGCGTCGCGGATTTGCAGCAGGAGGTATTTCAGATCTGCCATGGAGGCGTTCGTAGCTCAGGACGTGGCGGGCATATCAGCCAGTTCGGCAGTGACGGTCTCGATGCTTTCAAGTAGGACCGTGCCCAGAAAATCAAGCTCGTCGTCGGTGATCGAAAGTGGCGGCATGATCACCAACGTATCACGAAGTGGGCGAATCCAGACCTCGCGTCGTAGCGCCTCGCGGCAAATCCGCGCGGCAACTCGAAGTTCGGCTGGGTAAGGTTCCACGCGTTGCGGTGACGCGGTCAACTCGACCGCCGCGATCATGCCGTGTTGTCGTGTTTCGCCAACGTGCCGATGCTCTGCCAGACGGTCGAGCCATTTTTTCAGCTGCCCTGCCCTCGCGCCGATTTGCTGGACAATTTCACCTTCTTCGATCAGATCGATCGTCGCCAAAGCCGCTGCCGCCGCCAGCTGATTTCCCCCGTACGTGTGCCCGTGCAGGAATGAGCGTCCACTGGCCGCATCGCCCAGAAAAGCGGTGTAGATCTCAGGATGGGTCACCGCCGCAGACAGCGGCAGGTAACCGCCGGTAATACTCTTTCCCAGGCACATGATGTCGGCGACCACTTCTTCGTGTTCGCAGGCAAACATCCGTCCTGTGCGACCAAAGCCGGTGACGATTTCGTCGGTGATCAACAGCACGTCGTACTTCTTCGTCAGCTCGCGAACACCGCGCAAATACCCAGGAGGGTGGAAGATCATGCCAGCGGCCGCTTGAATCATCGGTTCGAGTATGAAGGCAGCGATCTGTTGGTGATGCTCCGCGAGCACTGCTTCAAGCTGTCCGAGGAAGTAATTCGTCGCTTGCGACCCTGGTACGTCGTCGGGAAGTGATCGGGGGTCGGGCGCGTCGAGTCGGATGACATCGAACAGCAGCGGCTCAAAGATCTCGTGGAACCGAGCGATGCCGCCGACGCTGGCCGATCCGAGCGTGTCGCCGTGGTAGGCGTCTCCCAGCGCGAGGTATTTCGTTTTTTGAGGACATGGCTCGTCACATTGCAGCCAGTACTGAAACGCCATCTTCAGCGCGACTTCGGTCGCTGACGAACCGTCACTGCCAAAGAACACGTGCTGCAGATCGCCGGGAGTGAGGTCGGCCAGCCGCTTCGCGAGCGTCGCCGCAGGCCGGTTTCCCATGCCGAGCGAAGTGCTGTGTGCCACTTGATCGAGCTGTTGGCGAATCGCTCGGTTGATGCGCGGGTGGCCATGCCCGAGAAGATTGCACCACATGCTACTGACACCGTCGAGATAGCGGTGGCCCTCGATGTCGTACAGCCAAACGCCCTCGGCACGGTCGATGACGAGCGAGTCGTACTCACCCATCTGTGTGAACGCGTGCCAATAGTTGTGCTGGTCCCAGTGCGTGATTTCGTCGCGGGTCGGCATTACCAAGAAACCTCAACTGGGGTACCTACGTCGACGCCAAGCATGATCTTCGCGCTATCGTCGACGATGGCGATTTCGAGTTGATCGTTCGAACTGATCAACGCCACGAGCGTCATCGACGGCTGATCGCCGTAGGTGGTAAAGATGCTCCGAGTCTCATGCTCATCACAGCGAATTGCGACCGAATCGTCGGTCGGAACGTCGGACAGCATCTCGCGCGTGATGTTCGTCACAAGATTGCCGAACGAGTCGATCGACACAATTTCGCCTGTGATTCTGTTCGCCAACTTTACCGCTCCAGGCCAATCCAATCGCTTGAGTCTCGGGTGCGGCGAGCCCAGCTCCGCTGGGTTGACGCCCAGGCTGAGGTGCGCGGCCACCGGTCCCATGATGTCGCGCCCGTGAAATGTCGGGGCAACCGGATGCCGGAAAAACCGTTCCGCCGTAACTTTGACCATCATAGTGGCCTCGGCTCGCGACGCCAACCGATCCAGCAGTCCGTTATCTGGACAGATGTACCTGCCCCACGGAAATTCCGCGTAGACGATCTCTCGCTCGGTTCCCACACCGGGGTCAATAACCGCGACATGAATCGCGTCGGCCGGAAACGTAGGCGTCGCCTGAGCTAAGACTTGAGCACCTGCGCGGATTTCCTGCGGTCGGATTGAATGGGTGATGTCGACCAACTGCACTTCGCGGTTGATCGAAAGGATCGCACCTTTCATTTCGGCCACGTAGGCACTCCCCGGTCCGAAGTCCGTGGTGAGCGTGATGATGGGCCAGGCGGGCATGATGAAGAGGCGACGAATCGACGTCGTCCGCTAGTTCGTTGAATGCAGTGTGGCGAAAATAGATTCAGCGACAAAATCCGACGAGCAAACGCTCACATCTTTGCCACCAACTCCAGGCAAATCTTGCGGACCTGACCGGGATCGACGTTTGGGTTTTTCTTCTTCGCCTGTCCGATCAGTGCGCCGACGGCTTGTTGCTTGCCGCCTCTGACATCGTCCACAATTTTGGGATTGGCGTCGAGCAGTTCTTGGCACATCGCAACCAGCGCAGACTCGTCGACTTGTTCGATGCCGAGCTTTTCGATGGCTGCAGCAACATCGATCTCGTCGGCGAGCATCAGTTCAAAAGCGTCTTTGCTGCGCGACTTTGGCAGCTGGTTGCTGGCAACTGCAGAAATGAGTTCGGCAAGCTGGTCGGCACTGATACTGAACTCGGCGATCGAATGGTCGTGCTCCTTGAGGACGCGCTGAATGTCTTGAGTTACCCAGTTGCAGGCGGCCTTGTAGTCGCCACTTTTTTCCGCTGCCTGGAAGAAATAGGCTAGGACCTCGCGGCCTTGATTCACCAGCACGTCAGCGTCGTAGGCGGACAGTTCATGGTCGTCGGCAAGCTTGCGGCGTATGTCCGCCGGCAGATCGCCCAATGATGCGCGGACCGCTTCGACTTCTTCCGGGGTGCTGAGAACCGGCACAAGATCAGGGTCGGGGAAGTACCGGTAATCGCTCGATTCCTCTTTGCTACGCTGTTCGAGCGTCTTTCCCGCAGCGTCATCCCAGCCGCGTGTCTGTTTGGGCACATCGCCCATCTTCTGCTTGGTTTCTTGCCAGAGGCGGTACTGCCGCTGGGCCTCATATTCAATCGCGCGCTCGACCGCACGAAAGCTGTTCATGTTCTTGATTTCGACGATCGGCGTAGCCACTTTGCCGTCGGGCGTGTCGATGTGCAGGTTCACGTTCGCGTCGCATCGCATGCTACCTTCTTGCATATTGCAATCGGAGACGCCGATATGCGTGAGCAGCAGGCGCAGCTCTTGCATGTAGGCCTTGGCCTCGGCTGCGCTGCGCATGTCAGGCTCAGAGACGATCTCTAGCAGCGGCGTACCCGTGCGGTTGAGATCGATTTCGCTGTCCGCACGTCCATGGGCCTCGTCGTGCACGCTCTTGCCTGCATCGTCTTCCAGGTGAGCACGCAGAATTCTGATACGCTTCGGCTCAAAAAGATCCTTGGGGTCGCTGATTTCCAGCCAGCCGTGCTCCGACATCGGCAGATCGAATTGGCTGATCTGGTAGCCCTTGGGCAGGTCGGGATAGAAGTACTGCTTGCGGTCCCACTTGGTGAACGCGGGAATCTCACAGTTAATCGCCACCGCTGTCTTGAGCGCGAGCCGGTACGCCTCGCGGTTCATCACTGGCAAACTTCCCGGCATGCCGATACAGATCGGACAGGTCTGGGTGTTAGGCTCAGCGCCAAACTGCGTACTGCATCGGCAAAACAACTTGCTCTTGGTAGCAAGCTGAACATGGACTTCCAGGCCGATGACTGTTGTGTACGACATTGTTAGGGTTGCGGGCCTAAGGATGACGGATGAATAAGCACGGTTCAGGAATTCTCCGCCTTCCGCCTTCCGCCTTCCGCTCTCTTGTTGTGCCAGTCGGTGTTTGCTTGATACATCTGCGCGCCGCGGAGCAGTCTTTTTTCCTCAAGGGGCGGCGCCTGCAATTGGAGTCCAATCGGTAGTCCAGATTTGCTGAATCCGCACGGCAGGCTGATTCCGGGCAGGCCAGCGAGGTTGGCGCTGACGGTGTAGAGATCGACCAGGTACATCGCGAGCGGATCGTCAGCCATCTGGCCGATCTTGAAGGCCGGTTCTGCCGTGACGGGGCCGGCGATGAGGTCGACCTCCTCGAATGCCGCATCGAAATCTTGTCGGATCAGGCGTCGAACTTTCAAGGCCTTGAGATAGTAAGCGTCATAGTAGCCGGCACTTAGCGCGTAAGCTCCGAGCATGATGCGACGCTTTACTTCCGGGCCGAAGGCTTCGTCGCGTGTGCGGCAGTACATCTCAACCAACCCACTCTCGCGTTCGGTCCGATATCCGTAGTGCACGCCATCGTAGCGTGCCAGATTGCTGGACGCTTCGCTGGGGGCGATCACGTAGTAGGTCGCCACAGCGTACTTGCTGTGAGGGAGCGAGATTTCTTTCACGGTCGCGCCGAGCGATTCGTAGACCTTAATTGCCTCACGTACCGAGGCTTCCACTTCGGCGTCGAGGCCCTCGGCGAAGTGTTCGCGTACGATTCCCAAGCGTAACCCGTCGAGAGGCCGATTGAGCGTGGCCATGTAGTCGGGCACCGGTGCTTCTAGTGACGTAGAGTCTTGCGGGTCATGTCCTGCGATCGCCGCGAGCAGCAGCGCGACGTCTTCAACACTGTTCGCTAGCGGACCTACTTGATCAAGGCTACTTGCGAAGGCAACCAGTCCGTAACGACTGACGCGGCCGTAAGTCGGCTTCAGCCCGACGACGCCGCAGAGCCCAGCCGGCTGGCGGATGGAGCCGCCCGTGTCCGTGCCGATTGACAAGGGAGCCATGCCTCCCGCCACGCATGCCGCCGCGCCGCCGCTGGATCCACCCGGTGCGCGGTCTAGGTCCCACGGGTTACGTGTCAGTTGGAACGCGGAGTTTTCCGTGGAACCGCCCATCGCGAACTCGTCCATGTTGGTCCGGCCGAGCAGCACCGCGTCGGCCGCTTTGAGTTTCGCAACGACCGTCGAGTCATACGGCGGACGGAAGTTCTCGAGCATCTTCGACGCGCAGGTCGTTCGCTCGTCGCTATCGCAGAGGACGTCCTTCACCGCGACGGGTAAACCGGCGAGTTCGCCGAGTGTCTCACCAGCTTGGCGGCGTCGATCGATCTCGGCGGCGCGAGCTAGGGCCGCCTCGCCGTCGACGCGGAGGAAGGCACCGACTTGTTCGTCGCGGTCGTCGATCTCGTTGAGGTACGCCTGCGTCAACTCAACAGAAGTCAGCTCACCTTGATTGAGCAGTGCAAGCGATTCGGTGGCAGACTGCTCGGTGATCGACATCGGTACGCGATTAATCTCAGATTCTTCGGACGCTAGTCACCGAGTACCGGCGGCACGAGATAGGCTTTCCCGTTGTGACTGGGGGCATTCGCGAGCGCTTCGTCACGCGGCAGACTCGTTTGGACCAAGTCGTCGGCGAACACGTTGTGCACTTCGATGGCGTGGGCCATCGGTTCCACGTTTTCCGTGTCCACTTCGGCCAATTGGTCTACGTAGCCGACAATCTGGCCGAGTTCGCTGGTCAGCGATTCGACCTCCGCTTCGCTCAGTTCCAGACGAGCAAGCAACGCAACTTTTTCCACATCGTCGCGTGTGATGGCCATGCCAACCCTGCTGTAATTAATGCCTGCCGGCGACTATTTGGCCTCAGCTTGCGCCGGAACCTTGAAGGGAGCATTGCGGACGATTTTGGTGACTCCGCCCGAGCGGATACACTGCGTGCAGACGTACATCGTTTTGTGCGTTCCGTTGGGCGTGGAGACACGCACGCGTTGGAGGTTGGGCTTGAACTTCCGGCGCGTGATGCCGGTGATCTTCGTCCCGACCCCGCCGAGGTACTTTTTCTTACCACGAGTCGTCACGGAGTTACCCATCTGGGCACCCTTGCCACAAACTTCACACTGTCGGGCCATGATTTGGTCCTATCTGTTCTCTCGGCTAGTTCTTCGGTTAACGTGGGAGAGCCGGCTCCGAACCGCAGGCTCTTCAGTGGTGGGCTGCCCTCACTGCAATAGGCGGAACGCCTATTTTGCAGGCAATCCAGCATCTTACTGCCTGCTAGGAGAAGTTGCAAGGCACTTAGAGGTCAGGGTTTATGACGTTTCCAAGCCACTAGAAATGGCGACTGGGGAGTTTGAGCAGGCTGCCTAACTGGTCCGCCGCATCCTGCTTCGCTGTTTCGCGCTCGGTCGTTTGCAAGCCATCAGGCTGCCTACGAGACTCAACGCGAGTATTGCCGACGCTTCGGGTACGGCGGTGACGCTCGCGAACGTTGTCCCGAACCGAATCTCATCGAAATCTAGAAACTGAGTATCGAAGCTGCTGTTGAAATTGGCGAACGATATTCGATCAAATGACAAGTCCAGTCCGTCCGACATCAGATACTCAGCGGTTGGAGCAGCGGGCTCCGTGGCGAGGCCGATTGTCGGATCGTAGAAGATCTTCAGGCCGTCTCCGGCGGCTTCGAAGTCAAACCGCATGACGACGAAATGGGCGGCATCATCAGCCGAAGAGTCAAGCTCGATCGCACTAGCTCCGGTGGCTAGGCTCTTGATGCTCACGCTCCCATCAATTTGACCTGTTTGCAGTATACGGTTTCCGTCCTCTGCGCCATCGCGATGAAGTTCCATCGCCCAGAATGGTCTGGGATCGGTGTCGGGATCGCTGTAACGTACCGAATAACTCAAGTACAAGGTTGTGCCATTTTTGCCAATATTTGTATTAGCATCAAGAAAATCCGAGAAACCTCCGTTGCCACTATTGGTCACCATATTTCGCCCAACGCGGTTGAAGTCTCCCATAAACCCATGCCCACCGGCGGTCAGCAAGCCGGGATAAGGACCACCCACCACGTCACCAGCGCTGGCGCCTGCGTTATTTGACACGCCAGTGTCCGTCCAGCCCTGAGCGAATCCGGTACCGCCCGACTGGCCAACGAGCGCGATGGCGCCATTGGAGTAGTCGTAGTCGAACGGTTCGTATGCGAGCAGATCAGCTCTTGCTGAACTCGATATGACGATGCCGAGAAAAACAGAAGCAAGGCCGCACAGAGCGGTGCCTCTGGTGAGCTTGGTACACATGGCTACAAAACGCGAAAAGAGAACAACATCCAAACGAGACTACTCCAGTTTCGTGGACGCGAGATTAGCGCCTTTTCATAGTAAGTTCTGAGCGATGAATTCCTGTATCCAAAAACCGCCAAAAATCGCAAGAAATTGTGGATTAGCGCCAGTGTAGCACTGGGAATCAATCGTAAGTCTCTGTTGGATAAGAATTTAGGGAACATGCCGACGCTACACGCCTGTCCGCGTGCGATCCCTCTAGCTTCGTGAATCTCGAGACCGCAGCCGGAGGGCTCCGAGCACGGTGCCGGCCACACAGGCTGCTGCCAAAGCTGTGGGTTCAGGCACCGCTTGGATCGCGGGTGGTGGGGAGAATTGACGTTGCCAGATCAAGTAATCTGTCCCGTCAGAGTCTCCATCCAAGTCGGCGTCGGCTCCGGTGGACCCGTACGCTCCTTCCCAGATCGCCAGATCGTTCCCGTCGACGACCGTGTTCTGATCGAAATCTGCCAGCGGCGCGATCCGCAGATTGTCGACGTGGAATTCCGCCACGATGGCCTGGCCCAGAAAGTCGAATTCCGGATTGTGGAGCAACCGCATTTCCGTCACGCTCGACATCGTGCTCGCGTAGTCGCCTTCGCCCAGCGCCCGGATGGCGCCGTCGGTGATTGGTAAGGCAACCGACTGCCAGTCCGCGCCCGCCGGAAGCGAAACCGGCTGATCGGAAATGAACCACTCCCCTGCCCCCTGGAAAGCGACTCGCAGGTCGACTTGGATTAACGACGGGTTGCGCACGTCGGCAAGGATGGTCGTGACGCCCGGGCTCACGAAGTCGCCGGTCCATTGCGATCGATTTAGTGCCACGAGCCGACTTCCCGGCCCAAAGGAGCCCATGGCGCTGACTCGCAAATAGCCATCGTCAGCTCCCGCTGGTCCGTCGGACGCAATGTTCTCTGGGAATGTCGGGCTTGTGTCGAGACCGTGAATCCATCCCGCGGTGGTACCATCCTCGAAGTCATCGAATGGACCAACAATGGCTGCGTGAGTGAGTGACTGATTCGCCACTCCCAACGCATAGATTACAACTGCTGCTTGTACGAAATATCGGATTTTGCTCATCTTGGGGTCTTCCACCAGGAATATCATTGACTTGCAAAGTCAGCTTGACTCAGTTGCATCGCTTGCGCGGAGGTGTCGGTTGCATGCGGACACCCGGCAATGGGCTGTGCAACCGCAAAGGAGAGGACTCTGTTCACACGCCCCGCATGCCGAAATTCTCGACGCCTAACTTCGTGTTTGAAGGCTCCGGGCGCTGTTTCGCCGCCCTTCCAGCATAGTTGAGAACTCCGACGTCCACAACAAAGCGGCGTGGGGCTCTAACCGTAATGCGGGACTGGCAGGTCCTACACCGTGGGGGTACCTTGGTGTCAAATAACAGCCGGTGGCCACTAGTGCTCCCGCTGGTGGACCGACTGGCGGCAGTACTTCTGATTATCTCAACAATCTTCTCGAGGCTTGAATCGATGAAACATCTACTGGTCTGCTTTGTCACATGTCTTGCTCTCCTTTGCCCACTGCAGCAAAGCCACGGAGATATTCCCGTGGCGGACTTCGACGACATCAAACTCTACACGCTGACCAACCGTGGCGGCATGACGGTCAAGGTGACCAATTATGGGGCGACCATTACGTCGCTCATGGTCCCGGACCGCAATGGCACAGCCGCGGATATCGCACTCGGTCACAACAGCTTGGAAGGCTACCTCAACGCGGTGGATAAACCATACTTCGGTGCCATCGTCGGGCGATTCGGTAACCGTATTGCGAAGGGTAAATTTACTATCAATGGCGAGACCTACACGCTCGCCACCAACAACGGTGTGAATCATTTGCACGGCGGCAATCTGGGCTTCGACAAAGTTGTGTGGACCGCCACGCCAAACCCGTCGAACAACTCCATCTCACTCAACTACAAGTCACACGATGGCGAGGAAGGTTATCCTGGGAATCTCGACACGACGGTCGTCTATCAGCTGACCGACGACAATCAGCTGATCGTCACCTACGACGCGACCACCGACAAACCGACGCATGTTAACCTCACCCAACACACTTACTTCAACCTCAAGGGCGAGGGCGAAGGCACCATCCTCGATCACGAGTTGATGCTCAACGCCAGCAAGTACACACCCGTCGACGAAGGGATGATCCCAACCGGCGAACTGGTCGACGTGTCGGGCACGCCGTTCGATTTCACCAAGGCCAAGCCAATCGGCCGTGACATCGGCCAGTCCCACGAGCAGTTGAAATTCGGCCTAGGCTACGACCACAACTGGGTCCTCGATCGCGATGGTGATGGCCTGTCACTTGCCGCGACCCTGTACGAGCCCAGTTCCGGCCGGCACCTCGAAATCCACACAACCGAGCCTGGCATCCAATTCTACTGCGGCAACTTCCTGGACGGACGACTCGTGGGCAAGTCTGGCAAGACGTACGTCAATCGCGGCGGACTGTGCCTCGAGACACAGCACTACCCCGACAGCCCCAACCAACCCAACTTTCCCTCGACGCTGGTGAAGCCGGGAGCAAAGTACGAGTCGAAAACCGTGTTCAAGTTCTCGGCAAAGTAGGGTTTCGACGCGTGATTTCCTCGCGTCGGTTCCTACCACTCCTCGTCAGTTCTGCTCATGTGCGCGAACCAAAAAACGCCGAGCAAAACTCGCGCGTTCGCCCTTGTTTTCTAGGCGTTTCCGTCGAGTTTTGGCGAGCAAAACTCGGGGCAACGCTCGCGCTGGTCGAGGGGGGTATTTCTCCCGCACAGTATTATACGAATCCTCCACCAGATTGCAGTCACGATTTTTGTGCCACTTGCTCGCGATCGCGTAGCAACGAGCTTCCCTTAATCTCACGAGTACAAGAATCCGAGCCGCGCCCGTCAGGAAACGGTTACGAGGCTCCACAAGAAAAAGAACGTCATGCAGCGCAAGCCAACTTCGCAAGGCAAACCGTTGTGACCGACTCCCTCTCGGTCGCGGCTCGGTTAATTTTTGCGCAGCGTGTTCCTAGTTGAAATCAACGCCCTGCCCTTCGACGACATACCGGCACGCGTTTTCAACCGCCCTCTCATCCCATAAATAGCGTGTGCTCCCGTGCCGCGACCAAGTCTTTTGCTCTGCGTCGACGAGTTGCGCCTTGCGAAGCTTCCGCGTGGCCCAGATCTTGAAGTCGTTCATGACTTTTTCTGGTTTCACAGGCGCTGAGACGACGGCGTGGACGTGATTAGTGCGGACGTTGATCGCCAGTAGTTCCCATTGGCGATGTTCGCATACCGCAGTGATTGCTGCCCGGACAGCTCCGCGCAGATCGCTTCCAAGAACGACCGCGTCATGATGCATTAAGTTTTTGGCCGCGATTTGGCGACGTGAATCGGTAGGGAGGAAGTCGGATTCCACGCGGTTGTGGTTGTCGTCGACGCTGCCCTTGGCTTCCCCATGCAACCACGAGCCGTAAGTGTGGAAGGTGATCAGGTATGCGAGCGGGTATTCGGAGAGCGATTCAGAGTGCGCCATAGCAATGCGTATCCTAAGCCGAGCCGCGCCCGTCAGGAAGCGGCCACGATAAGTCGCGGACCAGAAAAGCTGTGCAAATCGAACTGAAGCAACCAAGACACGTCAAAAATCGTCACTTTGATCGCTACGCAGCACAAAGCGACTTCGCACAGCAAAGCGATTTGACCGACTCCCTTACGGTCGCGGCTCGGTGAAGAGCAAAACACGCGCCCGCAACTCCATTACACAGAAAACCGAGCCGCGCCCGTCAGGAAGCGGTCAAACAGCGTCGCCATCAGAGTGACCATCAAGGGCGAACCGGCTGGCGGTTGCACCTGTTGCCATTCGTAGGGTGTGTTAGCGAGCCTGAATCGCGTGGTGCGTTACGCCCTCGATGTGCTGTGCATGACGTGTTGGCGTCGTGGACAAGTCGACTGGCTCGCGTGATGCACCGTATTGAACCGAGCTAGTATGACCTACATTCTCAAAGTCACCGCAATCCATGCATCGTGGGAGCATGCTATTTAAGTTCTTTACGCAACTGTTTCGCGAAGTCAGTCATTAGCTCATGAGCTTGCTCCTTCGCCCACTCAGTCGCCTTTAGCTTTACAACTCTCATCAACGAGTCGTAATCATTACCTTTCCCGCAATTCGCACATTCCAGGAGATCTCCTGATTGAGGTTGATATCCCTCTTCAGGCAATGCAAATTGACTAGAATTGCAAAACAAACAATGCAATGACAACTTTGCTTCTATCGCCATATTTCATTCCCTCAATACGAACGCCAAGACTGCCGAGAGAATGGCAACTACTATTCCTACGAGCAGCGGATGGGCGAGAATTCTACTCGATGTGCCTTGATTGTTATCACCTCGCGTTTTGGAATCTGAGTTTGAACCCGTCGTAAGTTGACCGCTATTCTCAGAAATGTTATCGCTTCCAATCTGGGTGACTCCAGTTGTGCTTAGCTTTTCAATATGGATGCTTGATTTGTCACCGCCATTTACCGGTTGTTTCCCTGACCTTGCTCTATCTTCTGAGATTGCCCTGCCTTGCCCCTGCTCCGTAAGGCCTAACTGGTAGTACTTGCCACCGCCAAGCACTGTATGTTTGAGGTATTTCCGTGCTAGGCAAAAATCTAAGAGCTGCGTTAGTTCATCGAATGTTATGCCTAATCGATCAATACGTGACTGGCTCAATTCCTCGGAAAATGAAAAACGCTCGACGTTAATGGGATTGCCTGAATCGTCTACCTCATCTAGCAATTGTATTAGAAGATCGCTTGCTAGCACCTCGCGTCTATCCTTTGGAATTATAGCCATGCGATAACCCTATTCATTTCGGATTGAAAATGTGGGGATGTACAACGGGTCTGGATGAGGAAACAAGATATTTGACAAATTATGCGGAAAAAAACCCGACCAACTACGTTGGCCGGGGTTTTGAAACTTTCAAATTGTCGCCGACCGTGGCTTAATACATCCCGTCCATGCCTGGTGCAGGGGCTCCCTTGCCGTCCTTCTTCGGGGCGTCGGCGATTAGGGCGTCGGACGTGAGCAACAACGTGGCTACGCTGGCGGCGTTTTGCAGTGCCGTGCGAGTGACCTTGGTGGGGTCGATCACACCGGCCTTCACCAGGTCTTCGTACTCGTCGGTCGCGGCGTTGTAGCCGGTGTTGCCCTTCGAGTCGACGACCTTTTCGCAGACGATGCCGCCGTCTTGTCCGGCGTTGTTGGCGATCGCGGTCAGCGGGCTGCGGCAGGCACGGGTGACGATGTTGTAGCCGATCTCTTGATCGTGGCTCAAACCTTCGCCGCTGACCTTCGCACTGGCACGCAGCAACGCCACACCGCCGCCGGGCAGGATGCCTTCTTCGACGGCTGCACGCGTGGCGTGCAGTGCGTCTTCCACGCGAGCCTTCTTTTCCTTCATCTCGCTCTCGGTCGCGGCACCGACGTTCACTTTGGCAACGCCGCCGGACAGCTTGGCGAGACGCTCTTCGAGCTTTTCCTTGTCGTAGTCGGACGAGGTGTTCTCGATCTCGCGACGAATCTGGTCGATGCGTCCCTTGATGTCGGCGCTCTTGCCGCCACCTTCGATGATCGTGGTGTTGTCCTTGTCGACGATCACCTTCTTGGCGCGGCCGAGCTCAGCCAAGCCAACGGCTTCGAGCTTGATGCCCAGGTCTTCGAAGATCGCCTGTCCGCCGGTGAGCGTGGCAATGTCTTCCATCATCGCCTTGCGACGATCGCCAAAGCCGGGAGCCTTCACGGCACATACATTGAACGTGCCACGTAGACGGTTGATGACCAAAGTGGCCAGGGCTTCGCCGTCGACGTCTTCGGCAATGATCAGCAACGGCTTGCCGGCTTGCACAACGGCTTCCAGGCAGGGCACCATGTCTTTGACGGAGCTGATCTTCTTCTCGAAGACCAAGATGTAGCAGTCTTCCAGAACTGCTTCCATCGAGCTTTGGTCGGTCACGAAGTACGGCGAGAGGTAGCCGCGGTCGAACTGCATACCTTCGACCCACTCGACCTCGGTCGCGAGGCTCTTGCCTTCGTCGACGGTGATAACGCCGTCCTTGCCGACCTTTTCCATCGCTTGCGAGAGCATTTCGCCGATTTCGCCATCGCCGTTGGATGCGACGGTGCCGACCTGGGCCATTTCCTCGGAGGTCTTGATTTTGGTCGCGGCCTTGTGCAGCTGCTCGGTGATGTCGTCGACCGCCTTTTCGATGCCCTGCTTCATTTGCACGGGGTTGACGCCTGCGACGACGGCGCGAAGGCCTTCGTTGAAAATCGCTTCGGCAAGGACGGTCGCCGTGGTGGTGCCGTCACCAGCGACGTCGGACGTCTTGCTGGCGACTTCCTTGACCATCTGGGCGCCCATGTTTTCGTAGGTGTCTTCCAGCTCGATTTCCTTGGCGACACTCACGCCGTCTTTGGTGACGGTCGGCGAGCCGAAGGACTTTTGCAGGATGACGTTGCGACCTTTCGGTCCGAGCGTGACTTTCACGGCACGGGCCAATTTGCCGACACCGCGACGCATCGCGTCACGAGCTTCTTGATCAAAGGCAATCATTTTTGCCATGGTGAGGGTTCCTTGCGTTTTATGTTGGTGAATTTGTTGATGTGTTGGATTTATTCGCGTCGGGCAAGGGAGTCGCTAGTTGTTAGGCGCTAGGCGCTAGTTGGTTTGAAATCAACTAGCGCCTAGCAACTAGCGCCTCTCGCCTACTCAATCACAGCGAGAATGTCGCTTTCGCTCATCAGCAGATACTCTTCGTCGTCGATGCTGATCGTCTCGGGGGCGTAGCTGGTGAAGAGGACGCGGTCGCCCGTTTTGACTTGCAGTTCGCCGCGCGAGCCGTCGTCGAGCAGCTTGCCGGTGCCGATCGCGACGATCGTGCCACGGGAAGGCTTGTCTTTGGCCGAATCGGGCAGCACGATGCCACCGGCAGTCGTGTCGAGCGACTCGTCGCGCTCGACGACGACCTTGTCACCCAGCGGTTGCAAAGACACCTTGCTCTTCTTTTTCGTAGCGGTTGCCATGAATGGATTCTCCTGAGAGTGTGAGATGTGACTTATCAGAATTCAGATCGAATGGGTCGATAGGCGGCAGATTTCCTCCTTTGAATATTGCCGCGCTTAGATTTTGGCGTACAGGTGGCCTGTTGGCACCTCGGGAAAGCAACCCGCGCGCCAAATGTGGCAGCACGCGTAAGTGTTTTCATAGCAGTGGTTTACTGTTAGCGAGGAGAAGCGACCTCGCTGCCACTTTCGCGCGATCGGCGCGATCGACACGAATTCGCTGCCATTTTGGCAGGAGGCCCCAGCCGGACCGCCACGCGGTCCGAAGACATTCAGTATCACCGCGGACCGCGTGGCGGTCCGGCTAGTTGGCAACCAATCGCCAAACCAGCACCGCGATGCCCAATGGGATGAGATAATAGGCGAACATCGCCAACCGGCCGCGTTGAACGAGCCCGACGAGCAACTTGAGCGCTGCCCAGCCGACCGCGAAGGACACGACGAACCCGACCACCAGGTTGAACGGAGAAGTGCCCGTCGTGCCGGCTTTCATCGCGTCGAGGCTTTCCAACAGACCGGCGCCCGCGATGACGGGAATCGCCAACAGAAAGGCAAAGGTGGCGGCTGCTTGCCGGCTGAGCCCGACGCCCAACCCGCCGGCAATCGTAAATCCGCTGCGTGAGATCCCCGGCAAAATGGCTGCCGCCTGCATCAGGCCGATCACTAGCGACTTCTGCCAGGTGAGCTGGGGATAGTCGAGTTCGCCCGGCTTCCGGCGTGACACCCAGAGTAGCGCCGCGGCCGTTACGGGGAACATCAGACCTGCCACCAACGGGTTCTCCAGGATGAGCTTTTCGAGTCCTTCGAACGGCCCTTTCTTGATCAACAGGCCGACGATGACCGCGGGAATCGTCCCCACAATCAGCTGTGGAATCGCTTTGCGATCCGTTCCCAGCAATCGGACGATCTCGCGCCGATAAAACGCCAGGACCGCCAGCAGCGTACCCAGATGCAAGACAATGCTCACCTCCACCAGATCTTCCACCGGCTTACCGCCCATCGCTTCGAGCAGCGAATTGGCAACCACCAGATGCCCCGACGAACTGACCGGCAGGAACTCCGTCAGTCCTTGGACGATGCCGAGCAGGATGATTTCCCAAAGAGCCATGCGGGGAGCGGTGAGGGGTGAGCGAGCCGGGAACTGCGAGTTGGCAACTATAACTCGCAGAATCGTCGAAGTCATTGGTGAATTGGTGCAATGACCAATGACCAAGCCCCAATGACCAATGAAGTAGCTCCTATTTCACTGCAGCATTATGGTCATTGGTGATTCGCTCATTGGTCATTGCCGGCCAAGCCTTCTCGATCTCCGAGTTGCCGTATACACTATAAATGCAGGCAATTCGCAACTCCGGAGCAGCTGGCCGGCCAAGATGGGTATTCGTTTCCTCTGTCCCAACGGGCACAAGCTCAACGTCAAGGCATTCCTCGCAGGCGAGCGGGGTATCTGTCCGCAGTGCGATGCGAAGTTCCTCGTTCCCAGCGAAAGCGGTGGCCAAGTCGAGGCGCTTCGCGAAGACGCTGATCCTGCCAAATCAAACTCAGAGTCAGATTCCGAATCAGCCGCGCCCGTTCCTCAAGTGGTGACCCAGCCGGTTGCCGCGGAGGCTGCGCCAGCTGCCGTGGAACCGCCGCCCCCCCCTGCTCCGCGTGAAGCTGCCGCACCGCCGCCACCGGTAGAAGCTCCATCGGAGGTGTGGTACGTTCGCACCGCCGACGGTCAGCAGTACGGCCCGGCACAGCAAGAGATGATGCAGTCGTGGGTCGCCGAAGGACGTGTCACTGTGGATTGTTGGGTCTGGAAAACGGGTTGGCCCGACTGGAAGTCGGGCGGCCAGGCGATCACCCTGCTGAACGTACCGCCGCCCGACTCCGAGCCGTCCCCGGTGCCGGTCGCGACGATGGAAGCCGAAGTTGCCGCCGAGGCGACTCCCGATGTGGAGGCAACAATCGCCGATCCCGCTCCAGATGCCCTGCCGGAATCATCCAACCCGAACACGATGTACCAGACCACGCGACGCCTCCGCCAAGAACGGGCACGAAAGATCACCCTGATGCTCGGCGTGATCGTGGTTGTGCTGTTCGCGGTATTAGTCGTTGTGTTGATGAACAACAGCTGATAGCAAAGTAGCAGGAGGAAACAGAGTCAACAGAGACCAGCTTTCTTTCGAGCCTTGTTCTCTGTTATCTCTGTTCCCTCCTGTACAAATGAGCTTGAAATTTCCCGACCGAACAATCCTCCAACTTCAGGAACCCCAATGTCGTCCTCCGCAAGACTAGCCAACGCAGCCAAGTGCATCGTGCTCCTGCTCGTCGTCTCGTTTTTTTCGACCAATGTGGCCAGCGCCGAAGACGCGGCCGTGGCTGAGAAACCCGCAACGAAGACAGACGAATCGGCCAAGTCGGTCGAGCCGCAAGTCCTCGAGCTGGCCGGTGGTAAGCTGCTACTGCCGGTGCCCGGCGATTGGAAAGTCGTCAAACCGCGCAGTCAGATCATTCATCACGAATTCTCGATCGCCGCTGCCAAAGGCGACGATACTCCCGGCCGGATGACCATTATGCCCTCAGGCGGCGGCATCAAGGCGAACATCGCGCGTTGGGAGGGCCAATTCAAATCGTTGGGCGACGACGCCAAGAAGATCGAAGAGAAGAAAATCGGCGACCTGACCGTCCACGTCGTCGACCTCACCGGCGACTACCAAGACAGTCCGCGCGGACCATTTGGTCCGAAAGTAAATCGTCCCGGCTATCGAATGTTGGCCGCGATCGTGCCGCTGAAGGAAGGCGGAACCTGGTTCATCAAGTCTTACGGACCGAAAGCAACGATGAAAGCGGCCGAGAAGGGATTTGCTGAAATGATCGAAGGCGTGAAGCTGGCGAAGTGACTTAACCGCCAACGATCACGGCAACGGCATCACGTCGTCGATCCTGGCGGTCAGTTCACTAATCGTGTCGGCATTGCTCGTCGCTAGATTGTTCGTTTCGTCGGGATCCTCGCGGATCGACCACAGCTGCGCGGGGATTGTGTCCCAGTTGTTCAGCACTCGATAGCGCGTTGTTTCCAAGCCGTTGTTGCGCAACAGCAGCTTCCACTGCTTCGTCACGCACCAGCGGTATTGCAACGTGGCTTGCGGCTCGCCGACGGTCATATTGTGCGTCGACCAGGTCCCGCCGAACACCGCGTCGCGCTGCTTTCGCGCATCGGCGTCGAGAAGATCGATGCCCGGCAAGTTTGCAGGCGACTGGAGACCGCATGCCGCTAGCACGGTCGGCATTAAGTCGAGGCTGCTCGCCAAGTCGTTGCTGGTGCCAGGACTCAACTTGTCGGGCCATGAGATCATGATTGGTGTGCGAATCCCCATCTCGTAGGGCGACCCTTTTGACTTCGGCGCGAAGCCGGGCCACCAGCCTTCCGGCCGTGCCGGTGTGCCCTCCTCTGCCGTGCGATCGACGGCGACCCAACCGTTGTCGGTGACGTACAGCACAATCGTGTTGTCGCGCACTTGCTTCGCGTCCAACAGCTCCAGCAACTCGCCACAGGTTCGGTCGAACCAGTCGCACATTGCGAAGTACTTGGCAACGTTTGGGCGTCGATCGGGCGATTCGTACTTGGCCAGCAAGTCGGCCGGCGGGTTGTGGGGCGTGTGCGGCAGAAAGGGTGCGTACCACACGAAAAACGGCTTCTGCTGCTGGATCGACTCGTCCATGAAATCGCCGATGGGCTGCAACCCCTTGCGACCGATCACCAGCCCCGCATCGCCGTGCCGACCGCGCCGTTTGGGGTCACCGTGCGTCATGCCGTGGGTAAATCCACCGTCCTGATACGAGCCTTCCCACCACTTGCCCGACTGATGGGCCAGATAACCATCGGCGACCAACTTGCGCACTAGACTTGGATGCCGATGGAACTGCTCACGAAGCGGCAGGTCGGACTCCGCGCGACGCTTGGGATCGACATCGTTGCCCACCACGCCGTGCTGATGGGGATAGAGCCCCGTGACGATCGACGCGAGCGAAGGCCGACACAGTGGCGCTGGCACGTAGCCGTGCTCAAACACTAAGCTCCGCCGTGCTAACTCGTCGATGTTGGGCGTCTGGATCACCTCGTGCCCCATGAATCCATAGTCGCGCCAGGCTTGGTCGTCTGAAATGATCAACACGATGTTCGGGCGTGATGTGGCGGCGAACAGGAGTGAGTGTGACGGCAGTGCGATCAGCAGAGCGAGCAATGCAGCGAGGTGATGAAGCTTCATGATTTCCTTACGAGGTTCGTTTTCGACCACACATGAACGCGAGCGCCGACAGCAGCATCAAAGCCGCCGTCGGTTCGGGAACGGGCGTTGCGGTCGCGGCCGCTAGGGGCGGCGCGCCGTAGTTGTTCTGCCAGTCGGACAATTCTCCCACACTTGGATTGCGTTGCCAGACCAAAAAATCGGTGCCGTCGACGTCGCCGTCGAAATCGAAGTCGCCGGGCAATCCGGTGGTGAACAGCACGACGTCGTTGCCGTCGCCGCCCTGGTACGTGATAAATAGATCTTCGCCAAAGGTGCCCACGGTGGCCCCTTCGGCCAGTCCGGCAAATTGCCCCGAAGCAGTCCCGTCGACGTCGAGGATCTTAAACCGCTGCCCGTCCGCGAGGGTGAATCCGCCGGTCAGCGCAACATTCAGCGTGCCGGCCAGCTGGCTATCGGAAAGCACCTTGAGCGCATCAAAGTCGCCGGTGCCCGTTCCCCCCAAGTCAATATTGAGGGAGCCGCTCGCCTCCTGTACGAAGTCTTCGACGGTCGCCCTGCGTAGTTCCAGTCCGCCATGATTCGAAAGCTCAACTCCGAGGTTCGCGCCGCTGCCCAGCGACAGCGTGGACCCATCAGCATTGAACAGCCGCCCCAGGCCGCCAAACGTTGCGCCGCTCGAGATTTGTGAATCGCCGTCGAGGACAAGCACATCGGAGGCGAGACGCAGATTTGCCGACGAACCGCTAGCCCACGTCGAATCACCTTCGATGCGTCCGGCCGAGCCATTCGTTTCCACGCTGGCACCGGATAGAAACGAAATGTCGGGCGCGATCAGACGATTGAATCCGGTCGTCGTAAAGTTCAGCTCACCGTCCATTTCCCACATCGAGTCGAGCGTGAGCGAGCGGTTGTTGCCAATGTCGAGCTGACCGCTGAACGGCTCGAACTGTTCGCCGTTGACGATCAGGCTGCCGTTGGTGATATCGAGACGGCCCGGTTCAACTCCGGCGATGTTTCCGTCCAAGTCGTGTGCCGAGTTGGGTGTGACGATCGTAATGTCGCCGCCGCTGGGACGAATCGTCCCGGCACTTTCAATCGAGCTGCCGATCGCATCGCCGGTCAGTCCGATCGTGCCGCGGCCAGAAATTAAACTCGACCGGCTGACGAGCATGCGGAACGTGGCAAGTACGCTACCGCCCTGAAGATTGACTTCGCCTCCCTGATGCAAAGACACTGTGCGGGCGATTACCTCGAAGCCTGAACCTTGATCGACCCGCAACACCGTGCTGCCATTGAACCCTGCGCCAAACATGAACAGGTTCCCTGGACTACCCGTCACATTCAACCGATTTCCGAATGTGCGAAAGACGGTGCTGCCTTCGATAGTTAGATTCGCCAACTGACCAGTGTTCTGCGGGATATGCGTGGTCCCGTGCATGTCGATGAAGGCCACGTCGCCGTCGCTGGGTGGGCCGCCCCCGGGCGACCAGTGATTCCCGTCCAGAAAGCTACACGAGAACAGTCCACATCCGTTGGGTTTCGTCCAGTTGAAAGTGGTGGCTTCCAACGGAGCAACGAGCAGCTGAATCCACAAGCAGGCCGCGAAGGCCCCCATCGCGCGGCAGAAGAGAGCGCTTCGACGCATGGCAATTCCCCCAGTTGCGGTGATGCAATAAGGATAAGATTCCAGACCGTACCGAGAAGCTATGCCGTTAATGTAAGCGAAACGGTGGCGGTTCTCAAATCTCAGCCAAGGCATTTTGCTACAATGCCCTTATGGAACTCGTTTTGGCCGTGCTGCTCGTCTCTAGCTTTACTTGCGTCGGCCTATTGGCCCTCTGGGCGGCGACGTCGCAGCGGCATTGGTTCGTGCGCGTGGCGATGTTTGTCGGTGTGTTGTCGCTGCTGCTATTGATTCCGGCTTACGAGCCGTTTGTGGCGTTTGCCGTGCAGGGTTTCGTGACAGCTCTTGGATTCGGTTCAAGTAGCCTCTTGCGATTCAAGCAAGCACCTAAGGCGAAGCAATTCGGTCTCAAAGATCTCTTGTGCGCGCTGGCTGTGTTTTCGGTTGCGGCTGCGATTTCCGTGAACTTGCCTACGCTCAACTTGTTGGCGTGGCGAAGCGTACTTTTGATTGGGTTGGTTGCCAGTATCGCCACGCGATTAAGCTACTGGTTGATCCATGGTCAACAGTTCCCTTGGCAGTGGCGCCTAGCGGCAACCGTCGCGCTTGCCTTCGCGTCGTCGCTGTTGCTTGTCTACTTGGATTGGTTTGCGCTGTCGATTTTCGGCTGGAACGGGTGGCCGCCGGAGCGGATCGGAGTCGGCGGATCATTTTGGGCAGATTCGTACACTGAGGTCGATCCCATAAAAGTGTGGATACCAATCGTCATGTCCACGGTTGGCATGTTGTCCGGAATCGTTTGGCTGGCATGGTTCCTTTCTGGATCCACGGCTCGACATCAGGGGCGATTCAGGGCATGGAAGCTTGGAACGTTTGGGATCTTGGCTTTGTTGCTGATTCCATGCGGGTATGTGTACTTCAAACTGATGACACCATTGCCGATCCCGATTCAAGAACTGCCGGAAAACAACGGCGTTGACCATCTTCTGGCCGCTGGGAAAGTCGCATTGAGCAGTCAATTTGAGCAGTATTCCTTCGAACCAGAAACCGTTCCGATTGAGGTGTTACAGAATGAAGTTTCGGCTATGTCTGCCGCCTATGCGGAGCTTGAAACCGCGCTAACTGAAGAGATTCGCGTGCCAATCGATTACTCTTCGCCCTTCGGATTTCGAGCTGATGAGATTCAGACGTTTCGAGCGATTGCCCGTTGCGAGGCGGGACGCGCGACTCTTGCCATTCGCGAAGGTCGATTCAAGGATGCACTCCACTGTAATCTGAACATCATCAAGTTAGGGTATGCGATCAGACGCGAAGCTCTAGTTGTCAATGCACTCGTGGGAATCGCAGTTAACGGCATTGGCCAATCTGGAGTGTTTGAGATTATAGAGGATATTCACACGAATCAGTCTTCACAGGTCATACATCTGTTGACTCAGCTTGATCGTAATGCGGAGCCTGTCGAGGCCTTCTTCGTTCGAGAACGGATTTTTGAACAGCACTCCAGGGGGTGGAATGGGCATCTACGTCTAGTGGTTTTGGAAATGGGCGATCCTAGCAAACTCGCCAGCAAGAGTTCCACGGTTGAAGCATTCAATCGGGAGAAGGCCATTTCGCGACTCCTCTGCGCTGAACTGGCACTGCGGATGTATCGGGACGATCACGGCCATTTTCCCCACACATTAGCCGAATTAGTGCCCGTGTATTTGCCAGATGTGCCCACCGACCCGTTCAGTCCGCATGCGGACGCAATTCGTTATCGAGCGATCGGGGATGAGTTCGTACTCTACAGTGTTGGAACGAATGGTGAAGACGATGGTGGCATCGTACCTCCGACTGAGACGGAACCCAAATTCTGGTTCATGAATTCAGGGGACCTTCGCCTACAGGATTTCTTCGCACCCGACCCAGACGACCCCTAACCGCTGCAACTTCCATCCCCCAGCTACCTTCGGCAGCGATAATCAACTAGAATCTTGCCCGTATGGCTGGGCGAGCGCTTCAGTCTGACTTCAGTCAATCTACGGCAGCGGAGCGATGGCGCACCCATGAGTAACCCTCGATCCATCAACGGTGGCCGCCTGCAAGGGCTGGTTGCCGCGACGTTCACCCCGCTGCGCGAGGACGGCTCCGTAAGCATCGAGCGCATTCCCGAGGTCGTGGACTACCTGGTGGATCGCGGCATGGTCGGGCTGTACGTGCTCGGGAGCACCGGGGAAGGCCTGTCGCTGACCGAACAGGAACGATGTGCAGTCACGGAGGCTTTCGTCCGATCGGCAGCGGGGCGGTTGCCGGTGATTGTGCACGTGGGCTGCGAGTGCCTGGCCGACGCGCGACGATTGGCCGAGCATGCCCAGCAAGTCGGAGCGGCAGGAGTCTCCGCGGTCAGTCCACTCTACTTCAAGCCGACCTCAATCGAGGCGCTGGTCGAGTCGATGGCACTGGTTGCTGCGGGCGCGCCCGAATTGCCGTTCTACTACTATCACATTCCGGCTGTCACCGGCTTGGACTTTCGCATGCGTGATTTTCTCAAGTTGGGTGGCGCGAAGATTCCGACTCTGGCCGGCATCAAGTTTTCCTCGCCCGACGCCGAAGAGTTCGCGGCCTGCGTTGAAGCTGCTCAAGACGAATTTCAGCTCCTCTGGGGAGTCGACGAACGGCTCTATGATGGGCTCCGTGCCGGAGCAGAAGCCGCTGTGGGGAGCACTTACAACTTCGTCTCGCCGCTGTACCGCAAGCTGCTGAGTGCGCTGGCGGCAGGCGATCACGCGGCTGCCCGCGAACACCAATCGCGCGCTACGTCAATTGTCGATACTTTTGTTCCGTTTGGGTCGCGACCTGCCCAGAAAGCGATGATGGCCATGGTCGGCCCCGACTGTGGACCATGCAGGCTGCCGCTGCAGGCTTTGACCTCAGCCCAGAATGACGAACTTCGCAAAGCTCTCGAAGAAGTTGGCTTCTTCGAATATGCCAACGAGGGCGTGCCGTAATTTGGTGTTTGGGGGCAAAGCGGACGTGCTCGACCCGTGTCGTAACTTCTCTGGAAAGGTACCTACTTGACGCTCACCGAATCGCGAAAGGTGATTCTGGCTGCCTGCGTAGCACTCAGCCTAATCGGCACCGCGGATGCGGCGCCTAATGGTGAGCAATCGACGACCACCGACTGGCTGACGTGGGAGCGACTTCCTGATTTTCCCGACGAGTTGGGTGTCTCTGGCGCGTTCGTCGGTGTGCACAACGATGCCCTTGTTGTTGCTGGCGGAACGAACTTCCCAACACCGATCTGGGAATCGGACAAGCAGTGGCACGACGATATCTATGTGCTGATAAAGCAAGCATCGGGTTACCGTTGGCATGTGGCCGGCACGCTCGCGCGGCCGATCGCGTATGGCGCGGCGGTGTCCACGGATTCTGGAATCGTTTGCCTCGGTGGCAACGACGCGTCGACGACGTTTGATGAGGTCTTCCTGCTGTCGTGGGATCCTGAAAGCCAGAAGTGCGAAGTCACTGAGTATCCGCGCTTGCCGCAACCTTGCGCGTACGGACAAGCGGTGATCATCCGCGACACGATCTATTTGGCAGGCGGGCAGAGTGATCTTGGGCTCGAGTCAGCCTTGAAGAACTTCTGGGCGCTCGATCTTTCGAAACGGGATGCCCCGGAGAACTTCCGATGGCAGCGGCTCCAGCCGTGGCCGGGTCCTGAGCGGGCGTTCAATCTCACGGTAGCCCAGCACGATGGCTTTCGAGACAGCGTGTACGTGATGAGCGGACGCCGTGCCGACGGAGACGCGGTGGAGTTCCTTCAAGACGTGTGGCAGTTCATTCCTGAAACAGGCGCATGGCGGCAACGCGCGGAACTGCCTCGTCCGATGGTCGCTGGTGTGGCAATGCCTTGGGGACAGAGTCACGTGTTCGTGCTAGGGGGCGACGACGGGGCACTGTTCGGCAGGGCCGACGAATTGAAGGACGATCATCCTGGGTTCATCAAGGAGGCCCTTGCGTACCACACGATCACCGACACCTGGACGTCGGCTGGCACCATGCCACAAAACCAGGTCACCACGGTCGCAACGTCGTGGAACGGACAAATTGTCTTGTCATGCGGCGAGGTGCGACCGCGTGTGCGAACCCCGCAAGTTTGGACGGTGAAGCCGGCACAGAGGGCACGTGGTTTTGGCGTTTTCAATTACTCCGTGCTTGTTGTGTATCTGTTGGCGATGGTCGGCATTGGCTTTTTCTTCGCTCGTCGCAATCAGAGCACAGACGACTACTTTCGCGGTGGCAAGCAGATTCCGTGGTGGGCGGCAGGCTGCAGTATTTTTGCCACGATGCTCAGTTCGCTGACCTACACGGGGATTCCCTCCAAGGCGTACGCGCAAGACTGGGTGTATGCACTGGGGGGCTTCATGATCCCCGTCGTTGCGGTGGTCGCGGTCTATGTGGCGATGCCGTTCTATCGACGCCTCGATGTGACGAGCGCTTATGAGTATCTCGAACGACGGTTCAACCGCGCGGTTCGCTTGTTTGGGAGCGCGAGTTTTTCATTGTTTCACGTGTTTCGCATGGCGGTGGTGATGTCGCTCACCGGTCTGGCGCTGGCCGTAGCAACGCCGCTGACTCCTGCTCAGTCGGTGCTGCTGATGGGAGTGCTGAGTATCACCTACTGCACGATGGGTGGCATCGAGGCCGTGATTTGGACCGACACGATCCAGGCGTTCGTCTTGCTGGGTGGTGCGTGCTTCGCGATCGTGATGTTGCTCAACGGAACCGTTGGCGGCTTCACCGGGGCGGTCTCACTTGCCAACGAAGCCGACAAGCTGCGATGGGCAAATTTCCACTGGGATGCGACCGATGCTCAACTCGCGTTTTGGGTGGTGATCGTCGGTGCGATTGGACAAAACCTGTCATCGTACACCGCCGATCAGGCGGTGATTCAGCGCTACATGGCCACCCCGAGCAAGGACCTTGCAGCACGTTCCATTTGGATCAACGCCGTGCTTGCGACCGTGGCAACGATTCTGTTTTTTGGCATGGGAACCGCGCTCTACACCTTCTATCGATCCCATCCAAGCAAACTCGATCCGACGACGACCACGGATCAGGTCTTCCCGTTGTTCATCGCGAATGAGCTGCCGGTTGGGATTGCCGGACTGGTCGTGGCGGGTATCTTCTCCGCGGCGCAATCCACGGTGTCGACGAGCATGAACTCCACCGCCACGACGATCGTCACCGATTTTCTACGCCCGCTGCGCATGTGCCGCGACGAAGCGGCCTATCTGCGCGCCGCGCGCCTGATTACCGTCGCGATCGGTACGCTTGGTACGGCGCTGGCGGTTGTTTTCACCAATCCGAACATCAAGTCACTGTTTGATACGTTCATCATGGTGATCGGTCTGTTCATGGGCGTCTTGGGCGGACTGTTCATCCTTGGCGTATCGACCCGCCGTGCGAACGCCTTCGGAGCCGTTGTCGGCGCGATCGCGGGCGCTGGCACGATGTACGCGCTATGGCAGTGGTCCAGCGTCAGCGGGTACCTCTACACCGCCTGCGGAATCTCGATCTGCGTGGGCGTGGGATATCTCGCCAGTTTAGTGGCGGGAACGCCCACCGAACAACTCGAAGGATTAACGGTATATTCCAGCCGCAAGCCGGCAGACGCCTGAGCGACGGCAGACGGGAAACAACCATCAGCCATCGTTGCGTTGGTGTCTTGCAGTCTAGTAATAAGACCCTAAATACAGTTTCATAGACCCCCTTCCTTGCAGGCCGGGGCTAGGGGAGGGTTGGTTCTTCGGTAAGCCCCTCACCTAACCTCTCCCCACGGGGGAGAAGGACATGAAAACTGCTTCTAGGGAACCTCAATCAACGACACCAATATCCGCAGAAACTATAGTGCGGCCTCAATTTTGGCGACCAACTCCTTGTCGGTCGGCTTGGTGCGCGGACTGAAGCGGGCGATCACTTCGCCGTCGCGGCCGATAAGGAACTTCTCGAAGTTCCAGCTGATCTCGCCGCTACCCTGAGGCTTGGTATCGAGTTTGGTCAGATGCTTGTAGAGAGCGGCCGCCTTGTCGCCGTTGACATCGATCTTCTCAAACATGTCGAACTTCACGCCGTAGTTCTCTTTGCAGAACGCGTGAATGTCTTCCGACGAGCCTGGTTCTTGGCCGCCGAACTGATTGCAGGGGAAACCGAGCACGGCGAGTCCCTTGTCGGAGTACTTCTCATGCAGTGCTTGCAACGCCTCGTACTGCGGGGTTAGTCCGCATTTGCTCGCCACGTTCACGACCAGGATTACCTTGCCTTCATACTTTTTCGCCAGGTTCACCTTCTTGCCGGTGAGCGAGTTCATTTCGTGGGCGAGGGCCTGCGGCGGCTTCGAGGAGGATGTTGTCACGGATCGAGTTTCTTCCTTTACGGTTTCTGCTGGTACGGTCGTGGCAAAAGTCCCAGCGATCAGGATCGCTGCCGGTAGAATTAGTCCACGCAACATAGTCATACTCCAAAATTGATAGTGGTTTCGTATCGGTTGTGTGTTAACTAGCGTGTTCGCTCAGTAGTCTCAGAATAAGGTGTTCATCCTTCCCCGCCAAGAGGCGGCCGGACAGGCCTGATCTCGGTTGGTCTTGGCGTGCAAACCAGCCCTTATGTCCGAGAATAACTGACGCAATTAACTCGGATTCTCTAGTGTTGGTAGCCGGTAGCCGGTAGCCAGTAGCCATTGGTCATTGGTCATTGCCCATCGCCACCTCCCCATCCTCCCGAGGGGGTTGGCGGGTTTTGAAAGGTTTTCCGTTTTCATTTACAAAACGTCAGCCTCTCGACAACCGCGGCGAATTCGTAAGCCCTTGCTGGTATGGCATTTGTGTCATCGTTCATGTCGAAATCAAGTCGAGGTTTCGAAAGGTTTGATAGATATGAACCTTTCAAAACCCCCCTGCCCTCGCAATAGCCTTTCACCTTTCGCCCTTCACCCTTCACTCGTCCCACTTCACTCTTCCCGCTTCTCCCTTCCGCGCAGCGACAAACTCGTCCGCGACGCAGACGATGCCGCTCCGGTTGGTTTGTTCGGAAGGTCAAGTGTAGCGAATTCGCTGGCCCAATTTCAACGAAGAACTTGCGACTTGGAGGGGCTCTCGCAAAGGCGCTAAGGCGCGAAGACATGACAACCAAGCGTTGACGTTCAGGAAGCGATTCGGCGCTCCGACTGCCTAGGATTCACCACAGAGGACGCAGAGAGCACTGAGGATAATGAACCGCAGAATATCGAACAAGGAATGTCCAACCGCAGAAGTAGAGAAAAGTACTTAATCCTTCGATATTCCTTGTTCGAGATTCGATGTTCGCCTCCTCCAGCACGTGTTCTGTGGACTTCGCCGGTTCCCGACAGATTTATGGAAATCGGTGTTTCTACCTCACTGTCGATGACGGGCGTTCCCCTTTTGCGCCTCCGCGCCGCTGCGAGATACCAACAAACGCACCGGATTGTAACCAAACGGAGTATTGAGCCGCACGCTGGAGTCTATCTGCAGCAGCAACGGCGTGATGCTGGCCAGCGTCGTTGGTGGCAGCGTGATGCTTGGCATCGTCTTGCCCTGTAGCGATGCGTGGACGCGAGCAGGTAGATTCCTCCGTTGCATACGAGTCCGACGGTTGTTGGCTCCGGAATCGCCAGCAGACGAAGTCGATCGCCATCGGCCAGTCCCTGATACACATATCCGCCACTGAGGTCGACCTGATCGATGACAGCGCCGTTGAGTTCCACCAAAGCGTTGGTGGTGGAAAGCCGGTTCTCATAGATTGTCAGTTCGCCGGTGATCGACTTGTTCAGACTAGCGATCTTCATTTCGAAGCTCATTTCCGCATCACTGAGCCGATAGTTCAGATCGGCTGCCGCGTTTTGCCCGTCACCGAGCCAGAGCTGAAACGGCTTCGTGCGAACGTATCCGGCCACGAACAATTCATCCTGGGTATTCAAAACGGGTGCCGGCAGGTTGCCAGCAAGAAGCTCATCGAGGAACCACTGCTCGCCGCGGGCTTGCACCGCAATGCTATCGCTGTGCGGGTAGTCTTGCAGTTCGATCGCTTGCTGCTCGCCATCACTATTCCAATCTACCCAATCAGGGAGGCTGTTGGGGCCTTCATACTCGATGCCGGATTGGCCGTTGATGAACGTGATGTTGTCGAACTCGCCCGGGAAGGACTGCGCGGCAACGGCGTTGTCACGGTAAGTAATATTGTTGATGATCGGCGAGATTGTTTCGGCCTCGTTGGAAAACAGATAGACCTTCGCATACGGGTTGTTCTTCGATGCCAGATTAGAGGCACGGGCATGGTAGCGATCGATCACGTCTGGGTCGTTGGTCGTGCGATCGCCGATGTCAGCGTCGAGAATACTCGTGCGGCCGCCCGCGCCGTTGAAGTACCAACCGTTCGGATCGTCGAAACCATAGTCGGACATCCCAACGAAAGACGCCCCGACAGTCCAATAGTCGGGGAACTTTGTGAGTGCCGACATCGTATTGCCGCCGCCACCAGAGTAGCCGGTAACGTAGGTAATGTCTGGGTTGAACCTCCCGGCGTACTGCGGCGCCGCCTTCACCGCCTCAACCGCGTCGATGATGTCGTAAATCTCTAAGCCGCCCGAGTCACGGACGCCATCGGAACGATCGCGCCCGCGCATCGCGACTTGAATGGCAAAGAATCCCAGGTCACGGAGTCGATCTGCGTTCGGAAATGTCCCGGAGAAGGTTGTTCTTGCGGAGAACGGATGCATCACAACGGCAATCGGCGCGTTAGTGAGCGAGTCGTCCCAGATCACGCGTGTCCGCAGATCAAGAGGCCCAGCTCCATCGCTGCTAACCGAGGATTGGTAGGTAAAAAAGTCGTTGACCTCGGCGGCATAGCCAATCGGTGCGAAGAGGCACATGCAGACCGTGCAGTATCCGAGTCGTGACCGCATCGTGATCGAAATCTCAAGGGGACATGAAAAGCGGGATCGGAGATTGCCGACGCCGTACTCGCCAGGTGGTGGACCGTACTTTGTCCACCACGACTGCCATAATAATATCCGTTGGCGGTGGATCGCTACAGATTATTGCGATCGTTCCGCGACACCCAACTGCTCCACCTTGAACTGTCTGCGTCGCCGTCGACTGCAAGAAGGCGTAAGTCGTTGCGAGGAAGCAGTTTAGATATCGAGTGTCGGCCAAGTTGAAGTAACCAATGGCGCGGCCTCCTGGTACACTAAGGCGTATGAGGCTGCTTTGGCAACGCACGGAATGAGTTTTGGCCCGCGAGGTATTGATTGATGAAGTTTGGTCTGCGACTGATTGCGTTCCTAGCGTTGGCTTGCCCGGCGATCGCGGGCGATCTGCCGAAGGGGGTCGAAAATACCCAGAACCCCACTGACATATCGCTTACGCCGCAGGAGTCGCTCGCCCGCATTCAAGTACCCGAGGGCTTCCAAGTAACGTTGTTCGCCGGCGAGCCAGACATTCGCCGTCCGATCGCTTTTGACTTTGACGATCGGGGTCGGTTGTGGGTCGTGGAAAACTACTCGCACCCGCTCTGGCAAGCGGAGAACGCTACCGACCGAGTCGTCATTCTGGAAGACACGGATCACGATGGTGAATTCGATGTGCGAAAAGTCTTCTGGGACCAAGGGCGGTATCTGACAGGCATTGCGATCGGGCACGGCGGAGTGTGGTTAGCGAATACACCCGAGCTCATATTCATCCCTGACAGAGACTACGACGATGTTCCCGACAGTGATCCTGTGGTCATGCTCGACGGGTTTCAGATTTCCACGAACAACGTGCTCAACAACTTTCATTGGGGCCCCGACGGCTGGCTTTACGGCGCGATTGGGCTATCGTCGAAGTCGCTGGTCGGAAAACCGGGTTCGCCCTTTGAGCAGCGGACACCGATCACAAGGGGGATTTGGCGATTCCATCCCGTTTCGCATCGCTTTGAGAAAGTGGCGGAGGGGATGGTGAATCCGTGGGGTGCTGACTTCAACGAATATGGAGATCTCATTACAACGAATACGGTCATCGCTCATCTTTGGCACATCGTACCTGGGATGTACTGCGCGCGGCGTGCCGCCGAGCGTGACAATCCGTTCGCGTACGACCGTATTCAGTCCATCGCGAATCATCTGCACTGGGGCGGTGGGAAGTGGCAAAGCTCGCGAAATCCCAGCAGCCAGCAGCGAAAGCAACGCGCGAAGGATTCAGCACTCGAGGAAACGGCAACTGATGTCCACGACGAATACCACCGACATTCGGTTAGTGGTGGCGGACATGCACATTGCGGCGGGATGATCTACCTCGGCGACAACTGGCCTGAGCAATATCGAGGTACGTTTTTCACCAACAATCTCCACGGCAATCGCGTGAACAACGACCGACTGGTGCCGCGTCGGTCAACGTACGTCGGAGAACATGCGCCTGACTTGCTGTTGGGAAACGACCCCTGGTTTCGCGGGATGAGTATCAAGTACGGACCGGACGGCGGTGTGTATGTCTCCGACTGGCACGACTACGGCGAATGCCACGACAGTGACGGCAGTCATCGCACATCCGGGCGTATTTACAAAGTGGTCTACGGCCAAGCTCAAGAGCTCGAGTTCGACCTGCAGGATTACTCCAACCTGGAACTGGTCGAACTTCAAGACGATCCCAATGAATGGTTCGTAAGACACGCCAGAAGAATTCTTCACGAACGATACGCTCGCGGAGAGAATTTAGATGAAGCGCGCGAGCAGCTGAGCTCCATTGTTCGAAGTGACGCCGATGAGCTCCTCCGGCTGAGAGCGTTGTGGGCGTTGCAGCCGCTCGACCAGCAACACTTGTGCGAGGTGTTGCTTAACGACGGTGACCGGAGCGAACACGTGCGACGCTGGGCGCTGCGCTTGGTCGCAGACCGTAGCGATTGCGATATGCGCTTCTCCGACGGCGCGAATAGAAATTGGATGCCCTCACGTCATCGGCAACAACTGCTTTCGCTCGCGACTTCGGATCCCTCGGCAAAAGTTCGCCTCGAACTGGCGTGCGCGCTGCAGCGGCTCGTCCCCGATGATCGCCTCAAACTGGCTTTGCGATTGCTGGGCCACGTCGAGGACGCGACCGATCCTTACCTCCCGCTGATGATCTGGTACGGTTTGGAGCCGGCTATCGTAGATAACGTTGATGAAGCACTTCAGGTCGCAACAAGTTCACAGATTCCCGTGGTTCGGCAGTACATCGCCCGGCGTATCGCCGATATGCAGCCAGCGCCGCTCGACGCGATCGCCAGGGCCGCACTTGGTGCCGACGACCGAATCGCCGCTGATCTCCTCGTCGGAATGACTCAATCGTTAACGGCGCGTGGCAGCCAACCTGCACCAGCAGCATGGAGCGAGCTCCACGTTCGATTGCAACGTGCCGAGTCTGACGACCTTCGAGCGGTCGGATTGCAACTGTCTTTGATCTTTGGAGATCAAGACGTTATCGAAAGCATGCGCGAGATCGTCATGAACCAAGCGGAGAACGTCTCCGACCGTCGAACCGCACTTCGTTCGTTACTGAGTATTGATGGCGGCCTCTCGGCCACGCAACTTCATACCCTGGTCAGCGGCGATGTTCAATTGCGCGCCGACGCCCTCTCCGCGCTGTTGCAAACCAATGATGAGACGACGGCGTCAGTTCTCTTGCAGCAGTTTCCGAGCCTGTCGAGCGAGGACCGACGCAGTACCGTCTCAGTGCTGGTGACGCGCAGGCAATTCGCGGCAGCGCTATTGGCTGCCATCGACGAAGGGATCGTATCGCGTGCAGACGTGTCTGCGTTCGCCCTGCAGCAACTGCGGTCTTTCCAGGATGCTGAAATTCAACAACATATTGCGAAGATCTGGTTTGACGATGACACCTCGGCACGAAAAGCGGACGAGATCGCCCGCCTCAACAAGTTGATGACCGCACAGTACCTGCAAGCGGGCGATGCCGCTGCTGGCCGTGCCATCTTCGATCGTACTTGCTCGAAGTGCCATACGCTCTTCGGCGAGGGCGGGACCATCGCGCCCGATCTAACGGGCTCGGGTCGCAGGCAGGCCGACTATATCATTCGCAACCTCATCGATCCCAACGAACAGATCGACGCGGCGTATCGCTTGACCACCGTCGTGACCGAGGATGGCCGCCTCTTCAATGGCTTCATCGTCCAGCAGGACGATCACGGCATCACCGTCCGCACGCAGGATACAACGGTGAAACTTGATATGAAGCATGTGGAAGATGTGGCCAACTCTAGCGTCTCAATGATGCCCGAAGGCATGTTGGGCATATTGACGGACGAAGAGATTCGAGACCTGTTGGTGTACCTCGCGAGCGAGGATCAAGTCGGGAGGTAGCCGATTCCCAAGGAGCACGCGTATTCGAATCGTTGGAAGTCCGTATCACAGATAAACAGAACAGTTCGTCCGCCATTGGACGCACAGCGGCAGACTATTCCACCGACACTGGACGGAGTATCAGCGCTTTTAGGTCGACCAAGTATTGACTGGGCTGCTCCTGCGGACGGAAGCCGACTTGGATCATTCCGGCTTTCATAGTGACCTGGCCCAGGTGCTTCGTTTGATAGTCGTCCCAGGTCCCGGTGCCGATGATCTCCCCCGAGAGGGTCTCATCGCCCACCTGCATCTCATAGCGATTTCCCGCAGTAGAATCATCACACGCGTACTCCATCAAGATTTCGTAGGTGCCCGTCTGTGACAATTCGATCAACCACTCTGCCTGATCGGTTTGGCTTTGCCACATGCCGAGGTTGCCATACCTCGGCTCAAAGGCGATCGTCTCGCCGTAAATCCGACAATCGGCGGCGGTCATCCGAATCACTCCACCTTCGTCAGGCTGGAGTTGCTTTGGGTTATTGCCAGCAAACGACCGTCGCGGGGGCCCCAGATCGGCGATGTAACTGAGCAGGTGGGTCATGTCAGTGATGTTAAGCTCCCTTTCCAATCCTTCCGGCATAAAGGAGAACGAACTGCGCAGCGCTTCGATGTCGGTACGTAAGACAACCACCCGGTCGCCGGTGGCGGTTCGGAGGTTGATCGCGGTACTCGTCTCAGACTCAATCATCCCAGAAATCGTGCGCCCATCGATGGTCAGCACGGCATAGCTGCGATACTTGTCCTCCACCGCACGATTTGGATCCAGAATCGCCGTCAACACGGCGAGCCGAGATCTGTCCTTGAGCGCCGCCAAGTCCGGGCCGATTTCTGTTCCAAGTCCATCCAGACGATGGCACTGCGAACAGTGCTTTGCAAACAGCAGCTTGCCTTTCGAGGTTTCTCCACTGCTCTTAAGGCATTGCTGATAAGCCTCTAAGACAGCTTCACGAGTGCTTTCGCCCGTGGCGAACAATTCGGTAGCACGTGCGCGAATCGATTCGTCTTGGTGCTCGAGCAGTCGGCTGCGGAACGTTGAATTGAGCGTCGGGCGGAGTTTGATGTCTTGTTCAAGACGGCTTAGTAACTTTTCAACCCACTGGTCGCGACGCACCAATACTTCCAGGGCGACCGCAACCATCTTCGGGCTCTGTTGCGGGAGACTTTCCATCAGGACCGTGGCAAGAGCGGGGTTCTTGCTCCAGCCGAGCGCTTCGGCGGCCGCCTGTTGGACCTCAATTTCATTGACAGGGTCTAGCAATTCGTACCAAAGCTCCAGTTCATCTTCCGAGGCCCATTGATTGGATGGTCCCAGAAAGCGAATGGCGGCAAGTCGCAGTGACAGCGGTGAATCTGCATCGGTCGCGATCGATGTCGCTGCGCTGTGGAGCGTCGCTAGCTGAGCAATTACCTCCAGCAACAACGGTGAGTCAGGGTGTGCCTGATCTCGGCACCCAATCAACAGCGAACTCGCGGCATCGAATTGCCAGGCAGTGTCTTGCTCAGACTGAGTGATTAGTTTCATTCCGTCTTGGATGGCCTGCTTGCTGCCCACCGCGGCCGCAATCTGCATCAGTTCGCCGAAAAACTCTTGACCGTCGGGTTCGGTGACATGCTGCTGAACTTCCTCCAGTGCCGCAGACAGATTGTCCGCAGTAAGGGAACTGACGGCCGCAGCGCGCACGTACTCGTCAGCGTCGTCCGCGATGGCCAGTCGTGCGAGGACGCTTCCGGTCTTGGGGTCGTCTGCCGCTCCAAGTGAATAGGCGACTTGCAATCGGACCATTGGGTCGTTGTCGGTGGCCAACTCCATCGCTTTGCGGGCTAGAGCGGACGAAGCGATCAGCAGCGGCTCGCCGACCCGTAGCGCGTGTCGTCGAACGGCCGGATGCTCGTCGGCGAGTGCGTCCAGCAGGCACTGTTCGGTCAGCCCGTCGATGCCCTCCAAGACGCAGAGTGCATGGACGCGAGCAAGCGGACGCGAAGCGTTGCGAAGTAAGTCATGCAACGGACGGATCACCGACTTATCGTTACTGTGGACCAGCAGTCGGTGCGCGGTATCGCGTTGCCAGCCGTTGGAACTATCGAGTGCGGCAACCAATTCGACAGGGCTCAACTCGTCGAGTTTGCGGATGGGCCGCGGATTGGCGCCACTTGGGTAGACTCGATAGATCCTGCCTCGATCGCAACCGGCTCGCAAGAACAGCGACTTCTCGACTTCGTCGTCGATCCACTCGGGATGCTCGATTACCAGTCGATACATGTCCGCTATCCACAGCGCGCCGTCGGGACCGGTGCGCGACGACGTGGGACGAAACCAACTGTCGGTCGAGGCCAAGAACTCGTAGCCTTGCTCGTCCGACGGGCGGCGGCTGTCGAAACTCACTCCGTCAGGAACTAGTTGCCGACGATGAACGAGATTGAAGACCGGTTCGCATGTGAACGTACTGCTTTGGTACTCGGATCCAAATAGGTCGTCCCGATAGACCACGGTGCCACTCGCAGCAGTGAATCGATGTGATTCTCCGGTGCCAGGTGGTTTATACCCAGAGAAGTGGCTGAGAACTTGCGAAATCGGGAACACTTCCGTATTGCTAGTGTGGGCAAGCGATACCGCTGGCGACGGATAGCGTGCGTGAGGATTGCGCCGCAGATAGTGATCTGCCAATACGTAGTGGCCTAGCGGTTGAGAGTTGCTGCTATTGAACCAGTTGCCCCAATCATCTCTTCGACGCCAAAACTGTGTGAAACCAGTCTGTAGATCCATGTCGCCGCTATCGGGTCGAATCCTGAGATCGCGACCGCGAATGTCCAGCATGGCGTCCGTCTGCAGCGAGCGGACTTTCCCACCACTATCACCATTGGCAACGTGAACCCAATTGTCGAGTCCCCAAGCAAAACCATTAACGCGATGCTGCTGGTTTCCTTCCACGAATCCCCGATAAAGAACTTCGTGGTGATCCGCTTTTCCGTCGCCATCGGTATCACTGGCAAAGAAGATGTCTGGTGCAGCGCTGACAAGCACGCCGTCGCGCCACACCATCAAACCGGTCGGAAACGGGATGCCGTCCAAGAATACGGTCGATTTTTCATAGTAGCGATCTCCATCGACGTCTTCTAAAACGCGAATTCTCCCGCCGGGTTGCCCCTGGTCGTCGAGCCCTAGTGGATAGTCTGCCATCTCAACGACCCAGAGACGACCATCTGGCCCCCAGTCGAAGGCGATGGGATCCATCACTTGCGGTTCGGCAGCGGCGAGTTCGATTTCGAAACCAGGACGCATGCGAATGGAACTGAGGGAATCCGTCGGAGAGCGAGGTTCCGGCGCCGCATTGCCCAACAGTTCCGTAAACTTGCGCCGATCAACTCCGTTTGGCATCCTTGTGGTGTCTTCGTTTTGAACCCACATGTGGCCGTTAGCGAACCACGCCCCATTGTTTGTTCCCAGTCGGGAAATCATCGGCACCACGCTGCTGTCACTGCGATTGCCGCGCATGGCGACTTTGGACCATGCTCGATCTGCCGCAGAATACAGCAGGACGGCGTATCGCTGCTCGTTGGAGAAAACGAGATCGTCGCGCCCGTCCTGATTGAGGTCGACAAACCGCAATCCCGCGTCGCGCCCCTGATCGTCGACGATCGGTTCTGGCAGCGTTCCGATCGACTCCCACGTCTGTCGTTCCTCATTCCACTCCAGGATCTCCCGCTGAGTCGTGTTGCCGACGAGAATCTCACAACGGCCATCGCCGTCGATGTCTCGCAGGCGGACGCCGCGATCGCGTCCCTCGACGGCAGTCATTAGCGGTTTTCCGGAGACCTGCAAGCCGGCCAGCATGGCGTCATCTCGCTGCCACGACCGACCGTCGAAGTGCCAGATACCACGGTGGTCTTCGTTGAGGACCAGGACGCTAGGCAATCCGCCAACCCTAAGAACACCACATCGAACGCCAGTTGCACGCCACATCCCGTCCGAGGTACTAACGATTGGCACTGGGAAGGCCGACTCCTGCCACGTTCGTTGGTCAGGAACCCAGACCCGCGTGATACGTCGCTGCGCGTTCCCAATCACCACGTCCATGTAGCCATCGTCGTTAAGGTCTAAAAGTCGGACTCCGTTATCGTGGCCGTCGCTGGAGCGAATCGGTTGTCCCAAGAGCAGATTCTTGTTTAGACGCGCCAAGCATTCAGGAAACGTGAGAAACTTAACGCGATTGCCGTACTTGGTGAGCGTTGTGTCGACCACGCGGAGCATAAGCTCACTGCCGATCCAATCGCTGGCGTGGCACACCAGGTTAGCGACTCCCTGCTTCAGAAAGGTAGCATCGATTGCCGCAAGATAATCCTTAGCCGTCTGGGGATTGCGATCGGATTGAATGTTCTGACCCTGCCAGTCGTCGGGAACGGTGCAAGGAAACTCCCAACACAGTCGATCGATGACATACGGATAGGGGTAGTTCTCGATCTTGTTAACGAACGACTCAAACGGAACATACCGAGCGAAGCGGTCATTGCCCTGTTCGTCGAGGACGATAGCTTTCGGAAGCGATGGATCCTCGGGCGTAAACAGTTGGCACACGGAAGAACTGATTTGTAAGAAATTCCCCTTCACAGTCTTGCTGTTCACTAGCTCCGTGAAGCCACGGGGACTGGGTGTATTCAAGGAGTCCATGCACGGAAAGCGAAACGCGACGGGGCGACTTCCAGGAATCGATGCCAACTCATCGACACACCGATCATACGTCTCTTTGGCCGTGCTGAGGCTTCCTCCCTGAAGACAAGGACACGGGTGATCGCGCGTATGGGTCTCCAGCGAGAGCCCTTCCTCAAGCCACGACTGCAGTTGTGGATGATTCGGATCGATTTGGTTGGTCATAACGCTCACGGGAGCGCGGCCATCAACCTGTTTCAACCGCTCCAGAATGGGCCGCAGATATCGCTCGAACGGAGTGGGGTCGCCGCGTAGGTCGTCGATTCCGATCGTCACGACGCATTCGACTTGGTCTTCTCCGATCCACTGCGGTGTCGTAAGTTTCGCAGCATCGAGTGCAGGCCAGTAGGGATCGCAGAATGAGTCCAAGTAGGTGAGGCGATTGGCGTCGGCACCATGGGCCCATTGTGACAGCGCACCGATCGCGACCAGCATCAAGAGCGTCTTCAGCGAAGTGCCCCGTTTGCGGTTCGTTCCGCACGTGGCCGCGTGGTTTGGTTCTCGGCGGTTGCTATGACAATACACGACGCACCCGAAGATAGCACTTTGATTTCTACCCAGCCTGACCAACGAGTCTCAAGTGGAATTCGATGTCGGCGGCTCAGTCAGCCGTTCGTTAGTATCCTACTGTTTTTTATATCGGTGGCCAGCATCTCTATCGGAATAGTCGTCACATATTTTGTCTCGCGCGATTGCGACTCCACTGACGGTGTTCGTCGCTGAGGTAGGCGAATTGAATACGCTTCCTTATTCTTCGCGACTTGAGCGTGAGACGATCTGTTGATTGAGAGCAGCCGCCTTGCGTACCGACAAAATAATTATCAGCAGCGACAACCTCCTTGCGGGGACCTCACGCGAACTGATGCGCATCGCTCAACCCGACGGGGACCACAATGTGCACGACTTGGTATTCGATTCCAACGGATTGATGTACGTAGGCGTCGCCATAACAGGTCGCGTTCCATGGAAACAACGAGAAAAAACGGTCGAGAAGAGTGACAAGACACAGGATTGCTGGCTTGAGTCGGAATTGGTTGAATAATCCGTTATAGTGGCTTGTTCTTAGCGTACTCCGCGTTTTCATGAACAGGAGAGTCGTATGGCTTCAAGTGGTGTGGCGAAGCGATTCATCGTTGTCCAGGTTTTCTTTTTGCTATTGGGGGCTACGCTGGCCCAGTCTAGCGCGAAAGAAACCGTTCCGGAAAACCCTTCACGCGCTGACATACTCCAAAAGTGGACGCCTGGGGGCGACACAAATGCGGCGGACCTGCCCTACCGACATCGCTTTGAAAAATTTGAACTCGAGACCGACCAGGATTGGGCCGATGACCGCTGGCAGCAAACCGACTGGGGGCCAACGTTCACCCATTCAACCGAGTTACCCGGGTATCCACTACAAGCCAAGAACCTTACGATTTTCTTGAACCGCGAGAAGAACATCGCTGCGATGTTCGACCTCAAAAGGTGCGGGTTGATCGCGATTGTGTCGCCAGCATCGCTAAAGATCAATCCAGCCCGCTTTGGCCTGCTTCACAAGCCACGACTCACTGGCGAGCAGTGGCTAACCGCTTCGGAGGGCCCGCTCTGGGAGACCAGCGCAGACAACGGGTCGTCGCCGAAAGTGGAGTTGAAGACGCGCTATCACGGATTGCGATTAAACGGCTGGCACGTCTTACTCGAGTACTCAGTTGGCGACGCCCACGTAGCCGAGACGACCTGGGTAGAAGCGACCGCGGCCGACGACGATGGTGGGGGATCAGCTGCGCACCTGGTCGTGCGCCAACTGAAGATCGAACCGACGGTGGATGGCTTGGTGCACAAACTGTGTGCTGGCGACGCCGAACTTCAAGTTGATGGGAAGACGTGTATCTTGCGCGACGGCGAGAAGGCGACCGCCATCGTCATCGCGGGAGATTCACAGAGCGTGTTCGAAACGCGTCCCGATGGCGTCTGGTTGCAGCTGCCGCCGAATGTAGAGCCGACCACGGTGACTGTGGTTGCGTGGCATGGCCTATCGGACGATCTGTCGCGGCTGTCCACGGCGGCTCATGCGTTTGCTCCGGCAGATTACGTCAAGGCGTGGCGTCAACCTGCGGGACTGCGGTGGGGCGAGCCGATTGCCAGCGACGCATCGGTGGGTTCCCGCGAGGGCCAGCCATATGTCTGTGACGAAATCTGGCCACCGTTCGATAACCCGTACGATGCGCCACTTTTTCTCAGCGGCCTCGGATTCTGGGAAGACGGAACAGCGGCAGTGTCGACGGCGCACGGCGACGTGTGGATGGTGCGGGGGCTAACGGGCGATCTAGAAAACGTCACTTGGCAACGGTTCGCCACGGGGCTCTACCAACCCCTAGGACTCGAAGTGGTCGATGGCAAGGTCATCGTCCTTGGTAGAGATCAGATCACCCGTCTACACGATCTCAACAGCGACGGCGAAGCGGACTGGTACGAGTGCCTTAACTCCGACTTGACGATTTGGGGGCAAGACCACGCCTATGCGATGCAACTGAAGACTAATCCGGAGGGGGTCTACTACTTCTTGAAAGCTGGCACTCCGCCGCACGGCAGCACGCTCTACAAGTTGTCTGCGGATGGACAAGACTTACAGCGGGTGGCGACCGGCTTTCGCCATCCGTTCGGGCTTGGAGTTGGCCCCAATGGCGAAGTTACTGTAGCAGACAATGAAGGCAATTGGGTCCCATCGTCGAAGATCGACCTCATTACGCCAGGTGGCTTTTACGGTTACCTGGGAAAAGAAAAGGAACCGCCTCCCGGCGTTGTGCCGCAGAGACCGCTCTGCTTTTTGCCGAAAGTTGCCGACAACGCATCGGGTGGTCAGATCTGGAATACCAGCGACGAGTGGGGAGACTATCACCGCAACCGAATGCTACATTTTTCCTGGGGACGAGCGACATTACACGCAGTGCTCGAGCAGCAAGTGGGCGACGTCCGCCAGGCTGCAACTGTCGCGTTTCCGGGTGTGCGATTCACTTCGGGGCCGGCCGATGCGCAATTCCATCCTCAGGACGGCCAACTGTACGTGGTCGGTCTTGACGGCTGGCAAACCGCCGCCACGCATGATGGCTGTCTTACCCGATTGCGCTACGTCGGTGGACCAGTCGATATGCCGACGGGATTTCAGGTCTACAGTAACGGCATTCGAGTCGAATTCAGTGAGCCAATCGACCCGACCTACGCTGCGGACCTCGCCCGTTATCGCGCCAGCCAATGGAATTACCAATGGGCGGAGAAGTATGGCTCGTATCACTACAGTGCGGCGCTGCCGGACAGAGTAGGACACGACGGAGTGGCGATCGATCAGGTCGACTTGCTGCCCGACGGCCGGTCGGTGTTTCTTCATGTGAGTGACCTTCAGCGCGTCGATCAGTTCCATTTGCATGTCGATCTACGAACGCGAGGCGGCCGTCCGTTGATCCATGACCTTTACAGCACGATCAACGCACTGCCCGACAAGGCGTATCCCGCCCAGCAGCGCGCCTTGTCCTTCGGCACCGACAACCTGTTGGCTTGGTGTATCGTTCCGTTCGATGCTGAGCGACGTGACCCTCACGAGCGAGCAGCGATGCTCAACAGATTGGGAATCCACCGGGTGGCGTACGACTGGCGAGCCGAGCACGTTCCTACATTTGCAGCCGAACTAGCATCATATCGACGCCATAACATCGAGTTGGTGGGATTCTGGACTCCCGTCGCGACGCCAGACCCGCTCGCAGAGCCACAAGTGCAATCCGTGCTTTCCACGCTTCGTTCCAACAACACACACACGCAGTTGTGGGTGACCCTCCCCGACTCACTGGTCGGCGCGGGTGATGAGCAGCAGCGGGTGAGTCGCGTAGTACAGATCTTGCAGCCACTGGCCGAAGAGGCTCGTCGTATCGGATGTAGAGTGGGACTTTACAATCATGGAGGGTGGTTCGGCGAAGTCGAACATCAGATCGCAATTATCAAACGACTCGAGAAGGAGGCGTTGTTTAACGTCGGCATCGTCTACAACCTGCACCACGGTCATGGTCATCTCGAGAAACTCGCCAGCTTGCTGGCCGAGATGCGGCCTTACCTGTATGTTTTGAATCTGAACGGAATGCGAGCGGACGGCCCGAAGATCGTGCCCGTCGGGCAAGGCGACGACGATCTCCATATTCTCCGATTGATCGAGGCATCCGGTTACCGCGGCCCCATCGGTATCCTGGACCATCGGCCAGAATTGGACGCAGAGGAAGCGCTTCGTCAGAACCTTGACGGACTTCAAGAACTGGCGGCGACACGCCATTCGTCGCACGTCGATTGAGGGCGCGACACTGGGACTGGACTCGTTGAGCAGTTTCGGATCTCCATCGATTGCGCTAGCGGACTGGTGGTAATCGACTGTCAACACAGATAGACGCCGCTAGCCTGAAGCGAGCATGAGACCAGTCCGATCAACAACAAAGACGGGTAAGTTTCGCGTGCGAATCGAGTCGCATCAACTGAAAGCGCCCGTCGACAATTGCGGTTCCCGCTCCACTTCCTGGGATACCCGCTTGTGGTTCGAAGCGAATGATGCCATCGCTGAGCGGCTGGCCGTCCATTGTGACGTCGCCTGATACCGCCTGCCGCCCGTCGCCACCGCAGCCCACGACGGCAAGCAGTAGACAGGCACCGAGCAGTTGCTGAATACGATTGGCGTGGATTCCTACGACGGGGTGGCTAAAGCGCGGAGTCATCGAATACCTCTTCTCCTTGTGGGGTCCCGAGAGCCTGCCAGGTAAACAGGTCGATGGTCTCAGCCGCGAGCCGGGCACTTCCATCGCAGTTGGCCGTCATAACTCCGCCCGGGTGCAAGCTGCGCGATGTGTGCAAAATGCACTCGAGATGGCGGTGATACGCCGCGGTAAAAAAGAGAGAGCGGTTTGAGAACGATCGCGGCGGTATTGTACGAAGCTGGCTTGCCTCGCCCCTACAGCGATTCGAAACCGCTCAAGATCGAGGAAGTGGAACTCGATGGGCCAGAAACTGCGCAGTCGGCGAATCCGTTTGCTTGCTCAACGCTTGGCATTTTGGCATCTATCGGCGTCACTTGGTTAGCTTCTCGCTTTACTTCGCCATTGCCGGCCGAGCACCTTGACAGGATATTTGCTTCGAGCGTCGCTGAAGAACTGCCCGTTGCAGCCTCTACAGCATCAGACGAGCCAATCTGAAGCCTTGACGCTTCACAGGGTACTTGCCTCTATTCGCCGGGCGATTGAAAACGATTGCTGCAGCAACGGGCATGGTTGAGCTTTGGGTTGATGACCTTACGCCGACACATGCACTCGGCTATATCAGTCATTCAAGTGGCTGTTAAAGTAGCCGATCATCACCACCACGCAAATCGGAACGCCCACCAAGACCACGTAGGCGCCGATGTCGAGAACCTGCGCCCAATCTAGCGTGGCACCGGTGACCACTGGGTAAATATCTTTCGCGATGTACGTAGCGATGACGGTGAGATAGCCGTAAGCGTCCCCCAATGCGATCAGGAAACTCGCGGTCGCAACCGTGTTGAGAGATGCTAGGAGGCGATCCATGAAGATGCTCTGGTAGGGAATATAGGCCATGTAGAGTCCTATCCCGTTGAGGATATAGAAGAGTTTGGGCTCAATCATTTGCTTACTGACCATTAAAGTCGTTGCACCCACCAGTAGGGCTCCGACACCCACGAAAGCGAGATTCGCGTAAACCGCATAGCGGTTGCTCTTAACGAACCAAAGCAGGCACAGCATCGCTATTACGGAGACTCCTACCCAGTTCTCCATCGAGCCGAATGTGACGGTCTCGTAGCCCATGGCCGAAAGGATATCGGGCATGAAGTCGTCGCGGACATTTCGGTAGCCCATCAGGATCGTGTAGCCGCAGACTAAAGCAATCATTCCGACTAGGTATTTTCGGATAAAGGCCCTGCGCTGAACTCGTGACATCGGTTCGCGCTCAGTGCGAGCAGCCATATCCTCCTTGGTAGGCGGTGGAACGTGCCACAGCATCAACATCGAAAGAGCAAGTACCGGTAGAAAAATGAGCCCCGTGACAAAGGGCATCCAAAACAGTTCAACGCCCAGATCGCTCATCGTCCAGCGACCCACATCCTTAACCCAGGCCGAAGAAAAAATCACGCTGACGCTCATCCCAAGTGCTAGGAACTCCGTAATTTTGCGACCCTCGACGATGCCGAATAACATTGACCAAACCATTCCCAGCGGTAGTCCGTTGAGAACGAGGAATAAGACGTTGTAAGGTGCCGGGACAATCGCAAAACAGAGCAGCATGATTTCGGAACAAAGAATCAATCCGATGACAATCGGCACGCGTTGACGCATCGTCGCCTCAGAAGCAAATTTGATACCCAAGAACTTAGATCCCATGTATCCAATGAGCTGAGCAATTGCGGCAACGACTTTGTAGCCAAAAGCAACACCAAACAGCAGAATATCGGCTTGGGTATCATACTTGTCTGCTGACCAAGGCTTGCGGAACGCGTACATGCTCATATAAGCGAGAAATGCCGCAGTCATGGCGTAAATGGTCAGGACAACCCGAGGCTGGCGATCGATCCATTTGGCGAGCCTAGAGTGAGACGGTGGTGGTGATGCTGAAGTCATAAGCCGATAGTCCGGAGTATCAATTGTCCGGAACATGCGAATCCGGCTCGCTCTGTTGTGGTTCGATTCGCGATCCCTAGCTGGAGCATCATGCGCAGTATTTGCGTAATGATGTTGGCTATCATTGCATCATCGTAGCTTTCAGGCTATGTGACCGAAGAGCTCGGGCCGTTGGCTACGTGATTTAGATGATAATATCGTAGGTCGAATTACCCGAATTACCGAGACGAGTTGGCGAAACTCTGCGGTCCACAGTTCACAAGCTCACCGTCGCCGGTGTTACGCGCTCAACTCGGCTTGGTTCGAAGTCCATGACACGTACTACTTGCTCCAAGGCCAACAAGAGAGCTTCGATATCTTTGGGAAACAGTCTACCGATGTTACCGATGCGGAAGCAGGTCGCCCCCGTGACTTTACCTGGGTAGATCACCATGCCGAGATCCGAGAGTCGGTTATAGAAATCATCGAAGTCGAACTTTGGATCGGAGGGACAGTAGAACGTGGTAATGATGTGACTCATAAGTTCTTGAGGCAGGAACGGTACAAAACCGAGTCGAGCCATCCCTTCGAGCAAAGCTTTGTGATTGGCTTGGTACCTTACTTGTCGCGCGGCGACCCCGCCTTCAGCGAAGAACTCTCGCAACGCCTGACGAAAGCCAAGGAGAATCTGATTGGGGGGAGTAAACCTGAACTTCCCACCGGTTTGAAAGCCCACCCATTGATCGTACAGGTCCATGCAATGGCTGCGAGCCCAGCCGCCGACTCCGGCTTCTTCGAGAAGCTCTCGTCGAGCTAGCACGAAACCGAATCCAGGTACGCCTTCGATGCACTTGTTTGCGCTGGAGATCAGCACATCCGCACCGATCGCTTCAAGATCAATGGGATAGGCACCGAAGCTGCTCATCGCATCCACCATGTAACGACGCCCTGCTTGCCGCACGGCTTTCCCAACTGCGTCAATATCGTTGATGAGTCCGGTCGTGGTCTCGCAGTGGATGATACCCACAGTATGGATGGACGCATCGGATTCAAGGACTTCTGATACCCTGCCGGCATTGGCTTGCTCGTCCTCTGCGAAGCGAATTGGGATGACGTCAATCCCCGCCATCTGGGCAATCTTTACCATCCGCTCTCCGTAGGCTCCGTTCGATACTACGGCGAACCGGCCCGAGTGAGGCGACAGCGATACGACCGCCGACTCGACACTGAAGCTACCGCTGCCCTGCATCAAGACGCACTCCCAACCCGCTTCCACACTCGTGTCTGCTATATCAAGTAGACTCGTGCGAATCTCTCTTACTAGCGAGCGCAGCGGGGCGTCCCACGCCCCAATGTCGTGAACCATTGCTTGCTTCACCGACAACGAAGTCGTTAACGGCCCGGGCGTGAACAGTCGAGGATCGAAGGCGGCAGGAAAGTCATCACCCTGAGACTGGTCAAGATTTGGATCCGGCATGATGGGCTCAATTCAGGTATTCGAGACTGTATGCGGGGATGCCGGGATGACGAAGATCTCACAGCATCAATCCGGAAATGTCAACGCGCTCTCTGCACATCTTCAGTGTCGTTAGTTCGTCGCGGCATGACTTTTGAGGTCATGAATGCACTTGTGCACTTCCCACAGATCGTCCACCACCTTTGTCGGATTCGCCGCTTGAAGCTGTTCGGCTGTTTGCGAACCGGTGGTAATCCCAATGGTGATTCCGCAATGAGCATTCTGCCCCTCCAGGATATCGATCTGCGAGTCACCGACTTTGGCGACTGCAGCGGGCGCCTCAACTCCTGTAATTGCCATTGCCTTCAGAATCATATCTGGACTGGGGCGACCATTCTCAACATCTGACGCAGTCACCAGCGCGTCAATGTTCGTGCCGACCTGCCAGCCGATCTTCTTCACCAAGCTTTCTGCGGTCGCCCTGTCATATCCGGTGTTTAGCACAACGCTGACACCTTCGTCGTGTAGCCGATCAAACACGTCGGTTGCACCGGCTTGCTCGGTGACATTCAACTCCGCATAAGCCTGTGCTAACCGCGGCTTGAATTGGTCGAAGATTGCCGAGACCTCTTCATCGGGATGGTTGTTGCCATCTAATGCGAGTACATCTTGGATAGCTTGCTTTTTTTCTTTCCCAGCACCGAACTCCAAAACCTGACTGAGAGAGAAATCGTATCCAGCTTGGTTAATGACATCGCGCACCGTCTTGTAGACAACGTTGTCCTCATCCACCGTAGTGCCCGCCATATCAAACACAACAAGTTTAATCATTGATTTTCTAACTCCGTGTCATATGTCCACTATCGAGGTGATTTCTCATGTAGTCGTCGAGTTGTGAGTTTGGCGCGGCAATACCTTCACTCATCAACTGCATCCAGTCTTATACTATTCCAGCCTTCACAACTCCACCACGACAGGCCTTCGTTGCCGAGACAGGTGGACTGCTTTACGGTCTGCGGCAATGTGAACGGACTACATCTCACTGTATGCTGGTCTGTTCTATGTCATTTCTTCAACTCTTGCTGCGGGACCTTCGAGTTGAGAACTCCGCGAATCGTTTGTCAATAACTGAAATAGTGCGTCGGCAGTAGCTCGTCTTGGATTATTCGACAGTCTCACAAGATTCACGTTGTCCACTATTTCCCGAATATCCTCCGCACTGGTGATTCCAGCTTGCTGCAAAGAACTTGGACAGCCGAGCTCACTAATCATAGCTTCAATCTTCACACACGCCTCAGATACACTCGCAGCATCGAGTAGCCGCAGAAGCAAATCGATTCTTTCTAAAACGTCGCGTGGGCCGCGCGGGTCCGCACAATCTTCCGCCACAACTTTGGAATTATAGGCAAGCATTGGACTTAGTGTCAGTGCAACAGCAATTCCATGTGGAACATCGTGTTGTGACGTGATGACGTAGGACAAGGCGTGCGACGCCGTGGTCCTGCTGATATTGATTGCTTTCCCAGACAAATGGGCGGCTCTTGCCAGCGCCATTCTCGCTCGGGAAGCACTACCAGTTGAGTCGCAAGTTGCGTTCGCGAGATTTTGAAGCGACAGCGTAATGGCCTCGCTGGCATAAGCGATTGATTCCTGGCTGGCGCCAACTGCCCAAATGGACTCCACAGCCTGACAAAACGCATCTAGTCCAGTAGCTGCGGTGATTTTGGGGGGCAGACTGTGAGTCAGGAGCGGATCAACAACTGCGTACTCGGGTAACAGAGAAGAATCATCGATCGAGTACTTCTCTTGATCAACGTAGACTACGGCGAATTGCGTTGCCTCACTCCCAGTACCGGATGTCGTTGGAACGGCAACGAGAGGTTGCCGCACCCGCGCAACTTTGGCGCTGCCCGTTACGATCGAGTGAGCAGATTCATCAGCACAGCCGACAGCTCTGATCAACTTACCCATGTCGATCGCCGTGCCCCCACCGATCGCAAGGATGATGTCCGGATTATGTTCCTTGTAGAGGGAGACTCCCTTCTCGACATCGTGCAACTTCGGATTCTCTTCAAAGTTTGAGAACCGTGTTACCGATCGCCCCACAAGACTCGGCTCGATCGTTTTGTCAGCTCCTGAGAGTGAGTAGGCATTCTCGTCGATCACCAAGAAAATCCGACGTGCACCAGATCGCTCCAAGATGCCGTCGACTTCACGGATAGCCCCCTCACGTAAGTGGACAATCTGAGATCTACTATCGCTTCCTAGCATGTGACTATTCTTAAGTGTTCTGACAGAAGAGGATTGCCGCAGCCTCATGCCGTGGGAACTATTGGCTGCGCAACTGTTGTTCATCGAGCGTGATGTCCCACATCTTTCGACCATTCATCTGCATCCACTCGGCATGGAGCGTCGCTGGTGTGCGTGTCGAGTCCGCTTCAAGACGCAACCAGACATGAGGAATCGCAGCGCCTTCGACTAAGTCAGGGTGATCTACATTGAGTTCAGGAATCGTACTGTCGTGAATCGGTGAAACGATGAATTGATACAGAGGGTAGCCTACCTGCGGCTCAGTCTTGTATTTCAACAATCGAGAGCAATGGATGTCACCGCCGATCAACACAACGCCAGAGATCTTATGCTCACCAAGATAGTTAAATAGCGCTGTGCGTTCGTGAGTGTAGGTTCCCCAGTCGTCGGATTCGGAGTTCTCCTTGTCGTCCCAGATCATCCCGCAGGTAATCAGCTTGAATTTCGCGCTCGATTCCTGCAGCGATCGAAGTAGCCAACTCCACTGGCGGCTGCCAAGTAGCGTTTGATTTGCCGAATCAACAGGTGAAGCTGCCGTTCGCGCGAACCATCTCGTGTCAAGCAAGAAGACTTCTACAGGTCCGTAGCGAAATTTGGAATAGATTCCTTGTTCGTGTTCGCCATAAGAATCTAGCGCACGGTATTCAACGAAAGCCCTGCGTGTATTCTTTTTACCCGGTAGTCTGCCGTCCGAATCATTCGCTCCAAAATCATGGTCATCCCACGTGGCCCACACCGGGGTATGCCTAATCACTTTAGCCAGCTGCGGAATAGAGAGGAACTCTCGGTGCCTTTCGCGTGCAATGGCAAGCTCGGTGGAATCGATATACGGTGTGTCACCGAGTAAGACAATACCCTGGGCACCGTGGTCCGTCATTCGAGTCCAGAGATCAAGCGGCTTGTTATGAGCGCAAGATCCGAAAGCTAAGCGAACGCGACATTGGTCCAGTGGGTCAGGTGCAGTGTCAAAAAAGTAATCACTGCCCGCTACGAGAGTCTCTGTTTCCGAATGAATGCTGTAGCGATAGCGTGTTGAACTGTTCAGCTCTTTCAAATCCCAAACAATGCAGCGATCAGTCTCTTCGGTCGAGACGACAAATGCGGCGGTTTCGTGAGGGACCTTTCCCTTGCTCTCCGAGATTACTCGCAGCTCGTATTGTCCCTCAGTAGCCGGACGGTACCAGATCTTTGCAGACCTTGAGGAGACATGCCCCACCATGGGACCGATAGGGTGTTCCGTGGAGCCGAAGCCTTGCTCGATGACCGCACTCAGGAGGCTTACGCCGATCAACAAAAATGATGACTGCCTACGAATCAAGATCACACCCTTTGAGCATTGCACCCTGGATTCCTGGGGGTTCCTATGCGGACAACTCAAAGCTACACCAAATGTGACTTAGAATCAACCCGCGGGTCTTTGTGAGTCCTGAAGGTGTTACTCTCTGCCTCTGTGTGAAGCTATATCATTCGAAGCCAGCTCTCCGAGCGTGATGGTGCGGCTCGAGAAGAGATAGCTCTGGCTCGCCATTGGAAAAGATTATGTCTGAAGCCTTGAGAACGACATGACTTCCAGAACACAGAACTCATCAGACAACTGCGACTTCGTTTCAACCCCCATGGATGTAATCCTTGGCGTTCATCTCACCCTGCTGTGGTGCTCTGGTGCCACCGGTCGAAATAGTGACTGATGCGTCCATCATTACGCCTCTGCCCAAAGCGCAGCGGGATGCCGGCCATGGAGCATGTTCGCATTTCCGTAACACGTCCAACACATCACAGCTTCTGCCGTGTTTACGTAGCAATTGCATGAATATACAATGATGGGTATGAATCTGGTTGAACTTGCTCAACGGATCCGATCGTTTCGCATTGACCGCAGGATGACTATCGAGCAGGTTGCCTCGCGGGCTGGTCTGACACGTAGTTGGCTGTCCAAAGTCGAGAATTTTCGCGTAACTCCTTCTTTACCCGCGCTGGCGAAGATAGCGGAAGCTCTTGATGTGTCGTTCGTAGATCTGGTGTCTGGACTTGACGAGAAGCCTGCTCTGGTCCTCGTGCGAAAAGATGATCGTAAAATCATTGACAGAGACAAGAGTAAGGAGAATACGACCGTCTACGAGTCTCTTGCCCATACACGGGCCAATCGATCAATGGATCCTTTCCTGCTTACCGTTCCACCGGGAGTTGCGAGAAACAAGGCGTTATCACACGAAGGCGAAGAGTTTCTGATGGTCCAATCAGGCTCTGTAAAGTTTGAATATGGGGATGATACCTACGTCCTTAAATCCGGAGACAGCCTTTACTTTGATGCTTCATTGCCGCATCGGCTTGTAAATCCGTATAAACGGGAAGCCGTTGTGTTGTGCGTGTTCTCAGGGGCTTCCGACCCACAGTAAAGGATTCACGGGCAGCGCCGGTGGTTCCTCTAGGTAGGTTAGCCCCGGTTGCTCGTAGAGGCTCATATCCTCGAATTCGTCGCATCATCGCATGTGATGATCTGTGTCAGAGCAACAATTCAGTGACGGGACTCTGAGGCTCAACGCCGGTTAGACGCATATCGAGGCCTTGGAATCGGTAGGCGAGTTTCTCGTGATCGATACCTAAGCAATGCAGAATCGTAGCGTTTAGGTCGTGGATGTGAACGGGTTTGTCGGCAACGTTGTAGCTGAAGTCGTCGGTATCGCCGTAGACCTGTCCTGGTTGAATACCACCACCTGCAAGCCACACCGTAAAGCACTTGGGGTGATGGTCGCGGCCGTAGTTCTCGCGAGTTAGTTCGCCCTGGCAGTAAGTTGTTCGTCCGAACTCGCCACCCCAGACCACGAGCGTGTCTTCAAGCAAGCCACGTTGTTTGAGGTCTTGGATCAGCGCCCAACACGGCTGATCGATGTCCCGACACTGATTGGGCAAGTCGACGGCAATGTTCTTGTGTTGATCCCAGCCGCGATGAAAGATCTGCACAAACCGCACGTCCCGCTCCGCCATCCGACGGGCCAGCAAGCAACTGGCAGCAAACGTACCCGGCTTATTCACTTCCGGACCATACATGTCCAGCACATGCTGCGGCTCGTCGGCGAGGTCTGTGAGGTCGGGTATCGAACTTTGCATGCGAAACGCCATCTCGTACTGTGTGATGCGAGCTTGCGTTTCGGGATCTCCAAATTCGCTGAGTGTGCGTTGATTCAGTCGGCCAAGCGAATCAAGCATCCGTCGGCGATCTTGACGGTCGATGCCGGGGGGATTCGACAAAAACAATACGGGGTCGCCTTGACTGCGAAGCGCCACCCCCTGGTACTTGCTGGGGAGAAAACCGGAGCCCCACAACCGATTGTAGAGCGCTTGAGCCTCCTGCGGTCCACTCCAGGACGGTGTGATCACGACGAACGTGGGCAGGTTTTCGTTCATCGAACCAAGTCCGTAGCTGAGCCAAGCTCCCAAGCTCGCGCGACCGGGTAGTTGGTTGCCGGTACAGATGTAAGTGATCGCCGGATCGTGGTTGATAGCTTCGGTGTACAACGATTTCACAATGGCCAAATCGTCGGCCATACGTCCGTGATAGGGCAACAGGTCGCTGATCCACGCACCGTGCTTGCCATACTGACGGAATTTGAACTTGGACGGCGCGACTGGGAAGCGTGCCTGCTCGCTGGTCATGGTGGTGAGTCGCTGGCCTTGTCGTACCGACTCGGGGAGATCTTTGTCAAACCAATCGGCCATCTTCGGTTTGTAATCGAACATATCCATTTGCGAAGGGGCACCTGCCATAAACAGGTAAATCGCACGTTTCGCCCGCGGCGCAAAGTGCGGCAGCTCGGGGAGGCCGATGGTCGGTGCTGAGGTACTCGCAACTGCGCCCGCCTCGCCAGGCAACAACGACGTGAGCGCGGCGCTACCTAATCCCAGTGCCCCGTGCTGAAAGAAATGGCGACGGGTCATCGTCAAGAGATGCTGGCGAATTGGGTGCATAGCCGTGTCTCGCTATCGCGTCACACATCAATTCTTGGTGACGACGACGTCCAGGTTGAGGATCAAATTGGCAACCAGCGTCCAGGCGGCGTGTTCGCTTGCGTCGAGCGATTCGTCACCGGTGCGATAGTCCGAAAGGACCGACAGCAACGATTCAGCGGCTGAGCGGTCTGCAGAGTAACGCTCGCGTTGGATGTGATAAAAATCCATCAGCTCCGTGATCGTAAGCGGATCTGCTTTGCGCGCTGTACAAAGGCGATACATCAGCGCGACACGCTGCTGGTCCGTCTTCGACGGCGACCGCATGACCCGGGCGGCCAGGGCACGCGCGGCCTCGACGTACTGGGGATCGTTCATCAGCAGTAATGATTGCAGAGGAGTGTTGGTGCGTTCGCGACGGACACACGCGGACTCACGCGAGGGAGCGTCGAACGTATTCATCGCGGGCGGCGGCGATGTTCGCTTGTAGAAGACATAGAGAGAACGTCGGTGGATCTTGTGAGGGTCGGTGTCGGCAACAAATTCGACCGTGTTGGAACTAGAGAAGCCAACCGCCAGCCAAAGCCCCTTCGGTTGTGGCGGCTTGACACTTGAACCACCGACGGAGCGGACGAGCAATCCGCTGACTGCCAACGCCTGGTCACGCAGCATCTCGGCGTCGAGGCGGTAGCGTGGCCCGCGTGCCAGGTACCGATTTTTCGGGTCCTTCTGAATAAGTTCTGGCGTTGCCTTTGAGCTTTGCTGGTAGGTCTCGGACATGACGAGCGACTTCATCAGAGCTTTGACATCCCATCCACTGACGCGAAACTCGCTAGCCAGCCAGTCCAACAGCTGCGGATGTGATGGTAGTGCTCCCTGGTTACCGAAGTCCTCGCTAGTTTCGACCAGACCCGTACCGAAAAACTGCTGCCAAAAGCGATTGACCGTAACGCGGCTGACCAGCGGGTTCGCGTCGTTGAGTAGCCAGCGTGCCAGACCTAGCCGATTGCGCGGAAGCTCTGGAGCCATCGGTGGCAACATTGAAGGGGTGTGGCGACTCACGACTTCGCCGGGCCTGTCATATTCTCCCCGTTGTAAGACGTGGGCTTCGCGCGGGGTCGCCAATTCTCGGTACACGAGTGTAGTGGGAATCGCTAGTTTTTCCTGGTGTAAAGCTGTCAGGAGTTCGCCGAGCTTGTCGGTCTTGCGTTTGAACTGTTCGTCGTGATTCAACAGGTAGAAGTGCGAAAGCAACGTGATTTGGTCTTCTGTCCAACTCTTCCTCGGCGTGGCGCGGACGAAAGCGAGTTGGTTTTCCAAGTAGATTGCTCGCACCTCGGCGTCCGTCAGGCGTTTGCCGTAAACGCGCACGTCGTCGACGGTGCCTTGGAAATCTCGACCCTGATCGCGCGTGCCAACCAATAAAGGACGATTGTTGCGGATGCCGCCCTTGAACTGTAACGCATCGGACCACACCGTCACAGGTTGAGCCTGACCATCGACGTAGATTGTCACACCGCTGGCACGTCGTGATCCATCGTAGGTCACGAAGACATGATGCCACTCGTTCGTTGGCACTAACGATTCGCGCGTTGTTACCTTAATCACGTAACCGGGCTGACGACGGCTAAGTTTCACCGTGACTCGCCCGTCGAGCAGCGACAGTTCGTACCCGCGGTGCAACTGCGACGCGTCGGTCTTGCCGAGCACAACGCGATTGCGGCCATTGGCTGGATTCACCCATAACCCAAAGCTGAACGACTCGGAATCGTTGAACTTGGCCACATTCCCCAGATTCAGATGGCCGCCATCATGTAGATGCAATCCGGATCCCTGCGCTCCATCCACGCGTTCAACGGGGCCCACCAATTGGCCGAGCTGATCCGAGCTGGCATGATTGACGACCTTCCTACCGGATTCTCCGTCAAAGGTGCAATGGACGACCAAATCGTCGGTAATGCTGAGCTCGCCGTTGGAGATGCCAAGTTCGGCGATTGACGTCAGCCACGACTCGAACTCCGGGCCACGATCTCCACGGAGTGCATCACGCGAGCTCTGCAGGTCTGCAATCTCCGCTTCGAGCGACTTGATCGTTTCCTGCTGTGCTGGGCTCGGCACGCTTACGACCGGAGCAGGGTCCTTTACGTTGCCGTCCATCGCGGGGCCGTCGAGACTATTGAAGAAGGCGAACAGTTGATAGAACTCTTTCTGGCTGATCGGATCAAACTTGTGATCATGGCACGACGAACACTCTAGTGTGAGGCCCAAAAAGACGGTTCCGAATGTGCTCACGCGATCGACCACGTTTCGTGTAAAGACTTCTTGCTCGATTGAACCTCCTTCGTTCGTCGATACGTGAGCGCGGCAAAAGCCCGTGGCAATCTGCTGGTCGAGCGTAGCGTTGGGAAGCAGATCGCCAGCCAGCTGTTCGGTCACAAATTGATCAAATGGCATATTGCGGTTGAAGGCGTTGATTACCCAATCGCGATAAGGCCACATTTCGCGGTAGTTGTCCAAGTGCAGTCCGTGGGTGTCGCCATAGCGGGCTGCGTCTAGCCAGAATCTGGCCATGTGCTCGCCGTAATGCTGGGAACGGAGCAGTCGGTCGACCACCTTCTCGTAGGCACCGGGGGAGTCATCGCTCAGGAATTCGTTAACCTCCTCCAAGCTCGGTGGCAGGCCGGTCAGATCGAACGTTACACGACGGATTAGCATCTCTTTCGCCGCTCGCTGCGAAGAGGAAACGCCCCTCTCAGTTAACTTCGCCTGCACGAAGTAATCGATCGGCGAGAGGCGATTGCCGTGCGGGACGCTGGGCCGCTTCGGCGACACGAAGGCCCAATGCTGTTTCCACTCAGCGCCATCTGCGATCCACCGTCGAATCAGCGCGATCTCGTCGTGGGTGAGCGCTTTCCCCGACTCGGTCGGTGGCATTAGCAGGTCTGCGTCCGTCGATTCGATGCGGCGCACTAGCTCGCTACGCTCGGCTTCACCGCGGACGATCGCAGCGTGTTGCGAGCCGTTGGTCGCGATTGCTGATTCGAGTTGGTCCAGCCGCAGATCCGCTTCGCGACTGCCTTCATCTGGACCGTGGCACGCGTAGCATTTGTCGGAAAGGATCGGACGAATGTCGCGGAGATAATCCACGGATTCGCAGCTGGCAGGCTCCGCTAACCAGCAGCCAATGCAGATGAGAATCAGGGCGTGAAATATGGGGCGGAGCATTGACCAGACTCAACAGTAAGCGTTTATGCTATCGTAACCTGCTACCAGAACTACTGCCAGTACTTCGCCGGAGCCACCAGTGAGGGGCACGTGATTGACGTTGCGCAACCGCAGTTGCGCCCTAACGTTTTGTTCGGATTACAAAGAAGCTTCGATCTAACTCCGAAAGTGGAAATGACGACGAACTCAAATGCGCCAGCAAATCTCAGATTCGCGCGATCCAGTGCAGTGGTACTACTTGTGCTTACGCTGCTGGCAGAGTCGTCGCCGGGTGTGACAGCCCGTCTCAACGGCAACGAATCGGTACTACGATTCGATGCTGAGCCGACGGAATCGCAAACCGATCAGCAGTCGATTCCACTATACGTTGATTCGAATTACACGGCCGGAATGAGATTTGGGTGGACGCGTCGCCCCGCCGGTACGTTTCGACGAGCAGAGCTCTTGCGCTCGCGTAACGCAACAACGATCGACGGAGTTTACGGACGCGAAGTCACTTTCCGAGCGGACGTCAAACAAGGCGATTGGGTCGTCATCGTCAAGCTGGAAGCAGAGTACACCGCGGCAAAGACGCTGCGTCTATTCCTGCAGGGCCAACAACAAGAACTACACTGGCAATCGTTCGGAACGTCTGCGGAACCACCAAAATCGCGGCAGAGACTGTACCGGATCTATCAGAATAGCGTCCAAGTTGCGGCTGACGGACTAGTACTCCATCTGATTGGAGTCGAGCAAGACGTGCGCCTTCTGGGAATTTCACTGTTTCGGCTCACCGAGCAGACCAGTCCATCGTTTCAGTCACTGCACAGTCGCCTCGCTGCGGTTGGAGACTACCAAAACCAGACTTTGGCCGCAGACCTTGCCAACGAACTGTCGAGTGCTCCCGATGCCCACTCGGCCTACGCCGCAGAGTTGTTGGACATGCTGATCGAAGCACAGCGACTCTTTGAGATGAGAGGCTGGAGTTGGGCGCGCAGTGAAACCGGCCTAGGCATGTTCGACCGTTTGCATCAGGCGGTGTTCCTGACCGATGGAATCCTGGCAGGCGACCAGCCTGCTGAAGCTCCGCTAAGTGAACGCGCTCGTTATTTGAGAGGCCGCATTCTCTATTGGCTCCATCGCGAGGGGGCCGTAGCCAGCGTCGGCGAGCGTGGACGTCGCGATCTGCAAGAGCTCCATCGGTTGCACCCTGATGATTCCACGCTGGCCATGTACGTCGGGGAGAAGATTGATAAGTCTGATCCGTGCGATCGAAAGCAGACAGCGCCCGATGCACCGGCATGGTCGATTGCGCAGCACGAAATACTATGCCGCATGCGACAGATTGCTCACTGGTGGGTGAAGGAGCGCCAGGCGGACAACGGCGAACTTGGCGGGAAATGGGGAGACGACGTGGAAATGCTGCGTTGGTGGGCGCCGCTCGCGCTGATGGGCGACCAGACAACGATCGAGGGATGGAAGAAGTTAGCCGATGGCGTGTGGCATAGCAACGAAGTCGCGGATGGCTACGCAGCCAAGGTCAACGATGTGGAACACGCTGCCGAACTGATTGCCGACACAGCCCCACTCATGGCAGCCCTTTCCGACGAGCCACAATATCTCGATCGGCTATCAAAGACGGCGGAACACTTCGGGCGTACGTGGACGGCCGACACATCGCACGGGCATCTCCACTTTCGCAGTGCCTGGTTCAACGCCAATCAGGTCGACATCACGGAACCGAAAGGACGCGACGTCGAGTACAACACCCGCGCGGTCCAGCCCATGCGCTACCGGGCTTGGCTACAGCCCGAACCTCATCTCGTCCGTCAACTTAGCCGCTGGTCGTCAGCATGGGTCGACGCGGCCATGCGCACAGGCAAGGGTAAGCCCGCAGGGCTCATTCCCGCCTCGATTCGCTTTTCAGACGAAGCCATTAACGGAGACGAGCCGAACTGGTACCAACCGCGCATGTACTGGAAGTATTTCGATTGGCAGCACCACGCGGGCAGTTTGATGATGGATCAACTGCTATTCACTTTCACACTAACTGGCGATGAGCAGTTGTTGCAACCGATGCTGCGCGCGCTTGAGCTGGTTCGTGCGGAACAAGCTAATTTGGATCTGTCGAAGCCTAACGTCCTGGAAGCTGGATCAGCCGCCTGGGCGGCACGGCAACTGGTGGGAAGCGCGACGTTCTGGAGCGTCGTTGCCCAATGGCGATTTGCCACCGACGATTCGCGCTACGATGATCTGATTCTCTCCTACGGTACCCCATACGCGCGTTACCGTCTCACCGGAAATGAGCAACACCTGCTTCGTGGACTGGAGCAGATCCTTGAAGACGTTCGATACAACGTACCGATGAAAACCACCGAAGCGCTTCACACTGATCGCGTTTACGTGTCGCAATCAGAGCTTGTCAAGGCAATGCTGACTGGCGATGGGGTTAGAAACAACCTTTCGCCCTACTATGTGGTGACGTGGGAGAATACAAACGAGGACTTCACCGCGCTAGTGCGCGAGACAGCTCGCGATCGCGTGGAAGTTGAGGTGTTTTCACACGGGTCGACGAGTTGTCACGTCATTTTGCGATTATGGAACTTGAGGCGCGGGTCCTACCGCGTTGAGGTCTGTGAAATGGTGGAAAGTCGTAATGCGAACCAAAGCGAGGATTTCCGTTTAGCGGTACAGAACAAGGGCCAAAGAGTCAAACTTGAGATTGCGCCTCGAACGCTTACCAGAGTCCGCATTGCGCAAAAGTGAGTTATCAGAGCGCATTGAGAGAGTCTTGGACCTTCCCGTTCCGATTCTTGTCTAATTATCGGCAGTGGCGTTCGACAATGCCAATTCATGCAAAGATGTTGCAGTCGGCACGAGTGGTGGGTTAATATAGAGAATCTTGTGACTACGACTCCTCGTCCTGCTTGAATTGACCCGCTACGGAGCAGCTGCATGCCCAAGTCAGCGATAATTGGCACCCTGTTCTTTTTGGTCCTCGCTTTCTGTTCCTCTCCGTCAACAGCTCAGGAGAGTGAGACTTACGATTTTGACGGTGTAGCCGATTCGGATCCCCAGCCAGACGATCCAACCGATTGGATGACATCGGTCAATTGGAGCGATGGCGGCGCTGATCCTTTACCTCCATTCGGACCCGAAATTCCTGATTTCGGTACGCGAGTAGAGATTCAGACTTCCGAGTTTGGCGTGGATGCTCCGGAGATTGGACCCGGGGACGAAGCCGAAGCCTTCGAGATCCGGATCGGGCGTTTTGGAGGGGCCGGACTGTTGACGATGAGCGGCGGTACCTTGATGACGGCAGATTCCTGCGACGAAGGGCCGTTCCTATGCAATCGTAGATTTCGCGTCGGAGCAGCGAATGTAGCCCTACCGGAAAATCAGAACCCAGGGACTTTCAACATCAGTGATGGCATCGTCACTACAGATACACTCTGGATTGGAAGTGGTTCTCAGGGACTGATGAACATGACCGGCGGCGAGGTCACTACGCGCGGGGATCTCTCGCTCGATTGGACCATCGGTGCCGATAGCATGCTTACGATGAGCGCAGGTACAATCAATGTCGGCACGTCCGTGTTCGCTGGCAGTCGCTCATTGCGCATGTATCGAAACTCCGTTCTGAATTTGGACGGTGGCGAAATACTGATTCAAGGTGATGCCGCATTGGGATTGGTAAGTTCAGAAGACTCTGCTGGGGGCGTCGAGTCCGCCGATGTGACCGTCGCGATAACTGACGGTCTGTTGCAGGCCGATGACTCGCTTACGGTGAACGGTTCGGTAACGCTGGACGGTGGAATCCTCCGCGCAGGCAATTTCGGCGAAGCTGGCAGTAGCGGTACGATCGAGGTCAACGCGAGCGGCCTACTGCAGTTCGAAAATGCACAAGAGAGTGTTGCTGCCGTCGATCTGTTGATTGCAGGCGGAGTCATTACCACGTCAGAATCCGATCCGTTAAGCGTGGAAATTGTCAATGTCGATGGAATCGATTTCACTCAGGTGTCTGCTGCAGGTGCGGGGTTGCCGGGAGATTTCGACGGCGATGGTGATGTCGATGGTGCTGACTTTTTGACCTGGCAACGAGGTTTCCCAGGCACGTTCGACGCGAGTGATCTTGCCGAATGGCAAGGCGCTTACGGGGCACCTCCGGTCGCTGCAGCGACCGTGCCAGAACCAACATCGTTAATTCTTACTCTGAGTGGCACACTGGCAACTGCTTTGTGCTTCAGGAGAAGAGTTCGGTAGCTTCATTTTATTTGGACGTGGATAGCTAACGATCGGGATCAAGAAGGAGCGGCTGTTGGCGAATCGAGAAATATTGTTTGTCCAGAGCGAGGTAGGCGGAATAGGTGTAGCGGGGCGACCGCCGGCAGAGAAATCGGCAATATCCAACATTGTCATGTGCTGCATTGTGCTGGCCGTTGCGGCTGGCTGCGGCGATGGCCGACCAGGTCGCGTACAAGTGGCAGGACAAGTTTTAATCGACGGTGAACCACTTACCTACGGGTTCATTCGATTTCTGCCGACAGGCGGTCGCACAGCCTCCGCAAAATTAAACGAAGAAGGTCGTTTTGTGATGTCAACCTTCGGTAAGTACGACGGCGTAATCCTCGGTACGCACCGGATAGAAATCGACGGTAGTGAGGAAATCAGTTCGAAGCAGAGAAAGTGGCACGCGCCAAAAAAGTACTTCAATTTCCGAACCTCCGAACTAACTCAGGAGGTTACTGATGACTTGGATGCACTCATTATCAATCTAACTTGGGATGGTGGGGAGCCTTTTGTGGAGCGAATTCGATAACGCGTATTTTACGCATTGGACGTTTGGGCGATGTTACGGTGATTGATGCACGATTGCCAACGAGCCATGAGCAATAACATGTGTAGGGAGCACTTCGCATGAACCGCACAGGTCACAGGAAAGAACAAACCGCTGGACGGTCCGCCGGATTCACATTAGTTGAATTGCTGGTGGTGATTGCAATCATCGGTGTACTAGTTGCGTTGTTGTTACCTGCCGTGCAAGCCGCTCGCGAGGCGGCGCGCCGCTCGCAGTGTGTCAACAACCAGAAGCAAATTGGGCTTGCGCTTCTGAACTATGAAAACACGAATGGCAAATTGCCCGCCGGTCGTCATGGTTGTGATGGAGCTATTAATCCGGCGGTAACCGGCTGCGGACCAAATCCTCAGATCGAACGCTCGTCGATGAGTGGTTTCGTCAAGATTCTTCCATTTCTAGAGTACCAGCCTTTGTTTGACCAACTTAAGGCTTTGACCCCAAACAGCATCGTTTGGCCGATTGGGATGAATTCTGAAGAGGAAGACCCCTTCCTTGCCTGGGCTTCTGAAGAACTGCAGCTGGCCCTGAATAATCGCCCGCAAGTTTATGTCTGCCCAAGTTCTGGCTCTGAGCCAATCAGTGAATCCCGTGCATTTGAGAACGCCGCCTTTGCGCCAGCAACAGGTGATTACGCATTGAATATGGGGCATCGGGGGCCGCGCTGGGGGAGAGATTTTTTCGCCGTGAAGACCGACAACTCGGGTCTGTTCTTTTATATTCGAGAAATTGAACTTCGTGAGATCGAGGACGGAACAAGTAACACGTTCTTCGGCGGTGAGGTGCTAGACAGTCACACGATCGACAGCAGTAACATCTGGTCGAGAGCTGTCCGACATCTGGATGGAATGCGCACAACAGATCATCCAGTGAACACTCCGGCCGGATTCGAATTCTCCGAAATCTATCGGAACCATAGAAAGGCCGTACCGCCCGACAGACCTTATTATGCAATGTGCGCTTTTGGAAGCCGTCATCCTGGCGGTGCTAATTTCTTCTTCGCGGACGGTCATGTCGAATTTATCTCGGAAAATATAGACCCAATCACTTACAACGAGTACGCAACCCGGGCCGGCCAGGAACTCGCGGCCGTTGATGAATATTCGCAAGAACTGTAGAAAAACTACACCTAAAATGGGTCGGTGAAGTTTATAATCGATACAGAGTTCGACTCTTCTACGACCAACATCAATCGTTAGAACTTATCTTTAGGGAGGTACGCTAATGCTTCGCAAAACCATCCGCTTGACTTCCGTAGCGTTGCTCTACGGACTGTTGAGCAACGCTAGTTTCGGCCAATTGGACGGCCTTTATGAATTTGATGCGGGCGGCGATGGAACTTCTTGGGACGACGCCGCCAACTGGGCAGAAATTACTGACCCCTTCGGCAACCCTCTTGGCGGTGGCGATCCGCCCACTGCCCCCACGCCAACCACCAGCGCTGATGTCCCGCTGCTGGGTCTCTTAGTCGTCGACGGAACGCAAGCGGGCCAGACTGCGCTAGACGTCAACGTTGGAACAGGGAACGGCAACGGATCGCTGACCATCACCGGCGGTGATTTGACCACACGTAGTGTATTCGTAGGCCGCGACCCAGGTGGCATCAACATTGGACTGCTGAACCAGTCTGGTGGCGTGCTTGATTCCGGTAATGACATTCATCTCGGATTCGGGTCGGTCGGAATCATGACAATGTCAGGCGGTATGGCAAGCACGGCTGATGACCTATTTATCAATTCCAATAGTTCGCTCACTGCAACAGGTGGCGTTATCAATGTTGGTGATCGGCTCGTTATGACCGATAACGCGGGGCTCGTGGTCGACGGCGGTAGCGTTATCGCTGACGACGATTTCTTCTTCTTCGACAACGCTCAAATCGCACTCAACAGTGGCTTGCTAGAAGTTCAAGACAAGCTGCGTTTTGACGACGATGATTCGTTCAGTGGTAAGCTGACTATCAACGGCGGCATCGCACGCAGTAATGAGTTTGGCGTTGAGGTTGACGGACTACTGACCGACTTCCGAGGTGAGGTCGAAATCAACGGCGACGGGGTGTTCCAGGTGGAGCTAGGCGTCGATGACGGAATGCCAGGTACCGGTACTCCAATCACTCAGCTTAGCCTTGCCACCGCCCAGGCACTGATTGCGGAAGGCGTGCACCTGACGACTTCGGAATCACAGCCTCTGGGAGCCCGAATTGTCGTGGTGCCCGATTTCTTCGGCGATCCGGATGTCTCGTTCGTCGAGATCCACGTCATTCCCGAACCCGCTTCGTTGGCACTGCTGGCATTTGCAAGCCTGGCAATCGCGTCATCGCGAAGTCGAGTCTAACTGGCTAGAAGCAGTTTTATAAATCCCCCTCCCTTGCAGGGAGGGGCTAGGGGAGGGTTAGTTTCTCGGTAGACTTGCCCCTCACCTAACCTCTCCCCAACGGGGAGAGGAATATTGAAGCTGCTGCTAGCGAATGTGGTGACGGACAGCAACGATGTTGTTGTCTTGATGAAAACTAGAAAAGGGGTGTCAGACAATGTCTGGCACCCTTTTTTCGTGCCGGCTCGACGTCTAAGCGAACGCTTCGCGGACTTGGTCGACATATCTGCGGCACTCCTGTCGCGGATCGCCACCTTCTTCGTATTCGAGCACGATGTAGCCGCGGTAGCCCACCTGCCGCAGCATGGCTGCCAGTCGGTTGAAATCCGTTGGCTCCTTGTTGCGCCGTTGTTCATCGTTGGCGGTCACGACTTTCACTTGTACGTTAAGTGCATAGGGAGCGACCTTCTCCAAATCACCGTAAGGATCCGGCGTGTAGAAGTTGCCCGTATCGAGATTCACGCCGAACCACGGACTGTTGACGTCACGAACAAACTTCAGCAGGCCTTCGGCAGTCGCGGTCGGCCCGCCATGATTCTCTAAGGCCAGATGGATGCCGTGCTGACCGGCGTAGTCACAGCATTCCTCAATCCCCTCAACCATCAACGCATGAGTCTCGGCGTCGGACAATTGCTTCTTCTGCTTTCCGGCAAAAATCCGAATCACCGGCGCGCCAAGGATCTCGGCAAAGTCGATCCACTGCTTCACCGACGCGATCTGCTTGTCGCGCTCCTGCCCGCGAGGAAAGCCGAAATCGTTACCAACTGCCGTTCCCGAGACGTCAAGCCCCAGGCGGAAACACTCTTGCTTCAGCTTGCGCAAATACTCGGTCGTGGTCGGCTCAGGAAAGTAGTAGGAAGTCAGCTCAGTACCTTCCAACCCCATCGAAGCACAATCGCGGATAAAGTCCGACAGACTCAGTTTCGCTGGGTCGCCGGTCAGCAAGTCGCGGTAGCTGTAGGCCGCGAGGCTGAATTTGAATTTCGGTGTGCCGTTGCGCTCAATGGGCTCGATCCCAACCGACGATCGAGAGGCCAACGCGACTCCAGCGGCGGCTGCACCTGGAGCGCTGTGGAGGAACTGGCGGCGATTGATTCCACGTAACATCGATGGACTCCTGGGGTTTGATCGGGCGAATGTGCCGACGATATGGACCGTTGCCAGTCGAGCTTACGCACCGATCCCGGCAATCAGGATAGCGAGTCCGATCACAGCAAAGCAAGTTGCCAAACTGACGACGAATCCAATCACGTCCAGCCGCGTAGGTCTTTGGATCTCCAACTGCGTACCTGGGAAGAGGCGTTTACCGTCAAATCGATCAGGCTGCTGGTAGGAACGTTCGAGCTCAGCGGCATCCTGTTCGGGATCACCCAAAACTGGTGTTTTCATTTTCGCATAGTATCGATCAAGCGCCGCCTGCGAGTTCGGACGAGTCACCCAGCTGACGACAATCATCACCAGGAACGGAATTACAATCTTCGGCACCAAATCGAGCGTCTGCAGCGTCGATTTTGAGAACTGCGTCAAATCTACTTGCAGGACCTTGAATAGCAGATAATCGATCCGAAACTGACCGGTCCCCATCAGGCGAACATCCGCTGCGTAGCGTTTCTCGATTCGCACAACTCCCGATTCCTCATCTGTCGACTCGCTGACCAATGCGGGGGCTATCTCGCTCATTACCGCGCCTTGCTCGTTGATGGGCACGACGGGCCCAGACCAATAGATCGAGTATCCGCCGCTGCGCTTCGTCGCGGTGAGCGTATCGCCGACGCTGAGTGCTTGCGGACGCGGCGGTACCTCTGTGGATGATTCTGATTCACCGTATTGCTGATCCCACAGTTCAATCGCCGCTTGTCGCTGCGCGACGTCGGTCGGCGCGGCTAGACGGCTTGAGGTCGTCTCGATGAACGGTGTGAGTTGCGTGAGGTCTTGATTCGTTCGCAGGCCAGGCGCCACCAGCGGTGCAAACCAGGGCAAGATAAAGAACGTGAGCAGACACAGCCCAGCAGTAAACCACGCAGCCGCGGTGGTGGCGCGACGCCACCACATGCCGATCCAGAACGGCGCGGCAATCGGCACCAGCACAATCCATGTGAGCTTCAGTTGCTGAAACACATTCATCATTGCCAGCGACAGCAATACTGAGCCGCCGACAACAACAGCACCAGTAATGCGCGCAATCCGTAGGCATTGATCCTCGCTGGCCTCTGGATTGATGAACGGTACATAGATGTTTCGCACGACCAGGGCCGATCCAACGATCATGTAGACATCGATCGAACTCATCAGTGCCGCCAACAAGCACGCGAGCATCAGACCTCGAAACCCGTCGCCGAGCAATTCACGCGAGGCGATCCCCCACGTCTTATCCGGATCCTCTACCAGTTCTGGATTGTTGGCGAATAGGGCCAGTGCGATAAGGGCCGTCAGTACCCAGCCAATCGTACAAAAACGCTTGAGGAAATTCCCAACAACCAGTCCAACGCGTGCGCTGTGCTCATTCTCGGCGGAACCGCCCCCAGTAATTATAAAGTGGGGCTGAACCACGACAGTGATCAAGTTGATCAGTACGATGGCCGCGATGAAATGCAACGGAAACTCGCTGCTATTGCTAGTGCCCACAACCGAGAAGAATTCGGCGGGAACTTGCTCATGCATGATTCGAAATCCATCAACCAGCCCCATCGTATTGGGATCGCCGAACCGTTCCACTAACGCCCACAACCCGAAAGGAATGAGGAGAATCGATAGCAGTAGGATGCAAAGCCCTTGAATCAGGTCCGTGAAGTAGGCGGCTCGCAGACCGCCAGCAGCACCATAAATGAACACGATCACGCCGATCACAGGGACCAGCTTGTATTCGATACCAATCGTGTCTGCGGCCGCCGGAGCAACTCCGCTACTCACCAGCGGAGCAGCAACCTTACCGACCGCCGAAAACATCATCGAACCGTAGGTCACGAGGAAGAAAATCCCAAACAACGCATAGGCCGCGCCAAGGCGTCGTGATTCGTATCGCTCGGTGAACCAATCCCCGAGTGTCGTGTGGCGCATCCGACGATACCAAATGGCGGTGATCCAATAGAACGGCGTGACGAACAGCCAATACATCACACTCCACATGCCGCTCATGCCGCTCGTGAACGTGGTCCGACCTGTATTGACCGGATCGCCAGATCCCGTCCCCGCACCAAAGGCAGCAAATGTCTGCAGCAGCTTGCCAAATCCTCGCCCACCGAGAAAAAAGTCTTCTTGGCCGTGCACTCGGCGCATGCAGACGAAACCAATCGCTGCCATGAGTAGGAAGTAGCCGATGAGTACGGCGTAGTCTAACGATGTCATTAGTTAGTCACTTTCACTACGGATAACGCTGTTTCACTCGGTGCTGGCAATAATGGCTCGCGGGCCAATCGTTGTGAGCTGAGATACATCGGAATCCGATAGGCCTAGGTCGTCACGTAAATGGTCTGCCATCAGCGAAATGCTCGTCGCGGATCCGGCAAGGTACTTTCCGCCGTCGGTGTGCGTGCGTCTCTGTTCATCGACGTAAATGGTCTGCTCACCTACCGGGTAGCTCCCCGGCCCGAGCCCCGCAGCCGAGATCGCGTCACTCACAACGATACAGTGACCGATTCCGGCTGCACATAGGTAATTCTTCAAGGCAAACAACGGCACGTGTAACCCGTCTGCTATGAAGCTAATCCACAATTTGTCCGCGCAACTCAGAGTTCGTTGAATGATGTTGTCATGCCTGTCGACTTGGGCGACACACCCATTGCCCAAGTGCGTGAACATCTTCAGTCCTGCATCGATGGCTGCATTGAGTTGCTCGAAGCTTGGATTGCAGTGGCCAGCCGAAACCACGATTTGTTGCTCGGCCAGGTAGCCCGTCAAACGCAATTCGGTATCGCATTCGGGCGCGAGCGTTACGATCTTCGTCAACCCCTCAGCAGCGTCCAGCAGTCGCTTGAGTTCTGCTAAGTTTGCCGAACGCACATGCTGCACAGGATGCGCGCCGACGAACCCGGCTTCGGGACTGATGAAAGGACCTTCGATATGGAAGCCCAGCACCATCTCTTGAGCCAGTGGAAGCTGTCGACGCAACTCGACCAGATTTGCGAGGCGGCGTTCCATCGCGGCAAGGTCGGCAGTGATAATCGTCGGAAGGAAACCGGCGGCCCCGTCGTCACGCAAAGCTTGACATGCACGCTGAAAAGAATCGGCCGACAGCCCGTCGGCGTTGAAGTCCACTCCGGCGAATCCGTTCACCTGCAAATCGAAGTAGCCGGTGCTATCTTGCATGGCGGTGGGCTCAGCCGTTCTTGATGTCGTCAGCCAGCAAGCTGGCGGCTGGCGCGTCGAGCATAAGATACGTGTTGGCGTGCTGCTGAAGAATCGAGGCGGGCACTTCAGGCGTCACCGGGCCCTCAACCGCGCCTTGCACAGCTTTCGCCTTCCGGTCATCCGGAACCGTGCACACGATGGTTGTCGATTTCAGGATCTGGCGAATCGACATGCTGATCGCCAACTTGGGAACATCATCAAAACTTGGGAACCAGCCTTCACCAAATTGCTGCTGACGACACGCGTCGTCAAGCTCTACTACGAGATACGGCACCGTCGTTTCGAAATCAGCGGGGGGATCGTTAAATGCGAGGTGACCATTTTCGCCAATCCCGATACAGGCAACATCGATTGGATGCTTCTCGATGATGGCACCAATCCGATCGCATTGACCCTGCGGATCCCCTTCATCGCCACGCACCCAATGAAACTCTTTCAGACCATCCACTTGGTCTACAAACCGTTCTTTTAAGTACCGTCGAAAACTCGCTGGGTGGGTCTCCGGAATCCCGATGTACTCGTCCAGATGAAAGCAGGTCACCTGGTTCCACGAGACATCCATCTCGGCGAGCGCCTCGAGCATCTCAAACTGACTGGCACCGGTCGCGAGAATCAGGTTTGCCGCGCCGCGATCACGAATTGCCTGTTGAATATTCTTGGCAGCAATCCTTGCGGCAGCCTGACCAAGCGCTGCTTTCGACTGTTCGATCTGAACATCCACGATGTGGTCCTCAATGAATTGTGTCTAGAAGCAGTTTCATAAATCCCCACTTGCATAAATCCCGTCCCTTGCAGGGAGGGGCTAGGGGTGGGTTGATTCCTCGGCTGATTTGCCCCTCACCTGCCCTCTCCCCAACGGGGAGAGTAATACTGAAACTGCTTCTGGTTTTGAAAAAGGTGACATAGCTACTGTGATGGTCTGCCTTGCGAAATTCCCAAGGCTAGGCGAGACCAATGTGTCACGCATAAGTGTATCAGGAACGTGCACGTTAGCAATCGGGATGTCGGTAGTAGCTGATCGATCAACTCTCAAGGGCAACGCGACTCTCGTCCGCTCCGTCGACCATATCTGATGTGGGATTCTCGAGCGTGCGTTGCGCGCATCAGTGAGATCCCTTCTAATGGTCGCGTGGAATCTTCGCGTATCAATACACAAATCCGCTAGGCGGTATCGATTTGAGTCAGGGATTCTCACGGAGACTTCAGAGGTCAACCGTGCCGTCCACTCGATAGCGCATCTCAGTACAGGTGCGGCGCGCTCTCCCCTCGCATCATCATTAGACTCGCGTACCTACTCATACAGACTCCCCTCCCCTCCCCTCCCCTCCCCTCCCCTCCCCTCTCCTCTATCCGTGTTTATCTGTGTCCATCCGCGGCCATTTCTCTTACGTGTCCACCGTGACTCCGTGGCGAATCTCCCCAACTTTTCCGTTGAAATTGGGCCATCATCTCTTGTAAAATCTCTTAGATATTTTAACCCACATCAGAGAACACAATCGGCAATCGGCAGTGCTGATGCAACTGCCGAGCGGTATACGCATGCGCGGACGGTGAACGAGCCACACCGAGATTTGAGACCACAGCTGTTTTTCGGAATCGCGATCCGGAAATGTTACTCGCAGCAGTGGCGTGACTTAACGCAAAGACGAGGGAGAATTTTCGGACACTTTCAACGTCCGAATTCCGAATAATACGGCCCATTATCACCGAGGAGAATTCGTAACCTATGTGCAACATGCAACTTAGAGTTTTTGCTTGCACGGAGAGAGCTCGATTATTGCGACACAAACACGTGTCCGACCGCAGTATTGAAAACCCCAACCGAGGGGGCGACGAAGCTTGCAGCCGAACGCATGGCCGCCTGCGAAAGTCGACGGATGGTGCAGAACGAGAACGAGGTCGCGCGTCCGCGATGTTCTCGGCTACGGAGCGCACACGGTCGATGCAGAAACTACTCGAGGCGAATGGCTATGGGTGCAGCCGAGAAACTCGAGGTGCTGTTTTTCCGTATGACGGCGTAGGTTTAGTTGCCTATCAATACTGGCGATCCCTCACAGTTTAGTGTAGCTTCCAACATCAATAGTGACCTTCGATGCGCATTTGCTCCAAACCCTTCCGTCATTGAATTGCTAGGTTAGCGTGCCCGGTTAGTGTTGGGGTTGGCGCAGCCAGTTCAGCGAGGAACTGGAAAAGATTCCCTGATCCGTCTAGAAGCCTGGGACAGGATCAGGCCCGCAATACTCAGTAGACACGCCGTGCCCGGCTCGGGTACGGCGGCAGACACTGGCGAAAGGGATCCTGCGGCTCCGTAGTTGGCCTCCCAATCGGAGAGTAGTCCGAGCGTCGGATTTCGCTGCCAGGCTAGGAAGTCAAACCCGTCGACGTCGCCGTCGAAGTCGAAGTCGCCCGGCAGGACGTCCGGGACCACAGGAGTCACCGTCAGCGTCGCGTCGGAAGCGAAGAAGTCCTGCCCATTGATGAACGTGCTGTTGAGGTCGAAGCTGAACGGCGATCCGTCGGCCAGTACGCCCGACAGGGTCACGTCGCGGTCGACGATGGTGAACGCCTGATCTAGAGTCAGCCCGTCCAACAAGATGCCGTCCAGGAAGAACTCGGTGCCGAAAAGGTTGAACTCGCTGTCGGCGGAGACGCTGAAGAAATCGCCCATGTTGCCGCCACTGATATTGACCACGCTGCCGGGAAACGGGCTGAAGCTATCGCCTACGGTCCCGCCGGTGATGTTGATCTCGCTGCCGGCAAGCGGGAAGACAAAATCGCCCACGACGCCACCGAAGACGTTGACCTGGACATTGGTGGAGGACAAGTCGCTTGCCCCCACGGTGAAAAAGCTTCTCAGCGTGTCGCCGTCGTAGAGGTTGAGCTGGGTGTTTGAGCCGATCTCGATAAGGTCAGCAACGCCGTCGCTGGGGCGTGCGCTGTAGAGCACCGTATCGAAGCCCGTCGCGTCGGGGGCGCCGATCAGACGCAGCGTCGCGTCCGCAACGAATAGGTCTTCTCCGGGTGGGGCGCTGGTGTTGAGGTCGAAGTCGATCGCGGACCCATCCAGCAGTGTGCCGGTGAGCAGAGCCCCGCCGCGAGTCGTGACCACCACCGCCTCACCGACCGCGACACTCGGCCCGCCCGCGACGCTAAAGGCGCTGCCGATCAGGTTGATTTCGCTGCCTTCATAAACGGTGAACTCGTCGCCCATGCTCCCGCCGCTGATGTTGACCTGGGTGCCGCTGAATGCGGTGAAGTCGTTGCCCACGCTCCCGCCGCTGATGTTGACCACGCTGTCGGTGAACACGGCGACACTGTTGCCTACGCTCCCACCTGAGATGTTGACCTCACTTCCGTCAAAGACGTCGAAGCTCTCACCCACGCTGCCGCCTGAGATGTTAACCACGCTGCCGAAAGCGGCCAGGTTGTCACTCACTACGCCGCCGGTGATGTTGACCGTGCTGCCGGCATTTGCGTCGAAGTAGACGCCGACGCTGCCGCCAGAGATGTTGACTTCGCTGCCGGTGTAGGTGTCGAACTCGTCGCCCACGGCGCCGCCGGTGATGTTGACGACACTGCCAGTGAAGACGTTGAAGTCGTCACCCACGGTACCGCCGGAGATGTTGACCTCGCCGAAGGCGACTTCCAGTTCTTTGCCGATGGAGCCGTTGTCGGCGACGTTGAGCGTGCCGGCGACGACCGCGAAGTTGTCGCCCAGCACGCCGGTGCCGTTGACGGTCAGCGTCTCGCCGGCCCGCACACCCTTGGTGAACGTGCCCGAAGAGAGCGTGCCCGGGTTGGCCGACGACGCGACGGCAACCTCGTTGAGCGTCGTCGTGCCCGCAACGAAGGTGTCGCCCGCCTCGGCCCCGAAGATGAACACGCTCCCGTTGGCCAGCACGCCGGTCAACAGGTCGGGAGCCACCGAGGTGGGGTTGGTGACGCTGCCAAAGTCGCCCGGGAGCTCGCTGACAGCCGAGCCGTTGAGCTCGAACGCACCTCCGGCGATGTTAACCGTGCTGCCGGACATGGCGGTGAAGTCCGAGCCGAGGGTCCCCCCGCTGATGCTGATGTTGCTGCCGGGCAAGGCGATGGCGTCGGCGCCCACGGCGCCCCCGGTGATGTCGACGTCGCTAAAGTCGTCGGCGGAAAAGAAGCGGCCCAAGCTGCCGCCGGAGATGTTGACTTCGCTGCCGATAGCGGCGCTAAAGTTGTCGCCCACGGTGCCACCGCTGATGTTGACTTCGCTGAGCTCATTCGCGTCGAAGGAGCCGCCCACAAAGCCGCCGCTGATGTTCACCACGCTGGCGGCATTGGCGTCGAATCCGACGCCCACGCTGCCGCCGCTGATGTTCACCACGCTGTGGGCATTGGCGATAAAGTTGTTGCCCACATTGCCGCCGCTGATGCTCACCACGCCGCTGTTGGTGGCGTTGAAAGAGTTGCCTACGGTCCCACCGCTGATGTTGACCACGCTGCCGTTGAAGGCGTCGACGAAGTTGCCCACGTTGCCACCGCTGATGTTGATCTCACCGCCGTCATTGACTTGGAGGTTGTCGGCCACGCCGCCGCCACTCATGTTGACCACGCTGCCGGAATTGACTTCGAAGAACTCGCCCACGCTCCCCCCGCTTAGGTTGACCTCGCTGCCGTTATTGGCGTTGAATCCTTCGTCCACGGCGCCGCCGCTGATGTTGACCACGCTGCCGGAAAGGGCGGCCAAGCTGCGGCCGATGGCGCCGCCGGAGATGTTGACCACGCTGCCGTCATTGGCGGTGAAGAAGCCGCCCACGTTGCCGCCGCTGATGTTGACCTCGATGTTGCTGGAAGACCCGAAGAGCGGCCCGGCCTCGAAGCCTGTACTCAGCGAGTCGCCGTCGTAGAGGTTGAGCTGGGTGTCGGAGCCGATGCCCGTGAGGCCGGCCACGCCGTCGCCGGGGCGCGCGCTGTAGAGCACCGTGTTGAAGCCCGTCGCGTCGGGCGCGCCGATCAGGCGCAGCGTAGCCCCTGTGTCAAAGTAGTCCTCACCAGACACGACAATGTCGTTGAGCGTGAGGCCGATCGCGGACCCGTCCAGAAGCGTGCCGGCGACTAGGGCGCCGCCGCGAGTCATGACCGTCACCGCCTCGCCGACCTGGACGCTGGGCCCCCCTGCGACACTGAATGCGCTGCCAATCAGATTCACCTCGCCGGAATCGACGAAGAGGCCGCCGACGCTGCCGCCGCTGAAATTGACGTCGCCGCCCGCCATGACGAGGACGCCGTCAATGCTGCCGCCGGAGAGGTTGACCTCGCTATCGGAGAAGGCGTCGAAAGAGCCGCCCACGACCCCGCCACTGATGTTGAACTCGGTCCCAGAGTTGGCGTCGATGAACGACCCCGCCACCCCGCCTGGGCCGACGTTGACCTGCGTGAACATCCCGGGAACGCCGCCGAAGTTTACGCTGGCCCCGATGTTGGTCGGCGGCGCGTTGATCACGGTGTTGAAGAGGTTCGGGTCAGACGGGCCGGGGTCAAAGACCTGAGCCACCGCTTTCCTTGGAACCGCCGCCCCCAGTCCCACCGCCAAAGCAAACGCGCCCAGATACACCGACCACCGGCCCAGCCGGGACGCAACACGTGACGCCTTCATGCTCATCTCCTTTGCTATCGCACCACCACACGGAAACGCCAGATATCGCGACCGGCGAGGCGTTGTGCCGCCCGATGCAACATCACAATAAATTCCCCCATCCCTTCTCTGCCCGCCGCGAGGTCGCCGCCTAGGGCCCTGCCATCGACGAGTGCCAGGTCCTGGATGGCGACCGACCCGCCGGCGACGTCAACGAAGAACACGCGGTGCGTGTTGCCCCCGCTGATCGTCAGCCCGGCCGCTGCTGAGCCGTCGATGCCCAGCAGAATCAAGAAAAAAGCAGCAGTCTTCGACGAATAAGACATGCACAGAGCCCTGGTATCTAGAAGATGGATTTGGACAAGGTGATTGGTCCCTAAGACTTAATCACAGGTCACTCGAAAAGCGCGGACAGATGATTCGAGAAAAAGAGAAATCAGTGCTGATTGCGACAAAAAATGCGGCTTTCAGTTAGCAGGCAGAGCAGTGCCAGGAGCAAACTGCCGGGTTCGGGAACAACAGAAACGGCAGCCTGCAGAGCATTGCTGTCGTAGTTTGTCTCCCAGGCGGCTAGGTCGTCTTGGCTCAGAGGGTTGGGCGACTCACCCCGTTGCCACTTCAGAAAATCAAACCCGTCGACGTCTCCATCGGCATCGAAGTCACCCGTCACCACGCTGAGCACCGTGAACCCTGCGTCGTAGGAGTCTTCATTCTGACCATTGGTCACGTTGATCAATTGGTTCGACAAAAAGGTATTGCCCAATGCTATGACGTTGGAATCGATCGCTGGATCGTCACCCACATTGAGTGGACTGATGCCGTCGGCTTCGGCGGGCATGACATACTCCAGCCGATACAAGCCCGGCGCCACGTCGAAGCTAAACATACCGTTCACGTCTGTCGTGGTCGTGTCGAGTACCGTAAAGCCTTGCGGTGCGAGCAGGTTGACGGTCGCGCCTTCAAAGCCGGGCTCGCCCACGTCTTGAATACCGTCGCGATCCAGATCCTGCCACACCAGGTCGCCGATCGTGGTCGACTGGACGAAAAACCCCGCGTCGAGGGAGAAGTCTGCGGCGCCGTCGGTGAGCACGAACGGATCGGACGTGAAGTTATTGCCGGGATTGGCGTTCGAATCGACGGCCTGGTTCTCGCCGAATTCGAACGGGCTCGCCGTATTGAATCCGGCCGGTAGATCGTACTGCACGGCGTAGTTTCCCATCGCAAGATTATCGAACAGGTACTGGCCGGAGAAGTCGGTTTGCTGGGTTGCGACCACGTCGTCGGGGCTGCCGCCGCCGTCCAAGTCGCCCAGTAAGGTGACCGTAGCGTTCTCGATGCCGGGTTCGCCGTGGTCCTGAAGTCCGTTCCCGTCGACGTCGTGCCAGACGCGGTCGCCGACGGATGCACTGATCCGTTGCGAAAGATCGATTGAGTCCAATGTGACGATACCGTCGTGAACGTCGATCTGGAGTTCCACGCCCGTGACGTTTGTCAGGTCGGCGAGGTCGCCCAATACAGGAACAAACTCCGCCAGATCGAGGACGTTTCTTCCTGCGTGGAGCCGGGAAAAGTCGGACATGGAGAATCCCGATGGCGATCGCACGAAGGCGGAAAAGAACACGGAGTCTCTACCGCCGGTGATCGATTCGACGTCGACGACGATGGAATTGAAGTCGGCGAGGTTGATCCCGCCGAGCCCGAAGCCGTTGTTGTCGTATTTCAGGAAGGCGGGCGTGAGTCCGTTCGTGCCGTCGATGGTCGCGAAGCCGCCGCCGGCCTCGAAGCTGCCGCTCGCGCTGCCCACGGTCGTGTAAGTGCGAAATCCGCCCAATATGTCGGCGCCCCCCGCGACCGTGTCACCTGTTGGCCAGAACGTGCCGACAAGCGGACCCTGGCTGGTCGTGAACGCGTCGACGAAGAACTGCGCCTGCAGGCTGTCGATCCCAAACAGTGATACGGTGGTCATGAAAAATAATGATGGGAAACGTTTCATTTGCTAAGCTCCGGAGTTTTCTCGCTGATGTGTGTGGCAGGCATCCTGAGACGGCGACTACCTGCCAGGCAGACGCTGAGTAGTACCAACGGTAGAGCCGCGGGCTCTGGCACTACCGAAACATCTGCCATTGAGGAAGCTGCCACATAATTTGACATCCACGAACTCAGGTCGTTCAGAGTCAGAGGATTGGGAGACTCACCCCGTTGCCACGCGAGAAAATCCAATCCATCGACGGTGCCGCTCTCGTCGAAATCGCCTTCTACGACCGTACCTAGCACTGTGAAGAAGCTGTCGTCGGTAGCGACAGAGAGTTCCAACAGCGCGCTGTCGATGAGTGCCCCACTGTCGGCGTGGATGCCGAAGAATTCGATCCCTGAAAAGATGTAACCGTGATTTAGTATGTCTCCGTCGAATTGAAAGTCGTAGATCAGGCGGTCGATGTCGCCATCGATGTTGAAAGTGACGGGCTCTCCGCTTACCGTGGCGATGAGGTCGGGGCTGCCGTTGGCCCCGAGGAGTGTCATCGAAAGTCCGTCAAAGTCGGGAATGACATCTGCGCCGGGAAACTCTGTGTTGACACTCAACGAGAAGAACGATGTATCGGTAACGCTCGGATTGGTGTTGTTGTACATCAAGAATCTGTTCGCCCCGAAACTAAAGTCGATGCTCACCGGTTCTCCTGAGAGCGTGACTCCGTTCAGTTCGTCGAACGGAATCTGCAGCGCGCCGCCTGCGGGACTAGTCGATCCAACCGTTCCCGGATCGACCACCACATCGTAGTGATCACCAACCAGAACCGACAAAGAGTCGGACGTGTTGCCCGATCCCCAACTCCATGTATGCCTGCCTGGCGACAGCCCCATGTCGGTCAGGCTCGTGTTTTCAAATGTCATCGTTGCCGCCAGCGGATCGTTCGATGTGTAGCCGATCGGTACGGTTATGCCGATGACAGCGGGCTCTGCGATTGGGACGCGAGCGGCCGTGCCGAAGAAGTCGCCTGAGACCGTATCGGGCAAGAATGGCCCCGTCGATGCGAATGTTGCCGGCGCGACAACGAGAGGATTGACGCCTCCGCCCTCGTAAACTGCCCCATTAGGAAACGGGGCCGCTCCGATCGCAAAGAGTGGTGCGATTGGGGCAGAAAAAGACGAAATTGCGTCACTTGCAAAGTGCCTGGCGAACTCCAACTCGGTTAGATCGATTTTGCCTCTGCCCTGATACACGACATCAGTATCGCGTTCGGAAACAAACACATAGGTCTCGCCCCCTGCTTTCGAGTGGGCCACGAAAGCGATCAGGGAGACGCAAAATATCGTTTTTAGAAAGTGCACTGAAGAGTCCTCGCTGCAGGAATGTCCGATACTGAAAGGTCATTTGCTTGTCGAAACGTCCGCTAACTTTTTAATCGCAGATCGAAATGCTAGCGCGGACACATTATGTGAAGTCTGGCTAAGTTCTTCCTTGCCAGAGGTTTACGCTGCTTCACTCTTGTTTTTCGGTATCTTGATGTTCTTCTGCCGTGTGAGGTGACGACCGAGGTTGCACCAAATCGATACGAAATTTGGTCAAACCAGCCGAGACAGAAGTGTTGGAGTTGACGAGAGCATCGGTAATCGGCTGACTATTGATGGTGGTGCCATTGAGACTGTTTAGATCCCTAAGCAGCCAGTGATTATCTTTTCGGAGAATTTCGAAGTGACGTCGCGACATCATCGGGTCGCACACGACTAGGTCAGCACTGTTTTCTCGGCCCACAACTAACCGACTCTGGTCACTCATGTGGAAGTATTCTCCGGTCTGCGGTCCACTCACAATTCTCAGCACCAAGTTGGTATTCATCTCAGCCACGGCGGCATTCGTGTGTCGTCAAACCCCATGCGGAAGACCGATAACCATCCAGTCGGCCTAAAGTAGTAATCACAACTGGCAAGACGGCCGCGGACAACAAAACCGAGAAAAGGTAAAACTGTGCCCGATTGGAACGAGCAGAGCGTTCTGGAGTTCTCGTTCTACCAATCGATTGCGCGTACTGGCCGTCCGCCAATGGTAGGCCGAGCTTCGGCTGCTAGACCGGCTCCACGGGATGCCGCGCGGCTAAAGAGGGAGGAGAGGTGATAGTTACCTCCTCGCGATGCTCGAAAGCGATTTTCAGTGAGTTGCAGTATCTCGCCGTCTTGTCCTTGCCGCCGATCATTTGGCTTCGTCTTGAAGCGCGTAGCCTCGCGATGCGTCCCAGATTTGGAGGCCCGACGTGCCCGCCGCGGCAAGACGCTTGCCGTCATGGTTCCAACGGACCGCATGTGTTTGTTGGCTATTGAGCTTCAAAGCAACGCGGCCGAGATCGATATCCCAAATGCTGAGTCCCGTTTCACTGCCGGCCGCCAGACGAGTATCGTCGGGGCTCCAATCGAGGCAGCTGTAGTTCTCGTTGATTTCATCAAGTTGCTTGAGCTTGTCACCGGTGGCGGCGTCCCACAGAATCAATTCGCCTCGATGGGCCGTTGCCAGGCGAGTACCGTTGTTGCTCCATCGCACGCGTTTAGGCCCAACTGAACCCAATTCGGACTCCCAAAGCAATTCCCCCGTAGAGGCAACCCACGCTTTCAGACGCCCGTCCATACCCAGCGACGCAATTCGTGTGCCCGAAGGATTCCAGTCGAGCGCGACGCACCCTCCGGCGGCGTCATGCGCCGCTTCGATGGTTCGGATCGGATTGCCCGTATCATTCCATATTCTGATGTTGCCGGAGGTTGAGGCAGCTGCGAGCTTCCCACTGTGATGCCAGGCAAGTCCGAACATCCAGTCAGAATCGGCTAGACGTTGCGTGCCGCCGGTCGACGCGTTCCAGATCAGGACGTCGAAGTAGCGGCCAACAGAGGCGACATGCTGTCCACGAGGGTCAAATTGCACGGCGTCCGGACTGACTTCGATGGATAACTCATGGAGACGCTCGGCCGTCGACAACTCCCAGATGCAGAAGTAACTTCCTCGGCAAGCCGCGATTTGCGTACTATCAAAGTTCCAGTCAATCGCCGAGAATTCCTCGCCGGTCAGTAATCGGCTCTGATCAAATGAATCGACGCCCCAAATGCGTACCGTTTCGTCACGCACGCCGCACGATGCGAGCCACCGGCCATCGCTGCTCCATGAGACCGACCAAATGTCCGAGGTGTGACCATAGAGGACGCGTTCGATCCGACCGTTTGCCATATTCATGAGGCGAACCGCTCCGTCGCGGCATCCTACCGCCAGTTGATTCCCTTGCGGGTGCCAGCACAGAGAAGAAGCCCCCGTGACCTCAGCTATTCGTCGAGACTCAAGCACGTCCCAAACGGCCGAATCGTGTAGGCCGACTAGCATTGTGCCATCCAGACTCCACGCGATGTCCCCACCGACTTCATAGTCGTCGAGTCGCTCTCCGGTAGCGACATTCCAGATGCTGGTCGATCCGCCCGAAACTAAGGCAATGCGGTCTCCATCTGGATGCCATGCGAGGTGATGTACGGCAGACTCGGTTTCAAGCAGTTGAGTCAGGGCACCGGAATGCCCGTTGTGAATCCTGACGGCCGAGCGTTTCTGCTTCACATCATTCATGCCGAACGCCGCGATCCTCGTCGAGTCTGGGCTCCACTGCACCCACTCGATCTCACTTGGTTCAGCTTCGATCTGGGGCTCGCAGACCACTTCCAACGTTTCCGCGTCCAACACCGAAATCTTGCCCTCGAAATGGCTGACGGCAATCTTGCGGCCATCGGGACTCCAATCGACAAACCGCGCGGAGCCAAGAAACTTCTGCCTAACAACCTCTCCCGTGCTCGCACGGCGCACCTGTATTCCCCAGGCATTCTTGGTGTGTACCAGCAGTTGACTATCAGGACTGTGGTCACATGCCCAGCAGAAGCCATTGCCAAGCGCTTCCGAGACAAAAACTGCTTGATGGGACTCGGCAAATAGGTAGTACCATTCCCAATTGCGCAGATCGCGGCCGGCTATCTCAGGACGCCATTCCGCGATGCGATCCTTTACCGTATCCATTCCAAAGCTAACGAATGCCGCCTGTCCCGCGAGATTCATTTGCGACAGATAGAGGTTCCTCTGCAGCGAATCACTCCGCTGTTCGGCAATGCCCTGCGCCGTTTCCGCGTTTTGTCGGAGTTCCGCTTGATACACCGAGCTCCATGTGGCACCGATTACCATCAAGACCAACAGCGTCGCAATGCCTGCCAATGCCGCGGCGAGTCGCTTGTTACGGCGACTCCAACGCCACATGCGTTCGATGACCGGCGCGCGCCGCGCTTTGATTGGTTGATCATCGACGAATCGTCTGAGGTCGTCGGCCATCTCAGCGGCTGACGAGTAGCGGGATTGCGGCTCTTTGCTAGTCGCCTTGAGGACTACGGTTTCTAAATCGCGAGGAATCTCTGGTACAAGAGAGCTAAGGGTTGGTGGCTCGCTGTCGCTGATCAAGCTAATCAATCGCAATCGATCAGAAGAATGAAATGCGGGCTGAAGCGCTAGCAATTCGTAAAGCGTCAGCCCCAGTGCATAAATGTCAGCCCGGGCGTCGCATTGCTGACGAAACCTTTCTGGCGACATGTAGCTCACCGTTCCCAGAACATCACCGTCCCGAGTCATCGCATCCGCGTCCGTCTTGGCCAAGCCAAAATCGGTGATCCATACCACCCCTTGCGTATCGAGCAACAGGTTCGACGGTTTGATGTCGCGATGAATAATGCCGCGCGTATGAGCGAATGCTAACGCATCCGCAGCTTGGACCCCCAGTTCAGCGACGGACTTGAAATAGTCGTTGTCGTGACCCCTAATGCTTGACTCGCTTACCTCCGGTCCATTGCCGTCGTCGATGACGTTCTCAGCGCCAATGGTTGAACTTAAGGTGCCTGGGCGGCTGGTGGATTCTGTGTTCTTCCGCGAACCGAATTCAGAGATCAGTTTATCAAGACTCTTTCCCTCGATAAGCTGCATTGCGTAGTAGCAATGTCCATGGCTTTCTCCGACTTCGTAAACTGGCACGATGTTCGTGTGATGCAAGCGGGCCGCCGCTTGGGCTTCGCGGCGAAATCGCTTCATGGCATCTTGATTAGTTGCCCATCGTTTAGACAGCACCTTCAGGGCAACAGTGCGACCGAGTGATTCCTGGCTGGCCTGGTAGACAACGCCCATTCCGCCACGACCTATTTCTTTGTGGATCCTATAATCGCCGACCCTATCGATCATCGGCTCCGGTGCCAATGACGACGTTGCCTTTCTTTCTTCTATGAGCATCACTGTGGGAAAGATTTCGCGAATCTCTTTCTCCAAGTGGGGATAACGAAGGCAGAACTCTGAAGTTGTTGGATTCTCGCCGGCCGATAATCGGAGGAGAAACTCGTCGACCAGCTCGTCAATCGGATCCAAATCAGAGGAATCTTCATTCAGAGAGTGATCCATGCCTGTACTTCCGACTAAGAATCCAATGGCTTGAGATCGGATCGCTCGCCAATAGCGTCGCGAAGCCGTCGGAGCGCCCTGGTATGTCTCTTGAGTACGCCTGATCTTGTCATGCCTAAGATGTGAGCGCATTCCTCGGTAGAAAGCTCCTCGAAATGTCGCAGAGCCAAAATCTCGCGATCGCTGCTCGACATACTGTTCAAGGTTTCTTCAAACTTGCGCTGGAGATCAGCGTTCAACATGCCGCGATCGACGGAAGTGAAATTCCCGGCGAGTTGAGAAGCCAACAAGACGGTGCTAACGCCCGGAACTTGGTCGCTGGCGATCGATACTTCGAGTTTTGCGTTTCGCTTCTTGGTGTCCAAATGCTTCTGGTGCGCTCTCGTCAGGCAGTTTCCCGCGATCATGCGTAGCCAGATAAAGAAAGGTATCGTTGGTTCTTGAACATACTTTGGCAATCGTCGAGCCAGCTCCAAGTAGGTTTCCTGAAGAACGTCCGACGCATCGAGGCGCGCCCTCATTCTGGGATCCATCCGTAATGTAATCATCCGGTGAAGACGTTGTCTGTTTTGTTCAAACAACTCGGCTAACGCTGATTCGCTGCCGCCAACAGCTTGTTGGACCAATGCAGAATGAGAACGTACTTTATCCGCCATTTCTTGATTATATACGGCAGCTTTGAGATTCGCGGGGTTCAGTTAGGGAATTGCTCGTACTTTTAAGGGAGTTTGTACACTGAGTGTGACCTTGTCCCGATCTTTGCATCAGAACTATTCGACTTATCGCTCTGGAATTCTAAGCGGCGTTAACTACTGTTGCTTGCTTCCCCAGGGGGATCTTCAGATGAAATTTGCACCTCTGATTCCAGTGATTCGTCGTCCGCGTGAACCTGCTCCTCGGTTCCGTATTGTTCTTGCTCGTCAATGTCAGAGTCATCATCAACTTCTTCCGGGACCTCTTTGCCCTCAATCAAGGCCAGCAGCCTACTCAAAACGTCTTCACGTTGGCTATGCCAATCTTTTGCGAAGACGTGTACCACATTCCAACCAAAGGCCCTCAGCAGTCTGGGCCGCATCATGTCCCGCTCCATAAGATCGGATTGCTCATAGTACGATGCACCATCGACAAGGATTCCGAGGCGATACTGCTGATCTCCGTCGGAGTAGACGGCCAAGTTGCATCTGAAATGCGATTGGCCAACCTCGCGATCCACTTTGTAACCAGCAGATTCTAGTGCTTCAGCGAGTTCGGAAGTGACAATGTCAGATGATGTACTGTCTTCCTCAGACTCTTCCTGAGCCCAACGCGACAGACCATACATGATTCGAGACGCCGTCGTGGCATCTCCCGTTGAAACAGCCTCTGCGTACCTGAGATAGCTTTTGAGACAATTTGCGCCATCGTTGTAGTCGTTGGTGATATCCGTCGAATCGATGGAGCTGACAATCGCCATATGCTTCTTGGCTCTTGAGAAGGCAACGTTGAGTCGCTTCTCTCCGCCGCTCTTGTTGATAGGCCCAAAATGCATTTTCATCTTGCCTGCGGGTGGGTGGCCATAGCAAACACTTAGAATGATGATGTCTCGTTCATCCCCCTGTATGTTTTCGAGATTCTTAACCAGCAGTCCGATGAATTGCCCGTCTTCTTCTCGCTCAAATTCAGCCTCTAAAGCGTCCCGGAATTGCTTGTCATCGAGACTTAACCGCGTGAGAGCTTGCTCAATCTCATCTTGCTGTGCTTCTGAGAACGCTACGATGCCAATAGTCAATCTCGCCTCATCCTGAAGCAAGCTACGTACCATCTCTGCAATGTACTCTGCTTCTGCACGGTTCCGTCTCTTATCGTAGATTCCGTGTTCGAGCGAATGGTAACTGATGGGACGGTTTAACGTTTCGAGGGCTCCTTGAGCACCATCCGCGGCAGCACCAGCTGATATTGGCTTCCTCTGAACGCCTGCCAGCGACTCTTCTGGTACTGTTAGCAATCGTCCATCGTAGAACGCCCAATTTGAGAAGCTAATAAGCGATTCGCTGCGGCTTCGATAGTGCCATCCAAGCATGGTCGACGACAAGTTGTTCGCCGCATGGCTAAGAAAGCTACCGGAATCGAGATCGTACTGGACCAACTCTCCATCAGCCTCGACAAGCATCTCTTCATCTTCCTCAGACGACTGTTTTGCGGAGAAGAAGTCAGTCGGTGGAAGTTGCATTTCATCGCCAACAATGATCGATTGTGGTGCCCTGAACAGCGCTGGCACGGCTTCCTCCAGAGTAATTTGGCTAGCTTCGTCAAAGATGACGACATCGAACCGATCACCCGCTAGAGGCAAGGTGTCAGAAACGCTTAACGGGCTCATGAGCCACACTGGCTTCAAATCATTGACGACATCCCCCGATTCTTCTGCAACAAGGTCTCGAATAGCCTTGTAGCGCATCTGTTTTCCGAATTCGTGTTCCAGCTCGCGACGTCCGCGATTGTATCGACGCTTGAATTCTTTCTCTTCGGCACTCAGTTTCGCTGCTGGCTGCTCTGCGATGTGGAGACTTTTGAGAAACCTGCGGCGCACTCGGTTGCAGATGTCAACTGCATTGCATTCCAGCCAGTCGTCATAGAGCGATCCCAGCCGGTCTGAGTGAGCACTATGAGTTTTGGAGTTAAACCGCTCCAGTTGCTTGTCTTGTCGAAACACCTGGGCCAATCCACGGTCGGCGACGGCCGCCTCGATTTCACGTGGGCTGTGTGGCAAAGTGCGTAGAGCACGTGCCACTGTTGACGGAGTGGACTGCAGTTCTCGAAGGCATTCGACGAAGTCTGCGACCGATTCAAGGTTTTCGTTGATATAGGTCAATGAACAATTCAGGTCAGCGAATGTCATCGCATCAACGTCGTCTGAAATCTGGGCAAGCACTTCCGAGGCACTGTCCATTGATGCTTTGGCACAAATGACCCGCTCGACAATCCCGCTCGCATTGGGCGATGCTATGAGTGCCGCGTGTAGATCGTTGATCCATTGCGGCTGGTTAGGCAGCCACGTAGTGACGCCTTTCAGGGTGTCAATTAACGGCACGACCTGTTGCTCCTCAATGGAGAGCTTCATGGCGGATTCTTGCAAATAGCCTCGCTTCTGCTGATGCAGCTCATACTCCAGCAGCAATTGCTCAAGCACGCTCGGCCAAGGTGGAGCAATTTTATGCGCTCTGAAGTCGTAACACGCGTTCAGCACACTCCGCAAGCGCCACCACGAGAATGATAGCCAGGGAAATCTCGCGTTTTCCAACGTCAGAGCCTTCCTAAGCGCATGATTCGCATCCTCGACGGGCAACTTTTCGATCCAATGAGAGTTGGCGCGCTCCGCTTCCTCAAGCGCATGCGATGAACTCTTCAAGATCTCGATCCGCTTTGTCAGCCATTTCGAGTCATCATGCTGCGAATCAAACAGCCGTAGCAGATCTGCTTCGGCGATTGACTTTAATCGACACATGTACTGCATCAGTTGTTTGGCTCGCGAGAACTGCTGCCACTGGTCGTTCGGAATGCCACTACGTTGGAGTTCCGCAAGTGTGTCGCTAAGATGTGACTTTCCTTCGTTGGCAGAACGTGAAATCAACTTCAGCGGAAGATCCTCAAGCGAAAGTCGCGGCGATAGGACTCGCAACGGATGTATGGCCAGAATGTGCCCGCCCCCAACTTCGCTAAGAGACTTCTCGAAACGGCTAATGGCGGTCCGGCTATTCATCCACTCAGCGTGACTGGGCAACTTTTCCTTGGCCAGCGGATCAAGCTTCGGCAGCGATTCTCGCAATTCGATGCATCGATCCAGCAGATGTCGAGCCGTTGTGCCAAGCTCACTTCGTTTCGACTGCATCGCGTCGTCGAATCGCTGAAGTAGCCCCAGCGCGTGGAGAATTTTCTTGACTATTTCTGGTCGCTTTTGCGACAGCGACTCCTCGTCCGGGCTTGACAGAAAGCCTTCATAGGTGTGCTTCAGATCCATCACAAACTCTTTCTTGTCAGTTTGTGAGTCATGAATAAGACAGCACAATTCCGACAGGCCACATTGCTTTAGCCGTGCGTAGACGACGTCGATAGCGGCTCGCTTTTCACAGACGAACAGCACACGCTTGCCTCGGGCAACGTAGTCGGCAATCAGATTGGTGATGGTCTGTGACTTACCCGTGCCAGGTGGACCTTGGATAATAAAGCTCTTACCCAAGTCCGCCTCCGCAATAGCACTGGCTTGTGTGGGATCGCAAGGTACAACGTCAAATCGCTCATCTATTGCACTTGCATCTTGCGGCTCTGGGTCTATGGCTCGAGGTGCCAGTGAGAACACCGACTCAAAGGCTGGATTGGTCATGCCGTCTTCAAGCAGGGCTTCGTAGTCGCGGACGAGCGACATCCTTCGATACTTGAAGTTGGCGAGGGTAACGCTACATAAGTCAAACGTCCAATCGTACGGATTGGCTTCACTGCCGCTTTGCAGGGAATAGAATTGCCTTTCCTTTTCCGCGACAGGAGCAGCATCATCGGGCGCTGCGTAAGATCGTGGGCGAGGTTTTTCCTCAATGATCTCTCGAAGATGCGTCTGCGAAGGTCTCACTTTAGCACTGAAAAGCTTGATGCCTAACGGATGATAGTTGGCAGGGTCATAGCTATAATCGAGATCGAGGTACTTCCGAATCCCACGTCCTGCCAAGCGAGCGCGACGTCGGTACTGATCTAGCCTGCGGCGTGCCTTTTCATGGATAAGAGAGATGCGCGGCTTATCGATCTTGGTGAGCTTGACTGCCGATTCTGAAGCGGCGATCTGACGCGAGAGACTCTCGAAGAGATCGCTAAAGTCACTGGACGCCAGGTCAATCGATTCTGGAAGTGAGATGTCATAAAGTTGCTTGAACTGGTGGCGAATTACCGGGTTGATCTCTGCCTCTGAAGACATCGCTTCCAGATAGAAAGTATCTCGAATGCCTTTTTTCTTTTTCAGCTGAACGGGGATCAAGACCAAGGGAGAGTCGTACTGCTCGATTGGCTTTTCTTTGAGGTTTGCCCAGTGAAGAAAACATGCCACCAGTCGGAGTTGTGCGAATCCGAACTCGGCTTGATCTCGCCTTGCTTCCGCAATCAATCGTTTAAGTTGGCTAGGCAGATAGAGCACTTCCGTGAAGTTAAGGTATTTGTTAAGTGACAGAGGTTTACCAGCGCTAACCTCCTTTTGAAGTTTTTCGTTCCAAACCAGTATCTGATCGAGCCGGATGCTCTTGATATCGAATGACAACGGCACCGACGCTTGAGTGAGATTTACTGTCTGCATCGTAGGCCGGAAATGCAGCAGCTTATTGCGACGAGAAATCTCAAAAAGCCGTTCGCGAAGCTTGGTAAGGACTACGGTCTGTTTGTCACGCTTGGAGCTACTTGCGAAGTCTTTTGTGTGGGCAAGGTCGAAGTCAAAATCGACTTCCTGGTCGCGATAGCTCTCAAGCGTTCTTACCAAAGACGACAAATCTTGTGCTCGCTTGCTGCGATCTAGCTCGGTCATCCTCACGATGACTCTTGCAACGACTGGATGGAGGCCTTCATTTAGCAGGAACAGATTCTTGCGGTGCGACTCGAAAGTTGTCAGCATTTCCGGGTCGTCAAAATCGAGCCCGCAAGCAATGCTCGCCAGAATCATCCCCAAGCTAAAAATATCGGTCAGAGGATCATGGCATTCCAGTCGATGTTCCCATGATTGAAAACCGGGAAGGTAGACAGGACGTGTAATGGGCATATCTGGATCACCAACAGCAAGGTTAACAACTCTTTCCGCACCATCATCAACCTCCGTAGTGACCCTCGTTTCGGAAACTACTTCCACCGCACTGCGGCTGTTCTGCTCTACCTGACGAACCTTGGAACTAGCTCTTCGAACTGGAAGCCTCTTTGCTTCTTCAAACCAGATTCTGACTCCGTCGACTTGAAGCTCAGAAAGTCCTTCCAACGGCGCGACCATACCCGCCGCGTGCGCGTCGAGGACCTCGCGAGCAAGAGGTAGAAAGCTGGCAAGAGCGTCTTCTGTGGTAAATCCATCAGCGTCGACGCGAGATTTTAAGAAGCTAGCGAAGTCTGTCACGAGGAGGCCTCCGCATTTGCTGCTGCGGCGACTATCTTCTCCCGGTCCGCGACTATCTTCTCCAGTTGCTTCTTGCGGAGTCTAAGTTCCTTTCCTGCAATTCCACAAAACCTTTCCTGCAGGCCAATAGATTCGGCAACACCAATAGCGTGTGCCAGAGGTGCTGCTTCAAGTTCTCTATCTGCGTACGCAAAATCCAACAACACATAACAGAAGTAATCGTGCAGAGCGTTATCGCCATTCTCGATCTCAGATCTCAGCAAGTTATCCTTTGCCAGATCTGTAGGCGCTTCGTAATCATCGAAGAATAGTCGTGCATGGGCCAACATAACGTCTGTTTGAAGCCACTTAGGGCATAGGGCTGCGTTAATGACTCGACGCGTGATTCCCATGACACGTACTTGGCCCGTAAGATCGAGCTCGTCCAGCGCGGGTTTTCCCTCGATCAACTCGGAGATTTGACTACTAGCATTCGCGGAATCTTCATGCCAGGCTTCTAAGGCATAGGCACGAATGTATGCTTCGGGGTGTGAGAGGCCTTCTGTCTTGGTAGGTCCCTTACTCAGAATCTCCTTGGCCTGTTTGAGATAGCTATTCGGATCGACTTCATCTAATCCAGTGCACACCTTGACCAACATCGAAACGACTTGGAGCGGTGAACCGGCAACGTTTAGCGCGATTCGGTCGCAGAACACCTCGGTGTAGAGGCTAAACAATTTAGCACTGGTGAAGTGAGAAGTGTCAGCATCTCGATCGTGAGTCATGGCCGCCAAAACTTGCTCTGCGATCAGAAACTCACCATTCCACGCGCTGTACAGCAGCATGTGACCTAGCTCGTGAGCCAGCAGCGCCCGCAGTTCATCCTTCGAGAGCTTTGTTGCAATCGGTCCGTGCAGAATGATATGTGCTTCGCCTGGTGTGAAGGCAAGCGATGCATTTAACCCTTCCGGATTCTGAGCTTGGTAGATAGTTACTGGAACTTGAAGGTCCAGCTGCGAGGCAACATCGTCTGCTAGCTCGTAAATCTCAGGTTGAGCTTCTCGATCGATTCGATAAGTGGATTTGAGCAAATCGAAGCGAATTGACTCCGCTTGTTCCTCGCGCACTCGATTCGATGCGTACCACTCCCAGATCTGCGACTCTTCTTTCTTCAAGTAGTCACGGATGGCAGCATGATATGGGAGTGGTTCCCGCAGATCGGCTACGTCCGGCTCAGGCACAATAGGATTACCCTAAATTTCCAAAAAGCCCTATGATAGCAACATTTGACTCCTTTGTGAGCACGTTGATCGGAATTCAGATTCCTTTGTAGGTCAGCACTGGGTGCAATTCCCGGATAACCCGAGTCAGTTCACGCTGAGCTTTCATGACGCGACGGATGTCCTTGTAAGCCGACGGCGCTTCGTCACGCAGTTTCGCGGTTCGACGTTGGTCGTACCATAGTCCCCCAACCTCCCGGGAAAACTCTCTACCACTAATCTGCTGGCGGGCCTCGGTGCGACTCAGCTTGCGGCCAGCACCGTGCGAGCAAGAGTTCAGCGATTCTGGATAACCGCGACCAGCAGTATGGAAGCTGGCTGCTCCCATCGAACCAGGGATTATTCCCAGTTCGTCTGATCTGGCAGACTGTGCTCCCTTTCGATGTATCCATCGCTTTTCACTGTAGTGTTCCTCACACTGCACATGATTGTGGTCGCAGTGGATTAAGGATTCCCAATCCGCTGTGATGCTAAAGAGTGACTGGAAGAGTTCGGTAACTGCGTTCAACATGGCAAGGCGATTGTGAGCGGCGTACCTCCGAGCCCAATGGACATCAGCTAGATAGGCTTGTCCTTGCTCGTCGTTAGTATCCAACCACTTGAGGCCAGTTCGCCCACAAGTCGCGCTATTCAAATAGTGCTGAAGGATCGCTTGCCCCATCGCACGCGAACCACTGTGAATCATCACCCACAAGCGACCTTCTTGATCAGATTGGAATTCCAGGAAATGATTTCCCCGGCCGAGTGTCCCCAGTTGCACACGCCCTTCTCTCTCAGACAGTTTCTGCAATCGAGTATCACTTAGCTGCAACTGCCGCAATTCTTCTGGCAGCGAGCGAGCTTGTCGATGCTTGTTTGCAGGTACCTGTTCGTAAAGCCCTTTTAGAATGCCAGCCGCTGCCCGCTGGTTATCGATTGCAGTAGCCTCAGCATCAAATGCCATAGCGGCCATGCCACACCCAATGTCTCCACCTACAGCGGACGGATACACCAGATTACTCGTGGCAACGACAGCTCCGATGCAGACATCTCTGGATAGATGTACGTCAGGCATCAAAGCAACGTGCTGAACATCTTCCGCATGGCGCAAGCGGTCGACTGACCGTACGACATCTCGTGAAAGAGGTTGAGTTATCCAGGTAGTCAGAGGAGCTAAATCAGCATTTATCACTACTGCACCTCCTTTGGCTGTATATCTTCGATGCAATCTGAACCTATGACGTTAAACACTAGCGTGGGAGTATTCTTGCGCGTAATGCTAGCTGCGATCTCACAACGCAGCTGCCCATGCCGGGCTGCCAGTCGCTGTTCTATCTCGGTGCGGTTGAATTCTTCAGGATCACAGTCTGCATAAAGTGAAACTAGCAACCGCGATGCGTCCGGTGCAGGCACAACGCTAGACACGCGTAGTCCACGGAGAACGTCGTCACTTATCTCGCCCGACAATACCTGGTCGAGAGTTTCCGCCACTTGGCGGCACAGTTGCTTCGCCTTACGATCTTCCTTCTTGTGAATACGATTTGCTTTGAAGAACTCACGAGGGTCGATGCCATCGTCTTCGTGGATTTCACCACAGTGCGCAAGCATCTGCTCGCGCGTACGCTTATCTAGTGCCATATTTAGCTCGCTTAGAAAGAATGGATCTGCGCAATGGTCGCGCAGTAGAACTGATAAAGAAACATCAGTAGAGAGCGAGAGCCTGGTCTAGCAGGGACCAGCTGGCGTCAGAGAAGACGTGTCGAGGTCCTTAGCAAGAGCGCAAGCTCTGAGGCACAGAGATAGAGAGTATCGATTGCACGGTAGAGTCTCCTATCCAATAGCATCCAAATACATCGGTACATGGCTGGCACGGCTGTGGGACGGTTCATTAGACACAATTGAAGGACCAAGGTTCACCGTTAGTCACAAATCTTGGGGTTTCTTTCAAGTGTGGTTGACGCCCGTCATGATAGTGTATAAAACACACTAAGAAAGGAGCTGGACAAAACCATGCTGAACGAACTCTATCGACCGCCATTAGCACTACTGACAGATCTCTATCAGCTCACCATGGCCTATGGCTATTGGAAATTGGGCCGCGCCGAGCAAGAAGCTGTATTTCACTTGTTCTTTCGCAAGCCACCTTTTGCGGGTGGTTACGCGGTGGCTGCTGGCTTAGGTCCAGCTCTGGAGTATCTCCAGGGATTCCGGTTTGATGAGTCGGATATCCAATACCTAGGGACCCTTACTGGAAACGACGGCGAACGTCTATTTGAGGCTGAGTTTCTGGACTACTTGGCAGCTTTGAAGTTAACCGTTGACGTCGATGCGATGCCCGAGGGAACGGTAGCCTTTGGTCAGGAGCCACTACTTCGCGTTCGAGGGCCAATCCTCCAATGTCAGCTACTAGAAACACCGCTGCTGAATATCATCAATTTTCAAACACTGATTGCCACCAAAGCTTCGCGAATCAGTGCTGCGGCCAAGGGTGAACCAGTGCTCGAATTCGGTCTACGTCGTGCTCAAGGAATCGACGGGGCACTGGCAGCAAGCAGAGCCGCCTACGTCGGTGGATGTGCGGCAACATCCAACGTGTTGGCGGGAAAGCTGTACGGAATCCCTGTGAAAGGCACCCATGCTCACAGTTGGGTCATGTCATTTGATACCGAAGCCGAGAGTTTTGAGCGGTACGCTGAAGTGATGCCAAACAACTGTGTCTTCCTGGTAGATACCTACGACACCCTCGAAGGTGTGCGGCAGGCGGTCGAGGTAGGACGCAAGCTTCGCGCTTCGGGCCACGAAATGGTTGGAATCCGCTTAGATTCGGGAGATCTCGCGTATCTGAGTATCGAAGCAAGGAAGATCCTCGATGAAGCTGGCTTTCCGAAAGCGAGTATTGTTGCGTCGAATGACCTCGATGAACAGATCATCGAAAACCTTAAAAGCCAAGGGGCACAGATCGCAGTTTGGGGAGTCGGAACCAAGCTGGCAACAGCATACGACCAGCCAGCATTGGGTGGCGTCTACAAGCTCGGAGCGCTTCGCAACGTTGATGGCGCATGGCAACCGAAGGTGAAACTCTCGGAGCAAGTGATCAAGACTTCGATTCCTGGTACGCTTCAGGTCCGAAGGTATGAGGACGAAGAGGGCCTGATCGGAGACATGATCTACGATGAAAACAGTGGCACGGACGAAAGAGGCATCATTGTTGACGCTAAGGATCCCACTCGTCGCAAGAAGATTGCCAGCAAGGCAAACGCCACAGATCTGCTCGAGCCCGCACTGCGGGAAGGAGCGGTTGTCGCCAACGCTGAAGCACTCGATGCGATACGCACAAGAGCAAGAGAAAACCTTGAACGGTTGCATCCTACAATACGTCGCTTCTTAAATCCGCACGAATATCCAGTTGGACTAGATATCAGATTGCATGAGCTTCGTAATGAGATGATTCAACAAGCTAGGCAAGCTCAGCTGGAGTTGGTCCCATGAAGCTAATTCATGTGGGTGCAGCAGCGCTCAATCAAACGCCGCTCGATTGGGAAGTAAATTTGGCCAACATTCGCCAAGCTATCGACCTTGCTAAGTCTCGCGAAGTGAGCATTCTTTGCTTGCCTGAATTAGCAATTACTGGCTACGGTTGCGAAGACGCTTTCTTCTTCAGTGCAATACAAGAAAAAGCCTTGCAAATCTTGTTCGAGCTTCTTCCGGATACGCACGGGATTACGGTCTCGGTCGGTTTGCCCATAGTTCACGCTGGCGCGCTGTTCAACGCGTCGGCGCTACTTGTCGACGGTGAGTTGGCTGGATTCGTAACAAAGCAACGGTTAGCTGGTGACGGAATCCATTACGAACCACGTTGGTTCAAGGCGTGGCCATCTGGTTGCGTCGCAGAGATCGAAATCAATGACAAGAAATATCCTATCGGCGATCTGCTGTTTGATCTCGATGGTATAAGACTAGGATTTGAGATTTGCGAAGATGCCTGGGTCGCCAACCGCCCAGCAGCAGGACATGCTAGCCAGGCTGTCGATATCATTCTCAATCCGAGTGCCAGTCATTTCGCGTTTGGTAAGGCAGAGATTCGTGAGCGTTTGGTCGGGGAGGCTTCTCGTGCGTTTTGCGTTACTTACGTCTATAGTAATTTGCTCGGTAACGAAGCGGGTCGTGTTGTTTACGATGGTCAAACACTCATTGGAACCCAAGGCCAGATCGTTGCGCGAGGACCAAGGTTATCTTTCCAGCAGGTTCTGGTCAGCGATGCCGTCATCGATATCGACGCGACTCGCATGCGTCGAATTCAGACAGCCAGCTTCGAACCAGAGCTGTCTTCAAAAGCTGAGCAGCTAATCCCGACTAAATTTTCACCGCATCCTGCGCTTCAAGGGGAGAGCAATTGAAAAAAACAAATTTGGGAACAGAGCAAGTATGTCGAGGAAGAAGAGTTCACTCGCGCGATCGCATTAGGATTGTATGACTATCTTCGTAAGAGTCGCTCCCAGGGATTTGTTGTCTCCCTGAGTGGAGGTGCAGACTCAGCAGCCGTAGCTTGTCTGGTGGTACTGATGGTGAAGCTGGGATGCAAAGAGTTAGGTGTCGCGGATTTTGCTTATTGGATGATCTTGCAGGATGATGTACCGCGCAATGTCGAAGGGCTGGTTAGGCGTTGGCTTACCACCGTTTATCAAGCAACACGCAATAGTTCTGACGAAACTCGTCTGGCAGCTCGTACCATTGCTGAATCGATTAATGCTCGGCACTACGAACTCGATGTCGATGATGTTTGTGCAAATTATACTTCAAAAATTGAGGAAGTACTTGGTAGAGAACTTACTTGGGACAGCGATGATATAACGCTACAGAACATTCAAGCCCGAGTGCGAGGTCCCGCTGCGTGGATGCTGGCCAACGTAAATAATGCGTTGCTACTCGCAACAAGCAACCGTTCTGAAGCGGCCGTAGGCTATGCGACGATGGACGGCGATACCTGTGGTGGCATCAGCCCCGTTGCAGGAATCGACAAAGCATTTCTGCGGCAGTGGTTACGTTGGGTGGAAAGCGATGGCCCCGAAGGCGTCGGCGCCATCCCTGAGCTACGTCTAGTCAATGAGCAACAGCCCACAGCAGAGTTGCGGCCTTTGGAGGCCGGGCAGACTGACGAAGATGACCTCATGCCTTACGAACTACTTGATGCAATCGAGCATCAGGCGATCGGAGAGAAGAGGTCGCCTCAAGAGGTCTTAACGGCAGTTTCTGTTGAGTTCGACCAATACTCCCGTGAGCAATTGGCAACGTGGGTTCGCCGGTTCTTCCAACTCTGGAGTCAGAACCAATGGAAGCGGGAGCGGTACGCCCCTTCGTTTCATGTCGACGACAAGAATTTGGATCCCAAGACTTGGTGCCGGTTCCCGATTCTCTCGGGTGGTTTCCGCAGGGAGTTGGCGGAACTGAATACACATTCAGTTGATGGAGGACCATGTTAGTTGCCCACTGTATACCGAGGAGAATGTTCAGAGTGCGGGCATAAGACACCCGTTATGCCTGCTGGGTATGGGGCGGTCTTGGTTGATCAACCTGTTGAACGTGATCAGTACCAATTGTTTGGAGCAGTCCTTCACGACAACGCAAAAACCGGATTTGCCGCCACGCTAGACACACATCTTGTTGTGCTCAGTCACCCTGCGGAGTCAAGTATTCTCAAGTCCACTGGATTTACGTGGGATGATTTGCGACGAGAGGGGCGGTATGTTGCTTGCACAAATGTGGTCTGCGAAAAGTGTGGTCAACTCTTCTCTCTCAAGCGTCTCGCGATTCCACAAGGATGCTCGGGCTGTCTGATTCCGTTAGTTGTGGCAATGATTGCTGGCCTGACGATTGGTCTGTGGCGGGAAAGTTTCATTCTGGGGTGGTTCGTTGCATGCGGTGTTGGGTGCGTGAGTACATATATCCTGGACGCCAAGGCGAGACATAATCTCAAAAGCTACTTTCCAGAAAGAGCCGCGAAGATGGAAGCGGATCGGCATTGCCCAAAGTGTGGGGCTGAAGACCATTTGCCGATTACTTCAGCAGAACATGCGAGATGCCAGGTTTGCAACAAGGGCTCGTTGAGTTTCAGAATCGTCGGAAAATCCTAAGCTCCGAGACGCTAGCCTGGATGTTTTTTGGCAATTTCCACAAAAAGTGCCTGTGTGACGTTGACTTAGTGTAAATGCGACACCATAATAGTGTCGATAGGACACTAAGTAGCAATAAAGCCATTGGGAGCTTGATATGGCCCACACCTATGAATTCGCCCGCCCAGCCTTAACGGTTGATATCGTTGTGTTCGCACTCGATGAGGAAGACCTGCAAGTCATGCTCATTCAGCGCGACCTGAAGCCTTTTGAGGGCCAATGGGCACTGCCTGGTGGGTTCGTGAGAGTTGAAGAAACCTTAGAGGAAGCAGCACGTCGAGAGTTGGAAGAGGAAACCGGCTTGAAGGACATTTACCTGGAGCAGCTCTATACATTTGGTGAGATTAAGCGAGACCCTCGAGAACGCGTTGTCACCGTTACCTATTACGCTCTGGTCAATTTAGAAGGACATGATGTACACGCCAGCACGGATGCACGAAATGCAGCTTGGTTTTCGGTCAATGACCTCCCTAAGCTGGCATTTGATCACGAAACGATTCTTCGTACCGCCCACGAGCGTTTAAGAGGCAAGGTAAGGTACCAGCCGATTGGATTCGAGCTGTTGCCAGAGAAGTTTACGCTCCGGCAGATGCAGCACCTTTATGAGGTAATACTCGATCGCGAGCTGGACAAACGGAACTTCCGCAAGAAGGTACTGGGAATGGAGATTGTTAAAGAGACCAAAGAGATTGAAAAAGACGTTGCACACCGCGCTGCACGTCTCTACCGATTCGACAAACGCAGATACGACAAGCTAACAAAGCAAGGCTTCAACTTCGAGATTTAGACATTATCGACAAATTATGGCCCACTACTCGCACATCCTTGGATGTTTATTAGGAACGGCTTTGGGTGACTCCGTTGGCCTAAGGCGTGAAGGTCTTTCCCGAAGACGTGCAGAGAAGATTTATGGCGGTCCCCCACTGGGTGCCATTTTCATCGTTGGGCATGGCTTCTGTAGTGATGATACCGAACACACGCAAATGGTTGGCCGAGCACTCGTGTTGTCGGATGGAGAGGTCGGCAAGTTTGAACAAGAGCTAAGTCGTCAACTGAAGCGATGGCTGATAACACTACCGGCTGGCATTGGATTGGCAACGTTAAGAGCGTGCATCAAGTTGCTACTGGGGTTTGGCCCGAAACGAAGCGGCGTATTCAGCGCTGGTAATGGCCCAGCGATGCGGACGGCACTGATTGGTGTCTGGGCAAAATCAGACAAACAGCTTGAAGAGTTGGTTAGAAGCTGCACGAGACTGACACATACCGACCCAAAAGCTGAAGAAGGTGCGCTGCTTGTGGCCAAAGCAGCCCGACTCTCGGCCAATGGTCAGCATATCGAACCGATTGACTTTCTTAGAAAGGAAGTAGGCGAGATCCAATGCGAAGAATTGCGAGAGTGCTTACAGAAAGCAATTGAAGCGTTGGATGACGAGCAGGACCCTCTGGAGTTTGCTGATTCACTTGGGTGGGCAGATGGCGTGAGTGGATACGTTAATCACTCGGTTCCCGCTGCATTGTACTGTTGGGCAGATTCGCCGAGCGATTTTCGACGATGTGTGGAAAACGCCGTTCTGATGGGCGGTGATACTGACAGCGTGGCAGCTATCGCTGGAGCCATTTGTGGAGCGAATGTTGGCAGCGATAACTTGCCTATAGATTGGCTCAATAGCTTGGCTGAGTGGCCTCGCAGTAAGGGCTGGATGCAACGATTGGCCGAAGCATTGAGTGACCAGGCCGAAGGAGAGGAAACACCGAAGCCGCCCCAGATGCACTGGTTGGCAACCATCCCAAGAAACCTGATTTTCGCAGCTGTTGTATTAGGTATTGGTTTTCGGCGATTACTTCCACCGTACTAGAGACTGAAGCATGAATTACCTCGAAGCCCCCACAGAATTTAATGCAGATGGCCGTGCTGTGTTCTTGGCTGGTGGAATCACGGATGCAGAAAACTGGCAGTTGGAACTTGTTGAATCCTTGCAGGAATTTGATGCGACGATCCTCAATCCGAGGCGTAAAGAGTTTCCCATGGATGACGAATCTGCTGGCCAACAACAGATCGAGTGGGAGCATCGACACCTTGCAAAAGCAGACTTGGTTGCATTTTGGTTTCCTCCGCAAACCTTGTGTCCAATTGCGCTGTTTGAGCTTGGAGCTTGTTGTGAGTCAAGCGCCGCACTGGTTGTTGGAACTTCTCCAGATTATGCGAGAAGGTTCGATGTCATAACACAAATGCGGTTGCGACGGCCGGAGGTGAATGTCCATGACAGCCTAGAAAAGCTGAAGTTGGCCATCATGGAGCATCCGCTATTCGAGGGAACACCACTATGAAAGCTCTGCTGTTGATCGACATTCAAAATGACTTTCTTCCTGGCGGTGCGCTAGCAGTAGCCAATGGCAGCGTGGTTGTATCCGTCGCGAATCGACTGATGCATGAATATGACTTAATCGTAGCGACGCAGGATTGGCATCCGGAAGATCATGGATCGTTTGCTAGCCAGCACCCAGGTCACGATGTTGGCGAAGTTGTGGTCCTCGATGGTCTCGATCAAATCCTGTGGCCTGATCACTGTGTCCAAGGAACGTCTGGAGCTAAATTTGCACCAAAGCTGAACACGGGAGTTATAGATCATGTCATTCAGAAAGGAACTGATAGGGACATAGATAGCTACAGCGGATTCTTCGATAATGCGCGCCGTAAGGCGACAGGGATGGAGTCTTACCTGCGTAAGCAGGACGTTGATGAAGTCCATGTGATGGGGCTCGCGACAGACTACTGTGTGAAATTTACGGTGCTCGATGCTGTTGAATTGGGATTTAGGACCTTCTTGCTGACTGAGGGCATTCGTGGAGTTGAGCTAAGCGAAGGCGATTGCGAGAGAGCAATCGCAGAGATGGAATCGGCTGGAGCAAAAATCAGCTAGGGAATTAGAACGATGGCCATTGGATTTTATTCAACGAAAGAAGAGTACGGTGAGTTCTCCAACTTCTCCGCTTTCGGTGTGGAGTTGGACGGAAAGTGGTACCCGACGAGTGAGCACTACTTTCAAGCTCAGAAGTTCGAAGATGCAGAATACTGTGAGAAGATCCGTCTCGCGAAGAGCCCGATGGTCGCTGCTAGATTGGGTCGAACCAGGAAGGTCGAGATACGGAGCGACTGGGAAGATGTCAAAGTCGACGTTATGCGAATGGCGGTCCACAAGAAGTTTGAAACACATGCTGAACTAGCAACCCTATTGCTTAGCACGGGTGAGGAAGAGTTGATTGAAGCTGCGCCGGGCGACTACTTCTGGGGCTGTGGCAAGGATGGCAGCGGACAGAACTGGCTTGGTCGAATACTGATGGAAGTTCGCAAAGAGCTACCAACGAAGGTTGAGTGACGAAAGAGTAAAGTTGTGAATCGAGATAATCGCAGAAAAATAGGCAGTCAGACTGTCGAGATCGTAGACCGAGGGTGGTACGGAATTGACGGACATGTCCGCATTGATATTGCTACAAAGGTGACACAATGCCTGAACAACACTCGACTTTATACTCCGGGCGACTTGGATAGCTTGCTGACACGTGAACACTCCGGCGCGTATCAGACAGTGTTTACGGTTGAGAATGAGACCACATTATCGGCGGCAGAACGCCTCGTCGTCGAGCAAATACGTCCGAAGACTTTGTGCTTGAACTTCGCCTCTGCGAAAAACCCAGGCGGGGGATTCCTAGGCGGGAGCCAAGCGCAGGAAGAGAGCCTAGCACGTTCGTCTGCCCTATACGCGTCCCTATTAACACAGAACGCGTATTACGAGACCAATCGTGCTTGCCGTACCGCCCTTTACACCGATCACATGATACTCAGCCCAGGCGTCCCAGTGTTTAGAGCTGATGATGGCAGCTTGTTACCTGAGCCCTATTTGTTGAGCATTTTGACTTCTCCTGCCGTAAACGCAGGAGCAGTCAAGAAGAACGAGCAGGATAAGGAGTCGTTGATTGTTCCAACAATGAAGCAGCGTATAGCAAAAGTGCTCGCGATAGCGACGGTCCAGGGCTACGAGCATCTCGTCCTTGGGGCATGGGGATGCGGTGTGTTTCGTAACGATCCTGCCGAGATCGCCAAACTTTTTGCAGAAGCATTACTCGATGGTGGACAGTTTGCTCATTGCTTCGAAAGTGTGACGTTCGCAGTATTGGATGGTACCGACGACGAGCGAATCATCAGTCCATTCCGTGATGATTTTGCGCGAGGAGCGTTGTAATGAACAAGGCAACAATCGACCAAGCGTCGACTATTGTAGCTGCCGGGCTTGTTGGGCAAGCCGTTGGCGATGCTCTTGGAGTACCGGTCGAATTTCAGCCACGAGAAAGCCTCGACCAAGATCCAGTGACTGGAATGCGTTCTGGTGGTTCACACAATCAACCTGCTGGCACATGGTCGGATGATTCATCACTGGCGTTTTGCCTTGCAGAAAGTATTTGTGAGACTGGCATCAATTATGAGGACCAAACAAAACGGTTCATTGGTTGGCTACTCCGAGCTAAGTGGACACCGCACGGAGAGGTCTTTGATGTTGGGAACGCGACGCGCGAAGCCATCTTCCGGCTCGATGCAGGCGTAGAACCAGTGCAAGCTGGTCCCACCGGAGAATTCAGTTGCGGTAACGGCTCGTTAATGCGGATCCTCCCGATCGCACTGTATCTTGCTTTCGCCGATCCTGATGAGCGAATTCAATGCACGATGAATTGCAGCTGCTTAACGCATGGCCACGAACGCTGCCAGTTGGCGTGTGTAATGTACGTCGAAGTTGCTGCCGGATTAGTCCGTGGCATGGGGCTGGAAGAATCGGTTTGGGAAGCCACGCGCAATATACGTGAGCTTATCGGTAGAGGCTACTCGGACGAACGGGGGCCGTTCCGGCGACTAACTTCGATAGACATCGCGAGTCTCTCCAGATCTGAAGTATCCGGTAGTGGCTACGTGATTCATTGTCTTGAGTCGAGCCTTTGGTGCGCGTCCAGGGCTGACAGTTATCGGCGGGGAGTTCTGGAAGCAGTCAATCTAGGCCAAGACACCGATACGACCGGGGCAGTCACGGGTGGCTTGCTTGGATTGCTATACGGAATTGAAGGAATACCACAGCGATGGATTGAAGCCTTGGCGCGCCGCCAGGACGTGCTTGGTTTGGCCAAACGCTTCGAACGGGTCTGTCGGATTCGATGGGAGTTGGATCAATGACGAACCACAGAGCACCCAGTAGTAACGGACGCGGCACCTTTTGGATAGCGAAATCTGCAATTGTTCGACAGTGCCCGTACATGGCCAATCCATGTTTCCGAGAATTGAGTTGGGGTATTGATGTCTGATCGTTGCGGACCGAACACTGTCTATGTGGGTCAACACTTATCGATGGCCCGGCGAGGCCATTGGGAATACGCCACGCGCAATACCAAGAAGCCTGCTGTCGGAATTGTTGCCATAACAGACTCACAGGATGTCGTTCTAGTCGAGCAGTATCGGCCACCTGTTGGTCGCATGGTTGTAGAACTACCTGCCGGTTTAGCTGGTGACATACCAGGCTCGGAGAATGAAGCCCTTGTCGAAGCTGCTAAGCGAGAACTCTTGGAAGAGACGGGATATACAGCAAATGAGTGGACGGAACTTGGAAGTGGATACTCTTCTCCAGGGCTCACAGAAGAGTCGATCGTGCTATTCCTGGCCAAGGAGCTTGAGAAGATTGGATCAGGCGGCGGTGTTGAACGTGAAGAAATCACAATCCATTTGGTTCCACTCGAAGGAATAGCTGCATGGTTGAATCAGAAATATGCGAAAGCCGACTTAAAACTACTTGCCGGCCTGTTCGTCGCGCAGTCTTACATGAATCAGGTTGACGATGAGGATGAGTAGTTCGATTTCTCTAGAAGAGCGGTTTGCCGGATGCTTGCTTGGTCTTGCGGTTGGAGATGCTCTAGGTGCTCATTTCGAGGGTCAACCTCCTGAGTATATTAACGAGCGATATCGTTCCGTTGATGCGCTCATTCAGAATCCACCACCGGGTGAGATATGGTACACCGATGATACGCAGATGATGATCGGTGTAGCTGAGACGTTAGTGAATTGCAGTGCTATTGAAGAAACGGAACTTTGCAATCGTTTTGCAGCCAACTATGTACCGCAGAGAGGCTATGGTCGAGGTGCAAGAGTAGTGCTCGAAGCGATGGTCGATGGGCATGATCACAAATATCTAGCTGCTGAGTATTTCCCTGGTGGTTCATTCGGTAATGGCGCAGCGATGAGAGTTGCTCCAGTTGGCCTTGTTTTTGGGCATGACGAAAAACGTCTTTGGGATCAAGCAAAACTGTCTGCTCTACCTACTCACGTCCATCCGTTGGGTATTGAAGGGGCGCAGTTGCTCGCTTTGGCGGTTGGACTGGCTTCAACCTGCCAAAGGCTCAACAGGGAAGAATTCCTCAACAGGCTGGCTGAGCAGTGTAGTTCCTTAGAATACTCGGGCCCTTTGAGGCGATCGGCCAAGATCACAAACCCCAAGGATCTGGGATTGATGGGAAATGGAATAGAAGCCACATCATCCGTGGTCACTGCGATAGCGTCGTTCGCCATGACTCCAGAATCGTATGAGGAGACTATTGGCAATGTCATTCTGCTCGGCGGTGACACCGATACAATCGCCGCGATGGCGGGTGCCATCAGTGGGGCATATATGGGACGTAAGGCAATTCCGGAACATCTATTGGACAATCTAGAAGATCATCATCAAGGAAAGAGTTACATCAAAGAACTCGCCACAAAGCTATGCATGATTCACCAGGATATGACAGAAAACGACACGATATGAATTGGAACAATGAACGAACAGAAATTGAAAAAAGTAAGTAAGAGCCTTAGTTATGTGCTTAGGCACCGACCCGATAGCGTCGGACTGGAACTGAGCGACGGCGGCTGGGTCGCCGTGGAAGATTTAATTGCCGCTTTCAAGCGATCGGGTAAGACAATGTCACGTGAGTTGCTCGAAGTGGTTGTTGCCGAAAACGACAAACAGAGGTTTGAGTTCTCGGAGGCCGGCGACCAAATACGAGCTCGGCAGGGGCATTCGACTGACGTCGATCTTGGCTATGAGGCAGCCACTCCGCCTGATGTACTCTACCACGGCACTGCGACCAAGAACCTGGAATCAATTCATCGGAAGGGGCTGATCAAGGCCAATCGACATCATGTGCACACGTCGACGAATAAGGAAACGATGCTGGATGTAGCGAGAAGGCACGGAAAACCCGTGCTACTAGCAATCGACGCAAAACGAATGGTTGCAGATGGGTACGAATTCTTCGTGACCGGGAACAACGTTTGGCTAACGGACCATGTGCCGCCGGAGTATCTCTCTCACGACGAGGAGTGAGGGGGCGTTAGTTCGACAGTGAAGGCCTCTTGCTTTGACTGCGACCAGCTCGCCGACGGGCGAGAATCCCATCTCTGCGCTCAGCTACCACAGCATAAAGCGAATCAGGATCGGAGAAGCTGCGTTTTTCAGCCAGTACTTGTCTTCTCGCTTCAGAAGCAGCTAAGCGCCGCTCCTTATAGTCGCTAAATATCTGTACTTCTCCGTCTGGCCAGCGATAGCAGTTCCTGTCCGCCATGAAATAGTAGTCCATGCCGTAGCTACTTGGGTCCATCTGAGCAATCGTTAGAGCTCTGTGTCGAAGGATCTCAGGAGGGGCTGAGTAGCAGACGAAACCTCCGCAGCGACACATATGCTCTTCAAGCCACAATCTCTTGCTCTGCTGATGGTGTATCCAGTCTTGATCCGTGTGTTCAATAGCCGAATTGTAGGGGCCTCTTTGTTTCTCTCGCTTCAAGGCAATATCCAATCCGAACGTGTGCCAACGTACGGTGCGTTTAGGAGGCCCAAGGTGTTTCAATTGACGGCGTAATGTCGTCAGGCTTTTTGAGGCAGTATTCGTCAGATTACTGTTTGTGATGAGAATTGGATCAGATGGCTCAGCACCAAACGGAGTAGGTTCGATGTATTCGCCATGAATAAGGATGGCCGTCCCCGGAATCCTCTGAAAGGATAGGCCCCACAAAAGTCTAGCAAGGAGCTTCGCACCGTATTGGTCACTTAGTATGTGCCAAGTGTCGTGGTAATAATTCGTGCTGTAGGCGACTTCGCTATGTGGGCGCAGGGTGACCAATCGATAAGAAGCTCCGCGCATATTTAGCACACGCAGATGAAGCTTCATGCGATCGCATGCAACCTTGCGTTTTCCGTATCGTTGATGTTTGCGGTTTGCGGACACGGGCGTTATGACACCCGAGACTGCGTGTTGGTTCATGCAATTTAGTTGCGATCTCGCAGTCTAATCAGCAATTCATTCAACGCACCTTTCCCGGTTGCCTGTTCCGGCAACGTCGACTTTTCCATAGCTGCTTCAAGCTCAGTAACCAATCGTTCATACTCTCGCTCGTGAAACTGAAGATCGGCAGCATCAAGTCGACCTTTCTCCGGTCCCGCAAGCTTCCTTTCAACCAATTCATCTATGTACGGCAGCTTTGCCGTCTCATTCAGGTTGAGCAGGTTTGCCTCAACTTCGCTCGTTTGCATTAGGTGAATCCCGGTGAGCAGCACGCGATAGACGTACAGCAACGGTTTCACTTTGGGCGGCTCTTCCTTGCGGAATAGCTTCCATTGCGTTGCAGCAAAGCCCAAATAATGGTGGGCGTGGAATCTGGTGATGCAGTCCTTGGCGATTGCCTTCAATTCCTCGTGCTCAGGCGTAGTGTGGACAACGAGCGGCGAGAGCAATTGCTCCAGCACATATCCGTTCTTCTTCAGCATCAGACTGAAGAACTTCTTGGCATCGTGGGTAACAAGATCCATCTCCAACCCATCGTGGATGCCTTCCTTCTCGACTGTCTCCTCGCCAGGCTCGAGACCCACGACTTGCTCAAGCGGCAACAGGTGCACGCCTCGTAGATCGAAGTCGGAATCTGCCGAGGGAAAACCATACAGGTGGGCACCGCTGATCGTTGCAAATACTAGCGGATACGGATGAGTGTCAACCTGCTTTTGCAGCTTGCTGCAGTCGATGATCTGTGCGTTCATGACGATTTCCTTCGCGGCCTATTGATCGATGTTGTTTTTTCGTTGCGTACTGCTTCAACCAATTCAACCGTGTGCCCATCGAGGTCCTTGACTACCGCCCGACGCCCCCATTCAGTATCAGTTGGGCCGGTTGCAATGGTGGCTTCAATATTGCTCAGTAACGACACAACCTTATCTACATCGTTCACCCTAAATCCAATGCGGGTACTACGTGTATCGTCGTTTTCGTTCTTGCGGGGATAAATCTCAAAGACGAAACCTGCAACTTCCGACGCATAGTGCTCTGGTCCTTTGCCGTGAGAATGGAGATCAAAGGTCATGCCCATTTCTTGATAAAACTCGACAGCCCGATGGATGTCCTTCGAGCGAATGACGAGCAAATTTGGAGTCGGTGACGCTGTATTTTTCTCATTCATGGCAACTCCTCCGCGATCGCTGCTCGACGTGCTTGCACGAGAAACTCGTTGGCCCGTTCGTAGTCAGGACGTTCCGGCAGGTCGGTCTCTTCCACCGCTCGATCGAATTCCATGTGCAGCTCCTTTCGCCACGCCTCAATGTCGTCCCACGGCATCTGTTCATTCTTGATGGCAAACAGCCGCTCGCGGTGCTGGCCCACGTCGACTGGCACAATACCCTCGCGAAGCACGTGGATGCCCGACAGTAGCAGCCGAATGAGGTGCATTACGTGCTTGGGTTTGATCTTGCCCTTGTTGCGGAGGTCCGCCTGCATTCGCTTGAACTGTGACATCACGTAGCCGTTGTACGTTTGGTAGACCAGTCGCGAGAGGAAGGCGTCCCGCATATCGAGCAGCTCCTGGGCAAGCGGCGAGACAAACTCAACCAGTGGCGTGTAGAGGCACTCCAGGATGTTTGGATTCCCTTTCAACGCCATGATGAGGAACTTTTGCAGCTCCCAGTACGCTTCCTCCGTCTCATCGTTTTCCAACTGCTCCGGCACGCCGTAAAGCGACCAATGCAACTCGGCAGGCGGCAAATAGATACCACGTCGGTCGGTATCCGACTCCTCAGTGTCGAGGCCAAACGCCCGTGAGCCAACAACGCATCGATAGATCACTCGGTCGAACAACCCGTGAGTTGAGAGCGTTTTGTTGGCGTCGTTGATGCTCCCCTGCTTGTATTCCGCGAGCAACATGAGATTGTCGTGATGCAATGCCGATTCGAATCCGTCGGGAAAACGGACGCGATACGAATGCTGTCGATCACGCGGCGAACGCACTACCACACCCACGGCACCTGCAGGGTGCACAGCTTCCCCGTTGGACCCTTGCACCTGCTTGAGTGCAACGACCTGTGTTCCCACCGAGTAGATGAGGTTCGGGCTATTGTGGACGCGTGATTTCATTGGTTTATCGGCTCCTCTAGTCTCCCTACAAAGTGAATAAGGTCAGTCGCTATGTCTCGGATGAGAAACACAAATGGACGGTCTGCTTTGAACTCCACCGGAGGAAGAGGCTCAACAAAGCCAGCTCCAGCCATGAGTATGGCCGTTGCTGCCGCTGCTTCCGTTCCTTCTTCATTCACGTCGACAAAGGCCTTGTGAGCTACTTCAGATACAAAGAGCCCTTCCGGATTATCTGACATGGCAGAGAAGTCAGCTTTTTCCATCGAGAACGCCTCACGAACACCTAGTGTCTTTAACGTCTGAGCCAGGAAGTAGGTACTTTCGACGCGGAACTTCGGTAGGTATACGTGGACTTCGCGGCTGCTTGCATCTGGTAAACCTTGGATGCTATTCGAAGCAAGCAGTTCCGCGACTGCATTGGTGTCGCTCTCAGGTGCAGGCAACAAGACCTCCATCGCGAAACCGCCGCCATCTACCTCGTTTGGTATTAGAAATGACTCATTGCTGTCTTCGTTTGATTGGATTTCCACGCCATAGGACTGATAGGGCAGCCTCAACATCTTCAGCTCACTTGACTCTGCAAAGCTGAAGTGTCCGATCTGATGCATCGTTGGAATATGAGTTTCTTTGCCATCGGCCAAGAAGAACTCGGCAGGATGTGTGTTCTCCTTGTCAAACGTTTCATCCCAGGTTCCCAGAAAATAGACGGCATTTGTAATTACGAGTCGCGTCATAGCATCGAGGCAACCCTGCGGTAGCAAGTCCTGGATTCGGTTGGCAGTCTGTTGTGCAATCCAACCATTGATTTCTTCACGAGCCGATTCAGCATCGTTCTTGAAGTCCACAGTACACATTGTCTTCAAACTCAGCGATAAAGCACTTTGTACCGTCTTCAGACAGTCCAGCATGCCAGAATCGCTCTCCGCATCGCCAGTCTTCGCAATGTCCAACTCTTTGCCACATAGTCTCTAGGGAGCTAAATAACTCTTTGCTGATCGTTCAGCTGCTTCACGAGCAGCTTCACCCGAATCAAAACGTTCTTCATTGCGGTTTGACGAGTCGATTTCTATTTGCGTCCTATTGTCATAGACAGACCACCACCAAACAGTGCCGTCCATCCACTCAGCTCTTAGGCACAGACCAGTGCAATCGCCTGACAAATCACCAGTCCACTGAGGCGTCGATTCTCTTGTTGCAATCGGCTGCCACTTTTCGATTCTTAGCTCGTTGTCTTGCTCATTCATCGCTCGACTCGAAGGGTGTCGTCTGTGACCGTTTGCAAATGTTGCTGTCCGCTTGTCCAACAAGCTGAGGACTGAGCCTACAGATCGCTTGATCACTTCGTCACACTATTCCTACCGCGCAGCGGTATCGCATCATCGTAGTTGAAAGCTATGATCCAATAAAGATTGCAATAGACGAACAAACCGGAGGCCACGAATTGTCTTGGTCTCCGGAGTTTCGACGAGCCAACGACACTTGTTACGACGCCGGAACCAACGGTTCAGTTCCCTTCACGGATCGCGAACCTGGCTCCTGCATCGAGTGCAATCGGCTTCTGTAGATTGATACTGAGTTTCATGCCGTCACCGGGCGTGGCAAGCTCAGCTCCTCCCAAAAATGCAATCTCACCTGTCACATCAGTCGAGCGGGAGAAGAACTGGGCGTAGCCTACTGTTCCATTAGTGCGAAGGTGAAGTCAGTCAGAGTGCCAGAATAGTTCTGCTTCGTGCCGTTGAGAACGTTTCGCACCAAGAGTTCTGATCCAAGAGCCACAGCAAATAACACTAGGTTTCTCGCTAGCGGGTACTCGCAGACGTCGCCTTCGACATCATTCGGTACACGATAATTCTCATCCCAGATTGCTTCGCAGTAATCAGCGTAAAGGCCAATGTGCAAGCATTCCGTTTTCTGGTTGCGGCATTGTTCTTGCACCAATCGACGAGAATCAGAATTGTCAAATGTATCTATGACGACATCACTACCTTTCAACAGAGATCGAGCCGTCCGATTGCTAAGTTCCTTGTTAACTGCATCGATCTCTATTTCAGCGGTCCGAAACAAGCGGTTCCGCATAACCTCAACCTTCCACGCACCTACGTCTGCGGCTCCGTAGAGTTGTGTACTTACGTTATGTTCCTCTACGCGATCACGATCGATCACACGAATCTGTCGAAATCCCTGACGGGCGAGGTTGTCAGCTATGTGTGATCCAAGCGCACCGGCTCCACAGATAGTTATCAGTGGCTTTGCTAGGTTGGCTACCGACTCTGCCCCACGATAGATCTCTTCATGAAGGAATTTACTTGTCATTTACAACTCCTCTGTCGTCGTACACGACAACAACACCGCGTGGGAATAGTTTACACGCGCTTACCTCAGTCGCCCCGCTTTCGTCATCTTCGTAATGGTAGGCGACTACCTGGTAGTCCGCCTCAATTAGACATAACAGCGGCTTGCCAAAGGCAGATACCCAGGCATGCATCGTTTGGTCATCGCGCTTACTTGGTGAAGGGAGCCCCAACGGATGAGTATGGTAGAACCCGACAACGTCGCCCTTAGTTTCCTCTCGCTCCAGTACCCACTCAACATCAAATCCTACGCTAACGGGTTCGCCCTTCGTCGGGCGCATTCTTCGCGCGTACCAGATTGGACCCTGCTGCGACCCAACAAGCGTCCAACAGTGCTCCACCCGATGTCGTCTCATCACCGGTCTCTTGGAGGATGTACTCGCCAATACTCTTCCTCAGTCATCCCTGCGTCGCCGACTTCGTAAATCATTCCACCATCATGTCCCTCACGTAGGACGCCAACGAGGCTGCCCAGGTCGAACTTCTGGTCTTCTCCACTGAGGCAGATTCCGGCAACATTGACTGTCAAATCTTCCTTATTTACAGATGAAGTGTATTGTCGACCCTGAACTGAGTAACGGACACGGAAACTGTCGGCACGTTCGAGGTATTCAATCAGTTGTGCACCTGCGTGTGACAGCGTTTCTTGCAGCCGACCTCTTACGAGATCTGACTCGAATGGCTCACCCGTAGACTGGACGCGGTGACTACGACGTCGGTGCGGTGGATTGCGACTGGACTGGCTCTCCTCTTCAGCCGATTCAGCTGGGCGGACTAGTTGCCAATAATTGAGTTCGTAGGCTGCTCGCTCTTCTGCTGTAAGTCCTCGGCGTGCCAATTCCTCAGGTGGTGTCTGGTTATCTAACTCTGACCGCAAGTAGGCCGATGTTCCTGGATCATGACGCATATCAAGTTCATCGAACCAAAACTGCGACCCATCATAACGCGTACGCACACAATCAAAGAGTTGTACTTCCTCCGCCATCTGCAGTGGAGCCAAACCTTCGAGATTGATACGTCCATCACCAAAACTTACAGCTGAGCCGTACCAAGTTCGGCCTACCCGGCGACAAATGATAAGCCGGATCATCGGAAACAGTTGAAGGTACGAGTGTCGTTCAGCAAGCGAGGGCTGCCTAACAAGCGCTGCCTCGGAATGAGATGTCGGATTGAATACGCCCCATCCTTCGAAGTCCTTGGGGCTAATACGAATCTTACACAACACGCCGCCGATACGAACACGAACAAGGCCGCCTCGTAGTGCCGGTGCTAGAAATTCTCGGTTGAGAAAGTCTTCTTCGGCGGAAGCGAACTTTGCCAGCAGATCATTGACGTTAGGCTTGCCTTTTGCCATGTGTTTAGCCGTGCAATTTGGTTAGCGCATAAAAATGCCCGCGCGAGTTCCAAGACCGGTTAAACGTCTCTTTTGAGTGTTTGTAGCTCTTGCGGTCGGGCGCGGACTCATAGAATATAGTCCGAATGCTGAAACAAATTCAATCTTATTGTTGCAGTCCAGATAAAACGGAAGCCGCTTTACCGATGGCAAAACGGCTTCCGCGTCAAATTACATCAACGATCAAGCACTCTTCCGCTTAGGAAGTGGGTAGTCCATGATCTCCATCAGCAATTCCAGCTTGCTGGGCCGCGCGAGCATCGGTACCAAGTTTGGTAGCGAGTAGTAGTCGCCAGCAAAATTGAAGACGTCTACTGGGATGTTCTCACGGTGACACTGCTTTTCGATGTAGTCACTTCCACCCGGCGTGCGGACAATGACGACCGTCGGATCGGCCTTCATTGCCGTGCAGTACTCGCGTAGCGAAGCAATAAACGCCGGAGGTGTGTTCTGCTGTTCGTCAGTAACCATAATGATCTGCTCGACGTACTGCTGCTTTCGCTCAAGATTCTTGAGCGCCACACCACACGATGTTGCTCCATTGGCGGTAATGCCCTGAAACGCACGCTCCCAGTCGGCGAGGTCGTCACCCTCTGCGACGAGTTCATGTGCCATCGTGTCGAAAGCGTACGTGTACAGTTCGCTTTCGCAGATGGTCGAAACCATCGCTCCGATGCGCTTTCCAAGCTCGATTGCTTCATGCATCGACGAAGACTTGTCGACCAGCAAGGCCGTCGGTCGCGAAATGCGACCCTTGGCCTTAATCTGGGTGTCGGCAACGTCTTCCAGCGCCCTGCGCATTTCGTCAGACACATCAGCAGCTTCGATGGCCTTCTCGGTCTTCAAAGCACTGACCCGATCTGCAGTCTTGGCGTCGGCCAACTTGGCCTCCACCATCGACTTGATCTCGGGAACGTCCAATGCACCACGACGCTTGAGCGCACCAAGGCTGTTGATGAGTTCCTGCGAACTCATCTGCTCGATCAAGGCAACCAGTACTGTTGGCGTCATCTGGCGGATTACCGTGGCCGCCACGCGGTACGGAATCTTGTGCTCAACGATCGCCTTTGCCTGGTCAGCCGGACTCTTGGCCGCCGCCAATTCACGAAGCGCGTACAATCGACTATCCGTTGGCGGATCCTTGTCGAACAAGATCTTCTGTGCCCGATCGCCTGGACGAACGTGCAACAGGGCGTACAGCCGCTTCATGGCCTTTCGCGCCGTTAGCACGCTACCGTCAAACCACTGCGGATCGGCTTCCCGCTCACGCAAGTAGCGAGTGATTTCTGTCTTCATCGCTCGCGGTACGTTGCGGAATAGTCCAAATTCGTCAGTGATCGTGCTGGGCGTAGCAACTGCCTCGACCTTCTCCGACTTACCGGAACCGAACAGCTTACGTGCTACCGTCTGTCGAGCTCGCTTTGTCGCTTGTGCCAGGGCCTTCTTCGATTCGCCCTTGCGTACCTTACGGGTCTTCTTGCGACCGCCAATGAAGTCGACGACACGCACGACCTGATAAGGAGGCAAGCTACGCAGCATCGCCAGTCCAACGTCTCGGTGGCCCGAGAAGTCCGAAAGCACAAGGTTGACGATGAACATTTCCCTGTGGTCTCGAACGTCACCGTTCTCGGCATACCAAGCTGCCAGTCGAACGTAGAATCGGGGATCCTTACCGATCAGTTCCGCGTGTACTGGCCAGATCTTGTCCAGCGCACGGTGCGGAGTTGTCAGCAACGTGTTTAGAATCTCTACGCGGATGTCCTGTTCTCGCGTACTCATCACTGTGCTCCTCCACAATTAGGCAGATGCAGTTGCCACCTTAGGCAACATGAATCCACGGGACTGTAAACGACAAACTGCCGAAGCAACCTTCGGCGGTGTTGCTCCTACGTGCTTAGCAACCATCTCGACGGTGGGATCCGTCATGCTTTCCCACGCATCATGGTCTTCACGGTCAAAGTCTAGATCTCCAAATTCCTTCTGAAGAATGCCCTTCATCTGACGCATGGCTTCGTCGGCCCAATCTGCTCGGAAAAACCGTCCGCCAGTCAGACCACTAATCCTTTCAAACGACGCAGCACAATTCGGCGTCAGGCCCAAGGCATACAACGTTATGCGGGCCTCTTCAGCCTTAGCTGATACGCTTTCCATGGTCTCACCCGACGTACAACCCTGCGGAAAGCCGTCTCCTCGGCAGCCGACACCATGAGGTGGGGCGTCGCCAACCAATACAGCCATCCGACGAGCATGTGGTCGCCAGTCAAGTTCCTTGCAAGCAGCGACGATGCCAGCAAAAACTGCTTCTGGTTCGTCTCCACCTCCATCAGCCTTCAAGCCGTTAATTGCCTTCTTGGCCTTCTTCAAGTTGCTTGTTAGCTGGTACACGCGGTACACCATGCGGTCTTGCGGTGGGTGGTCGCGGTACTCTACGACACCCAGTTGCATGTCGACATCTACGGCAGCAGCTAATGAGTTGACCATGTCAACCATTTGCTTTTGTGCAGCACCGATCAGCCCGCCCATGCTTCCCGTCGTGTCAACGACGAACGCCAGATCAAACTCATTGATCTTTGTCATGGTTAGGGCCTTTCTATCGCTGTTGTCAGCAATGTGTAAATGGTGCTCGCGAGTTCGGAAAGCCAGACTGCCGTGATTGGGCAGTGACCTTTCAAGTCACTCGTTTGTATGCTCTCCCGGTCGGGCGAACACCCATAATGTACGTAGGGCCCGTACAAGTCGCAAAAGCGATTGACCTCGCCTGAGTATTTGTGGTTAAGCGGCGAGGGAAGGATTCGAACCTACACACGGCTTACAGCCGCGCTTTCCAGTTTGTAAGCTCATGCCATTGGGTACGGACCTAACTGTTTCGTATTATTTTGCCTTCCGTGGTGTTGAATTGGCGCTTTCCGTACGAGTCGTAAGAGCATCCATTCTATTCTCGGCCGTCCTTACCAATCCTCAGGAGAAGAATGGCAGTGGACCCATTCGCTTCGACTCGTAGAGCGTGGCGAACTCGCCTTCACTGAGTTGCCTCAGCTTGACTACCTTAGGACCGTCATCGAGTTTGTAAGCTCGTACCATTGGTTACGGAAGTTTGCCACTTTCCTTGGTTATGTAGTAAACCCGTACAAGTCGCCTAAGCGCGAAACTAAGCGCTCTGCCGATTGAGCTACAGGGCTGTTGATTGCGATTGAGCAGCCCTGGCAGGATTCGAACCTGCAACCTCTCCATTAACAGTGGAATGTTTGTAGGCTTACGCCGTTGGGTACGGGAATGTCTCCTTGTATAAAACTGCGTGCAAGTCGTAAAGCAGGTTTGGCACCCAGTGCCCTAGGATTCGAACCTAGCCGACCTCAGACCCGAAGGCCTCGCGCCGTTCCTACCGATCACCATTGGTGGGTTTGTATGCTTGCACCATTGGGCACGCAGTTTTGTGTCGTTTGTTTATGTCCTCTGTTGGTAACTACTACTCATGTCAAATAATGACCCGTACGAGTCGCAAAAGCACGAAAACTACGCGCTCTGCCATTGAGCTACGGCCCGTTCGTGTCGAAAGTCGGGCCGGTGGGACTCGAACCCACAACCACGCCTTGTAAAGGATGTTTGTAAGCTTGTGCCGTTGGGTACGGGTCTTGTTTCTTACTGTTTCCGTATGTTTGGTTAGCAATGATCAAAGTAAAAGCGTGTCCGTGCTAGTCGCGAAAGCGTTGAAACATCTCCTCTGCGTGTCTACCAATTCCACCACTTGAGCCACCGGCTCGAGGAGGGATTCGAACCCTCATGCCTTCCGGCACAGAGATTGAAGTAGTTTGTAAGCTCTTGCTGTTGGGCACGGATGGATCTTAACGACGCTCAGCTATCAATCGCCGACGGTGCGCCCGACCAAACACTTGGTACGCCGACGACTGACTGATGAAAACTGCGGCTAGCCAAATACTGCTTCCGGACGAACCGTTAGGTTGCCAGTATCATGGCGGTCAACGGTGTAGTCACGAAACTTTATGTCAGGCACGGTTAGGTATTCGGCCAATGCTCGCTTGATTTCCTCGTTGCTTGACATCGCACCAATGTCCATGTCGGAGAGAGGGACGTCAAAGCTGCTGCCTTCAAACCGAATATGTAGTACGGGTAGTTCGCTAATCTTCGCAACCATGATGACCTCCGATACTTGGACACGTGTACGCCGCGTGTATTGCTTCACAACTGTAAAACTAGGACGCGCTCGCAATGCAATTGGTTCTCACATAAATTGAAAACGTCAGAGACGCCGGTGGGAGTCGAACCCACTTCTACCGGGTTGCAGCCGGTGGCCTGGCCGTCTGGCTCCAGCGTCAGGAAATATGATGTGTTAGATGTAAGATTGAAGATTGAGGTTCGCAGCATCTTCAATTCTTACTTCTTACATCTCACATTCGATGTAGCCCGTCCAGGAGTCGAACCTGGCCTAACAGCTTCGCAAGCTGCCGTGCGATCCACCACACTCACAGGCTATGAGTACCTCACCAGGGAATCGAACCCCGTCTTGCAGATTCGAAGTCTGCCGTGCTAGTCCATCACACTCGCAAGGCTTAGTTGAGTAGTATCTCGACCTGGAATCGAACCAGGACTTGGACTTTAGGAGAGTCCTGTGCGATCCGCCCTGTCTTCAATAAACACTGGCCATCGAGATGTGGGGCCGACGACTGGACTTGCACCAGCATCAACCGGTTTACAAAACCGGTGCCTAGCTATTCGGCCACGTCGGCAAAGCACGAGCGCAAGGAGTCGAACCCTGTCCGTCAGTTTTGGAGGCTGACTGCTCTCCCAGGAGCACACTCGTATTGTTAAAGGGGTATCCGATGGGAGTCGAACCCATACTTCCTGCTTCACAGGCAGGCGTGCGTACCACGTACACTACAGACACCATAGTTCAGCAGCTCGACCAGGATTCGAACCTGGAACCTCTCGTTAGAAGCGAGACATGATGTCCGTTTCACCATCGAGCCATGTGCAGCTGTTAGTCGTTAGTCATGAGTCGCTAGTTGCAGTGATCGTTGAGCTGTACAAGCTCACTTACGACTAATTGCTAAGTACCTATCGCTTCATTAGCGGAAGGCATGGGATTTGAACCCACATGACCCTGTTGGAGTCGCACGGTTTAGCAAACCGGCCCGGCGAGCCGTATCCGGCTACCTTCCATATGTTTCAGTGGACCCACTGGGAATCGAACCCAGCCATGTCCCCAGAGATTTGGCCAGCCTGCCGAGCTGGTGTCGTCCCTTTGGACCATGAGCCCTTAGTTACCTACAATTCTCACTATGAATCAGCTTCCTCCATTTACTCTTTGGGTTGGTAATGCCAGTGACTGTCGCAATCTTGCTGTAATCTCAGATCATGAGATTCAGCATGTTGTTCAGCTCGCGATTGAGGAAGCTATTCCTTCTCTGCCTCGCGAAGTAAATCTCATTCGAATTCCTTTGACTGATAGCACTGACAACGAACCGTTTGCCCTTCAATTCGCTATCAAAACAGTTAGTGAGTTAATTCAGTCGAAACGTCGAACATTGATCTGTTGTAGTGCTGGTCTAAGTCGATCTCCTGCCACAGCCGCATGTGCTCTTGCCGTTGTCCAAGAGAAACACCCTGATGAGTGCCTCAACGACATCAGCAAACTGATTCGTACGGACGTTTCTCCAGGCCTTTGGAAGGACCTTCTAAACGCATATTCAATTCTTTATGAATGAGTGGACCGAAAGGGAATCGAACCCTTCACACCGACTTTGCAAGAGTCAGTCGCCCCCTTGGAACATGCCAGCCCGTTTCTTCAAGAGGTCCGTCCGGGAATTGAACCCGGTCCTCGTCCTTACCACAGACGTGTGCAGCCGAAACACTTACAGACCAATCAGTGATCCCGGATGGAGTCGAACCATCGCTTTCCTGGGTGTCATCCAGGCGTCTTAGCCGTTGGACCACGGGATCATTGAGTGACCAGGGTGGGAGTCGAACCCACAAAATCATCAGGCTCTCGACCTGATCGCTTTGCCAGTTTGCGTACCCAGTCATTTCAAGTGGCGGGTTCGGGTGTCGCACCCGAGGGTCCAGGCTTATGAGGCCCGGCTGAGCACTGGCTCACCCGCGCTATTGTTGTAGTAGCCAAGGCGAGATTCGAACTCCCACGCCACAAGTGGCACGACATTCTGAGTGTCGCGTGTCTACCGTTCCACCACTTGGCTATGTTATTTCGAGTGGGCCGGGACGGAGTCGAACCGCCACAGTCCGAAGACCGCTGGGTTACAACCAGCTTGGCTCACCAATGCACGCCGACCCTCGAAGTGACCCAGGCGGGATTCGAACCCGCGATCTCCACGGTGAGAGCGTGGCGACCACAACCACTAGTCCACTGGGCCATAGTAAGTAGCACGGGTGGGAGTCGAACCCACAAACAGTCACGAAGGTTTGAGCTTCGTCGCTTTGCCAGTTTGCGTACCGCGCCGGAAATCTGTGATCTGAGATGTCTGATTGCAGATCTGACTTTTGCAGATCATCAATCTCACATTTGACATCTCACATGCCCCAAGCGTCCCCGATGGGATTTGAACCCACGGCCTCCACCTTGACAGGGTGGCGAGCACTCCAAGCTGCTCCACGAGGACATTGTTGTTTTTGAAGTGGCCCAGGTGGGACTCGAACCCACAGCATCCGCGTGCTTCGTCGACTCTTCAGTTTCAATCCGTCGAAGCACAAGGTTCTAAGCCAAGGTGGTCTGCCAATTGCCTACCGAGCCGGATGAAACGATGAACTATGAACGCTAAGTGAATAGTTCATCGTTTCGCGTTTATCGCTCATCGCTTCTCTAGTAGTCCTGGGTGGACTCGAACCACCGATTGTCTTCTTGTAAGGAAGCTGCCTTAGCCGCTAGACGACAGGACCATATTCAGCGGAAGTCGAGGGACTCGAACCCCCAAATCGCGCGAGCGACCAACTGTTTTCAAGACAGTCTCCTCATCCAGCCGGATGACTTCCGTAAGCTGCGGGGGTTGGAATCGAACCAACATCAGAGCGTTCAGAGCGCCCCGTCCTACCGTTGAACGACCCCGCAGTATCAAAGGCTAGTCATAGCCAATCGTTGAGCAATTTCACTATTCACCTCATACTTTCTTTCTCTTGGAAGTAGCTTCTTGCCTCGGCTGGAGTGACCTTGCTCACATAGTCGACGAATCTTGTGAGTAAGTGAGGTCAAATCGACTATCTGAATGATCCAACTCTCTACATAGTTGCTGATTAGCTCCCGACTCACACCAACTTGAATCGAGCGATAATCCAACTTCTTACCGTGAATTGACCTCTCAGGATCCCACTGAACATGAACCTTTGCGTGTTCAAATTGTTTTCTCCAGGCATCCGTTGAGTGATGAACGCTCGACTCGAAAGAGGTCAAAACTGCTTTTGAAAGTGCTTCTTCCCAACCTTTACGTGTGATACGAACTGCTAACACTCTCTCTTGTCCTGACTTACGAGCCCAGTTACTTCTTTCCATTAGCCACAGGAATGAAGGTTTTATCCAAGTCATCCGACCGAACGAGAAAGGGGGAACGAATCGACCTGCCTCCAAAGCCGCATCAGCAATAGTTGGCTTGTAGGCTTGATAAACCACAATTGATTCCCGGTCATAGTCCGCGCGAATTTCGCGATATGCTGGCATCTGTATCTCCTTGTTCCTTAGAGTGCCGAATCGGACCATATTTCTGGTGCAATGGTTCACTAGTTCCGGGGGTAGGAATCAAACCTACTGACTCCTGCTTCAAAGGCAGGCAACACTACCAGCAGCGTCGACCCCGGAATACTATCGGACTCTAGAGTGCCCTGTGGGAATCGAACCCACCTTGCCAGCTTGGAAGGCTGGAACCTCAGCCGCTCGGTCAAGGGCACATGCAGCGGAAGGAGAGGGAGTCGAACCCTCAAGGCTCATCGCTCGACTGCTTTCGAAACAGCTGACATCGCCTATTGGCTTACCCTTCCATCTAAGCTCCGGTGGGAGGACTCGAACCTCCACTCGTCGGCTTAACAGGCCGCTGCCTTACCGTTTGGCCACACCGGAATAAACTGAGTCAGAACGGCTGGATTCGAACCAGCGATCTCCGGTTCCCGAAACCGGCGGATTGCCAAGCTTTCCCACGTCCTGATGCGTACGCGTGCGAGTCACAGAAGCGATTGAAACACGGGATTCGAACCCGCACTTCCAGAATACGAGTCTGGTGTTCTACCCAAAGAACTTGTTTGTATGCTTATGCCGTTGGGCACGCGTAGCGAATGCGCCCAGCCGGAATCGAACCGACACACCCTGCATGGCAAGCAGGAAGGCTGCCACTACATCATGGGCGCATGATATTGCTAACCAAATTGTCAAAGATCGATAACGCAATGCGTTCTTCAGAGCACCGGGTCGGACTCGAACCGACGTTGCCGCCTTACGAAAGCGGAGTCTTGGCCGCTAGACGACCAGTGCTTTGTTTATCTAGTAGGACCAGAGGGACTCGAACCCAGCAACCGAGCACAGTCGCCAGTGGCGACTGAGCGCAGGGCGGTAGTTTATCTGGTCTCAAGTAGGGTCGGAGGGATTCGAACCCTCACCTCGCTGATTAAGAGTCAGGAATGCATGCCTTAACACATCAACCCCATGTCATATTTGGCATCATCTCTCCTACCGCCTTCGGCCTTCATCCTCCCTACCGGTCGGCGGCCTCAGTTGCTAGAGCCGGGGATGCTGCCACTAACACCTCAGTCCCATATTTGTTTTCAAGTTGGCGTGGAAGGAATTGAACCTTCGGCCCACGGCTTATAAGGCCGTCGCTCTCACCACTGAGCTACACGCCAGTAGTCGGGCCGGTAGGATTCGAACCCACACCCACCTGGTTAAAAGCCAGGGATGCTGCCGTTACACCACAACCCGAATGTCGGTTGGGCGTATCCGTTTGCATCGCAGGACAGTCGACATCTTTTTTCTCCTGTAGGTTCGTAAAGTTCTAAAAGTGGTAGCCCTGGGAATTGAACTCAGCGCAACTCGGTTATCAGCCGTGTTTGGGCAACCAGCCCTCGACTACCGTTCTCTACCGCGTGACAACTACTTCCTCCGCACTGCTCGGAAGTGTCACTTGCTAGTCGCGCGTCTGGGGGTCGAACCCAGACCCTCCGGTTCCCAAAACCGGTGTGCTTCCAACTGCACCTCCGCGCGATTTGTCGTCTAGCGACCCGTGTGGGAGTCGAACCCTACCTGATCGGCTTGAAAGACCGATGACCTCACCCGAAGTCGAACGGGCCGATTGTTAAATCGGAAAGTCAGTTTTAGCGCAAGCTCTATCCTGACTGGGCGATGACCCTCCGCATCAACGTCTTTCGACTCAGCGGAGTCTGCACACGGGCGTGTTAAACCCTTCATCACCTTCACCTCTGTTGTTGACGTCTCCGCCGCCCAACAGCAGGCAGTAGTGCAACGAGTCTTCTGGGTTTGGCTCGACTATCCCGTCGGACACTCTCACCTAGCTCGATCGGTTTCCTACTCCGGGAAGTAGTCCGCCAATCCCCTTTCGGGCAGCACGAACACCTTGCGGCGTCCGCAGTAGGCACTTCGACTCTGTCACACGCACGGTTTGTTGCCGCTCCCGAAGGATTAGCGACTTCCCGGACACTTCGGTTTGCGAATCCGATGTGGCATTCGCCACTCGTCCAGCACGTTTCTCGATAACCGCACTTAATCCGTGATCATTCAGGTAGTATTCCGCCGGTGGGACGGCGACTCACACCATCAGTTACTTGACGGCTTCTCTGCTCCCACACAGATCTCCGCCGGCTTTACCGCCAGTGTTGCGACGGGTAAACGCCGCTTGCTGGCCAGCCTTTCGTTTATCTCCCTCAAAGAGGAAGCCGCCGCCCGTGCTGGGGCAGTACGGTTTTGTGTCCGAGCGACATCACGGACATGTACGTTTCGAGTTCTGCGCGCACCAGGTGCGCGCAGTATCACTAGAAACAGTGGGCTGGGAGGCGCTCGAATCCTCGTATGCGGTGCTTCAAACCGCCGCTATACCATCTCAGCTACCAGCCCAAATTCGATTGGGATTGGTCTCTCCGATCGGCAGGAGCCAAAAGCTACAACTCCAAAAAAAGAGGCCCGGTGTCTATGACACCGGGCCTTGTGGCTCATCAAAGAGTCGACCAAGTGTCATAAGCGCTTATTATCGCCAGCGAGCGCGTAACCGGGTTGTTCACTCGCCAAACTGGCGAATGGTATACATCCCGAATAGGACTCGCTTGGCTGTAAGCTTATGAAGCTTGGTCTTGAATGCATCATTTTGGTTACCTCTAACTAAACTATACCCCAATAAGGGCTGCATGTTTCGTTGGTCTGTGTATAAGAGTACCAATTCGGCATTAGGTTCGTACAAAATTCTGAAAAAGTTTTTGGATTTCTAGTTCGTGAAAGCTTTCACAATTCAATCCCCAGTAGGCAGGTTGACCAGCATCAAAAACCTGTACCACCAGCTATGAAGGTAGGGGTTGGGTAACTTCGCTGCAGTTTTGGAGTGAGGCCGTAGGCCGAACGGAAGAACTGCAGCGGGCCGCGAAGTCTGCCGGGGCAACGTACCCCAGCGAGCTGTGCGGTCGGTAGTGTTTGTAGTCTTCTCTCCAAGACGTAGTCAGGGTTCGCGCCGCGGTCACACTTTCGAACTCCTCTGCGGGTGTGAGATTAGGTTTCACTACCGCGAATCGAAAGAATTCAATACGGCAAGGGATCAGCATTCTCGTAGAGTTGAAGCACCGTTTTGAGCTTGGCAAAGATTTGCTTCATCTCTTGATATGCGTCTTCATTGTGCATCGTGTATTGGGGTGGTATGCCGTTGACGTAGACAGAATATTCTTTGGTGAAGTAGATAGGCAGTTGGGCTTTCTGTCTCTCGTCATAGTAACGGGACATAGCAGTTTTGCTGGGAAAGCCATTTTTTGCTATCTGATTAAGATACTTGAGCCGGTGAGCAAACATCTGGTACTTTTCACGAGACAAACGAGGAACAAAGCTGAGGTTAATTTCCAAGGGAATCGTTGCACCAATACGTTGCAGATATCTCTGTTCTGTCTCTGTTTTTTCTTTAGGCGGACGTCCGTAAAGTGAGGCAACCAAGACAGGCTCTTTGCGGAGGAAGTGAATCGAGGCGCTATTCGCAGTCAGCGTCCAACCAGAGGGCAGAACGGTTTTTAACTGAGAAGCGTATTTTTTAACCGGCGTTTCTTCTGTCGTTTGCGACGGATCACGCTCGGTCACTTCGGCCAACCCAAAAGATGTAGCGACCCAGAGACTATCGCCTGCCCACACAGCATCAAAGCACTTGTATTCGTTATTAGGCTCGTAGCGAAAACCTTGCCGTGGGCCGTAGCGTGTTAATTTGCCCGTCTCCAAATCGAGGCGAAAGAGGCCCGAGTCGCCAAAATTCCGCCATGCTCTTCCACAGATCCAAAGACTTCCCTCGTGTTCTACCATGAAGTCGGGCAAGTACGATCCGGCAGGATAGTCTTTGAGTTGGCCCTGAGCGGGATACTTTTCTTGCTCTTGTTTGTTGACGTCTAGCAACGAGGCCAAGTAGTTTCGCTTCACCCACCAGATGCCCGAATCTCCGGAGGCGATTGACCAATGTGTGGAATGAGATAGACGCTTCCAACGATTCGTCTTGAGATCCAAGGTGTGCAATCTGCCGTGCAAGCCGGCTGCTACCAAGCGTTGTGGTTGGAGTGCCATTGACTTAGGAGCTGTTTGCGGGCTTTCGTCGTCGCGATAAACTTCGACTTCCGATTGATGAGAATCGAGTTTAATCCCTACGCGGACCACCCCGCCCGAAATGACTTTGCCATGTTCCGTGGTGGTGCCGATGCTAGCGAAGGCGGTTCTGCCGTGGGCTTGTACATCGATGACGGTGTTGGTGGGCAGGCCGTCCTCGGTAGTCCAATGGTACCATTGTCCATCGGCAAGTTGGATGCGCCACAGTCCTGTTTGATCGGTCCCCGCCCAAAGATACCCCTCAGCGACAGCCATGCAGGAAACCCGATCGTCGGGCCCGCCCAGTTGTTTCCACGTCCCCGTTTCCATATTGAGCGCACGAACCGATCGAATCGGTTTTCCATAGCGACCGTTGGTTAACCCGCCGGCACAGAAGACGTGTGTTCCATCGGTCACGACCGATTTGCAATACAGCGGTTTGTCGGGAGAAAGATCAGGATAACTGACATTGATGTCGCGATCTGGCTGCAACGGCACGCCGCCCAAGGCTTTGATCCTGCTCTCAAAATCAAAACCACTGCCGTAACCCCAGGGAAGTTCAATATACTTCAAATAAGTATCTAAGGCGTCTTGCCATCGTCCTATACGTTGATAACACTGTCCCAATTCGTACCCATAACTGTGGGGAACAAAGTCGTGACCTAGCTTGACCGTTTGATCGACCGGTTGGAAGCTTTCGAGCAGCTTGATCGCCTCGGTAAGGTTTCCCTGTTCGCGGAGATACTTGGCGAGCATGATTTTTTGCATCATCCATTTTTCGTAGAGCGGCCCACCCGGCTGGTCGGAGTAAACGGTATCAATGATTGTTAGGTATTCCTGTTGCGTCAGCTTGCCTTGTCGGAAAAGTTCGTGGCTCGCAACGCCACGTTGAAGGGGGGGGCTGCTTTGCTTCCATTTTTCGAGGTATGCCTGAGCTTCATCTTGGAGAGCGGCTGCGACGCCTTTCTGGCGGAGCACAGTTTTTGCAATGCTGGCAACTTGATCCGCCAAACGTAGTTGTGTTTTCCCAGCGAGGGATTGCTCGATCGATTCGTCGTAAACCGCGATCGTAGTTTGCAACAGCTCCTGCCACTGCGAAACATCTTGGCGGTACCTACAAATATCGCGCAGCGTTCTCAGCAATTGAATCCAGTCCCAGTTGCGGCAATCAGCCCGCATGGTGCGAAATACTTCCAAACGTCGCTGAAAGCCGAGCGTAACCAACTCGGGGTCGAGATCCGCCACTTCGCTATAACTGTAAATGCAACCCTTATCAGGAAAATACATGTCGGCCAGCAGAAAACTGGCTAGTTGGTAATATTCCTTGGACTTGAATTCCGCTCGCAGGCGACGCAACAATTTCTCGCACTGCTGAGGATTCCATACTTCCTCGACATGAAAGCTAAGACAGTAAGCGAGCGGCAAGGCGTATTTTTGCTCATCGGGCTGCAGGAACAGCAAGGTCTCCAGACGGTCGACTGATTTTTTTAGCAGGTATCCTCCCAGTTCACTTTCCGACTTGACCGCAGAGTGAACTCCGGAGGGATGTTTTGTGTTCGGCACCCGAAACGGGCTATAGCTCGCGTCCCAGACGTTGTGGCGTCTCAATCTGTAAACGTCGCGCAAGGCTTGCTCGTAAAGCTGAGCCAGTTGTTGTTCGGACGAGGTGTTTTGTTTCAGCTTGTAAGTTGAGGACGAGATTTTGGCGAGGATTGTTTCCGCGATATTAATGACTGCTGCTGACACCTGCGCACGTGCCACACTGAAATCGAGAGAGGTAATCTCGCGTTGCGAACGGGCGTCAAGAAGTTCAATTCGAAGTAATATCGTGCTCGTTCCGCTTTCGAGTTGTTCGTCAATTTCGCCGCGCACGACGTAAGCCGCTTCGCGCTCAGTTTCGCCTGCTAAGCCTTTGCCGTCGTTGGTAAGTCCCGCGCGTACGAGTTGCAACTCTGCGAGTAATTGCTGCATGCTAGATCGTTGCACCACACGGCAGTTGTCTTGTTTCATCAGCGCTGAGACTAACAGATCGCGCAGCCCACGTTCGAGCGGCCTCAGGCGATCAAATCGTTCTACGGATTCGAAAGGTAGGACAGCAATGGTCGGAATATTGGGACGTTTTTCTTTGAGGTGAAGCCTAAGAAACTCGACGATCTCTGTAGCACGATCTTCGATTTCCGCTGTACTGATGGGTACAGTCGTAGCGCCACGGACCACCGCAGTTTTCGACTCTGTAACGCGAACGAGCAGATATTGCGTTTGCTCTCGATCCGCTTTCAACAACTTGGCAGTAAGAATCAACTCCGCCGCAGATAGCTTGCCAAGTTGCAGCGATTGCTGATCATTGTTGGTGTTGTTGACCACTTGCTCGTACAGAGCTAGGTCAAGTTGCTGTCGCTCGACGACCTGCAGAGAACTGTGCTGACTTGCTTCAACTTCCAGCAGCGCAAGTAGATTTGCGGCGAGTTGTATTTCTTCAGCGACGGCTTTGGCTGAAACAGTTGTGGTGAGCGCGACAGTGGTCTGCCCAAACGCATAACGAGTGCTCAGAAAAAGGAGAGTCGCTACAGCAGCAATGCGGGCAATTAATGCTCTGTTGTTTACGGGCATAAAACAAACGGAGTTGTTAAGACTAGAAGATTGTTAATTATTCGGTCGTAATGCAGAAATGTCGACTGCTACCACAGCGCTGCCTTTACTACCCGTTCCAAGCCAAAGCGTATCACCGTTCCGGGCAATATTCATCAGATGCCCAGGATAGAACACAGGTATGTGTGCCAACCATTCTTTTTTGACTGTGTCAAACATGAATACACAGGTCATTTGATCAGTATCACCAAGCGTCCCATTGCCACGATAAGGACAAGCACCAAACCAGAGGATCTTGCCGTCGCTTGCGAGAGACGTTAGTTCGTACTGTAAGTTTTCGACGTGTGTAAAATCTTTGCGATTGGGGTCGAAAGCTAACAAGCCGCGCGAAGTTGCAATCCAAAGAGTTCCCTCAACAAAAGTCATGCTGTGTACCTTAGGACGCCATGAACTGCTGAAGTGACTGAATTCTGGGTTCGACTGCTTCAACATCTTTCCGACATCAACGCGAGTCATATCCTTCTGGTCAAACATTAGAATTTGATTTGATGAGCCATAGTGATCTGCGTAAACAGCGAGCCACTTCGAGTTGCCTGCTAATTCCTTTACGCAAGGTATGGGAAATTGCTGGCCGCGGATTTGATACTGACCTAAGTCCAGTTCTGCCCATTGCTCTGAGGACAAATCATAGACTCCCAATACACCTTGTGCTGCTTCTCCGCCAGCAAAATAGAGCGCATTTCCACATCGACAACTTGCATGTAGTTTTTGCGATGGCATACCATCGCGATCAGAAAACCGTCTTGTTTTTCCAGAATCTAGTTCAATACATGTCACATCTTCGCCAACAAAAGTGAGCCATAAATATCCGTCCTGCTCAAGCATGGAGGTTGTGCGAGTGCCGTCACGGTTCAGCTTCTTCCAAACGAGCCATTTTTTTGCCGAGTCATCCCAGGTAAATAGGGCATGTCCTTCTTTGAAAGGGTCAGCGCGTTTAGAGCCTGAAAAACCTGCCCAGACTCGCCCGCCTGAGTAAGTAAGTGCTGTGACATCTCTGACGGACCACCATTTATCGACAGATTGCGGGTGTGTGGGGACTTCGCGAATCGGTGCTACGGGAGATAGCTCATAACGATAACTGGGCTCCGCTCTCTTCCTTGGAGGAACATATCGATTGGTTCTTTCAGGAGGGTACTCCTTGCCCAAACGTACGGCTGCCAGCATTTGTTGTGCCTGATTCGGTTTGCCAAGGTCCGCATAGATGGTCTCCAATTTGCGGTCGAAGTGTTCAGCCGTGTAGAGCTTGTCTTGAATCAGCCCTGGCCATAGCATTTCCAACAACCTGGCCTTGGATTCAGAATCATCGAAGTGCCTGAGCATGGAAAGTCTAGGCCGCTCAAATCCTTCGAGATGACCTGGGTGTTTTGTCAATACTCGTTGAAGGCGAGTGAGGTATTCTTGCGCCAGCTCGCTGTGCCATTGCTTTAGGATTTCTTCAGACACATCAGTAGTCTTGACTTGGACTCTGTTGGGCCTTAATTCCCGTGCAACAGCATCAAGGACGTCCTCAAGAGTGGAGACATACCTAACTCCCATGTTCAAATCGTCCACTCGGTTGTCACTCATCGCACCCGGGCGTTGTTTGAAGCGACGGACTCGTTGAGGGATGAAGTCAAACCCATAGGTCTCGCAATAGCGAGCCCAAGCTCGATCGCGGTGCCAGAGCCACCAGAAGTGGTGGTGATTGGGCAGGGTCGCATACTGCCTGTCGTCACGTGTCTTTTCAATCAACAATTCGCGGCAAATCTCTTCATTGATTGGGTCGAAGAAGGCAGCTGCGGAGAGGCGACGCATGGCTTGTTCCCAATACCTCAGCCACCTCTGCGTGACGTGAGTTGCGCTTTGCAGCTCGGTTTGCAACGTCCGCATGGCCTGACTCAGATAACGAGCATAAATCTCTTTGGCAATAACTTCTCGAACTTGCTCATCGATATCAGATAGCTGCTTTTTGTTAGCTATTGATTCTATTTGACTGACAACTTGACTGATTAGCTCTTTTTTCTCTCCCACAGTTCCTCGGATTGTCGTTTTGCCGCGTTTGCTCCCACCATTCCAATGCCAAAGAGTAAATTCAACTTCTACGTTTTGAAATGGAACTCCAGTACTGTCGAGTTCCTGGAAATTCGCCCAAAAGAAATGGTCTGCGATTCGCTGCCACTGATTCTGATCAGATTGGACGATCCCACTCACTGCAAGCTCAGCTTCCACAAAGGCATCTTGCGAGCCTGGGAATTGTAAGTATCTATACTTGGATTGACTTCTGTTCCGTTCAGAAAGAAGTCCTTGAATGTCTTGTTCCAGGAAATCGAGCCGACTGTTTTTGTGAGTGTTTTGAAAATATAGCGGTGCAATAAGAATCTTGGTGTTGGTCTGTTCCCGCTGCTTCGCGAACCCTGGCAGTTCGCCTGCAATCACTTCTACGATGTCACTGGTTACTTTTTCCGTAATTGGCATGAGTATGGGGGCCGACTTGCCAAACGAGAAAGATCGACGCAACAACACATCGGCTCGATCTAGATCGATGAATTCCAAGTCGAGTCGCCAGAACTTCTTGCTCTTGTTAGGCGAGAAAACTCCCTTGATCAGCAAGTCTGCCTTCACCCATTTTCCCAATTGCAAGGAGATCTTGGGATCTACCAATCCCAAATTAATGCCGCCCAACTCTTTGAAAGCCAACTCAATTTGATCTCGTTCGACCCAGTTTACGTTAGAGTTAGATTCCAGCTCAGCTTGCACTAGTTCGGTGAGCGCTTTAGCAGTTTGTGCATTTTGGAACGAGAAATCGGAGGTTTCAAAATGACAAACAGCAACAATCTCATTATTGCTGGCTGGGCTAACAGCTTCTGTCACAGCGATGTCCAGAGAACATCCAAAGACTATGCAACAACACGCTCCAATGATGTAGACAACGGACGGCCGATGGGGCCACTTTGACATATTCACGAATTCATTATTCCGTCTTTTCGGATATGAATTGCTTCGAGAGAGCGTGGCCATCATGAGGCATCTCGCATAGGACTATTTATGTCTGCATCGTCTGTAGGAATCTCGACTCGCAACACTTCCTTTCCGGTCATCATCAACACCTGATTCTGATCATCCATCAGGAACTGCTTGACTTTGCCAGCGGGTGGTAGGTTGGCCGCCGCAAGGCGTTGGGGGATAGGATTGCTGCGTTCGTAGAGCAGCCAATGAAAGTCGGCATCAGCGCCATGTCTGACGATCACGTTGTGATACTTCCGCCAGTCATTAATGATCGAATTGCCTACTCGCTTCTGTGAAGCCAACATCCGTTGCTCGTTGGCGGTGAGCCCGGCTCTGACCAGTTCTGCCTTTGAGCTTTTCGCTTGATTGGAAGTGACATACCAATTCAAGGTAACTGTGCGAGGATTAAAAATGGCCAGATCGCCGTTGCGTGTGCCGTAACCAATCGTCTGGGCAATGCCCTTGAAGGACTGATAATCACCAGGAATCTGGAAGAATGCAAAAGAAAGGAACAGTGGTTGATCGGATTGGCGAATCGATTTGTCTTTCATGTTCACTAGGAACAAGTCGCCACCTGCCGCGTTGGGGGGGCGTTTCTTCCTTGTGATATCGGGCCGCGCCCAAACCAGCAAAGTGCCAGCCGGTCCTGCCATGATCGAGAACCCTTCTCTACCGGCAAATGGGCTGTCAGCGGGCAGGTTCTGTGCATCCAAGAATTCCATTGTAGTACTTTTCAGATAGTCCAATTCGTAGAGCTTGGGTTTCCTTGGATCGTTGCCCCCTTTTACAAACAGCTTACCTTCGAGTGCGACCATTTCTTGGACATGGTCAAAAGGTGCTGGTCGATGCGAAAGATCGGATTTATCCATGTGACTTGAAGAAAAGTGGACCGGAGACTCATCTTTAGGAAACCAGAGCAGGCCATTGCCACCCGCCACAAAAAGGTCGTCGCCGGCAGTGCACACAGGCCAAAGATGGTGTTCCCGAAGTTCGCCTACGGGAGCCGAAATACGTTCGATCGGTTCCGGATGCAGTTTTGCGGATTGGAACTGCCCTTGTTTATTGAGCCGCACTACCAAGAGCCATTGCGCGTACTTTCGCTTCGCTTTGTCCCGAAATGGGGTGTGTTTCTCCCGGCCACATATCACGACATAACCGTCGGCGGTCTGAGTCATTCCGAGGAAGTACCAAAACCGCTCCATTGCGAAACGCACCCCCCGATCAAACTCTGTGTTATTGGGGCGGCGATTCGACGGATTGAACTTCTGCAGGTCATCGATGAAGACTTGCTCAGCTCTTCTGATTTCTGCGGTAAGATGCTGCATTGTTAGCCCGGGTTGGCAGTCTACAGCTAAGTCCGACACTTCAGACTCATCGCTACCTAAATCCGGATGTCGACTGACAAGTTCTGAGAGCAGAATCCGCAAACGCGCAGCGGTCCGTGGCCACTGGTTGTGTCGCTTTTGCTTAGAACTAAGCTTTGATTCTGCAGCTTCCAGTTGGTCAATGCATTCTTGCAATAGCAATTCCGCTTCTTTGAGCAGCCCAGCTTTTTCCAGGTGTTCGATGGTAAGCGTGATGCGGTGTACCCATGGTTGGGAAGACCGTGGGCAGCCCTTGGACCAGCAAGCGTGGATGACACGGTTCCATTGTGTTCCCATTTCCTCGTCGGTGAGAAATGGGTCGTGAAGAGAGTAGTAGTCCAGCCAACTACCCCCAACGTAATACCCGATCTTGGGATTCTCTCGAATGATCTCGTCGACGACGATGTCTATAAAGTTTTGGTATAGCTCGGCTGCCTTGTCACGGTCCTGGCCGTGGATGAAGACCCACTCCGCTAGCCCTCTAATTCCCCGGGCGCGGAGAAAAGGGTTGTCGCTATCGACAAGTTCCTTGAGATACTCCTTATGGACTTCCGATAATCCATCGACTTGTTTCCAAGGCAAGTGGCGGTCAGGGTGAAATTGTCCACAGTAAGTGAGTATCTCAAGGAAGCCTTGGTCACCCTTCGATTCCACGAAACAGAGGTCCAGCAACTCGTGCCTCTGCTTAAAGGCGTCTTCCGGCGTCTTTGCCCAGTGATGTCCACTTACCAACCCTAATCGAACGGCTGCCCTGTAAGATTGTCCGCCCACTGTCTTAGCGACTGCCAAATAACGTTTGAAGAGACTCTCAAAAGAGCTTGTTAGCCACTCGTGTTGGGCCTTTTCGTGCTGAGTGGGTTGGCGCTCGCCATAGCCAGAAACCTCAATTCTATAACCTAAACGTTCAACGGATCTGAGAATCCGGTCTACATAGTCTATTTCCTGTAGATTGGTTTGGAGATGATCTAATACTTGGCTTGCCACATCGCTGAGAAACAACGCCTGGGGATAGTACTGGTGGGCGTACCTCTCGTCTCTCGTGTCGACGTTGGTGACAATCCCCGTTTGCACCAACATGCAGCAAACACGAAAGTCGTCTGGCTTTAGTGCATAGGCGGCAGTCAACAGTTTGGACGCTTCGCCTCGCCTACCAACGGCGAGCATGCGTTCCGCGCCAGCGAAGAGCGTTTGGGCCTCGGCTTGATAGTCGAAGGGAATCCCCTTCGTCTCAGGAGAAAGGAACATAAGGACTGCGGCTGCTACTTCTTTCCTCAGAACGGACAGTTCGTCCAGTGGGCCGCTAAACTCCTGCAACGAGAACGTGTGATCTTTGTGAACTACCCGCACTGTTAGCTGAAGCTGGGGATCTTGCTGGGTGAACTCAAGTTGAAAACGTCCATCCACCACGGCATCTGCCTCACCGAGCGATTCAGGAAGATCTTGCGAAAGCTTCCTCTCCTCGATGAGCGGCAAGACCTGTTGCCGTTCCGCCACAACGATGCCAGATTGACTGGCTAGCCAGAACTCTAGCCACGATTCGAGATTCCTGCGCACGCGATGGGCATCTTCTGAGACTTCGTTGGTACGAAAGCCTGCTAAAGAGACGACGATGTACTCCCCTTGTGCGTTTCGGATTCTAAACAACAAGCGAACTGCTTGTTCTGCAACCGACTCCACCTGTTGTGTTATCTCTTGCTCATTTTCCGACCACGCCACGACAGTTCCGCCGAATCGCAAGCCGCGACGGGTTTCCACGATGCGTACCTCAACGGGCTGGGCTCCGTCTTTGTTCGGTTTGTTGGCTGAGAGCAAGACAAGGGCATCCGCGCCTAAGATGCGACCGGTGGCAATGATATCTTCCTTCGACTTGTCGCCTGCAAAAGCCAGATTGCGATTTTGCTCCTGGAGTAGCGCAGCTATGTCCTGACGCTCCAATAGCGAGAGATTCTCTTCCTGGCTTAGATGAACGAAAAGCAAATCCAACAACTCAGCGGGAACGGCTGCCTTTCCACCCGTTTCAACAAGAGCAACGCGCAGTGGCGGTTGCTCAGCATGTGCAACCAAGCAACCCACGAGTAGATGGACAAGGCAAAGGGCGGTAACACCAATCTGCTGAGCTTGATTCATTTCTCGGCTTCCATGCTTTTGGTTATCTTTGGCAACAAACGCTCGGCAATATCAGCCGCAGCGTCCTGCAGAGCTTGCTTGCCCGCAATCTGCTCAACGAGATCGACCGCCACGCGGGTTTGTCGGTCGATTGCTACGACCTTGCCACTGGAGCGATCAACGACCTTCACTTCCAGACGCGCCTTTACCGAGACGAGGTTGCCATGTCGCGTGGCGAACTCGCTCATGCCTTCGCCCTGGATGAGATACTTGGCTTGTTGCGAGCTGCCTTGCTCCGGATCGATCACCTCGAAGCCAGTCTCTTTACAGAACAGCGTGAGTTCCGTTTCTGCTGCCGGATCGATTGTCACTCGACCTACGTGTCGCTCTTCTGCAGAAATGAACACCGTTGGTGGTTCTGTATCGCCTAGTTTTTTCCGCAAAGCCGCAATCCGGTCTTCTTTCTTGATTCGCTTTGCAACGAGAGAATCCGATCTTTTCTTAATAGAGCGGATAATCTCGTTCCCTAAACGATCGGCGAGTCCATCCAAACCATCGCCTACCACACCTTTGACCGAAGCGCCAACGACGCGGCTAGTTTCGGTGCCAATAATCTTGGCGACGACATAAATCGTATTGTCGATTTGGAATACCGAACCGGTGACGATCAACCGTGCACCGGTAAGTTGTCCAATTGCATTTGCTTCCTTGGGATTGACTATGCCGGAAAGATTCAGCTCTGCTTCTCTTAAAGTTGTTTCGAGGTCTTCACGATCTACCAGATACAGTGAAGGGTCAACGACAAGCTTAGCAAACATCAAGTCGGCAACCTGTCCTCCCATTTCTTTCACTTCTTTTCCACGTTCGCGAAACGGTAGAATGGCGATGGGGTGCTCGACCAATTGCAATTCAGCCATTTCCGCAGCGCCCCCGTTATCAACAGCGGCTTCTTGGGCATTGCTGACGCACGGTAATAAGACAAGAAGGATTAAGGCTGTTTTCATCACTTTATCGCTGGATGATTTCATTGCTTTTCTCCAAGACTGGTTGAGCTTCAGTACACTCTTCCAGTAATCGCAGGAACAAATATCTAGGCACAGGGCTTGCATCCCAGTCGGATATTAGACCTAGACCACAAACAATAAGTCTGCCGTCAGGTTCTTTGGGCGTTTTGTTGGGAAACTCCATGTCGAGCCAAGACCAGTGGTCACGCCGGGACAAATTATCCTCCCAGCTAGCGGCCTGCACCACTGACCCGCTCCGAGTAGCACTGAGTACCAGTGGGCTGAGTGTGTGGAGCGAATCGAACCGTTTGTCGTAGTGGCGAACGATCTCCTCACGCTCTAGCATCAGCCGGTTGGGCCGAAGCATTTTGCCGTTTTGTTCCACTGACAATGGAACATCGCCTTCTCTGGGGGCCAGGCAGAGCACGGCAACTCCACGCTGAGCCGCCATAATGAGTGATTCGGCAAGCTTTCGTTGCTCACGGAAAGAAACTCCTTCACCAACCAGAAGGATTCCTTCGGTAACCAGGTCGACGGCTGCCAGATCAAGGAGCCGGGCGTAAGGAATCTCATGTTCATCCAGCACCTCGGCAGTTTTGCCTTCGGAGTCAAACAGGCTAATCCGGGCATCCTCAAGGAACTTTTGCCGCGTGGCAAACGGATCACGAGAGAAGAGATAGAGCTGCCGAGTATCCTGGTAGACGCTATCGTCTGCACGCCAGGTCATCCGTAATTCGACAGGCATTACCACGTCATTACGTAATGGCGGCATGGGAATCCCGATTAGGTACAATGGTATGTCGGAATCACCAGGTACTACAACTTTGCTGCTACCTCGCTTGAGGGTTCTGTTACCCACAACCAACGACCACTCGACTTGCCAGTTGAAGTGCTCAGCAGCGGCTCCCCTTGGAGCAGTTGAAGCGTAAATGAAGCCAGCTTTGTCATCGGCAAACACGCAAGCTCGCTTGTCCGTTGGCTTAAGCTCGCCGTTTGGAACCGCTTCCTGTGCGAATGCAAATTGTCGAAAAAGGCAAATGGCAATCATGACGAGTAACGGCAAATGTAATAAACGAAGAGGCATATTGGTTGAGCTATCCGAGGTTGCCGTCAGGAATTAAGTCGGCTGTTTGGTAGAGGCGATACTCGATACCGTCCTTCTCAAAACCCCCAACCTGGGTGTAATCACCCAGGCGTTGCAAGACACTTTGATTGAACTTTGGGGCACCTGGCAGGTCGGGGCGAAAGTTCAAATCAATCGAAACCATTTCTTGGTCGAGTGGGTAAACCCAAATCTCCAGCGGCTCGGCCGTTCCCTCACCAGACGGAACCTGTACCAAGTGCTCTGAAGCAGCAATAACACGAAAGGCCTGAGCCTTTTGCCATTTCCCTTCTGCTGCAGATCGCGACCACAAAATCAGGTGAATGTCCACAAGCCCCCTGCTGCGTGAATCGGTTGCGGTTTCCGACAAGCCGATTTCTGTTTGGTCACCACGGTCAGCAAGCCAGACCAATTCTGCTCCAAAGACGCTGTAGTGCTCTTGCCACAGCCGTCTTTGATGGTCTGTCGATACGACAGAGTTGGGAAGTGGCACTCCATCAGGCAGCAACGGAATTTGCTTGACATCTCTACTTGCAATACTCGTGGGATCACTGTCTTTCCACAACGTAAAGGTCAGCAGTAAAGCTGCCGCGGTCGCCACGCTGAAGGCAGCTGCTACCCGCCAATGGTTATGAGCCTCGGGTAGCTCCGCCAATTCGCACGCACTTTGAGAATCTGCCTGAGGTTGCTCAACAATAGAAACTTTCAGTGATTCTAAACGATCCATACTCGAATCAGTCTTCGTAGCCCAATCGGAGAGCAGGCGATCAATTTGGTCGTCTTGGGAGCTATTCATGACGTGAGATATCCTTGAAGAAGTAATTTGAGTTGCTTACGCGCTTGATGAACTCTCCAGTGCATCGTGGCCGTAGAGCATCCTTCGATTGCTGCCGCTTCTCTCGCCGGTAGTTGTTCAATCGAGGTAAGCACTATGGCTGTGCGTAGCTTTGTGGAGAGTTGTGTCATCGCGTGTTGTATCTTCTCTGCCAGCTCATCATCCATAGCTTGTTGCTCCGGCCATTTATGCTCCGAAATGTCAACACTGTCGTTGTTCTCATCTATATTCAACGTCACACGTCGTTGTCTCATGTGCTCTTTGGCAGTGTTAACGGTAATTCTGTACAACCAAGTGGAAAACTTGGCATCAGCCCGGAATGACGTGGCATTGTGGATAACTTTAGCAAATACATCCTGCGCGACATCATCAGCAGTTGAGTTACATAGGACTATGCGGTAGGCAAGGTTTCGTACAGTTTGTAAATGACGTGTTACTAGCTCATCAAGCGCAACTGCCGACCTTGATGTCTGAAAGTCGGCCATCAGTTCTTCGTCAGTAGCGGTCAAGTTTCTTAATCACCTTGTCACGATCACTTGGGATGCCTTGTAATACTCTTTCTCCTAATTGTATCAGTGACCTTCCTTCCTCGGCGGCCAATAGAAAGCCATCCGATCACACAGCATCCTATCAAGATCAGACATGTTGGTTCAGGAATTGGAGTGCCCAGGATTACATAGGCAGAAACGTTTCTGTTTTCTTGTAAGGTCCAAGCTGTGTTCGGCCGTTTGAAGGCAGTATCGCCAAACACGGAGTCGCCCAGATTCCAGTTAACTTGACCTTGTGCGGTTTGTCCGACGATCCAATACATAGTGCTGGAGGTAAGAGTTAATGACTCTGTTGGTGCCGATGCATGGACTTCAGGGACCGTTGAAATTTCGTGTACCTGAAAGTCTGCAAGAGTTTCACCAGGTAAACCTTGGAAATCCATATGGATGGAAAAAGTTGCGCTACTGCTAGCTAGCCCAGGATAGTGAAAGGCTACGATTTGCAGCTGTTCTACCGAATAGGGTCCTCCTGATAAAACTGTGAACGGAAAAGCTCTATCGATGCTAGTTGAGAGCGGGTAGAAGGAATTCTCCCAGAATGCCGGAGGAGCATTCAGTTCACTTCCAGCGATCACTGATTGTCCTGCCAACGCACTGCCCGAATGGCCTGCTAACAGGATGGCCGCAAAGTAGCTGAAGCGTATTACTTTCATAAGGCACTCTGTGAAAAGAATCTGAAGGGTATGGATATGAGGATGAGACTGAAGATTTAGATGCGCACTAAGCCGGATTACTTGGGTAGATTCCTGAGAAAAGAGAAGGAAAGTGTTTCGTATGCTCACACAGGCCGCCGTAACTCTTGATTTTCTAAGTGTTTACCACGTGCTGCATTGATCTGGCAACTGATTGACGACGAAGGGCTGTCATCTCTGCTACAACCTGGTTGCCCGACGTGAGGAGACGGCGGCTATGGGTAGCCAGGCGAACACCGCCAAGCTACTGGCCGACAACCCGACCCTCATGCGACTCCGAGAACTGAAAGTTCTAGAGAAGGTTGCTACCACGGGTACGTGCCGACAGACGCTCTAGGGAGCATCATTACTCTGACGATTGGCAGAATCGACCTTCTTGCGGACCTGCAACGGTATCTTGAGGAGGGGCTTGATGGTTTTGCTGAAGAGCATCTTGGGCTATTGCAGGCTATTCGCCAGACCAACCCCAACTCGCTGTTTATATGCACCTCAATCGCCGCTAACTGACGCAATGGCGAGTGCTGTTAACGCAGCCAATGTTGCGATTGCGACCAACACGGAAGAGGTAGGAGCTGTGATGGCAGACATTCGCAGGACCTTTCGTGGCCATGAGTCTGATGCGAAGGCACCGGACCTGCTAACTAGGTTGATGTGTACTATTGCTAGGTGCAAACTCTTACCAGATAACAGCAGGCGTTGCTGCCGAATTCCAACTGCATACCGCGATGATTCTCTGACGCAAGTTTGAGAAGGCTTACGCCTGCAATGTCACACTCGCAAATCTGGAATGACTTGCATGACGGGCGCGAGCGACTAGACAAGTTTCGCACGACTGACACGCGTACCAACGCTGGAGAGTCCACTTCTTTTTCTTCCTCGGTTTGCTCGCACGAGGCTCTAACAACCTATTTCAAGCACTTCGTGAGCAGCCCTCGTTAGACGCTTCTTGGACCGACAGATATGCCCAGGGATTGACAAGATTCAATTAATCACTCCCCTTGCTACAATAGAATGAAAATGTCTCCCTTCGACCTCGACTAGCGCCATGGATCTCACAAACCTCTTGAAACTCGCCGAAACGGGAGATGAAGATGCGCGCGCCAATCTGATCCAAACTACATATGATGAATTGCGCCGGATGGCAGCACGTAAGATGGCTGGCGAACGGCAGGACCACACGCTGACGTCCACGGCGCTGGTCAACGAGGTGTCACTGCGACTGCTGACTGACAGCCAAATCCCGACGAAAAATCAAAAGCAATTCTTTTCGTACGCAGCGACTGCGATGCGGAACTTACTGGTTGATCACGCTCGCACACGCGGGCGTCAAAAGCGGGGAGGAAATCGACAGAAGTTCTCATTTGATGAGGCGATGCTGGCGTGCGATCAGCAGCGGGACGAATTCTTGGCACTCGACGAGGCGCTCGAAAAGTTAGGAAAATTGGAACCCCGCAAATCTCAAGTTGTAGAAATGAGGTACTTTGGTGGAATGAATAACGAGGAGGTTGCTAACATGTTGGATATCTCCATAGCAACTGTTAAACGAGATTGGGTCGTTGCGCAAGCATGGTTGCGCAGGGAACTTCAGCAATCGTCTGTTGGCGACGAATGGGCGGCGACCTAATGAATCAACAGCGGAAAGCTCTGCTCCTCTTAGAGCAGTTAATCGAACTCCCTGCCGATCAACACTCCTCCTTCTTGGACAATGCTTGCCACGACGACGCCCAACTTCGCATCGAAGTCGAAGCACTGCTGGCTGCATTGGATGAACCTGGCAGTCTATTGCCGGACGATCCGCCCGCATTGATCCCTGAAGCTACCAACGCGACGGCCATTGCGGGCGAGCCAACGAACCGCGAACCACGTTTTCAGTCGGGGATCGTACTCGCCAATCGCTACCAAATCCTCTCGCATCTGGGAACAGGTGGGATGGGCGAAGTATACCGCGCGGAAGACTCGCGTCTCGATCGTCATGTAGCGATAAAAACGCTGAATATGACGAGCCTCGGTGACACAAGCATGCACGAAAGATTCGATCGAGAGCTCCGGCTGATTGCTGCTCTTTCGCATCCCAACATTGTCACATTGCATGATGTTGCCAAGCATGACGACATTCACTTTGCCGTCATGGAGTTTGTTGACGGTCAAACTCTCCGTCATCTCAGCACCGAAGGCATCGACTGGTCCACTGCCGTTGCTTTCGCGCAAGATATCGCCGCCGGCCTGAGTTCCGCACATTCGCAAAATCTGATGCACCGCGATATTAAGCCTGAGAACATCATCGTGAGCCAAGACGGCCGAGCGAAGATTCTCGACTTTGGATTAGCTCGACCAGAAACGCCAGACTTTCATCAAGATCTAACCGGCGCGGGGGGGATCGTGTCAGGCACGGCGCCGTTCATGTCTCCCGAGCAAGCCGAAAGTAGAGCGCTGACGTGTGCCACCGACATATTCTCCTTCGGCACTGTGTTGTTGGAGATGGTCACAGGTGTAAATCCATTTCGGGCTACAACTGCATTTCAAACCATGCGAAATGTCGCAGACGCTGAACTTCAGAAGTCAGTGGACTTTCCGTCTGATGTGCCTCGCGAACTTTCCTCGCTGGTACTGGCCATGCTGAACAAGGACGCTAGCCTGCGGCCATCTGCAGCTGATGTGGTTTATCAACTGAGTGAAATCCGCAAGTTATTGGAAGGTGCCGATATCTCTGGGAAACCCGAGAGCAGTCTCAATCCTTGGAAGGTAGCGGTACCGAATAACTTGCCACAGCGCCGCATGGATCTCACGGGCCGAGTCGAAGAACGAGATAAGCTGTCGGACTTGTTGCTTCAGAACTCACTGGTGACGATTGTGGGCCCTGGAGGTGTTGGCAAAACCGCACTAGCAGTAGAAGCGGGACGAAATCATTCGACTACGTTTCCAGGAGGCGTTTGGATCTGTGAGTTTGCGTCCCTACGTGATGAATCGCTCGTCGAAGAAGTATTAGCAGCTGCCTTGGATGGCAATGCGGGCACGATCAGTGATTTGGACCATGTGATCGCTCGTCTACGAGACCAGTCCACTTTGCTTCTATTCGACAATTGCGAGCACGTGATCGATTCAGTCGCCAAGCTGGTTGATACTCTGCTTGAACGTATCGAGGGGCTGAAAATCCTAGCCACGTCTCGCGAGGCACTACGCACCTCGGGCGAATACGTGTACCTGTTGGAAGGCCTGCCATTCCGAGGCATCGATAGTCATGCCGCTGAATTGTTTGTTTACAGAGCGACTTCACTGTCGCATTACCATGATGCCATTGAGCATCGCAGATTAGTCGAACAAATCGTGACTAAGCTGGATGGACTGCCCCTTGCAGTCGAGTTGGCTGCGGCACAACTCTCGGTCATGTCACTGGAAGAATTGGTCGAAGCACTAGATGATCAAATGGAAACGCTACAAAGCGGCAAACGCTCCCACGATCGCCAAGCAACGGTTAGTAAGACGATTGCATGGTCGTTCGATTTGCTTTCTACTGCCGAGCAACGGACCCTGCAAGAACTCTCCGTATTCGCAGGACCGTTTACTAACGAAGCAGCTTTGCGAGTGTGTAACTTAAAGACTGGTGGGCGCCGTCGTCTGCATCGCTTGGTGGAGCAATCGATGTTGGCGCGTTCCGAGCATCAAGGGCGTTCGAGATTCCGCTTACTGGAGCCGATACGTCAGTTTTGTCAGTCGCAATGTCCACCAGAATTGTTGGAGGACGCCAGACAGCGGCACGCCTACTACCATGCAGAACGGGTCGTCGAGCTAGGACGGGGAATTTATGGGGAGAACGAAATTGCCTGTTTCGTCGCACTAAACAGCGAATGGCCCGATCTGCGGAAGGCGATTGCCTGGGGACGAGAGCATCGTGTCGCAGCAGTCGCGATCGATCCGATCGTGGCGCTAACAAGAGCAGCCATGTTTCATTTGCGTGTTGAGCTGTTTCAATGGATGCATGCGGCCATAGACGTATTTGGCTCGGAAGCAACCGATCGAGCCGACGTGAACTATGTGCTAGGCACAGGGATGTGGGTCAAAGGTAACCACGACCAGGCCAGAGTCTACCTCGATCGCTGCGATCAGCTCGCCACTTATGTTCCAAATTTCTACATGCAGTATGCACAGCTGTTTCATTTGCAACGATTTGCCGATAGCTTGCAAATCATTCAGCGCGGACGTGACGTGGCAAAAGCTCAAGATGATAAGCTTGAAGCTCGCTGGCTTTCCATGCCCTTCGCAGCGAAAACGCTGGTCATGGCAGATCCCACCGATTCTCGCATTGACAACAGCATGAGGACGGAGGGGCAAACCATCATGGATCTTGATTGGCCGACTGGTCATGCTTTCCTGACGTTAGTGCAGGGGACGACTGCCATGAAGCGTGGTGATCTTCCTACTGCGATGCAGTCTATGAAAGAATCGATCGCGATTTCGAATTCCTGTGGCAACCGCGCTTTGGCCGCGTTGGTCGGCCTGTTCGTAGACGGTTTGACGGATGCGTCAACCGCACCGAAGGAACGATTAGAGTCTACCATAAAGAACCTTCAAGTTATGATCGACACGGGGATTGAATCGCGAGGCAAAGTCTCGGCATATCCGATCGCATTGCGTTCCCTGATTCTGGCGCTGGTAGAGTGTAATCAGCTGGAGGCAGCAGTACGTTTCTCAGGCATGCTCAGTTCGCTACCTGGGTTCGGTGACCAAAACGAGCTGAGTCCAGAATTCACTTCAACCATGGAGAACGTCCAATTAGAACTCGGAGATCGGGTTTTCGAACGTCTTCAGAAGGCCGGAAACCGTCTGACTATAGCTGCTCTCGTTGAAGAAGCGGTGCAACTAGCCTCGAGCTTAGGGCCATCGCCGGACCGATCGTAGCAGTTCGCTGTGCATCGCGTGCGAGCGGTCTATAATAGGCGATTGTGTATCGTGTCCTTAGCTCCGGTGCCATGGCTCAACTCCCATTAAACCGCAACCTGCGGCCGCGCCGTTCGAAGACGATCGGATTCACACTTGTCGAACTGCTGGTTGTGATCGCAATCATCGGCATACTCGTCGCACTCCTGCTACCAGCGATTCAGGTAGCGAGAGAATCTAGTCGACGCGCTAGTTGCCAGAATAACTTACGGCAGTTTGGATTAGCGATAGCAAACTATGAATCCGCACTAGGCGTTATTCCAGCAGGCCTGGAAGCAACCTTTCCCACCGCAGATGCGACAGGTGTTGAGTTTCGCGCGACCGCGTACACACGGCTGCTCCCCTACTTTGAGCAACTGGCTGTTGCTGATCGATACGATCAATCGCAACCTCCGTTCCTGCAACCGATAGAGCTACACAGAGTGGAAATCTCGTTTTTCTCATGTCCGTCTAATGGCCGACAAACCCTGGAGACGACCGTGCTCGCTGATGCTGGACTGCCCGTCGGCGATCATTTTGCCACGACGGACTACGCGCTTAACCATGGAGCTACGGATACCTGGTGTTTCTTCGGCGAAGTTCCAGCGAGTGAGAAAGGGGTGTTTTCGATCGGCGACCCAGAATCATTGCGAATGGTAACTGACGGGTTGAGCTCTACTGTTGCTCTGGGGGAAGCTGCCGGTGGCGAATCTTGGCAGGTGTGCTCGGGAGTCGAATGCACGCTACCGAACCCAGAAGGTTGGGATACCGCAGACATACCCTGGATGAGTGGCGCGCCGCTGGCAGCCGAATTGACTTTGCCGGTTGTCGGATCATCCCTTTTTGGTTGTGCAGTCGAACGAATCAATAAATGGCCGGTAACCAATTCGATGATTCGCTACAGTGCCGATCATACCGACTGTCGTAGCACCTTGGACGGCGGTGTCCACAATACGAGCAACTTTCGCAGCGACCATCCCGGCGGAGCTCAATTCTTGTACTTGGATGGCGCGACGAGGTTCACTAGCGAAGATGTTGACTTGCAAATCTTGCGATCACTTTCCACGCCGGCAGGTCAAGAAATCGCCGCATCAGAATGACATAAGGAACTCACGCGACGGCACCAACCTTTGCGCCAAGTCTGGCACATCGCCTAGTTCTGATGATGAGCCGTGGCTTCTCCGGGCACTGCACTCGCTAGGCAAGGTACCACCTGATCTCGAACCAGCCGACCGAGGGCGAGGATTGCCAATACCCTTGTGCGGACAAGACTGCGTTGCGGTTCCCGGACGCAGCCTCTTTTCATCTCGGGTCGTGCAGCCAAAGCTGCAGAAGTACGTCGCATCTCTTGTTCTCTTTCTTCGGAGGGCAGCGACGCGAAGAGTAGTATTCACGGTCGCAGGACAATCAGCTCGGCCATAGCTGGCTGGGAAGTCGCTCACAGGGTACTCAAAAATCATTGTTCCTTTTGTGGTAAGAGGTGAGCCAATGCCACTGCAAATGTCGCCTGTTGTGAAGAGGCTCCTGGACCCGAGCATCGCATGACGAATCGAAGGACATGGAGACAGAATATGGCACCAAAGACGAAAGACGCCGCCAACATCCTGTCACGCAACCGTATGGCAGCCTACAACTGGAATACTGGCGGTGCAGAATATGATCGTATTAGTCGTCAGATTTCCGACGCTATCCAGCACTGTGTCGATCGCCTTGCTCCTGCCCGACACGAAAAAATCCTCGACGTGGCCACCGGTACTGGGTGGACGGCTCGGCAAGTCAGCGCCTGCGGTGCCTCAGTAACGGGCATCGATTTGGGGGCTGAGGTTATTGCAGCAGCGAGACGTCTCGACAAGACACAACAAATCGATTTTCGTGTTGGCGATGCCGAGGCATTACCGTTCGCTGACGGCGAATTCGACGCGGTCGTATCGACTTTTGGCGTGATGTTCTGCGGCGATCCTGAACAGGCGGCGGCAGAACTCGCGCGTGTTTGTCGACCTGGTGGCCGAATAGCATTGACTATATGGGAAGACTACGGGGGCGTTTCTGAGTTGTTTCAGGTCATTAGCCGCCACACTACCAATAGCCCTGCCTTGATGCACTCTCCGTTCGACTGGTCAAAAGCGGACCGGCTGCAGCGGTGGCTAGGCCAGAATTTCGAGTACCGCACAGAACAGGCAATTTCTTACCACCGCGAGAAAACGGCAGCCGATGCTTGGGAGGCTTTTTCGCAGGGCTACGGCCCCGTCAAGAGCTTGCTGGAGAAACTCAAGCCCGCGGCCGCACAGCGATTCCGGGTCGACTTCGAGCAGTTTCACGAAGACTATCGTACGGATGTGGGGATTCTGGTGCCACGTCCATACGTGCTAATCACCGGTACGCGAAAAGAATAGGTCGGCTGTAGAACAGAGCCGAGGCAACGAGGGACGCGTGGGGCAGACGTATGGCCGATTTACTGATGGATTAAATTTTCCAATTTCTATGAGCCCCTTTGTCTTCGCTTGTCGCCTGGGAGGGTACGGCACCTTGGTGCTAATTCAACGACAACTCTCACGGCAAGACTGAGTGAATACCATGACCCGGTCGTCACGACAACTTTCAGGAATTGCACTAACGATCGTTTTTCAGCTTCAGCTAGCGTCGGAATCTACCCACGCTCTCACCCGCAATTGGGATCGAGGTGATGGGATAGGAGGCCTGTACTCGACCGACAACAACTGGCTACCGTCAGGTGAGCCGCGTCCCGAGGATGATGTGCGATTTAACGACACCAGCATCAATCCGATCGAGATCTTGTTTATTCAAGATCAAATTGCCACCGACCTACACGTCGAGAATGGCGATATCAAGTTTTTGGGATCAGCTACGAAGACGTACGATCTCGACAATGTCCAAATCGATAGTCTAGGTGACCTCTCTGTAGGCAACGCGTTTGGGGATTTCCCCGACCGGTTTTTACTGGATGTCACAAACCATATCGAGGTCACAGGAGGACTGATGGCGACCGATGGTGCCAGGATTACGGCTGACACGGTCAATGCGGACGGCCCCACATTCACAAACCCTGCAGAAATCACACTGGTCGGCGAAAACTCCATTGGCACGCCTTCGCTCTTGGATGTCAGCGCTCTCATTTTAGGGGATACACGTCGTGGCAATCTCACGGTGCAAGCGGGAGCGAAAGCACAGATCGCAAGCTTTATGATGGATGCTGGCGACATCCTCGTTACTGGTTTGGGTGTCAGCGGTACCCCGTCGTCATTGACGGTCTATCAGAACGCGAATCTGGGCGTGACAGGCCTCGGCGATGTACGAGTGCTGCAAGGTGGAGAGCTCATCACGCAAGATGTCTACCTTGGCAACAATTCACCAGTCACCATTTCTGGTAGTGCTTCAGGATCACGATCCAAGTGGAGTGTAGCCAGAACCTTGACTGTCAATACGAGTGACATCTCAGTTTCCAATGGTGCTGAGTTCATCAGCGGCGCCACCAACATTGCCTCAGGCGACCTTCTGGTTACCGGCCCTGGGACAACCTGGTCGACGACAGGATTGTTCGACATGATGTACGGCGCGTTCGAATTGGAGAACGGAGCCAGCGTTTCATCTGAAGACGCACACATCGGCCGAGTTGTTACCGCTCGTGCTGCGGTTACTGGTAGCAGCAGTCCGAGTTCGATCACCTCATGGAACAACTCGGGT